>NZ_ASXP01000008.1 GCF_000445445.1 Sporomusa ovata DSM 2662 | reverse complement strand
AAACACCAGATTTAACGCCTCACACTTATACGGCTGCGAAACACCAGATTTAACGCCTCACACTTATACGGCTGCGAAACACCAGATTTAACGTCTCTTATATACCCACCCGCATATTAGATGGCAGTAACATTTAACTTTTTATTTCATTATATTCAATATACTCATATATGTCAATAGAAGTATGTTATCACAGAACCAATAATAAAGCAAATTTCTTATTCATATTATATTCAAATTGTTAAAATTATTGAATGGTAATTTTTATTACCTTTCAATCCATTCGAAAAAACCTATGTAGAAGGAAACACGGGGACAGGATCTCGTATCAAAAACTCGTTCCAAGTTCATCCAAAACAAAGTACCTGTCCTCCTGTTTCCAGGCAGAATTAATTCCCGTAGCCGGAAAAAGGGTGTCAGGGGGACGGGGTTAACAGATGTCAATAACCCCGTCCCCCTAACACACTACAACGTCATGATATATTCCAGTCACCCTCTCAATTGAGAGGAAACACAGGGAGGGAAACACTTTTTCTCTTGATAAAGTTGCCAAAGAAAAGCATCCCTACTGTCCAGCTATGGTTTAGAATTTAACTTTAACTAGCGGGTCTTTGATTCCTGTTGCCTGAATAATATAAATTCTTCCAATACCTCCTCAAATCTCTGGCTAGTGTCGGTTGTATCTTTTCCCTCTTTATCCAGCCGATCAAGTTCTTGAGATAGTTGCCAAATTTCATTATATAGCTCAGTCTCTTGTTTCTTACAATCCCGGTATCTGCTATTCATAAGTCAGTTAAACCCACCCCTCCTTATTTTATCTGGAGGCTTCTATGCCCTCCTGTAATCACCCATACATGGGAATTTTACAGGAGGAAATTAAAAAGGATCACATATGCAGGATTATTCTACCCTACACATGCGATCCTAATCGATTTTTGCAACAGTATCAAGATACAGGAAACAACCCAAATAACAGAACCCGTCAGCGTGTCCTGCCAAACCTGTATCAAGATATGAACCCATCGAATATTGCATGCAGTCGCACAGCCATCTGCCTTTCGCGCCAATCATTACACTCCGATTGTCAAAACTTGTAATTCAGCTAACAACCGGGTATAATAAGATTGTCGTCGTGGACAGTTCGCTGTTACGTGTAGGTGTGTCCGCACCTGCTCGTGCCTATAGGTGTTCCAGCACCTATGGGACACGGCGACTTTACTTTTTAATTTCCACCTATTACTAATATTAGTACTCTTTTACATGAATTGCAAGGGCATGAGAGTAAAAAAATTGGTTTTTTATTAAGAAACTTACACCATCCCTTGTAAGTTAAAAACAGCCGGTTAGGCAGAATTAATTCCCGTAACCGGAAATGTTCATAGGGACGGTGGTACTGTCATTTCGGATAAGTCAATTTTTCTATCCAAAAGTTCCCCATCATCATAGATAATTAGGAAGCGCAAGAACCGTCCCCTAGCTTCAAAGCAAGCCTGACCCCCAAAGTTCCCTTTATCTTTAATAATTTGTAGGATTTTACTAATTAATGTTGAAAATAGCAGTATATAGACTTGGCAAAGGGTGGAATGTATGTCGAATAATATATTGGATTTAATTATGCCTAATAGACCGCAGGTGTTGACCGAAGAGACTGATTATCTTGGGACTATACCGAAGGGGCAAATGATAGTAGATTTTCTTGAAGAAGTTAGTGATAATGCTAAAGCTGATATAAAGATACTTGGACTGTTTGGTTCATGGGGGCAAGGTAAAACTTCCTTAATGCGATGGATAAAAAGTAAGTTAAATAGTGATAAGTTCTTACCTATCTTTTTTGAAGCTTGGCAACATGAAGCTGACATAAACATTGCCTTGTCATTATTAGATGTTATAAGTATTAATAATCCAAGTGTACTTCGTAAGGAGGTACGCAACCAATTATATAAATCTTTAGGTGCAATAGTTAAGGGGATTTCAAGAAGCATAACCGTAGATATTATACCAGGAGTTAAAATTAATGCGGATAAAGTATGGCAGGATTTAGATGCATATCATAAACAGTTAGATGATGATACAACATTTTTTGAGAAGCTATATGACTTCAAAGAAAAATTCAAGAAACTTGAAAAAGAAATAATAGGTAAAAATAGCAAAAAGAAATTAGTCGTTTTTATTGATGATTTAGACCGATGTGAACCCGAGAATGTACTTACTTTACTATCTGCAATTAAACTATTTTTTACATATGGCGAAAATACTATCTTTATTTGTGGCATAGATAAAGATGCTGTAAATAAAGCTGTTTCGCACAAATATAAAGATGTTATAAAAGCAGATGAATATTTAGAAAAAATCTTTGATATATCTTTTAATATGCCTAAAGAAATTTATCCTATTCGACTTTTGGAAAGCTATCTTATTAAAGAAAAAGAAATAGGCATTGTTGAACAAAACAAAGAATATAAAATGTTGCGATTTGTTTCTGATTTCTTTACAAAAATTAAGTTTGGTAATTCGCGACACCTAAAAAAAGTGTTAAATAAATATATAATGATTAAGTATTTTAAAGAACAAAGAATTGGTAATTATGATTTAATTCCTGATTTAAATAAACGTTTTTATATAATTTTAACTTTGTTTGTTATAATTTTATATGACTTTTATCCAAATGAATATAGTGATATTAGAGATTATAATCAAAAACTTATGTATTATACAAATCATTCTTTAGATTACAATAGGGATATATATTCTGCAGTAAGAGGACATTTACTAGATATAGAAAAATCTATAAAAGATATGATTAGTTCTGAACAAGTTTTGTTGATTGATTTAGAAATGGTAACTGATACAGAGGAACGAAAACCATATTTATTATTTCAAGGTGCATTTATTACTTTCTTTTCTCCTAGAATTGACAAATATAAAGTATTAAATGAAGAATCAATGTATGATTATTTCAGCCAATTCAATCATGGTAGTATTTTGTCAGACTTTTGTTTGTTTTTAATAATTAATATGGATTGTGTTTTTGAATGCGATGATGATTATTGTTTGTCAAATATATTTGAAATGGCGGAGTTATATCTGTAAATACAACCTCTCCCTATTCTGATGTATTTGCTATATAATTACAAATATCCTGCCAAATTAAGAAGACACCACCCCAAATGATTTCCTGAGGTGGTGTCTCTACTGTGAATATATTTAGTGAAAGCTTTTTATTTTGTTGTACCCTACTCCACCGTAACACTCTTAGCCAAATTCCTCGGCTTATCAACATCACAGCCGCGAGTAGCAGCAGCATAATACGCTAACAGTTGTAACGGGATAACAGACAAAATAGGCGTCAGGAATTTGTCAGTAGCGGGAATATAGATGGTATGGTCAACATATTTTTCGATTTGATTATCGCCTTTAAGGCCAATGCCGATGACAACGGCGTCACGTGCCTTGACTTCTTTGATGTTGCTGAGCATTTTTTCGTAAACATCTTTCTGCGTGGCTAACGCGATAACAGGCACGCCTTCAATAATTAGCGCCAATGTGCCATGTTTTAGTTCGCCCGCAGCGTAGGCTTCGGCATGGATATAGGATATTTCTTTGAGTTTGAGTGCCCCTTCGAGTGCTACGGCGTAGTCTAAGGAACGGCCAAGGAAGAATACATCTTCATTGAAACCATATTGTTGGGCAAAGGTTTTGATGGGTTCAACATCTTCCAGCAGTTCATGGATGTGGTTGGGCAGTTCGCGTAGTTCTTGGCAAAGTTCGAGGACTCTTGCTTGCGGCAGCTTGCCTTTAAGCGAGCCTATGTAGATGGCCAGCATAGCCATAACAATCAGCTGCGTAGTATAGGCTTTGGTTGAGGCTACCGCAATTTCCGGGCCAGCCCAGGTATAGATAACTTGGTCAGCTTCGCGGGCGATCGAGAAGAGTGTCAGGGGGACGGGGTTAATGACAATCAATAAAATGCCAGATGTCAATAACCCCGTCCCCTGACACAACCGTCCCCTGACACAACAAGGGGATAACAGACAAAATAGGCGTTAGGAATTTATCAGGGGAGGCGTCAGTAAACATGGCTATTGAAATAGTGCGTGCGCCTAACCACTATCCCGACCATTCTGGTCTTCGTCCTTCATTATTTCAGATATTTTTCTAATGCACCATATCTATTTGCCTGTGTTGTCATCTCGTTAAGTATCTGATAACGAATCTCTTTACCAATTGCCCTAGCTAATAAAGGGGGAACTGCATTACCAACTTGTTCATATTGCTCTGTTAGTCGGCCCATAAACATGAATCTATCAGGAAAAGATTGTATTCTAGCTGCCTCTCTAACACTAAGTCCCCTATCTTGGGTTGGATGAAAGAATGATCCCCAATGTGGATCACATTTAGTAAGAATAGTGGAACACAAACCATCTGGATGCAGTCTTCCATAACGCTTAGTGTGATCGCTACGCCGCGCCCTCTTTAGGCCCGCTGGAAGTAAGTCAAAAGGAATATCTCGCCAACTTCCACCTTGTGGTATATATTTTAACCGTTCTAGTGACACTAGGGGACGTTCCCGTTTTGTCAGCATCTCGCTACAACGTCACGAGATATTCCAGTCACCCTCTCAATTGAGAGGAAACACGGGGAGGAAAACACTTTTTCTCTTGATAAAGTTGCCAAACGAGAAGCACCCCTACTGTCCAGCTATGGTTTAGAATTTAGCTTTAACTAGCGGGCCTTTGCTTCCTGCTGCCTGAATAACATAAATTCTTCCAATACCTCCTCAAATCTCTGGCTAGTGTCGGTTGTATCTTTTCCCTCTTTATCCAGCCGATCAAGTTCTTGAGATAGTTGCCAAATTTCATTATATAGCTCCGTTTCTTGTTTCTTAGAATCCAGGTATCTGATATTCATCGTCAGTTAAATTCACCCTCCTTATTTTAGCTGGAGGCTTCTATGCCCTCCTGTAATCACCCATACATGGGAATTTTACAGGAGGAAATTAAAAAGGATCACATATGCAGGATTATTCTACCCTACACATGCGATCCTAATCGATTTTTGCAACAGTATCAAGATACAGGAAACAACCCAAATAACAGAACCCGTCAGCGTGTTCTGCCAAACCTGTAGCAAGATATGAACCCATCGAATATTGCATGCAGTCGCACAGCCATCTGCCTTGCGCGCCAATCATTACACTCCGATTGTCAAAACTTGTAATTCAGCTAACAACCGGGTATAATAAGATTGTCGTCGTGGACAGTTCGCTGTTACGTGTAGGTGTTGCTGCACCTGCTCGTGCCTATAGGTGTTACCGCACCTATGGGACACGGCGACTTTACTTTTTAATTTCACCTATTACTACTATTAGTACTCTTTTACATGAATTGCAAGAGCAT
>NZ_ASXP01000007.1 GCF_000445445.1 Sporomusa ovata DSM 2662 | reverse complement strand
GGGCTGAAGTAGGTCCCAAGGTTGGGCTGTTCGCCCATTAAAGTGGTACGTGAGCTGGGTTCAGAACGTCGTGAGACAGTTCGGTCCCTATCCATCGCGGGCGCAAGAGACTTGAAGGGAACTGCTCCTAGTACGAGAGGACCGGAGTGGACGAACCAATGGTGTACCAGTTATTCCGCCAGGAGTAGAGCTGGGTAGCTACGTTCGGAAAGGATAAACGCTGAAAGCATCTAAGCGTGAAACCAGCCTTAAGATGAGGTCTGTCATTCGAAAGAAGTAAGGCCCCTTGCAGATGACAAGGTAGATAGGCCAGATGTGGAAGTGGAGTAATCCATGCAGCTGACTGGTACTAATAGGCCGAGGACTTGACTTATCGACTATCGGCATTCGATCTTCGACTGTCGATAGAAAGTGAACTAACAGTATCTAATTGTGTGCAGTCTTTCTTCTGTGAAGTTTTGAAGGAACAAACCTTTATAAAAAGACATATCGAAAGTCGTAAGTCGAATAATTCAGGTACTTGGTTGGAAACGGCCTGGGAGATTAGGAAGTTGCTGGTTGATAAAACACCTACTAAATATGTAGGTGTTTTTTGTTGCCGTAAAGCTTAGAGTGTTCAGAGTTCCAGGTGTTAAGCGGAGCAAGGCATTGCCAAAGGACGTTATTTGGAGTTATTGACAGTATTTTTGCTCATAAGTAAGATAAGCTGGGAGTATAAATTCTACGGAAAACAGAATTTACCATATATAGATATCTTCTCCCCCGGCCTGGTGGTCGGGGCTTTTGGCCGTTAAAGTACGATAAACAAATTAAACCAAATTCAAATATTTAATTGTAACTAATTGAACAAAATAAAAACATAAACTAAAATTTATTTTTATTTGTTTTTGCTTAATATAATTAGTATTTGAAAATAATTTTTAATTTTTATTGACAATAAATAACATGGAAGATTAAAATAGAAACAAATCAAGCTAGCTTAACAGAATGAAAACTATTTTGGTTGAAGATGGATGATGCGGTAAATTAATCAAACTTAATCTTGCTAATGGGAATACGAGGAGGTATGGCGATGAATGACCAATTATTGCGTATTGATACTTTGAAAAAACAAATGCTGGAGCTGGGCTATCATCAGTTTCAGATAGATAGCGTCATAAAAGAAACTACCGGATCGGTTCGAGTGGAGAACATTAGTCTAAGCCAACAGCAAGAACTTATTACAGCGCTGGAATACTACATTGGCTTTGCCCGAAGGTGTAATGCACATAATAAATAAAGGGATAAGCAAGTAAAAAATATATATTGACAGGATCTTTAACATGTGATAATATATATAAATGTCGCCACTGGTTGCGATTTTAAATATTTTGATTCAAAAAAATTCCAGCCTTTTTTAAAAACGGGAAATTGCGGTACTGCATATTGTAGTATTGAGGAAAGTCCAGACTGCCACGACCTGAGATGGTCGTAATGTTCGTGCCCATTGCAAGGTGGGGCAGGGCGAATGCTCTGACGACGGCAAAATTGACTCACGTAGCCAAAAGTAGCCATAAAGTGCACAGAGAATGAGTAGACTGGCAACAGTCTAGTGAAAGGTGGTAAACTCCACGAGGCAGAAACCCGAATTTTGGTAGGGGAACTTCCTATAGGGAATCAAACCGAAGGGGAGAACGCAGTTCCTGCGTTAGATAAATAATTTCCTAAAACAGAAACTGGCTTACGGTTTTTAAATGAAGGCTGTAATAATAAAAAAGACTCCGTAGCTCAGCTGGATAGAGCGTTTGACTACGAATCAAAAGGTCGCAGGTTCGAATCCTGCCGGGGTCGCCATAAGTATATCAAGGGTTTTACGAGGTTTTCGTAAGCTCTTTTTTTCGTTTTCATAGCAGTTTTACAACAACCGTACAACAACGCGGCAGAAACCATTTTCTAAACGGTTAATTAAGTGGTGTCTCATGAGTGACCGGTGCGATCGGAAAAGAAAAAGCGTCCTTGTCCATGAAAACAAGCGGTTGCACAAACGTTACAACAGGGAGGGGATTGAATTTCCTTTCCGGAAAAGCATATTTGATTGGAGTTTCCATCGCCAAAGAACGGCGGGGACAGGGGTTAGGAACGCTGTTAATGCAGACAAGTCTGCAAGCATTACAACAAGAAAATATAGCTGAGGTTGAATTGTCGGTAACCCCTGAAAATAAAGGCGCGATCAAGGTTTATGCAGGAAAGCTGGGCTTTGTGGCGAAAGATACAAAAATAGATGAGTACGGCCCAGTCGAAAATCGGTTGGTAATGATGTTATCCTTGGATAATCTGACATGACGGGAAGACTCATTCTATACAAGTAAACCTTCGGCATATAGAAATGCGTCTTTTTATTTGATGATATGAATTGAGGGAAACTGTGTTGAATGCGAAAACAAAACCAGGACTAAATGAATGGGCGGCAACGGCGGTCTGCGGCAATGACATTACTTCCTCTTGCTTATATGTTTCCTGGAGAATTTTCAAAGACCGGTAGAGGGCAGTCTGATGATGGCCGTGTTTTTTGGATTTTCAGCAGCCATGCTAGGAATTTCCGGCTTTGAAAGCTCGGCGAATTTTGTGGAAGAACTAAAAAATTAACTTGGACCGCCGAGGTTCTCTCCCGGCTGCTGCAACGCAAGATTGATGACATAAATTCGCAGCAGGTTGTGTTTTTTACCCGGGGCGGCGATTTGGCCAACTTGAATTTGACGCTTATCTATGTCAGAAACAATGAGCATACCAACCGCATGAAAATTGTTACCGTCGTGCGCGCAGACGGTGAAGTGCCGCCGCGCTTGGTGGAAGACATCCGGTTTCTGGACAGGCGTATCCGGAAATTGATATTGAATTTATTGTGCAGCGCGGCGAGTTCGGCCCGGACCTGATTCAGGAGCTTTCACGAAAATGGAAAATACCTGCCAATTTTATGTTCATCGGTTCACCCAATGGCGAATTTACCTATAGCCTGGCTGAGCTGGGCGGCGTACGGCTGATTATTTAGATATAACGGAGTGTGATAGGGCATGGAGGCGGAACTGCAGTTTATTTTTATTGTGAAAAAGATGGAAGACTCGATGTTATTGCGCGCCATGCTGATGATGGCCGGGTATGACAAAAAGCTGATGACAAGTGTCTACCGCTGGCGCGATGGCGTTGAGCGGGCAGCTGCGGGCAATGGCAAGTGTTTGCTCTTTATGGATAAAGCATTCGCGCAGGATGAGCCGGATTATGAGGGTAAGGTGCGCGAACTGGCACTGGAGATGCCGATTATTCTGGTGGAGGATGCCGGTGCCGCCAATCAGGCCGATAGCGAGGTGATCGAGCTAGGCGTCCAGGAGGTGCTTTCCCTGCGGGAAATAACCAGCAACTATTTGGCGAAGGCTGTGCAGCATGCTGTGGAACGCCACCAGATGCGGCAGCAAATTCGCGAAACCGCGCTGGTAGATACGCTGACAGGGCTATACAACCGCCGCGGCTTTTTTAAAAGAGCGGAACAGGCGGTGGCGGTGGCGACCCGGCTGAATATGAGCGTAATGGTTTTGTTTATGGATGTGGACCATATGAAATGGGTAAATGACACCTTGAGTCATCAGGAAGGGGATGTACTGCTGGTAGAGGCGGCCAATGTCCTGCGTACGGTATTTCGCAGCACGGATGTTATTGGCCGGTTAGGCGGCGATGAGTTTGCCGTCTTGCTGCTGCGGCAGCAGGAGAGCGCCGGTCAGCGGGCAACCGGGCGTTTACAGGCGGCATTGCATAAATATAACAGCAAGCGAAAGTTGTCATACCCGCTGTCGCTTAGCATTGGCCAAGCGGAATGCCTGAAGGGGCAAACCATTGATTTGGAAACCTTGCTGGCCCAAGCGGATGAAAATATGTATAAGGTGAAAAAAAAGAAACGGGGCCAGGCTCCGTCGTTCTTAGCGGATGGCGGGGATTACTTCCGGGAAGATAAAGGCGAGGAGTGAGGTGAAACCTAGATGCATTCATTTTCATTTTTTTGGTTAATGCTGCTGGCTTCCATTGTAGCGATGCTAGGACGGTTTGTAAAAATTCCGTATACGATTGCACTGGTGTTAACCGGTTTGGTGGTGGGTTACTTTGGCTTGTTACCCGGGGTATACTTGGAACCCCATATCTTGTTTGCTATCTTTTTGCCGCCGTTATTGTTTGAAGCCGGTATTAATATTCATTTCCGGCCATTGCAGCGGCAGTGGAAAATCATCGGCGTCTTAGCCATTTTCGGGACAGTTATTTCTACTGTGCTTGTGGGCTATGGCATGCATTACTTGTTAGGACTGCCTATTTTGGTGGCTTTGCTATTCGGGGCCATGATTTCGCCGACTGATCCGATCTCGGTATTGGCTTTATTCAAGCGGCTGGGGGTGAATGAGCGGCTGTCGATGATTGTCGAAGCGGAGAGTTTGTTCAATGACGGCATCGCGGTAGTCTTGTTCGGGGTGCTCCAAAGTGTATTGGTGACCAGCGCATTTTCGTTATCCCAGAGCCTCGTTTCCTTTATCGTCACAGTTTGTGGCGGGGCTGTTATCGGGATACTTGTTGGCGCGGTAGCGTCCACGCATTACGCAAGAGTTTGATGATCACCTGTTGGAAATTACCCTGACCACCGTGGTGGCGTATGGTTCCTATCTGGCAGCGGAAAGCGTGCACGTATCGGGTGTTATCGCTGTGGTTGCCGCCAGCCTGGTCGTGGGCAACTATGGTTTGCCGCGAGGCATGACCCCGGCTTCGCGCATGGCTGTGCTGTCGTTTTGGGAATATGCAGCCTTTGCGGTCAACTCGATGGTGTTTTTACTTGTCGGCTTAGAGATTACGGTCATGCCGGTGGCGGACAGTCTGCTGCCGGTCCTTGTCGCTGCCGCCGTTGTCCTGGCGGCGAGAGCTCTTTCCGTATATAGTCTTTCGGCCTTATTGTCTGCCGTCGGGCAGGTTATTCCCAGCCGGTGGCGGCATGTACTGGTCTGGAGCGGGTTAAGAGGGGCGTTATCCATGGCGATGGTGCTGGGGATTAGCCCGGTTGTGCCGGAACGGGACATACTGATTCCGGTAATTTTTGGTGTAGTCTTACTTTCTTTAGTGGGGCAGGGGCTGACCATTGAGCCGCTGGTTGCCAGACTGGGATTGAGCCGGAAACAAAGTGATTTAGAAGCCTATCAGTTATTATTGGGCGAAAATATGTCGCTGCGCGTGGCGGTGGAGGAACTGGACCGCAATGTGCGGCAGGGGGCCATCTCCCAATCGGTTCGCGATGAAATGGCCGAGCAGATCGTCGTAAAGCAGCAGGCAATTGAACAAAGGATCGCCAGGCTTCATATGTCGGATGAAAACATAGCTGCCGATGAACAGAAAAAAGCCGAGCGCATTGTCTTACTTGCGCAAAAAACGGCCTTCCATAATGCGGCGCGCAGCGGGATTATGGAATGGAGTGCAGCCGCAAAACTGATAAGCCAACTGGAAACAGAGCAAGAAATGAGAGCAGAACAGATTCACGATGCAGAGGGAGGTTCGCGCAGCTCATGACGCAATGGCCTGATAAGGAAGGGCAAAAAACGATTTATAATAATGTTTCTGGTGATGCCAGTCCTGACCGCTATTACTTTGGGATGGTCATATTATCGTGTACGGTAGCTACCTACGGATTATTGTCCAACAGCACGGCCGTCGTAATCGGGGCCATGCTGATCGCTCCCCTGATGGGACCCATTCTGGGCGGGGCGCTGGCAGTGGCGACAAACAGCAATCCGCTGTTAAAAATGTCGGCCAAGGCGGAGGCGTTAGGCGCGGTTACGGCGGTTGTTCTGGCGGCGCTGTTAACACTGGTGCTGCCGAGCGCGGAATTAACACCGGAAGTCCTGGCGCGAACCACGCCGACCATATTGGACCTAGTGGTTGCCTTGGCTTCCGGTGCGGCCGGAACGTACGCCATGTGTGTGAAGCCGCAGGGCGCTACCCTGCCGGGGGTTGCCATTGCCACCGCCTTGATGCCCCCTTTGTGTGTAGTGGGCATCGGGCTTGCGAAGCAAAATTTTTCCGTGGTCAGCGGCGCTTTTTTGCTGTTTTTAGCGAATATGATTGCCATTAATGTGGCGGCTATCGCTATGTTTGAATTGGCGGGATTCTCCCGTGACAGTTGTCATGACGGCACCTGTAAAACAGGTGATGCCAAGAAAACCACCTATCGGATGTTGTACCCGGTGGTGCTCTTGATTGTCATTTCCATACCATTAGCCTTTATCATGTATAAAACGTATAGTCATGCCAATATTGAAAAAGTTATTAAAACCTCATTAATTGAATCCTTAGAAGCCATTGCGCCCCATTCGACTCTAATTTCAACAGATTATCGGGAACAGGATAATCGCTATCAAGTTGATGCCGCTTTTCGCACGACAAAAATTATCATGCCGGAAAATATCCGGCAAATGGAGAATTTATTGGAATTACGGTTGGGAAAACCGGTAGGCGTTAGCGCCGATGTGGTCCTGGTGCAAAAAGTAAATGACAAGACCAATATTGATACATTTCAAGCATTGCTGCCGAAAGTAAAAGAAAAGGAAATTGTCGAAGTGGTAAGGAGTAGTACACCAGAAGAAGTAATCGACAGTGTTTTACAGGAAAAGCTGGCTTTATTACCGAATTCGAAATTGGAGGACTATACGTTAGAGTATCGTAAAGGTGAAGGAACCTATAAGGTTACTGTGAAAATTTCCAGTGCTTCTCCGGTAGACGACAAGTTAAGTAAAACCATTCAAAATATTCTGGAGGAGAGGTTAAAGCGGCGGGTCGAAGTTAACATCGAGAGCAAAGCAATACAAAATAATCCTGCCGCACCACAAAAATCTAATGGTAGCCTTTTGTATGAAGAGCCGAAATAGAGAGGGGAAGAGTAATTATGCATCATGTATCTTGTGATCAATATCCGGCGGTTGGGTGGCTGATTAAGGAAGCTTTGGATATTAACCGGAGAATCCACCGCTCCTATTTGCTCGCATCCAGTCAAGGGCGAATCAATGTGTACTACCACATGGAAACCTTTATTCTTGAATGCGATACCAATGGCGATCATAATCCCAATGAATATTTTTTCTTTAAGCAGGCAGAGAAGGAAGAGATTTACAAAATGCTGGAACAGTTGTTGCGGCGTTTGGGAGTTGAGAATCCGCAACAAACACTTTCGCTTACGGAAGAAACGCTGCGATTTGTGAGTACAGACTTTTCGGCGTAGCAGAGGGAAATTCGTGCGGTGGATGTTCAATTGACTCTGTCAAAAAGCAGTAAGCCGCTGCAAGCACGCGAAGCAGGAAGCTCCCTAGCCTTGGAAGTGGACCGGTAAAGGCTGGTGGGGCAGCGGTTGGCATCAGTAAAAATCATTAGCATGAATGAGTTCAACTCATTATTTCGCATGGCAGGGAATAGTCGCTGGTTCTTTTTGTTCCGGCTGGGAATTTGGGGTTACTTTAAACCATGCCGCGTACATGGTCGGTAAAACCAGCAACGTCAACACGGTGGCACAAAATAATCCGCCAGCAATCGCCACTGCCATCGGGCCCCAGAAAGTACTTGCCATCAGGGGAATCATCCCTAATATAGCGGCTGCGGCAGTAAGCATTATAGTCCAGTCCCAGTTAATATGGGTGATATGAGGATTGGATGCCATGGCGTTGCTTACCTGACTGGCGATTTCACGTACTTTTTCGTGGTCATAACCGGTTACTCTGAGCATAACGGGAACCGTAATATAATTTTTTTTCGGCATTTTAGTCAATATTTTTAGCTGTTGCATTTATTATTCGCTCCCTCGTATAATAGCTCGGCAGGTTGCTCCATGTTTTTTTCGGTTAAACCGTTAATCTCTTTCTTTAGACTCACCGCCAATATAGCCGTTAGTAATGTTGTTAATATATCAGCGATCAGTTGCGTATAAATCACTCCGTCTATACCAATTAGGGGTGGCAATACAAAAATGACAGGAATAAAAAATATGCCTTGTCTTCCCATACTTAACACTCCACCCGCTTTTGCTTTGCCAAGCGCTAAAAATAGTGATATATAGATCGTTTGAAAGCCAAAGGAAATAAATATGACGCTATTGGCGATCAAAGCTCTGCTGCCGATATCAATAACCGCACTGTCATTGCTGAATAAAGCAACAATTGAATTTGAAAAACCCATGATCAACAATGCACTGATTCCACAAAACCAGGTAGTCCATTTAAGAGAAACGCTTACTGCTTCTTTTAATCTGTTAATTTTTTTGGCGCCATAATTAAATCCGGCGAGTGGCTGAAACCCTTTGGAGTAGCCAAAAACCACATAGGTCACTATGGCAAAGACTCTGGTAACAATCCCCATGGCAGCCACAGCAGCGTCGCTAAAATTACTGGCTGCTGTATTTGTTAATCCCATAGAGGCACTTGTTAATAGCTGATAAATCAGCAGGGGAATGCCTACGTTCAATATTTGAGAATATATTTCTTTATCAAAAACAAAATATTGTAATGCTATTTTCACATAATTTTTGCTGCCCCAAAAATATTGAAAATACAAGAAGGTAGTTACACTTTGGGCCACTACATTAGCAATCGCCGCTCCTTTTATTCCCCAACCAAACGTAAAAATAAAGAGCGGCTCTAAAATTACATTGATGATTGCTCCTGCTATCATAGCCGTCATACTTATTTTGGCAGCACCTTCAGATATTGCAATATTATTCAAGGTTACATTGATGATACTTAGTATGGAACCAGCAATAAATATTGAGGAAAAGTCCCGGGCAAACGGCAAAATCGTTGTAGTTGCGCCAAAAGCTAGCAATACTTCATCTAAAAAACTTAGTATTATTGTTATCGTAATGATCCCGATAAACAGACTACTAAAAAAAGCTGTTGAAGCCGTCCGATTTGCCTGCACGATATTTCCCTGACCTAACAGCCGGGAAATATAGGAAGACGCTCCGCTGCCAAAAGTTAACCCTAAGCCCATGAGAAACATGGAAATCGGGAAAGCGATCGATACCGCTCCTATGGCGCTAGTGCCTAATCTCCCCACGAACATCGCATCGATAACATTATAAAAAGCAGTTACCAGCATACCGATAATTACTGGTACACTAAACTTCAGCAACACTTTCGGAATCTTTTCCTCCGCCATCAGTTTAATTTTCTGATCGGTTTTATCCATTTTCCATCTTTCCTTTCCAATAGAGATGCCTTTAATTTTCGGTATAGATACTATACACTTCCGAAAAATTTCATGCCCATTATGCCTTTCAATAAACACAAATTTAACTGTGTATAGATACTATACTCTCTATTTAAAAAAATTATTGCTCAACTTCCTTTTTAAAAAGCTCTAGTCGTTCTTCTAAAGTAATTAAAACATCTTTAAAAAATTTGACCTCTTCCTTAGAGGCATCTTTGACTATTTCATTTACCATAACCTCTATTTTTTTATGAAACTTTTCATGATTATGATAGGCTGTTTCCCCTTTAGCCGTCAATTTTAATACCAGCCTGGATTGATTATTGATGTCCTTTTCTTTTTGAATTAACCCTTTTTTCTCCAGCTTCATTATAATTTGCGAGACCGCGCCCTTCGTTACATTAAGAATATTGGCCAAACCGGTTACATGTATTCCTTCGTTTTGTTTTATTTTGTTAATCATATGAATCTCCGAGGGAAATAACGGTACGTCGGTACCGTAATTACGAGTTTTTCTCTCAATTTCAAAAAACTTGTAGACTACTCTTAAAAGAGGGTAGCTAACTCTTAATTCATGTAAATTTTGTATATTCATCATGACAAAAGCATATAGCAACTATACACTTTTGTCAATATAAAAACCATACTATATATGGCTTGACTGATAGACATCCAAGGAAAAGAGAACATGTAAGCATCTGCAAATACGTAAGCTGGCTAGATCAATCCTCATAACTGTGTGCTGCTTGTGTTTTTCCCTATATTCTGTTGTAATTTTTCCACGGGAAACGGGCTGCCATGGGCGGGAAAGATATATTGAGCATTATAATCAATAATTTTTTGCCAACTTTGATAATATTGATCAAAATCTTCTAATGCAATCACACAGTAATTTGTTCCCGCAAACTGAAGCATGTTGGCGGCCGCATCCCCGACAAAAGCATTGCCATCATCCAGTATAAGGGTGATTGAGTCAATAGTATGACCGGGGGTTTCGATAATTGTTCCCTCTAAATCAATACCAATATCTTTTAGTCTGGTTTCGTTTGTAATTAGAAGATCTTTTGATCGTACATAATAGGGAGGAAATTTTCCGTCGTTTTTTTTCGTAATATATTTTCCGGTAGAGAGGAGTATCTTTAGGCGTTTTAACGATAGCGCCCATAAAAGCTTGAGGCGTTTGTTGATAAGATTTTTACCATGTGATCGATCATCTTCCCCTGTTGCTAGTAAGTCTTTTGCCTGATGCGACATCACAACCTGAATCGTACTATTTCTGGTTATAATACGATTTAACAGACCAGAGTGATCATCGTCGTGATGGGTTAGTAGGATGTGACTGATTTGTGAGAAATCAACCTGGACGTTTTTTAGTTGCTTACAAAATAGATTCCAGTCGGCTTCGTAACCGGTATCTACTAATATGTATTTATCACTATGGGCAAGCAAATAACAAGTAGTTACACTAAGCTGTAATGGTATGATGTTCATGAAATGCCTCCTTTTATTATTTTAGGAACTTGCGGAACCTTAACAAGAGCATATAGCAGCTATACACTTTTGTCAAGCACTTACTATTTAGTTTTCATGTCTGTCAACTTTGTTACAGAACGGGAACGTCAGACTGTGCGAAAACAGAAATCACTAATTTTAATTCTCCACTTTTAGCATCAAAAATTGCCTAGTTCGAGGCTTCAAGAAGATAAAATTAGATCGAAAACGCCATTCATTCCCCACTTTTAGGTGAATATTAAAAGAAATGCATGGTTTTCGCACAACCTGACGTCCCCGTTGACTATCAATAGTTGTTTTATTCATCATACACCTCGAATTTATCTTATATAATGTCAGGAACTTATTTCTTTTTTTTACATAAAACAGCCCATAAAAAGCTCTTTCCAAATAAATTGTCTTCCGCATTGGTTTCCTGCATTGGTCTAAACTCAACTACTTCAAACTGATCTTCAAATAATAACCTAATTTGATTCTCTGAATAGGCTAAACCGCCTTTAAGGCTACCCATTTTATAAACTTCCAGGTCTGTAAAACTTTTGCCTCCGCCAAGTTCAATGAAACCTGGCCTAAAACAGGTTAAACCAAAATATCCTCCTGGTTTTAAAGCTTTTTTTATAAGATTTATATATCCAATTCTACGGTGAGGTGTTATATGGTGTAAACATCCCGAATCATAAATAATATCGTATGTATTTATCGCTAAATCTAAATCATAAACTGATTTACAAGTAAAATTTATATTAGCTTTATATTTTAAAGCTAATTCTTTTCCCCATTCTATGGAAACATTTGAAATATCAATTGCATCCACAGTGCATCCCTGCTGTGCAAAGAAAATAGCATTTCTACCGTTTCCGCATCCAAATTCCAATACTTTTCCTTTTGTTAAGAACCCTTTATGGAAGTAAGATACTAAATTTTCATCTGGAAATTCAACGAAAAATGGTATTTCTTTAATTCGATCAGAAAAGAATTTATTCCAAAATGGAGCTGGGTCTCTAAACATAGCATCAAGCATTTTTAATAAATCTTCATTTGACTTTATAATTTTATCATAATTTTCTTGGTCCATAATTCCTCCTTGAGATGTTTTAGATAATTATATTTTACCAAAATATAACTGATAATTATACTACCACAATGGGTTATTAAGGGGACAGCGAACCTTTCCCCTTGTTCCTTCAGCCGATTGCCGGGTCTGGTGGGCGATTTTTTTTATTTCTAGCCAATAAATTCTAAACAGATTCTAAAATATGGAGCTTATTATAAAATTATGGATTTGAAATCAAAACAAAAGGAAGTGTTCCTATGAAAATTGTAGCCCAAAAAGTAATCATATACTCAATGCTCGGCCTAATGCAAGTTGGTATGTTCTCATCGGTAGCTGCCGCAGCACCGGGACCTTTACACAACAGTGGTTCACAACAAATTGTACAGCTTGACCGTCATGATGGCCATGACAACCGTGACAATGACCGGCGGCGTCAGCATGACGAACGGATGCGGCAAGAAAATGAACGGCATAAGAGAGAAATGCGGCGGCACCCGAATGAGGGTCGTCGGGCATGGCGTGAGCGGCAAGAGCGTGAAAGAGAACGGCATGACCGTGAACTGCGTGAAATTGGAGCTCTTCTGCTTGGGATCGCGATTGGTAGCGCGTCCAATGATTAAGAAGCATAAAGTAAATTATGTTTAGGTCTTAAGTAAGGGGATTATTCATAGGCATGGTTATTTTCCTTACGGGATGGCGTTTTTTTGTTTTACAACAAAAAAACAAGGGACAGGAATCAAGACTCACGCAAGACTCACGCAAGACTCACGGGGACGGTACTGTTGAGTCTGTAATTGCAGATCAATTTGCAGACCATTGTTTAAAGGTAAAGTTTGAAAGGGATAAGGGGGACAGTGAACCTGTCCCCGTCTTCTGTTAAAATGATGGGAGAAACATCGGAGAGCATGACATAACATTAAAGAGTTACTAGGCGACAGAGCATTTCTGTCGCATTTAATTTTAGAGGAACGAGTCGATTAAATTCTTTCAAGACAGGAAATCAAGTTGACTTAACGAATGTAAATAGTTATATAATTTGGGTTAATTATACTGATTACGGTTTTTTTCTAAATAGGCCAGATCGAACAGGTTATTAATTCGATTGGGAGGGAAATCAATGAAAATAGTGGCTATTAATGGGAGTCCTAAAGGAAGAGAAAGTAATACTAACGTCATGATTACTGCCTTTTTAAACGGAGCCCAAGAAGCAGGAGCCGAAACAATAAACGTATTTTTGGCAGAAAAAGATATTAAATATTGTAAAGGTTGCTTATCCTGCCGTTTTAATCATGGACAATGCGTGATTAAAGATGATATGGCGGAAATAGTGTCTCTTGAAAACGGAGCCGACATTCTTCTCCTTGCTACCCCAGTATATGTTTACGATATTTCTGGAACGTTAAAAGTCTATATGGATAGAAGTATAATGAAATCATATGATTTAGGTTATGGTTATATGGAAAAAGCTGCAACAGGGGAATACAGAAGTACTGCAAAACCAGAAAGGCAAATACCTAAAATAATTATGATGTCTAACTGTGGTAATACAGGAAGATCTCATTTCCAAGTAATTTCCCATTGGATTAAGAGAACTGCTTTTATGATGAATACGGAAGTAATTGGAGAAATTTACGCCACCCAAGGGCTGCTCCTAACTTCTAAAAATCAAAAAATTAAACCTATTATTTCCGGTTATTTACAATTATTAAATATGGCTGGAAAAGAAATTGTTACTAATAAACTCATATCAGTGACGACCGAAAAAGCATTAGAAAAGAGTTTTGTTCCTGATGAAATTTACATTCAGGGGCTTAATCATCAGATTGACATCATGAGAAAAAATCAGGGGAGATAATAAAAAAAGTATTGGAAAGAATGGTGTTAACATGCCATATTGGTTGAGTTCCACTATGATAATGGGGAAATATTATAAAGTTCAGTATCTGCCGAATAGCGGATATGGTTTTTGTAGAAGAAATAGTTTGAAGACTTACGGGGACGATATTGTTGAGTCTGTAGTTAGAGATCAATTTGCACTACTTTTCGGTTCCAAGATTAATTGTTTTAGGAGGCTATATGAAAACACTTATTTTTAATGGTTCACCAAGAAAAAATGGTGATACGATGACTTTGATAAATGAATTTATTAAACACCTAGATGGAGAATACAAAATAATAGATGCATACAATTGTAACATAATGCCTTGTATTGATTGCAGATATTGCTGGAAAAACAAAGGTTGCTGTCATAACGATGAAATGCAGCAAGTGTATGATTACATACAGGAATGCGATAATATTATAATTGCATCTCCTCTTTATTTTTCTCAACTTACAGGACAATTATTAGCGATTACAAGCAGATTTCAAACATATTACAGTGCAAGATTTTTTAGAAAAGAAGTTCCGATTGCCAAAAGTAAAAGAGGTGGTGTTATTTTGGTTGGTGGTGGTGATAGAAATTTTGAAGGAGCATATAATATGGCATGTAGCCTTTTACACCATATGAATTCAAAAACAATTAATCCCGCCATTTATACATATAATACAAATAATATACCATCAAAAGATAATAATATTGCAATGAAAGGTGTGAAAAATTTGGCATTGCTTTTTAATAAACATACTTGAAAAAAATACAAATTTAAAGGAAGCGTGGAATATGTTAAATGAAGAATGCTCTTTATGTTATGCAGAAATGCAAGATATAGATTCTTGGATTAAAATAATTGATATTGTTAGAGATAACTTTCCAGGCTTAGAGACAGTTAAGAAAATGGATAACTATAAAAAAACAGTCTACACTTCCTTTGCGCTCTTTGTGGTTTAACAAACCCATCAAACATTGAGTTCGTATAGCAGCTTAAAATATTAGCTTATTACTATTAAGGAACAATTGGGGGAGCGTGTTTAGAATGAAAGACTTAATAAATAATAGAGTAGATGAATATTACTGGAACCAAAACCTTAATTGTGCGGTAACGACTATAAAAATTCTATCAGAATTGTATCCTATTGAGATTAACTCCCAAATCATGGATGCTTCAATCGGCATGAACGGTGCAGGGAGATTTGGTTCTCAATGTGGCTTGGTTGAAGGGGCGTTAATGTTTATTGGTATCTACGGTATTCATAAGGGTATTCAAAAAGAAAAAATAATAGATTTATGCAATAATTTTTCTAAAGGCTTTCAGCAAAACTTTGGCAGTTTATTATGTAGAGAATTAAGACCACAAGGATTTAGTTCAAGCAATCCCCCGCATCTTTGCGAAGATATAACCAAACGTGCTGTTTCTTATTCAGCAGAATTTATTGCAAAGAGCGTAAACCGTTCGGACTCACGGGGACGGGTGCTATTAAGTTTGTAATTGCAGATCAATTCGCAAACTGAGAGGGCGATTGGAATATCTTGTGACGTTGTAGTAAAATGTTGACAAAAGGGGATCGTCCTTTGGTGTCTCCAGAATAATTACGCAGTAGCAGCAAGGTTGGCTTGACGTAAGAATGGCTATAATGTTAATGTGAAGCAAGAAATTACTATTATATATAAGGGGGTAGTCCTATGGCAATTTCCGCTGATCAGCAACAGCGTGTTACAAATATTATGAAGGAAATAGTTGCTTCAATGAAAATTATTTTTGACGAAAATTTGCGCCAGGTACTCCTTTTTGGTTCTTATGCTCGCGGTGATCAGGAAGAATACTCCGACATGGATATAATGGTACTAGTTAATCTTACCGACGAGGAAGTAAAAAAATATAATGATGCAATTATTGATCTGATGTCAGACATATCGTTAAAATATGGGGTATTGCCGACTATTATAGGTAAAAATTACGACCATTTTTACCATTGGGTTCCCTATCTGCCGTTCTACCGAAATGTACGAGCCGAGGGGATTGAATATTATGCAAGCTGAAATGCTGGAGTTATCCAGATACCGGACCGAAAAAGGAATGTCTGGCGGATTCCCAGGCTGCCTTTGATGAAGGGCGATTAGCCACATCAATAAACAGGTCCTACTATGCGATGTTCCATATGACGAGGGCGTTATTGGCCTTAGATGGGTTTGATTCCAAAAAGCACTCAACCATAATAGGATATTTTAATCAACACTACGTTGCCACCGGAAAAATTGCGGTGGTATATAATAAGTATCTTTCAAATGCATTTCAAATTCGAAACCAAAGTGATTATAATGATTTTTATGTAGTTAGCCGTGATGAGGCTAAGAGGCAGTTAGACAATGCAATCGCATTTATTCAAGAGCGGGTAAAGGATTAGTTTTGGGAAACTCACGGGGACGGTATTATTAAGTCTGTAATTGCAGATCAATTTGCAGACTGTTGCTTAAAGGAAAAATTTCAAAAAAAATAAAGGGACGGCGAACCTGTCCCTTGAAGCAATCCATACGACGCAAAATGCGTGCGAGGATATCCCTTACCTATTGACGCGGCTGGGTCGTAAGGCCCGCTTCTACTCGATCGATGACTCCCTCAGATAGTCATCAATTAAAAAAGTGGTGAATGAAACAGGTATCGCCGAGCGCATTGCCGCCCAGAAAAAATTAATCCTTATATACCCAGTGCCTTTTTCGTTTCGATCCCTACTATTCCATCAGGTTCTAACCCTCTCGATTGTTGGAAGTCTTTAATTGCCTGCTCGGTCTTGGGGCCGATAAAACCGTCTGGCTCGCCGCAGTCAAAACCGAGTTCATTGAGCTTATTTTGAATGTTTATTATTTCCTCAGAATTTAATAATCCCAAGCTACTATCTTTTAGCCTTTTTAGCTGGAATTTAATTGGAACAATAATATTACTAGTAGTTGCTTTAGCATTCATCTGCGCCGGCGTAAAACGCCATTTCGTTACACCATCAATCGCTGCATTATCGAGAATGTCAAATCCGGAACTTTGCAGAATTTCGGCGTATATTACCTTCCCAGTATCCGATATATTTAATCTTAACAACACATTTCCTTCCAACCCTTTTTTTCGTGCTTCATCTGGGTATCCAACGAGTGATCGTTCTATGACTTGCGGACAGATCCCGCCACTGGGAGGGTATGATTTGTGTTCCTGTATCAGGTTCACTACCTTAGCTTGGTTTTTCACGTCTTCTGGAACAGTAATTTTCCCTACATTGTTGAATTTTGAAAAAGTCATTGTGCCAGTCATCTTCATATTTGAAAACATTGCCTTAAAGCGGTTTTTTTGCTCACTGGTACCGCTTTGTAAATCAGCAATATTACTGACTATTTTGGATATACAATCGGAGAAATCCATTTCAATCTTAGAAATATAAGCAGTCTTTTTATCAATAGTTACTAAGTATGTAAAATCGTCTAAATTATCCAGAATATTAAACATCAGTTTTGTATTTGGTACATCCACCGTAGTCCGTCTGAGGTTTTCCTTTATGTAATTCATATTGACAGTAACTTCAAAAACCATGACATTGGCATCTTCATTTTTTAAGATTACATTTTTAATGGTGTTCCAATACTCCTCACTTTGATGATCAGAACTGTTTTTTGGCAAAGACCGTTTTATCCAGTGATTATTTTCGTTCGAATAAAACAATATTTGATTTTCCGCTTCTTCAAAATAAGAGGTAATAACTTGCTCGAACTTTTTCGTCCCATCTTTCATAGAGAGGTTCATAGTCATTTTAGATAACATTGGTTTTCCCTGAATATCAGACTCACCTTTAGCCGAAATGTCTATATTATTGCCTTGTGGAAATGACGCTGACAAGTCGAAGTTCACGTGGCAACTTTCTACATTCTGAATACTTTTAATGCTTTTGATAAAAGTTTCTTTGGGGTCTGTTACCATTGCCGCGGAAGCACTAGAAAACCCAGCAACGAGTACAGTCAGCAGGCCAAACACTACTAAGATTGATAATAACTTATTTTTACGCATAAAATGCCTCCTCTTGTATGTAATAGACTTATAGACAAGAACGTATAATTTAACGGTAGAATCTAGGAAAATAATAAACCCGCAAAACAAGTGGGTATTAAGCGGGTTATTTAATGCAACTTTTCGCACCACCTGTATATATTTTGTATTTTTACAAAAACACAATAATAATCAGCATTATAATACCACTAATTACCTAAAAATGTCAATTAAATACAAAAAGGAAAATGGACAAGGACTTGTCTTTTTTGCCTCTTAGAAAGAAAACAATGGCTAGGTTTAGGGTTGACAACCCCTGGCGAAATCTGTTATTATTTTATAAATAAGAATATGGCCTTTAAGCTGGTCCTGTGAGGCTGGCAAGGGGACGGTAAGGATTATTTACGCCTTCTTGTGCGCTTTTCACGGCAAGAGGGCTTTTATTATATCTAACAAAAGCAAATACTATCCTTTAAAATGATCCTGAGAGGTCGGCAAGGATGTTGGTAGCTGTTTGTGCTTATTGGCATGGCTATGAAATAACTCCTTGCGCTATTTTGGCAAGGAGTTTTCTTTATAAATACGAAGGGGGAGTGTGTAAATGAGTAAAGCTCAAGTATCGCTCAGAAACAAAGATATCCTGGGTCTGGAAATGATGTCTGCCGATGAAATGGATTTAATTTTGGATACGGCAAAAGAAATGAAAAATATTATTGACAGGGATATTAAGAAAGCACCAACCTTACGCGGCAAAGCGATTGTGAATCTGTTCTTTGAGAATAGCACCCGGACACGTACCTCGTTTGAATTGGCTGGTAAATATCTTGGGGCTGATGTTATTAACATTTCGACAAGCTCAAGCAGTGTAACTAAAGGTGAGAGCTTGCGCGATACTCTCCTTACCGTGGAAGCTATGGGTGTAGATATTATTGTTATGCGCCATGAGGCGGAAGGCTCGTCACAATATGCTGCCAATGCCGTAAAACCAGTAATCATCAATGCCGGTGACGGGGCTCATGAACACCCGACGCAGGGGTTGCTTGATATGTTTACGATTAAACAATACAAAGGGGAAATTGCCGGACTTAAAGTGGCGATTGTCGGCGATATTTTGCATAGCCGGGTGGCGCGCTCCAATATATGGGGTCTGCAGAAAATGGGAGCCGAGGTTCATCTTGCCGGGCCGCAGACACTACTGCCACGCGATATAGAAAATGTTGGTGTCAAGGTACACAACCGGGTCGAAGATGCTCTTGACCAGGCGGATGTCGTTAATGTACTGCGTATTCAGCGCGAGCGGCAGAAAAAAGGATTGTTTCCTTCGGCCCGGGAGTATGCTCGCCTGTTTGGAGTTAACACCGACAGGTTAGCCTTAGCTAAACCTGATGCACTCTTAATGCATCCCGGCCCGATGAACCGCGGTCTGGAAATTGCACCAGACATTGCCTATGGCGAACAATCGGCCATCCAGGAACAGGTAAAAAATGGCCTGGCAGTCAGAATGGCACTGTTATTTTTAGTTCTGATGGGAGGGACTCGCATTGAAACTGCTAATTAAAGGTGGACGAATCATAAATCCGGCCGAAAACATGGACATTATCGGTGATATCTTACTAGAAGCCGGCAAAATTGCCGCCATTGGTCAGAATCTGGATGCAGGCGAAGCCCAGGTAATTGATGCGGCGGGGTTAGTTGTCGCACCAGGTCTTGTTGATATGCATGTCCACTTGCGGGAACCAGGGCTTGAGGCCAAAGAAGATATTGCTTCAGGTACACGGGCGGCAGCGGCAGGCGGTTTTACTACCAT
Source organism: Sporomusa ovata DSM 2662 (assembly GCF_000445445.1). Lineage (GTDB taxonomy): Bacteria > Bacillota > Negativicutes > Sporomusales > Sporomusaceae > Sporomusa > Sporomusa ovata. The sequence continues at coordinate 75,046 of NZ_ASXP01000007.1, read as the reverse complement.
TGCCTGTATGCCAAACACCAAGCCTGTTGTGGATAGTTCGATTATCGTATCAGGGATCATGCAACGCGGGCAAACAGAAGGTGTTGTCAACGTCAAGGTAATCGGTGCTCTCAGTAAAGGGTTAGAAGGCAAGGAACTGGCTGAAATCGGTGATATGATCCAGGCGGGAGCAGTAGCCATTTCCGATGACGGCGGGCATCTGGACAGTACCCGCCTACTGAAAACCGGTTTTGAATATACAGGGATGTTTGATCGGCCGGTCATCACCCACTCTGAAGATGAGGAGCTTGCCGGTGAAGGCTTTATGCATGAAGGTGCGGTATCGGCCATGCTGGGACTCAAAGGCCGCCCGTCGGTTGCCGAAGATATCGCGGTAGCCAGAGATATTATGCTGGCTGAATATACGGGCGCTCCGCTCCACATTGCCCATGTCAGCAGTAAGGGAGCGGTTGAGCTTATCCGTAAGGCTAAAGAGCGTGGCGTAAAAGTAACCGCAGAAGCCACACCTCATCACCTGACACTGACAGACGAAGAATTAAGAAGCTTTAACACTGCCTTTAAGGTAAATCCACCGCTTCGCTCGGCTGATCATGTTGAGGCGCTGATTGCCGGCCTGAAAGATGGGACAATCGATGCCATCGCTACCGACCATGCTCCCCATGCTTTTGAAGAAAAAGATGTGGAATTTCGTTATGCTCCCAGTGGTTTTGCCGGTCTGGAAACAGCACTTGGTGTTATCCTTACAGGACTTTATCATACAGGCAGGCTTTCCCTAATGGAAGTAATTGAAAAGATGTCATTTGCACCAGCCAAAATTCTTGGAGTAGCAAGCGGGGACTTAAAAGTAGGCGCTCCGGCCGATATTGCGATTATTGACACTGAATATAAATGGAGTGTAGACTGCATAAAATTTTATACTCGTGGCAAACATTCTCCGTTTGAAGGCAGGAATTTAAAGGGTAAATCGCTAATTACTATAGTGAACGGCAGTATAATTATGCAAAATGGCGAGGTGCTTAGATGAATGGCAAACTGATATTGGAAGACGGCAGCGTTTTCCAAGGGATGCTTGCTTCCGGTACTAACACAGTCGGGGAAGTAGTATTCAACACCGGTATGACCGGTTACCAGGAAGTATTAACAGATCCGTCCTACTGTGGACAAATTGTAACAATGACCTATCCGCTCATCGGGAACTACGGTGTAGCCGAACTTTTTGAACAAAGCCGGCAATCCTTCGTGCGCGGCTTTGTAATCAGTGAATTATGTGGCCGGCCTAGCAGCTGGCAAGCGGAAGACTCCTTGGTTTCCTATCTTAAAGCAAGGAATATTCCCTGTATATATGGTGTTGATACCAGGGCAATTACCAGACGGATACGCGCGCATGGCACAATGAAAGGCGTTATCGTGCCAGCAAGTGCCAAAGAGATTGAGATTGCCGAAATGTTTGCTACGCCACCTTTTATTGAGGTAGTGGAAGAGGTTACAACTCCTAAAGCATATCGAATACCAGGCCAGGGAGCGCATGTTGCAGTTATGGATTTTGGCATTAAACGCAACATTTTAAACTCGATGGCCAAAGCCGGCTGTAATATAACCGTATTGCCTGCCAATACTCCGGCAGAGGAAGTACTAGCCCTCAATCCTGATGGTATCTTCTTGTCCAATGGACCTGGTGATCCAAAAGATGCGCCGGTGGAGACAGTGCGCCAATTGATCGGTAAAAAGCCGATATTTGGTATCTGTTTGGGCCATCAGCTCTTAGCGCTGGCATTTGGCGGCGATACCTATAAAATGAAGTTTGGTCATCGCGGCTCGAATCACCCGGTTAAAGATTTGACTACCGGCCGTGTATATATCACTTCCCAAAATCACGGGTATGCGATTGAAGAACAGTCACTGGCCGGACTTGATGTGACAATAACTCACCGCGCAGTTAATGATAATACAATTGAAGGTTTGCGGCATAACAGCCTGCCGGTTTTTTCGGTCCAATATCACCCGGAAGCAGCCCCCGGTCCAGATGACAGTACCTATATGTTCGAAGAATTTATGAATTTACTCGACAAAACGCAGAGTAAGGCGAGGGGGAACTAACGGTGCCTAAAAAAGAACATTTAAAAAAGATTATGGTCATTGGTTCAGGCCCGATAGTCATCGGCCAAGCCGCTGAATTCGATTATGCCGGCACGCAGGCGTGCCGGGCGCTGAAAGAAGAAGGCTTTGAAGTTGTGCTGGTTAATAGTAATCCGGCTACCATTATGACTGACACTCATGTTGCTGACTGGGTATATATCGAACCGCTGACACCGGAATATTTGGAGGAAATTATTGTCAAAGAACGCCCTGACGGCCTGTTAGCCACGTTAGGCGGTCAGGCAGGCCTCAATTTAGCCGTTAAACTTGCCGATAAAGGTGTACTGGAAAGGTATCAGGTAGAACTTTTGGGTACACCGCTGGAAGCCATCAAAAAGGCGGAAGACAGAGAACTGTTTAAGGCCACGATGGAAGAACTTGGTCAGCCTATTCCAGCCAGTACCATTGTCGAAGATATTGACAGTGCCCTCAAATTTGCTGAGGAAATCGGCTATCCGCTTATTGTCCGACCAGCATACACGATGGGCGGAACCGGCGGTGGCATTGCCCACAATGACGAGGAACTTATTGACACAGTTAACAGAGGCCTAAAATACAGTTTTATTGGTCAGGCACTGATTGAACGCAGTGTCGCCGGCTGGAAAGAAATCGAGTATGAAGTCATTCGTGACGCCGCTGACAATTGCATCACCGTGTGTAATATGGAAAACTTTGACCCTGTCGGTATTCATACCGGTGACAGTATTGTTGTAGCTCCGTCGCAGACGTTGACAGACTATGAATACCAGATGCTGAGAAGTGCATCGCTAAAAATCATTCGCGCTCTGGGGATTGAAGGCGGCTGTAACGTCCAGTACGCACTTGACCCGAAAAGCAGTAATTACATTGTTATTGAAGTAAACCCTCGGGTCAGCCGTTCCAGTGCTCTGGCCTCAAAGGCTACCGGTTACCCGATTGCCAAAGTAGCTACCAAGATTGCTATCGGCTATAACTTAGACGAAATTACGAATGCCGTAACCGGTAAGACCAAGGCTTGCTTTGAACCGGCGCTTGACTATGTAGTTGTAAAATTCCCGCGGTGGCCGTTTGACAAGTTCAGCTTTGCTGACCGGATTCTTGGTACGCAGATGAAGGCTACCGGCGAGGTTATGTCCATTGATCGCAACTTTGAGGGCGCGCTTTTAAAAGCTGTGCGATCGTTGGAGATTAGCTTAAATCGTCTGTATATCCCCGAGTTTGCCGCGCTGAGTAAAGAGGAAGTAATTGAAAAACTAAAACTTGCCAATGATGAACGGTCGTTTATGATTGCTGAAGCCTTACGGCGCGGGGTTGCTGTAGACGAAATACATGCCATAACAGCAATTGATAAATTTTTCTTAGATAAGATTGAGAATATCGTAGCGATGGAACGGCAAATCAGCCAAGACCTGTCCCCTGATGTACTCTTGGCTGCCAAAAAAATGGGCTTTGCTGATAAGAGTATCGGCGAATTAGCAGGCAAAACAGTATACGAAATCCGGGAGATGCGCAAGCAGGCCAATATTGTGCCCTGCTACAAAATGGTTGACACTTGCGCCGCCGAGTTTGAGGCTGTTACCCCTTACTACTACTCCACCTATGCGCAGGAAGATGAAGTCGCAACAAGCGACAAACGCAAAGTCATGGTACTGGGATCAGGCCCGATTCGGATCGGTCAGGGCATAGAGTTCGACTATTGCTCAGTACATTCAGTCTGGGCACTCAGAGAGCTCGGAATTGAATCCGTCATTGTCAATAACAACCCGGAAACTGTTTCTACCGATTTTGACACATCTGATCGCCTGTACTTTGAACCGCTTACCCCGGAAGATGTGCTTAATATCATTGATAAAGAAAAACCTGAGGGTGTTATTGTCCAGTTCGGTGGACAGACAGCCATCAATTTGGCCGGACCATTAGCAAGAGCCGGGGTCAAGATTTTTGGCACAAGTGTGGAAGATATTGACCGGGCTGAAGACCGGGAAAAGTTTGATGAATTATTGAGTAAGTTGAATATTCCGCGTCCTAAAGGAGAATCGATCACCGATGCCGCACTGGCACCGCAGGCTGCTGCCAGGATCGGCTACCCGGTTGTCGTTCGTCCTTCTTATGTACTTGGCGGGCGGGCCATGGAGATTGTTTACAACGAAACCGAGTTAAAGGATTATATGGTGCGGGCCGTTAAAGCCTCACCTGAACATCCGGTTTTAGTTGACCGCTATATGCAAGGTACTGAGGTTGAGGTTGATGCCATATCAGATGGTAAGGATTTTGTCATCCCTGGCATTATGGAACATATCGAACGGGCCGGTGTACACTCTGGCGACAGTATTGCCGTCTATCCGCCGCAAACACTTTCCCAAAAGGTTATTGACACCATTGTTAAATACACGGGACTGCTGGCCAGGGGACTTACGGTAAAAGGTCTTATCAACATTCAATATGTAGTCATGGATGAAGAAGTATATGTAATTGAGGTAAACCCCCGTTCCAGCCGGACCATCCCTTACCTTAGCAAGATTACCGATGTGCCGATGGTGGATGTTGCCACCCGCGTAGCTCTTGGTGAAAGCTTGCAGGAAATGGGATATACAACAGGACTGCTGCCGGCGAAAGAATATGTTGCCGTAAAAGTACCGGTATTCTCGTTTGCTAAAATGCAGCAGGTAGATATTTCCCTTGGACCAGAGATGAAGTCTACAGGTGAAGTATTAGGTATTGACTACAGCTATTCCCGGGCACTGTATAAAGGAATTATCGGCGCCGGGATGAATGTGCCGCAAACCGGAACTATTCTGGTGACAGTCGCTGATAAAGACAAAGCAGAAGCAGGCGAGATTGCCAAAGAATTTGCCAAAATGGGCTATGAACTAATCGCCACCAGCGGCACGGCCAGTTATCTCAGTTCCTTAGGCTTGACTGTTGGTATGGTACCCAAACTTCATGAACAGCAGCCTCATATTATTGAGATGATTAAAGCGGGAAAAATCAATATGGTGATTAATACCCTGACTAAAGGACGGGATTTTGATAGTGATGGTTTCAAAATCAGAAGGGCCGCTGTCGAGCATTCTCTATTGTGTCTGACTTCGATGGATACAGCCAAAGCTGTTCTTGATGTACTTAGCATCATACGCCAAAGAAAGTTTCTCTATGTACTGGCACTGCAGGATTATGTAAGTGGAGGCGAAAGAAACTGTGACTAAAACCTGTGTGACTGCTCAGGTAATGAAGCATACTGTCCTTGCCGGAGATGTATGGGAATTGGTAGTAGCTGCTGCCGGGATCGCCAGTATTACCAAACCAGGCCAGTTTGTTCATATTCGACTGACCGACACCATTGACCCGCTCCTCCGGCGGCCGTTCAGCATAGCAGACTGTGACCCGGCGAGAGGGACATTAACTTTTATTTATCGTGTTGTTGGTCGGGGTACAACGCTCATGACTAAACTTCAGCCAGGTGACACCATTAATTGTATGGGGCCACTTGGTAATGGTTTTGCTGTAACTGCTAAGCGCCCCCTGCTTGTGGGGGGCGGTATGGGATTGGCACCGCTGCTCTTATTGGCCAGAGCCTTTTGTTCTCGCCCGGCCACCATCTTGATGGGAGGACGGAATGAACAGGAGTTATTTTGGCCAAACCTTTATGCCAGTGTATGTAAAAACATCCATATTACATCAGATGATGGCAGTATTGGGCACCATGGTTTTACCGTGGATCTACTGCCTGAACTACTGAAACAGGACAAGTTTGATGCTATCTATGCCTGTGGGCCTCATGTTATGCTTGCGGGCGTGGCTAAGGTTGCAGCCCAGTATGATGTTCCTTGTCAGGTATCCCTGGAAGATTACATGGCTTGCGGCGTGGGGGCCTGTCTGTCCTGCACTTGTGAGAGTACCGGCGGCAAACGGCACAAGGTTTGCACTGACGGCCCGGTATTCTGGGCCCCGGAGGTGGTATGGTGAATACAGCAGAAGCAATGCTGGCGGTCAATATTGCCGGCATAAAAATGAAGACACCGGTTATGACCGCGTCAGGCACATTTGGCTTTGGTCTGGAATACAGCGACTTTGTTGATTTGAACAAAGTCGGCGCCATTGTCGTTAAAGGCACAACGCTGGCGCCTAAGGCGGGCAATAGCGGGCGCCGCATAGCGGAAACACCGGCTGGGATGATGAACTGTATTGGACTGGAAAACCCTGGTGTTGACGAATTTATCACAAAAACCATGCCCCAATTAGCTGCCTACCAAGTACCTGTTATTGTCAATATTTCCGGTAATACGGTAGAAGACTATGGCGAGTTGGCAGCCAGGCTGGATCAGTCAGGGATTGCCGGCTTAGAAGTTAATATTTCCTGCCCTAATGTAAAACAAGGCGGGATTGCCTTTGGAACCTGCCCGGAAAGTGCATCTGAAGTAGTACGGGAAGTAAAGAAAAAAACAAGCCTGCCGGTAATTGTCAAGCTATCACCTAATGTCACTGATGTTGTGCTTATGGCCAGAGCGGTAGAAGACGCCGGTGCAGATGCTATTTCGCTCATTAATACCTTGCTGGGGATGGCGATTGATATCAAGACCTGGCAACCTGTTCTGGGCAACACAGTGGGCGGCTTATCCGGTCCGGCAATAAAGCCGGTTGCGGTGAGAATGGTATGGCAGGTAGCGCAAGCCGTCAAAGTACCGCTTATTGGCATGGGCGGCATTATGACTGCCGAAGATGCCATTGAATTTATCTTGGCCGGGGCCAGTGCGGTGGCTGTTGGCACAGCCAACTTTGTTAATCCTTATGTATCTGTGGAAGTGGCGGAAGGAATTAGAGATTATCTTATTAAACGTGGTTTAACTCAGATTGGTGACCTTGTTGGCAAGGTGAACTGCGGCTAAAACGCTAAGATGGAGGATAAAGAGTGGAACAAGTACGTAATCGATTAATTGTAGCCCTTGATTTTGCCTCAATGGCCGAAGTCAGAGAGCTTGTCGAAAGCTTAGGCGATGCCGTAAGCTACTATAAAGTAGGCATGCAGCTTTTTTATGCTGTTGGCATGGAATGTCTGACTTATTTGCGCGAGCAAGGCAAAGATGTTTTTCTGGATTTAAAAATGCACGATATCCCGAATACAGTGGCCCAGGGTGCGGCTTCGCTGACCCGGTTAGGTGCAGCGATGATTAATGTCCAGGCATCAGGCGGGCCGGCCATGATGCGGGCGGCTGCCAAGCAAGTAGCTGAAACAGCGGCTAGTCTCAACATACCCCGGCCCAAGCTGATTGCTGTCACAGTGCTGACAAGTATGAATGACACCGAATGGGCTGCCCTGCGTTCATCTTTCAGTATTCCTGAACAAGTTGTACATCTGGCCAAGCTGGCCCAGGAAGCGGGCTTGGACGGAGTGGTAGCGTCGCCGCAGGAAGCCGAGCGGATCAGAGAGGCCTGTGGCGAAGATTTTGCCATTGTTACACCTGGTGTTCGTCCCCAAGGCGCAGCCTTAAATGACCAAAGCCGGGTAGCTATTCCAGCTGATGCGCTGAAGGCAGGCGCTCATTATCTGGTAGTAGGCCGGCCGATTACTAAAGCGGAAAATCCGCGTGCGGCCGCGCTCTCAATTTTAGAAGAAATGAGGAACGCATAATGAACGAAGCAGAAGTTCGACAAATTTTTGTGGAAACAGGGGCTATCTTAGAAGGGCATTTTTTACTAACCTCCGGTTTACATAGTCCGTTATATGTTGAAAAATTTCAGGTACTACAGTACCCTAAACATACCGAAAATCTCTGTGCAGCCATGGCGGAGCGCTTCGCCAACGACAATATTGAGCTTGTTATTGGCCCGGTAACCGGTGGTATTATTCTGGCCCATGAAGTGGGCAAACATCTCGGTACCCGCGCGATTTTCACTGAACGCGAAAACGGTAAGATGACCCTCAGACGTGGTTTTGTTATTGAGAAAGGACAGCGGGTACTAATCGTTGAAGATATTGTAACAACCGGCGGTTCAGTAAAAGAGGTAGTTGATGTAGTTCGTGAACATGGTGGTGTTCCGGTGGCTGTTGGTATGCTGGTTGACCGCAGTGGCGGCAAGGCCGATTTCGGCATTCCGGCACAGGCACTATTACATTTAACCGTTCCTACCTACCAGAGTCAGGATTGTCCGCTATGCAAAGAAGGCATTGCGATAACCAAACGCGGCAGCCGCAAGCTGTAGGTCACAGGCCTCTATGACAGATTTAATTATGTAGCAAAGCGTAGTATATACACGCTACACTTTGCTACACAGTGCTACAAAAACAGTAGTAACTGACGGGGATAACGCAATGCTTAGGCATACTATAATTATTGTGAAAAGGTTGAGCTGAAAGGGACCACATAACCTCTGTGAGGAGGAGTTATGTGGTCCCTTTTTTGTTGGCATAAATCTTGCAAACATATTTAGTATACAATACAGTAATTTTTCTGACCCTTAGAACATGTTGCAGTCAGTGCCAGTAGACGGGAAGCTAGCTGTGATTGTTATGAGACAGGCTTTTCCAGGCCATGTCTCGTTATTTTTGTCGTACATAGTAAAAGGAGGGGATTAGCGTGAACTTTACTACACAAATGAATGCTGCGAAACAAGGGCTGATTACTAAAGAAATGCAAATTGTTGCGGCCAAAGAAAAAATGGAGGTTACTCGTCTCCGTGAACTTGTAGCCGAAGGCAAGATTGTTATTCCTGCTAACAAAAATCACACGACACTTAGTCCGGAGGGGGTTGGAGACGGCCTCCGGACTAAGATAAACGTGAATCTTGGTGTTTCCAAAGACTGCTGCGATTTAGCGCTGGAATTGGAAAAAGCCAACAGTGCAGTAGCATTAAAAGCAGAAGCAATTATGGATTTGAGCTGTTATGGCAAGACCCAGGAGTTCCGGCGTCTGCTAATTGATACTTGTCCGGTAATGATTGGGACAGTACCCATGTACGATGCGGTAGGGGCATTGGATAAAGAATTAAAGGATATTACTGTCGATGAATTCTTCCAGGTAGTAGAAACGCATGCGGCAGATGGTGTCGATTTTATGACAATACATTGCGGCTTAAACCGGGCTACGGTCGAAAAAGTTAAGCGCAATAAGCGTCTCACTAATCTGGTATCCCGGGGTGGCTCGTTACTATTTGCCTGGATGGAACTTAACGGGCAAGAGAATCCTTTCTACGAGCATTATGACCGCCTGCTGGATATCTGTGCCAAATACGACGTAACCATAAGTCTTGGCGATGCCTGCCGTCCCGGTTCGATCAATGACTCGACAGATGCTGCACAAATTGAAGAGCTCATTGTACTGGGAGAGCTTACCAAACGCGCCTGGGCTAAAGACGTGCAGGTAATGATTGAAGGCCCGGGACATATGGCACTTAATGAAATTGCCGGGAATATGATGCTGGAAAAAAGACTCTGCCACGGAGCGCCTTTTTATGTTCTGGGGCCACTGGTTACTGACATCGCTCCTGGCTATGATCACATTACCAGTGCCATTGGCGGGGCCATAGCAGCGGCCAACGGTGCTAATTTCCTCTGTTACGTAACTCCGGCTGAGCATCTAAAACTACCTGACCTAAGTGATATGAAAGAAGGTATAATTGCGGTGAGAATAGCAGCTCATGCCGCAGATATCGCTAAAGGATTGCCCGGCGCCCGGGAGTGGGATAATAAAATGAGTGCTGCCAGAGCAGATATTGACTTTCCCCAAATGATTGAGCTAGCTATTGACCCGGATAAGGCCAGAGTCTATCGGGAAGAATCTGCACCTGAAAGCGAAGATACCTGTACGATGTGTGGTAAAATGTGTTCGATGAAGAATATGAAAAAGATTCTTAATGGCGAAGGCATTTGCATTAACTAATGTAATGGGAAAACAATTAGGTAACCTGAAGCATAATTTATCATTCGTGACATTTTATGCTTCATTTATCTTTGGATACGAGTCAAGACTCCCGCCTCTATAGACAGCGTTCATTCAGGTGGAGTAGATTTTCCAACTGAATTCCCGATGTTTCAGCTATGCTGAAACGAGTTCACTTGCTATAATATATTATAGATAATACAAATACTTAGATTATCGATAGGTGGTGTGAAAAATGGCATGCGACAACCCTATAAGCATAATCAGTAAGGATTTGATTTGGAAAAAATTTATTAGTAAAGGTGAATTAGAAAGCCGGATCATTTTACCACAAATTGCTGACTCATGGGTCAGATGTTCGCAAATTGATCTAAATCCTAACGACGGTAAATGTCTGAATGTTCTGGAAAAACATGACATTTATAGGATGCTGGAAAAGAACCAGGACATTGTAGATATTGCTAAACCCTTCATGGCCAATATTTACGAGTTTTTCCGTAATTCTGGCTTTATTGTTGTGTTGAGTGACGAGAATGGATATATAATGGAGCGTTTTGGCGATGCCGAGGTGCTGACAAGTGCCAGGCACCTCTCCTTTGTGCAGGGAGCCAGCTGGCGGGAGGAAGATGTAGGAACAAACGCAATCGCCATTGGCCTGAAGACCGGAGCGCCGGTACAGGTTTCCGGAGCAGAGCATTACTGCCGCAAACACCATTGGTGGACGTGTTCGGCTGCACCTATTTATGGTTATGACGGCCAAATTGTCGCCTTACTTGATATATCCGGACCAGCCCAGTCCGCTTACTCTCATACCTTGGCAATGGTGGCCGCTGCTGCCAATGCGATTACGATGCAAATTGGTATTAAGCAAAAAAATTATGAGTTATCACTGATGAATAAACGCTTGTCCAGTATATTTAACACCATGTCAGATGGCGTAATTTTCTTTGACCGCTGGGGTAAGGTGAGAGAATTTAATCCGATAGCCCAAAAAATTCTGGGAAAAAGCGGTAATATCCTAAATGGAGCTTCAGTGCAGACTATTTTTAGGGGAAAAAATCAGTTAATTCAGACATTATTGAACGGTAAAGCAGCTTATGCTGATGTCGAGTTTTTTACCGACACAGAAATGGGGCCAAGTCGTTGTGTTATATCAGGTGAAACTATATTCGATAAACAGGGTTGTATAAATGGTGGCGTTATTATTTTGCGGCCAATGGAAAAAGTCCACAATCTGGTTAATCGGTTTAGCGGTCATTATACGACATTTAAATTTAGTGACATTATTGGCAAGAGTCAGCAAATTACAGAGGCAATCCGCCAGGCATCTTTAGCGGCAGCGACTTCCTCCAATGTTATTCTGCGGGGTGAAAGTGGTACAGGTAAAGAGATGTTTGCCCAGGCAATTCACTGCCGGAGTTCACGGCGCAATGGCCCCTTTATTGCCGTGAACTGTGGGGCTATACCACGTGAACTTATCGGCAGCGAATTATTTGGCTATGAAGAGGGGGCCTTTACCGGCGCCAAGCGCGGTGGCAGACCCGGCAATTTTGAATTAGCTTCTGGTGGGACATTGTTTCTTGATGAAATAGGGGACATGCCTTTAGAGCAACAGGTGGCTTTACTCAGAGTACTGCAAGAAAAGAAAGTTGCCCGTCTTGGTGGGAACAAAGTCATTCCAATTGACGTACGTATCATCTGTGCTACTAATAAAGACTTAAATCAGTTGGTGGCAAATGGGACTTTTCGTCAGGATTTATATTACCGATTAAATGTGTTTACGATTGAGATACCACCCTTGCGCGACCGTCGCGATGACATTGAGATGCTGTTCCGTTATTTTGTCGAGCAGATTGGTAGTGAGCAAGGCTGTGAGTATACGATAGAGACTGATGTCTTAGACTGTATTAATTCGTATGACTGGCCGGGTAATGTCAGGCAGGTTCATAATGTTGTTGAACGAGCTTGTAATCTCACTGAAAATCAGAGGATTTCCATAGCCTGTTTACCGCCTGAGCTTTGTTGCTCACCTGGGCGGGAATTTTCCATGAGAGCAAGACACCATGAAAATACCGGAGTATGTCATTATCAGGAAATTAAGAGTGAGATATCCAATAAAGAGTGTAACGAAATTAAGCTGTTATTGGCAAAGGAACGGGGAAATCTCAGCAAAGTAGCTGCTACGCTGGGTATTGCCCGCAGTACATTGTATCGGAAACTAAAGAAATATGCTATTGAATAACCAAATTGAAGTACTGTAGCAATGTGTAGTGGGTACAACGCTACACACTACTACAGGTGACTACAAAAATAATCGTTATTGCATTAGACATCAGAATGTCTGAGAAATAGTGCAAAATATTCTGGTAACATGAAAAATAAGAGGAATCACGTAATTCTGATTAGGATTATGTGGTTTCTTTTATTTTTGGCATACATCTTGCAATATTAGTTTGGTGTATAGTCATTACCAATGACTACAGCTAAAACCGGGGTAAGAACGGAGGTGAAAGGATGAAACGCGGGCGATATATTGTCGAGATAGGTATTGGCGCTGATTTGCATGGCGGAAATTTTACCAAAGCAGCCCAACGAGCAGTCAAAGACGCCATGTCTCGCAGTTGCTTGTGCGGTTTGTTTGATATTGTCGGAATGAGCGATCCTAATCAAATGATTGTTGAAATTAGGGTCGGGTGTTCAGCACCAGATAAAGTCAATAAAGACGAAGTGCAAGCAATAGTCCCCTTTGGCACTGTTACTACTGAAATCGTGGCCGGGGGGTTAGACGTAAAGGGCGTACATCTGTCTGCGCTCGGGGAGGGTGACACCATAGTTGTAGCTGTAGCCGCATTAACGGTATATGTTGACATACCATGATCACTAGCTAAAATTATTTACTGCCAAAAAATAAGTGGGGGGAGAATTATGGAACTTAAAAAAGAGAAACTGCTTGCTTTTTATGAAACCATGATGACCATAAGAGCCTTTGAAAGTAAAGCGGTAGAATTATTTGCCGACAACCAGCTGCCTGGATTTGTGCATTTATACCTGGGTGAGGAAGCGGTTGCTACCGGGGTTTGTGCTAACTTGACTAACAAAGACTATATCACCAGTACGCATCGTGGACACGGACACTTAATTGCCAAAGGTGGTAAGGTTGATTTAATGATGGCCGAATTATTCGGTAAGGCGACTGGCTATTGTAAGGGAAAAGGCGGTTCCATGCATATTGCCGATGTTGAATTAGGCATTTTGGGAGCCAACGGCATTGTCGGTGCTGGCCAGCCAATTTCCACAGGTGCAGCATTTGCCTGTAAGTATAAGAAAACCGATTCTGTTGCAGTATGTTTCTTCGGTGACGCCGCATCAAATCGCGGTACCTTCCATGAAGCCTTAAATATGGCTACTATCTGGAATCTGCCCTTAGTATTTATCTGCGAAAACAACTTGTACGGTATCTCCAATTGCCAGCGTGACCATATGAAAGTTACTGATGTTGCCGATCGTGCGTCTGCCTATGGAATTCCAGGCGTAGTAGTCGATGGTAATGATGTCATCGCTGTTTACGAAGCTGCCGCTGAGGCTATTGAACGCGCCCGCAGAGGCGACGGTCCCAGCTTAGTGGAATGCAAAACCTGGAGATGGCGCGGCCATTTTGAAGGTGATCCCGGCGCCTATAAAGATCCTGAAGAACAAGCAGCCTGGCTGAAAAAAGACCCGATACCCCGCTTCGAGCAGAAACTTATGGAACTTAAGTATGCCACCAAATCAGAATTAGAGGAAATTAAGGCAAAAGTCGAAAAACAAATTGACGCGGCAATCCTCTTCTCGCAAAACAGTCCTTATCCGAACCCCGAAGACGCGTTAACAGATGTTTACGCAGAATAATCTAATTTTGGAGGGTGAAATCATGATGAAAGAAATGACATATGCTGAGGCCATTAGAGATGGAATGCGGCTGGAAATGAAGCGCGACCCCAATGTATATATTTGGGGTGAAGATGTTGGTAAGTTTGGTGGTTGTTTTGGTGTGACAGCTGGTCTGATCGATGAATTCCCTGGCCAGGTAATTGATACCCCTATCAGCGAGACAGCAATTGTTGGTGCGGCGGTAGGTGCTGCAGCAGCCGGCTTACGGCCGATTGCCGAAATTATGTTTGTTGATTTTATGGGCGTTTGCCTGGATGAATTATTCAATCAGGCCGCAAAAATGCACTACATGTTTGGCGGCAAAGCCAAAATCCCGATGGTTCTCAGAACGCCTTGCGGCGGCGGCATGGGGGCTGCAGCCCAACACTCACAATCCATGGAAGCCTGGTTTACCCATATTCCTGGTGTAAAAACGGTAATGCCTTCGACTCCTGCAGATGCCAAAGGGTTAATGGCTGCAGCGGTTCGTGATAATAATCCGGTAATGTACATTGAGCATAAGCAATTGTTAGGTATTAAAGGTGATGTGCCTGAAGGGGATTTCGTTATTCCGCTGGGCAAGGCTGACATAAAAAAAGAAGGTTCGGATGTTACCATTGTTGCCTGGTCCTGGATGGTTCATAAGGCCCTGGCGGCAGCTGAAGCTCTGGCTCAGGAAGGAATTAATGCTGAAGTATTAGACCCTCGTACGCTTGTACCGCTTGATACGGAAAGTATCCTGAAGTCTGTGGGCAAAACCGGCAAACTTGTTATCGTGCATGAAGCGGTTAAAATTGGCGGTTATGGCGGAGAAATTGCGGCCATGGTTGCTGAAGAAGGCCTTGATCTTCTGGATGCTCCGATTAAACGGGTTGCAATGCCTTTCACTCCAATTCCATTTAGTCCGGCACTGGAAAGCTGTGTAATCCCAAGTGAAGAAAAGATTATTGCTGCAGTTAAGAGTTTGTTTTAACGAATAGCATAGGTGGTGGAGGGAAGTATGGGGCAGGTTGGTATCATTGCTAATCCGGCATCAGGTAAAGATATTCGCCGTCTAGTAGCGTATGGCACGATCTTTGATAATCAGGAGAAAGTCAATATTGTGCGCCGGCTGATTTTGAGCTTGGCTGCAAGCGGTATTAAAAAGATTGTCTATATGCCGGAATATTACGGGATTGTCCCCGGTGCGGCTGAACGTATCTGCAGCCGTCATCGTCCGGATATTGAAATTGTTCAGGCAGATATATGCATGAGTGGTACGCAAATTGATAGTTTTTATGCAGCAGAGGTTATGGCTAGAAGCGGCGTTGCCTGCATAGTTACCTTGGGCGGTGATGGAACAAACCGTATGGTAGCAAAAGGATGCCGGGATGTTCCTCTTCTTCCCATTTCCACTGGCACCAACAATGTTTTTCCAACCATGATTGAGAGCACGATTGCCGGCCTGGCGGCCGGAGTTGTGGCACAAGGTTTTGTGACTGGGGCTCCCGCAATTAACCCCAGCAAAAAGCTGATTATTTATAAAAATGGTGAGCCGGTAGATATTGCTCTTGTAGATGCTGTAGTACTTAATGACAGCTTTATTGGTTCACGTGCAGTTTGGAACGCCGAACGCATAATCAAGATTGTCGTTACCAGAGGTGAGCCGCATAACATTGGCATAGCGTCCATTGCCGGTAACCTGGCACCAGTAACACCTTATGATGATTTGGGCCTGGTTATTGAGATTGGTCCGGGAAATATCGAGGTACGTGCACCAATTGCACCAGGCCTTAATGAGAAGGTACCAGTCCGGAATTATCATTATATTAATGTGGATGAAGTAATTGAAGTGACGGCACCTTGTGTAATCGCCCTAGATGGCGAACGGGAAGTGGAAGTTCGGCCAGGTGATGATGCACAGATAAAACTTACGTTTGATGGCCCCAAAGTGATAAAGGCGGAGGAAGTGCTACGGGCCGCAGTTGCTAAAGGGTACAGTTATCGAAATATGTAATTGCCAGGTTGGCAAAGGAGGAGCAGCAATGGCAACACAAATTAATATGCCAAAACTAGGATTGTCCATGAAGGAAGGAACAGTAGGCAAGTGGCTAAAAAAAGAGGGCGACACCATTAAAAAAGGAGAAGCTCTCCTGGAAGTTATGACAGACAAAATCGCGAATAAAATTGATGCCCCGGTTGATGGAATTTTGCTCAAAATTATTGCTGATAAGAAAGCCAAGCTGCCAGTAGGCGGTTTGCTGGGAGTTATGGGGGATGCCGGTGAAGATATCAGCAGCTTATTAACGGCAGCACCTAGCAGTGCCACAGCAGCCCCGGCAGCAAAAGCAGCCGCTAAGCCAGGAGTGCAGAAGGCAGTTGTTGGCGCAGAGCCCGGGGCTAAGGTTAAAATTTCTCCGTCTGCCCGTGCTTTGGCTCAGGAAAATGGTGTAGATTACACGCTGATAGTTGGCACAGGCCCGGAAGGCCGGATAGTTAAAGAAGATGTGGAAAAAGCCATAGAGGAAATGAGTATGGGAGCTGATGAGCGGCCTACTTTGGAAGTTATTCCTTATGAAGGAATGCGCCAGGCTATCGGTGATAACATGGCCAATAGTTGGGCGGTTGCTCCGAAAGTTACGCAGCATGTCGGTGTGGATTTATCAGCGTTACTAGCTTTACGTACCACTATCAATAGCGACGTTAAGGATGCCGATAAGATCTCAGTAACTGATATGCTGGTCAAAGCTATCGCTAAAGCGTTGGAACTCTATCCGCGAATTAACAGTACGCTAAGTGGCGATGAAATAAAAGTATTGCAAGATGTCAATGTTGGCGTAGCTATTGCAATCCCTGACGGGTTAGTAGTACCTGTAGTAAGAAATGCCAACAAAAAAAGTTTAGCTGAGATCAGTAAGGAAATTAAAGACTTTGCGAAACGCGCCCGGAAAAATAAACTTGATCCCGAAGAAATGACTGGCGGCAGCTTTACGATTACTAATCTTGGTGGCTATGGCTCTGTTGATTACTTTACCCCCATTATCAACCAGCCGGAATCAGCGATATTAGGAGTTGGCCGTACAGTGAAGACTCCTGTTGTAGTTGGCGACCAGATCGTAATTAGGCCAATTATGGGACTATCCTTAGCGTTTGATCACCGGGTGATTGACGGTGCTCCGGCGGCAGAATTCCTGGCTTTGGTAATGAAAGTGATAGAACAGCCTCACAAAATATTCATCTAATTCGGAAAAAATCATCAAATTGATGAAAAATAAAATTTTTGAAAAGGTAGGGAGATATACATGTCAGGAGATAGTGTTGAATTACTAAGTGATTTAGGTACAGGAATGGCTACATTGCAAAGTGAAACTCCAGAGCTTCTTGCCGCCTTTGTACAGATGGACCAGGCAGCTTACGTTGAAGGCGAGCTGGATCGCAAGGTTAAAGAATTGATTGGTTTAGCTATTGGGCTTGCTGTACGCTGCGAATATTGCATGAATATTCACGTAAAGAATGCCTTGGAACATGGCGCTACCAGAGAGGAAATTCTGGAAGCAGCAGCAGTTGCTGTAGCGTTTGGCGGATCACCATCTATGGCCTATCTGTCAACAACTGTGCTTAAAGCGCTTGAAGCATTCGAAGAATAATGGACTTAGCAGACATGGATACAGACAAACCATCATGGTTGACCTTACCCGTGCCAGAGGGACCGGCGCTTGAGCAAATGAAAACACTGCTGGAACAGGGACATTTGCATACTGTATGTGAAAGCGCAGACTGTCCGAATATTGGTGAGTGTTTTAAAAATCAAACATGCACGTTTATGATTCTGGGAAACAGCTGTACCCGTAACTGCCGGTTTTGTGCTGTAAGTCATGGTATTCCTGATAGTGTTGATGGTAATGAGCCCGGGATGGTAGCCAGTACGGCCAAGCATTTAGGTTTAAAGCATGTTGTTGTTACATCTGTTACCCGTGATGATCTCAGTGATGGTGGGGCAGAACATTTTGCCTCCACCATCCGGGCGATCAGAGAACAATTGCCGCAGGCAGCCATCGAAGTCCTTATTCCTGACTTTAAGGGGAGTAAGGAAGCGTTACAGACGGTATTGGATGCTAAGCCTGATATTCTTAATCATAATATTGAAACCGTGCCACGACTATACTCAACTGTAAGACCCCAGGCTATATATGCCAGGTCCTTAGAATTAATTAGACGAGTACGCCAAAGCGGCGGGGGGGCACTGGCAAAATCTGGTCTGATGCTGGGTTTAGGTGAAAAAACGGAGGAAGTCCTTGCCGTAATGCAAGATTTATTCGCGGCTGGCTGCCAAATGCTTACCATGGGTCAGTATCTTAGCCCGTCAGCAGAGCATTTGCCTGTCGTCGAATATATTCACCCTGATATTTTTCAATGGCTCAAAGAAGAAGCTTTAAAAATTGGTTTTTCCCAGGTTAGTTCCGGACCCATGGTTCGTAGTTCTTACCATGCTGAATCTTCATTTGAAAAACTTGGTCACCTGTCTATTTAGTAATCAAATACTAAAATTAGGGGAGGGGTATAAATGCTTAAAGCAGCATTTGTTTTTATTGCACCAGAGGCCAATAGTAAACAGCACAGGTCAGTCATCGAAACACCTGCCGTGGAGTTGACAATCGTAGGGGTAGGCGACTATAAGTCAGCCGTGAAAGCAGTTGAAGAACTGGTTGAACAGGGAATTGGCGCAATTGAACTCTGCGCTGGTTTCGGGCATGAAGGGGTCGCAGCGGTGAAAAAAGCCGTTAACAACAAAGCTGTCGTCGGTGTGGTCCGTTTTGATGTTCACCCTGGATTAGAAGGCAAAAGTGGCGACGAACTGTTCTAGGATCTGTAAGCTGTTATTATTAGGACGAACCCCGTATGTAGCAGCGTGGAAATTACAGCAGGAAATTTCGTCTGTTCGCCGCAGCGGCCGTGGTGACGATACACTGATATTACTGGAGCATGAGCCTGTGTATACCATGGGACGTTCCGGCAGCCAGGATAATGTAAAAGCCTCACCGGAAACCCTGTTAGCAGCCGGACTTGAAGTTATTGAAGTAGACCGGGGCGGTGATGTAACCTACCATGGCCCCGGTCAATTGGTAGGCTATCCGGTGCTTGACCTAAAAGGGTATGGACAGGATTTACACCACTATTCCTGGATGCTGGAAGAAGTAATTATCAGGACACTGGCTAAGTATGGCATCCGAAGTTTCCGGGAAACTGGTTTGACTGGCGTCTGGACCGAGAAGGGGAAAATCGCCGCGATCGGCATTGGTGTCCGTAACTGGGTATCCATACACGGATTCTCTTTAAACATCAATCCCGATATGTGGTATTTCAGTTTAATCAACCCCTGTGGCATCACCAATCGCCCGGTGGCAACTATGCGCGATTTTGGCATTGATACCAGTCTTGATGAGGTCAGAGGTAAGTTAGAGCAACAATTTTCTGCTGTGTTTAACGTCCAGCTATTGCCGGTGCAGGAGGACTGTGTAGATGAACTTATATCGGCTAGGACTCATGCCGTGGGCTGAGACCCAAGCAATTTATCATGTATTGGCGCAAACAAGGCAAGAAGGGTTAGTTATCTGCCGCCCTTCTGCACCCTGCGTTTGTCTCGGCTTACATGATGACCTTGAGCAAGAGGTAAATGCAAAATATTGTCAGGACCATAATATCCCGCTTATTAGACGTGATATTGGCGGTGGGATGGTTTTACTGGCTAAAGAACAAGTTTTTTTTCAACTGGTCTTGCGTGCCGGCAATCCTTTGTTAACAGGCAGGCGTGAGGAGTTCTTTGCCAGATTTTTGGAACCCGCCGTAAGAACTTTGGCCAGTTTCAATATCAGAGCTGCCCTTAAACCTCCGGCTGACATTGTTGTTAACGGCAAGAAGATTTCAGGAAATGGTGCAGGCGACATTAATGGCTTTGCCGTGTACACAGGTAATATCTTAGTAGCCTTTGACAGGACAACTATGGCCAATGTCTTAAACCTTCCCAGTCCGCGGTTTCGCGAACTGACCAGGTTGTCCATGGAACGGTATTTAACGACCATGGAGGAGGAATTAGGTTATACACCTGACTTTACTGCTGTTGAAGAACAGTTAATTGCCAATTTTTCTACCTGGATAGATGATTTGCAGCCTGCTTTGTATTCCGAAAAACTAAAGGCAGCTAGTAAGGCCATGGCCGATAGCCTAACAAGTTCTGACTTTCTTAATTTGCCAGGCAAGCAAACCAAAGTCCGGCAAGTGAAAATTAACGAAGGAACCTATATACGTCTCCACCGTTTACCGGAGTGTTTTACACCTAATGGCACTGTCAACAGGGAATGCATTAACCAGGCAGGGCAAGTCTGTCCAGGGTATGCAATTCTTATTATCCAGGACGGAAAAATAATAGAATTTGAAAGTAACGGCTTTCTTTGTTGGGTGAATTCCCATATTAATTCCCTGAAAGATTATTTGCTAGGTATCAAGTGGTGTGATTCTGATATCAGATCAGCCATCATCAAGTGGCGGCAGAGCTTGGCAGGCAATATACCTGCTGGCAATGAAGAACTGCTGCTGCGTTGGTTATTAGCCAGATAAGTAAATAGGAGTGATTAAACAATGGAGCAATATAATATTCCGCAAGGTTTATATTACACTCATGATCATGCATGGGTGAAAGTGGAAGGCAACACAATTCGCATCGGGGTTACTGATTTTTTGCAAAAATTGGCTGGCGAGATTACCTTTATCAGGATTCCACGAGTCGGGAAAGCACTCGCAGCCGGGGCTACGCTTTCTTCAATCCAGTCAGGCAAGTGGGCCGGCAAAATTCAAGTGCCAATGGCGGGTAAAGTACTTGAGGCCAATGGTGAATTGCCGACAAATCCCAAACTGCTCAATAGTGACAGCTATGACGCGGGGTGGATTTGTGTAATGGAGCCTGATGATTTAGCTGCCGGGCTGCAAAACCTAATCCATGGCGACGATGCAGATAAATTTTTTACTGAGGAACATGCCAAATATGCTAAGCCTGAATAATTATTGGGTAGGCATGCCCAATCCCGCTTAGGGAAGGAGTAAGATATGGACGCTCAAATACTGGAAAATTTGAAGACTGCCTTTGGTGACCGTGCAACTACAGATTTGTTCGAGCGCGGCTTTTATCAACGTGATTTGGCACCTGTGCCGGATTTTTTGGTTAACCCTATTGCCGATACTCTGCCGGATATTGTGATTAGGCCCAAAAGCACTGCAGAAGTAGCCGGCATTGCCAAGCTGGCAGCTGAGAAGCGAATCCCCCTGACCGCACGGGCGGGGGGCTCTACTGTCTACTTTAATACGGTATGTACGCGCAAAGGAATACTGGTTGATCTAAATGGTTTGGATCAGATAGTGGCAGTTGAAGAAGAGAATAACATTGTGCGGGTTGGGGCAGGTATGACCTGGTGGCAGCTGGAACGTGCCCTCAACCGCCTTGGCTTAGCTACGTGTTCCTATCCGAGCAGTGCGCAGGCGGCAACGGTTGGCGGCTGGTTAGTCATGATGGGATACGGCCTTGGAAGCCTAAAGTACGGTCCGGTGGTGGATCAGGTAATTTCAGCTCAGACCGTCATGCCTGATGGCAGTGTGCAAGAGTTAAATGCCATGAGTAAGCCGCCTGTTTCCTGGCTGGCTGGTTCTGAAGGAACCTTAGGACTAGTGACTGAAATAGAATTAAGGGTTCGCCAACAGCCGGAAACCGAGTGGCATGGCTTAGCCGAATTGGATGATGCCAGGCAAATGCAGCGATTTATCGAAAGTGCAGTACTATCTGCGGCACTCCCGTTTAATTTACACTTTAGCGATCCCGGCTGTAACGCGTTGCGTTACAGGTTGGGGCTGGGCAGTGAACGTGCTGCTAAAGCCTATACGGTAGCTTTTGATGCTGACGGTTCACAAGCAGAAACAGCCGCCGCAAAAAAGAATTATACCAAGTGTTTGCGAATTGCCAATGGCGGCGATTTAGGCGAAGAAGGCGAGCATGAGTGGCAGCACCGCTTCTTTTCTCTAGTCTTAAAAAGAGAAGGCCCTTCCTTGCTTGGAGCCGAGATTTGGTTGCCGATTAGCAGCCTGGCTGCCTATCTTCAAGATATAGAACTATTTGAAAGCAAAAAAAATCTCGGCCTAAAAAGCTATGGGCATGTTGTAACAGCTCAGCATGCTATGGTTATGACCATGTTTAATGCGGATGAGCGTGATACTATAGGCTATCTGCAGGGTCTGGCTTTAGTAAAAAAATTGCATGATATTGGAGCCAAACATGGTGGGTGCCCTTACGGTGTCGGTTTGTGGAATACACCTTATGTAAGCAGGTGCCACACGGCAGCAGAGATGGTTGAGCTTAAACAGCGGAAAAAACTACTTGATCCTAACAATATTATGAATCCCGGTAAAGTGTATCAAGCTCCCTTGCTCTTGAATCCGGCGTTGTTTAGTTTGGGCATGGACTTCTTGGCAGCTACCACACTGGTGTACAGGGGCAAAATAGGAGGGAAACAGGTATGAGTACGGGCAGTTTTTATAAAAATTTGATTGATGAAACCCTAATTTGCGGACGATGTGGTAATTGCCGTAATGACTGCCCGGTATATAAGGAGATTGGCTGGGAGTCAGCCGCTCCCCGCGGAAAGATTTCGCTGGCCCGGGAATTATTTGCCCGAAATAGTGAGACCACTATTAGTCCTGAATATGCTAAAAGAATTACCCAGTGCACCATGTGCGGGGCTTGCACGCGGGCATGCGCTGCAAGGATTGACCTCCAGTCATTATGGAAAGATTTACGGGCTAAACTGGTAGCTGGCGGCCAGGCGCCGGCAGCTTATACGGCAATGATAGATAACCTGAAGGATAAGAAGAATATTTCTAACTTTGCCAATGTAACCAGACTTGACTGGGCGGAAGAGCTAGATGAAATACCAGAGAATTTGGATCAGGAACCAGAGGCGGAAGTCGTATATTTTGTCGGCTGTGTATCTTCCTTTTTTCCCCGCGCCGCTCAGGTTCCAGTTGCCATGGTACAGTTATTTGAAAAAGCTGGAGTAAACTATACCACAATGGGTTCTGAAGAGTGGTGCTGTGGTTTTCCCATGCTGGCAGCCGGGCATGCTGATGAGATAAAGGAATTTGCCCGGCATAATGTAGATACTGTCCGGAAGATGGGGGCCAAGACCTTAGTGACCGGCTGTGCTTCCTGCTATCACGTCTGGAGCCATGTATATCCGGAGGTGCTGGGTGAGAGTCTGGGATTTAGACTGGTTCATGCCACGGAAATGCTGGCAGAGCTAATTGCTGCAGGTAAGTTAGTGCCAAATGAACTAAGCGAAACAGTGACTTACCATGACCCCTGTGATTTAGGGCGCAACAGCGGCATTATCAACCCGCCGCGGCAAATCATTACCAGTATTCCAGGAATCAAATTTGTGGAAATGGCTACAAATGGAGAAGAATCAACCTGCTGTGGTGGTGGCGGAAATCTCCAGGGTGCAGATGCCGGTTTGGCCGATGCCATCGCTGCTAAACGAATAAAAGAAGCGGCTGAGACAGGAGCCGGTATCGTCGTATCTGCCTGTCAGCAGTGTGAACAAATGCTGGAAAAGGCAGCCAGGGCTGAAAAACTGCCCTTGCAGGTAATGGATGTTGCAGAATTATTATTAATGGCTATAGACAACTAAGTTGGCAAGCAGGGAAAGGAGCAGGAGCTAATGAGCGTAAGCAAATGGAGTTTTCCTGAAGAATTATTGTATGATACCCATTACCAGTGGATTAAACGGGTTGGCAACAAAGTGCAGTTTGGATTAACGCCCTACGGACTGGATATTACTGGTGATGTTTTGTATTTGGTTTTACCAACAGAAGGGACTGTTGTTGAGGGGGGTGGCACTTGCGGATCACTGGAAGCGGGAAAATGGGTCGGGCGTGTTTACGCGCCGGTAAGCGGCCTGGTAACCAAAGTCAACGATATGGTAGCTGCGAGTCCGGCGTTAATCAGTCAGCTGCCGTACAACTGTTGGTTTGCGGAAATTGAGCTTTCCCGCCCCGCTGAACTTGACGGCTTGATGTCAGCCGCAGCTATGCAGGCCTGGCTAGCCGAGGACATGAAAGAAAATGCCTAGTACTGAAAATAACACTGTGTTTAGGGTGCTGGATTCTGCGCCCCGTACGGCTGCTGAGCATATGGCTTTGGATAAAGTCATAATGAACGCCCATAGTCAGGGATTGATTCCCAACACAATGCGGTTTTTGCAGTTTAAGCCTTGTGTACTGGTTGGGTTGCATCAAAACACGTTTCTGGAAGTAAATGTACCTTATTGTCAGCAGCAAGGAATTGATATCAACCGCCGCATTACAGGCGGTGGCAGTTTATATTGGGGGCCGCTGGAGTTAGGGTGGGAGATCTATGCCGCAAAAAATACTCCCGGGATTCCCCGTAAAATAGAAAGCATGTATAAGTTATTATGTGAGGCAATGACTCTGGGGCTAAAGAACCTCGGTCTGCCTGCAGCCTATAGGCCGGTAAACGATATTGAAATAGGTGGACGTAAAATTGCCGGTACCGGTGGTACCGAACTAGCAGACTCCTTCGTCTTTCAGTGTAGTATATTGGTTGATTTTGATGTTGACGAAATGCTGCGGGCTTTGCAGTTTCCCCTGGAAAAACTGAGTGATAAGGCCGTTAAGTCAATGCGGGAACGGGTGACTTCCATTACAGAACAAATTGGCTATGTTCCAGAGCATAGTAAAATAAAGTCGGCAATTTTGACCGGTCTTAGGGAAGCCCTGGGGTATGATTTTTGCCCCGGAGAACTTATAACTGAGGAGATCGAATTGCTGAATGAGTACTTGCCGTATTTCCAGAGCGAAGACTGGATTTACGGCAAAGATAGTACGTTTATTAATACGATTGACTGCATTGCCAATTATAAAGCTCCAGGTGGTCTGATACGGATTCAAATGCGGCTGGATGCAGGCATCAGAGTCATCAAATATCTAATTATTAGTGGTGATTTTTTTGCTTATCCGGCAAGAGCCATTAATGACTTAGAAACAACTTTGAAAAATACACCAATAGACAAGCAGCAGATTATTGCCACAATTAATAATTTTTTTGCTAGCAACCGGGTTGAAATTCCAGGTATTGTTGCTGAAGACTTTATCAAAGCTGTTTTGCTTGCCATTGAGCAGGCAAAAGCAGCTAAACCTGCCAAATTAATATAAAAACAGAGGTTGACCATGAAAAAAATTGGCGATAATTATGACGTTATAGTTATTGGCGCCGGACCTGCCGGCAGCGCAGCAGCCCGGCGACTGGCTCAGGCTGGGTTACAGGTGCTGGTAATAGAACAGCGGCAGAAAATTGGTGACCATGTTCAATGCGCAGAATTTGTTCCCCTGATGATTACCAAGTACGCTGATTTGCGGGCCGGCGATGTGGCGCAGCAAGTAACCGGAATCAAAACGTTTATAAATGGTGAAGTTGCCAGTGTGTTGCGAGCACCTGGCTATGTACTGCACCGCGCCAGGTGGGATAAGGAGTTGGCTGATGCAGCGGCAGCGGCTGGTGCACAACTTATGACTGGAGGACGTGCTGTTACTGTCAACGGCTTAGTAGTAACTCTCTTGTGCGGCAATAAGCAGCAAGAGGTTACAGGAAGATTTATTCTCGGTTGTGATGGTCCCCGGTCACTGATTAGTAAGCAGTTAGGCAATCAAGCAGGTGAAACCTGCATAGCGCTGCAGCAGGAACTGACTTTGGCTAAACCGCTGAAGTATGCAAAGATTTACTTTGATCCGGCTTGGTATGGCGGTTATGCCTGGGTATTTCCCAAAGGAAGAGCTGCCAATGTCGGTCTGGCAGTCCATACATCTTATACAGGGCAGTTAAAAGATCTTCTGGCAGAGTTTTGCTGTACCCTTGTTAAGGATCAGATAGTGCTGGATATTGCCGGGCCGGCAACAACCGGCGGACTTATACCCTCAGGCGGCCTGGTGCCATGTTTAGCTAATGATCACATGCTGGTAGCTGGTGATGCGGCTGGATGTACACATCCGATTACCGGCGGCGGGATTATGAACGCTGTTGTTAGTGGACAATTAGCAGCAAATGCAGTGATTATGCAAGCTAATTCCCCGGCTGGAAAGCACCTGGCTGATGGCTATACATCGGCAATACAGGCTGAATTCGGGCGACAGTTTGCCATTGCTCGCAACAGACTTGCAAATCGCAATCAAGGTTGGACAGACAATAAAGCGGAATTTACCACATTAATCAGGCGTAATTGGATTGCTTTCCCTGAATATTACGCGCAATAGTTGCTGCTATATACATTGAGTTATAGAGGAGGCCGGTCATGGATACTAGCGAAAAGCAGGAAAGTCCGGAGTTTGTACAGACAAGTTTAGCTGGCGCGATGGCTTTAGGCTTGGAACCGGGAAGCTTTTATCGTAATGCCTATCCGGGAAGTCTAAATTTACTTATGACCTATCAAAGCGGCTGCAGGGCAAATTGCAGTTACTGCGGCTTAGCTAGGGAACGCAAGGCGAAGCCAGACGAAAATACCTTTATTAGAGTGAAATGGCCAATGTATCAAGTAACTGATATTATTGATATTTTAGCCAGGCCCCGGCAGGAGATAGCAATGAAGGTGCAACGGTTAGGCCGTATTTGTATATCAATGATAACACATCCCCAAGCACCCGGCGATTGCGTGAGTCTTGTCAGGCGGTTTAGTGGCGCAATCAGCATGCCAATCAGTGTGTTAGTGTCGCCAACTGTACTGCCTGATGCCGGGGCATTTTTTCAGGAGCTACGGGCGGCTGGCGCAGATTGTGTTGGTGTAGCCATTGATGCTGCTACCCCGGAACTGTTTGCAGCCATGCGCGGACCGGCTGTAGCCGGACCGCATCGCTGGGAAACCTATTGGGCGGCAGTAAAGGAAGCAGTCAGGGTGTTTGGGCGGGATCATGTCAGTGTGCATTTGATTGTCGGGTTGGGAGAAACAGAGCAGGATATGGTCAAGACCATCGGACAAGTTAGTGACGCTGGTGCTCAGGTACATCTATTTTCCTTTTGCCCCGAACCAGGCAGTTTCCTGAGTAACCACAAGCCGCCGTCTTATGGTCAGTACCGGCGTATACAGCTAGCTGCCTATCTTTTTAATAATAACCAAATAACCCAGAGTGCATTTCAGTTTGATTCCAAGGGTAAAATTGTGAGCTTTGGGCAGCCGCTGGAGGAGTTATTAGGGGCAGACCTGGCTCAGGGGAACCCGTTTATGACATCAGGTTGTCCTAACAGGGAGGGTTGTGTAGCTTGCAATCGTCCATACGGTAATGAGCGTCCCGGACCTAATTTGCGTAATTATCCTTTTTTGCCGGAAGAACATGATATGAATACGATTAAGGGACAGATATGGAATGACTAAAATAGCTTTTTATGCTCCAGGTTCACGGCATTATGACAATGGTTTATTCGAAAATAGCGCGAATTCATTTGTTAATATTAGTATTACCGGAACCCAGTGTCAATGTAACTGTGAACACTGCCAGGGGCGCCTGCTGACTACTATGTTATCAGCGACTAAACCGGAATTACTGGTTAGCTTAGCTGCAGATTTACGTAACCGTGGCTGCCGTGGTGTACTTGTTAGTGGTGGTGCCTGCAGTGACGGCAGTGTGCCGCTGCTGCCATTTGCCGGCGCACTTAAAGAAATAGCCGCTATGGGTCTCGCGGTAGTAGTTCATCCCGGCCTGTTGACGGCTGAAACAGCAGAATTGTTGGCACAAGCAAACATAACACGGGTGGCGCTTGATTTAATCGGGGACAGTGAAACTATTCGCGATGTTTACCATTTACAGCGTACGACTAAAGATTATCATAATAGTTTGCAGGTGGCTCGGCGGGCAGGCCTCAAAGTATCGCCCCATATTGTCATTGGACTTCATTTTGGTCAAATCCGCGGTGAATATCAAGCGTTAGAGATGGTGGCGGCAGAAGGGGCCGCAAGTTTGGTGCTTGTAATCCTAAATCCCTTGCGAAGTACTCCCATGAGTGAGGTTGTGCCACCGCCAACAGAGGCAGTAGCAGAGATATTTACCACCGCCAGACGGCTGTTGCCTGCGACGCCAATAGCTTTAGGCTGCGCTCGACCGCCAGGCTTGTATTCCCGCACAATAGAACGATTGGCAGTGGATGCCGGCCTTAATGCAATTGCCTATCCCGCACGTGAAACTGTCGATTACGTGCAGTCGCTCGGCTATGATATAAACTATTTGGAAACGTGTTGTAGTATTGTGGCAGATTAGTTTAGCCTATATTGGTATGAAATTGTAGCAGGAGGAGATTTTAGTGATGCAGGATCATGGGCTTAGGACGCAGCTGATGGAGCTTGGTATTCTTCAGGAAGAGATGAAGGATATTACTGTCGTAGGGAATTGGTTTAACGAAGGAGTTTGGGCAACATTACCAGATCTTTTTCAGCAAGCAGTCATTCCCCTGTTGCTGCCATACTGCGCGAAAAAAGTAGACTGCAAATTTCGTTATACAGAAGGGTGTGGACGCTGCGGACAATGCGATATGGGTGAGGCATTTACACTTGCAGAGGAATATGGCATGGAACCGATTACGATCCAGAATTATGAAATGCTGGAAGAAAAGTTAAAACTGTTAAAAAAGAGAGGCTGTAAGGTTTTTTTCGGCACCTGTTGTAAACGTTTTTGGACCAAACATTGTCAGGATTTTGAACGAATTGGCTTGCCGGGAATACTTATTAATGTGGATAATTCTACCTGCTATGAAGCTGGAACAGATAAAAAAGCTTACAAAGGTAAGTTTGAAAATCAGATCCGGCTAAAAAATGAATTTATGCGGCGAGTAGTACATGGCATTAAAAATTCTTCTTTACCCCCAGCGTAATGCCAGGGGGTTTTTAAATAGGCAATATTACAAAAGCATTTGTCAAAACCTTTTGAACATTATATAATATTCGAAAGGTTTTGACTGTAATAGTATAAAAGGGGGAAGAGACTATATGAGAAGTGATAAAGTGACAGAGGAAGCTGTTAACCAGAGACAAGTAAAATTGCATGAGATTATTGATGTGAACTTTCTGCAACAATTTCAGGATAACTTTGCTGAATGCTTAGGTATGGCAAGTTTGACAGTAGATGTTGCGGGTAACGCTGTTACCCAGCCGAGTAATTTTAAGAAATTTTGTATGGAATATACCCGTGGTACGGAAATTGGCAGCAAGCGCTGTATGGAGTGTGACAGGAAAGGCGGCGAAGAATCAGCGCGAACAGGTAAACCGGCTATCTATCAATGTCATGGAGGGTTAGTCGATTTTGCTGCACCAATTATGTTGGAGGGTCAGCAGATCGGAGCTATTCTAGGTGGACAAGTATTAATTGAGCCTCCCGATGAAGAAAAATACCGCAAAATTGCGGTAGAGCTCGGTGTTAACCCGGATGACTATATAGCCGAGCTGCATAACGTTCAGCAAATGCCACTAAAAAGCGTGGAAGCAGCTGCTACTGTTTTGTATTTGGTGGCAAATGCTTTGTCAAAACTTGGGTATCATCAGTACAAACTCAAAAATATGGCGAACATCATTAACGAAAACCTTATCCAGGTGTCTGCAACCATGCAGGAATTGGCTGCTTCTGCCACTGATATAAACCAGAATCAAAATACGTTAAACGAAGAAATTAAACAGGTAAATGTTGTGTCTGGTCAGATTAATGATGTAATGGATTTGATTAAAGAAATTGCGGATGAGACCAGACTGCTTGGTCTTAATGCGGCCATAGAAGCGGCCAGAGCTGGTGAGGCCGGTCTGGGATTTGGGGTGGTAGCTCAGGAAATTCGTAATCTCTCCGGTGATTCTAAGAAAACGGTTGGCAGAATAAAAGAATTTACGAATATGATTAAAGAATCAGTAAACAAGACAGTAGCTACGGGAAATACTACCGCGTTAACGGTGGAGCAGCAGGCGGCAGCTATCGAGCAAGTAACTGCCAGTATTGAAGAAATAACCAGTTTGACTGAGCAGCTCTATAATTTGGCAAATGAATTATAAGTGTGCAATCATATGTGTGGATAGCAAGCAGGGGCTGTGCTGAAATTGCAATTTCAGCACAGCCCCTACTTAGTGGTATACAAATTATTTTTGTGATTTCAAAGGCCAACTGGCAAAATACACTGTGTATATTAACAATACACAGTTAAATAAGTCCATAAACATTAACGGATTTCCGCCAAAATCCTTGGTGACTGGTGCTTCTTGCAGTACAAAGCCAAACCATCTTGTATAGATATAAAAAACCAGTACACCTACGGCGAAACCGATAATGGTTCTAATAATCAGCCTGGTAGACAAACTGCCGGCTGTAGGCCAGCTTTGGAAGCATAAGAGCATGGCAAGCTCTACTCCCGCTATGCATACTCCTAATTGTGCCGGCCACAGTGTAATACCATCGCCCAAAGCTTTTTGGGCATCTGCCGGAATTAAAAAATTTTGTAATAGGTACATAAAGAAGTAAAAAACAGCAGTACCGCCCAAAAAATTACCAAACAATGAGGCAATCGCTTTAGCAGCCCGCGAACGGAACATTGACCAGGGCCAGTTTTCCCATAGTAGAGCGGAAGTCAACCAAAATACTACAACCGAGTAAAACCAGCCAACAACAGTAGGTAAAGGGAGGAGTGGCTGAATTTTGTTTGCATAAGTCGCTAGGGTTGGATACATCAGCAGAAAGTATAGTACTCCGGTAATAAAAGTACCGACAAATATTTCAATTATGCCAACATACGGTTGTTTTAATCCGATATCCTTCCACGGCCAGTGATCCATATTATTAGACTGTACGCCGTAACCGTAAAAGCCAAATAGAACAATCATCGCGATAGCGGTCCAGCCGGTACCGCCAGGTGCAGTGCTGAAGGTCGGAATTACGCTGCCGTAGCCACTTAGGGCATTTACAATAATAACATCTAAGATCAGTGTGACAAGAAGGGCCAAAATTCCAGCCTGTGGTTGCGGCAATTTGGTGAACGGCCATGATTCGCCGCAAAATCCTAAAAATACAATACATAGTACCGCCCAAAACAAATAGGCGCCGAACATTCCGGGGAACAGTGTTTCGATATCAAGTCCCCATAAAAACCATATAGCTAAACTTAAAACCAGGATTATGATCGTATTGCTTATTCCATAAGTAAAAGTTCCTAGTGCAAATGAACTCTTTTTTTCTTCCATTCGATTAACCTCCTTTTGGATTTTACATACTCGCCACCGGCAACAAGGCTTCTACTAGCAAATAATGATTGTAGCTGTCATAGTATCCCTCCTTCTCAGAACCTGTCGTCTGAATTATTAGAAAAAACCTTGCCTATGAGTTTAAATGCAAGTACCATGCCAGTAATTACCAAACCGGCAAAATTGCTGAATTTTCTGTTAGGTGGCTGGTTAGTGCTTTGGCCTATACGGAAGGCAGGATGTTGTGGTGCTGTTGCCTGTAGCCTGATTCTACATTATCGTCTCAGGTTTGCCGAAAAATGTATCAGTGTGTAGTGTTCTTATGATGGCGGGAGCTACACTTTGGGAATGTTTGCGGCAATATGCTACAATTTACAGTTTTAGATTTTGTGGTAACAATCAAATAGCGGTTTTAATTCTTCGGTTTGTCCAAATTCCAGCCGGTGGCATACTTTTTGCAAAGGATGCAATATGGTTTATGGTTTTTTTTGAAGACAATGGTAAATCGGAGCAGCGGGAAGGAGGCATAACAATGAATTAACAAACCAAACAATATTGATGCCAGTAAAAAATATTTCTAGTAGGAGGCGCTTATGAATAAACGGTATGTATTCATCCTGGTTTTAGTACTTGTTATGACTTTTTCTTCCACGGTAATTGCCGCACAACCGTCTATCTTTGCAGATGTTCCACCTAAACACTGGGCCTACGATGCCATAAATCAACTGGCAAAAGATGGTATTCTAGATGGCTATGGTGACGGATACTTCCGTGGTGACCGCACGATAACCCGCTACGAAATGGCTGTTATTGTCGGTAATGCCATGACAAAAGCGAATAAGGCTAATGCTCAGCAAAAGGCTCTCATTGAGAAACTGGCAAGCGAATTTAATTCCGAAATCGCCAGGCTGGATGCACGCGTAGACAAAGTGGAAGCCAAGCAAAAATTGAACTTTAGTATGAATACTCGTTTTCAATTTACCCATACCTCGCTGGGGCCAAATGATGGGGGCGGCCTGGTTGGTAATGCCAACATTGACCAAAAGGGTCAGTTTTCAGAGCGGGTCCGTATTAATTTTAATCAAAAAGTCAATGAGGTATGGCAATGGGATGCCCGCATTCATCAGGACAATTTTAATTTCCATCAGGGAAACTACGACGATAATGCCCAAATAGATTTGTTCTATGTGACCGGCAATGTGCTGGGTGGTAAAGTAGAATTAGGCAGAAATATTCTTTATCCTGGCAAAGGCGGTTTTATAAACCGCGACTTTAAGGCTGATGGCATTAACTACAGTGTTTACAACGCCGACAAGAGCTTATGGTTTCGAGCCGGGACAGGCCGTAGTACCAATCCGCCGTTTGATGTATCGAAAAACCGCACATCATCCTACAACTATGCTGAGTTTATTTATAAGCCAACCAAGACCTCCGATATTGGTGCATATTATTACCAGCAGGACGGCTGGAACTTTCCGGTAAACGATACGGAGGCAGAGGATCTTAAAGTATATTCCATTAATGCTGCTTTCCAGATTCCTAACTCCAAGCTGGCAATTTCGGGTGAATGGGCGAGAAATGAGGCCGATAACCCTGCTGTTAAAGGCAAGTCGGGTTATTGGATAGCTCTTAATTCGGATTATGGCTTTACCTATTGGAATCCTGCGTTGGTTACCATGGTTGACCCTGCAAAGACAGGTGCGCAGGCCTGGGGATTATCCTATCGTCATATGCCGGCAGGCGTTGCCGGGAGGCATAACTATAACGCGTACGCAACTTGGTCGCCGTGGGCTACCGATACGCAAGGTAATTTGATGAATGCCATTGATAATGTTAATGCGGTTCGGTTCGATTATCAGTGGGTTCCCTGGAAAAATGTCGTCTTAATGGCCGGCTATGATCGAATTAAGCCGATTAATGCAGCGGCAGCTAAAACTAACAGCGTCTTCTACTGTGCTCTGGATTTCATTTACTAAAGCTAGAACTCTGGACAAAAGGTCTACCGTGAGTAAGACGGTAGACCTTTTTTTATAAGATAAGTATAAGTTTTTTTAACCGCAGAGACGCAGAGGGAATGTCTCGATATACATCTCTCCTCTGCGCTCTCTGTGTACTCTGCGGTTAAAGCCGTATCCTCAAGGGCGCGATAGTGCTTTTTAATCCGCACTCTAAGTATTAGCTAAACCAGATAATGCAATTGTTGTTGGTTTTCGGACGAAATGTTGCAATGTGTAGTGTTGGTTATATGTTTGCAAGAATACACTTTGCAATTTATCGAAACACTTCGCTACAAACCAGGTTGTAGCGCTACTTTTCTAATATAAAGAAAATGCTTCCATTCTGCAGATTTATTTTAATTGTACAATAATTCGAAATGTTGGCATGTTTTTTGCGATAAATAAAGCTGTGATGTTAGTGCTTATTCAAGAAACTAAAATTTGTAATATTATGACTTTGGGTATGGTTCATAAATTATAGGCGATCCCAAAGCAGGAAAGGGGAAGGAGGAAAGTGCTTTACATTTAGGACATGTTTTTTAAACAACATAATAAAGGGGGATTTTTTTGATGAAAGCAGCAGTATGGTATGGTAAAAAGGATGTTCGGGTTATGGATGTTCCGGAGCCGCCAAGTCCTAAAGAAGGTTGGGTAAAGGTTAAAGTTGAGTGGTGTGGAATTTGCGGCTCAGATCTACACGAATATTTGGCTGGCCCAATTTTCATTCCCGTAGATAAACCGCATGCTTTGACAGGAGATACGGCACCGGTAATTCTTGGTCATGAATTTTCCGGGCAAGTAGTAGAGATAGGTTCTGGCGTTACAAATGTTAAAGTCGGTGACCGGGTTGCTCCTGATGCTTGTCAAGTATGCTGGGAATGCTCGCGCTGCAAAGAGAATCGGTATAGCCTATGCGAGAAACTGGCTTTTACCGGATTAATGACTGATGGTGCTTTTGCCGAGTATGTAAATGTACCTGCGTATACAATGTATAAAATTCCTAATGATATGTCTTATGAAACTGCCGCACTGGTTGAACCGCTAGCTGTGGCCATTCACGCCGTGCGCCGCGCGCCGGTTATTATCGGCAACACTGTAGTAGTTGTTGGGGCCGGCACTATTGGCTTGGGCGCTATTATGGCAGCAAAAGCCGCTGGAGCTAGCCAAATTTACTGTATCGAAGTAGCTAAAGCCCGGAAGGATCTTGCTTTACAGGTGGGTGCCAATGAAGTATTGGATCCTTCGAAAATTGATGTAGTGGCTAGAATCAAGGAACTTACTCATGGTGGCGCTGATGTTGTGCTTGACTGTGTAGGCAGTGATAAGGCAACCCCTACGGCCATTGAATGCGCGCGGTCAGCAGGTAAGGTAGTTATTGTAGGTATTTATGAAAGAGAAACTGCTTTGAATTTCAATGCGTTGTCCTTTACCGAAAGAGATGTAAAAGGCTGTTTGGCGTACTATGGCGAGTTTGCTCCTGCTATCCAGCTTATATCCGATGGCAGGATAGATGTTGAACCGATGATTACCGGTAAGATAAGTATTGACGATATTATTGAAAAAGGGTTTGAGGAACTGGTAAACCGGAAAGAGCAAAATGTCAAGATTATAGTAAGACCTTACTAAACTAACAAGGATGAAGAGGCGCGATGGGCTTACTACAAAAGTAGGCCCCTTCACTCTTTCTGTACTACTCTGCATTGGCTTAAACTGGCGCTAGTTGAGTTAATGTGACTGGAAAATGCGAATTGTAGAAATAATCTTAACATCGGTACTTGTATAGGTTGCAGGTACCTGGAAGAGCAGAAGGAGTATTGGATATGACTGATCCATTAAAGATGCAAAATGAAATTGAGCGTCTATGGGCTGTTATTAAATTAGCCAAGGAATATCGTGAGGCTAGAAATCGAAAGCCAACTAAGGGGCGCGAACAAGAGATTTATGAAAAAGGTAAGGCCTTGGATATCGCTTTAGCAGAGTTGAACAAGTCAGTAGAATGCAGATGGGAGCTTACTGCTAAATCCAGCAGGCTATACCAGCAATATCCGGCCAGAAATAATTTGGCAAAGAAAATCTTAGGGTAACGATGATGAATAATAATTGTAATATAGCAAATAAATGCCTTACAGTTCAAAGCCCCGAACTGTAAGGCATTTGTCTGTTATATAGACAGTAAAATAAATAAGCCGTTATTATAGGTGATGTATAAAACCGTATCGCTAGTAATGTAAAAACGGTATAAATTTTCTGTTAAATTATGTAAAAACAGCAGGAATTTTATAATTTATGGTAAATATAGTAGTATTATGCAAAAATAATATAATATATAATTTTTTTCAAGTAATATTGTGGACAAGATTGTTACACCAGGATTTTCTACCAAAGGGGAAGGGAGGAGTATGGACTATACAGACGCAAAAGTAAGTACATAAATATAATGGCGATATTAAAGTGAACAGTGATTGCAATGGTGTTGCTTCAAGGTGATAATGCCGGTTGTACAGTTGGGCAGAAAGCAGTTGCATGGGTTAAAGCGAGTTATGAATGGCAAGATTTAGAGATGTTCTTATATTATTTTTATTGGGAAAGGTAATACATTACATGTTAAAAGTTATCATTGCTGAGGATGATTCTATAATGCGACGGGTTTTAAAACAAATTCTGATGGAGATTCCTGGGGTCAGTATTATCGGCGAGGCGGAGAATGGACAGCAACTGGTAGAAATGGTGGAAGAGCTAGAGCCGGAAGTGGTATTTTTGGACATTGATATGCCGGAAATGAGTGGGCTGGAAGTGTCCAGGAAAATTTACGAAATTAACGCCAATATTTTTCTGGTGTTTGCTACCGGATATAATTGCTATACTCATAAGGCTTTTGATGTATATGCCTTTGACTATTTGGTTAAACCCTTTAATCTGGAACGCATTAAGCACACGATACAACGAATTAAGAAATTGAAGACAGTTAAAGATGGAAACGATTCGTTGAAACTGGAAAGTCCATTAGATACAGGAGATCATATTAAACTTAAGATAGTCTCCAATGACAAAAGTACGTTTATAAATATTTCCGATATCGTATTAATTACTCGATGTAATCGTAAAACAATGATTTATGCAGTGGGAGATATTGTCTTGCAGACATATGAGTCTCTACAGGATCTGATAGAAAAATTGGGAAGATACCATTTTTTCCGTTGTCACAAGAGTTTTATCATTAATCCGAAGATGGTGCGAGAGCTTTCTCCCTGGGGTAATAAATCCTATCTTGTTAAGTTGGCCAACACGAAGGAAACCGCACTAATGACCTTGGAATGTGCGAAAGAGTTTCAAAATCGATATTGCATATAATAGTATAGTTAGAAGGCTTGGCCATCAATAGGGCAGGAATGCAGCATGTTGCGACATGTTTTGCATTCTTACCCTTTTTTTTGTCTGTAAAATACTTAAGCCATTCATTGAACTGCTAGTTCATTCTGTCTGTTCAACTTTATAAACAAGCATAGTGCCTTTTAAGACAAACTATATGGAAATAAAATCAAATATTTGATATAAATGTAAATATAACTAATGATTAACAATTCAATAACGATTATGTTAGTACATTGACTATTAATTAAAAGGGGGATAGGAAGACATGATTGCCTATATTTTTCCCGGTCAGGGTTCACAGACAAAAGGAATGGGTGGAACACTTTTTGAAGAGTTCAAACAATTAACGATGCAGGCAGATGGGGTTTTAGGCTATTCCATTAAAGAACTTTGTCTGGAAGACCCGCAATCGAAATTAAGTCAGACCCAATATACACAGCCAGCTTTATACATAGTTAATGCGCTAAGTTATCTGCATAAAATCCAAGAAACAGGGAAGAAACCTGATTTTGCAGCAGGTCACAGTTTGGGAGAATACAATGCATTATTTGCGGCAGGAGCGTTTGATTTTGAAACTGGATTAAGAGTGGTAAAAAAAAGAGGGGAACTCATGAGCCAGGCTACAGGGGGAGGCATGGCCGCAGTTATCGGGCTGGATGAAGAACAAATAACAGCTGTTTTACAACAAAATCAATTGCAAAATATCGAAATTGCTAATTATAATTCACCATCACAAATCGTAATTTCAGGTTTAAAAACTGATATCGATCAAGCGAAGGTAGTCTTTGAGAGAATTAAGGGAGTCCAGATGTTCATTCCTTTAAAAACCAGTGGAGCTTTTCATTCCCGGTATATGACAGAAGCTAAAAATAAGTTTGCCGTTTTCCTGGATAACTTTAAGTTTTCTGAATTGGCAATTACAGTAATTGCCAATGTTTACGCCCGGCCATATAAACAATCAGCGATTAAACAGACCTTAATTGAACAGCTTACAAGTCCAGTCAAATGGAATGAAAGCATTAAGAATCTACTGAGCCTTGGGGAAATGGAATTCGAGGAAATCGGACCAGGCAGAGTTTTAACTGGTTTAGTTCAACGAATAAAAAGGGAATCGGATCTTTAAGCGTTATCAGCAGTGAATAAAAAACCGTATGACTTGCAACAGGAAATAATAAAAGTCCTACGTTAATTTCCTTGATACACATAACAGCTCAAGTTTCCGAGAAACTACAAATTTCTTAAGGGAGGAATTGAAGTTATGTCAGATAAAAAGTTTCAACCGGAGGATGAAAGGTATCAAGAAGGAAATGAATGCAAGTATTATCAACAGGTAACTGATATAGCCATTATTGGTATGTCATGCCGATTTCCCGGAGCCAATAATTATGAACAATTCTGGAATAACCTTAAACAGGGTCGCTCAAGTATTCAGGAAATTCCTAAAGAACGCTGGGATTGTAAAGCTTTTGGGGGAGATCCTCAAAGTGAAATAAATAAGAGTATTAGTAAATGGGGAGGATTTATTGCCGATGTGGATGCTTTTGACGCTGGATTTTTCAACCTTTCTCCCCGGGAAGCCGAAGTAATGGATCCCCAGCAGCGGATTATGCTGGAACTTGCCTGGGATTGTTTTGAGGATGCAGGGATTTGCTCTTCTCAGGTATCAGGAAAAAAAGTTGGCGTTTACATTGGGGTTTTTAATTTTGACTATAAAGAATTACAAGAAAGAAAATTC
The DNA here is from genome assembly GCF_000445445.1 of Sporomusa ovata DSM 2662. GTDB lineage: Bacteria > Bacillota > Negativicutes > Sporomusales > Sporomusaceae > Sporomusa > Sporomusa ovata. The sequence continues at coordinate 36,753 of NZ_ASXP01000007.1, read as the reverse complement.
CGCAAAATAGATACTTATCATTCTACAGGGACTGCCTCGCCGGTAATCGCTAACCGTATTTCCTATTTTTTGAATTTAAAAGGACCAAGTATTGCGCTTGATACTGCTTGCTCCGGTTCTCTTAGCGCCATTCATACAGCTGTTCAGTCTTTGCACTCCGGAGAGTGCAGTATGGCATTGGCGGGGGGAGTTAGCATATTATTGACGCCAACCCGCTATATCTCATTTTCAAAAACCGGTATGTTATCGCCTACAGGGTCATGTAAAACCTTTGACGAAAGTGCTGACGGCTATGTACGCGGTGAAGGTGCAGGTATGATTTTACTCAAGCCTTTAGATCAAGCCATTGCGGATGGGGATTCTATTTATGGCATTTTGAAGGGAAGTGCTGTTAATCATAACGGAAAAACCCATACCTTAACTTATCCTAGTGCCGACGCCCAGGCAGATGTGATTGCCGCAGCACATAAACAAGCAGGGGTTTCACCTGAGAGTATCAGTTATATTGAGGCTCATGGAACTGGTACTCCCAAAGGAGACCCCATTGAGTTTCAAGGATTGCAACAAGCATTTTCCCGCCTTACTTCGCAGCAGGGACAAACAGTAAGGAAAAATTATTGCGGGTTGGGGTCTGTAAAAACCAATATAGGTCATTTGGAAGCTGCGGCCGGAATTGCCGGGGTAATCAAAGTGTTATTGTCCATGAAATACCGACAGTTACCCGGGCTTCAAAATTTCAAACGGCTAAATCACCGTATTGAAAGTGAAAATAGCCCGTTTTATTTTATAGATCAGTTGTCAGATTGGCCTCTCTTAGCAGATGAAAACAATGGATATTTTCCCCGGCGAGCAGGCGTAAGTTCTTTTGGATTTGGTGGTACGAATGCACATGTGGTTCTGGAAGAAGCACATGTTACTGCCAGGTATCCCAGTCCGGAACTTCCTTATTATTTAATTTGTTTATCCGCCAAAACAGAGACGGCATTGCGGCAGAAAGAAAAAGACCTGCTGCATTGGCTGGAGGACAAGAAACAAGAAAATAATCTCATTGATATTAGTGCGACCTTGCTTTTGGGCAGAGAGCATTTTGATAAAAGGTCTGCTTTTGTGATAAAGGATATACAAGAGCTCCAGGAAATATTAAAGCAAGTTCTTGAAAAAGAAAAAGCGGCAGAATATTTTACACAAAACAGCCTGGAAAAAGACCCCAAAACACAACCTCTTTTTGCAGAGTTAGGTAAGACGATTATCAAAGAATTGCAAGTAAATGACTTGCTGGATAAGCAGGAATATGGCAATAAACTCATGGCTTTGGCTGAATTGTATGTAAAGGGACATAATCTCAATTGGAAGATGATTTTTCCTGATGACAAAATATATCGAATCAACCTTCCGACTTATCCGTTTGCCAGAGAGCGTTTTTGGATATCCGACACCGACACTGAGGTGTTCACCAGTACGATAACAGGCTTTGGCACACTGGCTTTTGCCCATCCGTTATTGCAGCAAAACACATCCGATTTTTCCGAACAACGCTTTAGTTCGACCTTCACAGGGCAGGAGTTTTTTTTGGCCGATCATATTGTGAAGGGCCGGAAGACGTTACCTGCCGTGACCTATCTTGAAATGGCCCGGGCGGCAGTAGAACAGGCATCAGGAGATTGGAAAGCGGAACAGACCGGAATCCGGCTCAAAAATATAGTCTGGGCCCGGCCAATTGCTGTGGAGGATCAGCCGGTTCAGGTGCATATCGGGCTATTTCCTGAGGATAATGGATTGATATCTTTTGAAATATATAGCGAAGAGAACCAGGCAGAGCCGGTAGTACACAGCCAGGGCAGCGCCGTGCTGAGCAAGGCGGCAGCGCTTCCAGCCCTAAACCTCGAAGAGCTGCAAGCCCAATGCAGCCAGGCAACACTTTCAGCCCTGCAATGTTATGATACTTTCCGGGCTATGGGGTTCGCCTATGGTCCGGGGCACCAGGGGATTGAGAAAATATATTTGGGCGCAGATCAGGTATTGGCGCAGCTGTCCCTGCCTTCTTCAGTCGCCGCTACACAACAGCAGTATGTTTTGCATCCCAGTTTGCTGGATGCGGCCCTGCAGGCATCGCTGGGATTACTGCCGGGTGCTGATACGATACAGGATACAAGTTCCCTCAAGCTGCCGCTGCCCTTTGCCCTGCAGGAACTTGTCATTATGGGCAATTGTACAGCAAAAATGTGGGCTTGGATTCGTTATAGTGAATCCGGTAAAACCGCAGCTAAGCTGCCGAAATTCGATATTGACCTGTGTGACGGGCAAGGAAATATCTGTGTGCGAATGACCGGGTTTTCATCAAGGGTTCTGGAAGGGGAATTAGGTTCGGCAGGATCGCAGTCCGTTCCCGGGACATTAATGCTCCGGCCATGCTGGCAAGAGCAAGGCCCTGCCGGACAAGCCGCCGGCCTTGAATATGACCGGCAGCTGGTTATGCTTTGTGAACCGGGCGATATTATCCGGGAAAGCATTCAAACACAACTAGCGGGTGTACGTTTTCTCACCGTAGAAGCAAAGGAGCAAGGCATAGCCAAACGGTTCCAGGCCTATACAACAAAAGCCTTTGAAGAAATCCAAACCATTCTCAAACAAAAAACCAAGGATAAAGTGTTGTTTCAGATCGTTGTTTTCAACCAGGGCGAACAGCGGCTTTTCTCCGGACTCTCCGGACTTTTGAAAACAGCGCAGCTTGAAAATCCCAGACTGACTGGACAGTTGATTGAGGTGGAGCCGGGAGAATCGGCAGCAGGGCTGGCAGAAAAACTGAAAGAGAATAGACAAAGTCCTGTTGGCAGCCACATTTGCTATCAAGACGATAAACGTTATGTTGCCGGTTGGCGTGAAATTGAACCTTCCCCGGAAGAAGTAAGAATTCCGTGGAAAGACAAGGGTATCTATATGATCACCGGCGGCACTGGCGGTCTGGGACTTCTATTTGCCAGAGAAATCGCGCAGCAGGTTAAGAATGCGACATTGATTCTTACTGGGCGTTCTCCGCTTACTGACGGTAAGCAAGCCCAATTAGAAGAACTGGAAGCCTTGGGTGCCTGTGCAGTATACAGACAAACCGATGTGACCCAAAAGCAGGCAGTTACCGACTTAATTACAGGTATTCAGGAAGAATTCGGCGGCCTTCACGGCATTATCCATAGTGCGGGTATGATCCAGGATGGATTCATTATTAGGAAAACCAGCGACGAATTGCAGGAAGTCCTGGCTCCAAAGGTTACAGGGCTTGTGAACCTGGATCAGGCAACAAAAGAGCTGGCGCTTGACTTCTTTATTCTCTTTTCTTCTGTGACCGGAGCTTTTGGCAATCCAGGCCAGTGCGACTACGCAGTTGCCAATGCTTTCATGGATGCTTACGCCAAGTATCGTACTGCTTTGGTCGCTTCAGGCCAGCGGCAGGGACAAACCCTGTCTGTCAACTGGCCGCTGTGGAAAGACGGTGGGATGAGAGTTGATGCCGAAACCGAAAAACTAATGTGGCAAAACACAGGTCTGATTGCCATGCAGACCCAAGTCGGCATCCGGGCTCTGTATCAGGGCCTGCTCGCCGGCAGGGAGCAAATGATGGTGCTGGAAGGCGATCTTACACAGATTCAGGCCAAACTCTTAGGGCAATCGTCCACAACAGAAACCGTAAAAGCACCGGTTTCCATCAAAGAAAACCAAATAATGCCAGTCATTGCCCAGGATTTGCTCCAGGAAAAAGCCATACATTATTTCAAGAAAATGCTTTCTTCGGTCATCAAACTATCAACTGATCGTATTGATGCAGATGCTTTGTTGGAAAAGTACGGAATCGATTCGATCATGGTTATGCAATTGACAGCTCAACTGGAAAGAACATTTGGTTCACTGTCAAAAACATTATTTTTTGAATATCAAACTATCCGGGAATTAACCGGATATTTCATGGAAGCTTACCGGGATCAACTGATAGCATTACTGGGAAGCAAGGGAAAGGCAGTAACTGCTGCCTCAGATATCCAAGACCATATCCCTGTGCCTGGGACTAAAGAAGCTGTCCTTGCCAGTCGCAGACGTTCCCGTTTTGCATCCCTGCGTATAGAATCCAGGGAAGAAAAAAAACCATTGGATATTGCCATTATTGGTGTTGCAGGCCGGTATCCGCAAGCGAGAGATATCCATGAATTTTGGAAGAATCTGCGGGAAGGCAAGGATTGTATTACTGAAATTCCCAAAGACCGTTGGGATCATAGCTTGTACTTTGATGAAGACAGAAATAAGCCTGGAAAAACCTACAGCAAGTGGGGAGGGTTTATCGATGGCGAGGATCAATTTGATCCGCTGTTCTTTACTATTTCACCCCGCGAAGCAGAAATTATGGATCCTCAGGAGCGTTTATTTTTAGAGTGCGTCTATGAAACCTTAGAGGACGCAGGCTATACAAGAGAAGCGCTTGGACGGATTCAGGGCTCTGGTTTGGAAAGCAATGTAGGGGTTTTTGTGGGAGTGATGTACGAAGAGTACCAGCTATATGGAGCCCAGGAACAGATTCAGGGCAGATCGGTCGCTGTCTGGGGCAATCCATCATCAGTAGCCAACCGTGTATCTTATTTTTGTAATTTCCATGGACCCAGCATGGCTGTGGACACCATGTGTTCTTCCTCCTTAACCGCAATCCATCTGGCCTGTCAAAGCCTGCAACTGGGCAAATGCGAGTGTGCAATAGCCGGTGGTGTCAATGTTTCCATTCACCCTAACAAATACCTATTTCTCGGTCAGAGTAAGTTTGTATCCAGTAAAGGGCGGTGTGAAAGCTTTGGTGAAGGCGGCGACGGTTATGTGCCCGGAGAAGGCGTAGGGGCGGTACTGCTCAAACCGCTGTCGAAAGCCATTGCCGATGGTGATCACATTTATGGCATCATCAAAGCGACCTCAATCAATCATGGCGGAAAGACCAACGGGTATACAGTGCCAAACCCTAACGCACAAGCCAGTGTTATTGGACAAGCTTTTAAGGAAGCCGGGGTTGATCCCCGGACGATCAGTTATCTAGAAGCCCATGGTACAGGGACTTCCCTGGGTGATCCGATTGAAATCGCGGGCTTGACGAAAGCGTTTGAAGAATACACTAAAGATAAACAGTTCTGTGCAATCGGATCGGCCAAATCAAATATTGGGCATTGTGAAAGTGCGGCAGGAATTGCCGGAGTAACGAAAGTATTGCTGCAACTAAAATATCACCAATTAGTGCCTTCCCTGCATTCTGAGGTATTGAATCCCCATATTGATTTCAGCAATACCCCCTTCATAGTTCAGCAGAAACTTGCGGATTGGAACCAGCCGGTGATTAATAGCAATGGCGAAATCAGGGAATGTTCAAGGATGGCCGGAATATCATCCTTTGGTGCCGGAGGAGCAAATGCCCATATCGTGATCGAAGAATATATTCCCCAATTACTGGAAAGGCCTCAAACGACGGTTACCCCCGAAAATCCGGCAATTATCATGCTCTCGGCAAAAAGTAAGGAGCAGCTGCAAGAGCAGGTGCAACGCTTGCTGAGCGCAATTGAGGCGCAGCAAATTACCGACAACAGTCTGGCTGATATGGCCTATACGCTTCAGGTAGGACGCGAGGCTATGGAAGAACGCCTGGCAGTGATTGTTTGCTCGATCACAGAACTTGAAGAAAAATTAAATGATTTTCTGGAAGGTAAGGCTGATATAGAAGATTTGTACCAGGGGCAGATCAAACACAATAACGAGACGGTATCCATTTTTACTGTGGATGAAGAATTGTCGGAAGCCGTTGATAAATGGATTAGCCGCAAGAAGTATGGGAAATTTCTAGAACTGTGGGTCAAAGGGTTACGGTTTGATTGCAACAAGCTTTATGGCGACAAAAAGCCCCGGCGCATCAGTTTGCCAACCTATCCTTTCACCAGAGAACGGTACTGGATTCCTGAGGTTGACACCAGGGCTGATCACAGCATAGCGGCAGCTACAGCTATAGCTACTGCAGACTCTATTCATCCCCTGTTGCAGCAAAATACATCCAACTTATATGAACAGCGTTTTACATCTACCTTCACCGGCAGGGAATTTTTCCTGGCCGATCATATCATAAAAGGCAAACCGGTTTTGCCTGGTGTGGCCTGCCTTGAGATGGCCCGCACCGCAGTGGAACAGGCGGCAGGAGATCCGGAGAACGGCCAGACTGGAATCCGGCTCAAAAATATAGTCTGGGCCCGGCCAATTGCTGTGGAGGATCAGCCGGTTCAGGTGCATATCGGGCTATTTCCTGAGGATAATGGATTGATATCTTTTGAAATATATAGCGAAGAGAACCAGGCAGAGCCGGTAGTACACAGCCAGGGCAGCGCCGTGCTGAGCAAGGCGGCAGCGCTTCCAGCCCTAAACCTCGAAGAGCTGCAAGCCCAATGCAGCCAGGCAACACTTTCAGCCCTGCAATGTTATGATACTTTCCGGGCTATGGGGTTCGCCTATGGTCCGGGGCACCAGGGGATTGAGAAAATATATTTGGGCGCAGATCAGGTATTGGCGCAGCTGTCCCTGCCTTCTTCAGTCGCCGCTACACAACAGCAGTATGTTTTGCATCCCAGTTTGCTGGATGCGGCCCTGCAGGCATCGCTGGGATTACTGCCGGGTGCTGATACGATACAGGATACAAGTTCCCTCAAGCTGCCGCTGCCCTTTGCCCTGCAGGAACTTGTCATTATGGGCAATTGTACAGCAAAAATGTGGGCTTGGATTCGTTATAGTGAATCCGGTAAAACCGCAGCTAAGCTGCCGAAATTCGATATTGACCTGTGTGACGGGCAAGGAAATATCTGTGTGCGAATGACCGGGTTTTCATCAAGGGTTCTGGAAGGGGAATTAGGTTCGGCAGGATCGCAGTCCGTTCCCGGGACATTAATGCTCCGGCCATGCTGGCAAGAGCAAGGCCCTGCCGGACAAGCCGCCGGCCTTGAATATGACCGGCAGCTGGTTATGCTTTGTGAACCGGGCGATATTATCCGGGAAAGCATTCAAACACAACTAGCGGGTGTACGTTTTCTCACCGTAGAAGCAAAGGAGCAAGGCATAGCCAAACGGTTCCAGGCCTATACAACAAAAGCCTTTGAAGAAATCCAAACCATTCTCAAACAAAAAACCAAGGATAAAGTGTTGTTTCAGATCGTTGTTTTCAACCAGGGCGAACAGCGGCTTTTCTCCGGACTCTCCGGACTTTTGAAAACAGCGCAGCTTGAAAATCCCAGACTGACTGGACAGTTGATTGAGGTGGAGCCGGGAGAATCGGCAGCAGGGCTGGCAGAAAAACTGAAAGAGAATAGACAAAGTCCTGTTGGCAGCCACATTTGCTATCAAGACGATAAACGTTATGTTGCCGGTTGGCGTGAAATTGAACCTTCCCCGGAAGAAGTAAGAATTCCGTGGAAAGACAAGGGTATCTATATGATCACCGGCGGCACTGGCGGTCTGGGACTTCTATTTGCCAGAGAAATCGCGCAGCAGGTTAAGAATGCGACATTGATTCTTACTGGGCGTTCTCCGCTTACTGACGGTAAGCAAGCCCAATTAGAAGAACTGGAAGCCTTGGGTGCCTGTGCAGTATACAGACAAACCGATGTGACCCAAAAGCAGGCAGTTACCGACTTAATTACAGGTATTCAGGAAGAATTCGGCGGCCTTCACGGCATTATCCATAGTGCGGGTATGATCCAGGATGGATTCATTATTAGGAAAACCAGCGACGAATTGCAGGAAGTCCTGGCTCCAAAGGTTACAGGGCTTGTGAACCTGGATCAGGCAACAAAAGAGCTGGCGCTTGACTTCTTTATTCTCTTTTCTTCTGTGACCGGAGCTTTTGGCAATCCAGGCCAGTGCGACTACGCAGTTGCCAATGCTTTCATGGATGCTTACGCCAAGTATCGTACTGCTTTGGTCGCTTCAGGCCAGCGGCAGGGACAAACCCTGTCTGTCAACTGGCCGCTGTGGAAAGACGGTGGGATGAAAGTTGACGCCAAAATTGAAAACAGTATGCGGCAAAACATGGGGTTAGTTGCCATGAAGACTACAACTGGTATCAGAGCCTTGTACCAGGGCATTGCCTTAGGCTTTGAGCAAATGGTCATTATGGAAGGTGACCGCAAACGGCTTCATGAAGTTTTCTTGGGGCAATTAATCAATACTGAGACAACGCAAACGCCTGGTGTGGAACAAAATAAAGTGGTTACGGCAGATGAGCAAGATTTGCTTGGGGAAAAAGTTGTAGATTTTCTTAAGCAACTGTTTTCTTCCATTATTAAATTGCCGCCGCATCGAATTGAAGAGGATGCTCCGCTGGAGAAATACGGTATAGATTCGGTCATGATTATGCAATTAACCAATCAATTAGAAAAAAGATTTGGGTCATTGCCGAAAACACTATTTTTTGAATACCAGAACATCCAGGAATTAAGTGAGTATTTCTTGCAATCATACCGGGAGCAACTCCTCCACTTATTTGCAATAGAGGATAACGTTGCAGCAGCTATTGATGATCCCGGCTGCTTTGCAGCTAGGACAAAACCTGTAAAACCATCCTTTGGCAGTCGTAAACGATCCAGATTTATTTCTCTTAGAACACAAGCTCAGGAGAAAAAAGAAATAGGTCCCTTAGATATCGCCATCATTGGTGTTTCAGGCCGCTATCCTCAGGCGGACAATATGCAGGAATTTTGGCGAAATATGCGTGATGGCCGGGATTGTATCACAGAAATACCCCCTTCAAGATGGGATTACCATCAATATTATACCCGTAATAAAGATATAGCAGGAACCATGTATTCTAAGTGGGGCGGTTTCTTAGCTGATATCGATAAGTTCGATCCGTTACTCTTTAATATTGCCCCCCTGGACGCCCATCAGATTGATCCTCAGGAAAGACTTTTCATGGAGACTGTATGGGAGACTATGGAGGACGCCGGTTATTCCAAGAACCGCTTGCGAAAGCATGCCAAAGTGGGAGTGTTTGCAGGGGTTATGTGGAGCGAATATCAGCTTTTGGGGGATGGACACAGGGAAAATGGTGTACTGCCAATTCAATCCTTTGCTTCGATTGCTAATCGTATTTCCTATTTTTATAATTTTAATGGCCCGAGTATAGCTTTGGATACCATGTGTTCCTCCTCGTTGACAGCTATTTATTTAGCCTGCAATAGCATCTGTCACGGCGATTGTGAAATGGCCGTTGCGGGTGGGGTTAGCCTTTCCTTACATCCCAATAAATATCTGCAGTTGTGTCGGAACAGATTTTTGTCCAGTGACGGTCGTTGCCGTAGTTTTGGCGAAGGCGGGGATGGATATGTACCCGGTGAGGGTGTGGGGGCTGTCCTATTGAAACCGTTGCAAAAAGCTATTGCTGATCAAGATCAGATTTACGCAGTAATTAAAGATATTTCCATAAACCATGGTGGAAAAACTAACGGCTATACTGTCCCTAATTTAAATGCGCAAGCTGACCTGATAGCAGAATCTCTGCACAAAGCGCAAGTGGACCCGCGTACTATTACTTATATTGAAGCACATGGTACAGGTACTTCACTTGGTGATCCTATTGAAATAAATGGGTTAACTAAGGCTTATCATAAATTTACTCAAGATAAGCAGTACTGTGCGGTCGGATCTGTGAAATCTAATATTGGACATTTAGAAGCAGCTGCAGGGATGGCAGGGCTAACCAAAGTATTACTGCAGTTAAAACATAAGCAAATCGTGCCTTCATTGCATTCAGAGAAGCTTAATTCGAACATTGAATTTGATAATTCACCCTTCTATGTACAGCAAAAGTTGACGGAATGGACTCCCATAACAGAAAACAAAAATGGCATTTTTCAAACTCTTCCCCGAAGAGCGGCCATTAGTTCTTTTGGAGCTGGCGGGGCAAATGCGCATATGATCCTTGAAGAGTACCAAAGTATAACAAAATCACAGGAATGTGAGCGTGTTTCGCCTCAAATTATGTTGCTTTCAGCACGGACTAAGGCTTGTTTGTATGAGTATGCCAAGCGGTTGCGTGATTTTTGCAGCAATTCCCGTGCAGCTCATACAGATAATGCTGTTATTGCAGATATCGCGTATACTCTGCAGATCGGCCGGGAACCTATGGAAGAAAGAATGGCTATCATTGGCAAAACATGGAAGGAATTTATTGACGGATTAACAAAATTCGTTAATCGCCAGGAGATGGCCGCTGATCTTAATACCATCTTCTATGGCTGTACAGCTGGATTGCTGCCAGTATTGAGCAAGGAACAATCCCGGGAGAAGGTAAATGTGTTAATCCAGCAACGTGATATGGAGAAACTGGCCGCTCTATGGGTTGAAGGAGTTTCAGTACCATGGGAAAAGCTTGATCATGGAAATATAATTTCGTTGCCAGCCTATCCATTTGAACAGAAGTCGTACTGGATTTCGGCAAAAGATAATCATTCAGCGTCAGGCGGGGAACCTGTTACTACAGGAAATCAAGTGAATAATCAAGCCGGGAATCTAGCGCGAAATGAAATGGAAGAGATAAAGGAGACAGGAAGTAACTCAAACGCTGCAATGAGCTCATTTGATGACGAAAATTCTTTGCAGCAGGTAGTAATTGACCAATATCGCCGGGGTGAAGAAGAACAATCTGCTGCTGGATTTAACGAAATTCAAGACTTGCTTAAACAGGTTGTTGCCCAAGAGTTAGGTTTAGAACCAGAAGAATTGAACCCGGAAGTTAATTTTGAGGTATATGGTCTTGATTCTTTTGCCCGAATTAAAATCATTAATGATCTGCAAAAGGAATTTGGCGACATAGTTGATATAGAGGTTATTTTTGATCAAAATACAGTTAATAAATTGGCCGGGTATATTAATGGGAAAGTTAACCAGCACCAGCCTGCCGCAGCAGAAACAATGATTAGTAACAACAGGGATGCAGCAGGACAAAACAGTAAAATTAAACCATTGACTTTGACAGCAAAGCAACCATCCCGGTTACCGGCCGACTCACCAGAACTTAAGACAAAAAATATATTATTAACTGGTGTTACCGGTGTTTTGGGGGGGAGACTGGTCTGGGAATATCTGAATCATAGCGACAGTATGCTGTATTGCTTGCTAAGGGCGGAAAATCTCGTGCAAGCAAAGCAAAGGATTCAAGCTATGCTAGAGGTTCATGATCCGGATCATGAACTATTATCCGAATTTGACCGCCGTGTAATTCCCGTCTTAGGGGACATAACTCACCCTTCTTTGGAAATGTCGCCTGAATTATATCAAGAATTAGCAGCAACAATCGATATGGTTGTCCATTGCGCCGGAAAAACCAGTCTTCATGGATTATATAATGAGGTAAAGGGTGTAAATGTTGCTGGAGTCCAAAATATGGTTAACTTTGCTTTGAAAACTCCACAAAAATATTTTATTCATATCTCTACCATCTATGGGATTATGGGTGATCACCAGTTTAAAGAAGGTGAAGTCTTTACCGAAAACGATTTTGATTTTGGCCAGCAATTTAACAAACTTGGCTATTCCCAATCTAAGTTTGAAGCAGAAAAAATCATTCGTTCCACCAAAGATTTAAAATGGATAATAATGCGGTCTGGTTACATTATGGGAGATAGCAAGAAGGGATATTATCCCTTTAATCTGACCAATACTCCTGGTATATTCTATGATTTTTTCAAAACGGCAATTGAGTTGGGAATGGCTATAGATAATCCCTGGCATTTTGATATAACGCCTATTGATTATGTGAGCCGGAGCATAGTATGGCTTAGTATGTCTGTAAAGAACATCTATCAAACTTATCACTTATCAAATCCGGATTATAAGACTTATAAAGATATTATGGCAATGATTGATAAAGTGGGTTATCCTATCAGGTTTGTCAGCGCCGGGGAATATATGAACAACTTGCATAGTGAAAATAATGGTTACCGTTCGATATCAACTGAACTAATTATGTTTAATCCCTCAATGGTACAAAAATCACATGTCGATACTACCTATACCAGAAAAGTGCTGGCACAGGGCGGTATAATTTGCCCTGAAATCAATGAAAAGTTAATCGCGGTTTATTTAGATTACTGCAGCAAGGTTGGTTATCTCAAAAATAGTAGTAGCAACCATAGTTTTTGGAACTGGCAGTTCCAGAAACTTAATATTGCCGGAGGTATGTAACAACAAGGCTGGGTTTTAGTAAGTGAACTTGTTTCAGAAGAGCTGAAACATCGGCTGGTTTAGGTGGGAGTCTATCCCACCTGAACAAACGCCGCCTGCAGAGGCGGGAGTTTTAACCCGCCGCAAAAGATAAACAGGGATTAGAGGAGGCAAAGGGACATGGGGAATATTACCGGGGATACTTTTTGTGAGGGTTTGGAGATAGGTTCTGTAGCGGTTAAGTGGGTCCGCAGGATAAATTCACAAGAGTACTATATGGGAATGAAACGACATGAAGGAAACCCATTGGAAAAAGTTCAGGAAATTATCAAACGGTATCCGGCAAAAGGAAAAGTCAAAATGGTAGTTACCGGACAAGCTGTAAAAGGATTATTTAATTTGCCGTACCGTTCTGAATCGGAATGCTTAGAAAGAGCATTGGCGCATTTTGATTTAAAACCAGATATATTGCTTTCGCTTGGCGGAGAAATTTTTAGTGTGTATACATTGAAAGACGGGCAGATTCGCAATATTATTCCTTCATCAAAGTGTGCCGCCGGGACAGGCGAGTTTTTAGTCCAGCAACTTCAAAGGATGGATTTGACATTAGATCGTGGAATTCAAGAGAGCCTGAAGGGAAACCCGGTGGATTTGGCTACCCGTTGTTCTGTTTATTGCAAATCAGATGCCACGCATAAACTTAATAAAGGCGAATGCAGCCGCGCGGATATTGCCAAATCGTTGATTGATGATTTAGCAAAAAAAGTATATAAAATGGTGGCAGCAGCGCGGTGGGAAACAAGGTCGATTATGATTATCGGCGGGCTAGCCTTAAATGAGCCATTTATTGAACAATTGCGTCGGTTATTTAAAGACTCGGAGCTGATAGTGCGGGAAGAAAGTCCTTGTTTTGAGGCTTTTGGCGCATCATTGTTTGCAGATGAATTACCTCAGCAAGAAGCTGTTTTTTATTCAAATATCAGTGTTAAGGAACCCCAAGCTCCTTTTAGCATGCCGCCTCTTCGCCAGTCGGAAAACCTTCTTGATTATAGGGTAGAGGGGAATTATGCCCGTAAAGTGGTTGAAGGCGCAGCTTATATTCTGGGGGTCGATGCCGGCTCAACTACTACTAAGGCGATTCTTTTTAATCTATCACGGGGAACTGTTGATGCAAGCTGTTATCTGCGAACTCACGGAAACCCCATAACTGCGGTGAATAATTGTCTGCAGGAATTGGTTAAACAGGTGGGCGAAAAAAAAATTCATGTTGTTCAAATTGCAGTCACAGGGTCCGGCAGAGGAATTGTTTCCGTATTTTTTGAAAACTGCCCAAGTTTTAATGAGATTTTATCACATGCCAGAGCAGCGGCAGAAGAAGTACCGGATGTGGATACGGTGTTTGAAATCGGCGGGCAAGATTCGAAGTTTATTTCCTTCCTCAACGGAATTCCTGTCGACTACGCCATGAATGATGGCTGTTCAGCCGGAACCGGCAGTTTTCTTGAAGAAGCAGTGTCTGTAGATATGGGGATTTCTGTTGAAGATATCAGCAAAAAGGCTGAAAGCAGTCTGCAGCCGATTGCTTTTGGAGAACGGTGTGCCGCTTTCATCAATACTGATTTACGCAGTGCCCTGCAACAGGGGGCACTGCCGGAAGATGTTATTGCCGGCCTTGTTTATTCAATTATACGAAATTATATTTCCCGTTTAGTCGGCGTAAGAGAAGTGGGAGAAAGGTTACTGTTCCAAGGTGGAGTAGCCCTGAATAAATCAGTTGCTCTGGCGATAGCGGCTTTAACCCGACGCAAAGTAGTTGTACCGCAATATCCAGAGTTAATGGGGTGTGTCGGCAGTTGCCTAATGGCCCAGGATATGATTAACGAAGGAGAACTTTCGCAAAAAACATATAACTTGGGAGAGTTACTCAAAGGTGCTATGGAAGTAAAAGGAACATTCAAATGCCCGGCTTGTGAAAATATATGCGAAATTAAAAAGATTCAAGTCCGGGGCAAGGAATTTCCGTTTGGCGGATTATGTTCAAAATATGAGGTAAAGCCAAAACACAGCCGGTTAAAGGATGAAGGGCAGGATCTGGTTGCGGTTCGCAATCAACTGATGTTTGAAAAATATGGTGCTGAAACATTTCGTCACCCCCGGGGTACGATAGGGATTCCCCTGGCTTTAACTACATATGAGTTCTACCCATTTTATGCTAAACTCATCAATGAGCTGGGATTTAATGTTAGTTTATCCAAGGCCTCCAAAGAGGGAAACGCAAAAACATTGGGATCGATCTGCTACCCCTGTGAGATCGCGCACGGCGCAGTCTATGATTTGTTGCAGCAAGGGGTTGACCACATTTTTTTACCCCATGTTTTTGAGGGAAAAAACCCGGATCACCAAACGCATAATTATATTTGCGGTAATGCGGAAATTATTCCGGATTTGGTTCGAACCGCATTTAATCTCGACAGCGGCAGGCTGTTGCAGCTCCCAATCAGTTTTTCGGATGAATTTAGAGAGGCTTCGCTTAAACAGATCGGAAAGTTAGGGGAGCAGCTATGTATTGATAAAAATATTGCAATAAGAGCCGGTGAACGTGCCTTTGCCCGCTATGAGTCCTATAAAACAGAATTTGAGCAATTTAAAAAGGAGAATTTATACAAGATAATTACTGAGCCAACGATTGTTCTCGCTGGCAGGCCCTATGTAATTTGTTCTGCAGAAGCTAATTTGGCCTTGCCCCGGAAAATAACCAGCAGAGGATATAATGTAGTCACTGCCGATATGTTGCCGCAAGTGGAAGAAAACGGAACTGACCGCAATGGTGTTTGGTATTTTACCAGACAGACTATAAATGCCATCAATTATGCAAAAAAAACGCCTAACGTATATATTTGCCTGGTATCCTGTTTTTCCTGTGTGCCTGATGTCAGCATGTATCATACTTTCCGTAGTAAATTAGCGGGAGAAGTATTCTGCTATTTAGAATTCGACTCACATACTGCTCATGCTGGTTTTGAAACTCGCGTAGGCGCATTTTTGGATATTATTGAACTTAAAGAGCGGGAAATGTCCCAAAAAAGAAATTTCAAATTGGAGGCCTAATAGAATGATGAACCAAAATTTTAAGGCTGCTTCTTTCTCAGAGGATTTCACTCATATTATTGATGGTAATGGTAATACATTTACTTTCGGTGACCAGCGAGTAGAACACATTTGGCCGATTAACCAGTATATGTTTAATGCAACACCCTTTCTTAAAAGCATTTTTGAACAGCGGGGCTGGCGTGTCAGATTTTTAGAACCAACCTTCGATATGATGTACTATTCTAAGCTATTATGCTCTGGCAGGGAATGTCCATCACTGAATTTATTTGCAGGAATGTACTATGAAGATATTGCTAAAAATTATGTGAAAGATGATCTGTTTGTCTATTGGGGGGTTGAACATGCCTGTCCTTGTCAAATTGGCGCGTGGCCTGATGCCTGGGAAGTTTTTTCGGAAAGGATAGGAAACCCTAATGTCCTTTATTCTGTTTTTACTACTTTGGAAAACAATTATCTTGGGCAAGGACTTGAATTTGGCAAGGATATAGTAACCGCTTTTGTTTTGGGCGATTTATTTGATGAAGCAGAATGGGCTTTAAAAATCATCTCACTTGATAAGGAAGAAGCATCCGGAATATTTCATGAAGAAATGCTCAAAGTTGTCCCTAATCTTCATAAAGGGATGCAGGAACTGGAAAGCTCCTTGGAAGAATGGGCCAGGAAGATAAGAAAAATCCCTTTAAAAGCCACACTGGATGAAACGCCAAAAGTACTGTTGTTTGGCGGGGGCTCTATGGCTTTTATCCGGGAACCGTTAATCACCTATTGCAGCCAACAGGGAATCATCCCCAAAATCGTGGGATTTCACGAGTTTCTACTCTATCTTTTTTCCGATTGCGCCAGAAGCTATGGATTTAAAAAGGGGTATGACAGCTTAGAACAGCAATTTAATTTAGGATCAATAATTTCTTCTTCCTTTACTTCCCCGCAAGACGCCCAGGAAGGTAATCTTGCCATATCTTCGTGTTTTACATTACAGCTTGCTGATTTCATGAATCAACGGTTTCGTAAAGCGATTCAAGGTTCAGGTATTGTATATGATAAACATGTATCCTATACAAATATTTTAAAAGAAGGTCACCGGTTAATAAACGACAATGTTTTTACTGAGGCGAGTGTTGCGGTAGGGAAGTATCTAAGTTCAATTGAGACAGGAGTTTTCGACGGACTCGTTAATATAGCTTTGTTCACCTGTCAACCATCCATAAATGGCCAAGCTTTTATTCGAGCCTTATCTCATCAATATGATATTCCTTTTGCCGGCCTGGAGTTGGAAGGACCCTGGTTATCAGCAAACCATCACCGTCTATTAGAAAATGTAATATTCCAGGCGCGGCGTTTACGGCAGGAAAAAAATACCTGGACGATCACCGCTGACTGGCGCTCCACAACAACAGGTTGATCAGCCTGAATCAGCGGCCGAATAATTTTTGCCAGATAATAGAATATCTCGCTACTTTTTATTGACAGAATATCCATAATAAGGATACAATGAAATAAATCTGCAGTGATATTTATAATAGGAAAAGAGGAGAGCATAATGAACTTTAAATCTGGATGTGTTCCGCCAGAACAGACTGATGAACCGGTATATTATTTTTTATTCCAGCAGAATAAATTGTTGGTAAAAAAAGTGGACGGAGGTTTTGCGATTCCATCTTCAGATGATCTTGATAGTAGTAAAACTAAACTTACAAATAGGCATTACATTGGCAACATAGGCGAACAGGCATGTTATACAGCAGTATATGCTGATGGGCAATTAGTGCCAGGTAATATGGAATTTCAAGGACTTATGGACTTATATGGTCAAATTGAAGACAATATGTTTAGGGTTGCAGGTTGTGCAATCCAGATAATCACTTGGGATGAGACACATCAATTCTGCGGAAAATGCGGTGAACCTACCGTAACGAAAGCAGATGAACGCGCTAAAGTCTGTCCAAAATGTGGTTATATGTCTTTTCCCCGTTTGTCTCCAGCAGTGATATTATCAATAACAAAGGGAGACAAGATTCTGTTAGTAAAGAATCTAAAAACCGATTTTTATACAGTTGTTGCCGGATTTGTGGAGGCTGGAGAAACGCTGGAGGAATGTTTAAAAAGGGAAGCCAGAGAAGAGGTAGGTATTGAAATAAAAAACATAACCTATTTTGGAAATCAGCCGTGGCCATTTCCCCATTCCCTGATGCTGGCATTTAATGCAGAGTATGATAAAGGTGATCTTAACATCGAACGTAATGAACTTCTACATGCAGATTGGTATACAGTTGATGACATTCCGCGAATCAAACTTAAACCTATTCCATTTAGCATTGCCAGAAAGTTAATTTCTTCATTTATCGAAAAAAATAAACATTCTTAGTTGATTGCTTGGTTACATGGGGTAGGGTAATAACCTTGCCCTTTTATTTTGAAAATGGGCAAATAAAACGGATGAGAGGGGGGGCTTGTGTGGCAAAATCAGAAAAACCACGACGATACGTTGTGGGAGTTTATATTTGCTTGATTCTGCTGATTGGTGCAAACCTAAGTGGATGTTCTAAACCGCAGCCTGTAACAGAGGAAATTTCAGCAGTGCGTACGCAAATTGTTGAAGAGAATTTCTATAGTATAAATTCTAACTATTCCGGTGAGGTACGCGGCCGTTATGAAAGCCAGCTGGCTTTTCAGGTAAACGGAAAGATTATTAAACGAAATGTGGATTTGGGGAGTGTAGTCAAACCTGGTGATGTTTTAATGCAAATCGAACCCAAAGATATTCAACAGACTTTGAATATTAATTCAGCTCAGGTAAACTCTGCCGAATCACAAGTAGCACTTGCTGGGAGTAACCTTGCGCGCTACAAGCAGTTATATGAACAAAATGCTATTAGCCGGGCACAGTATGATCAGTATCAAACTGCGTATGACACTGCCGTGGCTGATCGCAACAAAGCGTTGGCCCAATATGCACAAAGCGCCAATCAAATGGATTACAGCAGTCTCTATGCTGATAGTCCGGGAGTGATTTCCGGCATCAATGCTGAAATCAATCAAGTGGTAAGTGCCGGACAGTCGATTATTACGCTTGTTAAGGACGGCGCCTTGGAAGTAGAAATCAGTATTCCGGAGAATCGCATCGAAGAAGTTCGTAATGTACAACAAGTATATGTCACATTTTGGGCACTGCCAAATGTTATGGTAGATGGAAAAGTGAGAGAAATCTCACCGATGGCGGATAAGATATCCCGTACTTATAAAGTGCGTATCAGCCTGCCTGATGCTCCGCAGAGCATTAAGCTAGGCATGACAGCTAATGTCACAATTACAGATCCTAACAATAAAAAGGCATTATATATTCCAGTGACGGCGATTTATCAGACACAAGATCAGCCGTATATTTGGGTTGTCAATAATGACATAGTTAATCTAAGTCCCATTACAATTGGTACCATTGGTGATGGAAAAGTTCAGGTTGTTGAAGGGCTGCAAGCAGGTGCGGTTATCGTCACGTCAGGAGTGCATAAGTTGCGCGAAGGGCAAAGAGTGCGTATTGCAGGTGATGTCTTATGAAGAATGTCAATTTAACAGAATGGGCCCTGCGGCATAAACAACTGGTATACTATTTCATTGTGGTTATACTGCTGGTAGGGAGCTTCTCCTATGTTCAATTAGGACGAATGGAAGAACCTGATATGGTACTCCACACAATGCTTGTTTCTATAGAGTGGCCAGGGGCTAACGCGCGTCAGGTAGAAGAACAGGTTACTGATAAAATTGAAAAAAAACTGCAGGATACACCTAAGCTGGACTATATAAGAAGTTATTCACGTCCGGGACAAGCATTGATTTATGTCAATTTAAAAGAAACTGTGAATCCCAAGGATATCCGTCCAATCTGGCTGGAAGTGCGCAATATGGTAAATGATATCAGGCATACGTTACCGCAAGGCATTGAGGGGCCATATTTTAATGATCGGTTTGATGATGTGTTTGGTAACATTTATGCATTGACTTCTGATGAATTTACCTATGAGGAAATGCGAAAAAAGGCGGAACAAATACGGCGGATTTTATTGGGCGTACAAAGCGTGAAGAAAGTTGATCTGATAGGGGTCCAAACAGAAAGAATCTTTATTGAAATCGAAAGCAGCAAGTTGGCTCAGCTTGGAATTGATCCAAATTCCATCATAAGCGCTATCCAAACCCAAGATGCTATGGCAGCTTCAGGTTCAATCGAAACATCGTCAGATAATATTTATTTACGTGTCACGGGGATGTTTGACGATATTGAGAGTATTCGTAATTTACCTATTCGTGCCAATAACCATACAATCAGATTAGCTGATATTGCAAATATACAGCGAAATTATGCTGATCCAATTGAGCCAAAGATGTTTTATAATGGTCAAGCGGCAGTCGGTCTTGCGGTATCAATGGAAAATGGCGGTAATATACTAAATCTGGGTAAAGATCTGAATAAAACTATAGCCAGGATTAAACAGAATTTACCTATTGGGTTTACAATTAGCCAAGTGTCAAATCAACCTAAAGTGGTTGAAGAATCAATTGGCGAATTTGTTAAAACACTGGGTGAAGCTGTAATCATTGTACTGGTTGTCTGCTTTTTTAGTCTTGGCATACGTTCAGGACTTGTTGTAGCTGTAGGCATGCCGCTGATTTTCGCTGGCGTATTTGTATGTATGAGAATAGCAGATATTGATTTACATAAGATTTCATTAGGATCATTAATTATTGCCTTGGGATTAATGGTAGATGACGCTATCATCTCCTTAGAAATGATGTCAGTTAAAATGGAGCAAGGCTGGGACCGGGCTAAGGCTGCTTGCTACGCGTATACGGCCACTGCTTTTCCAATGCTGACAGGAACGCTTATTACGTGTGCAGGCTTCATTCCCTTAGGACTGGCTAAAGGTGATTCAGCAGATTTCACGAGCAGTATTTTCAAAGTAGTTACCATCGCCTTACTGATATCATGGTTTGTATCTGTTCTGGTAACTCCTTTATTGGGGTATAAACTAATTAAGTCAAAGCCTGGCGAAAAAGATGGTCATGCTGTGTATGATGCGAAATTTTATCAGCTTTTCCGGCAGATTCTTTCATGGTGTTTAGGTCATCGAAAACTGGTGCTTGGTATAACGATGGTCTGTTTTCTCGGGGCTATTGGTTTACTGCAATTCGTAAGAGAGGAATTTTTTCCGCCATCCATGCGTCCTGAACTTATTGTTGAATTGACCTTACCTGAAGGGTCTTCCCTTCAGTCAACCGAATATGAGGCACAGAGATTTGCTGAATATCTTAGTGACGATACTAATATTAGCAGTTACAGCTATTATGTTGGCCAGGGTGCACCCAGGTTAGTAATATGTATGGAAGCAATGCCTCAGGCTAATAATTATGCTCAGTTCATTATTGTGGCTAAAGATATAAAAACACGTGCAGAATTGATGCAAAAAATCAATAAATTGTTTGCGGAAAAATTTGATAATGTACGTGGGCATATCAATTTAATCCAGACCGGCCCGCCTGCGGACTATCCTGTCATGTTTAGAGTGTCAGGATATGAGCATGCAAAAGTAAAGGAAATTTCTAACCAGGTAAGTGAGATCATGGCGCAAAATTTATGGCTACGCAATATAAATGTTAACTGGAATGAAAAAATTAAAGTCATGCATTTAGAGATTGATCAGGACAAAGCGCGTATACTTGGAATAAATAGTCAGGCTCTGGCATCGGCTTTGCAAAACCAGATATCTGGAGCGAAGGTGGCAGAATTTCGGGAACGGGATCAAACAATTGGCATTGTTTGTCGTATGGACTCTCAGAATAGAAAAGATTTAGCCCATATTAAAGATATGCCTATTCATATCGGTAATGGCCAATTTGTTCCACTGGAGCAAATTGCCCGAATCCACTTTGAGGCTGAAGAAGGCTTAATTTGGCGTCGTAATCTTAAACCAACCATAACCGTGCAGGCCGAAGTAGTATCAGGAATTACTGGTAATGACGCAACTAAGCAAGTATATAAAGAGCTAAACGATATCCGTAATAATTTACCTTTAGGTTATAACATCGATATTGGCGGTTCACTCGAAAGAAGTATTTCATCCCAGGAATACCTGGCGCTGCCTGTGCCAATTATGATGTTAATTATTCTTACCTTATTAATGTTGCAGTTTGAGAAAATGTCACTGGTAATTTTGACAATATTAACCGCTCCGTTGGGTATTATTGGGGTTAGTCTCTCAATGATATTGACGCAGCGCCCAATGGGTTTTGTAGCTCAACTTGGCATTTTGGCTCTTTCCGGTATGATCATAAGAAACTCAGTAATCCTGGTTGACCAGATTGAAAAGCACATTGCAGCCGGAGCAACACCCTGGGATGCAATTATTGACTCTGCGGTACAAAGGTTTCGCCCCATTATGCTCACTGCCGTAACAGCCATGCTGGGGATGATTCCCTTGGTGCTAAGCAACTTTTGGGGTCCTATGGCTGTAGCCATTGCAGGCGGATTATTTGGGGCCACTGTGTTAACATTGCTGGTTTTGCCGACCATGTATGCGGCATGGTTCAATGTGAATCAAAATAAGGCTGTAGTACAAGATACCGATCATAATGCGATGGTACCATGAACCCGTAACCTTGACGAAGAAAGGATGATGGTGATTGAGAAAACCTATTGTTTTTATGTTTTCAGGTCAAGGATCGCAGTATTACCATATGGGCAGAGAACTTTATCATCAAAATACTGTATTTAGGTACTGGTTATCCCATTTGAATGACATGGTGCATCAAAGTGCTGGTATTTCAATTATTGATGAAATTTACAATCCTGCCAAAAGCAAAGCGGATAAATTTGATAACCTTTTATACACTCATCCAGCAATTTTTATGGTGGAATATTCTTTGGCACGTGTATTAGTCGATCTTGGAATTAATCCTGATTATGTTTTAGGGGCAAGTTTAGGAGAGGTTACTGCAGCAGCAGTTGCGGGAATTATTTCACTAAAGGATGCATTAGATTGTATTCTGAAGCAGGTGGAGTTAATTAGGGACCGTTGTCAAACCGGCAGGATGGTAGCAGTTATTAATAATCCGGAGCTGTATCACCAGTCCTCTGTAATTTTCCGTTACTCAGAATTAGCTGCAGTAAATTTTTCTTCTCATTTTGTCATTTCAGGTGCTAGTGAAAATTTATTAAATATTGAAAACCATTTAAAAGCTATAAATGTTCCATTTTTAACACTTCCTGTAAGGTATGGTTTTCATTCAACAAAAATTGATCCGGCAGGAGGTGAATATAAAAAGTATTTACGCAATTTTTCTTTTAGAACACCTGAGATACCAATAATATCATGTTTATCGAGCGGACGTATTACTGATATCACGCCAGAGTATTTTTGGGATATTGTTAGGCAACCAATTCTTTTTCAAAAAACCATACTTATGCTAGAAGAAATTTATCAGTTTCACTATATTGATTTGGGACCATCTGGAACATTAGCTAACTTTGTAAAGCATAACTTAGAGAAAAGCTCTGAATCACAATTTTATGATGTTTTAACTCCCTTCAATCAGGAGATTAAACAATTGGAAAAATTAGCTGGAATTAATTAGAGATGTTGCCGTCCAAAAGTTCATTGAACTTTTGGGCGAAAAAATGTATCGGTGTGTAGTGTGCTTATAGGCTTGAAAACAATACACTTTGGGAATTCTTGCAACAATACGCTACAATTATGGCTTTTAGACCTTGTAGTATCGATAAAAAACGGTTCAATTTAAATGCTTATTCAATTCAAAATGTTGGCATGTATATTGCTATAAGTATGTGATAAGTTCATTTAAAAGACTCAGGTTGACTGCATTGCCTTACAGTTCAAAAAAAAACGAACTGTAAGGCATTTGTTTGCTGGAATTTATTATCTACAGCAAAATTCTATGTAAAATGGTAAAATTAAAGTGGAAATTGGCTTCAGGCGCCGTGAAAAATGACTGTCGAGAGGAGTGACCTTACCAATGACTACAGTAAGATTGACTGAACTTATTGATTTGTCCTTTCTCCAGGAATTTCAAGATAACTTTGCCTTAAGTGTCGGTATGGGCAGCTTAACTGAGGATAATGACGGTAATGCGATAACCCGCCCAAGCCGTTTTTGTGAGTTCTGTACAAATATTATGCGGTCGACCAAGGTTGGGCGAAGGCGCTGTCAGGAGGCTGATATGCTGGGGATAGCAGAAGCAATCCGTACGGGAAGGCCGGCTGTGTACCATTGTCATGCTGGTTTAATTGATTTTGTTGCTCCTATTATATTAAACGGAAGCTCAATTGGCGCAATATTTGGGGGGCAAATCCTGACTGCGGCTCCTAATGAAGAACAATGTCTGAAAATTGCCGGCGAAATCGGCGTCGACCCGGATAAATATATAGCTGAAATAAAAAAAATCCCGGTTATTCCGGAAGAAAAGATTCAGGCAGCAGCTAATGTTCTCTTTTCCGTAGCCAATACGATATCAAAGTATGCTTATCAGACTTTGGAATTACGGGAAAAGAACCGGGAAATAGTATTAGCTTATAACCGCATGGATAACGTTTTCAACACGATGTCAGATGGAGTCATAATAATTGATGATAAAGGAATTGTCAGGCAAGTCAATCTGGTAGTGGAAGAAATTTTCGGTAAGTCAGGTTCAGCTCTGCTCAACAAGTCTGTAATTGAATTAGCCGGCAGTGAAGCATCCTTTGTGGAAGGTGTTTTTGAACGGCAGGAAGCTTATAATGATATTGAAATTTTTAATGATGCAAGTTTAGGGCGGCTGCACTGCATATCCTCTGGCCGGCCAATTTTTGATGACCAGGGAATGTTAGCCGGGGGAGTTATTTTACTGCGCCCTATAATAAAGGTGCATAATCTAATTAACCGCTTAAGCGGTGCTCAGGCTGCTTTCCGGCTTAGTGATATTATCGGGCAAAGTCCGGCAATATTGAAGACTATTCAAACGGCCTCCCAAGCTGCCAGTTGTATGTCTAACGTGCTTATCGAAGGGGAAAGTGGTACAGGAAAAGAAGTTTTTGCGCAAGCAATTCATAATCAGAGTGCGCGGCGAAAAGGTCCCTTTGTAGCCGTTAACTGTGGCGCTATCCCCAGAGAATTGATCGGCAGCGAATTATTTGGCTATGCAGATGGCGCTTTTACCGGAGCGAAACGGGGCGGGAGACCGGGAAAATTCGAATTTGCGACAGGAGGAACTCTTTTTCTCGACGAGATAGGGGATATGCCCCTGGAGCTGCAAGTTACTTTGCTCAGAGTACTACAAGAACGCAAACTAACCAGAATCGGTGATAATAAGCTGATTCCTACTGATTTGCGAATCATTTGCGCTACTAATAAGAACTTGGCGCATGAGGTCGAAAAGGGTAATTTTCGCCAAGACCTATATTACCGTTTCAATGTTATTTCTATTAAAATACCGCCGTTACGGGAACGACGGGAGGATATACTGCTTATTTTTAATTCCATCCTTACGAAAATGGCAAATGAATTGGGACGGACTATTAAAGTTGATGCTGAAGTATACTTGTTGCTCGAACAATATGACTGGCCAGGTAATGTCCGCGAATTACAAAATATTGCCGAAAGGGCAATAAGTGTAACCGAAGGTGATACAATTCGGTTGGAACACTTGCCAGAGTTTATTATCGATAACAAAGGCATGAGTATTCAGACGTCCACTACAGCAAAAACAGATAATTTACGTGAGCCGGTTAAAATGAAGCACAATCTAAGTGAGCAAGAACGGCAGCAGATCATTGACCTTCTGTTTCAAGCCAAAGGGAATGTTAGCTATGTTGCTAAGGCAATGGGTGTTGCCCGCAGTACTGTTTACCGGAAAATGCATCAGTACAATATTTTTCATTAAAAATATAGAAATTTCGTTAAAACCTCTTGATATTATGTCAAAAGCATGGTAATATTAGATCTCGTCAGGGAGATAGTAAATAACACGGCCCAGTAGTTTAGCGGTTAGAATGCCGCCCTGTCACGGCGGAGGTCGTCGGTTCAAATCCGATCTGGGTCGCCATTCCCGACATTGGATGTTTGATATGCGACATTCGATAAGAAAGACGAAAATCGAATATCTAAGGTCTAAAGTCGAATATGCGGAAGTAGCTCAGCGGTAGAGCATCGCCTTGCCAAGGCGAGGGTCGCGAGTTCGAATCTCGTTTTCCGCTCCAGTATAGGGGTATAGCTCAATTGGTAGAGTAGTGGTCTCCAAAACCATTGGTTGAGGGTTCAAGTCCTTCTGCCCCTGCCACAAAAAAATGTAGAGTCTACAAGGGTTTTTAGCCTTTGTAGACTTTTTTTATTATTAGGAGTGAAAATAATGAAAGTAGGTTTGTTGCGTCATTTTGAAGTCAAATGCCCGCTTCCAGGTCTCGGAAGCTTGATGACTCCGGATCAATTTCAGCAGTGGCTGAATGAATATGAAATGTCTGATATTAAAGATGGTAAAGTTGAATCAAGCGGGATACCATGGGAGAAATGCTATTCTAGCGATTTGCCCCGCGCAGTAAAAACTGCCCGAAAAATATACAGCGGTCGAATTATTGAGACACAAGCCTTACGCGAGCTTGTTCTTTGCCCTCCTACGCGCAGAAACATTAAATTGCCTGTTATACTGTGGTTACTATTAGGGAGAATGGCATGGATGCTATCACATAAATCGCAAATAGAAAGTAAACTAATGTTTGAAAAAAGAGTATCTTACATTCTGGAAGAAATCATTTTATCGGATGATAAGGATGTTCTTATAGTAAGCCATGGATTCTTAATGATGTTTTTACGTAAAGAACTTTTAAAGCGTGGTTTTAAAGGGCCTAGTTTTAGAAAAGCGGATAATGGAAAGATTTACGTGTTTGAAAAGTAAATTAAAGAAAAACATTGACAGATTTTTTGCGTTTGGCAATATGATAAAGGCTTATTTTACGCTTGCGATAGGGTTTAATTATTTATATCTTGCTAACTGAAAAGCACTCATTTATTGGGTGCTTTTTTTATGCTTACTTTTAAAGACCGCTAATTAAGACCTTTTTATTTGAACAAAATAGGGAATTTTCTGGATTTATACCAAAAATGGGAGGAATTTCATTAAAAATGTAGAAAGCAGTAAAAATATTTAATAATAAATAAACATAATCGATAACAAACATTAAATATTGTTTATTTTAATTTGCTTATGTTTATTTTAGCTCGACGTGTTAATTGGTGCGTTTCGTCTGTCCCCGTAAGTAGCGAAATAGCGCAATCAAACGCTAACTACATGGGCGGCAACCAGAAAGCGGCCTACTCATAAAGGAGGTGAGATCGGTGTTAAGTTATCATATCATTGCCAGCAAAAGCTATACCGGCAGCACCTGATTTATCAGGGGAGGAATGGTATCCAATGGACTCTGCAAAAAACCGAATCCGATTAATTACTCAAGAAAGGATGAGATTATGCTTAAAGACCGATTAGTATGACGAAAAAGGAACGTCCCTAATGTCACTCTAATGTCACTTCCTGACGACGGCAAAATTGATTCACGTAGCCAAAAGTAGCCATAAAGTGCACAGAGAATGAGTAGACTGGTGACAGTCTAGTGAAAAGTGGTAAACTCCACGAGGCAGAAACCCGAATTTTGGTAGGGGAACTTCCTATAGGGAATCAAACCGAAGGGGAGAACGCAGGTCCTGCGTTAGATAAATAATTTCCTAAAACAGAAACTGGCTTACGGTTTTTAAATGAAGGCTGTAATAGAGCGTTTGACTACGAATCAAAAGGTCGCAGGTTCGAATCCTGCCGGGGTCGCCATAAGTATATCAAGGGTTTTACGAGGTTTTCGTAAAGCTCTTTTTTCGTTTTCATAGCAGTTTTACAACAACCGTACAACAACGCGGCGGAAACTGCATTTTCTAAACGGTCAGTTAAGTGGTGTTTCATGAGTGATCGGTGCGACCGGAAAGGAAGAGTTAAGCCATGAGGCGATTTTTTCATGGCCGCCGGATATCCTGTGGGTGTAGACATTGAGGAGCATTTGCGTGGTACTGTGGCCCAGACGGTACTGGGCGTCTTTGATGCTGACGCCGTTGGCCGAGAGGCGGCTGGCGTGATCA
This sequence comes from Sporomusa ovata DSM 2662, assembly GCF_000445445.1. GTDB lineage: Bacteria > Bacillota > Negativicutes > Sporomusales > Sporomusaceae > Sporomusa > Sporomusa ovata. Next base: position 9,268 of record NZ_ASXP01000007.1, on the reverse strand, counting down.
TGCCGGAGTTTATGAAAGGTGACATTGATGCCGGCCGCTTTGGCCAGGCGCTGAAATTGTTTGGACCAGTTGCGCGGGTCCTGAAGTTTGCCGAAGGGGTCAGGGAATACCAGGTCGTTGTCCTCCAAGGGCCGTCCGCAAACTGCCTAACGGATAAAGTAGACTTTGCGGCAGCTGCAGCTTTCTTTTAAGGTTTGCCGGGCAGCTCTCTTACAACTGATTATTAAATTTATACCCCTTGCCCCAAACGGTGAGGATATATTCCCGCTTGCCCTCACTTTGTTCCAGTTTTTTGCGCAGGCGGTTGATATGCACGGCCACCGTCCGGGTATCAATGCATTTTTCGCCCCAGACCAGCGAAAATAGCTGCTCACTGGTAAACGGCCAGCCGGGATTGCGGGCCAGCCGCACCAGCACCTGAAATTCCATCTGCGTCAGGTCGAGCGCCCTGCCGTCGAGAAAGGCCAGTGACTCTGCCAGGTCAATCCGCAGTCCAGGGAACTCTAACACTTGCTTGCGGGTTACGGACGTATCCGGCAGGCCGCTGCGCCGTAGCGCTGCTTTCACGCGGGCCAACAGTTCGGCCAGGCTGAACGGCTTGGTAATATAGTCGTCGCCGCCGGCGTCCAGGCCGCGGATTTTGTCCTGCTCTTCGCCCAGACAGCTGAGAAACAAAATCGGGATATCGGTTTCCTGGCGCAGCACCTGACAGATATCGACGCCGTCCCGTCCCGGCAGCTGCACATCCAGAATCAAAAGGGATGGCTCCACCTCCCGCGCCATACGGAGCGCCTCGTTGCCGTCAAACGCCTGCCGGCAGTCAAAGCCGTTTTTACTTAAATACACCGTTATGATTTCACTGATATCTTTATCATCTTCGATAATGAGAATTTTTTGCTCTGCCATCACTTAGCCACCTCGCTGTTATAGTTCGCGCTTGCGACTTTTACTCCTGCCGACCGGCAGCGCGACCGTGCCGGGGAGGCTATGGGTAAAAACCCGCATAGTTACAGCGTTGACACCTGTTTGGGCAAAACTATCGGCAAAAAAGTTTAAACTTTGTTTAACTTTTCCCCCGGCGGGGCGTGCCTGTCTCCTTTCAGGGCGAAACCGCAGCGCTTGGCCTTCCTGGCGAGGGGGCTGGCCAAACAGGAGAATAGAGCGGTTATAGAGAAAATAACGGTAATATAAAAAAACAGGCGTGGTGCATATGATAAGCAAAGAATATAAACAGCGGCAGATAATAGCCAGCCTGCTGGCGATGCTTTTTTTCCTGGGGAATATTGTTTGGCTGGCCACCGGGTACTGCCAACCGGCGACGGAGGCGGGCGGTTATCCGCCTGTCGTCCTGGACAGCTCCTGGAAAATCAAGCAGGCCGATAGCCCGGAGTTTAGCAGTCCGCTGTATAACGATGACGACTGGCAGACCATCCGGGTGCCAGCCAATACGCAGGAATGGTTTCCCGACCAGTCCGGGTATCTTTGGTACCGGCAATGGGTGCAACTGCCGCCCGGCAAGCCGTTGTATGACTTGGGAATTCGGCTGGGGAGAATTGCCTCCGCCGATGAAGTCTATGTTAATGGTTACCAGATTGGCAGCAGTGGTTCAGGGCGAACGGACGAACTGGATAATGAGAAAATCCGCATTTATCCGATCCCGGCTGCCGTTTTAGCGGCGGACGGCTATAATTTGGTGGCTATTCGGGTTAACCGTTATTATTCCGATTTTGGCGGACTTTACAACGAACCGGTTATCATCGACGAATACAGCCAGCTTATCAATCAACTGATCCACGACCAAAGTGTTAAACTCGTGTTTAGCAGTGTATTCCTGCTGCTGGGCACGGCTGTATTATTTTTTTTCGCGATACGTCGACAGCAAAAAGAACTCCTTTTTTTTAGTCTTGGTGTTATTAGCCTGGGTGTCTACATCTTTTATGGATCCCAGTGGCGATATTATCTTGGCATGGAAACGATATACGACACGCGTCTGTATTATATATCCTTAATTACCATTGCGCCGGCTTTCGCCCGGTTTGCTTATGTGTATTTAGAGGGGCAGCAAAAAGAAGACAAAGCTGTTGTTGATACCGTATTCGGTTATTACACCAGAGGTATGCTGCTGTATGCCGTTGTAATAGACGGTTTACTGCTGCTCTATGATAATGGAACCTTTTGGTATTATTTTATGACGTTTGTTAGTCAGTACCTGGGTATGCCCCTTTGCACTATCGCCGGTCTATATTCGCTTTATCAGTTTACAATCGTCTCCTGGGACAAAAAACTATTAGTGTTTATGTTTGGCGTTGCTTTTGCCAGCGGGACGGCGGAAACGGTAGAATACGAAAGCTACATTCCAGGAAACCTCGTCATGTGGGGCGTGATGGCTCTGGTATTAATCAGTACCATGGTTATGGCCAACCGCTTTTTTCGGCTGCAGGACAAGGTAAAGGAATATTCTGCTGGCTTGGAAAAACTGGTTGATATCAGGACCCGGCAGCTAAAAGTTATGGAAGAATCGCGCCGCCGTCTGTTGGCCAACATTTCCCACGACCTCAGAACACCGGTCAGCTCAGTGCTGGGCCACGCCGAGCTCCTTATGGAGGATGTCGTTGAATCGCCGGAACAACAGCGGGCGTACATTAAGCGGATTCATGACAAGATGCTCGGCTTCAACCGCCTTATTCAAGACCTGTTCGAACTGGCCAAAATTGAATCCCAGCAGGAACGCTTCCGTATGGCGCCGGTTACAGCGGCGTCTCTGGTCGAAAATATTTATCAAAAATATCTCTACGATGTCCAAAATGCCGGCACTATCTTTGAAAACAACAGCCGCATTCCGCCTGTTGTCAGGCTAATGGCCGATGAAGACCGGCTCGACCAGGTATTCGCTAACCTTATCAGCAATTCCCTGCGCTACATCTCGCCGGGCGGCCGCATTGCCATCGGCTGCCGGCTGACTGATAAGCCGCCTGACGACTTGGCTGTCATCGGCAGTGGTAAGTTTATCCGCTTCACGGTGGCCGATGACGGCATCGGCATCGAGCCGGAGCAGGCTTTGCGTATCTTTGAACGGTTTTGCCGCGGTAATGAAGCCGCCAGGGACAACCCCTCTGAACACAGCGGCCTCGGTCTGGCCATTGCCAAAGAAATTATCCTCGCCCATGGCGGCCGGATCTGGGTGGACACCACCGTAAGCCGCGGCTGCACCATCCACTTTGTTTTGCCGGCTATAGAGTGAACCAGAAAGGGAAGACCTCGTACAAAGAGGTCTTCCCTTTCTGGTTGCTGCCTGCACCCCTATTTTGTCGGACTTGGCACGCAGCCAAGCCCTTTTTTTCTGCGCCCGGCAGACGAACGGCGACCCCGCTCACCGACCGGCTGAAAAAAGTTTAAACTTTGTTTAACTTTTCCGGTCCGTATTGTTGCTATAATTTTCATATGGTCGATATACAAATCTGCATTTTAAGCGGAAAACGCTTTGCTTAATGATGTAATACGCATCGGAAAACCAGATGGAAAGGATGAAATCATGAAGAACCTCAGTTACCGGCCTAACAAAAAGCTCATTTCCCTCTTAACAGCAGCAGCGGGTCTTTTGACCACCTTTCCCGCTTTGGCTGCACCGTCCAATACGCCCTACAGTGGCACTGCCTTAGAAGGCGTCAAGCCGCCAACGGTTCAAGCGCCGGTACAAAAGGCGCCTAGCATCACCGTCGAAGAGCGCGAGCCAGTAGTCAGTGCTGACGGGCAGCAGAAAATTCCGGTCAAGAGTTTTCGCATTAGCGGCGAGTCCCCGCTGCCGGGAGGCGAAATCTTAAACCTCATCAAGAATAAAGCCGGCAAGGAAATAACCTTAAATGACCTCAATAAACTCGCCGCCCACATAACTAAGTATCTTCGCCAGCAAGGCTACATAGTCGCCTTCGCCTACATACCGGCTCAGGATGTAAAAGACGGCATAGTTGAAATCGCCGTCGTTCCCGGCAAATACGGTCAGGTGAAAATTAGCGGTGACGGCCATATCAGTGCGGAACGCCTCAAAGCCATGCTGTTTTGCGCAAAACCAGACATGCTTATCACCCGGGCACCGCTGGAGCGGGCCCTGCTTCTAATCAATGATGTATCCGGCGTTACTGTTAAGGCTACTCTATCGCCAGGCCAAGAAGCCGGCACCGCCGATCTCATCCTCGAAACTGGCGACACAGACAAAACCAGCGGCGCAGTTTATGCCGACAACTGGGGCAATCGCTACACTGGCCGGACCCGTTTTGGTACCCAAATCACCGTTAACAACTTCAGCGATCATTACGGCGACGCACTAACTATCGGCGGCCTCACGACCAGCGACGGCATCAACAACTACAACTTCGGCTACAGTGCACCACTGGGGCATGATGGTGCCAAAGCCGAAGTGAAATACTCCCACGTCGGCTATACGTTGGGAGAAGAATACGCCGACCTCGGGGCCACCGGTCGGGCAGCCGTTACCAGCTACGCCCTAAGCTACCCCTTTATCCGCAGCCGGTCCTTCAGCCTCTACGGCACCATCGGTTATGACGTCAAGCACCTTAAAGATGATATAGCCGACTATGGCAGCTACTCACCGCGCAGCAGCAAGCTCTGGAATCTGGACTTGTCCGGCAGCTTCGCCGATACCTGGATGGGCGGCGGCAATAGCGCCTTCAGCCTCACCCACTACCGGGGCAGCCTCGACATTAACAATGCTTCGGCGCAGGCAAACGATGCTTCCACCGCTCAGACCAGCGGCGACTTTAATAAAACCGTACTTACTTATCAGCGCCAGCAATATGTGGCCCAAAACCTCAATTTCAACTTCAGCTTCACCGGCCAACTGGCCGACAAGAACCTTGACTCCTCGGAAAAACTGTACCTTGGCGGTGCGGACGGCGTACGGTCCTATCCCCAGGGAGAAGCCTCCGGCGACCAAGGGTACAAGCTGACAGGAGAGTTCAGATGGCGGCTGCCGGGCCTGTCCGGCGGCCTAAGCAACCTTTACCTGAACACCTTCTGCGATTACGGCAACGTCATGGTGAACAAGCATCCCTACAGCACGGGCGACAACCGGCGCAGCTTGACGGCGGCAGGTCTGGGACTCTTATGGACAAGGAACCGGGATTTTGCCATCCGTATGGACTATGCCTGGAAAATCGGCAGCGGAGAGGCCACAGCCGATAGCGATAAAAGCGGTCGTTTCTGGCTGCAGGGCGTGAAATATTTCTAGGGAGGAATCAACATGCAACGAAAATGGAAACGACGCTGGCAGCGCCTGACCAAAGCCATACTGCCGCCAGTGGCGGCGGGCCTGCTGTTCTTATCGGCCTACAGCCCGGCCCTGGCCAATCCCGCGAACGGTACGGTAGTAAGCGGCAGCGCGACCATATCAAATAGCGGCGCGACTATGACCGTCAATCAAACGACTGATAAAACAATCATCAACTGGCAGAGCTTCTCCATCGGCAAAGGCGAGACCGTGAACTTCGTTCAGCCCGGTTCGACCTCAGTAGCCTTAAACCGGGTGGTGGGCAGCGATGCGTCCAGCATCTACGGCAGCCTGAACGCCAATGGCAAGGTCTACCTTATCAACCCCAACGGCGTCCTGTTCGCCCCCGGCTCGTCAGTCAATGTCGGCGGCCTGGTGGCCTCGACCCTCAATATCAGTGACAGCGATTTCTTAAGCGGCAACTATACCTTTCAAAAGGGCGGCAGCGCCGGCAGCGTGGCCAATCAGGGCACCATTACCGCGACCAACGAAGCGGTACTCATCGGCCCCCAGGTAGCCAACGAGGGCGTCATCGCCGCCAAAGTGACGGGCCTGGCGGCAGGCAACAAAGTCAGTCTCGACTTTAGCGGTGACAATCTCCTTAACGTCGCCGTCGACACCGGTGCGCTGAACGGCAGCGCCACCAACACTGGCACCATCACTGTTACCGGCGGTCTGGCGGTCATGAGCGCCGGCACCAAGGACAAGCTCTTAAATACCGTTGTCAACAACAGCGGCGTCATCCGGGCGCAAAGCGTGAACAACGTCAACGGCGTCATCCGCCTGGAAGGCAATGCCGTCACCAACAGCGGCACTCTCGACGCCTCCGGCCGGGCGGCCGGCCAGACCGGCGGCACCGTTAAGCTCTTAGGCGACACCGTCACCGTGAAAACCGGCTCTGCTATTGACGTCGCCGGTGACGCCGGCGGCGGCACCGCCCTCATCGGCGGCGCCTGGCAGGGCGGCGACAGCGAATACGCCGCTACCAACACTACGGTGGAAAGCGGCGCCGCCATCACCGCCGACGCCATAACGAGCGGCAACGGCGGCACTGTTGTAGTATGGGCCAATGATACGACGAAATTCGCCGGCACCATCACCGCCCGGGGCGGCAGCGTCTCCGGCAACGGCGGCAGCGTCGAAACCAGCGGCAAGCAAACGCTGGCGATTGGCGACACCGCCCAAGTCAGCACCCTGGCGGCCAGCGGCCAAACGGGAAACTGGCTGTTGGACCCTTACAATCTGACCATTGCCTATACCGCGAACAGAAACGTTGACAGCACGTCCGGGTTTACCGCGTCGGGCGATGACAGTGTAGTCAATTTCGCCACCCTGCAAAACGCATTGGAGACGACCAATGTCACTGTTTCCACCGGCAGCGGCGGCAGCCAGGAAGGAAATATCACCGTCGCCGCGCTGCTCGACTGGACCAGCGCCAACACCTTGACGTTGTCGGCTGCTAACAACATCTATCTCAACAACGCCATCACCGCGGCCAACGGCGGCCTGACCCTGGCGGCCAACACCTCGAGCGCCGGCGACGGCGTGACCACCGGCATCATCGTGCCGGGCTGCAGCATTAACGTCGGCACCTTCACCCTCGCGGGCGGCACCTGGCGGGAAGTCAGCAGCAGCTTATCGAGTTTCTATGCCATAGACTTCCGTATCAGCGGCGGCACCTTTATCCGGGCCACGAGTGGCGATGGCACCAGCGCCAGCCCATACCAAATCGCCGACGTCTACGGCCTGCAGGGCATCGACTCGGCAGGTATGCTGGGCAGCTACTATACTCTGGCCAATGACATCGACGCCAGCGGCACCCAGTACTGGAACTACGACGGCAGCACGTACGCCGGCTTCGTGCCTATCGGCACTACCAGTAGCGGTAGTTTCACCGGCAGCTTTGACGGTGCCGGCCATACCATCAGCGGCTTGATCATCAATCAGCCGTCTGCGAACTACGTAGGTTTGTTCGGTGATTCCGGCGGCACCATTAACAATGTGGGGCTGATTGGTGGCAGCGTTACCGGCGGTTACTATACCGGCGGGCTGGTGGGGGTTAACTCCGGCAGTATCACGGACTGCTACAGCACCGCTACGGTGACCGGTAGCAACTCTGTCGGCGGGCTGGTGGGACTTAACTCCGGCAGTATCACGGACTGCTACAGCACCGGTACAGTGACCGGTAGCAACTATGTCGGCGGGCTGGTGGGGGTTCATTACTCCGGCAGTATCACGAACAGCTACAGCACGGGCGCAGTGGCCGGCGGTGACAATAGTTACAAGATCGGCGGGTTGGTGGGGACTTCCAACGCTACCATCGAAAGTAGTTACAGCACGGGCACAGTGATCGGCGGTGACGGCAGTTTCTACATCGGCGGGCTGGTGGGGTCTAACGACGGGAGTATCACGACCAGCTACAGTACGGGCGCAGTGACCGGCGGCAGCGGCAGTAGCGATATCGGCGGGCTGGTGGGGCGGCTTAACGCTGGCAGTATCAAAAATAGTTACAGTACGGGCGCAGTGACCGGCGGTGACGGCAGTTACAACATCGGTGGGTTGTTGGGGTTTAACAACGGTGGCATCGTTACGACCAGCTACAGTACGGGCGCAGTGACCGGCGGTGACGGCAGTAACTACATCGGCGGGCTGGTGGGGCATAACTCTGGCGGTATCACCGCTTCCTATTATGCCACCACCGATGCCAACGGAAATACCATCAACTCCGGCAGCGGCTACAGCAGCTACGGCACCGGCAAAACGCTGGCGGAGCTTACCGACCTGGCCACCTTCAGCGGCTGGGACATCGCCGCCACCGGCGGCAGCAGCGCCGTCTGGCGCATTTACAGCGGCTATACCACGCCGCTGCTCAGGAGCTTCCTGACAGCGGTTACCGTGAATGCCACCACGGCCGGCAAGAACTATGACGGCACTGCCGCCAGCGGCAGCAATCTTACCTACACGCTGTCCGACCCTGGCGTCGCCCTGTCGACCGGCTCAACCGGTCTCAGCTATACAACTGACGGCAAAGACGCCGGCGACTACAGCACCGCCGGCGGCACCCTGACCTTTAACGGCCTCTATTCGAACCAGCAGGGCTATGACATCAGCTACGCTCCCGCTGCGCTGACCATTACCCCGAAAGTCATCACTTACAGCGTGGCTGACACGAACAGCACCTACGGTACCCTGGCTACGGCCGGCGCAGTGACGCTGACCGGCCTGGTGCAGGGCGACGAAAATGCCGTAAGCGGCACGGTGCAGATAACTGACAGTGCCAACAATGCGGTGCCCCTGGCCTATAACACAGCGGCCGGCAGCTACACCGAGTCAGTAAACAGCCTGAGTGGCGCAGCATCCGGCAACTATGTGCTGGCGGGAAGCGGCAATACGACCGGTACGCTGACCATAGCGAAAAAAGCCATCACCTACAGCGTGGCTGACACGACCAGCACCTACGGCACCCTGGCTACGGCCGGCGCAGTGACGCTAACCGGCCTGGTGCAGGGCGACGAAAACGCCGTAAGCGGCACGGTGCAGATAACCGACAGTGCCAACAATGCGGTGACCCTGGCCTATAACACAGCGGCCGGCAGCTACACCGAGTCAGTAAACAGCCTGAGCGGCACAGCGACCGGCAACTACGAATTGGCCGCCAGCGGCAATACGACCGGTACGTTGACAATTGCGAAAAAAGCCATCACCTACAGCGTGGCTGACACCACCAGCACCTACGGGACGCAGGCCACCGCGGGCGCAGTGACACTGACCGGCCTGGTCAGCGGCGACGCTGGCGTGGTAACCGGCACAGTGGCACTAAGCGACCGCAGCAATAATGCGGTAACCCTGGCGTATAACACGGCAGCCGGAAGCTACACCGAATCGGTAAGCGGCCTGAGCGGAACGGCAGCCGGCAACTATGAATTGTCTGCCAGCGGCAACACAAACGGCACGCTGACGATTGCCAAAAAAGCCATCACCTAC
>NZ_ASXP01000006.1 GCF_000445445.1 Sporomusa ovata DSM 2662 | reverse complement strand
GGGCCATCGCTCAACGGATAAAAGCTACCCTGGGGATAACAGGCTAATCTCTCCCAAGAGTCCATATCGACGGGGAGGTTTGGCACCTCGATGTCGGCTCATCACATCCTGGGGCTGAAGTAGGTCCCAAGGGTTGGGCTGTTCGCCCATTAAAGTGGTACGTGAGCTGGGTTCAGAACGTCGTGAGACAGTTCGGTCCCTATCCATCGCGGGCGTAAGAGACTTGAAGGGAACTGCTCCTAGTACGAGAGGACCGGAGTGGACGAACCAATGGTGTACCAGTTATTCCGCCAGGAGTAGAGCTGGGTAGCTACGTTCGGAAAGGATAAACGCTGAAAGCATCTAAGCGTGAAACCAGCCTTAAGATGAGGTCTGTCATTCGAAAGAAGTAAGGCCCCTTGCAGATGACAAGGTAGATAGGCCAGATGTGGAAGTGGAGTAATCCATGCAGCTGACTGGTACTAATAGGCCGAGGACTTGACTTAAACTTCGTTTGCATGAAGTGCAAACATTGTAAATCCTAATGCGTAGTCTTTCTTCTGTGAAGTTTTGAAGGAATATCCTTCATAAAAGAGATATATCGAAAGTCGTAAGTCGACAATCAAATATCGAGCATGTCGCGGGATGGAGCAGTTGGTAGCTCGTCGGGCTCATAACCCGAAGGTCGCAGGTTCAAGTCCTGCTCCCGCAACCAATATTATGGTGGCTGTGGTGAAGCGGTTAACACGCCGGATTGTGGCTCCGGTATTCGAGGGTTCGAGACCCTCCAGTCACCCCAATTTTATTTATAATATTTAGGGTAGAATTCTATCACACTTGATAGGTTTCTGCTTTTATTTTTTCTTAATAATATTGCGGATAATGCCAGGTTATAGTTGTATTTCATTTTTAGATTGACACTGCCTAGGGTAGACTGATATTATAGACATAATTGATATATGTTTTTCCGATAGAGGCGCGGCAGAGCAAGAGTAAGTATGAAGAGTTGGCAACGATGACCATACTGAAAGGGACTGACCGCCGAAGTGAAGGTTTTTGCCAAGAAACTTTCTGCTGGTTTTGCATTTAATAAATGTAAGACTGTCACCTGGGGTTATGGTGGAGCGCTATCCTTGCAACTGATAAGAGTACTTTCTTGTCTTTAAGTAGTTTGCGGGAGTTAGCGCAAACTGCTTTTTATATATTGGGCCTTATAGCAGTTGGCAGGTGAAAACAGGTGGTGTGTATTGCCACACACACCACCTGTTATGCAAAAAGATTTAAACATGTTGTGTATAGTAAAATAGTTATTAGCAAAGGTAGGCGAAACAATTGGCTGAAAAAAAATTACCATTTACAAAAGAACAAGTAACAGAATTGATTAAACAGTATCCAACGCCGTTTCATATTTATGATGAGGCAGCCATTAGACAAAATGCTCGTAAACTAACGAAAGCCTTTGCCTGGGCGCCAGAATTTAAAGAGTATTTTGCTGTAAAGGCTACTCCTAATCCGCATCTTTTGAAAGTGCTGAGGGAAGAAGGTCTTGGGGCTGACTGCAGTTCGCTGCCAGAACTTATTTTAGCAGAAAAAGCGGGTATGTGCGGTGAAGAGATTATCTTGACATCGAATGATACTCCGGCTATTGAATTCAAAAAGGCGCGTGAATTAGGGGCAATCATTAATCTTGATGATATTAGTCATATTGACTATTTAGATAAGCATGCTGGAATTCCGGAAATGATTTGCTTCCGGTATAATCCAGGTCCGCTTAGGGATGGAGGCAACTCAATTATCGGTAATCCGGAAGATTCTAAATATGGTTTAACGCGTAAACAGCTTTTGGATGCTTACCGGATTATGCAGTTAAGAGGAGTAAAGCGGTTTGGTATTCATACTATGGTTATTTCTAATGAACTTGACCCTAATTACTTCATTGAAACTGCCAATATGATGTTTGACCTTATTATTGAGATTTACCGGACACTTGATATTAAAATCGAGTTTGTTAATTTTGGCGGTGGTATTGGTGTCCCTTACTGGCCTGAACAGGAGCCCGTTGATCTCGATGTAGTCAGTCAGGGTATTAAGAAAGCATATGAAGCCAAGATTGCGGCCAATGGTCTGGCACCGCTAAAAATCGCTATGGAGTGCGGTCGGATGATTACCGGGCCTTATGGTTATCTGGTATCGACAGTGTTGCATAAGAAAGAGATCTACAAAAATTATATTGGCTTGGATGCTTGTATGGCTAACCTGATGCGTCCGGCTCTATACGGTGCTTATCACCATATTACGGTATTGGGTAAGGAGGAGTGGCCGTTAGGCTATATGTATGATGTCGCTGGTTCTCTATGCGAAAATAATGATAAGTTTGCCATTAATCGTAAGTTACCCATGGTCGATATTGGTGATATATTGGTTATTCATGATGCGGGAGCTCATGGTCATGCAATGGGATTTAACTATAATGGTAAGTTACGGTCGTCGGAATTAATGCTGAAGCCGGATGGCAGTGTCGAACTTATCCGGCGGGCGGAAACCATTGAGGATTACTTTGCCACATTGGATTTTTCTGGTTTGGAAAAATAATGCGAAATTCACCTGACGTTTGTTAGGTGAATTATTTTTCTTATAGCAGAAAAAATAATTCTGTTTACAATGAAAATATCAACGCCTTCATATTATTTATAAATTTCCTGGAAACGGAATAGGTATAGCTATAGTGCAACGTATAATTAAACGCCATGACGGAGAAATATGGGCTCAGGGAGAAGTAGGGCAAGGGGCGACATTTTATGGCAAAAAAAATGTAAAAAAAATCATGATAAAGAACAATATTCCCTCTTCCAAAATAAGGCAATGTGATTTATAATGTTAATTGTTGCTAATATAAGGAAATTGTTTAGTGGAGGGCACATTTGTTGTTAGATAATATCGAAAAAATTACCATTAACGATATCATAGAAAATTTGCGCGAAAGAATGCATTCACTGGCTGTGTCCTATGGATTGTCACATCCTCAAGTTTTGGAAGCCAGCCAGTTATTAGATCACGAAATAAGTAAATATTACCATCAGCAACGCAATCATTGATTGTTAGGTTGCAAGCACCCGGGAGTTGAATGGTTTGGCTGATTTAAGCAGAGTTTTAGCAGGCGTAGAAGAACAGTTGGCTGTATCAGCCAATTTATTACAAGATATCGCTATCCGGTTTAAAGTGGCGATGACTGCTGGTTTGCTCGGTAAGCCAAGTTCTCTAAAAATGTTGCCGGCATTTGTTAATGCTCCCACAGGTCAGGAGCAGGGTACTGTAGTTGCTGTTGACTTTGGCGGCACAAACGTAAGGGTAGTGCTGATTGAACTGACAGGACAGGGGCAGGCTCAGATTATTTCCAGGCGGTCATTTCCCCTCAAAGATAAGCAGGCCAATTATGACTTTACGACTGCGTCAGCTTGTGGGGTGCAATTATTTGACTTCATAGCTGGGAAAATTGCTGAAATCGTGCCAACGGCCGACAAAACCTACCCACTGGGACATACCTTTTCTTTTCCTTGTCGCCAGTATGCTGTTAATGAAGCTGAACTAATTAGTTGGACAAAGGAGATCAAGACAGCGGGAGTTGAAGGAGAAAATGTCGGTCAGCTATTGCAAGCGGCATTAGAACGCAACGGGATTGGGCATGTTCAGTCACTGGCGATAATAAATGATACTACCGGTACTTTGCTAACTGCCGCATATAAGGATAATACTACTGATATTGGTACTATTTGCGGTACCGGACATAACAGCTGTTATCTTGAACCTGATCATCCGCTGACCAAGCAGCCGATGATCGTCAATATGGAATCAGGTAATTTTGACCAAATAGTACAAACTAAATACGATATTTACCTGGATCAGAATAGTGAAAAACCAGGGGGGCAACGCCTGGAAAAGATGGCTTCAGGTCATTATTTAGGCGAACTTGTTCGAATTATTGTCAGCAGTCTGGTCGCTAATGGTTACATGAACGGAGAGGCAGCAGAGTCATTAAATATACCATATTTTTTAACTACAGAAGATCTTTCCACAATGCTTGCCGATCATACATCAGGCTTGAATGCTGTAGCTAGAGTTGCTGCTAACCGCTTGGGAATGATTGAGCTAAGGACAAGTGAGCTTGTAGCTTTGCAAACCATTGCCAGATTTGTTACGATCCGGTCTGCCCGTTTGGTCGCTGCTACCTGGGCTGGTACATTGTTTAAGATCGATCCGGAGTTTAAACGGCGGCATACGATTGCGGTTGACGGGTCACTATATGAAAAGATGCCAGGATATGCAGAGTATTTGGCACAGGCGATGAAGGAGGTGTTGGGCATAGGAAACAACAATCAGGTTGCTATTCGCCTTAGTAAAGACGGTTCAGGTATTGGTGCGGCTATTGCAGCAGCCATGGTATACAGTCCTCACTAAATACAAAAATATGACAGGGCATGTTCATGAAAAAAGCCGAGGATTAAAAAGAATGGACTCCATATAGTCCCTATCCAAAGAGCAGCGATAGCGTTTTCGTTGAATGGACATCTTTGATTCGGTCTCCAATTTTAACAGATTCGTGGATAATCTCCGTAATTGAGACAGATTAGCTACTTCCACATCTAGCCGTGTTAACCATTGATCTTCGCCAAAACCAACATCTAATACCCAGTGCAGATTGTTTTCGATACCCCAATGGGATCGAGAAGCTTGGGCAATTGCCTTCACATCGCCTTTGGCACTCGTGATATAAAGGCGAATTTCTGCTGGGGTTTCGGTATTACTTTTACTATCAGTCCTACGGCTTTCTGTCATAGGCAACCCTGATAATCCAGTCCATTGCTGTTTGTCTTTAAACCAGTCCAAGTTTCGAAATAAATAGTAACGGCGTTCTTCTATTCGACCATGTCCCTTTTCTATGGTTCGGTATATCTCGTATTGGTCTTTTTCTAGCGGATCTTGAATGACAGCCTGAGCATAATCAAGAAATTCTCGATGCATAGTTCCTTGATTTCCTTTAAGCCCAATAAGATAGTCTGCCTTTTTTTCTTTGACGATTTTTTTTACTATTTCTTTTTGACAGCCCATAGCATCCATTGTAACAATAGCGCCCTTGATTTCTAATAAATCCAATAGTTCAGGTATAGCAGTAATTTCGTTACTTTTAGCCTCACTTGTGCAAGAAAAATTTTATTTTCACTGCACCATGCACCAACCATATAAATTAAGCCCTGTTCTTGCTACGGCAAAGTCATAGATTTCCAATGCGCTGTTGGCGTTACACGTAACAGCTAGTAAACAAATAATCAAAATATCCGATAATTTATGTTTTACCTTCCAAGCTTGTCGGGGATCGGGCATTTTTTCCATTATAGCAACGATATTTTCCATCTTCTTCACCTCATTGCTATAATTTTCTCTTTTTTGCTTTTATCCTCTTTTTATCGGACTCAATTTTCATGAACATGCCCTGAAAATATGATTATCAGTGTTGACATTTCTCAATTTGCATAATATAATAATTAAGTAGCACATGACTCCGTAGCTCAGCTGGATAGAGCGTTTGACTACGAATCAAAAGGTCGCAGGTTCGAATCCTGCCGGGGTCGCCATAAGTATATCAAGGGTTTTACGAGGTTTTCGTAAAGCTCTTTTTTCGTTTTCATAGCAGTTTTACAACAACCGTACAACAACGCGGCGGAAACTGCATTTTCTAAACGGTCAGTTAAGTGGTGTTTCATGAGTGATCGGTGTGACCGGAAAGGAAGAATTAAGCCATGAGGCGATTTTTTCCATATATCAGAATTTATAAGTTTGAGAAGGCTGTGGCAGGAGAATTGGCGTGGGTTTGCGGAAAAAGAAGAATATGAAAAAAAATATCTTATGGCAGATCTTTTTTGATGTAAAAGAGAATTGGAAGCGGTTCGTTGAGAAGCATGAAAAACGAATACGACCTATAGTACGCAAAGAGGTTGAAAAATTTCAACAGTGTGGAGATCCGAAACAAGGTTTTAAGTTGTTGGTATGTGAAGGGTGCCATGATGTAAAAATTGTGCCTTATCGATGCCATAGCCGATTTTGTACGAGCTGCTCGAGTGGTGAAGCGGAAGAATGGAGTCGAGTACTAAGCCATGATGCCTATCAAGTATTGCATCGGCATGTGATATTCACGATAGATGAAGAGTTACGCCCGATCTTTGCAAAACACCGATATCTGTTAAAGGATCTAATGGATCGGTCGGTAAAATTGATACAAGAATTCTTTCAACGCAAAAGTAAAGTGATGCCAGGGATAATAGCGGGATTGCACACATTTGGAGGAAAAGCCCAATTCAATCCGCATGTTCACATGATGGTAACAATGGGAGGAATGACGGCAAAAGGAGAATGGAAACAATACGATTTTTTGCCATTTGAAATGTTAAGAAAACAATGGCAGACAGTGGTATTGAAGATGTTGAGAGAGAAATTAAGTCGGGAAGAAATCAAACGAATACAACCGATATTGCAACAAGCCTGGAATAATCACCAAAATGGCTTTTATATATATGCGCCTAAAGAAAAAGGTAATATCAAAGAACAATTACGATATATAGGACGATATTTAAGGCATCCAGCCATTGGGATGTCGCGGATTATTGCTTATGATGGTGAAACCGTCAGTTTTCGATACAAAGATAAAAAAGATGGGCAAGAGAAAATAGAAACCCTGAGTGTAGAAGAGTTTATTGGACGGTTAATACAACATATACCTGATGAGTTCTTTAAAATGATACGGCATTATGGTATTTATGGTCGGAGAATCCGGAGTATATGCAGAAAGATTCTGGGGAAGTGGCAGGAACGAGTAAAGAGATGGATAGTAAAAATGAACCGATTAAAAAGACGGAACTGGAGTCAGAGGCAGAAAGACCAAGGTGGTCATGATCCGGGAATCTGTAGGAAATGCGGCAATTATTATGAATACAAGGGAGAAGTCTGTCTGAAAGACGGAAAATTAGTGATTAGATATACAACAGATCTAATGGCAAGAAAATACTTGGAAAGGATGATGGGCTATCAATCGGGGAATGCAGAAAAAGAAGAAAAAGGCAGGAAAGCCAACCCCTCCGCGCCCCAGTACAGTACGCTATATTTGTTTGGGTTGTGAAAAACAAGAAGAAATCCCCTACCAAGTGGTAAGGGACTTTGACAAACAGGATATTACAAGGGACTTAAGCTACCCGCCACAGTTTCGGTGTGAATCTTGTGGTGGAATAATGCATCCGCATTACTATAAAGGGGTTCATGGATTTGAGTACCGAATTTCGGATGTACTCGAAGCCAAAGGACCGCGCTAGCGGTTTTTCTTAATTTCAGTTTCTCTATTTGATTACCATTACGGGGATTTTGGCGTACGTTACCAGGGTACGCGCCACACTGCCCAGCAATAAGCCGGCAAAGCTGCCTAGCCCCCTGGTACCGCAGATAATCATGTCAGCCTGGCAGGAATCGGCATAAAGCAAGATTTCTTTAACGGCATTACCAAAGAGCGAATGCGTCGTGGCCTCAACGCCGTTCGCCTCACAAATAGCCTGGGCTTCTGAAAGAATCAGCTTAATTTCCTGTTCCGCTGCTTCTCTTACTTCCGGAGACGCATAGGCGCCGGCAGACCGCGTACTGATGGCGGAAGGAACCAGGACCATGACCACGTCGATTGTCGCATGAGCGAGCTGCGCTATGTGAATGGCCCAGTCCAGTGCTTTTCTGCTGTGCTCAGAGCTGTCGTAGGCAACAACAATTTTTTTCAGGTTAATCATTTTCCACTACCTCCTATTCATGAATGTACTTAGCGTCCCACAGGGTGGACTATAGCTGTTAACGGCTGCTGTATACATGGTCATAGGTTAAATGGGATACGGTTATCCAGGTTATCGTAGACTAACAACTTTTCCGAGGTAGTCATTCTTTGATGACCGCTTGCCACAGGCAGGTAATGCGCATCTAACCTCTGCTTGTCTTAATTAAGGCTTTGTTTGGGTTCGTCCATTGGGAAAATGTATCGGTTTCGTCCGGCACCAAGACCGGCATATAGAAGAAGTATTGTGATAATTAGACATACGACAATAGAAGAAGCCCAGGTTTGCGTGTAATCAAATAGATAACCAATCAGAATCGGACCTGTTGCCGCTAACAAATAGCCCACAGACTGAGCCGCTCCCGATAACTCTGCAGCTTGGGCGCCATTGCTGCTGCGCGGACCTTGGTTTGCAGTATGTCATGCCAGGGTGCCACCCCGGTATCGTACATTTGCCGGACACGATTAAGATGAGCGCTAAAATCATTTACCGTTTGTTTGGCGATTTCTAACAAGGTCTGGTTTTGCAGTACTTTGTAATAACCGTTACTAGCATCCAGCTTGAGCTGCTGTTTGGTAACTGTAATCTCAAGCTGCGACACCTTTTGACTGAGTTTCGCTTGTTCAATTGTGTTTTCTACTTTACCACCGGTATAGAGTGGCATACTGGCGATAATCTGGTTGCTGAAATAGTTTTAGGGAGAGACTGCTTCCGGGGAGGGTGACCATGTGGGCGGGGAATTGGAACGCATATCCGTATGGGTATAATCTAGGGATAGTTTTTTATTGGCTTGAGCCTCTTTTAGCGCCCAGACCGACTGTTCTTGGCGTGCTTCTACAATTTGTAATGCCGGATTATTCTTATACGTCAGAGCGATACTCTCATCAAGTGTGAGCTCCAGCGGCGCTGCCAGGGCGGTTTGGCAAAATATAACGAAAGCGGTAGCCGTCACAACGACGGTATTAACGAGAATAGATGGTGATTTCACGGTTTCTCCTTTCGATTGGATTATTTTAAGTTTATATTGGTTTGCCCGCAATCTTTAGATAAGCGGAACAGTCACAGGGCAATGCGGTGTTTAAAGCCAAACAGCACGCTTGCAGGCGCGCTGTTTGACTTGGAATGATCCCGGAAACGAATCTAAGCCACGTTACTTATTGCCGAAATGATTATAGACCGGGTCGGTATAGCTGCAGCGGTGGCTTACTTCCTTGATTACTATACCATGGGTCATATCAATTAGCTGGGTATGAGCAATCGTTTCTTTTCCGGTGCCGGTAATCCAAGAGTGTGTGCGGAATCCCCACTCTGGATATTCCCGGTCATAGGTGACAGGAACCTGTTTTTCGGGATAGGCCCGAGGCTCGTCACCATCCTTGGCGAAGCACATGCCAGAACTTAAACCTGCTATCATGGTCGCCATTAGGAACGCAAATAAGGTTTTTCTCATTATATTTCAACTCCTTTGAGGTATTGAGGCAACTTACTTTAATAACATTTTGATGCTGATACTAAAACGGGGGTGGGCGGGGATAGAGAACGTGGCAAAATGACAATTGTCTTGTTACGGGAACACGGTCATTATAGATTTTGGTAATCACTCCATTCTTTTGGGCAGATACATGTATCTGCCGGGCCGGAATCAAACCCATTCCATTTCGCGGTTACGCCTGTCCATTTATTATTCTTAGTACCGGCAAAGCCGGTATCATCTGGCAATTGCGAAATTAGCAATAAACCAAGCAAATTCTGTCATTACGCTGCATTCGCCGCTGTTGGCTGATCATATATAGGGAAAAGACTGCTGCAGTTTTAGTAGGGATAAAGATTATTTGATAATCAAAACAGGACAAGGGGAATGCTGGACGACGTATGTGCTGACACTTCCCAGAAGCAAACCGGAAATCGTTCCTAATCCCCGGCTGCCAATGACGATGACATCATAGGCATGTTGTGCGGCAAAATCGGTAATCAGAAGGCGCGGTTCGCCAACTTCGTTGTGTGTTTGAACGAGTATGCCTTCCGAAACTTGTTTGATCGCTTCTGCCAGAATTGCTTTAGCAAAGTTTACGGGATCTGTAGATGCGTTTGGCGGGATTTTAGCTCCCTTGACTTGGTCATATAAAGGGACTTGCTGCGATAAAACTGATACGTAAAGAATCCCGATTTCGGCAACAAAAGAACGGGCTAACGCTACTGCATGGGACAATGCCTTGTGGGAATGGACAGACCCGTCTACGGGGACTAAAATTTTTTTATACAAAACCTCCATGATAAGCAACTCCTTATAAAAATGTATCGGTGATCTAACAAACTAAAGAGGCTCGCTGGCTTCCAGCAATTGCGCAATTTTCTTCATGCTACTGCGACAATGACTTTCCGGCATCATTTAAAGAATTGTTTTTGGTACCGTCAACTGGCTGTGCCTTATACCAGGTAGCATACATAACCGGCAGCACCAACAAAGTCAGGATGGTTGCTCCCAGTAAACCGCCGGCGATGGCAATCGCCATGGAGCCCCACAAAGTACTGGGTACCAGCGGAATCATGCCTAGAATAGCGGCTGCGGCTGTTAGCATAATTGGGCGGAAGCGGCTGATTGTCGCTGACACAATAGCGTCCCATAGCGAGTCGCCGGCCACCAGATGTTGTTCAATCTGGTCCATCAATATAACGGTATTGCGCATAATAATACCGAACAAGGCCAGAACCCCCAATTGGACCACAAATCCCATAGGACTTCCGGTGAGCAGGAGACTGATGGATACACCGATAATACCCAGCGGCGCTGTTAAGAGGGTTAACAGCATTTTCGGTATACTTTGCAGCTGCATCATGAGCAGAATCATAATGATAAGCATCATGGCCGGGATGGGTTCCGCCAGGAACTTGCTGCTTTTAATGCTGCGTTCCGTTGCACCATCAAATTCAATGAAATAGCCGGCTGGCAGATCACTTCTGAGTTCCTGGAGGCTGCCGTAAACTTGCTTGGTCACGTCAGAACCGGTAAGTTTAGACGTGGGATTCAGTTCCGCCTGTACCATAATCATGGGTAGCAGGTCGCGCCGGTAAATTAAGCCTTCTTCGGCGTCATAACGGATGGTGGCGATTTGGTCGAGCGGGACATATTTGCCGTTGCCAATATGGATGTTGAGGTCTTTTAGCCGTTCCGGGTTATTTCGGTCCGCTTCCGCAAACCGGAGAACCATGCTGACGGTTTTATCATGTTCACGAAATTCGGTAATCGGTGCTCCAGACAACTGGGTTTGGAGCGATGCGGCCAATTCGTGGGAACTGAGTCCGAGGGCTTTTGCTTTAGCCTGGTCAATCTCCAAGTGCATCACTTTGCTTTTCTCATTCCAGTTGAGGTTTACGTTTTGTGTAGCCGGATGGGCGGCCATGACGGTGCGGACTTGTTCAGCGATTTCACGAACTTTTTCATGGTCAGGGCCCTTTACCCGCAGCATCACCGGATAATCGGGTCCTGTTCCGGTGAATAGTAACTTTATATGCCCCCGAACATTTGTAAATTCGGTGTTTAATAATTGCTCGGCTTTTTGGGCCAGTGTATTACGGGCCTGAACATCCTTGGCCACTACAATGAATTCAGCGAAATTCGATTTATTGAAGGTTGGTTCAAAACTGAGCACAAAGCGGGGAGCTCCTTCACCTACATGATAGGTGTAATAGAAAATATTCGGGTCGCCGTCCAATTCTTTAGCAAACTGGCGGGCCACTTCCTCGGTGTTGGTCAGGGAAGCTCCTTCCTGTAATTTGAGCTGGATGATGAGCTCCGGACGGCTGGACGGAGGAAAGAATTCCTGTTTGACCAATCCCAGGAGAAAGATAGAGCCGATAAATGCGGCGGCAGTAGCTGTTAGTACGGTTTTGCGGTGACGCATGCACCACAGTAACAAGCGTTTAAATCGCCGATAAAACGGGGTGTCATAAAGGTCATGGTGTGCATTGCTTTCATCGGCTATTTGCTGGGCCGGTTTTATTTTAATAAACTGGTAACCGAGCAAAGGGGCGACTGCTCCGGCAACCAGCCAGGAAGCAATGAGAGCGAAGAATATAACCCAAAAGAGAT
Organism: Sporomusa ovata DSM 2662; assembly: GCF_000445445.1. Taxonomy (GTDB): domain Bacteria; phylum Bacillota; class Negativicutes; order Sporomusales; family Sporomusaceae; genus Sporomusa; species Sporomusa ovata. Next base: position 238,777 of record NZ_ASXP01000006.1, on the reverse strand, counting down.
CGACGCAAAATTCGGCGGCGAGCCCTTTGGAGAAACCGATGGGAATAAAGCCTGCGCAGGTTATTAACGCGCCGGTCAAACGGGGATAAGCGGTAGAGGTATAGGAAAAACAAGCAGCGTCGAAGCGGCTCCAACCCTGCTCCAGCTTGACGACCATCATTTCAGTGGCGATGATGGCATCATCGACCAGCAAACCTAGCGCAATGATGAGAGCCCCCAGCGAGATGCTCTGCAGGGCGATGCCTGTCAGGTACATTAAGGTAAAGGTAATGGCAATGACCAAAGGAATGGTTAGGGCCACGACCACGCCGGACCGCATACCCAGACTGGCAAAGCTTACAATTAAGACAATGACGATCGCTTCGACCAGGGATTCAACAAATTCGCCGATGGAGGATTCCACAACTTTCGGCTGATTGACAGTTTGATTGATTTCCAGCCCGGCCGGCAGTTCTTGTTTTATTTGGGAGAGAGTATTATCAAGATTTTTGCCCAGTGTCAAAATGTTGCCGCCGGGTTCCATCGCCAGCGCAATGCCGACTGCCGGCTGACCATTATAGAACATTTTCGGGTCGGATGGTTCGGCATAGGCGCGAGTCACCTTGGCTATGTCTCCCAGACGAAAGGTGCGGCCACCTGTCTGAATGGGTGTAGTGCGGATGTCTTCCAGATTTTCAAACATCCCGGTAATTCGTAAGTAAGCATTGTCTGATGCCGTTTCCAGCATGCCGGCGGCGGCCATGGCATTTTGCTCCTTTAAGGCGGCTGTGATTACGGACGGATCAAGACCTAAACGGGCCAGTTTGCTATTTTCAATTTCAATGTAGATTTTTTCGGTTTGCACCCCCAGAAGCTGGACTTTGCTCACGCTGGGAACACTTAAGAGAATGCGGCGGATTTTTTCGGCTTTTTCCCGCATTTCCTCGTAGGTAAATCCATCACCGGTCAGCGTATAGATTACGCCGTATACTTCATCGAACCGGTCATTGAAGCTGGGCTCAGAAACGCCTTCCGGGAAGGTCCCTTTGATATCATTTACCATATTGCGGGCTTCCACCCAGCGGGCCCGAAGCTCCTTGGCAGGTACCTGATCTTTGAGATTGACGTAAATTACCGTACGTCCCGGTGTGGAGTAACTTTTCAAATAGTCAAGTCCAGGCAGGTCCTGCAGTTTCTTTTCAATTTTATCCGTAACCTGCTCTTCCATCTGGCTGGCGGTGGCTCCCGACCAGGCAACACTGACAATCATTTGTTTTATGGCGAAATCCGGGTCTTCCATGCGTCCCACATTCTTGTAGGAGAAGAGGCCGGCCACAAAAAAGAGGGCGACAAAGAAATAAATGAATTGCTTGTGATTTAATGACCAGGCGGTAAGGTTAAAATGGCTCACAGAGTATCACCGGCTATTTTTACCCTCTGCCCTTCTGTCAATTTATGAACGCCGGCGCTGACAATCCGGTCGCCTGGCTGCAGTCCGGCCAGCACCTGGATCGTGCCATTACCGAAGGGCCCGGTTTGGATGGGGCGCAGTGTCAGAATATTGTCGTTCACAACCAAGACGGCGGGTGTATCGCCAGTTTGATAGAGTGCAGACAGTGGAATGGAAAATGCAGGTTGGGCAGTGCCGCCGGCTAAGGCAACGGTGGCCGTCATACCCAGTTTGACAGATGGCGGCGGATTGAGCAGGCTGACGCGTACTTTGAAGGTACGGGTTGCCGGGTCAGCCATGGGCGCGATTTCCCGCACCTTGCCGTTCAGTGTCACGTTAGGCAAAGCCCAGAAAGTCACTTGGAGCTGTCCGGCGGACTTTAGTTCTTCCAGCCGGTTTTCGGGGACGCTGATTTCAATTTCCCGCTCTCCGTCCTGGACAACGGTGACAACCGCCTGGCCGGCGCTGACAACCTGACCGGTCTCAGCGGTGATCGCCGACACAACTCCTGGCTGATCGGCTGTCAACAAAGTGTAATCCAGCTGATTGGATCCCTGCGTATATTGGGCTGCCGCCTGCTGCACCGCTGCCGCTGCGGCATCATAGGCATTGACGTACTGGTCATACTGAGCATGGCTGATCGCTCCGCTGTCCAGTAATTGCCGGTAGCGGCTCAAATTGCTTTCCGCCAGTCTCAGTTGTGATTGGGCGGAATATACCTGGGCAGAATTACTGCTTACCGTCTGCTGAATGTCTTTCGCATCCATCTGCATCAGCACGTCGCCGGCATTGACTACGCTGCCTAGCTGCACATTGCGTTTGATGATTTTGCCTGTGACCTGGAAAGCTAACTGGCTTTCATAGCGGCCGCGCACTTCCCCCGCATAGGTGTAACCCTGTCCGGTATTAGCTGCCTGAATGAGTTGGGTGCGGACCACGGGGAGGCTTTCCGGTTTTATTGGTGCTTTTGCGAAATGGGTTTTTGCCATGACCCCGGCCAGTAGGCAGCCTACCGCTAAGGCGGCTAGGGCATAGTAGCGTTTTTTTCGGCTGAGTTTCAGTCGCATGTTGAACATAGAAACACTCCTTATCGTATACAATCTGTTTTCCGGAAGAGATTTACGGTGCGCGCCGGGCGATGCCAAACAACAGTATGTCCAATAACTCAGCTAAAGCGGGGGGAGGCTGACGAAAGGGGGCGAGAAGCATTCCGTCAGCCATGATTTGTACTAGCTTGGTATCGACAGGGCGCAGCGGGCTGCTGGCGATGCCCGAATTAATGGCGGTTGCAATTCTCTGCCACTGACTCTCGCGCAGCTCCATGATGCTGCCCCATTCCTCCGGGTAATGCCGTTTTAAATCAAACAGAGCGTTCTGGCTGAAAGCGGTGAATAATTCACGGTACGTAGCGAGTAAATCCTGGAGTTCGTCGGTAAGTGAACGATAAGAGAATGAGAGAGGCGGTTGCCTGATTCTGGTCCGTATGAAACTGACAAGCTGTCTGACAAGCTCTGCCTTACTGCTGAAGTAGGGGGACAGGCTGCTGGGCGAGACAGACAGACGAGCCGCCAACTGGTCCATCGTCAGGGTATTTCCATACTGATTAAAAGCCGTCAGGGCTATCGTTAAGATTTGCTGCCGCATGGGTTCATGTTGTGGCACAGGAAGCTTCCTCCTTTAGTAAAGTAAGTAGAATAAGATTGATTGCAGGCCAAGAATAGCAGAAAGCTACTAAACATCCTCAATTGATCTGCAACAAAATAAAGATAAATCATTGGCAGAGAAGCCTGGGTGAAGCAGCAGGCATTTATAAAAAAGATTAACCAGGTGAACGATAGCTTAAAAGATAAGGACGATCGCCTACTTTCGCAAAGGATATCCTTGCTGCTGAAGTATCACATTTTTAGCTATTATAGGGAAGTTACCTCGATGGATAGTTTCGTATTCTTAATAAAATGTCAGGGTAGATTATTTGTGACCATAATGTACACCAGGTGAACGATTTATTTTACTAGTATTCATATATATACAGACGATAATCCTGAACTGAAAAATCCGTCTTAGCATCCATAGCGGTATCCAATGTATCCGCCAGGCTTCCTTTGAAGTGCATGCTTGGCTTCGATAATAAGAATAAGTCGTTGGGGAAGTCGGATAGGAAGGGCTTTTAATATGAAGCAGTTTATTTTTCTAAAAAGGTTAACCAGGTGAACGATAACAGAAAATAATAGTATGCCGGTGGAGAGGGCTTATATGCCGGCGTTTGTTGCTAAACATCTCGTTATTTTAATATGGCTAACAGGGTAAAGTATAAAGCGAATTTTTTATTCCTGCTGCTTCATGTGGTCAATATACTGCTCCAAATCTTGCAGGATACCGCTGAGAAACAAATATTCTTCCGGAGTTAATGAGTTAATTTTTTTCATAATGCCGCTGTCAAAGGTTTCGTGAAATTTGAAGTGATGTTGAACGGCAAGCCGGCCTTTGTCCGTCAATTCCAAAAGAATATTTTTTTTATTGCCGGTTTCCTGATAACGGTAGACCAGATCTTTTTCGATGAGTTTATGGATGAGTTTTGGCAGGGCGCTTTTGGAAATACCCTGTCGGTCTGCCAGTTCGGTCACGGTTATGCCTGGATGTTTGCCAATCATTTCAAGGGTATGAATTTCTGATGAGTATAAGAGGCTGTCTGTACCAAACTTATTCGGCTGTTTCATTGCCTCAAAAAATTTCCTTGACAATCTAAAAATAGATCCCAGCATTTCTTTTCTTTGTTCCGTCATTGTTTTAACCTCATGTCGTTAGTAAAATATCATGTTTGATCCTCTATGATCATATTGTACACCAGGTTAACGATTTGTCAAGCGGTGCTTCCACAAAGAATGCAAAGGACCTACGAGAAGGTGAAGGGGCAATTGTTTCTGAAAAGTAACGGGGGATTTTGATCCCCCTCCCGGCGAATAAACGGGAGGGGGATTCAGCATCGCATGACTGAGTGACTAATAAGACGGCTTACGATGAGCAGCCACGAAAACCATGTGGCCGCACATCGTAAGCCTGGCCGGTGGCGATAGTAAGCTTGCCAGGGGAGCGCACCGGGCACGGCGGCCAAACCCGCGCCGCCGAGTCCCGTGCAAATGGGCCTGTCGGCAGCAAGGGAGCCGCGGACTGCGCGGCAGAGAAATAACCGCTCCCACGCCATGGTTTGCGGTTATTTCTTGAATAATTCCAAATCGGGCTAACCGTTTCCGGTTAGGCAGTCTGTGGGGGCTGGCGTGCTTGCGACACGTCAGTCCTTTTCTTATATTATACCCATAGATTGTAAAATATGCAACTGAACAGAGAGAAGTGAATCCCTCCTGCAGTGGTATCATTATAGGAGAGATATTCTCCCAAATATAGGCTCTTTTGCATTTATATAAGAAATGGATAAATGGATATACGCCTGAGTGGAAAATACGAAATAGCATTATTTAATTAAATTACTAAGAACGGAGGTAGTGAGTATGTTTTCCAGAAAATCAAAATCTAAAGCGATATGGCAGAATAAGTATTTAAAAGAGGTATTTAGTATTGGGAAAAAATTCAACCAAAACTATACAAGAACTATCTTAAACAATAGTTCTATACTGGATAAAAAAGATGAATATTATTTTCCAAACTTATTATATAAATTTTATGCCCCAACATCAGATAATATACTGGATATTAAGAATAAAAGATTGTGGATGGCACATCTTAGTAGTTTTAATGATCCATTCGATTGTTGTATCGGATTTGACGAAGAGGCTTATGAAAAGTATTGTCTTTTAAAAATAATTAGTAGCCAAGAGATGACAAGTCGTAAAGAGGAATCTGAAAAATTTACCAATGATGAAATTACTAGGTTAGAACAATCTATATACAACGCATTAAACAATGAAAAATCAAACACAAATGCGGTCGACGGTCTTAAGCGGATTACGATTAATATCATTAATAAAAGCAAATACAGCATTAGCAATTTCCTCAACTGATTTGAAAAAAACATTGTAGATGCAGGTTCGTTTGAGCCAACCCCATACTTTTTCAATTGGATGCTACTGCTACTACTACTGTTGCTTTGCTGCGCCGTTCGGTTAGCTCCCGAGCATGAGACAGCTCTCTATAGCTAAACCAGATACAACTTCCATAAAAGGCAGTTATCTTCAAAATTAATCACCTCTTTAATTTACTTTTCCGATTATTAATAGTGATTTATCTTAGTACGCGAGTCTCCTACCTACAGGCGGCATCGGTTCAGGCGGAGTAGACTCTCCACCTGAATTCTCGATGTTTTAGCCTTGATGAAACGTGAACCGATTTACTGGTTAAAAGCTTCCCTGAGTTTTGTACATACTAACGCCAGAGCATTCCGCGCTTCCTCCAGTGTACTCTGCATATTGAAAAAGCCATGAATGATCCCATCATACCTCTTGAGGCATACTTTGCCTCCGGCAGCGGATAACCGTTCTGCATAGTGTTCGCCTTCATCACGCAGCGGGTCATATTCTGATGTAATAATACATGCGGGGGGAAGGTCGGCAAAGTTGTCTGCAAGCAAGGGAGAGGCCAATGGATTTTTGGCTTCGCTTATATCGTTTAAATGCTGCTGGTTAAACCAGGCAATTCCTTTTGTTGTTAACCGGTATCCCTCACCATTTTCAATTCTCGATGGAGTTTGTCCGTCCAAATCAAGAATCGCATTAATAATCACTTGGTAAACAAGCGAGAATTCTCCCTTGTCTCTGGACAGCTGACTAATGACAGCGCTAAGGGTTCCCCCGACACTGTCGCCGCCAATGGCAATCGTATCAGGATTGACATGCAACTCGTTCGCATTTTCAAACACCCATTTTGTAACTTGGTAGCATTCTTCCAGAGGCTTCGGAAATTTATGCTCGGGTGCCAGGCCATAATCGATGGATATTACGGCGCAGTTCACATTGTTTGTTATTTTCCGGCATAGCGGATCATAGACATCAATATTCCCCAGAACAAATCCACCACCATGAATAAAGATCAAAGCAGGATAGATACCTGTTGTTTTAGGATAATACACCCTGATTGGTGTATCTCGTATGGAGGTTTTTACAACACGGTTTACGACAGAACCCACTTCCTCCGGAATCCCTTTAAAGTCATCCCAGCTTTTGCTGTAGTACTCCCGGAGCTTCTCAACCCCCAAAGCATAGAAACTATCAAAATCGGTTTTTAGTAAATTTTCAAATTTTGGATTTAACGGCATGATTCATTCCTTCTTTTCTTTACTATTTTTTAAACAGGGAAAGACGCAGCGGCATGTTGCGGGCCGCTTAATTTCGTATCTCCCAGTTATCCGAATCACAGAAAGGACCGCGTTCTCTACCATGATCATAGATAGGACCGTTGCAAAGAATTAGGCTAAAGGGGCATTGCCTTGTTTGTCGGGTCCCATCGGAATCTGCGGTGTATGGTTGGGCTGTACTTTGTAGCAGGTGGCATACATAACTGGTAAAACCAGGAGAGTAAGTATGGTGGCGCCTAATAAGCCGGCGGCAATGGTTACAGCCAGCGGTCCCCAGAAAACACTGGATAGAAGGGGAATCATCCCCAAAATGGCCGCTGCTGCTGTCAGCAAAATAGGCCGCAACCGGATGACCGTTGCCTCAATGACTGCATTCCACGGGGAAGTCCCGCTGACGAGCTGCTGGTCAATTTGGTCGATAAGAATGATTGAGTTACGCATAATAATGCCTGACAGGGCTAAAATGCCAAGCTGCACCACAAAACCCAGAGGCTTGCCGGAGAAGAACAGGCCCACGGATACGCCGATGATGCCCAACGGCGCCGTCAATAAAGTAAGCATCATTTTCGGTATGCTTTGCAATTGGGCCATCAGGATGATCATAATAATAATGAACATGGCCGGTACCGGCTCCAAAAGAAAGTTAAGAGCTTTAGCACTGTCTTCATTAGAACCGTCATATTCCAGGCTGTAGCCGAAGGGCAGGCTTTCGCGCAACGGTTTAAGCTGATCGTATATTTGTGTGGCCACATCCTGGCCGGTTACATTGTCAGATTTGAGTTCTGCCTGAACTAAGATCATTGGCTTTAAATCACGGCGGTAAATAAGGCCTTCTTCGGCGTCATAGCTGATTTTGGCAATTTGATCCAAAGGTACATAGCGGCCATTGCCCGTGTGAATATTAATATCTTTTACATACTGAGGATTGTTGCGATTTTGCGGGTCAAAGCGAAAGACTATATCCACGGTTTTGTCATCTTCCCGGAATTGCGCTATGGACAAGCCGGAAAGCTGGGTCTGCAGTGTGGTTGCCAACGGTGCGGACGAAACTCCCAGTTTCCGGGCTTTATCCTGATCGATGGACAGATGTACAATCTTGCTTTTTTCATTCCACTTCATGTTGACATTTTGCACGTGGGGATTTGAAGCCATGACCGTTTTTACCTGTTCGCTGATTGCACGAACTTTGTCCACATCATACCCCTTTACACGGAGCATGACCGGATAATCAGCGGCCGGGCCGATGCTAATGACTTTAGTGTGATATTGTACGGCGGGAAAATCGTCATTTAGCACTTTGGCGTATTTGGCACGCAGTTGGTCGCGCACTTTATCATCCTTGGCGACAATGACAAATTCGGCAAAATTGGTTTTTGACAGTTCGGGATCGATTGTCAGGACAAAGCGCGGGGCCCCCTCACCAACATGGTAAGTATAGTAATCAATTCCGGGATCATCACTAATTCTTTGCGCAAATTCCCGGGCTGCTTGTTCCGTATTCTCGAGGGAAGCGCCTTCCTGGAGTCTAAGCTGCACAATTAATTCCGGACGGGCTGACGACGGAAAGAACTGCTGGGTAATATGCGTAAGTAACAGCACGCCTAAAGCAAAGGAGATGAGGGTTCCTCCCAGCATGATGCCGCGGTGGCTCAGACACCAGGAAAGAAGTCCTCTAAACTTATGGTAGAAGGGCGTGTCATAAACATCATGGCTGCCATCGCCGGAATGAGGCTTGACTTTAATGAATAGGTAGCCAAACAGCGGAGTGGCGGTACCGGCTACCAGCCAGGATATAAGGAGCGACATAGCAATAACGTAGAACATGGTTACACAGTACTCCGAGGCATTTCCGTTTGAAAAGCCTACGGGAATAAAGCCTGCGCAGGTAACTAATTCACCGGTCAGCCGGGGATAGGCGGTGGAAGCATAGGCAAATTTGGCGGCGTTTAAACGATCCCAGCCTTCTTCCAGCTTTACGGCCATGGTTTCTATGGTGATAATTGCATCATCAACCAACAGACCCAAAGCAATAATCAGGGCGCCCAGGGAGGTTCGATGCAAATCGATGCCGGAAATTTGCATGACCGTGAATACGGCGGCAATGACCAGCGGGATGCAAAGAGCCACAATCATTCCGGAGTGAAAGCCCAAACTGATAAAACTTACAATTAATACAATGCCAATCGCTTCCGCCAGCGCTTCGACAAATTCATCGATGGAGTTTTCCACAACTTTGGGCTGATTCACTGTTTGGTGAAGTTCCAAGCCGGCCGGAAGTTCTTTTTGGATGTGCTCGACAGTTATTTCCATATCTTTTCCCAGGTTCAGAATGTTACCGCCTGTATCCATGGCCACCGCAATGCCGATAGCCGGCTGGCCATTGTAATAGAACTGGGGATCGGCAGGGTCGGAATAACTGCGGGTCACTTTCGCAATATCCCCTAACCGGAAGCTGCGGCCATTTATTCCTATGGGAAGGCTTTGAATATCTTCAAGGTTCTCAAACATGCCGGTAACCCGCAGATACACATTATCACTGGCGGTCTGAAGCATACCTGAAGGCGCCATAGCGTTTTGTGCCTGGAGGGTGGATAGAATTGTCTCCGGAGAAATGCCGAGTTGTGCCAATTTACTGTTTTCAATCTCAACGTAAATTTTTTCGGTTTGCACGCCCAGCAGCTTGACTTTCCTCACGTTGGAAACACCCAAAAAGACACGACGGATTTTTTCCGCTTTTTCCCGCATTTGCTCGTAGGAATAGCCGTCGCCGGTAAGCGCGTACACGATACCATAAACTTCATCGAAGCGATCATTAAATACCGGATCCATGACGCCAGTCGGAAAGGTGCTCTTTATGTCATTGACCATATTTCTAGCTTCCACCCAATGGTTTCTTATTTCTTTTTTTGGCACATTGTCTTTTAGATTAACATAAATAATAGTAAGACCTGGTGTGGAATAGCTTTTTAAGTAGTCAAGTCCCGGCAAATCCTGCAACTTTTTTTCGACTTTATCGGTGACTTGTTCTTCCATTTGGCGGGCGGTAGCTCCAGGCCAGGGAACAGCAATGACCATTTGCTTAATTACGAAATCGGGGTCTTCCGCACGGCCCATACTTTTATAGGAGAATATGCCGGCAATAAAAAAAAGGATGACGAAAAAGTAAATAAACTGCTTATGTTTTAGCGCCCACTCCGTCAGATTGAATTGGTTCATAAAGAGTCACCACCCAATTTTACTTTCTGTCCTTCATTGAGTTTATGTACTCCGGAGGTCACAATCCGGTCACCTTGCCGCAGTCCGGCGACAACCTGAATGGTGCCATTGCCGAATTTACCGGTTTTAATCGGGCGCAAGGTAACCATTTCGTCTGCTACGACCCAAACACAGGGTGTGTCACCGTTTTGGTAAATAGCTGCCAATGGAATCGTCGCCATTGGTTGTGTTGTGCTATCTGAAAGACTAACGGCAGCGGTCATGCCCAGTTTCATTTCCGGCGGCGGGTTGAGTAAGCTGATGCGCACTTTATAGGTACGGGTTACCGGATCGGCCATAGGCGCGATTTCCCGTACTTTGCCGTCCAATATTACATTGGACAGTGCCCAAAATGTCACTTTGAGTTGCTGGGCTTTGCGTAATTCTTCTATCCGGTTTTCCGGGACGTTGATTTCTACTTCCCGTTCCCCGTCCTGCACAATAGTCAACACCGGTTGTCCGGCACTGACTACTTGTCCTATTTCAGCGGTAATGCCGGAAACGACACCTGGCTTGTCAGCGCGCAGCAAGCTATAATCCAACTGATTGGTACCTTGAACATTCTGGGCCGAAGCCTGTTGTACCGCCGCCATGGCCACTTCATAGGCACTGACATATTGATCATAGACCATGCGGCCGACAGCGCCCTGTTCGTAAAGCTGGCGGTAACGGTTTAAATTGCTTTCGGCCAGCCGGAGTTGTGATTCGGCAGAGGACACCTGGGCGGAGGTGGTGTTTACCGTCTGCTGAATATCTTTGGGATCGATCTGCATCAGCACATCGCCGGCATTTACTACACTGCCCAGTTCTACATTCCGTTTTATAATTTTACCGCTGACCTGGAAAGCCAGTTGACTTTCATAGCGCCCGCGGACTTCCCCGGAATACGTATATTCTTGCGCAGCCGCGGAAGTACCAATGACGGTGGTTTGTACGGCTGTAATATTTTCAGTGACTACTTTGGTTTGACGATGTGCATTCCATACCATTCCGCCGATGATACACAACGCCGTTACTATCGCCGTTAAACTGTAATATAATTTCTTTTTTGACACTTTAGTTAGCCAATTCCATTGTTGCATGATTTTATACCTCGCTTTTGTTTCTTTTTAAGGGGACATACTGGATTGATGGTTTTTCATAAGAACAGATATGAACCAATTGTCCATATTTAATCAGCTCGACTTTTCCCAGTTGTCTGCCTTCCCATGTCCAGGTCTGGATGAGATCGGAAATAATCTCGTTGATTTCTTCTCTTGGTAATGCCGGGTCGGCCAGGACGGGGATGTCGTGAATGATAGTGTATCTTTCCATGATTCCTCCTGATCATCAGATTGGTTGATGTTGAAACAAGTTACTGGTGAGATATTTTTGAGAAAGATGCATAGATATGTTTGTACCGAATTTACATTTTTGGTATACATGGTACAAAAGGGCATTTTAAATCGCACCTTTGTGCGATTTAAAATACTGGAGGGAAAATCTTATTTATTAGGTGGGAGTAGTCCGAACACGATGATATCTGCCATTGCCGATAATGCATCCGCGTGGGTCATGTTGCTTTCTTCAAGGAACCGGTAGTTAAACAGATCATTCGTCACACTGGTTATAATTTGTCTGAGCACAGGTACATTGACGGGGCGAAGTGACTGAGTTTCAATGCTCTGGATGATAAAGGACGTCAGGTGATGCAGCTGCTCCTGACGGAAATCTGATACTAACTGCCATTCCACAGGATAATAATGGCGAAGATCATCATAAAGACTATGATTATTGATGGAGCCGAACACCTTTGGTGCGATTTTAAGCAAAGCCTGAATCTTTTCCACAACTGACAATCCGGAGTTATTGTAGATTTCCTGTTCCTGGTTTTGCACATCTTGGGTGCCTGTAGCTATAATGTCATGCACAAGTTCATTTTTAGAGGCAAAGTGCTCGTATAACGAAGTTTTGCTGAGACTGAGACGCCGTGCCAGGTCGCTCATTGTAAATTTTACGCCGCGGGTTTTCATTTCGTCGGCCGCGGCCATGAGAATTCGATTACGCAAATAAAGTCACCTCATTATTTTTGTACCAAAATGACATAATTGGTACTGTTGGATTCAGTTTAAGAATATACCACTTTCTAGTAAGTGTCAATAAGCATTAGTTTAAAAAAGCAAAATAGCAAGCAACAGTATCTTAAGCGCTGGTTGATGATGTACTTCAGTTTCTTTTCGAACAATACATAGCGAACAATTTTGTATTGACAGATGTTAAACAAAGGAATATTATGACATTGTAATTATCGTACTAATCTTGTCATTATGGTACAAAAAGAACAAAACAGTACGACTTCTAGTAAGTATCAGTAAAATGCAGTTAGCAAACTCAATTAGAAGATGGTCAAGTATTTATTTTAAGCTGAAAAAGTGACAGGACCTTGTAACATTAGGATCGGCTGGATTGTAAAACAGGAATAGGATTGAGTTTTATTGACAAAGGAGAGAAAACGTGTGGACAGGAATATGGAAAGCATAGTTAAAAACTATACAGGAAATGGCATACCTAAAATTGACATGCATGTTCATTATGTGCCGCAAGCTTATCAGGAAGCCTTATTAATCAACGCCAAGAAAAACCGCGACCGGTTCCTAACCCCGGAGTGGGATATAAAGACTCATTTGGACATAGCCGAACAGTTGGGCATTGTTACTAGCATGCTGTCCATTACCTCGCCGCATATTCATTTTGGTGATGATCATGCTGCTAAGGTCCTGGCACGAAAAGTAAATGAAGACGGCGCGGAACTTGTCCGGAAATATCCGGGTCGGTTTGGCTTGCTCGCTTCTTTGCCATTGCCTGATATAGACGCCAGTCTGAAAGAAATGCAGTATGCTTTAGATGTTTTGCACGCCGATGGATTTACATTACCAACCAACTCTCAGGGAGTCTACCTGGGTGATCGGCGCTTGGACCCCGTTTTTGCAGAACTAAATAAGCGCAAAGCTATAGTGACCCTTCACCCCACTACTCCCGGCGCGGTACCGGAAAATATTCTCGAAGATTTGCCGATGCCGCTCGTGGAATTTTTCTTTGACACAACCCGCACCATTATTAACATGATTTTAAAAGGTACCTTAAAGCGGTTTCCTGATATTAGATTTATTGTTCCTCATGCCGGTGCCTTTTTGCCAATACTTGCAGACCGGATGCAGGTCGGCCTGCAAGTAGTAAACAAAGGGGAAGATGGTATTGACGTATATGCCGCTTTACGGAGTATGTATTATGATGTGGCAGGAGTCTGTTTGCCCAGACAATTGGCTGCTCTGCTGCAGTTGGTAGATACTAACCACCTGTTGTATGGAAGTGATTATCCCTATACGCCGGCTGCTGGCTGTATTTATTTAGCAGACGCATTGGATAAGACAAATTTGCTTACTGATGAGCAGCGGCGTGCCATATACCGGGACAATGCGGTAAGTTTATTTCCCCGGTTGAAATAAAAGCTAAAGAATCGGCAAAGAAACTAGCTGTTTCAATAAGACGGTTATCATGTAGAATAAGAACCTTTATTTAGATCTCGGAACTTGTCAGAAAAGAGGGAATGGTAGATGATAACTAATATACATGTAAGAGATTTACATGCTTCTCTACCTGTAGTTGGAGCTATACTTGATGGTTTAGCCTCAAAGCAAGACTTACTATGGCCGTATGAAAAATGGCCACCAATGTTGTTAGATAGACCCCTTGGTATTGGTGCAATAGGAGGGCACAGTGCAACCCGGTATATTGTAGAATCATATAAACCAGGACAGTATATTAGCTTTCGTTTTACTGCCCCAAAAGGACTTATTGGAAATCACTGCTTCTCTATTAAAGAAATTAAGCCTGATGTTGTTCAGATAAAACATGAAGTCAATATGAATTTAGAAGGTTTTGCAAAAATTTGGTGGCTTATAAGAATTCGGTATGTACATGATGCTATAATTGAAGATGCTTTTGACAAGGCTGAAAGTTATGTTACTCATCGTCCACTAAATCGAAAATGGTCGATTTGGGTTAGATTCCTTAGATGGATAATGAGTAGGAAAAAGAAGAAATAATCTGTATTAAGCTAACACGAGGTACGATAGGAAGTGTGATGCAATGAAAATTGCAGTGATTAACGGCAGTCATCACGGCAGAAATGGCAATACTAATATTATGGTTTCTGCTTTTTTAAAGGGAGCCAAGGAATCCGGAGCAGAAACTGTAACTGTTTTTTTAGCGGAAAAAGATATTAAATATTGTACGGCGTGTAAGGCCTGCTGGTTTAAAACGTCAGGGAAATGTGTCATCAAGGATGATATGGCGGAAATTGTATCTCTCATCGAAGATGCGGATATTCGTGTTTTGGCGACGCCGCTGTATTTTGATAATATTTCAAGTATGCTAAAGACTTTTATAGACCGACTCATGGTAACAGCCAGCCCCTATTGGGGAAAGGATAGTGAGGGAGAATGCCGTCATTTAACAATGAAAGCGGCTCCACAGTTAGTGATGTTGGCGAATTGTGGCTTCCCGGAAAAATCTCAGTTTCAGGTGATTTCCCATTGGGTTAAACGGCATGCACGCAATCTCAATGCACAGATAATTGGGGAAATATATGTCCCCCAGGGTGTGCTGTTGAGTGTCCGGGAAAATGAGGTGGGCATTGCTGTCTCAAACTATCTGAAGGCTTTGGAAACCGCAGGCAGGGAAATTGCTATTGATAGAAAACTGACATCAAAAACACAAGCATTATTAGAACAAAAATTTATCCCGGATGAAGTGTATATACGGGAAGTTAAAAAGTATGTTGATAGTCTATTGGTAAAGCAAGATGACCAATAGGATTTAGTCTAAGCCAAAGGAGGCAACAGGAACGATGGACGGGATGAACAGGATTATAGAGCGAAACATTAAAAAGGCAATTGATCAGGGGACTTTTAATGACTTACCTGGTAAGGGAAAAGCTCAACGACTTGCCGATCTGCGATTTATTCCCCCGGAGCAACGAGCGGCATTTCTGGCATTAAGAAATTCAGGATCACTACCACCAGAAATGGAATTACGTAAAGAAATCAGTAGGCTAGAAGAACAATTGCAAATAGCTTCGGAACAAGATAGGCCTGGCATAATGAAAGCAATTACTGAAAAGAAGATGTTTTATGATATTCTAATGGAACGCCGGAAACGGTAAGATAGGATTGAGAACGAGACAGGAAGGAGAAAACACAATGCCTAATGTTACGGCAAATGGAATTCAGATTGAATATGATACTTTCGGTGAAAGGTCTTCCCCGGCCTTACTATTAATCGCCGGCAATGGTGCCCAGTTGCTCTTCTGGGAGGATGAGTTCTGTGAGTTATTAGCGAAAATGGGGCTTTTTGTTATTCGTTTTGACAATCGTGATGCGGGTCTTTCCACAAAATTTGATGAAGCTGGCGTCCCGGATATTATGACTGCAATCAAAGCCACCATGGAAGGTAAGGCTGTTGCTACGGCTTATACCCTAGACGATATGGCAGACGACTGTGTGGGGTTACTTGATGCTTTGCACATTGAAAAAGCTCATATCTGCGGCGCCTCAATGGGGGGCATGATAGCCCAAGTTGTTGCATATCGGCATCCACAGCGTGTTTTGAGTCTGACTTCTATCATGTCAAACACGGGAAACCCCAATCTTCCGCAAGGAAGGCCGGATGCGATAGCCGCTGTTGTCGCACCGCCGCCGAGGGAGCGTACAGCATATATTGAGCATAATATGAATGTATGGCAAAAGATTTGGAGTCCCGGTTTTCCCTTTGAGGAAAAAAGAGCCCGGACATACCTGGAGAAGAGCTATGACCGTTCCTATTATCCACAGGGAATGGCGCGTCAAAATATGGCGATTCTTTCCCGCGGCGATAGAACAGCAGCGCTTTCGTCCATTAAAGCCCCTACACTCGTAATACACGGGTCCGATGATCCGCTGATCCCGGTCGAAGCGGGGGAAGATACGGCTCGCGTAATTCCTGGGGCAAATTTATTGATCATTGACGGAATGGGGCACGATCTCCCCACGGGAGTTTGGAAGGAAATAGTAACCGCTATTTCCCGGCATATAAAAAAGTCAACACCCAGCAATAGACTTTGATTACATTTTAGGAACGTCTCCAGACCAAAATACTTCCGGCATTTCCACATCGGTCTTGGAGTTTCGTAAGTAAAACGATAATGCTTTCGCCAATACGTCATGTCATCTGTTCCCTTGAGGAACCTTTCCCGTAACATTAATTGATCATTAACAAGGTGAAAAAGAGTAAAGCTATGTGTGAGCGTTTTTCGCAACACGCCGCAGGTTGAGATAAGTATCAATTCAGGGATGTGAAGGGGATATAAAATTGATACAAACTGAATTTTCAGCGGAACAAACAGCTATTATCCATCCGGAAACGGAACTGCTGATATTTGGAAGCTATGCGGGATTATATTGTATCATTATCTGGATATGCTCGCTGTTAATAAAAAATTATCCGATCCCTTTATTTGGATGCCAAGGATTCGGCAATGATTTATGGTATTTGTTATTCGCTAAAATAATATTTCTTCTAATTATTCCAATTTTTATATACTGCAATAGAGGCTATAATCTCTCATCATTACTTCAATGGAAGTTCCAAAGTAAAGGGAAGAATACTATTGCCACAGCATTGTTTTTAACGTTGGGGCTGCTTATTAATCACAACTATCTTCCGAGGATTATAGAGGTAAAGGATCATATAAATATAATGATGGTGTTGATTTCGTTTTTGATTCCTCTACTCACAGCGGCTATCCCGGAAGAAATCTTTTATAGGGTGATTTTACAAACGCGAATCGAAAAACTTTTCGGTAGAACAATAGGCATATTTTGTTCAAGCATAGCATTTTCCCTGTTTCATTTTCCCTCACGATTTTTTTTATCTAACGACATGGAAGGCGTGGCGGGGAATGTTTTGTCGGTGATGATGGGGACTGTATTTCCAATATTTATAGCAGGTCTTATTTTCGGACTTCTTTGGTCTAAGTTTAAGAATATGTATTTATTAATAGCTCTTCATGCAGGTATAGACTTTTTTCCACAACTCGCAGATTTACTGGGAATAAAGACATGAGTCGAGATTGATAGGAGTCTTGCAACAATGTTTGTGATTAGTGGTGAAAATACTGTGTTCGTTCAGTAGATATTTATATATGAAGCGCGCAACGTGCGCATAGAGAGGAGAGGTTTTTGTGAAAATATCTACACCCAAAATATTAGGAGTTATAAATATTACTGACGACAGTTTCTCGGATGGCGGCCTTTATCTCGATACAAACAAAGCTATAGAAAAATCTCTTCAGCTTATGGAAGATGGTGCTGATATCCTTGATCTAGGGGCCGCTTCCAGTAATACTGAAACAAAAGAAGTGAAGCCGCAAGAAGAAATTAATCGTTTAAAACCGGTGGTTAATTCTTTGCTACAGCAAAATATTCCAATTTCGATAGACACCTTTAAGCCGGAAGTTCAAAAATATGCTTTAAAGAATAATCTTCATTATTTAAATGATATTCAAGGCTTCCCCCATGCTGAAATTTATTCTGATTTAGCAGAATCTAATTGTAAACTTATTATAATGCATTCCGTCCAGCGTTTTGGTCCGGCTACAATTGTTGAAACTGAACCCGAAAAAGTATTTAAGGGAATGGTCACTTTTTTTATCGAACGTATTAAGGCGCTTCAAAATTCAGGTATTTCATTGGAACGAATGATTTTAGATCCGGGGATGGGAAATTTCTTAGGATCTAATCCGGAATCTTCAATTTATGTTTTAAAAAATATAAAACAGTTGAAGGAATATTTTAAATTACCAATCCTTGTTGGGGTTTCTCGAAAATCATTTTTAGGTGACATCACCAATCGCAAAGTAAACGAGAGAGGGCCAGCTACTTTAGGAGCAGAAATTTATCTAAGTTATATGGGCGTAGACTATATCCGTACACATGATGTACGTGCTTTGAATGATGCACTAAAAGTGATTAACACATTGATCTAGTTTCAATTAAAATAAATTCTAAAATTTCTCCTGGATAGGAACACTGTGTGCTTATTATTTTCTAAATTAAGGATGAGGTTATGGAAAAAGGAAAATACCTGTGTTTGCATGATACTCCTGTTTTTTCCGGGATCGATATGGCTTCATTTCGTTTGTTTTGTCATGCCATGCGCAAATATTTAAAGAAAAAAGGAGAATATTTGTTCCGACAGGGAGATCCGGCTGATACCATATACTTTCTCAAAGACGGCAGCTTCAAACTGGTTAGTGTAACGCAACAGGGGGAAGAGATGATCACTCAGATTGTTGGGCCGGGTGAAGTGATCGGTGAAGCCGCTTTATTTAAAGAAGACATTGTTTTAGCCAACTCAGCAATTGCATTAGAAGAGGCAAAAATCTGTTGCCTTGACCGTCAGGCATTTGAAAATGTTATTGAAAGCCATCCTGAGTTTGCCATACAGATCATTAGAAACCTTGGCAAGTGTTTACATGATACCTGGGAACGGTTTGCCGAATTCAGTACGCAAACAACGCAAGAAAAAATAGTAAGTTTATTTATTCGGCTGGCACGAGAATATGGACAATCTTGTAATGAAGGTACGTTAATTAAGCTATACTTGACGCAACAGGAGATTGCGGCTAGTATAGGTGCTTCCCGGGTTATGGTTTCACGAGTTTTACAGCAGCTTATAGAAAGTGACTATATTTGCAAGAATCAAGGATATTATGTTTTAAAACGCAAATGTGTAGTTGATTAAACTCATTTTTCGCAGTCCATTGTCATTCGATGACAATAATTTGCGAAATGTGGGTGTAAAATAGTTTACAGATATAATTTCCTTCCTGGTATTACAATGAAAGGCAATACTGGTGAAGGGAAGTGCATTTATTTTGAAAAAGATGCATAGTGGAAATACGGGCACAGTCGTTATGGAGAGCTTATGGACAACGTCATTCGTTCTTACCATACTTACAAATTTTCTCGCCTACTTTGGCAACTTCATGCTTATGTCAACATTACCTTTACATGTCTTACAAATTGGAGGAAATAAAATCATGGCGGGACTGGTAACCGGTATTTATTCTCTAACCGGTTTTATTTCTCGTCTAAAAATTGGCGGACTGCTGGACCGGAAAGGAAGAAGGCCGATTATGCTTGCGGGTCTTTCTTTGTTGTTGCTGACAATCATCTCTTACGATGCGGCCGCGTATTCCATAATTTTGTTACTAGCGCTGAGAGCGATACATGGAATAAGTTGGAGCGCAACCACCACATCAGTTAGCACCATAGCTGCTGACCTGATCCCAGCCGCCCGCAGAACCGAGGGAATGGGTTTTTTTGGCATCTCCATGTCAAGTGCTGTAGCTGTCGGTCCTGGCTTGGGATTATACTTGATGGAGTATTATAATCACACAGCACTTTTTCTTTTTTCAGCGGTATGTATCGTGTTGGCATTACTTACGGGCTTTTGCGAAAACAGATACTATCATACTCAGACGAGAGTAGAAGCTCCGATTATTAATAAACTTGAACATAGTGTGGGGCGAATTACAAAATCAACGGTTTTTGAAAAAACGGTGATTTGGCCGTCTTTTTTGTTTTTTATTGTTATGATGACCTACTCCACTATAGGAATCTTTCTGCCCGCTTATGCGAGTGAGCAGGGCATTGCCAATATTGGGCTGTTTTTTGTAGTTACCGCACTGTCTACGATATTTGTCAGGTTGGTATCAGGTCGAGTTGCCGACCGGCATGGAAATAACAAAGTATTGATACCGGGCATGGTTTTATTGGCAGTTGGCCTGTACCTGTTATCTGTAGCTAGGTCGTTCCCGCTGTTTCTTGTGGCCGCTGTGATTTACGGCAGCGGCCATGGTGCGGTTCAACCTACCCTAAACGCGTTGGTTATTTCACTTGCGCCGGTGGAAAGACGCGGAGTGGCTAATGCCACATTTTTATGTGCTATGGACATAGGACTAATCATGGGCTCTGTTATTTGGGGTAGTGTGGCTCAAGCATTTGGCTTTACTTACATATACAGTACTTCAATGATTCTAATTATTTTATCTATTGCAATATATTTGGTGTTTTCGCGAGAAAAGTTAAATGCATGATTACAGGTATCTTTATAGTTGTGAATAGACAAAATTAAATGAATGGAGATGCATGCCATGACAAACGATGCAACAATCTCAAGATTCGATAAAGGAAGTGAACATTATCAAACCGATTCCATCAAATATAGAAAACTCTCCGCCGATAGGGTCTCACAATTGGCAGCGCCTGCTTCAACCGATATCATACTGGACATCGGTTGTGGAACGGGGACCCAGTTAATCGAATTAGCAGGTATGATCAAAAGGGGTATAGGAATCGATATAAGTTCTGGAATGGTTCAAAAGGCCAACGATCAATTAAAAAAGGCCGGCTGGTCATAACCCAAAAGAAATAACCGCCCCTGCTCAGATGGCGGTTATTTCTTAATAACGCAACATTTGGGCTAACCGTTTTCCGGTTAGACAGCCTGTGGGGCTGACGTGCTTGCAACACGGCAGTTCTTTTTTATATTATACCCATAGATTGTAAAATATGCAATCTAATCTAAAATACTCTTACTTGCTGGAAAGGATAGGAATGTTGTATAATGTAATGATATAAAGTGGACAATCTTAAGGAGGATTTGCATGAATACCGAAATTGAAGCAATTGATAAAGAGCCTGGCGCTAATCCTGCTATGCCTGCTAATTTTATCGAAGTTAGCATTAATGAAGATATAAAGACAGGAAAATATGGCGACCGGGTACATACGCGCTTTCCACCAGAGCCCAACGGCTATTTGCATATTGGTCATGCTAAGTCAATTTGTCTAAACTTTGGTTTGGCGATTAAATATGGCGGCAAATGCAACCTGCGTTTTGATGACACTAATCCTACTAAAGAGGATGTTGAGTATGTAGACTCAATTCAGGAAGATGTAAACTGGCTGGGGTTTGATTGGGATGACCGTAAATATTATGCCTCAGATTATTTTGAAAAAATATATGAGTTGACTATTGAGCTTATTAAAAAAGGCAAGGCCTATGTCTGCGATTTGACTGCCGAAGAGATCCGGCAATATCGTGGTACACTGACAGAACCGGGAAAAGAAAGCCCCTATAGGAGTCGTACAGTGGAAGAAAACCTGGAACTCTTTGAAAAAATGCGTGCTGGCGAATTTCCGGAAGGTAGTCGGGTGCTGCGAGCAAAAATTGATATGGCTTCGCCTAATCTGAATATGCGGGACCCTGTTTTGTATCGGATTGTATACACAAAACACCACCGTACCGGTGATACCTGGTGTATCTATCCTATGTATGATTATGCTCATCCGATTTCTGATTCGATTGAGAATATAACCCACTCCATTTGCACGCTTGAATTCGAAGACCATCGCCCGCTGTATGACTGGACATTGGCAACATTAGGCATTTATCAAAGCCGTCAGATCGAGTTTGCCAGGTTGAATATAACGAATACGATTATGAGTAAGCGTTATCTGCGCCGGCTGGTAGAAGAAGGCTATGTCAGCGGCTGGGATGATCCCCGGATGCCGACGATCTCTGGCCTGCGAAGGCGAGGATTTACCCCTGAAGCTATTCGCGATTTTTGTGATCGCATTGGTGTGGCTAAAAGTAACAGCCTTGTGGATGTTGCCATGCTGGAACACTGTATTAGAGAAGATCTCAATACGAAAGCACCGCGTGTGATGGGGGTGCTTAAGCCCTTAAAAGTGATTATTGACAACTATCCGGCAGATCAGGTAGAAGAATTAGTAACAGAAAATAATCCGGAAAATCCCGCAATGGGCTCACGGACAATGCCATTTTCCCGGGAAATATATATTGAACAAGATGATTTTATGGAAGATCCGCCGAAAAAATTCTTCCGTTTGGCTCCAGGCAAGGAAGTTCGTTTGAAACAGGCCTACATAATCAAATGTGAGCAGGTAGTCAGGGACGAACAAACTGGCGAGATCGTAGAACTACACTGTTCCTACGATCCGGATACCAAGAGTGGCAGCGGTACTGCCAACCGTAAAGTTAAGGGTGTGCTGCACTGGGTATCGGCTGCCCAGGCAGTGAAAGCCGAGGTGCGCCTCTATGATTATCTGTTACTTGATAATCAAGATCACGAAGAAGCAGAAGGGACTGCTAAGGATTTCGTAGATACACTAAACCCGAACTCGCTGGAAGTGCTGGCTAATTGTTTAATTGAACCCAGCATCAAAGCAGCCCAAGTGGGTAATCGGTTTCAGTTCATGCGGAACGGTTATTTTTCCCTTGACCGCGACTCCACACCGCAAATGCCGGTATTTAACCGCATTGTGTCGCTGAAGGATTCCTGGGCCAAGCAGGGGAAAAAATAGCAGGGGAAAAGACTTTTGTCTGCAGGAATGTTGACAAAAGTCTTTCTGTAACATTTGAGAGGCGGGGTATTGGCAAGTGTTGGTTTTGATAAAATTTTTGTACATAACCTTTTTGTTGCCGCCAGGCTTATTTATTGCTATGTTAACTGTTTGTTGTGTATGGCTGCATAAGCACAAACAGCGGGGTGTGGGAGCGCTGGCAGTGATAACGACGCTCTTGTATCTCATTTCCATTCCGTTGGTGGGGGATTGGTTACTGCGATCATTAGAGAGCCGTTACCAGCCACCGGCAGCCGTTAGTGGTGATGTTATTGTCGTGCTGGGAGGCGGAGCAACAGCAGACACACCCAATGTGCATGGCAAAGGGCATTTGATGGGCTCGGCTGCCAACCGCTTACTGACAGCGGCGCAGCTATACCATAGTATTGGTGCACCAATCATCATTTCCGGGGGGCAGGTATTTGCCAATACCGGCAAAGAGGCCGAAATCGCACGCCATATCCTGTTAGGAATAGGCATTCCTGATGAAAAGATCATTGTGGAAGGGCAGAGCCTGAATACTACTGACAATGCTAAATTCACCAAGCAGATTTTAGCGGAACGGGCTTTTACACATCCCATTCTAGTTACTTCGGCGTTTCACATGGAGCGCTCAGTAGGGCAGTTTACCAAATATAATATGACTGTATTGCCCTATCCTACCGACTATCAAACAAATACTCGCTTTATCTTTGAATGGAATCAATTGTGGCCTCGGGCTGACGCTTTCTATAACAGCCAATTAGTTATTAAAGAATATCTTGGGCTGATGGCTATACGTTGGTTTTAACGTAACTGTATACACGAAGGAGTGGTAATTTGAAAATTTTACTTATTGGTGGTGGCGGGCGTGAGCATGCATTGGCTTGGAAATTGGCGCAAAGCCCCCGGGTAGAAAAAATATACTGTGTACCGGGAAATCCCGGAATTGCGGCTGTGGCTGAATGTGTGGCTATTGATATAACAGATAATGATGCTTTGGGTAAATTTGCGCTCGAACACAACATCAGCCTGACTGTTGTTGGCCCGGAGTTACCGCTAACCAACGGTCTTGCCGATCATTTTGCTGCGCTTAATCTGAAAGTATTTGGTCCGTCTCAAAAGGCAGCGCAACTAGAGGGTTCTAAAGCTTTTGCCAAAGAGATTATGCATAAATATCATATTCCCACTGCCGCCTCGGTTGCTTTTACTGACATTGACAGCGCACTGGCCTATATAAAAGAACAAGGTGCTCCGATTGTGGTTAAAGCTGACGGACTGGCTGCCGGTAAAGGCGTCGTTGTTGCCCTGACAGTAGAAGAAGCTATTGATGCTGTTACGATGATGATGCGCGATAAGGCATTCGGCAGTGCCGGCAATTTGGTGGTTATTGAGGAATATCTGGCAGGGGAAGAAGCTTCTTTGCTGGCCTTTACCGATGGCACTACGGTTGTACCAATGGTTGCGGCTCAGGACCATAAGCGGGTATTTGACAATGATCAGGGACCCAACACTGGTGGAATGGGAACATATGCTCCAGCTCCGGTTGTTACTCCGGCTGTGCGGGAACAAGTACGGCGTGAGGTCTTGCAGCCGGTTGTCGATGCTATGCGGCAGGAAGGCATTATTTATAAAGGTTGTCTGTATGCTGGATTGATGATGACGGCTCAGGGGCCAAAGGTCATTGAATTTAATGCTCGTTTTGGCGATCCCGAGACCCAGGTCGTGCTTCCGCTTTTAGCCAGTGATTTGGTGGATATTATGGAAGCCTGCGCGGATGGACGACTGGCTGATGTAACTATCGAATGGGAAGACAAGGCCGCTGTATGTGTTGTGCTGGCCGCGGGTGGGTATCCTGGTAGTTATAATAAAGGGGATAAAATTACCGGCCTTGATCAAGCAGAGTTACAAGGGGCAATGGTATTTCATGCTGGAACAGGCACGGTTAACGGCCAGATCGTCACCCACGGCGGCCGGGTACTTGGTGTAACGGCGGTAGCAGCTAATCTTCGGGAAGCTGTAGATAAGGTCTATCAGGCTGTACCAGTGATAAACTTTGCTGGTATGCAGTACCGTAAAGACATTGCTCATCGGGCATTTAACCGGAGTGACAGGTGAGAACGTTGAAGAGGTGTATGCTTTAATGGATGCAGGCTTAACAGCCAGTAATTTATTAGTCATTGCGGTTACCGTTATTGGTATTGGTCTGACGGCTATCGGCTTGCCTGGCAACTGGTTGATCTTTTTTACTGCTTTGGGCTATGGATATTTGGAAAGCTTTACTCATATGAATACTACTGTGCTGTTGCTGCTTTTTGGCGCGCTGTTAACAGGGGAACTGGCCGAATTTGTTGCCGGATCACTGGGAGCTAAAAGGGAAAATGCTTCGCGTGCGGCCATTGCAGCCGCTTTTATTGGTGGCATTGCCGGCGGTATAATCGGTACAGGATTCATGCCAGGACTTGGTTCTATTGCCGGGGCGATTGGTGTCTCTTTTGCCGCCGGATATTTAGCGGAGTATGCGTCTACCGGAAACCAGGAAAGGGCAACCAGGGTAGCCAAAAGTATTGTCATTGGCCAGACGTTGGGTTTAATCTTTAAGCTAGCTGTAGCCATCGGGATGGTGGCATTTATTATCTCCCAGCTTACGTGGTGACAGGAGGAAGTACGATGAAACGTCAGCAAATACTGGAAGCCGCTTATACTATTTTTTCCCGCAAGGGGTATCATCGTGCTACAGTGGATGAAATTATTGCTCTGGCTGACACTGGTAAGGGTACAGTATATAAGTATTTTGTCAATAAAGAACAGCTCTTTTATACCCTTATAAAAGAACGGAGTGCCAATTTTGAGGCCGAACTTAAGGAAATTTCAGTTCTTACGGAACCAGCTTTGAACAAAGTAAAAAAGGCTATCAGGATATTTCTGGAATTTTATATTGCCAATGCTGATTTGTGGCGGGTACTCATGCATGAGATGCGAGGCTTAGGTCATGAAGAACCATCAAACTTTACCGAGGCGCAGCGTGAAAAATATCGCGAAAGATTTGTTCATACCATCGGGATATTGCAAGCTATTTTACAAGAGGGTATAGAACAGGGCACTATTCGTAATTGTGATATACATAAAGCTGCTCATGGTTTGTTCAGCGTCATTGTTATGATGGTATTTCAGGGTTTTGTTGAGGATAGCAGGGAATCCATTGATACGGCAGCCAACAGTATTGCCGATATTTTCCTTTATGGTGTTGCTAGACATTAAAAAAAGTATAAGTTGTCGAACCACAGAGGACACAGAGTACGCAGAGGGAATGGTTGACATACATCTCCCCTCTGCGCTCTCTGTGTCCTCTGCGGTTAAACATATCATCAATGGCGCGGTAGCGCTTTTTTACTTAAAATGCGGGTACAATGGCACCTTGATATTTTTCATTAATAAACTTCTTAACTTCTTCGGAAGTCAGGGCTTTGGTTAATTTTTGGATTTCAGGGCGGTTTTCATCACCTTTGCGAACAGTGAGAATATTAACATAGGGTGAGTCTTTTTGTTCAGTAAACAGAGCATCTTTGGTGGGGACAAGCTTGGCTTCCAATGCATAATTAGTGTTGATGACGGCTAAAGTAAGGTCATCAAGCGAACGCGGTAGTTGCGCAGCTTCAAGCTCGCGGATTTTTACGCTTTTAGGGCTATCAGTGATATCACTGATAGTAGCAGTAACACCGGCGTCATCTTTGAGTTTAATGATGCCGGCTTTGGCTAGCAGGGCTAGTGCACGGCCGCCGTTGGTGGGGTCATTAGGGATGCCGATTGATGCACCGTTTTCCAGATTATTTAGGTTCTTTACTTTTTTGGAGTAAATACCCATCGGTTCGATATGTACAGCAGCAGTGTAAGTCAGATCAAGGTTGCGTTCGGCACAAAACTTAGTCAGATAAGGGATATGCTGAAAAAAATTGGCATCCAGTTCTTTTTCTGCCACAGCCATGTTGGGACGGACGTAATCGCTCATTTCGACAATAACCAGGTTGATGCCTTCTTTTTCAAGCATTGGTTTGACAACATTGAGAATCTCAGCATGCGGTACGGCGGTCGCGCCAACTTTAATTGTTTTCTTTTCAGCAGCTGACGGTGCGGGGGTGCTCTTGCTGCAACCAGTGATAAAGGCAGACAAGGCTAATACTGCAATTATTACTAACAGGGTAAACTTCTTCATAAAGTGATTCCTCCTAAAATTTATTTAAAATAACTAGAAACAAAATATCCTCCTTTCGAAAAAATGTAAGCCTCTTCGGCAGTCCGAAGAGGCTTGTTGTCCAGTTCTTCATCTGCCAGGAGGTAATCCTGTGGAATTGGCACCGTTCGCAGATGCGATGGTTGCCGCGGCATCATCGGGCCATTCCCTCAACCAGCTCTTGATGAACAATATTTAAATTTACGAATTTCATATTAGCACGCATAAGGATAGCTGTCAACTAAAAAAGTGGTATTTTGTGTAAAAAAATGGGGATTTTATAGACAAGGTTTTAATTAAATAAAGATGGAAAGTATTAAAGAAGGAAAATCTGGGTAAATGGCGAATAAATATACAATAGCAAGTATTACAGGGAGGCTAGAAGTATGCCTACAAATCCTAAATTGAAAGATAGGCTTACCGATCAGCTGTTTAGAGGAATTTTATCGCTAAACAGTGAGGAGGAATGTTATCAATTTTTTGAAGACGTATGCACAATTGGCGAACTTAAAGCTATGGCTCAGCGACTGGAAGTGGCGAGACTGTTAAAGGCAGGCGTTATTTATGATGATATAGTCGCTGCTACCGGTGCCAGTACAGCGACTATCAGCAGGGTTAAGCGCTGTCTGTATTATGGTGCTGATGGTTATAAGACAGTATTAGATAAAATAGAAAACTGCTGACTAGAATGGAGTGTACACAATGAACAGAAATAATTATGT
Organism: Sporomusa ovata DSM 2662; assembly: GCF_000445445.1. Taxonomy (GTDB): domain Bacteria; phylum Bacillota; class Negativicutes; order Sporomusales; family Sporomusaceae; genus Sporomusa; species Sporomusa ovata. The sequence goes on along the minus strand of NZ_ASXP01000006.1, from coordinate 211,348 downwards.
GCCGCAAATTCCCTATGGAACACGTGATCTGCTGCCACGGGAAGCAAAACAAAAGCGTATTGTAGAGGGAGCTCTTGCCGAGTTGTTTTCCCGTTGGGGTTATGATGAAGTGGTAACGCCAACTTTTGAATATATGGAAACAATAACACTGGGTACAGGCAACGCGATTCAAGAGCATGTGTTTAAATTTTTTGACAAGAATAATCGCACATTAGCACTGCGCCCTGATATGACAACACCGATTGCACGGGTAGCTGCGACAAGATTTAAAGAAAGGCCGCTGCCGCTGAGATTGTTTTATCTTACTAATGTATTTCGGCATGAGCAGGCGCAGGCTGGACGACAGTGTGAATTTTACCAGGCTGGGATTGAACTGTTAGGGGCTCCGGGACCAGCTGCTGATGCCGAGATTATCGCGTTGGCGGTCGAAGCCATGCTGGAGGCAGGCTTAACCAATTTTCAGATCGGTTTAGGTCAAGTTGCATTTATTAACGGTCTTATGGCAGAAAGTGGATTAACTCAACGGGATCAGCAAAAAGTAAAATATACTATGGTTACTCGCGATTTGGTGGGTTTGGGTGAGGTTTTGGCCCAAAGCGACCTGAGTCAGTCAGCCAGGGAGATATTTCAGCAAGTTCCGCTCTTACATGGGCGGGAGGATATGCTTAGGGCAGCTTACCGGCTTGTTACTAACGAACAAAGCCGCGCCGCATTGGATAATCTGGCCGATATCCATAAACTCTTAACAGGTTATGGCGTTGAACGGTATGTCAATTTTGATCTGGGTATCATTCGCGATTTTGATTATTATACAGGCATGGTCTTTGAGGTCTATACACCAGGCCTGGGTTTTCCACTATGCGGTGGTGGCCGTTATGATACTATGTTGGCTTCTTTTGGTGTTCCTAATCCGGCCACTGGTTTTGCACTTGGCATTGAACGGATGCTATTGGCACTGGAACGTCAGGGGATTGATGTTAGTGTCCGCGGTAAAGACGTATATATTGCCTGGGCAGAGGGTAATTTGGCTGAGGCCATTGAAGCGGCTAAAGAATACCGTAAAACAGGCCGTCGAACAGAATTAGCGCTGGCTGGTTGTTCAAAGACGGCAGCTGAAAAGACGGCTAATGAACAAGGCTATGAAGAACTGATATATATTGAATAAACGCGTTAAGCAGGTCGTTGCCGCGCTTACCGCCCGGATTAACGATGTTGATAAGGTTTTTATCGATAAATATTTAAATAAAACGCAGGCCGCCCTGTTTTGGCAAATGAATCTGCCTGACCAACGGCATGCTTTGAATGTCGCGTATACAGCGCTGAAGCTTGCTGCCGGTCAAGCGGTTGTTAATCAGGAACTACTTATCCAATGTGCGCTTTTACATGATGTCGGCAAGGTTAAAGGTGATGTTAGTACTGCCGATAAAATTATTACTGTTATTTTTGATAGATTTGCACCACAGTGGGCAAAATCCTGGGGACAAAGGGGGCGGGGCAGCAAAATAGACAATCTCCGTCATGCTGTCTATATTTATTATCATCATGCCGAACGCGGGGCTGCTATGCTGACTGCAGCCGGTCTGTCCCCAGAGCTAACCATGCTTGTTGCAAGACATCATGAGGCTCCGGCGGTTGGTGAACCACCGGAGCTTACGCTGCTTAAAAAGGCCGACAGCCTAAACTAATAGCCTTTACCTTTATCAACAAGGTTTATCATATCCCGGCCCTGGATAAACCGGGTAAGATTATCAGCAAATAACTTGATGGCCCGGTCAAGGTAAGCCGGTGATAGTGCGGCAACATGGGGTGTGATAATAACATTAGGCATAGTCCACAGCGGACTGGATTCCGGCAGGGGTTCATGCGTAAACACGTCCAGGCCGGCGCCGCGAATTAATTTTTGTTCTAAGGCTGTGACCAAATCGGCCTCATTCACAATCCCGCCTCTGGCAATGTTGAAGAAATAGGCTGAAGGCTTCATAATAGTAAACTGCTTCAGCCCAATCAGATTTTTGGTGTTTTCCGTCAGCGGTAAAGCAACAACGGCATAGTCGGCCTGAGCCAGCATTTCCTGAAGACTATCACTATCTGGCAGATACAGCTTATCTACAAACAATTCAGTAGTCATTTCCTGTTTACTGGCAAGGACTGTCATGCCTAACGCCTTGGCCTTTTTGGCAATCTCTCGTCCAATAGCACCAAGGCCGATGATGGCAAGGATATGTTCGTGTAATTCGTCTGTTGGCACTCTCTCCCATGTTTTTGCATTTTGCTGACGAATGCTTAAGGTAAGTCCCCGGCTAAAAGCCAGCATCATAGCTAAGAGATGTTCAGAGACAGGAATACTATGGATGCCCTTGGAATTCGTGAGCAGGGTGTCAGCGGTCTGAATTTCTGGAAACAGCAGTTTCTCAACTCCGGCACTTAATGCATGAATCCATTCTAAGTGAGGGGCAGCCTGATACAAATGCTGGGCTTCAGCCCAGCCCCAGGTTACTAGGATATGACACTCCGGCATATGTTCGAGGACGGTTTTTTCATCACTTACAATTATATTTACATTAGGCTCAGCAGCCTTAATGACTTCTTTATGCCGGTCGGCCAGTGGGTTGAGCACAACAATATTAAGAACAGCCATAGTGAACCCTCCTTATATAAGGTTATTATCTTGCCAAATACTTCTACATATACAGCTGGTTTTCCTACTTAAAACGAAAAAGCTGGTAATCTTGTAGAAACAGTTTTTGCAAAGGAAAATTCAAATTGGCATATTGACGTTAACAATATACAATGTTAATATATTATCATGTTAATTCTTTAATTAACTAAAGAGAGAAATAGGAGGAGGCCATGACCTCAAATGATATGGATTATTTAACAATAGCCTTGCCTAAAGGCAAACTTTTTGATCACTCGGTAAGCCTGCTGGACAAAATAGGCTATACGGCTGAAGGGCTTAGCGAAAACTCGCGCAAACTGGTTATTGCCAATGAGACGGAAAAAATCCGTTTTATTATTACTAAGACAGCTGATTTACCTACCTATGTAGAATATGGTGCGGCTGATATCGGGATAATTGGCAAAGACGTACTTTTAGAAGGCAACAAGGATGTATATGAGTTGCTTGATTTAAAATTCGGCTTCTGTCGGATGATGGTAGCCGTGCCTCAGGCACTGAAACAAGAAAAACTAAGCGACTATGCGCATATGCGGGTAGCTACAAAGTATCCCCGGGTTGCTGAAAGTTTTTTTCATAGTGTTGGTATTCAAATGGAGATTATTAAGCTTAATGGTTCTATTGAACTTGCGCCCATGGTGGGACTGGCGGAGATCATTGTTGACATAGTGGAAACTGGTCGTACTCTCAAGGAGAATAACCTTGTGGAAATTGCGCAAATTCATCCGGCAACCGCCCGCTTTATTGCTAACCGGGTAAGCTTTAAAATGAAATTTGACCGGATAAATAAGATGGTTGAAGGATTAAAGGCACTAATTGAAAGTGAGGGCAAAGCATGAAAAGGATTCACAGCAGTTTTTTAAGCAAAGAAGAAATGATTGAATTACTGGAAAAACCAGCCTTTGATAAGGTGATATTAGGAACTGGCGGACGTTCCAAAGTAAAGGAAACATTTGGTGAAGACCTGTCAGCCCAGCAGGTTGTGGAACGTATTGTTGAAGATGTCCGGCGTCAGGGCAATGAAGCGGTACGAAAATATACGAAGTTAATTGATGGTGCTGAACTTACAGACGCTATGCTGGAAGTAACCCTGGCTGAGATTGAAAGCGCAATTGCCGGAGCTGATAAGGAAGTACTTGATGCACTGGAAGCGGCGGTGGCTAATGTCAGGCGGTTTCATGTCGAGCAACTGCCTAAGTCCTGGTTTACTGAACGGGAACAGGGTGCGATTCTGGGACAGAAATGTACGCCGCTTGACCGGGTAGGCATTTATGTTCCTGGCGGTACAGCAGCCTATCCGTCATCAGTGATTATGAATGCTGTACCGGCGGCAGTGGCCGGGGTAAAAGAGATTATTATGGTTGTACCGCCTAGCCGGGAGGGAAATGTGAACCCTTATGTCCTGGCGGCGGCAAAGCTGGCGGGAGTCACAAGAATCTTCAAGGTTGGCGGCGCGCAGGCAGTGGCTGCTCTGGCATTTGGCACTGAAACCATTCCTAAAGTAGATAAAATTACCGGCCCTGGTAATATTTTTGTTACGCTAGCCAAAAAGGCCGTCTATGGTCATGTCGATATTGATATGCTGGCTGGACCTAGCGAAATTCTTATTGTGGCCGACAGCACGGCTGACCCCAAATATGTGGCAGCAGATATGCTGAGTCAGGCTGAACATGATGTATTAGCCTCAAGTATTTTGATTACCGACAGTACTGAATTGTCAATAAAAGTATCTAAAGAAGTAGATAGTCAATTGGCTGCATTAGCGCGTAAGGATATTGCCGCCCAATCGATTGACGATAATGGCTTGATTATTATTACCAAAGATATAGCAGAGGCTGTTGAATTGGCTAATATTTCAGCTCCAGAGCATTTGGAATTACTAACAGCTGAACCGTTCAAATTGCTGCCGTATATACGCCATGCAGGTGCTATCTTTATGGGACACTATTCACCAGAGCCGCTTGGCGATTATTTTGCCGGACCCAACCATGTATTGCCGACTGGCGGTACAGCTCGTTTTTATTCAGTGCTCAATGTGGAAACCTTTATGAAAAAAACCAGTATTATTGCCTATACCCAGGAAGCCCTGGCAGCTGTCAGCAACCAGATCATCAAGCTGGCGGAAGCCGAAGGGCTGACGGCACACGCTAATGCTGTAAGATTGAGGGGGAATTAGGATGTTTGTACCCCGTAGTGGGTTAGAAACTTTAAAACCATATTCAGTGGAAGAAATTCAGTGGCCTATCAGACTTGATGCCAATGAGAATCCGAATGATATGCCACAGGCTATTAAAACCAAGATCCTTGAAAAACTGGCAGAATTACCATTTAATCGCTATCCTGAAATCAGCGCCCAGTCCTTAAAAACAACTATTGCTGCTGGTTTTGGCTTAACAGCGGCTAATGTGCTTATCGGCAATGGCTCCAGTGAGATTTTGGAGGCGCTGTGCTATGCCTTTGGCGGTGCTGGCCGCAGTATTGTGTATCCCAGCCCCTCGTTTTCTATGTATGGCATATATGCTAAGCTGGCAGACAGCCAACCTGTACCAGTTGCACTCAATGCCGATTACACCCTTGATGCTGATAAACTGCTGGCAGCAGCAAAGGAGGCAGCAGCCAGCGTGATCTTGCTATGTAATCCCAACAATCCAACAGGCGTGGTATTGCCGCCGGCGCAGATTGAATATATTGTTGCCAATACCAAGAGTCTGGTGGTTGTTGATGAAGCTTATCATGAATTTTACGGAAAATCATCGGTAAATTTGTTGGGCAAATATCCGAATCTCGCCATTGCTCGTACCTTTTCCAAAGCCTATGGCCTGGCAGCTGCCCGGGTGGGTTATCTTTTAGCCGGTGAAGATATTACACAAACTATCGGTAAAGTATTGTTACCTTACAGTGTAAATGCCTTAACCTTGGCAACAGCCGAGATCGTATACAACCTGCGTCAGGAGTTTGCAGCCAGCCTGGCTGCAAATAGCCGTGAACGGGAGCGTATGACAGCAGCGCTTGGTGCTATCGCCGGTGTAACGGTATATCCGTCACAAACTAATTTCCTGCTAGTAAAGAGTGATACTATATCAGCAATGGTTGCGCGTCTGAGTACCCGGGGCATTGGTATTCGCGATTTTAGCACCGCACCAGGACTTACTAACTGTATCCGGATTGGTATCGGAACACCGGACGAAAACAAGGCTGTATTGGAGGCGGTTACTGCATGAGCCGTACTGCCAGCCTGGAACGAGTCACCGGGGAGACAGCCATAGAAATATCATTGAATCTTGACGGCTGCGGTCAGTCGAAAATTGCCACAGGTATTGGCTTTTTTGACCATATGCTGATTTTATTCAGCAAACACGGACTATTTGATTTGACGGTGGCAGCAAAGGGCGATATATATGTGGACGGACATCACACCGTGGAGGATACCGGCATTGTTCTGGGACAGGCCTTGGCCCAGGCTTTGGGTGACAAAGCGGGAATAAAGCGTTATGGTACAGCCTTTGTACCTATGGATGAAGCACTGGCCATGGTGTCACTTGATATTAGCGGCAGACCTTTTCTGGTTTTTGATGCGACTTTGCCCAATGAACAAGTGGGTCAGTTTGACAGTGAGTTAACGGAAGAATTTTTGCGGGCTCTCAGTGTTCACGCCGGACTTACGTTGCATGTGAAGCTCTTGTCAGGCAAGAATACCCATCATAGTATTGAAGCTATCTTCAAGGCGTTGGGCCGGGCACTGGATGAAGCTACGCGCCACGATGACAGGATTAATGGTGTAATGTCAACAAAAGGAATGTTATAGGGGAAATAAGAGGGTCATTAGAACAAAGGAGGCGCAGTGATGGCGCTTAAAACCTTAGCAATTATTGATTATGGTATGGGCAACCTGCACAGTGTGTCCAAGGCCTTAGCCAAGTTAAACGCCGAAAATGATGGTCAATATACTATTGTTGTTACCAGTGATCCGGCAGTCATCAGTAGTGCCGCCAAGGTAGTACTGCCCGGGGTCGGGGCCTTTGGTGATTGTATGACTAATTTGAGCAGCTATGGCCTTGTTGCTACTATTAAAGACGTGGCTGGGCGGGGCACACCTTTTCTTGGCATTTGCCTGGGACTGCAATTGTTGTTTGATGGCAGCGAAGAAGACCCTGGTGTGCCAGGACTAGGAATTTTGCCAGGAATGGTACAAAAAATTATTGCTCCTGTGCTTAAGATTCCCCATATGGGCTGGAACAGCCTGGCATTTAAGACACCAAGTCCGTTATTTGCCGGACTGCCGGCAAATCCATATGTCTATTTCGTTCATAGCTATCATGCTGTGCCGGAGAAGCAGGAAATTGTTACCGCTGTGGCTGAGTATGGCAGCGCTATTACAGCTGCTGTCGGCTGTGGTAATGTGCAGGCTGTGCAGTTCCATCCCGAGAAATCAAGTGCAACAGGGTTGGCTATTTTGGCCAACTTTTTAAGGAGTTGAGATTATGATTGTTTTCCCAGCGATTGATATTCGCGGTGGACGCTGCGTTCGCCTAATCGAAGGACGTTTTGATAAGGAAACAGTGTTTGCCGATAATCCTGCTGATATGGCCCGCAAGTGGGCGGCTGCCGGGGCTGAGTACCTCCATGTCGTTGACTTGGACGGCGCATTAGCCGGCAAATCGGTTAATCTTGAAGTAGTCAGCACTATCGTAGCGACCGTGAATATTCCGGTACAACTAGGCGGCGGTATTCGTACACTTGCCAATATAGAACAAGTGCTTAAAGCCGGTGTTAGCCGGGTAATTCTAGGTTCTGTTGCTGTCCGCAGCCCCGAACTGGTACGGGAGGCCTGCCGCCAGTTTGGCAGTCAGATTGTTGTGGGTATTGACGCACGCGATGGTCAGGCGGCTGTAGATGGCTGGGAAGTATCTGGCGGTGTGGGCGCAGAGGAACTAGCCAGGAAGATGGCTGATGCTGGTGTGGCTCGCATCATTTACACTGACATATCGCGGGATGGCACGCTGCAGGGGGTTAATGTGGCGGCAACCGCCTCGCTGGCTAAGGCCGCCGGTATTCCGGTTATTGCCTCTGGCGGAGTGAAAAGTATTGATGATATTACGGCCCTTAAAGCAGCTAATTCTGAGGGCGGTATTGAGGGTGTTATTGTCGGCAAAGCCATCTACACTGGTGCTGTTGATGTAGCAGCCGCTATTCGTCTGGCCAAGGAGGGCGTAGCTTAATGTATACCAAACGGATTATTCCCTGTCTGGATGTCAAAGACGGACGGGTGGTAAAAGGTACAAATTTCGTTGGTTTACGGGATGCTGGCGACCCGGTGGAACTAGCCAAGGTATATGATGGTAAACTAGCTGATGAACTGGTTTTCTTAGATATCACAGCTTCTTCTGATAAGCGTAAGACCATAGTAGACGTAGTGCAGCAGGTAGCTGCTGAAGTATTTATTCCTTTTACTGTGGGTGGTGGTATCCGTACGGTAGAAGATATCAGGACAATGCTTAAAGCTGGGGCCGATAAGGTTTCCCTTAATACGGCCGCCGTCAAAAATCCTGAACTCTTGGCCGAAGGTGCTAAACGTTTTGGCCGCCAGTGTATTGTGCTGGCCGTCGATGCCCGCAAGTCCGGACAGGGTACCTGGGAAGTATATGTTAATGGCGGTCGGACGCCGACAGGCATTGATGTGTTAGAATGGGTCAAGCGGGCCACTGAGCTGGGAGCCGGAGAAATTCTCCTGACAAGTATGGATAAAGACGGCACCAAAGATGGTTATGATATTCTCCTTACTAAGGCAGTATCTGAGGCTGTCAATGTACCGGTTATTGCGTCAGGTGGTGCAGGCGAGATGGAACATTTTTATGACGTATTAACAGCCGGGAAGGCTGATGCAGTACTGGCAGCGTCGGTGTTCCATTATGGTCAATTTACTGTCGGGCAGGTTAAAGAATATCTTAGATCACGGGGGGTAGAAATGAGATTATGAATATAGATACCATAAAATATGATGCTAACGGCCTGGTGCCGGCGATTATTCAGGATGAAGTTACCGGAACGGTGTTGATGCTCGCCTACATGAATGCCGAAGCATTGAACAAAACACTGGAAAGCGGTGTAACCTGGTTTTATAGCCGCAGCCGCCGTGCGCTTTGGCAGAAAGGCGAAACCTCCGGTCATGTACAGACTGTTAAAGAAATGTATTATGACTGTGACGCAGACACTATTTTAGTTAAAGTAAGTCAAACCGGCGCAGCTTGTCATGAAGGAACATTCTCCTGCTTTAGCCGCAGACTGGATGCTGTTGCCGGGCAGGCGGCAAAACTGTTTGATCCGGATAAAGTATATAAAGAGCCGCTGGCTGGCGTATTATATGAGCTTTACAATGTCATAAATGACCGCAAGGTTAACCCTAAAGAGGGGTCTTATACCAATTACCTGTTTGAAAAAGGACAGGATAAGATTTTGAAAAAAGTTGGTGAAGAGGCCGCCGAAACCATTATCGCCTCGAAGAATAATGACAAAGCTGAGATTTTGTATGAAATGGCTGATCTTTGGTATCACTGCCTGGTACTCTTAGCCAACCACAATATTACGCCAAGTGAGCTGTTTGAGGAACTGAAAAAACGCCGGAAATAATAGCTAGTTATGTATTTTTTTTGCTACCGATTTATTAGTGTAGGAAGCCTTGGAATCCAGCAAGTCAGGATTCCAAGGCTTTCTACGCTAAAAAGCTCGAATCTTTTACGTGTTATATAATGAAAAATTGACACATGTATTAACTTTCGTGTAAACTAACTGTATATAGATGTATAGATTGCTAAATAGACAGTATTAGCTTTCGAAGGAAGGGTACTATGAGAAGTCGTGAGAACCTGATACCGGTTTATTATCGTTTGGCTGACGACATAAAACAGCAAATTGAAGCTGGTGTGTTAAAAGACGGGGATTTGATTCCGACTGAAGCACAGCTCGGTGAGCAATACGCCATAAGCCGGATGACTGTACGGCAAGGCATAGCTCTGCTGGCAGAGGCTGGTTTAATTGCTACAGTTAAAGGCAAAGGTAGTTTTGTTACCCGTCCCCGCCTAAATCAGTTGGTTATTGATCTGACGAATAGTGGTGTCAGTAAAGAGCAGCTACGGTATAAGCTTGTAAGCGTCAACTTAGTACGTAATAACTTGGAATTAGCTCATGAATTAGGCCTCTCTGGGGAGACAAATATTATTGCAGTAAAACGCTTACTGTTCAAGGGTCAATTACCGGTGGCGATTGAGGAAAAATTTTTGCGGTACCAAAAAGGAAAACCACTTTTGGAAACCCAACTGGAATATGCGGATTTCCCTGAATTGGTTGCTAAACATCAGGATAGTGTACCTGTTCGCAATGATATGGTAATATCGGTGGCAGCTTTGTCTGCTGAGCAGGCTAAATTGTTAGAAACAGAGGAAGTACTACCGGCACTGGTAGTAAAACAAGTTATTTATGCTAAAGAGGACAAACCGCTGGGCGTATCTATTATGGTTTGTCACAAAGACCGATTTGAATTAAAGGCTACCTCATACCCACTTTCAGGAAGGTTGTGAGATTATGCTAAAAATCCAAAAGATGCTAGTTGGTGCTATGGCCAGACTAGACGAAACCATGGTGATGAATCTAGTTAGACAAGGTCTCCAGATGGGGGTTAATCCCTATGTTCTATTGGAAGAAATTAGAATAGGGACTGACCGGGTAGGAGAGCTTTACAGTAAAGGCGAGTATTTTTTATCAGACCTAATTATGGCTTCTGAAATTTTTAAAGATGTACTGGCCCTGGTAAATCAAGATCGGGTGGTCACAGCTGTAGTTTCTTATCCAACTGTTATTTTCGGAACAGTGGAAGATGATATTCACGACATTGGCAAAAATATTACAACAGGTATTATGCGTTATAACGGTTTTGACATCTGTGATTTGGGGGTTGATGTACCTGCATCAAAATTTATTGAAGCTATTGAACAGTATAATAGCCGGGTTGTCTGTTTAACCGGACTTATTACCGAGGCTTTTGATTCCATGAAAAATACAATTGCGTTGCTGAAAGAAAACGGACTTCGTTCCCGGACTACGGTCATCATTGGTGGCTTGGTCAATGAAAGTGTAAAAAACTATACCGGAGCCGATTATTGGGCTACCGACTGTACTAAGGTAAACGAATTGTGCCGGAATATTCTTGTGAATAATATGCGAATTATGCAATCTTCGTAAAGGAAGTGAGCAGTTGAGGACGGCAATATTAGCATGCCAGACACTCAAGGCGGAACTTACCTTGGCAATCAAAGAGACCAGGGTAGATTTCCCAATCATTTATGTTGAATCCGGGCTGCACAAAACACCTGAATTACTGCATAACAGAATTCAGGAAGAGATCAATCGGATTGATAATGTTGATGTAATCCTCCTGTTATTTGGCTATTGTGGCAATAGTCTGCTGGGTATTAAGTCTGATAAGACCAAACTGGTGCTTCCCAAGGTAGATGATTGCATCCCTTTGCTCTTGGGATCGTGTGAAGCCAGAAAAAATATAGCCAAGGAAATGGGAACCTACTTTCTAACGCAAGGTTGGTTGGAGTATGAGGATAATTTGCTCAGAGAATATGACCGTTGTATCAAACGCTATGGGCAGTCCAGAACCGCTAAAATAATGAAAATCATGCTGGGACATTATAAACGTTTTATGCTGATTGATACAGGTGCTTATCCGGTTGAAAATGTATTGCCACAGACCAGAGAGTTTGCTGAACGGCTCAATATGTGTCATGAGGTCACTCCTGGCTCGCTGCGTTTGTTTTACAAGCTGCTGCAAGGGGAGTGGGATGAGGAATTTTTGATCTTGGAACCAGGAAAAGCTGTTGCCATGAGTGATATTTGCAGTGGTAGTAATCAGCAGGAGTTTAGTCAAACTGTAGCCTTACAATTGTGTGCCAATAAGTAAAAATTCAAAGAAAAAAGTTCTGAATCCTATTTAATGGGTTCAGAACTTTTTTATATTGAGACAGTCTCCAGGTAAAAGGAATTGGTAATTTGAGTAAATCGTTTAGTATGATTGTTGGGCATAGTTTTCGGAATTATAGGAATTTGACGACACTTGGTATATGCAGATAACATATATGATATGAAATGCATGCAAGATTGCACTAGGTTATGTGACTATGAAAGTGCTGTCTCATGCATAAGCTTAACTAGTATTAAGTTAATACAGGGGGGATTTATGTAATTGGATTCATACTAACAAACATTTTCTACAGGAGAACAATCTAAAAAACTAAAACGAACAGGTGGGGAAATAATGAAAAAGCCGTTAATTGCCTTAGTTATGATGATGATTTTTTGTATTTCCAATATGGCATTAGCTGCAGACAGTAGCTTTAGCGACCTTCCGTCTAAGCACTGGGCGTATGCTGCCGTTACCAAACTAGCTAATGCCGGTATAGTCGATGGTGTTGGCGATGGTACTTTCCGTGGTGATAAAACTATGACAAGGTATGAAATGGCGCTTATTGTGGCTAATGCACTAACGAAAGAAGATAAGGCTAATGCCGAAAACAAGGCGTTATTGGAGAAGTTATCAACTGAATTTTCTAAAGAATTATCGGGTTTAGGTGTACGTGTTAAGAACCTGGAAGAAAAAGATGCCAATAGTTTGAAAATCACTGGCGTTGCGCGACTCAGTCATGAATGGACCAAGAATCCGCGTGCACTTGTACCTGACGCAGCGCTTGGCGGTGACCCGTATTATACTGGTCAACCAACTGATAAATCGGAGCTCCGTTCAGCTTTATATGTGTTTATAGATAAAAAGTTTGACAGCAATCATTATTTTCATGCGATAATCGGCAATGACTCTATAGGGGGCGATACGAGAACTGATAGTCCGATGGAGTTTGAGGAAGCGTATTATGCCAGCAAAAATGGTAACTTTGAGTGGGCCGCAGGGAGATTTGCGCCAACAATTGGCAAAGGATTATTATTTAGTGCGCCCTACCTGGATGGCGGCAAAGTGACCTTCGGCAAAGATATAAAAACAACTATTTATTCTGGCAAAAAAACAGATTACTCCTGGCTGTTAGCCGATACGAAGTTTAAGCTGAACGAGCATACCAGCATGCTATTTGCTTATAATGCTGATAAACATAAAGAGTATTATAATTCAAAAGCAGTGGGATTAGAATATACCGGGATACCTAATATCAACTTGCAAGGCGAGTATGGTGTAAACACGGCAGTCAATGCTAAAGCTGTAAATGATGGTAATTCTCCTAAGGGCATGTATATCAAGGCAAAATATAAAGGGGCAAATCCGTTCGCGGTAGGGTCAGCAGGTGCCTGGGTAGGTTACCGGAAAGGCGACAATGGTTTTGATTCACATCAATATACTGGTGCACTATCGGCTCCCAACAACTGGACATACCCTGCGCAGGGCAGCAGTATCAATGATGTAAAAGGTTTTGAGTACGGGGTTGAAGTGACAGTTGCGCCACATGCGATGCTTTCGTTCATCTATGGCGATTTGGAAGCTATAAAAGTAGGCGGTGATGGTTTAGCCAACAAGAGCCAGAAATTCTTGATTAGTCAGTTAACCTGGGTTTTCTAAGGGTAACTGTAATCCAACATCTATATTATCAAGCACCTTCAAAAATAGTGAGACAGCAGGGTTGTGGTGCTCCTTTTTCCAGGTAGCCATAATGTTACTATAAGCATCCTCTCCTTGCATGCCGACGACAGAAATGCTAGGGGGAACAGCCAGGTTTAACTTCGGCATAAAGGAAACACCCATACCTGCTTCCACTAACCAATAGATACTTTCCATACGAGTCGATTTAATGGGTATATTTGGTGTAAATCCCCGTTTCCCACAAAAATCGTTGAACCAGTCATATCCTTGCCTGCATTCTGTTTCATAAAGCAGGATAAAGGGGTCTTGAGCTAAAACCGAGATATCAATAGAGGCTTCATCAGCATAAGGGTGATTATTTGGTAAAAGAAAACATAAGGGACAACGGTGAACTAAACGCTGCATAAACCGGGAAGCTTTTAAATTATTCCCGAGCATGACAACAAAACCGAGATCTAAATCTTCTTGGTCCAATTCATCCTCAATCATTTTGAGGGTGAGGATACGAACATCTATGCTTATCTGAGGGTAAAGTGCTTTGAAGCGTTTCAGGGCATGAGGAAGAAAAACACCTTCGATCCCAAAACAGCCGATTTTTAGGCTGCCGCGTATGCCGCGTTGGGCTTGCCGGGTCTTTTCAATGACTTCGCCCACCTTCACGATCAGACTATTGCCTTCACGTAATAAAGTTTTTCCGGCTGGCGTTAGTTCAAGCGATCGGTGGTGACGGATAAACAATTCGACCCCTAATTCTTCTTCAAGCTCAGCAATTTGTTTACTTAGAGCCGATTGTCCGATATAGATTCGTTTAGCTGCTTCGGTGAAGCTGAGGCATTGTGCAACCGTTATAAAAGAACGTAGACTGCGTATATCCATGGTTATATCCTCCTCATGTTTGGGCAACCTATCCACTACAATAATAATATAACAGACGTTAAAATGGTAGCGCCTGATAAAATTTCTATGATTATTAGGAATAGTTTGTGGAATTACAGGAATTTGACCAAATTTATCTGGCAGGTGTACCATGAATATGAAGCGTAAGACCCCCGTAGCTACATTGGGAATGCTGTGCAGGCAGCAGGCGGATAATAAAATTTTATGGAGAGTGAAAATTAATGAAAACAGCACAAGAACTACTTTTAGAGCGTAAAACCAGAGTTCATAAAGCCATTGCTTTGGAAAAGCCTGATAGAACACCGGTAATAATAATGGCTGATGCTTTTTGCGCTACACATATGGGTGTAAAGATGGCTGATTTTTGTTCAAGCCTTGCGATGCAAAATCAAACAATGTTAAACTCTGCAAAAGCACTGGGTGATATTGACGGCATGAATTCGGTTTTTGCCGCAGGTCCGGTGTTTCCGTTAATATTTATGACTCATGTAAAACTTCCCGGCAGGGAATTGCCGGAAAATGCCTTATGGCAGCTTGATGAAAAGGAAGTAATGACAGTCGAAGATTATGATACGATTCTTGCTAAGGGCTGGGCGCCTTTTATGCAGGATTATTTAGTAAATAGACTGCATTACCCGCTTGGTCAAATGATGGAGGAATTAGCACAAACTCCTCAGTTTGTTAAAAATTTTGAAGATGCCGGTTATATGGTCTACTCGCCGATCATTGCTACAGCTGTCCCGGAACTGCTCGGCGGCGGTCGTTCAATGCCCAAATTCATGCATGATCTCTACAAAATTCCTGATAAAGTTGAGGCCGTTTTGGATGTTATTCAAAAAGAAAGTCTGGAAACCTTGCGTCAGCAAATCAGGGCTACAAATTCCTCCATTGTCTTTATGTCTCCAGCTCGTGGCGCCAGTGAGTTTTTCTCGCCGAAACTGTGGCAGCGCTTTGTCTGGAAATATCTCAAAGAGACAATTGATGTAATTATCGAAGAAGGGGCGGCAGCCGATATTCATATTGATTCTAACTGGGGACGGGATCTTGAGTTCTTCCGCACTTTGCCGAAAGGGAAATGCATATTTGAAACAGATAGTGCTACAGATATTTACAAAGTAAAAGAAGTCCTTGGTGATATGATGTGCATTAAAGGCGATGTTCCGGCAGCCAAATTGGCACTGGGAACACCTGATGAGGTATATAATTATTCTGCACAATTGGTTAAGGATATGGGCCCTGGCTTCATCCTATCTTCCGGCTGCTCCATACCACCAAATGCCAAAGTAGAGAATGTTAAAGCGATGATTTCAGCTGCTACCGGTAAATAAAAGTATCCATTATTTAATCTGTCAGGGGCTGTGGAAAAATTTAGTGATAAGTTTTCCACAGCCCCTGCTTGTGATGTGGTCGAAGAGCTAGGTATGATGAGTTCTGGGTGAGACTGGTGTATGGAGGGTTGCTTGTGAAAAGTTTACGGATAAAACTATCGGTAACAGTAATAACTTTATTTGTGTGTGCGCTTGGCGCGCTGGCTGGACTTAACTATTGGCAATCACAAAAAATGCTAATACAGGGTGTTGAAAATGAACTTGTCCTCGTGGCACAAACCAACGGAGAAGCGATCGGCATGTGGCTTACAGAACATAAGAAAGAAATAGAGGCCATCTCGCGATCACCGATTATGACCAGCGGCAACCGTGAAGCCATGGTGTCTTATATTAGATCAGAAATAAACAATAACAAGATTTATGAAAATGTGTTTTGGACAGATGCTAAAGGGGCTTACATTGATACTTACGGCCTAGCCGGAACCTCAGTGAACGACCCTTATTTTCAACCTGCAATTGCGGGGAATACCTGCATCTCTGAGCCGATGATATCCCCTCATAGTGGCAAGCTGGTTGTGGTTATTGCGACCCCCATCAAAGCGGGGGGGCATATTGTCGGGATTTTAGCAGGGGCTATCGATATTGAAGATGTGGAAAAGCGCATTCTTGCCATAAAGGTAGCCCAGACCGGTTATGCCTATCTTTTGGGGACAGATGGCACGATAATCGTTCACCCTGATAAAGAAGTAGTGACGAATAAAACTAATGCTCTTACTAATGATCCTAATACAACTCCCGCACTAAGGGCAGCCGTTGAAAAGATGCTGAAAGGGGAAAAGGGGATATCTTCTTACCAATATATAGGTGAAGAAAAATATTTAGCGTACGCGCCGGTTACAGGAACTTCCTGGTCCATTGGTGCAAATGTGCCTGTTAGTGAAGCAAAGGCACACCTGAGAACCTTTGCGTGGATTTCACTCATTACCATTGTTACGGTACTTATTATAGCTAGTTTCGTTATCTTTTTGACAGCCGCTCGTATAGTGAAACCACTGCAAACACTAGAAGAAGTGGCTAGTCGCGTTGCCAGAGGCGATCTAAGTATAACTCATATTGATGTAACCTCACAGGATGAATTGGGTCGTTTGGCACGGGGCTTTGAAACAATGGTCGGCAATTTGCGCAATCTTGTGAGTAAGATCAGCACATCGTCAGAGCAGGTAGCGGCATCCGCTGAGGAAATGACCGCCAGTGCTGACCAGTCAGCCCAAGTCGCGAATCAGGTGGCAGGTTCTATTTCCGATGTAGCTAAAGGCATGGATGAGCAGTTGACTGCGG
Source organism: Sporomusa ovata DSM 2662 (assembly GCF_000445445.1). Classification (GTDB taxonomy): domain Bacteria; phylum Bacillota; class Negativicutes; order Sporomusales; family Sporomusaceae; genus Sporomusa; species Sporomusa ovata. Next base: position 194,466 of record NZ_ASXP01000006.1, on the reverse strand, counting down.
CCAATGATACTTTGGCCGTGGTACGGCAAATGTCGGCTAGTATCCAGCAGATTGCTGCCAATGTTAGTGAAGTAGCGGCGCAATCGGCACAGACAGCGACTAAGGCCAATGTAGGCAATAAATCTGTTGATAAAGCGGTAAGTCAAATGACCAGTATTGAACAGACTGTTCTTAATTCTGCTGGTGTTGTAGCTAATTTGGGCGAACGCTCTAAGGAAATAGGCCAGATAGTAGATACTATCTCTGGTATTGCCGGACAGACCAATCTGCTGGCACTTAATGCTGCCATTGAAGCAGCGCGGGCGGGTGAACAGGGACGAGGTTTTGCCGTCGTGGCCGAGGAAGTCCGGAAATTGGCGGAGCAGTCTCAGGAAGCGGCCAAGAAAATTGCCATATTGATTAGTGAAATTCAAGCTGATACTAACAAAGCTGTAATTGCTATGGACTCCGGAACGCGAGAAGTGAAGCTGGGAGCCAAAGTAGTCAACACATCTGGACAAGCTTTTCAGGAGATAACTACGCTGGTAACCCAAGTCTCAGGGCAGGTAAGTGAGATATCCTCCGCCATTGAGCAGATGGCTAGTGGCAGTGAGCAAATTGTCGGGGCAGTACAACGGATTGATGGTTTAAGTAAACAGGCAGCAGGAGAAGCTCAAACCGTGTCGGCGGCAACTGAGGAACAATCGGCATCCATGGAGGAAATCGCATCTTCAAGTCAAGTATTGAGCAAACTGGCCATGGAACTAAGGGAGGCTATTAGTAAGTTCAAGGTTTAGGGGGGCTGTGCTACTTTATAAGTCTTCTTGACAAACTACGTGTCTTTAAATAGTATATAGATGTATATACAGTAGCTGTAGCATGTGGTTAATTACATAAGAATTATCGCTAACGTAGAATCTACGGAATGATGGTATTAGTCTTGCGTGCAGGGAGGTAATTTATATGGTTGATAGTAATGAATTAGTGCAGGCTGCCTTAGCAGCTAAAGCCGATCATGCGGCCATTGCCGAGGTTGCGAAAATCAAATTTGTCGAGGACTTTAGAAAAGCCTGCGAGCAAAATGTATGTCGAAAATACAATACCAATTGGGTATGTCCGCCTGCTGTCGGACCGTTTGAAGAATTAAAAGCGCGGGCCTGTCAGTATACACACGGACTCCTGTTCCAGACCGTCCATCAGATGAAAAGTTCGTTTGACTGGAAAGGCATGCTGGCTGCCAAGAAAATTCATGATGGCGTGTTTCGAGACATTTTGGTTAGTGTGAAAAATAAACATAAACTGCAGAAAGTTCTTCCCTTAAATGCAGGTTCCTGCGAATTTTGTGCTAAATGTGCCTATTTGGATAATGAGCCCTGCCGCTTTCCGGAAGAAGCCTTTGCGTCAGTGGAGGCCTATGGAATTGATGTTATTCATTTAGAAAAAGCCTGTGGAATTCCGTACTATAATGGTAAGAACACAGTGTCCTATGTAGGACTTATACTGTTTAATAGCGAAGAGTAGTAATAGAAACGTAAACAGAACCAGGAACCGTGTTGAGGGAGACCTGGTTCTTTTATCTATAGCAGGGAGGAAAACATGAACAGTTTATCAATCAAAGCCCATCTTTGGATTGCTTTTGCCGTGATTCCTATAATTCCAGTAATTTTTCTTAGCACTCTTCAACTAGTGCAGACAAAGGAACCCTCGTTGGAGTCAGTGGTTTTGAACATTGCTATTACTTTGGTGTTTACCCTCTTGGCAGGCTATTTTCATGCAAAACGGATAAATAATACGCTCAAAATTCTTGTGGAATATATTCAGGAAGTAATGAGTGAAGGCTATGAAATTAAGCCGGTTAGTTTTCCGCGGTTTGCCCCCTGTGAGTTTCCTATGATGGCCGAACAGTTTTTCATAATGGCCCAGAAAACCAAAGAAGGCCAGAACGCGCTACTTGAGCTAAATGCTGAACTAGAGCAGCGGGTAGAAGAACGAACCGAAAGCATACAGAGAACCAATCATGAGCTTGCCATACTAAATCAGTTAATCACCCCTACCACACCTTACCCAGGAGGGGCAAAGATTATCGAGGGATGCCTTAAACAGTTTTTTGAACTGACAGGGGTTAAAGTAAATTTGTACCTTACCAAACCGGTAGTATCTTTAATGGGGCCTTTCGCTGAGGATATGAGCGGCATTAATGACAACGAAGCGGCGGCTAGACCTAGGCATAAAAACGCGCACAGGTACTATATCCAGCCTATTCGCTCAGGCAATACTACTTTTGGACATTTGGTAGTGTCCAATTCCCCGCTAAGTCAAGCAGATAAGAATTTCCTGGAAACATTGTCCTGCTCTGCCGGGATGATTATCCAAAAGGAAATGTTGTCACAAACGCTGCAAAAGAATAATGCTGTTTTAAAGGCTGTTTTGGAAAGCATGAATGATGCCATTACGTTAGTTGACAATAGGCGGGAAGTAGCGTACGCTAATGGACGTATGGCCAAACTACTCGGTATTACCGGTGACAAGCTGCGTGGCTTGCCGGAAGAATATATTTTTGATGCAATTGCAGGTCGATTATCTCAGGCTGACAGGCAAATTATTCAACAGGCCAGGCAGAAATATGGTATTTATAAGTTCAAATTATTGAGTGGAGTAGGGCAGCAATATATGATGCTGTCAGCGTTTCCTGTTACAAGTGATGAAAATTACACCATTGGCAAAGGCTTTGTTTGGTGGGATGTTACAAAAGCGCAAGAAGTTGATAAGCTCAAGAGTGATTTGATTTCCATGGTATCCCATGAATTCAAAACACCCATTACCAGCATTAAAGGCAGTGTTGAAACCTTGTTGCGTGTAGACGCTGAATGGGAGGAAGACTTCAAACGGGAAATGTTGACAGGAATTCATGAGGATATTGACCGTATTCAGGAATTGGTTAACGATTGGCTGGATATTTCCCGGATTGATGCCAAAGCCATAGGTTTAGACCGGGAACCTGTGCGGCCAAGTGTTGTTGTGGATAATGCCATAAAAAAGCTGCCCAAACATTTTGCCAGCGGCGTAACGATTGAATCAACGGTAGAAAAATCGTTGCCTTTTATCTATGGTGACAGAATTCGTTTGGCCCAAGTGATGTTAAATCTGTTTACAAATGCCATCCGTTATAATGAGCGTAGTCCGCAAATCAAAATTTTAGCCAGCTATGATGAAAAATATGTGCATATTAGCGTAGCTGATAATGGTATTGGGATAAATAGTGAGCACCTGGATAAAGTATTTGATCGGTTTTACTGTGTGGAAAATGGGAAAATACGCCCAAGCGGCAGTACCGGGTTAGGATTGGCAATTTGTAAAGGGATTGTCGAAGCCCATGGGGGCTGCATCAGAGCGGAAAGCAGCCAAGGGCTAGGGAGCGTATTTACTATTTCAATACCTCAATACAACTGTGATGGTGATAAGTATGAAGAAACGTAAAATAATAATTATTGATGATGAGCCGAAAATACTGCGGTTTATTGCTGCCAATCTCAAGTCGCTGGGCTATGAACCTCATAGTTTTTTAAATGGTTCGGAGGCGCTGGAAAACATTGATTTATTAGATCCGGAACTCATCCTGCTGGATCTCATGATGCCAGGGATGGATGGTTTTACAATATTAAAAAGACTGCGAATGTTTTCTGACGTGCCAGTTATTATTTTAACGGCGCGGGGCAATTCAACTGACAAAGTGCAGGGACTCAACATGGGCGCCGATGATTATCTTACAAAACCTTTCTCCCTTGATGAGCTTTTTGCCAGAGTTCAGGCTGTTTTACGCCGTTCTGCCAAGCGAATAGCTAATATCTATGCAACAAGCGAAATAAAAAATGGCGAGGTTACGCTTAACCTGGCTCAGAGGCGAGTATGGCTAGGTAATACAGAACTAAAACTCACCGAAACAGAATACGGTCTATTTTCGTTATTAATGGTCAACGTGGGCAAAGTATTGACACATGAACAGCTTCTAAGTGATGTATGGGGCAGTGAGTACCGGGATGATGTAGAATACCTGCGGGTAGCCATAGCCCGTATCCGTCAAAAAATCAAACGCGCAGACTATGAGGGTGGATTGATAGTAACCTACCCTGGGGTAGGTTATATGATTTCTAATAAGGAAGCCGAAAAACACCAACTGTAATGAGTTGGTGTTTTTTTAATGTTTTTGTAATAGGTAAAGTTATGAATTTTATGCGAATTTAATGAGTAATACGATACAATACACATAGTAGCAGCAATGCTTAAAGTATTGAAATTAACAATTGCTTAAAAAATTGTAAGGGAGGCCCAAATATGAATCGGTCTTTGTGGTGTGAACATGAGGAAAAAACCTCCAAAATTAGTACAGTTAAATACAATTTTGATGACAAAGAAGTACAATTAATAGTACAGACCTGGATGTGTCCGATATGCGGAATTCATGGATCAACCACAGCGGTGGCTGAGAGGGCAGAGGGCTAAAAACTATATAAGTAATATAGACTATGAAGGAGGATTATTTATGAAAAGTGATGTTGAAATTGCGCAAGAAGCCAAGATGAATCCAATCGCGGAGGTGGCTAAGGAATTAATGATCCCTGCCGAGGAATTGGAACTCTACGGCAATTACAAAACAAAAGTATCTCTTGCAACATGGGAACGGATTAAAGGTAAGCCTAATGGCAAACTCATTTTGGTTACAGCCATTAATCCTACTCCTGCCGGTGAAGGTAAAACAACAACAACGGTAGGACTTGGTGATTCTTTGCGGAGAAAAGGTAAGAAAGTCGTTATTGCTCTCAGAGAACCATCTTTGGGCCCCTGTTTTGGCGTTAAAGGCGGTGCAGCTGGCGGGGGTTATGCTCAGGTTGTGCCAATGGAAGATATCAATCTTCACTTTACCGGTGATTTTCATGCTATTACTACGGCACATAACCTATTAGCTGCCGTTATTGACAACCATCTTCATCATGGAAATGCCCTCGGTATTGATTCCCGCCGCATTACCTGGAGACGGGTGGTTGATCTTAATGATCGTGCTTTGCGGAATATTGTTTGCGGACTTGGCGGCAAGGCCAATGGCGTACCCCGGGAAACCGGTTTTGATATTACAGTAGCCTCGGAAATGATGGCCATTCTCTGCTTGGCTAAAGACCTGGATGATATGAAGGAAAGAATTGGACGGATTATTGTTGCTTACACTTATGAAGGAAAACCGGTAACTCCCCAGGATCTTAAAGTGACCGGGGCTTTGACATTGCTATTTAAAGATGCTATTAAACCAAACCTTGTACAGACGCTGGAAAACACCCCTGCTTTTGTTCACGGCGGTCCATTTGCCAATATTGCTCATGGCTGTAACAGCGTATCTGCTACAAAATATGCGCTTAAACTGGCTGATTACTGTGTTACTGAGGCAGGTTTTGGAGCAGACTTAGGTGCGGAGAAATTCCTTGATATTAAATGCCGGTTTGCTGGTTTCAAGCCCAGTGCAGTTGTTATTGTGGCTACCGTTCGTGCCCTCAAGATGCATGGCGGTGTTCCCAAGAATGAGCTGGCTGGCGAAAATATGGCCGCACTGGAAAAAGGGCTTGCTAACCTTACCAAACATATCGAAAACATTCAGCAATTTGGCCTACCCGCAGTAGTAGCTATCAATGCGTTCCCAACCGACACTGCCGCAGAGCTAAGCTTTGTCGAAGAAAAATGTAATGCAATGGGCGTTGAGGTAGCACTATCTGAAGTATGGGCTAAAGGCAGCTTAGGTGGGCAGGTGCTAGCGGAAAAAGTACTGGCTGCCTGTGAGAAACCTAGTAATTTTAGCTTTATATATGATGAACAAGCTCCAATTAAAGATAAAATTGCGGCTATTGCCACCAAAATTTACGGTGCTGACGGCGTAAACTATACTGCTGCGGCAGAGAAAACTAGTAAGGAACTGACTGCTCTGGGCTTTGATAAAACCCCAATTTGTATGGCAAAGACTCAGTATTCCTTAAGTGATGATATGAGCAAAATGGGACGTCCAACCGGCTTTACCATTACGGTTCGCGAAATAAGAGTTGCCGCCGGCGCAGGTTTTTTAGTGGCCATTACTGGCGATATTATGACCATGCCGGGGCTGCCGAAAGAGCCTTCCGCCATTAAGATGGATATTGATAATAGCGGCAAAATTGTAGGGTTGTTTTAACTTTCAATAACCAAAAAACCAGGAGGTCAATTTTGGCCTTCCTGGTTCTTTGGTTTTATTATAGGGTGACGGTTTTATTTTCGCCACTCATAGAACAAAAATTTGCGCTTGCATTCTCAAGATAGAAGATTTCAAAAATCTCATCATCGACAGAATACATCTGTTTTAGCATCGGCATCAGCTCTAGTGCTTTAGCCTTAGCTTCTTTTGTAGTGCAAAATACGGCTTTACCACTTAGACGCATCCAGCGTGCATCTTTAGTTGCGGCACAAATTTCAGTGTTCGGATTGGCCTTTAATTGCGCATAGACCGGTTTTTGGTTGCTGGTAGCAAAGCAGAGCTTGCCGTTATGCTCCATTACAAAGCCAAATGGACGAACCTTTGGCTGATTGCCTTCAACTGTGGAAACGAAAAATGTTCTGCAGTCTTGAAGAAATGTAAGAACTTCATTCATAGAATAACCTCCAATATAGAATTAATTTATTGTTTATAGTATAATTATAAGTATTAATAATAATACAGCAAGTATGCAGATTATTATTACTAAGTAAGTTTTTTATGAGTATAGGAGATTTAAAAGTGAAAGATGCAGTTACTTTTTCAATAGAAGATGATGTATGCCCTGTAGGATTCGCGTTAAAGGTTATAGAAGGTAAGTGGAAACTACCGATACTTTGGGTGCTTTGTCAAAACGGGACGCTTAGATATAACGAATTAAAAAAATGTGTTGTAGGAATAACCAATATGATGTTAACAAGTTCACTTAAAGAACTTGAGGAAAGTGGAATTGTAAATAGAGTACAGTACAACGAAATACCACCACGTGTTGAATATTCATTAACAGAGATAGGGGAGACACTTTTGCCAGTTCTTGATGAATTTGCAAAATGGGGTAAGACGTTGATAGAAATTAAGAAGCAGAGAAGCGGTCAGTGAACAGTAAACTGTTGCATAAACCCGTCTTCAATTCTACAATATAGAGAAACCAGGCGTAATTGTCTGGTTTCTTTGTGTTTTAACAGACTATAAAGCATGTGAACAAATGGAGTGTATGATTTTTTTGAAATATGAGACAAATAGTATTGACAAGACTTAATGCTAGCGGTATATTATATATAGATGTATATACAACATGTATAAAACGATTGGAGGAATAAAGAATAAATGCTAATAATCGGAGAACTTATTAACACTAGTCGCAAGGCGATTCGTGAAGCAGTAGAAGCAAGGAACACAGCCTATATCCAAGAGGTTGCCAAACAACAAGAGGCAGCCGGTGCTAATTATCTGGACGTAAACTGCGGAACAATGGTTGGACAGGAAATTGAATGTATGGAATGGCTGGTAAATACCATCCAAGAGGTTACCGATATACCTCTATGCATCGATAGTCCTGATGAGAATGCTTTAAAAGCCGGACTAATGCTGGCCAAGACTACTAATGGCAAGCGAATGATTAATTCTACAACTGCTGAAGAGAAACGCTACCAAGCAGTCATTCCGCTGGTAAAGGAGTTTAACGCCAAGATAGTTGCTCTTTGCATTGAAGATGCCGGTATGCCGGAAACTGCTGAAGACCGTTTACGGATTGCCAGCAAGTTGGTTGACGATATGGAAAAAGAGGGAATTCAGCAAGATGATATCTACCTTGATCCACTGATCAAGCCGTTAAGTACTAATGATAAATATGGGAAATCAGTATTGGATGCTATTTATGCTATTAAGCAAAAATATCCCGCAGTACATCTTACCTGTGGTTTGAGCAATATCTCCTACGGTTTTCCTAACCGGGCGGTTCTTAATCGCTTATTTGTAGTTCAAACCATGACTGTAGGAATGGATGGCTATATACTTAACCCAACAGATAAAGCTATGATGGGCGTGGTATACGCAGGACAAGCTTTATTAGGCAATGATAGATTTTGTAAAAACTATCTTAAGGCTCATAGAAAAGGGCTTTATGAATAATAGAGTGTGTTTCAAAAAACACACTTTCTTGTAACAGTCTCAATAGCCTGTAATGCAGGTGACGTAACAAGTATAGTATCTAATTTAAAATAAATTAATGATATGGGGGAATTTGAAATGGCAAATATTGATTTGGTAAAAGCGGTAATTGAATTAGAGGAAGATTTAGTAATTTCGTCAGTAAATGAACAACTTGCAGCCGGTGTGTCAGCAGTTGAGATTCTTGGGCAGCTGCAAGAAGGTATGGAAGGCGTAGGCAAACTGTATGAAGCAGGTGACTATTACCTGTCCGAATTGATTATGTCTGCCGAAGTTTTTTCAAATGCTGCAGCTCTTCTTGGTTCGGCCCTTGCAAATAGCGGCGATAAAAAAGCTGTCGGCACAGTTATCCTGGGAACTGTAAAAGATGATATTCATGATATCGGTAAAAATATTGTTTCCACAATTCTAAACTGCAATGGTTTCAAAGTAGTGGATATTGGTGTCGATGCCCCGATCGAAACCTTTATTGAGGCAGTAAAAACTCACAATCCGGATGTAGTTGGTATGTTCTGTCTGTTGACAACTGCTTTTGATGTGATGAAAGAAACGGTAGCAGCGGTAAAAGCTACTGGTACCAAAGCCACCATTCTGGTTGGCGGCGGCCCGGTTGACGAAAGTGTTGCTACATGGTGTGCGGCAGATGGCTATTGCAAGAATGCTTATGACGCAGTTGAAATGTCCAAAACAGCTTCGGGCGTCAACTAGACGACATACCCCCAAATGGTAATAGCATAGTGAGCATTGCCAGGAAATGCTATTACTCTAGAAGAATAATCCGGGTTGCAGGGCAATCCGGATTATTTCATAGCGGCTATAAGATACTTCCTAACTTGGTAGATAGATGGTATACTGGTTTTGTAACTAGTAGATAGCTTACGTGAGTAGGTAAAGGTGGGGAACGAATGCGTATTTTACTGTTCGGCGGGTTCTTGGGTTCAGGTAAAACTACCACAATACTGCAGATTGCCAAATATATTACCGAAAATAAGCATGAGACAGTAGCTCTTATTGAAAACGAAATTGGCGAAGCCGGTATTGATGATAAGTTGTTAGCTGATAGCGGCTTACAAGTAAGGCCGCTGTTTGGTGGCTGCGTATGCTGTCAAATTACAAGTGACCTAATAACTGCGGTAAGAGAGATCAATGAAACTATTAAGCCGGATTGGCTGATCATTGAAATGACCGGGTTGGCTATTCCTGGTAATATTGCTAAATTGATTAATGAATATTGTAACTTTTATACCGGGTTTAAGACGATAACGATTGTTGATATGGGGCGTTGGCCGGAGTTAAAAGAAGTTCTTGGCCCCCTTGTTACCGGACAGGTAGAGAAAACAGACCTTGTTATTATTAACAAGGCCGATATTGCTGGTTCTGACAGGACGGAAATTATTAATGACATTCGCGAACTAGTCAACACTGCACCGATTAAGGTAGCTAGTGCAGCAGATAACTTGCCTCCAGATATAATAGAGGAGGTAATTCGCTTTGAATAAACTCAAACACAAATTCAAAATCAACAACAAACAGACACCTACAACCCTGACTGATGCTACCGTTTTTAGTAAAACTCATTCTATTAGCTTTGATAAGCCTGTTACCAAGTTACATGTTGAAAAACTTGTAAAGCAACTGATACAGGATATTGGCAAACCTTTAGCCCATAATGGTATTATCGTGGGCCATATTAAGGTGCTTGCCAACGTACCGGGTGAAGAGTTTCTGTTTTTATCGCTTACAAGACTTGACCGGCTGGACGTAAAGTCATCGTCCGAGTGGCAATCTGGCTTATCCAGTGAATTTACTAGTGTTACATTGGATATCAACGTCTTAGTGTTTGGGCATAGTAAGAAGGCTGTAGAAGAAATAGTGAATGAGTCACTTGCCATTTTACGCAGAGACAGTAGCTGTGGTAATTGCTAATTGTGTACTACCATGATGTTTCGACGTCTCTACTCCCGTTAGAGACGTGTTACATACATTCTGCCAAAAGAAGAACTACCAGTGTAATAGAAGTGGTTCTTCTTTTTGGTTTCTATTTATAGTTTTACTATTTTAGAAGCGAAAGAGGGCTTACACATGATAGAAGCATCTTCAGTGTATACATTATGTATTGAAGGCGAAGATCGTTCTTTGCCCTGCGAGCGGGAAAAAACAATTTTGCGTGCTCTCATTGACGGCGGCATATTTCTTGAAGCTAACTGCGGTGGACGAGGTACCTGCGGTAAGTGCAAAATTCAGGTTCTTGAGGGCCCTGTTAGCGGTAAAGACGGAGTTGAAATTCAGCCAGATAAGGACAATATGGTTCAGGCTTGCCAGGTTTATCCTCAGGGTGATATTACCATTGTGCTGAAAAGGTCTGAGGCAAGTCAAAAGGGACAAGCTTTTGAAATAGTAATTAACGATGATATGCCTTTACTCCGGAAGGTTGTTTTGACACCGTCCTATCCTACTGTTAATAACCATTATTCTTTGCAGGAGATGATTCATCAGGCGCTGGGAAAAAGTAAACCCACTGGTGGTATTTTCGACAACACGGGGAATATTGCGAGTGTTGCAATACTTCGGCAATTAAGTGAAGTGGTGGAAACAACTCCTGAACTCATCACTGTTACGATGCTCGATAGTAAGGTTATTGCAGTTGAAGCAGGGGATACGTCAAATATGCTGTATGGTGTGGCGTTTGATATTGGTACAACTACCGTTGTAGGCATGCTGGTAGATATTAACGCTAAAAAGATAGTTGCAGTATGCTCGAAAAATAATCCGCAAGCCGCAATGGGGGCTGATGTTATTTCCCGGATTCAAGCTACTCATGAACTGGAGGGCGGACTGGAACGGTTGTCGGGGCTTATCCGGCATTGTTTAAATCAAATTATCGCTGAGTTATGCAGCTCAGTCAAGGTGACACAAAACCATATTTATGCCGGAACCATTGCTGGTAATGCTACGATGGCACATTTGGTATTAGCAATTTCACCATCAACGCTGGTGAGAAAGCCATATGCCGCACTGTTTAATTATATATCGCCGCTTAGTCCTAAGGCGTTGGAACTGGATATAAATTCACAAGGGAAAGTTATTATGCTGCCGAATATTGCCAGCTTTGTTGGCTCAGATACGACGGCAGCTATTCTGGCTGTAGATCAGGATATTGCGGTAGAACCAATACTAATGGTAGATTTAGGCACTAATGGCGAGATGGCCATCGGGGATGGAAAAAAGCTGTATGTCTGTTCAACGGCAGCCGGGCCTGCCTTTGAAGGGGCTCATATCCGGGATGGTATGAGGGCGGCAGATGGTGCTATTAGCGATGTCACGATAACCGGGCAGGCTGTGTCTGTGCAAGTAATTGGCAATGTTACACCTACTGGTATCTGTGGTTCAGGCATTGTAAAGGCCATTGCCGAACTGGTGAAAAACGGTATATTACAGGAAAGTGGACGGTTTAACAAGCCTGAGCGGGCAAACTTACCAGACCAGCTACGGCAACGTTTGAAAAAAAAGGATGGTCAATGGGAATTTGTTCTTTATGAAGGAGAAAATAGTGCCAGTGGCACTGACATTTCGATCACGCAGAATGATGTACGTCAGCTCCAATTGGTAAAATCGTCAATATGCACCGGTATCCAATTTTTAATTGACAGGATGCCTGCTGAAACTCAATACAGGGAAGTATGCTTAGCGGGTGCCTTTGGAAATTATGTTGATATTGATAGCGCTTTAACAATTGGCTTGTTACCAGGATTTAAAAGAGAGGCTATCCGTTCTGTTGGAAATGCGGCAGGGACAGGTGCAGTTCAGGCACTATTATCTGCAGAAAAAATGCAGAGATGCATAAATATAGCCAATAAAGTCAGCTATATAGAACTAGCCGCACAGCCAGAGTTTCAAAATAGATTTTTGAAAAACTTGAATTTTCCCAAAAGCTAATGGTGTTTCCCAGCTCAAGGGATAGGGCCAATCACAGGCTTGGGCGCAGACCATTGATGTTTTGTTATCAGTGGATGCTAATTTTCAATAGTATGTTCGTTCAGGCTTACTTGTTTCACTTTCGAGGGAACCGGATGTTCTATTTTTGCTTACTACTAAGCCCACAATAATTACCAGTACGGCAAACAGTGCTGCTATGTCGGTGTGACTAACTTCATACAAGTCCAGATAATGAGCCTATGCTAATGTGGACTAAAGGGTGACTTGCTCATTAATAGCAGGTTTTTTTGGAGAAAAAAAGGGAAATATGGTATTATATTTTTGTACTATATTTTCGTAGGAAGGGAGTTAGACTTTATGGCAAAGGATTGTTCTTTCGACATTGTATCAGAAGTAGATCTGCAGGAGATGGATAATGCAGTCAACCAGGCAACGAAAGAAATCGGGCAGCGCTACGATTTCAAAGGCAGCAAAGCTGAAATGGTTTTGGATAAAGAATCGTTAAAATTATCGGCTGAAGATGACTATAAGCTGGGAGCCATGCTTGATATTCTTAGAAGCAAGATGGTTAAACGCAATGTTCCGCTAAAGTGTCTGGATGTTGGTAAAATTGAGTCTGCTTTTAGTGGCACAGTGAAGCAAACTGTTACCATCCAAAAGGGCATCAGCAAAGAAAAGGCCAAAGAGGTTGTCAGCTATATTAAAGAACAGAAGCTGAAAGTACAGGCCCAGATTATGGATGACCAGCTACGGGTAACAGGCGCGAAAAAAGATGATTTGCAGGCCGTTATTCAAAAGCTCAAAGAGAAAGATTTTGGTATCGAGCTGCAGTGCATTAATTTCCGCTCATAAAATAAAAACCACCCTATTGTAGGATTCATTTCATCCAATAGGGTGGTTTTTATAGTAGTCGATATCAGGAAATGGAGAGCACAAGTTCGATGTGTCCGCTGGAAAGAGTTATTGGAATCCGGTACCCGGTATAATGACCGGTATTAGGTGTTATTGCCGGCGGGTGTAAATCAAGATTGAAGCCTTTATCTGATACATTAATAAGAAAGATACCATTATGCAAATTCAGGAATTCACTTACACTATCTTTTGCCAGTTCATCCACATGGGTTAACGTCTCTTGGCTGAAACGGCCGGCTATATCAACAAGCCCGGCATCGCTGAGGATTATTCCAGTAGAAACGGTGTAGTTGCCAATCGCTTGTTGGGAGATATACCAGCCATCAGCTGTTTGGTTTAACGGTTGCGGCCAAGACAGTACCGGACGTTCATTGAGGAAACGAATGCTGTTTTTCAGGAAAAGTGCGACATAATCATAGTAGAACTGGGGAACGTCATTAGTAGGAAAATCCAGAAATAAGCGAACGATTTCATCCAGATTGCCAGTTTGCATAGCTTGGAGTTGTTCGGTAGATAACTGGGTATCCTGTTTAAATTGAGTAAGTGCTGTTTCTAATTGTGATAATGTAAGATAGCCTTTATCAATAATCGCCTGACTTAGGCTCAAGTGGCGGCTGTCTTGTTGGGATAGCAGGCTATCAACCTGCGTCTGGGTAAGATAGCCTTTAGTGATGGCAATTTCGCCAAACCGGCGATCCATCGTTCGTTGCAGGCCATGTACTTCTTCAACTTGATTTGCTGTCATAAGTCCGTTATTAATTGCTAAAATTCCAAGCTTAACATGGGTTAATTCGGCTAATGACAGTAACTCGCAAAGCTGGTCGGCAGAAATGAGGCTTGTATTAAGTAGGTATTGACCCAAATATTGTGTATACATCATTAGCTCCTTTTATTCAATATAACCAATCGCTTTGGCAATTTGATCTTTGGTGTAGGGTTTTTGGATAAAATCAGTAGCGCCATTTTTAAGGGCTTCGAGAAGTTTTTTGGCAGTGCCGGTTGAGGACAGCATAATAACACGTGAACTTTTGTCACATTGTTTAATTTGCTTAAGGGCTTCCAGGCCGTCAAGCTCAGGCATTACAATATCCAAGAATATTGTGTTAGGGGTATGGAGTTTGAACATTTCAACACACTCAAGGCCGTTCTTTGCTTCATAAACCTGGCAGCCCAATTCTTCGAGTGTGGCCCGGAGTTTTTTTCGAATAAGCATTGAGTCATCACAGATTAATACTGGGGTGTGAGATTTCATAGTAAACTCCTTCCATAAATTAGTGATTAAAGATATATTCTCGTTAATTTAGTAAAATTCCTTGTGAATTTTGCTAATAGAATGCAATATTGCAAAAAATGACTAATTTATGGCTTGGAATTCCCTTATGCTACTGCCTGTGCAGCATCGGCAATGGTAAAAGCTTTACTCAGCCGGGTGCGGTCAAAGGCAGTTTTGACTGTGCCGTGCAGGCCCTGAAGAGTGATGCTGCCGCCACCTTGCAGGGCTCGTTTTTGAATAGTAACAAGAATACCCAATCCGGTTGAATCAATGTTGTTTACATGAGAAAAATCAATTGTAAAACTGTTGTAGCCGTCTGCGATATACGTTAACAGCGTCGCCCGGAGCCGGGCGGCTGCTTCTCCTTGCAAGCTGCCTGTCAATTTTGCGATAACCTGACTGTTTTCAATCAGAAATTCGTGGTTTTCCATTCTCTTATACCTCCAAATGGTTCAAATTTTTATTGTCTGTCTTAAAGAATTCAATGGCAGTTTTTAAACTGGTTGCCAGTTGATTGGTTTGAGTAGAATTGACTGCCAGTGAGTCCATGACAGCGGCGGTCTGTTTGGTATTTGTAGAGACTGTTTCGGCTTGTTCTGCCGTATTATCAATCACAGAAGCCAAAGAGTCAATTAAATCAATAATTTTATCTGAATGGGTGACTTCTTCATCGGTGATGGACAGCACGGCATCAATGTCAGTTACGGTGCTGGTTACTGCTGAAAAAATATCATTTAATGCCTGCTGAGCTTGACCGGCACTGGCTACGCCATTTTCCACTTCGGTCCGGCTGCCTTGCATAGCCTGAACGGCATCAGCAGTGCTTTCCTTTATTCTTTGAATAAGTGCCACAACCTCGGCGGCTCCCTGCGTAGATTGCTCGGCTAGTTTTTTGACTTCTTGTGCTACTACCGCGAAGCCACGGCCAGCCTCACCTGCCCGGGCAGCTTCGATAGCCGCGTTTAGCGAAAGCAGGCTTGTTTGGGAGGCAATACTTGTTATGGTGTCGGTAATAGCACCAATTTTGGCGATATATTGATTAAGGGTTCCAATTAACTCTTCGGTTTCCAGCGTTTTGCGCCGGATGTTATTCATGTGGACAACGGTACTGGCCATGGTTTTGCGGCTGTCCAGAGCGGTGTGTAGTGTCGATTTGGAGTTAGCTACCGCTGATGTGGCTTCACGTTTGGCAATTTCAATGAGTGAGGAGAGTTCTAATAGTGATTTAGACACTTCGATAACCGAAACTGTACCGACTGCAGCAGCAGCGGCCAAGTCGGTACTATAACCTGCCAACTCGGTAGTAGTAGTCGAGACCTGCTCAACAGATGCTGCCGTTTCCTCCGAGGCAATCACTACCTGATCTGCTGATGAGGAAACTGTTCCTACCAGTGAATTCAGGTTGCTGACCATGGCATTGATAGCAATACCCAAACGTCCTAGCTCATCATTAGCGGTGATAGAGATTTTGGGCATTGCCAGATTACCAGTAGCCACTTGTTCGACGTAAGTAACCATATCGTGGATTTCTCGGAGAGTTCGTTGGAGGATAACTAGGACCAAGGCAATGGCCGTGCTTAATCCGGCAATAATCATGATTGAAAACAGCACCATGAGCCAATGATATTTGTCAGTAGCGGCCTGATATTCTTTTTGGGCTAATTCCAGTTGAAGGTCCATGAGTTCAGATAGTTTACCTGAGACTGGCTCTATACTTGAGTACAATTCCTCAATTAAAAAAGCATTCAATGTTTTTTTGTCTTCTTTTATCATAATGGTAGTGGCATTGGCAAGCGCACCCTCTGCAATTCCTAAAAAACCGTCTATCTGAGCAACCAACCGTTCTTCTTCGGTTGTAGCTACATGGTTTTTATAAGTGGTCCACTGCTGCTTGATCATTGTGGTGGCTTCAGTAAGTTTGTTTCGGCCTAGAGACCAGGCCATATGGCCGTCACTAACTTTGTGACAGGTTTCTACAACATTCACTGTAAGTGCATCAGACATAAGCTTAAGTTCTTGTAGGGTTATAATGCGACTGGTGTACATGCTTCTCAAAGCATCGTTGGATGCCTTGATACCGTGCAAGCCAACAATTCCAATACTAATCGATAGCAGGGAAAAGATAGCTACCACGACAAGCAGCTTAGTGCGTAAACTTAGTTGGTAGTACAAATTTAGTTTTAACGGCAGATGATTAGTAGGTATGAGGGTTTTTATAGTGGTTAGCGGTCTGGAGGCAGTATTAGCAAATTTTTTTAGAAAGTTCATGGCAGATGCTCCTTTGTCGACATGCATTTTGTGAGAAGATGCGGCTTAGTACTATGAGATAGAAACAATTTACGCGATATAATACATGTTATTCTTTCCAGCTAATTTTCCTCCCCTGGTAGTTTAAGGTCTTGTTAACTTTATGTTACGTTTAGGTAAAGTGGCTAAAATCGATAATAAGTAGACATAGTAAGGGGCGGAATATATAATTATTATGAAAAGTAAGTGGATAGACGAGGAGAATTTCCGATGGCGAAAAAAGACAATAAGTTGAAATGGATAGCAGTAATTGTACTTATTTTTGTAGCTGTTGTCTATTATCAGACAATACCGGCACCAGAAAAATTACCGTCACCTGGTTCTGGCTATGAACTGGAAAAGACGGGTGCGGGGGTGGTAGTTGACTTCATAACTACGGCTTCCAAGATTCATACTGCTGTGGATAAGGGGTTGACCAAGGCATCTATAACCCCGAAAGAAGTTAAAGAGGAACAACGTGAAGTTCCCCGTAAAGGGGTAGAGGGGCTTATCCGCTGGCATACAAGGAGTATGCTGCTGATTATCCCGGAAACCATGTCACTGGAAGGAGTTGAGCAGGCACTGGCTCCGTTGGTTGGCAAAGCAGGCGGTAAGGTCATCGGGAATGAACCGGATAATTATAATGGAGTGTCAGCTGTACGGGTGGATGTGGGAATTAAAGATGTTCTTAATAGTGAGCCGCTTACGATTGTCACTGACCGCTTATTTATTGTTAAAACTAACGGCACACTGCCGCCACCTGCGCCACCTAAGCCCCAGAGCGAAGTTAGGGCGGGAGATATGGCGATCATAATTGATGATTGTGGTTATACCATGGGGCCTGTTGCTGATTTTGCCGATATGGGACGGCCTATTACTTTTGCTATTTTGCCTTATCGCGCTTACAGCAATGAGGCTGCCTCCAGGGCGCTAAGTGCAGGTCACCTGGTTATCTTGCATTTGCCGCTAGAGCCAATGGATGCTAGCGCAGCGACAGAACCGACCGTGATTACTGTCAGTATGAGTGATGATGAAATCAAGCAGACAGTGGGTCAAGCCCTGGCTTCTGTACCAGGGGTTAAAGGGGTCAATAACCATCAAGGCTCAAGGGCAACATCTGATCTTCGGGTCATGAAGGCTGTACTTGGTGTTTTGAAATCACAGAATCTGTTTTTCATTGACAGCCGCACTATTGGCACAACGGTGGGCGCAGAGGTTGCGAGACAGCTAGGTATGAGAAGTGGGGAAAATGAATTGTTTTTGGATAACAGTTCAGATGTAGAACTAATAAAAAAACAACTGCGAAAAGCAGTTGTTTTGGCTCAAAGGAATGGCAGTGTTACTGTTATTGGTCATGCCCGGCCCAATACGGTCATCGCGGTGCGGGAGATGATCTCCGAAATGGAGGTTGCCGGCATTCGGCTGGTCTATGCAGATCAGTTGCTGAATTAATTGGGTCAGGAATGGGTATGCAATAACTTCACGCCCGGGCTAGGCAGCTTTGGCGTGATATTTTTTTGTATGCGGTCAAACTCGGTCATATATTTCCAGTAACGTTTTGGCATATGACTCATGCGGCATTCTGGGTTATGCCGTCCTTGTATGGCAATGGTATCGTAAAATAGCTGCCATAGTTCGCGAAAAGTTTGCTCCTCCTTATCTACTTCGGGCAATTCAAGAGTTCCAATAGGAATGACCGCAGACTGGTATGGCTGATAAACCAGTCCCATGCCGTGTGTTTTGTCATGGATTAAAAAGCGCTCTTCCGGATAACGCTCACAAAAATGCTGTACGAGCAGTGGCAATACAAAATTTTTTGGCGCTATTTCGCCTACAAGAACATTGTTGATGATAGAAAATCGCAGAAAGCCTTTTAATAGATGGCTTTCCTGCTCTAAATGCCTGACTGCTTTATACAGGGTATTTACTACGTCGTCTGTCAGCATATTCATTACGGACCGGCCATGGCGGAATCCCAAACGAAGGAATAACAAGATATATAACTCTTTTTGTAAAAGGCAAGTTAAAAAAGCGTGTTGGACAAAATTAAGTGCTGTTGTTCCCAGTTTTTGTGGAATAGAATCCAGCACCCGCTTTGCTTTTTGTGTGTCAGTCGGGATGTTTTTGGTGGCAAAGAGGATGGCCTGTGAGGCCTCGGGCAGAAGAATATCTATTGGTATTTCTTTGTTTTCGTAGCTTTCAAATACGCAGCATAATAATCCGTCAAAGCTTCCGTCATAGCAATAAATTAGCTCAGATTGGGTAGGCATTTTCGTAGACCTCCTGTGACAATGATAGCAGTGCCGGCTGGTCAAAAAGGGAAAGTTGTTCTGTAGGTGATGAAAAACCTAAGTGGTGTAGTTCCCGTGTTTTCTCGGACAGTAGGGAGCGGAGTATTGTGTTCGGAGTAAGCTTTATATCAGGTGCTGTTTTTCCGTTGCAAGTAACAAAATATTGTGCTCGCTTGAGGACAACGCCTAGTGATTTAAGGCCATTAAAAGAAAGAGTTGTTGTACGCCGGGCAGTAAGAATACGTTTGGCACTTGTTACGCCAATGCCTGGTATTCGCAGTAAGTCGCGATAAGTAGCGCGGTTTACATCCAAAGGAAAAAAATCCATATGATTGAGTGCCCAGGTGCATTTGGGGTCTAAATAGGGGTTGAAGTTCTGATGCTGCTGATCAAGAAGTTCATTAGCGGCAAAACCGTAAAACCTGAGCAGCCAGTCCGCCTGATAAAGCCGGTGTTCACGCCATAGCGGCGGTTTTGTTTCGATTGTTGGTAGAAGACTATTCTCTGCAACTGGCATATAGGCTGAGAAAAAGACGCGCTTAAGTTTATATTTATGATAAAGACTTTCAGTTAAATTTAGTATTTGATAATCCGATTCCGGGGTAGCTCCTATTATCATTTGCGTGCTTTGTCCTGCAGGAACAAATTTGGGAGCATGCCGGTATTTTACTAGATCCCGCGAGTTTTCCTGTATCCGGTTTTGAATATAGCCCATCGGAGTTAAAATGGAATGCTTGGATTTGTCCGGTGCTAAGAGCTGCAAACTGTTTTGGGAAGGTAGTTCAATATTCACACTCATCCGGTCAGCAAGCATACCAAGGCGGGCCAGCAGCAGGCTGTCGGCCCCAGGGATAGCTTTGGCATGGATATACCCGGAAAATCGATATTCTTCGCGCAGAATACGCAGCGCTTCAATCATTTGTTCGCAGGTATAGTCTGGATTTTTTAGTACGCCGGAACTTAAAAAAAGGCCTTCAATGTAATTGCGGCGATAAAAGTTTATGGTTAGTTCAGCTAGTTCCTGTGGTGTAAAAAAGGCCCGCGGTGTGTCATTGGATAAGCGATTGACGCAGTATTGGCAATCGTAAGCGCAAACATTGGTCATCAGTACTTTTAACAGTGAAATGCACCGTCCATCTGCTGAAAAACTGTGACAGATTCCACAGGCAGAGGCATTACCAATTCCTCCGGCCGATGCTTTTTTATTCACGCCACTTGATGTGCATGCTACATCATATTTTGCAGCATCGGTTAGAATTTTTAACTTATCGTAAACGTCCATATACTTCAGCCCCTTACTAAAATAGAATACCACAAGAACAAATGTTTTGCAAACATTTGTTCTTGTGGTAAGAGAGTATATGTTTTTGAGAGTATGGAGGCCGTAACCCCCCGGCCTTTGCCGGAGCGCTGTACGAAGCTAAGAATGGTGGGTACAATCAGGTGAGATTTGCGGAGAAGTATTCTGATTAATGAGGTATTGCCAGAATGATTCAAGGCAGAAAGGAAACAGCGGTTGACGGCTAACAGCATAGAATTGGCGCTTGATTGCCGGACCAGGCAGCGGCAGGGTGATGAGTTGTCCGGATTTTAGTTCAGTTTCCACTGCCCAGGCCGAAATAAAGCCGACGCCGATTTTGTTAAGAATGGCTGCTTTTACTGCTTGGTTACTGCCTACTTCCATAATAACGCTAAGCTGTTCAGGGGCAATATTCAAGCCGGCCAGGGCGTCTAAAGCCGCTCTTGCTGTGCCTGAGGATTTTTTGCGCAAAACAAACGGTAAGGAAATCAGCCAGTCTTGTATAGGGCTGTCCTGGGTGTATGTTTTATAATCGGGATGGGCGGCAAGTACCAGCGTGTCATGCCAAAGGGGCTTGCTGATAAGATTATCCGCTGGTTTAGAGCCAACTACTGCGATGGGGATCTCACCTGCATTAAACTTTTCTAAGATAGCCTGGCTGTCACCTGTTACCAGGGATACAGTCAGGCCCATGTGGTCTTTAAGAAATTTTGCAATCAACGGCGGTAAAATATAATCGGCAGGGATGGTACTGCCGCCAAGCAGTATCCGCCCGGCGGAACCCTGTGCCATGGCTTGAATTTCCTGGTGAGTGCCGGCAATCAGGCCATTGATTGTCCGCGTAGTCTCATGAAGCTTTTTGCCATAAATTGTTAGAGAAACGCCTTTGGATGTCCGGGTAAATAGCGGACAGCCAAAATCTTTTTCCAGATTATCAATGTGAAAAGACACAGTTGGTTGTGTAAGTTCTAACTTTTTGGCGGCCGCGGAAAAACTACCTTCTTCGGCAACATATAGAAATACGGTTAAAGATTGAATATAAGACATGAACTCACCTCGTTTGTTAATACCAAAACATAATTATAAGTAGTAATTCGTAAAGTAAGACAAAATTTCCTGTTTTCGTCTTACTCAAGCAGGAATATATATTGTACACATATAATATTTATTGGTGTAATAATAAAATTTTTCTATGGGGTGATGTAATGAACTGGTTAATTATTGTGACAGGTATGGTATTTGGATTAGGAGCAGTGCTGTTGGTCAAGTTTGGCAACCCGGGTAACTATGGTTTTTGTGCTGCTTGTCATCTGCGGGATATTGCTGGCGCGTTAGGTATTCACAGCGTTGCTACGCTGCAGTATGCTCGCCCGGAAATCATCGGTTTTATATTAGGGGCTTTTGGTTTGTCACGTCTTAGTGGTGAATTTAGGCCGCGTGGCGGTTCCAATCCTGTATTACGATTTTTATTGGGAATGGCCATGATGATCGGGGCTTTGGTCTTCCTGGGTTGTCCGCTGCGGGCCATTCTGCGGGTAGCAGGTGGTGACCTCAATGGCCTTACGGCCTTGGCAGGCTTTATTGCCGGTATTGGCGTGGGCGTGGTATTTTTGAAACGTGGCTTTAACCTGGGGCGGGCGCATGTTTATACAGGTGGCGTGCAGATTACTGGTTATCTGGCAGCGGCTGCGGCGCTGGTACTGCTTATTGCTGTAAGTATGGGGGCTGGTTTTTTAAACTTTAGTGCTAAAGGACCGGGTTCTATGCATGCCCCTATTATCATTAGCTTATTAGCCGGTTTGGCAGCAGGTGCCTTAGCTGGGCACACCCGCATGTGTCTGAGCGGTGGTTTCCGTGATTATATGCTCACTCGCGATACCTCGTTGCTTAAAATCTACGGAGTTATGTTTTTAGCTGCCTTGGCAGGCAATCTATATTTTGGCTTTTTTAAATTAGGTTTTGAAAACCAGCCACTGGCGCATACCATGCATATCTGGAATTTCCTCGGACTATTCCTGACAGGTTTGGCAGCTACGTTGGCAGGTGGCTGTCCGCTGCGGCAAATGATTATGGCAGGCGAAGGCAATACAGATGCTATGTTTTGTGTACTGGGCATGCTGGCAGGTGCCGGTGTAGCCCACAAACTTAATGCCGCTGGTTCGGCTGCCGGTGTTGGTATCAATGGACAAATTGCCGTAGTGCTTGGCATTGCTGTAATTGCCGCGTTAGGTTATCTATGTAGAGAAAAACTTGTGCCGATAAGCAAAGGAGTCTGATAAGTTATGGCGAATATTCTTGATTTGAGAGGGTTAAGTTGCCCGATTCCACTCATCAGGACCAAAGATGCATTAGTTGGGGCTGAAGCAGTCAGTGTTGTTGTTGACGAGCCACCAGCAAAAGAAAATATTATTAAATTTGCCCAGTCTCAGAACTTCCGGGTGGAATGCTCAGAGGTAAATGGTGAGTATACTATTAACATATCCAAATAGCAGATTATGTACTAGCTGTAAATGATGAAAGGGTCAGTCTATGAATTGCGTAATTACATTTCCATCCGTCTATCATGCTTTCAGGGCCAAAAAAATCTTAAAAGAACAGAGTATCATTGCTGAGCTTGTACCTATACCCCGCGAATTAAGCGCTTCCTGTGAGGGGCTGGCAGCGCAAGTCAGTGAACAGGATGTTGACCGGGCTGTCGAAATACTGGGAGCCAAAGGCATAGTGATGCTGCAAAAGGGTGTAAAGCTTGTGCAAGCATATTAATGAAAGATTTCAAGAGTCTGTTGGTGCAGGCTCTTATTTTTTCTGTCAATCAACAGGAAAAGGCAAATATATGGAGAAAATATTCACGTTAACCCTACTTAACATACGGAGGAAGCTATGCAAAATATTTTTGACCGTCTGAATCCGGCGCAGCAGGAAGCTGTTGCCTATATGAACGGACCGCTGTTAATTATGGCAGGGGCCGGGTCAGGCAAAACTAAGGTATTAACCAGTCGGATTGCCAATCTGCTGGCCCAGGGAGTGGCGCCGTATAATATTCTGGCCATTACATTTACCAACAAAGCGGCTGCTGAAATGAAAGAACGGGTAGCCGGTATTGTTGGTCATGTTGCCAAAGACATTTGGCTAAGTACGTTTCACGCATTTTGTGCCAAGTTTTTGCGGATGGAGATCGAAAACCTAGGTGGCTATACCCGGAATTTTGTTATCTATGATGCCAGCGATTCCCAGTCAGTCATTAAAGGCTGTTTGAAAGAGCTTAACCTGGACGAAAAACAGTTTACGCCAAATGGTGTGCAATCTACCATCTCTAATGCCAAAAACGCGCTGCAGGATGTGCGGGAATTTACCACCCAGGCTGACAACTTTTATAACCTGAGGGTAGCCGAAGTGTACAAACTGTACCAGAGCAAGCTGAAAGCTAATAATGCCCTTGATTTTGATGATCTCCTGATGCTGGCAGTAGAACTGTTGGAATATAATCCCACAGTCCGGGAAAAATATCAGGATAAGTTTCATTATATTTTGATTGACGAATACCAGGATACCAATAGGGCCCAGTATCTGCTTGCGCGGACACTGGCGGCTAAGTCCCGCAACATCTGCGTCGTAGGCGATATTGATCAGAGCATCTATGGCTGGCGGGGGGCGGATATTAAGAATATCATGGATTTTGAAAGAGATTATCCTGAGGCTAAGGTCATTAAGCTTGAACAAAATTACCGTTCCACTCAAATAATTTTGGATGCAGCGAATGCGGTTATCGAGAATAATAGCAACCGCAAGCCGAAGTCACTTTGGACAGATAATCAGGCAGGGGAGTCAATAACCCACTATCTGGCAGTTGATGAACGGGACGAAGCCCGCTACATTGCCGATAATATTGTTAAGCTCAATACGGTTTACCGTACACCCTACAAAGATATAGCCATCCTGTACCGTACAAATGCTCAGTCACGGGTATTGGAAGAAGCCTTGCGCAATGCCGCTATTCCTTACACCATGGTGGGTGGACTTAGGTTCTATGACCGTAAAGAGATAAAAGACATTATGGCCTATATTAAGGTGCTGTTCAATCCGGCAGATGCTATCGGCTTGCTGCGGATTATCAATGTGCCGCGCCGGGGAATTGGTGACACTACCATCAGGCATTTAGCCGAATATGCTGCCCAAAATAATGTACCGTTGTTTGACGCTGTGTCCAATCCTGATTTGGTACCAGGTCTGACCGCCCGGGCCAAGCATCAGTTAGAAAAGCTGGCTGAACTCATCTTTAATCTGATGGCTTGTCAGAATACGTTACCAGTTGCTGAACTGGTAGATAAAGTCATGCGTGATTCTGGATATTTAGCTGAACTGGAAAGCGATGCTGATCCTTTGGCGTCTAACCGCATTGAAAATCTGAAAGAACTTGTCAGTGATGCCAGGAAGTTTGCGGAAACTGAAGAGGATAACACGCTGGAAAACTTCTTGAGTCATGTATCACTGCTTACTGATAGCGACAAGTCAGAAGAGGAGGATGATCAGGTTACGGTCATGACTTTGCACTCGGCCAAAGGACTGGAGTTTCCCATGGTATTCCTGGCCGGTTTGGAGGAGGGCATCTTTCCCCATGTCCGGACCCTTATGGATGAGCATGAAGTCGAGGAAGAGCGCCGCCTATGCTATGTTGGTATTACCAGGGCAAAGCGTAAGCTCTATATATCAAATGCCCGTCAGCGCATGATTTATGGTAATATTGTATGCTATTCACCCTCCCGTTTTCTTGATGAGATTCCGCCTGAACTTATCGAGAAGTATGCACCCAAGCGGCCTAATCCCTTATTAGCTGTACCAATCAGTCGTCCGGCAAGTGTCTCTATGCCGTCCGGGGCTAAAATAAACAAACCTGAGCTGACATTGCTCAAAGGTATGGTGCAAAACCCGGCTAAACCGCAAAACATTGACTGGAAAGCAGGCGAAAAAGTGTATCATGCCAAATGGGGCACAGGTACTATTGTTGCTGTTACCGGCAGCGGCAGTAGTATGCAGTTAAACATTGCTTTTCCTAATGAAGGTATCAAAAAACTGGTGGCCCAGATGGCACCGATCAGCAGAGTGTAATTTTTCCGCGCCGGGTCATTGTTATATATCGAGACAGGCTCTTTAATAATAATAAAACTACTCTTTTGCTGCAGCTTAACCCCTATGTTTTAGACAGCAAAGAAGCGGGAGGAACTATTGTATGGATATTGGTGCTCGTATTAAAGAGCTAAGAGAGAAGATTGAGTACCATAATAAAAAGTACTACGAAGAGGATGCACCGGAAATTACCGACTTTGAGTATGATTCTATACTGCGGGAATTGAAGAACCTTGAGCTTGAATACCCAGAGCTGGCAACACCGGAATCGCCGACAAAGCGGGTAGGTGGAAAAGCCAAACGAGGAGCTAAACAGATTGCGCACGATGTGCCGATGCTTTCCCTGGATGACCGGTTCTCAAGAGAAGAAGTAGCAGACTTTATTACCAAGATACAAAAAGAAGTTGAAAACCCTGTATTTATTGTAGAACATAAAATCGACGGTCTCTCTGTTGCGCTGCGCTATAGAGGTGGGGAATTTGCAGAAGGCATGACCCGTGGCGATGGTATAAGCTATGGGGAAGATATAACAGATAATCTCATGATGATCGATACTGTGCCCCTAAGCATTCCTGAAAAACTTCCGTATCTTGAAGTGCGTGGTGAAGTTTATATGGATAATGCTGCATTCGAAGCTGTCAATGAGCGGCAGGAAGAGATAGAGGGTAAAATCTTTGCTAATCCCAGAAACTGTGCCGCAGGCACGCTGCGGCAGTTAGATCCGGGTGTAGTTGCTGAAAGGGATTTATCTATTTTTGTCTTTAATCTTCAGGCAATTCAAGGAAAGGAATTTACCTCTCACGCGGAGACACTTGACTGGTTGGCGACGCAAGGGTTTGCAGTACCCAAATATATTACGTGCACTACAGAAGAAGGCGTTTGGGATGCGATCACCTTAATCGATGAAACCCGGGGTGAGCTGCCATTTGGAATAGACGGTGCAGTTGTAAAATTAGATAATCTGGCTGATCGTGAGAAACTTGGTGCCAGTTCCAAAGTGCCGCGATGGGCTATTGCCTATAAGTATCCTCCGGAAGAAAAGGCAACTAAGGTGTTAGATATCGAAGTAAATGTTGGCCGAACCGGCCGCCTAACTCCCTTAGCGATTCTGGAGCCTGTCAGGTTAGCGGGTACAACCGTTTCTCGTGCATCGCTGCATAATCAGGATCAAATTGACCGGCTGGATATACGCATTGGGGATACAGTAATCGTACGCAAAGCAGCTGAAATTATTCCGGAGATTGTTAGGGTTATAAAGGAGCAGCGTGCCCATGGTACTACTCCTTTTAAAATTCCTGATAGATGTCCGGTCTGCGGTGCTCCTGCTTTACGGGGGGAAGACGCAGCCGACATCCGTTGCAGCGGAATTAACTGCCCGGCACAGCTTGCACGGCTTATTATTCACTTTGCATCCCGGGGAGCAATGGATATAGAAGGTCTGGGACCGGCTGCCGTTCATTCCCTTATGGACAAAGGCTATATAAAGGATATTGCCGATATATACTATCTCAAAAATTATCGGGATGAGTTTATTGCCAGTGGGATTACTCCCCGGTCTCGTAAACAAGTGGCTCCATATAAGGATGGGAGAGCACGTAAACAGAAGGAACCTGATTACACAGCCAGTACGGATAATTTACTTGCTGCCATAGAGCGCTCAAAAGAGCAAAATCTTGAGCGGCTCATAAACGGTTTTGGAATACCAAATATAGGTAAACAGACAGGAAGTATTTTAGAGGAAAACTTTCCTGATATACAGGCTATTGCTAAGATTAGTTATGATAAATATAAGCAGTTGCAAGACAGCGAAAAACAATTAAAAAAAGAACGCAGCAAACTTGCTAAGCTGCTGAAGACTTCTACGAAGCCGGAGGACGTAGAACTGCTTAGTGAAATGGATAAGCAGCTAAGCGATATCGGGAAAGAACTGAAGGCAAATGGAGACATCAAAGGTATTGGGGAAGTAAGTATTAAAGCGATTGCTGCTTTTTTTGCCGAGCCCCAAACCAAAGTTATCCTTGAGCGTCTTGAAGAAGCTGGCGTTACTATGAAATCAAGATCTGCCGGCAAAGTGATTGATGACCGACTTGAGGGGGCAACATTTGTTCTTACTGGGACATTGCAGACATTGAGCCGGGGAGAAGCAACTCAACTAATTCAGGAGCACGGTGGGCGCGTTGCTGGTAGTGTATCAAAGAAAACGACCTATCTTTTAGCTGGCGAGGGTGCTGGCGATAAGATGAATAAAGCGCAGTCTCTTGGTATTACGATTATTACTGAGGCCGAGTTTTTACATATGATCGAATAGAAAAGTATAAATTTGGGAAGTCGTGGAGGTCTTAAGGGAATTGTGCCCCATAAAGTAGTACCCTGGCAACCCCCGTTATTCCCATAATCCCCGGCCTTTGCCGGAAAAAGCGTTCCGTAGGAGAAAAGCCGGGTGGTATTCCGTTAAAAAATCTGTACTGTTTGAGCGTAGCGAGTTTACGGATTTTAGGAATATCGCCCGGTTTTTCAGCTTTTGGAGGTGTGCCAACAAAAGCGTTGTTACCTATTGCTGGTAGATCATAGAGTGAGGTGTCTAATGTGTGGTATAATATAGTACAAGTTTTTGGCGCTGGTACAAAAGCCTGAGGCATGATATAATATCTGTTATTGAAAATATTGGCACATTTTACTTTTAGGAAGGTGAGATTATGAAAATAAACCGCCAAGATGTTGAAAACGTGGCCCTGTTGTCACGTCTGGAGATGACTGCCGAGGAATTAGAGGCTTATTCCGGTCAGCTCAACGCCATCTTAGAATACGTTGATGTCCTCAATAAGCTTGATACAACAGGCATTGAGCCTACAGCTCACGTTTTGCAACTGAAAAACGTAATGCGGCCTGATGAGGTTAAACCCTCTTTGCCGCAGGAACTAGCCCTGTCTAATGCACCAGAGGCAGAAGACGGCTATTTCAAGGTACCGAAAGTAATGGAAGGCTAAGCGATTGGAGGTTGATACCGTGGAATTGTTTAAACACACTGTGCATGCCCTACATGGCATGCTTGTTAAAAAAGACATATCAGCCGTCGAACTGGCAAAGTCCGTATTTGCCCGGACAGACGCTGTCGAACCCCAGATACGTTCCTACATAACCGAGACCAGAGAGCAAGCGCTGGCTCAGGCAGCCGCCGTTGATGCCAAAATCATGCGTGGTGAAGCCATTGCACCGCTGGCCGGTATTCCTGGAGCTTTGAAAGATAATATTTGCACCAAAGGTATTAAGACTACCTGTGCATCCAAAATTTTGGCTAACTTTGTCCCGCCTTATAATGCTACTGTGGTAGACAAGCTGACGGCCCAGGATGCTGTCCTGACAGGCAAAGTCAATTGTGATGAATTTGCCATGGGCGGCTCTACCGAGAATTCGGGCTTTTTTGTTACTCACAACCCCTGGGACACTGAGCGGGTGCCTGGCGGCTCAAGCGGCGGTTCGGCCGCGTCAGTGGCGGCAGGCCAGGCTATCTGGGCGCTTGGCTCAGACACCGGCGGTTCTATCCGTCAGCCGGCTGCCTACTGCGGCAGTGTCGGTCTCAAGCCAACCTATGGCCGTGTATCCCGCTACGGCCTGGTCGCGTATGCTTCGTCACTGGATCAACTTGGCCCCATTACCCGGGATGTGACTGACAGTGCCCTTGTGCTTAACGCGATTGCCGGGTATGATGCCAAAGATTCTACTTCGATTAATGTCGAGACGCCTGACTATACCAAAGCATTGGTACAGGATGTTAAGGGGCTGAAAATTGGTTTGCCCAAAGAATATTTCGGCGCTGGTATTCAGCCGGAAGTTGCCGCCGCCATCAAACAGGCTATTGACCAGCTAACCGCTATGGGCGCTGAAGTTAAGGAAGTTTCCCTGCCACACACCGAGTATGCCCTGCCGGCCTATTACCTCATTGCTCCGGCAGAAGCCAGCTCCAACCTGGCCCGCTATGATGGCGTAGGTTTTGGCCATCGTGCGCCAGGTAATGATATTATTGAGATGTACAAAAAGACCCGCAGTGAGGGCTTTGGCCCTGAGGTCAAACGCCGCATCATGCTGGGCACCTATGCTTTGAGCTCAGGCTATTATGATGCTTACTATCTCAAAGCACTGCAAGTACGGACCTTAGTCAAACAGGACTTTGATAAAGCCTTTGCCGAAGTTGATATACTTATTACGCCAACAGCGCCGACAACGGCTTTCAAAATCGGCGAACTCAGTGATCCGCTGGCCATGTATTTGCAGGATATCTGCACCATTCCCATTAACCTGGCTGGTCTGCCTGGGATATCCATCCCTTGTGGTTTTGTAGCGGGTTTGCCTGTTGGTATGCAGATTATTGGCAAACCGCTGGCCGAAGCTACCATTATTCAGGCAGCTTATGCCTTCGAACAGGCTAATGATTATCATACGCGTTTTGCGCCGCTGGGGGAGGTTTAAGCTATGAACTATGAGACAGTCATTGGACTTGAGGTCCATTCAGAACTGAAAACTAAATCGAAAATATTCTGTGGTTGCAGCACCAAATTCGGTTCAGACCAAAACACCAATGTGTGTCCGGTCTGTCTGGGACTTCCCGGGGTACTGCCGGTCATTAATGAAAAAGTAGTAGAGTTTGCCGTCCGCGCAGGACTCGCCCTTAACTGCAAAATCTTACCGTTCAGTAAATTTGACCGCAAAAATTACTATTACCCTGACTTGCCGAAGAACTACCAAACCTCGCAATATGATCTGCCTATTGCTGTTGATGGCTACCTGGATATTGAAGTCAATGGCGAAACCAAACGCATTGGCATTACTCGCGTTCATATGGAAGAGGATGCCGGTAAACTAGTACATTCAGGCACTATCAGCAATAGTGAGTACGCTTTGGTAGATTACAACCGTACCGGTGTACCACTCATTGAAATCGTGTCTGAGCCTGATCTCCGGTCGCCTGAAGAGGCTAAAGCCTATCTGGAAAAAATGAAGAGCATTTTGCAATATATTGATGTGTCTGACTGCAAGATGGAAGAAGGAAGTTTGCGCTGTGATGCCAATATCTCCCTTCGCCCGGCGGGGACCGAGACTTTCGGCACGAAAGCCGAGCTGAAAAACCTAAATTCCTTCCGCTCTGTGCAGCGTGGCCTTGAGTACGAAGTAGAACGCCAGACAGAAGTGCTGGGAGAAGGCGGTCATATTATTCAGGAAACCCGCTCCTGGGATGAAGGCAAGGGCGTAACATTATCCATGCGCAGCAAAGAACAAGCACATGACTACCGTTATTTTCCTGAACCAGAACTTGTTCCCATTGTGGTTGACCCGGCCAAGGTAGAGAGCATCCGGGCTAACTTACCTGAAATGCCTGATGCCCGCAAGGCAAGGTTTATGGCAGAGTATGGTTTGTCGGCTTATGATGCTGAAACCATCATCGCCAGCCGGGCAATGGCTGACTACTATGACGCTACCGTTAAGGCAGGGGCTGATGCCAAAACGGCTGCTAACTGGCTAATGGGTGAGGTCTCCAAGCATTTGAATGCTGCCAATAAATCAGTTGAGGAGTGCCCGGTTACGCCAACGCAGCTAGCCGGACTTGTTGGGCTTATTGCCAAAGGAACCATCTCCGGCAAGATTGCGAAAACAGTATTTGAAGGCATGTGGGATAGTGGCAAAGATGCGGAGGCCATTGTTAAAGAACAGGGCCTTGTTCAAATTAGTGACGAAGGGGCAATTGTTGCCATTGTAGACGGTGCTATTGCCGCCAATCCGCAATCGGTAGCCGACTTTAAAGCAGGCAAAGAAAAAGCGATTGGCTTCCTGGTTGGTCAGGTTATGAAGCAAAGCAAAGGCCGGGCCAACCCCGAACTTGTCAACAAATTATTAAAAGAGCGGTTAGCTTTACTCTAATAGTTGCATAAATTTCCAGACAGGGCGCGGATTTTCGCGCCCTGTTTTTGTATGGTATGAAAGCTGGTAGGAGCGCATATAATGGTATTGATGTACCTAAAAAAAGAGGTTGACAATATGCTAAAAGCCACCTGGAATTTACGCGCCGTACTATCTGTTCACATTTTGCGTCTGGCAGTTGGAATTTTTATTGTGCGACTAGTCTATCCGCTATTTTTTGATGCCAGTTCATTTGTTATTGAAATGACAGACCGCATGCTAGTCGTAGTGCTGGTATTATGGACAGTTCGTCATACTAAGGGTGACCTGACACAGCTGGGATTTTCGCTAAATAACTGGGGGCGAAATGTGCTAAAAGGACTGGCAGGCGGTGCAGCGCTCCTCTTTATCAGCCTGTACAGCGAACGGCTATATACCACAACGCTGTTAGTGTCACCGACCCAGCACCCGATAGTAGCGCAGGTACAAGCAGCATTGTCCTGGCAGCAACTTATTGTGCCATTATTTTTGGCAGGTGTTGCTGCCCCGGTGACCGAAGAAATACTGTATCGGATGTTTACCTTTTTGCCGCTTAAAGATAAGTGGGGATTATGGGGCGGGGCAGTAGCCAGTGCCGCTATTTTTGCTCTTTTTCATTTCAATGCCTATTGGCTTGTGGAAATGATTATTGTGGGCATTGGTTTTGCCTTACTTTATTTTTGGACAGGGTCACTACTAACTTCAATTACGGCTCACTCTTTCATCAATACCAGTAAAATAGTAATGATGGTATTGGGAGTGCCCTTAGTGTAGCAGGATTTTTTCAATCGAAAGTAGAATGCATTTATGTGGAAAAATCTACATAAATGTGTAGGAAGATGAAAACAAGGGAGGACTTCTTTTCATGGCCATAAGTCAGGAATTGCCAGTCGAAAAACTCCGCTTTAACTGTGATGAAACGGCTTTTACTTTTGATACAACGGAAACTGTGCCGCCGCTGGAAGTCATGATTGGTCAGGAGCGAGCCGTAAAGGCAGTTGAATTTGGCCTTTTTACCAAAAATCCCGGTTATAATATCTTTATGTCCGGTTTAGTCGGTACGGGAAAAATTACTTACGCGGAAGCAGCGGTGAAAAAAGTTGCTAGCACACAGGAACGTCCCTATGACTGGTGTTATGTAAATAATTTAGAGAGTCCCGGACAGCCTATTGCCTTAGCATTGCCTTCAGGTATGGGGTATATTTTCAAGCAAGATATGCAAGAACTTATCGAAGACCTGAAAACAGATATTCCCAAAGTATTTAGCAGTGAAGACTATGAACAGGCCAAAGCCGGATTGGTAAAACAATACCAGGAGCAGCGAGCTGTTATGGTGGAAGAATTCACGCAATATGCCGAAACTCAGGGAATTTCGCCCCAATGGAGTTCTACCGGTTTTGTCGGGTTGCCCATGATGGATGGCAAGACCTTAGCCCCTGAGGATTTTCAGCAGCTGGCTAAAGAACAGCGTGACGCGATTGAGAAAAATTTATTTGCTGTTCATGAAAAAGGCATGGAAGTTGTTCGGCGTATTCAACTGCTGGAACGGGCGACGCGTGAAGAATTAAAGCAGCTTGATATCAAAATTGGCTTATTTGCTGCCGGACATTTAATTGATGAGCTTAAAGAAAAATATGACGGCCATAAAACGGTTGTTGATTACCTGGAGGCCATCAAGCAGGATGTATCCAAAAATATTAACGAGTTTAAACCTCAACAGGAAGAGGATAACAACCCGCTGGCCTTGCTCAAACGCCCGGTACCAGATGCTAAAGACAAATATAACGTCAATCTGCTGGTAGACCACCGCGAGACCAAGGGAGCCCCTGTTGTCGTGGAAATTAATCCTACCTATTATAATTTAGTAGGTCGGGCTGAGTATGAAAATCATATGGGAGTGGTTAGTACCAACTACACCATGATTAAACCTGGAGCGTTGCACAAGGCTAATGGCGGCTATTTGATCTTAAATGCCCGTGATGTATTAACAAATGTCGGCGCCTGGGAAGCTTTGAAACGGGTACTTAAGACTAAAAAACTACAAATTGAGAATCTGGGCGAGCAATATGGCGTATTGGCTATGGCCTCACTAAAACCAGAGCCCATTCCCATTGATATTAAAGTAGTTCTGATTGGCAATCCCAATATATATCAGCTTTTATACAACTATGATGAGGATTTCCGCAAACTATTCAAAGCGCATGCCGATTTTGACGTAGTTATGGAGAATAACGCGGGCAACATTCAAAAATTAGCTGGCTTTATCAGCTCTACTGTCAGCCGGGAAAAACTCAAGCATTTTGACAAGGCAGCAGTCGCCAGGGTTGTTGAATACAGTTCACGCCTGACCGGCACACAAACCAAGCTGACTACCCGCTTTAATGACGTTGTTGAGTTACTGTGCGAAGCCGATGTCTGGGCTACAATGGATAACAGCCAGATAGTTACCGCTGCGCACATCAAAAAAACCATCGAAGAAAAGCGCTATCGCGCTAATAAATATGAAGACCGGCTGCAGGAAATGTTTGCCGAGGGACATATCCTGATTGACACCGAGGGTGAAAAGATCGGCCAAGTCAATGGCTTGGCGGTACTGTCTGTGGGCGAGTACATGTTTGGTAAACCCTCCCGCATAACAGCCAATACCTATCTTGGCAAAAGCGGTGTTGTTAACATTGAGCGTGAAACTAAGATCAGCGGTACCAGCCATACCAAAGGCGTGCTTATCCTAAGCGGTTATCTTGGTCAGAAATACGCGCAGAAACATCCGCTGACCCTGACCGCCAGCCTGACTTTTGAGCAGCTATATGACGGTGTTGATGGCGATAGCGCATCAAGTACAGAACTATATGCCATATTATCCAGCTTAGCGGGCTTGCCGATCAAACAAGATATAGCTGTTACCGGGTCAGTTAATCAAAAAGGTGAGATTCAGCCTATCGGCGGTGCCACCGAAAAAATTGAAGGCTTTTTCTCGGTGTGCAAGCTAAAAGGTCTGACAGGCAGACAAGGGGTAATGATTCCCCATCAAAATGTCAGTAATCTGGCATTAAATGACGAGGTCATTGAGGCGGTGCGGCAAGGCAAATTTCATATCTACCCGGTTGCAACCATTGACCAGGGGATTGAAGTCCTGACAGGTACACCTGCCGGTGATCCCAATCCTGATGGAACCTATCCACAAGATACGGTCAACGCCCGAGTTAGCAAAAAACTCAAAGAATATACAGATACCCTGATTAAGTTAGCCAAAGCTTCTGAGGATAAGTAAGAGTAAGCAAAGAGGGCGGACATTTCCGCCCTCTGTTGCTATTCTGACAGTTATTGTGAACTGCGGTTGCAACAATTACTTGCGGTGGATATTTTAAAAGAAAAGGTGACATTCGTGGCCAACAAAGCTTCATCAGTTCCTGTAGAAAAGGGACAAACCTATGCGATTGATATAACCGGTCTTGGACATAGTGGCGAAGGCGTAGGACGATATCAGGATTTCACAATATTTATTCCGGGTGCCTTGCCAGGAGAAACAGTAATGGCAGTCATTACTACCATCAAAAAGACCTATGCTATTGGCCGTCTGGCAACAGTTCAAATCCCGTCGCCCCACCGGATTGTCCCCGAATGCGGGATATACAGCCAATGTGGTGGCTGCCAGCTGCAGCACTTGAACTATGAAGAACAGCTCAATAGCAAACGGCAGCAGGTTGTTGATGCGATTACCCGTATTGCTAAGCTGCCGGAGGTTCTTGTTCATCCTACCCTGGGCGCGGCCAGTCCCTGGTATTACCGCAATAAAATGCAATTTCCTGTAGGGAGAAAAAACGGCAAAGTAGTGGTAGGCTGCTATTCTCAGGGAAGTCACGATATTGTTAATACCGAGAACTGCCTTATCCAGCATCAAATCAATAACGACATTGTCCGGGAAGTCAGAAAAGCAATCCAAGAACTTGGCATTGAACCCTATGATGAGCGTACCGGGCAAGGTGTTATTCGTCACGTCCTGGGGCGGGTAGGCACAGCAACCGGCCAAGTCATGGTCGTACTGGTAACAGCCACTGAGCAGCTGCCCCAGCGCCAAGCTCTCATTAAATGTCTTCAAACCAGGATAGCCGGGCTTGTCAGCATTGTTCAAAACATTAATTCCAAGCGTACTAATATTATCATGGGCCACAAAACCCGTACCCTCTGGGGCCAGGACACGATAACCGATAAACTCGGTGAATTCAGCTTTGCCATATCGGCCCGGTCATTTTTTCAGGTAAACACGGTCCAGGCTGAGGTACTCTATAACCAAGCCGTCAAGTACGCCGGACTAACCGGCACGGAAACTGTCATTGATGCTTACTGCGGTACGGGTACCATCACTCTCTTTCTGGCCCGGCAGGCAGCCAAGGTTTACGGTATTGAGATTGTCGAACCGGCCATTCTCGACGCCCGGCAAAACGCCGGCAACAACAAGGTAGCAAACGTTGAATTCATTGTCGGCGATGCCGTTGCTGTCATGCCACGCATGTTCCAACAAGGTATCAAACCAGATGTTATCGTCGTCGATCCCCCCCGGGCCGGCTGCGAGCAAAAGGTGCTGGAGACCTTTGTGAGCATGGAACCCAAGCGAATTGTCTATGTATCCTGCAATCCCGCTTCACTGGCGCGGGATTTGGCTGTGTTGAATGACTTAGGTTATAAGGCGCAGGAGATTCAACCTGTTGATATGTTTGCGCAGACAAGCCACATTGAGTCAGTAGTTCTCCTGCAAAGAAGAAAAACCGCAAGATAGTGTATGATATAATTCTAATCATGTAAATTACTAAAAAATAAGGAAAGAGGAGTAAAATTATGAATTATAAGGAAGTATTGGAAAATGCACGCACCTGTATCGGTAATTACTGCAAGGCATGCAATGTCTGCAATGGTATTGTCTGTAAAAACAGCATCCCTGGACCAGGGGCAAAAGGCGTTGGAGACACAGCTATCCGCAATTATCAGAAATGGCAGGAGATTCGTGTCAATATGGATACACTCTGTGAGAGCAGACCAGTAGATACAACATTGGAATTATTTGGTCAAACATTCAAATATCCGTTCTTTGCGGGACCTGTTGGTGCGGTAAATATGCACTACAGTGATAAATATAGCGACATGACTTATAATGATATTCTGGTTTCTGCCTGCATGGAAAATGGAATAGCTGCGTTTACCGGTGATGGTACAAATCCGAAAGTCATGGAGAGTGCAACCGCGGCAATTGCTAAGGTGAATGGTCGTGGTATTCCTACTATTAAACCCTGGAATATGGATACAATTAACGAGAAAATGGATCTGGTGCATAAGGCAGCTGCTATTGCTGTTGCCATGGATATAGATGCAGCCGGACTGCCTTTCTTAAAAAACATGACACCTCCGGCTGGTGGGAAATCAGTTGACGAGCTTCGTCGCATTTCCGAAATTGCAGGGGTTCCGTTTATTGTAAAAGGGATTATGAACATAAAGGGCGCACAGAAGGCCAAAGAAGCAGGAGCAAAAGCAATTGTTGTTTCTAACCATGGCGGCAGGGTGCTGGATCAGTGTCCGTCAACTGCGGAAGTGCTTCCTGAAATTGCAGCGGCTGTCGGCAGCGAGATGAAGATTCTAGTTGATGGTGGTATCCGTTCTGGTACAGATATTTTCAAGGCACTAGCACTTGGTGCAGACGGTGTCCTAATCTGTCGTCCGTTTGTAACAGCTGTTTATGGCGGTGAAAAGGAAGGCGTGAAGATTTATATTGAAAAATTGGCTGAAGAATTAAAGGATACGATGGCGATGTGTGGTGCTTTTAGTCTAAGTGAAATAACAAAGGATATGGTACGTAGATAATGAACTTGTTTCAGCATAGCTGAAACATTGGGGATTCAGGTGGAGAGTTCTACTCCACCTG
Organism: Sporomusa ovata DSM 2662; assembly: GCF_000445445.1. Classification (GTDB taxonomy): domain Bacteria; phylum Bacillota; class Negativicutes; order Sporomusales; family Sporomusaceae; genus Sporomusa; species Sporomusa ovata. The sequence continues at coordinate 157,305 of NZ_ASXP01000006.1, read as the reverse complement.
AATTAACGCTGCCTATAGAGGCGGGAGTCTCGACTCGTATCCAAGATGAATTTAAAGTAAATTGGCAGGGAACGTAGCTAAAATGGAAAGGCGGATTTTGCATGATCTATGTTACCAATACTCCTAATAATGCCGGAGTAGCTATTTATGGGGATTGTCTGGATTTTGACGCGCTGTATGAGGCGCTGCATGTTGTTGTCGGTGATGAAGATGAATATGTACGCTACGAAGCGTCTCGCATTAGAGTATTAGGCGTTTGCTATGATTTAAGACATGCCTTGATGGGTGATCGGGAAGTTGAATTTGTTGACAATGGTATGGACAAAGATAAGATGAGGAATATGGCAATTATTGCTCATGATAAAAACATATATTTAAAAATCAATGTGCTATGGCCGGAATTGCTGTTTGTGACTATGGCTCTTAATGACTTTGTAAGGCTTCATGCTGAAAAACAAGCGAAGAATAGTTATCATGTGATGTTGGACAAGCGTAATATATGGGATGAATCTATTTCCAATACACGTCTGTTCCAGGCAGCGATTGCAAAATCTCTCAAAGAAACAGTTTCGCCACACTCCTTTAATCGGATGATGAACTTATTAAATCATGATTATACTTGGACTGATGGGTATATTACGCAGTATCTTGATGTTCTTAACATCAAATTTATTAATATGGATAAGGAAAAAAGGCTAAAGAGTATTCCGACTATGGCCAAACGTTTAACCGAACATGGTAAAGAATATCTTGAAATTGAAAGTGTTGTGTTAGAAGGAGCAAAAGAATTTGGCCGTTCGGCTAATGATGTGAGGCTAAAAGGGATAGATTATCCCGATGAAATCGACTGGTAAATCTGGGCTTGCCGCCACTGTTGATCTATGCTGGTGAAGACGTGAGACATTTAAAGATTGATCCAAACCTGAAAGACTAGCATAAGTGAAAGTACTTCGGGTGGGAATTGGAGGTGAGTTCATGTATTCCATAGGCAAATTATGCCGTGAATTTAGCCTTTCAAGGAGTACTCTTCTGTATTATGATACCATTGGATTATTAACCGCTTCTGAACGCACTCAGGTTAATTACAGGCAATATTCGGAAGAGGACAAAAAACGCCTGGGGCAGATATGCGCTTTTCGCGAAGCAGGAGTGCCTTTAAACCAGATAAAGGATATACTTGATGCTGATGAAGGTATGAATGAGAGTACTATTTTAGAGAGACGCTTAAATAAATTAAACCAGGAAATACGGTATTTAAGATTGCAGCAAAAGCTGATTGTTGAAATGCTCAAAGGGAAAAACCTAACTGACAAAAAAATGCTGATGGATAGTCAAACATTTATCTCCATACTCAAATCCACAGGGCTTGATGATGAAACATTGAATTATTTACATATACAGTTCGAAAAGAATTCACCAGATTCTCACCAGTTTTTTCTGGAATTCTTAGGATTAGCCGACGAAGAAATAAAACATATCCGGGAGTGTTGCCTGCAGGCAGAAAAAAGAAGCTGATAAATACTTGACCTGACTATAGCTTTATAGTTTAAGATAACCTAAAGTTATAGAAAGGTCGTAATGAATATGATTAATAAAAACTTTACTTTTCTTTGGCTGGGAAAGATTGTATCCCAACTGGGAGATAAGTTTTATGCCATAGCGCTTGCGTGGTGGATTTTGCAAAAGACCAATTCTCCTTCTATCATGGGATTTTTTTTATTGATATCAGTACTTCCGGGTATTCTTCTCGGATTTCTCGCTGGGGCGTTGACTGACCGCTGGCAGCGGAAAACAATGCTGGTTGTGACCGATATTATCCGGGGCTGCCTTGTGTTGGATATAGCTTATCTATCAATGGCCAATGCACTTGAAATCTGGCATGTTTTTCTAATCGGATTCTGCCTGTCCCTGTCCACGGCCTTTTTTGAACCGGCCATACAGGCGATTATTCCAGAAATAATCGAGAAAGAAAATCTGACAAAAGCAAATGGCATGAGCCAAATGGTCAGTGGTATCTGTACGGTGGCGGGACCGCTGCTGGGGGCGGTGGCTGTAAGCATTTTTGGATTGACATGGGTGTTTTTCGCCAACAGTATTTCTTATTTTGTTTCTGCATTTCTGGCCTGTTTTATAAGAATAAACAAAGCTTATCGAACCCTCGGCGAAAAGAGAAGTATTTGGCAGGATATGCATGAAGGTATTTGCTTCATCAAAAAACAAAAACGGCTAACTTTTGTATTGAAAATTATCGCGATAGCCCATCTTTTTGTGGGAAGTTTAACAGTTTCACTGCCGTTTTTGGCAAATGGGCTGGAGGGCAGCGGCGTGAACAACCTCGGTTACCTGGAAACGATGATAGGGGTTGGACTGGTTGCAGGAGCAGCATTTATGAGCGTGAAAAAGAAAGCTTCCATAGACGAACGAACATTGGTTTCATTTATCATGGCGGTGGGGTTTTGCTATATAGCAATCAGTGTTTCGCTATTTTTAGGAATACAAACCGTGTACATCTATATGTTAATCATGACGGTTATCGGCGCTTGTGTTGCTTTTGCGGCAGTGTTTTGGCAATCATTGCTGCAAAGCTATACGCCAGACCATATGACGGGAAGAGTGTTCAGCATGTCGACATTGGTCGGCAATACGTCGCTCCCGCTTGCTTACGGCATATTCGGCGTATTGTTGAACGTAAGCTCCGTCTATATTTTGATGGCGGCATGCGGCGCGTGCTTGATAGGCATATGCGCTTATTATATTTTTAGAATACGAACACGTATTTAGTCAAATGCATAAGAAAAATACGAAATTTAAATTAAGAATTTTATCCATGTCCGAAAACAGCCAGTATTTTTTGTCGTTCACTGTTATAATGAGTCTTGGGTGATGGAAAAGCATGATGCAAACAGAAATACCAAAATTGCTTTTGGATAATAAAGCCTGTTATGCTGCCATGCAGGCTCGTGATGTCCGATTTGACGGCCGTTTTTTTTGTGGGGTTTCTTCTACTGGAGTATATTGTCGACCAATCTGCAGGGTAAAACATCCTAAGGAAGGAAACTGTACTTTTTTCATTAGTGCCGCTGCGGCAGAAGCAGCTGGTTATAGGCCTTGCCTTAGATGCCGTCCGGAGTTAGCCCCAGGATCGGCACCAGTCGACTCGACAACTCGATTGGCGCGGAGCGCCGCCATGATTATGACGGAAGACTATTTGACCACTTGCAAGATTTCGGAATTGGCAGCTAAGCTCAACATAACTGACCGGCACCTCAGACGAGTCTTCTTTACTGAATATGGCGTATCGCCAAGTCAATATTTTAAAACACAAAAATTGCTGTTAGCTAAGAGCTTGCTAACAGATACTCGGCTTACAGTGACCGATGTGGCGTTAGCTGCGGGTTTCAATAGCATTCGCAGATTTAACGATCAGTTCAAAAAATATTACCACCTTACACCAAACGAACTTCGACATAAAGGGCGAAGTATAGAAAAAAACAATGATCGAATTACATTATTTATGGGCTATCGACCACCGTATGCTTGGGATAATCTGCTTTCTTTTTTTGCAATCCGGGCACTTCCAGGAGTCGAGAGCGTGACCGAAAACACTTACCGCCGTACGGCAGTCATCAAAAAGGGTGGAACGTTCTATTTCGGGTGGATTGAGGTAGAAAATCTATCAAAAAAGAACGCCCTTTCTGTAACCATTTCGGCAAGGTTATTGCCGGTATTGTCACAGGTATTGGCTAGAATTAGGTTCCAATTTGACCTGAATTGCAGCCCTGAAATAGTATACGAAAAGCTTGTGGCGATGAACGAGGTTGTGCCCAATATCTGTATACCAGGAATCCGGGTGCCAGGATGTTTTGACCCGTTTGAAATGTCGGTACGAGCTATTTTGGGGCAACAGATAACCGTTAAGGCAGCTGGTACATTGGCTGCACGATTAGTTGCGGCTGTTGGCCAAAAAGTGGATACTCCATTTTCAGAACTCCAGTATACGTTTCCTCAACCGAATAGATTTTGCGCCATGGAAGGCCTGATAGAGAATCATCTGGGACCACTTGGTATAACGAAGACCAGGGCTCGTTCAATTTTGGCCGTGGCGTCGGCGGTGACGAATAATTCTATCACACTTTCTTATAGTGCTAATCCGGGAGCTGTGATGGAAAAACTCTTGAAGCTCCCGGGAATTGGCCCATGGACAACCCAATATCTTGCACTTAGAGCTCTCGGTTGGCCGGATGCTTTCCCGCACACTGACTATGGAGTAAAAAAAGCGCTTTCAGATCGTTCGCCACAAGAAATATTGCAACTGTCGCAGAACTGGAGTCCCTGGCGTTCATACGCGACTATTTTGCTATGGGATTTTCTTACCCAAAAACTTGAATTTGAGAAAGGGAGTTGTAGTAGCCATTGATTTACACGTGTTCGATAGATACCCCTTTAGGGGCTATGACTGCCGCCCTAAAAGATGAGGCTCTCGTTGGTTTGTGGTTTATCGGGCAAAAATATTATCCTCGCCAATGTAACGAGTGGACTTACGAACCCGATCAACCGATTTTTAAGGCTCTTCGAAACTATCTTGCCGATTATTTTGCAGGTAAGTCCAGAACGTTTGATGGACGGCTTAATCCTCAGGGATCTCCGTTCCAAAAAATGGTCTGGAATATTCTGCTGACAATACCGCTGGGACAAGTTGCTACTTATGGACAAATTGCCAAGTCCGTGGCTTTGAAACGGGGTTTAACTACAATGTCCGCCCAAGCTGTGGGTGGGGCTGTCGGGCATAATCCTATTGGAATTTTGATTCCCTGTCATCGAGTTATCGGATTTGATGGAAACCTGACTGGTTATGCTGGTGGCTTGGATAAGAAAAAGGCCCTGCTGCAAATTGAAAAGGTAAATTTAGCAAATCTTAATCGGCGCACTCAAATTGAGATCTAAATTAATAAAATCCGTCATAAAAAACACAGTATTTCCAAATTGCCGTGTTTTTTATGATGGATTTGCTGAGATTTTCAATCAAGGACAGTGAGGTTGTTCCTTTCTTGAAAACCCTTGAAATAACGAAGCAATGAAGCATCAAATAATACCACTCTGTTCTCATAGACATAGCACGTTGAGTCAGTTGCGTTGATAGAGCGAAAACCCCAGGAATAGCAAGGGTTTGCGGGTTGGGAGTAATTTCAAATGTGTGTTTTTATGTTCGCATAGACTTTCAAAAGGGGGCGAACACTTGTTGGGGGTCGACCCCCAACATATGTTCGCTATTCTTTACACGAAATGATAGGGTATTTGGCGAGCTTGTAGAGGAGGAAGATTTGAAATGAAAACAATTACTAAACTATTCGTTTTTATAATATTGGTGAGTTTTTCAAATTTAGTGTTTGCTAATGATTGGGTTTATGCAGGTAGATACTTACTCCGAAGTGATTTTTCTCACACTCATCATACTGATGTTTTTCTTATGAATCATTTGACATCGTACAGCAAGCAACTTGTAGGAACGGAAAAAATGATTATAGCCTCTATGATGTTTACTATACGCATGATCATACAAGTGATACAGGTGATGGAACAAAAGAATATGATGATAGAAGTTTCCAATTTCAAGCTAAGATTGTGCCACTAAATATTTATGGCAAAGTAATGGATTATACTGGTACATATAGCGGCACAGTAGTGTCAGAATTTATTATTGCAGCTAAAGGTGTACTCGGTGTATCACCTAAACATCAAAAAGTATATGATAGAAAAACGAATCAACTGCTCTTTGAAGCAAGCGGAGATATGGGGAGTGAGCCACTTTATAAGGACTCGGCTGCAGAAGCTATTCTGAAGCATTCAGGTGATCACCCTGTTTCCCATGGAACTAGTGATGAACTTAATGGAAGTAGTTATTATCCGTATAATTAAATAGTGATGATACAGCAAAAATAGCCTTATTCCGTAAGAGTTCGCGGGTTTTGATAAATTTAAAATGTGTGTTTGTATGTTTTCATAGACGTGCTAAACGGGGCGAACATACGTTGGGGCTAAACGGGCGCGGCCTTGAAATATAAGGGTTTTGCTGCTGCATGTAGGAAACGTATCGAACGTACGTTGGGGGTCGGAAAAGCGACCCCCCTAAGTATGTGCGAACATATGTGTATGATAGATTAATATTGGTAAAGTGCTCCGGCCCGTGATTGGGTCGGAGCACTTTTTTGAAGCTGGAGAGCCACTGCGTAGCAGTTGGGATAATGTGAAACGGTATTGTGTAAGGGCGTGAGTGCAAAGAAATCTAAGACTTAGTGTTTAAAATTAGCCGAGGTGAAGCGTATCATTGGTAAGGCGAAAAATAGGTTGCAAGGGATTCTAAGAAGAAAACATGAAATGATGGCATTAATCCTGCAAATTTATATAAGATTGCAGGATTTTGTATATTTATGGTAAAAGGTATAGCGTATGGTTATCCATATAACAGCGTATAAGCCTGAAATTTCTGACCACTGAGCCTGGTAGTAGCAATTATACCCGATACGGCAAAAAGTATCATAGCTTTTTTGACGTTTAGAATTTAGTTAGGGAGACCGCAAACATCAGAACTATAAATAGTAATTAACGGAAGGATTTAATGTACGGTGAACAGAAACAAACTATGATTTACATTAGATAGGGAGGTGGTACTATGCTTACTAATTTTCAGATTCACCCAGTCAGTTTTATTAAAGCGATGTCAAAGGCGTTAGAACTTTCTTCTAATGGCATATCAAAGCACCATCGCAGAACTGCCATCATATCAAGATATATCGGTATGAAACTTGGTATCAACCAGAACCAATTGCAGGTATTGATATATGCATCTCTCTTGCACGATATCGGTGCGGCTGCAAATTGGGATGAAAAACATTTCATTGTTCACACAGATAACGACAACTTGGTATTTAACCACGCAGAAGCAGGATACCGTATATTGAAAGAGTCAGCTCGCTTAGGTATTCTAGCTGAACCTATACGATACCACCATGATAGATTTTGCGGCGGAAATCCTAGCGGGTTTGTGGGTACAGAGATTCCTTTGCTAAGTAGAATCATTCATGTAGCGGATAGAATAGAAGTACAAATCGATGATTCTCAGCACATATTTAGGCAAAGGGACAAAATCATATCTGACTTGCAAGAAAATGCTTTTTTTGATCCGGAAATTATCAAAGTAATTAGGGATATGAGCAAAATCGATGCTTTTTGGTTGGACATTGTAAATATAGACTATGTGAACAACTTTATAAATACTTTGAGCTTTTTTGAAAAACTTTTATTTGATTTAAACGACATGATTAGTATTGCGGAAATTTTTGCGAAAGTCGTTGATGCCACATCCCCTTTTACCGCTACTCATTCTAAGAATGTCGCCAAAGTATGCAAGGAACTGGCTAGAATTATAGGATTCAGTGAACAGGAGGTAGATCAGTTTTATCTGGCAGGTTTGCTACACGACTTGGGAAAACTTGCAATACCTAATAAAATACTTGATAAACGTGGACGGTTGGATAATGACGAATATGAGATCGTCAAGCAGCATCCGTACTATAGTTATAGGATTATGGAAGAAGTGGACGGGTTTCAAACAATTGCTTCTTGGGCGGGTACTCATCATGAGAGATTGGACGGGTCAGGATATCCTTTCAAATTGGCATCTGCTCAGATTAGTTTTGGAAGTAGGATGCTCGCAGTTGCTGACATTTACTGCGCATTAATAGAGGCAAGACCTTACCGAGATGGTATGACTATTGAAGAGGCGCTAGAGGTAATAAATGAAATGGTGCTGGAAATGAAAATCGATGCCAATATTGTTGATGTATTGAGGCAGAATGCGAAATTATTATATACACTCATTGCGAGAAAAGAACTAATAAGTTAAATTAGCTAAAGTGGGCAGATTTCGAAGGTTACGACTTACCTCAACCCATATGTCAACCGGGACGATTCCGCCTGACAACGAAATTTCATTAATTTGTATTGCCGATTATCGAGAGTGTAACTCACGGAGACAAAGGAAGACAAGTATAATCCAGGTGATGGTTCCTGACTTGTAGAGAACGGAGTTATCGGCAACGAATTTTACTTAGCAATAATACGGCAAATAAAAACACCGCAAAGTAATAGCCAGTTGACATGGCTACTATTTTGCGGTGCTCACATTTTTTAAAGCGAACAATCTTTACTTAACCGGCACTTTCAAAACCTGCCCAGGATAAACATGCGCATTGTAATCTAGTTTATTAATCCTATGGCTCATTACCTGGCTCATCTCTGGTAGTCAATATAATTAGTGTGCTAATTCCGCTGTTGGAGACAACAAGAGAATAACCGCAAGTGGAGAGGGCGGTTGATTATATCGGAATTATTTTACTACCTGACTCATAATGATCCGGTCATATAGCTTATCGCCCAGCCATTTCCGCATGAAGATCAGGGGCTTTGCAAATTTCCCGGCAGCGTATCTGATTTCGGGATTAGCGGCGTTTACTGCTTTTAAAACGGTTTTAGCAATCACGGAGGGCGGGGAGGAGGTGTTTGCGTTTTGCTCTTTGATTCCTTTTGCTACGGCGTGGGCTAATTTCTGATAAGGTCCTTTGCCGGATCGCTGTAACAATGGCTCATAGAGGACAGAGCCGAAGGAAGTTAAAATAAAGCCGGGCTCGATGACAACTACGTTGATGCCAAATGGTTTCACTTCCAGCCGCAGACAATCGGACCAGCCTTCTACGGCGTGTTTCGTGGCATGATACCAAGCGCCAAGCGGTGTATAGACTTTTCCGCCCACCGATGAGGTATTGATGATAGTGCCTGATTTTTTTTCTCTCATATGGGGCAGAACAAGCTGTGTAACGCTGGCAAGACCAAACAGATTTACTTCAAACTGATATCTTGCATCCTCCATAGTAGTCTCTTCTACACTTCCGTATAGACCAAAGCCCGCATTGTTAAAAAGCACGTCAATGCGTCCCTGTTCTTTAATAATTTTGTCAACGCAGGCGGAAATCGTCTCCTGTTTGGTAACATCTACTGCAACCGGATGCCCGCTGATTTGCTCTAAATCCTTCATTTTATCCAGGCTTCTTGCGGCACAGTACACGGTGTGTCCTTCTCTGATGAGTTCTTTTGCCGTCTCTTTGCCGATGCCGGAAGATGCTCCGGTAATCAAAACAATTTTCTTTGACATTGTATTCACTCCTAGCTCAAATTTAATTTTCACTGCTTATGTCCAGAGTTTGTTCCTATGATGTGAGTTTTATCAATAACTTACATTGTGTAACGTAAATAAAAAGTAACATACATAAAGTAACTTGTCAACGCGTTTTTTTTGTTTTATAATAAAAATGAACCAATAGTACTGGATGAAGAGGTGTACAATGAGTTTTATAAGAGCTAGATCCGAACAGCAGATCCAGGAAAGAATTCTGGAAATCATCAATGCTGCATCCGAGATATATAATGAACTTGGTTATGATGGTTTAAGCTTCAGCGTCATCTCAGAATATACTAAATTTACGCGGCCCAATATCTACAAATACTTTAAAACAAAAGACGAAATTCTTCTGGAAATGCTAAAAGCCGATACCATCGCTTGGATAACAGCTTTAACAAATTCGTTTAAACTGAATAAGATTTATTCAATCGCAGAAATTGCTGAGATCTGGGTGGAGAGTTTAATCAGGCATTCCAGGCTGCTGGAATTGTATGCATTTCTTTTTACCACGATTGAAAAGAATGTTTCCGTAGAGGCATTGGCCAGATTCAAGCAAGAAACGGTTCCTGCCTACCAAACGCAATTAATGCATTTGGTTGAGCAGCTATTTCCCAAGGCTACGCCAACGAGTGTTTATGATTTTATTACGGCCCAAATGACATTGGCCATCGGCTTATATCCCATGTGCCAAATGAATGAGCTGCAATTGAAGGCCGTTGAAATGTCCGGCATTCAGTACACTGCCCCTGATTTTGAAAGAAGCTACAAATTATATGTTTATCAATTAATGTATTGTCTTGAAAACGGCATTGAAATTAAAAGTTAAATTGATACTATTGATCATAAGTAAGGAGTGATTGCAATGAAGGTCATCCTTTTCGGTGCAACGGGGATGGTCGGTGGCGGCGTTTTACGGGAATGCCTGCTTGATCCGGATATTGAGAATGTCCTTGCGGTTGGACGCAGTTCGACTGGGCTTCAGCATAAAAAACTGTGTGAGATTGTCCATAACGACCTGATGGATCTGTCTGACTTGGAAGCTGAGCTTGTAGGGTATGACACTTGCTTTTTTTGTCTTGGGGTTAGTTCAGTAGGCATGAAAGAAGACGAGTACCGGCGAGTGACCTATGATCTCACTACAGCGGTCGCGCGGACGCTGGTAAAGCTTAACTCAAATATGACTTTTATCTATATCTCGGGAGCCGGTACCGACAGCAGCGAGCAGGGACGTGTTATGTGGGCGAGAGTAAAGGGAAAAACGGAAAATGCACTGCTGGCTATGCCGTTTAAGGCTGCCTATATGTTTCGTCCTGCCTATATTCAACCGCAGCATGGAATTGTAGCGAAGTCGAAGCTGACCCGTGCTTTCTATGTGGGGATGGGTAGTTTTGAACCTGTCTTGAGGATGCTTTTTCCGAAATATATCACAACGACGGAAATCCTGGGACAGGCAATGATCAAAGTTGCTAAACAAGGAGCGCCTGCGCCTATCATTGAGAGTAAAGACATTAGTGTATGAAGAGTAGTTTGTAAATTTGGAGGATGCTGTTGCTTACCCAAATGATGTAAAGTTCTCTGACTTGCAGTGAACGATGTTATCGGCAACAAATTATGCTCAGCAATAGTACGGCAAAAAAACACCGCAAAGTAATAGCCAGTTAATATGGCTACTATTTTGTGGCGTTTACATTTTTAAAAGTCAGATATCAAGACCTAACTGGCACCTTCAAAGCCTGCCCAGGATAAACATGCGCGTTATTATCTAATTTATTTATCCGTCTAATCTCGAAAATGATTTCCCAAACATCGTCTTTATCTATAGTGTATTTAGCAGCAATTTGTCAAACGGTATCTCCGGGTTTAACGTAGACCGCCTCATACGCAGTAGTATCAAAAAAAGTACGAGCAACAGCCAGTGGTGTAATAGCCAATGTAACAAGAGCTAAAAATAGTATGAATCAGACTAAAAGTTAAAGTTTGAAAAAGTGCATCACGATTGATATTACAACTGTAGTTGCTCACCGTTTTTGTCCTTGCCTTGCTCGCAACGAATGTCAAATCTGCCCGGCATTTTTGTCTCATAACGGTCTAAAAATTGGCACCTCCCGGCAGGCACCAATTTTTAGGCCGTTATGGAAGTTCACTCTCGATGACAAGATGGATCAGATGGTTATCAATAAGCTTTTTGCTGCGCTGCACCGCACTCAGTAAGCTATGACTATTTTGGTAATACTAGTGATCTTTTCAGTGGTTGCTGAAAATGATGTCAAGTTACCTTTTGATAGTCATATAGTTCCTGTTCAGCCATCTGGCGCAATACAGGACTAAAATTAGAGTTGGATATTGTTCTAGAAGTGTTAGCTTTGAGAGCGACCTCATATTTTGATTTCTTTAGGACATCAAGTTGTTATTGGGTATGAAATTAAGACTATTCTGTAAACGTAGTCAAACATTAAAAAAGTTAAAAAAATCACTAAATATTAAAGGAATTGGGCTGAATATATGGAATATATTCACCATATTTTAATTTAGCGAGGAGTGTTAACATGACAAAGGAAGAGTATAAAAAAATATTGAGTTTAGCAATTAGTAATGAAGGGGAGGCATATGAGTATTATAAAGGAGTGTCCGAAAAAACTACTGATAAATTTCAGAAAAAGCTCTTTCGTGAATTAGCCGACGAAGAACAAGGGCATAAGAAGGCACTAGAAGGCTTTCTCAACAAAGATATTAGTGCCCTTCATTTTTATGAAGGCGCTAACTATACAATTTCCGAAAGCGTTGAAAAACCGAAACTGACTTTAGACATGAGGCCAGCTGATGCTATTGCTTTAGCAATGAAAAATGAAGAAGAAGCAATGACAATGTACTCAGAATTTGCCACTGCAAGCAGTGATCCCGGCCAGAAGAAACTATTTGAAGATCTGTCCTTAATGGAAAAAGGTCACAAAACAAAGCTGGAAGAGCTATATACCAATATGGCATTTCCGGAAGCATGGTAATAATCGCTGGTAATGGCGAAAAATAGTTAATTCTGCTAGAGGCGCAATTGTCCGGAGGTGAACTTCGGATCGGCATAATTCGACGAAAATAGAGATACCGCAAAGGGGGCTGTCGCACTAAAAGTTCAATTGGCGATCAGTCCCATTTTTTCTTGGCGGATGATTTGATTATAGTGTGACGCCAAATTTTATGATTGATTTTTTTACCGTGCCGACGAGTGCGGGATTATCGTTAATTCGAACCCATTGCCGAAAAGCTTCAATAGCTTCTTGAGGGTGGCCAAGAAGCGGCAAGGTGGCTCCTTTTATGCCATAGGCTTTTGCGTGGTTGGGATTAATGGCAATGGCTTTGTCATATTCAGTGATGACCTTTTCATATTGTCCTAACTGTGAATAGACAAGGCTACGCTGATAATACGCGTCTGCGTTCTGGGGATTGATTGCAATCGCTTGATCAAAATCGGCGAGTACTTGCTCGTAATGGTTTAGAGTGTACTGTGCATAGCCTAGCACTAAGCTGGGTATTTTTTTGTCATCAATTATGCTGTATTCACGTAGAAAAAGATCGAAATAGCAGTGAAAAAGTGGAAATATGGCTAGACTTGTAATTAAAATGGTGGTAAGATTTACATAAAATTTAATTACGTGTTTGGCAAACTCATTGAAAAATGGGGACGCAAAACCATGGGTCTAAGACAAAAATGTTATGGCTGCCAGGTTGCAAATTAAGTTATAAAACTCTATGCAATCTGGTGGCTTATTGTTTTAAGGGAGTCAAATGTCATTATGATGAAGTTTTAACCCAAAGAAAAGGGATAATGAAGTTGAAAGAGGGCGCCTGTAATGTTCAAAAACTTAAACACGGCAACAAAAATTATCAGCCTTATCATATTGATGGCAATTGGAATGGGATTAATCGGTTTTACTGGTTATTACTTTAATCAAAAAGCAAATATGGACATGGATAAAATCTATAAAGATAAGTTATTACCAATTAAGTGGATAAATTCATTTAGGGTTAATATTAGAGCGGGTGAAGCCATTACTTTAGAATTGATACTATTAAACAATGATAAGACTAAAGAGCAAGAATTTGCTCAGCTATTTGTTATGCTGAAAGATGAGAATGATAAGCTGATGACTGAGTATGAAAAAACAAATCTTGATACATTTGAAACAGAACAAATTTCTCAAATAAAGGAAGCGCTGAAGTCATATAGGGTTGAACGTCAAAAATCTATAGATTTAGCATCTAATGGACAAAAAATAGATGCCTACGAATACTATAGAATTCATGCTTTACCCTACCTTAATAATATGAATAAACTTGGTGACGAACTTGCAGAATATAATTCTAAAACAGCCGATGAAATTAGCATGCAAAACGATATCGACTTTGCTTTTGCAAATAAAATGCTCATTCTTATTCCGATAATATCGATATTGCTTGCCTTAGGTTTAGGGTGGTGGGTAACAAGAATAATATCAAAACCGCTTGTTGCTGTAGTTGCCAACGTACAAGAAATATCAAAGGGAAACCTAGCAATAAAGGGCGTTGACTTTGATTCTAAAGATGAGGTTGGCCAGCTAATTAAGGCTGTCAATAATATGGCTGAACATCTTCGTACTCTTATAAGAAATGTTGCTCACTCTACAGAGCAACTAGCGGCCTCATCAGAGCAATTAACTGCAAGTGCGGAACAGTCTGCACTTGCCGCAACCCAAATAGCCTCAACAATTACGGAAGTGGCGAGTGGGGCAGAAAAACAATCAAAATCTATTGATGATACTACAATTACAATTGAGAATATGTCAGTAAATGTGCAACAAGCTGCGTCAAACAGTAATGTTGTTGCTAACTCTACCGATAAAACTACTCAAACAGCCTTAGAAGGCCTAAAGGCAATTACTAACGCTAATGAGCAGATGATGAATATTGAAAATACGGTGAATAATTCTGCGACAGTGGTAGCTAAGCTAGGGGAACGCTCTAAAGAAATTGGGCAAATTGTAGATGCTATATCTGGCATTGCAGGACAAACAAATCTACTTGCATTAAATGCGGCAATTGAAGCAGCTAGGGCAGGTGAGCAGGGAAAGGGCTTTGCTGTAGTTGCGGAGGAAGTTAGAAAACTTGCGGAGCAATCTCAAGAAGCTGCCAAACAAATAGCTGGGTTGATTAGCGAAATTCAGATGGATACTGATAGCGCCGTTGAGGCTATGAATAACGGTACGAAGGAAGTAAAAAAGGGAACGGAAGTTGTAACTTTAGCGGGTCATTCTTTTGAGGTCATTACCAATCTTGTTACGGAAGTTTCTGATCAAATCAAAGATATTTCAATAAATATGCAACAAATGGCAAGCGATAGTCAGCAAATTGTTTCAGCAGTAAAGGAAATTGACAATATAAGCAAAGATGCTCTTGGACATACACAAACAGTTTCAGCAGCCACCGAAGAGCAATCCGCGTCTATGGAACAAATTGCAGCTAGTAGTCAAAGCCTAGCGAAATTAGCGGAGGAATTGCAACTAGAAATCCAGTCATTCAAAATTTGAGTAATTGTTCTAATAAAATTGGGTGATGCAATGGGGGACGGGATTTAGTAGAGGTGAATGAAGTGGAAACCATAGATATTGAAATTATGGCAAAAGAAATGGAAGAAGTCTTGCAGGATTTACCACGCATTCTATTTATATTGAATGGTGAAATCGTCGGGAAAGATTCGGTGACAGAAGAAAAAAATAAGTGGATGTTTTTGGTAAAGGGATACAAGGTAACTTCTTAAATTAAAGACAGCAACACTTGCAGGAATGTGATTAAAACTGCTTAAAATTTTAAGAGCATTACAAATTTTGTACAAAAACTGAGCGGGTGTTTTTATTTAAATTGCAGCATGACTGAATTTACACCAGTAAGGACATATAATTCTAATGTCAAATTCTAATTTTATGGGATACTTCCCTCCGACTCAGCACTAAGCTGGGTATTTTTTCTCCTACCAATAAAGTCATGGTGTGATATTTCAAGTGTGTTTTTTTGTATATATAACTAATTTTGCATATAGAAACTGGCACAGTTGTAGAGATGTAGGTTAAAACAGTGGGAAAGTAATAAAAATGTACACTGGCTCTTAAGGGGCCTTATTAAAGGGAAATAATGTCGATTTAGAGAAAACTTAGAAGGAGTTTAGAATTGTATAGCGAATTTTCTATGATAGTAGTATAATTGGAGCATTTTATAATTAAACTCAAGGAGGGAATTTGATGTCAATGTTTTGTTTTCAGTGCGAGCAAACAGCAGGTGGTAAGGGTTGTACCAAAATAGGTGTTTGTGGAAAACAGCCAGAAGTAGCTAATAGTCAAGATGAACTCACTTGTGCTTTAATTGGTTTGGCCAGAGCTGCCAAAGGGCAAAGTGCTGGTCCAAAAGCTGATGATTTAATAAGATGCGGACTCTTTACTACAGTTACGAATGTCAGCTTTGATCGTGAGCGGGTACAGGAACTAGTACAGCAAGTTCGCGCAGAGAAAAATAAACTTGACGCATCAGTAGCTGATTTTCCGGCAAGTGAACTTTGGGCTGGTGATCAAGACATCGTTTCACTTCGCTCAACACTCTTACTAGGTTTGCGCGGAATGGCGGCCTATGCTGTGCACGCTGCCGTATTAGGTAAAGAAAACCCTGAAGTAACCGCTTGGTTTTATAAAGGATTGCAAGCGTTAGGCGAGGAACATTCCGCAGAAGAATGGCTCGGCCTTTTAATGGAATTTGGCAAAGTAAACCTTGCCTGCATGGCTCTTCTTGATGAAGCCAATACGTCTGCCTACGGCCATCCTAAACCCACTAAAGTAAGCTTGACTGTAGAAAAGGGACCATTCATCGTTGTTACCGGGCACGATCTGCTCGATTTAAAACAACTTCTTGAACAAACAGAGGGTAAAGGTATCAACGTCTATACGCATGGTGAGATGTTGCCAGCACATGCTTATCCTGAGTTAAAGAAATACGCCCACTTAAAAGGCAACTTTGGTACTGCATGGCAGAATCAGCAAAAAGAGTTTGACAATATACCTGCGCCTATTCTCTTTACAACTAACTGTTTGATGATACCGAAGAGTTCATATAGTGACCGTGTATTTACCACTTCCGTCGTAGCTTTCCCCGGTGCACAGCATGTTTCGGATACCGACAACGTAAAAGATTTTTCAGCATTAATTAATAAAGCAATTGAGCTCGGCGGCTGGCAGGAAGACAAAGAGTTCACCGGTATCAATGGCGGTAAAGAAGTGATGACAGGCTTTGCCCGTGATACTATTATGAGTGTTGCCGGAACTGTTATTGATGCAGTAAAGGCAGGCGCTATTAAACACTTCTTCTTAGTTGGTGGCTGCGATGGTGCAAAGCCAGGTCGGAACTACTATACCGAATTCGTAAAAAAAGCACCGCAAGATACGGTTATATTGACACTTGCATGTGGCAAATATCGGTTTAATGACCTTAATATCGGTGAAATAGGCGGGTTGCCGAGAATTATGGATATGGGTCAATGTAATGATGCTTATTCGGCAATCCAAGTAGCTGTTGCCTTAGCGGACGCGTTTAAGTGCGGTGTAAACGATCTGCCATTAACGTTGATTCTATCCTGGTATGAACAGAAGGCAGTATGTATCCTACTTACCCTATTAGCACTCGGCATCAAGAACATTTACATTGGCCCTTCATTACCTGCTTTCTTGTCGCCAAACGTACTCAACATCTTAGTATCCAAGTTTGATCTTCATCCTCTTACTACTCCAGAAAACGATCTTCAAACAATTTTGAAATAAAACAATATAAAATAAGTCAGGACTAGGCAGAGCGACGCCTTTAGTCCTGACTTATTTTTTAGTCCTATTTAAGTGCAGCTACCAAAGCAGCGAATCTAACTTGAAGTTCGTTAATCCTAGCATGAAACTTCTTTGCGAGTGTATCTTCATGTATCAAAGATAGGTTAGTTCTTGCCGCAGCAAGTGAGCTTTCAACACTAGTCTTAAGAACTAATAGGCCGATTTTTAAATCGCCGAGTACACCGCGTTTTACTTTGGGTAGCAGGGCAATTCCAGGTTCTAATGCTGCTAAGCAAGCTTCGCTTATTCTTAGAGGCACTTCACTAGCAAATAATGCTGCAGCTTGAACTTTTACCTTTCGCTCTATAACTTCACGCATTAAGTACGTCTTGGTAAGCGACAGCGTCCTTTTCAATACAGATTGATAATTCTTCATGTAATTTTGATAAAAGACTTTTTGTATTTTTAAAGAACTCTGGGTATTTTTCGCCTGTTTGGTGACCGAAAGCGGAGTTTACTGACATTTCAAGTAAACTAACCCCCATTAGCCCTGATAATGCTGCAACACAACTACCTGCGGGTACTACTGGTTCAGAAGCCATAACCATTTTCGCAAAATCCTTAATACTTAAATCTACTAGCATCCTATCATCCACCTTCTAACTTTATCAAAATAATTTTCATATCTCCATTATACAATTTGTTTTCCGATAGTTGCGGATGTCAATATAACCAACTGAAAAGATTTGTGCTTCGATTAGACTTTCTGAGCATAAGTGTGGGTGTAAGTAAAAATAGTCGAGGAAAATAACATAGCCACTCCCTCTCCAATTTTGCAAAGGGAGTTTTTTTAAACACATCTTGGGAAGTAGCTTCACCAAATATTTCATAACAAAAGTTGCATAGTAGTGCAGTTTTTGTATAAAGATATCAAACTAAAAACATTAGAGATATAAAGATAAGATTGGCAATAATGATGAATGGTGTCTGGTCTTCCAGAGATTCGCATTTTGAATAATCGGCGATAAAGGTAATAACTGCCTTTGGCACGCTTCTTGCTATATGATTGGTATAGGGAGATATTAAATGTTTAACGGGGAGCGGTTATCTAAGAATAATCTTTCAATTAAATACAATGAAGGATTCTGTTCAATAGAAAAATATTAGGAGGAATTTACATGAGCCGTCTAGGGACACAAGACAAAGCCAATGGTCACGAAGTGAATTTATCCACACTCAAACTAACCGATGTAATTAATATTGATTTTCTGCAAAAATTTCAGGATGATTTCGCAAAGGGAGTCGGTGTAGCTAGCGTGACCGTTGATCCTGATGGGAAGCCAGTTACCAATCCAAGTTGTTATACTCGATTCTGTATGGATTTTACTCATTCCACCGAATGCGGCGATAAACGTTGTGAAGAATCTCACCGCAAGGGCGGGGAAGAGGCTGTACGAACTGGTAAGCCTGTTATATATGAATGCCATGCAGGCTTGATTGACTTTGCTGCGCCCATCATGGTTGAAGGTAAAATACTTGGTACAATTTTAGGTGGACAAGTTCTTACGGCTAGTCCAGAAGAAGGCAAATATAGAAGAATTGCAAGTGAAATAGGTGTTGATGGTGACGGATACGTTGAAGTGGCTAAGGAAGTTCGGATTCTATCGAGAGAGAGTATTGAAGCGGCAGCAAACGTTCTTTACACGGTTGCTAATAATATGTCAAAGAATGCTTATCAGCATCTAAAACTAAAATCAGTAGCCATGGTACTAGATGATAGCCTGCATCAGATTTCTGCCACCATGGAGGAATTAGCTGCCTCCGCAGGTAGTGTAAGTGACAATCAGGTCAATTTAAATACTGAAATAGGCAAAGTAAGCTCCGTTACTGGTGAAATTAACGGTGTTATGGATCTAATCAAAGAGATTGCCGACGAAACCCGCCTCTTAGGGTTGAATGCAGCCATTGAGGCAGCCAGAGCAGGAGAAGCGGGATTAGGTTTCGGAGTTGTAGCGCAAGAAATCAGAAAACTATCGGCTGATTCCAAAGCAACGGTTGGAAAAATTAAAGAGTTTACTACTTTAATAAGGACTTCTGTTGACCGTACAGTTGCTATGGGCAGCGAAACTGCGCTAACTGTTGAACAACAAGCAGCCGCTATCCAAGAAATAACAGCGAGTGTAGAGGAGATTACTAGTATAACAGAACAGCTAACCGATTTGGCCAATGAAACCTGATCTAATACGGAAGGAGGAATACGCTAATGGCAATCAGCCAGATAGTCATTTTCGAGATTGATGGTAGTGAATATGGCATTGATGCACTAACTGTTAATGGCATATTACGCGCCCAAAAATATAAAATACAAAAGGTTCCCGGACTTTCCCGCATAATCGAAGGCATGATTAATCTTCGCGGTCAAGTAAACTATATCTTTAACTTACGTAATAAATTTGGATTAGCGGAAATGATTGATGCGGAAGACAGTAAATTTATCATGTTAAATGTAGATGGACAAGTTGTCGGTTGTATTGTCGATGAAGTAACAGATATTGTGCACTTTAACGAAGAGGAACTGCAACCGGCCCCCGCTCTAGCTAGCAGTCTAAATGTAAGTTACATAAAAGGAATTGCCAAAGTTGGCGAACGTATGATTATTATGCTAGATCCTATTCAACTACTTACGGCAGATAGTTCTGCGATAGAAACTCCGTTGGTAAAATTATCTGATTTGGCAATTTCCTCTTGACTAGCAAAAAATTCAGAAAGATTATTCCTCAAAGCCTCATGGATATATATTGGCATGTGTTTAAGAAAAGGTATATATGCTTTTGTGAGTTAGGCTATAGGGATAATGCTCCTATTATTATGGACGAGTAAAGGTGACTTTTCAGTACAAATCACTTCCAACGAAATATTAATATTATAGAATAACGACAATAACCCCATAGGGAGCCGTAGCAGGCCTACCCTATGGGGTGTAACTATTTTGCAGTTGTAAACTGATTGGCAGACATCTTTCGACCGATAATTTTAATATCCAACAAATTTTGCTTAAGGAATCCTACTTTTCATACGATTTATGAAATGGAGTTATTATTGTTCTACGAGAATAAGGAGCGAAAGATATATGACTATCTTTAATGATATAAAATTGTTTCCAATTATATATGACTAACCGGTTAACATCCTGATTTCCAGAAAGAAATTCCTGAAGTTTTGTAGCCATTTGAACCGCACCAGGTTGGTTATTTTGTACAGAAAACCGTAACAGCTTTTGGGCTTCATAATCAATAGCGCAAACGACGTTTTTCATGGGAACTTACGTCAATTCCCACAAACAAAGTAGAAAGAAGATCCGCCTTCTTCATAAAAGATCCCACCATTCTGGCTAAGAATTAAGAAAGATAGAAAAGGAATACCCTGATCTTATTCACTGACCGCACCCTCGCATAATAAGCATTCATCTGTGAAAGTATTGGAAAGCTTTCGCCCAGAGATGCAACATCTGTGTAAGCTGCATTTGATGAATAAGGCAGGCGTCATGCTTTTAGAGCAATAACCCAACGGTTTTGCAAGGAGAAAAAGACGTTACCTTTGCTAAATTCAATAAGAATATTTTAGCATCAGGGTATCCTGCTAACCACTAAAGAAATAAAAAATAAGTCTTGTAAACAATGGCGGATTCGTGCTTACAAAACTTATTATACGAGGAGAAGCTTTATGGAAGAAATCGTCTCCTCCAGCCAAGTATTGCTAAATTTGGCAATGAACCTTCAAGAAGCGTCAGGCAAGTTCCGGATTTAAAAAATTTATTGGCATAAAATTAAAATCTGATAAAATATACTATATAGAGTAACCACCATAACTCAGATTGCTAGGGTGGTTACTCTTGCTCAGAAAAAAAGCTTGTCCGCTATGTGCGCGACTTATTTTTATGAACAGGCTTATTTTGAAACGACTTTATCTTTAAATAGTCAGGTGGGATTACATGCGTGTATTGGTAGTTGATTATTCAGAAACATGCCGGGAGACAATTAGATCTCACCTTAGAGAAATAGGCATAGAGAAGATTGACGAATCGGAAACCGGTATAGGAGCAATCAATAGAATAAAAAGACTACCCCAAAGCACTAAGTATGACATTATTACAGTTGACGTGTCCATGCCCCGGCAGGAGGGCTTACATATCCTGAAGGATATGACACTATTGTCTCATGAGTCTAAAATTATTGTATGTAGTTCAAAAAATGATATACGGACAGTAAAGATAGCTATGGGATTCGGAGTAAACGGATATATAATAAAACCATTTACTAGAGAAAGGTTCCTGGAGACGTTTTTGAAACTATACACTTAATAAAAATTAAATATAAAAATGAACAAGAAATGTTCTTTGATGATATTACTTTGTGATTTAACTATAAATTACTTTTAGTATCTCCGGGCTTAAATAGACCGACTCATATGTAGTAGTATTAAAAAAAGCACGAGCTACAGCCAGTGCCAATGTAACAAGAGCTAAAAATAGTATGAATTGAACTAAAAGATAAAGTTTAAAAAAGTATAGCATGATTGATATTACAAACATGAAAATATATAATTTAGCTGTCAAATTTAATTCACTTTCTTTGGCTCAGCACTAAGCTGGGTAATTTTTTTTGCCTTCTGCCGGTTTTGGGTTTGGTGGACAATGTTTGGGTGCGTAGCATCGTTAATGCAGTACACATGATGTATTGCCGGTAAGGATAACAAAAAAATCCGCCGTATTCCATATTCATCGGAATAACGACGGATTTTTTGTTTTTCTTTATGGCGCCTGTAGTCATTTTTTCGGTCGACCCAGACAGGAGCCAGTTTGACTTCTGGGGTCATCGCTCGGTTTGGTTTACCGGCAATTTTAAATATGTTCGGATTAATGGTTCCACATTTTATTGTTTTTTTACTTTTGGACATGGCGACACCTCCTATGATAATATCAGTATAGTGTATTTAGTCAAATTTGGCAAATTTCATGAGTGGATATCTACTTGAGAAGTTTTTGCAGTTGCTCTGGTGTAATATCTTCTTCAGAATATAAAGGAATACCTAATTTATGCAGCATAGCTGCCGTTACCCCCATGCCTGGTTTGGTTCGGTGGCTAAAAGTACCATCATAAATTTTGAGGCTACCACATGATGGACTACGTTGCTTTAGTATAGCCGCAGTAATGTTATATTTCTCTGTTAGCTGAGCACTTTTTTCGGCACCACAAATAAAAAAAGAGGTAACATCCTTTCCGTTTTTGTCGAGAACCGTACTCTGCCCAATAAGTACATCATCGCCAGAACCTGAAGTAATTTCTGCAGCGGGTCGAGGGGTAGGCAATCCTCCCATTATCTCTGGGCAAAAGGTGATAAATTGAGTATGGTTAGCTTGTTCCATAAGCAATGCTATGTCATTGGAACCGCCGTCGTATCTTGTGCGATGGCCGAGAAGGCAAGCACTTACAAGAATCATATAATCACATTCTTTCCTGAATTTTTAATAGTAGACAAAATAAGAGGTGGAAGTCATGGAGCAATTTTATCTGGATACTTCGAAGGAAGGTTTTATTGATATAACAGCCAAGGTCAAGGAAGTGGTAAAATGTAGTCAGATTCGGCAGGGGATTTGCCAAGTATTTGTGTCTCACACTACAGCAGGTGTAACGATCAATGAAAATGCCGATCCGGATGTGGTTACTGACATGCTGGCTGCGCTTAACGATATGGTTCCCAAACTTCCATTTCGCCACATGGAGGGAAATTCTCCTGCTCATGTGAAAAGCTCGCTGGTAGGTTGCTCCATTAGCGTACCGGTTGTGGACAATAATTTGTTGCTGGGTACATGGCAGGGAATCTACTTTTGTGAATTTGATGGATCGCGTACCCGGAAAGTTTTTGTTCAGATTGTTGGTGTATAAATGCATGTAGTAATTTGCTCTATCGAAATATATTTGCCGGGTGTCGGTTCATTAAAGGGAAAACGGCAGATAGTCAAAAGCATTATTCAGCGCATTCGGTCACGCGTTAATGCTTCGGTTGCCGAAACGGGCTATCAGGATACTTGGCAGCGAGCCGTTATTGGTGTGGCTATGGTAAGCGCTGACAAAGTTATGCTTGAAAAACAAATTAACCTTATACGCAATATGATTGACGATTACGGAGAAGTTGAAACAGTTGAGTTTTTTACGGAATATGTTTGAAAAGTATAGATCTAAAGAGTAGGTTAACAAAAATTTACCATCAATTATTATCAAGAATATAATGCTGTGGTGTGCCTATAATAATAAGGTGTTGCAAAAATATAAAAGAAGAGAGGGTGATATATTGATCGAAATACCACAGGAATCTTTTCGCTTATACTTTCGAAATGTACGCGGCGTATTTGAATTTAAAAAGGTATTCCAAGGCGACATCATTTGCAACGAAACCTTTATTCTAGGATTTCTTAAGCAAGCGATCGAAGAAAACCTAATTTGGACCATGGAACATTTCGATATCTTTTATAAAAATGAAATTTCTTATGATTTCAATACTCCAACCGAAGAACAAATTTCGTATGCCATAAATAACGCAAGCCAGATTACAATTCAGAAGTTAAGTGAGCCGGGAGTGCCATTTCAAGTATTCTACCGGCCCGTTGGTGATAATAAATGGATTTTGATGCCTGAAAATAATGCTATTGTATGCGACCTAATTATATAACTGATTTAACCCAAGAGGGGCTAACGAAAGGTGCGCTAAGTAACTTAGATCGATTTGATATTTATTATAAGGACAGCCAAGAATTGCCTCCAAAAGTGGATATCGATTCCTTAATTGATGCAATTCGAAAAGAAGCAGGAAAAGTCTAAGGCTTTTCCTGCTTTTTTCTTTCGATTTTTTCCCACGAATTAATTATTGCTCTAAGCATTTCAATAGGAAAACCCATATCTTCAGCGCGTTCTGCTAATACAATGTAAGGAGTTTTAGGGTTAGGTATTTCCGGATCAAAAATTTGCTCTGAAAGTAACATAGCTCTATCTAGGTAGAAATAATACGAATCGACATTTAAGGCCTTGGAAAGTTTTACAACTGTTTCCTGAGAAGGGGTTTGCTTGTTATTTTCGTAAAGCGAAAGAGTGCTTTGCTTAATACCTGTCAATCTTGAAAGTTGCAGCATAGTTAGCTGCTTAGCCTTGCGGAGTTTTTTGAGTTTATCGCCAAGAAAATTCATTAATCCAGACCCCTTTCATGGTTGATTACAGTTAACATAAAGTAAGTATATCACAGTAACTGATGTAAGTGTAAAGAACATATTACCAATTGACGATTATAGCATAAAACAGTATAATTTCAACAAAAATCATGAGGGTTTTACGGGTTAAATAAAATTTACATAGTTAGTATACCATGTTAGTTAGTACAGATACAAAAGAACATATTACCAGTTGACTGGATATGATTTGGGACAGTATAATCATAAACAAATGAAACTTATTATGTTATCTAAAAACGGCGCACAGATAGGAGATGTTTAGTTTGGGTGTTACATAACGGTGCCAAACTTAGTGTTGGGCTTGTATCGAATCACTTCCAGTTGGGTTCCAAGATAGTATTCAATTCGGATTAATAACAGGAAGGACGATAATGGAAGATATGATAAAGATGAATATTAAAGGTATAATTCCCTGTCCAGCATGTAGTAAGAAATTTGTATTTGCATACTCAGACGCCAGGGGCCATGCTTCGGTGCCTTGCGTGAGATGTGGAAGAATATCAATGGTTGATTACGAGAAAATGTCGGCAACGCTTATGCCACCTTTGAGTCGAAAAAATAAAGTTAATGCTAAGTAAACAAGGGAACGAGCACTTATGACCATAGCAATTATGTTACTTAACTAGTAATTTTATAAAGCGTTTTTAAAATTTAATAAAGATTAATACTGACTGAGCCACTTAGGGGCGCAAAAGCCACCACAAGGCCGGGGTATAGCTAGAAAAAGCGATACTCTGTGCCTTTTTTTATTTGGCTTTTCAGGGCTTATTTAGTGCTGCCTTTTTTCTAGCTATTCGGCTAGATGAAAGGAGCACTAAATGAAAATCAAGTATGAAGTTTCTGGAGATGTTTATTCAAATCGAGAAAGAGAGAATCCGGGCCAAGAAAGGGTTATTAAAATTGGCAAGGAGCTCGTGTCAGTAAGCGAGGAGATTTACCGAGAGTATTATCAAATGGCCAGGCGTGAGCGGTATATGGTAAATGACATTAAAGTTGGACGTACTAATGTTGATGCAAAAAACGGAAAGGTGACTTTTACTCCAAGCAAAGAGGATTCCATTGAGCGTTTAATGGAGCAAGGCACTGATTTTACATATGACCAAGTGGTAGAAGACATTATTTGCGACAAAGCAATGCTTCTTATTTTACGGGAAGCATTGGCAGAACTAAATCGTGAAGAACAGGAATTAATACATGATCTGTATTATAAGGAGCTAACAGTCCGAGAGATTGGAATACAAGAAAAAGTTTCTCATATGGCTATTGTTAAAAGGCATATGAGAATTTTGGACAAGTTAAAAAAATATTTTTTATAAATTAGGTTTCCAAACAGTACTCCTCGTTGGCTATTAAGTGAAGGGATTAATTCTCTATCAAAAAATATGGAGGAAACTAGATGAATTGCAAAGCAAAAGTAGTTAACCAAGAAATCCAGGAGGAAATGATTGGTATGCTTACAGCAATAAGCATTGTGTCAAAAAGGTTGGCAAGTAAATTATTGCAGCTTAGTGAGCAAAAGTTAGAAGAAAAAGGCACACCAGCACACATCAATGAAGGAGGCAACAATTAATGAAAACCATCACGATTACAATTACTGGTGGCAGTTCCATATCCATTGTGATTAAAGAACAAAAACCTGATGAAAGTAAAGAAGCAAAAAGAAAAGCAGCACTAGCTTATTTGGACGCAATGTTTAAGCCAGTATTAAATTATGAAGTTTGAACCTCATACCTATCAAAAATGGTCAATACAACGAATTATTCAGACCCCAAAAATAATGTTGGCAATCGACATGGGTTTGGGGAAAAGTGTAATCACATTAACTGCCGTTACCAAGTTGCTGCAACACAATGACGTGACAAAGGTGTTAGTTGTAGCACCGCTCAGAGTGGCTAAGTTTACCTGGGAGGAAGAGATCAGGAAGTGGGACCATACTGCATATCTAAAACTGGCTAAAATATTGGGCAGCGAAAAACAGCGCACCACGGCACTGAACACCTCGGCGCATATTTATGTGATTAACCGTGAGAACTTGGAATGGCTAGTGCGATACTACGGCAGTAAATGGCCGTTCGATATGGTCATTCTCGATGAGAGCAGTAGCTTTAAAGATCACACCTCCAAACGATTTAGGGCAATGCGCAGAGTTCGTCCGCTAATAAAGCGGATCGTAGAACTAACAGGCACACCAGCACCAAACAGTTTGCTGGACTTATGGGCTCAAGTTTACCTTTTAGATAGCGGTGAGCGGTTAGGACGAACATTGTCTATCTACCGTGAGAAATACTTTGAGCCAGCCACCTGGGATAGGAACAACCCCCATATTGTCTATAAATGGCGACTAAAGCCTGGAGCAAAAGAGGTTATTTATGCCAAGATCGAAGATGTTTGCGTATCGATGAAGGCAAAAGATTGGCTGCTCATGCCCGAGCAAGTTTGCAACGTAATCAAAGTGCCGTTGCCCGAAAGTGCGCGAAAACTGTACAAACAATTAGAGAAAGATCTATTAATTTCATACGCGGACGGTAATGTGGTGGCGAATACGGCAGCCGTGCTATCAAATAAACTTATTCAAATGGCGAGTGGTGCTTTATACGATGAAAGCAAGAATGTCCGAAACTTACATGACGCCAAACTCAATACACTTGAGGATGTAATTGAGTCAGCCAATAAAAATCCGGTACTGGTGTTTTACTGGTTTAAGCATGATCTTGATCGGCTGCGAAAACGGTTCCCAAAAGCGCGGAGCCTTGACACAACTGAGGATATTGAGCAATGGAACAAAGGCGAGATCGATCTGTTACTTGTGCATCCGGCATCGGCAGGGCATGGCCTTAATTTACAAGCCGGTGGTCATATTATTGTTTGGTTTTCCTTAACCTGGAGTCTGGAACTATACGAACAAGCGAATGCGAGACTTTACCGGCAAGGACAAAAAAAGTCCGTTATTGTGCATCACCTTGTCGCTGAGGGAACGATTGATGAGATCGTAATGAAAGCATTAAATCAGAAGTCTTTAGGACAAGATGCCTTGATGGAAGCGGTAAAAGCCAGGATTGAGGAGATTCGTCAGATTGAATTGATGTCAGGGAGGAGAGCGGTTGACGGAAAAACAGTTTCAAAATAAGGTTATTCAATTTTTGAAAGATCAAAACATCTACTATGTAAAAGTATGGGGCGGAGGCTTCCAGCGAGCAGGAATTCCGGATTTGCTTTGCTGTATTCGAGGCAAGTTTGTCGCTCTGGAATTAAAAACCGAAAAGGGCACGCCCACAGTCTTGCAAAAATATAACATCTTCAAAATTCAGGAATCCGGCGGGTACGCTCGCATACTTCGGCCATCGGAATTTGCCAAGTTCAAGAGGGAGGTGATGGTCGGTGCGATTTAGTCACTCCAGAGTAAGCACATTCGTACAGTGCCCATATAAATTTAAACTTCGTTATGTGGACGGTATTACGACTATTGAAGATCCAAAGCCAGATGATCCGCTTGTAATTGGCAAAGCCATGCACATGGGAATTGAAGAAGGGATACCCGCTGCAGTTAAGTGGTACTCGGAGCAGTTTACTGTTCTGAACGATTTACACATTCATGAAATCATTAAACTCGAAATCTTGCTACCGAAAGTTAGGAACCTAATTGACTACGATACGGCTACCTTTGAGCTTGAAATCGAAACAGACGATTTCAATGGATTTATTGACTTGATCGTAAAAAATAGCGACGGCACTGTTGATGTTTTCGACTTCAAGTATTCAAATAACGTGGACAACTATCTTGAATCCGAACAACTGCATATCTACAAGCACTACCTTGAAAAGATTAACCAGGTAAAAGTTGGACGTCTAGGCTATATCTTTATTCCCAAAGTATTTATACGTCAGAAGAAGACTGAGGATATGTACCAGTTCCGCAGGCGGTTAATCCAAACTTTGCATGATTCCAAAGTTCGTGTAATGGAAATCATTTACGATCAGCAAAAGGTGGACCAATTTTTTCAGAACATCTCCAGCATCCAAGTAGCCGTTGACTATCCCAAAAACCCAACAAAATTATGTGACTGGTGCGACTACCAGGAACACTGCATGAAAGGAATTGATTATATGTTAATATTACCCAAAAATGAACGAGTGCAAGTAGACAAGGAGACCGCCCCAGTACTTTGGCTGTATGGCTTACCGTTTAGCGGCAAAACCACGTTTGCCAACCAGGCTCCGGATGTATTGCACCTAAATACCGACGGCAACGTCAAATATGTTGACGGAGCTCGCATTATTATCCGCGACGAAATTAAAGTAAATGGCCGCATTAAAGAAACCGTATTTGCATGGCAAATGATTAAAGATGCCGTTGAAACCCTTTGTGTTGGGCAGCACGACTTCAAAACCATTGTCATTGATTTAGTTGAAGATCTCTTGGAAAATTGCCGGATTTACATGTATGACAAACTCAGCATCACCCATGAGGCGGACGCTGGTTATGGTAAGGGATATGACATGGTAAGGACCGAATTCCTGCCGCAAATCAGACGGCTTACCAATGCGGGGTATGGGGTCATCCTCATCAGTCATGAAGTCATTTCGGAAATTACCAAACGTAACGGGGAAAAAGTGACAACCATCAAACCAAATTTGCAGGATAAGTATGCGAACAAGATCGCTGGTATGGTTGATATTGTTGGTCGGGTCATTATTGAAGAAGATGATAGCCGCTGGCTAAAATTCAAAACCGACAATATCCAGTTTGGCGGCGGTAGGCTAAATTTTGGAACAGATAAAGTAGAACTTGACTACAACAAATTTATGGACTTATACCGGACGGCCAAGCCGGAGACCGGCACGAGACTATCGGAGCCAGTAATTCCGCAAGAATTAACCGGAGAAGTTTCGAGTGAATCGGTAAGTGAAGTCACCAGTGCAGAAGTAACCAGTCCTGTACAAGAGGACAAGCCTAAAAGACGTTCTCGCAGGGCTGTATAATTATACATTACTATAAATTTGAGGGAGGAAATTTACTATGGCAAATGTGTGGGAGAAATGGAATAAAAAAATTGATACAGCTGGCTTAAAAGACGATGTCAAGAAAGCAGCGGAGAATAAACAGGATTTTAAAGATGTGCCGAAAGGCAAGTATGAGGTAAAACTTACTAAGCTAGAACTGAAGGCTACCAAAAAGACCGACGATCCGATGCTTTCGTGCTGGATGAAGGTCTTAGCGGGTCAGTATAAAGGCCAACATATCTTTTACAATCAAATGCTTACGACCGGCTTTGGCATCCATAACGCCAATGAATTCTTGCGGAGCTTAGAGAGTGGCGTCGAAATCGAATTTGAGGATTTCAAACAGTACAATGATCTGCTTATGGACGTGATGGAAGCGGTGGAGGCGGAGCAGTTAGAGTATGTTCTTGACTACGGCGAAAATGATAAGGGCTTTAAAACGTTCAAAATCGAAGACGTGTTCACCGAATGATCTTCTTCGATTTTGAGGTCTTCCGCTATGACTGGTTGGTGGTGTTGGCAAATGCCAACACCCAAACCTTCCAGACGATTATTAATGACGTAGATGCCCTTCGCCGTTTTTACGAAAAAAACAAAGAGGAAATATGGATTGGGTACAATTCACGCGGGTATGACCAGTATATCCTAAAAGGATTACTGATGGATTTTGACCCTTACGAAATCTCAAAATTTATCATAGCTGATGACCGCAAGGGCTGGGAGTACTCAAGTGCTTTCAATAAAATTCAGCTCTATGTCTTTGATATCATGACCACTATGCATGGTTTAAAGCAAATAGAAGGTTTTATGGGCAATGATATCAGGGAAACCAACGTTAGCTTTAAAACCGAAAGGAAACTAACCGAGCCGGAGCTAAAGCAAGTCGAAACCTACTGTCGGCACGATGTTGAGCAGACCATGGAAGTGTTTATAAACCGAATTGACGAGTTTGAAAGTCACCTGTCTCTACTCAATGCGTTTAAACTTCCACTAAAAATGATAACCAAGACCAAGCCCCAACTGGCGTCCATTATTCTGGATGCTAACCGCGAACACCGCAATGATGAGTTTGCAATTACATTTCCAGATACCCTACGGTTATCAAAATATCAGCATATTGTCGATTGGTACAACCAGCCGGTGAACCGGAATTACAATAAATCATTAAAAACAAATGTCGCTGGAGTTCCCCATATATTTGCCTGGGGTGGCCTGCACGGTGCGATAGAAAACTATTTCGGTGAAGGGATATATCTTAACATTGACGTGGCTTCCTACTATCCGGCACTTATGATTGAATACGACTATCTTAGTCGGAACGTGTCTGACTCTAGTAAATACAGGCAAATTCG
This sequence comes from Sporomusa ovata DSM 2662, assembly GCF_000445445.1. GTDB lineage: Bacteria > Bacillota > Negativicutes > Sporomusales > Sporomusaceae > Sporomusa > Sporomusa ovata. The sequence goes on along the minus strand of NZ_ASXP01000006.1, from coordinate 126,606 downwards.
TGATGAGCGCATTCGGCTCAAGAGAGAAAAGAACCCCATGCAGCAGCCCTATAAAATTGTGCTGAATAGCACGTACGGAGCGATGAAGGACAAATACAATGCGTTGTATGATCCTCGACAGGCCAATAACGTATGTGTCGGCGGACAGTTATTACTTCTCGATTTAATTGAAAAACTAGAGCCCTATTGCCAATTGATTCAGTCCAATACCGACGGTGTGATTATTAAACTTCAGAACGATGATGTAGATTTCATCAAATCGGTTTGCAGCGAGTGGGAAAATCGCACCCGCATGGTTCTCGAATTTGAGATGTTTGAACGTATTTGTCAAAAAGACGTGAACAACTATATCGTTCTTCATGCTGACAAGACCTATAAGTCTAAAGGGGCTTACGTTAAAAAACTGGACGTTCTGGACAACGATTTACCGATCGTAAATAAGGCGTTGGTTAACTACTTTACACAGGGAATGCCCGTCGAAGAAACTATAAGAGGCTGTACCAATTTAATGGAATTTCAAAAAATCGTAAAGGTATCCAATAAATACCTTCATGCTATGCATGGTAACAAAATCATAAGTGAGCGAGTCTTACGGGTATTTGCTTCCCGGAGTATGCGGGACCAGGGAGTTTTTAAACAAAAAACGCTCGATCGTATTGAGAAAATAGCCAATACTCCCGAGAGGTGTTTTATTGAAAACGGTAATGTAAATAACTTGCCGTTACCAACTAAACTGGATATTAATTGGTATATTGATGTGGCGAAAAAGAGACTGAATGATTTTTTAGTAAATTAATTCTGGTCAAAAAACCAGAAAAAAGCGCAAATTTCAATAAAATCTGGTCAGAAAATAACCAAAGCAATTTTGGAAAGCCGCATGGTTACTGGAGTTGCCACTTAAAACTGGTCAAAATTTGACCAGAAGAATAGTTAAAAAGACTAAATCCCTGGTTTTTTGACCAGGTAGAAATGAGGTAATTTTATGGAGATTTACAAGGGTTATATTCCAACATTGAATAAAAAACCGATAGGAAAGTATAAAGATACAAGTTCTTTGCTTACGTATGAACGTGCCCGAAAATTAGATGAGTATGCCGGTGTATTAGCCGAAGGCGTTGTTTTAGTTGACATTGATGATATGGAGATGTCGGACTTAGCCTTGCGTATCATGGATGGGCAAAGCATAAAAGTTCCGGTCATAGGTACGACTCGCGGCAAGCACTTTCTCTTTAAGACTACCGATCTTTCGGCCAACAAAACCGGTACCAACACAGCTATTGGTATCAAAGCAGACATTAAACTCGGCTCTAAAAATTCGTACCAAGTGCTTAAAGTTGGCGGCATAAAACGTCCGTGGATACGCAAAACTGACGAATTACCTGAGCTACCCAAATGGTTAGAGCCAGTGAAAAGTACGGTAGATTTTACCAACTTAGAAGAAGGCGATGGCCGGAACCAAGCTTTGTTTAACTATATTTTGACGTTGCAAGGCGCCGGATTTAGTAAAGCAGATATCATTGAAACGATTGAAATAATCAACCGGTATGTACTAAAAACGCCGCTAGATCAGCGTGAAATCGATAGTATTCTAAGAGACGAAGCCTTTAAAAAACAATCGTTCTATAAAAAGGGCACATTTCTCCACCATGACTTTTCTAAATATGTGGAGCGAGAGGAAAACGTTAAAAAGATAAACCAGGTACTGCACGTATATAAAGACGGTATTTATTCGAATAAACAAACCGATCTCGAAGCAAGTATGATTCGGCATTTACCGGAATTAACGCAAGCAAAACGCCGAGAAACCTTGGCTTATCTGGAACTTATCGCTGAAGAAACAGCAATGGCAACGGCCAATTATATTGCTGTAAACAATGGGATATATGACCTGGAAACTGATGGACTGCGGGAATATAGCCCGGACATTGTGATTAAGAACCGGATTTCCGTGAACTACGATTCAAGTGCATATGACCAAACTGTTGATAAAACATTAAACAAAATTTGCTGCCAAGACCCAGAACTTCGGATGCTTTTAGAGGAAGTAGTAGGATATATGCTGCTTCGGAGAAATGAACTCGGTAAGTGTTTTATTCTCATCGGCGGTGGTTCCAACGGTAAATCTAGTTTTATAGACATGCTTAAGTACTTTCTCAAACCAGTAAACTATTCGGCCTTGGCCTTGGAGGAAATCGATAAGCGATTTAAAACAGCAGAGTTATTTGGAAAACTAGCCAATCTGGGAGACGATATTTCCAATAAATACATCGAAGAAACCGCAATCTTTAAGAAACTAGTTACCGGGGAAACGGTTAACGTAGAGAGAAAAGGCGAGCACCCGTTTGAATTCGATAACTACGCGAAACTCGTCTTTTCGGCCAATGATATGCCGCGAATCAATGATCTGTCGGAAGGACTAAGGCGAAGGCTGATTATTATCCCATTTAACGCCAAGTTTAACGAAACTGACGTGGATTTTGACCCTAATATCACGGACAAACTTCAGACTGACTCGGCAATGCGCTACTTGCTGAAAATCGGGATAGATGGACTAAAGAAAGTACTTAAAAATAAAGGATTTACCTTACCTGCCATAGTCAAACGGGCACTTGCTCGATACGAAATAGATAATAATCCTCTCCTTGGATTCCTTGAAGAACATCCGAAAATCGAAAATGAAGTAGTCAAGGAAGTATATCTAAAATATGATCTCTGGTGCCGCCAAGCTAATCTGAAACCGTTAAGCCGTCCAATGTTTGGTCGTGAGCTATCCAAACAGGGTTTTAAAAGTAAAACAGTAACGATTAATGGAGAGAGCTTGCGTATTTATGCAAAGACGGATAAAGAGGCTATGTAATTAATTTGTGTAATTCAGTTGAACCTGATAGAGCAAGGGTTAGCCGGTTTAAATGACAAGATTACAGATGGTTTCACTTTCTTATTATTATAAAAGTATGGAAAGAAAAACTCTCATACACGTTAGATAAAACAGTATATAAGTATATATATATAATAAGAATAGCAAGAATCATGCCAAATATAAGAATCCTTATGCGACGCGGGTTTTGGGGACTTGGAAAGAGAAAAAATCGCTGATTTTATTTGTAATTTGTATCTGTCATTTTGACATGTATTTGTTCCGTAAAAATTCAAAGGAGAGCTAGCCATGATGAAAGTCGGATTTAAACTATTTACCTTGCATGGGCAATGTGAGGGCAAGGAAGATATAGCATGAACATGTTGCCGATTAATGCCGAATGGAAACGGCGCATCAAATGGGCGGATAAGCAGAAGAAACAGCAAAAGTCGAATGGAAAATTCAGTGGACAAGGCAAAGGGATAAAGCAAACGGCGGAAAGTAATCAAAGCAAGAATAGGAGCAGTAGAAAATGAATGCCAAGGAATATTTATCTCAGGCCTTCCGACTAGATCGAAAGATTAATAATAAGCTAAGGCATACGGTTTCACTAAGAGAAATGGCCACCCAAGGTACCAGAAGTATTCATGCACAGCGTGTGAGTGGTACCGATAAACACAGTCCCATGGAAAATGCGATCACTAGACTTGTTGATCTGGAATGCGAGATTGATGCTGATATAGATCGGCTTGTAGATCTAAAACGTGAGTTGGCTGCCTTTATTTCTCAGGTGGACAACCAAGTCTGTAAAATGCTCCTTGAACTTCGCTATCTTGAAGGAAATACCTGGGAAGATGTAGCTGAGCAAATGGGTTATGATCTTAGGTCGATTTACTGGTTACATGGAAAAACGTTACAAGAACTGGATCTTCGATTAAATAAACAAGAACTGGCTTAAACGCTGTAAATTATGGGGGAGTAAGACATGAGCATAGATGATATTGGAGCCAGAAACCTAATTGCAGGTATTTTAAAAAAAGCGTGTGATGATTATGCAAACAATAAGGGTTGCCCTGACTGGTGTACGTTCAGAGAATCTTGCGCGGACAACAAAATTGATTTTAAACATTGCGACGCGAAGAAATTTTTGCACTCTGCATGGTGTGCAGCACTTTGTGATGGGTTGGATATCGAACATGATAAGTATATAGCGGTCTGCATAAAAAGGCATAGACTAAGTAGAAATACTCACAAGTATGTTGAACAAGAAATTCGGCAATACAAAAATACGCTAAAAGAACTGGAATACCTAAAAAATGAAATCATATTGGAATCGCCTGAAAAACAAGAAGGGAAAAGCAGTGCAATTGGTAATCCAACTGCCAGTAAAGCTGTTAAAGTAAGTATGGACAAAAAAATCATTGAACTTGAGAAAACCCAAAAAGCGATTGAAAAAACATATCGTAGAATAAGCAATGATAAAAAGGTCGTTATGGAAGAGTATTGGCAGGGTAGATGTACAACTGCTGGATTAGCGTATCGAATTGGCGTTGATGAACGGACGATTAGGCGGTGGAAGCAATATATTGTTTACTCTGTGGCAGTAGAATTAAATTATTTATAAAGTGCCGGAAAATGTCCGATTTGAGGTGTTTTTATGTGTTAAAATAAAATCATGAGAGAATTATAGTTATAACGATAAAGCCTTCGGAGTAATAAACTCTGAGGGCTTTTCCATGTAAGAAGTTGTGTATATCAGTACACTTAACAGAGACTTGTAATAATTTCCCGGATAAAAAGATCAATTTTTTTGAAAATGCCCGAAAATGTCCGTTTTGGGGCATTTTTATGTGGTAAGATAATATCATGAGATAATTATAGTTATAACGATAACGCCTTTAGAACCGCGAGTTCTGAGGGCTTTTTTAATGCGCGAAAGGTGGTGCCTCCATGCCAATGAAACCAAAGAAACCTTGCAAACATCCAGGTTGTCCACTCCTAACAGCAGGTGCCTATTGCGAGTTTCATAGTAAACTACATAGCCATGACAGAGCCAGTGCTCATGAGCGTGGATATAATAGTCAGTGGCAAAAAGCAAGAAAACAGTTCTTACAAGCCAACCTCCTCTGCAGAAATTGCCAAAGCCAAGGGAAGTTAACTCCGGCTACAGTAGTGGATCATATCAAAGCCCATCGCGGTGATCAGGTACTGTTTTGGGATCAAAGCAACTGGCAACCCCTTTGTAAGAAATGCCATGATAAGAAAACCAGAACAGCCGATCAGTTTCAAGAGTACAGTTACTAACACGCTTGCAATTAGGGCGTGTTTTTTTATGCCATTAAATAAGGAGTGTAGGTTTATGATTGCATCGTCTGAGCAATCTTTAAAAAATAAAATAAGCGTATGCCTTCAATGTGGTCAGGAGTTCAGACCTACTCACAAAAACCAGAAATTCTGTAGTATAGCATGTGTAGGAATTTCTCAAAGGAAATTGTATATTTGCAAAAACTGTGGTATTGAATTCAATTTGAAAAGTGGAGGCAAAGGGATTTTTTGCAGTAGAGAATGTAGTTTTGATTATATTCATAAAAATAAAAAACAGAAAGAGCCAAAGCCTTTAGTTTCATGTGTAATTTGTGGTAGTCAATTTAAAGGAAAAGGAAATTCAAAGTTTTGTAGTGATCATTGCAGACGTGAATTTAAGCGGATCAGATTTAAAGAAAACTTCGTGTCCGTAAAAGAGACGAACTTATTTATTGAAAAACAATGTCCAGAGTGTGGAAATATTTTCAAAACCAACTATTATGCCAAAAGGAAAAAATTTTGTAGTGATGAATGCTGTAACCGATATTTTCAACGTGAGTATAAGATGGATCGAAAAGAGCAGCTACAAAAGGCTTATATTGAACCGGTTAGCTTTAAGAAAATATATAAGCGAGATAAGGCCATCTGTCAAATTTGTGGTGAGTATGTAGAGTATGATAAAACACCAACAAATCCAATGGGAGCAACTATTGACCATATTATTCCTTTATCAAAAGGCGGTTTGCATTGTATGAGCAATTGCCAGCTTGCACATCGTAGGTGCAATTCACTAAAAGGAAGTAAGATTGATTATTTTCACGAAGAAGCTTTGATAGGGTGGTAGGGGTAATCTACCTCCACGGGCGACGCCTAGAATGCCGCCGCCCCCCTCCGCGCGAAATTTCGCACAATAAACAGGAGGGGGATCGGAAACTCCACCAATTTTGAGGCACGCAGACCTTGTAGTATCAGGGTTCTGGCGTGTTATTTATTTTGCGTAAACGTATAATCGCAAAACAAGAAAGGGGATATCGCATGACGCCGGAGCAAAAAGAAGAAATCTATAAACTTAGGCTCCAGGGACTAGGGTACAAAGCTATTGCCCGGGAAATGCAACTCACTGTTGACGCCATAAAAGGCTACTGCAGAAGGCACCATTTAAATGGCCCGGCGGAAGTCGTAGAACTCAATTCGGAAGTAATCAAAGAGAAAAATGCCTTGTGCTTACACTGCAAAAATCCTATCCGGCAAAAGCAATATGGCAGGAGAAAAAGGTTTTGTTCGGATGCCTGCCGATACACCTGGTGGAATGAAAATCAAGATAAGCGAAGTAAAAAACCAGCAGCGATCTATCAGTACACCTGCCAAAACTGTGGCCGGAAATTTAGCGCCTATGGGAACAAGCAGCGGAAGTACTGTAGTCATAATTGCTTTGTTAAGTTTAAGTTTTGGAGTGAAGAAGATGGAATTTAAAAAGTTACCCATCGAAAGTTTAATACCGGCTAGCTATAATCCCAGGAAAAAGCTCAAGTCTGGGGATAAAGAATTTGAGAAGATTAAGAACAGCGTGAGCGAATTTGGTTATGTCGATCCGGTTATTGTTAATAAGGATCTAACAGTTATTGGCGGCCACCAGCGCATCTCGGTACTTAAGACCCTTGGCTATACCGAGATAGACTGTGTTGTGATTGACATTGATAAAACCAAGGAGAAAGCGCTGAATGTAGCTTTGAATAAGGTGACGGGCGAGTGGCAAAAGGATCTGCTGGCTGAACTTATCAAAGATTTGCAGTCTCTAGACTATGACGTATCTTTCACCGGTTTTGAACCTCCGGAGATTGATCAGCTTTTCAGCGAAGTTCACTCGAAGGAAATCACGGAAGATGATTTTGACGTAGATGAAGCGTTAAAAGAGCCGACAATATCTAAGCAAGGTGATGTGTGGCTTTTAGGTAAACACAGGTTACTGTGTGGGGATAGCACCAGGTTATCTGACATTGAAACCCTCATGGACGGGAAAAAAGCGAACTTATGTATTACCGATCCCCCATTCGGGGTTAATTTTACAGCAGGCAAAGAAAATGAGAGACTGATTTTAAATGACAACTTAAAAGGTCGGGAGTTTTATGAATTCCTATTAGCGGCTTTTAAAAACGTATACACAGTTCTTGACGACGGCGGTGCCATTTATATATTCCATGCAGATACGGAAGGCCTGAATTTTAGAAATGCGTTCAACGATGCCGGTTTTAAGCTGTCGAGTGTATGCCAATGGGTGAAACAATCGTTAGTGCTCGGGCGAAGCGATTACCAATGGCAAAATGAGCCGGTTCTTTATGGTTGGAAACCGACTGGTCCGCATAATTGGTATGCTGACAGAAAGCAGACTACCGTTTGGAATTTTGACAGGCCAGCAAAATCCAAGAGTCATCCGACGACCAAACCAGTGCCACTAATAGCCTATCCGATAAAAAACAGTAGCCTGTCTAACTGCATTGTGGTGGAACCATTCTCAGGAAGCGGTTCCACAATTATAGCCTGCGAGCAAACAAATCGAATTTGTTTTGCGTGTGAGCTTGATGAAAAATATGTCGATGTTGGAGTTAAGAGATTTATTGAACATGTTGGCGGTGATGACAGCGTGTTTCTTATGAGAAATGGAATCAAAATTAGTTATGCAGATATAGAAAAAGAGCAGTAGGTGGTTATTGAACTTCCCGTAGAACCCAATACTGTATACTTTCAGTAAAATGATACAATTATCAGATAATTAACTGGCTATATAACCTCTGTAGAGTTAATATACACACTAAGCTAAGAAGCACACTCGAAGGGGGCACAGCAAATGAAAACACAGAGATTCGGAATCGAAATTGAGATGACAGGAATTACAAGAAGAGAAGCGGCCAACGTTATTGCCAAATATTTTAGTAGCCTAGCGGAATACCGGGGTGGAGCCTACGACGAGTACCAGGTACCTGATAATAAAGGAAGAACATGGAAACTGGTAAGCGATGGGAGTCTTACCACCATGAAAAAAGTACACGGTAGATTAGTCACAGCGGATAAAGAATATAGTGTAGAATTGGTAAGCCCGATTCTTACCTACGAAGATATCGAACCATTGCAGGAACTGGTCAGACTTTTGCGGAAGGCGGGAGCCTTAAGCACCAGCCGATACAATGCAGGTATTCACATCCACGTCGATGCCAAGCCCCACACCCCGAATAGCCTGAAAAACTTGGTTAACTTAATGGCCAGTAAAGAAGAACTACTTTACAAAAGCCTTGCGATTGATTGTGCTAGAATGCGGTATTGCAAAAAAGTCAACGAGGACCTAATCACTGCCATCAATAAGAAAAAGCCAAAAACCTTAGCGGCTTTGGCCGATATTTGGTATGATGGATACGGGCAGGAAAGTAGAGAACGGCATTACCACAACAGTCGGTATCACGGGTGCAATTTACATAGCGTATTTACCAAAGGCACCATCGAGTTCCGGCTTTTTAACGGCACCTTGCACGCCGGAAAAATTAAAGCCTACATACAATTTTGTTTAGCCCTGAGCTACCAAGCCTTAGCGCAAAAGTCGGCCAGCGCCAAGCGAACAACCACCGACAACGAAAAGTACACCTTCAGATGCTGGATGCTTCGCCTTGGGTTAATTGGAAAAGAGTTTGAAACCTGTAGACTCCATTTTTTGAGAAATCTTAGTGGAAACTCAGCCTGGAGGAAGGCCGCCTGAAATGAAGGATAGGCCGCAAGGGGCAATACGCCCCTTGTTGGCTTTGATGGTATATGATTAGAACGTACGAAGGAGAAACTGATGGAAACAAAGATCTATGCTGCTTATGGCAGTAATTTGAACCTCAAGCAAATGAAGAAACGTTGCCCCAAGGCAAAGGTTATTGGCAAAGGTGAATTATTCGATTATAAACTTACCTTCCGGGGAAAACAGACTGGAGTAGCAAATGTGGAGCGTAGTGCTGGATGTACGGTTCCGGTTGTGCTCTGGATAATCACGAAAGATTGTGAGCAAGAGCTAAATCGTTACGAGGGCTACCCAAGACTGTATGGAAAAGAAATAGTTACCATTACGACGCCTGCCGGAGAACAAGAGGCTATGCTGTATGTTATGGCCAAGCAATATGAAACTATGCCTGCTATTCCCAGTGAATATTACTTTCATGTAATTCGTCAAGGCTATCAGGATAATGGAATTGACACAGCTCAGTTAAACGAAGCTTTGACAAATACTAAGGCAGAGTTATCATAAATCTATTGTGGGGTGAAGCAGAATGGATTCAAGCAAGGCAGAGGCTATAAAAAATGCAGTACTAACATGCCAAATTTGTAGTGGATATGCTGGCAAAGGGCTATGTGTTGGGCACAAAGAGATTGGCCTTAATTATGACTATCCGAAACAAGTTAGAATTAATATTATGTTTGTCGCTGAATCACCACCTAAGGTGGGAAATGGTTTTTTCTACGACTTATCGGGCCCAAAGGGCGATTTTAGAAGTAAACTATTCAAATACATTAATTGTGCTGGTTTGGGTTGTGTAGATACCCTGGAAGATTTCAAAAATAAAGGGTATTATTTAGCGGATGCCATTAATTGTCGGTGGGATAAAAGTAGCACAGGAAGCAAAACGCTTCCTAAATCAATATTTGAAAACTGTTCAATATATCTAGCTCAACAAATTGAGCTATTTAAACCTCGATTTATTGTAGCTATGGGCAAAAAATCGCAAGCGGCTTTAGAAACTAAACAGGTAAAGACCATCTTAGAAACATTAAAAGAAAAAACTCCGGTCGAAGATATTATTAAAATGACGTTTATTTTGACATCTCCACATGAAACTGACGAGCAGCGGATTGCTAAACTAAAAACGATAACTTTATAAGATTGCAATATATGTTAAGAAACATTAAGGAGCTTACACGAAAGTAGGCTTCTTTTTATTTGCAAAGGAGGTGATACCCATGGCCCAAAAAGGAAGGAAGCCAAAGCCGATAGCGTTAAAAATACTGGAAGGCAATCCGGGTAAACGACAGCTTAATACAAATGAACCTACACCAGTAAAAAAAGCACCCAAATGCCCAAGCTGGCTTGATACCGAAGCTAAAAAAGAATGGCGGCGATTAACTAAGCAGCTAGAAGATTTGGGACTGCTAACAACTGTTGATATGGCGGCCTTTGCCGGATACTGCCAAGCCTATGCCCGGTGGAAGGAAGCCGAAGAATTTATCAGTAAGCACGGCACGATTGTAAAAACCCCATCAGGCTATTGGCAGCAGGTACCACAGGTATCCATCGCCCAGACCTACCTTAAAATCATGAATAAACTTTGCGAGCAGTTTGGACTGACTCCATCCGCTCGGAGCCGAATTGTTGCAGATGCTGGACAGCAAAATGAGGCTGATCCGATGGAGCTGATTTTGCTAAGTGGGGGTAAGAAGAGTGTATGATGAGGCAAAAGCTCAGCATGCAGTTAGCTTTATCAACTGCTTAAAACACACCAAAGGCCAGTGGCATGGTGTGCCTTTTGCACTCTTACCTTGGCAAGACCAAATTATCCGGGACATTTTCGGAACAGTAAAAGAAAATGGCTATCGGCAGTACAATACTGCATATATCGAAATAAGCAAGAAAAATGGAAAGTCGGAAATCGCCGCCGCAGTGGCGCTATATATGACTTGCGGCGATAACGAGTGGGGAGCCGAGGTGTATGGCTGCGCTTCGGATCGGCAACAGGCGTCCATTGTATTTGACGTGGCGGTCGATATGGTTGACCAATGCCCGGCGCTACGAAAGCGGATTAAGCCCATAATGTCAGTCAAGCGTCTAGTTTATCAGCCCACCAATAGCTTCTACCAAGTACTTTCAGCCGAAGCCTATACTAAGCATGGATTAAATGTTCATGCCTGTATAATGGACGAACTTCATGCGCAGCCCAATCGTAACCTTTATGATGTCATGACCAAGGGCTCCGGCGATGCTAGAACGCAACCTTTATTTTTCTTAATCACTACGGCTGGCAATGATCGAAACTCAATTTGTTATGAGGTACATCAGAAAGCAAAGGATATACTAGCCGGAAGAAAAATTGACCCAACTTTTTATCCGGTCATTTATGGCATAGAAGATACCGACGATTGGGCTAACGAAAAAAATTGGTATATAGCCAACCCATCGCTTGGCTATACCATAGATATAGAGAAAGTCAGAGCTGCTTTTCAAAGTGCCAAGGAAAACCTAGCCGAAGAGAACCTATTCCGGCAACTGCGGCTCAACCAGTGGGTAAAACAATCGGTTCGCTGGATGCAGATGGACCGCTGGGATGAATGTGCTTTTCCCATCTATCTTGAAAGCTTACGCGGCAGAATATGCTACGGGGGACTGGATTTATCAAGCACCACAGATATTACCGCCTTTGTCCTGGTATTCCCGCCATGTGATAGCACTGAAAAATTTATAGTGCTGCCATACTTTTGGATTCCTGAAGATAACTTGGCCACAAGAGTTCGGCGAGATCATGTGCCCTATGACATCTGGCAGCAGCAGGGCTACATTAAGACCACCCAAGGTAATGTGGTCCATTACGGCTTTATCGAAGCCTTTATTGAAGAACTCCATACTATATACAACATCAAGGAAATAGCCTTCGACAGATGGGGCGCTGTGCAGATGGTACAGAACTTAGAGGGCATGGGTTTTACCGTCATTCCTTTTGGACAAGGGTACAAGGATATGTCGCCAGCAACTAAAGAACTCATGAAGCTTACTTTAGAGAAGAATATTGCACATGGCGGTAACCCAGTGCTCAGATGGATGATGGATAATATCTATGTCAAAACCGATCCCGCTGGCAATCTTAAGCCAGACAAAGAAAAAAGCACCGAGCGGATTGATGGTGCAGTGGCATTGATTATGGCATTGGATCGCGCTATAAGGAATGTGAATAAGGCTAGCGTGTATGATGAGAGAGGAATATTGGTGCTATGAAGTGTCTTTAGTAACCTTGATGTTGGTAATTAAGTACCATTTTTTGCAAGGTATTAGATATTAAAGCTAGTATATACTATGAGTGTAAAGGGTCTGTAATGGTCGAGCCAAGATTGGTGTCGGATATCTTATGGTGTTCGGCATCAGTCGGCCAAAGATTGGCGTCGGGTCGAAAGGCTCGGCGTTAGTCGGCGGGAAGGTTGGCATAGGTCTTGAAAGGCTGTACGGTAGCCCAACTGTTGCCGTGTGGTCCCAAGGGATTTATGTTGGTCGAGCTAAGACTGCTATGGGTTGTGAATGATACGGGTCGTTTGCAGTCGGGAGATTGCAGGCGGTTCAGTAGCTATCTGTGGTAGTCGAGCAAAGGTTTGCATCGGTTGTGTAATGCTTGTGGGTAGGCGAAAGTTTGCGTATAGGTATGTAATGATCGGTGTAGGCTGTAGCGTAGATCATTGCGGGCTCTTTACATTAACAGACTAGTTGAGCCGCTCAGTAATGAGTGGCTTTTTTTACGCCCATTTTCAGGAGGTGACCCATGAAAATCCCATTCCTATCAAGACTTTTTCCGACGAGAGCCAGTCCTCAAAATAGCTGGGGCAGCGCATATAGCTTTTTCTTTGGAACTAGCACAAGCGGCAAAACGGTAAATGAGCGAACAGCCATGCAAACGACTGCTGTATATGCCTGTGTCAGAATTCTTGCTGAAACCATAGCATCGCTGCCTTTACACACTTATCGTTATACTACGAGCGGTAAAGAAAAAGCAGCAGATCACCCCATATATTATCTGCTCCATAGCGAACCAAATCCAGAGATGACCTCATTCGTGTTCAGAGAAACACTGATGGGCCATCTTTTATTATGGGGTAATGCCTTTGCTCAAATCATCCGCGATGGTCGTGGCAGAGTAGTAGCTCTATACCCGCTCTTACCAAACAAAATGACTGTCAATCGAACGACCAAGGCCAGCTTTACTATCAATACGAAAAAGATGGCCAAAGCCATTTGCTACGCAGCTATGAAGTTCTTCATATTCCCGGACTAGGCTTTGACGGTCTCATTGGTTATTCCCCCATCGCCATGGCCAAAAACGCAATCGGTATGGCCATAGCCACTGAAGAATACGGAGCTAAACTATTTGCCAATGGCGCGACTCCCGGCGGTGTTCTGGAACATCCAGGAGTGGTAAAAGATCCAGCCCGAGTCAGGGACAGTTGGAATGCTGTTTACCAAGGCAGCGCCAATGCTCATCGTGTATGCGTCTTGGAGGAAGGGATGTCGTTTAAAAGTATTGGCATCCCACCAGAACAGGCCCAATTTTTGGAAACAAGAAAGTTTCAAACCGAGGAGATATGCCGAATATTTAGAGTACCGCCGCATTTGGTGGCAAGCCTTGACCGAGCAACTTTCAGTAATATTGAGCACCAATCCATTAGCTTTGTAGTTCACACAATCCGGCCTTGATTGGTACGGATAGAGCAGTCAGTAAATAAAGCCTTATTTACTGACAGTGAAAAAAGTAAGTACTATGTTGGCTTTATAGTGGAAGGGCTTTTGCGAGGAGATTATGCGTCGCGAATGCAAGGTTACGCTATCGGAATTCAAAATGGTTTCTTAAGCCCTAATGACGTAAGGTCTTTAGAAAATATGAACGCAATTGAACATGGAGATGTCTATGCTATGAATGGGAACATGCTGAATCTGGAAGATTTGGGCGCATATATCAAAGGACGAGGAGATGTGAAATGAATAAATTTTGGAATTGGCGTAATAGCGATGAAGGACGGACGCTGTACTTCGATGGCTACATAGCCGCGAATAGTTGGTATGATGACGATATTACCCCGAAAAAATTCAAAGCTGAGCTTACAGAATCAACTGGTGATATATCTGTCTGGCTAAATTCCCCAGGGGGGGATGCGCTTGCCGCAAGCCAAATATATACAATGCTAAAGGAGTATAACGGCAAAGTAACCGTCAAGATTGATGGCTTAGCTGCTAGCGCGGTCTCTGTGGTTGCCATGGCTGGCGATGAAGTTGTAATGTCGCCGACTGCCTGTATCATGGTGCATAATCCGGCCACCATGATTTTTGGTGAAGCTGCTGACTTTCAAAGCGGTATCAAGATGCTAAGTGAAGTGAAAGAGGGAATTATCAATGCATACCACCAAAAAACAGGGCTATCAAGAGCCAAAATATCAAGCATGATGGATGCGGAAACCTGGTTTAGCGCCCAAAAGGCAGTGGAGTTAGGTTTTGCCGATAAAATCCTCTACGCTCCCGATCAGGTGGAAGCGACAGAGGGTTTTATTTTTGATAAAATCACGGTTACCAACGCCCTGCGCCGCAAATTGCCAAAGGAAAAACAAGAATCAGAAGCCCAGCCGCAAGGCGTGCCGCATCAAGAGTTACTAACAAGATTGAACTTATTGAAATAGGGGGAACAACTCATGAATAAAATTTTAGAACTCCGTGAAAAGCGGGCCAAGCTTTGGGATAGCACCAAAGCCTTTTTTGATTCCAGACGAAATGAAAATGGTCTTTTATCTGCCGAAGACACGGCTACCTATGAAAGTATGGAAGCCGATGTAGTGAACCTGGGTAAGGAGATTGATCGACTAGAACGCCAAGCCGTATTAGATTTGGAACTATCCAAGGTAACCAGTGTCCCTATCACCAACAAACCGAATCAGCAGACAGAGTCCGAAAAAACAGGTCGAGCCACCAATGAATACAACCGCGCTTTCTGGAAAGCCATGAAAAGCAAAAACATTTTTGATGTGCAAAATGCTCTCCAGGTTGGCACAGATTCAGAAGGTGGCTACTTGGTACCTGACGACTTTGAGCGTACCCTTATTCAAGCTTTGGAGGAAGAAAACATCTTTCGGCAGCTGGCCAAGGTCATTACCACTTCTTCTGGCGATAAGAAAATCCCGGTAGTGGCTTCAAAGGGCACAGCTTCCTGGGTTGAGGAAGAAGGGGTTATTCCTGAATCTGACGATGCCTTCGGCCAAGTCTCGATTGGGGTATATAAATTAGCCGCGGTCATTAAGGTATCGGAAGAGCTAATCAATGACAGCGTCTTTAATCTTGAACAGTACATTGCCAAGGAGTTTGCTCGCCGCATTGGGGCAAAAGAAGAGGAGGCCTTCTTTGTTGGTGACGGCTCCGGCAAACCGACCGGCATTTTCAATGCGACTGGTGGTGCTGGTGTAGGGGTTACAACAGCCAGTGCTACAGCCCTTACCTTTGATGAAATCATGGATTTGTACTATTCCCTAAAATCTCCGTATCGCAAAAACGCCGTTTTTGTTACTAATGATGCTACCGTCAAAGCCATCCGCAAACTCAAAGACGGAAACGGGCAATACCTCTGGCTGCCCTCAGTTACAGCAGGTGAACCGGATACTATCTTTAGCCGTCCGGTAAAAACCTCGACCTATGTTCCGGCTATTGCTATTGGCGCTAAAACAATCGCCTTTGGTGATTTCAGCTACTACTGGGTCGCTGACCGCCAAGGTCGAAGTTTCCAACGTCTTAATGAGCTCTACGCTGTAACAGGACAAGTTGGTTTCAAAGCCACCCAGCGTGTGGACGGCAAACTCATATTACCGGAAGCCATCAAAGTACTCCAAATGAAAGCATCGTAAGGTGAATGATCATGACGATTAAAAACTATGCAGAACAAGGCGGAGACAAATGGGTGGTCAGTGGAACCCTGGAAATCAAAGCTGAAGGTGAACTTATCCTTGGCAGTGTCCCGCTCAGCAGGGCCGTTGAACAAGAAAAAAGTGATGCTGCCACCATCGCAGAACTAAAAACGAATTTTAATGAACTGATAGCAAAGCTACAAGCCGCTGGCCTTATGGACAAGCCTCATGGATAATTTGCTAGTCACCATAGCAGAGGCAAAAGAATATTTGCGAATTGATGGCGAGGAGGAAGAACCCCTTCTCGCCAGTTTGATTTCCGTAGTAACCGCCCATTGCGAGGACTATTTACAGACTGCCTTATCAACCGAAATCCCGTTACCTGTCAAACAAGCCATCCTCATCCTGGTAGCCCATTTTTATGAGCAGCGCATAGGCGAAGCGATCCCCAAAGTAGTGTACACGCTCCTTTCGCCTTATCGCGCTCATCAATGGTAGGTGATGCATATGAACCCGGGAGAACTCAACTGTCGCATTACATTATTAAAGGAAACAAAAGTACCTGATGAACAAGGCGGCTTCGAAACGACGTATACGGTTCGCGCCACAGTTTGGGCCAAGCTTATGACGGTGACCACTAAAACAATAGATCAATTTGAACAGCTAACACCAGAAATCCTACACCGCATTACCATTCGCTACCGCAGTGATGTGGCTGTAACCGACCGTGTTCAATATGGCGATCGGATATTTGAGCAGATTGGGCCACCGATCAACGAAGAAGAGAAAAAAGCCTATCTTAGACTTGAGTGCCGGGAGGTGGTAGCCGATGCGGCCAACGATTAAAGTTACTGGTATTGATAAATGCCTGCGGTTCGGTGATTTAATCTCCGGTAACGTCAGTCAAGCTATCGAAAAAGAGGTAGAGCTTGGATCGCGGGAAATCCGGCAACGTGAGCAAGCGTTGGCTCCTAAGAAAAGTGGTCAACTGCGCAAAAGCATCGTCACCCGTAAGGGGAAATACGGTATTTCCCGAATGGTGCGGGCCAAAGCCCCCCATGCGCCGCTTCAGGAATATGGCACCAAGCGCGGGGTGAAGGCCAAATACTTTGCCGAAAGAGCCCGTAAGGAATTAGTGCCTGGCATTGAGGCTAAGATCCGTGCTGTTGTCCGGCGAGAGGTGAAAAAGTGATCCGCTCACCCGTGTCCCCTTTAAATAAGGCACTTTATGACAGACTGAAACATGCCATGACGGTGTCAGTTTATGATCATGTACCCGCAGGCAAGAAAGCCCCCTATGTTGTGCTCACTGATACAGTAGCCCAAAGCTGGAGCACCAAAACAATATCCGGAGCAGTAGTCACGGCCACGATAAAAATTATCAGCGAGTACCAAGGCGACAAGGAAGTAGCGGAATTGGCAGATGTCGCTATTGCTGCCATTCAGCAGCCGGTATTGGAATTAAGCGAGGCCTGGCAGGTGGTGCTGGCGACTGTCGACAGTCATTCAGTGGAGCGTTTTGAGTCGCACCGCGAAGCCACGATACTATTTAAATTCACGATAATTGACACCAGGGAGTGATGAAATGCCCTTAATTCCAAGTGACGGTGTAGATTTTCTACTCAAAGTTAACACTGGAACAGCGGAAAACCCTGTATGGGTTACCATAGGCGGCCAGCGTGGAGCTACGCTCAGTATGACTGCCGCCATGATTGATGCTAGCCACAAAATGTCCGGGGCCTGGACGACCAGCGTTCCAGGGCTACTCAGTTGGAGCATTGATGCCGATGCGGTTATGCTGACTGATTTGGCAGGCTTGACAGTAGAAGCAGGACGGCAATGGTTACTGTCGTCCTTTTATAACCGAACCCTAGTCCATGTCCGCTATGTACGAAAAGACGGCAGCAAGTTTCAAGGCTATGCCGCCATTACCGATTTGTCTGAAGAAGCGCCGCATGATGATGTGGCGACTTACAAAATTAAACTCGACGGCAGTGGCGCACCGGAAGAAGTTAATGGTACGAAACAAGTAGAAACGGTCATGGTAGCCGGAACGGTAACGACGGCAGGTAATGCGACCGTTACCGTAACTGCCGCAGGAATGACTGGATCACCGAAAGCCATTAGTGTGGCTGTCTCTTTAAATGATTCAGCGGCTGTGGTGGCACAAAAAGTCAGAGAGACGCTAGCACTCGATAGTGCGGTGATAGCTCTCTTTGATGTTAGCGGTGTGGGAATAGCAGTAGTCTTGACGAGAAAAGTGGCAGCGGCTAATGACGCGACACTGAACATCGCGATTGCCAATGGAACCTGTGCGGGTCTTACCGCTGTACCGACTTCCACTGACACAACTCCGGGAGTAGCCCCGATTTAATCAAGGAGTGCATGGAAAAAGCTGTGCGCTCATTTTAATGTTTACGGAAAAAGAAGGAGGACTTCTCATGACAGGACCAGTGTATCTTACCATTGGCGGCAAAGAGCGCAAGCTCCGCTATGACATTAACGCGGCGGCAGACATGGAAGAATTAATGGGAGGAAAATCCCTGCTATATGTTCTAAGCAACCCAATGGCTGCAGGCTTTTCCGCCATCCGCATACTTTTATGGGGTGGCCTAAAGCAGGCGGAAAAAGGACTAACCCTGCAGCGGGTTGGTCTCATGATGCAAGAGTACATGGAATCAGGGGGCAGCGTAGAAAGTTTGGCAGCAAAAATCGGCGATGCTGTCCGCAAATCCAAGATCATGGGCGAAGAAACAACAGAGGAAACAGTGGAGTCCGGTGACCTGGGAAACGGACAATAACCACGGTAGCCGAGTGGATTGCGTGTATGGAGCCAATGGCCTACGGGGCATTGGCCCTTTCACCCTGGGAGTTCGGGAAACTAACACCCGGAGAGTTCCAGCAGATGATTGATGGGTATCTCTGGCGAATAGAGCAAAAACAGCGGGCAGCCGCCCAGCTTGTCGCTCCGATCATCAATACCTGCACCAATTATGAACTGAAACGACCGGTTACCGTGGACATGCTGTTAGGCATTGAACCAGCCAAGAAAAAAAGCGCTGACAAAACACCGGAACAAGTTAAGGCAGAGATGGCCAAGCTGATCGCGAAAGTGGGGTGATACCATAGCTGGAAATGCTGCAATGACAATTATCATCGGGGGCGATAACTCCGATTTTCTGAAGAAATGGGAAAGCACAAAACGAGCTATGCGTAAAGGCCTAGGTTCAGAAGCCATGGAAATGTCGGAAAACATTGTCTCCGGTTTTGCTGCAGCCGCTGCCGCTATGGGTGTTTTAGGCCTTGCCAGCATTAAGATGGCCGGTGATATGCAGGCCAACAAGAGAGCCTTTGCTACCTTGATTGGGGATAGCGGGCAGGCAGAAAAGTTTCTTGGTGATTTAGCCAAGTTTGCGGCACAAACCCCATTTGAACTGCCGGGCCTCGTCAATTCGTCGAAGAAACTGCTAGCATTTGGCTTTGCCGCACAAGACATCATTCCCATGATGGCGGCCATTGGTGATGCTGCCGCTATGCTGGGCATAGGACAAGAAGGCATCGACCGGATGACACTCGCTATCGGACAGATGCAGGCCAAAGGCAAGGTTTCGGGAGAAGAGATGCTGCAGCTGGCCGAGGCCGGGGTTCCCGCCTGGAAGTTCCTCGCCGATGCGATTGGGACGGATATTCCAACCGCGATGAAAATGGCTGAACAAGGTGCCATCAATAGTACTACCGGCATAAACGCCGTGCTGATGGGCATGCAGAGCCGATTCAAAGGCGGTATGGAGGGCTTGTCGCAGGAAATCCCCGGACTCTTTTCGACCATTAAGGATAACGTTTCTTCTGTCATGCGCGAAATGGGTGACAAAATCATTGCTGCGCTCGATCTCAAAACAAGAATGAAAGCCATGGCAGAAGCACTCGACCAGTTTGCGGCCTATGTCAAAAATAACGGAATTCAGGCTGCGCTACGCGATTTGATTCCCAAAGAATTATCATTAGCAATTTTTGTAGTAGCCGGGGCGCTCGCAGGAGCAGCTATTCCGGCTATTATTGCTTTTGGCACGGCACTCTGGACAGCCCTGGTTCCCTTAGCGCCGTTCATTGCTGGCGGTGCCGCTTTAGGTGCTGTAGCCTGGGTCATTTGGCAGGCGTGGGAGCCACTTGGCGGATTGTTTGCCAACACCTGGACAGCAGCTGTGGCTTATACGCAGCAAAAATGGGCAGAGCTCAAAAGTATTGTTTTTAATGGAGTGCAACATATCTTTTCTGCCCTTCAGCCGCTCCTTAATATATTTGGTGGTGGAATACAATCAGCCGCTGCTGGGTGGCTGGAAAGTGTTTCGCAGGGAGCTGCCAATGCGGGGGAAGAGGCCGCGGCGGCTACCAAACGGGTTCAAGCCGCAGTGGGCGGAATCAGCACAGCCTGGGACGGTATCGGAAGTAAATTGATCTCTGGTGTACAGGAACTGAAAGAGAGTGCGGGTGGGCTTAATACCACCTTTACCGGCTTAACAGGAAGCAATGTTGCCGGAACAAGTGGTGTGCCAACCGGTGCAGGGGGCGGCACTGGTACTGCTGGCAGTGAGTGGGACAAGCTTGCCAAGAAAGCAGAGCAGACCAGCAAGGCCATTGAAGATCAATGGGTACAGACTACGAAAACAGAATTAGAGCAATTAGAACTCTGGCGTTCACAGCAACTGGAGTCTTTGAACGGAACGATGGCCGCCAACGAAAATTACCAGCGGGATTTGGAACGGCTGGAGGCCACCTATTCTGTCCGTCGCCGTAAGATCATGGCCGACGAACAAAAGAAGCGAAACAGCATCTGGGATCAGGCTGCCGATGCGGCGCGAGCCTTGCAAACAAAGCTGGGAGCTATTGGCGTAACCGGTGTCGATAAGCAGAAGTTTGATATGGAAACTAGATGTGGCAACTCAACTTGACACCATTCGCCGCAAGTACCGTGATTGGGAGATGGAATATGCTGTTGCTACCAAAGAGCAGCAAACCGTGTTTCGTGAGGCGTGGACAGCCAACGGGATACAATTTGAAATCACTGAGTCCGGTATGGTTGCTTTCAGCAAGCAAGTAGCGGCAGAGCAGGTAGCTATTGAGACGGAAAAAAATCAAAAGCTAAAAGACCTGCATTACGAACGGGTGAAATTTCAGGAAGATTTGGATCAAGCCCGTGCTGAGGGCGATATTGCAAGATTCCAGGAGTTATTGACTAGCGAGCAGGCGTTACTTGCTCAAGAACTTACCGGGAAACAAGAATATATTGATAGCTACTATAAGATATGGCAAGACGCGCATCGCATTTCCATGAGCTACATGGCTCAGTATACCAATGGAATGTATGATGGCCTTAAAGGTGTATTTTCTGACGTGATCACCGGCACGAAATCCATTGGCGACGCCTGGAGTGATTTGGGAACAAAGATCATTAAGATCATTGCCGATATCGCCGCCGAGTGGCTGGCCAGCCGCATCGTGATGTCGGTTTTCGGCAGCTCTTTCCTCAAAGGGGGGCTAGCCGGTTCGGCAAATCCAGCCACCGGTTCTTCCAAACCGAAGATCACTTTACCCAAATTTGCGTTAGGTGGTAATTACGACGGCGGTCTAGCGCTGGTAGGCGAGAGGGGTCCGGAGCTTATTAACTTTAATCGTGGTGGCCGGGTATATAACGCGCAAGATACACAAAGCATGATGTCTGCTGGTTCGCCGACAATTGTAATGAACATAAACGCCTTATACCCCCGCTGCGTACTCCGACAGCCAGCGTTCGCCGACAATTGTAATGAACATAAACACCCCTGACGCCCATTCCTTCCGGCAGTCGCAAGGGCAGATATTAGCCAGTATGAATATGGCTCTGGCGCAAGGAAGACGGAATCTATGAGCAGCTTTCATGAAGTACAGTTTCCTCCAGACATCTCTTACGGCTCAACTGGCGGCCCCGGTTTTTCCACCGGGGTCGTTACTACGTCTAGCGGCGGTGAGCAGCGAAACCAAAACTGGGCGCAGTCCCGCTGTAAATATAACGTGGCGCATGGGGTGAAGAACCAAAAACAGCTAGATAACCTGATTGCATTTTTCCGAGCAAGAAAAGGGAAAGCCTATGGGTTTCGGTTTAAGGATTGGTCTGATTTTAAAGCAGTGGGCCAGATTTGTGGGGTTTTGGAAGGAAACAAACTGGTTTACCAACTGCAAAAAACCTACGTAGACAGCGCAGGGTTCACCGACATTCGGCTAATCAAGAAGCCGGTTAGCGGCACTGTTACCCTATATATTAGCGGCGTAATGCAGACAAGTGGCTACACGGTGGATTATGTCACAGGCAGAATTACCTTTGACGCCATTCCAGCCGGTGTTGTAACGGCAGACTTCGAGTACGATGTACCCTGTCGTTTCGATACTGACGAGATGCCGATCAATATTGATAATTGGAGCAGTTATTCATGGTCCGGAATTACAGTGATCGAGATTAAATGGTAGGAGGCAGCTTTATGTCATTTACATTTTATACGGTGGGGCTGTTAGAAGAATTATCCTTCAACAGCGGATTTGTGCAGGTTATTAATAGTGCCTACGCAAGAACAGCCCCTTATTACGCCATCAATCAGGGAGTAAATGCAAGTATTCTGCGGCACGACTTTCCTGAACAAACCGCTGAGGTGTGGTTGTCCCAATGTATTTATATTGTCTCACCTGTTAATACCTCAAACAATGCGATACCCCTTGCTCTTCGAAAATCAGACGGAACGACAACGCTTGCTTATTTGAGTATCGACCAGCAAACACTTGTTGCGACGGCCTATGTGAACGGAGTAGCCAGAGGCACCTTCGCCATGACGACCCTAACGATAACCCAAATTGAAATGCGGCTCGAGAAGGATTCGGCAGCAGGTGTGTTCCAGGTATGGAAAAATGGTGAGTTAGTTGTTGATTTTACAGGTGATACGGGACCGGCAACCGATTTAATAGGCTCAGCCTATTGGTATAGCGGGTCAAGCGGGAATGTCCTTTCTTTTTCTTTATCCGATATCGTGATTACCAATGATGGGCGTATCGGCAACAAGCGTCCTGTCATTGTTGCGTTAACGGGTGCGGGAGAAGCTAGTCCTCCGGCCTACTACGATATAGTAGGCAATCAAGTGACGACAACCTATAGCAATAGAACCGTGGGCCGTACGTATATCTTGGCCAATGTTTTCGCGCATGCCGGAACGATTAAAACTATCACCGTTAATTTTAATACAACAGGAACGATCTATCTTGGAGTCTGTACGCGCAATCAAGGGACACCTACCAAACATACCAAGCGATTAGTGTCAAATCAGCTTGCTATTTCGGCAACGGGAATAAAAACCTTTATCGCAGGCGTCGATTTCCCTGATAACTGGCTAGTTTCGGCGGGTGAGTGTTTGGCAATTTATACAGAGACAGCGCAAATGAAATACGGTAGGAATTCAGCTGGTCCAGATAATAACGGGTATAACAGCGATGGGACATACTACTTTGCTGGTAACGGATTGGCTGATGTGACAGAAAGAACCTATACGGTGGACTCAGCAACCTATTTTGATTGTATATATGCGCAATACCAGGTGTCCGACCCCAGTCGAGCCTATAGTGAATCGGCAGCGGCTGATCGGTTGGCAAGGAAAGATTTTTTGGAAACAGTACGCTATGCCGAGTTCGTGAGTGACAACGATCAAATGCTCTGTGCCATAGGCGATCTACCACTTATTTGCACAGGGGTTAAGTCCGTTAAAGTGACAGCGCGAGCTGCTTCGGGTACTTCCCTGCCGAACGCGGAGTGGATACTAAAAATAGGTAGCGATAACCTTGGGACACAGGCAGCGATTCCCACGACCATGGCCTTGGAATCCAGACAATTTGACGGGAACTGGACACCAACTCAGTTCAATGCCGCACAAATTGGGTTTAAGGCCAGAGCGTAAGCGGGGGTAATATGGACAATGCAAAATTAGCCCAGTTATATGGTCAAGCGGTTATAGACCCAAGCACAAGGCTTTCGCGCTTGTACGCGCAGGCACTGCTTACTGATGAGACACTAACTCCGGTAGTATTGTCAGAACTGTATGCGCAGTGTATATGTTTACAGCATCCAAATGTAGCTGATCTATATGCACAAGCACTTGTAGACCCGCATCCTGTACCTTGGATGGCCGAGGAAGTAGTTACTGCTGCCTACTGCTGGCGGGTTGATCGGACAGATGGCGTAACATTTGGTTTTACCAGCCACGATCGGGATGTGACATTTGATGATGTCACCTATGAAGCGGCTACCGGTTTTACGCCGACGGCTGTGGACACCAGTGACAGTTTGTCTGTCGATAATCTTGATGTAGATGGCGTTTTATGTTCTGACCGCATTACTGAGGAGGAGCTGGCAGGTGGGGTTTATGACTTTGCCCGGGTGACGATCTACCTGGTTAATTGGCAGAATGTCAGTGCCCCGAAACTTATTCTAAGGCGTGGTACCATTGGTCGTATCCGTTACGGTAAGACCGGTTTTACGGCAGAGATACGGGGATTAACCGAAGCCTACCAACAGAAGGCAGGTGCGGTCTATCAAAAGACCTGCCGGGCAACTTTAGGTGATGCCAAGTGCGGTGTAAATTTAGCGAGTTACACAACAACGGGAACAGTAACGGCAGTCTATAGCGATACACAATTTGCGACCGATGTAGTGGCAGATGCCGGGTTCTACGATTATGGCACTATCATTTGGACAAGCGGCGCTAACCTTCATACTACCTCTGAGACCAAGACGTTTGCCGCGGATGGTACCATTGAGGTGTATTTACCTACAATTTGGCATCCCCAAGTAGGAGATACCTTCACCATCGTGGCCGGTTGTGATCGCAATTACTCGACATGTATTAACCGGTTTAATAACCGGCTTAATTTCCGGGGGGAGCCAATGGTACCGGGCAATGATTATCTTGCCAGTTATCCGGTAAAGGGTGGCTCCGATGTCGTAGCAGCAGGTGACGATGCGAGTCGAGGGTAAGGGGGAAAGCGATGATTGGAGAAAAAATAGTCGTCGAAGCACGGGAATGGGTAGGGACAAAATGGCAGCATCAAGCTTCACTCAAAGGGGTTGCCACCGATTGTGTGGGACTCATTCGCGGCGTTTATACCACCGTAACGGGACGACCGGTAGAAAGCGATACGGATTATCACCGGATGCCGGTTCCCGGTCGGGAAAAACGACTGCAAGAGGAGCTAAGTAACTATGCGGCTATGGTAGAGATAGCAAACAGGCAGCCCGGCGACGTGCTGCTTTTTAGTTTTTCTAACGGAACATCAAACCACGTGGGAATCTATGCTGGGGAAGATCGGTTTATCCATGCTTGGGCCGATGTGCATAAAGTCGTGGAAATGCCACTGAGTCCGGCCTGGCTTCGGTCGCTTAGGAACGTGTTTCGCATACCGGAGGCCGACTGATGGCCACCATTCTACTTGCCAACGCGATCGCGGCGGCCAACCCGTTCTGGGGTGCCGTCATTTCCATGGCAGCAGGTTTTGTAGACCAGCGGCTGTTTGGTCCCAAAGCCCCTAATGCCACAGGGTCACGGATGTCGGACCTGTCGATCCAGTGTTCCACCTATGGGGTAGCAATTAACAAGGTCTATGGAACCACCCGGATTGCCGGGAATGTCATATGGGGAACTAACTTTGTTGAGCACAAAAAGGAAGAGTCCCCCGGTGGCAAGGGTGGCGGAGGTGGTAAAACAACGACGTATTCCTATACCATATCGTTCGCCATCGGCTTATGTGAAGGAGAAATTACTGGCTTTAACCGGGTGTGGGCCGACGGCAAGGAGGTGACCGATAAATTTGCGGGAGACAATCCGGCTATAGAGTACACTTTGTATCATGGCACCGAAACCCAAGAGCCTGATCCGTTTATTGAGGGTATTGAAACCAGTTTTCCTGTTCCGGCCTACCGGGGTTTGGCCTATATCGTGATACAGCATATGGACGTAACTGACTTTGGTAATCGAATTCCCAACTTTACCTTTGAGATTGTCAGAAAGCTCAATTACCTAGATAGCATCGTCAAAGAAGTATCGGCTGGCGCGGGCTTACATACCCAATTAGGAACTGCTGATATGGAAGCGTCCGATTTGGCGGGAATACCGATTGATGGTTTTTGTGTGTCCTCAGAAAAAACCTATCGGGAGCGGATCGAACAGCTCATGATGGTCTATACCTTTGGAGCAGCGGAAGCAAACGGTAAGCTCCTATTTATTAGGAAGGAAAATTATAACCGGTTTCCCGTTCCGGCTGATTTTCTGGGAGCGAAGGAGGGAAACTGTGGCGAAGAGAGCAGCTATACCATAGAGCGTAAGCATGATCGGGAACTGCCTAAGTTGGTTAATGTGTCCTATTTATCGCTTGATAAAGATTATCAAGCTGGTTTGCAAACAGCTGTAAGACCTAATTCCACAAGTGAGAACACCGAAAAGATTGATCTTGATTTCGTGATTACAGATGCCAGGGCCAAGGAACTAGCTGAGCAAAAACTCTATGAGGCTTGGGTTCGGCGCTCAACGGTTGCAGCGTCCTTAGGACCTTGGTGGGCCTTTTTGGCTCCCGGAGATATTTTGGACATGGATTTATCCGGTCGACGACGATGGGTGCAACTGACCAAAACTACACTTGGGGTTCCTGGGGTGATAAAAGTGGAAGGAGGTACCGATGTTGGCGGCAATACCTTTAGGCGTACCGAGCGCATGGTAGACGCTGAGATACCTTCGTCAGTACCAATACCGCCGTCGGCCATTACTGTTGAATTCTTGGATATTCCCCGCCTGCCAACCGATACAAGGTCTGATCCAGTGGTATATTTGGCGGCAACGGGTAGTCCCTTTTATGGGGCCAACGTATTTGAAACCAGAGATGGCGGTGCATCTTGGATACTAAAGACGCAGATGGACAGCCCTTCGACGATGGGAATGATCACAACACTTTTGACAGCTGGATCAACAGAAGTCTGGGATGAGGGCAATTCAGTAACCGTAGTACTGACGCATGGAACCTTAGAGTCTAGGCCTGAGGTAGATGTGTTGAATGGTTACAATGCTGCGGTTATCGGGAACGAGATTGTGCAGTTTAGATCGGCGACGCTGATAGCAGTGAATACTTATATACTTTCAGGACTTTTACGCGGACGGCTGGGTACAGAGGAACAAGTAGATAAGCACAGCATGGGGGAGCGGTTTGTGTTGCTAAAATCAGCGACGATTACCACCCTGCCAGCACCAATGAGCGAGTGGTATTCAACAAAAACATACCGTATCGGGCCAGCAACTAAGCCGGTGACGGATGCCACTTACATTGAAAAAATGTTTAGTAATAATGCCCGCTTGTACCAGCCGTGGTCGGTTTGTAATGTGGCGGGCAGTAGAGATGCAGCAAATAACATAACTATTACTTGGGTACGGCGTGACCGAAGCGGTGGAGCTTGGTTAGATAACGCGGATATACCAATGAGTGAAAGTATCGAGCGCTATGAAGTTGATATTGTGTCTGGTTCTACGGTTAAGCGCACACTAACGGTCATAACGCCCTTGGTGACGTATACGGCAGCTGACCAGACAAACGACTTTGGTACGCCTCAGGCTTTGTTGAAGGTCAGGATATATCAGATGAGTAGCATCCGGGGACGGGGAATTGGTAAGGAGGTGATAGTATGAGTAATACGGTTAGATTAGCACTACCAAACTTAGTTTCTGGGCAGGCACAAAAAGAGATCACTCATAATATGGCTCTGCAACGCTTGGATGCACTGGTGCAGACAGCGGTGGAAAGCATGATTTTAAGCACACCCCCGGTAGGGGTTGAAGGAAATCTATATGTTGTCGGAATTGGGGCTACAGGTGTGTGGGCTGGTAAGGATAATAGCCTTGCGCATTTCGTTGGCGGGGCATGGGTGTTTTATGTGCCGTTTGTCGGGATGAGGTGCTGGGACAAAGCGACTTCAACGGCGATGGTTTATACCGGGAATGCTTGGGTACAGGAAGATACTGCCCAGAGTAAGATTGGATTTTTTGGATCAACTCCGGTTCCAAAGACGTTGGTTACATTGGGAAATGTGGACAATGAAATTGGTAGCCTTCCTATTAGTGCCGCTTATTCTCAAATAGAAGTGCAGGCATTACGGGATAAATGCGAAAAGTTAGCGGATGATGTGCGGGCGCTTAAAGCAGCGCTTAGTTCTTATGGATTAATTTAATGGAGGGGTAAAATGATCGAATATACACAGACGGAGCTGCGGATCATGGCTATATTTTCAGCTATGGGCGCAGTATTTTCTTTTCTCATTGGTGGTGTCGATAAGCTGGTTACCGCCCTTCTCATCTTTATTGTGATCGATTATGTGACAGGGTTAATTGCGGCATGGAATACAGGAAGTCTTCAAAGTAAGAAAGGCTTTGAAGGCATCAAACGTAAGCTTGCTATGCTGATGATCGTTATTATAGCCAATTGGGTAGATGTTGCCCTGTTTGGTAGCAGCACTTGCCGGTCTATGATTATCTTTGCTTACATTGGTAATGAGGGGCTCAGTATTATTGAAAATTTAGATCGGATGGGGTACGGGCAATATATACCGGTATTTATGCGTGATAGGCTGATGCAATTAAGGGAAGAAAAACAGTTTTTGAAAGGCAACGAGTAAATCGACAAAGGGAGGGAATTTATTATGCGTATTGTAATTGACCCCGGACATTCGGGCCGGAATATTGACCCTGGAGCAGTAAATCAAAACACAGGTTTGCAGGAAGCTGACGTTGCGCTCATTATTTCGAGATTAGTTGAGAAATATCTGCTTGCTGTTGGCTATGAAGTTAAGCTTACACGAACCGAGTGGGAGCAGCCGGAGACAGATGATTTGAATTATCGCACAGCGTTAGCCAACAATTGGGGCGCAGATGTGTTTGTGTCGCTTCACTGTAACAGTGCCGCCAATAAAAGTGCTAAAGGGTATGAAACTTGGACTTCGCCGGGAGATACGAATGGGGACCGACTGGCCACCTGCCTGCATAACCAAATAGCTGCTGAGTTTCCAGACCGGGTAGGGAGAACCGATTACTCGGATGGTGATGCCGACAAGGAAGCACGGTTTTATGTGCTGGTTCATACCGAGGCTCCGGCATGCTTAGTGGAAATGGCGTTTATTTCAAATGATGAGGAAGCCGCATTACTAGCAAATCGCACATGGCAGGACCGTTATGCCAGAGCCATTGCCCGGGGTGTGACCGATTATTTTCAGTTGCTATATATAAAGGAAGGAAAACGATAGGAGGCAACAATTATGAGTATTTGGACTAATTTACGCGATAGAATTGTCCGTATGTTGTTGGGGTATGGTGTCAGTAAAGCCGCTGATCCCCAAAATACCGGTTGGGTGGAAACCAGGGAAGAAATTAAAAAGGCTGCTGTGGATACAGCAGTAGAAATGGCGAGGGATAAAGTTCTAAGGAAGTAGGTCTTTTTAATAACCAGGCGCGCATGTAAACCGAGCGTCCGGCATTTTATCTAGGTAAGAGATATCGATGAGGAAAACAAGAAAGATTTCCCCAAATAACCTTGCTATCAGGTTGAAACAGAGTTAACATGTGAACGGCAAGGAGGGCTGGCAGATGAGCAAGCGCATTTTGAAAATCTATCAATCGGTGGCATATTCAAAACCGGATGTGCCGTGTATCATGCTTCAGGGTTATTGGTTGCGCGAGCTTGGTTTTCGAATTGGTAACTATATTTTAGTGGAAGAAGGACAGGGTAAACTCATAATTCAATTAGTGGAGAAGGGAATTGATAGCGAATAATAATGTGGCGGGTTGGGTGGATAGCAAATACACCCAATCCATATTTTTTTGTATCAAGGCAATTCAAGAGACAGCGTTTCTTTATAACTTGACTTAATTTGGCATCGGAGTGATTAATAGTAGTACAAATTGATAGAAAGGAGCCGCCTTATGCGAGTTAGAATTATCGAACCAATCAAATCACCCGAGCTAAAACGTAAACGAGTCTGCGCCTATGCCAGGGTCTCCACGGCAAGTGATGCGCAAGGCGAATCACTGGAAAACCAAACCATTTATTACCAGTCACTGATTGAAAGTAATCCTGAGTATGAATACGTTGGCGTTTTTGCCGACCAAGGAATAACCGGCACCAAGGGTGAGCGTCCAGCATTCCAAGAGATGTTAGCTCTGGCGAGGGAACAGAAAATCGACCTAATCCTAACCAAATCTATATCGCGGTTTGCACGAAACACAACCATTGTGCTCGAATTAGTCCGGGAACTAAAAAATTTAGATGTTGAAATTGTCTTCGAAAAAGAGAATATATCCACTATGAATGGGGACGGTGAGATTATGCTTACCGTCCTTTCCTCTTTTGCACAAGAAGAGAGCAAAAGTGCTAGTGATAATATAAAGTGGCGATATAGACGTAAGTTTGAGAAGGGCGAACTGGCTATCAATGCTACCCGTTTTTTGGGCTACGACAAAGATGAGTATGGTGACCTCGTCATTAATCCCATGCAAGCAGAGATTGTAGAACGGATTTTTAATGATTATATTAGTGGCATGGGCACTTTTGTAATTGCCAAGGAGCTCAATGCCGAGGGTGTGCTAACCGTTGCAGGTGGCCAGTGGCATCCCAGTACGGTGCTAAATATACTTAAAAATGAAAAGTACAAAGGTGCTGCTAAGCTTCAAAAAACGTACATCAAGGACCATCTTACCAAAAAGAAGTGCATTAATCACGGCGAGGTTGATAGCTATTTTATTGAAGACAACCATTCGCCAATTGTGACCAGAGAGATGTGGGAAGAAGCACAGCAAGTAATGCTACAAAGGGCTGAAGCTAAAGGTAATATGGCAGATGCGAAGGAGAAATATCAAAATCGTTATCTACTCACAGGTATGCTGTTTTGTAGCAAATGCGGAGCGCCGTTACGTCGGCGAGTTTGGAATAGTAAATATGCCAGTAAAAAAATTGTATGGCAATGCAGCACATATATAATAGAAGGAAAAAAATCCTGCCCGGGTACTGTCATTGAAGACATTACCGTAAGCAAGCTCACTATAAAGCAAAAAACAGTAGTTGAGGAGGTTATAAAACATGGCCAGAAGTATTACCGTTATTCCGGCAAGAGCTAATAGGACAAGCCTTGCAGAAAATTTAGTACCGACTAAGAAAAGAGTTGCCGCGTATTGCCGGGTATCAAGCGATCAGGCTGAGCAGTTATCCAGCTACGAAGCCCAAGTCACCCATTATACTTCCTATATAAATAGTAACCCGGAATATGAATTAGCCGGAATTTACGCTGACCAAGGCATTAGCGGTACAAATACCAAAAAACGTGAGCAGTTTAATAAAATGATTGAGGACTGCAAAGCCCGAAAAATTGATATGATTATTACTAAGTCCATATCGCGATTCGCTAGAAATACGTTGGATACCTTGACCTTTGTCCGGATGCTTAAAGATTTAGGGGTTGAAGTGCTGTTTGAGAAGGAGAATATTCGGACACTGGACAGCAAAGGCGAAGTGCTTTTAAGCATTTTAAGCTCGCTGGCGCAAGACGAATCACGGTCAATTTCGGAAAATTCTACCTGGGGTATTAGAAGGCGGTTTGAGCAGGGAAAGATTCAAATTAACCATGTTAAGTTTTTGGGTTATGACAAGGATGAAGATGGTAATCTTATTATCAACGAAAAACAAGCCAAAATTGTCCGGCGGATTTACACAGAATTTCTTAACGGAAAAGGGGCCAACAGAATTGCCAAGGACCTGGAGCTTGATGGTGTTCCTAATTGGAATGGCAAGTCGAAGTGGTATGAAGGTAGTATCCGGAAGATGCTTTCTAACGAAAAGTATAAAGGCGATGCTTTGTTGCAAAAGAGTTATACGGTTGATTTTTTGAGCAAAAAGCGAGTCGAAAATACAGGACAAGTACCACAATATTTGGTGGAGGATAGTCATCCAGCCATTATTGATAAAGAGATGTGGGAGGCGGTACAGCTTGAGATGGAGCGTAGAAAGGCTTACGCATTGGAGCATGGCATTCAGAAGCTGGAATACGCATCAACCGATAACCCTTTTGCCGGAAAAGTTATATGCGGCTGCTGCGGTAAGATTTTTGGTAGGAAGGTATGGAATAGTACTGATGAAAGGCACAGACGAATAATTTGGCGATGTAACGGGAAGTATCCGGCCAAAGGGAAAAAGGGCTGTATTAGTAAACATATTGATGATAGAGTTTTGTATCAGGCTTTTGTGGGTGCATTTAATATAATGGTTGAAAACAAGGACTATTTTATGGAGAAGTGGCAGGAACGGTTGGAAAGCGATAACGTGCTGGTGCGGTATAAGGCTAAGCAGTTTATGGGAATATTGGCGGATAGTCAAATGATGGAGACATTTGATATAGCTTTGTATTTTGCCTTGGTAGAAAAGATAACAGTTTATGACGGTGGCAGATTGATGGTAAGTTTACTTGATAGGACCGATGTTGAGTGTGAAAGTGAATAGAGTAGAAAAGATAAGCCCCCATTACTTTATAAGCGCTTGATTGAAGTATTGGGGGCTTATTGTTGTTATTGAGCCATTTTCCTACACTCTGCTGCACATGATTTGCAGGCGGCAGCACATTGTTGACAATGAGGGTCTTTAAATTGAGCGCAGTCAATGGCGCATGCATCACAAATAGATGAGCATAGTTGTTTGGCATTATGGCTACCCCGGGCCATGTATTGGGCAGACATGGCGCATATGTCTGCGCAGTCACGGAGCATATTGATACAGCGAGATCTTGCCTTGACATCGGCTTCTTGTAGACATAAAGATAAACATTCTTCGCAAGCTTGCATGCAGCCGTTGCAGGCATCGATACAAGTCTGCATCTAGTTTGGTGCATTTAATACAGTAGGCATGGGGTATCCCTCCAAATGGAATTTACTAATTTATTTTCCAAGCATACGTCAATTATGCATCTGTATTTTTCCAGGCAAAATTAAAAGCGTTGGTAAAAAATAAATTAGGCTCAGTATAAAGGGCTGCTATTTATATCAAGAATCATAAAAGTTCTAGCTGGGTAGTTTTTTTGAAAATTACGGTTACAGGGGTTGTGTTTCGGAAAATAGGAAAAAGGATCTTGCAACATAATCCCTTTTCTTATTTTCACCTTAAAGGTAATAAGTAAGCGATTCAATCCCTAATATGGTAATATTAATGCCGCTTTGTTGTGTGCGGACATAATTCGTGATAAAATTATTTTAGTTGTAGTTGAGTAGTTGTTGAAGTAAGATGTTCTCGTGATTTGTCTTCATTAGTGAATAATGGTAATTTTTAACAATACGTATAAAGAGGAAGACTTATGAGGAATGTAATTTGTAAAAAAATATACCTTGAATTGAGAGCGCCGGGTAACGGAGATTCTGTGGCCGACATTGACAGAATTCTTCAAGCTTTAAAACCGGAATATGGAGAAGTTCAGATTTCTATTGAAACCATCAAATTGTCCTATAAGCTGCTACGGGATTTTGACTGGAAGCTCACAGTTACCTTAGTACAAAAAGGTTTTGCCTGGGAAATTGTAAACCTTGAGAGGGGAAATACTTCAGATAAGAATTTTGCTTATGCAGTTGATCTTGGGAGCACAACGGTTATTATGCAGCTGATCGATCTGAATACTGGAAAAATTTTGTGTGAAGAAAGCGGGGTCAATCATCAAGTCCGTTTTGGTGATGACATCCTTAGTCGAATCGTTTATGTTAAGGATAATGATGCTCATTTAAAGGAAATCCAACAATGTACGCTGCTGAATTTTATTGAACTCATGAATAAAATTCAAACTGCGACAGGCATTTCTCCGGACAAATGCGGTATATTCATCATCGGCGGCAATACTACCATGATTCATTTTCTGTTGGGGATTGATCCTTGGTTTATTTTCTATACTCCCTATACGCCAGCTTTTAACCGGAGCGGTTTCTTTGCTGGCCGTGAAATAGGCTTACCCTTTAATGGATTAGTATACTGTTTTCCTTCTATAGCTAATTATATAGGTGGCGATATTATCAGCGGGCTGTTGGCGTCCAAGATGCATGAACAAAGTGAACTGGCTCTCTTTATGGATATTGGAACAAACGGTGAAATGCTTTTGGGCAACAATGAATTTCTGATTTCAGTTGCGGGTGCGGCAGGACCTGCCTTGGAAGGCGGTATAAGCAAGCAGGGAATGCGGGCTAAAGCGGGAGCGGTAGATTCGGTCCAGATTGTTCAAAATCAGTTGAAGATTACTACAATAGAGAATGCAAAGCCAGTGGGTATATGCGGTTCAGGGATTGTTGACCTTCTTGCTGAAATGTTGCTGGAAGGCTGGATTGATTACTCGGGTCGGTTTATTCCCGGCAGCTCAGAGAGAATCCTTATGCGGGAAGGAGAATATGTCATTGTTTATGCATGGGAGTACGAATCCGCTTTAAATGAAGACTTAATATTCAGTCAGACTGATATTTTAAGATTTATGGATACAAAAGCGGCAGCGAACACCATGGTAGCGTTTTTAGTGGATGCATTGGGTATTACACCGGATAAGATTCAACGGGTATATATGGCTGGAGCCTTTGGAACCTACATTAATATTGAGTCAGGGATTACCATTGGGTTATATCCCGACCTTCCCAGAGATAGGTTTGTTCAGCTGGGAAACGGCTCTATAAAAGGAGCCTGCAAGTTGTTAAAAGATGCAGAGCAATTATTGGTTGTAGAAGAGCTAATTAGCAGTATAGCCTATCTTTCCTTGTTTGAGGCACCGGATTTTCTGAATAAAATGTCAGCGGCTAAATTTTTGCCCCACACGGATTTTTCATTATATCCCACGGTCATTGAAAAGATCAAGGGCCGTAAACGCTTGGAAAGTAGTTCCCATTAATCGTCTTTCCATCGATTGCGACAATCCCTAACTGGCAACCTATCTTGGAGGTCGGTAGGTTGCATTAAAAGGACGGCTTCGAAAAGATTAAAAGGAGCCTGAAGTATAATCCCTTCCTTATGTTTCCCCCATCATTTGACTCACTTAGGAATATATCAATAGGCTTGAAGAAGTAATTACGGTGGCACTGAAGAGTGTGAGTGTACTCGTAAAAGTAGAGGGTAGCCTTCGGGTAGCCCTCTACTTTTGCGTAATGGTGCTGATTTACTATAAACCTGGTGTGCAAGAGGGCTTATATGAGGTGCCTAAGAGGTAAAACACATAGGGAAACATTACGCTGTGAAGCTTTTGCCCAATGGTTTCCATTCATGCAAAATAAGTGGTATAATATTATAAATATTCCGTATTTAGAGTAGGTGTTTATGTATAGCAGAATTGTAATAGACAATATTGGTAAAAGATTTGGTGAAAGGCTATTGTTTTCAAATGTCTGTGCCGAAGCTACTAGTGGACAGTGTTTGGCAGTAACAGGATGTAACGGTTCCGGTAAATCCACATTGCTTAAAATAATTGCGGGACTGGTTCGACCAAGCACTGGTCAGGTTAGGTTAATTTTTGATGATATGCCTAGCCCAAAAGAGCAAATCTTTTATACTGGTTTTGTATCACCTGAAGTGGCAATGTATGCGGCGCTTACGGGAATCGAAAACATTATCTTCTGGACAAAGGTGCGGGGTGTTCCTTGCTCCAAGTCTGAGGCTGCAAAGTTTTGCTGTGAGATGGGGTTAGGCAAAGGCGGTTATGACCTGGTTGCCACCTATTCCACAGGCATGCGGCAACGGCTAAAGCTGGCAGTTATTAAGGCTATTAATCCACCTGTATGGTTGTTGGACGAGCCTTCATCCAACTTAGACGGCAGTGGGCGAAGTATTGTAAAAGAGCTGATTGACAACGCAGTCAGACAGAATATCGCCGTTATACTTGCTACCAACGAGAGCGAGGAGGCACTATATGGCAAGAATACAATTGAGCTTTAGGAGTGCTGTATGGGCAGTTTTGGCTAAAGATGCGGTATGTGAAAGTAGAACAAGGTATGCTGCCGGAGCACTAATTATGTTCGCGCTAACAGCTCTATCAAGTGTCAGCATGGCGATTGCTGGAGCGAGTTTGCTACCGGAATTAGCCGCAGCTCTTCTCTGGGTTGTGTTATTTTTCTGTGCTATGGCCGGTTTGGCGCGGGTATTTGTCCAGGAGCAGGAAGCAGGTACCTTACTGGGACTGCGATTATATACTTCTGGTCAGGCTGTATTTTGGGGTAAGCTGTTATATAACCTGGCTCTTTTACTCGGTTTGGCCTGCCTGGTGGTGCCTCTGTTTACTATTTTTATTGCCGTCGAGGTTGAAGCGTGGCTGCCATTCATCATTGTTTTGGTGCTTGGCTGTACAGGAATAGCGACGGTGTCTACATTGACAGCCGCTATGGTCATGTACGCACAAGGTAAGCATGCTATCTTTACGGTGCTTACTTTTCCCGTGCTGTTGCCACAGTTTTTGAGCGCTATTAGCGCGACCTCCAAGATATTATCGGATGGTGTATCTGAATTTAGTGAACTGGTATTTATGGCTGGCTATGACGCTGCTGTTGTGGCTGCCGGAGTACTCTTATTTGACTACATTTGGCAGGATTAGGAGGGTATATGAATCTTAGAACAGTTGCATCATTAATTGTAGTATGGATAGTCGGAGTAGTAAGTGCCGTAGTTTACCTGATCCCGCCAGCTGAAGGACTGGGTTATCTTGTCCGGATTGTTTTTTTCATATTCCAGTTGCCTGGGTTTCTGTACTGGCTTTTTTGGTGTCAGCCGCAGCAGCGGGGCAGTATCTCCGAACCAGGAAGCGTAAGTATGATTGTGTGAGTGCCTGTTCGGCCCAGTTGGGGCTTGGCTTTTGCCTCTTGGCGACAGTTAGCGGTGCCGTTTTTGCCAAGTTGACCTGGGGAGCCTATTGGAATTGGGACCCCAGGCAGACGACTGTGTTTATTTTGTTACTAATTTACGGTGCCTACCTGGCACTACGAGCAGCCATTGAAGAGGAAGAACGGCGGGCGGCGGTAAGTGCTGTGTATGCGCTATTATCCTTTTTAACGATACCATTCTTGGTGTTTGTTATTCCTCGCATGTATTTTTCCCTACATCCGGAGCCAGTACTTAATCATGCCGGTAAGGTGGCGATGGACCCTCTCATGTTGTATGTGCTGTTAGCCGCTCTAGGCGCTTGTACTGCACTCTACTGCTTGCTACTAAGCCGGACTGTTGCCAAGAAAACACGACTGTCAGAAAAGGAACTGAATCTATGAAAAAATATCGGTTAATTTGCCTGGCCATGATTATTGGTTTTGTGGCCTACAGTATGTTTGTTTTTCAAAGCGCTGTTACGCCCTATGTCACTTTTGCACAGGCTAAAAGTGCAAAAAGTGCTGTCCAGGTTAAGGGAACTATGGGTGCAGGTAAAGTAATGCAGGCTGAAGACGGCAAATCCACTCAGTTTGTGTTGCGCGATGATATCGGCGAAGAAGTGACGGTAGTCTACCGGGGAGTTAAGCCTGAAGGATTGGAACAGGCAACAGGCATAGTAGCTATTGGCAAAGTTGTAAATGGTCAGTTTCTGGCAGATAAGCTATTAGTTAAATGCCCATCAAAATACCAGGGGAGCGTGAATCAATGATCGGCTATGGTGCAGTGCTACTGGCACTTGTTGCTACAATGCTCGTAGTAGGTTGCTATTGGCCCTCTGGGAACGACCAAATAAGAGCAAAACATTTGGCAAGCAAGGCGCGCTTTTTTTATGGCGTGTCCGCAGGTCTGGTAGGGGTGGCGGCTGGCTATCTGCTGTACTTAATTTTAGGGGACAGGTTTGATTATGCCTATGTGTTTAGCTACTCATCAAGGGAGTTAGCTTTAGGATATAAAGTAGCCGCTTTCTGGGCAGGACAGGAAGGTTCGTTTATGCTGTGGCTGGTAATTCATGCCGCCTTTGGGATGGTGTTATTACAGAGGCCAGCGGCACCGATGCCTGTTATGATAGTGTATGCCCTCATTCAAGCGGCACTTTTGGGCCTACTGTTAGTGAAAAGTCCCTTTATGATGCTGGCTGAGCCACGTGTTGACGGCGTTGGTCTTAACCCGCTATTACAGGATATGTGGATGGCTATTCATCCGCCTGTACTGTTTTTGGGGTATGCGGCATTGGCGGTGCCTTTCGCCTACGCATTAGGCAGTATGTGGGCCAATCACCATCAGGATTGGCTGAAGCCGGCGGCCGTTTGGACACTGTTTGCTTTGTCAAGTCTAGGGGCGGGAATGTTCCTGGGTGGTTTTTGGGCCTATAAGGTACTAGGCTGGGGTGGTTATTGGGCCTGGGACCCGGTAGAAAATTCGTCACTGGTACCGTGGTTGACCGCAGGGGCCGTAATTCATCTGTTAGCGATGGTGAGAGTGCGGGTTGGCGCAATTAGGCAGGCCTATGCCGGGGTAATTGCCAGCTTTATTTTAGTACTATATGGCACGTTTCTCACCCGTAGTGGTGTGTTGAGTGATTTTTCTACCCATTCGTTTGCCGATGAAGGGATTGGTGGATTATTAGGATTAACACTCTTAGTGACGACCTTTGTTGCTTTTGTTTTATATATTGTTAAATGGCCAAGTATGCCGTCAGGGGAGCTTTATTCGCAGCTTTCCAGCCGGGAATTTATGCTGGCACTTACGGCGCTGGTGCTGGCCTTTTGGGGAGCATTGGTGTTTGTCGGCATGTCTACACCGTTGGTTAGCATGGCCTTGGGAAGTGCCCAAAGTGTCAGCAGTGCCTTTTATAACCAGGCTACTCTGCCATTGGCGGTAGCTATCGGAGCGGCGCTGATAGCAGGTCCGCTGAGTAAGTGGGGCGGCAGTTGTGGCGGTTTGGGCAAAAACTACTGGTGGCTGGGATTGTTTTTGTTAGGTGGCCTGGGTGTGAGTATGTGGCTGAAACTGATGCAACCACTTGCTGCTATAGCCTTGTGTTTGGCAGTTACTGCTGCAGCGGCCAATGGGTATGCTGCCTGGAAGCGGACTTTGTCTTGGGCAGCAGCCTGCAGCCATATCGGCGTAGCCCTTCTGCTTGCTGGGATTATGGCCTCAGGGGCGGCTAGTCAGTCTGTCGTGGTGACGTTTAGCAAAAGTCAAATTCAGAGTGTTTTCGGTCAGCAAATCAGCTATGAAGGAACCGAGCTAGAACCAGCAGGAAAAGATAGCTATAATATGTTTCATATAGGGCCGGACAAGACCATTGTTCAGGCGTTGACCAAGTTGAATAAGGCCGGGATGCCTGCGGCCAGGGAGCCAGCTATTTATCGAAGCCTGCTGGCTGATATTTATATTGCACCTATCGAAAAGGAGGCTGAGGCCAGTCCTGAACTGACGTTGATTAAAGGCCAACCGCTGACGCAGGAGGACGTGAGCCTTACCTTTGTGAAGTTTAGCATGGCAGGGATGGATGGAAGTGCTGCGGTAAAGG
Source organism: Sporomusa ovata DSM 2662 (assembly GCF_000445445.1). Lineage (GTDB taxonomy): Bacteria > Bacillota > Negativicutes > Sporomusales > Sporomusaceae > Sporomusa > Sporomusa ovata. Next base: position 87,244 of record NZ_ASXP01000006.1, on the reverse strand, counting down.
TGCAGACAGTAATCGCAGTGACGGCCGGGGGGCAAACCCAGGAAGTACGGCCTGAACTTACTAATCAAAACGGGCATATTATTGGATCGACAGTCACGGCCTTTGACCGATATCAGCTGCATATAACAGGCCTGAGACCGGGGGATGGCCAGATTACTATAGAGTTTAACGACAAAAAGGCGGTAAGTGCCGCCAGACCAATGCGGTTGGAAGCGGAGGTCAGTTATAAGCCGTTGATTAATCTGGTATGGTTGGGAGCTTTCCTGATCACCGTGGGGACAGGCTGGGCAGGAGTAAAAAAACTGCTTGGCCAGCGTCAGGCACAACAAAGGGGGTCAAAGTCCTGCTGTCAGGACTACTAGTAGAACCCGCCAAAAGTTTATGAGGGAGGGGATAGTTTGGATACTGGTCAATTCCTTAACGGCAATACCTTAAAAGTTGCGTTAGTTGTCTTGGCACTTGCTGCGGTGGGAATGTTGGTTGCCGGAGCCGGGTATGCGTATGCCGATAGTCCACAGTTTTGCGGCTCGTGTCACTCTATGGCGGAAAGCACAGCAAGTTGGCAGGCGTCAAATCACAAACAGTTTAACTGTACTGACTGTCATCTGCCGCACCAAAATTTAGCCATCAAACTGATTGTTAAAGGCCAGACCGGTATGAATGACACCTATCATGAGGTACTTAGAGACTACCCGGCGACAATGGTAATTTCGACCAAAGGCAAAGCCATTGTCAATGACAACTGTCTGCGTTGCCACCAATCCTCAGTAGAAAATACTGCTATGGCAGCCGGAGGGCAGGACTGCACCAAATGTCATCGTGGTCTGGTTCATGGCACGAACAAAAGCAAAGGAGGGATAAAGGTTGAGTAAACCGCAAAAATCTTTAATCGCCTTGCTCGCAGTAGTCTTGCTGTTTTTTGGGTTTGTTGTCGTTCGCATTGGGGTTGCTAAGCCTGCCGCTACTGTTACATTAGCTCCCATTCCGGCAGGCGAATATGACCCGGCAGTGTGGGGGAAGAATTATCCCTTGCAGTACGCGAGCTACAAGAAGACAGCGGAAGAGTCGCCTTCACCAACAGGTTATGGCGGTAGTATTAAAGTTCAAAAATCTGAAATGCAGCCCGAGATCAAGATGCTCTTTAAGGGAATGGCCTTTGGTCAAGATTATACGGAAGACCGCGGCCATATTCATGCGCTGGAAGATTTGCGTGAGACCAAGCGCATTGGCCCGGCCAGCAAAGGCGCCTGCATAACCTGTAAAACGCCATACCTTGAACAAATGTATAAGGAAGAGGGATGGGGGTATGCCAATAAACCCCTCGCAGAAATGCTGGATAAAGCCAAACAGCCTATTGGCTGTGCTAATTGCCATGATCCGGCAACCATGAACCTGCGGGTCATTAACCCGGCGTTCATTGAAGCACAAGCCCGGCGCGGCATTGATGTAACCAAGGCATCCCGGGAAGAAATGCGCACTTTTGTCTGTGCTCAGTGCCATGCCGAATATTATTTCGAGCCAGGCACAACCAAGGTAGTGTTCCCTTGGGATAAGGGGTTGAAACCGGCCGAAATGTACGCCTACTACAGCGATAAACCCAGTGGTTTTGCTCAGGATTGGCAGCATCCTGATTCTAAGACCGCTATGCTCAAAGCCCAGCATCCGGATTATGAACTATTTTCCACAAGCACCCATAGCAAAGCTGGGGTGTCCTGTGCCGACTGCCATATGCCGTATATGCGGCAGGATGGTCAAAAGTACACATCTCACTGGGTAACCAGTCCGCTCAAAACGCTGGATGCATCCTGTGCACCTTGCCATAATCAAGGTGCAGCCTGGCTGCAGGAACAGGTCAAGACCATCCAGGATCAGACCTTCGAGCTCCAGCATATGGCAGGTCAAAATATTGCCAAAGCGCATACAGCCATTGGGGCTGTTGCCGCTCAGCCGGGGGTGAATGAGGCAGAATTAGCCAATGCCCGTGAGTTGGTGCGTAAAGCCCAGTGGTATTGGGATCTTTTATCAGCCGAAAGTAGCATGGGTTTTCATAATCCGTCGCAAGCCTTTAACACGCTGGGACAGGCCAACGAACTCGCCCATCAGGCCATAGAAACAGCGAATAGGGCAGCTGGAATTAAACAGTTTTGACATTAAAGGGGTTGTGATCAAACTGAAGTTTGATCACAACCCCTTGTCTCTTTGTTTAGCAATTGTGCTATGATTTTAGAGCATCCGGACCTAAAATTGATTCGAGATCTTTTTCAGCAGTTGAAATAACTTTGAGTTTGAATTTCTCTACCAATGTTTGCAGTACATCAGGTGTGAAGAAGGCGGGAAGTGAGGGACCGATGTAGATATTGCGAATATCGAGGGATAGCAGAGTAAGCAGGATAGCAACAGCTTTTTGCTCATACCAGGATATCACCAGCGTAAGTGGCAATTCATTTACGCCGCATTTGAAAGCATCTGCTAAAGCAACGGCAATACGAATCGCCGAATAAGAATCATTGCACTGACCGACATCCAGCAGGCGGGGAAAGCCAGCCAATGTACCAAAGTCCTTATAATTGAAACGGTATTTGCCGCAGGCTAAGGTAAGCATCAAGGTATTATGGGGAGTTTTATCTGCAAATTCAGTATAATAGCTTCTGCCTGGACGGGCGCCATCACAACCACCAATTAGGAAGAAATGCTTAATTGCTCCGGACTTTACAGCCTCTACAATCTTTCCAGCATTACTAAGAACTGCATTATGCCCAAAGCCAACAGTAATCTTGCGTTCAGGCTCATCCTCTTTGAATCCACCCAGTTCCAAAGCTTTTTTGATAATTGGTGTAAAATCTTTGCGGCCATTGTGCTCTTCGATATAAGGCATATTGGAGAAACCAACAATACTTGTTGCGAATATCCTGTCACTGTAGCTGTCACGAGGTGTCATTAAGCAGTTTGTCGTCATCAGGATGCACCCTGGTAGATTGTCAAATTCCTTTTGTTGATTTTGCCAAGCGGTGCCGAAGTTACCTATTAGGTGCTTATGTTTTTTCAATTCAGGATAGCCGTGGGCGGGTATCATTTCGCCATGCGTATAGATGTTGATGCCTTTGCCTTCCGTTTGCTCCAGCAGTTGTTTAAGGTCTTTCATGTCGTGTCCTGAGATAACGATGAATGGTCCGGCTTTTCTAGATATGAGTAGTTCTGAGGGCTCTGGATGACCATAAGCGTCGGTATTGGCCGCATCAAGCATTTCCATGCATTTTAAATTGGTTTTGCCAAGTTCCAGACATAAACCTAGCAACTCAGGCACGCCCAGTGATTCATCTATGGTAGCAGCCAGTCCCTTGAAGAAAAAATTTCCCACTTCTTCATCTTTTTTCTCAAGTACTAGCGCATGGTGAGCATAGGCAGCCATGCCTTTAAAACCATAAATTAATGTTTGTCGCAGTGAACGAATATTCATATCCAGGTCTGGATCTGTCATAATGCCAACCTTCGGGGCGTCCCGGAGCATGTCTTCTTTGGTAGTTGGTGCCATGTAATCCGCTTCTCGTGGTGCGGAGTTAGCTTTATCACCCAACTGTGCTTTAAGTTGAGTTTTAATCTTGTTGGATTCCTTTATGTAACTCACAAAACGCTCAGGATCAAAGTTGACATTGGTAAGGGTAGAAAACATAGTGTCCATGAGAAACTTATAGGTCGGGGTGTCAATCTTGCCGCCAGCTTGGATAAATTGCCAACCATAGTAGCCTATTCCTTTTAATGAGTGGATAAGAACATCCTGCAGACCCGCCACTTCAGGGGTTTTGCCGCATACACCCATTTTTACGCAACCTTTACCGCCTGCAGTCTGTTCACACTGATAACAAAACATAGCTTCTTCCATGTTTGGGGAAGCCTCCTTTACTAATTGTCATGGCTTTCGACACTATATTTTCCCCTCATACTATTTCGTTATACCAACGTGATTCGAATTTTTAAGACTTTATCAACCTGTGGTATGCTGCGCCATCTCTCAAAGGGAGAATATTTATGTCTTGATAAAGAGCAAGTAGAGACGCTGTACATTGTTATCGATGGTCTTATTACACTTGATGCGGCTGACTCTCAGGGAGAGAAAAAGGTCTAGATAAAGGAATATACTATTAATGAAGTGATTTACTTATCTTGCGGACATGCTAGGTTCTAGGCGTGAAACAGTTTCGCGTAAGTTAAAAGCTTTGTCCGTGCAAGGATTGATTCGGATAAATGACGGTAAAATAACAATACCAGACCGTGATAAACCTTAAGAACAATAAAAGCTGACGTGATTTCGGTCACAGCAGCTTTTATTGTTCTTGTTATACAATTAATATGTAAAAAATACATTGATCCATCCGCTTTCTAAGGTAAGGAGCATATTTGAAACCTAAGATCATTATATGGGGGATAGTTTATGAAGATTTGGCGGTGGTTTTGTTCGCTTGGTGCTTATAAAAAAACTAATTTGTTTTTTGGCAGGGTAAAATATAAGGGTAAGTTCACTGACCAATATAGTAGAGAGCGATCAGGAGTAGAAAGTGTATGTACGCGATTGAACGGCAATGCAGGATGCCAATGTGGCAGTACTATGCGTGGGCTGCATTGTATTTGGTCATATTATCGTATGAATTAACAAATTAGCTAGGTGTCCCAAATATAAAAAAGAGCTAGAACCCATACAAGTAAAGGGGTCTAGCTCTTTTTCATCAAATCAATGTTACGCTAAGTTTTTGCGGAATCGTCTAACTGCTGCAAATAAGACTACACTTCCTAAGGCCAGGAGTGCTGCTAGCTGCGGCCATAAGACTGTTATCCCGATACCCTTGAGAAAAATCCCGCGAATAATGATGAGAAAGTAGCGTAAAGGATTTAAATAGGTAAAAAATTGCACTATATCAGGCATGTTAGCAATAGGAAACATGAACCCAGACAGCAGTACCGCCGGAAAATAAAAGAAAAAGGTGGACATCATTGCTTGTTGTTGTGTTTCAGAAACCGTAGAAATGAGTAAGCCGATGCCGATTGTAGTCATTAAAAACAAAGTCGTTGATAAAAACAATAACAACAGGCTACCACGAACAGGAATATTGAACCAGAATACGCCGAGTAATGTTATAAATGCGACATTAGCAAACCCAATCATAATGGAGGGCATGGTCTTGCCTAGGATAAATTCAAAGGGAGAAATGGGTGTAACGATAATCTGTTCCATAGTACCAAGTTCTTTTTCCCGAACAACAGCCATACTGGTCAGCAGTAAGGTTACCAGCATGACAATAATGGCAATTACTCCTGGTACATAAAAGTTGCGGCTGGTTAAATTTTCATTAAACCAAGCGCGGGTTTCAAGATTTACTCCAACCGAATCTTTACGTGTGCCGCCAGACTTTTCCTGTAAAAGTAGGGTGGTGCTGTCGCCAATTATACGACCGCTATAACTTAGTACTACGCCTGCAGTATTAGAGTCGGTACCGTCAACAATAATCTGAACCGGCGCCTTTTCGCCTGTGGCAATCTTTTTGCTGTAATCTGGCGGGATATGGATGATCGTCGATACCTTTCCGTAGTTGAGCAGTTCATTAATCTGTTGATCATTAGTAAGGTATGTTTGGATATCAAAATAGCCGGAGTGGCTAAATTTATCAATAAGGTTGCGGCTATCCGGGGTTTGGGACTGATCGTAGACCGCTGTTGGTACATGATTTACATCTGTGGTTACGGCATAACCGAATACCATGGTTTGAACAAGCGGCATAACAATAACTACAGCTCGCATTTTCGGGTTGCGGAATACTTGGATAAATTCTTTAATCATCATGCATTTTAATCGTTCCAACATCAGCTTCACACCAACCTTTTTTTGAACTTGGCATTGGCGATCAATAGGATGACTACGGAAAAAATCAATAAAATAATGGCGTCAGCTAGTAAGATGGAGATTCCGGCGCCCTTTAGGTAGATATTCTTCAAAATCGCTACAAAATAACGTGATGGTATTAAGTAGGTTAGTCCCTGAATCGCCAGCGGCATATTCGCAATTGCGTACATGAATCCGGATAACAGGAAAGACGGCAAAAAGGTGAGTATCATTGCAAGTTGGCTGGCTAATAGTTGGGAACGGGTAGCAATGCTGATTAACATCCCCATGGTCAAAGACCCGACTAGAAAAACAGTGGATAGTCCAAATACCAGTGCTATACTGCCACGCAGCGGAACATGAAAAATAAATTCCCCCATTAATACCGCTAACAGTACGTCTAGCAGGCCAATAACGAAGTAGGGAAATAATTTACCGAGAATAAGTTCATGTGTTTTTATGGGCGTGGTAATAAGTTGTTCCATTGTGCCATTTTCCCACTCTCTGGCCACAGTCAGGGACGTTAGCAGTGCGGCAATAACCATCATAATTACTGCAATTAGGCCTGGCACGATGTAATTTTTTGCAGACATGTCCTGGTTAAACCATGCCCGGGGTTGGGCCTCAAGTGGTATTGCCGGTATTTTTCCGTTGTATTGCATATTGGTAGTCAGCATAAGCTTATTTGTGTAGCTAGCAGTAATAGTTTGTGCATAACTGATGGCGATTGTGGCTGTATTGGCATCACTGCCATCAACAATTAGCTGGACTTTAGCAATTTGCCCGCTTTCTAAATTGCGAGCAAATTGCGGGGGAATAACCAAGGCCAGCAAGGCTTTTCGGGTGTCAATCGCTTGTTCCACTTCTTGATAGGAGGTGATGTAGCCCTTTAGGCCGAAATAGGGCGAAGCTGTGAATAAATTGATATATTCCCGACTTTGTGGCGAACTGCTTTGATCCCAAATTACTAAAGGCACATTGTCTACATCAAGACTAAGAGAAGATCCAAATAATAAAATAAGCAGTAGAGGTATTGCAATGGCCATGCCCAAGCTGCGAGGATCACGGCTAATGTGGGTGAACTCTTTTTTTGCAATGGCAATCAAACGAGTGATGTTCATGGTTTTGCCCCCAGTGAAACGCCAGACTGCTTGTCTTTGGCCTCAATAATGGAGACAAATACATCTTCCAGTGACGGTGCTATTTTTATTAAATTACTATACACAATCTTTTGCTCGGTTAATGCAGCAGCAATGCGGGGCAGCATTATTTGGCTGTCATATCCGACAATATGCAGACCACGGCCAAACAGAGACGCGTCTTTGACTTCAGGGATTTCTTCAACGACACGCAATGCCTCATAAGGATTGAGACATTCCAAATTTATAATTTCTTCCTGCATATAATTGCTCTTTAATTCATCCGGCGTACCGATAGCGACCAACTCGCCACGATAAATCATGGCTAGGCGATCACAATATTCTGCTTCTTCCATATAGTGAGTGGTTACAAATACAGTCACTTTATCGGCAGCCAATTGATAAATCAGGTCCCAAAAATTCCGGCGGGATATTGGATCAACTCCTGATGTTGGTTCGTCTAAAAAAATTACAGGTGGTTTATGCAGCAAGGCGCAGCCTAACGCCAAGCGCTGACGCCACCCTCCTGACAACACGGTCGTTAGACTGTGCCGATGCTCCTCAAGGCCTGCCATTTCCAGCACCCAAGCTTTGCGTGCTGCCTTTTCACTGCCAGGGATTCGGTAAATGCCACTATAAAAATCAATATTTTCTTCTACTGTCAAATCTTCGTATAACGAAAAGCGTTGTGACATGTAGCCGATGTGTTGCTTGATTTTTTCCGCTTCCTGCTCCGCATCGAATCCAACCACTGTCGCCGTGCCTGCTGTAGGTGTGATAATTCCGCACAACATTCTGATGGTTGTTGATTTTCCCGCTCCATTCGGGCCAAGAAATCCAAAAATCTCGCCTTGCCTTACTTTAAGAGATACCTTATTCACAGCAATGAAATCACCAAAATGTCTTTCCAGATTGTCAACTATCACGGCATATTCAGTATTGTTGCGTTCTCTGTTATTAGGTAACAATACGATCCCTTCTTTCTGACGGTGTAAGTATGGATATAAAGACATCTTCCAGTGAAGGGGAAACAACTTTGATAGCAGCTTTGACGCCTAATTCTGCCAATGCTGTCTCTGCGGCGGACAATGCTACAAAAGTATTGCCAGGCAATACCATATGAATTTTATCGCCAAATAATCCGCAGGACAAAGGATGGACTACATTGGTCAATAAAGGCATAACTATTCGTGGTTGTTCGCATTTGATTTCTACTAAAACCCCTCGCATGTTTCGTTTCACTTCATCAGGAGTGCCGCAGGCTAGTAAACGTCCCTGATGCAGTAAACCGATTCTTGTACAGCGTTCTGCTTCATCAAGATAGGCGGTAGAAACAAATATCGTTACCTTTTCTTTGAGCAATTTATAGAGAATACGCCAAAAGTCGCGCCGCGACAGCGGATCAACCCCGTTAGTGGGTTCATCCAGCAGGAGAATGCGTGGGGTATGAATTAACGCACAGGCTAGAGCCAGCTTTTGTTTCATGCCGCCGGACAGGTTTCGTGCCAAACGGCCTCTAAAAGGTGTCATGTTGCTAAAGGCCAGCAATTCTATAATTTTATTTCGCCTAATTTTGGGTGGAACATTGTATAAGTCAGCATAAAAATTGATATTTTCTTCTACGGTGAGATCAAGGTATAGACCGAAACGCTGTGGCATATAACTGATATGCTGTTTTAGGGTTTCCGCCTCATGTACAATATGACAGCCTTGGACCCAGGCATCACCGGCTGCCGGCTTCATAATGCCGGCCAAGAGACGCATGGTCGTAGTTTTACCGGCGCCATCCGGACCCACTAAGCCAAAAACTTCTCCCTGAGCGACAGTTAAGGTTAATTCATTTACCGCTAAGTTGCCATTAAAGGCTTTTGTTAAGTTTTCTATGCGTATTGCGTCCATGACATCAGACTCCCTCAGTCGAAATGACAGCGTCTACGGGCATGCCGGGCTTTAATTCTTGAGCCGAATTTTCAATAGCAATTTTTATGCGGTAGACAAGTTTGACTCTTTCTTCCTTGGTTTGTATAGTTTTGGGGGTGAATTCCGCATCAGAAGAGATAAAGCTGATAGTGCCGTTATAACCTTTACCGGGATAAGTATCTGTTGTCACCGTAACCTTTTGTCCAAGCTTGACACGGCCTAGGTCTGTTTCGTTAATGTAAGCTTTTAGCCAGACATGTTCGATATCACCGATTGTTACAATGGGTGTTCCGGCGGCAACATATTCACCTGACTCAATATTCTCTGAAAGTACTACTCCATTGATAGGGGAGATGATTTGGGCATAGGAGAGACGCGTCTCAGCCAGTTTGACCGCATCTTGCGCTTGCTGTACGCGGGCTTTGGCTAGTTCAAGTTGTTCTTGACGAGGGCCTTCGGTTACCAAATTGAGTTGCTGCAGTGCCTCTTCGTAGTTTGCAGTGGCTACTTCATATGTCGTATGGGATCGATCTCGTTCCTGAGTTGCTATGGCACCCATGGAAAATAATTTTTGCGCACGTTGATCTTCAGCGGCAGCATTCTGTTTGACGGTCTCTAGGCGACGCACTACTGCTTGTGCAGCGGATACATCCTGTCTACGAGAACCATTTAGGAGTTCCGATAGGGTAGCCTGTGCTGCTAGTAATTGAGATTTTGTCTCAGCAACGGCAAGCTCAAGATCAGCGGTTTCCAATTGTGCTACTAATTGTCCTTTTTGAATAGAAGCGCCTTCATTCACTAATCGTGTAGTTACATGGCCGGGAACTTTAAAGCCGACGCCTACTGTTGTAACTTCCATGTTTCCTGAAACATGGATTTGATGAGGATTCACTGGCTTCTTAAAATAGAGAGAGAATACACCGAATGCAAGTGCAATAAGTAGCAGCGGAATCAGTATTCTAAGTCGTTTTTTCATACTATCATTCCTCGCTTGGCTTATCCAGTATGTGAATTATAATTCACATACTGGATAAAAATTTTTTCCTGCGTTAGCAAGCAATTCCACGCCAGTAAATCTGCCAGGAGGTCTCTTGGTAGATTTCAATTAGCTTATCATCACTTTGGCTTAAAATGACAAGTGGCTGAATTAATCCAATAAATAGCATTGCGGCCGATTTTGGGTCGACGTTAGGCGCAATTTCGCTTAGGGCTTGGCCTTCCGCAATCATGTCTGTGATTTGCTCAACATATCGGGAAATGACAGCAAGTATTTTCCGTTTTAATAGCATGTTTTTGTTACTGCCCAATAATGAAAAGAGGGTTTGCGGGATGGCGCGTTTGCTTTTTATAAATTGTAAGTGTAAAGTAAAAAGCAATTTTAGACGTTTCTGTGTTACCTTTTCGGTGCTCACTACATAGAGAATATTTTCGTGCAACGCCTTGCCAACATACTCAATTAAGCCCCCAATGATTGCCTCCTTTCCTTGAAAGTGACGGTAAATGGCTGACGGCACTAAATCGATTGCTGCGGCAATGCCTGCAATATTTAGGTTATCAAAGCCTTGTTGCTCCACTAGTTTTAACGCTGCTTCAATGATTTCTTCTTGTCGGAGTTCTGTTGCTTTTTTCTGTGTCATAATATACCACCAATGTGAATTTGTATTCACTTACATCATAAAATACTTTCCAACCGATGTCAATATATATTGACAAGTTATTGTGATAGTATAATAGTACAGAAAAATGTCAAAGGATGAAAAGTATGTTCCCAAGAACCCAGAAAAATTCCCTATGGGGAAGTGGCCCTAAATTGCTTAGTAGCACACTAATTTATTTTGCTATCATGCTATATATTGAAAAAATACATCTTCAAGTTGCCGTTATATCAGAAAAAATGTCAATAATCTATTTGTTAAGCGGAACCTTAATTACTATTGGTGTAGTGCTTGGAATTTTTGTCATGTACCAGGTATTTGCCATATATAAGGCGGGTGTTCTTTATCGAAAAGGAGTATATGCAGTTTGTCGGCATCCACTTTATGCAAATTTTATTCTTGTTTTGGTTCCGGGTATTTGTTTGGGATTCAATTCGTGGCTTATCCTTACAACGCCAGTTTTTATGTATTTTGCTTTCAAGTACTTTATTAAAGAGGAAGAACAGGGCTTAATTCAACAATTCGGTGAAGATTATATACAATATCAAAAAGATGTAAATTCACTTATACCGAAAATTTGAATATAATCGGCACTTTTTTTGTGTGGTGATTTTAGTCACAGTACCAACATATAATCGCGAGTATACTATACTTACGATAGTTGGTAATCATAAAAGGAGGAAGAATCTATATCATGGACATTAATAATTTAGTGCGGCAACATAATGAGGTGATAGACTTGGTTGATAAAATCAATACATATCAAAGCCAAGAACAGGTGAAAGAGAATGCTTTGGAAATATCTAATATGCTAGCCCGGTTGTCCGGTATTATTAAAATGCATTTAGCATCAGAAGATAAATTTGTTTATCCTGTTCTCATCAAGCATACAGATAGTCAAATCAGAAACACGGCTGAAGCTTTTGTCAATGAGATGGGCGAATTGGCAAAGGTTTTTGAAAAATATAAAATGAAGTTTTTGGGCTCAAGTAAGATTGCCGAAAACGCTGCGGATTTTCTAGTTGAATCAAAGATAGTATTTTCTGCCCTTAGCGAAAGAATCAAAAAAGAAAATTCATTGTTATATCCGTTGGTAAAATAAGTATGGTATGCTTTAAGCAGGTCGTACGGTGTGGAGGAAAAGAAAGATGGATGAAAAAATGCTTGTAGATTTAAGTATTATAGATTTTGCAAACAAGGTAGCTTCCTATGAGCCAGTTGTGCCTGCGGGTGGATGTGTTATGGCACTGTCAGGTCTAATGGGTGTTTGTTTACTTGAAATGTCTGTGGACTCAGCTTATGGACGACCAGAGGGAGAAGAGTTTGCGGACCTTTTAGAAATAGCTAAAATACAGTTAACTACGTTACATAGTGAGTTATTAACCTATATCGAAAAGGACGCTGAAGCTTATGGCCGGGTGCTTTCTGCCTACAAATTGCCGAGAGTCACTCTGAAAGAAACAGAGCACCGTCAGGCCGAAATTCAAGCTGCCGCTTTGTTCGCAATCGAAACGCCTTTAAAAATAAGTGCAGCCTGCATATCGGCATTGGAACCAGGTATAATGCTGCTGCCAAAGGTTAAACAGGGCGTATTGGGTGACTTAAAGATAGGTTTATTGGTGATCAAAACAGGGATTGAAGGATCTCTTACTGCTGCAAGAATAAATTTACCGCTAATCAAGGATGCACAACTTGTCAGGGTTTTACAGGCGCGGATTAATGAACTGCAAGTAAAATTTGATATGGCAATGACTAAGGTGGGATAGTTTATTCATAATAGCGCCGCTAGGGCGAAAAAGAACGGTCTAGGATTTTGGGGTTACCTGTCGGTAGCCCTTTTTTATTTCAAGTGGGGGTAAGATCAAGCTTTTATTGTTTGGGTTATCCATTCTAGTGTATAAACAATTCCAAGTTTGGAAATCTAATAGAGCAAATAAGTAGTGGGGACTTATAACTGTACTCAGAGAGGTGGATTTATTGGGCTGGAAAAGATACTTAGAAAAGAACAGTATTAAGCTGATACTGATTGGGGCTTTAGCCGCTGGTGTAGGAATGGCTATAGCTGGTGGTGGCATAGCGTATGCTGATAAGACCTCATTCTGTAGCAGTTGCCATGCTATGCAGTATGTCGCAGCCACGTGGCAAGTGTCTAACCACCGTCAGTTTACATGCGGCGACTGTCATTTACCCCAAGAAAGTATCGCCGAAAAAATGATTGTAAAAAACCAAACTGGAATACATGACACGTATCACGAATTTTTACGCGACTATCCGGACACGATTCGGTTGAGCGCTAAAGGCAGAGCTATTGTTGAACGTAACTGCCTGCGTTGCCACGCGTACACAGTTACCAATACATTCATGTCTACAGGAGGGCAATCATGTACAAAATGCCACAGGGGTATGATACATAACCAGATTGTTGTTAAGGAGAGAGTTAGCGTTGAATAGAACTCAAAAGTTGCTGATTGCATTTTTATCGCTTGTTGTTCTGTTTACCGGTGTAGTTATCAGCCGGGTGTGGATTTTCAAACCACAGTCAACGGTTAAACTTGTTAAGATTTCTGCCGGTGAATATGATGCTGAGACATGGGGTAAAAATTATCCGTTAGAGTATGCTGGTTATAAAAAGAATTTAGAAACGGCACCGTCTCCGACCGGTTACGGCGGCAGCGTCAAAGTGCAAAAAGCCGATATGCAGCCAGAGTTGTATACTAATTTTAAAGGCAATCCGTTTAGCAAAGACTATACCGAAGATAGAGGCCACCCCTACGCCATGGAAGATCTGCGTGAATCTAAACGAATTGGTCCAGCCGCCAAAGGAGCTTGTATTACCTGTAAAACTCCTTACATTGAGCAGGCTTACAAAGAGATCGGCTGGGGCTATGCCAGTAAACCGCTCACTGAATTGATGGATAAGGCTAAGCATCCTGTCAACTGTGCTAACTGTCATGATCCAGATACAATGGGCCTTCGAGTCATTAACCCAGCCTTCACTGAGGCCATGCAGAAACGTGGCATTGATGTGAGCAAAGCTAGCAGAGAGGAAATGCGTAGCTATGTTTGTGCTCAATGCCATTCTGAATACTATTTTGAACCAGCAACTTCCAAGGTTATCTTTCCCTGGGATAAAGGGTTGACGCCACAGCAAATGTATGAATACTATTCAACCAAACCGAACGGTTTTACCCAGGATTTTATCCATACAGACTCTCAGGTACCTGTCTTAAAAGCGCAACATCCAGATTATGAAGAATGGCAGAATGGCGTTCATGGCCAATTTGGCGTTTCCTGTGCTGACTGTCATATGCCATATATGCGTAAAAGTGGGCAAAAGTACACTTCTCATTGGATAACAAGTCCACTTAAAACACTGGATGAATCTTGTTCGCCATGTCATACGCAAGAAAAAGAACTATTATTCAGTCAGGTAAAAGCCATCCAGGATAATGTTTGGCAGCTTCAACATACGGCAGGACAAAATATTGCTAGAGCGCATGGTGCTATTCAAAAGGCTGGTGCAAATAGCGCCGCCAATCAGACTGAGTTGGCCAATGCACGCGAACTTCTGCGTCAGGCCCAGTGGTACTGGGACTATGTTGCCGCAGCCAATAGTATGGGTTTTCACAATCCTGTGCAGGAGCTTAACACACTAGGCCAGGCGATTGATTTAGCTCATCAGGCAATTGATGCCGCCAATAAAGCTGCTGGCACCAATTCTTTATAAAAATATAATAATAATTAGGACGAGATTGCTATGCTATCGCCTGCATAACTGGGAGTAAAGCTTACTTTCTGGTATTGCGGCGTATTAAAGCAATCTCGTATTTTTATGCATTGAGGATGTCCCAATGATGGCGCTAAAGATTGGATTTGCAAATATAGTGGGTTGCTAGGATATTGCTAACATGATTAGGAAGTATATTGAAACACAAGTCGAAAAAATAAATAATTGGTAGATTTTTAGAATATAAATAATATTTTTAGAAATTATTGAAGGAAAATACTGGTTAGTTAGCGAACAAAATATTTAATGGAAAATTCCTAATATATTTAATTTAAGGGGGGAAGTTAATGTCGATGTTTTGTTTTCAATGTGAACAGACTGCCGGTGGGAAAGGATGTACTAAAATAGGTGTATGTGGAAAACAGCCAGAGGTTGCCAATAGCCAAGATGAACTTACTTGTGCTCTAATCGGGTTAGCCCGAGCCTCACAGGGAAAAAGTGTTGGCCCCCAAGCCGATTCCTTAGTGAGACAGGGGCTTTTTACCACGATTACGAATGTCAATTTTGACAGTGATCGGGTAAAAGATTTAATTAAGCAAGTTCGTGCAGAAAAAAATAAACTAGATTCTGCCGCAGCGGATTTTGCTCCAAGTGAGTTGTGGAATGGTGACCCCGACATTGTATCGCTTCGCTCTACCTTATTGCTTGGAATGCGTGGAATGGCGGCCTATGCCGAACATGCTGCCGTATTAAATAAAGACAACCCTGAAGTAACCGCTTGGTTTTATAAAGGATTGCAAGCGTTAGGCGAGGAACATTCCGCAGAAGAATGGCTCGGCCTTTTAATGGAATTTGGCAAAGTAAATCTTGCATGCATGGCTCTGCTTGATGAAGCCAATACGTCTGCCTACGGCCATCCTAAACCTACAAAAGTAAGTTTAACTGTAGAAAAGGGACCGTTTATCGTTGTTACCGGCCACGATCTTCTAGATTTAAAACAACTCCTTGAACAGACTGAAGGAAAAGGTGTCAACGTCTATACTCATGGTGAGATGCTGCCAGCCCATGCATATCCTGAATTTAAGAAATATCCCCACTTAAAGGGCAACTTCGGTACCGCCTGGCAGAATCAACAGAAAGAGTTTGATAACATACCGGCACCGATTCTATTTACTACAAATTGTTTGATGGTGCCCAAGAGTTCCTATAGTGACCGTGTATTTACCACTTCTGTAGTGGCATTCCCGGGAGCACAGCATATATCTGACTCAAACGTAAAAGATTTTTCGGCTCTAATTGATAAGGCTATCGAACTGGGCGGTTGGCCGGAAGACAAAGAACTCACCGGCATAAACGGTGGCAAAGATGTGATGACAGGGTTTGCACGTAACACTGTTATGAGTGTTGCCGGAACCGTTATTGATGCGGTAAAAGCAGGAGCAATTAAGCACTTCTTCCTAGTTGGTGGCTGTGACGGTGCAAAACCAGGCCGTAACTACTATACTGAATTCGTACAAAAAGCACCAAAGGACACAGTTATATTGACTCTGGCTTGCGGAAAGTATCGGTTTAATGACCTTGACATCGGAGAAATCGGCGGGCTACCGAGAATAATGGACATGGGCCAATGTAATGATGCTTATTCGGCAATCCAAGTGGCTGTTGCATTAGCAGATGCGTTTAAGTGCGGTGTTAACGATTTGCCGCTTACGCTTGTTCTTTCCTGGTATGAGCAGAAAGCAGTATGCATCTTGCTAACCCTCCTAGCACTTGGTATTAAAAATATCTACATCGGTCCATCTTTACCTGCATTCCTATCACCAAATGTACTTAATATCCTAGTATCGAAATTCGACCTTCACCCAATTACTACTCCAGAAAACGATCTTCAAACAATTTTGAAATAAAAATTCAAGTAATTCTTTTTGCTCTTGTGATAAAAGACCTCATCCCTTGGGAGAGGTCTTTTATCGAATAGACAATGTCTTGTACGTAAAATCACCGATTTAAATTAGTTAGATTTGATATACTAAAATCAAGAATCGTAAGGAGAGTGATTTTATGAGTTTTAATATAAATGCTAACGTTAAGTGGGTAGGAAAGATTGACTGGGAGTTAAGAAAATTCCACGGAGAGGAGTATTCAACACATAAAGGTTCTACATATAATTCTTACCTAATAAGGGATGAAAAAACTGTCCTAATTGACACGGTATGGATGCCCTTTGCCCGTGAATTTGTAACAAAATTAAAAGAGGAAATTAAGTTAAAAGAAATTGATTATATAATTGCTAATCATGGTGAGATTGATCATAGTGGTGCATTGCCTGAGTTAATGCGGCTTATACCAGACACTCCAATCTATTGCACTGCGAACGCAGTAAAATCACTTAAGGGTCAGTACCACCAAGAATGGAATTTTCGTGTAGTAAAAACAGGTGATAGGTTAAATATTGGATCAAAAGAAATCATTTTTGTAGAAGCTCCTATGCTTCATTGGCCTGATAGCATGATGTGTTATTTAACCGAGGATAATATCCTATTCAGTAATGATGCTTTCGGTCAGCATTACGCATCAGAGTATATGTTTAATGACTTAGTGGATCAAGATGATCTATACAAAGAATGTATTAAATACTATGCTAATATTCTTACTCCATTTAGCCGTTTAGTAGATAAGAAGATAAAAGAGGTTGTTGGCTTTAACCTTCCTGTTAGCATGATTTGTCCATCACATGGGGTTATTTGGCGGGATAATCCCTTGCAAATTGTAAATAAATATGCCCAATGGGCAGCAGAATATCAAGAAAACCAAATCACGATTCTTTATGATACCATGTGGGATGGAACAAGGAAGATGGCTGAAGCGATAGCAGAAGGTATTAAGCTGAATGATGAAACTGTTAATATTAAGCTTTTCAATACTGCTCGTCGAGATAAAAACGATATCATTACTGAAGTTTTTAAGTCAAAGGCAATACTTGTCGGTTCACCAACTGTATGCAAAGGTATTCTTTCCTCAATGGCTGGAATTTTGGAAGAAATAAAGGGACTGTCCTTTAAAAACAAAAAAGCTGCTTCATTTGGGACTTATGGTTGGAGTGGTGAATCTGCCAAGGTTTTGACTGAACTGTTAAACAAAGCTGGATTTAGCCTAGTGAATGACGGCTTGAAAGTAATGTGGAACCCAGATGAAAAAGGAATAGCTGAGTGTCTAGAGTTTGGAAGAGCATTTGCCGAAGAAACAAAATTGAATTAGGACGAATAAGAATCAGGACTGCATCGCTTGCTGTAGTTCGATTCTTAATAACTAAGTTTGATATAGATCTGTATTTTACGGTAGTCGAGAAAATAACGGTCTATCGTATAGTTTATGTTAATTTAGGAATTGTGCGAAGGATATATTTAGTTTTATTATGCAGAATAAAGTCGAATCGAGAAAGAACTATAACTATAGTAATGTAAGTACATATTCGCATAACTGGAGGATGATACAAATGACTAAAATTAATCGTAAGGCCATTTCTAACATCAGTTATCTTAGTTTACTAAATTTAGTCGCAGAAGCTACTGCAAAGCTTTCTAAAAGTGATATCCGGCGTATTGTCGATGAGGCTAATAAGGCTGGTGTACTAAAAGGATTTGCAGACTGGCTGGTTACACAAGAAGAAATACGGTCAGATGTTCTTAGGGCATTTCGTAATTACCTTTCAGGCGAATTTTGGTTAGTTTGCTAGAGCGCAGCGTCAGCTAAACATTGTTTAGTTGACGCTGCTTTTACATATACGTCATTATCGACTTTGCAATAGATTACCTGAGGCTCTTGCGGTCAGATTTTTGACCGGGAGGTATGGAACTCTACCAACGAAAGGCTTAGAACCCACATTTCGGACATGAAGCATAGAAAGGCAGTTAATAACGGTTATTAATAAATATGAAACTTTGCACAACCATTTTATGTAATTATTTGTCGATTATATGCTTTCTGTCCGTATTAAGAGATCATAAGTATATTCTCTAAGACATAAATTATTGTAGATTTCTTGAGTCAATAATCGTTGAATATAAAATAACATGTAGCTTAACTAAAGTCGCTTTGTGCTCCTGACAAATATTTTTGTTTATTGCAGGTGGTGTGTGAAGCATAAAGTCTGAAAAAGTAATCAATATTGCAATATAAATTTATGCTACTTATTAGTAATTATTATTAATTATAAAATATTTTTTGACCTCCGAAATGTGGGTTAGAAGAATTATCCGGGGAAGGGGGAGCTACACCCCTTCCTAAAAGGGTCTAGCAACCTTTACGCAAAATGCAATAATTTGCCGGGTAGGTCAGGGCTATTACTAGCCCTTTCCTCCTAAGAACCTAGGACGTGTGGCTTAGCACCACATCCGGCTCAGGCAAGCATTTATCGGAACGCGGGCTTAGTCGAGCCCTGATTCGGTAGTTTTTTTAGTCCAAGTTTCCTTGGAGCGTTGGTATTTTCGTTTTGCCCGGTCCTTTTGTAGTAGTGGTTGGGAAGGGGAGGTACTTCGCACGGGGTGTTTGGCATGATGATCAATGTGGCAAGAGATATGGACCAGTTCCAGGTTATTCATGGCATGACCCTACCGCGATTTTATGGACACCTAGAACGTGTAGTATAATATAAACACGGGAGGGGTTCACGAGTGAAAACATTTGATAAAGAATATAAGTTAATGGCTGTAAAGCGGGTTAAAGAGAGCGGAAAACCGGTAGCCGAAGTGGCACGAGAGTTAGATTTGAGCCCCAATACACTGCATGGTTGGATGAGCAAATTGGGTAAGCACGGTGAAGATGCCTTCCCTGGCAGCGGCAATCTGCATAGCGCTGATGAAGAACTACGCAAGTTGCGCAAAGAAATACTGGATTTAAAAGAGGAAAATGCGATCCTAAAAAAGGCGGCCGCCTACTTCGCGAAAAACCAGAAATAGAGCGTTTTCGGTTTATGGAAGCGCATCGCTCCGAGTTTCGGGTGGCGAAGATGGCTGAGGTATTGAATGTTTCCAGGAGCGGTTTTTATGCATATGTAACAAGACCGGTCAGCGACCGTCAGCGAGAGAATGAAATATTATTAGAAAAAATCAAGGAAATACACCGGAAGTCAAAATGTACCTACGGCTATCCGCGCATAGCGGATGATCTCAAAGATCAAGCTGCCGGAGCTCCAGCACCAAGCAAGAACCGTGTTTATCGATTGATGCGGGATGCCGGAATCAAGGCTAAAACCGTCAAAAAATATAAAGCGACAACTAACTCCAATCATGACCTTCCTGTTGCTGAAAACTTGCTCAATCGTGAATTTACTGCAGATAAGCCTAACCAGAAGTGGGTTTCGGATATCACTTATGTTTGGACTGATGAAGGATGGCTATACCTGGCTGGAATTATGGATTTATGTGGTCGAACAATTGTTGGTTTTTCAATGGCTGACCATATGAGAAAGTCACTGGTAATTAACGCTCTAAAACAAGCGATTGGCAGGACTAAAGCCGGTGAAGGGTTGTTGGTTCATTCAGATCGTGGCGTTCAATATGCCAGCCATGCCTATCAAAAAGTGTTGAAAAAGAATAAGTTTAAATGTAGCATGAGCCGTCGTGGTAACTGTTGGGATAACGCCCCTATGGAATCCTTCTGGGGCAAGCTGAAACAAGAATGGTTATATGGAAATCGGTTTAGAACCAGGGACGAAGCAAGAGCAGCTATCTTTGAATATATTGAAATATTTTACAATAGGCGGCGAAAGCATTCGAGTAACAATTATAAAGTTCCAATGGATTTTATGAAAGCAGCTTAGTCAAAACAACCTTAATCTATGAAGTAATGTGCTATTCTACGAATTCTTTAGATATTGTGCGTTTATCGTGTCTATTGAGCCGGGGTAAGGTCAGCATTATTTCCACCCTGGCACGTTGGAATATTACGATGTACTTCTAGACCTTCGTTTCTGTCAATGATCGACATACCGCATAGCGGGCACTTGTAGTTTTGCACCCACCGATGTTTACGGAGTTGAATTCTATTTGGTCTGATGTGGTAACGAGCTAAAGGCCTTCAATTAAGGACAATTCAAGAGCTCGTCAAAACGCGTATTAGTATTACCTTTCTATCAAAACGCATGTTGAGTCAGTAGCGGTGATAGAGCGAAAACCCCAGGAATAGCAAGGGTTTGCGGGTTGGGAGTAATTTCAAATGTGTGTTTTTATGTTCGCATAGACTTTCAAAAGGGGGCGAACACTTGTTAGGGGTCGACCCCCAACATATGTTCGCTATTCTTTACACGAAATGATAGGGTATTTGGCGAGCTTGTAGAGGAGGAAGATTTGAAATGAAAACAATTACTAAAATATTCGTTTTTATATTATTGATGAGTTTTTCAAATTTAGTGTTTGCTAATGATTGGGTTTATGCAGGTAGATACGTACTCCGAAGTAACTTTTCTCATACTCATCATACTGATGTTTTTCTTATGAATCATTTGACATCGTACAGCAATCAACTTGTAGGAACGGGAAAAAATGATTATAGCCTCTATGATGTTTATTACATGCATGATCATGCAAGTGATACGGGCGATGGTACAAAAGAATATGATGATAGAAGTTTCCAATTTCAAGCTATGATTGTGCCACTAAATATTTATGGCAAAGTAATGGATTATACTGGTACATATAGCGGCACAATAGTGTCAGAATTTATTATTTCAGCTAAAGGTGTACTCGGTGTATCACCTAAACATCAAAAAGTATATGATAGAAAAACGAATCAACTGCTCTTTGAAGCAAGCGGAGATATGGGGAGTGAGCCACTTTATAAGGGCTCGGCTGCGGAGGCTATTCTGAAGCATTCGGGTGATCATCCTGTTTCCCATGGAACGTGTGATGAACTTAATGGAAGTAGTTATTATCCGTATAATTAAAAAGCGTTGTTTGACCGGAAATAGCCTTATTCCGCAAGGCTTTGCGGGTTTTGATAAATTTAAAATGTGTGTTTGTATGCTTTCATAGACGTTTAAAATAAAGCGAACACCTGTTTTGGGTCGGCCCCCCCTTGAAATTTTTCACGAAATTTGTCTGACCTGGGGGGGGGAATCGAAAAACTGCTTCCTTGGGTTGAAGAAATTCCAACAAGCTGTCAAATGCCTGCTAAAAAATGAGTCTAATGACCATCTGATAGTTTATTTTATCGCACATCAGGTGGTTTTTTATTGCCAGGTGGTTTGTCTGAGCGGATACTATTTTGCTAAAAGGTAATTGTTATACTTTGTAGAATAATTATAGTTTAGAATTCCAAATTACTTGAAAGTGTGGTATAAACTGTCTATGAAGTCAATGAACAGGCGTTTTTTTGAGTAGATACAGATAATAGAGATAAATAGTCAGGAAAATGAGTTGGAGGACATTGTTGTGACAAATGCAGAACTTAAAAATTTAAAAGACACCCTTTGGCTTTCGGCAGATACATTGCGCGCTGATTCTGGACTTAAATCAAGCGAATATGCAACTCCTATATTAGGATTAATCTTTCTGCGTTTTGCAGAAAGCAAATATAAACAATATGAACCGGAAATATTGGCAGAATATAATAAGCTCAAAGGTACACGCATGGAACGTGAGATTCATGAATTTGCAGTAGAAAAATGCGGATTTTATTTGCCGGATGAAGCTAGATATGATTATCTACTCAATTTGCCTGAAACGGAAAACATTCCGGAAAAGGTGAAGCAAGCTATGATTGACGTCGAAACGTACACGAAAGATCTGGAAGATACTTTGCCAAAGGATGAGTATTATGCCGTAGATGGCAAGGATGGTAAAGCCGTACTAAAAAAGCTTTTGAAGGCTTTTAAAGATATTCCGGACAATACAAGCATTGATATTTTCGGTGACATTTATGAGTATTTTCTTGGGAAATTTGCATTGGCAGAAGGACAAGGTGGTGGTGAATTCTTCACGCCTTCAACGGTTGTAAGATACATGGTTGAGGTTTTGAATCCTACGGAGGGAGAAATCTTCGACCCTGCCTGTGGAAGCGGGGGTATGTTTGTTCAAACGGCTCATTTTATTGCAAGCCACAAGGCGAAAGGCAATGAACTAAATCTTCGAGCTTATGGCGTAGAAAAGACGGGGGCTACAGTCAAGCTTGCGAAAATGAACCTTGCTTTAAACAATATCCGGGGAACGATTACAGAAGCAAATTCTTATTATAATGACCCGTATAATTGCTTTGGCCGTTTTGATTATGTTATGGCAAATCCTCCGTTTAATGTAGATGGAATAGAACTTTCTGATGTGAAGGATCAACCACGCTTTAATACCTATGGTGTTCCACAGAATAAAAGTAAGACAAAGAAAAATGCCAATGAAACAGTACCCAATGGAAATTATCTTTGGATTAATTTATTTGCTACATCGATCAAAGGGAAAATTGGTAAAGCGGCATTGGTTATGGCAAACTCAGCATCCGATGCAGGCAATAGCGAAAAGGATATTCGAATCAAATTGATTGAGAGCGGTGTCATCAGTCAGATGGTAACACTCCCGTCCAATATGTTTAACACAGTAACACTGCCGGCTGTGGTTCTTTGATGCTGCCTACAAAAATAAAGATGAAATACTATTTATTGATGCCCGGAATGTCTTTACCCAAGTCGACAGGGCACATAGAAAGTTTTCTGATGAACAGATCAAAAATCTATCCATCATCACACGACTTTACGAAGGCAATAGCGACGCCTTCTATGCTTTAATTGATGAATATAAAGCCGAAGTGGCAAGACATGAAAACGGCGGCGAAAATGATGAAAACAAGGATATTGCCTACTGGCAGTCAAATATTGATTGGCTTCTAGAACGATTCCCTGAAGGAAAATACGTAGATGTGATAGGTCTTTGCAAAGCTGCCAAAATTGAAGGAGAAGACGGCATAAAGGATCAGGATTATTCCTTAAATCCTGGACGATATGTGGGCGTAGTAATCGAAGATGGCGGTATGACTGAAGAAGAATTTAAGGCTGAAATGCTGCTATTAAGCGATGAATTGTCGATATTGAATGCAGAGGCAAAGAAATTGGAGGAGAAGATCGCCGACAATTTAAGAGAGTTGGTGAAGTCATGGGGAAGTGGGAAATAAAGCGTTTAGAAGATTTGGTTGAAGTAAATCCATCAGTAAAATTGATTAAGGGTGAAGAATATCCGTTTATTGATATTGATAAAGTATCTTCGTCTATCAAAAAAGTAACTAATGAAGTGGTTAAAATATATGATGGGCAAAGTTCAAGTAAATTTAAGAATGGTGACACTGTTTTTTCGAGAATAACTCCATGTCTTGAAAACAGAAAGATAGCAAAAGTTAAGATTGATTGGAAAGCTGCATTTGGTTCAACAGAGTTTTTTGTGTTTAGAGCAAAAAAGGGAATATCGGATGAGGATTTTGTATACTACTTGACTTCGAGTGATATGGTTGTATTACCCGCGATTAATAGTATGACTGGGGCAAGCGGAAGGCAAAGAGCGGATAAAAGGTTTGTTAAAAGGCTTAAACTCAGGCTTCCCGAGCTCCCAACCCAAAAGCGTATAGCCGACATTCTATCTACATATGACGACCTAATCGAAAACAACAACAAAAGAATTGAGCTGTTGGAAAAGGCGGCACAGGAGCTTTATAAAGAATGGTTTTTACGTTTTCGCTTCCCAAATCATAAGCAGACAAAGTTTGTGAATGGTTTGCCGGAAGGATGGGCGTTGAAAAAGTTTCAAGGGAATATATCGTTTATTACGGGGAAATTAGATTCTAATGCGATGACAGACAATGGAACATTCGATTTTTATACATGTGCAAAGACAATATATAAAACTGATACATATTGTTTTGATGGAGAATGTGTGCTGCTTGGTGGGAATAATGCGACAGGAGATTTTTCCTTGTTCTATGCAAATTCAAAGCTAGATGCCTATCAAAGAACATATATTGTCACACCGATAAATAAGATGATAGGATGCCCATATATTTATTTTGTAATAAAGGATTACTTGTTTCATTTCAAGCAGTCAAGTGCAGGAGCTGCTACGAAATTTTTAACAAAAAGAATACTCGACAATTTGTCCATTATGATTGCTTCAGAGTCAGTAATGGTAGATTTTAATTTAAAATCAAAGCTTCTATTTGATGAAATAATTCTTCTTCAAAGGAAGAACAAAAAGCTAAAAAAGCAACGTGACCTATTACTTCCGCGTTTGATGAGTGGTAGATTGGAGGTATAAAAGCAATGCCTAACTTTATATCCGAAGAAGATATCGAGCAAGCTGCCATTAAAAAGCTAGTGCAGGAAAATGATTATGATTTTTTAAATTGCATGACAGCTGAACCGGAAACACTTCCAGATGGAAGTGGCAGAGATAATAAAAAACAGGTGATTTTGCCAACTGTTCTGTTTAATAGTCTTTGTGACATCAATCCCAACCTTCCGGTAGAAGTCATTCGGAAAGTAGCGGATGAGCTAATGAAGACCCCTGCATCTGCTGTAATAATGCAGGAAAACTATCGGAATTACAATAAACTTCGAAATGGTATTCTGGTTGAATATGAAAAGAACGGGAGAAAAACACCAGATCGGCTGAAGGTAATCGATTTTGAACGACCGACCCAAAATAGGTTTACGGTCGTTTCACAACTTTGGATAAAAGGTGAAGTGCATTGGCGACGTCCGGATTTAATCATCTATATCAATGGATTGCCTGGTGCTAGAATAAAAATAGTGCAAATTAAATATGGAAAGTTCCCAATAAATTGTTACAATAACTAACAAGATGGGGGGACTTAACATGGCCATACACTATACTCAGAAATTTAAAGAAGATGCAGTGGTTTATTACAATGACCATAAGGATTTAGGTGTGAATGGATGTGCTAAAAATCTAGGCATCAGTAAATCAGCATTAAGCAAATGGGCAAATGCTGCAAAAGAACAAGGTGGAAAAGTACCAACCAGGGGAGCGGGTAATTATTCAAGTGATGAAGCTAAAGAAATCGCGCGCTTAAAGAAGGAGTTACGTGATGCGCAGGATGCACTTGATGTATTAAAAAAAGCAATCAACATTCTGGGAAAATGACAGAAGCCATATACATTGAAGTTACCGCTAAAAAAGAAGAACTCGATAAAAAACGCCGGGTTTCTATCAGCGGAATGTTGAAGCATTTAGGCGTTTCAAGATCAGGCTATACTGCCTGGCTCAAGAGATCTCCCTCTGAGCAATCAAAAAGGAAAGCGAGAATTAAGCAAAAGATACAGGAAATATATGACGAATCTCATCAGAATTATGGGGCTCCTAAAATAAAGGAGAAACTTCTTACTCAGGGTGAAGTCATTGCTGAAAAAACGGTTGGGAACTATATGAGAGAAATGGGAATTAAGGCTCAGTATATTAAACCTTATACCGTAACCACCATCAATTCGGATTTTGACAGCAAATTAATAAATGTATTAAATGAGCAGTTCAATCCAAAGGAACCAAATGCTGTATGGTGCTCAGATATTACTTATATCTGGACATTGGATGGCTTTGTATACCTTACAAGTATAATGGATTTATTTTCACGAAAGATTATTGCATGGACATTGAGTCATACGCTGGAAACAGAACATGTTATAGCGACAATAAATAAAGCCAAAGAAAAACGCAAAATTGACAGACCCCTGGTAATGCATAGTGACAGGGGATGTCAGTACGTATCAAAGGATTACCGAAATGCGACGGAAGGAATGATACTGAGCTATTCAAAGAAAGCCTATCCTTGGGACAATGCATGTATTGAAGCATTTCATGCTTTAATAAAGAGAGAATGGCTAAACAGATACAAGATCTTTGATTATAGGCATGCATATCGATTGATTTTTGAATATATCGAGACTTTTTATAATACAAGAAGAATCCATGGTCATTGTGGATATCTTTCACCAGATCAATATGAAAAAGTGCATAAGAAAGTACAGCTTGCAGGGTAAGAAAAATACATATATTTACAAAATGTTTGTTGGGCTAAATTCCACATTTAAGTTGTACTTTTTCTTGACATAGTACCAGCCCCTTGTTTTTATTGAGCTTAAGAATTCCAATATACCGGTTAAAAATGCCTACGATATCAATTTGCAGAATTACTTGAAGGATATTCCATATCTTTTTCATTATAATCAAATCTGTGTGTTGTCAAATGGCACAGAAACGAAGCTGGGCAGCTTTAAGGCCGGCTATGAACATTATTTTGAATGGTTGAAAACAGCAGATGAAAAGGAAAATCCTAACCGCAATGCAATTCGCGAAAATGCTATTAGTTTGGAATATTTGATAGCCGGCCTGCTTAAAAAGGAATCTTTGGTGGATTACGTTGAAAGCTTTATTTTATTTGACCGACAGCGTACAAAACTGATAGCAAAGAACCATCAGTACTTAGGGGTTAACAATGTTTTTGAAACTTTTAAAAACCGTGAGAACTTAAACGGTAAACTGGGTGTTTTTTGGCATACCCAAGGCAGCGGCAAAAGTTATTCCATGGTTATGTTAGCAAGAAAAATTAAGCACAAGATTTCTGGCAATTTTACCTTTCTGATTGTGACCGACAGAGATGATTTGGACAAACAGATTTATAAAAACTTTTTGCGAACAGAGTTTATCACCAAAGAAGAAAAGGTGCAGCCTGCCAATAGTATGGCGCTCAGAGAAGAATTGAAAACGAACAAAACCATCTTGTTTACTCTGATTCATAAGTTCAGGTACGATAAGGGAAAGGAATATCCAATACTTTCTGAACGGGACGATATTATTGTTATAGTGGATGAGGCTCATAGAACGCAGTATAAGGATTTAGCAGAAAACATGAGAAAAGGGCTTCCAAAAGCCCAATTCTTGGCATTTACAGGGACTCCACTATTGGGAGCAAAGCGTTTGACAAATTCATGGTTTGGCGACTATGTCAGTGAATACAATTTTGCTGAGTCTATTAAGGACAGTGCAACCGTTCCGCTATACTATGTCAACGGCATGAAAGAAGTTCAGTTGCAAAACGACTATCTGGATACGGATCTGGCAGAAATATTGGAAAATGAAGAACTTAATGAAGCTGAAAAGCAGCGTTTAGAGAATCATTATGCCCGTGAAATGGAAATTATCAAAAGAGATGATCGACTTGATAAGATAGCCCGGCATATTGTTTACCATTTTCCCCGCCGAGGTTTCTTAGGGAAAGGAATGGTCATTTCCGTTGACAAGTTTACAGCAGTAAAAATGTATGATAAGGTGCAACATTATTGGAAAGAAGAAATTAAGAATCTTAATACACAGATCGCCAGTTTACGAGATGAAGAGAAAAGGAAAGAGCTAAAAGTTATCGTCGACTATATGCGAAAAGTAGAGATGGCAGTTATTATCAGCGAGGAAGATAAGGAAGAAGAGAAATTTTACAAAGCTGGGTTAACTGTAAAGTATCACCGAGAGCGAATGAATAGCGTGGATGAAAATGGATTCGATATTGAGGATAACTTCAAAAATCCTGAGCATCCTTTGCAGTTGGTATTTGTCTGCTCGATGTGGCTGACCGGTTTTGATGCGCCTTCTGTTTCGACCCTTTATTTAGACAAACCCATGAAAGGTCACACTTTGATGCAGACGATTGCAAGGGCTAATCGTGTGTATCCGGGAAAGACCAGTGGGATTGTTATCGGTTATTTGGATGTATTTAAATCTTTAAAGAGAGCGCTGCTGGATTACGCTTCGGATGATAGCGATGACGTGCCGGTAAAAGAAGTAGATAAACTGTATGCTCAGTTGCTTGAAACCATTGAGAATACGAAAGACTTTTGTTTAGCTCATAATGTGGATTTAAGCAGGGTATTGGATGAAACCGAGGTATTTACCAATCTGTCGCTGTTTGGTGAATTTGCAGATATACTGGTTTCTCAGGATGAAGTGCGAAATGAGTTCAGAGTATATGCCAATACGGTGAATAATCTCTATGAAGCACTTCGGCCCGATATTTTCAAGATGGACTTTGATGCCGGTTACAAGGAAGCAATTCTATATCTCAAGGGTATTATTGATGGAAAGATTCGTCCTGAAAAATTGGAAAGTGCCAAAGGAAAAATCAATCAACTCTTAGATGTGAGTGTGATAGCCGAAGAAACAGCACAATATGATGCAAATACTGGAACGGCTTTGGTTGTGACTACAACAGCGCCAGTAGATCTTTCTAAGTTGGATATGGATGAACTGCGTGAGCATTTTAGAAAAGTCAAATACAAGAATCTTGAAATATCAAATTTACGAGAACATATTGAGAAAAAGCTGGCTCAAATGATGCGTAAAAATGTTACCCGTGACAAATTCTCAGAGCGGTTCAGAAGTATCATTGATGAGTACAATGCAGGGGGCGCTCAGAATGATCAGTTCTACTTGAAGCTTCTGAAGTATATGGAAGAACTGAAAGAAGAGGAAGCGCGTCACATTAAAGAAGAATTGACCGAAAGTGAACTGGAAATTTATGATTTGCTGCAAAAAGATAAGTTGACGAAAGACGAACTCAATAGAGTTAAACTAGCGGCAAGAGAACTCTATAAAACGTTGTTAGAAAAGAAAGAAGAACTTTTTGTTGTAGGCTGGGAAAAGGATGATCAGCCCCAAGAAAAAGTACGCAAAGAAATTATGACAGTTTTAAATAATTACTTGCCTGAAAGCTACGATAGAGAAGTATTTTCAAATAAGATTAACCTTATTTTCACCCATATCGTTGACCAGGCTGTGATGGGATTCAATTGGGTGGCATAAATTTTAAGAACGGGATGTGTGTTCGTTTCAAAACCGTGAGTGTGGTCACTTATAAGAGTGGTAGTGAGGGGCAATCTTGTTAAGGAAGTGATAATGAGATATGACTGCTGAACAAATTTCTACGGCTATCAAAAATATACTACCAAACCGTGCGATTGATATTTCGGAAGCACTAGATTTGCTAAGCGACATTTTAAATAGTACCAGACTAGATATCGGAACTGAATTGTTACAGGCCAACACTAACAAAGATTTTAAATTACTCAGCCAGCTAGCTGAAGTAAGTCAAGAAATAACAGTATATGAGGATAAGATACAAGACTTTCGGAATTTACTTGAACTAGATGTCATACCAGATGTTGTAAAAGATGAGCCCGAAGAAGAAAAAATCTTACCGGATTATGAAAAATATCGAGTGGATAGTAACATTGAATATACGCTATATGAGAACCTTACCAACAAACGTCCTTTTGCTTTTCAAATTGAAAGCGACAAAATTATGGTGAATACATGGCAGGAGATGCTATTAAAAACAGTTGAAATTCTCTACAGCAAAGACCCAAAGAAAATGAAAAGCTTTGTTACAGATGAAGATATGAACGGTCGTAAGGTTCATTATTTCTCATTATCGTCCCAAGCTGCTATGCGTAAGCCGATCAAGATTGCCAATGCAGAATTTTATGTTGAGACTAATCGTAATGCAAACTCAATTCGAAACGGTGTTATTAGTATGCTGCAGCGGTATGGGATAAAGATTGCGGATTTTAAGATTTATCTTCGTGCGGATTATAGCGAACTGCACAATTACATTGGAGGCTAAGAATATGAAAAACATGGAAATGATCGTTAATGGCGATATTTTGACTATCAAGGTAGGACCTCTCTAAAACCTTCGGTAAGTCTAGCAGTGGCAAGTCTACCATTATTGCCTCTACAGAAGGTAATATATCTGTTCCCAACAGGAATGAAGTCAAGATCGGGCTGAATGTTTACACCAAGTAAAATCGGCAATACATCTTTTGATAAGTTGGTATTGAAAAACTGCTATTACGATATTTTATGAGTATTTTGATGGAGATTATTGAAGAAAGAACAGTTTGATATAACGAAGAAGGACATTATAATTTTATCTGTGTAGATTTGCCAAGGAGGAGTGGAAGGTATGGACATTCCGAGAGGTTCGGAAATCTTATCAGATATTCGAAATGATAAAAATATAAGGGCTATGCGCAGTTTGTGGCCTCAGCTTACTTCAAGGAAAAACTTTGATATTCCCCGTAATATCGATGATTATAAAAAAATTGCTAGTATATCTAAAGCACATTTAAACATAAATGGCGAAGAATGGTATTTTAATGATAAAAACCAACCGAAATTGAGAGAGTTAGTCAACAATTTATATCAGATCTCTGAAATAAGCAACATGGTTTCCTATAATTCAGTGTGGAAAAATGTTGAAGTGGCAATTAGAGATACAATCACATCTGACAAGGAAGAAAAACTGATATCGTTTCAGCAAAGACTAGAATTAATAATAAATAGTATTTTTTCAGAAGTGCGAAGCTATGAATTTTACTGGGCCATCGAAGGAATTGACCTGATAGATATAAATGAATTTGCAATAGGTGACTTGATATTTTTTAATTTTAATAACGAGTATTATAAAAAATTTAAAGCTGAGCCAGACATTAATGATTTTTATAGGATTTCGGTAGTTCCTTTTCTAGATAAAAACTTTGCGAATAAAGTAGTAGTAAAATGTATGGCTCTCGGGGATAAGGATCATGCTGAGGGTTTAGCTAGGGAGAAGGTAGAGGAATCGCTTAATTATATTAGATTCATGTTTTGTTACATAAATAGTGAATATGTGTATGACAACAAGTGGAAGGTTTATTATGATATTAAAACAACGCAGGAATCAGGTTGCTTCTTAAGGAGAAATCCCGAAAACAATAGTACTTATCTGGCATATTCACCTTCTAAGAAGATACGAAATAATTTTCCAATTAGTAAAAAGACTATTGACACTTGGGGAGAGTGCTATTTCTTAGATAGTTTGGGTGAGATAATGAAATGCAATAGTCGAATGGAATGGGAAGAAGCTATACTTACTTCTATACATTGGATAGGTGAGGCACAACATGAATGGGCTGCTGATGTTGCATTATGGAAGTATTGGACTGCTATAGAAAGTTTAATTCCACCTAATAAAGATGAAGTAACTCAAAGTGTTTTAAAAGGCACGGCTGTTCTGATCGTCTACACAGGATATAGGTTTGTAAGTGTAACGGAATTTTGGTCAACATATAAAAGGGTAAAAGACCTTTATGATAAGAGAAGTCGCATAACTCACAGTGGACTTTCTCGTCAGGTTATGCCTGACGAATTGCGGGATGTTTGCCAGTATGCATCATGGCTGATACTAGCTGCTGTTGGCTTGCATTCACAAGGGTATAGAAAATTTGAACAGGTTCAGGAGCAAATCGACAGGTTGTATGGCAGAAAAAGAAGTAAAAGGTAAGTGTTTGATTACGTTACCTTTTGAGTGAGGTTTCCCTAAATACCTACCTTAGGCACATACGGAAGATTAAGCTTATGCCCTACCTCTTCAAAATAGCCTCCTTAATTATCGCAAGCTCTTCATGAACATTGAGCTTAGCGGCAATCTGGGCATAAGTGTACTGCATTCTAGCGGGATATAAAAAAATGTTGTACGCATTATACATGTCAAAGAGGAAAGTTAACGATGAAAAGACAAATAAAACAAAGACTAGCCAAGATTATTTACTTAGCTGGTCTAAGCATTGGAATTTTTGGTTTTCTTATTTATAATGGCTATATTTGGCCAAACAGCTACTTTGCAAACAAATATCAAGTACAAGGAATTGATGTTTCGGCTTATCAAGGAATGATCAACTGGGAAACTGTCGCTCATAATAAAGGATTGCATTTTGTTTTTATTAAAGCTTCAGAGGGTATGGATTATCAAGATAGTTATTTTAGAAAAAATTGGGATGAATCTAATAATCGCGGAATATTAAGAGGCGCATATCATTACTTTAGAACTACAAGTTCTGGATTGGCGCAAGCACGAAATTTTGAAAGTATTGTTCCGGCTGAAAAAGGAAGTCTCCCGCCTGTTGTTGATGTTGAAGAAGATGGATTAAAGGAGGAAGAACTAAAAACTTTCTTAGATGAGCTAGAATCTCATTATAAACAAAAACCAATTATCTATGTGGTTTATCCTTTATATGATAAATATATTAAAAACGAATTTACCGATTATCCTATCTGGATAAGGGACGTTATTAAAACGCCAAGACTTAGTGATGGTCGTGAGTGGAGTTTTTGGCAATATTGCAATCGAGGGCGAATTAAAGGAATTGACACCTTCGTTGACATCAATATTTATGCTAAGGATTATGAGGAGTTGAGAAAATTAACTTTTCATTAGTATTCGGTTTAAAAACTATAAAGAATACCTTATCACCGGTAACAGCTGTAATCGTAAATCTACTTCCTCCTCAAATACCCAGCCTTTGGTACATACTGAATATTGAGCTTATGCCCAAATTTCTTTAAAATAGGTCCCTTGGTTAATACCAACTCCTCATGAACATTAAGCTCAGCGGAGACTGGGAATATCCTCATAATTACGTTCCCCGTTTCTCCAAGAGCCACTATTTAGACGTCCGGAAGAATACAAGGTGACGATTCTTCTGTTTCCTATGATTTGGCAATAGATACAAGAGGGATGCTTTATTTCTATACTATTGAGGGTTGACCATATTGATTATGATTTCTGTCAATATTCTCGTTCATTCAAAACTAGTGAAAGAAAATAAGCTTTTTATTGGCGAAAAGAAATAGTGGATGTTTTTGGTAATACTAATGATCTTTTCAGTGGTTGCCGAAAATGATGTCAGCAATAAAGTCCTGCCTAGGGGGGATGTTGCTGGCATTATCATGCAGAAAAGGGAGAGATTTTTGTGACAGAAGATGTAATAAAAGAAGAACAAGCTAATTCAAAAAAGGTGAGTTGGGAAGCTTTCGTGAAACAGGATGCACTTAACTTTATGATGGCTCATAATCTTCAGGCCATAACGGTCGATGATGGTGCCGGTAAGAAAGGCGTCATTAAACGGACAAGCAAAGGTGACTTTTCCGTACAGATCACTTCCAACGAAATATTGTAAAAAAGTGAGACCCCATAGGTGGCGACGAGCTACCTATGGGGTGCAGTTTATCATCTGCTATTAAACTTCTCGGGAGGTAGTCTTTTTGTTACCGGTAAAAAAGGTGGCTGTTTTTCTTATGATGCTTGGCATGAAAAAAGGCCAAAGTATCCTTGAGTTAATGGATAATAGTGAAATCAAAGCTGTTGTTTCTGAAATTCGGAGCCTATCGGCGGTTTCACCAGAATTTCAAAAAAGCGTCTGGGCAGAGTTTAAAGAGTTAGGCTTTGAAGAAAACATGAGACCTTCTGAAATATTAACTGTTCTACGATTTTTATTTAATGGCAGCAAGATAAGTGATAAAGGGGACCGACGTTATGATTAGCAGCTTTCCGCCGCTCTCTCCTATATAAAAGTACCCAGCGACTGCCATACCGCTGGGTACTTTGTGTTTTGGATATTAATACCCTATAGCTCAGCCTGACAGTTGGGGGTGGGCTTTTTTTATTATTCAAAATAGTGTAAAATGTTTACAAGTTGGTTTCGTGGAGGTACCGGATTATGGAACAAAAATTAGTTTTTTTCCCTTTATTAAACATTTGGACGCAGGCAACGGATGAACTGTTTAAAACGCTCATAGACCTAAACTTAGGTCAAGAGCTTGTCATTAGTCTTCAATATGTTTCTTTTTTAAGGCCTGCAGGGATAATTATGTTACTATTAACGGCCTTAGAGGGTGCAAAAATAACAAAACAACCAGTAAGAATAGTAGATATTAATAAATCGTTACTGTCATATCTTGAACGAATTGATTTTTTTAAGTTTAAGTTTGTTTATACATTGGAAGAGCTACCTTGGTGGCAAAAGTTAAACAGAAATAATAATTCAAAGCGAATTATAGAAATTACACGTTTGGAATGCCCACATGAAATATCTAGTGTAATTGCTAAAACAAGAATGATATTAAAAGAGTGGTTTCCAGATAGCATGTATGATGATTATTGTGACAGTGTAACTAATGTCCTCATGGAAATATGTGGAAATAGCATTGAGCACAGTGTTTTACCGGGAGAAATAAGCGAATGTTATTATGTATTACAGTTATACGAGCGAGGAGAGATTGGTGTTTCAATTGCTATAGGGGATATAGGAATCGGGATTCGGAAACATATTACCCAGGTGCATAATATTGAGAAGAAATTCGACAGTTATTATATTGAACGAGCTTTATTGGGATTAAGTGGACGACTCGATGGTACTGGAGGAATGGGGCTAAGAAGAGTTCGTCAAATTACAGATAATTATAAAGGTCAGCTTTTTTTACGTTCAGGTAAAGGTGTAGTTAAAATCGAGAATAATAAATTTTCAAGGCATGATTTTTTATATAACTTTTCCGGCACCCAATGCTCAATAAATTTGCATCCTAAACCGAGACCAAATTTAGAAATACTATATTGACAAGATATGGCTTATTATTTATAATATAATTAATGGTTTCACTAAATTACGGTGAAGGGGTGGGCGAATGAATATACAAAAGATTTATATTAGGGACGCCGCTGCTGAGACCGGAATTACTTCTACAAATGTTCTTACATTCCGACCATTAGGTAAAGAAGTTAGAGATAAGTTGCTTTATCAAATCCGACTACTTCCAGTGCGAAATGCTATAAATTTGGACTTTACAGGAATTGAAATATGTGATGTGTCATTTGTAGACGAAATTGTACTCGAAGTGCAGTCATATCTAATAAGCAAAGTAAGTGATCGAATAATAATGATAAGCAATGTAAGTGAGCCTACTTTGGAAAATTTAACTGCTGCAATTGCTTTGCGGGAACAGCGAGGAAATCGATTGCAAATATTATATTATCAAGGTGAGGACTTATCATATCTTGGAAAATTAGAGCGTAATCTTGAAGAAACTCTAAAGCTTTTATTCGAAAAAAGGAAAACTACTGCGAGAGAGATTGCCGAATTGAAAGGAATAGCAATTAATAGCGCTAGTAATCGATTAAAAAAGCTATATGACCATCGGCTAATTTTGCGTGAAGAAGTTATTGATAATTCGGGAAAGCAACATATTTATTTTTTGCCTTCATAGGCAAAAAAATTTATTAGGGAATTCACTTAAATGTGGTGAAATGGTACGAAGAAAATAAAATGGAGGACTGTTAAATGTGTAACATACAAAAAAAGCCACCAAGCGGCTAAATGCTTGGCGACCATCGCCTTATCTCCTGAAGTTCCCGCTTCAGTGATAAGAAGTTCACAGTCTGTGTTGCTGGATAAACTTAAGAAAATCATTTGACTAATAGTTTATCATAGTCTGGAACTTTTGGCAATGGGCGTCTAAAGAAAGGAGCCTATTACATTGAATAAGAAAACAAATAAAACCGATAAAGAATCAAGCGGATGGATTTTTTGTAAGCAGTATATTAACCGTTGGGGTCAACTTATGGTAGCTGCAAACTACGGTTATGAATACTGGCGGTTTCCAGTAAAACGTAGTAATAAAGGCTAAGAGATAAAATAATGAATTGCGCGAAGGCGTTTCCAGTGACCCTTTGCGTATAAATAAATGTTGGAGGTGAAATTTATGGCTAAAACTAAGACAAGTGTACGAGGCACACAAGAAAAGAAAATTGTAGTTGTTAAAGGATATACTAAAGATGATGGTACTAAAGTTCGAGACCATAGAAGATCAACGCCTAACTAACAAGCTCAATACTTGAGCCGCCACCCAGGCGGCTTTTTCTATTTTATCCCTTCTTTACGCTACAGAACATTTGCTCTATAATAAAAACAAACGAATGTTCTGTAACGAGGAGGAGTTTTTTTGTTTCGAACAATTTTGGATGTCAATTGGGACGTTCAATCGGAAGTTTTTCGCGCAAAAAGGCTAACCTCACAGCAGAATCTGCCAATTGAGCCACAAAACTATCTACACGCAAAATTTTTGATTGCCTCAGAAGAATGGAATCGCGGGCTGCCCAGCTATGGAATTTCAATCTTTTTTGACTTATTTCTTTCTCATGATTATAAATGTGTACATTACAATTTTATCTTATCCAGGCTGAAGTGTGTGCCACCGGGGACGCTTCTGAATGGCAACAAACTAATCCTAAATATTAATGATCTTGGGTGATTTCTATGCCAAGAATGCCAGGCAACTAAGTAAAACAGCCATTTATCATATAATGAGCCGTCCTCATTAATTATAGGAAAATTACCTAAGCGGTAATACAGTAGAAATAGCATGTTTGTATACGAGTTGTTGTTTCCCTTCAGTTTCTAAGATAACAGTAAAACTATCGAATCCCTTAACTAAACCTTTAATTGGAAATCCGTTTACCAAACGAATAATAACGGGGATATTCTTGTTTATTGCTTGATTTAAAAAGTTGTCTTGTAAATTTAATTTTTCCTTTTGTGTAGATGCCGAAGTTATGCTAGCGTTAGGACTATTAGTATACATGAAAACCTCCCCAAAAGTCTTACAATAATAGGTAATAAAGATATACTTCGTGATTTAACTATAAATTACCTTTTTAGTATCTCCGGGTTTTACGTAGACCGACTCATACGAAGTAGTATCAAAAAAAGCACGAGCAACAGCCAGTGCCAATATAGCAAGAGCTAAAAATAGTATGAATTGAACTAAAAGATAAAGTTTAAAAAAGTATAGCATGATTGATAATACAACCATGAAGATATATAATTTAGATGTCAAATTTAATTCACTTTCTTTAGCCCAGCACCTAAGCTGGGTATTTTTTTTGTCTTTTGCCGAGTTTGGGGTTGGTGGACAATGTTTGGGCTGAGAGTCAACTAAACAACAAACAGAACAAGACAAAAATTTACCGTCAATTATTATCAAGAATATAATGCTGTGGTGTGCCTATAATAATAAGGTGTTGCAAAAATATAAAAGAAGAGAGGGTGATATATTGATCGAAATACCACAGGAATCTTTTCGCTTATACTTTCGAAATGTACGCGGCGTATTTGAATTTAAAAAGGTATTCCAAGGCGACATCATTTGCAACGAAACCTTTATTCTAGGATTTCTTAAGCAAGCGATCGAAGAAAACCTAATTTGGACCATGGAACATTTCGATATCTTTTATAAAAATGAAATTTCTTATGATTTCAATACTCCAACCGAAGAACAAATTTCGTATGCCATAAATAACGCAAGCCAGATTACAATTCAGAAGTTAAGTGAGCCGGGAGTGCCATTTCAAGTATTCTACCGGCCCGTTGGTGATAATAAATGGATTTTGATGCCTGAAAATAATGCTATTGTATGCGACCTAAATTATATAACTGATTTAACCCAAGACGGGCTAACGAAAGGTGCGCTAAGTAACTTAGATCGATTTGAATTTATTATAAGGATAGCCAAGAATTGCCTCCAAAAGTGGATATCGATTCCTTAATTGACGCACTTCTAAAAGAAGCAGGAAAAAACTAAGGTTTTTCCTGCTTTTTTCTTTCGACTTTTTCCCACGAATTAATTATTGCTTTGAGCATTTCAAGTGGAAAACCCATATCTTCAGCGCGTTCTGCTAATACAATGTAAGGAGTTTTAGGGTTAGGTATTTCCGGATCAAAAATTTGCTCTGAAAGTAACATAGCTCTATCTAGGTAGAAATAATACGAATCGACATTTAAGGCCTTGGAAAGTTTTACAACTGTTTCCTGAGAAGGGGTTTGCTTGTTATTTTCGTAAAGCGAAAGAGTGCTTTGCTTAATACCTGTCAATCTTGAAAGTTGCAGCATAGTTAGCTGCTTAGCCTTGCGGAGCTTTTTGAGTTTATCGCCAAGAAAATTCATTAATCCAGACCCCTTTCATGGTTGATTACAGTTAACATAAAGTAAGTATATCACAGTAACTGATGTAAGTGTAAAGAACATATTACCAATTGACGAATATAACATAAAACAGTATAATTTCAACAAAAATCATGATGGCTTTACGGGTTAAATAAAATTTACATAGTTAGTATACCATGTTAGTTAATACAGATACAAAAGAACATATTACCAGTTGACCGGATATGATTTGGGACAGTATAATTACAAACAAATGCAACTTATTATGTTATCTAAAAACGGCGCACAGATAGGAGATGTTTAGTTTGGGTGTTACATAACGGTGCCAAACTTAGTGTTGGACTTGTATCGAATCGCTTCCAGTTGGGTTCCAAGATAGTATTCAATTCGATTAATAACAGGAAGGACGATAATGGAAGATATGATAAAGATGGATATTAAAGGTATAATTCCCTGTCCAGCATGTAGTAAGAAATTTGTATTTGCATACTCAGACGCCAGGGGCCATGCTTCGGTGCCTTGCGTGAGATGTGGAAGAATATCAATGGTTGATTACGAGACAATGTCGGCAACGCTTATGCCACCTTTGAGTCGAAAAAATAAAGTTAATGCTAAGAAACCAAGGGAACTAGCACTGATGACCATTAGCAATTATGTTACTTAACTAGTAATTTTATAAAGCGTTTTAAAATTTAATAAAGATTAATACTGACTGAGCCACTTAGGGGCGCTAAAGCCACCACAAGGCCGGGGTATAGCTAGAAAAAGCGATACTCTGTGCCTTTTTTTATTTGGCTTTTCAGGGCTTATTTAGTGCTGCCTTTTTTCTAGCTAGTCGGCTAGATGAAAGGAGCACTAAATGAAAATCAAGTATGAATTCGTAACTGGTGAGACTGTAGAGATTGAGGTGGAAGAAAACATCGGGGAAGTAATGGCCCAAATCGATAGAGATATTTATCGCAGCAACCGGCGCGAGACTAACAAGCACAATTCGGTTGAGGCATTGGAAGATAAAGGCATCCAACTTGCCGACGAGAGTATGGACATTCCCTTTTTCATTGAACAGCAAGAAATGCGAGAAGCACTACATAATGCAATGGACAAGCTTTTGCCCCAGCAGCGTGAGCTGATTCAGAAAGTGTTTTTCACAGGCAAGTCAATCTCCGAAATTGCTCGTGCTGAAGGTGTTGATGAGTCATCGATTCGTGATCGCTTAAAGCGGATCTATAAAAAACTTAAAAATTTTTCAAAATAGACCCCCCGAATTGGCGTTTCTCACTGCTTATATATAGAGGCACTTTTAAGAGCCTCAAAAAACAAAGGAGGCACATCTATGAAAACCATCACGATTACGATTTCTGGTGGCAGTCCCGCATCCATTGTTATCACAGAACAAAAACCAGCGGACAAAGAAGCAAAAAGAAAAGCGGCACTAGCGTACCTAGATGCAATGTTCAAACCAGTACTGAAAGAAATGGGGAAGTAATTTTTATGAAGTTCATCTATATCTGTTCAGCCCTGAAAGGTGATCTTGAACGAAATATTCGTAAAGCCAATGGCTATTGCCGGTTTGCGGTCAAACATTCGGTTGTACCAATCGCCCCACATACCATGTTTGCTGGATTCCTGGACGATACCATACCGGAAGAAAGAGAGATAGGGCTAGCAATGGGGTTAGCACTACTAAAGTATTGTTCAGAAGTATGGGCCTTTGGTAACAGGATATCGGAAGGGATGATGGCAGAATTGGAAGTAGCCAAGGAACTGAACATTCCGATTCGCTACTTTA
Organism: Sporomusa ovata DSM 2662; assembly: GCF_000445445.1. Classification (GTDB taxonomy): domain Bacteria; phylum Bacillota; class Negativicutes; order Sporomusales; family Sporomusaceae; genus Sporomusa; species Sporomusa ovata. The sequence continues at coordinate 47,288 of NZ_ASXP01000006.1, read as the reverse complement.
CGGACAAGTGTGAGGAGGTTGCCAATTAATGAGCAAACAAACACTGGCTCTTGAAATAGCAGCGGACTTACGAAACCTTGCCGCTCGCATTGAGGCTTACGCTAAAGAGGAACAAGCCCCTGGGGATATACCAAAGGTTGAGCAAGTCCAAGCGGAAGCGCCAAAGCCGGAACCGATTTCTATCGAAAAAATACGCGCCATCCTTGCGGAAAAATCCCAGTCAGGAAAACAAACGGAAGTCAAAGCCCTTATCACCAAGTTTGGAGCCAAGAAACTAACGGATATTGATCCCACCTGCTATGCTGAACTATTAAAAGAGGCATATGCGCTCTAAATGGTAAGTTATATTCCTTTAACCCAAGGCAGGGTCACTATCGTCGATTCTGAGGACTATCCTATGCTAGCTCAATGTCTATGGATGTTTCATTGCGGGTATGTTCGAAGAGTTGAAAAAAGAAAGATTGTTCATATGCATAGATTGCTGATGAACTGTCCTAACGAATTAGAAGTCGACCATGTAAATCGAAATAAACTCGATAATCGCAAAGCCAATTTGCGGATTGTAACTCGCCAACAAAATACGTTTAACAAAGGTAGTTATCTGGATTCTTCATCAAGGTATAAAGGTGTTAGTTGGCACCGGCGAGATCAGCTTTGGTTTTCTCAATTACGCTTGAATAATAAAAATCATTACTTGGGTTCTTATGAAACGGAAGAAATAGCAGCGGCAGCCTATAATCACTATGCCAAAGTGTATTTTGGTGAATATGCGGTACTCAATGACGTGGATGCCGTAGATTTTAAAGAGTTAAGAATTCTGAAGAAAAAAGGAATGTCCAAGTATCGCGGGGTTACGTATCACAAGCGCAGTGATAAATGGATTGCTCGAATTACTATCGACGGACGACGAATATCGCTGGGATATTTTCATAACGAAGTTTTAGCCGCAAAAGCATACAACGAAGCGTTCATAAAATATCGAAATGGAAAAGAGGCACCTAATGCCATATAGCAATTCAGAAAGAAAACATGCACTGCTTAGTGCGTCTGGAGCAAAGAGATGGATGTCTTGTACACCCTCAGCAAGGTTGGAAGATCAGTTTGAGCATACGACGAGTATTTTTGCTGAGGAAGGGTCCTTTATGCATGAGTTAGCTGAACTGCAACTTAACCACTATTTAGGCAAAAGTGATAGAAATAAGTTCATGCAGAGTTTTACGGAAATTAAGAACAATAAATTTTACTCGACTGAAATCTACGACGCGGTACAAGTCTATGTTGATTTGGTAATAGAAACAATGAATCTGGCCAGAGCAAAAACACCAGATGCTACTGCACTAATTGAGCAACGGCTGGATTTTAGTGATTGGGTTGAAGGCGGTTTTGGCACAGGTGATGCAGTCGTTGTAGCAGACGGTGTACTTGATATAGTCGACTTGAAGGGAGGCCAGGGCGTCAAAGTGTTAGCGGAGCAGAACACGCAGATGATGTTGTATGCGTTAGGAGCCTTGACTTTATTCGACAGTCTATACGACATCCAAACGGTTCGAATGACTATCTGTCAGCCACGCTTAGATAACATCTCTACTTATGAAATCTCAGTGGTAGACCTGATCCACTGGGCAGAAACCGAGCTTCGACTCAAGGCAGAACTTGCTTTTAATGGCGAAGGTGAGTTTGCGCCGGGATCACACTGCCGCTTTTGCAGGGCTAGGCAGACTTGCCGGGCTAGAGCCGAGTGTCATTTGGAATTGGCAAAACATGATTTTAAGCTGCCTGATTTATTAGCAGACGAAGAAATCAGCGAAGTGCTGTCCAAAGCAGAAGTGATTGCCGCATGGGTAGATGATGTGAGAGCTTATGCACTCACGGAAGCAGTCAAGAGCGGGAGGCAATGGCCGGGCTTTAAAATTGTCGAGGGTAGGAGTAATCGCAAATACGTCGACGAGGCTAAAGTGGCGGAGGTGCTGCTGGCAACAGGTACCTATAGTGAGAGCGATATATTCACCAAAGATTTACTCGGCATAACAGCGATGGAGAAACTGCTAGGAAAAAAGCAATTCAATGGCTTGCTAGGTAACTTTATTCAAAGACCTTCAGGGAAACCAACCTTAGTGCCAATATCGGACAAGCGTCCGGAGTTTAATACCGCAATAGCGGATTTCAAGGAGGAAATTTAATTATGGAAAATACAACAAAAGTGGTTACAGGCAAAGTGAGATTTAGCTACGCAAATGTATGGGAGCCGAAGTCAATCAACGGTGGTGATGAGAAGTACAGTGTGTCCCTTATCGTACCAAAGGCTGATACAAAGACTATCGCTGACATCAAGGCTGCAATCGAACAGGCAAAAAAGGACGGCGTTTCCAAGTTCGGCGGAAAAGTTCCGGCAAACTTGAAGCTTCCGCTCCGAGACGGTGATGTGGACCGCCCAGATGATGAGGCCTACAAGGACTGCTACTTTATCAACGCTAACAGTAAAGACCGCCCCGGTATCGTGGACAAAAAAGTGAAACCCATTCTTGACCAGAGCGAGTTGTACAGTGGCTGCTACGGCAGAGCGAGCATTACCTTCTATGCATTTAATCAGAACGGGAACAAAGGGATCGCATGTGGTCTCCAGAACCTGCAAAAGCTTGCAGATGGTGAGTCACTTGGCGGACGCAGCAAAGCAGAAGATGATTTTGATTCTGCTGAGGATGAGGACTTTTTGGCGTGAGAATGCTATCCCTCGATGTAGAAACCTTCAGCAGCATTAATTTAGTTAAGGCTGGCGTATATAAATATACGTCAGCCCCAGACTTCGAAGTTTTACTTCTTGCGTATGCTTTTGATGACGAAGAAGTACAGATAATTGATCTTGCCAGCGGTGAGGAATTACCAACTGAGCTGATGGAAGCAATCATCAACGACTCAGTAAAAAAAACTACCTTCAACGCGAACTTCGAGCGGACATGCCTAGCGAAACATCTTAAACAGACACTCTCTCCGGTTGGTTGGCATTGCACTGCAGTACAAGCAGCAAGCTTAGGGTTGCCATTATCATTAGAAGGAGTGGCACTGGTACTGGGGCTAGAACAGCAAAAAATGAAAGATGGCAAGGAGTTAATACGTTTTTTTCCTTACCTTGCAAACCAACTATAGCAAACGGTGGAAGAACCAGAAACCTGCCACACCATGCTGCCGATAGATGGGAACAATTCAAGGCCTATTGCGTCCGCGATGTGGAGGTAGAGCGGGCCATACGTACAAAAATAGCTAAATTCCCAATTAGGAATACAGAGCAAGAACTATATATACTCGACCAGCGAATCAACGATCGTGGGTTATTGGTAGATAGAGAGCTTGTAAAACACGCTATTGAGTGTGACCGTCTACATCAAACAGATACTTTTAGTCATGCTAGGCATCTAACGGGGCTAGAGAATCCAAATAGCGTAGCTCAATTGAAAATGTGGCTGCGTGATAACGGCGTGGAAGTTGACAGTTTATCAAAAAAAGCCGTAACGGACTTAGCTAAAGAATCAGATGGCGAGGTGGAAGCATTACTTAATATGAGACTTCAGCTTGCCAAAACATCCATTAAAAAGTATGAGGCTATTGAGCGTTCCGTTTGCTCCGATAGCAGAGTGCGAGGACTACTACAGTTTTACGGAGCCAATCGAACAGGTAGGTGGTGTCTCACTGGGGATCACGAAGTATTGACACAAGATGGATGGACCCAAATCGATAGTTGGAATAGCGGTTATATAGCTTGCTGGTCTCCGCAAACTGAATGCATATCATTTCAAAAAGCGCAAGCCGTATCTTTTGATTATGACGGGGATATTTATGCTATTGAATCACAAAGATGCTCGCAAATGAGTACCCCTGATCATCGTATGGCTTATTGGGGTAAGAATGGTGGCTGGGAAGTAGATACAGTAGAGAATTTAGCATCTAAACGGTTTAGCATACCTTTTACTGGACGGCGTATCGGAAACAGCAGCCTCGAACATATTGAGCTTCGTATATTGATTATGACTCAAGCCGACGGTCATTATACCCAAGAAGGCAGTCTCAGATTCCACTTTAGTAAGCCACGAAAAATTGAACGATGCAAAAATTTGCTTCGTAAAGCCGGTATCATTTTTATGACGATGCTACGTGAAAAGTCGACTGTTATAACTATAAAATCGCGCCATTTACCTGTTTGGTTGCGTATGTTTCAGAACAAAACGTTTGGGTCTTGGCTATTCGATGAGTCAGCCGACATCGTGTTCGATGAACTTGAAAACTGGGATGGTTATCGGTGTGGTCCTAATTCCATTCAATACGTGACAATTAATAAGCAGAATGCTGATATGATTCAAGCCTTCGCACATCTTTCAGGGCGTGCGGCAACAATCGTAAAAAAGGTGCGGGAAAACTGGAGCGACGCTTATTACGTCAATATCTGGCTGACTCCTGGTGGGCACAACGAAATACGAAAAAAAGCAACGGTAATACCGTTCTCTGGAAAAGTATTCTGCGCTGAAACCGAAACAGGTTTTTTCCTTGTCCGTCGTAACGGTAAAGTATGGATTACAGGGAACTCAGGGAGGTTGGTTCAGGTTCAGAATTTACCTCAGAATCATGAGAAGGACTTAACACTTGCACGGGATTTATTAAAGCAAGGTCGCTTTGGTGAACTGAAACTGTTTTATGAAAGCGTACCACACTTGCTTTCGGAGTTAATTCGGACAGCCTTCATTCCGAAAGAAAACCATCGATTCATTGTAGCTGATTTTTCAGCGATTGAAGCTCGTGTCATCGCTTGGTTAGCTGGCGAGAAGTGGCGTATGGATGTTTTTAAAACACATGGCAAAATATATGAAGCTTCTGCCAGCCAGATGTTTAAAGTACCTCTTGAGGATATTACCAAAGGCTCGCTGCTTAGACAGAAAGGTAAGATAGCAGAGCTCGCCTTGGGATACGGCGGTGGAGTTGGAGCGCTTACTGCTATGGGAGCCTTGGACATGGGCTTATTGGAAGAGGAACTTCAACCGTTGGTTACTGCATGGCGAGCAGCCAACCCCAACATCACAAAGCTATGGTGGGATATAGACAAGGCAGCGCTTGTTGCGGTTAAGGATAAAACGCTTCAAACTGTTGGCAGGCTACAACTTCAGTGCATGAGCGGTATTCTCTTTATCACCTTACCTTCAGGCAGAAAGTTGTCCTATATCAAACCCCGTATTGAACTAAATAAATTTGGCCGGGATGGCATTACCTATGAAGGTATTGGGGTAGGAAAACGCTGGTGCCGGATGGATACCTATGGCCCCAAGCTAGTAGAGAATATCGTCCAGGGAGCTGCCCGTGATTTACTAGCGGAGGCCATGCTCCTTGTGGCCAAGGCCGGATATGACATTGTCATGCATGTACATGATGAAGTTGTTGTGGAAGTTCCTAACGGTCAGGGGTCAATAAAAGAAGTTTGTGACCTAATGGCGATAGTACCGCCTTGGGCGGAGGGATTGCCCCTTAGGGCCGATGGATATGAATGCGAATATTACCGAAAAGACTAGGAGGTAGCAGGTCATTGAAACTAACAATCGCAATAGCCAATAGCCGTAGAGATAAAATATGGAAAAACATAGAGTGGACCTGGCCGGAATTTATCGAACGGGTTAGGAACACCATCCGAACTGCCGAGACGGTAGAGCAGTATAAAACATTTAGTAAAGCAAAGCAAGATGATATCAAGGATGTCGGCGGTTTTGTGCTGGGAACGCTAAAAGGCGGCAGCCGGAAAAAGGATTGTGTCCTGACACGATCTGCTCTGTCTCTTGATATGGACTATGCCGTGCCGGGTATTATCGACCAGATAGAGTTGCTTTTTTCCTTCCAGTGTTATTTCTACTCCACCCATAAGCATATGCCAGAAAAACCTCGTCTTCGCCTCATTATCCCGCTTGCCCGTGAGGTGTCGCCGGATGAATACTCTGCGGTGGCAAGAAAAGTGGCAGAGGAAATCGGCATCGAGCTTTTTGATGATACCACATACGATACGAACCGCCTGATGTACTGGCCATCCACTTCTTCTGACGGGGAATTTGTGTTTCATGAGGTTGAGGGCGAACGTTTAAATCCGGATGAAGTGCTTGCAAAATATAAAGACTGGCGTAATTTGGCAGAGTGGCCTGTTTCTAAACGGCAGCAAAGCATGGTGCGGCGCGAGGTTAAAACGCAGGCTGACCCGTTAGAAAAGCACGGCACGGTGGGCGCTTTTTGCCGGGCCTATGCAATGCCAGATGCCATGGATTTATTTCTTGCTGATGTGTACCGACAAAGCGCTATGCCTGGTCGCTATGATTATATCTCGGCGGACAGCCAGGCAGGTGTTGTTATATATGACGATAAGTATGCTTACAGTCACCATGCCACCGATCCGGCATGCAGTAAGCTTCTAAATGCGTTTGACATGGTAAGAATCCATAAGTTTGGCGATCTTGATGAGAAGGGGTCGTTCAATGCCATGTGCGAGTTTGCGGTTAAGCAGGAACTGGTAAATGACCTTCTGCTCGAAGAAAGGCGGGAACGCGCGAGTCAGGATTTTTCCTCAGACTGGACAAAGGTCTTGCAGCGCGATAGGGGAGGAAATTTGATGAACAATCTCCAAAATATCACGCTCATCCTCAGTAACGACCCGGCACTGAAGGCGGTAGTGTTCAATCAACTGGCCGATGGATTAGAGATAAAGGGAGAAGTGCCGTGGAAGCACCCGGCGCGCTTTTGGCGCGATGCCGATGATGCCCAGCTTATTAGCTACGTTGATTCGCATTATGGTACGTTTTCAGCGCGAAATTATGAGATTGCAATCACTAAAGTAGCCGATGACCGTTCCTATCACCCAATCCGCGAGTATTTGAACAATTTGCCGCCTTGGGATGGTGTGCAGAGGGTAGAAACGCTTCTTACCCTATACCTAGGCGCGGAGGATAACCGTTATGCCCGTGCTGTAATGCGAAAGACGCTCTGCGCCGCTATTGTTAGGGTGCTCGATCCTGGCGTAAAATTTGACAGCATGCTGGTGTTAAATGGACCGCAAGGTGTAGGAAAATCCACATTTATCGGCAGACTGGGTGGTGAATGGTATTCAGATAGTTTGGCGCTTACCGATATGAACGATAAAACAGCTGCCGAAAAACTGCAAGGATATTGGATCATGGAAATTGGCGAACTGGCCGGAATGAAAAAAGCCGAAATTGACAAGGTTAAAGCGTTTATCTCACGTCAGGACGATAAATATCGTGCCAGTTTCGGAAGGCGTGTTACTCCTCATCCGAGACAGTGTGTATTCTTTGGGACGACCAATTCTGAAAAAGGTTACCTTCGTGATAGTACAGGCAATCGCCGCTTTTGGACGGTAAAAACACCGGGTGGTGCTTCAAGGAAGACTTGGCAGTTAACCGATGAAGAGGTTAAGCAAATCTGGGCAGAAGCACTGGTGTATGTAAAGGCTGGCGAGAAACTCTACTTGGATGCTGACCTGGAGAAAATTGCTAAATTAGAGCAGCGCGAGGCGATGGAACATGATGATCGTGAGGGTTTGGTGCGCGAGTACCTTGATACGTTATTGCCTACTGACTGGGCGCAGATGGATTTGTTGGAGCGCAGAAATTTTTTGAATGGATCAGATTTTGGCAGTCCATCAAAAGAGGGAGTTATACGCCGCACGTTAGTATCACACATGGAAATTTGGTGTGAATGTTTTGGCAAAGAGCGATCTAATTTACGCCGGATGGACACAAACGAAATTGCTACTATTCTTACCAGCATTGGCGGTTGGGTGAGGCAGGAGAAAAAAGAGCGCATTCCTATCTATGGGCCGCAGTTGACTTATGCTCCAGAGGAAGTTTCTAAGTAGTTTATAGGGAACAACACTGTGTTTGGAACAGTTCCAGTGTGCCAAACATAGTGTTGCAGAACCCTTTGGGAACTTCTCAACAAGTCTTAACGTTATAAGGCGTGAAATGCGTTTCTGTTCTATTGTTCTATACTATATTATCTAAATTAAAATATATAAATATATATATAGTATAGGTCTATATATGTATATACGCGCGTATAGGGTTTTTTTGATACTAAGAACACATGGATGGGGAAGGATTATTATGGAAAGTGTCATGAAATGGAGGCGTGGAAAGTGGAAATTTACAGTGAGATGTATAAAAGGCGTTGTATAAAGCGACTGCAAGAGTGGAAGGCTCCGCTTTCCGACTGGGAATGTGTGGATATGTATGACGTTGCCGAAGCCAGTAATGCTTTGTGTACCTGTGATCTGTGTGACTGCCCTGGTGTTCGGTTTGTTCATGTGATGCGCCATGCGGAATATTTTGAGGACGTTCACGTTGGCTGTATTTGTGCCGGTATCATGGATGGGGATATCCTTGCAGCAAAAGACCGTGAGCGTGAGATGAAAAACCGGGCAAAGCGCAAGCAAAATTATCTCAAAAAAGAATGGCGTGTTAAGAAAAATGGCAACTATGTGCTGAAATATAAGAACGAATGGCTGACTATAGTACCAAGTAAATGGGGTAATGCAGGTTTTGGCGTGGTATGGAACGGGCACGGCATGTGGAGGTATAAGGGCAAGAGCATAGGTGACTTTTTGACTGCAGTCTATGCTGCATTTGATCTAGTTGATCCGCTAATTGGAGAAAGCTCGTGATGGAAAGAGATATAGAGAAAAAATTGGTTGCTGAGGTAAAAAAGCGTGGAGGGCTTGCGGTGAAGTTAATATCACCAGGAATGGCAGGTGTTCCTGACCGAATTGTCCTCCTGCCCAAGAGTAAAATGGCATTCGTGGAGTTAAAAGCACTGGGGAAAAAGCTAAGGCCATTGCAGCAAAAACGTTCGAAACAGTTTTTTGCATTGGGATTTCAAGTTTATTGCGTTGACCAGTTAGAAATGATCGGGAGGGTGCTTGATGAAATACAATCCCCATAGTTATCAGCTATATGCAGAAAGTAAGATTATCGAGCAAACAGCATTTGGACTCTTTTTAGACTGCGGTATGGGGAAAACAGTTGTAACGTTAACAGCTGTGCTTGAGCTGATGCAGGACAGTTTTGATGTAACAAGGGTCCTTGTGATTGCGCCACTTCGAGTAGCTGAGGATACCTGGAGTAAGGAATGCCAAAAGTGGCAGCATCTTAAGCACCTCAGGATATCCAAAGTACTCGGTAGTGAGCAGCAAAGGAAGAGAGCCGTAAACACGCCAGCTGATATTTATATCATCAACCGGGAAAACGTCGAATGGCTTGTTACTTTCACGGCAAAAACTGGCCTTACGATATGGTCATTTTGGACGAGTTATCCAGCTTTAAGTCGGTAGGTGCAAAACGGTTTAAGGCACTGAAAAAAGTACGACCACTTATTAAACGGATTGTGGGGCTTACTGGTACACCAGCACCGAATGGACTTCTTGACTTGTGGCCGCAGCTATATCTTTTAGACCGAGGCGAACGGTTGGGTAAAACATTAACTGGTTACCGCGAGCAATATTTTGTCCCAGACAAACGGAACCAGAATGTTGTATTCAGTTACAAAACAAAAAAAGGTTCAGAGGATTCCATATACGAAAAAATCTCCGACATTTGTATGAGTATGAAAGCCCGTGACTATTTGATAATGCCGGAGCGCATAGACAATGTAGTCGAAGTACAATTGCCGGAGAAGGAAGCGGCGCTGTACAAGCGGATGGAAAAAGACATGCTGCTGCCTTTCGAAGGTGGTGACATCGATGCCGTTAATGCAGCAGCTCTGAGTAATAAGCTTCTCCAGATGGCAAACGGTGCAGTGTATGACGAAAACAAAACTGTTAAGGTCATTCACAACAAGAAGCTCGATGCGCTAGAGGATTTGATTGAAGCAGCTAATGGTAAGCCAGTGTTGATCTTTTATAGCTTCCTGCACGATAAAGACAGGATTTCAGAGCGGTGTTCTGTGACCGAGCTGAAGACGTCTGAGGATATCTCAAGGTGGAATGAAGGCAAGATTCCTATCGCTATTGCTCATCCGGCTTCGGCAGGTCATGGCCTCAACCTTCAAGCCGGAGGTAGCACTTTGATTTGGTTTGGGTTGACTTGGAGTTTGGAGTTATATCAGCAAGCCAACGCAAGACTCTGGCGGCAGGGACAAAAAGAGACAGTTATTATACATCACATTGTTGTTACCGGAACCATTGATGAACAAGTGATGGTGGCACTGAGCAGAAAAGAAATTGGACAAGCAGCACTAATGAATGCAATCAAAGCAAGGATAGGAGCAGTGGCATAAGATGAACATGCTACCGATTAATGCCGAATGGAAACGCCGTATCAAATGGGCAGAGCAGCAGAAAAAACAACAATTAGCCGGTAAATTAATGGACAAGCAAAAGGACAAGAAACAAACTTTGGATAGCGAAGCAGAAATATTTCATACAGGGAGCGGTAGAAAATGAATGCCAAGGAATAATTGTCGCAGGCCTTCTGGTTGGACAAAAGAATCAACAGTAAGTTGGAGCAGGTAGTTTCACTTAAGGAAATGGCTACCAAAGCTACGCCAGCATTCATGCAGAGCGTGTCAGTGGTACAACTCAGCACAGTCCAATGGAGAATGCCATTATTAAGCTTATAGACTTGGAACATGAGATTAATGTGGTACTATGTCAAGAAAAAGTACAACTTAAATGGGGTCTGCGGATAATTTTGTGTAAATAGAAATTCCTTACAGCAAGAAATAGTGGCTTTTTACAAAAGCAAAGTTACTCATTGCACCTTGATGAATCTTCTCCCTGGGCGAGATGGAAGTATGCGCGCGATAGCGTGAATGCTTTCGTCTCGCACCGGGGAATCATATTTTACTGGAGCAATCAGCCTGCATACCGATCTTCAAACAATAATGCTAAATGATTTAAAACCATATCCCAATCGCGATACCGTTGAGTCCATTTTTTGACAATATTATTCGACGCTAAATATAACATTTTGCGCAGAGAATCATCGTTAGGAAAAACAGCTTTTGTTTTAGTTACTTTTCGGAATTGCCTATGCAATCCTTCAATAATATTCGTCGTATATATTATTTTCCGAATACTGGGAGGATATGCATAAAAGGTAGACAAAATATCCCAATTATCTTCCCAGCTTTTTATGGCAGCCGGATATTTATCACCCCATTTCTCTTTAAAGCTTAGTAGTTTCTCTAACGCTGCTTCTTCCGTTACTGCCGTATAAACTTCTTTCAAATCTGCGGTAAATACCTTTGCATGTTTGTAGTTGACATACCGCATACTTGCACGGATTTGATGAATGATACAGCGTTGTATTCCAGCTTTGGGATAGGCGGCTCCGATTGCTTCTCGAAAACCATTGAGCCCATCAACACAAAATAGGTAAACATCTTGTACGCCGCGGCTTTTCAGCTCGTTTAGTACACTAAGCCAAAATTTGCTGCTTTCGTTTTCTCCAATCCATATACCCAATATTTCCTTATAGCCTTCTAGATTTATTCCCAATACTACATAGGCTGCTTTCGTAATAATCTGGTGATTTTCACGGATTTTATAGTGTATGGCATCTAGAAAAACGAACGGATATACTGCTTCTAGTGGTCGATTTTGCCATTCAGTAACTTGAGGCATGATTTTTTCGCTTATTTTACTTACCAGTTCTGGTGAGATTTCTACATCATATAAGCTCTTTATCTGTTCTGATATATCCCGAATACTTAGTCCGGCGGCATATAGAGATAATATTTTTTCTTCCATACCATCAACATTCCGGCTGTATTTACCAATGATCTGTGGTTCATATTCACCGTTTCGATCACGGGGAATCGTAATCTCTACTTCACCTAGTTGCGTTTTTACTTTCTTTTTCGAATAACCATTCCGATAATTTTTCGACACACCTGATTCGACATCATCCGACCGACGTTCCTGTTTTACGTAACCCAGTTCAGTTTCTAATTCTGCTTCCATTATTTCTTGGAGTACATCTCTGAACATGTCTTTTATCGCGTTCATGACTTCCGTGGTATTGTTGAATTTTTGCTCTTTAATTAACTCTTTGATAGCTTCCTTTGGTATTGTTGCCATAAAAAATCTTCCTTTCTGACTTAAATAGTTTCATTCCTATTCTTGCCAGTAAGGAAGATTTTTCAAACCTATTTACACAAAATTTTCTGTGCCCTCCTCAAATGTGGCATTCAGCCCAACAAACATCTTGCACATATATGTCCTTTTCTTACCCCGCAAGCTGTACTATATCAGCCAATTTTTCATATTGATCTGGTGAAAGATATCCACAATGACCATGGATTCTTCTTGTATTATAAAAAGTCTCGATATATTCAAAAATCAATCGATATGCATGCCTATAATCAAAGATCTTGTATCTGTTTAGCCATTCTCTCTTTATTAAAGCATGAAATGCTTCAATACATGCATTGTCCCAAGGATAGGCTTTCTTTGAATAGCTCAGTATCATTCCTTCCGTCGCATTTCGGTAATCCTTTGATACGTACTGACATCCCCTGTCACTATGCATTACCAGGGGTCTGTCAATTTTGCGTTTTTCTTTGGCTTTATTTATTGTCGCTATAACATGTTCTGTTTCCAGCGTATGACTCAATGTCCATGCAATAATCTTTCGTGAAAATAAATCCATTATACTTGTAAGGTATACAAAGCCATCCAATGTCCAGATATAAGTAATATCTGAGCACCATACAGCATTTGGTTCCTTTGGATTGAACTGCTCATTTAATACATTTATTAATTTGCTGTCAAAATCCGAATTGATGGTGGTTACGGTATAAGGTTTAATATACTGAGCCTTAATTCCCATTTCTCTCATATAGTTCCCAACCGTTTTTTCAGCAATGACTTCACCCTGAGTAAGAAGTTTCTCCTTTATTTTAGGAGCCCCATAATTCTGATGAGATTCGTCATATATTTCCTGTATCTTTTGCTTAATTCTCGCTTTCCTTTTTGATTGCTCAGAGGGAGATCTCTTGAGCCAGGCAGTATAGCCTGATCTTGAAACGCCTAAATGCTTCAACATTCCGCTGATAGAAACCCGGCGTTTTTTATCGAGTTCTTCTTTTTTAGCGGTAACTTCAATGTATATGGCTTCTGTCATTTTCCCAGAATGTTGATTGCTTTTTTTAATACATCAAGTGCATCCTGCGCATCACGTAACTCCTTCTTTAAGCGCGCGATTTCTTTAGCTTCATCACTTGAATAATTACCCGCTCCCCTGGTTGGTACTTTTCCACCTTGTTCTTTTGCAGCATTTGCCCATTTGCTTAATGCTGATTTACTGATGCCTAGATTTTTAGCACATCCATTCACACCTAAATCCTTATGGTCATTGTAATAAACCACTGCATCTTCTTTAAATTTCTGAGTATAGTGTATGGCCATGTTAAGTCCCCCCATCTTGTTAGTTATTGTAACAATTTATTGGGAACTTTCCATATTTAATTTGCACTATTTTTATTCTAGCACCAATGATGATATCGATAAGTTAGTGGATTTGAAGCGAGAAATTATTACTGTAATACAATCTGTGAAAGAGCCGGAATATCAATTGCTGTTAGAACTACGATATCTTAGATACGAAAGTTGGGAAGATATTGCGGAAAAGATGAATTATAGCTGGCGTAACATTCATTATCTTCACGCCAAAGCTTTAAAAGCAATTAACCTCAATATATCTTTGCATAGTTTTGCACATAACATCCGTCGTATAATATAAACTGAAAAAGAAATATGGAGACGCCCCGGAAAGCACTATTCCGGGGCGTTCGTTATAACTTAACTGTAAAACTTGTGGTTTTGATTACTGACAATGTTTTTAACGAAAAGCGGAGTTGATAGAGATGCCGATGAAACCAAAGAAACCCTGCAAACATCCAGGCTGCCCATTGCTAACAGCAGGTAACTATTGCGAGTTTCATATAAAACTACATACAAATGATCGAGCAAGTGCTCACGATCGTGGTTACAGCAGCCAATAGCAAAAAGCGAGAAGTCAGTTCTTGAAAGCTAATCCTCTTTGCAAAGAGTGCCAACGCCAGGGAAAGTTAACTCCGGCTACAGTCGTGGATCATATCCAGTCCCATCGCGGAGATAAGAATCTGTTCTGGGACGAGAATAACTGGCAACCGCTTTGCAAAAAGTGCCACGATAGGAAAACCCGGACGGTGGATCAATATCAGGAATATTCTTTTTAAGAGAAAATAGATATTTTTGTGACGTTATGTTATAGTTAAATATTGTAAGATGTAATTGCGATTAATTTTTGTTTACGTACAGTTAATCGAGAAAGGAGGATGTAGATATGATTAATTATATAAATTTATATTGTTTATGGAGGAGACTTCCTCTGTAACAGATGGAGGGAAAATGGTTAAGCAGAATTTATTAATTGAGAACATACCAGCCATTCTTTGGGGTGAAAAAAACACTAAAATAATGGTGGCTGTTCATGGGAATATGTCAAATAAAATGGATGTGCCGATTGCTATGCTTGCAGAAGAGGCAATTCCGCTAGGATATCAGGTGTTGAGCTTTGATTTGCCACAACATGGAGATAGAAAAGAAGAACCAACGTTATGCAAGGTTCAAAATTGTGCTCATGATCTTTGTAAAATTATGGATTTTATCACGAGTCACTCAAATGAAATTAGCTTGTTTGCCTGCAGCATGGGTGCGTATTTTAGTTTGCTTGCATATAAGGATGTTTCCATACGGCGAAGCTTGTTTTTATCGCCGATTGTTGATATGAGCCGTATTATTGATAATATGATGATGTGGTTTAACGTAAGCAAGGAGAGATTGCAGGCGGAGCAGGAAATCCAAACACCTGTAGGGCAAACGTTGTATTGGGATTATTATTGCTATGTCAAAGAAAATCCGATTGTGTATTGGGAGAGTCCTACTGCCATCCTTTATGGAAAAGAGGACAATCTTTGCGAGTTTGGTGTTGTATCTTTTTTTGCAAACAAGTTTGATTGTGACATGGAAGTAATGGATCGTGGTGAACATTACTTTCATACACCAGAACAATTGAACTTTTTCAGACAATGGTTGAAAAAATATCTTAATTAAATATTTATAGCGAGCGAAAAAACACAGTCCGGTTGGTAGTCCGGATGCACCCTTAAACAGGGTGTCGTATCCTTCCCCCCTTAGGGATGTCCGTCGCTTGCATTATTAAACTGAGGGGGAACTGAATATGAAACTGACGGTCTTTTATGATGGTCAATTTTGGGTAGGTGTTTTGGAAGAGGTAATTGACGAAAAATTAAAAGCGGTACGTTACGTCTTTGGTTCGGAGCCATACGACTGGGACGTAATGAATTTTGTAAATCAAAGAATGTTATCATGTATTAGTCGTGCTGGTAAAAGCATTGACGTAAAAATGCCCGTTCGACCGTCGAATCCTAAGAAACTTGCGCGAGAAGCAGCAAGAGAGGTACAACGGGTAGGAGTTTCTACTTTTGCTCAAGAAGCTATCAAGAAAGACCGTGAAGCATTAAAACTTGAGCATAAAGTGATTTCAAAACAGTTGCGTCAGGATTTGGAAAAATCTAAAAGAGATAAAAAGGTACAAAAAAACAAAAAAAAGAAACGTGGTCATTAATATTAATATTGCAGACTGACAATAGCTTGAACTATTGCCAGTCTTTTTGTTTGGTAAACATCTATTTTCGCGACGTGGATAGAACCAATACACGAAGAAATGACTGTAAGTCCAGGGGAGGGGCGGGTCAAATCTCTACAGGCTACTTCCCCAAGACCGCGCCCCCCTTCGCGCGAAATTTCGCATAATAAACAGGAGGGGGGATGGGAACCCGTCCTATTTTGAGGCACGCAAACCTTGTAGTTACAGGGTTTAAGCGTGCTATTTATTTTGCGTAAAAGTATAAATTAAAAAATTTCCTAACCAAAAAAGATCCTATACATATCCAGGATCACTTGGCATAGGTAGTGGTTCATTACATAGTATGTAGTCCAATCCGGTTACCCTCGCTATCTTCAAAATAAGCACAAAAACCATATTCTCCGATACTCGTCATAGGGATTAGCTCTTTGCCTTTGTGCGCAACTACCTTGTTCAGCGTACCGGGAATATCGGTAACAGAAAAGTATATTAACGTACCCGTGTAAGAAGGAACAAAGTGTTCTTCCTTCACTAACGCTCCGCCAATTCCAGGAACATTCATTTCCATTGGGAACATAGCCATTTGGCGTGGACCCAAATCGACTATAGTTAGCTTTCGATCAAAAACTGCTTCATAGAAAGCCTTGCTTCTTTCCATATCCGCTACCGGGATTTCAAACCAGATTACCGGATTTATTTCCGTATTCATTTCTTCACGCTCCTAATATTGCTATTTTACGTCTGAAACATAGAATCGCTAGTCATAAATAGTATTCTTCGATCTGCTACCTAGTATAACTGAGAGTTAGTAGCCAGACAGTTCGATTGTTATTTATTTTGCGTAAAAGTATAATCGCAAAATAAGAAAGGGGATATCGCATGACGCCGGAGCAAAAAGAAGAAATCTATAAACTTAGGCTCCAAGGACTAGGCTACAAAGCCATTGCCCGGGAAATGCAACTCACGGTTGACGCCATAAAAGGCTACTGCAAACGGCACCACCTAAATGGACCGACAGAAGTCGTACACCTCAATGCCGAGGTAATCCAAGAAAACAATGCCTTGTGTTTGCAATGTAAAAATCCGATGCGGCAAAAGCAACAAGGCAGGAAAAAAAGATTTTGTTCGGATGCCTGCCGATATAGCTGGTGGAATGAAAATCAAGATAAGCGAAGTAAAAAACCAGCAGCGATCTATCAGTACACCTGCCAAAACTGTGGACGAAAATTTAGCGCCTATGGTAACAAGCAGCGGAAGTACTGTAGTCATAATTGCTTTGTTAAGTTTAAGTTTTGGAGTGAAGAAGATGGAATTTAAAAACGTAAGGTTAACAAAAATATGTGATTTGAAACCGCATCCCAAAAATCCAAGGGTGCATCCCGATTCTGCTTTAAGCAAGCTTGTAAAAAGCATAAACAAGTTTGGTTTTACAAATCCGGTATTAGTAAGTAAAGATGGATTTATTTTGGCAGGGCATGCCAGATGTAAGGCGGCACAAAAAGCAGGTATTGAAGAAGTACCTGCTATCTTTTTAGATCTTGAAGGTGCAGATGCGGACGCTTATCTAATTGCCGACAACAAAATACAAGAAGAAACCGACTGGGATAAGGACTTGCTCGCAGAACTGATTAAGGATTTACAAACCTTAGACTTTGATGTATCCTTCACAGGCTTTGAGCCTCCGGAGATTGACCAGATCATGACAAGTGTGCATAATAAAGATTCCCAAGAAGATGACTTTGACGTAGATGCAGCTTTGGAAGAGGAGTCCTTCGTTAAGCCAGGCGATCTATGGCATTTGGGAAAACACAGACTGATGTGCGGCGATGCCACCAAAGCAGAAGATGTGGCGATTTTGATGAATGGAAAAATGGCAAATCTGGTCGTAACCGATCCGCCGTATAATTGTGCGTATGAGGGTGGCACAGGAATGACGATTATGAATGATAATAATGGAATCTGGAAAGTTCTACGAGTTTTTGCTTGCGGCTATAAAAAATGCATATCAGCACCTTGCCGATGGCGGAGCCATCTATATGTTCCACTCTGATGCGGAAAAGGTGAATTTCTATAATGCAACAGTTAATGCTGGCTTTCATTATTCCACCACATGTATTTGGGTGAAAAACTCCCTGGTGATCGGTAGGATGGATTACCAGATGCGCCATGAGCCCATTCTTTATGCCTTTAAAGACACGGCAAAACACCGGTGGTATTCTGACAGGAAGCAAAGCACCGTATGGGAATTTAACCGCCCAACCAAATCCAAGTTGCATCCAACCACAAAACCAGTTGAACTTGTGGCTTATCCTATCCGTAATTCATCTCAAGTCAACGGAATCGTGCTTGATTTATTTGGCGGCAGCGGATCTACCCTGATTGCCTGCGAGCAGATAGACCGCAGCGCTTACGTAATGGAACTCGATCCAAAGTATGCAGCTGTTATCGTAAAGAGGTATGCGACAGCGGCAGGCAGTACCAAGGACATTTACCTGGAAAGAGAAGGCTGCACTTGCTCACTGTAGGACGTTTTGGCAGAAATGGACAAGGACCTTATTTAACTCAAAAAAGACGAAAAAACTTGCTATTATGTAGATGCCAAGCCCCATACCCCTAATAGCTTGAAAAACCTGGTTAACTTAATGGCCAGTAAAGAAGAACTACTTTACAAAAGCCTTGCGATTGATTGTGCTAGAATGCGGTATTGCAAAAAAGTCAACGAGGACCTAATCACTGCCATCAATAAGAAAAAGCCAAAAACCTTAGCGGCTTTGGCCGATATTTGGTATGATGGATACGGGCAGGAAAGTAGAGAACGGCATTACCACAACAGCCGCTATCACGGGCTAAACCTACATAGCACGTTCACCAAGGGAACTATAGAATTTCGACTTTTCAACGGAACTTTGCATGCCGGAAAAATTAAGGCATATTTGCAATTTTGTTTAGCTCTGAGCTACCAAGCCTTAGCGCAAAAGTCGGCCAGCGCCAAGCGAACAACCACCGACAACGAAAAATATACCTTCAGATGCTGGATGCTGCGGCTAGGGCTGATCGGGAAAGAGTTTGAAACCTGTAGACTTCATTTTTTGAAAAATCTTACTGGCGATTCGGCTTGGAGAAATGCCGCCTGAGATGAAAACCAGCCGCCAGGGGCTTAATGCCCCTTGGCTGGCTAGGAAGGTACATAATGGAGGTTGGAATGGAAACAAAGATTTATGCTGCCTATGGCAGTAATTTGAACCTCAAGCAAATGAAGAAACGTTGCCCCAAGGCAAAGGTTATTGGAAAAGGTGAATTGCACGATTACAAACTTACTTTTCGAGGAAAACAGGCCGGAGTGGCTAACGTGGAGCGAAGCAATAACGACAGCGTGCCAATCGTATTATGGGAAATAACCAAGGATTGTGAACGGGATCTTGACCGCTACGAAGGATATCCGAAACTATATGAAAAAGAATTAGTGACAGTACAAACCGATGCTGGACAGAAAATTGCCATGATCTATGTTATGGCCAAACAATATGAAGATATGCCTTCTCTGCCAAGTGAATATTACTTTGAGATCATTCGGCAAGGCTATCTGGATAATCGAATCGAGACAGCCAGTTTGGATGAAGCTTTAGCAAATACTAAAACAGAATTATTATGACCTTAAGGAGTTCATAGGATGGATACGTTCTTCTCGCAGCAGTTCTGTGATAGGTGTGGAGGTAGTCTAAAGCAAGGCAGGATTATGTCGATGTTTAATACCGAATGCCTTTGCCTTGCCTGCAAAGAAAAAGAAAAGGCACGAAAAGACTATAAAGCAGCGGCTCAGGCGGAACTGGATGAAGTGAAAAAAGGTAATTTCAATTACAAAGGCATCAAAGGATAAACAACATCTAAATTTTGAGTCTATCAGAAGATAGGCTCTTTTTATTTGCCGTAGATAAGGAGGTGATACCTATGGCTCAAAAAGGAAGAAAGCCAAAGCCGACAGCGTTAAAAATACTGGAAGGCAATCCGGGCAAACGACAGCTTAATAACAGTGAGCCTACACCAGTAAAAAAAGCACCCAAATGCCCAAGCTGGCTTGATACCGAAGCTAAAAAAGAATGGCGGCGATTAACTAAGCAGCTAGAAGATTTAGGACTTCTAACAATTGTTGATATGGCCGCCTTTGCTGGATACTGCCAAGCCTATGCCCGGTGGAAGGAAGCCGAAGAATTTATCAGTAAGCACGGCACGATTGTTAAAACCCCTTCTGGCTATTGGCAGCAGGTACCACAGGTATCCATCGCCCAGACTTACTTAAAAATCATGAATAAATTCTGTGAGCAGTTTGGACTGACTCCATCCGCTCGGAGCAGAATTGTTACAGATGCTGGACAGCAAAATGAGGCTGATCCGATGGAATTGATTTTGTTAAGCGGGGGTAAGAAGAGTGTATGATGAGGCGAAAGCCCAGCATGCAGTTAGCTTTATCAACTGCTTAAAACACACCAAAGGCCAGTGGCATGGTGTGCCTTTTGTACTCTTACCTTGGCAAGATCAAATTATCCGGGACATTTTCGGAACAGTAAAAGAAAACGGCTACCGGCAATACAACACGGCGTATATTGAAATTAGCAAAAAAAATGGAAAGTCGGAAATCGCCGCAGCAGTGGCGCTATATATGACTTGCGGCGATAACGAGTGGGGAGCCGAGGTGTATGGCTGCGCTTCGGATCGGCAACAGGCGTCCATTGTATTTGACGTGGCGGTCGATATGGTTGACCAATGCCCGGCGCTACGAAAGCGGATTAAGCCTATTATGTCAGTGAAACGCTTAGTTTATCAGCCAACAAATAGCTTTTACCAAGTGCTATCAGCGGAAGCCTATACCAAGCATGGCCTCAACGTGCATGCTGTTGTGTTCGATGAACTACATTCCCAACCAACCCGTGGACTCTATGATGTTATGACCAAAGGCTCCGGTGACGCAAGAACGCAGCCGCTATTTTTCCTTATCACAACCGCCGGTAATGATCGAAACTCCATTTGCTTTGAAGTACATCAAAAAGCGAAGGACATACTGTCTGGTAGAAAAATCGACCCGACCTTTTATCCTGTCATCTATGGGATTGATGATGCCGATGACTGGGCTAACGAAAAAAATTGGTATAAAGCCAACCCATCGCTTGGCTATACCATAGATATAGAGAAAGTCAGGGCTGCTTTTCAAAGTGCCAAGGAAAACCTAGCCGAAGAGAACCTATTTCGGCAACTGCGGCTCAACCAGTGGGTGAAACAATCGGTTCGCTGGATGCAGATGGACCGCTGGGATGAATGTGCTTTTCCCATCTATCTTGAAAGCTTACGCGGTAGAATATGCTATGGGGGACTTGATTTATCAAGCACCACAGATATTACCGCCTTTGTCCTGGTATTCCCGCCACGTGATAGCACTGAAAAATTTATAGTGCTGCCATACTTTTGGATTCCCGAAGATAACTTGGCCACAAGAGTTCGGCGAGATCATGTGCCCTATGACATCTGGCAGCAGCAGGGCTACATTAAGACCACCCAAGGTAATGTGGTCCATTACGGCTTTATCGAAGCCTTTATTGAAGAACTCCATACTATATACAACATCAAGGAAATAGCCTTCGACAGATGGGGAGCTGTACAAATGGTCCAGAATCTGGAAGGGATGGGATTTACCGTGGTTCCTTTTGGACAAGGGTACAAGGATATGTCGCCAGCAACCAAAGAACTCATGAAGCTTACATTAGAGAAAAATATTGCACATGGGGGTAACCCAGTGCTCCGCTGGATGATGGATAATATCTATGTAAAAACCGACCCTGCCGGAAACATCAAACCAGACAAAGAAAAAAGCACCGAGCGTATTGACGGTGCAGTGGCTCTTATCATGGCATTGGACAGGGCAATTAGAAATATGAATAAGGCCAGTGTTTATGATGAGCGAGGTATTTTGATACTGTAAAAATGAAATTACGAGAATTGTTTACTGAACTTATTTCATAAAAAACTTAAAAAATGAAATAATACAAGCGCAATTTTCATTTATTTTATTTGGCCTTTCCAAATTATCACTCACTGCGTGATGAATAGATCTGTAATTTTTTCATACATCAGATTCTTGAGAGTGAGGCATAATTATGGTACAATAAAGACACAAAAAGGAGATGATGGTTATGCCTCAAATCATTCCAATTCGGGATTTGAAAAACACCAGTGAAATTTCTCAAATGTGCCATGCCTCCAATGAACCCATTTTCGTGACAAAAAATGGTTATGGCGACATGGTGATCATGAGTATGAAACTGTATGAAGAAAAAATGTTTATGCTGGATGTATATAAGAAGCTTGAGGAAGCCGAAGAAGAAATTGCTGAAGGAAAAGTACTGGATGGAGAAGAATCTCTAAAAAAGTTAAGAGAGAAATATAGTGTATAAGCTGATTATTTCAGAACTTGCGCATCAGGATTTAGACAATATTGTCTCATATATGGTAGTGCAGTTAGCGAATTCTCAAGCAGCTACCGATTTTCTTAATGATGTATTTACATGTTATGATTTTTTGAAGAACAATCCAATGATGTATGAAAAGTGTCAAGATAAGCGACTGGGAAGAGCAGGTTACCGTAAAGCTGTGATTAGGCACTATATAATGGTATATAATGTAAATGAAACATCTCAAACTGTATTTATCATGCGTTTTTTTCATGGTGCGCAAAATTATGGTAAGTTGGTTTAAAAATTGAGAAATAATGTGTACTAAGCATCTGTTTACGCAGGTGCTTTTTTTGCGCCCATTTTTTGGAGGTGATCCATGAGAATCCCACTTCTATCCAGATTGTTTCAAACCAGAGCCAGTCCAAAAAACAGCTCATGGGGCAGTGCATATAACTTCTTTTTCGGGATTAGTACCAGTGGCAAAACAGTCAATGAGCGAACAGCTATGCAAACAACTGCTGTATATGCCTGTGTCAGAATCCTAGCCGAAACCATAGCCTCATTACCTTTGCACACTTATCGCTATACGAATAACGGTAAGGAAAAAGCTACGGACCACCCCATATACTATCTACTCCATAGCGAACCAAACCCTGAGATGACCTCATTCGTGTTTCGAGAAACACTGATGGGTCATCTTTTATTATGGGGAAACGCCTATGCCCAAATCATCCGCGATGGCTGGGGCAGAGTGGTAGCTCTCTACCCGCTCTTACCTAACAAAATGACTGTCAATCGAAGCGACCAAGGCCAACTCTACTATGAATACAACAAAGACGGTCAAAGCTACTTCCTCAGAAGTTATGAAGTCCTTCATATTCCCGGACTAGGCTTTGACGGTCTCATTGGCTACTCCCCAATCGGCATGGCCAAAAACGCAATCGGTATGGCCATAGCCACTGAAGAATACGGAGCTAAACTATTCGCCAATGGCGCTAACCCCGGCGGTGTACTGGAACATCCGGGCGTTGTAAAAGATCCAGCCCGAGTCAGGGACAGTTGGAATGCTGTTTACCAAGGCAGCGCTAATGCTCATCGTGTATGCGTCTTGGAGGAAGGGATGTCGTTTAAAAGTATTGGCATCCCACCAGAGCAGGCCCAATTTTTGGAAACAAGAAAGTTTCAAACCGAGGAGATATGCCGAATATTTAGAGTACCGCCGCATTTGGTGGCAAGCCTTGATCGAGCAACTTTCAGTAATATTGAGCACCAATCCATTAGCTTTGTTGTTCACACAATCCGGCCTTGGTTGGTACGGATAGAGCAGTCCATAAATAAAGCCTTATTTACTGAAAGTGAGAAGAGTAAATACTATGTTGGCTTTATAGTGGAAGGGCTTTTGCGAGGCGATTATGCATCGCGAATGCAAGGTTACGCTATTGGGATTCAAAATGGTTTCTTAAGTCCGAATGACGTAAGGTCTTTAGAAAACATGAACGCAATAGAACATGGAGATGTCTATGCTATGAATGGGAACATGCTGAATTTGGAAGATTTGGGCGCATATATCAAAGGACGAGGAGATGTGAAATGAACAAATTTTGGAATTGGAGTAATAGCGATGAAGGACGGACGCTGTACTTCGACGGTTACATAGCTGCGGATAGTTGGTATGATGACGATATTACCCCGAAAAAATTCAAATCTGAGCTTACAGAATCAACTGGTGATATATCTGTCTGGCTAAATTCCCCAGGTGGGGATGCGCTTGCCGCGAGCCAAATATATACAATGCTAAAGGAGTATAACGGCAAAGTAACCGTCAAGATTGATGGCTTAGCTGCCAGCGCGGCCTCTGTGGTTGCCATGGCTGGCGATGAAGTTGTAATGTCGCCGACTGCCTGCATCATGGTGCATAATCCGGCCACAATGATTTTTGGTGAAGCCGCTGACTTTCAAAGCGGCATCAAAATGCTAAGTGAAATAAAAGAAAGCATCATCAATGCATACGAACAAAAAACAGGGCTATCAAGAGCCAAAATAGCAAGCATGATGGATGCGGAAACCTGGTTTAGCGCCCAAAAGGCAGTGGAGTTAGGATTTGCCGATAAAATCCTCTACGCTCCCGAGCAGGTGGAAGCGACAGAGGGCTTTATTTTTGACAAAATTACGGTTACCAACGCCCTGCGCCGCAAATTGCCAAAGGAAAAACAAGAATCAGAAGCCCAGCCGCAAGGCGTGCCGCATCAAGAGTTACTAACAAGATTGAACTTATTGAAATAGGGGGAACAACACATGAATAAAATTTTAGAACTCCGTGAAAAGCGGGCCAAGCTTTGGGATAGCACCAAAGCCTTTTTTGATTCCAGACGAAATGAAAATGGTCTTTTATCTGCCGAAGACACGGCTACCTATGAAAGTATGGAAGCCGATGTAGTGAACCTGGGTAAGGAGATTGATCGACTAGAACGCCAAGCCGTATTAGATTTGGAACTATCCAAGGTAACCAGTGTCCCTATCACCAACAAACCGAATCAGCAGACAGAGTCCGAAAAAACAGGTCGAGCCACCAATGAATACAACCGCGCTTTCTGGAAAGCCATGAAAAGCAAAAACATTTTTGATGTGCAAAATGCTCTCCAGGTTGGCACAGATTCAGAAGGTGGCTACTTGGTACCTGACGACTTTGAGCGTACCCTTATTCAAGCTTTGGAGGAAGAAAACATCTTTCGGCAGCTGGCCAAGGTCATTACCACTTCTTCTGGCGATAAGAAAATCCCGGTAGTGGCTTCAAAGGGCACAGCTTCCTGGGTTGAGGAAGAAGGGGTTATTCCTGAATCTGACGATGCCTTCGGCCAAGTCTCGATTGGGGTATATAAATTAGCCGCGGTCATTAAGGTATCGGAAGAGCTAATCAATGACAGCGTCTTTAATCTTGAACAGTACATTGCCAAGGAGTTTGCTCGCCGCATTGGGGCAAAAGAAGAGGAGGCCTTCTTTGTTGGTGACGGCTCCGGCAAACCGACCGGCATTTTCAATGCGACTGGTGGTGCTGGTGTAGGGGTTACAACAGCCAGTGCTACAGCCCTTACCTTTGATGAAATCATGGATTTGTACTATTCCCTAAAATCTCCGTATCGCAAAAACGCCGTTTTTGTTACTAATGATGCTACCGTCAAAGCCATCCGCAAACTCAAAGACGGAAACGGGCAATACCTCTGGCTGCCCTCAGTTACAGCAGGTGAACCGGATACTATCTTTAGCCGTCCGGTAAAAACCTCGACCTATGTTCCGGCTATTGCTATTGGCGCTAAAACAATCGCCTTTGGTGATTTCAGCTACTACTGGGTCGCTGACCGCCAAGGTCGAAGTTTCCAACGTCTTAATGAGCTCTACGCTGTAACAGGACAAGTTGGTTTCAAAGCCACCCAGCGTGTGGACGGCAAACTCATATTACCGGAAGCCATCAAAGTACTCCAAATGAAAGCATCGTAAGGTGAATGATCATGACGATTAAAAACTATGCAGAACAAGGCGGAGACAAATGGGTGGTCAGTGGAACCCTGGAAATCAAAGCTGAAGGTGAACTTATCCTTGGCAGTGTCCCGCTCAGCAGGGCCGTTGAACAAGAAAAAAGTGATGCTGCCACCATCGCAGAACTAAAAACGAATTTTAATGAACTGATAGCAAAGCTACAAGCCGCTGGCCTTATGGACAAGCCTCATGGATAATTTGCTAGTCACCATAGCAGAGGCAAAAGAATATTTGCGAATTGATGGCGAGGAGGAAGAACCCCTTCTCGCCAGTTTGATTTCCGTAGTAACCGCCCATTGCGAGGACTATTTACAGACTGCCTTATCAACCGAAATCCCGTTACCTGTCAAACAAGCCATCCTCATCCTGGTAGCCCATTTTTATGAGCAGCGCATAGGCGAAGCGATCCCCAAAGTAGTGTACACGCTCCTTTCGCCTTATCGCGCTCATCAATGGTAGGTGATGCATATGAACCCGGGAGAACTCAACTGTCGCATTACATTATTAAAGGAAACAAAAGTACCTGATGAACAAGGCGGCTTCGAAACGACGTATACGGTTCGCGCCACAGTTTGGGCCAAGCTTATGACGGTGACCACTAAAACAATAGATCAATTTGAACAGCTAACACCAGAAATCCTACACCGCATTACCATTCGCTACCGCAGTGATGTGGCTGTAACCGACCGTGTTCAATATGGCGATCGGATATTTGAGCAGATTGGGCCACCGATCAACGAAGAAGAGAAAAAAGCCTATCTTAGACTTGAGTGCCGGGAGGTGGTAGCCGATGCGGCCAACGATTAAAGTTACTGGTATTGATAAATGCCTGCGGTTCGGTGATTTAATCTCCGGTAACGTCAGTCAAGCTATCGAAAAAGAGGTAGAGCTTGGATCGCGGGAAATCCGGCAACGTGAGCAAGCGTTGGCTCCTAAGAAAAGTGGTCAACTGCGCAAAAGCATCGTCACCCGTAAGGGGAAATACGGTATTTCCCGAATGGTGCGGGCCAAAGCCCCCCATGCGCCGCTTCAGGAATATGGCACCAAGCGCGGGGTGAAGGCCAAATACTTTGCCGAAAGAGCCCGTAAGGAATTAGTGCCTGGCATTGAGGCTAAGATCCGTGCTGTTGTCCGGCGAGAGGTGAAAAAGTGATCCGCTCACCCGTGTCCCCTTTAAATAAGGCACTTTATGACAGACTGAAACATGCCATGACGGTGTCAGTTTATGATCATGTACCCGCAGGCAAGAAAGCCCCCTATGTTGTGCTCACTGATACAGTAGCCCAAAGCTGGAACCCAAAAACAATATCCGGAGCAGTAGTCACGGCCACGATAAAAATCATCAGCGAGTACCAAGGCGACAAGGAAGTAGCGGAACTAGCAGATGTCGCTATTGCTGCCATTCAGCAGCCGGTATTGGAATTAAGCGAGGCCTGGCAGGTGGTGCTGGCGACTGTCGACAGTCATTCAGTGGAGCGTTTTGAGTCGCACCGCGAAGCCACGATACTATTTAAATTCACGATAATTGACACCAAGGAGTGATGAAATGTCCTTAATTCCAAGTGATGGTGTAGATTTTCTACTCAAAGTTAACACGGGAACAGCGGAAAACCCTGTATGGGTGACAATAGGTGGCCAGCGAGGAGCAACACTTAGTATGACAGCAGCCATGATTGATGCTAGCCACAAAATGTCCGGGGCCTGGACGACCAGCGTTCCAGGCCTTTTAAGTTGGAGCATTGATGCGGATGCGGTTATGCTGACTGATTCGGCAGGCTTGACAGTAGAAGCGGGACGGCAATTGTTACTGTCGTCCTTTTATAACCGAATCCTGGTCCATGTCCGCTATGTGCGCAAAGACGGTAGCAAGTTCCAGGGCTATGCGGCCATTACCGATTTGTCCGAAGAAGCGCCGCATGATGATGTGGCGACCTACAAAATTAAACTCGACGGCAGCGGGGCACCGGAAGAGGTCAATGGCACGAAACAGGTAGAAACGGTAACCGTAGCCGGAACAGTAACGACCGCAGGTAACGCGACCATTACCGTAACTGCCGCAGGAATGACCGGGTCACCGAAAGCCATTAGTGTGGCTGTCTCTTTAAATGATTCAGCGGCTGTGGTGGCACAAAAAGTCAGAGAGACGCTAGCACTCGATAGTGCGGTGATAGCTCTCTTTGATGTTAGCGGTGTGGGAATAGCAGTAGTCTTGACGAGAAAAGTGGCAGCCGCTAATGATGCGACACTGAACATAGCGATTGCCAATGGAACGTGTGCGGGTCTTACCGCTGTGCCAACTTCAACAGACACAACTCCGGGAGTAGCCCCGATATAACGTAGAGCGCATGGCAAATAAGCTGTGCGCTCATTTTAATATTTACAGAAAAAGAAGGAGGACTTCTCATGACAGGACCAGTTTATCTTACCATCGGTGGCAAAGAGCGCAAGCTCCGCTATGACATTAATGCGGCGGCAGACATGGAAGAATTAATGGGCGGCAAATCCCTGCTATATGTTCTAAAGCAACCCGATGGCCGCAGGTTTCTCCGCCATCCGCATCTTGCTATGGGGTGGCCTAAAACATGCAGAAAAAGGACTAACCCTGCAGCGGGTCGGCCTCATGATGCAAGAGTACATGGAGTCAGGTGGCAGCGTCGAAAGCCTTGCGGCTAAAATCGGCGATGCTGTCCGCAAATCCAAGATCATGGGCGAAGAAACGGAAACAGTAGAAGAGACTCAAGAGTCCGGTGACCTGGGAAACGGACAATAACCACGGTAGCTGAGTGGATTGCGTGTATGGAGCCAATGGCCTACGGAGCACTGGCGCTTACACCCTGGGAGTTTGGAAAGCTGACACCCGGAGAATTCCAGCAGATGATCGATGGGTATCTCTGGCGAACAGAGCAAAAACAGCGGGCAGCGGCACAGCTTGTTGCTCCGATCATCAATACCTGCACCAATTACGAGTTGAAACGACCGGTTACCGTGGACATGCTGTTAGGCATTGAACCAGCCAAGAAAAAAAGCACTGACAAAACACCGGAACAAGTGAAAGCCGAACTGATAGCGAAAGTGGGGTGATACCATAGCCGGAAATGCTGCAATGACAATTATCATCGGGGGCGATAACTCTGATTTTCTGAAGAAATGGGAAAGCACGAAACGAGCTATGCGTAAAGGCCTGGGTTCAGAAGCCATGGAAATGTCGGAAAACATCGTCTCCGGTTTTGCTGCAGCCGCTGCCGCTATGGGTGTCTTAGGCCTTGCCAGCATTAAGATGGCCGGTGATATGCAGGCCAACAAGAAAGCCTTTACTACCTTGATTGGGGATAGCGGGCAGGCCGAAAAGTTCCTAAGTAACTTAGCGAAATTTGCCGCTGAAACCCCATTCCAACTACCGGGCCTTGTCAACTCATCCAAAAAGTTATTAGCGTTTGGCTTTGCTGCACAAGACATCATTCCCATGATGGCGGCCATTGGTGATGCTGCCGCTATGCTTGGTATTGGACAAGAAGGCATCGACCGTATGACACTCGCTATCGGACAGATGCAGGCCAAGGGCAAGGTTTCGGGAGAAGAAATGCTCCAGCTGGCTGAGGCTGGGGTTCCCGCCTGGAAGTTTCTCGCCGATGCCATTGGTATGGACATTCCAACGGCGATGAAAATGGCCGAACAAGGTGCCATCAATAGTACCACCGGCATCAATGCTGTACTGATGGGCATGCAGAATCGTTTCAAAGGCGGTATGGAGGGCTTGTCGCAGAAAATCCCCGGACTCTTTTCGACCATTAAGGATAACGTTTCTTCTGTCATGCGCGAAATGGGTGACAAAATCATTGCTGCACTCGATCTCAAAACAAGAATGAAAGCGTTGGCAGACTCGCTCGACCAGTTTGCGGCCTATGTCAAAAATAACGGAATTCAGGCTGCGCTACGCGATTTGATTCCCAAAGAATTATCATTAGCAATTTTTGTAGTAGCCGGGGCGCTCGCAGGAGCAGCTATTCCGGCTATTATTGCTTTTGGCACAGCACTCTGGACAGCCTTGGTTCCCTTAGCGCCGTTCATTGCTGGCGGTGCCGCTTTAGGTGCTGTAGCCTGGGTCATTTGGCAGGCGTGGGAGCCACTTGGTGGATTGTTTGCCAACACCTGGACAGCAGCTGTGGCTTATACGCAGCAAAAATGGGCAGAACTCAAAGGTATTGTTTTTAGTGGAGTGCAACATATCTTTTCTGCCCTTCAGCCGCTCCTTAATATATTTGGTGGTGGAATACAATCAGCCGCTGCTGGGTGGCTGGAAAGTGTTTCGCAGGGAGCTGCCAATGCGGGGGAAGAGGCCGCGGCGGCTACCGAACGGGTTCAAACGGCAGTGGGCGGAATCAGCACCGCCTGGGACGGTATCGGAAGCAAACTGATCTCTGGTGTACAGGAACTAAAAGAGAGTGCGGGTGGGCTTAATACCACCTTTACCGGCTTAACAGGAAGCAATGCTGCCGGAACAAGCGGTGCGCCAACTAGTGCAGGGGGCGGCACTGGTGCTGCTGGCAGTGAGTGGGATAAACTGGCCAAGAAAGCAGAGCAGACCAGCAAGGCCATTGAAGAACAATGGGTACAGACGACAAAAACAGAGTTGGAACAATTAGAGCTCTGGCGTTCACAGCAATTGGAGGCTTTGAATGGAACGATGGCTGCCAACGAAAATTACCAGCGGGATTTGGAACGGCTGGAAGCCACCTATTCTGTCCGTCGCCGTAAGATCATGGCCGACGAACAAAAGAAGCGAAACAGCATCTGGGATCAGGCTGCCGATGCGGCGCGAGCCTTGCAAACAAAGCTGGGAGCTATTGGCGTAACCGGTGTCGATAAGCAGAAGTTTGATATGGAAACTAGATGTGGCAACTCAACTTGACACCATTCGCCGCAAGTACCGTGATTGGGAGATGGAATATGCTGTTGCTACCAAAGAGCAGCAAACCGTGTTTCGTGAGGCGTGGACAGCCAACGGGATACAATTTGAAATCACTGAGTCCGGTATGGTTGCTTTCAGCAAGCAAGTAGCGGCAGAGCAGGTAGCTATTGAGACGGAAAAAAATCAAAAGCTAAAAGACCTGCATTACGAACGGGTGAAATTTCAGGAAGATTTGGATCAAGCCCGTGCTGAGGGCGATATTGCAAGATTCCAGGAGTTATTGACTAGCGAGCAGGCGTTACTTGCTCAAGAACTTACCGGGAAACAAGAATATATTGATAGCTACTATAAGATATGGCAAGACGCGCATCGCATTTCCATGAGCTACATGGCTCAGTATACCAATGGAATGTATGATGGCCTTAAAGGTGTATTTTCTGACGTGATCACCGGCACGAAATCCATTGGCGACGCCTGGAGTGATTTGGGAACAAAGATCATTAAGATCATTGCCGATATCGCCGCCGAGTGGCTGGCCAGCCGCATCGTGATGTCGGTTTTCGGCAGCTCTTTCCTCAAAGGGGGGCTAGCCGGTTCGGCAAATCCAGCCACCGGTTCTTCCAAACCGAAGATCACTTTACCCAAATTTGCGTTAGGTGGTAATTACGACGGCGGTCTAGCGCTGGTAGGCGAGAGGGGTCCGGAGCTTATTAACTTTAATCGTGGTGGCCGGGTATATAACGCGCAAGATACACAAAGCATGATGTCTGCTGGTTCGCCGACAATTGTAATGAACATAAACGCCTTATACCCCCGCTGCGTACTCCGACAGCCAGCGTTCGCCGACAATTGTAATGAACATAAACACCCCTGACGCCCATTCCTTCCGGCAGTCGCAAGGGCAGATATTAGCCAGTATGAATATGGCTCTGGCGCAAGGAAGACGGAATCTATGAGCAGCTTTCATGAAGTACAGTTTCCTCCAGACATCTCTTACGGCTCAACTGGCGGCCCCGGTTTTTCCACCGGGGTCGTTACTACGTCTAGCGGCGGTGAGCAGCGAAACCAAAACTGGGCGCAGTCCCGCTGTAAATATAACGTGGCGCATGGGGTGAAGAACCAAAAACAGCTAGATAACCTGATTGCATTTTTCCGAGCAAGAAAAGGGAAAGCCTATGGGTTTCGGTTTAAGGATTGGTCTGATTTTAAAGCAGTGGGCCAGATTTGTGGGGTTTTGGAAGGAAACAAACTGGTTTACCAACTGCAAAAAACCTACGTAGACAGCGCAGGGTTCACCGACATTCGGCTAATCAAGAAGCCGGTTAGCGGCACTGTTACCCTATATATTGGTGGCGTAATGCAGACAAGTGGCTACACGGTGGATTATGTCACAGGCAGAATTACCTTTGACGCTATTCCCGCCGGTGTTGTAACGGCAGACTTCGAGTATGATGTCCCCTGTCGTTTCGATACTGACGAAATGCCGATCAATATTGACAACTGGAGCAGTTATTCATGGTCAGGAATTACGGTTATTGAGATTAAAAATTAGGAGGCGGCTTTATGTCATTTACGTTTTATACGGTGGGGCTGTTAGAAGAATTATCCTTCAACAGCGGATTTGTGCAGGTTATTAATAGTGCCTACGCAAGAACAGCCCCTTATTACGCCATTAATCAGGGAGTAAATGCAAGTATTCTGCGACACGACTTTCCTGAACAAACCGCTGATGTTTGGTTGTCCCAATGTATTTATATTGCCTCACCTGTTAATACATCAAACAATGCGATCCCCCTAGCTCTTAGAAAATCAGACGGAACGACAACACTTGCCTATTTGAGTATCGACCAGCAAACACTCGTTGCGACGGCCTATGTGAGCGGAGTAGCCAGGGGCTCCTTCGCCATGACGACCTTAACGATAACCCAAATCGAAATGCGGCTCAAGAAGGATTCTACAGCAGGTGTTTTCCAGGTATGGAAAAATGGTGAGTTAGTTGTTGATTTTACAGGTGATACGGGACCGGCAACCGATTTAATAGGCTCAGCCTATTGGTATAGCGGGTCAAGTGGGAATGTCCTTTCTTTTTCTTTATCCGATATCGTGATCACCAATGATGGGCGTATCGGAAATAAGCGTCCTGTCATTGTTGCGTTAACTGGTGCGGGGGATGCTAGTCCGCCTGCCTACTACGATATAGTAGGTAATCAAGTGACGACAACCTATAGCAATAAAACCGTGGGCCGTACGTATATCTTGGCCAATGTTTTTTCGCATGCCGGTACGATTAAAACTATTACCGTTAATTTTAATACAACAGGAACCATCTATCTTGGAGTTTGTACGCGCAATCAAGGGGCACCTACCAAACATACCAAACGATTAGTGTCAAATCAGCTTGCTGTTTCCGCAACGGGAATAAAAACCTTTGTTGCAGGCGTCGATTTTCCCGATAACTGGCTAGTTTCGGCGGGCGAGTGTTTGGCAATTTATACAGAGACAGCGCAGATGAAATACGGCAGAAATTCAGCTGGTCCAGATAATAACGGGTATAACAGCGATGGGACATACTACTTTGCTGGTAACGGACTGGCTGATGTGACAGAAAGAACCTATACGGTAGACTCAGCCACCTATTTTGATTGTATATATGCGCAATATCAGGTGACTGACCCAAGTCGAGCCTATAGCGAATCAACAGCGGCTGATCGATTGGCAAGGAAAGATTTTTTGGAAACCGTAAGATATGCCGAGTTCGTGAGTGACAACGATCAAATGCTCTGTGCCATAGGCGATCTACCACTTATTTGCACAGGGGTTAAGTCCGTTAAAGTGACAGCGCGAGCCGTTTCGGGTACTTCCCTGCCGAACGCGGATTGGATACTAAAAATAGGCAGCGATAACCTCGGGATACAGGCAGCGATTCCCACGACCATGGCTTTGAAATCCATCCAATTTGACGGGAACTGGACACCAACTCAGTTCAACGCCGCACAAATTGGGTTTAAGGCCAGAGCGTAAGCGGAGGTACTATGGACAATGCAAAATTAGCCCAGTTATATGGTCAAGCGGTTATAGACCCAAGTACAAGGCTTTCGCGCTTGTACGCGCAGGCACTGCTTACGGATGAGACACTAACCCCGGTATTATTGTCAGCACTGTATGCCCAGTGTATATGCTTACAACATCCGAATGTGGCTGATCTATATGCACAGGCACTGGTAGACCCGCATCCTGTACCTTGGATGGCCGAAGAGGTAGTTACCGCTGCCTACTGTTGGCGCGTTGATCGGACTGACGGGGTAACCTTTGGTTTTACCAGCCACGATCAGGATTTAACCTTTGATGATGTCACCTACGAAGCGGCCACTGGATTTACGCCGACGGCTGTGGACACCAGTGACAGTTTGTCTGTCGATAACCTAGATGTGGACGGGGTGCTAAGCTCAGATAAAATTACAGAGGATGAGCTGGCTGGTGGGGTTTATGACTTTGCCCGGGTGACGATTTACCTGGTTAATTGGAAGAATATCAGCGATCCGAAACTTATTCTAAGGCGTGGTACCATTGGTCGTATCCGTTACGGTAAGACAGGTTTCACAGCAGAGATACGGGGATTAACCGAAGCTTACCAACAGAAGGCAGGTGCGGTATATCAAAAGACCTGTCGCGCAAACTTAGGCGATGCCAAGTGCGGCGTAAATTTAGCGAGTTACACAACGACGGGAAGGGTAACGACAGTCTATAGAGATACACAATTCGCGACCAATGTAGTGGCAGACGCCGGGTTCTACGACTATGGTACTATCACCTGGACAAGCGGGGATAATCGCTATTCTACTTCCGAAACTAAGGTATTTATGACGGATGGTACCATTGAGGTGTATTTACCTACAATTTGGCAGCCCCAAGTAGGGGATACCTTTACCATTGTTGCCGGTTGTGATCGCAATTACTCGACATGTATTAACCGATTTAACAATCGACTCAATTTTCGCGGCGAGCCAATGGTACCGGGCAATGATTATCTTGCCAGTTATCCGATAAAAGGAAGCGCAAACGTAGTTGCTGCAGGCGACGATGCGAGTCGAGGGTAAGGGGGAAAGCGATGATTGGAGAGAAAATGGTAGCCGAAGCACGGGAATGGATAGGAACCAAGTGGCAGCATCAGGCGTCTCTTAAGGGAGTAGCGACTGATTGTGTGGGACTCGTTCGCGGCGTTTATACCACCGTAACGGGACGACCGGTAGAAAGCGACACGGATTATCACCGGATGCCGGTTCCCGGTAGGGAAAAACGACTGCAAGAGGAGCTAAGTAACTATGCGGCTATGGTAGAGATAGCTAACAGGCAGCCCGGCGACGTGCTGCTTTTTAGTTTTATCAATGGTACCTCTAACCACGTAGGCATCTACGCTGGCGAAGGTCGGTTTATCCATGCTTGGGCCGATGTGCAAAAGGTCGTGGAAATGCCACTGAGTCCTGCCTGGTTTCGATCGCTTAAGAACGTGTTTCGCATACCGGAGACTCTTTATTAATGGCCACAATTCTACTTGCCAATGCGATCGCGGCGGCCAACCCGTTCTGGGGTGCAGTCATTTCGATGGCAGCAGGTTTTGTAGACCAGCGGCTGTTTGGTCCTAAAGCGCCTAATGCTGCAGGGCCACGAATGTCAGACCTGTCAATTCAGTGTTCCACCTATGGGGTAGCGATTAACAAGGTCTACGGAACCACACGAATTGCCGGGAATGTCATATGGGGAACTAACTTTGTTGAGCACAAAAAGGAAGAGTCCTCCGGTGGCAAGGGTGGCGGAGGTGGTAAAACAACGACGTATTCCTATACCATATCGTTCGCCATCGGCTTATGTGAAGGAGAAATTACTGGCTTTAACCGGGTGTGGGCCGACGGCAAGGAGGTGACCGATAAATTTGCGGGAGACAATCCGGCTATAGAGTACACTTTGTATCATGGCACTGAAACCCAAGATCCTGATCCATTTATTGAGGGTATTGAAACCAGTTTTCCTGTTCCGGCCTACCGGGGCTTGGCGTATATCGTGATACAGCATATGGACGTAACCGACTTTGGCAATCGAATTCCCAACTTTACTTTTGAGATAGTGAGGACGGTGAATTATCTTGACAGTATCGTCAAGGAAGTATCGGCTGGCGCGGGCTTACATACCCAATTAGGAACTGCTGATATGGAAGCGTCCGATTTGGCGGGAATACCGATTGATGGTTTTTGTGTGTCCTCAGAAAAAACCTATCGGGAGCGGATCGAACAGCTCATGATGGTCTATACCTTTGGAGCAGCGGAAGCAAACGGTAAGCTCCTATTTATTAGGAAGGAAACTTATAACCGGTTTCCCGTTCCGGCTGATTTTCTGGGAGCGAAGGAAGGGAACGGCGGCGAAGAAAGCAGCTATACCATCGAGCGTAAGCATGATCGGGAACTACCTAAGTTGGTTAATGTGTCCTATTTATCGCTTGACAAAGATTATCAAACTGGTTTGCAAGCAGCTGTAAGACCTAATTCCACAAGTGAGAACACCGAAAAGATTGATCTTGATTTCGTGATTACAGATGCCAGGGCCAAGGAACTAGCTGAGCAAAAACTCTATGAGGCTTGGGTTCGGCGCTCAACGGTTGCAGCGTCCTTAGGACCTTGGTGGGCCTTTTTGGCTCCCGGAGATATTTTGGACATGGATTTATCCGGTCGACGACGATGGGTGCAACTGACCAAAACTACACTTGGGGTTCCTGGGGTGATAAAAGTGGAAGGAGGTACCGATGTTGGCGGCAATACCTTTAGGCGTACCGAGCGCATGGTAGACGCTGAGATACCTTCGTCAGTACCAATACCGCCGTCGGCCATTACTGTTGAATTCTTGGATATTCCCCGCCTGCCAACCGATACAAGGTCTGATCCAGTGGTATATTTGGCGGCAACGGGTAGTCCCTTTTATGGGGCCAACGTATTTGAAACCAGAGATGGCGGTGCATCTTGGATACTAAAGACGCAGATGGACAGCCCTTCGACGATGGGAATGATCACAACACTTTTGACAGCTGGATCAACAGAAGTCTGGGATGAGGGCAATTCAGTAACCGTAGTACTGACGCATGGAACCTTAGAGTCTAGGCCTGAGGTAGATGTGTTGAATGGTTACAATGCTGCGGTTATCGGGAACGAGATTGTGCAGTTTAGATCGGCGACGCTGATAGCAGTGAATACTTATATACTTTCAGGACTTTTACGCGGACGGCTGGGTACAGAGGAACAAGTAGATAAGCACAGCATGGGGGAGCGGTTTGTGTTGCTAAAATCAGCGACGATTACCACCCTGCCAGCACCAATGAGCGAGTGGTATTCAACAAAAACATACCGTATCGGGCCAGCAACTAAGCCGGTGACGGATGCCACTTACATTGAAAAAATGTTTAGTAATAATGCCCGCTTGTACCAGCCGTGGTCGGTTTGTAATGTGGCGGGCAGTAGAGATGCAGCAAATAACATAACTATTACTTGGGTACGGCGTGACCGAAGCGGTGGAGCTTGGTTAGATAACGCGGATATACCAATGAGTGAAAGTATCGAGCGCTATGAAGTTGATATTGTGTCTGGTTCTACGGTTAAGCGCACACTAACGGTCATAACGC
Source organism: Sporomusa ovata DSM 2662 (assembly GCF_000445445.1). Classification (GTDB taxonomy): domain Bacteria; phylum Bacillota; class Negativicutes; order Sporomusales; family Sporomusaceae; genus Sporomusa; species Sporomusa ovata. The sequence goes on along the minus strand of NZ_ASXP01000006.1, from coordinate 10,055 downwards.
CCTTGGTGACGTATACGGCAGCTGACCAGACAAACGACTTTGGTACGCCTCAGGCTTTGTTGAAGGTCAGGATATATCAGATGAGTAGCATCCGGGGACGGGGAATTGGTAAGGAGGTGATAGTATGAGTAATACGGTTAGATTAGCACTACCAAACTTAGTTTCTGGGCAGGCACAAAAAGAGATCACTCATAATATGGCTCTGCAACGCTTGGATGCACTGGTGCAGACAGCGGTGGAAAGCATGATTTTAAGCACACCCCCGGTAGGGGTTGAAGGAAATCTATATGTTGTCGGAATTGGGGCTACAGGTGTGTGGGCTGGTAAGGATAATAGCCTTGCGCATTTCGTTGGCGGGGCATGGGTGTTTTATGTGCCGTTTGTCGGGATGAGGTGCTGGGACAAAGCGACTTCAACGGCGATGGTTTATACCGGGAATGCTTGGGTACAGGAAGATACTGCCCAGAGTAAGATTGGATTTTTTGGATCAACTCCGGTTCCAAAGACGTTGGTTACATTGGGAAATGTGGACAATGAAATTGGTAGCCTTCCTATTAGTGCCGCTTATTCTCAAATAGAAGTGCAGGCATTACGGGATAAATGCGAAAAGTTAGCGGATGATGTGCGGGCGCTTAAAGCAGCGCTTAGTTCTTATGGATTAATTTAATGGAGGGATACAATGATCGAATATACACAGACGGAGCTGCGGATCATGGCTGTGTTTTCAGCTATGGGCGTAGTATTTTCTTTTCTCATTGGTGGTGTCGACAAGTTGGTTACCGCCCTTCTCATCTTTATTGTGATTGATTATGTGACTGGGTTAATTGCCGCATGGAATACAGGAACTCTCCAAAGCAGTAAAGGTTTTGAGGGCATCAAGCGCAAGCTTGCTATGCTGATGATAGTCATTATAGCCAATTGGGTAGATGTTGCCCTGTTTGGTAGCAGCACTTGCCGGTCTATGATTATCTTTGCTTACCTTGGAAATGAGGGGCTCAGTATTATTGAAAATCTGGATCGCATGGGCTACGGGAAATATATACCGGTATTTATGCGTGATAGGCTGATGCAATTAAGGGAAGAAAAACAGTTTTTGAAAGGCAACGAGTAAATCGACAAAGGGAGGGAATTTATTATGCGTATTGTAATTGACCCCGGACATTCGGGCCGGAATATTGACCCTGGAGCAGTAAATCAAAACACAGGTTTGCAGGAAGCTGACGTTGCGCTCATTATTTCGAGATTAGTTGAGAAATATCTGCTTGCCGTTGGCTATGAAGTTAAGCTTACACGAACCGAGTGGGAGCAGCCGGAAACCGATGATTTGAATTATCGCACAGCGTTAGCCAACATTTGGGGCGCAGATGTGTTTGTGTCGCTTCACTGTAATAGCGCCGCCAATAAAGGTGCGAAAGGATATGAGACTTGGACTTCACCGGGAGATACGAATGGGGACCGACTGGCCACCTGCCTGCATAACCAAATAGCTGCTGAGTTTCCAGACCCGGTAGGGAGAACCGATTACTCGGATGGTGATGCCGACAAGGAAGCACGGTTTTATGTGCTGGTGCATACCGAGGCTCCGGCATGCTTAGTGGAAATGGCGTTTATCTCAAATGATGAGGAAGCCGCATTACTAGCAAATCGCACATGGCAGGACCGTTATGCCAGAGCCATTGCCCGGGGTGTGACCGATTATTTTCAGTTACTATATATATATATATATATATATAAAGGAAGGAAAACGATAGGAGGCCGCAATTATGAGTGTTTGGACTAATTTACGTGATAGAATTGTCCGTATGTTGTTGGGGTATGGTGTCAGTAAAGCCGCTGATTCCCAAAATACCGGCTGGGTGGAAACCAGGGAAGAAATTAAAAAGACTGCTGTGAATACAGCAGTAGAAATAGCGAGGGATAAAGTTTTAAGGAAGTAGGTCTTTTAATAACCAGGCGCGCGTGTAAACCGAGCGTCTGGCATTTTGTCTAGGTAAGAGATATCAATGAGGAGAACAAGAAAGATTTCCCCAAATAACCTTGCTATCAGGCTGAAACAGAGTTAACATGTGAACGGCAAGGAGGGCTGGCAGATGAGCAAGCGCATTTTGAAAATTTATCAATCGGTGGCATATTCAAAACCGGATGTGCCGTGTATCATGCTTCAGGGTTATTGGTTGCGCGAGCTTGGTTTTCGAATTGGTAACTATATTTTAGTGGAAGAAGGACAGGGTAAACTCATAATTCAATTAGTGGAGAAGGGAATTGATAGCGAATAATAATGCGGCGGATTGGGTGGATAGCAAATACACCCAATCCATATTTTTTTGTATCAAAGCAATTCGTAGAGGCAGCGTTTTTTATAACTTGACTAAATTTGGCACCGGAGTGATTAATAGTAGTACAAAATGATAGAAAGGAGCCGCCTTATGAGAGTTAGAATTATCGAACCAATCAAATCACCCGAGCTAAAACGTAAACGAGTCTGCGCCTACGCCAGGGTTTCCACGGCAAGTGAGGCTCAAGGTGAATCACTGGAAAACCAAGCTACTTATTATCAGTCCCTGATTGAATCAAATCCCGAGTATGAATATGTTGGTGTTTTTGCCGACCAGGGAATAACCGGTACTAAGGACGAACGGCCAGCATTCCAAGAGATGTTAGATCTGGCGAGGGAACAGAAAATCGACCTAATCCTAACCAAATCGATATCGCGGTTTGCACGAAACACAACCATTGTGCTCGAATTAGTCCGGGAACTTAAAAATTTAGATGTTGAAATTGTATTCGAAAAAGAAAATATATCCAGTTTCGACGGGGACGGTGAACTGATGTTGACCGTCCTTTCTTCTTTTGCTCAAGAGGAGAGCAAAAGCACCAGTGAAAATATAAAGTGGCGATATAGACGTAAGTTTGAAAATGGTGAGCTTGCGATTAACACAACTCGGTTTTTGGGCTATGACAAAGATGAGTATGGTGATTTGGTGATTAATCAAAGTCAGGCAGAAATTGTTGAGCGGATTTTTAGAGATTATATAGACGGTAAGGGCACTTTTGTGATTGCCAAAGAGCTCAATGACGAAGGGGTACTAACCGTCGCCAGTGGTCGGTGGCACCCCAGTACGGTGCTAAATATACTTAAAAATGAAAAGTACAAAGGTGCTGCTAAGCTTCAGAAAACGTACATCAAGGACCATCTTACCAAAAAGAAGTGCATTAATCACGGCGAGGTTGATAGCTATTTTATTGAAGACAACCACTCACCAATTGTGAGCAAGGCGATATGGGAAGAAACACAAAAACTGGTAGTACTAAGGGCTGAAGCCAAAGGGAATACGGCAAAAGAGAAGGAAAAATATCAAAATCGTTATCCACTCACAGGTATGCTGTTTTGTAGCAAATGCGGAGCGCCGTTACGTCGGCGAGTTTGGAATAGTAAATATGCCAGTAAAAAAATTGTATGGCAGTGTAGCACATATATAATAGAAGGAAAAAAATCCTGCCCAGGTACCGTCATTGATGACACGGCTCTAAGCAGGCTGACAATAAAGCAAAAAACTGTGGTTGAGGAGGTATTTAAAAATGGCCAGAAATATTACCGTTATACCAGCAAGAGCCAATAGGACAAGTCTAGCAGAAAATTTAGTACCGACTAAGAAAAGAGTTGCAGCGTATTGCAGGGTTTCGACCGATCAGGCGGAGCAGTTATCAAGTTACGAAGCCCAAGTGAGTTATTATACTTCCTATATAAATAGTAACCCGGAATATGAATTAGCCGGAATTTACGCCGACGCAGGTATCAGCGGCACGAATACAAAGAAACGCGAGCAATTTAATAGGATGATAGCAGATTGCAAGGCCGGAAAAATAGATTTGATAATCACGAAATCAATTTCCAGGTTTGCACGCAATACTTTGGATACGCTGACATTTGTGCGTATGCTTAAAGATTTAGGGGTTGAAGTGCTGTTTGAGAAGGAGAATATTCGGACACTGGACAGCAAAGGCGAAGTGCTTTTAAGCATTTTAAGCTCACTGGCGCAAGACGAATCACGATCGATTTCGGAAAATTCTACCTGGGGCATTAGAAGACGGTTTGAGCAGGGAAAGCTTCAAATTAACCATGTTAAGTTTTTGGGTTATGACAAGGATGAAGATGGTAATCTTATTATCAACGAAAAACAGGCCAAAATTGTCCGGCGGATTTACACAGAATTTCTTAACGGAAAAGGAGCCAACAGAATTGCCAAAGACCTGGAGCTTGATGGTGTACCCAACTGGCAGGGGAAACCTAAGTGGTATGAAGGCAGCATCAGAAAAATGCTTTCCAATGAAAAGTACAAAGGGGACGCTTTATTGCAAAAAAGCTACACTATTGATTTTTTGAGTAAAATACGCGCTGAAAATACCGGGCAAGTACCACAATATTTAGTGGAGGATAGTCATCCAGCCATTATTGATAAAGATATGTGGGAAGCAGTACAACTAGAAATGGAACGTAGGAAAAAATATGCGGAGGAGCACGGAATTCAAAAGCTGGAACTTGCTACTGAGGATAATCCTTTTTCTGGTCGGGTTATTTGCAGCTACTGTGGGAAAATGTACGGTAGGAAAGTTTGGAACTCCACCAATGAGAGGTTAAGGCGGATTATCTGGCGATGTAACGGGAAGTATCCGGCCAAAGGGAAAAAGGGCTGTATTAGTAAACATATTGATGATAGAGTTTTGTATCAGGCTTTTGTGGGTGCATTTAGTACGATGGTCGAAAACAAGGGTTACTTTCTTGACAAATGGCAGGAATGTTTGGGTAGCGATAATGTGCTGGTAAGATACAAGGCTAAGCAGTTTATCGGGATAATAACGGGGGCTGTGGCGATTACTGAGTTTGATACTGATTTATATTTTGCTCTAGTTGAGAAGATAACAGTTCTTGATGGCGGTAAGTTGGTTGTAAGTTTGCTTGATGGGACGGCAGTTGAGTGTTCAATGGAATAGGATAAGTAAATGAGCCTGTTGGGGTGAGGTTTTCACCTTGCCCTACGTTTTATGTTTTTCGGCAAGAATTTGGCAGGGTTTAGGGATATAGCTGATGCGTAGCGGGGCCATCGTCTGTTTGCCGCGTACGCACCACCTGGAAAAAAGCCTGGAGTGTAGGTGATATCCATTTATCTTTGTGGTACAACAACTGCACAGTATAATTGGGAATGGGCTCATCCCATCGGAGAGGCTGTATTTGCCCTTCAGCTAATTCTTTCTCTACCGTAAAACGAGGCAACATAGATATTCCCAAACCAAGCATGATTAGTTGCTTTATTGTTTCGATACTGCTGGCTTCGAGAATGGATTGCGGAGTTGTCCTAAAATCCTTGAGGAATTTTTCCAGCGTTAAACGATAGCTGCAACCCGGTTCAGTGAGAATTACGCATATTTCGGCCAAGTCATACGGTCTAACCTTTTCCTTCTGAGCCAGCGGATGGTTTGGAGCTGCCAGGAACAGCATTTGTTCGCGGGAAATATCTTCTGCAATAAGATCATACTCCCAAACCTTGTTATTAATAATTACCCCAACATCGATTCTGTTATTGCGAATATCGTCATAAATTGCATCGCAGTTTACAAACTTCAGGACCATTTCTACTTTGGGATAAGCCTTTCGATACGCTTGAAGCAATGTTGGCAAGCGATAAGTTCCTAACGATTCATTAGTTCCGATGGTCAAAACGCCTTGCGGAACATCGGGATTGGCAATCACTTTCCCAGCTTCAGAAGTAAGCTTGATTACTTGTTCAGCATATGACAGCAAAGCTTTTCCCTGAGCAGTCAGACATATGCGATGTCCAAGCCGTTCAAATAGTCTTACTCCCATCTCGTTTTCCAGATTCTGAATGTGGTTTGTTATGGTTGACTGAGCATATCCCAGCGCATCTGCCGTCTGCACAAAGCTTCCTTGTTTTGCGATAGTTACAAATGTTTTGAGTTGTCGAAGTTCCATGATCATCTTCCTTAGTTCAGTATTTTCGAATGTTACGTTCTAATTATTCAATTTTATCATTTGTTACGTCTATGATAAGATAAATCACAAGAAACTGCTATAGAAAATTAGGTGGTGATCTGGTGAAAACAAAAAAAGTGTTGCTTTTGCTGTCAAACGGTTTTGAAGCCTATGAAGCCAGCGTCTTTACGGATGTACTGGGCTGGAATAAGCAGAAGGGTGATGGCTGCACTGAGGTAATAACCTGCGGCGGCCGCGAGAAATTGAAGTGTACCTGGAATTTCACCGTTATTCCCGAAATGTTGCTTTCGGAAGTTGACTTGAATATGTTTGATGCACTGGCTATTCCCGGCGGTTTTGAGGAAGCCGGATTTTACACCGATGCTTTCAGTGATGAATTTCTTTCTGTCATTCGTGAATTTGATCGGGCAAACAAAATCATTGCCTCCATATGCGTTGGAGCTTTACCGGTAGGCAGAAGCGGCGTACTGAAAGGGCGCAAAGGAACTACATATCATCTAAATAATGGTTACCGACAAGATCAATTAGCGTCTTACGGAGTGGAAATAGTTGACCAATTGATGGTGATCGATAAAAATATAATAACATCTTCTTGTCCATCCACTGCTTTAAATGTGGCGTTTACTTTGCTAGAGATGCTGACATCGCTGGAAAACTGCTATAAAGTAAAACATTTAATGGGGTTTAATAAGGAGGGGCTTACTAATGAATAACGTAGGTATTTTTTTATTCAACGATATCGAACTTCTCGATTTTGCCGGTCCGTACGAAGTATTTTCCGTAACATCTGAACTAAATGAGTATCAATTCTTCAAGGTATTCACGATATCCAGTGATGGCTACGAGATAAAATCTGTAAATGGATTAAGAGTAGTGCCTGACTTCAGCTTTGCTAACCATCCCCCCATCGACATTCTTGTAATCCCCGGAGGAGTGGGAACCAGAGCAGAAATTAACAAACGGGAAGTTCTTGACTGGATAAATAAGACAAGCAAAAACTCCCAAATTACCATGTCAGTGTGCTCGGGCGCTAGAATCCTTGGCATCCTTGGCTTTCTTGACCACCTTGAATCAACTACCCATCATGAAGTTGTTGAACACCTAAAGGAGATAGCTCCTAACACCATTATTAGCCAAGGCAAACGCTTCATAGACAATAAAAATATCATGACAGCAGGCGGTATATCCGCCGGTATTGATCTATCCCTTCATATAGTAAAAAAAATTCAAGGAGAAGCAATTGTCAATAAAACCATTCGATATATGGAATACGGCGATTGGCAATCACTATGATCCAGCAAGCAGACATTGAAAGGGGCTAAAAAGGAGGGGGAATTTATGCGCATTCAACTTATTCGTAGCGCAACGCTGCGCCTTGAATATGCGGGAAAGAGATTGGTCATTGATCCGTACTTAGCAGCAAAACATACTATGCCTTCCTATGCAGGCAAATCACTAAATCCTCTGGTGAATTTAAAATGTTCCCCCAATGAAGTGATAGAGGGAGCGGATATGACTATTATTTCGCATTTGCATTCCGATCACTTTGACCCTGTTGCTCAAAACCTATTGCCAAAGGAAATGCCAATACTATGCTAACCCGAAGATGAGCCTGCAATTAAAGCCAAGGAATTCTCTAATGTAATATCTGTACCAAACAGGATAACATGGAACGAAATTACGGTTACCCGTACCCATTGTGAACATGGAAGTGGCAAGGTTTTGAAAGAGATGGGGAATGCGTCTGGCTTTGTTTTCCAGGCAGAAAATGAACCGACTATCTATTGGCCAGAGGATACAATTTGGTGTGAAGCTGTTATGAACGTTATTAAGCAAATTCAGCCTAAAATTATTATCACACACTCATGTGGTGCTGTATGGGGAGATAATGTTCCCATTGTGATGGATGCTCTCCAAACGGTAAAATTATGCCAGGTTGCCGCTGATAGCATAGTGATTGCCACACATATGGATTCGCTGGATCATGCGACCGTCACCCGCGAAAATTTGCGAAAGTATGCTGAAGCAAATAATATTTTTTCTGAAAAGCTTTTAATCCCTGAAGATATGGAGGAGTATACCTTCTAGTCCGCATTCCGCAAAACATTGGGGCTTGTCCAATCCGTGTTGCCTTCATACCGTGCCAACGAAAGTGGTTAAAAGAAAATGGAAAGCTATTATCTCGTATAAAATAATCTACAGTGAATCAATCATTTTGGATAAAGTAAGTACCATCTTAGTTAAGATTCAAAAAGAAGGTCTTTGTTTGCATGTATGATTATGATGGTAGAGGACTTTTTGAATCGCTTTTGCTTTTTATAGATTAATAGTAACATTCGTAAAAAACGGGATAAGAAATTGAATTGTCGTATACCAAATTATTATAATTGCAGTTGACAATAATCAAAACAACTGGTATAGTATTATTTCTGAGGACGCGGGAGTGGCGGAACTGGCAGACGCACTAGACTTAGGATCTAGCGCCGCGAGGCGTGCAGGTTCAATTCCTGTCTCCCGCACCATAATGCCGGAGTGACGTAATTGGCAGACGTAGCAGACTCAAAATCTGCCGGGGGTAACCCCGTGTCGGTTCGAGTCCGTTTAACCCCACCAAACTTTGGATCTATAGCTCAGCTTGGTAGAGCATTCGGCTCATAACCGACTGGTCCTAGGTTCAAATCCTAGTAGATCCACCATATATTTAGGGGTATAGCTCAATTGGTAGAGTAGTGGTCTCCAAAACCGTTGGTTGAGGGTTCAAGTCCTTCTGCCCCTGCCATATAAGCAGAGAGTCCAAGAAGATGAGCCATAGGCGAAGATCTGATTGGTATGAATCGCTTAGTTCTGAGCGGTAGCGAAGAACATCCTACAGTATAATAATCGGGGCGTGGCTCAGTTTGGTAGAGTACCTGGCTTGGGACCAGGGGGTCGCAGGTTCGAATCCTGCCGCTCCAACCAGATACCCATTATAGATCAGAAAAGCTGAATTTTTTTACTGTCAAATAACATACTGTCAAATAATTAGTTGACATAATTAAAATGATCTGATATAGTAATAAATCCGAAATGATGGCGATATGGCCAAGTGGTAAGGCTAAGGTTAGCAAGACCTTGATCCCCTAGTTCAAATCTGGGTGTCGCCTCTAATACATAGCCTGGGATGAATTGTTATCTTAGCTATGTCCAACCTACTGTAATATATAGGGAATTTAATAGTATGCAGCTGTCGAGCCACCTCAGAGTGGAGGGCAAAAGCGTACTCCAGAATACCCACCTGCTGAGTGCAGGTTTGGACATACAAAGAGACGGCATTTTGGGCATGAGCATAATACCAATAAGTAACAGTTGACACGATACAAACAACATGATAATCTATAAAAGTCGCTGTGAGCGGCGGAAATAAATGGCACAGAAAATGTGTTGACATAATGAAAGATGAATGTTATAATAAATATCCGTCACAAACACGACGAACTGCTCCCTAAAAACTGAACAATGTAAGTAATGCATCAAAAAAGCCAGATGTGCGGTTGTATGTCGCTTGCGACATACAAAACCAAAAACAATTTCTTATTTGATTTATAGAGCCAACAAATGGCTTCAATAATATACTTTATTGGAGAGTTTGATCCTGGCTCAGGACGAACGCTGGCGGCGTGCCTAACACATGCAAGTCGAACGGGGAGTTATTTATAACTCCTAGTGGCGAACGGGTGAGTAACGCGTAGACAACCTGCCTCTAAATTGGGGACAACACCGCGAAAGTGGTGCTAATACCGAATGTGGTATCTTAGTCGCATGACTGAGATAAGAAAGGTGGCCTCTGAATATGCTACCGCTTAGAGATGGGTCTGCGTCTGATTAGCTAGTTGGTGAGGTAACGGCTCACCAAGGCTTCGATCAGTAGCCGGTCTGAGAGGATGAACGGCCACACTGGGACTGAGACACGGCCCAGACTCCTACGGGAGGCAGCAGTGGGGAATCTTCCGCAATGGACGAAAGTCTGACGGAGCAACGCCGCGTGAGTGAAGAAGGTCTTCGGATT
>NZ_ASXP01000005.1 GCF_000445445.1 Sporomusa ovata DSM 2662 | reverse complement strand
GTTTTTGTCAACTGAAAAATCCGCCACAATAATAATTGAAAACTCCCCCACTTGAAGGTAAAAAAATATTAGGTTTGCATCCATGCTTTGGTTTCCTTTAAACGGAAGGAATTACCATTCATGTTAATAAGATAAGACTTATGAGTCAGCCGATCCACCATGGCTGCTGTCATTACCGGATCATGAAAAATTTCGCTCCAACGTTCAAATGACAGATTCGTGGTGATAATCGTGGATTTGCGACCACTTCTAAGCGATAAATGGGTGAAGAGTAATTCAGAACCCTCCTTGTCAAATGAGATATAGCCCAGTTCGTCGGCAATTACCAGGTCATACTTAGCAAACTTATTGCCGAAAGCTCGAAGTATCTTTTGCGACCGACTTTCTTTTAACTGGTTGACTAATAAAGGTACGGTGGTAAATAGCACTCTGTACCCTTCTATGCAGGCTTTTATGCCTAGTCCAATAGCCAAATGCGTTTTGCCCGTGCCGGGATTACCAGCTAGAATAATGTTTTGCCCATCTTGGATAAACTCCAATGAAGTTAGTGTTTTGAACTTTTTTCTCGCATCTTCTGGTAAGTCATCAACCGAAATGTCTTCCAAATATTTTTTGTAAGGAAACTCAGCAATCCGAATCCTTGATTCTTGTCCAGATTGTTGGCGTTTATCCCATTCTTTTTGCAATAGTATAAGCAAAAATTCTTCATAACTTAGGTCTTTGAGCTCAGCGTTCTTAATCACCTCAGCAAAATTTTGTTTAATGGCCGACATTCTTAGATAGGCCGCATATTCTTCAATGGTTTTATAGGCTGTTCTTCGTTCTTTTGTACTCACGCAATGACTTCCTCCGTGCTGAATTTTTCAGTAGAGCAAGGTAGCAATGCGCCATAGCTTTCAAGATGTTCTTTCGATTTTTCAACAATAGCTGATGATACCGTTTGAACTACTTCCTGACAAGGTTCGCTCCTTTGACAAATTACTTTGATTTTTTCGGTGGTAATATCGGTTGGAGTTAGCTTTTCTAATGTTAAAATTGCTTTCTCTATTGTCTCAAGCGGACATTCCTGGTGGAAAATTAGCAGGTCAATAAATGATTTTTCCTTTTTATGTAATACTTTGTGTAAATACGCTGCCATTTTATATCCGCCTGTTTTAAGGCCACACTATGGGCAAGCGCCCCTGGCTTACGTTTAAAGATTTGGCAATAATGTCCAATATCAATAGACCATTGCTGATTACCGTAGCATCTTTTATGTTCAGCAATCATCTCTCCTTCAGAAAAGCATCGAATATGTGTAGAGTACACCTTAGTAAAAACAATTTTATCAACATAGAATTCCGGCACAGAGTAATGGCAAGTATCAATACTAATAGTAGAGTATTTATCCACACGAGACGTCTCAATTCTGGCTGATTCATACTTAGGCATGGCTGGCAGTAAAAATTCTCTTTCTGCGGCTATTTGTTCAAGCGCCGTCATATGATTAGCCATTATCTGTGGCCTTTGATTAAGGTTTATACAAACAGACAATAAATGCTCATTGGCCGCATCTAAACTATCAAAATGGTAAACGTGGCAGAATGCTTTACGCCGAATGTATTCCACACTTTTTTCCACATGGCCTTTTTCATTACCTGACCGAATATTACAAAATCGAAACGAAAAACCATAATACATAGAAAGTTTAACGAGTGCGTCAGTAGGTTCTTTTTCTGTAAGACCGACAAACTTCTTGATGGCTACTTTCATATTGTCATAGACAACGGTACGGTAAACACCGCCAATATGCTCAAAGAAAAGAACATGTGATTCAACAAAGCATTCTGTCTTTTGTTTAGGAAACAAATGTGCATAACGGTAATTGCCATATGCGCTGGTAAATGCCGCCATTTGAAAAGTTTTTAACGTTCCGTCAATGTAGATATTTACTTCGCCCCAGTCAAATTCACATACATCACCGGGAGCATAGTCAATACGGATAAATGCCTCTTTTCCTGATTTTCTAAGCGCATCTACTGTGTTTCGGACGGTTGGGTAGCTAATTTGAAAACCTTCATCCAGTAAAGCTTGATGGATATCAATAATCTTCTTTTGCTGTTTAGACTGGCCATTTCGCTTTTTAACTTCGTTTTCATCCAGATAATATTTAATTTTATCGATCATGTCCTCCGTTAATTTTCTTTTTTCTCGGTTAGCCACTTGATATTTTGGCGGTTCTACGAGATCTGTAATGAGGTCAATTTGATCGATGCGGGTAGTATCTTCCGATTGGATTAGTTTTTGCCGGGCTTGCTGATAAGCGTTAATATATTTACTGACTGTTTTCCGGTCTACACCAGTTTCTTTGGCAATTGCTCTTTGGGATTTTCCTTCCCGATAAAAATTTAGAATGATTTCTTGTTCTGATTCAGTGTGATCAACCCCAGTTCGTCCCCTCTTATGTCAATTACAGCACATAAGAGTTTAATATACCGTGGGGGATTTTTGAAGTAACATTTTCACTGAAAGTGGGGTACTTTTAGTTTAACAAAAACAGAAAGAAAGAAAAGTTAATTTTTATCGTATAATAGTATATTCTATAAATTTTGGAGTGCTAGTTTGTTTGGTAATGCTTAGTTTTACCCATGGTTTTCAATTTAGACTTAACGTAATGGCTTTAGTTATGCTTTGGTACATATCATATATTATTCATATTAATACTCCGAATAAAAAAATAGTTAATACAGCAGAACATAATATTGTAAATGTGATTTTACTTATATTTACTCTTGTAATTTCCGTTTATTTGTTATCAGATCAAACCCAGATGGCAAAGTCAATTTTGAAGTCGTTTGGAACAATATTAGGTCAATGATTATAGCAGATTGATTGTAGTTTACTTGATGGGATTGGGATTGAATAGGAAATGAGCTGGCTGGGGTGCTTTGTAATCACCTTGATCAGCTTTTTTATTTACAAAATTTTCTTAAATTTTATGCTATAATTTGATTATCAGGTAAATTAATGTTGATAAAAATTAAATAGTGGGTGATTTTTAGGGATTTTAGTTAGATAACTACAAGGCAATGAGAATCATTACACAATCAAGTATAAGTAAAACTTTAAGCATGGGAAAATAACGAATGTTCAGGTGCAAAACATTGAGAAAAACCTGGAAACGATTATTTCTAAGTTTGAGGAGATGAAAAAAGATCTACTTTTTATATTAAGCGAAAGCGCGGAATAGGCGATATACGACTTTTTGAATATGCATTTTCGCTTTCATGGGATAATGACTACGTTCATGGTGACTTGCAGCAGTACCTACACTCCATACTGGACAAAAGGGGGAAGGATATTGACTGAGGAACAAGCTTCTAAAATAACCAGGGAGCAGCTTTATAATGAAATTTGGGAAATATCTGTAGCTGGCGTCGCGAAAAAGTATAACGCTAACTATAATGATCTGTTGAAATTGTGCAAAGAAGTAGATGTTCCGGTTCCCCCTTCGGGATACTGGGTAAAATTACAGTTTGGCAAGCCAGTTGAGCAACTTCCGTTACCGGAGTCCTCTATGGCTGAAGTTGCACTTCCTGGCAACGATAAGCCGAAACGCATACGCAAAGCCGTTGCAGAAAAAAGTGTTGAAAAAGATTTGGTTCACGAGGATGTGACGGAAAAAACGCCGAAAGATGAGAGTGACAACAACCCTGGCGATGAAACTGGGGAGAATCTAGACGATGACGATGTTGAAGACGATTATGTTCCTTACTGGGGTGTGAGCGGCAAGCACAACACCTATAACCGAGAAAAGTTGTACAAAGAGGTTTGGGCCAACCCGGTTGTAAAAGTTGCTGCACAATATGGAGTTTCAGATGTTGCAATTCATAAAATTTGCAAAAAGCTAAATGTCCCTACTCCTTCGTTAGGATATTGGGCAAAAGTTAACGCTGGAGCGAAAGTACCGAAAACTCCCCTGCCCAAAACTAATGGACCTACTCAAATTACTGGCGCAAAAACTTTTGAGGGAATCAAAGAGAAGATTACTGATCCCGCGAAACAACCGCTCGAATTTCTATCAGATACCGAGAGGGAAAAGATATTAAGCTCTGTCAAGGAAATCGAGATGCCCTCTGAAAATGCTCAATTACATAAAAAAATAGCTGCCTACAGAAGTGTCGTTAAAAGTTAGAATCAAAAGGACAGAAAAGAAGAAGGCGCACAAAGGAAAAAAGATTATTATTACAACCCGCCTTTTTTGGCCGGAGTGATTTCCAATGAGTCGTTTCCACGCGTGTACCGAATACTTGACGCTTTATTTCGTCAGGTTGAAAGGCTGGGTGGCTCGGTCAATGATGACCTTTCGCTTCGTGTTAGGAATGAACATGTAAGCATTGAAATAGCTGAGGGACAGGATAAGGTCGAGCATGTGATCACAAAACAGGAAGCGCAAGCCCTTATTAAGTATAGAGATGAGAAACGGCGTAGCTCATGGGCATCAGAGCCTCAGATTCGTAAGTATGACTATGTTATTCAACGGAAGGCTAAGAATAAGCATTCGGCAGGGCCGATATTTCAGAGACACGGATAAAATTAATATTGAATCTCGGCTTGGCGAAATGTTGATAGAACTCTATGAAGAATCTGAAGTGGTTCGACTTGAACGAGAAGCAAGAGAAGAGGAAGCACGTAAAAAGGCTGAAGATGAACGCCGGAAGGAAGAACGGCGAAAAAGATATAATAAGGAAGTTGAGCGGACAATAGCACTGGAAAATGCTGCACTCGACTACGATACTGCTTGTAGAATCCGCGCCTATGTTAAGGCTGTCGCGGCTTCTTGTGGACACGATGGATTAGATGAGGAAACAGCCGCATGGGTTGACTGGGCGACGAAAAAAGCGGACTGGTTTGATCCAACAGTGGCTAGAGATGATGAACTTTTCGGTGAACGGGAGCACGATAAAAGTTCGAGTGAGAAGGTCCTTAAGAAAATAGGACAATGTTGGTAGTTAGACGGAAAAGTAGTAGTGGGGGGAGATAGATGAAGAATGGAAGGCAACGCCTCATTCACTTTGAACGCTATGATGGCGGGCTTTTACTGCGGATATCATGACCTGACAGACTTTTCTCAAGAGGAAGAACGTGAATTAGACGAGTTTCAAGCAGTACTGTTTGGGCCTCATATGCCATTTTATAGGGAATTTGAATTCTTTTTTACTCGTTACGGATTTAAGAGACACAAACGGCTTATTCGTCTGCTGATAAAGGCGACCGGTGGTGGGTACCGTGTACGCTGTTACCGTGAATGGAGCAACAACCGGGACATTGCATATCAAGACAAGGAACAGGTCGCACTTTATGTTGGCAATAAACGGTGCCCTGGTAAAGTGCGTCGCAAGATGATTATCAGGGCAAGAAAGATAAGAGGAGATTACCGATTGTTGAGCAGTAAAGCTATGGGGAAGGTGAACACGCATGAGAATTACATTTGAGAAGCAGAAAAACGGGGCGCTGATTTATATTTATTTTAGAGATTTTGATGGCATTATTGTTAGCACGTTAACTGATGTTATGGGTAACTTACTTTTGGATGCCCATAATCGTTGGATTGGCGTTGAAGTATGTAATACCGCGCACGGGGAGATAATGCGACTGCCAAAAATGAAGCAGCCTTATGTTGTACAGAAAAAGGAAAGCTTTTTTCAGGATGAAGGAATAATAACAGCCATCTTCGATACAAATATCCAGGTGGCTAAGAGAGAAGCAATTGAATGCAATGTTGATTTCAATGATGTCAATGGATTACAGGGTATAGAAATCATAGCGGACACTTTTGACGCTGAGATGGACGTTGCTAACCGATTTATAAAATGAAAGCTTTGATTTACTGGAGCAGTGATGGAAGACAGGTGTTATATTACAGCACTATGTCCCGCAGTTTTGTTTAAAAGACTTTGTTATTCCCGAAACCAAAAATTCCGTAAAACCTCTGGTACGGGCCTTTTCAAAGAAGAAGGATAGAAAATCGCCATGTAAGAAAGAGTTGGATACATATAACTGATTTTGCAGGTTTTATGCATAAATTCCCATGTATAAATTGCATAAACGCTGGAACAAAAGCCAGGAGACCCGCAAACCAGCGCGACTACTGATTTTTGTTGTTTACGGAAGCGTTATTATCAGACTAAAGAGCAAATTAAAGCTGGTTGGGGTGAGAGTAATCATTTTGACCGGTCTTTTTGTTTTTGAAAATAATACTCTGCATGGACTTAGAGAGAAAGGGTAAACGTTTCAACAAAATTATAGGAGCACTGACAATATGCTGTCAGTGCTCCTTGTTATTATCTAATTAAATAAGGGATTAATTCAATATTCAGAAGTAGGATGTATTTGACTGAAGTGATAATTGGTTGAAAAGGAAACGGGGGGCTAATTTATGAAAATTCTTGAGCATTGTCCAGAATTGCTTAAAATTCGAGATGTTGTCGAAGAAAAGTATGTAAAAGAAGTTCTTATAGATGGCCGATTTGATGAAGTGAATTACAGGGGAAGGGTATTACGTAAAAATAAACGATATAGTCCTGATGAGGTATTCCGTTCATTTAAGATGATTCCAAATCTAATAGCTCCTTGGGTTCTTGATGAAGATCCCATTAGCGAGAATGTTAATAACCGACAAACGATATATACATTTTATGCACATGGTACAAGATGTGTACAATGTGGTATTGAAGGGCAGTTCTTTATAAAGGAGAAGAATGTAGCCTATAATGACACAGAGAAATACGTTCTTAATTTATATGCTTTAGGCAGTAATGGTGAAGAAATTCTTATAAACAAAGATCATATTGTTCCCCGGTCTTTTGGTGGAAGTAATGTGATCAATAATCTGCAACCGATGTGTGCTAAATGTAACATTGAAAAGGGAAATAAAATTGATAAGACAATAATACAAGGTGATCGAATTTTTTGGGCAATTGCTAATGAGTATCAAAGAATCGATAATCAAATACCCAGTATATTTACTACTATTCTTGTGGTAATTGAGCTATTAATTGTAACTATTATGAATCGATTTTCAATTCGTTTTAAGGGAAAAGCAGATTCCATATTACTGGAAGCTATAGTGTGTATTTTAGGAGTTTACTACCAGAGGTATCCTTATGCCCAAAATAAAGATATTAAGAGTGCGATTATTGAAACTATTGAACACGCTAAACCTCTCAAATCAAATCCAATATTTGTATTTAAACAGACTGAGAGAAAAAGTAAAAAGTTTATACAAAAAATTTGCTATCAGATGCGAAAAGGTTTTAATTTTTTTTGAAAATGGGGACATTCTCATTGGTTTTTAGTTTGTCCCTTCTTTCTTTATCGGATAAGTAATAATTCGCAGATAATATGGAGTTTTTGCAGGAAAGGAGAATGATTTTCTTGAATTTACCATTTGAGGTGGTAAATGTGTCGAATTCAGAAAAACTTCTTCGCTTGTTAAAAGTCATATCTTTGATAGAACGTAGGCATGGGGCGACCTTGAACAATTTAGCAGAAGAGTGCAATGTATGTGAACGTAATATTTATCGCGACCTGGATGCACTGAATGAAAGCGGTATTCCTGTCTATTTTGATGTTGAGACAAAAAGATACCGCTTTATGGATAAAGTATTTCTTAGGCCTTTAACTTTTTCCGTGGACGAGGCTGCGGCAGTATTAGCCTGTGTACAGGATTTTTCAAAAGAAAACACTCCTTTGAGTAATTCCTTGCGCCTGGCTCAGGACAAAATTCTGGCTTGTCTGCCCAACGACCGCCAATGTCAAGTTGACAAAGCTCGCAAAGTTGTAGATATTTGGGTTACATCAAAGCCAGTGGAGGTTTGTCAGAAGCTTTTTGGGTGTGTGGAAAAAGCTATCGAGCGCCACCGCAGGCTGAAAATACGTTATTATACTAAACAGCGAGAGTCTGAGTCAGAGAGGAAGATAGATCCATATGTCATTACTTTTCGAGGTTCGGCCTGGTATTTAATCGCCTATTGCCATTTGAGGCAGGATGTGCTGCTATTTCGCATGGATCGGATAAAACAGGCAAATGAAACGATGGAATCCTTTGATCTACCAAAAGATTTTTCCACCCAGGAGTATTTTAGCGGCAGCTGGCTTATTGAACGCGGAGAACCGGTGCATGTAAAATTGCGATTTTTACCGGAGGCAGCCCGTTGGGTTAGGTCAGAAACCTTTCATCCTTCGCAGCGTATTACTGAGCTTGATGACGGAGCAATAATTTTTGAAGCAACAGTAAACGGCAGACGAGAAATCAGCCGTTGGATATTAGGATACGGTTCTGAAGTTGAGGTGTTGGAACCGGAGGACTTAAGGTTTTATTTGATGAAACAGGCAGCACAGATGGTGAAGATATATAATTGAATCTTAATGAGAGGTACTATATGTTTGAGATAAAGGGAAAACACAATACTGCTTTAGTTTTTACCGAAAACATTGACACAATTGCTATTAATCAAATTGAAACACTATGCAATCAGGAATTCACCCAAAACAGTAAAATTCGAATTATGCCTGATGTGCATGGCGGAGCAGGCTGCACAATTGGAACGACAATGACGATTGGGGATAAGGTTGTACCCAACCTTGTCGGCGTAGATATCGGATGCGGTATGGAGGTTATTCAGCTTCGAAATCGTCATATTGAACCGCAACAGCTCGACAAACTGATTTATCAGAAGATACCATGTGGATTCAATATAAGAGATAAAGAACATAAATATAATGAAGATATTGATTTAAATGAACTAAAGTGCCGGGATAAAGTTAATTTGGTAAGGGCTAGGCGCAGCATTGGTACGTTAGGTGGGGGAAACCATTTTATCGAGGCCAATAAAGGTAGTAATGGCGATGTATATATTGTTGTTCACTCCGGCAGCCGCCACTTAGGGTGTGAGGTGGCAAGTCTTTATCAAGAGCTTGCTTTTCAATCACTTAATGGGAATACCAAAGCGGAGCTTGATGCCTTTATTGCGGAACTTAAGGCTTCGGGCCGAAGAAGAGATATCCAGAAAGAACTTAAGCGGAAAAAGGAAGAAATAGTAACAGATATACCAAAAGCGTTAGCCTATTTATCCGGTAGACTTTTTGAGAATTATATCCACGATATGAAAATAGTACAACATTTTGCTGAACTTAACCGGAAGGCCATGCTGGAGGAAATAATTAAAGGAATGAAACTAGATGTGGTTGACCAGTTTACAACCATTCACAACTACATTGATACTGATAATATGATTTTGAGAAAAGGCGCTGTTTCTGCCAATAAGTCTGAGAAACTGCTAATTCCAATCAATATGCAGGACGGTAGCTTGATTTGCGTAGGGAAAGGAAATCCGGATTGGAATTTCTCAGCTCCTCATGGCGCTGGTCGGATTATGAGCAGGACGCAAGCCAGACAGTCCTTTACATTGTCTCAATATCGAGAGTTAATGAAGGGTATTTATACCACATCCGTAAATAAAGATACTTTGGATGAATGCCCCCTTGCGTATAAACCAATGGAGGATATTGTGAAAAATATTGGCGATACGGTGGACATTGTGGATAGGATACGGCCAATATATAATTTCAAAGCTGCGGAATAACTTTTTCATTGTCTTACAAAGGATGCCATCATACTGTTGTTGATTTTTACTCAATAATTCGAGGTGGATTTGAATGAGATTTCGAAATTCGCAAATATCGCCGCTAAAAAACACTGATTCTCAAAAAGTACGGCAGTTATTTCTTCGCAATAGCGGAGCTATTGCTAGTGGTCGCATAGATTCATTATATCCGTTTTTCTTTCTGGCATGGTTGGGATCAGGATTCAATTCGCAGAAGCGATATGATCCTGACAGGGAAGGATTGTTTACGATAGGTAATTCTTATGGATCAGGTGTAGCGATAAAGAACGGAATTATTTTGCCTATTGAATTGTGTACCGATAAAGCAGTAAAAGAAAAGCTGATACTCTTAATCAGTTTTCTGAATCAGAATAAAGAAACTAAAGATATCCAAAGTTTGCGTGAACAAATCCATCAAAAACTTGATATTGAGGGTATGCAATGGCTGAGATTAGAAACCGGAAGCGATATTAGCGGTTTTGTAGGCTTGGAACCAACACGCGACTTGTTTGCTGCTTTACAGAAAAACTTTCCGATGGTGACAGAAATCATTGATCAGCCTGGGTACGATGTCCAGATTAATCATGCTAAATCAATGCCATGGTTTTCACGCGGTGATTTAATGGAATGGATGGCTTCCATGGTTGAAATGAATATCTGGAGGGATGTTAAAGTTCATCCTTTTCTGGTTTTTGCTAATGCTGATAACTGGAAACCAAATTTTACTGCTGAGTGGAAATCGCCTGCTATCGAAATTTGGACTTCTCGATCGGCGGATTTGCTGGCTCCGAATCCCAGTGCTCACATTTCTACTTTGACCGCTAAATTTACTGTTGAAGAATATGGGTGGGCAAACTTAAACCTTTATATTGACAATACGAAATACGACATTAGATTATCTAGCGTTTTTCCGCCATTTTGGGATATCCTAACTTGGATTAAAATGGTGGAGCGAGGGCAACTGCCAGTTTCAGTGACAATCGACGAAGAAGGAACGGAAAAAGTGCTATCTGCTGAGCGTTTATATAATAGTGAACTTTTGCTATTTAGACTTGCTGAAAAATACGAGGTTGGGTATTTGGCGGAAACGCTTATATCTCGTTCCGTCTTAGTTAAGGCCTTCTATCAAGCATTTTGTGATTTGCTGGATACTGGTTTCAATCCGGATGAATGGAGCGATACAAATGGCGATTTTGGCAATAAAATTTATCTAAATATGGCTGATGATGAATGGTTTCATCGTAATTGATTCATTTAGGAGTAGAGGTTGATTTTATGCGAACTGTTGACCGAATTTTAGCAACTTCCGATTTACATGGACAAAATAACAAAACCTTGGATTTACTTAAAGAATCCGGTTATGAGCCAGATAAAGACTTATTAGTGATATGCGGAGATCTGATAGATCGAGGAACACAAAACCTCGCTTGCATTGCCACCTGTCAAAAACTACAGCAGAAGGGCGCAGTACTTCTTAAAGGCAATCATGAGCAATTTTTGGAGCAAAGCTTAGTAGAAATGTTAAGTAGTGATGCCCGGCGCACTAATCCATCTGAAAACCTATATAACTGGGTTAAGTATAATGGGGGTGCAACCATGTATGAGGAAATTGAGAATCTATCATCAAATAAATTAACAAAGCTTTTAAAATTTGTTCAAAGCTTGCGTCTTTATTTTGCAGTAGGTAACTTCATATTCACTCATGCCGGAGCTAATATCGGGAAACCGATTGAAGAAAATACCGAAAACGAGCTGGTATGGATGGAAAATCGATTTCCTTACAGTCCGGCATATAAAGGAAAAGTTCTTATATTTGGGCATGAACCGACCTGGAAACTCTATTCTTACGATAAGAAGTTTAAGAAATCCCAGGTGCGAATTTGGTATGATACCACTTATAAAGATAAAATTGGAATTGATACCGGCGGCGTTTTTGGTGGACGGTTGGCGGCCTTATGGTACTATGTCAAGAAAAAGTACAACTTAAATGTGGAATTTAGTCCAATAAACATTCTGTAAATATATGTATTTACCTTACCCTGCAAGCTGTACTTTCTTATGCACTTTTTCATATTGATCTGAGACTGTTTAAGGAAGTGTGTAAATGGTAATAATCCCCATAAAGGAGATGTTACAATATGCACGAACGCGAACAAGAATTAGTAGGCCTGTTATCCAAGCAATGTACAAACATGGAGGATGTTCACAAGCTGCTTAAATCGCTGTTTAAAAGTACGCTTGAAGAGATGCTTGAAGCAGAGATGGACGAACACCTTGGTTACCAAAAACATGATTTGTCGGGGAATAACAGTGGAAACAGCCGGAACGGCTATGGGAAAAAGACCCTACAAACCGAGCTTGGTGAAACTGAATTACGTGTCCCTCGAGACCGAAACGGCACATTTGCCCCTCAAGTGGTAGAGAAACGACAGACAAAATCGGAGGATTTAGAAGGCCGAATTATCGCTATGTATGCGAAAGGGATGTCGAACCGTGACATTGAAGACCATCTGCGTGACATCTACGGAGTAGAAGCGTCGGCCAGTCTTATCAGCCGGATCACCGACAAAATCATGCCAGCGGTACAGGAATGGCAGGTCAGACCCTTGGATGGCCTCTACCCTATCGTATTTTTGGATGGCATCGTGTTCAAAGTACGAAAAGATGCCAAAATTATCAACAAGTGTGTCTATTCGGTGTTAGGTATCAACATGGATGGCAGAAAAGAGATCCTGGGCATATGGATGTCGGAAAACGAGAGCGCCTCTTTCTGGCTGACCATCTGTAATGAGTTGAAAAATCGGGGCGTGCAGGACATTTTGATAGCCTGCCGGGACAATTTGAGCGGTTTTTCGGATGCGATAGCCACGGTTTTCCCAAAAACAGAGCAGCAGCTTTGTGTCATTCATCAAATCCGCAACTCCACAAAATATGTGCCGTACAAGGACATTAAGGCGGTTATGGCCGATCTGAAGCTTGTCTATGGAGCGTTATCTTTAGATGATGCCGAGTACCGGTTAGAGGAATTTGGCGAGAAATGGGGCAAGAAATATCCTCAGATTGTAAAGTCCTGGGAGGCAAATTGGACAGAGCTTTCCACCTATTTTAAGTATCCAGAAGAAGTTCGGCGGCTCATTTATACCACCAATGCAGTGGAGGGGTTTCATCGGATGCTGCGCAAATATACCAAGACCAAGACGATCTACCCTACCGATGATGCTGTCAGAAAGTCAGTTTTCCTGTCGATACAAGAAATTACCAAAAAGTGGAGTATGCCAGTTCGTGATTGGGGAATTATAATAGGGCAACTCATGATATTTTTCGATGGCAGGTTCCAGCGATCACTTAGTGCTTAATCACGGGGGCTCAGCCCCCGAACCCCCGAGGTTTATCGCTTTTGTTTTCCAAGGCGGCTACCAGAAAGGCGACGCTCTCGTGAGCATCGCCGCCTCGCCTAACCTCATACGCCGCTCGGGTCGCACCTCTGCGTTGCCCTATCCTGCATATGAGTAAAAGCATGAGTTAGCTTACCCAATAATCTGGATGATTATTCCATTTACACAGTTTGCGAAACACTCCCATTGATCTGGTGAAAGATATCCACAATGACCATGGATTCTTCTTGTGTTATAAAAAGTCTCGATATATTCAAAAATTAATCGATATGCATGCCTATAATCAAAGATCTTGTATCTGTTTAGCCATTCTCTCTTTATTAAAGCATGAAATGCTTCAATACATGCATTGTCCCAAGAATAGGCTTTCTTTGAATAGCTTAGTATCATTCCTTCCGTCGCATTTCGGTAATCATTTGATACGTACTGACATCCCCTGTCACTATGCATTACCAGGGGTCTGTCAATTTTGCGTTTTTCTTTGGCTTTATTTATTGTCGCTATAACATGTTCTGTTTCCAGCGTATGACTCAATGTCCATGCAATAATCTTTCGTGAAAACAAATCCATTATACTTGTAAGGTATACAAAGCCATCAAATGTCCAGATATAAGTAATATCTGAGCACCATACAGCATTTGGTTCCGTTGGATTAAACTGCTCGTTTAATACATTTATTAATTTGCTGTCAAAATCCGAATTGATGGTGGTTACGGTATAAGGTTTAATATACTGAGCCTTAATTCCCATTTCTCTCATATAGTTCCCAACCGTTTTTTCAGCAATGACTTCACCCTGAGTAAGAAGTTTCTCCTTTATTTTAGGAGCCCCATAATTCTGATGAGATTCGTCATATATTTCCTGTATCTTTTGCTTAATTCTCGCTTTCCTTTTTGATTGCTCAGAGGGAGATCTCTTGAGTCAGGCAGTATAGCCTGATCTTGAAACGCCTAAATGCTTCAACATTCCGCTGATAGAAACCCGGCGTTTTTTATCGAGTTCTTCTTTTTTAGCGGTAACTTCAATGTATATGGCTTCTGTCATTTTCCCAGAATGTTGATTGCTTTTTTTAATACATCAAGTGCATCCTGCGCATCACGCAACTCCTTCTTTAAGCGCGCGATTTCTTTAGCTTCATCACTTGAATAATTACCCGCTCCCCTGGTTGGTACTTTTCCACCTTGTTCTTTTGCAGCATTTACCCATTTGCTTAATGCTGATTTACTGATGCCTAGATTTTTAGCGCATCCATTCACACCTAAATCCTTATGGTCATTATAATAAACCGCTGCATCTTCTTTAAATTTCTGAGTATAGTGTATGGCCATGTTAAGTCCCTCCATATCTTGTTAGTTATTGTAACAATTTATTGGGAACTTTCCATATTTAGTTTGCACTATTTTTATTCTAGCACCACAGTGAATTTTTCGTCCAGCAGCCGGCTTCTCTTTTGTTTGATTCTCAACTGGTTTTGCAGATGCTTTTCCGCCAGCTTGTTCGGGTATAAAGTCTCTTTACGGGACATATCAAAGTTAAGCTGCTTGCATTCTCTCAAATAATCCCAATAATCGCGAAAAAAATACGCGGTTAATTCACCGCGTTTTTCCAATCTTTTTTGGTAAGCGAACAGCTTGTCAAGAGGAACTACTTCACGCAACTCGGAGAGAACTGAGGTTTCTTCAAACCAGCCATAGGTATCCAGGTCCGGTAAATGAACCGGGCAGCCGCTTTTTCTAAGTGTAATCCAGCTGGCTATTCTCACACCGGACAACTTGGCTTTTCCGATATGGCAAAGTTCCTGTTTGGTTGGTTGAAATCCCAAAACTTTTTGCAAGGATTTACCGCGCCAGTTTAATAGGCCGCGCGTAACCGGATAGCGTTCCAAATAGGCTTTGACAAATTCGCTGAGTCCGCACTTGCTGAGATATTTGAGCTGCGGGTATTGAGCAAACCAGGTAGCGGTTCCCCGATTCTTTTTTGCGATATACTGCATGGTCTTATATGCGCGTTCCAATGTGTGTGTTTCTTCCAACACCTTGTCCGCATAGCTTTCATCTTCCAGCAGCAACATGCGGACTAGCTGATTGATGGCGCAAAGGTAGCCGCGGTCATCCGGTGATTTTTCCAGTTCCATATCCAGTTTATTGATGGCCTGTTCCATTATGTCCATATTCTTACCTCCATTTTTGCAATAGGATAACTACCGGCAGGGTAAGCCGGTAGTTTTACGTTTCTCAAGAAAAAACAGCGCTTGACGTCATTTTGCGTCAAGCGCTGTCTTGCGAATAGCGTTCAAATTACCTTAACCAATCACTTCCACGGTAAAATTGTCTGTTTCGTAAATATCTCCAACGCCTGCCAGCTCTGACCAACTAGATACTTCAATTGCCATTGTTTCATCATTCGGCATTTTATAGATCAAATCAAACACCACAGTGTTGTTGAATACCGTGGCTGTTATGTTTGCTCCCTTTTTCCGTATTTGAAAACCAATCATTTCAATTCCCCTTTGATGGCCAGGCATCCATATTCACGTTCAAATGCGGCATGTGCTGCAGCGTTAGCCTGCCTGAGTTCGTTAATAGCTACAGCCAGCCTACGGCACGTGGGAATTTGCTTCCAGCCTTAACTTTTTGGTCTGCAATTGCTTCAGCTTGTTTCATTATTATATATTCGTCAAAGTCGGCATGCATTTCTTCTTCCGTGTCATAATTGCCATAAGTGGCCATATCAAAAGTGCCATAATGTGTCGCAATGATGAAATGCCCATTGGTTTCAATGATATAATGGTCATCCTCATGTCTAGATGGTATTTGTGACAGGGGATGTGAGCCAGGTTTGCACTGATTTCGTGGCTTTGTACAGCATGATCAATGTATTTGTCAATATCGCTTTCTCCAATCATACCGGACAATTTAGTAACTCCTTTGCTCTTTAGCGTTTCTAACGCTTCTATAAGCGTCATTATGTATCACTCGCTTTCTTTATCTTGAAAAAATACAAGCTCCGGCCAGCATCCTGGTTTGACTGGGATACTGCTCTTGTCTATGACCGTTTTCGCCCGGTTTGATTTTAACCTAGTAAAGTTGAATTTCAAATACCAGTACCAGCGCTGGTTAAAGCTGGAGGAAAGGCACTTGCGTGAAGGCTGGCCGCTTACGCCGCAAGAGATCAGGAAAATCGAACAATATAATCCTTGTTTCAAGGAGCGTCAGACAATGGTGGTCCGTCCCGGTGAGCTGCTGGTGCAGGACTTCTTTTATGCCGGCACGCTCACCAATTTCGGTCAGATTTACTTGCATGCCGTTGTCGATATGTACAGTTCCTTTGCTTTCGGATTGCTCTATGCCGGCAAAACAGTGGAAGGCGCTGTGGCTGTACTGCGCAACGCTGTGCTGCCTTTCTACCGGGCGCGGAAAATTTCTATAGGGACTGTTTTCACTGACAACGGACAGGAATTTGGCAGTAAAGAAAGCCGGCTGTACGAGAGTTTCCTTACTGCCAACAAGATGGAACACCGGTGTACTGCAGTCCATAATCCTAAAACCAATGGTTTTATTGAAAGGTTTAAGCGCACCGTTTTGAATGAACTGTTTGGCCCGATGTTTTCCAACAACTTGCATGATATGGTCGAGGAATTGCAGGCGGATTTCGCTGCCTGGCTTCGCCATTACAATTATGAACGGCCGCATGTGGGGTTTCGCAACCTGGGAAAATGCCCTATTGAGATGATGGGTGACTTTAAACCGTAACCTATCAAACCGGAATCATCCTAACGAAAGTGAAGACGGTTTGACTGCGGCCGGAAATAACTATGGGGCTGTTCAAAACAAGGATTTTTGATCCTGTTTTGAACAGCCCCATCTTATATAATAAGCGTCTTACGCCGAAATGCGCCAGCCGCCGGTTTTCATCTGCAACTCCCAGAGCCGGGCATACAGACCGTTATTGCTAAGGAGTGCTGCATGAGTTCCCTGTTCTACCACCTTTCCTTTGTCCAGTACAATGATGTTGTCAGCCTTTACAACGGTTTTCAGCCGGTGGGCGATTAGAATTACGGTGCGCCCCTGAATCAAACGGCTGATCGCTTTTTGTACTTCCAATTCGTTTTCCGGATCAAGGGAAGAAGTGGCCTCATCCAGCAAAATGACCGGCACATTTTTAAGGATGGCCCGGGCAATGGAGATACGCTGTTTTTCACCACCGGAAAGCGTTGAGCCACCTTCCCCTACCATGGTGTCATAACCTTGCGGCAGCCGGGCGATAAAATCATGGCAGCAGGCCTCTTTAGCCGCTGCTTCGATTTCTTCCTGGACGGCATTTTCTCGCCCATAGCGAATGTTGTTGGTGATGGTATCGGCAAACAAGTAGACGTCCTGAAACACCATGGAGATTTTTTGCATCAGCTTTTCCGGGTCCATTTCCCGTTCATCGCTGCCACCGAACAGCACCCTGCCCTGCTGCGGGTCGTAAAACCGCGCAATCAAACGCAGCAGCGTACTTTTCCCGCTGCCTGACGGGCCAACGATCGCTGTAAGTGTTCCTGCCTTCATCTCCAGCGAAACATTGTCCAACACCGTATTTCGGCCGTAACCGAAGGTCACGTTCTCCAAGCGGATGTCGTGGTCCGCCGGCGGTTCTTTTTCTCCTGCCATGACTGGCTCTTTAAGCAGGCTTACAATGCGTTCGCCCGCCATAACGTCATAGCGAAACGCAGGCAGGCGCAGGATGGCGACCGACAGTGGATCAAAAACATGAGTGCCCGCCAGTAAAAACAGGGCAAACAACGGTACCGTAATTTCACCGCCCAAGAGGAGATAAACGCCTGCCATGGTAATCAACGACAAGCCGGTCTGGATAAAGGCAATGGCGACTAAAAAGAAGGGGCCCAGTATGCCTTCCAGTTTGATGCTTTCGTTCATATAACGATAAAAAGCCTGCCCCAAGCGGCTGAAGTTTTCGCCCCTCAGATTGTAAGCCTTGATAATTTTCATGCCCAAAAGGTATTCCTGCAGGCGGTTCGCCGCTGTAATTTTAGCTCTCGCATGGCGCGCGCCCAATTTTCGTTCCAAACCGGAAATTCCCCATAGAACCAGCAACGATACGGGAAATCCCGCAAACATGGCTACAGCTATTTGCCAGTCCATAAAACTCAGTGCAACAAACGCCAGTACCGGCACAAGAGCACCGCTCACCAGTTGTGGTATATTTGTCACAGCATTTTCTAGCTGGTTAAAATCACTCATCATCATATGCCCCAGTTCGCCGGGGTCCTTGCTCATCAGAAAGCCCAGCGGCAGCTTGCGGATATGCTCGGCCAGATTTGCCCGCCCTGCGGCGGAAGACGCATAACCGCTGCGGTAAATGGAGCGGTAAGATTTTAGTTCGCCGATAAACACCAGGGCGAGGAACAGCACCATACCTCCCCAGGCAAGCCATAAACCTTGTATATTCAGGGAGGCCTGCTCCTTGGCGTAGTAGGCGTAAAGCATGGCCACCGCCATGGCCATGCAGCCGAACGGAAACATATTGGCTAAATTGGCAAAAACCGCCCAACGAATGGGTTTTAGTAGTTTCTTTGGGTTGCCTGTAGTGATATTGTGTAGTTGCTTCAGCATTATGCGAATACCTCCTTCTGTTGCAAACGTTCAATCTGCCAACCGGCAGATGACGTATAGGCGTCCCACATGCTTTTGTACAACCCGTCATGGGCAAGAAGTTCGGCATGGGTGCCTGTCTCATGGATTTCTCCTTCCTGCAAAACCAGGATCTGATTAGCTTCACGAATGGTCGTCAGGCGATGGGCAATGATCAGCACCGTTTTGTCTTTAATGAGTTCCTGCAGCGCAAGCTGCATTTGGTGCTCATTTTCCGGGTCGGCATAGGCCGTGGCTTCATCTAAAACGAGAATAGGGGCATTTTTTAGAATGGCACGGGCAACTGACACCCGCTGTTCCTCACCCCCTGAAAGATATACACCACCCTCGCCGATGAAAGTATCGTAGCCATTTTGCAAACGCGCAATAAACTCATGGCATTGAGCAGCTCTGGCCGCCGCAAACACTTCCTCCTTTGTTGCCATCGGCTTGCCTGCCAAAATATTGTTGAACAGGGTGTCCGCAAACAGGAAAGTATCTTGGAACACAAAGGACACGGTATCCATCAGGTCATTGACACTTATGTCCTGGATTTCGACTCCACCGATGGTGATGCGGCCTTTTTGCACATCCCAAAACCGAGGAATAAGTTGGGCGACGGTGGATTTGCCAGCGCCGGAGGGCCCCACAAGCGCCGTGATTTTTCCTTGAGGTGCTGTAAAATTAATATGCTTCAAAACATTTACGCTGTTATAGGAAAAGGACACATCGTGGAACTGGATTGCATAGGCGGACGGTTTTTGGCTGAATTCCGGCTCACGCACGGCCTTTTCTTCCAATATTTCATCGATACGCCTCACTCCCTCTGCAATTGTGTTAAGAGTGGAAGCAAAAGTGTTGAATTTGAAGATCGGTACAGTAATGCCCGGCGCCAGAACGAGAAAGAACATGAGAGTTGTGGCAAAGGCAATGTTATTAGGATCGCTGCTGATGAAAAACAGTCCCACCGGCAGAATAAAAGTGGACAGCGATAGAATGACGGTTTTAAAGGATACGTAACCATTCTGGAAATTGTCGGTATACCTTACACTGAAATCCCGGTATTTAACCATGTCGTCATAGAATTTTTGGAACGAATGAACGGTCTGCCCGAAAATTTTAATTGATGGCATGCCCCGTACATACTGAATGGAGGAGGCGCTGATGTTTTCTAGTGCGTCAAAATACTCTTTCAGGCCCGCTTTGGCTTTTTTCCCGGCCATCATTGAATATTGGACGGCAAAACCTAGCAGCATGGGGATGACACAGGCTAGCGCCAGCCAGATATTGAGAGAAAACATGGCTGCAATGATTACTGCGAGCATGACCGTGGTGTTTATCAGATCAGGTAATTGGTGGGCAATAAAAAGTTCGATTTGCTCCACATCCAGCTCCATGATTTTTTTGATTTTGCCGGTGGCGGTTTTGTTAAAGTAACCAAGCGGGAGAGCGCCGATGTGAGCCGCCAATTTTACTCTGATGCCATACAGGATGCGAAATGCGGCAATATGGGAGCACATACCCCCGATGTACATGAAGAAATATCCCGCCACCATTCCAACGGCGCCCCAAACGGCCCAGCGTAACAGGTATTGAGCGTCCGCCGCCCCAATGTCCGGTGCGTGGCTTAAAAGCTCGGCCAGCACATAATACACCGCAACATAGGGTAGCAGCAGCAAAAATACGCTTACGGTAGATAATATCCCTGACCACACGAGCAGCGCCTTCTTTTCACCTGCAAGCTCCACAAGCCTAGCGATACCTGCTTTTTTCTTTTTTTCGTTCATGATTTCAACTCCTCGACTTGAATAATGAAATAAAAATTGGTATGATTATTGATAATGATAATCATTTGCCTTGATTTAATCTTACCTATGGACGGCCGATACAGTCAATGCATAAGTTGTAAATGCGTCTTAGGAACACATATTTTCGTCCCAAGGCAGTATTTGGATGACTTGTTTTAGTAGTCCGCACAATAAAAAGCAGGTTACGCTGAGCGCACCTGTTCTTGCTATTTGCTTGGAGATTTATTTTTAACGCTGTTTTGTCATGGTTTTAAAAGAGTTGCGATATTCCCTCCTTGTTCAAAGGCAGGGTTTACCGGTTTAGCAAGGTATTTTGCTTAAAGTAAAAGTAAAGGAAGATTGCTATGCATGGATTGAAAACGGTGAGGAAAAACAATAACGAAATAGAAGAGCACTGGGTGATTTATAACAACCGGCGGTATTTGATGCATTCCTCCCCCAACAGCATGAATTATTGCCAAATTACCAAAGAATTTGGCAGCGGGTATGTGCAGCAATTGTTAGTCTGTCCATTTGCTCAAATCAAAGACTTTGAATTTACATTTTGTGACAGCCTGTGCGGCGGCGCCAATTATACTATGCCGCGCCTTGTACTGTATTTTTGTCTGAACGGGGAATTGGTGCTGGAGGAAAAAGGAATTACAGTAGATCCTTCTCATTTTCTTGCTTTCGGCGCCACTGATCTAAGGCGTGTCCTGTTTCAGCCTAATTTTCGTCATAGGGTTATCACTGTGGAAATCTATCCCGATAAGCTCCGTGATTTTAGCAGCGGTGCTTATTTATTCGCCGCACTGCGCAGTTTGCAAGCTCCTAATAAAGCTTTCTCCACACATAAACTGTCACCGGCGATGAAAACCATTCTGTATCAACTGCTCCATTGCCCAAATCATGACCCGGTACGGACGCTCTATATGGAAGGGAAGCTGCTTGAATGTATGTCCGTTTATCTAAATGAAACTATTTGTCAGCAGGAACCGATGTTAAGCCGGTGGCCAAACCTCTCCCGGCAGGATATAAAAAGCTTTTATGAAGCAAAGCAAATTTTGGACCAAAATTTTGTTTCGCCGCCAACCCTTGCCGGCCTGTCAAAACTGATTTGCTTGAATGAATTCAAATTGAAGCAGGGATTTAAGCAATTATTTGGCCAGACCGTGCATACTTACGTGGTAAACAAAAGATTGGAACTGGCAAAACAACTGTTTGAGGAAAAAAATATAACGGTGGGGGAAGCGGCTTCTTATATAGGCTATTCCAATGCCAGCTACTTCGCACTGGCATTTCGCAAAAAATTTGGTATTAATCCGAGTGAATATCGCTCACACAAGGAATAACAAGGTTTAAGGTTACGATTGTATCCGATTTGATACAGTCGTTTTTTGTTTGATTTCATTTATTTTTGGATACCGGAGTTTTTGATCGGCAAGGAAAAAATCCGTTTACTGTTCATGAAATCCTTTTACAGGTGGAGATAAATTAAATTTTTTAGTATGCTCTAAAAGTGAGATAGATAATCATTATCAATTCACATGACTTTAGTTAATGGATGTGAAATTAGTGGATGATACCTTTGCCTTTTTTAAAGCAGCCAAGCCTGATCCCAGAGTATGGATGTTTTTGGTTGTTATCGTGTCTTTATTGACTTTTCTCTGCGGAAGCCGTTTCGAGCTTTTTAGCTTAGTTGTAATGCTTGCCGTGATTATGGTTTGGCAAAAAATGATAGCAACAGCTGGCTATTTTACGGCATTCTATACGGCATTACTGGCACTTAATGAATTGCTCCGGCTTATACCGCTAAAACTGCAACCCATCAGTATGCTGGTTGCTATGATCATTTTACTATTATCCAGGCTCATTCCTATTTATATGGCCTACATAATCTTGTTGAGAAAGACGCAACTGAATGAATTGATTATCGCGCTGGAGCAGATGCATATTCCCAAGATGCTGATTATTCCGTTGGCTGTGGTCTACCGGTATGTTCCCACGATAAAGTGCGAAATATTGTATGTCAAAGATAGTTTGAAAATGAGAGGACTGAATCAATCGGTTGCCGGGATGTTTTTACACCCGGTAACAACGCTTGAAAAGTTCATGATCCCTTTGTTAATTCGCAGTAGCAAACTGGCGGATGAGTTGTCGGCAGCGGCGCTATGCAAAGGACTTGACACCAAACATCAAAGAACCTCCTGCACGGGGGTACGGTTTGATAAAAAGGATGCCGCCTATTGCGCTGTTTATGCGCTCGTTGCCGTGATATTCATTTTTTTACACTATCATAAAATCTTTGACATTTAGTATTTTGTTAGGCAGAAAGGAGGATTGAAAAAACAGTGATTCAATTCCGTAATGTACATGTGACATACCGGCATGGTAATCAGGAAAGTCTTACCGAGTTCAACCTGGAGGTAAAGCAAGGCGAATTTGTACTCTTAACCGGTAAAAGCGGTTGTGGCAAAACAACGGTAACCCGCTTAATCAACAGTTTAATCCCCAATTTTTTTGACGTTGAGTTAAGAGGGGAAGTCTTCGTTGGCGGCCTGGACATAAAAACGGCCTCCATGCGAGAAATATCACGCCGGGTAGGATCGGTTTTTCAGGACCCGCGCTCTCAGTTTTTTACTTTACATGTTAAGAGCGAACTGGCTTTTCCCAGTGAAAATTATGGAATTGAAAGATTCGTGATGCAGGCGCAAATAAAAAAAACCGTGCAAAATTTAAACCTGAATGCTCTGCTGACGAGATCAGTTTTTACGCTTTCTAGCGGCGAAAAACAAAAAGTAGCTGTGGCGTCTGTCTATGCATTAGGCCCGACAATTTATGTTTTGGATGAACCATCCGCCAATTTAGACTCAAACGGGACTAGTCAACTCCACGATATACTGAAAACGCTCAAAGCCGGCGGCCATACTGTTGTTGTTGCTGAACACCGGCTCTGCTATTTAAAAGATTTGGTTGACCGGGTGGTTTTCCTGGAAGACGGGCAAGGAAAGGGGGAATATAGCGGCCGCGATTTTTTTACCAAGCCCGACCGGTGGTTCCAAGACAGAGGACTGCGTTATTTTGATGAGACGGCTTTGTTGATGCCGGTCAATACGCCACACCGCAAGACGGAAGCCAAAACACCTTTTCTGCAAGCAGTGGATGTATCTTTTAGCTATCAAAGAGGAAAACCCATTCTGAATAACATTTCCTTATCCGCATATCGCGGTGAAATTATTGGTATCATGGGAAAAAACGGCATAGGAAAGAGCACCCTGCTGCGGGTATTGATGGGTTTGGAACAACAAAGCAAGGGAGAAATTTTGATTGCCGGAAAACCGGCCGGGAAAGCGGCCCGCATCCGAAATTCTTTCTATGTTATGCAGGATGTGGATTATCAGCTTTTTGCCCCCAGTGTATGGGAAGAACTGTTGCTGGGATGTAAAGCATCACCAAGTTTGGCGGCACAAGCAGAACAATATCTTCAGTTTTTTCAGTTGGAAGGCTATAAAGACACTCACCCCGCTTCGCTTTCCGGCGGACAAAAGCAGCGTCTGGCAATTGCGCTGGCCTGCATGCGCAACACCCAACTTTTGTTTCTGGACGAACCTACCAGTGGACTGGATGGGGAAAATATGGCAAAAGTCAGCCGGATTATCAGAAAGCTAGCGCAAGAAGGGCGGTGCATTTTTGTTATTTCTCATGATTATGAATTTGCAGTGAACACCTTTGACAAAATTTTATGGTTGGAGGAAGACTGCAAACTGAGCAGCCTTACCTTCAGCGAAAATATTAGACAAGAATCAGGAAGAAAGGAGGTGTTTAGTCATAGCGGCAACTAGGAATAACAGCCAAACTGTACGTCATTTGATCACTATTGGCATTTTCAATGCTTTGATCATTGGGATTTTTATGTTACTGGGATTTACCATCGGTCTGATTCCCTTAATTTTAATTTTTATGCCGGTTATCTTAGGGATTCCGGGAGGAATTATCTTTATGCTGATGATCGCCAAAGCGCCGCTGCGTGGTGTTTTCGTTATCAGCGGCGCGATACTGGGCTTGGTCTTTTTAAACATGGCGCCGGCTGGCGTGTTTGGATTGAGCATCTTTTTGGGGGGCGTTTTAGGCGAGATCGCCTTTGTCTGGCTGGGCAGGCAAAAATTTGTGGCGGCATCAACCGGTTTTGCCTGTTATATGCTGGGCTTTGCCGTGGGGGAAAGCTTTCCGCTTACTTTTATGAAGGAGTCCTATGTAGCGCAACAGGCGGCAAACGGAGCGGAGCAACTGGCTATACTGCAACAATGCCTGAATTTAATGAATCCCGCAATGCTTGCCGTTGTTTGTCTGCTAACGGTGTTTTCGGCCTATTTAGGCAGCTTGTGGGGCAGGCGGCTATTGCGCGCGCATTTTGCCAAAGCCGGCATTATATAAACACTGGGATCTGCGCAGTAAAAATTATTTATTTGTTTTACATAATGAATGAGGTGATGTTGTGAAAAAAAACAAAAACAGCGTTTGATTAGCATGCTGGTGAGCGGGACCTTATTATTGACCGGATCGACGGCTTTTGCCGACGAACAGGAATTCAGCCTGGACGAATATGTGGTGACTGCCAACCGGATTCCGGTAAAAAAGACGGAAACGGCAGCCAGTGTGACAGTTATTACCCGTGAAGAAATTGCCAAAAGCGGGGCGGCTAGTGTGCCTGACGTTTTGAAAAAAACGAATATATCGCTGATGGAAGACGCTACCGCCAGTATTCCTTTTATCAACGGCGACGACCGGGTACTCCTTTTGGTTGACGGCCGCAAAGTCAACCTGGAAGGCGGCCAGCATATGGGGAGATTCGGTGCGGACCTTTATTATTTGCCAACTGTGGACAGCATTGAACGGATTGAAATCGTCAAAGGGCCTGCGTCCGCGCTATATGGCAGCGATGCAGTGGGCGGCGTGATCAATATCATTACACGTAAAGGTTCCGAAGCGAGCACCCATTACTCAGTAGAAACCGGCAGTTGGGGCTTGCGACGGTACAACCTGACTACGGAAAATAAAGTCGGTGATGTCAGCTACCGCATCAATTTTGAGCGCAAACGCCAAGATGACTATCACTATAAAAATTCTTCCAGCGGCAAAGTCGAACGGGCCGTGAATACTGCAGTTGATCAGGATGCATTTAATATGCGGCTGGATAAGGATTTGGGCAATGAGCGTTCTCTTACCTTAACCGTTGATCATGTCGACGGCCGGAAAGGCTTTAATGTCATACCGGATCAGCGAGTACAGCCTTATTATTATTTCCCGGCCGGGGTGAAAAACTATGTAGAGAACAACGTTGCAGTGACCTATCACTGGAATCAAGGGGAAAGAGCCGATAATTTTATCAAAGTGTACCGAAACTATTCTACTCAAAATTATGAAAATATGGTCAACCTATACGGTATGGACTTAAATTGGGGTCGGTTTACTAATCAAACCGACGGTGCGGAATGGCAACAAACCTGGAAACTCAGTGATACCTACACCTTGCTGGGGGGAGCTTCCTGGCGCCGGACTGCATATGATAATCCCGAGCAGGGGATCACCGGCAAAACAATAACCAACCGGGCCGGTTTTCTGGAAAATCACTGGCGGCTGCCCCAAAACTGGTCGTTGACAGCGGGCATGCGCTATGACAACTATAGCCTGTTTGGCAATAAATCCAGTGCCCGCATCTCGGTAAATCGTGAACTTAATAAGAATACCAATATTTTTGCATCCTGGGGGCAGGTTTTCAAAGTGCCGTTTATTGATGAAGTATATGGGAACGGTATCGTTATCCCCAATCTGAATCTCCGGCCGGAAACCGGCGATGTGCTTACACTAGGAATGAACACCATACTGGCGGGAGGAACCGAGCTTCAGGCTAGTGTGTTTTCCAGCCATATTAACGATGCGATAACGAATCAAAATCTGGGGACAACCGCTGCTCCTATTTATACATATGCAAACCTGGCTGAACAAAAAAGAAGAGGGCTGGACCTTAGTCTGAAACGGCAATTATCACCACAGTGGCAGATAACAGCTGGTTATTCTTATGTCAAAGTGGAGGAAAAAGAACAGGGGGCAAGCAGCTATCAGGCTGACATCAACAACAGTCAGCCGAATGGTTACCGGCTGAGTCTCCAATATGGACAGGACAAATGGAATGCCGACCTTAGTCTCCGGGGCGCAACCGGGCGCAATCTGCAGGCGTTTTCGTCAGAAGCTTACTGGGTAGTTGATTTAGGTATGAACTACAAGATAAACCCGGATACCCGCGCTTACCTAAAAGTATATAACTTGACGAACGAAGCATATGAGTTGCGTGGTTCCTATAAAACATCTGTCCTTACGGGAGCCTATCCCGTATCAGCAAGGCAGTTTGTTTTCGGCATAGACCGGCGTATATAGCGCTATAATCAGCAGAAAAGTCAACAACTGGCTTTTTCTGCTGATTTATCTTACCGTTAGTGTAATGCGCTTATTACCACCCCAAGAAGCGATGGTGATGACGATGAACGATATAAAAAAAGAGATGTATGAAGCCTTCATGCTGGGCAATGGTTTTTACTATGATGGCAGCAATACGGGATTTAGCCGGGAATGGACTTGTTTTACGCTGTTGCCGGAAAAGGGCAAAGGACATTATTGGGTTTATACGTTTGCCAATCTATTTTCCATTTCGGTTTTGGATTTTGTCTTTTGCGAGGATTTTTATCTGGAGTATCCACAGCCCAGGTTTTTAGACATTGGTTATTATGAATCGGTTTCCGGCGAAGAACTAAAGCCCTGCAAACGTTTCGTTTGTTCCGGCATCAGGGGACATGTCGGCAACAATAACCTGTATCAGGCGCTATATCATAAAAATATTCCGCTCCGCTCTACCAGCATTTCAATTATGCCGGAATATTACGAAGACTATTTGCGGGCCAAATATCCGGATGAGTATGAGAATCCTCAAAAGGCTTTTAGCAGAATAGACGGGTCAATCGATTTCCCGGAATTGGTCTTGCTGTTGAAGCAAATAAAAAATTGCCGGTTGACCGGCATAGCGGAAAAACTATATTTTGAAAGCAAAGTAGCGGAAGCCGTTTCCCTTATCGTGCAAAAGGACAAGGAAACAACACAACACGTTTATCCGGCCCCAAGAATATCACAGCAAGATTTGGACAGTCTGCAAGCGGTTACGGCGTATATAGACGATCATTTCGCCCAGGCGATTCGCTTGGATTCCCTGGCTAAAATCGCCTGTATGGGTACAACAAAGCTAAAATACACGTTCAAAGGGGTTTATAAAACCACAATTTCCGAATACATTCTCAACAAGCGGCTGAGCCAGGCTAAGTATCTGCTGATGAGTACGGACTTGAATATCAATCAGATTGCGCAAATTGTCGGCTACAAAATGGCGGGCAGTTTTTCTGAAATCTTTCGCAAAAACATAGGATTATTGCCTAACGAATACCGTAAGTTATCCATGGTAAAAGGATAAAATCACCCTTCACAATTACAAAAAAAGGTTACACTTTTAAAAAGTGCAACCTTTTTTGTATTTTATCATATATCGGCGAAGCTTCGGAAACTAACAACGGATATTGCCGCCATTGAAGGCGGCTATGCGGCAGAGGAAGGGTTAATCTGGCGCCGTGATTTAAAACTGACCAAACACCGACCGGGCCAATACGCTTGGAGGCATACTGGGTAACAATGCGATCCAGAAATGAGAATCCTGTTCAAGACAAAAGATTGAATACATAATATCTGTTTATCAAAGTTATAAAAGAATTTATTTTGGCATGACTGCTTTACGGTATTCGTTAGGTAATAATCCGGTTTTTTTCCGGAAAGCATCTGAAAAACTGCTCGCCTTTTTGTAGCCAACATTTTGAGAAATCTGATTGATATTCAGGTCTGTACTCATCAGCAGATGCTCTGCGTGATCCATACGTTTTTTTAATATGTATTCGAAAATTGTTGATTTAAAAATCTTTTTGAAAATGTATTTCAGCTTTGTTGTCCCCATGCAGGCAAGTCTAGCTAATACAGCCAACTGAATGTTAAAGGCCAGGTGCTCGTCTATATATGCTATAACGACTTCCAAACTGTCTAAATCCTGTTGGGATATCTTTTTGACTGTGTAAGCGAGCTGTGTTTTTGCCTTTTGGATGATGAGGGAAATGGCTTCCGCAACTTTACCTTCATAATACAACTTTGCCGATATGCCTGTAGATCGGCAATTTTTTATTTGCTTTAACAGAAATACCAATTCGGGAAAATCTGTTGATCCGTCTATACTGATGAAGGCGTTTCGTAGATCTTCATATTCCCCCAGATATCTGGCATGGAGATAATCTTCGTAATATTCGGGCATAATCGATATATTTGTGCAACAAATAGGAATATTTCTATGACATGAGATTTGATATAAATTGTTATAACCGATATGAACTTTGGTGCAGGAATGCGAAAGACACTTATATGGATTTAGTTCTTCTCCCGCAACGGAGTCATAATAGCTGATGCTCAAATATTGAGACTGCGGGTACTCTAAAAACAAATCTTCATAAAATACTAAATCAAGAATCGAAATAGCGAACAAATTATCGCAGGCATATACCCAATAGTTGCCTTTACCTCTTTTCGGCGAAATAGTATAGCAAGTCCCTTCTTGATTAAATTGTTTATTATCATTAATTCTATAAAACCCCATTTTTAGTAAGCACGGTTCATACATTTCCTTTATTATATCTTTCATTTAATCACCACCAATGCCGTAGTCAGACGAAAATAGCCCTTGACAAGACGAATATACGTCGTCCCTATTGCTTGCATATCGTATCTCCTGTAAAATTTAAACAGTAAGAACGATTATCATTATCGATTGTACTAGTTTTTGGTTTATTATGCAAGTTGATAACGGAAAGAGATGAGAAGTAAAACGTCTAAGCATTGAGGAGTTGATTATGAAGATTACAAACAACTGGTTTCCCTTCGGTTATAACCGGGATAGCAAAAAGGCAAGAGTTTTCTGCTTCCACTATGCCGGTGGAAGTGCTGCGGCATTTAAACATTGGACTATATCCTGCCTTACGGTTGAGTTCATACCCGTAGAGCTTCCGGGCAAAGGGACGCGGATATCTGAACCATGTTTCGAAAAATTTGACTGCTTAATTGAAGAACTGCTTTCCGGACTGATGACTGCAATCAATAACCGCCCCTTTTACTTTTTCGGACATAGTATGGGAGCGATAATTGCCTTTGAAGCAGCATATCAACTTAAGTGCAAATACGGGATTCAACCTGAAAAGCTTATTGTCGCCGGACGTCATGCGCCCCATCACCCCGATCCATCAATGTTCAAAAGTCATATGGACGACGAAGCTCTCATTGGGGAACTGAAAAGGCTGAACGGAACACCGAGAGAGATTATGGAAAACAAAGAGATTCTCCAGTTTTTACTTCCCATAATCAGAAGCGATTACAGACTTCACGAAAGTTACTGCTACCGGGGACAGAAACTGAATCTTCCTATTATTGCGCACGCGGGAAAACGCGATTACGAAGCTAATGCAGCCATCATGAAGTATTGGAACGAAGTGACGGACGGACCATTTGCGCTTAAAGAATTTGACGGCAACCACTTCTTTGTACAGAATTTGGGCGAAGAATACCTCTCGGAATTAATTAGAGCAGTATCGCGAAACGATTATGGTGAGAGAAGCTTGTATACCGTTTGGAATGCTCAACATTCAGTAAAACACCATAACTATTGAGCATACAGTGCAAAAGGGTGGGATCAAAATGTTTGCTTTGATCGAAGACATTAAAGCTATTTACCGGAATGATCCTGCATGTAGAAATGCGGAGTTTTTACTTTATCCTTCTTTTCACGCCATGGTTTTTCACAGATATCTGATACATCCTCTTTATCGGCTGGCAATACCATTTATACCACGGTTTCTTTCTCAACTGACACGCTTTTTTACCGGTATTGAAATTCATCCGGGCGCCAAAATCAAGTCAGGTTTTTTCTGTGACCATGGTTGCGGCGTGGTAATTGGTGAAACAGTGGAAATTGGCAGAAATTGTACGTTGTTCCATAACGTCACACTAGGTGGTACGGGAAAGGAAAAAGGGAAAAGGCATCCTACCATCAAGGATAATGTTTTTATAGGGCATGGAGCTACCATATTGGGACCGGTAACCGTAGGGAGCGGAAGTAAAATAGGAGCACATACGGTTATTGTAAATCGGGATGTGCCTTGTGATTGCACCGTTGTTGGTTCGCCGCCGCGCATTGTAAAAATGAGTGGCAGAAGGACTGATCTATCCCTCCTACACCATGCTACAGAAGGAATTATATAGAACAAGTGAATGCCAGGGAAGTGAGCCAGATGGAAGGAGAGCTGTGAAATGGGATTTTGTTATAATAACCAGACTTTCTACATTACCGGCAAACAGATAGAAAAGTTGGGACCTTTTAAGGGAAGACATATCGATACGGCAAGAACATTAAACCTTAAGATTAGAGAAGGAGGCATAAAATGAAAGCAGACAAGGAATGGTTTGATAATGCTGCAATAAAATACGAACAACTCGGTTATTGGGAAAAATTAACTCTTGGCCAGCAATTAAAATTATGGGCTGAAAAATATCAGAACAGAATTGCGCTTGTTGAAGATGACACCAGACTCACCTATAAAGAGCTTGACCACAAGGTGGATGAACTTGCAGCCGGTTTTTTCACTATGGGAATCAAGAAAGGCGATAATGTGGTTGTGCAGCTCCCGAACCGCATTTCGTTCGTTATTACCTGCTTTGCCCTGTTTCGCATTGGCGCTGTACCGGTCCTTTCACTGCCCGCCCACCGGGAAACCGAACTTGACGGAATCTTTACTCTCGCAAAACCGGTTGCCTACATTATTCCTGTTACCTTCCTTGGTTTTGACTATAAAAAAATGGCGGATCAACTGGTGAAGAAGCATCCTGCGGTTAAATTCATTATAACAGACGGTAAAAGCGAAAATTCCATCAACCTTGCCGATATCAGTATGCCTCCGGTAGACCTGGAAGGACCTTCGTACCGAGACACTGCTCTTTTGCTCTTATCCGGCGGAACGACCGACACACCAAAATTGATTCCAAGGACTCATACCGATTACGCATATAATGCCAAAGCAACTGCCGAGCGTTGCAAACTGAACCTGCAAAGCGCCTATCTTGCCGTTCTGCCGATTGCCCATAATTTTCCCCTTTGCTGCCTGGAGTTCTGGGGACCCTGTCGGTCGGCGGCAAGGTCGTCTTGTGCAAAACCACAAGCTCTGATGAAGCGTTCCCGCTTATTGAGAAAGAGAGGGTGACAATAACCGCTCTTGTTCCTGCGATGGTAAATCTGTTGCTTGAGGTTCTGGAATGGGATAACTCTAACGACATCTCGAGCCTTGAAGTTCTCCAGGTAGGTGGTTCTATGCTGGATGAAAATCTTGCAAAACGGATAATGCCGGAAATGCAATGCAGGCTGCAGCAGGTTTTCGGTATGGCGGAAGGCCTCATTTGCTGCACTGCCATTGACGACCCTGATCATATCATCCACAGTTGTCAGGGATGGCCAATTTCGGAGGGTGATGAAATAAGAATTGTTGACGAAGACGGTAACGATGTTGTGCAAGGACAATACGGAGAACTTTTGGTGAGAGGTCCTTATACAATACGCGGTTACTACAGAGCGCCCGAACAGAATCGCAAGGATTTTACTTCTGATGGCTTTTACCGTTCCGGTGATAAGGCGAGAATCACACCGGAGGGAAATATACAAATCGGGGGGCGTATAAAAGAGCAAATCAACCGGGCAGGCGAAAAGATCATGCCGGCTGAAATAGAGTCTTACCTCTGCTCGCATCCGGCTATAAGAAATGCCGC
The DNA here is from genome assembly GCF_000445445.1 of Sporomusa ovata DSM 2662. GTDB lineage: Bacteria > Bacillota > Negativicutes > Sporomusales > Sporomusaceae > Sporomusa > Sporomusa ovata. The sequence continues at coordinate 531,599 of NZ_ASXP01000005.1, read as the reverse complement.
CCTGATTGGTCTTCCCGATGACAACCTTGGCGAGAGAAGTTGCGCGTATTTGATAACCGACAATAGAGAAATCAATCTTACGGACATTCATAAATTTTTACATGACTTGGGCGTTGCGCGCTATAAAATGCCGGATCAAATCGAACTCATAGATTGTTGGCCCCTTACCAGCGTTGGCAAAGTCGATAAAACAAAACTAAAAGCGATGGCGGCAGGACCTGACCGCAAAGCAGAAGATTATCCGACATCCTATTTTGAAGAAGCAATTGATTTTGCAGGAGATGCCCATTTAACGGCCGCACAGATTATCGAGTCAGGAATATGTGAAACCTATCTTCTTTACGAAAACAAAGAAGAATTGTCGTTGGGGATGGGAGTTCATACCTTGGTATCCGTTGATTCTGAATATACAACACTAAAAACAGATAATGAATCGCTGCAGTTGGAAAATGAGCTATTAAGTGAAACCATTGCCAGAGCCTTTTCAGCAGTTCGGCTCAAAAACTGGCGTGCTTATGGAACTGCAAATTTCGGACTGGCCCGTTACCACCACAAACTGCCGCTTCTGTCCGAAGATAATTGCCTTTTAAAACTCTTTATTCCTGAAGTTGAAGTGCGATTTACCCCAAACTCAATCCTTTTAAGAGCCTTGGATAATGAACGATTTAAAGAACTTGGCAAACTGGTAAGGGCGATATTGCAGATGGGACATAACAGGAGCAGTGTAAAGAGTCTTGCCGCAAGAGTGGATGGACGAAAACTGGAAGTGCCGTGGGTAAATACGCATAACGCTGACGGATATATGAAAATAGTGGCAGAGGCAGTACAAGAAATTCGGGGACGCAAGTATCAAAAAGTAATTTTGTCCAGAAAAATCCCGCTTGATCAGGAACTTGATATGGTTGCCAGCTATATTACGGGAAGAAAGGTCAATTCTCCGGCGCGATCATTTCTGCTTTGCTTCGGCGGTTTGCATGCGGCCGGGTTCAGTCCGGAAACAGTTGTCGAAGTCGACAGCCAAGGCTGGGTAAGCACCCAGCCGCTTGCGGGAACACGTGCACGCGGCGGTAGTGAAGAAGAAGAGAGCCGGCTTAAAGACGAATTGTTGAATGACCCGAAAGAGATTGCAGAACATGCGGTTTCCGTAAAACTGGCGTTTGAAGAGATGCAAAGCATTTGTGATTCAGAAAGCATTGCAGTGAGTGATTTTATGTCAATTGCTAATAGAGGGACTGTTCAGCATATTGCTTCCAGATTAAAAGGAAAACTTAAACCCGACTGCAACTCATGGCATGCATTTAATGCCCTTTTCCCTGCTATAACGGCTTCAGGGATTCCTAAAAAAGAGTCCATTGATGCTATAGGAAGATTGGAGGCCCATCCCAGAAATCTCTACAGTGGTTGTGTAATGACTTTTGACAGCGACGGAGTAATGGATGCCGCCCTTGTTTTGCGAACTATTTTTCAGAAAGATAAGAGTGCGTGGCTCCATACCGGAGCAGGCATTGTTGAAATGTCCATACCCTCACGGGAACTCGAAGAGACGCGTGAGAAGTTAAGCAGTTATTCCAGACAGTTGGTTGTTTCCAGTCGTGCAATAGGATAGCGAAAGCAAAGATGGGACAATACCGGGGAAAGGAGTCATTGTGATGAAAAATCAGTCAAATAACAAAAATATATCTCCATTGAGCTATGAAGAAGTGAAACTGGAGATTAAGGCCATGCTGCCCACGCCGACAGAGTTTGATGATGATCATAATTTGATCGAACTCGGCTTGGATTCGTTACGGATTATGAGGATGGTAAACAAGTGGCGGCGAAGAGGAGCAACAGTTACATTTGCTGAACTAATTGCCGCTCCCAGGCTGAGCGACTGGTGGTCTCTATTACAAAAAAACAACACTGCGGATTCGGCAGTGAAAGAGTGCGTAAAAGTGCTGGAAAGGGATGAGGACGCAAAAGGGCCCTTTCCGCTTACGGATGTGCAATATGCATACTGGATTGGACGGCGCGATGATCAGCCGCTTGGCGCTATCGGGTGCCATGCCTATTTGGAAATAGACGGCGAAGACGTTGAGCCTGAGTGTCTAGAAACAGCCTGGGGACAATTGCTGACGCATCATTCCATGCTTCGGGCAAGATTCTTAGATAACGGACAGCAAGAAGTGCTGACTGCTCCTTTTAGCAAAGCAGTGTTAACCCATGACTTGCGTCATTGTCCGGAGGGTAAACTCGTACTGGAGTTAGAGCATATTCGTGACCGGTTATCGCATCGTCGTTTGGCCGTGGAGCAGGGAGAAGTTGCCGGTTTGGAACTCAGCTTGCTGCCCGGGGGTCGTACGCGCATTCATTTTGATATTGATTTGCTGGTAGCTGACGTGCAAAGCCTGCATATCGTTTTACGGGATTTAGCCGCTGCTTATGCCCGCGGCTGCCAGCCTGCGGCACCGGTTAACTGGAGTTTCGCAGAATATTTAAAACAAGAAGCGCAACGCCGGATTTCAGACCAACAAACAGCCGGCCAATATTGGCATCAACGTCTGTCAACACTGCCTGTGGCCCCTGGATTGCCGTTAAAGGAAAAGCCGGAAAGCATAACGTCTCCTGTTTTTAAGCGAAGAAATTATTTCCTCAAGAGGGACGATTGGACTCTTTTGCAAAAACGGTCCGCGGCTTATCAAGTCACGCCGGCAATGGTGCTTTTAACCGCTTATGCCGAAGTTCTTGACCGGTGGAGCACCAATTCGCGGTTCCTCATTAATATGCCGCTGTTTGATCGTCAAACCGGGGAAGCCGGCCTTGAAGATGTTATCGCTGATTTTACAAACTTGCTTTTGCTTTCTGTTGATTGCAGCTCCCGACAATCATTTTTGGACCGGGTGCGAAGTGTTCAGACGCAATTTTATAAAGATGTGGCCCATGCGGCCTATTCCGGAGTACAAGTTCAACGTGATTTGGCCCGAGCCCGCCAGGGAGAGCGGAATTTTGCCCCTGTCGTTTTTGCATGCAATTTAGGCACTCCGTTCATAAATGCCGAATGCCGTGAAACCTTGGGCAAACTCTCTTATATGATCTCGCAAACTCCTCAGGTATGGCTTGATTTTCAGACATATGAAATGGATGACGGCCTTTTACTGGCGTGGGATGCCGTTGACCAATTATTTCCCGACGGTTTGATTGAGCAAATGTTTGCCGCATATACCCAAATGCTTGACTGGCTGGTATCGGATAATAACGACTGGCAATCTTTGGCGGATGTTCTCCCCCTTTCCCAACGCCAAAGGCGGGACAGAGAGGTTAAATTACCCATGCCGCAATCAAGCCAATGCTTGCATACCTCATTTTTCGATTTTGCCGCCGTGAATCCGCAAGAAAACGCACTCATAGACAGTAGTTCCAATAGGTATTTTTCCTATGGCGAGTTATCCCAATACGCCTTGCGGGTGGCAGCATTCCTCAAGAACGCAGGTGTACAGGAGGGGGACCCTGTCGCTGTCACCTTGCCGCGAGGAATAGGACAAATAGCCGCGGTGTTTGGCATATTGGCAATTGGGGCGTGTTACGTACCGGTCAGCATAGAGCAGCCATCTGTCCGCCGCGATTGTATTCATAAAAAAGCGGTAATTCGTTATGTGCTTACCGACCATGAACGAGCGCAAACCTTGGAATGGCCTGGCGGCACCACTATACTGAACATTACCGCTGCCGCAGATACACCCCCTTTAACCGCTCCTGTTACAACATCGCCGGAGCGTCTGGCCTACATTATATTTACTTCAGGCTCTACCGGAGAACCCAAAGGGGTTGAAATCAGCCACTATGGGGCATGGAATACCATTTCAGACATTAACCGGCGCTATAAAGTCGGCCCAGCAGACCGGGTTTTGTCTGTTTCATCCCTGGATTTCGATCTTTCCGTCTATGACATATTCGGGTTGCTGAGTGTGGGAGGATCACTTGTGCTGATTACGGATGACACACGCCGTGATGCCACATATTGGCTAGAGATGCTCAATAAGTATCAGGTTAACATATGGAATTCTGTACCGGTTTTGCTTGATATGTTACTGGTAGCTGCGGAAAGTGAGCGGCAAAAAAACTTGCCGTTGCGCCTGGCCATGCTTTCCGGCGACTGGATTGGCCTGGATTTACCGTCACGGCTGAAAAGTGCAGCTGAACATTGTCAACTGGTTGCCATGGGCGGAGCCACAGAGGCGTCCATCTGGTCCAATTTTCTTGATGTTACTGTACCGGTACCGCCGCAATGGACATCTATCCCGTATGGACGCCCATTGGCCAACCAGACGTACCGGGTGGTGGATGAAAAAGGGAGAGATTGCCCCGACTGGGTAGCCGGAGAATTGTGGATTGGCGGAGCCGGCGTGGCGCAAGGCTATCGGGGTGATCCGGAGCTTACCGTGGAGCGTTTTATAAACTGGAACGGTTTCAGTTGGTATCGAACCGGCGACCTGGGACGGTATTGGCCGGATGACAATATTGAATTTTTGGGACGCAAGGATTTTCAGGTCAAGATTAGGGGCCACCGTATTGAGCTGGGTGAGATTGAGGCGGCATTGAAGCAGCATCCGGGTGTGCGGGACGCTGCGGTCGCGGCAGCGGGTGAGCTTCAGGGAAATAAGTATCTGGTGGGTTATGTAGTCACTAAACAGGAAGGCGAATCAACTCATTTTGCAATAGAAAGCGCTGATCCGGACAAGACCAATGCTTTTTGGGCCGCTTTCGTGGAAAAACTACCCGTATTTTTGAGCCAAAAGTTACCCGAATACATGATCCCGTCTGTTTTTATATCTTTGAGCAAACTGCCGCTTACAGCTAACGGCAAGGTAGACCGGCAGGCACTGCCAACTCTTGCTAATGTGAAACAGGTGAAACCGGAAAAAGTTTTTTCAGCTCCACGAACGCCGACCGAAGTAGCGCTTACAGCTATCTGGCGCCAAATTCTTGGAATTGAGCAGATTGATGTTACCGACAGCTTTTTTGAATTGGGGGGCGATTCGTTGCTCGCGACCAGGCTGAGCGCCATGGTGCGCACAGAGCTGGAGGTTGAGCTGTCATTGGGAAAAATATTTGAAAGCCCTACCATTGCCAAGCTGGCTGAACATATTCAGATTCTTAAAGGGGAAAAAACGGAAAAATCAGATACTATTGCTTGCTTGCCGCAAATCGTTCCGGCTCCGGATCAGTGGCATCTTCCTTTTCCGCTGACCGATATTCAACATGCCTACTTGATCGGACGCAGCGGCGTCTATACGTTAGGAAACGTAGCCACGCATTGTTATTTTGAGATCGAAGGAATTGATTTGGACCTTGGACGCCTCAATAGAGCCTGGCAGCGTCTAATTGATCATCACAGCATGATGAGGGTTGTGATTTTGGCGGATGGCAAGAATCAGAAAATTTTGGAACAGATTCCGCCTTATCAAATCCAAATTCTGGATTTGCGAGGAAAAGGTCCTGAAGATGTCGAGAGTGGGCTGAAAAATATCCGGGAAGAAATGTCTCATCAGGTTCTTTCTGCCGACGAGTGGCCATTGTTTGATGTTCGGGCGTCTCTTTTTGGAGAAAAACGGGTTCGACTTCATATCAGCTTTGACAACTTAATTTTTGACGGATGGAGCATCTTTCATCTCTTATGCGAATGGACCCACCTCTATCATGAGCCGGATGCCCAGCTGTCTTCGCTTGACTTGTCATTCAAGGATTATGTTCTGGCTCTGGAACAGCTCAAAGAATCGGATTTATATCAACGTGACCGGGAATATTGGTTTATCCGTTTGCCCGACTTGCCACCGGCGCCGGAGTTGCCGCTGGCTCAAAATCCGGAGTCTATTTCCCGGCAGCGGTTTAACCGTTTGGCTGCCAGACTGAGTTGTGAAACCTGGCAAGCGCTCAAGAAGCGGTCGGCGGAGGCGGGCCTGACTCCTTCCGGGGTTCTGCTGACGGCCTATGCTGAAATTATCGGTGTTTGGAGCAAGCGTCCCAGGTTTACTATCAACCTGACACAATATAACCGGTTGCCAGTGCATCCGCAAGTGAATGATATCGTAGGAGAGTTTACATCGTTAACCTTGCTGGCTGTGGATAATTCAAGAGGAAAAACATTTCTTGAACGGGGACGGAATTTGCAGCAACAGCTCTGGCGGGATTTAGATCACCCTTATTTTGGGGGTGTACAAGTACAGCGCGAATTAGCGAAACGGAACGGTGATCATCAAGGAGGAGCGATGCCGGTTGTTTTTTCGAGCGCACTGGGTGTCAGCCGATGGAGCCAGAACGATCCCGACAAAAAGTGGTTGGGAAAACTTGTTTACAATATTACGCAAACGCCGCAAGTGTGGCTGGACCATCAAGTTGTGGAACAAGACGGGGAACTGCTCTTAAATTGGGATACGGTGGAAGGGCTTTTCCCGGAGGGACTCCTCGATGATATGTTTGCAGCATATTGCCATCTTTTGCAGCGGCTGGCCAACGAAGAAACGGCGTGGCAGGAGACGACTCCCAGCTTGGCTGCCGTTCCCCGGCTGGAAAAAAGAATCGAGGCCAATAATACGGATGCGCCTGTATCGGCGGACACGCTCACCAGTTTATTCGTAAAACAGGCTGCCCGGCAACCGGAACATCCGGCAGTAATTGCTTCTGGTCGTACTTTGACCTATGAAGAACTATCCTGCCGTGCCGCTGCTGTGGGAAAGCTCTTATGGGAAAAGGGAGCGCGGCCTAATACACTGGTTGCAGTGGTAACGGAGAAAGGCTGGGAACAGGTTGTGGCGGTACTCGGGGTTCTTAAGGCCGGAGCCGCTTATCTGCCTATTGATCCGGCTCATCCCGAGGAGAGACGTTGGCAGCTGTTGCGTGACGGCAATGTCAAGATGGTTCTTACCCAGTCCCGGCTGGATGAGAGACTTGGGTGGCCGCCAGATGTTGAGCGCTTGCTTATTGATCAGATAACGCCAGGGAATAAGGCGGTCAGTCCATTGGATGGCGCAGGAAAACCGGAAGATTTGGCCTACGTCATTTATACCTCGGGGTCAACGGGTTTTCCCAAAGGAGTCATGATCGATCATCGGGGGGCTGTCAATACCATTCTTGATGTAAACAAGCGTTTTTCCGTAAGGTCGGAAGACCGAATACTCGCCATGTCCAACTTGAATTTCGATCTTTCAGTGTATGACATATTCGGCATTTTGGCAGCCGGTGCAACTATAATCATGCCGGAAGCGGACAAAACCAAAGATCCTTCCCATTGGCTTGCATTGATGCGGCAAGAGCAAGTTACGGTATGGAACACGGTTCCGGCCTTGATGCAGATGCTTTTGGAATACGCTGCCGGCAGAAACGAAGTGATGCCGCAATCCCTTCGCTTAGTATTGCTCAGTGGTGACTGGATACCCTTGGAACTGCCGGATAAGATTAAAGCTCATTTTCATGATGCGCAGGTGATCGGTTTGGGCGGGGCTACGGAGGCGTCTATTTGGTCCAATCTGTATCCGGTCCAAGAAATTGATCCCGATTGGAAAAGTATTCCTTATGGTCGTCCCATGGTTAATCAGCGCTACTATGTACTCAACAAATTTATGAGGGACTGTCCTGTTTGGGTGCCGGGTCAGCTTTATATTGGTGGAATTGGTCTTGCCAAAGGTTACTGGAACGATAGCACAAAAACCAGAGAGAAGTTTATCCGTCATCCCCACACCGGTGAACGTCTCTATTGTACCGGTGATTTAGGGCGTTATTTGCCGGATGGCAATATAGAGTTCCTGGGAAGGGAAGACTTCCAGGTAAAAATTAAGGGCCATCGAATTGAGTTGGGCGAGATCGAAACAGCGTTGAAGCGTCATGTCGGAGTCAAAGATGCAGTGGTTGCCGTGTCGGGCGAATCACGCGAGGAGAAACACCTGGTGGGATATGTGGTTCTTGATCATGAAAAAATATCGGATTTGTTTGAAACCGAGCACTCAGATCCTGCCGTCTGCACATCACGGTGGCAGGCAATCCAGAGCACCTGCCAAGTACAGGCGCGTCAAATTCCGGATGCTGTGGATATAAAGGCGATTTCGGTTTTTATGGATTACGCAGATCATTTAAGTTTTAAGTTTATTTGCAATACGTTGTATGATATGGGCATTTTTGCGGGCGAAGGTGAAGGATACTCCATTGATGAACTGATGCGCCGGTTTAAGATACATCCCCGTTACCAGACGTTGATTCTCCACTGGCTGAATGTACTTATAGAGGAAGGGGTGCTGGAAAGAAATGAAGCCGGTATTTATCTGAACCGTCGTTCTTTGCATAAAGAACTGCCGGATTTACTTCAGGCGGGTAAGCTGAATTTATTCCCGAACGTATCGAAAGAGGCACTGGCACTCGAAGCATTTTTCCGGTGTGATAATTCATTATATATAGAACTGCTACAAGGTAATATTGATCCACTCGAACTTTTCCTCACGGAAGATTCCTCTTTAACACCCGAAGCCTTGAGCCAGTTTAACCTTAGCAAGGAGTATTACATCGACCTTTCCTGCAAAGTGTTCAGCATCATTGTGAATTCTTATCCACTGGCAAAAGAGCTACGGGTGCTGGAAATCGGAACGAGGGCGGGAAGCGCGACGAGTTCCCTTGTATCTCTTTTGCCTGCAGGGCGAGGCGGATACTTATATGCTGATGAGTCCTCCTTCTTTACAGACAGAATACGACAGAAATTAGGGGGAAGGGCTCCCCTTGAATACGGTCTGTTTGATATGAATAAAACGCCGCTGCAGCAGGGATATGAGCCGCATTCTTTCGATGTGATTATTGCGGACAATACGTTGCACCGTGCCAGAAACATTGAAACGACTCTGGAGTACTTGAAAGAAATACTTGCACCCGGCGGTCTGCTTGTCTTCATCGAATCAACTCGTAACCGGCGCTTAATGCTGACCACTGTCGGGTTTTTTGAAGATGGATTCAGCCATCTTGAAGATGACAGGAAAACGAACCATCTTCCCTTAATCACGGCGGAAAAATGGTGCAAGATTTTAGATGAAAAGGGATTTTCAAAGGTTATGGTTTTTCCAGAAAGCGGTGATAGCGCGGATGTACTCGGCCAGCATTTGATAGTGGCCCAGGCACCTGAAACGATTAGAGTATTCAAGCCTGCAAATCTGTCTGCGGCAATGCGCCGCCAATTGCCTGATTATATGGTGCCGGCAACGTATGTGTTGTTAGATGAGCTGCCTCTTTCCGGCAATGGGAAAGTAGACCGGAAAAAACTGACGGAGTTCGGCAGGGAAAAAGAGTATTTGCCCAAAAGGAGGCACGTTGCACCTTGCACTGATACCCAAGTCAAAATAGCCAATGTTTGGCAAGAGATACTTGGTTGTGAAAATATCGGAATTCACGATGGGTTCTTTGAATTGGGCGGAGATTCTTTGCGGGCGATTCAATGCATCAATCTTTTGAAGGAGCGATATCAGGTGGATCTGTCTTTGCCGAATCTTTTTCAGGCACCAAGCATTGACCTGCTTGCGAAGATAATCGAGGCGGATGTGGCGGCAACAGAAGAATTAGCAGAGAGTTATGATGACGGAATCATATGACTGTACTTTCAATTATATGCCTAAAACAAAACGATTTGGGAAAGAATTTGCAAGCCAATTAACTGAAATGAAACGAGTAATGAATCAATGGAGGAAAGGGAACTATGATCGGTATTATCGGCGGCTACGGGGATGTCGGACTGCAAGCGGCACGAATGCTTAAAGAATGGGGAAAACAGCCACTGCGGCTAGGCGGCAGAAATCCCGAAACGGCGCAGGCAAATCTTGGCGACGAATTTCCGCAGGCCGAATGGGTTAAGGTTGATATTGAGGATGAACGGAGCCTGGAATCGTTTTTGAACGGCTGCAAACTGATCGTCAACTGCGCCGGGCCGTCTCACCGGACAGCGGCACGTGTTGCCGTGATGTGCTTGTCAAAGGGCTGCCATCATGTTGATGCCGGTACTGGTAAAAATCTGGAGATGATGCGCGGAACACCGCAAAGTACAGTTGTATTGTATGCTGCGGGCGCCACGCCCGGACTATCCGGGCTGTTGCCGCGCTGGCTGGCAAAATTTTTTGATCAAGTTGATTCCATGATTTGCTATACCGGAGCTTTCGACAGATTCACGGCCTCTGCGGCCGAGGATTATTTTGCAGGCATTTCGGGTAACGACAATAAACCGCTGGCGGCATGGAAGAACGGCGCCTGCCGTTCATCAGCCTTACACCGAAGGTCCAAAACTCAGCTTCCTTTTTTTTCGCGTGAAGTGACTTTATACCCGTATTTCAACGCGGAAGCAGAATTCGTGGCAGCTTCGTTATCGCTTTGCGATGGTGAGTGGTATATGGCTATTGACGGGACCCATGTGCCGTCGGTACTTGAAGAAGTATGCGCGCAGTTTCTGACTGACCGGCAAAGCGCGGTAAAGCGTCTTTGCACAGCATCCGAGCTTGATTTGGCAGGACGCCGGAAATATATGAACTTTATCATACAACTTAATGGAATTAAAAACGGAACAGAAATCACACGCACCTTGGTCCTGCAGGCGGACAGTCCTTCGGTTCTGACCGGTTCGGTCGCGGCGGTGGCGGGGATCGCCATACTGGAGGGAGAAATGCCTTCTGGGGTACGTCCGCTTGCTGAAATTCCCGATCCGGATAAGGTGATTGCCCGGCTGAATAATACACAATTCATAAACCGCTTGATAGTGCTGGAACGTTCCGTTGATAAATTGCTACAGGCGGTGGAGGGTGAAATATGACGAGAAAAAAATTGCGCACCGTAGTATGCGGTTCCACATTCGGGCAGTTTTATCTAAAGGCTCTGAAAATGCTGCCTGAAGAGCTTGAACTTGCAGGTTTGCTCGCCAGGGGAAGCGAACGGTCGAAAAAATGGGCGGAATACTACGGGATTAATTTATACACCGAAGCGAGTCAACTTCCGGATGACATTGATCTTGCCTGCGTCGTGCTGCGCTCGGGAGTTATGGGCGGCAAAGGTACTGATTTATCAATGAATCTTCTTGCACGAGGCATCCATGTTATTCAGGAACAGCCTGTACATCACAAAGATATGGCAGCGTGCTTCCGAATAGCGCGTCAGAAGGGAGTGTTTTTTCAGCCAGGCGATCTTTATGTTCATTTGCCTGCTGTCAGACGTTTTATTGCCTGCGCAAAAGTCATGCTGGAACGGCAAAACGCGCTGTATATTGACGCAGCGTTCGCCTCTCAGGTTTCCTATCCGCTGATGCATATTTTTTCGGAGATTTTGCCGTCAATTCGGCCGTGGAAGACCGGAACCGTGAGCAGAGACGGAGGACCGTTTCATGTTCTAACCGGAACATTGGGAAAGATTCCTGTTATATTGAGAGTCCATAATGAAGTCGATCCTGACGACCCGGATAATTATCTTCATTTGCTTCACCGTATTACAATCGGTTCCGAAGGAGGAAGCCTATCGCTTACCGATACCCACGGTCCCGTTGTCTGGCATCCCCGTCTGCATATCCCTGAGAATCTGAAAACATTTGGCGATCTTTCAGACGCTTGTCCGGAGCATTTGCTTGAAAACAGCACAGAAATGCTGGGAACGTTGTCGCCCGTCAACTATAAGGATATTCTTACGAAACAATGGCCGGGCGCCATCGCACGCGATTTATCGTCGATGAGAAAAATGATTCTGGGGAGTTCCAACATGGATATGAGAGCTCAGCAGGACCTTTTGTGTTCCAGTCAATGGCATGAAATGACTGCCGCTCTGGGATATCCTGTTCTGCGTCCCGGGTGCAGTCATCAGCCACTGCCGGTGAATATTTTAAAGGAAGCCGCTGCGACAATTCCGGATGACAGCTTTAGCGATCAAATAGCTAAAGAGTGAGCTAATTGCGAAAAGCGGTGTGGATACGGGCTAGTGTTTTAACCGTTGATAAAATAAATAAGATCAATATAAATGGGAGAATAAAGTTATGACAAAAATAAATGTTAATGAGCTGGTGGCACGTCTCCGCGGAGAAGGAGTGTCTTTATGGGAAGAGAACGGCAAGCTGCGCTACAGAGCACCGCAGGGAATACTGACTGCCGGTGATTTGCAAGTGCTGAAAGATTGCAAGGAGGATATTCTGAATCTACTGCAATCGGAAGCAAAACCGGTGACAGTCGAAAATCATCCCGAAGCCAGATATGAACCTTTCCCGCTGACAGATGTGCAGTCCGCCTACTTGCTCGGGCGCAGTGAAGCGTTCGGCTACGGAGGCGTTGCCTGCCATATTTATCTTGAGCTTAACTATCCGGAATTGGAGCCAAGTCGTACCGAAAAAGCATGGAATCAATTGATTTTGCGTCATGATATGCTGCGGGCGATCATTAATAAGAACGGATATCAGCAGGTAATGGAGAAGGTGCCGCGGCTGGATGTGGCCTATACCGACGCGAGTTCATGGGAAAAAAACAAAGCGGAAGCAAAGCTTAACGAAATCCGGAAGCAAATGAGCCACCGTATTTACGATGCGGATTGCTGGCCTTTATTCGGTGTAGCTGTGACGAAAACGCCGGACCGGGCTATACTGCATTTTTCCATCGAATTTCTCATCGCCGACTGGGCAAGCATTTGGTTGCTCCTTTCGGAATTTGAGGCGTTTTACTACGAACCGGAGCGCAAACCTCCGGATTTAAATCTCAGTTTCCGCGATTATCTCATGGCTGAACGCAGCTTGCAGGAAAGCCCCGCATATGCAAGGGACAAGGAGTACTGGCTTCGTCGGATTCATGATCTGCCCTCGGCACCGGAGCTTCCTATGGCAAGAGTTCAAAATAAATCCAGCAAGGCACGCTTCGTTCGCCGGTTTCTTCAATTGGATGCACCAACCTGGAACAGATTCAGGCAAAAAGCGCAGCAACGCGGTCTGACGCCGACGGCTGCGGTGATGACGGCATACGCCGCCGTTATCGAACGCTGGAGCCGCAGCAAAAAGTTTTGTCTGAATCTCACCGTACTGAACAGGCTTCCACTGCATCATCAAGTCAATGATATCGTCGGTGACTTCACATCAGTCAGTCTGCTTGCCGTGGACTGGTATGCCGGCAATTCGTTTAGTGAGCGGGCCAAAGCAATGAATAAGCAACTGTTTGAGGATCTGGACCACCGGCTGTTTTCCGGGGTTGAGGTGATAAGGGAGATTTCCCGCAGACGTGGACGGGAATCCGCATTAATGCCGATCGTTTTTACCAGCGCCATCGGGCTTTTAGAGCCGACGGAAGGAAATCAATTAAAAGGGAAAGTTGAGGGGCATGGAATCAGCCAAACGCCGCAGGTTTTCATAGATTGTCAAGTAATGGACAACTCGTCCGGCCTTCATGTCAACTGGGATATCCGAGATGGTGTTTTTCCCGGCGGAATGACGGACGATATGTTTGACGCGTTTGAATCGCTGCTGCGTTTGCTGGCCGGAACGGATCAGGCTTGGGACGCAGGCGAGAGTGCAGCTTTACCGGCCTGGCAGATAAGTGAGCGAAGGCAGATTAATGCGACAAAAGCGCCGTTACCTGATTATCTGCTGCACAGCGGGATATTGGAACAAGCTGCGGCAAATCCTGACCGTCTTGCTGTTATTGACGGTGAAGGACAGACAACATACGGGGAACTCATCTTGAGAGCATCGGCAGTGGCTGAAAAATTGAAAGAAAACGGCTGTCAAAAACAGGATAAAGTCGCGATAGTTATGGACAAGTCTGTGCACCAGGTAGCGGCCGTGCTGGGAGCTTTAGCGGTCGGAGCGGTCTACGTTCCGATTGACACCTTGCAGCCGGAATTACGCCGCTCGGCTATGCTAGCAAAAACGGGAGTACGTTATGTTCTGACCTGCTCGACAAGCCGGATAGAATGGCCGGAAAACATAACGGCGATTGAAGTGGACAAGCTGAAACCATATCGGGAAAATACTCTTGTGGCTGAGGGTGATCCCGCTATGCCGGCTTACATCATTCATACATCGGGTTCGACCGGACAGCCAAAGGGAGTTGTAATCTCCCATTGGGCTGCTGCTAACACCATTAAAGATATCAATAGCCGCTTTAACGTTGGACGGGATGACAGAATTCTGGGACTTGCCCAGTTGAGTTTTGACTTATCCGTCTATGACATATTTGGCATTCTGTCTGCTGAAGGAACTTTGATCTATCCTTCTGTCGACAGACAGATCGACCCGTCTCATTGGGCGGAACTGATGGCAAAGCATGAAATTACGATCTGGAATTCCGTTCCGGCAATGATGCAGATGCTTGTTGCCTGCCTGAATTCCGACTATGCAACAAGCCTGACAAAATTCCGGCTTGCCATGTTATCCGGCGACTGGATACCGCTGACTCTGCCTGATATGCTTGTCAAACGCGTGCCTGCCGTGCAGGTAATAAGTCTTGGCGGAGCCACTGAAGCGTCAATTTGGTCAATCTTCCATGCTTATAAAGGTTTACAGCCGGGCTGGAGCAGTATACCGTATGGAAGACCGCTTGCCAATCAAGGATTTCGTGTGCTGGACGAAAAAATGCGGGATTGTCCCGTGTGGGTAACCGGTGAGCTTTATATTACCGGCGCTGGTCTTGCCGAAGGTTATTTCGAAGATGAAGAAACCACCAAAACGCATTTTTTTCCTCATCCCGTTGACGGGCAGCGCCTTTACCGCACGGGGGACATGGGTCGATATACACCAGGCGGTGAAATTGAATTCCTCGGCCGCGAGGATAATCAGGTCAAAATCAAGGGACACCGGATAGAACTGGGTGAAATCGAAGCGGCCCTCCTACAATACCCCTCCGTTGCTGCAGCCGGGGTGGTGGTGGATGGATCGGGTGATGATCAAGCGTTGCTAGGCGTCGTGGAAACGGCTTGCAAGAAAGAGCGGCAAATGGAGAAAGAAAAATTAGAGTTCGACAAAATGATAAACTGCATTGATGAAGTGGCTGGTATTGTAGCTGACGGACTTAGCAAGGAAGAAGTCGATTTGGCAGTAGCAAACCTGGATAAAGCTGTTCTGCATTCAATGTTGTACGCTCTGCTCGAGTTGGGACTGTTTGCCGATAATAAACAACGTTCAATGCAAGATATCCTGCAATGCGACGGAATAATTCCTAAATTTCACTGGTTGGTTCGACGCTGGATTGCCAAGCTGACTGAAGCTGGATTACTGCTGGAATATTCTCACAGATCCTTTGGCTGCCCACAAAAACCGGACGATAAAATAGTAAACGAGTATTGGAAAAAAGCTGAGGCATCATGGACTAAAAAGCTTGGTTCAACGGGATTCATAGCTTATGTGCGAAACAATGCGGAGAAGTTACCGGAATTACTGAGCGGGCAACAGGATCCGGTTTCACTGCTTTTTCCAGAGGGTAAATTCGACTATGTTCGCGCTTTGTATTTTGACCATGTCATGACCAACTATCTCAATAATTGTATTTGTACACTCCTGAAAGGTGTTGCTGAGAATCACTTAGGTAAAACTCTACGGATTTTAGAGATTGGAGCTGGTACTGGGGCAACTACGGAAAAAGTGTTAAAAGCTCTGGAAGGTTTCGACGTGGATTATTTATTTACAGATGTTACGTCATTCTTTATTACAGGAGCAAAATCACGTTTTGATCAATTCCCGGGGGTACGTTTTGGTATTTTTGATGTAGATAAGGATTATCGAATTCAAGGATTGGTGCCGAACAGTTTTGATATAATACTGGCTGCTGGAGTATTGGAAAACGCCCGAGACATTCCGGCAAGCATGAACAGATTAAAAGATCTTATTTCTCCCGGCGGTTGGCTGGTATTTACTGAGCCGACAGAGGAACACTCCTGGATATTGGCTTCGCAGGCATTTATGATGACGGAACCAGCTGATAATTTGCGCGTAGAAACTTCTTACCTGGGCCGGGAAGGATGGATGCAATTACTACAAGAATATGGAGAAGAAGCCATTTTATCTTTACCTGGAGATAAACATAAATTATCTTTGCTAGGCGTGCATCTATTTGCAAAGCGTTTTAAACAAGACAGGATGCCGATATATGTGTCAGAGTTGGTCGATTTTCTCGCAAAGCGTCTGCCTGCTCACATGATTCCCTCCCATCTGCAGATTGCTGACGCGCTGCCTTTGACCAGCAATGGCAAGATAGACCGGCGCGAGTTGACAAAATGGCGCCCTAAAGAAAAGATAGAGAATTCCGCACTGGAAATGGATGAGAGAAGTTTTGACCCGCTGGAAGTACAGTTTTCACGGTTATGGTCGGAAACATTAGGCATACCCTATATTGGAAGAACGCAAAACTTTTATGACCATGGTGCGGATTCACTCATTATGGCACAAGTGGCGGGGAAGTTGCGCGATAAATTGGCTGAGAATTCTTCATACGGAGAAATTCCTTTTGATGCATTATTCAGGCAAATGCTCAATTATCCAACAGTCGCCGCACTGGCAGAATTTATCCGCTCTTACAGTCCGAAAATGGAGCGTACAGCTGTTGTTCCTTTGCCAGGAACACAAGATAAACTGTCAAGCAATGCCGTACTTACTTCTTATGGAGGCGGCGATACGGGACCGCTCAGAGTTGTATTCCATAACGGTCTCGGTACACTGAACTCTTTTCGTCAACTGCTTGCTCATCTGAATGAACAGAATGCCGGTCCAGTTGTTGGCATAACTATAGCGGATACCGATTTGTATTGTTCTTTGGATCCTTCAGATCTTATTGAACATCTTGCGGATGATTATACCGAACGGCTTATTGAAACCGGACATACAGAGATGCAGCTTATCGGCCACTGCATGGGCGGGTTGATTGCCGTTGAAGTGGCAAGACGTCTGCTTGAGCAAGGAATACATTTAGTAGATCTGGCTCTGGTTAATAGCTACCCTATTCCTTACGACATAGATGACGATTTAATTATTGAATTGTTTTTTTTACCGTTTCTACATATTTCACCTGAACAGGCAGGTTTCAGCGGTGTAAATTCAGACGACTTGGAACGTAGTTTGAGGCAAATATATGAAGCCAACAATAAAAGTATACCTGTAGGAGCTTCGCTGACAATAGGTGGTGATGAAGGTCTCGACAAGGTGGGTGGTTTATTCAGAAGACTTTCTTCTCTCTCGCGGCGAGAGCGTTTTACGGCTTATGTGAATGCGATAGCTAAATTTAACGGCGGCGATATGCCGGTAGAGATGGCTGAAGGTATGTTTAATGTTATTCGCCAAAGCATGAAATCCGCCCGTTTCACGCCGCAGCCGTATATGGGAGACATCCGCTTCCTTCAGGCGCGTGAGCCGCTTACTTTAGTGCCGGGTACAAATGAAATAACGCTTGATTTCTGGCGGGAAATCTGCCTCGGCGAATTTGAAGTGATAGAAATTGCCGGTAATCACTTTACTTGCATTGAAACCGAACCGAATGCAAGTAGTCTTGCCAAACTAATCGGCGGAGTGCTGATAAAAAAATAATAAAAGAGGAGGAAATGATGATAGTTATTGTTATGCAAGCTCAAGCCACACAGAATGACGTGGACATTGTGACAAAAAAACTGGTCGAGGCCGGCTTGCAATATTATTTGTCGCAGGGTGAAGCACGAACGATTATTGGTGTTATCGGCGATGAAAAATCTATCGCCCAATTGCCGGTTGATGTTTTCCCGGGTGTTGAAAAATCCATTGCCGTGACGGAAAGCTACAAACTGGTCAGCCGGGAATTTAGACATGAAGATACCGTCATTGATGTACAGGGCACTAAAATCGGCGGCCGGCATTTAGGGATTATGGCCGGCCCCTGCGCCGTCGAAAGTCTGGATCAATTACTGGAAGCCGCTAGCGCGGTTAAAAGAGCAGGTGCGCAGTTTTTGCGGGGTGGAGCCTACAAACCACGCACTTCGCCATACTCTTTTCAGGGACTGGAAGAAAAAGGCCTGGAACTGCTGGCTGAAGCCAGAGAGCGGACTGGCCTGAAAATTGTGACCGAGGTTCTTGATTCCTCCGCTGTTGACATTGTCAGTCAATATGCCGATGTATTGCAAATCGGCACCAGAAATATGCAAAACTTCACCTTGCTTAAAACAGTTGGCAAATCCGACAAACCAGTGCTGCTTAAGCGTGGTCTGGCAGCTACTATCAGCGAGTGGCTGAATGCGGCCGAATACATCATGAGCGAAGGCAACTACAATGTTATCCTTTGTGAACGCGGCATCCGTACTTTTGAGACTTATACCCGCAATACCTTGGATCTGGGGGCTGTTGCTGCCGTAAAAAGCTTAAGCCATTTACCTGTCATTGTTGATCCCAGCCACGGCACCGGTCATTGGAAGATGGTCAGGCCAATGGCGCGAGCGGCAGTTGCGGCTGGCGCCGACGGGTTGATCATTGAAGTTCACCCTAATCCGGCTGAAGCTTTGTGTGACGGCAATCAGTCATTGACCCCGGAAAACTTTTCCCTGCTTATGGATGAAGTTGGTGCTATTGCCGCAATTACGGGAAAAGCCATACCATAAAGAAATGAAAACGCTATTTGTCTGAGATGGATAAATAGCGTTTTCATTGTTAGTTGAAACGCATCCCGCTATTGCATGAGCAACCGGTTGTCAATATGCGAAGTATCAGATATAATAAAATTGCATGATAATGAAAACTATTATCAATTACAAGAACTTGTGTATATTCGTTTGAGGCGAATATATCAAAGAAAGGATGTTTTGTGTGAAATATACCCCAAAAATGCGAGTAATGATGGCAGTCATTGTATTAGCGATTGTCGGGATGGCAGTTCCGGTTATGGCGAATGGCAATTCGTCCGTGACTCCACCTCAAATTATTACCTTAGCACCAATTTCTCTTTCGGCGGAAATGAGGGAAAAATACTCGGAACAAACAGTATTGGTGAAAGTAAAGGCGACAGTATCCGAACTTGGAATAATAGACGGCGATATAAAAATCATAACAAGCTCCGGCGATGAGGCTTTTGATCAGGCCGTGACAGACTCATTGAAGAAATCGGTGTTTCGTCCGGCCTTTAACAGTGATAATAAGGCGGTAGCTTGCTCAATTATTTTTCCATTGCAAGTTAAAGTGGAAAAATACCTGCCGGAGGAAAAGGTAAGCAATGAAGCAGGGCAGGCTACAGAGCAGCCTACGGATAAGCAATAAGGTAAATTTGATTCAGGTCAGTAGCAGAGACATCACCGCACTTCGTCTAAGAAGCTGCAGTGATGTCTTTTGCATTTAGCAAGAAAATCCGTTTTGACACATAAAAACCTCCGTTTTGGAGTAGAAAAAATAACATTTATACAGTAAACTCAATAATTGATAATAATTATCAATTTCACACAAAAGATTGATCTTTATAGAATCTTACTTGCAGTGAAAAGTTAGGAGATTTTCTGTTGAACCAAACAATCGTACATGGAAAAGGACAACAAAAGCAGCTTATTTTAAGTGAGAATCTATGGAAAACCGCTTTAACTGCCTAGTTACTGTACAGCATAAAAAGTATTACAACTTGTCAAGGCGGTATTGTGTGACAGGGAAAGAGTGGTCATTCATCGACCTTACTTCTTTAAATTATCAAAGTGATGTCGTGATAGTACCAAGCCAAGGAGGAGATGAAATTTGCAATATAACAGATTAACAGGAAGGAAGAAATGGTATGGTTTGATGCTGACTGCCGTTATCATTTGCATCGTCGGCAGTGTGCTGTGGCAAGTAAACCACCGGGTAATGTCGACGCCCGATACAAAGATTCCCTTGGTCCGTACCGCAACGGTTAACGCCGCGGGAATGTCTTCCACATATACCTATTCGGGCGAAGTGCGAGGCCGTTATGAAAGTCAGCTGCCCTTCCAGGTCGGCGGCAAGATCGTCAAACGCAACGTAGAACTGGGTTCTGCTGTGCAGACGGACGAAATACTTATGCAGCTTGACCCCCAGGATTTTAGGCAAACGGCCAATAGCAATTCAGCGCAGCTTGCTGCCACTCAGGCTCAACTTACACTGGCGGAAAGCAATCTCAGCCGCTACCGGCAGTTATACGCCCAGGCCGCAGTCAGCCGCGCTCAACTCGACCAGTATCAAAACGCTTATGACGTTGCCCTGGCGGCAGTCCGCCAAGCAACGGCTCAATATGAACAGGGAGCGAACAAACTGGAATATACCCGGCTGTATGCCGATCAGCCGGGCGTCATTGCTGCCATTAACGCCGAAATCGGTCAGGTGGTTAGTGCTGGTCAAACCGTGCTGACCATCGTACGGGACGGTCAACGGGAAATCGAAATCAGCGTCCCGGAAAATCGGCTGGAGGAACTGCGTCAAGCCAGTCAATGCAAAGTGGCATTTTGGGCTCTGCCTAATGTTATCGTAACCGGTAGCATAAGAGAAATTGCACCCATGGCCAGTCCAACCACCCGTACCTACAAAGTGCGTATCAGCTTGGTCAATCCGCCGCCGGAAGTCAAACTGGGCATGACGGCCGCCGTCACGGTAGCTGCTGCTGGCCAGCAGGCAACCGCAATCACCATTCCCCGGTCCGCCCTGTATCAAACAGGTGATGTTCCCGGGGTCTGGGTGGTCAAAAATAATATCGTCAGTTTGCGTCCTGTTACCGTCGGCGTTGGCAGTAACGATACCATACCCGTGTTGGCGGGATTGCAGTCGGGTGAAACCATTGTCACAACCGGCGTCCATAAACTGCGGGAAAGGCAACAAATACGCCTTGCCAACGGTGATCGCCAATGAAGAATTTCAATTTAACGGAATGGGCGCTCCAACATAAGCAACTGGTTTACTATTTTATTTTCATCATTTTTATTGGCGGCATTTTTTCCTACCGAAACTTGGGCCGGATGGAAGATCCTGATTTCACCATCCGTCAGATGGTTGTAACGGTTAACTGGCCGGGTGCCACTGCCCGCCAGGTGGAAGAGCAGGTCACCGATAAAATCGAAAAAAAACTGCAGGACACCCCGGGCCTGGATTATCTACGAAGCTATTCCACTCCCGGACAGGCCGTCATTTTCGTTGCTCTGAAAGATGATGCCGTCAAGGGTGAAGAGGTCCGTCCCATCTGGCTGGAAGTCCGCAACATGGTGAATGATATCAAAGCCACGCTGCCGCAAGGAATTGACGGCCCTTATTTTAACGACCGATTTGACGATGTGTTCGGTTGCATCTACGCTTTGACCGGCGATGGTTACAGTTATGAAGAGATGCGGGAACACGCGGAAAGAATCCGCCGGATACTGGTGGATGTGCCCAGTGTCAAAAAAGTTGATCTACTCGGCGTCCAAACCGAGAAAATTTATATTGAGATGGAAACTGCAAACTGGCGCAACTGGGTCTGGTTCCAGCAGATATTATCAACGTCGTGAAGACGCAAAATGCCATGGCATCGTCTGGGATGCTGGAAACTGCTTCCGACAATGTTTATCTACGTGTAAGCGGCATATTCGAAAATTTGGACGCCTTGAAAAACCTGCCGATCAGGGCCGACGGACACAGTCTGCGTCTGGGCGACATTGCCCGAATTATCCGTGGTTACAGCGACCCGCCGGACCCTAAAATGTTTTATAACGGCCAGCCGGCGATCGGCCTGGCTTTATCCATGGAGAAGGGAGGCAATATTCTCGACCTCGGCGCAAACCTGAACAAAACACTAGCCCAAATCAAAGAGCAGCTTCCCCTCGGGCTGGAACTCAATACCGTTGCCAATCAGCCCGATTTGGTCCGGCAGTCGATCAATGATTTCGTAGAATCCCTGGCTGAAGCGATAGTCATTGTATTAATCGTCAGCTTTCTCAGTCTTGGCCTACGTTCCGGTGTTGTCGTGGCCCTTTGTATTCCCCTGGTCATTACTGGTGTATTCATCGCGATGAAAGTGTTTGGCATTGATCTTCATAAAATTTCCTTGGGTGCCTTGATTATCTCGCTAGGCTTGTTGGTGGACGACACCATTATCGCCATTGAAATGATGACCGTCAAGCTGCAGCAGGGCTGGAGCCGCTTTGATGCTGCCTGCTACGCCTATAAGGCCACATCGTTTCCTATGCTGACAGGAACACTGATTACCTGCGCCGGCTTTGTCCCTATCGGCTTTTCCAAAGGCTCGGCTTCCGAATTCGTCGGCAGTATTTTTTCCGTTATTACTATTGCCCTCTTAATCTCCTGGGTCGTATCCGTACTGGTAACCCCGCTGTTAGGTTACAGTCTGGTAAAGGTAGCTGCTTCCGGCAGCGCCCAGGGTTATGATGTATACAACACCCGTTTTTACCGTTTGTTCAAGCAAATCTTAACCTGGTGCCTGGTCCATCGCAAAACGGTGCTGCTCCTTACGGCTGCTTGCTTTATTGGCTCCGTTTTTCTAATGGGACTGGTGAAACAGGAGTTTTTCCCTGAGTCCATCCGACCGGAACTGATTGTGGACATGCGTCTGCCGCAGGGAGCTTCACTGCAGGCCACCGAGCAGGAAGCCGCTCGCTTTGTTAAGCTCCTCACCGCAAATGCTGACCTGGTCAATTATTCCTACTACGTGGGTAAGGGAGGACCGCGCTTTGTGCTAACCGCTGAGGTGGTTTATCCCAATGCGAATTTCGCTCAATTTATTTTTGTGGCAAAAGACGTGAAATCCCGCGACAAATTGGCCAAACAGGCCAAAGAACTGCTGACCGCCGAATTTCCCGAGGTGCGCGGCAACATCAAATTTCTCAAAACCGGTCCGTCCCACCCCTATCCGGTCATGCTGCGGGTCACTGGTTATGATCATGATAAAATCCGTGAAATTGCCGGACAAGTCCTGGACCGTATGTCGGCCAATCCAATCATTACGGATGTGAACCTTGACTGGAACGAAAAAAGCAAAGCCCTGCGTTTGGATATTGACCAGGACAAGGCTCGTATGCTAGGCATTGACAGCCAGACGCTGGCCACTAATCTTCAGTCCCTGTTATCAGGTTCGACCGTTAGTGATTTTCGGGAAAGGGACAAGACCATCGGCATCGTGTTCCGGATTGACCCGGACAGCTACTGGGACTTGTCCCTGCTTAAAGACCTGAATATCCACATCGGCGGAGGCCAATTCATTCCTTTGGATCAAATCGCCAAAATCAGCTACACGGCAGAGGAAGGGCTAATCTGGCGCCGTGATTTAAAACCAACGATTACGGTTCAGGCCAATACCATCGAAGGTGTACTGGGCAACAATGCCACCAAAGAGGTGTATAAAAATCTGGAGGACTTACAGGCCTCGCTGCCGCCTGGCTATAGCATCGATATCGGCGGCTCCCTGGAAAGCAGCATAAAGGCCAGCGGCTGGATAATGCAGCCTGTGCCGGCCATGTTCGTAACAATCATTACGCTGCTTATGCTTCAATTGCATAATATTCCCAAAATGCTGCTCACCCTTTTCACCGCGCCGCTGGGCCTTATCGGCGTCAGTGTCAGCCTCCTGCTCACCGGACGGCCAATGGGCTTTGTGGTGCAACTCGGAATCCTGGCGCTATCCGGCATTATTATGCGTAACTCCGTCATTCTCATTGATCAGATCGAACAGCATGTTACAGCCGGAGAGCCTGTTTGGGAGGCTATTATTAACGCTGCCGTCACCCGCTTCCGGCCGATCATGCTTACCGCGGCGGCAGCCATCCTGGGGATGCTGCCCCTCATGGCAAATGTATTCTGGGGGCCGATGGCGGTAGCGATAGCTGGCGGGCTTATGGCCGCCACTGTATTGACGCTGTTGGTACTGCCCGCCATGTATGCCGCTTGGTATAAGGCACAACCAGACCTGATTCTGCCCGAAGCTGGGAAAGGACAGTCAGAAATCTTGTCCCAGTAAGCCGTATATGATACCGGGGAAGGGACAGCAATCGAGGGTGGTGGGTTGTGTTCGAAGTACAAATCATAAAGAGATAAGATGAACTGCGGGGAGGAGAAACATGCAACATCAACATAATTTATAGGGTGTACCTGAGACATTACTTGTTCCGTTGTGGGCGGAAAAACGATTTTTTCATTGCTTGCGGTTGTACTGTCATAACGGCACTCAGGCGATACTTTTCGGGGTAGTGGCGAAGTATTCTTTGAAAATGGTCGTTAAACTGCTGCTGTTGGTGTACCACAGCTACAGGAAAATATCATGGATGTTTAACCGGGTATTTTATCTGGACATTACCGGCGAAGAGAATTGCAAAACTGGAAAAATTATCAGGATAACGAGATTACTTCGTTGGTCGAGGGGGTTTTTCATCAATGTCT
This sequence comes from Sporomusa ovata DSM 2662, assembly GCF_000445445.1. Lineage (GTDB taxonomy): Bacteria > Bacillota > Negativicutes > Sporomusales > Sporomusaceae > Sporomusa > Sporomusa ovata. The sequence goes on along the minus strand of NZ_ASXP01000005.1, from coordinate 507,292 downwards.
GCTAATAGAAAATATTTTATATTCAAACAAAATCGAGCAAGTTTATGCCGATATTGAGGTAAGCAATTATAGATATGTTCGATATTCATTCAGCAGTGAGTGCATATTATAAATGGCTATTTGGTCGGGAAAAGCACCCGTTATTGAGCAAACGGACATTTGGTACTCTTGGTCAATCGGATACTGTTTAAAATAGCACTGGGCCGCAGCATTTCGGTTGTGCACAATAATGGCATGATCGTAAACATTGATGGTAAAAGAATCAAGGGGCAAGAGCAAGCCGCGGCCATCGGCCTTAACGTAGCTCTCTTTTAGTGTCCATAGGCTGTAAAAAAAGTTCAATCTTTCGCTTGGGAGCTTTGACATAAGGACGGCGTATTCGTCAGATGCAAAGAACGATTCTGCAATATCCAAATCAATAGGTTTGACCCATTCGACATCCACTCCGACCGGCGCATGATCTATGGCGCAGACAATCCAACTGCCAGAATGCGAACTGTTAAAATGTGTATTTTTGAAATGCTTCAATAGCGGCTTTCCGTATTGAGTTTTCTCAAAACAGAGTTCAGCGTTTGGCACGCATAACCTGCGGCAAATGGTTGTCCTGACAAGAATTTTGGCCAGCAGTGTCCGTAGGGCATCCTCATAGCGGACAAATTTTTTGATTCTGAGCTGTTCAGTAGCTTCAAGCGTTGTCAATAGCCGGGCATACTCTGGGATGCTCAGGCTTTTAGACATTTTCAGCCCGTATATTTCCATGGCAGCATTTCCTTTATTTCTTCATAATAACTTTTTACCCTATGTGGTTCATGGGCAAGTGTTTATTATGGAAAATAATTCATTTTTATACATAATTATTTAAATTATAGCATAATAAAACTTTTTTCAAATATGGAATATGTCATATTTTTAATTACGTTCCAGTTTTGAAACTTCTCGACAAAGCCGTAAAGTGCTAAAACAAGAAGTAGGTCTATTTGTGACTAGAAAAATATTTTTAACACCAGGCATAATTAAGTCCAGAGACAGTCTAGTTTTTGCTTTGTTTTCATTGAACTCATTTGGTGATATTGACGTGATTTCATATTGCCTGAACAAAATAGTTGCGGGCGGAAGAGAAAGTATTGTTCATTAGGTTGTAAAAGAGAATGGGAAAAGGACCACCGGAAAGCATACGCCCTTAGCTGTGAATATTGTGGGAAAGAATTCAAATCGTTAGGGGTTGGCTGGCGTAAGTTCTGTAGCCAAGAATGTTATCGTAGGGATCGCTTTTGGCGAGAAGAAGATGCCGCGGAGGTTGCCCAGAAAATTTTACAGTTTAAAAAGGTAAATCATTTGCCGAAGTGGCTTAGAGATTTGTTGCTATCGGAAGCTGAGGATTGATGGGAACGGCTGGTGGGCATCTGTATTATGGAAAAGCATGGAGATACGTTATGGTGGGTATGCGCTAATTGATTTGAGACAGTATGTGTCCAGCTGTTTTTTGTAAAACGGGCAGTTTTTGGCAATCAAGCGACATAGTATATAAATGTAGTTTTTGGGTTCACCCCCTTGTTACCCCCGGAGCGTATATGTAGTAATAGTTATGCCGTTTTGTATCACGTTTCCGCCAAAACACATGTTGAGTGCGTTGCGGTGATAGAACCAAAATAGCCTGATTCTGTAAGGCCTCGCGGGTTTTGATATATTTAATAAGTGTGCTTTTATGTTCGCGTAGACTTTCAAAAAGAGGCGAACGCCTGTTGGGGGTTGACCCCCAACGTATGTTCGAGAGAATTTCGAGTAAAGGTACGTTTAAGATTAGTCAGTGTTAGCCGTATCATTGGTAACGGCGAAAGATGGCGTGAAATGGAATGTGACAGGGGTTAAACGCAACGATTACCTATACAAAGGAATTTCGAGAAACTTTAATGGCGGAATATCAAACTGGAAAACTGCCATCGCAAATCTAAGGGAAATGGGTATTGATACTCGCCTTTTGGGCAAAAGAAGAATCAATAGCATCGTGCAACGCATCAAACAATATGAACTGCGACCCGAAGGTTGCGAAGATAAGCGCCGCTCAAACGCTGGTTGGCCAGCCACAAAAGACCTATCCGATCTCGAAAAGATTAAGCGCCTGGAACAGAGGATTGCTTATTTGAAACAAGAAAATGAGTTTCTAAAAAAAACATACAGATGGATCGGCTGGTACGATTAGAGTAAAAGCATCGCCGTCCAACAAATATAGACTGATCCATGAAACCCGCCAACGGACAAATAACCACTTAAACATTGCCTGGATGTGTGAAACCGCTATGGTATCCCGATCAGGCTATTACCGTTGGTTAAAAGTGGCGGACAGTAGAGAAATAAGAGAAGTTCAGGACAGGAAGGATTTGGAACTCGTTCTAGATGCCTTAAATTTCGTGGCGATGATAAGGGGTCACGTGGAATTTATATGCGTCTTATCAATCAGGGAATCCGAATGAACCGTAAGAAGATAACAGCGCCTCATGAATAAGTATGGACTTAAATGCCCAATACGTAAGGCAAATCCATATCGCAGAATGGCAAAGGCCATTAAAAAGGACGCAGTGGCCGAAAACCTAGTCAATAAAAAATTTCGTGAACACGGCCCTAAGAAAGTACTTTTAACGGACATTACATATGTTTTTTATAACAGCGGTAACAAGGCATATCTATTAGTGATCAAGGATGCCTGTACAAAACAGGTATTGGCCTATGTGCCGAGTGAATCGTTAGAAGTGGATTTTGTCTTGGAAACGATCAAAGAGCTCATGCATAATCATGAATAAATCAAGCCTGACCCCATCTACTGGCCCGTCACGAATAACAAGTAAATGAGGGCGGCATTTAAGATCTGAGTCAACACACTTTCGTGAGTTACTAACCCTATGAGCCACACCCTCGTTTATTTTTACTATATCATTTTTTGCGGGGGCATGCTGTACAATTATCATGCTAGCCCCCTGCTATTTTCACCAGAATTCAAAAAAAATGACCGCGCTGAATTTCTGGAACCGCCAGCTTAATTAATCTTTTGGCGAGGTAACCGCCGGCGCCGATTATACTCTCAGTATGCAAAAAGTGCTCAATGGACGGATCAAACAGAATGGTAGCATTTGCCGCCACTTCTTCGTCTCCCTGCCAAACAACCACGCAGAGCGGAATTTTGGGAAATACTTCAAAAACTGCCGATGCATCACCGAAACTGGCCGGCTGGCCGGCCAACTGTTTAGCGCATTCCAGCAGGAATGCCGGGCGATGACCGAAGGCCTTGGTCAAACCAACAATACATTCCTCGTGAAACGCTGGGTAAAAAAGCATACCGCCGTTGGGAATTTCTTTTAAACTTACCCATTTATTGACCAGTATGGCATTTGTCTGAAAAAAGGTTAAATACTGGATTATAAGTATAGACGCTCCTGTTCCGGGATCTGTACCATCGGCTTCCTTTTTAATGGATTGTTGCTTACAGTCTACAATATAATTTTCATGAAAGTGAGGAACAATGAATTGCCGCTTATCGCTCAGATAAGTTACCTCCATAGCCTTGGCAATATCCTCGGGTTTCTTTTGTTTAAGATCATCCCACCCCTTGTTATAAGCAGTAAGGTAATTACTTTCCAAGATAAGCCCCTCCTTCTATGTATTTATTCTGTACTAATTTATTATACTGCAATTATAACTCGAATGTCTGATTGCGACCAAAGTTTCACTGAAATTCGTAAAATGTGAACTGGACAACATTCGTGGCTCCTTGAACACTTGGAACAACTATAGTCCCCAATATGATCTGTACTCTTGCACCCGGAGAATCAACTGGGAATACTCGCAAGAGCGTTCCTACAAAGAAGATCACATCCAAGGGACGCGGCGGATGTACTTACATTTATACTACAGCAGCGAGCGTGCATTAGAAGATGAGCGGCGGTTGAATGTCTTGCTTTTCCAGTTGCAAAATGAGCTTGATTCCGGCCAGCGAAACCCGGATCACGAAAAGCAATATTTCCAAATACTTCGATATAAAAAGCACGCCGGTAAAAGAGGTGTACAAATCATCGCCAAACAAGAAGTCATCGAAGAAGCCAAGAAAAACTATGGCTATTTTGCCCTTATCAGTAATGAAGTAAAAGATGCCATAGGAGCCTTTGTGATTTACCGTAACAAAGACCTGGTAGAAAAAGCCTTTGGGGATTTAAAAGAACGCTTAAACTGTGATCGTCTGGCAGTATCGTCAGAATTGAGTCTGGACAGAAAACTTTTCGTTGAATTCATTGCACTCATTTTCTTGTCTTACGTGAAAAAGCAAATGCACGACATAAATCTATTTAAAACATATACGCTGCAAGAGCTATTTGATGAATTAGACGTTATTGAATGTTTTGAGCAACCCGGATATGATTTGCGTGTAAGTGAACTGACTTCTCAGCAAATTGCTGTTTATGAGGCTATGGGGTTTTCTCCGCCTTCCTCGTCATTCTAGCGGGATATAAGAAAATGTTGTACGCATTATCATGTCAAAGAGGAAATTTAACGATGAAAAGACAAATAAAACAAAGACTAGCCAAGATTATTTACTTAGCTGGTGGTCTAGGCATTGGAATTTTGGTTTTTCTTATTTATAATGGCTATATTTGGCCAAACAGCTACTTTGCATACAAATATCAAGTACAAGGAATTGATGTTTCGGCTTATCAAGGAATGATCAACTGGGAAACTGTCGCTCAAAATAAAAGATTGCATTTTGTTTTTATTAAAGCTTCAGAGGGTATGGATTATCAAGATAGTTATTTTAGAAAAAATTGGGATGAATCTAATAATCGCGGAATATTAAGAGGCGCATATCATTACTTTAGAACTACAAGTTCTGGATTGGCTCAAGCACGAAATTTTGAAAGTATTGTTCCGGCTGAACAAGGAAGTCTCCCGCCTGTTGTTGATGTTGAAGAAGATGGATTAAAGGAGGAAGAACTAAAAACTTTCTTAGATGAACTAGAATCTCATTATAAACAAAAACCAATTATCTATGTGGTTTATCCTTTATATGATAAATATATTAAAAACGAATTTACCGATTATCCTATCTGGATAAGGGACGTTATTAAAACGCCAAGACTTAGTGATGGTCGTGAGTGGAGTTTTTGGCAATATTGCAATCGAGGGCGAATTAAAGGAATTGACACCTTCGTTGACATCAATATTTATGCTAAGGATTATGAGGAGTTGAGAAAATTAACTTTTCATTAGTATTCGGTTTAAAAACTATAAAAAATACCTTATCACCGTTAACAGCTGTAATCGTAAATCTACTTCCTCCTCAAATACCCAGCCTTTGGTACATACTGAATACTGAGTTTATGCCCAAATTTCTTTAAATAGGTCCCGTGATTAATGCCAACGCCTCATGAACATTAAGCTCAGCGGTGACTGGGAATATCCTCATAATTACGTTCCCCGTTTCTCCAAGAGCCACTATTTAGACGTCCGGAAGGAAAGATACAAGGTGACGGTTCTGCTGTTTCCCGCGATTTGGCAATAGACACAAGGGGGAGGCTTTGTTTCTTTACTATTGAGGATTGACCGTATTTTTAATGGTTTCTGTCAATATTCTCATTCATCGAAACAAGTGAAAGGAAATAAGCTATTTATTGACGAAAAGAGATAGTGGATGTTTTTGGTAATGCTAGTGATCTTTTCAGTGGTTGCCGAAAATGGATGTCAGCAATAAAGTTCTGCCTAGGGCGGGATGTTGCATACGGAAAAGGGAGAGATTAATTATGACAGAAGATGTAGTAAAAGAAGAACAAACTAATTCAAAAAAGGTGAGCTGGGAAGCTTTCGTAAAGCAGGATGCACTTAACTTTATGATGGCTCATAACTTACAGGCCATAACGGTTGATGATGGTGCCGGTAAGAAAGGCGTCATTAAACGGACAAGTAAAGGTGACTTTTCCGTACAGATCACTTCCAACGAAATATTGTAAAAAAGTGAGACCCCATAGGGAGCCGTAGAAGGCGTACCCTATGGGGTGCAGTTTATCATCCGCTATTAAACTTTTCGGGAGGTATTTTTTTGTTACCGGTAAAAAAGGTGGCTGTTTTTCTTATGATGCTTGGCATGAAAAAAGGCCAAGGTATCCTTGAGTTAATGGATAATAGTGAAATCAAAGCGGTTGTTTCTGAAATTCGGAGCCTATCGGCGGTTTCACCAGAATTTCAAAAAAGCGTCTGGGCAGAGTTTAAAGAGTTAGGCTTCGAAGAAAACATGAGACCTTCTGAAATAGTAACTGTTCTACGATTTTTATTTAATGGCAGCAAGATAAGTGATAAAGGGGACCGGCGATATGATTAGCAGCTTTCCGTCGTTGTTTGTACTATTCATTCTATGGGAATTTAGCTGCATTTCTGATGGTTATGCTGGACTAATCCTTCTTAAGCTACTAACTTCACGAGAAAATATCCAACAATAAGATTAAGCAAACATAACACTGGTATGCCTATGGTAAATAATCGATGGCGCGTCTTATGGCGGAAAACGTGCATGCCAAGCAAAATCCCTGACGCTCCAAAGGCTGCAGCACAAACAAAAAAAGTTCGCTCACGGATGCGCCACTCATTCTTGAGAGCCCGGCGCTTTAACCGCCAGGGTACAAATTTTGCTCAGCAAAAATACGGCAAATAAAACACCGCAAGTAATAGCCAGTTAATGTGGCTACTATTTTGTGGTGTTCGCATTTTTAGTAGATCTTTTCAAGACCTAACCGGCACTTTCAAAGCTTGCTTATACTGGTTTTGTACCGATATCCTGAAAAAAGCGAAGCATATAGCCATCGATATCAAAAACTATGAACTGAAGACATCCAAGCATAATTTCGTTTGCTTGATACCACTCTTCTTTGAGGGGTAGATAAATTCTGGCGTTTGCTTTTTTTACGGACTCATAAAGATCTATTATAGAGGTCGTTTGGATTTGCAAATTAATCCCACGACCATAGGGATATTCGAGCGGCCCTGACACCCAATTATCGGATCTATTTTGATCTAGCATAATCTGGACCCCTTCTCTTTCAAGCATGGCGAACCCTTCTTCTCGATCATATCTAATCTGAAATCCTAAGATTTCTGTGTAAAAATTGAGACTTTTGTTGAAATCAGCGCACAACAATTCAGGTATTAACAAGTTAGATACAAAATTTTCAGCCATATCATTTCTCCTAACACGGGACTTCCAAAATAGTCCATCGAGTGCTAAATTTTTTTGTTATGCCATTGTCATCCTCGTAACTATAATACCACCCGGAACGCTTCTGAATGGCAACAAACTAATCCTGGAATAATGGTCTTAGGTGATTTCTATACCAAGAATGCTAGGAAACTAAGTAAAATAGGCATTATCATATAATGTTACGTGGTAACGAGCCTTCCGCATTAATTATAGGAAAATTGCCTAAGCGGTGATATAGAAGAAATAGCATGTTTGTATACGAGTTGTTGTTTCCCTTTAGTTTCTAAGATAACAGTGAAACTATTGAATCCCTTGACTAAACCTCTAATCGGAAATCCGTTTACCAAACGAATAATAACGGGGATATTCTTGTTTATTGCTTGATTTAAAAAGTTGTCTTGTAAATTTAATTTTTCCTTTTGTGTAGATGCCGAAGTTATGCTAGCGTTAGGACTATTAGTATTCATGAAAACCTCCCCAAAAGTCTTATTACGTCAATTCCGAATAAAATCCGCTTCATTTTATAAGCTTAAAATGTTCTTCCATGGTGACAACAAATACTTTGGTTATTCTATTTTTGGTGTTCTAATCATCTTCTTTTAGAGAGGAAAGGGCGTAGGCAATTAAATTTCTGTGCTTTTCCAATCTATAAAATTATTCTGATCATCTTTAACAAAAATTCTCATACCAGTAATATACTTGGTTTTTAATTCTCCATAAATATGAGGAAAAGTTCTATCAATTCTATCCCCTGGCGCCTTTTCCCATCGAATCAATGCATTTAACTTTTCATCATCAATTTCTAATATTAAGACATCCTTATTCTTAAAAAGATAATTGGCTACATCTAATATATCTTGTTTGTTTCCGGAACAATGTATAAACCCTTCCTTTACAAGGCTTAAAGGCTGATACACCTGCTGATTTTTCATTTGTTCGTATTCTATCGTTTCAATAATGTGATAAATCATGAATTTCCCTCCTTCATGGGTTGTAAGCCTAAACCCTTGAAACCTTTGATTTGTATACGAATGTTCGAATTTGTAGTGGTCAAATTCGAACTTCTTTGTAATTATCAGAAAATGTCATGCAATAATGACCATCTAATAGACTACGTTTTTGGAACACAAAATAGTAAAATCTGATGGGTCAGAAATTTCGAGGTTTCCGGCTTGATACCCCTCCTTGGAGATACCCGGCTATTTCGGTAGCTAGAGTCATAGCATCTCCGTTAATTCTTGGTGAACCATTTACAAGTAGTGTTTTCATTGCTCGTTCCCCTTTAATTTCACCCAAATTCTGGTTAGTTTTTTGATATTAGGATTAGTGTGTTGAAAAGTAATTAGTAATTTACATAATGTATAAAAATCATTTCAAATTTAAGACCATGTTGAAGAACTCTACCTTTAGTCCATCGCTGGCAATTTTCTCGTCCTCTCCTCTGATACAAAAACCATAGTTTGTATAGCACTTTAGTGCTCTAGTGTTAGTTTTTCTCACATTTAAGCGAACTTTATTAAAACTAAGTATACCTTGAGATTGGTTAATAATCAGATTTACTGTATCTTTCCCTATGCCTTTTCCAAAAAATTCTTGCTTGCCTATCATTATCCCAAGAGTAGCTACATCATCCGTCAAATTTTCTTTTTCTAAAAACACCATTCCACAGTCCATTTCATTAACTTGGACTATATACCAAGCATATTCTTCAACTTTATTTGTTTGTTTTCCATCAAATTTTTTAGGTTTATACCGTGAAAGATAGTTTGCCCCATCAATATTTAAATACCAATCCTTTATTATTTCTAAGTCATTAAGGTGTAGTTGTCTTAATGAGACTTTCACCTGATGGACCTCCTTAATGATTGAAAAATAATTATGTTAAATCAATTTCAACATGATAATCTGAATACTTATTTTTTTTGCCGATGAAGTTGGATTACGGCATGAGTTGTCAACAGCAAACAGATCCAGGCTAGCCAATCACCTGTTTGGCTGTAAAAGGATTGGCCATTTCCAAGTGATATTTTGCAGAGTAAGCTGGCTTCACTGGCTGCAGTGTTGGTGTCAGTTATGCCCACAAGGTGCCCAAGGTTGTCACTAACAGTCAACAATCCCCACTGCGCTGCGCGGGCTACAGCATAATTTCCTTCCACGCCGCGCATGATCGCAACGCGGGCATGCAGCCAGCCATCGTCATGAAAATCTAATGCTGGTACGAACAAGATGCCAGTTTCGCGACGGCTATACTCTCTGGCTGGTTGGACGAAGTCCATATCTTTACAGATCGCAATTCCCCCGGAATTTGGCATGTTGATGTCTAGCAAAGTAAGGTCCTCACCGGGAGTGTAAATGCTTTCGTAGGCTGGCAACAAGTGTTGTTTGTGATAGTTTTGAACAAGAGAATCGTTCGGGGCAAAAACCAATGCAGTATTGTAGAGCTGTTTTTCCTGGTTGCTGAACCCGGCAATGAGAGTTACTTTATTTTTACTTGCAGCTTCGCTCAATATCGTTAGGCACGCCTGACGGGTGTCAGGCGTTAAGACGGCCAACTTTTCGGGCAGCAAGACAATCTGGGCTCCAGCGTTAGCTAATTTTTCAATTCCTTGCCTGTAATGGTGCAAGGAAGCAGTTATTGTTTGGGCATCTTGGTTGTGCAGCAACTCTCTAGTGGTGGGTATAGCGACTAGACCAACGTTAATAATATGGTTATTCGCTGGAAAGTGAAGTCGGAGGCTGCCGAAGAAGATGACAGTTATCAGCAGGCCGCCGGTGAGAAAGGTCGTTAACTGGCAAGTACACCAGTTTTGACGATAGTGCCAAAGAATAGCCAAACTTGCGGGCAGGAGCATTAGTAGAAAAGTAATGCCCCAGATTCCGGTAAGGTAGGCTATCTGGATTACTGGAAGATTTAAGACCTGGGTGTACGCCAAGCTCTCAAAAGTGCCAAAGGAAGAAATAAATGATCGGATAAATTCATAAGACGTCCATCCAGAAGCGAAGGTAAACGCGGCAGTATTATGGTGGTTCGACTGAACCATCGCACGGAACAAGAGAACAGCAGCGGCAAAAGCTGCTGCATTCAGTGTAGTTGTTCCAGCAAAGAGCGGTAAAGGTAGATAGCCAAGCTGGTTCATAGCGCCAAAAACGTAGGCTAAGAAAGAGGCCAATGCTGCCTTTTGAGCAGATGTCTTTAAGGCGTAAAGACATATTGGTAAGGGTGCTAGCCAGGTAAGCAGCCAATAATCGTAAAACCCCGTGGAGTAAAAGAATAAAATTGCACTCAGTACAGTAACTACTGGCAGGGACTGCTCAAATGATATTGGAAGTTGTACGAAAATAGACATGGAAAAGTACCTCTTATGTTAGTGATGACTCTGGATATTTTCTCCAGAAAAACGAGAAATCCTTTAAGATTATGCGAAAATCAATGAGCGCTATTTTGTAATTATTTGCCAATATGCAGACATTCGGTAAGTATATCTATTTTGTAATGAAGGTAAGTCGTTTCAGGAAAAAGTGTGATAAACGATCCAATTGTGCAGTCAAGTTATAACATCAATGCTGACCAATTGATAGTCAGGAAATTACTTCGTTTTGATGAATTGCATAAGCAATGGAAAAACAAAAAATCCGCCGCATTCCATATTCATCGGAATAACGACGGATTTTTTGTTTTTCTTTATGACGCCTGTAGTCATTTTTTCGGTCGACCCAGACAGGAGCCAGTTTGACTTCTGGGGTCATCGCTCGGTTTGGTTTACCGGCAATTTTAAACATGTTCGGATTAATGGTTCCACATTTTATTGTTTTTTTACTTTTGGACATGGCGACACCTCCTATGATAATATCAATATAGTGTACTTAGTCAAATTTGGCAAATCCCTGGGGTGATAACTACATTAATTATATTACTTGAGAAGTTTTTGCAGTAGCTCTGGTGTAATATCTTCTTCAGAATATAAAGGGATACCTAATTTATGCAGCATAGCTGCCGTTACCCCCATACCTGATTTGGTACGGTGTTTAAAAGTGCCATCATAAATTTGATTACTACCACAAGATGGGCTACGCTGCTTTAGTATAGCAGCAGTAATGTTATGTTTGTTTGCTAGCTGAGTGCTTTTTTCAGCACCGCAAATAAAAAAAGAGGTAACATCGTTTCCGTTTTTGTCTAGAACCGTACTCTGCCCAGTAAGTACATCATCGCCAGAACCTGAAGTAATTTCTGCAGCGGGTCGAGGGGTAGGCAATCCTCCCATTATCTCTGGGCAAAAAGCGATAAATTGAGTATGGTTAGCTTGTTCCATAAGCAATGCTATGTCATTGGAACCGCCGTCGTATCTTGTGCGATGGCCGAGAAGACAAGCACTTACAAGAATCATATAATCACATTCTTTCCTGAATTTTTAATAGTAGACAAAATAAGAGGTGGAAGTCATGGAGCAATTTTATCTGGATACTCCGAAGGAAGGTTTTATTGATATAACAGCCAAGGTCAAGGAAGTGGTTAAATGTAGTCAGATTCGGCAGGGGATTTGCCAAGTATTTGTTTCTCACACCACAGCAGGTGTAACCATCAATGAAAATGCCGATCCGGATGTGGTTACTGACATGCTGGCTGCGTTTAACGATATGGTTCCCAAACTTCCATTTCGCCACATGGAGGGGAATTCTCCTGCTCATGTGAAAAGCTCGCTGATGGGTTGCTCCATTACTGTGCCAGTTTTGGACAATAATTTGTTGTTGGGTACTTGGCAAGGAATCTATTTTTGCGAATTTGACGGGCCGCGTACCCGGAAAGTTTTTGTTCAGATTGTTGGTGTATAGATGCATGTAGTAATTTGCTCTATCGAAATATATTTGCCGGGTGTCGGTTCATTAAAGGGAAAACGGCAGATAGTCAAAAGCATTATTCAGCGCATTCGGTCACGCGTTAATGCTTCAGTTGTCGAAACGGGCTATCAGGATACTTGGCAGCGAGCCGTTATTGGTGTGGCCATGGTAAGCGCTGACAAAGTTATGCTTGAAAAACAAATTAACCTTATACGCAATATGATTGACGATTACGGAGAAGTTGAAACAGTTGAGTTTTTTACGGAATATGTTTGAAAAGTATAGATCTAAAGAGTAGATTAACAAAAATTTACCATCAATTTTCATGTAAATAATTATACAGTTATGCTCATAATAATAAGGGGTATTCCAAGGCGACATCATTTGCAACGAAACCTTTATTCTAGGATTTCTTAAGCAAGCGATCGAAGAAAACCTAATTTGGACCATGGAACATTTCGATATCTTTTATAAAAATGAAATTTCTTATGATTTCAATACTCCAACCGAAGAACAAATTTCGTATGCCATAAATAACGCAAGCCAGATTACAATTCAGAAGTTAAGTGAGCCGGGAGTGCCATTTCAAGTATTCTACCGGCCCGTTGGTAATAATAAATGGATTTTTCATTTTCACCCCGGTACCAGTTAATACTGGCATTATACACCTGGAAAATGAGGCAAAACAGTTAGCAGCTACAATAGTAATACACCGAGCGTTTTTGTAAAAATAGAATATATTTTAATGTTTGATAATTATGTAATGCAAATTTACAATTATAGAAAATAAAGGAAGGAGGTAGCTGGAATGGTTTAGAATTTTTTAGATCACACGAAGAAATAAAGGTTGCTGTTAGTAAATTTTTTTTTAATAATTAAATATGAACGAATAGGTCCGGGAATCCTATTTTATTAGCAAAAAATGACAAATTAATAAATTAAGTAAATTTTGGGCATGGAGTTGATTAGATGGGTTTTTACTACTGGAATAAATTAAATTTTATTCCATTTTTCTTTCTTATTATAGCTGTTTTATGTTGGGCTGGTAATTTTGTTCTTGGAAAAGCTATAACTTGTAACATACTTCCTGTGACCTTGAATTTTTGGCGTTGGACTATCGCTGCAATTATATTATTTCCATTTGTTATAAAAGACGCATGGAAAGCAAAAGAAATAATTTGCAATAATTGGTTATTACTATTAATTCTGTCTATCACTGGTATTGCTACATTTCATACTTGTGTATATTTAGCTTTATGTTCCACCACAGCTATTAACGCAGGGCTATTGATGGCTATGGTACCATTCGTAGTTCCAATTTTTTCTTTTGCAACCCGACTAGAAAAACTAGCATCAAGACAAATCTGTGGCATTGTATTATCTTTTATTGGTGTTTGGGGAATTATTTCACAATTCAATTTGGCAAATATTATAAATTTCAATCTGGCTAAAGGTGATATATGGATGTTTATTGCAGTTCTACTTTGGTCCATTTATACAGTTGCTTTAAAGCAAAAACCTATTGAGTTAAAACCAATAATAATGTTATTTGTCATAACTATAGCCGGAGTAGTAATGCTTTTACCTTTTTATATAATAGAATTAATTAATTCAGGAGGTTTTGAAATTAATTTCGTAAATTTATTAAGTATTGGATACGTCGCTATCTTTGCTTCAATAATAGCCTTTGTATGTTGGAATAAAGCAGTATTTCTAATTGGACCCAATATAGCTGGATTGTTTATTCATTTGTTGCCAGTTTTCAGTACATTTTTGGCTATTGTTTTTTTAAAAGAAAAATTTCAAATATATCATATTTTAGGGTTTATTTTTATTTTAAGTGGTATTTACTTAACTGTTATAGGAGTATCTCCAGCGCATTTACGAAACAAGAGTAACTCCATAAACTAAGCCCATCAATCAAGTGCTCGCACCTCGCTAATAGCGCACTCATAAATGACTTCATGAACATCGTCTTTATCTGTAGTGTATCTAGCAGCAATTTGTCAAACGGTATCTCCGGGTTTAACGTAGACCGACTAGGGGTGTCAGGTTTTTTTAGCCATCTATCCGGAATAGCCAGTTAATATGGCTACTATTTTGCGGTGATCACATTTTTAACGTAGATAGTAAGGCCTAACGGGCACTTTCAAAGCTTGGCCGGGATAAACACTCGCGTTATTATCTAATTTATTTATCCGTCGAATTTCAAAAACGATTTCACGAACATCGTCTTTGGGAGTTGCATACTTACTAGCAATTTGCCAAACGGTATCCCCAGATTTCACGTAAACAGTATCGTATGTAGTATTATCAACAAAAGCACGAGAAATAGCCAAAGGGGTAATAGCCAAAAAAACAAGAGCTAATGATATTAATACTGACTTTCTCATAATTAAACACCTCTTTTGAACGTATGTTTGCTTGGAGATATTGTACCACAGTACATATGTTCCCCACAAGTATGTTCGATAAAATTTACGAACGAATGTTCCTTTTTCTGCCGTTTTATGGTACAATGGCACCGAGGTGATCCCAGTTCCGCTCGTTGGTCTAGTTACTGCCGGTCAGCCGATACTTGCTGTTGAAAACATAGAAGAAACGTATCCCTTACCTGCTGAATTAGTTGGAAGCGAGGATAACGTGTTTATGCTCTCTGTTAAGGGCGAAAGCATGATTAATGCAGGCATCTTGGATGGTGTCTACTTACTTGTCCGGCAACAAAGCAATGCGAGTAATGGAGATAAAAAGCGAAAAAGGGAGAGAATTAATTATGACAGAAGATGTAATAAAAGAAGAACAAGCTAATTCGAAAAAGGTGAGCTGGGAAGCTTTCGTAAAGCAGGATGCACTTAACTTTATGATGGCTCATAACTTACAGGCCATAACGATTGATGATGGTGGCGGTAAGAAAGGCGTCATTAAACGGACAAGTAAAGGTGACTTTTCCGTACAGATCACGTCCAACGAAATATTGTAAAAAAGTGAGACCCCATAGGTGGCGACGAACTACCTATGGGGTGCAGTTTATCTCATCCGCTATTAATCTTTCTGGGAGGTAGTCTTTTTGTTACCGGTAAAAAAGGTGGCTGTTTTTCTTATGATGCTTGGCATGAAAAAAGGCCAAAGTATCCTTGCGTTAATGGATAATAGTGAAATCAAAGCTGTAGTTTCTGAAATTCGGAGCCTATCGGCGATTTCACCAGAATTGCAAAAAAGCGTCTGGGCAGAGTTTAAAGAGTTAGGCTTCGAAGAAAACATGAGACCTTCTGAAATAGTAACTGTTCTACGATTTTTATTTAATGGCAGCAAGATAAGTTCTTTACATCTCAGAACGTTTGTTCTATAATAAAGCAAACACATGTTCCGGGATGTAAGGAGGAGTTTTCTTGTCTCGAACGATTTTACACGTCGATCTCAACGCTTTTTATGCTTCCGTTGAATTGATTCATAGACCGGAGCTTCGAGACAAGCCAGTCGCTGTGTGCGGTGATGCCGAAGCCCGTCACGGTATAGTGCTCGCGAAGAGCGAGATGGCAAAGAAAGCGGGTGTAAAAACAGGTGACGTGATCTGGGAAGCTAGGCTAAAATGTCCGGGATTGGTGACTCTGTCGGCTGATTTTCACAAGTACCTTCGTTTCTCACGGCAGGCGCGGGAGATTTATGCTGACTATTCGGATCAGATAGAAAGCTTCGGTATTGACGAGTGTTTCATCGACGTAACCGGCTCTCTTAAACTATTCGGTTCAGGGCCTACTATTGCGGATACTATCCGGCAGCGATTTCGGGAAGAGTTAGGTCTTACCGCATCTGCCGGAGTTTCATGGAATAAAATTTTTGCTAAACTAGGCAGTGATATGAAAAAGCCCGATGCTACAACCGTCATTACGGAAGAGAATTTTCGGGATAAGGTTTGGCCGCTACCTGTAGGTGAACTGTTATACGTTGGCCGATCCACGCGTCAAAAGCTTCAAAACCGGGGAATTTACACAATCGGCGATTTGGCTAACAGGGAGGTTCGTAACCTTCGCCTCCTTCTGGGAGTATGGGGAGAAACCTTATGGTCGTTTGCAAATGGCCTGGATTCGGCCCCAGTCAGGTTGAATGGGGAAGAAAGCATTGTTAAATCTGTCGGCAACAGTACCACAACAGTGCGGGATCTGGTGAATGATACGGATGTTAAGCTGATCATTTATGTATTGGCTGAAAGCGTAGCAGCCCGGCTTAGAAAGCATGGTCTAAAATGCCGAACAGTAACCATCAGTGTGAGAAATAATGATTTATATTCTTTCGATAGACAAGGTAAACTCCTGATACCATCATTCATATCTAACGATATTGCTAGAAAGGCTATGGAATTGTTTAAGGCAAACTATACTTGGGATAAACCAATTCGCAGCATAGGTGTGCGTGGGGCTGACTTGGTAACAGCCAACGGGCATGTTCAAATTGATTTGTTCGATGGTGATAACCTAGAGGCGGAGAAAATTGAGCAGACTATTGATACTATTCGTAAACGGTTTGGGCACTATAGTGTCCAACGCTGCGCCATGTTACTTGATCGTCAGTTAACCGGCTTCAACCCGAAGGATGACCATACCATTCATCCGGTATCTTATTTCAAGTAGAGGTGAGTTATGTGGGGAAAGTACATATAGAAGTAGTAGCCAAACACGATAAAGAAGGCAGAATCCGTCCACTTTCCCTGATATGGGAAAACGAACGGAAATTCCCGATTGACCGTGTATTAGATATTCGCCAAGCGGCATCATTAAAGGCAGGTCTGCAAGGTATGCGCTACACCTGCCGGATTGCTGGTAAGGAAGTGTATCTATTTTGTGATGAGGGTAAGTGGTTTTTGGAAAAGTAAGTTAAGATTACCGAAGGCTTTAAGATATAGCAATTCTACTTGCTTACTTTCCAAATTAATACTCTTTAGGGGATGATTACAAATATTTGTTAGGTGTACTCCAATACTGTACTTCGTTATATTCTCGATATCTGGATGCAAAGATTATCCAAATGGGAGCATTTCCTAGTGAAGGATGGGTATCAAAGAACTTTCTATCACCGAAGCGAATAGCTTCTAAAGCTAAGGGCATTTCCTGTTGGAACATTTTGTACCGAACAGCGGATATGGTTTTGTTTCCTTTCAGGGCGTCTACTTGCACAAAACCGTACAAAGTATAACCGTTTTGAAATCGTCGCCATTTAGCCACAACTTCATCCCGCATGGGACCGATCTTTTCGAATGCAATTTGCCGTCCCACTGTGAGAAATAATTCAGCGGTTAAGTCTGAATGGGTTAATGTGTATTTGCGAGGTATAATAGGATTTCTTTGAGTAACGCCGTTAAACGTCGTAGTCAGTTTCTTCGGATTTAGTCTTTCCATCTAATTAAATGCCCCCCATAGTATATATCTTGCTATATACTATGTTAAATCGGTGGCAAATGCCTCATTAATGTATCATCCATCACACATTAATAGTACGGGGCAGTAGGAGATCCGTATCTCATTGGTAACGGCGAAATGGCTTTGAGCTTTGTAGAATGTGAAGGTTATGCTCATCTACTCTTTACAGATAAATTTTATGCAACACAAAAGAAAGTGGCGGTCTCAAAATAGGTTTTTTGAACCTATGAGAGATTGCCACTTTATATTTGGCTGAATATTTTGGGTTAACTAGAGCCGAAGCTGACAAACTAAAATAACTAAACATAAGGAGAGTGGGCTGTATGGCAGTCAAATCGCCTCTAACCACCTTTGGCACTGAGAGTTTTGGTCAACTTAGAGCAGTCATGGTACATAAGCCTGTGGTATCGATAGCTAACATGAACGCCATTACTGTCGGGTATTATATGTTTGATCAAGTGCCTGATGCCGAGCAGTATCTAGCTGAACATGAGCGTTATAAATCGTTACTGCTGCATCATCAAATTGAGGTGTATGAATTAGCTGATTTCGTTCAGCAGAACAAGGATGAAATGAATGTATTAGCCAGTCTAACTTATCTAAATGACAGCTCGGTTATCACCCGGGAGGGTGCCGTGTTGTCTAAGATGGGATATGGGAGAGCTGGCGAAGATAGTGTTGTTAAAGAAGCTTTGACAAACCTGGGTGTGCCCATATGCTATGAATTCGCGGAAACCGATCACTTTGAGGGATTTTTGATATTGTCACCAAGGACTGCTTTTATTGCCTGCACTGAGCGACACCATTCGGCATCGGTGGAAAAGTTTATTCCCTATGCGCTGACACTATTTCCAGAAATCATTTATGTCGATGTTGTGAAAGCCAGACGCTATATGCATGCCGACATGCTGTTTGGAAAAGTCAACGATAACCTCGCACTTGTGTATATGCCAGCCTTTTTAAAAGCTTGGCATATTACTCAAAACGGCAGGCAGGAGATCAACGATTTTAGACAGTTTATGTTTGAACGACAAATGGAACTTATTTCGGTATCAGATGAGGAACAGCAGCAGTGGGCTTGCTCGTTTATACCGCTTGATGCTAAAACTATTTTTCATTATGACATTGCCCTTAAGGCGCAGACAAAAAAACAGCTATACAGCAAGAGTATCGAAATCATAGAATTTCATCCTCATGCACTTCTGGCAGGCGGCGGAAGTCTGCGCTGTCTGACGCTTATGTTGCTTAGAGAGTAATACTCGCTCTTGTTATGCTTATACTAATAAGATGAACCAACAATATAACAGAAGAGAGGTTAAGATATGATTGAAATACCACAGGACTCTTTTCGTTTATATTTCCGGGAAGTGCGCGACATATTCAAATGGCACAAGATATTCCAAGGAGATATTATTTGCGACAAAAACCTGATCCTCGAATATCTTGGACATGCGATTGCTCAAAATCTTGTTTGGACAATGGAGCATTTTGATATCTTTTATGAGAATGCTACTTCTTATAATTTCAATACCCCAACCGAAGAACAAATTTCGTATGCCATAGCTAACGCAGCCCGAACCACAATTCAGGAAGTAGGTGAGCCGGGAATTCCGTTTCAAGTATTTTTTCGGCCTGTAGGTGAGAATCAATGGATTTGGATGCCGGAGAATAATTGTATTGTTTGCGACATAAACCATATAATGGAGCTAATCCTAACAGGGTTAAATAAAGGTATACTGAGTAAGTTAGACCGATTTGATATTTATTATAAAGATCGCAAAGGGTTGCCTCCACAAGCGGATATCGATTCTTTAATTGATATAGTTCGAAACCCAGCAGGAAAAGACTAAGCCTTTTCCTGCTTTTTTCTTTCGACTTTTTCCCAGGATCTAATCATGGCTCTGAACATTTCAATTGAGGAAGTGAAGGCCATTCCAGAACAAATCAAATGTCCTTATTGTAAGCTGCGATTATTTGATCTTTGGTCTCAGGTAGTTCGGCTAGATATAAAATGTCCTAAGTGTAAAAAACTTGTGAAGGTTAACCAAAGCAGTAAAGTGTTTCCTTACTATTGAGGGTTGACCATATTGATTATGACTCTTGTCAACATTTTTGCATGTTTGAAACAAGTGAAAGGAAATAAGCTATTTATTGGCGAAAAGAGATAGTGGACTTTTTTGGTAATACTAGTGATCTTTTCAGTGGTTGCCGAAAATGATGTCAGCAATAAAGTTCTGCCTAAGGCGGGATGTGGCTGGCATTATCATGCAGAAGGGAGAGATTTTTGTGACAGAAGATGTAATAAAAGAAGAACAGGCTGATTCAAAAAAGGTAAGCTGGGAAGCTTTCGTAAAGCAGGATGCACTTAACTTTATGATGGCTCATAACTTACAGGCCATAACGGTTGATGATGGTGGCGGTAAGAAAGGCGTCATTAAACGGACAAGTAAAGGTGACTTTTCCGTACAGATCACTTCCAACGAAATATTGTAAAAAAGTGAGACCCCATAGGGAGCCGTGATTGGCTTACCTATGGGGTGCAGTTTATCATCTGCTATTAAACTTTCCGGGAGGTAGTCTTTTTGTTACCGGTAAAAAAGGTGGCTGTTTTTCTTATGATGCTTGGCATGAAAAAAGGCCAACGTATCCTTGAGTTAATGGATAATAGTGAAATCAAAGCGGTTGTTTCTGAATTTCGGAGCCTATCGGCGGTTTCACCAGAATTGCAAAAAAGCGTCTGGGCAGAGTTTAAAGAGTTAGGCTTTGAAGAAACCATGAGACCTTCTGAAATAGTAACTGTTCTACGATTTTTATTCAACGGCAGCAAGATAAGTGATAAAGGGGATTGGCGTTATGATTAGCAGCTTTCCGCCGTTATTTGCGCTATTCATTCTATGGAATTTAGCTGCATTTCTGATGGTTATGCTGGACAAGCGCCGGGCTCGCAGGAATGAGTGGCGCATCCGTGAGCAAACTTTTTTCGTTTGTGCTGCAGCCTTTGGAGCGTCAGGGGTTTTGCTTGGCATGCACGTTTTCCGCCATAAGACACGCCATCGATTATTTACTATAGGCATACCAGTGTTATGTTTGCTTAATCTTATTGTTGGATATTTTCTCATGAAGTTAATAGCCTAAGTAAAAACACACCGGAACGCAAACCGTGTGTTATCGCTATAAAAATTAGATTGTAACTGGCCGTCAGGCTTGCGTTGCTCGACAAAATTGCGTTATTGTGCTATTTATATTCTAGAACTATGTTTCTTCCTGTTCCGTTTCTAATGAAAAAATAGATGAGGAGAAAATGTACGTTGAAGCAGCCTAATATCGAAAGTATATGATAAATATGACCAAGGAATATCTTGAAGGGAAAATAGAGAGCTTTGCATATAATTTGGATTTTTCGTATGAGTTAGAGAAACGTTATAAGAAGATGCGGCGGGAAGAAGAGGATTACTGTGACCTGATCTATGAATTCCTTTATGAAGAGGGTGTTGCAAGGTATAATGGACTATCAGAGATAGCATCAAAAAATTGGTTCATAAGCAATACAATTACATAAAAAAATCGCTCGAGAGGGTTTCTGTTAGTATATTTTATGCAGAGAAGGATTGTTGATCTAACAATAGAAAGGGGGTTGCCATGACAGACAATAGACTGCTATCTGAAATAAAAGATCATATCACCGCTACTATTCGCCGCAATTCGGACAGGGGCTTTATCCCATATAGCGGCTGCAACCGGATTTGTACGGATGATTGTTGTGGACAAGGCTATTGCCGAAAAGGATTACCAACAAGTAGAAAAACTATGTAAGGAAGCCATCGAGAAGAAAATATACGGACATTTCAACCGGCCTGCTCCCTGGGCTTACTATTTGGAACAAATCTACGCTGAAACAGGTAAACAGGACGAGCTTACGGAAACCGTACGATATATCTTGTTTCAGTGGGACACAGCTTATTTTATGAAGCTGAAAAATATATATCAGCAGCAAGGTGTTTGGAAAAGACAAAGAAGAACTGCTTTGGCAGGAGCTTTCGAAGAAATTGCCAGTGAATGAATATGCAGCTCTCTTGAAGCGACAAGGCGAAATGATAAAATTATTAGATGTTGTCAAACAGTGGCCTTCGCTTGTATTGTATTATGGTAAGCAAATGGTTATTAACTTCCCGGAAGAAACACACAAAATCTTTGAGGAGTATATATTAAAGGAAGCCCATGCAGCTACTGACCGCAGAAAATATAAGCAAGTTTGCCGGATGATTAAAGATTTTGCTCAGGCGGGGGCAAAAGAAAAAGCAATCAATTTAATTGATCGCTTAAGTGAAATGTATGTAAGGCGTCCGGCTATGGTAGAGGAATTGGGTGGGCTGAAAAGAAAACTAGGAACCTAAGATACCCCACCGGATCAGGAAAGGTAATCTGGTGATGGTGAAGAAAATGATTATTAGGAGAAGAATATGACCAATCAGAATTTAAAAAGGACTATTTTGGCAACTGTTGATAATCAGATTCGGGAGAATAACCCGCCAATTACAAGAACGACATTGGAAAGATTAAAAAAATTAGGATACACCGAAAAAATCGCCAAAGAAAAAATTGCTGCTGTCCTTATTGAAGAAATATATGATGTAATGAAAAATAATGCACCTTATGATGAGGAAAGGTATAGTAAAAAGTTGAGATCATTGAAATAAGCAGTGCAGTGTTTTGTGCCGCAAAGTAATAGCCAGTTAATATGGCTCTAATTTGCGGTGATTACGTTTTTTAAGCAGATCTCAAGACCTAACCGGCACTTTCAAAGCTTGCTTATATTGGTTTTGTACCGATATCCTGAGAAAAGCGAAGCATATAGCCATCGATATCAAAAACTATGAACTGAAGACATCCAAGCATAATTTCGTTTGCTTGATACCACTCTTCTTTGAGGGGGAGATAAATTCTGGCGTTTGCTTTTTTTACGGATTCATAAAGATCATATCTAATCTGAAATCCTAAGATTTCTGTGTAAAAATTGAGACTTTTGTTGAAATCAGCGCACAACAATTCAGGTATTAACAAGTTAGATACAAAATTTTCAGCCATATCATTTCTCCTAACACGCGACTTAAAAAATAGTCCATCGAGTGCTAAATTTTTTTGTTATGCCATTGTCGTCCTCTTAACTATAATACCACCGGGGACGCTTCTGATCGAAACAAACTAATCCCTGGAACCTCTTTTTTTACGGGAAAAGCACCTTTTTAAACACCCAACTCTATACATTTCTTACTTTTTGAAAAGAAATCGTATTGAATACTACGACCGGATGATGGAAGTAAGGCTAAAGGGAAGATTTGAACAATGGATTCAGTTTTTTTTTGAAAGCAGTTGCTGAGTCAGTGCAAGATGCGATTGATACTATTGACTTGTTAGTGGCACTGCATGAAGGAGACTATGCAAGAGTACTGGGAGCGAAGAAATCACTCAAGACGACGGTGCAGGTTTTTGAATATATTAAAAAGAACCCGATTATCGATATCAAAAAAACCAGTACTGAATTAGGTCTTGCGTTTAATACGGTTTCTAAAGCGGTAAATAATTTGATGGAAATCGAGATATTGAGGCAAACACAAAATGCAAGCCGCAATCGCTGCTTTGCATATGAGGAATACCTTAACATTTTGAGAAAAGATACCTGACAATACTCAGGCTACTATTTACATTCAAAGCGAGTCATCTTCGGAAGGAGATGGTTTTTTCATACTCATTTTCAGGAGGTGACGGATGAAAATCCCATTTATATGAAGGTTTTTTCAAACAAGAGCCAGCCCCCAAAATAGCACATGGAGCGGCACGTACAACTTTTTCTTTGGGACAAGCACTAGCGGCAAAACAGTTAATGAGCGAACAGCCATGCAAACAACCGCTGTGTATGCCTGTGTCAGAATCCTAGCTGAGACCATAGCCTCGCTGCCATTACACACCTATCGCTATACAAGCGGCGGAAAAGAAAAAGCAGCAGATCACCCCATATACTATCTACTCCATAGTGAACCAAATCCTGAGATGACCTCGTTTGTGTTTCGAGAAACACTGATGGGTCATCTTTTGTTATGGGGCAATGCTTATGCACAAATAATCCGCGATGGCCGGGGCAGGGTCGTAGCCCTCTACCCACTTTTACCCAATAAAATGACCGTCAACCGAGGCGAACAAGGCCAACTTTACTATGAATACAACAAAGACGGTCAAAGCCATTTCCTCAGAAATTACGAAGTTCTTCACATTCCAGGTCTAGGCTTTGATGGGCTCATTGGATATTCACCCACTTCGCTGCCAGTGCTGCCTCAGTCATTGCCATGGCTGGTGATGAAATTATCATGTCACCGGTCAGTATGCTCATGATCCATAATCCGGGCCGCCGACTTTCAAAGCGGCATTAAAATGCTTGGAGAAGTGAAAGAAAGCATCATCAATGCCTATGAGCAACGAACTGGCCTAGCAGCCGCTAATGACGCGACACTCAATATAGCGATTGCCAATGGCACTTGTGCGGGTCTTACCGCTGTACCAACTTTAACAGACACAACTCCGGGAGTAGCCCCGGTATAACATTAGAGTGCGGAACTGAAACGCCCGGTTACCGTGGACATGGTGTTAGGCATTGAACCAGCCAAGAAAAAACATAGTAACAAAACACCGGAACAAGTGAAAGCCGAACTGGCGGAACTGATAGGACCTTGCCATCATGGATTACTATTATAGGTTCGCCATATATCAATTTGCGGGCCGGCAGGCTTTTTAGCGTAATAACATTAGTGGCCATAACCCAAGCCCCCAGAGCGCAGTGCTGAAGAGTCCGTAACACAGTGGCGTCTCTGGGTCCATAGTGATGTTGGCGACTATCGATCCAATGGTTATGGCGTTAACGAAATCAAAAAAATTAGCTGTGAGATGTCCTTGCAGCCCATGATGCGAGTGACTGCAAGAAGGAAGATGTAGCTCACGGAAGTGTTGAGAATCAATACTATTTCAGATACTGACCGCTCCATAGTAATCCCCTCGTTAAGGGACTTATCATTGCCCCGTATTTTGGCCGTTCAGTGAACCTTGGTTGTCCTGGACTATGCCGAGCCGATGGTTGAGCTGCATAAGATGCCTCACCATGTCTTTTTCCATCGATTCAAAAGTTTGCTTTAGTGCCTGATCTGTGGTGGCCACGGCGAACTGGGCATAGGTGCCCTGGGCGGCCTTGGCCGCGGCGATGGCCTTCTGTAAATCTTGCTTAACGGTCATTGGTATTTACCACCTTTCTTCCTAGGTTAGTTTTCGACAGTATATTGTTTTTTATCCGAAAGAATAGGATAAGGTGAGTCAGGGAAGGATATTAGAAACTCTTTTGTTACGGAGGGCGTAATGAACGATCTATTAGATATCGCCATCAGGGCAAGTGTGGCCTATATGCTACTCCTGCTACTCACAAGGGTGATGGGCAGGAAGCAGATATCGCAACTTACCTTCTTCGATTTCGTCAGCGGGATTGCCATAGGCTCGATAGCAGCATCAACTCTTATCAATCCAACAATGCCGATTTATCTCGGCATTGCGGCTCTTGTGGTCTGGACCGGCTGGGTGCTTGCGACCGCCAGGCTTACATTGGTCAATTTGCCTGCCCGGAAGTTGGTGGAAGCCGAACCGCTAATGGTTATCCATAAAGGTAAGATTCTTGAGGAGAAGCTGGCTGGACGGAATTACAATATTAACGACTTGCTGAAGCAGCTCCGGGAGAAAAGCGTATTCGACCCTGGTCAGGTCGAAGTAGGGATAATCGAAACCGACGGCAAGATAAGCATCCTCAAGAAGAGTCAATTTCAACCGCTCACCTCCGGAGACATGGCCGTGGCCTCGTCGCAAGCGTCAAGCAACGGTTTGGCCGGAAAAGAATTAATCATCGACGGCCGGTTCATCGCCGACAATCTCACCGCCGCCGGCCTTACCCAGACTGCTCTCGCCGAATATTTAAGATTACAGGGAGTTCAAGACGTTAGTGAGGTAGAACTGATGATAATCAATCCGCAAGGGCAGTATTACATCGACCTTAAACAAGACAACCAAGCTACATCAATAACGCAGTAGGAGGGATCGCAGGCATGTTCGACCGCACGGATATGCGACAATATATTGGAATCGGTTGGTTGATGGCATTCGCCGCCCTGTGGCTATCTTTATGGGCAGTGTTGCCTAGACAGGAGATGACGGCTAAGGTAGAGGAACTGGAACAGAACGTAAGTCATAAGAACTGGCCGAGAGCAGAGCAGAACTTAGCTGAACTTGAAGAAACATATCAAAAGAATAGGTTAGTCATGCAAATTGCGAATTCGGCCGAGGAGATCGTCGTGTTCAGGGAGAGGCTTGGGGAGGCTAAGGCCCTTGTAAAGCACCAGCAGGAGGGGGCGTTGGCAGCCATTGGTGCCATAAAGCAGGCGGCAAAAGATGCTACTGATCCTTTCCCCGGGCCGTAACTTTGAAAGGAGCT
The DNA here is from genome assembly GCF_000445445.1 of Sporomusa ovata DSM 2662. Classification (GTDB taxonomy): domain Bacteria; phylum Bacillota; class Negativicutes; order Sporomusales; family Sporomusaceae; genus Sporomusa; species Sporomusa ovata. The sequence goes on along the minus strand of NZ_ASXP01000005.1, from coordinate 481,293 downwards.
TAACTCATGGATGACATCCTTTCCTATGGTTTGAAGACCATCCTCATCTATATAATGACCTATTTTGCTGCTCGTACGCTGTCTAAAAAGGCCATCGCCCAGATGGCCTCTTACGAGTTAGCCGGTATAATGCTCTTAACTACGGTTGCTGCGGAGCCTCTCGTAACCAAAGTGACGGTTAAGGCTCTTTTCGGGACGGGCGTTATTACCATTCTGCTTCTTATTACCGCCCGGTTGGCTCTAGTTGATCGTTTGACCAAGTTCCTTGAGCACACACCGCTCATGATTGTAGAAAATGGAAAGATCGACAAGCAGGCTCTTAAAGCATCGACCTTAACCATCAATCAGTTTATGGGTCTACTTAGGCAGAAGGGGTATGACAAAATCGAGGAAATCGATCATGCAATCCTGGAGTCTCAGGGTGAGCTGTCGGTTTTCCCTAAATCTCAGTACAGGCCTGTCCAGCCTAAGGACCTAAATATGTCACCTCAGCCTAGCGGTCTTACGCTACCGTTAATCATTGACGCACAAATCATTGAACAAAACCTAAGACACATCGGTATGACCAGAGAGCAACTACTTCAGCAACTGGCTAAGCAAGGTATAAACGACTTTAAGAGCGAGGTAATTCTTGCCCTTTATGATTCTAGCGGGCAGTTGACAATTTCCCGGAAGAGTCAGAATCAAGGCCCTCCTTAACATAGGGCATAGAGCTTTGGAAGTGGGGTATGCTACTAATAGGACAAATTAGGAGGTGCTTCATGACAGTAAAGCAAGACTTGCTTTAGCCACAGCTGAGTCCGCCCAGGGAACCTATGCTCAGTTTGCCAACGCTACCCAGGACCAAAACCGCCAAGCAGATGTTCCAGCAGATGGAGCAGGATATGACTCGGCATATTCAGGTAATCAGCAGCCGGTTAAACTTGGTCCAGGAAGAGAACCTGCTTAATCAGCAACAGAATGGACAGCAACAGTAAAGGGGGATGGGTGACCATCTCCCTTTAGTTTCCGGTAAATTAATCGACTAGTTGACCGTCCCTTTCGATCTAGTCTTGGAGTTTTCCCGCGAGGAGGCGATAGGGAGGCCAGTATTATAAGGTGGTTATGTCAGGAGCTGTTTACGTGGCAATAGTGGCTGTTGCTTGTTGTTCTTATAGTACCTTGGTTATTGTTCTCGAGATTTGTGGAGCGGCGACGTCTTCTTGAAGTCCTCTTGGTCGGGTGCATTACGACTTTCGTGGCATATGCCAATTTTAAAGCCACCGATTATGGTAATAGTCCGTTCTGGGAGCAATCTTTTTACTTCAGTTTCATCGTTGTTTCCGTGGACGCCGATAAAATTTGGTTGCCGGAGGAACCAATCAAGGACATCCTTGGAGATGAAGTCACCGGCGTGAATGACATAATCCGCCGCTGTTAATATAGGTATTAGGAGCGTTAGTTTATGATTCATCCTTAGATGAGTGTCCGCTAAAACGATGATTTTCAATTTGGGCCTCCAGAGTTGAAAAATCGTCGGCAAGTCGATATGAACCTGGCCGGCTGGAGGCCGGCCAGTTGTCAACTATTGTTGTGGTATATCGTGCTTTGTGGTTAAGATGTTACTTTGCTGGGTGTTACCCAGGTCAGCGGGTTGGAACTGTGGAGGCTGGGGATTTTTAAGATCGAAATATTTGCCTGGGGTAGAAAGGTCGAAATACAGGCGGGCGTTCTCGTCTACACCCCAGTCCCTGGTAGAGCCGGTCCCTGCGACCTTGTTGAAGGCTTCTCTGAACAGAGTGTTATGAGCTTCCTCACGGTTGAGAAGAAAATCTATCGTCTGACGGACGTACTGGTCGGTAATTTGCCGGTGAAGATATTCGTAGACAACTTTGGCCCGCTGTTCAGCGGCAATGTTGGACAGAAGGTCTGCGGCAAGATCTCCGGTAACATTGACATACGCTGCCGTCCACAGATACCCTGAGGCGTTCGCCATCAACGGATTCAATCCAGTTAGCACCTGGCTTTCGATATGCCCGGCCATAACAGCTTCAGTGTTAACATCATGGCCGTGGAGAAGATTGATCGTGGTTGCGACCATCTCCATATGACTAAGTTCTTCGGAGGCGATATCCATGAAGAGGTCCTTGATCGCCGGATCTTTGATCCTGAAACTTTGTGCCATGTACTGCATGGCTGCTTTCATTTCTCCATTTGGTCCACCGAGCTGTTCGGTAAGCATTGCAGCATAAGTGGGATTTGGACGTTCAACCTTTACTTCCGACAAAAGTTGTTTTTCATGTTTAAACACAGTTTATACCTCCTTTTTTTATATTGTGCTTAATTGGTAGAAAAAGTATTCCGCCGCTTAGGGCAGCATATATCCGGCAACTCCGTATAGTATTCCGGACAAGCCTATAGCCTTTACATTTTTAAGATTTTAATGCCTAATAAAGATCACCACCCTGGGTAAACGGTGCTGAACCTTTCTGCAGGGATAACCTCCTTGACATCATTTTTTGAGTGATGAATGCTTGGTTCTTGAAAGATATTTGTTGCCAGTTGATTATCGGTCCTCTTCGGTATGTGAAGAAACCATTCTCTTTGATATGGGCTTTGGCGCGTCAAGAGAACGATAGTGCCGACAGCTCGGTTTTGCGTAAGGTAATATTAGGGATTGTTTTTTCTTTCCCGATTCTTATTACATGTTGACTTTGCTTGTTTCGGCGGACCAGGTGTTTAGTTTTTTTATCAGTTTTTTCTGGACAAAATAAGCATTGCCGAGATTTAAAGCATTCTTTACTGTTCGGGTTGATTACGCCCTTGGCCTTCAGTTTTATTTGGCGACTCATCCATAGGGTCGAAAAGGTTTCTTATACAACCCGGACAAAAAAATTAGATGAGATTGTCATTGCAAGCGGTCTTTGCGTTCTTTGCTTCGTGTATCTTATATTCTGCTTCGTCCAGTATTCCTATTTATTTAGCAGTTTATTTAATAATTTGCCTTCCGGCCTGAGTTATGCGGAGTATGCCAGACGAGGCTTTTTTGAACTTGTTGCCGTGGCGCTGATAAATATGGGAATCGTCATGGGAGTCATTAACTTTACGACGACAAACAGTCATAGAGCAGCGCTAACTTTGAAGTGGCTCAATAGCATTCTTATAGTAAGTACTTTTGTTTTGCTGTTTTCAGCTCATTTTAGGATGTCACTATATGAAGAGAGTTATGGCTATACATACCTGAGGTTTTTTACTCACAGCTTCATGGCTATGATATTTGTTATGCTGTGCGTTACCGCTTACAGGGTATGGACGGACAGAATAAATCTTGCAAAATGGTACATTGTGATTGGGCTTGTCGCCTATATGCTAATAAACTATGTAAACGTTGATACATTCATAGCCGAGAAAAACATGGAACGATTTTACCTGACAGGTAGAATAGACGTTTATTATTTGTCCGAGTTATCCTATGACGCTTTACCCTATCTGGTGGAGCTGACCAATGCTTCAGATCTACTAATACAGCAAACAGCAGGGAGCAGATTATTATAAAACGCCTAAATGTTTTTAAAAACAGCAATTGGCAAGGATACAACTTGTCTGAACAGCGCGCCCGCAATATTTTGCTAAGCAGGTAAAGCATCATCGGCGGAGCGATATCGACGCAAAAGGGGGAAATTATGCTTATAAGGCGGAACATGCTACATTATCTCATTCTGGTGATTGTGGTTATTATACTGGGTTTACTTTCACGGGCGATTGGCGGGGTCCCCAAGTGGGTTGGGGATATACTATGGGGGCTCATCGGCAAAAATAAAACACTGCAAAATAATGGCCAATTAAGTATGGCTACTATTTTGCGGTATTTTATTTGACGATTAGGAAATAGCATTAGCAGCGTTCAGAATTTAGTTTCATGGCATATATGTTTTTATGGGATTGGAAGGTATTTTATATAGAAGTATTGAAGATTATCAGAAAAATGGATATCGCATTGTCTACCCTTTAAAATTTGGGATGGGATAGGCTCTACCGGTATATCCACAGCTTGTGTTGTAGTTGGGTAGTTGTTGAAGTAAGATATTCTCGTGATTTGTTATCATTAGTAAAAATGGTAATTTTTAAATAATGCGCATGAAGAGGAAGAATTATGAAAAATGTAATTTGTAAAAAAATATACCTTGAATTGAGCGCGCCGGGTAACGGAGATTCTGTGGCCGACATTGACAGAATCCTTCAAGCTTTAAAACCGGAGTATGGAGAGGTTCAGATTTCTATTGAAACCATTAAATTGTCCTATAAGCTGCTGCGGGATTTTGACTGGAAGCTCACAGTTACCTTAGTACAAAAAGGTTTTGCCTGGGAAATTGTAAACCTTGAGAGGGGAAATACTTCAGATAAGAATTTTGCTTATGCAGCTGATCTTGGGAGCACAACGGTTACCATGCAGCTGATCGATCTGAATACTGGAAATATTTTGCGTGAAGAAAGCGTGATCAATCATCAAGTCCGTTTTGGTGAGGACATCCTTAGTCGAATCGTTTACGTTAAGGATAATGATGCTCATTTAAGGGAAATCCAGCAATGTACGCTGCTGAATTTTGTTGAACTTATGGATAAAATTCAAACTGCAACAGGCATTTATCCGGACAAATGCGGTATATTCATTATCGGCGGCAATACTACCATGATTCATTTTCTGTTGGGGATTGATCCTTGGTTTATTTTTTATACTCCCTATACGCCAGCTTTTAACCGGAGTGGTTTCTTTATTGGCCGTGAAATAGGCTTACCCTTTAATGGATTAGTATACTGTTTTCCTTCTATAGCTAATTATATAGGCGGCGATATTATCAGTGGGCTGTTGGCGTCCAAGATGTATGAACAAAGTGAACTGGCTCTCTTTATGGATATTGGAACAAACGGCGAAATGCTTTTGGGCAACAATGAATTTCTGATTTCAGTTGCGGGTGCGGCAGGACCTGCTTTGGAAGGCGGTATCAGCAAGCAGGGAATGCGGGCGAAAGCGGGGGCGGTAGATTCGGTGCAGATTGTTCAAAATCAGTTGAAGATTACTACAATAGAGAATGCAGAGCCAGTAGGTATATGCGGTTCAGGAATTGTTGACCTTCTTGCTGAAATGTTGCTGGAAGGCTGGATCGATTATTCGGGGCGGTTTATTCCCGGCAGCTCAGAGAGAATCGTTATGCGGGACGGAGAATATGTCATTGTTTACGCCTGGAAGTACGAATCAGCCTTAAATGAAGACTTAATATTTAGTCAGACTGATATTTTAAGATTTATGGATACGAAAGCGGCAGCGAACACCATGGTAGCATTTTTAGTGGATACATTGGGTATTACACCGGATAAGATTCAACGGGTATATATGGCCGGAGCCTTTGGAACCTACATCAATATTGAGTCAGGGATTACCATTGGGTTATATCCCGACCTTCCCAGAGATAGGTTTGTTCAGCTGGGAAACGGCTCTATAAAAGGAGCCTGCGAGTTATTAAAAGATGCAGATCAATTATTGGTTGTAGAAGATCTAATTGGCAGTATAGCCTATCTTTCCTTAGCTGAGGCACCGGATTTTCTGAATAAAATGTCAGCGGCCAAATTTTTGCCCCACACGGATTTTTCATTATATCCTACGGTCATCGAAAAGATCAAGAGCCGTAAACACTTGGAGAGTAGTTCCCGTTAATCATCTTTCCAGTGATTGCAACAATCCCTAACTGGTACATATTGCTTTATATTGTTTAGCCATGTTATAATTAATACATCTCTTTGTACTGCATGAAACTACAGTACAAACTGATCAGGCGGTTAACTTATAAGAAGTTAATGCAGCTGGGCCGATCATGGCAGCAGGATTAATTAAGCCTGTGGGACAGAAAAATGTCCCACAGGCTATTTTTATTTATTTTTAAGAGTAGTTATTGTAAATTAACTAAAATCCAATGGAGGTAAGCAATTATGTCAGAAGTTCAGATTCAAAACATACAAGGCTTAACCACTACGAAAGCGAAAGAACTCCAAGCACAATTTGGTAAGAATGAACTTGTGTCGGAAAAAAGGATGGGTTTTTACGTAAATTTCTCGCTATTGTTAGTGAACCCATGTTTCTGCTGCTTATTGCGGCGGCTATAATTTATTTCACTCTTGGAGAACCGAAAGATGGCGCAATCATGCTGGTGTTTGTCGTAGCGATTATTAGCATAGAAGTTATTCAGGAATGGAGAACTGATAAAACACTAAAGGCATTGCGAGATTTATCTGCTCCCAGAATTATTGTATTGCGCGATGGGATTGAAAAAGTAATCAATAGCTCGGAGTTAGTTCCTGGAGGAATGTAATTTGCAGCTGTGCGGTTTGATCGGACTGGCTGATCCGCCAAGAGACTCTGTAAAGCAGGACATTGAAACATGTACGGAAGCCGGTGTTCGCATTGTCATGATAACCGGCGATAATGGAAATACTGCTAGTGCGATTGCAAAAAAATTGGTATGCCTAACAGCGACAAAATTATCACCGGTGATGAGCTTAATAAAATGAGTGATGACAAACTTAAGGAGAGAGTCAGAGACGTAAGTATTTTTTCAAGAGTGCTTCCAGAACACAAAATGAGAATTGTTCAAGCTTTTAATAGCAATGGAGAAATTGTAGCCCTGACCGGTGACGGCGTTAATGATGCCCCTGCGCTGAAATATGCAGATATTGGTATCGTAATGGGCAAATGCGGCTCGGAAGTTTCCCGAGAGGCTGCTGATTTAATTTTGCTAGATGATAATTTTTCTACAATCGTAGATACGATTAAAGATGGCAGAAGGATTTATGACAATATAAAAAAGGCTGTGGGATATGTATTTACTATTCATATTAGTGGGACTTATAGTTATTTTGATTTCCAATATTCTGTTGATTCAGGTGAATAGCTCGAATACTGAATTTGCCATCCAATCATTCGTAAAACTTGTTAGTGATCAAGTGATATTGGCTGTAACTGCAGGGACAATAGTCGGTATATTAATTATGCTTTACACTCCGCTGCATGAATTTTTGAAATTAGCTCCGCTATCCTGGGAGCAAATGCTGCTGGCAATTGGTATCGCATGTGTAGCTGTGTTATGGTATGAGGTTGTGAAGTTCTTTAATCAAGTTTTGCGTAAAAAAATATAAGCTTAGTTCAGCAATAGTAAACTAATTTTACTCAGATAAAGGAGGTGTACTAACTAAACTCATCTCCATATGCCTAGAGTGGAAAAGCCAGTCATTGTCCACCGGGATTTGAGACTTTCCAATATCATAGTCAATGATAAACGGTTATTTTTGATTGACTTTGGTTTGGCATATCGGTTGCAGCATAATGCGGATATAGATTTCTTGACTGAATGTGCTTCGCGAAAGATCATTGCAGACAGCTCCGCTTCGTACATGAAAAAGCGCAACGACTTTTCGCTACAAAGTGATTTGTTCGGCGCTGGCGTTGTTGCGGTTGATTTGTTTACTAACTCAATCAGTCCCGACCAGTCTATGTCTTGGGAACAATATATACCAGTTTCGCCATCTTTAAAATCGTTTATCAGAAGACTGGTGGCCGTGGATGGTAAGTTTGCTTCGTGTAATGAAGCCCTTGAGCATCTAAGGGGGCTTCATTAAGCTTTCTTGTATCCGCTTGGACGATGTTGTGGCAGTGGCTATCATTTAAGGCTATTATTTATAAATTATGGTTTTGCGACATTATTGCGATAAATAGTGAAGCTTCTTACAAAGATATAGATTTTATTTTAATACAGGAGGATTTATGAATAAAATTTTTGATTTTTCTTCTAGCAGCAAAAAGAGCGCGGCTAGAATTTCGGTGATGTCTAATTCTGTTCTTGTGCTAACGAAACTCGTTGTGGGAATTTTCACCGGTTCAGTAAGTGTCATATCGGAGGCGGCCCATTCAGCGGTTGACCTTCTAGCAGCCCTTATTGCTTATTTTGCTGTTTCTAACTCTGATAAAAAACCTGATATAAAACATACCTATGGGCATGGAAAAATTGAAAACTTATCAGGAGCAGTCGAAGCGCTTTTAATCATAGCAGCAGCTATTTGGATAGTTTTTGAAGCAGTCCAGAAGTTTTCTACGAACGAAGCGCCTAAGGCGTTAGAATATGGTATTGTAATAATGGTTGTATCCATTATTGTAAACTATTTTGTATCGCGTAACCTGTTCAAGGTAGCAAAAGAGACACAATCCCATGCACTGGAAGCTGATGCTCTTCATTTGCAGGCAGATATATGGACAAGCGTAGGCGTTCTGGCCGGACTGATTATAATTAAACTAACAGGTATATACTGGCTCGACTCAGTTATTGCTGTGGTTGTTGCTGTAATAATTTTTAAGGCTGGCTATGATATGACAATAAAGAGCATCCATGAATTGATAGATGTAGCTTTACCGGATGAAGAACGGACGATGATTCAAAATATAATTGAAAAACATCCTGTGATCAAGGGATATAAACATATTCACTCTAGGCGTTCTGGGAGCAAGAGGTTGATAGATTTGCACATTATGCTTGATGGTGATTTAAGTTTAAACCTGGCGCATTCAATATGTGATGAAGTGGAAGCTGAAATAAAATCGATATTTTCACCGTGTGAAGTAACAATACACCCGGAGCCTTTTTCCGAATCAGAACAGGCAGTTATCTGATGACTACGATTTAGGCGGTGCCTTAATGAGTTGCACATCGCTGGAAGTAGTGGAGATAAGAGAGTTTCTGCAACAGGCTAGAAATTTCACGTGAAGGGCGCTATTGTTACAATGGATGCTATGGACACGCCGGATTGTGGCTCCGGTATTCGAGGGTTCGAGACCCTCCAGTCACCCCAAAAATATAGGGCGTAGCCAAGTCGGTAAGGCAATGGACTTAAAATCTGCGAAAAATACAGGAGAAGATATTGGAAGCAATTAGCATATTAATGAACACTATAAATGGAGATAATTGTGGGGATAATGCGTAAGAAAAATAAAAGTATTGTTTTTGATATAAACTATCATTAATGAAGGGCAGGTCGATAGTAAACCGCGCCATTAAAAATACAAAAATGAAAGTGTGTAAAATGACGGAAAAAAAACAACCCACGCAGATAAGAACCCGGCGCCGTCCCAAGGGGTCCGTGACCCCGGTTACAGTCAATTTTATTCATCTTAGAACGCCATGGGTTATAGCATGGTGGTCTGCTTCCTATCTTGGTTATGCTTATATGAGTCTGGGGAGTTACATCAAAGGTTTTATATTAATCTTCCTGGAGGCTTTTATTAACGTTAACTCCAAGTTGAATTTGGGGATCTTTTACAGCGTTACCGGACGTTTTGAAATGGCAAAACAGGTGGTAGATCTCAATTGGCTTCTCTTTTATGTGCCGATATATATATTTTCCATCTGGGGAGGATACCGGTTAGCGGTGGATTATAACAAATACTCAATTTTGGCCGACAGGGAAGATTCCGCCGTGTTGCCCGTGAAAATCAGCAGTTGGGAAATCGTCTTATTAGATAAACGAAAGCCGTGGATGGCGGTCGCCTTATCTCTCTTAGCCCCCGGGCTGGGTCATTTATATACTCATAGAGTACCTACCAGCTTTTATACGCTGGCATGGTGGATGTTTATCTCTTACAAGGGACAACTCTTTACATGTATTCACCTGACGGCAATGGGCGACTTTGCCGGCGCCATTGCCGTAGCCGATCCCTTATGGCTTATCTTCTTGCCCTCTGTTTATGTATTCTCCATATATGATGCCTATGTGAACACAGTGGAGTATAACAAATTGTTCGAACAGGAACAAAAGCGGTTCTTAATTGACAATTACCAGAGTGCGGATTTTTCCATATCACAACAATAAAGGGTGGGTTATAAATGTATGTTTACGCATCTTTTGACTATTCGGTCTTTCTGGAACTGGCCATAACCGATCTGGAAAAGCGCGGGGTCGCCAGGGAACATATCCTGGCGGTGCCTTTGGACAAACGGGTTGAGGAAAGGATGGTCCTGGATACCATTCACCGGGCCGACGGCATCAGCTTATTTGACGGGGCGATGGTCCTTGGTGCAGTGTTTATGGAGTTAGGCGTTATTTATGGCTTTGTTTTGGCTTGGGGGCCGATCATCTGGGGATTGATCGGGCTGCTGGGCGGAGCAGTCCTCGGGTTTCTGCTCGATTACTATTATGGGCGGTTTTTTGGGCACAGGAAGAAAGAAACACCGCGTAACCGCGTTAAGGCCGGGGAATGCAACAATACTGAAGTAATAATTACGGTTTATTGCGACAACAGTCAATACGAAATGGTGGAAAAAGTACTTTGGGACAATCGGGCCTTTGGGGTAGGCAAATTGGACCGGATGCCTACTACAATTAGAAATGGGGTGGTGAACGATGGAAAAGAAACAACCTGAATCCATTAGAAATCAACGCCGTCTCAAGGGAAGTGTAAGTGAACTCACGATTAACCTGCTTCATCTTAAGAACCCCTGGATAACAGCCTTTTGGTCCGCAATGTTTCCTGGCCTGGGTTTTCTCATTATGGGGAGTTACATAAAAGGATTTCTGCTGATCATTGGGGCGACTCTGGTAAACACCATGGCACATGTTAACCAGGCAATTATCTATGGTTTTACCGGGCAGGTTTCCCTGGTTAAACAAGTCCTTGATACCAATTGGCTGCTTTTTTATGCTCCATTACAGCTTTTTGCCACCTGGAGCAGTTACCAGCTCACGGTTGATTTAAACAAATACGCAATACTTGCCGCACGGGAAGATTCCTCAATTGTGCCCTTTAAAATCGGCACCTGGGATATAGGATTCATTGATAAACGAAATCCCTGGGTGGGGGCAGTCTGGTCTATTCTTATGCCAGGCCTGGGGCATCTTTACACCCATCGTATTCCCACCAGTTTTTACTTACTGACTTGGTGGGTGGGTATGGCTTATATGGCCCATCTTCTTCCCGCCGTCCATCAGACCCTCATAGGCAACTTCTCCCAGGCGATTGCCGTAATCCAACCGGGATGGTTTTTGTTCCTGGTGGCCATCTATCCGTTCGCTATCTATGATGCATATGTCAATACGGTGCAGTACAATATATTGTTTGATCAGGAACAGACCCGGTTCCTCATAGACAATTATCAAAACCCCAAGTTTCCCATGCCTGTGATGGTTGATGTTTCCCAATAACCATGCTTCCCCAAAACACAGATACTTGGATGCAAATAACTGTTTTAGTTGTAGTGTATTATTGGGCAAATTATAGAAGCCGGGGAGAAATACGATGGCAACTTATCCTTCTGTTGAGCAAATCGCGGAAAAGATTATTCCTCCTGATAGAGTAGCAAAGGCAACTCAGTTTAGAAATATGATGGATAAGAAACTATCTGTTAGCCTATCTCCTATTAGCGTATGGATTAAAAAAAGAATATGGAATTACCGAAAAGGTAGTCTTTGGATTTAGCGAAAGTGGGAAACCGTATTTAAAAGATTACTCAGACATATTTTTTAACCTTAGTCATTGTAAGTGTGGGGTGGTGTGTGCAATATCAAATAAAGAGGTAGGAATAGATATTGAAGCAGTAGCAAATTATGAATATTGAAACAGTATGCTCACCTGATCATAGTTATATAAATTCGATATGTAAAATGGCAAAAAAAAGGGTGACGAACTAATACACGAACCTTCCATTTCGTGTATTAGATTGTTATAATTTTTTTATTTATTTTATTTTCAGAACAAGCCCTGGCTTGCATTACCTATACTGTTGAAAAGTAAAAAGTTATATATTATAATAAAAGTATACATAAAATAGCCTCAAAGCTGAGACTTCTATACGGGGGAGTCTCTATTTTTATGAAAGGAGGGTAAAAGAAGCATGACTACATTAAAAATAGTCTTAACCTTGATTCCGTTTATTTGGATTGTTGGCATGATCCCATTTGTTAATACGATTTATCCTATGGTTTTAGGGCTGCCATTTTTAGCGTTTTGGGAAGTAGCGGGCATATTTGTTGCTTGTGGATGTTTGAAAATAATATATAACATCGATTCGAAAAATGACAATGAAATTTAAAGCATGGAAGCAATAGGGGGTAAAAAGATATGGGGAATGAGGTAAGCGCTCTGCTGGTAATCTTTATATTTATCATTGGCGCAACTGTTGTTGGTATGCTGCCTGGAATGAAGAAAAAAATGAATCTTGAAGAATGGGCTGTCGGAGGCAGAAATTTTGGCAGATGGTTGAGCTGGTTTGTCTTAGCCGGCGAAATTTATACGGCATTTGCGTTTCTTGGTGCCAGTGGTTGGGCATACAGTCGGGGAGCGCCGTCTTTTTATATGCTTGGATATGGTGCATTGGCCTATGTGGTAGGCTATTATGTGCTGCCTAAAATCTCTCCGCTCGGTAAAAAGTATGGTTTAATGACGCAGCCTGATTTGGTTGAGCATCTCTATAAAAGCAGAACGTTGGCGGTATTGACTGCAACAATTGGTGTGGCTTTTTTATTACCCTATTTACAGTTGCAGCTAACAGGTTTAGGATTAATCATTGAAACTTGTTCCTATGGGCAACTGACACGCATACCTGCCATGCTGATCGCCTTTGTTCTAGTTGCATCCTTTGTATACTTAAGCGGGTTAAAAGGCGTCGCGGCAACGGCCGTAATTAAAGATGTTGCTATGATTACAGCGGTTGCTTTTTCGGATTGTATCTTCCCATACACTATTTTGGCAGTTTAGGCGGTATGTTTGAAGCAGTGGAGGCGGCAAAACCAGGCTTTCTTACTTTGCCAGGAGGTACAAAGAACTTAGATGTTAGTTGGACTATGTCCACGCTGCTGTTGACGGGATTAGGGTTTTATATGTGGCCGCATTTTGTACCTAACAGTTTTAGTGCCCGGAATCCCGACGTACTTCGCCATAATGCCGTTTATTTACCGCTTTACCAAATATGTTTCTTGTTTCCGATGTTGGTTGGCTTTACTGCCATATTAGTTTTAGATTCCCCATTAAAAACTCCTGATATGGCATTTATGACAATGGTAAGAGAAGCATTTCCGGGATGGGCATTGGGACTTGTTGGTGGTGCAGGTGCGTTAGCTTGTATGATTCCGGCGGCTGACTTACTGCTATCTACGTCTATGTTATGTACTCGCGGTATTTATTGCAAAACAGTGGGCAAAGACGCACCGCCGGAAAAAGTAGCGTTTCTTGCGCGGGCCACGGTATTGGTATTAACAGGTATTGCATTAGGTCTGGCTATTTTTCTTCCCAATATGCTGGTTAACTTATTACTTACCGGTTATTCTGGTGTAACTCAATTTTTCCCCATGATTGTATTAGGACTTTTCTGGAAAAAGGCAACAAAACTGGGCGCTTATATTGGCTTAGCAGTTGGCGAGATATTAGTATTTGCCCTGATCCTAGGTAAGATGGATCCTTTCCTAATTGGTGGGATGAATTTTAACGCCGGGTTTGTTGCATTAGTCGCGAACCTGATCTGTTATGTAGGTGTTAGTCTAGTAACGTACACCCCCGTTAAGGCGGAAACTGGCAATGCGTATACAGAACCTGGTGTTGTAAACGGGCGCTAATTCTAAAGTCGTCTGTATTTACTATTAAGGAAAGGTAGTATGGCTGATGGAAATGTATCGCAAGCAGGAAAAAATAATTGACGGGTATTTTAAAGAAGCAGTAGAGTGGCGCCGTCAACTCCATAAATGTCCACAAACAGGCTGGCTCGAATATTATGCAACTGGGTTTATTGCTGATAAATTATCCGGCTGGGGTTATTCGCTGCTTTTAGGAAAAGATGTGATTGCTGCAGCTAAACAAATCCAATTACCGGATGCCCAAAGACATGATGAAGAGTATAAGCGCGCGCTATCGTTTGGCGTAAAAGAAGAATTCATTTCTCCCGCAAAAGGCGGGTTTACCGGTGTAGTAGCGGTGTTAAAGGGAGATAAGCCCGGCCCTACTGTCGGCTTTCGCTTTGACATCGACTCCAATGAAGTGTGTGAAGCAAATGATTCCGGACACCGGCCAGCTGATGAAGATTTTATTTCGCAGAATCCTGGCTGTGCACATATGTGCGGGCATGATGCTCATGCCGCGACAGGCTTATTGTTAGCGCGCTATTTCAGTGAAAACCGGGACATGATTCATGGTACCGTAAAGTTGATTTTTCAACCAAATGAAGAAAATCTCTCTGGAGCGGCTGCTATGGTGTCTGCTGGAGTGGTTGATGATGTTGATTACCTATTCGGGGGACATGTTGGCACTAGTCTCAAACAAATTGGGCAGATTGCTGTAAATGTAAATAATATATACCCTATGTCGCGGTTTATGGTTACCTACCGTGGGCGGGCTGCTCATGCGGCGATCCGTCCGGATGAAGGTAAGAATGCTTTGCTGGGTGCCTGCACAGCGGTAACCAATTTATACGCTATTGCCCGGCATGGTAACGGGGCATCACAGATTAATGTCGGGGTTATGAACGCAGGTACAGATTGGAATGTCATTGCTGATAAAGCTAGTTTTCGTTTAGAAACGCGGGGCGCGACAGATGCGATTAATGATTATATGGTCGTAAGAGCCAAGGAGATAGTAACAGGTGTTGCTATGATGTATGGCCTTGAATTAGAAATTACACCTGCTGCTGTCGCCTGTGGCGGTGTCAATTCGCCAGAATTGGTTGCTTTGGCCTCTAAAGTTGCTAGTGCGCTACCATCTGTTAGTCAACTTTTGCCTGAAGCTGGTTTGAATGGTTCAGAGGATTTCACTGCAATGATGAAACAGGTGCAAAACCGGGGCGGCAAGGCTATGTTTGTTTTATATGGAACGCCTACCGGTGGTGGTCACCATAATGCGGCTTTCGATATTGACGAGACAGTAATTGCTAATAGTGTGAAATTTTTAGCTGCCATGTACAGTGAAATTACGATGGGACAGGGTTGATGGTCGCAGGACCCTTAACTATTA
Organism: Sporomusa ovata DSM 2662; assembly: GCF_000445445.1. Classification (GTDB taxonomy): domain Bacteria; phylum Bacillota; class Negativicutes; order Sporomusales; family Sporomusaceae; genus Sporomusa; species Sporomusa ovata. The sequence goes on along the minus strand of NZ_ASXP01000005.1, from coordinate 466,283 downwards.
GTTCCTTGGAATTCAGCAGTAATTCAGTGTAAATAATAATACCGTAAAATGGTGGTCATTCATGGTGGTTATCAGTTTACGGTATTTCTTTTTCGAAGATTAGACGATTTATGCCAATTGGGACGGTTTCCTAATAGTCTTTCTCATAATATTAGCACCTCTTCTGAACATATGTTTGATTTATTTTAGCACAGTACATATGTTCTGCGCAAGTATGTTCGACAATATTTGCGAACTAATGTTCTTTTTTCTAACACTTTATGGTACAATTGCCATAGAGGTGATGAAAATGACCGTTAGTTCACTAAACAAAAGGCAAAAACAAATACTCGATTATATAAAAGAAAACCTTCGGGCTAAGGGTTATCCTCCGTCGGTCAGGGAAATCGGAGAAGTAGTCGGACTTAGCAGCAGTTTTATTACCGTGCATTCCTATCTGACTTAGCTGGAATCGTTATATAAAACGTGATCCTACTAAACCACGAGCCATTGATGTACTTGATGAAGCGTCGTGGCGACAAAAGACAGTAATTCCAGTTCTCTCGTTGGCCTTGTTACTGCCGGGCAGCCGATACTTGCCGTTGAAAATGTGGAAGAAACATATCCCTTACCTGCTGAATTGATCGGTAGTGAAGATAATGTGTTTATGCTATCGGTTAAGGGTGAGTATGATCAACGCTGGTATTTTAGACGGAGACTACTTAATTGTTTGGCAACAGAACAATGCAAGTAATGGAGACATTGTGGTAGCGTTAATTGACGATTAAGAAGCTATGGGTGTTTTGCGCTAATATTAATATCAGTTATTGAAGAACGCTGAATTTGTATCGTTATATTAAAGTTGAAACTCCCTGCGAGTAATTAGGCAGGGAGTTTTGTTCAAATAAAGGCCTTGTGTTGTTAAGCTAGGCAACGGTTAGATTTAATATTACCTTAATACATAGTTAGCAAGTACACTTTGGAGTTCATAAATATTTAGGCTTTTATTAAACTGCTTCACAATGGGTGTTGCCTGCCCTGAAATCCATATTTTCAATTCGGCATCTAGATCAAAGTGACCGGCAGTTTCGATACTAAAGTGGGTAATGCTTTTGTATGGAATAGAATGGTAGTCTAACTTCTTTCCAGTTAAACCTTGTTTATCAACTAGAATCAGGCGTTTGTTAGTAAAAATGAACATATCGCGAAGAAGCTTATAAGCCTTTTCAATTGATTCGGAAGGGGCAAGAATATTTGCATATTCACTTTGAATGTCCTCAATGCGAACTTCTGATGCGTTTCCCATTAAACCGTCTAAAAAACCCATTATCCTAAGCTCCTTTATTTTAATATAAGTAGCTGTTTCTATAACATAAATACAAACCCCTGCAGGCCAGTAAAATAATTATATAAGGCAAAAGTACCATTTAACTCCTCTTTACATCCAAGAACATTTGTTCCATAATAAAAACAAACACACGTTCTGGAATGTAAGGAGGAGTTTTTTTGTCTCGAACGATTTTACACGTCGATCTCAATGCTTTTTATGCTTCAATTGAATTAATTTATAGACCGGAGCTTAGAGACTGACAATGAAAAATATACCTTTATTAGGTTGGATGCTGCGGCTAGGCTTGATTGGGAAAGAATTTGAAACCTGCAGACTCCATTTTTTGAGAAATCTTAGTGGAAACTCAGCCTGGAGGAAGGCCGCCTGAAATGAAGGATAGCCAACAAGGGGCAACACGCCCCTTGTTGGCTTTGATGATATGTGATAGAACGTACGAAGGAGAAACTGATGGAAACAAAGATTTATGCTGCTTATGGCAGTAATTTGAACCTCAAGCAAATGAAGAAACGTTGCCCCAAGACAAAGGTTATTGGCAAAGGTGAATTATTCGATTATAAACTTACCTTCCGGGGAAAACAGACTGGAGTAGCAAATGTGGAGCGTAATGCTGGATGCTCGGTTCCGGTTGTGCTCTGGACAATCACGAAAGATTGTGAGCAAGAGTTAGATCGTTACGAGGGCTACCCAAGACTGTATGGTAAAGAAGTTGTCACCGTTAGCACCGCTGACGGAGAACGAGCGGCCCTGGTGTACGTAATGGCCAGGCAATATGAAACAATGCCGGTAATACCTAGCGAATATTACTTTGAGATTATTAGGCAAGGCTATCGGGATAATGGAATTGATATTGAGCCAATAGTCGTCGCTTTGTCTGAGGCAAAAGCCGAAATATTAATCTAAAAGAATTTGAAATTGGGAGATAGTGTGAATAACGCAACGAAAAAAGGAGATATTATAATTAATAGTATTTTTCCTGCTTAAAGTAGACGTATATGACTTTTTGATCTTTTGACTTTTGCTGACTTTTTGATATAATTAAATCAAATAAAAAATTCTCTGAGTAAGGAGGAGTAAAGTTATGTTTAACCTAGTTCCGTTTAATAAGAGAAATGATTTGATTCCAAGAGACCAATTTTTTAATCAGATTTTTGACCAATTCTTTAAGGAAGATTTTTTTGCTCCTTTTAACACAGCAGGAAATAGTTTTCATGTTGACCTAACAGAAACAAATGAATCCTACGTGGTTAAGGCGGATTTACCAGGTATTAAAAAAGATGATATTACAATCAATTTCGAAAATGATTACTTAACGATTTCTGCCCAAAGAGATGATGAAGCGGAAGTAAAAGAAAGCAACTATTTACGCCGTGAAAGACGCTATGGTCAGTTCAGCAGAAGCTTTTATGTGAGAAATGTACGTGAAGAAAACATCGACGCAGAATTTTCCGATGGGGTCTTATCAGTTACACTTCCCAAGAAAGAAAATACAGCTAGTGGCAACAAAACTATCACTATTCGTTAATTCAAACACATACTTCAGAATACGGGAAGCCAATTGACGGCTTCCTTTTTTGTTGCCCAAAATGAGGAGGTGATATCTATAGCCATAAAAGGAAGAAAGCCAAAACCGACAGCTCTAAAAATATTAGAGGGTAATGCGGGTAAGCGCCAACTAAATAATGAACTGACGCCGACAAAAAAAGCGCCCGAAATGCCCTAGTTGACTTGATAATGATGCCAAGAAAGAATGGCGTCGCTTGACCAAACAACTAGAGGACAACAATTGATATGGCTGCTTTTGCCGGGTACTGCCAAGCCTATGTGTAGCTGCTCGCTATTTTTGTCCTTGCCTTGCTCGCGACATGTGCCAAAATCTGCCCGGCATTTTTGCCGCATAACGATCTAAAAATTGGCATCTCTCGGCAGATACCAATTTTTAGGTCGTTATGGAAGTTCACTCTCAATGACGAGATGAATCAAATGCTCATCAATAAGCTTTTTGTTTCGTTGCGCCGCACTCAGTAAGCTGTGCATACAGACTTTGTTAACGGCACGAAACGCGCCGGATGAATATTTGTAGATTTCATCAATGGCTTTATCTGTAAAGATGTCCTGCTGCCCATCGGCATAAACAAGATGCGCTTTGATGTAGCCTTCTGTTTGCGAACGATCAAGGAACGGCAGATTGCATTTTAAATCGATTCTTTGGCGAACAGCGGCATAAACCTGTAGATTCAGCTTATCCCACAATTCATTCTGACCTGCGAGGATAAGCGCCATTGGATTTTGCGAATCCATTTGGTAATTTAACATGAACCGGATTTCTTCCAGGGTTTCACGTTTTAAAAGATGTGCCTCATCCACGATGGTGAGAACTTTCTTGTGCTTGACCTCACGCATGTATTCAAGCTGTCGATGCAGGCTAAGTTTCGCGTCACCACGATAGAATTTTCCCTCGGCGCCAAGCTGCTGTAGAAGTCCGTTATAAAACCAGCGCGGTGTCAGCTGTGAATCAGAAAGATAGAGCACAAGATATTCTTCCGGGTCCAAGCTTTTCGAAAGCCTTCGGATCAGCGTTGTTTTTCCACATCCAACCTCGGCAGTAACCACGGCAAACAGTTGATTTTCCGCAGCGTAACAAAGCCTGCCAAGGCTTTCATTCACAGCATCTGACATATATAGGCTGTCTACCGGAATGCTGTTGGTAAAGGGCGTATGCTTCATGGAAAAGAATGCTTTATACATTTGGCGTTAGTCCCTTTGCCATGCTGCTAAAGCTTGTCGCAATGGTGGCTTTAGGCTGTACTGATTTGTTTTTTAATCCCTCCAGCATGCGTGAACTCTGGGCGGTTACCTTTTCTAGTGTTTCAGGAAACAATTCCACTTGCCGGCAGTTTTCTCCAATTTGCAGCCGTTTGGCTTTAAACGCGGGAAAATCGGTATGATGAATTTCTAATTCGTCCTGCCAGGTAGGATCATAGAGGACTTCGACCTTGCGGCCAATCAGTTTCATGCTCACTTCATATTTACTGCCATTGAAGCTGATACAGCCGGTTTTGTCTACCTCACGTTCCTCCGTATGCAAAAATGCCTCACGGCAAGCTTCGATGTCTGGAAATCTAAGCGCCTTTTTATCGGTTAGGTAAGCAATTTCCGGTGATACTCCGTCAAGTCCGGCATGTGGATCCTTATGGTACTTTTCCTGTATCCACAAATCAAGGTAATGATTGAGTTCTTCCAGGCTTTGCGGTTTTTGTAAGGAAGCCTCAGCAAGAAAAGAATCCAAGCGGCGATTGAACCTTTCAATTTTACCTTTCCCTTCGGGATGGTACGGCCGCGCATGAAGAAGCTTAATGCCAAGTTTTGCGCATGCCTTGGTCAGCCAGTTGCTGCGATATTGTTTACCATTATCCACATAGACAGCATCCGGCAATCCGTGTGTTAAGATGGCGTCTCTGAGCGTATCTTCAATGATGTCGAGCTTCTGGTTTTCATAGAACTTCGCACTAACAATGAAACGTGTGGCATCGTCAATCCAAGCAGCAAGGTAAACCTGCTTTTTGGCATCATCCTTGCCAATTGGCAAATATGGTCCATACTTGATATCCCCTTGGTAAAGCATACCGCGATGCGGCTTGGCAAAACGGCGAGCTGCCGGGCTTGTTTTGGAATACATACGAATTTGCCGCATACCAAATCCTGCTTTTTGCAAATGACGCTGCAAGGTGCTGCGGCTAATGGTATCCTTTGGAACAACGCCTTCAAGCTCAAGGATTTGGATGATGTCCCGCACACTCCGGGACGGACATTCCCGCCGAAGCGTAATCGCAGCCTCAACAATATCTGCATAACCTTCCGGCAGTGCAAAAGCTGTTTTGGGAACGGTTGTCTTGGGTTTCAAACCCTCAAAACCGTCCGCTTGATAAGCCGTTAGCCATCGCCCAATGGTGCGATACGATTTGCCAGTATGCCAGGCAACCTCTTTCTTCTTGCTAATGAGTAAGGACGGATCGAGTGCCGCATCAAGCAAAGAACTGATGATTTCAAAACGCTTTGCGGCGATTTCTTCTGCTGATTTTATCACAGATAACAACTCCCTTCTTTTAAAAGAGAGTATATACCCTTACCCCGGCGGCACCAAGGCAAACTGGGTGGCAGGATAGAAATCGCTAGCGCAGAGCAATGGCGTGACAAGAATGGACCAACGGCGAATCTTTCGGCGAAGGATTGCAAGCAGGGGTTCACCAAACAGAGGAACTTTTTTCGCACATGCGGCATGAAGCAAAGTTTCTATATATGGTGCTGAAGCCGAAAATTCAGCTTTCCATCTGCGTATGGTTGAGTCATCAGCGGGGCAAGTCATGAGCGATTTATCATCAACGACATCTTGCATAACCGAAGCTTCATAATGTTTATATGGCCTTACGAAACTCGGCAGTTCGGTATGCAGCCGCTGACATTTAGCACAATACCCACGAGGCACTGCAAGAGCCACACGAATGCCGCAACGAAGCTTCACGTAACGGACTCTGTGGTCATGACAAGAAAGAGGAGTGCTACAATGAGGACAAACGGAAAGAATCTTACTTGAAACTAAAAATATGCGTATTAATATTGAAATGTATCTCGTAACGTGATAATATGACCATGTTGTTTATTTTGGTAACCACGGTACGGGATTGAGGGATCCTCGCCGTGGTTTTTTCATTTTCACCCCGGTACCAGCTAATACTGGCATTATACACCTAAAAAATGAGGCAAAACAAGAGAGCAACCTTCAACATTCATGGACAAAAGTACTGAGCAAGGCATGGTTATTGAAGGTTAGCAGCTACACCTATGCCCGGTGGAAGGAAGCCGAAGAATTTATCAGTAAGCATGGCACAATTGTTAAAATCCCGTCAGGTTATTGGCAGCAGGTACCACAGGTATCCATCGCCCAGATCTACTTAAAAATCATGCAGTTAGCTTTATCAACTACTTAAAACATACCAAAGGCCAGTGGCGAGGGGTTCCTTTTGAACTATTACCATGGCAAGATAAAATTATTCGTGATATTTTTGGAAACGTGAAAGAAAATAATGAAAATCATAGCTACCGAAGAGTATGGTATGGCTATTCTTTATGGACGGGGCACCGCTCACCCAACAAATGATTTATCCACGATAACTGGCAATAGTTTTTTTCTTCTTGTGGGGCAACTTGTTCAATTTCTTTATAGCATTTTTTGCAAACCTTTTTACCGACGGCGTCAATCAAATTATGAGAAAGACCTAGCCGCCGCAGTCTTCTATGCCGTGATTCAACCTGAATATTTGTATAGTCCACCGCTTGTTTGCTTGCGATGATTAAGCCTGCCCCGTCCTTATATTCAGAGCCGTGTAATATTGTATAGGGCACCTTCATGTCAGAGGCCAGTTTAGTGTATTTCTCATAAAACTGTGGGGCAATGGTCCCATCAATGAGCATTTTATCGGTATATTTATCTTTGAGCGCTTGAATAATCTCTGGATAAATGATTGGTTCAGCTACCTGTTTTTTTGTAAGCAACTTAATGATACGCTCCTTAAATTGACCGAGGTAATAGGCTTTCTCGTCTTTTTTTAATTCAGGGATACCATGCATCCCAACTAGTAAAGCATTTTCCAGATCGCTATTTTGTCCCCAGGTACTGCTAAGCTTAGATTCCGTAGTATGCTCACTCAAGAGGGAACACTTCCTTTACGACGTTTTCAAAGTGTTTTGCCGCACTACTTGATTAGATATTATATGTGTTGACTGTAATATCGAAGAGTATCAGATAGACAAGTCATAGGAAGGAAACAAACAAACTGCAACTCCATCACTAGTTACTATATTTGAGGTTCTGGAGCCAATTCAAGTAGTTATTGTTGATGGGAACGTTATTTCCCCGACAATTTGCAGGAACAGCCCATAAAAATGATCGAATGGGCTGGCTTTGATCCCAATATTTATCTGCGACCGATGCCAATGGTATAGCAACTAATCTTAAAAATGCGTGTTAGTTAAATTTAATTTTGGGATAATTTAACTTGCGGAATGTGGGTTGTAAGCAAGAGTTAAAACATTCATAGCAGGCTTGGGCACGCTTTTGGCAGGCGTCAATACAGGGTTGCATTTTGTCAGTAGCGGTTGTTACTATTCCCATTGAAATCCCTCCATTGGTTTTGAATTAAAAGTTGTTTGCCCCTGGGCAGGCAATCTATTCTATAAGGGAATAGGGCAAGCGATGCAGCAATAGACAACGTGTATTTTCGCTATATTTAAGCAATAATAAGATAAATGTATATTTGGGATAATGTGAGGTAACAGTAATGAGCGGACGAGGGCCAGCAATTATATCTACAGAGGACTTATGGGTCATTATAATCGCGGCTGCTATGGGAACGATTGCGCGGATTCTAGTTTTAAAAGTAGACTATAAGCAGTATCCTTCATATCCTAACGGATATCTCATTCACATTGTTTTGGCATTCATAGCGGCATCAATTGGAGCTGTTGCCATACCCGCTGTTAAGTCCAACAACTATACTGCCGTGACATTTTTAGCATTGGCTGTTCAGCACTTCCGCGATGTAAGAAAAACTGAGCGGGAGAGCCTGCGTGGACTGGAGCAGACGGAGTATACGCCAAGAGGAGAAGCATATATCGATGGTATTGCTAAGACCTTTGAGGCGCGAAATTATTTTGCGTTAGTTGTTGCACTAGCATCGTCAGCTGTTATGGAAATTATTGTCGCAATCCAGTGGGGCTTAACTATTCAAATTATATCCGGCATTATAACAGGGGCTTTTGTCTATCTGGTTATTAGTAATTTTTCAAAAGGGAAAACTGTGGGTGATATTGCTAATGTGCGACTTGCTAAAATCAAGGTAGATGGGTCTGAGATTTCAGTCGAAGGCACCTTTGTAAGTAGTTTAGCCGGTACAGAAAATGCCCAAAAAATGATCGAAGACGAAGGGGTAGCTGTTGTTATAGAACCAACTCAGAAGCATTTTATGATTGCGCTTCACAATTTTGGGCAGCGGAAGGCGATTTTGTTTGAAGCAACGCGTACGCTTGGAGCTAAAAGATATAATTTTACGCGGAAAGACTATGAGACAGGCCGGATTATTATTTTATTTGTACCCATAGTTCGTGACGATGAAAAGCTCTTAGAAGTAGTGAAGAACACCCCGCTTCTAGAATCAGTGAAAAAGAGTCATACTGTACTTAAGTCAACTGTGATGGGAGATTAATATGGCAAATGAAAGCGCACAAACTCAAACCTCTATCTTAATCGCAGCAGTTATGCTTCCTCACCATAAGGTACCAGGTTCGGGTCAGACATTAGTAATTGAAGCCAAAGATGAAGAAGAACAAAAGAAGCTAACAACCGAGATTGCTAAAGCCATCAAGGGCGATGTAACACGGCTGAGCAACGGCATATATCTAATACTCAGGGGTTAGTAAGTGTGGTTTTTTCTTGTTTTAATTTTTTGAAGACATTTTCCTCTGAGGAAAAATCATTGTTTACTTTCCTTGGTGATTCTACTAGTGTTGTCTTTTCTGTATCAGTATTTGCACCTTTTATATGAAATTCAATAGTCTCTAATCGCTTGAGTAAGTGTTGATATTCAGCTTGTCCGATAGGCTGTAGCTCATCCTTCAAAACAAACCCAAACTGACCGTTAGGTTCAATTGTAGCCCACTTGACGTCAGAGGCATTCGCAATACTAGCTTGACGAAGCTCCATTTCGAGCTGCTGTATGGTCATCCGAACACGTTTTAGGTTTTCTCTGTTTATCTTACCATTTTCTATTAAAATTACAGGTTCCCCGGTAAATAATTTTTTTAGGAAAGGCAATCTGATCTCAGAGTATTCTATGAGGATTAAAGTGCCAACAACGATAGCAACAACAAAAAAAGTATTCGGTAGCTCTTGTCCTACTAGAGGTTCAATGAGAACTGTACCAACTGCTAACATGACTACAGTTTGCGCAATCGTCATCTGGGCTAAAGATTTTCGCCCGGCAATACGCAATATAAGCGTTCCATAAATTATTGTAAGTATTGTTTTCCAGGTAAGTGCGAAATCCAATATGATACACTCCTTAAGAAGAGAAGGCCCTGCTCACGCAGGGCCTTTTTATATATTTCCGGCATCCTGAATATTTGCTTGGATACCATCTATGCCCGGCTGCCATCCTGTTGGTTCAAGTTGCTGAGTCTGGTCGTACAACTGTAACGCCTTGGCAATTCTTAGTACTTCGTTTATCTCCCGTCCGACTTCGCCTGGGTATACGGCGATTTCGGGTTTTATTACATCCTCCATCATTTCGATAGGAAATTGGCGTAAATCCTTATCACTGGTATGGTTCTTTAGAAGCTGGTACTTGGTACAGCAGCCTTTCGCTTGCATAAGATGCTGCCAGATTCCGAAAACGTCTCCGTAGTGCAACGGTTCTTGCTGTGAGTTGCCATGTAGAAGTTATTGAGTAACCCCATAAAATCACCCCTGCGCTGTATATCTCTGCATTAGAATATCCCAATATATTGCTAGGTATTCTGCGAACGCACCTCCAAAACTAGCACAAGTTCCGAAAGCTACAACATATTTGGCCATACCACCAAGAATGATGCTAGCGGATAGACCATGACTGGTTAAGTCTCGCTTTTGTCGGCAGAGGCTGTCAAAATTTATCTTTTCCATATAACGCCTCAATTCACACTTTTTATAAAATATGATCTCACTGTTGCTATGAGTACAACAATATAAGGCTGCCATTCTATTAATAATATCCATAATTGTTACATAAAAGTAAAAGGTGAAAACTAAAGGGCTATTATCATATTATTTATCACATTACATAAAGTTAGATCATATGTATAAGTAGAAGGTTTAATGACATTGGAGGGAAGATATAGTGAAGAACGAATGCTGTCCTGATGAATACTGCCACAGCGGCCTGAAACCTGAAAAGACACGTCGGCTTGTTGAGGGTTTAAGTATTTATTTGGCGAATCTAAACATTCTCTATGTAAAACTTCACAATTTACATTGGAATGTAGTTGGAGTAGGCTTTTTCGACCTACACGAAAAGACTGGTGAACTCTATGAGGCAATTGCTGAAAAGTTCGATATAGTAGCAGAACGTATAAAAATGTTGGGGTGCTATCCACCTGCTTCTATGAGAGATTATCTTGAAATTGGGTCAATTGATGAATTACCTAGTGAAAACATTAGTACGGCTTGTGTTGCAAAAATAATACTCGAAGACTTCTGCGAGATGCTTAAATTAATAAGAATGATAGATCCCCTGGCAAAGGAAGCACGTGATGATTGTACGGTTGGAATTTTGGCAGAGGCAATGTGCTTTTTTGAAAAGCATATTTGGTTCTTTACGGCATATTTAACCAAATGCTGATAGGATTGTTTTAATGATGTCTATGAACGGAAAGTTCTCTAAGGCACATTTTCAGCTTTGTGCTCAAATATGTGATCAATGTGCGCAAGAATGTGCGCAAACATCTGCCGCATGTGCGCAGATCAATGCAGAAAAATGGCTTTGATGCAATATAGTATATGTTAGAGACCCTAGGCAACCTTGGCCTAGGGTCTTCTATTATTCTTCGGGTGTATATCAGTATGTGCCCCCCAAATTCCCAATACTTCTCCGTAGTTTAGAGGCTCTTGTTCCGAATTTCCATTAAGAAGCTTATTAAGTAAACCTATGAGTTAATCCCCAATTAGTTTTTACAGACTGATTTTATTGTTGTAATGGGAATGCAACATCATCCGCGCCAGAAGATGGCGGGTAAAAGCCGGCATTTTGTTCTTTGCGAATGTCTCCTGCGTAACGAATTTCTATTGTGTTTGCCAAATCACGGTCAATAGCAATCAAATCATCCCGGTTTAGCCCTTTTGTTGAGGTTTTACCAAGAGCTTGGATAACCAATTTCATTTCTTCGGTGCAGGACATTAAGAAGTTGTAAAGATGGTTTGCCGCTGCAGGAACATCTAGGATATCTTTTTGCTTACCCACGTAAAAAGCAAGTTGGGAAGGTGGGATGTTTGGCAATAGGTTAGCCATCTGCGTCTGCAGGGCAGCAATAACAGCAATCGAACCGATATATACGGCGTCTGCTCCGAGTGCAAGCGCTTTTAGAAAGTGTCCCGGTGTTGTCATACCTCCAGTAATAATTACACTAAAGCGATGACGGAGGCTGCGGCTTTGTAGCCATTTTATTGTCCGGTCTAAGGCAAATAGAGTAGGTAAGCCTACATCATCCTGTAAAGTGGGTGGTGAAGAAGAGGTGCCGCCTTCAGCACCATCGATCACGATGAAATCGGCAGTGGTTTGGGTGATTACCGCTAGCTCCAATTCGATGAAGTCGGTACCTGCTATCTTGACCCCTATAGGCACATCGTACTCAGATTTTAGGTTATTGATAAGTTTGATATAGTCTTGAGGTGAATTACACCCAGGCATTCTCGGGTAGATCGTTGCATTTTCACCTGAATTTAGATGCCAAGCCTCGGTCAAATGTTCGTCCTTTTGGTGCCCTACTTGATCTTCAACCGCGCCGCCCCAGGCGCCTTGTCCAAGCTGTACTTCTATGGCATCAAGTTGTTGGAGCTGCTCGTTAGAACTTAGCCAACCGCCGCGGTTGTACTGGCCGATGAGAAATTTTGCAGCGCTTCGCTCTTCACCCGTTACCGCCGATTCTCCAGTATTGGTTGAAGTACCGGCTAAGGCCGCTCCTTGGGCTAATGCGATTTTCATCGGCAAACTCAGCGACCCTCCATATGACATACCAGTAATCATGATGGGTATATCGAGTATGAGTGGCTTTTTACAATTTGGGCCAATAACTGTCTGAGTAGTAATTTGGCTAATGCTGGGAGTGGGCAGGTGAAAGAGTTGTCTGGGGTTTAGGAGTAATTGGTGCCAGGGGGAAAGATTGAGGGGACTACCGAAAGGACGTTGCAGCCGTTTTCCGGTCTGGGCTCTCATCGTTGCTTCAACTATCGCACGGGAAGTTAGTTTTTCCCCGATGGTCACCAATAGGAAGGGGTTATCAACGTACTCTTTACTGAAGACATCAACTGCAGTTGCATTGCTTTGCGGCTGTAACGTTTTCTGATAGTTTTGCAGCATAGATATTCCTCCATACTAGATTCTTACATTACAGAACCCTGCGAAGCTTCAATGATAGCTTTGGCCTCGGTCCATTGGGCGTTATCACGGCAATATAATATAAATAACCATTTTCCAGTGTAGTCTATATTTAGCGGTTTACTCAATACGTATAGCCCTGTCAGCAGCATACCAATAGCAGCGCCTAGGCCTCCGCCTGTAAATAGCGCGACTGGCAGTCCGCCACCGAGTAACCAGCTAAACAATGTACCCGTCAGAGGGGATAGTGTTAGCCAATAGAAAAGACCTATTCCAATGAGTAGACATAAAACGATCATCATCGCAATAGCTTTGCTTTCGCGGGAACTAAGAAAAAGCTCCTGCCTAACCTGACTTTCATAATCATAACTCAATTCGTTCAATGAATAATCCGCAAGATTATGGGTTAGGAGTGTGTTACTAGCTGTTATCGCCTCGTTATAGGAGGGGAAGATTGCAATTATCTTAGGCATAATACATCCTTCTTCATTGTCTTTTTCCCTGAAGTAGTTTATCGGCTGTGTATTGTATTTCAGGACTAACCATTGCCGAATTTCCGATAATCCAGCCGTGGTTGAAGAGTTGGTTCTGTGGGGAGAGGTATGAAGGCTGAACTGTTTCAAGATATCTTACAACAGGCGCTGGTATTTCTTTTTCATCAACCAGCAGGAAAGGACCATGTTTGCCCATGTGTGAAAGAATGGAAGCAGGAATAGCATACTCAGGATACTTAGGATTTACAAAAGTAAAGTTATGCCCGGCTTCTGCTATCCCCCAGCCAAAGTCACGAGGAATTTGCAATAACCAAAAAGCCACCCCGGGACCGACATCCTTATAGCCAGCAAAACCCGCAGACATCTCCCATATGTCTTTGCCAGGCATCCGTTGAGCATGACCGTATTTAGTAAGTTCGGCCATCACAGGTGAAGGGATTTCTTTTTCAGTTGCAAGCACATAGATATGGGCGTCCCAACGGTTCGAAAGTGCCTTATGTGTTGCCTCAGCTAGGCCATTGCTGCTGGCAAATAGAATGGTGTGACCCATATGAGCTACCCAAGATGTGGCAAGTAACGCGAACTCAGGATTATCTCTAGGAACAACTATGACTTCATCTGAGTGGTCAGCGTGATACATGGCTTTGTAGTCGTCAAGTAAAGCTGCCAGTTCCTCTGGCGATGGAGCAGAAAGAGCGCGAAATTTAAGATTTTCCTGGTGTAACTGATTCTTTACAACATCTTCAACTTCGCCGATAAGCAAGATCTTTATATTACCGTCCTGAAAAACCCCTTCCGGGTCCAAACGCTTTATTTCATCCAGTGTTATTTCAGGGATATTGCTTCTGTTGGTGTATAAGATAGGTGCATTGATTGGGAAATGGCTGATTTCTGTTGCTACGATGCCAGCCCGCCAGTCTTCTACCGGAACCAGAATGATTGCTCCTGGCTTATTATCGTGGAAGGTAGCAGGATAGACTGTTTGTGAGATGGAAACTGCGGTTTCGAACGGGGTATTTCCAGTTAAACGAGTTGTGGTTAGGCCAATCTCCGTATGAATTGGCCTTGGGGCAGGGGAAACACTATAGAAATTTGGACGGTAAAGAGAAAAGAAACATAGCAGGGCTAAAGTAAGAACCGAAGATAACCAGAAGAGGTCTCGTACATGTCCAAGACGACGTTTTATATCCAAAATTTAACCTCCTCACATGGTGCCTTTTTTACGGGTACTGGCTACTAAGGGCCAGTTGCCAATATAGCCTGTGATAAGCCCGACAAGACTAGCCGCGTACATACTACCCCACCAGAGAAGATCTTCTTCGCGAGGCATCATTTGAAGATATTCCATCATAATCAGCCACATTGCCGGCATCATCCCGATAGACACGGATGTCATGGACCAAAATACTGTACCGAAGTTATCCTTTACTGTTCCCCAATAGGTGGAGGTTTCCTTAAAGGCAAGCATCAGCGGTACAAAGAGCAGGGCGTTTACGAGTATTGCTGCCAAATAGGACCATAACACACTTTGGAACATCGGGCCTGTTACAAAGAAGAAGGAGCCATGGCTTATAAGAAGCGGCAGCCCCCAATAGGTCATTCCAAAGGATACTAATATCATTGCCGGCATGCCGAATCCCAAAGTGCCACAGGTTGCAGCAAGGACTTGTACCCAAAGCGGTCGGGGAAATTCTCCTTTGGCGACTTGGTGTCCGTAGCCGCGATAGCAGGTGTAATATGACCATAAGCCGATTGGACCTAGGACAAGCATTGCTAGTACCCATGCGAGACGCATAAAAGGTGAGAGTTGAAACATACGAGTACTCAGATGCGCCCATGCCAACAGAGCGCACACAATAGCTAGAGCATACCAGACGGCAGTAATGGCCTCGATCCCGCTCATTCCTTGAGAACCTTTGCTCTTGTAGTCGCTAATCTCTTGCAAGAAATGAGCCCTGCCTTGCTCAGAATAGGATACTCGATCTGTATTTCCCAGTATCCAGGTATGATTATAAGGTCCCTCCGCTGGAGTAACCCACCAATCAGGCTTAGATTCGAAATAAAATTTTTCCAGAGGAAGGGGGAGTCTAGTTTTATCTGTTGTTACAAGTTGCGGACCGAATATCCCGCTGCTGAATAGTTGGGCTCCAATCATACCAGTACGCCATTCATCACTGGGAACAAGCAGGAATTGTTTACCTCCATCTGCAGTTTCCTTAGTTGTTCTCCAGCCGAATCCGGAAGAATCATCAAAATAGCGGGCAAACGCCACTGAATGCTCAGCTAGATCAGGATGTCCCACTTCGGAGACTTTCCCCATTGTCGCTAGTTCCGCAATCAGGGTACGGTCGGTTGAACCTGGGGGAGCTATGACATAGATATTACAGTTACCTTTCCGCAGGCTCAGAGCAGCTTTAGTTGCGTCAGGCAGGGTGGCACCATTAAAAAATAGGATAGGTGTGCCGCGATGGGTAGCCCAAGTGGTAACTGGCAAAGCAAATTTTGGGTCTGAGGCTCCATTAATTAAGATAACATCTCGGCTTAATCCAATGGTTTGAGTTAGCTCTGTGTCAATTGTCTGGGCGATGGCAGTGTAGTCTGATGGTTCAATAACCTTAGTCTTGTAGTGTTGTTTAAAAGCGGGTTCAAATTGTATCGTTTTGCCCAGAAGTAACAGGTCAGTGCTGTTTGCCTGAGGGGAAGATAAATAATTTTGCAGGATCTGAGGGAGCTTACCGTCATCTGATAATATAATGAGTGAATTGATAGGACTTGCTGCCAAAGGACAGACCGTTAATACCTCTTGCCAGGAGTTGGGATCAACAACGGTAATGTAGCGAGGAATAGACGTAATTGATTGAATTTTAGCAGTAAGTATCTGAATCTGAATGTCTTCCCAGTTATCGCCCCATATTCTTGTGGTATTATTTGTTTGCCAATGAAGACGGGTTATTTCAGGTGGTGTTTTACCAACACTGAGTCCTTCTTTTAAGGAATACAGCGGTAATAGTCCCATCAAGAGGATAAATATCCATGCCAGATATAAACCGATTCTTTTCATCTTATCACCAGTCCGTTTTTTTTCATTGTTCCTATTACTTGGAGAATTTATACAGAATATGGTGCAGGAATATTGTGCAACCTATAATTTAGAAAGGAGGGGGCGGACGTGACTGTAGGCATGAAAGTACACCAGGCTTTGGGTATGCTCAAAACACTAAGTGGCAATTTCCATTCCTTCGCTATGGATACCCAAGATCCACAGGCAAAGCAAATGTTCCAGAACTTTAGTAAGCAAATGGATCAAATATCTAACGACCTTACTAGCCGGCTGCAGTATATAGAAGGACAGGAACCACAATACGCTATGGAAAACATGACGCAGCAACAAGCCAGTCAACAGCAAGATAAACAACAGCAAATGAGATTGCAGTAAACCGTACTTCTAGATGTTGAATAACATACACCAATAACACAAGGGAAGGTCCAAAATCATTGGACCTTCCCTTGTGTTATATCCGCCTAATTCTCCAGATTAACCCTGTACGCGGTAAATAGTTATGCTCATGAGCTCCGCCTTCGCCACCCTCTTCATGTCCGTCTTGATGATCACCAGACTGGGCTTCGGCGGTCATACCAAAATCTACTACATACAAGGCTTTATCCGGGCCAAATACCGCATCGATAGGCCTCTCAAAGCCGCCGCCGTTGGTATAGGAGGCGGCGTACCCACTTTTGTTAATGGCAAATACTATGACTTTACCTGTCTTCATGTTGATTCTGGAGACCCGATGGCCAACGCCTGGTAGAGGTTTACCACCTGTTGTCCTTGGTGCTTCACTACCAAATTCGGCAATATACACATCCCCTACTTGTCCAAATCGTCTGTTATAGTTGAAGTCAAAACCCATAACAGCTGCATGTGGCTCGAAAACAGCAAGTGGCTCAGGCGGTTCCATTGGATGCTTAGATAGTAAAAACTTAGGCTGTGGATCATCTTCAGGTTTAAAACGTGGTAGAGTTACAGGCAAGCCGCCAGTAAAGTCCGGCCAACCGTACCAGCAGCCTTTCTTAATTAGATAGAACTCGTCGGGTGAGTTAGCAACAGGTCGACTGCCACGGACATCCATACCGTGGTTGGTTGAGTATAGTCTATTGTTACGGTCAAATTTCATTCGGAAGGGATTTCTAAGTCCCCAGGCAACAAGTTCAAGCTCTGACCCGTCGGGATTGGCCCTCAGGATGCTACCGCTGGCGCGTATTATACCTTTTACTTCTTCACCGCGTATTGTTGGTACTGCGAACGGGGAATACCCGCCAGTTACTGCGATATCATCAGGTGCGATGGTTAGAAAATTCTCTGATTCATAGTTTCTACCTACTAGGCCAATGTCTTCTCCGGGGTAATCGTGGAGAAAGGGATAGTTTTTTACCCATCCACGATTGTCGGGTCCAACGACACCGGAATTGGTAGCTGTGCCTTGCCCGAAGTACATCTTCCCGTCAGGACCAAAAACCACTCTGTTATTATGGTGATCCCCCCAGCTCGGCAGTCCAGCCAACACATCTTCAACAGTTCCATCAGTATGGACTACTGAAATAAAGCCTCGGTGCGATACATAAATGTCATCTCCTAAAACATTGATTCCAGTCAGCGGAGGGTTGAAACCATCGGCGATTACTTGAAAACCATCATCTGTTAAACCAAGAACTTTGCCATTACCATCTGCGACGCCCGCGTCTGCAATCAATACATTACCTAAATCGGTAAAAACCAAATTTATTGGGGTAGTAAGACAGTCGGCGTAAACATCTACCTCGTATCCGGGAGGCACTACAATATCGCTAGGGTCAATTTGCCTTGGTCTATTTTTACTTTTCACAATAACACCTCACAAAAGCCTATTTATGATAAATTATGCCAGAAAAGGTAGTTTAGCCACGTTATATAAAAATACTGTCACAAGGTAGGGTTGGCCATACATATACCATATAGATGGGGTGTGAGGTATGGAATTAGCATTTAGTACGAACGGATATGTTAAGTTCTCATTAGCTGAAAGTATAAAGAGTATAGCAGCGTTAGGCTACCGAGGTGTAGAAATACTTGCTGATAGCCCGCATATCAATCCACTTACTATATCAGAGCGTGAGTGTGACGATATAGTAAATATGCTGGCAAGCTGTAAGCTTAAAGTCTCAAATATCAACGCGAATACGGCTATCTGTCTATACGGCAAGAACAGGCTGCCAGAGGAAATACTGTTTGGTCCGTCATTAGCTAGTTCTGATTCACAACTACGTGCACAAAGAGTTGAATACACATTGAAAGCAATAGATCTAGCAGCTAAACTGGGCGCGCATTGCGTCAGCATAACTTCCGGCAGACTAACTCCAGGTAATCCGCCAGATAATGCTTTTAGGCATCTTATTGCATCTTTGTCGAGAGTCCTTGAGCACGCGCTGAAGAGAAATGTCCTTATTGGTATTGAATATGAGCCTGGCCTATTAGTTGAAAGTGAAGAGGATTTCCTACAACTAGTCCAAACAATTAATTGCCCAAACCTTGGCCTCAATTTAGATATTGGCCACTCTCACGTTGCGGGGGAAAATGTCTGCGAAGTAATCGCCCGTAACAGTGGGCGGATATGGAATGTTCATATTGAAGACATCTTAGGCCGAAGGCATTATCATCTGATTCCAGGCGAAGGCGACATTGACTTTACTAGAGTATTGTCGGCGCTTTATTATTGCAACTATCGCAGCTATCTTACTGTGGAGTTATATACCTATCAGGATGATTCAGCTGAAGCGGCTAGACAGTCGTTGGCGTATTTGCAGGATACTCTGACTAAGCTGGGCGCAAAAACAATTATTTAAGAAAACCAAAGGGGGTTTAAGGGTGAAAATTTTCGAACCGCATATTCATATGTACTCACGTACGACGGATGACTACAAGAAAATGGCCCTTTGTGGCGTTAGATGTATTGTAGAGCCTGCCTTTTGGCTGGGCAGTGACAAGAAATATCCTGAAAGCTTTTTAGACTATTTCAACCATATGATGGAGTTTGAGACAAAGCGTGCCGCAAGTTTTGGCATGGACTATTATGCTTGTCTGGCAGTTAATCCTAAGGAGGCTAATAATATAACTTTAGCCAAGGAAGTTGTTGGCCGGATGGTAGAGTACCTGGATCATCCCAAATGTATCGCCATTGGTGAAATTGGTCTCGATAAAAACACCGAGGCTGAGGTAGAAGTGCTAAGGCTCCAGCTCCGTCTTGCTAAAAAGCGAAACATGCTGACAGTAGTTCATACGCCGCATGTTAACAAGAAAGTCGGGGCTAAACGGATAATCGAAGTGCTCACTGAGGAAGGAATGAACCCGGATAGAGTTCTAATTGATCATAACACCGAAGAAACCATTGAGATGACGATTGAATACGGTGCTTGGGCGGGAATGACGCTATACCCAACTAAGCTGTCACCCGAAAGAGTGGTGTCAATCCTGAAGACTTATGGCATTCAACGCATGATGATAAACAGTTCAGCAGACTGGGGTGATTCTGACCCTATTAATGTGGCACAGGCCTCGTTAGAACTCAGGAAGGCTGGTTTTAAGGAGCAGGATATCGAACGATTGATATGGGATAACCCTACTGAATTTTACCGACAGTCCGGTAAATTGAAATTATAGGCGCGGAGGATTTTCCATGAAGTATTCCTTTAGTACCAATGCCTTTAGAAAATACGATATTCAAGCAGCGATTAAGGCTATTGCTGCATTGGGATACAGCGGGGTAGAAATAATGTGCGATATACCTCACGCATATCCACCCTTAACTTCTGCCAAAACCCGTAAGGAAATTGCCCGAGTAGTAAAAGAGCTTGGGATATCCATAGCTAACCTGAATGCCTTTATGCTTTATGCGATAGGTGACACATGGCACCCATCATTTATTGAAAAAGAAGAACATAAAAGAAGGCAGCGGATCGAACATACCATCAACTGTTTGTACCTTGCTAAAGACCTTGAAGCTAAGTCTATTTCTATAGAGCCTGGCGGGCCTGTTATCGGTGTAGATCGTGAATGGGCAATGGGAGCATTTCTTGAGGCTATTAGTGAACTAACTCCGATTGCCGAAAAACTCAAGGTGGATGTTCTCATTGAACCTGAGCCGGATTTATTAATTGAGACCTCAGGTCAGTTTTTAAAGCTGATGGAGAAAGTCGATTCACCTGCAGTTAAACTGAACTTTGATATCGGTCACTTTTACTGTGCATTTGAGGACCCAGCGAGGCTTGTACACCAACTTGCTCCATACACTGGGCATTACCACTTGGAGGATATAGCGCCATCACGCGTGCACCGGCACCTCATCCCAGGAGAAGGTGCTATCGACCTTAAGGCCGTTCTGGCGGCAATAGAGTATTCCGGCTACGACGGTTTTATTACCGCAGAGCTATACCCATATGAAGATAGACCTATAGAGGCTGCTAGTCAAGCTTTGCAGTATCTAACTAATAAAAAGGAGTAGCGAGTTTATGAAACTCTTGCCACTTCTAAAAATTACGAGAGCTCCCAATCTGATTACCGCAATCACCGATGTTATTGCGGGAGCCTTTATTGTCTCTGGTGGCATACCAGAGATCACCGTTTTAATGCCTCTTTGTTTGATCTCTGTATGTCTATATGCGGCAGGAGTAGTCCAAAACGATATTGTCGATGCGAAAAGTGATGCAGTCGAACGTCCCGAACGGCCACTTCCCAGCGGTGCAATTAACATCATCGATGCTTACTATCTTTCTGCAGTATTCTTTCTTAGCGGTTTATTTCTAGCAAAAATGATAGGGACTTTAACCTTATTGATTTCAACATTAATAGTAGTGAGTGTTTTTGTTTATAATTGCAGGGCTAAAAATTCCAGAGTTTTCGGTAGTCTGATTATGGGATTATGTAGAGCCCTTAACCTTTCCCTAGGGTTTACTATTAATCCAATTGCATTTGGCATATTTATTCCCTTATGCCTATTTCCTTTGTTCCATATAGCGGGGGTCACGCTCGTCAGCCGTGGGGAAGTAGATGGCTTAGGCAGAGGGGAGTTAATGTCAATTCTCACTTTCCATATTTGTGTGTTAGCCGGTTTAGTTGCTACAGCTAGCTTTGATGAAAACTTGATTTCTCTCCTTGCAATAGGCTTATACGCGGGTGTAATGGTCGGTGGAGCCTTACCGGCCATGAAAGACCCTATACCGGGAAATATTAGACTCTTAGTACGAAACGGAATTATTGCCTTGTCTCTCTTAGATGCCAGCCTAGTTGCAATATTCGTAGGCATAGAGTTAGCCGTTATTATTATATGCCTTGGTCTCCTTTCACGCGTACTGGCGAGCTACATCGAAATGACCTAGTTGGGGGTGGAATTTTGTCAAACTTAGAAAGACTAGTTGTGTTTAATGTAGTAGGCCTTACTCCCGCTCATATTGCGGATAAATCTTTGACACTAAATATCAATAGAATGGCTGAGGCTGGGGCGGTTTCCGTAGTTAAACCGCAATTCCCCGCTGTGACTGGGTCAATTCAGGCAACGTACTTGACTGGCTATGAGCCTTGCAGGCATGGAATTATCGGGAACGGTGTATATGACCGGCAGCGCAGCACTGTAACAATGTGGGAACAAACAGGGGCTAGGCTTGAAGGTAAAACTATATGGCAGACTCTGAAAAACTATGACCCTAAGTCGACAACAGCAATACTATTCTGGCAGTTTATTAAATATGCATCAGCGGATATAGTGTTAACTCCGTCACCGATTCACAATGAAAAAGGGATAACGACGTGGTGCTTTTCGAGTCCTTCCAACTGGTACGAGACAATGGTCGGCAAGATAGGTGAATTTCCCTTGCACCACTTCTGGGGTCCGCTAGCTTCAATCAAATCAAGTGAATGGATTATGAAGGCAACGCTTGAGACTATAAAGACATATGACCCAAATCTTACGCTAGTGTACTTACCGAATCTTGACTACAATGCTCAGCGTTTTGGTCCCAATAGTGAAGAGGCACGGCAATCGGTAAAAGAAATAGACACACTCATTGGCCAGTTTATTGACGAAATAGTGGAAGGTAGAATTAAAACTGACACAAACGTTCTCATACTATCTGAATACGCTATTCAAAAAGTATCAAGAGCGGTTCACATAAATAAAGTGCTCCGAGATAAGGGGTTCCTTCAAGTAGCCCTTATTGATGGAAAAGAGTATATAGACTTTTTTCACAGCCAAGCTTTTGCAGTCGCGGACCACCAGCTTGCTCACGTCTATTGTAAAGAAAACTGCATCAAAGAGGTTAAGATAACTTTAAGACAAGTAGCTGGTATTAGTGAAGTGCTCGGAGAGGTTGGCAAAAAGGCTTACCGAATAGACCATGAAAATTCAGGCGAGCTGGTAGCTATCGCTGAAAAAGACGCCTGGTTTACGTATTACTGGTGGAAAAGTGATGAGCAAGCTCCGGGATTTGTTAGAGGAGTAGACATACACAGGAAACCGGGTTATGATCCTTGCGAATTATTTATAGACCCGGTAACGCGCAGCATACCTCTCAAGCCCAAGCTCATTATGGGGTCTCATGGGAGGCCAGCTGAGGGTAGCCAGGATTTAGTCAGCCTTGTTGCCTATGGACCGCAGGCTAACATTATCGGTAAGCAGGGAATCTGGGAGACGCGGGATATCCATTCACTCCTGCTTGAGATACTGGGATATCCGAAATAATGGAGGCGTATATGGGACGAAAGCTTGGTGTACTTTTTATTGGTTCAGCAGGGGCTATAGCGACGACAGTAATTGCGGGAGTCCTAGCTATTCGCCGCGGGTTGGCACCAACTACGGGGATGGTTACTGAATCTGAGGAAATGATGGGGCTCGACCTTGTCACTTTGGATAATATTTACTTTGGTGGCTGGGAGATAAGGAATACACGCTTATCTGATGCCGCTAGACAGCATGGGATAGTGCCCCTAGACGTTCTAGAATCAGTTCAAGACGAACTATTAGAGATACCTTGCTATTCTGGAGTTACAACAAATGTTGACGATTTCACCAAACGTGTTTTAGGAGTGGTGGCGGGGCAGAAGGTTAGTCTGCGTTCGGCAGTAAAAAATTTAGAGAGCGATATCAAGGATTTTAGGGAGCGTCTAGGACTAGACCAAGTGACAGTTGTCAATGTCTCGTCGACAGAAGTGCCTGCGACTTTAGAAGTTTGTCATTGGTCACTTGAAGAATTAATTAATGCAATAGAAATAGACCATCCCGGTATATCCCCAAGTATGATTTATACTTATGCTGCATTAAATTCAGGTTGTAGTTTTATAAATTTTACAGCAAGTACTTGTGCGGAATTGCCTGCGTTAAGAGAATTAGCGCGGGAGAAAGGAGTACCGATAGCTGGCAAGGATGGGAAAACAGGTCAGACACTGTACAAAACAGTCCTCGCCCCAATGTTTAGGGCACGTAATTTGAAACTTAACGGTTGGTATAGCACTAATATTCTTGGTAATAGTGATGGAGCAGTTCTAAGTGACAAAATTCATGCTAACACAAAGATAGAAAGTAAACGTGGGGTACTTCGCGACATCCTAGGTTATGACATTGAGCACATTGTAAGGATTGATTACTATAGACCGCGAGGTGACAATAAGGAAGCTTGGGACAGTATTGATTTTGAAGGATGGCTTGGCCGTTCTATGAGCATGAAAATAAATTGGCAAGGTAGTGATTCAGCCTTGGCAGCTCCTCTAATTGTCGATCTGGCGAGACTGGTTGAGTTCTCGACTTTTAAAGGCGAAGTTGGAGAGCTGACCTATTTGAGCTTATTTTTTAAATCACCATACGGGAGCAAAAATGAAATAAGCCACGATTTTTTTAAGCAGCAGGAAGTGTTAGTAAACCACCTATTTTCTGAGCAAAAATAATCTTAAAATCAGCCTTATCCATTACTGCTAATTATTAGCAAATTTGTCTATCAGTTTTTTTATATTACTATTGGAAGGGGGACACGTTTTGCATCCATGGGAAAGTAGAATTATGGTACCTGACGGTAAGTTAGCCAACTATAGACAAAGCGAAGACGCTCGGCATGTTAAACTAGTGGTAACTAAGTCGACTCATTGTATTATTCCGGAGATAGAGATAGAAATATTAGGCTACAACGGTATTACCCCCAGATAGAGCCGGGAGAAAGCTATACGTATAGATTTTTAGCTTGGCAAAGTGGCACATTTTTATACCATTCAGCAGACCCATTTCAGGCAACACGCGGTCTTACCGGTGCGTTTATCGTACTACCGGAAAGAAGTAAGTTGACTAGAGATGTAATACCTGATAGAGATTATGTGATATTTATCCAGGAGTGGCAAATAAAACAGCCGGAACTTGGGGAGGTCTTTCCTGGTTGCTATACGCCTATCAAATTCAATAGGCAGCCAAATTTTTTTACCTTGAATGGTAAGTCTTTTCCAGCTACCACACCTCTTTATACTTGCTTAGGTGAACGGGTACGGATTCGGTTCATAAATAAGTCGAGTAATTCACATTCTATGCATGTTCATGGTCATGACTTCCGTGTTGTAGAAGTAGATGGGTTCACAAGAAACTTTATGGATGATACGATAAATATTGCATCAGCTCAACGGTGGGATATTGAGTTCTGTGCAAATAACCCAGGCTGCTGGCCTGTTAACGGAACTAAGGCTTTTCATCAGTCAAACAACGGCAAAACACCTGGCGGCATGACAACTGCACTAATCTATTTGCGGTGCTAGCGGTTAAAGGATAAAATAACTCCCCGGTTTCTTGGGGAGTTATTTTTGAGCCACTATTTGCATTCATCTAGTTTATCCTTGTGGAATAAATTTCGATATAAATGGGTAATCTGAAATCCTCGTCAATCCCAATATGCCTATCTTTGTTGGCACGGCAGCTCTTATTGTCTGGACAGGCTGGGTGCTTATGACTGCAAGAGTTACATTAAATAGCCTGCCGGCCAGGAAACTTATAGAGGCAGAGCCTCTAATGGTGATACACAAAGGGAATATACTTGAGGAAAAACCTTTTTGGCATCATCCTTGCCAATTGGAAATATGGTCCATACTTGATATCCCCTTGGTAAAGCATACCGCGATGCGGCTTGGCAAAACGGCGAGCTGCCGGGCTTGTTTTGGAATACATACGAATACTAAATCCTGCTTTTTGCATGAGGCTATGCTGTATGTTAAGGCCAAGCAATATGAAACTATGCCTGCTATTACAAGTGAATATTACTTTGAGATTATTAGGCAAGGCTATCGGGATAATGGAATCGATATTGAGCCAATAGTCGTCGCTTTGTCTGAGGCAAAAGCCGAAATATTAATCTAAAAGAATTTGAAATTGGGAGATAGTGTGAATAACGCAACGAAAAAATGAGATATTATAATTAAATAGTATTTTTCCTGCTCAAAGTAGACGTATATGACTTTTTGATCTTTTGACTTTTGCTGACTTTTTGATATAATTAAATCAAATAAAAAATTCTCTGAGTAAGGAGGAGTAAAGTTATGTTTAACCTAGTTCCGTTTAATAAGAGAAATGATTTGATTCCAAGAGACCAATTTTTTAATCAGATTTTTGACCAATTCTTTAAGGAAGATTTTTTTGCTCCTTTTAACACAGCAGGAAATAGCTTTCATGTTGACCTAACAGAAACAAATGAATCCTACGTGGTTAAGGCGGATTTACCAGGTATTAAAAAAGATGATATTACAATCAATTTCGAAAATGATTACTTAACGATTTCTGCCCAAAGAGATGATGAAGCGGAAGTAAAAGAAAGCAACTATTTACGCCGTGAAAGACGCTATGGTCAGTTCAGCAGAAGCTTTTATGTGAGAAATGTACGTGAAGAAAACATCGACGCAGAATTTTGCGATGGGGTCTTATCAGTTACACTTCCCAAGAAAGAGAATACAGCTAGTGGCAACAAAACTATCACTATTCGTTAATTCAAACACATACTTCAGAATACGGGAAGCCAATTGACGGCTTCCTTTTTTGTTGCTCAAAATGAGGAAAGCCAAAACCGACAGCTCTAAATACACGTTTACCACTTCTGAAGGTTGGATCACTATGGGAGAAGTTATGGCAGGGGAAAGGCTATTTGATGAAAATAGTGAGGTCTGTCAAGTAGTTGCTGGTACAAAAGACTTATACTGTTGACTTCTTGAGCAAAAAACGAGCCGATAATAGGATAGCCATCCGGCCATTATTGATAAGGAAATGTGGCAAGCGGTATTTGTGCAAAAAACTTGATAAGAAAATGAATTAAAATTATCACAATCGCAGTTGACAATAATCAAAACAACTGGTATAGTATTAATTCCGAGGACGCGGGAGTGGCGGAACTGGCAGACGCACTAGACTTAGGATCTAGCGCCGCGAGGCGTGCAGGTTCAATTCCTGTCTCCCGCACCAATAAATGCCGGAGTGACGAAATTGGCAGACGTAGCAGACTCAAAATCTGCCGAGGGCAACCTCGTGTCGGTTCGAGTCCGACCTCCGGCACCATATCTGTATATAGTATTTGGGGTTATAGCTCAGTTGGTTAGAGCGCTTCGTTGACATCGAAGAGGCCAGCGGTTCGAGTCCGTTTAACCCCACCAAACTTTGGATCTATAGCTCAGCTTGGTAGAGCATTCGGCTCATAACCGACTGGTCGTAGGTTCAAATCCTAGTAGATCCACCATATATCTAGGGGTATAGCTCAATTGGTAGAGTAGCGGTCTCCAAAACCGTTGGTTGAGGGTTCAAGTCCTTCTGCCCCTGCCATATAAGCAGAGAGTCCAAGAAGACGAGCCATAGGCGAAGATCTGATTGGTTCGAATCGCTTAGTTCTGAGCGGTAGCGAAGAACATCCTATAGTATAATCGGGGCGTGGCTCAGTTTGGTAGAGTACCTGGCTTGGGACCAGGGGGTCGCAGGTTCGAATCCTGCCGCTCCGACCAAGATAACATGGATTAGAAAAACTGATTTTTTTTTTTGCAAAATTATTAGTTGACATAAATAAAGTAATCTAGTATAATAATAAATCCGGAATGATGGCGATATGGCCAAGTGGTAAGGCTAAGGTTAGCAAGACCTTGATCCCCTAGTTCAAATCTGGGTGTCGCCTCCAATACATAGCCTGGGATGATTGTTATCTTAGATATGTCCAACCTACTGTAATATATAGGGAATTTAATAGTATGCAGCTGTCGAGCCACCTCAGAGTGGAGGGCAAAAGCGTACTCCAGAATACCCACCTGCTGAGTGCAGGTTTGGACATACAAAGAGACGACATTTTGGGCATGAGTATAATACCAATAAGTAACAGTTGACACGATACAAACAACATGATAATGCAGCGGAAATAAATGGCACAAACAATTGTGTTGACATAACACAAACAAGATGTTATGATATATTTCCGTCACAGAACAGACGATGTGCTCCTTGAAAACTGAACAATGTAAGTAATGCATCAAAAATGCCAGATGTGCGGTAGTATGTCGCTTGCGACATACAAAACCAAAAATAAACAATTTCTTAATTTGATTTATAGAGCCAACAAATGGCTTCATATATGGAGAGTTTGATCCTGGCTCAGGACGAACGCTGGCGGCGTGCCTAACACATGCAAGTCGAACGGGGCCATGCTCGACCTTCGACTTTGGACATTCGACCATCGAAAGAATAACGATGGTATTGATGGGAAATATTCTGCTTTAGGAATATCGAAAGTCGAAAATCGAGAGTCGAAAGTCGAGTATGGCCTAGTGGCGAACGGGTGAGTAACGCGTAGATAACCTGCCTCTAAACTGGGGACAACACCGCGAAAGTGGTGCTAATACCGAATGTGGTATCTTAGTCGCATGACTAAGATAAGAAAGGTGGCCTCTGAATATGCTACCGCTTAGAGATGGGTCTGCGTCTGATTAGCTAGTTGGTGAGGTAACGGCTCACCAAGGCGACGATCAGTAGCCGGTCTGAGAGGATGAACGGCCACACTGGGACTGAGACACGGCCCAGACTCCTACGGGAGGCAGCAGTGGGGAATCTTCCGCAATGGACGAAAGTCTGACGGAGCAACGCCGCGTGAGTGAAGAAGGTCTTCGGATTGTAAAGCTCTGTCGTTTGGGACGAACGTATTCTATGTAAATAATGTAGAGTAATGACGGTACCAAAGGAGGAAGCCACGGCTAACTACGTGCCAGCAGCCGCGGTAATACGTAGGTGGCAAGCGTTGTCCGGAATTATTGGGCGTAAAGGGCGTGTAGGTGGATGTTTAAGTCGTGTGTCTAAGTGCGGGGCTCAACCCCGTATAGGCGCAGGAAACTGGAGATCTTGAGTGCAGGAGAGGAAAGTGGAATTCCCAGTGTAGCGGTGAAATGCGTAGATATTGGGAGGAACACCAGTGGCGAAGGCGACTTTCTGGACTGTGTCTGACACTGAGGCGCGAAAGCCAGGGGAGCGAACGGGATTAGATACCCCGGTAGTCCTGGCCGTAAACGATGGGTACTAGGTGTAGAGGGTATCGACCCCTTCTGTGCCGCAAGCTAACGCAGTAAGTACCCCGCCTGGGGAGTACGGCCGCAAGGTTGAAACTCAAAGGAATTGACGGGGGCTCGCACAAGCGGTGGAGTATGTGGTTTAATTCGACGCAACGCGAAGAACCTTACCAGGACTTGACATTGAGTGAAAAGCTAAGAGATTAGTCCTATCCTTCGGGATACACGAAAACAGGTGGTGCATGGCTGTCGTCAGCTCGTGTCGTGAGATGTTGGGTTAAGTCCCGCAACGAGCGCAACCCTTATCCTTTGTTGCCAGCACGTAATGGTGGGAACTCAAGGGAGACTGCCGCAGACAATGCGGAGGAAGGCGGGGATGACGTCAAGTCATCATGCCCCTTATGTCCTGGGCTACACACGTACTACAATGGACTTAAACAAAGCGAAGCAAGCCCGCGAGGGTAAGCCAAACGCATAAACAAGCTCTCAGTTCGGATCGGAGGCTGCAACTCGCCTCCGTGAAGTCGGAATCGCTAGTAATCGCAGGTCAGCATACTGCGGTGAATACGTTCCCGGGCCTTGTACACACCGCCCGTCACACCACGAAAGTTGACAACACCCGAAGCCGGTGGGGTAACCGATTCGACATTGGATTTTCGACATACGACAATCGAAAGGAAAGACGAAAGTCTTGCAAGAACCCAATCGAAAGTCAAAGGTCGAAGGTCGAATGTCGAACCGGGGCTAGCCGTCTAAGGTGGGGCCGATGATTGGGGTGAAGTCGTAACAAGGTAGCCGTATCGGAAGGTGCGGCTGGATCACCTCCTTTCTAGGGAGAACCGATTCGACGTTCGAAGGTCGACCTTCGATCTTCGACGATAAACACGAATCAACTTCCAGGTCGGTACATTTGGCAGATGCAAGACAAGAGATAGAAACCTTGCCTTTTTCGAAAGTCGCAGGTCGAAAATTGATTGTCGAATACTCTTACATTGTTTGGTTTTGAGGGAATGCAAGTTACCAAAAGTTACTTGTTGAAAGAAACGAGTGACTATGATAACATTAGTATTCCTGAAAACAACATATCCAGTGACGATAGCTGTGGGGTTCCATCTGTTTCCATACCGAACACAGTAATTAAGCCCACAAACGCCGAAGGTAC
This sequence comes from Sporomusa ovata DSM 2662, assembly GCF_000445445.1. Taxonomy (GTDB): domain Bacteria; phylum Bacillota; class Negativicutes; order Sporomusales; family Sporomusaceae; genus Sporomusa; species Sporomusa ovata. The sequence continues at coordinate 436,543 of NZ_ASXP01000005.1, read as the reverse complement.
TTGGCTGGAAACGGCCTGGGAGATTAGGAAGTTGCTGGTTTTTTTATGTTTATTCCTCGATAGCTCAGTTGGTAGAGCAATCGGCTGTTAACCGATTTGTCGTAGGTTCGAGTCCTACTCGAGGAGCCACTTATCGCGGGATGGAGCAGTTGGTAGCTCGTCGGACTCATAACCCGAAGGTCACAGGTTCAAGTCCTGTTTCTGCAACCATGAAGTAAAATGCCAAACGAGACAACTCGCTTGGCATTTATAATCTAATTAGTAATGACCTACTAGCTCAGTCGGTAGAGCACCTGACTTTTAATCAGGGTGTCCCGCGTTCGAGTCGCGGGTGGTCACCATCTGGCCCGTTGGTCAAGCGGTTAAGACACCGCCCTTTCACGGCGATAACGGGGGTTCGATTCCCCCACGGGTCACCAATCTCGACATTCGATGATAGACGTTCGATATTTTGATAAAATCGAACATTGAAGATCTAAAGTCGAAAATCGAATATTGCGGCCCTGTGGTGCGGCATACGACTTTCGATAGCGAAAATCGAGCGTCTAGTGTCGAACGTCGAATATGCGGAAGTAGCTCAGCGGTAGAGCATCGCCTTGCCAAGGCGAGGGTCGCGAGTTCGAATCTCGTTTTCCGCTCCATACTTTTGGCGACATAGCCAAGTGGTAAGGCAGAGGTCTGCAAAACCTCTATTCCCCAGTTCAAATCTGGGTGTCGCCTCCATTCTTTATGCCGGGGTAGCGGAACTGGCAGACGCAACGGACTTAAAATCCGTCGGAAAGAAATTTCCGTACCGGTTCGATTCTGGTTCTTGGCACCAGTAATAATATGCTGGCGTAGCTCAATAGGTAGAGCAGCTGACTTGTAATCAGCAGGTTGTGGGTTCAATTCCTATCGCCAGCTCCATATGGAGGGATTCCCGAGTGGCTAAAGGGAGCAGACTGTAAATCTGCCGTCTTTGACTTCGGTGGTTCGAATCCCCCTCTCTTCACCAATTATATATGCGGGTGTAGCTCAATGGTAGAGCTCTAGCTTCCCAAGCTAGCTACGAGGGTTCGATTCCCTTCACCCGCTCCAACTTAAACACCCATCATTTACTGATAGAGTAAATGATGGGTGTTTTTTTGTATAAAGGATATTATGACGAGATGAATCAGATGGTCATCAATAAGCTTTTTGTTGCGCTGCGCCGCACTCAGTAAATCCTTGGGTGGAGGCAATGATGCCAAAGGCTTCAGCCTGTACCATTATAATTTGAAATCCAGTCGTAGTTGATCAGTAAATTTAGGTCCGTGCTTTACCAGAAATCTGAGAATTACCGTTTAATAAATTCAGTACGGATGCTTCTTTTACACTGTTATTTACTTTTTTATAGGGCAGATTATCGTTCGCGTAGAGAAATTTGCACAAGATGGCATGGTTAATATATTGAGCGGGACTAAGTCCGGTTAATTGTTTTAATTTATTCAGCCGAAAAACTAGAGTATTACGGTGGATAAATAGGTCTTTTGCAGTCGCGGAAAGATTGAGGTTATTTTTAAGCAAACTCAGAATGGTATTGCGCATATCGTATTTTACATAGGTTTTATTTGTCAACTTATCTTGTAGAACCTTGAAGGCTGCACAGGAACTTGTCGCTTGGGGTTCTCGCACCAGGTAAGTTGCTAAGTTGTCAAAATCGTAGATTGAGGATATGTCGTTGTCGCGTTGATGTTCCTTCAATTCGAACTGAGCCTCGTTATATGAACTTCGCATTGCTAGCGGAGATTCTGTCAGACTTCCTATCCCCAAGCTCAAATTAGTTTCCGGATAAGCCGATTTTATGAGCTGTAAAAAAGAATGCCCCCAGTCATTAATGACCTGGACTGGAGTTTCCAAGGGGAAATGTTTTATTGAAATTAGCTGGTTTTCCAAAAATGCAATCATGTCTTTTTCGTCAATAAAATTGGATGTTTCAAGCAACTGAGTTAAACTTTCTCGGGTACGAGTTGAAACTAGGTCATATGATCCATAATTGGTGAAGGCATTTTCGAGAATAGGTTCTACATTGGCGACGGCAATCAGACGGGGAAGGTTCAGATCAAATCGAAGTACAGCGGCTTGCGCCGTTATTTGCGAATAATTTGCTTCTGCCTGCTCCGACAGTAGTAACATGATGAAACCCTCGTGAAAGTGCGATTGAGAACGAAATTCTTCCATGAAAATTTCTCGTTCTAAAATTAGTTCAGCGACAATTTTCACCAGTTCGGCTGTGCTACGAACTGTATCTGGATCACCTGACACTCCAACGACACCGACAATTTGTGTGTTGACTATAATTGGCCAGTTGAGACCCGGTAAGGCCCCAGGATACAAGGTAAGGTCTTCAGGATAAATTTCTACTACTTTACCGCTTCTAATAACTTCTTCGGCGCCTTGATGAAAACTATCCAAGCGTTTATTATCGCCCGAGCCGATAATAATTCCTTCATCATTCATAATATTGACATTGTGATGTACAATTGGCATTATTTTATTGACAATTTGCTGTGCTAATTCGCTTGAAAGAATCATGGTTTCTCCTTTGTTAAAACAATTATGTCTATATTATACAGCTGGGCTAATAGAGTGCAACAGCTTTTACCATGTCCAAAGCGGCTAAAGTCGAACTTTTGTAAGAATGACAAATTTATCAGTCATTCTTTATGGATGGCAATAAAAGAAAGTAGTTGTGCAAAATAGCCAATTAGGTCGATGACAGAACAACAACTATTGGAGGATTCAGACAATTGAAACTAACTTTATTTTCAAATAAAATTAAATTTAGATTCAACTGGTTGCTATTGTAATAAACCTCCGGTTTATAGTCTATGTTATGTCCAAGTGCTTTAATATGGGTATAAGTTTGAATGATACGATTGCAGCCTAAGTAATATAAACTAAAATGATTATGGAGGGTTTTCGATGTCTAAAAAAATTGGATTTATCGGTCTGGGAATCATGGGGAAACCTATGGCAAAAAATTTGTTAGAGGCTGGATATGAATTGGTTGTGTGTGATATTGTGAAGGCTGCGGTGGATGAATTGGCAAAGGCCGGAGCTAAGTCCGCCGCTACACCGAAAGAAGTTGCCGAGCAAACAGGTATTATTCTAACGATGTTACCCAATTCCCCACATGTAAAAACGGTAATTTTAGGTGAAGATGGTGTAATCGAAGGAGCGAAACGCGGTGCTATTGTAGCTGATATGAGCTCTATTGCACCATTAGTCAGCCGGGAAGTGGCCCAAAAACTTGCCGAAAAAGGTGTAGAAATGCTTGATGCTCCGGTGAGTGGTGGCGAGCCGAAAGCCATTGATGGAACAATATCGGTCATGGTTGGTGGTAAAAAAGAAATTTTTGAAAGATGCTATCCAATATTAAAGGCGATGGCCGGTTCAGTAGTACATACCGGGGATATAGGGGCAGGCAATATTACCAAAATAGCCAATCAGATCATCGTAGCTCTCAATATTGCAGCAGTATCGGAGGCCTTGGTTCTGGCCAGCAAAGCCGGAGTCGATCCAGAACTGGTTTATCAGGCCATTAGAGGCGGCTTGGCAGGCAGCACAGTGTTAGATGCAAAAGCTCCTATGATGATGGATCGTAATTTCAAACCTGGTTTTCGAATTAATCTTCATATTAAAGATTTGAATAATGTACTGGAAACTTCGCATGGTGTTGGAGTGCCGCTTCCATTGACGGCAGCCGTCATGGAAATGATGCAATCGTTGAAGGTAGACGGTTTTGAGATGGAGGATCATAGTAGCTTGGTAAAATATTATGAAAAACTCGCAAAAGTGGAAGTAAAGCGCTAAATCTATTAATCAGCGACTAGAGAGTCTCTTTTTTGAATAGAGGCTCTCTAGAATGAAGATTCGTCGAGGAGTTAATCAAATGGATCATTTTTCAATATTTGGAACCTCTCTAATGACATTTATCGCCGTTACTCCGATACTATGGCTCCTTGTAAGCTTAGGGGGGTTGAAGGTTCCAGCCCAAAAAGCCTGCGAATTGGTTTGGTCTTAACGTTGAATATTGCAATATTCTTTTGGAAAATGCCCTTAATGCTAGCAAGCCGCCGCGGAGGGCGGCTTGCTAGCATTAGTGCCAATTTTGTGGGTAATTTTTGCTGCGTTCTTTACCTACAACATTACTTTAAGCACTGGTGCAATGAGTCGAATAAAAAGCATGATGTCAACCTTATCCGGTGACCGAAGAATTCAAGCGCTCGCCATCGCCTGGGGATTCGGCGGATTTCTTGAAAGTGCAGCCGGCTTTGGTACCGCAGTTATTATTCCTGCTACCATTCTTATTGCGCTAGGGTTTGAACCCTTTTTCGCAGCCGTCATATGTTTGCTTGCTAATACTGTTCCGGTAGCTTTCGGCGTGATCGGAATTCCGATTACTACGCTGGCGAAAATTACGGAACTTCCGGTTATGCCCCTATCACTTAATGTCGTACTGCAACTAACACCATTCGTTCTTTTAGTGCCTTTTTTGATAGTATTATCTGTTACGAAAAGCCTAACCGGACTTAAGGATGTTTGGCTGCCTACACTGGTTACTGGGTTATGCTTTGCCATTCCGCAATTTATAATTGCTACCAAATCGGTGCAAACCCGGTATGGATTGCAGCTTCAAACACCAGTGGAGCTTGTGTTGGCAAGTTAGTTTCGCCACAAAATATTGCCATAGCCACAACGGCTGCCGGATTGGTCGGACGGGAGGGTGAAATCCTTTTGACAACATTCAAATATGTCACAGGATTCGTCGTTGGGCTTGGAATTATCACGTATGCGTTTGCTTTCTAATTGGAGTTAAGCCATGAAAGCATCTGACTATTAAAACCATTAAAGGGTGGCGGTCGACTTGTGGCTCCTATATCAGAGTTTTTGGATTTATAGAATAGTAGATTGTAAAGGGTGTGAATAAGGTGCGTATTATAGTAGCTCCAGATTCTTTCAAGGGAAGCATATCAGCCATAGACGTAGCCAATGCTATGGAGCAAGGCATCTTGATGGTAGATCCTCAGGCCAACATAAAAAAAGTACCTATAGCGGATGGCGGTGAGGGAACCGTGGAAGCGCTAGTAGCCACAACCGGCGGCCGGATTATACGTCAAAGCGTAATGGGACCGCTAGGTGATAGAGTTGAAGCTTCTTGGGGAATTCTCGGCGATGGCGAGACAGCTGTAATTGAAATGGCAGCGGCCTCCGGACTAATCCTCGTTCCTAAAGAGAAACGCAATCCGCTTTTTACAACGACGTATGGGACTGGCCAACTGATTAGGGCCGCACTGGACCGGGGACTAAGAAAGATGATTATCGGTATTGGCGGTAGCGCGACCAATGACGGTGGCGCCGGCATGGCGCGTGCTCTCGGTGCAAAGTTTTTAAATAAAGACAACTCTGGGTTGCCCCAGGGCGGAGCGGCACTGGCTAATCTGGTGAAGATAGATTTGTCTGAATTTGACCCACGCTTGGCGGAAACAGAAATTGTTGTCGCATGCGACGTAGATAACCCGCTTTGTGGACCCCAAGGAGCGTCTGCAGTTTACGGACCCCAAAAAGGAGCTTCGCCGGAAATGGTAACCGAGCTTGATCAAGCCATGCACCATTATGCGGAAATTGCCAAACAAGCAACCGGCAAAGACGTGGAAAATTTACCCGGCGCCGGAGCCGCCGGAGGTTTAGGATCGGGCTTTATGTTCTTCACGAACGCAAAGCTACGTCCAGGTGTTGAAATTGTACTAGATGCAGCAAAATTCGATGACCTCATGAGAAATGCCGACCTTGTAATTACTGGCGAAGGTTGCACGGATTTCCAGACATCTCGGGGGAAAGCTCCGATTGGAGTAGCCAAGCGAGCAAGCAAGTATGATGTGCCAACCATCTGCTTATCCGGCGGCCTAGGAGTAGGGCATGAGTCTGTTCTCCTTCACGGTATTTGGGGGGTATGCTCTATCGTGCCCCAACCGATTACTTTAGATGAGTGCATGGGGCGCGCCGAAAGTCTTGTGATTGAAGCAACCGCTAGATTACTGAGGTTGCTCAGGGCAGGAATGGTCATCGGTTTAAAGCTTGAGAAATCGGGTGTAAGGAGATATTGATGAAAAAGACAAAGATCGTTTGCACTGTGGGTCCCAGCACCGACAAAGTCGGTGTTCTCGATGAAATGATTGCCGCAGGCATGAATATAGCTCGCTTTAATTTCTCGCACGGTAGTCACGAGGATCACGCTCGGCGAATCGAGTTAGTCCGCGCAGCCGCAAGAAAAGCCGCCGCCCCTATCGCGCTAATGGTGGATACAAAAGGCCCGGAAATGAGGCTGAGCAAGTTTGAGAATGGAAACCATTAATCTCGGTATAGGCTATCTTTGTTTGGCCTTGAGGGGAATTGCTCTTTTTATTGATGTCTGTCAATTTGCAGGTTTTTACGGCGACTCTTAGACTCTTAGAAAAATCTGAAAGTAAATAGCTTTTTTTACCGCCGAGGACACTGTTGAGCGCATTCGCCAGGCTAGTAGTGCAACCTTTAAATTGTGTATCACATCATGAACATTTATACTTAGTGATTAAACTTTTTCATTGCCGTTTCTAGTCGGAACAGTCCTTCTGCTAGTAAGGTGCGGCGACATCCAAAATTAAGGCGGGCAAAACCCGTACCTTGTGTACCAAAGGTAGCGCCAGCATTTAAACCTAGTCCTGCCTTGTGGATTAGAAAGTGATGAAGTTCAGATGTGTGAATACCTGATTTGTTAAAATCAAGCCAAGCAAGGTATGTACCTTGTGGAACAGTAGTACTAATACTAGGAATGTTACTCTTAACGTAATTTACTAGGAACTCGGCATTACTTTCTAAATAAGCCAGGAGTTCATCAAGCCATGGGCCACCAGTACGAAAAGCGGCCTCTGCTGCGGTAATTCCAAATAAGTTTCCGCTATCAAGATGGAGTGCGTCCATCAGCTGAGCAAATTTCCTACGATGAATTTCATTGGGAATAACGGCAAAGGATGTATAAGTCCCGGCGATATTAAAGGTTTTACTGGGAGAAAGAAAAGTTATGGTTGATTGAGCGACCTCTGATCCCAGAAAAGAAAGTGGTATATGTTTGTGTCCGCTATAGACTAAGTCAGCATGGATCTCATCAGAGATGATTAGGACATTGTGGCGAAGGCAGATTTCTGCTAGACGTGATAGTTCTTCCTTTGTCCATACCCTCCCAACAGGGTTATGTGGGCTACAGAGCAGCAACATTTTCACTTTTGGACTCATCTTGCGTTCCAAGTCATCAAAGTCTAGTACGTAGTTACCATCAATATTAATTAATGGGTTTTCAATTAGTTGGCGTCCATTCTTAGTGACACATGCAAAGAATGGAGGGTATATAGGTGGTTGAACAATGATCTGATCCCCTGGTTCGGTTAATGCCAAAATAGCAAAGCTTATGGATGGAACTACCCCAGGGGTGTTGAGTAACCATTCTTGCTTGATTCCCCAGCCGTGGCGTTCCATTTCCCAGTCTATTGCGGCTTTATAAAAAGAGTTGTCTCGTGTGTGATACCCGAAGACCTTGTGCTCGACTTTCTCTTTTAGAGCTTCTACAACCCCGGGAGGAGTAGCAAAATCCATATCTGCTATCCAAAATGGCAAAATATCTTTGCGGCCAAATACACTATCAAGGGAATCCCATTTACGGCAACCTGTCCCCTGACGGGAAATTGTTGCATCAAAATTGTACATCTTTTTGTTACTCCTTTCGTAATCTTGCTTCATAATATCATGGCGAAAGATTACTGACAAATGAGTAATTAGGCACTATATCTCATTTAGTGGATAATTCCCCAAAATAAATTCAATTTATGAAGGAATTAGCTGTTGTTTATATAATATATAATAAATATATAGAAAATATATAGAATAAAGGAGTGGCTTTATGTTCGGAAGAAGATCAATTGTAATTCTATTTACGGCTCTTATTGCTATGGTTTTTTTTGCGGCAGGATGTGGGTCTCAATCAACTGGTACTGAGACAAAACAACAGGCCGCCAAAGTTATCAGAGTGGGTACGTCAGGCGAGTATTATCCATGGTGCTTTAAAAAAGATGATAAACTTCAAGGGTTTGAGATTGATGTCTGGAATGAAATAGGCAAACGAGCTGGTTATAGTGTAGAGTTTAAAGTATCTAAATTCAGTGGGTTGTTTGGTATGCTTGATGCTGGTCAAATTGATACCATAGCTCATCAAATATCAACAACCGAAGAGCGAAGAAAGAAATACGACTTTAGTGAGACTTATGCATATAGCGCCTATCAGTTTGTTGTTAAAAAAGATAGTTCATTAAATAATTTAGAAGATTTTAAAGGCAAAAAGGTTGGCGTAGTTCTAGGCGGCAATGGGGAAAAAACTTTGAGGGACCTAGATAAAAATAAAGAGATCACTATTACCACTTATGATGGTACTCCTATGGAAAAGGATGTAGAGATGGGAAGACTTGACGCTGCGTGGTTAGGAGCAATCAAAGCCCAAACAACCATTGAACAGGGTAATCTAAATCTTAAATTAGCGAGTGCAAAAACTGGCGTATTTGAAATAAATCAATATCCTTTTACTAAGGAAGAAAAGAACAAGCAATTAATTCTCGATGTTAATAAGGCCATTAAGTCTATGCAGGAAGACGGAACCCTTAGCCAAATTTCTATGAAGTGGTTTAAAACAGATACTACAAAAAAACAGTAGTGGTGATATAAATGCAAGTATTCGATGTGGATTTTGCCTTAAATTTGTTACCCTTAATGTTTAGTTATCTCAAGGTGACGTTAGCGATGTCTGCGCTCTCGCTTTGCCTGGCACTGATACTATCAGTTTTTATCGCCTTGATAGTACAGGCAAAAGTTAGTGTCTTATACCCAATGGCAAAAGTGTATGTATCCTTCTTTCGTGGTACACCACTTATCGCACAACTTTTTTTTCTATATTTTGGAGTCGTCCAACTTATTCCTAGTTTGAAGGGACTTGATGCATTTACAGCCGCTGTCATCGGTCTTAGCCTTAATGCATCTGCATATATGTCTGAAACTTTAAGAGGAGCAATACTATCAGTCGATAAGGGGCAGATGGAAGCTTGTTTGTCCATAGGAATGACTTACCTCCAATCTATGCGCCGAGTAATACTACCACAGGCTGCAAGAGTAGCAATTCCGGCCTTATCGAATAATTTTGTAGATATCATTAAAGGATCGGCATTAGCGTTTACCTTAGGTGTGACAGAATTAATGGCTACTGCTCAGATGGAAGGGGCGGCGTCTTACCGGTTTCTGGAGGCTTTTACCGATGTAATTCTCATGTACTGGCTCATTACTCTAGCCTTTAGCCGAGTCCAGCAGAAGCTCGAACAAAAAATGAATCAAGCATATTAGGATGATAACATGATTGAAATTAATAATATTCATAAAAGTTTTAGTGCAAATAAAGTTCTAAATGGTGTTAGCCTCAAATTAAACAAAGGCGAAGTTGTTGCAATAATTGGTCCTTCAGGGTCGGGAAAATCAACCTTTCTACGATGCATTAATTTTTTGGAAAAACCAGATCAAGGTGAAATAGTAATTGGTGGTATTAGAGTTAATGCACAATCAGCTACTAAAGAAGATGTCTGGCAACTGCGTAAAGCTACCGCTATGGTGTTTCAAAGCTATAACTTATTTAAAAATAAGACAGCCATTGAGAACATAATGGAGCCCTTGCTTGTTGTCCAAAAGATGCCACTTCTTGAGGCTCGGAACATAGCTATGGACATTCTTGAACAAGTGGGGCTAGCTGATAAGCGTGATAGCTACCCTTCAAAGCTTTCAGGCGGTCAGCAGCAACGAGTTGGAATAGGTCGTGCGTTGGCTGTTAATCCAGAAATCATTCTTCTTGATGAACCAACATCGGCCCTTGACCCCGAACTTGTAGGAGAGGTTCTTGATGTAATTAAAAGATTGGCTGAGAAACATATGACAATGCTGATTGTGACTCATGAAATGAGATTCGCTAAGGATGCAGCTAATAGAATTGTTTTTATGGATGATGGCCGAATAGTGGAAGAGGGATCACCTTTCGAATTATTTAGTAGCCCTAAGAATATACGAACAGCTAAGTTTTTAAACGATGTTAGAGTTTGCTGATAATTAAGGGAAAAATCGGTAGTTGATTAGATAATTGATTGGCTAAGAATTAATTTAGGATTATTATATTCTTAGCCTTTTTTATTGAATAATTTGAACGATTTGGCTGACTATTTTGGAAGATACAAGGTGATAGTTCTGGGTTTCCCATGATTTAGCAATAGATACAATATTCAATCTTGGATTAAGTCATACAAGAAAAAGTGCGCTGGCTGTAAGAAGCAGGGCATTTTTCATAAGTGGGTTTTATCGGGCATATAATTGTCATTGTTCACCAAAATTTAAAACGTGACCAAAATGACCGCTTGTTTTCTTTTCGTTCGTGAATTATTTGCGTTAATAGCTGTTCATGTTTTTCCACAAGTTCTTTAAGATGCTCATTGCTTTCAGTGGGACAATGTTTAAAGGCAGGAGTTGCAAATATTAAGTTGGATTCGTCGTTGACCTGTCTACTACGGGCATGAAACAAGTATGTCTTAAACAGCAAGCCCATTGTTACTCCATAAGCAGTTGCTCCAATTAGGTGAACATAATAATCGCTAATTGGTCGTAAAGGGATGAATCGTCCTTCGATAGTAGATGTAAAAATCATTTCAGCACCAAACCAAAAGAAGAGACTTGTAGCTACACCCTTTACGACTAGGTAATCCCTCTCTAATATGATAAGAGCATAATAAAGAATAATGCCGATGAAGCCGCCAGCTATGCAATCAACTATAAACCCTATGATTAATGTGGGTCTATTAAATGTAATAACCAAACTAATTAATTGATAAATACTATACTCACCAAAACCCAGCATAGTTAGACCTCGCGTTACAACTTCGCCTATGATTGTAGAAGCGGCTCCAATTACACCTGCTATTAATGGTTTATCATATTTCAAAGTAACTACCCCTTCTGTAAGCTAAATGCATTCTTAAATGCGTAAGCTATACACATGTCGTCTATCATTAGGGAAAAATATGAAATCATTCAAAGTGTTCCCTGAAAAACTCGAAGAAATACATATTGCACAGCCTAGACAAACCGCCGATGGCACCCGCTATGTATCCTCTTACGATAATTTCGTTCATTTGAAGCACCTCCTAACTTAGAGTATGGCGGTAAGAAAGGCGTCATTAACGGACAAGTAAAGGTGACTTTTCCGTAGAGATCACTTCCAACGAGATATGTAAAAAAGTGACAATAACCCCATAGGGAGCCGTGGAAGGCTTACCCTATGGGGTTATTTCGAATTAAACTCTGCACGGGCGGCATTGGATAGTCATCTTTATTAGAATTGTTGAAGAAAATAAGGGAAGCATAAAGAAAAAAACTTACTAGAGGGAAGGAAGGTTTTTTATGAAGAAGATTTGGCTTGCCGGAGGCTGCTTTTGGGGAGTTGAAGCTTACTTTATGCAACTTACGGGGGTTTTAAACACAGTAGTAGGATATGGACAAGGAAATACTGACCAGCCTACTTATCAACAAGTATGCACTGGGACTACCGGATATACTGAAGTCTGCGAAGTTACTTATGACGAAAAGATATTACCATTAGAAAAGCTTTTAGAACACTACTTTCGGATTATTGATCCGACTACTTTAAATCGGCAAGGACCTGATAAAGGAACTCAGTATCGTACCGGTCTTTATTACTTGTTGAATGATGATAAAGATGTTATTAATAATTTTATTAAACGGCTGCAATTACAGTATACCGATCAAATAGTAGTTGAAGTTGAGCCCATGAAATGCTTTTTTCCAGCAGAAGACTATCATCAAAAATATTTAGAAAAAACACCGGGAGGCTATTGCCACGTTAATCTGGGTCTGGCGAAGCCGGATGAACGTAAATAGTCGTATTTACCATTTTACTCCTCTTTACGTTAAAGAACATTTGTTCTATAATAAAAACAAACACATGTTCTGCGGCGAGGAGGAGTTTTTTTGTTTCGAACTATTTTGCATGTAGACCTAAATTCTTTCTATGCCTCCGTTGAATTGATTCATAGACCGGAGCTTCGAGACAAGCCGGTTGCCGTGTGCGGGGATGCCGAAGCACGTCACGGTATAGTGCTCGCGAAGAGCGAAATGGCAAAGAAAGCGGGTGTAAAAACAGGTGACGTAATCTGGGAAGCTAGGATAAAATGTCCGGGATTAGTGACTCTATCGGCTGATTTTCACAAATATCTTCGATTTTCACGAAAAGCTCGGGAAATATACGCCGATTACACGGATCAGATCGAAAGCTTCGGTATAGATGATTATGTATTGGCCGAAAGCGTAGCAGCCCGGCTTAGAAAGCATGGCCTAAAATGCCGAACAGTAACCATTAGCGTGAGAAATAATGATTTATATTCTTTCGATAGACAAGGTAAACTGCTAATACCAACTTTTATCTCTAACGATATTGCCGAAAAGGCGATGGAACTATTCAAGGCAAACTATACATGGGATAAACCAATCAGGAGCCTTGGTGTGCGTGGAGCCGACTTGGTGACAGCTAACGGACATGTTCAAATTGATTTGTTCGATGGTGATAACCTAGAGGCGGAGACACTTGAGCAGACTATTGATACTATACGCAAACGCTTTGGACATTACAGTGTCCAGCGCTGTGCCCTGCTGCTGGACCGTCAGTTAACTGGCTTCAATCCGAAGGATGACCATACCATTCATCCAGTATCTTATTATAAGTAGGTGAGTTAGGTGGGGAAAGTACACATAGAAGTAGTAGCTAAACACGACAAAGAAGGCAGAATCCGTCCGCTTTCCCTGATATGGGAAGATGGCCGGAAATTCCCGATTGACCGTGTATTAGATATTCGCCAAGCGGCATCATTAAAGGCAGGTCTGCAAGGTATGCGCTACACCTGCCGGATTGCCGGTAAAGAAGTATATCTATTTTGCGATGAGGGTAAGTGGTTTATTGAGCGGTAAAATAAGTATGGGAAACTAGGTATGGTGCAAGAGCTCAACCCGATAGTAAAAGCTTTATAGTGGAACATTGATGCAATTGCCTTTTCAATCGAGCGCTTTTTTTTAATAGAGAGCACTGTGCTCTGGCCTTTTGTTTGTTTTCGCATTATCGTTTACCGATAAAAAGCGTCCCGACGTTGCCACTTTTAATGATTTCATAAAGAGCATACGGATTTTTGCCATTTGTAATGATAGTGTCAATTCCTTGTGTGGTTGCCAACTTTGCAGCCTGCAGTTTTGTTTTCATACCGCCTGTGCCGCGCCGGGAACCAGCTCCACCGGCTAAAGATTGTACGCTTTCGTCTATTGTCGTAATGCTCTTTATTAATTTTGCATTAGGATGAAGGCGAGGATCGCTGTCATATAAACCGTCAATATCGGACAGAATGATAAGTTTTTGCGCCTTGCATAATACGGCGACAACAGCGGAGAGCATATCGTTATCACCAAATAATTTGTCCTCCGATTCGATTTCGGTATAGCTAACCGAATCGTTTTCATTCACAATTGGGATAATACTCATTTCGAGCAATGCGTCAAAAGTGTTTGTTAGATTTTCCTTCTTTTCCTCAATTTCCATATCCTCGGCGTTCAACAAAATTTGTGCGATAGTCTTGTCGTAGTCGTTAAAAAATTTGTCATATAAGTACATAATGCTGCATTGTCCCACCGCAGCAGCGGCCTGCTTCAAACGCATGCTGGTTGGTCGTGTTTTCATTTGCAGCTTATTTGCACCAACGGCAATTGCGCCGGACGACACCAAAATGATTTCATAGCCCATGTTCTGAATATCGGACAGTACGCAGGCAATGCGGTCAAAGGAACGCAAATCACTTTTCCCGATATCATTTGTCAAGGTAGAGGTCCCAACTTTGACAACAATTCTGTTTTGATACAAACTCAATTTATTCACCTTCTCTTGCTATACTTGAATAACCGTGGGGGTGAGCGCTGAAAACGGCAGAAAAATCATGGACGATTTGCGCGGTTTTAATTTTCATATACATGGTAGTTTTACACTGCAACCATACCACTCTTTTGTTATAACATCCTTATCGAAAATAATCTGTATTTTTTTGTCCTTCCATTTCATACCGAGTTTCTGATCAATCTGAACGCAATCATCTATTGTGATTAACACGTCGGTACGCGCTCAAATAGGATATGCAGGTCTTGTAATGTCTATATGTTTTTTCTTGTATAAATATCACTTACAAAGAACATGGCTCACTTCCTCTCATTTGAAATCTTTGTGCTTGTAGTGTATCATACTCTAATGGATTACAAAAACGAATATTTTGCATGATAAAGATGATAAAAACAGATAATAAGAGGGCGAGCATAGTATGGATATGAACGGAAGCCTGCGACTTATAATTGAAAACTTATTTTCGCTGTCGGGTCACTACATGGTATCTGAGGCAATATTATCGTTTTCCCTGTTAATGATGGCGATTGTTTTTTGATTGCAAAGAATAAGGATCCCGTCTTTGAGGAACGGGTTTATGAATAAGTTTGTTCTTTTCCTTGGATAACCAATTTGATATAGTATAGTGTCCTTTTGCTAAAGTCCTGGCTTGTCGAGGACTGTTTGGGTTACCATAAACAAAAGGATACACCAAGGATAAATATGCCTATATTTTATCGGCTACTTTGTGTAGCCATATTATACCTTAATCTGTGGCACGGAAATACAAACGCCATAGGAAAAGAGAGAAAAACGTCGAATTACAAAGGTATTGAGATATAATCAGGGAATATTAATTTGCCTGAGGTGTATTAATGAAATAAAAGTTGTCCGTTTTGTCCGCCTGAAATATGATTTAGTGTAAAATGTAGAAGTTCATAAGCAGATATTTAGTTTTAGCTATAGCCCGTGAAACCATTCCACGGGCTTTCTTTATACCTTTTATATTCGATGCCGATGAAACCACCATTGGTAGATTACAAGGTAGATAGGTATCACCTCGACCGGACATTTGTTTTTGGATATGGCTAGGTAAGTTATTGAGTTAAGAATTGGAGATATAGTATTAGGATCGATACTAACTCTATGTGTATTCAAAGTGGTAGCCGATAAAATAGAATAGCGATTGGTATTGTGGTTGGCATTTTTGATCCGGATACTACAACAGGAGGATTTTTGTCTCAACGTCCATTTTATTGGGCTCAATTCAGAATGGT
Source organism: Sporomusa ovata DSM 2662 (assembly GCF_000445445.1). Classification (GTDB taxonomy): domain Bacteria; phylum Bacillota; class Negativicutes; order Sporomusales; family Sporomusaceae; genus Sporomusa; species Sporomusa ovata. Next base: position 421,210 of record NZ_ASXP01000005.1, on the reverse strand, counting down.
CGGGCTTTAGTATTGAATGTAGTTTTTGAAGTTGAAACAAAAGATTCCTGGCAAACGTATGCTTAGGGTTATATTTTTGTATTTGAAGGTAACTTGCAGTTTTGTAAAGAATTTATAATTATACCTTCATATTGCAAGACTTCTTGATCGTTTTCTAAATGCAAAAGATGAGGTTATAATGAACGCTACACAAAAACAGACTATTGGCTGCGTGTGGCAACAATACTGCGGAATGGCGGGAAAGAATATGGCGGCTGAGGCCAGGTTATTCAAGAACGGCTATATTTATACAGTTGACTCCAGGCAGACAGTGGCGGAAGCTGTCGCTGTCGGAAAAGACGGAAACATACTGTTTGTTGGTGATAATGCATCAGCCGAAGATTTTTGCGCAGCAGACACGGTAGTGACCGATTTGGCGGGAAGGCTTGTTTTGCCAGGGTTTTCTGATAATCATACTCATGCCGCCGAATTTGCGGCAAAGTTCACCGGTATATATCTAGGCGATGTGAAGACAGTACCGGAATATCTTGAAATCATCCGGGCATTTGCCACAGATAAGGCCAATGCCCAAGCGGTATTCGTGACCGGAAGCAATTGGGAACAGGCGGTTTTCCAGGAATATAACCGTACTACCTATGGTATTTTGCCGGACCTCGATTTTGGCCCGAGCCGGTTTCTCCTGGATGAGGTTTTGCAAGGAACTTTTATGGAAAACGTGCCTGTCAGGTTATATTCCAATGACCTGCACTGTGTCTGGTATAACAGTGCTGCCATCGAGCTAGCCCGCGGGAAGTGCTTTGATACTGACGGCGGCATAACCGAGAACGAGGGCAGTGACATCATTACCAGGGTTCCCGAAGAGTTTACCGGAGTGTATCACGGGGTGGATTTTTCCCAGTATCGTGGTCAGCCCTGGGGTGTGTTCCGGGAAGCGACCAGCAGATACATGGACACATATATGCCGCAGGTGCCTGATGAGATAAAAAGGCGGCAAACAGAAGTGGGAATGCAAGGCTTCATCAGGGAGATGAACTCCTATGGGGTGACACTGCTACAGGATATACTCATTACTCCACTTAACAATAACACACATGTCGACTACGTATATGAGGCTCTGAAAACTGACCGGGAGCAAATGCTGTGGAGAGTTTCTCTGCTTGGCGATGTGAATGAACCGGACAAGACTGTTCAGGAATTTCGCGAAGCACAGCGGAAATATTCCGGTGTGGAAAAATTTAAGTTCTTTTCCGTCAAAATATTTGCTGATGCCATCCAAAAAGGCATGTATGTAATGGAGCCGTATGCCGATGAGCCTGACAATCCGGCAAATGTAGGCTGCTTGTACAATAACGTTTCTCGGAAAAAGCTCAAACAATTTATCATAACCATGCATCGGGAGAACATACCGATGCATATTCACGCGATGGGGGACAGGGCTGTTAAAGAATGCATTGACGGGCTGGAAGAAGCCTGGGTAAAATACGGTGAAAAAGATCTCAAACACACCATCACCCACCTTCTGCTGGTCTGTCCTGAAGATATCAAACGTATGGCAAAACTGAAGGTTGTCGCTTCAGTTAATTCTTACTGGCATTATAAAGAACCCTTTTATTATGAGGAAATTTTCATGCCTGTCCTTGGCCCAGAGCGGGCTACAACCAGTTTCCCGGCTAACCGTTTTTTGGTTGAAAACGTCTTGACTTGTATGGCTACAGACGGGATGATCAGCGAAAAACCTGCACCGCTGTGGGGGATTGAGATTGCCGTTACCCGGAATGCGCCAGGCGCAACAAACAGCCAAAGGCTGCATAACCCAACTGAGCGTATTTCACGCCACCAGGCGATTGCAATGTGTACCATCAACGGTGCGAGGGCTCTTGGGCTTGACGGAATTACCGGGTCTCTGGAGATTGGGAAACGGGCCGATATGGTAATTCTGGATAAAAATATTTTAACTATTGCAGACAATGAGATTCACTCTGTAGAGATTCTTGAAACCATCAGCAAGGGAAAAACCCTGTATATCTCCCCAAACTGGCAATCAGAAATGACACGATGCAATAGGCAATGACCTTTTTGAATTTGAACGGAGGTTTGTAAGATGGATTTGCCTGACAAAGCTACAAAAAGCACACTACATGCTATGGGTTATCAACAATCGCTTAAAAGAGTTCTCACCGTGCGGCATCTTATTTGGTTTGGTCTTTCTTACCTGGCTCCGATTGGCGTTTTTACCCAGTTTGGGATTATGACCGGCATGACTCATGGCATGACGACCTTGTCGTATATGGTAGCCATAGTGGTGATTTTATTTACCGCCTTCAGCTATGCCAAGCTGGTGTCGGTTTTCCCGGTCGCCGGTTCGGCTTACACCTATGTGCAGCGCTCCGTCAATCCCTATGTCGGTTTCCTCACTGGTTGGATTATGTTGCTGGATTATATTCTGCTGCCGATGATCTGTATTTTGTTTCTGGGGCTGTTCTTAAACCAGTATTGTCCGGTTGTGCCGGTATGGGTTTGGATCATCATTAGCGTTGTCGGTGTTTGCATTATCAATATCCTGGGTATCGAACCGACGGTTACGGTCAATACCTGGGCGGTGTTTCTCCAGGTCGGTTTTTCTTTACTGTTCTTATTTGTAGTGGCGAAGCTTATCATGGAAGGCGGTGGAGCGGGAACCTTCTTTTCCTGGGAAGCGGTTTACAATGCGCAGGAATTCCAGATGGACCCCTTTCTCCTGTCAGTGGGAATCCTGACTATCGCTTTTCTGGGATTTGATGCAGTGACAACCCTGGCAGAGGAAACCATTCAACCGAAAAAGAACGTGGGCCGCGCCTTGCTGCTTGTTGCTCTGCTGGCAGGCAGCTTTTTTGTTCTGGAATCTTATTTTTGCCAAATTGCTTGGCCTTCAGGCTGGAGGGAGATCATCAATCCCAGCACCGGTTTTTTTGAAGTGTCGCTGCAGCTCCAGGTGGATTGTATGCAGTCACTGTATCTTTGGATCAGCAACCTAGCCAGTCTGACCTGCGCGATATCGGCTCAGGCTGCGGTAGCGCGAATTCTCTTCGGTATGGGGCGGGATGGAGTGTTGCCGAAAAAGTGTTTTGACTATGTTCATCCCCGGTTTAAAACGCCGGTCTATGCTATTTTGCTTGTATCTGTTATATCGCTGACTGCCATCGCGTTTATTGACAGCGTCGTGGATGCTATGGCTCTCATCAGCTTTGGGGCTTTGTTCGGTTTTATCATGGTCAATATCGCTGTCATTTTTCACTTTTATCTGCGGGGAAAGAAGCGTTCTTTTGGCGATGTTATTCAATACCTTCTTTGTCCGCTCATAGGTGCCGGTCTTTGTCTGTACTTTCTTTTCAATCTGGCACCTCAGACGAAAATCATGGGTTTTGCCTGGCTGGGGTTAGGGGTTATCTACACAGCGGTTACCACCAATTTCTTCAGAAAACTGCCGCCTGACCTTACATTGAAATAATTCAACATCAGACTAATTGCGAGGTATGAGATGTATACGGAAAACATTGCTTTTGATGGTAAATCACCGGTAATTATGAATGTCTATAACATTGGCAAATACACACTGCACTGCCATGAAGACGTAATTGAGATCATCTTTGTCCTTAAAGGCGAGGTGCAGGTTAAGGTAAGTTTTGAATACTTTACGCTGAGTGAAGGCGATTATGTGGTCGTCAACAGGGAAGACTCGCACAAAATATGGCAACATGATCAAGACGACAATATTGTCGCGGTCTTTCACGTCGATCTCAAATATTACCAAGTAAACTTTCCCCACATTTATTATGTGATTTTTGCCTGTGAGTCTTTTGACTTGGCGAAATATAAAGGGCAGAGTTATCAGTTGCGCCAGATGCTGCTCGATCTGATGAATAGCCTGCTGCAAGGTGGGGGGAGCGCTGGAGAGAGGACAGCAGATATCACGGCCAGACTGGTGCATACCTTAGTCAAGGAGTATTCGCTGGAGCGGTATTACAACCGCCATAAAGACATCAGTTCCGATAAGCTTGAGACCTATTATACGATCATTCAATATATCTATGAACAATACCATAGCAAGACCCTCCTGCAGGACATCTCCGCCAAGGAGTTTTATTCCAAATCCTACATCTCCCATATTTTCAAGGAGGTAGGTGCCGCCAGTTTTCAAGATATTCTGGGGTATATCCGGGTGTATAAGGCGGAGCGCCTGTTGCTGGAGACAGATGACCGCCTCACAGCGATTTCCGGGAAGTGCGGTTTCTCCGATATAAAGTATTTCAACAGGACTTTCCAAAAATGGTTCCTGGTAAAGCCGACCGATTATCGCAAAATCTATCAGCAACAGATTGGTAAGGCTAGCAAGCTTACAAAAGTGGCTGATGGCAAAGTGCAGGAAAGGATCAACCACTTTAAAAATCTTGCGGAACAACATACCGAATATAAAGTGAGCATAACTCCGATTACACTGAAAAATATCGGGTCCCAGGCCGATCTTTTAAGCTGCCTGAAGCAGGACAAGGAATTGCCTGAAACGGCAGACGACAGCCAAGGGCTTGCAGGAAATACATATGCGGTCATCAGGATGAGTGACAACGGCAATTTAGAACACAACCGGCGGCTGCTTGAAAAGCTTCTTAACGAATTTCAGGATAAGACAGCCGGTGATATCGAATGCTGGTTCATTAAGTGAAAACCGAACCCCAAAGATATCATTTCAACAACAAGATAACCACAGCAGGCAAAAAAGGCCGCGAACTACAGAGAATAGTTCGCGGCTTCTTCTTTGTTTTTTAGGGCCCAACAAATGAGCGATCTGGGCTACCATCCGGCTTGTCAGAGGAAATAAGACCTGTTGCTGAAGTACCAGCGAATGGTTTTAGGGGGAAGCTGTGCTTGTACAGTTTAAAGGCGGACAAAACCTCAAAATAACTTAAACTACATGCAGAATTTGAGCGGCACCTGGTACGAATTTATCCTGGGAGCTACCACAAAACTAAGTGATCACAGCACCGGCTATATCAATGCTGAGAAGCTGTTCGGCGGTGAAGTCAGCAGTAATTGGCAGGTAAATGCCGGCTGCCGCTGGAGCTTTTAAGGTAGAAGAGTGTCAAATAGTGAACGCCATTCCGGTTGAGTAACTGAGATTCTTGCCGGGAATGGCGTTTTTTATTGATATGTTAGCAGGATTGTCATAGTAAGACAGCGTGATTGTCCTATCCGGGATCAACATAACAAGGTATACTCAAAAATAAATAACAAGGGATATAGATAACGGGGAGTTGAAAAAGTGCAGAAAAAAATCTTCAAAAGAAAAATTCTACTTGCGCTGTGTTTGGGAAGTATGTTTACAATACAACCTGCTTATGCTGAAACAGGATATACAGTTTCAGGAAATAATGTTACCGTAAATACCAGTGAAATTTCAGTGGTAGTATTTGATGCGGATGTAACGGCAATTGGTGTTAGAAATCCCGGTTATAGTAATTTTACCCTTAGTCATGATCCGTTAACAATTACAGCAAATGCAATATCGACAGCTGGGGTTGCGATGGGGTATGGAATAAGTGATCGTGGCAGCACAAGTATTACTGGGGATGCAGTTGTCACAGCAACAGCATCAGGGGGTGATGGTAGCGGTATATACCAAAGTGGGTATGCGAAGGCGTCTGGGATAGTTGATAGTATTAGCAGAACAAAGATCGGCGGAGATGCAGTTATCACAGCAATTGCAACTGGGGGGAATGGTAGTGCTGTTGCTGTAAGTGTGTCTGCGGATGCATATGGGATAGATAATAGTTACGATACAAGTATAGGTGGAAATGCAGCTATCGCAGTAACAGCAACAGGCGGTAGTGCAGCTTTAGCTGGAGAGTATGCAAATGCGGAGGCGTATGGGATAAATACTAATGCCAGCGCAGCTTGCACAAGTATAAGTGGAGATGCAGATATAACAGTAACAGCAAGAGGAGGTAGTGCAGCTTCAACCGCCTCTTCAGATGCGTATGCGAGAGCGTATGGGCTGCATAGTATTGGCAGCACAAGTATAAGTGGCAATGCGGAAATAACCGCAACGGCAGTAGGTGGTAGTAGTGCAACTGAATCTGCGTCTGCGGAGGCGTCTGGGATAGTTAACATCGGTACAGGCAGCACGAGTATAAGTGGAGATACAATTATCACAGTAACTGCAACCGGTGGTAGTGCAACTTCATGCGCGGTTGCGTCGGCGACGGCATATGGGATCTATACTTATTCCGGCACAGTTAACCTCGAAAAAAGTACAACTATCACGGCAAAAGCAACCGCAAATAGTGGAAATGATGCTTCTGCCTATTCCTTATATGCATCCGGTGGGACGATCAATATTAATCAAGCTGCCGGAAATCCTTATACCGTCAAAATCACCGGTGATGTGGTGGGAACAGGCGGCCTCATCAATCTTAACTTGAATAACAGCAGCTCTTTTATGCAAGGCAATGTTGTAACAAACGGTAGTGGTATCGTAAAGCTGACACTGTCCAATAATGCCGTATGGCAGCCTGTCTATGATAACCGAAATGGTACCATTACATATAATAGTAGTCTTTATTCTACAACTCTAAACACCATTAATTCCCTTAATCTAGCTGGCGGCATTGTCAATTTAACCTGGGATAATGTAAGTAGGACAAGCTCCTATAGGAACCTGTCGATTGCCACCTTGAGTGGTACGGGAGGTACCTTTACGATGAATACAGATGTCGCCAATAATACGGGCGATACCATTACAATTGGCACCTTAAGTTCAGCAAGCAATCTAAAAGTAGCAGTAAACTATGATAGCAGCCTGGCGGCAATTACCCAGCCGACCACCTTGTATAGCTCCAGTTATACTCCCATCAGCGTAACCAATGGCGGCAGCAACCTAACTGTAACCGGAGTCACCACTGATAGTGGTGCGTATTCCCTTACTCCCAATTTTAACGGAACAAACTTAACGAGTCTTACTATTAGTGGCAGTTCAAATACCAAAGCAGCCGCAAGTTCAGCCAGCGGGCAGGCGAACATGATGCAGACCAGCGTCAACCATCTAAGAAAACGGCTTGGCGACCTGCGGAATGCCCCCGAGAAAGAAGACGGTATCTGGGCGCGGGTATTTCGCGGTGATGTGACCAATAACAAATATACTCCTGTAGAATCCGACTATCAAGGCATACAGGTAGGATATGATAAAAGCCGGCAAACAAGCGATGGCAGAATCTACACAGGTGGCGCGGTAAGCTATACCAAGGCCGATAACAGTTTTTACCGGGGCAGTGGAGACAGTGAAATTACCGATGTGGCTTTATACCAAACCTGGCTTGGCAAAGACGGTCACTATTACGATATTATTGCCAAACATGGCCGGTTAAGCAGCGATTATCATGTGACTGACCTAAATCGCAACTACTCCACGGCAAACTACAGCACCGGCACAGACAGCTTATCGGTAGAATACGGCTATAGAAAACAGCTGGCTAACGGCTGGTACCTGGAGCCGCAGACAGAACTTACCTATGGTCATCTCAACAGTGTCAATTATACAACAAGCGCAGGTCTCAATATCAGACAAGACAGCCTGACTCGCCTGATTGGCAGAATAGGGCTTGGAGCAGGCAAGAAGTTAAATAATGTGACACATTTGTATACCTCACTGTCGGCTTTGCACGAATTTAAAGGCGAACAAAACCTCAAAGCCGATAACTTAAACTACATGCAGAACTTAAGCGGCACCTGGTATGAATTTATTCTGGGAGCTACCACAAAACTAAGTGACCACAGCAACGGCTATATCAATGTAGAGAAAATGTTCGGCGGCGACGTCAGCAGTAACTGGCAGGTGAATGCCGGCTGCCGCTGGAGTTTTTAAGTTTTTATCCGCTTCAAGACCTAACCAGCACTTAGTAGAAGCTCCTATCGCAATGAATTTCTGGTGAAGGCGGTATTACTCGTAACATATTTTGGTTATACCACTATAGTAGTACAAAACATGGATTCATACTTTACTTAGAATGCCACCGGGCACGGTGTTTGGGCGCGCAGTATCGTTAATACGATACACATGCTGTATTGCCGGTAAATATCTATTTTGTGATGCCGGTAAGTGGTTTCTGGAAAACGTGTGATAAACGATCCAATTGTGCAGCCAAGCTATACCATCAATGCTAACCAATTGATAGTGAGAAAATTACTTCGTTTTGATGAATTGCGTAAGCAATGGAAAAACAAAAAATCCGCCGCATTCCATATTCATCGGAATAACGACGGATTTTTTGCTTTTCTTTATGACGCCTGTAGTCATTTTTTCGGTCGACCCAGACAGAAGCTAGTTTGACTTCTGGTGTCATCGCTCGGTTTGGTTTACCTGCAATTTTAAACATGTTCGGATTAATGGTTCCACATTTTATTGTTTTTTTACTCTTGGACATGGCGACACCTCCTATGATAATATCAGTATAGAGTACTTTGTCAAATTTGGCAATCCTGTTATGGCAAATACAATCCTTTCTTAACTCTTCTAAATTTCCTCCTTTCGTACGAATATTCTGTACTTTGATGCTTAATACTAGGATTAAAGTTTTATGTTTTATGTCATTGTTGTTAAATTCAACAAGCTGTAGCAAATCTAAGGAGGCTTGTAAGCATGCAAAGAAATCCATCGTTCCCATGTAAATTGCTGTATTTCTTTTTAATAGCCCTGATTATGGCGACAGCCGGTTGCGCTGATAGACCCCAAAATCAGCTGCCACCGCCGCCACCACAATCGCAATCTTACACTATGCCAAACACGAACTTAACTATGAATCAGATGAATAAGGCGCTCGATGATATTGAGATCAAATCAAAAGATAACCAATGGGAGCAGGCTAAGGGATCAGCCAACGATTTATTTAATCTCAACGACCAACTCTCTACTCATATTACTGATGCGAATTTTCGCAATAACCTTCTTCAAAATATTTCTGTTTTAAAAGAAGAACTGGAAAAATCTTCTCCTGATCAAAAGACTGTCAGTAATCAAGCCAATTTAATTCGAAATATGTTAAAAGACGCTCCTGGCAAGATTATGATATATCAGGGAAAACTCGATTAATGTATGCTGATCACCTTTCCTGCGAGTTAAATAATAGCGTTAGTTGTGACTTTCATCAAAGCGTGGGGTTCAAAGAGGTCAATCGAATTATTTGTTTTATTAAAGACATCTAACAGGATTATTTGAATAACGGGACAGGTTCGTGGCCATAACGGCTGATGATGGTGGCGGTAAGAAAGGCGTCATTAAACGGACAAGTAAAGGTGACTTTTCCGTACAGATCACTTTTAACGAAATATTGTAGAAGATGACAAATAACCCCAGAGGGAGGCGTAGAAAGGCTTATCCTATGGGGTTTAACTATTTTGGGGCCATCATAACATTTAGGTTTCGCATCAATCTCTTCTTTAACTATATTCAGTCAAACTTCAAATCAGCTAGACGAGAATTTTTCGTCAATAATCCGCTCATCGAAATATTTAAAAGTTCTGTGGCTTCACAACCGGCTAAACCGTCACCAGCTATTGATAGGGATTATGATTGGTACTTTAAATCTGAACTTTACAGCTATCCATTGTTGCAGGAGTTGCCGTGGGAATTAATGCTGGCTGAGGCTGAAAAGAGGGGCATACCTATTAAAGGACGACATAAACATGAAATTGCTAAAGACCTTATCCTTAGTACTCAAGCGTCCGAGCACATAAGAGATTGATATATGGCTAAAAAATTAGATACTATAATCGTTATCCAGCAGACCTTAAATCAGGTTCTGCTGTCCATATTAACCCAGTATGGTGCGGATAACCCCATCAATCTTAAGTACCTGAGTGAAGGCTGGGAAGAAAAACCATATTGGTATTTTTGGTTTAATTGCATAAAAGGTGCCTATCGATTGGAGTTAAGCCATGCTGAAGAAAAAAATGACGGTTGGGTGGCTGGATTTAGAGTAAAATATTACCCTGATCCTACCGAGAAATGCTTTTCCGGCCTTGCACCACTGGAACGGGAGTGCCGTAAAAGCCATCTATTTAACGTCAAATCCTCTATTGGTACTTGTGAATGCATAGCTCATTCCCAATCTTCATTTTGCACAAGCGATGCCGGCCTACCATTGGGAGTTCCCAATTACTACGGAACTCATCTGATTCCTCCTGATTTCTTTTATATAGGCGATATTCTTGTTTGGAGCGGTCATCAATTTATTACAATCGGCGCGGAAAGTTATGATCGATGGCTGGTAACAGTGGTTGATGAGTCTGCAAAAGACGGTTCCAATTTATATGAAGCAGTTGACAGAGATTTTCCTGGATGGGAACTAACCTCATTTTTCGCCGAAAGGCTAGCTGTTATCTGGCAGATATATAATTGCTTCACCCTTCAAGCTAACCCCGTTTTTACTAATGAGGGTTTTAAATTTGTAGTAAATGGACAAGCGACACAACTCGTCCTTTGTCAAGAGATACACAAAATCAATGAATGGTGGTTGCTTTCAGCGGACAATACAAAGGAAAATTTAAGTGATATTTATAAACAAATTAACGATTGGAGTGTTTCAAATGGAAAATAAGCTATCTCGCCGGTCCTTTATTAAGGGGACAACAACAGCATTTGCCGCCAGCTACCTAGCTTCGGCGGCTCTATCATCAAACTTGCTTGATAATAGAGCTTTTGCTGCAACAGCTAATACGCCAGCAGAAAAAGTTAATATTGGTCAAATAAAAAACCTGAAAGTCAAAGTAATATCTGAAACCAGTTGGTTTGACAATGGCGTGCTTTTAAATGACATAAAGCAAGCCGGCGGTATGTTTGTAAGCCAGTATGAAATACCATGGACAACCACTGGTGTTGCCACAGGCTATAATGGTAATAATTCTGGTGGCTATTGTAGCTTAATTGAGGCTGAACTTATGGATGGCACTAGAAAAAGAATCCTCTTTGATACTGGTTGGAACAGTGAATGGATGACTAAAAGGTTTAAAGAAGAAGGTATAGATAAATTACTGAGAAATAGAGAAATTGATTGTCTGGTTATCAGCCACGAACATTTTGATCATTTCTGGGCCATTGAAACAGTGACGCGGCATTACCCTGATATCACGATCTATATTCCCCAGGGCTTTTATCAAGAAGGTTTTGATCTTCTTGCCGGGAAAAGTTTCCCCAAAGCTCACTTGAAAAATGATTATCCGCATAAAGGGAAACTTATCACTTTCGATTCCAAGTCAATTCACCCTCTATTTCCGGGCGCCGCTCTTGTTACGTTTGATGTTCCTGCCATTACCAGAATCAAAGGCGAACAGGCTTTTGTATTCAATGTTGAAAACAAAGGGTTAGTACTTGTTACCGGCTGTTGTCATATGGGAGTATTGTCTTATATCCAATACGTCAAAGCTAATATTATGAATTCAGATAAGATTTACGGAATGCAGGGTGGACTACATATCTCGCCGTTTGAAAATTGGGATCCTAAATTTGATGACCTGTTAACTGCTTTGAAAGAATATAATATTGAAAAGATAGGAGCTAACCACTGTACCGGTTATATAACTGCAGGGAAAATGCTAGGTATTGGACTGCCTTTAATAAAAGGTACTGGCCGTAATCGAAGTAAGAGCGATATTTACCTTGGCAACGGCGATACAATCAATTTTTCTTAGTCTACTACTATGAATGAGGGTTGCTCACAATTACACATCATTAAACCTTGTATTATTGATGGGGCGTAGGCAGAATGCTGCCCGTATTGAGCAAAGAAAACACCGCAAAGTAATAGCTAGTTAATTTGGCTATTATTTTGCGGTGATCTTATTTTCTTGCAGATAGATATCAAGACCTAACCGGCACTTTCAAAGCTTGCCCAGGATAAACCTTCGCGTTATTATCTAATTATTTATCCGCTGAATCTCATAAATGAGCGTAAGTGTGGGTGTAAGTAAAAATAGTCGAGGAATAATATAGCTACTCCCTCTGCAATTTTGCAGAGGGAGTTTTTAAAAACACATATTTCGAAGCAGCTTCACCAAATATTTCATAACAAAAGTTGCATAGTAGTGCAGTTTTTGTTATGAAAATATCAAACCCAAAACCTAGGGGTATAAAAAAGGTTTGCAATAGTGGTGAACGTATCTGTGCTTCCAGCAATTTCGGCGTTTTTGACATCCGCGATGAAAAGTATAGTTGCTTTTGGCGCGTATCTTGCATTTATAGTTGGCATATGGAGATAGTGAATGTTTAAGGAGTAACGGTAGAAGTTTTTATCAAAGAATAATCTTTCAATTAAATACAATGAAGGATTCTGTTCAATAGAAAATATTAGGAGGAATTTATATGAGCCGTCTAGACATAAAACAACGCCAATGATCGAATGAATTTATTCATACTCAAACTAACCGATGTAATTAATATTGATTTTCTGCAAAAATTTCAGGATGACTTCGCAAAGGGAGTTGGTGCGTTGATCCTGATGGGAAATCTATAACGAATCCTAGCTCTTATACAAGATGCTGTATGGATTTTACCCATTTAACCGAATGCGGCGATAATCGGTGTGGAATCTCATCGCAAAGGCGGGGAAGAGACTGTACGGACTGGCAAGCCTGTGTTTATGAATGCCATGCGGATTGTTGATTTGCCGCACCGATAATGGTCGACGGTAAATTGCTTGGAACAATATTAGGCGGCCAAGTTCTCACGTCCAGTCCTGATGAGATGATTTGACAAAAAATAAGATAGAAAAAATGTAAGGAGTAAAGAATATGACTATTTTTAACAATATGAAAGTAATGTACAAATTAGGAGCTTTAATTTTTATCGCTTTTTTTGCATTAAGTGTTATTGGTTGTACAGGGTATTATTATCTTCAACAATCAAATACAACAATGAATACTATGTATAAGGACAGGCTAATCCCTGTCCGGGATTTAAACGAAAATCGCATGCTTATTACCAGAGCTAATGCGGCAACCATGGAATTGATGCTTACAGCGGATGATAATAAAAATAAGCAACTTAAAGCAATCGTAGAGGATACCGGTAAACGAGCTGCTGATAATCTGAAAGAGATTGAAAAAATTCATCTAGATGCGAAAGCCAAGGATTTGTTGAACAAAGTGAATACGGCTAGAGAAAAGTATCGTAATGCAAGAGAGCAAGTTATTATTTTAGCTCTGCAAAACAAAAATGCTGAAGCATATGCCCTATATGTTGCTAATGTGGATAAGCTGTCTGCCGAGTATATTGATCTAATGCGTGAGTTTAGTGATTATTATACAGAATTATCTAAAAAAATGAATGAGGATAACCAAGCAGCTTTTGAAAAAGCTAACCAAATTGCCTTGGGAACTCTGTTATTGGCCTTTATTGTATTGGGTTTGAGCGGCTGGTACATAACAAAAATTATAACTCAACCGTTAAATGAGTTGACTTTAGTTTGTGATGAACTTGCCAATGGTGATTTTCGTGATAAGCCGCACCGGGTGATCAGAACAGATGAAATCGGAAAAGTGGCAGATTCTTTGGTAGCTATGCGCAGCAATGTCCGTATGTTGATGAAGAAGATTGACGTGTCTGTTGAGCAGGTGGCTGCAGCCTCTGAGGAGTTGACAGCTAGTGCTGACCAATCGGCCCAGGCGGCCACCCAAGTGGCCGGCTCCATTGTTAGTGTGGCGCAGGGAATGGGAGAACAGTTGAGTATAACCGGAGACGCTTCGGCAGTCATACGGCAGATGTCGGCAGGAATCCAGCAAATTGCCGCTAACGCCAGTGGCGTGTCCGGGCAATCGGCTTTAGCCGCTAAAAAGGCCAATGAAGGTAATATTGCAGCAGATAAAGCGGTACAGCAAATGGCACACATTGAACAAACGGTTACGAGTTCTGCCGGGATAGTGGCTAAACTAGGTGAACGATCAAAAGAAATAGGCCAGATTGTAGATACTATTGCCGGTATTGCCGGTCAAACCAACCTTCTGGCCTTGAATGCCGCCATTGAAGCAGCACGGGCTGGGGAGCAGGGACGCGGATTTGCGGTAGTAGCAGAAGAGGTACGTAAGTTGGCTGAGCAATCTCAGGATGCTGCCAAGCAAATTGCTACACTTATCGGAGAAATACAAGGCGATACCGACAAAGCGGTTATCGCTATGGGGGAAGGTTCTCAGGAAGTTAAAATGGGAGCAGAGATAGTTAATGCTTCGGGTCTGGCTTTTAATGAAATTACAAAATTGGTAACACAAGTATCAAATCAAATTAAGGACATGTCTTTGGCCGTAGATCAAATGGCAACTGGCAGTCAGCAGATTGTTAGCTCAGTACAACAAATTGATGAGTTGAGTAAAAAAGCTTCCAGCGAAGCACAAAGCGTCTCAGCCGCTACGGAAGAACAATCCGCGTCGATGGAGGAAATAGCTGCCTCCAGCCAAGCTTTAGCCCATCTTGCCATGGATTTACGAGATGCAGTCAATAAGTTTCAAGTTTAGAGAGACTAGTTCCACCGGGGACGGATCTGAGTGACAACAAAGTTTCCTTCTTATATATAGTGTTTTATTTGCGTAGTTGTGGCAATGTACTCAGCAAGCGAGCAGTGGTTTTACAACAGGAGCAATTGCAGAAAGCATATTTTTTAGCCAAGGAGCTTTATGTATCACAAACAAATGCCATTGGTGGGTTGCAGGCGGCTTACGAAATAGAGAAGCGTAGGCTGCCTGCTGCTAGTTTTACGGTGTAAATATAGTCCTGAATTTAAAGTGAAAGCCGAAAAACGCTCACGGCACAAACGGAATGAAATCCGTCTGCCTGGAGCGATTTTTTGTATTCTTAACTATACAGGGATAGCAGCATACTGCAAATCACGCGGAGGTAAGCAACCATCCTAATTATGAGGTGACCGCATGGTTATATGTGTAGATATTACCTTTTCAAGCACTAATAAGTGTCGTTCCGAGCACGCAGATTTCTCTTTTGTAAGCGGTCAAGTAAAACCTGCCAAAAGCGGCCACAAATTAGGTCTTTTTTTACTAAAATCGATGTGTATAAATGGAACAGTGTCTTTTTTGTTAGTCCGCCTTTGGAAAGACATATATAGCTTACATGAGAGAGGTTTCCTAAAACTGCATAAGTCCTGATTCTAGACTCTTTTTCTAAAGGGTAGATATTCTAGAAAACGCCGTGCTGCAAGGGAAAGCGAACTTTGATTACGCATGGCTACGCCGATGCTTCGGTACGCAGGTATCTCCAGTTCCTTTGAGATAATATGATAGGGGATACGTTGCAAAATTAGTTCCGGAAGAATACTGATACCTAAACCGCTTTCTACCATGGACATAATGGCATAGTCATCCCATGTCGTAAAATTCACCTGCGGAGTGATATGATTCTGCTCAAAAATTGCAGAAATTTCAGCTTTTGCACCTTTTTCCAGTAGCAGGAACACATTATTTTCCAATTCCTTTATTGGAAATTTATCGCAATTTGCAAACGGGTGATTTTCTGGCAATATGACAAGCAAACGATCGTTTTCCAGAGGGACAGTTTCAAGTTTAATATTTGCCGGAAGCCGTAGAAATCCAAAATCCACACGGCCTTCATGAATCCAGTTTTCAATTTCTGTATAATCACCAAGCAACAATTCAAACTCGATCTTTGGATAGTCTTGCTGAAATATCTTAATCATATTTGGAAGCCAATGAGTTGCCACACTGGAAAAAGTACCAATGCGAATCAGTCCTGAATACATATCGTGTAAGCTATCAACCAATGACATAAGCATTTCATGATCGTTGCAGATACGCTGCAGCATGGGTAACAGTTTTAACCCGTCTGATGTAAGTTCGACCCCACTTCTCCCTCTTTCAAGCAAAGAAATGCCCCATTCTATTTCCAGATCACGGATCATCCGGCTGACACCGGACTGAGTATAATTCATTGCTTCAGCGGCCTTTGTGAAACTTGCGTATTCCACGGTTTTTATAAATGCCATATATTTTCGAATGTTCATATTCCACCCCAAACCATATTTGATTTTGTCATGCAAAGTATGATGAATATTTGTTTTTATTATATATAAAAGTATGATATGTTATATTTACTAGAATTTCAAGTATTATCCAAGTAATTAAGGTCAAATTATTTTTAAAAAAATGCCAGGAAAATTTTGAAAAGGAAAAAGTGCATAGCAAGCTAGGCATTGAAAAAGTAGAACGGCAGCGTTCGTCTGCCTTAAATCATATATAACGGGAGGTGAAATAATGGGTAAGAAACTTATTAGAAGCGCAATCGAGGAGAGCTGTAAGGAAATGAATTATCAAATTCGATGCATTGTTTCCGGAGAATTCGGTGACCCGGTGGCTAGCGTATACATAAAAAATACAGAATATTATGTCAAATTAGACTTGCTAAAAGCAGCGACAGTCGCAACCAGGAAAATCAAACAATACTATGAGAAAAAGGCAAGGCCTCCCCCGAAAAAATCGCTTACCGTTTTCATTCCCGGGGGAGAGTCAGGCAGCTAGAAGACGCAGTTCAAGTGTTATGAAAAGCTAAAATTTATGCCGAAGACGGTATAGATTGTACCGGTTCCAGCGTTATTTGAGTAAAACTTATATAAAGAGCGCATTTGAAAGGGGTTAAAAAAATGGCAAACTTTGAAGAAGTGACAAAAAGTGTAATCAGCGGCAATATTGCCAAAGTAAAAAAGGTGACACAGGCTCTAATTGATGAAGGGGTTTCTCCCTTAGATATCATCAATGAGGGTTTAATCGCAGGCATGACAGTAGTTGGTGCTCGTTTTAAGAATGGGGAAATGTTTGTGCCGGAAGTGTTAGTTGCAGCCAGATCTATGACTGCAGGAATTGATTTGGTAAAACCTTTGATCTCAGATCAAAACATGCCTTCGGCAGGCAAAGTTTTGTTGGGGACAGTAAAAGGCGACCTGCATGATATCGGTAAGAATTTGGTGGGAATGATGCTCGAAAGCAGAGGATATACCGTTATAAATGCAGGAATGGATATTTCCCCGGAAAAATTCGTGGAAGAGATTCGGAAGCACAAACCAGACGTTTTGGGAATGTGCGCCTTGCTCACTACCACGATGCTGCATATGAAAGACACGATCGAACTGATGAAAGAAGAAGGCATTAGAGATCAAGTGAAAGTTATTGTAGGCGGGGCGCCGCTTTCTCAGGATTTTGCGGATGAAGCAGGTGCGGACGGGTATGCGCCAGATGCAGCTTCAGCGGTAGATCTGAGCAATCGGCTCTTAGCATAAACTTAAGGGGCAGTGAAAGGAGAGAAAAATAAGTGAACACAACAAGAAGTCGTTATACGCGGGCAAATTATGCGGTCAATCAGACCACCGCTTGGGAAATGCTTAGTGAGGATCAGAGTGAAGAACTTTTCATGACGACACTTGAGGTTCTAGAACGCACCGGGGTAGAAATCCTGAACCAAGAAGCTCGTGGAATCTTTGAAAAAGCAGGCTGCTGGGTTGACGGCAATCGAGTCAGAATTCCTTCGGCAGTAACAGAGATGGCAGTAAAAAATACGCCTTCACGAGTTACGGTTTGTGATCGGAACGGTAAAAGGGCTTTAAAATTGGAAACTACAAATGCTTATTATGGCCCAGGTCAAGGGAATGTGTATGTGCTTGACCCAATGACGTCCGACTGGAGAAAGCCGGTTAAGGAAGATGTCGCTAAAACAGCTATTGTTTGTGATGGATTGCAGAACATCGATTTCGTCATGAATAACGGTCTGCCCACAGACGTTAACGCAAGCACGGCAGAAGTTCATGCCTTTGAAGCTTTGATAACCAATACGACCAAGCCGATTATTCAAGCAATTCCTGGAGTAAAACAAGCGCAGGCCATCCTTGATATCGCCGCTGCCGTAGCCGGAAGCCTAAGGGAATTTCAAAAAATCCTTTTGCTGTATTTTTAATTGAAACAGAAGGAACGTTAGTACACTCTGAAGAGACATTAGCTAAGGTCTTGTTTGCTGCCCGCAACGGTGTTCCCTATGTTTATGCGACCAAGCTTATTGCCGGTGAAACATCGCCAGTTACTCCGGCCGGAGCTATTGTCGTAGCCTTGGCTGATGTTTTAGTCGGAATAGTGCTGGGTCAGTTGGTTCGCCAAGGAGCACCTGTGATTGCCGGCGGTTTCTTCACAATAAAAAATCAAGAGACCGGTATTATATCTTATGGTGCACCGGAAATCAGTTTGATGGGAACAGGGATGGCAAATGTTCTGCGTTTCCTTAGGATTCCTAGTTTTGGCTTTGCTGGTGCTACCGATGCCAAAGTCAGCGATGCGCAAATGGGTTTGGAAGCGGCATTTTCGATTCTGCATGCCGGGATGAGCGGAACAAGTCTGATTTATGGCTGCGGCCAGTTGGAATATGGCCAGACAGGTTCTTTGGAATTACTGGTCATGGGCGATGAAGTCATGGGGATGACGCGCAGAATGATGAAAGGTGTCGAAGTTAATGAAGAGCGGATGGCACGGGGTGTAATTGATGCGGTACAGCCAGGAGGACATTATCTGGGTGAAGATCATACATTAAAATATTTCCGCACAGAAACCTGGTGGCCGACGGTTATGAATAGAGCCAGGATTGCTGATTGGGAGGCCAATGGGTCGAAAAGCTTAGGACAACGCGTAAAAGAAAAGACACAAAGCATCATCAATACCCACCAGTCAGAGAAACTTTCTGCTGAAGTTCTGAGTAAAATCCAGACAATAGTAAACGGAGCGGATGCCAGATAAAAATAAAATGAGTTTTGAGAGGAGAGTTTGAAGTTGACAACTAGAACCAATATAAAAGCGTATGCAAGCACGAAGATGAATGTATTATCGGAAGCTCAGTGCTATGAATTGCTTATGGCCGCTGAAGAAGCAATGTGGCGCACCGGGACAGATTTTCATGACAAAGAGTCGCGGGAAATTCTCAAAAAAGCAGGTTGCTGGGTTGATGGAAAGAGAGTCAGGATACCGGCGGATATTACTGAACGGTGCTTGAGGTCTTGTCAAAAACACGTTGTGCTTTGCAATAGCCGGACGGGAGCCCGGGAACTGTTTGTAGAAGGAAATAATGCTTATTTTGGTTCGGGCTCTGGCACTCCGTTTACCCGCAACCCCTTTACTCATGAGAGACAGCGTTCTAACAGACAGACTATAGGTTGGGCCACCAAAGTTCTTGATGCCTTACCCAATATAGATTTTGCGATGTCGTTGGGGCTTGTCCAGGATGTGCCCCTGTTAATCTCGGACCGCCACGAATTTGAGCAGCAGATCTTACACACCGATAAACCGATTATTACCGTTTGCAACGACCAATGGGGCCAGGAAGACGTCATTAAGATGGCGGAAATTGTGGCCGGCGGCGAGGAAGAGCTGAGAAGGAACCCATTCATCTGCCTGTATGTTGAACCGATTTCGCCGGGCGTGCATTGTCAGGAAGCCTGCCAAAAGGTGGTTCTGGGGGCTAGGAAAGGTTTGCCGACCATTTTTACCCCTTGTATTATGGCTGGAGGAACAGCGCCGGCGACGATGGCAGGGGTAATGGTTCAGGGCTTGTGTGAGAGCTTGAGCGGTATGGTTCTGAGTCAGTGCGCCCGGGAAGGCGCCCCCTATATAATGGGTGGAGTGTACACGATACTGGATATGGGTTCAACCATTTTCTCTTATGGAGCTCCGGAGTTGCACCTGCTCTTGGCAAGCCTAGCTGACATGGCTCATTATCTTAATCTTCCAATGTTTGGTACAGCTGGTTGTACAGATTCCTGCATTATGGACGAACAGGCAGGAATCGAGGCGGCTTTGTCCATCGCTATGACCAATATGGCAGGGCCCAACCTGAATCATGATACCGGTTACTGCGAATACGGGACAACTTCAAACCTTGATCTTGTCGTAATAGCCGATCAAGTTATGGGTATGGCCAGAAGATTAACCAGCGGTATACGGGTAGACCAGGAAACGTTGGCGCTTGAGACAATTGAAAAGGTTGGCCCGGGCGGCAATTTTGCGGATGAAGAGCATACTGAAAATCATATAGAGGAGAACTATATCCCAGGTTTGATCAACCGTGCTGCGCGCAGTATATGGGAAAGTGCAGGCGGGAAAACCCTGACCCAGGTAGCCAATGAAAAAGTACGTGATATTATTAATTACCACGAGCCTGTCCCTCTGCCGAAAGACGTTGCCGCAAAGATCAGAAATATTGTAGACAATGCTGTCGGACATATGCCGGGCGAAGACGATTAAGAAAAAATTGATGAGTAGCTTTAATAATTGGGATCGTATTGATACGTAAAAATTTCAGCACTGCTTCTACCCTGATTTATGGTAATTATTCAAGATGCCTCTGAATATTATAATAATTAAATAATTAGGATGATGGTTGCAGGAGAGATCGCTTAAGCGGCGCCGAAGGAGAAAGTGCTTTGTCAAACTCTCAGGCAAAAGGACTGTAACCGGACTTTACTCTGGAGAGCGCACTTTAATAACAGAAGTGCCACCGACGGGGAGCCCTTAAGGCAAATCTCTCAGGTACAACGGACAGAGGCAAAGGGGAGCTAATCCACTTTGTCTCTGTTTAATTTTGTCCATTTTCAACAAGTAAAGAGCATTTTTTGCTGATGAAGCATCTTTATGTCGGATAATTTACAACGAAATGAGGAGAGAAATGTAATGACTATACGACAAACGCCACTTTATGAAACGCATTTAAAGTATGGCGGGAAGATTATCGAATTCGGCAATTGGCTGCTGCCAGTTCAGTATTCAGGAATACTGATTGAACATAAAGCAGTAAGAGCAAAGGCAGGATTGTTTGATGTATCTCACATGGGGGAGGTTCTGGTCAAGGGAGCAGATTCTCTGGCTTTTTTACAAAAAGTAGTGACAAACGATGTAGAACGTATTGCTGTGAATCAGGTTCAATATTCCCCTATGTGCTATCCTAATGGCGGCACTGTTGATGATTTGCTGATTTATAAATTGAGGGATAAGGAGTATTTTTTAGTTATAAATGCCGCTAATATTGAAAAAGACTGGAATTGGCTGCAGGAAAATAGTGCCGGATTTAATGTAGAGTTAAGAAACCTCTCAGATGCAACTGCTGAATTGGCATTACAGGGACCGCTTGCAGAAACTATCTTGAGCAAGCTCACAGGCGCAGATTTAAAACAGCTCGAATATTATCAGTGTATCCCAGGAGTGGTTGTGGCCGGTAAGACTGTCATGATTTCACGCACTGGCTATACTGGGGAAGATGGTTTTGAGATTTACAGTCGCCCTGAACATACTGCTTACCTGTGGGAAACAATTATGGAAGAAGGCAAACCTTATGGCTTGATTCCTGCTGGGTTAGGCAGCCGTGATACTCTGCGTTTTGAAGCAGCTCTTCCTTTATATGGACACGAGTTATCACCGGATATTACACCCATAGAGGCTGGTATTGAGAAATTTGTATCGTTAACTAAGGGGGAATTTAATGGTCGTACCATTTTAGCCGAGCAAAAACAAAATAAACCAAAGCGCAGGATTGTTGGGTTTGCACTTAATGGGCGTGGTGTTGCCAGGTCAGAGTATCCTGTCAAGCATGAGGGAAGATTTATAGGCACGGTTACGACAGGCTCGTATGCACCTACTTTAAACAAAAATATTGGTTTAGCGTTAGTTGAAGCCGATTATGCCAAGGTAGGACAGATTTTTGACGTTGAGATCCGCGGCAAAAATGTTTTGGCAGAAGTAATTCCTAAGCCTTTTTATCGACGTTGATTATTTTTAAACATTGTTGGAATAACAAAAGAAAAACTTTGAATGAAATCTATATTAATATAATGATGAAATAGGTGGATTAACAAAGTAACCCACCCCTTCCCGAACCGTACAAGCGACTTTCACCGCATACGGCTCTCCATATTCCAAAAAAAAATTATCGTCGGTTGAGTTGATTGAGTTGGAAGCTGTTAGCATCAACCCTAGCAAAGCAATCCCGGCACAGCGGTATCTGCCGTCGATTAATTGCAAGCATGACGGTGATAATCGGTGAATAGGGCTTGACGAGTTTCTTTTTCGTTTTCCTGTGATACATGCTGACATGATGATGCGGATTGCCGCAAATGTAGCAAGTCCGGGAAAGCGGATTTATCAAACTGTAGTCAGGTAGTTGAAAAGATGCGATAGCCGACTTAATGGTAGCAAAGAAACTCTTTTGTCGTGCAAATGATTTGTACAGAGCCAAACTGACCGAACGGGCGTAACCCTTGGCGTTTTCATAATTCACAGTGAGTGCCTTACCATAGCGAGCAAACACTTTCTTGAGGCTGATGTCAAACTTGCGAGCTAGGGTTTTAGCGATGGAAAACTGCACAACGTATTGGATACGCCAACCTTCAAAGAAATTGCAGCAACCGCGCTGCTGAGTTAACAATCCTCGCAAAACTTGGTTACCATACTTGATGATGTCTTCCGGAAGCTCTCGAAGAAGCCGGGTGATGCCGATAGGATAGCCAATTGCAGTACACATACCGTTATCCCGCAGTTTGTTCAAGATACCCTCCGTATTCATATGGACACAGAGGGCTGAATCAAAAGGGCGGATTTGAAATTTACTGTGCTTGCCATAGCCTTTGCGGATAATATAACCCAGAAAAGCTACGTCATGATCAGCGGAATGTGTAATTTTAGTTTTCTCGTCGCTTAACCGGAGACAGAGTTTGTTTTGGAGGAAATCCTTGAGTTGTTGTTTTAAATTCACTGCATACGCTTTAGGGGCGATCAGGCCAATCAGAAAATCATCCGCATAGCGCACATATTTTATTCTGCGAAAATGAGGGTCATATCTGTCTGTAGACGGGAGCTTGTTCATTTCGTTTAACAAGGCATTAACCATCTTCGAATCGCAGCCATTGTTGACTGCTTTCTTGTACTGGTACCTAGCCTTGGCGTATTGTGGATTTTGTCTGCGGTAGTCCCCCAGCGTGTCACGGTTGATAATGGACTCCATAAATCGGTCCAGCTTATCAAGATAGATGTTGCAGAGAATGGGGCTACAGCAAGAGCCTTGAGCGTTTCCGGTTTTATTCCTGTGATAACTATGCTGCATATCGAAATAACCGGCCTTGAGAACTTTATTAATGAGGCGGATAAAGCGCTCATCGTTAATCCGTTCTCGAAGTATTGACTCCAGTATGCGATGGTCAATTTCATCAAAACAAGCGGTAATGTCACCCTCAAGGAACCAAATGGTACCGTTCCAAGTCTCTACCTCGGCGATGGCACTTTGTGTAGAACGTTTTGGCCGGAATCCATGGGAGAGGCCGGAAAAGGTAGGCTCGTAGATACATTCTAAGATAATGCGGATGGCCTCCTGAACAAGTTTGTCCTTACCGTTGGGAAAACTTAACTTGCGCATTTTCCCGTTACTCTTTGGTATCATCATGGTTTTGTTTGGCTGAGGCTGATAGGACTCAGCGTGCATGGCAGCGATCAGTTCAGCAACCCACTCTTGGCAAAAGCCGTGCAGAGAAGTGCCATCAGAGCCAGATGTTTCTGCACCATCATTAGACTTGACGGAGTTGTAGGCAATGATGTACAAATCCTTATCGTACAATAGCCGATAGAGATCACTGTTGACATACTCATGATTGGCGGCGTTTCGACGACGATAACCTTCCAATTTCTGCATGAGTTTCGATTGCTCCATTCAAAGCAACTCCTTTCAAAATGGGAACTTGGAATACTGCCCCCCTTCACCATGGACCTTCCATTACAGAAGGTCGTTAGGCTACTATTAGGGCTCTCTGCCATATACCGAAGGGGTACTTAGGCAGGTCACGTTTGACAACCCCATATAGTGTATCCATACGTAGGTATCCGGTTGGTCGTTACCCTGCTTACCACAGGTGTGTCAATGGGCCTGCTTATACCCAATCTCTCCTATATTGGAGATACCCATTGATACCGGAATGTCCGGCAGCGTTCCTGGCCACAGACCCGGATTCAGCCCCAAAGGCTTTACCATATATGGCCTGACTCGCCAGGCCACTCGACAGCAGGCGCTGTCTAATCCTGACTTTACCGACATGCTGTTGTCCCCCAGAGGCTTTCGCGTGAGGTAAGTCGGTTGTCTTACATCGCAACGCAGGAGCGATGATTTCTGTGAAATATATATGAAGCGCGCAACGTGCGCACTGAAAGGGGAAATAAAGATGAATATTCCAAAAGAGTTTAGGTATTCCAAAAGTCATGAATGGGTAAAGATTGAAGGCTGCAAAGCGACTATCGGTGTTACCGATTTTGCTCAGTCTCAACTTGGTGACATTGTATATGTGGAACTACCTGAAGTAGGTGCCGAGGTTTCTGCCGACAGCGGCTTGTCGGTGATTGAGTCGGTAAAAGCAGTATCTGATATCTATGCGCCGTTGTCAGGAAAGGTAATTGCAGTTAATGAAGAATTGGCAGTTGCTCCTGAGATTGTCAATCAGGATGCCTACGGGGCTGGTTGGATTGTAATTATGGAAATTGCTGATGAATCTCAGTTGGGTGAACTGTTAGACAGCACTGCCTACGAAAAACTGCTGGATGAAGGAGAACGGTAAGATGTCACTAAGCTATCTTCCTCACACAGAACAAGACCGTAAAGCCATGCTGGCAGCTATCGGCGTGGAGAAAACAGAAGATCTTTTTGCCGATGTTCCCCCAGATTTACTTTTGAATCGTCCATTAAACCTTCCGGAAACTTTGGCTGAGCCTGATTTGGCAAAGCATCTGGCAGCGTTGGCCGGTGCTAACGCCAATCTCCAGGAGTATACTTGTTTCCTGGGAGCAGGAGCATATGATCATTACATACCAAGCGTAATTGATCATATCTTACGTCGTTCTGAATTCTATACGGCTTATACCCCATATCAACCGGAGATATCTCAGGGATATTTGCAAGCTCTCTGGGAGTATCAGACATTAATTGCTGAGCTGACAGGTATGGAGGCATCAAACTCTTCTTTGTATGACGGTGGTACAGCTTTGGCTGAAGCCGCAATGCTAGCAGCCAATGTCAATGGACGTAAAGAATTCCTGGTGGCCAAAACTGTGCACCCGCACTACCGGGCAATTTTGAACACTTATGCTCTGGACAGAGGATATCAGTTGAGAGAGATAGGTTACCAGGATGGTGTTTTAGATGTCGCCGAAATTAATTCTCAACTCGATAAAACTGTTGCGGCAGTTATTATACAAAGTCCTAACTTTTTTGGTTGCATTGAAAACGTAAAAGCTGTTGTTGATGTAGCCCACTCTCAAGGAGTACTAGTAATTGCTGCGGTTGATCCTATTTCTCTTGGGATTTTAGAAGCTCCTGGCAAGCTTGGAGTGGATATTGCAGTTGGTGAAGGCCAAAGCTTGGGGATTCCTTTGTCGTTTGGCGGTCCTTATCTCGGTTTTTTTGCCACTACTGAAAAATTAATGCGAAAAATTCCTGGCCGTATTGTGGGTCAGACGGTAGATAGCGAAGGTAACCGGGGCTTTGTGCTTACTTTGCAGGCAAGAGAACAACATATCCGCAGGGAAAAAGCCACTTCTAATATTTGTTCTAATGAAGCACTATGTGCTTTGGCCGTAGCCATATATTTAAATACTGTCGGCAAAGATGGGTTTCAGCAGGTAGCGTCTCTTTCATTGTACAAAGCACATTACGCTTATAAGCAGTTAATTGGTCTCAAGGGTGTCGAAACTGTGTTTGTTGCACCTTTCTTTAAAGAGTTTGCGCTGCGACTTAATAGGCCTATTGCTGAAGTTAACAAAGAGCTGCTTGACGATAAAATTATCGGCGGCCTTGATTTAGGCAGATATTATCCGGAACTGAAAGGCTGCGCACTCTTTAGTGTAACCGAAAAGAGGTCGCGGCAGGAAATTGACAGGCTGACAGCCAGATTGGGGGCCATATTATGAGTCATCGAAAAAGTGCAGCCCTAGTATTTGAAATCAGTAAAGAGGGTCGCAGGGCTATTGACTTGCCTGCAAGCGATGTGCCGCAGGAAAATTTAGCAACGATTATTCCTGCTGGATTCCTGAGAAAAACTCCGGCAGCGTTGCCGGAAGTTAGTCAGCCAGATCTTGTGCGTCATTACAACA
Organism: Sporomusa ovata DSM 2662; assembly: GCF_000445445.1. Classification (GTDB taxonomy): domain Bacteria; phylum Bacillota; class Negativicutes; order Sporomusales; family Sporomusaceae; genus Sporomusa; species Sporomusa ovata. The sequence goes on along the minus strand of NZ_ASXP01000005.1, from coordinate 395,023 downwards.
ACCTATCGGCGCGTAATTTTGGAGTAGATTCAGGCTTTTATCCGTTAGGCTCTTGTACAATGAAATATAATCCGAAAGTCAACGAAGATGCCTGCCGTCTTCCGGGGTTTGCAGCTGTACACCCTCTTCAGAGCGAGGAAACAGTACAGGGGGCACTGGAACTGCTCAGTAATACGGAAGAGTATTTAGCTGAAATTTCCGGTATGGATGCCGTCTCTACGCAGCCTGTAGCAGGAGCTCATGGTGAATTGACAGGTCTTAAAATTATCAGGGCCTATCATCGCCACCGGGGTGAAAATCGTAATAAGGTAATTGTACCAGACTCAGCTCATGGAACCAATCCTGCATCTGCGATGGTAGCAGGGTTGGATATTGTGGAGATTAAGTCAAATACGGATGGCTCTGTTGACCTGGAAACTTTGAAGGCGGCAGTTGGCCCAGATACAGCAGCTCTTATGTTAACAAACCCCAGCACTTTGGGCCTATTTGAGGAAAATATCCGTGAGATTGCTCAAATCGTTCATGCTGCAGGTGGTTTACTGTATTATGACGGTGCAAACGCCAATGCCATTATGGGGATCACCCGTCCTGGAGATATGGGGTTTGATGTGGTTCATTTAAACCTCCATAAAACTTTCAGCACTCCGCATGGTGGAGGTGGTCCCGGGGCAGGTCCTATTGGTGTGAAACAGGAGCTAATTCCTTTTCTGCCAATACCGATTATTGTCCGGGAGGCTGGCAGATACTGTCTGGACGAAAACCGCCCGTTGTCAATTGGTAGGATGCATTCCTTCTATGGTAATTTCGGCGTAATTGTCCGGGCTTATGCTTATATGCGGGCTATGGGGCCGGCTGGACTAAAACAGGCTAGTGAGGATGCTGTGTTGAACGCCAATTATGTTCTCAGTCAGTTAAGACAAGATTTTCATGCGCCCTTTCTAAAACTATGTAAGCATGAGTGCATAGTAACTTCTAAGAATCAAAAACCCTATGGTGTTCACACTCTGGATATTGCTAAAAGGCTACTTGATTATGGTTACCATCCACCGACTATTTACTTTCCGCTGATTGTTGATGAGGCAATTATGCTTGAACCTACTGAGACCGAAAGTAAGGAAACTCTGGACGGATTTATAGCGGTAATGCGGCGTATTGCCCAGGATGCCAGGGAAGATGCCGCTCTAATTACCAGCGCCCCGAAAACAACTGTAACAGGCCGTCTTGATGAAACAGCTGCAGCCCGAAAACCAATTGTAAAATGGAAAAGATAGAGAGGCTGACGGAACAATTGCCGGTTTTGTGCTCAGTCGTTATGCTGGAGACTTTCAGCACAGCACTGGGGATTGAAGGGGAGCTTGGCCAGCTCAGTAAGAAGGAAGTGGTGGAAGCTACTCAGCTTGCAGTCAAAAAATATAGCTGTGATAGTTGGAACTTCTTACGTTAATACATGGAAATGGAGGTTTGACTTTGATATATGATGTAGCAGTTATTGGTGGTGGTCCTGGTGGCTATGTTGCCGCTATCCGTGCTGCCCAATTGGGGGGGGTAGTGCTGCTTGTGGAAAAGGACTCTATCGGTGGTGTCTGTTTAAATCGTGGTTGTATACCGACTAAAACATTGCTGAAAACTGCTGAAAAGTGGGAAGAGCTTAAACGAATTTCAGAATTTGGCTTAAAAGCAGAAGGGATTAGTTTTGATTTAGGCTCGGTAATAGTACGGAAAAATTCAGTGGTTACTCAACTGAGGAGCGGTATCGAGCAGCTAATTAAAAGTAATAAGATTGATGTAGTACGGGGTACAGCTACTTTAAACGGCACTAATAAGCTTGAAGTTACTATGCACGACAGTAGTAAAAAGGTGAACTTTGAAACCAGGAACATTATTATCGCTACAGGTTCGGTACCAAGTTCTATTTCTGTGCCTGGCCATGATTTACCGGCAGTTATCACCAGCGATGAGCTGCTTGAACTGACCGAAATTCCTAAGAGCATACTGGTTATAGGTGGCGGCGTGGTGGGAATTGAGTTTAGCGTAATTATGAGAGCTTTTGGCTCTGAAGTTGCAGTAGTAGAAATGCAGCCCCATATTTTGCCCAATATCGATCTTGACATAGTAAAACGGATGGGCATAATTCTGCGAAAATCAGGTATTAAAACACTGACAGACGCCAAGGTGACTACTGTCGAAACGACGAAAGGAGGTGTAGTTGTAAAAGTAGATACAGGTAAAGGTACCCAAGAGTTTCATGCAGAGAAAGTGCTTGTTGCGACAGGCCGGCGACCGGTTTTGGCAGAATTAGGCCTGGATACTGCTGCGGTGATGTATACGCATACCGGAATACCGGTCAATGAACGAATGGAAACAAGTGTAGCGAACGTCTATGCTATTGGTGATGTTACCGGACAAAGTATGCTGGCTCATGTTGCATCAGCAGCTGGACTGGTAGCGGCAGAAAACGTAATGGGGTTAAGCTCTGTTATGGATTATCGGGCTATCCCGGCTTGCGTATTTACCACTCCGGAAATAGCAACAGTAGGCTTGACTGAACAGGAAGCCGTACACAGAAATTATCATATAAAAGTAAGCAAGTTTAACTTTGCAGCTAATGGTAAAGCTGTGTCTATGGGAGAGACAGCTGGAATGGTAAAGATTGTGGCTGATGCCGACAGTGGAAAAGTGCTGGGCATGCATATTCTTGGACCTCATGCCAGCGACTTGATTATGGAAGGAGCATTAGCTATTCGTAATGATCTGAGAGCCAAGGATATTGCTCACACTATTCATCCCCATCCTACTTTATCGGAAACAGTAATGGAAAGCGCTCATGGCATTGATGGTGACATTGTTCATCAGATTAAAAGGTTATGAGAAGAGTATAGTATTCTTCTCAAGTAGAGTGATTTGTGATGTTAAGGTTTTAATCATGGTTTCATTGGTACTATGACCCTGCTTTTGCATTGCTTAGAAACGTGTCGCACTTTATGTTTGCGTAGACGAGGGCGAACACTTATTGGGGGTCGTAAAAGCGCCCCCCTAAGTCTGTGCGAGCATAGTCTAAATTGGTTAATTTTGATGTGTTAAATAGTTTAATACTTGGAAAGATATTTAAAAGTGCTTCGGCCCATAATAATATGGGACGAAGCACTTTTTGGGAAGCCAATGGGTAGCAGGTTAGTATACAGTATATCAACATGATAGTGCTGGTAAAGATATATAAAGTAAATGAATTGCAATATAGATGATATTGTCGATGCGTTGACAGATGAGGTGCTCCATGATTTATTTTTTAGACATTAGTATATCAGTCCATACTGGACAAAATGCGGTAGATACAAAAATCGACAAATTCTATCGGAAAGCATTTTATTGATAGGATTTTTCAATTAGACATTCTATTGATGATAAAGCATACTGGGTATGAAACTCGTTGCATAGCATCTGCTTTCAATATGCGAAGATACTCGAGTCCCTCACAATATCAAGGGTTTCGAGTTACTACAACTAACAAAGTGCAAAGAGGTACAATATGACGACTCAGATAAGTGTTGTTTCCGGATTTTTAGGGGCTGGAAAGACGTCTTTCCTAAAAAAGATCATTCCAAACCTGGAGGGCAAAGTCGCTTTAATAGAAAATGAATTTGGTGAAGTCGGCGTTGACGGGGATTTGCTTCCCAGCGGGTTCCCTGTTAAAGAAATATATGCCGGCTGTATCTGCTGCAGTGTCGTACGGGATTTTGAGAAAGCTATAAAAGAACTGATGTTACACTATCACCCGCAGCATATTTTAATAGAACCTTCGGGGGTCGGCAGCCTTTCGGACATAATAAAAGTTTGCAGGGGAATTGGGCAAAAGGAAGATTTGGATCTTCAAATAAAGCATCTGATCACGATTGTAGATATAGCGGCATTTGAGGATTATTCAGCAAACTTCGGCGGCTTTTATTCAGATCAAATTGCCAATGCCCAAATAATTTTTCTCAGTTATTTTAATCAAATGGACGATCAGGAGATAGAAAAAATAATTGTCCAGATAAGCACAATCAACCCAACTGCCTTTATTTTTAAGGAAGACTGGTATGCACATGATGGAGAAGAACTTGTGGAAGTGTTAAATACAGCAAACGGCTTGGCAATTGACGCGAAAGAAAGAATAAACGTAATGCCTGCCGCTAAGGTATTTGATAGTCTCTCCATTGCGAAGCCAAGGGTTTTTTCTGAAGGTGAGCTTGAAAAAGTACTGGCGGCTCTAAGCGGCAAGGAAAACGGTTGCATTTTGAGAGCCAAAGGAATTCTGGAGCTTGATACGCAGTATTCCATTCTCTTTAACTTTACTCCTCATCACTGCCAGTGGGAATACCTGGAGGAAGACAAGGAGGCCAAGGTGGTCGTAATCGGTACTGATTTAAACAAAGAAGCTATCGCGGACTGGTTTGGCAAATAGCCGGGAGGGATGTATCATGAGCAAAATTATTGACTTTCAGTGTACCTACGCTAATTCTGTGGGAATCAAAAAGGAGGCTGTAAAAGGCCTGGATTTAGAATTTCCTCAGGCCTATAAAACGTGTCAGGGTATGGTCCAACTGGCCCTAGCTTTGAAAAAGTATGATAAAACGGAGTTTTGTGAATTGCCCTTTTGTCATACGGTCGAAGGAGAAGCAATGGGAGGGGATGTTAATTATGGAGATGAAAACGCAGGTCCAAGGGGGAATGACTATATTTGTACAACCGCCGAAGAAGTGCTGAACCTGCCTGAAATTGACTATTCACAGGGACGTATCGCCGAAGTGCTAAAAGCTTGCAAATATTTGCGGGAGCAAGGAGAAGATGTAGTTTTATACATTTCAGGCCCTTTTACCATTCTGAATATGCTCATGGACCCCCGGTATATTTTTAAAATATTTAAAAAGAAGCCGGAGCAAATGAAGCTTATTTTTGACAAATTGCAAGGGGAAATACTGCGCTACGTGGAGGAAGCACAAAAAGCAGGCGTAACTATGCTCGGTTATAGTGATTCTATCGGCGGCCTGAATATTCTTGGACCTGAACTGGCGGAAAAAACAGTGGAACTCTTTACGTATCCTTTCTTCAAAAAAGTGGAAACAATCCTTGGCAAGGAAACCCTCTTGCAGCTTTGTCCTAAAACCACCTTTGCCTTGCTGGGGATGGAGAAAGCGGTTTGGCGGGACATTGATTTGGGAGCGCCTGTGAAATATACTGCGGCTTGTCAAAAAGTAGTGGGAAAAACGAAATTTGTTGGACAAATGTGTATTAAAAACAGAGAGTTTGTCTTAGAAAATGGGATAATTAAAAGCATTGAGTTGCTTTAATGTAAGCAAAAGAACGAAAAAAAACAGTAATTTTTAAAATAATGACGGAGGAAATGACCTATGCACAAAGATGATCTCATGACTCCTAACGAGCGACTGACGGCCTTTATGACAGGAAAGCCGATGGACAGGCTCCTGGCTATGCCGGTGGTCTGCTCCATGTCCGGGCTGGTATTAGGAATGACCCATAAGGAAAAAAGAAGCAGCGCGTTAAACGAAGCCAAGGCGCAGGTGGCTTGCTATGAAAGATTTGGTAATGATTTAACCATTATCGAATACGGGCTGCACGGAGTAGGGAAAGCGCTGGGTTCTGTGATGAGTGATCCGGAAGACTCCATCCCGGCAATTATGAGCTATACCTTAACCGATATAAATAATGTGGAGCAACTGGACATGTCAAAGCTGGAGCTGAAGAATGACAAGAAATTTCAACTCCATGTGGAAGCAACTAAAATTCTCATAGATGAAGTGGGAAAAGAGGTTCCGACGGGGGTGCTGATAGCCGGTCCGTTTACAGCGGCCGCCAGCATCTATCAAACAGAGCATTTGCTAAGGGCAACCAGAAAAAATCCGGAAAAATTACACCAGTTGCTCCAGTTCTGCACGGAAGGCTTAAAAATGATTTATCGGGAATTTATTAAAGTCGGGGCTGTAATTTTGTTGTGTGATCCCATTGCCTCCGGGACAATCCTCAACCGCAAACAATATTTAGAGTTCGTTTTGCCTTATACGATAGATTTGATGAAGGATATTCACGAGGCCAAAGGAATGGTGTGCTACCATATTTGCGGCGATACGACGGCTATTGTAGGAGATATGGTGCAATCGGGCTGTGATATGCTGAGCATCGATAACAGGGTGGATCTGGCCTATACTAAGCAGGTAGCAGGGGACAAGGTTCCTATTCTGGGGAATGTAGACCCCGTAGAGGTGTTATATTTGGGCAATACCCAGGATGTGGATCAGGCGGTTAAGCGTTGTCTTCAACAGGCCTATGACAGTCCCTGCGGATACATTTTAGCGTCAGGCTGTGATCTTTCCGGAAATCTTCCCCTGGAGAATATTGATCAATTTATGGCTTCCGCCAGGAAATATGGGAAATGGCCTTTGGATCCCAAAAATTTTTCGAACTAATATATAAATCTAATAAATAATAAAATAAATGGCAAAACGGAAGGAGAACCTTATGGCAGCATCAAAAGAGGAATTATTGAAAAGATTATCAGACGGCGTTGTGGACATGGAAGAAGATGACGTAATTGCAGCCTGTCAGGAATACGTAGAAGCAGGATATCCAGCCTTCGACGGCATTATGGAGGGCCTTGTGGACGGTATGAACCGGGCAAGCCAGTTATATGAAGAGGAAGAGTATTATGTTACGGATGTATTGCTGTGCTCAGATGCTATGTATGAAGGGCTGAATATTTTAAGACCCCATCTTCCTGCGGACGAGACAGGGAAAGAGAAAATAAAAGGCGTCATTGGGGTCGTGGAGGGAGATACCCATGATATCGGCAAGAACCTGGTGAAGATTATGCTGGAAACAGCCGGATTCGAGATGGTTGATTTGGGAAGGGACGTTCCGTTACAGAGCTTTGTGGATAATACCAGAGAGGCCAACGCCTCCTTTGTATGTCTGGCAACCCTGATGACGACAACAATGGGGGGATGGGTACAGTAATTGAGCTGTTAAAAGAAGCGGGACTGAGAGAAAATGTTAAGGTGATTATCGGCGGAGGGCCAATCTCCCAGAAATTTGCCGATGTCATTGGGGCGGATGGTTATGCTCCCAATGCCGTTGCAGCGGTCAAATTGATCAAAGACCTCCTTGATATCGCTTAAAGGAAGGTGTATACCTATGTTATTGCCCAAGGAACGGTTAAATAAGGTTTTCAGCGAGGAAAAGGTTGACAGGCCCCCTTGCATTTGTCCCGGGGGGATGATGAATATGGTTACTGCAGAGCTGATGGAAGAGGTGGGAATCTGCTTCCCGGAGGCTCATACCAATGCCCGGATGATGGCGGATTTAGCAGCGGCGGTTTATGAAAAAGGTTGCTTCGAAAATTATGGGGTTCCCTTTTGCATGACCATCGAAGCGGAAAATTTGGGGGCGAAGGTGGATTTGGGAACAAGTTTTTATGAGCCCCATGTCGTAGAATATGCCATCACCTCTGTAAAGGAGTGGGACAGGCTTGCCGCAGTCAATAGCCGGCAGGGAAGGGCGGACGTAGTTGTTGAGGCCATTAAATTATTGAAAGCCAAGAGAAATGATGTACCGATTGTAGGGAATATAACCGGCCCCATCAGTATGGCCAGTTCGCTGATGGAGCCTGTTGTGTTTTATAAAGAGCTGAGAAAAAATAATGCGAAGGCCCATGAGTTTATGGAGTTTGTCACCAACCAATTGATCGCATTTGCGAAAAGACAAATCGAGGCCGGGGCGGATATTATAGCAATTTCCGATCCAAGCGGTACGGGTGAAATTTTGGGACCCAAGCCCTTTGAAGAATTTGCCGTGAAATATATTAATAAAATTATCGACAGTATTCAAAGTGAAAATAAGCAGACCATTGTCCACATTTGCGGCCAAATGAGAAAGGTATATGCGGGAGTAGCAAAAATAAAAAGCGATGTGTTGAGCTTTGATTCCATCGTCAGCATGAAGGAAGCCAGAGAAAATCTGGGAGACAGGCTGCTGATGGGGAATATCAGTACCTATGCCATTGAATTTGGAGAACCCGGAAAGATTGCCCTACTAACTGAGAGATGTGTAGGGGACGGAGTCAATATTATCTCTCCTGCCTGTGGGCTCGGGATGAAATCCCCTTTGAAAAATGTAAAATCAATACTGGAGACTCTAACTAAAGGAGCTGCGAACAGCGATGCCTGATATTTTTATTAAGAATAAAAGTAAAAGAATTCAGTGTAAGCCGGATAGGAATTTGCTGCAGCTCCTGCTGGAAAATGGGATTTTTGTGGATAATCCCTGTAACGGGAAAGGCTCTTGTGGAAAATGCAAAATTAGGCTTTTGCAGGGGAAGCTGCCGGCTGTCTCTGAGACGGAAAAAAGGCTTTTGAAAAAGGAAGAAATCGCCGCGGGCGTAAGACTGGCCTGTCTTGTAGTGCCTGAAGAGAATATCGAAATCGAAACGCTGCAAAAAGAAAGAACGCATGAAATACTGACAGCCGGTTATATGCCTGATTTTCGCATGAATCCGGGGATTTCCAAAAAGAAATTTCAAATAGAAAAGCCAACATTGGAAAACCAAAGCGCCTATGAAGATTCTCTCGGCAATGCCTTAGGCAGGGAAGACTTGGATTGGAGACTGCTACAGCATTTGGCAATGGGGGATGGGGAGGTTACCGGTGTTTTTAGCGGTGAAGATTTAATTGGAGTCGAGACAGGTGATACAACAGCGCTTACTTATGGCGTGGCAGTCGATATTGGCACAACGACGGTGGTAACCGCTTTGATTGATCTGAAAACCGGAGATGAGCTGGCTTCAGCGTCCATGCTCAATCCGCAAAAAAAATTCGGTCTTGATGTGTTAACCAGAATTACCTATAGCATAGAAAATCCGGCAGACGGCCAAAAGGAACTGCAGAATGCGATTGTCGAAGGGCTCAATTCGCTGATTGAAGACATGTGCAGCAAGTCGGCTGTCAGCATGCAAAACATTTATGAGATCTCAATTGCTGCTAATTGCACGATGATGCACTTTCTGCTGGGTATTGACACGGCGCCGATAGGACGCTCCCCTTATGCCCCGGTCTTTGTCAAATCCAAAAATATAATGGCAAAAGATATTGGCTTAAAGGGAGCTCCGGGCGCAAGGGTATATTGCCTGCCGTCGGTATCATCCTATATCGGCGCGGATATCGTAGCCGGAGCCTATGTCTGCCAGCTGGAAAAAAGCAGGGGAAATCTTCTGTTTATTGATATCGGCACCAACGGCGAAATTGTTTTAGCTAAAAACGGCCGGCTGATGTCCTGCTCCTGTGCTGCGGGGCCGGCCCTGGAAGGAATGAATATCAGCTGCGGCATGAGAGCGGCAGTGGGGGCCATAGAAGATGTGGCAATCACTGCAGAGGGGATTAAGCTAAAGGTTATCGGTGATGAGGCACCGATAGGCCTATGCGGCAGCGGCATTCTGGCGGCTGTAAAAGAACTGATTCGTATCGGACTGGTTAGAAAGAATGGCAGCTTTATCAAGAAAGAAGAGATGGAAGAAACGGATTATCGATATCCTATGCTGCGGGTAGACGGTAAGAAGCGAGAATTTGTTTTAAGAAATGGTCAGGAGCCTTTGGGGATTACCCAGGGAGATATCCGGCAGGTTCAATTGGCAAAGGGAGCGATTCTCTCAGGGTTCCATGCTCTGTTAAGGCAGGCGGAGCTTCATATGAATCAATTGGACAAGGTCATGATAGCGGGGCAATTTGGAGCCCATTTGCCGGTCAACAGCTTAGTGGGAACGGAAATTTTACCGGAAGAGGTTAAGGATAAGATCCATTATGTGGGGAATTCTTCGAAAACAGGGGCCTATATGGCCCTTATGTCTGTTGAAGTAAAGAAAGAGATTGAGGCGCTGGCCAAGCAAATGGACTATATAGAACTGGGAGCATCGGAAGGATATGAAAAGCTGTTTGCCAAATGCCTGCAATTCGAGAAAGCCCAATAATAATGCCTCCTCTGAGGATGATTGCCTGACCATTGCATCCGGCTATTTTCTTTGGGCTGGGGGCGGTCGGTTGCTACATAGCAACTGTACAGCAACGCGGTAAATACTTGCTAGATGAAGGGTTAATATATGTTATTAATAGAACGTATGCAGGGAGGTTGTAACATTGGAAGAAGAATTGATACAGTCTAGCAAATGCTGAGGAAGTCCGCCGAAAGAACATGCAGGTCTGCATGATGAGCGTTATTCCGAGAATTGTATGGTTTGTGGGTCTGTACTAAATTATCAGACATATGCTGTAGCTATGGTTTGCGACTATTGTGGCAAGACCTATCCAGCTTCAGTTTTTTGTGAGAAAGGGCACTATGTGTGTGAAGATTGTCATGGCGCTGGGTACTACAGTTTTCTAGAGAAGACTGTAAATGAAGCGACAAGTAAAAATCCTATGGAAATTGCCGAGACACTACTTAAAGGTAATCTGTTGCCTTCGTTAGGCGGAGAGCATCATGCTATCGTGACTACCTCTCTTTTGGTAGCCGTCAAAAATTATGGAGAAATATCGCTGAACTATGGGACTAGGAGCCTGACAGAGGTGGACATTGCGGAGGGCATACGGCGGATGAAGCAAATTCCTAGTTGTACTTGTGCAAATCATGGAGCCTGTGGGGCCGGTCTAGGCGTTGGGGCTTTTTTTAGCATTCTTTTCGACGCAACTTGTGCGAAGGATACTGAGCGCACGTTATCAATGAGGGCAACAAATGCAGCCTTGGCAGCTATTGCGAATAATGGTGGACCAGGATGCTGTAAACAAAGCGTCAGAACGGCTATATTAGTGGGTGTCGAACTGCTAAAAGAAATATGTCAAGTAAAACTTCCTGTGACCCATATGCGTTGTTTTCATATGAAGGATACTTCCCATGGATGCAAAGGAGCGTACTGCCAGTTTAGCAGATAAAAAAGTGTTGTTACAATAAATTTTTGATTTCTGGTGTGCCACTGGGAACGGTTCTGATTGGCAACAGACTAGTATTGGAATATAATGGTCTTAGGTAATTCAAAGGATACAAGGGGAAGGTTCGTTCTGTTTCCTTTGCCTTAGAGTTGATCACTATTGATTATGACTCTTGTCAACATTTTTGCTTGTTTGAAACAAGTGAAAAGAAATAAGCCATTTATAGCGTTGTTATCTAACTGTTTTTTGGTATCGATTTCATAAAATTTAAATTAATTCTGCTGTGAAAGGAGGCCAAGAGTGATGGATGTTAGTTTCGGCACGATGCCGCGTGATGTAAAATCACCCGTTCGCGCGAGCGATTTAACCACAAATTGGATTAGTCTGTCCTTTTTTAAGCAAACAACATATCGAAAAAGACTGCCGGAAGCTCTTGGCTGTAAATAGAAAATGTTACTCTTTTCTATCATAATTTACCGCCGATTATTCGGCGGCTTTTTCTTTCACAGGAGGAAATACTATGCAAAAAATCAGTTATAAACAAATTGGGAAATTGGCTTTTCCTATGATTATCGCCCAGTCGGTGGTGCTGATAAACGGCATGATTGACCTTGCGTTCATCGGCCCCTACGGTACTGAGGCCATCGCAGCCGTGTCAATTGCAAATGCCTTGTGCGCTACTCTGTTTAATTTTTTGGAAGGGTTCAGGCTCGGCACAACTGTTTTAATCGCAAAAGCTTCGGCTGCTAATAATGCGCCAAAAGCAACAGCCGTAATCAATGCGGGGTTATTTCTGGTTATCGTAATCGGCGTGATTTTCATAGCCTGTGCCTCGTACATTAGCGATACCGTCTACGCTATTGCCGGCAATGAGCAAATGAAATATCATGGTATAGATTATCTGAAAGTATGGCTGTGGGCATCACCAGTTATACTATTCTCCTATGTGATCACAGGACTGTTTAGAGGGCTGCGCGACACGGCGACGCCTCTATATAGTACCGTTGTCATTTGTCTGTTGAATATCTTTTTTGATTATCTTTTTGTTTATGGTGGGTTTGGCTTCCCCAAAATGGGCGTAAAAGGAGCGGCGTGGGGAACTTTGCTTGCCAATTTGACCGGTTTGTTAATCATCATTTATTTAGCGCTGAAGAGATCGTTAACACGGCAGTATACGAACTGGAGACAGCCGTTTTTCAAACAGATCCCAGAATACATTTCTCTTGCTGTGGATATTGGTCTCAATACAGGATTCACGTTACTGGCTTTGCTGCTTTTCGTCTGTATAATAAAACCATTGGGAGCTAGTGCTTTAGCGGTGCATCAGATTACTTTGCAGGTTTTTAATTTTGCCTACCTGCCTGCTGTCGGTTTTCTAATTACAGCATCCATTGTTGTTCCACAGTTGTTGGCGAATCAGCAGGAATATCTTCTTTTTCCTACCGTGAGCCGTATATGTAAAATGAGTTTTGGTGTAATTATGGTAACAAGCAGTCTGCTCTTTATTTTTTCAGAAACTGTCGGTGCTTTCTTTAGCCCCACTGACAAGCTGGTAGCGGAACAAGCTGCTCAAACTATTAAACTTGTTTGCTTTGGCCAATTGTTTTCCTCTGTTTATATGGTTCTGCGCGGAGCTCTGACCGGCTGCGGGGATACCCGTTTTATTGTATACGAAGGCTGGGTATCAGGTTATTTGGTATTCTTGCCGCTAGCTTATCTTTTTGCCATAAAATTAGGCTATGGCATATTGGGCGGCTATGTGGGCTTTGTTTTATGGTGCGTGACTGATTGCGTCGCTCTGGCTTTTCGGCTATTCGTGCAAAAACGTTGTCAATAGGATCTACAGATGCGGAAGCATATCTTTTGACAAAAAAACTAAAGTAATGCTGGCATGGCGAACCGGTGCGGTCGATAAATATTACTGTTGGGAAAATTGTGCCACAAGGACATGAACAGTTGGAACTGTTTTTTGAAGGAGAAGAAAAGAAATATGCTATGGATAGAGTAGTAGATCAGCTTCGGAAGCGATTTGGCCAAAAAGCAATCTTTTATGCTGGGTCGATGGCTGGTGGAACCTTCTTTGAACGGGCAGATTATGTGGGCGGACATAAAGGAAAAAGTGAATGATGTAAAGTTTAAAAAATAGTTGTCTAGACGTTGCTCTAGGTGACTATTTTCTTTTAAAGATTATGTGAAACTATGGCAGGTTATCAGTTGTTGCGGAAAAGACTGTTTGATCTTGGTCGGTTATTTGGAGAAAAGATAGTTGGTGACGAGTATTTTGCTACGGAAATTACTACACCTATGGGTAGAATTTTTAAAGGATTGTAATGGCACCTGCTAGAACAGTTATTGTTAGTACCGCGATGATTATGAATATTTTGTGAAAATAATAACAGGTTCATCTCCTAATTTTTTTGAAAGAAGGGAACATTGCTGATGCCACGACCCAAAACACAAGAAGCACAAGTATTAAACGCCTGTTTTTTGCCGAAGGACTTTGTTATTGATGATTTGCCTATTCAACCGGCGGCTGAGCTAAAAAAGTGGATAACGGCGTTTGAAGACGATAAATATAGCGCTCTGTTTCAGCTTGGATTTAATAAAAAGGAGACATGGTTTTCGCCTTCCCTCGAATATCTTCATCATCTTGCGGAGTTGCTGCTGAAAAAACTGAGCCAACAGCCCGAAATAGAGTTTAGCCGGGATGCCGTTCAAGTGGGTTTGACGGACGACGAGCTGTATAAATTCAAGGAAGAACTGCCCTTTGTCATTGGGATGGAATATGTAGATGACGACTGGATTCGAGCGGTGTGGAAATCACTCTTAGCTGTGTTCAAACGGGAAATAAAAACATATGACGGGACCGTCGCACGATATTTTACCGATCATAATGCCAACATCAATGTGGCAGGCAGGGTGTTTTTTCATTTGGTCGAGAATCAAGCGGAGCAGCACCCATTTGCCTTTATGGCGACTTATTCGACAAAACCGGTCAAAAGCAAGCGGGCAATTCATACCCCATTGAAAAATGCGTTAAAAGAATTCGATGGGGATGAAAGGAAATTGTTGTCGCTTATTTCGACGGTCATCAAGGCAGCCGAAAAGAGTGCTTTCATTTCGGAACTGCTAGAAAGCGGGGAACTGTTCTCACCGCTTAAGCTCACAACCGAAGAGGCATATACCGTCTTAAAGGAGACAACATTATATGAAGAAGCCGGGATTCTGTGCAGAGTGCCTGATTGGTGGCGTAAAAGAAGCAACTCGATTCGACTGTCGATCACAGTGGGAGAAAAAGAACCGTCCAAAGTAGGGCTGAAGGCCATTATGGACTTTTTGCCTTCATTGACCGTAGGCGATGAAGTGCTCACCGAGCAGGAATTGAGGGCTTTTTTGACTATGGCGGAGGGAATGGTTCAATATAAAGGCAAATGGGTTGAAATAGACAAAAGAAAATTGGCAGCGGTTCTGCAGGCTTTTGAAAAGGCTAAAGAGCTGTCAAGCAACCAATCCTTTTCGCTCGGAGAGACCATGCGGCTGGAACTTAACCTGGGCAGGCTGCTGGATATTTCAGGTGATGAACTTACTGTTTCGGTTACGAACGGACAATGGTTCAAAAATATGAAGGAAACCTTGACTCACCCTGCTGCCATGCAAAAAGTCGGCGTAGAGCCTTCGTTTCACGCGAACTTGCGCGCCTATCAGGAAACTGGGTATCACTGGCTAACCCAGATGTCGAAATTTGGTTTTGGCGCCTGTTTGGCGGATGACATGGGACTTGGTAAAACAGTGCAGATGATTGCTTTTTTGGAATACCAACGGATTCACAGCGGAGGGCAGACATTGCTGATACTGCCGGCGTCGCTCATCGGCAACTGGAAAAAGGAAATTGAAAAACTTGCGCCAGAGATGCCATATCAGATACTTCACAAAAGCGATTTAAAAAATTCGAAAACCATCCAGCTCAGGGACGGAGTGTTTTTATACATTACTACTTATGGGATGGCAGTCCGCCTGGAAACGTTAAAAGACCGGCAATGGGATTGTCTTATTATCGATGAAGCACAGGCCATAAAAAATCCTGGCAGCAAACAGACTAAGGCAGTAAAGGCCATTCCCGCCAAAATGAGGATAGCCATGACGGGGACGCCGATTGAAAATAGATTGGGTGACCTGTGGTCGTTATTTGATTTTTTGAATCAAGGATTGCTGGGAACAGGCAAAGAATTTACTGACTTTACAAAAGGGCTGTCAAAGCACGCGGATGGCTATACCAAGCTGCGCAAGATGATTCGGCCCTTTATGTTGCGCAGGCTGAAAACCGATAAAAGCATTATCGCTGATTTGCCGGATAAACTGGAAATGAACGCCTATACTACCTTGTCCCAAAAGCAGATTGCTCTTTACAGGCAGATGCTCGGGCAGATTGCGGAAAAACTGGAAGCAGTGGAAGGGATGGAGCGCAAGGGGCTGGTGCTGGCAAGCATCATGAAATTCAAGCAAATCTGCAATCATCCGGATCAGTATTTGGGCCGGGAAGAATTTAAACCGGAGCATAGCGGAAAGTTTGAACAATTAAGGGAAATCTGTGAAACCATTCGCGAAAAAAGAGAACGGGTTCTTATTTTCACTCAGTTCCGGGAGATGACGGAGCCGATTGCAGAGTTTCTCCAGAGTATATTTGGCAAAGAGGGACTCGTGCTTCATGGCGGTACCTCGGTGAAAAGAAGAAGTGAGATGGTAGAACAGTTTAACGGCGAGCGTTATGTGCCGTATATGGTTCTGTCTCTCAAAGCCGGCGGTGTGGGCCTTAATCTCATGGCAGCCAACCATGTGATTCATTTTGACAGGTGGTGGAATCCGGCCATTGAAAATCAGGCAACAGATCGAGCGTTTCGCATTGGACAGACCAGGAATGTCATGGTGCACAAATTTGTTACAACAGGTACGATCGAAGAAAAGATTGACGCCATTATCCAGGAAAAGCAGAAATTATCGGGAGAACTCCTGGTTGCCGGTGGTGAGCAGTGGATTACAGAGTACAACAACGCAGAGCTGTTGAAGATATTTGCTTTAGGCGGTGATGAATAATGGGGTATTATGGATTTCCAGAGTATATATCTGTGGCGGAGAAAAGGGAAAAGGCGACCAAGGCTCTGGCAAAACTGCAGAAAAAAGATCCCACTGTCGAACCTGTACTCATTGAAGGCCGAACACTGGCTAAAAACTGGTGGGGAAAGGCGTGGAACAAGAATCTTGAGAGTTATGCGGATTATGACAATCGAATCGGTCGGGGCAAAAGCTATGTGAGGAACCATGCCGTCCTGAATTTGAAGATATCCAAGGGAAAGGTAGAGGCCCTTGTGCAGGGCAGCGGTTCTAGGCCCTACGAGGTTGCGATTCGAATTGATGCTTTAAGTGGTGAGAAATGGGAACAGGTCACGGCCTTGTGCAATCATCGGATCGATTCGCTGGAACAATTGATTGAAGGAAGATTTCCCCACGACCTGGGGGTTTTATTCACCGAGAAGAAGTATGGATTGTTTCCGGCTCCGAAAGAAATCCATTTTGGCTGTAGTTGCCCTGACTCGGCCAGCATGTGCAAGCATGTCGCCGCGGTGCTGTACGGGATTGGGGCCAGATTGGATGTAAATCCTATGCTGTTTTTTGAGCTCAGGGCATTGGATGGGCAGGAACTGGTCAGAAAATCCATGGAACAGAAATTGGCCAGTATGATGAAAAACGTTGGCAAAAAAAGCAGGCGGGAAATTTCAGAGAAGGATATCGCCAATATATTTGGGCTGTAGAAAAACAATGAACTGACAATACTCAGGCTATTATTTTCATTCAAAGCGAGTCATCTCCAGAAGGAGGTGGTTTTTTCATACATAAAGAAAGTATAAGTTTTTTGAACCGCAGAGACGCAGAGTACGCAGAGGGAATGTCTCGGTTAGAGCCGTATCCTCAAGGGCGCGATAGCGCTTTTTCATGCTCATTTTCAGGAGGTATCCAGTGAAAATACCATTTGTATCAAGGTTTTTTCAAACAAGAGCCAGTCCGCAAAATAGTACATGGGGTAGTTCCCTTGCTGAAAACATAGCAATATCTGATAAATTTTGGATCACATTTCTGTTTCAGGGAGGATATTGGATAAAAATATAGAAGTATTATGCTAAAATAACACAACATAAATGACATAAATTTTTTTGTAATTTAGTTTTTGTTGAATCTAATATTAATTAATCACTTTATGGCTTATGTGGGTTGTGGGAAGAACAAGGGGGGAAGAAAATGGGAAAGACTTAACATAAACAAAATCAGGACGTGATGACAAGTTATGTGAAGATTAGTGCCAATTGGGATTAGGATAAGTTTTTGGATACTATTGCGAAGAGTAGGAGTTAATTATCAATACCAGTATTAAAATAAGATACTGCGTTTTTGTGGAACAATCCCTTGAAATATTTTAAAAATAAAGGGAGGAGTTAGAATGAGAAAAAGATGTTTTATTTTTATGCTGATTTTAATGTTGTGCGTGGTTATTGGGACTGACCAGAAAATTTATGCCGAAGGTTATAAGACGATAACCGACATGTGCGGTAACAGTGTTGAAGTGCCATTAGATCCAAAGCGGATCGCCTGCATGCACTGTGTTTCTCCTGAAAAAATAATGACGCTTGGCAGTGGGGACCGGATATACCTAATGTCAGAGCAGTCACCATGGGCTTATAAGCTTTTCCCGGAAATAAAAAATGCCCGTACTTCAAAGGGTGTAAAACCGGAAGAGATGCTGGATATGAAAATCGATTTCGTGCTTTACACTCCCGGTATGACGAAGGGTGAGCAGTATAAAGATGCAGGTCTGAGGACAGTATGCGCATTCTCGGCTGAGCAAAGGCCTATGAACATTAATGATTATATGGAAAGCTTTAAAAAACAGGTAACTTTTTTCGGTGATCTCCTGGGGCCGGATGCCGCTGCAAGAGCGGATAAATATAATAGATATTTTGATACAAAAGTAAAACAGATACGTGCTATAACATCAAAAATAGGTAAAGAAGAAAGACCTTCGGTTTATTATGGAGGTTTACACGGCAGTCTGCTGGGCAGCCAGGGACAAGGGAGCGTTATGCACTGGAATGTGGAAGTTTCAGGCGGGAATTATTTGCCGGAGGCGCTTAGTGATAATCATGCAAAGGCTTCAATGCAGCAGTTGCTGTCATGGGATCCGGATATAATTATTCTTAGCGCATATGGCGATTCTCCTGATACTGTAATGAAAAATCCTGAACTGGCATCTCTTAAAGCTGTCAGGAACGGCAAGGTATATCGCATGCCAATGGGGGTTTACGCATGGGATCACGCAAGTAATGAAAGTGTGCTGCTGATGATATACATGGCTAAATTATTCTACCCTGACTTATTCAAAAACTGGGACATGATAAAAGAAATGAAGACATACTATTCCGAAATTTATGGTAAAAATATTACTGATATAGATGCTGAAAGGATATTACAATGCCTGCCGCCGCAATAATTACAGGCTGATTATTTTATCAGGATTTTGTTAAGATTTTACCGGCAATATTTAATTTTAAGAGAGGGGCCGAAAAGATTTAACTTCCATAAAAGTTTTCAACCGGTCGCAGTTTAGTACAATAAGATTTATCAGCTAATTAATTCTCATAGATGATTTCCCTCACATCGTCTTTATCTGTAGTGTAGTAGCAGCAATTTGTCAAACGGTATCTCAGGGTCACACGTAGACCGACTCATAAGTAGTGGTATCAAAAAAAGTACGAAAAATAGCCAGTAGTGTAATAGCCAATATAATAAGAGTTAAAAATGTTATGAATCGGAATACAAGGTAAAGTTGAAAAAAGTATATCATGATTGAAATTACAACCATGAAGATATATAATTTATATGTCAAATTGTAAATCACTCTCTTTGGCCCAGCACTAAGCTGGGTATTTTTTTTTGTCTTCTTCCTGATTAGGCAGGTGGACGACATTCGCCAAGCCGCATCATCGAAAGCGGATGACAAGGCATTTTCTCTCCATATATCGGTGCATCGGCGGAACTGCGATAAAAGCGGTGTCCCGGTGTATTTGCGGAATTCAGGTCATGCATATGATTAGAAAGGACAGATTGAAGAAATTCAAGCTGTCTTTTCAGAGCTTGAGTTCTTAAAAAAGTTGTGGGGATCTCTCGCTTAATTCTGAGGAAGGATTGGATAGTTTTGACTTAGTGAAGAATTTTGTACCAGAACCACAAAATTTAGTTTATCTGGATAAAGGATTTTATTTTATTGAAGGAGAATATTCTTATCATAAACACCAATATTTCCCAAACTTATTGGTGTTTGGGTATCGAAACGCAGAGTTTATCGCTAGTTTTTTTAGGAAAATTATGGAGGTTTGATAATATGACAGCGTTAAAAAGGACAGTACTTTATGACAATCACGTAAAATCAGGTGCAAAGATGGTGGATTTTGGCGGATGGGAAATGCCGATCAATTATAAATCGGGAATCATTGAGGAACATATTTATACTAGGAAAAAGGCGGGCATATTTGATGTTTCCCACATGGGAAGATTCGTTATATCAGGTAGAGAAGCTGCGGAATTTCTACAATATGTTTTAACGAATAATGTTTTTGCCCTTGACCTTAAGCAGGCGCAATATACCATAATTCCGAACGAGAATGGCGGAGCGGTTGATGATGCTTATCTTTACCGCTTTTATGAAGATGAGTATTTGCTTGTTGTAAATGCTGCTAACGCCGAGAAGGATTGGAAACATTTACAACGGGAAATAGCGAAGTTTGACGCAGGAATTACCAATAAGTCTAGCGAGATTGCTATGATTTCAGTACAGGGACCGGACTCGAAGAATATCATCAGTAAACTTACCGGCAGCGTTTATCTTACGGAACCGGTAAAGAACGCACTGGATATTCTCAAGTTTGACGGTAAAGAAGTGCTTATTGCCAGGACGGGTTATACCGGAGAGCCGTTAGGATTTGAATTGTTTATTAAAGCTTCTGAAACAGCCGTAATTTGGGAAAGGTTGCTTGCGTATGGGGCTATGCCTATTGGTCTTGGCGCCAGAGATACACTGAGGCTTGAAGCTGGACTACCTCTTTATGGACATGAATTGGGACTGGCCATAGACGGCAGGGAAATTCCAATTTTCTCCTGCCCTTTGGCTAAATTTGCCGTAAGCTTTGCTGCAGCCAAAGGCGATTATATCGGCAGAGAAGCTTTGGCAAAACAATATGAAGGTTATAAAAAGATAATGGAAAGAGATTTTGCCGATTTGGCGGCTTTGCCCAGAATAATAAAACCGGTCGCATTAATAGATAAAGGTGTTGCCAGGGCAGGATGCAAGGTTTTCAAAGGCGATAAGGAAATAGGTTACATAACAAGCGCAACAATGGTGCCTTATTTAAAAACCGAAGGATATGGGCTTGAAAGCAAAATGACCGATGATAGAGCAACGAGAGCAATCGGTCTGGCCCTTCTTAATGGCGATGTAGAATTGAACGACAATGTGGAGGTAGAAATCAGAGGTAACAAGATAAAGGCTGTTGTCCCGCAGTATCATCTGAAAAGTGATGCTCCTCCGTTTGCCAGACCAATTATCTATGGAGTGGAAGTAGATTGTAAATTCGACAGTTCAGCAGACTACAAGACTAAAGCTTTGAATCTTATCGAAAGAAGTTGTCGGAACACCTTATGGAGACAGAAAGAAACCATTAACCTTATTCCTTCTGAGCAGACCCCTTCTTCTGCTGTCAGGCTGTTGTCGGTGATGGATCCTTCTTTCCGGTATGCGGAGCACAAGAAAATGAAATCGTTCTATGACTACGATGTTTTTTACTATCAAGGTACCGGATTCATTGATGAAATCGAACATTTATTAATAGAAGAACTGAAAAAATACCTCAATTGTACTGAGGTAGAAACAAGAGTTGTCAGCGGTCAGATGGCAAACACTGCAGTTTTTAGTGCGATTATGGATTTCAAAAACAGGGTAAATAGAAAAAAGGACGCTTCGCGTTTGGGCTATGTATTAAACAATCACATCATCAGGGGGGGACACTTGAGTGCCCAGCCTATGGGCGCTTTGCATGACTACATAGCCATTGATCCTGTCACCGAAAAAAACGCAGTTGTCAATTTTCCGGTAGAAAAGGATAATAGTTTCAAAATCGATGTTGAGGAAACGAAAAAAGTCATAGAGAAATATAAACCGGAACTTATCATTTTCGGTAAAAGCATGGTATTGCATAAAGAACCTGTGAGAGAGATACGGCAGTTTATTGATGAACAGAAAATCAATGCAATTATCATGTATGATATGGCCCACGTACTAGGCCTGGTAGGAGATTACTTCCAAAATCCATTTGTTGAAGGTGCTGAAATTGTCACAGGTTCAACTCATAAGACCTTCTTCGGCACCCAAAGAGGAATCATTGCCGGCAATTACGGCAAGGCTGATTATAAATTCGGATTATGGGAAACCATCGAAACAAGGGCTTTCCCAGGAAGCGTAAGCAATCACCACCTTGGTACTATGCTTGGGCTGTTGATGGCAGCCTATGAAATGAACAGTTTCAAAGATGAGTACCAGAAGAATATAATCCAAAATGCCAAGTATTTTGCAAAATGTCTTAAGAATGCCGGACTAGATGTTGCCGGCGATCCTTCCATATCGTACACGGAAACTCATCAGGTAATTGTGAGGGTGGGATATGGCACAGGGCCGGAAATAGCAAACAGGCTCGAAAACAACAATATCATCGTCAACTATCAGGCTACGCCAGAAGAAGAAGGCTTCTCGGCTTCCGGCGCAATCAGGCTTGGCGTTTCTGAAATGACGAGATTCGGCTTCGGAAACAAAGAGTTTGAACAGACGGCAGAATATATAGCGGACATCGTTCTAAAGAATAAAAACATCAAGGAAGAAGTTGCAAAACTTAGGGGTAATTTCACCGACATGAAATACTGTTTTACCGATGAGGATATTACGAAAAACCTTGAAAATTTGATGTCCACTTTCTGAGGGAGAATTAAAATAGATCAAAAATGTATTAGCGGAGCCAATGACAACAAGAATCTTATATATATATATAGGAAGATTATAAACTTAATCTATGAAATGGCCAGTTGGGATGATGAAGAGTCGTCTTGACCGGCTTTTTTTATTTTTGAATAAATGATATAGCCACTTTCATCAAATGAAATTTAAAGGATTATGGAAATTTATAGCGAAATAATTTTTTAGTATTCATATCGGACCCTGCTGTCAATGGCGGAGTTTAATACAGAAGTTGCTGGTAAAGCTATACTCAAGGAGTGAGTTTATGTTAAGAAGAAGCCGGTGATCCGAATAGTAAATACTTGGTAGCCTAAACTTTCCTGGTTATCACCCGTAACTCTCTTTGTTAAAATATGTACGAATTAGCAAGAATGTTGATAAAGAATTGAGGTAATGCTTTGAATAGAGAAGATGAAATGAAAGAGTTGTTGGATACCCCCCCGCTACCTTCGCATAAGCCATGGTACAAAAGATTTGGGTTAGGCGGGGCGGTTACTGTTCTGCTGGCTATACTAAAATGGAAGACTATTCTGAGTTTTCTTCAGGGAATCTTTTTCTTGTTTAAGTTTAGTAAATTTGGGCTTACAACAGTATCTATGTTTGCGATGATTGGTGTGTATGCTTGGTTTTATGGTATTTGGTGGGCGGTCGGTTTTGTCTCGCTTATTACAGTCCACGAATATGGGCATATGTATGCTGCAAAGCGGCAAAACATCCCTGTAACGGCTCCAGTCTTTATCCCTTTTCTAGGAGCGTTAATTGGTATTAAGGAACCCCCTAAGGATGCCGCAACTGAAAGTATTATTGCCTATGGTGGGCCGCTGTTTGGTTTTTTAGCAGCAGGTGTTGTTCATACAGCTGCTTATGTAGTTCAGTCAACGCTGCTTTTCTCGCTGGCTTTTACTGGGTATCTCCTGACGTTATTTAACCTCATCCCGGCTTCGCCACTTGATGGCGGGCGGATTGCTAGTGCGGTATCTCCATATATTTGGTTTTTGGGAATTCCTTTGATTGGATTTCTTATCTGGTTTAGCTTTAGTCCGATTTTAGTATTAGTTTTGTTGGCGGCTATTCATCGTGCATGGGAGTTCTGGAAACATCGCAATGACTCCTATTATGACATTGATCCAGGGTTTCGACTAAAGATCGGAATTGCCTATCTAGCCTTGTTGTTGGCGAGTGGGGTATTAACTTACGAAACGCATCTTATTGCAGAGGCGCTGCGACCAAGGTTATAAGGCTCTGATTTAACTTTATGAAACTCCATCACGCTTTGAATATGGATGGTAATTCTTTTTGGAAGAAATATTCGTCCTAACTATGAATTTTTTTTAACAACCATGCCATATTTTCACCAATATTTCTCATATTGGCCATTCCTTCCATGTCGTTCTCGACTTCACTAATTTCTCTGCCATACGCCATATTCCAGTAAGTTGAACCAACCAGAAACATCTCTTTACTGTGAAGAAAATGGTGCAGAGTATCTACTGCACTGATAGCACCCCCACGTCGGGCAGATACTACTGCAGCACCCACCTTATACTTAAACAGCCCTCTGTTAGCTGCCAATACTATAGAAGCTCTATCAATCAGTGCTTTAATTTGTGAAGTCACTCCAGCCGAATATACGGGAGAGCCTAATATAATACCATCGGCAGCTACCATCTTAGAGAAACAATTATTAAAGTCATCATTAATTTTAACACACCGTTCATTTTGGACTTTCATACAGCCGCCACATGCTATACAACCATCAATTGCAACTTCTGATAATTGGATTAGTTCTGTATTAATTCCTTGCGCATGCAACTCGTTAAATATAGTTCGAATTAAGATGGCCGTATTACCATCCCTGCGAGGACTGCCGTTAATACCAAGTACTTTCATAATGTCATCTCCTTAGACCTATTCGCAATAATGTTCTTTAGCAAAATAGTAATATCCTTCTAAACTTATAAGTGTAGAATTTGAATGAAAAAGCACCGGGCATATTGATGCTGGCTTAATTTAAGGTATTTTTGTAGTATTGCCAGTCAATATTTTCTTTAAGTTGTAGGTAGAAATAACCTGACAGTACTCATTATCTAAATTCGATAATGTCATGGCATGAACTTCATCGGCTGTACGTACGCACCCACAGAAGTCAGGCTTAGCATAAGTAAAACAGGCATCTTCTACTAAATAGGTTATAAATCCTAAATTACCTGACATTCTAACACTTGCATCTACAGAATTATTTGTAATTACACCAAAAATTACTACACAAGAAACATTAAGTTTCTTCAGCATGGACTCCAACCCTGTTCCGATAAAAGCACTATTAACATGCTTTACAATAATATGCTCGCCTTCTAAGGGGGCAACACATTCTTTAAAATTACATCCTGCCTGGCCAGGACGATATGTAGAATTTAGTTCATTTGATTCATGCTTAACATGAAAAATAGGTTGTCCCGACTTTCTCCATAAGTTTAATATTTCCGTCATATTATTTTCAGCATTAAGGTTGTTACGCGCTCCGTATTGGAACCATACCGGATTATCAATAGCTTTTTGCACATCGATAATAATCAAGGCGGTTTCTTTTAGTAGTCTTTCATTCATCAGACAGGCCTGCCTTTCATCAAAAGATAGTATTTTTTGGTTGATGATTTGGCGTATGGTAATTTCAAGGTGTTTTTTCACTTTGTGTCAATAATCAAGTAACTGCTGATACATTATGTAGGCGTCTACGAATCCGATTTCCTTATGCTTAAAGGCATTAGGTAACCTGCCTACTATGTTAAAACCGCACTTTTTCCAAAGATTAACTGCTGCTTGATTAGTTGATACTACAAAGTTATATTGCATTGCTTTAAATCCTAAGGCTCTCGCTTCTTTAAGGGAATGTTCACACATCGCCTGACCTATTCCTTTTCCGCGTGCTTTAGAACTTACAGCATATCCAGCATTACAGACGTGAGAGCCTAAACCGGGCTGGTTTGGTTTCAAGAAATATGTACCTACTATCTGTGTGTTTTTTAGTGCAACATAAATTGCTGCTGGGGTTTCCATCCATATATGATAGGCTTCTTCTACTGTAGTATCAGGGGGGAAAACATATGTATTCCCTTGAGAAAAGATATCATGCAGTATTGGCCAAATCTCAGTAAAGTCTGAGGCTGCAGCTCGTCTTATGGAAACCATTTTTCATATCTCCTTAACTCTTATTTAGCATTAATTGTTTTGACAAGAAACGCTGATGCCGGAAGATGATTTGCGGGTTGGTATTTCTTATGTGTTATCTGATACTTTTTCGCCTAAGCTATCCTTGCATATAATTCCATTTCTTCAAAAGCATAGCTAATCCTTCTTTTCCCAAACAGAAATTAAGTTTAGACAAAAGAGCCACCAGGGCCAGTGTTCTAGAGCATCCCGGCGTTGTAAAAGATCCATTGGACTGTTGAGATTTTTGAACCAAAGCCCCAGACAGCAAAACAAGACCGTTTTGCTGTCTGGGGCTTTGGTAGACTGTGCTTATGTTTTTATGGTGAAGCACATTAGGTCCAGAATGGGACTATTACGAAGATATGTGAGACCGATATGAACATTCAACTTATTTTACGAGCTATTGATTTACTGGATTGCATAAGAAATAGGGGTTCAGGCAGTATTAGGGGTTAGGTTGTGCGTTATTAAGAAAATGCGTTATTTAGAGGGATACGTAATTTTTGGGGTAGCGCAAGCCTGACTCCGTTTGTTTCCCTGACCCCATTTGTTTCCCGGGAGCAAAAATACCCCAATGCGGGTGCTATTAAATCTATTTGCTGGTATTGTTTGACAATATATTTAAAACCTCATTAATGTCAGGCAACTGTGCGGAAGGATAAACTTTCACCCACATTACTTTGCCATTTTCGTCGACAATAATGTTAGCCCGTTCGGAATAGCCGTCTTGCTCACGAAAAATTCCGTAATCCATGGCGACCTTGCCATGCGGCCAAAAGTCAGCTAGAATTTGCAGCTTTTTTAACTGTAACGCATAAGCCCATATTTTTTTGCAGGGTGTGGGGTCAACACTAAAGCCTAGGGGTATAGTGTTGAGGTTCTGAAATGTCTGGTAGTTAGTTTCAAGAGCGCGCATTTGATCGGTACAGACAGGTGTCCAAGCCAATGGGTGCCAGGAAAGAAGTACTTTTTTGCCGCGATAATTTGTTAGGGTGACATATTGTTCATTGTTGTCGGTCAAAGTAAAGTTTGGTGCATCAGCGCCAACAGAAATAAGTTTCATAAAAGCAACCCCTTCTTTAAACTTAGTTACTAGTAGCATACCCATAAATACAGACTTACTTACCATCAAACTCAGTGTTGGTTAACAGACTTTTTTGAAAAAAACCGTTTCGTACGCAGACAAATGTTACCCGCTTTTGGGGGACTACAATTAAAATCACCTTGGCCGAATTTTTGTTTTTGAATGTGGCTAGGAAAGTTATTGAGCGCTTTAAAATTCAACGTTTTTGTGATATCATCAAACGGTAATATATATCTTGTATTGAAAGGAGTTGTTGTTTTATGTTTAATAAAAGTGCAGTGGAGATTGTAACAATGCGGGAGGTGCATACAAAATAAATTAATGTATATACCTCCCAAAAGTTACCCTTAAAAACTTTTGGAGGGATATGAAAATGAGTAAAACAGATATGGAAAATATAGGACTCAGCCAAAGGTTTATTACTGAGTCTACTTTATATTCGAGTTTTTATATTGGGCGTGTCATTTCCCAATACAAAGACCTATACAAAGCCGTAACAGAGAATGGTGAGTTGGCAGCAGAAATTTCCGGAAAGTTTCGTTTCGATGCCAAAACGTTATCTGATTATCCGGCAGTGGGCGACTTCGTTATGCTTGACCGAAATGAGGATACCGGTGGGAATGCAATCATTCATCATGTTCTGACAAGGAAAAGTGCCTTTATTAGAAAGGCGGCGGGAACATCGAATGATGAACAGGTTGTAGCTGCAAACATTGACACGGTGTTTATCTGTATGTCGCTTAATAACGATTATAATCTTCGCAGATTAGAACGTTATCTTGGAATTGCCTGGGATAGTGGGGCAGTTCCCGTTATCGTGCTTACTAAAGCTGACTTATGCGATAATCTTCCGCAAAAGCGGTTAGAACTTGATACTGTCGCCTGTGGGGTTGATGTGATTGTTACTTCGAGTTTGACTGCAGATGGATGCGTATCTGTCCAAAGCTATCTTGGTAGTGGTAAAACTATCGCATTTATCGGCTCATCTGGTGTTGGTAAGTCGACCTTGATAAATAAACTCAGCGGCCAAAACGCTCTTCAAACTCAAGATATAAGAAACGATGATAGAGGTAGACATACTACGACCAGGCGAGAACTAATTGTTATTCCAAGTGGCGGCGTTGTTATTGATACTCCGGGAATGAGGGAACTTGGGATCGAAAGCGCTGATCTTACAAAAGCCTTTGCCGATATTGATGAACTATCAACAAAGTGCAAATTTCATGATTGCACTCATACTAGTGAGCCAAACTGTGCAGTACAAAAAGCCATAAACGATGGCTTGCTGTCTGCGGATCGGTTTGCCAATTATGTAAAGCTGAAAAAAGAAGCTAAGTATGAGGGCTTAAATTCAAAGCAGATTGAGACTGAAAAGATTACTGCTATGTTCGCGGAACTGGGCGGAATGAAAAATGCACGAGAGTTTATCAAAGAAAAAAATAAAAGAAGGCGAGGTTATTAATCTTTTTGCCTTCATGTACTTGCAATTCATGTAAAAGAGTACTAATATTAGTAATAGGTGGAAATTAAAAAGTTAGGTCGCCGTGTCCCATAGGTGTTAGCGCACCTATAGGCACGAGCAGGTGCAAGGACACCTACACGTAACAGCGAACTGTTCACGGGCGACAATCTTATTATACCCGGTTGTTAGCTGAATTACAAGTTTTGACAATCGGAGTGTAATGATTGTGCGAAAGGCAGATGGCTGTGCGACTGCATGCAATATTCGATGCGTTCATATCTTGATACAGGTTTGGCAGGACACGCTGACGGGTTCTGTTATTTGGCTTGCCTCCTGTAGCTTGATACTGTTGCAGTAATCGATTTGGATCGCATGTGTAGGGTAGAAATAATCCTGCATATGTGATCCTTTTTAATTTCCTCCTGTATAATTCCCATTCATGGGTGATTACAGGAGGGCATAGAAAGCCTCCAGAAAAGATAAGGAGGGTGAGATTAACTGACTTATGAATATCAGATACCGGGATTTTAAGAAACAAGAGTCTGAGCTGTATGATAAAATTTGGCAACTATCTGAAGAACTTGAACGGCAGGATATCGAGGGAAAAGACACAACAGACACTATCCAGAGATTTGGGGAGGTATTGGAAGAATTTATGTTATTCAGGCGACAGGGAGGCAAAGATCCGCTAATTAACGGCAAACCCTAAACACAGGTGCTCCAGAATTGGGGAGTACTAGAGAATAAAAGGTAAACCGGATGGGTATCTCTAATAAGAGGTGAACTTGTGGATACATATAAGATTTTACAAACTGTTTCAGTAGTAATAATCGGGGGCTTGCTCTTAAGAGTTGCTGGCCGTAAATCACTAGCACAGATGACTGTAGCTGAAACTGTTGTAATGATTTCTATTGGCAGCCTGTTGGTACAGCCCTTAGCGGAAGAGAGCCTATTATAACTTTTGGTGTTGCCATTACAATGGTAATAACAACACGACTATTAGGTTATGTACAACTAAAGTCAAATACAATGGAAAAAATCCTTACAGGAAAGGCCTAGTTATCATAGAGAAAGGCATCTTACATGTTCTCAACCTAGCCAAAGTGTGTCTTACCGTCGATCAATTGGAAATGCAGCTACGGCAAGCAAATGTAAAGAAAATTGAAGACGTGGAATGGGGCACAATAGAGCCAAATGGACGAGTAGGCTTTTATTCTAAGAAAAAGTGCACAACCAGCTACTCTCGAAGATCTGGAGATGCTAATGTAAAGTTCATTAACCCGGTAATCTTGTGAGGCTTTACTGAGAAATTTTTTGTTGATACATCGGATAAAATTTTTGCTGAAGTAAATAATAAGCTTTGAAATAGGATACTTAGGAGGGAATCATCTTGGGAGTAGTTGCACCAGTTACAAACAAAATGCAATTCTGTATTGACGCATGTCAAAAATGTGAACAAGCCTGTTATGAGTGCTTTAACGCATGCCTAAACGAGCCAGATCTAAACGCTAGGAAAAGCTGCGTAAGCATGCTGGTTGAATGCGCTATGATGTGCCAGATGTCTGTTTCGATGATGTCAATGAACGGGCAGTTTTCCAAAGCACATTGCCAGCTTTGCGCTCAAGTATGTGAGAAATGTGCACAAGAATGTGCAATGTTCAAAGATGAGCACTGTCAAGAATGTGCAGACATTTGCCGGATGTGTGCAGAACAATGCAGAAAAATGGCTTCAATATAGTACATGAGAGACCCTGGGTTTTTTAAACTCAGGGTCTCTCGGTTCTTACGGTCAGTATTATTCATAGGTCCTGATATTAGAGTAACTAATGCGCAGCAGCGATTCCAGGCAGGGTTTATAGGACAATGCTTTATATGGGAAAAAATTTATTTTTTGTATTTAAATGGATTTTATTTGGTTGACGATACTATATTAAATGGTGTACAATATAAAAAAACATATTTTTGTTTTTTGGAGGAGCCTGTCACTATTGGCTTCTCTTTGACATTCTGGGGATGGCTGATATTACATTTTTGCCAGAAAGACTTTTATGAATCAATTTACTTAAAAATACATTAATATCCATAAGGCAATCGCCGAGTTCCTTTTAATGGAAGCGGGGGACCCGTTTTTGGGGTGAATCCTGTGAAACAGGTAGGGCAAATTTCTTTCTGTCCGAATCCGTCAGCTAACCTCGTAGGCGTTGAAAGAGAAGGATAAATTAGTCCTGCCAGTACTAAAAAACCAGTTAATAGGTTTTTTAGGTGTCCTTCTCAAAGACTGATTTTATCAGTTAGCTACGATCATGCAGGATGAAGGTAGCAAAAAACTAATGAACTGCAGTTTTTAAGGAGGAGTTAGTATTGAAAAAAATCAGGGTTGGTATTTTCGGTTTTGGGAAAACGGGCAAAGTAATTGCCAACGAATTTTTGAATGACAGTCAGTTTGCATTGACATGGGTGGTTCGTAAAGGTTATGCGGATCATCATAAATATGCAAGCCGCTTGTTGGGATATGAGTTTGATGCAGGTAAGATTTTTTCTATTGAGGACGTCGATAATGATTTTTTTCGTGAAAGGCCGGTTGATGCCCTTGTTGATTTTTCGGATTCTTCAGGGGTTTATTTATATAAAAAGGCAGCGGAAGCAGGAATTTCAATAGTATCTGCTATTTCAAAATACGAACAGGAGGAAATAGATCTGATAAAATCTCTTGCAAAGTATAATCGGGTACTATATTCTCCAAACATTACGTTAGGAATTAACGTTTTGATGGTAGCAGCTCAAATTTTGCAAAAAATAGCTCCTCACGCAGATATTGAAATTGTAGAGGAACATTTTAAAGGAAAACGCGAAGTGTCTGGAACGGCAAAGAGAATTGCGAATTTACTAGGTCTCAATGAGGAAGAACACCTAAATTCTATTCGTGTTGGTGGAATTGTTGGGCGTCATGAGATCATCTTTGGGATGCCGAATCAGACTATACGGTTGCAGCATGAAAGCATAAACAGGGCAGCCTTTGGTCAGGGGGCTATTTTTGCAGTAAAATGCCTTATAGGTCAACCTCCAGGACTGTATACTATGGAAACAATAATTGCAGAAATGTTTAGGCAAAATATTCCGGTATATTAGATCTCGAAAACGAAAGAACAAAATTAAGATCTCCTGTGGCGGAGTGGAAACACTACCATAGGAGGTCTTAGTATGTCTGAACTCAGCATTTCTGCAGAAGGGCACTCAATGTGTGGCATTAAGGATTAATCGAACTGGGTATTATGGGAGACGGCGAAACGGCCGTTATTGAGATGGCGTCTGCCTCTTGTACCTAAGGATAAGAAAGATCCCCGTATTGCTACTATCTATGGTACAGGAGAATTAATTAAAGCAGGCATGCAAATAAGAGGACAGAATTAACATTTTAGCTAGACTTGTCATATAAATGGTGGTAAAATTTACATAAAAATACTTGAATGTTAAGCAAACTCATTGAAAAATGAGGACGCAAAACCGTGGGTCTAAGACAAAAATGTTATGGCGGCCAGGTTGCAAATGGAGTTAGAGACTCTAATGCAATCTAGCAGCCTATTTATTTTGAAAGGAGTGGGGTCAAATGCCGGGTGTTTCAACCGATTGCTTTTTCTGATAAAGTTTTCATGACGCTAGTATAACGAAGAAATGGTATTGACTATGAAAGAAGGCGCGAACTGCATGTTTAAAAATCTAAACACAGCAACAAAAATTATCAGCCTTATTATAATAATGGCTATTGGAATGGGACTAATCGGTGTTACGGGTTTTTACTTTAATCAAAAAGCAAATACGGACATGACGAAAATCTATGAAGATAATTTACTGCCGATCAAATGGATAAATTCATTTAGAGTCAATAGTAAGGCTGGAGAAGCTATTACTGTACAATTGATATTATTAAATAATGGTAAAGCTAAAGAACAGGAATTTACTCAGCAGTTTGTTAAACTTAAAGATGAAAATGATAGTATAATGGCTAACTATGAAAAAGTGAATCTTGATCTGTCCGAAAGAGAAAAGATTTCCCAAATAAAAGAAGCATTAAACTTATATAGAATCGAACGCCAAAAATCTTTAGATATAGCATCTACTGGACGAAAATTAGATGCCTACGAATACTATAGGAATTATGCTTTACCTCATCTCAATACTATGAATAAGCTCTGTGATGAAGTTGCAGAAAATGACGCTAAAACAGCAGATGCAATAAACATCCAAAATGATTTAGATTTTGCTTTTGCTAATAAAATGCTTATTTGTATTCCGTTACTATCCATGATACTTGCTTTAGGATTAGGATGGTGGGTAGCAACAATAATATCCAAACCACTTACGGCAGTAGTTGCCAATGTGCAAGAGATTTCAAATGGAAACTTAAACGTACAGGACATTGGCTTTGATTCTAAAGACGAGGTAGGTCAGCTAACTAAAGCTGTTAATAGTATGGCTGAAAATCTTCGAATTCTTATAAAAAATGTAGCTCAAACGGCGGAGCAGCTAGCGGCTTCATCCGAACAGTTAACAGCAAGCGCGGAACAATCTGCACAAGCCGCAACCCAGGTAGCTTCAACAATCGCAGAAGTAGCGAGTGGAGCAGAAAAACAATCAAAGGCTATTGATGATACGTCAAGTACAATTAACCATCTGTCGGCCAATGTCCAACAAGCGGCTGCGGACAGTAGCGTTGTGGCAAGCAATACAAACAAAACAGCTGAAACGGCCCAAAATGGTCTGGGGGCTATCGCTAAGGCTAACGAACAAATGAGCAGTATAGAAAAAACAGTAAATAATTCCGCAATTGTTGTCGCGAAGCTAGGAGAGCGCTCTAAGGAAATTGGACAAATTGTTGATGTTATATCTGGAATAGCCGGACAGACGAATTTGCTTGCTCTAAATGCCGCCATAGAAGCCGCTAGAGCAGGAGAACAAGGTAGAGGTTTTGCCGTAGTTGCAGAAGAAGTTAGGAAACTTGCTGAGCAATCCCAAGAGGCCGCAAAACAAATAGCCGGTTTGATTGGCGAAATACAACTCGAAACAGATAGCGCGGTTGCGACTATGACTGACGGTACTAAGGAAGTAAAAAGAGGAACGGAAGTGGTAACTTTAGCGGGTCAGTCTTTTGATAATATTGCCAGTCTTGTGATGGGGGTTTCTGAACAAGTTAAAGAAATTTCTACTAATATGCAACAGATGGCAACAGGTAGTCAGCATATTGTTTTAGCAGTAAATAAAATTGATACTATAAGCAGAGAGGCGCTTGGACATACACAAACTGTCTCGGCAGCAACAGAAGAGCAATCAGCGTCTATGGAAGAAATTGCAGCTAGTAGCCAGAGCCTAGCTAAAATGGCAGAAAAATTACAACATGAAATCCGAAAATTTAAAATCTAGGTCAACCTAGTCTTATATGCGCTGCGCATTGCGCATACTAGGCTCAAATGTTATAGGAGTGAAGTATATGCGCTTTGTACCTAAACGAGCTTTTTTTGAGCCTCAGGCGTTAGAATTTCCGCTTGGCAAAAAGATCTATGATAAATTGCTGGATTTATCAGTGCCTATTGAGTTAACAGGGTCTCATAACCGTGTTACCGGCATTCCGGGGAAAAATCAACAACAGACTTTTAGTGAAGCCAAACGTACTCTTGTTGTAGGCGTGCGTCGAAGTACTAAATTCTCAACATGCAAGCCATCGGCCCATTACCAGCTTCCATTAAATACTAGTTGTCCCGGTATGTGTGAGTACTGTTATTTGGCCACAACGCTGGGCAAAAAGCCATATTTGCGTGTATATGTCAATAATGAGCAAATATTAGAACAGGCCGACGAATATATAGCTGAACGTGCGCCGGATGTCACCATTTTTGAAGGAGCGGCCACTTCTGACCCTATTCCGACAGAATACCTGACAGGAGTATTGCGGCAAGCAATTGAATTTTTTGCCGAGCGAACATTGGGACGGTTTCGGTTTGTCACGAAGTTTACGGATGTTGACTCTCTTTTGGCTGTTAGGCATAATGGCCGGACACGGTTTCGTTTTAGCCTCAACGCCCCAACTGTGATACGAAAATACGAGCATTTAACACCGACGGCGGCGGAACGGGTGGCAGCAGCGGTCAAAGTGGCTGATGCCGGTTACCCGCTGGGGTTCATCATTGCTCCTATTCTTCAATTCGAGGGGTGGGAGGAGGAATATCATTGGTTGTTCCAATCCCTAAATGACCAGTTGCCCCAGACAGCCCGTAGGGATATTACCTTTGAATTTATCAGTCATCGTTTTACTAAGCGGGCAAAAAGTCAGATATTAGATCTGTTTCCGCAAACAACTCTCCCCCTGGACGAGGAAGCGCGACGATTTAAATATGGGCAATTCGGTTATGGCAAATACCTTTATCAGGATAATACAATAGCAACCTTAAAGGAATATATGTTTGCACAGGCAAAGGAGTACTTTCCAGAGGCTAAAGTGGATTACTTTGTGTAATGTAATTCATCGTGAAACATCTTTCATTTAAGATTAGTTGAGATGAACCGTACCATTGGTAATGGTGAAAAAAGTAGAAATCCTGTCAAATTTTTGGAATTTGGCAGGATTTCTTTGTTTTTCAAGGAATAATATAAGTGATAATTGTCGTTGATATTTGTGATGGTTGGGGACAATTATACTTCTCAATGCTTACGCTGTGTGTGCTTTAATGCTTTACAGGTGTTAGCAAGCGAAATTGCTTCTGAAGGGTACTGGCACTTTGTCTCTCTATTTAAAAGAAAATCGAGGTGCCTGTCCCCCAGGCAGATGGCAAAAACAGGGCAAGGGGATTTATTAGGGATAATATTCCTGTACCCGTGTCCTTACTGTAGGGGTGATGTAATGACCGTAAATAAGGTTGAGTTAATAATTGATGAATTATATGATGCTAAAGTTGGATATAAAGCAGATAGTGTTTATTACAAATTATATCAAGAATTTGATGAGAAGTTTAAGACGATTTTTGCATACTTTCATTCTGAATTTAATCATCTTTTTTCATTTATGAATGATAAAAATAAATTGAATAAGCATTTCAACGCTGACCCAAGTAGACAATTATTAAAGGTAATAAAAGAATTTAATGATTTTTATAATATATTGATTGGCTCGGAGAAGCAAATAGACATTGATGAAAGATATTTAGCGACAATAAAAAGATGTGAAGACTTTTTAGATATGTCAGGTGGAAGTGCTATTCCAGATGATTTTAATTTAATCGAAATTATTAGGTATGAGCCTATATTTGCGATTGCTGCTCAAGAGATAAGAGTAACTGAAGAAAGATACAATCTTATAATTTCGGGTAATGACGAAGCATGGGATACTGATTCATCATTTTTAGATGTTGGTCGTTTTCTTGAATATACAGAGAAAGATATTGAAGCTGAATTTTCAAAACTTAATAGAGAAATAATCAATGAAATAATAAAATATCCATGTATATTTGCATATGA
Source organism: Sporomusa ovata DSM 2662 (assembly GCF_000445445.1). GTDB lineage: Bacteria > Bacillota > Negativicutes > Sporomusales > Sporomusaceae > Sporomusa > Sporomusa ovata. The sequence continues at coordinate 359,693 of NZ_ASXP01000005.1, read as the reverse complement.
AGATGGTTGTAAAAAAGATGGTTATGTTGGTTACATTACAGATATGATTGTGCGGCAAGGAATGATAAAAATAACAATAAAAAAAGTAGAAATAATCACAGCACAAAATCTGCAAAACCTTAAATTTGAATTAGACATACATGATTGGGAACTTTCAAGAACACATTGGGCAATAAAAAAAGTAAATTTATACAATGAATTACAATCAATGGGTATTAATTTGAACTCAGTTAATCAGATTCCTAAATTAGTAGACATTAATAAACATATATTTGATGTTGCTGTTACATTTGCAGGAGAATCACGTAATCTAGTTGAGCAGGTTGTACGAGAACTTGAAAAACTAAAAAATAAAGATAGTATTTTTTACGACAATAATTTTATTAGTCAACTTGCAAGACCTTCATTAGATGTTCTTCTACAAGATATATATAGAAATAGATCAAAACTGATTGTAGTTTTTTTATGTGAAAAATATCAAGATAAAGAATGGTGTGGTCTTGAGTTTCGTGCTATTAGAGATTTGATTAAGAGTAGAGAAGACAAAATTATGTATATAAAATTAGATGATGGACATGTAGATGGTGTATTAAAAATTGATGGTTATATAGATGGAAATAAGTTTAGCCCACAGGAAATTGCTAATTTTATTAATGAACGAATAATTCTATCGTCATCACAATGAAAGTGCAAACTAGGATTTTGGGGGTATGCTTTTGGGGGCAGGACTGAGGATTTGTTTTTTTAGATGACAGGGCAATGAGGGCGACTCATTGCCCTGTTTCGCTGTTATACCCGATACGGAGAACCGTATCATTGGTAAATCGATAGAGTTTTATAGCCAAACAGGTATAAAAGGAGGCGTCTATTTCGGCTTTAGAAATAGACGCCAGGTAGTGCTATATATTTATTTAATCTCTGCTTTATACCTAGAGCTAATCATCAGTCCAATGGCCACAAGTAGTATAAAGAGTGAATAACCCGTCATTGATACCTTAAAACTGGTGCATATAGATATTTTGGCTATTATCGGTGGACCAAAAAACATCCCAATACCCCAAAAAAAGTAGTATGCCCCCGAAATCGTGCCTTTTAAATAGTCAGGTACAATCTCATTCAAAAAGCCCATTGAAGCGAGATGAAAAGTACCCATTCCTAAACTTGCAACTGTAAGTGCCAATAAGACTAACGGCATACTTAAGACTGGGGCGATAATTATCCCGGCAATTGTGACGAGAAGCCCTATAATCATATATCTGTTCCGCCCAAATATGTCAGTTAGTGGACCGGTAATAACTTGCGAAAAGCTTATCGCCACATAAAACAATGAAAAGAACACGCCGATTTCAACAGAGCTTACGGATTTTTCTTGCACTAAGACATTAACAGCACTGCTAAATTTAGCCCCAATAAGGTTCTGTCTTTAAGAATAGTTGTCATTAGTAGCTCCCCCCTTTCGTCCCTTTCAACCAAGGAGGATACCGCGATTGATGTAAGCAAGGCAATCTTTCCCCGGTTAAAAGGAGTTATACCTAGAATTGTCGTTGCTTACAGGTGGTGGTGGAGACAGCCTGTTTATCATACAAGCGGCTACAACTGTAACCTTAGACTCATATTTTTTTGACATAAAGACCTTCTTTCTTCAGTGCATAACACATACATGATTTCTTATTACTTATAGGAAAATTGCCTAAGCGGTAATATAGTGGAAATAGTATGCTTGTATACGAGTTGTTGTTTCCCTTCAGTTTCCAGGGTAACAGTGAAACTATCGAATCCCCTGACGATACCTTTTACCGGAAATCCATTTAACGAATGAATAATTACGGGGATATTCTCCTTTCTAGCTTGATTCAAAAAGTTGTCTTGTAAATTTAGTTGTGCCTTTTGCGTAGATGCCGAAGTGATGCTAGCGTTAGGATTAGTGTTCATAAAAACCTCCCCTGCGTTTTATAACAATAGGTGATAAAGGTATCATTTCGTTATTAACCACATATTACCTTCTAAAAAAACCACGGCAATTCGCAAGCCGTGGTTTTTTTAATGAAGATGAATTTAATAAGCGACTATAATCTACAATTGTACTTTCAGTATTCATCGGTGATGCAATACTTTTGTTTCATGTGCAAAACGAAAGTAAGGGCTAATTTTTTTGGCAGTTCGTATTGCATCCTGGAATTCTGCACGGGTAATCGACCGTTTAAGATCAGGATCATTTTTGGCTTTAAATTCAGGGAAATACTGATCCATAATGTTAATGTAAGAATGAGGTGAAAGCTCTTTTGCAATAAACCTCATAACGGTCTCTGTTCCAGCAAGTTTGTTTGGTAGGACTAAATGGCGAATTATTAACCCGCTGCGGGCTATACCTGCCTCATCCACAACAAGATCACCGACCTGGTGGTGCATTTCTTTTAACGCTGCCGTAGTTACATTCCAATATGAGGGAACACAGGACAACCGGCACCCAATCGTTGAATCAGCGTATTTAAAATCAGGCATATATATATCCACCAAACCAGCAATTTGTTTTAGTGTTATTTTCTCGTCATAGCCGCTTGAATTGTACACAATGGGGATCCGTAATCCTTGGGGCGCTGCCCAGAAAATAGCGGCAGCAATCTGGGGTACATAATGTGAAGGGGTAACGAGATTGATATTATGGCAACCTTGCTTTTGCAGAGCAAGCATAATAGTTCCTAAGCCTTGCGGAGACACTTTTTCTCCTGCCCCGTGACTAATATCCCAGTTTTGGCAAAAAACACAGCCTAAATTACAGTGACTAAAAAAAATAGTACCTGAACCGCGTTTTCCAACAAGTGGCGGTTCCTCACCAAAATGAGGTCCGTAGCCACTAATCTCAACATCCCATCCTCCATGACAATACCCCAGGTGTTCTGTACGTCGATTAACGTGGCAGTGATGTGGGCATATGGTGCAATCCTCAAGTTGTGACATAAGCATATCTGCAACCTTTTGCAACGTACCATTTTCCAAACTAGCAAGATAACTTGGATAACTCATAGTTCGTCCTTCTTTCAAAGCCGGTAAGCTTTCTCCGTTAGGTTCGAGACTCTTTGGCTATAGGGTACCTCATCAGTTTTCTTATCGACATAGAGGTTCCGAGCGGAAGTGGGGAAGTGTATTCCTTTATATAATGTGTGATTTAAAAAAAGGATTATGCAGCGTATATGCGAAAGGTATCCCGTTTTTATAATTTTCATTTAGTTGCAATAAATGATATAATACTCTAATAGTCCTTGTTTGGAGTAGATATATATGCATATTAGAATTTTAATTGACAATATTGGCAAAAGGTTTGGTGAAAGACTTCTTTTTTCAAATATCAGTGCCGAAGTTGCTAGTGGACAGTGTTTGTCAGTAACAGGTTGTAACGGTTCCGGTAAGTCTACTTTGCTCAAAATTATTACGGGACTGGTTCGTCCAAGCACTGGGCGGATTAGGTTGACTTTGGATAATACATCAAGCCCAAAAGAGCAAATCTCTTATACTGGTTTTGTATCGCCTGAAATGGCAATGTATACGGCGCTTACGGGAATCGAAAATATTATTTTCTGGACAAAGGTACGAGGTGTGCCTAGTTCTAAGTCTGAGGCTGAAAAGTTATGCTGTCAGGTGGGGTTAGGCAAAACTGGGTGTGACCCGGTTGCCACCTACTCCACAGGCATGCGGCAACGTCTAAAGCTGGCGGTTATTAAAGGTATTAATCCACTTGTATGGATCTTGGACGAGCCTTCATCTAACTTGGATGTTAGTGGGAGAATCATTGTAAAAGAGTTGATTGCTGATGCAGTCAGACAGAATGCCGCCGTTATACTTGCTACCAACGAGGTCGAGGAGGTTCTATATGGTGACAGCACACTTGAGCTTTAGTAATGCAGTATGGGCAATCTTGGTCAAAGATGCGCTATGTGAAATAAGAACAAGGTATGCTGTCGGAGCGCTAAGTATGTTCGCGTTGACAGCGTTATCAAGTGTCAGCATGGCGATAGCCGGAGCGGCTTTGCCACCGGAATTAGCCGCTGTCCTTCTCTGGGTTGTGCTATTTTTTTGTGCGATGGCCGGGTTAGCTCGGGTGTTTGTACAGGAGCAGGAAGCAGGTACATTGCTGGGACTGCGATTATATGCTACTGGTCAAGTTGTCTTTTTTGGTAAATTGTTGTTTAACTTAGCTCTTTTATGCGGCTTGGCCTGCCTAGTGGTGCCGCTGTTTATCATTTTTTTTGCCGTTGAAGTTGGGAATTGGTTGCCTTTTATCACCATTTTGGCTCTTGGCTGTGCTGGAATAGCGACTGTGTCTACGTTGACAGCCGCTATGGTCATGTACGCACAAGGTAAAAATGCGATCTTTACGGTGCTTACTTTTCCGGTGTTGTTGCCGCAATTTTTAAGCGCCATTGGTGCGACTGCCAAGATTTTATCGGGCGATATACCTGAATTAAGCGAATTGGTGTTTATGGCGGGCTATGACACCACGGTTGTTGCCGCCGGAGTACTCTTGTTTGACTACCTTTGGCAGGATTAGGAGGATGTATGAATCTTAGAATAGTTGCATCATTAATTGCGGTATGGATAGTGGGAGTGCTGTTTGCAGTGTTTTGCCTGGTGCCGCCTGCCGCGGGACTGGGTTACCTTGTTCGGATTGCCTTTTTTCACATTCCGGTTGCCTGGGTATCGGTGCTGGCTTTTCTGGTGTCAGCCGTAGCAGCTGGGCAGTATCTCAGAACCAGGCAGCGTAAGTATGATTGCTTGAGTGCCTGTTCGGCTCGGTTGGGTCTCAGCTTTTGTCTCTTGGCGACAGTTAGCGGTGCAGTTTTTGCCAAGCTGACCTGGGGAGCATATTGGAATTGGGACCCTCGGCAGACGACCGTGTTTATTTTGCTATTAATTTACGGTGCTTATCTGGCACTCAGAACAGCCATTGAAGAGACGGAGCGACGGGCGGCGGTGAGTGCTGTGTATGCGCTGTTATCCTGTTTGTCTGTGCCCTTTCTGGTGTTTATTATCCCTCGCATGTACTTTTCACTACACCCAGAGCCTGTGCTTAACGGCACCGGCAAGGTGGCTATGGAGCCGATCATGCTGTATGTGCTGCTGGCTGCTGTGGGCGGGGCCACGGCTCTTTACTGCTTACTCTTAACCTGGAGTTTTGTCAGAACAACTGCGCGGCCAGGAAAGGGGCTATCAATATGAAAAAGTACCGTCTGGTTTGTCTGGCAGTCATTGCCGGGTTTATTACCTATAGTGTTTTTGTATTTCAAAGCTCAGTTACACCCTATGTCACCTTTGCTCAGGCCAAGAGCGCCAAGAGCACCGTTCAGGTAAAGGGAATACTGGCCTCAGCTAAAGTAATGCAGGCTGAAGATGGAAGATATACTCAGTTTATGCTGCGTGATGATGCTGGTGAAGAAGCTGCAGTGGTGTATCGTGGCGTCAAACCTGATGGTTTAGAGCAAGCGACCGGCATAGTGGCAATTGGTAAATATACTAATGGACAATTCCAGGCAGACAAGTTGCTGGTGAAATGCCCGTCAAAATACCAAGGGAGTGTGAATCAATGATTGACACTCAAAAATATGTATGAAAAAAAAGGATTATTTGGTTTTATGTAGAATAATGTCCTTAAATTAATAGGAGATTCTTCAAGCCGGTAGATCTAAAGCTCATGTCATGGTTTATTGGCCGTTAGGGTATATAGGGAAACTTGTATATCTGCCAGTGCGCAATGAAGAACACCGCTAACAAGGTTCAGCGTTGCGCATTTATTTGCGTAATGTTGGATCTTGATTTTTTCTGACGTACAGTTATTTATACAACGTACTAAAGGTATGCTTTAATTTGTTAACAATTTCACTATAATTAAATATGAGATTCTTCGAAGCTTGCAGATCTAAAACTGATGTCATGACTTGCTGGCCGTTAGGGTATACTAGGAAACAGGTATATCTGCCATTGCGCAAAGAAGAACATTGCTAATAAAGCAGTTTAGCGTTGCGCAAAGAAGATACTAAAATAAGGTTCAGCGCTGCGCATTGATTTGTGTAAGGTTGAACTCTATTTTTTTGTCAAATAAAAGTTAATCGTATAGTAATGCATTAAAGATTTAACCCCATAATTAAATATGAGATTCTTCAAAGCCAGCAGGTCTAAAACTGATGTCATGACCTGCTGGCCGTTAGGGTATACCAGGAAACAGGTATATCTGCCATTGCGCAAAGAAGAACATCGCTAGTAAAGCAGTTTAGCGTTGCGCAACGAAGAATACCGAAATAAGGTTCAGCGCTGCGCATTGATTTGTGTAATGCTGAACTTTATTTTTTTGTCAAATGAATGCATTTTATCAAGGTTGAAACATCGGGAATTCAGGTGGAAAGTAGTTGCGGGTATTGGTTTCAGAGCAGGGTGTAGATAGGGGATGTTCAGGTTAATGCCAGTTCAGGTTATAGCCAGTTGGATCAGGCTGCGGTTACATGCGCGTAGTTGGCAGTTCAGTCCGGCGCTTAAGGAGGGCAGGCTTGTGGCTGCCTGGGTGGCAATTCCTGTTACGTTTAATTTGCAGTAGTGTCTTGGCGGTGTGGACTAAGGGGGGAATAATACCGTGGTCGTAATCATCAAAAATTCAAGGAGGAATTTTCGCAATGCACAAGAAAATGATTGGTTATCTAGCAATCCTTAATTGTTGTTTATTATCAGTGCCTGGCTTGACTTTTGCAACTGAAAGCGTGCCGGAGGAATCTTTTACCTTAGACGAGGTGATAGTTACAGCAATTCCTTTAGAAAAATACCTGGTCACCACTAGCGTTATAACTGACAAGGATATTGAGGCTAAAGGAGCCCGGAATCTGGCAGACGCTTTAGAGGATGTTCCCGGTGTGAATTTGCACCATGGTAAGAAAAATAACAATACACTGGATATCCGTGGGAGTGCTCTATCCTATACAAAAATATATATCGATGGTGTTTTAGTAGACCCGCTTGCTAAAGTAAGTGGTGGAGATGTGGATCTAGATATGTTCCCAGTGAGTAATATTGCCAAAATTGAGGTTATCAAAGGCCCTGCGCCTGTATCTTATGGGACAGATGCCATAGGGGGAATGGTTTTAATTACCACCAAAAACGGCAAAAACTATGAGGGCGGTAAAGTTTCCGTCGTCGGTGGCTCCAATGGCACGCTAAATGGCTCTGTTTCATACGGGGGAGGAGACGAAAAGTTTAATTATTATATTAATGGCGGCTCCGAGCACACTGACGGCTTCATGAGAAATGCGGATAGAAAGAGTACATATTTTAATACTAAACTGAACTGGAAATTTGAAAATGATGCAACGTTAACCTTTACAGGGGGATATTCTGATACTGATAAAGGCTGTTTAGCCCCTATTGATCCTGCTAATGGTAAGCCTATAAGTTATAAAAGCGGCTTTTGGCCTGGATTAAATAATTCAGAATTTAGAGACTGGGAAAAAAGTAATTTGTCTTTGCAATATGCACAGAAGGTTAATAGTAAACTGGATTATAATGTTAAAGTTTATCGGTTTACTGAGAAGAACGGCCTTTGGGCTAATGGGGCCGACCATGATCCGGCAGTGACAGCCAAGGGGTATAGTACAAGCCGATGGAATGCAAGCTATTGGGATAGCACCTTAAATGGCGTGGAATTACAAGGAAACTATAAGTTAAACGATCTACATACTTTAACTTTTGGAACACTGTACAATGATATCGACTGGAAAAAATCGAATTCTGCTTTATCTGATCCGTACAATTATTCTTGGGATTCTTACAATAACAAACGTTATGGTTACTACGTGCAAGATAATTTTCTTCCTAACGAGAAAACTACCATTACTTTCGGCGTCAGACGTGATGAAAGTGAAGTAACCGATACTGCTACTGTCAAGGATTCAGCCATTAATCCTACTATCAATGTGGTCTACCGGCTGGATAACAATAATACGCTGCGGACTTCCTTTGGTAAAACCTGCAGTTTTCCTACGGTAGATCAACTTTACGGTACTTCGGGCAATCCTGATCTAAAACCGGAAAAGGCTAAAAGTTATGAAATGGGTTTAAAACATCAATTTGATAAGAGTTTAACAGGCGATATTGCCATCTTTAAAAATGATATCGAAGATTTGATTTTCAGGGCGAGTAAAAGTGATCCTTATAAAAATGTAAACTATGCCAAAATTAGAGGTGTAGAGCTTGAACTAAACAAGCAGTTTACTAATCGCTTAGACGGTTTTATCAATTATACCTATCTAGATACAACTGGTGTTAAGGATGACGGAACAACTAGCATGCTTAAATATACTCCTCGCAATATGTTTAATTATGGAGTAATTTATCAGGCTGATAAAGGTTATAAGTTCAGACTGACTGGGCATTTCTCCAGTGAAAGAGCGACCTGGGATGATGGTACAGGGCATACCGCGACAGTTAAATCAACATATCCTACTCTATCCAGCTATCATGTTATGGATTTGCAAATCAAGCGTCAGATCAACGAAAACCAGGATTGGTATATCACAGTAGCCAATATCTTTGATAAAGAATACCAGGATGAACTATTCTATCCGGCGGCAGGCAGAACCGTGATGGTGGGTGCTGATTACAAATTTTAAAGGAGGGACATTTTACCATGAGTCTTATTAGGCCACAGGTTTTAATCATAGTGTTTGTAGCCTTTATTATGCTGATCAGTGTCACCGCCAGTACTTTTGCCAGTGATTTATCTTCGGTAACGGTTTCGGCTTCATCACTGGTGCCTGGACAGGAAGCGCGTTATACAATAAAATTTCACGTTGATACGGAATTGGACTTATCCAAAGGTACCAGGTTGACTGTTTCGTTTTCTCCTGGGTTTACTATCAAGCAGAATGATATTCAGGCTGCAGACCCTGGCTGTACTTTGGCTAGACTGGAGTATAAAAATCCAGGGGAGCGGTTCTGTGCGGTTGCATATGGTGCAACCAGTGTCAAAAAGGTACAAGACGGTATACAATGCAGTTTTATTCCGCAGCCAGAGCAATTAGTCATACCGGCCAATACCGACCTTTACTGGATCATTCCTGGTATTATCCCCCCCTCATCAGTAGGGCTAAATGGACTGAAGGTAGTTATACATGATGCCCATGGAACCGATTATTACGGTGCTGGTGCGTTCAGCTTGGGAGTGCCGCCGGCTACGGTTCCCTCAAATTTGCGGCTAGTGGAGGATTCATCGTATAAAGTACAACTGGCCTGGGAGCCTGTTCCTGAAGCTAAGCGCTATCGAGTGATTTTTGCCACCCAGCCTGACGGACAGTTTATTAACGCCCTGGATTTAAGCAAGGAACCTTCCCCCGGTGAAGAATGGCAGCTTACAGAAACGGCACATAGCTTTAGTGGTCGAGGCAACGGAGGGCTTACTCCCGGTCAGACGTATTATTTCAAAGTCCAGGCAGGCAATGAATTTGGATTTGGCCCTGCTTCGCCTGTCTTGGCAGTAAAGTTACCAGATATTAAACTAGTAACAAGTTATCCGCGCGATAAGGAACCCGGGATTGCTGTCTTGCCGCCGGGAAATCATTTAACGGCGACTGTTGACAAGCCAGTTAAGATTATTAATGAGCAAGCCATCCGAATTTATGAAAAATCATCTGGCATTCGGGTCAGGCAAGTCGGTATTACTGTAGAGGAAGCCAAGGGCAATATAGTAAACATAAATGCCAATCTTCGTCCAGGAACAGAGTACTTGGTGGCTTTTTATGAGGGCGCGCTGGCAAGTCAGGGGAATCCTCTTATCTGCAATCAAACGTTCGGTTGGACATTTATCACTGCAGCGGCAAGTCAGGGAGGAAAATTATGAGAAAATACTATTGTTCACCTTTATTATTAGTAGTTGTGGTGTTGGTATTGATCATTTTTCCAGTAATGGCGGCCTATAAAGCTCATCATAATGATGGCGATACCGGTAATTTTTTGCAAGCCTATCCGGCAGCCAAAGACACTAAATTAGATAATTGCTATCTTTGTCATACTGGCGGGAAGTCTAAGGACAAGTACCTTGACACTTGTGATTATTGTCATGCCACATATGGCTATAAAGCGCCTCATCCGGAAGGGAGTATTCAAAAGACGCTTAACCCATTTGGTGCAGCCTACCTTGCTGCTGGGCGCAGTGCAGCGGCTTTTGCTTCTATTGCAGAACTTGATTCTGATCGAGACGGTTTCAGCAATGAGCAGGAAATTAACCGCGGGTATTTGCCGGGCGATGTTAGTGACAATCCGACAGTAAAACAAGCAGCGGCAGTTATTTATACTAAGGAAAGGCTTATGCATTTACCGAAGACTAGCCAGTTTATGGCTGTTGATACAGCGAAAGCTGGTGACTATTATGCCACCTATACTGGGGTGCAGGTTTGGGAATTACTCAAAGATGCTGGCATCTTGGCAAGTGCTACCGATATAACGGTATATTCTGCGGACGGCTATAGTCGAAATTATGCAATCACTGACATACGGCAGAGTTTTCCGCAAGGCAGGTTTTTGTCCAGATATCCTTGGATAAAGTATCCTGAAACCAGTACTTATCTGGACGGACAACAAATTAAAGGCGAGCTTAAGTATCTATTAGCGTATGAACGTGACGGCTATCCGCTGCTGGAAGGACGAGCGAGGATGGGGAAGGATGGCGGCAAGGTTTTTATTAATGGTGAAGGTCCATACCGCTTTATTGCGCCATCTACCATACCGGTGGTTCCGGACCGGTCGGAATGGAGTATTGACCGTGATGACCCGCCATACCCGTACAATCCAGAAAGGCCGATTCTAAAGAATGCGGATTATTGTGGTAAAACCGTAGTTGCCATCCAGGTTAACACTGCAAATCAAAAATTATTTCAGTATGACTGGAATGGCAAGGCTTGGCAGATGGTTGAAAAAGGGGAATTAGTTGTCTACGGAGCTATTCAGCCACACCTATAATACGGTTTATGTATAGACCGTACAAAAGATAGTAGCCACAAAAGCGTGAAGAGCACAAAGGACCAGTAATAAACCTTTGTGCTCTTTGTGTCTTCGTGTTTCATTAGTTATCCATAAATTATGCATGCAATCGGGGTAAATTGCGTACATGTATAAATTTGATTATAATCCATATAAAAGCAGAAGAAAATCCATGAAGGACGACTGTTAATGATTATCGCTTTCCTTCTTGTACGGATTGCAAAATGCTTGACGGGTGTAATTATACAGATAGTAATGAAATGGATTGCTGGGCCAATAGCCCGTCGTGCGCCGAATGCCTTTGGGCCAGAAGAATAATAGCTTATCCATAATAGCTTTCCATTAAAAAAGAATTTGGCAACATAGGCGGATGTGATACAATTGACATGGGAAAATCGTAGCTGAAACATAATCGATTGATATGCAATAGCAACAATAAATAGGCTAGGAAATAGTGAAAAGAACGGAGGCAGGAAAGTGCCAGAGATATATTTGGACAATAGCGCAACCACCAGACCATATCCGGAGGTAACGGAAAAGGTCGTGAACATGCTAACGGAGGCGTACGGAAACCCGTCGTCATTACATCGGCTAGGGTTGAAAAGTAAGTTCGAAATCGAAAAAGCCCGCCAAAGTATTGCTGATGCACTTGATGTAACGCCTGAAGAAATTTATTTTACTTCTGGCGGCACAGAGTCTGATAACCTCGCCATAATTGGTGCTTGTTTAGCCAATTCCAATCGTGGCAAACGAATAGTAACCACTGAAGCTGAGCATGCCGCCGTAACTAAAACGATACGGGATCTGAAAAAACAGGGCTGGGAGGTGAAGTATGTTTCAGCACCTGGAGGTAAGCTGGATATGGAAGCTATGGAAAGGTCCATTAATGAACAAACCGTACTGGTAAGTGCCATGATGGTTAACAATGAAATAGGTTCTATTTTTCCCATAAATGAAATAAAAACAATAATTAAGCGAAACCATTCTCCGGCGTTGCTGCACTGTGATGCTGTGCAGGGGTTTGGGAAAATACCCTTTACCGCAGCTGGCATTGGAGCTGATCTTATCAGTATCAGTGCGCATAAGATACATGGTGTTAAGGGTTCTGGCGCGCTTTATGTGAAAAAGGGTATAAATATGTATACTACTATGTTCGGTGGCGGGCAGGAACGCGGCCTGCGCTCAGGGACGGAAAGTTCTCCGCTTATCGCCGCTTTCGGTGAAGCGGTACGGATAACTTTTGCTAATTTGCACAAGGATATAATGCATATGACCAGGCTGCGAGATTATTGCATCCGGGCCATAACTGATAAAATACCGAGTGCGGTTATAAATTCGAATAACCAGGGAGCACCCCATATCGTAAATTTTTCTTTGCCGGGGGTAAAAAATGAAACGGTCGTATATTATCTTGACAGTAAGGGTATTTATATTTCCAGCGGGGCAGCATGTAAGTCAAATCATACCCGAGGCCCTTCAGTGTTGGAATCACTTGGATTAAGTCGCGATTTGGCTGACAGTGCACTACGGATCAGCTTTTCGCCTATGAATAGAAAAAGCGATATTGATGTACTCATTGAAGCCCTTGTCGAATACTGCAGTATACCCGGCTCGGAGAGTCATTAGCTTCATTTTCCACAACTATACAAAAACTATATTTCCTTCTGTCAGATAGTGTTCACAACTAACATTCCACTGACCATCTAACAGATGGTCAGTGCTGTAGTTCATTTCTATTCAGTAGAGAAATGAACTGTAGCATGTTGAAGTATCAATGATTTCAGTAATGTTTCATATATGTAAGAATCAAAAAGAGAGCTATTTCATTTGCTAGCTCTCTTTTTGGTTTATTTGTAGGAATCTTTTGCGCTTTTGTTAGTTTATGCTAAAGAGAATTGGTACCAATATATCCCAAAAAAGTAACTTTACGTCCAGGTTGGTAACTTCCACCGACAATAGCTAACATAGCCATTATTTCAAGGTAGTAAATGATATAGATAATTGGTTTAATTAATAGATAAACGGAGATATACTTAGATATATTCTTATATTATTAAAATTTAGTTGAATTTGATAAAATTTCGATTTTTTTTATTGAATTTTGCCAAAAAATATGTTATTTTATTTACAGGAAGAGCTTCCAAAATTTAAAAAATGAGGAGTGTTGTTTACAATGAAAATCAGCGGAAGAAACAAATTAGAAGCTACTGTTAAAGAGATTGTTAAAGGAACTGTTATGGCTAAAATCGTCATGGATTATAAAGGTACCGAACTGGTAGCCGCCATTACGATAGATTCTGTTGAAGACTTGAACCTCGTTCCCGGAGATAAAGTTACGGCTTTGGTAAAAGCTACTGAAATGATGGTGCTTAAGTAAGGATAGGAGCGAGACAAGCCGTCTCTGCTTTAAAAATATGAGATGCAAGATGTTAGAACCCCCCTATTACTTGCTGTGCAAGTAATGGGGGGGTTCCATATATAACTAGTAACAAGAAGTGTTTTAAACCCGGCTAAGCATTGACCAGCAAAATAACCTCGACTTCGCTTCCGCTCGGCAACGGAGGACTATTTTCCGGAATTACGATAAGCGAGTTGGCAATCATCGCCGATTTCAGCATACCATTACTCTGCAGGCGTAAAGGTTCGGCTACAATACCATTATCTTTTTGCCAGCACTGCGACCAAACAAAACGTTTTGCCCCTGTACTTTTATTAAACGGAGAGGCTAATACCGCCCTTACCCGTGGCCGCCACCATGTTTTATGACCGCACATCTTCATCAATATTGGCCTAACTAACTGTTCGAATGAAATAGCCGCTGCTGCCGGATTCCCAGATAATCCAAGATAAAGCTTGCCATTTTTTATACCAGCCAGCATCGACATTCCCGGTTTAATGCTTACTCTGTCAAATAATAAGGTAATCCCGAGTTTCTCATACACTTCGCCAATTAGATCGTGATCACCTACTGAGGCTCCGCCTGTTGTAATTACAACATCACAGGTAGACGCATTTTCTAGCATCAGAGCTATTTCGTCTACATTATCCAACACATTGCCCATAAGGATGGTTTTTGCCCCGGCATCCGCTACTTGAGCACTAAGCATGTAACTATTGGAATTGCGGATTTTACCAGGTGTCAACTGACAATCTACAGGGACAATTTCACTGCCGGTGGCAATAATCGCTACCAGCGGCTTACGAAAAACACATACCTGCGCTTTTCCCAACACCGCCAGCATACCGATTACTCCCGCATTTATCGCCGTACCGGCAGATATTACCTCTTCACCGGCTGAAATCTCTTCACCCTGGAAACAAATGTTTTTTTCTGCCCCATGACCGTTTAATACAATGATTTTATCACCATCTGCAATTGTATCTTCAAGACGTACAACTCCAGTAGCTCCAGGCGGCAGAGGGGCTCCAGTCATAATCCGGCAAGCCGTTCCTGATGTAATAGTATGATGTGGAACATCCCCCGCGGGGACATAATCTACTTGACGCAAAATTACCGGTTCGCCAGGTACAGTCCCCTCCGCATCTTTGGCTATGATTGCATAACCGTCCAAAGGAGACCGGTCAAATGGCGGAAAATCCATAGTAGATATTATGGTTTCAGCCAATACCCTCCGCCAGCTTTCACTCAACTCTATCATCTCTGTTGGCATAATTTGAACTAGATTTAACAACTTTTCCTGAGCCACTTCTAACTTTTCGCTCATTTTCCAACCTCCAGTAGTAGAGTATATATATTAGCTAGATATATACAAAAAGGAAGCCCGTGTTAACGGACTTCCTTTGCGCAATGGCTGGTGTGAGAATTCCTTCTCACGCCCTGTTTACTATCGCCGATCTGGCGATAGTAACTCGGAACTCTTGATAGGATATATTCTCTTCGTAGCAACTAAATTCCTGCAAAAAGTATTACTTGGTAGGTATATTATATACTCAAAAAAAAACATGACAATATTAAAAATATTTTATAAAATGTAAAAAATTTCTTAAAAAATATTTTTTTTTGCAGGAATCTTAACGTATAGGGGCAAATATATATTATTAAGAGTTCCGAGTTACTATTTCCAGCCAGGAGATAGTAAACAGGGTGCAAAAAGGAATTTTTGTGCCTGCCATTATGCAAAGGAAGTCCGTTAACACGGGCTTCCTTTTTTGCTGTTTATGGACTTATTTCTTATTTGGTGGATACTCCTTTAAAGAAATAGTAAAAAAAGAGGTTCTAAAAAAATTTACTGAAATATTTTATTAAAATATTTTTAGCACCTCTTTTTATATAAAATCATAATTATTAAGGAGGGTTTTTATGGGTAAATTTATCCGTGTAGACATGGCAACGAAAAATGTTGCTACCAGCGAGGTTCCTGAGAAGTACGCCGGCATAGCAGGCCGTGCGCTTACTTCCAACTTCGTCGCCGATGAAGTGAAACCAACTTGTCATCCACTGGGGAAATACAACAAATTAATTTTTGCCCCCGGCTATCTTACCGGTACCAATGCTGCTAATTCCGGCCGGCTTTCCTGTGGCGCTAAGAGCCCGTTAACCGGTGGTATCAAAGAAAGTAATACTGGCGGCACTTTTGGTCAAAAGATGGCCAAAATGGGCATTAAGGCAATTGTGTTTGAAGGAATTCCGGCAGAAGATAAATATTTCGTCGTCAAAGTTACTATGAACGATGTGACTATCGAAGACGCTCCTGCTGAGATCATTGGCATGGGTAACTATGAAGCCATTAAAGTTCTGCAGGCAAAATATGGTGCTAAAGCCGGTGTGGCCATCATTGGTCCGGCCGGCGAAATGAAACTTTTGGCAGCTAACATTTCCTTTGCCGATCCTGAAAGCAACATCCGCAGCGCCGGCCGCGGCGGTCTGGGCGCTGTCATGGGTTCTAAGAAGATAAAAGCTGTTGTTATTGATGATACTGGTGCTCCTGGTGTTCCCATTGTTAATCGCGAGGATTTCAAGAGTGCTGCCAAGCGATTTGCCAAAGCCCTTACAACTCACCCGGTCACCAGTCAGGGTATAACCAAATACGGTACCAACATTCTAGTCAATATTCTGAATGAGGCCGGCGGTCTGCCTACTGAAAACTTCCGCCGTGGCCGGAACGAATGGGCCAATGACATTGGCGGCGAAACTATGACTGCAACCATGGAAGCTCGCGGCGGTAAACCTAGCCACGGCTGCCACGCCGGTTGCATCATGCGTTGCTCCCAGCACTATGTTGACAAGCAAGGCAAATATATTACCAGCGGTTTTGAGTATGAGACTATCTGGGCTCTTGGCGCCAACGCCAAGATTAATGACCTTGACCTCATTGCCTATGCTGACCGTGAATGCGATGATGTTGGTGTAGATTCCATTGATATCACTGTTGCCATTGGTGTTTACATGGAAGGCGGTGTCATTCCCTGGGGCGATGGCAAGGCTGCCCTGGAATTAATTAAAGAAATTCGCAAGGGCACTCCTCAAGGCCGGATTCTCGGCTGTGGTGCAGCAACCGTAGGACGCGTCTATGGCGTTTCCAGGGTTCCTGTCGTCAAAGGCCAGGCAATTCCGGCGTACGACCCGCGTGCGGTTAAGGGGGTAGGTTTGACCTACGCTACCACTCCGATGGGTGCTGACCACACTTCGGGTTATGCGGTTGCTACCAATATTCTCAAGATCGGCGGCGATGTTGACCCACTGAAAAAAGAGGGTAATATCGAACTGTCCCGCAACCTGCAAATTGCCACTGCCGCTGTTGACAGCACCGGTATGTGCCTGTTTGTTGCTTTCGCTATCCTGGACATTCCCGATGGTTTCCAGGCGTTGATTGATATGATTAATGCCCAGTACGGTCTGTCTCTTACCGCAGACGATGTTACTGATCTCGGCAAATCTGTTCTCAAGGCTGAGCGCGGCTTCAACCACAGAGCCGGCTTTACCAATGCCGATGACCGTTTGCCGGAGTTCTTTGAGGAAGAATGTGCACCACATAACACTACCTGGGACTTCACAGACGAAGAAATCGACGAAGTATTTAATTTTTAGGCACGTAAAGCCGGGCTTAAGCCCGGCTTTTTAGTAAGATAAGAAAGAATAAGTTTTTTGAACCGCAGAGACGCAGAGGGAATGTTCTCGATATACATCTCCCTTCTGCGCTCTAATATTGTATTCCTGAAGTTGGTGTATTGATTATTGCGACAATTTATAGCGCATAGAGTGGATGGCTAATAAGAAAGGAGTGGTTTTGTATGACAATTGCTGCTTTGCCTATGCTGGACCCTGTTTACGTGGAATGGAAAAAATTTTTGCAGACAGGTAATCCATATATGTGCAAAGCTCGTCAACAGATTATTGAGTCGTGGTACAGATGCTACCATGGGGGAGTAGATCCGTATGATGATCAAATTCATCACCAGTTAGATGCTTTGGACCTGCATAACGTTTTGAAAGAAAAAGAAAAACTAATTCAGATAGCAAAACCGTTTATGGCTCTGCTTTATGAATTTTTTAAAGGATCGGGATTTATAATTGTATTAACTGACGAAAATGGCTGTATTCTTGAAATGTTATGCGACGAAGATAATAGGCAAAATCCAATGAGTAGATGCTTTTATCCTGGTGTTAGCTGGCGGGAAGAAGATGTAGGGACTAATGCCATTGGAACAGTGATCAAGTTGGGAGAATCACTTCAGGTATCAGGTGCGGAGCATTATTGCAAAAAAATTCATTCTTTTGCCTGCTCGGCAGCGTCGATTTATGATTCAAATGGACGGATTATTGGTGTTTTAGATATATCTTACGCGTCTCATGCGTCCCATTTGCATACACTCGGAATGGTAACAGTTATTGCTGAAGCTATTACTGCGCAGTTAAGCATTTGGCAAAAAAATTGTGAATTGGTTTTGCTTAATAAAAGAGTGACCAATTTTTTAAATAACATTTCCGACGGCGTGCTGTTAGTTGATAACAATGAGGTTGTAATCGAAATAAATCCTGCAGGCAAGGCTATGCTCGGAAAATCGGAACAACATATTTTAGGAATAGAACTTAAGCGCTTATTTGACAGTAGATCAGGGGAGAGGCTAACTGCTAGTAAAAGTTATCATGATGTCGAGATAACCGTGGATATCCAGGGGGGCGGATGCCCGTGTGTAGCTTTTCGGGAGCCGATAATTAATGAGCAAAACGTGGTAACTGGCGGCATCATTTTCCTCAGATCGCTCAAACAAGTGAAAAATACGGTTAATCGTTTTATTGGCAACTCTGCCCCGTTACAGTTCAACGATGTTGTTGGGAAAAGTGTTCAAATCTGCGAAGCTATCCATGTTGCTTCGCGGGCTGCGACTACTACATCAAATATTTTGCTCACTGGTGAAAGTGGTACAGGTAAAGAAATATTTGCCCAAGCCATTCACAATCGAAGTGCTCAGCATAATGGACCATTTGTGGCTGTCAATTGCGGGGCCATTCCACGGGAACTGATTGCCAGTGAGCTATTTGGCTATGAGGAAGGGGCTTTTACAGGGGCGAAACGGGGTGGTAAACCAGGAAAGTTTGAACTAGCTTCTGGTGGAACTCTTTTTTTGGATGAAATCGGGGACATGCCGCTCGAACAGCAAATCGCCTTACTGAGAGTGATACAAGAAAGAAAAGTAACGCGAATTGGCAGCGATAAGATGATCCCGATTAACATTCGTTTGATTTGTGCAACCAATAAAAATCTGCTGGAAGAAGTAGAAAAAGGAGCCTTTCGGCTTGATCTTTATTATAGAGTAAATGTGTTGTCGATCATTATTCCGCCGTTGCGGGAGCGTCGTGAAGATATACAACCGCTTTTTGAACATTTTTTAGAAAAGTTGAGCCGCGAACAGGGTCGCAAATATTCTGTGGAATTCGAAGTCATTGCTTATTTAAACAGATATCATTGGCCAGGTAATGTTCGAGAACTACAAAACGTAATCGAACACGCGGCTTGCTTAGCTGGAAATGGAGTTATTGCTGTGGGGCATTTACCTGAAGTGTTTTATGCACCATCTTCGCCTAGGAAACAAGCAGTCCCACAACCATATGATACTATTTTTAGCAGGGAACAGCGGAAGAAGATAGCGGGATTTACAGAGAAAGATAAGATAATTAGTAAGCTTGATGCATTTGCCGGCAATGTTAGTCGAGTAGCAAAAGAATTAGGGATATCTCGAAAAACTTTATATAATAAGATGCGATTGTATGCGATTACCAATTACCAAAAGCGTTAATTGCCTGGTTTTACAGGAATTAACGCTTTTGGTATTTTTATTTTGTGGTCAAATTGGAATAAATCCAGTTTCAAATTTCGGCGATGATGTCGCCCATCTTTGAAATATCATAACCATCTATACCGGCGACCTCTTGTTGAAATGTTTTGGACCGTAATATTGAAATAATTTCTTGAAAGTGAGATTTTTCTAAATCTTGCCTTAAGAGCACAAGGTCATACCGTTCTTTCTGTAGCGGAACAAAATCGACATTCTTTACGTGCATAGCCGCCTGCTCCGTTCCTAGCCCCGCGTCAGCTTCGCCTCTTGCTATGCTGCTCGCCACAGCCAGGTCGCTCATTTCTTCTTTTTCATATCCAACGATTTGGCAAGGATCAATATCTAACTGACACAGCTTTTCATCAAGTAGCACCCGTGCTCCCGACCCGCGTTCACGATTGATAAGTCGGACATTTGATTTGGTAAGATCTGACCATTCCATAATTTCCTTTGGATTACCAGGTGCAACGTAGAAGCCTTCCATCCGATAAACCAAATTAATAATAATTGGCCGTTGACCAGGTAGAAAGCGTCGTACGTAGGGGATGTTATATTCGTCGCTATCGCCATCCCAAAGGTGAGCCGCAGCTATGTTGGCTGTTCCGTTGTATAGAGCCATTAACCCCTCCATACTTCCCGCATAATGCCTCAGAAAGCGTACATTTTGAACCTGATACTCTAAATGCCGTGTCAGGATATCAAGCACTCCCTCCTGGCCGCAAAGAATGAGTTCGTTTCTACTATCAAATGAACTTTCTGACTGAGGCCTGGTAAATACTGGCCCGATGAGCTTTTTTCCCTGAAACTTTTTCTTATAGTTCTCAAGAGCGGCACTATCGATACGCATGTTCCGGCCAATCCGGTAGGCAACCAAATCGCCGCGCTTAATCATTTCGTAAACCGTATATCGAGTAACTTTTAGTATTTTAGCAACTTCATCCGGAGTATATGAAACTTCATCCGCCATTATTCTCCACCTCTCGGCAATAGCATATCGTATTTTGTTTTGTAAGACAACCCCATATTGGTAGCGCCGAGAAGGCTATGTATAATAGAATCAATACTTTGTTTGTTTCTGTTGGTTTGTTATCTGGAAATTATTAAACAAAAGCAAACTAGGATAAAATAAAATGCGAAAAATGTTGAAACTTGTCATAGAATTTGCTAAAATATAGATAATAAACAACATAGTGTTGTTTAATTGCAGAGGAGTTGATAGTAATGGGAACCGGTAAAATATTTATTCGTGAAAGAAGAAAAGTAAGCGAAAGGGATAAGAAGCCACGTTTTGTTATTGTTGCCATATCGGATATTGATCTCAAAGTTAAGGTTATGCATGTTCGTAAGCAGGAAATCGAGGAAATTGCTAGCCAACTTGGAGCAGAAATTATTTACCTAAAACCTGTCAAAGATGATGAAGATGACGATGATCATGGACACGAAGGTTGCGGATGCGATGGCCACAGACGCGATGGTCACAGACGCAATGGTCACAATTAAGTAATAGTTATGATTTAGCCGAAACTAACAAAAAAGTAGGTATATATATGGCTCTTATTCGTGAGAGGGATAGTAAGAAATTACACATCAAAAGCAAGTTGATGGGCGAATCACTTGTCAGTAAGTCGTTTCTCCAAAGCCTGGAAGAAAAAGAACCGTTCAAGGTGTATCCAAATGCGACTGTTCTTAAGCTTGGCGGGCAAAGTATTACAGATTACGGTTCAAAGGCGCTGACTCCCGTACTTAAGGAAATTGTAGCTAACGCTCAGGAACACAAGATGCTTATTTCTACCGGTGGTGGTACGCGCTCTAGACACGTCTATGCGATTGCTATGGATATGGGGCTGCCAACCGGGATTATTGCTAAGCTGGGGCAAAGCGTGTCTGAACAAAATGCTTTGATGATCAGTACTTTGTTGGGTCCTTATAATGGAATAAAAATTAGTCAAGATGACATCCCTAAATTAGGACTGTATTTTTCCCAGGGTTGCATCCCGGTAATCCACGGCATGCCCCCATACGGATATTTTGAGCAACTTCCTGCCAAGGGGCTATTGCCTCCCAATAGGACGGATGTCGGCGCATATCTTCTATCAGAAGTTCTCGGGACAAAGCAGTGCATTTTCGTTAAAGACGAGGATGGTCTCTACACGGACAACCCGAAGGTTAATTCTGATGTGAAGTTCATTCCTAAGGTTGGGGTTCAAGAATTACTGGAAATGGATTTGGACGATTTGATCATTGAGCGGGGCGTCCTGGAAATGATGAAAAACGCCCGCAATGTAAAGCAAATTCAGATCATTAACGGTCTTAAGGAAGGAAATATTACCAAGGCTCTAAACGGTGAACACGTTGGGACGATTATCTTTAAAGACTAAACCGAATTTGATCGCAAAAAACGGCTTTCTTCCTGGATCAAGGAATGGAGGACTGCTGCTGCAAGATGGGCAAGCCCACGAGGATATTCCAGTTAGCAATAGCTGGGGTATCCTTTTGTAATATTAGAAAATATATTATTTTTAGGTGAGAGCCCGTATACCTTTAATTACGAATTTGATAAAATAGTAACATAAAAGAGCGGTTTATTTTGTTTGTGCCTTGAGTTTGCGAAAGGAATGGTTATATATATGGATAGTATATTTTCAGGTCTGATCCAGGCGCTATATCTATTGGTAACTGGTGATGCTGAGGTCTATGAGGTTGCCCTTTTGACTATCAAAGTATCTGGTTGGGCAACTCTGATTAGTGTGGGGTTAGGAATCCCGGTGGGTCTATGGTTAGCGTTAAAAGACTTTCCGGGAAAAAGACTGTGCATTAGTTTTATCAATTTTGGGATGGGGCTGCCACCAGTGGTAGTAGGCTTAGTTGTTAGTTTGTTTTTATGGCGATACGGGCCATTGGGTATGCTAGGCCTGATGTATACGGTCTGGGCGATGATTATTGCTCAGGCTGTTATTGCCAGCCCTATTGTAGCTGGCTTAAGTTTTGCGGCGCTTAGTGGACTCAATCCTAAACTACGGCTTCAGTTACTCTCACTGGGCGCTACAGAGTGGCAGGCTAATTGGTTATTAATTAAAGAGGCTAAAATGGGTTTACTAGCGGCAGTCATGGCCGGTTTTGGCGGTGTGATATCAGAGGTAGGAGCATCCATGATGGTTGGTGGTAATATTAAAGGCGAGACAAGGGTGCTGACTACTGCCACAGTTATGGAAGTTAGCAAAGGAAATTACGACATGGCGCTGGCTTTTAGTTTTGTATTGCTGATTGTTGCCTATGCGATAGTCGCTTTGCTGACCTATATGCAAAATGATGGAAAGCGGGAAAGTGTATGAGGCAAACAGTGCTGAAATTAGCTGATATTAAAGTTTTTCGAAATAAGCGCCAGATATTAAATATTGAAGCATTGTCAATATCGGCAGGTGAAATTATTGCTGTAGTCGGGCCTAATGGTGCAGGCAAAAGTACACTATTGCAGTTGATTAATATGCATTTGTCCTCTAAAGTGGGGAAGATGTATTTATTTGGAGAAGATGTTGACAGAGCTGACAAACAGACGCTGCGCCGCCGTTGTTCAATGGTTTTTCAGGAGACAATGTTATTAGATGATACTGTATTTAATAATGTGGCATTGGCGCTAAAATTTCGTGGTATGTCTCCAAGTATAATCAAAGAAAAAGTAAATGGGGCGTTAGATGCTTTTCATTGTACTCACTTGGTTACAAGAAGAGCCCGGAATTTATCTGGAGGAGAGGCGCAGCGGGTTTGTTTGGCCCGCGCTCTGGTTTATGAACCTGAACTGTTGTTGTTAGATGAACCGTTTGCTGCTCTTGATTCGCCTACCCGTAATACCTTGCTGGCGGAACTAAGGCAGGTGGCTATAGAACGCGGTACTACAGTAATGTTAGTCAGTCATAATTTTAATGATGTACTGTATTTTGCTGCGCGGGCTTTGGTGTTGCAGGCAGGTTGTATCGTGCAGGATGATAAGCCGGAAGAAATCCTGCGCCGCCCGGTGAATAAGACAATTGCCAGTTTGGTCGAAATGGACAATATCGTCCCCTGTCAGGTGGAACAACAGGCTGATGTCGTTTTTGTGAAATTGATTAACGGTGTGCGTTTTGCCTGGCCGGGAGAGGTTATTCCGGTGGCGACGGTCTGTTGTCTGCCTGGAGATTGTCTGTATGTTTGCGATGAACAGTTAGCCTATCAGCTTAATCCATGGGTAGTTATGGGAGGCGTTGTTTCGCAGATAGTGCCAGGGATTGGGACGTATCGCATTATGGTAGAGGCACAAGGGTTGCCTTTGACTGTTCGTGTTCAAAGAGAACAGGTTATTGGCAGATTATCAGTAGGGATGCATATTAAGGTCGCCTTTAATCCTGGGGAAGCGCAACTTGTATGAGGCTGAGGGACGTTGAGTAATTTTCAGTACAGATAACTTTCAACCGAATATTGAAAAACATGAAAAAAACCGTAGGTAGCTGTAATAGGCTTACCCTAGGTTTTTTTATGTAGCTAACAGGTACTTTGCTTTTGTGTATCCTTGCTATGAAAACAAGCGCCCAAGTTGGGCGCTATACTTATTTTGTTTTTTGGGTAAATTTTGCACTTGCCAGTTCAGAGGCTTTATCAATTTTTGCGTTGTACTGCTTTGTTACTGTGTCCGAATTTTGATAGCTTGCCCCTTCTAATGCTTTTGCAGCATTATCAGTAGCTTCATTCATCAGATCTGTGGCTGCTTTTTTTTCCTGCATGTCATCACCTCCTACTATAAGTGTGCACTACTTTAAAATAAGTTATGTCAAAATCTAAGATCAGTAAAATATTGGCTAATTTGTAGTAGCCCATTAATTGAAAGAACAGGATCGACTGTCGCTGCTCTTTTAGAGAGAGGCAGTAGGGGCGAGAATGATGGCAGAAAAAAGAGATGCAGAATCAATAAACAAATTTTTTGTTGAAATAGAGAATACATCAGCGTAAAATCAAACTAACCGACAAGTAATACAAAAGGTGTGAGGAGAATTTATGCAAAAGCAAAAAGTTAGTAATGTATATTTTTCGTTAATTTATTGGCGAGATTTTCGCTTAAAAATTTTTTGGGAAGGAATTTTGATTGGACTGTTAGCTGGAGTAATAGTGGTGCTGTTTCGTTATTTGTTAGAACAAGGTGAACTGTTTCGGACATTATTATATCAATTTTTTCAAGATGGTCATTTTTTCTTGCGGGGAATTTGGTTTTTTGTTTTACTCGTTATTGCGTGTGTACTAGGCTGGGTTGTCCAAAAAGAGCCTATGGCGGCTGGTAGCGGTATTCCGCAGGTTAAAGGAATTCTTTTGGGATTGATGAAAATGAATTGGCTACAGGTACTAATTCATAAGCTAACTGGTGGTATATTGGCAATTAGTGCCGGGCTTTCACTAGGACGCGAAGGCCCTTCGATTCAACTGGGCGCAGCGGTAGGGCAAGGTATTAGCCGAATGCTTGGCAGAACCAAGCTGGAAGAACGTTATTTATTGACAAGTGGGGCCAGTGCGGGTCTTGCGGCGGCATTTAATGCGCCCTTGGCAGGCGTAATGTTTTCATTTGAGGAACTTCACAAGAATTTTTCATCCACGGTTTTAATGACAGCTGTTGCTGCTGCAGTGACTGCTGATGTGGTTACACAGCATTTTTTTGGTTGTAGTTCGGTATTTTCTTTTGCTGGACTGCCAGTGCTTCCCACTGGTTTTTATGGATGGGTTGTCTTATTAGGAATGATCATGGGGTTATTTGGTGTTTTGTTTAATTATTGCTTACTAAAAAGTATGGACTTATACGAAAAAACGGGGCTTTCTCTTAAGCAGAAGGCAGCTTTACCGCTTTTGGCAGCAGGTATTTTAGGTTTCCTTTTACCTCAGGTGCTTGGCGGGGGCAATCAGCTTGTTAATACTTTATCCATAGATCGAATAGGCATGAACATGATTTTTATTTTATTGGCAGTAAAGTTCTTTTTTACCATGATTAGTTATGGCTCAGGCGTTCCCGGCGGTATTTTTTTACCGATGCTGGTGCTTGGTGCTTTAGCAGGTGATTTGTATGGGCAAGTGCTAGTTTCAATGGGATTTTTTCAAACTGGTTATAGCGGAAACTTTATTGTACTTGCTATGGCTGCGTATTTTTCGGCGATTGTCAAAGCACCTATTACAGGGAGTATTTTGATTATGGAAATGACAGGATCATTTGAGCATATGTTATCATTAATTGTGGTATCTATGACAGCTTATGTGGTAGCAGATATATGCAAAGGCAAACCTGTATATGAGACTTTGTTAAACCGCTCATTGTGTAAACAAGGAAAAGCTCCTTATATGACGATGCCAAAACGAATGGTAGTCGAAGCTGTGATTGCATCAGGTGCGGCAATAGAGAGAAAAGAAGTAAAAGATGTTAACTGGCCTGACAAAGCTCTATTAGTTAGTATAAAGCGCGGTGAGCAGGAACTGGTCCCTCAAGGGGATACCCGCATGTTGGCTGGTGATTATTTATATGTGCTGGTGGCAGTAGATAAAGCAGATGAAATTCGATTGTTGGCGGGGAACAAAATGTAACGTTCGGGATTATTGTTTGTTGGACTTTTGGTAATTCGAGGTGTATGATGAATAAAACTACAATAATCAACCGGGAAGAGGATCTGTATATTCCGGTACGGGATTATCTTGTCAGGCAAGGCTATACAGTTAAAAGTGAAATTAGTTACTGCGATGTCACGGCAATCAATAATGCCGGTACTCTCCTGGTTATTGAAATGAAGCTGCGAGTCAACCTTGAAGTCATACTACAGGCGGTGCAAAGACAACGTACTGCCGATATTGTATATATAGCGGTGCCTAAAAACAATAGAGCCCTATTGACCGTAAAGTGGCGAAATATATGCCATTTGTTGCGACGGCTTGAAATCGGCTTGCTACTGGTCACTAACGGCAAAACACCGGTAGTTGTCGAAGAAGCCCTGGCGCCCGAACCTTTTAACAGGGAGATTAGCAGGCGGTCAGCCAAGCGGAAAAGACAGCAATTACTGGATGAATTTGCCGGACGGCATGGAGATTTTAATACCGGCGGCAGCACCGGCAAAAAAATAGTAACTGCCTATAAGGAAATTGCCATTCATATTGCTGCATTACTGGTCAAACACGGTTCGTTAAGTGTGAAACAGCTCAAAGAACTTGGAACTGACGCTGATAAAACAGCCGGAATTCTGCAGAATAATTATTATCATTGGTTTCAGCGGACCGCCCGCGGGGTATATTGTCTTACCGAAACTGGTCTTGCTGAACTGAACTCCTATCAAGAACTGGTAAATTACTACACCGGCGTAACAAGATAGGCGGAAGAAAATAAGAAATAATTGACAAAGTATTTACGGAAGCTTATACTGTAGCTGATAATACATATTTTGAAACCAATGATTAAGAAGAGTAGGTTTTGTGCTGGTCACTTACAGAGAGTTGCGGGTGGTGAAATCGCAACAGGGAAGCCTTAGCTGAATGGACTTAAGAGGGCAAGACGAAAAGCGGCTACAAGCAACAGCTGCCTAGTAGTACCTGACGGGAACTTCACCCGTTACCAAGGAAGTGCATATCATAATGTATGCAGAAAAAGTGGGTGCTTTTTTGCATCAATTTGAGTGGTACCGCAGATGTATAGACTTTTGCCTCAATGAAATTTGAGGCAAAGGTCTTATTTTATTTATCATTTAAATAAATGAAGGGAGAGTTTTATCATGACAAAGAAAATTCCGCACAGATTATATTTAACTGAGGATCAGATGCCAACACAATGGTACAATTTGCGTGCAGATATGAACGAGAAGCCTGATCCTATGCTAAATCCGGCAACAGGAAAACCAGTGGTGCCAGAAGATTTATATCCTGTATTCTGCGAAAAGTTGGCTCATCAGGAACTGGATGATACAACCAGGTATATTGACATACCTAAAGAAATTTTGGAAATGTACAAGAATTACCGGCCTTCACCATTATGTCGTGCATATAATTTAGAAAAGGCGCTGGAAACTCCAGCGAAGATTTACTACAAATTTGAAGGAAATAACACATCTGGAAGTCACAAACTGAACTCGGCTATTGCACAGGCTTATTATGCAAAGGAGCAGGGATTAACGGGACTTACAACTGAAACAGGAGCAGGTCAGTGGGGAACCGCTCTTGCAGAATCTTGCTGCTATTTCGGAATTCCACTTACTGTATATATGGTAAAGGCATCCTATGAACAAAAGCCATTTCGTAGATCAATTATGGAAACCTTTGGTGCGACTGTAATCGCCAGTCCCAGCAATACTACAGAAGCTGGAAGAAAGATATTGGCAATGAATCCGAATACTTCAGGAAGCCTTGGATGTGCGATTTCTGAAGCCGTGGAAAAGGCTGTTACTACAGAGGGATATAAATATGTGTTAGGCTCCGTACTGAATCAGGTACTTCTCCACCAGTCAATCATCGGATTGGAAAGTGAAAAAGCTATGGAAATGCTTGGAGAATATCCAGACGTAGTAATCGGTTGCGCTGGCGGCGGTTCCAATCTTGGTGGCCTAATTGCACCGTTTATGAGGGATAAGATCACAGGTAAGGCCAATCCACGCTTAATCGCAGTAGAGCCGGCATCCTGTCCATCTCTGACAAGAGGAAAGTATATGTATGATTACTGCGACACCGGAAGGATTACGCCTATGGCCAAAATGTACACCCTGGGTTGTACATTTGCTCCATCACCAATCCATGCGGGTGGATTGAGATACCACGGAATGGCACCAATCCTTTCTAAGCTGTATCACGAGGGATACATGGAAGCAGTATCAGTAGAGCAGACAAAGGTATTTGAAGCGGCTACTTTCTTTGCTAAGTACGAAAGTATCCTGCCAGCTCCGGAATCTGCCCATGCCATTCGTACTGCAATTGATGAAGCGTTGAAATGTAAGGAGACCGGAGAAGAAAAAACTATCCTATTTGGATTAACCGGAACAGGATTTTTTGATATGACGGCATACAGTTCCTTTCACGAAGGAACAATGGTCGACCAGATTCCAACAGATGAAGAGCTTCAGAAAGGCTTTGACAATCTTCCTAAAATACCGGGAATACAGGAATAGCGGGCTTCACCCCAAAAAGGCAGAGGTATTATAGAGCCCGGCAATTTAATTATAGGCCAAACCACTTATAAGATAAGCATAAGTTTTTTGAACCGCACACAGAGAACGCAGAGGGAATGTTCTCGATATACATCTCCCTTCTGCGTTCTCTGTGTGCGGTTAGCCGTATCCTCAAGGGCGCGATAGCGCTTTTTTAATTTTTAATTGGGTGTGATTTTTATATAAAGAGGGAAAAGACGAAATATGTCGAAATTAAACCAATAATAGAATGTTCTGTAATAAGCATCTATTCAGACTAATCGCCCTAAAGCAAAAGTAATATATTGTTATGTTTGTTTATACAAGCCGCTGGTCATTAACTTTATTTCAAAAGGTGATATTGTGAAAAACAAGATGCAAAGTAAAAATAATGCGGCTAACGAGAGGGAAGTAAGTAAGACTAATTTGACTAATTTGATCGACATCGATTTCTTACAAAAATTTCAGGATGATTTTGCTAAAGGGGTCGGCTTAGCAAGTGTTACAGTCGATCTTGAAGGTAATCCGGTTACAAAGCCAAGTAGCTTTACCCGCTTCTGTATGGATTACACCCAGACCACAAAATGTGGAGGCAAACGGTGTGCCGAATCCCATCGCAAAGGTGGTGAGGAAGCCGCTCGGACCGGTAAGCCGGTAATATACCAATGTCATGCAGGTCTTATTGATTTTGCGGCACCAATCATGTTGAATGGGCAGCTAATCGGCACCATTCTGGGCGGGCAGATATTAACTACTCCACCGGAAGAAGAAAAGTATCGACGATTTGCTAAAGAAATCGGTGTCATTCCTGATGAATATGTAGAGGCGGTAAAGGAAGTTCGTATTGTATCTAAAGAGAGCATTGAAGCTGCTGCCAATGTGTTGTATATTGTAGCTAATAGTATGTCCAGAACTTCTTATCAACAAATAAAACTTAAAGCAGTGGTCACTCAGTCTGAAAGAAAGCTGCAACAGACCGACGAAGGACTTGTGGCGGTTCAAGAAAATCTAATGGCATCGCAAGACGAGCTAAGACAACAATTCGAAAATCTAAAAAAACAAGCTATCGCGTTAGAGGAGAGCCAGCAACGGTATCGGTCTTTGTTTGACAACATGATAAATGGTTTTGCTCTCCATGATATTATCTGCGATGAAAGCGGAAAGCCGGTTGATTATCGCTTTTTATCCGTAAATCCGGCCTTTGAGCGTCTCACCGGACTAAAAGGAGATAAGATACTGGGAAAAACCGTGATGGAGATTCATCCCAATATTGAGCCGTATTGGATCGAAGAATATGGAAAAGTAGCTCTTACCGGCCAACCGCATTCAATGATTAAATATGCACGGGAGTTAGGCCGCTATTATGAAGTAGAAGCATATTGCCCCGAACCGGGGAAATTCGCCGTTCACTTTCTTGACTGCACAGAGAGATTCAAGCATCATGAAAAGATGGAGCACATGGCCTATCACGATGCTTTGACTGACTTACCTAACCGATATCTATTCCGGGATCGCCTGCAAAACGCTCTTGTTCGTGCTGTGGGGAGCAATCAGAAATTAGCTGTCATAATGCTTGATTTGGATGATTTTAAACTGATCAACGATACACTTGGTCATTTTGCCGGTGATGAACTGCTTAAGGTTATCGGTGAAAGATTGCGCTCCTCACTCCGCGCAGAAGATGTCGTATCCCGTGTGGGTGGAGATGAATTTATAATTTTGTTGGAAAATATAAAAAATATTGACAATATAACTCCAATTACTGAGAAGATTATCCAGGCGGTGGAAAAGCCATGGCATTACAACCAAAAAATGCACAATATAACATGCTCACTTGGAGTTTCGGTATTTCCAAGCGACGGTCAAGACGCAGACGTTTTGCTTAAACAAGCTGATTTAGCCATGTATAAGGGAAAAGAGCTTGGTAACGGGTGCTGCCAACATTATCATTTCGATATGGGAGCTCAGGTTTCCCGGCGCGTGGAAATGGAAGCAGAACTGCGCATAGCCATAGAAGAGGAGCAATTTATTCTTTATTATCAACCACAAGTCGATTTTAACGGGTGTATCGTTGGGGTCGAAGCATTAGTACGCTGGCAACACCCGGGCAGAGGGATGATCCCACCGATGGAGTTCATTCCTGCCGCCGAAGAAAGTGGACTGATAACGAAGCTCGGCGAGTGGGTACTCCAGACAGCTTGCCGTCAGGCTAAGAAATGGCAGGATGACGGATTACCGCCCATCTATATGGCAGTAAATCTCTCGGCTCGTCAGTTTCATCAACAAAATTTGTTGCAAGTAATATCTCAGACAATTGAGCAATCGGGGCTGGATCCACAGAGGCTTATATTGGAAATTACCGAGACAGTTGCCATGAAAAGTGCTGAATACACTACTCAAGTACTGCAAACATTACGATCCATGGGGGTTCAAATTGCGCTCGACGATTTTGGGATCGGCTATTCTTCGCTACTTTATTTAAAGAAATTTCCAGTTAATTTATTGAAGATTGATCGTTCTTTCATTCAAGATATCGACACTGAGCCTGAGGGGGGGAGTATTGCCAGAGCCATATTGGGGTTGGCAAAAAACCTTCAATACACTGTAGTAGCTGAAGGAGTCGAAACGGTTGAGCAACTCAACTTTTTAAAGAAGTTACAATGCGACCAAATGCAGGGCTATATATTCAGCAAGCCTTTACCTTCTGCCGGGATAACTGAATTGTTGTTAACCATGCTACGTTAATCGGAAGGAACATGAATTACAACAAAGAACTTTAAACACTAGGTTCAGATGCACCAGCTATGACATATTTGGCTTAGCCGGTGTTTTCTCTTTGGAATGCACAGAGTGAGATATGCTCTTTTGCATAAGCAAGCTCCGGGTTACACGTTGGTTGGTGCAAAAAATAAAGCCATGATATAATCTTACTAAAAATGAAATAATTGGAGATGAATAAAGTTGATACGATTTGAGAGTGACTATACAGAAGGTGCTCATGAACGAATAATGAAACGATTAATGGAAACTAATGAAGAGCAGACACCAGGCTACGGCATGGATGAACACTGTGAAAGAGCCAGGGCTTATATTAGAAAAGCCTGCCATGTAGAAGAGGCAGACATACACTTTTTAGTTGGAGGAACACAGACCAATACCACTATCATCTCGTCGATTCTGCGCCCGCATCAAGGAGCAGTTGCTGCAATTACCGGACATATCGCAATACATGAGACGGGAGCGATCGAAGCTACTGGTCATAAGGTACTTACTTTGCCGAGTGATGATGGAAAAATACAGGCAAAACAGGTAAAAAAGCTATATGATGCACACTGGAATGATGCAACTCACGAGCATATGGTGCAGCCCGGCTTGGTTTATATATCTCACCCTACTGAGAATGGAACCACTTATAGTAAATCCGAGTTGGAAGCACTGAGTAAAGTTTGCCGGGAATGTGGATTGCCACTTGTTATGGATGGTGCCAGATTAGGCTATGGTCTGTCTGCCAAAGATAATGATTTATCTTTGGCAGATATTGCAAGCCTATGTGATGTATTTTATATAGGGGGAACGAAAATCGGAGCATTAATGGGGGAAGCCGTAGTAATTATAAATAATGCTTTAAAAAAAGATTTCCGGTATAGTATCAAGCAACATGGAGGAATGCTGGCTAAGGGTAGATTATTGGGGATTCAGTTTGAAACCTTATTCGAAGATGGTTTATACTATGAAATTTCAAAGCATGCCGTCAATATGGCGATGATGATTCGAGAGGCATTTGCTGAAGAAGGATTTTCTTTCCGATATGATTCTACGACAAATCAGCAGTTTCCAATTTTGCCGAATGAGGTGTTAAGCAAATTAAGTGAAAAGTATTCTTATTCTTTCTGGGAAAAAGTCGATGCTAAACACACTGCTGTGAGATTTTGCACCAGTTGGGCTACGAAGAAAGAAAACGTTGAAATGCTGATAAAGGATAGTAAGGCGTTACACAAGCTAGAGAGTAGGAGATACCATTCATGAAAGAAGTAGTAGCCGGTTTAATAAAAAAAAATAACAAACTTCTCATTACAAGACGAACGTTTCCACCAGAGCTAAATGGTAAGTGGGAGTTTCCAGGTGGTAAAATCGAAAAAAATGAAACTCCCCAACAAGGCCTTGAGAGGGAGATATTTGAGGAATTAAATATGCGTGTATACGCGCGAGACCAGTTTATGTCTGTCCGGCACCAACACTCACGGGGTCCGATAAACTTGCTATTTTATTGGGCTGAGTGGGTCGAAGGAGATGCAGTATTGACTGATCACGACATGTTTGCCTGGGTAGATATTCATGAATTGAACCAGTATGATTTTGCTCCCGCGGATGCTGTAGTCGCTCAAAGATTGCAGATTGTCCCGGAATAGACATTGCCCTTAGGTAGACAAAAAATTTCTTTCTCTAAAAAGATTGCACAGAGTTGAGTCTTGTTAAATGAATAATCTATTGCAAAAAAATAGGAAGTGTATTACTATAATACATAGATATACTATGCATTGAATTGCGATGCATAAATAGGGGGGATTCAAGAGTGCGGGTCAATAAGGAACTGCTTAAGGGAAGTACGGTTATCCTTATTCTGAAATTGCTGGAACGAAAACCGATGTACGGCTACGAAATGATTAAAGAGATGGAGAATACTTCAGGTGGGGTGTTTCGCTTCAAGGAAGGAACGCTTTATCCCATATTGCATTCGCTGGAACTGGACGGGATGCTTGAAGCCTATTGGTCGGATGCCCAGGGGAATCGGCAAAGAAAATACTACCGCTTGACCGAGCGGGGCCGGTCGCAGCTTGAAGAAAAAAGGCGGGAGTGGGTTGTATTCCGTTCGGCGGTGGAACAGATTCTCGGGGAGGCGATTGTATGTCGTTAGAACAAAATCGTATGGTGCAAACCTATTTGGATGCAGTATGTTCTCAAATAAAATGGCAGGAAATACATGGGCAGGTAAAGTCGGAGTTGTTGTCTCACCTGGAAGAGATTGCTCTGGAATTAAAAAACGACGGCCTGTCAGAGCAGGATGCCATCCCGGTCGCGATACATAGAATGGGGGATGCGACCGACTTAGGCTGGCAGTTCCAACAAACCCATGCACCCCAGAGAAACTGGCCGTTGGTTGGCGCTGTCGCCTTAATGAGCTGCCTGGGCTTGGCTGTAATGCATATGCTGGACACAAGTGGTGCGCTGCCAGGTGCGCTGCACGTGTTTGTTAAAAGCGCGATTTTTACTGGCATTGGAACCGCGCTGCTGCTTTGGCTGCATTACTATGATTTTAGAAAGCTGCGTCCTTACACTCCGCACCTTTATGCGGGCACAATACTGCTTTGGTTAGCCGTGTTGATGTTGGGGCCGTCTCTGAATGGAAAGTCGTTTTTGGCGTTAGGTCCTGTTTTAATCGGTGGTTACAACCATAACCTCTTCATTAATTATATTGGCATTACACCGTGTTTCCTTACTCTTGCTCTGGCAGGAATCTTCATCGGCAGAGACTGGACAAATGGGTCCTGGATGATAAAGGCCGCTTTGCTTTTGATTATTCCGGATTTTCTTTATATGATAAGCAACACCGCTTATCTTGCGGTGGTTTACACGTTGGTATTCATTGTCCTCATGGCTATGTCCGGTGCCCAAAAAACACGAATTATCGGCTTCCTGCTGATGCCGGTTGGTTTAATTCTGATCAAATTGGTATTGGCCGCGGATAATTTGAGTCTCCTCAATAGTATCCGTTCTGCAGAGTTGCAAGGCATTTCCATGCCGGAAGCGGCTTCAGCAGCATTTCATACCGACTTTGTCTTTCTTTACTTAGTGCATAAGTTTGGCTGGTTGGCAGGTGCCGGCGCTATTGCCTCAGGATGCACCATAACACTGGTATTGGTTCGCGCAGCGCGGCAGATCAAGGACCAGTATGGGAGAATGGTTGTGGCGGGACTTACCGCTTACTTTACCGTCAATTTTTCCTGGCATGTGCTGATGTCGCTGGGACTGGCTCCCGTTGCGTCCGTATGCCTGCCGTTTGTTAGTTTTGGCGGCACGCAAACGATTGTAAACCTGGCAGCCACCGGGGTGATACTAAGTATTTATAAGCGAAAGAATCTGCTGAATTTGACGAGATAAAAGTTCAGAAATATCCCAATCTCGTCTTCATTTTTATACTATGTACTTTTCAATGGATGCCGATAAAATTCACACTGAAGAGGAGAAATTGAATATTGATGGCCATGAGGGAATGATTATGTTTTATGCTAAGCATGCTTTTCACAAAAGATTACGCATGTTTTTTGTTCTAAGCAGGATTATGAAGCATTATGCAGAATAAAACAAAAAATAATATTGGCAAACCTCCTGAAAAGGCGGGACGCAAAGCCATGGGTCTAAAGATTCTAGTCTAAGATTGCCAGGTTGCAGCATGAAAGTTAGCTGAAACTGGCAATTTTTTATTATCTAGAGGTAAAGGGTTACATTGATATTTGTACTTATTCTTCGGGGGTGGACAGGTGAAAGAAAATTATAATTATTTTGTGGTTACTATTGGTTCTGAATGTCTTGCCGTCAATGCTGATTGCGTTCGCGACAGAGTCTACAGCTTCTTTACAGGTGAATCTACAGCTATTTGTCTTGATTTTAAAGACACTCTTTATATGGATGCTGCTGGTGTTGGCGTTATTGCCGCAATAGTTTTTGAAGGAAGACGTAAAGGTGTTACCATATCAATGAGAGGAGCCACGGGTTCGGTACTGGATATGCTTACGTCAACAGGAATATATCGATTACCTTCATGGAGTGATGATAACTTTGGAGTATGAAAGGCAACGTATCTTACTTGTTGATGACACAAAGTTAAGTAACCAAATTATGAAGGATATATTAGGTAATGATTACGATATTCTTGTTTCGACATCGGGAGAAGAAGCCTTAGTTTTAGCTGCTTCGGAGAGTATAGATCTTATACTGCTAGACGTTGAAATGCCAGGAATGGATGGTTACGAGGTATGCAGAAAGTTGAAGCAAAATCATTATACCCAAAACATCCCGGTTATTTTCGTTTCGGCTGCTAATGATGTTCAACATGAAACAGAGGGACTGGAAGCAGGGGCTATAGATTATATTATAAAACCTTCCAATCCCGCTATCATAAAGGCACGAGTAAAAAACCATTTGGAGCTTAAAAAATATAGGGATATACTAGAGCGAATATCTTTACTGGATGGATTAACCGGTATAGCTAATCGTCGCCATTTTGATCAGACACTAGAAAAAGAGTGGAGACGAGCATTACGTCATGGCGATATTTTATCACTAGCTTTAATTGACATAGATTTTTTTAAGAAATATAACGATTATTACGGACATCTCGCGGGAGACGAGTGTTTACAAAAAGTGGGCAGCATTCTAAAAGAATCGTTAAAAAGAGCCCGCGACTTGGGAGCACGTTATGGCGGAGAAGAGTTTGTTATTCTTCTCCCTTCAACGGCGAAAGGCGGGGCGCTAATAGTTACGGAAAGAATATGTAGTAATATAGAGAAGTTAAATATTCCACATGAGTTGTCAAAAGTGGCTGAATATGTTACTGTAAGCATTGGCGTGGCCACCATAAGACCAGAATTAGATAAGGTTCCTTCAGATTTGATCCGGCAAGCTGATTCTGTTTTATACCAGGCGAAAAATGCGGGTCGGAATAGAGTTTGCAGCGAATCAGATTGCTAGTCACCTCTTTTGGCTAAAATAATCGCAACCCCATCGATAGAAGCCTATAAAAGCTCTGGAAGCCAGAAATGTCAGCGTAAGCGTGTACAAGGTAGTAAACCAGCTCCAGCTTTTGTATTTAATAAGGTTGGTGTAGAGTTCAAGTGGATATTCTATTGCAGTTATGAGGGCACTGAACAATAGGGCATACCATATTATCCCGACTAGACCTCGCGTTCGGGTAGTTTGGTTATATAAAATACACAATACTGGAAATACCCACACTTCAAAAAGCAGACTTGTTTCAAAATATTTTGGTAGTAGGCGGACTGGGTATTCTAACAGTTTAAGGTTTTCAACTGCGCCCCCCCAAATAAAATCAAGGGTGCATTTAAAAAAGAAAACGACGATCCAATCACGAAAATACCGCCAATCTACCATGAAAAGCAGTAATACCAAAGTAATTAACGCTGCTATTACCATAATAAAATATTCCAGGTTAATAATCACTGATATCACCCCCAGAGCGACGCTCTTCACTCAAGTAGTATTTCAAGATTAAAGATATATTACGTCGTGGTTACTCTTTTTCAGATGACAATTTTTCCAGCCGAAAGATTTTGTGAAATTGATAGAATAGCCAGTACAAAAACCAGTCGGCCATGTAGGAATGCCAGATAGTCCACCACTGATGGTATCGTAAGTATCCGGAACTTACATAGATTAGCTCGATAGAGATAGCAACAGTTGTCCAAAGCAGCCAATAGCTTATCATATTCTTTGCTGCACGACTGTTGGGCAGCCATTGAATAAAGAGATATGTTACAACAGGGTATATCGCCAGATCTTCGCCCAAGTGTATGAAATAAGGTGGGCCGATGTATTCCCACAGCGGGTAATAGAACATTAAGACATCGGTAGCCAGCGCCAGGGTTTTGGCGAAGATGCATACCGGAATAATTTCCCGCCAACGGTTTTTGTCGGAAAAAACTAGCCATATTGTCCATGCAAATATAAACCATGTTATATAGAACATTTTAACTTCTCACAATAGTTTTTTAGTGATAAATAAGTGTAGATGGTTTTGTCCTTTGAGCATTATGCGAGGGGTGACAAAGCCACTTTTATTCTTATAAGCTACCCATAAGCTACCCAGAAAATGCAAAGTATATTCTTTAGGTTTCCTAAAGTTAGGTTGGTGGGCATGTCCGTGAGATTGGTTAATAAAATATTTAAGTACTAACCGATGATTACAAAGGGTCTGCAGGTTTATGTGTTACGGATGGGTATACCACTGGGACCCATGCAAAAATTTAATTAAATGTAGATTTGAAACAAACTTCTTGCAGGAATTTTATCTTTTAGTGAAAAATGTAATATAGAGGTGTATAATCATCAATTGATGATTATAACTCAACTCAGTGAAAGGATTTTTATAGGGGGTAGAAACATTATGAAGCACAATGAAAAATCACTGGTAAGCGTTGCTCTTCTTATTGTTGTAACTGTTTTTTTTACTGTCGGTTTGATTCTTGGTGGCGGAGCTTTATCTGTTGAGGCAGCTCAAAATCTGGAAGCAGCCTCGCCAAATGTATTTCTGGGGCCTGACACAATCCAAACTATCGTAAAACAAGCAGGACCAGCTGTAGTTAAAATTGAGACTGAGACACAAATTCAAAACAATGATGATCCTTTTTTAAATAATCCCTTTTTTAGAGATTTCTTTGGAGAACAGTATAAAAGAAAACCGGGACTAACAAAAGCATTAGGTTCAGGTTTTATCATTTCTAAAGATGGTTATATCGTAACTAATAATCATGTGGTTGCCGGTGCAGAAAAAATACATGCCTATTTAACCAATCGAAAAGAACCCTATGCTGCTAAATTAATTGGTTCAGATGAACAATTGGATTTGGCGATATTAAAGATTGATGCCGGTGATGATCTTCCATCTCTAGAGTTTGGGGATTCCAACAAACTGGAAGTAGGCAGCTGGGTTATAGCAATTGGTAACCCGTATGGACTTGACCATACTGTTACAGTTGGTGTTATCAGTGCAAAAGGTAGACCACTTAGTATTAATGGAAATCAGTTTACGGATCTTTTACAAACTGATGCGTCAATTAACCCGGGCAATAGTGGTGGTCCGTTAATAAATCTTCAGGGGAAAGTAATTGGTATTAATACGGCAATTAACGCGCAAGCGCAAGGAATAGGATTTGCAATTCCTAGTTCAACTGTTACCCAAGTTGTAGACCAACTCATTAATGAAGGAAAAGTTATCAGACCATGGCTGGGGATTTACATGCAACCTATTACTAAGGAACTTGCTAATTACTTTGGGTTACAAGAGACTGAAGGAGTATTAATAAGTGCAGTTGCAGAAAACTCTCCCGCCCAAAAGGCAGGTCTTAAACGGGGAGATATTATTCTTGAATATAATAAGAAAAAAATGAATGACCCCGATAGATTAAAAAAAGAAGTATCGAATGCAAAGATTGGGGAAAAAGTGGTTGTGTTAATTTATAGAGACGGTAAAACTATATTTGTACCAATAAAAATTGAAGCAAAATAACAAAAAAGATTACTTATACTCCCATTGGTCAATGAAGCCCTATAACCGGCAGTTTCATTGATATTTGCTCAGCAGTAATTCGGCGAAAATAATAATACCGCAAAAGATGGTCATTAATGTTGACCACTATTTTGCGGTATTTTTTCTTTGTCCTGCTGAAAAGTATAACAAATACTTATTAAAATATCGAAGTGAAGTCATTTCAGCAAGGTAGAAACGAGTTTCCTTCATAAAATAAAAAATCAGGGGATAACCTAAATGGTTATCCCCTGTAGGTGAATCTAGATACGGTAAAGTTATGGCTTGATAAAATTCTGAACTATATAAATATTGCCACTCTTATCAAAAGCGATTCCGATTCCAACTTTGGTATAAGTTGAGTTTAAAATGTTGGCGCGGTGTCCTGAACTATTCATAAAGGCTGCCTCTGCTTGCTGAACAGTCCGGTTAATGGCAATATTTTCGCCAGCGGCGCTGTAGGTTATTCCAGCTTGCTTCATACGGTCAAAAGGAGATTGTCCCTCAGGACTGTAGTGGGAAAAATAGTTGCGGTTAAGCATGTCCTGAGCATAGTTTCTCGCAAGTGTAGTTAAACGGGAATCTACTTGTAAATCAGGAAGACCATTGGCGCGGCGATCAGCATTTAACAAACTAACCGCTTGCTGCTCAGTTGTGATTACATTTCCAGAACTTGTGCCGGTTGATGTCGTTGAAGTAGTAGAGGAACTACCCGTAGCAGTCGTTGGGGAACCGGTTCCATTAGAACCTGTTGTAGGGCTGCTAGTAGTATTGGAAGAATTACTGCTATTTTTAATTGCTTTTACTGATGTGATAAACCATGAACCATTATAGCGGCGCAGACTAAGGGTTACATTGTAGCTAGTACCATTATGAATTACATTGACAACGGCTAATGTCGCGCTTTTGCTTACTAAAGTGAATTTATCGGTGGTCGCATTAAATCCGAGGGTTCTTGAAGAAGCTTTAACTACATTAACGGGATCTTGAGTATTACTACTGGTTTTTGTGCTACCCGAATTGTGATAGCCATAAGGTGTGTACGCATATGCCGTCGTTGAGAGTGGCATTGCCAACATGTATACCCCGATGGATGTTCCAAGTAATCCTAGCAGAGCATTGCGAATAGATCGTTTCATTTCATTGTTCCTTTCTCTTAGTTTATAAGGTTAAAGTAAATGGTTCATGTTTACATAGTATAATAACATGAATATTCGTTTTTTTCTATTGTAAGATTAACCCAGCAGAAAATCCGAAGAGGCCTTTTCGTATGCTTTAGATAGCACTTTATGTAATAAAGAATAAAATGTAATAGAACTTGATATTCGGAGGGACATATTAATGGGATATTACATTTCGGTTGAGGAAGACATAAAAGTATATGTCGAAGATTTATACCCGGAGGGACAGCAAACTATACTGTTTATCCACGGTTGGCCTGCAAATCATAAGATGTTTGAATACCAATTTGATGAATTATCCCGTAAAGGTTACCGTTGTATCGGTGTGGATACGCGGGGCTTTGGAAAATCAGATAAGCCATTAACAGGGTATTCTTATAACAGATTAGCAGATGATATTAGGTGTGTTATTGAGGCGCTTGATTTGCAGGATATTACACTTTCTGGTCACTCTACCGGGGGCGCGATAGCAATTCGTTATATGGCACGCCATCAAGGGTATGGTGTATCAAAGCTTGCCCTTTTCGCCGCCGCCGCACCAAGTCTTATTGAACGCCCAAACTTTCCTTATGGCTTAAAACGAGAAGCTGTAATTAAAATTATTCAAGATACTCTTAATGACCGTCCAAAAATGCTACAGGACTTTGGAGATATGTTTTTCTTTCAGTATGTTACCCAGTCATTTTCCAACTGGTTTTTACAATTAGGACTAGAGGCGGCAGGGTGGTCAACAGCGGCAATTGCTAAAACATGGCTTGATGAAACTTTATTTTCAGATATGACAGAAATATGCGTGCCTACTTTAATACTTCACGGAATTCATGATAAAGTTGTTCATTTCGATCTGGGAGAAGCACAAAATCAAGGGATAGAAAACTCACATCTTGTACCTTTTAGATATAGCGGCCACGGATTATTCTATGACGAGAAGGAGAAGTTCAATAAGGTATTAATCCAATTTATTGAGGGATGAGGCGATACTATTTTTCCCTTATTCGCTTGGCTCATCAATAAGTTTATAGTGAACAGCAAAATTTTCCAAAGGTGTTTTTGGTCTAGTAATCAAATTTATATTACAAGGCGATACCATCAAGCTGGTAGGAAATTTTCACTCCTATCCGCCAAGATTTTTTGTCATATATGGAACGAATAAATAAGAGGGGCTTCCTGTGCCTTGAATTTGCAAAAGGAAGGGTATAAGAATATGAAGGCAATGATATTTCGTAAATACGGGGGTCCTGAAGTATTTGAGCTAGCGGACATAGACAAGCCGGAGCTTCGAGCGGGTTATGTATTGATAAAAGTTGTGGCAAGCAGTGTCAACCCTCTTGAGACGAAAATTCGCTCTGGATTGGCTGCAAATATAGGGCCAGTGCTGCCTGCCATTTTGAATGCTGATGTCTCAGGTGAGATTGTAGCTGTTGGCGCTGGAACTGAGCCCTGGAAAGTGGGAGATCAGGTATTTGGCTGTACCGGTGGAGTTGGTCAATTGCAGGGGGCATTGGCAGAATATATGTTAGCTGATGCTCGATTGATAGCCAAAAAGCCAGAAAATATCGATCTCTTTATGGCAGCTTTATTTCCGCTAGTCACGATAACTGCCTGGGAAGGAATTGTAGAAAAGTCCTTGGCGAAACCGGGAGAAAAACTTTTAATACATGGTGCTGCGGGTGGCGTAGGTCATATCGCAGTACAATTGGCGAAACAGCAAGGGGCTATTGTTTACGGTACTGTCACGAACCCTGAAAAAGTTGCTATCGTAAAAGAATATGGTGCGGATCATGTTATTGTGGTAAATGACGAATCAGTTGAAGGTTATGTGGCTAAAATTACAGACGGTAAGGGATTTGATGCAGTTTTCGATACAGTGGGCGGAAATAATCTGATTCATAGTTTCAATGCTGTCAAACTAAAGGGTACAGTTTGTACTACTAACGCCAGAGCCACGCTTAACATAGGAATGATGCATTCAAAAGCGATTACCCTTCACGCATTGTTGATGACCGCACCTATGCTATTTGATATTGAGCGGGAGCGTCATGGAATAATCTTAGACCAGGCGAGAAAATTAATTGAACAAGGATGTTTACGCATTCTGCAGGACCCACAAAAATTTGCCTTCACTGACATCAGTAAAGCCCATGAGTA
This sequence comes from Sporomusa ovata DSM 2662, assembly GCF_000445445.1. GTDB lineage: Bacteria > Bacillota > Negativicutes > Sporomusales > Sporomusaceae > Sporomusa > Sporomusa ovata. The sequence continues at coordinate 317,574 of NZ_ASXP01000005.1, read as the reverse complement.
TCTTGAGTCAGGTAAGGCAATTGGCAAAATATCATTGATTAATTCATTTTGCTAATATACTTTTGTTACTGAAAATGCACTAATATGTGGGAGCGCTTTCTCTAGCCCAGCAACTATGCTGGGTATTTTTTTAGGATAAAGTATATGTATTTGAGAGTTATGGAGACCTTATTTTGGGGCAATGCCAAAAGTAAAACCCCTCACCCTGTATTCCATTGACTCAGGCGTAAGACAATAGCGGCCTAAATTTTGGGTGAGCAACGATGATTTTTGTGCATATTTATTGGCACTAGGAAATTTTTTTACATTTAATACAAAAATTTTGAAAAAAAGAAGGAAATTATTAAATTTCATAGAATTAATATCAAAAGATAACAATTATTTGAAAGAGGGAATATAAATATGGAGAATTTATTGAGTGATCTTGAAGGTTTGAGAATTGCAATGAACATTGAAAAAAGAGGGTTCAATTTCTATCAGAAAGCATATAACAAATGTAAAGATACACAAGCTAAGGCGTTATTTAAAGCACTAATGGAAGAAGAACAAGAACATCTTTGTACCTTTACAGAGTATTTCAATCGGATTGAAGCTTGCAAAGAGGCTCATACTGCGGAATATTTATTTGACGCAGAGACTTCCAAATATTTAACTGTATTGGTAGAATCCCATGTATTTCCGACTGAACAGGATGCAGAACGCATTATTAATGAGTTAGTAACTGTGGGAAATATTATTAAATTAGCTTTGGGTGCTGAAAAAGATTCAATTTTGCTTTATGATGAATTGGCTAAATGTTCCAAGTTTGAGGATGCAAGGACTATATTTTTGAAATTAAAAGGTGAAGAGCAACGTCACGTTACAGAAATCAGCCAGAAACTCAAAGAGATTGTAAATGCATAATTTTGAAGACATTTTAGACTTTTGTTACAATGAAACCGGTGAAAACAAATTAATTACAACTATAAATGGAAGGATGAATGTTATGCAATGTATACAAGAGATTAAGAAGGATGTTTACTGGATCGGTGGCAACGATTTTTCTACCGAACGGTTTGAAAATATGTTACCGCTGCCCAATGGGGTGAGCTATAATTCCTACCTTATTTTAGATGAAAAAACAGCAATAATTGACTCGGTCGATGCATCAATCCGGGTGCAATTTCTGACCAATGCTAAATACTTACTGCAGAACCGGAAATTAGACTACCTTGTTATTAACCACATGGAGCCTGACCACTGCGCAGCCTTGGTGGATTTGGTGGAAATGTACCCGGACGTGAAAATTGTCGGCAACGCCAAAATCTTTACCTTCTTCGAGCAATTTTATGGAAAGCCTTGCCCGGATAACTATGTTACTGTCGGCGAAGGGGATGTCATCGACCTCGGCCGGCACAAACTACAATCATTCAAAGCGCCAATGGTGCATTGGCCGGAAGTTACGGTTACCTTTGAACAAACAGAAAAGCTGCTCTTTTCCGCCGATGCGTTCGGTACTTTTGGTACGCTGAACGGTAACATTTTTGCAGACGAAGTAGATTATGAAGCCGTGTATCTTGCCGATGCTCGCCGGTATTACAGCAATATCGTCGGTAAATTCGGGCCACAAGTACAATTGGCGTTGAAAAAACTATTGCCGCTTGGCATTGAAATGATTGCACCGCTACATGGCCCAATCTATCGTACCCCGGAAACGATTCAATACATAGTGGGCAAATACAACGCCTGGAGCAGTTACGAGCCAGAAAAAAAAGGCGTGCTTATTGCCTTTGCATCCATGTATGGCAATACCGCAGCTGTTGCCAATGCTTTGGCCAATAAATTGGCATTGCGCGGCATCACTGATATGCGGATGTATGACGTATCCAAAACCCATCCATCCTTCATTGTTGCCGAAGCTTGGAAGTATAGCCACTTAGTATTGGCTGCACCGACGTATAATCTAAACCTGTACCTTACCATGGAAAATTTCCTTCATGATCTCAAATGCTTGCATTTCCAAAACCGTAAATTTGCTGTAATTGGCAACCATAGCTGGGCATCGGCGGCGAAAAAACGCATGGTGGAATATGTTACGGAATATTTCAAAGAATCCGAGCTCATTGGCGATGCGCTGGATTTCAAGTCCTCACTGAAAACGGAGCAAGAGAAAGAACTGGATGCTTTGGCTGATGCGATTGCAGAAAGTGTAAAGGCATAACTTTAGGCAGAGAATGTTAAGGAAAATGTAATTCAACAAAAGATGAAATACCGCAAAATGTGGCTATTTTATGTTGGCCACTATTATGCGGTATTTTTTTCCTGTATGAATTCTAATTTCTTTTTACACAGATACGAACTTGATCCTTTAGCTCCAAACAGAATAGAGATGTGATACAATACTTGTTAGTGCAAAAGATAATGAAAGAAGGTATTTGTTCATGGAAAGAAAAAACATTTGGACAAAATATGATAATGAAGAATTGAAGGAATTAGAATTGGTCAATAGTGAATATTTAAAATTCTTAGATGGTGGAAAAACAGAGCGAGAATGTGTGAAAATTTCTGTGGAAATGGCAGAAAAATCCGGTTATAAAAATCTCGCAGACATTATAAAAAATAAAACAAAGTTAAAGGCCGGAGATAAAGTATACGCTACAAATATGAAGAAGGCAATTGCTTTGTTTTTGATTGGTGAAAATTCAATTGAAAAAGGAATGAACATACTAGGGGCACACATAGATTCTCCAAGACTTGATATAAAGCAGAATCCTTTATATGAGGATACAGAGTTAGCTTATCTTGATACCCATTATTATGGCGGAATAAAAAAATACCAGTGGGTTACTTTGCCACTTGCAATCCATGGTGTTGTAGTAAAAAAAGATGGAACGGTTGTTGAAATAGTAATTGGTGAAAATGAGAAAGATCCTGTTGTGTTCATTTCCGATTTGCTTATTCATTTATCACATGAGCAACTGGAAAAGAAAGCAGAAAAAGTTATTGAAGGCGAAGACCTTAATATAATTATTGGAAATAAGCCATTAAAAGGTGAAGAAAAAGATGCCGTAAAGAAACAGATTTTAAAACATATCAAGGATAAATATGACATTGAGGAAGAAGATTTTATTTCTGCAGAATTAGAAGTAGTTCCAGCAGGAAAAGCAAGGGAAGCGGGAATTGATAAGAGCATGATTATGGCTTACGGTCATGATGATAGGGTATGCGCTTATACTTCCTTAGCAGCAATGTTTGAGTTTGACAGCATAAAGACAACCGCCTGTACAATCCTTGTGGACAAGGAAGAGATAGGTAGTGTTGGTGCAACTGGCATGCGATCAAAATTTTTTGAAAATACGGTAGCAGAAGTATTAAATGCAATGGGTGAATATTCAGAACTTATACTTAGAAGAACACTTGCGAATTCAAGAATGTTATCATCAGATGTTAGCGCGGCATTTGACCCAACATTTGCTGCGGCCTTTGAAAAGAAGAATGCCGCTTATTTTGCAAAAGGAATGGTATTCAACAAGTTTACAGGCGCAAGGGGTAAATCCGGTTCCAATGATGCAAATGCAGAATATATTGGAAAATTAAGAAAAATTCTAGATGAACATAAAGTTGCGTATCAGACAGCAGAACTTGGGAAGGTCGATTTTGGCGGTGGCGGTACCATTGCTTATATTTTGTCGCTTTATGGTATGCAAGTAATAGACTGCGGTGTGGCATTGCTCAATATGCATGCTCCTTGGGAAGTCGTAAGCAAGGCAGATGTGTACGAAACTAAAAAGGGTTACATGGCATTTTTATCATCACTATAAGAGATGCAAAGTAAAAATTAAGTAAATGTTTAGAAGTTGTAGATATCCCCTCTGTATAGTTGTCAGAGGGGATTTTGACTTGTTTCGACAAAATTTTCATTCAAAAATTGCATAGCAGTGCAGTTTTTGGAATGAAATGACACACAAAAATAATTATGGCTATATAGAACAAGCGAAAACAATACGATAATTGTTATTGGCATGCTTTTTGCAATTATAGATAGTTGATAGAAAATACAATGGTTTCATCATTATTGAATGGGAAAATAATAGGAGGTATTTACATGAGCCAGAAAGGGATACAAAGCAAAGCAATTAACCACGAAGTGAATTTATCTACACTTAAGCTTTCGGATGTAATTAGTATTGATTTTTTACAAAAATTCCAGGATGATTTTGCAAAAGGCGTCGGTGTAGCCAGTGTGACAGTTGATCCTGACGGAAAGCCTGTTACTAATCCAAGTTGCTATACCCGTTTCTGTATGGATTTTACCCATTCGACTGAATGTGGCGATAAGCGGTGTGCTGAGTCTCATCGCAAAGGAGGGGAAGAGGCCGAACGAAGTGGCAAACCTGTTATATATGAATGTCATGCTGGATTGATTGACTTTGCAGCGCCGATTATCGTCGAAGGTAAATTGCTTGGCACAATATTAGGTGGACAAGTTCTTACATCAAGTCCCGATGAAAATAAATATAGACGAATTGCTGGCGAAATAGGTGTTGATGGCGACGGATATGTCGAAGCTGCTAAAGAAGTTCGAATTTTATCAAGAGAGAGTCTTGAAGCAGCAGCTAATGTTCTTTTCACAGTTGCCAATAATATGTCCAAGAATGCTTATCAGCATCTAAAACTAAAAGCGGTAGCGATGGTATTGGATGACAGCTTACATCAGATTTCGGCCACCATGGAGGAATTAGCTGCTTCTGCAGGTTCTGTAAGCGATAATCAGAGTAATTTAAATACCGAGATAGGCAAAGTTAATTCTGTCACTGGTGAAATTAACGGGGTTATGGATCTAATCAAAGAGATTGCCGACGAAACTCGTCTCTTAGGATTAAATGCAGCCATTGAGGCAGCCAGAGCAGGAGAAGCGGGATTAGGTTTCGGAGTCGTAGCGCAAGAAATCAGAAAATTATCGGCTGATTCCAAAGCAACAGTTGGCAAAATTAAAGAGTTTACTACCTTAATAAGAAATTCTGTTGACCGTACAGTTGCCATGGGCAACGAAACTGCACTAACGGTTGAACAACAGGCAGCCGCTATTCAAGAAATAACAGCCAGTGTAGAGGAAATTACCAGTATAACCGAGCAATTAACAGCTTTAGCCAATGAAAGCTGATCTCACATGAAAGGAGAAATAAATTATGGCAATTAGCCAGATAGTCATTTTCGAGATTGATGGTAGTGAATATGGTATTGATGCACTAGCTGTCAATGGTATATTACGAGCCCAAAAATATAACATTCAAAAGGTTCCCGGTCTTCCCAGTTTAATTGAGGGTATGATCAATCTTCGCGGTCAAGTAAGCTATATCTATAACTTACGTAATAAATTCGGATTAGCAGAAATGACCGATACAGAAGACAGCAAGTTTATCATGTTGAATGTGGATGAACAAGTTGTCGGTTGTATTGTTGATGAAGTAACTGATATTGTGCACTTTAATGAAGAGGAACTGCAAGCGGCGCCTGCCATAGCAAATAGTCTAAATGTAAGTTATATCAAAGGAATTGCCAAAGTAGAAGAACGGATGATTATTATGTTAGACCCTGTGCAGCTACTGATAGCAGAAAGTTCTGTGATTAAAACTCCGTTGGTTAAACTATCTGAAATGGTAACTTCCGCTTAACACAAAAGTTCAGTAAATTTCTGACCTCAGGGATTTCAATACAGATTACATCCAACGAAATATTGAGAACATGGCCAAAAACCTCATAGGGAGCCGTAGCAGGCTTACACTATGGGGTTTTTTGATTTTATGGTTGAATTGCTTCTCTTTAGCATAATTGCACTGATCCGAAACCTGGATTAGTTGGTAGAAACTACTAGCATTTAGCGGTATAATAAAGTTATTTATATGTAATATAAAAAGGAGGGAAGGCCTTGTTAGGTGATCTGAGCGGACAAACAAAAGTGAGGCCTGCGTTAATAAAGAATACTATAATCAAATCGTTAGTGGCTGTTATTATTCTTGTGGTAGTCACTGTGTATGTGGTTTCCGGCTTTATTGTCTGGCAACTTACCCATCCATTGCGGCGGCCGGTTAATGCTGTGCCGGCGACCGTAGGATTGCAGTATGAAGACATTGAGTTTGCAAGCCGTGAAGATCGGCTGCTGCTCAAAGGCTGGTTGATCAAAAGCGAAGGCAATAGCCAAACAGTTATTTTCGCGCATGGATATGGCAAAAACCGTCTGCAGGACAATCTGCCTCTGCTGCTGTTTACCGCCGCGCTTGTTGATAAAGGGATTAACGTTGTGTTGTTTGACTTTCGCAACTCAGGCGAATCAGCAGGAGACATTACATCAATCGGAATATATGAAGTGAATGATTTATTAGGAGCATTTGATTTTGTTCAATCACGGCCGGACATTAGTCACGATACTTGTGTATGCGGGTTTTCTATGGGTGCGGCTACTTCTATCCTTGCTGCAGCAAGGGAGCCGCGTATTGCGGCAGTTATAGCCGATTCGCCATTTGCCGATTTGAGCACTTATCTGTCTGACAATTTGACAGTTTGGTCAGACCTTCCTAAAATTCCGTTTAATCATACCATAATGTCTGTTATTCCCCTAGTTACAGGGCTGCGGCCAGAGGAAGTCAGTCCTTTAGAGGAAGTTAACAACCTAAAGGGGCGACCTCTGCTACTCATTCATGGTGAAGCAGACCGCGATATTCCTATTGCTAACAGCCTAAAATTGCAGCAGAGCTATCCAAATACACAATTGCTGTGCCTACCGGGAGCAGGCCATGTTGGATCGTTCGGCGTTGATAGAGAAAAATATCTCCAAACAGTGATAGAATTTTTGCAAGTGAACCAAAAGCTTACGGAGCAAGCGGAGGAAAACTGACTTTATAATTTTAAAAATGGTTAATCGCTACGGAGTTAAAGCAAAAACAAGCCCCTGTAATCTCAAGCAAAAGAGAATACAGGGGCAATTGTTTAATTGTACTGATAGCTATGATTTTTTTTAACATCATCAGGAAATGGTGTGAACGGAAGATGGAAGATACGGCTGCCGCCTTTATCGATGTAGCTTAAATGTTTGATGAAAAATCTGACGATAGAACCAGTGATGAAGGCAGAAATCACTGTGCCTTCGCGAATGCCATTAATTTCGCCAAAGTAAATCCAGGATAAAATGCCTGCAATGAGGACGATGCTAGTGTCAAAACAGGTCTTTGTATTGCCAAATTCTAAATGCCAATGAATGGCAATGGCATTGACAATGCCTTCACCCGGCAAAGTGACAACGTTGCCGATGATTTCTAGAGTAACGCCCAGGGCGAGAAGGACTGTTCCTGCCAGTAAGGTAATGAATTTACTGATGTACAATTCCGGCGTCACCATGCCAAGCAGGTACATTGTAAGATCAATGAAACAGCTAAAGATACCGGTTATGGGAATCTGCAGCAACTGAATATATTGGAACTGTCGCCGCAAGATCAGAATTTGGATAAGTAGGAATAACATATTTACGATAAAGGTAAAGCCGCCGAGGGAAATGGGATAACGCAAACTCAAAATATAAGGGGTGCTGGAAATTGGTGCGGTACCCAGCATGCTTTTAACGATACAGGAAATACCAAGAGCTACAAAAAAAAGACCGAAAAAAAATAAAACCCAACGCTTTAAAATAGACATAAAAAAACCTTCTATCAAAATATAAATATATCCTTTAATTATAACACATAAGCACAATATGTCAAAAAAACGAGAAATCCAAGTAGAACAGGTACAATAAATTCAGTCCCTAGCAGGATTTGACGGCGATTCAATAGAATAAATTTTAGTTGTTTATATATTTGATGGGAGCAATCATCATAAAGAAAAAGGGTAATTACATAGAACTGTAAGTTTGCCCGCATGCTTAAAATGATTATTTAGGAGGAATATTATGTTAAATCAAAATATTTTGGCGCTCGGAAAGAAGCGCTCGACAATTCGTGAAATCTTTGAATTTGGTAATCAGCGGGCAAAGCTTGTTGGACGGGAAAACATCTTTGACTTTTCACTTGGCAATCCCAATGTACCTGCACCGGATTCAGTGCAACACGCCATTCGTGATATTATTAATACTAAGCATCCGTCAGCTATTCACGGCTATACATCGGCGCCGGGGAATGAAGAATGTCGTGCTGCCATTGCGGAGTCATTAAACGCCCGTTTTGGAACCGATTATTCGGCAAAAAATCTTTATCTTACTCTTGGTGCAGCTGCATCTATTTCGCTCTGCTTTAAGGCGCTAACAGCTTCGCCAGCGGATGAGTTCATCGTTTTCGCACCTTTTTTTCCGGAGTATCAGGTATTTATTGAGCATGGAGCTGGTGCTAAGTGCGTTGTGATCTCCGCTCAGGTACAGGACTTTCAGATTAACTTCGAAGAATTCGAGAGAAAGTTAAACCCTCATACGAAGGGAGTTGTGATTAATTCTCCTAACAATCCTACAGGTGTAGTTTATTCGGCTGAAACCATTAGCCGGCTCTCCGCACTTCTTACCACGAAATCAGAGGAATATGGCCATCCTATTTTTCTGATTTCGGATGAACCTTACCGTGAGATTATTTTTGATGGTATAGAGGTTCCATTTATTGCACCGAAATACAAGAATACGTTGGTTTGTTATTCTTATTCTAAGTCATTATCTCTTCCCGGGGAACGTATTGGCTATGTTTTAGTGCCGAACACAGTAGATGATTTTGGAGACGTTTATGCCGCTATCTGCGGCGCTGGACGTGTGCTGGGGTATGTTTGCGCACCAGCACTGTTTCAACAAGTTATTGCTCATTGTGCAGCAGATATAGCCGATATTTCTATTTATGAAAAAAATAGAAATATCTTGTTAGAAGCTTTAACTTCTATGGGCTACAAATGTGTAAAACCGGAAGGTGCATTCTATCTGTTTCCCAAAACACTAGAGGAAAATGATCGGGCATTCTGTGAACGCGCCAAAAAATATGATCTATTGCTTGTACCAGGTGCAGATTTCGGTGCTCCGGGCCATATGCGTATCGCATACTGTGTACAAACCGAAACTGTTCAGCGTGCGTTGCCTTTATTTGAAAAGTTAGCAAAAGAGTATGGACTTTAAAACAAGTCTTGGGTCTTTTGCCTCACAAATCTAGGTGTTGGCGGCAGGCCCTTTCCAGCGGCAAAAATGAGTAGGTAGAATAGTATTGAGGATGAACCGGTTGGAGTATTTACAATGTACTCTAACCGGCTTTTAGTTTCTATGGCTTTTTTAGGGGAACGACACCCTTGCAAAATCAATGGTGTTTTTTCGCGAAATATAAAGGAATTTCGTGTAAAAGTATGGAATATTATAGGAAAAGACTTCCACCACTACAGGCGGCGTTAATTCAGGTGGAGTAGATTCTCCACCTGAATCCCCAATGTTTCAGCTATGCTGAAACGAGTTCACTTGAATGGAGTTGATCACCATGACCCGGACTCTTTTATTATCGTTTTGGCAGAAGCTGTTACACAATAGCTTCGTTTACGACAAAAATAAAAGTTCTTTGACATAATATTACAAATATGATAATATCAATACTGTGGTGTCCCAGTAGTATAAGGCGGAGTAAACGCTCCACTTGAATCCCAAATGCTTCAGATATGCTTTATCAGTGGTTAAAGCGGGTTACATTTCAATGGCATTCCAGAATACCAATAAAATTATGATAGTGTAGTATTTAATAAGAACTATATAAATAACAAAGTAAGGAGGTACTTAATGATTGATGCGGTTAATGTTAAAAGACGATTGGAAAAAATTTCGGGAAAGCTGTAAGATGATATAGGCGGGGATGTTTCGTTACATCCTCTTTTAATCTTGTGGTGATTACAAATAATAGTAATAATAGAAAACTGTAGGTTAAGTGTTCGTTTATTTTGAAAAGGGACAGGTGAAATTGTGAAACGTAAATTAATGATGCTATTAGTTTTAATCGGTATTGTTCCATTATGTTTTTTATCATTTTTTGCTTATTGGCAAATTAGCACTACGATGCAAGACGAGTATCAACGTGCCGGAATTTCTAAGGTTGGCAATCTGCGGCTGGAAGTGGATTCTTTGCTCCAGAAGAATATGCATGGGCTTAAAACCATTGCTAATTCTGGTAGCGCAAAAAGTATGGATATTGTTTCAGGCAAAGAAGTGCTGGTTAATGCGGCGACAGTATATACTGATATCTCACCCATTGCCTTCGTTAACGGGTTGGGAATGCATATCGTAAGAAATGATAATAATCGATTGCCGGATGTATCAAAGCGCCCTTATTTTAAGCAAGTCATGCAAGGTTCAGATGATGTTGTTTCTGATGTTCTAATTGGGCAAACTAACGGACACCCGATGGTAATTTTAGCGACGCCAGTTAAAAACGAATCAGGTGCGGTAATCGGAGCTATCCAGGGATCACTGGATTTGACTACTTTAAGCGATTTTATTGCTGAGCGTTCAAAAGATGGGGATACGGCATACATTGTGGATCGGGAAGGAAAAATTCTTGCTCATCCTGATAGTACACTTGTAGATGAACGAAAAGATGTAACTCAGCTTAACTATGTACAACAGGTACTAAGCGGTCAGGAAGGGAGCATGAATATCACCGGCAGCAACGGCGAAAAGCGTATGGTAAGTTATGCGCAGGATCCTTATACAGGCTGGGGGATTTGTATTGAACAATCCTATGACAGATATGCAGCCCAGGTACATAAGCTGGCAATAACGGATATTATAATACTAATCGTGACGATGAGTATTGTGGTTGTCATCGGCTATTTCTTTGCAAAAAAAATGATAAAGCCGATTTTAAGTTTAGTAGCGGCTACGAATGCAGTAAAAGATGGAAATCTTCTTGTTACGGTTGATAAAGAATCAAATGATGAAATGGGATTGTTGGCGGAAAATTTTAGTGCCATGGTTAAGAGCTTGCGGGTACTGGTTCAAAAAGTGTCTGTTTCCTCTGAGGAGGTTACCGCATCCAGTCAGCAGCTAACAGCGACTTCAGAACAGTCGGCACAAGCGGCAAACGATATAGCAGGTGCTGTTACTAATATTGCGGAAGAAACTACGAAACAACGTGATATAGTAAATGAGATGAATACCCTAGTACAGCGGATGTCTGAGGATATAAACAATGCGGCCTCTAATGTGCGTCAGGCAGCCGAAGCTGCAGAACAATCGACAGAGACTGCAACACAAGGTGAAAAGCAAATTGATTTGGCTGTAAATCAAATGGAGAACATTGAAAAAACTGTTGCTTGTTCCGCTGCTGCAGTCGCTGAATTAGGACGGCATTCCCAGGCAGTCGGCCAAATTGTTAGTACTATTACATCGTTGGCAAACCAGACAAATCTTTTGGCGTTAAATGCGGCAATTGAAGCTGCACGAGCTGGCGAAGCAGGTAAGGGATTTGCCGTAGTGGCGGAGGAAGTACGGAAATTAGCTGAGCAATCCGGTGACGCGGCAAAACAAGTCAGTGAAATCATTTCAACAATCCAGGTCGAAACAAGTAAAGCTGTCGAGACGATGGAATCCGGTTCCGGCGAGGTTCAGAGCGGAGTATCGGTCGTAAAAGCTACCGGGGAAGCATTCCACGACATTGTTGCTTTTGTAAAGAAAGTATCGGAACAAGTAACTCAAAGCAGCCAGCTTTTGGAAGGTATTGCTGCCAGCAGCAACAAACTCATGGTTGCGAATCAAAAAGTTGAAGGTGTAACAAAAACGACTGCCGCTCAAAGCGAAACAATTTCCGCTTCTACGCAGCAACAGTCGGCGTCGGTGGAGGAAATTGCTGCATCCAGTCAGAAACTTGCCCAAATGGCCGAAGAGCTATCTGCGCTTGTGAATCATTTTAGCTATAAATAGAGACCTTCATTAAATAGAAAAGATAGATCAAGAGCTAGTTAAGGTGTTTAGCGACATCATAACTGGTTCTTTCTTTTTATAGATGATTTGGAATTTATTTAGGAGGTAATAGTACTGTTTATTTAATGGAAGCAGTTCATTGTATACAGTACTTTTTCGACAATAGATGACATAATGAGCAAGTTAAGTGCACAAAATGTAAAAATAGTTTGACAAATAGATATTATTGGAATATAATTAATTTATAAATTGGAATGCCGGAATACCAAAGTATTCAAAAAAGGATGTTATTATGTTACGTTTTCCACAGGAAGAACAAGAATTGAAATTAAGTGACAAAAACTCGGAAGTGCTTTATAGTCAAATTGTAGAACGTATCCGCATGTGGATCATGAAAGGCTATATTAAAGAGGGTGAAGTACTTCCGTCGGAACGGGAACTGGCGCAATTATTTAATGTGAGCCGGATGCCTGTAAGTCAAGCGATCAAAATATTAGAATTTTTAGGTGTTGTTAAATATATCCGAGGTAAAGGGGTATGTGTACAACAAATCGATATTAAACATTTATTGAATAATATCGGATTTTTAGTACTGGATCCGCAGTCTGGCTTGAAAGATCTGATTGAAGCCCGCGAAGCGATTGAAATTCAGGCGGTCCGACTTGCCACGCAGCGTCGGACAAAAGAAGATCTGGATATGATGGAAGACGCTCTGCTAGAGATGGAAAGAAATATTACTATGAAAAAAGATGTGGGTAATGCATCTATACGTTTTCACTCAGCAATAATTGTTGCTTCAGGCAACGACGTTATTGTCAAAATCAATGAATTTTTGATGTCACTGTTGCTGTTTTCTCGCCAAAAATCTCTTAGGGAAGTCACCGAACAAGATATTGCATTGCGTCAACATAAACGGATTTATCAAGCGATAAAAGAACAAGATGCCGATGAGGCTGTGTGCGTGATGTTAGAGCATTTGCGTGAATTGAAGACATGATAGATATCTTCTGGGAGTATTATATTGGCATGCCAGCATGCCAATATAATACTCGATTGTAATTGATTGTAATTGATTGTAAAAATGTGTGGTAGAACTGAGGAGGATATTTTTAGAATGAACTGTGGGATAAACCATGTTACAAATGACGCAAAATTGATTGACGAAATGAAGAAGTATAGGTTGTGGATTTTTCTCGTGATCTCCGCTACATACTTGGTTTCCTATTTTCATAGGGCAGCACCGGCGGTGGTAGGACCAGAAATTATGAATGAATTCTCCCTGGCGCCATCTGCGTTGGGGTTTATCGGCTCTATGTATTTCTGGGCATATGCAGCAACTGCTTTGCCGGCGGGGTTACTGGCTGATTCTTGGGGATCTCGCAAGACGATAGCGGCGTTTGTCTTTCTTGCAGGTATTGGAGGATTTATTTTTTCCTTGGCGACCGATGTTGTAAGTATGGCCTGGGGACGATTCATAATAGGATTTGGTGTTGGAGTCGTATATGTGGCAGCTATGAGAATTCTGGCGGATTGGTACAAGCCTGATGAATTAGCCACATATTCTGGTGTGTTGTTAGCTGTCGGAAATATTGGAGCTCTTATATCTACTACACCTTTGGTTTTTCTTATGGGCAGTATTGGATGGCGAAATTCTTTTAGTCTGGTAGCCGTGTTGACAATGGTTGCTAGCGTAATCGCCTATAGAGTGATCAGGAATAAACCTAATGAAATGGGTTTCCCATCCTTCAAAGTAACGTCTGAAACGGTGTCGCAGGATGCTAATGAAAAAAATTCTCTGAGTGAAGCGATAAAAGTGGTATTTTGTAATCAGAGATTTTATTTGCTCGGACTATTGCTTTTCTCCTTTTATGGCACTTTCATGGGTGTCGGTTCATTATGGGCTGGTCCGTATTTGCAGAATATTTATGGAATATCTAAACAGCAGGCAGGCAACATTCTCATGATGTTTCCTCTGGGCATGGTTTTAGGTTGTCCACTATCGGGATATGTATCAGACAAGATTCTAAAATCCCGCAAGAAAGTCTTGTTGTGGGGTTGTATTCTTCACACTTTGTGCTATATTCCTTTGCTGTTTCTGGTAGATAGTCTGTCCATTGTACTATTATATGCATTATTTTTCTGGTATGGGGTTTCTGGGGGGACTTTTGTTTCTTGCTTCGTCTGCGCCCAAGAAATTTATGAACCGCGATTTGCTGGGACTGCTGTAGGAGCATTGAATATATTTCTCTTTTCTGGCGGTGCATTTTACCAATATGTTATGGGAATAGTCATTAATTCTTATGTACCTCTTGGACCGGGAGTATATCCATTGGCTGCATATCAAGCAGCATTTACAATCCCAGTTTGTGGATTACTATTAGGTATTATTGTTTTTGTCTTTTTCAAAGAAAATCGTCAATTAAAGATAGATCATCAATGTAATAGGGCAGTTAACAGAAATTCCTAAATCGTATGGGTATCAATTCCTAGTCTGGGAGCAGGGTATTATTTTAACTCACTTGTAACTGTGGTCACGAATGAGTTAAAAGCCTTCATCCATAGAGCCTCTCGAATTTTTCGGGAGAGTATATTTAATTAGAGGGGGATGTATTTGTGAAAATCGTTAGCGTTGATGTAATGCAGGTTCCAAGCGGAAATTCTGGTGCGTCAAGGGGAAACTGGTGTCCGGTTATTGTACGTGTTAATACAGATGAGGGCATAAGCGGGTTTGGTGAGGTTGGCCTTGCGTATGGCAAGGGGTGGCGAGCCGGATTTGGTATGGTGCAGGACTTTGCTGAAGTCATTATCGGAGAAGATCCCTTAAATATTGAAAAGATATGGGAAAAAATATTTAGAAAAACATTCTGGGGTATGGGCGGTGGAACTGTTGTCAATGCCGGTATCAGTGGTATTGACATCGCCCTGTGGGATATTAAAGGAAAGGCATTTAACCTTCCAGTTTGGCAACTTTTAGGCGGAAAAACGAACGACAATCTCCGCACATATGCTAGCCAACTGCAGTATAATTGGGGCCCTAAACTTGTCAAAGAAGCACTTATCGAGCCGGAGGAATATGCAGAAGTTACTAGAATTGCTATGGCTGAAGGCTACGATGCTATCAAGGTTGATCCGATTATCTTAAGCAATCAGCCGGATGGCAAAGGTCCATGGAAGATTACAGGACCTTTGGAGAAAAAAGTAATTAAGACAGTATATGATCGGGTAGCGGCGATGCGTAAAGCTGGTGGAGATGATCTGGATATTATTATCGAGCACCATTCGAACACCGATACAGTATCAGCGATTCAAATCGGTAAAGCTCTTGAAGATCTGCGGATATTCTATTATGAAGAGCCATGCCATCCGTTGAATCCACAATCAATGCTGGAAGTTAAAAACAATGTTGATATCCCGATTGCTTCTGGCGAAAGAATTTATACAAGATTTGGTTACAGAGAGTTCTTAGAAAATAGATCTATTCATGTTATTCAGCCGGATATTTGTCTTTGTGGCGGTCTTACTGAAGCAAAGAAAATTTGCGATATGGCGTATACATATGATTGCGCTGTTCAGATTCATGTTTGTGGAAGTCCTATATCCAAAGCTGCTGCGCTTCAGATTGAAGCGGTAATTCCGAACTTCCTCATCCACGAACATCATCAGAGAGCCCTAAATCCCGAAAGCCGGGCAACATGCCTATATGATTATCAGCCTGTCAATGGTAAATACAAGGTTCCTGATCTACCAGGAATTGGTCAAGAATTGACACCTGAGGCGATTGCTAAATCCACAATTGTTACTATATCTGCAGGTAAAACTTACGGTTGAGATAAATGAACGTGAACTTTTTTTAAGCTTGAGTAGCTCATTGTTTAGGTTTTCCGCTTATTTTGGTTTCCAGTAACTGAATTTTAGTGTTTCCTGAGCAATGAGCTATTAATTCATTTTAGGAGGCCATATATGAAAATTACAAGTGTGGATATCATTGATGTAGCTAACGAGTTTTCTTCGGCTACCAGCAAATGGCGTCCGGTTGTCGTTAAAATTAATACTGATGAAGGAATAACTGGTTTTGGCGAAGTTGGCTTAGCCTATGGTGTTGGTGCATCGGCAGGATTTGGCATGGCCAAGGATTTGGCTAAAATTATCATTGGAATGGATCCAATGAAGAATGAAGCAATTTGGGATAAGATGCAGAAAAAAACATTTTGGGGCCAAGGTGGTGGCACGGTAGTTACCGCTGGCATGAGTGGTATTGATATTGCGTTGTGGGATATCAAGGGGAAAATGCTCAATACACCAGTTTATCAGCTATTAGGAGGGAAAACACGAGATAAAATCAGGGCTTATGCCAGCCAACTCCAGTTTGGTTGGGGAAAGGGAACTGATAAAGCTATGCTTGTGGAACCCCAGCAATATGCCGAAGCAGCTTTGGCTGCTGTTGATGAGGGATATGATTCAATCAAGATTGATGTACTTGCCATGGATGATAAAGCTAACTGGAACCAGCATAATCTCAATGGTGTTCTTTCTAACCGGACGTTACGTTTAGGTTATAACAGGCTCAAAGCAGTAAGAGAAGCTGTTGGCCCCGATGTGGATATCATTGTCGAAATGCATGCCTTTACAGATACTACTGCAGCTATTCAATTTGGAAAAATGATTGAAGAGCTAGGTGTCTATTATTTTGAAGAGCCAGTGATGCCTTTAAATCCTAAACAAATGAAAAAGGTAGCAGATAATGTTGCCATTCCTATTGCTGCCGGAGAAAGAATTTATACGCGATGGGGTTACAGTCCTTTTTTTGAAGATGGATCGATTGATGTCATTCAGCCTGACATTTGTACTTGCGGGGGGCTAACAGAAGTCAAAAAAATTTGTGACATGGCTCATACCTATGATGTTACTGTGCAAATTCACGTTTGCGGGGGGCCCATTTCTACCGCGGCGGCACTACAAATGGAGGCGGCTATTCCTAATTTCATGATTCATGAATTGCATAGATATGCTTTGTTGGAAGCGAATACAACAAGCTGTAAGTATAATTATTTGCCTAAAGATGGAATGTATGATGTACCTGATCTTCCTGGCATTGGTCAAGAATTGACAGAAGATACCATTAAATTATCGATTGTAGAGACTGTGAAATAACAAGCACATATCTTCTGGTTTAACGCAATTTTGACAGTACTATCTACCGGAAAGTTTATGCCATTAGATTTGAAGTGGATATTGTTAAATCCAAAATAAAAACTGGGAAGGATGTAGATAGACATATGGAACAGACGAATATGAAAAATTCAAACATTGGTGCTCAAATTGACACCCAATTAAAGCCCACCAAGCAGCGCTGGCTAGTGGCAGCTGTTTTATTCATCGCAGTTTTTTTCTCTTATCTTGACCGGGTAAATGTTTCGGTTCTAGTGGTTGACCCAGCCTTTTTGACGGCAATGGGCATTTCCGGGGCAGTGGCAAAAGGGATGCTGATGACGTCATTTTTAATTGCCTATGGTGTCGGCAATGTCATACTCAGCCCTTTAGGCGATATCTTTGGTCCTCGTAAGGCCATGGCCGCTTGTATTGGCATTTGGATTATTTCGATGATTATTGGGGGCTTGGCACCGACATATGCGATAATTACCATCTCACGGGTATTGCTGGGATTAGGCGAGGCTATGCACTTTCCTATGCAGAGTAAATTTGTAAAGCAATGGTTTCCAACGCAAGAACGGGGAAAAGCTAATGCTGTGTGGCAGACAGGCATGGCTGTAGCACCGGCCATAGCGATGCCGTTTTTTACCTGGATTATTCATGTTTCCGGCTGGCGCATGAGCTTTTTTGTTCTTGCGGCGCTGAGTCTTATCCCATTGTTAATGGTATGGTGGTTTACGGCTGACGGGCCACGCCAAAGTAAACGCGTGAACCAGCTTGAAAGGGAGTACATTGAAGCAGGTCAAGCGAAAGAATTGGTCGCCGCGGGAGAGAAACAGGGGGACGAGGAAAAGCAAGGTATTGTTGCCGCTTTCAAATCATTTGCAGATAATCGCAATTTTTGGTTCCTGACTTTTTTCTATATGATGCATGTTTCGATTTACTTCGGTACCCTGACCTGGCTGCCAAGTTATTTGAAAGAGGCCAGAGGATTCTCGTGGGCTGCTATGGGGATTTTGTCGTCTTTGCCTTTTATCCTCGCGGTAGGGACAAAGATTTTATCCGGATATCTTGCCGATAAACTGCCCCGCAGATCATTGATTCTGATCTTTGAAATGGTCGGAGTTGGAGTGGGAGTGTTTTTTGCGGGACAAGTTGCTGATAATAATATAGCGGCAGCGTTTTTGATTTTGGGGATCGGGGCTGTAGGACTGGGAGGACCTGCTTCCTGGACGGTGATGCAAAGCGTTGTTCCCAGCAAAGGGGTTGCTTCTGCAGCTGGTTTAATGAATGGACTATCGAACGGATTTTCGTCATTAGCACCGGTGGCGATCGGAGCATTAATCGCTATTACTGGCACCTATGCAGGCGGACTATCTTATATTATTGGCTGTAGTGTTGTGGGTTGTATCATGGCAAGCATACTATATTTTAAGAAAATATAACATTTTTTTGACAGTAGCCTGCTTGTTCGGTGCGAAACTTAGCTAGCATATGGATTAATGAACCTGCGAGAAATGTAGTTGATTTGCTAGCCAAATTAACTACATTTTTCGCAGTTATGATGCCAAGGATGTTATATATGGGAGGGCAAGCTTGAACGAAAATAATAAAAAACAACGGATCCTTTGGATCCTTTGTTTTTGTGAAATTGGTGCAATGTTGATTTGCTATAACTTTGCAGCTGTAATTCCTATACTCCGTACGGAATGGTCGATATCCAACGACCAGGTAGGTGCGCTACTATCAGCCTTCCAATTAGGTTATGTCATAGCAGCAATATTTACCGGTTGGCTTGCAGATAAATATGGTGGCCGTTTGATTTTTGCCTTCAGTGCGATCGAGACAGGGCTAGCTGGACTTGGATTTATCTTTTTTGCCGATAATTACCAAGCCGCACTTTTGTGGCGGACTTTAGCCGGCTTGGGCCAAGGCGGACTCTATATACCAGGGATAAAAATCCTTAGCACTTGGTATCCGAGACAGAAGCGGGGGCGAATTATCGGCATCTTTACTTGCTCTAATGTATTTGCTTATGCTGGTGCTTATTATCTAGCTTCCGCCTTATCAGTAGCGTATTCATGGCAAACAGGGCTGTTCTGGACAACAATTTGGGCATTTCCGGCAGCATTAGCCGTATTCTTCCTAGTAACCGAAAAACAGGCGACTACTATCGCTACATCGGTCGCTAAGGCAGAAAAAAAATCTTCTCTCACGTTATCTAGTAAAGCTTTTTGGCTAATTATAGTAGGTTATGTAGGTCATATGTGGGAATTGTATGCTTTCTGGGGCTGGCTTGGGGCCTACATAACTTACGCTTTTACGATTCATGGTTATGAAACTTCTGTTGCTATAGGTTACGGGGGGGGAGTTGCAGCTGTCTGTACGGCAATGGGAGGAATTTCACCTGGACTGGGAGGCTGGGTGTCAGATAGATATGGTCGTTGTCTTTCTGCCACAACACTTATGCTCATTAGCGGCTGCTGTGCTTTGCTTTTCGGGTGGCTGGCTGAGATTTCTTTGTGGATGTTGATCATAGTGGGTCTGATCTATGGGTTCTTTATTGTAGCCGACTCGGCTATATTCAAGGCTGGACTTACTGAGTTGGTTCCAGCCCACGCTATGGGTTCAGCCTTAGGGCTGCAGTCTGTACTCGGTTATGGCATTACTGTAATTACGCCACGCTTATTTGGATTGATTGTAGATAATTACAGCTGGGGATGGGCATTTTCTTTCTTGGCTATTGGACCTTTTTTAGGCGTTGTTTGTATGTTGCTGCTTCGTAACCATCCGGAATCATGGCAGATGGCTAACGGAAAAAGGTAATATTATCGTAGAAAGCTGTAGCATTTTCGGAGGTGGTTTGCCATGCCAAAAGTAGTTAGTTTACTGTCTGAGGACAAGTTTTATTCTGCAAAGCCGGTTATTCCTCAAGAGTTGAACATCTTTTTCCCTAATCAATATTCTGATCTTGATATTATAAATGCCTGTGAAGGGGCAGATTGTCTCTTTTCAGTTGGGTCAGCAGCGATGATCAACTCTTTTATACTCGATAGAATTCCCGATATTAAAATTGTACAATGCATGGGAGTGGGATTTGATCGTGTTGATATTCCCGCGAGTATACGTGTGGGGATTCCTGTGGCTAACGTACCGGGTTCTAATGCAACTTCAGTTGCTGAATACGTTATTGGATCACTTATTGCAATACAGCGAAGGCTAGTGGAGGCCGATGCTGAAATTAAGGCAGGAAATTATCTTTCGTTTAGAAACAATATACTGCGAGAGGGGATAAAAGAGGTTAAGGGGAGTAAGATAGGTCTCGTCGGGTTTGGTAATATTGGAAGGAAAGTTGCCCAAATTGCCTCAGTAATGGGTGCATCAGTCAGTTACTGCGCTTTACATAGGCAATCTTCTAATGTAGAACGCCAATATTCAATCGAGTACAAAACACTTGACTTGTTATTAGAGACAAGCGATGTTATAAGTTTGCATATTCCTTTGAATGATAAGACTAGAGGCCTGATTGGGGCGAGAGAACTAGCACTGATGCCGCAAGGAAGCATCCTCATCAACACCGCACGGGGTGAAATAGTGGACCAAAAAGCACTTGCTGAAGTACTGGAAAAAGGTCATCTTGCAGGAGCATCTATAGATACCTTTACCCCTGAGCCGCCAGGTCACGATCATCCTTTGCTTACTCTTTCAGCAAATGCTAAAAAGCGTTTAATACTAAATCCGCATACGTCTGGCGTAACAGTGGGGGCATATAAGCGAATGATTGAAAATGCTTTAAAAAACATGGCCCGAGTAGTGCGCGGCGAAGTACCAAATAATATAGTAAATGGAATCTTTAGAAGGGGAAACGATCTTCCAAAGTGGAGAGCGGGTATCCAAACATGTAGTGATAAAAACGATTAACGCTTTTTAGCGTAATACAATTTGCATCCCGGATTAAATAGGCGAAAAAATAAATATATAAAGTTTGGAGGTATTTTTATGTCAGAATTAAAAAAAACATCCACAGCTGATTGGCGCTATCTGGAGCAGATTCCCTGGGAAAATCATTTAACTGCCCCCGGGGTAAAAATTAAACCTTATATTTCTCAAAAAGAGCATTATCTAAACGTTACCTGTATGTTAGTCAAGGTGGCACCAGGGATTGAAGTACCAGAACATATTCATCCGCAACAAGATGACATTCTTTTCCCACTATCTGGTAAAGCTAATATGTGGATTGATGGTGTTGGCGATTTCCTATTAATCTCTGGCGTGGCAGTTAGAGTGCCCAAAGGAGTACGACACAAAATTTATGACGTTAGTGAAGAATTGATTATTCATGACGTATTTTTTCCGGCACTGATTTAATGCAGCCTGAAAGATATACTTTTTAGCTGCCAGCTGTAATTTAAAAAATATTGGAGGCAAGCCTGTGCGAAGGATACATTTAATTCGACATGGTTTGCCTCGTTTTCTATTGCAGGTGAAAATGCTGATTAATAATCGGTACAACTCAAAATCAGGTTCCTAGACTTTAACAATCCAACCGGCGGGAGCTTCCAAATCGCCGAATTGAATACCACAAAGAGTGTTGTATAGTTTGGTAGTATTTGGACCAACTTCTGTTTCACTATGGAAGACATGGAGTTTACCTTTATACTCTATTCCACCGATTGGAGTAATAACAGCCGCCGTTCCGCAAGCACCCGCTTCTTTAAACTCTTTAAGATTATCAATCAAAACGTCCCTCTCTGTTGCTTTTAAGCCCAAATTCTCCTTAGCTAAATAGAGCAGGGAATATTTCGTAATGCTTGGTAAAATTGAAGGCGATTTTGGTGTGACAAATTCGTTATCTAATGTAATACCGAAGAAATTGGCTGAGCCGACTTCTTCGATTTTTGTATGAGTTAATGGATCAAGGTAGATACAATCACCGAACCCGTTTTTTTTCGCCAAATGATAGGAGTACAGGCTTGCTGCATAGTTGCCGCCTACTTTTGCAGCTCCTGTTCCATATGGGGCTGCCCGGTCAAAGTCAGAAACAGTAAAATTGACAGGCGCCATACCACCTTTGAAATAGGGACCGACAGGGATGCAGAAAATCGAAAATAAATATTCTGGGGCCGGCCCGACACCAATATTATCTCCGACACCAATTAGTAATGGCCTGATATAAAGAGTGGCGCCAGTACCATAGGGAGGAACATAGGTTTCATTGGCTCGCACTACTTGTAATACGGCATTGACAAATTTTTCTTCAGGAATTTCAGGCATTAACAGACGTTGAGCACCGAGATTTATCCGTTTGGCATTTTCATAAGGCCGGAACAGTTGGATATCTCCATTCTTGGTTCGGTAGGCTTTTAATCCCTCGAAACATTGCTGTCCATAGTGCAATGCGGTTGATGCCACGCTGATTGAAAGTTTATTATCAGTTACTAGTTCGCCCTCATCCCATTTGCCATCTTTCCAAGTAGAAACATAACGAAAGTCTGTTTTCATATAGCTAAAACCTAAATTACCCCAATCAATATTTGCTAATTTACTCATAATTTGTAACATCTCCTAAATTAATTAATTAAGCTAACCTATCCATGACAGGATGAATTATGACAAACAACGTTAAACAATTTTTTTCAAGTAATTCATCATCATACCCCCTTGTAAAAATAAAAAACTCTTGCCCTTCAAGTCAAATAGACTTAAAGGGGCAAGAGAATTCTCGCGGTACCACCCTTTTTACAGATAAAATAAAACTATCTGCATCTCTCATCAGGTCAAACAACCCTAGCAGAATAACGACTGCACTCCTTTCGGAGCTGAGACCGGCGCAGCTTACTTTGCAGTTCAGCCTTGCTGTTCAGGAGCGACGTTTGCATTCCCATCGTACCGGTTCACACCACCCACCGGTTCTCTGAAACGACATAGAGCGCAAGTTCTCCCTCATCACATTTACTATCTTAAGTTAAAGTGTAACTTATTTAAATATACGCTCATAGGTAACTCCTGTCAATGAAAATATAAAAATTTCGTGCATTTGGGGTTATGGTAGTTACGTCATAACGTTACTGCTAAAATAAAAATAAATACTTAAAAAAAATAAATATTTTGAAGGAATTAGAAAATTAACCTGGAATTAAAAACTAAGAAATTCTAATTTAATGTATTATGTCAATTTTAGACGGTACGGTCAAGAGTAAATTTAAGAGGGCACTAAATTAGGGGACATCATAATTGTTAATTCTAGCCTAGGAGGGCATCAGTCAAATGGGCCAAATGGATAAAAAAACGCATATTATTATTGTCGGCGCAGGTTTTGGCGGTATCCAAGCCGCGAAACTATTAGCGAATACAGCTGCACAGATTACTATCATCGATAAGCATAATTATCATTTATTTCAGCCATTATTGTATCAGGTAGCGACTGCCGGTTTGTCCGAAAAAGACATAGCCTGTCCGATTCGGACAATTTTTCGTGACCAAAAAAATATAGAGTTCCATATGGATGAGGTTATAGATATAGATCTAGCTGATAACCGTGTTATTACAATTACGGGACATCAGATTCCTTTTGATTACTTGGTAGTTGCTACTGGCAGTACAAATAACTTTTTTGGAATGGAATCCCTAGCCAAGAATGCTTTATGTGTGAAAACACTTGGCCAATCGGTTGCTACCCGGGACCACATCATAAAAATGTTCGAATTGGCTGCCCATGAGCCGGATCTGGAAAAACGCCATTCACTGCTTACCTTTGTCGTAGTAGGTGGTGGTCCTACTGGTGTTGAATGTGCGGGGGCGTTGTCCGAACTCATTCATTTTGTATTGGCTAAAGAATACCATAATCTGAATTTCAAAGAAGTACGTATTATGCTGGTTGAGGCTTCGGACGCGTTGTTGCCGGTTATGCCTTTAGAGTTGCAAGAGGCCACTGCCGAAATATTACTTCGCAAGCATATAGAAGTACGGTTACTTGTACAAGTTAGCGGTTTTGACGGTAATACCTTATTACTAAAAGGCGGGGAAGTAATTCCCACCCATACAGTTATCTGGGCTGCGGGTGTATGCGCCACTAAACTGCTGGATAACCTCAAACAAGAACAGGACCGCGCCCATCGTGTCGTTGTGAATGAATATTTGCATATCCAGAATAAAGCTGAAGTTTTTATTATCGGCGATGCAGCGCACTTTGAACAGGAAAACTCTCCGCTGCCGATGGTTGCACCGGTTGCTATTCAGCAGGCCGGAGTTGTTGCCCAAAATATTATCAGTCTGATGAATGGCCGTCCACTGCAGAAATTTGTTTACAGGCCTGTCGGGACTATGGCCACTATTGGCCGTAACGCCGCGGTAGTCAATATTGGCAAATTTAAGTCCCAAGGTTTTATTGCCTGGATAATTTGGTCTTTAATGCATATGCTGCGTTTAGTCCATTTTCGGAATCGCACAGTGGTGTTTATGAAATGGATCTGGGAATATCTCACATATGATCGTGTCGAACATGTAATAAACCGGGATTGATATTGGGAGATTACTATTATATATATGAATATTTAATCATATAAAGGTATAGCCTACGGGTAAGGAATCTTGGTAACACTATTTTTGAGGTGACATATGAAAAACATAGTATGTGATATGTGTGAGGAAACTTGCGAACATCCGGAGATGATATGCTGGGCAAAAGAGGAAATGTTGGCGGAACCTACAGTACAGCAGTTGGCTGAAATATTTAAGATTTTAGGCGATAGTACCCGGATTAAAATATTACATCTCTTAACCCTTAGGGAAATGTGTGTTTGCGATATTGCTAAGACACTGGCAATGGGGCAGTCGGCCATATCTCACCAGCTTAGAGTGTTGCGCGCCGCCAGACTGGTCAAGTTCCGCAAAGATGGTAAAGTGGCTTGGTATTCATTGGATGATGAGCATGTAGTGGGTCTGATGTGCCAAGGGTTGGAGCATATCAACCACACCTAGAACTATTATGCGGCTTAGAATCTGCAGATTTAAGCAAGATCAAACAGAGCAAAACTTGAGTAGTATTATACATCAGGTTTTGCTCGTGTTTTTATCTACCTTCTTGTTTGATGCTTACGTTATCAATTTGCCATCACCATCAAGTCCTGCCCGTAAGCCGCCTAAAGACGGTATCTGGAAAGTAATGCTACAGATAGATATTTGGCAAAAGCCATTGGCATACTAAGTGGTAGAAAAGTGTCAACATATCACACTCGTAATATGCTATCGTTGCGTACATCAATCCAGGACTTGACAAGAAGGCATGTAATCATTTATTATGATATATATGAACATATAATCATATAATTACAAGAATTAAGTAACCAGCATACAAGGAGGGATAATGATTATGAAAACTCAGACCGAAGCATGTCATTGTGGCTGCTGCTACAGTTCGCGTGATGTTGTTGCCTCGGCGGCTGAGGCAGCAGCCGCTATAGATAGTGCCAATTTGATGAATAGTACCTTTAGTATTGACGGGCTGGATTGCGCCGATTGCGCGGCTAAACTGGAAAAAGGCATCCGCAAACTGCCGGGTGTGCGGGAGGCCCAAGTAAATTTTGCGGCGGCCAAGCTAAAAGTAGTGTATGATAAGACACTCTTAGAGGTGGCCCAGATTACCAAAACCGTAAGCGGCTTTGGCTATAGTGCGGCAATACTGCAGGTTGCCCAGGACGCGCCGGGATATCATACGTCGGTGTTTAGGATTACGGGGATGGACTGCGCTGACTGCGCCGCCAAACTGGAGAAAAAGATTACCGCTTTGGCCGGGGTCCGGTCAGCCACAGTAAATTTTGGCGCCGGCAAATTGACGGTCGAGCATGCTCTGACCGAATCCAAGATTATCAAAGCTGTACAGCAGGCGGGTTATCAGGCGGTCAGTGATGGTCAGGCTGCCCGGCCTGGCGCTCAGCCGGCCGGTGCCTGGTGGCGCAAGCCGCGAGTGATGGCTACGAGTATTTCCGGGGTCGCTCTGCTGGCCGCCATCCTGCTGGATTGGGTCGGGATGAGTAAAAATATCATTATTCCACTTTATTTTGCAGCTATAGCTGTCGGCGGGTATCATGTGGCAAAGAGTGGTCTATATGGTCTTAAAAGCCTGACTATGGATACCAATTTCCTTATGACCATTGCAGTCGTTGGCGCAGTAGCCATCGGGGAATGGAGCGAGGGTGCAACCGTTGTGTTTCTGTTCTCGCTGGGCAATGCCCTGCAGGCCTATACGTTGGATAAAACCAGGGAATCCATTCGCTCCTTGATGGACTTAGCGCCGCGGGAAGCGCTGGTGCGGCGGGACGGTCAGGAACTGCGGCTGTCAGTGGCAGAAATTGTGGTTGGCGATATCATTCT
This sequence comes from Sporomusa ovata DSM 2662, assembly GCF_000445445.1. Taxonomy (GTDB): domain Bacteria; phylum Bacillota; class Negativicutes; order Sporomusales; family Sporomusaceae; genus Sporomusa; species Sporomusa ovata. Next base: position 291,158 of record NZ_ASXP01000005.1, on the reverse strand, counting down.
CGTCAAACCGGGCGAGCGCATTGCTATGGATGGTAATGTTGTGAACGGCATTTCTACCGTTAATCAGGCACCGATTACCGGCGAGTCCATGCCGGTGGAAAAACAGGTCGGTGACCTGGTCTATGCCGGAACAGTTAATGAACAGGGTGCTTTAGAAATTGCTGTCACCAAACTGACCGCCGATTCGACACTGGCAAAAATCATGCACATGGTGGAAGAGGCGCAGGCGGACAAGGCACCTATGCAGCAGTTTGTTGATATTTTTGCTAAATACTATACACCGGCCGTTATTCTGGCGTCGTTAGGTTTGATGTTCATTCCGTCGCTTGTGTTCAATCAATCCTTTGATCTTTGGTTTTACCGGGCATTAGTGTTGCTGGTCATCTCTTGTCCGTGCGCACTGGTCATTTCCACACCGGTTTCGATTGTATCCGCTATCGGCAATGCTTCGCGGCGCGGGGTGCTGGTTAAGGGTGGGGCATATTTAGAACAGATGGGGCGCATTCAAGCAGTGGCCTTTGACAAAACTGGGACGCTGACCATTGGTAAACCGATGGTGACCGATGTGACGCCGTTAACCGGTATTGCCAAAGAAGAACTGTTACTGTTGGCCACGGCGGTTGAAAGGTGGTCAGAGCACCCGCTGGCCCAGGCGATTGTTGCTAAAGCTGGCAATGCACCTTTAAAGTCAGTAACCAAATTTAAGGCACTCATTGGCCGGGGAGCCCAGGCCAATATAGGCGATCAGACGGTGTATGTCGGCAATCGCCGCTTATTTGAAGAAATCGGGCACGCCTTGGCGAGCTACGAAGAGCAGTTGATTCAGTTGGAACAGCAAGGCAAAACTGTGATGCTGGTCGGTACAAAGCAGCAAGTACTGGGTGCCATTGCTGTCGCTGACACATTGCGGGCAAATAGTAGGAAGGCGCTTGCCGCGTTACAGGCCGCCGGAGTGGAAAATATGGCGATGCTGACTGGTGATAACAAGCGGGTGGCAGCAGCCATTGCTGATAAATTAAATATAGATGCTTTTTATAGCGAACTGCTGCCGGAAGACAAAGTGCTGGTTTTAAAACAATTGGCTCATAAGTATGGCAGCGTAGCCATGGTGGGGGACGGTGTCAACGACGCTCCCGCCATGGCGACAGCCACTGTGGGTATCGCTATGGGGGTGGCCGGATCGGATACGGCGCTGGAAACAGCCGATATCGCGCTTATGTCCGATGATCTGAGCAAACTGGCCTATGTTATGAAGCTCAGTCGCAAGACGGTGGCAATTATCAAACAGAATGTTACCTTTTCTTTGGTGATAAAATTATTGTTTGTGCTGGGCACTTTCGCTGGTTTCGTCAATTTGTGGCTGGCAGTGTTAGCCGACACCGGTGCTTCGCTCTTGGTAACGCTAAACGGCATGCGCCTGGCGCGGGAAATAAAGATACCGGAAAGGTTCTAATACTATATTATTGAAATACAAAAGCTTTAGCGATCATTTGCCATTGTCGCTAGTTGTACCAGAGGTATATATAATTCGGCTGCAGTACAATATATTCGATATAGTTATTCTGTTTATACGAAAAGAGGGATTGCATGGAGAGGGAACGTGCTAATTATGACCATAATGAACAGTTGAAAAAGCGTCTGAATCCACTTCAATTTGCTGTGACTCAGGAAAATGCGACGGAAATGCCCTTTCAAAACGAGTATTGGGATAATAAGCGTGAAGGTATTTATGTTGATATTGTTTCGGGGGAGCCGTTATTTAGTTCAGTAGAGAAATTTAATTCCGGATGTGGGTGGCCGAGTTTTACAAAACCGTTAGATAAAGAAAAAATACGGGAAAAGGTTGATACAAGCCATGGGATGGTTCGTACAGAAGTGCGCAGCAAAAAAGCAGACTCACATTTGGGACATGTATTTACTGATGGTTCACAGCCGGGGAATTTACGATATTGTATCAATTCTGCCGCATTGCGATTTATTCCCAAAGAAGAATTGGCGAAGGAAGGCTACGGAGAGTGGCTGAAATTATTTCAGGGCTAGTGTTTATTGAAGGGTTTTGAAACTGCTGAAAGAATAATTTACGGTATTGAAATTAATGCATATGATTAGAAACGGAGCTGTCGCTAGCGATATAAATTTATCGCTGACAACAGCTTTTTTATTTGCCAAATGCATGCGATTATTTATGAAAAATTACACGTATTGTCATTTCATAAAAAGGCACTGGTAAAAATGACATTCCAGATAATTAGGCAACACCATAAAAAGGATTTTATTACAGCTTTGTGGAATTTTCTTATAGTAAGGTAGAGATCTTATGTAATTAATTTAGTTTAATTTTTTTTTGGGGAGTGTGGACATATTGCCGGAAGACAAGCCAAAAAAACCAGCGAACTTAGCTTATGGAGTAGAAGATAGCATGCCATTACGATCGTTTATTCCTTTGGTCTTACAGCAAATTATTATGCTGTCGGTTGATTTAATATTTCCGGTGCTCATTGTTTCGGCTATCGGAGGTACAACCGAATTAGCACAAAGCGTTGTCAGCCTGATGATGGTTGCCATGGGGATTGGCACACTGATGCAGGCATGTCATAAAGGGCCGCTTGGTTCCGGATATTTTTGTGCACAGGAAACCGGCGCGCCTTACTTTCCTGCTTCTGTAATGGCAGTGAAGGCCGGTGGTTTTCCACTGATGTTTGGTATGACCATAGTAGCTGGCCTATCTCAGATATTGATGAGTCGGGTGCTGCATAAAATGCGTGTTTTGTTTCCGGTAGAAATTACTGGTCTGATTGTTACAATGATGGCTGTTTCTTTTATCAATTACAGTATTCCGAGTTTTGTCGGTCTGGATAGAAACGAGGGGGTAAGCGTTGCCGCCACAGTTTGGATATCCTGTCTGACACTGGCTGTAATCATCATGATGCATGTGTGGGGTACGGCTAGGATGCGTGAGTATTCTATTCTCGGCGGAATTTTTGTTGGTTATGTGATTTCGTATTACTTGGGAGTTCTTACTGAAGCTCATCTAACCAAATTTGTGGAAGCTCCATTTTTTGCCTTCCCGGACATGAGCCATGCCGGCTGGTCATTTGATACCTCTTTGCTGGCTCCATTCTTGGTAGCTGCATTTTGTTCCAGCATTAAAACTATCGCTAATATTTCTACTTGTCAAAAAGTTAATGATGTTAATTGGCAACGGATGGATATTCATAGCGTGAGTAAGGGTCTCTTTTCGGAGGGCTGTAGTTCGATAATAAGCGGGCTTTTAGGTACTATGGGTCAAACCACCAGCTCTGGCAGTGTCGGATTGTCTGTTGCTACCGGAGCCACCAGTCGGCGTATTTCCTATGGCGTAGGCATAATGTTCATCTTGCTTGCCTTTTTACCCAAAATTGCAGCATTATTTGCTATTATGCCCAAGCCAGTAATGGGCGTTATATTGCTAATAGAAATCAGTTTTGTGCTACCGACTGGAATGCAAATATGTTCTTCACGGATGCTGGATGCCAGAAAAATATTTGTTATCGGTTTGTCCTTTGCCTTCGGCATGGCGATCGAAATTATTCCTGATTTTTACACGACTTTGCCGGAATGGCTACAGCCTTTGTTCAAGACGAGCATGGCTATGGCTTCAATTATGGCAATTTTCCTAAGTTTAATTTTTCGTATTGGTATTGATAAGCACCGAATTCTGGAATTGGAACAAGGCACTACGTCTTCCAGCACTGTGTTTGATTTTATGGAAATCAGCGGGGAAACTTGGGGCGCGCGAAGCGAAATCATCAAACGGGCCGCATTCGCGATCAATGAATTTGTCGAGTCAGCTACCGAACTTGGCCTAGCTAATGGAAAAATTAAAGTGGACGTCAGTTTTGAGGAATTTAATCTTGATGTAGATATATATTATGATGGAATATTGATGGATTTTCCTGTGGTTCGACCTACAGAAACTGAACTAATGGAAGATGAGTCCGCATTTATCAGGCTCTCCGGTTTTCTTATGAGAAAGTATGCCGATAAAATGAAATCGGAAATGAGTAATGGACGTTGCCATGTACAATTTCATTTTGATCATTAATAACTTTACCCGAGTATGTTGAACTATGTGTTCATAATTATCAACCAGTAAACGGACGCTATACCGTTCCGGAACTTCCAGGCTAGGACAGGATTTCATGGAAAAAGAATTTAAGGCTTCAGATAGAATATTGATTAAGTAAGGCTTGTTGCTCTAAAAACCGCGAATTTTGCGGTATTATTATAATGGGAATGAGGATTTAAAGTGAACTACAGTAAACGTAGAGTAGATGATAGAATGTATTCTTTGGAGGAGTGCAAGCGATGGAAAATAATTTTGATAATTTGATTGAATTGCAGAAGGTTTTGCAGAACTATGGAGTGCTAATTACATTTTCCGGCCGGTTTACCCAGGAGGTTATTGAGGAATTGGGAGATGCCGTAAAAAAGTATTTAGAGACGGATGCTACTTCACTCAATGTTACTTATAATGTTTTTTCGGTATTTATTGAACAGACACAAAATATTAAAAATTATAGTATGAAAAAAGATAGCTCACCCTTAGGCGAACAAATTGCCAATTCCGGGGTTGTGGTCATTGGTAAATCCGATATGGGATATTTTGTATCTTCAGGTAATCTGGTTGCAACCCAGGATGTCAAGCCTCTTATCGATCAATTGGAAGAGATCAAGCAGCAGGATAAAGCAGGACTTAGAAAAATGTACAAGGAGCAGTTGAAAAAAGAACTGCCGGAAGGCAGTACCACTGCTGGGTTAGGGCTAATTGACATGGCGCGAAAATCTTCTCAGCACTTAACTTATTCGATTGTCCGAGTGGATGAAAAGGTTCACTTTTTCTCATTACAGGTTAGGGTTTAGGAGGAAAGTATGGACGGTTTAATTATTGAACAAACAAAATCTACACCTAAAGTAGTGCTCGATCCCCAGAATGCAAAATTATCCATTGAGGGACAGTCGTATCCGGAAAATGCTTTTAAATTTTATGAGCCGATTTTTTCCTGGCTGGATAAATATTTGGACCAGTTGCAGCAAGATGTTGTGTTAGAGATATATTTTCATATGCCGTATATTAATACCAGCAGTTCAAAATGCATGATGATGCTCTTTGAAAAATTGGAGGAAGCCCATGAGGCGGGAAAAAAGGTAACCATCCGTTGGTACTATGATCAGGAAAATGAAATTGCTTTGGAATGTGCCGAAGAGTTTAAAGAGGATTTAGGTCTACCTTTTGAAATTATCCCTCTAAATGACGAGGGGATGAGTAATGGAAAATGATAGGGATAGTCCTTCAAAGGGCAAGAACTTCGATCTGATGTACGACCGTGGGACCATAAAGGTTATAATTTGTGCTTGTTGCATCATAATATTGGCGGTAGTATTTACTGGCGGCATCAGCTATGTTATAACCCATAATGCCATGGTAGATAAGTTAAAAAATAGGGATATGCTTTATATTGTGCAGTCGATGTCGGAAAAAATCGATGGGAGAATCGAACGGGCCCAAGAGACCTCCCTACTTTTGGCTGATGACCCGACGGTGCTTGCGTGGGTTGAGAGCGGGGGCAGGGATGAAGCAGCCGGCGAGATAGTTAAAACCAAAATTACTGATATTGGGAAGAACTACGATTATGTCAAGGCATTTGTGGCTAGCACCGTCACCAATCAATATTGGGAAGATAATAAGGTGGTTAAGCCTTTATCTAAAACAAGCTATACTGATAAATGGTTTTATAAGGCCTTGAAATCTGGCAAGAAAATAGAACTAAATATTGATTATGACAGTATCCATAATGAAACATTTATATTTTTTAACACCCTAGTAGGCGATGTACGACAGCCGGTGGCTGTAGCAGGTGTAGCTTTAAGCCTTGGAGATATTGCAAAGGAATTTGGCAGTTACAAATTTGGCGAACACAGTAATTTATGGCTTGTTGACAAGCAGGGAAAAATTCATCTGGCTGATGACTTGGAGTATAATGGACGCTTGGCAGGTGATTTTTTGCCAGCGGAAGTGATGCAGCAAATTTTGGGGGACATGGATAATGCTACTGCAAGACCCAAGGTGCTGGAGTACCAAGATAGTCAGGGGAGGATCATGGATCTGGCCTACCAATCAACAGCAACTACCGATTGGAAGCTGGTCTTTCAAATTCCCCGTAGCGAAAGCATTGCTATTCTCAGCAGCGTTAAAATAAATGCCATTATTGCCAGTGTTATTACGTTGTTGCTGATGGTAGTTATTTTTTATTTTATTTCCTACAAAATTGCCAATCCTTTTAAACGTGCCCTCAGGCTGGCTGAGCAAATGGAAAAGCAGGTAAAGCTGCGTACCCATGAACTGGCCGAAAAAAATCAAAGCATTATGGACAGCATTGATTATGCCAAACGGTTACAGGAGGCTATCTTACCTACGGAAACCGAATGGGCGGCTCTTTGCCACGAGTATTTTGTTCTCTGGCGTCCACGGGATGTAGTGGGCGGTGATTTCTACTGGATTCGCAAGCTGGATGCCGGCGGTTGCCTGATTGTTGTCGGCGATTGTACCGGGCATGGGGTCCCTGGGGCCTTAATGACTATGACGGTGAATTCTATTTTGAATCATATTATCGACAATTGCTTTGAAAGCGCCGGACAGATGCTGGCAGAATTAAACTGTCGTGTAAAAAAAACGCTGCATCGCGAGGACGAAAATCAAGTCAGTGATGATGGGCTGGACATTGCTATTTGCTATATCGAGGGTACTAGGCTGGAATTTGCCGGAGCTAGAATTCCTCTCTATATAAAAAGAGGTGGGCAGGTTCATGTCCTTAAAGGCGATAATCGCAGTATCGGCTATCGTCGTTCCAAGACCGACCGGGAAGTTTGCTGCCATTTTTGGAATTTGGAGGCTGGCGATTGTCTTTACTTGACAACAGATGGCTATATTGATCAGAATGGCGGAAACAGGGATTTTCCCATGGGTAGAAAGGCCTTTATGGAGTGTATTGCCGGGCAAATCCAAGGTGCACCTTTCATAAAGCAGCGGGAAAGCCTTGAAGGTATGTTGGATGATTATAAGGGAAGCCAACCGCAGCGGGATGATATAACCGTGATTGGAATAACCTTTTAACTGGAATGAGGTGTTTCCGCAATGAGGAAGGATAACAGTAATTTGTTTAGTGCGGAAGAAGCGGTACTGCAGAATGCTTTAGTAGATACTGTTGATCAGTCGTATACAGGTAATGACTTGTTACCCCGCTATAAAGCACTAACCAGTCAATACAAAAAGTTACTGCGGCTATGCCGGAAGATATTTCATATTAGCGACAGTCAGGGGTTGGCGTTGCAACAGCAGCAGAATGAAATGCAGATGCTATTGGATAATGCAGAGCAAGGGTTCCTTACCTTTGGGTCGGCCTTAAAGGTGAACCGGCAATATAGTCAGGAATGTGTACGGATTTTCGGAAAGAAAATTGCTGGAGAGCCGATTGTGGAGTTGTTGGGTCAAGTGGAGAGTATCTGTGCGGAACAAGTGGTAGACAACTTGCGCAAGGTATTTACTTTACCGGCGGATGAGGGCAAGCAGCTTTTGCAGCAATTATCCCGCGTTGTGACTATCGGCGATAAAAATGTGCGGGTAGAATATAAAAAAATAACCCAGACGGGCAGTGAGCTGGATCATATTTTGGTTATGATGATTCTGACCGATATTACGGAAAAATTACGGGCGGATGCCCAAATTCACTACCTTAGTTTTCATGATAAATTGACAGATCTCTATAATAGAGCCTATGCAGAACGTATGATGCCTATTTTGGAACAGGCGGACAAGCTGCCGTTAAGTATTGTCATGATTGATATGAATGGGCTTAAAGTGGTTAATGATGTGTTTGGTCATGCACAGGGTGATCAGCAATTGGTTTCTTTGGCTAGGGTTCTTCGACAAGCTTGCCGTGAATCAGATATCATCTGCCGTTGGGGTGGGGACGAATTTGTGATCTTTTTGCCAAATACTAAACAAACGGAGTGTATAGCCATTTGTGAATTCATTGGCCGTTTATGCCGGGATGTTAAACATACCTCTATTTCGTTAAGTGCTGCCATAGGGGTATCTACAAAAGAAGAAATGGGAATGCAACTTTCGGAAGCGTTCAGTGCAGCAGAAAATCGAATGTATAGTAATAAATTGAAAGAAGGCCAGGTCATACGGCAAGAGATTATTGACAGTTTGCTGGTAAGGCTTCAGCAACAGTGTTTTGAACAGGCCGGTCATAATGAAAGGATAGCAGCGTTGGGGGCCCGGTTTATTCATTATTTAGGGTTGTCAGCTGATTCTCTTGAGCTGCGTACCATGCATCCATTGGCGATGTTGCATGATATTGGTAAGGTGGCAATTCCTAAAAATGTATTAGGTAAGAAGGGTTTATTAACAGCCAAGGAACGGGAACTTGTTCAACTCCACAGTGACATAGGCTACCGGATGGCGCAATCCTTTGGTGATTCATCCTTAGCCGATATGATCCTTACTCTTCATGAACGGTGGGATGGGCAAGGTTATCCTTATGGTTTACGAGGGCAGGCTATTCCCTGGTTGGCAAGGGTATTTGCAATCATAGAGGTCTATGATGTTATTACTCATGAGCGTCCTTACGGCGAAGAAATGCAGAAAGCGGAAGCCCTGACCGAGATTCTGTGTGGCAGTGGCAAAATGTTTGACCCGGACCTAGTGGAAAAATTTATTCAGTTTATGCAGGAGAAATAGAATAATGGTAATATCACAACCAATCTAAGTAATTATGGGGCTGTCGCCAAGTTGACAGCCCCATTGGTTCAAGAAAAATGCCTTTAACCCTTGTCTCCCTTGCTAAAGGGGGATGTCACTGCGGCGCCACCTCCCTTTAACAAGGGCGGCAGAGATAAGACAACGGAGCAAAACAGGGGCACCACACTAATTTCTTAGTGCAGCAGCCCCAAGTTCACTAATGTGACTCCACAGGAATTTCTTTTTTATGCGGTCTATTGGTTGGCATGAACAGTGCCGCAATCCCTAACACGATTAATATGACAGCAACGAAGTTGTAAGCGTCCCGGTAGGCAAGAATACTAGCTTGATGAAGAAGATCTTGATATATCTTTCCCATAGCCTTTGTTGAGACCAGCGAGGATGGCACCCCTAAATTCGTCAGTACCTGTGTGTAGGTATCAAGTGCGTAGCGGTAACCGGCATCAGCCATTGTCAAATGCTGCACTAAATAGGATTGTTGAATTTGTTGGCTGTGTATAAGTTTATTGGTTACCAACGCAATGCCAATACTTCCCCCCAGATTGCGTGTAAGAGAAATAATCGCCGAAGCATTGCTGCTATTTTCCGGAGAGATTTTCGAGAAGGCGAGCGTACTGGCTGGCACAAACAAAAAGGGTAAGCCGAGAGTTTGCAGGATGCGTACAAAAACGAAAGTACTATAATCCGTCTGTGGAGTTATAAGGCCGGTAGCCCACATGCCAAAAGCGTTAATCAGCATACCTAAGGAGATTAAATACTTTGCAGGAACTACATTAACCAGTTTGCCGACGACCGGCATCATAATGAGAACCACGATCCCGGCCGGCGAAAGGAGGAGGCCGGATAAGGTGGCGTCATATCCAAAATTAGCCTGTACCATCATCGGTAATAGTGTGGTGCTGCCATATAAAGCAAAACCGACAAAGAACATCATAACACAAGGCATAGCAAAACTGGGTATTTTAAAGAGCTTCAGTTCGACTACAGGACGTTTTTGCTGCAATAACCAATAGATTGCCAACATGAGGCTGATGGCAGATATAACGGCAAAAAGTACAATAAAAGTGCTGTCAAACCAGTCTTCCTGTTGTCCCTTATCAAGAACAATTTGCAGCGCCCCGAGGCCGAGAGCGATTAGGCCAAGACCGATATAATCAATGGAGCCGACAGCTTGTTTTTGTGCGCTGGGCGGGTCTTGGACAAGAATTTTGACCAGAAAGGCAGCTAACAGGCCGACAGGTACATTCATGAAAAAAATCCAGCGCCAGTTATAGTTATCGGTGATATAGCCGCCCAGCGTCGGCCCAAGTATCGGCGCCAATACCGTCGTTATACCTGTGATAGCAAATGCCATCCCCAATTTTTCAGCGGGAAAACTATCTTTAATGATGGCCTGCTGGGCTGGTTGCAAACCTCCGCCTGCCAGCCCTTGCAACAGTCGAAATATAATTAGCATGGAGAGAGATGTCGCAATACCGCACATAAATGAGGTAAATGTAAAGCCAATGATACAAAGAATGAAGAAATTTTTACGTCCCATAAGACCAGACAACCAGCCGGACAGCGGCAATACTATACCGTTGGAGACAAGATAAGAGGTTAGAACCCAGGTGCTTTCCTCTGAACTTGCTCCAAGTGAACCCGCAATATGTGTAAGCGCGACATTGGCAATGGTCGTGTCCAGCACTTCCATAAAGGCGGCAAGACTGACAGCGATTGATACCCAAATAGGGTTTACTGGCTTGGAGGTTGCTTCGCTCATATTGTTGCTCCCGAGTTTTCAGTATATACAGTAGGTATAACTGACATCCCCGGCCCTAAAGGAAGAGTAGCATCAGGTGGATTATCAAACACAATTTTTACGGGAACACGTTGTACGGTTTTAACAAAATTACCGGTAGCATTCTCCGCTGGAAAAAGAGAAAAATGAGAACCCGTTCCTGCTTGAAAGCTATCTATTCTGCCGTGCAATTTCACGCTGGGAAAGGCGTCAATGCGGATATCGACAGGTTGACCGGGACGCATATGATCCAGTTGTGTTTCTTTGAAATTAGCAACAATCCATAATTCTGTCCCAACTAGCGAGGCCAGTTGCTGGCCTGCCTGGACATAGTTGCCGGTTTCCACGCTGCGTTTGGTAATCCGTCCATCCATCGGGGCAGTGATTTTGGTATTGGCCAGATCCGTTTCAGCTTGTGCTAAATCTGCTTGGGCCTGCTGCACCTGAGCCAAAAGTTGGTCACCAGTATCTTTAGCTGCTGCAATTACACTGGGTGCTGTTTTGGCTGTACGAAGATCGGCCTGTAATTTATCCAAAGCGGAATGATCTGCTTTTTCTGTTGCAATTGCTTGATCCAGCTGCTGACGGGAACAGGCACCCGCAGTGAACAGGCTTTCCATGCGCTGTTTATCAGCTAGTGATTTTTCCCAGGTTGCCTGAGCTGATGCCACCTGAGCAGCAGAGGCATCAATATTGGATGATGCGGAAACAGTGGTTGTTGCCAGATTATTGTGAGAAGCGTTGGCAGCCGCTTGAGCAGCCAACAATGCGGCTTTGGCCCGGTCGCGACGGATAATATAGTCAGTCGGATCAATTTCCATCAGGACATCACCAGCTTTAACCATTTGATTGTCTTGTATATTCAACGTTTTTACATAACCTTGTACCTTTGGACTTAAAACGACTGTGCGCCCTTCAATGGTGGCATTGTCTGTTGATACCTCACCATGGTGAAAATAATAATAGCCACCAGAGCCAACAATAACTGCCAAAAGAACAGTAATAAGTTTCATGAATTTTGATGGTAGTTTCATACAATCTCTCTTTTCCTAAAAAATTTAGCAATAAACAAACGTTTGTTTGAATAAACTGAGACAATCATACATCTTTATAACTTGTAGTATTTGTTTTGGACTTGCAACTACATAGGTCCTAGGTTTCCGAATTCATAATGCCGTGCAGATAAACACGAAAGGCATGCGCTACATATTCAGATTCATTATCGGCATGTTCTGGCAAGGGAAAAAGCTTGGTAACAAAAGGTTTGACAATGAAATAAAAGTTTAGAATACCAACTAGCGAAACTGCTGCATAGGTAATATTTAAGTCTCCCCTCAGGCAACCGCTGGCAATGCCTTCCCGTAAGGTAGCGGTTATAAACTGATAGACCTGCGAGAGATGTTTTTCGATAATAGGTGCACCATATTCTGTAGGATTCGTCACTTCGCTGTATATAAAACGGGATATAAGGGGGCGCAGCGCATGTATATGCGCAATCTGGTCGGCATAAAGGGTGAGTCGTGTGACAGGCGAGGTAGAATTATTTTTTTGTACTTCCTTCATTACCTGCAGAATGGGAGAAAGCTGTTCAGTCAATACGGCCTCGTAAAGTCCCTCCTTGCCATTAAAATAATAAGAAATAGCAGATACGTTAATTTGAGCGGCCACGGTCAGTTCGCGCACTGATACAGAGGCAAAGCCTTTGATAGCAAACAGTTCGGTTGCAACTTCAATCAATTTTAATCGGGTCTTATTTTCCATGACAACAACCTCTTTTAGAAATGTAAGTATGTCTTACTTTAATTCAAACAATCGTTTGTTTATTTAATAGTAACATGGGCCGCTATAATTTGTCAATTTTTTTGCAACCCGCCTTAGAAGGACTTGACATATATATCGTAATATTGTAATATATAAATAAATAAATATAAACAAAGAAGGGTTGATATACATGGATGTTGGTGATCTTTCCCTATTTACTGAAGCGGCGGAGCTTCTGAAAGTGCTTGCTCATCCAATTAGACTATGTATTGTAAAAGGTTTGATTGAAAAAGGTGAATGCAATGTTTCACACATGCAGAATTGTCTAAATGCTCCTCAATCAACAATATCCCAGCATTTGCAAAAATTAAGAGCAGCCGGTGTTATTGAAGGTGTTCGCAATGGGTTGGAGATTAATTATAAAGTACGCGATCAGAAAGCAATAGCCTTGGTCAATGTCCTATTTAAAACCAGGACATAAAAGGAGTTTGTTTTTCACTTAAATTTTTGAAGGAGGTATTATCATGGCTAAAAAGGTATTATTAGTTGGTGGAGTTGCCGGAGGAGCATCAGCGGCAGCAAGACTGAGAAGATTAGACGAAACAGCTGAAATCATTATGTTTGAGAGGGATGAGCATATTTCCTTTGCAAACTGTGGCTTGCCATATTATATCGGACAAAACATCAAGGAGAGAAGTAAGCTGCTGGTGCAGACACCACAAAGTATGCAAGAACGGTTTGCTATTGATGTCCGTATTCATAGTGATGTAACTAGTATTAATCCTGATCGAAAAACAGTAACAGTAAACAGTAAAGACAGAGGCATCTATGAAGAATCCTATGACTATCTAGTATTATCTCCGGGGGCTAAAGCGATTAGACCGTCCATCCCGGGAATTGACAGTGATAAGATTTTCACATTAAGAAATATTCCAGATACCGATACGATAAAAAGTTTTATTGAAAAACAAGAAGTCAAACAGGCAGTCGTTATTGGTGGCGGTTTTATCGGTGTGGAAATGGCGGAAAACCTGAAAGACCGTGGGTTAGAAGTAACTCTGGTAGAAGCAGCACCTCATATCTTACCGCCTTTTGACACAGACATGGCAGTTATTGTGGAAAAGGAATTAGAGGATAATAATGTAAAACTTTTGCTAAACGATGGAGTAAAATCCTTTGCAGATAAAGGCAGCACGATTGAAGTCATTTTGAACAGTGGTAAAATACTTACTGCTGATACGGTTATTCTAGCTATTGGCGTAACACCAGACACCAGGTTTCTTAAAGACAGCGGCATCGAATTAGGGGTTAAAGGGCACATTCTTGTTAATGAAAAGCTGGAAACTTCCTGTCCAGGTGTTTATGCTTTAGGTGATGCCATTGAAGTTGTTGACTTTGTAACCAAACAAAATGTGGCAATTCCTTTGGCTGGTCCAGCGAATAAGCAAGGAAGAATTGCCGCCGATAATATTGCTGGATTAACTTCCACCTATAAGGGGACTCAGGGAACCTCGATACTCAAGGTTTTCGGTCTAACGGCCGCAAGTACAGGTAGTAACGAAAGAACACTCAAACGACTAACTATTCCTTATAAGGTAATTTATGTGCATCCTGTATCCCATGCTTCTTACTATCCGGGAGCATTGCCATTGTCATTAAAGCTTATCTTTAATGAGGAAGGTACTATTTTGGGAGCGCAGGGAGTTGGCTCTGACGGCGTAGATAAACGTATTGACGTAATTGCTACTGTAATTCGTCTTAAGGGCAAAGTATCGGATTTGACAGAACTTGAACTTTGCTATGCACCGCCTTTTTCTTCAGCTAAAGATCCTGTTAATATGGCTGGCTATGTAGCAGAAAATGTCTTGGCAGGTCGTGTAGAAACGTTTATTTACGAGGAATTGGAAAACTACAATAAAGAAGAAACTCAATTAGTGGATGTCCGAACTGAATTTGAGTTTGAAAATGGCCATTTGGAAGGAGCTATTAACCTCCCTGTTGATAAACTGAGACAAAAGTTAGACAATCTGGATAAAAACAAACCAATTCTAGCATACTGCCAGGTAGGATTGCGGGGCTATATCGCTGCGCGAATTTTAACCCAACATGGTTTTAACGTTAAAAATATGACTGGCGGTTATAAATCCGCATCCGCACTGCGCTTTAAACCAGATACTACTGCCGCTGTTTCTAAGAAGAAATCTAGCATAGATACTGATACGCAACTTATTAAAGAGGCTAAATTCCAAACAAAGGACTATGATAAATTATTGGATGCTAGCGGGCTAAGCTGTCCCGGTCCATTAATGCAAGTTAAAGCATCAATTGACGGAATGGCCAACGGCCAAATCCTTAAAGTAGTGGTCTCTGATCCAGGTTTCTATGAAGATAGTAAAGCCTGGTGCCTCCGAACAAAAAATGAACTTCTCGATATAAAGAAAGAGCAAAGTCAAATTATAGCCTATATAAAAAAAGGCAGTGATCCTAAAATTACAAATCAGAGTTTGTCCAATCTGCCAATGAAAGACAACAAAACCATAGTAGTCTTTAGTGGAGATCTCGACAAGGCTATGGCTGCCTTTATCATAGCCAACGGTGCGGCTTCGATGGGAAAAAAGGTGACTTTATTTTTCACCTTCTGGGGTTTAAATATTTTGAGAAAATCCGAAAATGTTTCCGTAAAGAAAGGTTTTATTGATAAAATGTTTGGTCTAATGATGCCCAAAGGCAGTAAAGAGCTAAAACTCTCCAATATGAATATGATGGGGATGGGGAGTAAAATGATGCGTATGGTGATGAAAAATAAAAATGTAAGTTCTCTCGAAGAACTTATTCAAGCGGCCTTAGCTTCAGGAATTGAGATAGTCGCTTGCCAAATGTCTATGGATGTAATGGGTTTACAGCCGGAAGAACTGATTGACGGCATAAAATATGGCGGTGTCGGTTATTATCTAAACGAAGCAGAAGATTCCAATGTAAATTTATTCATATAAGTCGAATATGGGGTTACAGACAACAAAAACCAGGCGACAGCAAAGTGTCGCCTAGTTTTTGCGGCAGGACTGAAGGTACGTGAATACACCAATGCCGACTAGACCAAGTAGGGAGATTGCCGCTAATAACTCTGGCATAAAGATACCCTCCCTAGCTAAAGAATTACTGGTTTATATACTATATTGCGATTATCAATGTAATGTTACATAAAGAATAAGACATTACGTTGATGGTGGTCTGATTAAAATGTCTGAATGATATCTATAAAATCCCAGAGGAATATGTCAGTTAACTCACTATTAAGTGACATTCCTGCCTGTTAAATCATACACTAAACTAAACAATTCTCTGTTAGGTGAGGCTCCTGCATAAAAAAATGCCACTACCCGGAAACGTCGAGAGACGCCAATGGGTTAACAGGTACTACCGAATTAAGGTTTTACTTAATGTGGCTGAGTAAGAATCGAGCTCTACGTTATGCAGTGCTAAAACTAAACGAGTAGAGGAGGTCGCAAACATTGCTGCTCATTGACTACTGATAGGCCTTCTTCACAAACAGGAGAAGGTCTACTTTGTTTTATGCATACTCTGATAGCCGAGGAGGCGGTGTTGCAACAAGCAAAAGTCGGCCTATCGTTTACAGTAAAATTAATTGGCCGGACCGATGTATAGAGGAGGTAATGGTATGACTATGGCAGCGTTTTTCGGTGAATTTTATTTCAGTCAACTCCTGGGAAAACCAATTCTTGACGTGGCTGGACAACGCATAGGTAAGGTTAAAGACATGGTAGTCAAATGGGACGGCGTCGCACCACGAGTAACTGGCATCAAGTATGGGCGAAATACCCAGGGGGTTGTTCCCATAACGTTTGTATCAGAAGTAAGCGGTAAGTATATACAACTTGACGGAGAATTTGCACCCTATATAATGATTCCGCTGCAGGATGATGAAATCTATGTCCGCAAATGGCTGCTTGATAAGCAAATTATTGATTTTAAAGGATCGAAACTGGTTCGGGTCAACGACATAACCTTAACATGGGTAGCGCACGAGAAGCAACGGGGCTTAGTATTAGTGGCTGTAGATATTGGTTTACGAGGATTATTTAGGCGTCTCGGTTTAGAGTTTTTGGTTAAAAATATGGCGCACAATTTTATTGGCTGGCAGTTTATTAAACCATTGGAAAACCGGACGTCCAGCCTGCAGCTTAGCCGTGATAAAGAGCAATTCAGTCAGTTGCATCCCGCTGATATTGCGGACATTGTTGAGCAGCTAGATTATAACAGCAGAGCTAGCTTCATAAAAAATTTAGACTCTCGGCAAGCCATTGAAGCACTGGCAGAAATGGACTTGGATACGCAGATTGAAATTATCACCCAGATGGACCAGGAACAAGCCTCAGACCTTTTGGAGGATATGCCACCTGATGAAGCTGCCGATATATTAGGTGAGCTTCCTGACGAAAAATCACAAGAATTGCTCAATTTAATGGAATCTGATGATGCTGAGGAAGTTCAGGAGTTGATGAATTATCCTGATGACACGGCCGGAGCGTTGATGACTACCGAGTATATCGGCTTGTCCGCCAATATTACAGCCGAAGCAGCAATTGAGAAAATACGCGAGCTGGCGCCTATTGCCGAGACGATTTATTATATATATGTTCTTGATGAAAAAGAAATGTTATTGGGAGCGCTTTCGTTACGTGAACTTATTCTTGCATCACCACAAGCTAATTTAGGCCATATTATGCATGAAAAAGTGATCTATATACGGCATGATGATAGTCACCGCAAGGTGGCAGACATTATACACAAGTACGGGTTACTGGCTGTTCCCGTAGTTGACGAACAAAGTACAATGCTCGGAATTATAACTGTTGACGATGTATTAGAAATATTGATTCCTGAGCGCGGCAGAGGGGATGTAAGCTCGGGGTACATTGTCAATAGACGGCTCTGGAGGTGGTGATAGTGAAATTGGTTAAAGGCATTCGCGGGCGTATTAGCATTTTTTTAGCTGTTATGGGGCCAGGTATTGTGACTGCATTTGCTGATAACGATGCAGGCGGTGTTGCTACCTACGCAGCCGCAGGAGCAAAATATGGTTATACACTTTTATTTACTATGTTTGTTGCTACTGTTTGTTTGGCTATTGCGCAGGAGATTTCCGCTCGTACCGGAGCTGTCACCGGTAAAGGGCTTGCAGATTTAATCCGCGAACAATTTGGTGTACGATGGACACTTTTTGCAATGGTTGTACTGCTTATTGCTAATATAGGCACGACTGCTTCAGAGTTTTCGGGCATTGCCACAAGCTTTGAAATATTTGGTGTGAGCAAATATGCAGCGGTGCCTTTAACCGCCGGAGTGGTTTGGTGGCTGGTAGTTATGGGTAGCTATGACCGGATTGAGAAAATTTTCCTTGCTTTGTGCATAACTTTTTTTAGCTATGTAATTTCAGGTATAATTATTAACCCGCCTTGGCAGGAAGTAATAGTTGCCTCGGTAACACCATCTTTCTCCTGGAATGCCGAATTCCTTTTCATGGCGATTGGCGTAATTGGAACAACAATTACACCCTGGGGACAATTTTATGTTCAGGCTTCGATCGTAGATAAAGGGATAATGGCAAAAGATTACGCCTATACTCGCTGGGATGTGTTTATTGGCTCTTTCTTCACTGGATTTGTGGCATTCTTTATCATCGTGGCTACAGCAGCAACATTGTATGTTAACAATATATCAATCGAAACGGCAAAAGATGCAGCACTTGCCTTGGAACCACTAGCCGGAAAATATGCTAGCATGCTTTTTGCTTTCGGTTTATTTGGCGCTTCCATGCTGGCGGCGTTTATTTTGCCTCTTAGCACCGCCTACGCTATCTGCGAAGCATTTGGTTTTGAACATGGTATCAGTAAGTCGTATGAAGAAGCTCCGGTATTTTTCGGCTTATATACGGCACTAATCGCTATTGGTGCCGCCTTAGTACTGTTGCCTGGATTGTCACTTTATCATGTCATGCTTACCTCGCAGGTAGTAAATGGTATATTATTACCGCCTATCTTAATTTTTATGGTTTTAATCGCCAGTGATAAGAATATAATGGAGAATTATTCAAATTCACGTCTGTACAATGTGATTGCCTGGTTTTTTACAGTTGTGTTGATTTTGTTAACTGTACTGTTGTTAGTTGCTACAGCAGTACCAGACTGTTTGGAATTGGTAATAAATTTCATAAGAATGTAATACCCAGATACTAATTTAAGTAGGTAACTACTCTCCGATATAGGTAGAATTGTAAAAAAATACTTTTTTGCTTTAATGTGCTATAATAAAATTTACATATATATATCGGGGGGCCTGCGTTTTGAATACAGTAAGAGTACGGTTTGCTCCAAGTCCGACAGGTTATCTGCATATCGGCGGAGCAAGGACAGCATTGTTTAATTGGTTTTTTGCCCGGCAGTGTCAGGGACAGTTTGTTCTGAGAATTGAAGATACAGATACACAGCGACTAAAAAAAGATTCTGTTTCACAGATTTTGGCCAGTCTGAAATGGCTGGGGATAGATTGGGATGAAGGACCGGAAATAGGCGGTTTTTGCGGACCTTATTATCAGTCGGAGCGATTAGATTTATATCAACGAGAAGCACAAAGGCTGGTTGAGGAAGGTAAGGCATATTACTGTTTCTGCACAACCACAGAATTGGAACATGTCAAAGAGAGTCAGCGACAAGCCGGCGAGGCATTTAGATATAATGGCAAGTGTCGCGATCTGCCGCTCTCTATAGCTCAAAAAAGGATTGCAGCAGGGGAGAAAGCTGTAATTAGGCTCAAAATTCCAGATAGCGGACAGGTAAAAGTCAGAGATTTGGTTCACGGAGATGTAAGTTTTTCCCTTGATCAATTAGACGACCTTGTCATCCTGAAGTCGAATGGTATGCCAGCCTATAATTTCGCCTGTGTTATTGATGATCATGCGATGGCTATCAGTCATGTAATTCGGGCGGAAGAGCATCTTTCCAATACTCCGAAACAAGTGCTGCTATATGAAGCCCTGGGATATGAGACCGTCCAATTCGCCCACGTAGCAATGATTCTTGCTCCCGACAGAAGCAAGCTTAGTAAACGTCATGGGGCAACATCGGTAGAAGAATTTCGCGAGCAAGGGTTCTTGGCACCTGCAATCGTTAATTACTTGACTCTCTTAGGCTGGTCACCAGGAGGCGAGCAGGAAATCTTTACACCTAAAGAGGCTATGGAAAAATTCCGCTTAGATAAGGTTTCAAAGAATGCAGCAATTTATGATACAAAAAAACTTACCTGGATTAACGGTCAGTATTTAAGCAGCATGAATCTTGACGATATTACTCGCGAGGCGATTCCTTTCTTTCTACGAAAAGGGTTGATTACAGAAGAACAATCAGTGGAGCAGTATAGTTTTATCCGGGCAGTTGTCGGTGTCATGCAAGATAGAGTTAAAACGCTGGTTGAATTGACTGAGGCGGTAGACTATTATTTTAGGGATGTCACTGAGTATGATGAAAAGGGTCAGCGCAAATACTTTTCCTCCCCTGAAGTGGAAAAACTTTTGGGTAAGGCGCTGGAGCGTTTGGAACGTATTGAAACATTTGATGTTATGCATACGGAGGTGGCTTATAAACAACTGGTCGAGGAACTGGGTATAAAGTCTGGCGAGATCATTCATCCTACCAGACTTGCATTAACAGGACGAACGGTGAGTCCGGGATTATTTGACGTAATGGCACTCTTGGGCAAAGACTGTTGCTTATTGAGGCTAAAGCAAGCCATAAGTTTTGTTGGTAAACAAGCTAAATAATTGGAAGTAGCTCTTGCAAAACGCACTATAAAGATGTAAAATCAATATGTGTTAGAGATATTTTCTATGGCCCTATGGTCAAGAGGTTAAGACGCTGCCCTCTCAAGGCGGAGACAGGGGTTCAATTCCCCTTAGGGCTACCAGATGAATGTAGCAATCCTAGCTAATTATGATAATTGGCTAGGAATTTTTTATACATAAAGAAAATATAAGTTTTTTGAACCGCAGAGACGCAGAGTACGCAGAGGGAATGTCTCGATATACATCTCCCCCTCTGCGCTCTCTGTGTACTCTGCGGTTAGCCGTATCCTCAAGGGCGCGATAGCGCTGTTTTAATTTTTTTCAGAAATGCTGGCGAAAAATGGCAATCGAATTATAAAGTATATCAATATTAGTTAAAAAATATATTAATATACAAGAGGATTCTATTATACAATTTGCGAATTAGTTTTATAGACGGTAAGGGTTGATTTGATTATCATGAATGCATTGTCAAGCTTGAGCTACTAGTGGGGAGGTTCAACAGGTGGATTATCAAAAGTTAAAGGAACAATGTGATGAAGTCAGAAATCAAATAGTAATGGCTGAGTTAGATGACGAAAAACGAAAAGTACTCATCAAATACGATCTTCATTGTAATTCTGATTTATATTGGGAAAGACCCAAGGGGAAATATCCGCAAAAAATATTTTTTAGCCACAAATTCGTAAAAAAATCCTCGGTTATAAGGATTATATTTTATATATACCAGTTATGTTTTGCCAAAGTAAAATATTTCGAGCGCAATTGGGATGACTTCCTACCTTATATTCATAGTTGGAGAGAAGGATTTATTGAATGTGAATTATATGATATGGAGTTAATAAAACATAAGTATACGGACATTATTTTTGATCTTCGGGACTTAAAAAAAATCACCGACATAAAAGAGTTTCGTTCTATCTGTGACTATCTTGATGGCCAAAAGAAAACTTTGAGTTTATTAAATTAGATCAGTGAACTCGTTCAGCAAAGCTGAACAATGAAGCTTCAGTTGAAGACTCTACCCCAACTGAAGTAATGCCGCCTATAGAGGCGGGAGTCTTAACTCATCGATAAGATAAACTGTTTATTCAAAAAGCTTGATAGGCCGGTGGTTTTCACAATATTATTGCTCTGGCGGCCTGTTGCACGTCTTATTAAGGCGTGGTAACATTAGTCGTATCAGCACGGGTAAAACGAGATTTACTGCACAGCGTTGGGAGACCGAGGCCTGAAAGCGGGGACGCGTTTACTCGTTGGATTCAAAGTCAAAGGGGTCTATAAATCAAAATGCATATATTTTTGACAGGTGAAATACAAGTAGGGAAAAGCACAGTCATTGCTAAAACCCTTTCCCAACTTAAGATAACTCCTGGTGGTTTTAAAACATACTACGGTCCGGACAGGGCATTGCCAAACAAACTGCTGTATATGAATTCTGCCCCTGAACCAAAGAATTTTAGGGAAGAAAACGCTGTCGTGCGTTTTTTCGCAGACCATCCCCCCCAGGCTTTAACGAAGAAGTTTGACAATTATGGTGTTGAACTGATCAGGTCTGCCAGAAACAGTTCAAGTTTGATTTTGATGGATGAATGTGGCAGTTTGGAATGTAAAGCGCTTGCTTTTCAAAAGGAAGTTATTGCTACTCTTGATGGCAATACACCGGTTTTTGGCGTTATAAAACTGGCAAGTAAAGGTTGGACTGATCAAGTCAGAAATCATCCCCAAGTGAAGCTCATCGCCGTTACCAAGGAAAACCGTGATTCTCTGCCCCAAATACTAGTTCATCAACTTGCTTTTACTATAGGTTTCAACTAATTATCATGGTTTTATGGTTTTATTGTAGTAGATCGTAACATAGGACGTTGGTGGCAAAAATTGAATTCGGCATTATATTTTTTGATTAGCTTTGAAAAGGCAATGAGCGTACGCAAAGAAGGTAGTTCTTCTCGATAATTTTCAAAAAAATTGCTTAATACAAGTTGGCGCTGAAAGTGTCTGATTAATCCGAATTGACGCGTACTTATTTCCCATTGAATTTTAGCGGCTAACCCATTTGGGTTTGTAAGTGGCATGGTGTTTTGTTTGGTGCGATAAGTTGGCAATGATTGAAGAATGTTTTTAAGTTGAAAACCATGTTTGCTATATTTTGGCTCAATATGTTTTTGAAGTATTCTAATTCCTTCTTTTAAAGAACGGTTTGAGCTAATGCTGGCAAAACTCCAGCCGTTAAACATGTCGATAAATAGATGGACATATAAGCTTCCCTTTTTCGCCAATCTTTTTCCGAAAAGACATTTGTATACAATAAGTTCACCAGGGCTGCCTGGACGTATATCGCGGTCATGTAATTCAGGATGCATCTTATAGATGAATTTTAGTTGGGTAGTATTTAATTCGTTATTACAGCCAAGAAAGAGCCGATTTAACAAAATGTTGCAGATTGCCTCATGATTATCTAAACCACACTCTTGCTTTAATCGATAAAAAGTATCTATTGTCAAAGTGGGGTTAGTTTTACGAAGTTTGTCATGAAGATGAAAGTCATTTAAATTCGGGTTATGAAGGCATAGAGTAATAAGCTGGTTGTGCATAGCTGTAAGTTCTTGTTCGGGGTTGACGGTGAATGGATTTATGCTTCTATTTAAATCCACCGCACTTTTGACACTGGAAACATTCTCCTGTAGGTTATTTTGCCTCCTTTTCTGAAATAAAAGTGACTGTGAACAAGCATTGACCAGGGGAGCTTGAAAACCACTATCTGCTTTTTGGGAATTAAATAACGATATCGCCGAACCACTGACCATCATGAATAATCGCCTCCTAATAGTAGCGCCGGCGCGGATGAATACATCCGGCCGGCACTTCATTGTGACATTGAACTAAAACTAATAAAACAAAACCAAAATTAACTATGGTTATAATTATATAGTAATTAGTTGCTGTCATCAATAGTTATTTCATATATGAATGAATAAAAACAAACAACAGATAAATTGATGCTGGCATTGACGTGAGTTCGGTTTGGTTATGAATGCAGGGATATCCTATAGTCAATAGTAAGGCTATAAGAAGAATTAAATGATTGTTTCTTAGCTTCAAGGAGTGGAGGGATGTCATGAAGCGGTATACTTTACCGGCACTTTCAAAGCTTGTCCGGGATAAACCTTTGCGTCGTTATCCAATTTATTTATTCGCCTAATCTCAAAAACGATTTCCCTAACATCGTCTTTATCTGTCATGTATTTAGCAGCAATTTGCCAAACTGTATCTCCTGGTTTTACGTAGATCGTCTCATAGGTAGTAGGTTCAACAAAAGCACGGGAAATAGCAAACGGTGTAATAGCCAATATAACAAGAACTAGTGACAGTACCAATATTGTCTTTCTCATAATTATAAACACCCCTCTAATTGAACGTATGTTTGGTTGCTGTTATTATAGCATAGTACATATGTTCCCCGCAAGTATGTTCGGTAAAATTTCGAACTAATGTTCTTTTTTCTATTGTTTTATGGTACAATTATCTTGAGGTGGTAAAAATGACTGTTGGTTCACTAAATAAAAGGCAAAAAGAAATATTGGATTATATAAAAGAAAACCTCCGGGCTAAAGGTTATCCTCCGTCTGTTCGGGAGATAGGCGAAGCAGTCGGGCTTAGCAGCAGTTCTACAGTACATTCCTATCTGACTAAATTGGAATCCTTAGGTTATATAAAACGTGATCCTACTAAGCCGCGTGCAATTGACGTACTTGATGAAGCTCCATGGAGACATAAGACGGTTATCCCAGTTCCGCTTGTTGGTGTAGTTACTGCCGGTCAACCGATACTTGCCGTTGAAAACATTGAAGAAACCTATCCTCTGCCGTCAGAATTAATCGGTAGTGAAGATAATGTGTTTATGCTGGCAGTGAAAGGTGATAGTATGATTAATGCTGGTATCTTAGATGGAGACTACTTGCTTGTCCGGCAACAAAGCAATGCTTGTAATGGTGAAATTGTGGTAGCTTTGATAGACAATGAAGAGGCTACTGTAAAACGTTTTTTCAAAGAGGCAAGACGTATTCGACTACAGCCAGAGAACGATTCAATGGAACCCATATATGCTGAGAATGTGTCTATTGCAGGCAAAGTAATTGGTTTGTTTAGAAGTTTATAGCTACCTATATTTGGTATGATGGTAGAAATATAAACATAGAAAAGAGATCGATAACATGCTTAATGGGAAAAATATCATTATTGGTGTGACCGGATGCAGTCCGGCATATAAGGCGGCTGATATTATCAGTAAACTGGTCATACTGCACGCCAATGTAGATGTAATTATGACAAATAGTGCCACGAAATTTATTGCGCCATTAACCTTTCGCAATGCATCCGGCAATCCGGTTATTCTGGATCAATTTGCAGATCCGGTTTCATGGAATACGGGGCATAAAAAGCTTGCAGATAAGGCAGATTTATTATTAATTGCTCCGGCAACTGCAAACATTATTGGAAAAGCGGCTAACGGTATAGCGGACGACATGTTGTCTACTACTATCCTGTCAACAGAGGCAGTCACCGTTTTTGCCCCTCACATGAATCCCAAAATGTACAAAAAACCGGTAGTACAAAGAAACATTCAAACTTTGCGGGAGGACGGGTGCCGGTTTATTCAGCAGGAGAAAACCATGCCTAGTGGTAGAACCTTGTATAGTATGCTTGCGGATATCGAATTTATTATCCAGGAAGTAACCGGAATATTGCTTGCGAAAGCTAAATAAAGGTGACTTTTCAGTACCGATTACTTTCGGCGAAATATTAGAAACCGTAATAATACCCCATAGAGAGCCGTAACAGGCATTTATGGGGTATTATTATTTAATCTCGTATTAAATTAGGGGAAAATCAGTAACCTAGTTTTGGCTACTAATTTGCCGAACCGAAGTTTTATCCGAGACTACACTTCGTTATGAGTAAGATGATAAGGGATATGTAAAAGGGGGTTCTCCATATGAATCCAACTATTAATAATCGCATTTCTATTATTGGAGTACCGTTAGATCTAGGTGCGGATCGCCGGGGCGTAGATATGGGGCCTAGTGCTATCCGTTACGCAAAAGTGGGTGAAAAACTCCAGTCACTTGGTTATGAAATTGACGACAAAGGAGATATTGTGGCTAATAGGCCAGATTCCTGCTATGTGGACGGAACAAGTCTAAAATATCTGGATGAAATTGAAAGAGTTAACACTGAGCTTTGCCGCATGGTAGCTGAGGAAATGGCAAAAACCCATTTTCCTCTGATTCTTGGCGGTGACCACAGCATTGCTATTGGTACCATCTCTGGTGTGCTCCAGCATAAAAAGAAGTTGGGTGTTCTCTGGTTCGACGCTCACGGTGATATTAATACGGCTGTAACTTCGCCGTCCGGTAATATTCACGGAATGCCGGTGGCGGTGTGTTTTGGCCGTGGCCATGAGCGGTTGACCGGAGTCGGAGGCCGGGCTGCAAAACTTGACCCGGGGAAGTTTGTAATGATTGGTATTAGGGATTTGGACCCAGGAGAGAAGATGCTACTTAAAGAACTTGGTGTTGTCGTGTATACCATGCATGAAATCGACATAATGGGCATGGCTAAGGTGATGGAAGCGGCCATTAAAATAGTAGCTAATGGCACTGATGGTGTTCACGTGAGTTTCGATATGGACGTCATCGACCCTTTGCACGCACCGGGCGTTGGTACACCGGTACTTGGCGGATTAACCTACCGTGAAAGCCATTTAGCCATGGAACTTATTTCTGCGGCTAATATTGTTACCAGTGCTGAGTTCGTGGAAGTGAACACCATACTAGATAATAGGAATCAGACCGCTAAAGTAGCGGTAGACCTGATGGGATCGTTACTAGGAGAAAGGGTTTTGTAGCAGTTTGATGTGTTTGGCATATATGATAACTATTTGTTCAAAGTTTTTTCAGTATGAATGTTAATAAGTAAAGCTAGGGCTATTGTGCCATAGGCCACAAAGCTGCGAAAGTATTCTCCAAGAGCTGCGTTGCCGAATAAATGTTGACCGGCTTGAGGCGACACAATAAATAAGGCATGGAAGAGTAGAACACCGACAATGACATTGGTTACATTTGCCCTGCGGATAGTGGCGCCGCCAGCTAGTATTGCAGCTGCCGCAAAAATATCGGCATTAAGATGTGCGGTGTAGACGTTAATCATTCCTATATTTTGGAGGAAAATAAGTTGTCCACAGCAGGCTATAACAGTGGATAGAACAACTGCTGCTAATTTTACACGATTAACCGGAATGCCAAGCAAGGCGGCTTTGTCACAATCCTCCCCGACAATTCGTATCTGACGTCCCAAACGGGTTCTGGTCAAATAGCCAGTAATTCCGCAAAAGAGTAATACAATACATATCATAAAGAGCGGTAAGCGTATTTGACCTAATTCTATGAGCCAGAGCTGATCGATTAGATTGCGGAAAGGAGCCAGATCGACCAAGTTTCGGATGCCAATGCCTCGGGAAAGAATGATCTCCGGATTGTGGGGAGTAATTATTGTTCCGAACCCGACCATAAATACTAGTTGGTAGATCGCTGTACCGACAGAGCCCAACAACATTGTGGCAATCATTTCTTTGCCTCTTACTTGGTTTAGGCTCCAACCTATTAACAGACCGAGGAGTATTGCAAAGGTAAGGGCGATACCTGTCGCCAGAAATAAGCCTGAAAATCCAGGAATCTGCCAGTCCAGCACTAAAAGAAACCCTATTTGTGCACAGATTGCTCCGATGGTGATAGCAAAATTCAGACCCATACCGGCAAGAATTGGAAAAAGTAAGGCTAAAGCCAGAATGCCGTCGCGAATAAACCGGATGATAACCTCATTGATAATAAAAGCAAGATTCATGCCAGAAAAGTGCCAACCAAGAAGAACGAGCAGGAGAAAGAGAAAACATATTAGTCTATTTTGCAGCAAGGTTTTTTTGCCTCCCCTCGTAGAGTAGCGAATACAAAATGACGCCGTTAGAAATTATCATTCGAAGTAGTTCTGACACCTGCGGAGCAAGTAGTGTGTTGGCGATTGGGCCGGTAAAAACGTAGAGAGCCTGAAATAAAAAAGTGCCGGTAATGACTTGGAAGATGGAGGCACCCCTCCTGGTATAACCACCAAGCAATATGGCTGATGCAGCGGGAAAGGCCATTAACAGTGGTGCATCATACAATTCCAGAAAGCCATAGCCCTGGGCATAGAAACAGATCCCTACCGCTGCAAGTACGGTAGATAGTATGATGGCGTATGTACGCATTTTCTTAACATTTACGCCTGACAGTTGGGCAAATTGTTCGCTCTCGCCGGTAGCGATGATTGCAAGTCCAAGGCGCGATTGAAAAATAATATAAACAAGTAGGCATAACAGTAAAAAGCTCACGATTAGCCCGAGAGGCAGTTGAAAATCCCCAAGTTGAATAAGCAAGAAATTATTTACTATTTTGCCGAAGTAAGGTTCAAGATTAACGGTGGGACGGGCACCCTGGCCACCAATCGGCCAGAGCATGGCGGCGTTGGTAAATGGGGCTACTGCCCAAAAAAAGTTCATGAGGAAGATAAATGAGAACCCGGAGAAGATACCGGCTATTTCTTCGCGGCCTTTTACCCGGTTCAGCAAGAGTGAGTAAAAAAATCCTAAAACCAAGGCAAAGGCGATGGAAAACAGCAAGGCACAGCAAAAGCCGGGCAGACCAATCTGCCGGAAGTTGACTGCTAAAGACATACCTAACAAGCCGGCCACTATGCCAAAAGACATGCCAAAGTTGAGACCGGCTCCGGCATGGAGCATAGGCAGCATCGCCAGAGTTAATACGCCATTCATGCCTAATCGAACTAAGGAATCACTGATTAGACCGGAAACAGATAGATTGATAGTCCTTGCAGTAGCGAACATAATAAGAAGAAAAAGGGCTACTATATATTGCGGAATATGTTGACGTAGGTTGATCATGGTATGTATCCTCTCTTGCCAACTAAAGCTAAAGCCAGTGTTTCGGCAGTACTATCAGGAGGTAGCACTGCCGAGATGTTACCTTCATATAATACAACGATTCTGTCACAGATTCTTTTAAGATCTTCTAACTCGCCAGAGGCGATTATGATCGTTGTTGTCAAATTTTCATTCATTGTTAGCAATGCCTGAAGAATTTTCTCTTTGGCATTGATGTCTACACCGCGTGTAGGTTCATGGATAAAGAGCAGCTTTGGTTGTAGTGCCAGTGCACGAGCCAGACAGACCTTTTGCTGGTTGCCGCCGCTTAATTGCCTTGTTGGCTGCTTCCTGTTCTGACAGCGAATATCCAAACAAGCTATCAGTGCCGCTGAGCAAGCGGTACATTGTTGTTTTGACTTCCAACCGATGGTTTTGCCAAAAATGCTTTTCAGAAATTTGCCTTGCTGTACGGCGGTAAACGTGATATTTTCTTCAACAGACTGGTTAAGCAGCAGACCGGCGTGACGCCGGTCATCGGGAACTAAGCAAATGCCTTTAGCTAGGACTGCAGCTGTATTAGGTGATCCGTTATTCCGGGGGAGTAAGGGGGTGCCTTCAAAAATGATTTCTCCGGTAATTGGCACAAGACCCATTATCCCGTTGCCGACAGCGGACTTACCATGACCGGGTAAACTGGTAATGCCGATAATTTCACCGCGTTTGATGCCCAGGTACATGTTGTTCAGTTGATCTCCCGGCATAGATGCCGAGTAGTTGCGTAGTTCAAGTATAAGCTCAGATTGAACTGCTTTTTTAATAGTTTTCCGGGTTGTGGTCAGCATCTGTCCAACCATACTGGCAGCAATATGTTTAATAGCAAAATCTTTTTGGTGGTAAACCGTCGCAACTTGACCATTTCTTAGTACAGTAATTCTATTACAGATTTTGGTGATTTCTTCTAGCCGGTGAGAGACAAATAAAATGGCGATGCCTTTTTGAGCCAGTTCACGTGCTATGTCAAGAACATGGGTTGCATCTTGGGGGGGAAGTACGGCAGTGGGTTCGTCAAGAATAAGCAGTTGTAGATTAGGCTTGCTAAGTTCTCTTGCTAACTCTATAAACTGTTGGAGTGTGACAGGAAGGTTCTGTACCTTCAAAGACGGATCAATAGTAATGTTAAGTTTATTTAGTGTTGCTGCACAGTCTGCAATGTCCTTTCTGTTATCGATATAGGCCAGTTGCTTGCTAAGCAGGCTAGTCCAAGGTATGACGTTTTCCCGTCCAAGTTTAATATTTTCTGACAAAGTAAGCGCTGGGATTAAGGCGAAATCCTGATTCACCATACCGATACCTATTTTTGCGGTCTGTGTCGGCGAGCGGATAAGCATTTCTTGTCCCTGCCAATAGATACTCCCTGAATAGCCTCCTGATTCTGTAATTTCCGGACGACCGGCCAGTACGCCTAATAGCGTGCTTTTTCCAGCGCCATTCTCTCCTACCAGACCGTGAATTTCTCCGGGAAATATAGTTAGATTAACGTCTTGCAGTACCCAATGACCTTCAAATGCTTTAGATATACCGCAAGCTTGTAAGAGGGGTTCCATCAATAAGTTTTTTCCTCCTTTTAAGAAAAAGATCAGGTATAATCGTATACCTGATCAGTTAGTGGGAATATATGCAGAATTTCCGTCTACCGGGATGACGGGGGCGTTACCCGACTGTTTTAATAAATAATAGATTCCATTATAATCAACCAATAGTTGTTAAGTTCGGGCTTCATTTTATTGAAGGTAACATTCACTCCGGAAATTTGTTTGGCAATTGGGGCAAGCTGATCAACAGAGGGGGTGGTTATAGTTCCTTCAATCATGCCTTTGGCTACTTCCACTGAGAATTCAGGCAAGAAGACCCCTACCGGAACCGGCCAGGTGGACAGGCGGCCAGTCATGTTTGCTTGGGCCGCTTTCGCTGTAATCAGTTGATTAATCTTGGCAAAGTCGCCGGCATCTTCTGGGGATATCTCAAGACCCATCGCAACAGGGAAGCCCTGGGTTGGTGTCGGGCAGCACTGCTCTGCCATGATAAATTTAAGATCAAGTGCTTTGGCAATAATGACATCCTGCATAGGGCAGTTAGTTCCAAATATGCAAGTGTCTTTTCCATATTTAGCAATCTGCCGGGGAATATCTTCTTGTAAAAATTGGAGCATAGCAGTAGGTCCGCCACCAGTTTGCGGGTCAGGGGTGCTGACATCTACAAACTGCATACCAAGTTTTTTGCAGGTTTCTTTCATCTTATCATGACGTTTGGATATAACCTCTTTGGCCATGTGAGTAGGGAAAGAATAATGAATGAAGGTTTTGGCTCCCATTTTTTGAGCCTTGGTCGGAATGGTAACACCGCGTTCGACCCAATCAGTATCTAAGGCCAAATCTACGTATTTGCTCATTAGATTGGGATCGTCCCAAATGGGGGCGGTAATGACTTTAATCTCAGGTCTTTTTTCCTTGATCTTCTGGATGGCGGGAAGAATGCCTGAATAACCGGCACAGATTACGATTGCTTTAACATCAGGGTCATTACCCAGGCTAATAATTTGCGAAATAGCAGTTTCTTGTTCTTTGCTAAAGTTTTCCGGTAAGACTACATGTTTAATCATCGCTGGATATTTTTTGGAAACCTTTTCTGCACCGCGGAACTCATCTTCACTAGCTGAAAGCGGTGGGGTTACAACACCAATTTTGTAGTTAACGGCAGCAGGCGGCTGTTGCACAGCTGCCTGCTGGCTACAGCCAGTCAAACTTAGCATGAAAGCTGTAACAAGTAAATAGGCAGTAATTTTTTTAAACAATGTGTATCACTCTCCTGTAATTGTTATAGGGAGCGGGAGTGTCTTGATCCCGGAAAGTGCAATCCCACTACTCTTTTGGTCCATCATTTTGAGTTTCATGAAATCAGCTTATAATCTAATTTGACATTATATCTGCCTTTCAGCATAAAACTATTACATATAAAAAATATCTATGCAATAATCAAATATTCTATATAAATGCGCAAATTCCTTCAAATCATGGTTCAATATTGCCTTAATATAATGTATTATATAGCACTGAATACAGAAAATAACCAAAGCTGAAATAAGATTCCGGCTTTGGTTAGAGCAGTTGCATAATCGTTATTGTTGTTTGTATTGTGGTTCCTGCTGTTCAACCTGCTTTTGTCTTTGCTTTAATGAATCAACAGCATTGTCAAGAGTAGTTGCTAACTGTTCGAAGGTTTGTTTTGCCTGCTGATCCTGAGTCTCTAATGAAAATGTCTTCATAGTGGCGGCTGCATTTTGAACAGTTGCAATAGCTTGCGTCATTTGCGTACCTACGGTCATTTACCTCACCTCCTTTATCCTTTCGGTTTACATAGCAAAGACGCCAAAAATCCAAAAATTATTGCCGCTGAAATACCGGCACTGGTGATTTTGAAAATACCTGTCAACACGCCGACAAGGCCGGTCTTTTCTGCTTCCTGGAGGGCACCCTTTACCAATTGATTGCCAAAGCTGCTGATAGGAACGGAAGCTCCTGCACCGGCAAATTTAATTAAATCGTCATATAGGCCAAAGCCGCCTAAAACAGCTCCGGACACCACTAAAGCAACCATTGTATGTGCAGGCGTTAGTTTCAGTCCATCCATTAGGAGTTGTCCAATTACACATATAGTTCCGCCAACAATAAACGCCAAAACAAACTTTTCCACATAAGCCTCCCGTTTTACATTTCTATTGCTACTGCGTGGGCCACACACGGTATGGTTTCTTTTTGCTGGTACGACATGGGGGAGAGCAAAGCGCCTGTGGCTATAACCAGAATTCGGTTCAGCTCCCCCCGGCGCATGCGATTTAAAAGATGCCCAAAGGTAGTTGTAGCAACGCAGGCGCAGCCACTGGCGCCTGCGAGAACTGGCTGGTCTTCCTTGTACATTAAAATGCCGCAGTCGGTCAACTTTTCTACAGGGATGCTAAGTCCATGCTTTGTAAGCAAATCTCCGGCAATGCGGTGACCTACTTTGCCTAAGTCGCCAGTCGTAATGAGGTCATAGTAGGATGGGCAAATGTTCAAATCCCTGAAGTGAGCTTCAATGGTGTCAACGGCAGCCGGAGCCATGGCTGCTCCCATATTAAACGGGTCGGAAAGCCCCATGTCGACTACCCGGCCAATCGTGGACGCTGCAACCCGTGGACCTGTTCCTTGTTTGGCAACAACTGCCGCACCTGCTCCGGTAACAGTCCATTGGGCTGTAGGCGGCTTCTGTGCGCCATACTCGGTAGGATACCTATATTGCTTTTCCGAGGCGGCGTTATGGCTGGATGTACCAACAAGAGCATTCTGTGCGAATCCACTATCGATGATCAGAGAGGCTAAGGAAAGGCCTTCCATTGAACTGGAGCAAGCTCCATAGATACCTAAATAAGGAACGGCAAGGGTACGGGCGGTAAAGCTGCTGGGCATAATCTGGTTAATTAAATCACCACTGAGAAAAAACTGGATATTCTCTTTTTTGAGTTTCGCTTTTTTAATTGCAGTTTCACAAGCTTGTTCCAAAAGTTTTTTTCTGCTTGTTCGTAACTGTCCTGCCCAAGCCAAATATCACCATGAAGCAGGTCAAAATCGTCTGCCAGATTGCCCTGTGCTTCAAAAGGTCCACCGATCGCAGCAGAACCAATAATGGTCGGTTTAGATTGGAAAACCCATGTTTGATGACCCTGCAGCATTTACATTCCACCTAACGACGTAATAATTACTTTTATAATAGCAACAATAAAAGCGGCAAAGACACCAAAGACTATAACTGGTCCGGCGATTTTAAACATATTTCCGCCGACCCCTAACACAAACCCCTCACTTTTGTGATCAAGAGAAGCTGAGGCTATTGTATTGGCAAACCCCGTAACCGGAACGGCACTGCCGGCACCACCCCATTGGGCAATATGATCATATAATCCAAGGCTTGTAAGAATTACTGAAATCAAAATCAGAATCGCAACAGTGGGATCGCCTGCTGTCTTCTCGTCAAAGTTAAAATAGGTAATGAAAAACAACTGTACGCCCTGACCTATTGTACAGATAATGCCGCCAACAACAAAGGCGCGGATACAGTTAGTTACGATTGGACGCTGCGGTTCCCTTGCGTGGGCAAAGTCCTGGTATTGCTGCTGGGCAGGGGTTAGATTTTTACGTTTACTACTTGACAATGCAATTCACCTTCTAACGCAATAAATATGGCTTAAGCTTTTCCAAAAGTTGTTGTAACGTTGCTGCATGTGCTGAATACATTTGCTTAGCTGCTTCATTTTTTGTCTCTAGCGCAAAGGTCGTGAGATCAGCTTGGATTTTTTCGAAATTTGCGTAGAGCATTTCCTTAACTTTCGGCTGTGGTAATTGTACAGCGTCGTCAAACAGATCCAGGTATAAATCACCAGACGAGTCTACCTGGCCGATAAACACATTATCTAGCGATACGCCGATGGTTTCCAGCTGGATACCTAGCCATTCGGTGTTAAACCCCAAAGAAGCCAGAGGTTCCTTGATAATGTTGCCATCAAGTATAACTGTCTGCGGTTCAGCCAGGGGAGCCACTTTTTTCCCTAAATCGTGGGCGGATACTGGTGTTTTGTCAGATTTCAAAAACACATTTATGTCGCCGGTATCTTCCATTACCGCAAATTCTACATCAGCTAGATTAAAGGCATTTTTAGAACGGAGCTCTCGCAGCAATTCCTCGCCTGTCAGCCTTGTTTGCAGAAGATTTTCCTCCATGATTTTTCCATGCTTAATTAATACAGTTTCCTTACCGTTAACAATGTCATGAACCCATTTGCTTTTTAGGGACAGATAATCCAATGCTAGCGGAAATAGTACCCAAACACCAAGCGCAATAAATCCGAAGGCGAGATTGGCAATTAAATTTAGGGACAGTAATGCGGCAATTACTGCTGTTACGATATAGCTTACAAACCTAAAGGGTGTCATACGAGCGATATTTCTTTTTCCCAGCAGCCTGATCAAGAGCAGTAACACAAAAAATAATGAAACTGAACTAACTAATATTTGTATCCATGTCTGCATTGCTCAATCTCCTGACTAGTTCCCTTTGTATTGTGGCTCTTGATATTCTAAAGTCTGTATTCTTCTTTCAAGGTCATTGATAATTGTTCCGGTAGTTTCCAAAGCTTCTTTGTAAACTAACTTGGTTTCTTCATTCCGGGTCTGCAACGCATATAACCGTAATGTACTCTGACTGCCTTTTAGAGTAGTTAACGTTTGTTTGACCTGAGAAGCAACTGTCATAGATATTACCTCCATTTACCTTATTATTATTATTGGTTTTTCCAAGTTTAATTCAAATGGATTCTTGAAATTTATGGAAGACCATTTGCTGTATCAATTTCTGTGAATAATAAAATCCCCCTGGCAACTTGGGCCAGGGAGATTTTATGTACAGGGAGCACAATCTATGGATATATATAATTCAAGGGAGTAACACTGCTTATGAGAATTGCCAAAAGTTATGTATTTCTGTGGTAAAGGCGTGAAATAAGCCTGCAGTCGTGCGCTGGGCCAGCGGAAGAAGAACTTCTGTCGCTTTGTTGTAATGGACCACATCATCTTCGCAGCGGACCCAATCAAAAAATTCAGCAGCGACACAGGCATTATTATTAATGAGAGACTCAAGTCCCTGGCCGTATAACCCCTCGGTTAGTACAGCGTACTTATCATAATTTGCTTGCGCCCAGCCTTCATATTGCTTGTGACCATTGAACAGCTTTGCTCTTGCATGGTGAGGGACACATAGATCTTGAAGTATATGGGCGGATGCGCCTAAGAAAAAAGCAGCTTTTTTTAAGTCATACTTTTTTGCTGAACAGAGTGACAGATGATAATATAATTCGAAGTTTTCGATGGCATGTGTGGAATGCCAGAGGCCATCGTTTTTGATGATCGAAAGGGCTTGGTGGTTACAAAATTCATGGGTTAGCCCTGGTTTATCCAAGAACCCTTGAAAGGGGGATGCTACCGCTAGCATAAAGTGAAGGCAAGCATCTGTAGGCGCAGCTTTTAATGTATTAATCATATCTCTCTCCTTAGTATACTATTTTCCTAAAGAGACGCTAGCTTGCAGGGAATATGGCGGTACGATTGTGTATGCTGGCAGACAGCATCAAGGCGATCTGATTCGCCGCGGCTGGTTTGCTCAGGTCGCGGGATTTTGAACGCATATCATCTAGGATATGCGGCTTAGATAATAGCTCATCAACTAGACTGGCAAGTGTTTGAGCAGGCGAAATACGAAGAGCAACTCCCTGCTGGGTTAGGTAGTTTGCATTATCTTCTTCTTGTCCCGGCAGGGGACTAAGTAGTAACAGCGGGAGTTCATGGGATAGTGCTTCGCTGCAGGTAAGCGCACCAGACTTAGTAATAAGTAACGAGGCATTAGCCATAAGCTCACTGATTCGCTCGGTATAGCCCATGACCGTGAGTGGGTTGCAGGACGTGTTTGTTAGGGTTAACAACCTGTCTCTCAGTTTAGTATTATTTCCCGCAACAGCAATGATTTTTAATTGTGTTTTCGCAGACTGCAGACTAATAACAGCCTCTTCGATTGCTCCCAGGCCAAGGCCGCCCCCCATAATCAGTATTTCAGGGATACCCCTGTCTTTCGTACGATTGTTCGGGGAAGTATGTGTAAATTTAGGAGAGATAGGGATGCCGGTTATAAAAATCCGGTCTTTTGCAATCCCATTGTCATGAAGGGCCTGTTGAATTTCATGATTGGCCACAAAATAGGCATTAATTTCTTTGTGCAGCCACATAGGATGAAAGGAAAAGTCAGTCATAACTGCAGCCATCGGTATGGAAAGCTGGCCGGTTCGGCGTAAGTAAGCGGCAGCACAGCAGGGAAAAGGATGCGTAAAGACTAACATATCAGGGCGATACTCATAAAGTAATTTTACCATTTTTCTTTTCATAATAAGGGCCGTTACATTCTTTACACTAGTACCAGGTTGAAATTTCTGGGACTTACGGTAGAGAAAATCATAGGCATTGGGTATTACGTCGAGCATTTTTAGATAGGTTTCTTTAATGAGATGCCCCAGGGAGATTTCCTGGTCCAGAAAATCAACGACTGCGACATTTGTGGCCGGAGAGATACGGTTAAGTTCATCCCGAACAGCATTTGCGGCCTGGATATGACCAGAACCGATCGAAGCGGACACGAGCAGTATTTTCTTACTCATAGCACTCACTCCTTAGAATTAAAGTAAGGCTCTAAAAGTATTGTAACAAATCAAATGAGAAGTGCTGTTAAATTTATGTTATTGTTTAGTTAAAAAGTGCATTAGTGACCAGTCAGCAGCCAGCCAGCTAGCCACGCAGTAAAGGGTGCAACAAGTACAACACCAAAACTACCAACAAGGGTATGGAGGATTTCTGCGGCAATATAGGTCAGGTTCAAGATATTAATTACCGGCGTACCCTGAGCCATAAATACCATCATAAGGGCGGTAAAAGAACCGGAGTATGCCAGTAATAAGGTTGTTGTCATTGTGCCGACAACTGCCCGGCCAACATTCATACCAGATGCAACTGCCGCTTTGCGGGTGATGGACGGATTTTTATCAACAAGCTCAGTTACGGCTACTGCAATATCAACCGCCACATCCATCATGGCCCCTGAAGAGGCCACAAAGATTCCCGCTAGGAAAACTTTAGTAAGATCAAGCTGACTAAACCCAACGTGCAGTAAGGTTTCGGCAAACGGAATAACTGCACCATGCACTTTGAATAGTTGGCCAAACAAAATAGCCAACAAACA
Source organism: Sporomusa ovata DSM 2662 (assembly GCF_000445445.1). Classification (GTDB taxonomy): domain Bacteria; phylum Bacillota; class Negativicutes; order Sporomusales; family Sporomusaceae; genus Sporomusa; species Sporomusa ovata. The sequence continues at coordinate 254,107 of NZ_ASXP01000005.1, read as the reverse complement.
AGCGGCAATTGCACCGCACATAGTTCCCATAAAGGAAACTAAGCCGGTACGGCCAAGCCCTGTTACCAAAAAAGTAACACAGCCGACAATAACACAAATAACTAATAGTGAAAGAATAATGGGGTCCCAGCCCTTCAGAAACAGCGGCCAGAGTACCTTCCATAAAACCAGGATGGTAAAAACAAAGGAAAGCACGGCTTTTACGCCAGTCCAGCGGGCAAACCAAAACAGCACAAGTATAAATAGTCCAAACAGGAGCAGTTCCTTATCAAGCCGATAGTGATCAATTAAATTAGCTGCAATAATCCGGCCATTTTGGCCCTTAATAACGACTAAGGCGGTATCACCAGGCTGAAACACCTTGTCCAATTCCAGCTTTCCAAACAGTGTATTGGTGGCCTGGATTTCCTGACCGGCAAACTCATCCCCCACAACCTGCAAGGTTACTGCTTGCACTCCGGTCTGGACAACGCCACGCTGATGTATGGCCTGGTTATCGACCGCAGTTACCCTGGCTTTACTGCGAATATAATCGTCGTCTTGTGTCGGAAACCCGGTTGGCAGGCAATACAATAGGATACACAGTAGCGCGATAACGAGCACAAAGGGTTTATCTGTATTTCGGGAATAAGGCATAACCGGCATCCTTTCTTACCTACCTTTAGGCCAACCGGGCGATACTTCCCCCGGTTGGCCTAAAGGTTTTCTACAGCTATTGCTGTTTTACACCCATAATGTTCATAATTTTTTTTGCGATATCGGTATTATCATAGTAGCCCTGGAATAATTCGCCGCCAATGCCTTGTGCAAATACGGGTATAGCTACACCGGTATGTGCGTAAGTAGTCCAGCCGATACCGGCCTTTTGGTTGAGTATGTGGGTAATTGTAACGCTAAATGGTTCATAGGTACCATAGAGCAAAGACGTGTTGGGATCTTTGGTCCGTTTTTTCGGATCAATCATGCTGGCAGCCAAGGCAGCGTTCAGCCGGGTTTTATCATATTCCGTCAAATCAGTCAAACCGAACTCGTCCGCGAGGATAGGCAGCCAGTCATTCAGGCTGGCATACTGTGCATCGACGGTTTCTCGATAGGTTTTGATCTTTTTGTCAAAGGCTTCAAAGGAAGTGGATTGCTTATCGATTTTGCTGAAAAAAGTTTCATAGCCTGTACCGGCAAAACCAATTGTCATGCCACCGGTTTCATGGTCACCAGTTACGATAATAAGCGTTTCCTTAGGATGTTGGGCATAGAATTTAAGAGCTTCGTTAATTGCGTCATCAAAGGCCAGAACATCGCGAACCGTTGTTGCCGCATCATTGGCATGACAGGACCAGTCAATTTTGCCGCCTTCTACCATCATAAAGAAGCCCTGAGAGTTGTCCAACAGCTCAATGCCTTTTTTGGTGAAATCAGCCAGGGTAACCTGGCCGGGACTGCGGTCAATATCATAAGGCATTGCGGCTTCCGCAGCCAGTTCCGGGGCAATGGCGAATACCTTGCCGTCCTGTTTGCTCAGGTTGTTAAATTCGGCTTGCGTAGTAACCAGTTTATAGCCGTTATTTTTTGCAATCTCAAGTACACTTGGTTTATCTTTTTGGGGACCGGTGGGGGCTAACAGACCACCTCCGGCAAAATAATCGAAGCCACTGTTTGCCAGTGCCAGGCCGATTTCGTAATAGTTCTTGCGGGTAGGCTCGTGGGCGTAGAATGCGCCTGGCGTAGCGTGGTCAATGGATACATTGGATACAATACCGACCTTCATACCCTTTTCTTTGGCCAGTTCAGCCATGGTTTTAAGTTTTACGGTTTTTGTGGCATCCATACCAAGAACGTCATTGTTGGTTTTTTGCCCGGTAGCTAAAGCTGTTCCCGCTGCTGCTGATTCGGTGATAAAGGTATTATTTGAATGTGTGGTTTGCATACCCTGATGCGGGAATACGGTAAAACCGAGCTTGCCTTTGTGCATCTTGTCATCACTTTCAAGCGTACCTTTAAAAATTTCAGCAGCATTTACTTGCGGCATGCCCATGCCGTCACCAATAAAAAAGAATACATACTTGGCCTGTTTACCGGTGTAACCATTGGTAACACCGGCACTAGCTATCTGCTGCTGCGGGAAAGCAGCTGCAAGCATAACAGCAATTAGCGTAATAATCACAGCAGACAAGCTAAACCATTTAATTTTCCTGTTCATTTTGTTACCTCCTTTGAATTTGGTTATGTACATGTCCATTATAAGTAGCTGCTGGATAGTTTTGGTTAATTTACGGTTAAGTCTTTGTTAACACCGAAAAGAGAGGAGCTTTATTTGATACAATAACAACTTTGCCAATTTAGTTTGCATTGCTTCTTAAGCTGGCTTGCAGTTTCTGCTATTTCGAGGATATTTGTATACGTTCTCTGTTTGTCAGTAACAACGGCGATAGACAAAGACATGATAGGAAAGTCTTCAGGTATGCCATGTCTGTTTTTGGTGCGTATATAGCCTCGGTTACAGTCTTCATGGTTATAGTAGTCTACAATACGATGATTAAAATCAGAAATTATGCGTTCGCATAGCTCTGTGACATCATTGCCGCGGGTTATAGCAATGAAATCATCACCGCCGATATGTCCCAGAAAGGACTCTCCTGTGTAGTAGCTATGTAAATCCTGTTGTATGACTTCGGCGGTCAAGCCGATAACCTTATCACCACGTTCAAATCCATAGACATCGTTGTAGGCTTTGAAATTATCCAGGTCAAAATACAATACGGCATAGTTGCCCGAATTTCCCTTAAGGAGTTTATCTAATTCTCCTTCGATAATTAAGTTGCCGGGTAATCCTGTCAGCGGATTCGCATGTTTTGCGCGGTTAAGTTCTAATTGTGTGGTTTTTTCCAGAATTTTTTTTATGGTGACAGTACCAAAGTATTTGTCCTGATTGGTTATTATTATATAGTCATAGATATCATCGTCTTTGCGCGATAATGCAGATTTTGAAACTACCTCTATTGGCGTATCGTAAGCGACAATTAGCGGATTTTTATCCATATGGGAGCGAATTGGTCTGTTCATATAGAGTGCAATACCATATTGTGTAGCCAGGTTAGCCAAGAATTTGCTTTTCATCAGCAGCCCGACTGGACGGTCATCATCAACAATGGTAATTCCCTGGCAGGCTGGGTGTTGGCTAAAATAATCAAGTGCTACACTACCGACCGTTGAAGAGGGGAAAGCTTGCTCCTGCTGGGCGATTTCTCCGATCGGCAGCGTCATGGAAGTATGATAAAGCTCGCGTTTTTTGCGCTTATTTAGATCTAGGATAATCTGTTTAATTGAGTCTGGAATCTCACTGAATTCTGGCAGCGGTTTTTGCAGAAAAAAACCCTGACCATACGGAATACCAAGACTAATTAAAGTAGTTAATTCATCCTGTGTTTCAATTCCCTCGGCAATAATTTTGCTATTTGTGCTTACAGAGAAATCGTATAACGCCTTCAACATGGCTTGTTTCAGGTTATCTTTGTCAATATCGCGTACTAATTCCATATCTACCTTTATAAAATTAGGGCGGATCTCGGCTAAGGTTCTCAGGCCTGAATACCCTGAACCGGTATCATCGATGGCTATTTTATACCCTTGACTTGTATAGTTGTCCAGAATACAGCAAAAGCCTTTGTAATCATTAATCGCCGTTTTTTCCGTGATTTCAAAAATAATATTACCGGTGTTAGCCTGAAATTGGCAGAGCATATCCTGGGTTTGTCCTTTTTGGAAGCGAGGGTCATTGATGATTTTGGGATCTACGTTTATAAAAACCATTTTAGAAGGAGCAAGGTCTTTTGCTTTTTCCAAGGTCGCCCGGCGGCATAAATACTCTAACTCCCAGACAAGATCATATTTTGCTGCTGTTGAAAAAAGGGCATCAGGCCGCTCCAGCATGGAGTCTTTAGGACCTCTGCTTAGGGCCTCATAGCCGATAATTTCTGCATTTGTTAATGATACTACCGGCTGAAATACTATCCGGATATCACTTTGTTCGAGAATATTCTTTAATTCCATGAAACTCTTCATCTCACTTGTTTGTTTATTTGCGGTTTTATATAGATGAAGGACTTTGGTACGATAAGAAGCAAAAGTAGTCAAGATAATTCCTCCGAAAAATACAATTGATAGGCCAAATTTACTAAGAGTAGGTACGTTTTTGGTTTGATAATAACATAATTTGTGCGGTGGGTGAAAGATGCTTTCCAAAAGTTTAACAGCAGCTTTACACAATTTTAACAGATATAGTTGTTTGTGCGGCGCAAGCTGCAATTAAAGCAGAAGGAATATGGTAGTAGTTTACCGAAATATGTTTTGAAACACTAAAATAAGGAAGAAGGATGTTGTTGAAAGCTCAAACTGATACAATGGATGATTTTGAGTCTGTATATCGGAATTATTTCCTAGTGACTGATGCGCGCCATACCAGAGTTGCCATTGCTGTTTGGTTAATTCCTGTTCTCATTTTAGCTTATTCGGATTATCTTATTTTTGGATATAGCAGTAAATTTATGGTCTTATTGGCAATACGGCTAGTGTTTTTCATATTTTCTCTTTATACTATTTATTCTCTAGTGAAAGTTTCCACTGCCCGGGAGTATGATTATATTTTCCTACGCTGGGCTATGTTTGCTATTGCCATTGTATTGTTCTTCAATTATATTTGGGCTCTCTATATCACTCCCAGCGGAGCAATCACCATATTGGTTCTGTTCAGTGCCTATATGGTATTTCCTAATAGATTTTGCATAAGGGTTATACCTCCCATTATATTATCTATTGGTAATCTAGGTCTGGATTGGTGGTATGCTCAATTAGTCAATCCACAGTCCCATTACTCCATGCTGGTAGCAATTGTAATGGCAAATGTGCTAGGCATTATTTTTTCATCTTCACTGGAACAACACCGGCGCACTGAATTTAAGGCTCGTTTAGAGGAGACTCAGCTCAAGGAAGAATTGAATAGGCTGGCGTCGATTGATCATCTTACAGGGATATTAAACCGGCGAAAACTAGCACAGCTCACTACTAAGGAATTTGAGAGGTTTAAAAACGGTGGTCAACCATTTTCCGTACTGATGATTGACATCGATTACTTTAAAAAACTAAATGACAGCTATGGGCATGACGTAGGAGATATGATTTTATATGAATTTTCAGCCTATGTGGCGAACAACCTATATGAAAAAAACATATGGGGCCGATTAGGTGGCGATGAATTTGTATTGGTATTGCTCAACATTCCTAGTGAGCAGTCAAAACAGATTGCTGAAAGACTTAGGCTTGGCCTTAAAAAAGAGGCTATCATATGTTACGGTAAAAAAGTCACCTTCAACATCAGTATTGGCATTACTGAAGCGCGGGAGCAGGATTCGTCCTTTGAGAGCATACTGAAGAGGGCAGACGATGCCCTCTATCATGCTAAGCGAAATGGGCGGGGACGGATTGAGGTGCTGTAGCAAAAATAATGACTTTTCAGCTTAGGTGGATGATGGACAACATCTATGGACTAAGACATATTTCTTTTCATATATTTATACTGAGGTGAAAACATAGTGTCTGAATTAAAAGATATTGATGCAAATGAGCTTGGGCTAATTTCCGCGGTTTTGGGAATAGTTTTAGCTTATGATAAAACACCTGACGAGCAAAATGTTCTGGGAAATTTTATTGTTGGAATCGGTTGCATTATCTTAGTCATAGCTGCTCAAGCAGAATATCTCAACTCCTTGCAAGAGAAGAAAAGTGAAAATGGGGATAGTTTAGAAATCAAAAAACAGATCCAGGAAATGCAAAAGCAAATAGACGTTATTATGAGTGAAACGCCATAAATGTTGTTTTCTAGTCGTCTGCGTCAAAAAATTGGTAAACGAGGGGCTTCTCTTATACTAGACGGAATAATCCGATGAGAATAAGAATAGCGCCAGGCAAGAAAGGAAAGCGTTTTTTCAGGCTTTCCGATATCAGATGAGAAGATGACCAACTGCCGAAGGAGATAAAAGCCATTTGGATAAGGCCCATTATCAGCGGTGTATAAAGAGGCAGAAATCCTAACAGACTGGCAGCGAAGGTGGCAACCATGTTATCAATGCCAAGAGCTAGTCCCAGAAAGATTGCTTCCATGGGACTGATAGATTTAGATTTATCAATGTCGGCTGTTTCCGGATTTCCCATAATGCAGATGATTAGTTTTCCTATCTTCAAAGTTATTTTACGGGTGTCAAATTCTTTTTCTAAATCGGAGGCGGGAATATCTTTAGTCAGATATTCTTGGAACAAATTGAATCCGCCAAGTGTGATTAACAGTAGTGAACCGAAAATAACAGCAATATGGACATCGATAAATTGGCCAAGCATATAGGCGCACCACATGGAAAAGCCGGTGCAGACGGCAGTGATCAGGCCAATCATAGCTAGGGAGCGAAACGGCATCCGAATGGTTTTTAAACCATAAGCGATGCCTGCGGCAAATGAGTCAAGACTGACGGCAAAGCCCAATAGCAACATGTAAAAAACATTCATAGAAATTGCCCTCCAGTAGTAATGGAATTTTGTATTCACATTACTATATGAATTAGGTCTAAATTTGGTTACGCAGGGTGTCTTTCCCAAAGTCAAAGACATGCTTTTGACAGTGTAAATAGTTAGAATATAATGGTATAATTACGTTATGAGGGAAAGGAGTACAGAATCTGAGGGCTTTAACAAGGGAAAGATATTAAATTAGTGGAGGGCTTGTGTCGATGAGAAGAATGATTTTAGTGCTGTGCTTTATTGTATTCGGCAGTTCCCTGGCTTTGGCCAATCCTGCGGTAGATAAAGAAACCATCTATCAAGGAGCGACAATTGAGGCACTTCTCGCTGGAAATTATGATGGCGTAGCTACTGTCGGAAAAATAAAGCAACAGGGAACTATGGGATTGGGAACGTTTGCCGGCCTTGATGGCGAAATGATTGTATTAGATGGAAAAGTTTATAAGGCGGCGAGGGACGGTAAGGTCACTGTTGAAAATGATAATGTTCAAACTCCGTTTTATGCAGTTAAATATTTTTTTGCCGATATAACGAAAAAGATGGAAGCTACGGATCTTAGCCTGGATTTACTAAAGAAGGAACTTGATCAACTTCGCAAACGTAATGATTTACCTTATGCAATTATCATTAAAGGAAATTTCAAATCTATCAAAGTGCGCAGTGTTGGTCCATACGAGCCACCCTATCCACTGCTTTCAGATGCAGTTAGCGAACAGAGCGTTTTTGAATACTCTAATGTATCAGGGCGATTAGTGGGCTTTTGGCTGCCAGCATATATGGGTAATACCAATGCCGCCGGTTATCATCTGCATTTTCTTTCTGACGATGCTCAAAAAGGCGGACATGTGCTAAACCTCGTTATAACTGATGCACAAATCGGTCTTGATGAGATACCAAAAATGCATATTGAATTTTCTCCCTATCCGACCAAGCCTTTAGAAAAACCTGATAGTTATAAATCTTAATCAGACTCTATCCCTGCCAATTAAAAAACGGCGACAGTAGCCGCCGTTAGAGGGGAAGGAAATGAGAAGACGGGAGATTGAACTATTTAGGAACGTTACCGTTTGCTACCGCATCCGCCACCGCAATCTTTCTCATTACGGCGATCTTCTACGTTAGATAACTCACGGGCGAACTCAAGGTTCTTTTGGTTCCTCTCATTGCGGCACTGTTCGTTATTTTTGTTACGGCTTTCGTTTTTCATAGTATCACCTCCAAAAGTATTATGCCCACATGGAGAATTATAATAGCTGGTAAATACAGATATTTGACAATAATTTTGTTTGCTGTAAAGGAGTAGTATAAATACGGGTTAAACCAATTGGAGTAAATTGAAGGAAAAAAAGTATCAGCTAACGAATTGCCTATAGAAATAAGAATCCGGGGTGACGGTATGATATGGCCGGAGATGTTATCGTCTGCAACTATTCTATGCTATAGTTTTCTATATATTGCGGTTCTTCTTTTATGGGTGCCTTACGAAACAAGAATTCCAGCCTGGAGCATAGCCTTTGCGATTGCTTGTATTTTTGGTTTGGTGAGTAATCAGATTGATGTGTATGCCGTTTTGGTGATTATTACAATAGCGTATGCTTTGTATTATACCGAAAAAAAGTACGCGCCCCCTGCAGGGCGGGTGATTGCAGGAATAGTAGTTCTATGTGTGGCTTATGGGCTGGGAGCACATGCAATTCCTTATTTTCATAATCTTAAGGTATTATCTAATGTGTATATTAGTAACGATGGTATTCCATTTACATTATATCTTAATTTTGATAAAACGATTGTGGGACTATTTATTTTGGGTTTAACCCAACGGTTATTGGCTAATAAAGACGACTGGATTGCTATGTTTAAGCAAACTATCCCTAAGACAGTGATGGTTATTTTCGTTTTAATTTTTTTAGTGCTGAGTGCTGGTGAGGTTCATTTTGATCCCAAGCTGCCAGAGTGTTTGCCAATTTGGCTAATAACAAATTTACTTTTGGTATGTATGGCTGAGGAAGGATTTTTTCGTGGATTTATTCAAAAAAATCTTGCTGTGTTTTTCAGAGATAGTGCGTGGGGAAATTTGACCGCAGTTAGTATTGCGTCGCTGCTTTTTGGCTTTGCTCACTATGCAGGGGGAATATCCTATAGTATATGGAGTACTGTCGCTGGACTTGGATACGGATGGATATATCAGCAGACTAACCGAATTGAGTCTAGCATAGTGGCTCATTTTAGTTTGAATTTGATTCACTTTTTATTATTTACGTATCCCGCAATAGCGTAAGTCCCTACCCGCTCCAGATTAGCACCCATCATTTACTGAAAAAGTAAGTGATGGGTAGTTTCATTTCTTTTAGTAACAAAAGTTTCTATAATATACAGTAGTAGTCGGTGAAGGTTGGAGGTAGACTGATGAATATAGACTTACATAGTCTCTTGGTGTTTGTAATGGCATCTTTTGTTCTGGTGGTAATGCCTGGACCCAATACCTTGTATGTGATTACACGCGGAATAACACAGGGTAAAAAAGCAGCTATGATTTCCGCTTGCGGAGCAAGCATAGGTGATCTTTTGTATGCGATAGCTGCAGTATTAGGCCTAACGGTGATTTTGCAAACATCGGCAACGGCATACGGTGTTGTTAAAATTTGCGGTGCATTATATATGTTCTACACTGGAGTTCAAATCATTAGGAAGAATGACAAGGTAGTTGACAGTAGTGAACTGCAAGTGGATAAAACGAACCGGGATTTATTTGTCAAGGGATTTCTTACTGCAGCGTTAAACCCGAAGACAGCCATCTTCTTTGTGAGTTTTTTTCCTCAATTTATTGATTCTAGTAGTGATTGTGCTGCTTATACGATGCTGCTATATGGAGTGATCTTCTTTATATTAGGATTGATAGTACTTAGTATATATGCGCAAGCATCAAGCCTAATAAGACAGTGGTTGATCGTTAAGCAAAATGTATATCAATATTTTCGCTGGTTAACAGGAACAATATTTGTAGGAATAGGTATCAAGTTAATAGTAGCAGATCAGAGATAACATACTTATAGTTGACAATAATTGAATCAGCTGGTATAGTATTGTTCTGAGGACGCGGGAGTGGCGGAACTGGCAGACGCACTAGACTTAGGATCTAGCGCCGCGAGGCGTGCAGGTTCAATTCCTGTCTCCCGCACCAATAAGTAGAGAGTTTAAGAAGCGAGCCGATAGGTGAAGATTGCTTAGCGCGAATCGCCTAGTTTTGAGCAGTGAAGCACACCTATATAACAATTCGGGGCGTGGCTCAGTTTGGTAGAGTACCTGGCTTGGGACCAGGGGGTCGCAGGTTCGAATCCTGCCGCTCCGACCAGATATTATTAAAAAGGGTCAGAAAAGCTGATCTTTTTTATTGCAAAACAATTAGTTGACATAATATAATAAATCTCTTAGTAAAAATTCCAGCCTTCTTTTAAATACGGGAAATTGCGGCACTGCTTTATTGCAGTGTTGAGGAAAGTCCAGACTGCCACAACCTGAGATGGTTGTAATGTTCGTGCCCAGCGCAAGCTGGGGCAGAGCTAAGCTCTGACGACGGCAAAATCGACTCATGCAGCCGAAAGTAGCCATAAAGTGCACAGAGAAAGAGTAGACTGGCGACAGTCTAGTGAAAAGTGGTAAACTCCACGAGGCAGAAACCCAAATTTTGGTAGGGGAACTTCCTGAAGGGAATCAAACCAAAAGGAAGAACGCAGTTTATGCGTTAGATAAATAATTTCCTAAAACAGAAACTGGCTTACGGTTTTTAAATGAAGGCTGTAATAATAAAAAAGACTCCGTAGCTCAGCTGGATAGAGCGTTTGACTACGAATCAAAAGGTCGCAGGTTCGAATCCTGCCGGGGTCGCCATAGGTATATCAAGGGTTTTACGAGGTTTTCGTAAAGCTCTTTTTTTCGTTTTCATAGCAGTTTTACAACAACCGTACAACAACGCGGCGGAAACTGCATTTTCTAAAACTTTAATGAAGTGGTGTCTCATGATTGATCGGTGCGACCGGAAAGGAAGCGTTAAGCCATGAGGCGATTTTTTCCTGGCCGCCGGATATCCTGTGGGTGTAGACGTTGAGGAGCATTTGCGTGGTACTGTGGCCCAGTCGATACTGGGCGTCTTTGATGCTGACGCCGTTGGCCGAAAGGCGGCTGGCGTGATCGTGCCGGAGTTTATGAAAGGTGATATCGATACCGGCTGTTTTGGCCAGGCATTTAAAGTGTTTGGACCAGCTGCGCGGGTCTTGGAGTTTGATATTTTCGGCGATAGGTCTTCTTCAGCTTTATTATTAATCGCCGGCAATGGTGCCCAACTACTCTTCTGGGACGCCGGGTTCTGCGAATTATTAGCGAAAACAGGCCTTTTTGTTATTCGTTTTGACAATCGCGATGCTGGCCTTTCGACAAAATTTGATTTCCTCAGGAAAGAATGATTACTCTTACAATTGCTTTTCCAGCGCGCGGGTCAAGTGGTGACTGGTGGTCGGCTGTATAGAATATAGTGAGACAGGCCGTTTTGGTTATATTTAGTCAACTATTTGTAAATAATATCTAAATAAATTCAGGGAGGAATGAGAAAAAGGAGTATTTGATGTTACTCATGTTGCTTATGCTGTGATGAAACGATATGGAAAACTTTCCGTTTACTGGTATAAGAGCAAATACCCAAAGAACACAGGCAGAGTAGATTAGGGGGATATGACAAAACTTTCCCGCTTTCCGAATCTAACATTATATTGTTGTGCATGTATCTTTTGACTTCGGAGAAAATAACCTTAAATATTGGACAAATAAGTACTTTTTCATGGGTATGCTAGCTAGGAAGGAAATAGAATATGTATTCAAATGAAAAAGATCCGTGTTTATCAGAACATGCTATTGCAGCTAAGTTTAAAAAATTGAAGTCCTTCATAGCCCATGCCCAGGAAGTTGCTCAGGATACGGAAGCAGTTGTAAGATCTTTACGTGAACAAAATATTGATCCTACAACATATTCTTTAACATCTGACTTGGCTGTGAATCTTAGACACCTACAAGAATTGGTAGGAAATAGCGATGATGTTCAAATTCGTGAGTTTTTTCTGGCTGCATTAAAACGCAAGGCCGCCCTTGTTTTCATAGAAGGCATGATCGACAAAGAGTTGCTTAACCGTCATGTAATTGAAAAATTAATGATCATGGTACCTAACGCACCGTATGTGAGTGATGAACTGACATACTTGAAAAACACCTTACTGGGCGTTGTGTCCTTTAGTGAGGTTTTCCAGATAGAAGAGGCGGTGGAAGCGGTATTATCAGGGGAGACTATACTGTTGGTGGAGGGTATTTCTGCGTTGGTGCGCATTGATAGCCGGAAACTGGAATATCGTGCTATTTCTGAATCGCCGACAGAATCTAGTCTGCAGGCCGCCAGGGATGCTTTTATCGAAAGCCTGTCTATTAATATAACCTTGCTGCGGCGGCGCATTAAGGATCCAAATTTGATCGTCAAGAAGTTCACGCTTGGTGCCAGAAGCAAAACCGCTGTAGCTATTGTGTTTATTCAGGGCATTGCCAACCCGGGTTTGTCTTTGGAGGTAGAGCGGCGGTTGACGAAAATTAATGTGGAAGCGTTTGCTAATATTGGTTTGCTTCAGGGCCTAATGGAAGATCATCCTTATTCACTATTTCCTACCATGCTGTCTACCGAAAGGCCGGATAAGACTGTCGCAGCGCTGGTAGAAGGAAAGGTGGCTATTCTGATGGATACTTCTCCTTTTGCGCTGCTGGCGCCAGCTGTATTTTCTGATTTTTTCCAAGTCAGTGATGATTATAGCGAAAAATGGGCTGTGGCCTCTTTAATCAGGTTTACCCGGTATGTTTCCGCCCTTATAGCGGTGGCAACGCCGGCCTTATTTGTGGCAATAACCACTTTTCATCCAGGGCTGCTGCCCACGCCACTGACGGTTACTATCGCTACGGCACGTCAGGGGATACCCTTTCCGGCTTTGTTAGAAGCGCTGATTATGGAAGCTTTCTTGGAAATCTTGCAGGAAGCCGGGGTACGGCTTCCTAAACCCATTGGTCCTGCTGTCAGTATTGTTGGCGGCCTGGTTATCGGAGAGGCTACCGTCCGGGCGGGATTTATCAGTGCGCCGATGGTAATTGTTATTGCCTTGACGGCAATTGCCTCTTTTAATATTGCCAATTACCGGATAAATTTGATTGTGCGTCTGTGTCGCGTGCCCCTTATGCTGCTTAGTTCGGCGCTGGGGATGGTTGGCGTTATGCTGGGGCTGTTGGCCATAGTGGGCCATCTTAGTGTTTTGGAAAGTTTTGGAGTGGCGTATTTAGGGCCGCTAATACCTAAAAACACCGGCAGTCTTAGTGATTCTAAAGATGCGCTGGTGGTGGCGCCGCCCTTAAAGATGGGGGAGCGACCGGATTATTTACAGTCGGTGGACGGTAAGCAACTGCCGGACAACGGGGGGCAAAACTAAGATGGTGCAACAGATATCACCGCTTCAATTATTTATATTCACCATTATTTCCTCTTTTGGGGTATCTATGGCCACCCTGCCGCGCTTTGTGGCGGAGATCGCCAGGGAAGATATGGGGCTGTCGGTGTTTATCGCGGGAGCGGCTTTTCTTACCACCATCTGGATAATAGCTAGATTGGCGGCCTATTTTCCTGATGTGACCTGCATCGAATATCACTGTATCTTGCTGGGACCGGTATTAGGGCAAGCGGTAAATATTTTTTTTACGGTGCTGGTGGTCATGGTGCTGGTGATGTCCAACCGGTCTTTTGCCGTTGCCGGTAACATATATTTGTTTGATAGGACGCCGCTTTACGTCATACCGGTCGGTATCATGCTGTTGCTGATGTATATCGGTCAATACGGGTTGATGCCAGTACTGCGTATGCAGCAGATGATTTTTTATACTTCACATATGGTGTTTCTTTTTATTATTTTGCTGGGGTTGCTGGCTATTGACAAAAACAATTACCTGCCGTTTCTGGCTCAGGGGATTAAGCCGGTGCTTAAAGCCGCCATACCCTCCTGGTATTCCTATACAGGCACGGAGATTACCATTGGTTTGTTGTTTCCCTTCATTACCCGGCAAAATAAAGTTTTAGCCTGGAGCGCGGCCGGCGTTATTGTGCTTACGGTGGTATATACCCTGATTACTTTTATTGTGCAAGGGATTCTTGGGCAACAAGAAACCGCTCGTATGTTGTTGCCTACCATTATTGCCTATAGAAGCGTAGAACTACCGGATACCTTTATCGAAAGAATAGACGCCTATTTTTTGATCTTTTGGATTCCGGTATTTGTGGCTTGTATGCTTAATTGGCTTTATTTCGCTGTTTTTGCCATAAGCCACATGCTGAGGCTGGAAGACGGCCGGCCGATTGCGGCGCTGCTGGTGCCTATCGTCATATATCTGATAGAGGCATTGCCAAACTTTCAAACTGCCGATAAGATTGGCGAGGTACTCCAGTATGGTTTTATTACGCTTGATCTGTTCATATGGCCATTGCTGTTATGGCTGGCTTGGCGGCGGAAACGGAGAGAAAAAGCATGCTGAAGGGGCGTTTGCTGGCGTTGCTGCTACTTTGCTTGTTATGTATTATAACCACAGGATGCTGGGATCGCAAGGAAATTGAAACTCGCGGTTTTGTTCTGGGGATTGCCGTTGACTATGTAACAATGCCGGAGTCTAAAGGAAAATATGACCTGCCGAAGGTTGTCCAGGAACATGGCCGGCGCAAATATCGGGTGACGCTGGAAATGCCGCGTTTTAGTAAAGCAGAGGGGGAAAAATCGGCTGACTCCGGGAACCATTATATTTTCAGCGGAGAAGGGGAATCCTTGATGGAAATTGTCAGATCTATTAATGCCAAAACGTATTTCAGTCCGTTTTTAGAAGATACGCAAATCATGATTTTCAGTGAAGAGGTGGCCAGGGACGGCATTGGCGACTTATTGGACTTTTTTCTAAGAAATCCTGGCATGAGGCGTCAGGTAAAGTTATTTGTGACCCCAGGGCGCGCAGAAGATGTATTGAAAGGCAAACTGAATTTTGAAGAGGCAAATAGCATAGCTATCTCCAAAACCATGCGCAATGTCAATATTGCCCCCAATTTTGCCAGTGTTATTAACCTTGGCAATGTTTCAAAAGCAATACGGGAAAAACGTTCTTTTGCCATGGCGGAAGTATTGCAGGAAAACGGAGAGATAAAATTAACCCAAGCGGCACTCTTCAATAAAGAGACAAAGATGGTGGGGGTTCTTAGCGAATACGAAGTTGTCGGCAGCAAAATTATCAGAAAAATTCTTAAGGGAGGCGCTTTTTCAGTGCCTAATCCCGCTAATGAGGAAAAGCTGATAATTTTTGACCTGCTGGAGCCAGTAGTCAAAGTAAATTCTTTTGTCGACAACGATAGGGTGAGGTTTAGCTTAGAAGGAGAATTTGCCGGTATTCTGGGGGAAAACACCGAGATTCAGCAGGATGTTTTGAAGCCGGATTTTTTGTCTGCTGTGGAGCAGGCGGTGGCGGATGAATTTACCAAAATGATTCAGGCCAGCTTTGCCAGGCAGCAGGCGTTGAAAGTCGATACTGTCATGCTTGGTGATTTGGTGTACCGTCAGCATCCGCATTACTGGGATAAAATAAAAGATCGCTGGGATGAAGAGATATTTCCCGCGGCGACGCTGGATATAAAAATTAGAGTAATTGTCAGAAGGCCAGGTATGACCCGTTAAACAAGTAGTAGATAATAATGGCTAACCCTATGCCCAGATATAGCCAGCCGCCGATGATGGCGGCTTTCTTCGCCCGCGGATGGTTTTTACGCTTGGCATCAGCAGCGTTAATGGAGAGTGAATAAATGCCTATAAGTATCAGTAGTAAGGCGAAATGAGGCTTCAGCGGTGCCGCTAAGCTAGAGACTAATGTTGCCATGGTGTTCCTTTCTGATCCTTTCTGATTCTTTCAAGATACAGAGTACCATCACTCTGCAATTCTGCAAAAAAGATATCAGAGAATGAATGATAGCCGGCCTTATTAAGTTCCTTCAAAACCCATTCTTTAGTAAGGTTAATTTCTTTTAGGTTTTTTTCTACTAACTGACCGTCAACAATGAGTTCGGTAGGTAGATATAAATCCTGAGAGGGGCTTATGTTGAGGTCTTTTCTGGTTACTCCCTCCATTTGTGGCTTTTTTAGTATGCTAAGTTCTCCATTGGGCTCTAGGATAGCATAGTCTACATCCTTTATGGAAAAGACATTATTCACCCTGAGCATCATACTGAGATCATCCATATTAAGGCGATGGCTGGCTAATTCTTTTTGCATTATTTGTCCTCGTTTTATAACGATTGTCGGTTCCCCATCCAATGCTATCCGGATGGTGGGAAATTTAAGGCTGGCATATTCAACCGCAAAGGTCATGACTGCCCAAATGGTGAGGCCTGCAAGTCCATCTGCGATTGTGACATCTTTATGTACGACCATATCGCCGGCTATATTGCCCATGGCAATTCCAGTTATATATGTAAAGTAGGTCAATTGTCCGAGCTGTTTCTTACCTAAGATTCTAGTAAGAGCCAATAAAAAAATAAAACCAATTACAGTTCGCAAAGACGTTTCCATAACTGACTCCATTCAATCACCTCCGTCAGACGACATTCTATAGGGTATAAGCTTTTACTTGTTGTAAGGCTTATACATTATTGGCCGGCTATTTAACTGGTCTGTTGTGTATCTTAATTAGAATAGCTTTCCTGAACCGTACCAAGGCGATTGTTAAGTTTGGCAATGTGTCTGACCATATCTTGTTCCATTTGCTGGAACATTTGCTTGGCGGTCTGATCTTGCATAGATTGGGCGAATTGGGCATAAGAGCCTTGAGCGGATTTGGCCGTCGCTAGCGTCTTGTGCAAATCTTGCTGTATAGTCATACAACCTCCCTCCAGTTATCTGCATTATAATTATTATTTGAAGTCAGGGTAATTGGTATACTACAAATTTAAAGCCTATATTATTCTCCTCATCCGTTCCGCCGGGCTATGGCGAACCGCTCCCAGGCCATGGCTTGCGGTTATTTCTTGAGCCCGGCTATGGACAACTCCCGCCGGCGGAACGGTAGTAAGCGGCCGCGCGGCCGCCATAGCAAGCAGCGGCTCGACCATGACAGTCAACCAAATGACCAATAAACAGGTAAACTAAAACAGCAAGAGGCAACCCATGAACTACAAAACAACGGAAAGTAAGCATTTTTAGATGTTGCCAAAGAAATAATTGCAATTCATGGCAATAAATGCTATTATTTTAATGAAAAATGTAAAAAAGTATGTTGTAACAGACAATTGAAGAGTGTTGAGATAGGTGCCCGCAAGGGCTTAATAGGGAAGTCCGGTTTATGCCGGCGCGGTCCCGCCACTGTAATAGGGAGCGAATCCAAGATAGGCCACTGGGACGAGAAGTTTTGGGAAGGTTTGAATGAGCGATGATCTAGAGTCAGGAGAACTGCCTATCTGTCAATCACCGTTTTTCACCCACGAGCGATGGGGAGGGGATTACAGTTGTTCATCTGCTTACTTAGAACTGTTCTAAGTAAGTTGTGTGGTATTGCTGAATTCACTCCTGGTTATTATTAATCAGGAGTTTCTATTTAGTTTATCTCCCGGTTGCCATGGCAGCCGGGAGTTTTCTAATATGTCCTTCTTCTTATTACGGCTTTATGTTTTTTATCTTTTTGTTGTTATATTGTGCAAAGGAGGTTAAAGGTGAAACCGGGCCCGAGTTCGTATTGGTTTGGCCGATAAAAAAAAGCAAAAATGTAGTTCAATCCCGGAAAAAACGGTAACTTATAACGGCCAGAGTGTTGACATTGGTTGATAGGAGTTGAGGAACTTTGAAGAAAATAGAGAAAAAAGCCTTTTTAATGGTGGGTTTAGGCAACGCCTACCCGGAGGCTCGCCAATTGGCCAGTGAAAGTATTGATATCAAACTTTGGGCAGATTTCCCACACTATGAAGTGCGCCGGGCATTTGCTTCCCATACCCTGATAGAAGAACTGGCGGAACGCGACGGTATCCAGGTTGATGACGAGAGACAGGCATTAGAGCGCCTACAAGAAGAAGGTTTTACCGAGATTATCGTGCAGCCCTTTCAGATTGCTGCAGGGGAAGAGTACGAAAGAGTCCGAGATGTTGTTCAGGACTATGCCGAACGGAATGAGTTTGGCAAGATTGTGACCCTTCCATGTGTGACCGTCTGGGCCAAACCGATAAGACTTGCTATTCACTGATCCCTGCTCATTTGATAATAATAATCATTTGGATTTATCATACGCAATGAATTGTTTTTTGTAAAGCAAAAAGTTAAACAAGTATTTTCCGATTCTAAAAGAATGTTTCCAGGGTTATATTAGTACGCGATTCAAAACTCCCGCCTCTACAGGCTGCGTTAATTCAGGTGGAATAGACTCTCCACTTGAATCCCAATGTTTCAGCTATGCTGAAACGCGTTCACGCATTTTTTTTACAAGTGTTGAAGGCTTCAGAGGATAGCATCAGAAGCCTTCGGCAGATTGTAGGATATTGGAATATTTTAAAAGTAGTGTTAGTTGTTTTTTTGGAGCCAACTTACAAGGGCTGTTGAAACATTATGCATTTATTCAGAATGGCTGGGAGCTGACGCTGTTACAGTTTGTTCCGGACGAGAGTCAGGGGTTACTTTAAACCATGTAGCATACATGGTAGGCAGGACCAGCAGCGTTAATACGGTAGCGCCCAGCAAACCACCGGCAATAGCCACTGCCATAGGACCCCAGAAGCTGCTCTCCATCAGGGGAATCATGCCTAATATAGCGGCGGCTGCCGTCAGCATGATAGGACGAAACCGCAGTATGGCGGAGTCAATAATGGCATCCCACGGGGCCTCGCCGGACTTGATATGCTGTTCAATCTGGTCAATCAAAATGACGGAGTTGCGGATAATCATGCCGCTGAGAGCCAGTATGCCCAGTTCAGCCACAAAGCCTATCGGCCGCTGTGTAATCAGCAGGGAAAGACTGACACCGATGATGCCCAGCGGGGCAGTCAGAACAGTTAAAATCATAAGCGGGATTTTTTGCAACTGAAACATTAAGCAGGTCAAAATAATGATAAACATGGCAGGAACGGGTTGCAGCATGAGCCCCATGGATATTTTGCTCCGCTCCAGTGCACCGCCGATATCAATGCTATAGCCGGGCGGTAAACTTTCGCGCAGCTCCTTAAGCTGGGCATAAACCTGTTTGGTTACGTCATTGCCGGTGGCTCCCGGCAACACATCCGCCTGTACTGTGATGGTAGGTTTCAGATCACGCCGCCAGATCAGGCCATCTTCGGCCTCATAGCTGATTTTGGCGATTTGATCCAGAGGAACAAACCGGCCGTTGCCAATATGAATAGTAAGATCTTTTATATGGGTATATGGGATAAATCCTGCCGGTCTTGCCGGTCGAGGCGAAATACGATATCCACCGTTTTATCCTGTTCACGGAACTCGGATAGAGCAGCACCGGACAAATGGGATTGTAAATTCGCAGCCAGAGCCTGGCTGTCAATTCCCAGCATTCTGGCTTTGTTCTGGTCAACTGTTAAATGCATGGCTTTACTTTTTTCGTTCCAGTCAAAATTGGTATTGGCGGCATGAGGGTTGGCCGCTATGACGTTTCTTACCTGCCGGGCAATTTCCCGTACCTTGTCATGGTCATAGCCGGTTACTCTGAGCATAACGGGATAGGGGGAGGGCGGGCCGGTCAGGATTACTTTGACGTGCCCGTGCACATTGGGAAAGCTTTCGGCGAACAAGGTATTTACTTTTTCATGTAAGGCTTTACGGGCTTCCAGATTTTTGGCTACAATCACGAACTGGGCATAGTTGTTGGCCGCAAGGTTGGGTTCGACGGTCAGTACGAACCGGGGCGAACCCTTTCCTACATAGTAGCTGTAATTTTCAATGTCCGGGTCGCCGGCGAGGTTTTCGGCAAAGCGTTGGGCCTCATCTTTTGCCGCCTGCAGCGAAGCTCCTTCGGGTAAAGTCATTTCCACAATCAATTCAGGACGTAAAGAAGAAGGGAAAAACTCCTGCTTGATAAATTTGAAAAGAAACAGGGAGCCGGTAAAGCAGACGATGGTAGCGCCGATGACCAGCTTACGGTGACATAGACAATAGACCAGTGTTTTCCGGAAAAGCCGGTAAAACTTTGTGTCATAAATGTCGGTGTCATGCCCGAGGTTCTCTTTTGTTTTGATTAATTTAAATCCCAGTAACGGCGTGACAAAAACGGATACAACCCAGGATAGTAACAGGGCGATCGCAACAACAGGAAAGAGACTGCGGCAAAATTCAGCTCCGTTTCCTTTGGCGAAGCCAATGGGGATAAAACCGGCGCAGGTAATCAGTGTTCCTGTCAGCATGGGAAAGGCAGTTGCCGTATAGGCAAAACAGGCAGCCTTAAAGCGGTCCCAGCCCTGTTCCAGTTTTACGCTCATCATCTCAGTGGCAATGATGGCGTCATCGACTAAAAGTCCCAGGGCGATAATCAGGGCGCCCAGTGAAATCTTATGTAAGTCGATTCCCATAAGCTGCATGCAGGTAAACGTACCGGCAATAACCAAAGGAATGCACAGGGCCACTACCAGGCCGGAACGCATGCCGAGGCTTAAAAAGCTGACGACCAGCACAATGATGATGGCTTCCCGCAGAGATTCTACAAATTCACTGATCGACGTTTCGACTACCTTGGGCTGATTGGACACCTGGCTAAGCTCCAAACCAAGTGGCAAGTCCTTTTTGATTTGGGCTACTGCTTTGTTAAGACCGGCGCCCATATCCAAAATATTACCGCCCGCATTCATGGATATGGCAATACCGATGGCCGGCTGACCGTTATAATACATTTGGGGGTCAATGGGATCGGCGTAACTGCGTTCAACCCTGGCAATATCGCCTAGTCGGAAAGTACGGTCATTGGCCCGGACAGGCAGATTGCGGATGTCATCAGTATTGTCAAACATGCCGCTGACTCGCAAATAAACATTATCCGACGAGGTTTCGATCATGCCGGAAGCGGCCATGGCCTCCTGATTTTTAATCGTACTGACAATTAAATTGGGATCAACACCCAATTGGGCCAGCTTGTTGCTTTCCATTTCAATATAGATTTTTTCCTCTTGTACCCCAATGAGTTCGACTTTTTTTACATCGGGAACTCCCAGTAGGGTCCGGCGGATCTTTTCGGCTCGGTCGCGCATCTCTTCATAGGTAAACCCGTCGGCTGTCAGCGCGTAAATGCAGCCGAACGTATCGTCAAAACGATCATTAAAAGCAATGCCGGTTACTCCCTGGGGCAAAGTGCCTTTGATATCGTTGACCATGTTACGGACCTCCAGCCAGGTAGGCCGGATATCTTTTTCGGCTACGTTGTCATCTAATGTGACATAGATAACAGCCTGACCCGGTTTGGAATAGCTTTTCAGATAATCCAGACCCGGCGTATCCTGCAGCTTTTTTTCGATTTTATCGGTTACCTGTTCTTCCACCTGACGGGCGCTGGCCCCGGGCCAGGAAACCGAGACAATCATTTGCCGGATGACAAAATCGGGATCTTCCATCCTTCCCAGACGGAGATAGGAGAAAATCCCCATAATGAATGTGATAAAAATAAAATAATATACAAGTTGTTTATGACGGAGTGCCCATTCTGTCAGGTTCAGATTTTTCATAGGTTATCACCGGTCACACGAACCTTTTGTCCTTCCTGCAGTTTATGGACTCCGGCGGTTACCACCACATCCCCGGTTTGCAGTCCTGCCAGTATTTCAACTTGGTTGTCCCCGAACGGTCTGACGGTTACAGGTCTTAGACTTGCGGTATTGTTTTCGACAACCCACACATTCGGCGTGCTGCCTGTTTGATAAATGGCTGACAAGGGAATTGTGGCTATTTGCTGCTGCTGACCGCCAGGATATGCTGCCGTGACAGCCGCCGTCATGCCAAGTTTTACTTCTGCCGGCGGATTGACCAGACTGATGCGGACTTTATACGTGCGTGATATTTTATCAGCCACAGGTGATATTTCCCGCACTTTTCCGTCCACAGTAACATCGGGCAGAGCCCAGAAGGTGACCTGGAGCAGCTGCGACTGACGCAGTTTTTCAATACGATTTTCCGGCACGCTGATTTCAATTTCCCGGTCACCGTCCTGTACCAGGGTAAGGACGGCCTGACCGGCGCTGACAACCTGGCCGGTTTCGACACTGATGTTGGAGATAACGCCGGCACTGGTGGCATATAAGGTGCTGTAGCCCAGTTGATTAGCTCCCTGGACATATTGGGCTGATGTTTGCCGTACGGCAGCTACCGCCGCGTCGTAGGCACTTTGATACTGGTCAAGCTGGGCCTGGCTGATTGCGTTTTGTTCGTATAACTGCCGGTAGCGGTTCAGATTGTTTTCCGCCAGTTTTAACTGCGACTGAGCGGAATATACCTGAGCGGCATTGGCATTTACTGTTTGGTTAATATCTTTGGGATCAATCTCCATCAGGGTGTCACCGGCTTGGACCACATTGCCCAGATCAACCTGGCGTTTGATGATTTTTCCGCCGACCTGAAAGGCAAGCTGGCTTTCATAACGTCCCCGGACCTCGCCGGAATACGTGTATTCCTGTGCAGCATTTGCCAGTCCGACTGTGGTTGTCCGGACTAAAGCAACTTCGCTTGCCACCGGTTGGGGTTGATGCTGTCCTTTCCAGATCATGCCGCCGATGAGGCAGATGCCTAACACGATGGCTGAACTATAAACTATTTGTTTTTTGAGTATTTTATTTAGAAACTGTAACTGTCGCATCAATTTAGTCCTCCCTTATGTGATTTCGTAGAGGAACAAGCTGAACCACGGGTTTTTCATAGGAAATGACATGAATCAGTTGTCCATCACAGATCAGTTCAATTTTTCCCAGTTCTTTGCCTTCCCATTTCCAGGTTTGGATGATATCACAAACG
Organism: Sporomusa ovata DSM 2662; assembly: GCF_000445445.1. Classification (GTDB taxonomy): domain Bacteria; phylum Bacillota; class Negativicutes; order Sporomusales; family Sporomusaceae; genus Sporomusa; species Sporomusa ovata. The sequence continues at coordinate 231,473 of NZ_ASXP01000005.1, read as the reverse complement.
AGTTGTTTGATCTTTTTCCTTGGCAATGCCGGGTCGGCTACGACAGGTATGCCTTGAATAATAGCGCACATGTTATTGTTCCTCCCGCTGATTAGGCAAATTTTTGGAAAACGTACCCGTCAGGCTGATAACAGCTAGCAATCCCATACAACCTGCCAGCGTAAAGAAGATGGCAGCAACGGTTCCACCGGCTAAGTTTCGCAGGGTATCTAAAAGTAATGGCGAAGAAAACTGTCCCAGAAAAGCAAAACTGGATACAACAGCCATAACGGCAATATTTTTTCCCAGGGGCGCATAGGCGGAGGCCTTATTGATAATAAACGGATAGGCCCAACCGGTGCCAAATCCGGCAATCATAATCGATAGGGTGAGCATAGTTTTGGAGTCGCTTACGGCCAGACCGCTGTAACCTGCAGCCATTAAGAGCAGCATGCAGCAGGGAAGCAAGCGGTTCAAATACTGGCTGGCGGCTTTGAGACTAAATCCTCCTACAAACATGCTTACGGCATTGATGGCGAAGAGAATGCCGGCGAAACTGGAGTCACCGATGTTTCTGCCATAAATTAGTAAGGAAAGGTTGGTGACAATCGCATAAAAGGCGAGCATGACCAGAAATGCTGCGACAGCCCAGCTGTAAACGGGACCGGGAAGGGCGGTTTTACTATTTGTTTCCACTTGTTTTTGGGGTGCCGGAATATCTTTAATAAACAGTGTAACAAGCACCAACACAAGAACGGCGATTAAATAGACATAAAATACATAATGCCAATTGATCAGGGCAAGCAGGCCTGCGCCAAGATTACCGATGATAGCGCCTAGGTTATTGGCCGAAAAGGAATATCCCAGCATTTTAATTCGTTCGCCGCCCTGATAAAAATCGGCAATCAGACCGGTTGATAGGGGCAGAATGATGCCAGTTCCTGCTCCCAGCACGGCGCGGAAAACAAGGAGTGGAATCAGTGCATCAGCAAAAACGGCACCGGCTCCGCCGATAATATACACAACTAGACCGGCTATCAGCAGCTTTTTCTTACTCATACAGGAACTTAGTATTCCCGACAGGATGGAAAACGGGATGATGAATAGTGGTGGTACAGAAAGGATTAATTTAATCATGGTTTGACTTTCGCCCGGAAACGCCCTGGCAATCTCCCCCAGCCCCGGAGCCACTGCCGCTCCGGCCATAATGGTGAGGAGGGAAATGGAGAGAAGTGAAATTTTAAACATTAACTAGGACACCTTCTTTCAAAATTTATCCGGCGGATACCGCGGACATCCTGACAGTTATTTCGCTCTCACTAATATTGAATCAATGTTCAATATTAGTCGAAAAAAATTGCCAGCCATATGCTATTGATACTCATTATCAATATTTACATTATGCTCATTTCCATTAAAATGTCAAGCTTATTTTTACAGCAACCAGGGTGGCTTGTGCATAAAAAAATGGAATATTGAACAATTATTCAATATTTAGTTAAAAAATTATTTTACCAAAGAGTTTACTCCGTAAAAGTATTGCTGGGTAAAGAGATGCATAATATGGGCTGCCCATTCTTCATCCTTATAGTGCCTGGCAATCTCGAACAGGCCTTCCATAAAATTATTAGCTAATATGTGATAAAATAAGTCATCCATTTTTTTTTCAGAGTGGATTAGGTTATTCTGTAATTGTGCTTGGATATGAATTTGGGTAAGCTGGATAAGTTCCTCTCTGGCATTTTCGTACACTGTTCCATTGCTTTTATCGACTAAAATGATAAATGGTTTGCGGTTATTTTTGAGCAAATTAAAGATAAAAGGCAATTCTGCCTGAAAAAATTGGTCAAACCCAGGTTGGTTGTCCGGAGATTTTGTTGTAGACAGCATTTTTTGAAAAGAACGATAACTAGGGCCGACAACGGCGTCGAACAAAGCCGCTTTATTCTTGTAATAGGTATAAATAAGCCCGACAGGAATGCCTGCTTTCCAGGCAATATTTCTCAGGGTAGCGGACTGATAATTCTTTAAATAAAATTCATCAATCGCCGCCTGAAATATTTTTTTTTCTATTTCCTCTTTTAATATCTGTGCCATAGGTTCCTCATGCATTACTGTGATTAATAATTTAAATATAGCGCTGATTTGGTTAAGTTGTCAAGAGGTTCCAACTGTGACTGGCTGGTAAGAAACTTTTGTATTCGCCGACTGCCATGAGATACTGTTTGATTTAATTATTAAAATGGACTTGACAATTAACGGAAATGCGGCATAATATAAATATGATAATGATTATCAATATTAGTTAACCTGAATTTATTTTTTTGAACAATATTGAATAACGGTTCAGCATTGTTGAGGGAGGGTATCAAATGAGAGAAGATAACCCGGACAAAGAGTACAAGAAGTAGTATTTGGGCCCGGCGGCGGAGGTGCGAAGTCACATGATAGAATTTAGAAACGTCAGTTATAGTTACCGGAAAAATGGCGGCAAAAATATTGATGATTTAAATTTCACAATTCACAAGGGAGAGTTTGTATTAATAACCGGAAGGAGCGGGTCAGGCAAAACCACCGTATCAAAGTGTATAAATGGTCTTATTCCCTATTTTCATGAAGGAATAATGGCCGGTGATGTATTTGTCGGTGGGGAAAACACAAAAGGCCTGGCATTATATGAAATCGGAGAAAAGGTCGGTTCGGTCTTTCAGGATCCCCGCTCCCAGTTTTTTACCACCAATACAACCGATGAGGTGGCTTTTGGATGTCAGAACCTGGGGATGGAGCGGGGTGAGATACTGCAAAGAATAACCGATGCCTTTTGCTCATTGAAGATTGGCGGTTTGCGGGACCGAAGCATTTTTGAACTGTCAAGCGGCGAAAAGCAAAAGATAGCTATCGCCTCATGCCGGGCCATGAACTCCTGCGTCTATGTATTGGATGAGCCGTCCGCCAATCTGGATATTGAATCAATTGATCAGTTAGGAAAAATATTACAGGTATTGAAACACAGCGGGACTACTATCGTGGTAATAGAACACCGTCTGTATTATTTACGGGAATTGGTAGACAGGATTCTATATATGGATGGGGGCAAAATTACCGGCACATATGCTGCCGCTGATATTGAGTATTTAAACAGTGAAAAGCTGGCGGCGATGGGGCTAAGGCACTTTAACCTGGCTGATATCCAATATTGCGCCAAAAGGGTTGCCAAAAACAGGAATATCGCATTGAAGGTTGCGAATCTAGAGTTCGCTTACAAGCACCGGAAGAGCATCGGAGGAACAGGAGAGATACTTAGAAATGTCGGCTTTACAGCCTGGGGAGGAGAAATTATCGGCCTGACCGGCAAGAACGGCGCGGGCAAAACCACTCTTGCCAAAGTGCTTGCCGGCCTGCTGAAAGAGAAGAGTGGCAGTATCGCCTTCAATGACCAGCGGTTGCGCGCCAAGGACAGATTGAGAAAAACGTATTTCGTTATGCAGGACTCTGATTACCAGTTATTTTCCGACAGTGTGAAAAGGGAGTTGGAACTTGGCAACGAGCAACTGGAAGGCCTGCCGGAAAAATGCCATAAGGTGCTCGGCGAGTTGGATTTATTGCCGTATGAAGAAAGTCATCCAGCTGCGCTGTCCAGGGGGCAAAAGCAAAGATTGACCATAGGGAACGGTATTATTTGTGGAGCGGACGTCATTTTTTATGATGAACCGACAAGCGGCCTGGATGCGGAAAACATGAAGAAAGTTGTAAAACTCCTGACAGAGCAGGCCAGGAAAGGAAAGCTTGTGTTTATCATTTCCCATGATTATGAGTTTTTGCTGAACATTTGCAGCCGGATACTGCATCTGCAGGACGGGATAATTGCCAATGACTTTGAACTGGAGGGAATAAATGAACCAAGGTTAAAGAAATTATTGTTTACATAATCTGTTTATGCTTTTAACACAGGATTGGATTGATTGATTCCTGAATTTGTACCGAAAGGAGGAGTGCTGAATGAACGGTTTTTCAGCAGGCGAAAAAAGAAAATTTCAATTAGACCCGCGAACAAAACTGCTTATTGCGGGATTAACAGGCATTATTGCTTTTGCTTCCAGTCAGACATTGATGGTTCTGTTATTAGTAGCGGTCGTTTCTGTCTTGATGTTTATGGCGCGAATCTATTTAACTACAATAAAGTTTTTAACGATATTTGCTATTGTTTTTTTTCTGGAGATTACGGCCCAAGCGTTTGCCAATAATTCCTTGACAATTATGGCGGTAACTCTCGTCTGTATTTTCCAGCGTTTTGTTATCCTGGCGATGGTGGGAGTTTATATAGCGGAAACCACGCCCACAACTGCGCTGATAGGTGCCATGGAAAAGCTGGCAATGCCCAGGCAAATAATCATACCATTGGCGGTTGCCTTGCGGTTTGTGCCGACAATCAGGGAAGAGTTCGGCTATTTGCGGGATAGTATGAGGATCAGGAAGATTAATACTTCCTTTACTGGGTTTATTTTACATCCGATTAAAAACATCGAGTATTTATTAGTTCCCCTGTTGATCAGAAGTTATAAAATAGCCGACGAATTGGCCGCTTCGGCCATGGTCAGGGGGATTGACAGTCCCCGGGTAAAAACGGTGCTGTATGAAATCAAATTTAGAACAGGGGATTTCCTGACAATGGCGTTATTTATTATTGCCGTAGCCGGAACGCCCACTTGGGGTTAAAGTATAGGCCCAGGGATAAACGGCAGTCAGATAGTTTAATATTAGGGAGAGGTGAGTAAATTTTGCATAAATGCAATAAGAAAGCGGAATTAACATCCAGGGATTTAATCAGCCTGGGGATCTTTAATGCCATAGCAATGGTCGCTTACTTCGGCGTAGCAACTGTTGCCGGGACCACGGTAATCGGTCTGCTGGTCTGTTCAGCTGTCGCTTTTCTGCCGATGGGCGTTGTTTATATGCTGATGGCAGTCAAGATAAAAAAGCGAGGTGTATTTTTGATTTCCGGAGCGGTACTGGCAATTATCGCTATGACAAGCGGCCGCATTTATCATGCGGTGGGCTGCGTTGTGGGCGGATTACTCGCAGAGTTTTTGGCCGGTAAAAATAAATACCAAAAATCAGGAGAGATAATCCTGGCATATGTTACTCTTGCCTTTGTCGAGTTTCTGGGAATATATTTGCCGTTCTTTATTCTTGGTCAGGAGTATATGCTTTCACGGGGAAACAAAGTCGCTATAACGCCGGATACAGTAAATACATTTTTGAGTTATTTTACCACGGGTAATTTTTTCCTAATCGCCTTGTTGAACATAGTAGGGGCTTACCTGGGAGCGAAATTGGGACTGCGAGTTGTTAACAAGCATTTCCGCAAGGCTGGGCTGGTTGAATAGCTGGGTGTTGCTTAATTTTGAATAAAAATGATCTTGTATTTCTGCAGCACTGCCAGTTTGAAGATGCAGACTTTGAAAATATAATTATATTTTTACACTTTTTGTATGCCTGGCATGCAATTTATTTAGCCTATTTTGTATGCCATGCATACAACAACACCAAGGCCAATAGATGATGTTATGAAAAATCTACGTGAATTTTATATACTGTCCTAGTGGCTGTACTGACAGAAAAACAACCAGGTAAACTAAGGAGGTTAAAAATCAATGCATAAAAAAATCTCGCTTGCTTTATCCGTTCTGATATGCTCTTGCGCTAACGGTTTTGCGGAAAGCAGTGAAGCCATCGACCCTTACTCTTTTGCCATGCCGGAAATCGTCGTTACCGCAACCAGAACGTCAATGAATACCCAGAGCGTTCCAGCCGCCGTGGAAGTAATTACCGCCGAAGAGATTAAGGCCAAGGGAGCCTATGTCCTAAAAGATATTATCGGATCGGCAACCGGTGTCGCCATCACCCGGGCCAATGGGCGGGCATCTCTTTCCGTCCGGGGTTTTGACGCCCGCTACTCTATGATCCTGGTTGACGGCAAAAGGATTCCGGCGGAGCCTGACCCGCTTTATGAACTGGACCGGATTTCCCTGGAGAACGTGGAACGCATTGAAATTGTCCGCGGTCCGGTCAGCTCACTCTATGGTGCCGATGCTCTCGGCGGTGTGATCAATATCATTACCAAAACATCAAAAGAAAATTCGTTCACATTCAACCTGGATCAGGGGTTTTTAAGCCGCAGCGGTGATAAAACGGGGCGTTATGCTTTTACTTATGATTCCGGCCGGCAAGGAAAGACCAGTATAGTCCTGTCCGGCTCTCTGGTTGATAACGATGCTTCGCTGAAGGACGATGGCACTACCTATCAACCTTTTGGCAACAGGAAAACCTTCAGCAGCCGGTTTGAATATTATCCTACCGACAAGGAAACCGTGACGCTGACCACCTCATACATGAAGGAAAATACCCATGAATATGCCATTGCCCAGACACTCGCAGGAACCATCCGTACCAATATTCATGATGACAATAAGCGCAGTGAATACGCTCTTAGCTATAAAAAACTTCTGATCAATGGCGAATTCTTTGTAAGCGCGTATCATTCCATCTGGGACAAATACAATGATACGGTAAACCGCGCCAACGGGCAGTACACCAATGCCGCTTACGGCTACCGCACCATCTCCGGTCTGGAAGCCCGCATTAGCAAAACGGCAGGTGACAATCACCTGCTCACTCTGGGCGGCGAATTCCGCCCGGAACTGTTCCGCGGCACCGGCACCCAAAGTGGAAAAGGAACCTTCACCAAAACGTATCATGGGAAAACTTACACAGGCTCGGAAGTAAAAACCGATTATTCTGCCCTTTATTTTCAGGATGAGTGGAAGATAGTACCAAAACTGTTGATGGTCACATCTGCCCGCTATGATGACAGCAATCGCTTTGACAACAACGTTAGTCCCAAAATCGGTTTGACCTATACACCGGAGCCGGGATGGCGGTTAAAATTCAATGCCGGCCAGGGATTTCGCGTGCCTTCGCCCAACCAGTTATACCGGAATTTAAATGTCACCAGGAATGGGAAACTAGTCAGTTCTGTCGGCAATCCCAACCTAAAGCCGGAAGATTCAACCTCTTATGATGTATCGGTAGAACGGGATTTCGGCAAAGCGTCCAGTAAACTTACTTATTTTTCTAGTAAAATCAAGGATATGATTGACGAAGTCTGGGTGGATACGGCGAAAATCGAATTCCAGAATATCAATCGCGCCAGCATCCAGGGGATTGAGGCTGAAGTGTCCTCTCCCTTATCTGACCGGCTATCCTGGTCAGCAAATTATACCTATCTTGACGCCACCAATGATTTGACCGGCGCTCGCCTGTACAACAGGGCACGGCATAAGATTTCTTCCCGTTTTTCTTATCATCCGGAAGACAGCTGGACTGCCAACCTGTGGGTTGATTCTTATCTCGACTATTGGTTCCAACCGGCTGCCACTGTATCTACCAATAAATCGTATACCCTATGGAACATAAACGCGGAAAAGCAACTCACGAAAAATCAAAGCCTGCTGCTGGGAATCGAAAACCTCTTCAATCATAAAGACGATGACCTTTCGTTACCAGGAAGTTTTATCCATGTCAATTATAAACTGAAATTATAGGTGTCAAAATTTATACACGAATTGTTGTTGAATAAATCCGCAGAATTCGTGCATGAGAAATTAGGCAAGTAGGGAGTGTGCGGAAGAAATGAATTACTATTTTCGAATGTTTTCATTGTTAAAGGGAGTTTACTGGCATGTCGCCGGTAAAGCCGGCTTGGGCCTTTTGATTATCGGGGCTTATGTGATTCAGGCCCTGGCGTTAGCTCAAAGCCTGAATATTATTTTTCTCACGAAAAGTCTGCAGGGACTTGGCGGTATTCTGCTGTTTATCGGGGGACTGACGCTGATTAGGGGAATACTGCACTGGCTGGATGAGATATATGCAAAAAAAATAGCTTTGTTATTGAAAAGTGTTTTGCGGCAAAGATTATTTCAGCATATTTTACACTTGGGACCAGCGTATCAAATCAGTTACCGCAGTGGCGGGCTGCAGTCGGCACTTACTGATGGCGTGGAATCTCTGGAGCCTCTTTTAACTTCTTACATTCCTCAGTTATTAGTAGCTTTTATCGGCTCCGGGTTGATCGCGGCCTATATTTGGCTAATGGACTGGATGATAGGACTCCTTGTTTTGTCAGGGATTATGACCGCCGTTCTTTTCCCACTGGTGATGGGGCCTGTGGTAAGAAAAGTCTTGCTGAGTTACTGGGGTTCCCATGCCAGGCTTAATGCCCAATATATCGATGCTATGCAGGGTTTGCCCACTTTAAAAATATTTAACGCCAGTTTAGGTAAGGGAGAAGAACTGGCAGGAGAAGCATGGAAACATTACCGGCACTCAATGGAAGGAATATCTACTATGCTGCTGGATAGTACAGTAGTAAAAGGTGTCGGTACCGCCTGCGCCATTTTCGCAGCCGGGCTGGGCGCATGGCGGGTAGCCACCGGTGTATTGCCGCTGACAGAGTTGTTTATCATACTGTTTCTAGCGGTGGAATGCTTCAGGCCAATGAATGATTTGGTAACATATTGGCATCGCAGTTTTTTGGGATTGGCAGCCGGCCGGGAAATTTTTGCTATTCTGGACACGCCTGTGACTATTCAGGATTCGTCTTGTTCTGGTGAGAATAAAAAATTACATTGTCCTTCAATTGAATTTAAAAATATTTCCTTTGCGTATGACAATGGCAAGCGGCCGGCACTAAATAATATTAATCTTATGTTGAATCCGGGAGAAACTGTGGCTGTTGTTGGTAAGTCCGGCTCAGGAAAATCAACTCTGGTTAATCTGCTGCTGCGCTTTTTTGACCCGCAGCAGGGAAAAATAGTTATGGATGGCCGGGATATTACGGAATACTCCCTGTCTTTTCTCCGCAGCCAGATTGCGGTGGTATTTCAGGACACTTATCTATTTTACGGCACAGTGGAGGAAAACTTAAAAATAGCCAAACCGGACGCCACTACTGCAGAAGTGGAGCAGGCGGCCCGGTTGGCTCAGGCCCATGATTTTATTATGGAATTGCCTGATGGTTACCAAACTCAGATCGGTGAACGGGGTCTGCGGCTGTCCGGTGGTCAGAAGCAAAGGCTTTCTCTGGCCCGGGCATTCTTAAAGGATGCTACAGTGCTGGTACTTGATGAGGCCACTTCCAATGTGGATGGCGTCAGTGAAGAATTCATTCAAAAAGCTGTAGAGGGTTTGACCCGGAATCGAACAACCCTGATCATTGCTCACCGTCTGTCTACTATTCAGGCTGCAGACCGGATTGTTGTACTGGACAGTTGTGAACTTAAGGAAATGGGCACACATTCAGAACTGCTTGCTGCCGGGAGCATTTATTCTCAACTGGTAAAAGCACAACAGGGATAAAGAAGGGGGTATATCACTTATGTTGGAATCCTTGAGACTGACGGGAATTATTAAGTTACTGCCTTATCTACGGCCTTACAGAGTGCGTATGGCTATGTCCATATGCTGCGGAGCTCTGGAACATCTGTTGTTTATTGCCGGCACAGCTTTAGGCGCATATTTGGTTGGGCTGGCGGCCTTTGGCGGCCGGGCGGATGATATTGGGCGGTTTTTGCCGGTATTGGCTACTATGGCAATTTTGTGGGTGGCTATGTATTTCGGCGATCTGTGGGCGGCACATGATGTTGCGTTCCAGATATTAAAGGATTTTCGTAAAAAATTATACCAGGCGGTGGAAAGGTCGGCACCCGCACAGCTGCTCAATATGCGTTCTGGCGAGTTGGCTTCGGCATTAATGGCTGACACAGAACTGTTAGAATGGTTTTTTGCTCATACTGCCGGAGTTTTCATCGTAGCGGTGCTGGTATCGGCAATTACCTTGAGCCTGCTCGCATTAATTCATTGGGCATTACCGCTGGTTATCATACCCTGGATTTTGTTACTGTTCAGCGTACCGCTCTGGCTGCGCCGGCAGGCTGATCAGCAGGGAACGGAAAGCCGGGGAAAATTAGCGGACATTGCTTCGGAAACAGTAGACGGAGTACAAGGTTTGCGGGAAATTATCACTTACAATTATGAGGACGGTTTTTTGCGTCGCTTACAATTATTGTCGGAAAATTTGGATCGAAGTTTGCTGGCTTATGGCAAACGTTTGGGCCTGGAAGGGGCCGTTTTAAATGTTTTTTCCACTGCGGCCATGCTTTCGGTTTTAGGGACAGCGGCATACCTTATTGTTGACGGGCAACTGGCTTTTTACTGGTTACCTGTGGCTATAGTTATAGCGGCCAATGTTTTTAACCCGGTACTTCAAATTGCTGCTATGGTCAGAAATTTAGGGCTGGTTACGGCAGCAGCCGGCAGGGTGTTTACTGTTCTGGAAACAAAAGAAACAGTTGTGGACAGTAAGACTGACGGGTCATGCCGTATATCAACAGCCGATGTTCAATTTTTCAATGTAGCATTTCACTATGGTGGGGACTCGGCAAATACTTTGAACGATGTAAATTTTTCAGTAAAGGCGGGAGAACTGGCAGCCCTGGTAGGACAGTCGGGAGCCGGTAAAACAACCTGTCTAAATTTGCTGCAGCGGTTTTGGGATGTTTGCAAGGGACAAATTACTATCGGTGGCGTCGATTTGCGGGACATACCTCTAAAAAAATTGCGCAATCTGGTCTCTGTAGTGCCTCAGGATGTATATTTGTTTAATACTTCGATACTGGATAACATCAAACTCGGCAAGCCGGACGCTTCTATGGAAGAAGTCGAAGCAGCCGCCCGCGCAGCCAATATTCATGATTTTATTATGAGTTTGCCTGATGGCTATGAAACAAACGCCGGGGAACGGGGATTAAATATGTCCGGGGGACAGAAACAAAGAATGGGAATTGCCCGTGCTTTTTTAAAAAATGCTCCCATTTTAATTATGGATGAAGCGTTATCCAGTCTAGACGCAGAAACTGAGCGGCTGCTGCAGGAATCCATCGCGAATTTGCGTCAGGGAAAGACAACTATTATTGTGGCTCACCGGCTTTCTACTTTCCGGGAGGCGGATAAACTGGTGGTATTACATGACGGCAAAGTAGAGGAAACCGGCCCGCATGACTTATTGGTCAATCAGGAAGGGTATTACCAGAAATTTATTTTAGCGCAGTTGGTCAGTTGAAAGGAAAAAACTATAAATGTTTTTTGGGAGTGTACTATAGTTAAGAGGAGGTTCTGTTATATTACTGCCACGAAATGATTGAGAAAATCATTTCATTTTTGCAAACTGATCCGTCAAATGAGCATTTATACCTTTAAACGTATGAAGGAAAGCTTCCAGGGGAGTCAGGTTATAGGTTGCAGTCGAAAAAGTGGCAGTGGTGGCGACAGTACCGGTTGTGACATCATAGACAGTTTGCGTTAGTGTAATGCGGTAGGTGTTGTTCTCTTCTTGTTTTATCCGCATGGCACTTATATCGGAGATAATGGCCCACCGGCATCCGGAGGCATTGGCTGGCTGCCGCCAGTCTGCCTGAGTATCAGCTGTGACATGGTCCGGTAATGTCTGCTGGTATTCCTCCTGTAATGCTTCCTGCATGTATAAAAAATCTTTTGTCAAAGCAGCAGGAAGGTTGCCGCTGAGCTGGGCGATATAGACGCGTCCGGGATTTATTTGTTTGTCAGCGGGCGGGATAGGCAGCTGTATCCCGGCCGCAATAGCCAGACGGCGTTTGTCATAATAGTTTTTTATTGCCGAATCTATGTAGCCGATTAATTGATGCCCATCTTCCACTGTATCGGGCGGGTACCATTTAATTTCCCGGCCAAACTGCTGATAGCCGCCGACCAGGGTTTGCAAGATTCCGGGTACCACGTCGCCGGAATTGACGATCCGTACCAGATCGAGGTTTGGGTCAAACGTGGCGGCAAACGCAGCATTGCCTACCGCAGGTGCACCGAAGGTAATGACTTTCAACTGCTCCGGGTTGACGCCGGCGCTAAGCAGTCTGCACCCGGCCAAAGTGGCGGCTGCGCCGCCAAGACTGTGACCGGTTAAGTACAATTTGCGGGTTGGGTCAGATACGAGTAAATCGGGAAGCGAGAGACTAACCTGCCGGGGATTGCGCAAGACAGCTGTTAGGCCGGCTTGTACAAATTGATTAAATCCTTTGTGAACCTTAGGTTCAGTGCCGGGAATATCTTTCTTAGCGGCATTGACAGCGCCTTCTTCCTCATTGCTGCCGGCAAAATATACTTTATCAAACTTGAGATCGATTTTAATATCCTTATCATTTTCCGTGCCGACAATGGCTACAAGGTAGTAGGGGACACCTTCTTTTTGCGCAATCAGGTAGCGGGCGCCGGTATGGCCCTGGGACTGAACGTAATGATCAATTTGCCAGCCGTCCTGTTCCAGATAGCGATTGACCAACTCGCCGATCCGGCCGCTGTAGGCCGCCGCGCTGGCGGCGGCGGAAAGGTAGAGCGTATAGGCTTCTTCATAATCTTCTTTTGCCCCGGCATAGCCTGTGACCGGAAAGTATGTCAGCAGGCACGTAATTAGGCCTAGCAGTAAGAAGCGTTTCAATTCATATCACCTCGCAGTTTCGTTGTATTAAGGCAGAGAGCCGTAATAGGATTACTCCAGCGAACCGGTTTTAGTATTGTAGGTTACAGAATCCGCGGACCAGGTGTCAGTGCCTTGCGTGACCTGCACATTGCCGGTAAAGGTTCCAAGCTTGGTGCGCCAGTTGTAGTCTGCTGTATCAGCGGTAATGGTGATATCGGGCTGTGATAGGGTCACGCCGCCGCTAAGTACCGCTTTGTGTTGGGTACCGTAGACGTAAACGCTGTCGGCGGTAAGATAAATGCTATCCTGGGTAAGGGTGATGCCGTCTGAGCCCCAGACCTCCATTGAACTGAGGCTGACTTTGGCCTGACCGGCTGTTATTACGCGGCTGCCAACTTCAACGCGTACATTGCCTTTTAATAGATAGAGCCCGGTATCTGTATCGTAATAAGTGGTATCGGCCGTGATGATCGGTTTGGCAGCAACTGGGCCTGCTGAGCAGGCTAACAGATAGGAAAACAAAATAAAGAGTAATAATACGTTGCGTTTCATAGTGTATGACCTCCAGATTGATGAGTGGTGATAGCGGGGTGATTTTCGTATGCTGGTTTGGCCTTATACCAGGCCGCATACATGGTCGGTAAAATAATGAGTGTCAAAATAGTAGCGGCAAAGAGTCCGCCGGCGATAGCGACAGCCATCGGTCCCCAGAAAATACTGGAAACCAAAGGCAGCATGCCCAGAATTGCCGCCGCGGCCGTGAGCATGATGGGGCGAAACCGGCTGACAGTTGCATTGATGATCGCATCCCACAATGGTTCGCCGGTGTCAATATGCCGGTCAATCTGATCAATAAGTATTACCGAGTTTCTGATGATAATTCCGGCGAGCGCCAGAATGCCCAATTGTACGACAAACCCAAGAGGACGTCCGGTCACCAGCAATGCCGTGCTGACACCGATCATTCCCAGCGGCGCCGTTAGCAGTGTTATGAGCATTTTGGGGATATTGTGCAGTTGAAACATGAGCAGGGTTATAATGATGATCAGCATTGCCGGTACAGGTTGGAGCAGCCAGAGTATCGATTTCTCACTTGACTCTGTGGAACCGCCGATTTTAATATTGTAGCCTAAGGGCAGCGAGGCACGGAGTTCTTTTAAGTTTTCATAGGCGTCAGTAGTTGCAGCATCCCCCAATACGCCTTCCGCAGTATTGGCCTGGACCGTAATCGTCGGTGTTAGATCACGCCGCCAAATTATACCTTCTTCTGCATTATAACAGATTTTTGCGATTTGATCCAAAGGAACATACCGGCCGCCGCCAATGTGAATGTTGAGGTCTTTAAGGAGGGAAAGATCCTGGCGGCTGTCTGAATCGACGCGGAAAACAATGCCGACGGTTTTATCCTTTTCGCGAAATTCCCCAACCTCTGTACCTGATAATAAAGCCTGGAGGCTGGCTGCCAATGTCTGGCTGTCAACGCCCAGCGCACGGGCTTTGGCCTGATCAATGTCCAGCCGCAGGACTTTGTTTTTTTCATTCCAGTCCAGGCTGATATCGGTAAGCTGAGGATCGGCGGCCATGATGTCCTGCACTTGTCCGGCGATGTCCCGGACTTTATCGTGATCAGCACCGCTGATTCTGAGCATAACCGGATACGGGTCGGATGTGCCGGTTTGGATGATTTTGGTGTGGCCGCGTACGGTGGTAAATTCAGTGGCAAACAGCTGTTGGACTTTTTTCTGCAGTTCAATGCGGGCTGGTAAATCTTTCGCTACAAAAATAAACTGGGCAAAATTCGAATCCTCTATCGGCGGGTCTGCGGTCAGAACGAAGCGCGGCGCTCCTCCTCCCAGATAATACGTATAGTTGATAATTGTATCATCTTCTGCAAACTGATTTGCGAATTTCGCGACTTCCCGTTCGGTTGCCTGCAGGGAGGCTCCTTCCGGCAAGCGCATTTCCACAATGAGTTCGGGACGGGTCGAGGCGGGGAAGAATTCTTGCTTGAGCAGTCCCAGGAGGAGCAGTGAGCCGGCAAAGCAGAGTACGGTACCTGCCAACACCTGACGGCGATTGGACAGGCACCAGGTCAACAGGCGCTTAAACAGGCGATAAAATGGTTTATTGTAGGCATCATGCTCCGCCATGTTGCCGACGGGAGTGACTTTCAGCAAATGATACCCGAACAGGGGGGCTGCGATAACGGAGATCACCCAGGAAATCAAGAGGGCAATGGTGATTACCGAGAAAATGCTGCCGACAAATTCGGAAGCGCTTCCTTTGGAAAAACCGACTGGAATAAACCCGGCGCAGGTGATGAGTGTGCCTGTCAGCATAGGAAAGGCAGTAGCGGTATAGGCGTAGCAGGCGGCATCAAAACGGCTCCAGCCTTGCTCAAGTTTCACGATCATCATTTCAATAGCAATAATGGCGTCGTCCACTAAGAGTCCCAAAGCAATGATAAGAGCTCCCAGGGAAACTTTATGCAAGGCAATTCCCAGCATGTGCATGGTAATGAATACACCGGCAATTACCAGTGGAATGCAAAGCGCCACGATGACACCTGAACGAAGGCCCAGACTGGCAAAACTGACTAAGAGAACGATGCCTACTGCTTCTGCCAGCGTTTTGACGAATTCATTAATGGATTCTTTGACCACGGTGGGCTGATTGGTAACGGTATGAAGCTCCAGCCCGAGAGGCAATTCCTGCTTGATCCGGGTCACCGTTTGTTCCAGGGATTTGCCCAAGGCAAGAATATTGCCGCCTTTTTCCATCGCTAGCGCCAGTCCGACTGCCGGCTGGCCGTTGTAAACCATTTTCGGCTCCGGCGGGTCGATATAACTGCGTTCAATTTTGGCGATATCACCAAGGTGGAAGGTACGGCCACCGGAGCGTACCGGGAGATTTTTCAGGTCATTGATATTTTCTAACATGCCGGATACGCGCAGATAGATATTATCTGAAGCTGTTTCGATCATGCCGGACGCCGTCATGGCATTTTGTGCCTGAACGGCAGTGGTAATGTCTGATGGAGCAAGACCCAGCTGCGCCAGTTTGGCGGCTTCGATTTCAATATAAATTTTCTCCGCCTGTACGCCAACCAAATCGACTTTCTTAACGCTGGGCACAGCCAGCAGCAGGCGGCGGATAGTTTCCGCCTGTTCCCGCAAATCTTCATAGCTGTAGCCATCACCGGTCAAGGCGTAGATGCAGCCAAATACATCGTCAAACCGGTCATTGAAATAAGGACCGTCAACACCTTGCGGTAAGGTGGCTTTGATGTCATTGACCATATTGCGTACTTCCACCCAGGTTGGATGCACCTTGTCGGCAACAACAACGTCTTCTTTCAATGACACGTAAATAACGGATTGTCCGGGAACAGAATAGCTTTTCAGATAATCCAGTCCCGGCGTATCCTGTAATTTTTTTTCGATTTTATCAGTTACCTGTTCTTCTATCTGGCGGGCGGTCGCGCCAGGCCAGTTTACCGATACGATCATTTGGCGGATAGTAAAGTCAGGGTCTTCCATCCGGCCAAGATTCTGATAGGAAATAATTCCGCCCAGGAAAATGACGGTAATGAAGTAGTAGATTAGCTGTTTGTGGTTGAGGCTCCACTTTGTTAAATTAAATGTTTTCATAGTTTATCACCAGCCGATAATCGAACCTTCTGCCCTTCACGGAGCTTGTGTACGCCTGCTGTGATGATAATTTCACCTGGAAGGAGGCCGGTTACCTGTACCTGGTTATTGCTCAGGCCACCGATTTGGACAGGACGCAAATGGGCGGTGTGATCGGTTACCACCCAAACGCCAGGCAGGTCATTGGTCTGATAGATGGCCGCTAACGGAATGGAAGTAAGGTTGACGTTTTGCTCGCCGGCACTGGTCAAAGATACGGCAGCCGTCATACCAAGCTTGATTTCCGGCGGTGGATTCAGTATACTGATGCGTACTTGGTAGGTGCGGGTGGTCGAAGCGGCCATCGGGGCGATTTCCCGCACTTTGCCGTTAGCTTTTAGGTCAGGGAGAGCCCAAAAAGATATAGTGAGTTGCGAAGCTGTGCGTAATTCCTTGATGCGGTTTTCCGGCACACTGATTTCCACTTCGCGTTCCCCGTTTTGGACAATGGTTACTATCGTTTGACCGGCGCTGACTACTTGTCCGGCCTCGGCATTAATGCCGGAAATGACACCAGCTGTATCTGCACAGAGCTGGCAGTAATCCAATTGATTGGAACTTTGCCCATATTGGGCAGCTGCTTGCTGTACGGCCGCCTGGGCCACTTCATACGCATTTTCATACTGGTCCAGCTGGGCCTGACTGATGGCGTTTTGTGAATATAATTGCCGGTAGCGCTGCAGGTTGCTTTCGGTCAGCTTTAGCTGTGATTCGGCGGAGCGGACCTGCGCCGAACTGCTGTTAACCGTCTGTTTAAGATCTTTGGGATCAATTTCCAGCAATACATCACCGGCATTGACGACACTGCCGAGTTGCACATTACGTTTGATGATTTTACCGGCCACCTGAAAGGCAAGCTGGCTTTCGTAGCGGCCGCGCACTTCCCCGGCATAGGTATAGCTTTTTAATTCCCCGGCGGCGCCAACTACGGCAGTGCGTACCAGGGGGATGGTTTCAACCGTGACGGCGGGTGGGCTCTGCGTTTTCCAGAAAAAAATACCGGCAATGCATAAGGTGAGTGCCGCCAAAACATAAAATAATTTCATTTTTGATATTGTTTTTAAGTAACTGACTAGCTTCATTGATTGCATGAGTAATGTGCTCCTTTACTGTTAAAATTTACACCGCTGATTAGTTGAGCATTGATCTATAGCAGTGAATTAATTGAATATTATTCAATTAATTCACTGAAAAAAACGCTCATCCCAATACTGGGTATGGCGGAATTTTCCCCTGGATTACTATTTTTGATTTATCTGGTTAGCATGATATGAATTGTTTTTTCCTGTGCGCCTAACGCTTTTTCAATAAGAGCTTCTGCCATTGTTAAACGAAAAGTCAAAATTTCGGCAGAAGTTTTTTGATAGAGGGCTTCACTTAAAAAATCTGTGATGACTAGAATATAATCTACGGCAGTCGGAGGGTAAGGCACGAAAAAATCTTGATTGGCTATTCCTGCTTCTATGATTTTTAACAGCCAGGGAGAGAGAGCCAGTTCGAGTTGGTGAAATAGTTTCTCTTTAAGTTGTAAATTCTGAGCATCATATAGCATATTGAGCAGCAATCCGTCTTTATAATTGGCTCTATGTAATGCGGCGGAGATTACTAAGGCTATTTTTTCTGCCGGAGTGGTGGTAAGACAATATATATTTTTGATTTCTGAGATCAGGAAAGCGGCGTGTCGGTCCAGAAGAGTTTCTAATACTTGTTCTTTTGATTTAAAATAATAATAAAGCGTTCCCTGGGCTGCACCCATTTTTTTGGCAATGTCGCTGATGGTGGTTGCATGGTAGCCTTTGGTAAAAAATAGCTGATCAGCAGCATCTAAGATTTCGTTGATGCGAATCTGGGGATCTTGCGGTGGTCTGGCCATAGTACACCTCAATAATTTGAATTATGTTCAAATTATAAAGCAGCTGAAAAATAATGTCAAGGATAAATATGGTCTCACTTCAGTAAAATTGAAATTTTAGCTTCGCAATAGTAGGGATCTTCAATGGCTGCCATAGTATCATCCAGGATACTTTCCAGATAGGCGTGTCCGATGAAGGTAAGCCTGTGA
The DNA here is from genome assembly GCF_000445445.1 of Sporomusa ovata DSM 2662. Taxonomy (GTDB): domain Bacteria; phylum Bacillota; class Negativicutes; order Sporomusales; family Sporomusaceae; genus Sporomusa; species Sporomusa ovata. Next base: position 213,175 of record NZ_ASXP01000005.1, on the reverse strand, counting down.
TTATTTGCATAGTCTGCAAGGTGTTGAAAGACTGGGTCCATCTCCGTCCAGGGTCCTCGGTAATAACCAACAAGGTAATGGCCGGCAGGTTTATACGTCTGATTCATAGCTTCGCTGTTATTCTCATCAATATGGTAAAAGCAATTGGTCACTTGGCTGAAATTTCCCTGTTGCACCTTTTCAGCATCCATCATATAGCCAAGGGGGTATCCATTATAGGTCCGGGTATGATAGCAGTCATGCATAAATTTCAGCATAACTTTCATTGATTGTTCCAGGGATACTTCGGAAATCGGTTCACTGACTACGATTGCTTGCGCATTTGATTCAATTATTTCGATTTTTGAATAATCCGTTTCCAGGTTTGCTTCCAGGCTGCGAAGTTTATTCTGGACAACCTTTTGCAGCCACATAAGCTCGGCAATTTCTTGCTCCAGAATGTGATTTTGATTATACAGCAATGTTCGTGTCTTTTGTGGATTGCAATGTGTCAAATGTTTTTTGATCTCTTCCAATGGAAGGCGAAGTTTGCGCAGCAGTTGAATTACATCGAAAAGATCGCTTTGTCCATAGGTATAATAGCGATAGCCGTTTTTTTTCACAATAGCCGGTTTAAACAAATCAATGCTGTCATAATACATCAGGGTGCGCTTGTTAATGCCGTACAGAGCGGCAAATTGCCCGGTAGTAAATTTTTTTTGTAAAAAATCATACATGATATAAAATCTCCTCTTGACTATACAGTTACTGTATAGTCTATTATAGTTTAATAGCTCCAAAATTGTCAATTTTAGGAGTCCATTTAGCTGCTCGCCGGTATAATTTGGTGTGCAGCAAAGCAATGCAGCAATGTCATTAACAAATAGGGAGGTTGGAAAATTGTGTTTTCAGCAAAATTTAGGAAGAGTTACTGTATAGGATTGAGTGCGATACTGATTTGTTTGATCATTATAGGATGTAGCGGCACGAGAATGACGGTGCAGGAAAAAGCAGTGCCGGTTAAAGCCGTAAAGGTTATCCAGCAGGAGGTAACGAGAACCAGTGAATATGCAGGACAGGTACAGGGAAAAAATGAAGTAAAAATTCAGGCGCGGGTGTCAGGCAATATTGTTGAAAAAATGGTTTCCGGCGGTGATATCGTTAAAAAAGGTCAACCATTGTTTCGCATCGACAGCATTCAATATGAAAGCACATTGCTTTCTGTTCAGGCGCAACTGGTACAAGCTGAGGCTAATTGGGAAAATTCACGGATTGATACAGAGCGATATCAAAACCTGTTGAATGCGGCAGCCATTCCAGAACAGCGTTTGACTACTCAGAAAGCGACCGAACGTCAGAATGAAGCGATCGTGGCTTCTTACCAGGCACTAGTAAAAAAGGCTCAGGATGATGTAAACAGTACTTTGGTTGTTTCTCCAGTTGACGGACGCATTGATGTAAATGATGTCGGCGTGGGAACTTATGTGCAGGCAGGGAGTACCACGCTAGTCACGGTAGGCACTCTTGATCCGGTGTTTGTACAATTTAGTATGAGTGAAAATGAATACCTTAGCTTGCGGCAGGTTTCGCAAAACAATATTGCCAGCCCCGGCTGGGGCGAGGATGTCATGATTACATTAAGTAATGGTGAGGTGTATCCGTTAAGGGGAAAAGTAACCCAGGCGGACAGAAGCCTGGCCAATAATAGCGGAACCCTGACGTTAAAAGCTTCTTTTGCCAATCCGGATGAGATTTTAATCCCAGGCATGTTCGCTAGAGTAAAAATCGCCGGCGTGCCAATAAAGGATGCAGTGCTGGTTCCGCAGCGGGCTGTGCAGCAGGTTTTGGATAAATCGCTGGTCATGATTGTCAATGCTGAGAATCAAGCGGAGCCCCGTCCGGTGATTTTGGGGGAAAAGGTGGGCAGTTATTATCTGGTAAAAGAAGGATTGACAGTAAATGATACTGTGGTTGTAGAAGGACTGACAAAGGTTAAGGAAGGAGTGGCGCTTGATGTGACAATCGTTACTCCGGAAGAGTTGGAGTTATCGGTTAACTCATAGGAGGTGTGAACAATTGTGGCAAGATTTTTTATAGAGCGTCCAATTTTTGCAATTGTTATTGCGATTATGATAGTAATAGCGGGAACGATTGCCGGACTGAGTCTTCCCATCGCCCAGTATCCACAGATCCAGCCGCCAACTGTATCGGTATCGGCAACCTATACCGGGGCGAATGCCGAAGTGGTCAATCAGACAGTAGCCCAGGTTTTGGAAGAGCAGATTAACGGTGTACAGGGTATGAACTATATGAGTTCAAATTCGGATGATTCAGGTGCCTATAATCTGGAAGTGGTCTTTGATCTCGGAGTCGATGGTGATATCGCTGCTGTTAAGGTACAAAACAGTGTCGCGCAGGCTAATGCTACTTTACCGGCAGAAGTAACCGCAGCGGGTATTACCACCAAAAAAGCATCGTCTGACATGGCTACGATGCTGAGCTTCTTTTCACCCAAGGGCACTTATGATAATACATTTTTAACTAATTACTTCAATGTTTATTTAAGGGATGCTATTAAGCGGGTCAATGGCGTCGGCGATGTCATGGTCTTTGGGGCGGAGTTTTCCCGGCGCATATGGATCAATCCGGATCGCATGGCGGAACTGGGGTTAACGGTTGCCGACGTAATTGAGGCCGTCAAGGAACAGAATGTTCAGGCGCCGGCCGGTACAATCGGCGCCATGCCTGTACCTAAAAAGCAGGAGTTTCAGTATACTGCTAAAGTCCGGGGGCGTTTAACGAGTATCGCCGACTTTGAAAATATCATTGTGAAGGCCCAGCCGAATGGCTCCTTTGTTTATCTGAAAGATATTGCGCGAATAGAGAATGCAGGGAAAGAATTGAATTATACAACAAAGCAGGATGGGGCCAATGCGGTTGCGGTTGGTATTCAACTGACCAGCGATGCCAATGCAATGAATACCATCCAAGGTGTAAAACAGGCCGTGGCAGCGGCGGCAGTGAATTTACCACCAGATATGAAATACCTGTCTGTTTTTGATAATACGGATTATATTTCAGAATCTGTGTCAGAGGTAATTAAAACCTTCCTTGAAGCGATGGCCCTGGTTATGATCATTGTATTTATTTTTCTGCAAAGCTGGCGGGCGACCCTGATTCCGATGCTGGCCGTTCCTGTATCGTTAATTGGTACATTTGGTGCCTTTATTGTTCTTGGTTTTTCAATCAACACATTAACGCTGTTTGCAATGGTGTTGGCAATTGGCTTGGTTGTCGATGATGCTATCGTGGTTATTGAAGCGGTCGAGCATCACATTCGCTATAGTAAATTGACACCTGTGGAGGCCACGAAACGAGCAATGGACGAAGTATCGGGGCCGGTTATTGCCATTGCTTTTGTATTGGCCGCCGTATTTATTCCGGTTGCTTTTATCGGCGGTATGGTAGGCGTTCTCTACCGCCAGTTTGCCTTGACGATTGCGGTGTCGATGGCTTTGTCTGCGGTAGTTGCCTTGTCGCTAACCCCGGCACTGTGTGCTTTGTTATTAGAACCACATAAAGAACAGGTAAAAACCAGTGTTTTAGGCCAATTTTTTGGCAATTTTAATGATTGGTTTGACCGCACCATTAGCGCTTATAGTGAAACGGTGAAATCATTAATTTCCAAGGCAAAATATTGTTGTATATTCTTGTTAATCATTTTAGTGGGAACGGTGTATTTATACAAAATTGTCCCGACGACGTTTGTACCGGATGAAGATCAGGGCTTTTTTGCGACGGTTGTTAATTTGCCGGAAGGTGCGAGTATGAATAGAACGCAGGCAGTGACCGGACGACTGGTAGAAGAAATCAAAGTACTGCCAGGTGTCAATCAGGTTATTTCAGTTGACGGTTATGATATGTTGTCAAATGGTGTCAAACCCAACGCCTCTGTCCTCTTTGTTGGACTCGAACCGTGGAGTAAGCGAAAGGATCCTGCTACCCAGATTGATTCTCTCATTACTCAGGTTTATAGCAAAACAGGCCTGTTTCCGGAAGCATCTATTATGGCCTTTAACATTCCTTCTTTGCCAGGTCTGGGCATGATCGGCGGTTTTACTATGGTATTGCAGGATATGTCCGGACATAGCAAGGAGGAACTGGATGCGATTACGAAGAAATTTGTGCTTGCTGCCAATCAACTGCCGGAAGTGACTGCAGTATACTCTACGTATAAAAGTGATTCTCCCGGCTATGAGTTCGAAGTTGACCGGGAAAAGGTAAAAAATCTTGGTATTGCGTTAAACGATGTATTTACGGCGCTGCAAGTCAATTTCGGCGGTTCCCAGGTGAATGATTTCAACATGTTTAACCGTACCTATAAAGTGGTTATGCAAGCAGATACAATGTTTCGCAATGAAGCTGATATGACGCGTTTTATCTATGTCCGTTCCTCAAATGGCTCCATGATTCCGTTAGATACCTTATTAAAACCTAAGTTAACTACCGGGCCGTCCATTATTTCGCGTTTTAATGCGGCACGCAGCATTCAGATCAACGGCTCTGTAGGAGCAGGCTATAGTTCCGGGCAGGCTCTCGCGGCCATGGAAAAATTGGCTAAAGAAACGCTGCCTGCCGGTTTTAGCGTGGAATGGTCAGGGCAAAGCCGGGAGGAAAAAAAAGCAGGCAGCAAAACCATGCAAATTCTGGCAATGGCCTTGGTATTTGTCTTTTTATGTCTGGCGGCGCTGTATGAGAGTTGGAGCGTTCCTTATGCTGTCATGCTTTCCGTGCCAACCGGTATTTTTGGGGCATTATTGTCTCAGTTTGCTATGAATCTGCAAAACAGTGTTTATATGCAAATTGGAGTGATTATGCTAATCGGTTTAGCCGCTAAAAATGCAATTTTGATCGTCGAATTTGCAAAAGTCAGGGTGGATAAGGGGATGGACCCGGTCAAAGCTGCTATCGAAGCTGCGGCACTACGTCTGCGCCCGATTCTGATGACTTCTTTCGCTTTTATTATTGGCTGTCTGCCGCTGGCGATGGCTAGCGGTGCCGGTGCCGGTGCAAGAAAGGCGATGGGTACTGCGGTTGTTGGCGGTATGACGGTTGCCACGGCTTTTGGCATCTTTCTCATCCCGGTATTATTTGTGGTTGTAGAGTGGATTGTGGCTAAATTACATTGGAAGAAAAAGAAAAAAGAAGCCTATTCAGCATAACTTTGAATTGCACGAATTGCCAGGATAGACGTTCGTTCCAGGTAGCATACTAAAACTGGGGTGATTTTAGTATGCTAAGATTAACAACTACATTTTTACTAATCATGCTCTCCTTTAGTTTAGTTGCCTGTGGCAGCAGCAACAACACCCCGCAGGCAAAACCAGAAGCAGCGGTACCTCCGGCCACTGATCGTGTGCAGTCACAGCCTGACTTGTCGGGACAGCTTCAGCGCAGCTTAGAGCAATTTGAGGGTAAAGCAGGTCTGTACACAAAGAACTTAAAAACAGGTCAGACTTTTGGGTTTAATCAGGATACCATCTTTCCCACTGCGTCAACTCACAAAATGGTAGTAGCGCTTGCCATTTACAAATACGTATATCCAGAGGCTACAACAAGCGAAAAAAAACGTTATGACAACAACATTAAGCAAATGATGGTAATCAGTGACAATCCCGCTTTTTATCAACTGTTAGATGATATTGAACGAAAAAAACCAGACGCACTTACCCGCGTATTGACAGATCTTAAACTTGTCCACACCAGAATACATAGCCGGGAGGCTTTTTCCCAGTACGGCTATCACAGTGTAACAACTCCATATGAAATGGCTGTGGTTATTGAAACAATTTATAATGAGACTTATCTGGGAAAAGAATTCTCTGCTATCCTAAAAGAAGAACTGGGTAAGACTATTTTCAAAGAAGAAATTCCACGCTATATGCAAAAGGCTAAAGTGCTGCATAAAGTAGGAGAACTTCCGGGAGTGCAATGTGACGTAGGTATTGTTGATGACGGCCGTGATCTGATACTCATTAGTGTTTACACAACTACTCAACGCGCTGCTCCCTATGCCAGTAATTTCATTGCCGATACTTCAGCCAAAGCCTACAATCTGCTTCGAATTAAATAGCGAAAACATCATAAACGGCACAGAAAAAATTTTAAAAGACCGGGCAATCTCCTTGGGGGATTGCCCGGTTGTTGTGAAAGCTGGTAGTATGTAGTTGTTGAACTACGTTGTGCTTAGTGTAATCCTAATTCTTTGCGTTTTTTCTCAATATGGTCAATATATATTTGTACAGTCTTATCAGCATTAGTTTCTACTGTGAGTTTGCCAAGTCCCAGGGTTTCAGTCGTTTCGGTTAATGTCTTGACTACAAGATCGCTGCCGGTAACTGACGGAACGGGAGCTACATGCACCAGCCAGCCGAGTGCGATAGCTGTGCAAGCATCAGCAACAGCTTTTTGTTCAAGATATTCGGGAGCGCCAATAACAAGTGGCAATTTATTGGTGTCAACATCTAGCGCGTCGGCAAGCTCTTTAGCCGTTTGGGTCATTTTTCCAATGTCGACACAAGCTCCGTAGGAAAGAACCGGTGGGATACCCAGTGCTTTGCAGATTTCTTTGAGACCAGGGCCGCATTCATCGGCAGCTTGTGGATTAGTTAACCCGGAATATTGCATGACTGCAGAAGTACAACCGCCTGCCAATACTAGTATGTCTTTTTCGATTAAGCCTTTGGTAATACGGAAGATATTACTGCCGCCCTGACCATAGCGGGCGGTAGTGCAGCCAACAATAGTTGCGATACCGCGTATCTTACCGGCGGCAATTGCATCAATAAGTGGTTTCCAGGTGCCGCCAAGTGCTTCTTTCACTGACTCGGTGCTAAAACCAATTACACAACCTTCAGATATATGGGGCGGGATGTATATCTCCCGGTTTTCGGCTTTACGCTTGGCATAGGCTTCTATTGCCATTTCGAGAATCTTTTCGGCCTGCTTTTTCATTTCCTCAGGCTTAAACTCGACAACTTCAGTGCCGGGCATGCGAATAACCTCATGGGTGCTGACCATTTTAGTGCCAAAGCGTTCTGCATAGAGCGGCAAGGTCGGAATGGTGCAGTTGTAATCAAACATAAAGAGATCAACTGCACCTGTGGCAAACAGGTATTCCTCCGATAACCATTCGCCTTCCTGACCACCATAAGCGCTCATTTCTCCTGTATCCTTGTAATTTAGCAGCTGTTGACCCTCACAAACATGGCCCAGTATCTGCATGCCACTGGCACCGGCTTTTTTGGCTTTTTCCTGCCATTCCGGCGTAGAGGCTAGTTCAATAACCACATGGGCCGTCAATGGCATATGGCCGTTGGTAATAATATTAACCATATCTTGTTTAAGGAGTCCCATATTCTGCTTGGCAGCACGAATTTTTTGAGTTCCCATAAGGATCTCTTGTAGAATATCAAGCGCAAAGAGACCCTGATATTCATTGATTACCCCCAGACGGACAGACGTTAGCAAAAAATCTACAGGGTCGGCATTAAGGTTGGTCATGCATTTGGTTTGGGCTAATCCGATTTCACTGAAGCCACCACCGGGGTAAATACCAAGTTTGCGCCACAACTCTTGACGCTTGGGTGGGGCAAAGGCCTGAACCATAGCTGATTCTTCCCAGTAGGGTTTACCCATATCTGCAAGCACCCAATTAGCAAAATTAACAGCTACTTTATTAGCATCCTCATGGCTATTTAAACCTGCCATTTCAGCATATTTCAAAAGTTTTTGCTTGTCGCGGATTTTTAGGCCGCTATCTGGTTTTTCGGCAGCTGCTTTCAGGGTACGGGCGGCTTGCTGGGCGTGGAATATATTTGCGGATGTACCGATGGTGACATGACGATAGACAAAGTTCCTGGATACCATAACATCGGCATCAACACCACAGTTGCCACGAGGCGCTTTGGGGCTAATGCGGCAGGGGCCGTTGGCACATAGTTGGCAGGATAGACCGGAAGAACAAAAATTGCAGCGGATTTTTTCTTGCTGTTCAAAACGGTCAAATACATTGGTTAAACCTTGGGCGTGTACGTGCTGATACATTTCACGCATAGCCGGGTCAATGATAATGTTGAGGGGAAACCCATCTTTGCTCTGGTCGTGAACCTTAATATGTTCGCGCTGCCACTTATGCACTTCAGGCATAGATGAAGGTGCTTTTTCAATGTCGTAGTATTTTTTCGCGTTTTTGTGAATATCAAAATGTTGGTCCGGATTATTTGTACCACTGGCGTCACCTTTATTGAGAACTGATTCAACGTCTCCGCGGCTGGTAGTATCTTGGCTTTTAATTAAGGTTTCATTAGGCATCTGGTATATACCCTCCTTTAGGTTGCTAACGTTAGTTTGTTAAATTAATCAAAAATTAATACTGAATTAATGCGACTCTCATAGCCACATGATATTATATTATTGCGATACAGGTTAGAGGGGAGTGAATCTAGTGCACCATAATGTAAGCGCCGGCTTACTGTTGTACCGGCTAAATACTGGACGATTAGAGTTGCTGTTAGCGCATCCGGGTGGACCATATTTTGAAAATAAAGATGACCGATATTGGGGGATTCCCAAGGGGCATCTTGAGATTGGTGAAACAATTGTTGAAGGTGCAGTGCGGGAGTTTATTGAAGAAACTGGTATCAATCCGGATTTAACTTATTCAATTTATCTTGGCAGCGCTCCGGGAAAGTATAAAAGAATTCTACATATTTGGGCATTTGAGGGAAATTGGGATGTATCTAAGCCAGTGCAAAGTAATGCGTTCCCGTTAGAATGGCCTCCCCAATCGGGTCAGGTTCGTCTATTTCCCGAAATTGATAAGATCGACTTTTTTTCGATAGCAGAAGCGAATAGGAAAATAGAGCGAGAACAATTAGTATTTATAAACCGTCTTGAAAAAAGGCTATTAGGCAGTAATTATCAAAATCAACTTGAGTTATTACCGAAAATTGCGCATGGTTAAGCTAAAGGATATTAAATCTATCGCCAAACTAGCTTAACGTTTTATCCAGTTCACCAAAACGTTATCATTAATAGAAAAAACCTTTGCAAGTGCAAAGGTTTTTTCTATTATATACCTACCTTATTCTGTGGATGGACCTACTTCCCCGTGGCTAGTATCTGCTTGTTCATTAATTTTAAGTGCTTCCTCGATATCTGCTTGGGTAGTATGGTTAATAATCCTCCGAGTGCCAAGAATAAACCCGTGCATAAACGGCGGCATAGGCGGTATACGTAAAGGTGGTTTTAGGTATTGTAGGTAATTTAATATTGCCGGGGGAGTTACATCATCTTTGATAAGCAGGAGCGGAGTATGTTTTCCTTGATGAGCAAAGCTTGACGCAGCTACAATCAAATCCCAGCGATTCAAGTTAGCGAACGTGAAGGCATCGCCTAAACCCTTGTGATTCCTGTTCCAACCAAGGTTTGTAACAGGGTCATGGTATTGAGAGAATTCAACTGACGTTTCAAAGGGGTCAGCGCCTGCTATGCGCCGCACCGGCGGTTCTACGATAGTGCTGATTTCCCGGGAAACACTATCTGACACTGAATGTCTGCCGCCAATAATGTAAACGTTTTTCTCAGCCATATCTTGTAAGGCTGCAGCTGTTGAGCGGGGGAGCCGGTCTTTATGTGTAAACAGAATGGGCACCCCCGAATGTGTTGAATAGTAGGTAGCTAATACACTTTCGTAAGGGTTATCGGCAGACACGACAAACAAGCTTACAGGGCCATCTGGTGATTCGGGTGGTATTTGTTCCCGCAAGTTTGCTACTTTGACAGCGCTAGTAAAGATGCTTTTTCCCATAATGTGTAACACATTATAACCTATACTCTCAATTTCGCGAATGACTTGTGCCTCAAACGGGCCAATTGCAATGATTGGGGGAGCAGAGTCAGTGCCTGGAGGGTCCAGACGCTCAATTTCTTCGCGGGTAAGAGCCGCAAGTTTGTCTAGGGGCGTAAACAATAAATTGCCCATAATGGGGTCATGCACCAAACTGGCAGCAGCAAAGGCATAAGGAAATTGCTCGGCAGGTACTAGTATTATTACCTTGGGGGCTGAGTTCATAGCAGGCTTAGGCCACTGCATGCGGGATACAGCAACTGACAACTCAATTGCCGTATCATAAGGAATACGTGTTGTGTCCACTGTATTTAGGGGAACCATCCTGAGTTTCACCTCTTTCTGACATAGTTGATATTGGGTATGTGGTTTCAGTATATAGTTTATGCTAGAGGTGAAGTGATTGGTTTATAATTGCTTATAAAGAAGTAAAAGGTTTTTGAAAAAGGGAAGGTCTATGATGTGTCATTAATTCATGTTAATTTGCTTACCATTTCATGTAATCATTTCAGGATATAAATGCAATATAGAACAGTGACCGTAGTCGCTGTTACGGGGAAGAGTTTTATTACTAAAGCTAGCCAATTTTGTGGAAAATATTTCCTGGAAATAAAACAATCTAGTAACGCATTCAATCAATCAATATTCATTTTACCCAGGGTATCTTCTCCCCATACTTTAATCATTTTTTTTCCATTTTCCATATAACCATGGGCAAGTTCACAATGTCTTAATACGGCAAAGTTTCTTTCCAGCTGTAACTTCGATAAATTAAATTTGTTCATAATTTGCTCGGCAGTAACTGAACCTGCTTCTTTAATGTAATTGTAGACATTTTTTTGCAGTTCAGTTAATCCGTCGCTTCCTTCCTGGCCCGCCATTTTACGGGCCAATTTAGCACCATATACGGCGGCAACATCACACGTACGCGGGGGTTCCAACATTTCAAGATAACAATCCTCACAGAGCATTTTACCGTGATGCAGACATTGTTCTCCCTCGGGGATTTCGCTGTTACATTTAGTACAAATCATGATTATCCTTCCTTTCAGTACGTATAATCTCTTGAATGTTAATATACTACAATAAAATGTTAATATATTAACATTTTATTGTCAATGTTTTTTTCAAAATGTCCAATGGGGGAATTGCTCTTGCTTTTAGGAAGTGAAGTACAGTAGTAGTGGATACGCTATCAGACATGGTTGGTAATGAGGTCGCTCAGGTCCTTCAGACAATTCATGGTTCTTAAAGCTGGTACTTTGCCGGAAACGGCCTGGGGGATTAGGAAATTGCTGATTGTTTAAAACACCTACTTACTTGTAGGTGTTTTTTTATAAGATAAAGTATATGTTTTTTGAACCGCAGAGACGCAGAGAACGCAGAGGGAATGTTCTCGATATACATCTCCCCTCTGTGCTCTCTGTGTACTACTGCGGTTAGAGCCGTATCCTCAAGGGCGCGATAGCGCTTCTTTAACTGTCCGTAAGGCAAGTGGCAGTGTTGGATGTTTGAGTAGAGGTTGAAACCAAATAGCGAGAGTTGACATGAAACTTTTATGGGAAACGTCGCCAGTCTAGCAGGATACATTGTGCGGATGGAGAAATATTTATAGCTGATAGATACAAGGGGGAATAATACATGTATAGTAGAAGGCCGTGGTTATTTTTTTTGATTCTTGGTTTATCAATTTTGTTTGTCGGTTGTTCCGGTACACAAGAGACTAAAGCTCCGATTGCAGGGAGTCTTATGGTAGGGATGAGTACAGATGCCGGCACAATTGATGACAGGTCATTTAATCAAGCAACATGGGAAGGCCTTGTCAAGGCAGGAACGGATTTCAATTTTAAGCCCAAATATTTGCGACCATCCGGTACGACAACAGCCGATTATGATAAAGAGATTGCCAATTTTCATGATGCGGGTTACAGGCTAATCTTTACCCCCGGATTTAAGTTCGAGAATTCAATTTATGCAGCGCAAGAAAAGTACCCGGATACCAAATTCGTGATCCTGGATGGAATTCCGCATCCGGACAACGATTATAGTAAAGTTAAGGTTGGGGCGAATACAGTAGCTATTAACTTCGCCGAACATGAATCGGGTTTCCTGGCAGGCGTGGCGGCTGCTTTACAGCTTAAGACTGGTGAATTTGGTTTTATTGGTGGCATGGAGTTTCCATCTGTGCAGCGTTTCAATTGGGGTTTTCAGCAAGGGTTAAAATACGCCAATGCCAATTTAGGAACTCAAATTAGCGTAAAATCCGAAAACTTCATTTATCAAGGCACTTTTCATGATGTTGCGGCAGGTCAACAACTGGCTGCGCAAATGTATGACCGAGGCGTCAATGTCATCTTTGCTGCAGCTGGCAGTGTCGGTATTGGAGTAATTAATGAAGCGGTAGCACGGACAAAAGGCGGACAACCAGTTTGGGTCATTGGCGTCGATGTAGATCAATATGCACAAGGTTATTATGATGAGGGCAAGACAAAATCGGTTATTTTGACTTCGGCGATGAAGTGCGTTAATCAGGCAACTTATGATATGGTTAAAAGTGTAAAGGAGGGCGATTTCCCCGGCGGCAAGATAGTTACTTTTAATGTAAAAAATGATGGTATTGGCATTCCTGCTAAAAACCAAAATCTCAAGGAAGAGGTTACCAGTAAGATTAAAGAAATTGTTGATAGCATGAAAGCAGGTAAAGTAACGGTTGCTGATAAAGGTGATGGGTTATTGCGTTAAAGTTATGCGTAATAGCTGCTGATAACCCAAATCACCTGAATGTACTAGGCAAGAATAGGTCCGGAGTGGGGAGAGAGCTCAGCTGTACGAGCAGCTCTCTTATCCGGACCTACTTTTTATCTTAAGAAATAATCATTTTTGGGGATTAAATATCAGATGGAAGGAACAGCTATTTTTCGGGATTGGAGGTTGTTGGGGCGTGGAGTATGTTGTAGAAATGCTGGGCATCCGCAAAGAGTTTGCAGGAATTGTCGCCAATGATAATATTACATTAACCGTTCGGCGCGGTGAAATTCATGCATTATTGGGGGAAAATGGCGCAGGTAAATCCACGTTGATGAATATTCTGTTTGGACTGTATCAGCCAGATAGTGGCAGAATACGGCTGCGGGGGCAGGAAGTCCGGATTAGTAATCCGAATGTTGCCAATGATTTGGGAATTGGCATGGTTCATCAGCATTTTCAATTAATTCACAACTTTACTGTTACGGAAAACATTATTTTGGGGATTGAGCCTAGCCGGTTTGGTATTGTCAACACCCAATCTGCAAGTCGGCAGATAAAGGAGTTATCAGAGCGTTATGGGCTGAATATCGATCCGGATGCAAAAATTGAGGATATTTCTGTAGGCATGCAGCAACGGGTAGAAATTTTAAAAATGCTGTATCGTGATGCAGAAATCCTAATTTTTGATGAACCGACAGCTGTTCTTACGCCCCAGGAAATTGCCGATCTTATTGAGATTATGAAAAACCTTGCCGCAGAGGGAAAGGCGATTATTCTCATTACTCACAAGCTAAAGGAAATTAAAGCGGCAGCTGATCGTTGTACAGTGATAAGACGGGGACGATGCATTGGGACTGTAGATGTAGCTTCCTGCAGTAAAGAAGAGATGGCGGAGATGATGGTCGGGCGTCCGGTCTTTTTAAAAGTGGAAAAAGAGGGGTACTCTCCGGGGGCAGTTCTACTGAAAATCAAGGAATTGACAGTACTTAACCAGAACAAGAGGCCGGCAGTTAAAAAAATATCTTTTTGTGTACATGCCGGCGAAATTCTTGGTATTGCCGGTATAGACGGCAACGGGCAGGCAGAACTAGTCGAGGCTATAACCGGTCTTAGAAAGATTCAGACAGGCCAGATTCTATTACAAGGCAATGATGTTTCTTCCTTATCTATTAAAGAGCGGATTGATGCCGGACTGGCACATGTGCCGGAAGACCGTCAGAAACGGGGCCTGGTGCTTAACTATAGCCTTGAAGATAATCTGGTGCTTGAAGTTTATGACCGGCCACCGTTTTCTCAGAATTGCGTACTAAACCGCCCTGCTGTCCGGCATTACGCTACAGAGATTATGCAATATTTTGATGTTCGGGCCGCACAAGGCTCTGTTACAATCGCCAGGTTGCTGTCAGGTGGTAATCAGCAAAAAGCCATCATTGGAAGGGAAATAAGTCTAAATCCTAAGGTTCTGATTGCCGTACAGCCGACAAGGGGTCTTGATGTTGGCTCGATTGAGTATATTCATAGACGGTTAATTGCGCAGCGGGATGCCGGCTATGCAGTGCTGTTGGTATCCTTGGAACTGGAGGAGATTTTGAATCTATCCGATCGTATTGCGGTTATTAGTCAGGGCGAATTGATTGGGTTAGTCCAGGCTGATGCCACAAATGAAAATGACCTCGGAATGATGATGGCTGGTATTCGAAAGGAGGCAGACTATTGACAAAAATAAATTGTCAAAGTCAAAAAGAGGCTCTTATTTTGCTGATGACCATCCTGTTAGGTTTGTTAGCCGGAGCTGTTTTAATGTTATTAACCGGCCATGATCCGGTAACTGGCTATGAGTTTTTATTTCGTGGCGGATTAATGAGTTTGGAACGGGTCGGGAACACAATTGCAACGGCTGTGCCCCTGATTTTTACCGGCTTATCAGTGGCTTTCGGGTTTAAAACCGGTCTTTTTAATATTGGTGCAGCCGGTCAGATGTTAATCGGTGGCTTTTGTGCGATCGCTGTGGGGTTGACAGTGGATATTCCCAAGCCGCTGCTGCTAACAGCCATGGTATTGACGGCAATGGTATGCGGCGGTTTATGGGGGGCAATACCAGGTTGGTTTAAAGCCAGGTTTAATGTCCATGAAGTGGTTTCTACGATAATGCTTAACTGGATAGCCTACTGGTTGGTATACTATCTTGTGCCAGCCTACTTCAAAGGCTCATTTGAAACAGAATCCCGGAATATCCCGGAGGCAGCTTCACTACATACAGACTGGCTTTCACAGTTATTTAACGGCTCGTATATTAACTTAGGGATTTTTTTGGCCATTGCTGCGGTGCTAATTAGTGTATTCGTATTGCAACGAACAACACTCGGGTTTGAATTAAAGGCTGTGGGGTTCAATCGCTATGCAGCGGAATACGCGGGTATTAACGCCAGCCGCAGTATTATTCTTTCGATGGTGATTGCCGGGGCTCTGGCCGGCTTGGGCGGTATGACACTATACTGTGGTTATGCTACCAACCTTCAAATCGGGATATTGCCGTCACAGGGAATTGATGGTATTGCGGTAGCTTTATTAGGGACTAATTCACCGTGGGGAGTCTTGGGAGCCGCATTATTTTTCGGCTTGTTATATTCCGGCAAAGGCTTTATGAACGCTATGACCAGTATACCACCGGAAATTGCCGACACTATTATTGCCACAATTATCTATTTTGCGGCCACAAGTGTTCTTATTGAAAAAGGTATTGACAAGCTTCTAAAATGGCAAAAAGGAGGGGCTTAATTTGTGGCAGGTTTTGCAGCAGATTTCACCTTATGCAATTGCATTTGCCATTCCTTTGCTTATTACTGCAATTGGTGGTCTGTATTCTGAGCGCAGTGGGGTGGTTAATATTGGGCTGGAGGGCCTAATGGTTATCGGCTCTTTTGCTGCAGCTATCACAATATCAGTTTTGCAGCCGGTTATGCATAGTCAGGCTCTCTGGCTGGGGCTTTTGGCGGCGGTGCTGGCGGGCGCGCTATTTTCCCTGCTGCATGCGTTTGCCAGTATTAGTTTACATGCTAATCAGGTAATCAGTGGAACGGCTGTCAATATGATTGCCGGTGCGCTTACTGTGTTTATTGCCCGCAATATGACAGGCAGCGGCAACATCCAGATTAGCCCGTTTACCCGGTTTGATATACCGATACTTAGTGATGTGCCATTGATTGGAAAATTGTTATTCACTAATACCTACGCGACAACCTGGCTTACGCTGTTTATATTGACAGTAACTTATTTTGTCTTATATAAGACTGTTTTCGGACTGCGTCTTAGAGCTTGTGGAGAACATCCGCAGGCCGTTGATTCGGCAGGGATTAATGTGCAGTTGATACGTTATCTGGCGGTCATTATATCAGGTGCCTGCGCCGGGCTGGGTGGTGCCATTGTCCTGACAACCTATTCGGGTGAGTTTAATGGCACAGTATTTGGTTTAGGTTTTTTAGCTTTGGCGGCACTGATTTTCGGACAATGGAAACCGCTTGGTATTTTAGGAGCTACCTTTTTTTTCGGTTTTGCCAGTACGATAGCGACATCTGCACAGGCTATTCCGGCTTTGGCACATATACCGGGCTTAGTACTTAAAACATTCCCCTATATTGTTACGTTGATTGTACTTGTTTTATTTTCTAAAACAACACAACCGCCACGGGCATCCGGGGAACCCTTTGAGCAGGGAAAACGTTAGTGGGTGTAGAGAGGCTGGTGTACAAACATAAATGAATTGCAATAAACATAGATAACCAGTATAGTGTAAGCATGCAAATATGTTTCTTTATGTTTCTTTATGTTTTATTTTGTGATATTGTAGTTAAAGCACAGAGTATGTAATGGTGGTGTAATTATGCAGTTAATTACTGTATCCGGGCCGCCTTCTGCAGGAAAAACGGCAGTGATTGCCAAGATTGTTGAAGGTTTGCAGCAGGATAAAATGAAAGTGGCGGTTGTGAAATTTGATTGTTTATCGACTAAGGATCAGGAATTTTATCAAAAAAAGGGTATAGTTGCCAGGACTGGACTGTCAGGCAATATTTGCCCAGACCATTTTTTTGTCAGCAATATTGAAGATTGTGTAGCGTGGGCAAACCGGAAAGACTTTGCGATGTTGATTAGTGAGAGCGCCGGACTATGTAACCGTTGTTCGCCGCATATCCGCGGGGCGCTGGCAGTATGTGTGATTGATAATTTGAGTGGCGTTGAAACCCCGCGAAAAATTGGGCCAATGCTAAAACTGGCCGATATTGTTGTGATTACCAAAGGGGACATCGTCTCGCAGGGGGAACGGGAAGTCTTTGCTTTTCGCGTCAAACAGGCCAATCCCCGGGCAGTAATTGTTCATATCAATGGCATTACCGGGCAAGGAGCTCAGGAAGCCAAAGAATTATTTTGTAACGCCGCGGAGTTTGATAGTCTTATTGGCTGTCAACTGCGGTTTTCCATGCCGGCAGCCACTTGCTCGTACTGCTTGGGGCAGGTTCGTATTGGTAAGGACTTCCAAATGGGTAATGTGAAAAAAATGGAGTTAGACTGAGAAGGGACTGGGTCTAAGTGTGGGAAAAGCTATCTTCTATGACTATGAAAGAATTGTTTACTGCCTATCCGTATGCGGCTGATTTTTTTCAAGCCTTACCATTGCCGGTTAAATCGTTTGACCGGGTTTGTAATTATTTTTCAAGTATGGACGAAGAAATTTCCCAGGATTTAGGGATGGATCAGCAGGTTCTTATCGAACAATTTGTCGCTTTTATGACTCAGATGCAGCAACTGCAGGTTGAGGAGGAGGCAGTCAAATCGGTTACTATTGTTGGTGGACAAGACAAAGACGGTCAGAGTGAAAATATAGTATTAACAATTAATGCCGGTGAAGTTATTTGCATCGTGGGACCGACAGGGTCGGGGAAGAGCTGTTTGCTGGCAGATATTGAGTGGATTGCTCAACGGGATACACCGACAAAACGAAAGATACTGATCAATAATCAGATTCCGGATGTCAAACGTCGCTTTTCTATAGAACATAAGCTGGTTGCTCAACTTTCGCAGAATATGAATTTCATTATGGATTTGACGGTTGAGGAATTTGTTCAGATGCATGCCGAAAGCCGAATGGTGGAAAATGCGGCAGAAATTTGTGCTAACATTATTGCGAAAGCCAACGAATTAGCTGGCGAGAAGTTTTTGCCAGCTACGCCGGTTACCTCATTAAGCGGCGGTCAGTCCCGTTCCCTGATGATTGCTGATGCGGCCTATTTGAGCAAATCGCCGATTATCCTGATTGATGAAATTGAGAATGCCGGAATTGACCGCCAAAACGCGATCCGTCTTTTGGTTGACAGACAAAAAATTGTATTGATGGCTACTCACGATCCGATTTTGGCCTTAATGGGCGATAAGCGGCTGGTGATCAAAAACGGAGGAATAAAGAAGGTCATTGTGACTTCAGAACAAGAACGCCATAATTTGGTCTTGCTGGAGAAATTGGACCGTCAATTATCCGCGATCCGGGATATATTGCGTAACGGAGGGTGCGTTGATCTAATACCGGTCGAACCGGGGGTGACAATTTGTTAACTGCGGCTACGCCGCCAAGACATCAAAAAGACGTAGAGGTGAAATGATGATCTATTATAAACCAATTGGCGTCATTCAGTCGCCGTTTAAAGAGCCAAAAGGAACGCCTATCCAACCCACGGCGGCACGGGATGTAGAAGGTATCATTGAAGTATATCCTGACTATCGGGAGGGATTGAAAGATATTGAAGGATTTTCCCATCTGATTCTTCTTTATCACCTGCATCTGGTAAAGGAGTCTGGTTTATTGGTTAAGCCATTTCTGGGTAATGAACTGCATGGCATCTTTGCTACGCGATCACCGGGAAGGCCAAACTCCATTGGTTTTTCAGTAGTGCGTCTCATCAACGTGGAAGGAAATAAACTATGTATTAGGGATGTAGATATTATAGATGGAACTCCTCTTTTGGATATAAAGCCTTATGTAGCTGAATTTGATGCCCGGCGAGATGTAAAAGCCGGCTGGTTTGAGCAGAATATGCATAAGCTTGCGACAACAAGAGATGATGGGAGATTCGCAAAATAGTATGATATAAGGCCTTTTCATCTTTGTTACTGGCGTAGTGCATCAATTCGTTCGAAGAGGTGGCGTGCTTGCTGACCAAGACGTTTGCTGTAGATTTCACGTAAGGGAAAGGCTTTTGCGGCAAATTCTTCGGGGTGGTCAATTTCGTTGATTTGTATGCCTTTTTCTTTTAGGTGTTCAAGAAGTTCGACTTCCTCTCTGGCGGCTAGTTCTCGTTCGTAGTCTTGTGCTTCTCGGGCTGCTTCCATGATTAGCTGCTGCTCGGAGGGGGATAATTTTCGCCAAGTTTTTTCGCTGATCAGAAGTACCTGTATAAATAACTGATGATTGGTGAGGGAGAGATATTTTTGCACTTCATAAAACTTATTGTAGAAAATCAGGGAAACAGGATTTTCCTGTCCTTCTGCTACACCATGCTGTAAGGCGCTATACACTTCACTAAAAGGCAAAGGAATTGGCCAAGCTCCGAGGGTTTTGAAGCCTTCAAGGCTGGCTTCGCTTTGGGGAACCCGGAGGCGCAGTCTCTTCAGATCGGCAGGCGTACGTATAGGGTTGCGGTTATTGGTGATTTGGCGGGAGCCGGCGTCAAAGTAACATAAGACACGCAGCCCTTCCGCCTGCAGTTTTTGGTCGATTTCGTGTCCGATAGGTCCATCGAAGACACGCAGCTCATGGGCTTTGTCTTGATAGAGGTAAGGCAAATCAAAAATGCCCATAAGCGGTTCATATACGCTTAAAAATCCAACAGAGGTGGTGCCCATGTCAATAGTGCCCATACGCATACTTTCATTGCGGTCACGCATGTTCCCAAGTTGGGCATTTTCATATACCTGGATTTCTAAAGTGCCATTAGATTTTTCTTTTAGCAGCTCAGCCAGCTTTTGCGCGCCCCTGCTTTCAGGTGCATCTGGCGAAGTATCTGTTCCTAGACGCAATACTGTTTTTCCGTTGGCAGTTCCAACTAGTTGATTGGTGTTGGTGCAGCCACCAAAGAAAGCGATCAAGAGAAGTGGGACCAGACAAAGGGTCCACATTTTTTTTTGCAGCACTTTCGGGCCTCCTCTGCAGCGATTTAGCTAATTATGATCATCGCAGGAATTGCGGGTAGAGTGAGCCTGTAAGAATGTTATGGCGTTTTTGGTGGGCAGCGGTTGGCTGAAGAAATACCCTTGTACCAGATCGCAGCCGCAGACGCGGAGAAAATCCAGTTGTTCCTGGCGCTCCACTCCCTCGGCAACCACATTCATTTTCAGGCTTTGGGCAAAACGGATAAGCGAATCAACCAGAGTGTTGTCTTTGCCGGGGATGTTGTCAATAAAGGACTTGTCAATTTTTAATGTTTTTACAGGGAAGAGGCGTAAGTGGGTCAAGGAGGAATAACCGGTGCCGAAATCATCCAAGGCCAGGCTGACCCCCAGGTCTTTCAGTTTATGGAGTTTGGAACAGCTCTCATCTAGGGCGGTTAACAAGGCACTTTCGGTAATTTCCAGTTCCAGTTGATTTGGAAGAATCTGCGTGGTGTGGAGAAGCTGTTTGACCATGCCGACAAAATGATCGTCAGCCAGTTGCTTGGGAGATAGATTAACGGCAATCCGTATATCGGCATAACCTAATTTAGAGAGTGTCTGGATGAATTGGCAGGCTTGGGATAAAATCCACTCGCCAATGGGGATAATCAGCTGACTTTGTTCGGCAAGGGGAATAAAACGTCCTGGTGGAACACAACCATGTTCCGTGCTATGCCAGCGCAGCAGTGCCTCAAAGGCAATTAGACGATCGTCTTTGAGGGAAAGCTGTGGTTGATAGACTAGGGATAACTCGTTATTTTCCAAAGCGTGCCGCAGACTATTTGTCAACCGCAATTTCTCCTGAGCGTCGCTCAGCATGGCCGGGTCGAAGAAACGCCAACAGTTGCGTCCGGCTGCTTTAGCGGCATACATGGCATTGTCTGATTTCTTTAACAGTTCTTCTACTGTGGTACCATCATGGGGATAGGAGGCAATGCCAATGCTGCCTGAGATGCGTACGTTTGTTGCAGCAAGGGGATAGTCCTGACAGAGATTTTCTACTAAACGCTCGGCAATTTTTGCGAGCTGCTGTACATCGGTGTAGTTCGTAACAAGCACAATGAATTCATCGCCTCCTAGACGGGCAATGAATGCGTTGGAACCTGCCATTGTTTGGACAAGTTTTTCACCTGCGGCGATAATTACAGTATCGCCAGCAAAGTGCCCAAAGTTGTCATTGATACTTTTGAGGTCATCTAAGTCTACGAAAAATAAGGCACAGCTTCTTATTGAGGCATCGGGAAGCTGTATCTCCTCTTCCAGGCGGGTCAGCAAGCAGGCTCTATTAGGCAATCCGGTTAAAGCATCTCGAAAAGCAATGCGGCTGAGTTGCTCATGGAGCTGTTTTCGCTGAACTAGTTCCAACTGCAAATCTTCCTTTAGTTTCGCAGCCTGAAAGGCAAGAGCAGACAGATCGGCGTATTGCTGCAGCATCTCCAGAGCATCTGGTTCCATGGGATGGACAGTGTGCAGCCAGATTATAGTCAAACAGCCAATGATTTTATCATTTGTTGGTTTTAGGGGAACCATAATAGCTGTGCTGATGTCTTGCCAATATATGTCACGCAGGCGGTTAGGGAAAGATTGATAGTCTTCTGTATACTGCAGGCGGCCCGTAGCCAGCAGTAAAGGGCAAAGACCGCCAGTCGTTGATAGAAACTGCCCCGGAAAGGGTGTATGCGACCCACGAATATAGCGTGTTTGCAGGCGTCCGTCTTCCAGAAAGGCAATATAGCCATTAGCAGCATCGGTTAATTGTAAGGCGCTGTCCAGCATGGTCTGCATTTGTACGTCCAAAGCAGCCGTATTATCTGTAAAGAGCTGCACCATGGCGCGATGCTGCAGTTCGCGCAGCCGCAGCTTTCCTTCAGTGGTCTGACGTATTTGGATTTCCTGTTGCATATGTTCATTGCTGTGATGCAATTCGTCTGTAACTGCAAGCAGCTCTTCATTTATAGCGAGGAGCTCTTCGTTAGCCGCAGTTAATTTGATTTCGGCATGGCTTCTTTCAGTTACTTCTATTTGCAGAGCTGTATTTGAATCATGCAATTGCAGTGTGCGTAAATCCACTGCACGGCTTTGTCGCAGCAACAGCGCTGCAAGCCCGGAGAAAATAAAAAAGGATAGAAGAATATGGGTGATTGCGGCATTGCGCAACGGTGCCAGGGCCAGAGTTTTATTCTGCACCGTTAGGATGGCCCAGGAAGCGGCATAACCAGGCAGGCGGACAGGGGCATAACTGCAAAGAATGGTATTTCCTTCGAGGTCCTGGTATTCAGTATTACCTTGGATTCCATCCAAAGCCTGCGCGGAAGCCTGCATCAATCCTTGGGGCAGCGTAATGGGCTGATATTCCAACTTGTATTCGGAAGTATTTAACAACAGAACTTTTCCAGCAGCATCGCGTGCTACAAGCGTTTTCTGACCGGTTTTGTAATTATAATGTTCTTTGATTTGCTGAGAATCCGGATGGACGATGACAGTTCCAGTCTCGTCAAGGACATAGGTGTAGCGTTCGTCACCGTGGTAAAACTGGCCCACACGTTCCTGAATCTCGTCTACACGCAACAAGGCGGCCATGACGGCGACCAAGGTATCGTCCTCATCCTGTGTAATTGGGAAAAAGAGACCGATTACGGTAGCGGGGACCTGCATATCGCTGCTAAAAGAGTAAAAAGAAGGACTAACAAAGGGCTGCTGCTCCTGCAGCAGTCGGCGAAACCACCAGCGGTTTGGGCGTGAAGTGGGGATACCGCGTACGCGGACGGTTTGCAGGCCGTCAGCTGCTCGCTGGATGATTAGGTTTTCAAAAAAACCATGTTGTGAAAAACGATTTAGGAGAAATAGCTGTTGTTCCTGGACCTTCATACTTCTTACTTCCTGAGACTGGGCCATTTCTGCGCCAACTTGATAGGCCATTTCCAGGAAGGAGGAAATGCTAAGAGCAACCGTTTCGGAATAAACAGTGTTTTCTTCAGTGAGGTGTTTATAATATGATGTGGATAGGAGATAATAATTAACCGTGTTAAAGAGTAGGAAAGCAAACAAGCCTAGAATGATAATTCGGAGGGAAAAGCGCATACTGTTGCGTTGTAGCATGGAGTACCTCCTGTTTACGTCCTTGAGCACAATAGCAACAGGATGCTGTTGCAAAAAACGCTAAAAAGCAATAATTTGTACTTGGATTTAGTGTACAGTAATTACTATTGAGGTTGTTATTATCCAGATAGCACAGTATAAGACAAACTTTTCGCGCAGAATCAACAATATGTAATTAATAATTCTTCCTATTACTGGGGGAATCCTTTTTTATTCAAAAATCATTAGGGTGTTAGCGTTTACTTGATGTCCATATTATAATTGCGGAAAAGCATCTATTCACGCGGATGCTTTTTTTTTGTCTATTTATACTAAGGAAATACCAATTATCGTGATTTCTTAATCAGTATAGTGGGTGGACTATTGAAAATCTGGGATTAGTATGTCACTTCTTTAAAAAAACTTTAAACTTTTATGAAAAGCATTATGGTAAAATAAGTCTAGAACAAACAAGTCATAAAACACTCGATTTAAGTCTTTTAATGAAAGAAAAGCACGAAAATTAAAGGTTTTTTTGCAAAAGTATGGAATTTCAAGGTAATATAATACCTTGTAGATTTTGCAGGAGATAGATTATGGTAGGAAGCAAATGATGTGTGTAGCACGGGAAGGAGTAATCAATGGCAGAAAAAAACGAAATTATTTCTCGACACCCTCTGGTTTTATTCAGGGACTTTCGTATGCTTTTTCTGGGCCGAATTATTTCCGCTATCGGAGATAAATTTTTTACTATTGCACTTGCCTGGTGGGTGGTTTCGTATGGCGGGGAAAACAGTAAGCTGCACCTGGCTTTACTGATGGCCAGCAATGTAATAGGAGTGGTAGTGTTTGCCCCGTGGATGGGAAACATGGCTGATAAATTCAATAAAAAACATTGCATGATGGCCGCGGATGCCGCTCGGTTTAGCATGTTAGCATTACTTTCTTATTTTTTTTATCAAGAAGAATTTAGCTTGTCCTTTTTATATTTTTGTTGCTTTGCTATTGCAGCTTTTGTTCCTCTGTTTGAAGCTGCTGCCAGCAGTTCCCTGGGACTGCTAACTGATACCAAAAGCCTGCCGGGGGCTGTGGCTATTGACTCTTCTATTTTAGGACTGTCCAATGTTTTAGGAGCTGCAGTCGGCGGAATTGTTTTGGCGGCTATCGGAACGTTGGGAGCCTTTATGGGAAATGGATTTACCTTCCTGCTTTCTTTTTGCTTTATATGGGCTATTCGTACCAATTTAGAACCTTCCACTAGTTCGCGGCCGGAAAGTCAGCAAGGAAAGATGGGGGAAATTATTGCTTACTTAGTGAAGAAGCCTGCCATCGGTATTTTGGCACTGAGCTTATGTATTATTAATTTTTTTTCGGCTCCTTTACTATTATTTATTCCGATGGTCGTTAAATTTCTGCTACAGTACTCTGTTGGCTGGGTGGCCGCCATGGAAGGATCGTTAGCTTTAGGAGCAGTGGTGGCCACGCTTATACTAAGTTGTGTCCCCAGGCTGAATCAGGGTAGTATTTATCCGAAATTTTTTTGGGGCGTGTTAACTATGGGGGCTATGGCTTTAGTAATGGCTTGGGTCCCTAACGGGTTGGCAATTACTGGCGCTCTTTTTGTTTTCGGTATTGCGATGGGCTTGGTTAATACTACGCTGCAGGCTACGTTCCAGCAAATTGTTCCTAATGAAATAAAAGGACGGTTTTTTGCTCTTGTCGGTGCGGCTAGTTTCGCGCTTGTGCCACTGGCATATGTATGTAATGGTTTAGTTTCACAGTATTTTCCGCTTCCGTGGGCAATAACAGCTAACGGCATAGCCCTAATGATTACGTCGGCAGCATTTTTATTCATATCGCAGGTAGCAGAAGACGCGCATGAATGACTGTAGAAAGATACAAAATACGATATTTAGGGAGGAATTGTAGTGAAGAAGTCTGTTTATTATCCGCTTAGCCATCCGCAACAGCGGATTTGGTATACGGAAATGATGTTACCTGAAACAAGTTTTGCCAATATTTGCGCGAGCATGCTACTGAAAAAAAGTAATATTAACCTGGAGTTGCTTAAGAAAGCCATCAATCTGGCCATTCAGCATAATGAAGCCTTGCGTATCCGGCTTATTCAGAATGACAATGGTGTGCAGCAGTATGTAGCAGAATACCACGAAATTGACCTGGATATAATCCAAGGCCCTGGTTTGTCTGAGTGGTTTAAAAAACAGTCACAAACACCCTTGGCCTTACTGGGTGCACCTTTAGCTTATTTTGCCTTAGTAAAATATTCGGAAGAAAGCTATGGATTTTATATTAAACTGCATCATGTGATTAGTGATGGATTCTCATTTTCCATCTTGAATAAGCAAATTGTTGAATATTATGAAAAACTGGAAAGCGGACAGGATATAGAAGCGATAGTTAAGCCTTTATTTACCGATTATTTTGCACGGGAAGAAGAGTATTTGGTTTCCCGGCAATGCACGCAAGATCGTGAATATTGGCTGCAACGACTTGAAAATCTTCCAGAGCCGCTTACTATGCAATTTACCTCAACAAAAACTGGCATTACTGCCACACGGCAGATCTTTGGCGTAGCGGAAGATTTGCAGAATAAAATCGATCAATTTTGTCGCCAACAGGAGACTACCTTATTTCGATTTATGATGTCTGTATTCTATGTGTACTTGGCCCGAGCCTATCGCAGCAACGATATTATCATCGGCACAGCTTATTTTAATCGGGTGAATAGAAAAGAACTCAATACCATTGGTATGTATGTAAGCACAATGCCTGTGCGCATAGCGCTTGAGGGTAAGAGTACATTTGCCGATGTATTGCGTCTTGTCCATTGTCAGTTAACAGAAGATATGGCTCATCAGCAATATCCCTACAACTTGCTGGCACAGGACTTGCGCGCGCGGGGACAAACACCGGATGGCCTGCTTAATATCAATGTGGTGCAAATACCCAATGGTAAAGCGGATAAAGTTGTTCTCCAGGAATGGTATCAGGGAGCTGACCCAGCCCTGCTAAATATGGTAATTAACCCCAACCAGCTTCCAAAAGGTTCGCCGTTAGAGATAGCTCTTGATTATCGCAATGATTTATTCAATGCGGCTGCTATCGCTCGATTATTTGATTGTTTGCTGGCGTTAATCCAAGATCTATTGGATAACCCGCAGAAACAAATATTCCAGTTGGAAGTTATGCCTAAGGTAGAAAAACAGCAGCTTTTAGTGGAATTTAACAAGGCGCAGCTGCCTGTTCCGGACAAAACCTTTGTTGATTTGTTTCAGGAACAAGTGGATAAAACTCCTGAGAATATTGCGGTAATCGATTTCCAGCAAAGCTTAACCTATGCTGAGCTGGACAAGGTAACTGATAGTTTAGCTGCCCGTTTGCAAAATCTTGGCGTTGTACCTGATACCATAGTTGGAATTATGGTTCCCCGGACTGCTGATTTTGTTATTGGAACATTGGCAATCATGAAAGCAGGGGGGGCTTATCTGCCAATTTCAGCCGACTATCCTGATGGAAGAATTCAATATATGATTGCCGATAGTAAGATTCCTGTTTTGCTGGGGGTAGAACAGTTTAAGGCAAAAGCGGCTGGGTTTCAGGGTTCCTTTATTGATATGGGGATGCCCGGGTTATTTGATTATCCGGTTCAGAACCTAGCAAAAGCTAATAGACCCTCAGATCTGGCCTATATCATTTATACCTCAGGCTCAACAGGCAACCCCAAAGGGGTAATGATTAGTCATGCTAATCTGATTCATTTGTGTACCTGGCATAACAGCCAGTATCAAACAACGCCAGACGATATTTCAGCCTTGTACTTTAACACCAGCTTTGATGCCTCTGTAAAACAGATTTTCCCGTTTCTGATTAAAGGGGGAGCTGTTCTCATTATCCCGGAAGAGCTGCTGCAAGATATTACAAGTCTGAATAAGTATATTGTCGAAAAAAAGGTAACCTTTATTGGTCTGCCAACGCAGTTTGCCGAAACCTTTATGGCCAGTTGTGACAATAGTATTTTGAAATATATGATTGTCGGTGGGGAAAAGCTGCGTAGTTATAAGCCGCGCGGCTATCAATTAATTAATGAATACGGTCCTACCGAGTTTACGGTCTGCGCTACCTATTATCCGGTGCAGCAACAGCTGGATAATATTCCGATTGGGAAACCGGTTGCCAATTCGTGGGCCTATATTCTGGATCAAGCTGGCGCCCTACAGCCACTGGGCGTACCAGGGGAACTTTGTTTGGCCGGACCGCAAATTGCCAGAGGCTATTTAGGCCGGCCTGACCTAACAAACGAAAAGTTTATCAATAATCCGTTTCAGACCTGTGGAAAAAATGCCAAGCTGTACCGTACCGGCGACCTGGCTTGTTGGAATGAACAGGGTGAGCTTATATATCTAGGCAGAATGGACAATCAAGTTAAGCTCAGAGGCTTCCGGATCGAGCTTGGGGAAATAGAAAGTGCCATGACGACCTTTGACGGAATAACCGAAGGGGTTGCTGAGGTTAAAGAAATTGGCAAAGTCCAGCATTTGTGCGGTTATTTCACCGCCGATAGGGAAATTGACACAAATCAATTACGAGAGCATCTGAGTCAAAGTCTTGCTGAATATATGGTGCCAACTGCCTTTATGCAGCTCGCTGAAATTCCCCTGACACCAAACGGCAAGGTGGATAAAAAAGCCTTGCCTGCTCCAGTTATTGAACGAGAAAATCGTGTAGCACCACGTAGTGAGATTCAACAGCAACTATTTGACCTGGTAGCCACCCTGTTAGGGACCGACGATTTTGGCATTACTGATGATCTATTCCATGTAGGTATGACTTCTATGCTAGCAATTAAGATGTCAACCACAATCTACCAGCAATTTAATAGTAATATAAAAACAATTGACATTATTAACAACAAAACTATCGAAAAACTGGCAGCAATCGTCCAAAATACCGCTCAAGCAGAAGCAAAAGTAACTTATGTAAAACGGGAATATTATCCACTAACAGAAAACCAGCGTGGCCTTTATTACGAATGGGAAAAAGACCGGTCAGCACTGCAATACAATATTCCGGAAGTAATCAAATTCTCATACAAAGTAGACCCAAAAGAGCTACAAGCCGCCGTTGAAAAAGTAATAGCAGCTCACCCCTACCTAAAAACCTGTCTTGGAACAAAAGACGGACAGATCGTACAACTTAGAAATGATGACCAACCAGTAGCCATTACCATAGCGAAAACAGGCGAAGAGGAAATTCAAAACATAAAAAGAGCCTTCGTGAAACCGTTTGACCTCTTTAAAGGGCCTCTCTATCGGATCGCTATTTACTATACAGAAACCTACACCTATTTATTTATGGATATCCACCATATCATCGTTGATGGCAGTGCAATAGGGGTGTTCACCACCGACTTAGTAACAGCATATAACGGCGCAGAACTTCAGCAGGAAAGCTACACCGCCTTTGAATATGCCCTTGAAGAAGAACAGCTGGCAGGAAGTGAAAAATATCTGGCAGCCGAAAAATTTTTTGATAACAAGCTAAGTGAGAGCATGACCGAACTTCCCAAAACAAGCCAAGGCGACGGCACCGGCCAAGCTGAAGTCATTGTCGTCAAAGTTCCAGGCCAAAAGCTAGTTGAATTTTGTAAAGAAAATGCTGTAACACCAAGTAACCTATTTTTAGCAGCACTCTGCAATACCCTAAACCGTTATACAAGAGAAGAACGAATAGCCATAACCACAATTTCCAGTGGCAGAAACGAAAGTAAACTGAATGGCATTATGGGAATGTTCGTAAAAACCTTGCCGGTAGTTGTTCAGCTTACTCCTAGTGAAACAGCGGTAACTTGTGTTAAGGCAATACAAGAGAATATGTTTGCAACCTTGGCCAATG
This sequence comes from Sporomusa ovata DSM 2662, assembly GCF_000445445.1. Taxonomy (GTDB): domain Bacteria; phylum Bacillota; class Negativicutes; order Sporomusales; family Sporomusaceae; genus Sporomusa; species Sporomusa ovata. The sequence goes on along the minus strand of NZ_ASXP01000005.1, from coordinate 184,350 downwards.
AAATGTATCCCTTTACTAAAATGGTCGAAAAACATAAAATTGTACCGCAGATTAACTATGTTTATCAGGGCGGTGTGCTCGACACTGTTGAACTTGCCGGTCAACCCTTGGAAATAGAAGGCTTAGCACTTAATAAAGCTAAATTTCCAATATCTGTAGTTGTAGACCCGAAAAATGATGAGTATGAACTGTCTATTGACTATGATGGCAGCCTATACACCAAGGCGTATATTGAGGGACTAAGCAGTGCTATAGCTGAATGCGCCAACCAAATCGCCGAAAATCCTGAGCAAAGCTGCGGCAAACTGGCAATCATCTCTAAAGAAACTGAGCAGAAACTGTTAAACGACTTCCAGGGTCGAAGTGTAGACTATGACAAGCAGGCTACCTTCCTTGACTTATTTAAAATGCAGGTTGAAAAAAATGCGGGCAATATTGCGTTGGTTGATGAACAGAGCAGTTTTACCTACGGACAAACAGATGGTTATACTGACTGTCTTGCCAAAGAACTTGTACGCTTAGGTGTAAATGCCAATACCTTTGTGGGCATCATGCTGCCAAGGCGTAAAGAGTTCATGGTAAGTGTTATCGGAACCATGAAAGCAGGCGGGGCCTATGTACCACTAGACAATGAGTATCCGCAAGAAAGAATCGAGTATATGTTCCAAGACAGTAAAGCCAAAGTGTTAATTACTGAAAGGAGCATCTATGAACAAAAAGGTATGCAGGTAGACAATGTCATCTTTATTGATGAATTTGACTTTGCCACAGCAAGCAACCAAGACATCCAGCTTACAGCGCCAACTGCAGAAAATCTAGCCTACATGATTTATACCTCAGGCTCAACCGGAAAACCCAAGGGAGTTATGATTAGGCATAAATCTTTAGCTGCATTCTTAGCCTGGCGGACAAGAGATTACCAATTAACAGCAAAGGATAATCTCTGTTGTCATAGCAGCTTTAGCTTTGATGCTTCAGTTTATGACTTGTTTGTGCCACTTACTGTTGGTGGTCAATTACATATTATCAGCGAAGAAATGCGACAAAATATGCATGAGTTAAATAAATATTTTATCAAGCATCATATTACTGATGGTGCATTCAGTACACAGTTTGGAATGGAACTACTTAATCAATTCGACTTGCCCCTAAAATCCATCACTTTAGGTGGAGAAAAACTCAAAGCAGTTAAAAAACAAATACAAAAATTGTGAATGGCTATGGACCAACAGAGTTTACCATTAGTTCCAGTTATCATGTGGTTGACCAGGATAATGAGTGTGATAATATACCAATTGGTAAGCCTGTCGCAAACTCCTGGGCATATGTTGTAGATGCCAACAATAACCTAATGCCAATAGGTGTGGCAGGAGAATTATGCCTGGCAGGCGTTCAAATTGCACTAGGGTATTGGAATAGAGAAGATCTAACGCAAGAAAAGTTCATCAATAATCCCTTTAAGACCTGCGAAGAAAATGCCAAGATGTACCGTACCGGTGATTTGGCTTGTTGGAATGAAAATGGTGAACTAGAATATCTAGGCAGAATAGACAATCAGATTAAGCTCAGAGGCTTCAGGATAGAGCTTGGAGAAATTGAAAGTGCTATGGCAAAATTTGCCGGGATTACAGCTAGCGTTGCTGAGATTAAAGAAATTGGCAAAGCACAGCACTTATGCGGCTACTTTACAGCAAACACTGCTCTTAATACAGAACATCTGAGAGAACATTTGGCCACAAGCCTGACTGAGTATATGGTGCCAGCCTTCCTGATCCAATTAGCGAGCTTACCACTGACGCCTAATGGTAAAGTGGACAGGAAAGTGCTGCCTATGCCGGAATTGCAAGGCAATGCTACCTATGTTGCTCCACGCAATGATACAGAAGCCATCCTTGCTACTGTGTTTGAAATGATATTGGGTGTGCAGCAGGTGGGTATTGATGACAGCTTCTTTGCCTTGGGTGGAGATTCTATCAAGGCCATTAGAATGGTATCCAAGCTGCGTGAAAAAGACGTGTTTGTAACAGTGCCGATGGTGATGCAAGGGAAAACCATTCGTGCTATTAGTCAAACAGCAACCAGTCAAGATACAATCCCCACTATTGATCAACAAGCCGTAGTAGGCGAAGTGCCGTTAACCTTCATTCAAACCTATTTTTTTGCGCAAAACTTGCCTCGTCCCCACCATTTTAACCAATCGATAATGCTGGAATCAGCCCAGCGTGTAGATGAAGCCAAACTATATCAAACTTTACATGCTTTGACTGCACACCATGATATGCTGCGTACTGTGTATCGTTCGGCTAGTCGACAAGAGATTCGGCCGGTCGAAAGCGAACAACTCTACAGTCTGACTACCTATGAGTATCAAGAAGATGACCAGTGGCAGAATGCTATGGAAGCAGTCTGCAATAAAATGCAAGCTGGGTTTGATTTGACCAACGGCCCCATGATGCAGGCCGGACTCTTCCGTACACCGTCAGCAGATATGCTGTTTATTGTCATCCATCATCTGGTAGTGGACGGCGTATCCTGGCGTATCCTTATCGAAGATATAAATACTGCGTACAGACAAGCCCGGCAAAACAAGCTGATTACGCTGCCGCCGAAAACAGCCTCCTTCAAAGCCTGGAGCGAAGCCATTGGCCGCTATCGCACAAGCTATGCGCTCAAGCAGGAAATCTCCTACTGGAAGAAGGTACAAGACAGCCTTCCTGCCGGGCGTATTCCTGCAGCTTCCACCCAGGAGAAAGGTTTTGGAAGCTTGAGTGTAATGATAGACGAAGCGCAAACACTTGCCTTAGTCTCCACCGCTTCAAAAGCCTATCATACCGAAGTCAATGACCTGCTGCTCTGCGCGCTCGGGAGAGCTGTGCATAAGGTCACCGGTCAAACAAGGTTAAGCATTGCTCTGGAAGGGCACGGCAGAGAACCAATTGGCGAAAATCTGCCGATAGACAGGACAGTAGGCTGGTTCACCAGCGTATATCCTATAGTTCTTACTGACATCGGTTTCGATATAAGGACTGATATCCGCCGTGTAAAAGAAACACTGCGACGTGTGCCAAACCATGGTATCGGTTACGGTATTCTCCAATACATCGGTGAGCCCGCATTAGACCAACAGCTTCAGCCAGATATTTCCTTTAACTACTTAGGGGAATTATCTGAAGAACATACAACGGCATTGTTTACCGTAAATAATCAAGTACCGCAGGGGCAGCATGTCTATGAAGGCAACACCTTTGGTTCGCCCATTGCCTTAAATGGTTTAGTGAAAGATAAGCAGCTGTTGATGGATATCGGCTATGATCGAACAAAATACAAGGATGCCATGATAACGCAGCTAGGGGACGCCTTTGCCCAAGAACTAAAGATGTTGATAGCCCATTGTGTTTCCCATGAAAATAATGAGATAACGGCTGCTGATTTAGGCGAAACAGCTTGGAACGACACCGAATTCGAAGCCTTATTGCAGCAGACACAAGCCAAAGGCTGGGAAATAGAGCGCATCTATCCATTAACCCCCATGCAAGAGGGAATGCTGTTTCACCGCCTGGCTGAACCGGAGTCGACAAGCTACTTCTTGCAAAACGTGCTTCGTTCGACTAAGCCATTATCTGTAGCTTTATTACAAAAAGCACTCTATCACTTGGGACAAATACATGAAGTGCTTCGGACTGCTATTCTTTACAAAGGTATGAGCGAATCTCGCCAGGCAATTATCAAAGGGCGGGCTTTTGAAGTAAGTCAGGTGGATATAAGTGGTGCTAGTGATACGTCAGAACAGCTGGAAATGATTAAACAGCAGGATATTCAGCGCGGCTTTGACCTGCAGGAAGATTCACTACTCCGAGTCATCATAGTGAAAATATCGGATGGCGACTATCGCCTGATCTGGAGCACACATCATATCATTATTGACGGTTGGTGTCTCTCTATTGTCATGAATGATTTTATAAATATCTGTAACACCCTCTATGTTGGACAGGAATATATGGCAGCTGGGCATCTAACAGGAACACGCTATGAAGACTATGTAAGAAGCCTTATCGCTCAGGACAAGGAAGCGGCATATACCTATTGGAAAAATCTCCTTTGCGGCTACTCCACTGACGCAGCGATTCATCCGTTGGGAACTCCAATCGGCGGCGAGAAACAGGAAAGTACAGTAACCTACCAGTTCAGCAAAGAGATTACCGAACAAATACAAACTGTTTGCAATCACTATGACGTGACTATCAACACCGCCGTCGAAGCAGCCTGGGGCTTGGTACTGCAAAAATACACTAATACCGGGGATGTCGTATTCGGGAAAGTAGTATCTGGCAGAAATACAGGCATAGCCGGCGTCGAGGAAATGGTCGGCTTATTTATCAATACCATTCCTGTACGTGTGCAAACAGACAAGGAGGAAACTCTTGGTAGTCTGCTGCAAAAACTGCAGCAGCAGGCCATCGAAAGCACACAGTATGACACTTGTGCGCTCTCTGAAGTCCAGCAATTGAGTGAGGTTGGCAGTAGTTTAATCAGGACAATCATGGCATTTGAGAACTACCACATTGCTGAAACCAACACGCAGCAACCTGCTATTGATTTTATGACTGAGGCGGTCCGCGAACAAACCAACTATGGTATTTCGGTTGTAGCCTATCTGCAGGAAACACTGACTATCGGGATTGCCTATCATACCCATATATATGGTAACGCTGAGATTACCCAAATCCTGGCGGGAATGGCTGCTGTATTAACAGAAAATCCAACTGTGTTATGCAAAGACATTGCTATTGTAAGTGACGAACAACGAAATATGTTGGAACGCTTTAATCAGACCCATACCGAATACAGCAATCCATGTGGCAGTATCGTCGAAATGTTTAAGCAACAAGTACGACGAGTACCCAATAATATCGCCGTAGTCTATGAGCAAAAGCAATATACCTACCAGGAACTTGATGAAATAACCGATAAACTTGCTAAAAAACTAAAAACAGTAGGCGTCGGACCTGAACAAATTGTAGGTGTACTTATTGATCGCAGTGAATATATGGTTATTTATCCTCTGGCCATCGTAAAAGCCGGCGGAGCCTATATGCCGTTAGACTATTCCTTTCCAACCGACAGGCTGGAGTTCATGATCCAAGACGCCGGGGTTCAATTGATACTATCTGAGCAAAATAGAGTAGCAGAACATCTTCCGCAGTTTAGCGGAACGGTAATAACAACTGCAGATATCGCAACAATCGAAGTTGACGAAAGTATAACCCTAGCTATTCCTGCACCCAATGATATGTTCGTTATACTCTATACATCAGGGTCTACAGGAACACCTAAAGGCTGTATACTTGAAAACCACAACCTGGCCAACTATTGCAACTGGTTTCAAGCGTACTACCGCGTTACCGAAAAAGATCGAGCTGCAGGCTATGCAAACTTTGGCTTTGATGCCCATATGTTAGATATCTATCCCTATATCACCTGTGGGGCAGCGACCTATATCATCCCATCGGAAATGCGACTGGACTTTATCAAACTTAATCAATACTTTGAAGAAAATCAACTTTCAATAGCCTTTATGACTACCCAACTTGGCAGACAGTTTGTTGAAGAATTTGATAATACGTCATTACGGGCATTCCTTGTGGGTGGGGAAAAGTTATTGCCGATCAAAAAACCAGCCTATGATTTTTATAATGTCTATGGGCCTACAGAATGTACGCTTTTTACTACAAGCTATGAAATCGAGAATGATTACAATAGTGCAATTATTGGCAAGCCACTGGCTAACTATCAGCTCTATGTGCTGGATACCAATCTGCAGTTGCTCCCAATCGGAGCTGCCGGCGAACTGTGTATTGGTGGGGCTGGTGTTGGCAGAGGCTATTTAAATCGTGAAGACATAACCAGGGAAAAGTTTATTATGTGGCAGGGAAAACGTATTTATCGAACAGGCGACTTGGTTCGATGGACCAAGGATGGTGAAATTGAATACCTGGGGAGAATGGACGGACAAGTAAAACTACGCGGTCTGAGAATCGAATTAGGTGAAATCGAAAGTCAAATTCTAAGCTATGAGGGAATAACAAGCTGCGCTGTTGTCATCAAAGAAATTGGTGGTACGCAGCACCTTTGCGGCTACTATACAGCGGAAAGCAACATTGATGTAGAAAACCTAAAAGAACAACTGGCAGCTAAACTTGCAACCTTTATGATCCCCACTGCCTTTACCGAACTAGCTAAACTGCCACTGACTTCAAACGGCAAAGTAAATCGTAGAGCCCTGCCTGACCCAGTGATTGAACGTCAAGAGCGGGTACTGCCACAAACGGAAAACCAGCAGCAACTATTTGACCTGGTAGCCAACCTGTTAGGGACAGAAGATTTTGGCATTACCGATGACCTATTCCATGTAGGCATGACCTCCATACTAGCAATAAAGATGTCAGTTGCCATTTATCAGCAATTTAACATCAATATCAAGACAAATGATATCCTTCAAAACAAAACTATCGAAAAGTTGGCAGCGATCCTCCAAAATACCGCCCAAGCAGAAGCAGTAGCAGTGTTTGCCAAAAAGGAATACTATCCACTCACAGAAAACCAACGCGGTCTTTACTACGAATGGGAAAAAGACCGGGCAGCATTGCAGTACAATATTCCCGAAGTAATCAAATTATCAAACAAAGTAGATCCCAATAAGCTGCAAACCGCTGTTGAAAAAGTTATAGAAGCCCACCCTTACCTAAAAACCTGCCTGGGAACCAAAGAAGGGCAAGTTGTACAACTAAGACAAGATGACAAACCAGTAGTTATTCGGGTAGCAAAAGTAAGCGAAGCAGAAATAGAGAGCATCAAAGCAGCCTTCGTTCAGCCCTTTGACCTCTTTACCGGGCCGCTCTACCGTATTGCCATTTACTATACAGATACGCAGACCTATTTATTTATGGATATCCACCATATCATCTTTGACGGCAGCGCCTTAGGAGTTTTCACCGCCGATTTAGTAACAGCCTATAACGGCGCAGAACTTCAGCAGGAAAGCTATACTGCCTTTGAATATGCCCTCGAAGAAGAAGAACTGGTAGAAAGCGAAAAATATCTTGCCGCCGAAGAATTCTTTGACAATATGCTAAGTGCTAGCATGACTGAACTTCCAAAAGTTGCAAAGGGGGAGAAGGAAGGTCAAGCTGAACTTGTTGTCACTAATGTTCCTGGCAAAGAAATAACAAAATTCTGCAAAGAAAATGCGGTAACGCCAAGTAACCTATTCCTGGCAGCACTCTGCAATACCCTAACCTGCTATACAGGAGAAGCAAGAATAGCGATAACCACGATTTCCAGTGGCCGGAACGAAAATAAGCTAAATGGCATTATGGGGATGTTCGTAAAAACCCTGCCGGTAGTTGTTTCAATTAATCCTAGTGAAACAGCAGCAGCTTGTGTTAAGGCCGTGCAAGAAACCATGTTTGCAACCTTGACCAATGAAATCTATCCTTTTACCAAAATGGTCGAAAAACATAAAATCGCTCCACAGATTAACTATGCCTATCAGGGCGGTCTGATAGACACTGCTATCCTCGAAGGCCAAGCCTTAGAAACAGAAGTCCTAGCATTGAATAAAGTGAAATTCCCCTTATCGATCGATGTAGGTCTGAAAAATGAGGAGTATCAGCTTGCTATTGAGTATGATGAAAGCCTGTATACCAAGGAATATATTGCGACCTTAAGCAGTGCCTTTGCTGAATGTGCCCAACAAATCGCCCAAAATCCCCAGCTGTTATGCAAAGATATTTCCATTGTAAATGAACAGCAGCGACAATTGCTGGCAAACTTTATCCCGGCAAGCGAGGACTATGCCGATCAAACCCTGCAAGAACTATTTGAGCAAGCGGCAACTACAAATGATGAGAAACCAGCACTTATCGCGATTGACAAAACCTTATCCTATGCCGCGCTAAATACGTCGGCAAACAAAATAGCAAATGCACTAATCGCCAAAGGAATCAAACCAGAAGACAAAGTCGCCTTTCTATTGCCACGCGACAGCAGACTCATCTGCACGATATTCGGCATAATCAAATCAGGCGGTGCCTTTATTCCGGTTGATCCCGAATACCCGGCAGACCGGATAAACCATGTGCTGGAGGACAGTGAAGCAAAATATATAATCACAACAAAAAGTAAGCAGGCCGAGCATAACTTTAGCAATGGTTTAGTGGTCGATGAATTATTGCAAACTAAAATTGATACTAATCCCCAAACCGAAGTAACAGCAAACAATCTGTGCTATATTATCTATACCTCAGGATCAACCGGCAAACCCAAAGGTGTAATGATCGAACATCGCAATATTGTAAACTATGTATTACCGCTAAAATCTAACTTCTATATTAACAAGATAGTAACCACTTGTTCGACAATGCTATCAGTCACCACCGTTGCCTTTGATGTATTCCTGGAAGAAGCCTTAGTAACACTTGCCAATGGCTTAACCCTGGTTTTTGCCGACGAAGATCGAGCCAATAACCCCCTGTTGTTAGCCGATTTCATTACGGAAAACGGTGTTGATGTGATGTCGACAACGCCATCAAGGATAATGCAGTATGTCGAAGCAGCGGCGTTTGCCAAGGCACTTGGTAAGGTTAAATTAATTATTTGCGGCGGCGAAAAATTCCCGGCAAACTTCTTTACTGCGCTGAGAAAATATACGGCGGCGCTAATCTATAATACCTACGGACCGACCGAAACCACGATAGCGACAAATGCGAAAGAACTTGAAAATGAAGAAATAACGATCGGCAAAGCACTGTCTAACGTTACGCTGTATGTTGTCGATAAAGAGTTGAATGCGTTGCCAATCGGCGTAGTTGGCGAATTACTCATTGGCGGCAAAGGGGTAGGCAGAGGCTATTTAAACCGCCAAGACCTGACTGACGAAAAGTTTATCCAGTTTAAGGGTGAACGAGTCTACAAATCCGGTGACTTTGCCAAATGGACGGCTGCCGGCGAAATCGATATTATGGGCAGAATGGATGATCAGATTAAGCTAAGAGGGCTTCGGATCGAACTAGGCGAAATTGAATCCCGCATGAACGAATACGCAGGCATAACGGCAAGCGTTGTTACGATCAAACACTTGCAAAATGCAGATTATCTCTGCGCTTATTTTACCGCGAAAGACAAAATAGACATAAGTGATTTACGCAGGTACTTAAAGCAGCAGCTTACCGCCTACATGGTGCCTACCACCTTCACCCAGCTAGACATGATGCCGGTTACACCCAATGGAAAAATGGATGTAAAAGCTCTGCCGACGCCGGAAATCAAGAACTACAATGAATATGTTGCGCCCACGAACGAAGTGGAAGAGCAGCTTTGCCATATTTTTGCGGAAACGCTAACGCTTGACAAAGTAGGCGTTACAGACAGCTTCTTTGACCTTGGGGGTACTTCCCTGCAAGCCATGAATGTGGTAGTTAAAGCAATGGCACTTGATATTGGAATAACCTATGCCAATGTCTTTAAACATCAAACGCCACAAAAACTTGCCGAGTTTTTAACGAACAATGTTGAAGAAGCGGTAACTACCGACGTGAGTGACTATGACTATAGCGCGATTGATAAACTGCTCGCCCAAAATACCTTAAGCGAAATTACAGAGACGCCAATTGGTGATGTCCTCTTAGCCGGCGCTACCGGTTTTTTAGGAATTCATATCCTGAAAGAATTCCTGGAGAACTATTCCGGCAAAGTGTACTGTCTCATTCGATCCAAAGATAATATTGCCGCTGATATCAGACTGAAAGTCCGGCTAGTATACTACTTTGATAACGATTATGCTGAACTGTTTGGAAACCGGATTTTTACCGTAGAAGGTGATATTAACGAACTAGAATCAACCAATGTATTGGTCGATACGGTAATAAACTGCGCGGCTAACGTTAAGCATTTTGCGGCAGGTGATGAACTGGAAAAAGTCAATGTCGGCGGCGTTCAAAAGCTAATCCAGTATTGCCTGGACAATAAGGCCCAGTTAATCCAGGTTTCCACGACCAGCGTTTCCGGAGTAGGCGATGCGACCATGAAGGATTGTAAGATTAAAGAATCCCAGCTATACTTAGGACAAACCTTAGACAATAAATATATTCATAGTAAATTTTTGGCAGAACGGTGTGTCTTAGAGGCAATAGTAGATAATGGATTGAAGGCCAAAATCATGCGTGTGGGCAATTTGATGTCAAGAAATACAGACGGAGAATTCCAAATCAACTTCCAAGGCAATTCCTTTATGAATAGTTTAAAATCATTTAAACTGCTCGGAAAATTCCCGGTAAGCTTTATGGGTGGTGCGGAAGAGTTTTCGCCAATTGATAGTACGGCAAAAGCCATTGTAAAGCTAGCGCAAACCAATAGTGAATATACGGTATTCCATCCTTGTAACAATCATGCTATCTATATGTCGGATATTATTTACGCAATGAAAGAGTATGGCTTTGCTATCGATATTGTAAGCGACCGTGAGTTTGCAGAATGTTTAAAGGAAAAGATGCAGGATGCTAAACTTATGCCTGCACTTACAGGAATTTTGGCATACCAAGAAAGCAGCACAGAAAAACCAGTCTATGGATTAGGTAGAACAAACGAGTTTACGACAGAGGTTCTATACAGGCTAAACTTTAAATGGCCACTGACTTCAGAAGTATACATTAAGAAAGCAATTGATGCTTTAGAAGGATTGGGGTTCTTTGATACCGAGTATTAAGGAAAGAAAAAGAGGAGGCCGTCCCTCCTCTTTTCTTTCCTAACTCGCTACTAGTGGCTCCTGCTTCGTAAATATAAATAATCCCCACCTTGAACCATACAAGATGAGGATTATATAGATTTTAACAACCTATTTTAGTTCTTTCACCATTAACGCACAATATCCCTCCAAATTTTCAAAAGGGTTAGGGCCATTATAGTGTAGATCAGCATAGACTATACGATTTTCTTCTCGAAATCCTAATTTCTCCAGGACCTTTTTTGATTTCAGGCTGGTGCACTCGGCGAGGGCGAATTTATATCCTTTAGTAATTGCATTTGCCAATACTTTTTCTGCTAAGCAAGTTGCTATCCCCAGCGCCTTAAATTGGGAATCTATTCCTGTATAAAACATATGCAGACAATCTCCGGCAAGGAAGTCCATTTTTTCGATAAAGTGCTTGTCCAATTCCTGAAGCAACACACTCGAAGGCATTGCCTGCTGCATAATTACGGGATCAACAGCTTTCGCACGTGCGGGATCAAAGTTTAGATCAACACAAATTGCGAAACCAATCACGTTACCTGTTGCTTTTTCAATCGCAATATAACTCAAGCCATCCTCAGCTGCAAGCTGGCAATAATCTTCTGCTAAAGAATGAAATTGTTGGTGGCTCAATCCCAGGCTTTTTGTCATTGGCTCTTCAAAAATAAATATTTTGCTAAAACAGGCAGCAGTTTGTTCGGTGTCAGCAAAATTCAGCAACTTATATTCTACAAGTTCATTGGTGTCTAGAGTACTTTCACTCATGATACGTACGTACCTCCTTAAAATCATTTCACGACTATGGATCGTATAGTATTGGTTAAGAAATTCCAACTTACATTCAGTATAGCAAAGTTTACCAAAATCGGATAGGTTTGATTTGAAAGGTAGTGTAATTTAGATAATAATAAACAAATATTATATGAAATGGAAAACGCCGCTCGTAAGAGCAGCGTTTTTCGTAGGGTTAGCTGACTAAAAATTAAATACTTCGTCGATTTCTTCGTCTGTGAAGTCCCAGGTAGTGTTATGTGGTGCACATTCTTCCTCAAAGAACTCCGGCAAACGGTCATCGGCATTGGTAAAGCCGGCTCTGTGGTTGAAACCGCGCTCAGCCTTGAGAACAGATTTGCCGAGATCAGTAACATCGTCTGCGGTAAGAGACAGACCGTACTGGGCATTAATCATATCAATCAACGCCTGGAAACCATCAGGGATATCCAGGATAGCGAAAGCAACAAACAGGCACATACCGGTGCTGTCAACAGCGGCAGTGGCAATTTGCAGGTTGCGGGACAGTTCGATATTACCCTCTTTTTTCAGTGGGTCAACATCGCCGCCGATCTTGAGAATATTGGTAGCAACCGCATAACCCGAAGTGTGGTCAGCACCCATCGGAGTGGTAGCGTAGGTCAAACCTACCCCCTTAACCGCACGCGGGTCGTACGCCGGAATTGCCTGGCCTTTGACGACAGGAACCCTGGAAACGCCATAGACGCGTCCTACGGTTGCTGCACCACAGCCGAGAATCCGGCCTTGAGGAGTGCCCTTGCGAATTTCTTTAATTAATTCCAGGGCAGCCTTGCCATCGCCCCAGGGAATGACACCGCCTTCCATGTAAACACCAATGGCAACAGTGATATCAATGGAATCTACACCAACATCATCGCATTCACGGTCAGCATAGGCAATGAGGTCAAGGTCATTAATCTTGGCGTTGGCGCCAAGAGCCCAGATAGTCTCATACTCAAAACCGCTGGTAATATATTTGCCTTGCTTGTCAACATAGTGCTGGGAGCAACGCATGATGCAACCGGCGTGGCAGCCGTGGCTAGGTTTACCGCCGCGAGCTTCCATGGTTGCAGTCATAGTTTCGCCGCCAATGTCATTGGCCCATTCGTTCCGGCCACGGCGGAAGTTTTCAGTAGGCAGACCGCCGGCCTCATTCAGAATATTGACTAGAATGTTGGTACCGTATTTGGTTATACCCTGACTGGTGACCGGGTGAGTTGTAAGGGCTTTGGCAAATCGCTTGGCAGCACTCTTGAAATCCTCGCGATTAACAATGGGAACACCAGGAGCACCAGTATCATCAATAACAACAGCTTTTATCTTCTTAGAACCCATGACAGCGCCCAGACCGCCGCGGCCGGCGCTGCGGATGTTGCTTTCAGGATCGGCAAAGGAAATGTTAGCTGCCAAAAGCTTCATTTCGCCGGCCGGACCAATGATGGCCACACCGGCTTTAGCACCATATTTTGCTTGCAGAACTTTAATGGCTTCATAGTTACCCATGCCAATGATCTCAGCAGGAGCGTCTTCAATCGTCACATCGTTCATAGTAACTTTGACGATGAAATATTTATCTTCTGCCGGAATTCCTTCAAACACAAGTGCCTTAATGCCCATTTTGGCCATCTTTTGACCAAATGTGCCACCTGTGTTACTTTCTTTGATACCACCGGTTAACGGGCTCTTAGCGCCACAGGAAAGCCGGCCGGAATTAGCAGCATTAGTACCGGTAAGATAGCCGGGGGCAAAAATCAATTTGTTGTATTTCCCCAGTGGATGACAAGTTGGTTTCACTTCGTCGGCGACGAAGTTGGAAGTAAGCGCACGGCCTGCTATGCCGGCGTACTTTTCAGGAACCTCGCTGGTAGCAACATTTTTCGTTGCCATGTCTACACGGATAAATTTACTCATAAAAACCCTCCTCCATAATTTCTCTCCAAGGGCATCACCAAAGCACTAAATAGCAAAAAAGGAAGTCCGTAATACGGACTTCCTTTGCATAATGGCAGGTGCAAAAATTCCTTTTTGCGCCCTGTTTACTATCTCCTGGCTGGCGATAGCAACTCGGAACTCTTTAGTAAGAATATATTCGCTTCCATCCTTAAATTTCCTGCAAGAAAACAAAAATTTTAAGGAAATTAGTGTATTTTTTATAGGTCCCAAAAAATTTGGATAACTGCTACTACAGTTCTTCCTGTTTTCTGCTGGCTATTGACTCAAACAGTTAATGCATTTACAATATTGCTAGTATGTTAACAATTGAGCTTGGAAGGTGACATAAATCAAGAATAATGATATTTCGGACCGTTATTTTTCAATACGTACGCTGATTGAACTGACCGAATTCCAGGATAGCTTAGATGATGTTCTGGAGATGCACTTTGCCCGGTATAGTTTGTCCAAGGCTAAGTTTAATGCTCTAATTCAGTTATTCATGACAGGTGGGCAAGGGCTGACACAGTCAGAATTAGGTAAAAAGCTGTTGGTTTCCCGAGCCAATGTTACCAGACTCATTGATCGATTAGAAAAAGAAGGCTTGGTGGTTCGCAAAGGTGATCCAGATGATAAAAGGGTTTTCCAGCTTTACCTTACAGACCGGGCTAGTATGCTCATGAATACCTTTATTCCTATTCATAACCAGTATGTGCATAAGATCATGTCTGTGCTTGATACTGATGAAAAAGAATTGCTGATTACCTTGTTAGATAAGCTTAAAAAAGGATTGGATCAATGTTAGTTCTAAATAAGAAAGTAAAATATTCTTGCTTCTCAAAATACAAAAATCGATTTTAAACAAAAAGTAATTGCAAAAATCAGAATATTGATATATAATGAAGACAAGAAAAAAAGAAGAGAAGTGAAAAAGGAAGCGCAGAATAGAGACGCGCAGGGCTGGGGGGCGATTTTAACTGAAATGTGACCGTCGTGGATTCCACAATTTAATAGAATATCGCTTAGCGGCTATTTGAAGACGCTAAATAGTACAATGTGCATTGTACCAAAATGAGGGAACACAACTTGAAATTGTGTTCCCTTTTAATATTTGTAAGTGGCAGGAACATTGGGGAAGTGATTTTTGATTCTAAAACTAACATAAATAAACTAAAACATAAATGGTTAATATTTATTATTGTTTTAGATAGTTTATAACTATTGATAATGTTGACAGTATTAACATAACAATATATAATTTTATCTAAAATGGGAAATAATCCCGCGGTAAGGTCGTTTCAGTCTTGCTGAAACGAGTTCACTTAAACGGAGATATTATGAGCAACTATATGTCTAATGTAGTAATCTGTCAATACAAGAAAAAACCTGAGAAGTTGGATAAGGTACTTCGTTTTGTGGCGTCAAGTATTGGCGAAGCATTATTGGTCACTGACTTGAACGCTAAGATACTGTTTATGAACAGTATGGCGGAAAACCTTACGGGTTATTTAGCAGCAGAGGTTTTGGGTACAACGGTTATGGAACTATTTGAAATAATTGATACAACCACTGGCAAGGTTGAGTTTCCAACAGGTGAGAGGACCAAAGAAAATACAGTTATTAGATTTGGTAATAATACATCCCTTTTCACCAAGCAGGGTAAAGAAGTTGCTGTTTTTGGTTCGGTTTCTCAGATAATGAATGATGCTAAGAATATCGTCGGGTATGTGATTGTTTTTTTTGATATGACTGAGCAGCGGCGGCGCGAAAGAGTATTCAAAGACAGTGGCATGCGGGATAATCTGACAGGTCTCTATAATCGTTCTTATTTTACATGGGAAACTACGCGAGTGAAGGGAAAACAATGTGTTCCGGTTGGTTTGATCATGTGTGACATTGACGGGCTGAAAATTGTAAACGATACACTGGGTCATAATGCTGGTGATAATCTGCTTATTGTCGTAGCGATGATACTAAAGAAGAGTTTTCATGAGGAAGATATAGTGGTCAGAATCGGCGGCGATGAGTTTGCAATTTTGCTTTTCAACAGCTCGAACTCCGCGGTAAGTAACGCATGCCGGCGAATCCGCAAAAATATTGCGGAGTACAATGAGATGAATACCGGTCTACCGCTGAGCGTTTCTCTCGGCTATGCTGTCGGTAATAACATATCGTCAGATATCAGTAAATTAATTGAACAAGCAGACCGAAACATGTATAAAGAGAAACAGCAGCAAAGCAGGAGTATTAAGCGAGCTGTCGTCAATACCATCATGCGGATGATTGGAACAAAAGATCTTATTACCCAAGGGCATTGTGAACGCGTAAAAAACCTGATGGAACCAATAGCCTTATCTTTGGGTCTATCTGAAGAGAGTATCAATGAACTAAAGCTATTAGCCGAGTTTCATGATATCGGCAAAGTTGGCATAGCTGATCGAATTCTATTAAAACCAGGGCCACTCACTGACGAGGAAAGAAATGAGATGCAGCGGCATTGTGAGATAGGGCAACAGATTGCTATGGCAGCGCCGGATCTTGCTCATATAGCCAACGGAATACTAAAACATCATGAATGGTGGAACGGTACCGGCTATCCACAAGGCATAAAGGGAGAAATCATACCTATTGAGTGTCGTATCTTAGCTGTTGCCGATGCCTACGACGCCATGACAAATGACCGGCCCTATCGCAAGGCGATGACTTCCGAAGCGGCAGTGGAGGAGTTGAAAAGGGGGGCTGGCCTTCAGTTTGATCCAGTTGTGGTTGTGGAATTTACGCGCATGCTCAAAACGCTGAAAATATACGCTGCAGCCAGTGTTAAGGATGCACTCTTGAAAGTAAAACGAGCATATATTGCTAACAACCCGGAGCAAAGTCTATTGCTTCGATTCGGTGGTTCAGGTGAACTGAAACAACAAATTGAAGACGGAGCACTGGTGGATGTTTATATTTCGGCAGCGCATAGCCAAATGAACCAATTGCAGGAAAAAAAGATGTTAATTGATGAGACGAGAAGAGAACTTCTGCAAAACAGAATTGTTCTGATTGCATCAAAAAAATCTGATATTTCCTGCAATTTTCAAACGCTAACCAAAGACCAAGTAAAAAAAATAGCTATTGGTAATCCTGAAAGTGTGCCAGCAGGTAAATATGCCCAGGAATTGCTAATGTCACTGGGGATTTTCGGAAACGTAAAAGCAAAGTTGATTATTGCTAAGGATGTCCGGCAAGTTTTGACCTTCGTTGAAACAGGCAATATTGATGTGGGTATTGTATATCAAACTGATGCCCAAATATCCAAAACGGTGAAAATTCTTGACCGGGCACCCTTGAAGTCGTGTTCGCCAGTGGTATATCCTGTGGCAGTAATGAAGGACAGTAATAATATTGAAACAAGTAAGGAGTTTATTAAATTTCTTACTGGCTATCAGGCACGAGAAATATTTATGAAATATGGCTTTACGATTTGCGATGGATCATAAAATCTGGGTGTCGTTTCCCAAAAAGATAGCTAAGTGCAGGTTTGGACATACAAAGAGACACTATCGATAGGCATTTATTAAAAAACAAAAAGTTACAGTTGACATAAACGATGGGACATGATAATCTATAAAAGTCGCTATGAACGGCGGCAATAATTGGCAAAAGAAAATAGTATTGACATAAACTAATGGAGATGCTATTATAACATCCTGCCGTTAAAACATGGTATATCGGTTACGGACAAAGCGTACCGTCCATGACAAAACGTTCCCTGAAAACTGAACAATGTAAGTAATGCATCAAAAAAGCCAGATGTGCGGTAGTATGTCGCTTGGGACATACAAAACCAAAAACAATTTTTTAATAGCTTTAAAGAGCCAATTGGCTTTTCATAATATGGAAGTCACATGTGACTTTGAACTTATGCCTGGTGCGTCTGTTAATGTAGTTTGTCTACTTTAATTAAGACAGTAAGACAGCCAATGGTATTTAAGTTTGTAAGCTCATAGATGGCAGATTTTTATGGAGAGTTTGATCCTGGCTCAGGACGAACGCTGGCGGCGTGCCTAACACATGCAAGTCGAACGGGACCATGCTCGACCTTCGACTTTGGACATTCGACCATCGAAAGAATAACGATGGTATTGATGGGAAATATTCTGCTTTAGGAATATCGAAAGTCGAAAATCGAGAGTCGAAAGTCGAGTATGGCCTAGTGGCGAACGGGTGAGTAACGCGTAGACAACCTGCCTCTAAACTGGGGACAACACCGCGAAAGTGGTGCTAATACCGAATGTGGTATCTTAGTCGCATGACTAAGATAAGAAAGGTGGCCTCTGAATATGCTACCGCTTAGAGATGGGTCTGCGTCTGATTAGCTAGTTGGTGAGGTAACGGCTCACCAAGGCGACGATCAGTAGCCGGTCTGAGAGGATGAACGGCCACACTGGGACTGAGACACGGCCCAGACTCCTACGGGAGGCAGCAGTGGGGAATCTTCCGCAATGGACGAAAGTCTGACGGAGCAACGCCGCGTGAGTGAAGAAGGTCTTCGGATTGTAAAGCTCTGTCGTTTGGGACGAACGTGCTTTATGTGAATAATGTAGAGCAATGACGGTACCAAAGGAGGAAGCCACGGCTAACTACGTGCCAGCAGCCGCGGTAATACGTAGGTGGCAAGCGTTGTCCGGAATTATTGGGCGTAAAGGGCGTGTAGGTGGATTTTTAAGTCGTGTGTCTAAGTGCGGGGCTCAACCCCGTATAGGCGCAGGAAACTGGAGATCTTGAGTGCAGGAGAGGAAAGTGGAATTCCCAGTGTAGCGGTGAAATGCGTAGATATTGGGAGGAACACCAGTGGCGAAGGCGACTTTCTGGACTGTGTCTGACACTGAGGCGCGAAAGCCAGGGGAGCGAACGGGATTAGATACCCCGGTAGTCCTGGCCGTAAACGATGGGTACTAGGTGTAGAGGGTATCGACCCCTTCTGTGCCGCAAGCTAACGCAATAAGTACCCCGCCTGGGGAGTACGGCCGCAAGGTTGAAACTCAAAGGAATTGTCGGGGGCCCGCACAAGCGGTGGAGTATGTGGTTTAATTCGACGCAACGCGAAGAACCTTACCAGGACTTGACATTGAGTGAAAAGCTAAGAGATTAGTTCCTCTCCTTCGGGATACACGAAAACAGGTGGTGCATGGCTGTCGTCAGCTCGTGTCGTGAGATGTTGGGTTAAGTCCCGCAACGAGCGCAACCCTTATCCTTTGTTGCCAGCACGTAATGGTGGGAACTCAAGGGAGACTGCCGCAGACAATGCGGAGGAAGGCGGGGATGACGTCAAGTCATCATGCCCCTTATGTCCTGGGCTACACACGTATTACAATGTGATATAGACAAAGCGAAGCAAGCCCGCGAGGGTAAGCCAAACGCATAAACAAGCTCTCAGTTCGGATCGGAGGCTGCAACTCGCCTCCGTGAAGTCGGAATCGCTAGTAATCGCAGGTCAGCATACTGCGGTGAATACGTTCCCGGGCCTTGTACACACCGCCCGTCACACCACGAAAGTTGACAACACCCGAAGCCGGTGGGGTAACCGATTCGACATTGGATTTTCGACATACGACAATCGAAAGGAAAGACGAAAGTCTTGCAAGAACCCAATCGAAAGTCAAAGGTCGAAAGTCGAATGTCGAACCGGGGCTAGCCGTCTAAGGTGGGGCCGATGATTGGGGTGAAGTCGTAACAAGGTAGCCGTATCGGAAGGTGCGGCTGGATCACCTCCTTTCTAGGGAGAACCGATTCGACGTTCGAAGGTCGACCTTCGATCTTCGACGATAAACACGAATCAACTTCCAGGTCGGTACATTTGGCAGATGCAAGACAAGAGATAGAAACCTTGCCTTTTTCGAAAGTCGCAGGTCGAAAATCGATTGTCGAATACTCTTACATTGTTTGGTTTTGAGGGAATGCGAGTTACCAAAAGTTACTTGTTGAAAGAAACGAGTGAATATGATAACATTAGTATTCCTGAAAACAACATATCCAGTGACGATAGCTGTGGGGTTCCATCTGTTTCCATACCGAACACAGTAATTAAGCCCACAAACGCCGAAGGTACTTGGCTGGAAACGGCCTGGGAGATTAAGAAGTTGCTGGTTCATCTCGACAGTCGACATTAGACGTATGACCTTCGATAAACCATCGAAAGTTCAAAGTCGCAGATCGAAAGTCGAGTAAGTGTTCCTTGAAAACTGCACAGAAAGAAAGCAAAAGTAAAGTATTACCTCTCATATGCAAATATGTAGAAATAACTTAACCGAAAGCGCAATTAGGATTTAATTGAAGGCAAAAACTTTCGGCATAGTAAAATATAGCCGAGAGACTGGCTAGAAAATGGACAGATGCTAGGGGCAGCGAGCACCGGAGCGGAGGCGTACAAGTTGTACGTTGAGCCACCGGAGCACAGGTGCACGTTCTGGATTCGTGATTCTATCAACGCATTCAGATTGTCGCAGATATGTGCAACGCACATTGTGCGGCACCGCAGCATGGCCGTTTATAGACAGTTGACAAAGTATGCAGCAACAAGACTTAAAATAAGTCAAGTTATTAAGGGCATACGGCGGATGCCTAGGCGCCAAGAGCCGACGAAGGACGGGGTAAGCTCCGATATGCCAGGAAGAGCTGCAAGCAAGCTTTGACTCCTGGATTTCCGAATGGGGGAACCCGGCGGTGGTAATGCACTGTCACCTAACGTAAGTTAGGAGGGCACCCGGGGAACTGAAACATCTAAGTACCCGGAGGAAAAGTAATCAATTGAGATTCCCTAAGTAGCGGCGAGCGAACGGGGAAGAGCCCAAACCCTGTTCGACATTGGATTTTCGACATGCGACATTCGAAGGGAGACGAAAGTTACCAAACCCCTATCGAAAGTCTAAAGTAGAAGGTCGAATGTCGAGCAGGGGGTTGAGGACTGACATAAATCAGAAAATATCTAGTTGAACTACCTGGAAAGGTAGGCCACAGAAGGTAACAGCCCTGTAAACGAAAGATTGCATCTGAGGGTCAGAATCCAGAGTACCACGGGACACGAGGAACCCTGTGGGAAGCAGGGGGGACCACCCTCCAAGGAACAATACTCCTCTGGCGACCGATAGCGCATAGTACCGTGAGGGAAAGGTGAAAAGCACCCCGGGAGGGGAGTGAAAGAGAACCTGAAACCGTATGTCTACAAGCAGTCGAAGACCTTTATATGGTCAACGGCGTGCCTATTGAAGAATGAACCGGCGAGTTACAGTAACTAGCGAGGTTAAGTGGAAAACACGGAGCCGAAGCGAAAGCGAGTCTAAATAGGGCGAGAGTTAGTTATTGTAGACCCGAAACCGCAGTGATCTATCCATGGCCAGGTTGAAGCGCAGGTAAAAATGCGTGGAGGACCGAACCCGTGAGCGTTGAAAAGCTTTGGGATGAGTTGTGGATAGGGGTGAAATGCCAATCGAACGCGGAGATAGCTGGTTCTCCCCGAAATAGCTTTAGGGCTAGCCTCAGGTAATGAGTATAGACGGTAGAGCACTGATAGGGCTAGGGGTCTTATAGATTACTGAACCTTGTCAAACTACGAATGGATATACTTTAACCTGGGAGTCAGACTGCGAGTGATAAGATCCGTAGTCAAAAGGGAAACAGCCCAGACCATCAGCTAAGGTCCCCAATGCCGTGCTAAGTGGCAAAGGATGTGGAATTTCCGAAACAACCAGGATGTTGGCTTAGAAGCAGCCACCATTTAAAGAGTGCGTAATAGCTCACTGGTCGAGAGATTGTGCGCCGAAGATGTCCGGGGCTAAAGCACGGAACCGAAGCTATGGCTTTTTCGACAGTCGACTTTTGACATTCGATATTCGATAGGAGTGTGAAAAATGTCTGGCTATAAAGAATTAGCAATATATCAGAAATCATATGATACATCGCTAAGAATTCATAGATTGACAGTCACATTTCCAAAACATGAAACGTATGAACTAGGAAGTCAGATGCGTAGAGCAGCTATATCTATACCGCTAAATATAGCGGAAGGATATGGACGAAAGATTCATCAAAATGATTTTAAATCATTTTTGATAAACGCATTAGGCTCTTGCAACGAAGTACAAGTACTACTGGAAATGGTAAAAGATCTTGGATATATCGACCAAGAGTATAATGAATTAAAAGAGATATATGACCATCTAAGTAGACAAATATCGAAATTCATACAAGCCATGAAATAATCGAAAATCGGAAATCGAAAGTCGACTGTCGAGAAGGGGTAGGGGAGCGTTCTTATCGGAGCGAAGCATGACCGTAAGGACATGTGGACTGATAAGAAGTGAGAATGCCGGTATGAGTAGCGAAAAGACAAGTGAGAATCTTGTCCACCGAAAGCCTAAGGATTTCTGAGGAAGGATCGTCCGCTCAGAGTAAGTCGGGACCTAAGCCGAGGCGTGAATGCGTAGGCGATGGACAACTGGTTAAAAATCCAGTACCACCTAGAGTCGTTTGAGCGATGGAGTGACACAGTAGGGTAAATGAGCGCGAGGATGGAAATTCGCGTCTAAGCTTGTAGGGTGCAGAGCAGGCAAATCCGCTCTGCTGGAACCTGAGAAGTAATGGGTAGCTGTTAGCAATAACGGTGAATTGATTGATCCCACACTGTCAAGAAAAGCTTCTAGTGAGATAATAGGTGCCCGTACCGTAAACCGACACAGGTAGGCGGGGAGAGAATCCTAAGGTGCGCGGGAGAACCCTCGTTAAGGAACTCGGCAAAATGTCCCCGTAACTTCGGGAAAAGGGGAGCTTATATATCGTGTAGACTAGAAACGGTCGAAGCGAAAATGAGTTGCAAAAAAGAGGCCCAAGCGACTGTTTACCACAAACACAGGTGCCTGCTAAAGCGAAAGCTGACGTATAGGTGCTGACACCTGCCCGGTGCCGGAAGGTTAAGAGGAGCGGTTAGATGATAAGTCGAAGCTGTGAATTGAAGCCCCGGTAAACGGCGGCCGTAACTATAACGGTCCTAAGGTAGCGAAATTCCTTGTCGGGTAAGTTCCGACCCGCACGAAAGGTGTAACGACTTGGGCACTGTCTCAACGAGGGACCCGGTGAAATTGAAATACCTGTGAAGATGCAGGTTACCCGCGACTGGACAGAAAGACCCCATGGAGCTTTACTGCAACCTGACATTGAGTTTTGGTAAATGATGTACAGGATAGGTGGGAGACAGAGAAATCAGGACGCCAGTCTTGATGGAGTCAATGTTGGGATACCACCCTTTATTTACTGGAATTCTAACTCAAGAAGTAACGACGCTGAGGACAGTGTCAGGCGGGCAGTTTGACTGGGGCGGTCGCCTCCGAAAGAGTAACGGAGGCGCCCAAAGGTTCCCTCAGCGCGGATGGAAATCGCGCGAAGAGTGTAAAGGCAGAAGGGAGCTTGACTGCGAGTCAGACAAGACGAGCAGGGACGAAAGTCGGGCTTAGTGATCCGGTGGTACCGAGTGGAAGGGCCATCGCTCAACGGATAAAAGCTACCCTGGGGATAACAGGCTAATCTCTCCCAAGAGTCCATATCGACGGGGAGGTTTGGCACCTCGATGTCGGCTCATCACATCCTGGGGCTGAAGTAGGTCCCAAGGGTTGGGCTGTTCGCCCATTAAAGTGGTACGTGAGCTGGGTTCAGAACGTCGTGAGACAGTTCGGTCCCTATCCATCGCGGGCGCAAGAGACTTGAAGGGAACTGCTCCTAGTACGAGAGGACCGGAGTGGACGAACCAATGGTGTACCAGTTATTCCGCCAGGAGTAGAGCTGGGTAGCTACGTTCGGAAAGGATAAACGCTGAAAGCATCTAAGCGTGAAACCAGCCTTAAGATGAGGTCTGTCATTCGAAAGAAGTAAGGCCCCTTGCAGATGACAAGGTAGATAGGCCAGATGTGGAAGTGGAGTAATCCATGCAGCTGACTGGTACTAATAGGCCGAGGACTTGACTTATCGACTATCGACATTCGATCTTCGACTGTCGATAGAAAATGAACTAAATGCGTATCTTTCTTCTGTGAAGTTTTGAAGGAATACACCTTCATGAAAAAGACATATCTTACAAATTTTTGACCTACTAGCTCAGTCGGTAGAGCACCTGACTTTTAATCAGGGTGTCCCGCGTTCGAGTCGCGGGTGGGTCACCATCTGGCCCGTTGGTCAAGCGGTTAAGACACCGCCCTTTCACGGCGATAACGGGGGTTCGATTCCCCCACGGGTCACCAATCTCGACATTCGACGTTAGACGTTGGACATTCGATAAACCATTAGCGAATGTCCAAGATCGAAAATCGAAAGTCGATTATGGGCGATTAGCTCAGCTGGGAGAGCGCCTGCCTTACAAGCAGGATGTCGGCGGTTCGATCCCGTCATCGCCCACCATTCTCGATATTCGATGCTAGACGTTCGATATTCGATAAAATCGAATAATACGGCCCTGTGGTGTAGCGGTCTAACATGCCGCCCTGTCACGGCGGAGATCGACGGTTCAAATCCGTTCAGGGTCGCCAATTTTGACATTCGATATATGATGTTCGATTTTCGAGTAACCACATTGAACGTTGTAAGTCGAATATGCCTCGGTAGCTCAGTCGGTAGAGCAGAGGACTGAAAATCCTCGTGTCGACAGTTCGATTCTGTCCTGAGGCACCATACATGCTGGCGTAGCTCAATTGGTAGAGCAGCTGACTTGTAATCAGCAGGTTGGGGGTTCAATTCCTCTCGCCAGCTCCAGCTTAATCCTGGAGGGATTCCCGAGTGGCTAAAGGGAGCAGACTGTAAATCTGCCGTCTTTGACTTCGGTGGTTCGAATCCACCTCCCTCCACCATTTATAGTATAATGCGGGTGTAGCTCAATGGTAGAGCACTAGCCTTCCAAGCTAGCTACGAGGGTTCGATTCCCTTCACCCGCTCCATAGAAAATACAAGGCCTAACAGGAGGGTTTTCTGTTAGGCCTATTTTTTTGGCAATACACTTTAGGGCGGTTATAATTATCAGACGGCGTCTGCTTTGCAAAATCGGGGTAATTGTTTTAGTTTTCCGGTTAATATGAAGCAGTATAGAATTGAAAATCGAAGTTCTTGATTATGATTTTGAGAAAACGTTACGAGGGAGCATTAAATTAAAAAATCCTTAAAATTAGGGGAAATATTGAAAAAATCGATTATTTGATATATTATAGTTACTATGAATAAAAAAATAATAATTCTAAGGGAGGAATTGCCGACCCATGATGAAAAAACAACAGTCTTATGAGTTTATCTGTTCACGAATTATTGATAATATTTTTGGACCAGAATATCTACTAAAAAAGGGAAATGACTGAATTTATACATATCTCTTTCACGCTTAATCGGGTTAAAGGCATGCAGAAATAGGGAAAAATTTAGATATTTGTTTACGAAAGGGAAAAAATGAATAGTGATAATCAAACTATTTTAGACAAAGTGGCAGCAGTATTGCCGTTGGTTCATAGAGCTTTCGACGGTGAGATAGGGGTCGCACTCGCAGACAACGAAAAGTTTCTGCTATATCACCCGGCGAAAGATCTTGATTTTCGTACAAAACTCAATACCCCACCGTTCAAAGAAGGCTCCGCTGTAGATATACTCATCCGTAAAAAATTGCCCTATTTGAAAATGGACATGGATGAACAATTACATGGGTTTCCGTACAGGGTAATGGCGGTGGCTATCTATAATGACAATAAAGAAATAATTGGAGCGATAATTATTTCTCAATCACTGGACCAGCAGGCAACCCTAAAAAATATGGCAGGCAACCTGCTAAATAGTATAAGTACTTTAGCTAGTACCGCGGAAGAGATTACCGCGCAATCCGAGGAGATGGCAGGTATTACTCGGACCTTGGCTGAGACAGCGAAAGATTCGCAAAAACAAATTCTCGAGACTAATCGCGTGCTTGGGTTTATCAAAGAAATTGCCAATCAGACAAATTTGCTGGGACTTAACGCCGCTATTGAAGCGGCCAGAGTTGGTGAGCAGGGACGGGGTTTTGGTGTTGTAGCTGAGGAAATACGCAAATTAGCGGCTAACAGTACGGAATCGATTTCGAAAATTAACGTCATAATAAGTGGCATTCAATCCGATAGTGCAGTAAATTATAATCAGATTGAACAGGTGGAAGTAGGTATTTCCCAGGTGACTGAGGCAATTGCCCACATGGCAGCTGCGACTCAGGAGTTGCGGGCGATGGCTCATTTATTGGATGAAAAGGCTGAAAATTTCTGATCTGATGTTATTTTTTCGGTGTAGCTCAATAGTAGAGCACTAGTCTTTAAAAGCTAGCTACTAGGGATCGATTCCTTTCATCCGCTCCATAGAGAATACCAAGCCGCACAGGATTTCCTGTGCGGCTTATTTTGGGGAGAAATGAGATACTTAAAGTACTTAGAATTTTTGCGTTAGTAGCGCCCAGTAAATTGGTTGTCCATTTATCTTTGGCATAGGTACAGCCAAAGGTTAAGGTATCCAAGGGGACTGTCGGAATACGGTTGCCAGTAGAGCCGGGCTTGTTCATTGCTATCGGAATATTGCCTCAGTTAGCACCGCCGGAATAGCCGTTATTTAGGGGAATGCCATCCATGAGTACCAGTACCTGGCTTTGTGTCATGCCGCGCAGCGAAATTTTTGTGCCCATCATTCCTTGCGATTCTTTCACATACATGCCTGGTACATAGTGTAATGCCTGGTCAAGGGTTTAACATTGGCTTTGGCTAAATCGTCGGCAGTAATGACTGATACGCTGGCAGGAACCTCCTTAATATGTATGTTATCTCCTCTCATTATGGTACGATTTTTTGGAGGTTGTACCATGTTTCTTCATTTAGAATACCGTACATGGGGCTTACCTTCCAGCCAGTCATGGTAGCGTTATACGGTTGGATGAAGCTATCCCAATACAGGGGGATGGCGGGGAGATTTTCTGCATAATAGTGCTGCAGGTCAGCACTGTGTTTTTTGTATACCTCAAGGTCAAGGGTGCTATTCATATTGTCTACAAGATCTTTAAACTTGGCATCGCTCACCATGGACCAGCCAATATTGCGGCTATCGATATAGCCTGTACCCATGCCGGCCCACATCATCATCCCCCAGGGAGTGGTGCGGGATAGCAGGCTGGTATAGGATTTATCTTTGTCGCAGATAGTACGGTAGAGTGTGGCATCCACTGTTTTCAGGGTGAGTTTAACGCCAATGTTGGCAAAATATTTTTGTAGTAGTTCAGCTAGTCGGATGTTTTCCGGAATATCGTTTCTGATAAGCAATTCAAAGGAAAGCGGTTGGCCAGCTTTTTCCCTGATATTACTACCGGTAAGACGGTAGCCTGCCTGATCCAGCAAAAGCCGGGCTTTATCAGGATTAAACTCCAGCGGGCGGGTTTCGATAAATCCCGGTGTACCACGGGGGACAAAACCGGCAGTGGGTGTGCTGCCGTTGTTAGCCGCAAACAAACGGACAAGCTCGTTATAATCAATGGCATAAGATAACGCGGTACGAACCTGCGGATCATTGATTCCGGGCTTAGTGACATTGAATAGTAAGGCTTTGCTGACACCAAAATTAGAAATGTTCATGAGTTTTATCCGGGTGTTCTTAGCCAGATTGGCAGCATAGATGGGATCGGTTCCTGCCGAATAGGTATAGGGTAAATCCACTTTGCCATTTTGTAAGGCCATATAAAGTGCATCCGAATTTTTAAACAGCCGCACTTTAATTTCTGGAATGGGCGGTGTACCGCGATAGTAGGTAGTGTTAGCCTTGAAAGTGACAATACCGGCATTGGTGTCTAACTTTTCAAATTTATACGGCCCGCAGCCAATCGCTGCTTTGGGATCATTGTAGGTAGCCGGAGTTTCTACCGAAGAAAAGATATGCTGCGGCAGGGTTCTAAGTACCAGCAAATTGACAAGAAAACGGGGATTGGGCTGGGACAGAGTGATAATGACTGTCTTATCATCAGGAGTTGTAATTGATTTTACCAGGGAAAAGTGACTCCTATATTCGACACTGTGTTTGATGTTGTATTCGATGGTGAATTTAACATCAGCGGCTGTGACCTTGAAACCGTCATGCCAGGTGACGCCATCATGCAGCAGGAAGGTCCAGGTTTGCCCGTCTGCGGTGCTCCAGGACTTAGCCAAATCGCCAATAAAATCACCGTTTTCATCTAGCTTGACAAGTCCTTTGTGGGTGAAGATGGCTTGTAGTATCCCAAAGTAGTAGTCTTCAATATTGATTCCTTCCACCTTCATGGTTGTGCCAATTGTCAGGGAAGGTATTGTCTGAGAACTGTCGGCAGCGGCTTGTTTATTATTGCTGCAGCCTGTGAGCAAATAGGTAAAAATCAGGATTACTAAGAGTCCGAGAGTAGTAAAACGTCTCATTGAATTCCTCCATTGCTTTGGTTTAGCATTGCCTGACGCAAGGAAAATAGATTGCCTGACTGGGTAAGAATCTTTGAAGGGAGGCCAGCGGCAGCAATTTTACCGTTCACCATGTTTACCATGTGGTCAGCGCAGGCTTTGATAACGTCAGGGTCATGAGAAATTAAGATCAGGCTGAGACCTGTTTGCTGCTGAATACCTTTGAGCAGGGTGAGGATTTGGGCTTGTACGGATATATCCAGCATGGCAGTCGGCTCATCGGCGATGAGCACCTCAGGTTCAAGTCCTAACGCTCTGGCGATAACGATACGCTGCGCCTGCCCGCCGGAAATTTGCCAGGGATATTTGGTCAGCACATCTGGCGACAGCTGGGTGATATGTAAGAGCTTGTCCAATTTGCTCAAGGCTTGACTGCGGGATCGAATTAACTTATGGACATAAAGTGGTTCAATCAGCGCGTCGGCGATTGTCTGTCGGGGATCAAGGGCCAGGCCGGGGTGTTGGCAAACCAGCTGCAGCTTGCGGCGAAAGGGTCTTAGCTCGGCAGCAGACAGGCCAGTCAGAACAGTACCCTGGTACACAATCTGGCCGGCCGTAGGCCGGATAAGGCCGGCAATTAGCCTAGCCACTGTTGATTTACCGCTGCCGCTTGTCCCCATAATCCCCAGGGTTTTTCCCGGCGGCAACTGGAAGGAGACAGCTTGTACGGCATAAGTAGTTTTCTTTTTTAGTAAGCCTTGGGTAAAATGTTTGGTTAGCTGGATAACCTCAAGCATGCCAGCACCTCACAGCAGCGGTTACGCCGCATTTATTAAGGGCGGGGTGTTTGGTTAGGCAAAGCTGACTTTGAGAGGCGTTTAACTTGCCAAGAAGAGCGCAACGGTCGGCAAAACGGCAGCCGGCAGCCAGTTTGGTCATATTGGCCGGCAAACCGGGAATAGGAATAAGTCCTTGTGATGGGTGGGCGGCTAATAACTGGCAGGTATAGGGATGCAAAGGTTTAGTTAATACAGCTTCGGCCTGGCCTGTTTCCACAATCTCACCGGCATACATAACGAGGAGTGACTGGCAAGTGGCGGCAACCTCAATATCGTGAGTAATCAGGAGCAGGGCACTGTTTTCAAATACTTGGTGCAGGAGTAGGACATTTTGATTGCGGGTGTCAAGGTCAAGTCCTTTCGTTGGTTCATCAGCAAGAACCAGTTTGGGTGTGCCAGCCATAGCGGCTGCCAGTAACACCCGCTGCGCCATACCGCCAGACAACTGATAGGGATAGGAATGATAGACTGTCTGGGGCTGGTCGAGTCCGGCAGCATGAAAAAGTTCAAGTGTGTTTTGATAAAGAGCAAGCTTGTTCAAGGCAGGCCTGACTCTAGCCAGGGCTTCGCTCACCTGGAAGCCTGCTGTTAGTACCGGATTGAGACTACCCAGTGGATTTTGCGGAATGAGGGATAACTTGTTGCCGCGAATAGTTTTTAATAGTTGTTCAGATAGCGGTTTGTTCTCCCAAGTGATACTTCCACGTGAGTGGGCATTATCTGGTAAGATACCGGCGACAGCCATCGCCAACACTGACTTGCCACAGCCTGTTTCACCGATAATGGCTGTTTTCGTTTTTTCTTCAAGAGCAAGACTGACTTCATTTACTGCTTGCCGGACTGATGAACCAACCGTAAAAGCAACGCGTAAATGCTCAATGCTAAGCAACATGGGCTGAATCCTCCGTCAATGTCTGCAGCTTGTTGTCTCTGGATAGCTGCTCCAGATAAAAGCCGAGTAGTGTAAAGCCCAGTGTGGCAGCTGCAATACACAGGCCAGGCGGCAAATACCAGTGCCAAAGATCATTGACAAAACCGCCGCGATGGAAGGCATAATAAAGGATAGAACCCCAGCTTATGGTCAAAGGGTCGCCAAGTCCGAGAAAACTAAGTGCCGACTCACTCAGCATAGCGTAGGCCACAGCGAGAATAAATTTGGCGGCAATGACCTCAACCACGTTGGGTACAATATGTTTTAGAATTATTTGATATTCCGGAATGCCCAGCCCCTGTAAGGCTTCCACAAAAGGCAGATCTCTAAGCTGCAGCACCCGGGACTTAACCACTCTGGCTGTTGAACACCAGCCTAACAGACCAATAATTGCGATGATATTGCCGAGGCTTGGCCCCAGATAAGCAGCTAAGGCAATCATAAGCGGCAGCATAGGAATAAGCAGGACAATATCAATGAAACTGTTTAGCAAGTAAGCCAGATAACCCCGGCAGTAACCTGCCAAAATACCGATAGCTGCGCCTAATCCGGCAGAAGCTATTGCCGCGGTGAGCCCGACAAGCAGGGAGACACGGCTGGCCAGGATTAGTTGGGTTAAAATATCATGACCGATATCATCACAGCCCAAAGGGTGGACTGCTGAGGGTAGATCAAAAGGCGTAAACCGCTCAGACGGTGAATAAGGTGCTACTATGGGGGCCAGCAGCGCGACCAGTATCAGTGTCAATAACAGAAACAGGCCCCAGTACGCCGGGGGCGACAGGTGACGGTAAGAGGACGACATAAGAAAAGCCTCCGTGATGTTAGTGTGAACGGGAAGAAATGCGCGGGTCAGTAATACCGTAAGCTAAGTCAGCCAAGGTATTGGACAAAATCACGAATATAGTTAGGATCAGGAAGCAGCCTTGCAGCAGTGGATAATCGCGGTAAATGGCAGCCTCGTAAATAACTGTGCCCATACCGCTGATGGAAAATACAATTTCAACTACTAAGGCCCCTGATACAATAAAACCGATGTTCAAGGCAATTAAACTCAGCAAGGGCAGACAAGCGTTGCGCAGTAGATGTACAGCCAGTATGCGGCAAGTGGATAGTCCTTTGGCTGTGGCGTAAATAATATAGTCTTCATGCCGCTCTTTGGCGACACTGTTGCGCAGAACCAGCAGCTTGGACGAGGTGGCTGACACTGTCAGGGCCAGTACCGGCAATACTAAATGCCACGCAGTATCCAAGAGGTAAGTGAAGGTTGAATTGCTGTTGCCTGAAGCCAGACCGCCAAGCGGAAAGAGCTGCAGTTCAAAGGCGAACACCTTGAGCAACAGCATGGCAATGAGAAATTGTGGTAGTGAATACATGAAAAGCGAACTGCAGGTTATGGCACTGTCAACTCTGGAGCCGGCTTGCCAACCGGCGATTGTACCGAGAATAATCGCCAATAACGACGAAAGCACTACCACGGGAATGAGCAAGGCCAGTGTCCACCCTAAGTGCTGTTTAATTGTTTGGGTGACAGGCTGGCGGTAATGATAAGAGTAGCCAAGTTCACCCTGGGCTAAGTCTTGCCAGTATGCCAGATATTGCTGAGAGAGAGGTTTGTCCAGACCATATTTGCTTCTTAGTTCAGCAAAATCGGACCCGGTTATAACCGCCGCATCCTGCCCCAGCAGCGTGACAACTGAATCGCCAGGCATTAGCCGGGGCAGGGCAAAGTTGATAGTTAGAATAATAAATAGCGTAATCAGGAGCCGGACAACTTTACCCCAAAATAAGTTACTATACATGCTACACCACCATCAGAAATAAAAAGGTATGAAACCAACAGGGAATCCCCCAGGCTTCATACCTTACTTTTAGAATCTTCATGATTCTTATATTCATATTAATGATACACTTTTTTGTAAAACTGTGTCAATGTTATAAGTGAAAAATATCTCAAAATAGGTGCATTTTGTAATTTTTTTCTGCAACACCCAAAGCAGCAATTGTTGGAGGGCGAAAGTAATAGTAAAAGCCGGAATACTGCTTCATGCAGACATTCCGGCCCATGAGTTGCGCACTCTAGAAAATTATACCCAAAGTCACCGGATTTTAATCATCTGCCATATCTTTTAGCAACACTAATCTTGCATAAATGAAAAAAGTAATATATTATATAAACATGGACTTACTACTTTGGTAGTAATAGATAGTGAGGGTGGTTACAATAAAAAAACAAAGTCCTTTTTCTGACGATGAAGTAATACATTGTTTTAACGAACTAGGATTGCCAAAATATGAAGGCAAAATTTATCTGGCAGTACTGCGCAATAACCTTAGTTATGGCAGTGAGATCCAGAAAATATCGGGTGTTCCCGGCCCTAAAGTATATGAAACACTGAGTGCATTAATTGATAAAGGACTGATATATCCTTCCGGGGATAATCCTGTTCGGTATCAACCATTACCGCTGGAAGATTTCGTAAGTAATAATGTGAAAAAGTATAAAAAAATCAGTAATTATCTACTTGAACATAAAGATTCCATAAGTCAAAATAAATATCCTAATTGGCTTTGGCAGATTCAAGGTTATGAAAACCTTATGGACAAGGCCGGAGAAATAATAGATAAAGCGGAAAAAAGTATTATGATTAGTTTCTGGTACGATGATGGTGTTCATGTCCAGAAACAATTGGAAGCTGCAATCAAACGTGACGTAAAAATAATAAGTAATCAAATGAGTGAAAGAATATTATCGTTAGGACAAGTATTTACACATGACCCGTCACAAATAGTGGAAAATCTGCATTCTTCCGAGTTTATCATGGTAGTTGACGATTTATATGGAATGTTTGCTTTTAAGAATCAGGACCAAAAAATTGAGGGCTATAATACTTCTAACCAAGGCATTATTAGAATACTAGATACTTATATACGACATGATATATACATTAATAGATTGATTTCAGATTTTAAAGAGCCGGTATTAAGAAAATACGGCAGAGATTTAGAAGGATTGTTAAATTTATAAGCGATTTGAAAATCGGCAAATCCGGATTTGTTGCTGAAGCAACAAAAGGTCATTATTCTTTTGGTTTATTGTTGAAACAATAAACCAAAAGAAAGTGACCTTTTTTCTTTAGAATTAGACAATGAAAGGAGGTGAAGAAAATGATAATTAGAGCTATTTTGGTGACCATTTTTAGTATATCATTGCTATTTGCTGTACCGTTGGTTACTACGGCCAGCCAGGTAAAGACAGAAAGTGGCATGGCCCAAAAGTTAGCTGTACTGGTGGATAAAGCTGAGTTTAACTCGTTTCATGCTGTTGCTTTGCAGGCTGGTTATCAGGCATTGAACCAGCTTGGGCATCCTGATGCAAAAAATTTACTTGTAGTTACCAATGCCGGTTATGCGAAGGTTGATGACCAAAGTTCGGCTCCCTGTCTTGATGCGCTTACGGCAGTTACCGGTTGCACTGTAGGAAAAGGTAATTTGCTGACTGTTCATTCTGCTGCCTTTACGCCTCTCTATTTTTTTGTTTATGACAGTCTAAGTGGCCGGGCCGCCTACCTGGAAGTTGATAAAAATACTAAGATTGGCGGCACAAGTTTTACCCAGATGCTGGATAAGAAAGATTTGTTTGCTTATCAAGCTGTGGAAACGATTATGGCTTCAAAGCTTATTGCCAATCCGGAAATATGGGACAAGAAACTAAAAAACAGAATTTTTAACGGCAGAGAGTTTTCCCTGGTTTCAATCGCTAATCTGTGGACAGATAAAGCCCCGGCTGATTTGATGCAGGCAGCACTTTTCCATGACCACTTTTGTCCTGGGGTAACAGCCGGGTACTATCTTGCTAAGTTCTTACTGGATAAATACCCATTGGCAGATAATCAGTCTTACCACATTATTGCCAGTCCTGCCTGGTGCAAAGACGATGCTTTGCAAGTTATGCTGAATTGTACGGTAGGTAAGGGGAATATGGTGGTATACCCGCTGGCTGACACTGATAAACAGTACCTTCTGCCTGAGGCAAAAGACGCTGCCGGCATAAACTTTGTGAAAAATACCGGCATATATTTTATGTACAATAAAAAAGCGAAAACTGGCAAAGGTGTTGTTTTAGGGTTTGACTGGGATAAGCTGTGCAAGGAAAGCGGCATTAGTTTTGGTCGGGAATATCCTTGGCGGGATAATCTGCAATGTGATCTATGGATGAATCGTCATAGCAATGATTACGCCAGGTATGTGACTGTAATTAAAGAATTTGAGCTTGAGCAGGGGAGTGCACCTGGCGATTACATTGGTCCATCAATAAATCCGTGGAAGAAGTTGGATTTGTGGCAAAATAAATAAAAGGAGAGAAAAAATGACGAGTAGCAATGTTAGGTGCATATCACCACATAAGCGGGAGCAGGTTTTCCCTTTGCCGGTTGTTTTGATTTCCACCCGGGGGAAAGACGGTGTGCTTAACTTGGCACCCTGGTCCAATATTACGCCAATTCTGCGGCCGCTGGACGAAATCATTCTGGCCTCCTGGATTAAGCGGGATACACTTACCAATATCAGAGATACTGGTGAATTTGTTGTTAATATTCCACCAGCCAGCATGAGTGAGCAGGTTATGATTTGTTCACGGGATTATCCGCCGGAGGTCGATGAATTTGTTAAAGCCAACCTACAGCCGCACTTATCGCAACAAGTTCAGGTTCCGGGTGTAGAGGGCTGCCTGGCCTGGCTGGAGTGCACTTTGGTAGAGGAGATTATCAGAAAAAATTATTCTTTGGTCATTGGGAAAGTAGTTAATTTGGCAGTTGACCAACAGAGTTTTAATGAAGCCGGTGAAATGGATTATGAGAAAGCTCAGCCTTTATCTGCCATGCTGGGAGATAAGGGTATGTGGTTTACTCGCCCTGTTTTTGGCGGAAGGTATGCAGAATACCGTGAAATGTTTACAGATAAGGATATAGCAGCAACTGAAAAATAAGCTATAAAATAAAGCCTACTGGACGAACAGGCAGGACTTCATCCGGTAGGCTTTATAAAAAGATGCGAAGAAGTGGTGATGCAGAATGCATACAAAGAAAAAGGTTTTAACCTGTACGCTGGTGTTGGGATTTGGAATTTGCGGAGTTTTTTCCCTTGCACAGGCGGAAGAAATCGCTAGCTTTGATTTGGAACAGATTATTGTTACTGCCGATGCTGAGAAACAGGCGGAGAAAAGCGAGGGCAGTATTGTCAGCACTAAAATCGTTAAACCAGGTAAAGCCATGAATGTTTCTGATTTATTGACCGATTTAGTAGGAGTGGACATAGTGAGGCGAGCCGTAGTCGGCGACAATCAAGATACAGTAAAACTAAGGGGCTTTGACGGTTCGCGATTTTTGGTTTTGATTGACGGCAGACCGGTAAACTCTGCTGGAGTCGTAGGTGGCTGTTATGTGGATTGGGGAACTTTCCCTTTGGACAATGTAGATAAGATAGAAGTAATTCGGGGACCGAAGTCTGCCGTTTATGGCAATACGCTGGGTGGAGTTATAAATATTATTACCAAACAAGGCGGACTGGAACCATATACCAGTTTACAAACCATGTGGGGCAGTAAAAATCTGGAGAGATATCAATTCGAGCATAGTGGCAAACAAGGTAACTTAAGTTACGTGATTACTGCCGGTAAAGATAAACGGGATGCTTATTTATGCAATAACTATTTTGACAGTGAAAATTATTCACTTAAGACCACTTATTCTTTTCCAACTAAAGAAGAATTGACTGTTGGTATTCAATCGACAAAAACTAAACGCGGGTATATTATGAATAACCGTCAGTCGCAAGATCCTGACAGTCCTTTGTATTATGAACCAATAGACCCTGCTTACCCGCTGGCCGATGGTGAAAGCATCCCGCTGGGGGGGCCGCCGGTTTGCAGCCCTAATTCCCGCGCCTACGCGGATAAAACAAAAACATATTATGATATCTCTTACCGTCAGCCTACCCGCGATGGTTTTTGGAAATTGCAATGGTTTAAGAACAACGAAGACCGTAAAGATTATAATTATTCCGCCGCAGATTCCAATAAACTGATTTTTAACCGGAAGACTGGAACTGACCGGTCTCAGGGGTGGTCTGTACAACAGGTAAAAAACATAGGAACTCATAAATTGACATATGGCTGGGAACACCGGGACATTGGTTATGGTGACATCATCAATAATTATATTGACCCGGCCTTGGTGGCCTATGCCTATCCAAATGAGCTTTCTTCGGAAAAGATGGATGTCGAAGGAGCGTATTTGCAGGATGAATATCGAGCGAATCCCAAGCTAACCTACTTGTTTGGCTTGCGCTATGATAAATATGAAGGCCGGTCAGACAGAGATCCGAACGTCAAAATGAGACCTATTGACGGCAGTGCCTTCAGTCCGAAGTTTGAGGCTAGTTATCAGTTTGATTCCCAGACAGTGGGCTACCTATCTGTAAACAGAGGCTACCGGGTGCCGACTTTGCCCGAATTTTATTGGTGGTCGGAGGGATATATGAAAAATTATCCTGATATCAAATTAAAAGCGGAAGACGGCAGATTTTACGAAATTGGTCTTAAGAAAAAAGTCAGCAATAAGACCAATTATCGAATTTCCGGCTATTATAGCGAGATTGGCGATTATATTTACAACAATTTCAAAAGTGCCGGCAGTACCAATCAATATATGATATACAACATCGACAAAGCTAAAATTTGGGGGTTTGAAGCGGATGGAGAGCATAAACTGCGGGATAATTTAAGTGTTTTTGCTAATTATACCTATCAAAAGACTAAAAAACAGGGTGACCGCTATGATACTCTTCATTTAAGCGATGAATTGGATTATCATCCCCGCGATAAGGTAAATGTCGGTTTCCGCTATACAACGGCAAATAATACACAAATTGCAATAAGTGCCCGCTATGTGGGAGAACAAAAGTCTATTTACCGGTACACGAAAAATGGCAGTGTAGCCAACAAATTGGTGTCATTGCCTGATTATACAACTGTTAATGCTAGTGCCAGCCGGATGCTAAATAAAAATACAGAGATTAGCCTGTTTATTGATAACATTTTTAATAAGGGATATAGTGAAACGTTCGGCTATCCGATGGAAGGAAGAACGTATGGTATTTCCTGCAAGTATCAATTTTAATCAAGACCAGGTGCTTATAATTTCTCGAAAGCCGTGGTGATCTAGGAAGATTAATGGTATTTTTGTTAAGATAGGAGTGTTTTTGTTAATAAAGGAGTATTTTTTGCTCAGCAGGCAGTATTGATAGCATATGGATTGTAGAGTGTTTATCATACTACTATAATTAAAGAGAACCCGGTAATATTGTCGGATAAATAGATATTTTGAATTCTATTGGTCTGAAGACCAATAAAAAGTATGTTGTCCGATATAAGGGAGCTTAGTCGGTCAGACATGTGTGATTTGAAGGTCACTAGTTTTCAGTTTCTGTTAAAGAAACAAAGGAAACAGGTGACCTTTTTTAATTCTGAAGGGATGGTGTTTTATTATCTGAACTTTTTATTATTTCTTGGAACGGTTGGTGATTTTCATTGATTGATTATTTTATGCAGTGTGTGAAAGCAGTATGAGACG
The DNA here is from genome assembly GCF_000445445.1 of Sporomusa ovata DSM 2662. Classification (GTDB taxonomy): domain Bacteria; phylum Bacillota; class Negativicutes; order Sporomusales; family Sporomusaceae; genus Sporomusa; species Sporomusa ovata. The sequence continues at coordinate 147,004 of NZ_ASXP01000005.1, read as the reverse complement.
GTATATTTTCGCGCGGTTGGCCGGACTTGTACCAACGGCTGTTTTTGTTACTTTTGCCTGTTTTGCTATTATGCAATTAACGCCCGGCGACCCGGCGGTACTGCTGCTGCAGCAGCGGGGTATTGACCCTACGCAGGCAGCAGTGGCAGCTATCCGGGAGGAGCTTTGTCTGGATAAACCCTTTGTGGAAAGATATTTTTTGTGGCTGTGGCAGGTCTGTCAGGGTGACTTGGGGGTCTCTTTCTATACCCGGCAGCCGGTAGCAACAGAGATTTGGCAGCATATGCCGGCAACCCTGGAGTTAACGGCTGCGGCGATGTTTTTTTCTTTGGCAGTTGCCTTTAGCTTGGGCATCTTATCGGCTAACTATGAAAACAAATTCCCGGATTATGTTAGCAAAATTTACGCCTTGCTGGCTGTCTCGGTACCTTCCTATTGGCTGGGACTGGTATTCATCTATTTTTTTGCGGTACAGCTGCAGGTATTGCCTGCCGTTGGCCGGGGAGATTTTTTGAATCTTATTATGCCGATGGTAACGCTGGGATTTTCAACGGCAGCTATTCATGCCCGCCTGCTGCGCAACAGTCTGCTGGACGTACTGTCGCAGGACTTTATTGTTTATGCCAAAGCCAAAGGCTTAACAACATGGCAGACGCTGCTGTACCATGCTGTGCTGCCCAGTTTGGTGCCGGTAGTGACTTCATTGGGAACAACATTTGGGTACATGCTGGGCGGTACGGTTATTATCGAAAGTATTTTTGCCTGGCCCGGACTTGGCAAAATGATTATGGATGCTATTTTTTACCGGGATTATCCCATCATTCAAGGGTATATCCTGGTGATGGCGGTGGCCTATACCTTTGTGAATATAGGCATTGATTTGCTTTGCGTGTACCTAGATCCCCGGATGCGTGTGGAAAGTGAGTTACGGACATGAACTGTCAGACAAACAAAGTGTTAGTAGTTTTAGAAAATGCAGGAGGCTGGAAACAGCTTATGCTGTCACTTAATGTGGGGTTGCTGGCTTTGTATCTGTTTGTTGCCCTGTTTGCTCCTTATATTGCTCCGCATGATCCGCTGCATGCGGATATCAGCTTACGATTGCAGCCGCCTTCAAGTGAATATCTGTTAGGAACCGACCAGTTAGGACGCTGCCTGCTGTCGCGGCTGTTATGGGGAACCGGAAATACGCTGGCTGCGGCCGGTGCAGTTTTGGCCTGTACGGTTGCCGCCGGTACTTGCATTGGGCTATTGGCCGGTTTTGCCGGCGGCTGGTATGACCGCATTGTCCAGCGGATACTGGATGGAGTTATGGCGTTCCCAGGCTTGATATTGGCACTGACGATAACGGGCTTGCTTGGCCCTGGTTTGAAAAATGCGGCCATCGCCTTAGTGTTGGTGCATTGGGTCGGTTATGCCCGTATCGTACGGAATATGACTTTTAGTCTGCGTGAACGTACTTATATTGCAGCGGCCCATACGGCGGGAGCAAAGCAGGGGACTATTTTGCGGCGGCATATTTTGCCGGCGGTTATGCCAACGCTTGCGGTTTTAGCACTATTGGATTTTGGCCGGATCATCCTCAGTATAGCCGGACTGTCTTTTCTGGGTCTGGGCGCTCAACCGCCTGTACCGGAATGGGGGGCTATGCTTAGCGACGGCAAACCTTATCTGCAGGCTGCCCCCTGGTTAATGCTATGGCCGGGAATCGCCATAATGGGCGTAGTACTAAATCTGCAGGTATTGGGGGAGATGCTGCAGCAGCAGATAAAGAAAGCCGGTTAAAGCCCGGGAAGGAGGCAAAGACGATGAAGAAATGCTTATGCCAAAATGACAAGTTAAAGCTTGAAAAACGTCTGGGGCAAACTTCAGAAATGTTATATTTGAATATAAACAGTCCAGCCTTGACTGATTTGCGGGTAAGAAAAGCGGTGGCGCCAGTTTGAATATAAAAGAAATGATACCGGGGGCTGGAGAAAGCTTATGTTCAGTAGCAGTGTCTTGCTCAATAGTAATGATCTGAGTGTCTGCTATCATACGGCTGCGAGAGATGTAATTGCCGTAAATCGCGTAAATCTTGCGGTTAGTGCCGGTGAGTTTGTGGGTGTAATCGGCGAAAGCGGCAGTGGTAAGAGCAGTTTTGCCAGGGCAGTTTTGCGGTTGCTGCCGGCTAGTGGCACGCAGACAAGCGGCAGTATTTGGTTTCAGGGTCAGCGGCTGGACGAGTTAGCTGATGCTGCTATGACAAATGTGTATGGAAAACAGATCGGTTTTATGCCCCAGCAGCCTGTTGCGGCGTTAAACCCTGTCCGGTCTATCGTATCCCAGTTGGGGGAGGTCTTCCGGTTGCGTTTGGGAGTCGATTCCCGGCAGGCACGCAATATGAGCGCTGCGATTCTCCACAAAGTGGGGCTTAAGGATACCGAACGTGTTTTATGCGCTTATCCGCATGAGTTAAGCGGCGGTATGTGTCAGCGGGTTTTGCTGGGGATGGCGGTTGCGCTGAAGCCGTCCTTGCTGGTAGCCGACGAGCCGACTACCGCGGTGGATGCCGGGATGCGTATGGCATTACTGGATGAAATCAAACGTCAGCAAAAGGACAGAGGCATGGCAGTGCTGTTGATTGCGCATGACTTGCCGCTGGTGGGACGCTATGCAGACCGGCTGGCTGTTATGTATGGGGGCAGTATTGTCGAAACCGGAGCAGCTCGAAACGTGCTTTCCCAGCCGCGGCATCCGTATACCCGGCTGCTATTAGGCTTTGACAAACAGGGTAGTTTTTTTGATGAAGAACGGAAAACTCAAACAGGCTGCGTATTTCAACCGCGTTGTAGATATGCTCAGCCAGGCTGCCGGTATGAAAAACCGGCTTGGCAGGGTGATGGCCGGTCCGGCTGGGCTTGTATCCAAAGATGAGGTGAAACTGTTGATTTGGCAAGCGAAAAATGTAAATAAATCATACAGCTCCCGGGCAGGGATGTTTAAAAGCCGGCGTCATGCGGTTTTATCTGATGTATCATTGCAGGTAGGGGAAAAAGAGTTTGTGGGCTTGGTAGGAGAAAGCGGCTGCGGCAAATCGACATTAGCCCGGCTGGCGCTTAGGCTGGAACGAGCGGAAAGCGGCAACATGTATTTGGCAGGCCGCAGCTACGCGGATTATCAGGATAAACAGGAATTTTACCGCAGCATACAAATCATGTTTCAGCATGCCACAGCAGCATTGAATCCACGCTGGCAGATTGAGCAGATATTAGAAGAACCGCTCCGTTATCTGACAGATATGCCGCCGGCAAAACGGCAGGAACAAATCCGGGAAATCATGGCCGCTGTTTCACTGCCGGCCAGCCTCCTTAACGTAAAACCGGGAACACTTAGCGGCGGCCAGGCTCAACGGATATGTCTGGCCAGGACGATCATTCTGAAGCCGAAATTTATTATTCTAGATGAACCCACGTCCAGTCTTGATGTGGTGATACAGGAGCAAATTTTGGAACTGCTGCGAAAGCTGCATCAGGAGAGCGGGCTGGCTTTTTTGATGATATCACATGATTTAGAGGCGATTAAGCGGGTTGCCGGGCGCATTGTTTTCATGCATGAAGGGCGGGTTGTTGAGAATGTGAAAACAAGCCGGCTACACCAAGTTAAAAATCAGGTAGCTAAAAGGCTTGTAAATATTGGAATAGTAAACCAGGGAGGAACGAAATAATGAGCTTAATACCGGAAGTTTCTATTGCTTTCTGGAACGGCTGGTGGTTTTCATTAATTTATTTTATTGTTAACCGCGGTATGCCTCTTTTTAGGAAGGATTCACACAAGCGCTTACTTACGGCCGCTAATTCACAAAACTTTTTTTGGAGAAGGATAAATATGTTAATTTGGTTTACTTCAGTTGGATTGCCTGTTTTTATGCCTATCAAAACCGGTAGTGTTGTTTTCTATAGTGGGATGCTTATATTTTTTGTGGGAATGGTTCTAAATATCATAGCACTTTGGAATTACATCACAACTCCTCCCGATCAGCCGGTTACTAAAGGGTTATATAAATATAGCAGAAATCCCATTTATGTTGTTTATGGTTTTACCTGGTATGGCGTAGGACTGGCTCTTGGTTCATGGTTACTGATCATTATTAATACAATTAAATTGTTTACAAGTCATTGCGGAATATTAGAAGAAGAAAATTACTGTTTGCAGAAGTACGGAGAAGAATTTCGATGCTACATAAATAAAGTGCCACGCTATTTTTAGCGGGCGTTTCAGACCTGTTACCATGACAAAATGTCAGTTGGTAACAGTTTTTTTTTTACAAAAATTTGGCACGAAAGACGGCAAAAAGCTTATATAATGCTTGGCGTCATTATGAATATTCCAGTTAGGTGCGTTCAGCAATACTCTTACTTTTTCCAGTTGTATATCTCGCAAATATCCATATCTGTGTTTGCAAACAGAACTTTAAATCCTAATTTGAGCTTATGGGTATTTAAACACAGATTTTTGGCAAGCAGTTCAATGGAAGGGGGATGGGACATTTTTTCAAAAATTTTATCCTTATACAATAATAAAAAAATATAAAACAAATTTAGGTAAAATAATTAAATTTTGACATTTTTTTTCTAAAGGAATCTTTTTTTGTTTAGCAGGTAGTATTGAAAGCATAAGGATTGCATAGTGTTTAGTATGCAACTATAATCAAAAAGAAACCGAACTTTGTCGGGTAAACAACATATATCGTTTTTTAGATATTGTGAATTGGATTGGTCTGAAGATCAATTAAGGTACATTGCCCGATATAAGGAACTTAGCCGGACTTGTGTGACTTGAAGGTCACTGGTTTTCAGCTTGTTGTTGAAGCGACAAATTGGAAACTGGTGACTCTTTTTGTTAGCTAAGATTTTTATTACTGGAAGGAGATGTAAAAATATGATTTCTTATATTTTTCCCGGTCAGGGGTCACAGATTAAAGGAATGGGGGGTAAACTTTTTGATGAATTCAAAGAAGTAACAGAACAAGCAGATGATACGTTAGGATATTCAATAAAGAAACTTTGTTTGGAAGACCCGGACATGAATTTAAGCCAGACGCAATATACCCAGCCTGCCTTGTATGTAGTGAATGCTCTATGTTACTTGAAAAAAATTAAAGAAGTCGGCTGTAAACCTGATTTTGTTGCCGGTCACAGTTTGGGAGAGTATAATGCGTTGCTTGCTGCAGAAGCCTTTACTTTTGAGGCAGGCTTACAATTGGTAATTAAGCGAGGAGAACTTATGAGTAAGGCTACAGGTGGAGGCATGGCGGCAGTCATTGGCCTGAACAAAGAGCAAATATTCGATATTTTGCAAGAAAATAATTTAAAGAACATAGATATGGCTAATTATAACTCACCGGCGCAAATCGTAATTTCAGGCCCGAAAACTGATATTGATTATGCTAAACCGATTTTTGAGACAAATAAGGGAGTTACTATGTTTATTCCGTTAAATACAAGCGGTGCTTTTCATTCCCGGTATATGGCAGAGGCTAAAAAAGAATTTGCCGTGTTTCTGGAGCCCTTTGCATTTTCTGTATTATCTATGCCGGTAATTTCTAATGTACATGCTTCTCCCTATAAACAATCCGCTATAAAGCAAAACTTAATTGAACAAATCACAAGTCCTGTCAAATGGGCGGAAAGTATTCAGTACCTAATGAATACTGGTGCAATGAATTTTGCAGAGATTGGGCCCGGCCGGGTTTTAATGGGGTTAATTCAGCGGATTAAAAGAGAAACGGGGGTGACGTAATGTAATCTATTGTGGCTGTGATAAAGTTTGAATAATAAGGGTGCTATTCATGAAAAGTGTGATTACCTATATTGATGATCTAACCCTAATTAGACCGGAAAATACGCTTAAAGCCACTTTATGCTATTGTTATCTTGCGAGCACGACTAATTATGATGAACCGATTCAACATTTGCATCATCAAGAATGTAGGGAATACAAGACGTTAAAGGTTACCAGGCGGATCAGAAGTTTTCTTGTGGGGCGCCTTGCTGCTAAGCAAGCTGTTGCCGCTTTAACCGGTGAAAAAGAGTTAAACGGTATTCTTATTCAATCTGGAGTTTTTTCTCAACCGGTTGTTATATGTGAAAAACGGAATACGCAAGTAAGTATTACTCATTGTGAGGATTATGGAATGGCAATTGCTTTTCCGGAAGTTCATCCCATGGGAATTGACCTGGAAAAGATTGACCCCTTAAAAAGAGATGTTTTGGCTGGACAAATCACCGCATTTGAAAATACATTAATTGTTCCGGCGGTAATTCAATATGATGTCGGGTTAGCTCTTTTGTGGACAGCCAAGGAAGCACTGTCAAAGGTGCTGAAAACCGGCTTGATGACTCCATTTGAACTTTTTGAGGTAGCAAAGATCAACTTTTGTGAAAATTTTATCACATGTTACTACAAGAATTTTTCTCAATATAAAGCTATTTCGTTTAGTATTGGCAAGTATATGTGCTCAATTGTTTATCCTTTAAAAACAGATCTACGTATAGATATTCAGTCTTTTAAAAATCACCATAAAAAATATAGTTGAGGCAACAAAAGGGTGTTCCTGTTAAAAAAATTATGTTAGAAAGGAGTTGACAAATAACACCAATGATAGCACTGATCGAAGACATTCAGGCTATTTACAGACAAGACCCTGCCTGCAGAAATATTGAGATTCTTCTCTATCCTTCCCTGCATGTTATCACGGTACATCGCTATGTTATTCATCCGCTTTATCATTTAGGGGTGCCATTTTTTCCCCGGTTATTTTCTCAATTAATGCGGTTTCTTACCGGCATTGAGATTCATCCGGGAGCCAAAATCGGACCAGGATTTTTTTGCGATCACGGCTGTGGAGTGGTAATCGGCGAGACGGCAGTGATTGGCCGGAACTGTACTATGTATCATGCTGTTACACTGGGGGGCACCGGAAAACAACAAAAAAAACGGCATCCCACTATAGGTAACGATGTGTTTATCGGGCATGGTGCTACCATTATAGGTCCCGTGACTGTCGGCAGCAACAGTAAAATTGGCGCTCAAACTGTGATTGTGAACCGGGATATTCCGGAAAACTGCACAGTAGTCGGCTCACCGCCAAGAATTATTAAACGTAATGGCAAGAAAGTGAATTTGCCTTTGCCTGTATCTCATTATAGGCAGTTGGATCAGGAACGGGAGAAAAAGGCGGAATTAATTGTTACGGGTGGAGGCGTTACCAAGAGCGGTATCTCCAATTTTGACAATGTGAGTAATCAAATGTGATAGGATCAAAACGGAATAACAAATCAAGGGGTGAGAATCTAGTATGAAGATAAATAGTACAAGCAATTGCCATGATATTGCTATAGTCGGGATGGCTTGCCGACTTCCGGGCGCTAAAAACTATGATATTTTTTGGGATAATCTAAGTCGTGGAGTTAGCTCTATTCAGGAAATTACCCGATCGAAATTTAATATACAATATTATTCGCCTACCAGGGATGAACATAAATGCATTAGTAAGTGGTGCGGTCTAATTGATGAGATTGATCAATTTGATAACGGTTTTTTCAATATTTCTCCCCGGGAAGCCGGTAAAATGGATCCCCAGCAACGGATTTTACTGGAGGAAGCCTGGCATTGCATCGAAGATTCCGGAATATCTTTACAAATGCTTCAGGGAAAAACGACATCAATATATGTGGGCGTTATGGCGACGACGAATTCTTTGGCGGCATATTCTGAAACTGATATAGATATATATTCGGCTGCCGGCATGGATCAGTATATGCTGGCAAACAGAATATCCTATTTATTGGGTCTCAGTGGTGAGAGTATCACCATAGATGCAGCCTGCGCCTCATCTATGGTTGCATTAAATAACGCCAGAAGATCACTGGCTAACGGCGATTGTGATTATGCAATTGTGGCAGGAGTTAACCAATTTTCTCCTTTGCGGTATTTGCTGTGGTCAAAGAATCGGATGCTAAGTCCTGATGGAAGATGTAAAACATTTGATAAAGATGCCAATGGTTTTGTTTCCGGAGAAGGGGTTGGAGTCTTATTACTGCAGCCTTTAGAGCAGGCGATACAGGCGCAGAATCATATTTACGGTGTAATAAAAGGTGGTGCTGTCAATCATGGCGGAAAAGCGGTTTCCCTTTCTGCGCCGCGTGTGGAATCGCAAAGGAATGTAATTATCGCTGCTTATAAAGATGCCGGATTTAGTCCAGACACAGTTACCTATGTAGAAGCCCATGGTACGGGGACTTCACTCGGCGATCCTATAGAAGTAGAGGCGTTGACACAAGCTTTTGAAACCTATACAGCAGACAGACAATTTTGTAAGATAGGTTCAGTTAAAACAAATATCGGACACCTGGAAGCGGCAGCAGGAATTGCGGGTGTTATTAAAGTCTTATTAATGATGCGACATAAACAAATACCTGCCAGTTTGAATTTGAGTATGGTAAATCCGATGATTGACTTTGCAAATTCTCCCTTTACCATTGCCAATGGGTTAACTGCATGGATCAGTCCGCAACATGGATTGCCGCTGAGAGCCGGTATTAGTTCCTTTGGTTTGGGAGGGGTTAACGGTCATGTATTACTGGAGGAATATATCGATAAAACAGTGAAAGATGGGCCGGTTGCTGAAGCTGATTGTTATCCATTTTTACTTTCAGCGAAAACTCCCTCTTCTCTGGAACGTTTAATGGACAATTGGCAGGCATTTACTAAGAACGATAATTTTGCGAAATATACTCTCAAAGATATTAGCCTGACCTTACTAAACGGACGGGAAGCTTTTTCTTACCGCTATGGCGCATTGCTGAAAAATAAGGCGGAAATAATTGAGTTTTTGAAACATGGTATAAATGAGTCCCTTATTAAGCGCACGAATCAATCCTGGTATTTGCGCATTGGGGAATTTGCCGGAAATGGCTGTGCTGATTTGGCACTGCTTCTTAAAGAGTTTCCGGTATTTCAAGAAAAACTTGAGCAGGTATTAGACTCATTAAATGAATTAGAGGACAGTCAGCAGATTAGAGAAGGCTTCTTTCGGCAGAGTTGGTCAAAGCCTGATGAACCTCTTTATCGCTTTATATTGACCTATACTGTGATCACCACGTTACTTGCGGCAGGGTTATCGGTAAATTCCATTACTGGTTTTAAAAATGGACTCTGGACCGGTCTGGCTATTAGCGGCATAACCGAACTACAAGAGGTTTTGGCAGTATTGTGCGAAAAAAAAACAGTCGAACAGCTGAAGTTTCTCCGGCCGGTAATTCCGTTTTATGATTCAGTTAACAAGCAAGTGGTAAAGCCTTATGTTTTTGATGAAGCATATATAGGAAATTTGTTGGAGGTACCTATCGCTGATGAATTGTTTTTTTATTACTTAGAGAAGAGTCGCTTGGTTACACATCAGTTTTCTTTTAGTAACTGCTTATTGGAATGGGATACTAAGTTGAAGCCGGCAGGGTTAAATGTAAAAACAATGCTGTATGATCAAGAAGCAATCAGCACGGAAGATTGTAAAATGAAATTGCTGCTAATGCTTATAATGCTGGATTCTTTTAATGTACTTAACCAGAAGTGGAATTTATCAGAGCGAAAACTGGTACCCGATCAGCGGTTTTCTGAGTTACTGGATCTCATCAAGGACGAAGTAATGCCTAAAGAAACATTAATTGCCTTATTGACAACCGATAACCCTGCTCTAACGGTGGCAGCGGCAGCATTAAATGACGCGCAGCACAAGATCAATATAAAAAAACCTTACCGGTATTTACGTGCACATAGTCAAAATCTTTCTGAGATACCGGATATTCCCGGCTGGATCAGACAAATGCATGCTTTATCAGAACTACCGCCTTTGACAGCAGCATCAGTTTTGGATTTTGGAATACTAGCCGGGGATGCACTGGCAGATAAGAAAATTACCGTTGATTTAACGCCAACGTTGTCTGTTGCCTTCAAAGAGTCGTTAGTCGGGTTATGGAATCAGGGCGTTGATATTCAATGGGTAAAATTATATCCAGGGAATTCTTTTAAAAAGATTTCCCTGCCTGGCTATACTTTTACCCATACTTCATTCTGTTTACCTGAACAAACTGCAGCTATGGCAACGGCTGGTGCGCAAACAGTACTTGAAAACAACACGGCAGGACATGGTTGTAGCAGGTTAGATGCTCCGGCTCCAGACATATCAGACTCTTTAGCGGTTATGACATTTAAAGAGATCTGGCAAGAGGAAAGTCTGGATAATAGCTTACCGGTCAGAACTAAAAGCATCATTTGTTTTGTTTCAAATCCGGACAATCAACAAGCAATTGTTACTGTGATACAAAGTATTAATCAACATAGCAAGGTTATTTTTATCAGGCAAGGTGATACCTATCAGCGGCAAGCGCCGCAGATGTATACCGTTTGCAGGCATGAAGAAAAAAGTTATGAGGAGGCTTTCCGGAACATCCGGCAAGATCACGGTGAGGTAGACGCCCTACTGTACCTGTGGGCAGTAGAAGAAAAAAGCTGTATCCAGGAATATTCCCCGATAGTCTATTTACTGCAGGCCATTGCCGCGGCCAGACTACAACCCGGACGAGTGTTATTGGCCGGCCAGTTTGAAAACGCATGGGAACGGTGTTATCTGGAATCATGGATTGGCTTTGAACGTTCCGTCAGGCTCGTTATGCCTGATACGCAAGTTGCGGTAATCCTCCAGGATTTGTCTGAACAACAGCAAGACCGGGAAACAGCCATGCAGAATTGGCTGCAGAAACTCTGGTCAGAACTTCAAAACAGTAAAAATCAAAGTGTTTTATACCGTAAAGGAATACGGTATGTTTGCCAGACTCAAGCAACCACCGTACCAGCAGGTCAGACCTTACTGAGAGCAGGGGGAACCTATCTCATTACCGGTGGCTGTGGAAAACTTGGATTTTTGTTTGCGGAACATTTGGCGCGAAAGTACTCTGCCAATCTGATATTGACCGGTAGAGCGCCTTATGATGAAGAGAAACAATCTAAAATCAAGGCATTACAGGCTCTGGGTGGTCAGGCTCGGTATGTGCAAGCCGATGTTTGCGATTTAACCCTCATGCAGGAAGGCTTGCGGCAGGCAAAAGAATGTTTTGGTAACATTCACGGTGTAATTCATGCCGCTGGAATTCATGGAACGCAAAGTATTTTACAAAAGGACATAAAAAAATTCCAAGAAATACTGAAGCCCAAAATTACAGGAACCATTTTGTTGGATGCATTGCTCCAGGAAGAAAACATGGATTTTATTTGCTATTTTTCCTCTATAGCAGCGAGCTTAGGGGATATCGGCTCGTGTGATTATGCCATCGGCAACCGTTTTCAAATGGCATATGCTCATTATCGAAATCAGCAGCAAAACCTGCCCGGAAAGGCTATTGCCATTAATTGGCCCTTATGGAAGGACGGCGGCATGGGCTTTGGCGATTCTGAAAACACGGAGATGTATCTGAAAGCAAGTGGTCAACGTTTCCTGGAAGCTGGGGAAGGAATTGACATCTTTGAACGCATACTGTCTCAGAAGGATGCCCAGCATATCATATTTGTGGGTGAACCTAGCCGGATACAACATTTTTTAGGCATGATTCAGGATCAGCCTTCTAAGTTGACTTCTGATGCTGTAGGTTCTTTAGGCCAGGGAAGGAGGACGGAAATGAAGGGGTTAAGTTTGGTGCAATGCCTGGAATGGGATCTGAAAGAAAAGGCTGGTAAATTACTGGGTATTTCGCGTAATGAATTAAACCGGGAAGATAATCTGGCGGAATTTGGTTTTGATTCTGTTAGCTTAGCAGAATTTGCCACCAGATTAACAGATTATTATGGGATTGAAATTACTCCTGCTTTGTTTTTCGGGTATTCTACGCTGGAAAAATTGGTTCAATATTTTTTAACTGTACACCAGGCCGCAATCGAAGAGTTTTACCGGGAAGTTGTTGCCGGGCCGCCTATGATACCAAGGTCTCAATTGGTAGCGGCTACATCGACCATACCGCGATGGCAAAATTCGGGGTTTGAGGCGAGGAGCGATTATCAAAACATCTGCGAACCCATTGCGATTATTGGTATGAGTGGACGATTTTCTCAAGCCCGCAATATTGAGGAGATGTGGCAAATCATTGCTGATGAGCGTGACGTAGTTGGCAGAGCTCCTGCAGACCGGTTTTTCAGCCAGGATTCGGAACACGCCACTTGGAAATGTGGTTGGATTCCGGGTATTAGTGAATTTGACCCGTTATTTTTCGAAATTTCTCCCAGGGAAGCGGAAACGATGGATCCCAGGCAAAGGTTGCTGCTGCAGGAAGCCTGGAGCGCCTTAGAAGATGCCGGTTATGGGACGGAGCAGATTAAGACAGGAAAAATTGGTATGTTTGTGGGCGTTGAAGATGGCGACTATAGCTTGATTGTTGGAGAAAAAAAGAGCCTTACATCTAATCACAATGCAATTTTGGCGGCCCGCTTACATTATTTTTTGAATCTGAATGGCCCTGTTATGGCGATTAATACCGCCTGTTCTTCCGGGTTAGTAGCAGCACACCAGGCAATTATGAGCTTGCGTAACCAGGAGTGTGATACTGCGATTGCAGCGGGCATCAATTGTCTGTTTACGCCGGAAGGCTTTATCAGGATGAGGCAAGCCGGGATGCTATCGCCTGATGGAAGGTGTTATGCCTTTGATAAACGAGCCAACGGAATGGTACCAGGAGAGGCGGTCGCGGTGGTGGTGTTAAAACGCTTATCACAGGCAGAAGCGAACGGGGATCCGATTTATGCGGTCATTAAAGGCAGCGGAATTAATTTTGATGGCAAAACGAATGGGATTACAGCACCCAACGGAATTGCCCAAGCCAATCTTTTGAAAGAAATTTATCGCAAATATCAGGTAGATCCGGAAGCGATAGAGTATGTTGTTACCCATGGTACAGGCACAAAACTGGGCGACCCTGTTGAAGTCAACGCCTTGTGTGACGCTTTTAAAGAATTTACCACAAAGCAGCATTATTGTGCGCTTACATCTGTAAAAACAAATTTTGGTCATACCCTGGCGGCGTCAGGTTTGGTTAGCTTAATTAGTTTAGTACAAGCGCTGCGCTATGAGACAATTCCGGCTAGTCTGCATTGTGAACAGGAAAATGACTATATTCTTTGGCAAGAAAGTCCGTTTTATGTTAACAAAGAAGCTAAGCATTGGGATAAAAGGGACGGGCTCAGCCGCACTGGCGCGGTGAGTGCTTTTGGAATGAGTGGAACTAATGCTCATATGGTGGTACAAAGCTATGAGGCAGAGCAGACTGAAGATTTACAACAACAGATTCCGTATTTTCTGCTGTCTCTATCAGCTAAGACCCCAGAAGCTTTGCAGGAAAAAATCTCAGATATGATTGAGTTCCTACAGAGCCGGAATGGGCAATCGAAAAACATGGCTTCAATAAGCTACACTTTGTTGGCTGGGCGACATCATTTCCATCATCGGTACGCAGTTGTGGTTCAAGGCCGGGAAGACGCCTTGCATATCCTGAAGCAAGCCGGGAGTAAAGAAAAATTGCCTAACCTGTTTCAAGGCCGTGTTCCTCGTGATTTTTCCGGTCAAAAGGCCTTAGAGCAGTGCGCCCGGGACATGCTGCTGCAAACCTGGTGCGGTCAGGAAGATCAAAATCGGTACCGCGAAATATTGTGTGCCTTAGCAGATTTGTATTGTCAAGGGTATGAGCTTCCATGGAATTTGCTGTATGGTACTGCCGCCCCGCGCAGAATTAATTTGCCGACCTATCCTTTCAGGCGGGAGCGTTACTGGGTGCAGGGTAAGGCAGAAAGGGTTATTGAAGTTGAAAATCGGTCTGAAGCTGCAGAGTTCCGGGCACAACCTGTTTCACCTCATACTTGCACAGAATTTATTTGCCAAGATACCCTGATTGAATTCTTAAAGGAACAAATTGCTTGTGTTTTAAAAATTAATAAAACAAATATTGATGATACAGCTCCCATAACAGACTTTGGCTTTGACTCAATACTCCTGCTGGAATTGAGAAATAAAATAAATACCCAGTTGAAAACGGATTTTTCTATCCAAGATTTTGCTGAAAGTAGTGACTTAAAAGTAATTGCGGCCAGATTACAGTATCAAATGGCACTTGCTGCTGTAGTTGTTACTGGTGAACAATCGTCAGGAGCGTTTACTGACAAAGAAGTGATTCTGATTTAATAGAACCAAATTGCTTTGTTGAATGCAGTTCAAAAACTATTGTGTAAGGGTAAAGGAGTAATAGCGATGGATAGTAAAGAACTTATCATCCAATTGGCGCAAAAAGAAATCCGGTTAGGTCTGGAAGGTGAAGATATTAAAGTTATTGCGCCTAAAGAATTGCTTACTGAGGATACAGTGGATTTAATCCGAACATATAAAAGTGATTTGCTTGCTATTATAAAAATGAGAATGAACTTGGTTCCGCAGATATTGCCGAAATTAGTACCTGATCCGGCTAACCGGCTGCTGCCTTTTCCTCTCAATGATGTACAGCAAGCTTATTGGGTTGGGCGAACCGGTGCGTTCGAGCTGGGGAATATCTCTACCCATACATATCAGGAATTTGAAAGCAAGGATATTGATCTTGTTCGTTTGCAGCAAGCGATTAATAAAGTGATTCAACGGCATGAAATGTTGAGAGCCGTTATTCTTGCATCCGGTGAGCAAGTAATATTGCCGGAAGTTCCCCTCTATGAATTGCCGGTAATGGATTTAAGGGGAAAGGAGCAAGCCATAACCAGACAAAAATTGCTGAAAATCCGGGATGAAATGTCTCATCAGGTTTTACCTGCCCATAAGTGGCCGTTATTTGAGGTGCGGGCCACTGTCTTTAATGACGATGTAGTGAGACTTCACATTAGTCTGGATATGCTCATTGTTGATTTGTTTAGTATGAGTGTGTTGATACGAGAATTAATTCTTTATTATAGTAAACCGGAGTTACAACTGCCGCCGTTGGAGCTTTCCTTCCGGGATTATGTATTGGCCGAAAAACAGCTTGTAGAAACGGAAGCTTACAAAAAAGCCCAAAATTTTTGGCTGAAACAAATTGACACGCTGCCGGCCGGGCCTGAATTACCTTATGTGAAACCATTGAGTTCTATTCAAAAAGCATTTTTTCGCAGGAGACAGGCAAAATTAGCGAACATGCAATGGGAAAGCTTTAAATCAACTGCGAAAAAGAACGGCCTTACTCCTTCAGTGGTTTTGTTAACAGCATATGCCTTAGTGATTGCTTCATGGGCAAAAAATCCCCGGTTCACGATTGATATGACTCTTTTCCGCAGGCTGCCACTGCATCAACAAGTGAATGAATTAGTCGGTGACTTTACTTCCGTGGTGTTATTGGAGATGGATTTCAGCAGTCGCTGTACGTTCATGGCTTATGCCAAACAAGTACAAAGAAAAATGTATCAGAATTTAGATAATACCTATTTCAGTGGCATTGAATTTTTGCGGGAATTAGCGGTAAGGCAGAACGGGAAACATCGCACCTTAATGCCGGTGGTTTTCACCAGTGGTTTGGGGCTTGATTTGTGCGGCGGATTGAATGCTGCTGAGCTGCCACAGGATGTCGCCAATATCCTGGATTCTTTTTCACAAAACAGCTATGGAGTTAGTCAGACCTCGCAGGTCTGGCTTGATCAACAGGTATTTGAGAGCAAAGGAGGGCTTGTCTTCAATTGGGATGTTGTGGATGAATTGTTTCCAGAAAGTATGATTGATGACATGTTCCACTGTTACTGTGGGCTGCTTGCCAACCTGGCAGAACCTGAATTTGACTGGAATCAGGAAATTCACCCGGTTCCTCCGGCACAACTTGCACAGCGCCGGCAGGTGAATGCAACCGATGGGTCTGTAAGTGAGAAACTGCTTCAGGATTTTCTGAGTGAACAGATAAAATTAGTTCCTGATAAAGACGCCGTCATTACGGCCAACTATAAACTCAGCTATGCGCAATTGTTTAAACGCAGCAACCAGCTTGCCAGGCACCTAAGAGCACTGGGGGCCAGCCCCAACACCTTGGTTGCAGTTGTTATGGAGAAAGGCTGGGAGCAGATTGTTGCAGTCTATGGCATTCTTTTTGCAGGGGCAGCCTATTTGCCGATTGATGCTGATGTTCCGCCCGAAAGACTGCATTTTCTTTTGACTACAGGTAAGTGCAAGATAGCGGTAACACAGGACAAATATAAGGCCACACTGGACTGGCCTGCAGAAATTCAAACGGTCAGCGTAACCGACAGTCAGTTGGATTTGCTGGATGATTCCCCGCTAGATAACCTGCAAGCACCAACAGATATTGCCTATGTTATTTTTACCTCAGGCTCTACCGGCAATCCCAAAGGCGTCGTTATTGACCACCGCGGCGCAGTCAATACCATACTGGACATTAATCAGCGCTTTGGCGTTACTGGTGACGACTGTGCTTTGGCGATTTCCAATCTTAACTTTGACTTGTCGGTCTATGACATCTTTGGCCTGCACGGAGCCGGTGGCAGTATTGTCCTGCCGGAGACAGCGGATGCCAAAGACCCGGCTCGCTGGCTGGAACTGCTGGCAACAAACCGGATTACCTTGTGGAACTCGGTCCCGGCTATTGTCCAGATGCTGGTGGAATATGCTGCAGGCAGCGGTAAGAAAATACCGGCGGCCTTACGGCTGATTATGATGAGCGGGGACTGGATACCGGTGAGCCTACCCGAACAAATATGGCGGCAACTGCCGGCAACCGCACTATACAGCCTGGGCGGTGCAACAGAGGCATCGATTTGGTCGATTCACTATCCGATAAAACAGATCAACGCGGCATGGACAAGTATTCCTTACGGCACACCGCTAAAGAACCAGCGCTTTCAGATTTACAATGAAAAACTGGAACCGGTACCGGTATGGGTACCCGGACAGTTGTATATTGGCGGGATAGGCCTGGCCAAAGGCTACTGGAAAGATGAAGAAAAGACCAAGGCCAGCTTTATTACCCATCCGGTGACAGGAGAACGATTATACCGGACCGGCGACCTTGGCCGCTATCTGCCTGACGGTACGATTGAGTTTCTTGGCCGCGAAGACTTCCAGGTAAAAATCAACGGGTACCGGATTGAGCTGGGAGAAATTGAAACGGCACTGGAACAGCAGAAAACCGTAAAAACGGCAGTTGTGGCGGCGCTAGGTGACAAAATGCAAAAACGGCTGGTCGGGTATATCGTTCCATGTGATTATGACCAGGCAGTGCATGACAAAGAAGCCTATTATGCCGGCATCAATGCGTATTTGCGTACAAAACTGCCTGACTATATGATTCCGGGAACCTATGTGTTACTGGAAGAATTGCCGCTGACCGCCAACGGCAAAGTGAACCGGCAATGTCTGCCGGAGCCGGATTTAGCAGTAGATAGTGACGTGGGCAGACAAATAGAACCTCGTACAGAACTGGAAAAAAAGATTGCTGACATTTGGAAAACAGAATTGAAATTGTCGGAGATCGGGATTAATGACAATTTCTTCAGTATTGGCGGTGACTCCCTGACCGGTGTCCGCATTAATAACCGTATTTGTCAAGAATTTTCTGTTGACCTATCCCTGGCAACGCTGTTTGAAACACAGACAATAGCAGCGCTTGCACTTGTAATAGAGACAATGTTGCAGCAAGGCAGCAGCAACTCGATGATGGCAGAACTTCCGGCGATTATAGCCGATCCTGATAATCGGTATCAGGTATTTCCGCTGACCGACCTGCAGCAGGCTTATCTGTTAGGGCGCAATGCATTTTTTGAACTTGGCAATGTAGCGACACATATTTATCAGGAATTCGAAATGAAAAATGTCAATATACAAAAGCTCAATGCGGCATTACATACCCTTATTGCCAGGCATGATATGCTGAGGAGTGTTATCGTTAACAGCAGCGAACAAAAGATTTTGGAAACGGTTGAGCCTTATGTTATGGAAGTATATGATTTCCGTAAATTAGACAAGGAAACAAGAGAAATCAGGCTGCGGGAAATACAGGAGTGTATGGCGCATGAAATGCTGCCTGCCGGCAAATGGCCGCTTTTTGATATCAGGGCAAGTGTGTTGAATGAAGCTATGACCAGGCTGCATGTCCATTTGGATATGCTCATTATGGACTTCACCAGTGTTATGACCTTCTTCAATGAATGGATGATGCTTTATCAAAACCCGGATGTGCCTTTGGCTGATATCGCTGTACATTATCGTGATTATGTTTTAACGGAAAGAAAAATAAAGGACACCACTTTGTACCAGAAATCAAGAAGCTACTGGCTGTCTAAAGTAGATAGCCTGGCTCCGGCACCGGAATTGCCGCTGAAAACGAATCCTCAGACCATAGCAAATCCACAGTTCAGACGTAAGTCTTCCACTCTTTCATCAGAGCAATGGGATACATTAAAAGAGCGAGCCAAACAGCAGGGAATTACTCCCTCAGGCATTTTATTTGCTGCCTATGCGGTGATTATTGCCGGCTGGAGTAAAGACAGCCGGTTTACGCTCAATCTTACTTTGGCAAATCGGTTGCCTTTGCATCTCCAAATTGACCAGATCATAGGCGACTTTACGTCGGTAACGCTTGTTGAACTGGATTATTCCCGGTCGGATAATTTCCTCTCCTGGGCGCAACATGTTCAGAAAGCTATGCTGGAGACGATTGACCACTCTTATTTTAGTGGGGTTGAAATAATTCGCGAACTTGTGGCACGGCGGGGTGGTATGCGGGAAGCCATTATGCCGGTGGTTTTTACCAGTGGATTAGGGTTAAACAATGAATTAAGCAGTTTGTTCGAAAGACGGGATGGAGAGTTTAGCAGTTTATCGGAAACCTCGCAGGTCTGGCTTGACCAGCAGGTATTTGAAAGCAAAGGCGGGCTTGTCTTCAATTGGGATGTTGTGGATGAATTGTTTCCGGACGGTATGATTGATGACATGTTCCACTGTTACTGTGGGCTGCTTGCCAACCTGGCAGAACCTGAATTTGACTGGAATCAGGAAACTCACCCGGTTCCTCCGGCACAATTGGCACAGCGCCGGCAGGTGAATGCAACCGCCGGGCCTGTAAGTCAGATACTGCTTCAGGATTTTTTGATTGAACAGGTAAAATTAGTTCCTGATAAAGACGCAGTTATTACGGCCAACTATAAACTCAGCTATGCGCAATTGTTTAAACGCAGCAACCAGCTTGCCAGGCACCTAAGGAAGCTGGGGGCCAGTCCCAACACCCTGGTCGCAGTTGTTATGGAGAAAGGCTGGGAGCAGATTGTCGCAGTCTATGGCATTCTTTTTGCCGGTGCCGCCTATTTGCCGATTGATGCTGATGTTCCCCCCGAAAGACTGCATTTTCTTTTGACTACAGGTGAGTGCAAGATAGCGGTAACGCAGGATAAATATAAGGCTGCGCTGGACTGGCCTGCAGAAATTCAAACGGTCAGCGTAACCGGCAGCCAGTTGGACTTGCTGGATGATTCGCCGCTAGATAACCTGCAAACACCAACAGATATTGCTTATGTTATTTTTACTTCCGGTTCTACCGGCAATCCCAAGGGCGTCGTTATCGACCACCGCGGCGCAGTCAATACCATACTGGACATCAACCAGCGTTTTGGCGTTACCAGCGATGATTGTGTCTTGGCGATTTCCAATCTTAACTTTGACCTGTCGGTCTATGACATCTTCGGCCTGCACGGAGCCGGTGGCAGTATTGTCCTGCCGGAGACAGCGGATGCCAAAGACCCGGCTCGCTGGCTGGCATTGCTGGCAGCAAACCGGATTACCTTGTGGAACTCAGTCCCGGCTATTGTCCAGATGCTGGTGGAATATGCTGCAGGCAGCGGTAAGAAAATACCGGCGGCCTTACGGCTGATTATGATGAGTGGGGACTGGATACCGGTGAGCCTACCCGAACAAATATGGCGGCAACTGCCGGAGGCAGCGCTATACAGCCTGGGCGGAGCCACAGAAGCTTCGATCTGGTCGGTTCACTATCCGATTAAGCAGGTCAATGCGGCATGGACAAGTATTCCTTACGGCACACCGCTAAAGAACCAGCGCTTTCAGATTTACAATGAAAAACTGGAACCGGTACCGGTATGGGTACCCGGACAGTTGTACATCGGCGGGATAGGATTGGCCAAAGGCTACTGGAAGGATGAAGAAAAGACCAAGGCAAGCTTTATTACCCATCCGGTGACCGGGGAGCGGTTATACCGGACCGGCGATCTTGGCCGCTATCTGCCAGACGGTACGATTGAGTTTCTCGGTCGCGAAGACTTCCAGGTAAAAATCAACGGGTACCGGATTGAACTAGGAGAAATTGAAGCGGCACTGGAAAAGCAGGAAACGGTAAAAACGGCAGTTGTGGCGGCGTTAGGAGACAAAACGCAAAAACGCTTGGTCGGCTATATCGTGCCATGTGATTATGACCAGGCAGTGAATAACAAAGAAGCTTATTATACCGGCATAAATGGGTATTTGCGCACAAAACTGCCTGACTATATGATTCCGGGAACTTATGTGTTACTGGCAGAACTGCCGCTGACCGCCAACGGCAAAGTAGACAGGCAGCGTTTGCCGGTACCGGATTTGAACAATACGGGCAGCACCGGGTATGCAGCACCCACAAATGAGATAGAAGAGCGGCTGGTAAAAGTATGGCAGCGTGTATTAGCTATAGCTGATATTGGTATTAAAGACAATTTCTTTAACATTGGTGGTAATTCGCTGAAAGTTATTCAACTGCTGACAGAAATAAAGCAAGAGTTTAATGGACTGGAGGTATCTCTGCAATTTTTGTTAAAAGAACCGACTATCGAGAAAATAAGTAAGTTTTTAGCAATGGAAGCTACTGAAAGGAATAAGAAGCATTCACTGCAGGAGAATATTTCTTTTTTGAAAACGCCGGATAACCCGAGTTTAGGACTGTTTTGTTTTCCAAACTCTTCGTCTTATGCTACCGGCGAAATGTTTGCCCCCCTGGCTGCCTGTCTGCCTGATTCTATCGAGGTAATGGCAGCTAATATGCCGGGACATGGAAATCAAAAGTCTCTTTTACCAACGATTCAGGAAGTAGTTGAGCTTTTTACCGACTTTATCGCCGGGAAAAGTGATAAACCTTTATATATTTTAGGATATTGCTTTGGTTGTCTGCCGGCTTTTGAACTTGTCAGGGAACTTGAAGCCCGCAATTGTGTGGTTGACGGTCTGATTATGCTTTCGTCAATGGCACCTGATACTTTCGGAAAACATTATTTTTCGAAGAGTTCACCAGCTGAAATGGTGCAAAATTTGAAACTGGCCGGCCCAGCGATGGTTAAGATGTTTGAAAACATGGGTGCTGACGATATAGTTCTGAATTGTACAATCGTACGTAACGATCTTGATGCGATGATGGACTATCAATACCCTGAGTACAAGCTCCGTACGCCGCTTTACTTGTTTCAAGGCGAGGCAGACCAATATATCGAATCTACGCAATACCTGCCCAATTGGAAAAAATACGCACAACAGGTTAAGCACACGGTTATTCCAGACGCAGAGCATGTATTTTTAGAATCTCGTACCCAGGATGTAGCCGATAGGCTGTTAAGTATCGTGTTTAAGAAGGAGGTAGAAAATGCAAAATCACTCGCTGATCTCCTTAAAATCTAATCCTGCAAGCAGGGGAACGCTTATTTGTTTCCCTTACGCCTGTGGCAATGCATCTATGTTTTACCATTTTTCACAGGCGCTTAATAGCGACATTAATGTATTGGGGGCAGTGATGCCGGGTCATGGCGGCAGTGGTGAGCTGCCGGCTTCTATTGAACAATTTGCCGTACCATTTGTTCGCTTAACTGAGATACAGCAAAAACCCGTGTTTATTCTGGGCTATTCATTCGGTGGCTTTATTGCCTTTGAACTTGTACGCAAAATTTTGGGCAGCAAAGGGGTAGCCGGCCTTATATTGGTCGGTTCCCCGCCGCCGGGTATTACGAAAGAGATGGATTATATACTTACTGCCAGTAATGATGAACTGCATGCCTATACGGTTAACTGTTATAAATTTAATCTCGGCTTACTTACCCCTGAGGAAAGGAAAAGTTATTTTGCGCTGCTTAGGAATGATACACGGGCCATGCGAAATTATGCGTTTCCTAACGCTATGTTAAAAATAGATACATTAGTTTTATTGGGAGAACAAGAAGAGGAGATGGAAATGGTTCAGAATATTAAGCTGTGGGGCAAGTATCTTACACCGGTTACGTATGCTACACTTCCCGGCGGGCATACCCTTATTAAATCTTATCCTCAGGCGTTAGCTGAAGCTGTAAACCAATTTATTGAGAGGCAGTTAAATCATAAGCAGGATGGAGCAGGGAGGACAGAATGGAAAAATTTACATCAAGGTGTTGTGTGAAATGTCTTTTGCAGGAAGACCCCTATCATGATATTCGTTTAGACGAAAATAGGATATGCAATGTTTGTGCCCAGGAAGCTAAAGAAGTGCGGATGGGCTGGGAAGAGTTACGGGAAATATTCGAAAGTACGATTGAGAGGTATCGCGGTACGGGTTCTTATGACGGCCTTATCATGATGAGCGGCGGAAAAGACAGCGCTTACCTGGCGTATATGCTTACCCGTAAATATAAGCTTAAAGTACTGGGACTGATTAATGATATTCACTTTGAATATCAGGAAACCTTTGACAATGCTCAAAAAATCTGTGCGGCGCTTGATATTCCCCTCGTGAAAAATGTATTGCCGCCGGTGATGATGACTGAGTTTTTTAATTTTTTATTTACGGAAAAAGAATTGCGCGATAAAGGCCATGGGCATATATGTCTTTATTGCGGGCGGCTGATGGTCCGGGCGGCAGGTGAATATGCCCGCGCCAAAGGAATTCCGCTAGTATTCTCTGGACATAACCCGGAGCAGGTATTTGGTATGGGCGAAAGCTATGAAGTTGACGAAAAACGAAAAATACGCAAGATGTTAACCCTTAATACGATCAAAGAGGCAATGGATAAAGCCCGGACGCAATTGCGGCTCAAGCATAAAACCCATTTATTGCCGCTATTTCCCAATGAACTGTATCCGGAAGGTGTTGCCGGTTTATTTATGTATCAGCACTTTCCTTATGAGCCGGTAGCAATGATGGAACTCATTAAAAAAGAGTTAGGTTGGCAGCCCATAGATAAATTCTCAAAGACATATATTGCTTCCGGGTGCCGTCTTGCCAAATTGTGGATGCATCTGGCCTATCTCAACAAAACTTCTCATTATATGGATTTTGAATTAAGTACCCAAATCAGAAATGGGGTAATTAGCAAAGAACTGGTGGAGAAATTCTACAAAGATACGGTCGATTCGACAGAAGAAATTGAAATTTTATTGCGGGAACTCAACATTACCTGTGGTATTGAATCAATCCTATAATTTTCACTTGCAGGAGAATTCCCTATGGCGGCGCGGCATTTTGTCTTCGGTTTTGAGAAACGCATTTAAATAACGACAGCGATGAAATTGAAATATAAAAAATTGGAAGTAATGTCTGGGGTTAAAGTGCAAGGAGGGAAAGTAGTGAGTTTACTACCAGAATTTTCTATTAGCTTTTGGAACGGTTGGTGGTTTTCGTTAATCTATTTTATTGTTAATCAAGGCATTCCGCTTCGCAAAAAAGGTTCAGCCAAATGCTTACTTACAGCCGCCAACTCGGAAATTATTGGACTAAAGTGCCGCGATATTTCTAGAAAGAGGGAGGAGCTCAATGAAAAATACGGTTTCATTATTATCGGCTAAGGATATGAGAAGAAGCATTCTGGCAGGTTTTATTAATGCTGGAAGTGTTGTTTGCGGTATCTTGTCTTTTTTTTATATTGTTTCCATGTTGGACTTGCTGTTTCAGCGGCAGCCTTTCAGCGCAATTATTTCGCAATGCGCTATGGTTGCTATATTACTTATGACCAAGTCAATATTATATGGTTTTGGCATGGCAATTACCCATAAAGTTGCCTATTCGGCATTGGCGGATATCAGGAGCCGGCTTATTGTTCATATGGAGTGCTTATCTTTGTCGGATATTGAGAAACGTAAAACAGGAGAGTTTGCGCATATTGTTGACCACGAAGTAGAACAAGTAGAACTGTTTTTGGCGCATGCATTACCGGAATTGTTAGTTGCAGTTATTATTCCTGTAGCGATTATTATTTTTATGTATAACGTTTTTTGGCAGTTTGCCCTTATCTATTTCCTGCAAATTTCGTTGCTTATTATTTATATGATGTGGTATATGAAAAACTATTCTCCTAAATTTGATGAATATGCAAAATGTACAGGCAGGATGGGAGCGGACTTAATGGAATATATTGCAGGAATTCGCGTGATAAAGGTATTTAATACCGGAAAAGGAAAAACGCTTCAGGTTCTCGAACGAATGCGCGATTATATTTCCTGGGCAAAGCAGGTAATACGGATCATAATATTTCCAAAGTCCATGCATAACCTTATTATTGCTCTGGGGGTCTTTTTCACAGCTGTTGTGGGAACGCAACAGCTTATTCGAGGCACTATTGATTTAAAAACTTGCATAATGGGGCTAATTTTTGCCGGTTTTTTGGGAGAATCTCTTAGTAATTTATTACTTTATACTTTTAATGTAATGAAGTTTAACGCGTCCCGCAAGGCAATTATATCTGTTTTGTCTATACCGGCTGCTACACGCGAAATAGCTTTAACGTCCGGTACGCCGGGTGATATAGAATTTTCGTCTGTATCATTTGCCTATACAGACGTTCCTATAGTAGACAATGTTTCATTTGATATCCGCTATAATACGACTACTGCTCTCGTGGGGATGTCAGGCTCAGGAAAAACAACCATTGGTAAGATGATTACCGGTTTTCTGTTCCCTGACACAGGAACGGTCACGATAAACGGTATTTCCACAAGAGTACTGTCAGAGCAGGCAATTGCCCAAATGGTATCCTATGTACAGCAGGAAGCTTTTTTGTTCAATATGTCTATTTACGAAAATATTTTGCTTGGCAATCCGGCGGCATCCGAACAGGAAGTATTCGAGGCGGCAAAAAAAGCACAAATTCATACCTTTATTCAATCACTCCCCGAGGGATACAATACGTTGGCAGGAGAATCAGGGGCATGTTTGTCGGGAGGTGAAAAACAACGGATTGCATTGGCCAGAATGATTCTTAAAGATGCTCCCATTATTGTTCTGGATGAGGCTACCGCTTCTATTGACCCTCAGAATGAACAACTTATTAAACAAGCGATTGAAGCAGTCAGTGCGGGTAAAACCAGGATCGTTATTACACATCGTCTGGATACCGTTCGTGAGGCTGATGCTATCATTGTTGTAGACAGCGGCCGTATCCTAGACCAAGGATCTCATAGGGAACTTATGACACGGTGCGAGCATTACAGACAAATGGTAAATGCCCGTCATGCTGCAGAGCAATGGACGATAATGGAGGCGCGGTCATGATAGAGTTATTTAAAAGTTTAGCTACAAAAGAGATTAAGTTTATGACAGGGGCAATAATTACCTTCATTATTATGGAATTGACAAGAGTTATGGCAATTTTTATGGTTCTTTGCCTAATCTTTGGTATTGTTAATGGAACAATAGCAGATAACGCTATAAGATTCTACTGGTTAGGGCTGGCGGTGTTGTTGCTTATTCAAGTTGGCAGCACTACTTTGGGAGATTTGATCAGCCATGAAACCGGATATTCTTTGGTACAACGTTTGCGCGAATCTATAACCATGAGACTCCAGCAGTTTTCCTTGGCTTTTTATACAAAAGAACAGCTTAGCGAAGTCAGTTCGATAGTGCATAAGGATGTTGATACAATGGAAATGGTTGTTGCGCATTTGTGGACGCGCATGTTAGCAAGTATTGTAGTTTCCAGTATTCTCGGCAGTTGTTTATTTTATGTACATTGGCAGCTTGGACTTGCAATGGCAGTAGGTATTGCTATTGCCTTATGGGTATTAATCTCCGGCACTAACAAAAGGCAGCAGCTTCATGCAATGAAGCTGCGAGATAACGTGATGATGCTGAGCTACTTCCTTGATTTTATCAAGGGAATGTCTGTATTGAAATCCTATAAAAAAAATGATTTGTTACAAAGACGCCTTACTTTTGCTATTGGTCAGTTTAGCGACAGTAGCACACGGCTTGCCCACTGTGCAGCCTGGATATTAGGACAATATTTTGGCTGGCTTGAGATTTCTATGGCGCTCGCGGTAACTGGCGGCACTTACGTTGTTCTTGGCGATGAACTTACTATAATGGAATATGTTATTTTTATTATCATGAGCAGGGAAATCTTTAAACCGTTTTTTGCGGCAGAGTCTTATTATCTAACTTATATTATGGCTAAAAATAGCTATGAGCGTATACAAAAAATTGTTAATTCCCCAGTACTTCCGGATACAGGTACAACAGATTTCCCTAAACATTATGATATTGTCTTTGAAAATGTCTCATTTACGTATGACCGTGAAAAGCAAGCAAAGAAGACACTTGCAGCAATCAATATTACTGTACCGGAGGGAATGGTTACGGCGCTGGTGGGGCCTTCAGGTTCGGGAAAAACAACACTGACAAACTTATTAATCAGGTTTTATGATCCTGATACCGGGATTATTAAAATCGGCGGAATTAATATAAAGGAAATACCGTATGATACTCTTCTCACTCATATTACTGTCATGATGCAGGAAGTATTTCTTTTTTCCGGCACTATTTATGAAAATTTACTTATAGGCAATCAACAGGCAACGGCAGAAGAAGTCATAACGGCTGCACAACAAGCGATGATTCATGACGAAATCATGGCGCTTCCTCATGGGTATAATACTGCTATTAGTGAGCGCGGCATTGGTCTTTCCGGCGGTCAGCGCCAGCGGCTGGCAATTGCCCGTGCTTTTTTAAAAGGAGCCGATATTATTATTTTAGATGAGGCCACAAGCAATGTTGATCCGGTCAATGAATACCGAATCCAGCAGGCAATTGCCAATCTTGCCAAAAACCGCACTGTGATTGTTATCGCCCATCATTTACGCACCATTAAGAATGCTGACCAAATCGTGGTACTAAAAGATGGTCAGGTAGCTGAAGCCGGCACACATAAATCATTGCTTGGCAAAGATAGTCTTTATGCATCTTTATGGAATGCACAGGAAGCACGTAAAATTGCCGGATAATACGTTTTTTGTAACAAAGTAGAGTTTTTTTCTCAGCAAGTAGTTTTGACTATATATGAATTGCATTGTTTTTTTGGCACTATTATAATGATTCAAAGCAAGGTTCGTGAATTTTGCCACAAAACAGTGTATTTTGAGGTTTTATGATATATTGGTCTGAAGACCAAGGAAATGTATGGCTTGAAGGTCATTAATTTTTGGGGTGTTATTTAATAGCACTCCAGAATTTAATGACCTTTTATTATAGAAAAGATTAAAGCAGTGTTTGTAGAGAGGGGTGAGAAAAGATGATATGATTAGTTCTTGTTTATGGATAAAATCTTTAGCACGGTAAAATAATGTGGGAGGAATTTTTATGGAACTTATGCCGGAATTTTCAATTAGTTTTTGGGGTGGATGGTGGTTTACATTAATTTATCTTATCGTTAATCAGGGAATCCCGCTTTTAAAAAAAGGTGCACTTAAACGTTTATTTACACCTGCTACGCCGCAAAGGAATTTTTGGGCTGCCGTAAATTATTATATTTCCTGGATCTCCTGGATTGTAGCAGTTATTTATCCTATTTTTGTAAACATTGCAACAAATCCAGTATTTTTTTATACCGGAGCGTTTATATTTTTGGTAGGTATGGCGTTAAACAGTATCGCTTTGTTAAATTATATAACAACTCCTTTTGACCAGCCGATTGTAAAAGGCTTGTACAAGTTTAGCCGCAATCCAATTTATGCCGCGTACAACATAACCTGGTATGGTGTAGGACTGGCGCTAGGTTCGTGGTTGCTAATAATCATACATACAATTGAAGTAATAACTTGTCATATAATAACGCTGCAAGAGGAACAATTCTGCTTAAAAAAATATGGAAACGCTTATCAAGACTACTTGACAAGAGTACCTCGCTATTTTTGAGACTTATCTTTGCTTTAATAAGTTGGGGGAAAACTAGGAGGAGTGAATATAAATGAATAAGCGGCAAAGAAGAATATTGAGTATGCTTATCGGCTGTTCTTTAATGCTTGGGGCGTCGGCAGCAATGGCGGCGGAACAGGAGTTTAACCTTGAAAACTATGTGGTGACGGCCAACCGTATTCCGGTAAAACAAGCGGATACTGCGGCCAGTGTAACGGTAATTAACCGCGAAGAAATTGAAAAAGGCGGTTATACCCGTGTTGTGGAGATACTAGAGAAGGCTAATATTGGTGTGTTTGATTCCGGTTCGTCCAGTCATAGTATCAGTACCGTGTTTATTAATGGCGACGACCGTGTCTTAATCATGGTGGACGGCCGCAGGATTAACGGGGAAGCGGCCATGGTAGGCGGCGGCAAAACAAATGTAAACTTGAATACTTTGCCAAGCGTAAAAAATATTGAACGCATTGAAATTGTTCGTGGGCCTGGTTCTTCGCTGTATGGCAGTGATGCTGCCGGCGGCGTTATTAATATTATTACCCGCAAGGGGAATCGTGCCGAAACAACCTTGTCCGAGCGGATCGGTAGTTGGGGAATGAGAAATTATACATTAACAACAGAAGGCAGAGAAAATGGTTTTGGTTATTTGATTACTGCTGAGCGCCAGAGACAGGATTATTTTGAGTACAAAAATGCGAAAACAGGCGAAGTGAAGCGTATGCCCAATAGCGCTGTTGACCGGGATACAGTTAGTATGAAATTGGACAAGGACTTGGGTCAGGGGAGGTCACTGGAACTGGGATGGCGATATGCCAATAGTAATGACGGTTACTTTCTGACTGCACCTAAGTATCCCTACCACATGCCTACCGCCTATGAAATTAACCGTGATAACGATGTTGACTTGACATACCGATGGAAAAATAAAGTGGGGACAGATAGTTACCTAAAAGCTTATCATAGCTATGACCTTATAGAATACCATCATTATATGGAAGGAACAGCCTATCCTGCGGTAGATAATTATTTAGAAAAAAGCCGGACTACGGGCGTTGAATGGCAGGATAACTGGAAACTAACCAATAATGACGATTTGGTTGGTGGCGTCAGTTGGCGGAAAATAAACGTGGATATTCCCGCTGGCAGTGTTTATAACAAAGAAATAACAAATAAAGCCATATTTCTGGAAAATCACTGGCAGCTACCTGGTGATTGGACCTTGACTGCAGGGATGCGCCATGATGATCATAATGTATTTGGCGGTAAAAATACGGTTCGGTTAGCCGTGAATCGAAAAATTAATAATGATACTAATATTTATGCATCCTGGGGCCAATTTTTCAGAGCACCAATTGTTGAAGAACTGTATAGTGTTGGCTTGCCAATGGGTAATCCGGATTTGCGCCCGGAAAAGGGTGACACGTTTACTTTGGGTATGAATACGAAACTGAGCGCTGGTACGAATTTGCAGGCCAGTGTTTTTAGCAGTCGCCTTGATGATGCAATAGTATGGCGCCCGAAAGATGGGTTATTTGTTTATGAAAATGTTGCTAAACAAAAACGGCAGGGGCTTGATATTAGTTTAACGCACCAACTGTCACCAATGTGGAATATTTCCACCGGCTATGCGTATGTTCAGGTCAGGGAAAAAGGACAGGGGGCTGATGATTACCGCAATGAGCCTACCAATACGCAGCCTAATGGTTATCGGCTAAGTATTGGCTATGATGATCATAATAAATGGGATGGACAACTTATGCTGCGCGGTGCGACTGGACGTGATTTAACAGCCTATACATCAAGCGCCTACTGGGTGGTTGATTTAGCAGCTAACTATAAGATCAATGCCAATCTCAAGGCTTACCTTAAAGCCTACAATCTCAATAACAGAGCCTACGAGATGAAAGGCGTAGAAGGCTTAGCCGGAGAATTCCCCATGGCAGCTCGTCATTTCTATTTTGGCTTGGAACAACGTATATAGTGTATAAAAATTCAAAGCTATGCAGATATATTTTTATGATAATAGTCTTTTTGTTTATCAGGTAGTATTTGTAAGCAAACAAATTGCCTAGTATTTATCATGCTACTATAATCAAGTAAAAGCCAATAATTTTGTCGGATAACATATTTTTTTATAGATGTTGTGAGTTTTATTGATCTGAAGATCAATTCAAGGTTGTCCGATATGAGGAACTTAGCCGGACTTGTGTGACTTGAAGGTCACTAGTTTCCATTTATCGTTGAAGCGATAAATGGAAACGGGTGACTTTTTTGTTAGCTGAAATTTTTATTATCAGGAAACTTTTGATTAATATTAAGTACGGAATGTCCGGGGGCAAAGTGCAAGGAGGGAAAATAATGAGTTTACTACCAGAATTCTCTATTAGCTTTTGGAACGGTTGGTGGTTTTCATTAATTTATCTTATTGTTAATTTGGGCATTCCATCTGTCAAAAAAGATGCTTTTAAACGTTTATTTAAGTCTCCTAAATCGCATGAAAAATTTTAGGAGGCAGATTTTCATGTAAGGAGTCAACAGACGATGAAAAAATGGATTTGCTTTTTTTTAAGTATAGCATTGTTGCTCGCCGGCATGTTTTTTACGGGGTGCGGTAATGGCAAAACGCAGGCAGTCCAGCAGATTGTAATTGGAGAAAGTACCGATTTGGGCGGCTATGATCCCGAAACAAACATGTCATATTATATTCGCGCATTAATTTTTAATACGTTAGTCGAATTGGATGCTGATTTTAAATTGCAGCCGGCCTTAGCCGAGCGATGGGAAATGACACCTGACGGTAAGACCTGGACATTTTATCTGCGCAAAGGAGTTGCTTTTCATGACGGCACGCCCCTTACTGCGCAAATTGTAAAACAGAATATGGACAGGCTGCGAACCGGGATGTGGAGATCCTTTCTGCCGGACATTGCCGATGTACAGGCTACAGATGACTTAACCGTCGTTTTTCATTTAAAAAGTCCGTCCTTTATTTTCGCGTCAGACTTAACGGTGCCAAGTTATTCAATTGTCAGCCCCACTGCATTGGATGTAAACGGAAAAGTAGTAAAGGCGATTGGGACAGGCCCTTATATATTGGAATTTTGGCAAAAAGACCAGGATTTTGTGCTGAAACGAAATGATAACTATTGGGGTCAGGCACCCAAAAATGAAAAACTGGTATTTAAAGTCATTTCCGACCCGGATGCCAGAGCAATGGCTCTGGAAGCGGGTATGGTCGATTTTATCAGTTTACGGCAGTCTTTGACGGCGGCAGGCCGTTTAGCTCAAAATAACAAGTTGAAGCTTGAAAAACGTCTGGGGCAAACGTCTGAAATGTTATATTTTAACGTAAATAATCCTGTCTTGAAGGATTTGCGGGTAAGAAAAGCGGTGGCGCACAGTCTGAATATAAAAGAAATGATACCGGGGTTGCTGGGGGATAGCGCGGAGCCTGGACATGCTTTCTTTTCTCCAGTCTTTGGCAAATATGTCATGCCCAAGGATGTGGTACTTCCTTATGATTTAAAGCAAGCCCAAGAATATCTGACGGCAGCAGGGTGGCAGGTTGGCCCGGACGGAGTTCGTATGAAGGACAGGGTTTCTCTCCGGGTGCGCATCGCTTTTGGCGCGAAAAATGCTGAGGATAGTCTCTTGGCCGGGGTGATACAGAACAGTCTCAAAGAGGTAGGGATTATTGCCGAGCTTGTACCGCTGGAAGATGCCGCTTTGATGGATGCACTGAAGAATAAAAGTTATGATCTGCTAATGTTTGGACAATTCTATATTCCGCATAACGAGCCGTCGCCTCATTATCTGAGCGGTCATTATCATCCGAAGGCTATGTATGGTTTATTGACAACGCCGGAAATAACGGAAGCGATTGATCAGTTGGTTATTACTGCCAATAACAAGGAACGAGTGGCTCTCCATCACAAAATACAAGGCTTGATTAGCGAACAAGTGCCTGTGATTGTATTGTTTCATCGGAATAATATCGCGGCCATGAAGAAAAACATCATGGACTATGAGAATTCAGTAGGTGTATGGCAAGTGTATCGGGGGCTAGAGAAAGCTTATGTCCAGTAGTGGTGACTTGCTTACAGGATAAATGGAATGGACAAATTGCATTGCGTGGTGCGACCGGGCGCAGCCTGGCAGCCTTTACGTCCAGTTCCTACTGGGTAGTTGACGTGGCGGTCGACTATAAAATTAGTGCTGATCTCCCTGCTTATTGTAAAGGATATAATCTAACGAACAGAGCCTATGAATTAAATGGATCGGAGGGGTATCAAGGATCATTTCCCATGGTGGCGCGTCGTTTTACCCTTGGTTTGGAGCAGCGGATATAGATCGATAAGGCACAAGTGCCTATTGAAATGTCTGGTGCCAAAGCACAAGGAGGGGAAGGAAGAACATATGGTATTTCCTGCAAGTATCAATTTAAATTAGGTTCAGATGTAAAGGAAACGGTAACAGTATAACTATGGTAAAAAAGCTATGATGGCAACGCGAATTTAAATATTAGCATTGTCATCATGACTTTTTTACAGCTGCATAGTTTAATCCTGAACAAATGTGTTTAATCATTGTCGACCATATTATTCAGTTAAAGTTTTGGTGGTGACAATAACACTGTTTTTGACTGTTTGCGGTATTGCGTAGGCGTAATTCCGTGTTTTTTCTTAAACACCGTTACAAAACTGCTATTATTATACCCAATTTGGGATGCCACATTGCCGATGCTGCAATCAGTATTTTTCAGCAATACTCTTGCTTTTTCCAGTCGTATATCTCGTAAATATCCATAAGGTGTGTTTGCAAATAGAGCTTTAAACCCTAATTTTAGCTTATGGGTATTTAAACACAGATTTTTTTGAGAGCATTTCAATAGAAGGGGGTTGAGACATATTTTCAAAAAGTTCTTGTCTTGCCTGGTATAGTAACCCAATATCATCACTGCTTAAATTAATTGTCGATAATTTTTGAGCAGATTGAATAAAATGTACATGTGTCATCCATTCGGATATAATCTCAAGTGCAATTGCCTGGAAAAATAATCTGCGGGCAAATCCAGCAGTGTAATAGCAATTAACAGTTTTTTTCATAATAGCCTTAATGTCTGTGTTTGCTTCTACTGGATGAATACAAGCGCGATAAAATGTGCGTAAACTGTTTATTTCAGAAATAAACAAGTGAGTTTTTTCTTCTTGTGAACAAAGAAATGCTTCGGAAATATTAAAAGAAATGTAACCTATTTTTATATTTTTGGGATAGGTTGCCTGGCCTCTACATTTTTCCGCTACATTAACGTAATACTCTCCTTCGTTAATTTGGTATGATTTATTTGTATAGGAATCGAAAATTTCAATATAACCTGATGTAATGTAGGTTATTTCAAAAAAAAACTTTTTTTCCATTTGAACCGCATAAGTAAATTCTTTTTTTAGGTATAAAGTTGCCCAGGAAACATCAAGTCCGCTTCGATAAGAGCAGCGTGTGATCTCGCCGATACCATGTTCTTTTAGAATTTCAAATTTGTAAAGATCATTGGATGTTTGACTTATAAAACCGATTTCCTTCATCTGTGCATAATAATCATCCGGACAAGAAATTTGTAGCTTATTATTCATTTATGTGTCTCCGTTCCATTAAAATGACTTAATAGCTGGTTAATAATTTAGTTTATTATAACAAATATTGGTATCTATTATCAATAGCTGATAAATAGCTGATAAAAAATGCATGATATATGTACATTTTTGTAAAGAAGTAGCTTTTTTTGCTTAACAGGTAGTATTGACAATATATGTATTGAATGTTTTTTTTTGCGCTATTATAATCGACATTAATATAGCAGTTATTTAGTGTTTAACATATTTTGGATTTGGTAAAATGATTACAACTACATATTACAAGGTTAGGTGCCTTTAAGGGCTTAATAGGGAAGACCGGTGTAATACCGGCGCGGTCCCGCCACTGTAATGGGGAGTAACCCAAGTTATACCACTGAGATGAGAATCTTGGGAAGGTTTGGGTGAACAATGAACCAGAGCCAGGAGAACTGCCTAACTGATAATCACCGTTTGTTGACCCACGAGCGATGGGGAGGAGATTAAAGTGCATGATGGTGTACTGTATTTTCCCCGGCGTACTTTGTGCCGGGATTTTTACTGATACTATACTGTTTTATGTAAAACTCCCGTTAATGAGCGGGAGTTTTATTTTTACTTACAACTCAATAATATGCTAAGGCTACTAAAAATGGAGATTTGGTTTATAACCAACACGGAATGAAAGATGTTACTTTATACAAAAGAAAGGGAGATTTACAACATGAAACATCGACAGTCAGCCAAAAAAATATTGAGTACGCTTATCGGATGTTCATTGATGTTGGGAATGCCGGAGATAGTTGCGGCAGAGCAGGAGTTCGACTTTGATGAATATGTCGTGACTGCCAACCGTATTCCGGTGAAGCAGGTGGAAACGGCGGCAAGTGTAACTGTGATTACCCGCGAGGAAATCGAAAGAGGCGGGTATACCCGCGTTCAGGAATTATTAGAAAAGTCCAATGTGGGTATTTATGATTCCGGTTCAGCAGATTACTGTATTAGTTCAGTTTATATTAATGGTGATTCCCGGGTACTGATCATGGTTGACGGACGTAGGGTTAATGCCGATTCACACAGCATCGGCGGCGGAGGACTTGGCGTTGATCTGGGGCTGCTGCCGAGTGTAAAAAGTATTGAACGGGTCGAAATTGTCCGTGGCCCGGCCTCGTCCTTGTACGGCAGTGATGCCGCCGGTGGTGTTATCAATATCATTACCCGCAAAGCTGACAAGACAGACACCCGTTTTTTGACGCAAAGTGGCAGTTGGGGCATGCGAAATTACACGCTAACGACAGAGGGTAGTGAAAATGGTTTTGGATATTTTATTTCAGCAGAGCGAAAGCGGCAGGACTATTTTGAATATAAAGATTCGAGAACAGGCACAGTCCGGCGGATGGGCAACAGCGCCCTCAAGAAGGATGCTGTCAGTGTGAGGCTGGACAAAGAACTCGGTGAAGGGCAGGGGTTAACGTTAGCCTATCGTTACATTGACGGTGACCGTGGATATTTTTTAATGGCACCAGACTATGGGAATGGTTTTTATCATCCTACCGCTTACGAAGAGCACCGTAATGAGGACACCGATTTGACCTACCATTGGAAAAACAAAGCCGGGACAGATGGGTCGCTTAAAGCGTACTATAGTTCTGACAAGTCGGACGTCCATCGTTACATGGAAGGAACGAAGTGGGAAGTAAAAGACTATTATGTAAATAGTAAGTCTTCAGGCATTGAATGGCAGGATAACTGGAAAATATCCGATCATTATGATATTGTCGGCGGAGCCAGTTGGCGGCAAGTAAAAGTAGATATTCCGCATTTACAAGTCTATGACAAAGAAATAACAAATAAAGCCATATTCATGGAAAACCGCTGGCAGTTGCCCAAAGCCTGGACATTGACTGCTGGAATGCGTTATGACGAGCATAGTGCGTTTGGCGGGAAAAACACAGTCCGTCTTGCTGTGAACCGGAAATTAAATGAGGATACTAATGCTTTTGTATCCTGGGGGCAATTCTTTAAAGCGCCGAATATCGAGTCCCTGTATAAGGTGGGTTTACCTTCAGGTAATCCAGATTTGCGTCCGGAAAAAGGGGATACCTTCACAATCGGGATGAATACTAAACTGGCTAATGATATCAGGCTGCAGGCCAGCGTGTTTAGCAGCAATGTTGAAGATGCTATTACATCAACAATATACTCCCCGGCTGCGCCTAACGACTATAAGCTTATCAATGCCAGCAAACAAAAACGGCGGGGATTGGATTTTACATTAACTCAGCAATTATCGCCGGCATGGAAACTTTCGACCGGTTATTCCTATGTTAAGATTCAGTCGAAAAGTTCAGCAACTGCGGCTTATGTGAATGATGCTGGCAATACGCAGCCTAATGGCTATCGCTTAAACCTTGAATATAGTCAGGACAAATGGGATGCCGGTTTGATGCTGCGTGGTGCAACTGGCCGTGATCTGAGTACGTTTACTTCCTCTTCCTACTGGGTTGTTGACTTGGCGGCTAATTATAAAATTAGTGACGATCTCAGGGTATATTGCAAAGGCTATAATCTTACTAACCAGGCCTATGAATTAAAAGGAGTGATAAATGCATCAGGCCAGTTTCCCATGGCTGCGCGTCATTTCTACCTCGGGTTGGAACAGCGCCTGTAGAATCGCACCTTCATAACATAAGATTTAAGATACGCGTGGGAAATGTCGGTAATCACATTCTCCCGTCGCGTTGATAAAAAGGGGTTCTGTTTCAAGCTATGTTAAGAAGCTATATTTTAAAGAGACTGGTAAATTTATTATTTGTCCTAATTGGGATTACGCTGCTGTCATTTGTTATCACCAACCTTTCACCAATTGATCCGGCGGAGGCCTATGCCAGACGAATCTGGCAAAATGCCGGTCAGGAGCAAATCGAACAATTGCGGCAAGAAATGGGTTTTTATGAACCAATTTATGTACAGTATTGGCGGTGGGTAACCGGTGCCATTCAGGGGAACTTTGGACAATCGCTGGTTTCAGGCCGGCCTGTACGTGAGGACATCATGACCGCTTTACCGGTGACTTTGTTGTTGGTGGCAGTGGCCGCGCTGCTGATTTTGCTTGTTTCTATCCCGCTGGGAATTTTGTCGGCGTTGTACCGGAATAAGTGGTTTGACCATCTCATCAGGATGTTCACCCTGGCGGGTATTTCGCTGCCAGGGTTCTGGCTGGGATTTATTCTTATCTACTATTTTGCCGTGGAATGGAAGCTGGCAGTGGTTGTGGGCTTTGGAAAAATCGAACATGTCCTGTTGCCTGCTGTAACGCTTGCATTGCCGGTTATCTCGATGAATATCAGACTGTTAAGAACGAATATGCTGGAAATCATGAATAAGGATTTTGTTTTGTATGCCAAAGCCCGAGGCCTAAATGAACGCCGCATTGTCTGGAAGCATGTTTTTAAGAATGCAGTTTCGCCACTGGTCACTTTGTTGGGACAGACCATCGGCCATATGGTTGCCGGAGCCGTCATTGTTGAAAGTGTTTTTTCCTGGCCGGGGATGGGTCTCTATGTGGTTGCCGCAAGTATGGACAGGGATTTTCCGGCGATTAATGCGTATGTATTAATTATGGCGGTGATCGTTGTTACTAGCAATCTTTTAGCCGATGTCATCAATATTTGGCTTAATCCGGCATTTTTGCAAGAAGGTGAAAAATAATGACTGGTTTTTGGAATGTGCTGAACAATAAACAAGCGGTTTTTGGTATGACAATGGTTGCAGCGATTATCATTTGTGCTGTGTTTGCACCATTGCTTGCACCAAATGATCCAATGAAAGTGGACATTGCCAAACGCTTTGTCAAGGCATCGGCAGAGTTCCCGTTGGGCACAGACCAACTTGGACGCTGCATCTTGTCGCGCCTGCTATTTGGCGCCAGATATTCACTCGGAATTGCCGGTACGATATTGCTGTTTACCAGTATGATTAGCATCATTACCGGGATGTTAGCTGCTTATTATGGGGGAATACCAGACCGGATATTTTTGGGAATATGTGACTTGTTGATGGCATTTCCCACGTTGGTTTTTGTGTTAGTCCTGGTGAGTGTGTTGGGATTGGGTTTGGTTAATCTAATGTTTTCCATGGTGTTTGCGAATTGGGTATGGTATGCAAGGATTGTAAGAAGCCATGTATTGATGGAGAGAAACAAGAATTATGTGATGGCGGCTAAAGCAGCCGGCTCATCAGACAGCGTAATTATGATAAAACACATACTGCCTAATATTGCACCGGCATTAATCGTCTTTTTTAGTCTGGGAGTTGCGCATAATGTGCTTATGGTTTCCGGATTTTCTTTTTTAGGTTTGGGCGTGGAGGCTGAACTGCCGGAGTGGGGTTCTATGCTTAGTAATGCGAAAAACATGATCTACACCCAGCCACATTTAATGTTTTATCCGGGCATGTGCATTTTTTTTACCGTATGCAGTTTTAATATATTGGGCGAAGCCTTGCGTGATATTGTGTCGCCTGACGCCTGACAAGAACGGAGGTAGTATGGAAAAAACGGTATTGAGCGTGGAAAATCTATGGATTAGTATCAGGCAGGACAAGCCTGTTGTACAGGATATTTCTTTTGCTATTTGTCAAGGAACGGTTTTAGGAATTGTTGGTGAAAGCGGCAGCGGCAAAACCATGCTTTGTAAAGCGATCCTGGGTCTATTACAGCATCAAAGCAGTGTTGCTGTCACAGGACGGGTTTTGGTAAACGGTAAAGATATTCTTAAAATTTCTGCCAGAGAACTGCAAAGTATGCGAGGAAACGAAATCGGTGTCATTATGCAGAACCCGATGACAGCCTTTAATCCGCTGATCAAAATCGGCGGTCATATCATTGAGACGCTGATGGCTCACCGGACAATTTCTAAACAGGAGGCTTATGCAACAGGTATAGCTATGCTAAAAAAAATGAACTTACCGCGCCCGGAAGAAATCATGAACAGTTATTCCTGTAGTTTAAGCGGCGGAATGCTGCAACGGATCATGGCCGCGATAGCGATGGCCTCAAGTCCTGCCGTATTAATCGCGGATGAGCCGACAACCGCCTTGGATGTAAAAAACCAGGCGCTGCTGCTTGATGAAATAGAAAAGATTAAAAACGAAGAAAAACCGGGAATCGTGCTGGTTTCTCACGATTTGGCCGTAATCGCCCGGATCGCGGACGAGGTTGCGGTGATGAAAGCAGGTAAAATTGTTGAGCAGGGGCAGATATATCAAGTGTTTGAGGAGCCGGTGCATTCCTATACCAAGGAACTGCTGAGTGCCAGGCTGATGGGCGGGAGGCGAGTGCGCTGCTGATTGTCAGTAACTTATCGAAAACCTATTATGGAAAAAGCTGCAAGGGGCAACCAATGAATGTGGTGGCAGTAAACCAGGTATCCTTATCTTTGGCGGCAGGTGAAACCTACGGGTTAGTTGGAGAAAGCGGCAGCGGCAAGAGCACCTTGTCAAGACTGATACTTGGTTTTGAAAAACCGGATGCTGGTGAAGTACAATTCCTGGGGCGCAATCTATTTAGGGTCAAGAAAAAAGAAATGAAAGAAATCCGCAGAAATATGCAAATCGTATTTCAGGACAGTGTTAGTTCTCTTAATCCCCGTTGGCAGATCAAGGACAGCATTGCCGAGCCGCTGCGAAATTTTGCGGGATTATCTTACAGAGAAGAACAGAAGCGGGTGGCCTATCTCCTTGACCGGGTGGGACTGCTGCCGGCAGATGGACAAAAGTATCCGCACCAATTCAGTGGCGGCCAGCAAAAAAGAATATGTATTGCCAGAGCGATCGCGATCAATCCGCAGTTTATTGTCTTTGATGAAGCAGTTAGTGGACTTGACATGACAATTAGAAAGAAAATCCTGGATTTGTTGAGCGAAATTAGGCAGGAAATGGGCAGCGCCTATCTTTTTATTACACATGACATGGATGTTGCACTCTATATGTCACAAAAGATCTCGGTTATGAAAGACGGTGAACTTGTCGAAACGGTAGAGGGGATCAAATCGCTGCATGAATTTAACCATCCCTATGCCAAACTATTGGTTGATTCCCTGCCACCTCTTCATCCCAGGGACAGAAAACCATATACACCGGCAGAAAACGCTGAGAACGATGGTCAATAATAGGAGGTAGAAAATGAGCAGAAAAGGGATTTGGCTGTTAGTTGCCTTGATCCTGGCAATCATGCTGATTGCCGCAGGCTGCGGGCAGCAGACGGCTGCCCGCAAAAATACTCTGTTGCCCGGCGGCGAAGTGGCAGAGGTAGTTAGCTGCGATGCTTTGGATTTTACATCTTTTGATGTAAAGGGAGCAGGTGGCGCGCAAGGGTTCTTTTTTCACTCGGCCCTGGTTTATGAAACACTGGTTGGCTATCAGCAGGGACAAATCGTGCCGCGTTTGGCTGAGTCCTGGGAAATGAACGGCCGGGAATATGTATTTCATTTAAAGAAAGGAGTAATGTTTACCGACGGTAGCCCATTTAATGCGGCAGTAGTTAAATTGAACCTGGAAATGCTGAAACAACACAGTGGTGTGCAGCTTGCGTGGTTCGGTGCAATCGCTCAATTGGAAGCGGTTGAGGTCGTTGATGAATATACGGTTAAGCTGATTTATAAACAGCCCTACTACGCAGCCTTGCAGGATCTTACCGGTGTATGGACCGGCATGATGTCACCCAAAATATTTGAAAATGGGAATATCCCCTATGGCAAAACGTTTACCGCAACTTATGGCACAGGTCCTTACCAACTGGCGTTGGAACAGTCGGAAAAGGGAAAATATTATACATTCGTCAGGAATGAAGGTTATTGGGGCGAAAAACCAAAGGCAAAAAAATACATTGTTAAAATCATCCCGGGGTTAGATGCCAGAATGATGGCGTTACGGGCAGGAGAAGTTGATTTTGTGGTGGGAGAACGCTTGATCTCTCAGGATGCCGTTGCCCAGTTTCGCTCTGACAAGAATTTTGGGGTAAAAATTTCGGAAGAAAGGATGAGAACCAGAAAACTCCTGCTGAATACAGCGAGAGGGCCATTAATGGATGCTAAGGTAAGAAAGGCGATTGCCTGCAGCATCAATAAAGCAACAATTATTAAAAATATTCTTTACGACATGGAAGAATCGGCAGACCATGTGCTAAATCCCAATTTGCCTTATTGTGATGTCAAGGTTGTACCTTATGAATACAATCAGGAACAAGCTCGGGCGTTGCTGGAGGAAGCCGGCTGGAAACAGGTTCCTGGCCAGCCAATCAGGGAGAAGGAGGGGCAGCCGCTAACTCTGGAAATGATTTACCGCACCGGTTATGGTTCGGACACAGAGGTTGCCCAGGCTGTACAGGGGCAATTAAGGGAGATCGGCATTGATGCCAGGACAGCCGGCACGGAAATGATGACTGCCTACAACAAAGGCACTGCCGGGGAGTTTGATATTGCGGTAAGCAGCACCTATGGACTGCCCTATGATCCACATACCTATATCAGCCCGATGCTTAACAATAGTTGGGATAATCCGGCCCAGCAGGGGCTTTCCCGGAAAAAAGAAATTAATGAAAAAATCGTCAGGCTGTTTCAAACGGTAGATACTGCGGAAATCCAGGAAATTTATAGTTATTTACTGACTGTGTTACATGAAGAAGTTGTCAATGTACCAATCGCATATAGCAAAGAAGTTCTGATTTTTAACCGGAATAAAATAAAAGATATTGATTTTAGCGGATTGCCAAACTTGGTTGATATTAGTCAAATAACATTCAATTTAAAAGAGTATAGGGGGTAAAAGTAATGGAATTAGTGCCGGAATTTTCAATTGGTTTATGGAATGGATGGTGGTTTTCGTTAATCTATCTTATCGTTAATCAAGGTATTCCCTTTTTCAGGAAAGGGACTCACAAACGTTTATTTACGCCAGCAAATCCGCATAAAACATTGTGGGAGGCAATAAATTATTACATTTCCTGGGTTGCCTGGATTGGGTCTGTCTTTTATCCGGTCTTTGTACCTATCAATACCGGGACCGTTTATTTTTATGCCGGGACTTGTATATATTTGGCTGGCATGGCTTTAAACGCCATAGCATTGTGGAATTATGTAACTACTCCTCTTGACCAGCCGATTGTTAAAGGATTATACCGGTTTAGCAGGAATCCGATTTATATTATCTATAACTTCACCTGGTACGGCGTTGGATTGGCCCTTGGTTCCTGGTTGTTAATTATCCTCCATACTATTGAAGTGATTGCCTGCCATATCATAACATTGTCTGAAGAGCGGTACTGCCTGCAGAAATATGGGAGAGAATATCAAGACTATATGACTAAGGTGCCGCGTTATTTTTAGAACTTAATTATTAGGATGTTCCCACGAAAATTGGATTAAATCGCTGGGGAGAAATCTATACATGAATAATCATTAGCAAATGTTAGTATTTCCTTGAAAAATTACCTGGATATAACTCTCTTAAAGATATATACTTAGAGAATTTACGTGATATTGTAATAAGGTTGGGGGGATTTACAATAATGCCACATGTAAAATCACTAAAGAAAAAGCAAGCCATGCTTTGTGCCATGGTGAGTGGGGCGTTACTATTCCAAACACCGGCTGTTTCTTATGCTGAGGAAGTGGAGGAGCAAAGTCAGTATTCCTTCGAACAAGTGGTGGTTACGGCTACTAGAACCCTGCAGGCAACGAAGGATATTCCGGCAAGTGTTACTGTTATTACTGCCAATGATATTGAAAAAATGAATATCCAAAGTATTGATCAGGCCTTTATTATGGCTGCCGGAGTATACGATGCCCGGCTAAGGGGAATGTCATCCATAACCCCAATGGTTAATATGCGTGGTGTAGGATCTCAGACTTTGGTACTGGTGGATGGACAGCCGCTAAATGATGCCTATATTGGATTTGTAACATGGTCAAGCATTCCTATTGATAGCGTAGAACGTATCGAAATAGTAAAGGGAACCGGTTCGACTTTGTATGGAAGTCAAGCAATGGGTGGAGTCATCAACATTATCACCAAAAATTCTCAGCAATCTCAGGCCAGCGTATCATCAAGATGGGAGACCAATAACACCTGGATGCACCAGGTCGCTATTAGCGATAAGCTTACTGATAAATTAAGCTATCAGTTGAACTACGAGAAAAAAAGCACAGATGGGTATGGATCTAATCTGGCCGTGGTTTCGCCAACTCAAGGCACAGGTACGGGCAGCGTAACCGGTTGGAAACGCAGCACGACGCCAAAAGGCGTTAACAATTATATTGTGGGTGATATGGGGAATTCAACTTGGAATGAAGACAATATTGGCGGCAAATTAATCTACAAATTTAGTGATAATCGTACTCTGACTGCCAGTATACTGCATAATAAATATGAATTTGGTTACGGTTCTGAACATAATTTCCTTACTATGAATGGAGTTTCTTTTACAGGAAATGCCGATGTCGGTAATGGTAATATGATTACTGTAAATGATCGGACTTTTTGGGCGCAGCCTGGTGGCCGGGAAAC
This sequence comes from Sporomusa ovata DSM 2662, assembly GCF_000445445.1. Classification (GTDB taxonomy): domain Bacteria; phylum Bacillota; class Negativicutes; order Sporomusales; family Sporomusaceae; genus Sporomusa; species Sporomusa ovata. Next base: position 103,620 of record NZ_ASXP01000005.1, on the reverse strand, counting down.
AAATGTTTATACGATGAGTTACAGGGATGGTGAGAACGGGTGGACATTTAGCGGCGGTCTCACCGATACTGTAAAAAATTATATCATTAGAGCATCTAATCTAGATGGAACCGGACGGGTGCAAGATATGCCCTCAAGCCGGTTGAATATGGACTTGCAGAAAGAAATACGGTTTAGTCCCAATGATTTGGCGGTTTTCGGAGTGCATTATGGCAAAGACAAAATGTCGGCGCAGGAATATTATCAGAGCAATTGGCGGGATTTTGGCAGTAAAACCGGTTTATATAATCAGGCGGCTGGTAACGCCAGCACAATAGCTTTCTTTGGGCAAAACGAGCATAAATTTTCTAATAAAATTAGTTTGACCACCGGGCTGCGTTATGACCGGTGGAGTACTGACGGTATGACACAGGCCGGACCGGCAATCAATCCTTCATATTATTCTGAACGGAGTGATTCGGCCGTCAGTCCGAAAATTGCTTTACAATATACAATGGATCAAACTTCCAGCATGTATTTATCCTGGGGGAAAGCTTTTCAGGCTCCCGATCTGTATAGTATTTATTCCTCATCAATTGGAAATGGGGTTCCGTACAACATATTGAATGACCCTAATCCTGATTTAAAACCGCAAAAAATTACAACAGTTGAACTTGGTGGAAAAAAGAAACTTAGCGATAAAACTAACTTAAGTATGGCAGTTTTTCACAATAATATTACTGATATGATCTATAAGCGGACAGTAGGAACGATCACCCGAGACGGGAATACTTACACTTTAACTCATTTTGAAAATACCGGTGAAGGGACTACTAACGGGGTGGAAGTCGAACTTAGTCACAAAGTTAACTCAATATGGTCGGCTTTCCTCAATTATACCCAGCAGCGTCCGGTTATTACGAAATGCAAAGCGAACCCTGCAAGTGAAGGCAAGATAGTGACGTATGTTCCGGAAAAGATGTTGAAATTAGGGATTGATTATCAAAAAGAAAAGTGGCATGGGCTGTTGACTGGTAACTATACCAGCAAGCGCTATTGGCAAGATGACAACAGCGACGTCGTTAATGGCGTCTACAGTTCCTTTGATCCTTTTTTTGTTATGAATATTAGACTGAAATACCAGTGGGATCAGCATAATACGATTATGCTGGGAGTTGATAATTTATTTGACCGTCAATATTTTAACTATTATCAGGCGCCTGGACGGACTTACGCATTACAGGTAACTCATAAGTTTTAATGCCCAAAATTTTTGACGCGATATAGAAAACTAACTGTGTGACTTGAAAGTCACTAAGTTTCCGTTTGTTTAAGCACAGCTTATACTATTTAAAAACAAGCTATAAATGTAAAAAATAAAGAATACCAAATTTTTGTAAAGAAGTAGCGTTTTTTGTTTAGCAGGTAGTATTAAGAGAACATGTATTGAATAATTTTTCTTCTACCACTATAATCAATATAAGGTACGTAACTGCTGCTTGATATCTTTGTATTTGCTGGATACTATGAAAATATTGATCAGAAGATCAGTGATATAAGTCCAACAGTGCAAGGTATACTAATTTGGACATGTGACTTGAAGGTCATTAATTTTTAATTTGTTTTTCAAATGACAAATTGAAAATTAATGACCTTTTTTTACGAATCCTGTCAAGTGGGCGGAAAGTAATCAATATTTAATGGAAATAGGGGAAATGAAATTTGAATGGTGTGCGAAGAAGCACTGTCAAAGGTGCTGAAAACCGGCTTGATGACTCCATTTGAACTCTTTGAGGTAGCAAAGATCAAACTTTGTGAAAATTTTATCAAATTAAAGCTCTAGGTATTCAATGAGTTGTTGCGTCAACAGGTAAAGAAAGTTGGTTACGCAGTATTTCTAAAATTAATAGAATTATGTGAGGCGGTGGATTATGGAAGCAGTATGGTATCAACGGCTGATGATGATACAGATTATATGGTATATTGTTTCCTGGTTGCTCTTTGCGTTTATAAAAGCAGAGAGAATGACTGGTGCTGGTCCTGGCAAGGCATGTCAGATGGGGAACAAACTTTTTTGGGTTGTAGGCTTAATATGGATGTGGTTTATTCCTTTTTCACTTAATACAGCTTTTTGGATAGGTTGTTTCATAATTACTGTTGGCGAGATTGTACTTTCATTAGGCTTTTGGGCGATGCGCAAGCATCCGGAGAAAAATCAAACTGTCGTGGATTGGGGTATTTATAAATTCAGCAGAAACTCTCATGTTATGGCAGGAATTATTTGTTTGTTTGGCACGATTATTACTGGCTGGAATCTTGAATCTCCCCTATATTGGGGTCTGTGGGTTTATTTTTTGGTGCGTGTCATCCAGGTTCACATGGGTGTGTTAAGTGAAGAAACCTTGAATATCAAACGATTTGGTCAAGAATATATCGATTATATGAAAAAAACGCCACGTTATGCGGGTTTTTCGCTAGCAATAATTAAACATAAACGGCGAGGAGAAAGCATTCATGAATAAACAACAAAAAAAGCTAGTAAGTATTCTTGTTGGCTGTGCATTAACGTTAGGCGCAACGGAGGCGATAGCAAAAGAACCGGAGTATAATCTGGACGATTATGTTGTAACTGCCAACCGTATTCCGGTACAAAAGGCAGACACTGCGGCCAGTGTAACCGTGATTACCCGTGATGAAATTGAAAAAGGGGGTTATACGCGTGTTCTTGAAATTTTGGAAAAGATTAACATTGCAACCTTTAGTTCTGCTACAAACGATTATAGCATAAGCTCAATTTTTATTAATGGTGATGATCGTGTCCTGATGCTGGTTGACGGACGTAAAGTCAACAATGAATATGCCGTAGGCGGTGGCAAACTCAGGTTCAACCTCAATCTTTTGCCAAGTGTAAAAAATATTGAACGAATAGAAATTGTTCGCGGCCCGGCTTCTTCACTGTATGGCAGTGATGCCGCCGGCGGAGTTATCAATATTATTACCCGTAAAGCCGGCACCCAAGAGACAAGTGTGCAGATGCGCAGCGGCAGTTGGGGAATGCAGAATTATACCTTAACGACAGAAAACAGGGAAAACGGTTTTGGTTATTTAATTACTGCTGAGCGTAAGCGACAGGATTATTTTGAATACAAGGATGCTAAGACAGGTTCAGTCAAGCGTATGCCTAATAGTGCCGTAGATCAAGATTCAGTTAGTATGAGACTAGATAAGGATTTAAGCGGGGGTCGGTCACTCACGCTCTATTGGAACTATATGAACAGCAATAACGGTTATTTTTTGACACCGCAGGGTTACAAATGGCATAATCCTACTGCTTATGAAATCAATCGCAATAACGATCTTGATTTGACATATCGTTGGAAAAATAAATCGGGAACAGATGGATTATTCAAAGTTTACCATGGTGATGACCGGCTTGAATGTTATCATTATATGGAAGGAACAGCGTTAGAAGTAGATAAGTATGTAGTAACTAGCAGGACAACCGGAGTAGAATGCCAGAATAACTGGAAGATAGCAGATAATTATGATATCGTTGGTGGCGTTAGTTGGCGAAAAGTAAACGTGGATATTCCCAGTGGTGGAGTTTATAACAAAGAAATAGCTAATAAAGCCATATTCTTAGAAAATCACTGGCAGTTGCCCAGTGATTGGTCTTTGACTGCAGGAATGCGCCATGACCAATACAACGTATTTGGCGGTCAAAACACTGCCAGGTTTGCTGTGAACCGGAAAATTAATAAAGATACCAATATTTTTGCTTCCTGGGGACAAATGTTCAAGGCACCGGTTATTGAGGAATTGTATAGTCTGGGTGTACCGCGAGGTAATCCGGATTTACGCCCGGAAACAGGCGAGACGGTTATGCTTGGCCTGAATACCAATTTGAATGACAAAACCAAATTACAGGCCAGTGTTTTTAGCAGTCGGATTGATGATGCTATTGTAAGATATACAGATGGTCTGTTAATTAAGTTTAAAAATGTTAACAAACAAAAACGGCAAGGTCTGAACATTGATTTGCTCCACCAGTTGTCTCCTCCATGGAATATTTCAGCCGGTTATACTTATGTTCAAGTGCAAGAGAAAGGTATGGGAAACAGAGACTATTATGATGACCCTAAAAACAATCAGCCCAACGGTTACCGATTGAATGTTGAATACAGTCGTGATAAATGGAATGCCGGACTTACACTGCGTGGCGCTACCGGGCGCAGTCTGGCAGCCTTTACATCCACCTCATACTGGGTAGTTGACTTGGCGGCTAACTATAAAATAAGCTCTGATCTCAAAGCTTATTTTAAAGCCTACAATCTTAATAACAGAGCCTATGAATTAAAAGCTGAAACAGGTTATGCTGGACAATTTCCCATAGCGGCACGTCACTTTGCACTTGGCTTGGAACGCCGCATGTAGTATGGAGAAGTTAACAACGTAGGCGGAATTTCTTATAGAATCTTATGTACCGAACACGGAAAAGCTGGTCGAGGTGAAACAGAAGTTCAAAAAAAGTTATGCGTCAGTTCTGTATTTCACAATAACTTGTTTACAAAATTGTTAATATAATGTAAACTATGAATGAATAGAGTTGTGAAAACTCATTACAAAATTAGTCATGGTGAAAATTAATATACCTCACTTCGACAACAAGGTGCATCAGTTATGCTTATTCGGAACCCGGTAAATGTCATGAAGTGTATCTGGCCAAGGAAGTAAGTCATCCAGGTCAGTAAATAGGAAAGCTGAAGTTTCCAAAAAAGACAAATATATTATAATTTTTTAAATTAGCGCATGAAATTGCTTCGAGATAATTTTTAACCTAATTCTAACAATGAACAGCCATGAAGGCTAAATTATTCCTAATGAAAGAGGAATAATTTTCTTTCGTGGTTTTTTTATTGGAAGAGGACTAGGAGGCGATAATTCATAAGACAGTTGAACTCATAAATAAAATATAAAGGGGTAGATTGGTTTGAGAAGTGCAAACAAAACAGCCGTCATGCTATTAACTGGGTTAATGTTATACGCAAATCCGTCCTCTGTCTGGGCAGAAGAAGAAAATAATGATTCTGTTTTGAATTATGAACTTGATAAAATAGTTGTAACAGCTACAAAAACTGAGAAAAAGGAAAAAGATGTTCCGGCTGCAGTGACAGTAATCACTGCTAAAGAAATAGCTGAAGCTAATGTCAGAACAATTGACGAAATATTGCAATATGTACCAGGGGTATATGTAAAACCGCAAAGAGGCATGAAAGGAACGACAATTTCTATTAGAGGCCTGAGACAAAGTGAAATTCTGGTATTAATGGATGGTCTTTCGTTGAATAATGGCTCAACTGGCGGTGCACAATGGGCTAATATTCCTATAGAAAACATTGAGAAGATTGAGGTAATCAGAGGGTCATTTTCAGCTCTATACGGTTCAAATGCTATGGGTGGGGTTATCAATATCATTACCAAGACGGATGCCAAGCCGGGTGGCAGCATTGGGCTGGAAGCCGGCGGTATGAACACCCGGAAACAATCAGTCGATTTTAATGGTAAGGCTGGAAAACTGCAATATTATTTAGATTATGCGAAACGAACAACCGACGGCTATATAACGAATGAAGCCCCAACTGCTTATGATAAAGGTAAGTTTGGCTCTGACAGTGAGCAGTATTCTTTTAAACTTGTCTATGATATGAATGCGAAAGAAAGAATGATGATTTATAGCGGTAGCGCTGATTACTCTTATCGGTATGATATTGGGACAAACAGAGGTAAGCGGGTTACTGACTATACTAATATAAGCTATGAGAATAAACTGTCTGATGATAAAAAACTGAACATAAGGTTTGGCGAGCTTAATTATAAAGACTATTGGACTATTACAAGCAAGAACTATCAGCCGAATCCAACACGGTCACGGGATTTCGATATAAACATGAATTTCCGGATTAATGAGAAAAATAATGTAGTATTTGGCATTGCACAAAAAGAGGATAAAACAGACTCTTATACTTATAAACTATCTAACCCGGCGGTAATTTCATATACTGCGGCTGATCAGTTGGAGCGGTCTGGCGGAAAAGCCACTACCAAGTCTATTTATTTTCAGGACGAAATACAACTAGCTAATGCAACAACGTTATATATCGGCAGCCGCTATGATCAGTGGAAGTTTCATTCTGCTTACAGTCAGGTTAAAGTAACTGACGCAGTAATTAATCAACCAGATAAAGAAGAAAACTCATTTTCTCCTAAAATCGCGTTAGTACACGAATTCAATGATAAAGTGACAGGAAGAATATCAGCAGGGAAATCATTTACTGCTCCTGGATTATTTAATTTAACCAGACTTTGGGCTATACCTGCTGGGGGATATTTATATAATAATCCAAATTTAAAAGCGGAAACCGTTCGCTCATATGACTTGGGATTAGATTATAAAGTTAACCCCAAAACTGTGATTCGTTTTTCCATTTTCCAAAATGACATGGATAATATGATTCAACAGTATGATATTCCTGGAACAAATAATATAATTTGGGATAATATTGGTAAAGCGAGAGCGAAAGGGGTTGAGTTTGAAATTGATCATAAGATAAGTCCGGCATGGAATACTTTTTTAAATTTCACCTATAATGATGCCAAAGTGATTGATTTCAAAGATAAAAGTTTAAATGGCAATACATTACAAACTGTACCAAGGGAAACCCTTAATATCGGATTGCGGTATAACAAGGAAAAGCTAACTGCTAATTTTGTTGGTACATACATATCAAAAACATATGAAAGTATAAACAACACTTCGAAAAGTCACCTTGAACCTAATTTCGTGATGGATACCAAGGTTAATTATAGCTTTGACAAAAATAATAATCTTGCCGTATATGTGGACAATCTTTTTGACCGGAAATATTACCAGGAGAGTCTGGCACCTGGCAGGTGTGTCGGGGTAGAATATAAATATAAGTTCTAATACATGAGTATGTAGAAGGTTAAGTTAGATTGGTAGCTTCTTGATACAGGATATTTAGGGAATAAATAATATTTTCACAATATGTATTGTACTGTTGATTATAATAAGTTATAATTTTAGCGAATACTGACTTGAAGGTCGGTAAGTTGACTAGTAGATTTAGTACCTAAATCTCAACAAGTAAGACATATCCACGAAGGGTATTTGGACGATTAAAGTCCTATCCTTTGTGGTTTTTTGTTTTTCAGGGGGGATATATCACCACTACTAAGTTGTTGAGTAATATAGCGAAGGTATAGCTAAAATTTATTTTATAAAGGAGTTAATCGGTATGCTGGAACAACGTATAGAAACATACTGGAATGGACGTGCTGATAGCTATAGTGATCTGGTAAAACGGGAAATGATCTGCCAGAAAAAACAGGCCTGGGAGTCGTTACTGCGTAAGTACGCGGGTGAGCAAGAAAATCTTACGGTGCTAGATGTGGGGACCGGGCCGGGATTTTTCGCCATTTTGCTGGCTGGAATGAACTATTCGGTTACCGCTATTGACAAATGTGAAGAAATGTTGAAAGAAGCGCGGCAAAATGCTGTGTCAGCCGGAACGAATATACGTTTTTTGAAGGCTGATGCCCATGATGTTGACCTGCCCAAGGAAAGTTTGGATTTAATTGTGTCCAGAAACGTAACTTGGTTACTGCCAAATCCAATGGAAGTCTATCAAGAATGGCACAGGCTGTTAAAACCAACAGGAAAAGCACTGGTATTTGATGCAAATTGGCATTTAGGTCTTAGTGACCCGGCTCTTCAGGCCGAATGTGATAAATATTTGCGGCTGGCAATGGAAAAAGGGTACAAACAAAATACTTCACCCAGGCAGCGAAAAGAAAATGAGGCTATTGCCCGTAAGTTGCCTCTAACCTATGAAAAACGGCCGTTGTGGGATGAGCAAGCTTTTCGTAATTGCGGTTTTCGACAGGTAGAGGTTCAAGACAATATCAGTCCCATGGTTCATGATGAAATGGAGCAATTGTTATATAAGCCTACGCCCATGTTTGCCATTTGTGCCTCAAAATAACTACTCAAGTAGAAATTGAGCGGCGCAAGCCGCAGGGGTATATTGACATTTCCCGTAAGGAAGACGGCTTTTTGTGCATTGACGACAGAATGAAGGCTGCTTATGAGCAGGCATATATTTTTCGATTTGTGTTGGTGGAAAAATAAGAGGATGGGGATAGTTACAATGAATTGGAAATCGTCATTAAAACAACTATGCGTAGTAGTTTTAGTATTTGTGGTTGCTATTACCGTACTAGCAGGTTGCTCGCAGCAAACGGCAGTAAAACAAGACGAGCAAATTCAGGTCACCGACCTTGCCGGGCGGGAGGTAAAAATCAAAGCGCCGGTCAATAAGGTAGTGCTGCAGTGGAGCGGCAGCGGTGGCGGCTTTATTACTATGCTGGCGCTAGAGGGGAAAAATGTACAGCAAAAGATTGCCGGCTGGGATAATGGATTAAAGATCAACCGCTTCGATATGTGGGAAAAATATTCTGAAGCTATGCCGGAATTAGCGAAGATTCCGGATATAGGGAATATCGATCAGGACACTTTTAATGTCGAAAAGGTTATTGCCTTAAAACCGGATGTACTGATTTTACCGCTAAGTGTGCAGAAACAAGCCCAGGATATTGTAAAAAAACTGGAGGCAGCGGGTATACCTACTGTATTTATTGATTACCACCTGGAAACTGTCGAAAATCATACAAAGAGCATTCAACTGCTTGGAAAAATTCTCGGCAAGGAACAGCGGGCTCAAGAACTGGCAGCCTATCACCAGGAAGAGGTCAATAAAATCTACTCACGTTTACAATTGATTAACAAGCCTAAGCCTAATGTCTATGTGGAGTGCGGCTCAGAAGGTCCGGCTACTTATGGCAATAGTTATGGAAACTATATGTGGGGTGCTTTGGTGGAAAAATGCGGCGGCATTAATATAACCAAGGATAAAATTGAAAAATTTGCACCAATAAACCCTGAGTTTTTACTGAAGGCTAATCCTGATATGATTATTATCACAGGCGCATATTGGCCGAAAAAAGCGGATTCCCTGCGTATGGGCTTTATGGCCGATCAAGCAGAATCACAGAAGCTGCTTCAAGCTTTTACCAACAGGGCAGGCTGGTCAGAACTTAACGCCGTGAAAAATAAGCAAGTCTTTTCCATCCATCATGCGATTTCCCGCGAGGTCTATGATTCGGTGGTTATTCAGTATTTGGCGAAAAAGTTTTATCCTGAAGAGTTTAAGGATGTAGACCCGCTAATAAGCTTCCAGGAATTTTACAAGAAGTTTTTGCCTGTTGAGCTGAGTGGTGTCTGGATGATGGATCTGCAGAATTAGGCGAGGAGAATGAGTATGGAACTAGTAAAAGAACAAGTAATATATCAGGGTATTACTGCAAAAAAGTATTCCTATTTGCTTCTATTCGCTGCGGTATGCACGGTGAGCTTGCTTGTTGATATTTTGGTGGGGCCAGCTTGGTTAGCTGTACCAGATGTAGTTAATGCAATTTGGGGGACAGGCTTGGTTGAGCCGACAACAGAGGTTATTGTCTGGACCTTGCGGCTGCCGACAGCCTTGATGGCCCTGGTTGTCGGCGCAACCCTGGGTATTGCCGGTGCCGAGATGCAGACCATTCTGGATAATCCACTGGCCAGCCCCTATACCCTGGGAATATCGGCAGGGGCCGGTTTTGGTGCGGCATTAGCCATTGTCGTGGGGGGAGGTACACTGCCAATTCCCGAAGATTATCTGGTCCCGCTCAATGCTTTTGTTTTTGCGCTATTAAGCTGCCTGTTGATTTACTTCATCGGCAGGGCCAGAGCAATTACGGCTGAAACCATGGTATTGGCAGGAATTGGCCTGCTGTTTCTCTTTCATGCTTTATTGGCTTTACTGCAATATATGGCTTCTGCTGAAGCACTTCAGGCCATAGTATTTTGGCTGTTCGGCAGCTTAATGAAGGCAACCTGGGCCAAAGTGGGCGTAGTTGCGACAGTCCTTGTCCTTGCCGTTCCTCTGCTGGTAAAAGACGCCTGGAAGCTTACAGCCCTGAAGCTGGGCGATGAAAAGGCCAAAAGCCTGGGAATAAATGTTGAAAAGCTGCGGCTCAAGACATTTGTGCTTATTTCCTTGTTAACTGCTTCGGCAGTTTGTTTCGTAGGTACTATCGGGTTTATTGGTTTAGTCGGACCTCATATTGCCAGAATGCTGGTAGGCGAAGATCAACGGTTTTTTTTGCCTGTATCGGCTTTAGGCGGAGCCCTGCTGCTTTCGGCTGCCTCTATTGGCAGTAAGCTGATTATTCCGGGCGCGATTTTTCCGATAGGAATTGTTACTTCGCTGATCGGTGTACCATTCTTCTTTTCGTTGATATTGACGCAGAAAAGAAGGTACTGGTGATGCTGCAAATAAGTAATTTTTCTTTTGGCTATGACTCCCAGCCAATATTAAAAAACATCAATCTTACCTTTTCCCCAGGTAAAGTGACAGCTGTCATTGGTCCCAATGCAACAGGTAAGTCTACGTTGTTAAAATGTATCAGCGGCATCCTGCGGGGACAGGGTGATATTCTGATGAATGACAGGAGCCTAAGTACTCTTAAACCACAGGACATAGCAAAGCAGATCAGCTATCTCTCACAAGAAGGTTGTGGAAAAGCTGTTTTGAGTGTTTTTGAGGTTGTTTTGCTGGGAAGGGTACATTCGCTGTCCCTGAAAGTCAGTGATGTCGAGGTAAATTATGTTTTGAAAATTCTCAGGCAACTAGGTATAGAAAAATTAGCTGCCAGGAATATTTGCGAGTTGAGTGGCGGTCAAAGGCAGATGGTGTTTATTGCACAGGCGTTAGTGCGCGAACCTAGCATTTTACTCTTGGATGAACCGACAAATAGTTTGGATTTGCACCGGGAACTGGAAATGCTGGAGTTAATCAAACAACTGACTATTAGCAGAAGCCTGACGACTGTCGTTACCTTGCATCAGCTGGATATGGCCGCCCGGTATGCTGATGAAATTGTTGTCTTATTTGACGGCGAGGTGTATGCTGCCGGACAGCCTGCAGCAGTGCTGACCACGGAAATGCTCCGGACGGTGTACCAGGTGAAGGCTGCCATTCATCTGGCCAGTGATGGTGTTCCCCATGTTATGGCAATGAGTTCAGTAAAATAAAGCAGGATAGTATTATCAATTTGACAGCAATTCCAAAGCATAAACCATTATTTTGGTAAAAATACATAATTAAATATAATTCTAACAAAACTTGTATTGTAAACTAAAAAAAAGTACGTTATAATATGAACAATGCAGTAATGAATGCTGTACGTAATTTTTACATTATGAAAATTAAAAACTGTTATTTGTTGGTTTGAAACCACGGTTAGCACAGCTAAGAACGGCTGAGCTTATCGTGGTTTATTATTTTTTAAGAGGCTAGCGTTTGTTCAGGCTATGATCTGACTGGAGCCATCCATTTAGTCTTCAATATGAACCTTTTTTAGAATTTGTATTATTTTTGACGAGGAAAAGAATAGGAGAAATTTGATGAAAAAGAAAACTATGATCGCTCTGTATGCCGTATTCAGTTTAAGTATGGCTGGTACTTCACTGGCCGTTCCGGCGAATCTTTTTGCTGTAGTTCCGGAAAAACACTGGACCTATAGTGCTATCAGCCAGTTGGCGGAAGCGGGTCTTGTCGAAGGCTTCGGCGGTGGCGCTTACAAAGACAATGTTATCTTGACACGCTGCGAAATGGCAGCTATTGTAGCCAAGGCCATGGCAAAATCAGCTAACGCTGATGCGACAGCCCAAGCCACGATTGAAAAACTTAAAGCTGAATTTGCGCCTGAATTTAACCTGAGTGAAACAAGTAATGTTGCCAGCCGGTTAGATAAATTAGAGAAAAATACGTCGCCGGTAAAAATCACCAATGGTGATGTCCGGATTCGTTACCAGAGTAACTGGGATCAAAAAACTAAAAATACTGACAAAGACGCAGACACGCGCATACAAGAGCGTGTGAGACTAAATATTGCGGCAGATATTACCGATAATTTAAAGTTCAATAGCCGTCTTGTGGCAACACATACCAGTAATAAGCGTGCTGTCAATGGTACAAGTAAAAGTTCAACTTATTCCAATCCTGCCTTTGACAAGGCTGAACTGCAATGGAAGAATAAGCAGACAACCTTTGCTCTTGGTCGGATATTGCCATCTTTGGGCCAGGGAATTATCTGGGATGGCAACTCAATTGACGGAGCCTATGCCACCTATGATTTTGGCAATGCCCAACTATCAGCCGGCTATGGTGATTTAGCCGCTTATACAGGTAGTGGGGCCACGACTAATGCAGCCTTAGCTAATCTGAATGTGAAGATTGGTCAGAATACTAACCTGACTGTCGCTCATCTGGATACCATGACTAATTCTGTCGGGTACAATTTTAACCAAACAGCATATGGTTTTAAAACAAAAACCGGTGACTTTACTGTCAACGGCGAATATGTAGAAAACAATCATGATAAATTGCCGGCAAATGCCCAAAAGCATGGCTACTGGGGCAGGGTACAATGGAAAGGCATTGACAACAGCAAACCGGGTTCCTATGGCATCAATTTTGATTATTTAAGTCTGGGAAATTATGCGGTTGATTCAACTAATAATCCAGGAACTTTGGTGGTAAGCGGCGGTAATGGCATTGGTGGTGCCGGTGCCAAAGGCTTTGGACTTGGTGTGCAATATGTATTTGCCAAAAACGTCAATGTTGAAGCCAGATATTATAATCTGAAACCATATGATGAAAACAAAGCTGGTTTTAGCGAATACAAACCGTCTTATCATTTGATTACCAACTATAAATTCTAAAACCCATAAGAAGGAGAGTTCAAATGAATTTCAAAAAAGTTCTAACAATGGTAATGGCAATTGCCCTGTGCGTCAGCTTGCTTGCAGGCTGCAGCAAAAGTACTGGCGGTAATGCGGCTGTTGCCAACAAAAATGAAATTAACTATGCCAGTACCAAAGATATCCGTGACATTAATCCGCATTTATATCTGGGTGAAATGTCCGCTCAGAATATGGTGTTTGAGGGTCTGACAAAAAATGAAGGCGGTAAAGTCAAACCAGCCTTGGCTGAAAGCTGGGAAATTTCGGCTGATGGTTTGGAATATACGTTCCATTTGCGCAAGGGGGTTACATTCACTGATGGTGAACCCTTCAACTCACAAGCTGTTAAATTAAATATGGATGCCATTGTGGCTAATATCAAACGCCACCAATGGCTGGATATGGTCAATGAAATTAAGGAAAATGTAGTTGTTGACGAGCATACTTTTAAACTGGTATTAAAGCATCCGTATTATCCGACTTTGGTAGAACTGGGGCTAACCAGACCGTTCCGTTTCATTTCGCCTAAATGTTTTATTGACGGCGCAACTCACCATGGCGTAAATGGTTATGCGGGTACCGGCCCCTGGATTTTGTCCAAGCACGAGAACAATCAATATGCAGTCTTTACCCGTAACGAAAATTACTGGGGTGAAAAAACAAAAGTCGCTACAATTAATTGGAAGGTTATGCCTGACCCCCAGACAATCTTATTAGCGTTGAAAAATGGTGAAATTGATTTGCTGTTTGGGGCTGATGGTGATCAGATTGACCTGGATTCTTATAAAAAGATGGAAAAAGAAGGCGACTATAAAACATATCTCAGTCCACCGATTGCTTCCCGTGCTATTTTGTTAAATACCCAAGCACCTGTTACCAAGGACTTGAAGGTTCGGGAAGCCTTCGAACATGCCATCAATAAACAAAATATCATTACAGGGATATTAAACGGCTCTGAAGAGCAAGCCGACACCTTAATGGCCAAAACTGTGCCGTTTTGTGATATTGCTTTAAAAACATTTGCTTATGATCCGGCAGAGGCCAACAAACTGCTGGATGAAGCCGGCTGGATTAAAGGCGCTGACGGCATTCGTGTCAAAGATGGCAAAACATGCGAAGTGACTTTTTCTTATAACGCCAAGAATGCGCAGGAAGGCACCATTGCCGAGTCCATGCAGGCTGATTTGGCAGCAGTGGGCGTTACAATGAATATTTTGGCTGAGGAAAAACAGGCTTTTCTGGATAGACAAAGAACCGGTGATTTTGACCTGCAATATTCGTTATCCTGGGGAACGCCCTATGACCCGCAGTCTTATGTATCTTCCTGGAGAATTCCTGCTCATGGAGACTGTCAGGCGCAAAAAGGTCTTGAAAGAAAACAATGGCTGGATGATACCATCACTACCATTATGATTGAAGCTGATAATGGTAAACGTGCCGAAAAATACAAAGAGATTTTAACGTATATCAATGATCAGTGTGTGTATATACCGATTTCTTATTCCAAAACCAAGGCTGTTGCCATCAAAGGCTTGCAGGGGGTTGCTTTCAACGATTCTCAATATGAAATTCCCTTTGAAAAGATGTATTTTGGGAAGTAATCGACCTACTCCCTTTGAAATATAAGCTGCAAGAGTATATTATTTATAGGATATTTAGGCATGAAACTATTGAGGACAGGAAATCCTTTTAGTTTTTCATGCTTTTTTGTTTCTAAAATGGGATGATGACTAACATTTTAGAAATAGGTATTGCTTTTATGTGAAAAGATTGATTATAATATTATTAGAATATCAAACAATACGATATTGCAATAATATTATAATCTAACAAAAAGGAGGTAATGAATTGGAAAATCTGACACAGGAGCTACTTCGTTTTTTTAATGGATTTTCTTCATGGGAAAGTTCGGTTATCCGGGCAAGTGACTTAACAGTGTCAGAAGCGCATGCCATTGAAGTTTTAGGACAATATGGACAGCTGAATATGAAAAATGTAGCCATGAAGCTGGGGGTAACAACAGGAACTACGACAGTGACAATTGACCGGTTGGAACGAAAGCAATATGCCAAGCGTGAGCTTAGTTCCCAGGACAGGCGAGTATATTTAATCAGCCTTACCGAAAAAGGCTTGCAGGCGTATGAGGAACACCATCAATTTCATTCAGAGTTATCCAAACAAGTTTTGGGAGTACTGACTGAAGAAGAGAGTGAGCAGCTATTAAAGACGTTGCAGAAGATAAATGCCGAAATTTTTTAGTAGGGGGTTACATTTGATGAGTTCACATCATCATGGCCAAGAGCATTATGGAGAGCCAGGGCATAATAATAAGCGTGGATTAGGGATTGCCCTGATTGTAACATTCGGTATAATGTTGCTGGAGTTCATTGGTGGTTTGGTTACCAATAGCCTGGCGCTCCTGTCTGATTCAGGGCATATGTTAAGTGACGTAAGCTCACTGGCGCTTAGCTTGCTGGCAATTACGGTTGCCGCTAAACCGCCGTCACTAAGGAAAACCTTTGGCTATCAGCGATTTGAAATCTTAGCGGCCTTATTTAATGCTATAACCCTGTTCGTTATATCAGGATTTATTATTGTGGAAGCGTTTAAACGGTTTCAGCAACCCCAGGCTGTTGATAGCATCTCGATGATGGCCATTGCCTTTGTAGGGATGCTGGCCAATATTATAAGCGCAGTGGCCCTCTTAAAACAGGGTGATGTTCAGGAAAATATCAATATGCGCAGTGCGTATTTGCATGTTATTGGTGATGCTTTAAGTTCGGTCGGGGCCATCGTTGCCGGGGTACTTATGCAGTTTTACTCCTGGTACTTGGTTGACCCAATTGTCAGCATGCTAGTTGCAGTTGTCATCAGTAAAGGGGCCTGGAAAGTGGCCAAACAGGCGTTGCATATTCTTATGGAGGGAGTACCACTGAATATGGATGCCAGTCAAATCAAAAGCGATCTTGCTGCGATCAGCGGTGTCAGTGAGGTCCACGAGCTGCGGGTGTGGAGTCTGACAAGCGGCTGTAATGCGCTGAGTTGTCACTTAGTTGCTGAGGCTGCAGCAGATGGGCAGAATATACTAATGCAGGCTACAAACACTATACGCGAAAAGTTTAAGATTCAGCAAGCAGCGATTCAGATTGAAACCTCAGATTACCAGTGCATGCAAAAGTTGATATAGATATAAAAGGTAGTAGCTGCGCTATTTACAAAAATCGGGTATCAGTATATAATAATCCATGAAATAAGGGTTATGAAAACTCTTGCATATGAAACTAATACATATAATGGAAAGTTAAATAAAATGGAAATCGGTATGAAGCCGCTAAGGATGCAAAATCCTTTTGGTTTTTCATACCATTTTTGTTTTTATTCTGTGGTCTATACTTTGCTGAGAATGTGAGCTACTAGTATAATGCTGGCAGTGTGGTTATGTTGGGTTAAATGCTAGATGTGAAAAAGGAGAGGGATTCGCATAGAAATTAAACATAAAAATTGTACTATTCGCAAGATTACGGCAGAAGATATTGTACCCGCACTTGATTTCATCATTCCCATGCTGAAAGAGGTGTATCCCAATATACCTGATGTCGCAGTACGCTGGGACCTTGCTAACATGGAAGAAGCCTATGTTATACCTGATAACTCAGTCATGTTTGCTGCCTTTGAAAGTAGCGGACAAGTTGTTGGAACGGTCGCTATCAGACCTTATGATGATAGGATTGAGATGGTTCGTGGCTGTTATGATGTACCAGCCACTGCTGAGTTGTCCCGTTGTTATGTGAATAGCTCACTGCGTCGCCAGGGGATTGCCGGTAAATTGGTGGCTGCCATTGAAGAATATTGCCAGCAATATGGCTATCAGGCGATTTGTCTTCATACCCATAGGTTTTTACCTGGTGGTTTTCCATTTTGGCTAAGTCAGGGCTATATAATCCGAAAGGAGAAACCAGGCGATCTTGAGACTGTATATATGGATAAACGGTTAACTCAGCAATGTTCGCCTATTTTTTAAATTAACAGGCAGTTAATCCGCCATCGACCGTCCACACTGCACCAGTGACAAAGGATGCAGCGGCAGAAGCTAAAAAGGAAATAACGTGGGCAACTTCTGAAGGTTGTGCAATGCGGCCAAGTGGGTATAAATTTGCTATATCTGATAGAGTACAGATGTTATTGGGAGCGGTAAGCTGACGGTCCAGCAGCGGTGTAGCCACATCGCCAGGGCATACACAATTGGCGCGGATATTATAAGGGGCGCATTCTAAAGCTAATGCCTTGGTAAGTGCAATGACTGCTCCTTTGGAAGCGCAGTAGGCGGTACACAAGAGATTGCCATTGATTCCTGCATCAGAAGCGAGGTTGATGATCGAGCCTCCACCGGCTTTGCGCAGTTCGGGTAAAGCGGTCTTGCACATGAAATAAACACCTTTTACATTGACATCCATAATAGTATTATAATCTTCTTCACTGACATCAGAAATTAAATTTTCTTGATAGATACCAGCTGAATTCACCAAAATATCAAGGTTTCCAAAGATGGTGGATGCTTGTTCTATTATGTTAACGCAGTCTGCAGGACGGGAAATGTCTCCCTGCACATAGTCAATAGTATTTGAAATTGTTGCCAGGGATTGCTTTGCTGCCTGACCCTTTGTAGAATCACGACCGACGATAACAACCTTTGCGCCATTGGATAAAAAAAGGTTGGCAGTAGATAAACCAATACCAGAGGTTCCACCGGTAATAACGGCCACTTTGTTGAGTAGGTCATACTGCATGACATGAGCTCCTGTCTTAAAAAAATTGTTTAGGCAAAAAAAATATTTCGGGCTTATGGTTTACTTTTCCTGCTACACGCATAGTTTACCGTATCAAATTGGCATTTAAAATTTAGTTGTTGACATACACATAAGGAGTTGCCAATGGTTTGATAGGGATAACTTGTGTGGCTTTAACTACTGGTAATTTATTTCCTAGATAAGTAAAGGTAGCTAATTTACCATGGATCTCTACCCAACTGTCGCTTTTTATGCTTTGACTGTCATCCCACTCTATAAAAAGTCCACTGGGAACGGCATCGGCAGCGCAGCAGGATATTTCAAACCGGGCGACGAAAAAATGCCGGGCCGGTGTTTGATCCGGCCGGTAAACAAAACCTTTTAGGCTGATGTTTTTCCCAATAAAAGCCGTATTGTTTTCATAGAAAGCAGTTATATATTTGACATGATTTTCAGCAGTTATTTCCAATTCAGGCTGGCTATCTGCTGGCAATATGGGTAAGCTCACCGGTACGCTGGTGTCAGCCTGCATGAACTTTACACCTTTTTGTGAGGCGGTTGCCGAGCCAAGTGGGCTGATGGGAACAAGTAGGCCTAGAATTAGTGTACCAACAAATACAATATAAGCTAGTTGACCGGTTTTATGGTGACAACCGCAGGTGATGTTATGACGCCAGTCGAGTGTTTTGAACATCTGAATTATTGTCAGTACCACAAGCAACGTAAATCCTAGTTTAGCATTCCAGATGAATTGCGGATGGATTACCTGTGACAAGCCCGGTGTTGTTAGCGTGATATAAAATAGCAGGCTAAACCCCATGAGCACAAGGAGCTTTAACAGATTTTGTCCTGATAGTTTAATGTACAAAACAAATCACCTCCCATAGTTGAGGAAAGTAAACCATAGATAAGCATATGCCAAATACAGTTGCTGTAATGAGCAAGACAAGCTTAAGGGTGAATAGTGGCTTGAAAATAGTAAGCAACATAGCGGTGTTTTTGATATCAAGCATTGGTCCGAAGATCAGAAAGGCTGCCAGTGATCCGGTATTAAAATGTTCCAGGAAGGGGGCGACAATAAAAGCATCGGCTTGGGAACATACTGAGATCAGAAAAGCAAAAAGCATCATGCCGCCAACGGAATAACCAGGATCCTGGCCAAAAGACAAGAGAGTCAGGCGCGGTACAGTTGTCTGAATTAAAGCGGCCAGGAAAGAACCTATGAGCAGAAACCGGCCCATGTCAAAAAAATCGTCACAGGCATGATAGAGCATAGCACGCAGGGTACTTTGAAAGCTGGAATTTGAGTTGGGAGGCCGGTGAGTATGATGACCGCAGCAGTCGGAGGTAGCTGCTGCTTCGCCGCTGGAAAGTATCAGGCGGTTCTGGCTGGTGCTAATGATGAATGCAATAATAACAACAGCGATAAAAGCTCCAATTAGCCGATAGAGAACCATAGACGGAAATGCAGAAAAAGCCAGGTAAGTAGACCAGGCGACAAGCGGGTTGATGATGGGAGCAGATAGCATAAAGGCTATGGCAATATAGGGTGGTATCCCTTTGTGAATTAACCGGCGTACGATAGGTACCATTCCGCATTCGCAGAGCGGTAAGAATAAACCAAGAAAACAGGCAGCGATGATGCCTGTTAGGCGTTTTCGGGGTAATATCCGCTGAATCCATTCTGCCGGAATAAACAAGTGAATAAAGGCAGAAACAAACACTCCCACAAGTACCAGCGGAAGTGCTTCAATAATAATACTAAGGAAAATTGTATTAAAATCCTGCATACCGGAACCTCCTGTTAATTGGTAATCAATTGGTATAGTATATGGCCGGTAAACAAGAATATTCTTAAATATATTCAGAGTCCATAGTCTTAGCGCCAGTTGATGCGGGCCGCCACAGCCAGCAGTTTTTGGGTATATTGGTGCGTCGGGGCGGCAATTAGTAGATGGGTTAGTCCTTCTTCCACAATTTTGCCATTCTTCATAACAGCCAGGCGGTCACTGATTTTTCTGGCCAGAGCAATGTCGTGGGTAATAAATAACATGGCCAGGCCGCGATCTTCCTGAAGATTGAGCAATAACTTGATTACTTTGGCTTGGACGCTGGCATCCAGTGCTGAGGTCGGTTCATCAGCAATAAGTATTTTCGGGTTTAAGGCCAGGGCACGGGCAATGACTACCCGTTGAGCTTCCCCGCCACTTAGTTGATGTGGATATTTATGGAGAAAGGCATTATCTGTTGGTAGTTCAACTTCGTTGAGCAGCTGTTTGACAGCAGTTTGTCTGTCTGTTTCAGAACCGATTTTTTGAATGTCAAGAGGTTCTTTGATTAGCTGGCAGACAGTCAGGCGGTGGCTGAGCGCCTCTTTGGGATTCTGAAAGACCAGTTGAATTTGTTTATAAAAATCTTGGTTGCGTTCCGTGATTTTGACTCCGTTAAGGTGGATATTACCTGTGGTCGGGGGTGTAAGTCCCATAATGGTTTTTGCCAGTGTGGTTTTTCCTGAACCGCTTTCGCCAACAATGGCCAGTGTTTCACCTTCATACAAAGTAAGTGTTAGATCCTGTACAGCCTGGTGTTCATCCCAGGCCTTGGTTAGGTTTGTTACCTGAAGCACAGGTACAATGCCACCACGGTGACAGGCGAGTCCGCGCCCGTCAGTCAAGGCGAGCTCTGGCATACTGGCGTTGCAGCTATTCAGCCGTTGGGTACAGCGTGGCTGAAAAGGACAGCCAGGAAGATTATGTTGCATGGTGCCGGGAATGCCCTGGAAGTCTTTGACTGTCGTCATGTTGGGGTAGGCTCGAAGAAGACCGCGTGTGTACGGGTGGCGGGGATTTTCTAATATTGCTCTGGCCGGGCCTAGTTCAATAATCCTGCCGCCATACAGCACGGCAACAGTATCAGCCAGTTCAGCGGCGGTGGCAATGTCATGGGTAATAAGGATAACTGCGCGTCCGGCGGTTGATTGTTGTAGGAGAGTGGTAATCTCTTGTTTGGTAAGCGGGTCAAGGGACGCAGTAGGTTCATCCAGCAGTAATAGCTCAGGGTTGTTGACAAGAGCCATCGCAATAAGCGCTCGCTGCTGCTGCCCACCGCTTAATTCATGTGGATATGCAGTAGCCAGCCTGTCGGTCAGTCCAATTTCGGCCAAGGCTTGTAAGGCTAACTGGTAGGCGGACGGTTTTGCAATATCCTTATGCAGAATAATGGCTTCTGTTATTTGTTCGGCAACCGTGTATAAAGGGTGTAAGGCATTGTCGGTATTTTGGAAAACCAGGGAAATGTCTTTACCCCTAAGGTGACGCAACTCAGCCTCGGTGGCTGCGAGCAAGTTCTTATTTTGAAACAGCACTGTGCCTGTGGTGCTACCGGCGCAAAGTCCGGAAATGGCAAGTGCGAGTGAACTTTTGCCGGCGCCGGATTCACCGATGATAGCCAGTGTTTGGTTGGTTTTCAGAGTTAGATTAATATCTTTGAGTATGTCTGTGCCGTCATAGCTGACATGAAGATTTTGAATGTCAAGTATGGTCTTTTCTTGTTCCATGATTACCTCTTTTCTGAACGCAGCCGGGGATCAAGGGCGGTTTCAAGTGCCAGACCGGTAAAGGCCAGCCCGGCAATGGTGAGTGATACTGCCAAACCAGGTGGTATTAGCCACCACTGCCACACGTCGAGGTAGGTGAATGCCAGGGCCTGCTGCATCATTTTCCCCCAACTGATAAGACTGGGATCACTGATACCCAGGAAAGACAACCCGGCTTCCATAAAGATGGCGCGGCGGGCATAATGAATAAACAGTGCTATGAGCGTAGGCCCAAGATCGGGGAGTACGTGTTTTCTGAGCAGATATTGCTTAGTAGCGCCAAAAGTAGTGGCGGCAGCATAATTGGCTTTGGTCTTTAGGGCTAGTGTTTGAGCTCGCACAATCCGGGTTCCGTCAGGCCACATAAAGGCAGCTAATAGCATTATTAGTAAAACTATGCTTGGGTGTAGATAAGCGGCAAACAAAATAATGACAATAATAGGTGGAATAACCAGCCATATATCAACAATGCGCATAATGGTTCGGTCACAAAGGCCGCCGTAGAGAGCGGACAGGCCACCAGCCAGCAAGCTTAAGGTGACCGCCATAAATGCCGTACCCCCGGCAATACTAAGTGAGGTACGGGCACCATAAAGGAGTTGAGTCCAGATATCCTGTCCGACCTCATTGGTTCCCAGCCAGTATTTGGTACAGGGAGGGTGAAAAATATCGCCTGTATAAGCGGTAGGACTAGAGTTGGTAAGAACCGGGGCCAGCAGGGCGGCGATGAAGGACGTAAACAGCAGCGACAAACCTAAGCGGCCAAAGTTACTGTCTGTCAGCTCAATATCATACCGGATATGCACGATTATCTCTCCTTACTTTTGGCGATGGTACTGATAAGCGAGGGTCAAGTCGGGCGCAGAGCAGGTCTGTGACAAAGTTAACGACCAGCACCAGCACAGCGGCCAGCAGCAAAATTCCTTGCAGCAGCGGGTAGTCACGGGTAAGAACGGCTTTATAGAGTAAAGAGCCAAGTCCAGGGTAGGAAAAGACTGTCTCAATAAATAAAACATTGCTTACCACATGCGTGAAGCTGAGGCCGGCAGCGGTAACCATTGGCAGCAGCGCTGAGCGCGCCGCATGACGATAGCGAATGGCTATGTCCGGACAGCCTTTAGCGCGTGCTGTCCGGATAAAAGATTCTCCCATAACGCCAACCATAGCTCCACGGGAAAACAAGTAGGCGGCAGTCATCCGGACAAGCACTAGTGCTGCCAATGGCAGCGTTAAATGCTGCGCAATGTCAGCAACTAGCTTTAAACCTGTGAACCCGCTATAGGGAGTAAGCGCACCGGACAAAGGCAGCCAGGCCAGCCAGACACCAAAAATCAGCAGCAGCACTATGCCGGCAAAAAAGTCGGGAAAACCGCTGATAAACATCATGATTCCCAGCAAATGACCATCTTGTTTACTACTCCGTTGGAAGCCGGATTCTATTCCCAGCAAGCTGCCAAGCAGGGTGGAAAGTACAAAAGCTAAACCAGTTAACAGTAGTGTCCAGGGCAGTACCCCGGCAATTACACTGACGACAGAAGTGTGGTAAAAGTAAGAATATCCCAGGTCGGCGCGTAAAAGTGCCTGTATATAGGCAACAAATTGTTCTGACCAGGTCTGGTCAAGGGCAAAACGATGAATAAGCTCAGTTTGCATTGCCGGTGTCATGACCATTAATGCTTCATCGCCATAAATGGCTTGCAGCGGGTCGCCTGGCAGCAGCCGGGGCAATATGAAGTTAAGAACGAGAATAGTCGATAAAGCGATAGCGTAGTCAATGGTTGTTTTGGTGGTAGGCATAGTAACCTCTACTTGACAAATGACATTTTATTAAGTGGTATAGGAACGCCGGAACCGATGCCTTGCATAGTAAAGTACAAGTTGGCGCGATTATTGTAAGCATAGTACCAATTGGGGTAATATAGGGCTAAGGCTGGTACATCGGCAGCCAAGGCAGTCTGGATTTCGGCAAAAATTTGTTTGCGGGCCGAAGTATCCATAAGTGTAGTTTGCCGGGCAAGTAGGGTGTTGAGAGTGTCATTTTTGTGGTAGCGAGCGCTGTTAAAACTTTTGCCTGTAATCATATTTGTTAAGTAATCCGGGTCAGCTCCCAAACCACCGTGCCCGTTTAAGGCCAATTCAAACTTTCCTTCATTAATGAGACTGTCCAGTGTTTTACCTTCCAGGGCTTTCAGATTTACCTTGATGCCAAACTGTTCCAGTTGCGTTTTAATAAATTCACCTTGGCGTTCACCAGGGGAACCTGGAGAAGCGGCACTTGCGCTAATAAGAAGTTCAACTTCCAGTGGTTGTCCGTTTTGTTCCCAATAGCTGCCGGTTTTGCTATAGCCAAGTTGCGTAAGCAGTTTGGCGGCATTGTCGGGACTATAGCGGTATGCTGCCGCTATAGCAGGGTTGTACCACTGGCTGTCAGGCGGAATGAGGCCAGGGTTACCAGGAAGTGCCTGACCGCGTAACGTGGTGTCAATTAGTGCCTTACGGTCAATAGCGTACGCTAACGCCTGCCGGAATTCAGTGCTATTAAACGGTTCTTTTTGGTGGTTGATAACTAGTTTGGCAATCCAGTCGTGTGGCATGGTCAAAATTTTGAGACCTGCCTGTTCCAGAGGCTTGACTAATTCCGGTGGAATCTGAGCGATGTCAATTTGGTGCTGCTTCAAAGCAGCTGTTGACATTTCGACATTCATTTTTATGAATTTGAGCTGTTTGAATTTGGGGTTTCCCTGATAATAGCCTTCATAGGCTTCATATAAATATGAACCCTGTTCTTTGTTATAATCAACAAGTTTAAACGGACCGGAGCCAATGAGGGCCTCTGGTTGCCGGAATTGAGCAGGATCGGTAATATTTTGCCAGATATGCTTGGGCAGAATCGGAATGGTGCCGGCAACTTGATCTAAAAATGGCGCGTGTGGGCGGGATAATATAATTTTCACAGTAGAGCTGTCGATGGCTTCAACGGTGTTAATCATACTAATATCAGTTGTTTGATAGGGAAATTTTTTCAGATAATCAAACGTAAATAAAACATCTGCTACAGTTACTTGTTTACCATCATGCCAAGTCGCTGTATTGTTCAGCTGGAAAAGGTAAGCGTTTTCGTTTGCGAGATATTCCCACTTAGCAGCCAATGCCGGAACATAGCCGTCAGCGTCTTTCCATAGTAAAGTATCAAAAATCATACTCATGCGGATATAGCCGGGACCGCGGGAATAATGAGCAAAAGGTGAGGGAAAGCCGTAATCGCCGGTGGCATCAGCAATGGTATAGACTTGATCTTGGGCTAGGGAATCCGGCCCTGCCGGCGATCCGCCGCAGCCGAGCACCAGCAAGGTAAGGAATACAGCAAGCAGGGTCGTCAGTATCTGTTTATTTCCGGTCATGTTTACCATCCCCGGCTATATTGGCTTGTTTGTTCATGATAATACCTCCAAAATTATTTTGTTTTCAAATAAAAAAAGGTATAAAAAATTGAAGGGGACTGCGTCTCCAACAAGGCTTCATACCTTTAATTTCAAATTGTGTAATTTTTATAGATATATTATCTCGTAATTGTGGTAAACTTGTCAATGAGTATTTCTGAGTAAAGATAATTGTAGATAATTCGTACTAGCTATTGACATTTAAAAGTGAATTTTGGTACAATTAGAACAATGAAGGTAGCAGAAGCTGCCAAATGCCGTATGAAGTACGGTTGGTCTGTTTAACGATTTGGAAATAGCCCCCTGTAATGAAGATATAACCATGAAGGTTTCGTTTGAAACGATATTTTCATGGTTTTTCGTATTACGCGCAGGAGTTCACTTGTGTTATATGGAAAGGGATAAATAGTAATGTACAATAATAAGGCTGATATATAATTGGTGCAGCGCAATAGGATAATCTTAGAACTGATTTTGTAATACTTGGAGGGATTTTGTGTACATTGCTGTTATAGATGGTCAGGGAGGCGGAATTGGCAGGGTCATAATTGATAGAGTTCGTAACGAATTTCGTAATAGCGTTGAAATTTTGGCTATTGGGACGAATTCTCAGGCTACTTCTGTTATGTTACGGGCTGGGGCAAATGAAGGGGCTACTGGCGAAAATGCAGTTATTTGCAACATTGATGAAGTGGATTTAATACTTGGTCCACTTAGTATAATCCTGCCTAACTCCATGAAGGGTGAGCTAACAGCCAAAATGGCTAAGCGAGTGGTTACCTGCAAGGCAAGGAAGATTCTTTTACCAATTCATCGGAACAATATTGATCTAATTGGTATACAATCAGAGCCATTACCTCACATGGTGGAGGAGTTAGTTATACAAATGAAACATTACATACAAAGTGGAAGGAGGGAATAGTCACATGTGCGAGGCTAATGCGTATCTTCTCAAGAATGAAAAAGAAGAGTTATTGATGGAACGGGTTGACAGGGTAGTGCCTCAGAATGGTGAAATTTATCTCGAAAGCATTTGGGGACAGAGAAAAACTATCGCGGCTAGAATTAAAGAATTGAACCTAGTCGACCATCGTATTATTTTGGAACCGACACAGGAAGGAAGTATTTGATTACTCGTTAGATGTTGAAGTTTTTACTGTGTTTCCTCTATTAGAGGCTGTTACAAAATACCCCTCTTTGCCGTTGAGCCTTTCAGCATAGAAATCGGGGATGCCCTTACTGTGCGACTGTTTGGTGTTTAACACCGGGGTATTTTATAACAGTTTAAAGCATAGCAAGGAAAGTGTGTTTTTTGAAACACGCTCTATTATTGACATAAAGGAATTTTGTGTTATAATTACGATTAACAGCAAAAGATAATGCAATGATTGAGAAAAGTAGGTTTTTTGTGCTTGGCAGAGAGTCGGTGGAGGGTGCGAACCGGTAAGCAGATTAACTGAAATACACTCATGAGCAGCAGGTTGAAAAGAAATGAGTAGACTGTGCCGGTGTGCCGCCGTTAGCAAGGCTAGGGTATCGGAACTGGAGTTCCTGTACCTAAAAGAGCGGCTTGCTATAAGCAAGCAGGGTGGTACCACGGATTATTAATCCCGTCCCTGTAGGAATACAGAGACGGGATTTTTATGTTTATTAAATAATTTATAGAAGAAATTTTATTTGCACTTTCTTTGGAAAAGGTGTATTAGGGGGAACAAACAGCGTGTTAATAACGGAAATTCTTGCTCGCAATGCTATTATGTATGGTGATAATACCAGCCTGGTTGAAATCAATCCGGAATTACAGGAAAAACATGAAGTTTCATGGCGTGAATACGAACTGATTGAAACAAATCCGGCGGCGAGTTTTCGGCGAGAGATGACCTGGCGTGAGTTTGACGACAAAGCGAACCGGTTTGCTAATCTGCTGCTGAACAGTGGTATAAAAAAGGGAGATAAAGTTGCGATACTGTTAATGAATTGTATCGAATGGCTGCCAATTTATTTGGGTATTCTTAAAATTGGCGCAGTGGCAGTACCGTTGAACTATCGCTATACTGCTGAGGAAATAAAATATTGCCTGGAGTTAGCACACGCCGCTACGCTGGTCTTCGGAACAGAATTTATTGACCGTATGGGAACAATTATCGATAAAATTTCTCATGTGAAAATGTACTTCTTTGTAGGCGAGAATTGCCCTTCTTTTGCTGGCAGCTACGACAAACTGGCAGCATATTGCTCCGCTGAAGCTCCGCAAATTAAGCTTACCGATGAAGATGATGCAGCCATATATTTTTCCTCCGGAACTACAGGCTTTCCCAAAGCCATTCTTCATACTCACCGCAGCCTGGTATCTTCCTGCTATACCGAACAAAACCATCATCAGCAGGCGCGGGAAGATAATTTTCTCTGCATTCCGCCGTTGTATCATACCGGTGCCAAGATGCATTGGTTTGGCAGCTTTCTGGTAGGAGGCAAGGCCGTTTTGCTGCGCGGAGTTAAACCCGAGTGGATTCTGAAAGCTATTTCTGAAGAACAGGTCACAATAGTTTGGCTGCTTGTTCCCTGGGCACAGGACATTCTTGACGCGATTGAAAGCGGAGCAGTGAAGCTTGGGGATTATAAGCTTGACCAATGGCGGTTGATGCATATTGGTGCCCAGCCGGTTCCACCAAGCCTGATTCAGCGCTGGAAAAAATATTTTCCCGGCCATCTCTATGATACGAATTACGGTTTAAGCGAATCAATTGGCCCAGGCTGTGTCCATCTTGGTATGGAAAACATTCACAAGGTCGGGGCAATCGGCAAACCAGGGTTTAGATGGGAAGCAATGATTATCGGTGAGTCAGGCTGTCCTGTTGAGCAGGGAAACGTAGGCGAACTTGTTGTAAAAGGACCGGGTGTGATGAAGTGCTACTATAATGATCCGGAAGCAACGGCGGCTGTATTAAAAGATGGCTGGCTTTTTACCGGCGATATGGCCCGTATGGATGAAGACGGTTTTATTTATTTGGTTGACCGTAAAAAAGATGTTATTATTTGTGGTGGAGAAAATTTGTATCCGGTACAGATTGAGGATTTTCTCCATCAGCATGATGCAATTAAAGATGTAGCAGTGATTGGCCTGCCAGATCAACGTCTTGGTGAAATTTCGGCAGCCATCATCGAACTAAAACCAGATGGCAAATGCACGGAAAACGAAATAATGACCTTTTGTTCTTCCCTGCCGCGTTACAAGCGCCCGCGAAAGATTATTTTTGATATGGTTCCGCGCAACCCCACTGGTAAAATTGAAAAGCCGAAACTGCGGGAAAAATACTGCGCAGGAAATCTGGTTGCAGTTCAAACTCAGATATAACTTGTTGACAATAAAAAAAAATAGTGATATATTATTCCTCAACAGAGGAACATCTTTCGTTTTCCATGTGTTAATGCATGAGGAAGACGAAGGATTTTTTGTTTACATAAACATAATAGGGAAGTGAATTTAAAAATTATGACTGGCTTAACTTTATTGGGTATTGCGTTACTTGTCTGTGCAGGCGGTTATTTCATTTACGGCCGCTGGCTGACAAAGATATGGGGTATTGATCCTGGTGCTAAAACGCCGGCGTATCGTTTAGAAGACGGTAATGACTACGTTCCGTCTTCAAAATTTACTGTATTTGCGCATCAATTTTCTTCTATTACCGGCGCAGGTCCAGTCACCGGGCCAATTATTGCTGCGATGTTCGGTTGGGTACCGGTTATGCTTTGGTTGATGATCGGTGGGATTTTCTTTGGTGCTGTTCAGGATTTTACAGCGCTGTATGCTTCCGTCAAAAACGAAGGCAAGTCTATGGGGATGCTGATTGAAAAGTATATCGGTAAAACAGGGAAACAAATGTTTCTGCTCTTTTCCTGGTTATTCACGCTGTTAGTAACAGCTGCTTTTGCCGACATTGTTGCCGGCACGTTCAATGGTTTTACTCCCAATGGTTCACTGGCTACCCCCAATGCCGCCGCTGCGTCGATTTCGATGTTGTATATTGTTGTTGCTATTTTCTTCGGACTTTTTCTAGAAAAAGTCCCCCTGTCGGAAAAACCGAAACTGGCAGTTGGTATTCTTTTGATTATTGGTATGCTGGCAGCAGGGATCGCTTATCCACTTTATTTTGATAAGACAACCTGGATCTATGTTGTTTTTGCCTATATGTTTATGGCTGCTGTTATGCCAATGTGGCTGCTGATGGAGCCGCGCGACTATTTGAGTTCGTTCTTGTTGCTCGGTATGATTGCAAGTGGTGTTATCGGTGTTGTTTTTACTAATCCTACGATTGAATTACCGGCCTTTGTTGGCTTTGAAGTAAATGGCAAGCCGCTGTTTCCAATCCTCTTTATTACCATTGCCTGTGGCGCCGTTTCCGGCTTTCACAGCTTAGTTTCTTCCGGTACTTCTTCCAAAACAATTTCCAATGAAAAAGATATGCTGTTTGTGGGCTATGGTTCCATGATGGTTGAGACCATCCTCGCTGTCGTTGCTTTGATCGTTGTTGGCGCTGCCGCTACCGGCGGTGTGATGCCGAAAGGTACACCATTCCAGATATTCTCTGCTTCTGTCGGCAATTTTCTGTCTATGTTTGGTATGTCCAGCTTTGTAGCGACCTGTGTCGTCACGATGTGCGTATCTGCACTGGCTCTGACTACGCTGGATTCTGTCGGGCGTATCGGACGGATGTGTTTCCAGGAGTTGTTTACCGGTGATACGACTGATCCGGCAAAGATGTCGCCAATGCAGCGTGTGTTGACAAATAAATACGTTGCTACTGTAATAACACTGTTCTTTGGTTATTTGCTTTGTCTGGGCGGCTATATGAATGTTTGGCCATTATTCGGCGCAGCAAACCAACTGTGTGCCGCGTTGGTTCTGATTGCGTTGGCTGTCTTCATGAAAGTCACCGGACGTCAGGGAAAAATGCTGTACATTCCCATGTGCTTTATGTTAGTAGTTACGTTGATTTCGCTGGGTATGTCAATTTATGGTATCGTTCGTAAAATCATCTACACTGGCGGCTTTTCTTTCCTGACTGATGGTTTGCAGTTAATTGTGGCCATTGCGTTGATTACATTGGCAATGCTGATTGCATCTACAAGTTTTAGAAAATTAGTTGACTCTTCTTCCTCTACCAATGCATCTGTGCGGTAAGAGGAAAAAGGACTAGAAAAACCAAACTGGCGTCACTTAGGAGTGACGCCAGTGAACCACAGAGACGCAGAGAACACAGAGGGAACGGTATGACATGCATTTCCTCTGCGTACTCTGTGTCTCTGTGGTTATACATAAGGCTTGAATTTTAACCGCCAAGGACGCCGAGGAACGTCAAGGACGCCAAGGGGGTATAATTATTCTGAGCAGGCAGAGGTTAGCTTATGCTTTTCTTGGCGTTCTTTGAGGCTCTTAGAGTCCTTGGCGGTTTAACACTTCCTCAAATACCTGATACCCCTTGTATTATAATGCCTCCATGAGTCTCAAAAACTTATAATTTCTTATCTTATAAGAAACAACGCCAAACTGGCGTCACTCTCAAGTGACGCCAGTTTTTTAAAATTATTTATGCCGCTAACGTATGCCTGCATATGGATTCTTAAGGTACGTTATTGGTTGGCGGTGATTTCCATGAACACGCCTTACCAGTTCAGCCGGTTTCGCCAGCCAGCTGATCTGGTTATATTGCCACATCCAGGGCGCAGTTGCATCAAAATAATAATAACTATCAAAGTAACCCCAGCGGTTAAAAGTACGGCTTTGGCCGATGTCGTTACACCGCTGCCATAATTCTTTCAAGTCAACTAACCGGTAGACGGCACTTGACGCTGTACCGGTTTTACCACCTGTTCCCGGTACTTGTTTTTCCGGAGGGAGCGGGCAAATCCCGCCAGGACCTGGCGCTGCTTCGTTAATCTTAACTGGCGATATTTCATGCGTACCGGCGCTGACTACCAAGCTAGGATGTCCAGCTTCGAGCCGTACATGGGAACCGTTGCATTTCAGCCACTCATTATGATTATAAACCAATAGTAATTCTAACTGCCCGGAGCTTTTTTGCACCACAGCCAATACCCCGGCCATGTCATGCTCATGCTGGACGTTACCAATATGGCGAGGATAGTAAAGGTAATAGCCGATAAAATAATATGTGTCACTTTCCACTAGAGAATAGTACACTGCGGCGCCGGGAGGGTAGTATGGCAGGTTTTCCCAATTATTATTCATTCGCCAATCGCGGTCAAAGTTAGCTACAGTAAAGATATTTTCCCGTGACAGCGGGTTTTGGTCGTTATCCTGTTGATGAATAACCGGCGCCCAGCGCAAAATCACGGCGGCATCACTTGTAGCACCAGCCTGTACTGAGGTAGTAAGCAATACTAGTAGAAATAATGCCGTCGTCAGAGCATGTTTCATAGTCATAGCACCTTCCCTCATGGATTAATCAGTTTGGGGGTAATTAGGATAATCAATTCGCTTTCAGTGAATTCCCTATTTGTTGAGCGAAAGAACATCCCAACTAAAGGTAAATCACCTAACAGGGGAAATTTGATCGTATCACTGGTTTTTTGCCGTTGGATCAAACCGCCGAGGACAATTGTCTCGCCGTTTTTTACCCGTAGTGTTGTTTCGGCCTGTCGGGTCCGGATATTCGGGTTGCCACTGGTGGTAGTGTCTGTTTTGTTACTGACTTCTGGTTTGATAATGGCCGTTATGGTACCATCGGTGTGGACGGTGGGGGTTATTTCTAGTTTAATGCCGACCTCAACGTAAGTTACGGTGGTGACTGTAGTGCCGCTGGAAATTTGCGTGCTTTCCACCGCTAACTTGTCACCGATGAGAATTCTGGCGGTTTGACCATCCAGGGCAGCGATGCGGGGACTGGCCAACAAATGGCCTTTTTTGTTTTCTATCAGACGATTAAGAGTACCCTTGAGATTGATGCCGTATTCCGAATGATTGGGAATACCGAGGGTGATGCGAAAAGCACTGTTGTCGGTAAGCGCAGTTTCCGTCAGCCCGTTGACAGTACCCCAGTTAATGCCAAGATTTCTCAGGCTGTCGCGGGATATTTCGACCGCTTCAGCTTCAAATATGACCTGACGCGGCGGGATATCAAGCTTCGCCAGTATAGCTTTAACCGCGGCACAGTCGTCGTCATTGCCTGTAACAATCAGCGTCTTATTGACAAATTCTACCTTGATTTGGTTATCGGGAAACAGCGTGGCGAGCATGGGTTTGACTTGATCTGCTTTTACATATTCCAACTGTACGACCAAAGGTGATAACCCGACGGCTGCCAAGGCATCGGGGGCGGGTTCCGGTACATTTTGCGGCGCAGTCGTAGTAGGCTGTCCCGCAGGGTTGGACGCGGGATTATTCGGTGCGGTTGCAACTGGTGCATTTGAAGCGGGCGTAGACGAGCCGGCAATCAGCGGAGCTTGTCCCCCCGCAGGGTTAGCTGCAGGAGTTCCTGGTGCGGTAGCCAATGCTGGATTAGCCGTGGGTGGCGGTGATCCAGCATCCGGCGGCGCCGCAAAAGCAACAAATGGTATGATAAAAAGTAATAAACCCAAAATGAATAGGCAGAAAGTTGTCCTCTGGTAATGCTGCAAAACCAAATTGCTCACCTCATTTCTATTAGTGAATAGTAAGTGTACAGAGCATCTGCTGTAGCGGTGTATGACCTAAGCCCAACTTCCATAGGACTAATCGTCTAGGCAAGCCTCCTTTAACTGCGATTTTGGTTATAGTTAAGTTGAGTTATTCCCTGTCAATATACTGTTAACTTAACTCCGACAGGTAAACTATCTTTAAACTGCAGCAGCAGGGGTTTGACCTTTTCATAGGAATTGCTATCTAAAGCATAAAAGGTTACGTAGTTAGAAGCGGGCGTGATTCTTTCCTTCCCTAGTTCCATTACGGCCACAGGTCTCCAGGTTGAAGGTTTATTTCTAAACCAGGAATCGTAAATAATAGCTAATTTTACATTGTGCTTGCCGGCAAGCTTATCCATCCAGGCGGAATCTGTTGCGGTTTGTCTGGATTTGAGTGCTTCTAGTGAAGCCAGCCCCCATAAGTCTAATACATAATTGGGATTCTCGTAAGCAACCCAACCCAGATCATTAATGGCAACAGGGGCCTTATAATAATAGTTGACAAATCGGTGCATTTGATATTGTTGCTCAAAAATATTATTGGCGGCAATTGCTGTTGTTGTGGTAGTTTTCCAGAAATTGAATCCAAAACCGCAACATATGATTAGCAAAACCAGGGCATAGGTAATTGGTGAGTTTTCATCAAGTTCCTTATAGAGGGCATTATAGATTTTCGATAAAACACCTCTGAAACTGTAAATGATACCCATGGTAGCTGCACTTACAATGTACATATCGTAACGATAATACCACCCGGAATAACCGAACAGCATATGCGCAATTATCGCTGTACCAAAAATTAAAGCAAGATATTTATCTGCTGCTTTGGTATGGAAGCAGTTATAAAGTGCTAGTATCAAAACTGAAATTAGAAAAATACTAACAGGCACAAATGCTAAATGACTAAGCAAAGTATCAATGACAGCGGCTAAATGTCCTTTTTCCAGTAAAGCAGATTTGGCGATAATCGAACTGGGCCAATACCCAAGACCTAGAGTATGCAGATAAGCCGAAAAACCACTGACTGACGCAACCAGTAGTAAACCACTGCTAACCGCTGCTAGCCAGTATCTCTGGGCAACAAGACAGACTATGGCGGGCAAGGACAGAGCTAGATTTTCATACCGCACCAGCGGCCCCGCTATTATGGCCAGCACCAGCCACCAGGGAACTCGCTGTTCCCGGAGCGAAATTATTACCCCATACACTACCAGTAGTGAAATATAGACCTGGAGCGAGTGCTCCATACCGGTAAAAGCAAGACCAATTATATTGGTAATAAATACGATAGCCATTGTTGCTATTATTGTTAGCAATGTTTGCCGCTGGGCGTTAGCTGCGGTAAACAGCATACTGAATAGTTGGGTATACAGGTAAACCGTGCCGAGACTGCAAATAAAATTAATAATCAGCGGCACATAATCAAACCAGCCGGCACCGGAAAAACCTGCTAAAATGAAGGGCCAGATGATACTGGATGAGGGCGCGGAGTATTCAGTTAAATTTATCCCATAGTGACCGGCAGCAATATTTTTTGCCAAGGCCAAGTGGATATAGGGATCATCCAGCGTATAGGAAAAAACGCCGGAATTCAGGTACAAAATATACATCAATTCTGCCAAGTAGATGACCGATAAAATGACAATATTAATATACAGTGCTTTTGATTTTATATTAATTATCATAATCAGCTCCCTAAAATCAATTTGTTTTTCGGTCCGGCTGTAACCTTAGCCCCAATATACTGCGCCTTAGGGCCAAAACTAACAATGTTAATAAGATAATAGGTATTATATGAAGGTTGGTTAAGCGGGCAATCGGCGAATTTACCAACGGCATAAACCAGGCAAGTAACAGGACTATTTTTTCATAGGGTAACCAGCCCTGAGTAAGCCCCTCCCAACCGTACCAAGCAATGCTAAGACCTAAAATAGTAAGATCATATTGGTAGGCGTAAGGAGTAGCAAGGAAAATGCTAACCGTCAGGATAATATAGGCCAGCGGGAAGCTGCGTTTGTACCACACCCAAGCCACAGCGATAACGGCAACAGCCGTAACCACTGCCTGTAGTCCGTAAGCTAAAGGAACAGAAAATCCGAAGGAACGCGCCATAGCAAAAACTGTTGTCATTTGGTACCAGGGTAAAGAGCCTATTTCTAATAAGTATTGGGCCACAGGCAGGGTACAATAGAACGTTTTCCAGCTGGCAATCCCATATACAGCTATACTAACTATGATTAAGGCTGCTGCTGATGCGCAGGCGGCGATAAGTGCCTGCCATTTTCTCGCGGCAACTAAGGCAATCACTACTAAAAACGCCAGGTGAGGCTTATATACCAGTAATCCTAGTATTATACCGGCAAGTACAGGTTGTTGCTCAAGCAATAACAGTCCCTGACCGAGCAGCAAGGCACTCAAAAAGCCATTCTGGCCGCAAATGAAATTCTGGAATGTTCCGGGATAGGCCAGAGTAAGTGCTACAGTAGTGGGATGAGGGGCAATTTTGCGCACAACCATGATATATCCGGCAAGAGTGACGGCAAGCCAGGAGAATAAAGCTGCAAAATAAGGCAGAGTGGCGAAATAGGTCACCAGTAAAAAAAACGGTGGCGGATAATACCAGCCTACAGTGTTAGTTCGTCCGGTAATTTGCTGTTCCACCGCGCATAATTCTTTGCCGTCATAGATGCCTAACACGTCTCCGGACAACAGTTTATGGGAGGCCGCGTAAAAACAAATGAAGTCGCCGCCAATGACTTTTTCGTTCCTGTCTATCATACCTGACCCGGTAAATACCCAAATACTAAAAGTAACTATATAAGCTAAAATGAACCCCCAGGAACAATAACGAATGGTAGTTGCGTTTAACAGTGTCATGCTGTCAATAACTCCTTTATCTATTTTGGTAAACCGATGGCACACTTCGCTTTAAACAGCTTAGTATAGCAATGCACCATAATACTACTCTTGGTAAACTTTATGCGTGAATAAGCTAAATTCCCCAAGAACGTGGCTGCGTCGCTAAAGTCGCCGATTGCTACAAAACTACAGCCGATTTCCCAAGTCGTATGACAATCACTGCCGACCGAGATTGGCTTATGCTGCTGGCTGGCAAATCCGGCGGCTTTTTTATTATCCTGATTAAAAACATTCCGGGCATTATAGGCCTCAATAATGTCAACATAGCCGATGATCTGCGTCAAGGCCTCGTAACATATCGCCGACTTGCGCCAGCGGTCAAAAGGATGGGGCACACATACCAAACCGCCTTGTTCCCTGATGGCCTGCACTGTTGCCAAAGCAGATAGTCCCGGGGGAATTTCCTGCTGGAGAAAATACCCGATTATTTCACCTTGTAGGGTGTTTATTTCTTCACCGATGACTACTTTAAAGGGAGCCTGTTCACGTAATTCCAGCGCGCCCCGAATGGTGTTGTGATCAGTAATGGCTACGGCGTCAAGACCTCTTGCCGGGCAAAGCCGGAGCAAATCGGCAATTTTGATACCACAGTCCCGGGAATAGGACGTATGTACATGACAATCCATATTGATTCGCTTCATGTTAGTCAGACCTTGCGTTAAGGTTAAACCTGCGCCAATTGAGCAGCAAGGTCAATAGCCCTAAGAACACGCCAAACCATAATGTGCCAAATCTGGCAAACAACGTCGCCCCGGCAGCGCCGGTGAAGTCTATCCCGCAACTGAGCAGCAGACCGATCATACTGCCCTCGGCGACACCTAAACCGCCCGGGAGCATGGAAAGCCCACCGGCGATAGAACCCAGCGAAAACACAAACATCGCTACCTGTATAGAAGCAGCAGTACCAAAACCCAACAATATATAATACAAGGCGATACATTCGCACAGCCAGGCTATGATGCTAATTAGAACTGCTTTGAATAGTAAACCACTCCTACTTAATAGATAAGCACTTTCATACATATCTCTAAATAGCTGGGATTTGCGTTTTACCAAGGGGATATTTTCAAGCCCCTGGAGTAAAGCCATTGCCAGCCGGCGCCATTGTAATACCAAGACGATGCCTAATGACAGGAGTAGTCCGACGATGATAAAGGTTTTTCCGTAATTAACGACACTGGCTGCCAGAGTTGCCAAGATCAGCATCGCAATCAGATCTGTCAGCCGTTCCGCAATTATCGTCGGCGCGCTACGGCAAAAACTGACCTTGTGCTGCTTCAACAACAGGTATGATTTCAAAACTTCCCCGACCTTTCCCGGCGTAACTGCCATGCACAAGCCGGAAAAGAAAACCCGGGCACTATCCTGCCAGCCTATCTTAATGTTCAGTTCGTCAAGATAAAGCTGCCATTTTAAAAATCTCCCCAGGTAACCCATCACTACAAACGCCAGAATTTGTGGTGCATAATGCCAGCCAAAGCCTTTGACCGCATTGCCAATTTGCCCAATATCGCCCCACAGGGCCAGACCGGCTGAGATGATAAGCCCCAGGACTAAACCAATGATCAGCTTGTTTTGCAGACTTTTAATAGTAATGCTGGTTTCATCCCTCATAGTGTTCAAATAACTGCCCCCATCGCATATTTTTTTTGAAATGTTCCATCTTACGCTTGCCTTTGAAGGGCCACCATAAGTAGTCGTGGTAAAAAAACGAGCCAAAGATGAACAAATTCACCAGCGGCGTTCTGAACAACAGGTTTTGTAATGATCTCAGCGGCCCAAACCACACTACATCGCCAAAGCGGGAAGCTAAATTATCCCCGACCCGGAATTGAAAGTTCACCTTTTCCACATCTTCGCCAATGACTTCGATCTGCCGAAAGTCGCCAATACCTAGACCGCGTTCCTGCGCCAGGCGAATGTAGGGAATGTCCAGCGGTTCAAAGCCCATCATTTTACTGGCAACTGCATCAATCGCCACCTGATCAGCGCTGGCGAGAATATAATCCTTCTCAATCGGAATCATAGTGCGTGGCCCCGGGCCATTGCCGCAAACTGTGCCATCCATCACGGCAAAGACCCCCGGATGGATCTCTTGTTGAATTTGCAGCAAATCAACCAGGGTCTCGTGAATGACACTGTGTGTATAATGCCGTTTGGTGTTTAGCAGCCCGCCGAACGCGTTTTTCATGGCGCCGGTGGTCGTGGTATAAATGTGACATTTAACTGTCGGCAAATGCACAACGTTTTTGCCATAAAAGTAGTCGGGAATACGAATACCTTCCGGGAAAACCTCGTGTAATGCCAGCAATTTTTCCTTGGGTTGATGGAATACCCACTTCATATCAGCATCTTTGAAGTTATACAGCACCGGAATATTATATTTCTTAAAAATAGGAAGATACTTATTCAGCTTTTCGCCTTTAAAAGCATTTGTTACCACAGTCTCGTTTTGAACACACGAAATTTTCTTAAAACCCTGCTGCTTGAGTCCGAGAATGGTTCCTTCCAACTGCCAGGGCGTGGAATTGGCACTGAGGTAGGGGAAATGCCAGGAGATGTTATCCTTTAAAATTGTTGGGACTGCAGGGTCGAGAATACCGTTCACATTTGCTTTTCTTAGTAATTGTTGATAATCGTTAAGTACTGTTTTTGGCTTAGTCTTCATTACAAATACTTTACTCATGTACATAGCCCCCCGGATTTATCAGTAATTTTCAGCATATTACGACGCCAGTTGTAGGCCAGACGGTGCTTTTGCGCGTAATAGTATAAGCCATGCACCATCCGTAAAAAAGTTAACAGAACAGGAGGAATAGTAAAGGGCTGATGGAAATTGGCAGACGATAAAATAGTATTGATTTTATAAGCCAGCCGCCAACTACGAAAATCATAATCAGCATCTGCATAAAACGGCTCAAACATAACGGTAATGATATCGCCAAGTACCGGCTGATATTCTGCCAATACCTCGTCCCCAAACCCCAGCACCCTGAGGTGCTTGTTTAATTGGCTCAGATCGCAAGCCCGCATTACAATAGCTGCCAGGCAGTTTCGCTGCTCGGTAGTAAATTCCAGTTTGCTGCCAAAATCCAAAATTGTCAGCTCAGGCGTCTGCCGGGTGCCGGTAACAAGGAAATTCCCCTGATGCGGATCGGCATGGATCATACCTAACCGCCAAAAAAGCTGAAGCTCAAAATTCCACAGTAAATCGTAAATTTGCAGCTTTTGCTCACAGGCAGCATTTGCTAACGCCTCCTCCAAAAACACGCCGTTCACCCACTGACTGACAAGCACTTCCGAATTACATAAGGCAGTGATTGGCCGGGGTACATGGATGTGGGAGTCTGCCGCAAAGGTCTGAAAAACCCTGGTTTGCGTATGCAGTTCCTCGTGGTAATCGCATTCTTCCAGCAACTTTCCGGAAATAAAGGCAATCGTATCCAGCAGATAATTACCGTTGGGAAGGAAAGGCTTAGCTAAATAGGCCACGGCCCTTAGTACCTTACTATCACTGCCAAGCTTTCCGGCGATATGGGGATATTTAAGCTTCACGGCAATATCGCCATATTCCCTGGTTTGCACCCTAAATACTTGTCCGATGGATGCCTGAGATATATTTTGGGGCGCAGTGACAGGGGCTACACCAAGCTCTGCTAAAATACTGCTTATGTCACGGAATTCGCTTGTTCCCTGATTGCAAAGAGTTTGCAGGACTTGTGACGCTTCTCCCTCATATAACGTTAAATGCTGACCTAACTTTTGGGGAAACCCATGAAATTCGCCCAGGGAATTTACTAACTGCCCGGAGTGTAAGTTACGCTGCAGGCGTAACAACAATAGCAATAGTTTTAAACTGCGTAAATAGTACATAGTATC
Organism: Sporomusa ovata DSM 2662; assembly: GCF_000445445.1. Classification (GTDB taxonomy): domain Bacteria; phylum Bacillota; class Negativicutes; order Sporomusales; family Sporomusaceae; genus Sporomusa; species Sporomusa ovata. Next base: position 64,416 of record NZ_ASXP01000005.1, on the reverse strand, counting down.
ACTCCTTAGCTGAAAGTATTGAGAATTACTAATACTGTGGCCCCGTAGAGCAGCACCGTAAACAGGATAGGTTTGTCTTCTAATAAGATTTTTTCCGGAGCACCTCCTTGTCCTTTGACGTGTATTAGATACAGATAACGGAAAATACCATAGATAACTAAGGGAATAGTCAGCATAAGCTCAACTGGTTTGCCGGAGGTAAAGGTATACAGAGCATAACTCATAATGGTAGCAGTAGTAACAATGCCGCTGAGCTTGTCCAATAGTTCGGTTGAATAATGCAGCAGCACTGGGCGGTGTACACCTTTGCTGTTCGCAAGCAAGTGCAGCTCATGACGCCTTTTGCCAATCGCTAAAAACAGGGCTAATAATAAGGTGCATAATAAAAACCACGGCGTCAACTGAACACCGATTGCCAATCCGCCGCCAACCGCCCGCAGGACAAATCCGAAGGCGATGGCCATAATATCCAGCAGCACAACGTTCTTGAGCTTTAATGAATAGGCGATATTTATTACTAAATAGGTTACCAGCACTAACCCGAAAGACTCTCTTAAAGTAAAGGCGTACATACAGGTGCCGAGGGCCAGGACAATTCCCAGGAATAGACCCGCATAGGGATTTAGTTCGCCAGAAGCCATTGGGCGCCGGCACTTCTGCGGATGCAGCCTGTCAAGTTCGCGGTCGACAAAATCATTTAGAATGTAGATGCTGCCTGAGCCTAAACAAAACAATATAAATGCAGTTAGACCTTCCAAGACCTGTGTCAGAGTAACGTTGGAAATTGAAAATAACAGTGCACCAAGCACTAACAGATTTTTGCTCCACTGCTTCGGTCTCAAACATTTAATAAAGTTAGAGACTTGACAGTAGAAGAGATTCTGAATAACCCGTTTTTCTAATATTCCATGCGTCTCCAAACCAATCACCCCTACATAATGAATGGCAATAACAACTATTGTTGCCATTATAAACCAAGTAATAATGAAAAAAATGTCATAATTTGCGAAATTAACAAGAATAAACAAAAATAAACAAAAATAAACTAACATAAACAAATATAAACAAATTACATATTAAGAGCATGATTGACAAGAACGTATATGAACAAATATAATCAAATTGACACAGCAAATAGAAAAAATGCCAATATCAGTTATATCCTGTTGCCGTAGTTTATTGCTATTTTTATTGTTTTACTTAATGCTGTTGTAAAAATTGCAGCACAAGGCTTTCCCGGATATATGATGTAGACAAGCCTTAGTGTCACAAACGAAGCCTCCCAGTGTGGAAAAGATTGTCGGCTCAGCCGGGGTGATCTTTTACATTCCGACTTTTTAAATCTAAAAGGGGATGGGGGTGATTGATGACTGAGTAATGCAGCGTTTCAATACCTTGGTCAAATCCGCCAAAAAAAAATTAAGGAGGCAAACAAAATGATTACGTTTAAGAAAGCTGGAAAAAAAAGTAGTAAGTTAGCCAACATGGCCGCGCTTGCCCTGGCATTTACTGTGGCAGTGGGGTCCAGCGCCTTTGCGCTGAACTATAGCGGCAGCACATCCGGTACCGGCAACAAGCCAATAAGCTTTAGTGGCTACCAGTATGTGGACAGCACCCATATTGCGGTGTTCTTTGACAAACAGACAGGCAGTCCGGGTGAAACCATTACGGCAGCCCTGTTTGATGTCGTAGAGCACGATGATGATACCGATCTGGTCAGTTCGGTGTCGGTACTCACCGGTGGCACAGGCGGACAGTATAGCGGCACCACCGACCCCTATATCACCAAAGGTACCAAAGCCACCATTACCACCTCGGCGCTGAGTGCCAACACGCTTTATGACGTGATTATCCATGGTGCTCTGGAGGATAAAAACACTCTTAGTGTAGGCAACTACATGAAAGGCAAAGACTTGAAATTCACCTTCAGGACACCTGTGTCGGGTACATCATACTCTGATGCTAACCCGCTTGTCACTTTTGTGGTGGGAGACCCTGACAGCACCACAGGCGTACCGGTAGAGTCCAATGCCATACTCATTTTTGACCGGCCGCTTGCTTCCGGCTCGCTGACTTCCTATTTAGCTAACTTGAATAGTACTTCTGCAGGGGTTGGCTTTAAGGATACCTCGAGCAGTACAACAGTACCGGGAACTCAGAGTCATTATGCGATCTCCAATAACTACGACAACGTGAACACCACCTTCTACTACCCGATGACGAAACAAAGCACTAGCCAGACGGTCTATAACCGGACTGCCGGGCACAATTATACACTGTACCTGCCGAGCTTCACTGATACCAGCTCCCATACTTATACCACTTTCACAAATGCAAAAACAGGCACCACGGGCATTACCTCCTTCAGTTTGTCCACAGCAGCGACTGATTACGCCGGCTGGGAAAATACCGGCAACCCTGCTGTCAATCTGACTGCTACCCGTGTCAGCACCACTCAAATTAACGTGTCATGGCCTGTCGATCAGGATTACTCGATTCTTCCCGATCCTGCCGGGTTTAACGTGTACTACATCGACGCCACTAACGCTGACGGCAAATATGCCAGCATCGGTTCCTGGACCAAAGCAAATGCTAGTGTGATCAGCAATACCCATAGCTCGCCGATGTCCTATTCCATTACCTCTGGTATTGTCTCAGGTCACACCTATTGGGTCCGCGTTCAGCCCACCAACAGCGACAATACGCAACCGGTAGGCTTATCCATTACCACTGCAAGTGCTCTCTAAGTAGAACATAGTTAAAAATAACGCCCCGGTCCAGTGTGGCCGGGGCGTTAGCTTTATATAGAAAGAAAGTTAAGTTTATTGAACCACAGAGACGCAGAGAACGCAGAGGGAAGGGTTTGACATGCATTTCCTCTGTGTACTCTGCGTCTCTGTGGTTATACATATCCCGGCATAAACTGTGCCGGGTGGGGTCATAATGATCCCAAATACTCCAAGAAAAAGCAAGGTGAGCGATAAAGCGCTGATTTTTTTGCTTCATTAAATATAGACATAGTAGTTATAACCTTCTTTCTTGCCGTTCAAGGCGCAAATATTAACCATCAAAGCACCAAGAACGCCAAGGGATTCGCTCCTGGCGTCCTTGGTGCTTTGTTCTACATAAAGAAAGTATACGTTTTTTGAACCGCAGAGACGCAGAGTGCGCAGAGGGAATCGCGATATACATCTATTCCTCTCTGCGCTCTCTGTGTACTCTGCGGTTAGCCGTATCCTCAAGGGCGCGATAGCGATTTTTTAAGTAGCATTACTGAAATTTAATCGTTACACCTGTTTCTACATACCTGTCAGGGGCAACCAGATAGGCCCCGGCGTAGTACTTCTTATCAAACAGGTTGCTGACTTTAATATAATAATCCCGATTATCTATTGTTTTGCTGATTCTCAGATCAACAGTAGAGTAACTCGGCAGTTTCTGGATAAGCATTCTGGTAGGGGAATCGCCGTTACCGTTGCCGTTGCCGTTACTGAACGCGCTGGTGCGTCCGCCGATATAGTTTAGTGCCAGATTGGCATTGAGGCCGTTCTGGCCGGTGTAGTTGAGGCCTACAGAGAATTTGCGGTACGGGATATCGCGTACTTGCTGTTGCAGCAGCGTGTCAAACGCATTGGTGTAGGTGTAATTCACGAAGCCTTTGACATGGTCGGCAATTTTTTTGTTAAGTTCCACCTCAAAACCATGCATATCAACATGGGGGATGTTGTAATACTGGGTATGCTGCTGGCCGAAGCCCTGGCCTTTGATCATGTTGGTGATGTCTTTGTTGAAGTAAGTGATGTCAAACTTAAACCCGTGCACTGAGTAGCCCACTCCCAGTTCGCGATTAATGGCTGTTTCCGGCAAAAGGTAGTCGCAGGCCGTGCCTTGCGTCAGGGTACCATCAGGCATTAGATAATAGTAAATTGTGGTGGTATAACCGTCAACCGTCGTGGTTACCGACTGCTGGGTGTCGCTGTAGGGATAGATGCCGCCGGGGCCGGAGCGTTCTTTGGCATTGGGCCAGCGGTAACTTTTGCCGACAGAACCATGGATATTGGTTTTATCGCTCAGCGCGTAATTAACGCTGAACACCGGATCGTTGGCAGTCCCTTTGCCGTATTGTTTGGACGGTGATTTGTAGGCTATGGTATCGATGTCGGCATTGTCGCTGGTTTCGTAATGCCGGTAGCCGAGGCTTGTCGCCAGTTTGCCGAGATTGGTTACATTTTGCAGATAAAAGCTTTTGCCAGTGTAATCATAATATGAACTGCCATTGTTTGATTTCTCAGTAAAGCTTCTGGTTTCGTAGGCATAACCCCAGGTGGCAGTATTGACCTTACTTGTTCTAATGGTATTTTGTAATTCGTAGCCGTCGACTGTGCCGTCCCACCACAGATGTAACGTATCGGTTGTGTTGACGATAGAAGCGAGCAAATGACTGTTTTCCTTGGAACGGAACACTTTAAAACTCAGATCACTGTTGGCGCTGAGTTTTTGATTGTATAACGCACCGATGTACGAGTTTTTAATCGGGTCGTATTTCCAGTCATAACTGTTGGACCAATAGTTGTTTTTACCGGTTATGGTACCGCTGCGGCCGACATTTAAGACAATCAGGCCGGTAGCCGGGTCGATGCGGTTGGGCTGTTCTTCCTCGCGCTCGGAATAGGAACCGAACAGCGTGAGTGAAGATTTAGGGTTAAGATCCCAGGTAACCTTGCCGTTATAGTAGTCGGCGTTTAGCTTAGAATGGGCGGTATAGCCGTCGGTTTTTTCATTCTTGGCCGAAAAGTTGTAATTGATTTTGCCGGTATCACCGCCAATTGAGGCGAAATAGGTTTGCGCATTATTACTGCCGGTGGTGATGGTTAGTGACTTGGCTATTTTTTCGGTAGCCTTCTTGGTGGTGATATAGATGACTCCGCCAGGAGCGTCGGTGCCGTAAATAACCGGTACGGCGCCTTTGATGATTTCGATTTTTTCAATATTGTCAGCCGGGATGGTGCGTAAATCCACCTTGCCGTCGCCGACCGGGCTGAGCGGCACGCCGTCAACAAAAATCTTGGTATTATCAGCGTCGCTGCCGCGGAACTGGGCAATGGCCTTGCCCTTGGTGTTGCTGCTGGTAATAAATAAGCCGGTTACATCTTTCAGGGCATCGGCCGCATTTTGCGCGCCTTTGGCCTTGATCTCATCCTCGGTAATGACGGTAAACTTAACCGGGTTGAGCTGTTTGAAAGCGGCAGCGGTTACCACCACCTCTTGCACCTCGGTGTCGCCCTCGGTATTGGCTTCTTCGGCCGCCGCCACCGCTGCCGAAAAACTGGAATACAGCAGCAGGCAACTAGCTAAAACAGCCAGCTTCTTTTTTTTCATTGCTTTTCTCCCCTCAGGATAATTTGAAGTGATATGTATTGAACCACAGAGACGCAGAGGGCACAGAGGTTTTTTACAAGGGGTACCGTAAACCCCACAGCGATCTCTGCGTCTCTGCGGTTAATAAAAGTAGTAATGTTGAACCGCAGAGGGCACAGAGGTTTTTGTAAGGAGTACCGTATACCCCTCAGCGATCTCAGCGTCTCTGCGGTTAATAGACTTACTCAACTCTAAAAACCTATTCGAGTGCTACACCTTCGCCGACAATGGTCAAGAACGGCAGTGCTTCTGAGTTGATGCTCAGATCGGTGGTGGGTGAAACTGCCGAGCCGAACCTGGCATGGGAGATGAGGGCCTCGGTATTGGCCGCATTACGTTGGTACTGGGCTGGTGTCAATGCCCGGGTTAGCGGATTGGATGCAGTGAAGATGAAGCCGCTGCCGGTCGCCGGTGCTGACTGGCCGTTCCATAAGACGAAATCGCCGGTCAGCCCGCCTGTAGCGTCATAGAGCAGCTCAGTGCCGGGGTTGTCCAACTTGCTGGTCATCCGGGAAAGTTGGTCATAGGTTCTGGCGTCATAGTACAGCGCGGTGTTGGATGAATAAATGAACTGATCAGGGGCGTATACCAGCCAGCGTCCGCCGGCTGAAATGGCGTTGGCGCCGCTGTCATTGAGGAAGCCGGTGCCGGCCACCAGGGTAATGTCGCCGCTGGCGGTAAGTTCGGTAGTATTGGTTGCTCCGTGGCGCAGGATGATATTGCCGCCGGCGGTTATACTGATATCGCCGCCGAGGGCAACCAGTTGCTGATTGCCTAGAGCGCCTGAATGAAAATTGTCTGATTCAAAGTTGTTATTAAACATAATATCGCCGGGAGTAGTGATTGTAATGGAGCCGGTGGCGACTATGCTCTCGGTGCTAGAACCGAGTGAAAAATTATTGGCTATGAGGCTGCCGTTTATGATTATACCTGAGACACCATTGAGGGTGCCTGATGAACAGAGAATGTCATCAGCAGCCAACCATGTATATTTATTAGTGATGTTTTTTGTAATGAAACTCCCACTGTTCAGGGTTGTGTCGCCGCCGTCGAGGATTACGGTATCTTTGATCAATTTGCTGCCAGACAGGCCGCTGTCGGTGGCGAGGTAGACACTGTTAGCTTTATAGTTGGCGTCGTCTGCTACGTACAGCAGCACTGACCGGCCGGTCGGCACCGCTGTCGTCGTGTTTACGCCGTAATAGAAACCGTCAATGCCGAATTCGTGCGCCTGTGCAGCTAATTTATATGTTCCTTCATAATCCTCATACACAACATTAACCGTTTCGCCGGTGCCGTTTTGTACGGTACCGGTAAAGGTCTGTAATGGCGTACCGTCATACTGCCACTTGAGGTAGGGGAGGAAACTGTCGGTAATTCCCCAGGCAGTGGTATCCCAGGTGGAAAAATTGCTGCTCTGTAACATGTTGGCCCAAGTCAGGCCCTGGACGTTGGTGGCAGTGCCGGAACCGGAACCGATCCCGGTGGTTTGCCCGGAGGTTGTTGTACACCAAACGGCGTCGGTAATGGTGCCGTTGTTCACGCCGACCAGGCCGCCGACTGTGCTGGCGGTGCCGGTGGTGGCGCCGACGCTGAAGGAGGTGGCGATGGTGCCGTTGTTTATCCCGGCCAGGCCGCCGACTTTGCTGCCGGTGCCGGCAGCGGTGGTCTTAATCATACTGTAGGAGTTGGTGATCGCACCGTCATTTACCCCCACCAGGCCGCCGACATTGCTGGTAGCGCCGCTGGCAGTTACTGAGCTGGTATCATAGGAGCCGGTGATAGTGCCTGTGGTGCTGTTTACTCCGACCAGGCCGCCGACCGTGCTGGCCGTGCCGCTGGCAGTTACTCTGGCGGAATTGTAGGAATTGGTGATTGTACTATTGTTTGTGCCGGCCAGACCGCCGACATTGCTATTATCGGCGCTGCCGGTTACCGTGCCGGTATTGTAGGAATCGGTAATCGTGCTGTTGTTTATTCCAATCAGACCGCCAACTTTGTTATTGGTGGCGGCGGTTGTAGTTTTCATCGCGCCGCTATTATTGGAACTGCTGATGCTGCCGTCATTTTCACCCACCAGGCCGCCGATGAAGTTGCTGTCGGCATCGCTGGTTACTGAAGCGGTATTGTAAGAACTTGTAATATTGCCATCGACTGCGTTCAGTCCCGTCAAGCCGCCGGCTTGGCTGCCTGTGCCAGTAATGGTAACTATACCTGTGTTGGAGGAATTTTCAATACTGCCGGCATTGTAGCCTACCAGGCCGCCGACCGTGCTGCCGTCGCCGCTGGCAGTTATTGTACCTGAGCTAGAACAACCCGTGATGCTGGTGCCTGTACCGCTGTAGCCTGCCAGACTGCCGACGTACAAATTACCTGTGCCGGCCACAATATTGACATCGGTTAGGTTTAGGCTGCTGATAGTGGCGCCGTTGGTATAGCCGAATAGGCCGAGGGCGGAAGCAGAAGAGTCGGTGATGGTTAGCCCGCTGATGGTGTAACCATTGCCTTTCAGGATACCGGTAAAGGAAGTGGTAGCACTGTCGCCGATAGGTGTCCACGTTACGCCGCTCAGATCAATATCAGTGGCCAGAATGTACACCCCGCTCAGGTTGTTGTTTAATGACAGTAGTTGATTAAGGCTGGTGATTATGGTGCTGCCCTGCAGTTCCCACTGCAGAAGCGGTCGCGCTCCGGATAACGACCAGATGTTGGTAAAATCCCAGTCGCTGGGATAGTTGGCGCTATCCCACATCTGAGTGGTGGTTAGGCCAGCAACACCGGTGGCGGACGAATCACTGCCGACGCCGTTGGTCTGACCGGTAGTGGTTGTATCCCACACTGAGGCGATGACTGTGCCGCCGGTGCCATCGCCGACCAGGCCGCCGGCCGTACCGCCGGTCACGGCGCCGGCACTGTAGGAAGTGGTAATGGTGCCGCTGTTGGCGCCGGCGATGCCGCCGGCCTTGCTGGCGGTGCCGCCGCTGACCACGCCGGCCGCATCAAAATAGCTGTTGGTAATTGTGCCGGTATTGGTTCCGGCCAGGCCGCCGACATTGCCGGCGCCGCTCGCGGTAACCATGCTGTAGGACTCGGCCACACTGCCGTTATTATAGCCAACCAGACCGCCAGTGTCAGTGCTGCCGTTTACCGTGCCGGTGGTGTAGACATTGGTGATGGTACCGCCAGCGTTGTGGCCGACTAGGCCGCCGACATACGCGTTATTCGTTCCGCCGGTAATTTTTAGACTGGTCAAACCGACGTTGCTAATGGTCGCGCCGCTGATATAGCCAAACAAACCGATTGCCGATACTGACGGGTTAGTGATGGTAAGCCCGTCCATTGAGTACCCGTTACCGTCAAAAGAGCCAGTAAATGGCGTGGCCGCACTGCCGACAGGTACGAAACCTGTGGCTGTATTCCACATGCTGGCATCACTAAGCAGTTCGCTCAGGTTAATGCTGGTGCCGAGGGTGTAATTGGCACCAAGATCCATAGTCATCAACTGCAACTGATGGGCATTGGTAATGGTAGTACTGTACTCCGACCGCAGAAAGGGGCGAGTATTGCCGTCAATCATAAACCACGTATTTGTAAAATCCCAACTACTGGCGTATTTAGAGGGGTCCATCAGGTCGGCCGTTGTCATACCGGTAATGCCGTCGGCACTAGTGATATTGCCGACACCTTTGGTTGTATCGCTTATGCCTGAAGTCTCTGTATCCCAGTAGGAATCGGTAATGCCGCTGCTACCGCCATCGCCATATCCGACAAATCCACCGACCAAGTTGCTGCTGTCGCTACTGCTGACCGCCCCTGTGCTATAGGAATTATTAATTAAGCCGCCGGAGTAGTTATATCCAACTAACCCGCCTATATAGCTATTGGTGCCGGTAACGGTTACTGGGCTCGTAGAATAGGAATTTGTGATCGTACCAAGACTAGAGCCGCTCAGGCCGCCGACATACACTTGATTACCGGTAACGGTAACCGCCCCGGTGCTGTAGGAATTAGTGATGGTGGAGTTGGTGCTGAGATATCCTGCCAACCCGCCCGCGCTAGCGCCTATAATTGTTCCGCTTTCAGTAATGTTGACATTGCCTGTGCTATAGCAATTGGTAATGTTGGTTCGATTGCCAGCTTCCCCAATAAGGCCGCCGAAATGTCCGTAATTACTACCGGCGGTAACGTTTAGCGTGACTGTGCTGTAGCAATCAGTGAATGTGGTTCTAGATGAAGTGGTCCCATAGGTAAACCCTACCAGACCGCCGATATTACTGCCGCTGCCGGTTATCGTGCCTGTGCTGTAACAATTGGAGATGATGGTGCCGGTACTGGCGTAACCCACCAAAGCGCCAGTCTGATAGGTGCCGCTTATGTTCACATTTTCCAGTCCTACATTGCGAATAGTCGCCCTTTGCGTGCTGCCAAACAGACCTGCTGTAGAAGAACTATTAATTGTAAGTCCGCTAATCACATGCCCATCTCCGTCAAAAATACCACGAAAATTGGTACCATTGCCAATTGGCACAAAACTCGCCCCGTCGTTCCAACTGCTGGTAGCGCTGGCGTCGATGTCGGTGCCCAGGGCGTAGACGCCGATAAGGTTGGTGCTGATGTTCTGCAAATCGTCCAGCGTGTTGACAAGCATGTAGGCTGTGAGATTGCCGGTAACATAAGCTTGGTAAGGGTTGCTGGTCGTAGTTGTTTTGGAAGTGCGAACTGCAGTTGACTGGGTATCCGAGTCGCTGTAACTTGTTGGATTATAGTAAATAGACACCGCCCCGTCACTCGCTACCTTGCCGTCTGTGCCGAAGGCAACTGTGCCGTTGCTGTTGGCATCGCCGTCAGACCGCAGCACTACATTGCCGCTGCCGGTGGTGATGGTGGCATTGACGTTGATGTCGTTGTCAGCCTTGAGGGTGACGCCGCCGCTGCCGGTATTGGTGATGTTGGCGTTGACGTTGATATCGTTATCCGCCTGCAGGGTGAGGCTGTTGCCGCTTGACCAGGATACGGGGGCGGCAACCGTGATATCACCGGTACCGGTGCCGTCGGTCTGGAGGGTGATGTTGGCGGACGTTAGCTGGTTAGCCAGGTCGGTGGCGTTATGTACATTGCTGCTGGTGGCGTCGGTGCTGATGGTGTATTCGCCGGGGTCCAGCAGCAGAGTGCCTGTCGTGCCGTTGGGCGCCAGCAAGTTGGTGGTGCCTTTGTACAGCAGCGTCTGTTTACCGGACACTTCGGCGCTGCCGCCATTGCCGCTGGCCGAGCCGCCTTTAGCCGAAATGGTGCCGGAGTAATTGGTGGTGTCATTGGCCCACACCACGACCTTACCGCCATCGCCGGTGGTGATGGCATCGGCGTTAATCGTGGCAGTGGCTGCTACCGTGGTAGTAGTGGCATTCTGTTCGGTTCCCTTGCCCTGGTAATTGCCGCCGATGAGCGCCGTGCCGCCGCCCTTGGCGCCGGACACGTCAACTTTAGCGCCGTCAGCCAGGGTTACGGTATTGCCCAGTACCTTAACAGTACCGCCGGTTTCGCCCGCGTTTTTCCCGGAGGCGTCCAGGGTGCCACTGCTTACTACTGTGCCGTTGGTGCCGCCGTCCAGAAGGATTTTGCCGTTAACATTGCTGACACTGCGGGCCTGAATAATGCCGCTGTTGTTGACTACTGTGCCGGCCAGGTCGCCGGCCGCGCCGGCGGCCATGATGACTTGTCCGCCATCAGCCTGGATGAGATTGTGATTGGCTGCACTGGCATTTATCGCTGCCTCATCCACAGCCAGGTTCAATAGCCCGTCGCCGTCCATATCCAGCGTGATGGCCTGACCGGCGCCCAGGGCTACCGTGCCTTGCTGGGCGACAATGATACCTTCATTGGCCACCTGGGGGCCGAGCAGGGCTACATAACCGCCGTTGGCGGCCGTAATGGTGCCCTGGTTGACGACTGTGCCGATAGTGCCGTCCCGGCCGGTGAATTTATATTTCCCGGCCTGAAAATCACTGTCAGACAGATCTAAGGTCGAGGCTACCAGCCCGCCGACGTCGACCTTGGCGCCGGGGGCGAACAGGATACCGTTGGGGTTGATGAGAAAGACTTTGCCGTTGGCCGTCAGGGTGCCGTAAATGGCCGAAGCGTCGTTGCCAATGACCCGGTTTAAGGCGATAGAACTGGCGCCGGGCTGAATGAAGTTTACCGTCTCGCCGGAACCGATGCTGAAGCTTTGCCAGTTGATGCCGAGTTTATCGGTAGTCTGGGTGATGGTGGTAGTCGTGCCGCTGGAACTGATGGTACCGGAACCGGTGGTCACTGTACCGCCAGTCGGATTGGCAGAGACCCCGCTTATACTGCCGAGCAGGATGCCTGCCGCCATTACAGACGGCAAGATGCTTTTGGCAAGTATTTTCAGGGGATTAATCGTGGGAGTGGATTTTTTTAAACTGCTTTGCAGATGGCTTGGTTTACTGCGCTCCCAATCGCGCCGCCATTTTCTTTGCATGTAGTATAACCTCCTTGCTTTAAATAAAGAGTTAAAGCGTTTTTGAACCGCAGAGACGCAGAGTACGCAGAGGAATAGGGAGTTTGAATTTTTCTATTTTTTAACATAATAATGTTAAAATTAATAAGAGTTAAAATAATCCTCCTCCGCGCTCTCTGCGCCTCTGCGGTTGATATAGCTTTTTAAAGTATTTCAAAATAAAAGGGTTAAACCGCTTTTGAACCGCAGAGACGCAGAGTACACAGAGGAGTGGGTTTGTGTTTTACATAGAACGCGTTAATCTAAATAAAATAATCTCCCTCTGCGCCCTCTGTGTCTCTGCGGTTAATACATTTTAAAAACGTTGAGTGCCCTTCACCCACCAGCGACCGCTTTTGTCTCTGTCTGCGGTTGCATCACTGGAGCTTAACTTCCAGGCATAGTCAACCCGGAGGGTGTAGTCTTTTTGCTTATTAAGAATGAGTCCCAGGCCGGCACCGGTAAGGAGGCGGCTGTTGTCGCCTGATCCGGTTATCGGATTTTTATCAATGGATACCCTGCCGCTGTCGATGAAGGCTGCCAGTTGGAAAGCGGGTGTCGGCATATTCCAGCGCAGCTCGCCGGTTAAGAGGTAACCCTGGTCGCCCGACGCTTCGCCTTGGGGGTAGGCTCTGACAGCGTTAGCGCCGCCGATAAATAATTTTTCAGAAGAATCAAGATTTTTGCTGGCCAGTTGTCCGGTAAATCCGAGGTACAGGTTCAGCCGGTTATTGAGGTATTGTAACCGGTTGAAGTTAAAGTTGGCCTTGGTATAGGTGCCGGCAGTTTGCAGGCCTTTGCTATCGACGGTTTGCGCGGCATTGTTATACTGATCTTGTCCACCGTCAATGGTTAGACGCCCGGTGACGATTGTCAGGGCGAAGTTGTTGACACCGCCGCCATGAATTTTGTCCCGGCTGTTGCCGTTCAGGCCGAAGGTCCAGGCATTGCTATGCTTGTTGGTAAAGGCATCATATTCGTTGATATGGTCTTTAATTTTGCAATGGTCATACTCAATTACGCCATAAAGGTTGTAGTTACGGGAGCGGACAAGGGGATATATGCCATAAATACCGGTATTCTTGGAGCTGCCGCCGGCATCAAGGGCTTCGAATTCCTTACCGATGGTGTAGTGCAACTGGGAATAGCCTACGCCGATTTTGGCGCCCTGACTGCCGACAGGCAGCATGTAGTTGATTTTGGCGTTGTTCAGGTCGCCCCCGGATTTATTACCGCTAATGTATATCGCGTCACCTTTGCCGCTGATGTTGTTGAAGTTAAGGTTAAGGTCGCTGCGCTTTTGGCCGGTGAAACGGTTGCCATAGTTATCAATGGAGAATTCCGCGGTTGTGGCTTTGGTGTCGTTAATTTCCACGATAAGGTCAGAGGTGCCGCTTGTTTTGCCTGGCGCCAGAGTGGCTTTGATACTAACGCCGCTGGTATCGCTCAATAGTAACAGAGTGCGGTGGAGGAGGTCTTGTTTTACGTAGTCGCCGCTTTTGAGATTACTGAGCATCCGGGCGGCGGTGTTATCGGCAAGCCGGGAATGGTTGCGGATGTCAATGTTGCCGTATTGACCAGGGACAACTGTGATCTCTGCTGTCCCGTCGGTGATGTCCTGGGCGGGAATAAGGGCGCTGGCAACCATATAGCCATGATCGCGAAAGTACTGGGAAATACGGCGGGCGATGGTTTGCAGTTCAGACAAGGTAAGTTCCTTGTTGGTTGCGTCTTTTACCAAGTCTTGCAGCGTGGCTTCGCTGTAGATGGTTTGCCCGGTGATATGCAGGCCGCTGATTTTGAATTTGTCACTTGTTTGCTGCTGCGGCGCGTCGGTTTGATCTTCGCTGACTTCGATTTTGATATCGGCTTTGGGAGGAACGACGATTTTTTGTTCTTTCACGCTGTCGGCGATTTGGCCGCCGATTTGACCCATATCCGGTGTGGCGGCAGAGGCAGGTAAGGTTGAACAGGCGATAAAAGCCAAAGCCAGAGTCAGGCAGCGCTTACGGCTGTGTGATAATCTGTTTTTTCGTAGCATAATCTCATCCTTTCTCGTTATTAAAACTGGGATGCAACACTAGTAAATAAAGTGGAGGGAACGAAGCTTGAGTTATTTATCTTAAAGGCCACATGACCATAGTTTGAAATAGAAAAAGTTGTTCCTCTTTTGTAAAAAGACGAACAACATACTGCGACACGCCAATACAGGCATGGCTATGCCGCTACTACATTGTACTCCTTTCCAAAGCAGGGGAAGTACAGCCGTTTCCAACTGTACCGATCGGCTGAATACCGTACCTGCAGGGGGGTTAGGTAGGTCAGCTAAGGAGCTCGCTATTTTGTTTGCGGTTAGTAAATAAGAAGCGCAATGATCTATTCTTACTTGCAGCAGAAGCCCTATTTCGTCATATAACGACAAAAACATCCTCCATAATAGTTTGTTTAACTAACAAAATAATAACAACAGTCCCTTCCATAAAAATATATAGCAAAAAGGTATATAGTAAAAAAATAATGGTAGTTCAATTAAGAATTGAGTGAGTAATCTGATTTAATCAGTAACGGAATGCCAATCTATCTTATACTATCCACAAATAAAAATGGACTATATCATAGATGATTTAAAATTGTATTCCCTCATGTTTATTTTTGTTTGCGTATAGTTGCTATTTCTGCAACATTCTACATTATTTCTAAAGTTCCTGCTAGGTAATGCTAATAAATCCATTTATTTTACGATTAGGAAATCTGTACCACCAAAATTTTAGATTAATTCTTTGTTTTATTTGTTTTTGATTAGTAAAACTAAGGAAAATTATTCAAATTGTCTTGACAAAAGTTACCATATGCCATTAAACTACACTAAACTGTATTTAATTTAAAGGAGGCATCAAAATGAAACAAACTAAAACAAACACAGCTCATCAAACTTCGGTAAAAGGTAAATTTATCTTTAGTCAGTTTGGTAAAACCTAGTGGCATATTTCGCCATTGAACTGCTGCTTACATTACCCATGGTGTTATGTAGTAATTGTGATATTTATAATTGGGACACTGGTTTTTAGCACCTATTTATATATAGCCGAAAGCAACGAAGTGAGGTGAATGTACTATCATGAGCAATCCTATAGTGTATTATACCGCCGAAGAAGTCGCTGCATTGCTGAAGATCACAAGATTTACCGTATATAAGATGATTAACCGGGGAGATTTGCCAGGATATTGTATTGGCCGGGAATTTCGTATTGAAGCTTCGGATCTGGATGCTTTTATTCGAAATCCAAAGACCAATTGCGGCAAACCCTCAGCTTGTAAAGTTAGTTGGAATTTCATCTCCAGCGCAAGACAAACTCATTATTTAGTCTCTATCATCGTTACGCACTCTTAATGATAAAAAATTTTAAACTTTTACCAAACATGATAGGTTTAGGGGAATCTATTAACCGCAGAGACGCGGAGAGCGCAGAGGGATATACGAATTTATTGGTCAAAAAGAGTCCCGCTCTCTGCGGTTCAGAATTATTTCAACATCTATACAGGAGGACTAGTAACGCCGGCTTTGTTACTTTAAATTTTGGAAGATGTGGTGATTTAAAAATGTTAAACAGAAGGATAACGCTTAGCATCCTGTTAATTGTGCTGATTGTCCTGGCTGCTTATGGTACTGAGTATTTAGCCAAAAACCGGGGTTTGCATACGGCAACCATGATTACTATTCAAAGTAATAATAAAACGGCGGCTTTGTTTGGGGTTGATGTGCTGCGACAATTAGATGCCGGCGGCCCGGGCCTGTTTGCTGTGCTGGCGGCAGCGGGTATTGACAGGTTCAGTAAAGTCGAGGTTAAAGGAATAAAGAATAATACCGTATACCAGATAAATATAGACGAAATAAACAAAGAACTGAATTTACGGTTCACTGACCGGGGAACGGTCAATTTATGCAATAACAAAGCTAATAAAGCTATTTTGGTTGAAGATGTCAATGAAATTAATGCGGTAAATTAATTAAGCTTAATCTTGCTAATGATACACGAGGAGGTATGGCGATGAATGACCAATTATTGCGTATCGATACTTTGAAAAACCAATTGCTGGAGCTGGGCTATCATCAGTTTCAGATAGATGGTGTCATAAAAGAAACTACCGGCTCGGTTTGGGTGGAGAACATTAGTCTGAGCCTACAACAAGAACTTATTACAGCGCTGGAATACTACATCGGCTTTGCCGGCAGGTGTAATGTACATAGTAAAGCAAAGGAGTAAGCAACTAATGGAAGTAACGAAAAAAAGTGCAGATAAGCAAGTTATTGTGCTGGAGAAGTTTATGTTTAAACTTGGTTTGGCTGATGTGCTGCGATTAACCATGTTCGGGACGCTGATTTCGGTAGCCCGGGACATAACCAGGCTGCCTTTGCACTTGCCAGGACACACCAGTATTTATTGGATGGGGATACTGGTGCTGGGTAAGGGGTTAATTCCGAAATTCGGCGCGGGGATTGTTATGGGGATGGTCTCTGGTGTTTTGGCGGTGTTATTGGGGGAAGGAAAAGAAGGTATGCTGATCTTTTTCCGGTACTTCATGCCTGGTTTGCTACTTGATTGCCTGGCACCACTGTTTAATTATAAGTTGGAGTCACCGGCTGTCGGGGCCATCTGCGGCGCAGTTGCCAGTTTAGTAAAATTGGCAGTAAACTTTGCCGTAGGGCTATTGCTTAAGTTGCCGCTGGCGCTTCTGGCCATGGGACTGGGGATTACTTCGCTTTCCCATGTACTGTTCGGCGCGGCCGGCGGGATTATTGCCGCCTTGTTAATCAAGCGGCTGAAACCCAGGTTGACAAACTGGGAATAGGGAAGTGAAAAAGGAAGGTTATTTTAACCGCAGAGACGCAGAGGACGCTGAGAAGATGCAGGAAAAATGGTGCGATATTATCGCGCCGGGAATAGAAAATATCAAATCCTCTGAGTCCTCTGTGACTCTGCGGTTCAAACATCGTTCCCTATTTGGTGCTTTTTCGCAGTAATAATTTCCGGAAAGGAGGGGCTGACAGTGCCGTCAGGCAGTATTGAACTGGTCAATGTAACCAAGGAGTATCAGGTTTGTGGAACCAGGAAAACGGCGGTTAACAACGTAAGCCTAACCATTCGGCAAGGCGAATTTGTCGGCTTGGTCGGGATGAATGGGTCAGGCAAGTCTACTCTGGCCCGGCTGATCAATGGTTTAATCCGGCCTACCGGCGGCCGGGTGATTGTTAACGGGTTGGATACCGGGGACAATAATTCATTACAGGCAATAAGAAGCCACGTAGGTATGGTCTTTCAGAATCCGGATAACCAGCTGATTAGCGCCATTGTTGAGGAAGATGTGGCCTTTGGACCGGAAAATCTCAGGCTGCCTGCAAAAGAGGTACAAGCACGGGTGGATTGGGCCTTGCAAGCCGTGGGGTTGGTAGAATTGCGCCATCATGCTCCGCACCTGTTATCAGGCGGACAAAAGCAGAAAGTGGCCATTGCCTCAGCGTTGGCAATGCGGCCAGACCATTTAATTTTAGACGAACCCACCTCAATGCTTGACCCTGCTGGCCGTCAGGAACTACTGGAAACCTTAACAATACTTAATAAGCAATATAACATTACTGTTGTGTTGATATCCCATTATATGGAGGATATGGTCCGGGCTAACCGCTTACTTGTGCTTGATCACGGCGCAATCTTGCTTGATGGAGTGCCTGGGCAGTTGTTTGCGGCACCGGAAGAATTGGCACGGGTTGGTTTTGCCCCGCCGGGAATTGTCCGGTTAGTCAATAATCTGAGAGCAGGGGGGTATGAAATAGACCAGGGCATCGATACTGTACAGGAACTGGTGGAAACTATATGCCAATTATCGAGGTAAAGAATGTAGACTATGTTTATTGTCCGGGTACTCCTTACGAAAAAAAGGCTGTGGACAATGTTACTTTGTCTGTTAGTCAGGGTGAGTTTTTGGGTATCGTGGGGGCCAATGGGTCAGGAAAATCGACGCTGGTGCAGCATTTTAACGGGCTGCTGGCCGCCACCTCAGGTCAGGTAAGCATTTGCGGCCAGGATACCGCACATAAGCAGTCCCGGAATGAATTGTGGCGCAAAGTAGGGTTGGTATTTCAGTACCCGGAGCAACAACTGTTTGAAGATACGGTGTTTGCCGATGTAGCCTACGGCCCACGGAACCTTGGGCTTGATGCCGGGGAGGTTGCGCACCGGACCAGCCGGGCTTTGGCCAAGGTTGGTTTGGATTCAGCGGTTGCCGGGTTGCCGTCGGTTTGTCTCAGTGGTGGTTTGCGCCGGCGGGTAGCCATTGCCAGCGTGCTGGCAATGCAACCGGAGATTCTGGTCCTGGATGAGCCAACTGCCGGTTTGGACCCTGGTGGGCGGGAGGTTGTTTTACAGCTAATAAAAAAATTGCAGCAGGAAGATCACACCACTGTAGTGATGATTTCCCACAGCTTGCAAGATGTTATCACTCTGGCTGATAATATCGCTGTTCTGGAACAAGGCAAATTGATTTTGTATGGGCATCCCCGGGAGGTTTTAGCGCAAAGCGGCTTGCGTAAGGTAGCCGGGATTATTTTGCCTGATTTTTTGCAAGTGATTTTTGCCCTGGCCGCACGCGGGAAATCAGTTAATACTGGTATTACTACCCTTGAAGAGGCGGAAGCTGAAATAGTAAAAGTCCTTGGCGGTTAATCTGTTTCCTAAGGAGATTCGTCCATGAAAGACATCAAACTGGGTCAATTTGTACTAGGCAGTTCTTTTCTGTACCGGTTAGATCCCAGGACCAAAATAATTAGCTGCCTGCTCATCACTTTTTCGGTATTGTTTGACGCAAAATGGTTCGTATTGCTATATAGTACTTTGCTGATTATGGCGGCAATTATTTTATCCCGGCTTAAACTTAAAACAATTATGCGTGGTTTGCGTAAACTGAGTCTGATGTTAGTAATGACTTTTACTGCTCAGTTGCTGCTTACCAAGGGTAATCCGCTGTTGCATGTGGGGCCTGTAAGTATTACCCAAGAAGGTATTGAACTAGGTATTACAACTCTGTTCCGGTTATTAATACTGTATTTGTGTTCTTCCTTACTAACCATGACGACCTCGCCGGTTAGTCTGGCCACAGGTATCGAAGCGTTGCTGGCACCGCTTCGATATGTAAAGATACCGGTTCACCAGTTTGCGATGATCATTGGTACAGCTTTCCGGTTTATTCCCACAATCCTGGAGGAAGCAGAGTCCATTACCAGGGCGCAGCGAGCCCGGGGGGCACCGTTTAATTCACCCAATCTTATAACCCGGTTAAAAAGTATGACAGCGGTATTGATTCCGTTATTAGCCGCTTCCTTACAACGGGCTGATGACTTGGCTATGGCCATGGCCAGCCGGTGTTATGCCGGAAGTCCCAATCATTTCCGGATGCGTAATTTGTCTTTGGCAAGGAGGGATAATATTTCTCTGTTAGTGGTTGGTTTATTAGTTATAGTGCCTTTTTTTCTTTAGAAATTAGAACAATATTTGGAAGGTGTGAAATAAATGATTAGCAAATTAAAAGTCAAACTGATATGTGCGGTATTTACCATTTTATTGCTGCAAGTAGCTGCTTTTGCTTATGCTCAAGGGGGGGGGAGGCGGACAGGTCAAGTCGGTTAGTTTAATCTCTGTTACCCTGGTAGACGGTGGAGATCTGCAAGCTGCCACTGATATACCGGCAGAACCAACATTTAAATTACATTTTAATAAAAATGTAGTTTTTAACTGGGAACATAATAGTAACTGTGTTAGCCTTATTTCCCAAGACAATGAAAATATACCGGTCAGTGTAACCAAGCTAGATGATAGTGCTGATTTTAGTCAAAGGCAAAATATATTTGTGCAACCGGTGAATCCTCTCAGGGCAGGTACTTCTTATTATTTAAAGATTTCTCCAAAATTAAAAGCTAAGAATGGTGCCACGCTTGGGGGAACCAACGGGGAGGAGATAGTTATTACCTTTAATACCAAGGGTGAGGCGGCTGTGCAACCGCCCCAGTCTGCTGAGTCTGGTGATATACAGTCTGATACCGCTTCCCCTCCGGCTAATTCTGGTACGCTATAAGACTCTAAGCAGTAAGGATAGTGAAGAAACCGCCGAAAACGCCGGAGAAAAAGTTGGCGCTTTTGGCGGTTGAGACAATATAAGGGTTAATAAATTTTGCGAGGGGTGAAAACATGTTTGGCAAAGTAAAATGGAAGCTGATAAGTGCGATATTGATTATTTTGTTCTTGCAAGTAGCTGCTTTTGCCTATGCCGAAGGGGGAAAACAGGCAGCTTCACAAGGAGGGACAGGTCAAAAACCGTTCAATTTAGCTGCTGTTACCCTGGTTGGCGGCGGTAATGTGCAAAATGCCGTAGATGTCCCCACAGACGCCAATTTTAATTTGCAATTTGATAAAAATGTAGTAAACAGTCTTATCTGGGGAGTTAACAGTAAATGTGTTAGCCTTGTTTCCCAGGACGATGAAAATATACCGGTTAATGTAACCAAGCTGGATGATACTATTGATTTTAGCCAAAGGCAAAACATTTTTGTGCAACCGGTGAATCCCTTACGTCCCGGTACTGCTTATTACTTGAAAATTTCCCCGGAGTTAAAAGCTAAGAATGGTGCTACGCTTGGCGGAACAGGAATAACGATTGCTTTTAAGACTAAAGGCGAGGCAGTGGTACAACCGTCCCAGTCTGCTAGTGAGCCGGATGACATACAGCCTGCCGCTGCTACCCCGGCCACCCCGGCTAATGTCATTGCGCCTAATGACATTAGCGGTAAGGACAAGCAATTGTCGGCGGAAAAACCAGAGCAACAAGCTGCTGCCAGCACGGCCGCCGCTACAGGAACAAGTATTCAGGACTTAGATAATAAACCCAAGGAAACAACAGCAAACTTTGTTAGTTGGATAACTCCTATTGGAATTGTCGTAGTTGCCGGGTGGATTGTCTTTGAAATACTGATAAAAAGGAACAGGAAATAATAGCGATAAATGATAAGAGGGGTGAGTTTTATGAAAATTCTTGTATGTATTGATGATACAGATAATATTGACAGTAGAGGAACGGGAACACTGGCTGAAATGATCGCAGGTGCTATTGAAGAACACAACTGGGGTAAATGCTCCTGGATTACCCGCCATCAATTATTGATTGATCCGGCTATTCCCTATACCTCACATAATAGTTCAATGTGTTTTGCCGCTGATATCGAAAGCGGCTGTCTGCAGCAGATTATTGACTATGCAGCTGAATTTCTCGTGCGGGAAAGTCAAGTCGAGGCCGATCCAGGCTTATGTATAACGGTAGTCGATGATTTGTTTGATAAGCAGAGTTTGATAGATTTTGGCTACAAAGCCAAGCGGGAAGTGGTAACCAAAGCCGATGCCTATAGTTTAGCCAGAAAGTTGAACATTCATCTTTCCGAACACGGGGGCAATGGGCAAGGAATCATCGGAGCCTTAGCCGGGGCTGGTTTACGGTTAAGTTACAACGATGGCCGGTTTAAGGGAAGGCTCAAAATTGATGCTCCGGATAATATTATTTCAGTAAAGGATTTGTGCTCTCATCCAGCTGTTGATGAAGTAAGAAGCCTGGAGGGCGCCTGTTTGGAAGCTGGTGAATTTGTTTTGTTGGAGAATATGGTTAAGCCGATTCTTATTGAAGGCAAGTCAGTGATTTTGGTTCAACAGTTAAATGAAGCTAATGTTCGGGCTTTGTGGAAAACATGTTCCAAAAACCAACTTAGCGCCTATGAGGAGATGAGGACTTTTGTGGCTGATAAATGAAAAGGGTGCAAAGGAATTTAGCGGTGGTAAGCAAGATTGGGCAGGGGCTGCCAGGATAGCAAAAAAATGTCTGAGTTTTCGGGTTGATGTTGAAGAAGAAATGGTAGCAGATGATGAAATTTCCTGTTATAATTGCCGCTATCGGCGCTGGACAAGGCGTTCATTTGAATGTTGCAGTTCTAAGAGAAAATAGGCCATTTCTTTAAATTTAATTACAAGTTGGGTGATTTTATGAAGATGACATTGATGGCTGTATTTGTCTTTTCCCTGATAGCCTTAACATCGGTGGGCTATTTTATCTACGGAGTTTTTCGCCGTTATCGTTTTACGCAGTTAGGCAGACGGGAAAACCGTCACAATCGTCCTGTTGAACGGTGGAAATATTTTTTTACTAACGTAGTTGCGCAAAGGAAGGTTCGGGAATACCCCGTGTTTGGTTTGTTTCACTTGTTCATAGTGTTCGGCTTTCTGATTTTGTTGGTTGGTATGCCGAATATGGCCGCAGAAGGGTTGTTTAATAGCAACATTCATTATATCGGGGATAACTATTATTTTCTGTTTATAAAAGATATTTGTAATGCGTTGATCATAATTGGCGTAGTAGGAGCTGCAACCCGCAGAACGGTCAGGAAGCCGGAATGGCTGAAAAACGGTGTCGCCGATTTTGCCAAACTTGGCTTGATTTTAACCATCGTGTTGACTGAAGTTGGCTTTCACGCTGTCCGGTTTGCTTTAGGGCAAGACCTGAATTTGATTACAGCTGCCCCGCTGGCTTTCGCTAGTGCGCAGTTTTTTGTAAGCATTAATGAAGTTACTTTATATAAGGTTATGCCTATTTTCTGGTGGACTCATTTCCTGTCTGTATTTTCATTATGTTTTATTATTCCTAATTCTTCGCACTTACACTTGGTTTTTGCTCCTTTTAACGCTTATTGGCATACCCTTGCTCCTAAGGGAGCTTTAAGTAAAATCCAACAGGACGACGCTGTGATTGGGGCCAACCACATGGAGGATTTTACCTGGAAGCAACTGTTTGATGCCTATTCCTGTGTAAAATGTGGTCGGTGTAATGGCCAGTGTCCGGGGCAATTAAGTGGCGAGCCGCTTAAACCACGGGCCATAAACGGTCGTTTGCGTAAACACATCGAAGCAAGGGCGCCCCTGATACTAAAGGGAAAAACTTCTCTGGCTGTCATAAAACAAGATATAGATATAAAAATAGATAAAGCAAATAAAGTAAATAAAACAGATAAAACAGATAAAAAGGCCAAGGGCGATAAATTCAAAAAAAATCTGGCCGGGGGGTTGTTTGAACAGGATTTTATTTGGAGTTGCACAACCTGTGGGGCGTGTCTGGAGGCCTGTCCGGTATCCATTGAACATGTTAGCAAACTAATTGATATGCGACGTTACCTGGTATCAACCGCAGGTAATATCTGTGATAGCATGCAGCAAGTCTTTGACGGGATCGCCGGCCAGGGCAGTCCCTGGGGTTATAGTCGCCAAGACGGTCTTCCATGGGCCAGGGAGTTATCTGTACCTACTATTCAGGAAAATCCACAGGCGGAATATCTCTATTACGCCGGTTGTGCAGCTAATTTTGATGCAGCGGCGCAGAAAACGGCAGCAGCTTTTGTAAAACTTTTACAGGCTGCAAACGTCAACTTTGCCGTTTTTGGCAGTTCAGAATGGTGCTGCGGGGATACGGCCCGGCGCATGGGCAATGAATTCCTCTTCGAAAAAACAGCAAATGATAATATTGCTGCCTGGAATAAGCTGAGGATTAAAAAGATCATCACTACCTGCCCGCATTGTTTTAACACCTTGAAAAACGAGTATCCTCAATTTGGCGGCGAGTTTGAAGTACTACACCACGCTGATTTTTTGGCCAAATTACTCCGGGAAGGGAAGCTGTTGGCTAATAAACCGTTTGCTAAGGCGGTTGTATTTCACGATCCTTGTTATTTAGGGCGGTATAATGATGTATTCAGTCCGCCGAGGGATGTTATCAACGCTGCTTCTGAGACTCAGCTAATGGAAATGCCGCGTTCAAAGCAGCGAGCTTTTTGCTGTGGGGCTGGGGGAGGACGGATTTGGACGACGCCTACAGCCGATAATTTGATCACCGGTAACCGTGTCAAAGAAGCTGTTGCAACAGGGGCAGAAGTAATTGGGACTGCCTGTCCGTTTTGTAAAATGGTTTTCTCTGAAGCAGTTAATTTGGAAGGCTCTCATAATATTGAAGTTTTGGATATCGCCGAAATTTTAGCGGCGAGCTTATGATTTATGGCCTATTAGGGCGCGAATAGCACGAAAGTTAAGTTTATTGAACCACAGAGACACAGAGTACGCAGAGGGAACGGCTTGACATGCATTTCCCTCTGCGTCTCTGTGGTTATACATATCCTACGGCATAAACTGCTTGATTGCTCCGGGGTTTATCTGCTATCCGGATGGCGTCAGTCATTATTTTGCTGCGGAAAGTGTTTGACCAGTTTTTCCAGTAACATTATTAAGAACTGCTGTTCTTCCGGGGTCAAGTATCCGAGCGGACCGGCTAGTTTTTGGAAAAATTTAGATTCTGACTGGTGAAACATGTTCTGTCCTTGATCAGTTAAGCGGATTATCCGCACTCTGGCATCAGCGGTATCGGCAAATCGGGTAATGAGTCCGGCGTTCTCCAAGCGGTCAAGCATTTGTGACATGGTGGCGGGACGAACACCTATCGTTTTCGCAAGATCACCGGCACAACATTGCTTGCGGTCCCACAGTGATTTCAAGATCCACCACTGCACCTTAGTAATAGATGGTAATAGATCCTGGTTTGATAAGTCAGACTTAGGGTTCCGTAATTTGCGGTTAATTTTATGAATTAAGGTGTATAGATGCTCGGTTTTATCATATGGAACCAAGGAATCACCTCAGTAAAATAAAGTTGGCTAAACAAAATAGTGAAACTAAATGAATGTAAAACGATAAAACATAATTTATGTTGTGATGAACTATTCGTTATTCTACATGTAAAATAAAAATCCTGCAAATTTTAACTATTTATTGCAAATTTTTGTAATTTAAAGCTGTCTAATTGGAAGTTTTTATTTGATTTTTCTTCTGTAATGCTTTATTATTAGAAAAGAAATATTTGTAAATATAACAAATATTTAACTTTTAGCTAGTGAAAAACAGAATCTTTCACGTTAGACAGAACCCTGTCCCCCGTGTCCATTCTGAAAAGGAGTTAAATAAATGCGAATGGGTATGAGGCAAATTCGCCTGCTCATAAGTTGTATAATCCTGGTGACCTGCTTTGCCGTTCAGGCGCAAAACGCCCTGGCAGCTACTATTCATATAATTCCGGTAAAAGGCGTCTCGAAAGATTTAGCCAACGAGTTCGGGTCAATTACATCCCGGGTGTTGCAATTCTATCAGGAGGTATACAATTTTACTCCCGCCAAGTCCATCGGCATCGTAATAGTTGCTAACGAACAAGACTATGTTCAGAGGTTGCAGCTTGATGGCTATTCTAAAGAGCAAGCTATCCGGACTGCTAAAGTTTCGTCAGGTATCTTCTTAAATTCAAACCCTTTTGTTACGGCAAATGATGGTGCTACCTATACCTTTTCTTTCGGTAAAATACAATACTCAAATCCGACTATTATTATCTGCGCAGATAAAAGCACAACATATATCCCGCGAATTTGTACGCTAACACATGAAATGTTCCACCTGATGCAGCAAGAACTCAAAGGGAATAATCCAGCCCATGAGTGGCTCGTAGAGGGTTCTGCAAGAGCAGCCGAATTTGTTTTATTGGAGTGGCTGGGAAAGGGCTCACTGGCGTCTCACCGCCATAACCTTAGCAATAGTCTGGTCAATGTCAAGTGTATGGCCGATCCCAACGACATGAAGAATGGTGGTTTTACCTGGATAAAACTGATAGAGGAGAACATGTATCCTTATCAGGTTTCCGAAGCGATGACTGATTACTTGCTGCGTAAAGTGGGTAAGCCATCCGTTATCCGCTATTTTGCTCTTATCAGCGAGACCGGCGATCGTAACGTTGCTTTTCGCCAGGCTTTTGGCATGAGCTACAATCAGTTTGTCAAAGACTATAAAGCTTATATGAAGCAGGAAGCCGCTGCAGCCGGGCGGATAAAATTTGACGTGGAAGGCGAGGTTGCCCCGGAAGTTGTCCGGACAATCAGCGGGAATGGTGTAGCTATTGAACAGATGCTGCGAAGCCAGGGGTGGACGATGACGATGTCTCAACGTTTTGTCTTGGTTCCCAATGCAGATGTGATGCAAAATGTCCTGCGGAGAGAACTGTACCAGATCAATGAGGGGAGATGGGCTGATATTGCCCGGCGGGCGACGATAGCGGTGATTGGGGAAATGAATTACGTTTATGACACTGGCAAGACAGTAACTTCTAACAGCGACATTAACCCGCTGGCTCTGGTAGTATGCCGGGACTCGATCCTAATGACTGCTCAACCGTCTTTGGCAACAAGTATATATTGGCTTTATGAGGGAACCGCGCAATTATTGGCGGCGAAGGCAACAGAGGCTGCAGGTGGGAAAAGTGTCGCCAACTGTCATCAGGAGTGGATTAGTACGATTCGAAAAGCGGCAGGATACCCGTCGCTCACACAAATGAAAAGCTTGTTACCGACAGTAACCTCCCGCTATAAGGGGGACGTTATTTATGCTACCGTTGCCCTAGCGGCTGAATATTTAGCCGGGAAGACGGATTCCGGTGCCTTATTACGATATTTTACAGTACTCCGTGATCATAATGATGGTCCCCAGGCGTTCCAGCAGGTCTTCGGCATGTCTGTGGAAGCGTTTGATGCGGACTTTGCTGCTTATTTAAATGCGCAACAAAAGGAAAGCAACTAAAATTAATATTTTCTCATGGCAGACAGGTCTCTGTCGCTATGTCTGTTCTAAACTGACGTCGTTTTTTAAGCGGCGTCAGTTTAGTTGTGAATGCATTACCCCATGCGAGTGATAGTATTTTTCAAATTTCTTGCATTATGTATAAGCTAATAAGCGTTAAACGGTAATTACGGCAACATTTAGACTAAATCATCAAATGGTAAAATGGACGGGTTTCCGTTATAATGTAAATTGATCGTGTTATGACTTTGATGGTTGGGCATAGCAGTTAGTTGCCTGGGTCTGTCAATATATTGTGGTTACTTTACTTATTGGGGAGGAGATACGCTAATGCATAGTCCGGATGAAACGTATAGCGAGCAGAAAGTAGGCAGTAGGTGGATGAGAGCTATTTCTATCAATTGGCTGATTCCGTTACTGTGCGTACTTATTATATTTGGGGTAGGGATTGTCACAAATCATCACCAGATAACTAGTGCGAGCAGTATTCCAACAACTGAGCAGGAAACTAGTAAGCAGGAAATTAGTAAACAGGGAGCAATTCAGTATAGTGGAAGTGGACAGGCTCAAGACATGGAAAGTATTACAAAGAAGGTTGCTAAGCTAGCAATTACGCCTTCAATTTGGCCGGCAAGCGGAGATGTTACTTCTGGTTTTGGCTGGCGTAGTTCGCCATGGGGTGGGGGTAATGAATTACATCCGGGGATTGATATTGCCAATAGTATCGGTACCCCTATTTTTGCTACTGCTGATGGTGTTGTTGAACAAAGTGGCTGGTCTGGAGGCTATGGCAATACTGTGCAAATTGATCATGGAAATGGTATTGAAACAATATATGGACATAATTCCAGCGTACTAGTTAACGCTGGTCAAAGCGTGAAAAAGGGTCAAATTATTTCTTATATGGGCAGCACTGGGAGAAGCACAGGACCACATGTTCATTATGAAGTCAGAGTAAATGGCACTGCTGTTGATCCTATTCGTTTTTTGGTTCTATAGACAGGCTAAGGTGCTGGGACACTTGAATAGTTAGTGAATATACTAAATCAAGGAGGGATACTGTTATGCAATCCCAAAATGTTCCAGATCCTTGTGCTGTTTTGTGCCTGGAGGAATTAGAAAAACAAGCGAGAAGACTAGCCAATTCGACTAAGACGACCATAGCTGCCGGCAACTCTGTTGTGCTTTTTACAATGTTAGTATTAGAAGAGGTTCTTGAACAACTTGCGGTAGACCCAATTACTAATTTGACCAGTATTATCGCGGTTTCTAATAGTATTGCGAATTTGAATGACAGCATACAATTTGATCCGTAAGGGTTTTTCGTTATAGTCGCTTAGACTTTTTGGTTTAGGCGAACTTTTTATTTGAAATGGCAGGACAAGCTTAAAGGAATGCAGGCTTTTTGTAGAGAATGCAGATGGATGTGAAGCAGGCAGTCTGATGAAAATAGATCTATGGAGGAAAGAAATGCGTATTCTGGTGTTAGTTACTTGCGTTATATTTGTTTTTATGCCGGTGGCATTTGCTGGGTCACCGCTAATGGGGGATGAACTTAATAGCAACACGGTGTTTGATTTATCAATTATGGGGCCGCCGCTGGCGACTAAGGAGCAATGTTTGCAGTACCTGTTTAGCAGGAATCCTTTTCCAGCGATTACTGTTTCAGCGGAAGAATTAGTCGACGATTTTTATACTGAGGCTACAGACGAAGGCATCCGGCCTGACGTTGCATTTGCCCAGGCGTTAAATGAAACTGGTAATTTTAAGTATGGCGGTGATGTGATACCGCTACAGAACAATTATTGTGGTTTAGGAACAGTCGGCGATGGGGGACAAGGAGCATGGTTTATTTCAGCACAAATCGGTGTCAGAGCTCAGGTGCAGCATCTATTGGGCTATGCGTCTACAGAACCGCCGAAGAAGGAAATTGTTGATCCCCGGTACAATCTTTTAAAATGCAGCAAGAACTTTGGCGGAGCGAAAACCTGGACTGATCTCAATGGAAAATGGGCTGTGCCAGGTACCAACTACGGACAAAAGATTTTGAAAATCCATGCAAAAATTATGCGTGAAAAAACTGATTGACAAAATGGTGAAAACATGATAATTAGTGCAAGCAGAAGGACCGATATACCAGCCTTCTATTCGGAATGGTTTGTAAATCGCCTGAAGGCTGGTTATGTATATGTAAGAAATCCGATGAATCCTAAACAAATCAGCAAAATATCGCTTAATACTGAGGATGTTGATTGTATTGTGTTTTGGACAAAAAACGCAGCACCAATGTTCAATAAGTTAGCTACGATAGACGCACTCGGCTTTTCGTATTATTTTCAATGGACGATGACTTCATACGGTAAAGACATCGAATATAATTTGCCTGAAAAAGCAAAGGTTATTGACAGCTTTAAAGCACTCAGCAATAAAATAGGCAGTCATCGCACCATATGGCGTTATGATCCTATTATTGTCAGTCAACAGTTTCCGCCAGAATATCATGTCCATACCTTTGCCAAGATGTGCCACTTGCTAAAAGGGTATACTAACAAGTGTATTTTTAGCTATGTTGATTTGTATGCCAAAACCAGCAAGAAGGCAAAAGGCATTATTGGCAGCGAGGTTGATACCCTGAGCATGTTAAAAATAGCGGCAGAGTTTGCTGAGATTGCCAGGCTGAATAATATCTCCCTTGAAACTTGCTCTGAGCAAATTGAGCTTAGTCAATTTGGCATAAGACATTCCGCCTGCATTAATAAGCACACTATTGAGACAATTATTGGCTGCGCTATTGATGTGAAAAAGGCAAAAGGACAGCGTGAATATTGCCAGTGCATTGATAGCGTAGATATCGGTGCCTATGATTGCTGCCCGCATGGTTGTGTTTATTGTTATGCTACCGCCAGCGAAAAGGCTGTGTTTGAAAATAGGAAGCGGCATGATGTCAATTCACCACTGCTTATTGGCAGACCCTGTGCAACCGATAAAATTACAGAACGAATCGCAAAAACCGTAAAAAGTTCACAAACGGTATTATTATAATTTAGGCTGCAGGAAATTTAATTAGGGGGAATTGCTTATGAAAAAAATAGTACGCTCAGTCTGCCCCTATGATTGCCCGGACACATGTGGACTACTTGTTCACGTAGCTGATGGCAGGGTTGTCAAGGTTGAGGGCGATCCGGATCATCCATTTACTAGAGGAACACTGTGTCCGAAGATGGTTCATTATGAACGAACAGTCCATTCAGAGCGGCGAATTGTCACGCCATTGCGGCGGATTGATAGTAAGGGGAGTGGCAAATTTGCGCCGATTTCCTGGGAGGAAGCGTTTGAGCGAATTACAGCAAACTGGAAGGGAATTATTGCTCAGTATGGAGCCGAAGCCATACTGCCATATTCCTATGCTGGGACTATGGGGGTTGTGCAGCGCAACGCCGGACATCCGTTCTTCTATAGCCTGGGTGCTTCACGCCTGGAGCGAACTATTTGTTCTCCAGCCAAAGGATACGGCTGGAATGCTGTTATGGGTCAGACATTGGCGCCACATACCAATGAGATTCATAGCAGCGATCTGATTATTCTTTGGGGTATTCATACGCTGGCAACCAATATTCATAGTATGCATGATATAATTATTGCCAAAAAACAAGGAGCCAAGGTGTGGCTAATTGATACTTATGAGACACCTACCGCAAAAATTGCTGATCGAATGATTATTGTTCGTCCAGGTACTGATGGTGCGTTGGCACTTGGTATGATGCATGTAATAGCACGGGAGAACCTGGCGGATAAGGATTTTATAGGTAAACATGTACAGGGATATGAGGAATTAGTAACAACCGTTTTGCCTAAGTATTCACCTGAGATAGTCAGTGAGATAACCGGTATTGCTGCTGGCGCAATTGAAGAGATAGCCAGGCAGTATGCGACAGCAGGGGCTCCTTTTATTCGGCTGGGCAGCGGTTTATCCCGATATAGCAATGGCGCAATGACTGTCAGAACAATCACTTGTTTACCTGGGGTGGTTGGAGCCTGGGGAAAACCAGGAGGAGGACTGTTGACCGGTACATCTACCGATGCGGCTTTTCCGAGTAATAGGGTAACTCATGAGGAGTTTCAAGAACAGCCAAGGCGAATGCTCAATATGAATAAACTGGGTCAGGCTTTAACTGAAGTGATTGATCCCCCAATTAAAAGTCTATATGTATATAATTCCAACCCGGCAGCCATTGCTCCTGATCAGAACCTGGTATTACAGGGGTTGGCGCGGGAAGACTTGTTTACTGTTGTTCATGAACGTTTCATAACTGATACGGCGAAATATGCTGATATCGTTTTACCGGCAACTACCTCACTCGAACACAGCGATATGTACCGCGCCTATGGAAACTACGTAATGCAGCGTGCCTATCCTGCAATTTCGCCAGTAGGGCAGGCAAAATCCAACTGGGAGGTATTTTCTCTGCTGGCAGACGCAATGGGTATTAATAAACCTTTCTTTAAACAGTCAGCTGATGATTTAATTGATGCTATTTTGGCTAAACCATCTTCCTGGCTGGCAAGTACCCAACTCGAAACATTGCGGGAAGGACGACCACTGGAATTATCGCTGCCTGCTGGTTACAAGACTCAGTTTAGGACGCCTTCAGGGAAAATAGAAATTCTCAATCCTCAGGAAGATGCTATTTTGCCTAACTATACAAAGCCGCACGGGGATGATGCCGAATTTTGGCTGGTTAATGCGCCTGATATGCGCTTGTTAAATTCGTCGTTTAATGAAAGAGCAGACCTGACCAAGAACAATAAGATGCTTTTGCAAATAAATCCGGATGATGCCGGAAAAATGGGGCTAAAAGATGATCAGCTTGTTATTGCCGGCAACGAACGTGGCGAGGTAGCTTTTACATTGCGAATTTCAGCTAAAATCCCATCAGGGATTGTTGTTGCTGAAGGAGTATGGTGGCTTGAACATGCTCCCGGCAATCGTTCAGTCAATACTCTGACGTCACAGCGCTTAACAGATAAGGGTAATGGAAGTACATTTTATGATGTTAAAGTAAATGTGAGAGCAGTACAGTAAGTGAGTATTGTTTTTTATCTGAAAATATGTTACGATTTAGTCAATATTTAGGTAAGCTGTCTAAGATGGAATGAGTTTCATTTTTTCTTGCGGCAAACCATAGGGTAAAGTTGCATAACAAAGTATCGTGCTGATTGCATGAGGGTTCGTCCCGAATGAGAAGGCGAGAGAATAGGTGTAATTTAGGGAGAAGCATAGCCTTGTATATTGCTTCCCGTAATTATTGACGTCTATCCTTGTGGCCTTTTGGCTCACAAGGATTTTTATATTTTAAGGAGATAAAAAATCTTATGGAAACAAGAATTGCGCTTATTGGAATTGTGGTTGAAAACAAGGACTCCGCCAAAAAGATAAACGATATTCTTCACGAATATGGCGAGTACATTGTAGGGAGAATGGGAATCCCCTATCCCAAACGTAATGTTTCAGTAATTAGTATTGTTATGGATGCTCCCAATGATATTATCAGCGCTCTCTCCGGCAAGTTAGGAATGATTCCCCACGTCAATAGTAAAACCGTGTATTCTAAGCTATCGCCAATCGCCGATAAACAATAATAAAAGGAGTGTTACTAATGTATAATTGTAAATCAAAAATTGCTACTGAATTTATTGACGACCAGGAAGTGTTGGATACGCTGGCTTTTGCGCAGCAAAACAAAAGCAATCGTGAACTTATTGACAGCCTTATAGAACGTGCCAGGGATTGTAAAGGTCTGACTCACCGTGAAGCAGCCGTACTGCTGGAGTGTGACTTAGAAGATGAGAATGAAAAAATGATGTCATTGGCAAAAGAAATCAAGCAAAAGCTTTATGGAAACCGTATTGTAATGTTTGCGCCGCTATATCTTTCTAACTACTGTATAAATGGCTGTGTATACTGCCCCTATCATTTTAAAAATAAAAATATTTCCCGCAAAAAACTCTCACAAGAGGATATTGCCCGTGAGGTAACTGCCTTACAGGACATGGGACATAAGCGGCTGGCTTTGGAAACAGGCGAAGACCCTGTTAATAATCCGATTGAATATGTTTTGGAAAGCATCAAAACTATTTACGGTATCAAACATAAAAATGGTGCTATTCGCCGTGTTAATGTCAATATTGCCGCAACAACTGTGGAAAACTACCGTAAACTAAAGGATGCCGGTATTGGGACCTATATTCTTTTCCAGGAAACCTATAATAAAAAAGCCTATGAAGAGCTGCACCCAACCGGACCAAAGAAAGACTATGCCTACCACACCGAAGCCATGGATCGGGCCATGGAAGGCGGAATTGATGATGTTGGCGTCGGTGTCTTGTTTGGATTAAATATGTACCGCTATGATTTTGTTGGTCTGCTTATGCATGCTGAACATTTAGAGGCGGCTATGGGAGTTGGCCCGCATACCATCAGTGTTCCGCGGATTCGCCCGGCAGATGATATTGACCCCGAAAACTTTAGCAATGCTATTTCTGATGATATATTTGCTAAAATAGTAACCGTGCTCCGGATTGCTGTTCCGTACACTGGTATGATTGTTTCTACCCGTGAATCCCAAAAGACCCGTGAGCGGGTGCTGGAATTAGGCATATCCCAAATCAGCGGCGCTTCTTGTACTAGTGTTGGCGGCTATTATGAAAAAGAAGCAGAAGACGATAATTCGGCCCAGTTTGATGTAAATGACAGCCGTACTCTGGATGAAGTTGTAAATTGGCTGCTGACTTTGGGCTATATTCCCAGCTTCTGTACGGCTTGCTATCGTGAAGGACGTACAGGTGACCGGTTTATGAGTCTGGTAAAGACAGGACAAATTGCCAACTGTTGTCAGCCAAATGCCCTAATGACACTTAAGGAATACTTAGAGGACTATGCTTCGGCAGATACCAAAGCAAAGGGTGAAATCGTAATTGCCAACGAAATTCCCCGTATTACCAATGAAAAAGTTCGTAAGATTGCCATTGAGCATTTGACAGAACTTAATGCTGGAAAACGCGACTTCCGCTTTTAAGGCTGCGGACACAGTAACCAAGAAACCGCCGGCTTGTAATAAAGTCTGGCGGTTTCTTGTGCCATAAAATAGAAAGTTTTTGTACTTTGGCGCTTTTATAATTCTTTTCTAACAATTTGCATGTATGCTATAAAGGTCATTAGGAAACGCATCCCTATGACATGACCTCTTACGTCTTACCTTTGGGTGAGGCGATTTTTTTTTGTTTCTTTAAGGAAGTGCTACTGCATCGCCATCTTTTAGATTATTTATGCCACTGGTTATGATGCGGGCCTGTTCTGGTAAATTGGAAGTGATTTCTACGAAGTCATTGATAGTGGCGCCTACATCTACCTGCTGCCGGACGGCTTGGCCGTCAATGGCCAGGTACAGATAGTTAAGTCCCTGGTCTTGAAAAACTGCTGCTAGCGGCACAGCACGAACAGGTACTGAATTGCCGGTTTTCAGATGAACCTGTACAGGGAGTTCTGCTTTGAGCAGGCCATTGGTGTTTTCGACCCTGATATGGGCCAGGAAGGATGGCGTGTCAGTCCCAACTACCGGATAAATGGCTTCGACTTGACCGGTGAGCGATTGCGGTGCTGAATCATTAACCACAATTTCAGCCAGGGTGCCTGAGGAGACACGATATAAATCCTTTTGTTCAAGGTGAACAACGACGCGAACATCGCCGCCAGTGTCTAGTACCATGAGTTGCTGGCCTGTCTGGACTGTTTTCCCGTTAGCGGCGGCAAGTCCGGTGACCTTGCCGCTAATTGGAGCAGTAAGGTTAGCCGAGCCCGGCAGTCGTGTAGAGCTGGAGCTATTAGAAGAAGAAGACGCTGTATTTTCTTGGGCGCTGGATAAGGCTTCGCGCGCAGCTTGTAAGCGGGCGGATACATCTTCAAATTGCCGGCGTGCAATGCCGCCTACTTGATACAATTTCTGATAACGGTCATATTCTTTGGCAATATTGTCATAATTGGCCTGGGCCTGTTGCCGTGAACCCTCATTTTGGCTGGCTGGAATAGGAGTAACTGCTGTTTCTATGCCGGCAGATGCTGCGGAGCCTTCAATGTGAGCAAGCAGTTGTCCGGCTTGTACCTGCTGGCCTTCGGTTACATTTACCTCACTGAGGTGACCGGAAATTTCGGCACTGATAATGACTGCCTGGCGGCTTTGGACAGTGCCGGGCAGAATGATTGCTACTTCTTTATTGATGATACTGACAGGTGCCGTTGTTACAGCAGTTGGTCCTTGTTGCGGCACAACATGTCCAACTGAAAAAAGACCAAAGAAGCGGACTAATAATAGCCCTGCGATGAGGACGACGGTTATCACGAGCGTTGGGATATACTTGGCTGGTACAGGAATTTTATTCATAGACTTCATCTCCAAATGCAAAAGTATACTACTATAGTCCTACTTTTTTCTTTATTCGTCAAGCTTGGGAGAAATTCTTTGGCAACTGTAGTTATCAATAGCAAAGCTACGCGTTGCCTCAATTGCACCTCTGTGTTCGATAAATAGATAACAGGCTTAAGCAAACTCCTATAGTTTCCGATAGTATAAGCCAAAAAGGAAGGGTACAGGAGGTGCTCTTCCTTTTTGATACATAAAGAAAGTATAAGTTCTTTGAACCGCATAGACGCAGAGTACGCAGAGGGAATGTCTCGATATACATCTCCCCTCTGTGTCTCTGCGGTTAGAGCAGTATCCTCAAGGGCGCGATAACGCTTTTTTATTATTTTCAGAAAAGAGGGGTGAGGTTTTTCTTGACAAAGGATAATGCTGACAGGTACAATTTAATCAATCGATTAATTAAATAAGGAGTAGATTTGTGGAAAAGGATACAAGAGATAAATTGATTGAGGCGGGGGAAAAATTATTTTCCGCAAAAGGGTTGGCGGGGGTATCGATACGGGAGCTGTCACAGGAGGCAGGCGCAAACAGTGCATTGATCTCCTATCATTTTGGCGGCAAAGAGAGTTTGTATTCGGCAATTCTTGAAAAGCAGTTTTCGCCTATAGGGATATTGTTGGACTCTGTTTCGGGAACAAAAGCTTCACCAACTGAAAAAATCATCAAGTATGCGCAGGGTGTAGCCATGGTGCATGGTAAAATGCCCTTTTTTACTAAATTTCTTATGGGCGAGATTATTAGTCCCTCCCGCTTCTTTGAACCGCTTATTCAAAAGTATATTCACCGAGTCTACGGTTTTTTGACAAATACAATACACGAGGGAATTGATTGCGGTGAATTTCGTAAGGATATGGATGTTAATGCAGCAGCCTTGGCATTGGTAGGTATGTTAAACTTTTATTTTATTTCCCGTCCTATTTCGCGGCGATTTGTGCCAGATGGTACTGTGCAGGGTGAAAATTTTGTTGTGCAAGCAGTAGAAATTTTTTTGAGTGGGGTGAAAGAGTGTGGTGATAAATAAAAAAATACTGGTTGGTGTTTTGCTTACCCTGTTTGTAACAGGCGGGGCGGCTTATAAGTACCTAAAACCAGCAGAAACCGGTATTACGGCTACGGGCACAATCGAAGTAACGCGGGCCGATGTTATGCCAAAGGTGAATGGTTATTTGACAGGACTGGAGCTAAAGGCTGGCGATGCGGTTGAGGCCCGGCAAAAGGTTGCCAAGATAACCAGAGCGGATTTGGAAGCCCAGGTTGTCAGGGATGAAGCTGCACTTGCCAAGGCGGCTGCGCAACTGCGGGATTTGGAAGCCGGGCCGCGCAGTCAGGAGCGGCAGGAACTAAGTGCCCTGCTGGATTCGGCCCGGTCGACATATGAAAAAACCAGACAGGATTATGAACGCTATCAAAGCCTGTATCAAGCTGGCGCAATTTCACTGCAGCAGCTGGATACCGCCCGTTCCAACATGGAAGTGGCCTATGGCAGTATGACTGCAGCCAATCAGCGACTAAGTCTGGGAATTGAAGGCAACCGGCCAGAAGCTATTGAAGCGCAGCGCCTGGAACTGGAGCGCAGTAAGGCGGTGCTGGCAGCCAGCAAGGTATTGTTAGAAGATACGGTGGTTATCAGTCCAATCAACGGACTGATTCTTTCTAAAAATTTTGAAAATGGTGAGTATGTTAATCCCGGAGCCGCCATATTGACAGTGGGAGATATGAACGATTGTTGGGTAAAGATATATGTGTCTTCAACCCAATTAGGACTGATTGCTGTTGGGCAGGAAGCCAAGGTAAAGGTAGATTCTTTTCCGGACAGAGTATTCCGCGGAGAGATCAAAGAAATTAACCAAAACGCCGAGTTTACTCCCCGTCAGAGTATTACGCAAAGCGAACGGGCCAATCTGGTGTTTGCGGTTAAGGTACAGCTTGACAATGCCGAAGGGATTTTAAAGCCAGGTATGCCGGCAGATGTGGTGCTTAAATGATTACCCTTACCAATGTTACCAGACGGTTTGGCGTTTTGACGGCTGTAGATAATCTTACTCTGAAGGTTGCGGCCGGAACAATCTTTGGTTTGGTGGGGCCTGATGGTGCAGGCAAGACGACGACAATTCGTATGATTACCGGCATTATGGCAGTAACGTCAGGCAGTATAAGTCTGCTGGGCAGTGAAAATGCTGAGAATGTAAAAGCGCAAATCGGCTATGTGCCGCAAAAATTCAGTCTGTACGGTGATCTCACTGTCATGGAAAACATTCGCGTTATCGGAGCGTTATATGGAGCGGATATGAAGCGGATAAATGAGTTAGGAACGGAAATTTTGGCTTTTACTAACTTGCTGCCCTTCAAGGATCGTTTAGCTGACAATCTGTCAGGGGGTATGAAGCAAAAGCTGGCGTTGGCTGCCGGGCTTATGCACCGGCCGAAAATCTTTTTTCTGGATGAGCCTACTACAGGTGTAGACCCTGTTTCCCGGCGGGAGTTTTGGCAAATGTTGTACCGGCTGAATAAAGAAGGCATGACAATCTTTGTTTCTACCCCTTATATGGATGAAGCTGAGCTGTGTACACAGGTGGCATTTATGAATCAGGGCCAGCTTGTGGCCTGCGATACGCCCGCACGTTTGAAGGCGGCATATCCTTTTCGTCTGCTGGAGCTTAAAGCAGAGGGAAAACAGATAAAAAAAATCCTGGCAGGGTGTCCGATTCTGGACATTAATGCATTTGGCGACCATTACCATTTGGTAACTGCACCTGCTGCAGAAGTAAATCTGTCAGTTGAAGCCGCGCTCAAGGCAGCCGGAGTGACAGGATATGCTCTCCGTGAGATTCCACCGACGTTAGAGGATATATTTGTTCATCTGGCAGGGGAAGGGGAATCGTAATGTATGCTGTAGAAACAGAAAACCTTACCCGGGTTTTCGGCGATTTTGTGGCTGTCAATCAGGTTAACCTTAAAATTCCGCAAGGCAGTATTTATGGCTTTTTGGGGCCTAATGGTTCGGGAAAATCGACAACCATCCGCATGTTATGTGGAATTCTGGCCCCCACAAGTGGGCGTGGTCAGATCCTGGGGCTGGATTTGGCAGCACAAGCCGAAGCAATTAAAGCGAAAATCGGCTATATGTCACAAAAGTTTAGTTTGTATGATGACCTGACAGTGATTGAAAACCTTGAGTTTTATGCCGGTTTGTATAGTTTGCAAGGGCCTCAGCGTCAGGAACGGATAGAGTATATGCTGGACATGGCCAGACTGAAAGACCGTCGGCAGGAAATGACGGCAAACCTTGCCGGTGGCTGGAAGCAGCGGCTGGCACTAGGCTGTTCTATTTTGCATGAGCCGTCAATTCTATTTTTGGATGAACCAACAGGTGGTGTTGACCCTAAGTCTCGTCGCATGTTTTGGGATATTATTTACGAGTTGGCAAACGAGGGGACGACAGTTATGGTTACTACTCATTTCATGGATGAAGTTGAACACTGCGATTCTATTGGGTTTATCTATGAAGGTAGCTTAATCGCGAATGATACACCTGCCAATCTTAAGCACAATTTGCCAGGAATGTTGCTTGAAATTTCGACTCAGGACCCTATGGGGCTGTTTAGTGAGCTGGTGGCACAGCACCGAGAGGTTCTGGATGTGTATCCTTATGGAACCAGTGTACATGTTCTTATCCAGGAAGCGCGGTTAACAGATTATCAGAATTATGACTATCGGGTAATTACTCCGTCGCTTGAGGATGTATTTGTTTTCTATGTAAAAGCGAAACGTAAGGAGCTGAGCGTATGATTCGTCTGAGAGCCTTGCTGATTAAAGAGTTCATCCAAATGCGACGTGACCGGTTGACTTTTGCTATGATGGTAGTCATGCCTATTTTGCAATTGTTGCTGTTTGGTTTTGCAATTAATACTGATGTCAAGCACTTATCTACGATTGTCTTTGATCAATCGCTGCAGCAAGAGGGGCGGGATTTGCTGTCTGCCTTTCAAGCCAGTGAATATTTTGACATGAAGTATGTGGCAAAAAATTATCAGGAAGTAAATGAGGCTGTGGAGAGTGGTAAGGCCAAGGTAGGCATTATTATTCCACCAGATTATACGGACAATATTAAGCATGGGCGCAGCGCAGCCGTGCAGGTTATTGTTGATGCTTCTGATTCAATGGCAGCTTCTTCGGCTATTTCATCGGCGCAATTAATCGGGCAGCTACGTTCCCAGGAAATACTGCTAAAACGGATGCAAGTCTCGCAGGGAAAGCAGGTAACATCGCCAATTGATATTCGCATTCGTCCCTGGTATAATCCTGACTTTATTTCTGCATTTTACATGGTGCCAGGTATATTGGGGATTATATTGACCATGACTATGGTCATGATTACCTCAATGGCTATTGTTCGTGAACGGGAGCGGGGTACACTTGAACAATTGATTGTAACGCCGATGAAATCCCATGAATTGATTCTGGGCAAAATCATTCCCTATATTTTTGTTGGTTATGTTCAGGCCACCTTAGCGTTGGTAGTAGGCGCATTGGTGTTTGTTGTGCCGATGAAGGGCAGTATTGTCTTGCTTTACAGTTTGACCACACTATTTATTATTGCTTCTTTGTCTTTGGGAGTACTCATTTCAACAGTAACCAGGACCCAGATGCAGGCTATGCAAATGTCTTTTTTTGTATTTCTGCCTAGTGTGTTGTTATCTGGTTTCATGTTTCCAAGGGAAGCTATGCCGCAGCTTTTCTACCAGTTGGGGCATTTGCTGCCGTTGACTTTCTATTTGGAAATACTGCGAGGGATTGTTCTTAAAGGGATTGGCATCAATTTCTTGTGGTCGCAGGTCTTTGCCTTGATTGTATATATTCTGGTAGCTTTGTCAATCAGCATCGTTAAGTTTCAAAAAAAGATTGCCTAAATTCACAGATTAAAAGCGCTACCGTGCTCTTGAGGATACGACTCTAACCGCAGAGTACACAGAGAGCGCAGAGGGGAGGTGTATATCGAGACATTCCCTCTGCGTACTCTGCGTCTCTGCGGTTCAAAAAACTTATACTTTCTTTATGTATTAAAAGCGCTACCGCGCCCTTGAGGCTATGTTTAACCACAGAGACACAGAGAGCGCAGAGGGGAGATGTATGTCAACCATTCCCTCTGCGTACTCTGTGTCCTCTGTGGTTCGAAAACGTATACTTTCTTTATATATAAAAAATCCGCGTTTGCTTAGTGAACGCGGATTTTAATACTTACTTACTTACTTATTTACTATATGTGTTCAGATAATTTAGCCCTAATTGCTCGTATAGCTCGAGATGCTCAATAACAGCAAGTTCTTGGTTACTGCTTAAGTTGCTGATGATGTCAATACCAATAGCATCTTTAATTATACTTTCAATTTCAAAGGTGCAATAGCCCAAAAAGGCCAGGCGTTTAATTAATGATATAATACGTTTCATATCTAGTTCCTCCTTAATTCTAAATGGGTAATCAGCCGCAATTACCTTCGACTACCACCAATTGCTAATTAGAACAAAGAGAATTCGGAAAACTGCTTTTTCTAAATAGAGGTTTATAAGCACATGGACAATAATCTTTATAAATATATCATGACATATTTATAAAGTCAAGATATATTTAAAGGTAGCTGACAATCATTTCTGTCAATGCTTGCAGGATAGTGCGGGTAATTTGGTGAATTATGCTTAATGGAAATGAGTGGCTGATTAGCTGCATGAGGGAGGAAGTAAAGGTTGAAAAGATTATTGTTGTTTGTAACCGTGGTAACTATGATTACTATGGCGGCCTTTGTAGGGCCGGCAGCGGCGGCAGATGCATACAAGGTGATGCCTAATGTTGCCCCGATGATGCTTAACGAAACCTATTGGATTAATAAATTGCAAGAACCTAATCAAGTAATTTTGCAACAAAAGGAGATTGCGGCCTTTAATCAGGCGGTAATCGATAAGTCACCTGATACAGTTTTTGATTTGCGCCAGTACCCAAGTAAATTGTCAAAGGAAAAACTTGTAAGCCTGATCGCTGTACCTAAGCTGCCAGAGGAGCGGGAATATGTAAATGGTCAGCCGGTTACAGCTGATTATTACAGCACGCTTGCGGCTAAATGTAATGTAAAT
Source organism: Sporomusa ovata DSM 2662 (assembly GCF_000445445.1). Lineage (GTDB taxonomy): Bacteria > Bacillota > Negativicutes > Sporomusales > Sporomusaceae > Sporomusa > Sporomusa ovata. Next base: position 23,134 of record NZ_ASXP01000005.1, on the reverse strand, counting down.
GCGATTGCACCTAGTACCCTGGTGCGGTTTGCGTTCACTGTGACTCGTGCTAATATCAGGACTTATCCTACAAATGATTTTGTGGCCGACAAGAGTGAGGATCATGAATTTGACTTGTGGCAGGAAACGGCGATTGATCCGGCTGAACCTGTTGTTATATTGCATGAAAGTCTGAACAAAGATTGGTATTATGTTCAAACCTATAATTATCGGGGGTGGCTGCCAGCCAGGGCGTTAGCTGTTGCTGCCAATCGGCAGGAGTGGCTGAAGTATTTTGATACAGCGGAATTCCTAACAGTGACAGCCCATAAAATTACCATCGGGGATACTGTGTTTGCCATGGGAGCCAAACTGCCGCTGGCTGACAGCAAGGTTTCTTTGCTGCGCGAAAAACAAGGTAAGGCAGGTAATTATGCTGTTAAGCTGCCGGTACGTGGTCCTCAGGGAGAATTAGGTTTCGAGCTGGCTGCAGTGCCGATGGATAATCAGGTGGTTCGCGGGTATCTGCCCTATACCAGAGCTAATATTATCAGTCAGGTGTTTAAATTACAGGGTCAGCGTTATGGCTGGGGCGGAATGCATGATAGTTGGGACTGTTCTTCGCTGGTGCTTGATGTATACCGGAGTTTTGGCTTGAGGCTGCCGCGCAATGCTGATGAACAGGAGTTGACCGCTGGCCGTACGATTGCATTTTCAGGAAGTGACCGGGTAGCACAAATCAATAAGTTGGAGCCAGGGGATGCTATCTATATGCCAGGCCATGTTATGATGTATCTGGGTCAGGAACAGGATGGCCGCCAATATGCCATTCACTCGCTGGGTGGATATAATACAGAGGAGGGCCGCATATCAGTTATGCGTGTGGTTGTTAGTGATCTGTCAATTAAAACAAGAAGTGGAAAAACATTCCTGAACAGACTAACAAACGGGAAACAATTCCAATAAGTGGAATACTACTGGTTTAGAGGGGGCAAACGTGTTATAATAAGGTTCGTTAACGTGCTTAAAGGAGTTAAATATTTACCATGACCAACATAAAAAATGTTTATGATGAAGTCCAGGTCTTTTTTGAAGAGCTGGAATGGAATTCAACAATAAAACGGGAATGGATTGAAGGTTTTTTGCGTCATAAGGCTTGGCAGGGTGCAGATGACCAGGTTTTAAGGGATAGGTGGCACAATCTGCAAATGTTTGTATCATATTTGTCTTATTCTGGTGATACAACCCTTGATGAGCTGACGGCTGTCGAGTATAGTTTGGCTGTTGAATGGATGATTGTACAAACAGAAGGGTTTAAGCCCAATATTAAGGTGGTAAATCATTTATTCGATGTATTGCGAGAGTTTTATGACTATTTGTCTACCAAAAAAATTCATTTTGATACTGCGGAACTTGAAAAGGCAGCGGCATTTATGACTGGAGGCAAGCAGCTTAAGTTTATTGAACCAGAGGACGAAGAAAGCATGATGTTCAAAGAAGCGTCACTTAGTACTATACCGAAAGATATCGGAAGCATAGTTGGTGAAGCGGTAGAACGGTTGATGCATAAGTTTAGTTCTTATTTCCAGCGAGAGAATTTCATTGATGATTTTGACCGGGCGCTTTCGCTGTATTTAGGACCGCTTGGGCAAATGCCGGACGATGAACATGACGATGAATTCTGGCTGGGGTTTTGGGATTATTTTTTATTTGATTATCATTTACTGGCAAATGACCGCGCGCCGATAATGCAGTTTGAATTGGATTGTAGTAAGCAGTTGAATGAAGAGGAACAAAAAATCCTGAAAGAGCTTTTGAAAGCCAAGTTTACAGTATTTTACGTTGAGAGCGTAGTTAATCAGGAGTGGGTTGATTGTATTAATCTGTTAACTGATGAAAAAATTCGTTTGCCTAATCCGAATTATGATTATAAGCATGTAAAAAAATTGTTGTTTTATGGACATGTCTTTCTACAACAAGAGGAACACGAATTGGTTATGATTAATTTCATTACCAGTGTTGAAATTAGTAGTAATTTGCGCCGACGGATTAAGGAAGAAATTAATCGTCAGAAAGCTATGTTAGATTTGCAACAACCGGGTGTTACCTGGGGTGAATTTATTGAGCGGCATGCTAATGCGGTAAGACACACGATTGATCTTTTAGCTACCTGGGCTAGGGTTAATGTTACTTCATACGCCCAGATGGAACGTAACTTTCCGCAGCCGGTAACTGATGAAAAAGCCGTTAATATGGCAGTAACAAAATCCATTGCAACTTATATGCCCCAATTTGGTTATTCGTTGCACGATGTTGTTTTGGCCCAGAAGATGTGGCAGGATTTTTCCCGGATTATCACCGTAAATGTTCGAAAACCAGCTGTATGGGCTGCTGCTGTCATTCAGGTTTATTCTCATATTAATAATGGTGAGGCCGATATGCCGATAAACGTATTAGCCGAAGATATGAAGGTAAGTAAATCAAGTATTAGTGCCAGCAGCACTAAGCTTTACAATGTATTAAAACTGGAAAAATATGATCCCAGATACTTAAGTGAAGAGGGCATGATTTCCTTGCTGTATGATCTACAATAAGTGTCAGGAGGGGTAAACCATGCAATGTCCTTACTGTAATGAGTTAATAAAAAACGGAGCAGATACCTGTCCGCACTGCGGCCATACATTGGCAGTTACTGTATTAAGCCGTCAGGAACGGGATGGTTTTAACGGCATTACTATTGAAGGCGACAATGTTCATGCCCATCATGGGCATGATAGCCGATATGAATCAGGCGCTGCGCCAAAGGTTAAACGAATCAATCTTTCCTTTGGTTCTTACGGCTGGGCTGGAAATTTGATGGCAGCCGCTATTTTAGCCGTACTGTTATTCTTTTTTCTGCCTGTGCTGTTGCTTATTCTATTGGTAATTGGTGCCGCGTTCATTGGCATCTGGTTATTACGGATGATAGTAAAATAGTAGTAAAAACACGGCAAAGGGATTATCCTTTTGCCGTGTTTTTTATAAAAAAGTATGTGTGCATTATGAAACAAGAGGTGTCAAGTACAAAACCTGGTACAGGCACCCCGTGCCCCGTGCCCCGTACCCCGTGGCCGGCACTCCTCGTAACTCCCGTAACCCCCCGGCCTTTGCCGGAAAAAGCGTTCCGCAGGAGAAAAGCCGGGCGGTATTCCGTTAAAGGGGCAATGCCAAAAGTAAAACCCCTTACCGATCTCCAGATAGTAAGGTATGTTTTATTTTTAGGTATTTTTGAGTAAAATACACACTGTTTTGTGCTTCGCGGTGATCAAAACCGTAGACCCGGCGACTGACAGCCAATACTGGCGGGGCTTGAATGCGTTTGGCTACTGCCATACCGGTATAAAGACGCCACCACCGTTCCAGGTCTTCAATAAATTCGCGCGGCCCGGGAAATAATCGCGTAACAAGACCAGCCTGGCAGCCTAGTTTTTGTTCTAGCACAGCAGGGCCTTGGCTATACCAAACTAAAATATCTTCCGGCGTAGCGCGGTTCCAATATTCCATAAAAGAGCGGAACAAATAGTCATGATAAGGATAGATAATGGGATCCCCTTTGCCTTGATCAACCGATTGCTCAAAAGAAAGCTCTGCACTTGGCACTAAATCGATGATTGCCTGGGGAATCACTTCCCGTTCATAGACATGGGTATTTAAATAGTTAGCCAATTGATAGACCTGATGTTTCCATAGGTCAGCCAGTGCGGCTAAGAATCCGGCCTGATCGCCATAGAGGGTAGAGTAGCCGACTGATAGCTCGGTTTTGTTGGCATTGCAGGTGAAACCGCCGCCAAAAGCAGCCGCGATGCCTGCCAATAACCGGGCAGAACGATCCCTGGCCTGAATGTTTTCCAGGACAAAGGAAGATACCAGAAAGTTAAATTGTCGGCCATCAGCCAGGTTGGTGACTGGTGTACCACTGATTTGGGAGGCCGTATATTCGACTGATTCTTCAATAGGCATTACTGTGTATAGGCAGCCAAGATTTTTTGCCAGTTGGGCGGCTAAATCTTTGGTTGTTTTGGAGTTGAATTTACTCGGCATATTGACCAGCAGGATGTTTTCCGGGTTTAAAATTCGGGCAAATAGTGAGGCATTTACTGCTGAATCTATGCCGCCTGATAGGCCGATGACTACCTTGGTCATTCCAATTGACTGTAAGAATTTTCTGATCCCATAATTGACAGCCTGATATAAGCTTTCAATGGTAAAATCATTAGGTATGCTGATTGGTGGCAGATCCCGGCCACTTGTTTTAATAGCAAGGTCAAGGTAATCCAGCGTTTCTGTAAACGGCTGGGAATAGGCAATAATTTCCCCCATGCGGTTATAAACTGTACTGAAACCGTCAAAGGTGTATACTGTTTTACCATTATTTTGGAGGCCAACAGTGTTTACATAGATAAGTGGTACACCAGTTTCCCGGGCTTGCCTGGAAAATACCCGGTTCCGTTTATTGTTTTTACCCAGAGTAAATGGTGAACTAGAGAGATTGATTATCAAATCAAGGGGGCCATTGGCCTGCAGGGCGGCAATAGGATCAACGTCGTAATCATCATTCCAGCCGTCTTCGCAAATAATACAGCCCAGACTATATTCTTTATTCCTGATAGTAACTTTCGCAGGTAGCAGCAGGGTTTCAATATCCTGCTTACGTTCAAGGGCCAGTTTGCGCAGACTAAAAAAGTGCCTGGTGTCATCAAATTCACGGTAATTGGGGTGCAGCGTCTTGACGCGGGTGGCGACAAGCTGGCCATGTTGGGCCACAAAGCAGGCATTATGTTTGCGTACCCGGCCATCATCACCATGTTTATCCCATTGCACCGCAACATTACCGAAAAGGATGCAGATATTTTGGGACGCATCAATTATCTGACGGCCAAAATCTTCGCAATCCTGCAGAAAAGACGATTGTTCCCAGGTATCACCTAATAAATAACCAGGGACGGCCATTTCGGGAAAAATAATTATGTCAGCATGCTGGTTACAGGCATCCTGAATCATGATCAGCATTTTATTGGTATTTAAATCTGGTCTACCAGGAATAACCTCCATCTGGCCTAAAGCAATTTTGAGCAAAAACTATTCACCTCTATCGTACATATGACGTGTAGTATTTTTTCGCTGCCCGAATGCACTTGTCCTTCTAAAAATTACTACTTTGACTATATTATTTGTAACTATGTTAAACAGATTGATTAATAATTATTAAATAAACCGCCTAAGGGGGGCGGTTTGGTCTAACGCACTATATAATGAATAGTAATATCATTCTGTTCGGATAAATCAAGGACTATTCCATTATCTAATTGAACCATCGAGCGTGCAGGCTGATATTTATTTATATAGACCACGCGGCCCTGGCGTCCGTCTGTGAGTATTACCCGGTTGCCTGACAAAAAATTCGTCATATTATCAGTAAAGGTTATGCAGATTTTGGGGTCTAGCCGGTAAACCTCATCGCGCAGTTTCTGCAGGCTAAAATAGGGACTTAATTTTGACTGTGGATTCTCGCAGTTGATTGTCATCCCTTCATCATATAAATCTGCCACGGCCACAATCTTGGCATAGGGATGGATGTAGTAGTCAGTAATACCGCCAGGGTAACCGCTGCCATCCCGCCGTTCATGATGCTGGAAAACAGCTGCAGTAATACTGGGTGAGATCGCAGAATTTTTACTTACCAGATGATAGCCGAGAGCAACATGTTTCATATATTGTTCATAGGAGTCCGGTGGAAGCCGGTTAGGTTTATGTAGTAGCTCCAAAGGTAAGCGTGATTTGCCGACATCATGCAATAACCCGGCCAAAGAGATGGCATTAACGGAATCTGGCGGATAGTTGAGCCAAGTGGCAATAAGGGCAGAGATGGCACTGACATTGACGCTATGGTAGATAGTATAGTCATCACAAGGCGGTAAATTGTATAAGCGGTCAATTACATTGCCTGTTTCGACAACACCGGTGGCAAGTTCATTAGCAGTGACAGTAAAGGCGTCGAGAGGAATTTCCTGGATAGCTCTGATATCGTTAAAAGCCTGTTGGACAACGGAAACCGATTGATTATATGTATTGAGAAATTTTTGCAACTTTGGATCAAGCAGGGGGTTAAGGGTGGTTACCTCAGTGTAGACGGAAATACTGGGTATTTGCCAATTGCTTAATTTTTGAATTGTGCTTTGAGTAAGAATACTGTTTTCACTAACTAGCACTTTTCCATCAGTGGAGCAGACATCACGGGACAACTGCATTCCGGGGACAAGATACTCAAAAGGCTGCTGGATTATTTTACGGTTTTCGGCTGTTTCGCTCATAAATCCTCACAGTATAAGAATTAACGTACTATATATAGGAGTGCAATAGTGTTATTCAACAAAATTTGTCAAAATCCTTTAAGTATGGGGAGGAGCTATGTTGGAAAATTTCTGATTATAGCAAATTATAAGCAGGAATTATTATAATTTATGATAAAATGTATATAAATAATATAATAGGAGGTGTTGTTTATAATGGCTGACTGCTCGACAATTATGGCTATTATTCAAGACAATCGTGTGGAAACAGCGGTAAAGGTTCAGGATGTACTTACCAGCTATGGCTGCCATATTCGGGTGCGGTTAGGGCTTCATGATGCGGCTGTAAATTCTTGTACCAACAGTGGCATTATTTTACTACAGTTGTGTGGTGAGGAGGTGCCGGTAAAGCAGCTAGAACAAGAACTGCAGCAAATACCTAGTGTAAAAGTAAAATATATGAATCTTGATTAGCGGATACAGGCGCGGCTTACCGCGCCTGTATCTCTTTATCCGATGATCAAGGTGTTCTACAAGCGGAGTCGTAGAACATCTTGATCACCGGATAAGTTTGTCAAAACTTCAATGGAGTAACCCTCCACCCGAAGCAATCTCACTTTATTGACAAATAGAGGAATCAATAATATACTGTGAAAAAATATATAGAATGCTTGTTAATAGTATAGTATGATTATAGAGTTAGATAAGTAGAGGAGAACGTATAGTGCTATGAAAACAAATGCTGCCCGAATATTGGATGGTCTTCAATTTGCCTATGAATTGCGTGAATATGAGGTTGATGAAACAGATTTGAGTGCAAAAAATGTGGCCGAAAAAGTAGGGATGCCGGATGAACAGATTTTTAAAACCTTGGTATTGAGAGGCGATAAAACGGGAGTTATTATGGCCTGCATTCCTGGAGCCGCCGAACTTGATCTTAAATTTTTGGCAGCCGCCAGTGGCAACAAGAAAGTAGAAATGGTATCGCTAAAAGAGGTTCAGCCGCTTACGGGGTACATTCGCGGCGGCGTTTCACCGCTGGGACCCAAAAAGCGCTATCCGGTTTTTTTAGATAAAAGTGCAGCAAAATGGCAAGTAATTGCTGTTAGTGCAGGTATACGAGGCTGTCAGATTATTCTTTCGCCTGAACACTTGGTGCAGGCTGTAAATGCTCAGGTTTGTTCAATTACTCGCGGTAGTAATAATTAATAGCTAACTATCCAGGAGGAGTTTGTTTTTATTATGAAAATTACGATTCAAGAAAGTATTAGTCAGGTTGTACCTAATTGCCGCTTAGGATATTTGACTATTAATGATGTTGTTGTCAAGGGTACGCCGCCGGCCTTAAGCCAGGAATTTAACAGGCTGCAAATAGAAGTCGGTCAAGCATATAATATGGATCTACTGCCAAAGCTTCCCCGGATTTTGGCAGTACGTAATATGTACAAAAAATTGCACTTTGATCCGTCACGTTATCGACCCGCATCAGAAGCGTTGGTGAGACGTGTATTGCAGAAAAAAAACTTGTATTATGTAAATAGCGCGGTAGATGTCAACAACTATTGTTCTATCAAATTTTTATTGCCATTTGGGCTTTATGATTTAGAGCAGATTGTAGGCGATTGCAGTTACAGGCTGGCAACAGAGGGGTATTATACCAGCATTGCCGGTAAAACTGTTTCCACTGATGATAAACCATTTTTAACAGACAGCCTTGGCGTATTTGGTAATCCTACCGCAGATTCACGGCGGACGGCAGTTACTTTAGCGACGCGTAAACTGTTAGCTGTTGTTTACGCTGATGAAAGTGTCAGTACCGCTGAATTGAATAATGTACTTGATTTTGCAGCTGACATGTTTGTTTGTTATAATGGCGGGACTGTAACAGGGAAGCATATTGTTAATGCTAAAGAATAATTATAAATATTGCTTTTATTGGGAGGAGACTTTGTATGTATCTTAGCACACGCGGCCAGGTTGATCGTTTGACGGCAGCTCAGGCCATTGCGCAGGGGATAGCCCCTGATGGTGGTTTGTTTGTTCCGGAAGCTATTCCGTTTATAGATGAGCCGTTTATAGTAAGATTACAATCGCTTAGTTATCAAGAACGGGCAGCTGCTATATTGCAGTTATTTTTGACTGATTATACAGAGGAAGAATTAAAAAGCTGTGTAGCTGGCGCTTACGGCGGCGGTAAGTTTAGCAGCCCGGCAGTGGCACCTGTTGTCAAGGTTAATGATAGGACGTTTGCATTAGAATTATGGCATGGTCCGACTAGCGCGTTTAAAGATATGGCACTTCAACTATTACCCAGACTGCTGTCTGGTGCGCTCAAGAAAATTGGCGAGCAGGCCCAAATTGTTATTCTTGTTGCTACCTCCGGGGATACGGGTAAAGCCGCTCTGGAAGGGTTTAAGGATGTGGAACAAACCCAGGTCATGGTTTTTTATCCGGAAGAGGGGGTAAGTCAGATTCAACGCCTGCAGATGGTTACGCAGGAAGGGGAAAATCTTAAAGTATTTGCGGTGAAAGGCAACTTCGATGATGCTCAGACAGGTGTAAAACGTATTTTTAGCGACAATAGTTTTAACGCTGAACTTGCCCATGACGGGTTTAAGTTGTCGTCAGCTAATTCTATTAACTGGGGCCGGTTAGTGCCGCAAATCGTGTATTATTTCAGTGCCTATGCCGATTTGGTGCAAAATCAGCAGATAACGCAAGGCGATAATGTGAACTTTGTTGTCCCTACGGGAAATTTTGGTAATATTTTGGCAGGCTATTATGCTAAGCTGATGGGATTGCCCATCAACAAGCTGATTTGTGCCTCAAATAGTAATAATGTATTGACTGATTTCCTTACAACCGGTGTATATAGTCGTAACCGGCAATTCTATAAAACGTACTCACCTTCGATGGATATTTTGATTTCAAGTAATTTGGAACGGCTGCTGTACCAAGTTACCAATCAGAATTCCAGGCAAGTCAACCAGTGGATGGAAGAACTCAATACCACCGGGGAATATCGCATTGGTGATGAGTACCTAGCTGTTATTAAAGAGGTGTTTCCGGCAGGCTGGGTCGATGATGTTCAGACAGCAATTACCATTGGCCGGGTTCATAAAGAGTTTGGCTATGCACTTGATCCGCATACGGCAGTGGCCTGGCAGGTTGCCGAAACCTATCGCCAGCAGACGGGCGATACTACTTTGAATATTATTGTTTCTACCGCTAGTCCGTTTAAATTTAATCAAACTGTGCTAAACGCATTAGTCGGAGCGGAGCGCGTTACCGATAAGTCTGAGTTTGCCGTTTTAAAGCAGTTGTCCCAGATCATTGATAGACCGGTGCCGGCAGCACTTGCTGAGCTTGAGCACAAGGCTGTCCGTCATACGGCTGTATGCGGTAAACAGGATATGCCTATGGTGGTAAAAGCAGCATTGAATATAAGATAATTTAATATAGTATAGGGGGAGGCGAGGACATGAGTGGGAATGTATATCGTGATTTAAGTCCCGCGCAGTTGGTAGAAGCTGCCATTCGGAGGCAAGAAGGGCAACTGACCACTAGTGGAGCGTTGCAGGTTACCACTGGTAAATACACAGGCCGCTCACCTAATGACAAGTTTATTGTTAACTCGCCAGATGTGCATGACAAGATTGCGTGGGGTGAAACGAAGCCACTTGCAATGGATAATTTTACTCAGCTATATAGTAAGATGCAGGCATATATTCAAAACCATGATATTTTTATTTTTAACGGTTTTGCGGGCGCTGATCCGGAAAATCGTATTCGTGTTCAGTTTATCAATGAATTTGCCTGGCAGAATCTATTTGTGCATCAATTATTTATTTGCCCGGAAATAATACAATCAGAAGCAGACTACGATTATAAAGTGATTTGTCTGCCAAATTTCAAGGCAGATCCTGCTGTTGATGGTACTGCCTCTGAAGCCTTTATCGTTCTCAATTTTGCCAAGCGATTGGTACTTATTGGCGGTACTCATTATGCCGGTGAAATGAAAAAATCAATCTTTACTGTTATGAACTATATTTTGCCGGAACAAAACATTTTATCAATGCACTGTTCGGCAAATGTTGGCGCTAGCGGGGATACCGCTTTATTCTTTGGGCTAAGCGGCACAGGAAAAACCACCTTATCGGCCGATCCGGCCCGTCAATTGATTGGCGATGATGAGCATGGCTGGGATGATAAGGGCATTTTCAATATTGAGGGTGGCTGCTATGCCAAGTGTATTGGTCTTACCTATGAGACTGAACCGCAGATTTGGGAAGCCATCCGGTTTGGTGCCGTATTAGAAAATGTGGTTATTGATCCGGTAACCCGTCGACCTGATTTCACTGACGGCTCAATCACGGAAAATACTAGGGTTGCCTATCCTGTGGATTATATCCCGAATGCCCTGATTTCCGGTATGGCTGGGCATCCACAAACCATTATATTTTTGACAGCCGATGCCTTTGGTGTGTTACCGCCTATTGCCAAACTGAATACGGAACAAGCCATGTATCATTTCTTATCAGGTTACACCAGTAAGCTTGCTGGTACCGAACGCGGTATTACCGAACCTCAGGCTACGTTTTCTACTTGTTTTGGTGCACCTTTTTTGCCGTTGTCAGCCCACAAATATGCGGAACTTTTGGGAGAAAAACTTAAGTACCATCAAACCAATGTATTCTTAATTAATACAGGTTGGTCAGGTGGTCCTTATGGTGTTGGCAGCCGTATGAAGCTATCTTATACCAGAGCTATGGTGACAGCAGCCATTGAAGGGCAGTTGGCAGAGGCAGCTTACCAACTGGATCCGATTTTTAACGTTTATGTTCCAGAAAGCTGCCCGGGTGTACCGGCTGAATTGCTGATGCCTCATAATACCTGGAATGATAAAGCCGCCTATGAACGAAAAGCTCAGGAACTTGCCCGGTTGTTTATTAAAAACTTCAGCCGCTTTACCCCAAACGTTTCTGAAAAAATTATTGCTGCCGGGCCTAAGGGTTAATTAAAAGACCGCCGTTTACCACTCGCAGGGACGGCGGCCTTTTCTCTATGGTTCACTGGATAACTGGCAGTTTTTGTTTGAGAGTAAGCACTGGGGCAAATAAATCGCCTAGTTTGTCAGTTCGATCTAATACCTGAGAGGCTTCAAAGCTTAGTAAATCAGGATTTTTTTGTTTGTGGGCGACGAGAACTTCTTCCCAGGTTACGGGGGTAGAAATAGTGGGGCGCTGTCTGGCACGGAGTGAATAGACACAAACAGTTGTTTTGTGCTCGTCATTTTGACTCCAATCAATAAAGACTTTGCCTGTACGCAGTACTTTCTTCATATTGGCAACAATCAGGTTAGGATATTTTTCCTGAAAACGGGTTGCGAGTATGCGGGCAAAGCTTTTGGTCAGGTCATAGCTTGCCGGTGTATTGAGGGGTATATATATCTGTAGGCCTTTGGAGCCTGAGGTTTTGGGGAAACTTTGCAGCCTATGCTTATCAAAATAATCTTTTAAAAGCAGGCCAACTTGGGCGCAGTCCACAATAGTAGCCGGCGGACCTGGATCGAGATCAAAGACTAATAAGGAAGGCTGGCTTACTTTGGGACTCACTGACAGGGAGGTATGTAGTTCAAGCGCTGCCAGGTTGGCCGCCCATACTAAGGTTGGTAAATCAGTGGCGTTACAAAAGTTGATCGTGCGATTATTACTGCTGCTCCAGATGGGAATGGTCTTGATCCAATCAGGATGAGGGGCAGGACATTGCTTTTGGTAGAAAAACTTGCCTTGTGCACCGTTGGGGTATCGTTTCATAGTCAGTGGTCTGTTGGCAAGGTGGGGGAGGATGAGCGGCGCAATACGGATGTAGTAGTCAAGCATTTCTCCTTTAGTAAAGCCTGTAGCAGAATAAAATATTTTAGCAAGGTTGCTGACTTTTAGTTTACGTCCCGCTACTTCAAGGGTTGTTTTGAGTTTGCTGTCATTGGGCACTGGCTTTTTTCCTTTTTGCAGGTGCCGGTGCTTTTTCAGTGATACCTTGCTTTTTAGCTTTACTGCTGTCGCTTTTGCCCTTTATGGCCGAGATGCTGGCTTCAAGAGCTGCCATCAAGTCAATTACTTTGCCGCCTTCCTTGACTTCCGGTTGGCTAATGATTGTTTGCCCTTCCGCCTTTTTCTCGAGCATATCCATAACCTGCTGATAATACTGGTCATGGTATTTGCCTGGTTCAAATCCCGTAGCGAGGGACTCGATCAATTGTTCAGCCATGGCCAGTTCTTTCTTGTTGGGTTCTGCCACTTCTGTTGGCAGCTCTTCTAACTCAGCTGCGGCAATGACTTCGTCAGCAAAGTGCATAGTTGAAAGTGCCAGCGCTTTTCCCGTAGGACGGATGGCGGTAAGATATTCTTTATTGCGCATAACTACCCTGGCGATAGCGACTTTCCCGGTATTTTGCATAGCTGCCAGCAATAAGAAATAGGCTTTACCTGCTCCTTTATCTGGAGTGAGATAATAGCAGCTATTGTAGTATAGCGGGTCAATCTGCTCCAGTTTAACAAAATCTTCAATAGCAATTGTGCGGGCATTTTGGGGCTGAATGGCCTCAAGTTCCTCGCTGGTGACAATTACATACTGTTCAGGGGAGATTTCGTAGCCTTTAACAATGTTGTCAGCAGGTACTTCTGCACCGTCAGACGGGCAGATTTTTTTTAGGCGAATGCGGCACCCATCTGATTTGCGCAGTTGATTAAAGTGGATAGATTTCTTCTTGACAGCGTTGTACAGTTTGACCGGAATGTTGACAAGACCAAAACTGATTGAGCCGCTCCACATCGGTCGGGGCATAGGCATTACCTCCTAATGCTTAGTCTTCACGAATAACTTGGCGTGGATCTTTATCATCTCTTAACCCTTTAAAGGATGGATGACGGAGGGTATGATTAGGGGTCCATTCGGTAAATTCGAATTCACCAACCAACAGTGGTTCGACAAAGTGTACGTTTTTAGTGGTTGGTTGGTGAGAAAAGGGATTAGTTTCTCTTTGTAGCGGTGCCAGCAACTTGGTGAGTGTTGTAAGTGTGGCCGCGGTAAAACCGGTACCAACTTTACCAGCATATAACAAGTGCTGCGGTACACCACAGGCTTTAGCTGACTGAGGTGTACTATCATAATAACCGAGCAGGAGTGCGCCGATTTGTCCCTGGCGTGTACCCTGGCCGGGTATCCAGCCGCCAATGACTAGTTCTTGGCGGCGCTGATTTTTGATTTTGATCCAGGCTCCGGTACGTTTACCCGCTTGGTAAGGGCTGTCTAAGCGTTTGGCAATAATGCCTTCTAAGCCTAACTTACGGCTGGCGGCCAGAATGGCTTTTCCGTCGCCTGTTTTGTAAGCCGGGGTTTGCCAGTGAGGACCGCTGAGAGTTAGGTTTTCTAATATAGCTCGCCGCTGAGTATACGATTTTTCCAACAGTGGGGAATGATCGAGAGACAAGATGTCAAAGATGATATAGTTTGCCGGAACCTTTTTTTGCATTTCTGCAATAACCATCGCCTTTTTTAACCCCATACGGTGTTGCAGCAGCGAAAAAGAGGGGCGTCCGCCAGTATCAAAAGCCACAATTTCTCCATCGAGGATTAATTCAGAATGATCATTGGCTACTACCGTCGCCAACGCCGCAAGTTCCGGGTATTGGGGAGTAATATCCTTAAGGTTGCGGCTCATAAGCGTAAAACTGTTTTTTTCCAGATAAAAGAGAACTCTGATACCATCCCATTTTATTTCAAAGCTATATTCAGTTTGGGCGGCAGGCAGCGGACCAGCTTTGGCGAGCATTGGTTTGATGATTGCCATAGTATAGCAGCCTCGTTGAACAAATAGTTTAGTAGTAGTTTTTGCAGAGCGGGCGAATTTATTACAATATTAAAAAGCGCTACCGCGACCTTGAGGATATGTTTAACCGCAGAGACACAGAGAGCGCAGAGGGGAGATGTATATCGAGATATTCCCTCTGCGTACTCTGCGTCTCTGCGGTTTAAAAAAACATTACTTTCTTATCTTACAAAAAAACAGGCCAGAATAAATCTGGCCTGTTTTTTAAGCAGTACTAAATTATCTGTTGGCTTGGAAGCAATCGCGGCAATACACAGGTTTTCCGGCAGTAGGACGGAAAGGAACCTGGGTTTTAGCGCCACAGGCACTGCAAGTAGCATCAAACATTTCACGTTGGGGACGAGAGTTAGCACCTATGCGGCCGTCATTTTGACGTTTTCTGGCTGCACGGCAATCCGGGCAGCGGGAAGGATCATTTTGGAAGCCTTTCTCAGCATAAAAAGCTTGTTCAGATGCAGTGAAAGTAAATGTTGCGCCGCATTCTTTGCAGGAAAGCTCTTTGTCTTGAAATTCCATGTTTTAACCAACCTCCGTAATATGTGTTTGACACAAACAATTGCTGGTCGGTTGGTCAAGACACGAAGCTGCTAGCCATCGATAGCAATTATATGTCATATTCAATATAACCCGCCTATATGCAATTGTCAAGACTTGGATAATAATAATTCCAACTCGTCAAGCATGGCTGAAAACTTTGCAAGAGTGAGCTCAACTGGTTGTGATGTGGACATATCGACACCCGCATTTTTGAGTATTGTAAGGGGATAATCGGCACCGCCGCTTTTCAAAAACCCAATATAGCGTTGCTGGGCACTAGTGCCTTCCTGTAACATCTTTTCGGCTAAGGTAGTGGCTGCTGCATAACCGGTAACATATTGGTACACGTAAAAGTCCATGTAGAAATGAGGGATTCTGGCCCATTCTACATCGATTTCAGTGTCAACTACCATTTCGGGGCCATAGTATTTGGCATTAAGTGTATGCCAAATTTCATCAAGTAAGTCAGCGGTGAGCGTTTCCCCTTCCTCAGACTTGTCATAGATTTCCTTTTCAAACTCGGCAAACATGGTTTGCCGGTAGACTGTGGCCCGCACCATTTCGAGGTATTGGTTAATTAAGTATAGTTTCTTTTGCCTGTCGGTTGTTGTTTTTAAAAGAAAGTCGTTCAGTAGGATTTCGTTGGTAGTGGAAGCTACTTCGGCGGTAAAGATGGTATATTGGGAGGTGGCATATGGTTGAGTGGCCTGACTGTAATAACTATGGATGGCGTGACCCATCTCGTGTGCCAGGGTGCTGACATCTTCCAGGCGATCATTATAGTTTAAAAGTACGAATGGGTGAACACCATACACGCCCCAGCTATAGGCACCTGTTTGCTTGCCTTTGTTTTCGTAGACATCAATCCAGCCGGAGGCCAGACCTTTATTCAGGAGTGCTGTATATTCAGGACCAAGTGGTGCCAAACCGTCCCGGACTAATTGCAAACTTTCAGGGTAGGTTATGTTGAATTTTACTTCTTGTGCTAACGGGGTATACAGGTCATACATATGGATAGTATCCAGCTTCAGTACCTTTTTCTTAAGGGCAATATAGCGGTGTAGTGGCGCTATATTGTTATTGACCGTAGTAAGCAGATTGGTATAGACGCTTAACGGGATGTTGCCATCAGATAAAGCAGATTCGATGGTTGAAGCATATTTGCGGGTGCGGGCATAAAATATATTTTTCTTTACATTGCCTGTTAAGGTGGCAGCAAAGCTATTACGTAAAGTATTGTAAGAGGAAAATAAGCCTGTGAAAGCATTTTTACGAACCTGGTGATTAGCCGACATAATTAAAGAGCGGTAACGCCCTTCACTCAACGTGATGACGTTACCATCTTCGTCAGTGATGTCAGGAAATGTCATATCAGCATGGGCCAACATGTTAAAGATATTTTCTGCTGCCTGAGTAGCTTCGGTTGACCGGGATAAGATCTCTTCTTCATTTGGAGATAAAACGTGTTGTTTTTGTCGAGTGAGGTTGTCAAAGTAAAAGTTGTAGTCGGCCAGTGCTTGTTCCAGGCGGAAAGCGGCTAGCACAGTATCAGGCATAGCAAGGATTTCTGGTTCTATAAAAGAAATGGCTGTGCCTAATTCGGCAAGCAGTCCTTCAATTTTACCGACAAGAGCCTGATATTTCGCATTGGCGGTATTTTCATCCCGGTGAAGACGGGCATAGGCAAATAATTTGTCAGCCACAATGCTAAGCTCGTCTCGCAGCGTTAGACAGGCTGCAAGACGAGAGGCTGACTGGGATAACGTTTCTTTGTATGCAACTATTTTAGGCAGATCTTTTTTGATTTTGGAGAAATCAGTTTGCCACAACTCTTCGCTGGCATAAATATCTGTTACTTGCCATTTATACTCAGACTGTATTTGTTCACGGGTGGGTAAAGCTGCAGATGTTTCTGACATAAAACCACTTCCTTTAGTGAGAATATATTGTATATATTAGCATAGTATGGTGATATTTCCTGGTATATATGAACCAATAAAGATTTTTTCTAAGTGTAGTTTTATACTTTGAAGTATTTTAATATACCGGTACAAATGCTTTCGGCCGCATTATCCCGGCCATCTACGCTGGATAATAGCATTTCTTCTACTATATTGGAAATAAAGGCGACTTCGATAAGTATTGATGGCATATCAGTGTAACGTAACATATAAAAACTCGCAAAACGGGCTCCCCTGTTTTTAGTATCTAAACGTTCTACCAGGCTTTGTTGTATGAGATTAGCAAGTTTTAAGGAATCCTTGTTGCCATAGTGGAAGGTAGTAGTGCCTGCTGCCGTATTACTGGTAAAGGCATCATTATGAATACTAATAAATAAATCTGCCTCTGCTTGGTTGGCGACCTCAACGCGGGCGCTAAGTTCTTCCTGGTCGGTTGCCTCTGCAGAAGCAACCTCGGTATCAGAGTCTCTGGTCATGACAACGGTAGCTCCGCTTTTTTCAAGCTTTTCCTTAAGCAGCAAGGCAATAGCGAGGGTATTATCTTTTTCCATAGTGCCAGTTGGACCGATTGCCCCCGGATCACTGCCGCCATGACCGGGGTCCAGGCAAATAACTTTACCGGCAAGGCGGGCATTTTCATCCTCAGTCCGTTCATCTGTATCATTGTCGCTTGGCAGCGGCGGTATCGAGGGATCTTTAGAGTTTATCATAACTAATTCCCGTTGCGCATCATAGCGGATTCCGAATTGTAGTGCTTTGGCTATATTGCGGAGTGTTATTAATAAATCACGGTTGACGCGGGCGCTGCCAGGCAAATAACGCCCATCAATCATAATCCGCATTGTTTTCACCGTCCTCACGTAGTATAGGTGGGCTTTAAGGCAATAGCTGTTTATCTTATTTTAGTTTATGCAGAGCAGGTTTTAATGGTGAATAGCTGCCTGGACACGCTAAAGGTATTTGACAAGATAGTCCGAAACTACTATACTTGCAGGGAGATTATGGATGGGGAGAATGCTTGTGAAAGTTGTACTGTCAACATTAAATGCCAAATATATTCATTCATCCCTGGCGCTACGCTATTTAGCATCTTTTTGTAGAGCGCAGGGACATACTGTAGCCGTTCGTGAATATACGGTGAACAATGGTTTGCTGGAGATATTGAGTGACCTTTATACCTGTCAGGCTTCTGTAATTGGTCTGGCCTGTTATATTTGGAATATAGAAGCAACTCTGCAACTGGTTGCACTTATTAAAAAAGTGCAGCCTAAGGCAATCGTTGTCCTGGGCGGTCCGGAGGTATCGTATCAGCCTGAAGACATATTAAAAGAGCATGCGGCAGTTGACTATATCGTGTTAGGGGAAGGCGAGCAAAGTTTGGCGGTCTTGCTGACAATGCTGGCTGACAGGCAGACTATGACGAATATTCCGGGGGTGGCATATCGGAACCAGGGAGAACTAGTTATGAGTCAGCCCCAACAGGTTGCCCGGCTTGATGATATTCCTTTTCCTTACTCGCACGAGGATATGGAAGCCCTTAAAGATAAAATATTGTATTATGAAAGCTCGCGCGGCTGCCCGTTTGCCTGCCAGTACTGCTTGTCAAGTGCTACTGCCGGTGTGCGGTTTCTAAGTCTGGAGAGGGTAATGGATGATCTGCAATTTTTTATTGAGCATGATGTAAAGCAGGTTAAATTTGTTGATCGTACTTTCAATGCCTGTAAAGAACATTACTTTCCAATAGTAAAGTTTTTAGCGGAGCAAACTTGCCGGACCAATTTTCATTTTGAGATTGCCGCTGATATTTGGGATCAGGAAGTAGTCGATTTTTTGCGGCAGGTGCCACCAGGGCGGTTTCAGTTTGAGATAGGTATTCAATCCACTAATGAGCAAACACTAACTGCCAGCAAACGGCACAACAACTGGCCAAAAATCGTGAACTATGTCAGTCAAGTCAGGGATTACGGAAATATTCATTTGCATCTGGATTTAATTGTTGGTCTGCCTTATGAAACGGGTACGCTATTTGCCAAGTCTTTTAATGATGTTTATCGCCTCCAGCCTGATATGCTGCAGATCGGCTTTCTTAAATTGCTTAAAGGCTCAGGCATAAGGAAGAGTTCTGCCAGCCATGATTATGTATTCATGGAGACTGCGCCTTATGAAGTATTGGCAAACAAATATATGGACTATGCCACAATCAGACATCTCAAAATTTTGGAAGAGGTGTTTGAACAGGTATATAATAGCGGTCGTTTTCAATATAGTTTGCCCTGGCTTATTGCGCTAACTGGTGGTGATGCATTTGCTTTCTACAGCAAATTGGCCGGTTATTGGGAGCAGCATGGTTATCAGCTTATTGCTCACAGCACCAAGAACTTGTATAAATATATGGCTGACTTTGGCACTGCCTTTTATTCGCAGATCAGGCATGAATATCATGAACTTTTGAAGTTTGACGCCCTTATGAGCGAACATGGAGCCGTTCGTCCTGAATTTTTACCCTGGAACCAGGTTAATCAAGCAGCCAATGACAAATGGGCCGGGAATAAGACAGCCTTTTGGCGGGATAGTAACCGTGTTCGCAGGTATTTGCCTAACTTTACGTTTACTACCTGGCGGGAGATTAAGAAGACTTATCATATAGAAGTGTTTAATGCGGATATTCCGGCGTATTTGCATGGTGCTTCAGGTTTGGATAAACGCGAGGTGGCCGTACTTTTCTTTTATCAGAATACAAAACCGTCTTTTCAGGTGATTAATTATGATGATTTCTGGAACTAGATATAATACCTATTCTGCCTACCTGCACCAAAGGTATGGCGAAAAAGTGTACAAACTACCTGTGAGCCTGCCTGTGACCTGTCCCAATCGCGACGGGCAATGCGGACAGCAGGGATGTGTGTTTTGCGGTGAAATTGGCGCCGGTTATGAAAATTTGCCGGCATCGCTAACTGTCAGTGAACAATTGACTGCCAACAAAGCCCATATTGCCCCAAAATATAAAGCAAAAAAGTTCATACCTTATTTTCAAAACTTTAGCAATACCTATTTACCAGTAGAGGATCTAAAACGGCATGTTCTGGAAGCTTGTCAGGAAGACATTGTTGCTATTGCATTAGCAACCAGGCCTGATTGTATTAATGACAGTTATTTAAAGATGCTGGCAACGATCAGGGAAGAACGCGGCGTTGATATTAGTATCGAGCTGGGGCTACAGACTGTTAACTATCACAGCTTGATTAAGATAAACCGTGGTCATACCCTTGCTGAGTTTATTGATGCTGCACTGCGCATTAAACGTTGGTCGATGGATGTATGCGCACATCTTATCCTCAATCTACCCTGGGACGGTATGACCGATACAATAGAAAGTGCAAAAATCGTTTCAGCCTTAGGCATTGAACAAGTGAAGCTGCATGCGTTGTATATTGTAAAAAATACTGTGATGGCTAAGTGGTATCAGCAGGGTAAAATTAGCCTGATTAGTAAAGAAGAATATGTTGAGAGAGTGATTTCATTCCTGGAATATCTTCATCCGGATATTGTTATTCAACGTCTTATTGGCCGCGCACCGGAGACAAATACGCTGTTTACAAATTGGCAGACTGGCTGGTGGAAGATTCGGGAGGCGATTGAAGAACAATTACGGGTGCAGGACACCTGGCAAGGCAAGCATTGCAACTATCTAAATGGTTCTGCAGTAAGAAAGTTTGTATAATGCATTTTATAACAGATGGTAGTTTTTGGAGGAATTTCCATAAAAGAAGTCGAATGAATAATATTATTCTTTATTGGAGAGGTAAATAATGTCAAATCTTGAAATACTGAATTCTCCAGAGTTTAAAATATTTGTTAATAAGACTTTCGCAGGAGACGAATCTAGTTATCACTTCTTTGATATGATGCCTATTGGACTTTCAATTACTACAGATATTTCCTGTAAAGAGATTAGGCATAATCCCAGGGCAGCCAGTTTTCTGCGAATTGATGATTGGAGTATTCTTTCACATTCCGCGTCAAATGCCACATATTTAAAAATATTGTGTGATGGGCGGGAACTCTTGCCGGAAGAAATGCCTATTCAACGCGCAACCTGGCTTGGAGAAGAGATTAAGAGTGAAGAGCTGGAATTTGTATGGAATGATGGAGTTCGCAAATTTGGCTTATGGAGTGCCCGTCCCATACGTGACGAAACTGGAGTTATTG
The DNA here is from genome assembly GCF_000445445.1 of Sporomusa ovata DSM 2662. Lineage (GTDB taxonomy): Bacteria > Bacillota > Negativicutes > Sporomusales > Sporomusaceae > Sporomusa > Sporomusa ovata. The sequence continues at coordinate 2,228 of NZ_ASXP01000005.1, read as the reverse complement.
TTGGTGCTTTAGCTGTATGCGAAGATATTACCGAACGTAGATTATTGGAAGAAGAAAAACTAAAAGCAACTGAAAATCGTCACCTAAAATACCTTGAAAATATGCTAGAGTGTTTTGCAGTTTTTCGGGCCGAGTGTGATGAAAAAGGACGGATCGTTGAATTTCGCTCTGAGTATATTAATGAATCAGGCCGCCGGGATCGTAATATTACTAAGGAAGAGTATATTGGCAGGAGCATGCGCGAACTGTATCCGGATTCTATAGAATCCGGCTTGTTTACGATGTGTTGCCGTGTAGTCGAAACAGGAGAGTCTATAGAATTAGACTCGCTTAATTTTTCTAATAGGAAAAAACCAAATACTATTGAAGTATATGAAGGCAGGATAATCAAGCTGGATAATGAAAGAATTACCCTTTCTGGGAGTAACATTACAGAAAAAAAGATACTGGAAAATGAAATTGGGCGTCTTGATAGACTTAACATTGTTGGCGAGATGGCTGCTAGTATTGGACATGAAATTCGCAACCCGCTTACAACAGTACGCGGTTATTTGCAAATGTTCGGAATGAAGGACAAATACGCCGAGCATAAGGAACAGTTTAGTACGATGATTGAGGAACTAGACAGAGCCAATTTAATTATCACTGAGTTTTTATCGCTTGCCAAAAACAAGGTTGTTGATTTTCAACGCGCTAATCTGAACGAAATCATAACTACATTATTACCGCTATTACAAGCTGAAGCACTTCACCGGGGAAATCTTGAACTTAAAATCGAACTAGGTGAAATTCCTGATTTAGAGTTGGACAAGAAGGAAATGCGACAGCTTTTAATGAATCTGGTGCGAAATGCAGAAGAAGCACTGTTATCTAATGGTACAATAGTTATCAGAACAGGGTTAGATGAGGGAAAAGTATTTTTGTCAGTTCAGGATTCGGGGCATGGAATTTCAAAAGATATTTTAGATAAGTTAGGAACTCCCTTTTTAACAACTAAGGATAATGGGACCGGCCTTGGCCTACCAGTCTGCTATAGAATTGCAGAACGGCACAAAGCTAAAATAAAAGTAAAAACAGGTGTAAATGGAACAACCTTTTTTGTGGAGTTTAATAATCCAGCAACGAGAGAATAAAGGGCAAGGATGGAAAATAGTAAGAATAAACTTACTCTTCTGTGATTGTTTAAAGCTATTTACAAATGTAGTTAGAGTTGGTAATATAAATATTGCAGTTTAAAAATTATGGGAGAGTGTAGTGCTACAAATGAAAAAGCTTCAATTATTAGAGCAGATTGATAAACTTTCATCTCTGCTTCATAGTGACGATTTGCAGGAATTTAATTTCACCGCAGGGACAATCAGCGAAATGCGCATGAAATTAGATATGTTGTCAGAAGAATATATAGAATGCTATTGCTAAACATCGTTTATACGATGTTTTTCTTTTGGGAAATATGCTGTTGACATAATACTTTCATCGTGGTACTATAAATGAGTCGTTTTTTATAGGTAATGGGCAACAAAAAGATAAAATAGAATATTGACACTCGGTAATGTGCTGTGTTAATTATATAAAGTCAATTGCGCCAAGCAACGAAAAAACTACAAAAAATGTATATTGACATATCAAAAATGATGTGATAATATATAAAAGCTGTCGCCGCACAATGCGGATGCCACAGCACGTTCCCTGAAAACTGAACAATGTAAGTAATGCATCAAAAAAGCCAGATGTGCAGTGCTCAATGAGCACTTTAAACAATTTTTTATTTGATTTATAGAGCCAACAAATGGCTTCATATAATGTAGTCACATGTGACTTTGAACTTGTGCCTGGTGCGTCTGTTAATGTAGTTTGTCTACTTTAATTAAGACAGCCAATGGTATTTAAGTTTGTAAGCTCATAGACGGCAGATTTTTATGGAGAGTTTGATCCTGGCTCAGGACGAACGCTGGCGGCGTGCCTAACACATGCAAGTCGAACGGGGCCATGCTCGACCTTCGACTTTGGACATTCGACCATCGAAAGAATAACGATGGTATTGATGGGAAATATTCTGCTTTAGGAATATCGAAAGTCGAAAATCGAGAGTCGAAAGTCGAGTATGGCCTAGTGGCGAACGGGTGAGTAACGCGTAGACAACCTGCCTCTAAATTGGGGACAACACCGCGAAAGTNGTGCTAATACCGAATGTGGTATCTTAGTCGCATGACTGAGATAAGAAAGGT
>NZ_ASXP01000004.1 GCF_000445445.1 Sporomusa ovata DSM 2662 | reverse complement strand
ACACCGAATCGGTAAACGGCCTGAGCGGAACGGCAGCCGGCAACTATGAATTGTCTGCCAGCGGCAACACAAACGGTACGCTGACGATTGCCAAAAAAGCCATCACCTACAGCGTGGCTGACACCACCAGCACGTACGGAACGCTGGCAGCACCGGCAGTGACGCTGACCGGCCTGGTCAGTGGCGATACTGACGCGGTAACCGGCACAGTGGCACTAAGTGACAGCAGCAATAATGCGGTAACCCTGGCGTATAACACGGCAGCCGGAAGCTACACCGAATCGGTAAACAGCCTGAGCGGAACGGCAGCCGGCAACTATGAATTGTCTGCCAGCGGCAACACAAACGGTACGCTGACGATTGCCAAAAAAGCCATCACCTACAGCGTGGCTGACACCACCAGCACGTACGGAACGCTGGCAGCACCGGCAGTGACGCTGACCGGCCTGGTCAGTGGCGATACTGACGCGGTAACCGGCACAGTGGCACTAAGTGACAGCAGCAATAATGCGGTAACCCTGGCGTATAACACGGCAGCCGGAAGCTACATCGAATCGGTAAGCGGCCTGAGCGGAACGGCAGCCGGCAACTATGAATTGTCTGCCAGCGGCAACACAAACGGCACGCTGACGATTGCCAAAAAAGCCATCACTTATAGCGTGGCTGATGCGTCCGGCACCTACGGGACGCAGGCCACCGCGGGCGCAGTGACACTGACCGGCCTGGTCAGCGGCGATACTGACGCGGTAACCGGCACAGTGGCACTAAGCGACAGCAGCAATAATGCGGTAACCCTGGCGTATAACACGGCAGCCGGAAGCTACACCGAATCGGTAAGCGGCCTGAGCGGAACGGCAGCCGGCAACTATGAATTGTCTGCCAGCGGCAACACAAACGGCATGCTGACAATTGCCCGGGCGGACCTGACAATCACGGCGTCAAATCAGTCGAAAACCTACGGGAAGAGCCTGGATCTCGGAACGACCGCCTTCGGTGTTAACGGCCTGGTAACGGGCGACAACGTAACCAGCGTTGTTCTGACCAGCGGTGGTGCTGATGCCACCGCCAAGGCCGGCAAATACGTCATTACTGCCGGTGGGGCTAGCGGCAGTGGCCTTGGTAATTACAACATTGCCTATGTTGATGGCGTCTTGACAGTGCAATCGCTCAACAATCCTGCCTATGACGGCGCGGTCATTCATGCCGACCATATGGCTGCCGGCCTTCTCGGCCCGCTCAAGCCATACAGCCAGCCGTATGGCCTGGGAGGAGCCAGCGGCTACCAGGCCGATGCCTCCGGCAGTGTGGTGCCGCTGACCATCATTGGCACAGGTATTAATACCGGCGGCTATCTGCTGATGAGTGATACGGCGCAGTAGGAACAACGTATCCGGCACTGGGTTTGCAAGGGCAATCTGTGCCGGACGCAGTATTACAGAATAAACAGGTAAAATAAAACAACAGGAGGTAACCCATGAACCAGGAAATCTTCGCCGACAGCATCAGCGCCGTCCACGTGACCGGCAATCTGGTCCGCATCGACCTGATGACCGTGCAGCCCCACCTCAAAAGCGACAACGGCCAGCCGGTCGTTGATATCAGTAAGCGGCTTATTATGCCGCTCGACGGCTTTGTCCAGGCGCTGGCCGTGCAGGAAAACATCATTAAGCAGCTCATCGAAGCTGGTGTGCTGCAGCAAAACCCGCCGGCCGCCAGTGTCGTCAGCCTGACGGATAAACGGGCGGAGCAAGAGGCCGGAGAGCAAAAGTAGTTCGCCCAGCGGCCGAACAAATTGGGGGGTACGCGGCTGCGGCAGGGCCCTTCACTAGCCGGGAGGCATTTCTGACGGCGGCAACAGACGGCCCGGCTCCGCTAGAGGGACCCACCACCTGACCCCCTCCCGGTGAACAAACGCGAGGGGGAAGCCGGCATCACATGACCGAGTGACTAATAAGACGGCTTACCATGAGCAGCCACGAAACCCCTGTGGCCGCACATCGTAAGCCTATTTTGTTTGCAATAGTCTGCCTAGCAAAGGGAGTGCACCGGCCACAGCGGCCAAACCCGAGCCGCCGCGCCCCGTGCGACGGGCCTGCCGGCAGCAAGGGAGCCGCGAACTGCGCGGCAGGAAATAAAAAAGGCCGCCCTCAGTTGAGAAGGCAGCGCGATGGAGTAGGTTAGGAACAAGAAAAATCTTTTTTTGCTCTGGAAGAATATGCTATACTAAGCGTACAGGCTGCTCGGGGGACGGTTAGCCCCTTCCTGCTAAGGAAGGGGGTGGTAGGATGAGTATCTACGAGGCATTGACATTTGCGGTTGCATTTGCCACTCTCATGGTATTGATCACGACCAAAAAGAAATAACCGCCCCTAGCTCAAAAGCGGCGGTTATTTCTTAATAACTAATACGTTTGGGCTAACCGTTTTCTGGTTAGACAGCCTGTGGGGCTGGCGTGCTTGCAACACGTCAGTCCTTTTCTTATATTATAACCATTGGAATGAAAATATGCAACTGGTCGAGAAAAATCATTACCCGCAGTAAAAAATATGAGCAATGCATAATCTTTAGCTGTTGCCGAATAGAATACTGGCAGTCAGATTAGACGGCTTACCATGAGCAGCCACGAAAACCGTGTGGCCGCACATCGTAAGCCTGTTTTGTTTGCCCTCGTTTAACTGGCAGGGGAGCGCACCGGCCACGGCGGCCAAACCCACGCCGCCGCGTCCCGTGCAGACGGGCCTGCCGGCAGCAAGGAAGCCGCCCCATGGACACCAAAAGTGCGTGTCCACTCTCCGTCCTCCTTCCCCCCGCGCCCATCACTCCTGAATGGCGCTGCCGCGTCCCGTGCGACAAGCCTGTCGGCAGGGCGGGTGCTGATTGTGTGTGACTTGACGCAGCAAACGATGGAGCCTATGCCTCTAAAGGTGGCCCATTAACCCCCCCGGTATGATATGTGAAAAATTAACTATAAATTAACGTTAAATTCACCTAAGAAGCCGCATAAGTATTTAAAATTATAGATAGGCCTAAGTCAGCTGTTCTAATCTATATGCTAGTCTCGGAAATTAATAAGAATATTGATCTGGCCATGCAGGAACAAGTTGGCGTGCAGTTTGTTGACGCAGTACTTTATGTATTTGAAGAAGGGCAGGCTTATCGTAGTATTCAATTATGCATATGCACATGGTAATCATTCTCTGGAGGGAAGCTTGCTGGCGCAACAAACGAAAGTGGATTTGGCCTTAGAAGAAGTAGAAGCGTTACAGAACCGTATCGATAACCGATTGGATACTGCTTGGAAATTACAGATGCTGCGGCAAGACTGGCAGGTGCGTAAACAGGATGCGTTGCAGTTTGAACCCGAACGGGCGCAAGTGGCGTTTGACTTGGATAGCCGATGGCTTAATGAGGTTACCAATTTAATGCAGCATGCCGGATATGCCTCAAATTTAGCGATGGATTCCGATTTTGATATTTCCTATCTTGTTGATTCCGTACTGCGAAAAATGCCTGGCTTAGTAGATACATTAGGCGCAGCACAGGGATTTTCAATTTTGCTGGAAGAAAATATTTCGTCAGAAAACAGGAACCATCTCTTGCAAGTTATTGGCTTGGTGCGTTCAACTATGGGACAAGTAGATCATAATTCGCAAATGGTCTTTCGTCACAATCACAATATGGGCTTTTTGGCTCAGGCCATTAATGGCACGCTGGATTCATTGCAAAAAATGTATGAAGAAGTGCGGTTATCCCATGCGCAGTTGGAAGTATGGAATCAGGAACTTGAACAAAAAATTGCGGAACGTACAGCAGCGCTGCGCAATTTATTGGATCATGCCGGACAGGGATTCTTATCTTTTAACAAAGATCTTAGGATTAGCAGAGAGTATAGTGCGGAATGTACCGCGATTTTTCAGTGTGATATCGCTGGTCAAGCGATATCGTCATTATTTTATCCGGAAGAGGGTGACCAGCAGGCATTTTTGGAAGCAGTACTCCGTAAGATCTTTCAGGAAGAGAATGAGTTTTTGCGGGAAACCTATTTTTCTTTATTACCGGAAGAAGTCGTACTGGGCAATTGTTATATCGGAATAGCTTATAAAATGATTCAAAATACAATAGACCCTAATGAAGGCAAAATTATGCTTATTCTTACCGACCGGACACTCCAGAAGGAAATGGAGAATCAAGTTAAGGATGAGAAAGATACTTTAGCTATGATCGTGCATGTTGTGACACATTCAGAAGACTTTTTTGCAACAGTAAATCATTATAAAGAATTTTGTCGGGAAGGTCTTCCAAGTTTATTGCAGGAGAAAAAATCAGCAAAAGATGCAATGACCCTTGTATTTCGGATCGTCCATACGTTTAAAGGTACATTTGGGCAATTGCGCATGAAACATATAATGGCCAAGTTGCACGAACTGGAAGGGTGGCTGGAAAATATTAGATATGCTGGATAATGCTATTTTCAAGGGAGAGCATCGTTTTTGTTCGGGGATGCTGCATAGTGCCTTTGTTTATCCCCGGAATGGGAGTGCTGCTCTGAAAACAGGCCGGCAAAATATGCAGATTGAGGCATTTTATCAAGAGGGAGAAGCGTTTGCCTTGATTCAAATCAGCGATATTACCAGTCAATATCGGCGCGTGCACTTGCTGCAGCATTTAGTCAAAGAACTTGAGGGAGATTATGAATCTGTCAAGGAATCGGAAGAATACGCCAAGCGCAATGCTTTATATGATCCCTTGACAGGGCTATGCAACCGGGTTTTATTTTATGATCGCCTCAAGCATTCCTTTACGCAGGCCCGCAGAAATGGTCAGCTTGTTGCTTTATTGTTCTTGGATTTGGACGGTTTTAAAGCGGTAAACGATTCTATAGGACATTTTGGCGGTGATTTATTGCTTAAAGAGGTGGCTGTTCGTTTGAAAACAGTTGTACGCGAGGCGGATACTGTTTGTCGGTTAGGCGGCGATGAGTACACAATTATTCTCCCTAATATAAAAGAAAAAACTGACGTTGCCATGATAGCTAAGAATATCCTTAAAGTACTTTCGACTAAATTCATTTTGGATGGAAAAGATATTTGTATTACGGCCAGTATTGGGATTAGCCTCTTTCCTTTAGACGGGGATGATTCGGAAACTATTGTAAGGTTCGCAGATAGTGCAATGTATACAGTAAAGGCAACAGGTAAAAATGATTATCAGTTTTATTCTAGTGGCAGTCAGTTTGTTAGTTAATGGATAAAATGAAACAAAGACCGGCTAATTGGAGTTTAGCCAACTAATGACACTGGACAGTTAAAAGTGCCAGGGGTGTATATCTAAATTTTACCCTGGATTTTATATTTTCTGGTTTAGCTGGTTTAATAAGTTATATTCTTGCTAACTGAAAAGCACTCATTTATTGGGTGCTTTTTTTATGCTTACTTTTAAAGACCGCTAATTAAGACCATTTTATTTGAACAAAATAGGGAATTTTCTGGATTTATACCAAAAATGGGAGGAATTTCATTAAAAATGTAGAAAGCAGTAAAAATATTTAATAATAAATAAACATAATCGATAACAAACATTAAATATTGTTTATTTTAATTTGTTTATGTTTATTTTAGCTCGACGTGTTAATTGGTGCGTCTCGTCTGTCCCCGGAAGTAGCGAAATAGCGCAATCAAACGCTAACTACATGGGCGGCAACCAGAAAGCGGCCTACTCATAAAGGAGGTGAGATCGGTGTTAAGTTATCATATCATTGCCAGCAAAAGCTATACCGGCAGCACCTGATTTATCAGGGGAGGAATGGTATCCAAGAGACTCTGCAAAAAAACGAATCCGATTAATTACTCAAGAAAGGATGAGATTATGCTTAAAGACCGATTAGTATGTACTGGTAAGCGTGGTCTGAGTTTGGCTTTAGCACTTATCGTCTGTTCCGCCTTGCCGGCCTACGCCCTCGAAAAAATTGATGCTGGTGTAATCATGGACAGCGTGAAAGAACACAAGAAGATCGTTCCTCCCCAAACCAATGTCAAAATTGAAGTCACCCAGGAACAAAAAACGGCACCTCAACAGGCGGCAGGCATCAAGTTCAAAGTCAACGGCTTTCATATCACCGGACAAACCGTCTACAGCGAGGACAAACTGCAGGATTTAGTAAAAGACTCCATTGGCCAGGAATTAAACTTGGATGAATTGCAAATCACAGCTGCTCGTATTGCCCAATATTTTAATGACCGGGGATATATGGTGGCCAACGCCTATATTCCAGCCCAAAAAATCAAAAACGGCATAGTGGAAATCACCGTTGTGCCAGGACAATACGGCAGCATTGACCTTCGTAATCATTCCAAACTTTCTTCTAGTGCGGCCAACCGGTTTCTCAGCCAAATAAAAATCGGTGACTATGTAAAACAAGATGTCCTGGACCGCACCCTGCTGCTCATCAGCGATATTGGCGGCATCAGTATCAACGCCACTCTGGCACCAGGCAAAACAACCGGCACCTCTGATCTTATTGTGGAAATCAATGACACCAACCTGTTAACCTCTGAGTTTTCCATGGACAACTACGGCAACCGCTATACCGGTGAAGACCGCGGCAACATCAGTCTAAATTTCAATAACCTCAGTGGTGCAGGCGATATGGCTAACCTCAGCGGCAACAAATCAAGTGACGGCATGAACAATTTCAACTTCAGCTACCTGATGCAGGCGGGGAATCGCGGCGCCCGGGTGGGGGTGGGCTATTCGCAATTGCACTATAGCCTGGGCCGGGAATTTGAGGATCTTAATGCCAGCGGCACCGCCAAATCCTCCACTATCTACGGCGAATATCCCCTTATCCGCTCCCGCAACCGCAATCTCTATGCGCGAATCGGATTTGAGCATAGCAAACTCAAAGACCGCATCGACTACTTCAATAATGCCTTCACCAGCAAGCATACTAATTCCTTGATCTTCGGCCTGAGCGGCGACAGCCAGGATAAATTCCACGGCGGCGGCATCAACACCTTTGCATTGACAATTGCAACCGGGCGTCTTGGTATTGACGGTGGACGGGATGTCTATGGCAACTCAGCGAAAACTTTTGACAAAGAGGGGCTAAATACTGCCGGCACCTACACTAAAGGCAACTTCAGCTTCAACCGCCTGCAATACATAAATGACCGGCTAAACTTCTATCTCGGCTTCTCCGGTCAATTGGCCAGCAAAAATCTCGACTCCTCCGAAAAAATCTATCTCGGCGGTGCCAACGGTGTAAGAGCATATCCCCAAGGTGAAGCGTCAGGCGACCAGGGCTACCTCATAACCGGCGAATTGCGTTGGAATCTGCCGACGCCTTCCTACCAACTGGCCGTCTTTGTCGACAATGGCAGGGTAACAATCAATAAAAGTCCTATACCGGGTGCGGGCGATAATAACCGTACCCTCACCGGCGCCGGAGTTGGACTACTTATTAGTCCCCGGAAAGACTATGACATCCGGGTGGATTACGCCTGGAGACTGGGTTCTGCCCGGGCAACCTCGGATACCGATAAATCAGGCCGTTTGTGGCTTAAGGGCACCCGATATTTTTAAAGGAGGTATAAAAGATGCAACGAAAATGGCAGCGCGAGTGGGAGCGCAGCAAAGCAAGCCGGCGGGAGAAAGGAGTAACAAACCCAAACTCAACAGGTAATCCTTTAAAAACACTGGCCAAATGTGTATTGGTTCCATTGGCAACGGCCGGTATCCTGCTGGTCGGCATGACCGGTGCCTATGCTACTAATTCTACTGATGGCACGATCATCAGCGGTGCGGGTACCATTACCCAGAACGGCAAATCTATGACTATCATTCAGAATACGGATAAGCTGGGCATCAACTGGCGGACCTTCAACATCGGCACAGGAGAAAAGGTGCAATTCATCCAGCCAAGCGCCAGTTCCATTGCTTTAAACCGAGTCATCGGCAACGATGCCTCGGCTATTTATGGCACACTGACCGCCAACGGCAAAGTATTTCTCATCAACCCCAACGGCATCCTGTTTGCTCCCGGCGCCAAGGTTGACGTAGGCGGCCTGGCGGCATCTACTCTCAATATATCTGACAGCGATTTTATGGCGGGAAAATATAAATTCACCGGCCAAGACACTACCCTGGGCTCAGTAGTCAACCAAGGAACCATTACCGCCGCAAATGGCGGCTATGTGGCGCTGCTCGGCTCAGATGTGAAAAACGAAGGTATTATTGTTGCCAACAAAGGCACAGTAGCCTTGGCGGCCGGCAAAGTTGTCACGCTGGATATGAACGGTGACAAGCTGCTCAGTCTGGCGGTGGACCAGGCAGCGCTGGATGCCGGTGCTGCCAACCATAACCTCATCCAGGCAGACGGCGGGCAGGTCATTATCGCGGCCAAAACGGCCAATACCCTGGCCCGTACGGTGGTCAACAATAGCGGCATTATCCAGGCCCAGAGTGTTAACAACGTTAACGGCGAGATTATTTTGGACGGCGGTACCAATGGCCTGGTAGCCAATAGCGGCACCCTCGACGCTTCGGGTAAAAACGCGGGCGCGACAGGCGGCACGGTCAAAGTGCTGGGCAGCCAAGTTGCCCTCACTGATACCGCCAAGGTAGACGTCTCCGGCACCAGTGGCGGCGGCACGGCCCTCATCGGCGGCAATGCCCAAGGTAAGGGAAGAGAACAAAACGCCGCCACTACCACCGTGGCCAAAGGCGCCACCATCAACGCTGACGCCACTGTTGCCGGCAACGGCGGCAAAGTGGTCGTGTGGGCGGATGATACCACCAATTACTATGGCAACATCAGTGCCGCAGGCGGCGCGGTAAGCGGTAACGGCGGCAATGCTGAAGTGTCAGGCAAGAAGACGCTTCTCTATAAGGGCTATACCGACCTCCGGGCACCAAACGGGACAACCGGAACACTGCTGCTGGACCCCGGGGAGTACACCATCAGTACCGGTGCCACCAGCGGCAATATCTATAACGTCACCGAGCTGGGCAGCCAGCTAAATTCGGCCAACGTCACCCTGGCAACCGACGGCACCGGCACGGGTGATATCACCGTCGCCGCCGATGTGACCAACTGGACAAGCGGCAATACCCTTACCCTCAAAGCCAACAACGACATCAATGTCAATGCTAATGTCAAAAGCACCGGCAGCGGTAATGTGGTGCTGCGGGCCGACAGCGATGCCGACAGCAAAGGTACTGTCAATTTCGGGGCTACTGGTAAGGTAACCACCGACGGCGCAGTGTCCATCTACTATAACCCCAGCGGCACAACTACTACCACGATCAACGGGGCAGCGACTACCGTGAAGGACTATAAGAATCCCAAGGACTACTCGTCTTATGTACAAAAGACGGCCGGCGGCACCGGCAATCTTACCGCCTACATGCTGGTGAATAACGTGAACGAACTACAGGCCGTCAGCAATAATCTATCCGGCGTCTATGCTTTAGGTAAGGATATCGACGCCAGCACTACCTTAAGCTGGAATAGTGGGGCAGGTTTTGTACCAATCGGAATATGGGAAGCTTCTGAGTATAATCCGAAAACCTCTAAGTGGAATACATACACTCGTAGTGACACTTTTGGAGGCATTTTTGACGGCGACGGGCATGCAATCACTGGGTTGTATATTAATTCCAATAGTACGGCTACGAATGCGATTCCGTATACTGGTTTGTTTGTTGGCGTTGGTGGTAACGGTAGTATTATCCGTAATCTGGGACTGAAAAATGTAAACATAACCAGTAGTATTTCTGCCGGGACGGTCGGCGGCTTGGCAGGAGACCTGGCAGGTGGCACTATCAGCAATTGCTATGTTACGGGCACGATAGTCAGCAAGAACAGTTTTGCCAATCCTGGAACTGTTGGGGGTTTGGTGGGGCGTAGCGGAAGTGGCGCCAACATCACCAATTCCTTCAGTGCGGTTACAATTAAAGCTACTTATGTAATGAATGCCGGCAGCCTTGTTGGTTACAACGAAGGCAGTAGCATTGATAAATGCTACGCTACCGGTTCAATCACTGCATCCGTATCCGATAATCAGGATTTACTAATGGGTGGTTTAGTAGGGTACAACAATGGCAGTATTAAAAATTCCTACAGTACGAGTGCACTAACCGTTATCGGAGGCGGGCAATCCAGTAGTTATGGCGGTGGCCTAGCGGGGAAGAATGATGCCGCTGGCAGTATTGAAAATTGCTATAGCACTGGTGCGGTAACTGGCAATGGCAGCGCTCTCGGTGGTCTGGTCGGAAATAACTTAGGTCAGATTTCCAGCAGCTATAGCAGCGGTGCAGTAAACGGCGACGGCACTATCGTCGGCGGCCTGGTGGGGTCGTTGGCCAGCAGCGGCCACATTACCAGTAGCTACAGCACCGGTGCGGTAACTGGCGGCTACTGGGTCGCTGGCGGGTTGGTCGGATATTCACAAAGCGGCAGCACTATTACTGGCAGCTACAGCGCTGGTAAGGTAACCGGCTACGGCATGGCTGGCGGCTTCATTGGGATGATAGAAAATGTGGATGGAATTACCAATTCCTACTGGGATATGGACACCTCTGAGCAACAAAACAGCAGCGGCGACGGCAACAACATCACCGGGCTTATCGGTCTGTCGACGGCAGGTAAAGACCCTTATACAGCCAGCAGCTACAGCAACAACAGCAACAGTTTCAACTTTGACAAGACGTGGTATATGGTGGATGGTTATACTCGCCCCTTCCTGCAGTGGGAATACAGCACCACAATCACCAATGCCCACCAGCTGCAGTTAATGGCCAAGAATCTGAGTGAGCATTACACCCTGGCCCGCAACATCGACATGAGTGGCAATATCATGGCCCGTAGCGGCTTTATGCCAATCGGCAGTAGGAATACTCCTTTTACCGGCACTTTAAACGGCAACGGGTATGCTGTCAATGGGCTAACCATCACCAACCCCGCGTCTTCTGAGGTGGGCCTGTTCGGCTATATTAAGGACGCGGCCATTAGCAACGTCGGTTTGTATGACGCCAATATCATCGGCGGAGCCACTAGTGCCTATGTCGGTAGCTTAGTCGGCTATAACAGCGGCGGCAGCATCAGCAATGTCTACAGTACCGGCACCGTCAGTGGTTATGGCACAGTGGGCGGTCTGGTCGGTCTTAATGACGGCACAGTAGCAACCTCCTATACTACCAGCCAGGTGGCCGGTAGCGGCAGCAACGGCAAAGTGGGCGGTCTGGCCGGGGAAAATGACAAGCAGATTACCAATTCCTACAGTACCGGTCAGGTTACCGGCGATGCCGGCAGTTCGGTCGGCGGCTTTATCGGCTATAGCGGCAGTGACAGCAAAGTCACTGATTCCTACTGGGATAAAGAAACCTCTGACCAGGCCGAAGGCGTAGGCAGCGGCAGCAATTCCGGTGTTACTGGTTTGACAACAGCCCAGATGATGGACAAAGCATACCTGGCAGAACATGGTTTTGACTTTACTAAAGCATGGTTCATGATTGACGGTCATACTCGCCCCTTCCTGCGGTCGGAAAACGTTTCCGCCATCACCAACGCCCACCAACTGCAGTTAATGGCTGCGAACTTAAGTGCCGATTACAGCCTTGGCAGCAATATCGGCCTGAGCGAGCTTACCAGGGCGTCCGGCATGTGGAATACAACCACTGGCTTTGCGTCCATCGGCAGCAGCGACACTCCCTTTACCGGTACTTTAAACGGTGCCGGGTACACCATCAACGGACTTATGATTAACGACCCGACCGCAGCGGCAGTCGGTCTGTTCGGCTATGTTAAGAATGCGACTATCAGCAGTATCGGCCTTTGTGATGTAACTATCACCGGTGGGGCTAATAACACGTATGTCGGCAGCCTGACAGGCTATAACGATGGCGGCAGCATATCTAATGTTTACATTACCGGCACTGTCAGCGGTGTTACCACTGTCGGCGGCCTGGTGGGCCTGAATAACGGCAATATAGTAAATAGCTACAACGGCGGTACGGTTAACGGCACGGGCAATATCGGCGGCCTTGCGGGCCTGAATAACGGGATTATGATAAATAGCTATAACGCCGGTATGGTTAGCGGCACAGGCAAAGTCGGCGGCCTGGCGGGGACCAACGCCGGCAGTATTGCCAACAGCTACAACAAAGGCACAGTGGAAACCGTTGCCGGGGGCGCCGGCAGCAAAGTCGGCGGTCTGGCGGGGAGCAATACCGGCAGCATTACCGGCTCCTACAATGCCGCTGCCGGTATGTTTGATGGCACCACTGGCGGTACGGTGAATGGCAATGCCGACAAGGACATAGTCGGCGGCCTTGCCGGCGAAAATGACGGCACCATTACCAATTCCTACAATGGCGGCAGTGTAAACGTCAATGCCGCCGGCAGCACAGTCGGCGGCCTAGTGGGGATCAATACCGGTGATATCATGAGTTCCTATAATGCGAATGTCGACTGGATAAACGGCACTAATGCCGGCACAGTGACCAGCAACGCCGCCGAAACGACAGTCGGCGGCCTGGTCGGTGAAAACGACGGCACTATTACCGCTTCCTACAATAAAGGCGTGGTAAGCGCCGATCAGCAAAACAATATTCTCGGTGGTTTGGTGGGAAAAAACAAAAAGACCATAACCGGTTCCTACAATACCGGCGCGTTGACCAACAATCTCACCGGCAATATAATCGGCGGTTTGGTGGGGGAAAACTACGGCACTATCAAGGGTGATTCCTACAATACCGGCGCGATAACCACTACTGTCGCCAATAGCGCAATCGGTGGTTTGGCAGGCAAAAACTATGGCAGTATTATAAAGTCCTACAACACCGGCGCGATAACCAGCGATGCCGCCGATAACGCCATCGGTGGTCTGGCAGGTGAAAACCTTCAGGGCGGCAGCCTAATAAACTCTTACAATGCCGGCACAGTGGCAACAACAGTCAACGCCGCCGATAACTGGGCAGGCGGCCTGGCTGGGAAAAACTACAGCACCATCACTGGCTGCTATAATGCCGCCCTGATAACCGCCGCCGGCGACGGCAACCGGGTCGGCGGCCTGGTGGGCTTGAACGCACAGGGCAGCAGCATCAGCAACTCCTATAATAGTACCTTTATGCTGACTGCCGCCGGCAGCAACAACGTCGTCGGCGGCCTGGTGGGCGAAAACAACGGCGATATTAGCTACTCCTACACGATCACCCCGCTAACCGCCACCGGCTCTAACAGCACCGTTGGCGCGCTGGTCGGTCTGAATGGCAGTACCGGTAAGATTAACAACGGCTATTGGAATACGGAAATTGCCGGACAGCCTAAGGGGGTCGGCTCCGGCTCGGCGGACAGCGTCAAAGGACTGACGATTGCCGAAATGATGCAGCGCAGTACCTATGACGGCTGGGATCTGACCAATACCTGGAATATTGTCAACGGCACGTCCTTTCCCTACCTTACCTGGCAGTTCGACGGTACGCCAAAGTTTATAACCGGGAAAGTGCAGGGAGGAGGAAGCGGCAAAACCGTCGCGATTGATATATACAATACCGGTCAATGGTTTCATGAAGCGCAGGATTTGGTTACTACATTGAAGCTTACTACTATCGCGGCCAACGGCTTCTATTATATGACTGTGCCATCATCGCTAACGGTGCCGGAGAACGCTCTGTTGCTGACGTATGTAAGCGGCGACAGCAATTACAAGGCCAACGCTCTCTACCGTTATGGCAGCAATGGCGTAGTAAATGGCAATCTGATCCAAAATACGCTGATCGTTAATGGCGGCAGTTTCCCTGTTAGCGGCATTCCAATGGTGCAGACAGCTGACGACAGTATCTTTTCGTGTCCCAACGGGGACCTATTGGTAAACGGCGACTTCCAAGCCTTTAACTTCATGTGTACCCCAGAGTCCAGCACCAACAATAAAGGCAATTCCCCCCCTAGCATCAACAGCCTGACGGCAACCGGATCAATTACCATTATTAATCCCGCTGGTGAGTATGCCTATTTTGAATATCCAGATGATCTATCTGGTTTTCCTCGGATTGCACTATCTGATGTTGATGAGATACGTACGCATATCACCGCCGGTGGCGACATTACCTACATCACCGACCGCAATTTGCTTATCAGTAAAGGTGGGCAATTTTCCGCCGGCGGCAATGTTACCCTAGTCGCCAACAAAGGCTTTCTCAATAACGGCGGAACTGAGGTACTTAAACCCGGCAGCGGGCGCTGGCTGGTTTATGCTCCTGACCAGCTACTTGATCGGTCCTCCAGGCTATTCTATAAACAGCCAACCTACTCAGAATTGCTCAAAGAATATTACAGTGTCTGGTCTGACTATTTCAAACAGTATTTACCTGGCGTGGATCAAGTATATGATGGCCGAGGCGGGCTGACCGGCGGCTTTACGCAGTGGGGAACAACCTATGGCGAAGCAGTCCCGGCTACCGGCAATGGCTTTGTCTATTCGGCACTCACGTCAGCCCTCCGGCCACTGACGCCATCCCAGGAAAGACGCTCGGCGGCGATTACTGAGGCCTACCGTTACAATGCCCAAGGGCGGGGGCTGGGAGCTGCGACCACCAAGGTGCCAAGTCTTATCACCTCGAACCTCCCGTTCCTGACCGTCAACGGCACCGGCGTGGCCCTTGCTGCCGTTGATGCCAGCCAGATCACGGTCGAACAACAAACCGGCTCGGTGAATTCGGCGCCAGGCAGTGAGCCTGCTGCACCTGCAGCGGAAAAATAAATCGTAGTAAAAGGAGTTTAGGGGAGTTTATTAACGCCAAGGATGCGCTTTGGCATCCTTGGCAGTTAATCCTATATGAGGGGGAGAATCAATGAAAAAAAGCAAGCTGTCGGTTATTGTAAGCGTCATGCTGCTATATTCTAGTTTTGCATCAGTGGCAGGTGCGGAAGAGGCGGCCAACACCAGCAGCGACGTCGAAGAAGTAGAAGTAACGGCTGACAGGATCAAGCAAATCAATCCTGTCAATATCACGGTTGTTAATGCCGACGAGATCAAAGCCCAGGGGGCTCGCAACGTGGCCGAAGCCTTGAAGGATGTATCAGGCTTATATATTACCAACAATGATGCGCAAGGCAAATCCATTGCTATGTTTCGCGGCAGCGATGCGGAAAATACCCGGGTGTTTGTTGACGGTATACCACTAAGCCCGGTGGGGGACGGCAAGGTGGATTTACGCGCCATTCCATCGGAAAATATTGAGAAAATTGAGGTAATCAAAGGTGCCGTGCCAGTTATTTACGGCACCAATGCGCCTGGTGGGATCATCTATATCACCACTAAAAAAGCCGGGGATAAAGCCGGTCAGACAGTAAGCATCACCACAGGCAGTCACCGGGAAAAGAGTATTTTTGCCTCAGCATCCGGGAAAAATGGTAAGCTCAGTTATCTTGTGGACGTCAAGAAAGAAAATACGGACGGGTATACTGCTCATGCTCAGGGGAAAGACAACTACTTTGACGGTAAATTCAACTTTGATATTAGCCCCAAAGCTTCAGTAACCATAGTGGGATCATATACCGAAAAAAACTACCAGATTCCCAACCGTATTGACCCTGCCACCGGACAAATTTATTCCAAAGGTAGCTTGGCTACGGTATCCTCAGGTGATTATTTGGCTTACACTTATAATTGGGAATATGAGCCCTGGAAGAACAAATATATCGGTATGCTCTATAACCAAAAGCTTAGTGACAACAACGAACTAAGCCTGAGATTGTACCGCACCAACGAAAACAGCCATCTTAAAGGTTTCGGCTGGCTACAGGGTAACGTAGCAGACATAAATAATGATTGGGCACATGTGTATACAGATGGTACGGTAAAAGGCCTTGAATTACAAGATACCATTAGAACTAGCCGCGCTAATACCGTTATTTGGGGCTATACCCATGAAAGCAGAGACTACCAGCAGAAGCAAGATTCGATTATGGTTTGGGTAGACCCCAATGACAAGGATCAAAAAAAACAATATTATCTAGGAATGGATCACTCAAATTATGAGTATACGGGCAAAAGTTTTTATCTGCAAGATAGTGCCAATATCAACCAGAGATTGGCTGTCACTTTTGGTTTTAGGCATGATGACATAAGTGACCATGCAGGTTTACATTTGGATTCTACTCGAGCTATTCCTGATCAACGCGGCAAGGGGACTGCTAATAAACCGCAAGTTAGCTTTAACTACTCGCTAGCTGACAAGACATTGCTGCACGGTGCGTTCGGCAAAAGCTACCGGTGGCCCAATGTCACGGAAAGGCTGCATCCCGGAGGAAGTTATGGAGAAACTGACATTGTTAATTTTTTTACAAAAGACCCTAATACTGGCGAAACCACTGATGGACATGTACCTTGGTACCAATGGAGAGATGGAACATGGCATAAATATACTAGTGATTGTACATATGTATTGCCGGAAGAAGCCATTAACCGGGAAATCGGACTAACGCACTCGTTTCATTCCGGGCTGAAATTTGACGTCACTTATTTCAGTAAAAACATCACTAACATGATTAAAGGCCAGTCCTATAGCTATGCGCCTACCAGTGATCCCTACTATTACAACATCCCTAGTGTCCAAATGCATGGCTATGAAGTCCAAGTCAGCCATCAAATCGCTAAACGAATCAAAGGCTTCCTGAGTTATTCCTACACCAATGCCTGGGATCCAATTATGATGCAACAAGTGTGTGATGTTGCACCGCGGAAATTTTCGTATGGCTTTAACTACACCGGCCAGGACGGCATCAATGCCTACCTGTCAATGAACTATGTGGGCTCCTACCAAAGTCAATTCTCCACCGGCAATGGCAATGGCAATGGTGATTCCAATCTAGCAAAGACTTTGACCATACCGGGCCACCATACTGTTGATCTTAGAGTCAGCAAGCGGGTAAATAACGAAGAGTACTATGTTAGAGTCACTAACTTGTTGAATGAGAAGTATTACTCCGGATTTTATCTTGTTGCCCCTGGCCGATATGTCGAGTTCGGCACCAATATTAGTTTTTAACAACAGGAAAGGAAGGTTCCGTTATCATGCAGCTAGTAAAGAACCAGAAAAAAAGCAGCCTGTTAATCCCGGCTGCCGTCTGTGTGGCCGTAATCCTGGTAAGCCTTATCATGGCTGCCGGCACAGCCACTGCCGCGCCGGCAGCCACGGTGGGCGTCGTAGACTACGATCGGCTCATGACCAGTCATCCGGACATGCCGCAGGCCAATGAAGCGCTAAAAGCCGCAAGCGAGCAAGCGAATAAAGAATTAGCCGCCCAAGCAGCCAATCTCAGCGATAAAGAAAAGCAGGACCTCATCGCCCAACTCGAGCAGCGCGTCGAACTAAAGCGACAGGCCCTAATGATCGCCATCGCCGACAAAGTTAATGCCGCCATTAAAGAAACGGGCGAAGCAAAAGGGTTGAAGATTGTCATACAAAAAGATATTGTCGCTTATGGCGGGCTGGATATCACTGATGAAGTATTAAAGAAGATTACCGGAAAATAGACGATAAACAAAGAGTGCGGCAATTGCCGCACTCTTTGTTGGATGCAATAATAAAATCAAAGTAGTAACATTTTCCTTATCTTTTTTTTAAGAAAGTTTTAAGAAAGCTTTGTTATAATGAAGTTGAGATTAGAAAAAAGAAAGGAAGATTGACTTGAAAACTAAAGCAGGCATTTACGTGCACATAGTAGAGTCAGTTCTTCAGCTTAAGTATCATGGTTGATTATCCAAAATAGCATGATATTACCGATACAGGCATATAATTATTGCTAAGTACTTATAGAGGTGTGCCTGATTTTTCTTGAGAGAATCCCATCGTACCGATGCTATTGTAAGGTGCGATACGGACCCAATATAGTGTTCCTGAAGTAAGACCATTAATTTTAGCGTAATACATCCCCCTTTGCGAATAATAGGATGTCCACTTATCGCCGTCGGTTACGTATACTTTAACGCCGTCAGCTGAACTTGGATACTCATAAGTCCAGTTTACCAGCAACTGGCCTGCGGTAGTAGTACGAGCAACAGTGATCTGGCTTATATAACTAGGGAGATCTTTTGTGACTGTAGAAAAACTGAACCCGGTAGTTGCAAGGTTTGTGCGGGAGCTCAAGAAACTGGTGAAAGTATTGCCGCTTGCATCGGTAAAGCTCGGCAGGGTTAGCGTGTAGTTGTAGCTGCCGGGGTTTTTCCGATTAAAGGAATAGGTGTTATAGCTTGTGCCTGAACCCCAATTTGTTTGAGGAAAATAGAAAAAAGTGTTTGCATTGTTCGCGTTATTGGAGGTCGGGTAATGGGTCTCAGTGCCAGCAGGGGCTCCGGCGGTCGATACATTGCCGACCGCCTGTACTACTTTTACTCCGCCTCTTTTGTAATTATCGCTTAAGTTGGCTAAGAAAGCATCGCGTGTGCTGGCAAGAATGGGACGGTCAAAGACGACGGACAGGTTGGATTCGTAGGACACGTTTGTCCTGTTGTCGTTTCTATTGGAAACGGGTGAGCCGCCTACGACAAAGGTGACGTAAGGTGTAGTATTACTCCAAACATAAGGGTTCGTGGTTGTACCTGCGCCCGACGCCGGAGTTCTGAAGGTGAAAGTTTGGTCGTAATAATTAGGATCTCCTGTATTATTGAAGTTGTTCAGGGATTGAGTGGCAAAGAGGGTATTTTGCATCGTCAAATCATACGCGGAATTAGCAGCTAGTGGAGTGGCGAGAGTTAAAAGAATTCTTGTGCCGTTTGCCAGACCCCGGCATGTATCGTCGGCGCCGGTGTTGCCGCTGTAGCCTGAGGTGCTGTCATTTAAGTACGATAGGCTGCTGATAGTAGTGGATAAGTGTGTAGTACGATTTTGGATGGTAAACATACTCTTATCAACTTCACCGGGAGTTCTTTGGTCGTCAATCTGTTTGTCAATGTTAATCAGTACGTGAGTGCTATCCACGTACTGGTAGCCTGTAATACTCAATGGCTTGTGACTGCTTAGCCCTACCGATGGGTTGCCATCACGGTTCAGTGCGCTGGCGCTTGGAACCGCTACCAGGCTCACTGCCACACCAAGTGCGAGCGCGGCAACTAAATTGGCACTTTTTTTCAGTAATCCATTAAACATTTTTGTAACCTCCTTGAATTTTTGCTGATTGGAACCAGAGTGTTACATCGCCTCTCTTTCTTGCTTGCTGCACTCATCCCGGACACATTAACCCTCGCTGTTAATATAGCGGACTAATTGGATAGCCCGCTATATTGTGATAGTGTGTCATGTAATTACTAAGAGGGGTTGCTTCATTCCGCTGCATGCGTCCATGACTAGATTATGAAACTGTATTAAATCAGTTCCACCTTACAACCAGCTTGTGCCGTTGGTTGTTTTGGTGCCATCGCTGAAAGTGAAGCTATTGAGCTTGTTGCCGTCACTTTGACTCCAGTCGGCAACTGTCACGGTGTTAGTGCCGATGGTAATGATGAGGTCATCGCCACCGGTACCACCGATGCTGACTGAGGCATCAGAACTGCTAAATGCGCTTAAATCGATTCTGTCTTCACTGTTGTCGGTAGCCGCACCGATTATATCGTTGCCGAAGTCTTCTTGGAAGGTGTAGGTGTCTGCGTCCGCGCCGCCGGTCAACATGTCATTGCCGGTGCCGCCATACAAGGTATCGTTACCGCTGCCGCCGTCCAGTAAGTCATTGCCGTCATCGCCGTACAGCAAGTCATCGCCTGACCCGCCTGAAAGCGTGTCAGTGCCGAAAGAACCATAGAGGGTGTCATTGTCAGCGCCGCCGTCGAGCGAATCATCGCCGTCATTACCATAGAGAAAGTCACCGCCGGCCCCGCCTAAGAGGGTGTCATTGCCGGTGCCGCCGTCCAGATAGTCATTGCCGTCATTGCCGTAAAGAACATCATTACCGGCCTCTCCCAGCAGGATATCATTGCCGGCACCGCCATCCAGATAGTCGTCACCGGCCACAAGGTCATCACCCTGATCACCGGCAAGAAGGTCATCACCATTACCGCCTAAGAGGGTGTCGTTACCGGCTCCGCCGTTAAGATTATCATTGCCGTCTCCGCCCAGAAGATAGTCACTGCCGAGACCACCATCTAACGAGTCATCATCATCGTAGCCATACAGATAATCATTACCATCGCCACCGACGAGGGTATCCTTACCGGCGTCGCCGATCAGATAGTCATCACCATCATTGCCATATAGGAAGTTATTGCCCGCACCGCCGACAAGAATATCACTGCCGGCACCGCCGTCCAGATAGTCATCGCCGGCGCCGCCATAGAGAGAGTCGTTGCCGTTTCCGCCATAGAGAGAGTCGTTGCCGTCGCCGCCGCTCAGGTAGTCGTCACCGTCTAGGCCGTAAATCTCATCATCTTCGGTACTGCCGAATAAAAGGTCGGTATCATTAGTACCATTAATAACAGCCATTGTATTTCCTCCTAACATGAATTTTGTAGATTTTATTCGTGTTTTGTTAATTTATTGTACCGGCATGTAATTCCGGCATCAATAGTAATATAGCGGACTAATTGGCTAGCCGCTATATTGTGATATTCCGTCATGTAATTACTAAGAGGGGTTGCTTCATTTCGCTGCATGCATCCATGACTAGATTATAAAATTGTATTAAATCAGTTCCCTTACAACCAGCTTGTGCCGTTGGTTGTCTTGGTGCCATCGCTGAAAGTGAAGTTGTTGAGCTTGTTGCCGTCACTTTGACTCCAGTCGGCAACTGTCACGGTGTTAGTGCCGATGGTAATGATGAGGTCATCGCCGCCGGTGCCGCCGATGCTGACAGAGGCATCAGAACTGCTAAATGCGCTTAAATCAAGTCTGTCCTCACTATTGTCGGTAGCCGCACCGATTATATCATTGCCGAAATCTCCTTGGAAGGTGTAGGTGTCTGCGCCGGTGCCGCCGGTCAACGTGTCATTGCCGGTGCCGCCATACAAGGTATCGTTACCGTTGCCGCCGTCCAGTAAGTCATTGCCGTCATCGCCGTACAGCAAGTCATCGCCTGACCCGCCTAAGAGCGTGTCATTGCCGAAGGAACCATAAAGGGTGTCATTGTCAGCGCCGCCGCCGAGCAAGTCATCGCCGTCATTACCATAAAGAAAGTCATCGCCGGCCCCGCCTAAGAGGGTGTCGTTGCCGGTGCCGCCGTCCAAATAGTCATTGCCGATTCCGCCGTAAAGAACATCATTACCGGCCTCTCCCAGAAGGGTATCATTGCCGGCACCGCCATCCAGATAGTCGTCGCCGGCCACAAGGTCATCACCCTGATCGCCGGCAAGAAGGTCATCGCCATTACCGCCTAAGAGGGTGTCGTTACCGGATCCGCCATTAAGAGTATCATTGCCGTCTCCGCCCAGAAGATAGTCATTGCCAAGACCACCATCTAATGAGTCATCACCAGCGTAGCCATAGAGAAAATCATTACCGTCGCCACCGACGAGGGTATCTTTACCTGTGCCACCGAACAGCAAGTCGTCGTCATCATTGCCATATAGAAAGTTATTGCCGGCGCCGCCAACAAGAATATCACTGCCAGCACCGCCGTCTAGATAGTCATCGCCGGCACCGCCGTAGAGCAAGTCGTCACCGTTTCCGCCATAGAGAGAGTCGTTGCCGTCGCCGCCGCTCAGGTAGTCGCTGCTGTCTAGGCCGTAAATCTCATCATCTTCGGTACTGCCGAATAAAAGGTCGGTACCATTAGTACCATTAATGACAGCCATTTTATTTCCCCCTAACATATATTTTGGTAGATTTTATCAGAGTTATGTTAATTTTATAATCTTGTACCGGCGTGTAATTCCGGCAAGAGCTTACTGTTGTAGGGTTATCTGCCCCAGTCATAAGCGAACTGGGGCAGATATTGCCAAGTATTTATAGAGGTGTGCCTGAACTTTCTTGAGAGAATCCAATCGTACCGATGCTATTGTAAGGTGCGATACGAACCCAATAAAGCGTTCCGGAAGTAAGACCGGTAATTGTGTAGCTAGTAACTGAGTTTGAAGTGGTTTGCCCTTTTAGCGTATAATAGGATGTCCACTTATCGCCAGTGGTTGCGTATACTTTAACGCCAGTTGGGGCGGGATCCTCAATTGCGGACCAGCTTACCAGCAACTGGCCTGCGGTAGTAGTACGGGCAACAGTGATCTGGTTTCCATGACCAGGGAGATCGGCTGTGACTGTACTGAAACTGAACCCGGTAGTTGCAAGGTTTGTGCGGGAGCTTAAGAAACTGGTGAAAGTATGGCCGCTTGCATCGGTAAAGCTCGGCAGAGTTAGCGTGTAGCTGTAGCTGCCGGGGTTTTTCCGATTAAAGGAATAGGTGTTATAGCTTGTGCCTGAACCCCAATTTGTTTCCGGGAAATAGAAAACAGTATTTGCATTGTTCACGTTATTGGAGGTCGGGTAATGGGTTTCAGTGCCGGCAGGGGCCCCGGCGGTAGATACATTGCCAACTCCCTGTACTACTTTTACTCCGCCTCTTTTGTAATTATCACTTAAGTTGGCTAAAAAAGTATCACGTGTGCTGGCAAGAATGGGTCGGTCAAAGACGACGGACAGGCTGGATTCATAGGACACATTTGTCCTGTTGTCGTTTGTATTAGAAACAGGTGAACCGCCTACGACAAAGGTGACGTAGGGTGTAGTATTACTCCAAACATAAGGACTCGTGGCTGTGCCCGCGCCCGATGCCGGAGTTCTGAAGGTGAAAGTTTGGTCGTAATAATTAGGATCTCCTGTATTATTGAAGTTGTTCAGGGATTGATTGGCAAAGAGGGTACTTTGCATCGTCAAATCATACGCGGTATTAGCAGTCAGTGGAGTAGCGAGAGTTAAGAGAATTCTTGTGCCTTTGGCCAGACCACGGCATGTATCGTCGGCACCCGTGTTGCCGCTGTAGCCTGAGGTATTATCATTTAAGTACGATAGGCTGCTGATGGTAGTGAATAATTGTGTAGTGCGATTTTTGATTGTAAACATACTCTTATCGACTTCACCGGCGATAAATGTGGGTTTTGGTGCGTCAATCTGTTTGTCAATGTTAACCACTACGTGAGTGCTATCCACGTACTGGTAGCCGGTAAAACTCAATGGCTTGTGGCCGCTTACCCCTGTGCTGCCATCGCGATTCAGCGCGAAGGTGCTAGGAACTGCCACCAGACTTACTGCCAAACCAAGTGCAAGTGCGGCAACTAGTTTGGCACTTTTTTTCAGTAATCCATTAAACATTCTTCTAACCTCCTTAAATTTTTGCTAATTGGGACCAGAGCGTTATCACCTCTCTTTCTTCCAGATATCTGTTGCAAAACTCACCCCGGACACTTATTGAAGTGCGATATTGTGTAGCGGGCTAATTGGGTAACCCACTATATTGTGGTATTGAGTCATGAATTGCCGCAATGGGTTTTGTAGCAGCTTCTTATTAAAAATTAAGTCGGGATGCAAATGCGCATGGCGGCTTAATCTCCAACCGGTAACTCTTTTCGCACCAGAAAGCAAGAGCCCGACTTAGAATTGGCCTTCTAAAGCTGTTTTGGATCAACTTTAGTTCAATAGACAAGCGTTAAGGCTTGTCCATTCCTTATGCCTGGACAAAGTTCGACACTAAGACTTTATTTACAGATTAATAATTTATTAACATTATTTCCAGGTAATTACATTTTACCCCTATATGTTCTGTTTTGTCAATGTTTATTTGTTTATGTTGAAAAATTTTAAACCATTGAGATCGTTATTGTTTGATTTAATTTATTATAGTATGTTTTAAATTGATATAGTTATATTGTAAAAAGTAACAAAAGGGCCGTGACTCTCTGCTTTTACAGAGAATCATGGCCTTTTTTCAGCGATTTGCATACAATTAAAACCTTTTGCAGATGGAAAAATTCAAATTTATCACAAAATAGGCAGGTATTTCAATATAAATGCAGAATACTACGAAAATAATTAATAAAATTACAATTCGTAGTACAATATAGTTTGTTTTTGTTAATTTTATTTGCAGTAATAAGGTTATTAGATCGAGGTAAAGCATGACGATGGAATTAGCCAAACAACAATCTGATATCCATAGGGATGAAAAGCTGGATACAGCGCTAATTAGTCTGGTGACAGCAGCCAAGGCGCTGGGCAAGTCTGCAAATGAGAAAACAATCCGCGCAGCCTGCGGTCTGGAAAAAAGAACATTAGGTACCAGGGATATTTTGCGTGCGGCGAAATATCTCAAGCTAAAGGCAAAACAACATCAGCCGCAGCCGGAAGAATTGCCAAAGCTCTCGATTCCAATGATTGCACTCATGAAGGACGGTGTTTATGTAGTAGTTGGGCGCAACAATGATAAAAAAGTATCGATCATCAACCCTTATCGAGGTCATCCGGAAGTTATTTCTTTTGAACATTTTATCAGCGAATGGTCGGGAGAACTGGTGACAATTGTCCGTCCTTTCAGCATAAAAGATGCTGGACGGCATTTCAATATAGCGTGGTTTGTACCTGTTTTATTGCGATATAAACGCTTTTTTGGAGAAATTTTACTTGCTTCCTTTTTTCTGCAGCTATTTGGACTGGTAACCCCGCTTTTCACGCAGGTTATCATTGACAAAGTACTTGTAAATAAAGGCGTGGCTACACTGGATATACTGGCGGTAGTCCTCGCAGTTTGTGCCGTATTCCAAACAGGCATGACCATTCTGCGTACCTATTTATCGGTACATACAACGAATCGGGTGGATGTCATTTTTGGCACCAAACTATTCCGGCATATTGCCGCCTTGCCGCTAAAATACTTTGAGCAAAGGCGCGTGGGCGATACCTTAGTTCGTGTCGCGGCAATGAACACCATTCGCGACTTCCTCACTGGTTCAGCCATGACTGTAGTCATGGATACATTTTTTTCTATTGTATTTTTGGCAGTGATGTTTTATTATAGCGCATCACTTACCGCGATTGCCTTACTTGTCTTGCCGGTCTATCTGCTGCAGAACATCATTGCGACTCCCAGGTATCGTGAACGATTGGATGCCGTATGGGCAGCCGGTGCAGAAAGCAATGCTTTTCTGGTAGAGGCAGTCACCGGCATCCATACGGTGAAATCCCTGGCAATAGAACCACAGTTCAATCACCGCTGGGAACAATTGCTGGCAAAATATGTGCGGACAACCTTTACCAGTGCCACCTTCAATATTGTCATTAACAATAGCAGCAACTTGATTCAGGGGCTGTCCAGCTTCAGCATTCTCTGGTTTGGCGGGCATATGGTTATGGCAGGGAAAATGACAGTAGGTCAGTTGATAGCCTTTCAAATGCTCTCCGGACAGGCAAATGCGCCGCTGCTTAGACTGGTAGGCATGTGGCAGTCTTTCCAGTTGGTTGGACTGTCGGTTGAACGGCTGGGCGACATCCTAAATACGCCGCCGGAGCAAGCGCATAGTACCAGACAGGCCGGCTTGCCGGCAGTGCAGGGAGCAGTGGCTTTGGAAGACGTAACCTTCCGCTATAGTATCGATGGACCGGTGGTATTAAACGGTATTCATTTGAATATCAAACCAGGTATGCGCGTCGGCATTGTCGGGCGTTCCGGCTCAGGTAAGAGTACGCTGACTAAACTAGTGCAGCGGCTTTATTTGCCCGAAGCAGGGCGGGTGCTTATTGACGGAATGGATATTGCCAAAGCCGAACCAGCCTGGCTTAGACGACAGATCGGTGTGGTACTCCAGGAAAACTATCTTTTTAGCGGCAGCGTGCGGGACAACATCGCGACTGCCCGTCCCAGCGCCTCCATGGAAGAAATCATTACAGTGGCAGAGGTCGCCGGGGCACACGAATTTATCCTGGAATTGCCGGAAGGCTATGATACCAAGGTTGGCGAACGCGGGACATCGCTGTCCGGCGGCCAGCGCCAACGAATTGCCATTGCCCGGGCACTATTAGTTAATCCGCGTATTCTAATTTTTGACGAAGCCACCAGCGCTCTGGATTATCAGTCAGAGCGCATTATTATGCAAAACCTTAATCAGATTGCAGCAGGACGTACGCTGCTAATGATTGCCCACCGGCTATCTACTGTCAGACGCTGTGATACGATTCTTGTTATCGACCGGGGGAAGGTGATCGAGCAGGGTAGTCACGAAGAACTAATGGCCGGTAAAGGGTTTTACTACAAGCTATATATACAACAAGAGGTATAAAAATGTTTGTTACCTTAGCAAAATTATTTAGACGCCGGAATAAAGGGCAACTGAATAAAACCGAGACGGAATTTTTACCGGCAGTTATGGAAGTCACTGAAACGCCGCCTTCGCCAATAGGCCGGAGTGTGCTATGGACTTTATTCGCGCTGGTTATTGTTGGCTTGCTCTGGTCTGTCTTGGGACAGGTCGATGAAGTAGCGATAGCGCCAGGGAAAATCATTCCGGCCGGCTATGTAAAAACCATCCAGGCTGAAGATAAAGGTGTTGTCAAAGACATTTATGTTCATGACGGGGAAAAAGTAAAACAAGGGCAGCTGTTACTGGAGCTAAACCCTACTTTTTCAGCTGCCGATTTGGCGCGGCTCAAAAAGCAGGTAGCTTTCTTAAAGCTGGAGATTGAACGACTGACGGCAGAAAGGGATGGTGTTCCCTTTACTGCCGGTACGCAACCAGATATCGATGCCAACGATCTGGCCTTTCATATGAGCCTCTACCAGAGCCGCATGAGTGCGCTTACAGCTAAAATAACTGCTGCCGAGTCCAATATTGAGCAGAGTCAGGCCAGTCTGGAAGTCGCCCGTGTGAATAAGATCAAGTTGGCAGGACAGTATGATATTGCCAAAGATAGTGAAGAACGGATTGAAAAGCTGAACAAGGATAATGCCATATCACTGTTCACCGTACTTGAATATCGCGGCAAGCGCATGGAGATCGAACAAAACATGGTGGCCCAGGATTCGGAAATTGCGCGCCGGGAATCGGCCCTCGGCCAGGCGCGTGCCCAGTTAGCAAGCATCCTGGCAGATAATAACCGTGATATTACGACTAAACTGGTTGATGACCGCAGACAATTGCAGGATTATATCGAACAGTTAAAAAAAGCCCAGGAGACAGATAACTTCTCAAGAATGGTTTCGCCGGTTGATGGCCGGGTGACGCAGCTTTCTGTACATACCATCGGCGGAGTGGTGACAGCGGCCCAGCCCTTGATGGTAATTGTGCCTGAGGATGTACAATTGGAAGTGGAAGCCTGGATTGCCAATAAGGATATTGGCTTTATTCAACTGGCGCAGCGGGCCGAAGTAAAAGTAGAAACCTTTACCTTTCAGAAATATGGCACGATTGATGGTGAAGTCGTCGAAATTAGTCCCGATGCGGTAGAAGACAAAGATAAGGGTCGTGTATACCGGGTTGCACTCAGTTTGGATAAAGACAAGGTTATCGTTAATGACCACGAGGTCTATCTCGGACCTGGTATGAGTGTCACCGCTGAAATTAAAATCAGACAAAAGCGGATTATTGAATTTTTCCTTGACCCATTCCGTCAATACCAGAGCGAGGGGTTAAGGGAGAGATAAAACATGAATGCACAGCGAAATAATCCACCTCAAGCTGTCCGTAAATTGGATACGGCGCTTAGCTGTCTTGTTATTGTAGCTAAAATTCTCGGCATCCCTGCTGACGAAGGGCAAATGCGGCGCGCTTATGTCATGAGCAGCTCGGGCATGGATACAACAACTCTCATACGAGCGGCGAAAGAGTTGGGCTTAAAATCCCGGCTGGTACAGCCTGAGCCGGAGAAATTCCCCAAATTGCCGCTGCCGGCGATTATGATTTTAAAGAATAACAATTATATCGTATTGGTGCGGACAGATGGCACAAAATCTCTGATTATTGATCCGTATAAAACTAAACCGTTTACTATTTCTATGACAAACTTGCTTAGTATCTGGAGCGGGGAACTGGTACTGATTACGTGCCGCTTCCATCTCAAACAAATGGCAGAACGCAAATTTAGCCTGGCATGGTTTATTCCGGTAGTAATGCAGTACAAGCGTTTTTTTTGTGAAGTGCTAGTTGTCTCCTTTATCTTGCAATTATTTGGTTTGGTCACTCCCATGTTTACGCAGGTTATTATTGACAAGGTGTTGGTACACCGTAGTCTTAATACGCTGGATATTCTCGTATTTGGCATGGTGGCTATTTCCCTTTTTCAAGCCTGGATTACAGCCTTGCGCAGCTATTTATTCACCCATACCACGAATCGGATTGATGTAATGCTCAGCACCAAACTGTTTCGCCATATTATGGCACTGCCGGTCAAGTATTTTGAGACCTGGCAGGTTGGCGACGTAGTAGCGCGAGTGCAGGAGCTTGATAATGTGCGCAAGTTCATTACTGGATCAGCACTTACTGTCGTACTTGATACAATATTTGCCATCGTATATATTATTGTCATGTTTACTTATAGCAGTTCTCTGAGTTTGATAGCGCTGATTGCTTTGCCTATCTATGTTGTCCTCAACCTTGTTTCCACGCCGGTGTTCAAGAAATGCCTGAATGAGCGTTTCGTTGCCGGTACGGAAAAACAAGCATTTTTAATTGAAGCTATCACCGGCATTCAGACTGTCAAGTCGCTGGCGGTCGAGTCTCAGTTTATTCAAAAGTGGGAACAATTGCTGGCACGCTATGCTAAAACCGCCCTTAATACGGCTAACGTTGCTAACGTTGCCGTCAATATTGGCGGGTTGATTCAGCAGCTTTTCAATCTCAGCATTCTGTGGTTTGGCGCGCATGCTGTAATGGATGCCAGGATGAGTGTTGGTGAACTCATTGCCTTTCAAATGCTGTCCGGACAAGTAATTGCGCCGGTACTGCGTTTGGTTAACATGTGGCAGTATTTCCAACAAACCATGGTCTCTGTTGACCGGTTGGGCGATATACTTAACGAAACCGTTGAACCGGCCTTTAATCCGAATCGTACTACCCTGCCGTCTATCCGGGGCGGTATTGTACTGGATCGCGTTACTTTTCGCTACCGGAACGATACCAATGAGGTATTACACCAGATCAATCTTGCTATCAAACCTGGCTCCCGGGTAGGCATTGTCGGGCGTTCGGGTTCAGGTAAAAGCACACTGACGAAACTGTTGCAGCGCCTCTATGTGCCGGAATCAGGTCGTGTACTGATTGACGGTGTAGATCTCGTTCAGGTAGAACCCGCTTGGCTTAGACGGCAAATTGGAGTGGTATTACAGGAAAATTATTTATTTAACGGTAGTATCCGTGATAATATTGCCGTTGCCAGACCGGAATCCTCACTGGAAGAGGTTGAAAAGGCGGCAAACATCGCCGGTGTTCAGGAATTTGCGGCAGAGTT
Organism: Sporomusa ovata DSM 2662; assembly: GCF_000445445.1. GTDB lineage: Bacteria > Bacillota > Negativicutes > Sporomusales > Sporomusaceae > Sporomusa > Sporomusa ovata. The sequence continues at coordinate 789,883 of NZ_ASXP01000004.1, read as the reverse complement.
AGCCAACGGCTATCATTCACCTGTTGGCGAGCGTGGCTCGGCACTATCTGGCGGACAGCGGCAGCGCGTTGCTATTGCCCGGGCGCTATTAACCAATCCCAGAGTGCTGATATTTGATGAAGCCACAAGCGCGCTTGACTATGAATCTGAGCGTATTATCATGGATAATTTGGATCAGATCGCAGCAGGGCGGACGATGATCATGATCGCCCATCGTCTCTCCACTGTGCGGCGTTGTGATAGTATTGTTGTTATGGAACAAGGTAAAATTGTGGAGCAGGGCAGCCACGAGGAATTGCTAAGCCGGAAAGGCATGTATTATAATCTGCACCGGCAACAGGAGAGATAAGTTGCCTGGCGTCTTAATTTGCCTGGCATAAACATAAACCCCCTTTATAAAAGGTATACACCTTTTGTAAAGGGGGTTATATCGTGGAGATGCTACGGGTACTCGCCTGAATTAAGTACTATCGGCTCTTAGGTGGGGGTTGCGCTTTTTTGCGTTTCCTCAGTAATACGTTGTTGACTATGGGGCAAATGCCACTTCCGCCAACGGAATAGTAGAACTGTTACCAGGAGAATGCCGCCGGCGACAAAATAACCGCCAAGTATGTCGCTGGCATAGTGATCGTTTAAATAAATCCGGCTAAGCCCAATCAGCAGTGTCAGCAGGCTGCAAGCCACCGCCATAATCACACGACCGGCTTTGGAGGGTATGTTTCCCCATAACAAATAGGCAGCCGTCACATAGAAAGCAAAAGAAGCCATGGCGTGACCACTGGGAAAACTGTAGGACAGAATGTGATCTGTTGGTCGCAGCCGGTGAAAGAAATGTTTAAGCCAAAAATTACTGTAAAATGACGCAATGTTTACAACCGCGATGATAATAAACTGCGGCGCCAAGGTTCTAAACTGCTGTCGCCGTAAGCAAAATACCATACCTATTCCCGATATTGCCAGGCCAGCCGCCAGTTTCACCCCTGTTCTCGGCGCACCCGCACTAGCTAATACAGCAGCTAATTGGTTCAACCTATCTGACTGGACGCTTTGCACCCAGGTCGCAGCCAACCTATCAAATCCATCAATACTGTGATCGGCGATGAACAGACTGAGGCTGTAAAAGCCCACAATGCAAAATACTAGTAATCCCCAAATTATAGAGTAATCTCTTCTCATCATATCACCTTTCCTTATTCTTCACTGATACCTTTCTCGTCCTAAGTACTCGCATACGGATTACTTAGGTACTTCACGGGTTGCTTCGCTCTTCCCTTAATACGCTGCAGTATTTCAGCCGGGTTTGCCAGCCAGTTGATCCGGCGATATTCCCACGCCCAAGGCGCGGCTACATTGAGATAAGAATCGCCGTCAAAGTAGCCCCAGCGGTTAAATGTACGGTTTGGGCCAATATCATTGCGATGCTGCCATAATTCCTGCAAATCAACCAACTTGTAGCCACACTGACCCGCCGCCTGACTGTCTGCCGGGGACCGGGGATAAGCCCCGCCCGGACCTGGCGCCCGCTCGTTTGATATTTCATGATTGCCATCACTAACTTTCAGGATGGGATGTCCATTTTTACACCACACCTGAGAACCCTTGACTGTTAACCAATTATTATCACTGAAAACTAATAGTAATTCCAAATGTCCGAATTTCTCAGAACCTTTCTTTACCACAGTCAGCGCTCCGACCATGTCATGTTCATGCTTGTTCCTGCCGGTTCGCCGGGGATAATACAGATAATACCCGATAAAATAGTGTGTGTCACTTTCCGCCAGTGAATAGTATACGGCCGGGGTTGGTGGATAGTACGATAGGTTCTCCCAATTGTTATTTCCCCGCCAGTCACGGTCATAGTTTACGACTGTAAAAACATTTTCCCGCGCCAGGGGGTTGCGGGTGTCATCCTGCTGAAAAATAGCCGGCGCCCACCACGCAATCATATTCGCATCACTTACAGTGCCGGCCTGAACCGGGTCAACCAATAGTCCGAGCAGGAATAATACGGTAAGTAAGATATGCTTCATGGCTTTTCACCTACCTCATATGTCTATTAATTTCGGAGTAAGCAGAATAATCAGTTCGCTCTCGGTTTCCTCCTTATTTGCAGAGCGAAAGAATTGACCGATTACCGGCAGATCACCTAATAACGGGAATTTAATCATATCCTTGGTTTGCTGCTTCTGGATCATGCCGCCCAAAACAATTGTCTCCCCGTTTTTTACCCGCAGCGTTGTTTCGGCCTGACGGGTTCGAATATTCGGGTTTCCAGCTGTTGTGGTATCTGTTTTGTTGCTGACCTCCGGTTTGATATGGGTCGTTATTGTACCGTCATCATGGATAGTGGGCGTTACTTCCAATTTGATACCAACTTCCACGTAGGTTACTGAGGTGATTGTAGTGCCATTGGAAATTTGCGTGCTTTCCACCGCCAGCTTGTCCCCGATGAGGATTTGGGCGGTTTGTCCATCCAGGACGGCAATGCGCGGGCTGGCTAATAACCGGCCTTTTTTATTTTCTATTAGATGGTGAATCGTGCCCGCGACCTTAACAACGTATTCCGGGTAATTGTGAATATTGAGGCTGATGTTGTATGCGCTGCCGTCGGTAGCCGGCACACTCGGCAGGGCGGTAACAGTTCCCCAGTCGATGCCAATGTTCCGGACCTCATCGCGGGATACTTCGATCGCTTCGGTTTCAAATATGACTTGTTTTGGTGGGGTGTCAAGCTTGGCCATCATAGCTTTAACCTTAGCGCAGTCTTCATCACTGCCTGAGATTACCAGCATGTTATTGATAATTTCTGCCCTAATCTGGTTATCGGGAAATAAAGTGGTGAGCGCAGGTTTTAGCTGATCCGCTTTTACATATTCCAACTTAAAGACCATCGGTGACATGCCAGCAGTTGGTAGAGCGGTAGCTGGCTCGGTCGGCAGAGCGGTAGCTGGCTCGGTCGGCAGAGCAGTAGCTGGCTCAGTCGTAACAGCCTGATCCGGTAGTGGCTCCGTGGGAGACGTCGGTGCGTGAGAAGGTTCTGATGGATTAGACGTTTGATTAGCTGCACTTGCCGGCGGTGCCTTCACAGCGTCCACGGGCGTTCCATCATTCGTCAGAGCAGCCAAAGCGGCAATCGACATGGCTGAAATCAACAGGCCTAAAATAAATACGCATAACGTGCGTCCTCGACAATGTCGTAAAAACATTTCTCTCGCCTCGATTATATTGAGTTAGCTCTAAACGGACCAGACTAGATTGCTCAACTTTTTTCAATCCCTTTGGAAAGTTTTCGCCGCTGCAATAACCCTTACTCTTTATACTTCCGTATCTTTTTTGACATTCTTTGTATCCTTAACGATTATCTTTGTAGCTTAATTGCAGAATACTATATTTTACATGAAATGGTATTTTTTTCTATATAGCTACATTTTATAATTTTATATGTTATTTTGTCAAGAGTACTTGTTCATTTAAGTTTAATTAAATTGGTTTATATATTATATATCATAGTTTAATGTAATTTGTTTATATTTGTTTATATTTATTTATTTATGTTATATTCGACTACTGGCTACACATAGCCTTCTATGGCTTTGACTGTCAGCAAACTATTCTGTTTCTCTTTTTCGTACGGAATCAATAAAATTCAACATGGGTATGGTCAATCGAGCAGAAATATGGTAGGCTAACTATAGTAACTCTTTCGCGATTGGATTTTCTTCTGGAGCTGGAAACTTAAGAATATCATACAATCGCTTGAAAGGGTTACTTTTTTTGAAAACTTTTCACTGTCAGTAATATAACTACAGCATATTTTACGTTTTAGGGGTATAGCTCAATTGGTAGAGTAGTGGTCTCCAAAACCATTGGTTGAGGGTTCAAGTCCTTCTGCCCCTGCCACAAAAAAACACTGAGAAATTATTCTCAGTGTTTTCTTTGCATTAGTTCTCAGCGCATTCCCTGTCTTTAACTTTCAACACCTCTTCCCGCAGTGTCAGCCAAATCGATTGGAATAACTCATTATACCTCATTGTAGTTCTGATAGAGGCAATATCGCGGGGGCGGGGCAGGTCTACCTTTACAATTGATTTTACGGTGCCAGGATGGGCAGTCATAATTAAAATACGGTCACTAAGGCAGAGGGCTTCATCGATGCTGTGGGTGATGAAAATCGTGGTTTTCTTACTTACATCCCAAATTCGCAGCAATTCCTGCTGCAACAGGATTCTGTTTTGTTCATCAAGGGCACCGAAGGGCTCATCCATCAGTAAAATTTCGGGATCATTAGCAAAGGCCCGGGCGACACTTACCCGTTGTTTCATACCGCCGGAAAGCTGATGCGGATAGGCCTTGGCAAACTTGGTCAGGCCGATCATGCGAATATATTTTTCGGCAATTTGATAACGTTCTTTTTTTGAAATACCCCGTAATTTTAGGCCATAGGCAACATTATCAATAACAGTTAGCCAGGGAAAGATTGACTGTTCCTGAAATACCATAGAGTTTATCGGACGATCATCAGTTGTAACTTTGATTGTCACAGTACCGTTTGTGGCTGTATCCAGGCCGGCGAGAATGCGCAGCAGGGTAGTCTTGCCGCAGCCGCTGGGACCGACAATAGAAAAAAACTCGCCATCACCAATAGAAATATTGATGTCAGTCAGAGCGGTAACCTGACCACGGGCATTAGCAAATACTTTGCCAATATGACGTAAAACAATACTGGTACTGTCGTAAGGCATAACCGCACCTCCCTTAGCTGGTTTGTTTCCATGGAAGCACCAGACGTTCCAAAAAATCAAGCGCCAGGGCGAAAATATAACCAAGAACAGAAAGCGTAATTAGTGCGGCAAACATTTGCTCAATATCAAACATATCATAGGCTCTCCAGATCATCCAGCCTACACCAGCCTTGGCTGCCGACATCTCGGCGGCGACAATCAGGATAAGCGCCATACCCATGCCTAGCTTTAGGCCGGCAAAAATCATCGGCAATGCTCCCGGTAAGGCGACAGTGAGATAAAAATCTTTGCGACTGGCACCAAAATTTTTGGCCACTTCCAGATAGATTTTGTCAATGTTTAAAACTCCGGCCATCGTATTAATTACTACAAGATAAAATACGCCAATAGCAATGGTAAATATTTTGGAGGTTTCCCCAAGACCAAATATGAGAAGAATAAGCGGCATAAGGGCTAGTTTGGGAATAGGATAGGTAGCTGCGATCATAGGTTCAATAGCAGAGCGGACAAATGGGGACAGACCCATACTCATACCAAGCAGGATAGCCGGAATGGAACCGGCGAGAAAGCCGCAGATAACTCGTAAAACACTTACCCAGGTGTTATAGATAAGGTCGCCGGAAATGAGCAGTGGAAAAAATGACTGTAAAATGAGCGAAGGACTTGAGAGCAAGCGGGTGTCAACAAAACCTAAATGGGCGGCAGCTTCCCAAAGCAGTAACAGAGTCAATGGAGAAAGAATGGAAATGGCTGTTTTCACGGGTTTACCAACTCCAGATAGGGGACATCAGTGGTATTCACTGATATTTCCCCAAGGTTTTTACAGCAAAGTCTACATAGCGGTTATCAACCGCATCTTCCAGTTTAATTTCCGATTTAAGCAAGTTGTTTTCTTTGTACCAGGCTAAGTCGGCAGCAATGCCGCTGAGCCGCAGGTAGCCGTCAGGGTTTAATCCGGTGGGGTACATTGTTTCATATAAAGCAGGGTCTTTGATTACGGAATACTTACACAGCATTTCGATTACTTCTGCTTTGTTCTTATTTTTGAAGAAGGCGTCATTATAGTCGCGTATCGCTTTTACATAGGCAGTCATAAAGAGGTTAGCCACATCAGGCCGGGTAGTCATGCTTGTGCCGTAGACTAATAGCGCAATTTGCGCGTCAGGATCATATTCAGACGGATCTTTCCAGGGATCAACAATGTCTTTGGCTATACCTTGCGTTACAAAAGGTTCAATGACCATGGCGGCATCAATGCTTTTGTTGCCTAGTGAAACAAGCATATCGGGGAATGCCCGGATGACTTGCATATCAATATCCTTAGTTGTCAAACCACCCTTAGCCAATACCCTGGCCAGACATATTTCGTCAAGCGAGGCAGTGCCAACCACTGCAATTTTTTTGCCGCGCAAGTCCGTAAAGTCTATAATGCTATTGGCAAGATCTTTCCGTATAACCAAGCGGTAGTAGCCTTGGCCAGGTATGTTAATACCTTTATCGGCAACGATTTTAACAGGTATGTCACGGGATATTGCATTTAACAGCCCAGAGGCCGTCACGGTAGCGCCCACATCTAACTGACCTGCGGCTAGTTGATTAATCATTTCCTGGCCGCTGTTAAACTGGACTGCTTCAATTTTAATGCCGACATCCTGGTAATACCCTTTTGCCATACCAATGAGAATTCCAGCATCAGAAACAACTTGTTTCATACCAACTTTAATTACCGTTTCCTGTGGCAGCACCCTGAGTGCAGGCGCCCAAGCCGGTCCCGTAAATGGAGTTACCAGCGTGGCAGGTGCCTGGCTGCAGGCGGTAATGAATAAAGTGATGATAAGCAGGATTGCCGCTAATCCTCCCCAACGTTTTACCATGGTTTTCCCTCCCCATTGCTGTAAGGTTTTGACTTGTATTGAAGTTACTTCATAGTATTCTGAACTTACTATTTGGTTACTTCGTCTGCAGGTTTTTGTGATGTAATCAAGAATATAGTCATAGAAGAATCGGAGGTCATATACTATGAAGAAAATTATTGAACAAGTGACAGCATGGGAGTTTTTAAAAAAAATGCCACCGGAAATTTTTGGGTTTACATTGATTAATGAACTCATGACTTGCGGTTCGCAATATCGTATTTTTACCTACAATAATCAACAAGCTCGGCGAAGCTTTACTGGTTTGTATGATGAAGCAACAAAAGATTTTTTGGTTCGTGTAGTCATTGGCTTAACAGAATACTGTGATATAAGTTTTTTTACACCAGACTTGGCGGCTTTTGAAAAGGTTTTGACAGAGCGTATGGAAAAAGTGTTACAGCAATTAGCCGTTTTTGATCCTGCTTCGGTATGTACACAAATTACCGGCAAGAAGGTTCTTGAATGGCCCTATGCGACAAAACTGCCAGAGAAGGTAGCGGGGTTTACTCTTTTTATCACTCCGGATAAACCAATTAAAGCATTGAATGGATCTTATGTTATAATAGACTACAGTGACTTTGCGGCAGAGAGTAATCTGACGGTAAACTATAACATCTTTCGGGATGATTTTTTTAGCGAAATTCGACTGAAACGGGTGCCGATTATGACAACTGCTTTTGATGCGAAGACATTGCCTGATCTTGAAATACGGTTAAATGACAATTTAATTCAGATACTTGAAAATATAAGATTAAAGTTAGCGGAATAGGTTGAGCTCAATAGAGGAGGAAGTTTTATGGCGAGAGTTCTAATATGTGATGATTCTACGTTTATGCGTATGATGATAAAGAAACTGCTACAGGATATGGGACATGAGATTGTTGCCGAAGGTGGTGATGGCAAACAGGGAGTGCAGCTCTATCGTCAGTATAAACCGGATTTGGTAACAATGGATATTACTATGCCGGTTATGGATGGAATTCAGGCGGTAAAGCATATTCACGAAGAAGACCCGGTAGCGCGTATCATCATGGTAACAGCCATTGGGCAGCGTAGTATAATTTCTGAGGCACTCAAAGCAGGGGCAGCAGGTTTTGTTATTAAACCATTTGATCCTGAGCAGGTACAAGAAACCGTTAATAAAGTACTAGCTGAGTGATCTTATTTTACAATAGCCGCTTGACGTTTCTGCAATAGTAAGATATAATAAATCCCGTCGCATCGCTTATAAAATAAAGGCAGTTTTTGCGTATTGACTTTTTTGTAAACCTACTATATACTAAATAATGCGATTGCACGCGGCCCTGTGGTGTAGCGGTCTAACATGCCGCCCTGTCACGGCGGAGATCGACGGTTCAAATCCGTTCAGGGTCGCCAATTTCGACATACGATATACGATGTTCGATTTTCGATTAACCACATCGAACGTCGCAAGTCGGAAATCGACAGTCGAATATGCCTCGGTAGCTCAGTCGGTAGAGCAGAGGACTGAAAATCCTCGTGTCGACAGTTCGATTCTGTCCTGAGGCACCATTCTTGACCTTAGACATTAGACATTCGATTTTAGATAGCGAAAATCGAGCGTCTAGTGTCGAATGTCGAATATGCGGAAGTAGCTCAGCGGTAGAGCATCGCCTTGCCAAGGCGAGGGTCGCGAGTTCGAATCTCGTTTTCCGCTCCATAACTATGGCGACATAGCCAAGTGGTAAGGCAGAGGTCTGCAAAACCTCTATTCCCCAGTTCAAATCTGGGTGTCGCCTCCAAATTAAATAATAAAGCCACAATAATGGTTTTTCTCTAGATTATTACATGCCGGGGTGGCGGAACTGGCAGACGCAACGGACTTAAAATCCGTCGGAAAGAAATTTCCGTACCGGTTCGATTCCGGTCCTCGGCACCATTCTAAGCAAACTATCTTCAATCGCATTATTACAGAGTAATCGGGGTTTACGACAACCGAACTCACTACGTTTTACAATATGGCTTGGACTCCGTCCGGGTCTTTTTCTTTTATTATTTTCATCACCAACCGCCATAGCAGGCGGCTTTTATTTTTATCGACATTCCTAAGGGGGTATAGTTTTGAACACTGTCGGTCGCAATATAAAATACTTCAAATACGTCTTAAGGCATAAATGGTATGTATTTTTAGAAGCTTGTAAGTTAGGTATTCCCTGGCGCGGGTTAGTTCATGATTTTAGCAAATTTTCATCAGCCGAATGGAAACCACGAGTACAGGGATTTTCCGGCAAATGTTTAAAAAGAGCGGACGGGACGTTTGATTTAAGTAAGGCAAATGATGCCTTGATTAGGAGTTGGTTTGTGCATTATCGAAAAAACCCTCATCATTGGCAATGGTGGATAACTTTTTTAGATACTGGAAGTATGGTAACACTACCAATATCTGACGAATATAGAAGAGAAATGCTGGCTGACTGGTTAGCTGTCTCAAGATTACCTGATCGGTTAGATGTGATTCCTTGGTACTTACAAAACAAAGATAAAATTATTTTGCATCCGGAAACACGGGAGTGGATTGAAACTAAATTAGGTATATTTGAATAAGTGAATAAAATAAAGGGATTTTTACCATTACGTAGAACAAGATAATGTTAGAGGTGGTATGTTTTGCCTAAGTGGTTGACCCATTTAACTCCTGAATTACGGCATGAATTGTTGGGCATTACCATGGTTACAGGAGGAATTTTAGCGTTAATCAGCTTGATCGGTCTAAATGTTGGGCCGTTTGGGTTATTTTTAGCCAAGATACTTAAATATACTTTTGGAATAGGTGCTGTAGCTGTACCTTTAGTATTTTTTATTGTTGGACTGAAGTATATTGTGGCAAAGAGTCCAATTGTTTATTCAGTTAAGTTTTGGGGTTTTCTGCTTTTATATTTTGTGGTTTTAGCGATTTATCATCATATTAGAATTCCTGTTGGTCAGGAAATAATGCCTGATAGTTTGGTGACAGGCGGGGGATTAACCGGTGGGATGGCACTTTTTTCCCTGCGTAAACTACTGGGTGTGCATGGCTCAATTATTGTGCTCTCAGCATTGCTGCTTTGCTCAATTCTGATGACTACAACCTGGTCGCTGGCAGAAACGCTATTAAATGCCAAAGACAAGGCCGTAGAGAGTATGTCTTCAGCGAAGGAAGCTATTGCTGCGTCGGCAGAAACAATTTTTTCCGAGCAAGAAGAGGAAAAGGATTTACCGGTATTTTACGATCAACAGCGTGATGATAAGCTTGAATTGGCGATACAAAAGGTCCCCAAAGAGAGCATTATTCCTGATAATAATCAGGAACCAGTTATGCAGCAGTCGCAACGGCAGTCATTTACAGTAACTAAGGAGGGTATTACAGATAGTAATACCGACTATCAGTTACCGCCTGTGTCATTATTAAAAAAACCTAATCGTCCACGTGTAACCAAAATGCCTAAGGAAGTTGCCGATAACGCCCGGATACTTGAACAGACGCTTGATAGCTTTGGAGTTAGTGCCAGGGTTATTAATACTTGTCAGGGACCGACAGTTACCCGTTATGAACTGGAACCTGCTCCAGGTGTAAAAGTAAGTAAAATAGTAAACCTGGCAGATGACTTATCACTAAAACTGGCATCTTCAGGGGTGCGGATTGAAGCTCCTATTCCAGGTAAAGCAGCGATTGGCATTGAAGTGCCAAATAAAGAATTATCTGGCGTTGCCATGCGGGAGGTATTGGAAACCAATGAGTTTCAACGTGCGTCTTCCAGTTTGACCGTGGCATTAGGGAAAGATATTGCCGGGCAGCCAATTGTTACAGACTTAGGGAAGATGCCGCATTTATTAGTAGCTGGTGCAACCGGATCAGGAAAAAGCGTTTGTATCAATACGTTGATTACAAGTATATTATTTAAAGCCCGGCCGGACGAAGTAAAATTGGTGCTTATTGATCCCAAAATGGTAGAACTGTCAAATTATAATGGTATTCCACATTTACTTACTCCGGTAGTAACTGATTCGAAGAAAGCAGCCTCAGCTTTAAACTGGGCGGTCCAGGAAATGGAACGTCGCTATGAAGTTTTTGCTACTACAGGAGTGCGGGATATTACCCGCTATAATGAATTGCATACTGATGAGCGACTGCCATTGATTTTGATTATAATTGATGAACTTGCTGACTTAATGATGGTAGCGCCTGTTGATGTTGAGGATGCTATTTGTCGATTGGCACAAAAAGCAAGGGCAGCGGGATTGCATTTAGTTCTTGCTACGCAGCGTCCTTCTGTAGATGTCATTACAGGAACTATCAAAGCCAATGTGCCTTCCCGTATTTCCTTTGCTGTTTCATCGCAGGTTGATTCTCGAACTATCTTAGATATGTCTGGAGCTGAAAAACTGTTAGGAAAGGGTGATATGCTATTTTATCCAGTTGGCGCTTCTAAGCCTACCAGGGTACAGGGGGCTTTTATTGCCGACACTGAGGTTGAAGATTTAGTAGTTTATATCAAAGAACAGGCTGTACCCGAATATAATGATGGTGTAACTACTGTTGAAACTGCGGTCACCGGTAAAGAAGATCCAACTCATTTTGAGGATGAACTTTTAGAAGAGGCTGTGCGCATGGTACTTGAGACAGGTCAGGCTTCCGTATCCATGTTACAACGCAAATTCCGCATCGGCTATACACGTGCTGCAAGGCTAATTGATACTATGGAAGAAATGAAAATTGTTGGGCCTAATATGGGAAGTAAAGCACGAGAGATAATTATGACAACAGAACAAGTTTATTCAAGATATTTTAAAAAATAAATTGCTTTTATGCTTACAGCATTTTACGACAGGGCAGAATAGTAGTGGTGAATTATATTGTATAAAGTAATTAAAGTAGCGGAAGCTGTAACCTTAGATAAAACGATTTTTATCGACGTGCGTTCACCGGCAGAATATGCAGGTGGGCATATTCCCGGAGCCGTGAACATACCGGTATTTAACGATGAGGAACGGGCTCAAATTGGAACTATTTATAGGCAAGTTAGTGTCGAAGATGCTAAGCATCTGGGCCTGTCATTTGTTTCTACAAAGTTGCCGGATATTATTGAGCAAATTCGCCGGTTTACTACAGAGGAACAAAAGGTTATCGTGTATTGCTGGCGGGGGGGAATGCGTTCTAAATCAATAGTAAGTGTGCTGGAAATGATGGAAATTCCAGCCTCACAGCTAGTTGGCGGTTATAAAGCGTATCGTCAATATGTTTTGGGCAGATTAAAACAGTTTGAAGTTAAACCAAAGATAATAGTACTATGTGGTTCAACAGGAACTGGAAAAACCTTGCTTATAAAGCAATTGGCTAAACGCAATATACCGGTAATTGATCTGGAGAATTTAGCTAATCATCGAGGATCAGTTTTTGGTCAAATCGGTTTAGGCAGGTCGGCAACAGCACAAAACTTTGATGCAAATCTGCTTAAAGAACTTGATGCGCTAAATAATCAGCCTTATGTAGTAGTTGAATGTGAAAGCAAACGTATTGGTAATGTGTATCTACCTGAATGTTTATTTAACGCTATGCAGCAGGGACCAAAATTACTGGTATCTGCCAGCATTGAAGTAAGGGTAGATAGATTGATAGAAGAGTATCTGGATATCTACAGTGATAATGCAGAAGCGATAATCAGTAGTATTGCGTCATTACGCCGACGCCTTGGCAATAAGAAAACCGACAAGTTGATCAATGAATTTAAAGCAGGACAGATTCGAGTGGTTGTTGAGACTTTGCTCGTAGAATATTATGATCCAATGTATGGTTATGAGAAGTCAGATCTTGCAGACTATGATGGAGCAGTAAGTGCTGATAATTTGGAGCAGTCAACAGAATTGATAATCCAATACTTACAACAGTTGGGGAGGTAGTTATTTTGCAAACAGTAGGGGAATTTTTGCGCGCTGAACGTTTAAAAAAAGCCCTGTCAATTAAAGATGTTGAAAGTGCTATAAACATTAGAGCGCTATATCTTAACGCTATTGAAGAAGGTGACTATGACATTGTCCCCGGTGAAGTATATTTAAAGGGTTTTATCCGCAATTATGCTACTTTTCTGGGACTTGACCCGCATACGGCAATAGACTTATATTCCCAAAATAAAGAGCAGACAAATGAGAATATCATTGCCGAGAAGCAGCAGGAAGTAATACCAGTCGCCTCAACCCCACGCAGAGGTAGTGGCGGCGGCTTAAAAAAAATGCTTACAGTAGTAGCAGCCACGGCAGGCGTCCTTATAGTAGCTGGATTAATCTGGTGGCCATCAGAGAGCCAACAACCTGCTCCGGTTCCACCACCGGTTGTAACCCCTCAACCGGCTCCGGCGGTTCAGCCGGGTACTCCGGTAACTCCGGCAGGTAAAGTGATTGTCACTGCTAAATATAGTGCTCCGTGTTGGACGCAAATAATAGCAGACGGTAAAGAAATATATGAAGGTACTCCTAAAATTGGCGAATCAATAACCTGGGAAGCCGCGAATAAACTATCAGTCAAATTTGGCAATGCCGGTGTTGTTGATGTAGTATACAACGGCAGCCCTGTGGGTAAAATTGGTGGTAATGGTGAAGTAGTGGTCAAAACGTTTACACTGACCGGAATTACAAAATAGGAATGAGGTAAATCTAGCAGCATGACAGATTTTTTACCAATGACCAGGGACGATATGGCTAAACGTGGCTGGGAACAGTTGGACTTTCTTTTTATCAGTGGTGATGCTTATGTTGACCATCCCAGCTTTGGTCCGGCGATTATATGTAGGTTGCTGGAAAAATACGGGTATAAGGTTGGAATAATTGCTCAGCCAAATTGGCGTTCAACTTCTGATTTTAAACGTTTAGGCAAACCGCGACTGGGTATATTGGTTTCGGCAGGCAACCTTGATTCGATGCTCAATAAATTTACCGCAGCTAAAAAATACCGCAGTACAGATAACTATTCGCCCGGTGGTCAGGCTGGACTTAGGCCGGAACGGGCGACAATTGTTTATTGTAACAGAATACGGGAGATTTGGAAACATACCCCGCTTGTTATTGGCGGTATTGAAGCAAGTTTACGGCGATTTGCTCATTATGATTACTGGTCAGATAGCGTACGACGATCGATTCTGATTGATAGTAGAGCAGATCTGTTAATTTACGGTATGGGCGAAAGTCAGATTAAAGAGTTAGCCGCACAATTATCGGCTGGTATGAATATCAAAGATATTCGGGATATACCTGGAACCTGTTATCCTGCAGAATCAATAGACCATCTGTGGGACTATATCGAAACACCGGGTTATCAGGCTGTTACTGCCAATAAGGTGCAATTTGCGAAAGCTTTTAAAACCCAATACTTAGAGCAGGATGCTATTCGGGGAAAAACGATAGTTCAGAGGCATGGGGAGCACTATGTAGTACAGAATCCACCAGCAATGCCACTTTCCACTGCAGAGATGGATGAAATATATGATTTGCCTTATCAGCGGACATATCATCCTTCTTATAGTGCAGCTGGCGGTGTTCCGGCTATCCAGGAGGTAAAGTTTAGTATCGTTAGCCATCGCGGTTGTTATGGCAGTTGCTCTTTTTGTGCTTTATATGCCCATCAGGGAAGAATGATCCAAAGTCGCAGTCAGGAATCAATACTCCGGGAAGCTGACCAAATCGTTCAGTTACCGGATTTCAAAGGCTATATCCATGATGTCGGCGGTCCTACTGCGAACTTTCGCCAGCGTGCCTGTGAGCAGCAAGCAGAACGGGGAACCTGCCGCGGCAAGCAATGCTTGTTCCCCAATGCCTGCAAGAGTTTAAACACCAGCCATCGCGACTATTTAGAATTACTTAGGGCAATTCGACAAATTCCAGGAATAAAAAAAGTCTTTGTCCGGTCAGGTCTGCGTTATGACTATCTGTTGGCTGCCAATGATATGGGATTTTTACGGGAATTATGCGAGCACCATGTCAGTGGCCAGCTAAAGGTTGCTCCTGAACATGTTTCGCCTAAAGTTACAAACTTAATGGGTAAATCTGGTAAAAATACCTATCTGAAATTTAAAAAAGCATTTGAACAAATTAATATCGACTTAGGGAAGAAACAGTACTTAGTACCCTACTTTATGTCCAGCCATCCGGGAGCCGGCCTAAAAGAGGCTATTGAATTGGCTGAATTTCTGCGTGATACCAGCTATCGTCCGGAACAAGTACAGGATTTTATTCCCACTCCGGGAAGCTTATCAACCTGCATGTACTATACAGAAATTCACCCGTTAACCGGAGAAAAAGTCTATGTTGCCAAAACCCCCCATGACAAAGGGCTGCAGCGAGCATTGCTGCAATACCGCGATCCTAAAAACTACAATTTGGTTTATGAAGCACTTAATAAAGCAGGCCGACAGGATTTAATCGGTTATGAACCAAAATGTTTAATCCGGCCGCCTCGCAACAAACAGCCTGTTACCAGCGTAAGCAAAGGGGAATCACTAAATAAGTCACGAAGATTACATTCTTCCCGCAGCAAAACCAAAAAGAAGTCTAGATTCAAAATCTAGGCTTCTTTTTGGTTCATACCAAATGCACGCCGGCAGTCCTTTGATAAAAGGTAAATGGCAATTAACCCATGGGGGACAAGCGTCATAATACCCATGGTCAGACTATAACCAAATAGGATTACCAGGCCAATTATTACAAATAATAGGGACAATCCCAACTCAAATAAGCGGGCCCAACGCTTAAGCCGCAATAATCCAAAAGCCGGGATAGCATAGAGCAGCACTGCAACAAACGAATTAAAGACAGCAGTAGGGTTATTATTTACCAGTCCATCGTAGATGCCAAATACATAACCAATAGCAATGAGCAGCAAAAAAAATATGACAATAATCAAACGTGCGGTCAAATCTGGATGGAAAAAAGATAAGAATGAAGGCTTTTGTGTCAAAAAAACAACTCCTTTCTTTTTTATTTTAGCATAATTCGCCGTTTTTTAAAATGCTATCTTCTGCATAGAAGGGATTAGGACTTGCATAAAGAACAAATAAAAGTTATAGTATATATGTTTGCCTTAGTTGTTAATGCTAGTAACCAGTTCAAACCTATGGAGGTAATGTATGAAACGCTATCTGCCATTAGTAGCAATGGCTATTTTTGTAGCTCTGGTAATTACGGCTACTACTTACCTTATCGGTTATGCAGGTAAACAAAATAACAGCAGTTTACCGACGATTAATGTTTATACGACCTTGCCTGTTGAACAGGTAGCCGTGTTAGCTCAGGAATACGAGCGGGTCGCAAAGGTCCGGGTTACGATTACACCGCTTACGGAAAAGGATTTGTTTAGCAGGCTGGCCGCAGAAGCAGGAGAACGGCAAGCAGATCTTATTCTTGCTAACCGTAAAACATTAAAACAGGCACGAAACAATGCTCTGCTGATACCTTACCAATCTGAATATACGGATATAATACCAAATAGATTTCAAGATACTGATGGTTATTGGGTAGGCGTTTGGTATGATCCGATAATTTTTGCAGTCAATCAGGATTATTTTAATTCCATCAAGAAAAAACCAGCAAAATGGTCTGACTTGCCGGCAGATTCTAAGCAGAGACTGGGTTTGACCGACTTTCTGGCAGCCGATGCTGCCGCTAACCTTTTATATACGCTGGTTGCGGCTAACGGCGAGCAACCAACCTTAGACTTGTTAAAAAAAATCCATCCACAGGTTGTGCAGTATGCTAAATTTTTAGCAACGCCGGCGCGAATGGCCAGCATGGCAGAGGTTGACCTGGCTATAGCTGTGCATAGTGAAGCTATGCGTTATGTTAAAGATGGTTTTCCGGTACAAATAATCTATCCTGAAGATGGAACTGCGTTTTTATTGACAGGGGCAGGCCTGGTTAGGAGCGCTGCCCATACGGTTGAGGCACAGCAGTTTATTGATTGGCTCACTCAAGAGGAAGCACTCGCATGTATGGCAGAACATAAATTTTATTTTATGCCGACAAACCCAGGAACACCACTGTACCGGGAATATGCCGCTAAAAATATAAAGCTCCTGG
The DNA here is from genome assembly GCF_000445445.1 of Sporomusa ovata DSM 2662. Lineage (GTDB taxonomy): Bacteria > Bacillota > Negativicutes > Sporomusales > Sporomusaceae > Sporomusa > Sporomusa ovata. The sequence continues at coordinate 773,163 of NZ_ASXP01000004.1, read as the reverse complement.
ACCATCATGACATGTATTCTCCCCAGCAGCAGCGTAAAATATTGGATAAATGGGTACAACAAGTTCGTTTGGGGATACAGTGAGGCTTACATTCAAGTGGGATTATAGAATAATTTGGTCATCAGATACAAGGAGGAGCACGTAATGCTTACAGCAGGATTTATTAGTCTGGGATGTGCCAAAAACCTCGTAGATACCGAGGTAATGTTGGGCATTTTAGCAGATAATAATATACATATTACCGATAATCCCCAGGAAGCTGAACTGTTAATTATTAATACCTGCGGTTTCATAGATTCTGCTAAAGAGGAATCGATCTCAACCATTATACAGATGGCTGAATATAAACAAACTGGTAAATGCCGGGGAGTTATTGTTGCCGGTTGCTTAGGACAGCGTTATCAGCAGGAATTATTAGACGAATTACCGGAAATATCCGCCATTGTTGGTACAGGCGCATGGCATCGAATTATGGAAGCTGTTAATGCAGTACTGGCGGATGAACGGGTTTTGCTTATTGGTGAAACAGACACATTGTATGATGATACTATGCGGAGAATTACTACTACTCCGGCATATAGTGCTTATGTAAAGGTCGCAGAAGGATGCAGCAATTGCTGTTCCTATTGTGTAATTCCTCTTGTGCGGGGAAAATACCGCAGTCGCCCAATAGAATCAATTGTAAATGAAGTGAAAAAACTTACTGAGCGGGGAGTAAAAGAAATCAACCTAATAGCCCAGGATACTACAAGTTATGGGCGTGACCGTTATGATAAGCCCCAATTAACGAATCTGCTTAACGAACTGGTCAAAATTGAAGGTGTTTTTTGGATTAGATTGTTATATTGCTATCCTAAATATTTTAACGAAGAACTTATTGAACTTATTGCTAATGAACCGAAGATTTGCAACTACATTGATCTGCCGCTACAACATGCTGATGACGAGATTCTGTCGGCGATGAATCGCCGTGACACACGATCTGATATTGAAAACTTACTGAAGAAAATTCGCACTGTTATTCCCGGAGTGGCCATTCGTACTTCATTTATTGTTGGCTTTCCAGGTGAGACAGATAAACATTTTGAGTCATTGAAGAACTTTATGCTTGAGCAAAAGTTTGAGCGAGTAGGTATATTTACCTATTCTCAGGAAGAGGATACGCCTGCTGGCATTATGGAGAATCAAGTGCCTGATAGTGTCAAAGAGGAGCGCTTCCATGAACTAATGTCTTTACAATGCCGCGTTTCTGAAGAGTTGAACCGTGATATGGAGGGGAAAATGCTGACAGTATTGATTGAGGGACATAACCAGGATCAGCCTAGTGTGGCATTTGGCAGATCTTACCGGGAAGCGCCTGATGTCGATGGCTGTGTTTATGTTGAAAACGCTATAGGTTTGTTGCCGGGAGAACTTGTACAGGCAGAAGTCGTACAGGGCTTCACATATGATTTAGTGGCCGAAAAAAAGTAAGAGCAGCTGCATAATAGTATAATGCAAGCTTAAAAATAGTAGAGGCACTTAGGCTCTGCTATTTTTTGTTAAAGTTCAATGATATAAAGGAATTACCAATTTGCAACGCGAATGAATTAATGTTGGGAGGGAATGAGCTATATGATTATTGAATTAGTAAACACTGGAACAGAACTGCTTTTGGGGCAAATCGTGAATACAAATGCACCGTTCTTAGCAGCCCGGTTAAACGAGCTAGGTTTCAGTGTATTATATCAAACTACAGTCGGAGACAACCGGGAAAGAATGAAAAGTGTTTTAAAAACAGCGTTAGATCGGGCTAACATCGTTATTACAAGTGGCGGTTTAGGGCCTACACAAGGGGATATAACGAAAGAAGTAACTGCTGCACTACTCAATAAACCAATGTATTTGCATGAAGCCAGTGCGGAACGAATACAACGTTTCTTTACCGAGCACCGTTTATGTATGACAGATAACAATTTGCGTCAGGCTATGATGCCGGAAGGCGCACAAATTATTGAAAATACTTGTGGCACAGCACCAGGGGTTATTGTAGAACAAGAGACAACAGGAAAAGTAATTATAAATTTGCCAGGTCCACCGCATGAATTAGCGGCAATGTTTGAGAAATCGATCATTAGCTATCTTACTAAGCGATTTGGAGTTCAAGGTGCAATTGTGTCGAGAGTTCTCCGGACATATGGACTGGGAGAAGCTGCATTAGAAGAAAGAATCAAGCAGTATATTTCAGCCCAATCGAATCCGACATTGGCTTTGCTAGCCAGAAATGGTGAAATTCATGTACGGATTACGGCGCGGGCAGCCAGTGAAACTGAGTCAGTACAGTTGATTAACGAACTTGAAGGACAAATTCAGCCATTATTAAACGAATATATTTTTGGCATTGATGAAGAAACTATGGAAAAATCTGTAGGCAGCTTGCTTTTAGCCAAAAAATTAACAATAGCATTAGCGGAATCTTGTACCGGTGGGCTTGTTACCAGCCGTATTACCGATGTTCCTGGTAGTTCACAGTATCTATTAGGTTCAATAGTATGTTACAGTAATACTGTCAAAACGCGCGATGTTGGTGTCCCTGAAGAAATAATTGCAACCAGGGGTGCAGTAAGTCAGGAGACAGCTGAATGTATGGCTCAAGGTATTAGGGAAAGATTTCAAACAAGTATCGGCGTTGGTATTACGGGTATTGCCGGTCCGGACGGAGCGACTGAAAATAAGCCTGTAGGCCTTGTCTATATTGCTATTGATGGTTCGGCAGGAACAGTGTGTTATGAGCATTACTTTAATGGAACACGCATGGATATAAAACACCGGACTGCTTTAGCCGCCCTTAATCATGTAAGGCATTATTTGCTTAATATATAGGAGGTTTTTTATGTTGAAAGATACAGTAACTTTATTTGGTACTATTTCGTTAAGTAAAAAAACAGCGGCAGCTATAACTGAAATGGGTTTTGAAGAACCCTCGCCGATTCAAAATCAAACGATTCCGCTGGTATTGGCAGGAAACGATGTTTTGGGACAGGCCCAAACCGGTACTGGAAAAACGGCTGCTTTTGGTATACCCATTATGGAACGGATAACTGAGCTCAAACAAATTCAGGCGTTAGTATTAACGCCTACCAGAGAACTGGCTATCCAGGTATCAGAAGAATTGGGAAAAATCGGAAGATTTAAGCGGATAAAGACATTACCGATTTATGGCGGTCAGGCTATAGACCGGCAGATTAGAACTCTCAAATCAGGTGTACAAGTAGTTGTCGGAACCCCAGGACGCCTTTTGGATCATATTCGTCGAAATACCATCAAACTAGACAATGTAAAAATGCTGATTCTTGATGAAGCCGATGAGATGCTGGATATGGGGTTTGTTGATGATCTCGAAAGCATCCTGCAACATGTTCCTGTTGAACGGCAAACGCTGTTATTTTCGGCTACTATGCCAACAGAAATTATGGCGTTAGCCAATAAGTATATGAAGGACAGGGTAACGGTAACGATTAGTAAAGAACAATTGACAGTGCCGCTTACCGACCAAATCTATTATGAAACCCGCGATAAGCTTGACGGTTTATGCCGGGTACTTGATTCGGAGACAGTTGGCCGAGTAATTATTTTTTGCCGAACCAAAAAAGGTGTTGATGATTTAGTTGCTTCTTTGTCAGCGCGCGGCTATATATCAGACGCTTTGCACGGCGATCTTAGTCAGGCCCAGCGTGACCGGGTTATGAAAAAATTCCGGGATGGTAAATTAGATATACTTATTGCTACCGATGTAGCTGCACGTGGATTGGATATTGACGATATAACTCATGTTATCAACTATGATATCCCGCAAGATCCCGAGTCCTATGTTCATCGAATTGGCCGTACCGGACGGGCAGGGAAAAAAGGGGTTGCGATTACATTTATTCAGCCGCGCGAATACAGGCAACTAAAACTTATAGAGAAAGAAGTAAAAACACGGATATTACGGCGGCAGCTGCCATCTCCGGCAGATATCCTTGAGCGTCAAACAGAGGTTATTAAGAATCAACTTATACAGACCATTGCCAGAGGCAGTTTTGATGTGTACAGCGGCATCGTTGCCGATTTAGCAACAGACTATGATCCAATTGATCTTGCTGCGGCGGCACTAAAACTCTTTCAGGAAGGTTATAAAGAACAAGCTGTTATTGAAAAAGCTCAGTTTGGTAATACTGGTGCCGAACCAGGCATGGTACGCCTGTTTATTAATGCCGGACGAGCTCAAAGAATTCAGCCCCAGGATATTGTTCGTACCATTGCAGAAGAGGCAGATATTGAAGGCAGCATTATTGGGGTCATAAATATTTATGACAAATTTACCTTTGTAGAAGTTCCGGAAAGTGTTGCTGAACGGGTATTGTCGGTCATGAATAAGAACACGATCAAAGGCTATCGCATTAATATTGAGCCGGCAAAAGGACGCTAAAATAGAGGAAAATTATAGACTTAACCGCGATATTGTCATTGACAAAACGAACAAACGTTTGTATAATGTGCTTAGAGTTGTCGGGGGAGGTTTATAGTACTATGGATAAGGCCAAAGATTTTGAAAAGAATCTGGAAATGGATAAAGTTAAAGCGCTTGAAAATGCCATGCGTCAAATAGAAAAAGATTTTGGCAAAGGTGCAATAATGAAGCTTGGCGAAGCCGCTGCTAAAATGAATATTGAGGTTATTCCCACAGGGTCGTTGCCGCTTGATATTGCTCTTGGGGTCGGCGGAGTGCCGCGGGGACGGGTTATTGAGATATTTGGGCCTGAATCATCAGGAAAAACGACAGTAGCGTTACACGTTATTGCTCAGGCTCAAAAAATGGACGGAATTGCCGCCTTTATTGATGCCGAACATGCACTTGATCCTTCTTATGCCAAAAAACTGGGTGTTGATATTGATAATCTTTTAATATCGCAGCCTGATAATGGTGAACAAGCGCTGGAGATTACGGAAGCACTTGTGCGTAGTGCGGCTATTGATGTCGTTGTTGTTGACTCGGTAGCGGCCTTGGTGCCTAAAAATGAGATTGACGGTGATATGGGTGATTCCCATGTCGGTCTGCATGCCCGTCTAATGTCCCAGGCGCTTCGTAAACTAACAGGTGTTATTAGTAAATCACGAACCACCGTTATTTTTATTAATCAAATCCGCGAAAAAGTGGGCGTTATGTTTGGTAATCCGGAGACAACTACTGGTGGCAGGGCCCTGAAATTCTATGCTTCAATCCGTTTGGATGTTCGCAAAGCAGAGACTTTGAAACAGGGAAATGATGTCGTAGGCAGCCGGACCAAGGTTAAGGTGGTTAAAAATAAAGTGGCACCGCCATTTAAACTGGCAGAATTTGATATAATGTATGGCGAAGGTATTTCCCGCGAAGGGAGTATCGTTGATATGGGTGTTAATCTTGAGATCATAAATAAAAGCGGTGCCTGGTTTTCTTATAATGGACAACGGCTGGGGCAAGGCAGAGAAAATGTTAAAGAGTATTTTAAAGAAAACCCGGGCATTGCTGACGAAATTGAGCAAAAGGTCCGCGAAAATTTACTTGCCGGCGATACTAAGCTTGAGCAGGTAGTTAGTGCTGGCGATGAGCCATTTGAGGATAATGATGAGGGTTTCGAAGCCTAATGAATAAGAATGTATCTGAAGCTGCTGTTAAGCTTTTAAAAATTAGAACCTACAGCCAACAGGAATTGGAACAAAAGCTTCTAAAACAAGGCTATGATGAAGTGGTGGTCGGCGAGGCTATTGAATATGTCACAAAGCGCGGTTATCTGAATGATGCCGCGCTTTGTGATATGCTTGTAGAGCGGTATGCGGAAAGCAACAAATATAGTTTGAAAGAAACCTATCTCAGACTGCGGCGCAGAGGTCTACCAACTACGTTGATTAATGAAAAATTAGCAGACTGGGATAGTAATTTGGAATACCAGGCAGCAATAAAAATTGCAATAAGAATTCTGCACAGTAAGAAGACTCAGGATTTACATAAAATAATTCGCCGTTTGTCTGCAAAAGGCTTTAAAGCGGCAACTATCAGTAAAGTTTTAGCGCATCTAAGGGATATGGCTCCTTGACACACATTTGAAAAACATTTACAATAAAATTATCCAATCGTGTAGTCAAACTAAATCTATTTAGACAATCTTTTAGGAGAGCTCGGATGCTTTACAAAGCAAACGAAAAGCTACTTGTAAAAGCCGAGTTTAACTCGGCTTTACCCTTAATATCAGTATGGAAAAAAGGAGGTGGAATATATACTAGAGATTATTATTACCGCAATTTTAGTCGGACTGTTGGGTGCTGTCGGAGGCTATTGGATACGTAAAAATATTGCCGAGGCCAAAATCGCTGCTGCTGAAACTGCAGCCAAAAGAATCTTAGAAGATGCTGAGAAGGCCGGTGAATCTAAGAAAAAAGAAGCGTTGGTTGAAGCAAAAGAAGAAATTCACAAGCAAAGAAGTGAGCTCGAACGGGAGATTAAAGAACGTCGTACAGAACTTCAGCGGCTAGAGCGTCGTTTGGTGCAAAAAGAGGAAAACCTTGACCGAAAAATTGACTCCCTTGAAAAGAAGGAGGAAATCCTTAGTCGTAAAGAGATTGAGGTAGATAGAAGTCAAGAAAAAATTAGTGAACTCTATGCCCAGCAACTGACTGAACTTGAAAGACTATCTGGATTGACATCCGCAGATGCCCGTACATTACTGCTTGCAAATGTTGAAGAAGAAATCAAGCATGAGACAGCAATGCTCATCAAGGATCTGGAGCAACAGGCCAAAGAAGAAGCGGAAAAGAAAGCTAAAGAAATTATATCGTTAGCTATTCAGCGCTGTGCAGCTGATCATGTTGCCGAAACTACGGTATCTGTAGTTTCTTTACCTAATGATGAAATGAAAGGTCGGATTATTGGTCGTGAGGGCCGTAATATTCGAACCTTGGAAACACTCACTGGTATTGATCTGATTATTGATGATACGCCTGAAGCAGTCATTTTATCAGGATTTGATCCTGTCCGGCGCGAGGTTGCTAGAATCGCACTGGAAAAACTAATCGTTGATGGCCGCATTCATCCTGCACGCATTGAAGAAATGGTTGAGAAAGCTCAAAAAGAAGTTGAACAGAAAATTAAGGAAGCAGGCGAACAAGCTACCTTTGATACAGGAGTTCATGGTTTGCATCCAGAACTGATAAAACTTCTCGGAAGGTTAAAATTCCGTACCAGCTATGGTCAAAATGTACTCAAGCATTCCATTGAAGTATCACATTTGGCGGGAGTTATGGCAAGTGAACTTGGCGTCGATGTAATGTTAGCCAAGCGCGCAGGTCTGCTCCATGATATTGGTAAGGCTGTAGATCACGAAGTTGAGGGACCTCATGTAACCATTGGAGCTGATTTGGCGAAGAAATATCGTGAAGCAGCCGAGGTTATTAATGCAATTGGTGCACATCATGGTGATGAAGAACCGAAAACTGTCCAAGCCGTACTTGTAGCAGCTGCTGATGCCGTATCTGCTGCGCGGCCGGGAGCGCGCAGAGAAACGTTAGAAAGCTATCTTAAGCGATTAACACGATTGGAAGAAATCGCTGAATCATTTGATGGTGTGGAAAAATCATTCGCTATTCAGGCAGGTCGCGAAATTCGCATTATGGTTAAGCCTGATAAAATTGATGATTTGACGTCTGTTCGTTTAGTACGGGATATTGTAAAGAAGATCGAAAGTGAACTTGAATATCCAGGTCAAATAAAAGTTACAGTAATTCGTGAAACACGTGCTGTTGATTATGCTAAATAGATATTAAACAGTTATTTAAAACGGCTTTACCTTTAGGTAAAGCCGTTTTTTAGATTATTTCCCAACAAATTAAAAGCAGGATTTAATTATCTTCTAGAGAATACTTAATCAGAACTTTATAATTTAAATCGTATATTTATTGGATGGTGAAACTATATGCCTGAAATTTCCCAAACAGATCAGCAAGTTTCTGATGGTGCAAATTTAATAATATCTATGTTAGTGCGTTATCCTGAGATTGGCACTATTAATTTTAATCCAGAAGCAAACTCATTAAAGCTTACTTTTATGATTTCCGGCATTCCTGCTGCTGGAGACTTTGAAAGCACTAAGCAGCTAATTATTAATAGTATTGCGGCCTATCATATGCTTGAAGGTATTACCAATATTAGTGTTGCTATAGAATTAAGTTCCTATGAACAGGTGGCAATGGTAACTATTATTCGCGATGTACAGACCTTGACACGGGGAGAAATCAACCTGACGATTAAAATTCTTCGAGAACGTTTTAGTGAGCGCTTAGTTGCTGATCATAATGATGCTATGTTAGAGGAAGACCTTCTCTTCCAGGAAGAAGTAATTGAAGATATGTTGGAAAATATGCGCAAAGAATATAATGATCATCATAACCTTATTGGAATTCGGGAAGATGGACGTGTTTTTGTGTTTAATAAATAAACATAAGATGAATTATTTGAAATAATTAGATTTTTTTTATGTGAAAAAAGGAATTTTTTCCCGTATAACGAATATATCTAATTTATAGAACTAATAAATGTTTTTTTATCAAAGGAGGCACATATAAACATGGACGTCTTGAAAGTATCAGCAAAATCTAATCCTAATTCTGTAGCAGGGGCTTTGGCCGGAGTGCTGAGAGAACGTGGCGGTGCCGAGATGCAGGCAATCGGTGCAGGAGCACTTAACCAAGCTGTTAAGGCAGTTGCGATCGCTCGGGGGTTTGTAGCACCACATGGTGTAGATTTAATATGTATTCCAGCCTTCACAGATATTCTTATTGATGGCGAAGAAAGAACAGCTATCAAGCTAATCATTGAACCGCGATAACAATAGATAATGCTCGAAACCTGTTCACCGTGAACAGGTTTTAGTGTTTTTAATAAGTAATTTGTGGCATAATATAATATTATTATCGATATCAAATTAGGGAGTGGAAAAATGAATATTGAAGTTGTCTCTGGCCCAATAACTGAAATACTATGTGATACAGTCATTGTTAGCTTATTTGAAGGAGTACTGACTCCCGGTGGGGCAACCGGAGCCGTAGACAAAGCATTAAACTCACATATAAGTGAAATAATCCGTGATATGCCAGACTGTGGTAAATACGGGGAAACTATGGTTATACATACATTTGGTGCTATTGGTGCTAAACGTATTCTTCTTCTGGGTATGGGTAAAGAGAATGAAATCACGGTAGACAAAGTACGGGCCCTGATGGCTGCAGCTATGCGGACAGCTAAAAAAATGCATTCTCAAACTGTAGCAACCATCATCCATAGTGCCAGTGACAAGCTGGAAGCTTGCCAGACAGCACAAGCTGTTGTTGAAGGTGCAGTAATGGGTTTGTATCAGTTTACGTACTATAAAACAGACAAAAATGATAATCCTGGTACTAAAAGGTTGCTACTTATTGAAAATGATCCAGCAAAGGCTGATGCAATTACCACAGGGATTAAGGCTGGTCAAATCATTTCCGAGAGCGTAAACTATGCCAGGGATTTAATCAACTATCCTGCTCAGTACATGACGCCGGCGAAGATGGCCTGGTATGCCGGGGAGATCGCAGAGCGGTATGGTTTTGAGCTTACTGTCCTTGAAAAAGAAGATATGCGGCAAAAAGGTATGGGTGCCTTACTGGCTGTAGCGCAAGGCAGTATTGAACCACCGAAATTAATTGTCTTAAAATATCAGGGAGATCCGGCTAGCCAGGAAATAGTAGCTTTTGTTGGTAAAGGTATTACCTTTGACAGCGGTGGCATATCAATTAAGCCTGGTCAAAAGATGGATGAGATGAAGGGTGATATGGCGGGGGGCGCTGCCGTATTAGGAGCGATGATGGCTCTTGGACAACTAAAACCCAAAGTAAACATTTTAGCCGTTGTACCATGTGCAGAAAACATGCCTTCAGGCACTGCCTTCAGGCCCGGGGATATCCTGACTTCCATGAGCGGTAAAACAATTGAGGTGTTGAATACTGATGCCGAAGGACGGTTAATTTTAGCAGATGCTGTTACCTATGCTAAAAAGCTTGGTGCTACCAAAATAATTGATATAGCAACTCTGACAGGAGCCTGTGTTGTTGGTCTTGGAACTGTTTATTCCGGTGTTATTAGTAACAATAGACAGTGGTGTCAGACTATTATTGACGCCGGTCAGCAAAGCGGGGAAAAACTATGGGAATTGCCTAATGATGCAGAGTATCTTGAGCAAATAAAAAGTTCTATTGCCGATCTTAAAAATACCGGCGGCAGGCCGGGGGGCGTTATTACAGCCGGATTATTTATTGGACAGTTTGCCGATAAAACGCCTTGGGTGCATGTCGATATTGCCGGAACAGCTGATACCGATAAAGATAAAGGCTATAATCGCAAGGGCGGTACAGGGGTAGGAGTTCGCACCCTAATCCAATTGGCGATTACGTTAAGCAAGTCATGATTGCAGACCTTCATATACATACCACGGCCTCTGACGGGCGGTTATCACCGCTGGAAGTAGTTCAGCAAGCCGAACTTGCCGGTCTTAACTATATAGCTATTACTGATCATGATACGGTTGCTGCTTATGCGGACATAACAGGATATTTGCCTACTGCAGCCTCGAAGCTGGCAATTATTCCGGGAATAGAATTTAGCACTGACTTACCGCACCATGAAGTACACATTTTGGGATATGGCATTGATATTAATAATGTGAAATTACGCGATCAACTGGAAATAATCCGTAATGCCCGGTTAAAGCGGTCACAAATGATAGTAGATAAGCTGAGTAAATTGGGCTATTCGATCAATTATAACCGGGTACTGGATATGACTGGTCAAACGCGGGCTGTAGGGAGACCGCATATTGCTCAGGTACTTGTTGAAGCCGGCTATTTTAAAACGATACCGGAAGCCTTTCAACAAGTATTAACCAAAAACTCTCCCGCCTATGTTCCCCATTACAAACTAACGCCAGAACAAGTCATCAGGCTTATAGAGCAATCTGGAGGCATTGCAATATTGGCTCATCCTGGCCTGGTGGGTGACGATAATTTAGTACTTGATTTGATTAGAGCCGGTATTCGTGGATTGGAGGTTTATCATCCGGAACATGATCAGACAGCGGCTAATAAGTATTTAGCTATTGCTAAAAAATATAATTTAAAAATAACCGGTGGTTCCGATTTCCATGGTATTCCTGGCCGGTATCCTGAAAAATTAGGAAATTTCACTGTTTCAGCTAAACTTGTTGATTTTTGTCAATGTAATACTTTTACTTGACAACACCTGCAAAGGTGTTTATTTTTATGCTATACCCTATTACTATTTTATCAGGAGGCTGCCTATGGACACCATCGCTTTGGTCGGTCCAAGTGGAACGGGCAAAAGCCATCGGGCGTTAATCGTAGCACATGAGTATGATGTTGATACAATTATTGACGACGGGCTGTTAATTATGGACAGTAAAATTATTGCAGGTCATTCGGCCAAAAAAGAACCTAGCAAAATAAAAGCTGTAAAACGGGCCATATTTATGGAACCTGACCATGCTAACGAAGTTAGAGATGCTATCGCCAGAGTAATGCCTAAACGTATCTTACTACTTGGAACTTCCCAAAATATGGTAGAAAAGATTGTTGATGTGTTAGGGTTACCGGCAATTAGTAAAATAATCCGGATTGAAGATATTGCTACCAAAGGCGAAATTGCCAAAGCAAAAGAGAGTAGGCTCAAAGAAGGAAAACATATTATTCCTGTACCAACTATTGAACTTAAACCACATTTTTCCGGTTATCTGATTGATTCGCTTGATGTTTTTTTCAAAAAACCCCGTTCCAAGCAACGACGTAAACTGGGTGAAAAATCAATTGTCCGGCCAACTTTTAGCTACTATGGAAAACTGCTTATTTCAGATGCAGCGATAGCTGCCGTTGTTGACTATATTGCTATCAGTGAGGGTGTTATTACCAAGACTGGGCAAATAAATATAAAAAACTCCCATGACAGAGAAAAGGGAATTTCAATTTCACTTGATGTAATTATAAAATATGGGCAGCCTATTTGGCAGGTAGTACATGATGCCCAAGTACGTATAAAGCAAATGGTTGAATATATGACAGGTATGATGGTTAGAGAAGTAAATATTGCAGTTAAACGGCTAAGCATTGAATAAGAGTAAGGGGTTTAATTATGACTGAACGATTGAAATTTGCCGGTGCCGGATTGGTAGTCGGTGTACTTAGCGGTTTACTTGGAGTTGGTGGCGGTATTTTTCTTGTGCCAATTATGGTGACTTATTTCAACATTACCCAGCATATTGCTCAGGCTACATCGATGGCAATCGTTATTCCTACAGCATTAATTAGCAGTATTATCTATGGTTTTCATGGCAATACTGATGTATTTTTGGCTCTGAATTTAATTATAGGCAGCATTCTGGGGGCCGGTATCGGTGCACGGATAATGAAAAGAATTCCGCCCATTCGCTTAAAACAGCTTTTTGCTGCTTTGTTGATTGTTGTTGGCATAAGGATGGTATTAACATGACTATGATATTGATAATTTTTGTCTTAGGACTTACTGCTGGTGTTTTAAGTGGAATTTTGGGTATTGGCGGCGGAGTAGTGTTAGTACCGATGATGGTTTTACTATTAGGGATAGCTCAGCATACGGCACAGGGAATATCAATGCTAGTTATCATACCTACATCAATTGTAAGTGTATGGTATTTTTATAAAGAAAGACTTATCAATTATCAAGCGGCAGTTTATATGGCCGGAGGAGCTGCTTTGGGGGCTTTAATCAGTGCTAATTTTGTTCAAGCGGTACCGGCAAACGAGCTTAAACGGATTTTTGGTATTTTTGTTATCCTTTTAGGTTTTAGAATGATTTGGGCAACACGTAAAAAAGATGAAGTTATATAACTTTGCCATTGGAGCTGATACATAGATGGATTTGGATCAGAAAGACTTAGGTCATAAACTTTTTCATACGATCACCTTCGGGTGTCAGATGAATCTCAACGACTCAGAAAGGTTAGCTGGCCAATTGCGAACAATTGGTTATGAAGCTACAGAAAATATTGATCAAGCTGATGTAATTTTGCTAAATACTTGTTGTGTCCGGGAAAGTGCGGAAAAGAAGATTTACGGTAAGATTGGGGAGATGAAAAGACTAAAGTCAGTCAATCCCAATATAATTATCGGCGTTGTTGGCTGTATGGCACAAAAGGATAAAGATAAAATAGTAAAGAAGTTCCCGCATGTTAGTCTGGTTATGGGAACACATAATACGCATCAACTGGTAGAACTCATTTCCCAGATAGAAACAAGCGGGGAAAAGGTTGTTTCTGTATGGGATCAGGCTGAACAGTTGGCACCTGATGTCCCAACTGTCCATAAAAGTCAGATATCGGCATGGGTACCAATTATGTATGGCTGCAACAATTTTTGCACCTATTGTATAGTTCCCTATGTCAGAGGCCGTGAACGCAGCCGCCCACTGGAAAATATAATAGCCGAAATCCGGCAGTTAGGAGCAGAGGGCTTTAAAGAAATAACCCTGCTTGGTCAAAACGTAAATTCCTATGGCAAAGATCTTGATACACAGATCGATTTTGCCGATTTACTGCAAGCAGCTGATCAAATTGAAACCATAGCCCGCATTCGTTATATGACATCCCATCCGCGGGATATGAATACTAAGCTGATTGACATTATCAAAAACAGTAACAGAATTTGTGAGCACTTTCATCTTCCCGTGCAATCCGGGAGTAATTCTATCCTGAAACAGATGAATCGCGGCTATACTACAGAGTATTATCGTCAGCTTGTTACTCACATTCGTAAGTCCATTCCTGGCGCCAGTATAACAACCGACTTAATTGTGGGTTTTCCCGGGGAGACGGAGGAGCAGTTTCTTGAAACGCTTGATTTTATCAAAAGTGTCAGGTATGATGTAGCCTATACTTTTTTATATTCGCAGCGCTCAGGGACACCGGCAGCCCAATATGAGGGCCAACTGCCACTGGCAGTCAAAAAAGCGCGTCTTAATCAGCTGATGGCTGTGCAAAATGAGATTAGCCTGGAAATAAACAAACAGCTGACAGGGACTATTATTGAGGTATTGGTTGAAGGTGCAAGTAAAAATGATGCGATGAAATTAATGGGGCGAACTCGTACCAATAAGATTGTATTATGGGAGAAAACGGGTACCGAGAAGATTGGTGATTTAGTAAATATACAAATTGACAAAGCCCAAACTTGGGTTTTAAAGGGGCGCTTGCTCTAATAGCAGAGGAGAATTTACAGTATGACAACAAATTATACTCCGATGCTGGAACAGTATCGGGAGGTAAAGAGTAACCTTAGCAGTGAAATACTGTTTTTTCGTTTAGGCGATTTTTACGAAATGTTTTTTGAAGATGCGGAGCTAGCTGCGCGTGAACTGGAGATTACATTAACATCCCGCGAGGGGGGCAATAACAAAAGGGTCCCGATGTGCGGTATACCCTACCATGCGGCTGACAATTATATCGCTAAATTAATTAATAAAGGATATAAAGTAGCTATTTGTGAACAGGTTGAAGATCCCAAACAAGCAAAAGGGATTGTGCGCAGAGAAGTCGTTAAGATTATTACACCCGGGACGATTCTGTCTGAGTCCAGTCTGCCTGATAAGGCCAATAATTACTTAGCACTGTTATACGAAGAAGATGATGAATTATGTTTGGCCGCAACAGATATATCAACAGGTGAATGCTTATGGGCCATATTTTCAGGCAGTTCGCGGACAAATACTGTTTGTGATCAACTGTATCGGCTGTTGCCGGCAGAATTAGTGCTGGTAGGTAAATTAGATGGAATCACAGCTATAACCGGTTTCGTATCCCAAAGAGTGTCTGCTTGTGCAGTTACTACCCTGTCAAATGCAGACCTTACGGTAGCTGCACAGTTACCGCATAACCATTTTGCGGCAGAAGAGCTTCCCGCAAATCCTGCGGCACAAGCGGCCGTAAGCTATCTGCTGTATTATTTGCACTATAATTTAAAAAGCCATCTCTCCCATCTCAACAAACTGACAAGAATCAATACGCAGGAGTATTTAGTACTAGATGCCTCCACCTTGCGTAATCTTGAAATCACCCGGAATATGCGTGATGGTGGGCGTAAAGACACCCTGCTGTCAGTAATTGATTTTACAAAAACAGCAATGGGCAGCAGGCTGCTTAAAAAGTGGCTGGAGTTTCCCTTATTAAACCCGGTTACGATTACTAAACGTCAGGACGCTATTGCCGATTTGTTAGATAAACGGGTAGTGCGTGAGCCGTTAAAAGAGCTGCTTGGTAATATTTATGATTTTGAGCGCATTCTAACCCGGATTGAGGTAGGCTGTGCTAATGCCCGTGATCTAACGGCGCTAAAAACTTCACTGTCAGTGCTGCCGGAGATAAAGCTAACGCTGCAAGAATGTCAATCGCAGCTGCTTACCGATATTGGTATGGCTATTAAAACTCACATCGATGTAACTACTATGATTGATACTGCGATCGCTGACAATCCGCCATTTACTATTCGTGAAGGCGGTATTATCCGAACAGGTTATGACTTAGAACTTGATGAGCTTAGAAGTATTGCCCGCGACAGTAAGCAATGGATCCATGATCTGGAACTGCGTGAACGCGAAACTACGGGCATCAAGTCGCTTAAAATCGGGTATAATAAGGTTTTTGGCTATTACATAGAGATAACCCATGCCAATACGGGGGCGGTACCGCCAAACTATGTCCGCAAACAGACCCTTGTTAATGCGGAACGGTATATTACGCCTGAACTGAAGGAGTTTGAGACCAAAGTACTTGGTGCTCAGGAAAAAATTGTAAATATTGAATACCAACTATTTTCTGTTATCAGAGACTATATAAAAGAACGTATTGGTGAAATCCAACAGACTGCCTTGCATGTTGCCCAGTTAGATGTCATTATTTCTCTAAGTGAAGCTGCAGCCCGCTTTAATTATATTCGGCCTAAGCTTAATCAAACCAGGGATATTATTATAAAAGATGGCCGGCATCCGGTAGTTGAGCGCCTCTTGCACGGTGAAATGTTTGTGCCTAATGATACAGAACTCAATCACCGTGACAGTGAAATATTGATTATTACCGGCCCAAACATGGCTGACAAGTCTACTTATATGAGACAAGTGGCACTGCTCACAATTATGGCCCAGATGGGCAGCTTTATTCCGGTACGGGAAGCATCCATTTGCCCTGTTGACCGGATTTTTACCAGAGTCGGTGCCAGTGATGATCTGGCTACAGGACAAAGCACGTTTATGGTTGAAATGACGGAGACGGCCCAAATTGTGAAATATGCTACAGCCAATAGCCTAATTATCTTAGATGAAATTGGTCGTGGAACAAGTACTTTTGATGGTATGAGTATTGCCCGGGCCGTTGTTGAGTATATCAAGGATAAAGTGAAAGCGAAAACTTTATTTGCTACTCATTATCATGAATTAACAGCGTTGGCTGATACCAGCAAAGTAATAAAAAATTATTCTGTAGCGGTAAAAGAACGGGGTAATGAGATTGTATTTTTGCGCCGCATAATACCAGGTGGTGCTGATAAGAGCTATGGTATTCATGTTGCTCAGCTTGCCGGACTCCCTAAACGAATTATTGAAAAGGCTCAGCAGACCTTACATGAACTGGAACAAAGTAAGCCACAGCCTGCTAATGGACGATGTAACGAGGTTGCCGCCGTCACTACGGTTTCTTTGTTTAACTCATGCATTGCGGATGAATTACTAGCTCTTGATATTATGACCCTGACTCCCTTAGAGGCGCTTAATATCTTATTTCGGCTGCAAACGCAGGCCAGAGAGGAAAACGGAAGCATATGAACCAGCAAGTGATTCATATCTTAGATGAGAATACAGCCAATAAGATTGCTGCCGGCGAAGTTGTGGAACGCCCGGCAGCGGTTGTTAAAGAACTTGTTGAAAATGCAATTGACGCCGGCAGCAAGAGCATTGAAATTGAAATTGCCGAAGGGGGAATAAAATCCATCCGGGTCACTGATGATGGCCGGGGGATGAGTCATGAAGATGCTCAACTTGCTGTAAAACGCCACGCTACCAGCAAAATTCGTACTGCTGAAGATTTAGCAGCAATCCAATCCCTGGGGTTTCGCGGGGAAGCTTTGCCAAGTATTGCTGCTGTGTCTAAATTTACGCTGACCTCCCGCTTGCAGGCAGAAACATTGGCAACCTATGTAGAGATTAATGGAGGGATAATTGCCGATATCCGGGAAGCCGGGGCAGGGTGTGGCACAACCATAACAGTAACTGATTTATTTTTTAATACGCCGGCTCGCCGCAAGTTTTTAAAAACACCACCTGCCGAAAGTGGTCATATTAGCGATATTGTCACAAAGTTGTCGCTGTCTCATCCACAAATCGCTTTTAAACTAATCAGTAATGGGCGTTTGACATTCTCCACCGGTGGTAATGGACGCTTGCTTGACACAATTGCCGATATCTATGGGCATAAGGTTACCCCGGAACTTTTACCAGTCGAATACAGTAACGAGGGCATTAGGGTATCAGGTTATGTAGCCAAGCCGGTTTTGCTGAAAAGCAGTCGTCAATGGCAGACCTTTATGGTCAATCAGCGGGTGGTAAATAGCAGGATGCTGGCAAAAGCGCTAGATAATGCCTACTTTTCCTTATTGCCGAAAAACGGGCATCCCTTAGCGATACTTGCTATCCAAATTGCTGCTGAAGCCGTTGATGTTAATGTTCATCCGCAGAAAAAAGAAGTTAAATTCAGTGATGACCAAAGGATTTACCGGGCAGTATATAAAGCTGTTTCTGCTAGTCTAGCTGCGCCGGTGTCCCACATGCAAGCAGCGGCCACTGTGCAGCCAGGGCCGTCAGCACCAATAAGTCCACGATTTCCGGCTAGTACCGGCAAAGACAGGTATAGTAATGCGCATCAATATATTTTTGCCAATAAATCTGAAGAATCTGCAGCTCAGTCGTGGACGCCAACATTATGGCGCGAAGAAGCTACTTCTTTGGCCGAGGTCAGACAGACTATACAGCAGGAGGACCAGCTGCGGGAGTGCAGTGAAGCTATCGCTACCGAGTCTGCCTGTCCCTTGTATCCTTTGGGGCAGATTGAGACTTGCTATATTGTAGCACAAGGCCAGGATGGCCTCTATATCATTGACCAGCATGCGGCCCATGAACGAATACTCTATGACCGCATGAGCCGCTCCACAGGGCGTGTACCGGTACAACAGTTATTAGTAGCTCAGTATCTGGAATTTACCAAAGATGATTGCAACATCATTACCGGAAATCAGGATACCTTGTATCAACTGGGTTTTACTCTCGAACAAGTTGGCCCTGACACCATGAGACTACTAGAGCTGCCTGTGGATATTCCCCTGGCTGATGCAGAAGCAGTGTTGCGGCAAGTGTTGCAGCTAGTTACCGATATGCACCAGCCTACGGCTCAGGAATTGCGTCACGCCTATTTGCAAATGGCGGCCTGCCGTAGTGCCATTAAGGCGGGTGAGACGCTTACCATGCGGCAAATACAGGCTTTACTAAGTGAACTTTATACAACTGACCTGCCCTATACTTGTCCGCATGGTCGTCCGACTATCATACGATTTGGTCCAGATGAGCTGGCAAAATTGTTTAAGCGTACATAGGTGATGAGTATATGAACTTAATTGTAACCACTGCCCAACAAACTCTGCCAGGTATCACCCAACAAGCAAAAGAGATAGCCGGCAAACTAGCAGTGCCGTTTGTGCCGCGCAACCATTATTCGTTAGCTGCCCTCAAGGAAAAATATGAGTTAAATGCGCTTATCGTAGTTACTACTACCGGGCCAATCGTCCATACCTCCGCGGGGGAGTACTTTTTTCACTTAAGCATGGCTGAACTACGCATAAAAAACTTACTAAATGGAAATCATGACCATATGGTGACTGCAATGGGCCTTAGGCCGGGTATGTCCGTTCTTGACTGTACTTTAGGACTCGCGACAGATGCCATTGTTGCCAGTTTTGTAACCGGTGAAAAGGGTAGGATTGTTGGACTTGAAAGTTCGCCGGTAATTACGCTAATAACCAGCTATGGGCTACAAAACTTTACGCTTGATTCCGAACCTGCGATTACAAAAGCTTTGCGGCGAGTGAAGGTGGAAAATGCCGACTACAGTGATCAACTAGCAGCTTTGCCTGATAACAGTTTTGACGTCGTTTATTTTGATCCCATGTTTCGTGAGCCTATTTTAAAAAGCTCGAATGTAAATTCCATTAGGACTTTGGCAAATACGCAGCCAGTTACACCGGCAGCGATTAGTCAGGCTTGCCGGGTGGCAAAACAGAAGGTTGTGGTCAAAGAAGCTGCCGGCAGTAGTGAATTTGCCCGACTGGGAATGAAGCGGGCAGTTGGCGGCAAATATAGCAGTATTCATTATGGTATTATTGAATGCCAGCCGAAAATGACCGGCGGGGGCCCACTATGAACCGTCTAATTGTAATTATTGGTCCTACTGCTGTAGGCAAGACTAAAATAAGCATCGATTTAGCAAAAAGGCTTGATACCCAAATTATCTCCGGTGATTCCATGCTCGTATACCGGGGAATGGATATTGGTACTGCCAAACCAGATATGAGGGAACGCGAGGGTATTGTTCATCATCTAATTGATATCCTGGAGCCGGATCAAGAATTTAATGTAGTTGATTTTCAACAATATGCGCAAAAACTCATTACCCAAATAAATAACGACAACCGCATTCCGATTCTGGCAGGTGGTACTGGTCTTTATGTGCGGGCGCTGCTTGAAGGCTATCAATTCAACCAGGCACCAAGTGATGAAAAGCTGCGCCAAAAACTGACTGAACTGGCAAAGCAATATGGTAATCAATACCTGCATGATCTTTTGCAGCAAGTTCAGCCGCTTACGGCCGCCAGACTGCATCCTAATGACCAGCGCCGGATAATCAGAGCCCTTGAAGTATATTACCTAAGCGGTGAGACTATTTCCCACGAAAAAACAGCAACAAATGAATTACTGTTTGATGCAGTGGTGATTGGCCTTACTATGGAACGTGCTGCCTTATATGAAAGGATTAATCGCCGGGTTGATCAGATGATCGAACAGGGCTTAGTTGATGAAGTGGCAGGGCTCTTGCAGCAGGGTGTACCACCAAGCTGCAAGGCAATGCAGGGGATTGGCTATAAAGAAATTGTTGAGTACCTGCTCGCAGATCAGGATCTGATAACCGCTACTGACCAGTTAAAACAGGCTACCCGTAATTTTGCTAAGCGTCAATTGACTTTTTATCGGCGGATGCCTTATATAACATGGTATAATGTAGATAACTTTGAGGAGTACAATAATCTATTGGAAACAATTTACAATGGTATTGCAGGAAAGTTTGGTGTAAGGTAAAATAGAAAAAAGAGAAGAACATAATACGGAGGGGTTTCATTTGACGAACAACAAAGTCATTAATCTGCAAGACAGTTTTTTAAATCAAGTACGAAAAGAAAATATGCCTGTAATTATATATTTGGTTAATGGATTCCAATTACGCGGGGCTGTAAGGGGATTTGACAATTTTACTGTAATTATTGAAAATGACGGTAAACAGCAGTTGGTTTACAAACATGCTATTTCAACCATAACCCCATTTCGCCCGATAGCGGCCAATATGCATGAGAAGAAAGATGAGGTTGTTAAAGCCGATAAATAAGCAATGTCTTGCCGTACTCCAGGTTGGGGTGGTAGAGGACATACGTTCAAGTCGTGTTGATTTGACCAATAAATAGCTAAATAACAAAAGACTTCGTGAATGCACACGGAGTCTTTTGTTTTGCCCCAAAATAGGGGTGTCGCCAAACCCACGCTAAGGGTATAAGAATTCAATTCTAATGGTGAAATAACCTTAAACCGGAAAAAAACATAACCATACCATATTCATTACAGGCTTCAATTATACTATAGTCTCTCAAAGAACCACCTGGTTGAACAATAAATTTTACTCCACTTAGGGCAGCTCTATCAATATTATCTCTAAATGGAAAAAATGCATCAGAGCCTAGTGAAACATTATGCAACTTGGAAAGCCATGATGATTTTTCTTCCTTTGTTAGTCGGGATGGAACTTTAGTAAGCACTCTTTCCCAGCCTTTCATTTCTATCGAGGTAGTTTCATTACTCAGATATTGATCAATAACATTATCTCTATCTGGTATTGAGGCATTTTCTTTAAATGATAAATCAAACACAGCAGGATGTTGTCTTAAATACCATTTATCTGCCTTTGAAGCGGCCAATCTTGTGCAATGTATACGGGACTGTTGCCCTGCGCCTACGCCGATTACCTGTCCATCTAAAGCAAAACAGACTGAATTTGACTGGGTATATTTTAATGTGACCATGGCAATCAGCAGATTCCGTTTTGCCTCTTCGGTTATGTTATTATTACAGGATACCATATTACGCAACAAGTCAGAATTTATCGGTATCTCATTTCTCCTTTGTTCAAAAGTCATACCATATATCTCTCTTGTTTCAATTTCTTTAGGGGAATAGTTACAGTCCATCTCAATAATACAATAGTTTCCTTTTTTCTTTTTCCTTAATAACGTTAGCGCCTCATCTGTATATCCTGGAGCAATTATTCCATCTGAAACCGACTTGCTTAATATAGTTGCAGTTGAAAGATCTACAGTATCGCTTATGGCGACCCAATCCCCATAAGATGACATTCTGTCTGCCCCTCTAGCTCTTGCATAGGCAGCTGCCACAGCGGATAACTCTATATCCTCCACGAAATATGCTTTTTTTAATGCTAAACTCAAAGGAATCCCAATAGCTGCCCCGGCTGGGCTTACATGCTTAAATGAGGCAGCTGCAGGAAATCCTGTTACTTGTTTTAGTTCTTTTACCAATTGCCATGAGTTAAATGCGTCCATAAAATTAATATAGCTTGGTGTACCATTTAAAACTTCAAATGGTAGTATTCTTTCGTGGATATACATTTTAGCAGGTTTTTGATGTGGATTACATCCGTACTTAAGTGTAATTTCTGAACTCTTCATCTGCATAACCTCCAAAGTTAAATAAATACAAAAACCGCCTGAGCAAATAATATATTTACCCAGGCGGTCGATACTATTCAATTATGCTCCCCTATAGTAATCGCTATTTCCGCCAGTTGCATAATTGTTTTTTTTGTATTGTATAAATATTTTATCACAGAAATATCTATACATCAATATAGCGTATCCAATTGCATTTTTAGAAAAAGATGTTGTTTTGCCCTAAAACGACCATTTTCAGGACTATACAATAAAAATTTAATTTGATCTAGTTTTTCGGAGAGACTAGGGGGAGGAAGGAACTAGGGTACAGGTGCACTGTTACAGAAGCTAGTGGCATAGCATCTCGTGATAACTATAATTGGCCTTGCCGAAGTTTTTTGGACAAATGACCTGTCTCCTGTAAAGGTATCATAGTTCGGTTTCCTCCTTTTCCCAAACTGTTTTTATTGGGTATTATAAACATATAGGAGGTGGCATCATCATGACCCTAGCAGAAAAGCTATTAAAGGATTTTGAAAAATTGCCCGAAGATAAAAAACATCAGGTGATTGATTTTGTTGAATTTCTTAACAGTAAACAACAAAATGAATTGGCAACAGCCATGGATGATATCATTAACGAAAATAAAGAGGCGCTGCTGGAGTTGGCTAAGTGATGCGCCTATTAACTGTTCCGGATATCATCCTACTGCACAAAAAACTGATAGAACAAACCGGTGGTAGTGATGGTACAGCAATTAACCCCAGATAAATCAAGGCTTTGCAGGTTTTAACTGCAAGGTCTTTTTATAAGAAAGTATAATTTTTTTGAACCGCAGAGACGCAGAGTACGCAGAGGGAATGTTCTCGATATACATCTCCCCTCTGCGCTCTTTGTGTCCTCTGCGGTTAGAGCCGTATCCTCAAGGGCGCGATAGCGCTTTTTTAATTGCGTATAGACTTATTTTTCTTGCATGCGAAGTTGCTACTGCATTACAATGAATATAATATAACATTGGCAGTAGGATACCAGATCTAAGTTGGATTATCCTATCCACCTGGGAGGGATTGACATGATTGCATTATCAGGCGCTAAAATCCTGGCAATGTGCGGGAAAAGTCTGGATCACGGCACCGTGCTGATTCATAACAGTAAAGTACAGGCCGTTGGCAAAAGTATTGACATCCCGCCGGGCTGCCGGACCATCGATGTAACCGGCAAGTTTATAACCCCAGGACTCATTGACGCTCATACCCATTTAGGCATTGACAACGAAGGTATGGGTTGGGCCGGCTCTGATGAGAACGAACGCAGTGAACCGATTACTCCCGGTCTGCATGCTCTTGATGCCATTAACCCAACAGACCTCGGCCTGTTGGAAGCATATCAGGGAGGCATAACCACCGTCATGGTGGCACCTGGCAGTGCCAATCCAATTGGTGGACAATGCGTTCTTCTTAAAACAGCGCCCAAACCCACAGTTGAACAGATGCTGCTCAAGCGGTATGCAGGGCTAAAAATTGCCTTTGGCGAAAACCCTAAACGTGTTTACGGAGCTGATCAGAGAAAAATGCCGTTCTCGCGCATGGCAACCGCTGCCTTAATCAGGGAAGCCTTCTGGAAGGCCCGTGAGTACCTGGCAAGCCAGGGAAAAAAAGACTGGAAATATGATATGGGAATGGAAGCAATCGCTAAGGTATTGCGGAAAGAAATGCCGCTCAGGGCACATGCACATCGGGCCGATGACATTGTTACGGCCGTACGGATCGCTCAGGAATTTGATGTTGATATCATTATCGAACATGGAACAGAAGCGTATCTAATCGCCGAACTGCTGTCAGCCGAAGAAATTCCAGTTGTAGTAGGGCCAACATTATCCACCAGGTCAAAGGTGGAATTAAAAGATAAAACCATGGAATCACCGGCACTGTTATACCGGCAGGGTGTATTATGTGCCATGATGAGCGATCATCCGGTAACGCCTAGCTGCTTTCTGTCAGTATATGCCGGGTTAGCCACCCGCTACGGCCTACCACCGTACCAGGCTCTGAAAATGATCACCTGCGATGCCGCTAAGATTTTAGGCCTTGATAACCGGCTTGGCAGTCTGGCACCGGGAATGGATGCCGATTTGGTCGTGTGGAGTGAAGACCCCATGATGGTTTCTGCTCACCCAGAGATTGTCATGATCGACGGACAAATCGATTTTTTAATAGATGAGTAACCGGCTGACTAGAGTCCAATAGCAGATAACTTGGATAATACTGTTTACATACAACAATCGGCAACTAATAAAATACAAAATAGCATAACCAAGTGAAGAAAGTTGGGCATCCAGTAATACGTGATATTGTGTGACAAAAAAAGGAGATCTTTTATCAATGACTCGAAAAGGAGCAATTTTAACGTATACCAATACCGTATTCTATCCGCTTGAGCCGCGGATGGAGGACGTAAAAATAGAAGATATTGCGCACGCATTATCACAAATGTGCCGGGCAAACGGCCACTTCAAAACTTTTTACAGTGTTGCGCAGCATTCCATTAATTGTGCTCAGGAGGCCAGAGAAAGAAAATTATCTACTAGAATACAATTAGCATGCTTGCTTCATGATGGCAGTGAAGCCTATATTGCTGATATCACAAGACCGGTAAAAGGTTTTCTTGATGAGTACAGAAAAATAGAAGAAACCTTGCAGCAAGTTATTTTTGCGAAATACGGGCTTGCTGATTTGACAGAGCAAGAATTGAGGCAGCTTGCCGATATTGATACTGACTTGTTATATTACGAATTTGAGCATTTGCATCAGCAAAATATCAGGGGAAATAGTACAGAGCTTTGTTCTCAGCCAGATATTGCTGAAAAAAGTATGACCTCTGTCGAGAAAAATTTCATTCAAATGATCCAGCTCATTATGAACAAACTGTCACCTCAAGAGAAAGGTTATAAGTGTGTAGGGATTGACAGCTGTAAAAAAGGCTGAGCGGCTTTTTGGCAATAAATGAGGGAGCCGCTCTTTAAAAGAAAAGATGAGGATTGACCAAACAGCAAAAAAGTCACCTTGTTCGCTATAATGTAAGTGTTCAAGCCAAAATTATAACGAAGGAAAGTTGATTGTGGAGCATGGGAACAGGCACTCTTGTAATTTCCATTTATTTAAAGGTATAAACGAATCAAAGTAGCAGATACTATAAGTGTAAAGGGTCTGTAATGGTCGAGCCTAGATTGGTGTTGGATATCATTTGGTGTTCGGCATCAGTCGGCCAAAGATTAGCATCGGATCGTAAGGTTCGGTGTTAGTCGGCGGGAAGACTGGCATGAGTCTTGAAAGGCTGTACGGTAGCCCAACTGTTGCCGTGTGGTCCCAAGGGATTTATGTCGGTCGAGCTAAGATTGCCATGGGTTGCGAATTATACGGGTCGTTTGCAGTCGGGAGATTGCAGGCGGTTCAGTAGCTATCTGTGGTAGTCGAGCAAAGGTTTGCATCGGTTGTGTAATGCTTGTGGGTAGGCGAAAGTCTGCGTATAGGTATGTAATGATCGGTGTAAGCTGTAGCGTAGATCATTGCGGGCTCTTTACACTTGTTTTTTTATGTTTCTGGGGGAAAATCAGTATGAGTAATCAGGTAATATTGTGGGGTACGTTAATTCTACCTTGGTTAAGTTTGTTATTTATGCCAAAAAAAGATATTAAACGTTACATATCTGTCGGTCTCTTATCTACAATTTTGTGCATAATTGTAATTGAAACAGGCATCAGATATGCGTGGTGGGCTATTCGAGAAACGACTTTCCCATTCGCTGTTATACCAACTTATGCTTATGGTTTGTTTCCTGTATTTCCAATGTGGCTATTAAAATACACATATGGGCGTTTTAGTTTATATTTAACCGTAGACACAATTCTCAACATTGTATTGCCTTTGTGGTTTTGCCTTGGTTTGGACGCATAAGAATTGTTGACTTTGACTTTAATGATGGATATATAGTGTTTATTTTTGAGACTGTCATTGCTATAATCTTATACGGTTTCCAAATATGGCAGGAAGGAATATACATCCGATCTGAAAAAGAAAATTTTTCACCTATATTACAACCAGCAGCCGCAAAACCGTTACCCAAAGACAAGGATAATAAATAAAGGTTAACTGTCGTCGCTTATCATTTTTGAGTAGCATTATTTTGTGCGTCCTTGGATGCTAAGCATTTATTTCCTTGACATACTGATATGGCCATGATATATATATAGTAAGTTAACGAAAAAGGGAGTGTATTGATGTCGGTAATTCTGTAAGGATTTAGGTTAAGCGCATGAGATGAGCAATTGTTTTGCTCTTATTTGTGTTGTCAAAAACTGCCTTACAGATTGAATGAGCATCCATTTTTATTGGAGTAATTTGTAGCGCAGTAGCATACTGTGCTTTTTTTATTTTCTTTCTATAAGGCAAAATTAGAAAGGAAGAATAACATGTATACATTTACAAACCAGTTTAATTCTAATGCTAAAAATGCTGATTTCTTGAAAGCCGCTATGATGGGGCCAAATGCCATGCGAGTAGCGGAGGAATTAACGACACACCTACACATCAATGAGAATATGCGAATACTTGACCTCGGTTGCGGGTGTGGCCTTTCTACGATTTTATTAGCGAAAAAATATGGTGCGTCCGTTTTCGCCGCCGACCTTTGGATTTTGCCAACTGAAAACTATGAGCGTTTCCAGTCTATCGGAATTGATGATAAGGCTGTTCCAATTTTCGTAGACGCAACCAAAGGGTTGCCATTCGCCAATAGATATTTTGACTTGTTGATCACCGTGGACGCTTACCATTATTTCGGTGATACGGCGGAAATGCTCCCGGCGCTTATTCCTTTTGTGAAAAAGGGCGGCTATATCGCCGTGGCTATTCCCGGCTTACAATACGAATTTGAGAAAAATGTTCCCGCTGAAATGCAGCCATTTTGGAATAGTGAGATGGAAAGAACCTTGCACTCTCTTGATTGGTGGAAAGATTTGTGGAAGAGGACAGAGGGTATTGAACTAGTGGACAGTCGTGAAATGGCCAGTTGCAGACAGGCGTGGGAAGAATGGCTGACCGGTTATCACCCCGTTGTCGCTGATGACATCAAAATGATGAAAGCTGAGGGCGGGAAGTATTTTAATCTTATTCAGCTGATAGCTAAAATTATCTGAATATCTTTGCAATTTTACCGCTCACCTAACCCGCAAAGGCGTACCAAATAAGCATTATTTACGCCGGATCTGAAATAGACAGCCACATGGCTGTCTATTTTTCGTAAATTCACTTGCATTTTATGTAAAAACATACTACTATTAGAAAAGGATGGAAATTAACAAGTAGAGTCGCCGTGTCCTATAGGTGTGTCACCACCTACAGGCACGAGCAGGTGCCGTAACACCTACACGTAACAGCGAACTGTTCACGACGACAATCTTATTATACCCGTTTGCCAGCTTGATTACAAGTTTTGACAATTCGGCTGTAATGATTGTCGCGAAAGGCAGAGAGCTGTGCGACTGCATGCAATATTCGCTTGATTCATATCAAGATACAGGTTGTATTTTTGAAAGTGGAACAGCGATAACGGAGTATGGATTTTCCATACTCCGTTATATATTTCTTTAAAAAATGTTGAATTTAGTAATTTATATATGTAATTTAGTGTTAATTTATGAATAAATTTATTGAATTTTACAGTAAAATATATTATATTATTGACAACAACTGCAAGGAGGTTGCTCGCTATGTACCGAAAAATAATGCAATATCTTACGGAATGGAAGAGGAGCCCCTATCGGAAACCACTAATTTTACAGGGCGCAAGACAAGTAGGGAAGACCTATTCTGTGCTAGAGTTTGGCCGTGAGCACTATGAAAATGTTGCTTATTTCAATTTTGAAACCAATCCGCAGCTTATTAAAACCTTTGCCGAGAGCTTGGAACCAAGCTACCTTATTCCGATACTTTCCCGGCTGGCTAATCAGACGATTGTCAGGGAAAAAACGCTAATTGTTCTGGATGAGGTTCAACTTTGTGAGAGGGCCTTAACCTCACTCAAATACTTTTGTGAAAATGCGCCAGAATATCATGTGATTGTTGCAGGAAGTCTGTTGGGTGTTGCTGTCAATCGTGAACAATTTTCGTTCCCAGTGGGGAAAGTGGATATCAAGACGCTTCATCCGATGGATTTGGAAGAATTTTTGCTTGCCTATGGAGAAGATGATCTTGTCAGTCAAATAAAAGAATGTTTCGATCATGATACACCGTTGCCTTCCATTCTACATGAAGCGGCGTTACAATACTATCGCCAATATCTGGTGGTTGGGGGGATGCCGGATTGCGTCAATAAATATTTGGAAACAAAAGACTTTGTTCTCGTCCGGCACACGCAGGATACGATTCTGATGAGCTATCTTAATGATATGAGCAAATACAATACGTCAAATGAAATCAAGAAAACACACCTGGTTTATGATAATATTACGGTTCAGCTTTCAAAGCAGAATACCCGTTTTCAATACAAGTTGATGAAAAAAGGTGGCAGAGCATCCGAATTTGAAAATGCTATCGAATGGCTTACACTTTCCGGTATTGTAACGAAAATATATCGTGCCGAACAGCCAAAGAAACCAATGGAGAATTATCGTGATATTGATTCTTTTAAAATCTATGTTTCCGATGTGGGATTCTTGTGCGCGAAAAAGGATATTGTTCCGGAAGATGTGCTGTTTTTGTCGGACGAACTGAACGATTTTAAAGGCGGAATGGTTGAGAACTATGTATGCTGCCAGCTCACAGCAAATGGGTACATCAGCTATTATTGGGCCTCTGACCGTAGCGCAGAAGTTGATTTTATTATCCAACGGAATGGGAATATCATTCCGATTGAGGTAAAAGCTGCAGATAATACAAAGTCGAAAAGCCTCGCCATCTATATTCAGAATTATAAACCGGAGTATGCCGTTAAGTTGTCAACAAAGAATTTCGGCTTTGAGTCTGGTAAAAAAACGGTTCCCTTATATGCAGCGTTTTGCTTATGAAATGAAAATTCTATAGTCGGTATTAATTAATCTGTAAAAGTATGATATATTCTACTGCGAAAGGGACGTTCCAGTAGTATAAGAGACTATAGACCATAAGGAGAGGCGACCGCAATATATACATCCATATTAGTTATACCGTCTGTTTCATATACCTTCTCAAAACAAGGTAAGATTTCTTTTGCTTGTTTATGCTGGAGGCCGTTTACTTCCATATATCGCATAAGCGTCTTATATGCATTTGGAATCAATGAGAATGCTGCCCTAAATGGTTCGCTAATTGTGATAACCGCATACCGCTGACTTGCTTGCGTAATAATTTCCAAGTCTGTGCAAGTTGAATGAAAGCACGGTGGCAGAATACATGCAGCTGCATAACCGTGCATATGGTACACATTGATTTGTTCCTGAGATACAAACGGAAAATCCCATCCGATGATTTCCGGCTGCTCTATCCCGCAAGAAGTTGCCCAAGCGTTTACATGCTTTACAGCATCATCTTCTGGCATTCCGCTGATGACTGCGTATCTGACATATCTGAAAGACGGTAACTCTTCCAATCTGATATTTGTATATGCATCACTATCTGAATTCATATTTCCACGCAACAGTTCATCTAAAGAGCAAGAGAATAGTTTGCACAGCTCAATAGCCGTTTCCATTTCCGGGAAAGCCGAATCCATTTCCCATTTTGATATAGTTTGTCGGGATACTCCCATCTTCTCTGCTAATTTATCTTGTGTCATTCCCTTGTGCATTTTTCTGAGGAACTGCAAATTCTGTCCAAAGCTCATTTCATTATTCTCCTTTGCATTTGATGAATATATTATGACAGATGAAAAAATGTAAGTACACCAATTTGCATTTCCTTTTTTAGCAATGTGTGCAACCTGAAGTTGCGTACAAGGGATAGTGGGCAGCATCCTTGTTATGTACTATAGTTTGCTACATATTTATTACATTAAACCCGTCAGGAATCAAACAGAATTTCAAAATGAATTATTTTCCAGAATAGACACTTTGCAGATTACTGCTGGCTTTGCAAATAAAACACACCCCGGAACAGGCTGCCAATACACATTTTTTAAACATGGGTTTTGATAAAATAACATGACTTGTTAGGTGAAAATGGCAATGCAGTTCGAGAAATTATAATATTGATGCTGTATACTTATAGTGGAGGTAAGAAATGACTGAATCAGAGCCGATAAAAGCTGTAATACGTATGCAGGATTATATTCACCAAAATATTAATAATGAATTAACCATTGATGATATATGCTCCGAAGCAGGATATTCAAAAAGACATTCTTTGCGTATATTCAAAGAGTTATTGAATAAAACAGTTTTCGAATATATACGAGATTTAAGGCTGGCAATGGCTACCGGAAAGCTAATTGAATCCAATAATCAAGAACGCATATTAGAAATTGCGCGTGATTCAGGATTTGAATCACACGAAGGTTTTACAAAAGCGTTCAACAGGCATTTTGGTGTTTTGCCACAAAATTATCGTAAAAGATGTTTTCACAACAACTATTTGGCTCCAACTCCTATGAGTTATTACTACCTACTACTGCGTTCAAAAGGAATGAATACTATGAGTGAAGCAAGAACAGTTACCGCAACTTTCATCACAAAACCTGCCCGCAAACTGATTATTAAGCGCGGAATTTTATCTACTGACTATTTTACCTATTGCGATGAAATCGGGTGTGATATTTGGGACACTTTAGAAAAAGTACCAAACCGTATAGATAAAGTTTCGTTTGTTATTTTGCCGGAATATTTAATAACCGAAGGAACTTCGAAAGTTGGCTGTGCCATAGAAGTGCCATTGGACTATAATTCATCTATTCCGGAAGGTTGCGACATCATTGAACTGGCTGGACAAACAATGCTATGGTTTCAGGGTGCGCCTTATGAAAATGAAAGCTGGTATGGCGGCGCGCATTCTGAAATGGATAATGCCATTCAAAATTACAAGCCGGAATTATATGGGTATAGATTTGCATACGACCTTGCACCAAAATATTATTTTTTGACTTCTGCAAAAGACGGTTGCAGAGTATTACTACCGGTAGTTAACTTGTGCGAAAAATAAATACCATTTTATTCAAGGAAGACATTGGCCAATGCAATTTGTGACAAAAATATTGGGTGTCAAGGGGACTTGATTATCGACATAACAGTGTTTTAGTAAGGTAGAACGAAGGTTGGTATGCAAGAAATACGCAAATGTCGGCAACCCCGTCCCTGTGACACCCCTGACACCCCAGAGAAGAGGTTGAGAGCGAATGTTGAATGCATATTTATTGGCTGGAATTGCGTTGGTATTTTGGGGTATTGCGCCGATCTTCGGAAAACTCGGGCTGGGGGGCGTTCAGCCCCTGGCCGCCCTTACCGTACGCAGTGTGATTATTAGTCTATTACTCTTGGTAATAGTAACCATCAAGGGCCAATGGGGATTAGTGGCCGAAATGACCGCTAAAAACGCCATGTACATAGCTTTGGAAGGAATCTGCGCTGCGCTGTTGGGTCAACTCGCCTATTATTATGCCTTGAAATTTGGGGAAGTGGGGCGTGTGTCACCGATTGTCGTTGCTTTTCCTCTGGTTGCCGTATTCTTAGGAATTATATTTCTGGGGGAAAAAGTCACGTTCTACAAATTATTAGCATCAGTGCTTATTGTTGCCGGAATTGTCTTGTTGAAGTATTAGAAAATGATTACTGAAGCAAGAATATTCAGCTTAAAAGCTGTAATTTACAGTATGAAAATTGCCGAATTTTGGCGTATTTCCATTTTGGAAATTCATACAGTTATATGCTGAGTGTAGCCCTGTGATACGCAAACTTCTTGATCAAATCTTAGGTCAAGTGAGCAGGTAACCTGACGGTGCGAAGGACCTCTTGGCACTTAGGCGGTGGACAATTTAATCAGGACACTGAGCCTGATAAACCAGAATATGCCACCAAACTAGTGGCAAACGAATAGACCAATGGGGGAATATGGATACTACCATTTAAGCCTGGGTTCAATTCGGAAGGCAGCTACGTTATAACCTAAGGTCAAAACCGAACCCGGGAAAACCGACTGTCCGGGATTGTAGGGAGGCGTCAGGAAACATGGCTATTGAAATAGTGCGTGCGCCTGACCTCTATCCCGACCCTTGCTTACAGTAGCAACAAGTATAAATTTTCAGAAATAGAAGGAAATAATTAACGAAAGTTATAATTATAATTAGAAGAAGTTATAATAGTTTGACATGGTTCATAGCTACCCTAGATTAAGTATTGTAAATGATAAATCTATTTTAGGGAGGTTACATTATGAAAGATGATACCAACTATTTTAATCAAAGCCAGCCAATGCCAGTCTTGGAAAACAGACCCGTAGGTGTTAAAGAAAAAGAACGTGAGGGGGTATTTGTAAACGGATTTATTTGCCAGAACTGCGGGCTTCACTTTAATTTATTTTCTTGGAAAGCTAATCGCCACCGAAGTGATAATACCTATTGTCCAGAGTGTGGATCGAAAGGCTCCTTTATTCACTATCGCAAAGTGTTGAGTACCAAGAGGGTTAGAGATGATAATTCTAATGACGAAATATTTAGGAATGTGCCTTTAGAAGGCAGTCAGCTAATGAAAGACTCAATCGTAATTTCTAAACAGAAAGATTCTAAATAAACATCTTAATTCTGTTAGGAGAGAAGCAACTCTTTTTAACATCATTTTCTTAGCAGTAGGGGTGTTGGTAGCATCCGTGTCATGTACAAAACAGTAAATGGAATGTAACGGAAATATCTATTATCTGATTATTTAAGAACGGTATATACTGAGTTAAGGAAATTTTAACCGGAACTAGCATTCCATGAGATGGAGATGCTGGTTCCTTTATTTATGACAATTATATAATTCTAAAATGTACTTTGTATCTTCTACTTGACTATTTTGCCAATTACTGCTAAAATCATAGTGTAATAAACATATACATGTATTTAACACTTAGGAGATGATAGTATGGTTAGAAAAATACAAAAAAAAGCAGGCTTATCGACATACCCCCGCATTTATTTTACTTTTTTTAGCTATGGATGATTTATACGGAGCTGCTCTTTTAAATACCCTGCAAAGGGAGTTGCCTTGTTATCACACAGATAGTGCCGTGATTTATCGTTCACTTCAGGAGCTAGAAGAAGATGGTTCAGTATCGTCTTATTGGGAAACAGATATTCCAGGACCAGCCAAGAAGTGGTATAAAATAACCGATAAAGGACTGAAGAAGTTAGTAGAATTTAAAGACGATATTGAAATGCGAATGAAAAATTTAGAGTTCTTTCTTGATTCCTATAAAAAATTATCTAAATAGGCTAATGTCTTAAAAAGGAGATGTACTTTTATGAATATGACATCACCAAATAAAGAGAAAGTTGTTTCCCTTTCGCTCGCCCATTTACTTAACGACTGGTATATGAATTACATTCAGACTTTGCTGCCGTTTTTGGTGACGGCGGGGCTCGGAGTGAGTAAAGGCGCTTTTTTGATCTCCGCGTTCACTATTACATCATCATTGCTACAGCCAGTTTTCGGCTATTTAGTTGATCAAAAAAATCAGCGATGGATGGTATATGTGGGAACGATCTGGATGGCAGTGCTAATAAGTTTAGTTGGATTGCTTAAAAATTATCCTCTACTAGTTATTGTTGCAGCTCTTTCAGGTGTAGGAACGGCTGCATTCCATCCCCAGGCATCAGCTATGGTTACTGCTGTAAGCGGTAACCGAAAAGGCTTCTTTCAAGCTTGCTTTACTGCCGCAGGAAATGTTGGCTGGGCACTTACTCCCCTGGTGGTTGTACCATTTGTCCAAGCCTATGGGTTGGATATGACTCCTCTATTTATCCTGCAGGGAGTTCTTGTTGCCATTTTGCTCTGGTTTTCTGCGCCAAGGATTTCATCAGAGGTAAAAGTGGCTCCCCCGTCTCTGATACCTATCCTACGTTCGAACTGGGTCGAACTTACCAAATTAGTGCTAGTAGTAGCCTTTCGTTCTCTAGCGTACTTTGGACTGATCGCTTTTCTGCCATTATACCTGCAGACAACTAATATCTCACTTCTAGCTGGTAGCCGTCTGCTATTTGTGATGCTATTTTCCGGAGCTATGGGTGGAATTGTAGGCGGATATCTATCTGATCGAATTGGAAGGAAAGCGGTAATTGTAGGTTCGTTGGTTATATCCAGTCCAATGTTTTACTTCTTCCTCAACACGAATGGTTTTTTGAGCTATGTATTGTTAGCTCTAGCTGGTGCAGCCCTTCTAGCATCCTTTTCTGTAACAGTGGTGGTTGCACAAGAAACTATTAGTAAGAACGCCGCTATGGCATCAGGGCTAATGCTGGGATTTGGTATTGGAATTGGTGGACTTGGAGTGGGCTTAGTGGGAATGATAGCAGAACATCAAGGGATTGTTTTCGCCATTAATTTATTAATCTGGTTGCCCCTTTTGGCAGGGTTATTTGGCCTTGGCATGAACGTCAAGAAACACACTATCTAATCTGTCAGATAACGGTCTAACTATATTTGCATTTTATATGTTTTGAAAGACCAGCTATAAAAAGTCAAGTGGGAATTTTAAGTTTCAACGTCTTTCTTCTCAATAAAGCTAACAGTATTTCCGTCGGGGTCAAGAAACCAAAAGGAAAAGGTGCCCCACGGTCTGCGTTCAGGCGGAGAGGTAATGCCGATATCAATTACTTCTTTAATAAGACGGTCGTATTCCGTCAACACATCGTGGACATAAAACATGAGTGACATGTTTTTGTCATTGACCACATTTATGTTGCCCGGATTATAGACAGAAAGCTGGGCGTTGTCAAATCCATAATGCTGCCCTTCTACGACAGGAGACTCATTGAGTACAATTTCATAAAAAGCGGCGAGACGCGGCGCGTCATCAGTTAGGATGCATACTCCACAAAGTTTCATATTGATTCCTCCCTTGTTTTCTTTAGTGGCGTTACTTCATATGGCCTGTTTTCCCTGAGAATCATGAAGATGATGTTACACATTTTCCGTGAAACCGCGCCAATGGCGGTCAAATGATGCTTTCCTCTGGCTTTCAGGGACTGATAATACTCTGACAGGATAGAGTCACAAAATGCCGCCCTCTGTGCGGCAAGCCAAATAGCCCGCCGGAGATAGGGCGAGCCGCGCTTGGATATCTTCTGTTTTGTGCCGGTAAATTCATCGGATTGCGTAACCTTTACATCGAGTCCGGCAAAGGCTACCAGCTTACCCGGCGCGTCAAAGCGATTGATGTCACCAATTTCGCTGATAATGATGGCACCCAGTGTATCAGCGATACCGGGAATTGTGGTGATAACCTGATTGGTCTGCTTCAATAGATGGGAAATCTGCTCGTCCAGTTCCTCTATCTGGTTTTCCAGAAACATGAGTTGTTCGATAAGCTGCCGTATCTGAAACGCAAAGGCGTTCTTGGCAAAGCCCACACCAAAAGAACCGGCGGCAGCATCACGAAGCTCCCTAGCTTTTTCTTCACCAAATCGTCCATGACTGTCCTTGTTTAGCAGGTTGGTCAGCTTGCGGGTAGAAACAGCAAGCATATCCTCCGGGGTGGGACATTGCAACAGTAATTCCTTGGAGGTAACGCCAAAGGTGTCGGAAAACAGGCTTGCATACTCAGGAAAAACCTGATCCAACAAGGCAATGATCCTACGTTTGCAGTCTCCGCAGTTGTCCACCAGCGCCATACGAAACCGGGTGAGCTGCCGCATAGCAACAATGTTTTCATCCGACAAGGTTGTTTCTGAATATTGTCCGAATCTCATCA
This sequence comes from Sporomusa ovata DSM 2662, assembly GCF_000445445.1. Lineage (GTDB taxonomy): Bacteria > Bacillota > Negativicutes > Sporomusales > Sporomusaceae > Sporomusa > Sporomusa ovata. Next base: position 737,104 of record NZ_ASXP01000004.1, on the reverse strand, counting down.
CCTGGGCGATGATGAAGCTGTCTTTACTGTCATTCTTGGTTTGGCGTATGTACATTTTCCGGAAGGCATCCGACTGGATGGGGTTGATCACTCGAACGTTATATCCTTGCTCGGTAAGGCATTCATAGACTGACAACCAGTAGTGGCCAGTAGCCTCCACTCCAATGATAACATCCGATCTGCTGATGCTTAAGCGTTCAAATAGAGAAAACAACTTTTCGCATCCGTCCTGAGTGTTTGTGACGGTGATGCTTTCAAGCAGCGGTTTCCCATCCGCATCAATAATAGAGGCTTCGTGATTACGCTTGGCAATGTCGATTCCGCAATAAAACAATAATAACCCCTCCGTGTTGAAGTTCGACAGACAGGGTTACCCTCTGATTCTTCGGCAACACAACCTCGTTAGATATGCAGCGCATCATCGCTATCCAGCTCATTCGCATCTAACCGTAAGGACAGAGGCGCGATTCTTTCTTACGAAGCTACACTTCAAGGAGAAGATACTGCGCCCTCTGTCTGTTAGGCTCATTATCCCATATCCATTTCAGGATAACAAGTTTTTATGCGGTGCCCTTGTCAAAAACACCGTAAATCTATTATACGAGGAGACTGAAAATGCTTGCATCAATCGAGATTAAAGAATACATGTTTAATATTATGCTGATTCTCTTCATTTGCATGAGCCTATTGATATATTGCAGTGATCTTGCTAGTGCGCAATCCTCACTGTCGCCTAATGGAAACCAGCAACAGGCAGACGACTATTTAGATCAAATATTTAATAGCAGGGAGGGTGTAAATGTTGCGATTGTGCAGCGTAAATGGTTAGATGTTCCTTATGCAAATCTATCGCCCAACGAAAAACTGGACATTTATTTGCCCAATGAAGGAAAAGGTCCTTTTCCAATTATTGTGGCTATCCATGGAGGCTCTTTCATTAAAGGCGACAAGCGTGACTTTCAGATTGTTCCGATGATGGAGGCACTTAAAAGGGGTTATGCCGTTGTTTCTATCAATTACAGACTAAGTGGAGAAGCTAATTTTCCTAGTCAAATTAACGATGTAAAAGCTGCTATCCGATGGATTCGCACAAATGCAGATCATTATGCTTTAAGCCCAGGAAAGATTGCGGTATGGGGAGATTCAGCGGGAGGAAATCTTGCAGCATTAGTTGGAACATCAGGTAATGTAAAAAAGTTAGAAGATTTAAGTATGGGAAATCCAAATCAATCAAGCCGTATAGATGCCGTAGTTGATTGGTATGGCCCAATTAACTTCCTGACCTTGGGGGATCAATTAAAGCAAATCCAGCAAAATGCTAGAAAAAGTAATTCAAGTTATATAGGTAAAACCAAAGATGAGGCTCCCGAGTTATATATGGCGGCAAGCCCCGAAACCTACATAAGTCCAGACAATCCGCCATTTTTTATCCAGCATGGTAACGCGGATAAAATAATACCGCTTGAACAATCCGTTGGTTTTGCGACCAAGTTGGAAAATGTATTAGGTAAAAATAAGGTAATTTCTGAAATTATCGAAAGAGCCGACCATTTAGACGAAAAATTTACTACTCCAGAGAATATTAATAAAGTGCTGGATTTTCTTGATAAATACTTAAAGTAACTCCTTTCGTGTTACCGAAAACATCGTTTTCTTAGCAGTAACCGTTTAGGCCGGAATGAAATACTCAGGCTTTAGGATAAGCAGCACTACAGTGGCTTCATCATATTTTGAGCAACAATGATATTGGCATATTTCGTAGAAAGTATCCAATGCTCTTTGGTCGATACAAAATTCATATATTATCAATCCACGCAATTAATTGCCAAAGAAATCATTCACCATTGAGCGTCGGCGGCGTATACTATATACCACGAAGCCTCTGTGGGGGTGATAATCATGAACTGCCAGTGGCCTGAAGATATAGTAACTGCTGTTGAATCCGGCCAAATATCTCCGCTTGAAGCGTTTAAGAAACTGCGTGAATTAGATAGTACTGCTTTTGTCGGCGATTATGCGAATGATATTAACTTTACTGTAGAACAGCGTATCGAAAATATATTGCGCGAACTAGACAGCCTGATTGGCCTTAATGAAGTTAAAAAGTTAGTGCGTGAAATATATGCCTTTATTGAAATTCAAAAGCGTCGGGAAAGAGAACATTTAAATACTGAGCCAATGGTGTTGCACATGATCTTTAAAGGCAATCCTGGTACTGGAAAAACTACGGTAGCCAGAATTATGGGCAAAGTATTCCGGGAGATGGGAGTACTGTCAAGGGGACATCTTATCGAAGTAGAGCGGGCCGATTTAGTAGGCGAGTATATAGGTCACACAGCCCAAAAGATGCGTGAACAATTAAAAAAAGCTTATGGAGGAATATTGTTCATTGATGAAGCTTATTCATTGGCCAGAGGCGGCGAAAAAGATTTCGGTAAAGAGGCTATTGATTGTATGGTGAAACTCAGGAAGCAAATTAGTATTTTAAATTCAGTATTGGTAAAGGTACTGTACTATTTGAAAAGTTAAACCACTGAAAACGCTGCGTAATCATTCCTAAAGGTGCTTATTTTTCAAAACCCTTATTTTGAAATACACTCTAAGAGGAATTTGCCATTAATTGACGAAGTAAATTACTTCAAATAGCTTGAATACGGCAACTATATCATTGGTTTATGTAAAGAGAGGCTAACTTGCATCATCCACATCGTTCCTGAGGGGTTCCCTGGCGAGTTTAGTGCTAATAGAAGGGAGCGCATTATTTATGGACAAAGAACGTAAGTATAAGTTTTCATGGAACCTTATAGGTGATATAGCTGATGGTCGCCCAAATCTAGGAAATCAAACACGCCTTGAAGTGTATCGTCTGATGCAGTTTACTTTTCGTGATGTTATTGAGCAGCATGTTGGTACTGAAAAAACCGACCAGATTTTCTTTGAAGCAGGTAAAATGGCGGGAAAAGAATTTTATAAGCATATGCTTACAGCCACAAATGATCTCAACGAATTTGTTAGGCAGTTACAGGTAGCGTTAAAGGAACTGGGGATTGGAATTTTGCGTGTCGAAAAAGCGGATACGGAAAATGGAGAGTTTATCCTTACTGTTGCAGAAGACTTGGACTGTTCCGGGTTGCCAGAACTAGACTATGAGATATGCACCTATGACGAAGGGTTTATAACATCATTGTTTGAATGTTTTTCTGGAACTCAATATCATGTTAAAGAGATAGATTGTTGGTGTACGGGCGATCGAACCTGCCGTTTTATTGCTAAGGCAGTCAAATCGAAATAATATTGAGGTTTTTATATGAGTCATTTAAGGCAGAGCGAGGTTGTAGTTAAATTATTGCAGAGTCTAATTTCTGACAGAGAAATTCCATCCCATCCGCCTCAGGAGTTATCAAAAATTGAAGGGTTTGAAATTCTATATAACGCTTTGCTGGAATTTCGCAAGGCGTTTATTGGCATCGGAAACGGTGAACTAACATATCCAATTAAGGGAAAAGGCTATTTGCCAGGTGTGCTCAAAGGGTTGCAAGCCACCCTGCAACATCTGATATGGCAGACAAAAGTCATAGCCTCAGGTGATTTTAGCCAACGCGTAGATTTTTTGGGTGAGTTTTCTCAGGCGTTTAATGATATGACCAGACAATTGGAGAAAACCTTGCATGAATCGGCTCAGTCGCAAAGAGCGCTTAAAGAAGCAAAAGAGCATTTTGAAGCAATTTTCAACACAAGTCCTGATCCAACTCTAATTACCCGTTATAGTGATGGTGTAATAGTGGATATCAATCAGGCTTTCTTAGCATTGACATGCTACACAAGAGATGAAGTTATTGGCGCCAATACGCTGGAAATCAATTTCTATGAAAATCATGGCGATCGACACAATTGGATGAAGGAACTCCAAGAACAGGGATTTTCTAAAAATAGGGAAATGGTTTTTCGTAAAAAGAGTGGAGAGAAAATCACGGCTCTCCTGTCTGCTAAAGTCATCACACTGAATGGCTACTCACATATTATTAGTGTTGTTCGTGATATTACCGAGCGTAAGCAGTCAGAAGAAAGGTTGAAAAAAAGCGAAGAACGGTATCGTGTATTAGCAGAAAATATTAGAGATGTAATTTGGATTCTTGACACGGAAACAATGCACTTTGTTTATGTAAGTCCCTCGGTGTATAACCTTAGAGGATATACAGCGGAAGAAGTTATGTCAGCACCGTTAGAGGCAGCGCTTACCCCAGAGGGTGCAGCATATGTACAGGGTGTTATTAGTCAGAGAGTCACAGGGTTTCTTTCCGAAAAAGAAACCCTTGATAGGTACTTCATGGAAGAACTTGAACAGCCCTGTAAAGATGGAACGACGGTATGGACAGAAGTTATTGCAAATTTTTACAGGAATGAAGAAAATGGTCATGTGGAGGTAAGAGGTGTTACGCGTGACATCTCCGAACGTAAGCTAACGGAAAAAAAGCTGCAACAGTCAGAGGAAAAATACCGACTGTTGATTGAGCATGCTCTGGAAGCTATTTTGGTTATCCAAGATGGAAAATTAAAGTTTTCTAACCCCATGGCAGCTGAATTATCAGGATATTCACAGGAGGAACTGACTTCAATCCCCTTTGCAGAATTTATTTATCCTGAGGACAGGGAGTTGGTCGCTAGCTATTATCTAAGGCAGATAAGTGGTGAATCTGCTGATTTTAGATATCAATACAGGATGTTGAGAAAAGATAAGAGCATTCGATGGGTTGAAATGAATTCAGTTTTAATTGAATGGGAGGGAAGGGATGCTACATTAAATTTTCAAAGTGATATTACTGAACGTAAACAGTCGGAAGAAGAAATTGTATATCTAAGCTATCACGATCAGTTAACTGGTTTGTATAATCGCAGGTTTTATGAAGAAGAATTAAAACGGCTTGATACAGCAAGAAACCTGCCAATCACTTTAATTATGGCAGATGTCAATGGATTAAAGTTAACCAATGATGCTTTTGGCCATTTAGCAGGAGATCAGTTGATAAAAGGAATTGCGGACATTTTGAAGAAAGAATGTCGGATTGATGATATTGTAGCTAGAATTGGCGGCGATGAATTTATGCTTGTATTGCCTAACACTGATTCGGCAGAAGCAGAAAGAATCGTGCACCGCATCAATGTATCAATTGGCAACACGAAAATAAATAATACGATTTTATCTGTTTCATTTGGTTGGGGCACAAAGGATCAAGATAACAAAGATATCACCCAAATCTATATGCAAGCCGAAGATCATATGTATAGAAACAAATTGTCTGAAAGCACTAGTATGAAGAGCGAAACAATAAAGCTAATTACCAAGACCTTATATGAAAAAAATGAAAGAGAACAACATCATTCTGAGCGTGTCAGTGAATTTTGCAAAAATATCGGCATTGCTTTAGGCTTGGGGTCGAATGAAGTCAATGAGCTTAAAATAGCTGGTTTGTTACATGACATCGGTAAGATAGGAATTAATGAAAATATATTGAATAAACCTGAAACCCTCAATGCTTATGAATGGGTAGAGATTAAGCGTCATCCTGAAATTGGGTATCAAATACTGAGATCTATAAATGAATTTTCACGGGTAGCAGAATTCGTGTTAGCTCACCATGAAAGAATAGATGGAAAAGGTTATCCCAGGGGTTTGATAAATAACGAAATACCATTGCAATCAAAAATATTAATTATAGCAGATGCCTATGATGCAATGACTACTGATAAAATTTATCAAGCGGCCTTGAGTGAAGAGACAGCCATCAAGGAACTAAAAAACAATGCAGGTAAACAAGTGGATGCTGATGTTGCCAGGGTATTTGTCGAACAGGTTCTAAAGAAAGTGTGGTAGAACTCATCTTGGACGTTGCCCGACATACTAAGCCCCAATATTTATCGTAATACTCAAAAAACTTAGTATTCAAAAACGATCTACTCCTTACTGCTGGAAAAACATTCGGTTAATTTTAAAATTACTATTCTCTTGACTTTGCCGTTACGGAATAGATTATGCTATAGTCATCATATAATTGCAAAAGGAGTAAAATGATGGGTAATCTAATTAAAATTCGGGAAATATCACTTAAATATGATATTTCTGCACGTACTCTGCGCTATTACGAGGATATGGGACTCATTCAAAGTACTAGGAGCAACGACTATGCTTATAGATTATATAATGACAACGCTGTGAAAAGACTAGAACAAATCCTTATTCTGCGTAAATTGAATATCAGTATTAGAGATATTCAAAGGATTTTTAACTCAGGCAACTCAGGGGTGGTACTTGAGGTTCTTAGCAAAAAAGTTACTACTATTGATGATGAAGTTGCTTTACTACACGAATTAAAAGACATCGTACTTGATTTTATTAAGCAGATTAATGAGTCGGATTTTCAGAAAAGCACTGATGTAAGATTATTGTATGAAAAAGCAAAGGAGCTTGAACAGCATCTTGTTAACATTAAGTATAGCGGAAATTCATCGCCTGTAAAGCGACTTATTAATGTTACAGAGAAGCTTGAAAAAAAACCTGATGTAAGAATTGTTGAGTTGCCTAAGTGTAAAATGGTGTCATCTGGATGCGATATGGGTAATGGACTACTTGATGAATTTAATATTTGGTGGTCTGCGGTTGATAAACAAAGAACAGATAAATTTTTCCCGCGTGATTTTATGTGGTATGATCTGGAAAGTAAAGGTACTTTCTGGTACTATGCAATTAATGACAATATTACAGATACGGGTGGATTCGAAGTACTAGAATTTGAGGGCGGCTTATATGCTGCTGCCGTATCAAAAGATGGCGACGATAATGATGGTTGGAGGGTCTATTCAGGAATAAAGGAATGGATTGATAACAGTGGGTATTTTGAAGTTGATGAAAGACAGGGGCATTACCATATGTGTCATGTTATCACTCCATCCATAGCCGGAAAAGCTATGGGGTATGCGCAACTTGAAATTTATGTGCACATTATGGTATCTGCATCTCTTGCTTGATTTATCTTCCTTGTCTTAAGGTTGTCGTTATGTAAATATGCTGGGGTAAACTCTATATTAATAACTTCGATACAGATATAAGCGAAATATAGCATGCCATATCGATTATCTTACAAATTAAACAAGTACATTACTATCTATTTCGTATATAGTAAATACGTAATCCTTTATACATGCAGATACTAACAAGAGTAACTCCGGAGTTTTATCAAAACCTTGGAGTTACTCTTGTTATGTTATTAGAATCAGCATGTACTATCGCTATGGGGTGCTACAGTAAAAAAATAGCCACAATGGTTGTCGCAATAAATCCTAAAACAACTGGTACAAAATTTCTTCTGGCTAATTCAATTGGATTCACACCTGTTATAGCAGCCACAGGAATAAGTCCCCAGGGGATAATTGTCCCCCCGCCTGTCCATACTCCGGCAATTTGTCCCAATGCCGCCAATGTAGCTTTATCAATAGGCATTGCTGAACCGAAGGTAGCTGCAACACTCCCAACGAGAGGCAACGGAGAAAAACCCGATCCGTCTAGTCCGACTATAATACCTGTAGCTAAACTGACAATTGCTACAAAGAATTTATTCAGGGGAATTACTTGCGACAGAACAATACCAAAGTCTTCTAGAAATCCTGTGGCTGTGTTTACGCCTAATATAGATTTAGCTAAATCACCTTTTCCAAGAAAAAAGAAACCTCCGATGATGAGTACTGGCGCAAAAACCTTAATGCCAAACATAAATCCATCTCTAATGTATTCAGTAATTTTCTCCAATCCTTCCCAGCCATCCTTTAGCATGGTACCAAATGCTAGGATTATCAATGCAGTAGCTCCCAGGAGGGCCGTGGCGTCGCCACCTTTCAGTTTAAGAACCCACATTGCAGCTACATCAGCAAGAAAAGCCAATGGTGTAGCCCAAGCAAGAATGTAGGAAGTCGTGTTGACATCCTTTCGTACTTCCTTGGCAAGAAACGTGGTTTGTTCATTTTTTAAAGCCTCGGGATTGCTTCTCATATCTTTTTTTATCAGAAAGTAGGCTGTAACCGTTGTCACCAGCCCCATCGTAATAGCTAAAGGTATACTAGCCGATATGATTGGCCCGGGGTCAGTAAATCCTGCTGCTTTGGCAGTAATTGTAGGTGCGCCTTGAATTACATAATCGGTTGATAAGGCAATTCCATGACCGAATAAATTCATGGCTATAGCTGCGCCCATTACCGGGAGCCCAGCTCTAACCGCAACAGGAACCATAATTGCGCCAATTAATGCAACTGCCGGTGACGGCCAAAAGAACCAGGAGGCAAGCAGCATAGATAAGCCCAGGACCCAGAATGCAATATCAGGGTTGACCATTAATTTAGCAGCAGGACTCATAACAAGATAATCAGCCCCGGTATCGCTTAACAATTTTGATAAAGCAACAATCAGCGAAATTACTACGATAATCCCCCAAAACTCATTGCCGGCGACAATAAGGGCATTGAAAACAGTAGAAACAGCGCCTACCACAGATTGCTTGACCACCCATCCCACAGTTAACAGTCCGAGAATGCAGGGAATAAGAGGATCCTTGCGTAGTGCCATAACAACAATTACAACAAATACCCAAAATAGAAACAACCAATGAGCTGAAGTCAATGCTACCAATGTTAAATCCCCCTTCTATCATGCTCTTTTTTACCGTGTTTGAAGCGATGCAATTATATAGTCGTAACCGTATCCTTGCCAGTCCGGCCAGGATAGGCACCTTCCTCGCGACTGCCGAGCACACCTTTATGAATAGCGGTGACAAAATCACCGGTAGCTAAGACGTCGTCGAGAACTTTTTCAATTCCTGCGGTGATCTGTTCCGCGTATTTGTCTGCCTGATTAGTAGGTTGAATGCTTGCTTGGCCAAAAAAACGAAAACTGTCTTGAACAGCTCGGAGGGTGTCGATTTTGGCTGGAACCGAAATAGGGCCACCCGAGTAGGCTTCGTCTGTGGAAGCAATAGAAATAGCGTCTACTTCAAGTGCCATAGCCAGACAAGCATGTAGGGCAGTAGTTGTGGCGGATTGGACACGGTCTTCCGTATGGGTCAGAAAGCCAATGGGTGCACCTGGCCAAATGGGAGCATTGATGATATTGCGCAATGCGAAAATTTTACCAGCATTGAAATCAATATAGTTATCTTCCATATATTCATGAATCATTACTTCGGGTGAATAGGCAAAGAGTGGTTGCAAAATGGGACGTGCACCTAAATGAACAGCCAAATCGCTTACAATGAGCATCCCGGCAAAGGCCTTGTAGGCAGGTACACCCGCTAATTCTTCATTGGTCACAACATCAAACGGCATGTTGTATTTTTGGGCATATAAGATGGAATGATAGCCATCGACTGTCATACGTTCCGGGTCAGTCCCTGCGCCTAATGCTCCATAGCAGATATTGATTTTGGTTAAATCGGCCCCGATTTTCCCGGACAGCACTACTGTTTCCGGTGTGTTGAGTCCTCGATGGGCACGTACTTGCCATAACGTAGATCTTTCTAACGAGCCATGAATGCGATTCAGATTAGCCGGTGTTATCACTGTTCCATCCTCTTGGTGGGTCAGGAAGCCATCCAAAAAGCCTTCGGTACGTGCACCCCAGGAAGGGTCAAAATGGACTACGCCATCTGCGCCCCAGGCTTCACTGGCGAGAATATGACCGACATCCATAAATGGACAGCCTGTACCATATTGGTTAAAGACCAGTGGCTTTTTTGCGCGTATGTTGTAATTTTAGCACCGACATACGCGCCTTAGTTTCTTCTAAATATTTTTCAAGACCTCGTACTTCTTCAATGGTAAACCGGCGGGTTTTGGGGTGCAGCTCGCCTGTAGTATAGTATTTTTGAGGGATTTCACTACATAACTGGGGATAATGGTTATATAAATCACCATTACCCTGGCGCTTACGCCAGCGTTCTACATCCCACAGCTCATCTCTGAGTTTGGCGCGTTTTACGCCAGGTGAGGTCTTGTTTTTTACCCAATCTAGAATCATTTCTGAAATACGGCCAAGTTTTTCTCCAATAGCCCCATGGTGGTACTGGTAATCATAATTTGCCGTCATATCTGTCTTGTCTTTTTTGCTGCGGAAGGGATCAGGGTGATATTCGCGGCCTTCGACGAAACAAACTACTTCTTCTACTGTCGTTCCTGGACCAAATCCGGCGTCGAAACCCAGTTCCGCAGCCAATTCGGGACGAATCGCCATACCGCCGATACCAATCCTGGTATTGGTGCGGAGACCGGCGGCATCAGCCAGATCGATGAAACGCGCTAAAATTTCACCTACACCATAGCCAAGTGTACGGCTTACTAAGAGAATGTCAACTTTGCCTTTGCTGAAAACCATTTCAACAATTTCATCTGGAGTGAGATCCGGAGGCAGCAAAAAAGTTTCATGTCCGGCTTGATTTAAACCTCGTCCAATCATTTTTAGCCCAATATCATGTACAGGATCAAGGGGAGCTAAAATCACTACTTTTTTCAAGCTTGTTCCCCCTTTACAGCTTCTCTTAGCAGCCAGGTATATTTATCTGACGGGCGGTAAGCATAGGCACGACCCCGGATTCGCGTGCCAGGACCGATATGTTGGGCAAATACAATGTCTACATCAGTAAAGCCCCAGTTTTTTAGCATACTTAGCATAAGATGGCGACCCTGTTGTTCATTATCACACACAAAGAAGGTTTCTACATCAAGTGCGTCCATAATCTGATGTTGCGGATTGGTCATATGCCAGTTCACCTCGTTACTCAAAATATACCGTTTCGGGAGCTTCCCAACGGTGGGCATGGGTCAGGATGATATCTACAAGGTGCTTGGCTCCATGCCGGGCGACATTGTATACAGGAATTGCAATTTTTCGTCTTACCGATACTTCTAGAGTGTGAAAATCAATATGATTGGGAACATAAGTTTTTGATTCAAAACGGTATTCAGGGTAAAAAGGATTTACCGTTACGGCGAACAAGGGTACCCGGCGCAGTACGACAGCAAAAACACCGGCTTCATAGAGCTTGTCTAATTTTTGGTAAAAGGTTACCAGATTGTCAGCAGTAAGGAGTTTAATCGGATCGGCAAAAGTTAAGAACAGTCGCTGTTCACTATTGATAAAAAATTCATAAAGAGTTTGCAGTACTTTCTCGGTGGTGACTCCTGGAATAATCAGGTGGCCCTCGCTATCGTCAAAGCCTTGAAATAATCGCGCTGCTTCCTGTACAGTCAAGAGGGAAGGGTGCTGACTACTGGCTATTTCTTGTAGATTTGAATTAAGTAAAGTGACACAAGTCACTTTTTTTTCAGCTAGTTTAGAGATCTGTCCGGCATATGGCAGATTGGATAAGCGCCACAACATTTCCGTTTCTAGTGATAGAACTGGAATATTAGTTGTACGGGCTGCACCTGTAGTCAGGATGATACCATCTGTTTCGGCCATTGGTGCAATACGGTTGAGTGCACCATCAAAAATAGTTACACCCGGACCGATTTGGTGCAGCAAATCCCGGAGTAAGCGTACTTCAGTGCTTTTGTTGGGACCGGCTGTAACTATCAGTCCCGGCGAAAGTACTTGTGTGATTACTACTTTTCCTAGTGGTGTATGGATATTCGTTATATCAAGTATCTTTAATTGAGCGGTGCTGGTTGCTACACATTTTTCTGCAGTAGCAATGATATCTTTGTTCATTACTTTTAATTTTGGTTTGGGAAGGCCGGTAATATTGTCTAGGTTTTCACCATCATAACCAATACTGGTTAAGAAAATAGGAATGTCGCGATACCTTAGTTCATCAAGAATTGCTGCACTGGTCGTCGTTTTTCCTGTGTTTTTTGCTGTGCCGGCAATACCTATAACCACCTCAAACAATACTTATCATCTCCCTGCCACAAGGGAAATACTATATTAATTCAAAAGGCGTTAGTACTACTTTGACGGGTATTACGTTAGTGATTGGGCAAAAATGCCGGTCATATCAGCCTGCTGGACATTTTCTTTGATTTTGTCAATGTCGGTAATGTAGAGATTTTTATTTTTTATATGCTCAAACAATACCGACCCGGAGAAGGTATATTTTTTTGTTAAGCCTTCTTTCGTATGCATCTGTTCCTTAACATGAGCGATACCTTCGCCGCAGGCTAACGTTGTTGGAATTTCAATGTTCTCCCGGCCTAGTGCGTGTCTGGCCGCATTATGGCCGGCTAAAGTTCCTGTTATAATTGCCTCGGTATGTCCTACTAACAAACCAGCCTTTTCGCCGCCACAAAAGACGTTTTCTAGTGCTTCTACTTTCAAAGCATTGTCACGGGGTAACATTCCAAAATAACGCATAGAGTTGCCTATACCACCGGCATAAGGATCTTCAAATCGTGCATTTTCACAACCGGGGATTTGACGGAGTACGTCAAGCGGATAATAGGCAGTCATTAATTTAGCATGTCCAGTGTCTAATAGAACGATATTTTCAGCAAATTCTTTAAGTGCATATTGTTGGCAAGCTTTTTGTCCAAGAGAGGAAATACTTTTTTGCAGATGGGGAGGGACGGGAATTACACAGACGCCGGTGCGATCTAAGGTATCTCTAATTTCGGGTGCTAAAGAATCTTTGTGTAATTTACAGGAGCCGCTCATTGCTCCCAAAGTACCGTCAGCTTTTTCACCAATCATCTCTTTTATACCGGCTTTAGCGGCAATACTGAAGCGCGGTCCGAAGGTTGGACAGCGGTAAATACACATTGCACAACCATTACCATACTTGCTGCAATTAGATTGAGGTCCGGCTGTACCGGAAACATCGACAAAGGAATCACCGGCAGCTTCAATGCTTTGGTTTTCCTGGAATATATCAGCGATTACACGGACTATTTTCCCATTTTCCGTAACAATGTCTTTGACCCGGGATTTAAGATTAATTCTTATGTCTGCATCTAAAAGTGCTTTGCGAACAGCAGGTTCAATTGTTGACACATCGTATAAATTAGCATGCTTGTGTCCGGGAAACTCAATATTCTTATGACGCGAATTGGCATCGGTAATTTCAAACAGGTCACCGCCGCCCATAGCAATCATTTCTTCAGTAACCGTGAATCGCCCGTTATTGCGCATGATGCCGCCAACTAGACCGGTACCTAATAGCATGTCTGTCCGCTCAAACAGTTCTACTTCACAACCAGCTTTTTTGGCTGCTAATGCGGCAGCAGTGCCTGCCCAGCCGCCACCCACAACAACTACTTTTTTTGCCATGATATCCTCCTTATGAGTTTTTTACAGAAAGAAGGCATCAAGGTTGTCCCCAATGCCTCCGTCATTTTCTTTGCAGCTAGTGCTTAGAGGATCTCTGCATATTTGGCGATTATTTCCATCAACATAATTTGGGCCTTAACACCATACCGCATAACATCTTTCAAAAGATTTCCTTTGCTGTCGGTAGTAGCAAGGTCAGGGGAAATATAGATATTTCCATCATAAGCAACTGTCGGAATTACACCCATTTGAGCCATTCCGGATTGCAGCAGGTTAGTACCGGAATACATATCTTCAATGGAGAAGATGGGGAGACCCATTTCACCTTTACCCCAAGTTCCCTCGTAGTTAACCTCAACTGCACGGGAATTATATGACTTGCTAATGATGATGCCCGCCTTTAATTTGGGATGGATATTGGCAAATTCTTCGACAACTACATCATAGAGATCATCCACTGATTTGGTATATACTTCGGGGTTATCGCGCAGAACTTTTAAGGCTTGAATTTGCGTTGCAAGAGCTTCTTTGCCAGGATCAAATGTTACGTAGGCAGCTTTACCGTAGGATGAACCGGTACCCCATCTATCCCCATGCAGACCCATCGCACGACGAATGGGAACCATAATATCCTCTTTACCGATAATCAGACCGCTTGTTGCAGCACCACTAGCTTTATCCATGCTGTAAATGATGACATCAGCACCGGATTTGCGAATATTGTGGCCAATGCCCGGTACCCCCCAGGCGTTGTCAATAACATAAGGAACCCCATATTCATTAGCCAGTTTGGCATACATTTTTTGCAGTACCGGAGTGCCGTCGGCGTCTTTTTCGCCGTAGCCGTAGCCTGGGGTTTCATAACCTAGTGATGTGATACCGGTAAACATGCTGGCATGAATCTGAGCGAATTTTTTCATATCTTCATACACTTGCTTTGCATCAACAGTAGTTAATAAAGGACAAGGATGATATTTGATACCATGAACATCATATTTGGCACCAGCCAATGGAATAATAACGGTATCTAAATTGTTTTGACGTTTACCATAGAAACCAAGTTCACCCGGAGTGGTTCCGCGGTCGGCAATAATATCTTTATACCGTCCGGGAAACGGCCGACCATAGCCGCCTTGATGATGAAAATGTTTCTCAAGCGGAGCAAAATAACGGGCACGATAGTTGTCACCGCGACCTAAATTGGGAGGAGTGAACAAGGAATCAAAGGCTACCCACAGACCGGCTTCGCAGGTGCTAGTCGGAGCAGCGTCGTATTCGTCGCCGTAAATATCTTTAACCAATTCGCGAATTTGGTCAACCATGCCAGCTAAAGGAATTACTTTTTTACCTGCTTCTTCTCCAGCGTGCATGATATCGTCACGAAGCGGTGCCGGACAACCTGAAATACCACCTGTCATACCAAATTTACCACGGATATCTGCAGGAATATTTAGTTCCTCAGCCGCCTTGCGGGCATCTGCATAAATGTTGGCGATATTTGCCTGAAGGTGTTTGTACATTTGAAATTTATATTTAAAAGCCATGCTGAAATTCCTCCATATTCCAATTTCTATTTAATCGCATTTAGCTGTCAAAATAATGTGCATAGTTGTTATATTATGACTTTACCTTAATAATCATTTCCACTTCAACAGCAGCATTAATCGGTAGTTCCGGTACACCAACGGCTGAACGAGTGTGTTCGCCCTGTTTGCCAAAAACAGTTCCGATTAACTCAGATGCGCCGTTTATTACTTTTGGTTGATCGACAAAGCCAGGTGCGCTGTTTACAAAACCTACGACTTTTATTATCTGCTCAATGTTATCTAAGCTGCCAATTACACTTTTTGTTGCAGCCAGACAGTTTAAAGCGCAAACTTTGGCTGCTTCATAGCCTTGTTCTAGCGAAAGGTCTTTGCCGATTTTACCGGCATACGCCAGCTTACCTTCAACAAAAGGAATTTGACCGGAAGTATATACATAATCCCCAACCTTAATCGAAGGAACATAGGCTGCTACAGGTTTAGCTACTTCTGGAACGGTTAAGCCCAGCTCTTTTACTTTGGCCTCAAAACTCAAAATGATTCCTCCTTATTATCCTATCGTGATCGTGTTTTCCACAGAAAGTTGTAGTTCCCGACCGCTTTTTCTATTGCCAGCCAAAACTATATTTAGATGGTTTGGCATATGTGTTTCGTCAAAACCGGCAATTGTACCGATAACGGTATCACCTGCACTCACCGAATCGCCAACGACAATTACACCGCCACGGTTTATTTCGACAAAACCGACATAAGCAATGCGATTCACCCTTTGTCCTGGTCCGGTTTGTTCATCAGAGAGAATGAGTTCATGAATTTCTGATGCTTTAACAGCTCGTGACGAAGGGGAGATTAGCTCTAAACCCCGATCGTCGAAAGTACCGTCAAGTACTACTGCCAAATTTCCTGTTGTTTGTCGTTTGGCAAAATAGGGGTTAAATTTACCAAACATATTTCGGGCATAGGGATCATTCACTATAGTTCCTCCCCTTATGGCAAACTACTAAGTATGTTCTGGATTTCTACTGCTTGCGTTGCCTCTTCTTCTTGTTGTGTAGGCTGGTTAGCGGGTTTCGTATTTTTGTCTTTCTCTTGATTTTTTTCAGAAGTCATGCATAGCACCTCATTTACTATATTTTTTGTAATTGAATATAGATTCTCACAACTATGTTTGAAGTATACTAAGAGATTTTGCAGTCCAGGGAAATTAATGCTTATGAAAATTAAAAAAGCGCTATCGCGCCCTTGAGGATACGGCTCTAACCGCAGAACACACAGAGAGCGCAGAGGGGAGATGTATATCGAGAACATTCCCTCTGCGTACTCTGCGTACTCTGCGTCTCTGCGGTTCAAAAAACTTATACTTTCTTATCTTATAAAAAAAAGGCAGTCTGCGAGAGACTGCCGGAAATTACGTTACTTTGAGCTAGAAATTAAAGTCGTATTCAACATTTGTACGATGTTTTTTAGCACCAGCCTGATCTTTTGCAAAATCTTGGTAAAGGGTAATGCTGGAGTTCTTAGTTACATCGTATTTGGCACTTACTTTGAAGCCTTTGGAATTATCATAGTTAAGATTAGTAGTGTGGAAAGTTGGTACTGCACCATCTTCGATATCACGGTAAGAAACAGTGTAGGCACCTTTAGTTATGCCGGCCATATAGCCATCAGCAGAAGTCACGGAATTTTTAACATATTCGGCATTCAGCACGGCATCACCAATTTTAGTATCGGCATTTACGCCATAGTAATGGGTAGTATCAAATAAAACATAGTTAGCGCCAAGGTTTACGCCATTTAATGAGGTACTTAAATCTAAAGTGCCAGTTCTTGTAAGGTCATTATCTTTGCCGTAGAAACCGCTTAATTTTAATACATCCAGAGTGGTGCTTGCTTTGACACCGGTAAATTGATGGTCATCAATTAAAAGTCCTTTACCTGTGAAAAGATCATCTTTACCGACCTGGATTTCAAAATTATCAAACTTGCCTGCGATATAGGCCATGTCCATTCTGGCCTGATTTGATGCATATTCGGTTGAAACGTCTTGTTCTTGTACAAAGCGAACATGTGCACGAAGGTTATCAGTAATATTACCATCAACGTTCAGACGAAAACGGGTGTCAATGCCGTTCCAGTTATCCCAGTTAAAGGCACTGGGCGCTTGGGTAGTATTATTGTACTGAATGTAGCCATCACCGGAAAACGTAATAGGGGAAGCGAAAACCGAAGCAGCGGATAGAGTTAGGGCAGATAGTACGGCAGCAGTTAATAATTTCTTTTTCATAATTGTTCCTCCTAAAATTTTTTCGGGGGAAAATTTCAAATGATTTGTAACTAATAACCCATATTCTATCCGACAGTGTTCATAAGAGTTTCCATGTTTCCTCTTAGTAGACTTAGGTAGGTACAGGTTATCTTATAACAGTACTGACCTGCTCATAAGAGCGTTCCCCATCACTCTATATTGCTGGTTCAGCATGTAATAAGTAATTTTTCTTTATGCTAGGATAGTTCTATAAAGTTAACATAAAACATTCTGCTTTTTTATAAAAAAGCCTGTGTAATTAATGGAATAATCTTTTATATTATTAATTATGTATACTGCAAACAGGCTGCATACTACTTAATAAGAATAAAGTTATTACCATATAAAAAACGTATGTTCGAAATAATTACGAACATACGTTTAACAAAATATGCTGCCATCCGCTTGCAAAAACGCAATAGGCAGTATCGTTTTTTATATAAAGAGAAGAAAAGCGCCGCCCAGAATAAGTCTGGCAGGCGCTTGGTGCTATTGTGGGTTATGGGCCATTAGATTGGCCACTTTATTAGCAAAACTGATGGGATCATCCGGGGTAATCCCTTCCATGAGTAATGCCTGTCCATACAGTAAATCACAATAATCGTTAAATGAGTCAGAATCAGGGGCTGTCTGATACAAATTCTTCAGTACACCAAATATCTCATGATCGGGGTTAATCTCAAGAATCCGGCTAGCTTTATACATATTTTTGTTCATTTCCGATAAAATTTGTTCCATGGACAGGCTAATGCCGCCATCATCACTAACCAGGCATACGGCACTGGATTTTAAACGATTGCTGATTTTAACATCAGCTACTTTACCACTAAGGCGTTCCTTGATGGCTTTAATCAGCGGCTCATTTTCTTTGGCCAGTGCATCAATCTCTTTTTTTGTTTCAGGGGAGTCAATATCGTCAAGTTCGAGGTTGCCGCGGCTGACTGACTGAAACTTTTTCTTTTCATATTCTTGCAAAGCATCAATAGCAAATTCATCTACCCGGTCAAAAAGATAGAGCACTTCAATGTTCTTTTCGCGCAGTAATTCCATTTGTGGTAAGCGTTCTACTGCGGAGCGGTCTTTGCCTGTCGCGTAGTAGATAACCTTTTGGGTTTCCGGCATACGTTTGATGTAGTCTTCCAGCGTAGTCAACTCATCGGTTGCGTGCGAGGTGGCAAAGAGCAGGAGATTCTTTAATTTGTCCCGGCTCTGGAACTCAGAATAGATGCCAGTTTTGATGGCTTTGCCATACTCATGCCAAAATTTTTCGTATTTAGGCCGGTCTTTTGTTAGCATGGTTTCCAGTGTCTTTAGTATGCTTTTCTCCAGATTTTTGCCAACCCGTTTCAACTGTTGACTCTGCTGGAGAAGTTCACGGGAGATATTGAGGGAAAAGTCGGGAGAATCGACTAATCCGCGAACAAAGCGCAGGTAATCAGGCAGGAGGTCTTGACAATTATCCATAATAAAGACATTTTTTGAATATAAACGGATGCCTGTCGTAGACTCTCGCTGGTAAAAGTCAAACGGTGCATGAGAGGGAAGAAACAGCAAAGTGGTATATTCTACAGCACCTTCCACTTTGGAGTGAATAATTTCCAGGGGGTTTTCCCAATCATGGAAGAGATTTTTGTATAATTGATAGTACTCCTCTTGAGTAATGTCGTTTTTATTTTTAGTCCAGAGGGGGGCCATAGAGTTGAGCGTACGAACTTCAATTGTCTTGGTGGGCGGGGCGTCTTCGATCACTTTACCGTCTGCATCCAGTGGTTTTTCCTCTTTAGTATAATTCATCTTAATTGGGTAGCGGATATAATCAGAATATTTTTTGATCAGGTTCTCTAAGCGATAGTAGTTAAGAAAGTTTTCCTCAGCATGTTCGGCAGAGCGATATTCCTCTTTAAGAGTTAAGATAATGGTTGTACCACGAGTATCTTTGGCACACTCTTCAATAGTATAAGTGCCATCACCGTTTGACTCCCAGCGAATGCCCTTAGACTGACCGGGAGCACGGGTAAGTAAAGTAACTTTTTCTGCTACCATAAAGGCCGAATAGAAACCAACGCCAAATTGACCAATTAGTTCAGTATCAGCTGCTGAGCCGGCGGTTTTTATTTTATCCAGAAAGGCTTTGGTGCCGGATTTGGCAATTGTTCCAATGTTTTCCACAACTTCGGCATAGGTCATACCCATGCCATTGTCAGAGATCGTGAGGGTATTGGTCGTTTCGTCAGGCAGGATAAAAATTTCAAAATCATCAGTGCCTTCAAGCAAGTCATGATTTGTTAATGATTCAAACCGAATTTTATCAATAGCATCTGAGGCGTTTGAGATAAGCTCCCGTAAAAAAATCTCCCGGTTTGTATAAATTGAGTGAATCATTAGATCTAGCAGCTGCTTAGTCTCAGCCTGGAATTCTTTTGTTTCTTTGTTGATTGTTTCTTGAGACATTACGAACCTCCAATATCATCAAAAATTCTGTTGTTAGCACTCTTTGAAGTTGAGTGCTAACGCTATTTAAATAATAACGAAAATAATGTATAAAATCAAATATTCCATAACATAAAAAAGACAGATACCGGCGTATTCCTGCCAAATTTGCAAAATATCTCCTGTTTTTGTGATATAGCGTGTTTTTTCTCAAAATGCCATTCTAATTTCCCTTGAACATACGCAGCAATGTCAGAGCCAGACCTGTCATAACCAAGATACCTATTCCAATTGCCCCCAATGTATTGCCGTTATTTTTCAGCCAATAGGCATATGTCAAAGCATGAAAACCAATGACAGCACCTATGCCGAGGTATATATAATCCATTAGTCATTACCCCTTATCGGCAGGCTCTGATACATTAGTCCGGTACGACGGATTTTAGTATGGATTTGTACTTGAAATTCAGCCTCAGGATAAAGGGCATTCCAATTAAAACTGGCAACCTCATCGTAGGTCTGGAACTTAGGTCGGAAGTAGCGGCCAAAATTAACAACATCAGTACCAAGCGCTTGTGTATGGTTAAGCATCTCTACCATTTCTAGTTTGATGGTTTTTGACACCTCTTCTTCTAATAATTCCCTGTTATCCTCGGACTCATAGTTGATATTGCTGGCAATACTGGCGAGTTCGCCTTCTAACAGCACATTAATATCAATAACAGGCCGATTATTTGCGAAGCTAACATTAATTTGTGGATTTTTTGCCTAACCGCAAAAGAATGTGCACATTCCGCTCGGCTTTTTGGGGATCGACTATCGTTAAAAAGCCTTTGGGGAAATTCCCCATAAGGATAGCAACCATGCGTGTTTCTTCGTTAGTCAGCGTCCCTGCCAGCTTGTCACGCTTAAATACAGCCGTACCAATAACAGTGGCAGGATTACCACCTTCACGCGGTATATCGCCGGCAAGATACTCCTTAGCTCGTTCTGGTGGGGTTGGTTTAGCACTAGGCCTGTCTGTACCTGATAAGGGATTAATTGCCGCATATACAGCATAGGGAGCACCGCTCGTAGTCTTTAGCCGATTATAAAACTCATGAACATGCGTGGGCAATAAATAGCCGGTCTCAGTCCCTGATAACAAGAGACCTTCAATCCAGCGTGAAGGTAATACGTCAATTGACGGCTTATTTTTGTTGATAAATCCCTGTGCGGTATCACGAACCACCATCATAAACATAGAGCCGCGAAATTCACGAAACCGGAGGAGTGGTCCTACTAAATTCTCCAGTCCTTGTCGTGCTAATTCTTCACCGACAACCCAGACCTTAATATGGGATAAATCAGGGGACCGGCCAAGTGAGGCGCCGAGCAAAGAACGGCCTTCGGATAAGGAGGGAGCCTTGATGGTAGTAACAACCAGGCTTTTGCCACTGTCGGTATCACCGCCACCTCCACTGGCGCCTAGTGCCCTGGGAACCGCAAGCAGATAGGTAATATTTATCTGCTTATTTGGCAGATAATCAACCCCAACAGCCAAAACATAGGCCACTTCGTCGGTTTCCTTAGCACCGAAACAACCTGATAATATAAGGCATACTGTTAAGCCTAAAGATATAATAGTCAATCGGAAGAACACGACTGGTCCCCCTTTTTGCTAGTCTTCATCATTGACGCTACTAGCAGTAGTGGTGTAAGGATAAACAGACTAGTGGTGAAGAAGTTAGCTATTACGAATCCATCTATGCGAATAACTGTGGCAATGTCAGGCGGTATCATGGCTAGTTGCGCAATAATATAAGCCGAGAGTGGAATGAGCGGCTTAAGAGCCGGCAGCTTCAATAAACGGGTAATTAAATAGGCTCCCATATAAAGGCTGATAGCAATTCCCAATAATCCTACAATAACCCACAGTATGATAAATAACGACTCAATCCGTTGCAGGTAACGGCTCAAATATACTAAGCGGGCCATCTCAAAAAAAGGTAGTGTTTTTTCACTCGCCACGGCAATTCCAAATACCATGGTGAATACCATAATGGATAATGCTTTGAGAAAGACACAGCCCATTATTCCCAAGATACTGGCCCATTTGAAAGTTCGGACATTCTGCATAGCAGGTGCAACAATCACAAGAATCAGCGCGCCGAAGTTGGTACCCGCGTTCTGTATTCCGTGTTTGAGTGAAGGCAGAAACCCGTAACCCTGCCAGGGAGCCAGATTATAGGTGTCATAAGTGGGAGCTAATAGAAGCAGGACTATCAGTAAACTAAAAACGCTTATCGGCAATAACAGGTAGGTTCCGCGAGCCAATGCTTCCAGACCTAAGAATGCACTTAGCGCAGCGACAAGGGCATACCAGCCGATAATGAAACTAAACTCGATTTGTGGTAAGGCTGTAAGTAAGGTATTTTCTGAAAATTGGCGCAGTAGGAGTGCCGCATTAAGAAAGAAAAATACAATGCATGTGATTGTTACTAGCCATGCTCCAATACGTCCTAACAGTTTTTCAGAAATGCTAAAAAGGTCGCCAGGAGTTTGCTGTAAAATATAAACCCAGGCGATAATGGTCAAGATCGTTAGTAAGCCGGAAACAATGACCATCCACCAGCCGGCAGTAGCGACAGTAGCGGCATCATTGGCCGGTGTTGTCAGAAAAATACGAGGCAATAGGATAATAAATACTAAGGCCATCCCCTCCGCTATACCCATGCGGCCAGGCTGATAACTCATGGTTTATCTTGTCCTCCCCGTGGTTTTTCTTTTAGCCATTCGCGACTTATAGCAGGCTGTTTTATAGTATCTTTAGTATTCAAACCGTCTGGTCGTTTTTCTTGCTGAAACACCGGACCACGAACCACTACATCCAGATTGCCCTCCACCCGGGGAGCTATCGGCAGCATATATGGCATACCAAAAGATTTCATACTGCATAATAGGAGTACAAGCAGTAGAAACCCGGAAGCAACACCGACCAGCCCTAATGTTGCTGCCAGGATAAGCATAGGAAAGCGGATAATGCGGAAAGCCATTGCCATCTGAAAATCAGGAATAGCGAAGGAAGCCAGACCTGCTAAGGCAATAATAATAACTACAATTGGACTGACAATATTGGCAGTAACTGCCGCCTGTCCCAGAATAAGTGCACCGACAATCCCGATTGTCGCCCCCAGCACTCCGGGAATGCGTAATCCCCCTTCCCGAATAAGTTCAAAGGAAAATTCCATGAGGACAATCTCAATGAGCGCCGGAAATGGTACTTTCTCCCTGGCACCGGCAATAGCCAGAGCAATTTCGGTAGGGAGTGCCTCTTGATGAAAGTAGTTAATTGCCAAATACAGAGAAGGCAGCAAGAGCGTAATAAAGGCAGCAGCAAGACGCAATATACGTAGTCCGGTGCTTGCAATAGCTTTAAACGAGAAATCTTCGGCTGAATGAAAGAAGGTAAAAAAGCTGACAGGCACAACATGGGCAAGGGGCACACCATCTAGTATCAAGGCTACCCGGCCTTCGGCCAGATGCACACCCACCCGGTCAGGCCGTTCAGTTGAAAGGGCCTGGGGAAACAGATTGCCAGGATGATCCTCAATGAACTGCTGGAGCGACCCGATATCTCCCAGATAGTCGGTGGAAATCCCCTCAATCCGACGCTTCAGTTCAGTTACAAGCAATGGGTTGGCCACAGACTCTAAATACATAATGGCACAGCTGGTATTGGTTTTTTTACCGATAGACAGGATCTCGGTAACAAGCTCGCTGCTCTTTAACGTACCGCGAATCAAGGCGGTATTAATGCGCAGCCCTTCACTAAAAGATGCCTGTGATCCGCGCACCGTTTGCTCTGTCGTAGGTTTATTTACACCGCGCTGCACCATACCTCTGGTGTTGATTAAGATAGCTTCCGGAACACCATCAATAAAGAGTGCGGTATCTCCACTGTTGATACCATGCTGGACAGATTGGTAATCTATGGCTTTGTTGATTTGGTTGGCAGGTAAACATTCCTCGATAATCTGAGCAGTAAGACTGCCGGTAGTACCGCCATCGCGCACATGATCAGCAGAGAAGTACATTAATGGCTGTAAAACAGCCAGATTGAGTGTTTTATTATCAACCATACCGTCTAAAAACACCAGGATAGCTTTAATCGGCGGGGCAAGAGGCAAAATAAGATTACGAATAATAATATCCTTGTTGTGCGGCAGCTTGTAGAGTTTTTCCAGCAACGCACGGTTTTCGGCCAGCACAGCACTCACCTGCCTGTTATCCGGCTGACTTACGGCGTCAAAGGCTAGTCTGGCAGGGGAGCGCTCGCCCTTAATTGCTGCCAGTTTCTTAACTACTGTTTGCATTTGTGTTAATTGCGTAAACCGACCTGCTTTAAGATGTTTAGCCGCCATTTCTAAGACTTCTTTTAACTGTTTAGCGTGGCGCAAAAGTATTTGGAGTTCCTCCGCCGGTCCCGCAAGTCCGTTCTCACTGCAGTTGGGTTGTTGTTTGTCTAACTTATCATCTAATACAAAGGGAGTAGGAGTATGCGGTGGCTGATAGACCAGGAGGGTTTTTAAATATTTATAGGTTTTAGAAAAGATAGTCTCCACAGCAGCATTCCTCCTCTCGTACTATTTTGTGGTTATTATTACCAAAAAATAGTGTATTATGTGAATAATTCTGAGAGTAAAGCAAAAGCACATCCAAACATGGTCGGATGTGCTTTTGCTTTACTCTTGCATATCATATTGTCCCAGGACACGAACAGCATCTGCAGCAGGCAGTTGTTCGACGTCCTTGAGTTTTCGTTCAATGGCTCTGGTGCGTACGGCGGCGGCGTCAATTTGTTTGCTGGCCTGGTCTAGTTTTTCCTTGGTCTTTATGAGAACATCCCCGAACTTACCAAACTCTGTTTTTACAGCGCCCAGAAGGCCCCAGACTTCACTTGACCGTTTCTCAATCGCCAAGGTCCGAAATCCCATTTGCAGACTATTCAATAACGCCGCTAGTGTAGTTGGACCTGTAATACTAATACGGTATTCCCGCTGTAGGCTTTCACATAGTCCGGGGCGCCGTAATACTTCGGCGTATAATCCCTCGATAGGCAGAAACATAATAGCAAAGTCAGTAGTATTGGGTGGATCAATATATTTCTCTTTGATGGTTTTAGCCTCCAGGCGAATCCTGGTTTCTAAACTGGCCGCCGCTGCGGCGGCCAGTTCGGTATTAGCCATATCCTGGGCTTCTAAAAGCCTTTGGTAATCTTCCTGGGGAAACTTGGCATCAATGGGCAGCCAAACAAGGGTATCATTACTATCTCTGCCTGGCAGGCATACGGCAAATTCTACCCGGTCCTGGCTGCCACGCTTTGTTGCCACATTGGCAGAATACTGCTCAGGAGTTAGGACTTGTTCTAATAGCGAGGCCAGCTGCATTTCACCCCAAATGCCCCGGGTTTTAACATTGGACAGGACTTTCTTGAGATCACCGACCCCGGACGCCAGTTGCTGCATTTCTCCCAGCCCTTTGTGCACCTGTTCCAGGCGCTCGCTCACAAGTTGAAACGACTCACCTAATCGTTTTTCCAGAGTTGCGTGCAATTTTTCATCCACCGTTGCCCGCATTACTTCGAGTTTTTTGCTGTTATCATTTTGAATATCTGTGAGTTTGCCCTCAATTGTCTCGCGGAGCTTGTCGAGTTTTTGCTCATTAAGCTGAATGAGACGCGAAAATCGCTGGTCATTACTATTCGTAAATTCATGCAGTTGACCTGCCAGTTCTTCCCGCAGTATTTTACTAGTGAAAGTCAGTTCCTGGCGGTTTTTTCCCAGCTCATCGCGAAGCATGGCCTCCAGGCGTTCCTGATTATAGGCGAGTTGCTTGAACGGTGTCAAGTCCGGACTCCCGGCCTTGGTAACCTTTACCAGCAGCAGTAAGAGTAACCCGACATTACCTATGAGGACAAGCAGAGTGATTGCAGCAAATATGTCATTCATCAGTGAACACCATCCCTTGCATAATTAGCTCTTTCTTATTCAAGACTAGTGAGGGTAAATCCTGTTAGCGAATAGAATTTTCTCCTTATTGCTGCTTTTTTTGAATAAAGCAGGAGTTTTTTTGATAGTAATAGAAAATAATGCCATAAGTAGATTTTTATAAATTGTGGCATTGACTTTACAAGGAGGGTTTATATGTCTAGTAAAGAACAAATGATAAGCCAGACAATTAACAAGTATGAGCAATATATTAACCCGGCCATGGCCAAACTGTTCCGCTTCATGGGGCTGTCCACAATTGAATGGGAAGCCGCAGGTACTATTATCAAAGATATTGGTGGAAAAGAATACGTCGACTGTCTGGGGGGCTATGGGGTATTTAGTCTGGGACACCGTCACCCCAAAGTAGTTGAGGCTGTTAAGCGCCAACTAGATTTCATGCCGCTATCGAGTAAGGTGTTATTTGATAAACCGATGGCTGATTTAGCAGAACTTCTGGCTGAAATAACGCCTGGTGACCTGCAATATAGTTTCATCGTCAACAGTGGAACCGAAGCAGTAGAAGGCAGCCTCAAGCTGGCACGGGTCCATACCGGCCGGAATAAGTTTGTTGCTACCACCAATTCGTTTCATGGCAAAACACTAGGCTCCTTAAGTGCTACCGGACGGGAGATGTTCCGGGAACCGTTTCAACCGCTGCTTGCCGGCTTTAGTCATGTGCCATTTGGTGATATTGATGCTTTAGCCCAAGTTGTGGACAATGAGACAGCCGCTGTCATTATTGAACCCATTCAGGGCGAAGGGGGAATCATTGTCCCGCCTGATACCTATCTGCCTGCGGCACGTGAGATCTGTGACAAAACGGGAGCGCTGTTACTATGTGATGAAGTACAAACCGGGTTAGGCCGTACCGGCAAGATGTTTGCGGTTGAGCACTATGGTGTGGTGCCTGATATTATAACAACCGCGAAAGCCTTAGGCGGCGGGGTTATGCCTATTGGTGCGTTTACAGCGCGGCCAAAGGTTTGGGATAAGTACATCACCAGTCCTTTTTTGCATACCTCAACCTTCGGCGGCAACCCACTGGCCTGTGCCGCAGCTATCGCCGCTATCAGCGTGATTCGCGAGGAGGGCCTGCTTAGGCGGGCGGAACAAAGCGGTCACTATTTTATGGGTAAGCTGACAGAGCTAGCCATGGCCTACCCTGAGGTAATAGCCCAAGTGCGCGGTAAGGGTCTGATGATTGGCATAGAACTGACTAAAGAAGGTATTGGCGGATTAATCATGTCGGAAATGATTGACAAAGGTGTTCTTATTGCATATACACTTAACAATCCTAAAGTTATGCGGATCGAACCGCCACTGATCATTGAACAAGAGCAGATTGATTATGTCATTTCAGCTTTGTCAAGCGCATTGGCAAAGGCACAGGATATGTTGGAAGACCTATAGTTTTTCATGAATAGCATAATTGGACAGGAGGAAATAAATATGCCATATGTAGAAGTGACTTTGCCTGTTAACGCTGATCGCAGTCAAATTTACCCCATTTTGAAGGATATGGAAAAATATCCCGAGTTTATGGCTGATTTGGTTAGCGTTGAGGTTATTGAACGAAAAGACAATACCACCATAACGAAATGGGTATCCAATGTAGATGGTCGAATTATCAAATGGACTGAGCTTGATAATTTTGATGATACCAACATGCATATTAGCTATAAGCAAACCGAGGGTGATTTAAAAAAGTTCCAAGGCGAATGGATATTAACACCAATTGCCGGCGGTACCGAGATCAAACTAACCGTTGATTTTGAATTTGGAATTCCGATGATTGCGGGATTGCTTAATCCGATTCTTAAGCGGAAGGTACGGGACAACAGTATGAATATGCTGACCGCCATCAAGGAACGCATGGAAAATCGGGCTTAAACGCTTGTTGTTAATTATAAGTAAATCACTTATAATTAATAGTAATAACAGATTCAGAAAAAGAAAGGAGGAGCGATGTCATCTTTAGCTAGCGTGGGATAGTTAAGACGGTAATTGTTTATATAGAATAAAATACGCTATGGAGGTGTCTTAATGAACACGCTTAAGACTACTGTTTTACTTGCTGCACTAACAGGTTTACTAATTGCAGTTGGTGCCTTTTTTGGTGGCACTAAGGGCATGACGTTCATGTTTGTTATTTCGATTTTGATGAACTTTGCCAGCTACTGGTTTAGTGATAAAATTGTGCTCAATATGTATGGTGCGCAAGCGGTTACGCCCCAGGATGCACCAGACTTAATCCGCATGGTGAGTAATTTGGCGCAAAAGGCCAAACTGCCGATGCCGAAGGTTTATATTATCAATACCGATGTGCCTAATGCTTTTGCTACCGGTCGTGATCCTGAACATGCTGCTGTCGCTGTGACAACAGGTATTATGCGAGCGCTTAATTATGAAGAGTTAGAAGGCGTTGTTGCTCACGAATTGTCTCATATCAAAAACCGCGACACTTTGATTAGCACTATTGTTGCCAGTCTCGCTGGTGTCATCACCATGATTGCTAATATTGCACAATGGACAGCTATCTTCGGTTTGGGTCGTGGCGATGATGAGGATGGGGGCGGTATCGGCGGTATTATTGAGCTTGTTTTCCTGGTGGTGCTGGCACCGCTCGCTGCTACTCTTATCCAGCTCGGTGTCTCCCGTTCGCGCGAATATCTGGCTGACCAAACAGGCGGTGCTGTTTCCGGCAATCCATTAGCGCTTGCCAGTGCTCTCAAGAAGATTGAATACTTTGCCCAGCATCGTGTGATGGCTGAAGCTACTCCTGCTACCTCTCATCTCTTTATCATTAACCCGTTTAGCGGTGCAGGCGGCATGATGGTTAGTCTGTTCAGCACCCACCCGGCAACAGCTGATAGAGTGGCTAAATTGGAAGAACAGGCAAAGAAAATAAGGTAATAGCAAACAAAAAGAAGAAGTCACTATTAGCCAAGGCTAGCTAGTGGCTTCTTTTGAGAAAGGAGTGATTGCTGACTTGACTCCGGAAATTGATAACAGCGTATTTGTAGCTGAAGGAGCAAGAGTGGTCGGTGATGTGTCTATTGCAAAAAACTCCAGTATTTGGTATAACACAGTTGTCAGAGGCGATATTAACCCGATAAAGATTGGCCAGTATACTAACATTCAGGATAATTGTACAGTACATGTTATGTATGACTTTCCCTGCCTTATTGGTGATTATGTTACAGTGGGTCATAACGTAATACTCCACGGCTGTACCGTAGCTGCTAACTGCTTGATCGGTATGGGAGCCATTCTATTAGGTTATGCCGAGATCGGCGAAAACTGTATTATTGGAGCTGGCTCGCTGATTACTGAACGTAAAAGGATTCCACACAATTCGTTAGTTATGGGTTCACCAGGCAAAATCATCCGCCAGGTCAGCCCGGAAGAGATTGAAGCCATTCGCCAGTCGGCTTTAACATATGCTGAACTTGCCCAAAACTATATGAGGAGTAGTACATACTATGAGTGATATCTCCCAAAATACCCTGGTGCTTTTAAAACCTGATGCAGTGCAAAGAAAGCTCTGCGGTGATATTATACAGCGCTTTGAACGTAAAGGCTTGTTACTATCGGCGCTGAAACTGCTTCAATTAACGCCTGAAATGGCTGCTGGTCATTATGCCGAACATAAAGGCAAACCATTTTACCCGGCGCTTATTGAATACATTACTTCCGGCCCGGTAGTAGCCATGGTACTAACCGGGAGTAATGCCGTCAAAATAGTCAGAACCATGATGGGTGCGACCAATCCTGTTGATGCATTGCCTGGAACCATTCGTGGCGACTATGCTACGGTTATGTCCTGCAATATTATACATGGTTCTGATAGCGCCGATAGCGCAGCAAGAGAAATAGCTATTTATTTTACTGAACAGGAAATTGTTCAGTATCACTTGGAGGATTGTTATGAGTAAAGTTTATACTAAAACCGGGGACAAAGGAACAACTGGTCTCCTAACCGGTGAGCGAGTCAGGAAAACCAGTGCCAGAGTAGAAGCCTATGGTACTGTCGATGAAATCAATTCAGCATTAGGCTTGGCCCGCGCTAATTGCAGCAATCAAGAGGTCAAAGAAGCCATAGTAAAACTACAAAAACTGTTGATGTTGATTATGGCCGATTTAGCCAGTGGCGGCAATAAAGAGCACTATGTAACAAATGACCATGTTATAACACTGGAACAAATGATTGATGAGTTTGATGCCAAGCTGCCGCCGCTAAAAAATTTTATTATACCCGGCGATACTCCGGGAGCTGCGGCACTGGATTTGGCGAGAACAGTAACCAGACGGGCTGAGCGTCAGACCTTGCGTTTCAAAGAAGCTGAGACTGATGCCGGCGTCACAGAAGCTTTACTTATCAGCCTAAATCGTCTGTCAGATTTTTGTTTTGTATTATCCCGTTTTGAGGCCGAAAGTACTGCGAATTTATAATTGCACAACTTTGCTCAATCCGCATAAACTATATCGACAGCATAAGGATGCATTAGCTATAGATAATAGCTAAAATGAGGGGGCGAGCACTGTGAATTTTCGGTTTTATGTAATGTCACTGCCAGGACCGCTGCGTAAATTGATGCGTATGTTCTTAAAAGGATAGAACGGTCCCATATATACAAAAAGAGCTATTGTAATGCAGTAGCTCTTTTTGTATGTACTGAAAGCTCCGGTAATTTTATCAACTGTTGTTTTTGTCATATTTATTGGAAAAAAATTATAAATATGGAATAAAGCATGAATGTTTTGCTCATTTTAACTTAAACTAAATAGACAGAAAAGCAGGAATATTTACAGTAAACAGAGAATTGGTAAAGGTATATGTCAGTAATGAATTTAAGCAGACCACAACAGGAGGGGACTAGCCATGAAAGAGTACAAGAGCGACAAGTTGAGAAATGTTGGAATTGTAGCCCACGGTGGAGCCGGTAAGACATCCTTAACAGAAGCCATGCTATTTAATTCTGGCGCGGTTAACCGTTTAGGACGTGTTGATGATGGTTCGGCGACAACTGACTTTGAACCGGAAGAGGTAAAACGGAAAGTAACAATTAGTACGGCTTTGGCGCCTTGTGAGTGGCGCGATCATAAGATAAATTTTGTTGATACTCCCGGCTATGCTGATTTTGTAGCTGAAGTTAAGGGCGCTCTACGTGCTGTAGATAGTGCGCTCATTGTGCTATGCGCTGCTGCCGGCGTCGAGGTAGAAACCGAAAAAGTATGGAACTATGCCAACGAATTATCTTTGCCACGTATAGGATTTATTAACAAAATGGACCGGGAAAACGCTGACTTTTATAGTGTTGTCGAAAGAATGAAAGAGAAATTCGGCAATGGCGTTATCCCGGTTCAATTGCCTATTGGTACCCAGGATAGTTTTAACGGCGTTGTTAATGTGATTACCATGAAGGCTTATTTAGCGGCGAAAAGTGGTAAAGAATGTACCGAGGCAGAAATTCCGGCAGATATGCTGGAGCAAGCGCAGGAAGCAAGAGTAGCACTTATTGAGGCTGCTGCCGAAGGAAATGATGAGCTGTTAACGAAATACCTTGAAGGGGAAGAGTTAAGCAATGAAGAAATAAACACCGGTTTATTGGCTGGTATTGCCCAAGCCAAAGTATTTCCGGTTCTTTGCGGTTCGGCTTTGAAAAATATTGGGGTGCGGCAAGCGTTGGATACGATTATCAGCTGTCTGCCAGCTCCAGAGGCCACGCCGGTTCTCGGCTATCATCCGGTGAGCAGGGAGCCTATTGAAAGAAGCGCTGCCGATCCATTTTCGGCAATGGTATTTAAAACCACTGCCGACCCGTTTGTCGGCCGCCTAAGCTATATTCGTCTGTTCTCAGGCAATATGAAGCCAGACAGTACCTTGTATAACGCTACCAAAGAGAAGTCGGAGCGTATCGGTTCAATCTTTACCTTGCGTGGTAAACATCAAGAGCCAATTTCGAATGTATATGCCGGCGATATTGTTGTTGTGGCGAAACTGCAGGAAACGGCTACCGGCGATTCGCTTTGCGACAAAGATAAACCTATTCTGTTTGAATCAATTGCCTATCCTAAGCCCATGTTTACCAGAACTATTGAGGCCAAGAACAAAGGCGACGAGGATAAGATTGGTCAGGCGTTGGCTCGCCTCATGGATGAAGATCCTACATTTAAAGTTCATAAGAATGTGGAAACCCATCAGTTACTGATTTCAGGCATGGGCGAATTGCATTTGGATATTATGTCTGAGCGCATGAAACGCAAGTTTGGCGTCGAAACACTGCTTGCAACCCCAAAAGTGCCTTACCGCGAAACCATTCGCGGTTCAGCGAAAGTAGAAGGCAAGCATAAAAAGCAAAGCGGGGGACATGGTCAGTACGGTCATGTCTGGCTGCAGCTTGACCCGTTAGCACCAGGCGCCGAATTTGAGTTTGTTGACTCTATTTTTGGTGGAGCGGTACCTCGTCAGTATATCCCGGCTGTTGAAAAAGGGGTACGAGAGGCATTAGCTGGCGGCCTGCTTGCCGGTTATCCGATGGTTGATGTTAAGGTAACGTTAACCGATGGATCGTATCATACGGTTGACTCATCAGAAATGGCCTTTAAAATTGCCAGCACGTTGGCTTTGCGCAAAGGGGTATTGCAAGCCAAGCCTGTATTACTTGAGCCCATCTACGCCATAGAAGTTATCGTGCCTGAATCCTATATGGGAGATGTCATTGGTGATCTTAATACCAAGCGGGGGCGGATTCAGGGCATGGAGCCCATCGGGGGTGGCTTAGGCCGGGTTAAAGCCCAGGTACCATTGGCAGAAATGTTTCGCTACAGCATTGATTTGCGTTCCATTACCCAGGGGAGAGGCTCTTTTGATATGAATTTCTCCCATTATGAAGATGTTCCGGCACGTATTGCGGAAGCGATTATTGCTAATGCTAAGAAAGAAAAAATAGATGAAACCTAGCAACTAAGCGGAAAAAACCTTGGCACGGGATAAACGTCTGCCAAGGTTTTTTTTATTTGCAAGCAAATTTTGCGTTTGCAACTATATTTGTGTAAAATAGGAGTAGCATTACTATTTACGGGGGTTACCATATGGGCGAATTTATGTTGAAACAAAGTGTAAATAAAGTTTGGTATGGAATATTCACCAGCTTTGCTGCGTTAGGTATTAGGCATGGTATATCTACACGGCTGGGTGGTCACAGCACAGCGCCGTTTCTTAGTTTGAACTTAGGACTACATACTGGTGACGACGCTGAGGCAGTATGGAATAACAGGCAGCTTTTTTGTCAGGCAGTAGGTCTGCCACCGGACAAAGTGGTCACTGCCGAACAGATACATGGCAATGTGATTGGGCAAGTTACTATGGCAGATGCGGGTCGCGGTGCTAAGCATTATCACGAAGCGATTAAAGGCACTGATGCCCTTATCACTAACGTCCCGGGGCTGCCACTGATGCTGTTCTTTGCTGACTGTGTACCTGTACTCATTGTTGATCCGGTAGCTAAAGCTATTGGCATTAGCCATGCCGGTTGGAAAGGCACGGTTGGCAAAATAGCCCAAAAAACAGTACTTGCAATGCAGCAGCAGTTTAATACCAACCCGGCCGACTGCCTGGTAGGCATTGGACCATCAATCGGTCCTTGCTGTTATGAAGTTGACGAAGCTGTACTAAGTAAACTCAGAGCTGAGTTTCCCTATTGGGAG
This sequence comes from Sporomusa ovata DSM 2662, assembly GCF_000445445.1. Taxonomy (GTDB): domain Bacteria; phylum Bacillota; class Negativicutes; order Sporomusales; family Sporomusaceae; genus Sporomusa; species Sporomusa ovata. Next base: position 703,783 of record NZ_ASXP01000004.1, on the reverse strand, counting down.
CAGTTGGTGATACCCAGGAAAAAGCGGTGGCAGCTTAATCTGTGGGAAGCCAACCGCCGGCAGCTTAGAGAAATTGGTATCGGGGATACTAATATTACAGTCAGTTCGATATGTACAGCCGACAATACACCCATTTTCTTTTCACACCGTGCCGAAAGCGGGCACACGGGACGTATTGGCGCAATTATTTCTTTATAGAAGTTTGCAAATAAAGAGGAAAATTATGTTTGTGAGCGAATAATTTAATAGGATGGAGGATTTTAACATGTCTATCGCGCAAAACATTGCTGAAATAACAGCCAAATTAGTCGCCAATAAGGTAAAATTGGTAGCTGTGACCAAAAACCATAGCGTTTCCTCCATGCTGGAGGCATTGGCTGCCGGAATAACAGCTGTGGGAGAAAACCGGGTTCAGGAAATGCTGTCTAAGTATCCTGAGATAAAGGCGGCTGGGCTAACGCCTGAGTGGCATCTTATTGGTCACCTGCAGACAAATAAAGTTCGTCAGGCAGTACCGCTGGCAGACCTCATTCATTCTGTAGACAGTGAACAGCTGGCTGTTGAGATTGATAAGGTAGCTGCTAAGCTGGGTAAACGCCAGGATGTACTCCTACAGGTTAATGTCGCCGATGAAGAAAGCAAGTTTGGCGCTGAAATTGGTCAGGCCTTACCATTAGCTAAATGCATTAGCCAGCTCGAACATGTCAGGTTATGCGGTCTTATGACGATTGCGCCCTATAGTGAAAACCCGGAAACAGTACGTCCGGTATTTAAAGAACTTTATCAGTTATACGCCGAATTAAATGGCTTGCATCTGGCAAATACTGACATTAAATGGTTATCCATGGGAATGACCAATGATTATATGGTAGCTATCGAAGAGGGAGCAAACTTGGTTCGTATTGGTACTGGAATATTTGGTTCGCGTCAATAGTAAGGAGGAGAAAGAAAGTTATGAAGTTTATGGAAAAAGTTTGGGGCAGTCTTGGTCTGTTTGAATCAGCAGAACAAGAGGAAGATCGTTCGAAACTAGAGGAGGCCGAAACAAAAGTTAAACCAAAAAACAATAATGTGGTCTCACTACCCATGGCCCAAAATAACAATAATACCCAGCAGCAATCGAAACAAATCAAAGTTATGGTTGTTGAACCTTTTTCGTTTGATGACGCTCAACATATTGCCGATTATCTAAAAAGCCGTAAACCAGTAGTTGTCAACCTCGAAAGTTCTGACCCCGAAATTGCCAAACGCATGATTGATTTTATTAGTGGTACAACCTATGCATTAAATGGTCAAATTCAAAAAGTCGGCAATAATATTTTCCTATGCGCCCCCAATAATGTTGACGTTGCCTATAGTCCGCGGGAAGATGTCAGTGATAAGACGTTCTTGCCCTGGGGCCAGTGATAAATAGATTGAATGCCAAATGGAGGGATTATGTTAATAAATAAACAGATTGGATTTATTGGCGGCGGTGCGATGGCCGAATCAATCATTCGCGGTATTTTACATGCGGAATTGGTAATGCCGTCACAGATAATGGTGAATGATATTTCCTGTGAACGTCTGGCTTACCTAAACAGTACGTTTGCAATTGCAACAACTCCTGATAGTCAGGAAATTATCAAACAATCTGATATCGTATTTCTAACAGTAAAGCCACAAGTTATTGCTAACGTTATTGACACAATTGCACCGCTAGTACCGAAAACTACAATAGTGGTATCAGTGGCAGCCGGTGTAACAATTGCTACCTTGCAAAGCAAACTGGCTGAAGTTCCAATCATTCGGGTTATGCCTAATACCCCGGTGGCCGTTGGTGAAGGCATATCCGCTATGGCGCTAGGGAAGTATGCAACAAAAGCTATTAGTGACCCGGTGGCCGAAGTATTTGCGTCTGTTGGCCGGGTTGTTACTGTCAGCGAAGATTCGATGGATGCTGTTACCGGCCTGTCAGGCAGCGGTCCGGCGTATGCCTTTGTTTTAATTGATGCTCTTGCCGATGCCGGCGTCAGAGTTGGTTTACCCCGGCAGACATCAATATTGCTGGCAGCCCAAACGTTAATGGGCGCTGCAAAAATGGTACTCGAAACAAACGAACATCCTGCCAAACTGAGAGATATGGTAACATCGCCGGGTGGTACTACTATTGCCGGTGTCCATGTATTAGAACAAAAGGGAGTAAGGGCTGCCCTTATTGATGCTGTGGTTGCCGCTACCGAACGGTCCCGGGAGATGGGAAAAAGGTAATGAGTGAACGGGACAAAATTTTACGCTATTACCGCGCTTCAGGTGATGCAGAGTTAGCAGCAAAGCTTTTGGATTTAGCAGAGATTGCGCTCAAAAGCCGTAAATACAAAGTCAGCGAATTTCTTGATCCGTATGGTTTAAGTATTGCTGAAACTATCGTTGCCCATTATGATAGGCTTACATTGGAAACAAATGGCGGTTATCCTGGTGCAGAACGGGTTAAAGTGGCGTTTGTTGACACTGAGTTCCTTGAGTATGCTGATTCCTTTGATTTTGGGTTAAAAGTCATTTTGATTAAATGGGATAGTCGTTATTATCGCCTGTCACATCGGGACGTGCTCGGAGCACTTATGGGTATTGGCATAAAACGTGAAATCCTTGGTGACATTATTGTGGCTGGGGATCAATGCTATGTCTTAGCCGACGCAACTATGGCTGCGTATATTGAACAGAACGTAACTGAAGTTGGACAGGCTGCGGTCTCTGTTTCACAAGGTGCACTTGATGATATTCCGGCAAAAGAAGAAAAAATCAAGGAAATTCGGGCAACTGTGGCTTCTATGCGAGTAGATGCTGTAGCAGCCGCTGGTTTTGGAACCTCACGCACCCGAATGGCTGAAGATATCGTCGCCGCCAAACTAAAAATCAACTGGCAGGAAGCCAAAAGCCCATCACAAGTTATAAAGGTGGGGGATATTATTTCTATGCGTGGCCGGGGACGGGTAGAAGTTATTGAAGTGCCTGGGCAAACGAAAAAAGGCAGATACAGCGTTTTACTTAGACGATTTATGTAATTTGAATAGGGGTGGGGAGTTATGCTAACGCCATTAGACATCCATAATAAAGAGTTTAAGCGTAGTTTCCGTGGCTATAAAGAAGATGAGGTCGATGAGTTTCTTGACGGAGTAATAAAAGATTATGAGACACTATATCGTGATAATATCGAGGGGAAAGAAACAATCGAACGCCTTAACAGCAAACTCGAGCACTATCAGCATATGGAGAACACTCTCCATAGTACACTGGTCATTGCACAGGAAACAGCTGAAGAAGTCAAACTTAATGCCAAAAAAGAAACAGAGCTGATAATTAAGGAAGCTGAAATTCGTGCGCAAAAACTGGTTGAGGAAGCCTTGACAAAAGTTCGTAAAATGACTGGCGAATATGAAGAATTACAAAAACAAGCGAAGGTGTTCCGTACTCGTCTGCGTACTCTTTTACAAGCGCAAATGGAAATGCTAAACAATGATGATGAGGATGAAAACTAGTCTTGACTGACAATTTACTTGACATCAGAGAGCTGCCAGACGGCATTGCCTTTAAAGTTCGTGTTCAGCCGCGCGCAAGTAAAAATATGGTTGCCGGCATTATGGGAGATTGTCTTAAAATTAAACTGACTTCACCGCCGGTAGATGGTGCAGCTAATGCTGCCTGTATTGCCTTTATTGCCAGTATTTTAGATGTAGCAAAAAGCTCTGTAGATATTACTACCGGCCAAAATAGCCGGTTAAAAGTGATTAAGGTTACAGGTATTGATAAAAAGAAATTTTTCACTATGCTCTGCCTGGATATTTGACTTTATGCGCCAATCATGTATAATATATTGCGTACATGATAATATTTTATCAGTAATGACGGAGACACGCTTTGATGGCGGTTTACAGCGAATCAGGACATGGTGTGAGCCTGGTAATCAAGATCATGGCCTAAAATCGCTCTTGAACTGCGGACTGAAAGGGCTCAAGTAGGCTCCGCCGTCTAACGCCCGTTACCGCGTTGTAAAGCGGCTATATCAGCCAGTAGGGTGGTACCACGGGAACTTATCTCTCGTCCCTTTTTGGGGATGAGAGTTTTTATTTTATATGGAGGTGCTAATTTTGGATTACAGCAAAACACTTAACTTGCCCCAAACCGATTTTCCAATGCGTGCGAATCTTCCCGAACGGGAACCGAAAATGTTGGAATACTGGAATGAGCAACAGATCTATGAGAAAAAACTGGCTCAAAGCAAGGGAAAAACTAAATTTATCTTGCATGACGGCCCGCCATATGCCAATGGTAATATTCATATCGGTACTGCTTTAAACAAAATTCTTAAAGATATTATTATCAAATACAAATCTCTGCAGGGCTTCGATGCTCCTTACGTTCCAGGCTGGGACACCCATGGCCTGCCGATTGAACATGCTGCCATTAAAATTCTGGGGTTAAACCGCCATGAGCTCAACCCGCTTGACTTGCGGCGTGAATGCAAGCAATATGCTCTCAAATGCTTAAACCTTCAGCGGGAAGACTTTAAACGCCTGGGCGTTGCCGGCGACTGGGAAAATCCATATATAACACTATACCCTGAATATGAGGCCAAACAAATTGAAGTGTTTGGTGAAATGGCCAAAAAGGGCCATATTTATAAAGGCTTGAAGTCGGTCTATTGGTGTACTTCGTGTGAAACCGCATTAGCTGAAGCCGAAATTGAGTATGCCGAGAAAAAATCGCATTCTATCTATGTTAAATTTCCTCTTATTGATGATAAAGGTAACCTGCCTGTAGGTGTTGACCACGAGAAAGTGTATGCCGTTATCTGGACAACAACTCCCTGGACTATGCCGGCGAATGTTGCCATTTGTGTGCACCCTGAAATTGAATATGCCTGGGTAGAAATTAATGATGAAATTTATCTCTTTGCCAGTGAATTGGTGGAAACCGTTGTTAAGGCAAATAATCTGGGAGAATACACAATTCTGGGAACAATGAAAGGTGCTGCCATTGAAGGCATGACATTCAGTCATCCGTTCTTTGAGCGTGAGTCACCGATTATCCTCGGTGAACATGTCACCCTGGAAGCTGGCACCGGCTGTGTACATACGGCTCCCGGCCATGGCCAGGAAGACTTTGAGGTAGGTATGAAGTACGGTCTGCCGATCATCAGTCCTGTTGACCCTACAGGCAAATTTACTGCAGAAGCTGGTAAATTTGAAGGCCTGACGGTGTCTGATGCTAACGTGCCTGTTATAAAAGAATTGGCTGGGCGTGGGCTGCTGCTCGGCAAAGGCTCGGTTAAACATCAATATGCTCATTGCTGGCGCTGCAAGAACCCGATTATCTATCGGGCAACTGAGCAATGGTTTGCCTCAGTTGATGGATTTAGAGAGGCTACTCTCAAAACCATAGCCAACGAAATTCAGTGGATTCCCACCTGGGGCGAAGACCGTATCCGCAATATGGTGGCTGATCGTCAAGACTGGTGTATTTCGCGGCAACGGGTGTGGGGTGTTCCTATTCCGATTTTCTACTGCACCAAATGTAATGAGCATATAATTAATGATGAGACTATTACTGCTGTCAAAGAACTTTTCCGCCAAGAAGGTTCTGACGCCTGGTGGGCTAAAAAGCCGGAGGAAATTCTACCACAAGGCTTTACCTGCCCGCATTGTGGCCACGATGAATTTCGGAAAGAAACCGATATTATGGATGTGTGGTTTGACAGTGGTTCCAGCCATGCGGCTGTACTTGGGCAGCGTAAAGAACTTCAGTGGCCGGCTGATTTATATCTGGAAGGCAGCGACCAGCATCGCGGCTGGTTTCAATCCTCACTATTAACTTCAATAGCCACACGCGGGGTAGCACCATACAAAGCGGTATTGACCCATGGTTTTGTTGTTGATGGTGATGGCCGAAAAATGTCCAAGTCGATTGGCAATGTCATATACCCGCAGGAGGTTATCCAAAAATATGGTGCCGATGTGCTACGCCTGTGGGTAGCATCAGCCGACTATAAAGCGGATATCCGCATTTCCAATGATATCCTGAAGCAGTTATCAGAAGTTTATCGCAAAATCCGCAATACCTTCCGCTACATTCTAGGCAGCTTGCATGACTTCAACCCTGACACCGATAAAGTGTCCTACAACCAGCTGCTTGAGATTGACCGCTGGGCGCTGATGCGTTTAGAACAAGTCCGGGCTAAAGTCACTCAGGCCTATGAAGATTACGAATTCCATTTGTTATATCATACAGTGCATAACTTCTGTGCCGTCGATCTAAGCGCTTTTTATCTTGATATCCTCAAAGATCGCGTTTATACGGGGTTGCCAGCTTCGATTGAACGCCGCGCTGCCCAAACGACGATGTATGAAATTCTCAACACCCTGGTTGCTGTGGTTGCGCCGGTATTAACCTTTACTGCTGAGGAAGTATGGCAGTATATGCCCCAAGAGGCAAACCGCGCTGAAAGCGTTCAGTTAACAAGTTGGCCGACAGCCTGTCCTGAATATTTGGATACTGCGCTGGAAGCTAAATGGGGAAAAATACTTGAATTACGCGGTGAAATTACGAAAGCACTTGAAACAGCCCGCCGCAATAAGGTTATTGGTCATTCGCTTGATGCAGCGGTTAGTCTTTATGCTGCCGGGGAGGAGCTGACTGCACTGTCGGCCATTAAGGACGATTTAGCCACACTCCTCATTGTTTCTGAAGTAACTTTATCTGATAATATGGAACAGGTTCCGGGTGAAGCCTACCGGGCCGCTGACTTGCAACTTGCAGTTGCTGTGGCTCCGGCCCAGGGCGTGAAATGCGAACGTTGTTGGATTTATAGCCCGACAGTGAACCAGGACAAAGAGCATCCAGCTCTTTGTCAACGGTGCGCTGCTGTAGTAAAAAACATGTAAGCATGTATGATAAACCGGAACTATTTTCCGGTTTATTTTTATTCGCCGGGTAATAATAATACAAGTGGGGGACTATTGTATGGATAATAAACATCCGGTTAATACTACAAAGACTGCTAAAGAGCAGACCGAATTTGTAGCCAAACAGCTGGAACGGCTTGCAAACCGGTTAGAAGCCATGAGAATTGCTGATTATATGGAGACGCTGGAACGTCCGGCTAAGCTAATTTTGACTAATTTTGTGGCCGGTATTGCCCGTGGCTTAGGCATTGCCATTGGAGCCAGCTTGGTGTTCGCCTTATTACTCGCTTTTCTCAAACAGCTGATTATGCTCAATATACCGGGTATCGGTGGTTTTATCGCTGATATTCTCCGGTTTGTTGAAACCAAAAACGGAACATTCTAATTCCAATCCAGGAGGATGACGCATGACAAAAGACATTTTTGATTGCATCCGTGAAAGTCACAGTGTTCGCCTATTCAAATCTGAACAAATTCCGGAACCAACTTTAACTAGAATTTTAGATGCCGGTAATATGGCACCTAGTGCCGGTAACCTGCAGCCCTGGTATTTTTATGTAGTACAAGACTCATCAGTAAAAGCAAAATTGGCTGAAGCGTCCTTTGATCAGGAACAAGTAAGCGACGCGCCCACTGTTGTTGTTATTTTAGCTGATCCTGCCCGTTCCAACGAAAAATACGGCGAACGTGGCGCTCAGTTATATTGTCTCCAGGATTCAGCTGCTGCAGCCCAAAATATTCTCCTGGCAGCAGAAGGATTAGGTATTGCAGCCTGCTGGGTCGGCGCTTTTGATGAAAGAAAAGTCCAGGAGGCCGTAGAGGCTCCGCCTCGCCTTAGGGCTGTAGCCATGATTTGTTTAGGCTATAGTGGTGAACAACCAAAAGAATATAAAGAGCGGCTGCGATTGAATGAAGTCGTCAAATTTATTCATTGACAAGGGGGCTTTACCTTGCGCCCTGAACAAGTTGCAAAATTTAAACTACAGCTGGAAGCAAAAAAGCAGGATTTAGTTCATACCATCTTACAGTTAGAAGATAATGGCCTGCGTGCTGCATTATCGAGTACAACCGGTGAACTGTCAGCTTATGATAATCACCCGGCTGACTTAGGTAGTGAGACCTTTGAGCGTGGCAAGGATTTAGGACTGAGAGACAACGAGCGCGTACTCTTACGAAGTGTAGAACACGCGCTGGATAAAATTCATCAGGGAACCTATGGACGCTGTGACACATGCGGCGCTGAGATAGCAACTGAACGGCTTGAAGCGCTTCCGTGGGCCACTCAGTGCAAGCAGTGCCAAGAGGAATCAGAACAGATTGATGTTACACCCCGTCCACTGGAAGAAGATTCCCTTGCGCCGCCGTTTCATCGTAGTTTTCTTGACTCGGACAGAGTTGATTCTGTCGGTTATGACGGGGAGGACACCTGGCAGGATGTAGCCAGCTATGGCAGCTCAGACACACCGCAGGATATCCCCGGAACCTATGACTATAAAGCTCTATTTCTCAATAGTAATGAACACCAGGGTATTGTTGACTTGGCTGATGCTATCCCTAATGAACCCGGAAGCACTAGTAACCACGCTAGAAAACGACTACAGAGAAAAGAAAAAGAAACCGGGCGATAGCCTGGTTTCTTTACTTGGTATGCAGGAATTCAATTGCCTGTGTTTAATTATAAACTGTGCAAGTGATTCACTATGCACGAGGAGGGCGCCTAATGACCAGTCCCAAAAACACCTATATAGTACTAAGCAGAATTGGCGTTTTTGGACTGATTGTAGCCGCTTATTTTTGTTTACCCGGAGTACAGCAGTTTGCCAGTGAAGGCATTACCTATCTGCAATATCGTAATTTTCAAGGTCTGCGCCAGTTTATCCTGTCTTATGGTATATGGGCACCGGTAACAAGCATTGCCCTTATGGCTTTGCAGTCCCTGGTACCACTAGTTCCGGGAATTATCATAACGATTACCAATGCCTGGATATTTGGCTGGCAATACGGTGCCTTGTATTCCTGGTCTGGAGCGCTCTTGGGTGCCATCCTTGATTTTTGGATTGCCCGCTGGTATGGCCGCCCGGTAATCGAGCGGTTTGTCAGCAGTAAATATTTAAACTTTACTGATCGTTTTTTTAAACGCCATGGTATCATAGCCGTATTTATCACCAGACTAGTGCCAATTGTACCTTTTAAAGTTATTAGCTATGGGGCTGGTCTGACCAGACTTACCTGTTGGGAGTTTACTACTGCGACTGCTATCGGTCAAACACCAGCCATTGTGCTTTATTCGCTCCTTGGACAACACCTTTCCCATAATATTAAGGCAGCAGCCGCTATTACCTCCATATTAATAGCGGTTGGCCTACTAGCCTATTACTATCGTAATACTATTGAGCGTTATTTTACTTTCCCCCCAAAAAAGTAAATTACGGCGCGGCAATTATTGCTTTTTAAGAAAGTATAAGTTTTTTGAACCGCAGAGACGCAGAGTACGCAGAGGGAATGTCTCGATATACATCTCCCCTCTGCGTACTCTGTGTACTCTGCGGTTAGAGCCGTATCCTCAAGGGCGCGGCAGCGCTTTTTATATTTGGAAATTTGCAGGTATCATGTTATTATAGTTTATACAGTTGGTGTAAGGATAGGAGAGAAGATTGGTGCCGATATCACGATTAACAGTTATTGCTGCAACAGTAGTACTTATCGACCAGTGGTCAAAACAGTATATTCAAGGCCACATGCTGCCAGGAATGTCTATACCTGTGTTGGACGGGATATTTCATATTACCTATGTATTAAATCCTGGCGCTGCTTTTGGTATTTTAGAAAATCAAAGAATGCTTTTTATTGCAATTGCACTCGTAATGCTGGGACTTACCGCTTATTTCTTAAAACATATACCCGAACCCTTCCGGCTTATGCGGCTGGGGTTAAGCCTGCTCGCGGGCGGAGCTATTGGCAATGTTATTGATCGGGTGCAAACCGGGCATGTGGTGGATTTTTTTGATTTTCGCATTTGGCCGGTTTTTAATGTGGCCGATATTGCCATTGTAACCGGTGTTGGTTGTGTTATTTATACCCTTGTGTTTAGCACCTTTCCAACAGGAAACCAAGAAAACCAAAGATAGGATGATACCATGGAACAAAATGAAAAAGCTAATAGCAGCACGTCTAATTTTATAGCTACAACTGAAGAAGAGGGCACTCGCCTGGATGTTTTATTAGCAGGCCGGTTTAGGGAACTGTCCCGTTCCCATTTGCAAAAACTTATTGCTGATGGGGTGATTATTGTAAATGGTAAGCAGGTTAAAGCTAACTATAAAACCCAGGCTAACGACGCTATAAGGGTAACCATTCCTGAAGCTAAACCGGTCGAGATTCTGGCTGAAAACATTCCGCTTGATGTCCTTTATGAGGACAAAGATATTATTGTGGTCAATAAACCGCGCGGTATGGTTGTTCATCCGGCAGTCGGCAATTATCAAGGCACGCTGGTCAATGCGCTCTTGGATCACTGCCAGGACTTATCTGGTATCAATGGTGAAATACGTCCTGGTATCGTGCATCGTCTGGATAAAGACACTTCTGGTGTCATGGTAGCGGCTAAGAATGATCATGCTCATCTTAATCTTGCTGAACAAATAAAAACCCGCACAGCCAGCCGCAAATATCTGGCAATTGTTCATGGGAATATTGCGGAAGAACAGGGGATTATCAATGCTCCTCTCGGTCGGCACGCAGCTGACCGGAAAAAAATGACCGTCACATTTAGTAACAGCAAAGAAGCGATAACCCGGTTTCGCGTTATTGAAAGGTTTACTAACTTTACTTTGGTTGAGTGCAAATTACAGACAGGACGGACTCACCAAATTAGAGTACATATGCAGTATATTGGCCACCCTGTTGTAGGTGACCCTAAATACGGTCCTGAAAAAAAACAATTTGCGATAAAAGGGCAGGCCCTGCATTCCGCTGAACTGTCACTAAAGCATCCCGTTACCGGGGAGGACATGCTGTTTTTTGCGCCACTGCCATCAGATATGACTGATATACTTAACCGCTTACAGGCGAGTAGAAGAAAGGAGCTATAAAAATATGGCAAAGCAGATTACGATGGTAGATAAAGCCATCATTATGGATTCCCAAGCCATTAAACGCGCCCTGACCCGGGTGGCCCATGAGATCGTCGAACGCAACAAAGGAGTTAGTGATGTAACATTAGTTGGTATCAGAACACGCGGCGTTCCCTTAGCCCAGCGAATTGCTGAAGAGATCAAGCGAATCGAAGGGGTTGACCTGCCTGTTGGGGTACTGGACATCACCTTATACCGGGATGATTTATCAACCTTGGCTTATCAGCCCATTGTTCACGAGACGCTAATCCCGTTTTCTATTAATAACAAGAAGGTTGTACTAATTGATGATGTTTTATTTACCGGACGAACAGTAAGGGCAGCACTTGATGCTATCATAGACATTGGCCGCCGGCTGCTATTCAATTAGCAGTATTAATTGACCGCGGTCACCGTGAACTGCCGATTAGGGCAGACTATGTCGGCAAGAATGTGCCAACCTCAAGCAAAGAAATAGTCAGCGTGCAGCTGACTGCAACAGATTGCAGTGAACAGGTTGTCATTAAAGAAATTATTGAGGATTAAGTAATTTGCCGATAAGCGCTTCTTCAGGAGTAACATAAACAGTGTTTTGATGGTCATAGATAACGAAGCCTGGTTTTGCACCTGAGGGTTTGCGCACATAGCGACGTTTTGTATAATCGACAGGAACACTGGCCGACTGACGGCTTTTGCTGTAATAGGCGGCTAATTGTGCGGCCTCATTGATTGCCTGTGGTGATATTTCCCGGTTTTCACCACGAATAATAACATGTGAACCGGGAATATCTTTAGTGTGCAGCCAAATGTCATCCGGGCGAGCCTGTTTGAAAGTAACCAAGTCGTTTTGACGATTATTTTTGCCAATAATAACAGTAAAACCATCGGTAGTTATCACCGAAAGCGGTGCTACCGGAGCAGCTGACAAACGTCGTTTGTCGGCTGTTTTTATGTATCCGGCGGTGACTAATTCCTGGCGAATTTCATTTATCTCGGCACTGGCACCGGCATGGGAAAGGGCGACGGCAATGCTCTCCAGGTAGGTGATGTCTGTCCGGCATTCCTGCAGCTGACCGGTCAAATGCTCTTCCGAACGTTTGGCTTTATTGTACTTGGTGTAATATTGCTGCGCATTTTCGATGGCCGATAGCGCCGGATTAAGGGTAATACTAACTTCCTGTGCTGCGCTTGTCTCACTATATATGTCTAAGAAAGCTTGTTTATCAGCGCCTGGAATAATGCTATACAGATTGGCCATCAGAATATCGCCGCACTTTCTGAGTTCATCGGCATTTTCAGCTTGAGATAATTCTTCCGTAAGCACAGCATGTTTACGGGTTAGCTTTGCTATTTCAGCTGCTAGTAGTTTAGTTAATATTTCTTTTGCCGGCAAGGTCGGCCGGCCTTTAAACTTATCGAAAAAATCGACAGCCGCACTCATTGTTGAAAAATGGTGCAGGTTATACTGTTTAAGATGTTCGGGAACAAAGGCGGCAATGGCCAGCGGCTTATCCTTCCCCTCAACTACAACAGTCGGAGCTGCCAAACCGTTCTTGAGCTGACCAGCAATACTGGTGACTGCTTCACTTAGTGCACCTATGTCGGCAGTATCAAGATCGTTGATGCAAATATCAGGAGAAAAACCACCGCGCCAGGCAAGTTCTCTGGCCGTAAGCGGGCCAAGACCAATTCCGGTAGCAATAATAGCCTTACTCAGCGAAGTGGCAGGTGCAGCTAATACTTGCGTGACAAACCGGGTAGAATCAATATCCAGGATATTCAGGCGATCCTGACCTGGCGGGTAAATATACTCTTTACCAGGCAAAACCTGACGATGACGGCTTACATGAGCACTGACTCTTTTTATTGAATCAATAATACTATTATCCTGCAGTAAAATAATATTGCTATATTTTCCCATTATTTCAATGACTAAGCGTTTAGTAAAAATCCGGCCGCGTTCACCGCGAACATCAATATTGATGTTGACAATACGGTCAAGGCTATGCTGCTCAATACTGGCAATGCGCCCATCTTCCAGGTGTTTCCGGAGCAGCATGCAAAAATTAGGGGCTACAGCCGGATTTTCGGGTATAGTCGTTGTAATAAGCAATTTAGGACGCTCAGGGTTTGCCGATAGAAAAAAACGCAGGTTTTCTCCTGGCTGGCGTACCCATAGCAAGAGGGAGTAAGAGTCCGGTTGAAATACTTTATCAATGCGTCCGCCAGTAAGCGCTGTATTAAGCTCACCTACCAGCGGTGCAAGCGACAATCCATCAATATTCATAACATAACCTCCGCAAAAACGTAAGACAATTTGCCAATAGTATAACACCCTGCTATTTAGCGGTCAAACCCGGTCTAATTCTGCTGCCAATAGAATACTATGGTTAATATAGCAAAAACAACACATGGTAGCGAGGTGGCTGCATGGATAGGAAAAAATGGTATACACGTACGTCTGAGGAGGCAGTTCAATTCTGGCAAACTAGCTTTACTGATGGCTTATCTTCTGCAGAAGCCAAAAACAGGCTGGAAAAATTCGGCTGTAATGAACTGGCTGAAAAAGAAAAACCAGCTTGGTGGAAACGGTTTTTAGCACAATTTCAAGACTTTATGGTATTAGTACTGTTAGGAGCGACTCTGATATCGGCTTTTTTGGGTGAATATGCTGATGCCATTACCATTTTAGTCATTGTCCTGATGAATGCTGTATTAGGTTTTATTCAGGAATATCGAGCAGAGCAGTCGCTGGCAGCATTAAAAAAACTGGCTTCGCTTACTGCCAGAGTAGTGAGAAACGGTATGGTCCAACAAGTTCCAGCCAGAGAACTTGTGCCTGGTGATATTTTAGTACTGGAAGCAGGTGACAAGCTTTCGGCGGACGGCCGGCTCATTGATGTACATAATATGGAGGTAGAAGAAGCAGCGTTAACCGGAGAATCTACGTCTGTTCGCAAAGTCGCTGACCGCAAGTTTAGTGAGGATGCTCCTTTAGGTGACAGGAAAAATATGGTCTTTTCCGGCACTAACGTAGTCCGGGGCCGTGGCAGGGCTGTTGTTTGTGCGACCGGTATGGCTACCGAAGTCGGTCATATAGCAGATATGATTCAGGCTACAACAGAAGAAACCACGCCGCTGGAACGACGCCTTGAACATTTGGGAAAATGGTTAGTTTGGGCTTGTCTGGCTATTTGTTTCATTGTCGTTATTACCGGGGTAGTTAGAGGAGAATCGGTATTTCTAATGTGTATGGCCGGTATTAGCCTGGCCGTTGCCGCTATTCCGGAGGGGCTGCCTGCTATTGTTACCGTCGCCTTGGCACTTGGTGTGCAACGAATGATTAAACAACATGCCATTATTCGAAAATTACCAGCAGTTGAAACCTTAGGCTGTACAACAGTAATATGTTCAGATAAAACTGGTACACTAACACAAAATGCCATGACGGTACGCCAAATATTCGCTGATGGCAAACATTATGAAGTTACCGGTTCGGGGTATGATATTAAAGGCAACATCCTGCTCAACCAGCAGCCCCTTGATACAAATAAGAATAATGCTTTGCAACAATGCCTTACAATCGGCGTACTTTGTAATAACAGCATCTTAAAACAGAATACGATTGCTATTACCGGTGCATGGCGTAATAAAACTGAAACCGGCTGGTCAATAGAAGGTGACCCAACAGAAGGGGCTATTATTGTAGCAGCAGGCAAAGCAGGCATTTGGCAAAGCGAAATTGAAAAAGTCCAGAAACGGGTAACTGAAATTCCTTTTGAATCCGAACGTCGCCGGATGTCAGTTGTGTACCGTGATGCCAACAGCAACAATATTCTCTATGTTAAGGGCGCCCCTGACGTAATCCTGGAATTATGCCGCTATTATCATACAGATGCAGGTCCCACTACGATAACCAAGAATCACATTGATCAGATAAATAACGTTAATGAACAAATGACCTCAGACGCTCTCAGAGTGCTGGCGGTCGCTTACCGTCGCCTAACACCCGCACAAGCCCAAAATCCTGATGAAACCATCGAAAATGATTTGGTATTTGCCGGCATTATCGGCATGATTGATCCCCCGCGGGAAGAGGTTAAAATATCGATTGACCTGTGTCGTGAAGCTGGTATTAAAACAGTGATGATTACTGGCGATCATAAGAATACAGCGCTTGCTATTGCCCAGGAGCTGAATATTTATAAAGAAAACCAGCATAAGACACTGACCGGTAAAGAACTTGACGCCTTGTCTGAGCCGGAGCTTGATGCCATTGTCAATCGTGTTACCGTTTATGCCCGTGTTTCGCCAGCCCATAAATTAAGAATCGTTCGGGCGCTTAAACGGCAAGGGCATATTGTAGCCATGACCGGTGACGGCATTAACGATGCTCCAGCCATAAAAGAAGCTGATATCGGCGTTGCCATGGGAATTACCGGCACTGATGTAACGAAAGAAGCCTCGGCTATGGTTTTAGCTGATGATAACTTTGCAACAATTGTGGCCGCAGTGAAAGAGGGCCGCGGCATCTATGAGAATATCCGAAAATTCATTCGTTATCTGCTAGCATGCAATATCGGCGAAGTCCTTACTATGTTTTTAGCTGCACTTTTCGGGCTGCCGATGCCACTTTTGCCGGTACAAATACTGTGGGTCAATCTTGTCACTGACGGGCTGCCTGCCATGGCACTGGGAGTTGACCCCAGCAGCCCCAATGTTATGCAGCGGCCACCCCGCCATCCCGGAGAAAGCGTTTTTTCCCGGGGATTGAGTCAGAAAATCATTGGCCGCGGCATCCAAATTGGTTTGAGCACACTTTTTGTCTTTAGTGTGATATACTATATACAGGACGATTTAGCGGCAGCCCGTACAGCGGCATTTGCTACATTAGTGTATTGTCAGATGTTTCATGTATTTGATTGCCGGTCGGAAATGGCTACTATCTTCGAACTTAAGTTCATGACCAACAGATACTTGCTGGCCGCCGTTGCTTTTTCGAGTATCATGCAACTTTCTGTAATGTACATACCTTTTTTTAGCGCCATCTTTTCGACGGTACCTTTATCTGTGGGTCATTGGCTGTTTATCTTGACCGTATCAGGCTGGACATTACTAATAAGTGCCTGCAAGCAGATATTCAAACGTCGTCCCGCCCGCCGGGCCACTATACCACAAAGCCGATAGCGAAACTATTAGATACTATCCTAGGAGGAAATAACATGCAGTTTACTAAATGGCATGGATTAGGTAATGATTTTGTAATTGTCAATGGCATGGAAGAACAGATTGCTGATTACCAGCAACAAGCGATTGCTGTCTGTGACCGGAACTTTGGGATTGGGGCCGACGGACTTGTCATGCTGCTGCCATCAGACATTGCTGATTTTAAAATGCGAATCTTTAACTCAGACGGCAGCGAAGCTGATATGTGTGGTAATGCTACCCGCTGCGTTGCCAGGTATCTCTACGAAAACAAATTAACTGCCAAAACCGTTATTACCCTAGACACTCTGGCGGGAATTATTACGCCTGAACTTATCTTTAAAAATGGCACACTGGCAACGGTTAAGGTTGATATGGGACTCCCCAGACTCAAACGGGGCGAAATTCCTATTAGTGGTAATCCTGAAGAACAAGTAATTAGTATGCCTCTTGCGATAGATGGAGAAACTTATCACATCACCTGTGTCTCGATGGGTAATCCCCATTGCCTGATCTTTGTCAACGATATTACCAAAGTTGATCTGGCACTTATTGGGCCCAAAATCGAAACACATACCCTATTCCCCAAAAAAACCAATGTTGAGTTTCTGCAGATTATTGACAGAAAAACAATAAGAATGCGTGTTTGGGAGCGTGGTGCCGGTATAACCAAGGCCTGTGGCACAGGAGCCAGCGCCGCCCTGGTAGCTGCGGTTTTAAACGGCTGTACTGATCGCCAGGCCACAGTCAAATTAGATGGCGGTGATCTTTACCTTGAGTGGGCCGCAAACAACCATATCTATAAATCAGGTCCGGCCGTAGAGGTATTTCGCGGTAACTATCTGTTATAAAATTAATTGGCTCATGCAGATCCGATTAATTTTTGATTTAAATTCAGAAATAAAAGGATTTTTTTTGTCGGAAGTATAATAGTTATACAGAAAGTATTTTGTCCGCGGAGGTGTTAGGGTGAAGCTTGTTACCGTTATTCTCGGCTTAATCATTTTGCTTTCTGTTCCACTGTCTGCTGGGGCTATCACTTTAATTAATAACGATGTTATCTTAGAAGCGCAAGAATATGGCGTCAAACGCAGCAAAATGCCGCTGTCAGATTTTCTTCAGCCCTGGCTTGCTTATGAGGAACAAGCTGCGATCATCAACGAAACAACGGAAAGAGCTTATTTGTACACACCATTTTTGCTCTTAGCTTACGACGCTCGTGATAAAGCTATTAGCAAGCAATCGATTGAGCTTGCTAATAGTGAACAGATTTTGGCCGACTATGCCGGATGTCTTGTTTTCAGTATAATCGTAAATGGCAATACTGAAAAATTTAGTGATAATGTTCAAGTTATTATTAAGCAGGAAAAAAAGATAATCAAACCCTACCATGCTGTAATCAACCCCCGGTAAAAAACCCCTGGGCCTCAAACGAGCCGCATTATACTGCTCATTACTATTTTTACTTTTATGAGCAAGATGTAGTTTTGAGCAAACCAATTACCCTGACGGTAACTACCAAAGACAAACAAGAACGGCGCTTTTATTTTGAGTTACCTAACTTTAAATAATTTTTAAAATAAATGGAGATGATCTCCATTTATATTTTTATTTGGCGAAAAAGGGATTTATAACGAGCAAAGCGAAGTAAATGTAAAAAACTACGGTTAAAATCGTGTTATCCGTCAATAATAACATACGCAAAGGAAGGTGCAAATTTGTGCTCAAAAGTATGACCGGTTTTGGCCGGGGAGAATATATTGATTCTACTCACCGTATTGTGGTTGAAATTAAAGCAGTAAATCATCGTTACAATGAAATTGTCATTCGCATGCCTAAAACTTTGGGCAGTCTGGAGGATAGGATTCGCCGCACGATTGCCAATACTATTTTACGCGGACGGATAGATGCTTTTATTACCATCGACGAATATGGGGAAAAGAAAAAGGCCGTAAGGGTTGACAAAGAATTGGCAATGGCTTACCATAATGCAATGAGAGAATTAGCGGGCTTGTTAAAAGTACCAATAACTGACAATATATACCATTTATCAAAATATCCCGAAGTTCTCAAAGTGGAGGAAGTTACTGAAGATGTAGAGTGTTTATGGCCCAAACTGCTTACCGCCATTGAAGGGGCAATCGGTAACCTTATGAAAATGCGGGAAGCGGAAGGGTCTAACATTGAGCAAGACCTGGAAGCGCGGGTTGATAAGCTCCAGACATATATTGCAACAGTAGAGGAAAGGGCACCGCAAATTCTTGTCGAATACCGGGAAAAATTGTTAATACGCATGCGCGAACTACTAGCAGCCGCAGGGGCCGAGCCTGATGAAAGCAGATTGCTCCAGGAAACAGCCATATTTGCTGACAGGACTAATTTTACGGAAGAGATTGTCCGGCTCAAAAGTCATTTAGCCCAGTTAAACACAACAATTAAATCTTCTGAAGCGGTAGGACGTAAACTGGATTTTATTGTTCAGGAAATAAACCGGGAAACGAACACTATTGCTTCCAAGGCAAATGATTCTACTATTGCCAATGTTGTGGTTGAAATTAAAAGTGAAATAGAGAAGGTCAGAGAGCAAATCCAAAACATAGAGTAATATAGAAGCATTGCATCTAAATAGCCTATAAATGTATAGGAGGAGTTCTAATGGATATAAAATTGATTAATATTGGCTTTGGTAATATTGTTTCGGCTAACCGGATTATCTCTATTGTCAGTCCTGAATCAGCCCCCATAAAACGTATTATTCAGGAAGCGCGTGACCGGGGTATGCTTATAGATGCTACATACGGCCGCCGGACTCGCGCTGTAATTATTACCGACAGTGATCATGTCATTTTATCGGCAGTGCAGCCTGAAACAGTAGCTCACCGCCTGACTAGCAAAGATACTGCGGATGATCCTGCTGAATAATCTTGGAAAGGAGACAGCCTATACCATGCCGCAAAAAGGAATATTAATTGTTGTTTCCGGCCCTTCGGGTACTGGTAAAGGCACCGTTTGTCGAGAGTTATTGCATAGCAATCCCTATTTGAAATACTCTATATCGGCTACTACACGGTCGCCCCGGGCAGGAGAAGTGGAAGGAATAAATTATCTGTTTGTTGCCAAAGATCAATTTAAAACGATGATTGAAAATGACGATCTCCTGGAATGGGCCGAAGTCTACGGTAATTTTTATGGGACACCACGCCACTATGTGGTTGAGCAGTTAAACAAAGGATATGATGTCATATTAGAAATAGATACACAAGGAGCCATGAAAGTTAAAGAAAAATTTCCGGAAGGTGTGTATATTTACATTATTCCACCTTCGCTGGATGAATTGGCTGACAGAATTCACAAGCGCGGCACTGACAGTCCTGATGTCATCAAAAAACGCCTGGAAAGCGCTAGTGGTGAGCTTTCCCTGGCGTATAACTATCACTATATTGTAATGAATGATCAGGTGGCGACAGCCGTACAGAAAATCCAAACCATTATCGCGGCTGAAAAATTAAGGGCACAGCGTAACACAGCGTTAATTGATCATCTCTATTGTACTGGTTGTGTTGGTAATGAGGCACCGACACTGTTAAATAATAAATAAGGGGAAACGCTATGATTAATCCGTCATTAGATTCTTTAGTAAAAAAGGTTGACAGTAAATACACACTGGTAGTGCTAGCCGCCAAACGGGCGAGGGAAATTATGGATGGGCAGCAGCCGCTTATTGAATGCAAATCCAACAAACCAGTGACAATTGCGTTAGAAGAAGTTGCTCAGGGCGAGATGTCCTATGAGCGTACTAAAACTGGTATAAAATAGGAGTCAATGATGTCTTCAGGTCAAAACATTGTTATGGGAGTTAGCGGCGGAATCGCAGCCTACAAGGCAGTTGAGGTCGTCAGCCGTTTGAAAAAAGCGGGTTGTAATGTTAACGTTATCATGACCAAAGCGGCCACAGAGTTTGTCACACCGTTAACTTTTCGTGAACTTAGCGGTAATCCGGTAGTAACTGATATGTGGGAAGAACCAAAAACCTGGAACGTGCAGCACATTGCCTTAGCTAACTGGGCGGATGTGTTTCTTGTTGCACCTGCTACTGCCAATATTATCGGTAAAATCGCCAATGGCATTGCGGATGATATGCTTTCAACTACCATTATGGCTACCAAAGCCCCGGTAATACTGGCACCGGCTATGAATACCAATATGTATCTTAACCCGGTTACTCAGCAAAACTTAGCCAAATTGGCAGGATTAGGTTATCATATTATAGAACCTGCTGCCGGCTTGTTGGCGTGTGGTGTTGAAGGGCCGGGGCGGTTGCCTGAACCGGTAGCCATCGTGGATAAAGTAGCAGCACTGCTGCAAAACTGTCAGAATTTACGGGGGCGGCGCATACTAATTACAGCGGCCGGTACCCGTGAGGCTATTGACCCTGTCAGATATATTGGTAACCGCTCGAGTGGCAAGATGGGATATGCGCTTGCCGGGGCAGCAGCCGGACGGGGGGCTGAAGTCATACTTATTTCCGGTCCGGCAAATCTGCCTGCTCCACCGGGGGTAAGTATTACCAGAGTAGAAACAGCTGCCCAAATGCAGGCTGCTGTACTTGCTGAATTTGATACTGTTGATATTGTAATCAAAGCGGCAGCTGTCGCGGATTATCGTCCAGAACTGGTAGCTGATCAAAAGATAAAGAAGACAGGGAACACTTTGACCATTAATCTCGTTAAGAATCCGGATATTCTGTTTGAGCTGGGGCAAAGAAAAAAACAGCAAATACTAGTAGGTTTTGCCGCCGAAACGAAAGACCTGATGATTCATGCCCGGGAAAAATTAACGAAAAAAAATCTTGATATGATCGTTGCTAATGATATCACTTTGCCTGGGGCCGGTTTCAATATTGATACAAATATTGTAAAAATCATCCATAAAGATGGCGCTGTCGAAGAACTTCCTCAACTGAGCAAACAGCAAGTAGCTGAGATCCTTTTAGACAAAATCAGTACACTGCTGACAAAATCTACTTGATTTTTTTAGGCAATTGGTTTAAAATTTTTTTGAAGTGAAAATAGCATATACTATACTCATCAAGAGTGGTGGAGGGACTGGCCCAATGAAGCCGCGGCAACCATTTAGCATGTTTATGTTAAAAACGGTGCCAATTCCGACGGTAAAACCGTGAGATGGGAGTGGAATATCACACCTCCCTTGCGGGAGTTCTTTTTTTAGTAACCAGTAGGATTAGGAGGAATACTATTTTGACCAAAAAACGTGTGCTGTTTACATCTGAGTCGGTAACGGAAGGCCACCCTGATAAAATAGCTGACCAAATTTCCGACAGTGTGCTTGACGCTATTATAGCCCAGGACCCTGAGGCCCGGGTAGCCTGCGAAACATTAGTTACCACTGGGATCGTACATGTAGTAGGTGAAATTAGCACTAAGTGCTATGTTGACATTCCCAAAATTGTGCGTGAAACCATCAAGAGCATTGGTTATACCCGTGCCAAGTATGGTTTTGATGGTGAAACCTGCGGGGTATTAACTTCCATTGACGAACAGTCGGTTGATATTGCTTTAGGTGTAGACAGGGCATTAGAGGCAAAGCAAGGTGAGATTGATGCCATTGGTGCTATTGGCGCCGGTGACCAGGGCATGATGTTTGGTTACGCAACAAATGAAACTCCGGAATTTATGCCGCTGCCTATTGCCTTAGCCCATAAATTGGCACGACGTTTATCAGAAGTCCGTAAAAATGGCGACCTGAATTATTTGCGTCCTGATGGTAAAACACAGGTCACGGTTGAATATGAAGATGGCAAACCAGTGCGTGTTGACACAATTGTAATCTCAACCCAGCATAGCCCTGACGTTGACCGTGAGACCATTGAACAAGACCTTATCGCTAAAGTAATCTCTCCCATAGTTCCAGAAGAATTATTGGATGCTAAAACTAAATACTATATTAATCCAACCGGCCGGTTTGTAGTGGGTGGACCGCAAGGCGATTCCGGTTTAACCGGACGTAAAATAATAGTTGATACCTATGGCGGTATGGCGCGTCATGGCGGCGGTGCTTTTTCGGGTAAAGATCCCACAAAAGTTGACAGGTCTGCTGCTTATGCTGCCCGCTATGTTGCTAAGAACGTAGTTGCAGCCGGACTAGCCGATAAATGTGAAATTCAATTGGCTTATGCCATTGGTATTGCGCGGCCGGTATCTGTCATGGTAGAAACTTTTGGAACTAACAAAATTGCCGAAGATAAAATCGTCGAACTTATCAACAAACATTTTGACTTACGGCCTGCCGGGATAATTAAGTCGCTTGATCTTAGACGGCCTCTTTATCGCCAAACAGCCGCCTACGGTCACTTTGGCCGTACTGACGTGGATTTGCCCTGGGAACATACTGATAAAGCCGAACTTCTTCGCCAAGAGGCAAATATCTAAAGTGACCTTAGCACAAGCTGGGACAGCGGATAAACTTATTAATTGATAGCCAATGGTAATACTAACATTGCTGGACCTATATTTCAGTAATAAGGAGGTATTCTATTGGTTACTCAGAAAAATACCACACAATCTGTTTACCATGTTGGCGGCATCAAAGGCGACCACTGCCGGGACCGTATTGAACATACGTTGTCCCATCTCCAGGGCGTTGCCTCAGTTAAGGTGGATATGGCTTCCAAACAAGTTGCAGTTAGCCACGATGAATCGTTACCTTCTAGCGGAATTGAAGAAACACTACAATCACTTGGCTATTCAGTTCTACGTTAGGAATAAGCAAATGAAGCTTCATTTTTCGCCGCAAAAAAGGAAACGGATTAAACATTTTTTTAAACGTTTGCCAATGGACACCGGTCTTGATTGGGAAATGGCCGCTCATTACCATGAAAAACCGGTAGCAGGTATTTGATCAATAAAAGCGAATATATACTTTAATAAGAAACACAGAGAGCTCAGAGGGGAGATAGATGTATATCGAGAATTCCCTCTGCGTACTCTGCGTCTCTGTGGTTCGACAATTTATACTTTCTTTATATATAAAAAAGGGGACTGAACAAGTCCCCTTCTCTTTATCCAGATGTCTTTTCTTAGCCAGATAAGAAATATTAGGTGAAAAAATGTCAAATATCGCCCAAATAATTGTAAATATTCCTACTCGCAGCATAACTAAGCCTTTTTCCTATCTTATTCCCGCCCACTTGTCCTTTGCAGCTATAGGCTGGCGCGTGCTGGTGCCGTTTGGTAATCGAAAAATAGAGGGATTTATTGTCGGGTTAGAGGCTGATAATATTCCCGGCTTAAAATCCATTCTTGATGTTCTGGATGATTTTCCGTGGTTTGATAACAACATGTTAGAAACTGCCAAATGGCTAAGTAACTATTACCTGTGCTCTCTGGCTGAAGCAATGCGGTTATTTATTCCAGGGCAATCAGGCATCAAAACGCAAAAGGCATATCAAATACCGCAGGCGCTTGATTGGGAGTATACCAAAGCGTTACTAAGTAATAAATCACAAGAGTACCTTATACTACTTGCCTACATCAATGAACATGGTCCGGTTACATTGACCGACCTTGCTAAAAGATTCACCAGTATTGCAGGCATGATAAAATTCTGTTTACAGCACAAGCTAATCGTAACTGCTGATACTGTCAGTAAGCGCGGCAAGGCTAACTCAACAATGCTTATTAAGCTGGCCGTAAGCAGGGAAATCGCTGCCCAAATAGAAAAAGCGCTGCCTAAATCTAAAACTGCCCAACGGCGTTTGCTCAAGGCGCTATTATCTACACAAGAACTAAATACAGTTGAGCTGCGCAGTCTGGCTATTACCCAGGCTACTGTGAAAAAACTAGCTGAACAAGGGCTTATCACGATCTGCAGTGTGCCGGTATTTCGTAATAGCTATGCCGGAGCCCAGTCCCTGGCAACTGAATTGACCTTGACCTCAGAGCAGAGACAGGCCCTGCAGCATATTATTCCCGCGATAAATACAGGTGCTTATACATCTTTTTTAATTCACGGTGTTACCGGCAGTGGGAAGACGCAGGTTTATATCCAGGCAGCAGCTGAAGCGCGGCGTCTTGACCGCCAGGCTATCGTCCTGGTACCGGAAATAGCGTTAACAAGCCAGATTGTTGCTCGTTTCCGAACGGCCTTTGGTGATGATGTAGTCGTTATGCATAGCAAGTTGTCAGTAGGTGAACGGTATGATGCCTGGCGGCGGCTGCATGCAGGCCAGGCCGGCATTGTCATTGGCGCCCGGTCGGCATTGTTTGCACCAGTTAGCCGGTTAGGGCTTATTATCATTGATGAAGAACATGAGTTTACCTATAAGCAGGAGGAAACACCCCGTTATCACGCCCGGGAGGTAGCAGCAGTCAGAGCGAAACTTGCCGGGGCTACTGTACTGCTTGGCAGCGCGACACCTGCTATTGAAACCTATTACCACGCCCTGCAGGGAAAACATAAATTATTGCCGCTGAATAAACGGGTGGACGATATACCGATGCCGGCAGTTACTATTGTCGATATGCGGCAAGAATTGGCACAAGGTCGACGCAGTGTCATTTCACTGCCTTTGCAGACCATGTTAACCGAAATCTTAGCCAGGAAAGAACAGGCTATTATTCTGCTTAACCGTCGCGGCTACTCAACGTTTGTCCTGTGCCGTGAGTGCGGTCATGTCCTTAAATGCGGCCATTGCGACATCTCACTTGTCTATCATGCTCCCACTAGTATCCTGCGCTGCCATTATTGTCAGGAACGCCATGCAGTACCAGACGTTTGTCCTGAATGTGGCAGCCGGTACATCCGTTATTTTGGTGCAGGCACCCAGAAGGTGGAAGAAGCGTTGAACGGGTTATTCCCTTTAGCCAGAATTGTACGTATGGATCAAGATACTACCCGTGGCAAGCTGGCCCATGACAAGATTCTTGCTGCTTTTGCTGCCGGTTCGTATGACATTCTCCTCGGTACACAAATGGTGGCTAAAGGCCATGATATTCCCAATGTAACCGCAGTTGGTATTATTTCAGCCGATACAGCGCTCAACTTACCTGACTTTCGCGCAGCGGAAAAAACCTTCGCCCTCCTGACACAAGCCGCGGGGAGAGCCGGACGTGGCAGTAAACCAGGACGAGTAGTCATGCAAACATATAATCCGGAACACTATGCGATAACTGCCGGGGCAGAGCATAATTATCAGGAGTTTTATCAACAAGAGCTGAGCTTTCGTCAGCAGTTAGGCTACCCGCCGTATGCGAATCTGATAAAAATAACAGTACAAGCTAATGACGAAACAATAGTTCACCGTCAGGCTAACCAAGCAGCCGCAGAACTTACTCAGTCATTGGCTATGGCCGGCGCTGCCATTATTGGACCATTTCCGGCTGCAGTAAATAAAGTTAAGGATATTTTCCGGGTGAATATTCTCATTAAAACCAAGGATTTACCCACAATAACTAAACAAATTAGCACGATGAGCATAGCGAATCAAAAAAATATTATTATCGATATTGACCCTGTTAATGTTCTATAGTCTGGCAGAACTACTTTCATGCTGAGCTAATCTATGGTAAAATTTTTTTGATGGTCTGATAGGTAAGGAGGAACACAGAATGTCAGTAATGGAAATTAGAAAAGCAGGTGACCCTGTTTTAAAAAAGATTGCTGCCCCTGTTGAAAAGATTGATCGAAAAATCAAACAATTACTTGATGAGATGGCTGAAACCATGTACGCTGCCGATGGGGTAGGGTTGGCTGCACCGCAGGTTGGTGTTTCTCTACAGCTAGTTGTTATCGATGTTGGCGAAGGTATTATTGAACTTATTAATCCTAAAATTGTTGCCTGCGAAGGCTGTGAAATTGCTACTGAAGGCTGTTTAAGTGTGCCCGGTATGTTTGGTGAGGTTGAAAGATACGCTGCCGTAACAGTGGAAGCGCAAAATAGAGCTGGTAAAATGTTTCGGATTAGCGGTTCAGGTCTGTTGGCGCGGGCGTTGCAGCATGAAACAGATCATCTTAAAGGTATTTTGTTTATTGAATTGGCTAAAACCATACACAAGGGGTAATTAGATGAAAAAATTACGGACAGTATTTATGGGAACACCAGATTTTGCGGTACCTTGTTTAGATATGCTGGTTAGGGAGGGCTACCCGGTAGCCGCCGTTGTCACCCAGCCTGATCGCCCCAAGGGACGTGGTCAAAAACTTGCCTATTCGCCGGTTAAAGAAGCGGCTTTACACTATAATCTTGCTATTTTACAGCCTGACAACATTAAAAACGATGATTTCTATAACCAGATTGCCGCTATTCAACCTGATGTTATTATTGTTATCGCTTTTGGCCAGTTTCTGCCCCAAAGAATCTTAGACTTACCGCTTCAGGGCTGTATTAACGTGCATGCCTCGCTTTTACCTAACTATCGGGGGTCAGCACCCATTCACTGGGCGATAATCAACGGCGAATCAATGAGCGGTATAACTACTATGTATATGGATGCCGGCATGGATACCGGTGATATGATTATTAAAGCCGCAACACCAATTTCACCAGTTGATACCACCGGCAGTCTTCATGACAAATTAAAAGACTTAGGAGCAACCGTATTATCTGATACCTTGCAGAAAATCGCAGCCGGCAATGCACCACGCGTATCGCAAAATGATATTGAGGCAACTTATGCCCCGCTGCTTTGCCGCAACACGGAACGCATCGACTGGCACCAACCGGCAATAGCTATCCATAACTTAGTACGCGGACTGAATCCCTGGCCGGGAGCGTACTGCAAACACCAAAATAAATTGTTGAAAATATGGCAGACTAGAATAGTTAACGAATCATCACCCTGCTCTCAGCCGGGACAAGTTATCGGGATCACCAAAGAAGGGCTGGTTGTTGAAACAGGTAAAGGGACTATTGAGTTGCTGGAAGTGCAGCCTGAATCTAAACGGCGAATGAAGGCCTGTGACTTTGTTTGTGGCTACTCCCTTACAATAGGCAATATGTTTGAATAAGAAGGTGTCAGGGATGATTGAAATAATGCACAGACCTCGTAAACGTTTGTTTCTAACGCTAATTCTTGTTAGTTTATTTTTGGCAACTGTATCAAGTTACGGTATATGGGTCGTCAGTCTGCCAGGGTTAGCAAATATCAGTGCCTACTTACCGATGATGCTGGGCATTGTTTTAGCAGCCGCTATTTTTGCGATTGCCTGTGGTGTTGGCGGTATTATTTTGGCTATTTTAGGATTTAGGACACTGGGGATTTTTCAAGGTTTGGCCTGGTCAGCGATTAACGTGCTATTCCCAGTGGCAATTTCCATTGGCAAGCTGCTTGATGTGGATAAAGAACGGATTGAACGTTCTTTTATTGAAGTAAGCAACCATTTAATCAAGCAAAAGAAAGTAATGGTGCAACCGTCTAAGCTGCTGATTATGACACCACACTGCCTACAGCATGAAACCTGTCCTTATAAAATTACGCGCGATGTATCAAATTGCCATCACTGTGGGCAGTGCCAGATCGGTGACTTAGTGACACTTGCTGAAACCTACGGTGTTCATTTGGCAGTAGTAACCGGCGGTACGTTAGCCCGCAAGGTAATAAAGACCATCCGTCCCCAAGCCGTGCTGGCCATTGCCTGTGAACGCGATCTTACGAGTGGTATTCAGGATGTTTTTCCATTACCAGTAATTGGCGTGCTCAATGAACGACCATTTGGTCCTTGCTGTAATACACGCGTTAATCTTGCTAAGGTGGAAGCAGCTATCCAAAGCTTTTTACCCAAAGAGGTGCATTGACATGACTGAAAAATTAGTGGACGCCCGGGAAATTGCGCTAAAAATACTTAATGAAGTTGAAAATAATGGTGCTTATGCTAATATTGCCCTGGCAAAAGAAATAAACCGTCAAACACTTCAGGGACAGCTTTCTGATCAGGACCGGCGGTTTATTACCGAGCTAATATATGGAACTGTTAAAACTGGCGCTACTTTGGATTGGATGCTCAGTTGCTATTTGAGCCGTCCGCTTGCCAAAGTAGCTCCTATTATTAGAAATATTTTGCGGCTAGGTATGTATCAGTTATTTTATCTTGAAAAAGTGCCGGCATCGGCAGCCTGCAATCAGGCTGTTGAATTGACAAAAAAATATGGCCATGCCGGTACAGTCAAATTCGTTAACGGCGTTTTGCGAAATGCCGCCCGCAGTCCGGAAAAAATCGTTTATCCAAACCGGGAACAACAACCTGTGAAATATCTTGCCCTTAGATACTTTCATCCGGAGTGGCTTATTGAACGCTGGGTAAAACGTTTAGGAGCAGCGGCTTGTGAAGAATTGTGCCAAACCAATAATACAGTTCCGCCGCTTTCGGTTCGCACAAATACCATCAAAATAGATCGTGATTCGCTTTTGCGGCGTTTGGCTGGCGAGGGAGTAGTATGCCAGGCGTCAAACTGGACGCCGGAGGGCATTGTCTGTTATGAACATCCGGGTTTTTCCACTCTTGCATCCCTGCAGGAGGGACTATTTCAGGTACAGGATGAAAGCTCGATGTTGGTAGCACATGTTCTTGATCCTCAACCAGGTGAATTTATTATTGATGCCTGTGGTGCTCCAGGTGGAAAGACTACCCATATTGCTGCTTTAATGAATAATACCGGTAAGGTTTTGTCTACCGATATTTATGAGCATAAATTAGCACTTACCCGCGAAAATGCTGAGCGATTGGCATTAACAAACATTGAAACCAAGGCCTTGGATGCCGTTAATTTAGGTACTATGTATCCACGTGAGGCTGATAGAGTACTTGTAGATGCTCCATGTTCAGGTCTTGGAGTACTACGGCGCAAACCAGATGCCCGCTGGCGCAAATCGGAGGACATTTTGCGGGATCTGCCTGCCTTACAGGCAGCTATCTTAGCAAGTGCTGCTCAGTGTGTAAAACCTGGTGGGATATTAGTTTATAGCACCTGCACAACTGAACCGGCAGAAAACCAGGATATTGTTAATACTTTTTTGCAGGCCAATCCTGCATTTATACTGGAAACTACCGGTCAATATCTGCCTGTAGTTAAAAGGTCTGAACCTATGATTCAACTGTGGCCGCACACCGACGGGGTAGACGGATTCTTCATTGCCCGTATGATAAGGCAAAAATAAGGCGGTAACAACTATGACAACCAACGTAAAAACAGACTTATTCGGCTTGTTTGCCCACGAGATTGCCAAGCAAATAAAACCGCTGGGTTTACAGGCATACCGGGGCAAGCAAATTGCTGAATGGTTGTATAAGCATAATGTACGCCAGTTTGAAGCGATGACCAACATCGCCAAAGAATGGCGTACTAGCCTGGATAATAGTTTTACAATTACCCAAGTTAATCGTAAGGCAGCGCAACACTCAGCCGATGGCCGGACGAGCAAATTTTTACTGGCCTTTCCTGATGATATGGCTGTAGAGACTGTTCTCATGCGCCACTCCTATGGTAACAGTGTTTGTGTATCTACCCAGGTAGGCTGCGCTATGGGGTGCTCTTTTTGTGCTTCAACGCTGAGTGGGCTGGTGCGGAATCTTACCGGCGGTGAAATTTTGGCCCAGGTACTGTATATTACTGAGTTATTAAAACAGGAAGAACAAAAAATTGACTCCATTGTTATTATGGGTTCAGGTGAACCGTTAGCGAACTATGACAATGTGTTGCGCTTTATCCGGCTTGTCCATGAAGATTACTGTCTCAACATGAGTTACCGTAATATCACGCTATCAACTTCAGGACTTATTGCTCAAATTGATAAGCTTGCCGGTGAGGGATTACCGGTCACTCTGTCAATTTCTTTACATGCACCTAATAATCCCCTTAGAACCAGGCTTATGCCTATTAATGCCCGTTATCCCCTCGAACAGGTCCTGGCCGCCGGTGATCGTTACGCCGCCGCAACCGGTAGACGCGTCACCTATGAATATATCTTAATTGCCGGTGTTAATGACGGGCCCGCACAAGCAAGAGAACTGATAACACTTCTTAAAGGTCGACTGGCAAACGTTAATCTAATTCCCATTAATGCGGTACCCGAACGTGGTTTGCTTCGTCCTGCGGCCGGCGATATTATTAAATTTGAGAAACTCTTGCAAAACGAACATATCAATGTAACTGTCAGGCGAGAGATGGGCACCGATATTGCTGCTGCCTGCGGCCAACTGCGACACAAATTTGTTAGAATGGTTACTTTTGACTAGACTGCTATTATCGCGTATAATAAAAAAGATCCTATTTTATGCAGTTTAGCGGGAGTGTTTTAAGTGAAGTTTGTCCGCAATATTGAGAGTTTTTTTGAAAAATATATTGAAGGTTTCTTTAACAAACAATTTTCCAGCAGCTTACAGCCGATTGAAATTGCCAAACAATTAGCCAGGGAGATGGAAGACGAGCGTACAGTTGGTGTTTCCCATGTTTATGTGCCTAATCACTATACCATCTATATAAATCATGACGACTATGGGCGACTGGAACCATATGCTGAATCCGTGTGCAGCGAATTGGCGTCCTACTTGATTGATGAGAGCCGCCGCAAAGGTTATACTATGGCTGGCGGACCGCAAATTGAATTCTTTATGGATGAAAAGTTAGGCCGACAGGTGTTTCGTATTACATCAGGCTTTACGGAAACTTCTTACGATGAAAGTGTAAAAAAACATGAAAACATGCCAACAGACAGTGAAACCAAAGTATTTAATAAACTAGAACCCACAGTCTTAATCCCATCTGTGCAGCAACATTTGCATAGTTTCTTAACAGTGATTGATGGCTTAGATGCTGGTTTAAAAGTGGACTGCACAACAAGCAGAATGAACATTGGCCGTCGCAACACCAACGAATTGCCGCTTACAGATATGAATACTTCACGTTTACATGCTTACATTGTTTACGAAGACAACAGCCATGTCATCCATGATGCAAAAAGCCTTAATGGAACGTATGTCGGAGGAATTCGTATTACTCATAAGCATCTAAAAAACGGTGATAAAATAAAAGTAGGTAACACCGTTATTTTATATGAGGTGAAGTAGATTGCCTGGTAAATTGCAAGTTTTAAATATAGTTGTAATCGCTTTGCAGTATAGCCTGGTAGTGCTGCTCTATTACTTTTTGTACCGGGTAGTAAAACTGGCAGCCCGGGATTTGAATCGATTGGCCTTTGATGATCCAGATGATTCGGTTGTTCACGACACCAGGATAAGCGATGCTGATTTTTCTTCTCATCCCAGATTAATAGTAATTGATGATCACCAAGAACTCTTGTCACAGACGTTTTTTACAATCATCGACAGCTTAACCATTGGTCGCAGTCAGCATACTAATGTAGTTATTGACAGTAGTTTTGTTTCACATGAACATGCCTGTATATCCAGAGTGAAACAAAACTATCTGCTGGCTGATTTAAACAGTACAAACGGGACACTTGTTAATGGTCAACAGGTAGAAGAAGAAATTGCCCTGGTAGATGGTGATATAATACAAATTGGGGCAGTTACGCTTAAGTTTGAGAGGTGATTCCATGCTGGCATTTGCACAGTCAGACATTGGTATGGTACGTAAAACCAATGAAGATAGTTATGTTTTTTTGCCACCGCACTTATTTGTAGTTGCTGATGGCATGGGGGGACATGTTGCCGGAGAAATTGCCAGCAACATTGGTGCCAATACTATTCAGGAATACATAGAAAGAAATTTACCGCCAGCAGAGTGGCAGCAGTCTTTACAAGCAGCAATTGTCCAGGCGAACACTAGAATTTATCAAATGTCTCAAGCTAAAATTGAGTGCCAGGGTATGGGTACTACAGTTACTGCTGTATATCTTGATAATGAGGAAATCTATTGGGGCCACGTAGGTGACAGCAGACTGTATTTAATCAGAGAAAATAAGCTGCACCAGATAACCAACGATCATTCGCTGGTTTGGGAACTGATGCAAAATGGCAGTATTACCAGCGAAGAAGCACAAGCCCATCCTCATCGCAATATATTAACAAGAGCTGTCGGTACCAGTGATACACTTGCTGTAGATTCAGGTAAGTTCTTGTGGCAATCAGGCGATAATTTGTTATTATGCACAGATGGGTTAACCAACATGCTTAGTGAAGAAACCATTCTCAATATCTGCCTGCAACCCAGCAGTCCACAAACAATTATTAATAGCCTTGTGGACCAAGCCAGACAGGCAGGCGGCTATGACAATATTACTGCTATTTTACTGCAAAACAGGGATTGACCATGAGACGCACAAGATTAACCGAGTTTGGACTCTTACTCCTGGCTGGTCTCATTTTGATAAATGGTTACCTTGTCGTAACACTGGCAAATCATCGATTTTCCTCTCAGGGTCTTGGCATCATTATCGGTTTACTTGTTCTTTGGATGATTACTGCCTTAGCGCTTCGCCGTTATTTTTTCAGGGCAGATCCGGTGCTGTTGCCTGTAGCTGTATTTTTAGCTTCTATTGGGTTAACACTTATTCTAAGGCTGCGGCCTGATTTATTTATTCCGCAAGCTATGTGGTTAGCTGCAGGACTAATCGCATTTATTATTACGGTGGTTATTTTTCGCCAGCCGGAAGATATTTCTAAATACAAATATCTTTGCGGCATAACCGGCCTTGTTTTATTGGTAAGTACAATTGCGTTTGGTGTCGACATCGGCGGTAACAAAAACTGGATTATTCTCGGTCCGGTGCGATTTCAACCTGCCGAGTTTGCCAAATTGTTGATTATTATATTTTTAGCAGCGTACTTGAGCGAGCGGCGTCAGTTGCTAACTTATGCTACCCGCCATTACGGTCCGCTAACTCTGCCGCATCCACGCTTTATTGCACCGCTTATGGTGCTGTGGGCGTTAACTATGGCGATGCTGATCGTCCAGCGGGATTTAGGTTCTGCTTTACTATATTTTGGTACAACGGTAACAATGGCTTATATGGCAAGTGGCAGATGGAGCTATGTAGCGTTAGCACTTTGTCTGTTTTTTTCCGGCTCTGCTGTATGTTATCTTTTATTTCCTCACGTGCAAGTTAGAATTGATATCTGGTTAAATCCGTGGTCTGATCCGACCGGACGTTCGTACCAGATTGTCCAGTCACTATTTGCTTTAGGCTCAGGCGGAGTACTGGGCAGCGGTTTAACTTTCGGCTATCCCGGCATTATTCCTGAAGTACATACTGACTTTATTTTTGCTGCTATTGGTGAAGAACTGGGTCTTGCCGGTACTGCAGGGGTAATTATTGCCTATATTCTTATTGTTTACCGTGCGTTTCGCACTGCACTTGCCTCGCAACTACCGTTTACTATGCTGCTGGCTGCCGGCTTAGGTGTGCTTACCGCATTGCAGGTTTTTATTATTATCGGCGGGGTCACCAAGTTTTTGCCACTGACAGGCATAACACTGCCACTTATAAGTTATGGCGGCAGCTCTATGGTCGCAAGCTTTATCCTGCTGGGTATGTTATTTGCCATATCGGAGGCGACAGCCACCTATGAATAAATACGACATTCCCCATAAGGCAATACGCAGGAGTATCCATAAAGCAGCACTATTTTCTATTGGCTTGTTGGTGTTACTGCTCAGTTATGTAATATATATTCAGGTTATCGAAAGTAATACACTTGCTTTTCATCCACTTAATCGCCGGACAGCTGAGGCGTCCCGCAAGGTAGAACGAGGTCAAATTACTGACATTCATGGAAAAGTTCTGGCTGTAAGCAAACTCACAGCACAAAAAGTATATCAGCGGGAATATCCCTATGATGCCGTATTTGCCCATGTTGTGGGTTATGCTAATTCTACCTATGGCAAAACAGGCATTGAAGGCAGCTATGACGGCTATTTATCAGGACAAATTAATCCTGAAAAACGCTTAGGTGCAATCAGTCAATTGTTTACAAATACTGCCGGTAATACGGTCGTACTTACGGTTGATACTGAGCTGCAGCAAGCGGCTTATAAGGCCCTGGGCAATCAGCGTGGTGCAATTGTTGTCATGTCACCTAAAACGGGTGCAATATTGGCGATGGTTAGTCGCCCAAGTTTTGATCCAAACACGCTTGACACTACGTGGGAGAGTATTTCGCAAGCTGCAAATAGTCCGCTTCTTAACCGGGCTGCGCAGGGATTATATCCCCCAGGTTCCATTATCAAAGTCATGGTGGCTGAAGCCGCGTTAGCCGAACAAGTAGTTGCTGGCAACCACCAATTTACCTGTAATGGATCTCTTAAAATCGGTTCTGATTATACATTGACAGAATCTAATAATATAGCTCATGGCAAAGTAAATTTGCGCGAAGCGCTGGCTGTGTCCTGTAATGTCACTTTTGGTCAGTTAGCACTTGAGCTTGGCCGCACAAAAATGGCCAAGAACTTTGAACGCTATGGTTTTACTCAACTGGTGAACGGTGATATTCAAGAATCTGCTAACCGGCTGCCAGACTTTGCCCGGTTAAATGATGGTGATTTGGCGCAAATTGGCATTGGACAGGGTAGTCTCTTAGTAACACCACTTCGCATGGCCATGCTGGCATCAACGTTTGCGAACAAGGGAACTATGATGAAACCCTATTTAGTACAAAAAATTATGGCACCTGACGGCACTATTGTAAAGCAAATGATACCAACTGCCTGGCTGTCACCCACAGATAGCCAGCTGGCCGGTCAGATAACTTCTATGATGGTAAGTGTGGTAGATGAAGGTACCGGCACTGCGGCGGCAATTCGCGGCATACAGGTTGCCGGCAAAACAGGTACTGCAGAAAATCCGCATGGAGCTTCGCATTCCTGGTTTATCGGCTTTGCGCCAGCAGACAATCCACAAGTTGCCGTAGCGGTAATTGTTGAGAATGCAGGTTCTGGTGGTAAGGTTGCAGCACCACTTGCCAGGCAAATTTTGTTACAAGTATTACGTTAAGGGGGGTGAATTAATGCTTAATCGCACACTTGATGATCGTTATACAATATTAGAACGAATTGGCGGCGGCGGGATGGCTGATGTATACCGCGCGCATGACAAATTGTTAGACCGTTCAGTAGCTGTCAAGGTATTGCGTTCTCAGTTTACTGATGATGAAGAGTTTATCAGTCGCTTCCGTCGGGAAGCCCAGGCAGCAGCTAAGCTTTCTCACCCTAATATAGTTAACATTTATGATGTTGGCTTTGATGAACAAGCGTACTATATAATTATGGAATATATTTCCGGCGAAACGCTTAAAGATAAAATTGACAGAGAAGCTCCGCTGCCTGTAGAAACTGCGGTACTTATTGCGATGGAAATAGCAGAGGCACTGGAACATGCGCACCAAAATAATTTAGTACATTGCGATATTAAGCCACACAATATTCTTATTACCCGTTCAGGGCGAGTTAAGGTAACCGATTTTGGTATTGCCAGAGCAGTTACGTCATCAACAATGACTAATTCAGGTACAATTATTGGTTCCGTACATTATTTTTCACCTGAACAGGCCAAAGGTACGTCTGTCGGCGCTAAATCCGACATCTATTCTCTTGGTGTTGTACTCTATGAAATGCTTACAGGTCAGGTGCCATTTATTGGTGAATCACCAATCAGTATTGCCCTTAAGCACATTCAGGAAGAACCAAAGTCACCGCGGGAACTAAACGCTTCTATACCGCCATTGATTGAGGCCATTGTCGTAAAGGCGATGCATAAAGATCCAGTTGCCAGATTTGATGATATTGGTGAAATGATTGC
The DNA here is from genome assembly GCF_000445445.1 of Sporomusa ovata DSM 2662. GTDB lineage: Bacteria > Bacillota > Negativicutes > Sporomusales > Sporomusaceae > Sporomusa > Sporomusa ovata. The sequence continues at coordinate 667,756 of NZ_ASXP01000004.1, read as the reverse complement.
TGATTTTAAATTAGCCCAAAATTATTTAAGAGATGATCATACCCGGCGGTTATCTCCTACTGATTTTCCTACACAAATATTACCGACAGTTACTGCACCATCGCAGCAGGATGATTCAAAGCATATTGTACCATCCAATACGCCTGCCTCTTTGTTAAGGGAAGCCAGGCTTTCTAAAGCCTGGCTTTTGGGAATAGCACTGTTGTTGCTGGTCTCAGCAGTGGTTGCTTTTTTGGGATTTGGTAAGTTTTGGAGTCTAAATGAAGTTACCGTGCCGGACGTTGTGGGCAAGCAGGTAGATACTGCCCGTAATATTATTACCAGTAATAATCTCAGAGTTTCTGTCTCAGAGGCCTTTAATGACAAAGTTCCGGCAGGCCAGGTCATTTCCCAGCAGCCAGAAGCCGGAACCACCGTCAAAGAACAACGGACAATAACTATCATTGTAAGCAAAGGCGGTGAAGTTACGGTTGTTCCGGATTTACGCGGTCTTAGCCGCCGGGATGCCGAGCTGCAGATTAAAAACTCCGGTCTGAAACTGGGGCGTGTTGACGAACAATTTGCTGATGCTGCACCGGCTGATACAGTCATTAGCCAAAATCCCCGTCCGCCGGCACAAGTAACCAAAGGCACAATGATTGATATTGTCATAAGTAAAGGGAGTAGTCCGAAAAAAGTTGCCCTGCCGGATTTCCAGGGCTCACTCTTAACTACAGTGGCAACTCAGCTCGAAAGCTTGAGGCTTAAGCAAGGAAAAATAACAGAAACTCCTAATGACAAATATCCGCCAGGAACAATAATTAGTCAAAATCCGCCGCCAGCTACTGAAGTTACGGAAGGAACAACTATTGATTTCTCTGTTGCCAAAGGTGTGCCTGGAGCTGTCAAGCGGGCAATTGTTCAAGTAACTGTTCCCGACGGATCAGGCCGCCAGGCACTGCAAATAGTAGTTACCGATACCAATGGTCGCCGGGTTGCTTATGAGGGCACACACAAACCGGGTGAACGGATTGAAAAAACAGTAGAAGGCACCGGCCAGGTACGCGTTCAAGTTTATATCAACGAAAAGTTGCTTCAAGAACAAACAATTTAGACATTTTTATCGTAGGAGGTCCTATGTGCTGAATGGCATCGTAGTAAAAGCCTATAATAGTTACTACTATATCCAGTCAGGCAGCAAAATTGTCACTTGCCATTTGCGCGGCCGGTTTAAGAGAGGGCGTTTTTCCCTAATTGTAGGCGATGAAGTGGCCTATACTCTAACCGGCCCGGAAAAAGGCATCATTGAAGAAATACTGCCTAGACGCAGTCTGCTAAAACGTCCAATGGTCGCCAATGTAGATCAGGTTGTTTTAACTTTTGCCGCTGTTAATCCTGATATTAGTTCATCCTTAGTTGACCGGTTTCTGGTAATTGCTGAATTCTCAGAACTTGAGATCATTCTATGTATTAACAAAATTGATTTAGCAGATACTGAGGTTTTGGCTGAATTAGTTGAACGTTATCAGCGAATTGGTTACAAGGTGCTATCTATAGCTGCTAAATTAGGTACAGGTATAGAGCAATTGTACGCACAGCTGCATAATAAAATATCAGTTTTTGCCGGTCCGTCAGGTGCGGGAAAATCCACCATACTTAATGCTATCCAACCCGGACTTGGCCTTACAACTGGTGAAGTCAGCCAAAAAATTGGCCGTGGTAAACATACCACCCGGTTTGCCGAACTTTTACCCTTTGAGGGTGGCGGCTTTGTAGTAGATACCCCCGGGTTCAGCTTTACCGAATTTAAGGATATGGAAGAAACGCATTTAATGGACTATTTTCCCGAGATTTCCCCACTAGCTTCTAAATGCAAATTTAACACTTGCATTCATTATAAGGAGCCACAGTGTGCTGTTAAACAGGCGGTAGCTGAAGGGTTTATTCATGCTGACAGATATCAGTCTTATCTTGAAATACTAAGCGAAATCAGAGAAAACAAGAAGGGATACTAGATGAATACGATGATTAAAGTTGCTCCCTCTATCTTATCCGCCGATTTTTCCCAGTTAGCTAATGAAATAATCAAGATAGAAAAGGCAGGTGCTGATTGGGTTCATATTGATGTTATGGATGGTCATTTTGTCCCTAACCTGACCTTTGGCCCACCGGTTGTTGCTGCTATTCGCAAAGTAACCAAATTGCCTTTTGATGTTCATTTAATGGTTACTAATCCTCAAGATTTAATTGAACCCTTCATCAGGGCGGGTGCCGATATTATTACTGTTCATGCCGAAACCGCCCCCCATCTGCACCGCTTGCTGCAAACCATCAAAGAGCATGGCAAAAAGGCCGGGGTATCATTAAACCCGTCAACACCACTTGCTGTAGTTAAAGAAGTGCTTGATGACCTGGATATGATTCTTATTATGAGTGTTAATCCTGGCTTTGGCGGCCAAAAGTTTATCCCGGGAGCAATTGACAAAATTGCCCGGTTGCGATCAAAAATTGAGCAACGCAAACTCACCATTGATATTGAAGTTGACGGGGGCATTAATGCCAGTACTGCGCGTCAGGTAATCGCCGCTGGGGCAACGATATTAGTTGCCGGCTCAGCAGTATATGGAGCGGAAGATATGACGCAGGCAATTAAAGACATCCGGGGGCTTGATTAAATTGCTGCTTAGTGGTAACATAGGTAGTAGATAGTTACATTAAATTACATACTAAAGCCTTTGGGGCAAGGTGAAAAAGAGTAAAATCTTTTAATTCCTGACCGGCGGTATAGCCCGCGAACCGTTTTTTACGGTTGATCTGGTTCAATTCCAGAGCCGACAGTATAGTCTGGATGGTAAAAGGCGTAAGTTCTGCCATATTGGCATTTCCCAACCACATTGCCTATTAAACTGTTGATAGCCCCAAAGCTAATCAACAGTTTTTTATTTTTTGCATTGGAGGACTTCCATGGACAAATATTATATGCAGCAGGCTCTTACCATTGCACAGTATGCAATCGGCCGTACCAGTCCCAATCCACTGGTGGGTGCCGTTATTGTAAAAGATGGACACATAGTCGGCCAGGGCTGGCATCGTCAGGCTGGTACACCGCATGCGGAAATTCATGCTTTGGCCCAGGCTGGCGAGTTAGCAAAAGGAGCAACCATATATGTCACTCTTGAACCGTGTTCCCATCATGGGCGAACCGGCCCTTGTGCTGATGCCCTGATTGCGGCGGGAATAAAAAAAGTTGTTGCAGCCATGACTGATCCTAATCCTGAGGTCGCCGGCAAGGGCCTAACCCGGCTCAGAGCAGCTGGTATTGAAGTGGTCGAGGGAATACTGGCAGCCGAAGCCGCAAAACTTAATGAAGTATTTATTAAGTGGATTACTACCAAAATGCCATTTGGTGTTCTTAAAACAGCGATGTCACTTGATGGAAAAATTGCTGCCTATACGGGCCATTCTAAGTGGATAACAGGCCCGGCTGCCCGGGAGTATGTGCATCGACTGCGTGATATATATGATGGCATACTGGTAGGTATCGGTACAGTACTGACAGATAACCCCAGGCTAACAACCCGTTTGCCGGCAGGCGGCCAAAACCCTGTACGAATTGTTATTGACACCATGGCCCGCACACCACTGACTGCTAACGTCGTAACAGACAAACAGGCAACAACTATCATTGCGGTAAGCCAGGCAGCACCGCCAGAACGGATAGCTGCACTACAGAGCCACGGGGTAGAGGTGTTGGTGCTTGCACAGACGCCGCTTGGTGTTAATTTGCGTCAGCTGTTTACGATTTTGGGCGAACGCCGTATTACCAGTGTGTTTGTTGAAGGCGGTGCCGCCATAAACGCCTCGCTTTTAACCGCTAATCTGATTGATAAGGTGTATTGCTTTATAGCCCCCAAAATACTTGGCGGTAAAGCGGCGCCAGGCCCAGTTGGCGGTACAGGCGTAGAAACCGTAGATCAAGCCATACTGCTTGAGGATATTGCCACACAAACCATCGGGACAGATGTCTTACTAAATGGGTATATAACAGGACGGGAGGGACGAAATGTTTACCGGACTTGTGGAGGAATTAGGGAAAGTTAAACATATTGCACGCGGCAGTAAATCAGTTCGGCTCTCGGTTTTTGGCAGCAAAGTGTTAGCTGACGTCAAACTGGGTGACAGCATTGCCGTAAACGGCACCTGTCTGACAGTAGTCGAGTTTAGCCGTGATTGGTTTACGGCTGATGTTATGCCTGAGACAGTAGACCGTACCGCACTGGCCGGCCTCAAAGCAGGTGATACTGTCAACCTTGAACGTACCCTCCGGGTAGGTGACCGACTGGGTGGGCACATAGTCAGCGGTCATATCGACGGGGTAGGAACTATTTTGCTCAAAGAACAAAATGATAATGCCATAATTGTCCGGATCGGCGCTGGTCCTGAAGTTATGCGCTACATTATCTCCAAAGGCTCCATTGCTATTGACGGTACAAGTCTTACGGTTATTGACGTTGGTGCCGACTGGTTTACCGTATCACTTATTCCCCATACAGCTGCTATGACCACAGTAGGCCTGAAGGCGGCAGGGGAGCCGGTTAATCTGGAAACAGATATTATTGGCAAGTATGTGGAAAAATTGCTAGGCTTACAACAAAATACGAAACCAGAGGAAAAAATAACACTGGGATTTCTCGAACAGCATGGATTTACCCTATGAAATAGAGTGATTGCCAAAACGAAATGGAGGAATTTACATGAAATTCAATACGATTGAGGAAGCTATTGCTGATGTAAAGAATGGTAAAATGGTTGTCGTAATTGATGACGAAGACCGGGAAAATGAAGGCGATTTACTAGTAGCAGCTGAAAAAGCAACACCGGAAGTCATTAATTTTATGGCAACTCATGCCCGGGGTCTTATTTGCATGCCAGTCATCGGCAGCAGGCTGGATGAACTTGATATCGGTCAGATGGTAATGGAAAATACAGATAATCATTGCACGGCATTCACGGTATCCATTGATGCCAAAGATACAACTACAGGCATATCTGCTTACGAACGTTCGATGACAGTACAGGCTGTGTTAGACAAAAAAACAATGGCCAGTGATCTTAGACGACCTGGTCATATTTTCCCGCTCAGGTATTGCGAAGGTGGTGTACTGCGCCGCACCGGCCATACCGAAGCTGCTGTCGATTTAGCTAAACTGGCAGGTTTATACCCGGCAGGTGTAATTTGCGAAATCATGAATGAAAATGGCACTATGGCCCGGACGCCGGAGTTAATGGAGTTTGTCCAAAAACATGATTTAAAAATTGTTACGATTGCCGATTTGATAAAATATCGTAAAAAGCACGAAAAATTTATCACCAGAGCAGCCGAAACTAAGCTGCCAACAAAATATGGTGACTTCAAACTGATTGCTTACGAAAGCCAGTTGGATAACCAATGCCATATTGCCCTGATTAAAGGTGATATAACTAACAAACAAGATGTGTTGGTCAGGGTTCATTCAGAATGCCTGACAGGTGATGTTTTAGGCTCCCTGCGCTGTGATTGTGGTGATCAGTTGGCTCATGCTTTAAAGTGCATTGAAAAAGAAGGCTGCGGCGTTTTGCTCTATATGCGTCAGGAAGGCCGGGGTATTGGACTTGCGAACAAAATCCGGGCTTATGCGCTTCAGGACAAAGGCAAAGACACTGTCGAAGCCAATGAATTGTTAGGCTTTGCCCCAGATCTTAGAGATTACGGTATTGGAGCGCAGATTTTGGCCGACATAGGCTTAACCAGTATTAGGCTGCTAACGAATAATCCGCGCAAACGGGTAGGTCTTGAAGGCTATGGCTTAACCATCAGCGAACGGGTACCGCTTGAAATTATCGCCAACAAATTTAATAATCGATATTTATCGGCCAAAAAATCCAAGCTTGGTCATCTGTTAAAACAATATGAGGGGGCAAAATAATAATGGAAACAATAAAAACCTATGAAGGAAACTTAGTTGCCGAGGGATTAAAATTTGGTATTGTTATTGCCAGATTTAATGAGTTTATTACCAGTAAATTGCTGGGGGGCACCTTAGACGCACTAAAGCGCCATGGCGCCAACGCAGACAATGTGGAGATTGCCTGGGTACCAGGTGCTTTTGAAATTCCCCTTGCTGCAAAAAAAATGGCTGTAAGCAAAAAATATGATGCCGTCATTTGCCTGGGGACAGTTATCAGAGGCAGCACCAGTCATTACGACTATGTTTGTGCCGAAGTTTCCAAAGGTGTGGCCCACGTTGGCTTGGAGACCGGTGTTCCCACACTCTTTGGTGTGCTTACCACCGATACCATTGAACAAGCTATTGAACGTGCTGGCACTAAAGCAGGCAATAAAGGCTTTGACGCTGCTGTTTCCGCTATTGAAATGGCCAATTTGCTCAAAGGATTATAGTTGCAGGGAGGGTAACTATGAAAATAGGCATAATCAGCGATACTCACGGTTGTCTGGAAACCTGGGAACAAGTATTTCATGCATATTTTCAGGATTCTGACCTAATCATCCATGCCGGTGATGTTCTGTATCATGGCCCGCGTAACGCCATTCCGGCCGAATATAATCCGAAGCAGCTGGCTGAGGTTCTTAACAACTGCCCGGTGCCGATTGTAACTGCCTGTGGTAACTGTGATGCCGAAGTTGACAGTATGGTGCTTACACTGCCTATTCAATCACCATATTCTTATCTGCTGCTAAACGGCTTGCGAATTGTTGTCACTCATGGCCATAACCTTACTGATGACGCTAAAAGGGAGTTGGCAGAGCGTCTGAAGGCCAATATCTTCATTACCGGTCATACCCATATTGCCACATTGGAAAAGCTTGATGGAATTATTTATTTGAATCCAGGCTCGCCTGGCATGACCAAACGACCGGATGGTCACGGTACCATTGCCTGGATAAATGACAATAAAGTTGAAATACTAGAGATAGCAACAGGTCAACCTCTTATTTCTGAGATTTTGGCCTAGTATCCGGAGGTTTAAGAAACTATGCACGACCACCTTATCCGGGCGACAGCGCCCGGAATTCGTGCCTTTGCGGCTATTACCACTAATCTAGTGGAAGAAGCACGGGGGCGGCATACTTGTTATCCTACAGCTACAGCTGCGCTGGGGCGCACCATGACAGGGGCATTATTATTGGCTGCTAACTTAAAAACAGCGGAAAGTATAACGGTAAGGATATCTGGCGACGGGCCGTTACAAGAGATCGTGGCTGATGCCTATCCTGATGGCTCAGTACGTGGTTATGTCAAAAATCCCTTTGTCGATCTGCCACTTAAGCAGGGTAAATGGGATGTCGGACAGGCTGTAGGGAAAGGGCACATCTATGTCACCCGCTTTGTTGGCCTCAAGCAGCCCTTTACAGGCAGTGCAGAACTAGTCTCAGGCGAAATAGCGGAAGATATAACCCAGTACCTTGCCGTATCAGAACAGACGCCGTCAAGCGTTGCGTTAGGCGTTTTGATTGCCCCTGACACAACTGTAGCGGCGGCAGGCGGATTTTTTATTCAGGCATTGCCAGGTGCCAAAGAAACTGCACTGGCTCAGCTGGAAGATAACCTCCGACAGTTGCCGCCAATTTCCCAAATGATTAGTAATGGAAAAGATGCTAAAGGGATCTTAGAAATGCTATTTGCCGGACTGCCAATCACCTTTTATGACTCCCTGGAACTAACATTTAACTGTCAATGTTCCCGGGAAAGAGTGGAAAATATGCTCATTAGTCTTGGCGCTGACGAAATTAAAGCAATGATTATTGAAGGCCAGGCAGAAGTCTGTTGTCACTTTTGCAGCGAAAAGTACCATTTTTCCGCCCTGGAACTTACTGCTATTTTGCAGGAAATCGGATAATAAGCGAATAAAAACCAGCGGTGTAGCTATCGCTGGTTTTTTTACATTATTGTGAACTCCGTGAGGGATATTACTTTTGGCATTGCCCCAATAGTAACAAAAGGTCCAGGCCCACGCCTCTAATAGCTGAAAAGCCGGGCGATATTCCTAAAATCCGTAAACTCGCTATGCTCAAACAGTACGGATTTTTTAACGGAATACCGCCCGGCTTTTCTCCTGCGGAACGTTTTTTCCGGCAAAGGCCGGGGGGTTACAGGAGGTTAAAGTCTCTTTTATTATGCATTATATGTCTGACTTCAACAGTTTGTCCCATAATTACGAATAAGACAGTGTAATTTTTATGTATTACCAAATGCCTGTATTGTGCTGCCATTAAACCGGGGTAGTGGGTAACAATGGGACATAGAAAAGGATTCGTGCCTAAGACACTATTAATCTTATTCCTGATCGTCTGCGCAAGGTTTTGAGCCGCTCGTGGGTTTTGACGTGCAATGTAAAGCATGATTTCTTTTAAATCTTTAGCTGCTTCAGGAGCAATTTTAACCTGATATTTGTTGATCTCCATTCATTTGCTCCTTTAGCGTAGAGTCGATGTCATCCATTACTTGATTAAAATCAAGCATTTCGCTCCTACGACTTTCCCCTTCGGCAATTATGAGTTTTTTATACATGGCAAGCTCCGCTTGTAGTTTTTCATAATAGTCATGACTCATAACAACCAAACGTTCTGAGCCATTTTTCGTGATAAAAACGGGTAAATTTTGAGTCACACAAAGGTCCTCAATTTCATTCATTTTTTTCGAGAGGTCCGTCATTGGACGAATTTTTACCATAAAAACCATCCTTTACTTATAGATGAATATATTATACTATGAAATCTAACTATTATCAAGTAATTACATGATTAAAATCGGATTAATAAAAATTTATTGTATAGGAATACAAATCAGATGAAAGCAGGATATCAGTTTCATATAGCCGTTCTTCTTCAAAAAGCAGACCTGGATTGAAATACGCCAAAAGTCTCTTGGAGATATTGATCAAGAATACGAATACTTCTCATAGTGGACTCATTGGGAAATTTGTGAATCACTTGCAAACATCGCCACCCTGGTATTTTCTCAGATAACTTTTGAAGTACAAACGGGTTGGACTGAATAAGCTGCTTCCCTACGGAAGCAGGAACAATGGCCCAATGTTGCCTATCCTTCAGAAAGACGGGAAGCAGACCCGCATTATCCAAATGAATACGCGATGGACAGGCAGGGTCCCACCATTGGTCATGTTTAAATTGAAATTCTTTATTTAAATTGATATAGATTTCATAGCAAGGATTTAGGTCTTTTTTATCAACACTGTCACCAGTCTGCCGCTCAGGAGCCGCCAAACGCAACAAGACCATATCTTCTGTAAAAACTGGTTTAACAGTAACACTTGGCGATACAATCTCACGCACCACAAATGCCACGTCCATTTCACGGTTTTCAATGCTATGAAAAGCTTCCTGTGTATGCTGGGTGCGAATTTGCAGACGTATCGGCGGAGAATATTGTTGGAGTCGATGATAAACAGGAGGCAATATAAAATGACTCAAACTTTCAGCAACACTAATGGAAAGGGCCAATTGGGGGCCGTTAGTTTGTAAAATTTGCGTTTCCCGCCGCAATGCCTCCAACCGCTCCGCAATGCTGAAAAAACTTTCTCCCATAGGTGTCAGACTAATTTTTTTTAGTCCTTTTTTTCGCTCCACTAATACTCCGCCCATCTCTTCTTCCAATGTCTTGAGCCGGTAACTTACGGTGGCCTGCGATAGATGCAGCAGATTGGCAGCTTTGCTAATACTCTGAGTCTGTACAATTGCTATAAAAGCCTCAATTCCAAGAAAATACACCAATATACACCCTCTAATTATAGAAAATATTAATATAAATCACAAATTATTTAAGTTTTACAAGAAACATCTATATGTTTAAAATTATCATGAATGAATCTATTAGTCAATTTTATTGGAGGGATGTAAATGACAGGGCTTGCTATTGCTTTTGTACTAGTGGCTGCTTTCGCACATGCCGGATGGAACTATCTATCGAAAAGAGCAGCAGGCGGAACAGCGTTTATCTGGTTATTCGCCAGTATGTCGGTTTTAATTTATCTGCCCTTAGCCTTGTGGATTGTATTTATACAACAACCTGTTATCGGCTGGCATCAGTTTGCCTTCATGGTTGGCAGTGCCGCTCTTCATTCTTTGTATTTTATCTTACTGGACAAGGGATATACCGTTGGCGACTTATCGCTGGTCTATCCTTTAGCCCGCGGCACAGGTCCCATGCTTTCGACCGTCGCTGCCATTGTGTTTCTTGGCGAGCAACCATCTCTCATTGCACTACTAGGGGCCGGGTTAATTGGACTGGGAATTATTATAATGTCCGGAAATCCCCTGGAAATAAAAAAACTACCGCCTATAAACCTATTCTTTTTGCCATGCTGTGTGGTACGGTGATTGCCGCCTACACGATTTCAGACAAATTGGCTGTTAGCACTTTTTTGATTCCGCCGCTATTACTGGATTGGTCAGCCAATTTAGGCCGGACATGTATGTTAACTCCTTATGCTTTCAGAAATTGGAACAGCGTAAAAGAGCAATGGAAAATTCATAAATTAGAAATTTTAAGTGTTGCGATACTATGTCCGTTGGCCTACATTCTGGTCTTGTCTGCTATGGTTTTTAGTCCCGTAAGTTATATCGCACCGGCAAGAGAAATCAGTATTTTAATCGGAACTATTATGGGAGCTAAATTTCTTGCTGAAAAAAACATAAAACTGCGCCTTGCAGGGGCTACCGCAATACTTTGCGGCCTTACGGCCTTGTCTATTGGCTAACTTATTTTTGTAAAAAGCAGGAATTTATTGTTATATTGTGGTATTAATTATAATATTGCACAATTTTATAATTAATACCACAATTTACAAGAGGTGATGCCAACTAAGCGAATCCCCAAGAAAAAGCATCATTCCATGATGCCATTATGAGAGGAGATGGAATCTGGCTTAATGAATTCAAAATGGCTTTTACTTATTGTAATTACCAGCTTATTAGGTATGACAATCACGCTAGGAGGTTGTAGCATGGGAGCAAAAGAGAGTATGGTTTCTGAAAAATATCCGACAAAACCCATTACAGTAATTGTGCCGTTTGCCGCCAGTGCAAGTTCAGATATTATAGCAAGGGCACTGGAAAAGTCAGCCTATAAGCATCTGGGTCAGCCGCTGGTAGTAGTCAATATGCCTGGTGGTGCAGGCACCGTCGGCATGAATGAGCTTGCTGGTGCTAAACCTGATGGCTATACCATTGGAGTTGTTGGTGTTGGTGCAATATTGCAACCACTTTATGGCCAGACAAGATACCATTATCCTACTGCTTTGGAGCCGTTAGCGAAGGTTGTATCTTCACCTACAATAGTGGCCTGTCTTACTGACAAACCATGGAAGAATTTAAATGAGTTAGTCAGTTATGCTAAACAGCATCCAGGTGAAATCAAATTTGGACATAACGGTTTGGGCACAGCGGTACATGTTACGGGAGAAATGTTTGCTAAAGAAACCGGTATTACTATCAAACAAGTTCCTTTCCGGGGGGGTGAACCAGAATCTTTGGCGGCTCTCTTGGGCGGTCATACTCAGCTTATTTTTTCATATAATCCGGCCGTTCTAAAAGAATATGTAAAAAGCGGTACTATCAGAATACTGGGGGTTGCCGAGGAAAATAGATTAACTATTCCTGGTTTTGAGGATGTGCCAACCTTCAAGGAACAAGGAATAGATATAGCTTTTAACTTTTGGACGGGAATCGCCGCTCCCAAAGAAATGCCGCTGGCGGAAAAGGCCAGGCTGACATACGGACTAAGGCAAATGGTCAATGACCCTGAGTTCAAAGAGAATATGGAGAAACTGGGAATGTCAGTCCAGTATCTGGGGCCAGAGGATTTTGGTGACAGATGGATAGCCGATAATAAAAAATTATCGAAAATAGTAAAAGAGACCGGAATTGCAGAACTTATCGCGGCTCAGAAAAACTAATCGTGGGCCGGAGGCCAAAGATGGCGCAAATTATAAGCGACAAATCAAGAGCACCCCGTAAAATGGGTGCTCCTGATCATAGATAGGGGGACGCCAATATTTCTGACAAATGCCACACTAAGACATAAAATAGTTAAATGTTTATAATTTACCGATTTTTATATTCCTTGCAACAAGCGATCCTAAATGGACATCAGCTTTATGATAAGCAGAAGATGGTTAGTGCATATTCGTTTTATATGACGAAGTACTGATAAGTTTTGAACGGAGGTAATTAATGAATATTGAGATTCGGAAATTAATGCCTGATTTGTTGGATGACTATTTGTACTTTTTTGAAAATGTGGCTCATGAAGATAACGAAGCTGAGGATAGATGTTATTGCGTGTGTTGGTGTAGTGATGATCATCGTGAAGGAAAGGACTTTTCATCGCCGGAAAAGAGGAGAAATTATGCTATACAATACATTAACAGCGGTATAATAAAAGGTTATCTGGCATATTATGATGGTCAGGTTGTGGGTTGGTGCAATGCTAATAAAAAATCAGATTGTTTAAATTGTATTAGCTGGCTACGGTTTATGACATCAGTAAACGCAACTGATCCTAATCCGGACAATAAAGTTAAATCTATATTTTGCTTTACAATTGCTCCTGATATGAGAAGAAAAGGTATTGCTGCACAACTGTTAGAACGTGTTTGTAAAGATGCGGCTGACGACGGTTTTGATTATGTTGAAGCATATCCAAATATAGAATTTGTTAATGTGTTTCGTGATTTTATGGGCCCCGTTGACATGTATAAAAATTGTGGTTTTATTATTTATGAAAAAACTGAACATGGAATCGTTATGCGAAAACAATTAAAATAATTAAAACCGGCAGTATAACGTCCAAGATAAGTGAAGAGGGGCTTACTTAAGATGGATGCCAAAATGGAAAACCAGCTGGAATTAGTTGAAAAATCTTACGATAAAACTATTGAGTTTGGGAAGAAAGGTATTAATTTATACAATGATTTACCAGAGTATATTACAAATGATCCCGACTATCCTATATTTCAAAAAATGATAATAGAAGGTGGGACTTCAGATAGTGATCGTAAAGAAATTAGAGATTATTTATCGCCCAATACGAATATGAAATTTATTGATCTTGGCTGTTGTCTAAACCTCATGTTTCGGGGGTATGATAAATGGCCTTCAACATATCATGGGGTTGATATAAGCAGCAAAACTATTCAGCTGCTTGATGAGTTTGTTACAAAGAAGCAACTGCCTATTGGATCATTATATTGCGGAAGTATTCATGAAGTACCCTTTGATACTAACTATTTTGACATTGGAGCATGTATAGGAGTACTTGAGTACTTTGAAAAAGATTTTGTTGCAAGAGCAATTATTGAAGCTCATCGAATCATAAAACCCAATGGAAAATTAGTTCTTGATATTCCTGACATTGGAAGTCCAGAGTGCCGAATTATGATGATAATTGAGGAACATTTAGGGAGACCTGATAAATTTGATCTGTCATTTCAAGAATTTGAGGATATGCTGAAAAATTACTTTGAAATAGATAAAAAGGAAAAGTTTGGGCCTATGATTCAATATTTTTTGAGTTGCAAGAAATGATAGGCTGTAAAGGGAGATGTTTTTATGAATCCATCCCAAATATGGTCAACATATGTACAAAAGGCCGAAACTTTGTATAGAACTCGCAGTGTACGATTTAGATATGACAATAAAGATAATTTTATAAACATGATGGGATTCAAGGACGGCATGAGTATATTAGAGGTTGGTTGTGGACCCGGTCTTCTTTGTCATCGACTGGCAGAATGGTTGCCCAATAGCAAAATAACCGGGCTGGACAGAGATGAGAATTTTATTTATATGCCAAGAATAAAGCTAGTACACTTGGTATAAGTTGCACTTTTATTCAAGGCGACGCATTATCACTGCCATTTGCAAACAATGTTTTTGATGCTTGTACTTCATATACGGTTATTGAACACCTTCCCCATGCCGCCTTTCTTGCTGAGCAATTTCGGGTATGTCGTCCCGGAGGAGTTGTTTCGATATCAGTTCAAGGACAGAAGCAGCCATTAATCCGGAAAACTGGCAGCCTTCCTCCGGCATTGAGCAGAAATTGTGGGACCGCGTTGCCGCGGCGGCCCAGGCAACATTAAAACATAATAAGGTGGGTGCCTACCCTTGCTCTATAGCGGATATACCCCGTTTTTTCGAGGAAGTTGGCTTTGAAAATATTAGTGTGGATTTTATTGCTGTAACATCGGCTGCCGACAGCGCCCACTATGATATGTCACTACGCGAAAAATTTATTAAATCTAACCGCCAAGTGGCACTAGATGCTATTGTTTTGGCCGAGAATTATGCACCTAGAGTATGGAGTGATGCAGAGATTCAGCAATTGCGCGGCCTAGTTGAGCAAAAATTTGCCAAACGCTTGAATGATCTGCGTACAGGAAAAAAGGTGTGGGACATTTCTGTTGAAATGATGATGATAGCACACGGATATAAACCGTTATCCAGCTTACGGGATTATGAAGGTGAAAAATTATGTAACATATGACAAGATTAATTATGTTTGTTGTATGAAAGTGGGTGCTACTAGTATGGAATATGTGATTGAACAACTGGTTCCTTCAGATTATAAAAAATGTTCAAATATATGGAATATGAATAAACAACCAAACACTCAAAAATGGTTTAATGAAATAGTTGAGGGAAACAGACTTGTTTTTGTCTATAAAGTCAATGATGATTTCATTGGTGAAGGGGCGCTTGTATTTGAAAACGGAGATCCAGATTACACCATAAAAGGTCAACGAATTTATCTCTCACGAATGATTGTAAAACCGGGATATCGGAATAAAGGAATTGGCAGCATAATTGTTGATTACCTTGCCGATTATGCGAAGCAACTCGGATATAAAGAAATGTCACTTGGAGTTGATATTGATAATGTTAGTGCGCGTCATTTATATGTGAAAAAAGGATTTATTAATATCATCTTTGAGGGCGAAGACGAATATGGTAAATATGTAAAGTTGATAAAGACTTTATAACTGTGCATTCTAGGCCTAACGCCTCCAAAAACTAAAAAGCCGGGCGCTATTCCTAAAATCCGTAAACTCGCTACGCTCAAACAGTACGGATTTTTTAACGGAATACCGCCCGGCTTTTTTCCTGCGGAACGTTTTTTCCGGCAAAGGCTGGAAGGTTACGAGGGGTACTCTAAACAATGCAATTGCATTAAGAAATTTTCTTGATTCAATGGGTAAAGAAGTCCATACAGAGGGAATTTCTGAAGAGGAATTACTTGCGGATTTAGAGCAAATCCGGGAGGAACTGTGGAATGGGAGAAAAAAGTAATGGCTAAGGAGTATCTTTTATTCTGTTCGTTGGTTGTTTTAAGGCAACTTTTACGCGATATGCCGTGATGATAAGGGAAAGATAAGCAACGTCTTCTACTATTTCTTCCATGATTTCGAAGTGCAACTGTTTTTCGGCAATATGAGCAACTGTGAAAGAGAAAATAACTAGCAAAAATTCACCTGTTGGGAAGCGACCTTCCTGGTAGAGTTTATAGGGAACCGCTAATAGTTTATACTTAATAACCGCGAATAGCCATGAAAGGATAACAACTGCAATCACCGGGTAAACGATTGAGCCATAGGGGAGTTGAGAGACATGTATGAAAAAAGGACCAGTAACAGGATCAATACCCACAGGATAAAATACCCTGCCCCAACTCAATTCCCGGCCTACCATTAACAGCCAAAGCGGAATTGCCCAAGTAAAGAAACGAGCATGGTGGTACTGTCCAGCTGTCTTAGCCTCCTGCTGCCATTTTGCGGTTAGCAATGCTCCTATAGATAGTATTACGACCTGTGACCACTCTAACGGACTATTTTCCCAACCCCAGGATAGTGGTAAGTGACTGCCAATAAAGTACGAGAGAATAACAATGATTATCAAAGCATACTTACATAAATACATATAAAATACTTCCTTATATTAGAATAATCCAGCATATCTATTATACCACTAATTTTTTTGAAAATAACTTAGATTCTTAAAGAATTGCTTTAACCGCTGCAGGAAGACAGGGGGCTAATTTATGAGTTTTGCGATATTCCTAGTACTTTTATTTTTATGATTGTAAAATGTTTTGGGAAAAGGAGACCATCATGGCGATTGAACATGGGTGGTTACAGGAGGGCATAGAAAAGATATTTAAAAGTATAACGAAGAATTTTCTGATTAAATTCCGATTATATTCTGATTTTATTTGACGACCTCAGCTTTTTGGATATACTATAATTAAAGCGCATAACGTAAGTAGATGAAGGTAATAGCCGATTGTGCATTTAAGCGAAAAACAGAGAAAAGCGAAAACGAAACACGAAAAATAGAAGGAAAAGGTAAACGAAAGATGAAAACGATAATCCGTCCATTGACTGATTTAAGCAAGAATATGTCTGTCATTGACTCGTATATGAAGCATAACACGCCGGTATTTGTTACTAAAGGTGGTGCGAGTTATATGGTAGTCTTGAGTCATCAGCAATATGAAAGGATGCAAGAGGAGATTGCTTTCCTCAAACGCCTAGCGGTTGCTGATGCTGAGAGTCGTCAGCGCAACATGGTGGATGTCGATGACCTTGAAAAAGACATCAGTGACATATTGGAGGAACCAACTAATGACGACTTCATCAACTCAGATTCCGATGCAATTCAGCGTTAAGTACTTAATTACTGCGGCACAAGAGGTAAAAGACATTATTCGTGATGCCAAAACCTACTACGGTGTTTCTGCCGCACAGAAAATACGTGAAGACCTTGTGACCAAGACCAAAGAATCACTGGCAAATAACTCACATTTAGGCAGACCTCTGTATGAGTACCCTGAGTACGAAAAAAAGGTATTCGCCGTTACCTGCCCCACCCGCACTATTCTATATTATACCTACTAAATGGCAAGATAGTTGAAATTTGGCACGTATGGGACAATCGCAGAGATTGGACAACTTTATTTGAAGATTAAAAAACCGCTATCGCGCCCTTGAGGATACGGCTCTAACCGCAGAGTACACAGAGAGCGCAGAGGGGAGATGTATATCGAGAACATTTCCTCTGCGTACTCTGCGTCTCTGCGGTTCAAAAAACATATACTTATCTTATAAGAAAAACCGCTAACGCGTTCCTTCGTCTTACGTTGAGTCAAGCGAATACAAAGTAAGGAGTTTTACTTTTAGCATTGCCTCAAAAGTAAACAAAAGATCTAGGCCCAAAGCCTCCAAAAACTGAAAATCCGGGCGATATTCCTAAAACCCGTAAACTTTTTGCTCAAACAGTACGGATTTTTTTAACGGAATACCGCCCGGATTTTCTCCTGCGGAACGCTTTTTCCGGCAAAGGCCGGGGGGTTTCTAATACATTAAAAAAGGACTTGATTCTTCAAGTCCTCCAGTGCTTATATTGATATTATACCGCGCGTTGGATTTTACCGGAACGTAAGCAGCGAGTGCATACATTAACCCGTTTAATTTCACCTTTAACTAATGCTTTCACTCTTTGTATATTAGGTTTCCAAGTGCGCTTGGTTTTAAGGTGAGAATGGCTGACATTGAAGCCGGAACGTTCACCTTTACCGCAAATTTCACATAAATTTGCCATCTATTTACACCTCCTGTAGGAATCATCCTCATGTACTCAACATGACTATTTTAGCACAATTTACTTATGATATGCAAGAACAAAATAAATTTCAGCCAATATTTCCATAAATGCCTGGCATTTAGTGTGCAACAGCAGGAATTATGCGTATTATATTGAAATTAGGAATAAGTAAATGAAGGGGGGCTTACCAATGATTACAAAAAGCACTCCGATAATTGATGCACTACGCTCACATCCACAGGCATGCGAAATTTTTACCAGACACGGTATGGGCTGTATCGGCTGTATGGGCTCAATGACGGAAACAATAGAAAATGGGGCCAGGATGCATGATATTGATATTGAAGCACTACTCGCAGAATTAAACAGCCTGCTGGTGGAACCAGTAAAATTGTAAGGTGATTCTTATTCAAAACTTTTTGTCTGCTAAAATCCAATTTTTAAAAGGTGTAGGACCGGCTAATGCTGCTAAATTCAACAAACTCGGGATTTATACTATTGGTCAGCTCCTGCAGCATTATCCGCGCCGGTATGAAGACCGGAGTACACTGAAATTAATTGGTGAGTTGACTGACGGATTGTATGAAAGTTTCCGGGCAGTAGTTATTAACGTTAGTGACTTAAAATCGCAGCGTGGTCTTAAAATAATCAAAATTACCGTCCGGGATCAATCCGGTATAGCTCAACTTACCTGGTTCAACCAGGCCTATATAAAAAATAAATATAAACCTGGTATGGAGCTTATTATTTCAGGGAAAATTCAGCGGCGTCTTAGTATAGTTGAAGTCAATAAACCGGATATTGAACCAGCTGCTGAATTTAATGCCAGTTCCGGACGCATTATCCCTGTTTATCCAACCACCGAAGATCTGCCGCAATGGCGCTGGCGAGCCCTTACCCTGCAAGCGCTGGAACTCTTTCAAAAGGTAGCAGCTCCGGAAGCGGTTGAATCGCTGCCTGAAGATATAATAGCTGCTCACAAGCTTATGAATCGTCAGCAGGCAGTAGTAAATATTCATTTGCCTGCGAATAGGGAAATTCTGATTAATGCCCGGCGGCGCTTAGTATTTGAAGAATTATTCCTGATGCAATGTGGGTTAGCCTATTTGAAGCAAAAAATAAAATCTGGCTTGAGGGGTATTAAACATGCTCCTGACGGAGAGTTAGTGTCGAAAGTTGAAAAAAGTCTGCCATTTACCCTAACCAATGACCAATTAAAAACATTACAGGAAATTAAAGCCGATATGGAAGATACTACTACCATGCAACGGCTGGTTCAAGGGGATGTCGGGTCAGGAAAAACAGTTATTGCTGCTATCGCCCTGGCTAAAACAGTCGAAAGTGGCTACCAGGGCGCGATGATGGCTCCCACTGAGATATTGGCCGAACAACACTATCACACCCTAGCTCAATTGTTGACTCCCCAGGGTATTACAGTGGCGGTGCTGACAGGGAAACTGACTCGCAAGGCCAGAGATAAAATCATACATCATTTCAGGGAAGGCGTAATTGATATTGTTGTCGGTACCCACGCGCTTATTCAAGATGATGTCGAATTTGCGCAGCTTGGTCTGGTAGTCACTGATGAGCAGCACCGGTTTGGCGTACGCCAACGTGCCCGGCTTGAAGCCAAAGGCAAGCAACCAGATGTGCTTATCATGACGGCAACGCCTATTCCCCGAACAATGGCGCTTACTGTCTATGGAGATCTTGATGTGTCAGTTATTCGTCAGCTTCCTCCCGGACGACAGCCAATTGCTACTTATTCCCGCAGCAATAGCAGCCGGAGTAAGGTTTATCTTTTTGCTGTCGAGCAAATCAAAGCTGGACGGCAGGTATATGTCGTATGCCCACTAGTTGATGAATCAGATAAAGTTGCCGCCCAATCGGCTGTAAAAATGCATGAAGAACTTTCAGCTACTTTTTTTAAAAACATTTCCTGCGGTCTGCTGCATGGCAAAATGAAATCACAGGAAAAGGATGCTGTTATGGCATCCTTTTCCTGTGGTGAAATTAAAGCATTAATTGCTACAACAGTTATTGAAGTAGGTGTTAATGTACCTAATGCTACTGTTATGATTATTGAAGGCGCCGACCGCTTTGGTCTGGCACAACTCCACCAGTTGCGTGGCCGTGTTGGCCGGGGCGAGCACAAATCCTATTGTATTTTGTTATCTGACAACACCAATGAAGAAACGGTGGAACGGCTTACAATTATGACTCAGGTAAATGATGGGTTTGTTCTTGCAGAAAAGGATTTGCTGTTACGAGGTCCGGGCCAGTTTTTTGGCACGAATCAGCATGGCTTACCTGATTTAAAGATTGCTGATATCGTAAGAGATACCGATATTTTGCTGGAAGCCAGACGCGCAGCACAGCAGACGGTTTGCTCAGCCGCGTATTTAGACAAAGTATGGAAAACACTCCAAGATTGGTTTGGCGAAAAATTCAATATGATATTTTGCAGGTAAAGAAAATGAAAAAGGGACGGCCCGAAGGCCGTCAATTATGGGAGAGGAGAAAATTTACATTCATAATATTGGCATTCTAGACAATGTTTATACATGGTTTCACCAAGTATTTTAAAAAGATTCTTATTTTTTTTGCAACCTCGCACACACTAAAGACAATTAACAGTGAGGAGTGGTGGCAAAATGGAAAAATATACACAAAATCAGCTTAGAAGTATTGCCGAAGAATGTCAGGAGTTTGAACATATTATCAATGCTATGGGGTATGGATATTCACTGCTAAACGTATCAGCTGAAGATTTTAGCCGACGCTGTACTGATTGCACCAACTGGCTAGGTGGCTCATGCACGATTTTCCAAAACGAAATCTCTCAGTGGAAATAGACAGTAAACAGCGCTGCATACAGCGCTGTTTTTAGAGAACAGGATGATATTAATGAATAAACTATTTGGTTGGCTGGCTATTGCAGCAATGATTGGGTTAACCTACATGTGGCAACCTGAATTTTTTCATCATGCATATGGAATTATAGAGAGAGGCGACATTGCAGCGTTAGCTGAATATCTTCGCTCTTTTGGTGCCAGCTCTGTTTTTATCACAATTATTTTATTTGTAATCATGACCTTTACGATTGTTTTTCCGTTTATGATTTTGTCAGGTGCAGCAGGTATTGTCTTTGGACTCTTCTGGGGTATAATCATTTCCTGGGCTGGTGAAGTCACCGGTGCACTAGTGATGTTTGTATTTGCCCGCTATTTCTTTCGGCATACAGTTGAAGGCTGGATTAGGAAAAGCCGGTATTTAAAACAGGTGGACGATTATAGTGCCGAAAATGGGTTTAAGGCTCTATTATTTGCCAGACTATTACCACTGGCCCCCTCAGGTATTATTACAGCCATCGCGGCTATTAGCCGCATGTCGTTTAAAGATTTTTGGTGGGCGACGATAATAGGAAAATTGCCGCCGGTTATTATCAAAGTTCTGCTTGGACATGATATCGTTTTTGCTGGCGAAAACATGGGAAGGCTGCTATTTATTATTGTCATTGTTGTCCTTATTTACGCCATCCTCTGGTGGCGAAGAAGAAGAAAATAACCATCTTCGGCCACCACGGCTGCGAGGAATAAACCGGCAGAGTTTTTCCCAGATTTCACCGGCCATATCCCGTCGCAGTTTGGTATAGTCGGCCAAAGCCAGACGCTCTGTTTCACCAGGCAGCCATTCGTGAGGAATTTCCTCCACGATGAAGTCAATCTGTTCATCACTAATCTTTTTTACTAACTCAAGGTAAGGAACAAAATCTTGGGGAGTAAGCAGGTCTTTCAGTAAATTTCGATAATGCTGATAATAATACGTCTTTATTTTTGTTCCCAACTTTTGAAAAGAATCAATAGTCCAGCGACTGGATCGAAACAAATGCGAATTATCGATTGCATAGATTTTATAGTGCTCATCTTCAAGTTCTAGTAACAGGTTTTTTTGATTTTTAGCACGGTCTGCATTATGAAACATATGATCAAACAACATAACTCCTGCCATTTCTGATACATTAATTGCTTTACATAATCGATTTTTGCCAACATATTCCGCGTGCGTGAGATAGAGTGAGGCGAAATCCAGTCCTGGCTCTAAGCCGATATCCAGCAAAGCAGGATTTTCCTGTAACAACTGTTCACTAATTTCAATAATATCACTGGGCGGAAAGCACAAACCCATGAGTGCACCAATTTTAGCGGCAAATAATTCGCTTACCAATACCCGGGAGCCAAGCTGGTTATTTTGGAATTTTACTACATAGATATTTCCATCATGAGCGCGAAAAAACTGAGGCAAAGTGACTCCAACGCCCACTTTGCCCAAATACTCTACCGCCATGAGCATACTGCTCAGCCTCCCACAATATATATATTCCGCAGTAAAGAAGTTTACAGGCACAGGTGGGTGGTGTATTGACAACGCTCCACCACTAGCGTTCGACTTCCGCTTTTGCCAACACACCACCCGCCTGCAAAAATCTTTAACGCGTTGTATATAGTAATAAGAAAGAAGGACCCGGTAAAAAAATCACCGAGTCTTTTACCCTAATAGCAGCGTTAAGTTAGCAGCATTCTGCTGAGCGGGATACTGAGGTTATTGCTTCAAGATTAATTACGGCTGTACTTACCACATCATCAGAGATTCCTGAAGAGGTTGCCGGGCCAAATATCTCATCAACCGATATAAATGCCAGTTCATCATCGACATTACCCAGTGTTCCCTGAAATACGAAACCACCAAGGGTTGTAATTACTACAAGATCACCGATCATACGCTTTAGAAGGCAGATTAAATCGCGGCTCTCCTGACGCTCACTTGCTTCGGTTCTTTGTGTTTCTTCAGCTGAGATGCACAGTCCTGGGCTTTTACCATTGTCAAAGGGACTAGTCTTTACTCCCGTAGCTTTGGCGATAATTTGCCATAAATCAAGATTAAGGAATCTTACATCCACAACCTCTCCGCCAGGAGAAAGAATCTCTACATTCGAATCTGCCTCAATGGCTGGCGATAAAAAGGCTACACGGCAATCATCAATTTTTTGCAGATTGCCAAAATAAACTATACCGTCAAAACCAAACAATAATACGTCAGTGTTTAACTCATGTTCGAGTTCCTTAATTAAGCATTCGTTACGGAGCTCTCTGAATATGCTCATAAGTAGACCCCCTTCAATATATCTGATAAACAGGTATGTTACTATACTGTATGAGCAGCAGCCGCAAAGTGTTACTCGCAAATGGTATTATGTCAGGCTAGTGAATAAAAAGTTACCTGTTGCAGGGATTCTTGCTTTTGATAAAGAAAATACCATTTGAAGGTGAAAGCAAATCATCATAAGGAGGTGACTCATATGCCAATCGTACAAATCGACTTGATTGAAGGACGTTCCTTAGAGCAAAAGCGGGAGATGGTTAAAAAAGTAACTGAAGCCATTGTTGATACAGCCAAATGTCCACCGGAAGCTGTAACTATCGTGGTTCGCGAAGCCCCTGCACAACATATTGGTAAAGCAGGTGTATTAGCATCTGACAGATAAAGAGTAAGCCATTTCGTAAATCAATGGCTTACTCGCTAAAAAGGTGGTGCCATAGTATGCTGCCGCTGCATTTTGCGATTGAACTGGAAACAGCGATAAACAGTCAGTTAACAAAGCTAGCTGCTCCAGATGATATTATACCGGTAATCACGCTGATCCATAACTGCCAAATGAATTTTTTGGAGCTGTTATCAGCAGCCAGCACAGTAAATATCGATATTGCTCCGTATCCGCTGGTAACAGAGGACCAATTACTTGGCTCAGATGCCTCCTGGCAACAACTTACTTTACATACTAATGCCACTAACGTCAGTTTGCAGGTATTTACAACTCTGTGGCCTATCTACATGGCTACCGGTAAGACGGTACAATTTTACCAACAGGCAGCTGTGAACAGTGCCCAGCCTCAAACTCGATTATTCTTTAGTTCCCTTAGTCATGTAAAGAAGATTTTGTGCAGAAGACTGGATGGTATTATCCAGATATACAATAACCACTATTGGGGAGAGCTCGGGTTTGCACCGTTTGTACTGGGAAAGGATTAGCCTTCCCGGTAAGCCACTCCCATGCCTCCTGGCGGATACTCAAACAGGATGTTGTCAAACCGGCAAATTAGCCGGCAGGCACCGCATTCAACACATTGTTTATAATGTACCAGTATGGGACTGCCTGAGTGGCAGTCCCATTTAAATACGCCGGTAGGGCAGATGGTTAGGCATTGCTTTTCTTCACAGGTAAGGCAGTGTTCCTGATTTTGTACAGCAACATGCTGCATGCTGTTATCTGGATTAAAATGTATAAGCACAATTTTATCCTGTAGCTGCATTAGTGAATCACCTTCCACGTTTGCCAAATATCGGACAATATCTTCAAGACTGGCTGCATGCTTGTCATTTTTTTGTATATCATAAGCCGCTTGGCCCGTTTGGGCATGGTATATACTCGCGAAACCTGATAAGCCGCTTCGTTTGCCATATGGGAATAAAGATCAAAAGCATAGGGAATTTTACGCATTAACGCGGCAGCACCGGCGTTAGCTCGCAAATCTTGTATAATGAAGCTTTCTTGTAAAAGCTTGGAATATAAAGACAACTTACCTACCGAATAATCCCGGCTAATTTTTGCCGCATAAACGGCTTTAGCCGCATAAAAACCAGACCACATTGCAAGGTTAATGCCATGTGTACCATTGACCAGTGAACCAGCGTCACCAATAATCACCAGGCCGGGATGCACCAATGGGGGAATAGCGTTATAACCCCCCTCGGGAATTAATGAGCCGCCATATTCAATCGTCTGGCCCCCGGCAATCAACCGTTTGATGTGGGGGTGTTTTTTTACGCGTTCTAAGAGGTCATTGGGGTTAAAGCCTGCTTGGGCAAAACTGGCTACCGCCATGCCTACACTGATATTAATACTGTCGCTAAAGGTATGTATGGAACCAGTGCCGTTAAATCCGGCAGTAGGATAACCAAGCAACCCGATTATTGTGCCTTGACCTGGCCGCAAATTAAACCGTTCTTCAATCAGACTTGCCGGCAGGGCAATAGTCTCTTTTACATATAGAGACATGTTTTCCGGTGTTACCCGGGGCGCCAGTCCTGAACGTTCCGCTAGCAAAGAATTAGCGCCGTCTGCCAGAATAATGATATCGGCCAAATACTTACCATCATTTTGCGTTAGTACACCTGCAGCCAAACCATCCTCGTTAAATACGACTTGCTTTACCGTATGGTTGAATAGTATTTGCGCACCAGCTTCTGTTGCTTTGCCGGCCAGCCACGTATAGAGGTTAATACGCTTAACAGAAAATTTATTGTAAGGTGCGGCGGCAAGCCGGTCGCTCTGAAATCTTGAAGAAAGAACAGAATCCTCCGTCATCAACCAATAGGCTTGATCAGTGATAATTCGTTCACAATGACACTCTTCCCAAAAGTTTGGGAAAAGTTTATGGGTAGGCTCAGCCATAATACTGGCGCCGCCGCAGTTTTTGGCCCCGGCATAAGGACCGCGTTCCAGGACAAGCACGTTAAGGCCGTCGCGAGCCAGAAAATAGGCCGCTGTTAATCCGGCTGGACCGCCCCCGGCAACAATAACGTCATACTTTTTTTCAGCGATGCTACTATCCAGATTTTCTGCTTGTAAGCTGCTGATTTTATCTGGTATTTTGTGTGGTCTTTTAGCCTCATACCAATGTTTTAACATATACTCACCCAGCTTTAGTTTACGCTTAATGCGGAATATATATTTAGGAGCGCGCATACGAAAGCATTATAAAGAAACTAGCTGTTAATAATCAATATTCTCAGATAATTTATTAAAACAAGAATTGCATCATCCCAAACTATCCTGTATCATAACAGCATGCCGAATTTCCTATTGAAAAAGGAAAATGGGGGAACCATTTATGGGGTGAATCCGCGATTGCGGTAGGGATTTCCCTTTGTCCCGAACCCGTCAGCTAACCTCGTAGGCAGTTAGAAAGGGGTGTTTTCTATGAAAAACATCAAAAAAATCGTTACAAGTACCATTGCGATGGTAGTTTTAGCAGCTACTATCTGGATACTGCCGGCTTTTGCCGCACTTGGTGACCAAACACTTAGCATCGGTATGACAGGCCAGGATGTAATTGAACTGCAAACTAAGCTTAGTGATTTGGGGTATAGCAATCTTACCGTTGACGGTGTTTTTGGTGAAACTACCGAACAGGCGGTAATGAACTTTCAACAGGCAAAAAACCTTACTGCTGATGGTGTTGTCGGTCAGGATACCTTACAAAACCTATACGGTGGTCGTATGCCGGAAGCATCGCGCGGCACTGCACCAGGACGTTATAGGGCCGTACTGGACATAAAAGCTACCGCCTATGCTGCCGGTTCGCACGATAATGCCCAATGGGGCAATTTAACCTATATGGGAACCCAGGTGCGTCCAGGCGTAATTGCCGTCGATCCCAATGTTATTCCGCTTGGTTCAAGAGTATATATTGAATTTGCCGATGGCAATAGCATGTATGGTATTGCCGAAGATACAGGCGGCGCAATTAAAGGAAACCGTATTGACATTGCAATGCATTCTGTCGATAAAGCCTATGACTTTGGTGTCCAAAATGTAAGAGTTTATGTCCTTAACTAGCAACACTGCCTGACGGTTTCGTCAGGCAGTGTATTATTTTTTTATTATTTTTTTTGTACCTACATAAAAAGTGGTAGCTTTGGCAAGTTTATTTATGTTATTATATTGGGAAATACCTTTATGATCATGTTGTGTACGAAAGGAGTTCTGTTAATGTTTGACAACAAATTTGGCCCAGAAGGCTTAACATTTGATGATGTATTACTTGTACCTGCCAAATCCGATGTTTTGCCCAGAGAAGTTGAAGTATCTACCTTTTTAACCAAAAACATTAAGCTTAACATTCCTATCATTAGTTCGGGAATGGACACTGTTACTGAGGCTCGAATGGCAATTGCCATGGCACGTGAGGGCGGGGTAGGGGTAATCCATAAAAATATGCCTATTGCTGCTCAGGCCAACGAGATTGACAAAGTCAAACGTTCTGAGCATGGTATCATTGTTGATCCCATTTTTTTATCACCTGATAATTTACTGCAAGATGCCCATGACCTTATGGAAAAATACCATATATCTGGTGTGCCGGTAACTGATAATGGTAAATTAGTAGGTATCTTAACCAATCGTGACCTTCGTTTTGAAACTGATTTAAGCCGTAAGATTGGTGATTGCATGACGAGAGAGCACCTCATTACTGCACCTGTTGGCACATCACTAACGCAGGCCAAAGAAATTTTGCGTGAACACCGGATTGAAAAATTGCCATTACTTGATACTGACGGCAACTTAAAAGGACTTATTACCATCAAGGATATCGAAAAAGCCCAGAAATACCCTAATTCCGCCAAAGATCCTAAAGGGCGTCTGTTAGTAGCTGCCGCCATCGGCGTAGGTTCTGATATGATGGACCGTGTTGAGGCCGTTGTCGGCGCTAAGGTTGACGTCATTGTTGTTGATACCGCGCATGGTCATTCAACAGGAGTGCTTGACTGTGTACGGAAAATCAAAAATGCTTTTCCGCATGTGGATCTTATTGCAGGCAACGTTGCCACTGCCGAAGCCACCCGTGCCTTAATCGAATCAGGTGCAGATGCTGTTAAAGTTGGCATTGGACCAGGTTCTATTTGTACGACCAGGGTAATTGCCGGTATTGGTGTACCTCAGATTACGGCAATTTATAATTGTGCTAAAGCTGCCCAGGAGTACAATGTACCGATTATAGCCGACGGTGGTATCAAATACTCAGGTGATGTAGCTAAGGCTATTGCTGCTGGTGCTCAGATTGTCATGGTCGGCAACTTACTTGCCGGTACCGAAGAAAGCCCGGGAGAAACCATTATTTATCAAGGGCGCAGCTATAAAGTATATCGGGGTATGGGCTCGCTGGGAGCTATGGCCGAAGGCAGCAAGGATCGTTACTTCCAGGAAAATATGGACAAGCTGGTTCCTGAGGGAATTGAAGGCCGAGTACCGTATAAGGGTTCAGTAGCTGATACGGTATTCCAGCTAATTGGCGGTCTTCGCGCCGGTATGGGGTATTGTGGTGTGCGTAATATCCAGGAACTTATTACTAAAACCCAATTTATCCGGATCACCGGTGCTGGTCTGAGAGAGAGCCATCCGCATGATATCAGCATTACCAAAGAAGCACCAAACTATAGTGGCTGATAAAGTAAACCAGCAAAAATGCTTTGGACATTTTAATTTGTCCAAAGCATTTTATTTTTCTTACCACGGTGACGTGTTTCAAAATTAACCACCCGAAACTCAAATTGGCGGTCTTTATAAAATTTAATAATCGCCGGCAGCGCTTTTACTGTTTCGGCATGGCCACGGCCATCATGCATCAGCAAAGTTGCATGGCTCCATAAATTTTTGTTGTCCATTTGGGCAGCGATATTATTTACCAGTTGGCCGGCCTTTGCACTGGAGGCATCGCCTGAACTAATATTCCAGCCAACCTCCGTATAGCCAAGGTTTTTTAAGGTTGCCCAGTATTCTTTGGTAAAACTTCCGGTTGAACCGCCAGGTGCCCGGGAAATGCGGGGGCGTACGCCAAGTATATTTTTAATTATTTCATCAGTATGACGAAGTTGGGAAAAATAACTGTTAGTGGATTGATACAGTTCACGGTAGACATGATTGTAAGAATGATTACCTATAGCATGGCCGTCTTGATAAATTTGGCGCAGAATCGTCGGATATTTTTCAACCTGATTACCGACAACAAAGAACGTGGCCTTTATGCCCTGGTTTTTCAAAATAGCAAGGATAGCAGGCGTATTTTCCGGCTCAGGTCCATCGTCGAAAGTAAGATAAACTACTTTTTGTCCATAGTACGGACTTACCTTAGGAACTTCCAGGACCAATCCTTGTGCTTGTCGCTCTTCCACCGTAAACACGTCGTAAACCGGTTTTGACGGGATGGGGGAATTATCTGGATTTTCATTCATATAGTAGGCATCTATTGCATTGTTAGGTATGGTATACTTACTTTCAGGTTCAGGTTCAGGTTCTTCCTGATCATTAGGTGGATCGGATGCAGGTATAGACGGGGCCGAATCAGAGAAAGCAAGTAAAGCTAACGGTGACGATACCAATAGTGTGAGGCAGATGACACTTAACGCACACATTGTCTGAAAAAATTTCGATGTATGTTGCATATGGCGCTCCTGATTAAATATTTTAATAATCATGTCTAATTTTCGTATATTCTCTATAAGAACGTCTATTCCTGCATGTAAAGTAAGGAAGCTTGGGGATACTATTTCTAAGAGGAGTGTATACCTATGAAAAAAACCAGCATTAGAGTTACTATTCTGGCTCTCCTATTTGCAATGTCGGTTAATACGTGTTTTGCTTTTCTGGGATTGCCGGGAACTGACAATTTAAACGATTTAAATCTAGTAGCTGCTACTCAGGTATTTGATATAAATGGGCAGTTAATTTCTAAATTGTTTGAGGAAAACCGGATAGTAGTAACTATTAATAGTATGTCACCTTATATTCAGCAAGCCATTATAGCCAATGAAGACACTCGCTTCTATAATCATTTTGGTATAGATCCGATTGGTATTATTCGTGCTGTCGTGGTCAATATCCGCCGGGGCTCTCTGGTGGAAGGCGGTAGTACTATAACCCAGCAATTAGCAAAAAATATGTTTCTTACACAGGAACGAACATTTATTCGCAAAGTAAAAGAGGCGGTGCTGGCGTTAGTTATTGATTATAAATTTTCGAAGCAAGAGATCTTACAAGCCTACTTAAATCAGGTATATTTTGGCGAAGGGGCTTATGGTGTAGAAGCCGCCGCTCAAATGTACTTTGGCAAACATGCTAACGAGCTGACTTTATCTGAAAGTGCTGTGCTGGCAGGACTACCGCGTGGACCGAATATCTATTCGCCTTATGTTGATATGAAGGCCGCTATAGAACGCCGGGCAGTAGTGCTGGACAGTATGGTTAAAGCGGGCTATATCACGCAGCAAGAAGCGGCACGCGCCAAAGTTGAGCCGATTACGCTTGCTGGTAAAAAAAAGCGGGTAGTCCAGGCTTCTTACTTTCTTGACTATGTAGCTAAGGAATTAGTTGATCGTTATGGTGCAGACCGGGTATATAAAGGCGGGCTCAAGGTGTATACAACACTTGACATTAGTCAGCAGCAAGCAGCCGAGGCTGTGTTAGGACAAATGCAGGGAGCCGTATTGGCACTTGACTCCAAAACAGGATATATTAAAGCTATGGTTGGTGGGCGTAATTATGAGGAAAGTCAGATCAATAGGGTGTTTGCTGAAGTTCGCCAACCCGGATCGGCTTTTAAACCATTTTTATATGCAACGGCGATTAATCAGGGACTCACTGCTAACGCTATTATTATTGATGAACCTATTAATATAAATGGCTATTCGCCACTTAACTATGATAAAAAATACCGTGGACCAATAACTATGAAAAAAGCGCTGCGCTGGTCAGTCAATATAGCTGCCGTTAAGCTAGGACAGCAGATCGGCATTGACCAAGTTTTAAACCTTGCGAAAACTATGGGTATCACTACTTTGACACCTGAAGATAATAATCTGGCCTCGGCATTAGGCGGCTTAACTCAAGGGGTCAGTTTATGGGAATTAACAACAGCCTATACGGCTTTTGCCAATAACGGCGTATTATCTAAACCGATGGCAATCGTGAAGGTACTTGATGAACATGGTCAGGTGCTTGAGGAAGGAAGAATAGAGCAACAGTCAGTGCTTAAGCCAGATACAGCCTATATTTTAACAGATATGCTAAGAGGTGTATTGCAGGACGGTACTGCCACACCGGCTAATCTTGGCCGTCCCGCTGCCGGTAAAACAGGCACTACAGATAACTATGAGACGGCCTGGTTTATCGGTTATACGCCAGATATTGTAGTAGGCATTTATGTCGGGAATGACAACCGCAAGCCTGTCAGCATTTCTGGTACTGAAGTATCAGCATTATGGGGAAAAATGCTTTCTAAAATAGTAGCCGGTATGCCGCCTGCTGATTTTCCCATCCCGCCGAATGTAGTTGTTGGTATTCCTGTTTGTACAAGCACAGGCAAGCTGGCTGGAAGTGGCTGCAGGGAAACTGAGTACAGCGCCTTTATTAAAGGTACTGAGCCAACAGCTCCGCGTATGAACGACCGTATTAAACAGTGGTTAACTCCTGACGAAACTCAGCCGCAACCGCCTGAACAACAGGAACAAAAAAACCAGCCTTTCTGGAAATGGCCCTGGTCGAGATTGCCGTCATTTTAAACTTGTGGTACAATGTGCTAGGGAATGTAAAACAATTGTAAGGAGTACATAGTTGTCAGTGGGTATAAAAGCAACCGTCTTAGACGTTTCGATTGATACTGTAACCATGTCTGAAGCAGTAGTCAAACTTGAGCAGTTTATTGCCGAAAAAACACCGCATTTAGTGGCCACAGCCAATGCTGAAATGGTGATGCTGGCACAAGAAGACAATGAATTGGCTGCTATCCTTGCCAATTCTCATTTAGTAGTTCCTGATGGCGCTGGTGTTGTATGGGCGATAAGACATCAAGGAAATACTATTGTAGAACGGGTAGCCGGCTATGATTTAGCCCAAAACCTGTTATTAGAGGCTTCAAAAAAAGGATATCGTGTATTTCTATTCGGCAGCCAGCCTGACATTGTTGCTAAAGCCAAAACTATGGCGCTGGCGCGTTACCCAGGATTATGTATAGTCGGGACAAAACATGGATTTTTTACGGCAGAAGATGAACCTGCTATTGTTCAAACTATTTCAGCTGCCAAACCGGATATTTTATTGGCAGCTTTAGGGGTTCCCAGACAGGAAAAGTGGCTGGCTAAGAACCTGGAAAAACTGGGTGTCCCTATATGTATGGGAGTGGGTGGAACCTTTGATGTAATGGCTGGTGCTGTTAAACGTGCACCGTTATGGATGCAGCGTACTAGTTTGGAGTGGTTGTTCCGTTTACTTTGTCAGCCACAGCGCGCTATCAGAATGCTGGCATTGCCAAAGTTTGCTCTTAAAGTCATGTTAAGGAAAAAAGATTAGACAAAGTAAACTAAGTATATTATACTGATATACTGAACTTGCTTTTTGGTTTGATACTATGAGGAGGTTTTTGGCAGGGAGGTGGATAGATGGTAAGAAATCCTATAGTAAAAGAAGGATACACATATATTGCAATACTTGGACTGGTTACAATTATTACTGCCTTAAACCTGGGCGCCCCCTGGGCTATTATTCCCGGGATATTAACAGCTTTTGTTACATTTTTTTTCCGTAATCCCAAACGTAATTTTCCTGATGATGATAATTTAATATTATCGCCTGCAGATGGTAAAGTAATGGGTATTGCGGAAGTTTACGATGACCAGTTTTTAAATGATAAAGGGTTAAAGGTTACTATTTTTTTGTCAGTATTTGACGTTCATGTTAATCGCAGCCCTGTCAGAGGGGAAATTAAATTTCAACAATATACTTGTGGTAGATTTAAACCGGCCTATAAAGAATCCGCAGCCTGTGAAAACGAACGTCATGCTATCGGCTTGGAAAATGAGAAAATGCGTGTATTAGTCACCCAAATTGCCGGAATTTTAGCCCGGCGAATAGTTTCCTGGGTTACATTAGGTACTGTTCTTAAACAGGGCGAACGCTACGGACTTATTAAATTTGGTTCTTGTACTGAACTTATTGTACCACCAACAGTAGAAATTTTAGTAAAAAAGGGGGATAGAGTAATCGGAGGAAAAACAGTAATAGGGAGGGTAATGGAAGAGTGAAAAACGCTATTCCTAATATAGTAACTACACTCAATCTTGTTTTGGGTATGTTTGCGATACTATTTACGTTTCAAGGTGAGTTTACCTATGCAGCGTTGTTTGTTGTCTCTGCTATGGTGGCAGATGGCCTGGACGGGCGGGTAGCCCGGTATTTTGGCGTAAGCAGCGATTTTGGTAAAGAACTTGATTCTTTATGTGACTTAGTATCTTTTGGCGTAGCTCCAGCCGTTATGGCATATGCTTATATGCTGAAAGACTTTTCCGGCGGCGCTTTCATAGCCGCTGCGTTTGCGACCTGCGGCGCTTTGCGTTTGGCGAGATTTAATGTTAATACGAGTACAGTAAAAGGATACTTCATGGGCTTGCCAATACCTGCCGGCGGCTGTGTAATTGCGACTTTTGTCATGCTTGATATGAAACCTTCCGGTTGGCTTTTTCCGCTTATGGTAGCTGTTTTTGCCTACTTAATGGTCAGCACCATCCGTTATCCTGATTTTAAAGGTAAAGATGGCGAACCCATTCGCACAATTCCGGCAATTATCACTGTAGCTATCGGTGTATATATATTATTTCTGACATTCAAGTCTGTTTTATTTGTGCCGTTTTTTGTTTATGCGCTGTTTGGTATCTTAAATACAATTTTTGGCTTATTTGACCACCGTCAGGCCGTGTAAGACGATCTTCGCCAGACAGCAAAAAATAAATCATGTACCTCAAAAATCAGCATATGATTTATTATGAAAAGTTTCAGGAAAACCGTGTATAAATCCTGTAAACCATGGTATTCGTTAACACAGGATTTTGTAAGGAGAATAATCCATGAATTATATTTTTGATTATATAATGATTCCCATGCAACTCATTATTGTTTTTTTTACTCTGTACTACTTTTTCCTTGCATTTTTTGGGATTTTTAAAAGACATGAAAGTAAAATTACTACTCCCAAGAATACATTCGCCGTTATCGTGGCTGCCCATAATGAAGAACAGGTCATTGGTCAATTAGTAGAAAATTTACATATACTTAATTATCCCAGTGAACTGTATGATATTTACGTCATAGCGGATAACTGCAAAGATAAAACAGCCTTGATTGCAAAAAATGCCGGTGCAATTGTGCACGAGCGGTTTAGTCTTGATCAGAAGGGCAAAGGCTATGCTATGGAGTGGATGTTTGAAAAACTGTTTACCCAGAAAAAACAGTATGATGCGGTAGTTGTCTTTGATGCCGATAATTTAGTAGATACAAATTTCCTTCTGGAAATGAATAATCGCCTGTGCAAAGGCGAAAAGGTCATTCAAGGCTACCTTGACGCCAAAAATCCGAATGATACCTGGATTTCGGCTACCTTTGCCATTTCCTTCTGGGTGGTAAACCACATTTGGCATTTGGCTAAATATAATGTAGGGTTGTCAAGTGTCTTAGGCGGCACCGGCATGTGTATTTCAACAGATATCCTCAAAAAATTTGGTTGGGGTGCCACCTGTCTTACCGAAGACATGGAATTTACGATGAAAGTACTGCTGATTGGTATTCGTACCACGTGGGCGCATGATGCCATAGTTTATGATGAAAAACCGCTCACATTCAAACAATCATGGAAGCAGCGTAAACGCTGGGCCCAGGGCCACTTTGATGTTGCCGGCCGGTTCATTCCCAAACTACTCATAGAAGGAATAAAACGGCGCGATATTAGAATTTTAGATGGCATACTTCATTTGATTCAACCGTATTTCTTACTATTATCAACATTGTTTGTGCTATTCAGTTATATTGGTTATATTACGCCATTTTATACCAATATCCTTTATATGGTTTTGCCTATTGAAGTGTGGACAATTATTGGCGTTGGTCAATACATTTTTCCAGCGATTATTTTGTTTAAAATTCGTGCTAACTGGAAAACATGGATTTATTCCATTTTCTACCCGCTTTTTATATACAGTTGGATACCAATAACGTTCGTAGGTTATCTACACCGCCATGAGCGCAACTGGAGTCACACTAAACATACCCGCAGCCTTAGTTATCAAGATGTACTTTTAAGTAATTCGACTGAGTTTTCCAAGGAAAGCCTTGTAAGTAAGCAAGCTATCAAATGAACTCGTTTCAGCATAGCTGAAACATTGGGGATACAGGTGGAGAGTCTGCTTCACCTGAATTAACGCCGCCTCTAGAGGCGGGAGCCTTGAATTGTATATAAAAAAAGGTAGAGTTAACACTCATCTTTTTTATATACAATTGAATACTTTGACAGAGTGTTCCAAAGTATATCTATATCCTAATAAAATGTATTGTTTTAAGGAGGCGTTATTATGTATGAGTTAACTATTCTTGCTGAATTTGAGGCTGCCCATCAATTGCCTGACTATCCGGGTAAGTGCAGCCGTTTGCACGGACATAACTGGAAAGTGGAAGTTACTGTTGCTGGTCATGAACTTAATCATTTAGGCATGGTAATGGACTTTAAAGACCTTAAGGCCGAGGTCGGCAAAGTAATTGACAAACTTGATCATTATTATTTAAACGATTTGCCGGCTTTTAAAGCAATGAATCCTACTGCCGAAAATATAGCAAAATATATCTATGATTCCTTGGCGAAGCAGTCTATCTTTCAGCAAACAATTAAAATACGCTGTGTCCAGGTATGGGAATCTCCCCGGTCAGCTGTTAAATATTATCCACAGAATTAGAGTGTGATAAATTATAATGTTGGGGGGTTGTGCTTTTGCATATACTATTGACAAATGACGACGGCATACTTGCACCAGGAATAAAAGCACTATGGCAAGAATTATCTCATTTTGCCAGAATTTCGGTGGTAGCGCCAGATAGTGAAAAAAAGTGCCTCAAGTCAGGCCATTACCGTACATCATCCCATTTGGGTAGATGTACATCCTGTAGATGTTGCCGATATTTGCGCTTGGCGGGTCGGCGGCACACCTACCGACTGTGTTAAAGTCGCTTTAGAATCTCTGTTGGCAGATGATTTACCTGATGTTATTGTTTCTGGAATTAATCAGGGTTCAAATATGGGCACCGATGTTTTATATTCAGGTACTGTTAGTGCAGCTATTGAAGGGGCACTGCATGGATTACCGGCAATCGCAATGTCATTAGACAGTTGGGAGATCTTTGATTTCGAACCAGCTGCCAAAACGGCAAGAAAAGTGATTGAAACCATGATTAATCGAAGTTTACCACCCAATACCCTGCTTAATGTCAATGTTCCGGCTTTACCAGAAAGCCAATTAAAGGGGATAGCCATTACCAAGCTGGGCGTTCGAAACTATGAAAACACGTTTGAACGCCGCCAGGATCCCCGCGGTCGTACCTATTACTGGATGAGTGGTCGTGTTTCAGATACCGAAAATGCTCCAGACAGTGACATAGTTGCTGTCCAAAACGGCAAGATTTCAATTACACCGATTCACTTCGATTTAACCAACTATGGGATTATGAATGCATTAGGGACCTGGGGTTTATAAACTTATCAGAAGTCCGGTATATTTGGCCATTATTTGCATAAATTTACAGTAAAAGGATTTGCAGGAGGGAGTATTATGGCCAAAGCTTCCAGACGGACAAAAAACCCCCAAGTCCCACGAAATATCACTAGTTCTATGGCTATTTTCAAAGGAGTAACTGTTAGTATTGTTATCTCACTTATTTGTGCTGTAGGCCTGTCGATAATTAGTCTGATATCTGAAAATGGATTTATCGACAACTATCTTGAATACATAATGGTAGCAGTTACGATGATTAGCATTTTTGTTGGCAGTGTTTATGCAACAAAACAAACAGCTGCAAAGGGCTTACTTATAGGCTGTGCCGTTGGTATTGTCTATGTACTATTCTCAGTAGGTATCGGAATTGAACTAGGTCAGGAACAGATAGCCTGGCTTATGCTGGGTAATAAGATTGCTGCTGGTAGTTTAGCCGGGGCATTAGGCGGCTTTATTGGCGTAAATTTGTAATTTATGCCAACTGTGTAAGCAGGGATTTTTTTTTAATCTTGAATAATTACTTACATAGTTTGACCGGAATAATGTAGCGGCGAAGTGGGCAATTTTATGTCCACTTTATAAATTGAAAATAAGCTCGCAATACAATAGGGTGGACAAGCTGTTCTTTTTTAGCGGCATATCTAGGAGGATAACATTGAGATTTAAAGGCATTTTATTTGATCTGGACGGTACACTGATCGATACTTCAAATTTGATCGTCCGTTCTTTTCAGCACACCTTTATACAGCATTATGGGCGGGCACTTACTCCGCAGGAAGTATATGCTTTTTTTGGTAAACCGCTCAGAGATGCCATGGAGCATTACGGCCCGGATAAAGTTGATGAATTAATTACAACATATCGCGATTTCAACCTTACCTACCATGATGAACTGACGACCGGCTTTGCCAGTGTACCGGAAACTATGCAGAAACTCTATAACAATGGCATACTTCTGGCGATAGTGACGTCAAAGTCCAAAAGTACGGCTATCCGCGGATTAAAGCTGTTTGCTATGGATAAATACTTTTCTGTCGTTATTGGTCATGAGGAATGCCAAAAACATAAGCCACATCCTGAACCGGTGCTGCGGGCGCTGGAGCAAATTAAACTTGCGCCGGCTGAATGCTTGATGGTGGGCGACAGCCCCTTTGACCTGGCTAGTGCACGCGCAGCCGGGGTTAAAACTGCCGCTGTCCGTTGGACGCAAATTGCCTGGCACCAACTGCTTGCCGAGCAACCGGACTATGTGCTTACTACCATTGAAGATTTGCTGACTATCTGCAATATAGAAAATAAATAGGCAGGGTGATAAACTATGGAAATTGCCATCATTGGTGGAACTGGTGTATATGATCCCAAAATCTTAAATAATATTCGGGAACAATGGATTCCTACTCCTTATGGTATTGTACATTGTAAAAGTGGTGAATATGCTGGTAAAGAGGTTGCATTCATCCCGCGCCATGGCAGTAATCATTCGATTCCGCCACACTTAATTAACTACCGGGCCAATATCTGGGCCATAAAAAAACTAGGTGTACAAAATATCATTGCGACAACAGCCGTAGGCTCGCTCAATCCGGACATGAAACCAGGTGAGTTTGTAGTTATTGACCAATTTCTTGATTTTGTAAAAAACCGGACAACAACCTTTTATGAAGGTGGGGAACGGGGTGTTGTTCATGTTGATGTAACAACACCCTATTGCCCGTCAATACGTAATGTAATGTTTGAAGCTGCCAAAGAGCTTTCCATTCCCTTTCATCAGCAGGGAACATACGTCTGCACTGATGGTCCTCGCTTTGAGACACCGGCTGAAATTAAGATGTATGCTAAATTCGGCGGTGATGTTGTTGGCATGACCAATGTACCGGAAGTAGTTTTAGCCAGAGAGGCTGAAATGTGTTATGCTACCGTTTCGATGGTTACCAACTTTGCTGCCGGTATTTCGCCGCAACCGCTAACCCATCATGAAGTCCTGGAAACTATGCAGGCTAATACCGAAAATATTAAACGGCTGATTCTCGCAACTATAGAACAGTTGGCTCCGGAAACTGATTGTACCTGTAAGCATGCTTTAGCCGAATATGGAGGATTTAAACTGTAAGGAGGCTTACCCATGCGTTCTATTATTTGGTCAAATAATTGTCTTACCCTGTTAAATCAGACCTTATTGCCGGCTAAGCTTGAATATATTGAGTGTCATGACTGGCAGCGGGTAGCAGAAGCCATAAGACGGCTGGAAGTGCGCGGTGCTCCGGCGATTGGAGCAGCCGCAGCTTTCGCTTTGGTGCTGGGTGCCGGCAAGCTTACTGAACTTGCTATGCCTGAGTTTAAGGAGAAAGTAACACAAATTGCCAATATACTCCGCCAAACCAGACCAACAGCAGTAAACTTGTTTTGGGCGATTAACCGCATGCTGACTGTTCTTGACCAAATGGCCGGAAATACCGATAGTAACGCAGCTATTACAGCGTTAGAACAAGCAGCTATTGCAATTGCTGAACAAGACAAAGCGGTAAATGAGAAAATGGCAGTTCACGGCGCAAGCCTGTTCACTAAGCCCACTGCGGTATTAACCCATTGCAATGCCGGAGCGCTGGCGACAGTAGCCATTGGCACAGCCCTGGGGGTTGTCTGTAAAGCATGGGAACAGGGCAATATTACCCAGGTCTTTGCCGATGAAACCCGGCCACTATTACAGGGGGCCAGGCTCACCGCCTGGGAACTAATGCAAGCCGGCATTCCAGTAACTTTAATTACCGACAATATGGCAGGCTGGATCATGAAAAATAATATGGTTCAGGCTGTTATCGTCGGGGCTGACCGGATTGCGTTAAATGGTGATGTTGCCAATAAAATTGGTACCTACAGTGTAGCCGTACTGGCTAAAGAGCACGGTATTCCATTTTATGTCGCTGCACCGTCATCTACGTTTGACTTCACTATACATTCCGGTGCTGACATTCCCATAGAAGAGCGGTGTGCAACTGAGGTTACTTCTTTAGGCGGTAATTGTGTGGCACCACAGGGTGTAAACGTATTTAATCCAGCCTTTGATGTAACCCCCAATAACCTGGTAGCGGCCATCATTACTGAATATGGTATACTACGTACGCCCTATAACCAGGCCATCAACCAATTAGTTCAAGAATGCAACTAACGGAAGGAGATTTATTATGGAATCAATGATTCGCGATAGTAATTTAGCACCGCAAGGCATGGATAGAATTAACTGGGTTAAGGAATTTATGCCTGTTCTTAATACCTTAAATGCAGAATTATCTCAGACAAAGCCACTGGCTGGCAAAAATCTAGTTATTACCATGCACCTGGAGGCTAAAACAGCCTATCTGGCGCTAGTACTTAAAAATGCGGGGGCTAATGTGACCGTAACCGGCAGTAATCCGCTTTCGACACAAGATGATGTAGCAGCTGCCCTGGCATCGCAAGGTGTCAAGGTTTTTGCCTGGTACAATACTACCGCCGAAGAATACGAAACGTTTTTACACAAGGCCCTCGATACCAAACCTGATATCATTGTCGACGATGGCGGCGATTTGGTGTCATTACTCCATGGTGACCGCAGTGATATGCTGAAAAATATTCTCGGAGGTTCTGAGGAAACAACAACCGGTGTTCTGCGATTGCGGGCATTAGCTGATGCCGGTCGCCTAAAATTCCCGATGATTGCGGTAAACGACGCCTATTGCAAATACTTATTTGATAATCGCTATGGTACCGGTCAGTCTACCTGGGATGGTATCATGCGGACAACCAACCTTACAGTAACCGGCAAAACAGTGGTTGTCGCCGGTTATGGCTGGTGTGGTAAAGGCGTGGCTATGCGTGCCAAGGGTCTGGGAGCCAATGTTATTATTACCGAAATTAATCCTATTAAAGCGATTGAGGCCGTATTTGACGGCTTTAGAGTGCTGCCTATGCAGGAAGCTGCCTCACAGGGCGATATCTTCGTTACCCTAACAGGCTGCAAGGATGTTATCCGTCGTGAACATATGGAGGTCATGAAAGCAGGTGCGATCATGGCAAATTCCGGTCACTTTGATGTTGAAATTAACAAAGAGCACTTAACTGCTTTAGCTCAGACCCGGAAAACAGTACGTAAAAATATTGAAGAATTCGCTATGCCTGACGGACGTAAACTATATCTGCTGGCTGAGGGTCGTCTGGTTAATCTGGCTGCCGGCGATGGCCATCCAACAGAAATTATGGATTTGTCATTTGCCATGCAAACACTAGCTGTACTTCATATTGCCGAAAATCACGCAAAATTGGCTAATAAGGTATATACGGTGACAACAGAAATGGATAACCGCGTTGCTGCACTTAAATTGCAAGCTATGGGCTTTAGTATTGACAGCCTTAGCGCTGAACAGGAAGACTATCTTCATAAAGCCTAGTTCTGAAATGCGAAGGAGGGGCTAACAAATGATAACTATACTGCTTAAAGACGGCGATGTCCTTTACCCTGACGGGCAAGTACGACAATCAGATATTGCCATCAGCGACTCGCTTATTACTCAAATTGGAACTGTCACAGAGCAAGCTGACAGGATAATCAATTGCCAAAATAAATTAATCATACCCGGTTTTGTTAATACCCATACTCATGCAGCTATGACACTCTTTCGAAGCTATGCTGACGATATGATGCTCATGGATTGGCTGCAAACAAAGATTTGGCCGGCTGAAGAGAACCTGACAGCAGATGATGTCTATTGGGGAACGCAGTTAGCCATTGCTGAAATGATTAAATCCGGTACCACTTGCTTTGCGGATATGTACTTTTTTATGCCTGACGCCGCCAAGGCAGCAGCCGAAAGCGGTATCCGTGCCGTATTAGCAAGAGGAATGGCCGGAATAGCCCCAACAGCCAATCAAGCGCTGGCTGAAAGTGAAAACTTCTATAAAGAATGGCAGCATGGAGCTGACGGTCGAATCACTGTTATGCTGGGGCCACATGCACCCTACACCTGTCCGCCGGAGTATCTAAAAAAAGTTACAGTATTGGCTGCCAAACTAGGAGCACAAATCCATATCCATTTATCAGAAACGGCCAGTGAAGTCGCTGATTGTCAAAAACAATACGGTAAATCGCCAATTGCGCTAATGCAGGAGTTAGGTGTTTTTGATTATGGTGTGTTAGCTGCCCACTGTGTGCATGTATCACCGGAAGATATTGCTATCATGAAGGATAAGAAGGTAAGAGTGGCCCATAATCCAGGCAGTAATATGAAGCTAGCCAGCGGGGTGGCACCGGTTCCGGATATGCTCCAGGCAGGAATTTGTGTTGGCTTAGGGACTGATGGCGCAGCCAGCAATAATAATCTCGATATGCTGGAAGAGTTGCGCTTAGCAGCAATGCTCCATAAAGTTCACCGGTTAGACCCCTTGGCGATTCCCGCTAAAGCAGCCGTAGACATGGCAACCAGCCAGGGGGCTGAAGCACTGGGATTGGGCAATATAACCGGCAAAATCCAACGTGCTTACAAAGCAGATATAACGATCTTTGAGATGCAGGAACCCCATTGGTATCCGCGCCATGATCAATTATCGCTCTTGACATATGCCGCCAGTGCCCGCGATGTACACACAGTAATTGTTGATGGTAAAATCCTATTGGATAATCATCAGCTTACCACTATCGACCAGGAACGTTTGCTGTCCGAGGTTGGCCGTCGTGGTATGAGCTTAATCAACAAATCATAAACTAAGTGAAATCATAAACTTTTTTTGGCTATTCAACAGGATTTGTCCTGCCAGTATTGAATTAATAAATATAAATAGTACATAGTGACTAAACCTGTTATCTAAGGAAAAATGGAGGGCAACCATGTTTGAGCAAGCCAAACGTATGCAAACACTAACTTCTGCTGTTTTTACGCAAGTGGATGATCTGCGTAAAGCCGAAGTTGCTGCCGGCAAAGATGTTATTACGTTAAGTATCGGTAGTCCTGATATGGCACCTGCGCCGCATATTGTGGAAGCACTAAAAAATTCTATTGATTGCTGTTTTAATTATGGCTATACCTTATCAAAAGGAGATCCCGGGCTATTAGACGCTATCTCCAAGTGGTATTGTAAATTTGGCGTTGAACTAGATCCGGAAACCGAAATTCATTCGCTTATTGGCTCGCAGGAAGGCTTAGCACATATCGCCCTGTGCCTTGTTAATCCTGGTGATATCGTGCTTGTACCTGATCCGGGCTATCCTATATTCAGCGCCGGTCCGCTTGTTGCCGGTGCTGAAATCTACCGTATGCCGCTTACTGCTGCCAATAACTATCTGCCTGATTTGACGGCAATAGAAGAGAATGTACTAAAACGGGCAAAAATTATGATTTTGAATTATCCCAATAATCCATTGGCTGCTACCGCACCACGCAGCTTTTTGGAAGAAGTTGTTGCTTTCGCCAAACGTCATAACATTCTGGTTTGCTACGATTTCGCTTATAGTGACTTGGTATTTGACGGCTATCAACCGGATAGTTTCCTGTCTATTCCTGGTGCTAAAGATATCGGGATAGAGTTTAATTCACTGTCAAAAACCTATAATATGGCAGGTTGCAGGATTGGTTATGTTGTCGGTAATGCAAACGTAATTTCTATCTTAAGCCGTCTGAAATCTAATTTTGACTACGGAATTTTCTATCCAATTCAGCAGGCCGCCATAGCAGCGCTTACTGGTCCTCAGGATTGCGTTAGTGAAACAGCTGCAATCTATCAACATCGCCGCGATATTATTGTTGATGGTTTTAATGAACTTGGCTGGAAGGTAGACCGTCCCAAAGCATCAATGTACGTTTGGGCTCCAGTACCTACTAAACAATCATCCTTTGATTTTACCGTCTCACTGTTACAACATACCGGAGTTGCTGTTATCCCTGGCAGTGCTTTTGGTAATTGCGGTGAAGGTTATGTACGTATAGCACTGGTACAGTCTGAGAGCCGACTAACAGAAGCCGTATCCCGAATAAAAGAATGGCTAAGTTATTAGTGAATAGGAGGATTTTGGGATGAAAGCATTGAATTTTTATTCATCTAACTATCACAGTCAATTGGTTTGTCGCCGTAAAATTTGCACGATACGGCTTGGTGACAAGACGAATAAATACATGGAAGGCGATATTGTATGGGTAACTGTTGGCAAACGCTTTTCCCAAAAGAAAAGAATATTTACTGCGGCTATTGACCGTGTTTTAGTTAAGCCGATAGCCCAATTAACCATAGATGATTTACAAGGTGAAAATCCGGATCTTACCAGCATCGATGATTTAATGGTCTTTTTGCAATCTATTTATGACAAGACCTTAACCTGCAGTGATTTGGTTACTGTAGTGTATTTTTCTGAAGTCATCGAGTAGCAGGAAGAATATATATTAATTAAAGGAGTGCATTTATCTATGTCTAAAGCAATTCCCGTAGGTGTTTCAGCCCGCCATGTACATGTAACCCGTGAACATCTTGATATCCTATTCGGTGAGGGCTATCAGCTCACTGTAAAAAAACCTCTGTCACAGCCTGGTCAATTTGCTTGTGAAGAACAGGTCGATTTGATTACCGAAAAGGGTTCTTTCAAAAAAGTTCGTATTCTTGGGCCTGAGCGCAAACAAACGCAAGTCGAGATTTCCCTTACAGACTCTTTAAAACTTGGTATCAAGCCTCCTGTTCGTGATTCCGGCAACTTAGCAGGTTCACCAGGACTTACTATAGTTGGTCCTAAAGGTCAGGTAACAATCGAAGAAGGTGTTATTGCCGCCTGTCGCCACATTCATATGACCATTGCCGATGCTGCTGAATTAGGCTTAAAAGATAAAGATATTGTAAAAATTGCCTTTGGTGGCGAACGTGGTCTCATATTTGACCAGGTTTTAATCAGAGTGAGCGATAGTTTTAAACTTGATTGCCACCTTGACACTGATGAAGCTAATGCTGCTAAGATTGGTAATAGTGATACTGTAGAACTTATAAAATAGAGAAAATTGGAATCACCCCCCATGTCGTGTTTGCTGATACGATATGGGGGGTGATTTTTATTTAATCAATATGCGGGAAGGATTTTTACTACAAATAGCGAATTTTTACAAATACTATATAATACCGCAGGCGCACATAATTGCGGAACAAATAAGGAAGGCTACTGCTGAAAAAGTATGTATTGGTGGTGTCAAACGTGAGTCATGAAACAATAGGTGATTACAAAACGTACTCCTTGGCTGGTACAGATCAGGAGGTCCAATTTATTACCCAGGTTCTTAAACTCAAACCCGGCGAATCTATCCTGGATTTGTATTGTGGTTATGGTCGACATGCGATAGAACTTGCTAAGCAGGGATTTAATATAACAGGCGTAGACGGGACCCAGGATTTTTTAGATATCGCTATCCAAAAATCCCGGGAGGCAAATGTCAGTATAACATTTATAAAAAAAGATATGCGGGAACTTGACTATAATGAAAAATTTGCGGCAGTGATTAATATGTTTGCTGCATTTGGCTATTTTACTGATGAAGAAAACGCTACTATAATAAAACTAGTTGCTAAAGCCTTGCAGCCGAATGGTCTATTTCTCATTGATTTATTAAATCGGGATTGGATGGTTCGCAACAACTTAAATCGTTACTGGAGACATCCTAGCGGCGAATGCGTACTTTCCTATAAAGTGGAGCTCGAAAACGGTATTGCTACCATGAAACGACAGTTAATTAATCAGGTTACAGGCATTAAAACTCAGTATGAATTTGTTTTAAGAGCCTATTCACTCCCTGAAATGGCTAATCTATTTAGTAACAGCGGTCTTTCTATTCTAGCAACTTATGGTGGCTTTGACGGA
Organism: Sporomusa ovata DSM 2662; assembly: GCF_000445445.1. Classification (GTDB taxonomy): domain Bacteria; phylum Bacillota; class Negativicutes; order Sporomusales; family Sporomusaceae; genus Sporomusa; species Sporomusa ovata. The sequence goes on along the minus strand of NZ_ASXP01000004.1, from coordinate 622,817 downwards.
CGATTATATAGCTCCGAAACTCCTCGCATGATCATTCTTGCAAAAAAAAATAGCTAGTCTAAACAGAGATCTGCATAAAGTCTCTGTTTTTTTGTGCTAATTTATATCATAGTTCGTTGTTCTTTCATAACATAATACGAAGAGGGAATGGCGAGGTGAATGACATGATTGTTACCATAAATAATCATTTGCGTGGCTCTCACCCCAAAGTAGGAGTTGCCTTAAGCGGTGGAGGACTAAAAGGAACATCACATATTGGAGTGCTTAAAGCCTTCGCTGATTATAACATACCAATTGACTATATCTCAGGAACCAGTGCCGGAGCAATAGTAGCAACCATGTATGCTTGCGGTTATTCACCACAGCAAATGCAGTCGATCATTCAAAGTATCAATATTCCGGATTTAATCGACTTAAAAGTAACTACTTCCGATCTATTTAAACATGGATTTAAATGGATGCTAAGCGGCAAGTTCCGTTTTTGGTCTGTACTACCTACAGGATTACTTAAAGGGGAAAAGATTGAAGCCATCCTGAGGAAATTGTGGCAGCAAAGGACTGTTCGCGATACAAAATTACCAGTAGCGATAACTGCTGTTGACTTGAATTCGGCAGATACCGTGTTTTTCACATCTCCATTGCCATGCACGCGAAGTATTCTTAATGCACGATATTATCATAATGCGCTGCTTTGTGAGGCTGTTAGAGCCAGCATCTCTATACCAGGAGTATTTTTTCCAAAAAAGTATCGGGGGATGACATTGGTAGATGGTGCAGTTAAAAATAATTTGCCTACAGATATATTAAACCATATGGGTGCTGAAAAAATTATTGCTGTTGATTTAGGCTATACTGGTCAGCCAAACTATGAAATCGACTCTGTTGGAGAAATACTGATGCAATGTATTGAGATTATGGGCAGAGAAGTCACTTTAATGAAATCTGAGCAGTATGCAGATATAATTATTAGACCACAAGTTGCTGAGTTAAATCATAAAGATTTTAAACAGACTAATGAGTTTGTAAAACGCGGTTATCAGGCAGCCTTTGAAAAAATTAATGAAATTAAACAATTACTATAATCTGCTCTTACTGTAGGAAAGCACCGAAGGGGGAGAAGATATGAATATAGTGGATATACCCGGAATCTTTCATGAACTAGTAAAAAAGGATAACCTTGACAATAATATAGTTGGAGTTGGGCAAGGTCATAAATATGTTCGCGGTAAAAATACGGGAAAAGAAACGTTGACAATACTTGTTAAAAAAAAGTATCGTATCTCAGAGTTACAGCGCAGCGAGGTAGTACCAAAAACAATAGCTAACATAGCAACAGACATAATAGAAGTTGGCGATATTAGGCTGCAAAAAGAAAGATTAGATTTTAACCGCCCGGCTCAACCGGGAATGAGTCTGGGGCATTATAAGATTTCAGCGGGAACTTTCGGCGCAGTTGTTAAAGATAAAAACACAGGAGAACTCCTGCTATTATCTAACAATCATGTATTAGCAAATATAACTAACGGTAGCGATGCTCGTGCCAGTATTGGCGATCCTATTATTCAACCCGGGATATATGATGGCGGTAACATAGAGACCAGCACGATTGCCCATCTAGCGAGATTTGTGCCACTATATAATGAAATGTCTTTTCCACGCTGTAAAATTGCTCAGACCTTTGAAACGCTGCTTAATAAATGCATTCATCTTTTTCAACCCAGATATCAAGTTCGGGTATTGCGGGAAAGCGAAAAACTTAATTATGTAGACTGTGCCGTCGCAGTGCCGGTAAATCCAGCAGATATTAGTGCAGAGATATTAGACATTGGTTTGGTAGCCGGCGTAAAAGAAGCAACCTTAGGCATGCCCATAAAAAAAGCGGACGGACAACCGGGGTAACTTCCGGCCTGGTATTGGCAACAAATTTAACGGTAAAAATTAGTATGAGCAATCAAAAATATGGCATATTTACTGACCAGATATTAGCCGGTCCCATGAGTATGCCTGGTGATAGCGGCTCGTTGGTGCTAACAAATGATAATTATGCTGTCGGGCTATTATTTGCCGGCTCAGAACGAGCTACAATGTTCAATAAAATTCAACATGTTCTTGATAAACTTGATATTTGCTTTTAAAATTGAAAAATTTGTAATGAATTTACTGATATAACATGATAACATAGCAGTAGGTTATCTGGCTTAAAACAAGGAGGAACTATGGCAGCAAAGAAATTTTATGCGGTAAAAGTGGGCAAACAACCTGGAGTATATAAAACCTGGGCAGAGTGCCAAAAACAAGTCACCGGATACTCTGGAGCATTGTTTAAGAGCTTCCCTACTGAAGCGGAGGCGCAAGACTATATAAATGGCAATGCTCCAGCCACCCCGCCAGACAGTAATCAAAACGACAGACCATCTGGTGGGAGCTATGATATCTATGTTGATGGCAGCTATCATAACAAGCGCTATAGTTGGGGGTTTGCAGTGTACAATGGCTCACAGGTAATCCATACAGCCAGTGGTGTAGGTCAGAACGCCGAAGCAGTTGCTATCCACAATATTGCCGGCGAGCTGGAAGCTACTATTGAAGCGGTAAAATGGGCTGAAACACAAGGCATTGGCTCAATCACAATTCACCATGATTACATAGGTATATCTGAATGGGCTACAGGTAAATGGAAAACCAATAATAAGATTACAGAAGCCTATTCTGTATTTATTCGTCCTTACCTAAGTTGGGTAAGGTTTAATAAGGTCGCCGGACATTCTGGTATTGCTGGTAATGAATTAGCAGACAAGCTTGCGGGAGAGGCATTAAGAAGGCAATAAAATGCATCTGACTATTTCAAAACTCCTTAGCGTAACTCTTGTATTGTCCTTCAAGAACCACCCTTCATAAGATAATAGTAAAAAAGACTAATGTTCTTATGAAGGGTGGTATATTTTTGGAGACTATAATATTTGGCTATAAAGGGGAATTGGATCGTTTCACTGTGCCCCAAAACGTAACCTCAATAACGATTACGGCTATTGGTGCGAGTGGTGGAGCATCAACTGGTTTTAGTGGTTTTGGTGCAATAGTACAGGGTAATTTTACTGTAACACCAGGAGAAATTCTTGCAATTCTAGTAGGGGAAATGGGCTATGGTTCAGGTGGCAGCGGTGGCGGTGGCGGCTCATTTGTCTGGCGTGGCAAAGAATATTCCGATATTACTAAAAATAATGCCTTGCTTGTTGCTGCTGGTGGTGGTGGCGGGGCAGATACGGACTCAAATGGACTCAACGCATCAACTTCCCAAGAGGGCAATGCTGGAGAAAATAACAATGGAAGCGGGGGTACAGGTGGTTATGGTGGACTGAGTTCTGCCAGCGCTTCCGGTGGGGCAGGTATATTGTCAAACGGACAAAGTGCGCAAGGTAATTCAGAGGGTGGAACTGCGATTTATGCTGGTGCTAAAGGCGGAAGTGGTGGCGGTGGCTTTGGAGGCGGTGGAGGTGGTGCGGGTGATAGTGGACTAGGAGGTGGAGGCGGTGGTGGATTTTGCGGTGGCGGTGCTGGTTCTAATTTATGTGCTGGAGGCGGTGGTGGTTCCTACAATGCTGATCCTAACGGAACCATTGATCTTGCCCTTGAAAGATACGATAATGGCGAGGTTATAATAACTTACACGCCAATCCGTAGAGGCTATCAGAGGTTTTTTCGGGGACATAGTCATAGACATAAGAGACTAGGGCGGCTGATTATAGACGTAGATTAACTTCAATGTCCGGTAATAACGTTTACGTTAAAGGGCCGTATTGAAACATAAAGTTTCCCTACGGCCCTTTAGATTGATAACTAATTAAGGCTTGACAACTGTTTTCAAGAATGATATTCTATGCATATAATAAAAAATTAAATATGCACGAGATAGGTGCCTTAAAGGCTTAATAGGGAAGTCCGGTTAAATGCCGGCGCGGTCCCGCCACTGTAACGGGGAGCAAGCTTAAGATATACCACTGGGACGATAGTCTTGGGAAGGTTTAAGCAAGTAACGATCCGGAGTCAGGAGAACTGCCTATCTGACAATCACCGTTTGTTTACCCACGAGGTATGGGGAGGGGATTACAGTAGACGCTTTTAGCGTTCTGAGCTAATTCACTCCTGGTTTATACGCCAGGAGTTTTGTATTTACTCTACTGTTTATTACTCTCAACTTTTACCAGTTGAGAGTTTTAATATTTAAGCCATTTTTCTTTTCTACACTCCTTTTGAACATTGCGCTTTTTTGCGCGGGTCATTTTGACCCCTTCTTTTTACAATTCTGCTATGATATAAATAAACCAAATACGCAAGAAGTAAGTCTACTTAATTATTTCAATATGGAGGTGAATTGTGTTCTCTGTCAATTTCCACTAAATATTTGTACTAAATAAGGAGTGAAGAATTTTGAAAAAAACCATTTGGATTATGATGACCTTATTTTTGATGACAGTATGTTTTGGGGTCCTTACTATTGGACAAAAAACCTATGCTGCCGAAGCAACAGCAAGGAAAAAAGCAATTTTGGTTGTAAGTTTTGGCACTACTTTTGCAGATACGCGTAAAATTACAACAGAAGCGGTTGAAGACAAAATTAAAGCTGCATTCCCTGATTATGAAGTTCGCCATGCATTTACCTCTCGTATTATTATTAAACGATTAGCTGATCGTGACGGATTGCACTTTGATACAGAAAAACAGGCACTTGATAAATTGAAAGCCGATGGTTATAAAGAAATTATTATTCAACCACTGCATATGGAAGCTGGTGATGAATATGCAAAACTTATGCATGTAGTTGACAATTATAAGAAATCCTTTGAAAAAATTTCCGTTGGTCGCCCAGTCCTGTACTATACCGGACAAGAGGGTGAAAAACCGGATGATTATTTGATTGCCATTAAAGCAATGCAAACTCAATTCCCTAAATTAGGAAAAGGTGAAGCAATTGCCTTAATGGGTCATGGCGGCTTAAATCCTTCTAATACAGCCTATGCAGCCCTGCAAATGAAAATTCAGGATGCGGGTTTAAAAAATGTTTTTGTATTCACAGTAGAGGGTTATCCTACCATTGAAAATGTGATTAAGGAATTAAAAGACAATAAAATTAAAAAAGTTACTTTAATGCCAATTATGTTGGTTGCCGGCGATCATGCAAATAACGATATGGCTGGTGACGATAAGGAATCTTTTAAATCACAGTTGATCGCCGCTGGATTCAAAGTAGAAACCTATATTCATGGACTCGGTGAAAATGTTGGCATTCAAGATATCTATGTACAACATGTAAAAGATGCTATTACCGGAGCTTATACCGAAAGAAGCAAAGATCGTCCGGCCATTCCGGTTATTAATTAGACAAATATTTTTATAGAAGAAAATTAAATATATCCGAGATAGGTGCCTTAAAGGCTTAATAGGGAAGTCCGGTTAAATGCCGGCGCGGTCCCGCCACTGTAACGGGGAGCAAGCTTAAGATATACCACTGGGATGATCGTCCTGGGAAGGTTTAAGCAAGCATTGATCCGAAGTCAGGAGAACTGCCTGTCTGACAATCACCGTGTTACCCACGAGGTATGGGGAGGAGATTCAGTAGGCACTTCAAAGTGTACCTAGCTTAATTCGTTTACTGGTTATTACTCCTGACCTTCCACGGCCAGGAGTTTTAATATTTTAGGCCATTTTTTCTTTACGCTCCTTAAGAACTTTGCGCCGTTGGCGCGGGTCAATATTGACCCTTTCTTTTTTCAATTCTGCTATGACATATATAATAGATTTTATACAAGGAGGCTGCCTATGCGATGATAAAAGAAAAATGCATCCCTTAGAAAATACAGGGGCTGCATTTTTTTATTGCTAAAAAAGGGGGAAAGCATTTGCCCATCAAAAAAGCACTGACCGGTTTAGTAACAGTGCTGTTTGTATTGCTGACAATTACTGGTCAGGCCCAGGATGGCCTGTCTTTTTCCTGTCAAATTCCCTATTATCTCGGGAAAGTCAGGGATTCTGTGACTCCTGGTACGCAAACAGCAGCGCTGTTTAGTATTGAAAACCGCGCTTCAGCCGATAAAACGATAGTCATGACTATCAGCCTGCCGCCAGGTTTTACGCCTGCTGGTTCTCAGGAAAATTGGGAGATAAATGAACAAGCAGACCATTATGTTTTAACAAGGCAAGAACTGCTGGCTGGCGGTTACAGCCAGTGGTATGACTTACTGTCCTTTCAAGTGGCATCAGAGCTGCCGCCTGGTAAGTATACAGCTGCTGTTACAGTCGGAGAAATTACGCAGCAGGTGCCGATTAACGTGGAGGTGGGTACCGGTGAAGCTGCCGCTCCTGTAACCATGGCAGGTATTGTTTTACCTTTGGATAAAGACGGCAAAACAGATGACCGTATGGGCCGCAACATCTTAGTATTGCGAGACCGGCAATGGGACTATTACAAAAATCTAGTCGTCGGCAAAGGCGCCTCTAATCAGGAGATTGAAGCCATTCACCCGGTAACGCATTTGGGAGTGGATATTGTAAATCCGTCCGGGGTGCAGAAGCTGGCTGTTGTTACTGTCCGGCTATTGGATGCAGCCGGTCATCAGCCCGTGAACGGCTTGTTTACTCCTGGCTCAACCAATGAAGATGTAAATGGCGGTGCACTGGATAGTCAAAAGAATTATTTAGAAGCCTTTACGGCCTTAAATGGTGACTCCTGGCAACGTCTGCAGATACCGGTGTATGCAGATGAACGTGATTTGACAGGTGGTACTTATATTCTTCAAGCAGAGCTGCAAGACGGAATGAAACCGCCGCTGGTGTGTGAAGTGCCGCTTATTATTGTAAAAAAAGACAACAAGGCGCTGGCAGTGGTCAGTATAGCAACCCTGATGGTACTGGCAGGTCTGTTTGTGGCACTTAGACGTTTGCGGCAAGTGCTAACGGTGTTAAAAACACGCTGGCTGGTAACTATCGCTTTATTTGGTGCGTCTGCGTTTGCGGTAGTTAATGTACCGTCAACCTTGCTAAATGATTTTTTTCATATTCTGCTGGGGCCGTTCGGTTTTTTGATTACCGGCCTATTTAATGGTGTATTTCTCTATATGATGGTGGTGGCACTGGTCATCTTAATTCCCCGCCCGGGTGTAGTGGCACTTATGACACTTGTCCGCATGCTCTTAGGTATGCTGGCTTTTGGACAAATTTCACCCATTATTTTGTTGAACTATGGTATGCAGGCGCTCTTGCTGGAGCTTTTGATTTATGGCAGCGGGATGTATGGCTGGCTGCAAAAACGGGAAGATGAAAGCATACCCTGGGGCAAAATCGTGCTTTTGGCTATTAGCTGCGGCGTTGCTGATACTATTTCAACATATGTAGGGTTGCAGGCTATGGCATTTCTGTATCGCATGTATTATGCTGCCTGGTATATTGCTTTGGTTTTGAGCATTAACGGATTTATCTATACAGTGGCCGGCGCTGCCTGTGGCACAGCCTTAGGTAAACGATTAACCAGAGTAGGGGGGGACTGACGGGATGGACAGTATGGTACAGCTATGTAATGTTTCATTTACCTATCGGCATCGCAGTACTCCCAGCGTAAAAGATGTCAGTCTCCACATTTCAGCAGGAGAATTCTTATTGCTGACAGGAGCAACAGGCTGTGGGAAAAGTACGTTATTGAAGATGCTCAATGGCCTGATTCCCCATGAAAGCGGCGGAACACTTGCGGGAAAAGTATTGGTCGGCGGGCGGTCTACGAGTGACTTAGGTGTGGCCGAGATGAGCCGCACAGTAGGCATGGTATTTCAAAACCCGGATGACCAGATTTTTTCAACAACAGTATTTGATGAAGTGGCCTTTGTGCTGGAAAATATGGGAATGACCTCCGTCCAGATTGAACCACAAGTCTGGGAAGCACTTCAACTAGTAGGTCTTTTAGATAAGGCTGAAGCTAGTGTACATTCTCTGTCAGGCGGACAAAAACAGCGTTTAGCTGTGGCGGCTGTACTGGCAGCAAAACCTAAAGTATTGGCACTGGATGAACCTATTAGCCAGCTTGACCCGCAGGGGGCAGTTGAATTATTGTCGGTCCTAAGACAGCTGAATGCTAATCTGGGAATTACCATTATCATTGTTGAGCATCGGCTGCATGAGGTATTGCCTTTATGTCACAAGGTAGCCATTATGGATGCCGGCAAGCTGATTTGGCAGGGAAAATGTGAGGAGGCTTATGGCCGCCCGGAATTGTTCGCAGCCTATGGCCTTCGGTTGCCGCAACCTGTCACCATCTGTCACCAATTAGGAGTTGCGGTGAGTTCGGCCAAGGTCAGTGAGGCTGTTACAGCCATTCGGCAACGCTATGCTGTTCCTCACTATGAGGTGCTAGCGGCTGCGACAGCACCGGCCAGACCGGAGGCGTTGCCGACAAAGCTGCCAGCTGTTGTTACGGCCCGGAGTCTGTCTTTTTATTATGATAATCCTGCGCAGTTGATACTCAAAGAGGTTGACTTTACTCTTTTTCCCGGACAATTTATTGCTCTTATGGGCAGTAATGGGGCTGGTAAGTCTACCTTGCTGCACTTAATTGGCGGCTTACTCAAACCGGCAGCGGGTGAGATAACGGTATTGGGGCAAGAGTCAGCGGTGTCGCCGGCAGTTGGCATGGTTTTACAAAACCCCGATTTTATGCTATTTAACAGTACCGTTCGCGAAGAAATTGGCTTTAGTTTGCAACAGCAACGCCAAGGGGATGCTGCTGGCTGGACAGGATATTGCCAGCTGCTGGTAGATAAACTGGGATTAAGTGGCTTGGAAGAAGAGTTTCCATTAGCATTAAGCCGGGGTCAGCGGCTCAGGGTAGCCATTGCCGCCGTACTCTCCTGCCGGCCGCCTGTCCTATTGTTAGATGAGCCGACAACAGGACAGGATATTGGACATATTGAAGATATTGCGTTACTGCTCAAGGAATATACCAGGCAAGACGGCAGTATTGTTTTTTGTAGCCATGATACGGAAGTGGCTGCACGGTTTGCTGATCGCATTGTCGTTATGCACCAGGGACAGATTGTGGCTGATGGTGCGCCAGCTGCCATTTTTCAGGATCAGGTTATCCTGAAAACCAGCGGACTTAAACCGCCTGCGGTGCTGCTTACCGCCCAGGCCTTGTATCATGGCACAGCACTTACTGTAGAGGAGGTGGTAGGGTATGTACGACAGACATGTCTGGGAAGCTTCTCCGGGGAAAACCCTGCTTCATAAGCTTGATGTCCGTACTAAAATGGTGTTATTAATCCTGCTGGCAGCCATGGTGCTGATTGTAGACAGCCCGCGTTCATTATTTCTGCTATTTTGTCTGGCTCTTGGCCTGCATGTTGTTGCCCGGTCATCTCCAGGCAGATGGCGCATACTTATGGTTTTTATCCTGCTTGGCATCTGGGGATCAATGACAAGCCAGGCACTATTTTACACCAGAGAACCGCGAACCATTATTGCTTGCCTGTTAGCGCCGACTACACCGGGTATTGGCGCATTGACCGGCGGAGTATACATCTACCGGGAGGGGCTGGAATACGGTGCTGTGCAAGCGCTGCGTTCAGGCACGATGCTGACTCTGGGTTTATTGATTAACTGGACTTCTGACCCACGGCAACTGCTGCGCAGTTTGTTGTCCTGGAAGCTGCCTTATGAATTGGGTTTTATGCTGATAACTGGCCTCCGATTTTTACCGGTTATCTTTCAAGAGACTGGTGTAGTGCTGACAGCGCAGCGCCTCAGAGGGTTTAACCCCTTCCGGGCACTATCACCCCAGCGCCTGATTCAAACGGCTTTTCAAACACTATTTCCTATTTTGGCGCGGACGCTGCGCCGGGCGGCGACGTTGGCTTCTTCTGTCGAAAGCCGCGGTTTTGGCCGGGAAACACCGCAAGTGGCATTACCAGTATGGTCATACCAGGAACGTTTTTTTTGTCATACCATGCTACTGGCTGTGTGTGGCCTGGTACTCTTAAAAATCATGGATGCACTGCAATTTAACGGACTTTATTATGTGTCCTCCTGGCGGGGGTTATATGATTTGATGAAAGTGTGGCTGTAAGGTAATGCAAAAGATGATCATGACCGGGATTACTCTCTTATTTATTTGTACGCTGGGATTACTGGCAGCACATATTTTTGGCATGAACAGCCATATGAGCTTTTCAAGCAAACAAAGTGGTACACAGACCGGTGCTTATGGCAAAGTAATGGAAACTGTTTTAGGACAAATTGAGGTATATAACTACCAGCGAATGGGTTTTAATAAAGGATTTATCTGCTTTTCGCCGGACAGTAGATTTCTGGCAGTTGGATCGGAAACAGGGGAAGTGTTGCTCTATACTACTAAGGGAAGCCTTGTCTGGCGCAAAAATATGGGGTTAGGAAAGCTAACGGCACTGGAGTTTTCGTCAGATGGGCAGTCGGTGCTTGTTGGAGAAACCAGCCAGCAGGGCTGGTTATTCAGTTTAAGTGTTAAGGATGGTAGTGAGTTATGGCGCCGATCCAGTGTAAATGAACTGGGCACCAATATTAAGGAGAAAACCTATCCCGGCATAGTGGCCATCCGGACAGATGCGGCCGGTATGATTTACGCTGTTGCCCAGCGGTATATCAAGCATGCTGATGGGCACAACGAATATGTTGGCCAAATTTATAAATTTACGGCTAACGGGGAACGGGTGGGGAGTTTCCCTGGCGATCACAATCTGGACTCTTGGGTAAGCTGGATAAGTGTAGCTGCAGCAGGTGATAAGGCTGCCTTTGCTACGGCTAATTTTGATGTGGCGAAATACAAGTATGATCAGAATATCTATTGTCTGGACGGCAATCTGAATACCGTGTTATGGAGTAAGTATATAGACGTAGTTTCACCCTATCAGAATGTTACCATGCGCACAGGTACTGATATTACCCCCGATGGGCGGTATATCACCGGTATTGCCAGCGACGGTCGGTGCTTTTTATTTGACAGTGAGCAGGGGCAGGAAGTGTGGCGGCGCAGTATCAGCCAGCCACAAAAAATCGGCGGCGTATATATCAACGCCACCGGTAATTACAGTCAACTGCTGGGTGAATATGCTGTATTTACAACAGGTAATACCTACAACCGCGCCAATTGGCAACTGCCAACCCCGGTAGAGCATCCCAATTCCAACAGCTTGTTTGTGTTTGACTTACAGGGCAAGCTAATGAATAATTATAAATTTGGCGGCATGATTGAGCAAATCGCAGCAAGCAATAAATTAGCAGCCTTAGCAATCGGCCGGAATGTACGTTCCAAAGATCCGTCAGTGCATGGTTTATATATTATTACCATACCGGAAACCCAGCTGGTTGATTACGCAGCTACCAGCGGCGGCCCGTGTGTTGCTGCCGCTATCAGCGCTGATGGACAGTATGCAGCTGGAATAGAAGCGCCCCTGCAATTAGATGATGGCCAGGTTATCGGAGAGTATAAGCTAACCTTATTGGCAAAAAAACAAAGGTAGTTCTTTAAAGTCAGTAGTTTAGGGGGTGATTTTGTGAAACACCAACAAATTGAAAAGCTAACTCATCAACTTTTGGATTGCGGCTATTATCCTTATCAGATTAAGCAGATCATCAGCGATGCCATGGAGAGTGATACAACAACTGACACTGGCATTTCGAAAGAACAACTGATAATTAATGCTCTTAAAAGTTATGTGGAATTTGGAACCAAGTGCAAAAGCGGAAAAATTTAACTGATAAACTATAACAAACGTATTTTATCATAAAGAAAAGAAGTTTAGTTTAGTTACGGCAAAACTTTTTCGAAAGGAGAAGAACCCTATGCGACAGTTAATTAGCCTGCCTAACTGCAGCAACGGCCAGGAAGTCAGTCATGATTATTTTGAATGGTTGGAACCCTTGCTTTTACGTCGTCAGCTCGCTGGCATTGAGATATACCTTGGCAATTGCGGGGACCCCAAGTTGTTGCCATCACAATGGATTCAGGGAGCTCATTTCTCGCTGGGTGATTCCTGGCTGGCTTTCTGGCGGCAGGACCTGCAGATATTGCTGGCCCAGTTTGGCAGCAAAGCGGGAATCAAAGCCAACTATGGCGGCTTGACCCGGGACGAATGGCTGGAAGGCTGCCGGCAGCAGATTAACATCGCCCGGACAGCAGGAGCCGGGTATCTCGTCTTTCCTATCAGTGAAGTCAAGCCCTGGGAAATCTATACGTGGCAGTTTGGTGCCACCGACGATGAAGTTGTTACTGCCGCTATTGAGGTCATTAATGAATTGGCGCCCTATATCCCGGATAATATGGCACTCTTGTTTGCAAACAAGTGGTGGCCGGGTTTGAGACTGCTGGATAAAAAAATAGCGGCCAAACTAATTCGCGGGGTAAAACATCCCAATATTGGTTTCATGCTAGACACGGGACACCTGATGAATACCAACCAAAATCTAAAGACTGAGGTTGAGGGTGTGGATTACATTCTGGCGGTGTTGAACAAACTGGGGGCATATCGGCGGTATATCCGGGGCTTGCACTTAAGTTGCTCATTATCAGGAGAATATGTACGGCGTCAGCAACAGCAAGGAGACAGGCACAGTCATGGAACACTGGAAAGGCTGGCCCATCGGCTGCGTATCGACGAGCAGCGGTCGTTTCGGGTGCCGGCTGTTAAGCGCATTGTCTATGCCGTGAGACCGGAGGTGTTGGTGCACCACTTCCGGATGGAGTCAGTCAGTGACTGGGAGCGAAAAATCCGGCGCCAGCAGGAGGCCTTGCTCAGTCCAGCCGATCGGCGGCGACAGGGAGTCAGTGTTGGACGTAGATAAACCTGCCTGTTAGCGCTGGCCGGTTCATTATGCAGAACATTGTAGACATTGAGAAGTATTTGCGATTGACGGAGCGTATCATAGCTCGTACCCTCTTTGGTTGAATCAGAGGCGAAAATTTCTCTTTTTCGTTCTGGAAAAATACGGTATAATAAACGTACAGGTTGCTCGGGGACGGTTAGCTCCTTCCTGCTAAGGAAGGGGGTGGTACGATGAGTATCTATGAAGCATTGACATTTGCTGTCGCATTTGCCACGCTCATGGTATTGGTCACGACCAAAAGAAAATAGCCGCCCCCTCGCCAAGGTGTGCGGCTATTTCTTAATAGTCTGTAAACATATGGGCTAACCGTTTCCCGGTTAGACAGCCTGTAGGGCTGGCGTGCTAACGACACGTCAGTCCTTTTCTTATATTATACCCATAGATTGAAAAATATGCAATCAGCCAGGAAAAAATCCTGTTGTCAGGGCTCATTTTACTTGTAATCCGGTGCAGATACGCTTAATGTTTCAGCTATGCTGAAACGAGTTCACTTAAGTATTGACAAAATTGTTACTTTTCTGTAGTATAAATATTACAAGTAATGGCAATTTAATAAGTAGTGAGTTAGGTGCCTGTAAGGGCTTAATAGGGAAGACCGGTTAAATACCGGCGCGGTCCCGCCACTGTAACGGGGAGCAAGCTTAAGATATGCCACTGAGACAATCGTCTTGGGAAGGTTTAAGCAAGCCATGAACCGGAGCCAGGAGAACTGCCTAGCTGGACAATCACCGTTTTTTCACCCACGAGGTATGGGGAGGGGATTACAGCAATTTTGGCTGAATTCGTTCCTGATATGTTTACTATCAGGAGCTTTTTATTAGCTTACGAGACCTTCCTTTATTTATATAAAGGGAGGTCTATTTCTATATGCAATTAAATGGATTAGGAGAGATTGTAGCCTTCGAGTATTTTAGGAATGAATAGCAGATTAGCGATAAGGGCGAGGAGGGGCATATGGGACGCATAGTATTTATGACTAATATTGACCGTCAATGTGTCATGCTAGAAAAGGCCAGAAGTCAACTCGTTAAGGAGGGACATCTGCCTAATGAAGGCTGTGTTGTTTTTTTAAGCGACAGCATGACCTGGAATGCAGATTGGCAACAAAAATTTGCTGACAGTGACATTGTACTGTTTTCCTGGATGGGAATGGGACGCGATACGTGTTTTCTTAAACAGGGGACTGAATTTTTACGCAATAATAAGATTACCCATGCTATGTTGGCCACTGAAGTGCATCCAGAAGATACGCTGGGCGGCGTAACTCCAAAAGACCGAAACACGATGCGCCAATACTTATCATATAGCGGGATTGATAACTACCGCAATTTCTGGCTGTGGCTAAATAACCAATATTGTCAGGAACTTTGTACGTGTAAACCACCTCAGCAACTGTTATGGAATGGCATTTTTCATCCCCGGGCTGACAAAATTTTTACTGACATGGAAGAATACCGGCAATTATATTGCCAGCCGGAACGGGCTACTGTCGGCATTATTTTTCCACGGGATGAATGGATATGGGCAGATTTGACCTATCAGACAGAATTGATTCAGGAAATTGAAGCCAAAGGCCTTAATGTCATTGCTGTTTTTAGTCATTGGGCGCGCAATGTGGAATTGAATGCGCCTGGCGTCAATGAAGCCGTAAACGCATTTTTTTATGAGCAAGGCATGGTTGTTATTGACGTTTTGATTAACACATTTAAGTTTTCGCTAACTGTGGGAAAGCCGGTTGACCCCAAATTTTTATACAATTTAGGAGTACCGGTTTTGCAGGCCTATGTATTACTGCGATCCCGCGAAGCTTGGCAAAACAGTATCGAAGGACTAACGCCGATGGAAATTTCCTGCAGTATTGCTATGCCCGAGTTTGACGGAGTTATTCATGCTGTACCCATAGCCGGGAAAGAGCAAATGCCTGATGGTACAACAAAGTATCAAATCCTTCCGGAGCGAATTAAACGAGTGGCGTCTAAAGCTGCCAAATGGGCCAACCTGCGGCGTAAAGCCAATAGCGAAAAGAAAATTGCTATTATTTTTCATAATTATCCGCCCACTAACTCGCACATTGGCAATGCTCAGGGCCTGGACTCACCGGCCAGCATCAGGCTGCTCTTAGAACGCATGGCTGAGCGGGGCTATCAAGTGGATAACATTCCCCCTGACAGCCGGGCACTTATGGATAGTTTGCTGTCCGCTGCCACTAATGACCGTCGTTATTTGTCTGAGGCGATGGTGGAACAAGCACCTGGCAAGGTGACAAGTGAGCAGTATCGCCAGTGGTTCGACGGACTTGAGCCGGGGACGCAAGCACAGCTTCGTAAGGACTGGGGCGAACCTCCTGGTGATGTATTTAACTATGAGGGGAAATTAGTAGTACCCGGTATGCTAAACGGTAATATTTTCATTACCGTACAGCCGCCACGCGGCTTTGGTGAAGACCCTGGCAAATTGTATCATTCACCGGACTGTGCCCCCACCCATCATTATCTGGCGTATTATTACTGGGTTCGCGATATCTGGCAGGCTGACGCGGTTGTGCATGTTGGCACCCATGGCACGCTGGAGTGGCTGCCAGGCAAAGGGGCCGGGCTATCGAACACCTGCTATCCGGATTTGGCTATTGGTGATTTACCTAATGTATATCCGTATCTTATTACCATTGTTGGTGAAGGCATACAGGCCAAACGGCGCGGCGCGGCTTGCCTGATTGGTCATTTGCCGCCGCCGATGAGTCAGTCGGGCACTTATGATCAATTGGCAGAGCTGGAAAAGCTGCTTGATGAATACTGTCATTTTGCCCAAAATCAGCCGGACAATACCGAAGTAGTGGCTAATCTGATTAAAGAAAAGGTTGTGGAAGCCAATCTGCAGGCTGATCTGGGCCAGGCAGAGAACGAAGTCTTTGCCGATTATATTCAGCGGCTGCACGGCTATATTACCGATATTAAAAATATGCAAATCCGGGTAGGCTTGCATGTTCTTGGCTGTCCGCCGACAGGCGATACGCTGATAGAATACTTGTTGGCCTTAACCCGGCTGGCTAATGGAGAAACGCCGTCTCTCACAGAAACAATAGCTGCTATCCAGGGCTATGATTACTATGAACTGCTGGCTCAGAGCGGTAAACTCTTGCCGGACGGCAGCAAAACCTGCGGTGCCTTAATTGACGAAATTGGCCGGCAATGCCGGGAAGCCGTTGTCTGGCTGTATGACCATGACTTTGCACTGACCGGGGCTGAGTTGGTGACCGGGTTGCCCTGGGCGGCCGGAACCAGTTCTGAGCTTAAAGAGCAGCTGCGGCAAACGGCGCGGTATATTTGCCAGACACTCATTCCTGATTTAAATAAGACCGAGCAGGAAATTACCAATTTGCTGGCCGCCTTAGAAGACCGGTTTGTTGAACCCGGTCCGGCAGGTGCACCCACCAGCGGCATGGCCGATATTTTGCCGACAGGCCGTAATTTCTATGGAGTTGATCCCCGTATCCTGCCAACACCGGCTGCCTGGGAGCTGGGTCAGACCTTGGGAGATAGTGTGATTGAGCGCTATATTGCCGACGAGGGCCATTACCCGGAAAACATTGGCATGATTTTCTGGAGCGGCTCCAATATGCGCAGCCATGGGCAGTGTATTGCTGAATTTCTGTATTTCTTAGGCGTACGTCCGGTATGGCAGCGGGGCAGTCAGCGGGTTGTTGATTTAGAGGTTATTCCACTGGCAGAACTTAAACGGCCACGAATTGATGTGACCGCCCGCATTGGCGGCTTGTTCCGCGACACCATGCCTATGCCGGTAAAATGGTTGGATAAGGCCGTCAGTCTTGTGGCTAATCTGGAAGAAAGCAGTGAAGCTAACTATATTCGCAAGCATGTGCTGGCAGACTCGGAGCTGTTAACAGAGCAAGGCATGGAGACGCCTGCTGCCTGGGAACAGGCCTGCTACCGGATATTTGGCTGCCCGCCAGGCAGCTATGGCGCCGGTGTCAGCCATCTGCTGGAAGAAAAGAATTGGGAGACAATCGACGACTTGGCTAAGGTATATGTACGCTGGGGCGCCCATGCCTATGGTGCTAAGAGCAGCGGCGCCTTTGTGCCGGAGCTGTTTAGCCGCCGCCTGGCAAGCCTGGATGTTACTGTAAAAAATGAAGATAACCGGGAAGTTCATATGCTTAACTCAGATGATTTTAACTCCTACCATGGCGGCATGATTGCTGCTGTTCGCAGCCTAAAAGGCGCGGCGCCGCGCTCGTACTGTGGCGACAGCTCCAACCGCCGGCAAGTCAGGCTGCGGAGTTTGGAGGAAGAATTTAAACGGCTGTTCCGTGGGGAGACGATGAATCCCAAATATATTGAAGGTATGAAGCAGCATGGTTACAAAGGCGCGTCCGACTTGGCGGCGGTGGTGGCTCATTGCTATGAATGGGATGCCACCAGCGCTGTCATGGAAGACTGGATGTACCAGGGCTTGGCAGAAAAATATGCCATTGACCAGGACACGCGGGAGTGGATGCAGGATGTAAATCCCTGGGCGCTGCAGCGGATTGCCGAAAAACTATTAGAGGCCGAACAACGCGGCTTGTGGCAGGCCGACGACAAGACCAAACAAGAATTACAGCAAATCTATCTGGATATTGACGGTGAACTGGAAGAACGGAGTGACAGGTAAGCATTATGGTAAAAATGTTAATACTCAGTCTGACCGGACAATGCAATTTTGCCTGCAAGTATTGTTATGCTCATGAGCATCCGGCAGAAAGCATGACCGCTGCTACTGCCATTGCTGCCGTAGAACTGGCGGCCGCAGATGGGCAGGCCTTTGTACTGCAGTTCAGCGGTGGCGAACCGTTACTTAATTTTCCTGTAATGCAGGAGGTTATCCGCTATGTAAGAGAGAATGGCCTGCCTGCTATTATGCAGCTGCAAACCAACGCCTCACTCATGACCAAAGAAAAGGCAGCTGTTCTGAAAGCCGGTCAGGTGGGTATCGGGATCAGCCTGGACGGGCGGCCGGATAGTAATGACAGGCAGCGCTGCCTGCCTGATGGCAGGGGAACCTGTTGGCAGATTTTGAATGGTGCCGGTCAACTGGCAGTGCAGGGCATTGCTACCGGGATAACCACTGTTGTTACCAATGAAAATGTAGATAAGCTGAGTGGCATTGTGGAAATGGCCTATTACTTGGGAAATATCCGGCGGATTGGTTTTGACCTGTTACGCGCCCAAGGGCGGGGCGGCGAGATGGCGGCACCTTCGTCTGAAGCTGTATGGCAAGGGGTAAAAGCAGCGTTTCAGACAGCGGAACGCTTGGCTAAACAGACAGGTAAATCTATGCTATTTTCCCCGCTTGAACGAGTAGCTGCACTGGCTAACAGCCAAATACAGGGCTTTGCTCATTGTCATGCCATGAACGGCGAAGCTGCTTTTGTTGATGCCCAGGGTAGCTTATATGCCTGCGCTTCGCTGGCAGGCAATCCGGATTTCTATTTAGGACATGTGACAACAGGATTGGATACAGTCAAACAGCGCAAGGTGGCAGCTTTGATTCAAGGCGGCATGAGTTTTTGCAAAACATGCCCTTCGTTTTCTTTGTGCGGCGGTGCCTGCTTTGCCCGCTGGCATGGAGCCAATTGCGGCAAGCAGGGGTATGCCGCTGAATGTGCGTTAAAACAGGTAGCAATAGAATGGTATTTAGAACATCAGGGACAGGGGAGAATGGGGCATGAAAGTTGCGTTACTGCATGTAGATGTTAGCGGCGGACCAGAGAGCCGCAACCTGGAAATTTTAAGCCAGAGCATCCGCTTGGCAGCGGGAGTGGGAGCCAGATGGATTGTTACGCCAGAGACAGCTGTGCAAGGATATTTCTTTGCTTGTGAACGAGAGACCAAACCTATTGAGATACCTATTCAGCCATCAATAACGGTGGAACCGATTCAAAAGCTGGCCGCCGAGAGGCAGGTAACCGTATTTCTCTGCTGTGCTGAGCAGGACGAGGAAAGCAGCAAGTATTATAATAGTTGTCTGGTTATCGGTCCTGACGGCAACGTACTGGGTCGTCACCGGAAAAAACAGGCTCATAGCGGTGTGTCAGAAGGCTGGGCAAATAAAGGCGAGCAGCTGGAGCCAATAATGTGCGGTGACAGGAAGGCAGGTATCTTAATCTGTGCCGATTCCTGGTATGAAGAGAATGCCGTTGCGCTGGCCGACAAAGGTGCCGACATCATTGTCGTGCCTGCTGCCTGGCCGCCCAATAGCTGCGGCGGTCCGCCGGAAAACGCCTGGAAAAAGGCTTCAGCTGTCAGCAAACGGGCATTGTGGGTGTGCAATCAGACAGGAAAACAGGAACGACTGGACTTTACTCACGCCCAGAGCGCGGTCGTCGTCGACGGTGAAATGCGACTGGAATATAGTGGTGATCCTGCCGTACTCTTATTTGAATGGGATTTTAATAAACAATGCCCCTGGGTAAATGAATTTGCGGTATTACCGCTGTAAAGAGGGTGGAATTTTGAGCTTTTGGATACATGGGAGGGAACAGGCTTTGAAACTTTGCGTTTTAGCTACCGGTGATTCTGTCTATAGGTATTATAAAAGCATTGTTATCCCATTTGAGCAGCCGCGCAAAGTGAGTAGTACCGCTATTGTCAATGGCGGCTACCGGGAAGACCTGACAGCCGTGTTTAATAATGACTGCAATCCTGGGGCGGGGATGGAGTGCACCATGCGGGCACCCACCTATCAGGAGCACATGCGGATTATTACTGAGGAAATCGGCCTGGACCCGGCGACAACCGCTGGGATGGGGACGGCGGCTTCGATGGAGAATGTGGCAATACATACGGAGTGTTATCAAAACCTGACAGTAACGGCCATTGTCACCGGTGGGATTGAGGTCAATGGCGGGCGGGTTGGCGATCCGGCAGATTATTTTAAACCTATTGCTAAAAGCACCCTGGAAAAACCCGGTACCATCAATATTATTCTGGTTATTGACGCTGATTTGCCGCCAGGTATCCTAAACCGGGCGATGGTTACTTGTACTGAGGCTAAAACGGCTGCATTGCAGGAACTTATGGCAGGCAGTAATTATTCGACAGGTTTGGCTACCGGTTCAGGGACTGATCAGACCATTGTTGTTGCTAATCCCGCCTCGCCGCTATACCTGGAAAGTGCCGGCAAGCATTCTAAGCTGGGAGAACTAATTGGCAGGACAGTATTGCCGGCGGTCAAAGAGGCTTTAGGTAAGCAGACAGGTTTGTCGCCACGCCAACAGCACAGTATGTTACGCAGGTTCAAACGGTATGGAATATTGGAAGAAAATCTTTGGCAGGCTTATGCCGGCAATACCGGCAAGGCGGTGATTAAACCCAAGTTTCTCGATGTACTGCATCAAATCGACAGCGACAATTACTTAGTGACCTATGCCGCTTTATATGTGCACCTTTTGGATGAACTCCAGTGGGAACTATTGTCAGGTATCGAAGTGCGGCAGGCTGCTAATGAACTGCTTACGGCAGCCGCCACCAAATACGGTGTGGAAGCGCCGGTGATTATTGGCACTTGCATTGATTCTTGCTTAAAAGCCTGGCAGTCTGTGCTGCTGACAATTATCAGGGAAAAGTGCAGAGAATTATAGTTTAAAAGCATTTATTTAGCTGACAATTTGCTATAATAAAGGAAAAGATTACAAGGGGATGATGAACTATGATTGTTCGCTTTGTTGCTCGTTTATTAGTATGCATAATTGTGTGTGGGGTAACTCTTGCTGTGACAATGCCTGATGTTTGTGCTGAAACCAGAATTTTATCGAAAGATACTAAACTTCATCCGCAGGGATGGGGTGTCGGTGATTCTATTCAATTCAAAAAAAATACCAGCATCAATTTGAATGAACAAGAGGAAGTTGTTTCCGGGACAATTGACAAGGACACTTTGCTGGCGCCGCGTGGCTGGAACCGGGTGATTAATGACTATTACTATACAACTGTCCATACTGATTTTGGACCATATTACCATCATTTTTATTACCATCCGTTTTTCAACAACGATTATGCTGTGAGCATTCCGGGTTACGGACACTTGCTTTATAAAGGTGGAACAGAGGTGCTTTTTAGTGAACAGGGAGATGTTATCTCTGGGACAATAGCGAATAAGGCTACGGTTCGTTTGGTAGACGAAAAATATGGTTTTGTGACTTTCAAGAGTGATACCATTCTGACGTTTTTCAACTCGGGTGCGGTTTTATCCGGTACTTTGGATGAGGATACATATCTGCGCCCGGTTGGCTGGCAAAAGCTTCTCAAAGGAGATAATTCTGCAGGATTTATTAAATTTAGTAAGGGAAAAACCGTTACGTTCAATGAAAAAGGAGAACTGACTTCCGGAACAGTAAAAGAAGATGTAGTGCTGTTAGCTGAAGCTGGAACGCACAAAGGTTTTTCTGCAGGCTCAGCTGTTGAGTTTAATGAAATAGGCGAAGCTAAGATGAAGGTTAAATTTGAACAGAGTCTGCCCTAAAATGAAAAAATTTAATATGTTTATTTTTATTAATAAAAGTTCTTGTTTAATGATACTATGCATTCTTATCCAACAAGCAATAGTCGCATCTTCAACCTTATGGATAGCTAAATTGAGTCAAGCAGTCGTATTAAAACAAGATCTTTCATTGTGGTTAGTTTTATTTATACTGTCGTTATCGTTAGTACATATTCCAGGTTCCGGAATGACTTATTTTCAGAGCAAAGCTGCTTTTAGTTCTTTTAGAAAGTATGTTGATATCTTTGCAGTTTCTTTTAGGGGAAAAGCCCAATTAAGAACTAATATCGATTTCAAACAAGAACGACAGCCTTATTTAAATAATGAGGCATGGTTGGTGATCAGTGAATTTGTTGGGTTTATTACAAATTTACTCGGTACTTTTTTTAATATAGTTTTTAACATAGTAACTCTTAGTTTTATTATTGATAAAAAGTTGATGATTGCCTATGCCATAACTATTCCTTTAATTACTATTTCTATTAAAAGTCTAAAAACGCTAGTAACTTCTTCCGCCAAACATGCTCAAGAAGACCGCACTGCTATGATGCAATCATTATTACCAGCCTGGGACTCAATTTTAATTGGCAATCAATTAAATATACATTTATGGAAAAATTATTTTATTGATAAATATAAAAATGCAAAAAAGTCAGCTTTGAAATCTGTACTTTTTAGTGAACTGACAACCATAATTTCAATGTTTCTTAACTTATTTCCGGTAATTGGTACTTTGGTGTGGTTAATCTACCAAAATATAGGCAATGAAGTATTCCTAAGTATGCTTATTGTTACATTTCCACGACAAATTACAACATTTCAATGTATGAATTTTATTGTATCTTATGCAACGCATTGGAATAGTTTAAAAACGCGCCTTGAGGGATTAAAATCAGCCTTAATTATTACAGAACCCATAAATGTTGGCACTATTTCATGGAATCGGATTAAGGCTGAAAAAGACAATACGATTATTACTATTGATTCTATTAATTCCATACAAGATATCACTCAAGACTATAGTCCGGGAAGAATTACTTTACGAGGAGATAATGGTACAGGAAAATCGTCACTTCTTGCTCTAATAAAGGAAAAGTTAAGCGAAAAAGCTTTCCTTTTGCCACCTCATTCTGATATGTTTTTTGAATTCAGTTCTAATAAAAGCTTATCCACTGGCGAAAAAATCATAGAATCATTAGATGAGATAAAAAAAAGCGGTAAGCTTCAACTACTATTGTTAGATGAGTGGGATGCAAATTTAGATAAAAATCACATTGTTAATATATCAGAAAAATTAAATGAACTCGCAAAAGAAATATGTATTATAGAAGTACGTCATCGAAGTTAGACAAATTAAAGACTCCTGTCTAGGCAGGAGTTTTTTAATTATATTGGTGATATGGAGAGGGATGACTAACCCATCCCAACTGTGTCCCAAATTTGGAAAATTATTTTACAAAGTTAACAAATATTGATATAATCAAATCATAAACTAAATAGTAAATAAATATTGTTGGGATAGGTGCCCGAAAGGGCTTAATAGGGAAGTCCGGTTAGATGCCGGCGCGGTCCCGCCACTGTAATAGGGAGTGAATCCAAGGTATACCACTGAGACGTAATTGTCTTGGGAAGGTTTGGATAAGCGATGATCTAGAGCCAGGAGAACTGCCTGTCTGTCAATCACCGTTTTTCACCCACGAGCGATGGGGAGGGGATTACTGGATTAATCTAACCTTCCGGCTATTTATTATGCCGGGATTTTTATCTTAGTACGCGAGTCAAGACTCCCGCTGCTACTGGCGCGCTGGTTCAGATGGAGTAGATTCTCCACCTGAATTTCCGATGTTTCAGCTTTGCTGAAATGAGTTCACTTAGATAAATCTAGAATACAACCCTCCCTTGTAAGCTTACAGGGAGGGTTGTATTTTTTTCTTAAAATGCACAGAGAAGCTTTTAGGAGAGGAGAATCAGAATTTTGCTAAGAGTAAGAAGGGAGTTGAGGCTAATGTGAAACCGGGAGAATAGGTATAAATAAAATTTAAATGATTAAGAAATTTCACAAAATACCCTCAGTTGAGGGATTTACGTTCCAAACTAAATAGTCTAATCTAAAAAAAGGAACTGCGTAGTGTGTATGCTTAAAAGCAATTAATCTCCTAACACTAGAAAATAATGCAGTAACTCCAAACAAAAAGAAAATATTGCTGGGATAGGTGCCTGACGAGAGGTTGCTGAAAATATTCAGACGCAAAGATGTGTATTTTCGTAACAACATGTAGGGCTTAAAAGGGAAGACCGGTGAAAAAACCGGCGCGGTCCCGCCACTGTAACGGGGAGTGAATCCGCATAGATGTCACTGGAGCATAGCTTTGGGAAGACGCGGGTGAGCAAAGATCCGGAGCCAGGAGAACTGCCTGTCTAAGAATCGCCGTTTGACCTACGAACGATAGGGAGGAGATTACGAAACCTGTAAGTAGAAAGGTTGTATTTCTATTGACAGTATGACGTATGCGCTCCCGTTGAAATCGGGAGCTTTTTTCATGCAAATCCGGGGAGTTAAACATTACAATTATCCATTCTAACGTCTTTACCCCAATTTTAGGATTGGTGGCAAATATAACGGTGAAAATTGAGGGAAAACGATGTATTGGTCAAACTATTGGGAAGCTTTTCATCAGGATAATCAGGGAATCTGTATTTTGAACCATAAACTGGAAAATATTTATACAAATGAAAAGGCGAAACAGGTGTTCAAAAACCTCTCTCCCGGATTATATCAACAATTAAAAAGCGTTTGCCGACGTTTTATGGCTATGGTTAAAGCAAAAGAAACAAATTTGTCTAATTATAGCGGTATGTTGAATCATCAACGCGATACCATCAGTTTTAGCTGTTTTTCGTTTTATCTAGACAAGCAGTCATATATTATGGTGGTTTTTGACTATAGAGCCAGTGATGAAATTAACTTAGCCGGTGGGACGACGTTTACGTTACGGGAAAAAGATATTCTTCAGGCAATCGCAGCTGGAAAAACCAATAAAGAAATTAGTGAAATACTTAGGATTGGCTTTGAAACCGTAAAATCGCATGTAAAAAACCTGCTTGCCAAAACGGGGACAAGTTCCCGGACTGAACTAATTAGTAAATATTGGTACCTTAAAAACAATACCGTTGACACGCCAAATTATGCAGTGTTTAGAAAAAAGTAAAATTGAATAGCTCAAGTGCTTACTCATGGTGCCAATGCGATTTGAACAATTAAGCGATATGAGGGGGGGGATTTATGAAACACGAAAAAATTGAAGAGCTAACAAAAAAAATGTTAGCTTGTGGCTATCATGATGATCAGATCAAGCATATTCTCAGAGATACCATAGAGAACAATTTAGATGATGATGGCAGTTTACAAGAGAAATTAATTATTGATGTCCTGGAAAGTTATATTGAATTTGGAACCAAGTGTAAACAAGGAATTAAATAAAATAATATGGGTACAGGTGCCATTTAGGGTTTAATAGGAAAGACCGGTTAAAGGCCGGCGCGGTCACGCCACTGTAATGGGGAGCAATGCCAATAAATACCACTGAAACTAATTGTTTCGGGAAAGTTTGGAGACGCGATGATCCTAAGCCAGGAGAACTGCCTGTCTGACAATCGCCATTTGTACCTGCGTGCGACAGGGAGGAGATTACTGCAAGTGACCGAATACATCATCTGGCCGCTGGAGTAATAAAGCTTAACTCCTGAAAAGGGAGTTTTTTTATTGGAATTTGAAAAATTCAGCAGCAGGTTACTGTAGAAGGAAAGGTTGTGATTGGCTTGGCTTATTTAAGTATTTCAAAAAGAAGTAAAAAGTTGGAAACAGCTATTGCTTTGGGGTGTCTTATGCTGACACAGTCAGCATATGCGGCTCAGGAGAACCAGGATAATATAAAAGAGTTTAAATTGGATACTATCACTGTTGAAGCCAAAAGACCAGACTGGGAGAGCAAATTATCTCCTGGAACAGTGACGGTCATTAAACCAGAAACGTTTTCCGGCGAACAAAAAAACTTGCCTGAAATGCTAAAACAGGTTCCGGGAATTTTTGTGCGCGAAGTCAACGGCAAGGGGCAGTACACTACCGTAAGCGTACGCGGTTCCACTGCCGCACAAGTAGGAGTATTTGTTGACGGCGTTTTGACAAATCTTGGCGGTGACGCTGCCGTTGATATTTCGGCTATTCCCGTAAAAAATGTCGAAAGGATAGAAGTATATCGCGGCTACATTCCTGTAAGGTTTGGCGGTACTTATATGGGCGGAGTTATCAATATTGTTACCAAAAAGCCTGAAAAGGCTGATGTTAGCGCTGAGATCGGCATAAGCTCCTACGGTGGAAGAAACTATGGCCTGGAATTTACGTCTCCTTTAAGCACAGGCTCATTACTATTTGGACTGAACAGAGAACAAAGCGGCGGTGATTTTAAATACACTAACTTTGCCGCGGAATCCTATGGCAAAGAGGGTACTCGTTACCGTAAATACAATGACTTTAAAAATACGGACACTATCATCAAATGGCAGGATGATAACTGGATAATTAAAGGCAGCTACAAGAAAGTTGACAGGCATTTGCCGAATAATCTGTGGCCGGAAGGATCTATTGCCAATGCATATGATCCTGGAGCTCAAACCGATCTGGCGGACATTAATCTTGCGGAAGGCAAACGTCAGACTATCGACAGTAAGGAACTGTTGGTTAGCCGCAGAGCTCAGGCTGGCAATCTGGAATGGGGCTGGTCTTTGAATTATCTTGATCAGGATAAAAATTACCGGGTTGAGAAAATTAAAAACCCTTATTTCTACTATTGGTCTACCCCTCTTCGCGCCTGGAGCGCGTATGACAGTACTCGCTGGGGTGGAAAACTTGATGGAAGCTATAAGCTTGATGATAATAACCTGATCGAATTCTTAGCCAGTTATTCAAAGGAAAAAATGGATGTTGACGGTTCGAATCTAGCAACAGCAAATAGCAATTATGATTCATTCCGCAATTATTATGAGCAGGAATTGTTTAATATCCAATTGCAGGACACAGTTACTCTGGACAAAGAAGGCACCTGGCAATTGACTCCCAACATCAGATACAACCGATCTGAAATTCTTGGAAAAAGCCAGCGTGACAAAACAAGTGGTCACAGTTGGGTACAAAAAGAAGAAACCCAGACTAATGGTAAGACTACCTGGCAGTTGGCTGTTAAGAAGGATTTCAATGAAAACTTTTCACTGCGGGCAACTGGCGGTACCTATTACAGGCTGCTGAATCTCTACGAAATTGCCGGTGACGGCGCCGGAATTTTGCCGCCGCCTAAAGACAAGAACGCCAGCGGCACCGCCTATCCGCTGCCGGAGGAAGGGAAACAGTTTGATCTAAGCGGCCTTTGGCAAAATAAGTGGTTTGGGTCCGAAGCCTCCAGCCTGACCTTGACTTATTTCTGGCGGGACTCGGATAACATGCTGCAGCTTTCCCGCCGCGGTTATGATTATTGGTGTTATTTCAATGACAACAAGGGTAAAGTGTATGGCCTGGAAATGCAGAACAACTATTCCTGGAAAAAATTTGACCTCAATATTTACGCCACTTATACCAAGAGCAAGTTACAGCGCCAGGACAGCGCCTATGCGGATTACGGTTCGGAGTACACCCAGGGTTATAAAGACATCTGGGCCACGTATCAGCCGGAATGGCAGACCGGCTTGCGGCTTACGAATAAACCGTCGGATAAATTTGATATTTATGCCGAACTCAAATATCGTGACGAGATGTTTACCAATGCGATTAAAGACAAACGGGGCGGGCATTATGCTTATGAAAGCGGCGCTCCGATCAGCGCTTTAACAACATTTGACCTAGGCGTCAAGTTTAAACCAACCAAAGACTGGCAGATTACTGTCGGCTGTAATGACGTTTTTGACGCTGCCAGTGATTTGAAAATCCGCTATCGCGACTATTCTGACAAAAATATCAGTGTTAATCCTGAATATCCTTTGGCAGGAAGAACCTTCTTTGTAAATGCACGTTATGATTTTTAAGCTGTTCGAGGTTTAGTGGAGGTGTAAATATATGAAATGTTATTTAAACAAGCGTAAAGTTAATCACGCATTAGCCTTACGCGTTACAACCGCGCTTCTTGGCGGTTATTTATTTACAATGCCGGTTTTGGCGGCCGACGTGGGTGTTGTCACGACGTATTCGTATGGCGGCACTGCTGCCGGGCAGGTAGGCACGATTACGGGCTCTAGAGTAGAAGCTACCGTTGATGCTCAGGGACAGGTAAAAATTGACAGCGGCATTAACGCCGATGCGCAAAGCTTCAGTATTCTTGATGACAACGGACAGGTACGCATTTTTATTCGACAGAGGGCAGCAGACGGCAAGCAGAGCCTGGTTGTTGATCCGGAAGGAAACTGGAAATCGGTTATTGCCTCAACTGATTTGACTGCCGAGCCCAATATTCATGCGGTTGCCTATAAAGGGCATTATCTCTTTGCAACAGGCTACGACTACGGTAAGTTGATTGTTGCTGATTCTGCAAAGAACTATCAGCAAGCGCATGTTTATGAAGTGCCTGATGCGGTAAAAAATGCTACCGCAGGCTATAGTGC
This sequence comes from Sporomusa ovata DSM 2662, assembly GCF_000445445.1. Classification (GTDB taxonomy): domain Bacteria; phylum Bacillota; class Negativicutes; order Sporomusales; family Sporomusaceae; genus Sporomusa; species Sporomusa ovata. Next base: position 594,737 of record NZ_ASXP01000004.1, on the reverse strand, counting down.
ATCAACTGCTTATCACGGCGAAGGGCTTGTTGGAAGAGGTAATGAACTATACGCGCTGTTTACCTGTAATCCTCAAGGAGGCAATGATACTTATGCCGACAGTTTTGTCATTCATTATACGATTGCTGCAGATGGCAGCCTGGAATATAAAGACTATACCAGAGTCGGCAAAAACACTATGGACATGGAAGAGTATAATAACGTACTGCTGACGGCCAGCAGCGGTGGCTATCAGTACGGTGGACAAGCCAACGCCGATACCGCACTGCACTATGTCAGGCTGGACGAAACCGGTAAGCCTGTGGCTGAAAAAGTTACTTATAAAGGCGCAGCGGCATTAAAAGGGGAGTACAGGAGTGTTACGGTAACTCCTGACGGCTTTGCCTATGTGTTCACAGGCAACTACGATAACAGCTGGGCAGGTATGAATGGAGCTGTTTATCGCACAACGGTAAGTAATTTGCTGTCATCTTCACCGGACAACTGGCAGAAAATCATTGACATCGACAATGTTCCGGGTTATGCCTGGGGCGTTGATGTGGAAAGTACACCGCATCGTCTGTGGTTTGTCAGCGGTAATAAGATATTAGTTTATCTGGACGGTCAAACAACACCAATAGAGTTCAATATGACTTCAAGCGGCCTGACCAGTCTGGGTGACGCTAACATAAATGGCTTTGACACTATAAAAACAGATGTCGTTACTGGTGCTGCGGATAATATTGTCAAGGCCGGCAATCTCGCGGACGCAACTGCGAATTACACCACAAAAATAAGCGGCACAGGTGCTGCGGATGAAATGAATGCCTATTATCTTGGTACGGAAACAATTGCCAATAATCTCTACAACGTTTTTACTTTCAAAAAGGATGCAGTCATCGGCTTGGGCACGAATCAGTTGGGCGATAAAACCACTAACGTACTGGCTGCTGTTTATGGCTGCAACGGCAGGGATCTTACTATCAATGCTGAAAGCAGTTCAGGCGCCAAGGACAAAACACTTACTCTGAACGTAACAAACAATGCAGGCACTCCCTCAGGTGTATATGCCGGTAATGGGAAAAACGTCACTATAAATGCCGGTACATTGAATATTAATACAGTTGCTTATAAAGATGGTGAAACTGTAACAAATGCTATCTGGAATGACACTGCTCAGGATAAGAGCAGTATCATCACAATAAATGCTGATACGAACATTTCCATGCAAGGGGGACAAGGAGGGCATGCAGTTGCTGTTACCAAGACTGACCGTTGGGGCGAAAAGTCTACTGCTGCTGATCAAAAATCGGCAATCATTATAAATGGTGATTTGAAAATTGGCGATGCTTCTACGGGCGCTTACGGCGTGGGTCTTAATACCAAGAATGTAATTTCGCGGTTTAATAATGCCGGGCTTTATACCTCGGTTGAAAAGAGTGCTATTACTGTCAATGGTAACGTTGATATGGCAATTTACGGCAATGGCGCTGCAACGGCAGCGAAGGACAGTTCAATAACTATCAAAGGTGGCAGTATAAAAGTACCGGCAGGTAAAAATTATGGTTACTATACCCTTGCTTCCTATCTCGGAACTATTAACCTGAATACGGGGTCAGATGGAACAACACCAGGCACTAATGCCGTAAAGTTGGATGGTGATATTTTTGCGCTGAGTACAGGTTCAATAAATCTTGGACTGACAACCGCAGACTCTTACCTTAACGGTATTGTTGATAATGGTGGTACTGTTACTATGTGGCTGCAGAACGGCGCTTTGTGGACGAATACTGCCAATAATACCAGATATACCCAAGACAATGAAGATGTTGGCAACAACGGATTCAGCCGCATTACGAAACTAACTGGCGGGATAAGCGTTAGTAATGCCGGCGTGATTGCCCAAAAAGCAGCCAGCCGTGATCTTACGATTGATAACTACAGCGGATATACTACAGTTTTGTATAATCACGATGCAGCTACCCCGACAACAATTCTTGGTGGAACTGTGAAAATTGGTAATGCTGCTTCAGGAAGTAATATTACGCTGCGAACTGATTATGACGCTAATATGAGCACCGGCACAATTCAGGATAATGTTTTGAATGCATTAGCAAATAAGCTCTATTACAATGCTTACACGACCGGTGAGCGTAATCTGACCGGCAAAGTCGAAATTGCTGAAGGCTTGACTGCACAATCTGCTGCTAAATACGTAGGTGGTGTAACTTTTAGTCAGACAAATGGTCAGGGCAGTTATGCAAGCAATACACCACAGCCACCTGCGGAACAAGTTACTACCGCATTTACCACCAGCCTGACCGGCATTAAAGATACTGAATATGTAAATGGCGGAGTCTTGAAGGACGGCGCTTATGCGTTTACCAAGGACAGTACTATAACCGTTGATGATGGCGATGTTACTGACGGCAACATCGGTTATAACAAAGCGGTTGCAGGTATTTTGGGTAATGGAAATGACATCATTATTAACGGCGCCGGGAAATCGCTAAGTATAACTGCTTCAACTGCAGATGCGAACAATCAGGCTATTGGTGTCTATACAAACAAAAAACTTAATTTGACGGCCGGCAGTCTGACAACTAAAAGCACCTCGTCAGGTAAAACTGCTGCTGGCATCTTTGTCAATAACGGCGGCGAAGCTATTATTAACGGAAATGTAAATGTTAGTGCCAAGGACTCTGCTGCTGGCAATGCGTATGGTGTTTACATTTACAATGGCGGATCAAAATTAACCGTTAACGGTGATCTTACTATGAAAGGCAGTGGAGAAGGTGATAACGCTTATGGAGTTTCTGCTGCACAGAAGAGCGGTTCTGGAACTCCTGTATATCAGGCCAAAGGTATCTACATGTACGATGAAAGCACCGGCGGTGAAGTAACGGTCAGCGGCAAAGCCGATATTGCTGTTAAAGGTACTGGCGTGGATATGTACGGCAGCAAAAATAACAAGATTACTATTGCCAGCGGCAGTATCGTTACGCCGGAAAGCACAGAAGACAAATTCAATGCTCTGAGCATCGCTGCAGGCACCTTCAATATGGGTATGAATAATACTGCTACTAATGCCAGCGGCGGGGACGCAATAATTAAAGGTAATATTTACCTTTTGAAAGAGGGCACTGTAAATCTGGGGCTTGGCAGTGCGGCATCTTCTTTAACAGGTGTGGTAGACAATAGCGATGGCGGCACTGTAAATCTTTACTTACATGATGGTGCAATCTGGAACAATAGGAATACTTCTAAAACCACTACCTTCACGGACAGTCATATTAGCAAACTGGCCGGTGGCACAAGTGCGGTCAAGCAGGGTGTAATCTTCCAACAAGACAGCAATCCTATTACTGTTGATAATTACAGCGGGTATACGACTATACTATACAGCCATGACGCCACTACGCCAACAACGATTATCGGCGGCGACGTGAAGATTACTAGTGCGGCAACAGGAAGTAATATTACGTTGCGTACCGATAACACCGGTTTGAATACTTCTTCAACCTTGGCTGCGGATAAGAATTTGGTCAGCGCTACCTTGAATGCGTTGGCAAATAAGCACTATTATACTGCATATACTACGGGCGAAAGAAATCTGACCGGCAAAGTTGAAATAGCCGAAGGACTGACAGCGCAGTCTGCCAGCATGAAGGTCGGCAATATCACATATAAGGCTGATAATGGTCAGGGACAATATGAATACACTCCGGCCGAAGATATTTCTGATCCTCAGAAGAAAACTGAATTCGCTTCGGCAATTACCGGTGATAAGACAATAGATACGGAATATGTTAATTCCGGCGTCTTGAAAGATAATGGCAAATATGTCTTTACCAAAGATAAAACAACTATTACGGTTGAAAAGAATCTGATTGCAGGCGGGCCATGGCTGCCGCAGATCAGTTCCGCAGTATCCGGCAGCAGCGCTGATAAAGCAGTTAGTATTGACCTTACTAATAAGGAACTCGTAATTAACACCACTACTAATACCCATACGACTGGTATTACTGCTATCGGTGACGGCAAAGTAGAAATTAATAATGCCGGTAAGATTACCATTAATGCCGAGAGCACAGGCGGCGGGCAGACAGCTGCTCTGTTTGTCAATGGCGGCGGGCAGCTTGTGATTCATAACGGCGGTGATGGGCTTGCAGGCAAAGTGCTTACGGTAAGAGCTGATAGCACTACTAAGGCAAATGGTGCTGTGATCAAATCGATGAATGGCGCAAACGGAAAGAGATCAAGCATCACTATTGATGGCTTAGTAGACGTCATAGCTGATGGAGATATGACTGACGGCAAAGGCGCGAACGAAGCCATTAGTGCAGTAGCGTCTGACATCAGCGTCGGCGGCGGCACTATTAAAGCTGTTAATGGAGCGGCATATGCTATCAGGGCCTATGGAGAATTTGTAAGCACCAATACCGGCACAGTACATGTTAATGTCAGCAAAGACAGCAATGGCAACATAACTGGCGCAGGCGATAAAAAGACAGTTATTGAAGGTGACTTCTGTACCAGCGGCGGTATGGGCACTAACGGTTTGATTAATGTTGGGCTGGGCACTTCGGATTCTTCCTGGACCGGCAATTATACGACCAGCGGTGGTAATGTCAATCTGTACATGAAAGACGGCGCAACCTGGACAGGGTATAACAACGGCAAGAATTTTGCACTGAATATGAAAGACGGTGCAACCTGGAAAGTTACAGGCGACAGCACAATCAGCAGCCTGACAAGCGGCAGTAGAGCGGTAAAAGCTTTGGCAGCTAACACGGGAGCAAATTCCGGCACTTTCGGCGGAGTAGTTGATATGACGAACGACAAAGCCGGGAATGTGACGATTGATAATTACAGCGGCAATACACTGTTCATGTATAAACATGACACAACTACACCTACTAATTTTTTTGGTGGTAATACGACTATTAAACACGCTGAGGAAAATTCTTCTATTACCTTACGTACTGACAGAAGTGGTATTGATTTAAGTAATGATACTGTAATTAATTCCGTACTTAATGCTTTGGCGGCAAAACTTAATTATGCCAATTACGTCAGTGGCGAGAATAACCTCAGCGGGTATGCGCAAATAGCCGAAGGTTTGACAGCTTCTTCGGTTGGCAGGGCTACAGGCACAATTAATTATAGTTCTACTGATGGACAGGCAGCACTTAAACCGGGTTCTGTTATTAAAACCGGTGGTTCTGAGGTAATCTATGGTTCTAAAGAAACCGCAATGATGCGTGGGGCTAAATCGGCAATGGCCTCATCGGCGATGTTGTGGCGCAGTGAGAACGCCGATGCGATGCAAAGAATGGGCGATTTGCGCCTGGGCAGTGAAGAAAAAGGAATCTGGGCAAGGTATTACAACGGAAAATCAGAGTATAACGAGCAGCATACCGAATTTGAAACTACCTATAAAGCGTATCAGTTGGGCTTTGACAGGCAGATAGCCAACGACTGGACGGTTGGCGCGGCTGTAAGCTATAACGATGGCTCAAGCAGGTATTTATTGGGCGGTAAGGGCGATAATTCTGCTACCAGCCTTTCCTTGTACGGAACATGGCAAGGAAGCCACGGCCATTACCTTGATTTACTGCTGAAAGGAAGCAGCTTAAGAAACGATTATACTGTCTATAATGATTTCGAACATAAATTGGCAGGTGACTATAAGACCTGGGGCACTTCCGTAAGTGCTGAATATGGACGGCATATCGAAGCAGGCAATGGTGTTTACTTTGATCCTGGTGTCAAACTGACTTTAGGCAGGATACAAGGTAAAGAGTATAACGCTCATAGCGATTTTCTTGATTCGCATGGCCTTGCAAAAGATATGTTCGTAAGTCAGGATGGCTTCAACAGTGTTATCGGTAAGCTCAGCATCGGCATAGGACAGAAAACAAAATCAAGCAATATTTTTGCTAAATTTGCTCTTGCTCATGAATTTGCCGGTAATTTTACCACTCATTACGCTGCCGAAGGTGAACCAACAGGAAGTACGGAAATTGATTTCGGGGATACCTGGTATGAAATACAACTGGGTGGCAGTACCAAACTCAGTAAAAACTCCTATATTTATGCAACATACGAGAAAACGTTCAATGCTGATGTGACTAACAAATGGAGAATTGACACAGGTTTGCGTTGGACCTTCTAGTAATATGTTCAAAAAATAAACAAATTAAAGGAGTCTGTGAAAATGGAAATCGACAAAGAAAAAGAAGAAATCATGAATACCAAAACTATCAAAATGAGGGAATTTTTAGAAGTTAATAAAATTGAATGCTTTGAGCTGCAAAAAATGGAAGACGAGCAGCAGACGGCAATTTTCCGCAGCCGCATGCAAGTAAAAGGACAAACGTTGCCTTTGGCTATTCTTATTGATACAAGCGTATATACCTTATTACAGGTACAGATTGCACCGGAAGTTATAAAAGAAGATAAGTTCTTGCAGCTTGCTTCTTTTCTCAATGAAATGAACAACAAGTACAGGTTGTTTAAATTCGTTGTTTCACCAGATGGCGACTTATTGCTGAATGCCTGCCTAACCGCAAAAGATAGCAATTTTGATCCTGCTTTGATTAATGCAATTTTAGGAGAAACACTAAAATTTCTGGAAAGTGAATATCCGAGAATTATGAGTAAAGTATGGGATGAAAAATAAATAACAGCAAAATTCGGAGAGAACTCGTTTCAGCATAAGCTGAAACATTGGGGATTCAGGTGGAGAGTCTACTCCACCTGAATTAACGCCGCCTATAGAGGCGGGAGTTTTGACTCGTACCAAGATAAAACTTTTGAAAAGAGGAACAATCGTGAAAAAGAAATTAATGGCTTTAGTATGTTTTTTAATGATGACCTTCGGTTTTGCCTCTATTGCTTTGGCGGCAGATCAAAGTTCTCTGATTGGCTTCGTGAATGTGCAGTATGTATTGCAAAACTACCCTGGCATTAAAGATATTCTGCAACAGACAAGCGATGAAAAAGTCAAACTCCAAAATCAGTACAATGAGCAAGCTCAGAATATGTCCGATAGTGATAAGAATGCGCTGAGTATAAATCTTTCCCAGGAATACACGAAATTCGAACAAAGCACAATGGCTCCGGTGCAGAAAAAGATTCAGCAAGCTATCACCAAAGTCGCCCAAAATAATGGCATTCAAAATGTCGTGAACAGCAATTCGATGCTGTTTGGCGGAAAAGACCTGACGGATGAAGTGGTCAAAGCTTTGCAAGAGTAATAATGATACATGAAACCAGGCTTATTAACAACTGCATATAAGAACCAGGTACTATGCTGATTGACAGCATTGTTTTACAGGGAAGTCCGGTGAGATTCCGGCATTGTCTCGCAACTGTGAAGGGAAGTCATACTGTCGCAGTCCTCTTACAAAGGGATGGTATGGTAATGATCCTAAGTCAGGGTACTGACGGGTTTTCCTATCATTCATAAAGTTCTGCGATGTACAGGTAAATTTGTGAACACTTTCGCACTGACAGGAGATACTGCTTAAGTGCCGTCGGGGCTAATGTTCGCATTTATAACCTTCGTAAAAGCAGGGCTTTTTTATATGGGTACAAGCTGTTTTTTGCTGTTCTGTGAAGGTGTGATCAGGGTATCCTGTTGGTTTAGACAAAGTGCTTTTACGAGGGGGTGATGAGAGGATAGCGTTACGTGTCAAAACAGAAATAATACGCGTGGTAGAGGAGGTTGTTTATTTTGAGTGGTAATTGGTTAAAAACATTAAAATGCAGAAAGGTGCACAAGAAGCTGGTAGCAGCGGTTGCGTTGGGATTGCTCTGCGGCACGTATCTGCCGGGAGCACAGGCTGCGGAATATACCGGCAAAGTAACCAGCAATGTCACCGAGGATAACAAGGTATTGCCGGACAAGGTAGTACTCGACGAAGCCGCCAACACGGTCAAGTATACTTTTACAGAAAATACGACTATTAATAATAGTTATACCTGGCAGGAACTGGCGGCAATGGGTATAACAGCAGACTATCAAGGCTATATTGGCACAATCCAGCCTGGTGGTCCGACGGGCCCGAAAGCGAGCAGTGGTGTATACCATAATATGCTGTTTAATCTCAACGGGCATGATTTGACTGTCAACCATATTGTTGACACAGGAATAGGGCAGATTGATCCGGCAAGACCAACTGCTGGTGCTTTAATTTCCAGTACACCTCTTTATGTAGAAAAACCTGTCAGTATTACTTTTGACAATGTAGGCAAACTTACGCTTAATAACCAATCGACAGGCTACTATTTGGCAGGAATTTATGCAGGCTACTATCGCGGCTTAGGGACAGAGGAGAAAGAGCTCGCTGCTGGCAGACCAACCATCATCATCAACAATGATAAGGGCTGGAAGAATGCAGTCACTGTTACCGCCGGCGGCGGCCAGTATTCGGAGAATATAACCGGTGTTAAGATATTTAACCGCGGTGAGTTGATCATCAAAGGCTATGCCGATTTTGCCAAGGATAAGAAAGATGGCGAAGGAAATATTTTATCGACCAAATACTTTGGCCTTGATGTTAACACTATGGGCAACAGAGTGGATACCAGTGCGCATCTTTCAATAGGCGGCGGCCGCTGGGGCACCATTTATGGCTATGGTAATTCTTTCTTAGAGCTTAATACTGCTAAAGATTCTGCTGGAAATGTAACCGCTTCCAATAATGATGTTATGATGGTAGGAGATATCCAAACAAAAGGATCCTACAGCACTGATATTACAACCGTTAATTTAGGGCTGACAACGAAAGACTCTTTCTGGCAGGGCGCCACTTATTCCGGGACCGGCAATCAGGTTCAACATTTGTTTATCCAGAACGGCGGCAACTGGATCAACAACGCGGCCAGAGTGTCAAGCATTATCAACCTGCATGGCGGCTCGACCGCCGGTACGCCTGGCATATTGAAGTTCTCCAACACAAATGCCGGGGCGAGCATTGATAAATATGATGGCAATATCGTTGCCATGTATGCGCACGCTGACGCAACGCCGGCTACAATGCTCGGGGGTAGTATCACGATAAAAAGTGCTGCCGCTGACTCCGCGATTACCTTGCAGACAGGCAGTAATGGCATAGATGTTACTAATAATGCTAATGTAAACGGCGTGCTTGATTCCTTAGCCAATAAACTTTTCTATACCGGTTACCTTACGGGTGAAAGAAATCTGACCGGTAAAGTGAAGATAGCCGAAGGCCTGACTACAGAATCAGCCGAGAAAGTGATCGGTGACATATGGTATGACGCCAAGACCGGCCAAGGAAACTATATCCAGCAGGCTATAACTGAGTATACCACTACCTTGACCGGAACCTCAGCAGATCTGCCATTCATTGCCGGCGGCGTCTATTATGCCGATGGTGACATCCGCAGCAAAAAAGCCACTAGCATTAGCGTCGCTAATGCGCCGGCCATTGATGTGGCGAAAAACACTAATTTAGTTATTGATATGCTTGGCAGTAATTGGAACATTGCTGCTGCGTCTGACCAGGGAGAAGTTACGGCAGTTTCTGTGGATGATAAGGCTTCGCTGGTAGTTAACAATATGGGTACGATTAAGATTACTGCGAATGGCCGGAACGCCGTAGGGTTATATGCCGGTATTGGCGCTGGCGGAACGACGGCTGACAAAGCTTCCATAACAGTAAATAGAATGAGTACCCCCATTATTTTTAACGGGGATGCGAACTATGCATATACCGCTGTCAAAGCCGGAAAACAGGGAACCATAACGATTTCTTCGCCGATACAGATATCTGATGACTTGCAGAAATCCGCCAATACCACTGTTTTTGACGCTGACGGCGGGAATATTACCTATATCGGCAGAGGCGTTAATTACTTAAAAACCAATGGCTATTTAGTCAAGGCCAACAATGGTGCAACAGTAAAGCTTGGCGATTTGAATAACGGCGGCGCCACTGAATTACAAGGCGATATTTTAATCAGTAAGGGCTCTTCCACGGAAGCCAATTTGACTAACGTATTTTTGAATGTGAACAAGAAACAAACCTGGACCGGCAGTGTTGGCAGTGACGGCACCTTTGAATTAAGTATGGGAAGAAGCGGCACAACCACTGATATTGGCGGAACCTGGTATAATAAGTGGCTGAATGGCAGCAATGACGATACCCGTGTGTCAGAGCTTACTGTAGGGACGTCAATGCCGTCAAGCATTTATCAGCAAAATACCGGGAAACTATATTTGGATAATGTAAGTTATGGTGTCTTGGATATTTATTATGAGCATGATCAAAATAATGTTGCTAATTTTGCCGCTGGTGATACTATAGTAGGCCATGGAGAAACCAGATCAGGGAAAAACACAGAATTGATTTTTAAGACTGACAGCACGGGCATTGATATGAATAATAAGACCCAAGTCAACAGTGTACTGCAGGCTTTGGCTAAAAAGCTGACTTACACTGGCTACATCACTGGTGAACGTGATGTCAATGGTCATGCGGAAATAATGGAGGGGTTGTTAAGTTCTTCCGCTAAACTCGCCGGTGGAACTATCAGCTTTAATGAAACCACCGGCCAGGGCTTCTATATGCCGCAAACCTCAAATTCTTTTACGACAGCGATAACCGGTGGTACTGATGCGGAATATACTCTTGGCGGCGTTAAAAATGGCTCGGCTTATTTATTTAAAGAAGATACTACAATCAATACTGTCTATGACAAGAGCGCTGACGTTTATGCGGCGGTAGATATCGGTGAAGGAAAAACTGTGGATCTGAAATCGGATGACAATTTGCTGAAGGTGCAAAGCAGTGCCGCCGTTGCAGATGCAGGGAACGGGTATGTTGCCGGTATCAATATTCGCAAAGGAGGTGCGCTTACTGCCAGCAATGGCAATTTGTTAATTAACGCCAGCGGCAACGGTAAAGAAGTTTACGGTATTTATGCATCCGGTGACCCTGGTGCTGCAGCAAGCAATATGGTAACAATTACACAGCAGGCTCTGAATGGTGACTTTAACGATGGTAATGTTCTAAAAATTACGGGAGCAGCAGGTGAGGGCGGCAAATTTACCGCTATAAAGGCTAATAATAATGCTAATATTACGATCACAAGCAAAGTTAAAATTGACGCCAAAGCGGGTGTGGGCATTGTTGCCGATAATGGCAGTAATATAAACATAAGCGCAGGCAACGTTTATAATGCAGACAAACAAAGCAGCTATTTTGATGCTGCAGGCGGTATTGCTATCATGGCCGGTAAAAACAGTAAAGTCACTTTGAGTTCTATGAAGGCTGGAGAGTTTATCAACGGTGACATTTATACCGATATTGCCGGCGAGGGCGGACAGGTTGATGTCGCCTTAAACAGTAACAGCCAATGGACGGGAAGTACCCAAGGTAAAGGCATTTTTAATATTACATTAAACAACGCTCTGGCTCTTTGGACAAACCAATGGCAGCAGGGCAGTGGCGACACTCATGTCAATCTTTTTACGGGTGCTGCAAACAGCGGATCTCCGTTCGGAGTCATTTACCAGAAAAACAGCGGTAAACTGAATATTGATTCTTTTGCCGGTATGGCGGCCGTACATTATGACCATAACGGGTCAGATCCGACACAGATTATTGGCGGCGATGTAGTCATTAATTCTTCTGTATCAGGCGGTGGCTGGAACAAAGGTAATATTGTTTATGTACGCACTGATACGACTGGTATTGACTTAAATAATGAACTGCAAGTTAATAAAACTTTGAATGCTTTGGCTAATAAAATTTATTACAAAGACGCAATGCTGGGTGGTTCTGCCGGGGGCTACAGCATAGCGGGGTCAGCAGCTATTACTGAGACTGTAACTGGCGGCTCACGGACAAACCTCGGTGTCAAGTCAGGAACTATCGGTTTTAATACCAAGACTGGACAAGGCTACTATTACTATGCGGCACCCGAGCAGGTGGCAAATGAGTTTGGCAGCACCCTTACGGGGCACAATAAAATCAGTGATCACATATATTGGGATTATGAATACGCCCAGGGCGGCGTTATTGACTGTGACGGCAATTATAGCTTCAAAACGGCCGGCAGTACGGTTGCCAACAAAATCGCAGCAGATGACGTAGATACGATTACTTTTGGCAGCGGCGAAGGGGCTGTCACAGCTGTTAGTGGTATAGCTGCCCAAGGTATTGACATAAAAGTGACAGCTGAAAATACGCTGGATGTTACTGCCAAAGCAACGGCAGAAGGCAAGGCGGCTATAAGCATCTATACGGCAGCAGAGAAGACTGCTGATGTAAACGCAGATAATCTGGTACTTACTGCCAGCAGTGAAAAAAGCAATGCGTATGGCATTTATAATGAAGGTACTGTTACTATTGCTAAAAACCTTAGTGTAAAATCGACAGGAACCGGTATTTTGGCAGCAAGCGGCAATGTCAAGGTTAACGGACATGCAATTATTAACGCTGATGGAATTGGCGTGCAAGCCGGAACAAATGGCGTTGTTCAATTGGCCTCAGCAGAAATTAAATCCGGTGAAGGTAAAGCGGCTATTAATGCCGCAGGCGGTAATATACTGCTTAATACTGATGAAACCGGACAAGCCATAGTTGTGGGAGATATCGTTGCCGGCAGCGGCGGTACTGTGGATGTAAGCTTCAACGGTAGTAAAGCATCCTTTAACGGCAATGTTGTTAACGACAGCAGTACTGTTAATATGAATCTGAAGAACGGAGCTGTATGGACCAATGTGGCAGAAGCCGGCGATAGTTCCATTGCAGTCATCAATAATTTCAATGGCGGCGACAGCAAAGCTAACGCAGGGATTATCAAGCAGGAAAGCAGCAATAAAATTACCATCAATAATTACAGCGGCAACACAAAGTTCATCTATGCGCATGAGGAGAATAATCCGACAAACATCATTGGCGGCGGCGTAGTTATCGGTGCTGCGGCTAAAGGCTCGGCAATCAGCCTGGTAACGGATTATAAAGGCATAGGCACAGGTAATGAAGCAGTATTGGGCGTATTTGAAGCTCTGGCCAACAAAGTTACTTATGAAGAAGCGGAAAATAAAAAACTGAGATCTGCTTTGAATGCAGGCAGTAACCTTAGCGGCACACTGGAAATAGCGGAAGGATTGCTTACCAGCAGTGCGGCTATGAAAACCAGTGATCTGAGTTTTGACAGCAATGGCCAGGGGCATGTCGGCGGCACGGTGCTTGATGTCGATTCAGATACGGGAAGCACAACCGAACATACTCCGGAAATAACTTATGGCAACAAACAAACAGCCATGATGCGCGGCGCAAAATCAGCGATGGTATCATCTGCACTGGTTTGGAGAGCTGAGAATAATGATGTTATGAAACGCCTTGGCGACTTGCGGCTTGATCCTAAGGCTCAAGATGGTATTTGGGTGAAAATGGGCGGCGGCAAAACTAGCTATGAGCAGGATAATACGGATTTCAAAACTGACTTTAAAACCTATCAATTAGGTTATGACAAAGCCATAGGCCAGGACGGCTGGCGTCTTGGCGCTGCGGTAAGTTATCTTAAAGGCGACAGCGCTTACGAAACAGGCAGCGGTGACAACCGGGCTACGAGCCTGAGCCTGTATGGCAGCTGGCTGGGAGAAAAAGGCCACTATGCTGATGTTATTCTGCGCGGCAGTAAAGTGAAAGCCGATTATACAGTATATAATGATTACGGCTACAAGCTTAACGGTGATTATGATACAACAGGAATGGCAGTAAGTGCTGAATATGGACGACGTATTAAGACTGGCAGCAAAGGCTTCTATTATGAGCCGCAGGTTGAATTTACCTACAGCCGGCTGGGAAGCGACAGTTATGACGCCCACAGTGATTATTTGGGAGGCACTGATCTGCATGTAGTGCAGGATAGTTTTGACAGCCTGATCGGGCGCATTGGGATTGGCGCTGGAGTTCAGAACGAACGCAGCAGCGCCTTTGTCAAGGTATCGTTGCTGCATGAGTTCCTGGGAGACTTTGCCACCAGCTATTCGGCCTCCGGCGAGCAGTCTAAAAGCACAAGCGCGGACTTTGGTGGTACCTGGGTCAATCTGCAACTTGGCGGTACAGCTAAGCTCAGTAATAACAGTTTTGCTTACGCTAATGTTGAAAATCATTTGGCGGCGATGTCAAGATGGACTGGCGTGCTGATGTAGGCTTTCGGTTCACCTTTTAAACAACTGTGAATATGATTAGAGTTGTTGAAATAAAAAAATGTCGAAATAAGCAGAATGAAATTCCGTGACAATTATAACCATTAGTGCTAGAATTAAACAATAGAATGAAATATAAGACAAATACATAGCGTAAAGGTACAGGTGCCCGCAAGGGCTTCATAGAAAAGCCGGTGAAAGACCGGCGCGGTCCCGCCACTGTAATGGGGAGCAATGCCAAGAGATACCACTGGGATATAAGTCCTGGGAAGGTTTGGCTGCGCCATGATCCAGAGCCAGGAGAACTGCCTGTACAACAATCACCGTAGACCTGCGAGAGATGGGGAGGGGATTTGATGAACAAGCAACTCCCTTTGGTCGTCACAGGGGGTTGCTTGTTTTAGTTGCAATAGGCTTAAAGGAGGTATGCCTATGATTAAAGTACCAAATATTGATTTCGTTCACCTGGACACGGCGCCTCCCAGTGAGCGGCAAGCGGCCGATCAAAAAATCGTACAATGGGCCGCAGAGGTGTTAGCGGAAGTGGTAAAAAAACCGGATGAGCTTAGCGAAAGACAATTAAACCGGTATTTGTATGTGATAACAAAATTCAGTCTGTTTTTGCCCAATGTCGCCAATCCCCTCGATTTTAATCAGTATTTTCTTTTTATTTTCTGCTATTCGTTATTTAATGCCATACATGTTGACAGACAACAAGGGCGGGTCATAAAATTTAGCACCGAAGATGTATATGCCGTCTTGATACTGATCTTCAAAAAATATTTTACTAACAATCACAATCGGCTGCCGAATTACTTTAAACTAATTCGAAATCTGAATGATACCAAAGCATTTACCGAACAATTTAGGGAACAATGCCAGGAAGAACGCAAAAAGCTGGATTATTATGCGGTAATAGAATACCTGAACGAGAAAAAACTGGTAGAATTGGTTCCTCCGATACCATCAATCAAAGTACATCCTAAGATCGTAACAACCATCTTATATGAACTTTGTCATTTAATCAGGCAAAGCAGTCAGAAGACAAAAATGGAAAATGACGTGGCCGCCGGTGAGTGTGGTCTACAGGGAAAGTGCTTTGAACCTGCCGTCCAGCGGCTATAACAATAGGAAATATAAGACAGATACATAGTTAAAGGTACAGGTGCCCGCAAAGGCTTCATAGAAAAGCCGGTAAAAGGCCGGCATGGTCACGCCACTGTAACGGGGAGCAATCTCGCATAGTTGCCACTGAAGTAAATCACTTTGGGAAGGAGCGGGAAAGCCATGAACCGGAGTCAGGAGAACTGCCTATTTGACAATCATCATTTTACCTGCGAGTGACAGGGAGGGGATTGTATGCGGATTATTTGAAAAGGAGCGGAGAATGGGAAAAAAAATAATCGTATTTTTAGTGCTTTTCAGTATAGTGCCATTTTTGTCTGTTTATGCTGCCGCAAAAGCTGAAGAACCTGCAAGGGGAAGCTGGGAGATGAAGATTTCACGTGAGAAGAAACTAACACCGGAGGAGGAAGAAAGAGAGCGCTGGGTAGGAGTATTTGCCAATGATATAGGTATATATATGTTTGATTGCAAATCTCTGGCAATGGTTGAAAATGAGAAAAATAGTGTCAATGTTCTTGTGAGAACGATATTCACCAACTCCAAGGTTGTTACTCAATTGAATGAACAATACAAAGCAAAACTCAATGCCGATGATAAGGTAGGCTTCAGCGAAATGCTGATGACCTTTAAAGTCGATAAAAGAAAGTATGTTGTTAAGGAAACCAAAGTTTGCAGTGCGCAAGGTGTTTTACTGGAAGAAATAAAAGCAAAAGAAGCAGTTTTCAAGGAGGTACCGGTCAAAACATTTGCTGATTCTATGTATGAAGTAGCAAAGGCTTTTTCGCGGAACCAGTAATGAACGGATTTTGTTGAGGGTAAGAACCTAATTTATCATTAATGTAAAAAACAATTATTAAAGGGGCTTAGCGAAAGAAAATAAATCGGTATTTGTATGTGATACTAACAATACGTGTCGTGAGAAAAAACAGAAAAAATGTCGAAATAAGCAGAATGAATTTGCGTGACAATGATAACCATAAGTGCTAAAATTAATTAAAGAAGGAAATATAAGACAAATGCATAAAGCAATGGTACAGGTGCCCGTAAGGGCTTCATAGAAAAGCCGGTGCAAGACCGGCGCGGTCCCGCCACTGTAATGGGGAGCAAAGCCAAGAGATGCCACTGGGATACAAGTCCTGGGAAGGTTTGGCAGCGCAATGATCCAGAGCCAGGAGAACTGCCTGTACAACAATCACCGTTGACCTGCGAAGATGGGGAGGGGATTTAATGAATAACCAGCAGTAACCCCCTATGACATACAAGGGGGGTTATTTTATTTATTGCTTGTTACCAGGTGGGACAAGCAATCGACTTACCAACAACAGCATAGCAGATATCACAGGATATCGGAATAGGTGCCCTTCGGGGCTTAATAGGGAAGCCGGTTAAAGGCCGGCACGGTCACGCCACTGTAACGGGGAGCAATCTCGCATAGTTGCCACTGAAGCCAATCGCTTTGGGAAGGCGCGGGAAAGCCATGAACCGGAGTCAGGAGAACTGCCTATTTGACAATCACCATTTTACCTGCGAGTGACAGGGAGGGGATTACGTAAGGTTACCAGCCCTAAAGGAGCTGGCAGCTTAGCGTAAGCACTCCCAATATGGGAGTTTTTTTATTTTTCTCGATGACACCAACGTCAAAGACCTGCCGCCAACAGCCAAAAGAGCCTACAGCGCTAGTTAACCAAGCGGCACTGTTCCCTTGGGGAGCAGCGACCGAATGTACTGAAAGATTTGCTATCCAGGGATGAAGAGCAAGAACAAAGGAGTGTTCTGTTTTGAACCATATTTACAAAGTCATTTGGAACCGGACCCGTGCCTGCTGGCAGGTGGTATCCGAACTGGCCAAAAGCCATGGCAAAACCCAATCCAGCCGCCGGCGGCGGCGCCTGGCCGGCGCACTCCGGCAGGCCGCCTGCACAACCGGGCACAATCTCCGGGATTTTCCGGCCGGCCAGACTAGGTCCTGCCGGAAACTGGCGGCAGTCATGACCGTGCTGTTCACCTGCTCGCTGGGCGGAGGGATGGCCGGCGTGGTATACGCCGCCGAAGGGGAAACCACTGCTACCGGGGTTCTGAGCTATGGAAACCTTGGCGCTGATGCTCAAAATATTTTTAAAAATTGGCAGGCCGGGAAGGTAAGCCAGCCTGGAAGCTATTATAATCCCATAGTTATTAGTAGTACTGCAAAATTTGGTTATACCGACAAGGACACTGGCGTAACTACTGTACCAAGAAACTTTACTGCAAGCCGCATAACTCCGTTTATAGATGCTATTAATGCCGATTTGTCAACGAATTATAACAGTATTGTCATTGTCATCCAATTGCCGGGCGAGTCTGCACCAAGAACATACACCTATCCAAAAGGTACTACCGTTGACTATAACTCAGTAATTACGACACTTAATACTTATTATTGGCAAAACTTAGATATTGCTAAACAAATTGCGGCAGCAACACAAAACGGCGATACCGCTGCGCTGCAGCAACTAATCAGCGCTGGACTTCCGCGCTTCTATGTAGCCGTAGACGGCGATTGGCAAAATGGAACCCAGTTAAGTGTGCCGTCTGGTGTTACTTATGCTCAGCCGTTTACCTTGGCCAGCTATTCTCCTGGTCTACATAGTACCACCATAGCGACTTCCACCACGCCTTCGGATTCAAGTTATTCTTTTTCTTATCAAAACCAGACCATCGCCGAAGACGGCGTTTGGCGCCCAATGGATCGTCTGGAAACAACAACCACCGCCTCCCTGCTGTCTGGCGATCTTACGGTTTATGCCCAGTGGACAATTGACAGTAACGGGAACCTAGTTGCCGTTACTGACGGCGGCACGGTCATGGCTTCCAATCCCAGCGGCACGACAGAGGTGATAACCGATCCCACTGTCATCACTGTTAAAGACCTGACAGCCGGTAAAAACGCTACCATCGACCTGTCGTATTTGAATACCCATTACGATGTGAACGGCAATTTTAACCCCTCCGACTCGATCGTGAGCTGCGATACCATCAATCACTACGGTGGCGCTTTCCGCGGTTACGGCGGCACCTATCCCGTCAACCTCAATGGCAATCAATATCAGCGGTCCATCAACCGATACTTGCTGGTTAATAACGCCACTCTCGCCGACGGCACCACCTTACGTCTCGGCGTTTATGGATTAGAAAAATCCACTGCCGAGAACAAGACCACCGCCGTGGATAGCGCATCTAAGAGTGATTCGGTTTATATCGCCAACGCCACCACCGCGGACGGCCATGCTAACCTGTACGTCGAGCTGGGTTGGGTGCCAGGGGTCGGTACCACCAGCCAGGGCGAAGCAACTTGTGGTGGTATACTGCTTGGCATCCTGAACGGCGCGGAAAACTTTACCGTGACCGGCCGAACCTCCCTGGCTGACGGGGTCTTCAGCCAGTATGAGATCACCCCGGTCATCAGCCAAGTGGACAACTATTTCAATATTAGCGGCACAAAGGATGCTAGCGGTTTCTTGCTCGGAGAACAAGGCACCGTCTGGCAGTTGGACAGCTACAGCTACCTGGACCTTAATACCGCTTCGGAGTCCGGCCGGTCGGCGGCCGATAATGCGGTGGCCACCAACAACCTGTGGAAAAGCAACTATCTCAATTTGTTCCGCCGGGCAGGCACTCTCCACCGCCGCGGCTATTTGGGGGAACAGGACCAGAAGGAAAACGTCTGGGCCGAGGTCTGGCACGGCAAATACGACAGTGCCTCCGGCTACGGCCGCCGGCTGGACCAGACCTACAACGGTGTGCAGGTGGGCTATGACAAGCTGCTGGACACCCGCATCGCCAACGGCAAAGTCTATAACGGCTTGTATCTGAGCAAAGTGACAGGGGACACCACCACCGCCACCGGCGGCGGTGACCAGGACAGCGGCGCCATCGGCGTGTACGCCGCCTGGGTGGGCGACAAGGGCCACTACCTGGATGCGGCCTTGCTGGCCTCCAAACTCAGCAATAACTACCACCTGACTGCCAACACCGGCGACGGCACCATTGGCCGGGTCACCGGCGACTATAACACCTGGGCCTATGGCTTGGGCCTGCAGTACGGCTATCAGAGCCCGGTGAAAAACGGCTGGTTCTGGGAACCGTCTGTCGCCCTCTTCGCCGGCCGTGTCAATAGCGCCAGCTACAGCCTCAGCAACAACCTGGGCATCCGCCAGGACAGCTATGACACCGTGACCGGCCGGCTGGGACTGTCGGTCGGCAAAGAGCTGGCAGCAGGCAAGGGCAATCTCTACGCCGGCATTGCCGCTTTGCATGAATTCGCCGGCAGCAGCTCCATCAACTCCTTTTACGGCACCCAGCAGCGGCCGCTTGATACGGCCGGCGGCAAGGACACCTGGTGGGAATTCAGCCTGGGCGGCAATATGAAGATCTCGCCCACCGGCGCCTTCAATCTGGACCTCACTAAGACCGCCAGCGGCAATAACGGCAATGACTGGAAGGTGAACGGCGGCTTCAACTGGACCTGGGGCGGCTTCTGGAGCGGCAGTAAGGCCGCGGCCCAAGACCAGGCCGCTAAGCAGGACATTACCGCGTCCCTCACCGTCCCAACGCGCCGTAACGCCACCGTCGTCGTCGGACAAGCGCCGGCAGCGCCGGTGCAGGCAGTAACGCAGCTACCGGCTGACAGCCGGACAGTAACCGCACCGGACAGTCAAACCAATCCGGCCGCCGGCCAAACAACAGCGGCAGAGGAAACCGCGCCAGCAGCCGGAGCCGATATACCGGCCGGCAATAACACAGCCTCAGCCCAGCCGGCCGCGCCGGAACCTGCCTCACCGCCCACCGTGAACACCGGCGGCTACACCTTTGCGCCGGTCACCGTCGAGGCCGCCCGTCCCGACTGGGAAAAACAGCTTTCCCCCGGTCAGGTCAGTGTTATCTATCCGGATCAATTTGCCGGCGAGCAAAAAGACCTGCCCAACCTCTTAGAGCGGGTGCCGGGGCTGTTTGTCCAGCGCGTCAGTGGTGACGGCCACTATACCGTCGCCCGCGTGCGCGGCTCCACCGGCGCCCAGGTCAACGTCTATGTCGACGGCGTCCTGATGAACCTCAACGGCGACGCCGCCGTTAACCTCTCCACCATCCCGGTCGATAACGTCGAGCGGGTGGAAGTCTACCGCGGCTATGTCCCGGCTCGTTTCAGCGGCTCGCCCTTAGGCGGCGTTATCAACATCGTCACCAAAAAACCGGACAAAGTCGGCGGCAGCATCAGCCAGGGCGTCAAATCCTATGGCGGCTACACCGGCAACTATCAACTGACCGCGCCGGTGGGCAGCGGCAGTCTCATGGCCACCTACCAGCGTGACATCTGGGACGGCGACTTCCCGTTCACCATAAAGCCCGAAACCCTTGCGACCAATAAAGATTTCGGCGATGCAAACCGCCGCTCTAACGGCTACAAGAACAGTAACGGCATGGTCAAATGGCAGGACGACAACTGGATGGTCAAAACCTCCTGGAAGCAGCTGCACGAAGAACTCCCACGCCCGGTTAATAGATTGGTTCCGGATAGTTTTTCTGGCAATTATCATTATAGGGACTATTATGCAGGGTTTTTTGATGCCGAGCAGGATATTGACCAGAAGGAATTCCAGATCGGCTGGCGGGATACCAAGGGTAGCCTGGATTGGGGCTGGAAGCTATATTACCTGGACAGCAAGAAAAAATACCAGGCAGTCGGCCTGTTGCGGGCCGGCTACACATCCAGCAACTTTACCGATTATCCGGGCTACTTATGGAGCGATTACCATTCCAGGAAATACGGCGCCAATCTTAACACAGCCCTGAAAATGGGCGCCAGCCATCTGCTGGAATTCAACTTCGACTACAGCCATGAAACCATGGATGCTGACGGCAGCAACTGGGATACCTTTGACGACAGCATGGCTATGCTGCACCGGAAGTTTATCCACCAGTACAAGATCAAGGAATACCACCTGACGCTGCAGGATGCCATCGCCCTCAACCGGGCGGGCGACTTCAAGCTGATCCCGGTACTGCGCGCCGACAAGGTGGAAATGGACACCATGGCGGAGAATGATCAGAAATGGCAGTATTCCGGCGCGGTTGCCCTGCAAAAACAGCTCAATGAGCACTGGAGTGTCAAGACCAACTGGGGCACCTACAACCGCCACCCCAATTTCTATGAACTGTTCGGCGACGGCGCGACCATCAAACCCAATAAATATGCGGCTAAATACTTCGACCTCGCCGGCGACGGCACCTGGGAAAGCGGCCACCAGTTCGATTTCAGCCTTAACTGGCAGGGCAAAATGGCTAAAGCCGATACCGATACCGTCCTGACTTGGTTCCAGCGGCGCTCGCAAAACCAGTTCGCCCTTTGGCAGCCTAGTGTCCCCAATGCGCCGGCCACCTATTTTCCGATGGACGACGCCCGCGTGCACGGCCTTGAGCTGACGCACAATATGAAGTGGGATCGTGTTAGCCTCAACCTGGCCGGGACCTGGCAGAAATCCGATTACTCCGGTTATACCATGAATGGCGTTACCAATGGCAGGAAATCAAATATCTCGTACACGCCGGAATGGGTCTGGAACGCCCGGCTGGATTACCGTTTCCCTGGTGACAAACTGAACGTCTTTACCGAATATACCTACACTGACAAACAGTTCCTTGGCTCAGTTGAAGACGGTGATAGTTATTATATGCAAGCGTTGTCCACCGTTGATCTGGGACTAAAATATGCTTTTGATAAAAACTGGAAATTGTCTGCCGGTGTCAATGATATCTTCAACAAAGGATACGAACTCAGGCAAACTTGGGGTGGTTATCCTTCCACTCTTTCCTACCCGCTGGCCGGTCGTATGTACTATGCGACCATGGAGTACAAATTCTAAGCGGTGCAAACTTCTGCCTTGCCGGGAAGCAGTGCAAGCGCAGGGCAAGAGTTTTCCATAAAAAAACGGTAAGGAGGTGAGGCCATTACAAGTAGCCGGAAAGACAGGGTGACAGGCTTGAATTTTCAGTAATTGGGTAACACAAAATTTATGGATGAGGTGATTTTTATGTCAACACTTGCTTGCGGCGTAATTAATGCTGCTTATAATCAGGGGATTGTCAGCACGGTAAATACTTTGGGGGCTCGCGGCGTGCCGAAAGTTACGTATATTGATGTTGCAGGTACTCATGAGACTATATCAGGCGATCCGCGTGTACTGGGATATAAATACAACAATGCCAATTACGCTATGGTTGCCGCCTATACTTACACTACGCTGGGAACGCCGGGGACAGCGCGTGTCGCGCTGTTCAGCATTGACTCCTCCGGCAATTGGACACAGCTTGTCCAGAAACCCAGCGCCGAATGGGGCTTCAGCAATCCGTACGGTCTGGTGGTTATCGATAGCAATCTGTATGTGCAGGACTATGATTCCGGCGCCATCACCGTCGTCAACCTATCCACCTATGCAACTTCCACGCTGTATACCATGCCTTCGGTAACCAGCGGCGGAACCATCTATCTTCCCCACGGCAACGGCCTGGATTATCATGCAGATTACGGTTTGGTTGCCATTTACAGCTTTTTGCCGTCAGGCAGCTATAGTAACTATTATGCTTCCAAACTGGCTATTGTGCCAACCGACGGCAGCACTGCGGATGTGGTTTCCGGTTTGAACAATAACGTCGTTTCTGTAACGGTGGATAGCAGTGGTATTGCTTATGTCACCTCCATCGGCGGCGCGCAGCAGGCCGGCGGCAATTCGGCTTCCAAGATCGAAACAGTAAATCTTAGTACGCTTGCGTTAGGAACCACACCGGTGACGATCTCCGCACTTCCTGCGGGTCAACAAAAAGGCGATTTCGTGGATGTTGCTTTCTGGGACAGCGCAGCCTATGTGCTGCGGGCAAATTATGATACTAATTATTCAGAGTATTCTTATCAACTGTTCAAAACAGATGGCACCAGCCTGCAGGGAGGAACCCTTGGAACCAATACCACAGGTCCATTGACGGCAACTCCGGCCGACGCCACCTGGCTGCTGGCTCCGGCTGTTGATGCGCTCTGGTTTGTCAGCGGCAGTGCCGCCAATATTGTCGCAAGCGGTAACTTGAGTTCCACTTCTGTCACGAAGAAAGCCGATCACACGCAGTATAGTTCCGCCAATCAGGGTATTGGCGATGAGAATTGCCATAGTCATCTGAACACCGCTTCTGTGGTTATTAATATTGCCGATCAGGCGGCCAGAGACGCAGGCGCAGACGCCGCTGTAGCTGCCACCCGCACCAAGGTGGCCTTCAAGTTCGTACGTCCGGAAGAACTCGAAGAACAGGCCAAGGCTCAGACTGCAGCTGCCAAACAAGAATAGCGCCTGAACAACTGCTTGGTATTCCCTTGGTTCGGCCTGGACGCAGCGTCCAGGCCGAACTATTCTCTAGTACCCTGCTTCCGGACTAATATCGAGAGCAAATATAGGGAGGATGCGTATGACCCAGATTGATGAACTGCAACAAAACCTCCAGCAAAAAAAAGCCGCGCTGACGCAGCTAAAGAGCGACAAGGCTCAGGTGCTGCAGCGGTTATCCGAACATACTCAGCTTATCGGCAGCACCGTCCAGGACGGGCCGCTGCAGCTGACAGCAATGGCCGCCGCTGCCGGGAAGGCAGCAGACACTGAACCGGCTGTGGAAACCGCCAGGAAACACGTCAGGCACAACGCGGCCAGGGCCATCGACCTAGTGGCAACCATTGCCAAACTGGAAGCGGAAATCGCCGGACTGGAACAGCAGCTTGACACGGTCGGGCTGCCGGAGAAAAAGAAAAGCGTTCCCAAAAAGAAACCGGCGGCGCCGGTAAAAAAAGCGGCGCAAAAGGTTACCGTGCTGTTTCTGGCTGCCAATGCCCTGAAAAATGCTCCCTTGCAGCTTGATGCCGAAGCCAGGGCGATCCAGGACAATATCCGCCGGTCCGAACACCGCGAGGCCATCGACTTTGTCACCCGCTGGGCGGCCGAGCCGCTTGACATTTTGCAGGCGATCAACGAAGTCAACCCGCAGGTGGTTCATTTCAGCGGCCACGGCTCCCATGACGACCAGTTGGTGCTGCAGGGCGACGACGGCCAGCCCAAATTCGTAAGCTTAGCGGCCATCGTCCAGGTCATGCTGAGCGCCTCCGATACCATTAGGCTGGTGTTTTTTAATGTCT
The DNA here is from genome assembly GCF_000445445.1 of Sporomusa ovata DSM 2662. GTDB lineage: Bacteria > Bacillota > Negativicutes > Sporomusales > Sporomusaceae > Sporomusa > Sporomusa ovata. Next base: position 570,231 of record NZ_ASXP01000004.1, on the reverse strand, counting down.
GCTTTTCCGATGACGAGGCGGAAGCGGTAGTCCACTATGTGGAAGCAGCCATCGGCATGAAAACCTCGATTGGCGACGAAGCCGCCAAAGTATTTGCCGCCCAGTTTTATGCGGCACTCGGTTTTTGCAAATCCCTGCAAACCGCTTTTGAACAGGCCAAGGCTGCGCTGATGCTGCAGGGCATCGCGGAAGAAAACACGCCGCAGCTCTATGTCAAAGCAGGTCTGGACCCGGCGCAGCTTGTTATGGTCAAGGTCTAGTACGCTAAACTTGAAGAGAAATATGATGGCTCTCGTTTAGCACTGCTCACGGCAAGGGAGCCGTGGACTGCCCGGACTGTGCGACGAAAATAAAATGGCCGCCCTCAGTAGGAAGGCGGTCCGGTCGTGACGTACAGCCAGGAACGAAATTATTTCTGTTCGCCCTGGAAGAATATGCTATAATTAGCCTGCAGGCTTGTCGGGAGACGGTTAGCTCCTTCCTTTTTAGGAAGGGGGTGGTAAATGTGTCAGCATTCGAAGCAATGTATCTGATGATTGCATTCGCAACGCTTGTTGTGCTCATGATAAAACCGAAATAGCCGCCTCCTGCTAAGTGTGCGGCTATTTCTTAATAGCTTGAACATGAGCTAACCGTTTTCCGGTTAGACAGCCTGTGAGGCTGGCGTGTGTTGAGCACGTCAGTCCTTTTCTTTAGTATACCCATAGAATGAAAAATATGCAAGCGGTCAGGAAAAAACGTGCCTGACAAAGGAGAAAATAGTGTCAGCAAAGAATATCTTCAATCCTTTTTAAGTCTTGCCAACAACTTTAAAAACGTTCACTCCAGTAAATACGTGTCGTGGAAAAAAACAGAAAAAATGTCGAAATAAGCAGAATGAATTTGCGTGACAATGATAACCATTAGTGCTAAAATTAGACAGAAGTAGGAAAGATAAGACAAATACATAGCGTAAAGGTACAGGTGCCCGCAAGGGCTTCATAGAAAAGCCGGTGAAAGGCCGGCGCGGTCCCGCCACTGTAATGGGGAGCAAAGCCAAGAGATGCCACTGGGATACAAATCCTGGGAAGGTTTGGCAGCGTAATGATCCAGAGCCAGGAGAACTGCCTGTACAACAATCACCGTTGACCTGCGAAGATGGGGAGGGGATTTAATGAACAAACAGCAGTAACCCCCCTATGTCATACAGGGGGGTTATTTTATTTACCGCTTGTCACCATGTGGGACAAGCAATGACTTACCAACAACAGCATAGCAGATATCACAGGATATCGGAATAGGTGCCCTGCGGGGCTTAATAGGGAAGCCGGTTAAAGGCCGGCACGGTCACGCCACTGTAACGGGGAGCAATCTCGCATAGTTGCCACTGAAGCCAATCGCTTTGGGAAGGCGCGGGAAAGCCATGAACCGGAGTCAGGAGAACTGCCTGTTTGACAATCACCATTTTACCTGCGAGTGACAGGGAGGGGATTACGTAAGGTTACCAGACCCTAAGAAGCTGGCAGCTTGGCGTAAGCACTCCCGAAAAGGGAGTTTTTTTATTGGCTATTGTCAGCTAATTACTCTTCATGAACAGGAAAACTGCATAGGGGAAAAGAGGAGAGATTGTAGTGAAGCAACGCAAGTTAACGAAAAAAGCCTTGGCGATGAGTATTGCCTGTACGCTGGCCCTCAGCACCGCGCCGCCGTTTTATAGCCTGGTGAACGCGGCAAACGAGGAGACTATGACACCTGCAGGTGAAATTGTACCGGCAGCAAACAGTGAGCAGATGCAGGAAACGAAGGAAACTGCATCTGACAATGAACAGGCGACTGATGAATCAGCGAAAAACGCCGGTGAACAGGAAAAGACAACAAACCAATCAGCAAACACCACTGACAGTGGACAAGCCACGGCGGCCGGCAGTGCGGCTGGCAGTGATAAGGCGGGCGAGGTATATGACCTGCCGGCCCTGACGGTCGAGGCGCCGCGTCCGGACTGGGAATCCAAGCTCTCGCCGGGTACGGTGACCGTCATCAGACCAGCTGATTACCGCGGCGAACAGAAATCCCTGGCCGATTTACTGAAAGAGGTTCCGGGCGTCCATGTCCGAGAGGTCAACGGCAAAGGGCAGTACACGACAGTGAGCGTGCGCGGTTCAACCGCCGCCCAGGTGGGTGTTTTTGTCGATGGTGTTCTAAGTAACCTCGGTGGTGACGCCGCCGTGGATATTTCGACAATTCCAATCAAAAATGTTGAACGTATTGAAGTATATCGCGGGTACATCCCGGCCCGGTTTGGCGGGACTTACATCGGCGGCGTTATCAACATCGTGACTAAAAGGCCAACCCAAGCAGATATCAACGCCTCGATCGGCAAAAGTTCTTACGGCGGGTATAAAGGAAGTTTGGAAGTTATCGCGCCGTTAGGCCACGGTAGTCTGATGGTGGATGTTAACCGCGAACAAAGTGATGGCAATTTTAAATATGAGAATTATAACAATGCTGCCACAGTTGCAGAGCTTGATAAATTTATAGCAACATATCAAGCTAATGTGGATAATGCCGATAAGAGTGCCTGTACATATACGTATACTGCTTTGTCGGCTAGCCAGATCAATGGACATACAGTGGATTATTATCAAGATCATCTTGATGAGTGGAAAACTTTCCTGAGCACAACGGATGCAAGCGGTAACCTGGTTTTATACAATATGGCGTATAATAATGCAGTTGTGAAGACACCCTCTCCTACAGTCAGTAAGATTGGACTTATGATAAATAGCTTAAGTGACTACAATAGAAAGTTTAACGCAAATAATGATTATGCATATAATCAGTTGACCAAGACGGAACAGGATTTTATCAGTCCAATTCTTGCGGCGGGTTCTGCAAGTGCAAGAACAGCATATATCAACCAACTGATAGCAGCGGGAAACGGTGATACCTTGAACGCATTATATTACAAAATCGCCGCTAACAAAATAGTCGGTTATACCGCAGTAGAGAGCACAGGCATTACCCAGACAAAAGCAGACATCGCCAAAGCGAAGGATACTAAGCAAAAACTGGGTGACGGGACACGCTACCGCCGGTATAACGATTACAAGAATACCGATGCCATCGTTAAATGGCAGGATGACCACTGGATGACGAAAGTCTCCTGGAAACAGATTGATCGCCATTTGCCGCGGGGGTTGCTGTGGGATCACAGTCCGTTTGCCGGTATAGATACAGATATTCTCGACTATCCCAATGCCCAGACCAAACAGAAGCTTACCAGCACAGAAGCAATGGTGGGGCGGCGTGATACGGCAGGCAAGCTGGAGTGGGGCTGGAACCTTAATTATCTGAATCAGGCAAAGCGTTACCACTGTGAAAACTGGGATATTCTAGATGCACTGAATCCCAATAATATGTATTCCCAAATCCCCATGCGCAAATGGAGCGCTTTTGACAGTAACCGCTGGGGCGGCGGCATTGATGCCAGTTATCAGGCCGGTAAGAATCACTTGCTGGAATTTCTGGTTAACTGGTCCAAAGAAAACATGGATGTTGCCGGCTCGCGCATTACCGACGGTACGCTGGAAACCGGTTACTCATCCGCCAATCGCTACCGTACCGATTATAAACAAGAATTGTTCAATGTTCAATTACAGGATACGATTACCCTGAATCAAAAAGGTGACTTTTGGTTTACCCCCAGTATCCGTTATAATCAATCACACATAAATAGCGGCAATGCCGTAGGTTATGAAAAAAATAAGGATAAGCCTAATAAATGGATGTTTGAAGCCATTGACCAGCTGGATAACAAAATGACTTGGCAGTTGGCCCTCAAAAAGCAGGTCAGCGATAATCTGACCTTACGTTCCACCTATGGTACGTATTACCGCCTGCTGAACCTGTATGAAATTGCCGGTGACGGCGGCAGTATCATGCCGGCGCCGATTGCCAGCAACAATCAATTTCAGCGCCTGAATTTTCCACGGCCGGAAGAGGGGCGCCAGTGTGATATTAGCGCGATTTGGGACGGCAGGCTGTTTGGCGCCGACAGTAAGCTGCAGCTGACCTGGTTTTATCGCAAATCCGAAAATTTATTGATGCTATGGCGTTACGGCTTTGACTATTGGAGCTATTCCAATTCCGCCAGAGGTGATGCCCGCGGGGTGGAACTGCAAACCGGCTTCAGTTGGAAAAAATGGGATTTGAATCTGGCGGCCACATATCTGAAAACCCATGCCCAGAAGTGGGACGACTCACCGGCCGTAAACGCTTACGAAATATGGACCATTACGCAGCCATATACGCCGGAATGGGAAGGCTCCCTGCGCCTGGCTTACCGGCCTGACAAACAGACAATGATTTTCGGCGAGGTTAAGTATGTAGGTGAAATGTATACATCAAATGACCTTATCCAAAGACCCATTGTCCAGGATGCTTTAACGACAATAGGTTTGGGTGTTAAGCGTCAGTTCACTAAAAACTGCGAACTAGTTGTAGGCTGTAATGATATCTTCAACCGTGGTCCCAGCCTGAAATGTCATTGTCGTGACAGCAGCGGCAAAGAAGGTTTTACAACAAATGCCGAGTACCCGCTGCAGGGGCGTACCTATTACACGACACTGCAATACAAATTTTAATGCATAGCAACTTGTAAAGGGGGTGAGTCCAATGGGCTAGGTTGCAAGGCAAGGGAAGATCAGCTGAAAATAGTCAAAATATAGACGATGGGAGTGGAAAAATTATGAGTGAAAATTTGTTCGCGTACACCATTTCAGATTATAGCGCCAGCGCGGCCGGCGCTATTGTGGGCGAGAGAAGCAGCGCCAGCGTGGATACGACGGCTGTTATAAAAATTTATGACCCTTCAAACCCATCATTATTAAACGGCGACGCCGCCTTTTTCAATTTCTTTCAGGGCCTCAACAGCCGACTGGTGCTGCGGCAGTATACTTATAGCACGACCAATTTAAAACCCAACCAGATCATTGCCCCGCAGGGGACTTGGACGAGTCCGCTGGCAAGTCAGACCTGGTCATCCGTTGCCAACCTGCATACAGTGGCAACGGCCGGAAACTATCTTTATGCCACTGGCTACGATTTGGCAAAGGTTGCGCTTGTCGATATGAGTAACAATGCTTATAACCAAACTGCCAGCTATGATTTCCCGTCAGAATTGGCAGTAACGGGGGCGTATTATCATGGTGAAGGGCTGGTAGTCTATGGCGATTATCTCTATGTGCTGTATACCTGCAATCCCAACGGCGGTTATACACCTTATGATGATAGTTATGTAGTACAATTCGCAATAAATGCAACTGACGGCACCTTAACATATAATGATAACTATGTCCGCGTCGGCAAAAACGCCTTCACCCTGGAGTTGTACGGCAACAAGCTGTATGTCTGCGCAGTAGGTGGGTATCAAAACGCCGGCAGCTACAACACCGCCACTTGCCTGAGCATTGTTACCATCGACAGCAATGACAATATGAGTGTTGCCAATGTGTCGCTGGCGTCCGGCATGAGCGGCGATTTCCGCGATATTACGATTGCCAACGGCAGCAACGCCTATATCCTGCTGGGCTATTACGACAACAGCTATACCAATCTGGTGGGCAAAATTTATCACAGCACAGTGGCCAACCTGTCGTCGCCGGCCAATTGGACAGAAGTGGTGAGCATCAATGACCCGGGCTACTTCTGGGGGATTCAGGCCGAGGCGTCGCCAACCCGGCTCTGGTATGTCAAAGGCAATAACATTGATGTCTACGGTTCGCTGCCGACAACCACTGGCTCAACGCCGACCAGCTTCACCACCAGCAATCTGGCAGGCAGCACCGGGTATCCTTATATTAATTCGGCCTGCTTCATCGCGCCCGATACTTCCCTGACGGCTGCGAGCGCGGCGCGGCCGGCACATGTGGCCAAATCCTTTGCTTCTCATATCCGGCTGGCCCGTCAGGCCCGCGAATTGGCCGCGAAACTCGAAGAGAAAAAATAATGTAGCTTGAACGATACATTCTCAGTAAAACGGCTCTATCGCAGTTCTTCTTTTGCTCAGGCAGGGAATTGTGGCAGAGCCGTTTTAACTTACTGGCAGCAGTTATAGGTTTGCGGATTCAGCGTGAATCCGCGAAATCATCAGAAAGAAGGTGTTGAGATGAAGAAACACGCAATACTGTCTAGCAATCGGAAAACCGGGACAGGCTGGCTACCGCCTTTGCCTGATCTGCGCGATTATACGGAAGATCATCCTAAGCTGGCGGAAGCTGTACAAAAACTAGGGTTAGCCGCTAACGTCCCCCTGCCGGCGAAGACCGATCTGCGGCAATGGTGCTCGCCTGTCCAGGATCAGGGAGAGCTGAATTCGTGCACCGCCCATGCGGCAGCGGCGATCATCGAATATTTTGAGAACCGGTCATTTTCCCGTAATATGGCCGCTTCCCGGCTGTTTATCTACAAAAATGCGCGGAATCTCCAGGGAGTGACCGGTGACAAAGGGTCTTATATCCGCGATACCATGGGCGCCCTGGCATTGTGCGGCGTGCCGCCGGAAAAGTACTGGCCGTATACCGAAAAGGCTCCGGACTTTGATAAAGAACCGACTTCCTTTGTCTACGCGGTGGCGGATAACTATGAGGCGCTGCAGTATTTTTGCCATGATGCGGCCGGGGAGAATAAATCGACAGACGAAGTGCTGACAAGTGTGAAAAAATATCTGGCTGCCGGTATTCCGGCGATGTTTGGCTTCTACGGTTTTCCCTCGTTTACCGAGTCAGATGTTGCCGGCGGCATTCCCTGCCCCGGTGCGATTGAACAGGCACAGTGGGGACATGCGGTGGTTGCCATAGGGTATGATGATGGCCTCATCATCAAAAATACCAAATATAATCTGGAAACCTGCGGCGCGCTGTTAATCCGCAATTCCTGGGGCAGCACCTGGGGCGATCAGGGTTATGGCTGGCTGCCTTATGCATATGTCCTGAATAAGCTGGCAAGTGATTTCTGGTCGCTGCTTAATATGGAATGGCTGGAAGCCGATCAGTTTGGTATTTAATACAGGGCAGGAAGGGGAGGTCTAACAATGAGTATTCTCGACTGGTTTAAAAATTTGTTCGCTAAAGAGGCGAAACACTATGTGTTTACTCCCATATCATCTGATATTGAAACGATTGAGTTTAAGGAAGGACAGCACTATTTCCGCCTGCGGCTGGCGGAAATGTTCTTAAAGAATGACCGTAAATTATTCCGCAGCTATGTGCCGGTGGTTTCTTCCAGCGTGCAGCTGCAATTTGGTTCCAATGCAGCGCAGGAATTACCCTATATTGCCGGGCCGCTTACCCTTGCTCTTGACGAAGCTTCCCTGGGAAAAGGGGTACAGCTCAATTATTCCCTAACAAACCTGGTGCCGTATCACGGCGGCAATGTAGCCATTAGTGCCGCGTTACTGGCCTATGTTACCAAAGACTACTTTCAGGAATTTCTCAGCATGAGTAACAGTATTGCCACTTTGTTGACTATCGGTCAGCTGTCGACAACTCTCAAGGTCGTTGACAGTGCCGTTAGCGGGATGCAAGACTTGTTCGATGCCGGGGATAAAGAGATTCATCTGGTGTTCCACAACGAATATTCCGGTACTGACAGTCTTGGCGGGGTATCCTTACAAAACGGCTATTTTGCTGTTATTGCAGCCGATGCGGCTAAGTTTGAAACAGAAAAATTATTTGTGAAAGATTCCCAACTACAGTTCGGCGAGGATTCGCAATCAGCCAAACCACTCACTGGTTACGATTACATGCTATTCCTGATCGAAGCGGCTTTGTACCGGGATGATTTCCGGTATTTTGACGACTATAACAGTTTAATGGATACGGCGATTGAAAAAGGCATGACTAACAAAACAGAAGGCGATGCCATCCTCAAAACAGTGATGCTGGCGGTATTCAAATCCGATGATCTGACTTACGTCGATAAAACGCGTGTTGCGACCGCATTAAAAAAGGAGTATGAAGAGCGAATCTCCTTCCAAAGCAAACTGGGCAGCAAGGTTAGCAAAAATACGCAGTGGCTGAATGACAGGGTGGTGGCACTTGATCCGGAAGTGGTGTCGCGGCAAATTTCGCCGGTTTTGGCCGATGAGAATTTGAATGCTGCGGCTATTGCCGATAAGATTCTTGCGATGGTCATGAATGCAGAAATAGAGTAGAAAATGCCCCAAAAACAAATGGGGGGATTTTTATGAAAATTGTGATTGATCCTGGCCATTCCGGGCCGGTGGAACCGGGAGCCTGCGCTGAAGGCGTGCAGGAGTGCGATGTGGTGCTGGCAATTGCCAAGCTGCTGCCAGAGCAATGCTGTGAACAGGGTTATGAATTTTTACTTACCCGCAGCGGCGACATTATGACCGATGATTTGGCTTTCCGGGCGGAAGTTGCCAATACGAACAGGGCCGATGTGTTTATCAGCATTCACACTAACAGTGCAGCAAGTCCGGTTGCCCATGGTACGGAGGTTTATCATTATCCGGGCAGTGTAAGCGGCAAGCAGCTGGCGGCCTGCCTGCAGGCCCGGCTGGTAGAGGAACTGGGAACAGCCAATCGAGGCGTAAAAGAAGCTAATTTCCAGGTGCTTAGAGAAACGGACTGTCCTGCGGTGCTGGTGGAAGTGGCCTTTATTTCTAATGAGAGCGACCGGCAATTGCTGACCAGCAGTGCAGGACAGTTGACAGCGGCAGCAGCTATAGACAGCGGCCTGGCGGATTATTTTGGGATAAGGCGCATCAGTGCAACCAGGGAATATAGCTAACAATTTGCTATAATAAAGGAAAAGAATACAAGGGGGATGATGAGCTAACTTCATCCGCAGGGATGAGGTGTTGGTGATTGAAGAAGTATGCACACATAGTAAAATTGTTGATAAGGGAAAAAAATCACAAAATATATATTTACAAAACACCCTAAAAATGCTAAGATTTGACGTAGAAAAGCGAATTTTGAAAATTCGCAGATATGACAGATGTCATATTAGAACTTTAAACGACAAGCATAACAGCATAGATGATAAAAATGTGGTATGAAACCATGGGGGGCAAAAGACTGCTCCCATGGTTTCATACTTTTTTTGTTGTCCAATAGACTGTTAGCAAACTAATTTTTAGGAGGAAGTGAACAGGTTACTATGGATAAGCAACAATGGGACAAGTGTGTGGAATTTCATGGACATGAGTGTCCGGGACTGGCTATTGGCTTTAAAGCCTGTGAAGCGGCCATTGAAAAACTGGGGATAAAATTTTCTGAAGATGAAGAGGTGGTGTGTGTTACGGAAAATGATGCTTGCGGGGTGGATGCGATTCAGGTAATCACCGGTTGCAGTATAGGCAAGGGCAACCTCTTATACAGGAGCACCGGTAAACAGGCATATAGCTTCTTTAACAGAACTACCGGCGAAAGCATCCGGTTAGTGCTGAAACCGTTTAAGGGGGAAATGGACAGGAAAGAGCGTCAGGAGTATTTACTGAATACACCTGCCGGCGAAATTTTTGAATTTAAAAAACCAAAGTATGCTGTCCCGGAAGAAGCCCGCTTATTTACTACTATTATTTGTGAACAATGCGGCGAGGGCTCTCCAGAACACAAAATCAGACTTCAGGACGGCAAAAAAGTTTGTCAGGACTGCTTTGAAGAATATAGCCGGGGCTGGTGATGTATGAACATTGATTATTTCACTGAAGCATGGAAAAAAGATCTGTCTGAATTAGAAGATACACAACAATTCTGGAATATGCGAGCCGATGAATTTAATAACCAGCATGGCAATAAACAGGGTGAACAACGGCGGCAGCAGGTTATTGAGTTCTTAACAAGCCGGGACATGCTGCCTGCTGACGCAGAAATTCTTGATATTGGCTGTGGTCCGGGCAAATATTCGGTTGAATTTGCCCAAAAAACCAAACAAGTAACCGGGATTGATATTTCTCCCAAAATGCTTGAATATGCCTGTGAGAATGCCTGGCAGCACAAGCTGGATAATGTACTGTTTGAACTATCGCCATGGGAAACACTCAGCCTGGAGGAGTGCGGCTGGCAAAAAAAATATGACCTGGTATTTGCTTCCATGTGCCCTGGTATCAGCAGCAGCGACAGCCTGCTAAAGATGTGCCGGGCCAGTAAAGACGCTTGTTTTCTCAGTGGCTTTGTCGAGCGGAAAGATAATCTGCGGGATAAGCTGCATCAAGCGGTATATGGCAAAAACCCTGATCACCGCTGGGGAAAAAATATCTACTATGCAATCAATTTACTGTGGTTGTCAGGCTACTATCCGGAAATAACGTATTATGACAATGAGTTTGACCATGTTTGGCCGCTCGATAAAGCCGTCGAACTGTACAGCCATCAATTAAAGCGCATGACAAAATTAAGTCCAGTAACCGGGGACATTGATGACAAAATTGCCGGTTATCTGGGCAGCATAGCGGTTGATGGCCTTGTATCCGAGAAAGTACAGTCCAAGATTGCCTGGTTATGCTGGAAAGTATAAGTTTTGCACAAAAGGGAGATGAGATAATGACAAAAAAATTAAGAAAATCAAAAAAAAAAAGTTACTGCTGCTAACACTGACGGTTTTACTACAAGTTTCTCCCATGGTTTATGCCGAGGAAACTACGCCTGATTTCGCTTTGGAAACTATTGTGGTGACAGATAGTAAAATTGTGGGGGAAGGCGAAACGACCAAAGTTACTTCCCTTAATGTCAAAGACAAAATTGATGCCGGACAAATCAACAGTGTTACCGATTTGTTAAAAGATGTTGCCGGTATAGTCGTTTCCACAGATCCGCAATCAGGGACAACAGTTAGTATGCGCGGCATGACCAACGAACGCCTGGTTGTGGCGATCAACGGCAATGTAATTGAAAATCAAGGGGGTCTGTATCGGGGGCGTGCCTTGGAATGGGATTCACTGCCGGTAAGTAATATCAAGAAAATCGAGATTATCCGTGGCGCCAGTTCGGCTCAATATGGTGGTACCTGGGGCGGGGTTATCAATATTGTGACAACTGATACCCCGGGAGAAAACAAAACTTATCTTAAATCCAGTGTTGGCAGTTATGGTGACAGAAAATATTCAATAAGTAACCAGGGAACCAGTAAAGATGGAAAAATATCCTGGTCAGTAAGTGCCAATAAAAGAGAAAGTGACGGCTTCTATCGCAATAATTTTAAGGAAAGTCATGATACCAATCTCAATATGACTTATAACTTTACCGACAAGCAGAAGTTGTCGGTTGCCATTACTGATAGTTACCGGAAAGAAGGAACATTGGTAGGCAATAATCAAGATTCCAATAATGATAATGGTTGGAATTCAAATTATCCGACAGTGCCAATGGCTCCGACCACCACTACTACAGGTAACCAGTATTTAGACGGAAGTTATCGCGAATTTAACACCAAGAATTATTCGCTCAACTATACTGATGATAATTGGAAAGTGGGAGTGTATCAGAACAAACAGGACAGGGATGACTGGCTGAAATATTTGGGAAAACCAGTGGAAACACCAAAATTAATAACTGACAACAGCGGCTACAACTGGCAGCAAAGCCGTCAGTTGGGGAATCATATGCTGACAACAGGCATCGACTACCGTAAGTTGAAATTTAAGGTAATCACCAGCAGTCCGAGCTCTTTGGAAGCTGAAATGAACGGCTACTTTATTCAGGATAACTGGCAGGTAAATAAAAAAACACTGCTTGGCTTAGGCGTGCGTTACGACCAGTATCAATCAAGTAATCTGCTGACTTCCAAAGAATATTCGGATAAATCGCAAGTAAGTCCGAAACTAAATGTGACCTATCAGCTTACTCCCCAGGAAGCCGTATATGCCAGTGCCAGCAGGGTGTTTAGACCGCCAACGGTATCTGATTATGTCCGGTGGCAAATGAATTACACACCCAGCAATGCGAGCAACTCAAACTACATGAAGTACAAAACGTATAATAAGCTTCCAGATGAGTGGACCTTGGCAGATTGGCAAAAGACTATCGGTCAATTGGATACAGAAAATGGCATGGCGTATGAAGTGGGTTGGAAAAAGCAATTTAATGATAAATTTGGTGCTAAGGTGACAGGATTCTTCAATGATATCGACAATTATGTAATCTACTACATGGGTTCTGGCATCAATTCCGGTCCTCCCACTTACAATATTGATAATGCCAAGATTAAAGGAGTGGAAATAGCTACCGATTATCAATTCTCGAAAACGCTGGGAATGGTATTGAACTACACTACTCAACATGGCAGCAAAAGCGGTGATCCGTTAGATCCTACTGGTACAGAAGTTACCACAATACCAAAAGAAACCATCAATTTGGGGTTGCGCTATAATAACCGGCAGGGTTTTCTGGTTGCATTGGATGGACAACGAATTCAAACAGTAGCTGCGGCTACGACGCGTGGCTATACACTCTTTAATTTAGGGATGTCCTATACTACTAAGAATGATCAGACCGTCGCGCTGGCTGTCAACAACCTGTTTGATGTCGACTACGAACAAACAGCAGATTTCCCGATGCCGGGAAGAAACTATAGTCTGTCATACCAAATTGGTTTCTAAAATATAAAAAAGGGAGTTGTTATCATGCCTAAAAAGATTGTTGGAGTTTTGCTAATACTGTCCTGTCTATTGGTTTCTGTCAATATCGCCTGGGCAGGTCAGGCTACTGACAAAGGTTATCTTTTCTGGAATGCCGTAACGAAAAAAATGTCTCAGGAATCATGGAAAATGATGGGAGCTAAGCCTGAAAACATAATTGTATTGACAAATAGCAGTTATGTGAAGTTTGGAGATTATTCTCCCCAAGCGACGATTGACGGCTTGAGTAAAGAGACTGGCTGTACAGTAGGCAAAGGAAATTTATTAGAAGTTCATGCCGCCCGTACTAATCCCTTATGGTTTGTTTTATATGATAAAGAATCCGGCAAATCTGTATATTGTGTTGTCAATAAAGAAAAAGCCATGGAATTATTGGATAAAGGGGTAACAGACCTGAAAGGAGTATCTTCCCGGGATTTGTTCAGCAAAATAGTCTGTGAAAATATCAAAGCCGACTATTTGTTTGCTCATGCACAGGCTTGGGATAATAAAACCAAAGAAAAAGTATTTGACGGCAATGAATTTAGAATAGTGACTATTGTCAATGCCGCCGCCAAAGGCGCCCCGGTCGATTTTATGAACGGCGTACTTTACCATGACCATTTTTGTCCGGGAGTTACCAGCGGCTATTTGCTGGCAAATTTTTTAGAAAGAGAAATGCCGCTGCGCTCAGCCAGTGAGTCGTATTTCATTATCTCCGCCCCTGTTTGGTGCAAAGAAGATGCCTTGCAAACCGTGCTGAATACCACGCCAGGTAAATCCGGTATGGCTATTTTGCCAATGAATGCAAAATCTAAAGAACAGTTACTACCAGAAGCCAAGAATCTGGCAGGTATTTACTTCCGCACTGACAGAAAAACCAAAAAGAGTGAGGCTTTAGTATTGACTTTCGATTTTGCTAAAGGGGCTGCTTTAAGCGGCTTGGATAAACAAAACTTGTTTGAATGGGAGAAAAAAGTAAAAACAGTGCTGTGGGAATTGGATAATCTGGACAAGCCTGAACTATTTATAACTGTACTGAAGCGTTTTGAATTGCAAGAGGGTGAAACGCCGATGAGCTATGTTCAACCTGGAGTCAATCCGTTAGCAAAGTTGGGACTAGTAGTGAAAGAATAACCAAAATACCAGGACTATTCTTCGTTGGCTGCGGAAAAAAGAGAGAGGGAGAAAGGCGGTTTGTATTACGAGCCTGTTGATCGGTAGTGTTTTTCGCCAAAGTTCCAGATATACAGGCAGGGAATAACGAATAGGATGCCATAAAGTGGTGTTAACATGTACAGGGGATAAGGTTCTTCTGTTTTATTAAGGAGAAATAGCAGTGGCAGGTAATTGACACAACCGAAAGGAATGACAAAAGTAAAAAAACGGGTTACCCATTTTTGATAAATAGTAAGTGGATACTGGGCCATTTCCCGACCGCCGTCAGTGAAAACATTGGCTATTTCAATGCCTTGAACCGTCCAAAAGCATAAGGTGGCCGATAGTATGAAGATTCCGGTAAAAATAAAGACTCCGCTTATGATCATCAGAATAAGGGTCAGCGCTTTTAGGATATTCCAGTCAAGCGGAAGGTTGAGCAGTGTCCAGGTTAATACACCGCTGCTTTGCAGCAGACGGCCGATACGGGTGAATTCAAACTGGGAACCTATAACCTGCAGTACCGTACTGCGCGGCCGCAGCAGCAGCCTGTCGAATTCCCCGGTACGCACCATTTCGGAAAAGGTATCAAACCCTCTGGCACAGCATTGGCTGATAGCGAAAGACATATGAATAATGGAGAAGCACAATGCCACTTCCAAGAAACTCCAGCCTCTTAGTAAACCAAAACGTGCAAACAGAAGATACATGCCGCCAAAAACGGTAAGCGGGAGCAGCATTTGTCCTAAAGCCAGCAGGAAAAACGATGTTCTGTACTGCATCTGGGCATTTAATACTATTCGTAGATAACATAAATACAGTTGCATTATTAATTAACCTCCCTGCACTACAATTTGCCTTAGGGCTTTATGTAAGGCCGCTTTGCCCAGTGGAACAAGTAACATCAACCAGATTACCTGAGCAAGTATTCCCCAAAAAGCTTCATCTACAGGGATATTGCCGCTATATATTCGAAACGGCAAATCCGCTGCCAGCCGGAAGGGGAGAGAATAGGCAATTGTTTGTAACCAGTCCGGCATTAACGGAATGGGAATAATCATACCGGCGAAAAATTCACCGATAACACCAAATAGTAACAATGAGCCTGCAGGTGACATGGTGATAAATACTGAGATATAAATAAACATTGATATTGCTACCAGTATCAGAAGCCCTAAAACCAGAGTAAGCAAAAATAAGGCAAAAGCGGCAAAATCAGGTGGCAGTGACAGCTGGTATGGCCCAGGCAGCAAGAATGCAATTGCGAGAATGGGAAAACATCGCAGCAAGGCTCCGGACAGTCTTTGGGCAATAAGCTTAGCATACCAGAAGTGGTATAAGTCACAGGGACGACAAAGCTCATAGGCAATATTGCCACTGGTTATCAAACCAAATAGTTCGTTATCTCTAAACCACAGCATAATAAAAGCCAGAAACGCCTGTTGCAACCAGATATAGGAAACCAGTTGCGACAGCGTGATTGGTGGAGGAGTAAGCGCATTGGCATAAAATGCTTCGTAGAGCATGGTGAATAGGAAGCCAAAGAAAAACTGTGTGGCCATCCCGGCGAGTGCGGCGACCCGATATTGCAGGCTGTTGATCAGCCGCATTTTAAATACAGAAAAATAAACATTCATATGGTAAACTCCCGGTATAACTGAACGATAATTTCTTCTATCGGTGGGTTTTCTACGGTAACATCCAGGAGTTCAAGCTGTCCGGCAAGTGCGGCTAGGACTTCGGAAATGGTGACAGTGTGTAAATCCACCAGTAAACTGGCTTTGTCAGCAGTTTGGTTTAGGAGCTTTGCTCCTTTAAGCGCAAGAGGGGCGGTGTTTTTGCAAAAATCAATGGTAACAGTTTTTGTTGCACCAAACCGGCTCTTTAAGTCATTCAGGCTTCCATCATAAAGTATGCTGCCTTTGCCAACCAGGAGAATTCTGTCAGCCAGGGCTTCAATATCACTCAGATCATGAGTGGTGAGGATGACGGTAACTTTTTCTTCCTGGTTTATTTTTTTGATAAAATTTCGTACAGCAAACTTAGATATGGTGTCCAATCCGATCGTCGGTTCGTCTAAAAAGAGGATTTTCGGGCTGTGCAACAACGCTGCGGCCAGCTCGCAGCGCATTCTCTGGCCCAGGCTTAGTTGGCGAACAGGATTATTAATGATACAGCCCAGGTCAAGCGTATCAACAAGCATAGCCACACGCCGGCGGTATTTTTCCTGGGGGACTCTGTAGATATCCCTCAATAACTCGAAGGAGTCAATCACCGGGACATCCCACCATAATTGTGATCTTTGCCCGAATACAACACCGATATGACTAACATGGGCAATTCTTTCCTGCCAGGGGATACGTCCCATGATATGGCAAGTCCCTTTATCCGGCACCAGAATACCACTCATGACTTTGATTGTAGTGGATTTGCCGGCACCGTTAGGTCCGATATAACCCACTATCTCACTTTCTCCGATATGAAATGATACATTACTAAGTGCCTCAATCTCAGTGTATTCCCGTTTGAACAGTGCTTTGACTGCTGCGGTAAAGCCGGCGGCGCGTTTTGGAACTCTAAAGGTTTTGCACAAGCCCTTCACTATAATCATGCTCATCCCCCTCGCTATTCGTATGCTGAAACTATTTTAAGCGATTTAGGTTAAATAAGGAAATTCTTCCTGACCTGTAATTAGCAGGTACTGTACATTTTAGCTAAAGCATGTCCGAAGAGAAGGTGAATTCTTACTCTGACAAGATTTTTCTTGACAATGTTACATTTGGAGGATAAACTATTCTTATAGATATAAAAATATATCTATCGGGCATTTTATTGCAATAATGTTAAAATAAGTCGGCAGATATTCTGCTGGCTTTTTTATACATAAAGAAGAAAGTATATTTTTTTGAACCGCAGAGACGCAGAGTACGCAGAGGGAATGTCTCGATATGCATCTCCCCTCTGCGCTCTCTGTGCGGTTAGAGCCGTATCCTCAAGGGCGCGATAGTGATTTTTTTACTTAGCGTGTTACTCAGGACCTCGAGTTTAATTCGCTCCTGGCTAACCGCCAGGAGTTTTATATAAGCTTACTGGTTATCACTTCTGATTATAAACGGTCAGGAGGTTTACTATTTACGACAATTATATTAACACGACAGGAATAATAATATGGATATCTCATTAGCATTATCAGATGTTTTAATAATGTGGAAAACTGCATTGCCGGCCATGTTTTTAGGCTGTTATTGTGGTGTTGTACTGAAGAGCGGACGTTTTTTTCTTGGTTTAGCAAAGTGTTGCGGCCAATGACCGCACTGGGCAAATTGCCGGAAGCGTTAGGTCCGTTCTTTATTTTATGTTTATTGAACAGGTATGCGGCTAATGCTATGCTGGCGGAAATCGGCCGTAACGCTGTTATAAATAGAAGTGGCATTATAGCTGTTTATCTGATGGGTTCTCTGCCTACCGGGATCTATTTCACTATCTTTTATTTCAGTCCGGCTTTGATCGCCGGTTTGGGCTGGAAGCTGGGCATGGCGTTTATCGCTATAAACATTGGCATGAGTACACTTGTAACAGTAATTGGCATCTTATGGAATCGCATCAACTTCCGGCAAGATGAAGGCAGCCAACCGGATCACCGGCAGGCATTTTCCGGTACGACAGCCGGCAAGACTGATCTGGCAGCTGCAACAAAGACAGCCTTTTGGCAGTTTTGGGATATAGCCATAGTCTTTATGCCTGTTACGTTTGCCTTTGCGCTGTTTATGCATACAGCTATCATTAACGAGATTCTGGCAGGTGTTGCCCCTGTTTTACACGGGGTTCACCTGACCGCAGCCGGAGCTTTAGTTATTTTGGCCGGTATACCTACGCTGATTGCGGCCATAGGTGTTGCCGGAACGCTGCTGCAAAGCGGCGCACTGGCAGCGGAGGAGATAATTTTTACGCTTTTGGTGGCGTCCTTTTTTCATAATGTATATGATGCTGTATCCCGTGTATTACCGACAAATGTTTCGATATTTGGCGTCAAGCTGGGTGTTATGCTTACTATTGCAGGTACCGCTATTTATCTTGCGATGGTGGTGATAACTGCCGGTATTGCCTTGTATGCAAGAGCTATCTGATGGTGAATTTTGTAAAAAAAATGATTGACAACCTTGTCAATCATTGATATCATTAATTAAAATTTAGAATATTATGGTTTCACCTTCAACTGAATATATTGAGATAGGTGCCCATTAGGGCTTAATAGGGAAGACCGGTTAAAAGCCGGCGCGGTCCCGCCACTGTAACGGGGAGTAAGCTTAAGATATACCACTGGGACAACAGTCTTGGGAAGGTTTAAGCAAACCATGATCCGGAGCCAGGAGAACTGCCTGTCTGACAATCACCGTTTTTCACCCACGCGGTATGGGGAGGGGATTACAGTTAAGTGCGCTATTAGGTATTTTGCTGAATTCACTCCTGGCTTTACACCAGGAGTTTTTCATTTCACTTTACTGTTTCACTCCCTGCTTTTTTCGGCAGGAGTATATCTTTTGTCACTTCTCTTTCATGCTCATTTAAGTATGTCTTATTTGCCGCGGGGTATAAATCTGGAGGATGTAATGAAGCACTAGAAGAGAGAAGTAAGAAACCGGGGAGGAAAATTCATGAATTTTAAAAAGACAGCAGTGTTATTCTTATTAGTACTGTTTTGTTTTACCATGCTTGGCTGCGGCGGTAGTAAGGATACCGGCGCCAATAAAGAAAAAACCGAACTGGTATATGCCAGTACCAAAGACATCCGTGACATTAATCCGCATTTATATCTGGGTGAAATGGCTGCTCAGAATATGGTGTTTGAGGGTCTGACCAAAAATGAAGACGGTAAAGTTAAACCATCCCTGGCTGAAAGCTGGGAAATTTCGGCTGACGGCCTGGAATATACCTTCCATTTGCGCAAAGGCGTTACTTTCACTGACGGTGAGCCTTTTAATGCCCAAGCTGTCAAATTAAATATGGATGCCATTGTAGCTAATATCAAACGTCACCAGTGGCTGGACATGGTCAACGAAATTAAGGAAACTGTGGTTGTTGATGAGCATACCGTTAAACTGGTATTAAAGCATCCGTATTATCCAACTCTGGTTGAATTGGGACTAACCAGACCGTTCCGTTTCATTTCGCCCAACTGTTTTATTGACGGCACAACTCACAATGGAGTCACTGGCTATGTGGGAACCGGCCCCTGGCTTTTGACCAGGCACGAGAATAATCAGTATGCAACCTTTACCCGTAACGAAAATTACTGGGGTGAAAAAGCCAAAATTGCTACCCTAAACTGGAAGGTTATGCCTGACCCGCAGACCATCTTACTGGCGCTGCAAAAAGGGGAAATTGACCTGTTGTTCGGCGCGGACGGTGACCAGATTGATTTGGATTCTTATAAAAAGCTAGAGAAAGAAGGGAATTATAAAACCTACCTCACTCCGCCGATTGCCTCCCGGGCTATTTTGTTAAATACTCAAAGGCCTGTTACTAAGGATTTGAAGGTTCGTGAAGCCTTTGAACATGCCATTAATAAACAAAATATCATTACAGGAATCTTAAACGGTTCTGAAGATCAGGCGGACACCTTACTATCCAAAACGGTAGCGTTTTGTGATGTCACGTTAAAAACCTTTGCTTATGATCCGGCCCTGGCCAACAAGCTGATGGATGAAGCCGGCTGGGTAATGGGCGCTGACGGCATCCGGGTCAAAGACGGCAAAAAATGCGAAGTGACTTTTTCTTATAACGCCAAGAATGCACAGGAAGGTACAATTACCGAGTCCATTCAGGCTGATTTAGCGGCGATTGGCGTTACGATGAATATTTTGGCTGAGGAAAAACAGGCTTTCCTGGATCGGCAGAGAACCGGCGATTTTGATCTGCAATATTCGTTATCCTGGGGTAAGCCCTATGACCCGCAGTCATATGTATCTTCCTGGAGAATTCCTGCTCACGGGGATTGTCAGGCCCAAAAAGGCCTTGATAGAAAACAGTGGCTGGATGATACCATCACAAAAATTATGATTGAAGCTGATACAGGCAAACGGGCAGAACAATACAAAGAAATTTTGACTTACGTCAATGATCAGTGTGTATATGTTCCCATTTCTTATTCCAAAACTAAGGCTGTTGCCATCAAAGGCTTGCAGGGAGTTGCATTTAGCGATTCTCAATATGAAATCCCCTTTGAAAAGATGTATTTTGCAAACTAAACAACCTATTGATATGACCATGAACAAATTTTTCTGGATTGGAGAGATCTGATGAAAAATTATATCTTCAAGCGAATTCTTTGGATGATTCCGATTTTTATCGGAATCTCCTTCTTTTCGTTCATTTTGATTAATTTAAGTCCCAGTGATCCGGCTGAAGTGGCTATCCGGGTAAGCGGCACTACGCCTACTGCAGAAAATGTTGCTGAGATCCGGCAGGAACTGGGGCTGGATAAACCTTTTATGACCCGCTATGTTGATTGGATAACCAATGCTCTGCACGGCGATTTCGGCAAATCTTATATTACCAGAAAACCGGTTATCAGTGAATTTGCCGAAGCCATTCCCGCTACTTTGTATCTGGCCGGCGTAGCATTGGTTATCATCCTGACGGTATCAGTGGCTGCCGGTGTATTCTGTGCCTTACTGGAAGGCAGTGCCGCCGATATACTTATTCGCGGCCTTGTCTTTGTGGGGACAGCCATACCGTCCTTCTGGGTTGGAATTCTGTTGATGTGGCTTTTCGCTGTAGAAATTCCTATCTTTCCGACCAGCGGTATGAGAACGCCCGATTCGGTGGTTTTACCGGCAGTGACATTAGCTCTTGGTTATATCGCCACCTATGTACGCTTGATCCGCAACAACATGATTCAAAATGAACATGCCAATTTCGTTTTATATGCTAGAGTCAGAGGTTTGAAAAACAGCACCATTACCAGGCATATTTTGAAAAATTCTTTACATTCGTCATTAACTGCTTTGGGAATGTCCATTCCGAAGCTCATTGCCGGTACGGTTGTCATTGAAAATATTTTTGCCTGGCCCGGGGTGGGGCGTCTTTGTGTTACCGCTATTTTTGACCGGGATTTCCCCACCATTCAGGCTTATGTGTTAATTATGGCCATATTATTTGTAGTCTGCAATCTGCTGATAGATATTGGCGTGACTATTGTTGATCCCAGAATGCGACAGGAGGAGGGGTAACGATGGCAGGTTTTTGGACAAGATTTAAAGCCGATAAAATGGCACTTGTGATGGCTGCTTTTTTAGGGATTGTCATTTTACTCTCGCTGCTGGCGCCACTGATAGCGCCTTATAATCCTGCTGCCCAGGATATTGCCAACAAGTTTGCCCCGCCTTCAGCCGAACACTTACTAGGAACAGATCAACTGGGCCGGGATATATTGTCCCGGATTTTATGGGGCGGTCAAGTAACAGTGCTTTGGTCGCTTGCCACTATGTTTTGTACAATCGGTATCGGTATTGTGTTAGGAGTTATTGCCGGTTATTATCGGGGCAGGATAGATGAAGTCATTATGCGTTTCTGTGATATTATGCTGTCTTTTCCTAATGAGGTACTGATTTTGGCGATTATCGGTGTATTGGGAACGGGAATTTTCAATATTCTTCTCGCAATGGTTATCGCCAAATGGGCCTGGTATGTCCGGATGATCCGTTCCATCATGATTCAGTTTATGGATAAAAACTACATTTATTTTGCCCGGGTGTCTGGCTGCAGTGCCAGGCATATTATTCAAAACCATCTGTTGCCAGGCGCTATGGGAGAAATCTGCGTGCTGGCTACTCTGGATGCAGGCGGCATCATTTTGAATATTTCCGCCTTGTCCTTTTTAGGGTTGGGTGTTCAGCCTCCTAACGCGGAATGGGGAATGATGCTTAATGAGGCCAAAAAGGTCTTGACGATCAATCCCTGGCAGATGCTGCCGCCGGGGTTTGCCATTTTTCTGGTGGTTGCCGCTTTTAATTTTTTGGGTGACAGTGTTCAGGAAGCTTTGGATCCACAACTCAATAAAAGCAGCAAAAAACGTCTGTCTATTTTTAAACGCAAGAAGGCGGTGGCTTAATGGATAATTTACTGGTTGTACGGAATTTAAAGGTTACTGATCTGCGGAATCAAGAGGAAGTCATTCACGGCGTCAGTTTTGAACTAAAAAAGAATAGTTGTCTGGGGATTGTAGGCGAAAGCGGCAGCGGCAAGTCCATGACGGCTAAAGCTATCCTGGGTCTAACCAATCCCTGGATGCACACGGAAGGAGCGGCAAAGTTTTCAAGCGAACAGGGCACTCTGGATTTGTTGCAACAGGAGGCAAATACACTGCGATCCATCAGGGGACAACGCATTTGCATGATTTTGCAGGATGCTATGTCAGCATTTGATCCGCTGGCAAAAATCGGCAGTCAAATGGCTGAAACTTTCATCGAGAATAAAGGGCTTTCCCGGTCAGAAGCTATGACTATGGCTTTGATTGCTTTGAAGATGGTCAATATGCCTGACCCGGAACAAGTACTCAAAAAATATCCCCATCAGCTTTCCGGCGGTATGCTGCAGCGCTGTATGGTGGCGATAGCTTTGGCTATGAAACCCGATATTATTGTTGCTGATGAACCTACAACCGCTTTGGATTCCATTAATCAGCGTTTGGTTGTGGAAGAGTTTAAGCTGCTAAGGCAGCAAACAGGAGCGGCTTTGATTTTCATTTCCCATGATCTGGGTGTGGTGCAGTATCTTTCTGATCAGCTTTTGGTTATGCGCTGCGGGGAGCGGGTGGAATACGGCGAAGCAAAATCGATATTCCAGAATCCTCAGCATGAATATACGAAGTATTTGATTGACAGCAGGCGCGAGTTGGCCCAGTCTTTCCAAAAATCCATGAAACGGAGGGCAGTCAGTGCCTAATTTAGTTGAAATTAATAATGTTGAAAAAAGCTATGTAAAAGCCGGCGGCAATTTTAGCAGTAGTAGAGTCAAGGTATTAAAAGGAGTTACCTTTGCTATTGAGGAAGGCCTCTGTGTGGGTCTTATCGGTGAAAGCGGCAGTGGCAAAAGTACGCTGTCCCGGCTGATTTTAGGGCTTGAAAAGCCTGATAAAGGCGCTGTTTTAATTGAGGGGCAGCCTGTGCCAGAGTGGATCAAAGCCAATCAGGGAAAAATGAGCGTGGTCTTTCAGGACTATACTTCTTCAGTCAATCCTAAGTACACCATCAAAGAAACTATCGCTGAACCCATACGCGCCATGAATTATGCGGGAAACTTAGAGGATAGAATTGATGCTCTTCTGGCTAAAGTAAGCTTGTCGCCTGATCTAAAAGACCGCTATCCTCATGAACTGAGCGGCGGGCAGGTTCAGCGTGTCTGTATTGCCAGAGCCATTTCCACCAATCCGAGATTTATCGTTCTGGATGAAGCCATCAGTTCCTTGGACGTATCTGTTCAAACACAGGTAATGAATCTGCTTCATCAACTTCGCCTGGAAATGAAAATGACATATCTTTTTGTAGCTCATGATCTGCAGGCTGTGGCTCATTTGTGCAATAAAATTGTATTTTTGTACAGAGGGGAAGTTGTGGAACAGCTTATGAGCGCAGATTTGGTTAATGCGCAAAATGAGTATGCAAAATCACTGCTGGCATCGGTTATTCCCTTTGATGTATAAACTGGAAATAAAAGCTGTATTGGCACTTTATAGCAATCAGTTTGGTTATGACCGGTGCGCTGCAAGGAGCAGGTGACACGAAAAGTCCGATGGTTAGCACTATCATAGGTATATGGGTAATCCGTGTTGCCGGTATTTATGTGCTTTGTTTTTATTTCTCTATGGGGATTGCAGGCGTATGGTTGGTCAACGCTGTCGATTATGCAATTCGGTCGTTTTTTTGCTGCATAGGTTTAGAAAAATTATTCAAACATAAAAACTGAGCAGCTGAATATATAAAGAAATGCTTGAAACTATTGACAATGTAGTTGCTTTTCTATAGTATAAATAATACAAGTAAGTAATTTAATACTATTGAGTTAGGTGCCCATATGGGCTTAATAGGGAAGACCGGTGAAAGACCGGCGCGGTCCCGCCACTGTAACGGGGAGCAAGCTTAAGATATACCACTGAAACAACCGTTTTGGGAAGGTTTAAGCAAGCCATGATCCGAAGTCAGGAGAACTACCTAACTGACAATCACCGTTTTTCACCCACGCGGTATGGGGAGGGGATTACAGTTAAGCAATTCTTCTGGGATATTCCAAGAAGTTTGCGATTTGGCTGAATTCACTCCTGGTATAAAAAACCAGGAGTATTTTATTAGCTAATGTAGGAAGCTCCCGGCTGCTGTGGTAGCCGGAAGTTTCCTAGCTTAACAGAATATTGACAGAGTCAGGTGCCCGTAAGGACTTAATAGGGAAGACCGGTGAAAGACCGGCGCGGTCCCGCCACTGTAATGGGGAGCAAGCTTATGATATGCCACTGGGATGAAACCGTCTTGGGAAGGTTTAAGCAAGCCATGATCCAAAGCCAGGAGAACTGCCTGAGTAACAGTCACCGATTTACCCACGAGGTATGGGGAGGGGATTATATATATTTAACAAGTTTTCGAAAGACCTTCCTTACTTATATAAGGGAGGTCTCTTTTTATTAGAAGGAGCTAAATGGATGAAACTAACAAGGAGATGAATTGACGTTGCAACATAACGCTGTATATCCATTTACTGCCATTGTCGGGCAAGAGGACATGAAACTGGCACTCATATTAAATGTAATTAACCCTCTGCTGGGTGGGGTATTAATCAAAGGGGAAAAAGGAACAGCCAAATCAACAGCCGTCAGAGCGCTGGCCGATCTATTGCCTGCCATGGAGGTTAGCAAAAGCTGTCCTTTTCATTGTGATCCGGCAGATAGCAGCCATTGGTGTGATGTCTGCCGGGAAAAAGTGGGACAGGAACAGGGTCTGGCTACTCAGTCTGTCAAGATGCGGGTGGTAGAACTGCCTGTTAGTGCAACCGAGGATCGGGTTGTTGGCACGCTGGATATTGAACATGCCATCAAGCAGGGGGAAAAGAAATTTGACCCCGGCCTGTTAGCACAGGCTAATCGCAATATTTTGTATGTAGATGAAATTAACCTTTTAGATGATCATGTTGTTGATGTGTTGTTGGATGCCGCCGCCATGGGAGTCAATACTGTGGAACGCGAGGGTGTATCTTATTCCCACCCGGCCCGGTTTGTGCTGGTTGGCACGATGAACCCGGAAGAAGGTGATATCCGGCCGCAGTTATTAGACCGCTTCGGATTATCGGTGGTTGTGACCGGGGAAAACCAGCCCGAGTGGCGGGTGGAGGTTATTAAACGGCGTTTGGCTTATGAAAAGGATACAGACAGCTTTGCCCGACAATACCAGGAGGAACAGGAAACCCTGGCAAAAAGTATTATACAGGCCCAACGTTTGCTGCCCCAGGTAACCATTAAGGATGAGTTGCTCCTGCTTGTTGCTAAACTGGCCATTACGCTTGATGTTGATGGCCACCGGGCCGATATTACCGTTATTAAGACCGCCATTACACTGACTGCCTTTGCCGGACGGATGGAAGTAGAGTCAGAAGACGTAAAAAAAGCTGCACGTCTGGCGCTGCCTCACCGGATGCGGCGGCGCCCCTTTGAGGATGGCACGTTGGACTGGGATAAAGTAGAAGCTGTGTTTGCGCAGCAATAAGCCAAGCGGGAGGAATGCTATAATGCAGCGCATGATATTTCCGTTTGCAGCTATTGTCGGGCAGGAAGCTGTCAAGCGAGCGCTTTTGATTGCGGTTGTCAACCCCAAGGCTGGCGGTGTTTTGGTGGCAGGGGAAAAGGGCACAGCCAAATCGACGCTGGTGCGTTCTTTGGCAGAAATTATTGGTGAAACCAAGTTGATTGAGCTGCCGCTCAATGCCACTGAGGATATGGTGTTTGGTGGTCTGGATATGCAGCATGCTGTCGAACGTGGCGAGCGCCGCTTTTTGCCGGGCTTGCTTGCCAGGGCCCATAACCATATTCTCTATGTTGATGAAGTTAATTTACTGCGCCATGACTTTTTGGGCAGTCTTTTAGATGCAGCTACGACCGGTATGCACCAAGTGGAACGCGAAGGAATTTCCTGCGAGCATGAAGCTGCTTGTACTCTTATCGGTACTATGAATCCGGAGGAGGGAAGCTTATCCCCCCGAATTCTTGACAGGTTTGGGTTATATGCTGCTGTCAGCCGGGAACAAAATGAGGTTCAACGGGCTGAAATTGTAAGGCGGATTCTGGATTGCGAAGCCCAACCGGCAAAATTTTGTCAGCGTTATGCTGCTGACACGGAAGAAATCAAACAGCAGGTGGCTGCTGCTAAAAGCCTGCTCCCTGATATTACTATAGCTGAACCTATGATGCTGCTTGCCGCACAGATGTGTGCTAAAGCACATTCTGCAGGTCACCGGGCTGAACTGTTCTTATTGGAAGCCGCGCGGGCGATTGCAGCACTTGCCGGGCGCATCTATCTATTGCCTTGTGATCTGGACGAAGCTGCCTGTTATGTACTGCCGCAGCGCATGCGTCAGGAGGAACAACCGCTGCCGCCCGAACCATCTGAGCAAGATCAGGAGCAGGAACAACCACCTGATAACGAAGATTCTGCCGACCAACAGGAAACTCAGCCACCACCGCCTGATTCGCGCTCAGACCAGCAGAACCAGGAAGAGTCGGAAGAACAGACAGATCCTCCTGCTGAGCAGCCGGAAAGCGAGGGCAGCGATCAGGAAAAAGTGGCCGATATTGATACTGATTTTCCCTTTGTCCGGATGAAATTATCGTTGCCCCAGGGTCGACAGGAACGACGAGGCAGCGGCAAACGCAGTTTAACGCGTACTGATACCAAGCAGGGACGCTATGTGCGTGCAGGTATCCCGAACGGGCCGGTGACTGATTTGGCCTTTGATGCTACCTTGCGGGCGGCGGCGCCTTATCAGAAGTTCCGCACCAGAAACAAATGCGCCATTGCCATTGAACACGAAGATTTGCGGCAAAAAATCCGGGAAAAGCGCATTGGCAGTACTTTCTTATTTGTCGTGGATGCCAGTGGTTCCATGGGCGCGCGGGAACGGATGCGGGCCGTCAAGGGTGCTGTGTGCGCCATGCTGCAGGACGCGTATCAAAAACGGGACCAAGTGGGGTTGATTGCCTTTAGACGGCAGACTGCCGAGGTGCTGTTGCCCATTACCCGCAGCGTGGATTTAGCGCAAAAATGTTTGCGCCATCTGCCAACAGGTGGTAAAACGCCATTGGCAGAAGGTCTGAGAGCAGCTTTGACCGTGCTGGCTTCCCACCGGCAAAAAGAACAGGAAATGAAGTCGGTGCTGGTACTTGTTACCGATGGGCGGGCCAATACCGCCGCCGCCGGCGGTGATGGTATGGCTGATGCCCTGAAAATAGCAAGCAAGATAAATATGGCAGGCGTACATAGTGTGGTTATTGATACCGAGAATGATTTCGTTAAACTGGGTTTGGCCCGGACGGTAGCCAGGGAAATGGGATCTACCTATTATAGTCTGCGTGATTTATCAGAAAACAACATTATGCACATTGTTAAAAACTTATCGTAAACAAGGTGCAGCAAGCAAAACGGAGGAGGAAAAATGAGCTTTATAGTTGAGTGTTTTAGTATATTTCATAAAGGCGGCCCAGTCATGTATTTGATTTTGGCGTGTTCCATACTGGTGGCGGCCATTGGGGTGGAACGGTTTTTGTATTATAGAAAAATGAACACCGATATGCAGCGGTTTACCGCGCAGCTTACCCCTTTACTGGAACGTGCCAACTGGGGCGCTGCCTGTGAATTATGCCGGCAGACCCAGGGCATTGCCGCTGCGGTGGCTGCCAAAGGCATTCGTTATGTGCAGTGCGGCTGCACTAATGTAGAAAGTGTGCTTGAAGGGGAAGCGGCTTTGGCTGTCGCCAGTCTACGGACTAATTTAAGCCATCTGGACACCATTGTAACCATTGCACCGCTTCTTGGTCTCCTGGGAACCGTTGTTGGCATGATTGGTTCTTTTAGTGTTATGAATATCAAGGCTGGTCAGCCCCAGGCCATTACCGGCGGTGTTGGGGAAGCGCTCATTGCTACGGCATCGGGCTTGTGTGTAGCCACCTTGGCCATGATTATATATAGTTATTTTAACCACCGGTTAGATCAACTAATCACCAATATTGAGCAGTCCTGCCTGTTGGTGCTTGGGCATATCAAACAGGAGAAACGTCATGAAATTGCGTAATCTGCGTTCAGAACATCAGCCCAAACTGATGATTATTCCGATGATTGATATTATCTTCTTTTTGCTGGTGTTTTTTATTATGAGTACTCTTTATATGGTTGACCAGCAGACTATCCCTGTCAATTTGCCTCAGGCAGCTGCGGCGCAGAACGATAAACCGCGCAGTGTGGCGGTTACCGTTACCAAAGAGGGCCGGGTTTTATTTGATCAGGAAGATATTCCACTGGAAATGTTAAAAAAACGGGTGCAGCTGGAAATGAATAAGCAGAGCGACCTGGTTTTTATCCTGCGTTCTGATAAAACTGCCGAATACGGCAAAGTTGTGGCTGTTCTCGATGAATTGAAACTAGCGGGAGCCTACAGAGTGGCTATCGCTACTGAAAGGAAGGATAAGTAATGGAATTGGCGGCAGGTTTACGTTGGCGAAAAGCTATGATTATTTCCCTGCTCGTGCACAGTATTGTGTTAACCGGTGCCGGCTGGCTGGTTAATAAGGCTTTACTGCCTGTTGAGATGCCGCCGGAGACGCTGATTGAGCTGGAGTTAGCCAATGGGCCGGAAGGACCGGAAGGACCGGAAGGCTCATCCTTGGCGGCTGCTGCCCCAGCGGCCGCTCCAGTCAGTCCGGCTTCGCCCAGTCCAGCTGCGGTCAGTCCGGCGCCTGTGCCTAATCTGCCGCAGCCCACACCGGTTCAGCCGGCACCTGTAGCTGAGTCGGTGATGCCAGAGCCGGTGGTAGCAGTTAGTGCTATGGCGTTGGTAGGCGTTGACAGTGGTGCTATTGCGGCTGCCGGTGAATCGGCTGGTGGTGATGGAGGTGGTGGAACTTCGTCCAGCGGCGGTAGTTCTCAAGGAGGCCAGGGTTCCGGCGGCGGCACTGGTATGTCCGGGGGAGGTTCCGGCAGTGCCGGGGGAGTTATTCCACCAGGAATATTATCACGCCGGGAACCTAATTATCCAGAGCAAGCACGCCAGACAGGTATTGAGGGTACAGTAGTGCTCAGAATTGAAATTCTGGAGAATGGGCATGCCGGTGATGTGAGTATTGCTGAATCCAGCGGCTCAGAGCTTTTAGATGATGCTGCTGTGGCCGCTGTTCAGCGCTGGCGTTTTGTTCCGGCCAAGGTGAGAGAGACAGGGCAAAGGATTGCCTGTCAAACTACCATGCCGGTGGTGTTTAAATTACGAGCGTGAAAACAGGAGAATTAACTGAATCCGCGCCTTAGTACCAGCATAGTCCAAATGAAAAAGCGTTGGCTGATTACTGTCGCTCTGTTTGTCTCGACAACGTTTGGGGCACTGTGGTTAGTCAGGCGCTTTTTTATAACCAGGAACCGCGTACTGATAATGAGTGTGTGTACATAAATGGGTTACATATGAGGGGGAAACCATGAAAAAAAGTAAGACAAGAAATTGGCAGAAGCAATTAGCAGTACCTGTAGCCTTATGTTGTTTGGCGTGGCCGTTACAGGCGGGGGCCGAAGAAGCTAATCCGGAGTATTCATTTGACGAAGTAACTGTCACTGCCATGCGCTATGCAACGAAAGCTTTGGATACGCCGGCAGATGTCGCTGTATACACCAATGAGCAACTGAAAGCTACCGGGGCTGCTAATATAGTTGAAGCCTTGAAATATAAGGAAGGCATTATTTATCACTCTATGGGATCACTAGGGCAGTCCTGGGGTAATATGACCAGCCAGATCATCATTCGCGGCGTAGACAACGGTACGTTGGTAATGATCAATGGTGTTCCCGCCAATTTGAATGGCAAATATAATTTAGAGCAGATTCCCGTAGCTTCAGTGGAACGGGTGGAGATTGTTAAAGGCGGCGGCTCGGTGCTATATGGCAGTGCAGCCTTTGGCGGAGTAATCAATATTATTACCAAAACAAAAGTAGACAACACGGTAACTGTATCAGGTGGCACCAACCAACAGAATCATGCATTATCCTTCCAGGCGGGAAAGGCAAGTTTTAACTATAATTATGGCAAGACTACAGAAGGCGGTACGGTGACTGACACCAAGTCCAGCACAACACTCGGGACAACAAAAACTCCCGTATACTATAAAATTGCTTTTGGTGACAGTAACCGGAATAGTTTTAACTGGAATTATAAGTTTAATGATAATTTGAATTTTAGTTATATGTATGGAGCTGATGATTACCATATCCTGTACCGGCAAAATAGTACCACTAGTATCCTGCAGGATTCGCATTATGAAAATGACAAACATATGGCACAATTGGAATACAAAAAAGATGATTTGACCAGCAAACTATATTTCAATAAGCAGAATTTGGACTATACTACGTTGGAAACCGCTCGTCCGTCGATTCGGGCCTGGACAAAAGCAGAAAATACAGTATTGGGTTTGGATACACAAAAAGCCTGGGAAGCAGGCAAAGGAAAATTATTAGCCGGATTTACTTATCAGGATGAGGGTTTTGAGCAAACCCAGCAGGCCTTTACCGGTTCCGCGTCAAGCCGGAAACTGGCGGCAGTTAAAGCAACCGGATCAATTAGCCGGGATCATTATGCCGTGTATAGTCAATGGGACATGCCGCTGAGTGATAAGACCCGGATGATCCTTAGTGCCCGCGAAGATGTCGTAGATACTGACGATGAGCGGTTTAACGCATTTTGTCCCCAGTTTCAGACAATAACAAAGATTGACGGGCATAGTTCCTGGTATACCAATATTGGCAAATCGTTTACTATGCCGAACTTTACATCACTGTACTACACTTCGGGGTCATTTGTCGGCAATCCGGATTTGAAGCCGGAAAAAGGCATGAACTACGAAATCGGCTATAAAGCGGAACAGGGAAACAGCAGTTGGAAGCTTGCCTTATTCAAATTGGATATTGATGACAAGATTGAATGGAAAACTTTGTCTGACGGTGTTACCAGACAAGCCCAAAACCTGTCCGGATTTCGTAATTCAGGTATAGAAGTCAGTTACAACAATAAGCTTAGTGACAAATTTTCCTATACTGTTGGCGGCAGCTACGGCAATCCTGAGTCCCAAAGCAGCGGCAGCGATACCTGGGAAAAAACGTTAGGGCGCATACAACTATCCGGAGCTTTAAATTATAAATGCGGTCCGACAGCAGCTGCTTTAAGTGCTACCTATTTTGCTGATCGCAGTGATGAAGGGCAGGATATCAAGCCGTTCTTCCCAGTGTCCTTGCATGTTACACATGATTTGAGCAAAATGTACACACTGACATTTGACGTTGAAAATCTACTGGATCGCAAAGATGTCAGCAATAACAGTTCAACGTCGGCTTACTATACATTGCCGCGTTCATATAAACTGGGAGTTACTGCCCGTTTCTAACAAAATTCCGGCAGGCTTGAATTTCTGCTGTTGATGCGCAGGAGAGTATTCATCTGTACCAAACCGGAGCGCATATTATTAGGTAAAGAGGTTTACAAACATGATTCAGATAAGCAATTTGGTTAAAAAATTTGGCGAGCGTACTGCGGTTGACGGAATCTCACTGCATATCAAACAAGGAGAAATTTTTGGCTTGTTGGGGCCGAACGGAGCAGGTAAAACGACCATGATTCGAATGCTGACAATGCTGACCCGGCCTACTGCCGGTATGCTAAGCATAAATGGTTGGCAGTTGCCGCAGGATGAGCAACAAGTCAAGCAAATACTGGGCATTGTACCCCAGCATTTTAATCTTGATGCAGACTTGACAGCCCGTGAAAACCTGGAACTGCACGGCAGGCTGCAGCATATTCCCCGTGAGAAGCGCAGGCAGCGTATTCTTGAACTCCTGGAATATGTAGAACTTGCCGAACGCGCCAATGATAAGGTACAGAACCTTTCCGGCGGCATGAAACGGCGGCTGATGATTGCCAGGGCACTCTTACACAAGCCACAGGTCTTATTTCTTGATGAACCGACAGTTGGTCTTGATCCCCAAGTCCGGCGGCGGCTATGGGATTTGATCAGACGTATGGCTAATGATAAGCTGACAGTTATGCTGACAACCCATTACATTGAAGAAGCCGAATTTTTGTGCGGGCGGGTAGCCATTTTGGAAAAGGGCAAATTGATTGCCCTGAATAGTCCGGCAGAATTGTGTCAGCGCTTAGGCGTCTATGTTGTGGAGTGGAGTGTTGATGAAGGCCGTCAGACTAAGTTCTTTCACAGCCGGGAAGAAGCGGCTGTGTTTGCCGGGACATTGACTATGACAACCACCATTCGGCGTTCCAATCTGGAAGATGTTTTTGTAGAGCTAACAGGCAGAAAGGTGGCGGACTAATGTTACAGGATATTGCAACTGTATTTTGGCGGGATTGGGTTGTTTTGCAGCGACGGCTGGGAACTTTCATTCTTTCGCGCATGATTACGCCAGTTTTGTACTTAGTGGCTTTTGGCTGGGGTGTGGGTCGGAGTGTGCAGGTTAGTCAGGGCAATTACCTGGATTATATTGTGCCAGGCATTCTTGCTCTAAATTCTATGAATATTAGCTTTAACTCAGTAGCTTCACCGCTCAATATGAGCCGGTTATACCATAAAACCCTGGAAGAATATTTGGTTGCTCCGATTAGTTCGCTGTCATTTATTATTGGCAAGGTATTGGCAGGAACCTTGCGCGGCATGATTTCGTCAGTGATTATTATTCTCTTGGCCTTTGTATTTGGAGCTAAGTTTCAGATGACCATGTTATTTTGGCTTGTTATTATCTTAAATTGTCTCGTCTTTTCGAGTTTAGGCTTTGTGGCGGCGATGCTTATTAATTCCCATGAAGATATGGGGAACTTCAGTACCTATGTGCTGCTGCCAATGTCATTTTTATGTGCAACCTTTTTCAGCATCGACAAATTACCGGCTATTGTCCGATGGGTGCTTGAGCTTTTGCCCCTGACACATGCCAGCCATGCTTTGAGGGCTATCGGCAGCGGCAGCGAGCCGGCAGGTCTGTCTTGGCTGGTTATGCTGGTGTATATCGTAGTGTTGTTAGCCATTAGTTCTTGGACTATGGAAAAGGTACGCGAGTAAGAGAATGTGGTGAAGGAAAAATGTCTGAGAATCTTTTAGGGAGGAATTTACTTATGAATTACATTACAGAACCACAAGCAATTGAGACTAAGAGTATGGATATCATTGAGTCATATCTTTCGGGGATGGCTTTGAATGAACAGGCTGTCAAGGTATATTCCCGCATTATTCATGCGTCGGGAGACCCCTATTATTCGAAAATCATCAGTATTCATCCTGACGCCATCGCTGTTGGTATGCAGGCTCTCAAGCAAGGAAAACCCATTTACTGTGATGTGGAAATGGTTCGTACTGGCATTAATAAACGGAAGTTGGCTGAGTTTGGCGGTGAAGTGCATTGCTTAATTGCCGACCCCGGTATTGCTGAACAAGCCAAACAGGCGGGCATTACCCGTTCCATGGCAGCCATGCGGGCTTTTGCTGATAAACTCGATGACGCGGTTCTGGCCATTGGCAATGCTCCTAGTGCTTTGTTTGAGGTTATCAAAATCATGCAGGAGTCTAACGTGCGTCCGGCGCTGATTGTTGGTGTCCCGGTAGGCTTTGTCGGAGCGGCAGAATCTAAGGAATATTTAGTACAGCAGTCACCTGTACCCTATATCACAGTTCAGGGCAACAAGGGCGGCAGTCCGATTGCTGCTGCTATCATTAACGCTATGTTATATATGTTATCAAACACGCGATAAATAATGCGACTAATTAACAAGGATATTTGGATACAAGGAGTGTACTTCATGAAGAAGTTAGTAAACAAAAAAGGGTTAGCACGAAAAATCGCAATTGGAATGTTAGCGCCGACTACCGTAATGTTATTGGCAGGTACGGCAAGCGCTGCAGAACAAGAGGCCTTTAACTTAGATCCAATTGTAGTAACTGCGCAACGTTATGCCACAAAGGATCTGGATACACCGGCAGCAATCAGTGTGTATACTCAGGAAGAATTAAAGGCAACCGGAGCAACGAGTGTGATTGAGGCGCTAAAGTATAGTGAAAGCATTATTTATCATGCCCAGGGACCGATGGGAAATGCCCAAGGCACGATGACCAGTAAAATTATTATCCGCGGCGTAGAAAAAGGAACATTAGTGTTAATGGATGGTGTACCTCTAAATCTGCATGGACGCTATAATTTAGAAGACATCCCGCTGGATGATGTTGAAAAAATTGAAGTGATTCGCGGTGGCGGTTCCGTATTGTACGGCAGTGAAGCGACTGGTGGGGTTATCAATATTATTTCCAAGAGTAAAAAAAGCAATAATATATCAGCCTCTGCCGGCAATAACGGCACGCAGAATCATAATATAAGCTTCCAGGCTGGTAAATTTGGCATGAATTATTCTATTAATAAAACAGATGAAATTGACCATATATCTGGTGGTTATACCAGAAGCACAACGGCAGCTACAAGTGCTAGCTATGTTCCCAAACGATATTATGATTTCTCTGGTAATGACCGGGAAGCCTTGTCTTGGCGTTATACCTTTGATGACAATTGGGATTTCAGTCATTCATATGGTACGAGTAATTCGACCTATTTCTATCGTCATGCTGAAGCGGCAAATAAAGCGACGGTTGGCAGCCTCAGTTCAGCCAGTAAGTTTGATACAACCTATAATCGAATGCAATTAAACTATAAAAAAGATAATGTAAAAGGTACTTTATATTTCAATCAAAAGGAAATGGATAATAATAAAACCGAGTATTGGGCTACAATAAGTAAAAAATATCAACAACTGACTACGCCAAGTATAACCAATGGTACTGACAAAGACCGAACAATTGGCTTAGATGTGCAAAACAGCTGGAAGTTAAAAGATGATACCTTACTTATCGGTATTAATGCCCAAAGAGAAAGCTATGATACTAAAGAAAAAATAGATAGCGGCGGCTGGGATACGCGCGCCTTTGACCGTAACGAATATTCTGTTTACGGGCAATATGATCATCAGTTTAATCCTTCGTCAAATATCATCCTGAGCGCCCGCGAAACTTGGACAGGCGGTGCTGTCGATGATAAGGATTATAGTAAATTTACACCACAACTACAATACTTGAAAAAGCTAGGAAATAACACCAGCTTTTATGCTACTGCCGGAATGTCTTTCATGATGCCTACCTTTACTCAGATATACGGTTCAGCCGGCAGAGTAAAAGGCAATCCCAGTGTTAAACCACAGGAAGGGAAACATTATGAAATAGGATTAAAACGGAACACTGATACTCATGCCTGGCGGTTAGCTGTGTTTAACTATGCGATAGATGATAGCATTTCAACGACTTATGTCGAAAGTACAGATACCTTTAACACGACCAATGAAGACATTAAAAATACCGGAATTGAATTATCCTGCAATATTAATAATGGCGGTGGCTGGCATACCAACTGGGGAATTTCCTATAGTAATCCGCAAAAATATGAAACAGATAAAAATGGGGATAGCGAAGGCTGGCATCGCTACTATGGTAAGCTGCAGCTAAACGGGGGCATAAACTATACTAATGAAAAATGGAAAGCGGCACTTACAGCTACCTATTTAGCTTCCCGTGAACGGGATACTGCTACTGGCGGCAGCATTAAGCCAATGTTATTAACAGGTGCTAATGTCAGCTATAAATTGGCGGCTGATAGAGAAATCTTTTTAACCGTAGACAATCTATTTGACCGCAAGGATATTACTTCTCATTCCACATCTGAATACTATACCTTGGGAAGAACCTTCCAGTTAGGTTATAAAATGAGTTTATAGGTTACACGATTATAAAACAATTGAATTGATAATACCTGCAAAAAAAGTTTTTTCGTTAGAATAAAATACAAAGATCTATACTGATGGAGGTTCATTATGAAAAAAGGTAGAAAAAGCGATAAGAAATTTATTGTGTCGGCTTGTTGTGTTTTGACATTATCAGCATTTGTAAACTGTTATACTATTGGGACTGCACATGCTAATGCACATACTAATGATAATGCTTCGTATGAATTAGATACATATACGGTAAAAGCTTCGAGATATAAAGAAACCTCGACCGATACGTTAAGTGACTTATCGGTTAATAATAAGTATGTAGTTACTAAAGAAGATATTGAACGAAAGCAGGCCCGGACGGTAGCGCAAGCTTTAAACGGCATTCCCGGTTTGATGGTTACGCAACTAGCAGGCGGACATGAAAGATTTGATATGCGTGGACAGGGTGCAACTGCTGCCAGTAATGTAATTGTCTTATATAACGGCATTCCTTTAAATTCTATTGATATGGCCGGCGTTAACACCAGACAGATTGCTGTTGAGCAGATTGAACGTATTGAAGTTATACCGGGTGGCGGTATGGTTATGTACGGTGATGGTGCTATCGGTGGTATTATAAATATTATTACTTCTTTGCCTAAAGATAAAGAGTATTTCGGAAACATAGATACCGGACGCAGTTCATGGGACGGAAAATATGTGAACGGGACTGTGGGCGGTAAGGTTAATGAGAATTTTGTTATTCAAGGTTCATATAGTAATTGGCAAAATGACGGTTATCGTATGCACTCAGCGCAAGACAATTCGCAAAACTCTTTTAATGGGCGTTATTTTTTAAAAAACGGATATATAGATGCTAGATATAGTCACAGCGATAACAGTTTCGAAAACCCGGGCATGTCTGATCCCAATACTTTGGCAAAATATGGGCCTAAATATGGCTATGAATATTTTTGGGATAATTACAGATATGAAACAGATAATTTTCAATTGGCTTACAATAGTCAACTTTCCGATAAATTAGGATTATTGGTTTACGGAGGACATTCTAAAGGTGATATGAAGTATGTTTCTGCTGATCCGTGGGGAATGGGCAGTTCGGTTTATCTGACCGACCGTGAACAAGATTATATTAAAACACAGTTAAAATATAATTATGGCAATGAAAATTATTTTGTTTTTGGTCATGATTACGGCAACGGTGAAGTCGATAGTTCTTCCTCCAAAGCCGAACGTAAAAACAATGCTTTTTATATTATGAATAAACATAATGTCGGTAAATTCCAACTTATTGAAGGATATAGGCATGAAAAGTTTGATGTTAGTGCTAGAAGCAAATATTCTTCCAAAGATTATAATTTTAATACTAATAGTGTTGAATTTTCTGCATTATATCCTTATTCCGTCAAAGGCAATGTTTATTTTAACTTCAGTCAAGGGACAAGAATCCCTAATGTTGATGAACTTAATTTATGGTCAGGTGATTTGGAAGCACAAAAAACCCGCAATTTTGAAATAGGTGTGAGG
Source organism: Sporomusa ovata DSM 2662 (assembly GCF_000445445.1). Taxonomy (GTDB): domain Bacteria; phylum Bacillota; class Negativicutes; order Sporomusales; family Sporomusaceae; genus Sporomusa; species Sporomusa ovata. The sequence continues at coordinate 532,826 of NZ_ASXP01000004.1, read as the reverse complement.
GAGCAATTTGGTATAACCACAGCTAATTTATCAACATTTATAAGTAACACCGAAAATGAAATAGTGTACTATCCTGATCCCCGCAAAACTTATTTTTCCGGCAAAAATATGAATTTTGACGGCGATATAAAACGCACGGGTGTAACTTTAGCTCTGGATCATCAGTTTGACAAGTGGTCGTTACATGAAAACATTTCTTATGTTAATCCTAAGATCACTTCGGGTGCGTATGAGGGAAATAGATTCCCTGGAGTATCTAAATTAATTTCTAATGTTGGATTTTCCTACTCTTTTACTAATAAATTGACATTGAACGGGGATTGGTATTACTATGATGGGCGTTTAGCTGAAGATGATTTTAAGAATAAGTATTATACTATAAAAAACAAATATAAAGTATTTGATAGCTATTCTTTATTTAATGTAAATCTTGACTATAAAGTTGATGATAATTTAAATATTTATATGGGGATGCGAAATGCTACCAATCGCCAGTATGCTACGGTAATAACCAGCAGCATTGCCATATATCCTGAAAATGGTCGTGAAGTATATGCCGGAATGAAATACAAATTTTGATTTTGGATAAAAAATAACATACCACAAACAATAGAAACTCTGTTTAGATTCAAACCCCTTTCTGGATTCCGGAAAGGGGTTTATTAATTTATGCGTTGTATCTAAAGGGGTAAAAAATTTTTCAATTAAATATCAGGAATATATTTGAAATTTTTAGTGTCATAGGTTATAATTTATAACGATAATGATAATCATTATATATACAGTAATTATCATTATCATTATAAACAGCTCTGAAATTTACTGTTTATAACCTAATATTTAAAATCTGGGAGTAGGTCGCATCCTCTTCCAGAAAATAGCAAGGGAGAAGATGACACCATGGATTTTTTGAACCAAAGTTTTGCCTTATTTCACAAAGGGGGGCCGGTAATGTATCTCCTGGCTCTTTGTTCACTGGTGGTTGTAAGCATTAGTGTGGAGCGGTACTGGTATTACCGGGGGTTGTCAACTAACGGGATGGAATTTTTGGAAAAACTAAAGCCGCTGCTGGCCGAGCAGAATCTGAGCGAGGCAGTACACTTTTGCGAACAAATGACAGCGGCAATATCCCAGATAACCTTGCAGGGACTACAGGCTTATCAGCAGGGAGATGATGTGCCTGGAGTATTGGAGAATGCTGCTGTGATCACGGCAGCACGGCTCAGATCCTATCTTAATTATCTGAGCGGTATTGTGACCCTGGCTCCTTTACTTGGTTTACTGGGGACAGTTGTTGGGATGATCCAATCTTTTAGTGTACTTAATATCCAGTCCGGACAACCGATGGCCATTACCGGCGGTGTCGGTGAGGCGTTGGTGGCGACTGCTACCGGCCTAAGTGTTGCAGTACTGGCGTTTGTCGCCAATATGTTCTTTACTCATCGTCTGGATCATCTGGTTACCGATATGGAACAAACCTGTGCCGTTGTTATCGCTGCTCTGCGAAAATGGCCGGTGCGGAGGCAAAATCATGAGATTGCGTAGCTTGCGGGTGGAAGAGCAGCCACAACTGATGATAATTCCGATGATTGATATTATATTTTTTTTGCTGGTTTTTTTCATGATGAGTACATTATACATGGTGGAGCAGCATACTATGCCGGTCAGTCTGCCGCAGGCGACTGCCGTACAGCAGGATACACAGCGCAATATTAATGTTACCGTCATGCAGGATGGACGGATACTGTTTGAACAGGAAGAACTTCCACTGTCGCTGATAAAAAAGAGGGTAGGAATAGAAGTCGCCGGTCAGCCTGACAAGGTATTTGTCCTCCGGGCTGATAAACAAGTGGAATATGGTCAGGTTATCAACATTTTAGATGAACTGAAACTGGCCGGCGCCCGCAAGGTAGCGGTGGCAGCCGAAGTGAAAGCGAGGTAATTGGTATGGTAGTCAGCATGAGGTGGCGGCGGGCAACAGCGATATCTGTTTTTGTTCATTTTTTATTGCTGGCAGGTTCCGGGCATTTGTTCGCCGGCTTATTTCCTGAGACAGTAATCAACGAACAATATATCGAACTGGATTTCCAAAATGAACCGCAGGTGGCGGCCACGGTTGCAAAAAATATACCGGCGCCTGAGGTGCAGCAAACTAATACGCAGCCGGCGCTTACCGCCCAAGCAGCGGCACACCAGCCCCGAATCACTCCACAGCCGGTTGCTGTCAATCAAGTGTCGGCGGCTTCGACTCCTGCGCCAACTGAACAAGTTGTTGGCGCAGGAGAGGCAGAAGCGGTAACGGCGGCTTCGGACGTCGGGAGCAACGTATCAAACGATAGTCAAAGTGGCAGCCAAAGCGGCAGTCAAAGCGGCGGGATAGCTCCACCCGGTGTACTGAGCAGGGTAGAACCTGTTTATCCACGTGCGGCCCGGCAAGCTGGAATAAATGGAACTGTGGTAGTGAAAGTTCAGGTTTTGGAGAACGGGAATCCAGGGAACATAGTGCTGTTGCGGACATCTGGAAATCATTCTTTGGATGAAGCGGCGATAGAAGCCGTACAGCAATGGCGGTTTGTACCGGCTCGCAACCGGGATACCGGGCGGACAGTCGCGTGCGTCACCACAATTCCCGTATCGTTTCGTTTAAACGGTTAATCCGGATAGGTTATCCTTAGCAAAGGAAGTGGGAAATGGTGCACTTTTGATCAAAAGGAGAAAACGCTGTGAATGGATTGCAAACGGAAAGGCAAAAAGATAATAAACCGGAAGAGCATTGGTTGCTTTATAACAACAGGAGACATTTGATGTATTCTGTCCAGGACAGTATGAATTCTCTCTCATTTACCCAAGAATAAAGATACAGTCTACACAAAGGCATTGCAATGCGAACTTGTCTCTTATAGCAGCAAGGTTGGCTTGACGTAAGTATGGCTATAATGTTAATGTGATAGCAAGAAATTACTATTAAGGGGGTAGTCCTATGGCAATTTCCGCTGATCAGCAACAGCGTGTTACAAATATTATGAAGGAAATAGTTGCTTCAATGAAAATTATTTTTGACGAAAATTTGCGCCAGGTGCTCCTTTTCGGTTCTTATGCTCGCGGTGATCAGGAAGAATACTCCGACATGGATGTAATGGTACTAGTTAATCTTACCGACGAGGAAGTAAAAAAATATAATGATGCAATTATTGATCTGATGTCAGACATATTGTTAAAATATGGAGTATTGCCGACTATTATAGGTAAAAATTACGACCATTTTTACCATTGGGTTCCTTATCTGCCGTTCTACCGAAATGTACGAGCCGGGGGGATTGAATACTATGCAAGCTGAAATGCTGGAGTTATCCAGATAGGGGAAGACTCACGGGGACGGTATTATTAAGTCTGGAATTGCAGATCAATTTCCAAAAGTAAAACCCCTCTCCTTGTATTTCATCTTAGTACGCGAGTCAAGACTCTCGCCTCTACAGGCGGCGTTAATTCATGTGGAGTAGACTCTCCACATGAATCCCCAATGTTTCAGCTATGCTGAAACGAGTTCACTGACTCAACGTAAGACAATGGACCGTGTTAGCGGTTTATCTTAAGGTGTGAGCAAAAGGGAAGCAAAAATGATAGATGCGCCTGGTGCTGCTTGATCTGCAGTATCGTAATTTCCGGCAGCGGCTGATAGGTGTCATGAAAAAAAGCAGGGGGAAAATGTCGAAAAAAATAGGAAAAAGACGAAAGGAAATGCACGACAAGAAAAAACATTTGTGGTAGAATTTAGACAAACAAAGAAAATTCAAAGAAAAAAATTAACGAAATTCAAAGAAATAGCTCAATGGTACAGGTGCCCGCAAGGGCTTCATAGAGAAGCCGGTGTAAGACCGGCGCGGTCCCGCCACTGTAATGGGGAGCAATGCCAAGATAGGCCACTGGGAGGAAACTCCTGGGAAGGTTTGGCGGCGCGAAGAACCAGAGCCAGGAGAACTGCCTGTACAACAATCACCGTTGACCTGCGACGAAGGGGAGGGGATTTAATGTGTAGTTTACACCGGCAGTGTTGCCGCATAAACGCCGAAGCCTCTCTGGATGATGATCGCAGAGGGGCTTCTTTTGTTTACTATGGCTGGTAGCCGGTAACGCCGGACGGGTTGCCTGATGGCCAGGGAGCGCCAGTAAATGCCTGGGAAGATACTCTGATCAGGGTATCCATTCACATTTTATTGTGTCAAAAAGCAACAATTATAGAAACAACAACTGAATATTGCCAGGGATAGGTGCCCGCAAGGGCTTAATAGGGAAGTTTGGTGCAAAGCCAACACGGTCCCGCCACTGTAATGGGGAGCAATGCCGAGATATACCACTGGGACGAAGGTCCTGGGAAGGTTTGGCAAAGCCATGAACCGCAAGTCAGGAGAACTGCCTGTCCGACAATCGCCGTTTTTCACCCACGAGGTATGGGGAGGGGATTATGTAACGTTGCCGGAAACATCCCGGTAGCTTAGCGTAACCACACTCCCGGTCAGGGAGTTTTTTATTTGCCCGCAGACGATGCGCGATAGACAGGCCAAAGAAAAATGATAGGAGTATACCATACAATGAAAAAATTACAAAACAAACTGGCAGCGCTGATCGCAATTGCATTTTTCGTATCCGGCATTTTCGGACTGTTAGCGCCGACCCAGACGCTGGCCGCCAAGGCCAACAGCAAGCAAACGGTCGGCTATGTTAACCGACAACAAGTTTTCGCCAGTTATCCCGGCATACAGGACCTAGTGAATCGTATCCAGACACTGCGGGACGAGGCACAAAAAGACTTCGACACCAATGCCAAAGATCTGCCGGCAGCGGACAAGCAAGCCTACAGCGATAAATTGGCCCGGCAGGAAGCCCAGCGGGAAGATGAATTGATGAAGCCGGTGGGAGATAAAATCGAGGCGTCCATTAAGGCCGTCGCCGGGAAAAAAGGGCTGACAGCAGTCGTCGACGCGGCAGCCGTGGTCTATGGCGGCAACGACATTACCGCCGACGTCATCGCCAGGGTAAAGCAGTAAGACGAAGCCCAATCCGCCTGGCTGCGCATGCTGACGCTGCCCGGCCGGGCTGTTATAGGAATTTTGGCAAGGAGGTGAGGCGTTTTTCCCTGGTTAGCAAGGAAACGGCCTCAGCAGCCCGCAGGGTACATAAACAACAAGGAGAGCGACCACGTTTTTAAAATGGAATGCATATTCCGGCATATCCGGACACTTTGTCAATTGATTTGATAAATTGGGGATGATCCTGTCCATGATGGCGTCATCGACAAGTTGTCCGGATGCGACCGAAATACGCAAATGGAGGAGAATTTCATGAAATTAACTGAATCTTACAAACCAAAGAGAAATTTGCAGCACCAAAAAATTGCAGCATGTATTGCCTGTACATTGGCATTGGGGTTAGCTTATCCACTAAATATTGCTTTTGCTGATGAAAATGAAGTGGAACAACATCAGCAAGATACTAGTCAAAATCATGATGAAAAAGTCCAATCATCAAGTAAAGATTTAAACACATTTACACTAGCGGGTCTAACAGTAGAAGCAAAACGTCCTGATTGGGAATCAAAATTATCGCCAGGTACAATAACTGTAATTCGTCCTGATGATTATAAAGGTGAGCAAAAATCCTTGCCTGAACTTTTAAAAATGGTTCCAGGGGTGCATGTACGCGAAGTGAATGGTAAAGGACAGTATACGACGGTTAGTGTGCGTGGGTCAACATCAGCACAGGTAGGCGTATTTGTCGATGGTGTGCTATTTAATCTCGGTGGCGATGCTGCAGCCGATATATCAACGATTCCTGTAGGTAATGTTGAACGTATTGAAGTTTATCGTGGTTATATTCCAGCCCGTTTTGGAGGTACCTTTATGGGTGGCGTTGTCAATATCGTAACAAAACGACCAACAAAAGCTGATATAAGTGCATCAATTGGAAAAAGTTCTTATGGCGGCTATCAAGGAAATTTGGAGGTAGATGCTCCGCTTGGTTCTGGTAGTATTATGTTCGGAATAAACCGCGATCAAAGTGATGGAGATTTTAAATATAAAAACTCTTTTGCGAATAAAGAAAAATATGAATTAGAAAAAAGTAACCATGAATTATATATAAATAGTACGATTCGTGATACAAATGATGCATTAGAGCATTTGGGCATGGGTGACAAAAAAGTATCGACAATTGACGAATATAATAAATTAATGAGTGAACAAAAAGATAGTATCTATGATGCCGCTGAAAAGAAGAAAAATGATTTAGCCTTTTATGGTGATTGGGAAGTATACAAATCTAAAGATGAGTTTTTAAATACAACGAGAACAAATCAAGAATATATTTATAATAAAGGTACAGCAAGTAATGAATTACAAAATTATCTAGATGAAAATGGCAATAAATTATCTTTGGATAATTATTTAGTAAAAATGGGTGTCAACAATGTACAAGAAGCTTTAGCTAAATCTAATGGTTACGGAACTGATATAACAAAGTATTTACAAACTTTTTATGGTGATACCTATGCTAGTTCATTATTAGAATCTGCTGAATCTGCACTTAAACAAGCAGAATCACAAAAAAATCGTATGGACGCTGCTGCCAATGCTGATAGATGGAGAAAAACCAATGATTATAAAAATACCGATGCAATAGTAAAATGGCAAGATAAGAATTGGTTGGCTAAATATACATGGAAAAAGATAGACAGGCATTATCCATTCCCGATAAATCGCAATTATGCTGATCAAGCAATGATTGATTATATACTAGACCCTATTTATAATGCTAGACATCAAGAGATTATGAGCAATGAATTACTCGTAGGACGACGCGATACAATAGGTAAACTGGAATGGGGCTGGAGTATAAATTACCTTGATCAAAATAAAAAATATGAAGTTGATAATTGGCAGGAAAAGGAATTAAAAGACCCGACTGTGAACTGGCGTCAGCCAACCTATTATTGGAGTAACTATGATATTACGCGTTGGGGTGGTAAATTAGACGGAACTTATAAAATCGGAGATAAGCATTTGTTTGAATTCTTAGTAGATACATCAAAAGAAGAGATGGATATGGATGGTTGGCGATTGAAAAAATATCAGCAAGCATCTAGTTCAACGGCCAGAAGATATCGTAATTATTACGAACAGAAAATATTCAATGCTCAAATCCAAGATACCATTACATTGGAAAAAGATTTGTGGCTCACGCCTAGTATTCGCTATAATAGATCTAATATTTATGGTTTAAGTAGTAAATATGACCAAGCGGATGATCCACAAGGTATTAAATTTTTTAACCAAGCAGATAATCAAACAGATGATAAAGTAACATGGCAAGTAGCTGTCAAGAAACAGGTAAACGATAAATTAACGCTTAGAGCTACTGGAGGAACCTATTTCCGGTTACTAAATATGTATGAGATTGCTGGAGATGGAGCAGGTATTTTACCAATGCCTAATGTTGGTGGAACAGGGGCAGTATTCCCGCAACCTGAAGAAGGCTCGCAATGGGATTTATCGGCTATTTGGGATGGTCAAATTTTAGGTACTGAAATAAGTCGCATACAATTAACATACTTTGGCAGAGATTCTAAAAGAATGCTACAATTAGGTTCATGGAATAATTTCTTCTTCGTTTATACTAATGCAGCATCAGCAAAAGTAAATGGTGCTGAAATTCAAGCAGATATGTCATGGAAAAAATGGGATTTAAATTTACAGGGAACATATACAAAACCTCATGATGTAGAGTATGATATGACTAAACTGCCAGGTGGAAGTAATAGTACTGAACCTTGGAAATTTAAAGGATTCTTAACCTATTTGCCTGAGTGGGAAGGAAGTATTAGATTAACATATAGACCAACTAATCAGTGGGCAATATTTACGCAAAGTAGATATGTTGACAAAATGAGAACAAGTTTATATGAGGATGGTGCGGGAGAAATTCAATCATCACTTACTGTATGGGATTTTGGACTAAAATATAAAACGAAAAATGATGTTCAATTTATAATAGGTGTTAATGATATGTTCGATAAAGGTAATGATATGTATACAAAAAATACTTTCTTTCCCGATTGGGCACCAGAGACCATACAATATCCATTACCTGGTAGGACATATTATGTAACTGTGACATGCAATTTCTAATGAAAAAAGTAGTCAGTAGCTTCTTGCTTATTTTAGTTTATACCAATATCGCATTGTCAATATGCAGTGCTGAGGAGAATTACAAAGCGGAAAAAGAATCTCCATTAGAATGGAGATTAGGTATAAAACCAGAATATTCAGCAGAAGAATTAGAAAATATGCAATGGACGAATGTTTTTGGAAACGAAATGGCACAATATTATTTTAACTCTAAATCATTAACAAAAGATGAAAAACAAAATGACTATGTTTATGTAATAGTTAAAGCAGTTTATCGAGATCAGGCCATTATTAATCAATTAAATGATAAATATAAATCTCAACTAAATGAAAAAGATTTTATATCATATAGTGAAATGATGATGAGTTTTAATGTACATGGTAGAAAATATGCTATTACGAATATTAAAATATTTACTAATAATAAAGTTATGGTTGAGGATAATAGTATTCAACCAGAGTACAAGCCAGTACCTGTAAAAACATTTGTTGATACTATGTATGAAATCATAAGGAATTTTGCAAGAAATTAATTTCTTTGCTTGACTCAATAAGCAGCCTCTCTGTCACAAAGAGCTTAAGCTGACCGCCATTAGACAACTCGCATGGAATAGTAGAAAATGTTGAAATAAAACGAACGAAAAAGCATAACAAATGGAAAAAAGTGTGCTACCATGATGCAAAACAAAGGAAAAAAGGAAAATTAATATTTTGGTGCAGGTGCCCTAAGGGGCTTAATAGGGAAGACCGGTTCAAGGCCGGCGCGGTCCCGCCACTGTAATGAGGAGCAGAGCCATGAATGCCACTGGGATAGATCCTGGGAAGGTTTGGCCGAGCAATGATCCAGAGTCAGGAGAACTGCCTGCATGACAATCACCGTTGACCTGCGAGGTATGGGGAGTGCTACAATCTATGATGCGACTACTAATCCCTATGGGTTAGGATTATGATTTTACCGGAGAATTAGTGGCTTTGCGGCAAGAACATAATAAAACCAAATACGAGGTGAAGGCTATGAACAAAGTACAAGCTGCGGCAGTAACTAAGGAGGAACTATAGTCAAGCACCGCCCCCAAATCGTCCATATCGCTGCTGAATTTATGGAGCAAGGCCGGGTGTTTTGGTACCGTCCGCAGCCGCCACCGCTCCTGGCCGATGACCGAGGTTTTACGCAGTATCGTCGGGGCCGGCGCCAATACGGAGCTGGTATATTTTAATGGCCCCCTGAATAAAGATTTTATGCTTACTGACGATGATAACATAAATTTTGTTATCGGTGCGGACAAAAAACTATGTACGGCCGCGGTGCGGCAAAAATTCGCGGCCTTGTTTTATTTGCTCGTCGGCTTAGGCAATTCGGTCGGCATGGCCTATCGGCAAGCCTGGCAGCAGCTGCCGGCGGAGCTGCAGGCGATTTCGCCCCCTGGCGATCGCTTTGCGCTACCGGCTATCCCTGAATCCGGCCGCAGTAGGCATACATAAATAAGATTCTGTATATAGATAGTTGCCTATTCCTGCCAGGTAGGGAATATAGTAGCTTACATTACCAAAAAAGAGTACGAAACAATAATGGGACAAACGGATGAAAAAATCCAGCTTGACCTAGCGCCGTTTGTGGCCAAGGCAATGGCCCGGCATAGAGAGGGCTGGAATGAACTGGATGCCGTTCAGGAACACGGATGGTTGGCTGGCGAACACGTCGCTGTCGATAATAAGGAATTTTACAACCGCTATTACCAGCAAAGCGACCCCTTGACAGAAAGTTACTGCCACTGCCACAAAGCCACAGAGTTGCTTTTGGCAATAGACAGGGAAGACGGCGAAAAACGCAGCCTGGCAGTCGCTGCCGTAGAGCAGATTATAAAAAAGTGCTGGCGTGTCACCTATGACTATATCAAGCACGCCGGGCCGGCTATTCCTTTTGATCTGTTCTGGTATTTTTCTATAATAACCTGGCAGACTTGCGGGCCTCGCTGCCGCCAGACTATAGCATCGATATCGGCCGGTTCCCTGGAACGCAGCCTGCTGGCCAGCGGCTGGCTCATGCAGCCTGTGCCGGCCATGTTCGTGACAATCAAGCCATTCTGGGGATGCTGCCCCTCATGGCGAATGTCTTCTGGGGACCAATGGCGATAGCGATAGCCGGCGGACTTTTCGCTGCCACTGTGTTAACACTGTTGGTGTTGCCGGTGATGTACGCCGTCTTGTATAAAGCGGCACGGACCTGAAACCGGCTGAGGCTGGGAAAGAACATGAGTAGTGACTTATTTTAGCTATGGGACAGGAGGGGGCAGGAATTTTATTCCTGATACCGAAGATATCAAAAAAAGAAAAGAAAAGAGAGGATGTTTTACATGAAGTATTTCTCTAAAACGCAATTAATCATTGCTACCATTTTATTACTAGTTATTGGGATAGCAGTTCCGGCTATGGCGAATAACAATTCTACTATGACGCCTCCTAAAATTATTACTTTAGCGCCGATTTCTCTTTCACCGGAAATGAGGGAAAAATACTCGGAACAAACAATATTGGTCAAAGTAAAGGCGACAATAGCTGAAGCCGGAACAATAGATGGCGATATAAAAATAATTACAAGTTCTGGTGATGAGGCTTTTGATCAGGCCGTAATAGAATCAATTCAGAAATCGGTATTCAGTCCGGCCTATAGCAGTGATAATAAGGCGGTAGCTTGCTCAATTCTTCTTCCGCTGCATATTAATGTGGAAAAATACCTGCCGGAGGAACAAGTTAGCCATGAAACAGTGCAGACTACAGATCCCTAATAAGGTAATAGTTTTTGTTACCTGCCAAGCGGCTTTGCTGCGGCAGACCGGATTATCCCCCCAGAGGCAGAGCGTAGCGTATTGCGGCGCCTGAACCGTTTGGCGTTACGCAGGAAACGCTGTATCAGGAATATTTACAGAATTCCTTCTGCAATGACCACCGCCGATCAGGCAGCTGGTATCCATGCCTGGTCCAGCCTAGTCGTGAAGATTTTAGCGGACAGAAATGCTAATAGGTATGAAAGTGGAAAGTGATTATTAAAGTGGGCGAAACATGTAAAGATGAACATGTGGTTACATATAGGCATATTGTTAAAATTTCATATCCGGTAGTGCTTTCTATGCTAGCAATGAACATAATGGTATTTGTTGATAGAACATTTGTGGCACAATATAATCTTACTCAATTCGCCGCCATGATGCCAGCTGGTTTTTTCGCCATTGCAGTCGCCAATATTTTTACGGGAATTATAGGTTATGTCTCAGTACTTGTTGCACAATACTATGGCGCTGGCAGATATCGGGACTGTGCAGCGTCCATGTGGCAAGGCATATATTTAAGCCTGTTTTTTGTTTTGGCGTTGTTTATGCTTTCACCGTTTTTAGCCAATACATTTCAAATTATGGGCCATGCCGGAGATCTCTTACAATACGAAGGGGAATATTTTCGCCTTATTATATTAGCTGAGTGCGTTCAGCTTTTTTCTATCGCTTTTTTTTCCTTTTATCGCGGTATTGGCGATACTAGAACCACAATGTATGTTGGTATTGTCACAAATATTGTAAATATAGTGTTGGACTGGCTTTTAGTATTCGGAAAGTATGGGTTACCTGAAATGGGAATGCTTGGGTCGGGCATGGCGACAATTATAAGCTGCACAATTGGTCTTATCCTATATGTTTTGCTTTTATCCAAGAAAAAGTTTGAGTATCAATATAATATTTCAAAAATCTACAATTTTAATAGATCTTTACTTAATAAACTGTTAAAATTCGGTTTGTTTGCCGGCGTACAGTCCTTTGTCGATACAGGATACTTCAGCCTTCTGCTTATTATCATCGGCGCAACCGGTGAATTTAATTTGACTTGCGCCAATATCGCTTTTGCAATTGAAGCAATATCTATATTGCCTGTGATTGGCATTACAACCGCAGTGGGTATTATCGCCGGCCAGGAGAGGGGAGCCAACAGGCTGGAGAATATTGCAGTCGTCACAAAAAAGGGAATAATGGTTGGACTTTGTTTTATTTTGGTCATTATTACTGTGTGCTCTTTTTCCCCTGGTTTTTTGATTTCATTCTTTAATAGCGAACAAAAACAAGAAAACGTTCTGCTTATAAATAATACTACCATCCTGCTGCTAAGACTTACATCAATTTGGCTTGTGTTCGATACGATTCATTTAACTATTGGCAGTGTATTGCAATCATTAGGTGATACCAAGTTTATGATGGTAATCTATGCCGTTGTTCCCTTTCTGTTTTATGTAATTCTGCCATATGTATTTTGTGTAGTGGCCCAGTTCCCCCTGGTCTGGCTGTGGATTACACTGCTAGGTTACAGCGTAATTATGACGATATTAGTGACTAATCGATTTCTTAACGGTAAGTGGAAAAGCATTAACGTAATTTAATTTTTGTGGGCGTCATAACATGTGCCAAAGCCCTACATTTTTTAGGGCTTTGGCACATGTTATAGCAAATTGAATGCCAATTGAAAATCGACTATTGACTCTATCCTAGGAAGATACTTTATTATGAAGGCAGGTTAAACGATTTAACCTAAAATATATAATGAGGTGATTTACATGGCGCATCCTAAGTATGAACTGCCAAAAACTCCCCACGCGGAATATCGTTACAAGATGGCGATGAAGCACGTGGAAGCGGCAAAAACTGCCGGGAAATCTTCGGAAGAAATCCACGAAATGTTTAACAAAATCATGAATTACGATATTGATAAATTAACAACTAATGACGAAGCCCACAAAAAATATCATTCTGCTGTTGCCCATGCCAAAAAAGCATTGGAAAACGGCAAAACATCGGAAGAAGCCCATAAGATTTTCCAGCAGGTGCTGGAGTCAAAAGGCGAAGGCCACTGCCATAAGCACGAATAAAATACATAAGCGGTCTCATTTTTTTAATGAGACCGCTTAAAAAATGTCTCCCGACTGGCGGAAACAACATGATTACGTAACACGTAACGTAAGAATTGTTATTTTCAATCAAGGCCGGGAGTTTTTTAATTATTGTAGTCAACCTGGATAGCAATTTGTGTGACATATTCATCGGGGTTAGCGGTAGCCCAGTAATTCCTTAACTGGCAAATGTAAGCGTCGCCGATAATTTCCAGCTCATTGAGCTTAATAAAGTCAAACAATTTTTTGATTGCACTTTTATAGTTGGCGTGGTAACCGTCAGGCGTGGCAATTTTAGCATAGAGTCCTTTGGGTTTGATTAAAGCCTTTGCGTATTCGTCAGGATAAGAGATGCGGGTGAAAATCCGGGTTATTGCCAAATAGTTTTCCGCTAGCAAATCTTCTTGCGGTAAGATATAGCCCATATGGTATTCGTTGAAGATTTCATTTTTAGCGAAGGGAAGATTGTGCCGGGCGATAAGCTTAACCTGCTCTTTCATGGAGCCCTGCAATGCGGAAAAATCGTCTGCCACGAAATATTCTTCTTCACAATTTTCCAGGGTAATACGATTGCAGCGTATTTCTTTGGCTTGCTGTAAGCGCTCCAGATGTACGCGCAGATTATTCCTGTTGCGCTGCAAGAGTTCAAGCTGTACATCGTATTCCAGCAGCTTGTCCGCAAACAGTTGCTGGAGAGAGTCGATATTGCGATTGGTGACGTATGTGCTGATTTCTTTTAATGATACTCCCAGTTTGCGTAAGGTAATGATGATTTCAAATACAAAATATTGATCAAGGGAATAATACCGGTAACCGTTGTCCTCAATAAGTTTAGGGGCAAATATATTGTTTTTCTCATAATAGAACAAGGTTTGCTTAGATATTTCGAATAACTGCGCAAACTCTCCAATTGTAAAATATGATTTAGATTTATCAGACATGGTAGCATTCTCCTAAACTCTACTATAGGTATAACCTTTATTATTGCTTTAAATATAAAGGTTATAGTATCATTTTCAACCAAAACTGTCAGTATCCTTCCCGTATTTTATGTTGAAGCATGGACATTTGCTGTCGCATTTGCCACGCTCATGGTATTTGTCATAACCAAGAAGAAATAGCCGCCCCTCCCCAAGGTGTGCGGCTATTTCTTAATAGTCTGTAACATATGGGCTAACCGTTTCCCGGTTAGACAGCCTGTGGGGCTGGCGTGTTAGAGCACGTCAGTCCTTTTTTATAAGAAAGTATAAGTTTTTTGAACCGCAGAGACGCAGAGTACGCAGAGGGGATGTTCTCGATATAACTCCCGTAAACCCCCAGCCTTTGCCGGAAAAAGCGCTCCGCAGAAAAGCCGGGCGGTATTCCATTAAAAAATCCGTACTGTTTGATAATTATAAGATATATTTGGTCAGACTGGACAATTTGGCAAAGAAGCAATTTGCAATTCATGGCAAAAATGATATTATTAGTATTAAAGTACCCCGCTCTGATGCATACCCATCTGGGCCGGGAAAACTGCCGCCAGTCCTGTCTGAAACAATCAGTGAGGAGGGAAAAACAATGAAAAAAAGAATTTATGCCGTGTTGATTTTCTTTGCATTGAGTGCGGCCGGCCTGGCCGTTGCCGCAGCCGAGCCACCGGCTCAGCCGGCCCCTGCCGCGCCTGCAGCCACTAACCTGGCCGCAGGCTACCCGGCAGCGGCTGCCCAATTGCCGCCACTGCCGACCCCACCGGCCTCAATAGAGGACGCCAAGGCCACCGCCGCTTACATTGCCGCAGTGGATGCCTATCTAAAAGCGTCCCAGCTCTACATTGACGCCGCGACCAACGATGCCAATCTGATCATCAAGGAACGAAACGCCGCCATCGAAAACGCCAACAAGGCTGTCGCCGATTATAATGCCTTCTTCAAAATCGATACGAAAAAATAACCGGCTGTGAGCCGGTGCAGATGCAGCGTAAAGAGAAAGAAACGCTATGTTTGCCTTTGTCCTGGGTTATCTGGTGTTGCTTGGTAGCAGACGGTGGTTGTTATCATCCTGATTCGCAACGCGCCGGTCATGGAGGAAGACGGTCTGCCAGACCGGGCGGCCCGCCCATACGAGAAAAAACGGTTAGAACACAAACTCCGGCGGCCGGCGGCAAAGAAAAAAACCGCCCGAATAAAAAAGGCGGCATGGTATCGTAACAGAGCCAACAGTGAAAATTTTTCTTTTTTGCTCTGGGAAAATACGGTATAATAAGCACACAGGCTGCTCGGGGGACGGTTGGCCCCTTCCTGTTAAGGAAGGGGGTGGTAGGATGAGTATCTACGAGGCATTGACATTTGCGGTTGCATTTGCCACTCTCATGGTATTGATCACGACCAAAAAGAAATAACCGCCCCTGCTCAAAAGCGGCGGTTATTTCTTAATAACACAATTTTGGGCTAACCGTTTTCCGGTTAGACAGCCTGTGGGGCTGGCGTGTTAGAGCACGTCAGTCCTTTTCTTATATTATACCCATAGAATGAAAATTATGCAAGTCAGGTTCGTTTGATAATTATATGAAAAGTGGTGGTATAACTTAATGTTTTGCCAGCTCGTGGATGCCTATCCACGAGCAAGACTATTTACAGAATATAGTTTATATGCTAAACTAATATTATGAATAATATACATAATAATAACTCGTGTAAATCCAGCACAGAATGCTTTAGTTTCAGTATTGGTCGCTTAATTATGCAGATAAAGCGGCTCGAACGCTATCCCCGTAAATACGGAGCGGCCGGTCTTTTAACGCCTAGCGAAATTCACACCATCAATGCTATAGGGTGTGGGGACGGTATTCTGATGAGCGAATTAGCTTTACGCATGGGAGTTACAAAGGGGGCGATTACTCAAATAATCAGCCGCATGGAAGTAAAAGAGTTTGTCCGCCGTATTCAGCATCCAATTGACTCTAGGGCCACCATAGTATCTTTAACGAAAACAGGTATACTGGCTTATCAGGCACATCATGAGTTGCATAAAGAATTTTATCGAAAACTTTGTTCACAACTGTCACCCCAAGAGATCGAGATATTTAGAATATGCATTGAAAAGTTTTGTGACATTTTTCAGGAATAATTTTTTTGGAATTTAGTTTATATAATAAACTAAATATATTCAGAATTGGAATGTAGGAGCTTTGCTCAGGCTGGCACGCGGATTCCTGATCAATTTACATGCTGCAGAATGGGGCATTATTATCGAAGGCGAATTTGAAATTACCGTGGGAAGTGAAAAAGAAGTATAAAAAAAAGGTGACACGTATTTCATTCCAGAGAACATCCTTCAAGAGTTCTAGCGATACTCCGTTTTTGTAAGCATGATAACCAAATGTTTTTCTCATCGTGTGTGTACCAATTTCTCCGGAAACAATGATTACCTTACTATTTCTTTCAACAATTCCAAGATCTTCTACCTTAAGTTTTATAATATCACTGATTCGTAATTCGATACAATATATATATGTAACTTTCAAATCAAGCTAAACAACAACATAAAGTGGGGAGAGGTGCCCTTCGGGGCTTAATAGGGAAGACCGGTGAAACACCGGCGCGGTCCCGCCACTGTAACGGGGAGCAAATTTGCAGCAGTACGGCTAACGTACGGGGTCACTGGAGCGCAAGCTTTGGGAAGACGCAAACGAGCGATGAACCGGAGCCAGGAGAACTGCCTGTCCGGCGATCACCATTTGCAGCGTGTCAGTCTGCCGTTTTGCGGCGGAGAGTGTGCTGCGGCACCTGCGAGCGACAGGAAGGGGATTACGGCAGCACTGGAACCGACTTTCCCTGGCCTGACGTAACCAACTCCTGTAAGGGAGTTTTTTTATTGCCAGGTACAGGCGCTGCATGACCGGACAGGCGGGACAATAGTAATAATGAACAGGAGAGGAAAATCAAGGAGGATTAATCGGGCAATGAAAATAACGCGCAAATTCAAAAGAAAAATTGAGCGCAACACGAAAAACAGAGCCATTAAGCAAGCCGGTAAAAAACTGGTCGCCGCAGCGCTCTTAGGGCTGGCCTTAAGCACGTTGCCTTATGGCGCGGTATATGCCGCGACTAAAACAGGGGAAACTCCTGATAGGCAAAGTGTAGGGACAAGTGGTTTTACGATAAACGATGGAGAAACAATGAGCACATGGAGTCACACCACGGAAAACAAGGGCACCTATAATGGGCTCATTACTTTAGGAGATGGCGCTGTTTGGCGCCCTTTGGATAGTAGCTACGGTGTCAAGGCTAAACTTGTAACTTTGGGAAATAATTCTGTGATCGATCTGGCCTATAAATATACATCGCCTAATTGGGCCGGTGCAGATAGTATCGACTGGAGTTCGAATCAGTCGTATCGGGGAATTGTCTTTACTACAGTCGACATCGGTAAAAATGTCAACATAACGCTTAATGCCGGCGGACTTGGCGGAGCTAATGCTGATGCGAAATGCGACTCAATAACCTTTACCGACTGGGAAAAAATAACGTTGCCGAAGGATGGCGCAAATATTAATTTGGTAGTTCGTTATCAACCCGGGTTTGGTGGTATTGATTGGAATGCGACAAAAAATTATTATGAAACTGGTAAGTTTAACGTAGTAAACATTTATGGCGCTGGATTTTTTCAATATGTTACCAATCATGACGCTAATTTTGAAGCGGACATATTTGCAGACATGGACGCATTTGGAGCACAAAGTCCGGAAAATTATGAGTTATTAGGTAATTTGATGTTGAAATATAATAATTGGAATGCCGTTGCTGCTGCATATTTAGAGAAATATGTGCCCCAAGGAAATCTGAAAGATCGATATACTGCTCTAGTCAAAGAATTTTACCAACGGATTGAAAATTTCGAGCCAAAATTGACCTTTACTAAGACCGATGCCAGCACAAACAAGCTCTTGCTTGACGGTAATTTTAAAAAATATAGCATTACTAGCTGGCTTACGAAAGACGGCTCTATAGATGTCGATCATTATTATTATTATCAAGACTTAAACTGGGAAGCCAGGTGCACTGACCTCGTTTCCCAGGGTGTGTTCAGCGCGGCCAATGCCCAGCTGTCGATGCGCAATCTGTGGCGGATGGAAAACGGCCTGTTCTGGAAGCGGGGCGAAGACCTGCGTGCCGCCAATTCACAGGGCCAGAGCGAAGGCGCGGACGGCGCCTGGGCGCAGGTCTGGCGCGGCAAATATGATTTTGATGGCGCGTATGGTTCCAGTTTTGGCCAGAACTACAACGGCATTCAAGTCGGCTATGACAAACAGCGGGAGGAGAAACTCTTCGGTGGCAAGTTGTATACCGGCCTGTTCCTCAGCCTCTTAAATTCGGATGCCGATTTCCATCAGCATACCATCAAAAGCGGCACCGACGAAGGGCTCTACAGCGGCTCCACCGGCGATTTAAAGAGCGGTGGCATCGGCCTGTATACCAGCTGGCTCGGAGACACAGGCCACTATCTCGATCTGACCGTACGCGGCTCCAAACTGAGCAACAACAATAAATTCTACGACTCGTATAATGTTTTGTATGATAACGACTACGGCACCTGGACCTATGGCGCCGGTGTCCGTTACGGCTATCAGAAAGAAATGCCGGGCGGCTGGTACCTGGAACCGCAGGTCGGCCTTACCTACGGCACGATGAAAGCCTATAGCTATACCCAGGATAATAACATGCGCTATAACCAGGACAAGTTGGAAATGCTCACAGGCCGCTTAGGTCTTACCGCCGGCCGGAACTTCACCAACGGTGACCGGAAAGGCAGGGTGTATGTTAAAGCCGCGGTCAATCACGATTTTAAAGACGGCGGCAGTGCGAGCGCCGATGCCATGTCTTATGATTCTTGGCATCAAAAAGAGATCGTGAGGGCCAGCATGGCGGTGGATACCCTGGCAGGCCACGACACTTGGTATGAATTTGCCCTGGGCACCAATCTGCAGACAGGCAGAGATAAAAATGCTTTTGTCGAACTGACGAAAACCGTCGGCGGCAAAGTCAATACCGACTGGCAGGTCAACGCCGGTATGTCCTGGCGTTTCAATGGCCCTTCGTCCTCCGAACGGGCGGCCGCGCAGAACGCAGCCTTTGACCGCAGCATGACTGCGCCGGAAGTTTCCCCTGCGGCCAAAGCGGCTGCGAAACCGCAGACAACAACGGCTGTCGGGACAAAGACGGCTGCCGATAAGGCAACGCAGGCAGCGCAACCGGCACAAGCCAATAAGACAGCGCAAGACGGTCAGACCATACAGCCCGGCCAAGAAGCTGCCGGAACGGACAAAACCGTTGCCGGTGACAAGCTGACACCGCCGTCTGATCAGGCCGATCAGAAAACACAGGCCAACCAGGAAGAGCAGGCCAGGACCGGACAAGCCGGTCAGGCAGATACCGGTGAACGCCCGGCAGCCGCTGCCGGTACGGCTGAGCCCGAGACAGGGACGATTGTTACCGGTGGCAATGAACCCGGCAGCTTCGCTCTGGCGCCGGTGGTCGTCGAAGCCGCTCGTCCCGACTGGGAGAAAAACCTGTCGCCCGGCACCGTCTCGGTTATCCATGTGCCCGAATACAAAGGCGAAATGAAAAACCTGCCGGATCTGTTGCAGACCGTACCGGGCGTCTATGTCCAGCGGCTGAGCGGCACCGGCCACTACGCGGTCGCCAGAGTCCGCGGTTCGAGCGGCGGGCAGGTCAATATCTACATTGACGGTGTACTGGCCAATTCCGCCAGCGACGCGGCCGTCGACCTGTCCACCATTCCCGTTGAAAATGTCGAACGGGTCGAAGTCTATCGCGGCTATGTACCGGCCCGGTTTGCCGGCTCGCCTTTAGGCGGCGCCATCAACATCGTCACCAAGAAACCGCAGGAAAGCAAAGGCAGCATCTCTACTGGCATGCGTTCCTTTGGCGGCTATACCGGCAATTTGGAACTGACGGCCCCACTGGGCGAGGGAAGTCTGCTGTTTGCGCTGAACCGCGATCAGTCCCAGGGCGATTTCCGTTATGACAAGTACCATCCGGGGGGAAATGTGTACAATGTTACCGAATCCCGCTGGCGGATGAATAACGACTATCATAACACGGATGCCCTCTTAAAATGGCAGGATGACCACTGGTTTGCCAAACTGACGTATAAAAATAACAAAACAAAATTACCTGAATCGGCATGTGATGATTGGGTAGATGTGCCGTTTGACGAAATACCGAATAAAGCGGGTAATTTTGATGATTACCGGAAACGGTATTTGGAAACGACCAAGACAGAATTGTCGCTGGGACGGCGACAGACTGCCGGTAACCTGGAATGGGGCTGGAAACTGGATACTTCCTACCAGCATAAAGAAGCGACGAATGCTGAGTTTAAATCCGGTAGTGCTGCCATGATTTTTACAACGGCCGATAACGAGTTTCGCAACCGACGTTATGAGGGCGCGATCGACGGCAGTTGGAAAATGGGCAAAAATCATCTGGTGGAATTCCTCTTTGATTGTTCCCGGGAGACCATGAATGTCGACACCAACAATTTTGATGTTTGGCCGAGGAATGACAGTTTTGTCGGCGTAATTGATTCTTACAAGCAATATTTCAAAACCGATTACAGTACCAATAACTATTTTTTCCAGGTGCAGGATACCATGACCTTGAACAAGAGCGGCAATCTGTTCTTTACGCCGGTGCTGCGGGGCCAAAAAATGACGATGAATGTGGATTTGGGCGATCCCGATCTTGGCGAATGGGAATATTCCTACGGTCTTGGTCTCAAAAAAGTGCAGAATGACCACTGGACCTTCCGCAGCACCTATGGGACCTACTACAAATTCCCCAACTTCTATGAACTGTTCGGCGACGGGGTCAATGTGTTGTCCCGCTGGGAGATGTATCGAACCAGCTATTCCGATTTTCTGCTGAATTCCTATGTCGAGCGCGGCACCAGCTGGGATGTCAGCGCCAACTGGCAAGGTAAAGCCTTCCAGGCCGACGCCGATGTGACCCTGACCTATTTTAACCGGGATGTCAAAAACCTGAGTACCTATGCGATCAATCCGTATGGTTATGGCTATTATTCCAATCTGGCTGCCGGCAAAATCCAGGGCGTCGAGCTGGAGAGCAAACTGAACTGGCAGCGCTGGAACCTGCTGCAGTCCGTAACTTGGAATGATTCGTTAATAACCAAAAGCGGCATGTTTAATATGGTTACAAAATCAAACGTAAATGCGGGCAATCCATTCCCCTGGACGCCTAAGTGGGAGACCAATACCCGCTTAAGCTACCGTTTCCCCGGCGATAAACTGACCGTTTTTGGCGAATACCATTACCTGGGGAAAGTAGGACAATATACTGGAGTTGGCGGCCGTTATTTTTATGATACGCTTGGTCTGACAAATGTCGGGCTGAAGTATGGTTTCAATGATAAAGTTAAGCTGACAGCCGGGGTTAATGATCTGTTCAATGAAGGACCAAATCAATTGTGGAGACAAAACTCCGGTCCATCTAAAACTATCGGCAACGTTGTCTATCCTCAGCAAGGCCGGACGTACTATCTGACCATGCAGTATTTCTTCTAAACAGAGACTTCGGCACAACGCTCAATTATTACTGCAACTAAGCCTGGACGTTGTTTTGTCCAGGCCTGGTTGCTTACAGGTATCAATGCCAATAAGTAGTATGAAATTTAGCTTGAGGAGCTATTCGTAATTTTTTCTACAAGCGGGCCAACCCTATGATAAAGGAGAATACAGCAATGCTAACAGTTACAACAGCCAATGTGAAAGCCAAAATATTTCAACAGTTCCTGGAAACCAATCAAATCAACTGTTTTTCCGTACAGGAGGCAGCCGATGAAGCGCATACCGTCATTTTCCGCACCCAGCTGGAGGTCGGCGGCCAGCAGCTGCCGGTGATGCTGATCACCGACGCCAGCCTCTACACCCTGCTCCAGGTGCGCGTCGCCTCCGCCGCCGTCAAAGGCGCGAACGGCCCGGCGCTGCAGGACTATGTTAATACCCTGAACCGGACCTACAAAGCCTTTAAGTATTACCTCAGCGAAACCAATGATCTGGTCCTGGACAGCTGCCTGCCGGCGGTGCCGGAACAGTTTGAGCCGCAGCTGGTCAGCCTGAGCCTGGACATCATCCTGCAGCACCTGACGGAGGAGTACCCCGCGCTGATGCGTATCATCTGGGCCGGAGAAACTGCCGCCAATCCTGTTTAAGCCACCTTGCCACCGCTGCCGACTCCGCCGGCCTTGATAGAGGCCGCCAAGGTCACCCGCCGCTTACATTACCGCAGCGGATGCCTATCTAAAAGCATCCCAGCTCTACATTGACGCCGCGACCAACGACGCCAATCTGGTCATCAAGGAACGAAACGCCGCCATCGAAAACGCCAATAAGGCTGTTACTGATTATAATGCCTTTTTCAAAATCGATACGAAAAAATAACCGGCTGTGACCTGGAGTGGCATGGCGGTCACTCTAGTGAGACCAGGCGGCAACCCAAACGCCGTTGCCGGACGGTCACACCGGTGACAGAGGCAATCAAAAAAGCCGCCTTCAGGGAGAAGACGGTACGGTGTTGTATTAGAGCCAGAAGTGAATTTTCTCTTTCAGTCTGGCAGACTCTGCTATAATAATCATACAGGTTATCGGGGAGAACGGTTGGCCACGCCCTTTTTGAGAGGGGGTGGTATGGTGTCAACATTTGAGGCAATGTATTAATAATTGCATTCGCAACACTTGTTGTGCTCATCATAAAAAAGAATAACCGCCTCCTCAGCCAAGGTTTCGCGGTTATTTCTTAATAACTAACAATCCGGGCTAACCGTTTTCTGGTTAGATAACCTGTGAGGCTGGCGTGCTACCAACACGTCAGTCCTTTTTTTATATTAAATAATATGCAACTTGTCAGGAAAAACTGCCGGTAGCTTAGTAACGGAAGAATACTCCACTCTGATGCGTACCATCTGGGCCGGGGAAACTGCCGCCAGCCCTGTCTGAAACTATCAGCGAGAAGGTAAAGACCATTTGGCCAAACTGGACAAATTAGCCAAGAAGTAATTGACAATCCTTGGCAAAAGATGATATTATTAATGTCAAATGTAGAACAGTGTGTTTTGACTGACAATTGAATAGTATTGAGGTAGGTGCCCTAAGGGGCTTAATAGGGAAGTCCGGTTTATGCCGGCGCGGTCCCGCCACTGTAATAGGGAGCGAATCCAAGATATGCCACTGGGACGAGAAGTCTTGGGAAGGTTTGGATAAGCGATGATCTAGAGCCAGGAGAACTGCCTATCTGTCAATCACCGTTTTTCACCCACGAGCGATGGGGAGGGGATTACAGTTGTTCATCTGCTTACTTAGAACTGTTCTAAGTAAGTTGTGTGGTATTGCTGAATTCACTCCTGGTTATTATTAATCAGGAGTTTCTATTTAGTGTGCTGTAGAAAAACTCCCGGTTGCCATGGCAGCCGGGAGTTTTGTGTTTGGCAACTAAAAGATCTCTTTCAGGAAAAGCGGGAAAACCCCTTACACGGGTATCCGCTTAACCCGCTATGCCGTTGGGTGCAGTTAACTATGCCTACTGCCAATTTCTAAGACAACCGGGATGACCTGAGTCGGCTTGTGTTAACCCTACGGAAAGAAACTAAGTGTATGGATATTAATGTACCTCTTTCTCTCCTGCGCAATCTGGGGGATATGATAAGGGGAGAAAACTTTAAAATATCTGTCCTGTTATCTGAGGTTAGTAGTAAGGCCGAAATCCTGGCTATTGAGCCTGGCCATCGCCATCAGCCGCTGTATGGTATCGCAGTCGATAGGAATAAACCCCAAACACATCCGCTTGGAACCTTACATTCCAACCGCGAATTTCTTTCCGGTGGTTAAGGCTCAGGAACTGGGAATTAGGGTTCATCCTAATGCACCAGTATTTTTGATAGGAGCTGAGTAACTTTGAAGAAAATAGAGAAAAAAGCCTTTTTTTTAATGGTGGGTTTAGGCACTGCCTACCCGGAGGCCTGTCAATTGGCCAGCGAAAAAAATGATATCAAACTTTGGGCAGATTTCCCACACTATGAAGTGCGCCGGGCCTTTGCTTCCCATACCCTGATAGAAGAACTGGCGGAACGCGATGGTATTCAGGCTGATGACGAGAGACAGGCATTAGAGCGCCTGCAAGAAGAAGGGTTTACCGAGATTATCGTGCAGCCCTTTCAGATCGCTGCAGGGGAAGAGTACGAAAAAGTCAGGGATGTTGTTCAGGATTATGCCGAGCGGAACGAGTTTGACAAGATTATGACCCTTCCGTGTGTGACCGTCTGGGCCAAACCGATAAGATTTACTATTCACTGATCATCAGCAAATTATATACGGCTAACCAGCTAGTTTCCGGAAATATCTCCTAGAGCCGAGGTGCTTAAAATGATAACGAAGTTAATGAATTTGTGTGAACTACCATACCATATTATTCAAACTGATCTGAATCTAAGTCAATTCACCCTGGTTGGTATTGTCAATGGTATTTCAAAAAAGGTGTACTTAGTGACCGATGGCAATAACCACAAAACCATCCTGTATATCTGGCAAAAACCTATTCTAGGACTAACAAAAGCGCATACTGACGGTTTACATTATTTATATGCCGAAGGATTTGAATATTTTTGCCATAACACCAGATTATTGACTGATCTGGGCATCAGAGTTCCCCGGATAATAAAAACAGGGCATTTTTCCGCAGAAAAGACCTTTGATTATGCCTATGTGGAGTGCTTTGACGGGATTAGTTTACAGGAGTATCTGCAGCACGGCAATATTGCGAACATTACTGATCCGTTGAATGCAGAACTTAATAAATTCTATACCTGCAGCCGGGATTATTTTGGATTTCCTATGCTTACCAACAGATATGCTAAATCTTGTCAGTGTTTATGTTATGAACATGCTGTTGAGGAACTGGAAATAGCGTGTAGTTTAGACAGCACTGTAAAAAGAATGAAGCATTTGGTTTTGCAGCAGTTGGACAACTACATAACTATCTTTGTCGGTCAATTAAAGCCGGTCAGCTATGCACTTATACATGGAGAACCAACACCGCCGCATGTCTGGTTGTTGACTGACGGCACAATTGGGTTTATCGACATCGAAGGCATCAAATATTTCGACATTGAATTTGAATATGCTCTCCTGGATATGTTGTATAATTTTTTATCCACCAGTAAGCCTAAAAGATATGACCGAAATAAGCTGTTATTTTATAAGCTGTATCACCGGATATGCTGGTTATTGGTTTCTGTAAATTATTTGCGGAATATTGATGCAAGCAATAAATTTTTCATAAAACTGAGGCATACAGTGATTCGTGATCTGTATGAACGTGACAGGGAATGTATTTGACAACCATAGCAGTAGATGATATTCTAAATATGAAATATTGAATAATGACTAATCGCCAATTATGCCCACGGGTGATGGGAAGGGGATTGTTAGGTTTATTCATGGGAATAAACTATTTTCTGGAACCTTCCTCTTTATATGAGGAAGGTTTTTGATTTATAGAAGTGTTTGACTAAATTAAAATATACAAGGAGGATTTATGAGCAAAAAAAGCCGTTCTGGTAGTAAGTTTTGGCACAATTGATATTGAAGTTTTGAAAAAATCCATTGAGAGTGCGGAAAATAGTTTTAAAGTTGCTTTTCCGGAATATGATGTACATCGTGCGTTTACATCACAAGAGGTTATTAAAAAATTGGCTGAACATTCGGACCTCCAAGTCGACGGCGTAGGCGAAGCCCTCAAAAAGCTAGCTGCTGCAGGGTATACCGAAGTACATATTCAACCTTTATCGATTGTGTCTGACAAAACATATACGCATAGTAAAGAATATATCACCAGCCTTATCCGCAGTAAGGAGAAAGAATTTAAGAAGATGACGGTTGGCCGTCCCTTATTGCTGTCGCTAGGCCTTAAGGGCCATCCCGATGATTATCATATTGCTATTGAAGCGATGAAAACACAGCTGCCTGAGCTAGGCAGTGAAAATGCTGTCGTATTTATGTGCAATGGCAGCAATCAGCTGGAATACGCGACGTTACAACTGAAACTGGCTGACGCAGGAATTAAAAATGCTTTTGTATATACGGCGGAAGGCTATCCAACCTTTGAGGGTGTACTAAGACAGCTGAAAGAAATCAAGGCCCGGGAAGTTGTACTGATACCCTTTGTACTGGCAAGCAGTGAACATCTGCTGAAATATCTTGCCGGAGACAATGTTGATTCTGCTAAATCCAGACTAGAGGCGGCAGGCTATAAAGTTAGCGTATGCAGAACCGGCTTAGGGGAAAATCCTGCCATTCAGGCTATTTATGTTCAACATCTCAAGGATGCGTTGCTGGCGCTGGAAATGCGGCATGGGCAGCGCAAGGGACCGGCTCATGCCTAAATAAAACGAGGTGGATGAGATATGGGAAAAATACTGTTCATAACCAACAGTATTTGATCGCTGATCCGGGCGATGATGTGCTGGAATACGGCCTTACTCCCGCTGAAAAAACACAAATTCAGCAGTATATCACCTTTAGCAGACAAGCCAATTACCGCAATCTGTGGCTGTGGCTGAGCTGTCAGTTTAGTCAGGCGGCCTGCGGCTATCAAGAGCCGCAGCAATTGCCCTGGCATGGCATTTATCACCCCGGGGCGAGTGCCGCGTTTACCGATATCGCGTCCTACCGGCAGCAATTCTGTTTGCCGGACCGGCCAACCATCGCCATGATTTTTTCCCGGGAAGAATGGATCTGGGGGAATCTGGAATACAAACTGAATTGATTCGGGAAATTGAACGGCAGGGCTATAATGCCCTGGTCGTATTCAGCAATAATCTGGGCAATCCGGAAACAGGAGCGACGGGCTTAACCGAGGCGTTTGAAACATACTTTTATGACCGGGGACAAGTCATTATTGACGTGTTAATTAATACCTTTGTATTTTCGCTTACCGTGACCCGTTTTCTCGAATTGAAAGTGATTCAGGATTTGGGCGTGCCGGTCTTGCAGGCCTATAATCTGTACGGCTCGTACGCGTGGTGGCAAGATAGTTTTACCGGTATGAGTGCATCGGTAATATCCTATGCCTGGGAAATCGGCAAGCAGATGGCGGAAGATGTCATTGCCCGCTATGTTAAGGAAGAAGGGCGTTATCCGGAAAGCGTCGGTATTATTCTATGGGCGACCAGCAACCTGCGCAATCATGGGCAATGTGTGGCCGAATTTCTGTATTTGCTGGGCTTACGGCCGGTGTGGCAAAAAGGCAGCCTCCGGGTTATCGATATCGAAGTCATTCCCTTATCGGAGCTCAAGCGTCCCCGGGTGGACGTCACCGGACGTATCAGCGGGCTGTTCAGGGACAGTATGCCGGCTTCGGTTACCTGGATGGACAAAGCCGTGGATATGGTAGCGTCTTTGGAGGAGAGCCTGGAAGAAAACTATATTCGTAAGCATGTGCTGCAGGAAGCGCAGGAACTTACGGAACAGGGGGGATGCTGCCTGGCGGCAGGCTTCGTACCGCATCTTTGGTGACCCGCCGGGCGCCCATGGTGCCGGAGTGGGAGCCCTGTTGGAGGCAAAGAACTGGGACAATGTCGATGACATTGCCAAGGTGTATGTACGATGGGGCGGACATGCGTATGGCACCGGTGCCAATGGCACCTACCTGCCGGAGGTATTCAGCAAGCGCATGGGCAGCCTTGATATTACGGTGCAGAATGTGGATCACCGGGAATCGTCCATGCTGAGCGGCGATGATTTTAATTCATATCGTGGCGGCATGGTAGCGGCCGTCCGCAGTATCAAAGGGGAAATGCCGCGCAATTATGTGGGCGACAGCTCAGACCGCAGCAAGGTATTGATCCGCAGTCTGAATGAAGAATTGAAGCGCCTGTTCCGGGGCGAAGCCATGAATCCGAAGTATATCAACGGCATGAAAGAGCATGGCTATAAAGGGGCGGCCGATATGTCCACCTATGTGGCGGTCAGATATCAATGGGATGCCACCAGTGACGTGATGGAAGACTGGATGTATGAAAAATTTGCCGAAAAATACGCTTTCGATCCGATACACAAGCCTGGATGAAAGAAGTCAATCCCTGGGCACTGCACCGCATTACCGAGGTGTTGCTGGAAGCCGAACAGCGTGGGCTGTGGAATGCTAAGCCGGAAACAAAACAGGAATTGCAGAAGTTGTTTATGGAGATTGAGGGGGAACTGGAAGGATGCAGTGATTTGACCTAACCTATTCTAAGGCCCCCGCTTCTGCCTGTTTATGCTTTTGTCGTTTAGGCAACTCTTTTGTTGACAGATGGTATAAAGTCTGTTAGCATAATATTGGAATTAACTTCATGTATAATTACATAAATCAGTAATCGCCAATTATGCCCACAGGTGATGGGAAGGGGATTGTTATAAGCAGTTTATCCTTCCTAGCTTTTTTATTAAGCTAGGTTTTTTATTGGAATAAACTCATGATTTAAAATCCTTTCGTATGCATATAAGGAAGGGTTTTCTGTATTTGCCTGCTGGGCGTAAGCTATGTTGCGGTTTCCGGATTGTGGATAGAAGAATTACAATTTCATAGTATTGAGATAGGTGCCCGACAAGGGCTTAATAGGGAAGTCCGGTGTAATGCCGGCGCGGTCCCGCCACTGTAGTAGAGAGCGAATCCGAAATATGCCACTGAGACAAGCTGTCTTGGGAAGGTTTGGAGGAGCGATGATCTAGAGCCAGGAGAACTGCCTATCTAACAATCACCGTTTGACCCGCGAGCGATGGGGAGGGGATTTGTACATAGACAGATGTGTATATCAGCATTTGAATATTTCATCTCCTGAACATTGTTCAGGAGATTTTTATATTTTAATAGCTTTTTAAGGTATTTAGCGGCGTTATTGGTTATCCGGTAAGGGGGAGAAGTATGAAAAAGATAGCTTTTTATGGTAAAGGCGGTATTGGCAAATCAACGACAGCAGCCAATGTATCGGCAGCACTAGCAGAGCTGGGAAATTCCGTTTGTCAGATTGGCTGCGATCCCAAAAACGATTCCACGCGGCTGCTATTGGGCAGGACATGCATGCAGACCGTGCTGGATATGACCAGAAAGTACGGCGATGAGGTCACGCGGGAACAAATTGTCCATACCGGCTTTGCCGGTGTAAAATGTGTTGAAGCCGGCGGTCCGGAACCGGGGGTTGGGTGTGCCGGACGCGGTATTATTGTCGCTTTGGAAAAGCTGAATGCATTACAGGCAATCGCCGAAGAACAGGTTGTTTTGTATGATGTGCTGGGAGATGTGGTTTGCGGCGGGTTTGCCGTACCCATCCGGGAGGGCTATGCCACCGATATCTATATTGTTTCATCCGGCGAACTCATGTCTTTGTATGCCGCCAATAATATTGCCAAAGGGGTGACGCGGTTTGCCGGCCGTGGCCGGGTGCGTCTGGGTGGCATTATTGGCAACAGCCGCAATATTGTTCATGAGCAGGTATTGCTGCAGGAGTTTGCAGCCAGATTGAATACCCGGCTGATTGCCTTTATTCCCCGTGACCGGATGGTGCATCAGGCGGAAATAAACCGTAAAACAGTCATTGAATGGGCGCCCCAGTCCGCGCAGGCCTGTGTATACCGGGAACTTGCCGGCCTGATCATGGAGAACGCTGCCTTAACGGTGCCGACACCGGTTGGTTTTGAAGAATTGGAGGAGTTGGTGCTGCAATATGGTGTTGAATAAGCGGTATATGATCACGATGAAACGCAGCTGCAGCTGCAGTATGCCGGGGGTCTGGCGTGCCGTTGCGCATAACGAAGGCGCTGTGGTGATCTATCACAGTCCGAAGGCCTGCGGGCATGTAACCCGGGAAATGGATCTGGGCGGGCATTATCACGCGCTCGCCCGTGGAACTTTCGTTCCCCGGCAATATACAGCGCCGCTCGTCACCAGCAATCTGCGGGACGAACACTCCATCTTTGGCGGTGCCGATCAGCTGCGGCAGTGCATTGAGTATGTTGTCGAGCGGTACAAACCTTTGTATATTATGATTGCCAATTCCTGTGTTGCCGGTGTAATCGGCGATGATACCCCGGCCATTGCCCGGGAGGCGGAAACAGACTTCGGCATACCGGTGATGACAGTACCTTGCAACGGTTTTTTGGACGGAGAGTATCATGCCGGCTTTTATCATACCGCTAAGGTTTTGGCCGAACGGTTCATGCAGTGGCAGCCGGCAAGAGCTGATACCGTAACCTTGCTGGGCGACCGCGGTGGTCCGAATGGGGCTGATGCCAAAGAAATGACAGCCTTGCTTAGTTCTTTCGGCCTCCAGGTACAGGGCCGTTTCCCGGGATATGCCACGCTGGAAGAAATGAAGCGCGTTCCGGTTTCGGCACTTTGTATTCCGCTGGGAGGAGGACCCCAGTCCTATGCCTGGATACGCAAGCTGGCCGTCGATCTGGAGGAAAGGTTCGGAATTCCTTTTCTTGATCATGATCTTCCGGTAGGCTGGGGCGGGACAAAAGCTTGGATCAAACAACTAGGCAAAATGCTAGGCCGGGAACAGGCGGCCTTGCAGGTGGAAGCTGCACAGGAGCAGCGGCTGAAATTAACAGCAGTCAAGTGCCGTTCCGCCCTGCAAGGGGCCAGGGTGGTGCTAGGCATTGGCCGTCCGCTCAGCCACTTCCAGCCAGGCTGGGTGTTGGAACTGCTTGCCCTGGCCGGAGTGACGCCGGCCAAGATTCTTTTATTCAAAGGCCTGACCGGCGAGCAGAAAACGGCTTTGCGGCAAGAACTGGCAAAGCATACCATCACGCCTATTGTGGATGAAACTGAGGACGAAGTCCTGCTGCATACCTCAGATGTAGTGGTTACGACCCACGAACTGGAAGACGATGCCCTGCGGCAGTTTTACCTCCCGGTACTGCCGCCCTTAGGCGTAGGGGGCATGATTGAATTATGGAATAAGCTGGGACAACTGGCAAAACGGCCCGGGGGCCAAGGAGGGGTGCAGTATGGCTGGTAAAGAAGAGTGGAGTGATGTTTGCAGCCAAGTCAATACCTGTGCGCTGACCGGGGCAGCGGCTTTTTTTGCCGGTATTCCGGATGCCGCTATTGTGGCGAACGGGCCGCTCTGGTGCTATTTTTACGCACTCAGGTATGTGGAAAAATCCTGCGCCGGTGTTGCCAAACGCTTCTTTGGCACACAGCCGGATAATAATGCCGTTGTGTACGGCACCGAGGAATGCCTGCTGGAAACCTTGGCGTCGCTTCGCCAATCTTCCCGACCGTCAGTACTCTTAATTGAAAATAGCTGTTCGGTCAGTCTAATCGGCGATGATATTGCCGGCATTGCTGTTCAGGCCGCTATGCCCTGCCCGGTGGTGTGTATGGACAGCGGTGGATTGACCGGCGGCTTTTGGGAAGGATACCGGGCGGCTGCAAAAGCCTATTTTGCCGTAATGCCACTGCAAAACCGCAGCATAGTACAGCCGCATACCATCAACTTGCTAGGCTGTTCGATCGGCTATTACAACGCGGACAATGACCTGCGCGAGTTAAAACGCCTGCTGGAACTGGCCGGGTACAACGTATTGGCTTGCCCGGGCGCAGGCAGCAGCACCGCAGAAATTGCAACCATGACCCAGGCGGAACTGAACCTGGTCATTCATGGCGAACTGGGTCTTACGCTGGCGCAAGACCTGCAGCAACAATACGGCATACCGTATTTGTCGCTGCTGCCGCCTTATGGCTTGGCAGGGTCACTGGACTGGTTACAAGCAATAGGACAGGCGCTGCCCACTGGCAGTAATGGTTTACAGGCTGCCCAGCAGGAGGCAGACAAACTGCAGCACCGGCTGCGCACCGTTACGCGCGAGATGCAGCGGCTATGGGGTGAACCGTGGTTTGAAAACTCGCTGGTGGCTGGGCCTGCATCGGTTGCCTTGGCGTTGGCGCAGGCGCTGCGCTCGGAATGGATAGCCACCGGCTCGTTGGCTGTAGTCCTGCACAATGGTGCATCATCTTATCCGGTACCGGGCTGCATTGATACCATACTGGACGGACAAAATGACAGTCAGGCGATAGCAGCCCATTTGGTTAATCTGGCACCGGGGCTGCTCCTGGCAAGCAGTCAGGAAAAAGCCCTCTTACAGCAACAGGCCGTGACCGATGTAGTATGTCAGCATATTTCCCTGCCGGTGCACGATGAGATCTTTCTTCATGACCGGCCGTTCTTGGG
The DNA here is from genome assembly GCF_000445445.1 of Sporomusa ovata DSM 2662. Lineage (GTDB taxonomy): Bacteria > Bacillota > Negativicutes > Sporomusales > Sporomusaceae > Sporomusa > Sporomusa ovata. The sequence goes on along the minus strand of NZ_ASXP01000004.1, from coordinate 500,426 downwards.
CCTCCGCGGTTCCTGTCACATGGTCGAACGGCTGTGGAATCAATATATGAACTTCTGTCAGTGGCGGAGGAAGGGCTAGTTATATAAAAAAAAGGAAGGGAGTAATTTAGTGATGCTTAAAAGACAGCAGGAAATGGAAAGAAATGATTTCTAAACTTGCAGGCATTATTCTATTGCTGGTTATTTCTTTTCAGGGCTGCGCAGAAAGCAGTAACATTGAAGATACTGCCTTTCTTTGGCTTGAATACGGCAAAAAGATTAATGAAACGAACGGCTCGGTAACGCAAACTGTATATCTAAAAAGCAGTTCCGATTCGCTAACTATTGCTGACATTAAAAATTTAACAGCTTTTTATTGTGACGGACGACAGAAAGGTGAAAAACAATATTATATCATCCCGATAGAACAAAAAGACGGCCTTTATTTCTTAAGTGTCAATACTTCCACTCAGTTTCTTTATCATGTATATGTTACAGGAACCTGCGCCCAAGAACATTTTACGGCACAGATAGCATTTCCTCTTTATGGAGATGGGTTAGATAAAAATATAAAAAAGGAACCGGTGTTGCTGGAAAGTTCCAAAACATTTACGTCCATTGACCTGGTGTCAGCCGGGAATTTCCCCTGGGCTCAGACTGGCCAAACATTCCAGTTCCTATATAAGCCAATTCATCCGTCCAGCTATCCTGTCCAAGAAATGAAACTCATCGACATAGGCAAAAAAAGTTATGAAAAACTTATGCCTGGTGATGATGGTAGGTTTTCCTTTACTCCGCCCCATGATCAACGATTAGATGACGGCGGATATCATGAATATAAAGAGATAATTCTCTATACGGAAGAATTCGTGGGAAATGAAGTATATAAAACTTCAATGAATCTTCTCCTGCGCCGTTCATTGTCTGCTCACAATAATCTTACCCTGGGCTTATGTTTCTTCTTTGCTGTAATGGCAGTTATCTCAGGTGTTGTGCTATTTCGCAGAAGGAGTTTTTAATATTAAATGATAGGTACAATACGCTTGCTAATACAAAATCTTATGTTTGTGGTATGGACTTATGGCGGTCGCATTGGCTTGAATTTTGGGTATTCTATGCCCTGCTTTTCCTGTCCTTATGTTCATGGCTGCGCTGGAAACTGTTATCTCATGGCGCTGCAGGGACAATGGGGGCTTGGCTTCTATTTTCCCGAGTTGCTTTCCTACAAAGGGTTTAAGGTAATACTGTATTTTTTGATCTTTGCTTTTTTAACAATTGTATTGTCAAAAATATGGTGCGGCTGGATATGCCCATTCGGTACATTGCAAGACTGGTTGTCCCAACTCAGAAAGAAGCTGGGAATACGGGAAACAGAACTTTCCTGGAAAACCCGGGAGCGCCTAAAGCCGGCTAAATATGTATTACTGGCACTGCTTCTTAGTATTCCGCTGCTGATTACATATGCAGGACTACATAGCGATTTTTACTTATTCTTCTGTCAGATTTGCCCGGCAAAACCGATTATGCCTCTTTTTGTTGGGGATACGCGAAATTTCGCGCTGGATTTTACGAACACAATCACCCTGACCTTTTCCGTAATTTCCGTAATGATTGCAGCTGGTACGCTGATAGGAAGTTTTTTCAAAGACCGATTTTTTTGTCTATTTTGCCCGATGCTGCCCTTGATTCAAATGTATAAAAAAATCAGTTTTATCCGGTTTGAAAAATCGGTGCATACCTGTTCGGGCTGTGGTAATTGCCAAAGAATGTGTCCTATGGATATTAGGGATGTTCATCTAGAAAAGACGGAAAAAAATGTAATGAGTGAAGACTGTATGCTTTGTATGAGATGTATTGAGGCTTGTCCTGAAGACAATACATTGACTGCAAAATTTCTTAAGTACAACATATTTTCTTCGTCACGAAAATATGTTGCCCAAAATTATCAACAGGGGAAATCATTGGATGAATAAAATTGTGCAAACAGAGGAAGAACGCCGCATAAAACAGCGAACAAAAGTTTACGAAAAAACTTGTGAAGAATATTGTCATGAAATTAACGTATTGAAAGAAAGAACTGACTATACCCCGGAATTTGACTATTTTTTAGATTTATTAGCATGTCCTTTACAGCCTGACCAACTACGGAAAAGAGTAGGCCGTCCGCTAATCGGGCTTTTTTGCATCCAAGCGCCATTTGAGCTGTTTCATGCTTTTGGGGTTCATCCGATAAAACTATGCAGCGGTTCCTATTCAGCGCAGCGACTATCCGCAGCATATCTGCCTGTGCTTATGTGTCCCATGCTCAAAGCGTATATTGGCAGTATGGACTTTGACGCTGCAATACCTTCCTATTATGATGCCACGATTGTACCAACAACCTGCGATTGGGTCGTGAAGATGCCTGAAATAGTGAAAGAAAAAATCGAACACTTACATTATCTCGAACTTCCCCATGTTAAACAGAACGAAAAGGGTCAAAAACGCTGGGTTGAAGAAATCTACGCATTAAAACTGTTTTTAGAGCAAAAAACAGGCAACAAATTAAAAAGACAAGAGCTCATGAGTTCGATGAATGCATTTATGAATGTCTGGAGAATTTTTGATGAACTGATTGAGTTAAAAAGAAAAAATATAATCTCCGGAATCTGGTTTACTGCCATTGCCAATACATTTATGTTTGATGATATTGATAGATGGGCAAAAAAGCTAGAACTTGTAGTGAAAAAATTTCAATCAATAAAACCACAGAAAAATCCTCATAAGATTTTTCTCGCCGGTTCACCGGTCATCTTTCCTAACTTCAAGATGTTACAACTCATTGAACAAGCAGGTATGACGGTTTGTGCCGATGATCTCTGTTCTTCCGAAAGAATATTCCCCGGAGCGACTGTTTATGACGACCCATCTGAACACGGTCTATTAAAAGCACTTGCTGAAAGATATCATAAGGCCTGCATCTGTCCAACCTTTGCGGATAATGACAGACGCATCAATACTATTTTGAGGATAACAGCGAGCCACAATATAAACGGAATTATTTTTCATGTATTAAAGGGTTGTCATCCATATGATATTGAAAGCTTTACAATTGAAGCTAAATTAAAAGCAAGCGGCAGCAAGTTTCTCAAGATTGAAACTGATTATGTGAAAGAAGACAGCCAAAACATTCTGACCCGTCTAGAAGCTTTTAAACAAACATTAAAGTAGGGGAGATAACTATGGAATATAAAATTGGCATTGACCTTGGCAGCACCGCCATAAAAACTGTAATTGTTAAAGATACAGAACTACTGTGGAAAAAAGTAGTACCAACAGCGCCGGGGCAGGAAGCATTGGCCCTCAAATTAATTGATGATGGTCTGACTGATCTGGCGATAAAGAAAAAGGATATTGGAGGCATTTCTGTCACCGGGTATGGCAAGAATCTGATAACGCAGGCGCATACCGTCATTGATGAAGTCTCCGCCAATGCTTGGGGAGTGTACTTATTAAGTGATAAAAAAGCGCGTACAGTGATTAATATTGGTGGACAGGATATAAAAATTATCCGAATTTCTGAAGATGGAAAACTTAGTGATTTTAAAATGAACGATAAATGTGCGGCTGGAACCGGGAGGTTTTTTGAAATGGCTGGGCGTATTTTAGACACACCCATCTATGATTTTGCGACATTAGCTGACAATGCTGATGCTTCTATCAACCTCAACAGTACGTGCGCGGTTTTCGCCGAAAGCGAGATCGTATCTCTTTTAGCCAAAGGAACAAAAAGGAAAACATCATCAGGGGATTGCATGAATCGATTGCCAGACGCATAGCAGGTATGCTGGGAAATCAAGAAATTGAGGACGATTTGTATCTTGATGGTGGTGCCGCAAATAATGGCGGACTTGCATCCGCCATTGAAGATGAAATTTTTAGAGCTGTTAATGTTCTTTCCTATCCCCAGTTCACAGTTGCCTATGGTGCGGCATGTTTTTTGATGTAATGTTCACTCTGCTTGTTACTAATTGTTATTGACAATACCTGCCAAGAGGGTATAGTATTAATGATAATATGACGAATAATAACTAAATATTGCCGAGCCAGGTGCCCTACGGGGCTTAATAGGGAAGACCGGTGAAATACCGGCGCGGTCCCGCCACTGTAATGGGGAGTTAACCCAAGGTATACCACTGAGACTACTGTGTCTTGGGAAGGGTTGGGTAAACTATGAGCCAGAGCCAGGAGAACTGCCTGTCTGTCAATCACCGTTATTTACTCACGAGCGATGAGGAGGGGATTATGGAGAGAGCTTTTTGGAACCGCTGTAGCAAGGCAGGGATAACCATAGAAAACGAACTCTATTAAAAATAAACCCCTTTCTGAATTTCAGAGAGGGGTTTATTCAGTTACTATTACAAGAAATGAGGAGATAATGTATGACGCAAGAACAAGCTGCGAAAAAAAAAGCTATCATTGTTGTTAGTTTTGGCACTTCTTATCCAGAGACCTTGAAGCTAAATATCGAGAGCGTGGAAAACCGCATTCGTGCCGCTTTTCCTGAATATGAGGTGCGGCAGGCTTTTACTTCGCGAACTGTTATCAGGATTTTGTCCGAACGTGACGGGATTCAGATTGCTAATGAGACACAAGCCTTGGAGCGGCTTCAGGCTGAAGGGGTTCAGGAAGTATATATTCAGCCGCTGCATATTGTGCCAGGGGCTGAATATGAAAAGATACAAAAAATTGTTAGTCATTATATCCATGAGAAGGTTTTTGAAAAAATCCGGTTAGGCCGTCCACTGCTCTACGCCATGGGGCAGGACAACCATCCTGATGATTACGAAATTGCCATCAAAGCGCTGGCAACTCAGTTGCCGGCAGCTGATCCGGCACATGCTGTTGTACTTATGGGACATGGCGGAATGCATCCGGCCAATGCCGCCTATGGTGTGCTTCAATTAAAGCTTGAAGATGCCGGATTTACAAATACGTATATTTATACGGTGGAAGGATATCCGTCACTAGCCAGAATTATCAGCAAGCTCAAACAGAAACAGGTAAAGAAGGTTACCTTGATGCCATTTATGCTGGTAGCCGGTGACCATGCCACTAATGATATGGCTGGCGAGGAAGAGGATTCAGCTAAATCACAGCTAGTAGCGGCAGGCTTTGCGGTTGAGGTATATTTTAGTGGCTTAGGTGAAAATACAGCTATTCAAGATATCTATGTAGCTCATCTCAAAGCCGCCATGGCTCATCCGCACCATGGACATGTTCATCGCTGCAGCAAGGGTCACTGCCACAGTCAGGGTCATGCGAGTCATTGTTGACCCGGGGCAGGAGAGCGTTCTGACTGACAAGCATCGTTGATTTTGCAAGTAATCGTACGAGGGAGGAAAACAATGAAAAAGTGGTTACAAGGGCTGCTGGTGGTTATTATTTTGTGGAGTGGTGCTATTCCCTGTTTGGGCAGTGAACAAATACCTGTGTCTACCTTATCAACCGGGGATAAGGTATACCGGCAGGGTACCAGTCTGATCGTGGCTTTCCATGCTCCGCGGGATGTATTGAGCACTTCAGTGATCAACGGTGGCATCCGGCATGATCTTAAGGCAGTGTTTAATCATGATATGAAAGGCGCCATTGGTGTAACCGGTGCCAACTACCCTCAATATATGCAGCAAGTGGCCGGACAGCTGGGCTTGAATCCCGGCAAAGTGACCAGTATGGGTACAGCTGCTTCGATGGAGAATGCTGTGATACAGTCGGAAAGCTATCAGTCGCTTACCGTAACTGCCATCGCTACCGGCGGTGTGGAAGGTAACGGCGGGCGGGTCGGTGATCCGGCATCGTATTTTACTCCTGGCAAAAAGCCGGCATCGTATAAAGCCGGGACTATTAATATTATGTTAGTTATTGATGCCGATCTTCCCGCCGGTACTATGGCCAGAGCGCTTGTGACCTGCACTGAGGCCAAAACAGCCGCCTTGCAGGAACTGGTAGCCGGCAGCCGGTTTTCGACCGGATTGGCTACCGGCTCCGGAACAGATCAGACGATAGTGATCACTAACCCAGGATCACCTCTATATTTGGAGGATGCAGGCAAACATGCCAAACTGGGAGAACTGATTGGCCGCACCGTCAAACAAGCCGTCAAGGATACTTTGCTGCGTCAGAGCGGTTTATCCCCGCAAAAACAGCACAGTGTGCTGCGACGTATGAACCGCTTCGGCGTAACTGAGGACAGCCTGTATCAACAATATCAACAAGAATACGGAACAGTTGACAAACAACATTTTTTAGCATCGCTGCGCCAAGTGGACAAAGAGCCGGCTCTGGTAACAAGTACGTCACTGTATGTTCACTTATTGGATCAAAATCAGTGGCAATTGTTAAGTGCAGATGAACTGGCTAAGGCTGGCAATGACCTGCTCTTACTCACTGCGGGAAAGTATCAGGTATTGTCTCCGGCGGTAGCTACCGGCGAACTGGCGGCTGATGTCCGGGCTTGGTCGGCGCTGGTTGTGAAGATTGTGGAAAATCAGATTAGTCAAATGCATGGCAGTGAAGCACTGCCACCAGCCGTTTCACCGCAGGATAGGCAACATTCAGCTGATCAATTTACCGAATCCATGCTTACTGGCATTAACCGGAGTGATTACACAAGTTTTTCCGCAAACTTCGATCAGAAGATGAAAAGCAGTTTGCCGGAATCTCAGTTCCGGCTGCTCAGCCAGTCGATCAAACAAAAACTCGGCAACTATGTTTCCAAAGAGCTGGTTACTGCCGAACCAAAAGAGACTTTCACCATTTTTACTTACAAAGTGAAGTTCGAAAAAGAAAAGGCGGCTGTTACCGTGCGCACCGTTTTGACTCAAGAGGATGCCAGGATTTTGGTTGCCGGTTTCTGGATGGATGCGCCGATGTGAAATTTTACCGTGTAATTGAATATCGAAGAAGACAGGTGCCGCAAGGCTTAATAGGGAAGACCGGTGAAATGCCGGCGCGGTCCCGCCACTGTAATGAGGAGCAACTCCACAATATGTCACTGAGAATATCTTGGGAAGGCGTGGAGAAGCGTTGATCCAGAGCCAGGAGAACTGCCTGTCTGACAATCACCGATTAACCTGCGAGTGATGGGAAGGGGATTTTTAGCGATAGCTTGCTATTCTTTTAACAAGCTACCAATAGTACCGCCGATACATTTCCGGGTCAGTTCTGGAAGTGTATTTTTTATGTTAAATCTTAAAAAGGAGAAATCATTGATGAAAAAAATGAAAACGACTAAAAAAAGAAATGCTTTGCTGTATGCTATGGTGACAAGCGCGTTGTTATGCCAGATTCCAGGCGGTGCTCAGGCGGAGGAGCAAGAACAGTTTGCTTTTGATCAGGTAGTGATTACGGCCAATCGCATGCCAACCAAAATATCGGAAACGGCGGCGAATGTAACGGTAATCACCAGTGAAGAGATTGAGAAAGGAAATTATCATAATTTAGGAGATATATTAAAACATACTCCCGGGGTGAATATCGGCTCATATGGTAATCCGGGCAGTATTAGTGCTCCTTTTATCAATGGCAGTGAGCAGGTCATTGTTATGATTGATGGCCGGCGAATGAACATGCCAAACGGCATTGGCGGCTTTGGCTCGGCAACTACTAACTTGACAGGCCTTGTAGGTACAGAAAATATTGAACGTATTGAAATTGTAAAAGGTGGGCGATCAGCCTTATATGGTGCGGATGCTGTTGGCGGCGTGATTAATATCATCACCAAAAAAGGTGAAAAAAACCAGACCACTGTCAAAGTTGCTGGTGGTAATTGGGATGGTCGCAATTTTTCAATGACCAATCAGGGAAAAGAGGGTGACTTTGGTTGGTATTTTAGTGCTGATAAAAAACATTTAGGCAATTATACCGATGGCAGTGGCAAGACTGTCGATTATACAGGTGTTGATCAAAATGCGTATACCCTGAGGCTGGATAACAAGGTGGGCAATGGTGATTTGACAGTATCCTATGAATATTTTAATGATGAAAATGAAACGAAAGCTGCGGCTGACTATGACAAAATCAGACAGCACAATTGGGATATTACTTATAAAGAAAGCACCTCAGCTACTACCGATTACCAAGTAAAGGTCTATCAGAATGCTTCCCACCGGTTTAGTGAAAGCTCTGACCATGATGTAAGAATCAAAGGCTTCAATTACCAAATTAATTCAAAACTTGGTGATAAACATACGCTGTCCTCAGGAATTGACTGGCGTAAGGATGAAATCCAAAGTTCATCTTATGGCAATAAAGATAATACCGTAAAGGGGCTTTACCTTCAGGATAGATGGGATATAGCTGAAAAATTCAGTTTAACTCCGGGCTTTCGTTACGATGATAATGGCGTATATGGCAAGAGCTCGACGCCACATGTTGCGGCAAATTATAAAGCCAGTGACAGAACTACTTATTATGCATCATGGGGAGAGGTATTTCACGCCCCGCGGTTTGACGATCTGTACTGGCCGCATCAGGTAAGTACCTATGGTTCGAAGACCTATACATATGACGGCAATCCTGATTTAAAGCCGGAAACCGGCTGGAGTATGGAAGTGGGTATGAACCACAGATTTGATGATACTACCGAAGGAAAAATTTCATATTTTAAACGTAAATTGTCGGATGCCATTACCTGGAAGGATATTGGCACAGACGTAAATAACCAACATTGGATACCTTCAAATGTTGATAAACAAAAAGCCGATGGTGTTGAACTTCAGGTAAGTAAACAGTTGACTCCTGTACTAACAGGATTTGTCGGCTTTAATTATGTGGATGCTCAAAATAAAAGCGGCAGCACGAATTATACCCAAGACACCCATATTCCTAAAAAGACCTGGAATATTGGTGTATCCTACGCGGATAAAAAAGTAAGTGTTGATGTTAAAGGCACTGCGGCATTTGATCGAACAAACCCTAAATACTACAAATATATCGAAAAAAGTTTTTGGGTGTGGGATGCTGATGTCAATTGGAAATTAAGCAAGGAATATACAACCTTTCTCACTGTTAACAATATTTTTGATAAGTATTATGACGGCTATGCCAGTTATCCGCTTGGCGGGCGTAACTATGTAATAGGGGTAAAAGCTGTATTTTAATGAATAAATTTTGCCTGAACCGTCAATCAGATTAGTTGGCGGTCATTGGCGTGTTACGATAGGCGGGATAGCTGCCAGTTTGGCAAGAAGGGAGTGAACATATCTAAAAATGAGAAAAATTATTAACAGCAGAAAGCGCCGACTGATGTTCGGAGTTGTAGTGGTGGCTGTAGTTTTTCTCGGAGCAATGATGTTTTGGAAAACCCATAATACTAGTTCGGTAAATATGGCTAAAGTTAGTGCGATGAAGCCTTTGGTGGCAGTAGAGACTGTCCGGCGGCAGGATATGTTGTCAAGAATTGTATTAAGTGGCCAGACAGTAGCGGCAGCGCAGGTTGAGATAGCCCCCAAGTATAAGGGGTATATCACACAGGTTGCCGTAGAATTGGGGCAGCCTGTAACTGCCGGGCAAGTATTAGTTGTGCAGGATACTAAGGATGTTGAGTTTGCCATTGCCCAGACAATGGCAGCCATACGGCAGGCCAGAGCCGAAACCATCGAAACAAAAGCGTCCTTTTCTGCAGACTATCAGAAAGCAGCGGCTGATTATGAACGAAATCTTGCTTACTATCAGCGATATGAAGCCTTACATACTAGCGGAGCTGTTTCCCGTGAGACGCTGGATACGGCCAGGCAGCAAATGATTAATGCCAAGTCTGCTTTGGCGGCATTGCAGGAACAGGCGATGGAAGGCAGTGTCCCTGCAATGGTAGAAAGCAAACAGGCCGCACTGGCAAAGGCCGAATACAATCTGGAAGCGTTAAAAAAACAGCGTGAAGATAGGATACTGCGGGCGCCGCGGGCCGGAATCATTGGCTATCGCCAAGTAGAAGAGGGCGCTTTTGTCCCGGCAGGTCAAAAACTGCTGACTATTGTCGATAATGGCAGCAGTTTCATTGACTTCCAGGTCTCTGAACAAAATGCCGCCCAAATCCGTACTGGTATGCAGGTGAAGGTGACTATTGATTCGCTGGGGCAGGAATATCCTGGCACGATTATTTATGTAAGTCCGGCAAATGATGCTAAGACCCAGGCTTTTACTGTTAGATTAGTACTGATGCCGGGAGAACCGGCGATAAGAAGCGGCATGTTTGCCCATGCTGATATTACCGGACTACTAAGAAAGCAGACAATATTTGTTGTCAAAACGGCTATTCTAGAAAAAAATGGCAAGAACTATGTATTTGTAATTAATGATAACAATCAAGCCGAACAACGGCTGGTAGCAACTGGACAACGCAATGATGATTCTGTGGAAATACTTGCAGGCATTAATGAAGGGGAGCGCGTAGCGGTCAGTAATATCGCCCGCCTTAAACAGGATACGGTGGTTGAAGTGGAAGCAAGAGGAACAGCCTTATGAACATTACCCGCTTTTCCCTTCAGCGTCCTGTAGGCATAACAATGATTGTTATGTTATTTGTGGTGCTTGGTATTTATAGCTTCTTTCACATCGGGGTTGAGTTATTGCCGACACTAAATAATCCCTATTTCTCTATATCTGTTGAATATTCAGGGGCAAGTGTGGAAGAAATGGAAGAAAGTGTAATTAAACCTTTAGAGAAGGAACTTGCATCTTTATCCCATTTACAGAAAATTCTTGCGATAGCCAGACCGGAAAAAGCTACGATAGTATTAGAGTTTGACTATACGGCCAATACCGATATTGCGTCTATTGATGCGTCTAAGGCGATTAACCGGGTGCGCAAAAATTTGCCAGATGAGGTCGATGAGCCTGTGATAATCAGGCGGGACGCCAACTCTGAGCCAATTATGGAAATTGCGGTAAAAGCCCAATATACATTGTCCGATATTTATGGCAAAGCGGATCAGATCTTCAAAGAACGGCTGCAGCGGGCTGATGGTGTTTCTGATGTTACGGTTGGTGGTGGTCGTGACCGGGAAGTGGCTGTTTTGGTGAACCGCGATAAATTATCTTTGTACAATTTGTCGCTAGACCAGATTGCTAAGCGCATTGCAGAAGATAATCTGCTGCTGCCTGCCGGTTCAGTATATACGGATACGCAGGAAAGTGATGTACGCTTGGCAGCCCGTTATAATTCACCAGATGAAATTAAGCGGGTATATCTTCCCAATGCCAACGGTGCCGCTATTCCTTTAACTGAAATTGCGGAAGTAACTGAGCAAGACAGCCGTGTAATCCGCTATGCCAGGATAAACGGAGATGATACGGTTTCGTTAAAAGTGTATAAAAACAGTGATGCCAATATTGTTAATACTGTTAAGGCGATACAGGCGCAACTGGCAACGCTGCAAAGCGAATATCCGGACTATCAGTTTATTGTGGTGGCTAATGATGCCAATTATATTGATAAATCGTTGAAGAACACACTGACTGCGCTGGTCGAGGGCATAATTACCACTGGCTTGGTGCTGTTTTTGTTTCTGCGCGGGTGGCGGTCAACCGTTGCTGTCATGATTGCCATACCTACCTCATTAATCTCTACTTTTTTGGTTATGTATGCGGTAGGCTTTACCTTTAATATGATGTCTTTGATGGGTATGGCTTTGTGTATTGGGATATTGGTTGATGATGCGATTGTTGTGCTGGAAAATATTCACCGGCACCGGCAAATGGGTAAGTCACCGGCAGCAGCGGCTGAAGAAGGCCGCAATGAAATTGGTATGGCCGCAATTGCGATGACCTTGTGTGATGTGGTCGTGTTTTTGCCGATTGCCTTTATGACCGATATGACTGGTCAGTACTTTCGCCAATTTGGCTTAACGATTGTATTTGTCACGTTGTTTTCCTTGTTCATATCATTTACGCTGACGCCTATGCTGGCCTCACGTTTGTTTACAACCGGGGTATCACCGGAGGCTTCAGGGAAAGTATGGGCGTTTGTGGACAAGTTAGAAACCGCCGCCGTTAGGAGATATGAGCAGCTATTATGCTGGAGTCTGGCCAATGGCAAGCGAGTTATCGGTGCTGTTCTTATTTTATTTATTGCCACTATTTTGTTAGTGCCAACCGGGATTATTGGTGCCGAGTATATGCCGCTGACAGATGAAAGTAGCTTCCAGATTGCTGTTGAATTACCGGTAGGTCAAAATCTGGAGATGACCGATGCGGTAGTGGCTGAGTTAGAGCAGTATGTACTATCCATCCCGGAAGTGACTTATTGTTTAAGTGATGTAGGGTTGACCAGCAGCAACAAAGCCAAGCTGACCGTGCAGCTTGTTGGTAAACGAGAACGTAGTCGCAGTGTTTGGCAAATTACTGATGCTACCAGGAGCTTTGCTAAAGACAATCTTCCCCAAGCTGCAGTACGAATTTCTGAAGCAAAGTCATCCGTGGCCGGTATTTCGACAGGTGGCGGCGAAGAGCACTCCTCACTGCTGATTTATTTGTTAGGGGCAGATATGGATAGCTTGATTAAAGCTTCCTATAAATTGCAAAAAATCCTGACCACGGTTACAGGCACCAAAGATATTCGGAGTAACTACCGGGTAGGGGTTCCTGAATTCAAACTAACAGTGGATAGGGACAGAATGAAATTTTTCAATACCTCGGTTCAGGATGTTAAGGAAGCGTTTTCTGGTGCTATTAGTGGCAAAAAGGCCGGCGTACTGCCAAATGACAGTCAAAATAACGGGCGGGATACAGATATTGTTGTCCGGCTCAAGGGTAGTGATAGTTTTAAACCCTCTGATCTTACAAGTATTCCGGTTAAAGCTGATAATAAAACAGTGTTTCTTGGTGATGTGGCTCATATTGAGGAAAAGGTTGGGCCTATTGGTATTACCCGGATTAATAAGCAACGCTCTGTCATTGTACAAGCCAATGTAACCGACCGGCCGTTAAACGAAGTAGTGCAAGAACTGGAAAGTTTGATTAAACAAGAAGGGTTGCCTGAGGGAGTGACCTATCGTTTGGGCGGTCAGGCGGCTAATATGGGTAGCAGCTATGGCGAAATTATCCAGGCGTTGCTCTTGTCCCTGCTGTTGGTATATATGTTGCTTGCCGTATTATATGAATCGGCCTTCACGCCCATGATCCGGATGTTATCCTTGCCACTAGGCTTAATCGGGAGTTTGCTATTGCTCTTATTTACCAATAACACCATCAACGTCTATTCGCTTATCGGTTTTTTAGTCATGGATGGTTTGGTAGCTAAAAATGGCACGTTGCTGCTTGATTATACCCTGACGCTAATGGGGCGGGGGATGAATGCCTATGAGGCGTTGGTGGAAGCAGGCAAGACCCGCCTGAAACCCATCTTTATGACCACCCTTACCATGGTTGTGGGGATGCTGCCAACTGCTCTGTCTTTAAGTGAAGGATCAGAGACAAGAGTTAGTATGGCCTGGGTAATCATTGGCGGATTGTTGTCATCTACGGTATTTACTTTGCTTGTTATTCCGATTGTTTTCTTGTTTTTTGAGCACTATCCTGCACGAAGCTGGGTTACAGGTGCGCTCGACTATGCAAAAAGATGGACAGGTTATTAAGATTACTGCCGGTGGTGAGGCCGGGAAAAAGCAGCTTTTAAAGAAGCTTTTATTGAATATTGAGAGGGGTTTTTCCATTGAAGAAACAATATCTTGTCAAGTCAATTTTATGGAAGAAAGTGTGTTTCGGACTGTTACTTGCCAACAGCGTATATTTTCCTGCTAGTAGTGTTTGGGCGGCAACAACCGATGATACAGATAAATTTACGTTAGATTCGGTGGTTGTTACGGCCCAACGAAGTGAAACCAGAGATCTGGATACACCGGCGGCAGTAACGGTAATTACTGCCGAAGAATTGAAAGAAACCGGCGCGGTAAACGTTTTTGATGCTTTGGAACATACTATTGGCTTTAACAGCATGTCTTTTGGACCGGCAGGTACCGATTATGGCATGTCTCCCAGCAGAACAATGGTTCGCGGTCTTGACAAGGGGACTTTGGTTTTGGTCAACGGTGCCCCCATCAATTTATTGAATTATAATGGGTCTGGCGGAATTCCGCTGGAAGCAGTCGAGAAAGTTGAAATCATAAAAGGAGCAGGGTCTACCCTGTATGGTTCGGAAGCATTAGCCGGGGTAGTAAACATTATCACCAAAAAACCGGGGAGCAAACAGCAAAGTACAGTGGGTATCTCGGGTGGCAATTATAGTAAAAACTGGTCTGTAAGTTCAGACCTTGGCAACAGCGCAATTTATCTTAAACGGGAATATATTGCTGCTGTTGACAGGACTTCAAGAGAAAATATCACTAATAAATCGACTAATGCCGCAATCCAGCCTTATGGCTTATATAAAGGCACTAAAGATAGTTTTTATTATACAACTCAGTTAGGTGATGAACTGAATTTTAACTGGTCTTATACCAATTTACAAACTAACCGTCCGCGGTTCAATGTGAATGGTTCGAACTACATGTTATATAAATATGATGATATACGTAATAATCTAAATCTAATCTATGATAGTAAAATCAATAATGTTAAGTCGGTGTTATCTTTTAACAAAAGATATTCATTTGGTGATAAATATACTTATTCAACCGGAAAATGGGCTATTAGTGAACGCTATAACATGTATGGTCTAAATTGGGATACTCAAAAAACATGGCAGTTAAGAAATGACCTTGACACATTGATTGCCGGAATTACGTTAGCGCAAGAGCATTATAATGACCCTTCCACCGATGCAGCAGCTATTCGTAAAAATGCTTTGCGCAATAGTCTTGCTGTATATGGATCCTATACCTATGCGGTTAATCCTAACTTTAGTACAACACTAGGTCTGCGGGGACATTTTATTGATGATTATGCGACAACTGAAAATGTCTTTTTGCCACAAATCCAGACACTTTATAAAATAAATGACAATACTTCCTGGTATACTAATATCGGCAAGTCCTTTCAAATGCCGGCGCTCAACCAATATTTTTCAAAGCAAGATGCTGATTTCAACAGCCTAAAACCCCAACAAGGCTGGAACTATGAAACCGGGCTAAAAAAGATAATTGATCAAAGCCAGTCTTTTAAATTAGCAGTCTATCATATGGATATCAAAGATCAGTTTGTTTGGAAAAAGAATGCCGACAATACCGACTATATGACTAACGCGGGGGATTTTCGCAATACCGGTATTGAAGCAGAATATGTAAAAATTCTTAATGACAACTGGAAATATAATATCGGATTCAGTTATTCAAATCCGGAGAACAATGAAAACGGCTCATGGGAACAATGTAATAGCAAAATACAAACAACCGCCGGCGTAACTTACAATAAGGAAAAATGGCTGACTAACCTTAATTTTTTATTTTTAGGTGATCGTGAAGAAAGTTACTACAGAATTAATGGCGCCATCAGTGATATTCCGGATCGCATACAACTAAATGCCACAATTAATTTTCATCCGGAATATAACCAATCAGTTATTTTGAATTTATATAATATACTTGACCGTGATAATTCTGTAAATAAATATGAAAATTTGGATCTGCCTTTTAACTGGACGTTAAGTTACAATTATAATTTTTAAATAGTGTAAAGAAAAACAATTGACAATACCTGCCAAAGAGTGATAAAATTGATATCAATTAAATATAGTTGAGTCAGGTGCCCATATGGGCTTAATAGGGAAGACCGGTGTAACACCGGCGCGGTCCCGCCACTGTAATGGGGAGTGAATCCAAGAATATGCCACTGGGACGAGAGTCTTGGGAAGGTTTGGATGAGTTATGATCCAGAGCCAGGAGAACTGCCTGTCTAAAGATCGCCGTTTTACCCACGAGTGATGGGGAGGAGATTACAGTTGCATCTGCTTATTTGGAGTCATTCCAAGTAAGTTTGTTGTTTTGCTGAATTTACTCCTGGTCATAGACCAGGAGTTTCTATTTGGTTTTCTGCTGTAGAATCTTCCCGGCTGCCCACGGTAGCCGGGAGTTTCTTATTAGTGTCATTCTTTTAAACTCCTTCATGTTTGCGGGCCAATTATGGCCCGCGTTTTTTTTTACTTAGCGGCTAAATAGCTATATAGGTTAATGGCAGCGGTATTGTCAACGGCGAAGTTGAAATAGATGGGTATATCTTATATTACAAATGTGTAGACAATAACAAGTAGGAGGAAAAAACGATATGTGTAAATATGTTCCCAAAAATTGGCCGGTAGATACCACTAACCAGTCAGAACAAGTAAGTAAACCTGCAAAGAGTATTTACTTGCATAATAGTACCGCGCAGGTAACTGCTTCACAGTATCAGGCGGGTTGTTTTAAAGCAAGACAGATGGCTTATCTCGGAAAAAAATGTTGGATATGAATGCAGAGGTCTTGCACATTCTGTCCGGTATTTTACTAATAAAGCGAGGTCTACTATTATGTCAGAAACCAAAGGCATGATTATTGTAAATACGGGAGCCGGCAAGGGAAAAACGACTGCTGCCTTGGGGGTGGGGATGCGAGCGTGGGGACAGGGACTTAAGGTATTGGTTTTACAATTCATCAAGGGCGGCTGGGAATATGGTGAATTACAGGCTGCCAGGAGAATGGGAGATAATTTTGTCCTCCGTCAATTGGGCGAAGGTTTTGTGACAAATACAACCGGAGATGGCAGAACTGATCACCAAGCGGCTGCCGAACAAGCGCTCCATGACGCGAGAACGGAAATCATGTCCGGTAAATGGGACATGATTATCCTGGATGAAATCAATTATGCAATTATGTTCGGACTGGTTCCGGTGAACGAAGTAATTCAGTTGCTGGAAACTAAGCCACAGTCCTTGCACTTGGTGCTTACCGGACGTGATGCGCGGCGGGAAATCATGGACAAGGCAGATTTGGTAACGGTAATGGAAGAAATTAAACATCCTTATAAAACGGGAGTGATGGCGCAAAAGGGTATCGAATTCTAAAGACACTACAGGTTGCTGTGCATAGAATGCCAGCATGCCCTGGTTTGCTTAAAACTGATTATAGACATATAAAAATATATATTATATAATTACATATGTTGAGTCAAGAAGACTCAAGACGAGAAATCCATGATTCTGTGCTTATATTTAATACTACTATCAGCCATGAAGGTTGTAAAACTCTGCGCAAGCAGTGTTTCAATTTTTGTGGCTTTTTTTATATTTTCATATCTAACTAGGAAAGGACAGGACTGGTGTGAGAGATATAATTTATATAAGTAGAAAAATATTACAATTTATTTTTACTATATTTCTGTTGTCTGTCATTGTTTTTTTATGGCAAGATTATCACCGGGAGACCCTTTGATGTCTTATTATGGAGAAGGCGTTGAAAGAATGACCACTGCCCAAAAGGTGCAGGCAATGGAAAATCTCGGACTAAACGGCCCGCTATTTAAACAATATAACAGCTGGTTATCCAATGCCGTTCAGGGCGAATTTGGTATATCTTATAAATATAAACAAAATGTTACGACCGTAATTGGCGATGTCTATAAAAATACAATTGTTCTGGGTGGACTGGGTTATGTATTGACTTTTTTATTTGCGCTCTTGTTAGGCATTTTTTGCACCTTACACGAAGATACACTCATTGATCGGATCATCTGCAAGGTAGGTGTTGTAACAACCTGTATTCCATCATTTTGGGTATCTTTAATACTCATTTTGATTTTTGGCATTAATTTAGGAATATTACCTTCAAGTGGTGCTTATGCAATGGGACAAGCAAATAATCTTGTAAGCAGGCTAGAGCATCTTATATTACCTTTAATTGTTTTGACAATAAGCCATCTCTGGTATTATACATACATGATTCGCAATAAACTTGTGGAGGAAATTAGACGAGACTACGTATTATTATGCAAAGTGAAAGGCTTAAATAAACAGGAAATTGTATGTAAACACTGTTTAAGAAATAGTATGCCTGCTTATATAAGTATTATGGCGATATCTGTTCCTCATATTTTAGGTGGAACTTATGTGGTAGAAAAAGTTTTTTCTTATCCTGGCCTTGGTACGCTCTCTTTTGAGAGTGCTAAATATCATGACTATAATATGCTGCTGGTGCTTTGTTTACTAACCGGGACAGTAGTTGTGTTCATAAATATGATGGCCCAATTAATTAATGCTAAAATAGATCCCCGAATGAAACATGATAGGAGCGAGAACGATTGGAACGACAATACGGCGACTTTGAAATAGTTGGCGAAAATTATCTTTCCTATGAGATAAAAGTACCCAAAAGAAAAACCTTTAGCGAATGGATAAAAGAAAAACCTTATATCTCGCTAAGTATATTATTGATAATCATCGTAGGCTGTGTTTTTCCCGGGATAATAACAAAATCGGCACCTGCGTACATGGATCTTAGTAATACCAATATAGCTCCTAACAGCACCTTTTATTTCGGTACCGATTCCTTGGGTCGAGACATTTTTACTATGATTTGGTATGGTGGTAGAATCTCTTTATTTATTGGCGTATTGGCCACAGTTATATCAACTACAATTGCAATCGTCTATGGAAGTATCAGCGGCGTTGCTGCTGAATGGCTAGATGATATGATGATGCGCTTTACGGAAATCATACTTAGCATACCCTCAATTTTGATCATAATTTTTGTGCAGGCGATGATTGGCCAGGCAAATCCAGTATCTATCGCTATTGTCATTGGGATTACCAGTTGGATGAATATTTCTAAAATTGTCCGCAGCGAAGTAAGACAAATTAGAAATAGTGAATATATTTTAGCAGCCAAATGCGCCGGAGCTAATTTCTTTTATATTTTAAAACAACATCTGCTGCCAAATTTTATTTCGGCAATAATGTTTATGGTGGTAACCAATGTTGGCAGTGCCATCGGTATAGAAGCAACTTTGAGCTTTTTGGGAATTGGTCTCCCGCTTGAAATTATTTCCTGGGGCAGCATGCTTTCTTTAGCGGAAAAAGCATTGTTATCAAATTATTGGTGGATTATTTTAATTCCGGGCCTATTTTTAGTGATTACTCTAGTTTGTATTACCAATATCGGCGACTATGTAAGAAGGAACAACAATAAAGAATTTAGCAATTTATAAAGGTATAAATCAACGAATTTCATTGCATTATTCACTATCCATAATGCAATTTAGTATAAAAGAAAAGTTCAAAAACAACACTACCAGGAGGGAAATAATGAAGGTGAAAAAATGGTTAGTTTGGGGATTTGTCTTGGTTATGAGCATGGTTTTACTGGCCGGCTGCGGTGGCGAAAAGAAAACAGCAACCGCATCAAATGAAAAGGTTTTGGTTTATGGCAGTGGCGATTACTCCAGTATTAATCCGGCACTGTATGAACACGGAGAAATTAATTCTTTAATTTTTTCCGGGCTTACTGCCCACGATAAAGCCAATAAGATTATTCCCGGACTTGCAAAAAGCTGGAGTTTTGACAAAGCAACAAATACATATACTTTTATTTTACGAAATGATGCAAAATGGCATGATGGTCATCCTTTTTCGGCTGATGATGTTAAGTTTACTCTGGAAACAATTATGAATCCCAAAAATGCTTCCGAAATAGCGTCTAACTATGAGGATATTACCAAAATTGAAGTGGTAGACAAGGATACAATAAAAATAACTTTAAAAGCCCCCAACGTAGCGATGCTGGATTATTTGACAATTGGCATTTTACCTAAACACCTCTTAGAAGGCAAAGATATTGCAACAGATAAATTTAATCAATTTCCAATCGGAACCGGTCCCTTTAAAATGGAGAGTTGGGATAAAGGACAAAGTATTATGCTCGTAAAAAACAAGGATTTCTATGAAAAAGAACCTAAAATTGATAAAATTATTTTTAAAATTGTGGAAGATACCAAAGCAAGAGCTTTACAATTAAAGTCAGGAGAATTAGATTTAGCCCAAGTTACACCACATGATGCCGTACAATTCGAAAACAACAAAGATTTTGTCGTCGATGTCATGAAAACCGCAGACTACAGAGGCATTATGTATAACTTTAATAATCCTTTCTTTAAGGAAAATCGGGAAATACCTAATGCGTTAAGCTATGCTATTGACCGTAAAGCTATTTTGAGCAGCGTTTTATTGGGACATGGGCAAATAGCTTATTCGCCACTGCAGGCGGGGGAATATAATAACCCTAATATAGAGAAGTTCGACTATAACCCGGACAAAGCCAAACAAGAATTAGAAAAAGCGGGTTGGAAGATTGGCACAGATGGCATTTATGAAAAAAATGGTAAAAAATTGTCATTTACAATCAATTGCAAAGAAGGCGACCAGGTCCGGGCTGATATGGCGACTATTTGTGCGCAACAACTCAAAGCAATTGGCGTGGATATGAAAGTGACTGTACAAGCAAAAATTGATTGGGATAATCAAGAAGCCTTTCTGGTTGGCTGGGGTAGCCCCTTTGATCCTGACGATCATACTTATAAGGTATTTGGAACAGATAAGGGCAATAATTACAGTAAGTATTCAAATGCCAAGATTGATGCGTTGTTACAGAAAGCAAGAGAAACTGATGTGAAAGCTGACCGATTAAAATATTATCAAGAATTCCAAACTGAATTAACTAAAGATATGCCCTATACATTTATTACATACATTGATGCTTTGTATGTTGCTAAAACTAAAATAAAGGGAATTACGCCTGATACAGTACTTGGGCATCATGGTGTCGGCTTGTTTTGGAATGTTGCAGATTGGACGATAGAATAACAGACTTTTTTAAAAAACCAAAAACTGCAAAGGCAGTGGTAACTGCCTTTGCAGTTCTGATAAGCAGGTGTGAATATGAGCAATTTGTTAGAAGTTAATAACTTATCCGTAAGTTTTAAAACTAAAGCAGGAGAGGTACAGGCGGTAAGAGATGTTTCTTTTACGCTGAAAGAAGGGGAAGTGTTAGCAATACTTGGCGAATCAGGCTCTGGAAAGTCAGTATTATGCAAAAGCCTGTTGCATATACTGCCGGAAAACGGATTTATAAAAACCGGTGAGGTTGTATTTGCCGGGAAAAATTTAGAAAATTTATCCCAGCAGGCAATGGATAAGTTCAGAGGTAAAGATATAGCAATGATCTTTCAAGATCCCATGACAGCCTTAAATCCGACAATGTCTATTGGCAAACAGATTATGGAAGCCGTGCTAATTCATCAGCAGCTGAGTAAAGCTGAGGCAAAAAAGAAAACCATTGAATTAATGGAGCTTGTTGGCATTGATCATGCAGAAAAAAGATTCGACCAATACTTACATCATTTTTCTGGCGGAATGGGGCAGAGAAGCGTTATTGCGATAGCGCTTGCCGGCAATCCTAAAATATTGATTGCCGATGAACCAACTACTGCTTTAGATGTTACCATTCAAGCCCAAATATTAGATCTTATCCGGGAATTGCAGGCAAAAACAGGAATATCGATTATTTTTATAACCCATGACTTAGGCGTAGTTGCCAATATAGCCCAAAGGATCGCTGTCATGTATGCGGGGAAAATCGTTGAAATAGGAACAACAAACGAAATTTTTCGTGATCCGCGCCATCCATATACCTGGGGATTGATTTCTTCTTTACCTCGAATAGATGCTGATGAAGAATGTTTGCCATGCTTACCGGGAACACCGCCTAATTTGGTACATGTACCCCCAGGCGATGCTTTTGCCGCCCGAAACTGCTATGCGTTAAAAATAGATTATTTCTTTGAACCCCCGATGTTTACAATTAGTGATACCCATAGTGCCGCAACCTGGCTCTTACATAAAGATGCTCCCCCAATTGACCCACCAACAAGATTTCAAGCATGCAAAGTGATATAAAATGAAAAACGAGCAACTATTGAGTGTGAAAAACTTAAAGCAATACTTCAAATTAGACAGAAACACTGTCATTAAAGCAGTTGATGATATATCTTTTGAGATTTATAAAGGGGAGATATTTGGCTTGGTCGGTGAATCAGGGTCGGGAAAATCTACAACAGCAAGAAGTATTCTTTCTATCTATCAACCGACAAGCGGCAACATTTATTATCGGGATAAGCTTATCTCGAATCCCCGCATTTACCGGGCGGAGAAAAGATTCATCAACAGGAATATGCAAATCATATTTCAGAATTCAACAGCAGCGCTAAATTCTCGCATGACCGTAAAAAAGATTATTGAGGAACCGTTGCTAATCCAAAAACTGTATCCGAACAAAGAAGATAGACTGGCAAAGGTCTATGAGCTGATGGATTTAGTTGGACTAGATAAAGTTTATCAGGATAAGTACCCTTATGAATGCTCAGGTGGGCAAAGGCAGCGGATAGGAATTGCGCGGGCACTTAGCCTTAGTCCGGAATTTATCATTGCTGATGAACCAATCGCATCACTGGATGTTTCCATTCAAGCCCAGATCATCAATTTATTTAAAAAACTCCAGCAGGAAAAAGGCATGACCTGTTTATTTATTTCGCATGATCTGGGAATGGTAAGGTATGTCTGTAACCGGGTAGCTGTTATGTACCGGGGAAAAATAGTTGAGATGGCTGAAACGAAGGAATTATACCGAAATCCGGTTCATCCTTATACGCGCACATTATTTGCCTCAATACTTGTTCCTGATCCAAGCTGTTTGAAAAAGAGAAATCATAGTAAGTATAATCAGCTGCGCGATGACTATTGGGACGGGGAAAATCACTTACTGGAAGTATCAGATGGTCATTTTGTGTTGTGCAATAGCAGACAAGCAGCGGAAGAATGGATAATTAACTGGAACGAATATGTAACAATTTAAAAAAATTTTATATTGTCAAATCTACTATAATTATGTTATTATTTTAACAAATACAGTCAAGAAGGCTGTGCGATGTGAGTAGTAAAAGACAATAACACAATGTGAGCAAATAACCACGAAGGTATTACGGTAAGAATGACCGTAGATCTTTGTGGTTTTTTATTGGAGGTGGCACGGTTTAATTCATTGCAAAATAAAGTTCGGATAAGATACAAGGAGGAGCTAAATGGAACTTATTAACAATAGTTTTGAATTGTTCAAAAAAAGGCGGTCTGGTGATGTATCCGCTGCTCGTATGTTCGTTTATGGTAGTAGCGATTGCTATCGAACGGTATTTGTATTATCGCCAGGCAGCTACCGATCATAACAAACTATTGCCTGAACTGACCACCCGGCTTAATAGCAATGATTTGGGCCGGGGCACAGAAATTGTGCGACAGTGCCGGTGGTGTTACAGGCAGGATGTTGTCGCGTGGATTAGATAACATTCATTTTGATGCCTGTGATCTAGAAAGCGCTATGGCTAACGTCGCAGCGCAGTCAGCCGCAAAACTACGGGAGAAGCTTGGCTATCTTGACACCATTGTTACCTTATCACCGCTGTTGGGATTATTGGGTACAGTTGTTGGCATGATTTCATCATTTAGCATTATGAATGTTAAGACCGGACAGCCTCAGGCCATTACCGGGGGTGTAGGCGAGGCGCTTGTGGCAACAGCCACCGGACTTTGTGTAGCGGTTGCAGCACTTATTGTCCATACCTACTATAGCCATTGGCTTGATTCCATTATTACCGGCATGGAAGAGTGCAGTACGGTGTTAGCTGAAGCCAAGAGACGGAGTGACAGACGTGAAACTGCGTAATTTACGGGTAGAGAGCCAGCCTAAGATTATGATTATTCCCATGATTGATATTATCTTTTTTTTGCTGGTATTTTTTATGATGAGTACCTTATACATGGTGGAGCAACGCACATTGCCGGTTAATTTGCCGCAGGCCAGTGCCGCCCAATCAGATCTGGCTAAGAATGTAGCTATTACGCTAGCTAAGGACGGTGCTATTTATGTTGATCAGGAACAGATTCCAGTCGAACTATTTAAAAACCGTATTCAGGTGCAACTTGCCCGCCAGTCTGACACTGCTTTTATCCTGCGGGCCGATAAGCAGGCCGAGTATGGCCGGGTTGTCATGGTATTGGACGAGCTTAAAGGCTTAGGTGTAAAAAAGGTAGCTGTGGCTACCGAACAACAGGTGCAGAGGTGAGTTTCATGGCCAACAAATCCTATTGGCGGCGTGCTGTAGTAGTCTCATATTGTATTCATTGCCTGCTATTTGTCGGGGCAGGATGGTTAGGTGGGAGTATATTTAGTAAAGCAGCAGAACCGGAAACGATCGAAATGGAGCTTATCAGCAGTGTGGCTCTGCCAGAACAAGCCGCTCAGGTACCGGTAACCATGCCTCAGGCTGCAAGTTCATCAGCCGTGAAACCGATAGCATCAGACCCTGCCCGTCCAATTACCCCTGCTACAAAGCCGGTTGCAAATGCACCGGCCAGTGATGTTGTAGCAGATCGTTTTAGTCCGGCAGCCGAATCCGCAGCACCTTCTGTTGCCGCAGTATCTGCTGCAGCAACAGGGGCAACAACAGGTGGATCAACAGGAGTGGAATCCACAGCACCGGCAGCACCAGCCGCACCGAAAAGAATATCAGCGCCGCGGATCTTGAATAAGGTGGAGCCTGATTACCCGCAGGATGCCAGGCAAGAGGGGATTGGTGGTACGGTGGGAGTAAAGGTTGAGGTATTGGAAAATGGTCTCCCCGGTGAAGTACAACTCGCACGTTCCTCAGGCCGGCGGTCTTTGGATGAAGCGGCATTACAGGCTGTTCGTCAATGGCAGTTTGTACCTGCACAGGAAGCTGGCAGTGGCGAGGCTGTTAGGTGCTACACCACGTTTTCGATAGTCTTTGAATTGAGTTAACAATTCCTTTATCCTTCGCAAAAGATTGATTTATGGGGAGCCTATATTAACGACAGCTGGAAACCCAATAATAGATGGTCTGCTTATTTAGGGTTACGCTATGATCATTTGTCAGCCAGTCGTGATGATAGCAGGGACTACGATGTGCGGTCATCAGAGAGAAGGTTTTTTATGACTTATACTCGAAAATTAATATATGTAGCCATGTTTATTGCACTGGGTGTAATGTTGCCAATAGCCTTCCATTTAGTTGGCGGGGCTGGTTCTGTTTTTTTACCAATGCACATTCCGGTGCTTATGGCGGGCCTGATGCTTGGTGTAAAAGGCGGTTTGGCAACAGGTATGCTGACACCGCTTGTCAGCAGTTTAACTACCGGAATGCCACCAATTATGCCTATGTTGCCAATTATGGTAGTGGAATTAGGAGTATATGGGATTGTGGCCGGGTATTTATACCGGCAATGTAAGTTCCCTCTAGTTTGGTCACTTGTTGGCGCCATGCTGGCAGGCCGGTTGGCAGCCGCTCTCGTAGTGGCAGGCATGGTCGCTGTGCTGGCAGTCAGGCTGAAACCACTGACATATATTATTGGCGCTATTTCTACAGGATTGCCAGGAATTGTTATACAATTACTATTTGTCCCGCTGTTTGTGCGAAAGCTTGAGGCAGTATCCGGGACCTTTAAGCAGGTGAAATTACATGAGTAATGGACGAGAGTTTTTTGACAAAATTGCCAGTCAATGGGATAGTACACGTGCTGTTGATTCAAAAAAAATAGCAGCGCTGGTGGAAATGGTTGGTTTAGAGCCTGGCTTTAGCGTATTGGATGCCGGCAGCGGCACAGGTGTACTCCTGCCATTCATTAAAAAGGCCATTGGCTCGGCAGGCAAAATTACGGCAGTAGATTTTTCAGCCAATATGCTGGCTAAAGCTGAGGAGAAATACGGCAGTCTTGGTGGTATTTCGTTTGCTGTTGGCGATATTATGGAGTTTGTACCTGGACATGGCGTATTTGATGCTGTGTTGTGTTTTAATTTTTTCCCCCATATTATGGATAAACAAAAGTTCATGACCCACATACGTGTTCTTTTGCGGGAAGGTGGATTTTTGGTCCTGATGCATGACATTTCCAGACAACAAGTCAATGCCATCCATCAGGACAGTGAGGCTGTCAAGAATGATCGCCTGGCGCCTGGAGAAACAGTAAGTGGGTGGTTGACAACTGCCGGATATCAAGTGACCCAAATCATTGATGCCGAGGATCGCTATTTTATTAAAGCGGTAAAGAGCTAGTGAAAATGCAGGAACTGAAGTTACTGCTATGTTACCGAATGTAAATTAAGCAATAACTACATAGTTAAGAAACAGCAACCATGAAGGTAAACAACTCTCGGCATGAGGGAAGTTTATTTGTCATGGTTATTTTTGTTGCAAGGCCATTATATAAGGAGGAGATGCTGTAGTGAAAATCGGAGCAATTATGTGGACAAGCTACATGCCGGCATTAGCAGCGGCTGTAAGAGATATTCCCGGTCTTGAACTAAAAATGTGCAGTGTGCGTGAATTAGAAGACCTTAGCTATAAACAAAGATTTTTGGAATATCTGCGTTCCGAAGCGGATGCACTTTTTTTATTTCCATCAACTAGCGGTGTATGGGAGGAAATCGCTGAAGATGTTGGCAACCTAACCAGGCAAAAGCCGACAATTGCTTTTGGTTATGATCCCGGTCTGCTTGCCTATAACACAGTGGGGGCTAAGGTGGCCTTAACCGTACAGCATTATCTAACATTAGGCGGCAAAGAAAATGCCAAAAATGCGCTGTTATATATTATGAAAGAAGTGCTGGGCGCCAATGTTGCTGTTTTAGCACCGGAAGAAATTGCCTGGCAGGGAATTTTTTACCCTGGCATTGAGCGTTTATATGAAGATGCAGTTGATTTTATAAATAACTGTCCGGCCTACCGTCCAGGCAGACCGACAGTGGGTATACTCTTTTACCGGCATTTATGGGTTAATCATAACACCGAAGTAATTGAAGCGCTTGTGCGGGAATTTGATGAAATGGGATATAATGCACTGACTGCTTTTAGCACCGGACGACAGGATGTAGAGACAGGTTCGCAAGATAATGTTTTTGCGATCAACAACTATTTTATGATTCATAACAAGCCGGTCATTGATTGCTTAATTAATCTGCAGTCTTTCCTGCTGGTAAAACAAGGCGAAACAGAGCAAAGAGCCAGGCCCGCCGGCGATGATTTGCTCAAGTGTTTGGATGTACCGATTATCAAAGGCCTGTTGACCTACAGTAAAACAGAAGAGGAGTGGCGAGCCGATCCCTATGGGATTTCCGGTCCTACCATGGTGATGTCGGTAGCCATGCCAGAGTGTAACGGCGTCATTGAGCCTATCGTTATCGGCAGCTTGAGCCGGGTTGAGGAGCAAAGCATTGGCGGAACACTGGATTTTTATCTGCCAATTCCAGCGCGGATTAAGTATATATGCAGGCGGGTAAAAAAATGGCTTGCGCTTAAAGCCAAGCAGCCCTCTGAGCGTAAGGTAGCTATTATTCTGCATAACAGTCCCTGTCACGGGGTGGAATTGGCCGTAGGCGGTGCTGCCAACTTAGATTCCTTAGAAAGTGTGGCCCGGATTATGTCAGCCATGCAGCAAGCTGGTTATTCCATAAAAAACCTGCCAGAGTCAGGTAAAGAAATTATTGACCGAATCATGGCAACAAAGGCCATATCCGATTTTCGCTGGACGCCCATTGAAGAAATTGTAAACAAGGGCGGTGTGCTTAAATACCTAAGTAAGGCCGAATACCGCCGCTGGTTTGACAATTTCCCGGCCAAAGCGCAAGCAGCGATGATCGAAACCTGGGGCAAGCCGCCAGGGGAAGAAAAAGACGGCGTGCCTACCGCCATGGTTTATCAGGAGCAGATATTGGTTACCGGCGTGGAATACGGCAATGTGGTCATCTGCTGTCAGCCTAAACGGGGCTGTGCCGGGCCGCGCTGCGATGGGCAGGTATGCAAGCTGTTGCATGACCCCGAATGCCCGCCTACTCATCAATATGTGGCCACCTATCGTTATTTGGAAGACATGTGGGGCGCTGATGTCCTGGTACATGTCGGTACCCATGGCAATCTGGAATTTTTACCAGGTAAATCAGTAGGGCTTTCTGAGGATTGCTTCTCTGAATTGACGTTAGGGACAATGCCTCATCTGTATATCTATAATACCGATAATCCACCAGAAGGAACCATTGCTAAACGGCGGAGTTATGCGACACTTACCGGTCATATGCAGACTGTAATGGTGAAAGCCTCAACATACGGGCACCTCGAAGAACTGGAGAATTTTCTGGATCAATACATAGAGGCCAAGCATACCGATCCTGCCCGCAGCCATGAATTGGAACATTTAATCATGGACAAAGCCGTAGAAGCGAAATTGATGGAAGATATCGGTCATAACCATGATGATTTT
This sequence comes from Sporomusa ovata DSM 2662, assembly GCF_000445445.1. Taxonomy (GTDB): domain Bacteria; phylum Bacillota; class Negativicutes; order Sporomusales; family Sporomusaceae; genus Sporomusa; species Sporomusa ovata. The sequence goes on along the minus strand of NZ_ASXP01000004.1, from coordinate 472,129 downwards.
GCTGGTGTTGTAGAAAAATTACATGGACTGATCACCAGTTTGAAAAACCGGATGCATCAGGATGGCATGCATATTTTTGGTGATATTCCCGAAGGTGAGCGCCGGGTTAACTTCATCCAGGCTGTACTCAAGCATGATACTGGCGATTATGGTACTTTGACCCGCTTAGTGGTAGAACTCATGGGTCTTGATTATGACCAGGTAAAGGACAATCCTCATATATGGCATGAAGGGTTTGGCCAGAATTATGGTGGATTGTTAGACAATGCTAATAGCTATGTAAAAGAGTTTGTCCGGAAAATGATGGTTAGTTTAGACATTAATTTATTGGCGTCAGCAAAAGAGGTAATGGGAAAGCATTTGGTCAATCTGCCCAGGGTTGAAGAGTTAGGCTACTGGCGGGACAAAGTAAAAAATATTGATGCTAATCTAACAGCTTCCAAGGAAATTGATAGCCTGCTGCATGGTTTTGACGGCGGTTATATTCCTGCCGGACCGTCAGGGCTTATTACCAGGGGACGGGCTGATATTTTGCCGACAGGCCGGAACTTTTACAGTGCCGATCCGGCGCGTATTCCGACCAAAGCAGCCTTTAAGATAGGGCAGAAGCTCTCTGACGCACTGATTGCCCGGCATGAACAAGATACCGGGCGGGTGCCGGAAAACTGCGGTATGGTGCTGTTTGCCACTGACTGCATGTGGACAGATGGCGAGCAAGTAGCGCAAATATTGGCTCTATTAGGAGTTGAACCAAAGTGGCTTGCCGGTGGGCGGGTAAAAGGATTCCGGGTTCTGCCACTTGATGAACTGAGGAGGCCGCGAATTGATGTAACTTTGCGCATCGGCGGTGTTACCAGAGATTGTTTTCCGGGAATTATCGAATTTCTGGATGAAGCTATCCGGGCAGTGGCTGAACTTGACGAACCCTGTGAACAAAACTTCGTGCGTAAGCATGCACTAGAGCAAATAGAACAGTTGCAGGAAAATACTCCTGAAGCCTGGGAGCAGGCGACTGCACGAATCTTTGGCAGCAGACCCAACACCTATGGCGCAGGAGTCAGTCTGGCGGTTCATGCGTCGGCCTGGAAGACGGAAAGGGACTTATCAGATATCTTTATTGCTTGGAGCGGGTACGCCTATGGCAAAAACCGTGGCGGCCAGGAAGTGACAGAGCAGTTCAAACGCCAGCTCACAACAGTCGATCTAACCTACAATAAGGCGGCTACTGATGAATATGATCTCTTTGGCTGCTGCTGTCACTTTTCCTACTATGGCGGCTTGACTGCTGCCGCCCGAACGCTGACTAACAGTGAAGTTAAGACTTACTATGGCGATACCCGTGACCCGGAAAGACCGGCGGTTACTAGCTTATCAGAGGAAATCAGCAGCATTATCAGGGTAAAAATTCTCAATCCGGACTGGATTGACAGTATGAAGCGCCACGGTTATAAGGGTGCTGGCGATATGGCCAAACGCATTACCCATGTGTATGGCTGGGAAGCCACCACCGGCGAGGTTGCGGACTGGGTATTTGACGACTTGGCCAAGACTTATGTGCTGGATCAGGACATGCGGGAATGGTTTGCAGAAAATAACCCCTGGGCGATGGAAGAAATCAACCGCCGCTTGCTGGAGGCAGCTACGCGGGGGCTATGGGAAGCCGATCCGGAAGTACTTGATGAGCTGAAAGATACCTATATGGAGATTGAAGGCTGGATGGAAGAACGTATGGGAGATATAGAGGGCGAGTATCAGGGCGGTACGATTGATATCATTACCGCTGAAGATGTGCCGGCGTGGAAGGCTAAATTAAAATTGTAAGACGATAACAGCTGTTGCAGCAAGGTAACGGCAATGAAGTTCTCATTCACAGTTAATTATGATCATAGCCATCAGCATGTGCGTGACTGAGATACCAGATCAATAATCCGGGTCACAGTTGAAATAGCAAATAGTAAAAACTAATGGAGGAAAATATGAAAAAGAAAAGAGAACAAAAAAGTGTAGCCTTAGCCCTAGTGGTAGGTTTGGCGCTTTCCTCGCTGAATTTTACTTCTGTGGCAGCAGAGGAGGAGGCACAGGTCTTTGACTTGGATCAAGTGGTAGTTACGGCTACTAAAACAGAGAAAAAGGTTAAGGATGTGCCGGCAGCGGTAGAGGTTATTACCAGAGAGCAACTGGACAGGCGCAATATTAAAAGAGTTTCCGATGCATTGACAGCGATTTCCGGTGTCTTTGTCAAGTCTAACAAAGGAATGATGGGCACTACAGATTCGATTACAATGCGGGGCTTTGGTAATCAGAAACAGATTCTCATTCTGTTGGATGGTCAACCGGTTAATGACGGCTACAACGGCAGCGTTGATATTGCTAATGTTCCGCTAGAGACGATTGAACGGATTGAGGTTATCAAGGGTCCGGGTTCAGCCTTGTATGGCTCAAATGCCATGGGGGGCGTTATCAATATTATCACCAAGGATAAAGCTAAGCAGGAAACGATACTGCGCGCAGGCATCGGTGAACAAGGAACAGAAAATAAATCCATCTATACCAGCGGTAGTGCCGGTAAATGGGAATATTTTCTGTCAGCCCAAAAAACTTCGCTTGATGGCTATATAACCAGTGACGAATACAAAAGAGCCCTTGTTGGCTCTGACAAGGCGCAAAACCCTGGAAAAAACGGGCTGGACAGAGAACAGTATAATGGTAAATTAGTGTATCATCCGGATGATAAAAGCAAATTTAGCCTGTCCAGCGGCAATAATAAGTATTCTTACTTTTACGAAAATGCCACCGACCGCGGTAAGCGAGATGCAGATAGTTGGGCCTTCAATTATGAAAATAAAATGACAGATACCAGTTCCCTAAAGTTGAGTTATGGCGAACAAAAAATAGACAGCTGGTATGTATCCACTTCCTATAGCTCTAAAACAAATAATGTATCCTCCTATACGTATAGTCAAACTCCTTCCAAAACTACACAGGCAGAGTTGCAATATAACTTCAAATCGGGGGATAAGGATTCCTTGACTGTTGGCTATGCACGTAGAACCGAACATTCAGACTCTTTTGGTAAAACCTTAACTGCCGCGTCAAACGGGCGGAATTTAACTTTGACAACAGCTAATTCCGATTCCAATATTGGCGGCAAGACCGAGACTGACTCCTTCTATATCCAGGATGAACGCAAGCTAAGCGACAAAACTACGCTGTATTTAGGCGGACGATATGATGACTGGCGTTTTTATAACGGTTATACCTATGGCTATGATAGCGCCACAAAGAGTTATAAAACAAATAATACTGCTGAAGGCAAGGCCGATAGTTTTAATCCGAAAATTGGGCTGGTACATAAGGTCAATAACAAGCTAACCCTGCGTTCGTCTATTGGCAAGGCATTCCGGGCGCCGAATGTGTACGAACTAGCCAAAGACTGGGAAAGCAGCACTGGTGCAATTTATAAATGCAATCCAGATTTGCAGCCAGAAGAAGCCACTAACTATGAAGTGGGTCTTGACTATCAAGCTAATAAATCGTTATTGGCCAAACTGAATCTTTTTCATACCGATGTTACCGATGCAATTGACAAGAAAACTTATACCAATGTGGCAGGGAGAACCGTATATCAATACATTAATTCCGGTAAGGCGAAGGTCAACGGGCTGGAAATTGGCTTAACCAAACGACTGAGCCAGGCTTGGAGCAGCTTCCTTAATTATACCTATACCGATGCCCAGGTAACCGAAAGTTCGACTGCACCGGAAAATGTAGACAAACAGATGGCCAATGTACCGAAAAATATGTTTAATGTCGGCTTTGATTATACCCAGGATCGGTGGCAAGGCAGCCTAATCGGCAGCTATTTGAGTGAGACCAACAGTCCTAGTAAGCAAGGTCAAACTGGTTATGGAACCTATGAATCCTATTTTATTGTAAATACGAAAATATCTTATAAAATGACGAAAGACACAATGTTGTCCCTCAGTGTGGACAACCTGCTGGACAGAGAATATTATAGCTATTACGTAGCGCCCTCACGGACAACTTATCTGGAGCTGACTCATAAATTTTAATGATTAAGCAGAAAGATGTGAGTGTATGGTAAGTGAGCGTGTTTATTTGTCATGGCTATTTTCTTATGCATGATTTTCTATTCCAAAGAAATTATACATATCCAGATAAGTAATGAGGAAAGGTGAAGAGTTTTGTCGGAAATGAATAGCGTTCATTCTTGTACCGATGCAGCAAAACTCAAAGAGATATACACCAGGCAGACTGGGAAAAAATATTTTATTTTAGTAACTTTGCTTTTGCTGCTAATAACGCTGGCCTTACTTTCTATTTCCATTGGTACAGCTTCTATCAGTGTCGGCGATGTGGTTAAATCTATCAGCAATAAGGTGCTCCATACCCAATACGAATATACCAACAATTTGGCTGACACGATTGTAATGAAACTTAGATTTCCCCGCGTATTACTGGCTGTACTTACCGGGATCAGCCTGGCGGGGGCGGGGGCTGTTATGCAGGGTATTCTCCATAATCCGCTGGTGAGTCCATACACTCTGGGAATGTCGGGAGCGGCGTCCTTAGGTGCAGCCATTGCAATTGTACTGGGAAAAGGGTTATTGGGCAGCAGCTTTGACAGTATGGGATCCTATTTTATTGCGTTTAATGCCTTCGTTTTTGGTTTTATTACGATTTTCGTTATTATTGGCTTTGCCCGGATGAAGGGCGGTTCGCCGGCAACACTGGTGCTGGCCGGGGTTGCTTTGGGTTATATTTTCTCTGCCGGGGTATCGGCATTGAAATATTTTTCCAATAATGACGCCTTAAAAGACCTTGTTGTCTGGCTGATGGGCGGTATGTGGGGAGCAACCTGGCAGACGGTGGGATTATTAATACCGATTGTGAGCATCTGTATGCTGATTCTACTGAGCTACTCCTGGGATATGAACGCTCTTTCAGCTGGTGAAGCAGTGGCAACCAATCTGGGAGTAAATATAAAACGGCTGCAGTTTATTTGCCTTACAGTGGCCACGCTGGCGGCCTCAGCTACAGTAGCTTTTACTGGTATTATCGGCTTTATCGGCCTGGTTGCACCGCATATATCCCGGATGCTTATCGGTAGTGACAACCGGTTTTTGATTCCCTGCTCCTGTATTATGGGGGCGCTAGTCTTACTTTGTGCGGATACGGTAGGCAGGACTATTGTTTCGCCGGTAGAGATTCCGGTTGGTATTGTGACTGGTTTGATTGGTGGGCCGTATTTTCTCTATATGCTCTTAAAGAAAAAACAATTTCACTAAAAATCCCGAATAAGAAAAAAGGTGGATAATATGAACATTGCCGTACAAAATGTCTGCTTTTCCTACAATAGTCATCCCATATTAAAGGATGTGAGCCTGAATGTACACCAGGGGCAGGTTGTCAGTATCGTTGGTCCCAATGGCGCCGGGAAATCTACACTATTAAAATGTATGGTTCGCTTATTGAAGCCGCAAACAGGCACAGTACATTTAGACGGTAAGGATATTGCCAGGAAAAACTCCCGTGAACTGGCAAAAGCTCTGGGGTATGTACCGCAAAATACCAGAGATGTATTTTCATTTACCGTACTGGAAACCGTATTGATGGGCAGAAAACCGCATGTTGCCTGGGAAGTCAGTGACGAGGATTTCCGGGTAGTTACGCAGGTTATGAAATTTTTAGGAATAGAAAATTTGGCCGCGCGGCCGCTTGATCAGTTAAGCGGCGGACAAAAGCAAAAAGTGTTTGTAGCCCGTGCGTTAGCGCAGCAACCCGCGATATTTCTGTTTGATGAACCGACAAGCAACCTTGACGTCAGACATCAACTCGAGGTTTTTGCAACCATTAAACGATTGACTGAGACCGAAGGGCGGACAGTCATTGTGGTGGTTCATGATTTGAATCTGGCATCCCGCTTTTCCGATACCCTGGTGATGCTGAAGCAGGGCGCTATTTATGCGGCGGGAAAACCAGAGCAGGTGATTACCGAAGACAATATCCGGGACGTGTATAATATTTCGGCTACGATTATTGAAACGCGATACGGCCATTATGTATTACCTATTGAGCCGCTGAAAGACAATGCAGGTTAAGATTCCATTGCTTTGAGGAAGGGGATAAAGGATGACGAAGAAAATAGTCCTGATTGTTCTAATGACCGTTGCGGCAGTATTGCTGCTTACCGCTTGTAACCGGACAGAAACAACGCAAGGACCTGCCAACACCAAGGCAGCCAGCGCAACTATCAAAGACTCTACCGGCAGGGAAATCAAGCTTCCAACAAAAATGCGACAGGTGATTGTTCTTAACTCCTCAACCTATAACATGATTACGGCAATTGGTGCTGCTAATACAATTATCGGCGTGAATGACAGTACACAACAAGTCGAGCCTGCTGCAGCCAATCTGGCGGTTTTTGGGACATTTATGCAGCCTAATGTGGAAAAAATAATTGAGGCAAGGCCAGATGCCTTGCTTGTGAACAGTAATATAAATCCGGCGCAGATAAAACAGTTGGAAGACGCCGGTATTACGGTTATATTTTTTGAGTTCTATCTGCCCTCCATTTTGCAGGATGAGATTCTTACGTTAGGAAAACTGTTTAACAAAGAGACTAAGGCACAAAAGTATGCTGACTTTATTATGAAGTACCAAAATATTATTGAAAACCGGGTGAAGGATATTAAACCAGAGGATAAGGCTACCGTATATTTTGAGGGCTATGGCGATTATGGCACTGTGGCACGGGGGACAGGTGGTGACGAGTTAGTCAGGCTGGCTGGAGGTATCAATATTGCCGGTCAGGAGAATATAAAATACCCCAAAGTCAGCGCAGAGTGGGTGCTGCAAAAAAATCCCCAGGTTATTGTAAAAACAGTTTCCAGCAAATACATGGCAATGGGAGAAGGATACACAGACAAGACCGCAGTGAAGGGCATTTATGACAATATAATATCCCGGCCTGGCTGGAATGAACTTTCTGCTGTTAAGAAGAACAAAGTAGTATTATTGGCATCAGATATTGGCACAACTCCGGAAGGCAGTATTATTGGAATGTTGTATATGGCCAAAGCCATGTATCCGGATAAATTTACGGATATTGACCCTTATGAAGTCTACAAACAAGTGAAAAAAGAATTCTATCATGTGGATGCAAAGGGAATTATTGTATATCCTTGATTTGGTAAAAAACAGATTAAATAGTGAAATAAAGTAGAGGCGAGAGTATGGAAAAATCAAACAAACAGCGCCGCGTCGTGTATCCCTTTGCCGCTTTGGCCGGGCAGGAGGAATTGCAGCTGGGGCTTTTGCTCCATGCTGTCAATCCCTGCCTGGGAGGGATATTGATTCGTGGTGAAAAAGGAACAGCTAAATCGACAGCTGTTCGCGGTCTGGCGGAGATGCTGCCAGATATGTTGGCCGTGGCAGACTGCCCGTACCATTGTGAGCCAGGAAATAAAGGCAAAGCCTGTGACGATTGCCGCAACCGGGGAGAAAATCTGCCGGCAAGGGTTATGCCGGTGCCTGTTGTTGATATTCCGGTATCAGCTACCGAAGACCGGGTTGTTGGCAGTCTGGATTTTGAACAAGCCATTAAGGCCGGACACCGGGCATTCCTGCCTGGTTTAATGGGAGAAGCCAACAGGGGTATTATCTATATTGATGAAATCAATCTTTTGGATGATCATATTGTTGACGTGCTGCTTGATGCCGCTGGCAGCGGTATTAATGTTGTCGAGCGGGAAGGCATCAGCGTCACCCATCCGGCGGAATTTATCCTGGTGGGTACGATGAATCCGGAAGAAGGCGATCTTAGGCCGCAGCTCTTAGACCGCTTTGCGTTGTGTGTTGATGTGCAGGGACTGCTTGACAGGCAAGCCCGGGTGGAGATCATCAAACGCCGTGAAGCTTTTGAAGATAATCCGGGTGAATTTATTGCCGCATGGCAGGCTAAACAGGCTGAACTGCGTGAAAAAGTCATGACAGCCAGAACCCTGTTACCGACTGTCACCTTGGCGGACGAACTCTATACAAAAATTAGTCAATTATGCGCGGAGTCTTTCGCCGCCGGGCACCGTGCCGACATTATTCTTGTCAGGGCAGCACTGGCACTGGCCGCCTGGCGTAGTCACCCGGCGGTAACAGAAGAAGACATCCTGGACATTGCCCCGCTGGTACTGGCGCACCGCCGCCGTCAGCCGCCGGAAGAATCAGAAACGCCCCAGCAGCAGGAACAAGAACAGCCAGAACCACCTGACGACCAAAACGAAGAGTCCCCGCCGGATGAACAGGATAAAGATAAACAGCCACCACCTCCTCCTCCTGAGGGCGAGCAGGAGGAGGAGCAGGAAGAAAACAAAGATCAGGATCAGGACAAAGACAATAACAGCGAGGCTAATCCAGCCATGGAGGTCGTATTCTCCATCGGCAAACCCTTTACGGTCAAACGAATTAGCATGGACAAAGACCGTCAGGCACGCCGGGGATCTGGCCGGCGTTCACGCACCAAAACCGACTCCAGTGTGGGGCGCTATGTAAAAAGCACCAGCCACCGGGAGCGGGACGACCTGGCTATTGATGCTACCATTCGCGCTGCGGCACCCTTCCAGCGTAGCCGTAAAACGAACGGTATGGCCGTAGTTATCGAAACCGGCGATATCAGAGAGAAAGTCAGGGAAAAGCGCATTGGTAATTTCATGCTGTTTGTTGTAGACGCCAGCGGCTCCATGGGAGCCAAACAGCGGATGATTGAAACCAAGGGAGCCATCCTGTCACTTTTGCAGGATGCCTATCAGAAACGGGATAAAGTGGGAATGGTTGCCTTTAAAGGCGAGCAGGCCGAAGTACTGTTGCCTCCGACCAACAGCGTGGAATTGGCGCAAAAATGTCTGGTAGAAATGCCGGTTGGCGGCAAAACGCCGTTAGCGGCCGGTCTGGTCAAGGCCCGGGAGGTCATCAGGCAGCAATTGAAGCGCAGTCCGCACATGCGTCCGATTGTCGTTATTTTGTCAGACGGCAAAGCCAATGTTGCCATGGCTAAAGACAAACCCCTGGCTGAAGCACACCGGGTAGCAGATAACCTGCGGGAAGAGTTCGACATCAAATATATTGTCGTCGATACTGAACAAAAAGGACTATTATCCTTTGGTAAAGCACAAGAATTGGCAGTGTGGCTTGGTGGTGAATGCTACACCATTGAACAGCTTAAAGTGGATAGTTTGGTCGATTTAGTACGCGGAGCTTTAGCATAATAAATAGCAGAGGAGATAGAAAGCATGCATAATCATAAACAAGTAAATTATCCATTTTCGGCCATAGTAGGTCAGGAAAGTATGAAAAAAGGGCTGATGCTCAACGTCATCAATCCCCGGTTGTCAGGGATACTCATTCGCGGCGAAAAAGGAACTGCCAAATCGACAGCCGTACGGGCCTTAGCCGAACTTCTACCAGAAATCGAAGTAGTGGCAGACTGTCCTTATCATTGTGATCCGGATCAGCCGCTGACTCATTGCCCGTCATGTCATGAGCGTTACGAACAGGGAAAAATCCTGCCCCGGGCCAAACGCACCATGAAAGTAGTTAACCTGCCGGTATCGGCAACCGAAGACCGGGTTGTCGGCACTCTGGATATCGAATATGCCATTAAACATGGAGAAAAGAAATTTGAGCCTGGCGTGCTGGCCGAAGCCAACCGGAGTATCCTCTACGTCGACGAAGTCAATTTATTGGATGACCACATTGTGGACGTACTGCTGGACGCAGCGGCTATGGGCGTGAACACTGTGGAACGGGAAGGCGTATCCTTCTCCCACCCGGCTCAGTTTATCCTCGTAGGTACCATGAACCCCGAAGAAGGCGAACTCAGGCCGCAACTGTTAGACCGCTTTGGCCTGTGTGTCACCATTGAAGGAATTGCTGATCCGGGCAAACGGGTAGATGTTATCAAGCGCCGCACAGCTTTTGAAGAAAATCAGGAGGAATTCGCCAAAATCTGGGAAGCCGAGCAGGGCAAGCTGCGGGATAAACTGGTGGCAGCGCAGCAACTGTTACCAACGGTTAGTTATGATGATGAAGTGTTATATAACATTGCCGACATTGCCATTCAAATGGGGGTTGACGGTCACCGGGCCGACTTAGTCATGCTGAAAGCAGCCAAGGCGCTGGCGGCACTTAATGGCCGCGATAAAGTCGAGCAAGCCGATGTGGCCGAAGTAGTTGAACTGGCACTTATGCACCGCATGCGGAAAAAACCTTTCCAGGAAATTGGTTCAGACCAGAAAAAACTGCAGGAAGTTATGTCTCACTCACATTCTCACCAACATGCGCATTCCCATGATCATCAGCATATTGTCTAATGAGTCGCGCACGCAATACAAGGGTCAAAGGAACGAATGATACGCCCAGGTATAACGTATTTCAATTCAGGCTCTGGAATGCTTGTGCCTACCAGGGCTGACTCAACAGGACCCCGGCGGCCGGTTACATCCTTGGGCGAGAAGTTCCAGACAGTTGGTGTGATGATATCATAATACTCGACTTTTTCTTCTCTAATTTGTGCGCTATGGAGCAATGGGCCCCGCATGGCATCTGTTACAGCAATAGCCTGATTTGTAACCAGTTTATTATTCTGCTCGATTGGCGGTTCACCGGGTTCAAGTTCGGTAAGCCATTTTTCTACCAGCTCTGCTATCAGCTCTGTTTCCAGTGACCGGGCCACAATTCGATCCATAGTTGACGTTCCACCTGAGTAGAACCCATTAAATAGCATCCGGGCCAGGGGGCCACCTTCATAATGCCTGCCATCGTAAAGTACTGCTTTTGTCCAGGAATAAGCCGCTGGTTTATAGGGGGCAGGCTGAACGCTGGAGTTGGCCATGGACTGAGAACGTTCATACCACGCATGGGTTATGTCTTCTTGGAGGAGGTTTAACCTTGGCTTGGAGTAATGATCACCAATAAGTACTCCGTCTTTCCAAAGAATTTGTTCATTTTTACTCCCAAACCGGAAAAGACCAAAGGACAGAAAACGTCCCGGAGTCCTGCCAATCGAAAAGTAATCTTTGTAGCAGCGGGCAATTAATTCGGTATCAGGCAGCAAACAGCCACTGATAAAATTGCGGATATCCCGGATTAAGGCTAGTCCCTGATTAATTTTATCAGCAGTTGGAGCTACCGCTGCGCCTCCGTGGACAAAGCTGTGCTGGTGTGGCACTTTCCCGCCGAAGAGTGTCAACAGTTGATGGCATTTTGCAGATGCTTTTACTGCACTAATATAATGGGAGGCTACCTTGCGGTTATCTGTGTCGTTTAAACGACAGTCATTACAGTTTTGCTCAAGAAACGGCGGATAATTCGGCATAATGACATAGTCTGGCAAACCAAAGAAATAAAAGTGACGGATATGATTTTGAAGAAAATCGGCTCCTAGCATAATGTTTCGTAAATATTGAGCGTTATCCTGAATCTCATTGTCATATAGCATATCCAGTAAGTAACTGGCAATAGCTCCGTGAGCAGTAGAGCATATGCCGCATATCCGCTGCGTTAGATACACGGCATCAGTAACATGATGCTCACGCATGATATATTCGAAACCGCGAAACATAGTACAACTGACATCAGCTTCCTGAATAATGTCATCCTCAATTGTTAATTCCACGGATAACAGCCCACTCAGACGAGTAACAGGGCTAAACAGGATTTTTTTTGGGCTCATAGGTATCTCCTTTCGCAGCAGAATCCGCTATAGCACCAGTTTGCGTGCTTTTATCTTTTTTGGGGTAGGGGAACAAAGAAGGGAGTAGAACCATCGGGAAAATCCTGATTGGTACAGCCTATGCATGGCGTATTTACTTTGACAGGCCAACTGACATGGTTGGTCCACTGCCGGTAGGGGCAGTCTGCACTGGTTTTCGGCCCCGCGCAGCCTAAAGAAAACATACATTCTATATCGCCTAACTTTTCAGCATAGTCTTTGTTATCAAAATAAGAACGGCGTTGGCAGTGCCGGTGAACGGTAGCACCGTAAAATAGAGTGGGACGTCCCAGGGAGTCAAGTTCCGGTTTACCATACATGAGTAAATGAGCCAGTGTACCTACAAACCAATCGGGATTGACGGGGCAGCCGCTTACATTTATCACTTCCCGGTTCAATACCTTGCTGACTCCAACCGAGCCTGTGAGATTAGGCGCAGCTGATGAGGCACCGCCGAAGCTGGCACAAGTTCCGATGGCTACAACGTACTCAGCCATCCCACCCAGAGTAGTTACTGCTTCTAAAGCGGTAATTGCTCTTTTTTTAGTTCGGGCCACCACGTTATAGATGCCATCATTCTGAGTTGGTATAGCTCCCTCCACAACAAGCGTGAACGATCCCTTGTATTTTTTGGCCGAGCCAAACAACAAAGCAAGAGCATCTGCACCCTGAGCGGCCATAAAGGTATTGCTGAATAAGAGGTTAATCATATCGGTAAATACCTGATGCAGATAGGGATAAGTCGTATTCATAAAGGCGATATTGTTGTCTCCGCTATCGCTGGTTTCCAACCATATTACTGGTAGTTTAACCTTGTTGTGACGCCGGATATGTTCAGAGGCGGCAGGAATAATACTAGCTGATAAGCTATGATCAGGGGAGCAAACCTTTTGATGACAAATAGCTTCAAAATCCTTCTTTTCCATAGTGCTCCTCATTTCATTATTTTTTTAAAGAATATGACTTTATCGCTGCACTAAGTACAACAATTTAGAAACAATAAGACGTCCCGGCTTAAATATTTATTTAAACATGGCAGGAATTTCATAATCAATGTAGAAAAAATATAAAAACAAAAACAGCAAATATAAATAAACATAACCATACTAACTGATGAATAAGGATACGGTTTAATACTGACTATATTCTATATGGTGTGTGAATTTACTTTAATAACAGATTTATTTAACTTTCCTGTTGTACTATCTTAATTGTTAAACTAACAATAACTAATATAAATATATTTAGTTTATCTAACTATTTTTTTCTGAGGTGATTCCTTGTCTTTAAATGACAAAACAGAACAGCTGTACACCTTGATTCATAAGATTAACCGCAAACTGCGAAACCCGAAGTTCGACTCGACAGATCAAAATATTACAAAGGTTCAGTGGTGGATATTGAAGACCGTGTGGGAACGGAAGCAATGTACCGCCGGATTTCTTGCAAAAATGATAGGTGTTCGCCCCAGTACCATGTCGCAAATGCTCGTGCGCTTGGAGAAAGCCGGTTACGTTTCCCGCTTTGCAGATCCTGCCGATGCCAGAGTACGAATAATTTGCTTAACTGATAGAGGACAAAACATATTTCACCACTCTGAATCCAAGTTTGTCGGAAAATTAGCCGGTCCACTCGGATACTTGTCCCCAGAAGAACAGCAATTTTTAATAGTACTACTGGAAAAATTATCCAAGAACTTTCCACAGCCAAAAAATTGCTGACGACACTCCATCAGTAGAAAGACCGCGAATTAATAAGCTGATAACCATCATAAATCGTAACAATATTTAGTTAGTTCAACTAATTATTTTTAGGTTATACAATTCTTTCGGGTTTATGAGGGCCTACATAAGACAATAGAGAACACGTTTAGGTTTTGGATATCGCTGAAATTTTAGCATCAAGTAATCTAGAATAAATGAGTCACTGGTGCAGGGAAGGAGGGACATCGGATAAGGATACAATGAGGGAGGCGATGGGATATATTGCTTCTGCAAGGCAAGATCTTCTGCCGGAATAATTATTTCGTAAAAGTTTAGAAACCAATATACCATTTAGATGCACTTAGATAGGTTGATGTTTATGGAGGGGTATAAGAAAATGAGAAAAACAAAAAAAGTAGCAGTTATAGCTGCATCGATCCTGATATATTCTAGTTTTGCGGCTATGGCAGCTGCAGAAGAAACCAATAACAATGATACAACACTTGACGAAGTAGTAGTAACTGGCTCCAAGCTTAATCCAACTAAATTTTCTGTCGTCACTGAGGCTGAGATCAAAGCCAAGGGAGCGCAAAACGTGGCTGAAGCTTTGAAAGATGTAGCTGGCTTATACGTTACTGGTAGTAATACAAAAGGTAAGAAAATTGCTCAATTTCGCGGCAGTGATGCGGGTAATACCAAGATATTTATCGATGGCGTGCCTCTTAGTCCAGTAGGGGACGGAAAGGTAGATTTAAGCAATATACCTGCAGAAAATATTGCGAAAATAGAGATAATAAAAGGTGCCGTTCCGGTTATTTACGGTACTGATGCTCCAGGCGGGGTAATATTTATAACCACGAAAAACGGTAGCAATAAAAGTTCAGGTTCTGTATCTATTGCAAGAGGAAGTTGGGGCACCGATACATATTCTGCCACATTGGGCGGGGATGCCGGAAAGATAAACTATTTTTTAAGTATCAAAAAGGAAAATACTGATGGCTATACCAGCCACTCCAGCGGAGAGAATGACTACTACAACGGAAAAATCAGATGGGATATAAATCCTAAATCATCGCTGACAGTATTTGGTTCGTATTCTGAAAGTGAAAAGCAAATTCCTAATCGTTATGACGCCAATGGAAATCTTATAGTAAATCGGGGGCAGGGTGGTGCAGTAGCTGCTTATAACTCTTTTTTTTCTAATTCTAAAAACTGGGAATACGATCCGCTCAAACAATCGTACATTGGTGCATTATATACCCAAAAGCTAAACAATAATAACGATCTTTCTTTTAAAGTTTATCATTCTAATGAAAAGAGTACACTTATTACTAGCAGTCCCCGCGATTACTGGGATGGTACGGTAACCGGTTATGAATTACAACATACAAGCAAAACAAGTCGGGCCAATACCATTACTTGGGGTTATGCTTACGAGACCAGAAGTTTTACTGAGTTAGCAACTAATAACATTGTATCGAGACCTGAAAGCAACCGGGCAGATTATGATTACACTGGTAAAAGCTTTTATATCCAAGATGTTACCAATATCAACCGGAAACTGACTACAAGTTTTGGTTACCGGCATAACGAAAACAAAGATCATATGACAATAAATGCAGCTGCGTTTGCCGCTACACAAGCTAAATTACCAGGAATAGACATTTATCATCCAAGCGGCGCAGATACTTCGGATAATCCGGTAGTAAGCTTTAACTATGCCATGAACGACAAAACTGCTATACATGGTTCGATCGGGAAAAGCTACCGATTCCCTAATGCTAAAGAAAGAGCCGGACTCGGAGGTCTGTACAGTGGAGTTAACGGTGATTATAGTCTTGGCCGCAGTACATATCTCTTGCCAGAAGAAGTCATCAACCGGGAAGTGGGACTAAAACATGACTTTAGTTCCAGACTCGGATTTGATATCACTTACTTCAATAAAGATATAAAGAATATGATTAAAGGACAAGGTCAGGGCGAAGGGCATACCCAGTATGAGAACATACCTGATGTTGATATGCATGGCTTTGAGTTAGAAGTCCATCAAAAATTCAGTAAACAAATCAAAGGATTCGTGAATTATTCCTATACCAATGCTTTGGACACTTGGCAGAATAGACAGGTGTCGGACATTCCGTATCGGAAGTTTTCCTATGGCGTTAATTACGCCGGTAATGATGGCATGAATGTAAATCTGGCGGTTAACTATGTAGGGGCAGTGAAAAGCGCATTTAGTAACGGCAACGGCAACGGCAACGAAGACGGATGGAAAACTCCGTTTCTTCTACAAAAATTGTCAAGTTACCATGTTGTTGATTTAAAAGTTAGCAAGTCTATAAATAATAAAGAGTACTATGTAAAAATTTTAAACCTGCTTGATAAGCAGTATTACTTGGGCGCATATCTCATTGCTCCTGGCGGGTCTGCGGATAATTTTGTGTAAATAGAAATTCCTTACAGCAAGAAATAGTGGCTTTTTACAAAAGCAAAGTTACTCATTGCACCTTGATGAATCTTCTCCCTGGGCGAGATGGAAGTATGCGCGCGATAGCGTGAATGCTTTCGTCTCGCACCGGGGAATCATATTTTACTGGAGCAATCAGCCTGCATACCGATCTTCAAACAATAATGCTAAATGATTTAAAACCATATCCCAATCGCGATACCGTTGAGTCCATTTTTTGACAATATTATTCGACGCTAAATATAACATTTTGCGCAGAGAATCATCGTTAGGAAAAACAGCTTTTGTTTTAGTTACTTTTCGGAATTGCCTATGCAATCCTTCAATAATATTCGTCGTATATATTATTTTCCGAATACTGGGAGGATATGCATAAAAGGTAGACAAAATATCCCAATTATCTTCCCAGCTTTTTATGGCAGCCGGATATTTATCACCCCATTTCTCTTTAAAGCTTAGTAGTTTCTCTAACGCTGCTTCTTCCGTTACTGCCGTATAAACTTCTTTCAAATCTGCGGTAAATACCTTTGCATGTTTGTAGTTGACATACCGCATACTTGCACGGATTTGATGAATGATACAGCGTTGTATTCCAGCTTTGGGATAGGCGGCTCCGATTGCTTCTCGAAAACCATTGAGCCCATCAACACAAAATAGGTAAACATCTTGTACGCCGCGGCTTTTCAGCTCGTTTAGTACACTAAGCCAAAATTTGCTGCTTTCGTTTTCTCCAATCCATATACCCAATATTTCCTTATAGCCTTCTAGATTTATTCCCAATACTACATAGGCTGCTTTCGTAATAATCTGGTGATTTTCACGGATTTTATAGTGTATGGCATCTAGAAAAACGAACGGATATACTGCTTCTAGTGGTCGATTTTGCCATTCAGTAACTTGAGGCATGATTTTTTCGCTTATTTTACTTACCAGTTCTGGTGAGATTTCTACATCATATAAGCTCTTTATCTGTTCTGATATATCCCGAATACTTAGTCCGGCGGCATATAGAGATAATATTTTTTCTTCCATACCATCAACATTCCGGCTGTATTTACCAATGATCTGTGGTTCATATTCACCGTTTCGATCACGGGGAATCGTAATCTCTACTTCACCTAGTTGCGTTTTTACTTTCTTTTTCGAATAACCATTCCGATAATTTTTCGACACACCTGATTCGACATCATCCGACCGACGTTCCTGTTTTACGTAACCCAGTTCAGTTTCTAATTCTGCTTCCATTATTTCTTGGAGTACATCTCTGAACATGTCTTTTATCGCGTTCATGACTTCCGTGGTATTGTTGAATTTTTGCTCTTTAATTAACTCTTTGATAGCTTCCTTTGGTATTGTTGCCATAAAAAATCTTCCTTTCTGACTTAAATAGTTTCATTCCTATTCTTGCCAGTAAGGAAGATTTTTCAAACCTATTTACACAAAATTTTCTGTGCCCTCCTCCTGGCAGGTATGTAGAAGTGGGTACAACTGTTAAATTTTAATCACCTGCCATTCTGCATATATTAGTATTAGAACTAACACTTGCTGGTTTCGCAGGCCATTGAGGAACATGAATGGGGAAACTGTTCTTGGGTTACACGCCACCAGTTGCTGCTTGATCCGGCTGTTCCATATACTTCGCATAATAGTTCAATGTGTTTTAAAGCTGATATCAAAATTGAATATTTGCAGCTGATTATTGACTAAGCAGCCTAAGTTTCTGGGTATGGCATTTTTAAGGAGTAAGGCTATTGATTAGCCTTACTCCTCTGTATTTGGAAAAATATCTTCCAGTTTTATTTCAAATTCAGGAAAGATGATAGGAGTTATGATATTATCTCGAACAAAATACTCTGGCTCTCTGTATTTGGATAGTTGCTCATTCATATAGAAGCGAGTGATTATTTGGTTCGATGAATCAACAATCCAGTATTCAAAAACTCCGTTTTGTTCATAGAGCCGCCGCTTCCTAAGAACATCATGGCTGGCTGTAGAGCGGGATAGAACTTCAATTATTAAATCTGGAGCGCCTTTGCAGCCTTTCTGAGTGATTTTTGACTTATCACAAATTACCGCAATGTCAGGCTCTACAGCATGTGTGTTCTTTTCGTCTTTTGTATTCTTGTCAAAGGTTACTCCAAAGGGAGCTATAAATGCCTCACAGGGCTTACCTCTAAGGTAAATAGTAAACTCAACAAACAGTCTGCCTGCAATTCGTTGGTGCTCGGTAGAAGGGGGAGACATAGCATAAGCTACACCGTTGATAATCTCCCAGCGCTCATCCTCAGGCCAGTTCAGGTAGTCAGCGTATGTATATACTCTATCGTTCTTAATGGTATTATTGCCCACGCTGCTCAGCTCCCTAAAATTTCTTTTTACATTATATTATATTATATCAAATTATTGGTAATTTACAAAGAGTAAATAACTGTCGCCAAACGCTCCAAACTCCATATATTATATTATAATATATTACTTTAAACTATGAATGAGGAGGTCTACTTATGGGAGGAAGATTTGGCTGCGGTGGAGGTGGCAGTTTTAGTTGGATCATAATAATCATTATTATTATTTTGTTATTCTGCTGCTTTGAAGATGATTGTAGTCCAACCTGTTAGGTAATTTGTTCAGATCAAATTTATAAATTCATAATAAGATATCGAAACGAACTTGTAAGGCATTGCTGAGCGATGCCTTACAAGTTTATCTTAGTACGCGAGGCAAGACTCCAGCCTTCCAGGCGGCATCAGTTCAGGTAGAGTAGACTCTCCACCTGAATTCCCGATGTTTCGCCTTTGCTGAATAGTTCACTGCTGTAGCCGCCATGGCAGAAAGCAGGGGAGGGGTAGGACTTCCTTCAAAACATTTTATTCAATGGATTATTTTTAAATAAATTACCTTGTTCTATATATCTACGTACCATTTTTTCAGATTTATGACGTGTTTGCTGCATTATTGAACGTTCGTCAACATCATGTTGGGCTGCGCTCGTGGCGAATCCTCGCCGGAGACTGTGTCCAGCAAAATTATCTGGGTTTAGACCGGAAAGTTTGGTATATTTCTTTACGATGATTGCCACAGACTGATTTGTTAATCTTCGATTACGAATTTGTTTATATTTATTTACAGGACGGAATAGGGGACCTGAAGCTAAATTTGCTCTATGTATCCAGGATTTTAAAGCAGTAACCGCACAGATATCCAGATTTGAGCTATAAGGGATGGCTACCTGGGCACCCTGGCCTAGCTGATCGCCTTTAGATTGCGCTACCAGAATGATTACACCTTCTTGCGTAAAAGTTAAATCCTCAATATCTATTTGTACCAACTCAGAGCGGCGAAAAGCACCCATAAAACCAACCAGCAACAAAGCTTTATCTCGAATTCCTGCTATATCTGTAGTATCAAAGTAAGCTGTAATATTTCGTAAATCTTCCATTAAAATTGGCGCTTTGCCTCGTTGCAAAGTACCTTTTTCACGTCTGATGGCATCCAATGCATTTCGAACAAGACCACCGCGACATGGATTATTGTCAACACATCCAGCGGCTTTATGATTTTCCGAAATAGCGCTTACACGTCGAGATACCGTATTAGCTTTAGCGTGATCAGCTAAGTCATTAATATAATTAACAATAGTTTCGGGTTCCGCAGGTAAAGCTTGCAAACTATGATATGTACACCAATCATAAAAATCCATCCAATCAGCTTCATAGGCACGTAAGGTATTATCCGATTTAGATTTTTGTAAGCGTTTTTTACTTTTTATTGATAGCTTCTTGTTATTTTGAATAAAATTATTTTTACGTAGTACAAAGTCTTTATCATTGCTATTCATATTAGACTCCTCAAAAAAATCGTTCTCAACTAGTGATAACTATAAATTATCATTAGTTATAAAATACTTGAATTTATATGATTTATACGTTTTAACTATTGAATATTTCCTTTATATCTTATATATCTTTATCATAGTACGCGAGTCAAGACTCCTGCCTCTACAAGCGGCGTTAATTCAGGTGGAGTAGACTGTCCACCTGAATTCCCAATGTTTCAGCCTTGCTGAAAAGAGTTCACGAAAAAAGAGCTACCGTAGTTAGCCTACCATATTTCTTTCCAATTGACCATCCCATATGCTGAATATTTATGGATTTCGTACTACAATTTGCTTCTCTAAAGAAGATACCTTTACATAATAAATATTATCGGACATAAAATTTATTTAATTTATTTATTAGTACCACTAGATTGCGTGAAACCGCGCTGCCGGACCTCTTCATTCCCAACGCAATAATGCCAGCAACTATTGGAAGCAAAAATAGGACAAAAATCGCTGCCGAAAGACCACAAATATCAGCAATACGGCCAATAGCAAAACTAGATAGCAATGCAGCTCCAGCTAAAGCCAAAAAAATTGTACTTAGCAAGTGTAGAGGCGGAAGTCTTGACGATAAAAAATCAGCTCACGTGAGCTGATTTTTTATTATTACCTCAATTAAATAAATTAAAATAATTAATAATTAGTGCTATTCTTAGGTTTAGGTTGCTGGACTGGAATCTTAGCACCAACACGTATGATCCTGTCAACAGGTGGAAATTCATCAATTGCCAGCAGTTCCTGTTTAACAACTTGCCCGTCGACTTTTTTAATACGATAGGTAGATACCTGAATCCCTCTTTGTCCTTCTTCTTCTACAATTTCTTTTCCTAATACAAGCTGCTGATCTTTTAAGATAATGGTATTCGGCTCTAATATCTTTTTATCTGTAGAGACTATATAAATTTCAGGCTGCTTTTGAATTTGTTTCCCCCAGATATTTATCGTAAGCCTACTCCCCGATACTTCACTAGTAATATAAATATTCTGAGGTAGAGTATTTTTAAACTTAAAATCTAATTGATTATCGGCAACGGTTGCATCCTGTCCTAAGGGTACATAACCAGGTGGATGAAAATGAGCTGTTCGTTCTTCAATACTCAAGTCTGCTAACAAAACAGCATTATACAGGGTACTGCTAACCTGGCATACTCCCCCACCCCAATCGGGTACTAAAACTCCGTTAATATATCCAGGAGCTTTTTTATAGCCAAATTGAGGCAACCGTAAGCCTACAACCTCATTAAAAGAAAATACTTCACCGGTTTTCACCAGCAAGCCATTAACACTGCGAGCTGCTAAAATCACATTTTGCATGCGGTTTTGATCCCAAGGATCAAAATGCGTAATATAAGAAGCAATTACTCCATCAATTTCTGCGAAATCGCTAGTAACTACTGACGGTATAAAGTCGTCAACCGGTATTGTAAAGGTAAAATTAATCTTAGTATTAAGATTATCAAGCGCCAACGCCAGAGTTTTAGGTAAATCAACTTTATGTCCGACTATCTCGGGAACGATCTCGAAATTTTCAGCTAATTTTATCCTGGCATTCTGAGGTTCTTTATTAATACTAGTAGCAATATTGGCAAAAATACTTTGAATTTTTGCTTGGTTATACTGGAAAGATAATGGCAGTTTATGTCCCTGATTTACCGCTAAATATCTTTCTTTTAAGCGATTAATAATGTTACCGGTCCGTCCAATATCATATGCCTGCTGAGCTAATTGTTTTGCTTGAATACTAAGGTCAATGTCTTGTGCAGAAATTGTCCATTTTTGATTTTGATATACTGCTGTAATCACTGGTGTTTTTGCAGTCCGTTCTTTAAATGTAGTCACAATCTTTTCCTGCGCTTGCATTATTGATAAACCACCAACGTGAATATCGCCAACAGTAACTCCGTGGTAAATTTCATTTTTGACTAAAAAAGCTGTATTAGCCGCAATCATACTTACTGAACTAAATAGCAGTATAATAAGTAAGAAAAAGAGTATGTTTGCATTTTTTGATGTTACAGTCTGCACAAGGCATAATCAATCCCTTCGTTATGGTAACAAACCCCCGCCGGTATAGCGGGGGCATCTTGAATAATACTTTGGCTTCTATTATTGAATGTTCATTGACAGTTCAACAAATTTACCGGCAAGCTTTGCTTTTTGCAAAACTTCCTCAGTAATCTCATCACCCTGATCAACAATTAGCATTCCATTATCAGTCTCAATCCGACGAGCAGCTTTCTTGCCAAGTAAGAACTTACGATGTTTGTCATCAAATTTTTTCGCAGAATCATCAACAGGCTGTTGCTCTGCTTCACGAACTTCATTAGCTGGAATTGGATCAGCAACTTCAACCTGAGGAACAGGTATAGGATCGAGTTTAGCTGGAATAGGTTCAGGTTCAACCACTGGTTCTGGTTGAACAGGTACAGTAGGGATAGTTTCAATAGCTTCAACACTGTTGGCTGCAGATATAGTACTTATCTCATCACTATCGGAAACAATTAAGACCGCTTTACCAAACGTAACTATATTTTGTGCTGGAAGTTGGACAACTTCACCGTCTGTTTTTTCTAACTCACAAGTAATAATTTTACCTGAGTTATCAACGATAAATTCATTAATTTTACCTTGAATTTTGCCGCCTTTAGTAAGCACTTTGGTACCAATAATTTTAACCCCGGCTTCAAACATTTTCTCAAACTCAGGTTGTCCGGTAATAGCTATGATATCACTGCTGTTATTGATAGTAACGGCAGATTCACCCAGACCAGCGATTGCAGTGAATGGTAAAAGCTTAGCACCTAAATACCATTTACCATCATCAATAACTAATGCAGCTACTGTACCATTAGAATAATTAACAAGAAGTTCTTTAACATTACCCAATTCTTTACCTTCGGTAATGCTAATAATTGGCTGTCCAATAATGTCTACACTTTTTTTCATTTTATGACCTCCATATATCTCTTAATAAATTAGATATTACCCACACTACGCCACTCGCGAAATTCTTCATCAATCTGTTTTACTATCTGTGGCGGAATTTTAAAAAAAGGTATGTTTGCAAGGCTATTTTGGAGTAAAACATTTTTGATAATACGTAAATAAGCAATTGTACAAATAAATTCCTGTTCCATCATTTCGTCTTGCTTGGTTTGAGATAAATTACGACCATCCCCAAATACCTTAATGGCACCATCGTAGTCACCTTTATTTTTTAATATATTACCAATTTCAACGACGAGAAATGGAGCAGCTTCACTATTTGGATATAATTTCAATGCTTTATAAAAAGCATTGAATGCAATTTCATAATTTTGACTTTCTTTATTTAAAAAAGCAAAATCAAGCAAATCATCTAACTTCTCGGATTCCAACTGGCTAAGATCTACTGGTTTATTGGATTCCATTATTGAATTTGTTTCCTCTAAATCGAAATCAGATTCGCTAACTGCAACAACTTGAGAATCTGATTTCGATTTAGCCGCCTCCTGCAAAAATAATTGCTCTGGGGAAAGCGCACCATCAGCTGGCATTGATACATTCTCGCCAACTGTGACGTCAGAGATTTGTGGCGAAACTTCTGCATCTTCCCCATTCTCATGATTATCCATGAGTGGCTGCTGCTCAACTATAAGTTCTTCAGAAAGATCAATATTTTCCGGGATCGAACCAGTAATTACTGGTTCATCTAATTCATTGAAATCAGATTCGATAACTGGTACAACAACTTGAGAATCTGATTCCGATTTAGCCGCCTCCTGCAAAGATAATTGCTCTGGGGAAAGTGCACCATCGTCTGGTACTACTACCTCCTCACCAGCTGTCACCTCAAAGCTTTGTGGTAAAACTTCTGCATCTTCCTCATTCTCATGCCTATCTCTGAGTGACTGCTCAACGATAAGGTCTTCAGAAAGACCAATACTTTCAACAGTCGAACCCTTGCTTACTGGTTCCGCTACATCAGCTTCAATATCTATAACTGATGTAACAGCTAGAGAATCATCCTGATTGGGTTCTTCCTGAGTCATCATCTTAGCTGTTATCTCAGGCTGGATTAACGGTTCAGCCTGGCAACACGCACTTTCTGCCTCAGTGTCGAATTTTTGCTGCGACGAAGGTTCATTATCACATCGGGCAACAAAGTAAGCAAATACCACTGAAAAAATTGCCAATACAGCCAAGGTGCCAGGTAAACCGGCAAATCCCACAACAATTTTGGGTAAAACCAAGCTGATAAACATGGCACATACTGCACATAACAAGAGCGGCTTTATTCGCAAACCAAGCCTAAATAGGTTGTTTGCCACCTTATATACAATCAGCGTTGCAATGAAAATAGCAACCGAACTGGCAATTATATATTCCACGATAAACCACCAAAAGCTACATATTTTGTCCAAGTCATAACAAGCCATAATAAGTCATACTTTTACTGTATTCGACGCTTTGGACTTTTTTCCTGTCATAAATGTAATCTATTTATGAAATGTGCAAAGAAATACCTGAATTACATGTTTATAATAGCATTCGCTGCGCCTAAAATGCCGAGTGCGGCATGCTCAAAGGTTAATCCACCCTGGAGGTAGATGATATAAGGCGGACGTAACGGACCGTCCGCACTAAGTTCAATTGATGAACCTTGAATAAACGTCCCGCCTGCCATAATTACCGGATCAGTATATCCCGGCATCGGGCCAGGTAGTGGCCGTACATGTGCATCTACGGGAGAATATTGTTGTAATCCCTGGCAAAATGCAATCATTTTTTCCGGTGACCCAAGTTCTATAGCTTGGATAATATCGCCTCGTAATTCGTTAAAGTGTGGTAACGTTTTATAGCCCAGCAAATCAAATAATATAGCAGCAAATATGGCTCCTTTTAACGATTGCGCCACAACATGAGGCGCTAAAAACAAACCTTGATAAAGTAACCGGCTATCAGCAAGACTAGCGCCCAAATGTCCACCCAAACCCGGTGCTGTTAAACGATAGGACGCCATATCTACTAATTCTGCTTTACCGGCAATATATCCGCCTGATGGCGCTAGACCACCGCCTGGATTTTTAATTAGTGATCCTGCCATTATATCAATACCTGCTGCTGTTGGTTCAATGGTATCCACAAATTCGCCATAACAGTTATCCACAAAGCAGATACAATCCGGCTTGTGTCTCTTTATTTCAGCACAGGCAGCACTAATTTCACTAATAGATAATGGTTTTCGCAAACTATAACCCCGTGAACGTTGTAGCAATGCTATCTTAGTATTACTTTTAAGATAGCCGGCTATTGCATTAAGGTTGACTCCAGCTGGAGTCATCGGTATCTCCTGATAGGTTATGCCACTTTCTATCAATGAACCTGGGGTATGAATTTTTTGGCCAATGACTGTCTGCATGGTATCATAGGGTGTACCTGTAAGAGCCAGCAACTCATCCCCTGGACGCAACAAGCCAAATAAGACACAGGCTAGCGCATGTGTCCCAGATACAAATTGAGTACGCACCAAAGCCTTTTCCGCTCCACATAGCTCTGCCCATACCGCTTCAAGGCGATCGCGTCCACTATCGCCATAACCGTAACCAGTTGTTGTACGAAAAAGATACTCGGAAATTTGATGATTGCGAAAAGCCTTAAGTACCTTGGCTGTATTACTTTCTGATATCTCATCAATGCTCGCAAATAGCGGCCGGGCCTGTTCCATGGTTTTTGCTTTTAATGCCATAATCTGATCGGAAAATAAATTCATTAATTACACATCTCCTACTACATACTTCTTAAACCGCTCCCAATATTCCGGTGATAAAGAAGCAGAAACATAAATTCCTTCTGCCTGGTATTCGACTGAATTTACAGTAGCAACGGCATATAGTTTAGCCATAAAACCACTGTCATCGTAGGGTATTATTAGCCTTGCATCAATACTTGTTGCTTTAATACTGCCTTCTATCATGGCAAGCAGCTTATCAATATGGGTTCCTGCAACTGCCGATACGGCAATACTGTCGGTTCGCCGGAGCATACGCTCAATTACATATTCATTGTCTATTTTGTCTATTTTATTGAATACAGTGATTACTGGTTTGGTATCAGCTCCCAGTTCTTTGAGCACTTGGTATACAGCGATACTTTGCTTTTCAAATTGTGGATGACTGGCATCAATAACATGAAGCAGTAAATCAGCCTGCACTACCTCTTCCAGCGTACCACGAAATGCCGCTATCAACTGATGGGGAAGCTTTTGAATAAATCCAACCGTGTCTGTTAGTAATATTTCTTGCCCACCCGGTAATTTAGAACGCCTTGTTGTTGGATCTAATGTTGCAAACAGCTTGTCCTCTGCTAATACTTCGGCAGCAGTCAGTTTATTAAGCAAGCTTGATTTGCCGGCATTGGTATAGCCCACTAATGCTATTGTGGGAATTTCAGATGCCTGACGCCGTTCACGGTGCAAAGACCGATGGGATTTTAGGTTTTCAATTGCTTTCTCAATATCACTGATTCTTGTTCTTATTCGCCGCCGGTCAACTTCTAGTTTCGTTTCCCCTGGTCCTCTGGTACCAATACCACCACCTAAGCGTGACAGCACCAACCCCTGGCCGCCCAGGCGTGGCAGATTATATTTTAATTGAGCCAGTTCAACCTGTAACTTACCCTCATGAGAGTGCGCGCGTTGGGCAAAGATATCCAATATTAATGCTGACCGGTCAATTACCTTAACACCTAATGCTTGCTCTAAATTGCGTTGTTGAGCCGGTGAAAGTTCGTCATCAAAAATAATAACATTGACGCCCAACTCCTGGCGAATAAGACTAATCTCCTGAACTTTGCCGCGACCAATATATAAAGCAGCATCAGCGCGACTGCGCTTTTGCCAAACTGAACCTGAGACTTCAGCGCCTGCTGTCTCAGCCAATTGTGCCAACTCACTAAGCGAATCGTTAACATCCCATTCTCCTTGCCGTTCAATGCCAACCAATAGGGCTTTTTCTGTTTGCCCTATAGTTGAACTAACATCTTTAGTTTCCAACAATTGCTCAATTTGGTTGGTGAGATAGTTTAAATCGATCTGGACAAACTCCGCTAATGACAATGGCCCCACTGTCTGTACTTCATAACTATCAGGACAATGCCCTGAAATAAAACCAAGACTAAATTCAAGGACATTTTCTCTAACAGCTAAGGCGACCATGATATCAAACCGCATTTTTTTTAGTGAGGCCAGATCAACACTACTTAATTGACTGTCTCCGCCTGGATGAGTATGTATACAGCGAATACCACTCAACCGGTTTAAAGCGCGTCTTCCATCCGTTTCCGGCAGTGGCACGGTCTTAGTATCGCCAACTGCCACTTGAACAACGTTTCCCCGTCTATTAATATATACCGCAATTTCCTTGTTTAACTGTTCGGCAATAGCCCGCATGGCTTGTGCCAATTCATCCGTAATTGTCTGACCGAAGGGAACTGTATATTCATATAACTGTTCTAAATTCTCAATGATTGTTTTTTTTAAGCCATTCTTTTCTCCATATATCTCAGGCAATCAGCAAACACTCCTAACTTCAACCTTAATTTGGGTCATTTAATATTGTACAACACTTTTGTTATAAAGTATTCAAATCCGTGCTAAAATTTTCATGATTGCTTGTTTTTGCCTGGCATTCAGCACAAATAATGCATTTTCCTTCCTCTAAAGATTGCCGGCGTAGTTCTAATGGCAAAGTGGCGGCTGCTTCCTGATAACCTTTTTCCCAGCCATGATGCTTTCCTAGAATGTATCCTAATAAAAAGGCAGCTAGCATACCGAATATAACATAGATTATCATATTCGCACCGTATTATTAAAACGAAATGATAATATATAAATGATAGCCGTTCCGGCTAGTGTCGGGGCAAATAACCTTTCATCCAGCCAAAAAGCTGCTAAGGTACAAAATAACCCTACAAGTAAGCATTCCATTTTACCATATCGATTGGCTAGATTACGTTGACCAGATAAATTGTCACTGTGGGCATCAATATAGTCGTCAAATAGTTGGATAGCAAATACAAAGCTTAACGAAAATAGCATAGTATTCCAGCCAAATAATAACAGGCCAACAGTAACGGCTACAAGTGATTCCTGAAATCCGTTTAAGCGACTGGGAAACTTATCGCGCATAGCACTAAACATCCCAACAATATAGCTGCCTAAAAATAAAGACAGAGCCAAAGGTGCATTAATGCCTGCTGACAGGGCTAATAAAAACATAGCGTACAACATAGTCCCTTTGTCAAAAATCTCGGCCCAGTTAGTTTTCCCCGCTATAGCATCATATTCCCTATCCAGGTAGTCATCGGCTAGTTTTACAGCTGCCGAACAACAGGCAGCCGCTGCAATAGTAGATAAAAATTCAAATATTTCTGGCCACACAAGCCTTCACCTCCCTAAAACCCTGACTGTATAACGCGGAAATGGGCATGATCCTTGCTTTAGGAAAAGCAGCTGCCAGATGAGGCAGATTATTTTTGGCAGAACTTAAATCATATTTATTTCCAAGCAGTACATAAGATTTGCAAATCATACCATAGTTATAAAATTCATAGTCAATAGAGGATTGTTTGGAAAACGCTTTATTGATAAGCGATAAGTCCACTACATGCAAAAGCAGGTCAACCGAACGTAACAAACCGATAGTTTGTGCCATCCCCTTACGAATTCGTTCATCAGCATGTATTTGTTCGCTGACACCACAAGTATCGGTAAGCTTAAAATTCACGGTTGCTTTGCCCACTTTCATAGTTAGGAGCATGGACTGTAGAGAACATGTTTTATGTAAGGTGCTGCTGCATAATTCCCGTTTTGCTTCTTCGATGGAAAAATGCCGGCAAGTCATTAAACCATCATATGTCCGGAATGTAACGTCAATATTTTTTGTTCCGAGATATCCGGCAAAATTTAAGGCAAACAAGGTTTTGCCAGAATTAGGACGACCGATAATCACACATTCCCGCATGGTCCCACCCCCATTAAATCAGATGGTTCAATAACCATCAATTCTTCCCTGGTGGTAGAATGTTTGCTTATTAATCGAACAGCCTGCCGCCGGATAGACTTCTCAATAATGTTCCGTACCGTACGGGCGTTGCCAAAATTATCGTCACTGTTGTTTGCTGGAGGATTAAGCAAAGTCAGCAATGCAATTTTGGCTTGGCTAGTAAGCTGATATTGACGCGTTACACACAGTTGTTCAGCAATTTCCAGTAATTCCTGTTTGTTATAATCGGGAAAATTAAGATGGATAGGAAACCGTGAATGCAGACCTGGATTTGTTTGTAAAAACTTTTCCATTTCCTTTTGGTATCCCGCCAAAATTAAAATGAATTCATCTTTATGATCTTCCATGGCTTTCACAAAACCCAGGATACAAAACAGTATAAAAAGCATTACAATTATTTCCTGGAAATAATTGTAATGCAACTATCTGAAGTCACGCGGCAGCTTAATTGAACCTGCCGGCAATTTTGCTTGTCCAAATTCATAGGCCGGACATCGTATTGGCGTACCCTCTTTGTATCTACTATTTCCGAGCAAAAAATTTTGTTTAAAGTGGTCACAGCGATTTGCATTTTTAAAGCGGCAACCCGGACAATCAATAGTAGGCGGAATGCTTCCCTGCTTGGCCTTATGAATAAACTGCCTGGCATGTAAGAGGTCATTCAAATAATAGTTAATAAGCCGCGTTACACCCTCTGTCTGCAATTCATTCAATTTTTGCAGATTTTTAATGGCCTTGTTAAGTTCAATCTCATACGGTAGTGTGTCAGGTATTTGATCGAGAAGAGCCAAATCATCGGTAAGTGTTTTAAGCTTAGCTTTTGCCTGCAGGGGATTGGAACCAAGATAAACAGAGGTGTTTTTAGGAAGCTTGGTTTCAGGATTATAGCTGCTGTCCTTCAGATAAAACGTTCCGTTTTTGCGTAGCTCAATATTCATTTTCAGTTTCCTCTCAAAACTAATACGTATATACTCACATTTAATTTATGAGTATATATCCCAGGAAAACCGGTATACTCACAAATATATCGTGAGTATATTATAGCACACAAACTGTATACTCACAAATTAAATGTGAGTTTGCAGGAATGGATTTTTAATTAAAATTCCGTCAAGCAGACAACCTGAGCCGGCATAGAATTAACTGAGGTGATGGAAGTAATGGCAAAGACGGATACCCCAAAGAAGGAAATAACCCCGATCGTAAAAATAACATGGATGAATTATGATCCTGCCAAACATAATGAATATAGCAAAAAATTTATGGCGCCTATTATTGACGGCATACTTCAGCGGCTGCAGCTAAGCACGGGTGAATAAGTCAGAATTAAGGAAGTGCTCAAAAAATGAATGCAGCAATATATGTTCGTGTTTCAACTGATCAACAAGCAGAAAAAGGCTATTCCATTGCTACTCAGCTTGCTGCCTGCCGCAAATGCGCCTGTGAGTTGGGTGCCACGACTATTGAGGAATATGTTGATGACGGCTATTCTGCAGAATTTATTGAACGTCCAAATCTTACAAAGTTACGAAAAGCAGTTAAAGCTAAAGAGTTCGATTTGGTAGTATTCTATGACCCAGACCGAATGGCCAGAAACTTATTGCACCAACTTATCATTGCTGAAGAAATTGACAAATCAGGCGCCGAACTCAAATTTGTAATCGTAAATTACGACCAGTCACCTGATGGAAGATTTATGTTTGGAATACGCGGCTTACTTGCACAGCTGGAAAAAGAAAAGATTAAAGAACGTACCATGCGCGGAAAGAGAGGTAAAGCTGCCAAGGGAATGGTAATTAGTGATACCAAGCCATTTGGCTATCGCTATGATGCTGTTAAAAGCTCCTATGCAATCAACGAAAATGAAGCCAATATTGTTAGAATGATTTTTAACTTTATTGTTATCAATAAAATGGGTACAGCACGAATCTGCAAGGAGCTCAATGCGCGGGGTATCCCCTCTCCCCGCGCAAAAAAATATTGGATAGTTTCCAGCATATATAGGATACTAACCAATACGCTATATAAAGGTACAATCTATTCCATGAGATACCGTTACGAAAAAATTGGACTGCATAAAAAGAAACGAACGTTACGTCCGGAATCAGAATGGATACCAATACCTGTCCCGGCAATTATTGATGAAGTGACTTGGCAAGCTGCGCAAAAGCAGCTTCAAGAAAATAAAGACTTTGCCAAACGCAATAGTAAGCGGGATTATCTGTTAAATGGTCTTGTTACCTGCGCCCGCTGCGGGCGAGCTATGGTTATCTCACATTCCGGCTGTAAAGAACATATCAGTTACTATGCCTGTCTTAGCCAGAAAAGCGCATCCTATGCTTATTCCGGTCAGGAGTCATGCACAGCCAGGCAAGTTCCTACCAAGGTATTGGATGAGTATGTTTTCAATTACTTGCTGGAATTCTATCACAATCCTGATACACTTACCGAGCATATTCAGGCAGTTCCTGAAGGCAAAGACCTTCAGCAGCATAAAGCAGCATTAGCGCAAATGGGTAATGTCGAAACGGAGCTGATCAAGCAAAAAGATACTGTTCTTCGCTGGTTCCGGCAAAAGATGTTGACAGAGAATGATGCCGAAAGCCAACTGCAAGATATCGGCCGTCAATTAGCCGATATTGCTCAAATGAAAAAGACATACCAAACCGAATTGGCTACTATCGCCCCTGCTCGCTCCACGGCTGAGATTGCCGCTGCAATTAAAACCAGTTTTAACAAAGGAAATTTTACCGATGAGGAAAAAAGAGTCGCAGTACGGGCTATTATAGATAGGGTTATCATTGAGCGAGTTGATAATACCCGGGGGCGCGGCAGTTGTCCTCAAATCAATGTTCAACTTAGACTAAAGTAAAGAAGAGGTCCTACCTTGACCGGCAAGGCAGGACCTCTTCTGCTGAGACGATTTTTCTAATCAATCCAACGTAACATCCTTTGTTTCCGGCACCAGGAAAAAAACATTCACTGCAGCTGCCACATACATAAAGGCCAGGATTACCAGGGCGCCGTTGAGAGTATACCTGGCTGCCAGCATACCGATAATAACCGGGGCAAAACCGCCGACAGCCCGGCCTGAATTAAAGATAAAGTTTTGTGCTGTAGAGCGGGCGTCGGTAGTGTAATGCTCAGATAATAGTGCACCATACCCGGCCATCATTCCATTGCAGAAGAAGCCGAGGAGGGCGCCGCCGATGAGAAGGAAAATCGGATCATTCAAAATGGAGTATATCCAAACAGCCGCCGCTGAGCAAATATAGAATGTAATATAGGCTGGTCTTCTGCCCACGCGGTCAGCGAATTGCCCGAAAAGGTAAATGCCGATAACCATTCCGATTACCGTAACAACCATCCAGGTAGTCGTTTTATTAAGCGAGAGGTTATGCTTTTGCATCAAGATAGTTGGCAGCCAAATCATAATGCCGTAATAACCGAAGTTTTGGACACTGGTCATTACTGTGAGTGCAAAAGTAGTTATGGATTTTCTTTTGTTGGCAAAGAGATGAGCAAGCGGAAACTTGTTAGCCTTATTCCAAAATTCTTTTTCAGAATCGGAAAGTTCTTCATTATTGGCTAATTTTTTAGCGACTGTTTCTTTCATTATTTTGCGATTAACCCAAATATCAGGTTCAGGCAGGCCGCGCCGTGCCCAGGCAGCAAATAAGGCTGGTAACACGCCAATCGCAAAAAGACCTCTCCAGCCGAAATGCGGTACTACCATAGCTGCAAGAACGGCGGCCAGTACTGCACCTAGCTGCCAGCCAATAGCTACACCGGCAGTCGCACGCGCCCGTTTGGCTGCAGGCCAGGTTTCGGCAACAAGCGTCATGCCGATGCCAAATTCGCCTCCAAGACCCAAACCAGCTAGAAAACGGTAGATATTCAGTTCAGTTAGAGAACTTGCTATTGCGCACAATCCCGTAAAAATTGAAAAAAGAATAATTGTAAGTGCGAATACTTTTACTCGGCCTATGTAGTCGGCCATAATGCCAAAAATATAACCACCCATGACTGCCCCGATCAAAGTATAGGTCGCAATTAAGCCGGCATCAACAAAAGACAAGCCGAATTCCTTTATTATGGCGGTCATCACGAAGGATAGAATCAGCATATCCAATCCATCCATGGCATACCCCGCTATCGAGGCATACATCACTTTCCAGCGGCGTTTCCAGGTGGCTTCATCCTCACCCGAAAACAGATTTTGCTTGCTTTGCAATTCCACTTTTTCTCCTCCTTGTTTCATCAAAATAATATATTAACAAAATGTAATCTTTAACGGCTTGCTCTACCATCAAAGATTACATTTCCGTTAACTAAAGTAAGCCAAACACTGCCTTTTACCCTGGCTCCGTGGTAGGGTGTATTACGACTCTTTGAAAAAAAAGCATTTTTGTCGATTGTCCATTCCCGAAGCGGATCAATAACGCAGACATCTGCGGCTGCTCCTGCTGCCAGCGTTCCCCCGGGAAGACCAAAGATTTGTGCCGGATTGCTGCTCATGCGCTTAATCAGCCAGGCAGATGATTTGCCTTGCTCATGCACAAGTTTAGTAAGTAAGGTAGGCAGCGCTGTTTCAAAGCCAACAATTCCATTGGCCGCTAAGTCAAAAGTCACATTCTTGTCATCCAGGGCATGTGGCGCGTGATCGGTGGCAATCATATCCACTGTCCCATCATCCAAGCCGCGAATTAATTCAGCAATATCCTCGTGGGTGCGTACAGGCGGAGCCATTTTGGCATTTGTGCCTTGATGGGGAACATCAGCTAATGAGAGCGTTAAATGATGGGGACAAACTTCTGCTGTTACATTAAGTCCCTCTTTTTTTGCCCGGCGAATCAACTCAATACTGTTTGCTGTACTCAAATGCTGAAAATGTACTTGTCCGCCGGTAACACGCAAGATCTCGAGATCGCGCGCTATGGCGGCAATCTCATTAACCGGTTCATAGGCAGTCGGCCAATACGATTTTAAGGTTGCATCTTCCTCATGCAGCGAAAGTACGACCTTTAACTTCCTGGCTAACTGTAAAGCTTGATACAATACCGAAGCACGATCAATATACAGCCCGTCGTCAGAAAATATCCGAACCCCTGCAGCCGCCAGCGTAGCCATATCACAAAGGTCACGTCCTTTTAAATCCTTGGTGACGCTGGCAGCCTGAATAACATGTACAACTGCTTTTTCGGCAATGAGTTTCTGGATTTTGTTATACACACTGAGCTTATCCGGAACAGGATTGAGATTAGCCATGGCTACAATTGTTGTGAAACCACCGTGAGCGGCAGCTTTGGTGCCAGTTTTAATTGTCTCTTTGTGTTCAAAACCCGGTTCGCGCAAGTGACAATGAACATCAATCAATCCCGGTACCACCCACTTGCCGGTACAATCAAAACTACTAGCTCCCTCGCAAGACAAATTTGGAGCGAGAGCAGCTATTCGACCCTCAGAAATTAGAACATCTGCAGGACCATCGATACCCTGGGCCGGATCAATAACCCGGCCATTTTTCAGGAGTATCGGCTCTGCCAATTTTATGATTTTTTCTTCTTCCATTATGACACCACCTTCCGTGCTTTAACTAAAGTATCATCCTACTGCTCGGCGGGTTTCATATCATTTATGATTCTGGCGGCTACTTCACGAGGATTATCTGCAGATAAAATCGGGCGACCGACAACTAAATAGTTTGCGCCCACCTTCAGCGCCTGCGCCGGTGTGGCAGTCCTCATTTGATCACCCTGCTCATCAGGAAGAAGGCGTATGCCTGGTGTAACAATCAAGAAGTCCGGCCCGCACAAGGCGCGAATGGCTCCAGCCTCCCGGGGAGAGGCAACAACCCCGTCAAGTCCTTCTTCCTTACACATGACTGACATCCGCAGTACTGACTCACGTATGGGACTCTGGTAGCCAATTTCAACCCAATCACGCTCGCCGATACTTGTCAAAACTGTGATCGCCAGCAGTTTGGGACGCGGTCGATTGGTTTTACCGGCCCATTTATCTGCTGCCCCAATTGCTGCCTTAATCATCTTTGATCCGCCTGCTGCATGTAAGGTAAGAAATGCCGGTGAAAATTGACAAAGGGTTGTTACTGTTCTGGCTACCGTTGTAGGAATGTCATGCAGCTTGAGATCAAGAAATGTTTTCTTGCCGCGACCGGCGATTTGCGCCAACACAGCGTGACCCATTCCATAAAATGCTTCCATCCCAACCTTGTAATATTGCACAAGTTCTCCCAATGAATCTACCACACTAATGGCCTGTTCTGTCGTAGGAACATCGAGTGCAACAATAAGTCGATTTGTTATGTTTTCCATGTATACCCATCCTTTCCCTTCACGTTATATAATAAAACACTTGCCCAAAATAAACAGGTGAGCGTTTGGTCTGCATAGGGTTTTACTATACAAAATACTAAACTCTCACCTAAAATTAAGAACTTTATGCATCTGTATCCCTAGTCGCAACTGTAGTTCCGGATAGCGGTTAATTAGATCATATGCTTTTTGGAGTGACTCTTGCCGGCCACTTTCTATCTGCAGAAAGATCCTTCCTTCTGGTACATTGTGCTTGCTGATAACATCAATGCTAAATTCGTCATCCACTACATATTTCAATTCATCCGCCCGGCAAGCCAAAGCAAATCCATTAGCGGGTTTTGGGGATGCAGTAATCCAATCAATCCCCCATTCAACTGGTATTGGATTTGTGCCATTAGTTTCTATAGCGACGTACTTACCTAATTTATGTAATGCCCGTACTAATGGTTCAAGATTATACAAGGACGGTTCTCCGCCGGTAATGACAACATGATGATGAGAAAAACACTCAGCAGCTACTATCTCATCAACATTCATCCATTTTGATTTGGACAAATCAAAGGAATACCCGGTGTCACACCAGGAGCACCTCAAATTACAGCCGGCAACCCTAATAAAGGTTGCTCCCTTACCCATATGAAAGCCTTCGCCCTGAATACTGCTAAATATTTCGATTATCGGATAAAGGATGTCAATTGTTCCCAATTATTGTTTGCCTGCCTTTGTTTCAAGATATTTTTTCAAACCAGCATTCCGTAGTTTACATGCGGGACATTCGCCACACCCGTCTCCGATGATGCCATTATAACAGGTAAGTGTATGCTGGCGAATGTATTCCAATTTACCTAAGCGATCGGCTAACGCCCAGGTATCGGCCTTATCTATCCACATCAAGGGAGTATGAATGACAAACGGGTAGTCCATTGCCAGATTTAAAGTAACATTCATTGATTTGACAAAAACGTCACGACAGTCGGGATAACCACTGAAATCAGTCTCACAAACCCCGGTAACAATATGACGAATCTGTTGCTGTTTAGCGGCTACTGCTGCAAATGACAGGAAGAGTAAATTACGACCATCTACAAATGTTGTTGGCAGTTGTCCGTTTTCACCGGCTTTTATTTCGATATCACTTCTGGTTAGCGCATTAGGAGCCAACTGATTCAGCAAGCTCATGTCTAAAACCATATGAGGTATATTAAATTCACTGGCAATAGCAGCAGCACACTCTATCTCCTGTTTATGTCTTTGGTTATAGTTAAACGTAATCGCTGCTACTGTATCAAAGTGTTGCATCGCCCAGAACAGACAGGTGGTGCTGTCTTGTCCACCACTGAAGACTACCAGCGCTGCTTTTGACATTACTATTTACCCCCTTGTACGAATTAGTTGGGTTACTTCTTCTGATCAAATACTAAGAACGGTCAAAAGTGACAGTAAAAAACCAAAAACTCCTACCCTCGGTCAAAAGAGTAGGATAACGGCATAGAAGCCAGGGATTTTTACTATCATGAATTATAAAGAAGGGGATTCCAAGATGGAATCCCAAAACTTTTTTGGTCGGAGCGACAGGATTTGAACCTGCGACCCTTAGTCCCCCAGACTAATGCGCTACCAAACTGCGCTACGCCCCGATTTTTTTGTCTTCACCATTAGCAATTGATACCTAGTATCTGACTGACAAAATTCATTGTACCCAATTTAGAGAAAGATGTCAACCCTAAATGCCAAAAATCTTATGGAAACACACACTATTTTTCATCTTTCTCTGTTGAAACTACCAACTCTTCTGCCATTATTTGAAACCCAATGCTTAGAGCCAATTTTAACGAGTTAACATTCAATGAGTCGACCCAATAAATAGGTAGTACATCATTTTCCAAACACCATTTTGCAGCTTTTGAGACTACTAATTTGCCATAGCCAAAGTTTCTATATTCCGGCACAGTATTAACAACAATATTTCCGCCATTAAAATCAATATTTGACACTATTGCCAAAGACAATATTTGATTTTGATGAACATATACAAAAGCTCTCTCTTCACGTATCATTGCCTTAATAGCGTCCCATTTTCTTTCTTTATAAGGCTTGGTGTTACTTTTGTTTCCCGAATTCAAAAATATATCTTTATCACCTATCGTCAATTTTCTAGCACAGGTAGATTGTAAAAATTTTAAATCATTAGCAGTAGTCAATCTAAGCATTTTTCTGATTTTATAATTACCAAATCTTTTATTAAAAAAGTTATTTATTAATAGTATGAGGCTTTCATTAATTTCAGAATATTTTTCTATATCAATATACATTTTGAATTGAGAATAAAAAAGTGGCTCAATCGAATAAATTAGTCCTTCTCTATTAGTAATAATAAGATGTTGAAAATAGTTTCTAGCTAAAAGTTTGTTTCTTTGTTTACATGGATAAATTTTGGGGTGTTTGTTCGACATGCTAATTCCCAAATATTTATCATAATACTCAAAAAACTTATTATCCAAAAACGATTTCCTCCTTACTGGCTGGTTAAAAAAAAACAAATATTTTATCACACTTTTCCATAATATTTAGTCTATGTTCTATTGTTGTTGCTCGCAGGTTTTGCCGGTCAAGACCGGTCAAGGAGACGGGGTTATCGACATAACAGTGTTTTAGTAAGGTAGAACGAAGGTTGGTATGCAAGAAATACGCAAATGTCGGCAACCCCATCCCTGTGACACCCCTATACTCAATGATGAATGATTTCTTGCCAATTAAGCAGGAAAGCTCCCCCGGGTAGAGAAGCTACCAATGTCGGCTCAAACAGAGGAAATTGCAGCACCAATATAATTGATATAAAAAATATTGGTGTAGACTGTATTGATATGCGGTTATTCTTAGATTAGATTATCTGGTTAGCGTACAATCTTTCCCGTTTCGTGAGCAGACTCCAATATACCATTTGGGAGAGCTGGCAACGATGTTAAAAAGGGTTGCTCTTGAGGCAACCCTTTTTGTGTTATGGTTTTTTCCCAAACCACTTCTCATAAATCTTGTCATATTCGCCATTTTGCTTAATTTCATCAAGGGCATTGTTAACTTTTTCAATCAGCTCAGTATTGTCCTTCTTCACAGCAATACTACAATATAATGCCTTATGGACATCGCCGACCGTTTTAGCGTCTTTTGAACCGCCACCGTTCTTCAGATAATATGCATTTACCGGAACGCTGTTAACTACCGCATCCACGCCACCAGTTTTTAGCTCTAAGTTAGCTTCTGAGGTATTGTTAAACTCACGAATAGTAGCATTAGGCACTTTTTTAGCTTCCGCCGCTCCGGTTGTACCAATTTGCACACCAATTTTTTTACCTTCAAGATCATTCCAATTCATTATGGTATTATTGTCAATTCGAACTAAAATATTTTGTCCTGACTCATAATACGGTTTAGAAAACAATACTTTTTGGGAACGTTCTTCTGTAATTTGCATAGCGGAAACAATCGCATCAATTGTTCCTGAATTTACCGCCGGAATGAGGCCATCAAACTGAGTGCTTATGATCTGAGGTTCATAGCCAGCTTTTGTAAACACCGCCTTAGCTAAATCAATATCAAAACCAATATACTCCTGGGTTTTTTCATCCTGAAATTCAAAAGGTGGAAAAGTTGTTTCTGACCCGATCGTAACAATTTTTTTACCAGAATTAGTGGGCTCTGCCTGTTTTTGTTGACCACATCCGGTAAGCACCGTTAATGATAGTAAAAAAGCCGCTAATGTAAAACACATCACTAATTTTTTTAACATAGTTAACCCTCCCTCTATTTAATCAAAATGGTAATATTGTACACATTATTACATACTATTCCTGTCTATGCAACGCCTTCCTACGGTGAACTTCAATCTATTAATTGCCAAATTTTTTAGCTAACTGACGTTCTGGTATAACTCGACTTTTTAAAATACCCATAATGGCAAAGGTATGGTATTGTGTATACCATACCTTTGCCGGAATAACTATTGGTAATCCTTGGCGACTGCGTACGTTAGCTGCTCTTGGTAGTTACCCGCGATGCGGCGGATAAAAAATTAGATAAGGTTTGTCCTGGACAATTTTTGAAAGCGGCTCTTACGCAGCGGTTCTTCTTCAATATGGATTACCTCATCAATATAGGTGAAATCCGGCTGGTTCCTTTTCCTATATTGTACGCCATATAGGTATTGCTGACCAAAATCGTACATCAGTAGATACTGTTGCCCAGTTTCATCAATGAGCAGTTTAAACTGGACTTGCTTAAGCTCTACACATTCGAATTTATTACCTGGTGTATACACCATTACCATAATGAAATACCCTCCCTTTTTGATATGGAGGCTCTATGCCCTCCTGTAACCACCCATAAATCAGACTTAGCTTCAGGTGGGGTTCTAATCCCATATTGAAGTTTATCATCAGATCATGGGAAATTTTACAGGAGGAAATTAAAAAGGATCACAAATGCAGGATTATTCACCCTACACATGCGATCCAATTGATATTTGCAACAGTATCAAGATACAGCGGGTACAACCAAACCTGTATCTTGATATGAATCAAGCGAATATTGCATGCAGTCGCACAGCTCTCTGCCTTCGCGACAATCATTACAGCCGAATTGTCAAAACTTGTAATCAAGCCGGCAAACGGGTATAATAAGATTGTCGTCGTGAACAGTTCGCTGTTACGTGTAGGTGTTAGGGCACCTGCTCGTGCCTATAGGTGGTGGAACACTTATAGGACACGGCGACTCTACTTTTTAATTTCCATCCTTTTCTAATAGTAGTACTTTTTTACACAGAATGCAAGTATGTGAATACAAAAAAATCGTTTTCAATACTGCTCAACCAGTAGGTTCATTAGTGGTGTCAATTGGGGACGTTCCCCAATTGACATTTTGGATAGCTGATGTGCTCAAATCCAAAGGACGCGTAGCAGTTTTCTTATAACACACACTATTTTCCATTCCAGCATTTACATACATCTACCCACGCAGAATAGTTCGAGTATCTTTCCAGTTTCTCTATTGTCAGCTCAATGGCGCTATTGCTGCTGCCGCAAGCCGGAAATACCGTTTCAAATCTTTTTAGAGATTCGTCCAGATAAACGACAACTCCCTCTTTGACGGCAAAAGGACAAACCCCACCTATAGCATGGCCAATCAGATCAACCACCTCGCCGGCAGTAAGCATTTTCGCTCTCGTTCCAAATTGCGTCTTGTATTTTGCATTATCTATTTTGGCATCACCGGCGGTGACGACCAAAATAGCCTGTCCGCTGACCATAAAGGAGAGCGTTTTGGCAATTCTTTGCGGTTCACAATGTAATGCGGCTGCGGCAAGCTCCACGGTTGCACTGGACACTTCAAATTCCTGTATCCGATCCGCCAAGTTATATTTTTCAAAATACGCTTTCACTTTTTCAATCGCCATGATGGTCTCCTTTTCCTTATCGTTGTCATGTTATTTAAGCTTATAGGCGCGATATACGAAATAGCATAAAGTCCCCAGCAATATAAATATAAACACCGGTAACAACAGCGCTTTAGTCTTAACTATTATAGTCCATTGGATATAGATAAAAATCAACACGATTTCAGTTTTTAGCGCTATTATTAGAGTACGAGCCGTTCTGTACTGTCTTGCTGCGTTTTCCTCAGTAATATTGACCGGATAGTTGTAAATATGCGGAAAACGAGTTAGGACCGATAAAAAAATATAAATGATAATCGCAGGAGTAATGGGAAAATAAAGAAGATTCTTATTGCCCCATGCATCGATTTCTCCTGTAGGACCGAAATGTTTTGGCACTACTTCTGGAATTGATGGCCACGAAGAAACCAGTGTTCCAATCAGAGGCTGTTACAAAATACCCCTCTTTGCTGTTGAGCCTTTCAGCATAGAAACCGGTTATGCCCTTGCTGTGCAACTTTTTGGTGTTTAACACCGGGGTATTTTATAACAGTTTAAAGAATAGTAAGGAAAGTGTGTTTTTTGAAACACACTCTATCATGAAGATTAAACTAATAACTGCAATACATTCTAAGATAAGTTCGGTGCTTGTAAACGGTAGTTTTATGATTGGTCGAACACTCTTTTTTTCTGAAAAAGCCATATATTTTGCCCCCTTAACAATCGCTATAATTGTTAATTATGTTCGCTGGCAATTAATTGTTTTAATCTTCATTGGCTTAGCATCAAAAGAACACCTGTTCG
The DNA here is from genome assembly GCF_000445445.1 of Sporomusa ovata DSM 2662. GTDB lineage: Bacteria > Bacillota > Negativicutes > Sporomusales > Sporomusaceae > Sporomusa > Sporomusa ovata. Next base: position 430,680 of record NZ_ASXP01000004.1, on the reverse strand, counting down.
CGCTAATTATGAACAGGTGTTCTTTTTTACTTGTAATCCAATCAGATAGCTATATAATGACAGCACCTTGCTGGTCAATTTGCAACAGCTGATAGCTTGCTTTTACTTTGTGGATACGAAAGGCTTTAACCATAGCCTTGCCGATCTTATCAGCGTTGCCATCAGTAAAAGCTAACAGGCAGGGCCCGGCACCGCTTAGAACTGCCCCCAGTGCTCCTGCCTGGCGAGCAGCTGACAGGACTTGAGCCATTCCGGGAATAAGTTTTTCCCGGTAAGGCTGGTGTAGTCTATCTTGCAGTGCATGGGATAATAACTTCAATTCGCCGGTACATAAGGCACCAATTAAGAGTGCTGCCCGGCTGACATTGAATACAGCATCAGTAAAAGGTACTGTTTCAGGCAGTACCTTGCGGGCGGCTTTAGTAGATAGATTAAACTCGGGAATTACAACCACCATCGAAAAATCTGCAGGGGGTAAAAAACGCAGATAGTTAGCGATGCCACTATCCATAATGCTTACAGTAATCCCGCCAAAGATGGCGGGAGCAACATTATCAGGGTGACCCTCGATGGTTGTTGCCATAGCCAAAATATCTTCTTGGGAAAAATGGCGGCCAGTAAGCTCATTGGCGCCGACAAGCCCACCAACAATAGCTGCTGCACTGCTGCCAAGACCCCGGGCAAGGGGAATTTTATTAACCATCGTGAGCTTTATGCCTTTGGCTGTATGGCCGGTTTTGTTTAGAATCATTTTTATCGCCTTAATTACAACATTAGAATCATCAGCAGGAATGAACTCAGCCCCTTCTCCCGTTATCGCCAGCGATATACCGTCCTCGTCACTCAAGGTAAGCTCAAGATCATTGTATAATGTACATGCAATGCCGACTGCATCAAATCCGGGACCACAATTGGCAGTTGTTCCCGGCACGCGAATTTTTACGGTGTTTGCCATAGTATCGCCACCCTTTGAACTTATGAAATTTGTTCTGCTTCTACTCGAATAACACTACCTAATTTACTTACTACTGACATACCCAGCAAGGTGCTCATGGCCAAACGAATATTTTCATCAGATACCCGGTAGGTAATAAGAACAAGTTCAGTAGAACCTTCGACTTTTCGCTTTTGAATAACAGAATGTAAGCTGACTTGCTGCGCGCCAAATGCGCCGGCAATGGCTGCTAATACGCCAGGTTTATCTTCAACAAGCAGTCTAATGTAATACGGGGATTCTATTTTATTGACCGGGTAAATAGGTTTTTGATCAAAACAAGTACATAAAATACGGCTGCTGACATGATGGCGAATATCACGGGCGACATCAATTATATCAGCAACAACTGCACTGGCTGTCGGCAATTCACCTGCACCACGGCCGTAAAACATAGTTTCACCTACGGCATCTCCTTTGACAAATATTGCGTTATACACGTCATTAACTGAGGCTAACGGGTGGCTGGCAGGCAGGAGTGCCGGATGAACCCGGACATTAATTCCCTGCTCGTTTTGCTTGGCAATGGCCAGTAGTTTGATGATAAAACCAAGTTCTTTAGCATATTCAATATCTTGTATAGAGATGTTTGTTATCCCTTCGATGGAGACATCATCCAGTGTAATTCGGACACCAAAGGCAATGGATGCTAAAATGGCAATCTTGCGGGCAGCATCAAAGCCACCGACATCAGCTGTTGGATCAGATTCGGCATAGCCTTTGGCCTGCGCTTCGGCTAGTACGTCAGCATAGTCCAATTTCTCATTTGACATTTTGGTAAGCATATAGTTAGTGGTTCCATTTACTATGCCCATAATTTCGGTAATCTGATTGGCAGCTAAACACTGCTTAAGCGGACGGATAATGGGAATACCGCCACCCACACTGGCCTCAAAGAGAAAATCAACCTGGCTGGCTTCAGCCGCCTCAAATAGCTCACGACCATATTTGGATACAACATCTTTGTTGGCAGTGACAACATGCTTACCGGCTTTAAGTGCCGCCAGCATATAGTCCTTAGAAGGAATTTCTCCGCCCATGATTTCGACGACAATTGAAATGTCCGGATCATTTAGGATTTCTTCCATGTTGGTCACTAGCTCAGCCTCTGTTGTTACGGTTCTGGCTTTGGTAAGGTTTCTCACCAGTATTTTTTTAATTACAACTGGTATACCTACTTTTTGGGAAATATTATGGGCGTTATTAGTTAAAATTTTCACAACGCCGGTACCTACAGTACCCATTCCCAGCAAAGCAATATTAATTACACTCATAGTTTTCCTCCTAAGCCTGGCCTAAAACTTCCAGTCTTTTTACTCCATCTACCATTCTCAACTTGTCAAGCAATGCCTCCAAGTCGATAACTAACTCGGCAGTTTCAATAGATATTGTCGCGTTTGCCACTCCCTGAAGTGGAATGCCCTGATTAATTGTAAGTACACTGCCGTGTTCGTTGGCTACGGTGTTCAAAACCCGTGACAATACACCTGATTTGTGTTCTAACAGTAAAGCGATTGTTACAATTTTCTCTTTACTTGCTTCGTAAAACGGAAATACATAGTCCTTATATTTGTAGTAGGCGCTACGGCTTAATTCCATTTTTTCGACAGCTTCGTTGATTGTTCGCGCTTCACCACGTTTTAATAATTCTTTTACTTTAATTGTTTTTTTTATGGCTTCGGGTAAAATCTCCTCCCGAACTAGATAAAAAATAGCTTTTTGTCCTGTAACCATGTTGACCTCCTTGGTACTGCTGTTGCGGATGGATATCTTTATATGGTAGACATTATATCATCAAAATAGCAGCTTTTACAAGCAAAAATACAAAAAAATTAGTCAGTCCTTTACAGAACTGACTGCTAGTCATGGATAAAGTATTGGTTTATTTAAAAAATGATACATATTAATCCGCCACTGCCATCATTAACGATTTTCTGAAGTGTATCTTTTAGTTTCATTTGTGCGTTTTCCGGCATACTTGTTAATTTATTTTGAATACCTTCACGAACAAGTTCATTTAACGATTTACCAAACAGGTTAGTACGCCAGATTTTTTCCGGCTCGCCTTCAAATTCGCGCATTAGGTATTGAATCAGTTCTTCGCTTTGTTTTTCAGTGCCAATAATCGGTGAGATTTCAGCTTGCACATCAGTGCGGATGATATGTAAAGAAGGTGCTGAAGCTTTGAGTTTTACGCCAAAGCGATTGCCGGTACGAATAATCTCTGGTTCTTCCAGAACCATTTCATCAAGCTGCGGCGGCACAATACCATAACCTGTTTGCTCAACCTCTTCCAGCGCAGTTGATATTTTGTCATACTGTCGTTTGGCCACTGAAAGGTCCTTCATAAGCCTGAGCAGGTGATGTTCTCCCGTGATGGTAAAGCCTGTGAGCTCTTCAAGAACAGCGTAGAATAGATCTGTTCGAGCTGTCATTTCAATAACAGCAATACCGCTGCCAAGATCCATATCATGAAGAATTACATCGGCGACAAAATCGTAGCCTGATAAATCATCAATGGCCCGGTCAATATCACGCAGGCGTCGAATATATTGCACTACATTGCTGACAGCACCTTCGAATTTCTGGCGTAACCAGTGATCTTTATCAAGCTCCTCAACCCACTTGGGCAGGGTGATATTGACTTCTCTAACCGGAAACTCATAGAGTACCTCTTGCAAAATGCCATATATATCATCATGGGATAATTGGGCACAGTCTACCGGAATTACCGGTACATCATAAGTACCTTCTAGTTTTGCTACCAGCTCCCGTGTTTCTTTTGCATTGGGTTTGCCGGTATTTAGAATTACTAAGAATGGTTTTTGTAGTTCTTTAAGTTCGGTAATGACCCGCTCTTCAGCTAATAGATATTTATCTCGCGACAGATCGGTAACAGTACCATCAGTAGTAACGACTAAGCCAATTGTTGAATGTTCAGTAATTACTTTGCGAGTGCCTACCTCAGCTGCTTCCTGGAAGGGAATTTCGTTCTCGAACCAGGGTGTGAGCACCATGCGAGGTCCCTCAGCTTCTTCATACCCTAACGCACCATCTACTGTGTAACCGACACAATCGACCACCCGCACTCTGACATTCACGTTGTCTTTTACATTAATTTCTACTGCCTCATTAGGAATAAATTTGGGTTCAGTCGTCATGATGGTTTTACCGCCGGCACTTTGCGGCAACTCATCTTTGGCACGTTCTTTGTCATAGGGATCAGTTATATTAGGCAGTACCATAGTCTCCATAAAACGCTTGATAAAGGTTGATTTCCCCGTGCGGACCGGGCCGACTACACCAATATAAATATCTCCACCAGTGCGTTCGGCGATATCTCTAAACAAGTCGAATTTTTCCATCTGGCGTATCCCTCCCTGATTACGGTAGTTGTCATTATAAATATATGACAGGCCACTCCAAATATTACAAAATAAAAAAAGTATGGTAACTAAAAAGTAACTTACCATACTTTATTAGTCACCATACAATTTTATGCCAAGTTTATTTAATTCCAGTTTAAATTAGCAAGAGCAACTTCCTCGACCTCGTGGGTGCGACTGCGGGTCATTAACTCCAGGACAGCGTCTTTGGGAGACTTATTTTGATAGAGTACTCGATATAGCTGATCGGTTATTGGCATATCAACCTTATACTTAGCTGCTAATTGGAAGGCAGCTTTGGTTGCTCTAATACCTTCTACAACCATTGATGTTTCAGCTTGGATTTCATCTACTGTCTTACCTTCTGCCAACATAAGTCCGGCTCGCCGGTTACGACTGTGGATACTGGTGCAGGTAGCAATTAGGTCGCCAATACCTGCAAGTCCGGCAAAAGTCAGGGGATTGGCCCCCATGGCCATACCCAGACGGGCAATTTCAGCCAATCCGCGCGTCATAAGCGCAGATTTAGCGTTGTCGCCAAAACCTAATCCATCAGAGATACCAGCCCCCAGCGCTATAACATTTTTTAGTGCGCCGGCTAATTCAACGCCAATCATATCAGGATTGGTATAAACACGAAAATAAGGGAGCATAAAAGTATCTTGGATATATTCAGCAACTTTGCGGGATTTAGCTGCTATGACGGTGGCTGTTGGATAGCGTAAGGCCACTTCTTCCGCATGATTAGGGCCGGATAATACCGCTATTTGGCCGGCAATTACCGGTAATTCTTCAGTAATAATCTCCGATAGTCGTTTGACACTGCTTAACTCCAGGCCTTTAGCTGCAGTAACAAGAATAGTCCCGGATCTGATATAGGGAGCTAACTTTGCCGCTGTTTGCCTGATAGCGTGTGATGGGGTTACCAGCACAATGAGGGAAGCCTCTGCCGCGACCTCTTCCAGGTTATGGGTAACAGCAACCGAATGAGGTAGGTTGCAGCCCGGCAAGTAGGTTGCATTATCCCGGGTTAGCTGAATCTGCTCAGCTAGCGCAGGTGAACGAACCCATAGTTTAACAGCTGTATGTTTTTGACCTAATACTGTAGCCAGAGCTGTACCCCAGCTGCCTGCACCAATGACGGCTATATGCATATTAGTAATTGTCACTTCTCTTTCGCGGAGCCTGGTTCAGTTTTACTGCCGGCTTTAATTTTGGACTCTGTCCCGGTTAGTAATCGTTCAATGTTTGGCCGATGTCTGATAATGACAAACAATGCAGCTAATACACCAAAATAAAAGAATTCCTGTCTGGCTTTCAGCAGCCACATGGAAACGGGAACTAAGGCGGCGGCGATAATCGATGCGAGTGAAACATAACGAGTAAAATAGACAATAATTACCCAGATAACAAAGACAATTATTGTAACCTTGGGTGCAAGCATTGCAATTACGCCCAACCCGGTAGCCACACCGCGTCCGCCTTTAAATCCCAGGAATATTGACCAGTTATGGCCGATAATGGCCCCCATACCACCAAACAGTTCAGCTATCGCCGTTTGGCCGATATACTGACCGAGAAGGACCCCGGCGATTCCCTTGCAGGCATCTGTAAGAAACACCCAGGAGGCTGGCCAGGGACCCAGTATTCGATAGGCGTTTGTTGCGCCAATATTTTTACTGCCAAACTGCCTCAGATCAATTTTATAGAATTTTTGACCAATAATCAACCCATTAGGGATTGAACCAATCAAATAGCTGGTGACAATAACCAGCAAATATTCCATTCTCCCACTCCCTCAATTTATTTACTCATCTTTCTCTTTGCGTCCGCGAACAATCAGTTTGAGTGGCGTTCCTTCAAAGCCAAATGCTTCTCTTAATTTATTTTCTAAAAAACGCAAATAAGAAAAATGCATAATCTCAGGGTCATTGACAAAGAAAATAAACGTAGGCGGTTTAACAGCAGGCTGGGTAGTAAAGTAAATTTTGAGCCGCCGTCCCCGCTCGGAAGGCGGTGGATTAATGGCTGTTGCATCTTCAATAACCTGGTTAAGTACACTTGTTGTCACCCGCATCGCATGTTGATCAGCTACATATTTAACAAGTTCGGTTACCCGCTGTACCCGTTGTTTGGTAAGGGCTGAAGTAAATAAAACCGGTGAATATTGTATAAAGCCCAGTTCTTCACGGATGGTTTCGGTAAATTTAAGGGATGTCTTACTGTCTTTTTCAACGAGATCCCATTTATTGACGACAATAATACTGGCTTTCCCTGCCTCATGGGCATAGCCGGCAATTTTTTTATCTTGCTCGGTTACTCCCTCTTCAGCATTAATAACCATGAGTACTACGTCACAGCGGTCAACAGCCCGCAGTGAACGAATAACACTATATCGCTCAACAGGCATATCAACTTTTGCCTTACGGCGCATTCCGGCAGTATCAATCATCACATAAGACTGTCCCTCTTTAGTGAAGTGAGTGTCAATAGCATCTCTGGTAGTTCCGGGAATATCGCTTACTATAACTCTATCTTCACCAATGATAGCATTAACCAGTGAAGATTTGCCAACATTGGGACGACCGATAACGGCAACTTTAATCTGATCATTTTCTTCCGGTTCAATATGTTCTTCAGGCAAGTTTTCGATCAGCCTGTCCAACATGTCGCCAAAGTTAAGGGCATTGGTGGCTGAAAGCGCAATTGGATCGCCTAGTCCCAGGTTGTAGAACTCATATATGTCAGCCTCGTTCTTCATGTTGTCAACTTTGTTTACTACTAATAAAACTGGTTTTTTGGTATTGCGCAGAATCACGGCTACTTCGTTGTCGGCAGTCGTCATACCTACCTTGCCGTCAACAACAAACATAATGACATCAGCCTCGTCGATGGCCAGCTTAGCCTGATTACGAATTGCTGTAAGCATTTTATCAGTAGTTTCAAATTCGATACCACCAGTATCAATCATGGTAAAATTACGGCCCAGCCACTCGGAATCCATGTAGATGCGGTCCCGGGTAACACCAGGTATATCTTCTACAATAGATAACCGATTTTTTCCAATATAATTAAATATGGTTGATTTGCCGACATTGGGCCGGCCAACGATGGCAACAATTGGTTTACTCATCAAATATCACCTTGTATCTTTCTAATAATCAACGCTTGTTGTGCCCAGACAAGTTACCGGTTAGCAATAGTTTTGCCTGTCCCTGCCACGCTATACTATATACTATATTACCGCCAGGCGGCAAGCAGCTGTTTTAAATCCTGAGCAAAGAAGGCCGTGCGCACAGGAACATCCAGTTTGGCGGCAATTGTATCAGGTGTCAGATTATCAAGAAAAACGTGTTCGCCTTTTCGGAGTGCCACACCTGGAATAATAACAGCAGTACGGGGACCTGGTATTTCTTGTAAAGCTGTTATTATATCGCCGCCTGTCAAAAGTCCGGTAACAGTTATGCTGCTGCCAAAAAACGTATTATCTACGGCAATTATCCGGACTGTTAAGTTTGGAATCCGAAAATCAGCTAACAGGGGCGAAAGAATTTTCTCTGCTGAAATACCACACACAACATCGATATAGTGAGGTTCACTGTATCCTTCCATGGCTACCTGTTCCTGCTCCCAATCAGCCAGAAAGCTGCGAACAAGGCCGATACCATTTTCAAGCTGCGGAAAGCCGTCATACAATTCATAACCAGGAATTTCTTGACCGGCAGCCAGATAAAATTCATCAGCCAGGTATACAAAGGATGTTTGACTTTCTTCACGACATTTTTTTTGCCAGTGGTGTACCAGTTTAATTATCTCTCCAGCGGCTGAAGATGAAAATCTGGTCAAGGGGTGACAGTTATCACGGTAGCGGGTAAGACCAACAGGCACAATGGCCAGTGATAAGACCGCAGGGTGCATAGCATATAAATCACGGATGGTTTTCTCTAATTCTTTGCCGTCATTAAATCCGGGGCATAAAACAACCTGAGTGTGGAGCTCAATATCTTTCGCTACTAGTTCCTGCAGCTGTTGCATAATTTTTCCAGCGTGCTTACTGCCTAGCATTTGCTGTCTAAGCTCACCATTTGTCGTATGTACTGAAACATAAAGGGGTGATAAGTGAAGTCTGGCGATTCGATTCAGGTCGCGTGAACTTAAGTTTGTCAAGGTAACAAAATTCCCATACAAAAAGGACAGTCGGTAATCATCATCTTTGATGTAGAGACTATCACGCATACCAATAGGCATCTGGTCAACAAAACAAAAGATGCAATGGTTGGCACAGTGCCGTACGTTGTCGAATACCGCACTTTCAAATTCCAGTCCTAAATCCTCGTCGTACTCTTTTTCAAAGGCAATTAGTTCCTGATTGCCTGAAGTATGTTCAATTAGGAGTTCAATTTCTTCCTCTGCTAGTGCAAAGCTGAGATCAATAATATCCTGAACAGCCTCTCCATTGACCTCAAGTAGACGATCTCCAGGTACAAGGCCGATTTCCGCGCCGATACTATCTGGTATAACAGTAGATATAATGCCTTTATATGTCAAAGTATTCCCCCCTTTCTTTACTATTGGCGTCAGTAGCTATAATTTCCTGCAAACTGTTTAGTAAACAATAAAATAAAGTGAGAATTTCGCTTCAACAAACTTTAAAGGCATCAAAAAACGCTATCGCGCCCTTGAGGGTACGGCTCTAACCGCAGAGTACACAGAGAGTGCAGAGGGGAGATGTATATCGAGAACATTCCCTCTGCGTCTCTGCGGTTCAAAAAACTTACTTTCTTATCTTATAAAAAAGGCAGGCATAAGCCTGCCTGAGAAGAGCTACTTTTTATCATCCTGCTGATCTGTGTCCTCTGATTTTGCGGTGTTGTCATGCTGCTTGCTTTTTTGGGTTCCCAGGAAATTAGCAAATTCGGTGGAGGTGAAATTTTTAAGTTTGGCGCCAGCTTCTTTTAGACTACCTGTGCTTAGCAGCAAAAAGGCTGCACCGCCGACAAGTAATAATCCCAAAATCCATCCCATCGATTTAGTCGCACCTGACGCACCACCAGCTGCCGAACCTAAACCGGTATTACCATCTGCACCAGTCGTCCCGGCAGCATTGGGTCCTGTGGGAGTGCTGGATTTTCCTAGCACAGTGGGAACAATATCAGAAAACAAAGCAATCCCTTTTTCGGCTGATTCACGATCATTGGTGTGAGCACCTACTTCCAGCAGCATGGAACGCGGGTGCAGATCCTGATTGTAATCACCGCCTTTAGCAAAGAATACTCCTTTTACCAGACCAGGATGCTTTTTGTCCGCAGCAGCTTTGATTTGCAGGGCATAATCTTCGATTTGCTTGCCGGTAGGCCCGTATTTGCCTACAACTAATTGGACTTTACTCACTTCTTGTCCATCAATGTTGCCTTTATATACCTGCGGTGGTACTGCATCACGATGAATATCAAAAATTGCATCAGGCTGTTCTTTTTTTATCAAATCCAGTGCCGTACGACGAGAACGCTCATAAGCCATATCGTCATGCGGATCATGCTTTGCCTGTGAGTGGACGACGGTAATTCCCTTTTTCTCTAATGATGCGGTAAAGGCATCGCCAACCTTGTAAATGCCGCCAGCTCCCAAGATGCTTTCTTCACCATCTGTAGGCACATAGGATTCGTCCGAGTGGGTATGGTAAACAGCAACTTTACCACCACCTTCTGCTTCGGCAATGGCCGGCTTAAGATAGGCTTTTAAGCGACCAAGTATACTTGTATCCTCATTATAATAGGCAGATAAGTTAACATCCCCGATAAATTTAGCATAGGCAATGTTTCCCTCAACGCGAAACACTTCATAGCGCCGGTTATTTTCAGTAAGCACCTGATCGCCGGCTTGCATTGTCCAACCGGTCATATATACAGAATTACCGGCTTCATCAACAACTGTCGAATAATTTCCATTGCTGCTTTCATTAGCGTAGCATAAAGCACTTGTTGCAATAAATAGCAGCGCCAGTAATGTAGTAAGAAGCTTATTTATCACTGTTATTTCCCTCCTTGTCAGAGGTATCGCTGTCTTCCATCTTCTTAGCCACTTCGTGATCCGCTATTTGTTTTTCTTTGGGATGTAATTCTTTACTAAATTCATATAATCCTTCAGGCCGGTTGGGGCCGAGTACTGGCCCGCCTTGGATCTTCTCCCTCGTTTCGCCCACAAGTTCGGCAATCATTACAGCGATAATACCAGCGATAATGGTAACATCAAATGCTCCGGCTCCACCAAGTGAAGTAGTGCCGGGAATGCCCAAACCAGATAGTGTAATAATATGGACGATATCACTGAGCACGACGCCTAGAACACCGCCGACAAAAGCGCTGCGACGAGAACGACCAGCTATATAGGCGATGAGGCCAGCTGCTAATCCATAGATTAATTTGGGATCAAGAAACATGTTTTCCGGCTCATATGGCAGATAGCGCGAGCCTAAGGATATGGTCGCGGCAACAAGCACGGCGGCTACAATTGCCCGTACTCTTTCGGCTGTTTCATCTGCTTTGACAATTAAGTAGATGCACAGTATAATGGGTAGCACTGCCCCGCCGACATTGATCGTAATCTCCATCGGTGAACGCATAATGGGAATGTCAATGAAACTGCCGACAACAATACCGGCAATAAATAGTAATGCCTGTTTATCCGTCATACGCATGCGATCTAAGATTCGTTGAGCTAATCCAAAGTAAACCAGCACACTGACAACTAACAGTAAAATCATTCCAAGCGGCATATTCATCATGTTATCTCACCTCATAGCCCTGTAATATTGATTTATCAAGGCTAGTTTGTGCTGTTACCGCTTAATTAATGCAAAAAGCATGGCGTCAAGCCATGCTTTTTGCCTATTTTTTTCGCTTTGTAAATTGCGCTGTAGTAATTCCCCGGGCTGACAGCCATTCTTGACTGAAACCGGTAATTACCAGCGGGACTGACCGCAGATCAGTGATAGTATGAGCACCGCTCAAGAGCATGAAGCGTTTTATATCAATAATGAAATTTTTATACCAGCTGATAGCCGCTTCTAGACCCTGATGAGTAATTACTTTTAATACAGGACCGGCAATGCCTACTGCCATACCGCCAAGAGCAAGAGCTTTTACGACGTCAAGTGGTGTCCGCACGCCGCCTGATACAACCACATTCACGTCTGGTGTGACTGCCGACATTACTTCGACGGCTGCAATAGCAGTGGGAATCCCCCAGGACAGCATCTCAGCATCCAGGGTTAGCTGCCCGCGGGCAGCTTCAATAGCTAGAAAGTTGGTGCCGCCGCTGCCGCCTACATCTATGGCTTTAACACCAATACCGGCAAGTGCTTGCGCTTGTTCACGGGCAATACCGCAGCCCACTTCTTTAACAATAACAGGCACGTTAACTTTTTTGACAATAGCTTCAATATGAGACAGATAGCCGCTAAAATTGCGATCACCTTCACTCATAATAATCTCCTGGCCGGCATTAAGATGAATCTGGATAGCCTGTGCACCAATCATGTCAACAGCACAAAGAGCAGCCTCAGGGGAAGCATGGGCGCCCAGATTGGCAAATATCACGCCATTTGGATTAAGCTTTCTTACTACTTTATAAGACTCAGCCGCCGCCGGGTCTTCAATAGCGGAATATTGTGATCCTACCGCCATCGCCGCTCCTGTCAGCCGGGCAAACTCTGCTAACTCACAGTTAATAGGCATGACATCGGCTGCGCCGCCGGTAATGGCATTAATAATAATGGGTTGTGACAAGGGGATGTCAGCAATAGCTGTATTGATAGTGATATCCTGCCACGCTAAATCAGGAAGGCAGTTATGCACCAAATGAAAATCAGTAAATCCGGCAGCCGCCGGGCCATCATCCAAGAGCAGAGAATACTTCAAGTGTTCCAATTTGCGTGACTGCCGTATCATGTGTTTTTTTAGTCCTCCCGCTTAAATAAATGACCAAACTTATCGCCAAGTGTAACTCCCGTTGAAGGAGCTTGAGTTGAGAGATAATCGCTGAATTCAGCTCGTTCTTTATCTTGTTCGGCTTGGGCGATACTAAGAGCAATCCGCTTGTTTTCTTTGTCGATAGCAAGGATCTTAACCGCTACTTGTTGACCGACGCTAACTACTTCTTCAGGACTAGTTACCCGACGCTCGGCCATCTCGGAGATATGTACCAGTCCTTCAATCCCTTTTTTTAGTTCAACAAACGCGCCAAATTTGGCAAGCTTGCTAACTTTGCCAGTCAAAACGGTTCCCACTGCCAAAGTTTCAACTGTGGCATACCAGGGATCACGTTCTAAATCTTTTAAACTGAGGGCAAGTTTTTTTGCCTCCGGGTCAACTTTGAGGACAACCACAGTTACCTCATCGCCAACATTAACAACTTCCTGGGGGTTTTTTACTCGCTGCCACGATAAGTCGGATATATGGATAAGCCCATCAATACCACCCACATCGACAAATGCCCCAAAGTTAGTCAGGCGGCTTACTCTGCCGGTAATGTTTTGTCCTACTGCCAGTGTGGCAAACAGTTCTTTTTCTTTTGCTGCTCTTGCTTGCGCTAAAAGCTGCTTACGGGATAAGACGGCTTTTTGTTTTTCTCTGTCAATTTCAATCGGGATTACCCGGACAGTCTGGCCGACAAATGGCTGCAAGTCTTCAACAAATCTAAGGTCAATGTGGGAAGCCGGAATAAAGCCGCGTATGCCGAAAACACTGGCAACCAGCCCCCCTTTCACAACTTCGGTAATTTTAGTTTCCAGCGGCAGTTTGTCTGTAAGCGCTTGCTCTAATTTATCCCAGGCGGTGATTCTATCTGCTTGTATTTTGGACAGCTTGACCTGACCGTCAGCACTGTCGGCATCAAGCACCAACACCTCAATGACTTGTCCTACACTAACAATTTCAGTCGCCGTTTGTGGTGCCGGATAGGCCAGTTCTGATAACGGAATAACTCCTTCGGCCTTATAGCCGATGTCAACAAATACCTCATCAGGCCGGACATCAACCACAGTGCCTTCTATAATAGTACCATTTTCTACTTTAACAATATCAGTCATAGTTAGTGCTTCCATTTTTTCATATACCTCCTTAATTACCCAATCAGGTGTTGACGCACCCGCTGTAATCCCGGCAGTTTCTATACCTGTAAACCACTCAGGCTGTAGTTCGTCAGCTGATTCGATATGATAAGCAGCTGTGCCGGTATCCTGGCAGACACTGGCCAAGCGGGCTGTGTTGGCACTATTTTTACCGCCTACAACAATCATAATGTCTACTTTTTTGGCCAAATCTAAGGCTGCCTGCTGCCTTAGATCAGTTGCCGTACAAATGGTGCGTTCAATTTTGAGTTCCTGGCATTTGGTTTGTAAAATTGTGACAATAGCTTGAAATCGCTCGGCGGCAAATGTAGTTTGAGCTACTACCCCCAGCCTGGAATAATGTGGTAGCGCTTCGGCCTCGGCAGGTGTTTCTACTACTGAGGCTGCTTGGTTTGTCCAGGCAAGAATACTTTGAACTTCAGGATGGTGAGGTTCGCCAACAATAACCACCTTATAGCCTGCTAGTAAAAGCTCATGGGCCGCTTTTTGCGCCTTCTTAACATGCGGACAGGTAGCGTCTACTACCTGCAATTGCTTGCTTTCGGCCTGGTCATAGATATCGGGGCCAACGCCGTGTGACCGGATAATGACTTTGCCTGCTGTTATTTCTTCCAGTTTGTTAACCGTACTAATACCTAATTTTTTGAGGTGACTTATCATCTGCGGATTATGGATAATCGGCCCTAAAGTATGTACCGGACAGTTTACGTCAAGGGAGCTGACAGCCATATCGACAGCTCGTTTGACGCCATAACAAAAACCTCGGTGTTCAGCCAGGAAAATTTTCACGTTAGCCTCCTGCATGGTAGTCTCTGGTATAATCATCTTATTATTATAACCTCTTTATCCCTGGGTTTCAAATAAAAACCACCACTATCAGCCAAAGCTAAAAAAGTGGCGGTCTTTATCTTTTTAACTAACTATTAGCTTGGAATGTTAGGCGGAGGATTGGAATTAATAGGGCAAGACTGAAATGAAATCTCAGTATTCATACCGACAGGTTTATCCGTTTTTAAGAGTTTGAGCCACACTCTAATCGAGTCAGCCAAAGTAACAATTACTAGAATAATGAGGGCAATACTTATCGTACCGTTGGTAGTACCAAGTGCATCACCACGTTTGAAGAACATTTGAATGTTCATTACGCCAGCGGTAAGAACAGTTACTGCCAGGAAAACAAGTGGCGTAAATGTTATCAGTGCATATGATTTTTGGGGAGCAATTTTTAAGATAATAGTGGTGCCAAGTGACAGGGCAATTACGGCCAAAAGCTGATTGGCGACACCAAATAGCGGCCAAATAGAAGCAACATCACCACTATAGAGCAAATAACCCCAGAAGTAGGATACGAGAGCACTGGTAAAGAGAATGCCAGGCCACCAGTTAGCTTGCTTAAGTGGAGCATACAAATAAGTGCCAAGCATATCCTGGAGAATATAACGGGCTACACGGGTACCGGCATCAATTGTGGTCAGAATAAAGAGCGCCTCAAACATAATGGCAAATTGATACCAGTAGCTCATAAGGTGCTTCATGCCGCCGATATTGGAGAAGATATGGGCCATACCAACGGCCAGCGATACTGCGCCGCCAGGGCGATGGGCAACATCCATTTCTACCAGTCGGGACAATTCTTTGAGCTCAACAGGTGGAATTCCCAGTTTAGCAAACACAGCCGCAGGACTGTTGATTGCAAAATAGTCACCAGGCATAAGTACAACTGCTGAAATAATAGCCATTACAGCAACAAAACCTTCGGTAATCATCCCGCCATAAGCAATCATGCGGGCCTGAGATTCTTGTTCAATCATCTTACAGGTAGTACCTGCACTAATCAGCGCATGGAAACCGGAAATGGCTCCACAGGCAATGGTGATAAACAGATATGGCCACCATGGTCCGGGAATGATAGGTCCGCCGCCATCCATAAATCTAGTAGTAATCGGCATATTAATCGTAGGCTGTACAATGAGAATACCAAAGGCCAACGCAAAAATAGTACCAATTTTCATGTACGTGCTTAAGTAATCGCGGGGAGCCAACAAGAGCCATACTGGCAGAACAGCCGCAAAGAAGCCATAAAGTGGCAGTGCAACTGATAACTGTGGTTTGGTAAGGTCAAAGATACTGGCAATACCAGCCCACTGCTGACCAGGGCTCAGCCAGTGACCGGTAAATACTGCGCCCAGTACTAAGAGGAAACCGATAATTGACCCGGAACGAATAGCGCCTGGGCGAATTTTAAACATATAAAGGCCAACAAAAATTGCAATCGGGATAGTCATCGTTAAGGTATATAATCCCCAGGGATTTTTAAACAGAGCATTTACAACAACGATAGCCAAGCCAGCAAGAGCAACAATAATAATAAAGAAAGTGGCAAGTGAAGTTGTTATCCCGCTCAGCGGGCTAACCTCACGCCGGGCAATAACAGCCAATGATTGACCATTGTGGCGCATTGCGGCAAACAAAATGATAAAATCGTGAACTGCGCCTGCAAAAACGGAACCGAGCAAAATCCACATAAAACCAGGACCCCAGCCATACTGGGCAGCAAGTACCGGACCAACAAGCGGACCCGCACCGGCGATGGCTGCAAAGTGATGACCAAATAATACCCATTTGTTGGTGGGAACAAACTCACGACCATCATTGCAACGATAGGCAGGAGTTATGTTAGCATCATTTAAAGCCAGAACTTTTGCAGAAATAAAGGCAGAATAATACCGATATGCCAGAACATAGACACAGACGGCAACTACCAACAGATTCACTGAATTCATTTAATAAGTCCTCCTTTCAAAATAAGAAGTTGAACATAAAGAAGAGCCTATGTAGTAACTACTAGCCTCCTTTCATTGGAATTTTCTTTATAGTAAAATAATACAGTATATTGTGTTAGCTAACAATATGTATGCGGTGAAATGACAAAAATAAAGGATGAAATACATTATTATCCTGGTCAATGGCAGAATTTATTTACATAGTTACACGACTTTTCACAAACCAAACATTCTTTTTAGCTTTGAGACTTGCTGGCGACTTACGGGAATTTCTTCGGTTAATCCCTCTACTATTAAATTATATGTACCGTTAAACCATGGGATTATCTCGCGGATCTTTTCAATATTAACAAGATAGGCACGATGTGTACGAAAAAACAAGCGTTCATCAAGGCGAGACTGCAAATCCTGGAGAGGCATATTGGAGTAGTAGCATCTATTAGCCGTCCGTATGGATAATTGTCCTTCAGTACAATACACGGCAATAATGTCTTTAGTGTCAATTACAAAGGCTTTGCCATTATGCTCTATTGCTATTCTCTGTAAGCTATAGAGTGCAGGCAAGTCGTTATTATGCTTATTGGAATTTACCGGCATTGATTCAGAGAGTAGTGTACGAACTTTTTCAATACATTTTACCACCCGTTTTTCAGAGAAGGGCTTTAGTAAATAATCGACGGCGTTAAGTTCGAACGCTTTTACGGCAAATTCTTCATGAGCAGTGGCAAAAACAACCAGCGGTACGCCATTGGCAAAATTCACTTTTTCGGCTGTTTGTAATCCATTTAAACCTGCCATTTCAATATCCATGAAGGCTAAATGGGGATTCAGGGCCGGAATAGCAGTAAGAGCTGCCTCACCGCTTGAAAATTCCCCAACAACAGTGACTTCGGGAAATTGCTCTAATAGGTATTTTAACTCACTGCGCGCCGGTGCCTCGTCATCAATAATCATAACCCTAATTGTAAGGTATTGCTCAGTCATTCACAACCACCTCTGCGTCAATAGGAATACGAAGCAATACTGTTGTCCCCTGCCCTTTCACACTGTGAATGGCGAGAGCATATTTGATTCCATATATGGCTTTAAGCCGTTCATTAACATTGGTTAGTCCCACGCCTGCACCTTTGCCAAATCCCGGTTCCAGCACTTGCTCCCGGATATCGGGGGGAATGCCCTGACCATTATCGGTTATGGCAATTTCGACATGGTTCCCGGTCAATTTAGCAACAATCTGAATGGTACCTCCAGCCGCTTTAGCTAAGAGACCATGCTTTACCGCGTTTTCCACTAAGGGCTGAAGTGTGAACGTAGGAATTAATATCGCAAGAGTATCTGGGGCAACATCTTGTTCAATAATCAGCCTGTCGCCAAACCGGGCTTGTTCCAGGGTTAGATACGAGTCTACATGCTCCAATTCTTCTTGGAGAGTTATAAAATCACGGGCCGTTTTCAGACTGCGGCGGAAAAACTCGCTCAATTCGATTAAGAGCTGGCGTGCTTTATCTGGATTGGTACGGCAGAAAGAAACAATCGTATTTAGCGAATTAAATAGAAAATGCGGATTTATTTGCGCTCTGAGCGCTTTGAGTTCGGCTTTTGCGGCCAATTCTGCCTTATGCTGAAGGGCTGATAATTCAAGCTGGGTACCAAATACCTGTCCAAGACCTTGAGCAAATTCAATATCAAGTGCTGTAAGTGCTTCTTCGTGGGCATAATACATTTTCAGAGTCCCGACAAGCTCATCCCGGCAGTAAAGCGGTACTACTATGGCTGATTTTAAGGGACAAGACGATACCGTACAGCCAATTTCTTTTTTGCTCTGGGCTACAGTAATCTGTCCCTGAGCCAGGCAAGCTTTGGTTAGTTTGGTAAATACCGGCATTCCTTTGGCATGGTGATCATTTCCTAATCCAATATGAGTTAAGACCCGCTCCAAGTCAGTAATTGCTACTGCTGCAGCTGAAGTCATGCTTAATATGTTGACCGCCACCTTTTCAGCCGATATTGAATTAAGTCCCTGCCGAAAGTGGGGCAAAGTTACATTGGCTATTCTAAGCGCTCTGTGTGTTTGTAGAGCAGCAATTTTGGTCTGATGTTCCCGGGCATTATGAATAATAATCATAAAGATGGCTATTCCCAGAGAGTTGGCCGTTACCATGGGAATGGTAATTTGTGTCACAAGTGATACGGCTGTTTCATAAGGTTTAGCAAATAATACAATTAACCCCATACTGAGCAAAATAACGCCAACGCCGGTAAGTACACCGGTAATCCATTCAGGAGTTTTAGGCTTTGTTTGTTTGTGGATGTAACCTGCAAGGATACCGCCAAGCAAGGTAGCAATACCGCATTGCAGCGCCGTATAGCCTCCCAGACAAACGCGATGGAGACCGCTAATCAGGCCAACTGCGGTTCCAACTGCCGGTCCGGCCAGGAGGCCGGCGACAATGGTTCCCGTATCCCGGACATTAGCAAGTGCGCCTTCAATAGGGATACCAAAATATGTGCCGGCAATAGAGATCATTAAAAAGATAAAGACCAATATGAGTTTTTCGCGGGCCGTGGTATTTTTTTTAAATATTAGTCTAAATGCTTGTGTATGAGATAATACATAGGCGAAAACAGCGATTATGGCAATCCGCTGCACTAAGATTATGGATAAGTTTGTGTCTAACACTTCAATTGTCGTGTTTTCCATATTTATACCTGCTTAGTTATTGAATCTGCTTCTTCCAGCAGGTAACTAATTTCAGTCATAACCTGGGTACTCATTTTTTCCATACTTTCTTTACCGGCATTGTCGCAGCCAGGCAGGATTGGTTTACCAAATCGTATGCAAAACTTAGGCAGCACATGACCAGCACGAAATATCTTATTTGTGCCAGTTATAGCAGCAGGAATAACCGGGACACCAGCCTTGAGCGCCAGCAGAGCCAGTCCTGCTTCCGGAGTCCCTAGTTTTCCATCTTTACTACGGGTTCCTTCGGGAAATATCACCAGAATAGACCCTTTTTTAAGGAGTGTTAATGCGGTTTTAATTGCAGTTCTGTCGGCTGCGCCGCGTTTTACGGGAAAAGCCCCTAATTTGCTAATCAGCCAGCCAAATACCGGATTGGCAAATAACTCTTCCTTAGCCATAAAGTGCGCTCGGCGTGGTAAGGCGGTACCGACTACCGGTGGGTCCCAAAGGCTTATATGATTTGCTGCAATGATAGCGCCGCCGGCAGGAATATTCTCAATTCCGAAAGTTCTCCAGCGAAATGCGATTGAAAAAAGAACGGCAAAAAACATACGCAATAATTCATACACCTGTCAGTTTCTCCTTACACAAGTCTATTATTTTTTTAACCGTAGCTTCAATAGATAGTTCGGTAGTATCAATGTGAATAGCATCAGGTGCGGCTAGTAACGGGGCAAGTTCACGTTCGCAGTCTTCCTTATCGCGGTAAGCAATTTCAGCTTCCAGTTCACTCAATTGTATTGTGTACCCCTTAGCTACTAACTCCTGCCAGCGGCGTTTAGCCCGTTCGGCAATTGAGGCAGTCAAAAAAATTTTTATATCGGCCTGTGGTAAGACATGGGTACCAATATCACGGCCATCCATAACAACCCCACCCAGTCCGGCCATATCCTGCTGTAATTTTAACATAACCTCTCTAACTTCGGCTACTTGTGCTATCTTGGGTACAAGACGGCTAACTTCCGGAGTGCGAATAGCCTCGGTAATATCCTGGCCGGCTACAGTTATATTCGTTTTGCCATTTCTATAGTCCAGCTTTAAGTCAAGATTTTGGGCTAATTCAGCAATTGCTTGATTAGAAGGTTCAACGCCCTGTTGGAGTGTCTGCCAGGCTACTGCCCGGTACATAGCCCCGGTGTCGATATAGTTATAATTTAATTTTTGGGCAGTAAGCTTAGCCACAGTACTTTTTCCTGCACCAGCCGGCCCATCAATGGCAATAATTAATCGCTTCATAAGTTGTCTCCTTGTTAATCCTGTCGAAACTTAGATAAAACGTCAAAAAAGTCAGGATAAGAAATTTTTACACAGTCCGGTTCGTTAATTGTAACACCTTGAGCGGCCAAGCCGGCAACCGCCAGCGACATGGCCATACGATGGTCATGGTGGGAATCGCAGCTAGCAGAGTTTATACTTTGTGGTCCATCGATAACAAGGCCATCCGGATTTTCAATAATTGTAGCTCCCATTTTTCCCAGTTCGAGTGCAATGGCCTTTAAACGATCGGTTTCTTTTACCCGGAGCTCTTCGGCACCTTTAACAACCGTTTGTCCCTTGGCAAATAAAGCAGCTACGGCAAGTATGGGGATTTCATCAATAAGACGCGGGATAATCTCAGCTTCAATCGTCACGCCTTTTAGATTAGCCGAACGAACAATAATATCAGCGACCGGTTCCTGTCCGCTCCAGCGATTATTGGTAATGGCTATATCTGCCCCCATTTGCGCTAAGACATCGAGAATACCCGTACGCGTCGGATTAATACCAACATTAATTAAGGCTAGTTCACTATTAGGAATGATCGATGCCGCTACCAACCAAAAAGCAGCTGAACTAATATCGCCAGGTACATCAAGGCGCTTGGGCGCGGCAATTTTTTGTACCGGTTCAAGGATAATAGCCCGTCCTTCCCGTTTCACAGGTATCCCAAATGTTTCAAACATGCGCTCTGTATGATCGCGTGAGGGTATGGGTTCTATAATGGTAGTCGGCGTATTGGCATAAAGTGCTGCCAGCAATATCGCTGACTTTACCTGGGCGCTGGCAACAGGCATATCGTATTCAATACCGCGGACTTGCTCAGGTGCACTGATGGCCAGCGGCGCATAGCGTGATTGACCACGTCCTGCTATTTGTAAGCCCATTTTTGCAAGTGGTGCGATTACTCGCGCCATCGGACGTTTTCTAATGGAAGCATCACCTGTCAGAACGCTAAAAAACGGCTGAGCACCCAGTAAGCCTGTTAACAGCCTGATGGTGGTTCCCGAATTACCAGCGTCAAGTACATCACCAGACTCGCTCAGTCCATAGAACCCCTTACCTTGGACCGTAAGTACGCCGCCCCTATCTTCCTCAACGCTTACCCCTAAGGCCCGCATACAATTAATTGTTGACCAGCAGTCAGCCGCATGCAAAAAATTTGTTATTGTCACTGGCGTATCCGCAAGCCCGGACAGCATGATACTTCGATGTGATATTGACTTGTCTCCGGGAATCGTGATTGCCCCTGTTAAGCCTCCGGTTTTTGCTATTTTAATGATTTTGTTCATAATCTTCCCTCTTTACTATTTGATTTTGTTGTTAATGAACGACCAAGTACGGTGGTTAAACTACTCAACTCAACCATAAGTCGGGCAAAATTTTCCGGTGTTAAGGACTGTGGTCCATCAGACAAGGCTTCTTCCGGGTTTTGGTGCATTTCAATTAAGAGGCCGTCTGCCCCGGCAGCTATCGCAGCCTTGGCCATAGGACTAACCCAACGCCAACTGCCTGTACCATGGCTGGGATCAACAATAACAGGCAAGTGACTTAGATGTTTAATTATCGGCACGGCGGTCAAATCTAAGGTATTTCGTGTATAGGGTTCATACGTCCTGATCCCCCGTTCACAAAGTACGATTTGATTATTGCCACTTGACAGTATGTATTCGGCAGCCATAAGCCATTCCTCGATAGTTGCCGCCAGACCACGTTTAAGCAAAACCGGCTTCTTGCTCAAGGCTGCTTCTTTAAGTAACACGAAGTTTTGCATATTACGTGTGCCAATTTGCAGCATATCTACATATTCTGCCATTAACTCTACGTTACGCGGATCAGTTACTTCCGAGATAACCGGCAAAGCTAATTCTCGCCCAACTTTCTTGATTATTTCCAGTCCTTTTTTTTCTAATCCCTGAAAACTATAGGGTGAGGTACGTGGTTTATATGCGCCACCGCGCAGCATAGCTGCGCCGGCGGCTTTGGCACTTACACCGGCTTGATATAGCTGCTCATAACTTTCAATCGCACATGGTCCGGCAATAACAGGTATGGAGTTACCACCAAAACTGGCGCTGCCAACCTTGACAACAGTATTTTTTTGCTGCAATTCTCTGCTGGCCAATTTGTAAGGTGTTATCATAATAGGCCTCCACAAATATCGAAAAATATATTAATATAATTTCCCTGCCAAATAAAAATTTCCTCTAATCTTTAACAACTGTTGGCAATTTTATCTGATAGATTTCCAACAATAGTTTAGCGTTTTACTATAACCTTGCCGACAACTATAACATTACTCTGGCTTTGGAGTAGAATACCATCTAACGGTGATAGTATCCGATCATTTTTATGGGTATCAATAATAAATTGAGCAGGCTTTGTAAGCTTGGTAACATCAATTTCAATATAATCACCATTATATACAGTAACTTCGAGATTTCCCTTGGCAAAGTTGCCAGCTACTTCACCATTTATTGTTAACAATCCATCGCCAGTAGCTGCCGGGGTAATCATTCGGATCGTAATCTCTTGACCAGAACGTAAAGAACGTATAGATTTAGCAATAACTTTATCTACTGCAGTCATTATTTTATTCGGGTCAACCCGGGAAATGTCAGCAGCATACATGGTAGGGGGAGAAGTTAGTTGTTCTCCCTCCAATTTATCTACCAGCGATAAATATTTCCGGGTTTCGTCATGTAAGAGGAGTGCTTGAACAACTACTAACAGGATAACAGCCATTGTCGTCAGTCTTATAAGCAAGCGATCAATAGTAATAAAGTATTTGCGGCGGAACCTGTTATTTCTGTTTTCCATACGACTCCCTCCTATCGCTATCTCTATATCAATACACCACCCGCCTGGCCTGCAAACATAGTATTAAGTTTTACGTCGCAGCATACTTGCCGGCCACATAACCGGTAGAGAAGGCTGCTTGCAAATTAAAACCACCAGTGTAACCGTCGATATCAATGACCTCTCCCGCAAAAAAAAGCGCGTTGACCACTTTAGACTCCATTGTGCGGGCATCTATTTCTTTAGTACTGACACCACCGGCGGTTACGATAGCATCAGTCACCGGCCGGGTTTGAGAAATTGTAAATGTGAGATGCTGTAAAACATTCAGTAAACGGGAGCGTTCTTCTTTAGTAATCTGATGAACAAATTTATCGGCGTCGATAAACGACAAGTCAATCACAACAGGAATTAGTTTGCTTGGCAGTAGTTCATGCAAGGAATTTTTTAATTGTTTTTTGGCAAATTTGGTGAAATCACGTTGTAATCGCTTGTCCAAAATCTCCAT
Organism: Sporomusa ovata DSM 2662; assembly: GCF_000445445.1. GTDB lineage: Bacteria > Bacillota > Negativicutes > Sporomusales > Sporomusaceae > Sporomusa > Sporomusa ovata. The sequence continues at coordinate 407,080 of NZ_ASXP01000004.1, read as the reverse complement.
GCTGAGTGCCGGTTTTAGATTAATTTCTATTGTTACTTCTTTACCAGGAGTGGTAACAAATAGTTCTGCGACCTTTTTGCTCAAGGATAGAATTATCGGTCCAGACAAGCCATAATGGGTGAATAGCAGCTCACCAAATTCATCAGCCACTTTTTTACCGTCACAGATAATAGTTGCCGTAACATTTTTGAGTGATAATCCCTGCAGCTCAGTTATCCATTCTTCTTCGACCTCCAGCGGTACCAAGGACGGTTTAAGCGGTATAATGGTATGGCCGATAGCTTCAGCCAAGCGATAGCCATCGCCTGATGAGCCTGTACCCGGATAGGATGCGCCACCTGTGGTGACGATTATAGCATCAGCCCGATACTCAGCATCCATCGTGGCAGCGCCAACGGCCCGTCCATTTTCTACGATTAGTTTTTTTACCGGCTGCCCCAATTTAACAGCAACATCCAGTTTAGCCAGTTGTCTGGCGAATGCTTTAATGACATCTTTAGCCTGATCGCTAACTGGAAAGACTCGTCCGCCGCGTTCCACCTTTGTTGGTAACCCGGCTTGATTAAAGAATTCAATACTGTCAAGATTGCTAAAGGCATGAAAGGCGCTGTACAAAAAGGAACCGTTCCCTGGCATATTTTTTACTAGTTCAGAAATATCACAGCTATTAGTAAGATTACAGCGTCCCTTTCCCGTAATGAGTATTTTACGACCGATACCCTTCATTTTTTCCAATATTGTTACCTTAGCTCCATGCTGTGCGGCGCTGACTGCTGCCATAAGGCCGGCAGCACCGCCGCCAATGATAAGAACCTGTTTCATATCTCACTCTCACTTTTCAAAAGTAGTATAGTAATTAATTTAGTAAAAAACCCTTATTCTCCGAAATAAGGGTGAAAAATTTAATCGCTTTGTTTTTTGCCCAGTTTTTTCAATTCCTCCACTTCTCCCGCGTGCAGATGGCGGTACTGCCCACGGCGAAGCCCTTCTAATGTTAAGAAGGCAATTTGAATTCGTTTGAGATTTTTCACAGGATAGCCGATGGCTTCACACATCCGGCGTATTTCCCTATTTTTACCTTCATGGATAACCATTTCCAGTGTAGTCAGTTCTTTTTCCTGGTCAATAGCGATAATATTGACTTTAGCAGGGGCAGTCATACCATCCTCCAGTTTAATACCTACCCGTAACTTATCAAGCTTTTCCTCCGGGGGGTACCCCTGAACTTTCGCTAAATAAGTTTTAGCAATTTCATGACTGGGATGGGTTAAGGTATTGGTTAAATCGCCGTCATTGGTCATTATAAGTAATCCTTCGGTGTTATAATCCAGTCTGCCAACAGGATAAATTCTCTCCGGAATGTTAGCAACAAGGTCGGCCACTGTTTTGCGGCCCTGAGGATCTTCCAAGGCTGTTATTACCCCTTTGGGTTTGTTAAGTAAAATATAGAGATATTTTTCGGCTTTTATCAGTTTGTTATCAACGGCAATCCGATCCCGTTTAGGCTCAACCTTGGTACCAAGTTCGGTAACAACCTTGTTATTAACCGTTACCCGGCCCGCTTTAATGAGCTCTTCGGCATCCCGCCGTGAAGCAACTCCAGCTTGCGCAATTACTTTCTGCAAACGTTCTAACATTAAGTTTCGATTCCTACTTTCAAAATGTATTTTACTCTTGAATGAATTGACTAAAATCAGTCTGGACTTTACAGGTACGCACACGTTTATTGTCCTTGGTTACCCGTTCACAACTGCCACAAATTCCTTCACCACAGCACATAGTAGCGTTATTGGTAGCTGCCATCGGCAGACTAACTCTCGCGGCATGCATAGCAGTAATAATTCCATAATGTTGGTCATCAGGGCCGGCACTGACGATTAGTTCCGGACATTTTTGGCTATCGGCCAACTGCCCGGACAAAAGGCGTATTCCTAGTTCACGCATAGAGGCTACTTCCTGAACGTTAATTCCAAGTTCGCTAAGTTCGCCGGCAATAAATACCTTCCCAATCTTTCCGGGTGCTACAATAGCCTGAACAGTGTTGTTGTTTTTTACTAGTTGCCGCGCTATTGGTATAGCCGGTGACTGTCCGATACCTCCAACTATTAATAATATTTTACCATCATCTATATTGTCAATCCAGGGTTGACCAAAAATACCATTATAATATGGTCCACGTACTAATACTTGTTTGTTATCATTAGCTAACAGACGCGCAGATTTGGGACCAATTGTTTCGACAACTACCTGAATAGTATTCCCGGTTACCTTCATTACACCAGTGGGAAAGTGGTAAAATTGCTGGTCTGTTGGCCGGCGCAAAAAAACAAAAGAGCCACATTTGTCAACTGATTGTGCAAGTTCAGGCGAAACTTCAATTTGTAATAAGTATGTATGCTCAGAAATTTTCTGTTTTACGGCAAACTCAGTTTCAGATTCCAAACGCACCGGCGCATCAATGTCACTTAGCCAATTATTTTTTTTCATTTGCCACTGTTTTTCATATAGTATGCACACTCCACTCCAGTTACAGTCACATACCTCCTCGCCTTTCAAATGACTGCAAAAAGTGCAATGATTAGTATCCGCCAGCAGACAGGGACAATAGGGTGAGTTGATATCAATACAGCGGCTAGCCAGTTTTTTAAGCATATCGCTCCCTCCTCCTTATACTAAACAAGTATTATAAATATCGGTAAGGCCGGCCTTGTTTATTCGTTCCATAATATCGCGGCGCTCTGCTGAATAAAGCCCTAAGCTTTTCATGCGTTCGAAATATATCGAGCCTGAGAAGGTATATCTTAGTCTAATTCCTTCCTCTGTGGTCATTTGTTCATGAATAAACCGAATAAAATCGCCGGAAGCCAATTCGGGCGGGAGTCCGAGATACTGCATATCAAGACAACAGCGAACGGCATTGTTCCCAGCTAGCAGCCCGGTTACCACAGCTTCCGTATGACCAACTAATATTCCTGATTTTTCACCTGCACAGAATAAATTATCTATTCCCTCCACTTTTAGTGAACTATCACAAGGGGCGATGCCCAGATAACGGATAGAGTTGCCTACTCCGCCAGAGTAGGGATCTTCATAGCGGGCGCGCTCAAGTCCGGGTATCGTGCGTAACATGTCAAGCGGAAAAAAAGGGGTCATCAGCTTGGCATGACCGGTATCAATAAGTACAATATTCTCGGCATAGTCAGCAATGGCATATTGTGAACAAGCCTTTTTGCCGAGCATACCTGTTTTTTTGAGATTTTCGGGCAAGGGGATTACTACCATACCCTCTTTTTCCAATTGAGCTTTAAGCTCAAAGCTAAGTGAATCTTTATTAATCTTGCAGGAGCCACTCATTGCACCATAGGAACCATCTGCTTTTTTACCCATTATTTCTTTGATTTCAGCTTTGGCGGTTAGGCTCACCCGCGGCCCAAAAGTCGGGCAGCGGAGAATACACATAGCACAGCCATTACCATACTTTAAGCAATTGCCCATTGGACCGGTAGTTCCTGTTGTGTCAACAAAGGCATCACCGTTAATAATCTGTTCATTGTCGTCAGTGAGATACTGAATTTTCTTCCCATGTTTAACAACACCAGATACTCTTGTGCAGGTTTTAATATCAATACCATAGTTTTGGAGAATCCGTTTTACCAATGGCTCCATGGTAGTTACATCATAAAAAGACGCATGGCTATGTCCGGGAAAATCTATGCCCCGGTGTCTGGTATTAGCATCCATGGCCACAAATAAATCTCCGCCGCCCATGGCAATTGCTTCTTCAGCTGCTGTAAACCTGCCGTTATTACGGAATATACCGCCAACTAAACCAGTTCCCAGCAATAAGTCGGTGCGTTCAAGTAAAACTACCTGAGCTCCCGCTTTAGATGCTGCTAACGCTGCGGCACATCCAGCCCAGCCACCACCGACCACGACTACTTTAATCATGGACTTCCCCTCCAATTTCTGCTTTGAAATCACACTACAGTGTATTCGATGTTCCTTGAAGTGCCACAAAATACAAGCATAAAAAAAATACTGGTAACAAATTGTTACCAGTTAGTATTAAACAGATGTTGACATATATAAACGGAAGCCAGAAAACTGGCAATATCACCAGACAATCCAACTAACAATGCATAGCGGGGATTATTGACAGCCACTGCACCAAAATAGACTGTTAACACATAAAAGGTTGTGTCCGTACTGGCTAATACAGTTGAGGCTATTCGCCCAACCAGGGAATCAGGACCATAGGTGTTGAGGATTTCGGTCGCTATTCCCAGCGAGCCGCTTCCTGACAGTGGCCGCATGATTGCCAGTGGCACTAACTCGGCTGGTACACCTAACACATGCAGTACTGGAGCCATAAACTGTACACACGCATCTAAGGCACCTGATGCCCGGAAAATACTGATAGCTACCAGCATGGCAACAAGACATGGCAGAATACGGATGGCGGTGTGAAACCCTTCGGCAGCGCCTTCAACAAAGGCTTCATATACTTTTACTTTTTTAAAATACCCTATTACCGGAATTAGGAGCAGTACGGCAGGAATTACCCAGACTGATAACTGCTCACACAGTTCAATCAACATGTGGACAGTCCCCCTTGCTTACCGTTTACATATCGCTTGACACAGTCTATCAATAACAAGTACCAAAATGGTAGCAAACAAACTCACAATAAGGGTTGATCCTACAATCTCGGTAGGATTGACTGATCCTGCTGCAGAGCGCAAAGCAATAATTGTGGCCGGAACAAGAGTAAATCCGGTAGTACAGAGTGCCAACAAGGTGCACATAGCTGCAGTAGCCGTATCTTTTTTGGGATTAAGGGTTTGTAACTGTTGCATAGCTTTAATCCCAAGTGGTGTTACGGCATTACCTAGTCCTAACATATTAGCACTAAGTGTCATAATGATGGCACCCATAGCCGGATGGTTTTTGGGTACAGAGGGAAACAGTAAACCAACGAGGGGCTGTAAAAGATAGGAGATGATTTTGATTAGGCCTGATGACTCAGCAATTCGCATAATACCCAACCATAAACACATGACGCCAATTAAGTTAATGGATAATTCTACTGCGCTTTTGGCCGCACTGATAGCACTTGCTGTAACAACTTCAATACGTCCATTCATGCCGGCATAAATAATACCACTGACTATAAGTATCATCCAAATTAAATTAATCATGGTAAATATCACCCATTATGATGGTATGACAGATTATAGCCAGCTAGAACATGTAAAAAAGCGCTATTGCGCCCTTGAGGATATGTTTAACCGCAGAGGACACAGAGAGTGCCGAGGGGAGATGTATGTCAACCATTCCCTCTGCGTACTCTGCGTCTCTGCGGTTCAAAAAACTTATACTATCTTTATATATAAAGAAGACGCCTAATGGCGTCCTTCAAGCAAAGTTTTGAATTACAAATGTTACGAAACTAACAAGTGATCCCCAAAACATGGTGAAAAATGATTTTTTTTCTACCGGCTGATCAGCAATTAAATCTGTATTGGCGACCTCTATGTTATTATACATAATTTTAACTGTACCAAGTTTTTGACCAACAGCAATAGGCGCCGTAATTTTGGTGGGAGCTTCGACAACAGTGGTAAATTTGTCGTGTTCATTGTCTGCTATCGGTAAGATGATATCATTGGCTGCCAGTAACTTGATATTGCTTGCTTTTCCCTCTTTGATTTTAACAGTTTTTAAGATATCACCTTTAGTAATGACAGAAACTGGTTTAAGCTGCGCAAAGCCATAATCCAAAAGCTTGATCGAATCATCCCACATGCGTTCACTATCTAGTACGATCGCAACGATTTGGATACCATTTCGATTGGCAGCTGAAACCAGGCAGCGTCCCGCTGCGTCAGTATAACCGGTTTTTACCCCATTTGCCCCATCATATAACCATAGCATTCTATTTTCGTTGTATAAATCCCGATCATGGTCTTTGCCTGGCCAGGGAATGATTTTGTTCTTAGTAGAAACGATTTGAGTAAATAGCGGATTCTTATAGCCATATGCAGTAATTTTAGCTAAATCATAGGCAGTGGTGTAATGTCTTTCATCAGGTAGTCCGCTGGTATTTACAAAGTTGCTGTTGACTGCACCAATCGCATGCGCTTTTTCAGTCATTAGTTTAGCGAAGCCTTCGACCGATCCGGAAATATGTTCAGCTACGGCTACGGTAGCATCATTACCAGAAACAAGCATTATACCATACAACATGTCACGTAGTTTAAGTTGTTCTCCAGGTGAAAGCCATAGTGATGAGCCTTCGGTGGTAGCAGCATTAGGACTGGCAATTACATTATCATCAAGATTGCCATACTCCAGTGCGGTAATTAATGTAATAATCTTGGTAGTACTGGCCGGATAACGCCGTTCGTTGGCATTTTTGCTATAAAGCACTTTTCCTGTTGACGCTTCCATGACGATGGCTGCTTTAGCCGTAAGTTCTGGTACAAAATCTCCTGCGAATACTGTTATTGGCAAAAACACCAGGCCTATAACTAGCAGTATTCCAAGATTAGTTAGTTGTCGCATGAGTCCAATCCCTTCGTTTAAGATAAAGCTAAATCTTATTATATAATTAATTTGGCTCAAGGTCAAAATTAACTTCTTCCCGGATTTGTCTAATTCTGGATGTAATAATTCCGGGGATTATTTAATGCGTAGCCGGAGATAATAGTAACAAATTCAAGGAGGTGATTCAATATGGAAACTCTTGACCTCAAAACAGCCTTACGTACCACACTTACGCAAAAGCAAGAACTTGTGCGTGATTATCAGTCTTTCGCTGATCGCATTGGCGACCAGGATGTCGCTAAAATGTTCAAACATTTTGCTGAAGCAGAGGCTTTACATTCTACTCAGATTAAAGAGAAACTTGATGACTTAGCTTAATAATTAGTAGATTTATATGTAAAAACCCACACTATTATGTGTGGGTTTACATATTTTAAAAAATTACCAAATCAAACTATCTATAAGCCGAATGCTGGTGAGAAGAGTCGGTTGCGGCTGGATGAGCAAGCTGTTCAAGGTCAGTTTCCTCATCAGTATCACCTTTTAGCATATTTTCAATTTTAGTCATTACTTGAGGCACCATATCTATCAGACGGTCATAAAAAAGATTGCTTTCTACAGACATAAACCGTACACCGTTAGTTGGCGAGCATACTAAAAAGCCTACCGGCTTAACGCTAATACCGGCGCCGCTGGCACCACCAAAGGGGTGGTCGGTTTTTAACTCCTCCGCTTCATAGTCACCGCCGCCAGCTGCAAATCCAAATGCTACCCGCGAGATGGGAATAATTACTGTGCCATCAGAAGTTTCCACTGCATCGCCAATAATGGTATTGACATCTATCATACCTTTAATGCTTTCCATAGCCGTTTTCATCAGACCCTGTATTGGATGCTCAGCCACTGCGAGTCGCCTCCCTGTGCATTGAATTTATTATATTTGCCATAGTTGCAGTAATAACATTACCAAATCGTATCCTGAATATACACTGGAGCTCAATCTCTAGTTGACTATGCCCATAAACTGGCTGTATTTTAATACACGGCTTAGCATCTAATACCAGGCGATTATGTATAGATCTCAGCATTTTTTCAGTCAAAGCACCTAGTATACCCATCATAATGCCAGTAAACGCGGCATCTTCAAAGCCATATATAGTCTTTAACTCAAGTTTTTCACAATGAATTCCCGGGGAAAGTCTATTCACATAGCGAAGATAGCCACGAATTAGCTGGTTAGCTGTTCTGAGCAGACGCAGCAAGCGTTCCGGATTATAAAATAATAATTTGATACATTTTCGTACAAAGCGCTGTTCACGACTTACCTTTGTTGTTGTAGCCCCATGCGGAGCATCTATTTCAGATGTAATCCAAGGCAAATCGTCATACTGAACAAGTTTAATTATTGGGATTTTCATAGTATAAATAAAGAGTTTCTGCAAGGCATATATAGTAACGGCAACATAATCGTCATCATTACGGCGGCAAAAGCGTAAATCCATATATACGTTGACACGAAAAAGCAGTACTAGCAAAATAGCTGTCGATATCAAAACAAATAGCCAATTGTTCATGTACTTTACCCTCTTTGTCTCTGGTATATTAGATTTTCTACACTACTGCCCCAAACTATGCATTTCAGATCTATGACGCATTTAACGCAATATAAAAAAAGACCTTTGAGCTATTCTCAAAAGTCCTGCTTTCCTTTGGTGCGGTAGAATGGATTTGAACCATCACGAGGTTGCCCCCGCCAGCCCCTCAAGCTGGTGCGTCTGCCGTTCCGCCACTACCGCGTATTTGATTTTCGATCTTCGACTTACGATTTTCAATACGAATATCGAATGTCGTACATCGAACGTCGAGTTGGTGCGGCCGAGTGGATTTGAACCACCACGAGGTTGCCCCCACTAGCTCCTGAGGCTAGCGCGTCTGCCGTTCCGCCACGGCCGCATAATCATTATCAACAATCGATATTATATGATAAAATAGCTTTTTCGTCAAGCACAAATATTAAAGACCTCCCGCTTCTATAGGCGGCGTTCATTCAGGTGGAGTAGACTCTCCACCTGAATCCCCCATGGTTCAGCTATGCTGAAACGAGTTCACTCATTTGGCAGCAGTAAACCCCCACTGCCAAGCATTCCATAGATTACCAGCCGGAGTAGGATTGGTCTGGTAGTTAGCCACTGTTTCTTTTACTGCAGCAATATTCCCTCTAAAGTATAACGGCACAACAGGACAATCTTCTCTAATTATATCCTGAATGCGAAAATAAATATCTTTTCTCGCAGTAATATCTACTGTTCTTGTTCCCAGTTCAGTCAATTTATCGATCTCCGGATTACGCCAGCCAGAATAATTCTGGCCGTCATTGCCGCGACCTGGAATTTTTCGCGAATGCCAAAGATTGAGATTATCTGGATCAACACCGGCAACCCAAGCATAAATAGCCGCCTCAAATCGACGGTTCTTTAAAATATCACTAAAAAACAGCTGTGTATCAATAGGCCGTACTTCAACAGCAATACCAACTTCTTTAAGCTGTTCAACAATCTTTTGCGCCGTTTGTTCGCGCTGTCTATTCCCGTTGGGTATGGCCAGCGCGAATGCCAGTTTCTTCTTTTCCTTAATCATTATCCCATCAGGCCCGGGAGTCCAGCCAGCTTGCGCCAGCAATTCACGGGCAACGTTAACATCTCGGGTGGGCGGCTGCTGCATCGGATTATAGGCCCAGGATAAAGGTGACTGATCACCATAAGCTGGAGCAGCAACCCCTTTAAGTACATTTGCAACAATGGCTTGACGGTCAATTGCAGCAGCAATGGCTTGGCGCACCCGCAGGTCTTGAAACAATACATTATCAAGATTAAAATCCATATGTTCCCAAACCATAGTTGGTTCAATAACTGTTCGGATTCCGTCTAGGGTCTTAACTTGTTCCAAATTAGAAAAGGCAATATTACTGACAACATCCAATTCTCCTGTTTTTAGCTGCGTGAGCAAAAGGCTTTGTTCAGGAACAATTTTATAAACAATACTGTCTAAAACTGGTTTACCACGATAATAGCCAGGGTTGGCCTCAAAAAAAAGAGCCTCCGCCACCTGCCATTCCCTAAATTTAAACGGACCAGTACCGATTGGCGCTCGGTTAAAAGGATCTTTATTGAGATCGCTAACATTTTCCAATTTATGTTTTGGCAATATTGTACCAAACAACGTTAAATATGGCGCATAGTATTCGCGAAACTTGACTACAACAGTATATTTATCCGGAGTCTCAATCGAAGTAATCCGATCATAGCCATCTCTTGACACAACATTTACTTTCGGATTCATAATATACTGCCAGGTAAACTTAACATCTGCGGCAGTAAAGGGTGTACCGTCATGCCACGTTACGCCCTGGCGCAAACGGTATGTTACTGTACGTCCATCGGCAGCAACGCCCCCATTAGCAGTTGTTGGCACATCAACTGCTAAATCGGGAACCCATTCCCCTTTATCCCCGGTAACTACCAAGCCGCTAAACACCAGTTTACCTACTTCAGCGGTAGCCAATAGATTTGAAATCAGTGGATTTAGCGTGTTAGGCTCATTCACACTGCCATACTTGAGCTGACCACCCTGCTGGACATTCACTTTTTTCTCTTCTGGAGTTAAAGTATCTGCCTTATGACTACAACCGGTAATGACAACAATGAATAGTACCAATAATAGAATCATTAGCTTACGCATTTATGATGCATTCTCCTCGTTTCCCTTGTTCTAAAACTCTATCTACCATACAATTCAATATACCGTTTCTTACTGAACATTACTTTTTCTACATACTCTCTGGTCTCTTTAAAAGGAATTTGCTGAATATCGTCAAAATCTTTGGACCAACCATACCGTTCGATCCATTGCTTCACGTTGCCGCGACCACCATTATAAGCGGCAAGAATCAATACCTCATTGCCACCAAACTCTTTTTTCAAGGAGGCCAAATACCAGCTGCCAAACCGGATGTTCAGGTCCGGATCTATCAAATCGGCGGTCATGTATTCTGTTTCACCAAGCTGCTCGGCAATCCATCGACCAGTTTCAGGCATAATTTGCATTAACCCTAATGCCCCTTTGGGTGATCGGGCTTCGCTAATAAATTTACTTTCTGTTCGAATAACACCGGTGACTAAAAATGGATCAAGTTCTCGTTCCAGTGCATAGGTATATACGGCTTCCTGATATAAAAATGGATACATATACTTCTTCTGAAACCAATCACTGGTGAATACAGCATATACTCCTATGGCAGTTAACAGACCAATTATCAGGACTTTCAGCCAAGTCCGGATACGCAATAAAATCACTCCGTAATAAGAAAATCCCTGTAGAAAACTATGTGTACGTTCGCTAAAAAATACCACTAATTTTAACTGATCTTTAGTATATGCAACATGTTACAGCCTGAATCTGCAACTTTTAACGCGAATTATCTATCTCCCTCCAAGCTTTTAGTACATTTTTTCGGGTAATTTCAATAGCATCACCGTTATTAATAACAACATCGGCATATTTCAGTTTTTCCGTAAGTGAAAGTTGAGCATTCATTCTGGCTTGTGCAGCCTCCCTGCCGCTATTGTCACGCGCCATTAGCCGCTTGAGCTGCGTCTGTTCATTGACATAGACTACCCATACGGCATCAACCCTGGTATGCCAACCCACTTCAATTAAGAGCGGGGCATCAAGTACAATCACAGCAAAACCGTCTGCCGTGGCAGCAGCCATAGCCGCTTTTGCTGCTGCCTCAATATGTGGATGGGTAATCGCTTCTAATTCAGGGCGAGCCTGCTTGTTGGCAAATACCAATTGGCCCAGATGTTTGCGGTCAATTTCACCATTATCCTGAATAATATCCTGACCAAATTTTTTAATAATTTCTTGCCATGCGGGTTTTCCCGGTTGAGTAACCTCTCGGGAAAGCTTGTCCGCATCGATAATATATGCGCCTAATTCACTAAGCATCCGGCTTACGGTGCTTTTACCGCTCGCAATCCCGCCAGTTAATCCAATTAAATACATAGAGCTTTATCCTCCCGGCTACTTCTGGCAGTTAGGACAATAATGCGTACCACGGCCAGCCACTTCCTTGCGGGCAATAATACCGCCGCAGCGCTGACAAGGCTCGTTGGTTCGTCCATAAACCTGCAGATACCGCTGGTGGCTGCCGCTCTGGCCGGCGCCGTCGCGATAATCACGGAAGGTAGTGCCGCCATGCGCTATGCCGGCAGCAATAACCTGATTAATCGCCTGATGGAGGTAGTTTGCCTCTTGCGCAGTAAGGCTGCTTGCTATACGTTCCGGATCAATGCAGGCAATGGCCAGGGCTTCATCAACATAAATATTACCAAGACCGCCAATCAACTTCTGATTAAGCAGCACCGTCTTTATCTTAGCCCGGCGTTTACTTAGCATGTCAGCAAAATATTCCAAGGTAAATTCTGCTGACAACGGCTCCGGTCCCATAGAGGCCAGGCCGGCAATACGCCATAATTCCTCCTCCGGCATCAGATAAAGTGTTCCCAGCGTACGCGTATCAGCATATAACAAAATGTCACCATTATCAAGCTTAAATAAAATATGAGTAAACTTATCAAACTCGCTGCCTGGCGTTTTATAATACAAACGTCCGGTCATCCGTAAATGAATAATGAGTACATAATTGTTATCAAGATAAAAAAGCAGATACTTGCCGCGGCGCACTAACTTCGTAATCGTTCTATCTGTAAGAACAGCCTGGAATTCAGCTGCTGTCGGCCATTTTACCAGGCGGGGCAGACCAATATCCACACGAATAATCTTGCGGCCCGCTACCTTGTCTGCAAGTGTCCGGCGAATTGTTTCGACTTCCGGCATTTCCGGCATGATGCATCCCCTTCTTACTTAGCTTTGGCCCAATTGGGGCCGGTTTTAACATCGGCCACTAACGGTACGGTAAGTTCCACCGCTTGCTCCATAGCTTGTTTTACAAGTGAAATTACCTGATTAAGTTCCGCTGCTGTTACTTCCAGCAATAATTCGTCATGTACCTGTAATAACAGCCGGCTCTTAAGTCCTTTGGTCTTAAGGGCAACGAAAACCTTATTCATTGCAATTTTAATGATATCAGCCGCAGCACCCTGAATAGGAGTGTTCATCGCCGTACGTTCCGCAAAGGAACGTTGATTAAAGTTGCTGCTATTAATATCCGGTAACTGACGGCGACGCCCAAACAGAGTAGTAACATAGCCATCCCGGTGGGCACTGGCAACACTCTCGTCAATATAGCGCTTTACCCCCTGGTATTTGGCAAAATAGCTGGCAATATAATGAGCAGCTTCTTTCCGGCTAACGCCGATATCCCGTGACAAACCATAATCACTGATACCATATACGATACCAAAATTGACGGCTTTGGCTCTGGAACGCAATTCTGGCGTAACCTCTGACATGGCTACACCAAAAACCTCAGCCGCCGTCCGGGTATGTATATCCTGATTCTGTCTAAATGCCTCCAGCAAACTAGTATCTCCAGCCATATGGGCCAGGATACGCAGTTCAATCTGCGAATAGTCGGCAGACATAATATATTGATATCCTTCACCGGGAACAAATAACTCTCTGATTTTCCGGCCCATATCAGAACGAACAGGAATATTCTGCAGGTTAGGCTCAGAACTGCTTAGTCTGCCGGTAGCCGTAACCATTTGGTTAAAGCTAGTATGAATTCTGTCTGTTTCCGGTTGGATTAACACTTCCAACCCATCAAGATAGGTTGATTTGAGTTTTGTCATCATCCTGTACTCTAACAGCTTGTCAATAAGTGGATGCTGACCTGCCAGTTTTTCCAATACTTCTGCGTCAGTAGAGTAACCGGTTTTCGTCTTTTTAATAATCGGCAGCTGCAATTTTTCAAACAGAATGACACCCAATTGCTTCGTAGAATTTATATTAAAATTTTCACCGGCAAGCAGGTAGATTTCACTAACAAGCTGATCAATTTTAGCAGCAATACTTACTGCCATCTCCCTAAGGTGTTCCCGGTCAACTCGAATGCCGGCAACCTCCATGGCTGCTAACGTCTCGACAAGCGGTAATTCAACTTGTTCGAACAAGTTGTCCAGTCCGTCCTCAGCCAGTGCTGTGGCGAGACTGGCTTGCAATTGCCCCACAACCTTGCTGGCCCAGCAGGCAAACTCCGGTCGTTGCGTCATCTGCTTGTCCCCGACCGGCAAAGAGGCAGCCTGCCCCAAGTACTTTTCTGCCAAAACGTCAAGCGGGTAGGAGGCTGCCGTAGGTTCAAGCAAATAGGCGGCAATCAGAACATCAAATAGCTGTGCATGTAATGCAGAGCCTCTTAGCTGGCAGATATGATATAGTTTTTTCGAGTCATAGGTATCTACTATTATACTGGTATCAGCCAAAAGATCAAAAACAACATCCCAGCCTTCACAGTCAGCAGGAATAAAAACGGTTTTATCTGCGCAGGTAATACCAAGACCGAGCAGTCCGGCTAACGGCGAATGCCCTGCCGGCAGCGGATAACAACTGATTCTATCCAGATCTTTTGCTTCCGTATAAAGCGCGGTTGCCGCCGAGCGGCTAGTGACCGTAACCAGCGGCAAAAATTCTACCTCGTTCACAGGTTTCTCAGCGTCCTCTGGCGCACAGTATCCCGGAAACAGCGTATCGACCTTGTTTATCAGGCTTTTAAATTCAAATTTTATAAACAATTCTTTGACAGCTTGTTTTGCCGGAGTAATGCCAAAAGCTTCAGGAATAAACTCGATGTTCATAGTACGTATAATGGTTGCCAATTGTTTAGATAATACTGCTTGATCTGCATATTGCCGGAGATTCTCCTGCAATTTTTTCCCGGCAACTTTATCAATATTATTCAGGACATTTTCCATGGTACTAAATTCGGCCAATAGCTTGAGCGCCGTCTTTTCGCCAATGCCTGGAACACCCGGAATATTATCAGAAGTATCCCCCATTAACCCTTTCATGTCAATCATCTGACTGGGAGTCAGCCCATATTTTTCTTTAAGTGCCGGCACGTCGACGGTTTCCATTTCTGTTATGCCTTTTTTAGTAAGCAATACCTTGACTGCCGGTCCTATCAATTGCAACGCATCACGGTCACCGGTAACAATAAAAACTTCAAACCCCAGCTTAACGGCCTTTTCAGATAATGTCCCAATAATATCGTCAGCCTCATAGCCTTGTTCTTCCAGGGTAGTTATTCCAAGTGCCTGGAGTAATTCACGCACCAACGGAAATTGTTCAGATAACTCGCTGGGAGTAGCCTGCCTTTGCCCCTTATACTGCTGATAGGTCTCTGTTCGAAAGGTAACCCGGCTTTTATCAAACGCCACAGCAACTAAATCCGGGTTATACTCTGTTAACAGTTTGACAAGCATAGTAGTAAACCCATATACCGCATTAGTATATAGCCCACCTGCCGTACGCAGCATGGGTAATGCATGGAATGCGCGATGCACTAAACTACTACCGTCAATTATAATAAATTTTTGGGACATATGCCCACCACCTTATGCTCCAATATTGTATCCAGTCTATTTGTATTGGCTATTAAGACTATAAATCCCTTCTCTATTTTTCTAAATATACTCCTACCTTATGTATTAAAGGAAAAACGAGATTGCTTTCGCATACAACGAAGCAATCTCGTTTCAAAATAACCCGCTAACCTTTTGCCTTTACGGATAAATAAATTCTATCGTTTTAGCTTCTTTATTCCAATATACATAGGCATTAAAATATTGATTGATATTCGTGATTTTGATGAAAGGAACACTATCTACCATAACAATAGGTATGGTAACAAGTTCTCCTTTAGCTGCCATCGTTAATACTTGTTTCTCCTGATTCCAGTTAACTTTACACCCGAGAGCCTCTGCAAATGGCAGTGCCGGTATTGCTGCTATTCCCTGCAGTTCATACACCTCAAGGTTGACTGGCTTATCATTCAGGAAAACTCCCTGGTGTTCCAAAAATAACGTATTTTCTTCGTTTTTCCAGCTTGGCTGGCAGGAAAATAATGTTGTCAGCTTGTCTGCAGCTACATATACCACATTGTCAACTACAATACCCGGTACGGTGGTTGCTCCATGTTGAACGGCCCTGGTTTTCTCATTCCACTTTATTTGCCGCTTGAGCGTCCCGGCAACCGCATAAATGGGAACATAGCGCACATCCTGAACAATTAGCCCTTGCTCACTTATTTGCTTACCGTTAACCTGAATCGCAAACCGGTTCGCAATAACGACCTGCTCATCACTAGGATCATTAATCATGTCGCGCAATAACTCGTCAGTTACCAGCGTATTTAGGCGGTACATATTCAGTTTGTTTCTAACATCCTGGATGGTAATACTGCTATAGCCATAAATATCAGGATAAACAGCCAGTAACACCTGCCCCCGGGCATTGGTTCGAACCTTTACCCGGTCATAGGTTATATTTACCGGTGTTCCGCAATTTACCAACTCAAAAAGTTCTTCTACATCAACTTCCTGCATGCGAATGCAGCCATTTGACACAGCGTCTCCAATTGACTCAGGTGCATTGGTACCATGTATTCCATAATTATTCCATATACCCAGCCAACGGTAGCCTAATGGGTTGTCTGGTCCGGATGGTACTACTTTCCCCGGCTGATCTGGCGGATACCAGGCAGGATTTATTTCTTTAGAGAGAATAGCAAACGTACCGATCGGGGTAGGGGTAGACGCTTTTCCAATAGCTATGGGGAATTCTTTTATTACCTTATTGTCTGCAAACAGTTCAATCGTTCGACTAGGCAAATTCACCGTAATACTGGGTCCAGCCAACGCAATTGTTGCGGAGTAACAACTAATGGTTATTAACGAAAAAAGTGTAGTAAACCAAAAACTAAACCGGAGTAACACTTGCATCCCTTCTTCACATTAATTTTTGTAACAATAACATAATATGAAGAATACCAGGCCCAATATTACCCCTACTTGCAATAATATTTATAGCGATTTTCATTAACTCCTTACTGTAGGTTAAGTATCTGCTGATCTATTATCCGTAAATGCCGGTGGCGGTCATCAATTATGGGAAGATAGATATGGATACAAGCACCTGTGTTTATCTGCTTAGCCGGGCTGATATTAATAAAGCCACCATGCTCACCAATGATCCGATGAGCAACAGGCAGGCCAAGTCCCATATGCTCAAGTTTCGTTGTATAAAATGGTTCAAATATCCGGGGCAGAATCTCTGGATTTACCCCCGGTCCAGTATCACTGATGGCAATAACCAGCATATTAAGCTCAGAATTGAGCCAAGACTTTACTGACAGCACCCCTTCTCCCGGCATTGCCTCCATAGCATTTTGCATTACATTTACAATAGCCTGTTTTATTAAATTACTATCCACCTTGAGCGGCGGCAGGTTAGGAGCCAGTTGTTTATCAATTTCGATTTTTTCACCATCCAGCTGTTTAAAGGTCAAAAGCAGTGCTTCCCCAATAGTACGATTTATATCAACATTATCTTCTTTACTAACTGGTGGATTGGCAAATAAAACAAGTTCCTTAACTACACTATTAATAGAAGATACTTCATCTAGCATCATCTCCAGCACATCACGTCCCACTGTGTAGCGATCATCCTCCAAACGGCCGAGCATTACCTGCAAATAGCCGCTGATGGTAGTAAGCGGTGTCCTGACATGATGCGCCACCCCTGCCGCCAATTCACCTAGCGACATTAGCATTTGCGTTACCTGTATTTGTTTGATAGCAGCCCGGACTGCTGATAAATCCTGGATAATAACAATCAATCCATTGGCTTGTCCGGCATTGCCCCGAAGTTTGAGCGTATCAATATGAGCATAGATAAATTGATCTTGTACTTTGAGTTTTAAATTAATCGTATTCAATTCTTCATATTCTTGCAGATGAAAGGCTTGTAAAAATTTATCGCCATGCTGCTTAAATACATCATCCGCTCTTCTGCCAATTGCCCTGGCCCGCTCAACTCCACAAATTTTTTCAGCTTCGCGATTTAGATTTTTCACCCGCAAATCACTATCTATAAAAATAATTCCTGTTGTAGTGTCAATGGAGTCTTGATAACCATCTTCTCCGTGCAAGTATACTATTTTACTGTTGAGCGCTTCTGCTGCCGACATTTTCGTCTCCTCCTACTGACCATTTTTATTTCGTGTAGTAAATATTCTTGTAAATTTTTGTAATTCCTGCCAAATCAGCAGAATAACTTTTCGTAAAAAACCGACACTTTTTAATATTACCATGTCGAATTAACTCCAGGTAGCCATTCAAACCTTTGGTTGTCTACATTTTCACAGTTGCCTAATTCGACATGTTGCCGCCTTTCCGGATTACTATCCACTATATTCGCAGCACAATTAGTTACTAAACTTCATCGATTTCCATTATTTGTAATTCAATATATTCTTTTTACATTTTTTACCATGCATTAGCCAGATACATATAAAGGCAGCAGCCTAGGTCGTTACACCTATTGCCGCTGCCTTTTCAATTGTTTAGCATCTTAAATTTACGCAAATAACCGCTGCCAGAACGACTTGAGCTTTCTGGTTTCCCTTTGCTCTATAGCCTGGCGCAACTGGGTATCTACCAACTGGAAATGATTAGTCAGCTCTCTTTCCAGCCGTTCCTCCAAATTGGTTACCTCTTGCTTTAAATTGTGCAATTCTTCCTGCTGTTCATTTACAATACTAACTGTAGCAGCTATTTGCTGTAAAGCTTGATTTTGCGAAGCAATCACAGCCATTATCGCCGAACCGTCAAGCTGCGTTAGTGACGTCAGGGCTTGCGATTGATGGATTTCATCATTTTGCGAATATGTTGCGCTGCTTTCCTGCGTTTTTTCATCGGCTTCATTAACGTCAATAAAGCGGGTAAAACGCTGATTGAGATCACTGGCAATATCATCAGCATTTTTGTTTTTATGCATACCTTTGGCAATAGTCTGAAACACGACAACCGCCTCAGGATAAAACCGTTTCTTTTTCCCCTCACCGGCAGCTGGCAAATAATCCATGAATAAGTCACGGTAATATCGCAAAGTACTTTGAGGAATGCCTAGTTCCTGCGATATCTCTTTGATACTCAACAATTCTGACATAAAAACCACCTCTACAATTTTGTTGTTGCGATACTATTCGCGATCACAATGCAGTTTTCCTGCTATTTTTATGAATTAATGTAAAAAAATTACAAAAATTTTTATTTACTTCTCATTTTAACTAAATTACTGGAAATATCGTTGACCAAAGAGTAACAAAAATGATATTGAGAGCAAATACAAAAAAAGTTCTAAGTAAACTTAGAACTTTTTTAATGGTGCGGGTGAAGGGACTTGAACCCCCACCTAGTTACCCAGAGCAGATTTTGAGTCTGCCGCGTCTGCCATTCCGCCACACCCGCATAAATTTTTGGCAGGAAATATCCCACCTGAGCAGTTATTTTGTTTATGTCCTGCATCGGACATTTGTTATGATATCATTTGGGCGTATTATTGTCAAGTACGTTTATAGGGATTTTTTTATTTTATGTTTAAAGGAGAATATCGTTTGCTGACAAATATATATCTTGATTACACCACAATCACAGGGTAAAAGTACCCCTTCGCGATAACCAGGAAGGATTGAACTTTATGTCAATAATGAATATCAATGGACAAAACATTACCTATACCATCCGAATGGATAAGCGCCGAAAGTCCATTCAGTTACGGATACTCCCCTCTGCTGCTGTTGAAATTGTCACCCCTGGTAAATTGACTCAGTCTGAGGTTGAACATATTTTTACTGTTAAAAGCAAATGGCTTAGCAAACGATTAGACAAACTGGCTTCACTGGCTGAAAATCCTGTTAATCAGCAATTGAAATCTGGCTCGCAGCTACTGTATAAGGGGGAACCCCATACTTTGACAATCCTGCCTGGCAGCACCAAAGTAGAATTAGTCTTACTTCCCAGCGAACTACAGTTACAGTTGCCACAGAACCATGCTGACCATCAACAGGTTGCATCTATTGTAGAACAAATAGTAAAAGCCTGGCTTGTTGACCAGGCTGGTAACTTATTTCTTGATAAAACCAAGCAGTGGGCCGCGGTTATTGGTGTTCGCCCTGCTAAGATAACTATTAGAGACCAAAAAACCCGTTGGGGCAGTTGCTCAAGCCTTGGCAATATTAATTATAACTGGCGGGTTATCATGGCTCCCCTTTGGGTAACTGATTATCTGGTAATTCATGAATTGTGCCATATGCTTGTTCCTAATCATTCTGCTAAGTTTTGGGAACAAGTCGGCCGGTTTTCGCCCAATTACCGGGAATGCCGCAAATGGCTAACCGATAATGGCAAGCTGTTATCCCGGCTATTTTAGCTTATTTTGCTGGTACCAATTGTTTATCCTGGAGATATTTCAGCAATATCCCGGCAGTAGTCGTCGTTAACTTGAAACAAGTATGCCGTTGCTCCTTGCTGCCAAATTCATGAGGGTTAAGCACCCGGCAACAGGTAGCACCAAATTGCCCGGAAAAAATATCATGGAACTCTTGCGCGCTGCCATAAATAGGTCCCCGGCTTTGCTCTTTATTGGACCGGCCTTGTAGCATTCCCAGTACCATCGTAGCACCAGAAAGCGCGCCACACATACAACCGGCATGTCCCAACCCACCGCCAAATCCTGATGCCATCTTTAGTGCTTCATCAGAAATATCTAATTTATAAAAGTCCCGGAAGGCCCTAACAACTGATTCGGCACAATTAAAGCCTTCTTTAAAGTGTTGTCCTGTCAAATCCCTAGCAGTTAACTGTACCTGATTTTGTTCGCTCATAATATCCTCCATTTAGTTAGTGTTTTATTACTTTGCTATATTATCCTCAAATTCCTGCTTTAACACAAAACAATTCTGCCAGCGTTCTATCCAGGGAAAGTCAACCTTTCCACCAACTAGGGAAAAAAAGAACACTCCGGTGATGGAGTGCTACCGAATACGTTTAACTACCAGCGAAGCCAGCAAGCCCCCCAGGGAACCAGTAACTAATTGCGGCCAACTCATTGCAAGCATTATCCCGGCAGCCAATTGGGAAGGAATGGCTATAAAGGTTAGCAACCAAGTAAATGCCAGGTATAAAAATCCAGTTTTGCCTACTGTTGCTAAAACAGTGCCTGGAATGTGCCCCCATTTACAGGAAAACAAAAACAGGCAAATATAAACCGCATTTCCTAACGCAACAGGAAGAATAAACACCGGTAATGGCAGCAGCATTTGAAAATAGGCTACCAACGGTGTAACTGCCGCAATAACAAGCGCCGGCCATAAACCTGCCTTTTCGGCAGCAATAAGTAATGAAGAGTTGACCAAACTTCCAATAATAAAAGTAGATAGAAAAGGCGGCAGGGGAATTAAAAACCGCAGTGACTGAAAGAGCAAGGTAAGTGCCAACAATATCGCTGTTCTCGTAATAATCCGATTGTCTGACATAATTACTCCTGTTATCTGCGCCGACGGCGAGTGTAGTCGCGGCCAAACATCATATAGGCTAAAAGAGCCAAGAGAACAAGATTGCCAATCATTCCACCAATTATTCCCAAGTCAACCAGTACATTGACAACTGTTAGCCCGCCAATAAACAGCATCGAATGCCTCATATTTGTAAAAGGATCGCGCCGTAATAATAAATAAGCTACTCCCAGTACGGCTAAATCAATAAACACCCAGGCTAAGGCGCTAAAAACAAGATACTTAAGCATACTGCCTATAATCATCGCTGCCAGTATTTTAAACCATGTTTGATTCATAGTCATCTCCCTCTACTTTCTGCGATAGTCTATAACTATCAACTAAGACTTACTAACATAAATTATGCCCAAGTTTATAAAATTCCTGCCTTCTGCTGATTAACTATAAAAATTAACAAAAATAATATGTTTTTTTAAAAATAATGTTTATAGTTTTGATAATTTGAGCATACTTTTTATTGCAGACTAACTTTCCAAGGAGTGAATACCATGAGTGAAGAAAGAGATTTTTCCTTTACTTTGTTTGAGCCACATCGCACCCGCCTGCCAAAAAATGATCAACCGGCAGTGGAAGTGCGTCCCAATGGTCGCATTGTCTTTAACAAAAACGCCACCCAGTTGTTAGAAAACAGCAACTTCTGCATGCTTGGATATGATCCTGAAAACCGGGCACTTGGCATTTTGCCGACAGAAGAGTTGAAACCTAATGCTTTTCCTGTAAGATATGCGGCTAAAGGCGCCTATATCGGCGCAAAGAAGTTTTTTAAACACTTTGATATCTTACCAAGCCAGTTAGTTGAAAATACTCCATTCAAAAGTGGTTCCTTTATTGGCCTAACTTTATAACCTCTACATTTTAATTTCTACGACATTTCAAAAAAGTAACCAGCCTCTACCCTGGATGGGCAGAGGCTGGTTACTTGGTATAGGATTTTTGATGAAAACAGCTCCCGATATACAAATATAGCTTGTTTTCCTCTTTAATTCATCACTATTCCACCGTCAATCATAATGGTTTGACCTGTCATATAATTAGAATCAGCTGAAGCTAGGTAGGATACAAAACCAGCAACATCATCTGGAGTCTCAACTCGTCCCATAGTAATAAGTTTGGTGTATTCTTTCAGTACTTCCCCTTTGCCAAGGTTCAAATAAGGGCCCATCTTCTCATCAATGAGATCCCACATATCTGTTCCTACAATGCCAGGGCAATATGCGTTTACAGTAATTCCATATCGTCCTAATTCTTTGGCCAGAGCTTGGGTGAAACCCCGTATAGCAAACTTTGTTGCGCTGTAGGCGGACAATAGGCTAAAGCCGTCGTGACCGGCGATACTCGAACAATTGATAATTTTTCCGCCTTTTTGCTTAATCATCTGCTTAGCGGCGGCCGTATCACATAAAAACGCTCCCCGGCAGTTTACCGCAAAAGCTTGGTCCCACTCGGCGGTAGTCAATTCGGTAGCCCACTTGATATGACATATACCGGCATTAGCAACCATTACATCTAATTTGCCGAACTTTTCGACCACTTGGTCAACCATGGCATAAACATCTTTTTCTTTGGATACATCACCTACAATAGCTAATGATTTACGTCCGAGAGCTTCAATTTCCATGGATACCTTTTTAGCGTTTTCGGCATTAATGTCACAAACTACTACATCCAAACCATCCTTAGCCAATCTTAGTGCGATTCCTCTGCCAATACCCCGGCCTGAACCTGTTACAATCGCTGTTCTAGTCAAAATTAGATCCTCCCCCTTGTTTATTTTCGATTTTTACTTTAACTACATTACGATAAAGTAAATTTCATAAAATTTATAATTGCATATTTTATGCCAAAACGTATATATATTTATAGAATTTTTGATATTCATCTTTTTTCCAGCTAAATTGGTATAATTTTCTCCGTTGAAATCGTATCCTAAGTAGGAAATTGTTCTTAAATAATTTAAGTGTAGCGATACAATTGTTCTTAAATGATTCAAGTGTAGCGATACAGAACTGTTTTCTCTTGTCAATTATTATCAATATGCTGTAAAATTAAAGCAACAGCTATTATGTAGATAGGAGAACAAAAGATGGACAATCAATTGAACACGCTCACCGCAACAGAATTAAAAGCTGCTTTTGAGGCCCAAGGATATATTAGTGATAAGGAACTAATAACTACGGTTTATCTAGCCTTAAAATTAGAAAAACCACTATTAATTGAAGGTGCGCCCGGTGTTGGTAAAACTGAAATTGCCAAAGTTCTAAGCAGCGTATTTAATACTGAGCTTATCCGGCTGCAATGCTATGAAGGCTTGGATGAAAACAAAGCCTTATATGAATGGAATTATCAACGTCAATTAATTAAAATCCAAATGATCCGGGATAATGCTTCCCAAGATATTTCCGAACAGGATATCTTTTCCCCGGAATACTTATTGGAACGACCGCTGCTCAAGGCTATTCGTGCCAAAAAACGTGCGGTATTACTTATTGATGAAATTGATAAAACAGATGAGGAGTTTGAAGCTTTTTTATTTGAAATCCTTTCTGATTTCCAAATCTCCATTCCCGAGCTTGGCACTCTCAAAGCCAAGCATATTCCGATCGTGATATTGACAAGTAACCATGACCGTGAGCTTTCGGAAGGTTTACGCCGCCGTTGTGTATATCTATATATTGATTACCCCTCTATTGAAAAAGAAATCAATATTATTCGCACTAAAATTCCAGAAGCTACAGAAAAACTAGCCTTACAGATTGCCACTGCTGTCAACCACCTGCGGCATAGTCTGACACTCAATAAACAGCCATCGATTGCTGAGACACTGGATTGGACAAGATCCTTGATTGCTATGCATGCTGATTACCTGGATTCCACATTAGTAAAACAAACGATGGGCTTACTATTAAAAAACCGTGATGATTTGCTGGCATTTCAAAAAGATTTGGGCGTAGACGGGTTATGTGCAGCAGTCAAACAAGCAACTGCCACCAAAACGCAAGCTTGTGAATGCCATGGCAGAGCAAGCTGTAAGGGCTGATTATCTTGAACTCGCTTGCTGATAATATTGTCGGGTTTATCCAGATCTTGCGCCAGCTTGGAGTACGGATTAGCACGGCTGAAACCATTGATGCTGTCGATAGCTTAACTGTCATTGATAATTTTGATCAGGCTGAATTCCGCGCAGCATTAAAAAGCACCCTTATAAAACATGCCGAAGATCAAGCCGCCTTTAATCAGGCCTTTAACCTGTTCTTTGTGCCGCCCGAAGCAAAAAAAGAGCAGCAAACTGCCTGGGATTCCAAACAGCAGCTTGACCTGGAACAAACCAAACAGGCCGAAGAAGAACTGGTTTTCCAGGGACGCCCGCTGGAAATTCCTGAAAACCTTAAAGATGTCTATAAACGCTTACCTGAACAGGAAAAACAACGACTGCAGGATTTTTTAGAAAAAACCTCCACAGGTAACAAAGTTAAAGAATCCTTTCAACCAATTGTTGAAAACCTGCTTAGGAGTTCACTTTCCTTTTGGCAGCGCCAGCTATCACCGGAAGATTTGGCTCAGCTTGCTGCTGCCCGCCGTCAATTGCTGGGACATGACGAACTTGACCATGTCGTAGACTCGGCGGCAGGGCTTGGCGGAACTGGCGGCAACCCGCTTCTCTATAAAAATATGCAAGATATTGCCGAACATGAAATACCACAAGTTACGGCCTTAATTAAGCGATTAGCCAGCCGTTTAACAACCCGTATCTCCCGTCGCTTTCGCATAACCGGCCGGCGCAAGCTTATTGATATTCGCAAAAGCATCCGTCGCAATATGCGTTATGGCGGTATTATGATTTCTTTAAAGTATAAAACAAAAAAAATTCATAAACCTAATATTATTGTTGTTTGTGATGTATCTGCCTCGATGACAAAATATGTCCGGTTTACCCTACCGTTGCTGTTTGGCCTATCCAGTGTTGTAAAAAATATTGAAAGCTTTATTTTTGCCACTGATTTGGAGAAAGTAACCGATTATTTCCGCCGTGGTGCCGACTTTGCCCAGGTTACGGAAAAATTAGCCACAAATTCTTCGCAAATGGGACAGGGTACTAATTTATTTATTGCCTTATCAAGCCTGGAAGAAGATCATAAGCAATTGCTTACTCCGTCTACTCTACTCTTTATCATCAGTGACGCCAACACATTAGCACCGCTGGAAACGGCTGGTCAATTATCCCTAATCAGCAAAAAGGTTAAACGTGTTTTGTGGCTCAATACCCAACCCAAAGAACGTTGGCCCCAAAACAGTGCCATACCACTGTTTGCCAAATTCTGTGCCATGTTCGAATGTTATTCGCTGGCACACCTGACTAAAATATTATCTCTCAATCTAACTCGTCAATCTTGATATATACGTACTATGTAAGTATAAAGTAGTATAAAAAAAATAAAGGATGTGTTTTTATGTATTTCGACGGACCTTCATTGCTTGCCCACTACCAACGCTGGCTAACGACCTATCGTGAGCCAATTGAAGAAAAGCTCACTACCGCGCTAAGCCATAGAGATCAAAAACAGGCAATACACAACGCTATGGAAGTGCTGTTAACCGAGGTTTTGCCAATGGCCATATCGGAAATGATTTTGTTTAACAATGGCCGGCTGGAAGAAGCAATCCAAGAGCAAGATGGCGGTTGTTCAAGCTGTGCAAGTAACATAATTAAATAAAAAACTGCTGGAAGCCTTTGGCCTCCAGCAGTTTTTTATTCACTAGCACAGCGAGCAGTCACCGCAGCTTTGGGTAGGAATTGGCATGCCATACACGGCCAGCTGTTTGCCAAACAACGTGGTTTCAATATCAACGCGTAAAGGAACCTGGCCATTATAATTGATAATTGAACTATGAGCATAGACTTTGACACCATCAATAGTTACGGCTTCATAATCAGCTTGTTCATAATCCTCAGGTTTTCCTAATTGTATAGCCGGAAGATCGGCTGTTTTCGTAGCCGTGCAGCCAGGTATCAGACGTTTGGCGATCCTTACCGAAATTACGTTACCTTCCTGGGCAATATATTCCTGTGCTCGTTCTGTAACTGTCATGTTCATACTTTTCACCCTCCTTAGTTTATTTACGCTGACATTCCTTGTCAATCAACATCCAGTACGCCTTCTGAATTTTGTGAGTAACAGGACCAACGCTGCCGCTGCCAACAGGCTGATTATTTAAAGTTACAATGGGTGTAATTTCGGTACTGGTCCCTGAAATAAAAGCTTCCTGTGCCGATTTAACAAACGCTTCATCAAACTTTTTCTCGACAACAACAATACCCAGGTCTGATGCTATTTTTTCGATAACCAGCGTTCTGGTGACACCAGTTAAGATCAGGTTGCACTTAGGATGTGTCCAGACCACATCATCCTTAACGACAAAGAAGTTACTGCTTGTGCCTTCGGTCACAATACCGTCACGAACTTGGATACCTTCCCAGCACCCTGCGCTCTTGGCCTTTTGTTTTCCTAATACATTACCGAGAAGATTAAGCGATTTAATATCACATCTGAGCCATCTTTCGTCCGGAATTAGCATTGCTTTGCAGCCCTCGGCTTTATTCTTATCAATAGCAGCACTGGAGGGACGAATGGACATCGTTAACCGCGGTACAACATTTTCCGGAAAGCTATGTGTCCTGGGTGATACTCCGCGCGTGATTTGAAGGTAGATGGCTGCATCCATAATACCGCTTTTTTTGATAAGCAGCTCGTGAAATTCAGTCAATTCTTCATACGTATATACGGCTGGAATTGCCAGTTCACGTAAGGAACGGTATAACCTGTCCATATGTGGCTGCAAAGCAAAGCAATGACCGTTATACACCTTTGTTACTTCATAGACTCCATCGCCAAACTGATGACCCCGATCTTCCATCGGTACAATATTTTCACTTATATCTATTATTTTACCATCTACCAAACCGATTGGTTTCATAAAAAATCTCCTTATAAATTATTATTATAGATAAACTATTATCTATACAAATTATGCAGCATTTTCCCAATTTCCTGCTGCTTTTAAATTTTTTTTGTCTTTTCGTAAGGTAAAAGTTTCTTGCAGCCCAACGCGTGACAGCCTATAATTGATAATAGAGTGTGTTTCAAAAAACACACTTTCCTTACTATTCTTTAAACTGTTATAAAATACCCCGGTGTTAAACACCGAAAAGTCGCACAGCAAGGGCATAACCGGTTTCTATGCTGAAAGGCTCAACAGCAAAGAGGGGTATTTTGTAACAGCCTCTAATAGTGTCTTATCTACTGATAACATCTAAAATAGTAATATACGCTGTGACAACACAACCAGTCGCAGCTTACATCGTAAGGAGCAAAAAAAACTATGGCTAATCAACGCATTGTTGCTCTTGATTATATTCGCGGTATATCTATGTTAGGTGTGCTAGGCATCCATACTGGTGCTTATTCGCTGACATATGAAGCTGTTAATTTACATCTATTTGCTATCTATGAAATAGTTACCCGCTTTAGCGTGCCGATATTTTTCTTTGTATCAGCTTTCGGCTTATTCTTAAGCCAACCGCTAAAAAAAGAATTTCACTACCCCACGTTTATGGTTAGACGCTTTCGAGCTGTACTATTACCTTATTTAGCCTGGTCTATTCTTTATATGTTGCATTATACCTGGATAAGTGGCGCAACAGACCTATGGCACAGGCCGCTTATATATAAATATTTTTTATTTGGGTTAGCTTCTTACCAGTTATATTTTTTAGTGATTTTAGTTTGGTTTTATGCGCTTATGCCCTTATGGCGGCAATTTGTCAGCATGATTCTTAAAGCCCCGTTAGTAGGATTAGTCAGCTTGTTACTTGTTCAAATCGCTTTTAATTATTATTCCAGTTATCTGCTTCACGCAAGTTATAATAATCATTATCTTAATCTTGCTATCCAGCACCGCATGAGCTATTGGGTTCTTCATTATCTGTTTATCTTCATCCTTGGTGGAGTTTGCGCAGAACGTTATTCACAATTTCTCGCACTGCTAAAACAAAACAGCAGACAAATCACGGCCTGTTTTATCTTTACCTTAGCCGGAATGCTGTCCCATTATTACTACCTTATCTATCAACAGCACTTCACGCTGGAGGCAACAGCTAATACTGTTCACCAACTCAGCCCTTTTGGTGTGCTATATACTGTCTGTGCAACCTTATTCTGGTTTAAAACCTTTACCAGACCATTACCTGAATCACTTGCCGCTATGTTACACCAATTAGGTAAGTATTCCTATGTAATTTATCTTATTCATCCATTAGTAATGTATTATTTACTTATTGAACTTAATCAACGTTCCCAGGCTTTAACGCCATTGACTACTATTGGCTTTTATGTAACAACACTTGCATTGAGTTCCGGCTTGGCCTGGAGCATCAATAAACTAGGTATCCACGTCCCCTTACTCGGGTTGTTACTTACTGGTTCATTTCCCAAGAAGAATAGGCTTTGACGCGAAAGCATAAACAACTATAACCAAAAGGCGGACAATCCTTGTCCGCCTTTTGGTTTAGGATAAGTAACCTATTGTTTTCAAATGCTCCCGATCCGCCACTGTAATAACATTTTCAGCATTAAAGCTACCTTCTTCGTCGAGCAGCATCTTCTGCCGGCGTTTAATCCGTGTACAATATAGAAATAGCAGTTGACAAAACCGTTTTATCGATTTGTGTTGACCTGGATTAAGCGGGCACTTAATCCATTCTTGATATATCTGTTCAATAATATCTGCTATAGTTGTAGTAAAATTTTGTCTTGACACAAATTCTACCAACTGCAGGCATTCGCGTATCAGTAGATAAAGCGCCTTTTGACGAAACAAATCACGCCTTGAAGCAGCAGAAAGCTCAGCAGCTAACAGACGGCGTCCTATTTCAAAGAGCGGGTAAATAACGGTAAAGCTTTCGGTCAAACTCCGCTGATTTACAGCCAGTCTGGCTGCCTGAACTACCCCGTCAAGTGACTGTCGCCAAATACCAACGTTTCTAATTTTTACTGCTAATTCGAGGCTGAACATGGCTATCTGTCCATTTAATTGACTAAATGGATCAAGACTATCCATACTTGATAAATGAGCACATTCTACAATGAAGCTCGCCAATGCCTTCTCTGACATAGTATTTTTTTCGGCCAATTGGTCAATATATTGCGTTATTAACTCAAACATAGGAACATTACCTGCTTTAACTATCCGGTGTAACCACGCTGTTAATACCCCGGCTGCCTGTTCGTGCAAGGGACTGTCTCCTTGTTCAGTTGCCAGCCAGCTGGCTAGTTTCACCAATATTTCATGAACAAGGCCGGTGTCTTTCCGTCGCAAAGCAGTTAACCCGGTTAGTCGTATAGCCCGAATAACAGCCCGGCAAGCAGCCTCATCCTGAATCCCAATAACTGAAAAAATAACGTCCACCGCACGCGCTGCCAAAAAGTTCTGTCGTTGTTTCAAACTCATAACGGCAATCAAACCAAGCTGCTCAATGGCAACCGGCAGTTCTATCACAGTCATATTTTTCAGTAATGGCCGAAACGCGTCAATACAATGACCAGCAACATCAAGCTGGTTAGTGCGCAAAGCTAAATAGATAACAGCAGTTAATCGTGCTGGCTCTCCGTCCCTGCCCAGACCTTGACCTAACGCTAACTTTAGCAAGTCAAGAGCCTGATAAGCATCATCTGCTTTATCGGCGATCAGACTAGTATGCAAGATTCTATAGAGCGAACGCATACTGGCTTTGCCAGCCCTGCTACCTACTTGCCGTTTTTGCGTAATAGTACTCAATTGTAACTTTATATGCTTAAACTGCCAAGCAAGCCGCCTAGTGTACAACCACCAAGCGGCTAAGCTTATACCAGCAAGCACGATCAACCATACAGCCATAAAAGGGTTCTCCCTATCTAGCGTTAATTTCTCCCTGATACACAATACCGCGGGAAGCATCCACAGTAACTATCGCCCCATCCTGCAAACGCTCTACAGCGCCGTCTACACCGACTAGCACCGGCATACCATAGCTTACCCCGACAATAGCAGCATGCGATGTAAGTCCACCCTCTTCGGCTATAATAGCAGCTGCTTTGGCAGCATAGGGGGCAATTTCTTCGTCAACACTATTTACAACCAGAATATCACCTGCTTTAAACTTAGTCGTAATTTCTTTAATTGAGGTAACCACAACAATTTGACCGGTGACAGCCTGCTGACCAATCCCCGTGCCGCGCAGCAGAATATTGCCAACAACATGCACCCTAATCATATTGGTTGTACCTGACAGTCCTGCAGGCACACCAGCCGTAACGACAACTAAATCACCGTCTTTTACAACCCCGGCTGTTAATGAAGTGGCTACAGCACTTTGCACCATTTCATCCGTATTATTAAAGCTAGGTCCCAAAATAGGATAAACGCCCCATAATAATAGCATTCGCCGCACCGTTTTGATACAAGGCGTAACAGCCACAATTGTGGACTGTGGACGATATTTGGATACCATTCGTGCCGTATAGCCCGACTGGGTTGAAGTCACAATAGCGGCAGCGCCCAGTTCATGCGATATTTGCACCGTAGCATGGCTGATCGCATCTGTCGTAGTCCGCTGCAATTGAATTCCTTTACCAATCAAAATATCGCTAAGCTGCAGGGAGGTTTCCGTACGAACGGCAATACGGGCCATGGTTTGCACTGCTTCCAGCGGGTATTGACCTGAAGCTGTTTCACCGCTAAGCATAATCGCATCAGAGCCATCAAAAATAGCATTAGCAATATCGCTGGCTTCTGCTCTGGTAGGACGGGGATTAGACACCATAGACTCCAGCATTTGAGTCGCAGTAATAACAGGCTTGCCGGCCTTATTACATTTTTGTATCAGCATTTTCTGTACAAGTGGCACTTCTTCAGCAGGAATCTCTACCCCGAGATCACCTCTGGCCACCATAAGACCGTCTGCAACCTTGATAATATCATCTATATTTTTGACACCCTCGGCATTTTCAATCTTAGGAATAATGTCCATCGAATAATTGCCATCTTCCAATATCTTGCGAATAGCTAATACATCAGCTGATCGCTGGATGAAAGAAGCAGCAATAAAGTCCATTTGACTAGCAATCCCAAACCTGATATCTGCGATATCTTGTTCAGACAGAGGCGGCAGATTAACAGCAACCCCCGGTGCAGCAACCCGTTTGCGATCACTAATCTGGCCGCTGTTATTTACAGTAGTAATAATGTCGTCGCCCTCAATAGCATCAATATGCAAACTGACCAGACCATCAGAAATAAGGATGGTTTGTCCAACAGCAACCTCTTGCGGCAAGAACTTATGATTGACAGAGGCCATTTCTTTGGTACCGACTACCTCACGACCTGTCAGAACAAATTTCTGCCCTTTATCTAAATTCACTTTACCTTCAGCAAACAAACCTAACCGCATTTCCGGGCCCTTGGTATCAAGCATCAATGCAATCGGTTTCTTTACATTGTTAGCCGCTTCCCTTACCCTGGCAATTCGTTTTGCATGCTCTTCATGTGAACCATGAGAAAAGTTAAACCGGGCAACATTCATACCCGCTTCCATCATTGATTCTAAAACACCTGGCTTATCAGTGCTAGGACCTACAGTGCAAACAATCTTCGTTTTTTTTAGCATACTATTCACTCCTTCAGTCTTACTACTGCTTAGCGTATTACATACTGACATAAAATAGCATGTGCTTCATCGGCTTCTGATTCTAAAACCAAAATTTCATACAAGCCATCGCCTAAGGCTGAAACCAGTCCCGCCGGGCGTATATCGGCGAGCACTCCTTCATTACACAGCACGTTTTTAAATTTTTCGGCCTGTGCCCGATTAGAAGCTATATATACTACGGTCCACATAAGTATCCTCCTATTATTAGCTTCTCTCTAATAATAAACTACTAACCGCATTAATCGAATAACAATAAAGCTAATTACTAAACTTTGTTCTCCAAAATTAGCTGTATTCCTGCTAAAAATAAAAAATAGTAGCCCGGACATAAGTCCGGGCTACTATATACGAACAAAGCCACCATAGTACAGGTAATCCGCATAGCGTGTACCCTGGTAATTTATCATAAGAGCAGGTTTCTATAATGCAGATAAGGCAGCAAAAAGGCCAAATCACGCCTGTAATAAATTCAATGCGGAAACTACCAAAATCTCCACCCCATGACTAAAGCCACTTTCATCCATGTCAAACTTAGGGTGATGGTGAGGATAGACAATTTCCTTGTCTGTGTTACCGACACCAATGAACATAAAACAGCCTGGCACCTGTTGCTGATAATAGGAAAAATCCTCGGCAACCATCGTTGGACTCATCTCAAAAACAGCCGTCTTACCCAATACGGCTTCTCCCGACTTGGCGACAATCTTGGCTACCTCCGGATTATTAATAACAGGTGGGTAACCATAATAGCAATCTAAAATATGGGTTGCACCGGCGGCGGCGCAAATACCGCTGCACATCCGGTCAATCGCAGCAAAGATTGTCTCCCGGGTGCTTTGTGCAAATGTCCGTACGGTTCCCTTCAGGGTAGCCGAGTCAGGTATGATATTAAAAGTGTCACCGGCGCTAAAGACCCCTAGCGATAATACTGCCAGTTCATTAGCATTCACAAGATTGCCGGTAATCGACTTTAATGCTAATACAATTTGTGCGCCAACATACAGTGGATCAATCGTCTGATGTGGCATAGAACCATGGCCGCCAGAACCCTTTATGGTAATAGTAAAATTAGCAGGAGAAGCCATCATCGGCCCATATGTCAGCCCCATGGTCCCCACTTCAAACGGTTGCCACAGATGCGCCCCAATTACAGCATCCACTCCCTCCACTGCGCCATCAGCAATCATTGCTATCGCACCACCCGGAAACTTTTCCTCGCTTGGCTGGAACAGCAGTCTGACTGTACCAGGCAGTTCTTCCTGAATTGCACTAAATACTTTCGCAATTCCCAACAGCACAGCTGTGTGACCATCATGGCCGCAGGCATGACAACGCCCCGCATTGCGTGAGCGGTACGGCTGATCAATTTCATCTTGAAGCGGCAAGGCATCAATATCGGCGCGAATGGCAACCGTTTTTCCCTGTCGGCCTCCTTTAATCTCAGCAATAACACCAGTACCAGCAGCTGAACGGGGATTTAATCCCATTGCCATGAGTTCGGCGATAATTTTCTTTTGAGTTTCAACCTCTTGACCACCGAGTTCTGGAAAGGCGCGAAAATGCCGCCGCAGCTTAACGACATAGTCGCTACCATCTGTTACTAATTCATGAATATGTTTGTTCATATGTGTCGCCCTTTCTTATTTTGTATAATTAGTCAATATTCTTTTTATACAAATACTACTATAACTCCTGCATATTACCTTAATTTATCAATATATTACGTCTACAAGCTGACAATTTATATCAGTATTCAGGGCAAAAAAATAAAGGCTAAAACCTCTGCGGTCCAGCCTTGCTATAACGTATGAATTCTACCAATAATAATACATTTTATTTTGATCATATGTAATATAGCCGTGACGAAGTTTTTCCACCCTCTTGGCATCAGCCTTCACTGGGGCTAAATTTGTCTCCTGATCACTCAGTTTAGCCGCCTCCACCAGCGTAGTCGCCATAGTCAAGACAGCTATGGAAAGAATGGCAACAAGCAACCTTCTTTTCATATCTACCAGCCTTTCTTACTATTACTACAGGTAGTATTCGTCTCCTATAGATCAGTTCCTGCAGCTAGTTTGCCGCTTTTGTTTAAGAATTATTTCCCAATAGTTTAGGAGTTATTCGGCGAAGTTCCAGCCATAAAAAACTCCCAGTAAACAGTGATGAAATGACATCAGATACCGGCATTGTCAACCATATTCCTTCTAAACCAAAAAATCGAGGTAAGATAATAAGTGCCGGTATTAAGATAATCACCTGCCGTGACATACTAAGAAAAATGGCATATCCGGCCTTACCAGTTGCCTGGAAATAACTAGCTCCGATGATTTGGAACCCGATCAGCGGCAGCATAATCAAAGAAGTTTCAATTCCATTTGCGCCTAGTGCAATGAGCTCCGGATTGTTATTAAATAACCGGATAATCTGGCTGGAAAAAAGTTGTGTTACCACAAAACCAATTACCGATACCAAGGTAGCCGCATATGTACCAAGCTTCACGACTTCAATTACACGCTCATAAGATTTAGCACCATAGTTATATCCCAGAATTGGCTGAACACCCTGGCTGATGCCAAATATAGGCATTAGTATTAACATTGCCACTCTGTTAATCACCCCATATGCCGCTACAGCCAGCTCGCCTCCATAACTGAGCAGGCTGTAATTCGATAATATGGTCACCGCACTGGCAGCAATCTGCATTAAAAACGGCGATAAACCGATTTTGCAAATGCCCAAAACAATATTTTTATCAAGCCGCAAATTAGACCAGCGCAGCTTAAGAACCCCCTCATCGCTGATAAGATAGCGTAGTACCCAGACAGCTGCAACGGCCTGAGCAGCTACTGTAGCCAAGGCCGATCCTGCTATCCCTAATTTAAAAACAAAAATAAACAATGGATTTAGTACAATGTTCAGCACAGAGGCAATTAACATGGTCGCCATTGCCATTCTCGGATTGCCTTCCGCCCTGATAATATTATTGAGGCCAAAGCCAATATGCATAAAGATACTGCCTAAAAGAATGATGCGGGTAAACTCACGGGCATATGGCAATACGTTAGGTTCTGCCCCTAATAACACCAGTATTTGATCTAAGTAGATAAGGGCAACCACAGTAGTCGATAACACAGCCACAATCATCAAGCTGCAGGCATTGCCAAGAATAACTTCAGCTTCGTGCTGGTTTTGTTCTCCTAAACGAATGGATACCAGTGTCGAAGCACCAATACCAATCAACATACCAATCGCCATTAAAATAATCATGATAGGAAAAGCTATCGTTACCGCAGTAAGACCAATATCACCAACCCCGTTACCAACAAAGATACTGTCAACAATATTATATAGCGCATTCACTACCATCCCAATAATGGCCGGCAGGGAAAACTCCCATAATAGCTTACTTATTTTTTTCTGCCCCAAGGCTCCAGATTGATCCATACGTTCCTCCATAAAATAGGATTTATATCCATCTATAAACCATAATAATCTTTGCGACACATAGCAATATTTTATTCAATTATTTTTCATACTATTTATCGTCTTACTGTTATTCATTCTGGGTAAAGTTACCAAGAGAGCTAATGAGGAAAATAAAAACGAGCATTGCCGCGTGACTACCCGTAATGATGAGAATTCTGAGCTCCATCATTGCAGAAGAGGTAGGGCGAAGCAATTCCCGCATTCGGCTTATCTCTAAATTCACAGTTAACCTTTCAATCCAGACAAAAAGTATGTATAAACAAAACTAACGATAATTCACTTCAGAATTTACACAAGTCACCAAGGGTTTACCTGCTAAACCAAGTAAGAGATTTTCAGCTGCCAGCATTGCCATCCGGTTACGGGTTTCGGTTGTCGCGCTGCCAATATGGGGAACAACAAGAATGTTCGGCAGTTTTAGCAAGGGATGGTCTGCCGGCAGTGGTTCAGGATCAGTAACATCCAGCGCTGCATAGGCAATCTGTTTGTCAGATAGCGCCTTGTATAACGCCTGCGTATCTACAACCCCGCCTCTAGCCGCATTAATGAAATAGGCTGCCGGTTTCATTTGGGCAAACTCTTTCGCCCCGAACATTCCCCGGCTTTCAGGAGTCAGCGGGGTAAGCACAACAATAAAATCTGCTGTTGTTAAAAGCTCTGACAAGGTACGATACTCGGTTTTGAGCTGCTCCTGGTCAGGACGGGGATGGCGGTTATTATAGATGACTTTCATTCCACTGGCCTGAGCCCGTCTGGCAACAGCTGAACCAATAGCTCCCATACCGACAATACCAACTGTCTTATTATACAAATCTACGCCTAGTGGCAGTTGTCCTTCTTGCCATTTCCCGGTCCGAACCCAATCCCAGCCTTCATGAATACGCCGGGCTGCTGACAAAAGTAGTCCGAAAGCCAGATCAGCCGTTGCCTCAACAAGCACGCCAGGAGTATTAGCAAAGGGAATCTTCCGGCTGGTACAGGCCTTAATATCAATATTATCATAGCCTACCGACGATTGTGCAATCACTCTTACTTTGGGCGCAGCCGCTAATAATGTTTCATTTACTGCAATATTGCCAGTAACAAACAATCCTTCCGCATCCTCCAGCCACTTTGCTAACTCTTCAACGCGCGGCGGCGCTGACTTCTGCCATTGGCGAACCTCACACTGCTCCTCAATGGCCGCCAGTGCTGAAGGTAATATTTCTCCGGTAATTAAAACTTTATATTTGGTCATAAAGTCCACCGCCTTATTTATAGAAATTAGATGCAATATCATTTACTTCGCCGTTGTTTCTATTCTACCTGCTCGCAAAACCTGTACTCATTTCCAAAAGGTGCATAGCTGCAGTAAAACAGCGCTAGGCGCGCCCTTGAGGATACGGCTCTAACCGCAGAGTACACAAAGAGCGCAGAGGGGAGATGTATATCGAGACATTCCCTCTGCGTTCTCTGCGTCTCAGCGATTCAAATTACTTATACTTTTTTTATGCATAAGAAAAACCCTATCGCCGGAGCGAAAGGGCCTTACTTACTATTGAAGCGATTCAATGCGGGAAATTACCTGCGCAGGCGTCATACCTGTCGCATCAATAACAGGAGCTTTCGTAATAGTATTTTGAATATTCATTAGGTTGTTATCCATACCCATTACTATGCAAGCCATTATACCACCATCTTTGCTTGTAGGACTTACAACCGTGTAACCATTCTTTTCCAGCGCTTGCTTAATTGTTGATAAATTATCTTCTACAGCTACCTTTTTTGCCACAAGAACACCTCCTTCGAGCTTATTATTGCCCAAATATAAGTCTTCCATTACTTTTGCAGCAAATCAGGTATATTATCGAATCCGCAAATTAACTTTAATCCCTTGTTCTATTTCTCAACATGATAGACCGGATAGGAACCAAGGTTTTTATACCACAAGCATTTTTTCTCAATCGCACTAATTGCGGCAGCAATATTGCTTTCTGCTATACTGCCTTCGATGTCGAAAAAGAAGATGTACATACCCAGTCCAGTACGGGCAGGGCGGGACTCAATCCGCATTAGATTCACCTGTCTTTGGGCAAATTCCCCCAGTAGATTATACAAGCTGCCTGGCTGCTCGCCATTAATTTGACAGACTAGTGTCGTTTTACAGTTTCCCGGTTCACAGACAATCGGCTGCCGCTGCAAACCGATGAAGCGGGTGGAATTAGACGCAATATCCTGAATATTGCTTGCTGCGACAGTTAAGCCATTAAACTCACCGGCCCGTAAACTGCCTACAGCTGCACATAATCCATCACATGTTGCCACTATTCTGGCCGCGGCGGCAGTGCTTTCAACTGGTTTGAGTTTGGCTTTCGGATACAATTTTCCCAATGTTTTTCGGCATTGGGCCAAGGCCTGGGGATGAGACACAATGACGGCAATTTCTTCACTGCCTTTTTTCATTAACAAATTATGTCTCACAGGCAAAACAATCTCTTTAGTAATATATAGATTAACATCATGCGCCATAGTGTCTAATGTAATATTGACAGACCCCTCCAGTGAGTTTTCCACAGGCACAATACTTTCATCCACTGTACCTGACCCAACTGCCCGAATGGCATCATCAATCCCCGTAAACGGTTGTAGACAAACATCTGTTTTACTATATATGTGTAACACGGCTTCTTCACAATATGTTCCCTGCGGGCCAAGATAACCAACTGTCCTCGTCATAATCATCCCTCCAGTAATATAAAAAACTCCCGTCCTTAAAAAGGACGAGAGCAACTCTCGCGTTACCACCTTTGTTATCCGCCTTACGGCGAATCACCTTAAAAAGTACGGGCGAACACCGATACTCTCCTTCGTTGATAACGGTGAAGGTTTCCGGCTACACCTACCATCTGCGACTGCTGTCAGTCCAGATTTCAGCAAGCAACTCCAAGGCGAACTTCAGTAGACCAATTCATACCGGTTCTCAGCCTCCCGGCTCTCTGTGAAGAAATCAGGTTACCTACTTTTCCTCTTCTTTGTCTTTACTGCTATTTCTTCTACTAGAGTGTATTTCAAAAAACACACTTTCCTTACTATTCTTTAAACTGTTATAAAATACCCCGGTGTTAAACACCAAAAAGTCTCACAGCAAGGGCATGCCCGGTTTCTATGCTGAAAGGCTCAACGGCAAAGAGGGGTATTTTGTAACAGCTTTACTATAGCATGCTATTGGTATTTATTCAAGTACCAATAAACAGTCTGCATTATTATTTTCAAATTTCATTAATTCTTGAGTAGCTACTTTTCTAAGGTGTGATATTGAACAGGTGTTTCTACATAAACACTGGTGCTCGGGAAGGCGATGGATACACCCTCATTTTCTAAGACTTCCATAATCTTTAGATTAATATCCTGCTTGATATTGAGATATTCTTCCCACACAATGGTTGTTGTGAAAAAGTACAAAAATAATTGCAATGCACTATCCCCAAAAGCGTCGAACTTCACAAATATCGTTTTTTGATCAATATTGGGATGCACCCGAAGAATTTTTTCAATTTCAGCAATACATACTTTCAATTTATAACTGGGTGTACTATAAACCACTCCGATTTGAAAGGTAATCCTGCGCATAGAGCGTTTAGTAAAGTTAATAATCGGGTCATTTACCAGCTTTGAATTTGGAACAGTAACCAGTGCCTGGTCAAAAGCCCTTATTTTGGTGCTTCTGAAATTAATGTCTTCAATCGTTCCTTCAATCTCACTTGTTTTTACCCAGTCCCCAATACTAAACGGCTTATCTGTTATAATAATAATCCCCGAAAAAATATTAGCCAAGAGGTCTTTAGCTGCCAAAGCAAATGCTAACCCACCAAGCCCTAAGCCTGCAATAAAACCATTTACATCATAGCCCCAGGTACTAGCGATGGTAACAAAGGATAACGCCAATACAATAAATTTTAATACTTTGGAAAGAAAAGGTATTAGAATCCGGTCAATTTCACGATTGAAGATTCGATTGATTTCCTCTTGATTTTCTGCATAATAGCTAATCAATCCATATATTGCACTTGCAAATAAAATAATAATACCAGATCTAAATAAACTACTCAATAAAGAATTAAAGGTGCCCGGCAGGCAATTTTGCAGAGCAAGATAAACTCCGACAAGGACGATCATATTTTTGCTGGGATTGCTTATAGCCATCAAGAAAGAATTCTCTGGATTGACTTTGTTTCTATGAATGAGATTCAATATAAAATGAAAGATATAGTTAGTAAATAGATTTTTGAATCCCCAAAAAACAAAAAAGATAAAAATAGAACCGGCTAACTTGTATAAATACGAATATGTTGTAACATATGCCAGTATCGTATAAAATTCATCAGGTATTTGTATGCCGCCAACTTGCATCTTTGCTAACTCCTCTCTGTGTTTTCAAAATATGAAACGGCCGAAATTCTTGGAAAGCCAAGTATTCGGCCGTTTATCTTCCTTGACCACTACTCTGCAAAGTACCGGAAGCTTCATATATGCTACAACCAACTTGATTATATTGTAAGGGTTTTTACTTTAATTTTCAAGACCTTTTTTCGGAGGACTTATCTTGTCTTCACAAGAAAGTTCTCCAGAATTTTACTACCCAGGGGCGTGAGAATTGACTCAGGATGAAACTGTACCCCTTCTACCTCGAATTCTTTATGTCTAAGCCCCATAATTAAACCATCCTGTGAAGTAGCCGTAATTTCCAGGCAGTCAGGAAAATCGGTTTTATCAACAATGAGCGAATGATATCTACCGGCCATAAAAGGTTTGGGCAAATCCTTGTAAATTCCCTTTCCCCGGTGAATAATATACTCGGCCTTGCCATGTACCGGCTGGGGAGCACGAATAACCTTGCCGCCAAACACCTCGCCAATAGCCTGATGGCCAAGGCAGATTCCCAGTATGGGAATTTTGCCTGCAAACCGGGCAATAACTGCTTTGCATATCCCGGCCTTAGCAGGTGTTCCCGGTCCTGGCGAAATAATGATCCCGCTATAATCGGTATGCTCTATTTCTTCAAGCGTTATCCTGTCATTACGAATGACAGACACCGGATAGCCCAGATTGGCTACATACTGATACACATTATAGGTAAATGAATCGTAATTATCAAGTAACAAAATCATGTCACTCAGCCTCCTCAATGAGTTGCATTAAAACTCTGCCTTTATGCATGATTTCCTTATATTCCATCTCCGGCACAGAATCGGCAACAATCCCGGCCCCTGTTCGTACAGTAACCTGCTGACCATCAATAATTAATGTGCGGATAGTAATGCAGGTATCCATATTGCCCCGAAAGTCAAAATATCCTACCGCACCGGCATAAGGGCCGCGACTGTCGCCTTCCAACTCATAAATGATTTCCATGGCCCGTACCTTTGGTGCACCGCTTACCGTACCTGCCGGAAAGCAGGCGGCCAGCACATCAACCGCGGAAAACTTAGGATCAACCTGACCTGATACCTCTGATACAATATGCATGACATGGGAGTACTTTTCTACTTCCATCATCCGGTCAATCGTAACCGTTCCCGGCAGGCTGACCCTGCCAATATCATTGCGACCCAAATCTACCAGCATCGCGTGTTCTGCACATTCCTTAGTATCAGCTAATAATTCGGCAGCCAACGCTTCATCCTCTGCCGGAGTCGCCCCCCGGCGGCGCGTACCGGCAATCGGACAAGTCAGCA
Source organism: Sporomusa ovata DSM 2662 (assembly GCF_000445445.1). Lineage (GTDB taxonomy): Bacteria > Bacillota > Negativicutes > Sporomusales > Sporomusaceae > Sporomusa > Sporomusa ovata. The sequence goes on along the minus strand of NZ_ASXP01000004.1, from coordinate 365,997 downwards.
CCTTACCATCCTCCAGCTTGACTAACCGTTCCGGGGATGCGCCAACAAGCTGCTTAGCACCAAAATTAATATAAAACATATACGGCGACGGATTAGCCTGCCGTAACCGGCGATATAGCGCAAAGGGGTGCTGGGTCAGCTTGTAATGGAAGGGACGGGATAACACAACCTGAAAGACATCACCGGCTGCGATATATTCTTTCGCTTGCTCTACCATGTTGATATACTGCTGCTTACGAAGAGCTTCGTCCTCCTCACCATTTAGTTCAACCGGGTTATTTACATTGGATTGGCTGCCCTGAGCAGACTGGTCGTCAGGCAAAACGACAGGCTGGCTGAGTTTAGCCACAAGTTCTTCCAGTTCCTGCAGTGCCTGTTCATATTCCGCTGCCGTATCCTGAACCTCGGGGGTAAGATGTATCAAGTTAATCAGTTGCGTGCAATGAGTAAGATGATCCATAACAATGATATATTTACAAACCAATAATTCAATAAGCGGTAAGTCAGCTGGTATTGTCAGACCACATACCCGTTCCCAGGAAGCCACTGATTCATAAGCGGCATAGCCCACCGCACCACCGGCAAACGACGGCAGCTCCGGCATTTCCGGCATGGAAAACTGCTGCAAAAAATCAGCAAGCAATCGGTGCGGCTGCCCTTGCTCTTTGAAAATACAGTCACCAAAACTGAGTTCTGCCCTGTTACTATAGGCAGTAAATGTAGCCAACGGCCTTGTTCCAATGAAGGAATAGCGGCCAAAGTTTTTGCCGGTCTGGGCACTTTCTAAGATAAATCCCGGCTCATCGCCTACCAGTTTATAATACAGTGAAACCGGAGTTTCCATATCGGTTGGTAACTCAACACTTACCGGCATCACAGAGTAGGTTGCCGCTAACCGGCAAAATTCCTCTTTTTCGGGAAATGCTTTCATCCTTGCACCCCCTTATCAAGTGCCTGCCGAAGCGTACTGGTAAACTCCTGCACAGCGGCAACACCTTGTTTTGCCAAACGATCCACAACCGCGCTGCCAACAATAACCGCATCTGCATAGTTGGCTGCCTGACACGCAGCTTCCGGAGTGCCGATACCAAACCCAATCGCCAGCGGCACTGTGGTTTCCTGGCGCACATCAGCCAATAGCGGCGCAAGCTGGCTGTAGTCAATCTGGCGTACACCGGTAACACCCGTATTTGATATGCAATAGATAAAGCCGGACGCCTGACTGCAAATGGGTTTTAACCGCTGCTGTGTCGTAGTCGGCGCAATAAATCTGATTAAATCAATTCCCGCCTGCCGGCACGCGGGTTCAACAACAGCAGATTCTTCTATGGGCAAATCAGGCAGAATCAGGCCGCTGATACCGGCCTTGGCAAAGTCGGCGGCAAATTTGTCAATCCCATACTGTAATACGATATTATAGTAGGTCATAATCGCCAGGGGAATTTTCGTTTCCTTAGTAAGCTGTTCTACCAACTTGAGCGTTTTGTCAACAGTAGCCCCGGCGGCTAATGCCTGCGCAGCAGCCTTCTGGATAATGGGACCGTCAGCCATGGGGTCAGAAAATGGTAACCCGATCTCCACCAAATCGGCACCGGCTGCCTCTACTGCCTTGACGGCCTGTAATGTCGTATTATAGTCAGGATAGCCGGCTGTTATATAGATAATCAGCCCTTTGCGGCCAGATGACTTGCAATCCTGCATCTTTTCTGCTAGCTTCATTATGCTAACCCCCCCAATACATTTGATACCATCTGTACATCTTTATCCCCGCGTCCGGACAAGCAGACAACAATCGCATCTGTTATTTCGATCTTAGGCATCAAGTGCTCTAAATAGGCGAGCGCATGCGAACTTTCCATTGCCGGAATAATGCCTTCCACCCGTGACAGCCGTTGAAAGGCGGCTAACGCTTCTTTGTCGGTAACTGCCGTATATTGTACCTTGCCGGCATCCTTGAAGAAGGAATGTTCCGGCCCGACACCAGGGTAATCCAGGCCGGCTGATATCGAATAAGCCGGAATTACCTGACCATCACTATCCTGGCGCAAATAACTTAAAGCGCCGTGAAGTACTCCTGGTTTGCCATTAGTCAGCGATGCCGCGTGTTCGTTGGTATTTAACCCTTTGCCGGCAGCTTCGACACCAATTTTAGTAACTGAGGCAGTATCCCTGAACTGATAAAAGATTCCCATGGCATTACTGCCGCCGCCAACGCAGGCTACTATATATTTTAGATTTTCCCCTTTTTCGGCAATCTGCGCTGCCAGTTCCTGACCGATGATCGCCTGAAAATCCCTGACGATCATCGGATATGGATGCGGCCCGGCTACAGTACCAATAATATAATGCGTATCCCGAATATTAGTAACCCAGTATCTGATAGCTTCCGTGGTTGCGTCCTTTAAAGTACCGGTACCGCTGGTGACAGGTATAACCTTGGTTCCGAGCAGCCTCATCCGAAAAACATTCAGCGCCTGCCGTTCCATGTCTTCCTCGCCCATGAATACACAGCATTCCATGCCAAACAGTGCGGCCACCGTAGCACAAGCCACCCCATGCTGCCCGGCTCCGGTCTCAGCCACAATGCGTTTTTTCCCCATACGCCGTGCCAACAGCGCCTGACCGATCGCATTATTTATCTTGTGAGCACCAGTGTGCAGCAAGTCTTCCCGTTTTAAATATATTTTCCCCTTACCATAATGCCTGGTTAAGTTATCAGCAAAATAGAGTTTGGTCGGTCTGCCGGCATATTCCTTAAAATAAAATTCTACCTCAGCTTTAAATCCTGGATCGTCTTTTAATCTGCGGTAATTATCCTCAAGCTCAATCAGCGCCGGCATAACTGTTTCCGGCACAAACTGACCTCCATATTCTCCAAACCTTCCCTTTTCATTAGGCATTGTAACCTCTCCTCTCTTATTTTGAACCGCTTAACGCCAGTTCACGTGTCATAGCCGCCACATCACTGGCGATAACCAAACTTTCACCAACCAGAATACCCTTTACACCGGCCGTTTTTAGCTTTTGGGCATCTTCCCCGTTTTTAATCCCGCTTTCACTGATAATCACACGGTCTGGCTCGCAATGCTTCAACAACGTGAAGGTCTGGGAAATAGTAGTTGTAAAAGTCTGTAAATCGCGGTTGTTGATGCCTATCAGTCTGGCATCTGTTTGCTGCACCCGGATAAGTTCTGCCAAGGTATGCACTTCTACCAAACAGTCCATTCCTAACTCCCTGGCAATTTGCAAAAAGCGCACCAGTTCAGCATCTGATACTATAGCGGCAATTAGCAGTACAGCGTCGGCTCCGGCTGCTCTGGCTGTATACAGCTGATATTCGTCAATGATAAATTCCTTGCAGAGTACCGGCAGCTTCACCGCTGCTTTTACTTTGACAATATCGTTGATATGGCCGTCAAATGCCGTATTGGTGTGCACCGATACGGCGGTAGCGCCATTACCGGCATAAATCTGCGCCAATTCAAGCACTGTGTACGTATTACATAATGTTCCTTTGGCCGGTGAAACCAGCTTGCACTCGGCAATTACTGCCCATGCGGCTTCTTTGATTGCCCTGCTAAAAGCAAAGCTGCCTGCTACTACCTGATTTTCTATTTTCGCCAGCGGTTCATCCATTTTGGCTGCCGCAACCGCCAGTCTTGTCTGCATTACAATTTTATCTAACATACTGCACCTCGGTTCTTCTGACAGCGGCAATAAACCGCTCTATTTTTGCTATATCCTTAACGCCATTGGTTTCAACACCGCCGGAGACATCAACCCCGTCCGGCTTAAGCATCTGAATGGCCTTGGTCACATTGTCCGGTGTTAAACCACCGGCTGCCAAGAGTGGCCTTGGCGCTTGCTGCACCAGTACCTGAGCTTGCTGCCAGTCAAAAGCTATCCCTGTTCCGCCCTGCTGTCCGGCGCTAAAGCTGTCAAACAGCGTCCAGGCCGGCTGATAACCGGCAAAAGCCGTTACACTAAATTCATGGCTGATGCGGAAAGCTTTTATAACCGGATAACCAACCTGTGAGCAGTACTCCGGTGATTCATCGCCATGAAGCTGAACATAGTCTAGCCAGCACTCCCGCGCCACCGACTGTACCTCACTTAGTGGTGCATTGACAAATACACCTACTTTTTTAATGCCTGAAACCTGGCGGGAAATTTTCTGTGCTTGTTCTACCGTAATACGTCGCTTGCTGGGGGCAAATACCATACCCAGTAAATCAGCACCAAACTTTTTGGCAGCCAGTGCTGCTTCCAGGGTGCTGATGCCGCAAATTTTTATAATAATGGTAATTCGCCTCTATTCTGGTAGTTTTGCGTAAACTGCTGCAGCGCTTCCAGCTTGGTAAAGGCACTGCCGCTGTCAATACTTTTAGCTGCCAATGCAATCCCTTCCTCAATATTGCTTGCTGCATCGGCAACAACCAGTGCGGCAGCAGCATTCAGCAACACAATATCCCGTTTAAACCCTTGCTCACCGTTAAGCAGTCTGATGATAATCTGCGCATTTTCTTCGATAGTGCCACCTTGATAATCGGCCAACGTGCATCGCGTAAAGCCATAGGCTTCTGGTTCAATTAGATAAGAGCGAATTTCCTCACCGCGTACTTCGGCAACCTGGGTTGGCGAAGCTGTTGATATTTCATCAAGTCCATCAAGACTATGCACAACCATGGCACTTGTAACCCCCAGTTCAGCAAGCGCATGAGCCACCTTGGTAGTCAACGCCTGATCATACACACCAATAAGCTGACAGTTTGCGCCGGCCGGATTAGTCAGCGGACCAAGCAAGTTAAATACAGTGCGAAAACCAAGTTCTTTACGTGGCTTTACAGCAAATTTCATGGCCTGGTGAAAACTAGGCGCAAAGATAAAGCCTACACCAATCGTGTCAATAGCTTCAGACACGCCCTCAGGCGGTAATTCCAGCTTTATGCCTAAAGCATTCAACACATCGGCGCTGCCACAGGAGCTGGACACGCCCCGGTTTCCATGTTTAGCTACAGTAAGTCCGGCTCCGGCCAAAACAAAAGCTGCTGCTGTTGAAATATTAAAGGTTCCCTGCCTGTCACCACCAGTGCCGCAGGTGTCAATTATTTTATTTGAACGGCACTCTACCTTCAGCGCCTGACTACGCATACTCTCAGCAAAACCGGCAACCTCCAAACTGGTTTCCCCTTTCATGCGCATGGCGGTTAAAAAGGCACCTATTTGCGCTTCACTGGCCTGTCCGGACATGATTACCTGCATAGCCGCTTTGGCTTCCTCCCGTGAGAAGTCTTGACAAGCAATTGCCTGTGAAAGATAGTCTTTTAACATAACTTTCCGCCTCCTTCAGAAAATAAAAAGAACCATTTCGCCGTAAAAGGGGCGAAATGGTTCGCGGTACCACCCTAAATTGGAAAGTGCAGGCGGAAAATAAAAAGACCATTTCACCCCAGGGGCGAAATGGTCGCGATACCACCCTATTTGAAAAGCCTAACACTTTCCCTTATTCAGGTACGGGATATACTGCATCCGATACCCTAGCCTGTTAACGGTGGCATCCGGCCCAGCCTACTTGCATTTGCGTTTGGTGGGCAGCTCACAGGTCCATTCCATATGCTCTCAAGGCCGGTCATCACACCTCCGGAAAATCCGGTCACCGGCTCGCTGTACTTAAGTGTACACATGTACTCGTCCTGCTCACAGCTATTTACAGTATGTAAATTTAAAGTTATTATAGCGTATCAGTTCTGTATTGTCAATACTATTTTTTGTTTTCGGGAGTTTGACACTTGCATAAACAAAAAATGCTCTTGGAGCCTTGAAATTGGCTTATTTTTTTGTCAAATTTTTCAGTTTTATATTGAGTACTTTTGAGTGCTTTGATATAATATAGATATAAACAAGCTTATTTGAGCGATTGGATGGAAGATGAATTGCGCTTAAAAATTACAGAATCAAAAAATGCTAAGTCTTTATATGTTATCCGATCTACCTATGAAAACGGAAAACACTCTTCCCAAATTGTAGAAAAGCTTGGTACGTATACCGATTTATTGAAAAATCTAAACGGCCAAGATCCTATCGCCTGGGCTAAAGCCTATATTGCTGAGCTCAACAAAAAGGAGAAAGCCGGCAAACGCGACGTAAATGTCTCATTCTCGCCGACAAAATGCATCGAGAAAAATCAGCAAGTTCTATTTAATGGCGGGTACCTTTTCTTGCAAGCTATCTACTACGCTTTAGGTCTTGATTCGATCTCGAAAGCCATTTCGAAAAAACATAAATTTGCCTTTGATCTCAATTCCATTCTTTCTAATTTACTATATGCCCGAATTCTTTTCCCCGCCTCCAAACTTGCCACCATACAAATTGCGCAAAAATTTCTTGAACCTCCCTCCTTTGAAATTCAACATGTTTACAGGGCTCTTGGCATTATTTCCGAAGAAAGTGATTTCATTCAATCCGAACTGTATAAAAATAGTCGCCGCACCATCAATAGAAATACTCACATTCTCTACTACGATTGCACCAATTATTTCTTTGAAATCGAACAGGAGTCCGGTCTTAGACAATATGGCCTCTCTAAAGAACACCGACCGAACCCCATTGTTCAAATGGGCCTCTTTATGGATGCTGACGGCATCCCGCTGGCATTCAACATTTCCAAAGGCAACACCAACGAACAAGTGACTCTGACTCCGTTAGAACAAAAACTCCTGAATGACTTTGAACTATCTAAGCTTGTTGTTTGCACCGATGCCGGTCTTGCTTCTAACGCAAACAGAAAATTCAACGATAAAAAAAATCGAGCTTTCATTACCACTCAGTCGATAAAAAAATTAAAGAAACCATTATTGCAGTGGGCTCTTGCAAAATCAGGATGGCATATTCCGGGTACTGACGGCACTTTTGATATAACAAAACTCGATACAGACAATACCCTTTACGAGACCTATAAAAATACCACTTTTTACAAAGAACGTTGGATAAAAGAAACTGACTTAGAACAACGCCTGATTGTTACTTTTTCTCTGAAATACAAGGATTATCAAAGAAAAATACGTAGTTCCCAGTTAGAACGCGCCATGAAGCTTGTTCAAAAAAATCCGCAAAAAATCGGCAAATGCCATTCAAATGACTTCAAACGCTTTATCGCGAAAAAAAGTATCACTCCCGATGGTGAAATCGCTGCAAAAAACTTGTATAGCATCGATGCAGAACTCATCCTAAATGAAGAAATGTTTGATGGATATTATGGTATCTGTACCAATCTGGAAGATGCTGCACCATCCATCATCCATACAAATCATCAACGTTGGGAAATTGAAGAAAGTTTTCGTATTATGAAGACAGAATTTCAGGCACGCCCCGTTTATTTGAGCCGCGATGACCGCATTCACGCTCATTTTACAACATGCTTTTTAGCACTGACTCTGTATCGCCTTTTAGAGAAGTTCCTCGACGAACGCTTCTCCTGCCACAAGATTATAGATGGCCTTCGTAATCTCAATTTTTTATAAAGTCGCTTCCGAAGGCTATATACCTACCTATGTCAGCGATGACTTTACCGATCTACTTCATGAAAAATTTCGATTCCATACAGACCGACAGATTATTCCAACTCAAGAAATGAAAAATATTTTTAAAACCACCAAAAACAAAAAAACATTACTCAAAAACTAAGAAAATACGAAGTGCCTAGATCCCTTTATTTTCAAGGGATCTAGGCACTTTTTTCTCTTGCAAGTGTCAAACTTGGGATTTTAGCGTATCAGTTCTGTATTGTCAATACTATTTTTTGTTTTCATTATTGATAATTTTTTATAATTGAATCTATTTCCCTTTGCTAGTACAATGAAAGGGTATTGTTAGTCTTTTAAGTGCTTAATCATCCGGCAAACTAGTCATTACAGAAAAACCTACTTGCCCCCAAGTGGGTGGGTTGCGCAAAATATCCATATTGGAGGATAGTGATTATGACCCAACGATGCATGAAAAATTTAGATATTTTTTCCGCTTTAAGTCACACTGACCGAGAACAGATTGGCGATCTCGCTCTTAAGAAAACCTACCGTAAAAATGAGCTGGTTTTCACTGAAGGAGTGGAGGCAGACTCGATCTATCTCATTAAATCCGGTAGGGTGAAGCTATATAAGATATCAGAAGATGGCAAGGAATTTACGCTCGACTACTTAAAATCTGAAGACATTTTTGGCGAAGTCACTTTTTTTGAGAACGCTGTGCATACCATGAATGCCGTAGCCATGGAAGACACATTTATATGCTGTTGCACTAAGGAACTCTTTGTCAAGCTCTTAAGCAACCCCCAAACGGCGCTCAAAATTGTCCAATATCTGGGCAAAAAAATGAATGCGTATACTGAGCACATGTCCCACACTGCCTTTAAAGACGTAAAAGGCAGGGTGCTAAGTGTACTTTGCCGATTGGCGGAAAGCTACGGGACACCAACCGGTGCCGGACTTACCATAGCACTGGATCTCACACATCAGGATATCGGCAGCCTTGTCAACGCCTCTCGAGTTATGGTGACAAATGTGTTAGGTGAATTACGCAAAGAGCATCTGGTTCATATTGATGGACATCGTATTACCTTGCCTACTAACAGCATTATGATGCATCAGAATCGGGACATTTAAGTAAATGACTAGTCTGGTTTATAATCTTTTAATAGAAACATGCCTCTGCTACTTTAGCAGAGGCATGTTTCTATTTTTGTTCCTTTTTCAGTATCTCGGTAATTAATCTGCCCAATCTACTGGCTTCTTCCATTGATGGCTGATCTTCGAAATTGTTAACACCGGCTTTTGCTACCGTGGCGGTCGGACCTAATAGCATTTTAAGGCCAGATATCTCACACGTGTCACCAACGCCGCATCTAATACAAGGCACATTCCCCATGACTTTTACCCCACCGAGATAATTCATTCCTTCCTCCATCATATAGTACATGATGGAATTTTGCCCCATAGAAGCCGCCTGCGGCAACTCAAGATTTTCTTCTGGCGCTGCATGTGTAATCACGGAAACGGCTGGTTTGCCTTTCATATAGTTCTTTAAATGCCGGTTAGCAAAACATCTCTCCATGAAGGCCTTTGTACGTGAATCCAATGATGAATAAGGCGTCCATCCTCCGATCACAATCGCAGCTGCTTCCCTAGCTTTTTCAATTAGCATAGGACCATCGTCATCTGTAATTGCGCACTTATTCGTATATACACATTTCAGACAGTGCATGCAACCAGAGAATTTATAATTACTCAATTTGATAAACTCTGTTTCCAATCCTGTTGCATCCAATATTGCCTTGACAGCGCGGTCGGTATTACTGTTGGAAATAGGTGAACCTGAAACTCCAAGTACTTTCACTATTTTTCCTCCTTTAAATTCTGCTGACCACAACTATGTTGTTAAAAAATATATTATACTAATTTTCTTATTATAGTTGTAAAGTGTTTTACACAATCTAAAAAAAATAAAGGTATCCGTCCTGAGCGGGTGCAATGGACTTGACTTCAATTGCTTCGACTCTTACACTAATATTATTAATTAACCTGGGGAGGAGTCTCCCGATTTTTATTGTATAGTAACGTTGAGGTGTTTAGATGCGTGTACATTTACTCTTAGTCCTTGTTGCTTTTCTCTGGGGAATAAACGCGCCAATCATGAAAATTGGACTTATCCATATTCCACCCATGCCGTATAATGCAGTCCGCTTGTTTGCTGCCTTAGCTGTTGGCTGGTTTATTTTACGGCGGATGTGCACATGGATACCCCTCAGGCGCGAAGATTGGAAAAATCTTACCATATCCAGTCTGGGTTTCTTCTGTTTTCAACTCTTTTTTACCTTTGGCGTACAGTTAACCACTGCTGGCAATGCATCACTTATTTTGGCCTGCCTGCCTGTCAGTATCGCCATCATCAACCACTTTCACCAGCTTGAAATCATCAATTCCCATACCCTCGCGGGTATCGTCCTCTCGCTGGCCGGCATATCTCTAATGATAGCTGGTACAGACACAGAAGTCAGCCTTGCTGGAGATCATAGTATCGGTGCTGGACTGCTTTTGTTTGCTCAATTGAGTTATGGCTACTACACGGTCTTTTCCCGGCCATTGTCAGCCACTTACTCAGCCTATCAAATTACCGCTTATATTTTGCTGATTTCCACCGGGCTGTTTACCCTTGTATCCTTGCCATCAGTTATCGCCGTAGAGTGGCAAACAGTACCCTTGCCTGGCTGGGCCAGCATAGTATACTCAGGGATTTTTCCGCTATGTTTAGCCAACTGTCTTTGGATATGGGGAACAGCCAAGGCCGGCAGCACCACAGCCTCCCTATACAACAACCTGGCACCTGTTTTTGCCGTTGCCGGCGGCTACTTCTTCCTGGGAGAAACTTTTGGTTGGTTCCAATTCATTGGCGCAGTGACTATCTTGGTAGGTCTGTATGTTTCCAAAGGTAAGAGCACAAAAACGGTAACAGAAAAATGCAATGAGTCTGCGTAGCAAATGACTTATAGCAATAAAAAAAGCCTTTTCTCTTAGTGTGTCAAGAAAAGGCTTCTTCCTACTAATCGTTATTTTAATGGCATCCAGAACAACAACCACCACAAGCTCCCTTATGATTAGGCATATTGCACCCATGCATTGATGGCTTCTCCATTTGAGACGGTGCTGTTACGGAAAACACTTTTATTAAGGCGTCTTCACCGCAGTCCGGGCAATTAATACCGGCTTTATCTACACCCGTTTTCTGCAGCAATTCTACCAATTTCCCGCATTTTTTACATGAATACTCATATATTGGCATTTGGTTATTCCTCCACAAATGTATTAGTATACCCTTAAAAAAACAGAGTCCCGCACGCAATTATTCCCTGCGCACGGGACTTATTGCATTCATTAACAAGCCTGTTTAAGCTTCTTAATTTCCTCAATTAATATCGGCAATACTTCCAAAACATCACCGACAATACCAAAGTTGGCCGACTTAAATATAGGAGCATCAGCATCTTTGTTGATGGCGATAATGATGTCAGATGTCGACATTCCTGCCAAGTGCTGGATAGCGCCGCTAATGCCGCAGGCAATGTAGACCTTCGGGGCTACTGTTTTGCCGGTTTGTCCAACCTGGTGAATAGCTGGTTTCCAACCAGCATCAACTGCGGCGCGGGAAGCGCCGACAGCACCGCCTAATATGGCAGCCAATTCTTCAATCAGCGCAAAATTCTCCGGTTTCCCCATACCCCGGCCACCGGCAACAATAAACTCAGCCTCTTCCAGATTGCAGGAGGCCGTGTCAGCAAGTGACAAAATTTCAATCAGCTTGGTGCGAATGTCAGCTGCCTTAACTTTGCTGGCAACTCGAACCAGTTCCCCAGAACGGGACATATCCGGCTTGGGACGTTTGAAAACATTTGGCCTGACAGTCCCCATTTGCGGACGATGGTTAGGACAAAGAATGGTAGCCATAATGTTGCCGCCAAAGGCCGGACGAGTCCAGGCAACAAGTCCTGATTCTTCATCAATCCCCAGACTGGTACAATCAGCTGTCAGACCAGTACCTACCCGGCAGGCTACCCGTGGGCCAAGATCGCGCCCGTCATTGGTCGCCCCCATGAGAATAACCGCAGGCTTATAGGTATGAATTAAATCCGTAATTGCAATAGTGTAAGCATCTGTACTATAGTGCTTATACTCTGGACCTTCAATTAAGTACACTTTATCTGCACCACTGGCAAACAGTTCCCTGGCTAATGGTGCCACATCATCGCCGATAAGTACGGCGGCTAATTCCTGTCCCCTAGAGTCTGCTAGTATGCGTCCCTGGCCTAAGAGTTCAAATCCGACGCTCCGGGCTTTGCCCTGAAACTGCTCAATATATACCCAAACGCCTTTATACTCACTGGTATCTACCGCCGGTTCTCCGGCAGCAGGACGAGTGATGGCCGTTACAGCACATACATCAACACAGGCACCACACACTGTACAAGTATCGGTAACTACAGCTTTATCATCTTCCATAACAATCGCGCCGAATGGGCAGGCGCCGACACAGGCACTACAGCCAATACACTGTTCTTTTTCTATAATTACAGCCATTTAAAATACCCCCTGTTAATCAGATGATTTTCGCTTGGTTCAGTTTCGTCAGCAAACGATTTACAGCAGTACGAGCGTTATCTTCCTGAATAATTTCACCTTGTACCCGCTGTTTGGGGGTAAAAATACGGCGCACTTGAGTAGGTGAGCCTTTAAGTCCAATATGTTCAGGATTTACATCAACATCAGCAGCCGTCCAGATAGGAATCTCTTTGCGGTTGGCTTTCATAGTGCCTTTGATACTAGGATAGCGTGGTTCATTAATCGATTTTACCACACTCAAAAGCACTGGCAGCTTCGTCTCAAAAACTTCATAGCCTTCTTCATGTTCGCGTTCAGCCCGAACAACACCATCAGTAATTTCCAATTTGGAAACATAGGTAATTTGGGAAATGTTCAGATGCTCGGCAATCTCCGGTCCAACCTGGGCAGTATCACCATCAATGGCCTGCTTGCCGCATATAATTACGTCAAAATTACCGATTTTCTTAATTCCGGCAGCTAAAGTACGGCTGGTAGCTAACGTATCCGCTCCGCCAAAAGCGCGATCACTTAGTAAAATAGCTTCATCAGCCCCAAGTGCAATACACTCTTTCAAGGCATCCTTGGCCTGAGCCGGTCCCATCGAAATAACCGTGACCTTGCCGCCATGCTTTTCTTTTAGCTTCAAGGCTTCTTCTACCGCATTTTTATCAAAAGGATTTACAATGCTTGGTACTCCCTGGCGAATCAATGTATTTGTCTGCGGGTCAATTTTAACTTCAGTGGTGTCAGGCACTTGCTTGACACAGACTATTATGTCCATTAAGTATCCTCCTGTTGTAAATATCAGAATATGGGTTACAAATAAGGCCATCTCTTATTCTAATATTATTTACTGGGAATCTGCAACAATTTTTGTAAAACTTTATCCAAAACTTTTATTTTTTTCAGGCAGTATTGCGTCAGTTACACACGGAATATAGTTCGTAGTGGTATAATAAAGAAAAACTTACATCAGCCGGAGGCAATAACTATGAGGTTACTTATCCATCAAAAACTACGTCGTTATCTATTACTGCTAGTCATGCTCACTGTGGCTGTTGTTGAAATCCCCATTATTGCGGCAGGCCACCTGACAAAACCACTGCCCAGCGATACCATCATTGTGTTAGGAGCCAAACTTATTGGCAGCCAGCCTAGCACCATGCTCAGGTTGCGTCTCGATGAAACCATCCAGCTGTATAAGCAGGGCTACGCACCAACCATTATCGTCAGCGGTGCCCAGGGACTTGATGAGATAGCCACCGAGGCCAGTATCATGCGCAGCTATCTGGTCGCCAACGGTATTCCAACTAAAAGGATTTATCTGGAAGATAAATCCTATAATACATACCAAAATCTGCTTAATTCAAAAACGATTATGAATGAGCAAGGCTTTCGTAATGCCATCATTGTTTCTAATGCTTCCCACATTAGACGTTCTTTAGTACTTGCCCGGCAGCTAGGCATAGAGGCCAGCGGTTCACCTGCCCCTATGGCAGACAACGCCTACCTTACGGCCAAGCAGTATGCCCGCGAAGGAGCGGCCATGTTATCGCTGTTAGTGCTTAACAAGTAGTGACTGTCCCTTTTCCCAAAAGCCCCTCAATGGCAGCAAGTGCCGCCGGTGTCGGCTCAATCCAAAAATCCCGTTCGGTTTTAATTACCCGGCGACTATCCACAAGATGCAAATAAACGGTCGAGGAACCGGTATATTTATTGAGCAGTTTTTTTAGTCCGGCTAAAACGTCAGACGTTTCCTGGTCTTTATTCAGGGTAATTCTAACTTCTGCCCCGGCATTGCCAAGGGGAAGAATATCGTCAGCCATAATTTTGGCACCTTCTTCATGAATATTAAGACGCCCGTAAACCATTACCGGCAAGTCAGGAGCCAGCAGACGACCTGTTTTTTCAAAAACCCGGGGAAATACAATGACTTCTACCTGTCCGGTAAAATCTTCAAGAGCAACAAAACACATCATACTGCCATTTTTGGTATTAATGCGCTTAGCACTGGCAATCAGTCCGCCCACACGAATGAGCTGCCCGTCGGTGTACTGCCCTTCTGCCAAACTCCCCAGCGCAGGCAAAGTCTCAAGCTTAGCACGATATTTATCTAACGGATGACCGGTTATATAAAAACCGGTTATTTCTTTTTCCAGCGCCAATAGTTGTTCCTGAGGCAATTCAGCTATGTCAGGCAGAACAACATCATTAACACATTCCAGCGTATCATCGCCGAACAACCCTAATTGACCACTTGCGGCATCCTTTTGCCGGCAGGCGGCCACCTCCACTGCCTGTTCTAAAACCTCCAAAAATTGGGCCCGGCGAGCCTTGAGCGAGTCAAAGGCTCCGCACTTAATCAAACTCTCAATCACGCGTTTATTGACAAGCCGCATATCTACACGGGAGCAAAAATCAACAAGTGAAGTAAAATCCCCGCCTTTTTTCCGGGCCGCAATAATGCTTTCCAGCGCATTATCGCCGGCATTTTTTACACCTGCCAGACCAAAGCGTATCGCACCGCGGTCAACAGAAAAGGCCTTGCCGCTGGCATTAATATCTGGTGGCAAAACAGCAATCTTCCGACGGCGGCATTCTTCAATATAATAACCAATCTTATCATTCGTACCCATGACACTTGTCAGCAAAGCGGCATAAAATTCCTGAGGATAATGGGCCTTGAGATAAGCTGTCTGGTATGTAACCAGAGCATAAGCAGCACTGTGAGATTTATTAAAGCCGTAGTCAGCAAAATGGGTCATAAGTTCAAACACCTCATGGGCTAGCTTAGCATCAATCCCCCTCTCAGCTGCTCCCTTAAGAAAATTCTCGCGCTGCGCGGCCAGTACTTCATGTTTCTTTTTCCCCATGGCCCGGCGCAAAAGGTCAGCCTGTCCGAGTGTAAACCCAGCTAGCGTCGAGGCAATCTCCATAACCTGTTCCTGATACAAAATAACCCCAAAGGTATCTTTCAAAATCGGCTCAAGCACGGGGTGCAAATAAGTAACGATCTTTTTGCCGTGACGACCCTCAATAAAGTCAGACACCATACCACTGCCAAGCGGTCCTGGCCGGTAAAGCGCCATTAGTGGAATCAAATCGTCAAACCGCTCAGGCCTAAGTTCTTTCACAAGATTAGTCATGCCGCCTGATTCTATCTGAAATACGCCTGAGGTATCGCCGCTTGCCAGCATGGCACAGGTTTTGGTATCGGCAAGCGGAATTTGTTCGATGTCCAGTTCTTCGCCCCGGTTCTCCTTAATAAGCTTAATAGCATCGCCGATGACCGTCAGCGTTCTCAGTCCCAAAAGGTCCATCTTTAACAGACCGATTTCCTCAACCCGGTCTTTATCATACTGAGTGACAAGAAAGCCCTCGCTTGATAGCTGCAAGGGCGCAAAATGCGTCAGCGGCTCTTTGGCAATTACTACGCCGGCAGCATGAGTTGAGGCATGACGCGGCAAACCCTCCACGGCCATCGCCAGGTCAACCAGTTTCTTTACCGAGTCCTCTGTATCGTATAACTCTTTTAGTTCCTTATTAGCGGTTAATGCCTTTTTTAGCGTAATCCCCAGTTCGGCAGGCACCAGTTTAGCAATACGGTCGACATCGCCATAAGGCAGGTTTAGCGCCCGGCCTACATCACGAATAGCTGCCCGCGCCGCCATGGTACCAAAGGTAATGATTTGCGCCACCCGGTCACTGCCATAACGGGCCACAACATACTCAATAATTTCACTGCGGCGTTCGTAGCAAAAATCAATATCAATATCCGGCATGGATACCCGTTCAGGATTTAAAAATCGTTCAAATAATAAACCATATTTAAGGGGATCAATACTAGTAATGCCTAATAAATAAGCAACAATGCTGCCTGCCGCTGAACCTCTCCCCGGACCTACGGGAATTGACTTTGTACGGGAATAGTTGACGAAATCCCAGACAATCAGAAAGTAACTGGGATACCCCATTTTCTTGATTACGTCAAGCTCATAGTCAAGCCGGGCCGTTACTTCAGGTGTTACCTCAGAATACCGCCTGGAAAGGGCCTCACGGCATAGCTTGGTCAGGTATTCAGCATCACTTGTTCCGTCCGGTGTCGGGAAATCAGGTAAATAGAGTATATCAAAATTGAAGGTGACATCACACCGCTCAGCAATCTTACAGGTATTTGCCAGCGCTTCCGGATATTCAGCAAAGAGTTCTGCCATTTCAGCCGGGGTCTTCAAGTAAAAATCATCACTTGGAAAACGCATCCGGCCTGGCTCGTCCACCGTTTTGCCTGTTTGAATACAAAGCAACACATCATGGCATTCGGCGTCCTGCTTGTTAATGTAATGAGCATCATTTGTGGCAACAAGACCCAGACCCAATTTTTGCGCTATTTTGACGAGCTGCTGATTGGCTTGTTTTTCCTCAGGCATTCCATGATCCTGAAGCTCAATAAAGAAGTTTTCCGCCCCAAAAATCTCCTTGTACTCACTAGCCAGGGCCTCGGCTTTGTCAATATCTCCCCGCAGTATGGCCGCAGGGATCTCCCCGGCAATACAGGCACTTAAACCAATAAGTCCTTCGTTATAGCTGCGAAGTATCTCCCGGTCAATACGGGGTTTATAGTAAAACCCTTCACTATAACCGCGTGACACCAGTTCGATCAGGTTGCGATACCCCTGCTCATTAGTAGCCAGCAGCACCAAGTGATAGTAGGATTCCCCCTCGACAGCTGCTTTATCAAACCGTGACCGGGGCGCGACATATACCTCGCAACCGATAATAGGCTTGATGCCCTGTTTTTTAGCCTGTTTATAAAAATCGATAATACCATACATAGTGCCATGGTCAGTCACGGCTACTGCAGGCATTCCCAGTTCTTTGGCCCGGGACACCAGGTCTTCTATTCGTCCGGCCCCGTCTAATAGACTATATTCAGTGTGATTGTGGAGATGGACAAAGCCTCCATTGTTGGCAGCATATTTTTCAGTATTCATAAAGACTTATTATCCTTCCTCGATAGTCATCAGATTGCATTGGTAGCTTGAACTTAATCAATTGGCCTCCGTCCCACAAAATTTTTTTCACTTGCCAAGGCCTCCCGCACTGCTTCCATTATGATATTTTTAAAATACGTCAAATCTCCTGTTTCAATTTCAATTGGTACCTGCGTATGTTCAAAAAATTCCAGGATATCCTCGTCCGTATATTCGCAAATTCCGGTATCAACCAGCACAATATTGTCATAAAAGGCAAAAGCCTGTCTCATAGCCACTTCATCCACACCCCAGCCCGGATCAAAAAATTCACGCCACTTCTTTAGCCAGCTGGGTGTCATATAAAAAGTCTTGGGATCACGCTTCTGCCCATCCGGCAACAGCGCTCCCAGAAAAATTTCCCAACAACTTGAGCCCGGCAAACGAATCAAATCATAGCCGCGCAAAAATTCATCAAACAGCGAATGACATTTTTCGCCAAACATAAAAATCACTCTGTCCGCCTGCACCGTGTCTAAGGCCTGCACTACTTTTTCCTGTAATTTTTTTAAGTCCACATGCACACGCAGCGGCAGATACACTACAGAAAACTCACAATCAAAAAGCTTTTCCTGCTCAAATTCCGCAATAATTTTTTCCAGTTCCAATTGAAAAATACCACAGCCGAGAAAGCATATTTTCATTTAAACCCTAACCTCCTGCCTATTGGCTTGACTGCCGCCAGTATCCACTTACAAACTGCGCCCACGGTGTCACTGCTTTTTCAGAGCCACTCCATAGAACACAACTGTAAACAATTATAACACATATTCTGGTTTTCTTTAAAGATTGCTCCAGCATTATGGCAGGTATTAATCCAGCCCATGTGGAAAATGTAATAAAAAATAATCATCGAGGTGTTATACACTTGCATCAAATCGGTATTTTACAACTAACTCAAAACCTGGATGATGCAGTCCGCGGCTTTAAAGCCGGACTGACCCGAGTTTTACAGTTTAAAAAACGCGAGAAGCCCCTAGCCGTTGAAACTACGGGCTTCTTTGTAGTTGATTCATATGTAAATTCTGTTATGCTACAGTAATATTTTTTAGGAATTTATTGAATACCTCCTGCCTCGGATAAACATTGTAAAAATTCGTGCCGAACGTTTCCTGAATTAACTTGTAGTCCAGCGCGATTTCGTCTTTATCCGAATAGACCAACGTATCCACTATCTCGCCTTTTTTGTTTCGCACCTTTTGAAATGCAATCGCACCGCCGACATCGTCGAGGTGAATGATACCACCCTTCAAAACCTGACATGTCGCGGTACCCAGTGCTCTTGCAATTCGCTCGGCCGACAGAGCTTTTTCTCCCATACGATGCTGAATAATTCGGATTACAAGAAGCGCGACGAAACAGATCAGAAAATGCGCACGTATATGTTCGTTTTTGCTAACGAATACGGGTCTGGCATAAAGATCGGTTTTCATAATTCTAAATGACTGTTCTATCTGCCAGAGTCCGCTGTACACCTGTCGAATTCTCCGCTCATCGTAGTCCATTTCGCTAGTAATAATGCAAAAATACCCATCATACATCGCGTCTTTCTCCGCCTTTTCCAAGTCCACGCTGCGGAGCTTTTTTGTGTTTTCCAATATCTCCCCGGTCTCTTTGTCAACGATGGCTTCTTTTGTATATTCGTCGACACCTTTTGGAATACTGTAGGCATTGTTTTTGACCGAACGCGCTGCCTTTTCCAGTTTTTCTTCCCGTTTGCGCTTCGCCATGTCGGCTTCTGCTTTGCTCCAATATAAAAGTACTTTTCTTACCCGGATTTCTTTTTTTCCATCCTGGTCCTTTCCCTCGTATTCTTCTTCGAACAACTTGAATCTGTACGTATCCTTTTCGTTTGATGTCCATCCGCTTGAGTCAAATAGCTTTTCATTGTAACGCTGGCCTTTTTTTCCTTTTAGTATCTGTGAGAATACAAAACCGTCCCCGTTGTACACGATAGCGTCGATATTCTTTGACGAGTTGAGCCCCTTGTCGGCCACCACGATCAGTCTTCCTAATCCGTACGAATCCTTGATATCCTTCATAGTCGGCTGAAGCGTAAGAGAATCGCTTGTGTTGCCGGGGAATACCGACATACTGACCGGTAACCCGTTGGAATCCATAAACAGCCCCATTGCGGCAATAGGGTCGGTGCGGTGTTCTTTCGATACGCCTCTTTTCCGAAGGTCATCCTCGCCATTGGGAAAATCGATCTCGAAGAAATAATTGGTCACGTCATAGAATGCATAGGAAAGGTCGCGGCCGATCGTCTTTTTGACACGTTCGTTCAAATGCCGCTGCAACTCCACCTCAAAATCCGCGAAGAGGTCAAGCGATCTGTAGATATCTGGCAGTGTGAAATTCGTGTGCATCCCGTAGAAGTTGTCCTTCCTTTGACAGGAGGCCCGCTTCGAGTCCGGCCAGAGAATTCTTGCCAACACTAGAAACTTGAAAATATCGCTGGGTGAATATTCTCCTCGAAATCGGTGTAATTTTTCATAGTCCTTGATAAACGAATTAATTTCGAGCAGATTATAGACGGCCTCCAGGAACTTGTATCCGTAGTTCTGCCGTCGGTTTTCCCCACCATACATCAGCGCATTGGCTGCAACTTCGATTCGTAAGGGAACATTATCTTTAAAGTTAGCGTCGAACTCCTCCACCATAGCCATGAAAGCCTCGGGATCTGGCTGATCTTCGAAATAACCAAAACTTCTAATAGTACGCTGCTTGGTGGGCATCCCCGGTCCAGGGCGATACCCTTCGACAACACGGATGTGCGTCTTAATAACGCCACCACGCTTTACACGGTCTTTTCTTATCATGGAACATCACCTCCTTTATATTGTAGCATATCTGTAGTATAACACAATATAAAAAGCGCAAAAAAATGCGGAAATCCGCATTTTATAAGCATATTATTCCACTCTGTCTGCTTCGTATATTCTGCTAACTGTAAAAGTCGGGTTATAACACATATTCTGGTTTTCTTTAAAGATTGCTCCAGCATTATGGCAGGTATTAATCCAGCCCATGTGGAAAATGTAATAAAAAATAATCATCGAGGTGTTATACACTTGCATCAAATCGGTATTTTACAACTAACTCAAAACCTGGATGATGCAGTCCGCGGCTTTAAAGCCGGACTGACTGAAGCGGGTTTGACTGCACATTTTCATTACCTCAATGCGGATGGCGCTGTAAGCGACTTGCCGCAGCTTGCCGAAAAACTAGCCAGCCAAAAGGTAGAGCTCATTTTTGCCTGTTCCACCCCCGCCGCTCAGGCGGCTATTCAGTTAGCAGGCACTATTCCGGTAGTATTTACGCCTGTGTTTGATCCTGTAGGCGCTAAGTTAACACAAAGTATGGCTAAGCCGGGTGGTAAAGCCACCGGCGTGGCCGGTATGGTTCCGGCTGCAGCCAAATCAGACTTTATCCGCGAGCTTTTACCCTCTGCGCAAACAATCGGTATCTTATATCATACCGGCGACAGTAATGCCTTGCTGGAGGTAAGCAATTTCAAACAGGCTGCCAATACTATCTTTACCCTTATCGACCTGCCTGTCAACCGGGCAGAGGATTTATCTGCCTTGCCAGACAAATTGCCTGCTAACCTTGATGCCCTGTTCCTGCCTATTGGCCGGGTTATTGAAGAGAATTTTGCCAGTGTTGCCTACTATGCCGAAGAAGCTAACCTGCCGGTCATTAGTTCTCATGCCCCCAATGTTCCGTCAGGCGCCTTAGGTGCGCTGGTAGCCAACCACTATAAGCTTGGACTTACCTGCAGCGTAAAAGCGGCCCAGATTCTTGCGGGTACTCAACCTGCTGCTATACCTGTCGGTATTGTTGATAACCCCGAAATTCTGCTTAATGCGTTTGTTGCTGCTAATTTAGGCCTTGAACTGCCACCAACATTACTAGCAAAAGCGGCTGAAGTATTTGAATAATAATTCTTTAAACATGGAGTGAAATACATGCTGTTAACCCCGCAATCTGTCGAACTTTTAGCCCCAGTCGGCACCTGGGACGTGCTTGAAGCCGCCATTGGTGCCGGTGCTGATGCTGTATACCTTGGCGGCAAACGGTTTAATATGCGGCTCCACCGCACTGATACCAATTTTGATGATGAAAAACTAGCCCGGGCGGTAAAATACGCTCATGCCCATAATGTCCGTCTCTATGTCACTGTCAATAACTTAATTAGTGAACAGGAACTTCCCGGTGTGCGCGAATATCTCAAGCTATTAAACCAAATACAGCCTGATTCACTGATTGTCCAGGACTTAGCTACTTTACAACTGGCCCGTGACATGAATATTACTGTACCGCTGCACGCCTCGGTTATGATGAATACCCATAATGAACATTCTATCAAAGCTCTGATGGACTATGGCGTTACCAGGATAGTAGCCAACCGGGAGTTAACACTGACTCAGCTTTCACTGCTCAAACAACGTACTGGTATTGAACTGGAATATTTTGTCCATGGTGATATGTGTGTGGCCCATAGCGGCCAATGCTATCATTCGGGGATTGTTTTCGGACAGAGTTCTAACCGTGGACGCTGTTTAAAGCCTTGCCGCTGGCCCTATCAGTTGGTCGATACCACTACCGGGCAAACGGTGGCCGCAAATGATCACGGCCCCTATAAATTAGCGATGAAAGATATGTGCCTATACTTGGCTTTACCGCAGCTAATTCAATCTGGTGTCTGCTCTTTTAAAATTGAAGGCCGGATGCGTACTGCTGATTTTGTCAGCCGGATTGTAAAAGTCTATCGCCGGGCTATTGACCGCTATATTGCCGATCCCGCAGGTTATACTTTTGATATGTCTGACTGGCAGGAGCTCTCCGAATACCGCACCCGCGACTTCTCCACCTGTTTTGCGCTCGGCAATCCTGGTGCCAGTTCCATTGGTTACACAGGTGAACGCGAACCGCGCTTTTTCAGCCAGGCTGTCAAAGAAGCAAGCGTTGCCGCCGCTGCTTCCCTGCCACCGGTAACCGTTACCCGCACAAAATCTCCTGCTCCAGCCAGCCGTCCCCGGCCGCAATTGGCTGTACGTGTGGCTTGCCTAAACTCGTTAGCCAGTGCGTTGCAAAATGGTGCTACAATGGTCTATGTTGGTGGTGAAGCCTTTAAACCGAATAAGCCATGGACATTAACCGATCTGGCAGCTGCTGTCGGTGAAGCCAACAACTACCAGGCTAAGGTCATTATTACTACGCCCCGGATTACGATGGAACGGGAAATCGGGGAAGCTGAACAATTCTTCAACAGCCTGGAGGCCATAAAGCCTCATGGCGTTATGGTTTCCAACAGCGGCATGCTGCGCCTGGCACAACAAACCCTCAACCTACCCATTCAAACTGACTTCTCCTTTAACCTATTTAATCACCTTACTGCTGCCTGGCTGAAAACCAACGGCGCCAGCAAGGCTACCATTTCCCCGGAAGCAACCTATGAGCAAATTGCCGGGTTAGTCAAAAATAGTCCTTTACCGCTGGAAATGATTGTCCATGGCGCTATCGAAGCCATGGTGCTGGACCATTGTGTTCCTTCGGCAGCCCTGGAAGGAACAGCAACGTATCCCTGCTACCATTTGTGTTCAGAAAAGCACTACTCGCTCCTCGACAGTGCCGGCGAGCGTCATGACATTGCCATTGACCAATACTGCCGCAACCATATTCTGTTTGCTAAAGATTTGTGCCTGCTTCCCCATCTGCCGGCACTTATGAATGCCGGCATTAATCATTATCGAATTGAAGGCCAGCATTATACGCCAGAGCTTATCGGGTTAATCACAACTCTCTACCGGACAGAGCTTGATAAACTGGCTGCCGGCGATAACTATACTTTTGATAAAACCTGCATGAATAAACTTACGGACGCCAGTCCGCGTTCGCTGGGCATCGGTGCCTTTCGCTACCGGATATCACGGTAATTTACAATTTAAGAGGTGAAAGCGTGAGCAATATAAATAGCAGCCAATACATT
This sequence comes from Sporomusa ovata DSM 2662, assembly GCF_000445445.1. Classification (GTDB taxonomy): domain Bacteria; phylum Bacillota; class Negativicutes; order Sporomusales; family Sporomusaceae; genus Sporomusa; species Sporomusa ovata. The sequence goes on along the minus strand of NZ_ASXP01000004.1, from coordinate 342,826 downwards.
GGCCCGGAAAAAATTCTGCAAAAAAAGCAAGACTATATCATTCCTTGCGTATACCACTTTTATAATGAGCCCATGCAGCTAATCAAAGGAGAAATGCAATACCTGTACGACCATACCGGTAAACAATACCTTGACTGTTTTGCCGGCGTGTCGGTTGTCAACTGCGGACACTGCAACCCTGAGATTACCAAAGCTATCTGTGACCAGGTCCAAACCTTGCAGCATACCTGTACCATTTATCTTACTGAAAATATTGTGAATCTGGCGGAACGCCTGGCTAAAATCACACCTGGCCGGCTGCAAAAGACTTTTTTTTGTTCCAGCGGTACAGAAGCTAATGAAGGAGCCGCTTTGCTAGCCTCTATTTATACCGGCAAACAGGAATTCATCAGCTTACGGCAGGGTCTTCACGGACGCACCAAACTGACGATGAGCCTGACTGGCCTGTCAATGTGGCGTACAGATACTAATCCTGTCGGCGGTATCAATTTTGCCCCCAATGCCTACTGCTACCGCTGCCCCTATGGCAAGCGGCATCCTGAATGTGATTTAGCCTGTGCTAACGAAATTGAAGCAATAATAAAAACAGCCACCTCTGGCCAGGTAGCTGCCTTCATCGCTGAGCCTATTCAGGGTAATGGCGGTATTATCACCCCACCACCCGGCTATTTTAAACGCGTGCAAGAAATTCTTAACAAATACAACATTCTGCTCATCATTGATGAAGTCCAAACAGGCTTTGGCCGTACTGGCAAAATGTTCGCCATTGAGCACTATGGCGTGGAACCGGACATTATGACCATGGCCAAGGCACTCGGTAATGGCGTTCCAGTCGGCGCATTTACTTCCCGACCGGAAATTGCTGATACCTATACCCGCCCGGGCGCATCAACCCTTGGCGGCAACCCGGTAACCTCGGCTGCCGCTTTAGCTACCTTGGATGTAATTGCCAAAAACAATTTACCGGCCCGTGCTGCCGAGCTTGGTGAATACCTAAAGCACGGTCTGACCGAGCTGCAAAAAAAGCACCCGCTCATCGGTGATATTCGTGGCCACGGCCTGATGTTGGGTGCCGAGCTGGTTAACCCTGATAAATCTCCGGCCGCCCGGCAGCTTGACACTATTTTAGAGCAAATGAAAGACCGGGGCTTCTTATTTGGCAAAAATGGCCCTGAACGCAATGTCATGGCCTTCCAGCCACCACTGGTAATCACCCGCGAGGATCTGGATAATCTATTAAATAATCTGGCAGATGTGTTGGCCCATATAGCTTAATAAGCATTACGCATCAGACTGGATATAACATATTAAAAAAGCGCTATCGCGCCCTTGAGGATACGGCTCTAACCGCAGAGTACACAGAGAGCGCAGAGGGGAGATGTATATCGAGACATTCCCTCTGCGTCTCTGCGGTTCAAAATCTTAAAAAATTTGTTGGCAACTGCTGCTGTTAGCCGCGCATAGCCTGCACCCGGCGAATATTTTTCCGGGTGCGGGCATCTTTTTTCCCTGGCAACAGGATTACTGCCGCCCGCTGGCGCTCAGTCGTTAAGCGAATAGCATGAGTCACAATCATAAGAACGGAAAAACTGGCCCACATACCAGCAAAAACCTGTCCGGAAACAGATTTCATAAATACCGGAAAATTGACAGCAAAAAGCACCAGCATTGCACTAATTGCAAGTAAACTGACCAGTGAACCAAACTTGCTGGTTCGATTCTTAAATCCGATCATCAAACCCCATCCCTTCTTTAAAGGCTTACTGAAGTATATGACACTGAAATTAGGTTTATTAATTAAAATGCATATAAAAACCGCAAGTCTAACCCCATGTTCTTCACGGTGTCCGCTGAGTTGCACCGTTTTAACTCTATTTAACCGCGGAAATCGTTGTGGGGCAACTCGTTTACCGTTCCCTTAGGCCTTCGCTTTTGTACTTGATAAACGGATCCATGAAATACTCGATGATCTGCTTCTGCCTTGTCTTTATTTCTGCCGTTACAGCCATTCCAGGACTAATAGAAACCGTCCGACCGCTTGCCAGGTCAAAATAGTCGCTATTCGTCCGGAGCAGAGCCCGGTAAATCAGGCCCTTGTCTTTATCCTCCACCGCGTCCCGGCTAATTTCCACCAAGGTCGCGTCCAGTGTCCCATATTTCTGGAAATTGAAGGTCTCGACCTTGATCTCGGCATTCTGGCCTTCATAGAGAAAGCCAATATCCTTGTTGGCCACCCACGCCTCGACTTCCAGCTGCTCCCCTTCGGGAACCACCAGCATCAGGTTTTGCGCCGGGGTAACCACTCCGCCCACCGTAGTTACCGCCAGCTGCTGCACTGTGCCGGCAATGGGGGACGTAACGGTACTCAAACGGTTCTTTTCCTGCGCCTTGTGCAAATCTTCTTCCACCGCCTGGAGCTGACGCCGGTCGTCCACCAGCTTCTGCATAATATCCTTGTCGTGTTCGCCTTTTATGTTATTAAGGGTCTCCATGCTTTGCAGCAGGGCATGATTGGCCTTGACAAGGTCGCTGCTCTGGGCAGCAAGATCCTGCTGGATGCCAATACGTTGCTTGCGGTATTCCAGGTACTGAAAACTTCCCACTGCTCCGGCATCTGCCAATTCCTTCATTTTGTTTTCTTGCTCGGTGATAATCTCCAGTTGCTGGGTAAGTTTTTCTTTTGTGGCCTGGATAGTGTCCAGCGCTGCCCCGGCCTGGTTGACCGCCTGCTGCGCCGCGGCCAGCTTGGCCTGATACTCGGCCATCCGGCTGCGGTACAGCTGCAGTTGGTACTGAACATCCTGGGGATTTACCCCCGCATTGCTGTTGGGAACAAACGGTATATCCTGCTGTTCGGCGAGCAAGCGGGCGATTTCCAATTGGTAATAGGCCTGTTCTTTCAACTGGCGGGCCAGATCGGCTGCCGTAAAGGTAGTGTCCAGTTCAATAAGCACGTCGCCGGGCTGGACCTTGCTGCCGTTTTTAACATGGATGGTTTTCACCACGCCGGTGTCGAAAGCCTGAATGGTCTTGGTATAGCCGGAGGGAATGATTTTTCCCGGTGCCACGGCCACCTCATCGACATGGCCGATGCACGCCCATAAGAGGGCAATAACAAACAGGGATATCAGCATCCAGGCAATGGCCCGTCCGAGGGGAGATGGCGGTGTCTCAACAACTTCCAAGGCCGCAGGCAGAAATTCCATTTCAGTTCTGGTGAGTTGGTCTGATTGCTCTGTCGCTTTGTGCAAATTCTTTAGTCCAGTGATTTTATTCTGAAACCAGTCCCCGATTTTTAAGCGCATCCTTCTTTTCCCTCCTGCTGCATATAGAGGTGATAGTAAGCGCCTTTTAGTTCTAAGAGCTGCTGGTGGCTGCCTTGTTCGATGATCCGCCCTTTTTCGACGACCACCAGGATATTGGCATCCCTGACTGTCGACAGGCGGTGGGCGATGATGAACACCGTCCGGCCCCGGCAGATCTGCTGAAGATTGTCCTGGATGATTTTTTCCGACTGGTAGTCCAGGGCGCTGGTCGCTTCGTCGAAAATGAGGATTCGGGGATTGACCAGCAAAGCCCGGGCAATGGCAATCCGCTGACGCTGGCCGCCGGACAGGGATGTGCCACGTTCGCCAACGCTGGTGTCGTAGCCTTCCGGCAGCTCCAGAATGAATTCATGGGCCCCGGCTAATTTGGCCACCTGGATAATGCGGTCCATCGGAGCACCCGGATCGACGGCAGCGATGTTCTCCCGCACGCTGCCGTTAAACAGGAAGTTCTCCTGCAGGACAACGCCGATCTGGCGGCGCAGCCAGGCTGGCTCAACCTGGCCCAGGTCGATACCGTCGATGAGAATCCGGCCCCGTTCGGGGATGTACAGCCGCTGGATGAGTTTGGTGAGGGTGCTTTTGCCCGAACCCGAGCGGCCGACAATGCCCACTGTGGTTCCTGGCAAAAAGGCCAGGTTCATCCCGTCCAGCACCAACGGGCCGTCATTGCGGTAACGGAAGGACAAATTTTCGACGGCGACATGGCCTTTGATGGGCGGCAGCAGCGTCCGGTTAGGGTTAAAGACCGGCTCGCGGGGGCAATTGAGGATATCCCCCAGCCGCTCGATGGAGAGGCGGACCTGCTGGAAGTCCTGCCAGATGTTAGCCAGCCGCAGCACCGGATCGGTCACCCGGCCGGCCAGCATTTGAAAAGCAATAAGTTGGCCGACGGTCAAAGTGCCGTCCATAACCAGATGGGCCCCAAACCACAACACCGCGAGGGTGGAAAGTTTTTGGATGTATTGGGCTGTGTTGCCGGCCAAGTTGCCAAGGATGGTAGTATGAAAGGAAGCCTTGACATAGTTAGATAAAATTCCCTCCCACTTGTGGTCGAACTGCGGCTCAATGGCCAGACTTTTGACGGTGTGAATACCGGTAATGGATTCCACCAGATAGGATTGCATTTCCGATCCGCAGGCAAATTTATGGTTAAGACGCTGCCTGAGAATGGGGGTAACGATAAGTGAAAGGGCTACGAACAGAGGCAGCGCCGCCAGGGTAACAAAGCTTAGGGTTACGCTATAGAAAAACATGGCAATAATAAAGACGATGGCGAAAAAAAAATCGAGAACAACGGTAAGGGTCGAGCCGGTAAGGAACTGGCGAACGTTTTCCAGCTCCCTCACCCGGGCTACGGTGTCGCCCACCCGCCGGATTTCGAAATATTGCAGCGGCAGCCCTAATAAGTGATGGAACAGCTTGGCCCCCAGGATAACGTCTACCCGGTTGGTGGTATGGGAAAAAAGATAAGAACGCAAAACTCCCAGAATGCCTTCAAACGAGTTGATCACCAGTAGACCAACCGCCAAAATATCCAGCGTGGTCACTCCTTTGTGGACCAGGACTTTGTCGATAATGACCTGGGTGAACAGCGGCGTGATTAGGCCAAAGCTTTGCAAAAAGAACGAGGTGATTAAAACCTCGCCAAAAAAGCGTTTGAATTTTACCACAACCGGGATAAACCAGCTAAAGTTAAATTCCTTTTCCAGGTTTGCCAGGCTGAAGCGGCGGGTGAGTAAAATCACCGTGCCGGTCCAAGCGGCACTGAAAGTTTCGTGGGTTAACGTGAGTGGCCGTTCTTTAAAGGGATCGAAAATTAGCACTCTTTGGTCGTCAGCTTTGACGACAACCACATATTGACCGTTACCCAGCAAAGCCAGTGCAGGCAGCGATAGTTTTGCCAGTTTCGTGATCACCGTACTCGTTTGTTTGGCCTTCAGTCCAAGCTCTTTGGCTGCTCGCAGCATAATGATCGCATCTGCTGTTATTGCGTTTACGAGAAAGGCCCGCTTGAGTTGCTGATAATCGGCCGGTATGCCCAGTAACCGGGCAGCAGTGACCAGGCACATCAGTCCGCTGTCCGGTCGATTGGGGTTATTGTTTTCTGGTTCCATTTTTGGCCTCCGTTACATGTGGCAAATTGAGCAGCATCGATACCGGTAGCTAATGCTACCGGTATCGATGTTCTCTTATTATGCCTTGCAGATTTTAGTGTTACGCAATCTTCTGGCTAACCTGCGCGGCGGTTAATGTACCGTCAGAGAACTTGAACTGATCGACCTGATAGCTTGTTCCTAAGGTCCAGTTGCTGACACGGGCGGTTTCACCGGTTTGGGCTATTGTGCACACCAGATCATTGCCATTACGGGTAAACGCGATGCTTGCCATCACTAGATTTTGGAACTGCAGGATATCGGTGCCGCCACTGGTATCGTAATCATTAATGGTGTCATTACCTGCGCCGCTGCCGAATAGGTAGGTATCGCTGCCGGCGCCACCTGTCAGGGTATCATTGCCGGCACCACCGCTGAGCGTGTTATTGGCGCTGTTGCCGGTAATGATATTGTTTAGCGTGTTTCCTGTGCCGTTGATTGCTGCCGTACCGGTCAAAGTGAGGTTCTCAAAGTTAGACCCTAAGGTGTAGGTAATGCTTGATTGCACGGTATCTGTGCCTTCACCGGCATTCTCAGTTACTATATCGCCGGCGTTATCCACGACATAAGTGTCGTTGCCGGCGCCACCAACCATCGTGTCTGCACCCGCGCCACCGTTGAGGGTATCGTTGCCGGCGCCGCCTGTCAGTACATTGTTGGCACCGTTGCCGGCAAGTACATTGTCCAGCGTGTTACCTGTCCCGTTGATTGCTGCCGTGCCGATCAGGGTCAAGTTCTCAAGGTTGGCGCCTAACGTATAAGTAATGGACGATTGTACCATATCAGTGCCGGCACCCGCATTCTCGGTCACAATGTCGCCGGCATTGTCCACGATGTAGGTGTCGTTGCCGGCACCGCCAGCCATGGTATCGGCCCCAGTGCCGCCATTAAGCACATTGTTGGCACTGTTACCGGTAATGGTATTGTTCAGCGTGTTGCCAGTACCGTTGATTGCTGCCGTGCCAGCCAGCATCAGGTTTTCAACATTGGCCCCCAGGATATAGGTAATCCAGGACTGCACAGTATCTGTTCCTTCACCAGCATTTTCGGTCACGACATCGCCGATATTATCTATCACATAGATATCGTTACCGGTACCACCAGCCATCGTGTCTGCACCCGCGCCACCGTTGAGGGTATCATTGCCGGCGCCGCCAGTCAATACATTGTTGGCACCGTTGCCGGCAAGTACATTGTTCAGCGTGTTCCCTGTCCCGTTGATTGCCGCCGTGCCGGTCAGAGTCAAGTTCTCAAGGTTGGCGCCCAGCGTATAAGTAATGAACGATTGTACCATATCAGTGCCGGCACCCGCATTCTCGGTCACGATGTCGCCTGCATTATCCACAACATACGTGTCGTTGCCTGCGCCACCAACCATAGTATCAGCCCCAGTGCCGCCATTAAGCACATTGTTAGCGCCGTTGCCTGTAATAATATTATTCAGCGTGTTGCCTGTGCCGTTGATGGCTGCCGTGCCTGTCAAGGTTAGATTCTCAAGATTAGACCCTAAGGTATAGGAAATGCTTGACTGCACGGTATCGGTGCCCTCACCGGCATTCTCGTTCACGCCATCGCTGGTATTATCTACTACGTATATATCATCACCTGCACCGCCAGCCATTGTATCTGCACCGTTGCCGCCGTCAAGGATATCCTTGCCCGCGCCGCCGCTCAGCGCATTGTTTCCGCTATTACCGATGAGGATGTTATCCAGTGTATTGCCTGTACCGTTGATATTTGTTGTTCCTGTCAGTGCCAAATTTTCGACATTGGTGCCAAGCGTATAGGTAATGGATGAAAGGACAGTGTCATTGCCTTCGCTGGCATTTTCCGTTACTGCATCCCCGGCATTGTCGACCACATAGGTGTCATCACCAGTGCCGCCCCGCAATTGATCAGCGCCGGTGCCGCCGTCCAGCCAATCATTGCCGGCGCCGCCGGTCAGTATGTTGTTGGCTGCGTTGCCGGTGATTTCGTTAGCCAGTTCGTTGCCGGTACCGCTGACCGCGGCGTTGCCGAGAATGAGGTTTTCGACATTGGCGCCCAGGGTGTAGTTAAGGGTAGCATAAACGGTGTCAATGCCGGCATTGGCGTTCTCGGTGACAACATCCCCGGCGTTATCGACAAGGTACACATCGCTGCCTGCGCCGCCAGCCATGGTGTCGGCACCTTGCGCTCCGTCCAGTTTGTTGTCGGCTGCATTGCCGGTAAGTATGTTGTTGAGGGCGTTGCCTGTGCCGTTGATGGCGCCCGTACCGGTAAGGGTAAGGTTTTCCAGATTGCCGGCCAAAGTAAAGGACACCGAAGATTGGACGGTATCTGTGCCTTCGCCGGGGTTTTCCAGCACCCGGTCGGAGCCGTCATCGACGACATAGGTGTCATTGCCCGCGCCGCCGATCAGGGTATCGCTGCCACCACCGCCATTGAGCACGTTATTACCGCTATTGCCGGTAATCCGGTTGGCCACGGCGTTGCCTGTGCCGTTGCTATTGGCCGTGCCGGTCAGGGTAAGTGCTTCCACTTCGCCAGGCAGTGTGTAGTTTACACTTGCTTTCACTGTATCATAGCCGCCACCGGCCACTTCTTTGACGACATCACCGGCGTTGTCCACGATGTAGGTGTCATCGCCGGTGCGCCCTTCCATGGTGTCGGCACCCAGCCCGCCGTCCAGCGTTTGGCCGCCAGCGTCCCCGATTAGGGTATCATTGCTGCTGGTCCCTTGCAGCAGTGGATGGGATTTCTTCTGATAATCACCGGCGTCGGCAAAAATAAAGTTTGCTGCCGAAAGTTGCGAAGCCTGCACATTGTAGAGCGAAATATACTGGGTACCCACCGCAACCGGCCCCAGCCAAACCCGGGTAATCAACTGAGTCCCGCTGCCATCGTTGAAGGTAACCGTGCTGAAGTTAAGATCACTAAATGAAGTGACTGTGCTCATTTCTGATAGATCAATCTTTTCATTCGTATTAGACACTTCAAAATCGACAATTAAATTTTTTGCTATTCCCTGCGATGCGGTAGAAGCTGCATCTTCTACCACTTTAAAGATATCGTTGCCACTGCCTCCCTGAGCCATAGGCGTAGTCCCACTCGGATTTGCATTCCACTGAACTGTACCAGAAATATTTATGTTGGCGGCAATGTAATTCGTTGTATTGTTCGTACCAATAGCTTCGTCTCCTTCGAGAAGTATCGTGTCATTGCCGGCATTACCTGAAATATAATCAAGGCCATCTCCTCCGGAAAGAATGTCATCGCCTGCGCCACCATATATATCATCATTGCCGGCCTCACCAAATAGTAAATCCTTACTGCCAACGGCAGCGGAACTCGAATTTTCTCCGCATAATACATCATTGCCGGCGCCGCCGTAGATCAAATCACTCCCCGTTCCCCCGAATATACGGTCATCACCGTCACCACCCCAGGCAACAGCTCCGGTATCAGGGGCCACAGAATCAGCATCCGAATTATCAGTGCCAAAACCATGATTTTTGAAGTTGAGCAAGTTATCCAAGCTGACATCGTCCGCTACGCTTATGAAGTTATTGGCATTCAAATTGCTCGCAGCAATATTTTGCAATAGTACGGATTGGCCATTGCCTAACCCGATTCGCGTATTCGTTCCCTCCTGAGTAAACGTTAATGCTGAATAAGCACTGCCACTAAAGCCGGCAAGAACAATCTTGTCCACTCCGACCGTAAAATCAGTAATAACATCACTGCCACCGGCATCTTTCTCAATCACAAATTCGTCGCCGGCCGCGCCGCCGGTTAACGTATCATTACCCTTCCCGCCAAACAATATGTCGCTGCCTGCTGCTCCTGAAAGCAGGTCGTTGCCACGGCCGCCAGCCAGCAAATTGTCAGCCGCATTTCCAACAATCGTATCGTTGAATGCCCCGCCAATCGCTGCCTCAATAGCGCCCGCACCATTGATAGTGAGCGTTTTCCCGGCTATCACTGCACTGCCTGTTGAAAGATTAATTTGACTAGCACTGGAAAGAGCAGCCGCATTGATTATGTCAAAGCCTCCATTTGTATCCTGCAAAGTATTCCGCCCCGCTGTGGTTGCCAGTGCTGCGTATTCATCGGTATAAACATACTGGTCGTCAGTTGTATAAGTTTTTCCAAAGATATTAATACTCCAACTGTTTAGTGTCCCAACGCTGCCTGTTTTGGTATCAATCACCTGCAATTTCCAGTTGCCTGCCGATAGTTCACCCCAGTCCTTTGCAGTGGTAAGAACATAGTCAAGCGTAGTCAGTCCATTGAAAGAGGAATCACCTGTAGCGTTAGCGTTATTCGGGTCCTTGCCCGGCCTATTCACCAGAATTGATTCGGTACCATCCGGTGAAATCAACTTCAAGATGAGATCACCCGGTTTCGCGTGGGTAAGTTTCACATGAACCTCGACATGTTCAATCTGGATATCGTTTTCCGTAACCGTCAAACTACTGGTAACTCCAGTCGAATTTCCATCCGGGATGGTCAGATTTATCACACCTGACGACGGTTGAACAGCAAGCGACTTCTCATTATAGGCCGTTTGCTGCGACATCCATGTCTCGGCCAGATGTACCGCTGCCCGGGCGTCGACTTCCCCAAAGCCGTAATCATGAGAAAAGTGCATGCCACCGCCATTCCAATTAGTAGCACCATTAGTTGTCCATGTAGTATTTGCATCTGATACCTTCTTGGCTGACAGTGCCAGAATTTCCTGAACATCCCGGTATCCAAGATTAGGGTTGGCTTCCAGCATTAGTGCCACTATACCGGAAACAATCGGTGCGGCAAAACTAGTACCCTGCGCATTAGTTGTATCCGCTCCGAAAATACTGCCGTTATCCGCCTGAATCATTCGCGAGGTGGACTCGATATTCGAACCGGGCGCACTCACTAAGATGTTCGCACCCTGACTGGAAAAAGGCTGCTCTTCTACCTGCAGCATTCCCAAATCAGTTGTGGCATTAATGGCTCCGACCGTAATCTCCAACCGGTTGTTGCTGTTATAATTGTAGTTAGTGTTGCCGCCTTTGGCCCGGTCATTGCCGGCTGATGAAACAATCACCGTTCCCAGTCCGTTTCGGCCCTTTTGAACTGCTGCAAGATACTCCTTGGCTTGACTCCCTGCCGGTGAGGTCGTCAAAGAGAAATTTGAACTGACGCCCCAACTGTTATTCACGACATCATACCACTTCATCCTGGCAAGTCCGGCGGCAATACCCTGAACATCGTCTTTGGGCAGCCAATACCCGGCCACTGTAGCGTCATAGGCTACACCCACTACCCCTTCACCATTCTTCGCAGCCACCATGACGCCGGCCACCATCGTGGCGTGATCACTGAACCGTTCCTCAGCCCCTTCACCTGCCATCTGGCCTGTTGTAGCATTGGTCAGCCATTCGGGGTCAATATTGTCTTTCAAATCGGCATGACGATAGTCCAGTACTTCCTTCGTCGTTGAAAAAGCTCCGCCCGGTTCAAACTGGCCGATATGAACACCTTTTCCCGTATACTCCTTCCATACGGGCAGAATATTTGTTTCCGACAGATACCACTGATTGACAAGCAGCGGGTCAGAAGGGAGGTCAGAGGTTTTTAAATAGACCGCCGCCCGCATGGGAGCACTGGCACCCGTGCTTGTCTGGGTTACAGAAGTAGCATTGCCTTTACTGTCCGCGATCGTATATTTAAACGCCATAAAACCGGTAAATTTAGGATCAGGAGTGAAAAGAACATCCCCGGCCTGGGTAAGAGCAGCAGTACCACCCTGAACATCATAAAGGCCGGTGATATGGAGGCTATCACTCTGCCAGTCAATATCATTCGTTAACAGTTGCTCTTTGGCAATCAAATGCGCTGCACTTCGGTCAAAAGCAACGCCGTTTTTATCCAGTTTAAGGACATCACTGACCGGCATAGCACCTTCAAGACCAGGCTTTGTACCACTGGGAAGGTCCAAAAGACTGATATCCTTAAAGTTGATCTTCTCAACGTTTTGGACAAAGTCAGTGCCGTCCCGACCGGCAACAGTATCGCTAATGAATACTCCTTTTTCGGTTCTCATGATACGGTATTCGCTGTAACTGCCGGTATATTCGACAACATCGGTACCATCGCCGCCGTCGATGTAGTCATCGCCACTTGCGCCTTTGATTACATCATTGCCACTGCCGCCATAGAGGGAATCATCCTCGTCGCCACCGTCGATATAGTCGTCGCCACCGCCACCATAAATGGTGTCTCGCCCACGCTGCCCCCGCAATACGTCATTGCCATAGCCGCCATCAATATAATCCTTGCCGTCACCGCCGGCAATAGCATCGTTAGCCGCACCGCCAATGAGAATATCGTCGCCGTCTTGGCCGTCAATAAAGACACTGCTAGTCCCGCCACCGATAATGACATCATTCCCCCTGCCGCCTTGGGCGATTTCCACCTCGGCCTGGGCCAAGTTGATAGTTACACCTTTGTCGCCTACTACCTGCACAATATCCTTCCCTGCACCGGCATGAATATTTTCTTGTTTGTCGTCACCATCAATAATCAGGATATCGTTGCCGTCGCCGCCATAGAAAGTATCACTGCCTTGCCCTCCAACCAGCATATTGTTCTGGCTGTCACCCCGCAGAACATCGTTGCCGCTGCCGCCAACAGCATTGGTAACGCCTTTGGCCACCACATCCACCGTCTCACCAGCGTCACCGGCAACGTAAGTACTCACTGCTGTCTGTCCATTTTCCGTGCTGATGATGAAACCGCTGCCACTGGCAACAGCAGTACTGCCATTGGGATTGGCAAGAAAATTAGCAGCTATGGCCTCTTTAGTAACGCCGTTTTGGAGGAAGGTGCCGCTGGCGAGCACTTCATTGCCATCCAGTACCTTGCCCGACTGGGTTTGACTTGTAAGGTTAATGGCGGTAATACCGAGTTCACTAAGGGTTCTGAGTTCGGAGCCTTCACCGGCGTCAATGACCCCATTGTTATTGGCGTCATTCCAGGACTTCCCGTCATGATTGCTGTCTACCCACACCTTTACAGTACTCCAGGCAGCATCACTGGCATTAAATATGCCATCGTGATTAGAATCCAGGCTCTTTAACGCATCGAAACCATTTTTGTACGGCTTGGTGCCGCTATTGCCATTTGTCCCCGCTTGTCCGCCATAGTATTCTGATAGAGTCTCAGACATATCGTCGATTTTGCCGTTCGCGTTCCGGTCAACAACCAAAATACCATCTCCACTGGATACCCAGCCGGTCTGTTCCTGTTTACCGTCATGGTCGGCATCAAAAAGGACAGGATTACTGGCATAGTCGGTCAGCTTGACGCCGTCACCATTGAGGTCAAGAACGAGAGGATCAACAGGATAATAGGTTTGGTTGCCATAGGTATTGACAGCAGTTCCCATTCCTATGGGATGAGTATAAAAATAACTTACGTTATCCGCTAAATAGCCAAGCATTAAGCTATAGTCATTCGTTATATTCATGTTTCCAGGCCTAATTCCGCCTGATGCAATGGAGTAAGGTATGCTTTCGGTAATACCGATGCCATAGTTAAGGCCTTGGATATCATTGGTACCGATAGCAACGCTAATGCCCTTGTAGATAAAGCCCTGACTAATGTAATCTGCTGCTGCGTTTTCACCAGTGGCTCCGGGTTGGGTTGGAGTAACGGTGGTTGTGGTGGTGACGCTGATGGCATTACTAACCCCGCCCGAATCAGACACAGTTACTGTACCATTTATAATACTATTTCTATATACATCTATTTCCCCTAATTTTTGTGCCTTTGTTGCACAATCAATCATTGACTGGACCTGATTAATATCCTGTATACCTTTAATATAATCATTAATCGTTTTAAGGGTGGCAGCATCCGTAACCCCCTCAGCTAATATAGCAATTAAAGTTGCTTGCTTTGAATCAATAGCCGTACCACCGCCAATATTTAACCAATTACCTGCCCCCATAGAGTACCCGTGATTTGTCTTCCACTGTAACTCAAGATTTTTAAAATTATGTTCATTAGTTCCCGGCAGCCAGTAATAATCACTTGTTGAAGAAATGCCGTCGTATGCAAGGCCCTGACATACCCAAGAAATACAATCAGAATTAGGAGCATCATACCATGGCGGATTAGTCACATCAACTATACACCAATTTCTAAGATGATCGAATTCCCAATCCGTTACTTCAAATACATATTGTTTGACCAAGCCACTATTAAGATTATTTTCAACTTGATAATAATAGTAATCGTTAGTCTTTAGTCTTTATGGTTCCAGCTACACCATTTTCTCCGTCTTTACTGGGATGTAATCCATAAGTTTCAATCAGCCCATTTCCATAATCAAAACCATAAAAAGCATGTCCAGTTATTGAATGCGTACCATCTGAACAAGGTGTTAAAGCTTCAGCAATATAAACAATTAATCTAGGCACAATTTATTCACCCTCCCACAAAATTTTTTTAATTATATACACTAAAATCGCAATGCTAAACATACATGTAATAAACCCGTTATAAGGGATAAATACCACATGACTAATTGCAGAAGCAATTATCCTATTTATAAACAAGCCAGCATCCTTTATAACGATTATCATAAACATCAACCAGGTTGTAATGCATACCCACTTCCAATAATAATTCATATTTATTAGCAAACATTCCAATAACATTACTATTGCCACAACTCTAAATTCCACCCACCAAAGCTCATAAAACCCATTATGAATTAAATAGTTATATATTTTGAATGCATAGTTATATCCGACTCCCCCAATAATTACCATTAGCGCAGTAATTAGCATATCCCTCTTGTTTTGAAGCCATTTTGTAGAAACATCTCCTTTTTTCAATTTATACATCCTATTCCATATAACCCCAGAGTATAAATATGCCAATGCACTAAAAGGAGTATTAAACCACCCATGCCCCCCAGGTAAGGAATATAGTCCAAAACTACGCCAACTAAAAATAAGATCAACCAAGTCAAATAAAAATTCTATCGTCGAAACAAACAGCAAGATATGCAATCCTTTTCCTTTGTCAAAAAGCAATACAACTTCAGCAAATAAATATGGAATCGTAAGAAAGAATAATAGTAGCAGTGACTCAAAATATAATTTATCACTTTCGTAGAATACATATATAACCAATGTAAATCTTGCGATAATTACAGATAGTAATATATATTGGGTTATTAATGGGCTCTCCAATTTTGCTTTTTCTACAATAAAATTCATACCATTCCTCCCTCGTATGAGTGTCAATCAAGGGTGTGTCAGGGGACAGGGTTGGTGACACCATCTTAAACTCTTGTACCGCTTGGTTACTATATTTATGGCAATATATTCTTCCGACTTCGTAGTCTTTAGTCCATATTTCACCTCCAACCGATTTCTTGTTTTTTAGTATGATGTTTTTACTGTTAAAGTTAAAACTGTTAATTATTAATTTCATTTACATATATTTCTATGTATAGAATAATACAAAATAAATTATAAATCAATTAAAACAGTAAACTTTATATTATAAATTAAGTTTATTTTGTTTTTATTTGCTTTACTTCGTTTTTATCTTATGGCAAATTATTTTAACTGGAAACACATCAAAAAACGAAAGGTTTGTTCCAAATTCCTTCCGCTACATCGTTTCCGTAGTTTTGCAATTGAATAGCTAAAAAACACCTCTCTAGCCCAGAGAAGAAGCAAAGGGACGTTCATTTCGCTTCGCTGGTATTTACTACTAGATATAATACTTTATGAATCCCTGTTACGCTGCGCAAATTGCCGTTGTGTCTACTATTTTTCTATTTTTGCTTTTGTTTATCTTGTTTTTAATCAGAAGCAAAAACAACGCCCCTGCGCTTCTCTTAAGACTGTCCCCCTGCCAGTCAATGTCATTAATCAACAGTTGCTCCTTGGCAATGAGATGCGCGTTAGCGTGATCGAAGGCAACGCCATTTTTGTCCTTTGTCAGCACGTCTTTCACCGGCATCGGATTTTCCAGGCCAGCGCTGGTATTGCTGGGTATTTCAACCAGACTTACGTCCTTGAAATTGGCTTTTTTGACGTTTTTGACAAAGTCGGTACCGTCACGCCCGGCCACTGTGTCACTGATCCACACGCCGTTGGCTGTCTTGGTAATCCGGTACTCGGAGAAGCTGCCGGAAAGCTCGATTACGTTGGTGCCGGCACCGCCGTCAATATAGTCGTCGCCGGTGCTGCCTTTGAGCACATCGTTGCCGCTGCCACCGTAGAGGGCATCGTCGTCCTGGCCGCCGTCGAGAAAATCGTCGCCTGCTCCCCCATAGATGTTATCGCGCCCACGGTGGCCTCGCAGCACGTCGTTGCCTGCTCCGCCATCAATGAAATCGTCGCCGTCTTCACCGGCAATGGCATCGCTGGCCGCCCCGCCGATGATGATATCATCGCCATCACCACCGGAAATGAAGACCGAGCTTGTCCCGCCGCCGATGAAGACGTCAGCGCCCCGGCCACCCTGGGCGATTTCAACTTCGGCTTGCGCCAGGTTTAGCGTCACGCCTTTATCGCCAATCACCTGCACAACATCTGTGCCCGCACCGGCATGAATATTAGCCTGTTTATCATCGGCGTCAATGAGTAGAACGTCATCGCCGGCTCCCGCGTTGAAGGTGTCGCTTCCCTGTCCGCCTGCGAGCCAGTTGTTGTTGGCGTCGCCGATAAGTGTGTCGTTCCCGGCACCGCCGAAAAAACAGGAGAACAGAGATTGTGTTTTGCCAAATTCTATGAAAGAAAAACAAATACCCTGTCCCCTTGTTTCTTTTTTCTTTCCTTCTTAAAAGGCTTACTGAAGTATATGACATTGAAATTGGGTTTAGACCCCAGTTTTGTCAGTTTTTTATGTCACAAATATTTGCGCTCAAAAGCTGAGCGGAATTTCTGTATCCATGACCGGTTCATACCGGGTTGATATGTGGAGATATCGATTTTCAACAACCATAGCAAAGAATACTTCGTCAAGTTTCTTTCCCTGACAATTTAATTGCTCAAGCAGCCAGGCTTCCTCCAAATTAAGACTGGCCAATGTCTTTTTGATTATCCGGCCTTCAATAATAATCGGATAGGCAATATTTCCTTTTGGTTTGGAAATGTTTAAGTCCTGGGGGGTAACCGGTGCTTTCTCGGGTTTTTTATACACCGATAATTTTCCGTTGGCTTCCACTACGGCAAGCTGAACTTCATCCAGGTTGAATACACCATATTCCCGTAGGAGTTCTAATATGTTGTCCACCGTATATTTGATTTGTTTAAGGTTTTTGGCATTTAGTTTACCATCATTTACAACGATGACAGGCTCGAAAGTAATCCATTTTCTAAATTTTACGCTTCGTATCGATATTTCCGATACTACTCTTTGCAACAGCGCAATGGCGACAATGGCAAAAGCGGTATGAATATGTTCTATTTTTGGGTCTGCAATATCAGCACCAACTACCGCTCCCAGGCTTAAAATAACCAAAAAATCAAAAACCGGCAGTTCACCGATTGACCTTCGCCCCATAAAAAGCGCCATAAAAAGCATCAGCGGCAAAATCGTAATGATCCGCCCAAGAACCTTTGCCATATCAAATAGAGTCTCCATGTCTTCTCCATTCGTCAACAGTACTATTATATTCAAGCCACCCAGGCTCGAATCCATGCCTGTCCTCCATTTATACTCTACAGGATATTATTTCCAAAACATTAAAAAACATGCAATAGATAAGATTAACCTGACTGAGGATGATTTGGATTGCGGCACCGCGAATCCTTATAACAAAGATACGAATGAATAGCTGATCCGGCATGAAAAAAACCTACGAAACTATCTAATTCGATAATAGACCGAACACAAAAACCGCCCACCAGGACATCGTCCCAGTAGGCGGTTTTGTGTATACGCTCAGTTATAACTTACATTTCATTCTTTACCCGTACATAAGTAGGCACTGAATAAGCAAATATCTTTTTATCCACTTCAATACTTGCATACGTGTAAAGGATTACTCTTTCCGAAATCCGTTGAACGTGGCCGCCCAAAACATAACATACGCCATTTAAAAAGTCGCACATCCGTTGTTGAGTAGCCTCATCTACCTGCTGATAATTAACAATAATAGCAACATTATCTTTGAGATAATCAGCATAATTTTGCACATCGTCGAAAGAAGTTGGCAAATCGACAAATAATTTTAAATGACCTGAATGCTGACTGTGTACTTTTAACTTGGGACGTCGCTCAGGTTCCTGTACAGGCAATTCTTTCGCAACAGGCGTATCCGCTTTTTTTTCTGGCGCTACTATATCTTCTTCCATCGGTATTAAAAAATTTGCTAATTTATCCATTAATCCAAGCGCCACTGGTAAACGCCTCCTCAAAAAATTCCAATTTTTAACCTTGTTAGTAGAGTAGCTTCGACACCTTTTATGGCAATTCCTGCCTTACAACAATGAATTTTCACATTAATAGCAAATTGAGGAGGAATTTCCTAGTAATTTAGGACTTTAGCACTATAACTGACTGAATCCCCAATATTTCAGCTATGCTGAAACGAGTTCACTGTTTGCGTTCGCGGCCACGGATGTGCCGGTCTAAAATAAGCTTACGCAAACGAATGCTTTGTGGTGTGACTTCTACAGCCTCATCATCATTAATATACTCAAGTGCCTGTTCCAGACTTAAAATTCGCGGCGGTGTCAGACGAATACCGTCATCAGTACCACTAGCCCGCATATTGGTTACATGCTTTTTCTTGCAGGGGTTAACATCCATATCCATATCCCGGGCATTTTCCCCGATAATCATACCTTCATATACAGGTTGTACGGGGACAACAAACATAATGCCTCTGTCTTGGATACTATTAATGCCATAGCCAGTGGTTTCGCCCTGTTCAAACGCTACTAATGCACCCCGGGTACGACCGGGAATATCGCCTTTATATGGCACATAACCATGGAAAACATGGTGCATAATACCATTGCCCTTGGTATTGGTCAAAAACCCTGATCTAAAACCAATTAAGCCACGAGCCGGAATAATGAATTCCATCCGTAAGTAGCCAGCCAATTCGATCATATTAACAAGCTCAGCCCGGCGGGTACCTAAGCCTTCCATAACCGGTCCCATAAATTCCTGTGGTACATCAATTGTCAAAAACTCCATCGGTTCGCAGCGCTTGCCGTTAATCTCCTTATAGATTACCTGCGGCTTACCAATCTGCAGCTCATAACCCTCGCGGCGCATTGTTTCAATAAGAATCGACAAATGCAGTTCCCCCCGGCCTGCCACCACAAAAGAATCCGGGCTGTCGGTTTCTGTAACCCGCAAGCTAACATTGGTTTCGGCTTCCTTAAACAGGCGGTCACGAATATGGCGTGACGTAACATACTGGCCCTCCCGTCCGGCAAATGGGCTTGTATTTACCGAAAAAGTCATAGCAAGTGTCGGCTCGTCAATACGAATTGCAGGCAGCGCTTCCGGATTCTCGGTATCAGCTACCGTATCACCAATATTGATTGATTCAAGACCAATCATCGCAACAATGTCACCTAAAGCAGCCTCTTGGACTTCAGTACGCTTCAGCCCCTCGTATATATATAATTTGCCGATTTTGCCTTTGGTCTCCGTCTCACCGTTCACCAATACAACATTTTGGCCGTTTTTAATTCGTCCTCGTACAACCCGGCCAATAGCAATCCGGCCGACATAGTCATCATAATCCAGTGTAGTAATCATAACCTGCAGCGGTCCGTCAATCTCGCCCCGCGGCGCAGGGATGGTTTTCTCAATACACTCAAACAACGGTTGCAAATTGTCGCTGTTATCATCCATGGCCATTTTGGCAATCCCCGCACGGGCAGTTGCATATACTACCGGAAAGTCAAGCTGTTCATCATTAGCATCCAGCTCAATAAATAGTTCTAATACCTCGTCAAGAACATCTTCTACCCGCTGATCAGGACGGTCAATTTTGTTGATAACAACAATTGGCTTAATCTTTTGCTCTAAGGCTTTACGCAATACATACTTAGTCTGAGGCATCGGTCCCTCAAAAGCATCTACCAGGAGCAATACACCGTCAACCATATTAAGCACCCGCTCAACCTCACCGCCAAAATCGGCGTGGCCCGGGGTATCGACGATGTTAATTTTGATATTATGATACATTACCGCCGTATTTTTCGATAAGATGGTAATGCCACGTTCGCGTTCAAGATCGTTTGAGTCCATAACGCGTTCAATAATATGTTCATTCGCGCGGAAAACACCGCTTTGTTTGAGCATAGCGTCAACCAAAGTTGTCTTACCATGGTCAACGTGGGCAATAATAGCGATATTACGTAAGTCATTGCGTTCCATATAAAATGATAGCCTCCCCTATAATGAGCAAAAGGATGCTTTTTTGCACCCTTTTGTAGTGTCATGCACACTTCACTATATTATACCACTTGTCATATGTCAAATTAAATTTATTTTAAATGAAAAAAACAAGTATGCCTCCAACGTCCATTGCTTCTGACAATGGGGCAAAGTCCTTTACTATTCTAATGACCCAACAACTTTATTTAAATTAAACAAAGCACGCGGATCAACCTTTAACGTCGTATTTTCTTCTCCTAAACCACCATAAACAAACGAAAATTGGAGAAGTCTCTTGTCCACGATGTACGGCAATGGAATTCCAAACATTGGTACATTGCCAACTGAAAAACCGGTTACTGATTTAACTTCCTCTTTTGTCGCTAATCTGACATTTTTGCAATGCAGCAAGTGTTTTATTTCTTTGAAATTAACATGACCTCTTGCCCCTGAAATAACTAACACATGAAAGCCTATACCTGTATATAGTATCAACGTTGGCACTATTTGAGCAATATCAACATTAAAATAATCTGCACCTTCCTGTGCTGTACGAATAGGACTTTCATTATAAATTAATTCAAATAAAAAACCACTTTTTTCTAAAATATCTTTTATATTTACCTTTTCCATTATAAAAAAACTCCCTCTAGAATACTTCACTACTATCTAAAATATTATCTTAACTTGCCTGTTTAGGCAAATCTATTATCATTCACAGTGCTATAATGATAATAATGAAAACAAGCCAGCGCAGGAACTCAGCGAGGAGGTGGACTGAACGCATACTTTGTCCAACCTATTTAATCCTATCATTGCAAAACCCCAAAACACGCTGCAATATATTGAAATTCCACCAAGTAATATGCTTAAACCCTACATTAGATGCTTTTGGGGGTCATTCCACCCGCTGCTACCATCCGGTAAGAATAAGCAGCGATCTCATTCTACGATCATCATCCCAGATGGCTGTATGGATATTGTCGTTGACATCAATCACATTTCCAATACACTAAGCGCGGCTTTTTGCGGTATCAATGATGCTCCTTTTCATACTGTGGTTACTACTAAGGCAGCAACTACTTCTACATTTGGCATTCGCTTTTACTTCTGGGCTGTTCCTCTGTTTGCTGATACTACCATGAGAGACGCCTTAAATACATTTATAGATGTCGACAATTATTTTTATGATTTCAGAAAAAAACTGACAGACATTCTGTTAGCAAAACCATCCATCATGGGCCGGATAGCTGCGATGGAAAATTATTTGTTATCCTGCCTTCAGGCATCGCGTCCTATGAACCCCAATATCTTAAATGCTCTTTATTATATTTTAAAAACAAAAGGCCTAATCTCGATACCTGCCCTATGCGCCAAAATAACGATCAGTCAAAGACACCTTGAACGCCTGTTTACAGAATTTATCGGTGCTTCGCCAAAAAAAATTTCCGATATAGTAAGGTTTCAAATGATCTGGCAAGACATGTATTATTCCCGCAATCGAAATTTTGGTGATCTTGCGTATCACTATCAATTTGCTGACCAGTCTCATTTTATCAACAATTTTAAAAAATATGCAGGCAGAACCCCTTTGGAAGCTTTGCAGTATGCGGAAAGTTAACTTGTCGTTTTTTTGCAATACACTAAATATCCTTTATGATAAAGTAAAGAAAATAACCAAAGGAGGTTCCCTTATGAAACTTGAAATTCTTACACAAAAACCAGATTTTTTTCAGGAAGAATGGCCCGGGCACTACAATATATTTCATTGGTTTGAATTTGTGTGCGGTATTCCCCACCCGTTATTTATGCTTACAACTTATAAAGACAATGGTCAGCCAAATGCCTGCTTACATTCCTGGAGTTCTTTTTCCGGCGATGGTGGTGGATTTTATGCTGTAATGCCCGGCCTATTACAACGGTCACATACCTATCAAAACATTTTGCGAACTAAAGAGTTTTGCGTCAATTTCCTCTGTTCTGATTACCTTGAAATGTGCCAAAAAACTATTACTAACAACGACGCTGAAACCGATGAATTTGCAGCAGGCGGGTTTACGCTTGAAACCTCCAAAACCATTAACGCGCCGCGTATAAAAGAAAGCTTTTTATCCTTGGAATGCAGCCTGGAACTTGAAAAAGATTTATCACAACAGGGCATAGCCGCACTGATCATTGGGAAGGTATGCGCCATAGCACTTGATAAGAGTTTTACTGGAAATGCATTTAAAAGATATGGACAAGATGGTTTTATGTTCAATATCCATCAGCCGAAAAATCCGTTAAATGCGGAGGGAGAACTATCGGGAATAGGAGTTATTGATGTAATAAAAAAATATTGAGATCTGTAAAAACAGCTAAAATTTAGAACCAATCTAAATTTTAGCTGTTTTTATTATTTCAATGCTCATGCTGATGGTGAGCATCGGGGAAGTGCTCATGCCTATGAATCAGTGCCGAGTGCCGGTGTTGGTGGTTATGTTTTGTTCCATCTGCAGCAGGGCTATCATGTGTATGTTGATGATGTTCATCATGTGTATGTTCGTGTTCGTGTTCTAACTCTGTGTGCATATGTTCGTGTTTGTGGTGCTCTGTTAGGTGAAGCCAAACGCCCAGTGCCATCAGCGCTCCCGCAATCACCAGCGGCAGCGTCAATGGCTCACCAAAGGCCAGTGCTATTACAGCCCCAATGAACGGAGCAATAGAAAAGTAAGCCCCGGTACGGGCAGTGCCAAGGAGGCGTAGACCAACTACGAACAAGGCCAAGCTCACACCATAGGAGAGAAACCCCACCACCATCGCGAAAACCAGATTAAAGAGCGGCGGCAAGGATGCACCGAGCAAGAAGGCTAAGGCCAGATTGACTGAACCGGCAACCAGACCTTTGATTGAAGCAATCCACGTTGTATCCGACAATGACACCTTGCGCGTCAAATTGTTGTCGATGCCCCAGGCGAAGCACGCGCCCAGCAGCGCTAAAGATGGCCATAAACCGGCAAAACCTGCATCCCCCTGCCAACTCAGGACTACTGCACCGGCTACGATGGCGAACATGCCCAGTGCAATGCGCCGATCGAAGTTTTCCTTGAATGCGAACCAGGCCAGTAAGGCCGTAAATACACTTTCGGCATTGAGCAGTAGAGATGCCCCGCATGCAGGCGTTTGGGTTAAACCAAACATCAGTAAGACCGGAGCAACGATACCACCAGCCACAATCGCACCAGCAAACCAAAACGTCTCCTGGCGTGGCAGCTTGACAACAGGAGCTTTGGTCAACCAGCGGTATAGAGTTAGGCCAAGACCGGAGCCAATGTAAAGCAGCCCCGCCATTAGCCATGGGTTAACAGCATTTAGCAATAGCTTCGCAAATGGCGTTCCTGCGCCAAATAACAAAGCAGCGGTAAGCGCTGCTAAAATACCTGGTTGGCATAACCACTTTTTCTTAGTCATAGCATTTTCCATCTATAGGTACACCTTCTCCTTTGAGTGAACTTTTATTTTTACAAGCGTTTGCCCTTAATGAAAAAATTTCTTCCGGCTTCAAAACTTTAACAATAAATCGAATTAAATCTTTAGTGAAGTCCACCAGTTTCTCCGGCCCCGGCCACGGGTTGCCGAATTGATCGATGATAATCCGCACCACTGGCCGTACTTGTAACTGCGGGTGAATCTCAACGACCACACCAATTTCACCGGTGTCTAATAATACAGTGGTACCAACTGGGTATATCACCACATTCTCCAGAAATAGATCAACAATCTTAGGGTCTAGCTTAGTCCCTCTGGAGGCTAGCATAATATCATAGGCCTCATGGGGCAAAAAGGATTTTCTATAAGGCCTATCCGAGGTAATCGCATCATATAGGTCTGCAACAGCAACTATTCTCGCATAAATATGAATATTTTCCCCTAACAAACCTCGACAATAACCGGTGCCATCAAAATTTTCATGGTGTTGGAAAGCCACATGAGCGGATACTAAGGGAATTGGACCAACTCTGCGAATAATTTCAAACCCTTTTTCAGTATGGGTTTGTATTAGCTTCCAGTCAGTAGGCGAAAGTGAGTCCGTCTTTTGAAGAATTTCGGCGGGAACCAGCAGCATTCCTAAATCGTGCAAAATGGCCCCCATCGCGAGTTCGAGTAACTGCTGGTGATTCAAATTCATTTTGATTCCGATCATAATCGATAGTAAGCAGACATTAATCGAATGACCAAATGTATAATCAGCACGGGCACGAATGTCTGTCATTTGTATCAGCACATGGCGGTTACCAATTGCATCTTCGATAAGCTTCTTCATAGCCTCGGATATTCCAGTTAGATTGAATGTCCGATTTTCACGGATATTTCCGAAAGCCTGACTAGCCATTTTGATGATCTCCACTCGGGTTTCTTCATTAACAATCTCCTGGGGTGTAATTTCCAAGTGTGGATGACGAACAAATACAGAATCTATACCCAGCGTCCCCAATTTTGCAATCAAATGTTCATCTAAAATTGCATTTTCTGACAGCAAAAGTTTTCCGTTGGCACTAAAAATATTCCGGGCAATAATCATCCCCGGTTGAAGTTGCGAAGTTGCTAAACGGAGCATAACTATCCTCCCAACTACTGTTGCGCTGTCCAGGTTTTCACCTTCCACATGAATAACATAGTAACCTGAGACAACCTTCAACATAATACTTCCTCTACTAATTTTGCTGAACTAGCCCCAGCTTTTCCATTACTTTCACCAGTTGGTCAATATCTATCGGCTTTGCAGCATAGGCATCACAACCAAGTTCAAAAGACTGCTGAACATAGTTCGTTTCTCCCAATGCAGTTACCATGATTACCTTGGCGTGCTTTTCAGGCAAAACCCCATTTTGCCGTTCCAACTGCCGAATAGTTTTTAATACTTTAACGCCATCAACTTTAGGCATCATAATATCCAAGCAGATCAAATCGTAAGGATTGTTATCTTTCAGAGACAATAAAAACGCATCCAAAGCCTCTAAGCCATCTACCGTCAAGTCACATTCTCCATATTGAGAAAGAAACTTCGAAAGAAACTTTCTACTAACCATATCATCTTCTGCTACTAATATTCTCATCTCTATTCCCCCCTAAAACTTTATCTTTTGCAAAATTCGCATAGCTGCCGAATATTTTCTAAATGCGCAAGCGTTTCTCGCAAATTACCGCGCCTAGCGGCCAATTCAGCTTTAAAAGCCATACTCTTTAAATCATCTGAACCAATTTGGGCCGCTACTATTTTAATCTTGTGAGCAGACTCCTCCAGCAGCCCTAAATCTTTTTCGTCACCACTGCACCGTTCAAGCAATTTTACTATTTCCAGCAATACCGAAGACTCCGCATTTACCGCATCTGCTTCGCAAGCCAAAACAACGTCCCCATTTTCACTAATATGCAAACTGCGAATAATACCGGCAGGATTCATGCATTTATTTTGTGGTGAAAACAATTCAATTTTTTTAATCAGTTCCTCAAACTGCACCGGTTTAGCGATATATTCATCCATTCCTGCTGCCAAAAATCTTTCCCTGTCCCCTAAAAGTGCGTGTGCCGTAAGCGCAATAATCGGGATATGTTTGCCAGTATGAACTTCTTCTTCCCTGATGTGCTTTGTGGTCTCTATCCCGTCCATTTCAGGCATTTGAATATCCATCAAAATGATATCATAGTGTTTTTGCCGCCAAAGCAGTAATGCTTTGACACCGTTTTCTGCCGTATCAATTTGATAGCCCAGCTTGCGAACCATTCTTTCAGTCACAACACGATTAATTGCATCGTCTTCAACTAACAAAAGATTCAACGATATCAATGGCTTGACAAATTTCTGCGATAACTTTGACCGGTCATCAAATGCGCCGGCTTTTAAACTAATAGTAAAGTAAAAAACGCTCCCTGTATCTTTGACACTCTCAACCCACATCTTTCCGCCCATCAGTTCTACAAGCTGCTTAGAAATAACCAGCCCCAAACCTGTGCCGCCATATTTTCTAGTAATGGAGCTATCTACTTGACTAAATGTTTTAAACAGCTTATTCATTTCGCCAGCAGCAATTCCGATGCCGGTATCGCGCACAGCGAAGGTCAGCTCAAACGTTTCAGCATTTCCTCCGCTTCTTTTAATTGATAAGCTAACTTCACCATTTTCGGTAAATTTTATGGCATTGTCAAGCAAGTTATTCAATATCTGCCGTAAACGGTTCTGATCGCCACTCACAATATCCGGAACATCAGCTGATAGGGTATAATTTAATTCCAGCCCTTTGCTTCCGGCACGATACGAATAAGCTTTCACTATTTCAGCGATCAAATCCCGGAATCTAAAGCTGGCAAGAGCAAGCGACAGTTTTCCGGCTTCCATCTTGGAAAAATCCAGAATATCGTTAACAATTTCCAGCAACTGACGTGCACAAGATTTTGCGACCGTTAAATTATCTTTTTGCTCGCCGGCTAATTCGGTCATTAACGTTAAATCAATCATTCCCATAATGCCATTAATCGGGGTTCGGATTTCATGACTCATGTTGGCAAGAAACTCACTTTTGGTTTTGTTTGCTGCTTCCGCTTTGTCCTTAGCTCCTTTAAGTTCTTCTTCCACAAGCTTTCGTTCAGATATATCCCTGATAATATTTAGCAGTACTTTTCTTTCACCAATCATTGTACCTTGAGAATTTATTTCCACCGGGAAAAATTCACCATTGTTTCTTTTATGCACCGCTTCAAAAAATATACCTTTCCTGTCAGCTATGGCTATCTGGCACTTCATGAATGCTTCCTTATCTTTTTCACACAGATCAAAAATAGTTAAATTTAGCAGTTCCTCGCGTGAATAGCCATAGGCTTTAACAGCGGCTTCGTTGGCCTCAATAATCCGCCCGTCCATATCAATAAAGGTGATTATATCCTGCGCCTGTTCAGAAAGAACTTTATATCTGTTCAAACCTTCTTCGGCAATTTTTCTGTCAGTAATATCGATCCCCATACCAATATACCCTTCAGGTATTCCATGCATATTATAGTACAGCTTGCAAACTCTATAAAGCCAGCGGTACTGTCCATTACGATCAAGTACCCGGATTTCGCTTTCCTCCAAAACCTCTTTGTCCTGCAGCCCCAGGTCGGAATCGATGTATTTTTTTTTGTCATCCGGATGGAGCCGCTCCAGCCAACCATGCCCTAATGCCTGTTCAGTGGCCTGGCCTGTTAATATGTACCAGTTTTCATTTATAGATTCAGTCTCGCTATTTATATTATTTCGCCAAATAATTGTTGGAAAACTCTCAAAAATCCGCAAATAAAAATCTCTTGTTTTGATAATAGATATTTCTTTCTGTTTCTGATCAGTTATATCAACCAAAGCTACCACAACACGAATTTTACCATCTACGATAATTGGTGCGGCACTGGCTCTAAACCAAAATACCACTTTTTTCCCTTCATTAACAATGGTTTTGTAGCATTCAATGCCAGACGCAGACAAACCTTCGAAAGCAAGCGAAGTGGCCCGCCGGAATTCGCAATATTGACAAGAAGTTCCGTGCCCGCAGCCCTGCTCATTCTCAAGACTACCCTGACAGCCAACTGCATTGCCGAAACTCTTTCCCACTACCTTTATCCGGTCTCCGCCAAGCATCTTTAGTGCCGCATCATTGACCTGGATAATCTTTTCAGTTTCATCGACAGTATACATGCCTACCGGAGCGGAATTAAATATCATTTTAAAATTATTTTCTTCACTCTCGATCTTCTTTTCCAACATTTTATAGCGCGTAATATCACGAAATACCACCACTACACCATCAATTTTCTCGCCGGTTTGTTTAATCGGTGTGCAGCTTGCAGATAGATACTTTGCCGCTCCATCCTTCATGATAATTACCGATTCATTCTGCAAACCCGTGGCGGTATGCGTTTGCAGAACCTGGGTAATAGGGCTGAGCAACGGTTCTCTGGTATTGGCACTATAGAGACTGAACACAGTACCAAATGGCTGACCCATAGCCTTTGTCCTACTCCACTCAGTAATTTGTTCAGCTGCTTCATTCATAAAAATAATTTTCTCTGCCGTATCAACAGCAATAACTCCATCTCCAATGGAAGCTAGTATTCCGGCCATGAAGTGCATATTCATCAGCCTATCACCCGCAATCTAATTTTTATAATAGTAATAGGAACAACATTTAACTGCAGTGCCTATTGTGTCAAAATGGAATAAATTTGCCGGGATATCCTTTCTAAGGGAACTTGCTTACTTACAGCTCCGATATCATAAGCAACTTTAGGCATCCCATAGACCACACTGGATTGCGCATCCTGCCCAATGGTATTTGCACCGGCCTGCTTCATTTTAAGCAAACCTTTCGCGCCATCATAACCCATCCCGGTCAAAATAACACCAATTCCTGCAGCACCGGCCTTCTCGGCCATCGAATCAAATAAAACATCTACGGAAGGACAGTGTCCATTTACCCTGTCACCTTTAAAACACTCAACAGCATATATTTTTCCGTTGCGATTTAAGCGCATATGATGATCTCCCGGTGCGATTAACACCCTTCCGGGTATAACAGTATCGCCGGTTTCTGCCTCTTTTACTTCCACTAAGCATGAATTGTTCAATCGTCGCGCATACATACCAGTGAATACAGGCGGCATATGCAGAACAATAACTACACCTGGTATATCCCGGGAAAATGAGCGAACAACCTCATACACTGCTTCCGTACCGCCTGTTGATGCCCCTATGGCTATAATTCGGTCTCTCTTTATCGGAACAGTTCCAGTTATAGGTTGACCAGTGACATATTCACGCTTTAGCCGGCCGACCTGTGCAGTTGCTGCAATCTTTAGCTTAACAATCAACTCACGAATAAACATTTCCCAATTTACTGGTGACTTCGCGTCCGGTTTAGTAACGAAATCAACAGCACCGGCGTTCAAGGCGTCAAATATATT
This sequence comes from Sporomusa ovata DSM 2662, assembly GCF_000445445.1. GTDB lineage: Bacteria > Bacillota > Negativicutes > Sporomusales > Sporomusaceae > Sporomusa > Sporomusa ovata. The sequence continues at coordinate 313,974 of NZ_ASXP01000004.1, read as the reverse complement.
CTCGCTTGCTGCGCTTACTACCACAACCGGTAACGGATATTGCGGTATAAGCTTTTTTAAAAATTCAATCCCGTTCATGCGTGGCATCTCAACATCTAACGTCATAACATCTGGTTCAAATTCTAAAATCTTGTCTCTGGCCATATAGGGGTCGGAAGCTGTCGCCACAACTTCGAGCATGGAATCTTTGTCAATCCCCCGGAGTAAAAATTCCCTGAATACAATTGAATCATCGACCACTAAAACCCTAATCTTTCTTTTCATGGTAGTCATCATTTATTCCTTTCTATAGATTGCCGGCGCAACAAAAACATATTTACTTTCATGGCGACTTAAGGCTTCAGAATGGCCGATAAATAGATACCCCCCCGGTTCCATATGGTCATAAAACCGGTTGACCAAATTTTGTTTCGTGTCGGCATCAAAATAGATCATTACATTTCGGCAAAGAATAAGATGAAACTTCTTTTTAAAAGGAAATGTTGCGTTCATTAGATTGAAACGTCTGAATATGATTTCTTCTCGTATCTTCTCATTAATAACACTATATTCATCATCAATTTTAGCAAAATATTTTGTTCGCCAACGATTAGGCAATTCATTTAATTGACTATTAGGATAAATCCCACGCTGCCCTCGTTCCAGAGCAGCCGTGGAAATGTCGGTTGCCAATATTTTGGCATCCCACTGGCACTTTGCCACCCCGAAAAAAGAATCAATAATCATTGCCAACGTATATGGTTCTTCACCTGTTGAGCAGCCGGCACTCCATATACGTAAATCTTTACTCGCACCCTTGGCAAAAGCAGGCAGCACCACTTGTTCCAAAAAATCAAAATGCTGAGGTTCCCGCAGAAAATAAGTATGATTTGTTGTCAGTTTATTTAGCAATATTGACCCGGCCTTACCTGTGCGATCATTAACTATATAATGAAAATACTCAGAAAAACTATCAAAGCCATTCTGCTCAATATAGTTGTGCAACCGCCCCAACACCAAGCCTCTTTTCTGCGTAAGGTTAATGCCAAAATTTTGCTTGATGAACTGAACTAGTTCGATAAACTCTCTGTCGGTTATTGCTTTCATGTCTTCCGTCCTTTAACAGTGACTGTTTGCTCCTGCTCACTTCCGGCTTTAATATTTGCCGAATTCGCTGTCATCAAGAAGAATTTTTCCTTTCGACGTCAGTACCATTTCAGGCTTACCCACTCTGTCCTCACGCTTTTGACTTTGCTTGTTTTGCTCGACCATCGTTTCAATGGCACGCAGTATATCCGGACTAAAGCCCTGTGTCCCCAAAACGCTACAGTCAGTTTCTTTTAATTGGAATTTGGAAACATTAATTTTTAATATCTCGGCCTGACTGGCTAATTCCTCGCTTGCTGAAGCGCTTTCTTCCGCTGTTGACGAGTTAGTCTGCACAACCTGCGATACCTGCAGTATAGCCTGATTAACTTGAGCAATGGCTGTAGCCTGCTCGTTTGATGCCCCGGCAATATCATCAACCAGTGCCGCTGCCTTTGCTACTTCCTGTACAATGCCATCCAGCGCCGTTGCCGTATCATTGGCAATTTTAGTGCCGGCAGCCACTTTTTGAATTGACTCTTCGATCATTACCGTTGTTTCCTTCGCGGCATTGGCGCTTCTGGCAGCAAGATTTCTGACTTCCTCCGCCACCACTGCAAACCCTTTACCATGTTGACCGGCCCTGGCCGCCTCTACCGCCGCATTAAGGGCCAAAATATTGGTTTGAAAGGCAATTTCATCAATCACTTTGATGATTTTTGATATATTGACAGACGACTCATTAATTTCCCGCATCGCGGCTACCATTGCCTGCATTTGCTGATTTCCCTGTACAGCCTGTCCTTTAGAAGAATTAGCCAACTCATTAGCGTGGTTGGCATTGGCCGCATTCTGTCTGGTTTGAACTGCCACTTGCTCAATGGAGGCCGTAATCTCCTCAATTGAGCTGGCCTGCTCAGTAGAACCTTGCGATAGAATCTCACTCGATGCCGCAATCTGCTGAGTACCCGCAGCCACTTGCCCTGCAGCTTCGCTGATACTTCTCATTGCCTGGTTGACGTTACCGGCCATCACGTTGAAAGCCTGCGCTAATTCGCCTATTTCATCCCTAGTCGTGACCTTGACTTCAACATTTAAATCACCACTGGCAATTTTTCCTGCCAACTTAACAACTTCCTTAACTGGCCGGGAAATCACCCGGGCAATATAAAGGCCAAGCACCATAGCCAGAATAACTCCTGTTACAACAAAAGCAACCATAACCAGGATAGCAGTATTTGCTTCCTGTTTATTTTTAGCAGCTTTTTGTTTAGCAAGTTCAACTTTGAGCGAATTCATGGTATTCAATGTATCCTCAAAGATATCTGCATAATGAACCCCTTCGGTTGCCATCATCTGATTTGCCTGTTCATACTGACCAGCTTGAATCGTGACATATAACCGCTTGATATACGCTTCATAATCATTTATCACACCAATAAGAGTTTTTTGTAACTTCTGTCCTTCATCAGATACGAGAGTTTTGCCAATCTTCTCTGTTTCTTCTTTTATTTCTCCAATACATGCAGTAGTCTTGCTCATGTTATCTGCCTGGTGCGCAGGATTTCTATCCAATAGTACATCTCTTACATTGACACGACTTCTTTGATAAGCTTCTGTCACATTCCCCATTTGTGCAAGCGGCTCAGTATAATATTCGAACAATATTGTATCTTCCCGCGCCAGGTTATAAAGATTAATTATACCTACTATACCAACAATACCAGTCACCACAGCCACGCAGAGAAAGGCGATAATAAGCTTATTGGCAATTTTAAGATTTAGATACCAATTCATACCTAGGCCTCCTTATCGTTACTCATATACCGCTAGTTAATTTTTTCCAGGAAGTTCACTTCATCATTGCTTAATACCCGTTCACTATCAAGGATTAATTTTACGTCATCACCAACTTTTCCAATCGCCTTGGTAAATCGCTGATGATAACTGCCATTTTGCAATTGTGGTGGTGGAACGATATCGTTTTCCGCAATTGTCAGCACTTCGGCAACAGTATCAACAATTAACCCTACGGCAATTTCATGGATATCAACTACCACAATACAAGTCCGGTCATTGTAATCTATAGAGGATTTTTTAAATCGTAAGCGCATATCAATAACCGGAATGATTTTCCCTCTCAAATTAATAATTCCTTTGACGTATTCCGGAAGATCAGGTACCTGAGTAACAGGCTGCATACCGATAATCTCAGTGACATACTTAATTTCTATGCCATAAGCTTCCGCACCCAGAGTAAATGTCAGGAATTTTCCTTTCTGGGTATCTTCTTCCAATTCCAGTTCATTTTCGCTAATCTCGGACATAACACTTCTCCTCTCGTGTTTTCACGTAATTTTGTCTTCTTCGTCTATGAAATTTTTTCGCGCTTTACCATTCCACCAATATCTAATATCAGACTAATACTGCCGTCACCCAAAAGCGTGCATCCCGCTACTCCTTCCACCTGCCTGATATTTTTTACATAGAGAGGCAGTGCCTTTACAACCACTTGTTGCTCGCCAATAAGTTCATCCGCAAATAGGCATACTATATTACCTTCATTTTCAACCATAATAATAATTCCATCGGTAAAACCATTCGTACAGGTATCCACTTTAAATACCTGACTAATACGTAAAATTGGAAAACATTGCCCTCTCACCATAATCATTTCGTTTCCATCCGGATCAATGATAATATCTTTTTCCCTAGGCTTAAATGATTCTTTTATCGCGGTAATTGGAATCGTATACCGGGCATCTCCTACTCCTATATTCATAGCGTCAACAATAGCTAAGGTAAGAGGTATCCTTAGAGAGATTGTTGTCCCTGCGCCTGGAATACTATCAACTCCTACCATACCACCGATGCTGGTAATATTTTTAGTAACTACATCCATACCAACGCCTCGACCGGAGAATTCAGTCACTTTATCGTTAGTAGAAAAACCCGGGGCAAAAATAAAGGAATATATTTCTTTATCAGTCATCTCATTCCCAGGCTTATGCAATAAGCCATTATCTCCAGCGCGTTTGAGTATCTTGTCCCGGTTCAATCCCCGGCCATCATCCTTGATTAAAATAACGACATCGCTGCCATCATGCTTCGCTTCTAACGTAACTTTGCCGTTTACCGGTTTTCCCGCTGCCATCCGTTCCTCGCCTGATTCAATCCCATGGTCAACAGCGTTGCGAATGATGTGCATTAACGGATCTGATATATGTTCGATAATATTTTTGTCAACTTCCGTTTCTTCACCGACTAACTCCAGTTGAACTTCCTTGCCAAGTTTTTTAGACATATCGCGAATAATTCTATTCATTTTTTGGAAAGTAGCAGCAAGCGGCAACATCCGGATCGACATCACAATATCCTGCATCTCCCCAGTAATTTTCTCAAGCTGTCGTACCGCTTTAGCAAAATTAGTGAGAGACAACCCCCGCAAATCAGGATTTTGTATCACCATAGCTTCTGCTACCACCAATTCACCAACTAAATCCATAAGCGTATCCAATTTAGCCACATTAACACTGATCATACTCTGCCCGCTATTGGAAACAGTTTTTTTGTTTATATCAACGGAATTTTGCGCAATCGGCTTGCTGGTTGTATCAGGCAAATCCTCCAAAATAATCTGCTTTGGTCGTGACACTTGTTTCTCTGTTGCCGTACCGTCAATTTCTACTAATTCTAAGGTTTTGAGAAATATTGTCTTTTCCAGTAATTCATGTATTTCACTATAAGGACGGCCAGATAAAAAGAATATCTTAAATCCCTCTTTGCGAATAATTTCTGCCGTCGCATCATCCTCCATAATATTGTCCGGTGTATATGTAATATCTTCGGCAATATCCCGTAAACTAGGGATAATGGTGTATGCGCGAATATTCTCCATATCGCAGTCATCTTCAAAAAAACTGTCGCTATGAAACGCTGCTTTTTTTGAGAAACTGCCTTCTTGTCCTGGCTGATATAATATTGTTTTTGACTGGGTACCGTATTTTCCTTATCCACTGGCTGTACGCTCGGATTCACTTTTTTTAACTCAGCAAGAAAACTGTGTGTTTGATCAAGTAGCGAAGCTGCGTTGCCATCTGCATTACTGCCACTCTTAAGCTTGTCAATCTCATTCTTAATAAAATCGCCACTTGCCAAAATTAGATCTGACAGTATCCTGCAATCTACGTTCTCCGGCTTACCCTCACGCAAGTAATAAAATACATCTTCAACACAATGAGCAAGCTGGGCAATGGTATCAAACATCATCATTGCCGCTGCCCCTTTAATAGAATGCATAATACGGAAAATCTCATTAATTGCTGCTATGTTATAGCCGCTGCATTTTTCACTGTCAATTACACTTTGCTCTAATTGCTCCACAAGCTGAGTGGTTTCAAACAAGAATAGCTCCAGCATTGGTTCCATTGTAGATTCATCTGCCACAATAATCGTCCCCTTTGATGACTCTTTACCAAGCCACAACTTTGTTTAGAGTTTCCAGTACTTTGGCTTCTTTAAATGGCTTTACAATGAAATAGTTGGCACCGTTCATAATTGCCTCTTTAACAAACCGCTCCTGCCCCATGGCAGAAACCATGATAACTTTAGCATCTTGATCATATTCCTTAATCTTTTTCAACGCCTCCAATCCAGACATTTCAGGCATAGTAATATCCATTGTGACAAGATCAGGCGCACATTCCTTGTATTTTTTTACCGCTTCGACTCCATTCTCAGCATTACCAATAACTGTAAACCCGTTTTTCTCCAAAATTGATTTCAAAGCCATCCGCATAAAAAGCATATCATCGACAACCAATACTGTTTTCATTTTTTTACCCTCCAGTTTATCTTTTTTCTTTAGATTACAAAGCGCCAAGTATCATATGTATAGCCATTAGGGTTTTACTTCGTAAAGAAAAGTTACGTCCGTTTAAGCGCCACTCCAGACAAATGTTTCCAAGTGTTCCAATAATAATATCTGCTACTATACCACTATCAACCTGAGGATTAATCTCACCCGCTTTCTTTCCTTCCTCAATCACATCCTTTAAAAAATTTTTGCGACTGCAAAGAATGCTTTTAATCTTATCAGCAAAGTCTGGTTCTGATAACAGAACACCATATATTTGGGTCACGGCGGTAATGGCCGGATAATTTTCATAATAGGTTACATAGGAATCTACCAAAAAGACGATTGCCTCTTTCATTTTTAGACCTTTTAATTTGACTGACTGAAATATATCGGAATCATACTTTGAAAAATAGTCTAACACATCAAGAACAATATCACTTTTCGATTTAAAATGTCGAAATAACGTTCCTTCTGATATACCTTGTCTTTTCGCAATCTCGCGTGTTGATAAGCCTTGAATACCAAGATCATCAATTATTTCAATAGCAGTTAAGATAACGTTTTCTTTACGATGGAGAAACTTACTTGCATTATTGCTCATTACGCCCCCACTTTATCGAGCGAGTGATTACTCGCTTTTAAGTTTATTTTATGATTATTTCTTTCCATTGTCAAACAAATTATGCTAAATTAAGTTATTTATTTGTTAAATTTTACAACGAAGTACCCGTTTTGCTAAAAATTCAATTTTAAACACACTAAAAGACCGTGCAAAGCTTTCAAAGCCTTGTACGGTTTTTAGTCATCTCCTCAATTCTTTCCCAGAAAAATTACGTTCAGGGCACCTCCTGTTAGTATGATTCTAATAATTGCATAAAGTATTAATTAGCCTCATCATATTCTATCCAGCAGGTATTTTCCCCTTGGCTTTCGTGTTCATCATCTTTCATGCCAATCTTGCCACCCATTTTATGATAAAAAGCCAACGCATTCCGATTCTCAACATTACATTCGTTATAAAATTTATTGATATGATTTTCTTTGCAATACGTTTTGAGCATAGTAAATGCCTGCGTTCCGATTCCTTGACGCTGATATTTCGGTAATATGTAAAGGGATTTTAAGCATATTTCAAAATCTTTATACGTCCCTAGCAGATTTTTCCCATAAATAAAGTATCCAACCGCTTCTTTACCATCTTCAATAAGATATACTTTCAATTGAGGATTTTTTATCTGCATCAAATCTTTTGGATAATATCTATCAAAATTATACTGGTCAATGATTTCATCAGGATAGATTCCCCGATATGTTGTATTCCATGCTTTCTGCCTTATTTCCGTAATTGTCTGTGCATCTTTTTCTAATGCCACTCTAAAAATTACCATTACTATTTCTCCTAAACTAAAAATTGTAATTTTCACATTTTTATAATACAACGGGATCAATGGAACGAAAAGACCGTACAGAGCTCCACAAGCCTTGTACGATCTATGTTTTTCCTGGTGGGACATGCTAATTTCGAACCCGCGAACCTCTTGAATATGAATCAAGACTCCCACCTAAATTAATGATGCTTCAGCTATGCTGAAATGAGCTCACGACCATAAATCACTAAGGGTTTTTTTAATGAATTTGCGGACCTTATCAATACGCTTAAGCACATCTTGCAGCTTGTTGCCATTGATAAGAACCAGGTCTTCCATTTTGCTCCGGTATTGGGCGAATTCTTTCTCCACTTCATCAAGAACATCTCTAAGCTGTTGAACAGCAGGTTCAAAATCGATAATGGCCGAAGACTCAATCTGCCAACTACGGCCAGTCAATGTGACAGAATCACCATACTTAGGTATATAGGTTGGTATGTTAAACTTGTCAGCAATAAGTGCCGCAAATGGCTCCGACATTTCTTGCTCACCATGAACAATAAAAACAGTAGCCGGTTTGCTCGTAAAATTGCTTAACCAGGTTGTCAGCTGCTCCTTATCAGCATGAGCAGAAAAGCCCTCAAGGTTAGCAATCCTGGCCTTGACAGTAATTTCTTCGCCCATAATCCTAACCTTTTTAATGCCTTCTAATAATCGCCGCCCTAAGCTGCCTTGCGCCTGGTAACCAACAAACAACACGGTGCTCTCCGGTCGCCACAAATTATGCTTCAGGTGATGGAGAATACGTCCTGCATCGGCCATGCCGCTCGCTGAGATAATAATGGCGGGATGGTCCAAATTATTAATGGCTTTGGATTCTTCGGCTGTCTTGGCAACAGTCAATTGTGGAAACTGTAAGGGATGCTCCTGGTCTTTATACAGCAGATCATAGGCTTCGCGATCATATTCCTGTGAGTTTTTTAAGAAGATCTCTGTAGCAGAAATAGCCAGCGGACTGTCAATAATTACCGGAATTTTAGGAATCAGACCTCCTTTAAACAACGTATACAAATTGTAAAGAAGGGTTTGCGTACGACCGACAGCAAATGACGGGATTATGACGTTACCGCCTAGCTCAATCGTTTCATTAATATATTGAGCTAATTTTTCTAGCGGGTCACTCGGATCATGAATCCGATCCCCATAGGTTGATTCAAGAATAAGATAGTCAGCCTGCTCTATGACAGCCGGATTCCGAATAATTGGTTGGTCAGGCTGACCCAAATCTCCGGAAAATAAAATTTTCGTAGTCTCGCCGTTTTCTGCTGCCACAATCTCCACCATAGACGAACCTAATATATGGCCAGCTTCCCGAAAGGTAAGTGTCACCTCGTCTGAAATTTTTATTGCTGTATCATAAGCCATCGGTGAAAATTGTTGTAAGCAGTTATAAGCCTCATCTACAGTATACAGCGGCTCGACCGGCTTGCGTCCGGCCCGCTGTCCCTTCCGGTTAGCAAGCTCAGCCTCAAACTCTTGAATGTGCCCACTGTCAGGCAGCATAATACTAGATAATTCGGCAGTTGCTTTAGTCGCATAGATGGTTCCTTTGAAACCTGAATTGCACAGGCGAGGCAGCAACCCGCTATGATCAATATGAGCATGGGTTAGAAATACAGCCTCGATATCTGCAGGATTATAGAGAAATGGCCGTCTGTTGAGGGCAGTAATCGCCTTGGAGCCCTGAAACATGCCGCAATCAACTAAAAACTTTTTTTGCCCGACTTCCAAAAGATAAGAAGATCCGGTTACCATACCTGCGGCTCCCAAAAATGATAAATGCATAAGCTTGTCTCCTTTTGATTTCTTGTGCTAACTATTTATATAACTCGTTAAAGATTTTAATACACCACCCGCCTGTGCCTGTAAACTTCTATATTGCGGAGTACATCTTTTTATTTTTCTAAATTCTACATTTGTTTTCTTTCCCCTGCAAAAAATAGTAAAAACCGGGGCATATTGCTCCCGGTTCCTTGCTGATATTAATTATATTGTAATTACGCTTCGCCCAATATCCGTACTTCAGGATGGAGAGAAACGCCAAACTGCTTATAAACACTATCCTGGACCTTGTTGATTAAAGCCAACACATCTTGAGCGGTTGCACCGCCGGCATTAATAATAAAACCTGCATGCTTTGTAGAAACCTGCGCACCACCGATACTTGTTCCTTTTAGTCCGGCTTTTTCAATTAGCGTACCCGCAAAATGACCATTAGGACGTTTAAAGGTACTGCCTGCACTTGGCATTTCAATTGGTTGTTTGGTTTGACGCTTAACTGTGTAGTCGTCAAGTCGTACGCGAATCAAATTATTTACACCATTTGAGAGCGCCAGTTCTACTTCACAAATAAGACAGCCATTTTCCTGGAATACACTATGACGATAACCAAACTTTAGTTCTTCCCCTGCAAACCGCTTTAACCCGCCGCCCGCACATACTGCCGTGACAGCCTGCACCACTTGGCTCATCTCACCTTCATAGGCACCGGCATTCATAAAAACTGCACCGCCAATACTGCCTGGAATGCCAATAGCAAATTCAAACCCTGTCAGATCATGTTGGGCAGCATACTTGGATACTGCTGCTAACAGCGCACCGGCACCAGCAACGACAGTATGACCATTATGCCGGATACAGCCCATCTCAGGACCAAATTTCAAAACCAAACCACGGATTCCCCGGTCCAATACCAATACATTAGAACCATTACCTAACACAGTAACAGGTATGGCAAACTGTTTAGTTATATGCAAAATCGCAGCCACCTCCTGAACGGAAGCAGGCAGTGCAAGATAATCAGCCGGACCGCCGATGCGAAAGGTAGTGTGTTTAGACATAGCTTCATTAACCAGCAGTCTTTCCGGGGGAATAGCTTTATTCAATTCGGCAGCAAAATCCACATTTCTACTAACCAACATCTCATTCTTTGCCAAATAAATCCATTCCTTCAGCGACCGCATCGCCAATTATTTTATAGATATCAGCAGCAAGCTGCTGAAAACGCATGTGGGCGTGAATAAAGTCTCTAGCTTTAGTATTTAGGACAAGAAGCTCATACATTTTTTGGAGTTCCTGAGATTTTTCTTTATTTTCCGGGTTGCCAGCCATTAAATCATATTCAGCTGCCAGCTTTTTCTTAAGAAAATCTTGCACCATGGTTTTGCTTGTTGTGTCATTATCAAGATTTTTCTTGGCAGCTAAAAAGGCCTGATACTCCTCAGAATTTCTCAGCACCCTCCCTAATTCATGGGCTTTATCATGTACAGTCATGAAGATTCCTCCAGTTCACCATCTATTTTATGCGTTATATTCAGCATGTATACACTAAAAATCCTTCTTCACCATTGCCAAATAATAATCCTGCATCGTTTTGGCATCTTTAGCCTGGGTACCTGCTGACTCGCAAATAATCCGGGGGGTATACCCCTGATTAGCGATGACAGTTAATAACGGTTCATATGGCGGCCCATAAGGATCGCCAAAACTCCAATGCCGTTTTTCGCCTGCCCTGGTAAACTCAATAGGGCTGAAATGGATATGCAAATTTTTTGCCGCCTCGTCCCCCAGTGCTTCGCCTATTTTTTCAAATACAGCGGCAAACTCTTCACTTGTCGTGTATAGACCACCTGTCACAGCATGCATATGACCAAAATCAACTGCCGGCCGGACCCGCTCATCCAGCTTACATAGCTCAAGTACTTCTTCCAGTGACCCCAGTTGATTTTGTTTACCCATAGTTTCTGCCAACAGTTGCGGGCCTGTCAAGCCCTGATTTTCAGCTTGCTCTAGAACCTCGGCAAACAAATGCTTGGCCCGTTCCATAGCCTGACGCCGGTCAGCACCTTTACCGGGGCCGCCAATATGAAACACAATCCGGTCGGCTCCCATCCATTTGGCTACTTCCAGTGATCGCAAAAAGTGCCGCTGCGTGTTACTTGCAGTAGTCTCATCTTCAGTAGCCAGACTAATATAATACGGCGCATGAATACTAAGCTTAGTGCCATATTGAGCGGCCTTCTGTCCCACCAATTCAGCCGTAGGCTGCTTGATAGTAACCCCACGACTGCATTGATACTCATAGGCCTTAAGTTCCTGGCCTGCTAACCATTCCGGCATGTCGGCCGAAGCCTTATGTCCAGATTCATAAAACGCATCTGGATTTCCTGCCGGTCCAAATTGTGCAAACATCGTCTCACCATCCTAAAGGCTTTTTTACCTCAGTCCCGGAAACTCCTGTTGCCTAAGTGCTTCATACACGGCAATAGCTACCGCATTTGACAGGTTAAGTGATCTGGCATCTTCGATCATCGGAATGCGGATACAGTTATCTGGATTGGCATTCAGCAGTTCCTGCGGCAATCCGGCAGTCTCTTTGCCAAATACCAGCAAATCATCACTCTGATAAGCAATATCACTATGACGTTTACTGGCTTTAGTTGTATTAAAATAAAAATTATGTTCTTGATATAGCTTCACTACTTCAGCAAAATTCTCGTGTACATGCACTTTGACTAAATGCCAATAGTCAAGCCCGGCCCGTTTTAAATAGCGATCTTCAATGGAAAATCCTAGTGGTTTTACCAAATGCAGTTCACAGCCAGTCGCAGCACACAACCTCGCAATATTACCTGTATTGCCGGGAATCTCCGGCTCTACCAGTACAATATGCATCAAAATCACTCCAATTATACAATATCTGTCTCCTTCCCCGCTGCTTCAGGGCTTCGGTGCTCATTGCCGATTTGCAGCACAATAACAGCCAGCACTACAAACAGCCCGCCCAGCATTTTTCAGCAAGCCCATAACCTCATCAAAAAAGAAATAGGCAGTAGCAGCAGCAATAACAACGGCCAAATAACCGTATACTTCTTTGCGCATGACAACTCCTTAGTAAAAGATCAAAGTAAAATCTATTCTACACCTAAGGTAAAAATCCTACGCCGTACAGCTGATTTTTGATATACTCACGCCGCACAACTCATACATTGTAGAGAAACACCACTGGTAATACCTTAAACAAAAGGGAGGATAAAAATGGCTGAAGGAAAAATCAGACATCTGTTCCCTGGCGGCAATACTCCCCAAGGCTTTTTTTCTTATTATGATTATGTAATACCCATTGATGCAACACGAATTTTCTTACTAAAAGGCGGGCCTGGTGTCGGAAAATCCACTTTTATGAAAAAGATTGGGCAGACACTTGTTGAACATGGGTATGATGTTGAACATCACCATTGTTCCAGTGATCCTAATTCCCTTGACGGGTTGGTCATACCAGCACTCCGGGTTGCCTTAATTGATGGCACCGCTCCCCATATTGTCGACCCTAAACATCCTGGCTGTGTTGATGAAATTCTCAATCTTGGCGAATATTGGAACGAAACTAAGCTAATTCATAACAAAACTGAAATAATAGCCTATACCAAAGAAATCAGCAGGCGCTTTCAGCGCGCATATCGTATGCTTAAGGGTGCCAAGGCAGTCTATGACGATTGGGAAGCTGCCAACTGTGAAGCCATGAATTATAATCTGGCTAACCAAAAAGCTGCAAGTATTATCGAATCCATTTTTAGTAACATAACCACTGTTGGTTACGGCAAACAGCGGAAGCTTTTTGCTTCAGCCATTACGCCTATTGGCCCGGTAAATTATATTGATTCTATCAGTGCCGGCTTCGCAAAACGTTATATTATCACCGGCTTGCCTGGTACCGGTAAAGCAACCTTGCTGGCTAAGGTTGCCGATACAGCCATAGCCAAGGGACTGGATATTGAAGCCTTTTTCTGCCCGCTTGACCCGCTTAAACCAGAACACATCCTTATTCCCGCCCTGGATACAGCCCTCATAACCTCAACCCCGCCGCATAACCAAAGTTTTACCAACGCTACCGCTGTTATTGACATGAATGATTGCCTTGATACAGACATCACCTTACGGTTAGAGCCGGTAACTGATTATGACCGAACGACTTTCTGGGAGCTTTTTGGCAAAGCAGGTGCCTATATCCATGAAGCTAAGAAGCTGCATGATGAACTTGAGACTTATTATATACCCAATATTAATTTTAACGGTGTCGATGTGCTCAGAGTAAAAACATTAGCACGCCTATCCGGCTATGCAGCCAAACAGTGAACCCATTTCAGCAAAGCTAAACCCCTGCCGCCTAAAGCGGCGGGATTCACAATTTATTTCTCAGCTTAGGCCCTTAGCAATCCCAGCCGTGTTAATAGCTGCGATAATTTGGCACCCAAGAAGGGGATTCGGCTAATATCACGATCTGTCACTCCGCCAAGCAGTAGTAGAACAGCGCTGTAAATGACGGCCGCTAAACACATAACCCCAAATGTCGCAATAGCAGTACTAATCCCGCCTGCTACCGTGAATTGATAGATACCATCAATACTTGCCCCCATAACAATGGCTGCAAAGACACATTTCCGTAGTTCCTGCCAGTCCATGCACAAACCTGTGTATTTGGCAACAAAATATATATTTAGTAATGCAGCAACACCAATATCGGCATTAGTCGCCCAGCCAGCCCCTTGTATCCCCAGACTGGGCATAGCCGTCAGAGTCCAATTTAACAGGACTTTGACGGCAGCTGCAATGCCCATATTGATTACCGGCAATATAGTATAACCCATCCCCTGTAAAACCCCGGTTGTTATCTGATGAATACCTAACAGGTATACACCAAATGAAAGTACTTGCACTACTTCCCCCGCCTGGGGCGCATGGTATATAAAGGCCGCAATCGGGGTTCCCAGCACCCACAGCCCCGCAACAGCAGGAATTGTTACAATATTGCCAAGCCGCATAGCTGAAGCTGCCCGTTCACGAATTTGCCCGATATTTCCCAATGCCTTGGCCTCAGACACAGCAGGCACAATGCTTGTCGCCAGCGCTGCCGTAATAACGGTTGCAAGATTAACCAGCGGCACCCCCATACCTGTCAAATAACCATATAGTTCAGTAGCCTGCTCGACAGTATACCCCGCTGCTTCCAGCCGGACAGGAACAATCAACATATCTAAATTAGACACTAGTGGCAGCATAATACTGGCTAATGAGACCGGCAATGCCAGGACTACAATACGCCGCACAATACTGCCTGGAGCTTCCTGCACTCGATTTATTGACTCTGCATAAACTCGTTTGCAATTGCGCTGCAGCCGCCAGTAATAATAGAGCAATACACACAGTCCGGCTGCTGCTCCGGCACCAGCGCCCATGCTTGCACCACCAGCAGCATATTCAATACCTCTGGGAAGCAGCCAAATAGCAAATAACAGCATAGCTCCCACGCGAAATAGCTGTTCTACAATTTGGGACACTGCAGTGGGTGTCATGTTTTGCCAGCCCTGAAGATAGCCCCGGAAACTGGAGAGTAACGTAACTAAAAAAACAGCCGGTGCCAGCGCCAGTAGTGCATAATAGGCCCGTGGGTCACGAATGACCTGATATTCAATTAACCAACCGGCACCAAAATAAACTAACGTACTTAATGCAATACCTGTCACTGTAAGAATAGACAACGACAAATAAAAAACCCGGTTAGCTCCCCGGTAATCTTGAAAAGCAACCTTTTCGGCAGTAATAACAGAAATAGCCACCGGAATACCGGCAGTTGACAAACTAAGCGCCAATAAATAGACAGGAAAGCCCATTAGATAGAGGCCGATCCCTTCCCCGCCCAATACGCGCGACAAAATGATCCAGTTAAGTGAGCCAATTACCTTTACGACAATACCAGCCACTGTCAACACAAGAGTTCCTTGAAGAAGACGGTTAGGCTTACGTATTATTTCCTGTTGCTTCATATCCTGAGCTATTCATCCCTTCCCCAATCGTTCTTTAGTCCAGTATACTACTTTTGGTCAGACTGTGTCCTGTTCTTCCAAAAGTAGTATACTGCAACAGCGATAAGCAAAATTGCAACTACCAGACTAGCCTCATGACCCAACGTATTTAACTCGCGCCAATTTTCACCCAAGATTTGGCCGGCATAAATTAAAGCCACTGTCCACGGAAGGGAGCCCAACACGGTATAAAGCATAAATTTACCTAGATTCACTTTGGCAAACCCGGCAGGCAGCGAAATAAAGGTACGGACAATGGGTAATAACCGGCTGAAAAAAGTTGCCTTCACCCCATAGCGGTCAAACCATCTTTGCGCAGTATCAACATGTCTTTTAGATAAAAACATGTATTTCCCATACTTTGTAACAAAAGGTTGTCCACCGTAAAACCCAATCAAATAAGCAACAATCGAGCCTAGTAATCCGCCTGACACTCCAGCAGTAACACTCATAGTAAACTCCAGCCTGTCAAGGTATACCAGATACCCCGCAAAACCAAAAATAAGTTCACTGGGGACAGGTATGCATGCACTCTCCAGCGCCATGCCGATAAAAATTCCGGTATAACCCCAAAGAGCAATATAATCGATTACAATTTGAAAAACCTGTTCCGCGGCAATCGCCTCCTTCGCTTCATATTCTACCATGATTTAGTAGTAAACTGCAAAAACCGCTATTCAAAAAAAGAACAGCGGTTTACCTCCTGATTTGTATTACTAATAAAATGTGGTAATATATATTTATATTTCTACTCTATAAATACTATTAGGATTCGGCAGGTGTACACGTTGAAACGATTTTTTATTATTATGTCTCTAACCATTTCCCTGCTTTACGTATTAGAAGTCTCCGAAGCTGTTGGCCTCAAAAATTTTAAACCACAGCTGGAAATTAATCATATGTCCAATGAATATATTTTACAATGGCAACGATTACCTTATTTTGCTTATTATGAGGTAGAAGCTTTGAGTGTTCCTCCTGACAACGACGCTGAGCAAGCCACTGAAACAGAGCTAATTGCCAGCTACCGCACTTGGAAAAGTCAAATGTCAATTGACGAAAATTTTCCTTTTCGCACCTACTGGCGCGTATCGGCTCAAACTCTGTTTCATCAACCGCTGGGCAAATACTCTGACCACGTTAACCTAACACAAACCATCAATGGAATGGCCGCCGACTTTAACAAGGTAAAGCCGAAGCCCACCTCCTTTTACCCGGACAATGCCCCGGCTTCTATCCGGCCAATGTTAACTTGGACGGTAGTACCAGGCGCGGTATACTATGAGCTCGAGTTCTTAACAGAACCACCGGAAAACCCCAATGATGTTTTTTCATCTGACAAACAGGTTCTCTTAACCCGCGAGGTGTTTACCAATGGCTATAATGCTGATTTGTCCTGGTATGAAGGCAATCGTATCTTCTGGCGCGTCCGCGCACTAAATAATCACGGCAACCCCCTGGGGGTTTTTTCTGATGCCACTGAACTTTATCTTAATCACGATATTATCCCTGTCACCAGACCACTGATCAATGAGCACAAACCGACCAACCTGCCTGCACCACTCTATCCCGCCTATTCCCTGATACCCGTATTGGGAGCTTTAAGCCATGAAGTTGAGCTTACTTGTCAACCACCGGAAAACCCTGGTGGCATTGAACCCTCCCAATACCGTATTTGGAGTCAAATAGTCACCGGCTTAAATGACTGTTATGACGATCAGCCTCGTATTATTCCCGGAAAATACTATTGGCGGGTACGCGGTATTGATGCCGCCGGTAATCCGGTTGGCGGCTATTCGGACGCCGCTGAATTTAGCGTTGACTTGAGCCGTGGACACTATGCAGCCACCTTTGGTGACAGTATCACCCACGGCGGCGGCGCAATCTCCTATTCACCAGCCGATTTTGATTACAGTTATCAAACCTATCTTAATTTTCCCGCTGTTAATCTTGGTAAAAGCGGTGATACTACGGCAGCTATGTTAGCCAGATTTGATCAGGATGTATTACCCTTCAAACCAAAATATCTACTAATTCTGGGTGGAACCAACAGCCTGCGTGGCGGTGTCCCTGCTGCTCAAGTCATTACTGAGCTTACAGGTATTCGTGATAAATGCCTGACAAATGGCATTCGACCTATCTTCTTAACCTTGCCGCCAATCAACCCGGATGCAATTAATGATGTCTTCCATGAAGAAACAGTTACCAATTGGCGGGAAGAGTTTGATGCCGTCAATCAATTTATCCGGCAGCAGCGTTACTTTATCGACCTTGAACCTCACTTTCTTGACAGTAACCGTGAGCTTCCGGATTATTTGGCTATTGACGGCTTACACCCGGATATTGAAGGCAAAAAACTCATAGCCCAAATTATAAATGCTCATTGGTCAAGGGTTGTTCGCTAGCAGCCTGTTCCAGGAGTAATAACTCATCGCGCCGCTGTTTGGCACTAGAAAAAAATTTATGAATACTTTCCCTGTCGCCTTGACGAACTGCTGCCGCAACTTGGCTGACAATTTGACTAAATTTATCTAAACTGTCGGCAATTGGTTCAGCATTTGTCATGCAAATATCAGCCCACATATCAGCATTGGAAGAAGCGATGCGTGTTGTATCCCGAAAACCGCCGCCTGCCAGTTTGATACTGTTTTCCTGATCTTGCAAATACATAAGCAAGTTTACCAGCGCGGCAGCGCCAATATGTGGTACATGACTGATTAAAGCAGTACACCAATCATGCTCGGCAGCATTCATTTCCGTGACTCTGGCCCCTATCCAGCTAATCACCTGCCGTACTGCTTCTACAGCCGCAGCGTCCCCATCTCTTGCAGGAGTGAGTATATACCACTTATCATAAAAAAGTGTGTCAACGGCAGCTTCAATGCCACTTTTTTCACGCCCGGCCATGGGATGACCGGGAACATAATGAACACCCGGCGGTAATACTGCTGTGATTTCTTGAATTAGATAGGTTTTAGTACTACCTGTGTCTGTCAAAATAGCGCCTGGTTTTAAATGGGGCGCTATTTCTTTTATGAGCGTCGCAATTTGCAGCACAGGCGTACACACAAAAATCATATCGGCACTCTTTATACCGGTTTTATAATCAGCAGTAATCCGGTCAGCAGCACCGCATTGTTTGGCTTTGAGCATTGACAATTCATTCGTGTCAATGCCCGTAACCTCAACCTTCTCCCCCTGGGAGGCTTTGATGGCCAAACCGAGCGAACCGCCAATTAACCCCATACCGATGATTGCAATCTGTTTGATTGCCGGCATCATGCCATTTTCCTGCCAACTGCTGCCGCAATACTGCCCACTTCATTCATCAGAGCTTGGAAGTTAACAGGAGTCAGCGACTGACTGCCATCAGACAAGGCCTCTGCCGGGTTAGGATGAACCTCAATCATTAAACCGTCAGCCCCGCCTGCCACGGCTGCTTTAGCCATCGGTTTAACCAGTTTCCACACACCAGTGCCATGACTGGGATCGACAATCACCGGCAGATGACTCAAGTCTTTAAGTGCTGCTGCCGCACTCAAATCCAACGTGTTGCGGGTATAATCCTCGAATGTCCGGATACCGCGTTCGCAAAACATAACATTAAAATTACCTTCACTCAATATATACTCGGCAGCATGCAGCCACTCATTGATAGTTGCCGCCATCCCACGCTTTAACAGCACAGGCATACCGCTTTTACCTACTGCCTTTAGCAGTTGAAAGTTTTGCATATTGCGGGCACCGATTTGTAATACATCGGCATAGGCACTTACCACTGATACAGATTGGATATCGACAACCTCAGTAACTATTTTTAGCCCAGTCACCTCCCGGGCCTCGGCCAACATTTCCAGCCCCTTTTCCTCAAGTCCCTGAAAAGAGTATGGTGAAGTCCGCGGCTTGTAGGCACCCCCTCGCAAAAACTGAGCACCGGCTTCTTTAACAATTTTTGCTGATTCCAGCAGTTGTTCTCTGCTTTCCACTGCACAAGGACCTGCCATTACTACCAGATTAGTACCGCCAACAAGTACCCCGCCAATATTAATCACTGTATCTTCGCTCTTGACTTCCCGGCTGACCAGCTTATAACCGGCAGTAACAGATATCGCCTTCTCTACACCAGCCATAGCCTCCAAAGGTAGTTGAGCCATTAATTTTTTTTCACCAATCAGACCAATAATTGTACGTAATTTTCCTTCAGACAAATGTACTCTTAATCCAGCGCCCGTTACCCGGGCAACCACGTTGTCAATCTCTTTTTGAGTAGCTGCCGGGCTCATTACAATAATCATAGTTATCTCCTCCTAAAATTTTCGGAAAATAAAAAAGCCCCATCCCTTAACAGGGACGAGACTTTACTCGCGGTACCACCCTGCTTGCTTAAAATAGCAAGCCACTTTTTTCAGGTACAGGACATTCCGATACCCTAGCCTCTGATAACGGTGGCATCCGGCGCAGTCTACTTGGTATCCGTTCAACCTGCTGCTCACAGGTGTATTTCAATAAGCACGCCTACCGGGTCACACCACCCCCCGGCTCTCTGATAATAGCGCAGCCAATTTACTTATCCCGTTCATTGCATTTATATATGCTGTTGCCAATGAATATATCACACATCAAAATTTCTGTCAATAGCCTTATTTATTCTAACGAATTTTTACTCGTTAACTGCTCCAGCGCCTGAGCCAGCTGGTCAGGACAAGAGGTTGCTTTAGCGCCGCATCGTATCCCTTTTAATTTAGTAATAACCGCATCGACTGCCATTCCTTCTGCCAGCCGGCTTACGCCCTGTAAATTACCAGGGCAGCCTGATTGAAAATGTATTTCCTTTACGATATTGTCTTCTATCAGAAACTCAATTTTTTTTGAACACACACCGCTGGGTATGTAAGTATTCATGTTTCGCTCTTCCTTCCTACCTATGGATTATGGAAACATTATAGCATACAACCTGTGTGTTGAGTATATAAACTATGTATTAAGGCCCGACTTTTACAGTTAGCAGAATATACGAAGCAGACAGAGTGGAATAATATGCTTATAAAATGCGGATTTCCGCATTTTTTTGCGCTTTTTATATTGTGTTATACTACAGATATGCTACAATATAAAGGAGGTGATGTTCCATGATAAGAAAAGACCGTGTAAAGCGTGGTGGCGTTATTAAGACGCACATCCGTGTTGTCGAAGGGTATCGCCCTGGACCGGGGATGCCCACCAAGCAGCGTACTATTAGAAGTTTTGGTTATTTCGAAGATCAGCCAGATCCCGAGGCTTTCATGGCTATGGTGGAGGAGTTCGACGCTAACTTTAAAGATAATGTTCCCTTACGAATCGAAGTTGCAGCCAATGCGCTGATGTATGGTGGGGAAAACCGACGGCAGAACTACGGATACAAGTTCCTGGAGGCCGTCTATAATCTGCTCGAAATTAATTCGTTTATCAAGGACTATGAAAAATTACACCGATTTCGAGGAGAATATTCACCCAGCGATATTTTCAAGTTTCTAGTGTTGGCAAGAATTCTCTGGCCGGACTCGAAGCGGGCCTCCTGTCAAAGGAAGGACAACTTCTACGGGATGCACACGAATTTCACACTGCCAGATATCTACAGATCGCTTGACCTCTTCGCGGATTTTGAGGTGGAGTTGCAGCGGCATTTGAACGAACGTGTCAAAAAGACGATCGGCCGCGACCTTTCCTATGCATTCTATGACGTGACCAATTATTTCTTCGAGATCGATTTTCCCAATGGCGAGGATGACCTTCGGAAAAGAGGCGTATCGAAAGAACACCGCACCGACCCTATTGCCGCAATGGGGCTGTTTATGGATTCCAACGGGTTACCGGTCAGTATGTCGGTATTCCCCGGCAACACAAGCGATTCTCTTACGCTTCAGCCGACTATGAAGGATATCAAGGATTCGTACGGATTAGGAAGACTGATCGTGGTGGCCGACAAGGGGCTCAACTCGTCAAAGAATATCGACGCTATCATGTACAACGGGGACGGTTTTGTATTCTCACAGATACTAAAAGGAAAAAAAGGCCAGCGTTACAATGAAAAGCTATTTGACTCAAGCGGATGGACATCAAACGAAAAGGATACGTACAGATTCAAGTTGTTCGAAGAAGAATACGAGGGAAAGGACCAGGATGGAAAAAAAGAAATCCGGGTAAGAAAAGTACTTTTATATTGGAGCAAAGCAGAAGCCGACATGGCGAAGCGCAAACGGGAAGAAAAACTGGAAAAGGCAGCGCGTTCGGTCAAAAACAATGCCTACAGTATTCCAAAAGGTGTCGACGAATATACAAAAGAAGCCATCTGGTGCTAGAATAAAAATAGTGCAAATTAAATATGGAAAGTTCCCAATAAATTGTTACAATAACTAACAAGATGGGGGGACTTAACATGGCCATACACTATACTCAGAAATTTAAAGAAGATGCAGTGGTTTATTACAATGACCATAAGGATTTAGGTGTGAATGGATGTGCTAAAAATCTAGGCATCAGTAAATCAGCATTAAGCAAATGGGCAAATGCTGCAAAAGAACAAGGTGGAAAAGTACCAACCAGGGGAGCGGGTAATTATTCAAGTGATGAAGCTAAAGAAATCGCGCGCTTAAAGAAGGAGTTACGTGATGCGCAGGATGCACTTGATGTATTAAAAAAAGCAATCAACATTCTGGGAAAATGACAGAAGCCATATACATTGAAGTTACCGCTAAAAAAGAAGAACTCGATAAAAAACGCCGGGTTTCTATCAGCGGAATGTTGAAGCATTTAGGCGTTTCAAGATCAGGCTATACTGCCTGGCTCAAGAGATCTCCCTCTGAGCAATCAAAAAGGAAAGCGAGAATTAAGCAAAAGATACAGGAAATATATGACGAATCTCATCAGAATTATGGGGCTCCTAAAATAAAGGAGAAACTTCTTACTCAGGGTGAAGTCATTGCTGAAAAAACGGTTGGGAACTATATGAGAGAAATGGGAATTAAGGCTCAGTATATTAAACCTTATACCGTAACCACCATCAATTCGGATTTTGACAGCAAATTAATAAATGTATTAAATGAGCAGTTCAATCCAAAGGAACCAAATGCTGTATGGTGCTCAGATATTACTTATATCTGGACATTGGATGGCTTTGTATACCTTACAAGTATAATGGATTTATTTTCACGAAAGATTATTGCATGGACATTGAGTCATACGCTGGAAACAGAACATGTTATAGCGACAATAAATAAAGCCAAAGAAAAACGCAAAATTGACAGACCCCTGGTAATGCATAGTGACAGGGGATGTCAGTACGTATCAAAGGATTACCGAAATGCGACGGAAGGAATGATACTGAGCTATTCAAAGAAAGCCTATCCTTGGGACAATGCATGTATTGAAGCATTTCATGCTTTAATAAAGAGAGAATGGCTAAACAGATACAAGATCTTTGATTATAGGCATGCATATCGATTGATTTTTGAATATATCGAGACTTTTTATAATACAAGAAGAATCCATGGTCATTGTGGATATCTTTCACCAGATCAATATGAAAAAGTGCATAAGAAAGTACAGCTTGCAGGGTAAGAAAAATACATATATTTACAAAATGTTTGTTGGGCTAAATTCCACATTTAAGTTGTACTTTTTCTTGACATAGTACCAATCGTTGACAAAGAGACCGGGGAGATATTGGAAAACACAAAAAAGCTCCGCAGCGTGGACTTGGAAAAGGCGGAGAAAGACGCGATGTATGATGGGTATTTTTGCATTATTACTAGCGAAATGGACTACGATGAGCGGAGAATTCGACAGGTGTACAGCGGACTCTGGCAGATAGAACAGTCATTTAGAATTATGAAAACCGATCTTTATGCCAGACCCGTATTCGTTAGCAAAAACGAACATATACGTGCGCATTTTCTGATCTGTTTCGTCGCGCTTCTTGTAATCCGAATTATTCAGCATCGTATGGGAGAAAAAGCTCTGTCGGCCGAGCGAATTGCAAGAGCACTGGGTACCGCGACATGTCAGGTTTTGAAGGGTGGTATCATTCACCTCGACGATGTCGGCGGTGCGATTGCATTTCAAAAGGTGCGAAACAAAAAAGGCGAGATAGTGGATACGTTGGTCTATTCGGATAAAGACGAAATCGCGCTGGACTACAAGTTAATTCAGGAAACGTTCGGCACGAATTTTTACAATGTTTATCCGAGGCAGGAGGTATTCAATAAATTCCTAAAAAATATTACTGTAGCATAACAGAATTTACATATGAATCAACTACAAAGAAGCCCGTAGTTTCAACGGCTAGGGGCTTCTCGCGTTTTTTAAACTGTAAAACTCGGGTTATAGCATACAACCTGTGTGTTGAGTATATAAACTATGTATTAAGGTCTGGCACATTCACCAGCTTCCCCTTTCATAATGGCTAAGCCATGATCAAGAGCCGGCAAAATAACTTCCAAACATTCGCGTACACCTTTTGGACTACCAGGAAGATTGATAATGAGCGTTCTGCCACGTAACCCAGCTACCGCCCGTGACAACATCGCCCGTGAAGTTTTTTCCAGCGATTTAGCCCGCATAACTTCAGGAATACCAGGAACTTGTCTGTCAATTACTGCCAAAGTAGCTTCTGGTGTTACATCCCGGGGCCCAAGCCCAGTACCACCGGTAGTTAGAATGATATCTATTTTTACATTGTCAGCCATGTTAATCATAGCCTGACTAAGAACCTCACGCTCATCAGGAACAATTACATACTGCTTTACCTCGCCTAGCTCTGCCAGTGTCTCCGCAATAGCCTTACCGCTCAAATCCTCGCGTTCACCGCGTGAACCTTTATCACTGGCTGTGATAATGCCAATACTATACATTTTCGATCACCTCAATTGTGTCACCCTTAGCTACCTGTCCGCCAGTCACTACGATCGCAAATATGCCTTCTTTAGGCATAACACAATCACCAGCCTGGTAGTAGATATTGCAGCGGTTGTGACACTCTTTACCGATTTGACTGACTTCCATTAGTACATCACCAATCTTTAATTTCGTCCCAATAGGCAATGCTGGTAAATTAATTCCCTCAGTCGTCAAATTTTCAGCAAAGTCTCCCGGATGAACATCCAGCCCCTTTTGCCGCATTTTTTCAATGCTTTCTATAGCTAACAGACTAACCTGACGGTGCTGGAACCCGGCATGAGCATCTCCTTCCAAACCAAGTCCTACTAAAAGATTAGCTTCCCCGACATTTTTCTTGCGTTCGCCTTTATTTTCGCTGGTGGAAACTGCTACAATCTTTCCCTGCATAGTTTAGTCCTCCCTTACAAAATTGCCACTTTTACCGCCTGACTTAGCACGTAGCCGGACATATTCAATAGTCATCGCCTTATCTACTGCTTTGCACATATCATAGATAGTCAAGGCAGCTACTGACACGGCTGTCAAAGCTTCCATTTCCACCCCAGTCTTGCCGGTGGTTTTTACTATCGCCTTAATATTAATAGCATTGGCTGCATCTTCAATGGTAAATTCAAGATTAACGCCAGTCAGCAAAAGCGGGTGACACATGGGAATTAAATCCCAGGTCCGCTTGGCACCCATTATCCCTCCTACTTGAGCTACTCCTAAAACATCACCTTTGCCCATAGCACCTTGTTTCACTAGCGCAAGAGTAGTTGGCTTCATAGTAATCCGGCCTTCAGCCACAGCTTCCCGTTTGGTTTCATCTTTAACAGTTACATCTACCATATGCGCCTTACCGGCGTGATTAAAGTGTGTTAATTCTTCCATGACTACCTCCACCATTAGCAAAGTATCTTTTATATATTTAATTCATCCACCAATTTGCGACATTTTCCGAAAAAACTGTGTTGGCTCATCCGGATTTGTCAGGGTATGGCCCTGCGGCTTTTTAGCAATAGTCTGATAAAAAAGTTCGGCAATTTCATCGTCACTGGCACCATTGCGCAGAGCAGTCTTAACATCAATCTCCTGATTAGACAATAGACAAGGCTTGAACTTTCCGTCAGCAGTCAGGCGGATCCGGTTGCATACACTACAAAAATGTTCAGAAATCGGGGTAATGAAACCAAATGATCCTTTGGCCTGTGGCAAATTATAGTATTTCGCCGGACCATTGCCGCAAATATCAATAGTGGGCTTTAGCTTTCCCCGCCCAAAACTATTAATCATAGTCTTAATTTCTTCAATACTCGGGCCAGGACCAGTCACGCTTTCGCCTATCGGCATGTATTCGATGAACCTGACTGATACCGGCTCACGGTGTATAAAATCAACAAAATAAGCAATATCCTGTTCAGTAATCATATTCGTAAGTACAATATTTAGTTTAACCGGCGTCAGTCCCACCGCCAAAGCAGCTTCAATCCCCTGCAGTGTCTGGGTAAGATCACCGCCGCGGGTAATTTGCCGAAATAGTTTGGGATTAATGGTGTCAAGACTAATGTTAACGCGTGACAAACCAGCTGCTTTTAACTTTCCTGCCATAGCTGCCAACAGACTGCCGTTCGTCGTCATTGATATATCCGAAATGGTTTGTAATGCGGCAATGTCGCGGATAAATTCGACAATACCTTTACGAATAAGCGGTTCGCCACCGGTCAAACGGATCTTCCTTACTCCATGATTGCTAAGAATTCTAATAATTCGTAAAAATTCTTCATATGACAGAATTTCGTCATGGCTGAGCATTTTTACACCCTGTGCCGGCATACAATAAGCGCAACGAAAATTACATCGGTCAGTCACAGAAACCCGCAAATATTGGATTTGTCGGTTATAGCTGTCAAACATACCACTCACGCCTTTGCTGTTTACTTATTTAATACCTTTACTTCTAAAAAATCGGCCATAGCGCCAGGATCATCAAGCGCAAAATGTGGTATTGACTCATATACAACAGTATCCGAAACCACGGCCAAAAGTTCTGGTTTCACGCCAAGCGGAGCATTAATGTTCCCTTGACGATATACCTCAATTTTACACTTTGTTTCCTGTTTATAACCTTCGGTAAAAATAATATCCACATTGTCTATGTAACTAACCACTTGGTCAAGCGACAGTTCTTGGTCAGTCTTTTTAATCATGGCCATTTTATGTGGTGAAGCTATACACACTACATCAGCACCAGCCTCTGCATGCCGCCAGGTATCTTTGCCTGGCTTATCTATCTCAAAGTCATTGTGATGATGCTTAATAACTGCAACTTTATAGCCTCGCCGCTTGCATTCAGCAACTAATTTTTCCAAATATGTTGTTTTTCCGCTATTTGATCGCCCTACTACAGATATTATCGGTATCATTATTCTCTCCTTAAAAGGTGATTCTTAAAGCAACTTGATTATCAACAAAAACCGATCAATTACTCTATATTATGAAAAGTTCTTCATCAGACCCAATTAACCTTCCTCAAAAATTATTATTTACAAATTTTTCTCACAATAACAGCGTATATTATAAAGGAAAAGAGTGGAAATATTGCATATTCCTCTACCTAATTAGGAACCCTAGACAAAGTATGGCCATATTTACTAAATATATATATACAAAAAACGTCCGTGGCAAATTTTCATTGACACGGACGCTTTATTATAATTTTTTAACCATAGCAATCTCATCACAATTAGGGAATTTAGGACAATTAATACATTCTTTCCACATCTTATGAGGCACATTCTCTTTTGGCACTTCTTCAAAATCCAATTTGGCAAAAAAACCCGGTTGGTAGGTTAAAGCAAACAAGGTTTTAATACCAAGTTCTCTAGCCTCTTCTGTTAATATTTCAACAATTTTAGTACCTACCCCGGTCTTTATCTTGCTAGGATGGATAGCCAGTGCCCGTATCTCAGCCAGTTCATCCCATATCAAATGCAACGCGGCAACACCAATGATTTGCCCATCTTCTTCAGCCAGGACGAATTCCCGCAGACCTTCATACAGGGTATTGCGTGCCCGCGCCAGCATCAACCCCTGTTCAGCATAATCATTAATTAATTTAAGGATGTCTTCCACATCACTAAATTTCGCCTTACGAAAAATCATATTCATTCCCCCATTTTTGTATTATTATACATCCAGGGTAATATTTATACAAGATCATCATATTTTAATTTTACTACTCGGACATAGATGATTGAGTGGGCAAACGGTACAGGCTGGGCTGGTTGCCTTACAAATCTTGCGACCATGCCAGATTAACCAGTGATGAGCATCGCTCCATTTTTCCTTAGGTATTGACCGCATAAGTTCCTGTTCCACTGTGAGCGGCGTCTCACCAGTTGCCAATTTGAGGCGGTTTGACACACGAAATACATGGGTATCCACAGCAATCGCCGGAACGCCAAACAATTGACTTAGCACGACATTAGCCGTTTTTCGGCCCACCCCCGGTAATTTAATTAATTCATCAAATGTATTCGGTACTTGTCCGTCAAATTCCCGGCACAAAACTTCGCAAGTAGCTAAAATATTTTTCGCTTTGCTCCGAAAAAGACCACAATCCCTAATTTCTTTTTCAAGTCCATTTTGGCCTAATTCAAGAATTTTTTCCGGTGTATTGTAATGAGGAAACATTCGCGCTGTAATAATGTTTACTCTGGTATCAGTACACTGTGCGGATAGAATTACAGCAATCAAAAGTTCAAATGGCGCTGTATACTGCAGCGCTGTGGTCGTATTTTTATAATGCTCTTCCAACAACTCCAGCATTTGCTGCTTAATGGCCCTGGTAATACGCACATCCTTGCCCCCAATTTAAGAAAGTTACTGCATAAGGTAAAGTATATAAGTAAATTACGGCTGCGTCAATTTGTTTCGGTTACGGGCGTTGGTGCACTGGCTAGCTTTTCCGGACAGAAAACAACTACGTACATATATATCATTCTTTTAGTACCTTATTTACATTAACATTAAATTTATTAATATAATTAAACATGCTTGACACCGCCTTATCGTCTGCTATAATGAATACATGATTTAAATACTACTACACATTAGGTGATATATTATGATAACCAATATTAATTTATATACAAACCAATACTTTTATTTTTTTGCTTGGGCCAACTTTTTTGGCGCAGGCTTATTTATGTGGAACAACTTAATACGGAATTTGCCTATGAGTCCTTACAATTAATTAGCAATGTTGCGAAAGCAAAACCTAAGGCTCATTGAGTCTTAGGTTTTTTTGTTTTAAAATCCATAAACTTACAGGAGGCGCTATTCATGATTATTGTATTAAATGCTTCGGCTACACCCGAGCAAATTGAAAAGCTAAAACAGGAGTTAGAAACTTACGGTTGCAGTGTTTGGCCTACATATGGCCAATTTCAGACGATTTTGGGTATTGTCGGTGATACAGGTAAGCTTGACCGCGACTATTTACTAAGTAAAATGTATGTCGAAAAAGTACTGTCCGTACAAGAACCCTACAAAAAGGCCAACCGGACCTTTCATCCTGAAAACACCGTAATCAATGTTGGCTCACAAACAATCGGCGGCAACAAGCTGGCCATTATTGCCGGACCCTGCTCTGTTGAAAGCCGCGAACAAATTATCGGCATCGCGCAGGATGTTAAAGCTGCTGGGGCCGGCTTTCTGCGAGGCGGTGCCTTTAAACCACGTTCTTCACCGTATAGCTTCCAGGGGATGCAGGCTGAGGGACTTGAACTGTTAAAACAAGCCAAACAAGCAACTGGTCTGCCCATTGTTACTGAGATTATGTCGATATCTCAATTGGAACAATATCACGAGGATATTGATGTTATCCAAATTGGCGCCCGCAATATGCAAAATTTCGATCTTTTAAAAGCAGCCGGTCAACTTACTAAACCCATCTTGCTTAAACGGGGTTTAAGTGCAACTATCGAAGAACTTTTAATGTCTGCCGAATATATTCTGGCTGGCGGTAATGAAAATGTAATCTTATGCGAACGCGGCATCCGTACTTTTGAAACCTATACTCGTAATACTCTTGATCTCAGTGCCGTACTGGCCATCAAAAAGCTCAGTCATTTGCCAGTCATTGTTGACCCCAGTCATGCGGCCGGACTGTGGTGGATGGTGGAATCCCTGTCTAAGGCCGCTGTAGCCGTAGGCGCAGACGGGGTCATCATCGAGGTTCACCAAGATCCCAGCAATGCCAAATGCGACGGCCAGCAATCTATAAAACCTGAACGATTTGCCGCACTTATGAATTCCCTGCGGGAAATCGCACGCATTGATAATCGCACTGTGTAAAAAAGCAAGCTAAGTTCGTTTTATTAAAGAAAGTATAAGTTGTCGAACCACAGAGGACACAGAGTACGCAGAGGGAATGGGCTGACATACATCTCCCCTCTGTGCTCTCTGTGTCCTCTGCGGTTAGCCGTATCCTCAAGGGCGCGATAGCGCTTTTTTAATTTATTCATATCAGACTAACCCAAAACTTCTTGAACCCTGCCAACCGTACCGTCAGTTAACCGTACTTTAATGCCCCGGTGATGGACAGCGCTGCTTGTCAAAATATCTTTGACTATTCCTTCAGTTAACTGTCCTGTCCGCTGGTGCGGTTTTTGCACAATTTTTACTTTCGCACCTGGGGTAATATTTTTCCGTTGCGTTCCATCCATTGCTTTATTCTCCTTATTCAGTGTATCCCCGCGGGGATTGCTGCAAAAATTCCAGTAATGTCTTATCACCGATATACAACTGCTCAATAACTCCATAACCGTCTTTAATACGAACAACTGCCACACTTGTTTGTCTACCTGCACTTTCGCGATAAGCAGCTTCAGCCGCAGGAGCCAAATCTTCCGGCAAATAATACCGCGTAAATGGTAAGCTAACATGAATTGTATTTTGCCCGTTCTCGTAGGCTTTCGCTTTTACGTAGTAACCTGTTTCCGGACGGGTTACACTCACCCCGCTGATATAAGCTTTGCCTGCTGCATTCTCACTAATAATAGCATATACCAGCTGTCCTGCAACCAAGCCGGCATTATTACTGCGAGGAGCTGTGTTTTCTTTAAACTGCAGCTCAACATAGCGCCCCTTAAACGCATCATAGGGATCAACCGGGGCCGTCTGCCAGTAAAACTGCCGGCCAGTCTGCAATACGTCCTCCCAGCGCCAAGCCATAAAGAGTGGTACAGCTGCCTGCAGCAGGGCGACAATAATAAATATGCCTAACAGCCATTTTCTATTTTTCATGCTGCCACCCCGCTTTGCGGCGCAGTAAAACAATATTTGCCGCAAGAAAACCCAGACCTACCAAAACAAATACTATGCCGCGCACAACAAAACTTACATCAATATCAAAAAAACGGGCAACAATCAACGCTACGATCAGCAGCATACCCAAATTTACGACGCCAATACTCTGGCTACGTACTCCTGAGGTCATAATACTGATACTTAGCCACAGCATGTAACCATTTAATAGGATAGTTGCGCCAGTACCACTGTCATCGTAAAACTGAATTAAGTAAGCGACTCCAATTACACAGGGTATCAGCGAAAAACGCCTGAAATCCTGCTCGCTGCAGTTGCGCAAAAGAAAAGTACCACCTATTACCATGAATAGCAGCACAGCAGCTAATCCATAAGCCGGCAATGACTCTGAGCGCAAACCTGCTGCCATATGCCTCCAAACATCATTAAACGTTAAAATAAAGATTATCCCGATACTCCCTGTCATGCCTGCCGTTTTAAAGGGCAGGCGCCAACTGTGTTCTTCCTGCTTAGACCATACTACTCCAACCAGATAGGTTATAGCAAATAGCGCACTATATATGAGCAGCCCCAGCCGATCCAGATAATTGGAAAAAGCTGCCCCAAAAATAAAATAGAAACATATAGTTACCACCCAGGATAAAATGACTGTAGCATTAGCCTGTCGGCAACTGGTAAGCATTACCCGGTAATAAGGCAGTGCTAAACCGAATAATACCCAAATAAATTGCTTACTTAGACCATACTGACCGCCGCTCCAAGCCGTTACGCCGATAAAATACAGTATCGCTGCCACTACGGAATTCATCAGATACAGTAGCGGCAGTGACAGCAGCATCCAGTTGAGTATAAAAGCATCCATATCCTCCACCAGATGGTAGGTCTGTCCCACCAATGCCAAGGCGGCACCAACCATCAGCATTAGCAGGGTTGCCGCCGCTTCGCGCCATGCCCTGCTGTTTTGCTTAAACCATAATACGCTGCCGGCAATAATTTGCGCAGTTACAAGCAGCCCAACCGAAATCATAAGTCGATGCAGCTTGGTTAATTGTGCCCAGTTATGGGCTAAAATCAGAATAATGCCTAGACCCACCAGGAGCGCACCAATGATTCCAAAGACCAGCACAAAGGTCCTGTTACCTGTGTTTTCAGCTACAGACCCATAATGCTCTTTTAGCTTATCGGCGCTTTCCGGCGGAATAATACCCTTAGCAACAAGTTCTGGCAATTGCTGATATAACCATGCTATTGCTTTCTTATTCATAGGAAACATCCCCCTACGACTTGCCTGGCGTGGCAAAATGCTTACATAAAACCGCCTTAATGGCACCATAGCTCACATCATCAGGCAGGGCCTCTTTAAGTGGTCTCAATTGGCCTGTGCCAATTTGTTTTATCGCCGCAATAATAAGCTCTTCATACTGGGTAGGAATAAGTCTGTCCCAGTCAATAGCATGCCCCTCCTGCGCGCAACGTACCAGATGATTTTGCAGTGTGTTAACCGTTAAATCCCGCGACTTGGCAATGTCCTCTAAGTCAAGGCCTTGCCGGTACATAGCCAGCGTTACAATATGGCTGGGTTCAGAATCTGCCTTGCTGGTCTTTTTGGCTGCCATCTTTTTGGTTGGTGCCGAAACAGCAGCCACCTCTGCATAACTTGCTGCAGCAATGTTTTCTGTCAGATAGGCAGTAATTATTCCCAGAAATTCCCCGCCATATTTTTGCAATTTAAGCTCGCCAACACCCTTGATTTGGCGCATAGCAAGTAAGTCTGCCGGTCGCTGCTGGCTCATCTCCCGCAGGGTGGTGTCGGCAAACACAACAAATGGTGGTATATTTTCCCGCTCAGAGATGCGTTTTCGACACTGCCGCAGCAGTTCAAATAAGGAATCGTCCTGGACTGGCTGACGTTCGGTAAATACCTTTTGCCAAACTCTGGCCTCACTGCGCAGCACTAAAAACGCTTCCGGTTCTAATTTTACTACCGGATATTCACTCTCAGTCAAACGCAGATACCCTGTGGCCAGCAAGCGTTGCACCAGGGTTTTAATGTCCTGCACAGTACGCTCTGCCATCAAGCCATAAGTCGGCAACTGGTCAAAGCCCAATTGCTGGACCTTTTTGTTTTTCGAGCCTTTGAGCACATCAGCAATAACCGCAATACCGAACCGCTCCTTCATGCGGTAAATGCAGGAAAAAACCTTCTGGGCATCAACCGTAATATCGACCTGTTCGCCGTCAGCCATACAGTTGCCACAATTGCCGCAGCCTTCATTTGTCGTCGCTTCGCCAAAATAATGTAATATATATTGCCGCAAACAGTCAGGAGTGTGACAATAATCCACCATTTCCTGCAGTTTCTTTAGTTCATGTTGTTTGCGTTCCGGATGCTCAACAGACTTATCAATCAAAAACCGTTGTAACATTGGATCTTGCGGCCCAAACAGCAGGATACATTCTCCCGGTGCGCCATCCCGTCCGCTGCGACCAGCTTCTTGGTAGTAAGACTCCATATTCTTTGGCATATTATAGTGCACTACATAACGCACATTGGATTTGTCGATCCCCATACCAAAAGCATTAGTGGCCACCATAACCCGGATATCATCATAGAGAAATTGTTCCTGCTGGGACATACGCTCCTGATCACTTAACCCGGCATGATACCGCCCGGCAGCAAACCCCTTTTTCCTGAGCAATTCATACAGGCTGTCAACTTCTTTGCGGGTAGCTGCATAGATAATACCGGCTTGATTGGCGTTAGCCTTAATATATTTCATCACAAACTGCTGTTTGTTTTCGCCGCGCAGGACGGAAAAAGAGAGATTAGGCCGGTCAAACCCTGTTATATGAACTTGCGGCCACCGTAAAGCCAACAAGTTCTCAATGTCATTCTTTACCTCAGGGGTGGCAGTAGCCGTAAAAGCACCAATTACCGGTCTTGCAGGCAAACTGGCAATAAACGTACCCACATTTCGATAGCTTGGACGAAAGTCATGGCCCCATTGCGAAACACAGTGGGCTTCGTCAATAGCCAGCATACTTATTTTAAGTTCACCCACCGCCGCCTGAAACCAGTCGGCAGTCAGCCGTTCAGGCGCCACATAGACCAGTTTATAATGGCCGGCGCGCATATGCTGCAACCGCCGCCCAGCTTCCGCACCGGTCAGCGAACTGTTAATAAAAGTAGCAGGAATCCCCTGCCCGGCTAACGCATCCACCTGATCCTTCATGAGCGAAATAAGCGGTGAAACCACTATGGTAATACCCGGCAGCAGCATCGCCGGAATCTGAAAACACAACGATTTGCCTGCCCCGGTCGGCATAATGGCTACCGTGTCCTTACCGCCAAGCAGACTACCAATAACTTTAGCCTGTCCTGGCCGAAACTCGTCGTAACCATAATATTTTTTTAATATTTCCCGAGCCTTTGTTAACATATATTCTATCTCCAGTTTTAAATTGATTAGCTGCTTACAGCCAGCTGCCCCACACCTCAGGACAATACCCCACTGTGGCCTTAGCACCATTGCGCACTATCGGCGTTCGTAATAGCAGGGGATGTTCCAGCAACACTTCTTCCACATTGTGTACCAGATATTTTAAATTGCGTTTGGCATATTCCTTACCATTTTTATCAATCAGATTTTCCAGCCCGCCGACAGCTGCCCTTACTCTGTCCAGTTCCCCCTTACTTAAGCCCCTTATGGTTAAATCAATAAACTGAAATGGTATCTTACGTTCTTTAAAATACCGTTCCGCTTTCTTCGTATCCTGGCATTTTTTGGTACCAAATATCTGTATATTCATCGCCTTCCAACTAGCTCCTTTATTTCCATCAGTTAGCGAACTGGTCCACCAGTTCATTAAGATAGGTCCAGCGCTCAAGCAATTCGTCAAGCTTGCTTTCCAGCTCCTGCTGCCTGTCAGTAAGCTTCTGCAGCAGTTCGAAGTCACTGCCTGCTGTATTAATTCCTGCCGCTACCTGAGCCAGCTCCTGTTCAACGCCGGTGATTACCTCTTCAATCTGCTCATATTCCCGCTGTTCTTTGAAAGACAGCTTGCGGGGCCGTTCTTTAGGTTTGTCCTGCACTGCTGGTTTCTTATCTGCTGCAGCTTTGCCTCTATCGGCATGTTCAACTTCCTGCATACTAATTTTTTCCTGATAATCTGAGTAATT
Source organism: Sporomusa ovata DSM 2662 (assembly GCF_000445445.1). GTDB lineage: Bacteria > Bacillota > Negativicutes > Sporomusales > Sporomusaceae > Sporomusa > Sporomusa ovata. Next base: position 279,339 of record NZ_ASXP01000004.1, on the reverse strand, counting down.
GCCAGGATATTGTGTAATTTTGCCCTGGCCCTCAAAAACAAACAGTTTTTCCACAACCCTATCGAGAAAATACCGGTCATGAGAAACCACAATCACTGCACCGGGAAAGTCTTCCAGGTAGTCTTCCAGAATGCTTAAGGTCTGCACATCCAGGTCATTGGTGGGTTCATCCAGCAAAAGCACATTCGGGGCGCTTATAAGAATCCGGAGCAAAAACAAACGACGCTTTTCCCCGCCTGACAGCTTGGCAATCGGTGTCCATTGCAGGCTGGGCGGAAACAAGAAGCGTTCCAGGAGCTGTCCGGCGCTTATCGTACCACCATCAGCGGTAGGTAAAAAGTGAGCTTCTTCTTTGATATATTCAATCACCCGCAAATCCTGGTTCATTTCACTGCTTTCCTGCGAAAAATAGCCAATTTTAACAGTCTGACCAATCTCCACCTGCCCGCTGTCAGCAGCCAACCTCCCGGTAATCAGGTTGAGCAAGGTGGATTTGCCGCTGCCATTGGGTCCGGTAATACCGACTCTGTCATTTTTGAGTACAATATAATTAAAATCTCGAATTAGCGTTTTGCCGTCAAATTCCTGGTTAATATGCTCCAGTTCGATAATCTTACGCCCTAACCGGCTGGCCCCCACAGCAATCTCCAATTGTCCGCTTGCTGATTCAGGCACCTGGGCACTTAGTTCCTCAAACCGTTCAATTCTCGCCTTTTGCTTGGTACTGCGGGCCTGCGCACCCCGCCTTATCCAGGCCAGCTCATTTCTCAGGATGTTCTGGCGCTTACGCTCGCTGGCTTCCTGTTGTTCTTCCCGCTCCGCCTTGGACGCCAAAAACTGACTGTAGTTCCCCATATAGGTATACAGGTTACCCTTATCCAGCTCGATAATCCGGTTTGTCACTCTGTCCAGAAAGTAGCGGTCATGGGTAATCATCAGCAGTGCACCCTTACGTTTGGCCAGGTATTGTTCCAACCAGGCCACCGTCTGGTTATCGATATGGTTGGTAGGTTCATCAAGGATTAAGAGGTCTGCCGGATTAATGAGCGCACTGGCTAACGCAATTCGTTTGCGCTGCCCGCCGGACAAGGTGCTGACAATAGCTGCAAAATCAAAAATCCCCAATTTTGTGAGCACTGTTTTCGCGTCACTTTCCAACTGCCAGGCATTGTTGGCATCCATTTGTTGACTTAATACAATAAGCCGTTTTTGACACGCCTCATCTGCCGGACAATTCTGCGCCTGCAGCAAAACCTGTTCGTATTCCCGCAACACCTGCATCACTGGCGAATGGCCTTTGAAAACCTGTTCCAGCACAGTTGCATTCGCATCAAATTCGGGGTTTTGCGGCAAATATTCGATCTGCAGGCCATTTCCTGTCGTTATTTTACCGGCATCGGCTGTATCCACACCGGCAATAACCTTCAAAAAAGTTGATTTACCTGTGCCATTAACGCCAATCAAACCAATTTTATCGCCTTCGTCAACGCCAAAGGTAACTTGGCTGAATAAGACTTTCTCGCCGTAGCTTTTTGTCACATTCTCTAGAGATAGTAAGTTCATGTTCTAGTCCTTTTCACCATTTTTCTTCATTCTAACATAAATATCAGTTTTATTGAAGAAATACTCTTTACTTTGATGGAAAATAGTAGTATATTAGATTATTACTCCACACTGTATACCCTTAGTTTTGCTTGCGCAAACTGAAATAGCAGCTATTTTTCTTAATACGCGAGTCAACCCCCGCCTCTACAGGCGGCGTTAATTCAGGTGGAGTAGACTCTCCACCTGAATCCCCAATGTTTCAGCTATGCTGAAGCGAGTTCACTTGGAAAAGAAAGGTGTTTTATTAATGGCAACAAATTTTACAGCCCTGGGTATTCGCCCTGAGCTGACTCAATTTTTAAAACAAGCCGGCATTATCGAGCCTACTCCGGTCCAGATACAAACTATTCCGGTGGTATTGGCAGGCAAGGATGTTATTGCTCAGTCCCAGACAGGCACCGGCAAGACGCTGGCATTTTTACTGCCTATTTTAGAAAAAATAAGAAACTCGGCCCCGCATGTACAAGCCTTAATTGTCACCCCTACCAGGGAATTAACAATGCAGATCAGGGATGAAGCCGTAAAACTGGCAAAGGTGCTGGATAGTAACGTATTAGCCGTTTATGGCGGTCAGGATGTGGATGAACAAATTCGCAAACTCCGCGGTCAGCCACATCTTGTTATTGGTACCCCCGGCCGCTTGCTTGATCATGTACGCCGCAAGACCCTGGTGCTTTCAGGCGTCACTAAGCTGGTACTTGATGAGGCCGATCAAATGCTCCATATGGGCTTTTTAGACGAAGTGGAAGAGGTTATTCAGTTGACATCCCCCAAACGGCAAACCTTGCTGTTTTCGGCCACCATGCCGCCAAAAGTCCGGGCGCTGGCCGCACGCTATATGACCAAACCGGCAGATATTCATATCCAGACGCAAAATATAACCTTAGATGAAATCAAGCAGATTATGATTGAACTGCCTGAAGCCGGTAAACTTGATAAACTCTGCGCTATGATTAACGAATACCAACCCTATCTGGCCATTGTCTTCTGTCATACCAAGGAACGGGCCAAGGCTCTCAATACGGCACTCACTCAGCGCGGTTACAAAGCAGACGAACTGCATGGCGACTTGTCCCAGGCCAAACGCGCTCAGGTTATGAAGCGTTTTAGTGAAGCCAGGCTGCAGCTCCTGGTTGCCACTGATATTGCCGCCCGCGGCTTGGATATTGAAGGTGTTACCCATGTATTTAGCTATGATATCCCGCATGACACCGAAAGTTATATCCACCGTATCGGACGAACCGGACGGGCCGGTGAAACCGGGACAGCCATCACCTTCATTGTCCCCGGCGAGCATATGTATTTGCGTTTAATTGAACAAGGTATCGGTTCAACGATTGAGAAATATAAGGCCAATGGGCAAAAAGTAATAAAAAATGCCGCAAAAAAAGCAAGCGCTACTGCGCCTAAAAGATTTATGGAAAAACCAGTGGCCGTCAAAAAGACTGCTGATAAAAAAGCAGACAGTCATGGCGGCAATAATTTAAGAAGCCGTCGCAAACCGAAACCCGCCAGCACCAAGACCTATGGTGCCAAGCGAAAAGTATCCAAGGGCAAGGCGTAATCAGCCTTGCCCTTGTTTTTTTACTGGTGGTGCCGGCATATCCGGTTTATCATTCTTATCATTATAAGAAGCCCGGCAAGCCGGATAGCGTGAACAGCCCCAAAATTTACCATGCTTACCATTGCGGAGTTGGAGCACCCCTTTACGACAACGAGGACAATGATATTCGCCCTTGAGTGGAATATCGGCCCCCCTGGCCTTGGTGCACAGACTGGCCGTAAATCGGGCTTGCTGCATTAAAAAAGTGTCCAGGCTGGCATTGCCTTCGGCCATCTGGTGTAAAATATCCTCCCATAAAGCAGTAAAATCAGGATAGGTAATTTCTTCCGGCAGGATATCGACAAGCAAATACGCCGGTTCAGTGGGTTTAAGATATTTTCTTTTGGTTTCTTCCTTCAAAAAGCCGCGGTCAATCAATTCTTTAATAATGGTAGCGCGGGTAGCCTCGGTGCCAATACCGGCCACATCCTTGAGCTGCTTTTTCAAGTCAGGATTTTTTACATATTTATGTATTTCTTTCATGGCAGCCAGCAGCGTAGCTGCCGTAAACCGGCCAGGTGGTTTTGTTGATTTCTTTTCAGCAGATGCCCGTATAAATAAAGGCCGATCTCCCTTCAGCATGGATGGCAGCATTGTACTGTCATCCTCTTTTTTTTCTTCGGTATCGGCGCTATAGATTTCTTTCCAGCCTAATTCCTTTATAATACGGCCATTAGCGATAAAGGTTTCACCGGCATGCTCCAGTTCAGCCCGCGTCTGGTCATAAACATGAACCGGATAAAATTGGGCAATATAGGTCTGAGCAATAAGATAATAAATATTTCTTTCCGTCTCATTCAAACTGGCAAAATTACATCGTTCCACAGTAGGTATGATGGCATGGTGAGCAGTGATTTTCTTGTCATTCCAGGCACGGCTGCTAATGCTGGTATCGGCTTTCGCTGCCCAGCCTGCCAGTTCGTTATTGGCAATTCGGCCCAAATTGCCAATAATTGTGGCAGCATCTTCATGCTGCGCCTCAGGCAAAAATTCGCAGTCAGAACGCGGGTAGGTAGTCAGCTTGCGTTCATATAGCTTTTGGGCTGTATCTAATACTACCTGCGGGTCATAACCAAATTTTTTCCCAGCCATGACCTGCAGAGTTGAAAGTGCCAGCGGCAGACGCTGCTGCTCCTTCTTTTCGGTTGTTTCGCAGGAAATTACAATCGCCGGCTCCTTAGCCGACTTCAGACTTGTCAGTAAATCTTTGGCAATGGTTTTATCTGCCAGCCGGCCTTCCGTATCAAGACCTGGTTGTTCCTCATGCGGCTTCCAATAGGCGGTAAAAATTGTGCTATCATGCTCAAAATCAGCTTTAACAGTAAAATACTCCACTTGTTTGAAGCCTTCTATTTCCCGCTCCCGGCGGACAACAAGTGCCAAGGTTGGAGTCTTAACCCGGCCTACCGGCAAGGTTGTGCGATGACCTGCCTGCTGGGCTGCTAACGTATATGCCCGGGATAGATTCATGCCAATCAGCCAGTCAGCACGGGATCTGGCTAAGGCTGACTGCTTCAAGTCATGAAACTCCTGGTTATCACGCAGGCTGACAATGGCCTTTTTAATGCTATGCTCGTCAAGTGCATTTAACAAAATCCGGCGTACCGGCTTTTGGTTATTAACATAGTCCAGTACTTCATCAATCAGTAACTGTCCCTCACGGTCAGGGTCACCGGCGTGAACAATTTCTGTTGCCTGGTCAATCAAGCTTTTGACTATTTCAAATTGTTTTTTGCAGGAATCAGCCACCAACAGCTTCCAGTTTTGCGGGATTATCGGCAAATCCTCTACCCGCCATCGTTCATATTTGGGATCATATTCATCCGGTTCAGCCTGGCGGAGAATATGCCCATAGCCCCAGGTAATTACGCCATCGCCGGTAGTAATATAACCATCCTTGCGGCTTACCGGTCCTGGCAAATATTTCGCAATCTCAGCTGCCATGCTGGGTTTTTCAGCAATATATAACTTCACTTAACCACCGGTCCACGCCAGGCGAGCATGCCGCCTTCGATGTTTACTACCTGTTCAAAACCCTTGCTGCGCAGCAAGTTTGTTCCCTGAGCACTTCTTCTGCCACTGCGGCAAATAAGCAGCACCGTCTGGTCTTTGGGTATTTCATCTAACCGGGTTTCCAATTGATTAAGCGGGATAAGCACTGCATCAGGAATATGACCTTCCTGATATTCCTTTAGGGTACGCACGTCAATAATGACAGCTTTTTGGGCCTGCCACAAAGAAAGCGCTTCCTCGGTAGTCATACTAATTCCTCCTTGACTGGTAACAACCTGGTTGCAGCCAGCGCTGATAGCCACTACTACTACCAGCATTACGATCATCATTATTTTATTCATTTTTACTATTTTCTCCTTGTGACATTTTAACAAACTATTAGCAACTGTGCCACCCACAAGTGCAAGAGGAATAGTAAGGAAAATGTAGAATATCTTACATGAAAAATTATTTTTTTACCTTAATCCTTGGCTTAGTTCCTGCTTTTTTATCAAATAGCTTGCCATGGGCTAATTGCTTTGGCAGCATTGCTATCTTTAGCTGTTTTTCATAGTGGGTAATTAAAGCAGCCTCCTGTGGTGATACTATGGAGATCGCTGTCCCGCTTTTCCCCGCCCGCCCGGTACGTCCGGTTCGATGTAAATAGATGGCCGGATCTTCCGGCAAGTCTAAATTAACTACAAAATCTACTCCGGGGATATCAAGCCCCCGGGCTGCCAAATCAGAGGCGATCAGCAATTCGATTTTCCCACTACGAAACCCATCCATGGCCTTTTTCCGGTCTTCTTTAAGAAAACGCCCATGGATACCGGCGGCAGTTAAGCCATTATAGATGAGTTTGTCCACCGTTAACTCAACATCATCACTACGATTTATAAAGACCAGCGCTCTGTCAATGGGGATGGCTCGCACTATTTTGCGCAGCAACTCAAACTTATCCCGCCGCTCAGCTACAAAATAAATATGCTTAATATCCGGCTTATTACCGGCTTGATCTTGCATCGCCAATATTTCAACAGGGTTATTCATAAGTTCTTGCACCCGCACAAGCGTCACCTGCGGTACTGTTGCAGAAAATGCCAAAAGTTGTCTGTCCTTTTGCGTAGTCTTAATGACAGCTTTGACACTGTCCATATTAGTATCATCAAGCAACCTGTCAACCTCGTCGAGAACAATGGTCTTAACAGTCTGGGTGTTTATCTTCTTTTTCTGCACCAATTCGAGGATACGCCCGCTCGAACCGGTAATGATATGCGGTTTTTCCTTTAATTTATCAATTTGCCGCATAATATTGACATCACCGATGATCGGGGCAGCTGTCACCGGCAAGCCGGTATTAGTTGCCAACAATTCAATTTGACGCTGGATCTGAATGGCCAATTCATGTGTTGGGGCCAAAATAAAGGCTTGTGTTTCGCGTTTGGCAGGGTCAATTTTTTGGAAAAGCGGTAAAAGATAGGCCAGTGTTTTTCCTGTACCGGTAGGCGATTGGCCGATAATATCTTTGCCAGCCAGTGCTGGTGGTATAACTTCAATTTGTATCGTTGTAGGTTCAGTGATACCCGCCTTGATAAGGCCCTGAGCCAGCGGTGCTATCAGCCCTAATTGTACAAAGTCTTGTTTCATATACTATTTATTCAACCTCCCGTTACCTAAATCTGTTAGTTATATCATGCCCTAATTCAACAACAACTACTGTAATCCCTTTTCTATATACAACGCGTTAAAGATTTTGCAGGCGGGTGGTGTGTTGACAAAAGCGGAAGGCAAACGCTAGTGGTGGAGCGTTGTCAATACACCACCTGCCTGTGCCTGTAAATTTCTTTACTGCGGAATATATAGCAATAACCACCATTCAATAATCTTAAGGAGATGAGCCATATGAGTGACAACATGTTAGAATTATACCAATCGCTAGGCTTTGAAGAAACCGAAGTGGAAGATGGGCAACCGGTGCTGGGTATTGAGCTTACGCCAGAGGGGGCTTACGCCTTACTCACTGATGCGGAAGGCCTCATGCCGAAAACTCCCAACCAGGAAATCATCTTTGCCTACTACACACCGGAAGATTCCTACCTCTGGAGCGCGAGCTTCAAAAATTCCACGGTGTTTAAAAACCTGTGGACAGCGGCAGCAACCATAGAAGACAAACTGACGGCTATCACCAACCATCGGGAGGCCAATCAAAGGTTTTAGAAAATAGCCCCAAAAGGCGAGATTGCTACACTATTATTCATAATGATGAGAGCAGGTGCTTCCTGTTCCCAATCATTACGAGCGACAGTACGGCAATCTCGCCTTTTATTTTAAGATAAGAAAGCATAAGTTTTTTTGAACCGCAGAGACGCAGAGTACGCAGAGGGAATGTCTCGATATACATCTCCCCTCTGCGCTCTCTGTGTACTCTGCGGTTAGCCGTATCCTCAAGGGCGCGATAGCGCTTTTTTATCTAAGTTATCTTACCTGCTAATTAGTCAGGCTGCGAACAGGAGCCGGGATTCTCCCGCCCCGGGCAATAAAATCATCTGACTTAAACTGGCTCACAGGTATAATCGGGCTATAGCCCAACAGTCCGCCGAATTCAACATTATCTCCCACTTTTTTGCCTGGTACAGGAATAACCCGCACAGCTGTTGTCTTGTTATTAATCATGCCAATGGCCGCTTCGTCGGCAATAATCGCCGATATGGTAGCTGCCGAAGTATCTCCCGGAATAGCAATCATATCAAGACCAACCGAGCATACACAGGTCATCGCCTCTAATTTTTCCAACGTCAAGCTGCCACGTTCGATAGCAGCAATCATGCCCGCGTCTTCACTGACTGGGATAAAGGCTCCGCTAAGACCGCCTACATGGGAGGAAGCCATCAAACCACCTTTTTTAACAGCATCATTTAACAGCGCTAAGGCGGCGGTTGTACCTGGTGCTCCACAGCTTTCCAGGCCCATTTCTTCCAGAATATGCGCTACACTGTCACCAACCGCCGGTGTCGGGGCCAGCGATAAGTCGATAATCCCAAACGGATAACCAAGCCGGCGTGAAGCTTCCTGAGCCACTAATTGACCAACACGGGTAATTTTAAAGGCCGTTCGTTTTATTGTTTCAGCCACAGCACTAAAATCCTTACCGCGTACATCTTCCAGTGCCCGTTTAACAACACCAGGACCGCTTACCCCTACATGGATAGTAACCTCAGGCTCACCAACACCGTGGAATGCGCCAGCCATAAAGGGGTTATCCTCAGGTACATTAGCAAACACTACCAGTTTAGCACAACCTAGTGCGTCCCGGTCTTTGGTCCGTTCGGCAGTAAGCTTGATAATCTCGCCCATTTCCCGGACACAGTCCATATTAATACCCGCTTTGGTTGAACCTAAATTGACTGATGAACATACCCGTTCCGTTACAGCCAACGCCTCGGGAATAGAGCGTATCAGTATGCGGTCGCCGTTGGTATAGCCTTTTTGCACAAGCGCCGTGAAACCGCCAATAAAATTTACCCCAACTTCCTTGGCAGCAGCATCCAGTGCCTGTGCCACTGCAACATAGCTATCTGTATGGCAGCTTTCGGCAGCAATCGCAATCGGCGTTACCGAAATACGTTTATTAATAATAGGTATGCCATATTCAGCTTCGATATCTTCCCCTGTCTTAACCAATTTTTCTGCAGTACGGGTAATCTTGTCATAGATATTCTGACAAAATATCTTAATATCCGGGTGCCCGCAGTCTCGCAGGCTGATTCCCATCGTGATTGTCCGAATATCGAGCTTATTTTCTTCAATCATGCGGTTAGTTTCATTGACGTCCTTCATTGTGAACATGTGTATATTCCTCCAAGCTTAAGACAGTTATTATACGCGGTGCATTACATTGAATATATCCTCATGCTGCACTTTTATATCAAGACCCATGGCAGTACCTTTTTCGCCTAGCAGTTGCCCTAAATCTTTCAGACTGATAATAGCTTGCGACATATTAACCAACATGACCATGTTAAAGAAGCCTTCCAGGATATTCTGGTTAATATTAAGAATATTAATATTGTTTTCCGCCAAAATATTACTGATCATGGCAATAATGCCGACCCTATCTTGTCCGACAATTGTTATGACAGTTTTCATAGTATCACACTCCAAAATTTTGTATTATCTGCTTAATGGTATGATAATATTATACTCATTTTTGTGAAAAAGCCAAGCGTATGTACAGAAAAAACACCTGTCGCCCATGACAGGTGTTTTTTGTTCGTGCATTTACTTATAAAACTAGCATCTAACCCCGCGCTTATGCAGCAAATATTCATATGCTACCATAGCCGCCTTCGCACCGTCACCGGCGGCAATTACAATCTGCTTGTCAGGGCCATTAGTCACATCACCAGCGGCAAATAAGCCTGGAATATTGGTACGGGCACGGCAGTCAGTAACTACTTCCCGGTAGTTGTTAAAATTGAGTATTCCCTGACAGTATTCCGTGTTAGGCAATAAACCAATTTCGACAAAGACCCCCTGTACCGTAAGTTCAGTTTGTTCTTTGGTTTCATTATTGGTAATAATCAGCGTTTCTACTGCCTGTGTTCCCTTGACCTCTGTTGTCGTATAACCGCTGAATTCAATAACTGGCTGCGCAAGTTCTTTAAGCTTTTCAATTACAATGGGTTCGGCAGTATAACCATGTAAGGATATGAGGTAAACCTTGGCAGCCACACCGCTGACTTCGATTGCCGCTTGCAAAGCCGAATTACCGCCACCAATAACGGCTACATTTTTACCGGTAAACAGTGGTCCATCACAGGTAGCACAATAACTGACTCCCCTCCCGGTAAACTCTGCTTCCCCTGGTACCTCCAGGCGGCGTGGACGTTTGCCTGAAGCAATAATAACGGCTTGAGCCTGATACTCGCCACTATCACTTATTACGGTAAAAGTTCCATCCGTATTTTGTGATAAATCCGTAACTTCCTCATATTGTATTGCAATAGGAAACCTTCTTACTTGCTCATCAAATTTATCCATAAGCTCAGGCCCAGTAATAAATTGATAACCCATATAATTTTCAATGTCCATAGTCCACATCGGCTGACCACCAAACTCTTTAGTCAGCATAAGTACCTTCAGTCTTTTGCGCGCCGTGTAAACGGCAGCTGTCATGCCGGCGGGGCCTCCGCCAATGATGATCAACTCATACAAAGTTATCACCCTCGCACTAGTATTTAGCTATCTGCGATGCGTAAATATATAGTCATCATTTAATGCTCCTATAAAAACTATATGTTAGCGCTTCCTGATTTGCTACCATTCTCCCGGCAGTAACATCGGCAACAAATAACGTATGAGTACCCACATCCACCATTTTTTTGGGCAATATGCTTGCTTCAATATACGCAAGACAATTTTTTAGAATAGGACAGCCATTTTTTCCGGCAATATATTCCACACCCGCAAATTTATCTGTAGTACGACCAGACTGATAGCCAAACCGGCGAACAGCTTCTGTTTGGTCGGTTGTTAACAGCGACACTGCAAACACACCGCTATCCATAAGGTACTCATGGGTAAGATTATTTTTATTTAGACATACCGACACACGCAACGGATTGCTTGTTAATTGAAACAGAGTATTACAGCATTGCCCGTTAAACTTATTATCCTTTACAGAGGTAACAATATACAGCCCGTAGCTTATTTTATCTACAGCCGAATTAGCCGTATCGAGTCCTGCCGCAAGTACCGCCTCTGTAGTTAGTTCCAAGACCTCATCAAGCAGCAAAACAAATAATTCCGAGCCAACGCCGCAGACAGGACATTTATCAGGTGGTGTATCGCCGGAATGAACATAATCGCATACTGTACATTTCCAGCGCTTACCTGCCTGCTTTGGCGCAGGCGTTTCTATAACGAGAGTGAATTCCTCCGGGCCAACACCACAAATCGGGCATTTTTCCGGCAGTTCTGCTCCTTCATGTATGTACCCACACACACTACAACGCCATTTATTCATAAGCTTTTCCACCTTTGTCAAAAAATTATTATTCTTTGCTTCTTATTTTCATTCTAACTTGCGTATTTGTCAATAATTTGTTACTATTTTTTATAAATACAATGCATTTACTGTGAATAGTTAGTTTTAAAAAAATTTTGGAAAGTGAGGGAAAAAAAATGATAACGCCTGAGCTAATTGCCAGAATAAATGCTTTGGCCAAAAAAAGTCGCGAAGCAGGTCTTACTGACAATGAACGTTCTGAACAAGCCGAGCTTCGCCGTCGTTATCTTGACAATATACGAACACAGGTAAAAGCACAGCTTGACTGTATAGAAATTGTCGATCATGAGGAAAACTGCAAATGCGGCTGTCATAACCAACACTAATAAATAACGCCGGAGCCCATGGCTCCGGCGTTATTTATTATAGTCCAGCAAGTGAATAAATTATTTATTTTCTTGAAAGGTTTCACAGTCAGTGTCTGATGTTTTGGAAGCATTAGGACCTGCTACATGAATGCTTTCGGCGTTGCAATAATTGCCATTATCCCAAAATTTGCAGTTATTGACAAAACATTCAACCGCTGGAGTGATTTGTGTACCTTCCAAAAAGGCGGCTGACATAGTACCGCCAATATTGGCGTTGTGGAAAGCACCAACCATATCCCCCATTGTCTTGCGGTGATGAAAAGACTTGCACAAGGTATCCTGCGGCTTGCCTGAAGCCCCTTTGAGCTCATCATTATAGACACTAATTTTTGCGGCCATACACTGCTCGCCAGGCATATAGTGGGTACATTGATCAACACTGCATTTAACCATTGGATTCGACATATAGTTCACCCCTTCGTTTTTTATAGTATTTATCTGTTTTTCATCTTTTATGCTCATTAAATCATCACCAATGCTAGTTGGATTCTTGTATCATATTGGCACACAGGACAGTATAGCAGATGTAAACAATAGTCCTCTGATTTATAAGGCAGACATTGAGTATCCATATATGGACTGTATGGTCCAAGATAGCTGCTGACAGCGCCACCATCAACTAGTGTGGCGCCACATTGAGGACACTTTGCTGTGATTTGCTGCAAGGCATTACACAGCGGGCAAACCTTTTCCATATGTTTCACCTCATTAAGTTACATCCTGGTTAGTGTGTGCCTGCCGCAGATGATTCATCCTGGAAAACAGGCAGTAAGACAGCTTTTCCACCTGTAATTAATTTTTATCCATATCTGCACATAATCTTATTTTGCGAATACTACCTATATAGAATTACATACACTACAATAGGAATTCGACAAAAAATCCCAAGAATTAATAATGAGACTATTATATTGGATAGGTGATACATATGCCAAAAAATACCCCTCCTGACCTCAATATCCGTCCAAGAATTCTGTACCAAGTTGCCAAAGCTGCCTGGGAAGGAACATTATTTGAACGCAAAGGAGAAATATGCCATTTATTGCAACAAGAATTTACAGATAAAGCTACCCGTCGCTTTGTTGCCAATCAGATTCGCATTGCCATGGGACTGGACCCTACCGATTCGGAAGAAGTCATCAATGAATATGATGCAGAGGCGCTCATGGGCATAGGCAGCGAGCCTGTTGCTATTGCCAATCCAGAAGTTTGCGAAAATTGCCAGGATTCCACCTGTGAAAAAGCCTGCCCGCTCGGCGCTATTACCCGTGACGAACTGGGACGCCCCTCCATTGACAGAACCAAATGTGCGCATGACGGCTATTGCATTAGCGCCTGTAAATTTGGTGCCTTAGCCGACAAATCCCAATTTGTTCCACTTATTAATCTCCTGCGTCAAAACTCTCATAAAGTGTATGCCTCTGTTGCACCCGCTTTTGCCGGACAGTTTGGCTCTGAAGTAACTGCAGGAAAACTGCGCAGCGCCTTGTTAAAATTAGGTTTTACTGAAATGGTAGAAACGGCGTTATATGCTGACCTTATCACCATAAAAGAAGCCTTTGAGTATGATGATAAGGTCAAAAACGAACATGATTTTTTAATTACCAGTTGCTGCTGCCCTATCTGGATTAAGTTAATTGAAAATAAGTTTCCTGATTTAATGGGCCACATATCGCCATCCGTATCGCCTATGATCGCCTCAGGACGGGTAATCAAAGAACTTGAGCCTGAGGCCAAGGTCGTTTTTATCGGCCCCTGTGTTGCAAAAAAGTCTGAAGCACAACTACCTGAGCTTAAAGGTGCTATCGATTTTGTCTTAACCTTTCAGGAACTTGCAACTATCTTTGAAGCAGCTGCTGTCAATCCTTCCGTGGAGGCGGATGAAGAAAATCCAGTAGCTTCCTGGGGTGGTCGGGTCTATGCCCGTACTGGAGGCGTCAGCGCCGCGGTTGGCACGACTTTGGATAAATTAATTCCTCGTCGGGCTCAGCTGTTTAATCCCATTAAGGCAGACGGTATTCCTGACTGCACAAAACTATTAGAAGAAATCAAAGCAGGCAAGCGGGAATTCAACTTTATCGAAGGTATGGCTTGTAAAGGTGGCTGTGTGGGTGGACCTGGCCGGCTTCTTCCCCCTGAAGAAGGTACCAAACATGTAAATAATTATGGTAATGCCGCTCCTGCTCATAGTCCAGTTGAGAACCCGCATATATATTCTACCCTGACCAAGCTTGGTCATTACAACGGTATGCCCACCATGACTGGTACAAGTAAAATGGCGGCCATTCTATCCCGGAAACTTGACTGTGTACCAAAATAATAATACATATTTTGGTTTTTGTGTCATGTATACAGTATTTTTTTAAAAATAATACTGGTAAAAATGCTAATAACCGACTAAAATTTAATTATTCGCATTCATATCATATGTTTTAATAAAATAAGGGGGATTTGCATGACTACAAATAATCCAGTAAAAATAACAGAAACCATCCTTCGCGATGGCCATCAATCACTGGCGGCTACACGGATGCGCACTTCAGACATGCTGCCTGTTTTGGAGCAACTTGATGAAATTGGCTATTTCTCGATTGAGGCCTGGGGCGGCGCTACCTTTGATAGCTGTCTGCGTTTCTTAAATGAAGATCCCTGGGAACGACTGCGTACGCTTAAGAAGTATTTGAAAAAAACCCCCATTCAAATGCTTTTACGCGGCCAAAATGTACTTGGCTACAATCACTATGCCGACGATGTTGTTCGCGAGTTTGTTAATCGTGCTGTTGACAACGGCGTAGGCGTAATTCGCATTTTTGATGCGCTTAATGATGTCCGTAATATGGAAGTTTCCATGCGGGCTGCCAAAGCGGCCGGTGCGCATGTACAAGGCGCCTTTGTCTACACGATCAGCCCTTACCATAACAATGAGTCGTTCCTCAAGGTAGCTAAAGACCTTGTCAGCCTGGGCACTGATTCTATCTGTATTAAAGATATGGCCGGCTTACTCGCTCCCTACAAAGCCTATGAGCTCGTCAAGACCCTTAAAGCCGAAATACATGTTCCTATTCACCTGCACACCCATTACACCAGCGGCATGGCTTCCATGACATACTTAAAGGCCATTGAGGCCGGTGTTGATATCATTGACTGTGCCCTGTCACCATTTGCCCTCGCTTCCTCCCAACCGCCTACTGAAGCCATGATCGCCACACTGGAAGGCAATGAGCGTGATACCTGTCTGAACAAAGAAAAACTTTTCCCAATTGCTGATCATTTTAGAGGGGTAAAAAAAGAGCTTGCCGAAACTTTCCATCTTAATACAAATATTGAAATTGATACTAAGGTATTGTCCTTTCAAATCCCCGGCGGCATGCTCTCTAATCTCTTGAACCAGATGAAGGAACAGGGTATGGCTGATAAATTTCCTGAACTTATCGTAGAAATGCCAAAAGTACGGGCCGAACTGGGTTATCCGCCGCTGGTTACACCTACAAGCCAGATTGTCGGTTCCATGGCCGCCTTTAATGTTATGCTGGGCCGCTATAAGGTCGTACCCCGGGAAGTCAAAGACCTGGCCCGTGGCAAATATGGCCGCACGCCAGCCCCTATTGATCCTGCGTTTTTACAATCACTTATTGGTGATGATGAGGTTATTACCCACCGCCCGGCTGATGACATTAAGCCGCAAATGGCTGCGCTTCGCCAGGAGCTAGCTGAAAAAGGCTACCCCAATGTTTCTACCGAAGATGTGCTGTCTTATGCCGTGTTCCCTGAAGTAGCGCTTAAGTTCTTTGAAAGTAACAGATAAGTAAAATAGAAAAAACCCTGCGTTTTAAAGACGGACAGGGTCTTTTCTATTTTTATTATTTTTCGAAACAGGACTTACCGATAAACTCACGCAATATGGAGTTAGGGGGAATTTCATCATCTTCCACTGAATCAAAGAATTCCAGGAAATTTAGTAACCGCCGTGCTTCAGAATACTCAGGTTCTTGACTGGTGATTCTTTCCAAGAGCGGCTCGGCATACTTTTTAAGCACCGCCAATTCATAAATAAGAGCTGAATTAAACATGAGATCAGCTTGTTCCTGGAAAGGAAAAATATTGCGCTCCTCACCACGCCGCACAGAATTCCACATCTTTAGTGTCATCAGCGCATCATGCGAACGAAATTCACTGTCACGAACAATCCTGCGAATAAGACGGGCATCGGTTGTCGGGATACGGTTATGACTGTCTATGGATAATTGTGTTAACGCACTAATATATATCTTTATCTTACAGTGACGGGGAACAGCACTTGTCAGGCGTTCATTTAAGCCATGAATACCTTCAATGATTAACGGTTGACCTTTATCCACTTTAATCCGGTGTCCCCGGTGCTCCCGCTGCCCTGTCTTAAAGTTATAGGTAGGCATCTCCACTTCTTCTCCGGCTAAAATCCGGGCCAAATGGGAGTTGAATAATTGCAGGTCTATGGCTTCAATAGCCTCAAAATCATAGGCTCCCGTATTGTCAATTGGTGTCTTATCCCGATCAACAAAGTAGTCATCCAGGGAAATAGGTACAGGCCACACACCATTAACCCGTAGTTGAATATTAAGTCGTTGGGCAAAGGTTGTTTTTCCGGAAGAAGATGGTCCAGCTACCAGGATTACTCGCACATCGTTATGATGGGAAGCTACAAAATCGGCAATCTGGGCAATTTTTTTCTCATGCAGTGCTTCGGCTACCCGGATAATATCGCCAATCCCCCCTGCTTTCGTACACTCATTAAGGGTAGCCACATACCCGCACCGCAAGATATTGCCCCACGCCTCGGCTTCCTGTAATACCTTAAACAACTTCGGATTCTCAATAAACTGTGGCAATTTATTGGGATTTTCCTCTTCAGGGAGTCGCAAAATAATTCCTGGCGGATAATTTTTGAGCTCAAAAACTTGCAAATAGCCTGTAGATGGTGTCATCGTCCCGTATAAATAGTCGTAAATCTGTCCACAATAGTAAATGTTTACCTTTTCCCTGTTAAGCTGCTCTAACAGACTGACCTTTTCCTTGCGTCCAGCTGCCTTAAATAATTCTATTGCCTCCGATTTGAGCAGTGTTTTGCGGATGATGGGACGATCCTCAACCATAATCTGACGCATCTGCTGCTCAAGTTGAGTAATATCCTCAGGCGTTACATCCCGCCCATGGTGCAACTCACAATATAAGCCTTTACTTAAAGAATGCTCCACTGTCACTTCACAACCGGGAAACAATTCTTGCGCAGCGACAATCATAACCAGCGTTATGCTGCGCTGATAAACCTTCATCCCGTCACTGCTGCGAAGCTCAATAAAGTCTACCCTGCTATCTTGCTCTAACACACTTTGCAAATCTTTAATTTCGTTATTCACTTTGGCAGCCACTACTGGTGTTATGTACCTATGCGCCGCATTCCGGCTAAGTTCCAGCAACGTAACACCCTTAGCATACTCACCCGTATGGCCGTTAGAAAACGTAATACGAATTTTCGCTGACACAAAAAGGCCCCCCATCAGGATATACTTCTTTACACTATATTTATTTTATTCAACTATATGCCTCTAATTTCCTGCCGCTATTACTCCAAACTAAACTAGACGTATACCGGAATCCATCATTCATACGAATAATGGATTCCGGTATACGTCTAGTTCACACTCGGAAGATTCATCATGTTCCTATTACCCAATGTTTTGACACTGAAGAAACTCACTTGGCCGTAAAGCAGGACTGCCCATTTTTCTACCTTTCTCCAAAAATAGGAATTGATCGCCTAATGTCTTGGCCTCCGAAAGATCATGGGTTACAAGAACAAAAGGAATATTCCAGATTTGTTGAATTTTTTTCAGTTCTGCCTGTAATTCCAGCCGGGTATCACTATCAAGCGCTGACAAAGGTTCATCCAGCAGTAAAATAGCCGGCTCGGCCATCAGAGCACGCGCAAGAGCAACACGTTGCTTCTCCCCTCCTGATAACCTATCAATAAACCGCGTTGCCAGATGTTCAATACGCAGCAGCCCCAGCAGCCTTTCATATAGTTCCTGCGACTTACTATCATGTTGCTTGACACCATACCATATGTTTTCTCTAACATTCATATGGGGAAATAAGGCAAATTCCTGAAACATATATCCCACACGCCGAAATTGCGGTGGTACGAATGTTCTGTCCGTGGAAGAGAACAAAATGTGTTCATTATGAATAATGGTTCCTTCATCTGGGCGCAAAAGACCGGCAATCGCGCGTAAGATGGTTGTCTTACCTGCGCCCGAATGACCAAACAAAACCAAAATATTATTTTCAACAGTAAACTCAATGTCCAGCATAAAATCTGCTAATTTTTTCTTTATCATTACTTGCAGCACTTAGAACACACCCTTTACTGATTCTCCTAATATCATACCTTTTAGACCAGCCAATAAGCGAAAATCAGATGCTGCTGGTTGGTCAGCTGGCTAGAAATAAGCTCTTGAATACCTTCTGAGACAATAATTTTAAATCCAATAAATATAAACTAACAAAACATAACATAATCCCTATGGTGTTATTATAATATTTGTTGTATGATATTGGCAAGAGCTTGCTCTTAAATTATTACAACTTTTTTATTGAGGTGCATACTTATGAGTGATACAACTGCCTACACCCCCGAAGAGGTCGCTAAAATCCTGAAAATATCTCGTTTCACTGTTTATGAAATGATTAAGCGTGGCGATCTTGCAGCCTATCATATTGGGCGGAAAGTCCGTGTCGAAGCACCGGATTTAGAAATCTATATCCAAAGATCAAAGAAGAACAATATGCTTACCAAACAAAGCGCTGCCCAACTGCCAACAGATGACCCCGCTCCGGAGCCCGAGAGTTTCATTATCTGCGGGCAAGATATTGTGCTTGATATTCTGATACGACACCTAGAAAGAGCCCTGCCTCACGTCCGCTGTTTTCGTAATTACTCTGGCAGCATCGACGGCTTGTTAGCCCTTTATCGCGGGACTGCTAATATTGCTACTGCCCATTTATGGGATAGCGACACTGATACGTACAATACTCCTTATGTTCGTAGGTTCTTACCAGGACACCGGACGCTGGTCTACAATTTGGCCTATCGTAATACCGGTTTCTATGTTGCTAAAGGCAATCCAAAAAATATCAACAATTGGCAGGACTTAACCCGGCCTGACATAACACTTATCAACCGGGAACGCGGCTCCGGTTCAAGGGTCTTACTCGACGAAATGCTTCACGTTCTTGACATTGATTATCATCAGATCAAAGGCTACTCCAGAGAAGAAACAAGCCATTTGGCAGTCGCAAGCTGTATTGCCAGAGGCGAAGCCGATATAGGTATCGGCATTGAAAAAGCCGCACTACAAGTCAATGATATTGAATTTATTTTTCAGAAAAAAGAGCGTTATGACCTTGTCCTCCGCAAGGAAGATATCGATAAACCACATTTTCAAACTCTGCTAGACGTTATTCGTTCCGATGTATTTCGTAACGAAGTGGGCGGCATGGGCGGTTATGATTTGTCCCAAACTGGGCAACTTATGGGCAATAGCTAAAATAAATGCGGCCATCTTATCCCTATACAGTATTGGGAAAGATGGCCGTATAAAATTATTGCCAGTCTATATACAGCGCTTACCGCAGCCTTTTGAATAGCCGGTAAGCAATTATTGGTATTGACGCGTTTCTTACCGCCAAACGCATGCCGAATAAAACAAGGAACATGGCTCCCAAAACATGTACCATCCAAAAACCAGTACGAGGAAATTCCAATGAAGTATTCTTAAGTAAGTTGCGGTGATCACATTTCATGAGCATCAAACCTCCTTTTAAAATAGTATTTCCCGCACCTTACTTATCAAACATGGTTTATCTATCCACGTCAGCCATGGCCTGAGCCATTTTGGCTGCCATACCGGTAATTTTAAAGGACGGCACAGCACATACGGCAATGCGAATACCCTTGGCAAGCGGTACAGCAAAAATATGGTCTTCATGTAGCTTATCGCACACAGCATCAGGATTATTAGCCGGAACAGTTAAGAAGAACCCTGCGATATATGGCAACATGTGCAGATTAGCCGCTTTAGCCTCACGGACAAAGATGTCCGAACGGTCACGGATCATATTGTAATATTCATTGCGTTCCTTTTCCACTTGTGTCAATATGGCTTTATCGTGGTAAATGGTCGCTAAGAGCCGCATACAACCGCGGTTGATATTAGACCAGGTAGCTCTGCTGGTAAATTGGTTAATATCAGCAAATTCCCGGACAACATCCTTATTGGGGGAAATACCAATCATAGCACCGGTACGCTGCCCATACATAGTATACCCTTTGGACATACTAAAGCCCAAAATGATAAGCAAATTATCCGGTAAATTACCGAATTTCTTCATAAAGGTACGGCACGCATTCTTCTCGCCTGCATAATCAATATAAGCTATGTCTACTAGCAGAATCACGCGTTTGGATTGGTCCTTAGCCGCCGTTTTAAGAACCTCCAGCACGTTGTCCCATTCACTGTCGCTTAAGCTATAACCAGTAGGGTTATGGGCCGGAGTATTAATAATAGTCACTAAACTATCTTGTTTAGTCAAAAGTTCGTTGACTTTGCTTTCAAATGACTTACTATTGAAGTTTTGTTTTTCATCAAACAAAGTATATGTATCCAACTTGCGTAAGGCATCCTGGCATAATACCTTGTACGGACCCCAGTACCAGTCAGAAGTTAGTAACGTATCACCAATTTCTGTATAATTCGCAATCGTGTGATGGATTACCCCTGATCCACCAGAAGTGGCTACCGCGCTGGTGTAAGCCGCAGGACGGTTATCACCAAATGCTAAGGCCGTGGCAGTCTCTAAGAACTCAGGTAACCCAGCAATAGGTGCATAGTTAATGACTTCATTTATTGGCAGATTTCGATATACCTTTTCGACTGTAGGCAAACATACCAAAGCTTCCTTATCATCTAAAATTGCGCCGATAGTAGCGTTGACAACCTTATCTTTCCCATATTGAGCAGCATCCTGATTAGCTGCTGCTGAAGCTCCAAAGATTTTGTCAGTAGCAAATTTACCCTTTGCGTGTGTTGCGGCAAGACTTAAAGTCATGCTTCTCTCCCCCTGTTTCATTTTAATTCAAGGATACATTTTATGCAGCATGCGCGGGAATGGAATAGTCTCGCGAATGTGCTCAAGACCGCATAACCAGGCAACTGTCCGTTCAAGGCCCAGTCCAAAACCGGAATGCGGTACTGTTCCAAACCGTCTTAAATCCAGATACCACTCAAAGGCCTCTTGTGGCAACTTATGCTCGGCAATCCGCTGCTCTAGTAATGCCAAATCATCAATACGCTGACCGCCGCCAATGATTTCGCCATAGCCCTCAGGCGCTAACAGATCAGCACCTAACACTACTTCAGGATTATCTGGATCAGGTTTCATATAAAAAGCTTTAATTGCCGTTGGATAACGGTGAACAAATACCGGCGCATTAAAGTGGCTGGAAATAATGGTCTCATGGGGTGCACCAAAATCATCTCCCCAGGTAAATTCTTCGCCTGCCTGTTTCAGGATTTCAACAGCCTCTGTATAGCTAATACGCGGAAACGGCAGCTTAATGGCCCTCAGCTTTTCAACATCCCGCTCCAGTGCTTTGAGATCATTAGTGCATTTTTCCAGCACCCGTTCAATAACATAGCTAATCATTTCTTCCTGGAGCTTCATGGTATCATTAAGAGCAAAATAGGCCATTTCGGCCTCAATCATCCAAAATTCCAGCAGGTGCCGACGGGTCTTCGACTTCTCAGCCCGGAAAGTGGGGCCAAAACAGTATATGCGTCCTAAAGCCATAGCATTAGCCTCATTATACAGCTGACCACTTTGCGATAAATAGCCTTTTTCACCATGATAGTCAAGTTCAAATAAGTTAGTTGTACCTTCACAAGCCGCTGGTGTGATAATCGGCGCATCAGCCAAGACAAAATCACGCTCATAAAAAAAGCTCCTGAGTGCATGTTCAATCTCAGAACGGATACGTAACACAGCAGCCTGTCGCGGTGTACGTATCCAAAGATGTCGGTGTTCGGCCAGAAAATCCACACCATGCTCCTTATGGGTAATGGGATAATCTTCAGCAATACTGATAATCTCTAAGGCTGTAATTTGCATTTCATAGCCACCAATTGACCGTGGTTCCTCACGCACCAAACCGGTTACTTTAACAGCGCTTTCCTGGGTTAGCTTTTTGGCATCAGAAAACAGGACTTCGCCTGCTTCCTGCTTAACCACTACCCCTTGCATCAGCCCTGAGCCATCCCGGATAATAAGAAACGCTATTTTTCCGGAAGAGCGCTGATTATAAATCCATCCTTGTATAGTTACTTGCTCGCCAACATGGCAAGACAAATTTTTTATGAGTGCTATTTCCACCCAATGCCCTCCTTTCCAATACGTGCATCTAGCCTACATATACTAGACACTACTGGGTTATATGGCTATTATGTACTTATTCTGGATATATCATTATTTTTCCTTTTGAAAATTGTTAAAAAAAAGACAGTCCCCTTGTCAGGACTGTCTTTGCTTGATCTTTTGCTTTAATCGGGGAAAAAACGGGCATGAATGGCATTTACAGCTTCTTTGACTCTATCTAATTCAATCAAACATGAAATACTGATTTCAGAAGTGCTAATAACCTCTATATTAATACCGGCATCAGCCAGCGCACCAAAGGTAGTAGCGGCAATGCCCGGGTTACCTAGCATGCCAGCACCAACTACCGATACTTTGGCTACATTCTCATCAATCATCAAACCGCTAAATTCCATTTCTGTTTTCAGTCTTTCCAAAAGTTTCTTAGCTTGGGGAGCATCGCCTTGGGCAATAGTAAATACCATGTCGATAATGTGTTTGTCCATAGCACGAACACTTTGAACAATCATGTCTACGTCAACATTGGCCTCTGCCAAGGTAGAGAATATCTTATAGGCAATTCCAGGCTGATCTGCTACTCCCAGCACAGCTATTTTGGCAACATTAGTATCATGTGTTACGCCACGAATGACAAACTCTTTTTCTTCCATAGTATATTCCTCCCTGATAAATGTACCCGGTTCCTGTGTAAACGTGGAGCGGACATGAATGGGCATATCATAATGCATACCTAATTCTACTGAACGTGGATGCATTACGCCGGCACCAAGCCGCGCCATTTCAAGCATTTCATTATATGTAATTTCTTTCATGCGCCTCGCAGTCGGAACAACTCTGGGATCTGACGAATAGATTCCATCAACGTCAGTATAGATTTCGCAGTGATCTGCCTTTAAACCGGCTGCTACCGCCACTGCCGTAGTATCAGAACCGCCCCGCCCTAAAGTGGTGATATCACCATTTTTAGTCAATCCCTGAAAACCTGCTACTACAACAATCTTACCGGCATTAAGTTCTTGCCGGACTCTGTCGGCAGCAATGCCGGTTATCTTTGCTTTATTAAACATCTCATTGGTGGTAAAGCCAGCTTGAAAACCAGTCATAGATACTGCTTCATGCCCTAGTTTGGCAAATGCCATGGCTAAAAGCGCAATCGATACTTGTTCGCCGGTTGCCAGAAGCATATCCATCTCTCGTCCAGTAGTCTGATCTGTAATCGCTTTCGCCAAACTTATTAAATCATCTGTAGTATCTCCCATTGCTGATACTACAACGACAATTTGATCATCAGAATTTTTTTCCTTTAATACCCGCCTGGCAACTGCTATAATTTTTTCCGGTGTAGCTACAGAGCTTCCGCCAAATTTTTTTACAATTAGTGCCATGCCTATCCCCCTTTATCTACGCTGCATATAATTACGCACGGCAGTTTATATTCTCCATATAAATACAATATCCTTCTACAAGTGGACAAAACAGTAAACTTTTTTACTTCATTACATACACATTGATAAAAATTAAGCCTGCAAGGATAATCTCCCAACAGCCTTTAGTAACCAAAATAATACTATCTTCCTGATTGTAACACCACTCAGTAAAGTTCCGATAAGCGCCTTCCATATCCTGCCATAAAACAATAGTTCCCAAAATAGCAGCAAGCAATGCAACCAACTTAAGCCCAATTGTCTGAAAAGTAGCGCTAATGGCAATAAAATAACACGAAAGACTCATCCATGAAAAAAACAGCAGCATCAGCGTTAAGCGGCGGGCAACTTTAGCCCCAACGTGTCTTCCCATCCTTAATAGCGTTAATCTAACCAGGCGACGGCCACAAAGTACCTGACCATTTTCATAACGTCTGTAACGCTGTGGAATATCATAATTCCAAACAATAGAACAACAAGCCATGACTAATAGTAGTTTCTGCATACAATCAACCTCCCGGTACATTATAATGCAGTTCTCCTTTAAGTCCTCAGCTATATTATACCATTATTCAATTAATCGAACAATCAGACATTTATTGTTTCACTAATCCCCGTCACTTTATCTGCTGGAATAAAAGAGGCCAGGATCTAACGCCCTGGCCTCAAGAACATCTTATGTAGTTATTCTACAGTAATAGTCTTAGTCCCTTCCCACAAACCATGAATATTACAATAAGATTCAGCAACTAACGTACCAGAGCCGTTAAGTTTAATTACTGCTTTACCAAAAGGTTCGGTAAAGACCGGACCTTTATTAGCACCTTCCGTAGATTCACCGTGAGCTGCAAATTCAAAAGTAGCAACCTCAGAGGCAAATTTAGCGTTATCAGGCTTAAAGTAGAGTTTTATCCAGCGAATATGGTGTTCGGTTGTATTCGGATGAGCAATTTCTTTACCAACACAAACCTCAACACTAACCTTTTCCCCTGCTTTACCTTTTTCTGGTGCCTCAATCACCGGTACATGCTTCTCAGCTTTCCAATCAGCACTTTGTACTAAATCTGCAATTTTCATTGAATATTCCCCCTTGAAATTATTTAGCATTCATTGCCAATTATTCTAAGGATAATTATTCTCTATAAAAATTATAATTCCTCTTATGTGATAACCTAATTTCACAATTTTTTTAGTATTGGCTATCCCCTATTGAAATATTCGTACCTTCAAACTTTTTAACTCTTGCTTGTCAATCTCTTCCCATTCAGGCGGACATAACATATCTACAGGATAAAGTGCCAGGGAAGTATCACACTCATATATGGCTGCAAATGCCTGTAAAGCAGGAATAGCACTGTTAGCCCGATTAATAGAGGCAATCTCTTCCTTGGGAATTTTTACAGATAAAATACAATCGTCAGTTAGGTCATTTTTTACAACACCGGCCGCATAGGCCTCCTGGAATGACGGTATATTTGCCAAAATAACGGATACTACCTGTAAAATAATAGCACCACATAGCTCAAAATACTGCTTGTTAAACACCCGTGTATCTTTATCCTGGAATTGAAGACGGCCTGAGGGTAGCATTTCGCAAGTTTGTTTGGGGATAACCGCTTTTGAAGGCAACCACACCTTAACAAAGGGAATATCAGCAAAAAAATCAATATCCACTTCAACAACTACCGGCAATTTTAAATGACTCAAGACCTCGTCAAGTCTGGCCCTAACCGCACCTGGTGCTCCTGTCAGCAACTGCTGAATTAGTGCCAGCCGAGCGGTTTCTTTTACTTCATGCTGACGCCTCTTTTCTTCATAAACCAGCCTTTCTTGCTCGTTACGCCGCGCCATTTCTTCCCTGGCTTCCCGCTCGGCCTCTTTGATCGCATGCTCCCGGTCTTTCCGGGTAAAGTGCAGCGATACTGCTGCCGCCACTCCCATCGCCACTGTAATTAAAAGAACAATAGGACTAAAGAAAATAACTAATATGACAAATAGAGAGATGATTATTGCAATCCTGATCCCCTGGGGATAAACATAGCTCTCTTCTGTTTTGGTCACTGCTTTATCAATAAGATAACTATGGTCTGTTAAAACAAGCTCTGGGAATGGTTCCTGAACAAGCAACGGTTCATAGTCTGCCGGCTCATAACTTAATTTGCTGACAGCCGCTAATTTAAGCTCGTTGTCTTGATGCTGGATAAACTCCTTACGCCAGCGCTCAAATTGTTCTTCACCCTTAAAATAGCGAACCTCAGCCCGTTCGTTATTTTTAATCTTGTTCTTTTCCCGCAAAGAAGTTGTCTTATCAGGCTGTAACGACATAGGTTGGCCTCCTTATTTATGAATTGTTATCCTGATTGTTTTACGCATAACAACGTAACAAAAGGCCAGTACCCCACCTAATGTAAAGAAGAAAGCAACTGGCTTTATCATCATAATTTCCGAGCTGGCAATAAGGCTGAATAAAAGCGCCGTCATATAGGCCAAAAAAAGTTCCCCATAGCGTGGACTATTCACACGTGGTGCAATAATTAGCCACACTAAAAAACCAATAAGAATTATATTACTGTTTTTCATGAACTCCATTGCTTGAAGCTTCACCTACCTACTCTCAAGAATAGCTCTATATTCGCTACTTATTACTTTTTTCCCTGCTTACCAACTATTTCCCTTTATTTTTTAGTTGATTTATCGTTGAAATTGTTAACGGTTGTAACATTATGTTTTTGTTCTTCATATATTGAAGTAGAACAGGTATATAAGAATTATAAGTTTTCCTATAGTAAATAAAGGAGGTCATTAATATTTATGGAAACCAAATATCCGCATTGGTATGGCCCTGAAGATAACATGTGCTGCGACTATCCCGACAAAGAAATGATGTGCTGTGATGATCATTTCATGGAAGAACCCATGTCTTACAAAATGCAACATGATAACTTTAAAGACCGGTTGCTTTGCTTTTTAGGTGACGAAGTCATCCTTGGTACTGACGCTGTGATTGATCGCAGAGGCTCCACTTTCTGTGGTACTGTCTGCTATATTGGTTGTGACTACATCATTGTCAACAGCACCCATTGCCATCGCTGTGTTTCACTGCATGTGCCTATTAAAATGATTCGTTTCATCGCTCCATTTAAAGGCCGTCGGTAATATTGCAAGCCTTGGCATTGGGAGATGATATACCATGAAAAAACTATTCAGCCGTCGCCCGTTAACTGTTGATCCTGCGCACATGATTACATTACATCAAGAAGCGATTGAACAACTTGAGCTTATGAACACTGTCGTAGAAGCGTCAGAACATGCCAGTGATGGGATGCATGATACACTTACCCGAATGGCCGAAAACCACTGGGAAGCCTATTTGGATGTACTCCACATGATATGGACGCAATGTAGGAAAAATATTCGTTTTAAAAACTAAGCTGGGATTACTCCCTGCTATCTAAACAGTAAATATAAAAAAGCCCCCGGCACACGCCAGGGGCTTTTTCATTGCGCAAATCAAGCCTAGTTTGTGACTATCATACGCCGGAACGGTGGCCTATTACCAACTGTCTATAGCAAGCACCGGGTTCATTCCGCCGGCCACACCATCGAGTTCATCGTCAGACAACTCTGCAAGAGCTTCTTGGATATCCTCAATCGTAATATCATCTACCGAAATATCAAAACAGGCTTCTTTTGCGAATACCATCCAAGCTTGTGCATCTCTGCATTCTGTTGCTTTTTGGGTAAATTTTTCGTCGTTCTTCATTCTTTCGATAAATGCTTTAGCTGATTCGATGCTCATGTAATCGCCTCCAAATTATGGTTTTATGCAAATTATACCATAAAATTATGGGAGAAAGTTAAAGATTGATTAAAGATAAATATATAAAGATGACCCTCGGCAGGGGCTTATTCATTTCCCTTCAATAAACCACTTACCATCATCACAAAACAGAAATACCTGTTTCCCAGCAATTCGGCAAGTGTACCGCATACCTTGACCGCCAGCTTTCAATGATGCCGCTTGGCGAACATCATAAACTTTATCAATATCCCACTTACGGCCATCTTCCCAGTGCAGGATGGTCGGTTTAATTATGCCGTTCGTGTCGTGTTCGGCAGTGATGGCAACAAATACTTTTGTTTTGCTGGGTGTATCGGTATGCATAAGAAACCTCCTTACAGAACATTTGTTTGTGTTTATTATAGAACAAATGTTTGTAGGTGTAAAGAGGGGATTAATGGGAAAAGGCCGC
Organism: Sporomusa ovata DSM 2662; assembly: GCF_000445445.1. Classification (GTDB taxonomy): domain Bacteria; phylum Bacillota; class Negativicutes; order Sporomusales; family Sporomusaceae; genus Sporomusa; species Sporomusa ovata. Next base: position 251,557 of record NZ_ASXP01000004.1, on the reverse strand, counting down.
CCATCCCTACGAACAGGCGACTTATGGCACAACCGATCTAAGCGGGCCGCACTTTAGATTTAGTTGTGGATTTGGCTACGATTAAACAATGTTAGCAGGTTGAACTACATTGATCATTGCAGCAGAAAAATAGTAAAAGTATTATAATAATGATTATAAAACAACTACTACCACTACCTCCGAAATTACCAAATCCCATAAAGCATGCCTCCTTAATTATATATCAGGGATATTACACACTATGATATACAGGATGGGTTTGCTCCAGGAACATTATAAAAAAGCCGTACCCCGAAGGATACGGCCAAGATTATGTTAATTATTTGATCCCGATCCAATTGCAATACCAATCAAAAGAGCTGCAATTTCACGTAACGCCTGATCATGACGCTTATTTTCGCGTTCTTGACGCTCCCGCCATTCCCGTTCGCTTTCATGAGGACGCCGTTTCATTTCTCTTTCGTGCCGCTCTTTTTCTTCTCGTTGACGCTCATCATGCTTACGTTTTTGATCTCCGGGATCATGGCGATCATCACGGTCAAGATATGCTAAGCGCTGTGAACCATTATTATGTAGTGGGCTAGGCGCTGCGGCAGCTACCGATGAGAACATCCCTACTTGCATTAAACCAAGCATTGAGTATATGATTACTTTTTCACCTGTAATTTTCATGGAAACACTCACTCCCTACATTTGATATTGAATCCATGCATTAATAATAACCGCCATTATTTAGAATTTCGTTAGGGAAGTTTGGAAATAAAAACAGCCGCCCACCAGGACAAACCCGGCAGGCGGCCAACATCTTAACTTACTTTTTTTACTTTACTGTGCAGTCCGTATCCGTTAATCCCTTTGCGGGAATATGCCTTGCGTTGCTATATAATATTTCGTTGCAGGATTGGGTTCAGAGCCTTTCAAATTTGGGATCGCAAACGTAGTGCGTCCGTCACCACCATAAATGTTTCCTAAAAGAGCAAATAAAGCTTGGTTTTGTACTATTTGCAAAACCTGCCCTTCGCAAGGCATCCAACCTACCATATTCCATTGGAATGGAAATAATTGAATTTGTCCTAAAATAGGGTCCACAAATATCATTCCTTTCATAAATAATATGGTTTATTATACCATGTATTTATTTGGGAATATATAAAAAATTGTCTTTCTTTGAAAAATATTGTAACTACAATTAAAATGAATATCGTATTCCAGCTTTTGCATGATCATACTTAAAATCATACCCGGCAACAATGCCAATATACTTACCATCTTTTGTAATACGCCGACTAACATCTGCAGTAACTTCATCAATCTTAAACTTACCCTGGGCGGCTTTACTCCAATCCGAGTACACATTTACACCGCGAATAACTTTTTTATATGCAAACACATTGTACTGCTTTAATGTAACTGGCGTATCTGCTGGCAGGCTTGCGACTTCCTGTAAATTAACCTGCTTATCCAGATTAACCAGGTTCGTAACAATAGCAAAGTCAGCGCCAGATTTCTGACGCTCGACTTCAACCGTTTTGATTACTTCCACCGGCACGGTCTGAATAATCGTGTCAGGTGGTTTATTTTTCAACTCGGCAATCTGCTGGGCCGCTTCATTTAACTGCGATTGCAACATATCAATATGAGCGTTCTTTGCTGCCAGGTCTACCCCGGCTGGGGTCTCGGCCAGCTGCTGAGATTCGACAGTTACCGGCTGCGGCTGGTGAAAATATTGGTAAAGCAGCCAACATGCTACAAGCAATAAAACAACGCCAAGCAGTATAACCGCCTGGCGCTTGGTTAAACTAAACATAATTCTTTCCTCTCCCTTAAGCGCCGCCCGGAACATGTGGCGCTATTTTTATTGTCCTATATTTTTCCCACAATAAAACCGGCAGCGAAGAACGCTGCCGCGATACTGAGGTTAATTAAATTAATTCCGATTTGACCTTCGGCTATATTGCCTTCAAAGAAAAAGAAAAATAGCCGCAATCCGATTGTTTTTAACATGGTAATGCCTCCTTTTATTCATATTTGATATTACCGTCAAAGCACCGGCCACCAATCTCCAGGCTATCGGTATATTGCCACATATATCCTTTGAGATCGTCGTTGGCACTCCATTGAGCGTTCCAGATAGCGCAGCCAAGGCCTTTCCAGTCGATGTAATCAGTCAGCCAAGAGTATGAGGCGTAAACCCCGCAATCAAGGCCAACGCTATCAATAAATGCTTTGCACATAGCAGTTATCTCTACCGGATCAAAGGCAAAGCCATTACGCTCTTTGTAACCGTCCGCGTCTTCCATGTCGAAGAACACCGGAAGTTCTAAGCACACACCAGCATTTTCAATAGCTTCACGGCAATTAGCTGCTTCCTGAACGGCATCTTCCACACTAAGAGCATAGCTATAATGATATGCACCAACTTTTAAGCCAGCAGCTTTTGCACCAGCAACGTTCTTGGCAAACATTTTATCTTTCGATTGTAGTCCATACGAGCAACGGATCATAACAAACTTAATGTCGGCATCAGCTACGGCCTGCCAATCTACTTCACCATTGTGGTAACTTACATCAATACCCTTAATCATTTCAATCCCCCCAGCCTTGTTCTAATAAACGTCAATAACGGATCTAAACTCTGTACCCCTGCATCCCTGAGATTTTCTGCAATACTAATAAACTCTGTGCCGGCAAGGTAGTACCAGGCCGCTTTCAAGAACAAATCGTCTCCCTTAGCCATAACGTCAACCTGAATTGCTGCCGATACTAGAACCATATATAATATGATCTTCCCGGCAAACTTGGTTTTCATCAGTTCAGACTTGATATATCCGTCTTTAAATGCGGCGTAAATACCAATAAGACACTGCCATAGTCCCGATGGCAGGTTGCGGTCATTCAGCCTCTGCGCTGATAGCGACAGGTATTTAGTCAGCAAATCAATCAAGATCAGTATGGCAAATGCCATCAATGCCGTACCATGGCTGCCGGTCGCAAAAGCAAGGGCACCGGCTGCTGTTGCTTTAACCGGTGCCACATCCATAATTGATACTGCGGCTGACTTCGCCGCCGCTAACACATTTTCAAAGATTTCTCTCAAAATTTCTCCCCCCAAATTTTGTACATAAAAATAACCGCTCTCAGCGGCATGGTTCGCGCGGCATATTTGTCAAAATTGACACCTCAATCTTTCTAATTTTCGTTATAATGTACTAATAGGATGGTGATACCGTGACATTCAAAGATGTGTACCATGCTGTCCTGTTTTGGCTTATATTCGTGCCACTGCTATGTGTTGCGTGGTCTGGAATTATGGCATTTGTTGAAGTTGTTTTAGGCCTTACAATATTGACAGCACCGGCGTACGGAATATATAGGCTCATACAGTGGTATAGGCGGGAATAACCCCGCCTATTTCTTTTGCAATACAGTCCGTGATATCTCAGCGGCCCGTTGTGTTATTTTTTCAATCCGTTTATTCTTTTCTTCTTCCGGCATTTTACTCTTTTGAATCTTCCCTTGAGCTTCATAAAGATCATCAAGAGCTTTTTTGCCTTGCCTGAGCCTGCCATATTCTGCACCATCAAAGCCTTTTGGTTTCTCCCCTGTCATCCTGTACTCTTGGTAGAGTCCATCCATTTCCTTATACCTGTCAAAAAATTCACTTACACTTTGAGGATGCAGATAGGACTTGGCAACCAAAGCCCTGACACCCGGGATATTGCCAGGGTCAGATAAATTCTTATGGCCGGTTGCCGCGTCAACCATCCATAAACCTGTACTACCGAGTCCAGCTGTATAGCCGCGAATAAAATGTTCAATTTGTTTTGGTGACAAATCCAAGATTTCTCCTGTTTTTTTTGCTATCGAAGAGGTAGTCGGGTCATATTGCATTTTTGCCGGCAGCTTTTCTTGCGATTGCGGAATAATGGCCTTCCCGGTAAACAAGGATTTGTTTGTAACCAGTTCCACGATAGGCAATAGTGCTGTTGGCAGAAACGACAGTGCTGTAGTTTTAGCTAATCCCCAACCATCAACATTAAAAGCATTCTTATCGTGATTAACAGCCCAATTTAGGAACCTCTCAGGGAACGAACCAAAGATAAACCCAAGTGGAGGAAAAGGTTTAGGAAGCCGAAATAGGGTATTCCCTATCGGAATAAACCAAAATGAATCCTTTTCCCATTGTTGCGTTTCTTTGTAGCGTTCATCATCCTTATTTAACCACCATAAAAGAAGGGTCGGCAAGGTGATGTATATGAGCGACATTGCCGTCATTCTCGCCCTTTCCTTAGGGTCTTTTAAGGCCCGGAAAAACTTATCATACCCTTGCAACTGAGCATTAAAGAAGGCAATCACCTGGTTAGCAGCTACCGATGCAGTGCCATGTCTGCCAAAGTCAATAACAACGTCCCTGCCTTCAATTGCCGCCTCTTCCATTTTGGCACCGGACTTTTTGGCTTTTTCGTAAGCCCCTACCCGAGTAGCATTCTCCATAAATTCCGACAGCGACCGCAACCATTCGAAAACATTAAAATTATATTTTTTGTCGCTTTCTACCATCTTTTTAACACAGTTCCGCATGTAATTTCGGTCCATTGAAACTAAATTTGATTGAGCCGCACCAGACGAAAGAAACTCCCAATATAGGGAGTCTTTATTGATTACATGTGCTAAACCACGAATAAAGTCAATAATTGGCAAAAAACCGTGCCGGGCATAAATACCGGCCTCAATTGAGTCTCTTAAAGGATTTTTGACTATAAAGTCCGGGCTAAACATGGTGGCACCGGCCCGAAGTATTTTAGCCGGATAACCGAGTATTTTGAGAAACAAATTGCCGTGTTCTTCATCCATAGCATTAATTGCCCGGTACATTTCAGGTGTAGTTTGGAAGTATTTCGGTTCCCCGGCAAATGTCACACGAAAGACTGACTCTTTGGCCGTTGCGCCGCCTGCGTCAACTTCTTCCACCAATTTACCTGCTGCCTCGAATTTACCAAGCATAGCCACCTTTTGCTTAAATCGATTATGTTCGGCACGCTTCATAAACTTAAAGGTATTAGCAATAATGGACTCCACCGGATTGATAATATCCCGCGTACTGCCAACCATTTCATTTAGGCTATTACCAAGATTATTGACGGCTGAATCCTCAAATTCGCGGAATAAAGGTACATAGTTTGGCCACTTTTTACGCCAGATATTATATGTCTTATACGAAATCACGCCCGAATCAGCCATGATTGAAAGTAATGTATTACTGAATTTAACAATATCCCTCTGAGCCTTTTTTAACTGTTCGGGAGCCGTATCCATGATTTCTCTACAATCTTTTTCCGAAAAAGCTGTTTTAAAAGCAGGCAATTTGCCCCATGCCTCAGAGTTCCATTCCCCGGCGCGCCATGTATCAACTAACCAGTCAACAACTTTCTCTTTCTTCGGCTTTTTGCTGGAAGTTTTATCAGTTTCACCAGGATCAGCTTCATTGTTTTGCTCATAATCAAACTTTACTTGGTTATACCATGCAGTATCAGAAACTTTGTTGCGTAAATGTTCTTTTAACTGCCTGCTCATAACATCAAAGGAATGAACGACTGTGCAGTAAGCAGAAAACCGTTTCATGACTTCCTTATCTTTAAGCGCGCCGACTTCTTCTAAAATATGTTGAATTGACTTAAAGTCCCTAAAATCAATTGTCTTGTAAACTTCCTGCAAGCCCTTTGCGGTATGTTCATTGCCCTCTAATAATGCCCTGGCTTTGCCTTCCCATCCTCTCGCAAGCCTGGCTTGCACATAAGGATTAGCCGCGTCACTCAGTTTTACACCAAGATTCTTTTCAATCTTTTCTACCATCTCCGCGACTGGCTGATATTCTTCAAACCAGTTACGATAAATAGACTTCCAGGCCTTATTTACATTTTCTTTTAAGGCTCCCCAACTAAGCTCCTTTTTCTCATCACCCCAAGAGATTGAACCAATAGCCCTTTCCCATGCATCCTGTCTATGCCAACGATCATATAGGTTGCGAATTTCATTTACATCGTTAGCTAAATCCGCATTTGTAGATAAAGAGTTGACAAAGTCGTTAAATAAGTCAGGGTAATGAGAATTAGCAGATACAGGGTCATTAAAGAATACTTCGGTAAAATCAGCAACCTCATTAGCTTCATAGCCTTTTTTGGTAAGGTTAAGCTTCTTATATAAGAGTTTGCCTACCGCGTTATTAATTGCATCCCAATCAAAAGCTCGTTTGGTACGAACCACTTGAATAATATCCTTGTAAATGCTTCGAACAGATGGGTCAGAAATCCGGCCCCACCGAAGCGGTGCGCCAAGTTCTTCAATTGCTCGTTTAATGTCTTGTCGAGAGAGTGACTTTGAGGCTTCCGAATCAGCCGAATACTTAATAGTACCCTTCTTGACATCTTTTTGATCCCGCTGGAATGATTGATTGGATTCTGGTATACTACCTTTAATAGAGGATTCTGCTCCCATGCTGGTACGAGTAAGTGAAGGATCAGCATGCGTAGTCTCGGACGAATCGTAACCTTCGCCGAGTACATCAGAACCCTCTTTATTATTTTCCCATCCAGTTAGGAGCCATGTTTGAAGATTACCATCCTTATACAAAGAAAGAACTGCGGTATGCCCATCATGAGAAACATTAACCCGTTCCCACTTTGGTGGTCCATATACTTCACCAACTTTACCATGAGCAATAACTTCAACTAGTTTTCGGGCTATATCTTCACCATTCTTACCCTCAAAATTTCGCTTGGCAATTATATGAGAAACACCGCTTCCACTTTTAAACTTCTTGCCTTTCCCTGGAGTACCCCAGTAAAACGAAACTCCACCAACTTCCGGTCTGTACATAGCATTAACTACATCAGTATGTTCACGAATAACCTTTTCCATAGCCTCCATCCCAGAGGCTATATTTTTTTGAATTTGATTCTGAGTGTTTCCTGACGAATATTGTGCCTGCAACTCCCGATAAGGAAACTCTGTTTTATTCTGCATCACTCGCTGACCGGAAGCATCTTTTAACGATAGCAACACATGGCGTAAGCTGTTTTCTATTACCTTTACTTGGTTAGGGTTAAAGCCGCTATACTGGCCAGTTCCTGAAACCATTGCCTTAATATTTGCCAGCATTTTTTTTAGATAGCTCACAAACCTATCAAACAAACCTTTATTCTGCTGCGCTAATCGGTTGAACCATTGCTGCCGTTTGGCAATATCGGCCATTTCATCGCCAAACATTTCTTCGATGATATCATCATCATTTAGGAGATATTCGCCGTTTTTACCTTTAAGTTCACCCTGCTCAATGGTTGTTCGATAGGCAGTAATTTGCTCAGGAGTAGCGGCAAAAGTATTATTAACAGCATTGTATAAGTCTTGATATAACGCCGGGTCCTGTTGTTTTATCCAGTGCAAAGATTCATGCCAGAAGGCCCACTCAGTGCCGCGGTCACCATTTCGATTGATATAGGTAATACCATCAACATGGAACCCTCTTTTCCCTCTCGAACCAATAAAAAAGCGAACCGGCACGCCTAATTGAATACCTAGTTCGGATAAAGCCATTTCATTGGTTTTAAGTTTTGACTCAGGGATAAACCGAATGTGTAAGGCATGCTCGATGGCGGTGTCATGGGGAGTGTTTTTGCCGGCTGAATATTTGATGTTAGGATTAGCCGGGGGAATAACTTCAGTTACAGGCCTATCCTTAATCAGCCAATTATAAGCAGCGTCAAACTTTTCAGCAGTCGGAATGAAATAACGAGTTTTCCACTGAATACGTTCGCTAAATATATCGTGATCTAAAAACTGTGAATTATATTTCCAAAGGTCATCTCCAATAATCTCAATCCGATTTTCATTTGATACACGCCGTTTAGCTAACCGCCAGCCATTGGATAGCTCAACCTCATAATTCTCGTTCAGGAGTTTATCCTTGATTTCCGAAACAGAATAATTATGTTCTCGCTTAGTATCCAGACGTTTCAATGTCTGGTCAACTTCACGCTCTTTTATTACCCTGCCTAAGAATCGCCGGTTATCGTCTGTCTGTACTCTGAGCACCCGGGCAGTACCATGAGGCAATCTATCCCATATTGGAAGGATTGCTCCAGTTATCATGTGCAGCTTTTCAGTCTTGAATTCCGGCTCACCTTTTACAACTTCTTCCCATGCCTCTTGTGTGGCTTTACTGTCAACACCAATCTTTTCCCAGCCTTCTCTGTTGAATTCAGATTCATCAACAGTCTGATACCTATTCTTGGAGGGACTTTGCAAAAAATAAGTGTCAACAACGCGGCCTTGTTCAGTAGTTCGGGTAATACCTTTTCGTACTGCCCATACCTTGCCGCTGCGACTGTTTTTATATATGCCAACAAAATTAGGCATACGCTCAACTAATCGCCAAGGGATTAGTTCGTTTTTATGCTTTGCCTCCAATTCTACATACTTGGTTTCCGCGCCGCTTTTCGGGTCAGAATAAACCGTTTTTTCATCCTTAACCCCAACCGAAAGAGCGCGATAATTCTCCATGCCGGTATCCAACGTACCCTGTGCAATATGACGATCAATGATATCGTCCATAATCGCACTAAAATAGTCAAATACCTTATTCTGCTCTTCGTATTCAAGAGTCAAAAGGCGATTTAAAAATTTAGGAACATCCCTCATTAACTCTTGATTAACATTACGTTTAGCCGACTGCCTATCCTCGTTTTCCATAGCCTCCATGCCCATCTTTTTCAATAGGTCACTAGAGTTTAGGTCAGTATAGACATTGTGCATAAGGTTTTCGTAGAATCGTTGCAGCGCATCCCTGGCATACTGGGATTCAAGGTTATCCTTAGCACTAAATAACCCCTGATTGGCTGCGTCCCTTTGCCCTTTTGTCAAAGCTCCGAGCTGGTCTAATCGACGGGCAATTGTTGAGATAAAACGTTTTTGCCCTCTTAGGTCAGTCGTTACAAGGGTATAGTGAGGTTGGGAAACTTCACCGGAGCGATGCGTCCGACCAAAGCCCTGCACGGCACTATCAGCCCGCCAACCTGGTTGAATGAGATAGTGGATTCTTCGCCGTTGATTCTTCATGTTGGCGCCAGCGTGAAAACTTTGGCCTGTGCCGCCAGCATCACTAAATATCAGGATACTTTTTTTATCATCCAAGAATGCTCTAACATCGGCCTTATTATGAGCCTTTGAACGTGCTTCAATTCGAGCTTCAACACGGCCTGTATCCTTATTATGCTCCTTAACTACCCGGCGCTGTCTCCCGGTAACTTCGGCTACAGCCTTAGTCCCAAAGGTATTAATAATCATTTCTAACGGCCCGTCAGGTACTTTCATTGCACCGAGTTTACTCATTAGTTGTTCTTTCATGGCGACAGCTTCCCTGTTTTGCACTGGCTTGCCCTGGCTGTCAACCACCATACGGGATCGTTTATTTCCTTCGTCGTCCAAATATTCCTCGTACTGCTCAGTAGGGAATGACTTATCAAGGTACTGCATGAGCATATCACGCGGGGTAAGGTCTAATTCTTCTAATGCCTGATCTTTTGGCATATTAGCAATCTGCCGGTTTTGTGTTGCCTCATTCGTATTGACAAGCTGCATAACTACGGAATTGCCAGCCTTAATTTGTTTTTTTACATCATCAATAACTGCAGGCATTTGCATGGATGTTAATATCTGATTAAAGAACCGTTGTTGAGCGCCCCAAAACGCCGACATAGCACTACTTTTGACTTGAGGGTTCAAAGTTTTTCCTTGCTCATCCACTGCACCGGTCTCTTTCAAGGCCCTATAAATATTTTGTAGGACTGTCTGCCACCCCTGCGCCATTGTGTCGTAGATTTCTCGCTGCTCAGGGGTAAGCTCATGGGTTAAAGTACCGTAGGATACACCGTCAAAACTCAAATTACGGGCAATATATACGCCTAATGCCTTCATGTCACGGGCGACTAATTCCATAGCAGCAATACCGGATGATTTGATTTCAGATATAAAGTCATTCACATTGGCAAACGGTGTACCTTCACCCCACAGCCCAAGCCGTGAAGCATAAGCAAGGTTTTCTACCTCTGTTGCGCCTGTAGCTGAAACATAAACCACACGGGCGTTAGGTAGTTGCTTTTGCAATTCTACACCCACTAACCCACGTACTGAAGGTTTCTTTTTCCCTCTAGTCCCTTCTTGTGTGGTGGAATTGGCCATCATGTGCGCTTCATCAAAGGCGATCACTCCGTCAAAGTCTTTACCTACCCATTCAACTAACTGATCTAACCGTGCTTTCTTTCCTGGCTTGACTTGAATATTACCATTGCTGCCAACATCTAAATTCGAGCCAAGGGTATTATAAGTTGTAAACACTATGCCATTCTTCTTTTCTGGTATGGGATCACCTAGTTTAATCTTACTCATTAGTAATAGATCCTCTTTGTTGCCACCAAGGTCTGTCCAGTCGCGAATCGCATCATCAAATAACGGGTCATTCTTGGAAACCCAAATTGCCTTTTTCTTACCACTTCTCAGGCTATCCATGATAATACCGGATATTTCGCGTCCTTTGCCTACGCCCGTACCGTCACCAATAAAATAACCCTTCCGGGATCCGCTCGGAAGAGTCTGTTCAAAAGATTGACCGGCATAAACAACCGGTTCAATCTGTGCTATGGACATTTTACCTTTTTCAATCACTTCTTTAGGCAAGTTTGGTGTATAGGTTGGTGCCGGTGGCTCTACTGCAGCCATAGCTGCGCTTTGGACTAAAGGGGAAGGATGTTTCTTGGCTCCAGCTACCTTCAATCGCTGTGGCTGATAGTTATCAAAAGTGGAGTCAGATAATTCAGCTTCTGCTTGGTTTACAGTCGCTTCAATTGCTATTGTGCTTCGGCCATGTGTTCGTCTATTGCTATCTGCAATTGATCCGTCAGATACCATGCTGCGTCCTCCGGCGTTTTCTGTGCCTTTAGACTGCTTATTACTGCTCTCGCTTGATTGATTCCGTCCCGATTCAACAGATATTTCATTGCTGTTATCGGAGTAACGTTTTGAAGTTTCTGAGCCATTCCCAGGGTTAACTCCTTTAACCCCTGCCTGTCGTCTATCACTACTTCCCCGCTCTCGATTCCCCATGTTATCAGTTGATACAGGAACAGGCCCCCGTACGGGTCCGGGTACTCTCCCGCCTTCTTGAGAAACTGCTTCGCTAGTTGATTGATCGGATGTTTGTTCATCGAATCGATCTCTTGTTGCCGTACGGCCATCTCTAATCGCCTCCAAAATGGGAAGTGCTTCTTCTGCACTTGCTACATTGCCCGTTATCGTTGGGTTTTGAGTCTTGCCAGTTTTATCAATGACAAATATCTGAATATCAAAACCAGTACCATACTTGGTATAGTCTTTACCGTCAATACCAATATTCGCCCGGACATTGTACTCAGATTTTATCTTCTTCCACCAGGATTGAAAACTTGCTGCATTATCAGCCATACCACGGCCAACAATTGCTACAAGCCGGCCATTTGGTTCCAGGCGTTTTAAGGCTTGCTCAATGTGCGCCGTAGCGTTCATTGTTTTACGCTGTCCTTGCATACGTCCGGCAGTTGAGGAGAATGGAGGGTTCATAATAACAGCCGTTGGCTTAACATCGGCAGGCAAAATATTGTCAATCTGTTCGGCGTTCTCGGTGAAAACCCGGTCAAACGGCAGTTGTTTAACAATAGCTGCCCTGCGTTCGCTTAATTCATTAACAAAAACTTTTGCGCCAGTCAATTTAGCGAAGGCCGCAAGACCACCGATTCCAGCGCTTGGTTCCAGTACAGTGTCATTTTTATCAGTATTTGCCACCCATGCCGCAACATAAGCAATATGGGGAGGCGTAGAAAACTGTTGGAATTCCTCTTGCTCGGCAGTACGTTTTGTTTGGGTAGGAATCTGAGAAAGAATCTCTCGTTTGATAAGCTCAATTGCCTTCCTAGCATCTTCGACACTATCGGCTGTCGCCGGATTCAAGGATTTATGATTTAAAATAAACTTATTGATCCCCATTTCCAACGCATCATAAGCATCTTTGGCATTGTACTTGCCTTGTGCCTGAGTACCGACAAAGGCTTTATCTGCTTCCTTAAACAAGGTGGCAGAACCAAATTTATTACCCTTTGCTAGTTGTTCATGCACCCAATCACCAAGTTTACTTACTGAATTAGCGTAATGAGTTTCCTGGGTTGATTCACTTGTTTGAGTCTCCACAGGTCGAGGCGTATTTTGCAGTTCTTCTTGCTTAGATTCTACCCTATTTTCTACCGAATTACCAGATTCTTGTTGATCCCGTTGCTCAATAGCCTTTCGAACATGTTCCGGCAACTTTTCAAAATGTTCTTTTGCTTTAGTATCAGTTTTGGCTTTTTCATGCAGTTTTTTTAGTGTGGGGCTTTTAAGCGCACCCTCAACTTGTTTTTGCTGAACAGGGGTCAATGGTTGTTGATCAACCGAAACATTGGAAGCAATTGGCGTTATCGGTTCAGGTTGTTCCCCGAATCCCTTTGCAATGGGGATTGCATCCCGCGCCGCTTGCTGAATATTTTGATTGCCGCCTGTGCTGCCGGGCTGAGATGCTCGAAGTTCTTCCCTGACGGCTGGTCTGATTTTACCTTTTGTTTGCTGGATTCCATTTACTGCAGCCTCCAAATCTCTAAAACTTTCCATTTCCGCTTCCGGCACTTGTGGCCCATATGTCGGGTCAACATAGCCATTCTTTAAATGATTACCCGCTATTTGCTGAAGCTCATAGCCAAGATTAGCCTTGTTTGGCATCTGGCCGCCATTTCGTTTCAGCATATCCCGATACCATTGATAATTCATTGAGGTATTACGGGTAAACTTATCGCCACTAGCATTTTCATGGACAATTTTTTCAGTTCCTTGCTTCATTTGACCGCGAAGAATATTAGCATAATCGTCAAGACGTTTGTTGTATTCGCGTTGAAGTTCTGACTCGACCGAGTCTAAAGGAGCCTTGTGGAATTCTAAGGCATCAATAAACAAGCGCTCAAGATCATCCAGTTTATCATACTGGTCTTTTCTGATATTTTCTTTTATAGTATTTTCGGCAGTATCAAACTTCTGTGTGTTAACTGCATTAAGAGCATTGACCAAGCCTTGACGGTTATTCCGTAACGAATGCAACTCCCGTTCAGCCGCATCAAACTTACCGGCTGCTACCGCATTAACAATATTGGCAATCTCTTGGTGATAGTCCTTCCGTGTAGGTATTTGCATATTGGCCGCATAGTCATCAGCCATAGCTTGTGATAGCGGTTTTCCAGGGGTAATGATTTGCTTTTCTTCCTGCTCAGGGAATTGCTGCAAATTTTGCAAGTCTTCTGCCTCGGCTACTTGCGCCACCGGAGTCTGTCGCCCTATAATACCGGCCTTAGAATTATCTGTTGGAGGGTCATTACTTTGTTGAGCATCCCCTTCATCCAGTAATTTATATCTCTGCCCGATTTCAATAAGGCCGGGAAGGTCTTTTTTGTTATCCTCTAAGAAGTTAATCTCGCTTATATCGTCGCTTTGGGCAAGTCTATCATCAACCCAGTCTTGGATTTTCTGTTGTTTTTCGCGTGATAGATTATTAGTCAGGGCAGTACTATTACCCGGAGAAATGTTTCCCATCTTACTTAAAACAGAGTTACGATAATCAAGCGTGCTCATATTACCGTCAGATAAATTTGCAAGCTGTTCATCCATCAAATCCGCCCTGCCAGGACCTGCGTGCCATGCAATAGCTACTTTGCCCCAATCACCGCCAAACTCATTATAGTATTCTTTCATCTTGGCATCTACAACGCGCTCTTGATTCTCAGGTGTCATAGGAGCGTCAGCAGGAAGGCCGGCGTTTTCGGCCCAACTAGGCCAATTGCTTTCCATGATCTGATATTTACCACGAGCCCTGTCACCATCAATCTCTGGCCCTATTGCATCATAATCACCGCCGGATTCAATATCAGTGATGGCAGCTTTGAAGGTTTTTAGCTGAGTATTAAAATCATTTGAGTGTGAATTAGAATTATTGGTATTTGAGTTATCGCTAGGACGGTTTTCCGGCAGCGAATTTAAAACTTCATTAACATTGTTATTAGCCCTAGATTCAATCGCATCCCCGATCCTTCCGGCAGCACCAAATAGGCCACCAGCTACACGCCCTAAGCTCCGTGCTTGAACCACATTCTCATCATTGTAACTCCAAGGCTTATTCTGCGCTAAAGACTGGATGATTTCTTGAGCGCCTTCCTGTTGGCCTTCAATTTCTGCTGCTGCACCTACACGCCCGGCGTTCATGAGGAGTCGCTTAGCCCCGCTTTTAGGTACCTCAAAAGGCAGCTTACCAACACCTGCTAAAAGCTCTGCCGTGTTCGTGCCTCCAAGCATAAACATATTTGCTGCAGTTGTGAAGTTCTTAGCTTTATTCGCCCTTACCGTGGCATCTGCGTCTGAGAGCCCTTCTTTTTTTGCTGCCTCATATTCTTCATTAAAAGCGTCATTGCCCTCCAAAGCAGCTTCGGGATATGCGCCTATTGTGCCAACATACCCGGCCCCAGCACCTTCACCGATCCACTTAGCTGCCTTCGCGCCCGCGCCCAATCTTGCCGCAATGTCAGCCGCGCCTTGATTAATTACTTGTGGATTACCATTTCTGAGCGCCGCTAAACCTGCAGCACCTAAACCTACGGAAGTTGGCAGCATTTCGCCGATGTTGGAGGCGTACCAATCAACAGAATACGGTTCATATCCCTTACCAAAATTATCATCATAATGCTGCTGAATAGATTCCCCAGTGTTAGATATGGCTTTGCTCAGTCCCGTTTGTTCTTCTTTCCATTCTTTAGGTGATTTGTAGCTTGGACGCCCCATTTCAACTATAGTATCATTAAGTCCTTTTATAGCTGTGCCAATACCGCGAATTACATGACCAGTAAACGGGTTTTCTGGACTTAAAATGTATTTACCAAATATGTCTGGCATGCTACTATTGGTAGGTTTATTATCCGGGTTCATTGGTAAATCATTTAATATATCATTAGCCGACTTATTTTCCGGCAAAGAATTTAAAATGTCATCTAATTCAGCCATTCAAATACCCCCTTTCCTACCAAACCCAACTGTCGTACGTATCTCCATAGCCCTTATCATGCAGTGCCTTCTTAATTTGTTCTGGGTCAGCACCAGCCTGCCGCGCCCTGTCAATCCATGCCGCAATGGGATTGTTTTGTGACTGAGAGTTGGAGTTCTGCCCCGTAATTCCATCCATAAATTGACTTCGTACATTTCGCGCTGAATCCAATTGCTGCTGTCTTGGATAATCTTTATCCATATTGACAGGATTTTTCGCCCAATCCGCATAGGCTTTTTCCTCTTGGTCAATTATCTTCATAATTGTTCCGATTTGATCCTTACTCTTCTGGCCTTGGGTTATACTTGGTTTGTTATATGTAGCCCAGAAATGACTATCATTTTGAGACGTAGTGGTATCAAATTCACGCTTTTTCTCACCAAGATTTTCACGGGATATCTGGCCTTGTAGTACCTGACCCGGCGTAAACGTGTTATTCCTGTTTTGCAGGTTAGTCACGCCAGCTCCGCCAGTACCGAGCTGGCTAGGCATCGTAACTACATCGATACCTTGCTGCCCACCATTGTTCCATTGGACGGCTTTTTGTTGTGGTGTTAAATCTTTTAAGAATCCAAGCCCATCCTTGCCAATCAAATTGTAATACTGCTGTATAATCTGAGCCTTTTTCACCGGATCAGGTTCCGTTTGGTACTGCCCTAATAGAGCAATAGCTTCCTGATCGTTATTACTCTTCATATAAGCATTATACAGAGGGGCTAACTTCTGCATAACTTCCGGACTGATATTGAGTTTAGCCATACCTGTCATAAGTGAAAGCGGACTGTTATTTTCAGCCTGCGATTGCTTAATATAGTCACCCAAACCCGTCAAACTAGTATCCAGATTATAGGTAGGAGCCTGAGTTGGGCCTACATCATGCCCCATATCAGAAGGACGAACAAACTGGCCGGCAGCCGCATAACCACTTTTTTTCATTTGGTCGGCTATTTTTGCAATTCGAGCATTACCCTCTAGGTCTATGAATCCCTGAATATTGCCATAAGGAACATCTTGCCCAGGAAGGTTATAACCTTTTTGCTGGCCATATTGCCTTACGGCTTGGGAGTCTGTAATGATTTTTTGCATTCTAGGATCATTGTTATCTAATCCTTGTGCCTGGTAATTTGCCCAATCTTTGTTTAGACTCAGAATTTTATTGGCTTGCGCATACCAGTCCTGAGTCTTCGTATAGTCTTGTTGCGCTGCGACCAATGCCTTGTTTTGGGCTTCTTGCTGAGAAATATAGTCCAGACCTTGTTGATATTGCTTATCTTGAGCATTTTTCGTAATCGCCGTAGATAAAACATCTGCAAGCGCATTTGCCCAGCCATAATTTTGTCCGTTCATCTTTACTCCCACCCCTCAACAGCTAACCCGTTGGCAAAGAATACACCTGAACCGGATACAGTAAAGTCGTAAACGGTATCAGGCGGTAGTTGGCTAATACTTATTAAATTGGCAGTACCGTCAATGGTTATCATGTCAGTATCAGAGTCAATATTATCAATACACATGCTACCTTTTGCGGTTACGAATGGTTGTGAAGCAGTACAAGGGATATTGCCTTTAGTGGTATTAACATCGTAAATGTCATTGAAACCTGGCGGCATAAGGTTTATTACTTCCTCAATGGTGATTTTTCCGCCATCAGTAAGTGAATAAACCTTGTCGCCTACTTTAATATCCTCAACCCTCTTGCCACCTTCAGGAGTGGAAATTAGCGTTCCTGCGGCAAAACACAACAATGCACTGCCTAATGTACCCACAGCTTGCCATGTGCTAGCCCCGCCATCACTGCCGCTGGTAGATGAACTAGTTGAACCGGTACCCATACGACCAGAATACATAGTGTTGTAGAGACTAGAAGCAGGAGAATACGAACTATTGGCATAGGTCATGTACTGGCTTGGTGTATAGTAGCTATTTTGCTCTGCACTGGCTGAATTGGATAGTATATTACTTGCGTTTGTAGCTTGGTTATTTAACAGATTGGAATAGGTCGCTAAATCACTGGAATAGTTCTTAGCCAACGTGTCAGAGGCATTTTGACTAATGTCATTTAAGGCATTGTTTGCCACACTAGAATTGAGTATGCCGCGTCTAGCAAGGTTAGATATGGTATTACCTACTGTACTTGTCAGATCGTCGTTAAGAGCTTGCTGTCGGGCTGCGGCATAGGAACTTGGTAACACGCCATTTGCAAGGTTCGAATAGCCACTGGTAACCCCTGACATGGTATTATTGTAGTTGCTCAGCAAGTTAGACCAATCATTGCTAACAGTGTTTCCAAGTAGGCTATTTGCTGTGTTTTGGTAGTTGGTAGCGTTGGTTATCCCATTATTAGCATAGTTGGATAGTTTGCCTTCCAGTGCAGCCTCTGTTGCTGTTTGGTTAGGTATTGTTCTCGATTGCACTGTTTTAGTAGTGCTGCCTTTGAACCTAATCCTTGATAGGCCAAGTTGCTTCAATTCATCCTTGCTGATAGGCGTCCATGTTTCTCTATACATTTATTCACTCCTCTCAGTTAACATCTGTTTCAAAATACCAGTACATTTTGCCATTAGGCTTTATACCACTTAGCGCAATGTTTATGCGCCCTTTAAATAACCGCATATAGGCGGCAGGACTGCGTGCTGTTGCGGTTCTCATGATCTTACAGCCTCTCTCTTTCGCCATTTCCATACACTTATCGTAAGCCCATTTGCCGTCATTCGTGCAAGTATGGTCGATTTCAAAAACTCCTTGCCATGAACGGTAACAAAAAAAGCCCTTATTAGGCTCAAAGTAAATAACAAAGCCGGGAAGAATTATAAACTCTTCGGCTTCATGTTCGTATTTGGTTATCCATTGTTGTAGGGTCAATCATCCCACCCCCGTCACCTCTCCCAAAAATAACCGCTCTCAGCGGCAGGGTTCGCGCGGCATATAATCACCCCATAAAAAAAGACGCTTATGCGCCTCTAATCAAATCAATGATATACCATAAATCAGCCTCGCGGTACTCGTTTTCTGGTTTATTTGGAGCAAAATCTGGATTAGCAGACATTAATAACGTATAATCATCTCCGTCAATGCCGTATTCTTCGCTCATCACTATATTACCACTTACATCAACAAGATTTATTTTTACGTGGATGTGTTTATTGGCTTTGTCCTCGGCAATACTTATAATATCCTCTTTTACAATCGCAATAGCCTCTTGTACTGTTTTGGTTACATTTACAGTTTTATTTACCTCTCTCACATTAAATCGCCCCCTTATTTAATCAAATGTGGCTTGGATAGCCGTTATTTGCACATTGCTTACCGCTGTTGTTGCATTTTCCGATAGATAAACTAGTTTGTTTGGCACGTCAATATCTATCACACAGGCTGTTGCAGATAGCCCTGATCCAGCTATAGCGATAAACATACCAGGTAGCAAATACTCAGATACAGCCGATACAGCAACGACATTACTTCCGGCTGTTGTTGTCGCTAGTACATTAGCACTATTTAGATATCCAGCATAAATACAACCGTGCAGGTTAGCAGATTTTACAGTAGTGGATGCCGTTGAATACACCCTGGTACCTGGAAACACACTATTACCAATTTTTCTCCTGTAAATTTGGTAATATGCTGATAAATTACTATTATCCTCTAGGGTAAAATCTTGCCCGACAAGTTGAATACCGCAAGGCGTACTCCCAACACCATAATTCGCCTGTTTTACAAACAACCCTCCCAATATAGTTTCGCTGAATCCTGTTAATGAATACCCTGTTGCGTTTGCGTCATTTATCATGTTTTTGCATCGAATATAGCTATTACCACTAATTGCGAAATTCGGAACAGAGGTTGCTGTTTCACCATTATCATAAACTGTTTCGACATTATTGAAGGTGTTGCCGGTTATCGTGATTTTTTTACCTTTGCCATATCCACCTGCAAAGGACACACCTTTTTTACTATCAGTTACTTTATTATTAGAAATCTTAACATTATCACACCCTTGTAATTGGGTAGCACTACGAAGCGTTGATGTAAGTTTATTCTGAAATACTTCTATCCCATTTACAAACTTACCAATTATACAATGACAATTATTTGTTGCAATTTCGTTTCCCGTGATAATGATATTTTGATGTTTTGACCAATCAATATCTGATTCTACGACTTCGGGCCAAGTCGAAAAAGCAATACCGATAGAACTACTTGGCGCATTTTCCAGTGTTTTTACAGTATTGTTGCGAATGGTAATATTTGTCGGGATGTCGTTTTGTCTCAGATACAAATATTCGAAATGAATGCAATTTGCATAACAATCGGTAATAATATTTTTCTCGATAACGACATTGTTCATTTTTCCTGCAAACCCCATACCGAGTCCTGCGGCGGGTTCTGTTGACGTATAACCAGTGATATAATTGTTTGTAATGTACACGTTTTCCGTATATTCGCCAGCAGCTATATTACGTTGAGTTTTATTTGTATCGCCTATTGCAATGGTATGTCCATCATTATTAAATTCGATTGCGTCCCCCTTAGGACTGCCTAAAAACTTATTACGGTTAATATGGATGTTTTTACACCATCTGCAATCATCTGCATAAATGCCGTATCCACCTTTACCTGTGGTGTTGTCAAAGGTGCAGTCTTCTATTAGTACGCCATCGATGTAATCATAAAGTGCAATTGACTGATAACCACCAACAAATGTGCAGTTGGTCACTTTAAAACCCGTCTTCTCTGTGGATGTACCCACAAAATGCAAATGGCGACCAGAATAAGGCTCTAAATTTTTCATTTTAAAGATAATGCCATCGAATTCGGAGTATTTAGTACAAGCAATACCGTTTTTCCAAGCAGTATCTCTGCCCCCGGTGGTATCGTTATCGGTTATGATTATTGCGTTGTGCCCTTGCCATTTCACCGGTACGGTAAAAACTAATGCAAAATCTGCAGGAAGCGCCGGTGTGCCATAATTCAATATGCCATAGTTTACAACAGGATTAATTAGGTATTCACCGTCAGGGAAAAAAACTGTGCCTCCGTTTGCAGCATCGGTCGCTGTCTGTATTGCTACTGTATCGTCGGTTACCCCATCACCCTTTGCGCCGAAAGACTTTACATTGACTACGTTTATAACGTTGAATGGTACAAAATCGCTCCCGTTAAAACGTTTTATTTCGCTTCCAGTCGGATTAATCCAAACCATGTTTTTAGTCGGATTATCAGGATGCTCAGAACTAGATATTATGTAATTTTTTGATCTATTGTTTCCCTTAATATTTTCACTTAGAATTCCCGTTGTACCCGCAGGGACAGTAATAGTAGTAAGTTTTACCGCACCATCAGGCAAAGTTGGGGCAGATGGATTCGATGTAGCCGTACCAGCAGCATAAGCTACCTGACCGCCAGAATTAACGTAAACCAAGTCAATCCTCGGCAACAACGCGTCAGCTGCTAAAATCGCCAACGCCGCTATTGCCGCAATTACAACCCTCTTTCCACTCGTCATGTGTACTATACCCCCTTCGACATATACTGACATATCGGGAGTATTCTGCGCCGAGACGGTAAGTCCTTCTATTACTCCGTAGCCGGTGGATTCGGCCATAACAACATTGGCAGGTGTTGACCATTGCCCACTTTGAAAAACTTTATCCCCTTCGGACGGATCGTAATATCTTACATTTTCTATGTAATCAGTCGGCTCTTGCTCAGAAAAATCAACAGTTCTCAACCGGTTTAGTTTGCTATAGATATCTGCGATACTGTCCTTTACTTTATTAAACCCCGTCTTCTTCCCGTCCCCAGTCTGACTTGTGTCAAGCTGGTTTACACCAGGTCCCCAATTAGCCACGTCCAATCACCGCCGTTTCTAGCCGAATTTGATCAAAAATAAAATCAGTTGAGCTAGTTATGCTCAACTGCAGATAGGGGACTCTTATTACATTGCTTTCACCGTGTTCTACCTGGTCATCGTCCCAGATAAGGCTATCATCGTTGCATATTAACTCATCATCATTGTAAATTAGTTGATCGCCTGTCAGTTCAACAGGAAATGATATCCCCGAAATTGATATATCCAAATCACCCGGATGGTTGTTTTTAACGACAGCCGCCAGGCGTTTTACTAAGAAATCGTTAAATCCTTGATACTTCTTACCAACAGCTTCAGCAAAAACCGGAGATTCATTATCGTATTGGTATTCCCGGCTCATCCAATACAGACTAGCTCCTTGGGCGACTACGAGACTGTTTTCCACTTCAATGATGTCAGTTATGGCCGCATCAAAACGCCAAAAAGTAGCCGCACCATACAGATAATGGTACACCAGAATCAACGGCAGCGCGTTCGGCTTAATAATAAGCTGTTTGCGGCTTTTCAGATTCCGAATCCAGGCAGTGTTTGGATCGATATTTTTGGCTAACCACTCTCTGATTTTAGGCGCAAAAACTTGCTGCCTGACATCGCCGTATCCCTGCACCCCGGATAGTTCCATGAGGCCTGACGTACTGAGAAATACTGCCGTATTCCCAATCTGCACTGCACATTCAGCATTGGCGGCGGTGTATTCTTTGGTAACCTCTACTACTGACCAGTCAGGATATTCCGATATCACCCGATAAATACCGAATGTCCGAAACACGGCTAGGTCAGTAAGTAACGGTACTACGGTCATGATATCGCCGGATTCCTTGTAGGCGACTTCTAGATCCTGTGCTTGCATGGCGTTGTTGCTGTCCTCTACCCAAGCTTCATTGCTGTCAGCGTCGCCGACTGAGGAGTAGCGTATATAATCCTGTCCGTCTTTGGATATGACCAGACGTCCAAAGCGGGAGAATACCATATTGCATTCCGGTGAATCCGCTAGTGTAGTCAGGGCATGGGCCGCGACCACCTGCAGTTTGCCACCGCTTGCTACATACACCTTGCTATCCCAGTAGCAAAACGCGGGCGATTCAAGACCGGAAAGTTCCCCTAGATCAGTGTAACTATCATAGTCTACAAGATACAAGTGTGTTCCAGCAGTCGCATATATAAAGTGATTCTCTGGATGGTCCCACGTTTTTCTGATTATTGCCGGCAGAGTAACTACCGGACTACCCAGCCTGGGACGCGACTGCAGCCGGCCTGTTTCCGGGTCAAGCTCCACATTCATACCTTTGGCCAGTTCATTGGCGGCAATGGCGTGCGCCGGGTCAGAGAAGTTAACACCGCCGCGAAAGTCGCTAAAATCCATGGTATCTTGTTGTTGATGTTTCGATGATCGTCGCAACCTTATCACCACCAAACTAAGTAAAATGCAGAATGCAGCGAGCCAGACCGGGGCTGCTGCGTGATTCCAATGCATAACCGATTTTAAAGTATTTAAAAACATCGACGTCGCCGTAATAAATGGGAAAATCTCTATCATCAGCCGGTATTACCTCCACATCCTGAGCGATCGCCTGACCGGCAACGTAATCAGTGTCTCCAGTAATAAACCCTCTGGCCCATTGTCCCCGGGTCACACTATCAGAGAAATACACATCAGCAATTCCGTTGACAACTACCCAGGCTTCCTCGCCATTCGGCACACCGCCTTCATAAAAAACGCCGATAGGGTTTGATTTATCCTGCGTAGCGAGGATTACCGCGAAATCAGTGTTTTCATCCGCACAAACAATATACCCCTTGCTGCTCACAGCACTAGTGTTATTGACCATTTTTACTGCAATGCCGCCTTCAACAGTCATCTTTGATTTAGGACCCCGTATCTCTTCGACGACGGCAAGACTTTTAGCTGAAAAATTTTGATTATTGTCTCCAGCAAGCTTTGCCTTTTCAACTTCCAATCTGTCAGCTTCTTTGTCAGATGTTGCGTAATAGCTTTTACCGCTATTATCCTTGATCTTAGGACTATTTTTCATCTTTTGAATCATCATATCTGTGTGACGCATTACTTACCACCCTTGGCAGCCGCTACTACCTGTTTTAGTTCAGCAACCAGTCTTTCATCTTGTGCCGTGTCATATTCATCACGGTTCAAAGCATATATGGCTGCTAACTGAATCAGGATATTAATATCTATGTCATTGAATGGTATAGTGTCGGAATCGCTATTTACGGACTGTTTGGTTGCGAAATAACGCAAAGTTACCGAAGTGCTACCATCAAGAATTTCAAAATTTAAACCAGATTGGTATAATGGATATTTTCCGGCCATCCTTACATAGTCAGAAGGCACCGTTTTACTTGTTGATGTTATTGTCACCGTATTAATAGAACCCGGATCATTCATTGTAATCAGTTCAGAACCCAAAAAGGAAATTGAATCATTCAAATACTGGACAAGTTCATCGCGCTTCCAATTCACGCCGCGTGAATCAGAAATTCTATCACGCAGCTTTGTTAAAAACTCAGATACAATCATAATCCACCTCACACACAAAACGGCATTTTCCGCTGCATATGGCTGTATTTACGTCGCTGCACCAGGTTAGCTATATCGTTATTTATCGGCCTGCCATCAATTTTGTTGCAGACAACGTCTACTAAATAGTCGACAAAGGTATCCGGTACCGGTAATACTTCTTCCATGTTCATTAGTTTCGCAAACGAGTGATTGTAATAGAGCGCAGCCTCTTTACCGATCACATACAGTTTGCCGTCAGTAATCCGGTACCCAAATTCGTCCAGCCTTCTACCAGCTGAATAAGGTTTTAGAATATTGCTATTTGCGACAACAGCTATGGGCCTTTGAAAATTGGCTGGCAGCTCTGCGTAACCATCATTATTGACCGGCAGTACAGCGTCTTTTTCAACAAGATCACTGTTCATTTCGCACAAACTGTTGTTAACTTGCCGAATGGCCAAATTGATCAGTACCAGCATCTCATAGTCACTGATTTTTATTACTTGCAAATCGTCAATTCCTACGCGAATAAGAATAGAAAGTTCTTTTGCGGTCACCTTCAGTCACCCCTTACAGATTCTGAGCAACTTTAAATTCTGGATAGAGTTTTAAAAACTTCTTGAAATTCTTCATAAATTCCGCTTCGTTTCCGGCTGCCCGGGCTTTTCTGGCTTCCATCAGCCAGGGATTCCATGCCCACATCCAATTTGGGATAATGGCCGCGCATTGCATGCCCCGGTCACCAGTAAAACCGTTCGAATGGTCACGGTATTGTTTTGCCAACCGCATAGCCGGAGTCATATCCATGACATTAGTAAGCAGATAAGTTCCGTTTTTCTTTCGCTCTAATTGTTGATGTAAAACCGCCATATTCCCTCCATCATAGATAGGAGGGAGCTTAACTTAGCTCCCTTCCCGGTTTTGTATTATTAGCCGCGAGTAGGTTTAATGTTGGTTAACGCGCAATTGGCCAGTGGGGCACGGCACATGAGAGTTACCCAGCTTTCGATAAATGCCTCAGTGTAAGTACCCTTTTTGGCAATGTTATCCGGCTCATGAGTACGGTCAAACCATGAAATACCCCAATGCTGCATTTCAAGAATATCAATTCGCGTGTTGTTTTGCAGCCGATGGGCAGTAAGATCAATAGTGCCGAAGTCGGTAATGTAAGTGTCCGTTACTTCCTGCATTTCCTTTTCCTTTTGGTTACGGTTCTTTTGGTTTCCAGTAGGTACGAAAGTAGAGAACCGGCGTTTGTTCCTACCGGACACAATAGCTGTATCAGGACGGCCACCACGATTAAAGGCATATTCCATTGCATAGTTAACATGGTCAGTAGTATAGGCTGTGTTGCCGCAATCGACTATGTTTTCCAGATATACGCTATGATCACCGGTACCGACATCAGCAATGTTAATTACATTGGTATTTTTCACTGCATCTTCGATTGTGGGAAAGATTTTAAACGAGTTGTCATCCACCTTATTAATGAAATACATCTCGTCAGCCGTAATCACAGCCGGCAATGTTTCCGTAGAGGTAAACATGACAAACATGCCAGTACGGAAACCGTGGTTAGCGCAAGTCACAATATCGGTATCAGCAGCAAAAGTGCAGGTTTTTGAATTGCGCTGCATGAAAAAAGGAATGCCACCTAGTAAATTGGAGTCTGAATTACTTGCCGCAAGGTTTTGGGTGGAGTTTTTCATTAATGCAAGCTCAATATCATTGGCATGCTGCCGGAACAACTTCTCTTTTTGGTAGTCAATTTCGGACTCGACACCCTGTTTCTTACGCTTTTCTTGAGCATCAGTAACGAATACACTGGAAAGTACGTGCTGGCAATAATTTTCAAGTCGGACACGCGGCGCAGATTCAACAGAAGTGAAGTCCACTTTTTCAGGATGGGCATTTTGTTGCGGAGGTTGGAGGCTATCAGTCATCCAAATCTTGGTCAGATCAATTGCGTCCTCATCTTCCTCCAAGTTGGTTAAGAGGTAGGTATTATCGGGGTCGATGTTACGAATAATTTGGGACCAGTCCTCCACGCTGCCTTCAGCAGTGAATGTATAGGACTGAGAAGTTGGTGCTGTCATCTATTTACACGCTCCTTTGATTTAGATTGACATGTTGGGTTAAAAATACTGCTCGTTCCCGCTTCGACATGCCGCGAAGTTGGGACCAGTCTGTAGGTTGTTTAACAGGGTTTTGGCCCTGTCCACCGTTTTCCACTACCGGGGGCTTAACGGACGGCTTCTGCTGTACCTGTTGTGGTGTCATAGGCACACCGTTTGCTTTTGCGTAATATTCCTGTCGAGTCTCGCTATAAAAGCCTTTCAATAGATCAATATCCCCATCGACAAGCCTTTGTGCCTTTAACCGCGAAATAGCATCCACAATAGGTGCTGCTTTGCTGAACGACATTTCCTGTAGCTTAGTGCCCATAAGTTCATCAATGGCGTTATAATTCGGGTCTTTTGTTGCTTCGGCATATTCTGAATTGAAACGGTTCGTAAGCTCCTGTTGCTTCTGCACTTCTTGCTGCTCCTGTTGCAGCTTAGCCTGCTCACTTGTCATTTGGGTTTGGACATGTGACATGATACGGTTAACTTCAATTTGCAAGGCCGCTCTTTGCCTCATATCATAATCGTCATAGTCCTCAGTTCCAAACATCTTTTTGACATTATCAGTGGCTAATGCCAAGACATCATCAACGTACTGCATTGGATTAGGTGGCGACTCCTGTACAGATGGATTTTCCGATTGCGGAGGTGTAACTGCTTTATTAATAATCTGCTGCAGCATGTCCCGAATCTCTGTATTTAAGTTGTTTTCACCCCCTTTTGCAGGTTCGGGAATAGTAGGCGGCATAAGCTGTGGATTTGCGGCAGAATTAGGCTCATTCAATTGGCCGGCAGGTTGGTTTATTGCCGTAGGTTCATTTACAGTTGGCTCTTGCTGTGCAGTTACAGGTTTTAACCGGGGCTTACCATTCTCAAAAACCAGCCCCAGTTTTTGTTTTTGCGGAGGCGTAGGCTCCTGATTAGTTGCAGGCTGTGGCGCTGGTTGCGGGTCCGGTTGAGCACTTGGTGCCGGTTGTTGGTCTACAACTGGTGCAGGGCTTGATTCAGGGCTTGCCGTACCATCCGGCATAGGTGGTGTATCATTAAATCGCTGCAACAAAAATTCATTGAATTTAAAATTGGGGGTAGCAGCATCGTTTTGCATGGTTTTTCCTCCTTAGTTGAATTTGGGCATAAAAATAACGGCCTATAGCCGCTTAATTAACGATCTGCCAATCTTCCGCAAGCATATCTACTTGTGATGGATTCCATCCGATAGTAATTGTTCCGTCAGCTGCCTTCATATCAACATGACTTCTAATTTCAACACATTCGTCACATTCTAACAACCTTTCGCCATATAGATGTTTGACTGTTTCCGATTTCAAATTAACTACCGGAACAATACTGCCTGTAGTTAAATAGATGAACATTCCCTTGCCATTCCAACCTTTACGGCATACCTTGAAACCATTTTTCATGGCTTCCACTGCAAACCCAAATGTCATACCATCGGTTTTGCGGTTTGAGTCTTCAAAGATTCCTTTTGGTGACCAAGAAATATATCCATCTTTATATTTCACAAGATAGCCTTCGTCGTTTGGATCTTCATCCTGCGGAATAGTCCATCCTTTGAATTTGTTATAATCGCCCCGCGTCATGGGCTCAGCTTGAATAATTTTAACTCCAATGTACTTATCCATTTCTATTCCCCCATATCAAATTAATTATTGTTTCTTTACACCAATTTCAAGCTTCCACCAAGCTGTCCACGCAACGCTGCAAGCACTTCGTCTAAACGCTGGTTATAGTCATTTACTTTAACTTGAATATGACTAAGCTCCAAATAAACTGTAGTCTCGTTAGGACAGGGCGCCTCAATAGAACCTGAACAGGTTTCAGCTGGTCGCGGACAAAAGACAGTATCTTCAATCTCTGCCAGCAATTTATTCGTACGGTGCAAACTATCACTAATGTCTGCAAGGCATTCGTTAATTCTTCCAGTTGGCATGTCCTTGGGCTCACCGCACTTGGCCCCTAGTAGACTGCTTGTGTCGATTTGCTTCCCCTGTGTTCTGTCATACATTATTTATCCTCTCCCTAAATAAAATTAACGGCTATTCGCCGCCTAATCACTAAAATATTGGACACATAACACGATCATTAATATGATGAAGAGAGCAACTGATTCCCAATTATAATGAGCAATATAAAACACAGTACTCACTCTCCAACCTAAAATAATAATCAACAGGGTATTAGCCTTCTGTAAGGTCCCCTCCCTATTTCTTCTTAGGCTTAAGTTTCTTAACACTCACCGCTACACTCCCACACCGCAAAGCAGATTTACTCATTTTAGCCATGTCACTCACTCCTTTCAGCGATCTTCCCTTGCACTATATCCTGCCTTAACTGCCCGGCAAAGGCATTGGCCGCAAGTAATTTCTGCTTTAGCCATTCAGTATCCCTGTCATTAGGGTCCTCCAACTTGCGGTAAATTCCCTGTTTGTACTCCTCCAGCCACTTGCCCAGGTATTCCTGCACTTGCTTGGCTAACTCCGCTTTGGTTGACTGATCCCGGAGGCGAGTTTCCCGGGGGGTTGGTTTGGGCATTCTGTGTACCTCCTAACGCTTGAATAATCATACTTTTAATTGCCATAAGCAGTTGTTGCGGCGGAATTCCTTGTATTTCAGCACTTACTTGCTGCTGAATTTGCGGAGGAAGCCTCTGTGCGATTTGGCCTAATACCTGTTGGAATTGTTGTGGATCTTGAATTTGAGCTAATTGTTGTAAAATTTGCGGAGGTAAAGACTGGATGACTTGATTTAGTGCGCTATTTTGCTGTTGCTGCTGTAACATCTGCTGCATTTGTGCTGGGTCGGTCAGTAGGTCGTTAATATTCTTGAGGCCCATATTCTCATGCAGCGTCTTAGCAATGTTGTACCAGTTTTGAGGCGTCACAATGCCCATTTGGGTGAGCATCGGGTATAATCCACCAATCAGATTCATAATCATTTGGACTTGAACCTCTTTGCTGCCGGTACCCATGCCGACATTGACATTTAAATCAAAATCTCCAGAAAGTTCTTCCGGGGAAACACGCAGCGAGTCACCAGTTAAGCGGATAATTTGCTCCTGATCGATAAATTTTTGATTGAGTTCGATAAGGAATCGTACAACAGGCAACCAAACAGTTTCCGCAAAAATCCTGGCAATTAGCTTGATGCGCTGGTTGGCTGCACCCATGATTGCCGATATCCCTGTAGCCGTTTTATTGAGCGAATCAGCATCCAAACCCTGGTTATACCGTGTTACACCGGTTCTGGATTCAATCTCTCCCTGGATATTTTCAATCAGTTTAAAGGTTGGTGAGGCAAGTTGTGCGATAGGCGCATGATAAATAGCTAGGCGCGGATCACCTTGAACCGGTATAATCGCATCCCCGTCTAGCATGGCGTCAATATCAACCTTGTTAGCGTCAGCGAACGTCTGCGGGTCATTATTTTTTGCCACATTAATGATAACTTGCCGGGTTAAAGCAGTTTTTAGGTCTTGTAACTGTTCAAGAATATCAGCTAAACTATCATCGGCAACGACTTTATACGGCTCCACAATGCTGCTGAACACAAAAAAAGGCGGCTTTTCGTATGTATTAACCGCTATTCTTAGTGGTGTATCGCCTACGGAATGAACAATGAGCTTTTCCAGTAATCCATCATTGTTATAATCTACGGAAATATAGCTTTCGTAGAGTTCAACGTCTTTTCGCGCTTTCCCCTGGCCTTGTGTACTGCGATATTTCTTAAGTTGTGGATTCTGCTTTAGCTCTAACTGAGTATATTTAACATTTGAAGAGGCTTCCAAAGCCTTTTCTACGTTCTGATAAACGCCTTCCTGTTGCTTGCGCCTCAGATAGTCACCATTAACTATCTTTCTATGACTGACATATTTGGCATCATATAACCTCCGGGCATCCGGGCTAAATCGCAGTTCACTGGCTGGTATATTCTCAAGCACCGGTTGATTGGTTTTGAGGATTATTTCGTCATATTGGACGGCAAATAGGTCACTTGTAGGTACTATTGGCTGAATATCAATGATCTCTACTTTCCCTGCCTGCTCCTCCAGTAAAAGTTGCTGCATCATATCGGCATTAACCATACCTTGCATCCGATTTCGCTTTTCTTCCCGTTTCCAATAGATTTTAGTAGCAGCAAAATTCGACTGCAGCCCCTCTTTCAGAAACCAAAACAGGAACATGAAGCCGTCATTTTTCTTATCAATTTGAAATTTAAGAAGACTTTGTACCTTCTTGGCCGCTGGGTCATCATCAGGCATGGTTCCCTGAACATCAACTGGCTCCTGCGCGCCATAGAACATCTCCATAAGCGCCGGCATAATCCATTCGATAGTTGATTTAACATCCTGGCTGCACCAGTTTGATAGTTCAGATAGCTTCGGAAACTTTTTACGGTAGTGATCAACACTGGCATCAACGATATTTTTTCGCCGCAGGAGTTTTGGCTCAATATCGCTGGTGTAATATCGATCCGCTTCCTCTTTGTCTTTCTTGACTTGAGACATGATAAGCTCTATTTGCTCTTGTGATAGTGTATCTAGGCTAATTTCCTGTTCATCCATGATTTCAGCCCCTATTCCGTAGTTTCCATGGCACGAATCGGAACACCAGCAGTATCGCTTGCAACCCAAATACGGCAATCAGGTTTAACATCGCGTATAAATTCGGTTCCGGCAGCAACAGGATAACCATCCGTAATTGCCTGAGTTGGGCTTTCCAGTACGTAAACCACCTTGCTTGCATCAGACATGTTTTTAAAGCCGACTCCGTTCCTGCCTTTTTTAGCAACGTTTCCTGTACATAGTTCAATCGGTGTTATACCGACAGTCTTTGCCTTACAAAATATCTGTGAGAATGGCATGTTCATGCGATCATCTCCTTTTACATCGCGCCTGATTTGCGCATTTTGGTTCGGTCATGTTTAACCGCAATTAAGTGTCGCATAGTATAAAGACCATACCGGGTACCGTCCACGGCATGGTCATTTTGTTTTAACGGCTTATCTTCACCCCGCTGCTGGGCTTTGATATCCCAAGAATATGAGGACATTTCTTTTATCAAATTCGTGCAGCTTTCATGGATAAAGTATTGACCATCGTTTAACAGGTTACCTACATGCTGAATCCCTTCTAGGACAGCATTGTCGGCTTCTATGACGGTGAATCCGTCCTTCCTAAATTGGGTTATCAATGCACTGGCAGCCGGATCGCAGATTATTGGCGGCCTCTTCCCTTTCGTAAATGCAAGCATGTCCTGCGAATACTCCCCGGTCGTCTTTTGAATGCCAGTCTCCCGGCTCGCGTAATAATACTCTCGGGACGAATAAAAATCCTTACCATCGAATCCTTGCCAAATATAGGCCGTAGGATTACCGGTACCGTGGTCAACAGCAACCCACTCGGTTGCAAATCTATCTGGAACTGTTTTAACGACATGTTTTTCCTCGTTAAACATATCAAAGATCATCCCTTCGGCCATTTTCCATAACCCTTTAATGTATCGGTCGTAGAAAACGCCAAAATACATACGCTTATACCGATCTTTCACCTTCGGGCTAAGCGACAGGTTATCATCCATCGTGAAATGCAGATAGATGCCATTCTTCTCGACAATCTTCTCTATATACTCAACCTTAAACCAGTGATACGGACCAGCCGGATTGCAGTTGAACCAAAGTTTGGCACCTTCGACTGAACAACGAGCCGTTGCCTGATTTACAAAGGATTCCGGCATAAGAGCCACTTCGTCGAATAGCATGCCGGCCAACGTAATACCCTGAATCAAGTCTTGTGACCGTTCATCCTTGCCACCGAAAATGTAGAAATAATTTACTTTCTTCCTGTACCGTATTTCTACCATGTTGTCGTTTCGGTGTTCTTTGACGCGGTATTTCAAGGACTTGAGCATTTGTTTAAGCGGTGCCAAAACATTTCTGCGGAATGAACCAATAGTCTTGCCTGACATGCCCAAATTCTCGCCGTCGAAAGTTTCCATGCCCCACTGGACAAAAGATAGCGACATCGACACAGTCTTACCGGATCGGATAGCGCCATCGGCAATAATAATATCCTTGTCATATACCGGCGAATTGGGTAACCACCAGGTTAACACTTTAAGCTGTTTTTTAGAAAACGGCTCAAACTTAAACGGCGTTACTTTAAGAGCCATTGTCCCATACCTCCGGGACTTTGCCTTTTAAAGCTTCAACAAAATTTTCGCCGCCGTCTGCTTCGGGATCCCCATCCTCACCCTTAAGTTTAGCTATTTCGCTCCGCAATTTATCAATCCGCAACTGCTGTTCTTCCGTAGTCTTTTCACTTCGCAACAGCTCATCATACCGGGCAAGTAGACCGTCTAAAGTTTTCATGGCCACACTTTGAGCTTTCAGTAAAGTTGCGTGCTTGTCCCAGGCAAATTGCAGTTGATATTCTTTTTCCCATGAATCGCTGTGGAGACCACTACTTTCTTTCTCACGCTTTAACACCTTGGTAAGATCATTCTGGTCCCTAACAAACATCAGTCGCTGAGCCCTGGCTATAATACCATACTGCAAGACAATATTTTCCCACAGAATCTCCAATGGACTCTTGATATTGATATCCTCAATAATCTCGCGGGTAAGTTTATCATCAGGAAGAATCTTGGCGAAGAACCCATGTTTCTCGGCATTTTTGTTGCCGGGCAGCGCATACCCACCCCGATTGCCAACAGCATTTTTATTGCCCTTAGGTGGACCATGGCCTTTTGCATTTTTGTTTCCGAATGGTGGGCCTATCTTCTTGGATTTAGTTACGTTATTATTCGCGTGATTAATTACGCTACCGGTTTCGTGATTAATCACGTTATTATTCAGATCCCATTTATCTTGCTTTTTCCATTGGCGAATTTGGGCATCAGAAACACCAATTTTCTCTGCAATTTCAATAAGCGGTATTTCGCCGCCACTATCTTTCCATATTTCAAAAGCTTTATCTCTTTTGGGACTTCTCCCTCTCGGCACTTACAAGGTCACCACCTCCCGGCTCGGTATCGTCACTATTTCAGCACCCCAGTCACCCGGCTACCCTTCTTTCCTCTTGGCAGCGTAGGCGGGTGAACAATGGCTGTAGTTGTTGGCACTGGCTTGGGTTTTGTTTTATCATTCACGGTATCGCCTCCTGTTTTTGGGCATAAAGAAACCGTCCTATTCGGACGGTTTCTTTATTTCTTACCTTGTCTTAAACATTTTGTGATACTTATTGAGAACTTCGTCAAGTTGCTTACTAATTTGCATTACTTCTAAATCTGAAATGCCTTTTTCAAGAACTAACTTATTTAGCACTTGGCGAAGATTCTCAATTTGACTTAATACTTCGTCATAATCTCCCATGTTTTCCCCTCCTTCCCTGATAAAGAACAATTTACCAGGAAAAAATAGAAAATTGTGAAAAACTGATTAGGGGGCATGAAAAAAGAGCCTTGCGGCTCTTGACTCTTACTGCACTATTCTACATCCACACCAAGTTTCACTTTTACAAACTCTTTAAATAACTTCTCAGAATCAGCTATTTGCTTAGCGTCCCTAACGAGTTGGATTCTTTTTCCCATGTCAGAGCAAGTACAATCAAATGGCATATTTTTATTACAAATTAAGCATTTCATTATATCAATCCCCCTCTATGGAAAAATTCTACACAAATCAATATTCTCCTACATTTTGTCAACTTTAAAGGACAAAAATATCATACCAACTAAGTATAACTACTAAAATTGGTGCTTTTTCTTTTCGGGGCATAATAAAAGCGCCCCGACGGACGCTTGGTGTTATTAATTCAGTACAATTTGATTGCAAGTTTTGTGTTTAGGCAAATGTTTTTTTAAAAGACCTATAATGTTTAACACGATAATCAACAATAAAAGGATATCCATAAAGCTATCCAAGCAAATCGCCTCCAAGCTGTATTCTTCCCTACTAAGTGCGATATATACACAAAATTACCGCCAGCGACTTCGAACGCTGGCGGATTGGTTTTATTTTTTCATTGCGTCTTTTAATATTTCCGCAAAAGAAACAGGCGATTTCTTTTTCGTTTCTTCTTTTGCCGTAGTGTTTTGTTTGAAATTTGATATACTTTGAATAGGTATAATTTTTAAATCCATATAAATCGCCCTCCTTGACTTATAAGTTAATTTGTTACAATAATATCGTACTAAAATCCTAGTTTCTTAAGACTAAAGTCCTATGTTTGGATCAATTTTCCTGCAAATAAAAACAGACCCCCCAATTAAGGAAGGTCACTTTGTTCTGTATTTCACAATATATAGTCACATCTCTAATTCAGATTTTAGCACTTGTCAAACCGAAATGCAAGAATACCAATGTTATGTAAATATATCAAGTTGATGTTTTAAGTGCCGCATCCAGACGGTTACCGGAAATCTTTGTCTTACCAGAACTTGCCGCTAACTCCTTATACAACTGAGTAGTTGATTTCTTTTTTGCGGGCTTCTTGCTCCCCTTGCTTTTGCTGCCGCCATTAAGCTTGCTATGTGTAGTTACTAGTGTGCCATGAGTAGTATCTTTATTCCTATCACATGGCAGCTGCTTCTCAAACTCTTCGCGGATCGTAGCCTTATCGCTAACCTCAGTATTAAACGGCCAAATCTCCGTCCCGCAATCCGGGCAGCAAAGGTAAGCATCCTTCTTGTAATATATCATGCTTGACTGGCAGCTAGGCACCGGGCAAAGCATGTCCCTGGGTACGAAGTTATTTCTAAAATCCCCGCAATCCTTGCATTTCTTATGCTCTGCGTGATTAGCACTCCAATAGATACAATTGCCACATCTCTTATTATTCATATGTACCCCACCCCCAAATAATATAAACGGGTAATAGGGCAGACTAGCTGCCCTTTATTTAATCTAACTCATGTCCGCAATATGGACAAAATTTTATTTCATGACAAATTATTTTCTCTTCAAGCGTGTTCATATGCTCAATGTGGTGCCAAAACCATCCATGCCTATTATCTATCAGCAGCGTTTGTATAAATACGCACTCGATATTTTCTATTGCTTTACATTTATGCTCTTTTTCAAAACTCACTTGAACCGGCATATCAATACCCCCGCTCGTCCTTAAGCTCGTCAATCAGATCCCGCACCTGCTCAAAGGTCATATTGTCGAAGTCATAGTTATCCAGGTCATAACCAAGCTCATCAAGTAACTGCTCTGCGTAGCTAATCATCCTGTCTGTCGCTTTGCCTATTATCTAGATCCCCACCCCTCTTCCACTAATTTGTAATAAACCTCTTTTCGGTCTCCACCAATGTCAATTTCTACATGCAATAATTTTGGTGCTCTCGGCCCTGGGCGATAAATCTTTTCAAATACCTTGACGAATTTGTAATGGCTATCTTCGCATTCTTTGGCTTCTTTCCGGTTCTTAAATTCTTGGCCGCATTTACTGCAGTAATAGGTAGTTACAGATCTAACCATCCTGGCGCCTCCCACTCCCAAAGCCGCTGCCGTCCTTTAGCCGGTATCGGATCAATCGAATGCACATTCTCCAATATCCATGCATAGCGTCCAGGAGTCCAGTCACCAAAAGCAAATTCTTGTTCAGTTGGTACAATGTATTTGCCAAAATCAGGGTCGTGTTTATCTTCCGTCATTGATTCCGCTCCAATATTAATGTTTTTGGCAATATCAATGTCCGTTCCTGGATGGTGAACGATGTAATAGCAATCTACTAAATCAACTATGGCAATCACAGCACCAAGGGGTAAATCATTACGGTTTCCATATCCTAGATCATCAAGAGCGTTCCTGATTGGATCTACAAGAGACAAATTCCAAAGTTTACGGTCAAACCTTGCTCCCGCATGAATCGCAATCGGCCCCCGATACTTAGTCGCCCAGTTCCGTGTCTCTATCTGTTTTTTACCGCAGGCTATTAAGCTTGC
Organism: Sporomusa ovata DSM 2662; assembly: GCF_000445445.1. Taxonomy (GTDB): domain Bacteria; phylum Bacillota; class Negativicutes; order Sporomusales; family Sporomusaceae; genus Sporomusa; species Sporomusa ovata. The sequence goes on along the minus strand of NZ_ASXP01000004.1, from coordinate 215,885 downwards.
CCACGGCTGCAGGATTGTTATGGCTTTCATGGCATGTCCTCCCCCTTATTTGTCTTGGTTAGGACTGATTAATCCGCCGCCTTATAATCCCTTGGAGTGCAAGCCTTAATATAAACACAAAGCTGCACCCCGTTTGTCAGACAAACCGAAATCTCATCATCAGCAGTCTGCCTGACATCCTGGATTGCCACGAACCCTGGAACATACTGTTGGGCAAATGCCGGGGCTTGATTTTTAATGGCCGATAATGACACTGGAGCTCCCAGTACCGGCGGCACCTTTCGCTCATACCAGGAAGCCTCCTGGATCTCTTCCTGACAACTCTTCGCGATAGCTGCATCAATGGCCGGTTGTAAATATTCCGGAGGCTGAACATCCCATCGCTTGGCCTGCTTTACATGCCGAACTGCAAATACCGCATTATCCTCCGCATCGATGTCGCCGGTAAACTGAGCAATAGTGACCTTATACACTGTTGTTCGGCTGCGCTCAACCAGAATAACATAATCATGCTTCTGCAATACAAACACCGCGTGGCCTTTAGTCTCAACCTCTTCGGGTTTTGGTATGTAAGTAGCAATCTTCTTGCTGCCATCATCACGGCAGATAATCTGTGCCACTCCCTTGGTTTTGCCAATTGCGCCGCCGGTCTCTGGTACTGCCGGCAAGCCTGTTTTTGTACGAGTCACCTTGATTGTTAATTCCATGATTCTCTCCCCCTCATTATTTGTGTCGGTTTCCCTACACGCATGCAAGAAGTTAACTTTTCACAACTGCTTCCGAAGTTGTCAGGCACTGCATTACCCTACCGCTTTCCCTGGGCGCAGATTGTATTTAGCCATGTAAAATGCTGGCCTTGACCACAACCGCGCAAATCGTTTCCATTCCTGACTGTATTCAATTCGTTCCACCGGCTGGTATAACTGAGCAAAGGGCATCATTCCCGCTTCGCATACTGACAGTAATCGCACCTCATTCTTTTGCATATCGTCACCAATCAGGACATAACAGTGTAAATGATCTCTCTTGTATCCCGCTGCCAACAATCGCGCTGCTGCTTTTCTGATCGCTGGTATTGCTCCGTCATGGTCAGCAGCAAAGAATAGTTTTCGGATCTTTATGCCTCGCATTTCTTCAATATCCCAATCAGTAAGTCGTGCTGCTTCAAGACCACCTTTAAACTCAATTGCCTTTTGCTTTTTCAGCATGTCGTAGGCTTCGCGTCTATGCGATTTCGATTCAGCAAGAAAGTTATTTGCATTCATGATGTTTCCTGGTTGGATCGACAGCTCTCTGAGCTTACCTTCACGCTTCGGAACAAAACAGAATCCGCAATTATTTGGGCAACCTCGGCTAGTAAACGTTACTCCTGGTCGAATATACATCCCCGGAATAAATTCGCCACCGGAATTTCCGAATGCTGGCCCGTCCAATAACACCGATTTATCAGTCCTGCCTTGCCATTGAAACTGCAGTTTTTTACACCGCTCTATATCCCATGTAAACACGCAGCAGACATGCACCGCATCATGGTCTGGAATGAATAGTCCGGGTTCTTCGAAAAATGCCATATCATCGGTTGGAGTAAATGAATTTCGATGTGGGAATACCCGAATTACTTTGTTCACATCATCACCCGACCCGATCACAAAGGCATTTAATATCCTCAATGCCTTTGGCCAATATGTACCTGGCTCCATGAACTTCCACATCAGCCTGAAATTTCTTCTGCGCACTGGATTGATAGCCCTTAGGCTTCTTGACCTCAATGTACACCGTAACCCCGTTACGAATGGCGGTCAGGTCAGATAAGCCCTTATGGCTTCCTAACCCTTGGTGATGCCTAATCACAAACCAGCCATGTATCTGCAAGTATTGCCTGATACCGCGCAGAATTTCAGTCTCTGACGGTTCAGGCTGTTTTTGTATGCGTAAAAAGTTATCCATTGCATTCTCCCCCAATCAACTACAATCAAGCAATCGTTCAATTTCCGTAATAGCAGCTAAAACAGGATATATCTGCTGTGGCATTACAGTGTTTCCAAGGGATCTAACACGGTCCACCCCTCCGGGAATCCCATGTAAGCTTCTGCATAGTCTGGATTTATGTGAGTCAAATCGTCTTTCTGCGTCCTGAAACGACTTGCTAATTTGTCGGACCGATATGTCGGGCTGCCATAAAATCTGTTGCTTGATACCCCTTTCCATTCGCTGGCTGTCATTGTGGGCCACAGTAAAGACTCTATATCTTTGGTGTCTGGCACCGACACTGCAAGCTGGAATAATAAACGGTTGCGCGGTGTAGCCGATACTTTCCAAGTCAGATAACACACTGTCGAGTCCCAATGAGACGTGACCAATAACATTTTCACCAACAACCCAAGGGGACCGTAATTCTGATACAATGTCGAACATATACGACCAGAGTGCACGGTCATCTTCCTCGCCTCTGCGCTCCCCGGTAAGACTGTATGGCTGGCAAGGGTATCCGCCGGCCACAATGTCAATTCCGCTAATTCCTGCACGTTCTAACACTTCCTTCGTGAGTAGTCTTATATCCGGGAAAATCGGCACTTCCGGCCAATGCTTATGCAGCACACGCTGGCAAAATGGATCTATTTCGCAAAAAGCAACAGTCTCCATGCCTGCCCACTGAGCAGCCAAATCAATGCCACCTATGCCGCTGAACAGTGATAATAACCGTAATCGCCTCATGCTGTTTTACCCGTTTTCTTGCATTCACACAGCTCTACCTCGCCGTCCTTATTGCCGACAAAGCCGCTGCCTCCACACTTAGGACATGGCGGCAGATACTTGACAAAAATGTGCTCAGTCAGGAACGTATGCGGCATTTTTATATACTGCTCAGCAGTACCTTCGACCCGGACCTTAACAGAGTATTTACCAGCTGCAACTATCAGATCAATCGCCCTGTATCCTTCGTCCAACACGATTTTCCAAGCCTCCACTGCCCGGGGTTTACCGTTTTTACGCGGATAAGCCTGCCAAAACCGTTCAAACTCTGCGGATAATTCTAACGATTGACCACCATCGATCAATGTCACTGCTGTTTCCTCGGCAGCATTCCCCTCGCAACCCGAAGGGTATAAGTTATCCACAGATTGACCATCCGTCCGTCCTATAGTTGGATTGGAATAGTTATTTGGAATAGTTATATTGGTATAGTTAGGGTAAACGTCATTTACCACCCCTGGTAAACGTGGTTTACCACCCTGGTTAATGTCATTTACCACCTGTGGTAATTCCTGTTTACCACCTGGTAACTGTGGTTTACCACCTAGTAAACGAGAGTTACCACCTTTATCCACAGTTTCATCCCATTTTAAATGAGGTAAATAATACTGATTATTGTCAGCGTCACCACAACTCGATTTCTTTTTTGATACTTTTACAAACCCCAGCTCGTCCAGCATTTGGATACATTTAATAAGTTTAGGTCGGGATATGCCGCCCATCTCCTGAAGAGTACGAAGGGACGGCCAGCATATACCGTTTTTATCTACATACTTAGCAAGTAGGCAATACACGCCTTTTTCATAGAAACTTAATTGATCTATGTCCCATATGTCTGTTAGCCGTCCCATGTCTCACCCCGCTTACCTTTAGAACAATTGCCCGGTTGAAATAAATGTCGAGTACATATTTATATATTTCTGTTTTGATTCATCACCACTATGAACCTTGATATGGCAATCTGTACATAATGAGCAAATATTAAACGATATGTTAGGCCCGCCGTAAATTAATGGAATGATATGATGAAAGTTTCCTTCAAGAAAAGTAATGTAATATCCACCTTCACCATTTAATTCAAGTTGTTTACCGCACTGAATACAATGCAGTCTATCACGTTCAATAACTTTTAATCTTTCTGAGTTTGGAATTGCTTTTCTAATTAACTTTCTTTTATTTGGTCTTGCCACCGTCTCACCCCACTACCTACTGGCACTTTACTCAAACATCACTGTTTGGTCTGGATTTTCTTTTGTTTCCGCTTTGCCTGATACCCACCAATCAAACATTTCCTTGCCATTGGCTTGTCCGGATTCGCGCCCGCGTTCACGATTACGCTTGCAGGCTTTTTCAAAAGCATTAATATATGCCTGTGCTATTTTAGGCCACCGCTTGGCATCTTCCAACATCCCAACAGTGTTGCCCATAGGGCACATTACACAACCAATTCTTTTCTGACCTTCGTCATACAGGGAACAATACGGCAGTTTTCGCAATTCGATATATTCCCAAACATCTTCATTCGACCAATCAATAATTGGATGAAAGTATCGTTTAGAGTTATCGTTATAGCACTGTTCAACCATTTTACGTTTTGACCGTCTAACACTTTCCGCCCAGCGGACACCTGTTACAACTACACGGCCCTTACCGCCACTTTCTTTGACTTCAGCACAGCAATAACGTATTTTTCGTGTAGGTGGGAACCCTTTATGCGCTATCAGTTCCCACATTGTTCTCCTTGGCCTGTGTACCTTGATTTCAAGCCAATGTCTAGGTAATTTATTTCCGGTTAATTTAGCTGCTCTTAAACGCTGTCTGTAACGAACTTTGCGACCTTTTACTTTATAGGTTTCGCGAATAAACTGTACCAACTCAGGCGGGTCAACTGTAGTCAGGTTGTAATGTGCGTCATACTTAACACCGGCACGTTTAAGTAAATCCAACACTACAATACTGTCTTTACCACCGCTAAACGCCACATAATACCCTTCTGGCGGCTCAAACTGCCGTATTCGGTCTATTGCTATCTGTATTTTATTCCGTACACCAAACAGCGTATTTTCTACCAGCATTCCCTCACCCCACCGCCTAGCATTGCGGGAGCCTAAGCCCCCGCCTCTATCTGCTTCTGTTTATGGTCTAACTTGTTACCATCTACATATCCATGGATATAAGCTTCATAATCATTAGTAACCTTTGGCGCCTGTGCCTTTCTTGCTTTTACGGGGTTAAACTTTTCTTTTGCCACTACTACTTCAGTATCTTTAATCAATATCAAACCCCACTGATTCTTCTTTACCTGCTCCTTGAATTTAACCATTAATCCTTCTAAAAAACCTTTAATATAGGTATTCTCATGAGTTGTTCCAAGCTCTCTAAATCGCTTACTATTGTGTTTCACAATTACAACAGCGTGCTGGAAAACCGCTTTAGCGACTTCGATATCTGTTTCTCTACTAATAAGAATGAAATTACGTCTACGAGTACGAGATAATTTTTCTTCTAGAACTTCGCACCTAAAATTTTCGGCAAGTATTGTAATTAGATACTTGTACCACCATGGAGTAGAAGCAAACTCAATTGTTATGTCTTTTACAGCAGGCTTTGGAATGGGTTCAGTTACATCATCCATAGTCAAATCATTTTCCATTAATAACTGTTGAGCCTTGAGTAGTGCTGCGTCAGCTTCACCATTGAAATTACTTTTCGATAAGTTGAATAGTTTACGAACCTTATCTATGACCTTTTCTTGATCCGCGTCCACTTAGACATCACCGCCTCTTTTTTTCACTTCTCGCAATCAGTACGCTTACCACCACAAGCTCAATAGCCTTTTGCGAATCGAATTCTTAACTACTTCACAAACTAGATTTGAGGTGATAGTTATGACTTATAGAGCTAATGGCTCTTATCTTAGATTCCAGACTAATCCTAAAACATCCATAAAACTTAATTCCGCCAGCAAGGCAATGGATGCTTTAATTACTGAAAACAAAGATAAAGCACACTTACGTGATGAACCAGCTGTTAAGTCAAACCAGAATGTTTATGACTCATTATCGGAGTAAAATTAATTAACGCCATCTAGCTCCAATCTCATCTGATTCCGGTCCATCTCTTCTTTTGCCTTTTCGGCTTTATATTTACTATGACACACTCTTCCATAGCCCAGTTCCATCGCTTTCGGAGTCCGGAGCTTCCGGCCGCACCGTTGGCACTGGACTGATTCGGTCGTGGTTTTCACCATGACTCTCACCTCCGCATTTTTGGCAATCGCCCAGGTAAGGCGATCCACTCGGATGCTTGCACCGCTCACAGATAGCCGATATGGTCCGCCACTCCTTACCGCATTTTGGGCATCGCATATGTACCATCGGGCTAACATATCCCGTCTGTATGCCCTCAACACGGCAAACCATGCAGAATGTCCTTGTTGTCTTTCCCGGATGGCAACGCATACAGTTTCTCACGCCACCTTCACCTCTGCCGCTGTTCCCTCCTCCGTTGCCGGATGAAACTCAATACGCTCACCGAACGCCTCCTGCACAGCTTTGACATGGCTGATAACCAGAACCATACCAAACCTATTAGCTACACTCTGAACAGCTTCAATGACCATGGGGAGGAACTCATCGCTCTGGCTTCCAAAGCCTTCATCGATCGTGAGCCAGTCCACCCGGGCGCCGGCACGTCTGGCCAACATTTCAGCCAGGGCAAACCTAATTGCGAAATCAATTCGCAGCTGCTCGCCACCGCTGTAGGTTTCGTAGATCCGTTCCCCGGCCCAGTCACCGACAATGATGTCTAGCGTTTCAGCCATTCCAGACCGACTCTTGAGCTCTTTCTGCGTTTCAAAGCGGAGATAATTCTTGCCACCGGACATTAGGCCTAATATATCATTTGCGATGCGTTCTAATTCTGGTACCGCGTTCTCGAGAATAAGAGCCTGAATACCATCACGACCGAAGGCTTTAGTCAATGTCTGCCACCGTGCCAATTTCTTGGCTAAAGGAGCCATCTCTACAAGTAAAGTTTGATACTGCAATGCATCGGCCTCGAGCGCATCCAGTTTTGCCTGGATACCGCCTAATTTAGCCGTTAGGATCGTTTGTTCTGTTCGGTAGGTATCAATTGTTGTGCGCAATCCGTTAACCTTGTCCTGTGCCTCTTGGCGCAGCGTGTCAGCATTTCCAAGCAACAAGGTATGCTCTTGTTCGAGCGTAGTAATCTGGTTTGTTAACCCATTCAACTCAGTAGTCAAATTCTCGAGAGTACGTGTTGCGCTATCCTTAGCCTCGCGAGCAGCTGGCAACCGGTCTTTAAGCAATACCAATGGTTGCAGCTCTGTTACTCGTTTTTCTTTACCCGGGAGCTCTTTCAAACCGTCTGACAGGGATCGGTATTGATTACGCATGTCCTCAAGACGGGTATTGATATCGATCTGACGGGTTTCAGTGTCTATACGCTGGACTCTCAAGTTGTCAAGCAGCGGTACCATGGCCGCAAGCTTGGCCAGTAGGTCAACATCAGGCTTTAACTGATCAATTTTTTCCTGTAATTCGTGAGGCTCAAGAGGATTAAGATTAACAGATGTTTTGTATTCCGTCCGTTTGGTTTCGGCAATTTTTAGTGTCGCCTGCAGGTCGACAATCTCTTTATCTGCGGCTACTTTCCACAAATTATAATTCTCATTTGTTGTTACTAACTCACCTTTAGCGTTAACGGCATCAACCAGGAAGCGGCACTGCGCACTCTCAATGTTTACGCAATTGGCGTCAGCCAGCATGGCAGTCTTTGCTTCCAGAGACTCAATCTTTTGTTTATAAACCTTTTCCTCACTAAGATATCGATCTTCTGCTCGCAGCAGTTGGTCTCTGCAGTCTTTAACAACGCCATAGAGGCGTTGGTCTTCTTCGTGCTCTTTCTGGCACTCAGTAAGGCGGTTAACGGCAGTATCATAATCAGTTTTTGAGGCTTCCAGGCGCGGCCGATCAGAAATATTGATCTCTAACTTCTGGATCTCTGCAATAGTCTTATCAAGTGACGTAGTAACTGTAGTCAGTTCATTTTTTAGTCGGCTTGCTTCTTCAAAAATAGCATTCTGCTGATCTTTCTTGACCTTAAGTGCAGTGATTCCGTCTCTTAGGCCCTCATGTTCAGTCACAGCCGCCAAGACGGCCTGTTCTTGATTCAGAATGAACTCGGCATCATTAAGGCGCTGCTGCTGTCGGTCGCGCTCTGTTGTCTTGGTGGTGAGTTCTTGCCGCAGGACTGTCGCCCGTTGGGCAAGCTCATCGGCCTGGTTGATACGCGCTTGCAAGTCGGCCAATTCCACCTGTGCCTCCTGCAGCATGGTTTCCGTCTTCTGGATATTGTTGCCTAGCGTGAGCAGCTGTGTTTCGGCCAACAGCTTGTCTCCCTCGATGGAGTCCCGGCCTGCCAGGCGCTTGTTAAGAGCTGACATTTGAACTTTGATACGTTCAAGAGCAATGTTTGCTTCTGAGGCTTTGGCCCGTGCCTTTTCCTGCAGGGTTTCGTACTGATCCAGTTGTAGTATCTGAGCCAGGATGGCCTTGCGCTGGCCAGCCGGCCGCTTGGTGAAGTTACCGGCATCACCCTGGAGAATCATGCTGGAAGCGGCGAAAGTATCGGCATCCAAGTTGAGAAGGTCAATGATCTTCTTCTGCGTTTCCGCGATCGATGCGCCGCTTTTACTGGCCCAGACATCTCCGGATTGACGCTGCAATTCTAGAGTACTCTTGCCACGGCCCTTGGTGGATCGTGTCCGGATGACGCGCCAGGTGTCGCCCTGGTGGTCAAAGTCGAAGGTAACGGATGACTCATTGGCTCCACAACGAACCATGTCATCAGCGCTGGTACCAGCTTTTGTAGTGCCGAACAGGGCGAACATAGGAGCTACGGTGAAAGCCGTTGATTTACCGGCCCCATTGGGACCACAGATAGCCGCTAGGGTAACGTTACTCAAGTCAATTACTGTGTGGGCGATTGCTCCAAAGTTAGTAATCTCAATCCGCAGAGGCTTCATTCTTGAACCACCTCCAGGCAGCTTGTGTCAAATCCCCCTACATAGCCTTCTAGCCTAACGACTTGGCTGCCGCACATTTCCCATGTAATCCAAACTTTTTCACCATGTTTTCTGGCCTCATAACAGTTGACCATGCGGACCTTAGTTCCGATCGGCCAGTTAACCCGCTTGAATTTAGGTTTTCTAGGCATTGTTCGACACCTCCATCAGCTCAGCGGTCATTGCCGCTAACTCGTCTGCTTCAGCATTCTCAATGTCGTGAGCTACAGCCCACCGGCGTACAGCTTCCACAGGACCTATGGCTTCTGTCAGGCCTTCATCTCTTAGCCGATCTGACGCTCTTTCAATGTCCCCCTTAATTTCGGCTACAAAAAAAGCACCCATATCATACAGAGCTTTTTCCAACATCCTACGATTTAGTGCTTTATTTAGGTTTTCACTGCAGCTGTACCGGAGCCGGACGATAGCGTTATTGATATCGCCAAAAACGTCCTCAAAATCTATGTTTCCGTTCACAAAATCGGCAATTCCGTTATCATTAAGCTGTAAAGTGATAAATTTACGGGCAGGAGTGTGTATAAACTTCGATTCGAATTTTCCTTCGTTGAGCTCGTGAATCCAAAAGCCAGCGTCCACTTTTTCATCGTTGAAAGACAGCCGTTCTGGAGATCCTGGATAGAATACGCAACCATTTTGCTGTGGCCGGTGAATGTGTCCAAGGGCGACCAAGTCAAAACCCTTGATGGCATCTGTGGTCAAGATAGCCTCGTTTTGCTGCAGCACGTCCTCAAAGCCAGTATCGGCCAGATCGTAAGTCATGTGGCTAACAAGAATAGCTGGAGAGTAATTGGAATCTTGCAGTAGGCTCTGGCACATATCTGTGATGTGTTCGGTCATGAGGCAATGAACTTCATGTGCCGGCAGCCCCTTATATTCGTCCCGACTTACAAAATTAGAGCGATCCATCCCTGGCACAAGCGCCAGGGAAAAACCTTCGCCAAAGCTATCAATGTCAAACTGCGTTGGCTCTGTAACGATAGTGACCTGCGACATTTGATAATCTTTCAGCAACTCATAGGCGCTGGACGGATCATGACTAGGTGTACCGGAAATAATTAGCACCTCAATATTGTTGCTGGTCAATTTCCTGAGCCAGGCGGCAGCCGCGCGAATCTCACGGCTGGCCTTATCTAGGGAAACATCAGCCTTCCGAAACATATCACCAGCTACAATCACCATTTCGCATCCTTCGGTAATGATCCGGTCAGCAACCCAATCCATTACCCGGCATATATCATCGAATCTGGCTGTTGGACTGGGGCCGGGATAACCCAGCCCCCAATGTATATCTGCAATGTGACATATCCTCACGATACAACACCTGGTATTGCCGCTTGCAGGATCAAATCCTGCAAGCCATCTTCGTCAGTATCCGCAATAAACTTAATTACCGCACTGGCTTCAGCCGTAGATAATTCATTTATCGGTTTCTTTTTGACATAAAGAATAATGTTTTTTATGCTGTCTTCGTCGACGCCTTTACGTTTTGCATCGCCAACAATCTTTCCATACTGTTTATCAGAAATACGGCCACCGTTAGAGGGAGGCGGTTGGAAGCTTACACGCTCATCACTAGCCTGTGGATTACTGCGCTGCTTCTCCAGTTTGTCCTTGACCACTTCCCCACTCTCGCCCTCAAGCCAAGCTTCCATTTCATCTTCTGACTGGCTGAATATGCCAGATGTCCTAGTAGCAGATAATGTAGCATCAACCAAGGCACGTTTTTTGGCCATCTTAAGAACCGTATTCCATTGGTCAATTAAATCCGGATTTTCGAGCCGGTACCGTGTATATTCTTTGCCGGTCTTTTTACTTTCAAAAGTCTTACTAATCAATGAATCTTTATCAATACCTTTAGGCAAATCACTTTCAAACACCCAGCGATAGCGGTACTTGCTTTCGTAGGAACTGGCTTCTCCAACCCCTTCCGAGATGATTAGTCCTGAACTGCGGTGAACGATCTGTACTACCACTTCAGCAAGGTAGTATCCCGTTTTGAAATCCCGGGTTTCGTGTTTCTCTTTGATCAGTGGAGCGTAACCATAAAGCTCATTTAATTTTTCTGCTCCAGGCTTTAAGAGACTTGGTTTATCCGTCCCAGGGATAATGCCATAATCCTCATCTTTTTTCATCACTCGTTTGAAAAACTTTTGAACCAGGTCAAGCTTGGTTTCCATATCGGCTAAACGAGCTGCCATTTCACCGGACCCCATGCCATTCATATCCACCAGGGCACCATCGTTGGTACCCTGACTATGCAACACTGCTACTTCTGACATTATGCCACCTCCAAATTTTTATTCAAAATCAAAAACCCATCGGCAATCAAGTCTGCAAAGTCAGCCATGCTCAGCACCAATTCCAATTTGGCATCCTCTGTCTCAATTATCACGGTTATGCTTTTGCCGCTACGAGTAATGGATTGCTCAAAGTCTTTGCTCTCTGTAAGATCAAGCTCAGTCTTCGTCATTTGCCACGCCTCTTTTCCTCAATTATTAGGGTGCTCCACTTACTACCACACTTAGGGCACTCATAAGTACGAATTCTTTTGCCGTTATGCACGATTTTCCCAGGTGTCTGACAGGAAGGGCAGTTGGTTACCATCTTGACATTACTCATGCCGCCACCCGCCTTACAGCATCTTGTACACCGCAAGCATAGCCAATTAGATAAGCATTACACTTTTTCATCGCCACATGAGTATATCCAGTCACAAACCGAATAGCCTCATCATTTGTCAATCTTGGCCAATCCAAACTAATGGCGTCTTGATAACCCTGTTGAAACTTGGTATAATCGAATTGAAAACATTTCTTATCCGTCTTCTCAATGGAGTCGGATTTTTTTATTTGTGTCGGCCAATCATTAGGAGTGTACTGTTTCATCACCATACCCCTTTCAAAAATTCATAAATGAAATAAGCACCCAAAATTAGGTTTATTGGTTTCCATGGATTAAAACGTTTACTACCCTGGGTATCCGGTATGGACCTAACTACGCTAATGTTATTAACTTGCCGAACATTACCAGAGCTAAGTTTCAATCGCCCTAACCAATAATCAACTAACTGACCACCGCAGCCATAAGCCCGATCCATCATGAGCACCTGGTCTTTTGTTGGGTCTTTGCCTTTTTCAATCCTCTCGATTGTCTTAGGACTCATAGCTGTATGCATTGCTGCTATGTCTCTGCTCCAACCTTTAAAGATTCGCAATCCCTTATACACCCCTTTTTCAGACATCAATGGCTTAATTTCTGTCAAAGCTGGCATTCTGTTTCACCCCCTTTCAAGGTACAATGACATTGAAATCGGGAATCTCCTTGAATCTGTTACCCACCCCATCTGCCCTGCCGTTACTCCCGGTAGGGCTACTTTTTTTATACAGCCAGTGCGATAATAAGCATTACTATCAGTAACCATTTCTGCTTTGGACTCCATTCAAGCCCATCGGTGTCCAGGTCCACACGCCAACGAAGGTTATGGACTTGCTTATTATCGGTACTCGATTTCACGCATCACGCCTCCTTCCTTTGCGACTCAAACCACGCAGCCTGGCTTCTAATGCTTCTGCCTTGCGTAGCCAATTGGCCTGTAAGCGGAAATAGTAGTCGCGCTCACAACTGCTGCGGGCCTTCAAGATAAATTCACCGTAGAGCGCCGTCATTTGATTTGCCTTGGTAAGCTTGTACAATGTTTTAGTGTATCGTCCCACGTCTCAAGCCCCCTTCTGCGGCAGTTTCACGAAAGGCTTGTGGCAAAGGTAGTTGTCATGCACGTCCACTACTTTTGCCTGCTTTTCATCATACATCTGTGTACCGGTACCCGGCAGAATCTTACCGCCACAGGTGGCACAGTTTTTGCGCTTTGCCAAGATATCACCCCACTTGTCCAAATTCATTTCAGCCGGAATTATCCGGCTTTGTTATCAGTTTGCTCCTTGCGAGTTGACTCAGTATCCAGCACAGAATCAAAGGCTATACCTAACCGCTGGATAAACCATTCAGGCGGCTCCGTGCTAACAACACCATCTACGGCAACATAGCCTAGAAACTGTACAGGATGCTTTTTCTTAGGTTTGCTTGGCATAGTTACCCCCTCCCGGTTAATATATATGCAGCCATAGATTGTACCCTTGCCTGTAATTAAGGTGTAACACTCCATAATACTATGTGATACTTTTTAATACTTTGCTACTCCGCGTGCTATGTTCGACTTGCAGTTATTTGTAGCAAGGAGGGCTTCGTTTGACAACTAAACTTCCAATGGTCGGTGTTCGCTTAGAAAAACTTGCTCATCGTAAATTCAACTATATTTCTTATATGAATGGACGATCAGCAAGTAAGGAAGGCCGACAAATCTTGCTACGTTACATTGAGCAGTACGAAAAGAAAAATGGCGAAATTACATTAGAACAATTACAGCAATTAGAGGAACGGCTGCGGGGTCAAGATACTTGACAATTTAATACAGGGATTTTATTCCTCCTGTCGAAATTGGATAGCGAGAGGAGGTGTTACTATGAGCAATAAGATTTGTCCTTTAATGAGTAGCGCGGACAAGCAAGTCGAGTGTCAAACGGATAAATGCGGATTTTGGTTTAAAGATTTACACTCATCTACAGCAGGTTGTTCTCTCCCTCTTGCTGTTAGCGCTCTAAGAGCTAAGAAATAGGATCGACATAAACAGCAGATATTTGCAAGTTTTCTTTTAGATTAGAAGCTATTTCTAAAATCAAATTAGCTTCTAAATTGCTCAGGTTATGTTTGACCAACACATCAACAACTTCCTGAGCAATCTTTTTTCTACCCTCGGTTATCTGATCTGAACAAAATAAGGTATCTCGCAAAAATCTCACCCCCTTACCCAGTTCTTGGCAGTGTCGGTTAATTGACTAATTTTATTGGCTTGCCTGACAAGCCGAAAAGGAATGAAATGTGTGAGTGAAATATTTGTAATAACAGTAGGTATTGTCGTCTTTCTAGTTGTCGCAAATGGATATTGTCACGGCTACAAAACAGAAACTGTTGATGCGTTGCTTGGGCTAGTAAGCATTGCTTGCCTTGTCTACGGATTTTATAAATACAAATTATTTGACATGCTTTATTTATTAGGTGGTTCCTTTGTATGGGGTAATTTTTGCAATATAGTCATACGAAAACTATTTACCAAAAACTAACCCCCTACCCAGTCCTCGGCAGCGTTGACTGTTGGTCTGATCCTAAAGTCTGAGCAATCAGCATCAAGATAAATGCATTTTTAGATACGCCCAGGCCACTAACATGCTGCTCTAACTTGCCATTCATATCCTCAGGTATGCGTACCGAAACCATCTCCTTTTTCGGCTTTAGTGAATTCATTATGAATCACCACCTTTATTTAGATTATAAAGTGAATTCACTTTGTTGTCAAAAAGATTCTTTTGAATAATCTCCTGAATAATTTATAATGAATTCATATAGAATTCACAGGGAGGAATTATCTTGGCTACTGACAAAAGACAATTCACTTTACGGCTTCAAGAAGAAAACTTTCTAAAAATCAAATTTCTAGCTGATAAAGATCGCCGTTCAATTGCTATGGAAATAGAATATATACTTGAGCAGTATGTCGCTGAGTATGAATGCAAACACGGTAAAATTAATCTGGAGGGAGCTGAGTAGTTTGGATAATGTACCATGTCCATTCAACATCAAGCTAACCGGACCAGCATTCATAGAAAACAATCAACGAATTGATTTATTAGACTTTGCAAACACTTTACTCGAATTTCATAAAGCGCTTGATAAAACTTATTGCATTTTAACTAACCAGCAGCGCATATCTCCCTCTAATCGAAAACAATACCAACTTATTACCAAGAGTATTACTAAGGGTTCATTACTGTTAGATAACGAGATTATTTTTAATAGTGCACAGCTAGTGCTTCCTATAGTTGGCATTATAAACCCGCAAACAATATGGGAATATACGTCAGCCGGATTCAAGTTTTTAAAAACTGTATATGAGCTATTTAGCAAAGAAAAGAAAGCGCCTCAGTATGTTATCAATAACCCCGTAAACTGTAATTTTATTACTGGAGATAACAATCTTATCAACTCTACCGATAATATAGTTACTGTCGGAGATCCGCGGATACTAGATATAGCCGCAAAGTCAAGACCACATTACGGTGCCATTACCAAGTCATTAAACGCTAACAATATTGAAGGCTTTCAGGCTGGTTTTAAACGTGATACAACTAGTGAAATTGCATTAGATTTTAATGACAGAGGCATGTTTAAACAGCGAAGCATTGTCGATAAAAACCCATTGCAATTTCATGCAAAAATAATCGATTTTAACACCGAAAAAAGAACTGGAAAACTCAAGATATTTGACCTTGCAACATCTTCGTTTAGTCATGATTACAACTTTTCCATAATTGGCGACCAGGATATCATTCCTTACATAGAAGCGCTGAAACACCCGATGGTTAGCATCACTGCTTTGAGCGAGAATATTTTAGACCCCGTTCATGGTTTGAGGCCTTTAAAATACCAATTAATCGACATAGAACAGAAAATGGTAAGCTAACCACAAATATGGTTGTCTTACAAAAAGTCTTAATGTCCTCCCAAAGCCTAAGAAGAAAACTTTTATTAAATACATTAACAGTAACTGGAGCTGTTCTTTCTAAGACGGTTTTTTCTCCGCAACATGGGCAACGAAATTCTTCAAAATATTTCATTAGTAGTCGCCCCCTTGATGATTAGCCAGTCCTCGGTAGCGTTGGTTAATTGACTAATTTTCTTGGCTTGTCGGACAAGCCAGAGAGGAGATGAGTAACAATGCGTTTATCCCCTATTCAGCAAAAGCTTCTTATAGGCTATTTGTTTTGCATGTTAATTTCCTGCATCTATGTTCCTTGGGAAGCAGGGCCATTAAATCCTAAAGCTTTAAGAATTCCTGCCGGCTATGCACTAATCTTTAATCCACCAGTTTTTTACGAATACAGTACAACAGACTACAATCCGTTTGCTAAAGAAACGAAAACTGAAAAATACCATATAACCGGAATAAACTACAAGATATTGATTACCGAAATAGCCGGAATAACTTGTTTTTTTGGAGTGATCTATCTACTTACAGTGAACCGTAATAAAAACACTTAAAGCTAGACAAACACGGAAAGGAGGTAACCAAATGCGTAAATCAATCATTATTCTTTTGCTTATCGCACTACTTCTTACAATTACCGGAACTGCATCTGCTGAATTTTACAAATTAAGCTTAACGAGAGTAGATCAGGATTTGTACAGAGATGAAACGTCTCGGTATTACTTCAGAACCCAACTTTGCCTTGAATTAGCGCTTGGTGAAGATGCAATTTATGACTCTGATAGGCAACAAGTGACATTTATGAGCAGTGGAAGCACTTATGATGTGGTTGGTATTTTTAAATAAACCGTAGGAGATGCGTTTGCTTGAAAAAACGATTGGTAACTGTTTTAGCAATTAGCTTGTTTCTAATATTAAGTTCGGTTACCTGTTTTGCAGAAGATCGTTATCAAATACTTGCATCTACAAAGCAATCTACTTACTACCTTGATACCCAGACGATAAAATTTGCAAGAAACACCATAACTAATCAACTCAATACAGACATAGTAGATTTCTGGGAAAAAGTTATTTATTCCGAAGATGGAATCAGGTTTGTAATCGAATTTCGTACAAAAAAACGCTTACCACTTAAGGGATACGAAAATTTTAATCATGCATTGTATCATTACCGTATAAATTTAAGGGCAAACCAAATATTAACATTGCGGGCTATCGACTATGATTCAAACGGGCAAATACTTGCAGAATATCAACACGACTCTTCATGGCATGATACAATACCTGACAGTCTTGGAGAATACAAGTTAAAGTGCATTAAGGATTTTGTCACCAATAATTACGACATCATTTACGGCAGAAGTTAGTACTGCTATTTAAAACAATAATTAATGAACTACCCAGTTTTCGGCAGCGGTTTGGACTGGTCTTGTACGATATTTTCGGACTCGATAGGTAAAAAAATATCAGGTGTCCCACCATAAACCTTTGCCAATTTAACAGCTTCCCCATAATCAAGCCTAATATTGCCACGCTCTACCTCTGATAACCATTGCTTTGTTCTCCCAAGAGGTCTAGCTGCTTTCTCAAGGGTAAAACCTATTCTTTTTCTTACTTCTCGATACTGGAATCTCATATATAATTCACCTCACTTTTGTCCGGTATTGTTTGACTTAACTATATTTTAGTCCTGTTATATCGTACTGTCAATAGTTTTTGTCATTTTTTTTCGGACTTGATTGTTAGTCCAGTAATAATGGATTATAATTAATCTGTGAGGTGATATAATGTCCACTTTTAGTCAAAGACTTAAAGAGCTTAGAATTGATAGGGCCTTAACTCAATCGGAGTTTGGAGCTTTATTTAATTTATCAAAACAAACTATTTCTGGTTACGAAAAGGGAGATGCTGCACCTCCAATTGAAACGCTGCAAAAATTTGCAGATTTCTTTGGTACTACCACCGACGACCTTTTAGGCAGAAAACCAATAAAAATAATCCCTAACGAAGACGGCATAATTACAAAAGAAGATATGCGCAAAGCTGGCATAACATCTGAAGAAATCGACATAATCAAAGTAACAAGAAAAGAAGGCTTAACCGCTGAAGACATTCAACATTTAGCTGAAGTTGTAAAACGCCATAAATCAAACTCTGCCGATCATGTAGATAAAAAACAGCATGATCCTAAAATTTTTTTGCCCTAAGATATATCAATTTATATCAATAATGCGAAAGTATTTAAAAATAATAGAAAAACATTTACTGTAATTTTCGCTAAGTATTTATATGATAAAAGGCGAAGGACTAACCCCCGCCTTTTAGTTTCATGATTATTTTTTTGTCATTTTCCCAATTTTTCATATCATATATATAATCAATAAACACCGTTCCATCTGGACTAATAAACCAGTCTGTTCCCTTTAGATCGTCATTAATTATCTTTATCTCTTTATCCGATATATCTACATCCTTTTCCACGTAAATTCCTCCAATCGAATCCATAAATTATAATTATAAAGCGAGGTGATAACTATGAGTGAGCAACTTAACCAAATGCAAAATATGCTTGAACAGTTAATCAAAATGGTCGGCAGCAATAATGCTTCTATCGAAGAACTACGCCAGGATGTAACCACAATTAAACTACGTATGGATAGCCTAGAAGTTAAGGTCGATTCCGGCTTTGAAGGGCTTACAAACATGGTCAATCTGCTTGGCGAGAAAACCGATCGAATAGAAGCAAAGCTTGATGCCCTAAATGATCGAACCTTTGAACATGAAGCCGATATTCGCCTACTCAAGAAAGTGAGGTGATAACTATGAGTGAACAACTATTAAAAGAAATTCTTAGCGAAATAAAAAATGTTAACCAACGCCTAGACCAAATTGATACCGTTGTAACGGAACTAAAGGCTAATGCCACTGAAGTAAAAACTGATGTGTCCAACCTTGAAGGCCAAATGATCGAGACTAATCAAATTGTAAAAGCCATCCGGCATAACACAGAATTTATCAGCGGCGAAGTTAATGGCTTAAAAACTACCACGGCTAATCTGGAAGCGATTAAGCGTACCGAAAAAATGCTTACCCTTATGAATGCTAAAGTGGCAACTAAAGATGATGTTGCTGAATTTAGAACCCACATAATAGACGAAATTGACGCCCTTAGAACCGAACTTAAAGAAAATATTTCTCAGGTTGAAACCAATATTAAGGATGATATGAAATCTCTTTTTGAAATTGCCGGAGAGCACGAAGTGAAGATTCGCACTCTTTCACGGCGGCCAGTATAAAAGTGCATTAACCGAACGTTACCAAACATATGTTTGCATTAATTATACTCCTTTTCTTGTGGATCGACAACTACCGAAAATGTTCTATATTCTGATTCATTTCGACAAACATAAAAAAACACCACCCCAATTTCGGGCGGTTAAGTGTATCCAGTATGCCACATACGCGTCACTCCTTGTAAATTTTCTCGACAGCAATTCCAAATGCCTTCGCTAATTTTACGGCATGTTCGTCCTGGATTGGTGTCTTATGATTTTCAATTTCGCCAATTGTGCTTCTGCTGATTCCGGTTAGTTGTGCGAGTTTGTTTTGACTAAATTTGTGTTGTTTGCGTAATTCTGCGATGAGATTGCTACGAATGTTGTTACATACCCCTTACCGGAGTAAACGCGTTTGGCGGAGGTTGCGTTTATAAAAACCTAATTATTTCGTGGCAGATTTTTATATTACCTTCATAAGAGGAACTATGAGCAGGTATAGAGTTTTCGACCATTTAATAGGACTTTTGTCCTATTATCTGTTAATATGACAAAATATTTAGTTTTATTGTATCACAACAATGTCGAAACAACGTAAAGGTGTAACACCTTTTTAAAATAATTTTCTAACTTTTTTATGTAGCATAGACACAGCAAGATACACAGCACTTGGACAGGCTGTGTCTTTATATTTAGGGGGTATTAGGTTTGTATTCAACAAAAATAATGTCAGGTGGTGCGCAGGTTATCGATAGTGGCGTAGCTTTTGCTGTATTTGATACCATACGCAAAAAATGTCAAAAGGATGAAGTAATATATAGACCGATAACTATTCAGCTTAATTATGAAGCAAAACCATTACTAAATATTGAATTTACATTTATACATGATGAAAATGAAAATTTAATGGGCCAAAGAAAAACTATCAATGGGATAGTAGTATTTGAGAACAACTTAACACATCTATTTAAGAAAAAAGAAATGTATGATTTTGACAAATTGGGAACTACAAGCCACGGAGATGGAATTTGGATTACATATTCCTTGCAACATATAGCGCCTTCAATTTTATTATGCTATACACTTTGTCTTGAAAAGGGTGGCAATACAAATGGAATTTAAAATGAATGAAACTACAAAAACCTTAGTGCGGCCCCCGTTTGAGCATGCAAAACTTGAAGCAGGAATACTTGGGAAGTTTTTTGGGACACAGAATAATGCCTCATGCAATATAGCTGGAATTACTATATTTCTACTTATTATTTCCATGTTTATTGTAATGGCAGTAAATTTTTCTTATGGATTATCTTATTTAGAAAAAATATCACCTCTTATAGCACTCTCCCTCGGTTATTTATTTGGGAAAAACAGTTAAAACGTTTTTTCTCTAATAATAAATCCGATAAATATACCGAAAGTAAAAAATGCAAAACTATAAACCCCAGTAATAAAGTCCATATTATCACCTCTTGTCAATTATTACTTTTTTCCATTTGCTTTTATTATATCAAAAATGAAGCTGTTGACGAGAGTTATGTTCCTTGCAAGGTTTGCAGGCTATAACATTGAGTTTAGCAAGGAGTGAATTTATGTCAAATACGTCTAGCAAATATTACGAAGCAGAGTATTTTTTAGAGCATATGAAACTAAATCGTAACTCTGATTGGGAATTCAGATATAACTTAAGCGCGTTTATTTCTGCATTTAGAAGCATTACGTTTGTTATGCAAACCGAATTTAAACACATACCAGGATTCGAAGAATGGTATACGCAAATTCAGGAGAATGTTTTCAAGAAAGATAGCGGCTACGCCTTTCTCAATAGTCAACGAGTGCTTTCAATTCATCAGACTGGTCAAACAGAAACAAATAATATCACTGTTATTTCTACGCCAGACGAGTGGATAAGTACTCTATTCACCGATGATGGAGAACCGCAAAAAATTTGGATACCAGCTGGCGAAGTCAAGATAAACACTAAGTGGACTTTTCAAGAACATCCTGAAAGAGATGTAATTAACTTTTGCACCGATTACCTTTGCAAAATCCGTGGAATTGTCGCAGAATGCAATTCCCAATTTTTTAAAAAATCACCATAGTACATTTTCGGAATACCAGGAGGTCGCAATGAACGCAGTATATGTAAGAGTATCAACGGATGAACAGGCTAAAACAGGTTATTCACTACAAGACCAACTACAAAGTTGCCGCCAACGTCTTTTATCTCTTGGGCTTCCTAATATCAGTGAATATGTCGACGATGGCTATTCAGGGGAATTCCTTGAACGGCCCGCGCTTGAGCGGCTACGTGACGATCTACGGGCTGGGACTATAGAAAATGTCTGTGTATATGACCCTGACCGACTTAGCCGCAATCTTACTAATCAACTTATCCTAGCTGACGAAATAGAAAAAGCCGGAGCAAAACTACTGTTTGTTACCGGCGACTATGACGCGAGCCCAGAAGGACGATTATTCTTCTCTATGCGAGGCGCTATATCAGCCTTTGAAAAAGCTAAAATCCGTGAACGCACTATGCGCGGTAAGAGAGCCAAGGTTTTATCAGGGAAACCATTATTCGCTGCTCCCCCATTCGGCTATTCTTGCGATAGGGTTGCCGGTCAGTATGTTATCGTGCCCGAAGAAGCCGAAATAATTCGGGATATATTTGCTCGTTACTCAGGGAAAAAATACGGCATCTTGCCTTTGGGCGCCGACCTTAGAGCCTGCGGGATCGTCAACATTAGGACAGGAAAACCATTCTCAGCTTCTGTACTACACCGGATGATTACCAATGAAATGTATGCCGGCACGAAATGGACCTTTCAAATTTATCAAAAATTAATTGCGCAGAAAAAACGCAAAATAATTCATCGTGATAAATCAGAATGGGTTGCAATTACAATTCCGGCTATTATAGACAGAGAGACGTGGGAGAAAACCTGCGAAGTAAGAGAACAAAATAAAGTCATGGCTAAACGCAATTCAAAGCGCGAATATCTTCTTTCAGGCGTTATAAAATGCGCCGGCTGCGGATATGCTATGCGGGGCATAACATATCCCAAGCGCACAAAGAAAGAGTACGGTTATTATGTTTGTACTGCGTATATTAACGAAAATATATGTAATTGTAAAACCGGTATTCCTGTTCAGGAATTAGATGAAGCTGTGTGGAACCATATACTGCAAACATACTCAGCCTCATATATTGCCGCAAATAAACGTCGTAAGACTATAGATAAGCCACGCCATGATACTGAGGCTCAACTTGCCAATTTAAAGGCGCGTAAGGCCACAATTTTAAAATGGGTATCAGCGGGTACCGTTGACATGGATGAGGCTGAAAAAGAATTAAAAAATTTAAACACATCAATTAACGCGGTTATGGAATCACTTGAAAGTAAGCCAAAAATAATTGACATTTCACCGAAAGAAATTGCCAGTGCCAAGACAATGGATGAAAAACGCCGGGTTCTGTTAAAGCTAAAAATTAAAGTTTATGCTAAAAAGGAAGGTGGCAAGATCTCTTATACCATAAGGGATTCCTGACTTTCCAACATTGTACCCATGTACTCCACATGATCTGCATGCATGAAGAAAGTTTTGCCGCCGTCATGAAAAAACACGGCTTTACAACGCACGACAATGAACCTGTTGACACCGAGCAGCGACAATTCTTTGGCAGCCGCTTACTAATTATGGCACTCCTTTTAGGTCTTATCCGTCGCCACCGGCGTTTTGCCTACTTCTACAGCTTACGGGCAAATCCCATGGGAGACTATATCAAAGAATCTGTAGCGATGGAACGCGAACATATAGTAGAAATTATTAGTATGGTACAAAATATGATGTAATCCCATCTTTCGTACAAGGAGGCAGCTTGCCTCCTGTATTTTTTAAAAGGATTTTTTTACTGGCAATGCGAATAATAGAATATAACCAGTTAGCGCAAGGAGTCACTATGCCTGATTTTAAAGTATCTTCCACCTGTCCCGCCCTGCCAGTAAAAGATTTTTTACGCCGGCAGGCTGGATTATCATTAACACTATGGCGCAAAATAAAGAATAGTGGTAGTATTGTCATCAACACCCGCCCGGCAGCAATCAATGACCTAGTCTACCCTGGAGACATCATTACAGTTTCCTGGCCGAATAATTCCTCTATTACTCCAGAAAACCTGCCGCTTACTATTTTATACGAGGATGAGTGGCTGTTGGTGGTAGAAAAATCTGCCGGTATGCTTGTTCACCCAACGTCTGGTCAGCCCTCAGGTACGCTTGGCAATGCTGTGCTGCATTATTATAGCACACATAACTACCTATACGGCTTTCACCCTGTCAATCGCTTAGACCGCAATACCTCAGGTCTGGTACTAATCGCTAAGCGACCTGATATTCAGCATGTGCTAAATCAAAACCTACAGCATATAACTAAACAATACCTGGCTATAACTGCAGCAGTCCCGAAACCACCCCAGGGCGTAATTAATGTACCTATTGGCCGAAAACCGGGCAGTATTATTGAACGTGAGGTTCGACCCGACGGTCAGCAGGCAATTACCCGTTATTCGGTCCTTGCCACCTTCAGTAATGCCTGTTTACTCGACATCACACTAGAAACAGGGCGTACCCATCAGATAAGAGTCCATTTAAGCTATATCGGCTGCCCCCTGCTAGGAGATGATTTATACGGCGGTTCTATCACCTTGCTTAGCCGCCAAGCTCTCCATGCGGCAAAACTAATCTTACCGCATCCTATTACCAAGCAGCAACTTACACTTGTCAGTCCACTGCCTGCCGATCTCAACAATTTAATAACCAACTTGGCGAGTAATTTATAGCCAATTGTGCTATAATGAATACGATATATGCTATACTATATGGTTTTCCAAAAAATAGAGGAGGGATTTCAATGCCATTAGTCACTTCGAAAGAGATGTTTAAAAAAGCCTACGAGGGTCAGTACGCTGTAGGCGCATTTAACGTCAACAATATGGAGATTATCCAGGGCATTGTTGACGCCGCCAAGGAAGAACAAGCTCCACTCATTCTCCAGGTATCGGCCGGCGCTCGTAAATATGCCAAACATATCTACCTTGTCAAACTGGTAGAAGCTGCCCTGGAAGACACCGGCTTACCCATTTGCTTACATCTAGATCATGGTGAAGACTTTGAAATTTGCAAATCCTGCATTGATGGCGGATTTTCTTCAGTAATGATTGACGGCTCTAAACTACCGTTTGAAGAAAATATTGCGCTTACTAAAAAAGTTGTAGACTACGCCCATGAACGTGGTGTTGTCGTTGAAGCAGAACTCGGCCGTCTGGCTGGTGTTGAAGATGCGATTAAGGTCAACACCAAAGATGCTACATATACTGATCCTGATCAAGCTGTAAAGTTTGTAAAACGCACCAATGTCGACTCATTAGCCATTGCTATCGGCACAAGTCACGGTGCTTATAAATTCAAAGGCGAGTGCAAACTTGACTTCGACCGCCTTGAAACCATTTCTAAACTTCTACCCGATTACCCACTGGTACTGCATGGCGCTTCGACCGTATTGCCTGAATTTGTAGGAAAATGCAATGACTTTGGCGGACAAATTAAAGGCGCACAAGGTGTTCCTGAGGATATGCTGCTCAGAGCCGGAAAACTGGGAGTGTGCAAAATTAACATTGATACCGACCTCCGCCTTGCCATGACCGCTTCCATCAGAGAACACTTTGCGAAAAACCCCTCCGACTTTGACCCGCGTCAATACCTCAAACCAGCCCGTGCTGCCATTAAAAACATGGTTCAACATAAGATTCGCAATGTCTTAAACTGTAGCAACCGCTTATAAAATCACGGCATATAAATTCTATAATAGGAAAAAGTAATAGTAAGCCTATTATAGAAAGGGGATTTCTCATGGACGCTAACAATGTCAATTTTGCTACTTTGTCTACTGATGAACTTGATACCGTTAAAAAGTTTGAACAAGAGTTTGCCGCTAAATACGGTAATAACATCTTACTGTTAGCCTTTAAGCAAAAATAAGCAACCATCATTTCAGCCTAGCTGAATAAAAAAAGATGGACTTAGCCGTTCAATCCAGGGAAATCCTCTGGATAAAAAATAAGCCGCCCATTGGGCGACTTATTTTTTTATGCATAAAGAAAGTATAATTTTTTTTGAACCGCAGAGACACAGAGTACGCAAAGGGAATGTCTCGATATACATCTCCCCTCTGCGCTCTGGTGTGTACTCTCCGGTTAGCTGTATCCTCAAGGGCACGATAGCGCTTTTTTATTCTATGAATTGCTCCGTTTGGCTGCAGAAATCCTCAAAAGTATTATTTGTAAAACAGATATCTGTCCCTAAAAAGCGCAGATATCGTTCTTTTTCTTCATCCAGCTTTTCCGCTTTTTTGCCGGGATAATTATTAATCACCGTTATCTTTAGCTTATCAGTCCGGTTGGTCTGAATTCGCTTTATTAAATACTTAATATGCATATCAGCATCAGGAAACGAATACCCACAAAAAATAAGATGCTCAATATCATTAAGGCTCATTTCCGTTTTGTGCCAAACAATAGTTAAAAAGCTATTAGACATATTCTTAAAAAACGTTGGCGGCACAATCACTGGAGTTCTCACTGATTGGCATTGGGAACATCGCGCCTGTGAAGGATCTGTTAACAAATTAAGAATACCCTGTTGCTCATCAATTAATTTCACTGAATTACAGGTAGGACAATAAGACCAGTTTAACGAGCCATGCACTTTATAAAGAGTTACTGGCAACACGCTTTGAGGAGTTGATAACAATCCAGCTTCTTTCCTATCCTTAGTAAATTCAATACCGTAATCAATTCTAATATCGTCTCTAAAAGATAACGCCCGGTCAATCAGAACATCATAATTAGTTGATATAAAAATTGTGTCTCTTAGACAGCCAAATTCATTCAAGTGTTCAACCAATTCACGGTGAAATCCCCGAACAACTGAAGTTTTATCTTCCAGTACTTCAGCCATTAGCAGTACTAGATACTGTCTAATATAACCTATCCGATTAGAATTTTGGGCAAGATTCTCAAGATCAAAATTTTTAAAAGACTGGCGCTTGCGCACTGCCAAATCTAAAAGACCAATCGCCTCCTCAAAAGTAGGAAAATGAATCTTATCCAAATCATCCTGAAGCACATCAATATAAAACATTTGTTTAAAGTACGCCCTTAGCTCTCGTACCAGCGTACAGTCACTATAGTTATTTTCGGCGCGAAGTGCTGTAAAATATTTTTGGAAAATCATACTTTGTACTGGTGCTCCCTCCGCCGCTGAAGCACCGCCGCCTAAAAAAATTGCCGTCTTCTTCATACAAATTTTTATACTTTCCCGAACTGCATCAAAATATACAAAGTTCTATCAAAAAAAGAATCGCACATCATGCGATTCTTTTTTACTGGTCGGAGCGGCAGGATTCGAACCTGCGGCCCCCTGGTCCCAAGCCAGGTACTCTACCAAACTGAGCCACGCCCCGATTGTATAAGTAACCAAATCATACGTGAATGAGACTGCATTTCCGTCACAAACTGTATCTTATTGCGAAGATTATTATAACCTGCCCGACCTCGTTTGGCAATACCTTTTCTTAGAAAACATTTTTCCGACAGTACCATCATTGAAGAGAGTGCAGCGAAACGCCGCAAAGAACTCACAGCTCTATCGTCCTCCATAGCTGGAACCGCCACCTCCACCACCGCCGCCGGAGGAGAAGCCGCCCCCGCCGCCGGAGTCTGAGGACGACTTGCTTATTGCTTTCTCAGCGGTTTTAATTGAACGCTCCACGACATTTTCTATATCGCTAAAGGAGCCGTGCAAGGTGTCAAAACCGATATGGGCTCCGTAACTGTACCAGCCATAGCCAAAGCGGTAATCACCGTCCTGCAGATTGGGGAATACCAGTTCCAGTTGTTTCATGACTTCGCGGGCCACTCCCAGGGTCACTGCGTAAACCAGATAATGTTCCCAGATGATCAGACTGGGTATTTCATGACGCTGCATTTGTGAAAAGTGCAGGAGAAAACGTTTAAAAGCCTGCCAGCGTACGAAATCTTCCTGCCCGGACGGTGAGCGCCGCTTAAATGAACGCGGTATCAGGGCAATAATGGCCGCAGCAATCAGCAGGGACACACCCAGTATAGTCATCGTACTATTGAAGAGGACGATAGCTCCCAGTGTAAAAAGCAGCAATCCACCCAAAACAGTAGCCAGAGGCATGTTGCCGCTGTGATCGAAAAAGTCAGCTTGCTCCATCTGCTCGTTTATGCCTGCAACCCATGATCGCCAAAACCCGTAAAAATCTCTACTGTGGCTTTTGGCAAAGACTTCAATATCAGCTAAAAATAAATATTCACGGCCGCAGGCAATGGTATGACGCAGATAGTCCAGCAAATCCTGCTCATGCGCGCGCAGTTCGGCTTCCGCCGGATTCCGCAAAGCAGCCGGCTGCGGCGCATCGAGAAAAATGAGACGATAGGTTTTTACTTTCCTGTTGCCCAGCAGCTTGCTTTCATTGACGTGTTCTTCCTCAATCCGCAGGAATTTGCGCCGGGCCAAGTCCAGTATGGTAGCGGTGAGATCATGCCCCTGCACCTTGCTATAGTTCCAAAGCACACTCAGTTCCGCAGGGCTGTATGGCGCAGGCAGTTCGCGGTAGTAAGTCCCGTCAAATTTGGCAGGGTAGGGCCGCCCATATTTGCGCCATAACAGCAATACCACGCCGCAGGCACATACGATTAGCAAAACTGCCCCGGCTATTTCCGCCCGGGCCAGCCAGCGCTCGCGGTTGGCCGCTTGAGCCCAGGCCTCTTCTTCCGCTAAGATGCCGGCAAGAGCAGCCCGGTTGGTATAAGCAGCGGAGGGGGCGCCGGGAAACAGCGCCGTCGGCATGACGACCCGGCCCTCCACAAAGGTATAGGGAGGAAGTTTGGCGGCCTGCCATGTTATCGAATCAAAGCCGGAAAAGGCCACTTCTCCCTGCAAAGGACCGTGTCCCCAGATTTTTATGTCTTTTCCCTGCGTCAGGCGCTCCGCACCCGCCGGCAATTTTAATTTAACCTTGACCTCGCGAATCCGTTGCGGATTCGCGCTCCCGATAAACTTACGGTACAGTTCGGCCACATCATTGTGAATTACAACCGCATTTATAATCCGGTAAGATACGTCGAAGGTTCGTACTTCATCCTGAGCTGCGATACTCCAGTCAATCGTTATTTGATACCCTTCATCCTTAATCAGGAAGGTGCCGGGGGGGCCGTATTGAGTGCCGGGATTAAAGGTGTAGGGCCGGCCGTTTTCCGCAACCTTCACTTCCCTGACCGGTGTGCCGCTCTGGGGAATTTTTATGTGAAAGCCGTTCCACTTCCCGGAAAAGTCGATCGCTATTCTTTCCGTTACCCGCAGAGAAGCATCCGGCAAAACCTCAGCTTCAACCACTACCTGTTCCATGCTTAAAGAACGAGCCAGGGCGGTGTCCGGCAAAAACAGCAGCAACCATAAAATCAGGCAAAGCCAGCCGATTTTATGTCTCAGGAAAACCCCTTTTTTGTTCATAATATAAGAAATCTCCTTTAAAAAGTCACCTGCACATTCTGACGGGCTTCCGCTTCCTCCCGCAGGGTAAAATAATCAACCATCGCAAACCCCAGCATGCCGGCCACCAGATTCGCCGGGAACAATTCTATTTCCGTGTTGAAATTTTGCACCGTGTCATTGTAAAACTGACGGGCAAAAGCAATCTTGCTTTCCGTATCGCTAAGTTCGGTCTGCAGCTGCAGGAAATTAGTGTTGGCCTTTAGTTCGGGATAGGCTTCGGCTACTACGAACAGAGACTTTAACGCTCCGCTTAGCATGTTTTCCGCCCGGGCCTGCTCGGCCACGCTCCCGGCTGCTATCGCCATGTTTCTTGCCTGAGTCACTCTGTCCAGCGTTTCTTTCTCATGCTGCGCATAGCCTTTAACCGCATTTACCAGGTTTGGGATCAAGTCATAGCGCCTTTTAAGCTGGACATCGACCTGTGACCAGGCATTCTGAACCCTTTGCCGCAAGCGCACCAAAGTGTTATAGGTAACAATTAAAAATAGGACCACAAGGAGCACTAAAGTGCCGCCGACAATCATTCCGACAAACATTTCCCTTCCTCCTTCTTTGCCTCTTACGCCTTCACCCCGCAATCCTTGTTTCATAAGGCAGCCCCGCAATGACCGCAAAACTTTTTGTCCGGGCTAATCTTTCCGCCGCACTGCCCGCAAAAATTCCGCTGCGGTCCGGCTCCGGCAGGAACAGCCCGGCGCAAAGCGGTCGTCCATTGCAGCAAAGTCCCTGCCAATTCAGACGCATTGGCGGTCTGGTGACGAAAACGGCCTTCTCCTCCGCTGCCGGTTTCAAAGGAAAACAGGTGATTGGTAAAAGCTGTTACGGCCAGAAATACCCGGGACAGGCTCCTTTCCTCCCCTTTAATCAACGCACTAGCCTGCCAGCCGGTGGCATTCATCCAGGCGCTGATAAATTCGGTCCCCATCAGCCGGGAACGTTCCGCCAGCGTGAAAACAGCATCTTTGCTGGTGATAAAGCCCAATTCCTCAATTTTTTGCATATGTTCCGGCTTTAAGGCTATGGGAATGCTCTTCAGGCCCGGCGTTATTTCAACCAGAGCCGGCAGCAGCCAGCGCTTATCACCGCTGGCCAGAGCCCGTTTCAATAATTGCCCAAAATCCGCGCTGCTGGCGGCTACATCTACTACCCCGCGATAATCCAGCATGCTCTCCAGATAAAAGCGGCGATACATATCCACACAATGCAGAGCGCAGATCAGAACCTCGCTCTCCAAAATACCGCTGCCGAATAGTGCCGGGTAGTCGTCCATGCCCGGGGAGGCGTAAGTGCCGGTCCACCATTCCAGAAAAGCTTTTTCCCCGGGGAAATACAACAGAAGCAAATCTCCCTCGGCGCTGCTAAACTGTGCTAAAACCGTACTTGTTTCCTTAGACAGCAGGGCGTAATACTGATCTTCCGCCGCATTGGCCCCGCCGGTATGGAAGGAAATCTTTAAATCCGGCTCCAGCAGTTGCCGGGCAATGGTCTGAAACGCGGGACTTTCCGTCAACGTTTTAAACCGGGCTGACGGGCTAGTGACTGCCGCCTGCTCCGCATTATATCGAAAGACTGACAAAGGGTTGCCAGTCAGGCCGGATCGTCTGAATAAATGGTCGATATCCCCCGGCTCCAGCTTGAAAACCTCCATCTTCACCGGTCCTTGCTTCATGTCCATTTTCATGCCTCCTTACC
Source organism: Sporomusa ovata DSM 2662 (assembly GCF_000445445.1). Lineage (GTDB taxonomy): Bacteria > Bacillota > Negativicutes > Sporomusales > Sporomusaceae > Sporomusa > Sporomusa ovata. The sequence goes on along the minus strand of NZ_ASXP01000004.1, from coordinate 185,819 downwards.
TGCTCAATAGTTGCTAAAGCTCTTATTTCTCTATTTTCTGGCCGTTCTTAGCGATCCGATGCGGCTGGTCAATTTATCTACAAAATCTCCCGGGCTGTCGTAGCCCAACTCTGCCAACCGGGCGGCCCGGGCGGTCGGAGACAGGCTGCTGTCATTGACCACAGCAAGACCTTTCTCCATATTTCCCGGCATATCGGTAATTTTATAGCCCATATTTCGATAACCCTGTTCCAGATTCTGCGCCTGGGATCCAGCCTTGCGCAGTTGCTCCATGGCCTCGGTCTGACTCTTGATATCGCCCTTTTGCCAATAATGATCGATTTTGTACTTTTCCATCATGCCCAGTTGTTCCGAATCCAGCAAAGTCCCCTGCCCCCTTTGAACCAATTCGGCGCCGCTGGCCGGCCGCATTTGCCTGCCGTCAATCGTCACGGTCTCAACACCGCGGGCAATCTCCTCCGGTGTAGCCTCGATCATAGGCCGGCCCGGGAGATCGCCGTCTTTTCTAATCCAGGTTCTCTGACCGCTGAAATCCCGGCCAGCTTCCAGATGCGTAACATCTGTGGGGCTTTCGCCGTGCAGTTCTCCCCACTTGCGGTACTGTTCCGCCGGAGACATGTTTTGCCAGTTTTCGTCAGGAAACCTGCGGGCCGCATCCTGGGGATCAAAACCGGTATGCCTGGCATAGGATTCAAAATAAACATCCTCCCATTCACCACGGGGTATCTCCACCCATTCCGGACCATTGGGTCCATTTACTTTACGCAGGGCGATAATATCATTGTCGGTGTTGATGTCCCAGGGCTGATATTCCTTGCCGGGCGTCCTAACCGTCTCCACCCTAACTTCTCCGTATTTACCCTTCAGCGAATCGACCACCTCCGTGCGGCTGGGTTCATATACTCTGGCTTCTAAGGTTTCATTAAATTTTTTCTGCACATTGATGGCTCCCGACTCTCCCAATTCTGCTCCCAGACCATCCATATTCTGCATATCTTTCAGCTTCCGCATCGCCGCCGGATCGGCTTTCATTTTCAGGACATCGTCGACACTAAGTTCTTCGCCCCGCTGTACTTTGTCGGCCAGTTCCCAGTTTTTCTCTTCGGCTTGCAGCCGGTATTCGTCATAAACGGCCTGATCCTTTATGAGTTCCTGCTTTTTGGTCTCTGGCAGCTTAGCAAAGTCATCCATCTTCTTTTGCAAAGAAGCTTCCGCTTTTGCCACTGCCTTCGGGTCATTTAACACTTCAGTCTCTGCACGGGCTCCCCGGGTCGGTTTATCGGCAGGAACAGTTTTCCCCGCTGCCCCGGCTGCCTCATCCGCCGCACCGGCCCCTTTGTGGCCGGGCAGGTCAGGCCCGTCGGCTGAATTGCCGGCTCCTCTGGCCATATCGTCACTGCCGCTTGCAGCCGCCTTGCCGGCCCTACCGGCTATGTCGTCACTGCCGCCTGCGGCCGCCTTGCCGATTGCTTTGCCCAGACCGTCACCGCCGTCTGCGGCTTGTTTGCCAAAGGCTTTGGTCAGGTCGTCCGCGCTGGCCACTTTCAGACCCGCGTCGGCAATCTTATCATCCAGAACCTTTCTTAGCCCGCCGGCGCCAATGTCGTCCATTCGTTTGGCCAGGTCCGCCAGCGCCTCCTCGGCGCTTTGTTTGCCGATGAGCCCCAGTTTACTGCTGGCAATTTGATCACCGGCGGCAACGGCCAAGCCGATTTTTTCCGCTAAATCCCCGGCCTTATTCGTAAAGTTCGGGAATTTCTCCGCAAACTGCTGCATGGCCTTACCCCCGGCAGCGCCAATCATTTCTCCGCCAAGTTCTTCCAGAACCAGTTGTCCGATAGCTTTGACAACAGCACGAACATCCGATTCTCCTTTGTCTACCGAACCCTTAATGCGATGCATGGCTTCAGCCACGGTCATAACATACTCTGAAGCTCCCCCTGTGGCTGCTCCGATAGCTACTCTGGCTCCCATTCCCGCCCAGGAAATGCTGCCGTCGGCCTTTTCGCCGGTCACTACTTCCCTGGCCGTCTCCGCATTGGCTTTCAGGGCCGAATCCAGGTCTTTGTACCAGGGGACTTCTTCCCAGCGATCCCCGGTATCGGCAGTTGTTTTTCCCAGTATGCGGTTGTCAATTACCCGCCTGATCTTATCCACCTGTTCCTGGTCGAATTCTCTCCCGGCCAGCATATCATCTTTCAGTTTCTGGATGGCCTTGTCAACATCCCCGGGGCCGCCTGGTTCGCCGATATTATATTTATCAGCCGCTTTCTGCATTTGCTCCAGCTTTTTCCATTCGGTCATTTTCTGGTCGACGGCCTGACTGTGGGCATCCTGGCGCTGGCTCATCTTATCTATATCTTCCGCGATCCGTCTCCGGTCTTCCGCCAGGTCGTCCTGCCACTGTTCAAATCTGTCCGGGTCAAAGCTATTGCCGGTTTCTGTATTGACCCATTCGCCGGTTTTACCATCATATTCAATTTCAATGCTGCGTCCATCCGTTTTCCCTACCAGGATGCGTTTTTCCCCATCTTGGGGCCATCCCGGCGTGCCGGAATCCGGGGCCTGCGTATCCTCAGGAACCGGCACTCCTTCTCCGGGGATAGCCGGTCCATCCGCCCCTTCCGGTTCAGCAGCGGGAACGGATCCTCCCTTCTCACCAGCCGCGGAGGCGTCTTTATCCTGACCGTGCTGTTTCAGTGTGTTCATGGGGTCCTCCGGCCCGATAACGCCTGTATCTTCCGGTTTGGCATCAGACGGTTTTTCCGGTTCCGGACACGGTATCTCATCCGTCCAGGGTTTGGCTCCGTATTTTTCCACCGTTTTGGGATACGGATCCCCTAAAGGCGGTTTCTTCGGCTGCCAATCTATTTCACTAACCTCGGTCGTGCCGTGCGGAGTGACCTTTCCTTCGCCAAAAGTACGCTGGGCGTTGCTGGTAAGGACATTGAACGGATTACCGTCTCCCTCATATGGATTCTCACTCCAATGCCGCCCATTGCGGTCATATCCGTCGGCGTTGTAACCACTCCAATGGTAGCCGTCCTTGCCATAGCCCCGTTTGTCATAGCCCCAGGGATCATACCCGCTGCGGTTGTAGCCTTCATAATTAAAGCCTTCCCGGTCATAACCGTCCTTGTCGAAACCGTCTTTGTTAAAGCCTTTCTTATCGTAACCGTATTCGTCATAGCCTTCCCGCTGCCGACCCTGTTTGTCATAACCTTCACGATCATAACCCTCTTTATCATAACCGGACTTATCATACCCCTGCCGGTCAAAGCCTTCCTTGTTTAACCCGTCCCGACCATAGCCTTCAGCATCCCAGCCCGCTTTATCAAAACCTTCTTTATCAAAGCCGGCCGCATTGTAACCCTTGGCATCATAACCGTTGCGGTTAAACCCTTTGGCATTATAACCGTTGACGTCATAGCCTTCCCTGTCGAAACCCTGGGCGTTAAAACCGTTGCGCCCATAACCGTCTTTGTCTAATCCCGCTTTATCGAAGCCCTCCCGGTCAAAACCTTTAGCATCAAAGCCCGCTTTATTGTAGCCCGCCTTATCAAAATCCGCTTTGTTGAAGCCTTCTTTGTTAAAACCGGCTTTATCAAAACCGGCCTGGTCAAAGCCCTCCCGGTTAAACCCTGCTTTGTCAAACCCAGCCTTATTATAGCCTGCCCGGTTATAACCTTCGGCGTTAAAGCCCGCTCTATTGTAGCCTGCTTTGTCAAAACCCTCTTTGTTAAAACCTTCTTTATTAAAGCCGGTCTGGTCGAAGCCCTCACGATTAAACCCTGCTTTGTCAAACCCAGCCTTATCAAAGCCCGCCCGGTCATAACCTTCGGCATTAAAGCCCGCTTTGTCAAAACCTTCTTTGTTAAAGCCTTCCTTACTAAAGCCGGCCTGGTCGAAGCCCTCACGATTAAACCCTGCTTTGTCAAACCCAACTTTATTATAGCCTGCCCGGTCATAACCTTCGGCGTTAAAGCCCGCTTTGTCAAAACCTTCTTTGTTAAAGCCTTCCTTACTAAAGCCGGCCTGGTCGAAGCCCTCACGGTTGAACCCTGCTTTGTCAAACCCTGCTTTATTATAGCCTGCCCGGTCATAACCTTCGGCGTTAAAGCCCGCTTTGTCAAAACCTTCTTTGTTAAAGCCTTCTTTATTAAAGCCTTCTTTATTAAAGCCGGCCTGGTCGAAGCCCTCACGGTTGAACCCTGCTTTGTCAAACCCTGCTTTATTATAGCCTGCCCGGTCATAACCTTCGGCGTTAAAGCCCGCTTTATTGTAACCCTCTTTGTCAAAGCCTTCTTTATCAAAGCCTGCCCGGTCATAACCAGCCTTATCAAAGCCCTGTCGATCATAGCCTTCAGGGTCAAAACCGCTTTCATCATAAGTTTCAGCCAATTCGTTTTTATAATCCGGGCCTGCGCTTTCGTCCGCCGTCTGTGACCCTTTCTCTGCGGCATTTTCAACCGGCGCATCTGTCGCAATTTTCGTTTCAGACCCAATTGCGTCGGCAGCCGGACCGGCAGCCTCGATAGCGCTGGTATCGATTAATATGCCCGTGTCAAAGACGCCTGCTCCCGACAAAGGAGGCTGTGCGTTTTGCTCTGTTTGAATGAAAATCCCAGCCTCAGCGACAGTTTCAATTATTATGCCGGACTCCGGCTGAATCCGCAGCGCGGCTTCTTCAGCGGCTGTCTTCACGATTAACCCATATTCCGAAGGGGCCTGATTTCCGGTAGTGATAGACCCTTGACCCATGTCAGCCGTATCAATAATGATTTCCGGTTGCCTTCTTCTGCCCAGTTGGCTGACTGTTTGCGCCGCACCAGGCTGTCCGGCTCCCGCTCCCGGATAAGATCCTCCCGCCCCGGGAAATGAGCCTCCACCAGTCGGCGATAAAGGCGTTCCGCCCGAAGGCGCAAAGCCCCCGCCTCCTCCGCCTAAGCCGGCCAGAGCCCCTAGTCCGGTGGCGATCAATCCCGGCACCGCCACGCCGACGATTGCTTCGGTGGTATTGGAGGGACCGGGTATGTTGCCGACCGAACCGACTCCGGCCGGACTTGACGTCCATCCGCCGGATGACGACTGACTGCCGGAATGGCCGCCGTTCACTGCAAAGTGTGGCGTAGCCTTTACTTCCGCCATACCCCGGCCGCCGGACTGCGTATTTTGCGCCCAAGTGGCCGGGTCCGAGTCGATAATTGTATAGGTCCCGGCCGGGATAACGATATTGGGCGCTACTTCCCAGTAAGCGTTGGGGACGCCCCCCTGACCCGGCCGGGAACCGGCCTGCCAAGGGCCGTATACCTTGCCGTTGCCGTCCCGCAGCACGATGCTGCCCGGCGCCGCCCCCCGGCCATTATTCCAGTGATAGGTGACTATACCGGTTACCAGATGCGGTTGGTTGAGGGTAAAGGTGGTCGGCGCAGTAGGTTTATTATATACGCCGCCAATATTCATGGTATTGGCTACCAGCACAGATTCCCCCAGCGGCTTGCCGGTAACCGCCGTCGAAGGAGCGGGAGCCGACTGGCCGCTGCTCTTAACAGTCTTTTGGGAGTTATCCGGAACTGCCGGTTTCACCAGACCGCTGCGTGTTAGTCCCTCAACCATCTGCTGGATTAAGCTTTTGGCCTTCTGTAAATCGGCAGCTTTACCACTGCCGGTATTTTTTATGGAAGCCGTAATCAAATAGCCCGGCAGTTCTGCCCACACAATAGTGTCATTGGGAAAATTGCGTCGCATAGCCCTCTGTTTAATTTCATAGCCCTGCATGAAGAAAACCAATATTTCGCCTTCGCCAAAATCGTGCAAATTAATTAGCGTCTGTATGTCCGTTCCTTCAAGCGGCTCATTTATAGCAATATGAACACCGCCGCTGCCTCTGGCTGTATTATATCTATATTTTCCACCCGATTCGGTTTCTTCAATACCAGAATAAGTGCTGGGTGATTTAAAGTTTCGACCGGCCACTTCAGCAACCACATCCCCAACGTTTCCGGCCAAAGCGATTCCGGGATAACCTGCTGCCAGTAGCATAAACACCATGCAAAAAACAACTGTTTCCGCCAGATTTTTTTTAATTCGTTTTATCTTTCTTGTCAGGTTTAGTATCGACAAACTTCTCCCCCCTTCATCTTTACGGCAGCATTGCCACCAGCATCATCCAGCCGGTGGAAAGCACAAACGCCAGGCCCGAGGGTATCAGCACGTTTTTGATGCCCTGGGCGCCTTTTTTCATCACTTCAGCGCCGGCCGTGGCGGCGGCTGTCATAATGGCCGCCGAAGCGAACGGCATCACTGCATCCCAGTTTAATAACAACCGGGCTAAAACGGCCAGAACTGTAAAAGGGATCATAAATACCATACCGGCGCTCACCGCTTCAGGAGCGAATTGACCGGCAGTTTCCAACCGTAAGGCTGGATTGCCGCTGTTAAACAGGGTAATCTGCAGCTTCACGGCCAGCAGCCCCACGGCCAGCGCCAGCAGAACAGATAGTAATACATTAACCGCCTGTACATCAGATTTACTGAAGGGAATCAATACGCCAAATACCGTAAAGCACAGGTAAGACGGCCAAAAGGCCGTTTTTTTTCGAATCGAAGTACCAGCATAGCCAAGTTGCGTCTCCATGCGCATCAGCCTCCCGAATATCTTTGATTTAGCACTATCTTAACCGGCTAAGCGGCCCAGCAAAGACCATCCCAGCAGCAGTATGGCCCCGCAGAGAGTGGACATGGCCACACTGAAAGCCGTCCGGTCACCCGACATCTGTTTAATCGTAAACAAAGTGGGTCGCAAAGCCCATAAAACCCCGGTAACGCCAAAGGCCACGGCTGTTTTCCAGCCCAAAGCTACCGAGAACAGGATCCCGGTCAACGCATAAACCAGCGTGGCAGAATAGCCCAGGGCAAAGGCGGAAATAGCCCAGCCAATATTGTACCCCCGCTCTCCGGCCTGGGATAACGCCCATACCAGCACGGCAAGAAGGGCAATGCCGGCCGTGCCGTAGAGAAGACCCAGCAAGGTAATAAAAACAACCGACACCATTTCAATCTGGCCTGAACGCAGCATGTCCAGACCCGTTTGCAGAAAAAACAAGGCAAAGGACAGACCGGATACAAGGATGGAAAAAGGCCACGGCACCCTGGACATTTGACTTTTTACCACCTCACCGGGATTTATCACCATATTCAGGGCTGTTTTCCAACGGGGCGTTTCATTTGTCGTAAATGTACTCATCTTCTTATTGATGTCCCTCCTTTTTAAATACCGTCGCCGGATCACTCACCTGTATTTCACCGTAACGCCGTCCCGGCAGCAATGTTTCAGAATCCACTCCTGCACAAATTCAAAATCCTCCTGGGAAGAGTAGATCAGGTTGCGGGTCATGTCGGAGGCAATCAGCTTTATAATCTTCTTCCGACGGTCCACCTGGATCTTCAGCACTTTATTAAATTCAGTATAAAGCTGTTTTCGCGACGTCGCCAGCAGATTGGCGCCCACCACGGTGGGGTTGCCTGCCAAAGCGCCTGCCAGGATGCCCAGCCAAGCCAGCAATTCTGTATTATCCTGCTTCTTGGGCATTTGAATATGGCTGATTCCTTTTTTGTCCATCTCGAAAACCACGGGATAGCGGACACCCCGGATGGGGATGAAGACCAGATAGTAGCCAATGGCGACCAACGCAGTCATAATAGCGGCTACCAGCCCGAACAGACTAAAAATAGAGACCAGGTTTTCAGTCAGATTTCCCTCGACAATGGCCAGAATTATCATTAAAACCAGTGGGAGCAGACCGCACAGCAGTAAAATTTTCCATACTGTTAAAGGAATGGTACTGTCTTTAAGCAAATTGATTTCCACCAGCCAGCGGTATGTTCCGTGCTGATCCTGCCGGATGCCGGGGCTCATGGCAAGAGCGGACGCTTCCGGCATATTTTCCGGCAAATCGGGTTCCGCATATACGCTGTGCTTCTCTTCCGGCGGAGCATCGTCCTTGACCTCCGCTGTTGCTGTCAGGGCCAGCCGGGTTCCGCATGCTTCGCAGAACAAGGTCTTGCCCGGCGCTTTTTCTCCGCATTTTTTACAAAATCGCTGTTTCATAGGCCTTTGACCGTCTCAATTTGAAAATACGGAAACTGCGGCGCACCATTGAGTATGTAGTCCATATTTTTCCCCTTTTTACTTAAATTTTTTTCGACTTCCAGGTCCTATTTCAGCAACGGGCATTTACACCGGGGACACACGTCCTCCTCAATATCCCAGATGTCCCCGCAGGCGTTGCAGAAAATGACGCTGTCCTGCGACTTGTCGTATTTCTCATAGGAGTTCAGTCCGGCATGATGTCGCAGCCGGTCTCCAATTTGGAAATAGTTGTATCGAGTGTCGTCGTCTTTTACTATACTGCAATACTTTTTTCCGCGCTCATCCTCGACCACAACAACGTATTCCGTGTAATCTCGCCCGTTTTTGTCTCTCCCATAGTTGATCTCTTTGTTCACTACCGTCCCGTCCCAGGTTCTGCTCTTCTTTCTCCCCATAATCTGCAGCAGAGCTATGACCAGAAACATGCCGCCAATTCCAAGTCCGATGAACATTGATTCGGGATTTTCCATTTCCGAGCCGACCTCGCCAGCAATGGTAAAGCCGATAATGGCCGCAACAGCCAGCATACCGGCAAAGATGGCCGACCAAAGGTTGGTGTGCCTGACATACCGGGCGAAGGCCGGATCGTTTATTCTAGATGAAAACCCGACAGGGCGGGCCTTAAACTTTGAAGAAGTTGGCGATTCTGGTTTTAGTCGGCCGCCGCAGAATGTACAAAAGTGCTCATTCTCCGGGCAGGTCTCGCCGCAATGCGGGCATTGCATACTAATCCCTCCTAATATTCATTTCAGTCTGTTATTACGGGAACTACGCCTGTCTCATAGCGAAATTTTTCGACGATTCTTTTCAATTCACGGCTATCCGGCGCCATGTAGAGAATACGCGTTTTTTGCGTGCTGAATTTTGTACCGTAAATGAGGCACATGTATTCACGCCCGATTTCCACGCCTTTCAGATAAATCCCGTCCAGGTTGAACTTGATAATTTTGCTATCCAGCAAAATGCCGAAGCAGGAGATAAAAACCTCTATGCCGCCGGTTGATGACGCGCCGTCAGGTCCGCAGACGCCGGCGCCGATGATGGCAGACTGAATATGCAGGATTTGGTTTTCGATAATCAGTTCTGCGATTCTCAGCTTTTTATACTCCTGCATTGACAGGATAGCGAAAAACAGTGTCGCGCATATTACAACGCCCAAAAACATTTTCGGGTGAAAGGCAGGGATAACACCGTCCAGCATGAGAATAAGCAGGGAAACCAGGAAACCTAAGCCGGTCGCTGTAATCAGCAAACAGGTCCTCCATCTGATCGCTTTCAGCACTAACACCCCTCTTCCGTAGTCTTATGCCATTTATTATATCGGACTTCCCGGACCAACAATAGTCACCTGAATGGGTGATGACCGCAAAAAAACCTCACCTTTTCGGGTGAGGAGGGCTGAAATGCCATTTTCAGAGGGGGTTTCGGTTACTTCTGCGCGGGATATTGATCTTCCAGCATAAGCTTTATAAGTTGAGCCCGGCTTTGAATTTCATATTTGGCATAAATGTTTTTGATATGCGTTTTAACCGTATTTTCACTTAAAGCTAATTCCCCGGCAATAATCCGGTAAGTTTTTCCTTGGAGGAGCAGAGCCGCAATTTCTTTTTCCCTATCCGTGAGCCGTCCCAGCAGCACATTACTATTGGCCATACTGCTTTGCGGCTCCGACGGCATTTCCGGAAGTACGGTCAAATAAGCGTGGTCTTTTAACAGAACGGAAAGATGTTTATGAAGCGGGGGAAGGATGACCAGTGTGACGCAGACTACAGCCAAAGCCAGCGCCGAAGAGTTGTGACTGGGTAAGGCGGATACGGTAATGGCGTTGCCGATCAGTCCGCCCAGCAATACGCCCAGCACATTGGCAGAAAGCCCCACCCCAAAGATTTTTGCTGGATTTTGCGCAAAATCCAGCATTTCACCGAGAATGCTCCACCAGAACAAATCGTATATTCCGCAGGCGCCCAGCATCAGGGTATTGACCAGCAGGTAACTGCCCGTCGAACGGTCGACGGTCATAAAGCTGATGAAAGCAAAGCCGATCATAGCGATGGCGACATAAAGGATGTAGGTTCGGTTCGCTTGCCGCCGCAGGTTCTTCATGACATAAAGAGCAACAATATACGGGACGGCCCAATACCAGCTCACCAGCCACCGGTGGTGGGCAAAGGCGGGGTTGATCACTTGATACATCAGACCTGAGTTGATGGTGATGACCGTAATAAATAAGCATAATAAAGCCAGGGGCTTGGCAACACTGACCGCCATTTTGGCCTTACCAGGCGGCGTGACCCGGTCATCGGCGGGAAGTTGAAATGCAAGCAGCAATGCACCGCCCAGCATGAGCATGGACAGACTCAGACCGGAGTAAAGCGACAGATGGATGGCGGTCATATTGATAAAAATCATGAGCATGTTGGAATAAATCAGCACTTCCGCGGCGGTTTTCAGCCGCTCGTGGGGCGGCGTGCAGCTTTTATAAAAAAAGCCCCAGACCGCTACACACCCCCCGGCCAAAAAGGAACTGAAAAACAAAGCCGCCTGCCAGAGGATGGAAGGGTAGAAAAAAAATACACCGGTAGCCGGTATGAAAAAAGCAAAAGAAAACAACATTAGCCACTTAGCTGCCTGACTGGTCTTGATGATAAATCCCCAGAAAGACAACCCCGCTAAAAGAGCGGCGATAGCGCCAAAGATCAGGTTGCGCGCATCAATCCCGAAGCTGCTGGCCAGAGCGTACAAAACCTGCCCTTCAAAAAGAAAGGCCAGCTGCCAGGAGGAGAACAGAGAAAACATAATTACGGATAGCTGGCGCTGATCCAATTTATCTATGGGAAAAAAACTTTTGCCGCTTTCACCGTCCGCCAACAATACCACCCCGCCGTTCCCGGATATACTACAACTTTTGCCTTTGCCCTTTCACGGTCTTTCGCCGGAGAGCTTTGCAGCGTCCTTGACCCTTTTTTCAGGCTATTTAGACTTAATAATACTATAAGTTGTTATATCTTTCAATAGGGCGGTATTCTAGCCGAACCATCCTACGGCCTTGCCGGAAAATCCACATCCGCCCAAAACGTCATAAAGGTTCCCTATCCGCACTTCCAGCCACCTTCCTTGCAACCGGATAAGTGAAATCAAAAGCGCATGCGAGGTTTTTATACCCTACACATGCGCTTTGCTTCGTCGTAGGCTAAAGCCCAATACCAATGAACTTGTTTCAGCAAGGCTGAAACATTGGGAATTCAATCGCCCGGCTTTTCAGCTTTTAGACGCTTAAGGCCTAGGCTTTTTGTTACTTTGGGGTAATGTCAAAAGTAACATCCCGTTGTGCTCCATTGACTCAACAATAAGATTCATGCAAATCCAAAGAACGCGTAGCATTTTTCTTATTGTTCAGTGGCAGTAGGTAATAGGCTGGCAATAGCCGGCAAATCATCCAGACTTTTCAACCCAAAGCATTGCAAAAATTCATTAGTAGTGCCATATAAAATCGGACGTCCTACTGCCTCTTTTCGACCGATTTCTTTAATGAGAAAACGGTCAAGCAAGGTTGCAATTACTCTATCGGCGTTAACACCACGAATGCCTTCAATCTCCTGTCTGGTTACAGGCTGCTTAAAAGCCACAATTGCCAGTGTTTCCAATGCAGCTGCCGACAACCTGCTGTCTTGTATTTCAGCCAATTTATTGACAACAGAAAACCAAATAGGCTTGGTACATAGTTGATATCCACCTGCTACCTCAACAATCGTTAAGCCCCGTTTTTCATCAGCCATTGAGGCTGCCATGTCACTAGTTAGTGTATGGACAAGCTCAATAGAAATGTTGAGTATCCCGGCAATTTTCTCTGGTGGAAGCGGTTGCCCGCTAGCAAACAATAGCGCCTCAATGGCTCCCCACAAATGCCGGTTCGACATATTCTTCCTGTCACTCCTTTAATGTAAGGCCAATAGGTGCAAACGGCTTCTGCTGATAAATAACTATCTGTTTTAAGCGGATTAGTTCCAGTAACGCCAAAAAGGCAGCAATAAATTCCGAGCGGGAACCTGTCCGGATAATAGTCCGGTTAAATTCCAACTGCCCATTGTTATTTCGTAAGAGGGTAATAATATCTTGCATTTTATCTTTAACGCTAATTTGTTCAGGGGCAATTTCGGCGAATTCGGGGATAGAACTTTCCCATAGTGCTGCAAATGCCTTCAGGAGATCGTCAAGGCAAAGTCCTTCTGGCAGCGGGAATTGCTTGGCAAATTCCTGAGGAAATCGGGTAACATACTGTTCCCGCTCGTGCCCTAATTTAGTAAGCAGTAATGAAATTTGTTTGAATTTACGGTATTCAATTAATCGTTCGACTAGTTCTTGCCGTGGATCAATACCTTCTTCGGTTGCTTCTAAAACAACTGGACGTGGTAATAGCATCCGCGATTTTATCTGTAACAGAGTAGCTGCCATAACCAAAAATTCGCTGGCCACATCAATGCTAAACTGTTCCATGGCCTTAAGATAATCTAAGTATTGCTCAGTTATTGTGGCTATGGGAATATCATAGATATCCACCTGATTTTTTTCAATCAGATGCATCAATAGGGCTAATGGCCCCTCGAAAGCGTCTAGCTTAATACTATAAGTCACAAGTTAGCTCAGATGCATAATTGACCGGACTTCTTCCATGGTTGCCGCTGCTATTTTCCGGGCGCGTTCAGCACCGTAGGCTAGTATCTCTTTTATCTTATCCGGTTTGGCTGCCATCTCTTTACGGCGACCGTGAACGTCGGCAAGAGTAGTAATCATCTTTTGGGCTAACCGTTTTTTGCAGTCTACGCAACCGATGCCGGCATTACGGCATTGGCCGGCAAGCTCACTGTGTTCGGGACTGAAAATTTTATGAAAGGTATATACTGTACAAATATCGGGGTCGCCGGGATCAGTTTTCTTGACCCGCTGGGGGTCGGTAATCATGAGTCTTACCCGGGCCTGCAGTTCATCCGGTTCAGCTGCATAAGGAATTTCATTACCGTAGGACTTGCTCATCTTGCGTCCATCAATACCTGGCAGCAGCGGACTTAAGATAGCCTGAGGTTCAGGAAATACCGGCTTGTACAAATTCGCAAACCGGCGAACAATCTCTCGTGTTAGCTCCAGATGCGGTATTTGGTCTTCCGCTACTGGAACAGCATCAGCTTTATAGAGCATGATATCGGCCGCCATCAGTTCAGGATACCCCAGGAAGCCGTAGGTATTAATTTCTTTACCCATTTCACCCAATTGCTGTAATTTGTCTTTATAGGTGGGTACCCGTTCAAGCCAGGATAGCGGTGTCATCATGGATAATAACAAATGCAATTCGGCATGTTCTTTTACGTGTGATTGAACAAAGATAATATTTTTTTCCGGATCAAGTCCGGCACTCAACCAATCAAGTGCCATATGTTCGATGCGCTCAGGAATTCTACTGGTATCCTCATACGAAGACGTAAGTGCATGCCAGTCTACTATTGCATATATACAATCATACTCTGCCTGCATGTTAATCCAATTGGCAAGCACCTGATAGTTCCCCATATGAAAATTTCCTGATGGCTGCATGCCACTAAAAATACGTTTTTTTGCCAAGTGTATCTCCTCCTGTTACAAAATTGTAAAAACTATTACTTTAATTATATAATCCAAGGCACTCATAAATGGATAAGTAATCATGCCAATAACGCCAATATAGACAAGTCCCATTAATATAAATGGTCCATATTGTTCCATTTGTTCAAAAATTCGTCCCTGTTGACCTGGCAGGATACTAGCCAGTACCTTGGAGCCATCTAGCGGTGGTATAGGTACCAGATTAAAAATAGCCAGTAGGATGTTATAGCTATAGATCATTTCCAAGACCATAATCCAGCCACTGCTCAAAAGCAGCATTTTAGATAAAACAAGCAAAAAATAAGCAAATAGCGCGAGCAACATATTGGACACCGGACCGGCTAAGGACACGATTAACATATCCTGGCGATAATTCTTAAAGTAGCTGGGGTTGATAGGTACCGGTTTAGCCCAGCCAAATTTAAACAACCATAGCATGATAAGACCAAACGGGTCAAGATGCGCGACCGGATTTAACGTTAATCGCCCCAGAAGCCTTGGTGTAGGATCACCTAAAGTCACAGCGGCCCTCGCATGCGCATATTCGTGTACAGTCAGTGCAATTAATAGTGCCGGAATCCGAAATATCATATCAGCATCAAAACCAAACAATAGACAGCCTCCTTATAACTTTCGCTTAAACGTACTACTAAATTATACTAAAAAAGCAGTAAAAAGCAAAATGAAATAGACGATTATTTCTATACTAAAATGTGTAACACTTGTTCAGACTAAACCTATGTGGCACAATGAATGACTTTTGCCTAAAAAAGAAGGAGGTATTTACTTAGATGCGGCTATCATTACCACTAAAATTTGGTATCATGTCCTTACTTTTCCTGACACTATTGCTAACCGGCTGTGGCTATTTATCCGGATTGCTGTCTGAACCTGCTCCCAAACCAGAAATAGGTCCGGCAGGTAAACCAGTGGAATCAAAACCAAACCCACCGTTTATTGAACGTTTTTTTTCAGCACCTGTTGAATTATATGACCTGGAAGCAACAGCCGGTGTTGTATTTGAGGGAATTAACAAGGAAGACTGGTCACAGGCTCAGGCAGGAATTACTAATCTACAGACTTTGTGGCAACAAGCTAAAGCCGCAGTCGGCGACAAAAAGGGCGTAAAAGAAGCCGATGCAGCGATGGAAGAATTAACAGCAGCCATCAATAATAAAAAAATAACCGGCTCCTATGAAAGTCTGATTAAGTTTATGGGTAGTATTAGCGATATTGGCAAATCATATAAACTATCCCCGATTGCCGATATTATTGCTGTTAGCAATGGAATTCGTAATGTCAGCTTCTTTGTAGAAGATAAAAATTGGACAAAAGCTGCAGCTAAGGTAAAAGAATTACAGGGAACATGGGAAAAAGTAAAGCCGGGTATGGAACAAATTGGTGTTTGGGGTGAGGTTACCAAGACACATGCAACGGTAAACCAAATGAAAGATGCTATTAATGCCGAAAACAAAGGGGCGTTTGAGGAACAACAAGCTGCTATCAATGAAAGCATGGGACGCATACGTGAATTTTTTCGAGGTAAGTAAATCCAACTTAAATGCCGCCCAGGGGGCGGCATTTTCTTATTTGTTTTTATTACCCTTATTCTTGTTAGTATCTTTTTGTTCGTCGGCACTTTTAAGTCGGTCCTGATCTTGCGGTTTAAGCACCGCCGGACGTAGGATCTTGTTTGGTATCGGCAGACGGAATAATACATCTTTCATGGCACTAAAATTAAAAGGCAGCGCTGGCCATAAATAGGGGATATTGAAGGATTTTGTTGTTAGCATCAGTAAAAAGACTGCTAATAACCCACCCAATAGGCCTGGCACTTTAAACAGCATCACTAAAATAAGGATGGTGACCCGAAAGAGACGTATTGCCATAGCAAATTCCATACTGGGAGTTGCAAAAGCGCCGACTGCCGCTACAGCAGTATAAAAAATAGTCTCATTGCCAAACAGCCCCACCTTGGTGGCAATGTCCCCCAACATGAAGGCACCGATAAACCCGAGTGCAGTAGACTGCGCTGTAGGAACATGCACAGTTGCCATTCTTACTAACTCCACGCCGAATTCTGCCAGGAGAAATTGGATTCCGATAGGTATTATGCCGGGCTCCTGGGGGCCGAGAAACGCAAGCGACTCAGGCAATAACTGACGGCTTAATACAAATGCCAGCCATAAAGGCGGCAGAATTAATGACAGTAACACACCAACTAATCGAATTAACCGCAGGTAGGAACCAATAACCACATTTTGATGAAATTCCTCGACATGTTGTACATGATGCCACAGTGTTGTTGGCAAAATCATGATATTCGGCGAAGTATCCACAATTATGCATACATGACCTTCCAGCAAGTGGACTGCAGCTACATCAGGACGTTCGGTGTACCGTACTTTTGGTAATGGGTTCCACTTACTGCCGCCGACAATGTATTCTTCAACAGCCTTTTCGGCCATCGGTATGCCATCAATATTGATATTGTTAAGCCTGTCTTTGACAGTGGCAATTAACTCTGTATTGGTAATATCTTTAATGTAGCAAACGGCAATATCACACTGAGATCGCGTACCGACCTTGATTATTTCAAATCGTAGATTTGGGTCACGTAATCGTCTGCGAATTAAAGCTGTGTTAAATACGATCGTTTCGACAAAAGAATCACGCGAACCTCTGGTAACCTTTTCAATATTAGACTCGGCAGGAGCGCGGGCCGGGTAGGCACGGGCATCCAGAACAATCACTTGTTCTGCCCCATCAACAAAAAATAGCATTTCTCCTGATAACAGACTGGTTATGGCATCATTCATAGTTGTTAGTAGTTTGGCTTGGGAATGGGTTGCACGGGAATAAAACAGTTTATCTAAGGTGTTAATCGTCATATCTTCCTGGTTATAGGCAGTCAATTCTTCAAGTACGTTTGATAACACAACATCATTGGTCATGCCATTTATGGAAAAGGAAGCCGCACGTTTTCGACCTACTTTGTATTCACGGAAGACGATATCAAAAGATTCGCCAACCCCCAGTTTGGCTTTAATATAATTTATATTGCTGTCAATCTCTTTGGCAATTTTTTTTTCATCAGCCATGAATAATGTCACTCCGTTTCAGTATCTCTTCAATTGCTCTCCGGGTGATTGGTGCACCCCGGCTAAGATCGTCATGTTTATCCATTTTTCCGATATCGCCTACACCGATAATAACCGGTATTTCAACATCATTAAGCACATCAACAGTATCACCCGTAATCATCGGATTGCAGTCACAATCCTTTTGTTTTTTTATTTCTCCTTTCTTATCAACTGACAGATCAATTACATGCCCCTGGCAGTCAATACATGCATCCGCATGGACTCCGTCGATACCAGTAGTATTAGACGCTACTGCTACTGCTCCGAGTACTTCGATGTCAGGATGATTAGCAACATATTCAAGCGCCTGTTCTCCTTCCGCTTTTTCGCAGCGACCTTTATCATCAAACATAACTAACACCGGATCATAGGGGACAGTTTTCAAAAGCTCAACAATTTCTTTGCCGCTGATGGGTGTTGGATTGCCTGCTGAAGCTGAAATACATCGTAATCCCAAAGAGGCGCCAATCGTTTCAACTGCTTGCTGAGCTACTCTGTCACCATCAGTAACAAGAATAACACGAATTTTTTTATCAAGTTCAGTTACTTTATCCAATTCAACACCTCATTGCTTTTGGTTATTTTCTTCTCCTAATAAATTGCTGATTTTATTAGCAATTTTTTCACTCTCACTGATTACTTGTTTGAGACTTTGCAGGCTCGCTTCTAGTTCATTGGAAAGCTCATACTGGGCTTGGGAAAGTACTTGTGCCGCTGTTTGTACGGCAATTGAGGAATTTTGGTTGTTACCTTGCGTAGTGTTTTGGCCTTGTTGCTGCTGAATTTGTTTTTGGCTGCTTGCATCTTCCGCTTGTTGATTGCCACCGGAGGTATTTGCTTGTCCGCCAGTTGTAAGTAAAGTGCTAAATAATTTTTTTAATTCTTGTGACACCTCAGATTCGGCTGTTGAGCTGACATTTGCTTGCGCATTTTGCCCGGGTTGTATCTGTTGGCTTATTTGATTTTGCCCAGATTGTGGAATGCCTTGTTGGGACTGATCACCGGCATCACTACTGGTAATAGAGCCTTGTAAACCTTCTAGTTTATTATTAATTTGGTGCAATAGGTTTAGTACTTCCTGGGAATTATTCGTTTGCGGCTTAGGGTTATTTACCATATTAGCCTGTGTTTGCATAAAAATTTTTGCCATACCTTCGATAACACTCTCATCGATCTGTGAACGCTCCGGACTTTGCGACCGTAACTGGTTAGGCTTAATGTAACTTGCTATTTTAGATACTCGCTTTGGCACACTTATCACCCCATCATTTACTAAAAAAAGACACTACCCATAGCAATAGTATTTACCCTTTCGGATCAAATACTATTGCTATGGCCAGAGCAAAAACGATTGCAGCCGTTATTCCGGCTGCAGTTGCTTTAACAGCTCCGGTAAAGATTCCCCATAAACCTACTTTGTTTATTTCCTCAATCGTGCCGGATACCAGGGAATGGCCAAACCCAGGCAGCGGAACGGTTGCTCCGGCGCCAGCAATATCAACTAACGGCTGATATAGACCTAAACCGCTGAGAACACCGCCTAAGACGACAAATAATACTAAGACATGAGCTGGTGTAAGCGGGGTGAGATCCATAAGCAGTTGCCCAAGTACACAAATCAAGCCGCCAATGACAAAGGCCATTAGATAGGTTTGCATATGTGGGTTACCTCCTTTACATTTCGAGCGCTACAGCATGCGCAATACAGGGTATCGATTCTTTTTGTTGATACGATGTCGTACTATGTAAACTGCCTGTCCCTATCAGAAGAACCCTGTGCAGCTTTCGCTGCATAAGCTGCCGGTAAATATAGCCGGTAAATACTATAGCTGAACTGGCGCAGCCGCTGGCACCGGCATGAGCATCCTGATCTTCCTTAAAAATCATGCAGCCACAATCTTCGTAATTTGTTGATAAGTCAACACCCTTTGTTTTAAATAGCTCAATCACCAGGGCTTTACCGACACTGCCAAGATCACCAGTATATATCATGTCATAATAAGCAGGCTGGCGACCAGAGTCTTCAAAATGATGCCATAATGTATCCGCAGCGGCTGGGGCCATTGCCGGTCCCATAGCGTTAGGATCTTTTAGCCCCATATCTACTATTTTACCCACTGTTGCTGCTGTAATCCGCGGTCCATTACCCATGACAGAAATAACTGCAGCGCCTGAACCGGTCACTGTCCATTGTGATACCATTGGCCGTTGCACACCCTGTTCTGTTGGAAAACGGTACTGCCGTTCGGCTGCATCATGGTGGCTGGACGCAGCGGCAACAATCTTGTTGGCAAAGCCTCCATCAATGAGCGTAGAACCAATTAGCATCCCTTCTACCATTGTCGAGCAAGCACCATACAACCCCAAAAAAGGGCGTCCGACGCCTCTTAGTGCAAAATGAGTACTCATTAACTGATTAAGCAAGTCGCCGGCAAGAACATAGTCAACATCATCAATGGCACTAGCTTCTTTAGTTACTGCGGTTTTTATCACCCATTCCATCATGGCGGATTCACATTGTTCCCAACTGGAATTATTATCAAGCGTATCGCTAAGTATTCGATCATAGAACTCGGCTAAGAGGCCATCCCCTTCCATCGGGCCCACTATATTAGCTGTACTTGTTATGACCGGCGGTGAAGCAAAAATAATACTTTGCTGTCCACGTTTTTTATTCATGCTGTTTCCCTCGCTTTTTATAATCGTAACCAATAAATAAAACCAATAAGTATAGCTGTTGAGATACCATATACGAGTACGGGTCCGGCAATGATAAACATCTTCGCGCCGATGCCAAATACATAGCCCTCGCGTTTAAACTCCATAGCAGGAGCTACGATTGAATTGGCAAAGCCGGTAATTGGCACAATAGAACCAGCTCCTGCCCTGCGTCCCAGTTCATCATAGATACCTAATCCAGTGAATAAAGCACTTAAAAAAATTAATACAACAGAAGTGGGACCAGCAGCTTCTTTGTTACTAAACCCCAAACTCACAAAATAATTCATTAAAAATTGTCCTAACATACAAATTAACCCACCGACAATAAATGCCCAGATTACGTTTTTTAAGATCGGTGTTTTAGGTTTTAGTTGTTCAAATTTTTCCTGATATTGTTGTTGCTCAGCCTGACTGGCTTTACTCTTAAACATGTGCATGCACCTCCACTCGTGCGGGTACTTTTTAACAAGAAAAGACACCACAAGAGGTGTCTTTCTTGTATTTTATTTCTAAAAGAATCCTAGTGAACCTGAAAAGCAATTTTCACATCAGCTTTGTATTCTGCAATATGCCCCTTGCCTACATTCGCGGTAAAATTGGTGACTTCTACTCCCATAATGTCGTCAATCGTTTTAGAAGCTTCCATAACTGCATTGTCAACCGCCTCGGTCCAATTGTGGTGAGATGTTCCTACTAACTCAATGACTTTTACAACCATCCGATTACCCCCTATAATGATTATAGTTAATTAGCAATACTAGTTTGTGCATTATTATAATTGTTATGCCACAGAAAAACTTGTTTAGCCCGCAGCGGAGTTTTCTTGGGAATGTCGGAACTAAAATAAAGCCAGGCGGCCGTGCTGGTGACCATCACCAAAAATACTATAAACAGGTAAATAAACCCTTTAATTTTGTAATTATCGATAATACGATCCATTATAATCACCTCTTATTTATTATGCCCGGAATTTAATTTACTATATACAATGTGTTAAAGACAAATAAAAAGACCTCACTTATGAGGTCTGCAATAGTTTTCTAATTATCTTGAGTGCTTGCTTTTCTATTCGCGATACCTGTACCTGAGATAACCCAATTGTCGTTGCAATTTCTGCCTGGGTTTTATCAGCAAAAAAGCGTAAATAGATTACAGTGCGTTCCTTTACCGGCAGACGGGTTAATACCTCTCGTAAAGCTAATTTATCAAAATAACCACTATCCTGGCCATCTACTAATGCGAGTTGGTCCAGCAGATGGATAGCATCGCCGCCATCACTTTGAAATGTCTGTTCATATAAAGATACCTGGGGCTGAACAGCTTCCAGTGCGGAAACAATTTCCTGCGGTGCGAGCGACAGTTCTTTGGCAATTTCAGTAATTGTTGGCTCACGTCCCAGGTTTCCCTGCAACTTTTCCTGTGTTTTATGGACCCGAAAAGCAAGTTCTTTTAACGGACGGCTGACTTTAACCGGATTATCATCTCTAATATATCGCCGGATTTCACCAATGATCATCGGCACAGCATAGGTAGAAAATTTTACATTAAAGCCCAGATCAAAACGCTCAATCGCTTTTAAGAGGCCAATACAGCCGATTTGGAACAAATCATCCCATTCATAGCCGCGATTGGTAAAGCGGTGCACAATGCTTCGTACTAGATTTAGATTGGTTTCAAGAATACGCTCTTTCGCTTGGTCACTTACCGCTATGTCGGCAGATTGGGCCTTAGTTAGCAGTTCCTTAAATTCTTCTTCTTTGAGCATGCTCTTCACCTAATGCTCGGTACTTGGTACAAGCAGTTTAACCATTCTTATGGTTGTACCCTGACCGAGTTTAGATAGAACCTCCAACTCATCCATAAAAGAGTCCATAAAGATAAAACCCAGCCCCATGCGTTCCGGATCACTTGAAAATGAAGGTTGCCGCGCTTCTTCAATATTGGCAATTCCATGGCCATAGTCAATTATAATAAACTCAAGTTTATCTTGATACAAGTTCATTACTAATTCAATATAATTTTGCTTATGGGGATCACTGCCATAACCATGAATGACGGCATTAGAGACCGCTTCTGAAACAGCGACTTTAATTTCATCAATTTCCGTGAGTGTCAAATCTGCCTGGGCTGAAAAAGCGGCGGTAGCAGCTCTGGCAAATCCCACATTTTCATTAATACTTAGGATTGCGAGTTTTATCTGATTTTTTATTTGGATTCCCACTGGCAAAGCCTCCTCATAGTAAATCTAATGCTTGCTCTTCTGATTGATAGACTGTCAATATTTTCATTAATCCAGCCATTTCAAATATCCGCTTTATCTGTGGTTCAAGATGAACGACAAGTATTTTACCTCCAAGTTGAGCAATACGCTTGTACCGCCCAAGAACAACACCCAATCCCGAACTGTCGATAAAACTAACGCCTTGCATATTAAGTAAGATATGTTTGGCACCTGTTGCAGCAAGCGCCTCGTCAACTGAAGTACGAAATTCGTTAGCCCCACAAACATCCAGCTCACCCTCAAGCCTTACAACAAGGATACCTTGCTTCATAAATGTAACGACTTTCAACGATATAACCTCCTAAGTTATCAGTACTACTATAGTTAGTTCGGTAAAAGGAAAAATTTTCCTGCCAAATAAAAATAAAAACTGCAGAAATTTTCTGCAGTTCAAGAACAGCTAGATTATGAGCTAATTAAATACAGTAAATAAATTCGTGATCATAGTCTGAAAAATACGTATCAAACCAGCTTTAGGAATCGATTTTTCAGCAATCAGATTAACCTTGCCGACTTCTTGACCATCCTTGATTACAACAAGTTCGCCGCATTTTTGACCTTCGGTTATTGGTGCATTAACACTTGAATCAGCTACTATCTTTTTCTGTAAGTTTTTGCTTTGTCCTTTGCTGACAATTAGGTTTAAATCTTGAGCGGCTACCAATTGGATTTCCTTTTCAATACCTTTGTTGACTTTTAGTCGCTCTACTACTGTTCCCTGATTTACTATTGGTACAGCGGCAAAGTTAGCGAAACCCCAATCAAGTAATTTCATACTTTCTCTAAGGTGTGAGCGTGGTTCAGGTGTGGCAAAGACTGACGAAATAAGGCGGAGGCCATCCCGCTTGGCAGTTCCGACAAAACAATATTTTGCTTCTTCTGTCCAGCCGGTTTTTAAACCATCGCCGCCTTTGTACCACCACAGTAGTTTATTGGTATTAACAAGCCAATTCTTGCCGTCCCGCAGCCACGTTTCTTTGATACCACACATGTCCATATATAATGGGTGTGTAACAGCCTCTTTAGCAATTAGCGCAGCATCATAAGCGCTCATATAGTGATCGGTTGTCGGTAATCCATTCACATTGTTAAAATGGGTATCAGCCAGACCAAGCGATTCAGCCCGGTTATTCATAGCTTCAACCGCCGACTGTTCACTGCCATAAATATGCTCCATCAGTGCTACGGCAGCATCGTTAGCACTCACAACAGCGATAGCTGACAGCAAATCCTTAACTGTCATCTTTTCTCCTGGTTCCAGCCAAATCTGCGACCCACCCTGACGCCAGGCAGTTTCACTGGTATACACATCGTCAACAAGATTAATGCGCCCTTGTTCAATGGCTTCAACAGCTAAGAGTAAAGTCATAATCTTAGTTACACTGGCAGGTGGCAATCGCTTATGGGCGTCCTTCTCAAAAAGCAAAGTGCCATTTTCATCCATGAGAACAGCTGATACAGCACTTGTCTGTAGCTGTGAATCAGCCGGTGGTTTTGCCGGTGCTGATGGAGCGCCAAGGACTGTGGTAACAGCAAATACAAATAATACTAATGTTGCCAGCAATGTTTTTCGAATCACTTTAGAACACTCCTTTCCTTTGAATTTATGATTTCCCGGATTAAAAAAGCTTAAACAAAATTAGAACAAAAAAATTGACTGGCGCTTAACCAGTCAATTGTGAAATCCATGTTTATCAACAATTCCCATTACTAATGGTATGGCAGCAGCCGGTTGGGTATTAATCCTAACAGCCTGCCTGATCATTAACCCGGCTTCTTCAAGCCTTGACTCATCATTCGTATAGATAGTTGCCAAGGGTTGCCCGCGCCTAATAGCTTGACCCAGCCGGCATTGCATAAGGATACCTGCAGACAAGTCAATTGCTTGTCCTTTAAATTCCCGTCCTGCTCCAAGCCGCATTGCGGCATACCCAATCTGAGCAGCACTCATAGCTGTAACATAACCTTGTTCCAAGCTGCTTACTTCTTGAATAAAACGAGCCTGGGGTAGTTTAGTATTGTCATGCACAATAGTGGAATCACCGCTCTGAGCAGTAATGAATTCTTTAAACTTGGCTAAAGCCTGCCCATTATCAATCAAAGCGGCTAACTGCCGGTATCCATCTTCAGGGGTTAATGCTTTCTTCCCTAACACCAGCATATGTGAGCCTAATGTTAGGCAAACCTCTCTGAGCGCAAGTTCTCCCTGTCCTGATAATAGTTTTATCGCTTCCTTAATTTCGAGGCTATTGCCAACAGCCATACCCAAGGGCTGCTCCATGTTTGTTACTATTGCTATTGTTTCCCGGTCAACAAATTGTCCTATACCAACCATCGTTTCAGCTAAGCGAATGGCCTCTGTTTTATTTTTCATAAAGGCACCATTGCCGACTTTGACATCTAACACAATTTTGTCGGCGCCGGAGGCAATCTTTTTACTCATTATCGACGAAGCAATGAGCGGTATGCTTTCTACTGTGGCTGTAACATCCCGGAGCGCGTAAAGTTTACCATCTGCTGGAGCAATGGCAGCTGACTGACCGGTTAAGGCAATATTATAAGTTAGCAGATTGGCAATAAATTCACGATGCGATAACGTAGTCTTAAAGCCAGGAATCGCTTCCAGTTTATCAATGGTTCCGCCGGTAAAACCCAAACCCCGTCCGGACATTTTGGCTACAGGTACTCCGGCAGCAGCTACAAGGGGAGCAAGGATCAATGTAGTACTATCGCCTACTCCGCCGGTACTATGCTTGTCCACCTTTATCCCCGGTATCTGACTTAGATCAACAATATCCCCGGAAGTGGCCATAGCCATGGTAAGAGCAGCCGTTTCTTGGTCTGTCATGCCTTGAAAGAAGATCGCCATCAGCCAAGCTGCCATTTGATAATCTGGTATCTCATTACTTGTATATGATTTTATCAACCACTCAATTTCGTTATCTGAAAGTTCTGCGCCATCACGTTTTTTGGTAATTATATCAGCAGCCCGCACTATTCATTCACCTCAATAGGTCTTTTAGAAAACTTTGTCCATACACCAGCGGTGGTAACCCGAAATTTTCAGCTATCGTTGCTCCCAAGTCGGCAAAGGTTGATCGTACTCCCAGATTTATCACCTGTCCCGGCAAGCGTTGGTGATAGGCTAAAAGCGGCACATATTCTCTTGTATGGTCAGTACCTGCCAGTGTAGGATCACACCCGTGGTCTGCCGTTATAAATAATAAATCATCCTCTGTAAGTTTAGCTTTGAAACCAGCTAAAGCAAGGTCAAACTCTTCCAGTGCCTGAGCATAGCCTGCTGCATCATTGCGATGTCCGTAAACACTGTCAAATTCTACAAGGTTGGCCATTATCAGGCCGTTTGTGAAATTTTTTGCAGCAAGGTCTGTAATAATTTCCATGCCTTGCTTATTGGACTTAGTAGGATACGACTGAGTTATGCCCTGATTGGCATAAATGTCGGCAATTTTACCAATCCCAATCACTGATAAACCGGATTGCTTCAGCATATCAAGCACTGTTGCTCCCGGTGGCTGTAAACTATAGTCATGGCGATTAGCAGTGCGGACAAAACTTCCCGGTTTACCAATAAAAGGTCTGGCAATAATCCGGCCGACAGCATGGTCGCCAATGCAAACCTTCTCTCTGACTATTTGGCACAATTCATATAAACGTTCCAGAGGAATTACTTCTTCATGGGCAGCAATTTGAAAAACACTATCAGCGGAAGTATATACGATTGGTTGGCCTGTACGCAAATGTTCCTCGCCTAATTCCACGATAATTTCTGTACCTGATGCCGCTTTATTACCTAAGACATGCAGCCCGGTATAAGTAGTGAACTTTTCGATGACTGCAGGTGGAAACCCGTTTGGGTACACGGGGAATGCGGTAAACAGTGGACAACCAGCCAATTCCCAATGGCCACTTGTCGTATCTTTGCCAACAGAAATTTCAGCCATCTTCCCAAAAGCAGCAATAGGACGGGAAACTTCCGGAATACCGGCAATGGGTTCAATTAAACCTAACCCCATGCTAGCCAGTACCGGCAAATTCAGCCCGCCCTTATATTCAGCAATATGTACCAGCGTATTGGCTTTCGTATCGCCATAGTGAAAAGCATCCGGCATAGCTCCAATTCCTACACTGTCAAGTACAATCACAAATATTCGCTTAAACAAATTTCTATAGCTCCTCTGTAAAGTTAGTATAGTACTATTATGCGCGAGGATGTGTTTTATCATATACTTCTTTCAAATGATTTTTAGTAACATGAGTATAGATTTGTGTTGTTGATATATCGGCATGACCAAGCATTTCCTGAACAGAACGTAAATCGGCACCGTTTTCCAATAGGTGGGTAGCAAAGGAATGCCGAAGGGTATGAGGAGTAATGTCCTTAGTGATATTGGCTTCCAGCGCGTATTTTTTAATAATTTTCCAGAAACCCTGACGAGTAAGCCGATTACCATGATGATTGACAAACAGGGAAGACTCTTCGTAGGTGCGAACCAGCTTAGGACGGCCTTTATTTATGTATTCCTGTGCACATTTGGCAGCAATTGAGCCCAGCGGCACAATCCGTTCCTTAGCCCCTTTTCCGTAACATTTGATATACCCCATATCAAGATTTACATCAGATATATTGAGATTGATTAACTCTGAAACTCTAATACCGGTAGCATATAACAACTCCAGCATGGCTTTATCCCTAAGGCCAGTAGGTTGAATGGTGTTGGGCTGTTTTAATAACTCTTCCACTTCAGCAATACTAAGAATTTTAGGTAATTTCTTCTCAAGTTTAGGAGACTCCAGGTTCACGGCCGGATCTTTTTCAAGATGACGTTCGCGAACAAGATATTGATAAAATGATTTGATTGCAGCAAGATTGCGCGATATCGTGGAAACAGCGCGACCCTTGCCTTGGAGATTGTTAAGATAACTTAGGATGGTGTCACGATTCGAGTTCCGCAAAAAATCTAATTGACTATTTTGCAAAAACGTTTGGTATTGCCTGAGATCCCGTCCGTAAGATTCTAGCGTATTTTGAGCTAATCCGCGCTCAACTGCAAGGTAGTTAATAAATTCATTAACATACGATTCCATTTTATTTTACCACCCTTTTTTCTTCCCAGATTTCCGGCCAAGACATTACAAGTATCTGGTCTAGCTATTTTATTCAACACTAAGTTTACTTTTCCTTTATTTGTCTACTATGTTTTGTATAGTTTTAGCATTTTTTTGTAAAAACTGCTAATCTATGTCATGCCGTAAATGTCAACCAGACTAGAAGTAGCCATAACCCGCAAAGGCTTTTCTAATAGATGCTGGTCGCGTATTTTCAGGCCAGGATTGTTGTATTCCGTTAGTAAGGTAATTAACGCAGGCAGAATATAGAAGATAATAAGCGTTAATAGAATAATCTTGATATATAATTTAGATCTTTTAAGGAAACTTCGCCAATAAAATGTTATTACCATGCGCCTTTACTCCCCTCCCACCGTAATTTGTTTACTCATTGCTGCTTAACTTAATAGTATAACTTATTCACTAAATAGTAGCTTTATTCTTATTTTAAATTCAATTATACGTATAAGAAGGTAACAAAAAGGCCGAACATAGTTGTCAGCCTTTTTTCATGTGCGGATAAGATGTGCTACCAGTTTCATAAATACCGGTGAAACAAATACTTCTATTAGTGCCGCACCCAGCATTATCACCAACATAGCTAAACAAAACACCGAATAGGCAATTGAGTTGTAAAGTAGATTATCTTTACTATGATGCTTACGCCGCACTAACATTAAAGAAAAAGTTGTCGCCGCTACCCCTGTGGCTAAAATAGCGGGCACAGCTAAAAAATTGTGCGGCAACACGGCAACAATAGCAAATAGTAACCCTTTCATTACATATTCGTTGACTAAGAACCCAACAGTAAACCCAATAACAAAACCTCGTAAACATACCATAAACAGGACAAATGGTATACCGACAATAGTAAAACCCAACAACCACATAATACCAATTAGTCTACTATTATTACCAATTACACTAGTTAACAGGGATTGAGTATTGCCGATTCCCGCCGGTTGCTCCGTTAGACCTTGAAAGAATACTCGCAAATAGCCGACAAGTTCTATTTTTTGTTCATCAGGTAGTGTTTTTACAGCCATAGCTCCAATAACTATGCCGATAACAAAAATAAGTATCATAAAAAAATAAGCCACAATATTCGCACGAATATAATCGGCGGCATTACGGCGAAACAGTTTTAGCATGCATGTACCTCCCTGTCAGTACCTGCTACAATATATGACTTGCTAAAACTGTTTAGACCTATATGTCCACTATATTTAGCATGCGGCCATAAATGCCACCGCCGCCGGCACTAATGGCTGCCGTTCCACCCCTGGCAGTCATAATAAAATTGGCAATTTTATTACCAGCCACGGTAGATAAAGCTTCATACGTCGCGTAGTGAAGAATATTCATCTCTGTGTCAAATGCCGCCAGCAGTTTAGCCATAACTTTTTTACCTAGTCCGGGGATAAATTCTAATGGTATTTGATAGCAATACTGCGGCCGGTGTGCAGGCGGATGTGGCTTGGCGTAATCAGCTATTTCATTAATACGTTCAAATACACCCTTAGTTAGGGCATTACTGCCACATTTTGGGCAGCAGGTATCAAGATTCAGACCAGCTTGGTTATCAGTAAAGCCACACTTATGGCAAAAAGTACGGTGATACTTTCCTAAGCGGGGATCAAGCCCATAGTTGGCTATAACCTGACGCCCTCCTGTACGGGATAAGGTTTTAGCCAGCTCTTGAAAGGACAAGGTTTCCATAGAAAAAATATTGTATTCACGAGCAATTTTATCGAGTGAGTGGGCATCAGAATTGGTTATAAAGCTGTAGCCTGCTAACTCACTGATTCTGTCGGCCATGTTGCTGTCAGCACTTAGTCCTAGTTCAATTGCCGCTATTTTACCCATATCCTGATCAGACAAAATATGGGATAATCTTTGGCAGCATACGCCAAAAAGACTTTTGTGGGGAGTGAAAACATGAGCTGGAATAATCAGTGCCTCAAAACCACCGGCAATCGGAATAAGCTGTTTCAGGGGCATATGGGCATTTTGCGAACTAAGATTAATATTACGGATATATTGACTCATATAGGTAGAGAATGTCGTCATTGTTTTTAAATCAGGCACAAATATCAGGGTATGTGCCAAACCGCCGTTTTCTTCCCGTGTTTCAATCTCGGCGCCAAGTATAACAAGTGTATTATCCTGGTAGATATAGCCACCACTACTAACTGGCACAAGTACTTCTGCTTCGATAAGCATTTTTAAATCAGCAAGTACCAATGGCGATAAAGCATCAATGATCCCGATGATATTCAATCCTTTACGAGCAGTTGCTTCCTCTAAGATTCCGCGGACTGTTAACCGCCTTGATGTAGGAATTTTTACCCATTTACCACTGTGGCTCATGCCTACGTGAATGTGCAGGTCAGTAAAATACTGATTTAACATATAGTTATATTCCTGCCAAACACAGTGCCACTAAGCTCTTGGCATCACATAATTCACCACTGGCAATCATTTTCCGGATTTGTTCAGGGGTAAAGACCTCAGTATGAATAAACTCATCATCATCAGGCTGTTTATCTGATTCGATAAGATCTTCTGCCAGATAGAGATGAATAATCTCATTGGAAAATCCCGGAGTTGTATACATGGATGTCAGCTTGCGCAATTTATTTGCCGTAAAACCAGTTTCTTCAGCTAATTCACGCACTGCACAATCTGCGGGGTCTTCACCTGGGTCAAGTTTTCCGGCAGGTACTTCGAGAATAATTCGGCCAATGGGATGACGAAATTGCCGTACCAGGATAATACTGCCATCAGTTGTTACCGGCACAATGGCAACTGCGCCAGGGTGTTCTACCACCTCCCGCATTCCAGTTCGGCCATTAGGAAGAAGTACCTCATCCCGACGTAGATTAATGATTTTACCCTCAAATAAACGTTCTGAGCTTGTTAATTGTTCATAAAGATCTGGCTGGGTGTGTGACATATGATAGCCTCCTATTTTTATTAACATATTTGCAAAAATAGTTCATATATTACCTCCATAAGGAGGGATATCCACATGAAAGTGATTTCGTCTCAAGGCTTTTACTTTAGTGGTAAGATCCGGGATTTACTTAAAGAATTACATGCCATGAGCAAAAAGTATAAAACACTGCATGAGTTGCTGAGCAAGAATACTCAATAGTAATTACCATTTTCCTGTTTATTCACTCATATACTTTCGCTTGCTCCTCACCACGCAATACCCGTAAAGCGCCTTCAACCAAAGCCTTAAGTTCGTCTTCTCCGGGATGGACGATCACCGGACCAATAAATTGCACACGACCAGTAATCATTTTGACCAGCATTTGTGAATAAGCCAAACCACCGGTAAGAACAATACCGTCCACCTGGCCGTATACGACAGCGGCCATAGCGCCAATTTCTTTTGCTACCTGATATGCCATCGCCTCATAAATGAGAGCAGCTTTCGTATCGCCACTGGCAATACGGCTTTCCACTTCCCGGCCGTCACTAGTGCCGAGATGAGCCA
Organism: Sporomusa ovata DSM 2662; assembly: GCF_000445445.1. GTDB lineage: Bacteria > Bacillota > Negativicutes > Sporomusales > Sporomusaceae > Sporomusa > Sporomusa ovata. The sequence goes on along the minus strand of NZ_ASXP01000004.1, from coordinate 155,253 downwards.
TCAAACCCGCATTGCCAATTAGCTTCTTCTTGATTTCATCAATGGTATACTTACCGGAAAAACACAGGTTAAGCAAACCATAGGAAGGTACAGCACCGGCCCGTTCCGGAGAAAACGGACCGAGATCATTAGGATTGGTTACATCAATCATTTTGCCATTTTGCTGCACACCAACAGAAATACCACCACCAAGATGAATAAGAATTAAGGTAAGGGCAGTATAGTCTTTATTTAAATCTTTGGCTACTCTATGGGCAACTGCTTTTAAATTGAGGGCATGAAACAAGCTGCGACGAGGTATCTCTGGTAAGCCGGTAATTCTGGCCAACGGTTCAAGCTCATCTACACTTACCGGATCTACAATAAAAGCCGGAATATTGTTCTGATCAGCGATGCCTCTTGCTAAAATGCCGCCCAAGTTGGAGGCATGTTCAGTTTGTACTTCTTGTTTTAAATCATGGACCATTTTATCGTTTACCGCATATGTGCCGCTGCCTAGCGGTTTTAACGGCCCACCACGCCCGACAACAGCCGCTAAGCTATTCATGTTGGTATGGTGGTCTGAGAGAGCTTTTTTCACTAACTGCAACCGGTAGTCATACTGATCATAGATTGTCGTGAAAGGCTTAAGCTCGTCAATACTATGACGGATAACTTGTTCAAAGTCAATTACCTCATTAGTATAGACCGCTATTTTGGTTGAAGTTGAGCCGGGATTAATAGCAAGAATCTTATACTGCTGCATACTAAAGCCTCCGTAATGAGTTGATAAGCATGTTGTTATTTTATTCATTGCCTGGCTAAAAAATCCTGCAATAAATAAACAAACCCTCCAGACAATCGTCAAGAGGGTTTGCACTATTTGCCTAGCTAGCCCGCATTTCCATTCGCAGTTTATCGGCAATCATAGCCATGAATTCCGAATTAGTGGGTTTACCTTTATCCAGCTTGATCGTGTAACCAAAGATCTTATTAATCATCTCAATATTACCCCGGTTCCAGGCGACCTCAATAGCATGGCGAATAGCTCGTTCTACCCGGCTGGGAGTAGTGGAGTATTTTTCAGCAATCATGGGATAAAGAACTTTGGTTACAGCTCCTAATAACTCCACTTCTGCTACAATCATCATAATTGCGTCGCGAAGATACTGATAGCCCTTAATGTGGGCTGGAATGCCAATTTCTCTAATAATATTAGTAACTTCCACATCAATCGGGCGAGATTTGACTACAGGCATGGTGGCTGCAGCAGTAACCGGATGCGTCACACTTATCATACCGGCTAACTGCCTGATTCTACTAATAAGTACATCCATATTAAACGGTTTTAAAACATAATAGTCGGCACCTAGCTCTACCACTCGCTGGGTTATAGTCTCCTGTCCAAATGCAGTCAGCATAATTATTTTAGGACGTTTCGTATTGTTAGAAAGATTAAGTCTCTCCAAAACGCCAAGTCCATCTAAATGTGGCATAATAATATCCAGAATAATAACATCTGGCATCTTTTCCTCAATAATGGACAATATTTGTTCGCCATTATAAGCTACACCGACTAATTCGATATCAGGTTCTCGGTTAAGACATTCTTGTAAAATATCCGAAAACTCTTTGTTGTCGTCAGCAATAGCTACTTTAATTGTTTCTCTCACCATTACTTCCCCATCCTCCCAGTACCTATTCTATGTATAATAAACACATTCGACAAGTACACGCCAATTCCTTCCTTCGTTGGAAAAAAAAACCATATTATTTTTATTTGATTCAAAATACACCTTTAATTATATATGATTCAGATTGTATATGACAAGTAACAACTAATTCTTTAACTAAAAATAAAAAATACTGCCAGAAAAACTAAATAAATTTCTGGCAGCTTGACGGTCTTTTTTGGGAATTATACCACTCTCCATCAACATCCAATCTACAAAACAGCCATAACCGCTTGTTGGATCATGGACAAATACATGCGTTACAACACCAACAAGTTTACCATTTTGAATAATAGGACTACCACTCATACCTTGTACAATTCCTCCAGTTTTTTCAATAAGTCTTTGGTCAGTAACCTTGATAACCAATCCTTTGCTTTCAGGGAATTCCTGGAGATTTATCTTTTGGATTTCGATACTAAACTTATCAATGGTTTGATCATCTACTACTGTTAACATTTCAGCCGGTCCTACTTGAATCTGGCTCATAGAAGCTATGGGAATTGCTTCGGGGTATTTTTCATTTACTAATTTTGTATTTAATTCGCCATAAATTCCAAAGGGGGTATTTTTCCTGATGTTGCCTAGTAATTGGTCTTCTTCAATAAAAATACCAATTTTTTCCCCGGGATGTCCTCTTTTACCCTGTTGAATCCCAGATACTGTTGCCAGTACGATTTTCCCCTGATCACAATCGATAGGCTGGTTGGTGTCACTGTCGGTAATAATGTGACCTAAGGCACCATATGTTTTGGAGTCAGGTTCATAGAAAGACAATGTTCCAACTCCTGCTGCACTATCACGCACAAATAATCCGATACGATAGCGTTTGGTATCATTGCATAGAACAGGAGATACTGTGACATGCTGCTGCCCTTCGGCGCGTTTAAGCAAAATATCAATATTACGGTTATTTTTACCACTTTCATCAATTATTTCGGCTACTTGGGCATCACTTTGCACAGCGATGCCATTAATGCTGATAATTACATCTCCTACCACTATGCCTGCATCTTTCGCCGGGGTGGTATATTGTCCCTGCATAGTTAATACCGGCGAGTTGCCAACAACGATGACACCTTGAGAACGAAGAACAACTCCAATAGAGTGTCCACCTGGAATCAGGCGGATAGGCGGTAATACATCGACTTGAACACTGCGAAATGGTATGATACCGAACAGTTTAAACTCCACGGTGGATTGTCCGAGCTTAATTGGTTGCAGTGATACGGAGCGCGATAGTGCCATAATGGGTAAAGATTCCGGAGTTTTTACCCGAATACTCTCGCTATCATGTCTAACAGTAACCGTAAGCGGAAAATTTACATCAAATAGCGCTGTTTCTCCTTCAATGATTCTGATTTGCAGGGGAAGACCGTAAATATTTCGGAATTGGGGAGAAAGACAAAATGCAAAGATTGCGCTGATAATCAACATTGCCCCAATTAGCCTGCTGTTGAATAACCGATTAAATCTTGTCATATTTTCTGCCATCACTCCCTTATTACATTCTTCCCCAAATTACTGTTTGACCGCTCACCTCTTGAATTATTTTAGTTTTAATCTGCTGCAAAATTAGAGTTTCCCGAATTTAAAGGGGATTATTCCGGAATTATTAGCATTTATTGTCTTGGAAGCTGAATAGTAAGCATTTTCTCAATAAAAATAGCGCAAGCTCACGCTTACGCTTTATTTTTCCAATTTACTTTTTTTTGCTTAGCCATTTCTAGCATTTGAGCAGCATTATCCTTAGAAAGTTGTGTTATTTCACCGGAGGCCATCCTGGCCAATTCGGTTAACTCCTCATCTGGAGTAAGAACAGTGACTCTGGTCATTGTCCGTTCCTCGGCGATAATTTTCTCAATATATATATGACAATCAGCCATTGCTGCAATTTGCGGCAAATGGGTTATGCATAATACTTGCTTATCAACAGCAGCAATTCTAGCAATTTTTTCTGCTATTTTTTGGGCTGTTTGTCCGCCAATACCAGCATCGATTTCATCAAATACCATCGTCGGCGTTTCTTCACGCTGAGAACATACTGTTTTGATAGCCAGTGCGATCCGTGATAATTCGCCGCCTGATGCAATTTTTTGTAATAACTTAGGCTCCTCGCCCAGGTTTGCTGAAAACAAAAAAACAATGTCGTTAGCACCAGTAGCCGTGTAGTGTTGAGTCTGTTTAACATCTACTAAAAATTTGGCTTTAGGCATACCCAAATCAGCCAAATGGGCTGCTATTTGCCCAGCCATTTCCTGACCTGCTGTCTGTCTCAGGTTGGTAAGTACCTCAGCCAATTGCTCTACTTCCTTGGCAAGGTTAACTTCTGCCTGTTCAAGCTGAGTTAGGCGTTCATCATAATTAGTGATAGCTGCCAGTTCCGCAGCAGCCTGTTCGTAATAAGCAAGTATGTCCGCAACGGTTGCGCCATACTTTTTTTCAAGTTTGTGGATTATATCAAGTCGCTCTTCCAGTTTCGCTAACCTGGCTGGATTAAAATCAATATTTTCCCGATAATCCCTGAGTGCTCCCATTGTTTCTTCCAGTTGGTATAAAGAATCGGTCACGGCAACTAGCTGCTCATTGATAGCAGTATCATAACGTACCGCCATTTCAAGATCGTGTTTAATATCTGCAAGGCAGGACACGACACCGCTAAACCCTTTATTTCCCTGGCTTAAAAGTATATAAGAACGCGATACGGCATTGATAATTTTTTCGGCATTAGTCAGAATTGTAATTTGACTTTCAAGCTTTTCCTCTTCGCCTACCGTCAAAGTGGCAGTGGCAATTTCCTGTGTTTGCCAGGCAAGCATTTCTTCGCGCTGCAGTCGTTCCCGCGAATCCTGGGTAAGTGAAGCTAGCTCTGTTTTAGTCTTGTGCCACTTTCTATAGGCTTGCCGGTATTCTTCAAGTTTGGGACTGATTTCCGGCACAAAGGTATCTGTGAGTGCCAGGTGGACATCAGGTCTCAACAAGGCTTGGTTTTCATGCTGTCCATGCATATCAACAAGTCGTTCACCGATTTTTCGCAAAGTGGTTAATGTTGCCTGACAGCCATTGATATGAATAGCATTCTTGCCGTGCTTGGTGAGACGTCTTGTAAGAATTAATGTTCCGTCATCTTCCTGCGTAATGCCTTGTTCGTCCACAATATCTTTTATCAAAGCAAGGTTAGCTATATCAAAAACAGCTTCGATACGAAAGTAATCAGCCCCAAAGCGAATGGAATCAGTGGAAGCTCTGCCGCCAACAATGATCGACAAGGCATCAATTAGAATCGATTTACCAGCCCCTGTTTCCCCAGTCAAAATATTGAGCCCTGGTACAAATTCAATATAGGCTTTATCAATAAGCGCAAAATTGTTGACTGTCAGCGATTTTAGCATCTCTTATCTCTCCTCAAAACGCTACATTCCACTGCCCATGAGTAACTGAAATTTAGCGATGACCGGCAAAACAGCTTCCAGCGGCTTAACCAAAACAAAGATCGTATCATCACCGGCCACTGTGCCGATAATTTCCGGCCATTTTACATAATCAATAGTATAGGCAACTGCCTGTGCAGTACCTGGCAGGGTACGCAAAACGACGATGTTTTGGCTGTAATCAATAGCTACGATAGAATCCCGAAACGTGCGTTCTAAACGGGCCTGGGAGAAAACAATATTTTGCTCGGCTGGGAAAGCATAGCGATAGCGTCCATCGCCTGTAGGTACTTTAATCAGCATAAGTTCTTTAATATCTCTGGAAACAGTGGCCTGCGTAATAGCAATACCTTGTTTACTTAGTGCATCTGCCAATTCTTCCTGAGTTTCAATTATGTAGCGTTCAATAATTTCTTTGATTTTTGAGTGACGTAGAGCCTTCAAGCTATTCACTCCTTCTTTTTTCAATTACATAGAGAACTGGCGGACTGTTTGTCTGATTTACCATGCCCCAGCTGCCAATCGCAAATGTCTGTTGCCGTAAGCCTGTTAGATACTGGTGAACGGCCTGGCATTCACGCTTACCATGCTCATAGCCGGGATACGCAGCGACAGTTAGTAAGCCACCAACAGCAAGCAATTGCAGGATTTGATTTATAGCCTCGATAGTGGTATCCGGACAAGTGCTTAGCGTGTGATCCCCGCCTGGCAAATAGCCAAGGTTAAACATAGCAACATCTACCGGCTGATCAATATAATTGGCCATATTGGCGTGACTGTCTAAAATAAGCCGTATTTTATGTTGGAATTGATGTTGCTTTACTAATAGCTCTGTATTGGCAATCGCTTGTGGTTGGACATCGAAGGCAAAAATGACAGTAGTCGAGGGAGTGTTCTTGGCCAAAAACAACGTGTCTTTACCATTGCCGGCAGTAGCATCCACTACGAGCTTAGCCGCTTGTAACCGGGAAATTATAAAATTATGCGCCATTTGAACGGCATTAACAACTACCATCCCGATCGCCTCGCCGTAGTTTAGTCCGTAGGGTTTCATAATAGCTTTTACCGGTAAATTTGATAAACCGTGCTCGAAAGGCTGAACGTCGCACAACTACAATATCATCAGGCCGCAAACTATATACCGTCTGGCCATCTACCGTAAGCACAATATCGTCATGCGTAGCCTGCATGCGCAATTTTATTTCCTCCTGTTCGGAAATGACCAAGGCGCGCGAATGCAGGGTATGCGGACAAATAGGGGTTATAACAATTACCTTTAATTCGGGGTTAATAATCGGTCCGCCCGAAGATAGTGAATAACCAGTCGAACCGGTTGAAGTAGCAATAATTAGTCCATCTGCCGGATATTCAGCCGTGAGCTCATCATCAATAAATAATTTTAATTTTATCATCCGGGAAAAACCGCCTTTGGCAACAACCACATCATTGAGTGCAGGCGAAATGTAGATGGGACTGCCATTACGGATAACAACAGCATCCAACATTAATCGTTCTTCGATATAGTAATCGCCTTTGACCAATCGGTCCAGGGCAACGCTCAATTCCGGCAACTCAATCTCTGTCAGAAAACCCAAATTCCCCATGTTTATTCCACAAACCGGAATGCCAACAGGAGCAATTTCCCGGGCCGTATTAAGGAGCGTACCATCCCCGCCTAAAGTAATACCAAAAGTGATTTCATTTTTCATGCACTCCAGCTTTCCCGCTAGATGCATACAATTAAGTTTTTGTGCCGCATCTTCCGGCAAAACCACTTTTACATTGCGTTCTTTAAAGTATTGTACAATCCAACCTAGTACAGTAGTAATACTTTGCTTTTTCGTGTTAGGAAACAGCCCTACAGTCAACACACCTGTGTTCCTCCGTCATCCCGTTAAGTTGGTATGAGCCTCGGCGACCACCGCAGCAACACTTGACTCATCCATAATTTCCACGGCTGAATAATTAGCCAGATATAATAGGTATTCAATATTACCTTCCGGACCTTTTACTGGGGAGTAAGTCAGTCCTAAAGGTGTAAGTAGTTTTACTTTAGCAGTTATTATGACATTGTTAATAACTTCACGATGGATGGCCGGATCACGGACAACTCCTTTTTTGCCGACTTTATCCCGCCCTGCCTCAAATTGTGGTTTGATAAGTGCCACTACTGTCCCCTGTGGGCTCAGTAAGGTTTTTACTACCGGCAATACTTTATCAAGTGAGATAAAAGCCACATCAATAGAAACAAAATCCAGTAATTGGGCTAAATCTTCCGGACGCACATTACGAATATTCGTACGTTCCATATTGATTACCCGTTCATCTGTTCGCAATGACCAGGCAAGCTGTCCATAGCCAACATCGATTGCATAGACTTTAGCAGCACCATTTTTTAAAGCACAATCAGTAAAACCGCCTGTTGAAGCACCAACATCAGCCATAACTTTTCCTGTTAAGTTAAGACCAAAATAAGTTATCGCTTTAGCCAGCTTGAGGCCGCCCCGGCTAACATACCCAATATTGTCGCCATGCACAACAATATTGGCTTTAGTGGGAACAACAGTACCGGCTTTATCTACTTTTTGGCCGTCAACAGTAACAAGGCCGGCCATAATATAGGCTTTGGCCCGCTCCCGGCTGGCAGCCAGCCCTTTTTCCATTACTAATATATCAAGGCGTTCTTTCATACGCTCTCCGGTCATTTTCGTGCTCCAAACTGGCTGAGAAAAGTTTCAACACTATCTGCAATGCCTTGCGCATGCAAGCCATATTTATTCAACAGGTAATTACGGGGTCCATGTTCAATAAATTTGTCAGGCAGTCCGAGCCGCAGCACCTTTACCCAATTAAGGTGTTGTGAGTTAGTATATTCTAGTACAGCTGAGCCAAACCCTCCTGTGATAACATTATCTTCAACCGTAACAATAATACCGGTATCACGGGCTATTTGACGGATCAATTGCCCATCAAGCGGTTTTATAAATCTACTATTTACTACACCTGCCGCAATTCCCTTGTCCGCAAGTATTGCAGCAGCTTTTTGACAAGGCTCGACCAGCGCCCCGACTGCCAGTAAAACCACATCTTTTCCTGAACTCAAATTCTCGGCTTTGCCTATTTCGAGTTTAGTATATTCAGACTGTAACTCTGCTCCAACACCGCTGCCTCGCGGAAAGCGAATGGCTACAGGGGCGTTAAGTTCAGTTGCCGTATATAACATATTTTGCAGTTCATTTTCATCTTTGGGAGCCATAATGACGATATTAGGAATATGCCGTAAGAAAGAGTAGTCAAATACACCGTGATGGGTGGCCCCGTCTTCACCGACAATACCGGCCCGATCCAGCATAAAAATAACCGGTAAATTTTGCAGACAGACATCATGAAGAATCTGGTCATAAGCACGCTGGATAAAGGTTGAATATACGGAAACTATTGGTATCTTTCCCTGGGTAGCCAGGCCGGCGGCCATAGTTACGGCATGTTGTTCAGCAATACCAACATCAAAAAAACGTTTAGGAAATTTTATGGCAAAATTTCTTAGGCCTGTACCATCAGGCATAGCCGCAGTTATGGCTACAATATTAGGATTGCGCTCTGCCAGCTTGACGATTGCATTACCAAATACCTGGGTATAGGAAGGCGGCGCTCCGCTTGATTTTATTATTTCTCCAGTTTCTACACAAAAAGGTCCTACCCCGTGAAACTTACCAGGATTAATTTCTGCCGGTAAATAACCTTTGCCTTTGTGGGTCACGATATGAACAATTACCGGCCCGTTAATGTTCTTGGCTTTAGTAAGTACATCCAAAATTAACGGAATGTTATGTCCATCAATGGGACCAAAATAAGTAAAACCTAGCTCTTCAAACAATATTCCCGGAACTAAAAGATATTTGAGGCTGCCTTTAAGGCGGTCAACCGCCTTAGCAACACTTTCACCGATTGCCGGAATACTACGCAGCAAAAAATCAATATCCCGTTTAACTTTTGAGTATGTCGGCGCTGTGCGCATTTTGGCCAGGTATTCTGAAATGGCACCAACATTTTTGGCAATCGACATTTCATTATCATTCAAAATCACCGTAAGATTTACGCCAAGATGCCCGGTATGGTTAAGTGCCTCATAAGCTTCTCCGCCTGTTAATGAGCCATCGCCGATTACGGCAACCACATTGTATTTCTCACCTGACATATCCCGCGCTAAGGCTATTCCCAAGGCCGCAGATATTGAGGTACTTGAATGCCCGGCACCAAAAGCATCATGCTCACTTTCAGCACGTTTAGGAAAACCGCTTATGCCGTTAGTAGTACGTAGTGTAGAAAAATTTGTCCGGCGTCCTGTTAAAATTTTATGTACATAGGATTGGTGTCCGACATCCCAAATGAATTTATCCTTTGGACTATCAAACATTTTATGTAAGGCCAGTGTAAGTTCTACGACCCCTAAATTAGGTGCCAAATGGCCGCCAGTAGTGGCAACTGTAAGTATAAGAAGCTCGCGGATTTCTTCAGCGAGCTTTTCCAATTCGGCCAAGGAATAGTGTTTAATATCCTGTGGGCCATTAATACTGTCAAGCAGTCTGCTCAAATTTGTTCCCCGCTTTCTCTGACTGGGGTCAGGTCTATCTTTTCCACACATATTATAGCATATCTAAATATTAACATTCATCTATAAAATACATAAAATGCGTAGGCCACAAGTGTGCCATGAAGAGCTCCGGCCAATACTTCAAGCGGTGTATGGCCTAAAAGTTCTTTAAGCCGGGTTTCTTTTACCTTATGTTCCACTCGCATCTCGTGTACCAATTTGTTAATTACCTTAGCCTGCCTGCCGGCCGCCCGCCGTACTCCTGCAGCATCATACATAACAATACCGGCCAATATTACCGCTACCGCAAACAGGTCTGATTTAATCCCTTCTCTAAGTGCGACACTGACAGCAAGACTTACTACTAATGCCGTATGCGAACTGGGCATACCACCGGCACCAACAAGCCGTTCAGCATTAAAGGCACCATGCCGCCAGTATGCTGTCATGGTTTTTAATACTTGCGCTGTAAACCAAGCGGTCAAAGCTGTCATCAAAATAATATTTTGTCCTATTCCGGCTAGGAACTCGGCCATTGACTACACCTCAGGCTTCCCGATTTATTAGATGTTCTACTAGTTCACGCAGTATAGCAGCTTCAGGTCCAAACCCGCGCAGACTGCTTAGAGCTTCGTTTACTGTTTGCTGAGCTAACTGTTTAGCTCCGGCAAGTGTGTAGAGCGTTACATAAGTTGCTTTGTGGTTTTTCACATCACTGCCTACAGGCTTGCCAATTTTATCCTGAGTGCCAACAACATCAAGAATATCGTCGGTTATTTGAAACGCTAAGCCAAATTGTAAAGCATAATTGGTCAAAGCAGTAAGCTGCTCCTGACTGCCGCCAGCCAACAAAGCTCCTGAACGCAAAGCCGCTTTAAATAAGGCTCCGGTTTTAGCCTGATGGATATACTGCAGCGTTTTGGCATCAATGGTCTGACCTTCAGATATAAGATCAATGGCCTGACCGCCAACCATTCCCGCAGGCCCGGCGGCAGCAGCTATTTCATTAACCACTTGGATTAGTATTTGAGGCTCCACCTCGGTTTGTGACAACATCGTGCCAAAAGCAACTGTTAACAGGCCATCACCAGCTAAAACCGCCATACCATCGCCATATACCTTATGATTAGTAAGTTTTCCCCGCCGGTAGTCATCATTATCCATGGCCGGCAGATCATCATGAATAAGTGAATAGGTATGAATCATTTCCAGACCGCAGGCTACAGGCAAATAATCACTGCCTTTGCCGCCAACGGCATCTGCGGCTGCCATAAGCATAAGTGGCCGCAGCCTTTTTCCACCGGCAAGCAGGCTGTAACGCATTGCTTCATATATAGTGGGTTGATAGCTGTCAACCGGAATATACTGCGAAAGTGCGGCATCAATCAACTCTATTTTTTGCTGACAGTACTGTCCCAATGTTTCTGCTGTCATAGTTAGTTACCCTCCACAATTAACGGCTGCTCAACTAAACGACCTTGTTCTTGCTGCAAAATTTTATCAATTTGTGTTTCGGCAGCGTTCAATTGCTCAAAACATAACTTAGCGTTGGCTATACCTTCACCAAATTTATCTAACGCTTCTTCCAGCGGTAATTCACCTGCTTCTAATTGTTTTACAATTACTTCTAATTTACCAAGAGCCTCCTCAAAACATACATTTTTTTGTTTGTTATTTGATCTGGCCATGAATATCCTCCTTTGCTTTACTAACCACAACAGTAAGGCGCCCTTGATGTAAAATAATTTCTAATGGCTGCTTAGGCTTTACCTGGCAAGTATTTGTTATAACTTGTCCCTCCAGAGTACGAACAAGACTGTAGCCCCGGGAAAGGACAGCCAAAGGATTCAATACTGCCAGTTTTTCCGTATTTATTTGTAAGACCTGTTGTTTAGCTGCAAGAATTTTTCGCACCGACTGCCCTAACCGTTCCATATACGAATCAATACATTGTCTTTTATCAGCAAAAAGTTTTTCCGGCTGAGTAAATACTTTGCTATCCCGCAATTGACAGACAGCCTGGCGGCGGTGCTTGATATATAACCGGATATTGTTTTCCAGCATGGTTTGGAGTGTAGTAATGTATCTTTTGAGTTCGTAGACATCCGGTACCACAATTTCGGCTGCCTGTGACGGCGTTGCCGCCCGGCAGTCAGCAGCAAAATCAGCTAAAGTATAATCAGTTTGATGCCCTACGGCTGATACGATTGGGATCTGCGAAGCCGCTATTGCCCGCACCACTTGCTCATCATTAAAGGCCCACAATTCCTCAATAGAGCCGCCGCCGCGACCAACAATAAGTACATCTACACTTTTTAAACGGTTAAAGTCTTGGATGGCCTGTACAATCTGACCTGGCGCATCTATACCCTGAACCAGAACCGGGTATAAGGTAAGCGGTATACCTGGGTGGCGACGTTTGGCAACTGTAATAATATCACGCAGGGCTGCGCCGGTCGGCGAGGTGACAATACCAATTGCTTGCGGTAAAAGAGCTAACTTTTTTTTGCGGCTGTCATCAAACAGACCTTCTGCCGCTAATTTCTCTTTTAATTGATTAAACGCAATACTTAGTTCTCCTACACCGTCAGGGATTAATTGTTCAGCGTAAAGCTGGTACTGCCCATCTCTTTCAAACACAGTAATCTGGCCAACAGCTACAACCTTCATCCCATCACGGGGCTCAAATTTTAGAAATTGAGCCCGACTTTTGAACATAACTCCTTTAATCTGTGAGCCAGCATCTTTAAGGGTAAAATAACAGTGCCCGGAATAATGACTTTTGAAATTGGAAATTTCACCTTTGACAAAAACGGAAATCAGTTTTGCATCCCGGTCAAATATACTTTTGATATATTTAGTTAGGTCACTAACGGTAAAGATATTATTCATAAAAATACTCCATATTTTAATACTTTCTGCTGGGGAAAAAAAACCAGACATAAGTCTGGCTAAAGAGTTTTGAAAGCCTTCTGCCCGGCTTTTGTTTTATTCCCTAAAAGCGGGTGCCAAAATAACGTTGCGCTGCATAGCCACCGACACTTCCCACCACAAACCAGAAAAAATACCCAGGGGGAATTAGATGTCCAATAACTGCGCCAATTAACGCACCTGTCAGAATATAAGGTACCATGGTGTCACCTCCAGGCCTATAACCTTTTTGTATTCTATGCAAGAAAGGTGGCCATGGTGAGTTTATATGGTCACTAATACTGGCTGGCTAAAGCAAAATAAGCAGCACCGGTTGCATTGTCAGGACTATAACTTGGCTCAGGAAAATACAATTTTGCCAGCAAGGTTTCTTCAAGCTGATTTCTGAGATATTTTCTGATATATTGATTGGCAGTTACGCCGCCAACCAGCAATACATCAGTAAGTCCGGTGCTGGAGATAGTCTGTTTTATCATCGCTGTTACTGCCTTGGCAATACATAATTCGACGCTAGCGGCAATTATCGCCGGAGCTATACCTTGTGCTGCCAATTTGCGAATATGGGTCTCCGGGCCGGCAAAACTAACACAGGCTTTTCGTACCGTTATAGGAATAGTAATAGCCTGCTCATGGTTCTCTGCCGCTAATGATTCCAGGTGAAGACCGGCAGGAAACTTTAAACCTAGAAGAACTCCGATACGATCGACCAGTTGCCCGGCATGAATGTCTAGCGTACCGCCCAAAATACTAATAGACAGCCGCCGTGAGTCAGGTGCGCTTGCATCGTTAGCTACCCGGACAATTTCTGTTGTACCTCCCGATAAATGAATAGCTAAAAAGCTGGAAGCAACAGGGCCGCCAGCAGACCTGAGTCCGGCAAAAACATGATTTTCCTGATGGCTGATACGATAAAGCGGTATATTCTGGATCAGAGCCAGCACTTTGGCATAGCCTTCACCGACCAGAAAAGCGGGCATATAGGAATCAGGCAATGGCCGTGGAAAAGCCGAGACCCCGATTGCTTTAAAACATATAGGTTTGTCTAGCTTTTGGCAGGCCTGCAGAAAGAGTTCAGGCAAATTGCGCGTGTGCTGAAATACCATCTCTGATTGCTGCAGGCCGCGCTTCCCTGCTTTGACCGATAACATTCGCCGGCAATCAGCAATCAGCCGGGCCTGTTCATCAAGTATTGCCACAGAAGTAGTATAACAGCTGGTATCTATCCCTAATACAACATTCGTCATCACTCTTTATTTTTTACAATTGAGCCTAAAATACCATTAATAAAGCGGCTTGAGTCTTCAGTGCCAAAAGTTTTAGCCAGTTCAACAGCTTCATTTATCGCAACACCTGGCTGCATAGGTTCCGGACTATATTTCATTTCATAAATAGCCATTCTGGCTATATTGCGGTCAACACCAGCCATACGGTCAATTTTCCATTCCCGTGACAGATCTGATATATATTCGTCAATTGCTGCAAGGTTTTGCTTAGTCCCTTCCACCAATGACTGAGCATAAAGTCTAGTAGATTCATTGGTATCTTCCCGTTCACTCAGTACAGAATTAAGTGCTTCATCACTGGTAGCACCGGAGTTAAAATCTAATTGAAATAGTGCTTGAACAGCCATCTCACGGGCTTTTCTGCGACTCATAATTTCCCTCTTTCTTTTATTTTAGCAGCTACCGGTTATAACCTGGCGGCAGCAGCTTGTCCAGTATTTCCAGAATATCTTCTTTTTGATCAATACGTTTACCAACAATATAACCAACTACAGCGCACAAAACTACAAATAGTGTACGGAAAAAGCCAAAAGATAGGACGAGGATGCCAAAGACGAAACCGAATACTACCCCTAGAAGTTTACCGCTGTGTTGTTGCCAGATTTCCTCCAAGAGTTTAGAATTCAATGCTGCCACCCCTATTCAACACGCTGCTTAGTTTTGAAATCATTGCTAATGTTTTCTACCGTGACTTGCACATCGGCTAATTCGATACCAACCGTATTTTTTATGTATTCATGCACACGACTCTGAATCTCGCTGGCAACTGTTGGGACATGACTTTCCGGGCTTACGACAGCGTTTAATTTCACCGTTATTTCCTGCTCAACTAGCGAAACTTTGACCTTAATGCCGCGTACGCCTCGAATATGCCGTGCTACCTTCTCTACCAAATTTTCTACAGCTGTCAGAGAAATATGCACATCTCCTATGTCATTATGGTGAACAATAGTATCTTTCACTTTGCGGGAACGAAGGCCAGCCAAAAGCAGTCTGATACTTACCAGAAAAAAAACGGCTCCAACCAGCGAAGCTTCCCATTGACCATATACATAGGCAAGGCTCGTCCCCGCCGTTTCCAAAGGAATAAGGCGTAAAGACAGGAGAATAACGACAATTGACAAGAAAGCCAATAAAAATGTGTAAATTGATAAAATGATGCGGTCAATGATTCCCATAGTGTCTCCTTTCTTTGGCCTTTCCTAATTCTAATTATCTTACCCTAATATCTTCTTCTTTACCTTCTGCGGCAAAACCTACGCCTTGAACATGAATATTAACCTCAACAACATCAAGACCAGTCATAGACTCAATGCCGCGCTTAACATTTTCCTGGACCCGTAAGGCTACATCCGGTATGCGGACACCATATTCAACAATGATATATAGATCAACAGCTGCTTCCCGTTCGCCGACCTCAACCTTAACACCTTTGGAAAGGTTTTTCTTGCCCAGCATTTCAGCAATACCGCCAACTAAGCCAGCGCTCATGCCGGCAACACCAGCTACCTCTGTTGCTGCAAGTCCGGCAATTATGCCAACTACTTCATCAGCTATCCGAATAGAACCAACATCATTATGCTCAGTCTTTTCCAGGCGTTCTTTCTTTTCCACTCCAACCCCCCTAACGCTCTGTTACATCCTACTAACTATTATATAGAGAGACAGATATCTTATAACTATATATTATACCAAGCTTTTTCCACTTTTACAATTTGGGTTAGAAAAATAAACCATAGCCGTATGCTTTAGTTATGGTTTTGCACTAATCGTTATATCGCCAGGTTTAATTCCGGAAATACGACTGATTACTTCGGCCACCTGAACAACCTCTTCCTGGGTAAGTGCCGTTGTCTTAACTACTGCACTTACCGAATTGTCACGGACAAAGACCAGCGCATCAGCAAACCCTTTGGCTTTAATTAGATTTTCCATTTCTACTTCCCGCTGTTTTTCCAAAGTCATTTTGAGAATTGTTTCCTGGGCCTGTTGTTTGGAATCCTGGGTGGGGGCATTCTGGATAATTTCTCGCAAAAGATCAGACCGTTCACTGCGTATTTTATCCCGTTCCAGACGATACTCGGTAAAAAAATCAGGAGCCATAACCGGTACAACTTGATCAGGAAATACCTGCTTTGTAACCTGCATCGCATTAGACCGGTTAGCCCTGACCTGAAGCATATCCTGGTAGTAGTTCCAGACACCGCTGATTATCAGTAAAAGTATCCCTAAGGCTACGAGTAACGAGGCGAATTTTCCTAGTTTGTTTATGGAAAAAACGGATATTATTTTCATCTCTTTTAACCTCACTTTCTTTGGGGCAAAACAGTTATTTTATAGGCTGGAATTCCGAGGCCTGCTTCAATGGCTTTGGTTAAATTGGCTTTAACTACTGAGTCATAGGCGCCCTCAGCCACTACCAGTACACCTTTAATGACAGGCTTATATTCTTGAACTATTACTGGTTTATCAGCTCCACTTTCTTTGCTTAATAACACTTGCTGCGATTCTTTGGTTTCCGTTGTAGTGCGGATACCACCGGTATTATCTTTTTCCTGGATTGTTTTTGTTTCCTTGGTGATATTTTGAGCATGCTCCTGCTTACCGCTTCTTTCGAGTGTTATACTTACAGATACCGCGCCTGCGCCTTTAATCTGCGCTAGTAAATTGCCTACCTTGCTCTCAAGAGCTTCTTCATAACTACGGTTCATCGCAGGCGTATTTTTGACAGTTTCGACGGGAACAATTGGTTTGGGTGTAGCAATAAACGGTTCATAGACACCGCCAAATACCAGCAAAATAATTCCCAGTAAGCCCAGCCATAGCAGTCTGGCATTTACTACCCCAGCTTTCAGTAATTGGCTGGGCATAACTTTTTTTGCTCCTGATAGCCATTCCTTCAGAGAAGTTCCTTGCATACTCATAGCATTAACCTCCTTAATTCATCCACCTAACTTCAACTTGACTAGATCTAAGCTGATAAAGTTCTGTCACTACCCGGGTAACCTTATCTACTACCACTGCAGGCAGTTTCTTTGCTTCCGGGGCCGCTCCAGAAATAGAAACGCCAACAGTTACCTGGGAAATTTTTCGTTCACTGGCAGTAATTCCCGGTTCAAGATATACCACTACATGTTTTAATTTGCCCATTGCTTTACTTGTTTTTTGGGGGCCAGTATCTCCATTATCAATAGTTACTACTACTTTAGCGTCAGCAACACCATCGACGGCCATGACAGTTGCTCTAATTTGTCTGGATAAATCTTTAACATATAAATCGCGGGCCAACTGCTCACGTTTTTCGGCAACATTGTTAGTAGCCTGTAAGACATCGGCAGCAGCTAAGTTACTGTCTACCCGTGCTGCCAGTACCGGCAATTGATCAGCCGTTACTTGATGCTCAATAACACCAATGATAGGATTTAATATCGCCAGCATGATGAATAAACCCATAATGACTCTAACAAAGCGTTGCATACTGTTATTAGGTAACAAAAGTTCGAGAAAGGCGGCAAACAATACTACAAATATAATGCCCTTTATCCAAGCTGTAATGAAAGCTATCATACCCTATTTTACCAACCCCTATCGCAGCATCATGGCAACACTGCCGGCAGCAATAATCATGGTAACTACCAAAAAAAACATTAAGGCTACTGTAAGTAATGCGGCAAAAACTAATACTAGATTGTTTCCCATGGCATCAAGACACTTTGCCATTTTCTCGTCACCCATAGGCTGAATCAATGCTCCTGCTATCTTCATAACTACGATCAGCGAAAGAAGCTTAATAAGTGGTAGTGCACACAGTAAAGCAATGGCTACCACCCCAAATATACCTACAGCATTTTTTAGTAGCAGCGAAGCTCCCATGACCAGTTCAACAGTATCAGCAAACATTTTGCCGACAACCGGTATAAATGTTGCTGTAGCATACTTGGCTGTCCGTAAAGTCAGACCATCAGCGATACTGCCGGCAACACCCTGAATACTAACGATGCCAATAAATACTACCAACACAAATCCGAGGATCATCATTCCGGCCTGTTTAAGTACGCCGGTCAAATTACTGAGCCGATATGTGCCGGAAAGATAGTTTACACACTCCAAAACAGCGGTTAAGAATAGTAACGGCAAAACAATATCTTTCACAATGACACTTGTTACACTAACAACCAGCAGCATAAGTGGAGTTAAAAGCGCCGCCGAGGTTAA
Organism: Sporomusa ovata DSM 2662; assembly: GCF_000445445.1. Taxonomy (GTDB): domain Bacteria; phylum Bacillota; class Negativicutes; order Sporomusales; family Sporomusaceae; genus Sporomusa; species Sporomusa ovata. The sequence continues at coordinate 137,087 of NZ_ASXP01000004.1, read as the reverse complement.
TGCTCCAACCCCGGCTAACAAGGATAATAAAAGCGGCAGCAGCGCCTCCATAAATCCGACCATCGTACCGACCGTTTCCCGGGCAAGTGTCAGCCCATTATAAAAAGCACTCAGGGAAATTACACATAAAAATATAAAACACACACTATACGCTAATAACGAGATTGACGATTGCTCAAATGAATTTTGCAGATTTTGTAACAGTGCGCATAGTACCGCTAAAAATAACAACTTGCCCATAAGATGAATATTTGTTGCCAATTCTTTAAACAAACAAGAGAGAACGGTAGTACTCATTGTCTGCCAGTTAAAATCCAGACCTTTGGTGGCAATATCTTTAATTGTTGCCGCCGTTAAAAAGGGGATATCTTCATTCAGTTCCTTATTAATTACCTGAATAAAATGGTTAATATTAGTAACCGATGAACCATCCAGCAGTTCAATAGGCAATTCCGGGGTGACATCAGGTGCCGCCCAGGCAATATTACTGCATAAGATAAACAATAGTGCTAGTATACCTTTTTTCATGCGCATTCCACCTTAAGGAATGAGTCTTACGATGGTATCTAATACTAAGGCAATGATCGGTACTGCCAGGACCATTACAAGAATTTTACCAGCAAACTCAATTTTGCCGGCAACTGCACCTTCACCGGCATCGCGACAAACTTGAGCACCAAATTCAGTTACATAAGCAATACCGATAATTTTAAGAATAGTATTCAGGTACATCTGACTGATATTGGCTTTTTCGGCTAAATCTCGAAATAAATCAAGCACAACACTAAGCTTACTTAGTACCATTAAAAAAATAATTGCTGACAGTGTGAGCCCCAGCTGTACAGCCAGTTCGGGGCGTTGTTGTTTAATAATTAAAATCAACAAGGTAACAACAAGTCCCAACCCGATAATTTGGATGATTTCCATGGTGCTTACACCCCTTAGAACAACTTAAATACATCCTGTACAGTGGTAAACAATCGTCCCAATAATTGCACAACCCATAATAACACTAGCGCAAAACCGGCAAGCGTACATAAGTGAGCCATATCTTCTTTACCGGCTTGTTTTAACGCTGTATGAAAAACAGAAATCAAGATACCTACCCCGGCAATTTTAAATAATACATCGATTCCCATACCCATTCCCCTCCTATGGTCTATATACAACGTATTAAGGACTCTTGCAGGCGGGTGGTGTGTTGGCAAAAGCGGAAGTCAAACGCTAGTGGTGGAGCGTTGTCAATACACCACCCGCTTGCGCCTGTAAACTTCTTTAACGCGGAATATATAGTTACACTAAAATTATGACTATTGCTAAGCCACTGCAGAGCCCTAAGTATCTATACATCTTGACGTTTTGCTCACAGAGCTTTTCCGCCTCATATTGGATTCTGGATAATTGCTCCTGGACCAGTTCCAATGACTTATGCTGTTCCTCGCGGTCCATACTGCCAAGATTGGCACTAAATACCGTAAGAATTTCCCGTTCAGGCTGATTTAAAACCAGTTGTTTTGATTCCATTAGAGCCTGATCCATAGCAGCCTGCGGTGTTAACCAACCGTTATTGAGCAGCAATAATGACATCGTGTTAAAAAAGTCCGCTACTGGTCCTGCTATACCTGAGGTGCATTGCGACAATGCTCCCGGCAACGGTATTGCTGCATAGTTGATGTGTGATTGTAAGGCTGACAAACAGCTGATTAGCTGGCGGATTTGACGCGGACGCTCAACATAGCGTGCCGCGACACTAAAGCCCATAGCTGTACCGGCGACAATAATCAGCAGACTGCCCAAAATTTTCAGCCACATTCTCTCACCTCATTGGAACAAGCATATACTGTCTTTTCCAACCGGGAATCAATTATTTTTTCAATTGTTCCCGGTCCTAAACGGTTGCTCAGGATAACATAGCGGTCAAACATTTTTTGTTGTACCAATTCACCAATATACGGACGTTCACGCAGTTCGTTTATTGTCCGGCTATGAACAGTGGCCAGCACACTTACGCCGGCATGAATAGCTTCCCGCACTGCCGCAGCATCCTCTGCCCGGCCCAATTCGTCTGTTGCTATTACTTCCGGCGCCATTGAACGGATAAGCATTAATAATCCACTCGCTTTAGGACACGCATCCAGCACATCAACCCGGGGACCCAGGTCAACACTGGGAATACCATTTTCGCAGGCGGCAATTTCTGATCGTTCATCAACAAGACCAATTTGTACGCCCACAATGCCTAACGTCGCTTTGCCAGTGCTCAACTGACGAATTAAGTCCCGCAAAATTGTTGTTTTGCCACAGCGTGGCGGTGAAATAAGTAAGATATTATATATCCTTCGGCTAACACTATCGATGACAAAGGGCAAAATAATATCAGCGCAGCCAGGTATAGCTCTGGCTAAACGAATATTGAGTGAACTAATATGGGTAAGTGTTTTTACCGTTCCATCAAAAGCCGTTGCCTGTCCCGCCAAACCAACCCGGTGACCGCCCTTGATGGTCAGATATCCTTGCCTTAATTCCGGCTCAAAAGCATATACGGAATTTTTACATAGTAGCTGAAAGGTTTTAAGCAAATCCTGAATGGTACAATAGTAAGCCTGAGCTTGGCTGGCTGCCTGTCCAAAGACATCAATCATAACGTCATGGTTACCTAATACTAATACTAACGGCTGATTTGCTCTAATACGGATTTCAGTTACTTTAGCCAGCAAGCTGACAGGTACTGCCATCAGTATTTGAGACAAATTGGGCGGCAAAAGCGGATAAATATGTTGCACTAAGATATCTTGTGTATTTGTCATGCGTTTATCATTCCTTAGTTAATTTTTCGGGCAATTGTATTTCATCTCCACTATCTTTTCTTTACATAGATATGTTTTTAAAAATAATTTATGACAAAAGAAAGACTTGGCGGCCAGGCCAAGTCAGTAAAAAGAATTAATTTTTCCAATAATAACTCTGGGGTTTTTCCGTGATTGTCAATGCTATAGGCTTAGAAGGTTTTTTCAAATACCAGGATGCATAATATGGTTAGATTGCTCAGCCTGGAGGCTGTCGGTGGCAACAACATCTAAGGTGTTATCGTAGACTGTACCGCCACAGTAAGGGCAAGTTACCTCAATATCATCATCATCGTCCAGGATATCAGACTCAAAGGTAACTAGTTCATGACAGTCCGGACAAGTTACTTCAACCATATCATCATCAAAAACATCTTCACAGCCGTCGTCGTCAAAATCATCGTCTGCAGCGCTATCAAAGTCTTCATAAATCTGCTCTTCCAGGTCAGTTAAATCTTCGTCAATTGACTCCACATAATCCTCAAGGTCTACTTGTGCAACATTAACGCTTTGAACCTCATCAGCAAAAGAATCAAGTACATCAATAATATTGATTAAAAGTTTACCCTCAGAGGAATGCTCGCTGACATTAAGACCCTGTGTTAATCCATGTAAATAGGCCACTTTCTCCTTAAGATTTCTCATAAAAAAACCCCCTTTAGCTATGTTCTGTTCTAAGCATTAGACACTATTTGTAGTATATCCAATGCTTATTAAAACATAACTTTCGGAGATTTCTTTGATCTAAGTTTTAGGCGCGCTCGATATAGTCACCAGTACGGGTATCGATTCTCAGCACCTCACCAATATTGATAAAGAGTGGTACACGCACAATATGCCCAGTCTCTAATTTAGCTGGTTTATTACCACCGGTAGCAGTATCACCCCTGACACCAGGATCAGTTTCAACAACTGTCAGTTCAACCGACATTGGCAAATCAATACCGATAACAGTGCCTTGGAAAAACATTACGGCAATATTCATATTTTCTTTTAAGAATTTGGTAGCATCACCCATTTGCTCAGCTGACAATTCAATCTGTTCATAATTCTCATTATCCATCAAGTTGTACATGCCGTCACTCATATAGAGATACTGCATTTCGCGGCGATCAACATGCGCTTTGGGTAATTTTTCACCAGCGTTGAAAGTGCGTTCAACGACAGCTCCGGTACGGCCATTTTTCAGTTTGGCCCTAACAAAAGCTGCACCTTTACCTGGTTTTACATGTTGAAAGTCAACTACGCTCCACACATCATTATCAATCTCAACTGTTACCCCTGTACGAAAATCATTAACTGAAATCATTAATATGCCTCCCCATGTTCGGTCAATTACTCTATTTCTAATAAGCTCTTGCTGCTGGCAGTAAGAACTGTGCAGCCGGCAGCAGAAACCACAACCAAATCTTCGATACGTACGCCACCCCAGTCGGGAAGATAAATTCCCGGTTCAACAGACACTACCATGCCTGCCGCCAGTTTACTGTCATTTGCAGGCGATAACCGGGGCTCTTCATGAATAGCAAGCCCAACTCCATGGCCTAAACTATGACCAAAGTATTTGCCATAGCCCGCATCGGAGATTATTTTTCTGGCAACCTGATCAATTTCTTTACCTGTTTTACCAGCTGCTACGGCTTTAATGCCTGCCAACTGAGCAGCTTGGACAATACTATATATTTCATGCTGTTTACCACTAGCCTTCCCTGCCACCACGGTTCGCGTCATGTCAGAATGATAGCCCTGATATACGGCACCGAAATCCATGGTAATAAAATCCCCCGCCTCAATGATTTTATCAGAGGCCTGACCATGCGGTAAAGCACTGCGGTAACCGGAGGCTACGATAGTATCAAAAGCTGGTTTCTCTGAACCAAGCTTACGCATTTGGTACTCAAGATCCAGTGCAATCTCCAGTTCAGTTATTCCCGGTCTAATTACCGTTACTACATGACTAAAGGCTGCATCGGCAATTTCGACAGCCTGCTGTAAGAGTGTAAGCTCAGCTTGATCTTTAATCTCTCGCAAAGCATCTAGTTGGACAGGTTGCCATTCCACCATAGTTAGCTGCGCAGCCTGCTTATGATAAGCGTCCCAGGTTACAAAGTCACTTTCAAAACCAATATGGATAATTCCTAGTTTTTTAACTGTATCTGCCAGGATAGCAACCATATCTGCTCCATGACGAACAATTTGATACTCTGGTGATTGCTTATTAGCTTGCTCAATATATCTAAAGTCAGTAAATAATAGCTGCCTTTGTTTGTCAATTAAAAGTAATCCGGAGGAACCGGTAAAACCACTAAAATATCGCCGGTTTTCCGGTTTGGTTACGATAATAGCATCAAGGCTATGTATCGTCATAAGCTTACGCAAACCAGTTAAACGCTGCTGTATCATAGCTTTGTACCCTTAATCAGATTCGCAGCCGCCTCTAATGCCAGTAAATAACTATTTGCCCCAAAGCCGGCTATTTGTCCAATGGCTACCGCTGAAATTACTGAATGATGACGAAATTCCTCTCTACAGTAAATATTGGATAAATGGACCTCAATGGCCGGCACATTTACGGCTGCCAACGCGTCACGCACCGCAATGCTATAATGAGTAAAGGCAGCTGGATTAATTATAATACAGGCATAGTTGCCCGGGGCTTGCTGGATGGCGTCAATCAGTTTACCTTCATAGTTACTTTGCATAAAGACGAGTTCCAAACCCAGCTCTACGGCCCGCCCCTGTAACATATCGTTAATATTTTCAAGCGTAGTCGTACCATATACTTCCGGCTCACGCTTCCCAAGCAAATTCAGGTTAGGCCCGTGGAGAACCAAAACTCGTTTTTTAAAAGCTTCCATCCCATTCATCTCCAGCGTTTACTTAATTCATGTGGTACTTGTTGCCAGCAGCAAAAAATATCTTTGTGTACTAACTTTAACATTTTAGCATATATTTTGTATTTTGACTACAGAAAAACTATTTCATAGGTTAGATGTTTGGTTACCTAGTTTTTAAGAATTTCGGTTGCTATGTCACGAAAGATGGGGGCGGCAACATTACTGCCAGACATGCCTTCCTCCACAAAAACCACAATGACATACTTAGGATGCTCAAACGGCGTAAAACCAGCAAACCAAGCATGATTTATACCCTTCCCGTTGGTACTGGTTCGTCCTGTTTCAGCCGAACCAGTCTTACCTGCTGAACCAAAGACCTCCACATAAGCAGCTTGGCCTGTGCCATATTGTGTGACCGCCAGCATCATGTTTCGTAATCTTTCAGCTGTTTGCCTGGATATTACCCGTATACCAGGATGGGCTTGAAACTTCTTAACAATAGTTCCATCAGGGGTTGTAAGGAGACTAACAATATATGGTTCAATCTTAAGGCCATCGTTTACGATTGTGGCTACTGTCTGCGCTACCTGCACCGGCGTAGCTTCACAAAAACCCTGACCGATAGCCAAATTAGCCAGATCACCTGGGTATAATTGATCGGCAGCCGGTAAGTTACCTTCACTCTCACCTAAAAATCCAAGATTTGTCCTGGAACCATACCCAAACTTTGCCGCCATAGCAATGAGCTTTTCAGCGCCTAATTTCAAGGCAACCTCGATAAACACCGGGTTGCTGGAATGAGCCATGGCTTCCGTGATGGTAAGATACCCTTTGGGCGTCTCACCATAATCCCAGCCTTGAAAACGAACATTATTGACGTCAATATAGCCGGCATCAAAAAGCACATCATTCATTTTTACTGTTTTGTTTTCAAGTGCGGCAGCAGCTACTACTAACTTAAACACAGAGCCAGGCTGATAGGCCGAAATGGCACGGTTTAACAAAGGGGCACTGCTTTGCTCTAAATAACGACTAAGATTATTGGCATCAAATCCCGGCCTGGACGCCATAGCAAGTATTTCGCCGGTACTTGGACGCATAACGACCACGGCACCCTTGACAATTGTGCGATCCATACAATTTTCGACCTTTTGCTGAATCTGTTTGTCAATAGTTAATACGATATTCGTTTCGTTATTACTAGCCGAAAGCTTTAGCCGTTTATAGCCCAGACCGGGGATGATTTGCTGACTTGCATCAACAATGGCAGCAACATATTCAGGCTGATTGCCGCGCAGCAGCTCGTCATACATGCCTTCAATCCCGCTTACTCCCTTATTGTCGGCAGAATTAATGTAGCCCAGTATATGCGAGGCAAGCATTCCCTGTCCATACCGGTTTTTTTCGGCAATTGCTATAATACCTGGTATATGCAAATCATTAATTTTTTTTGCCGTATCACTGCTAATATCTTTAGCTAGTCTAAAGGGGTATTCACTGGTATGGTTACCCTGTAAGAAATATTCAAGCTGTTCGCTTGGTAAGCTTACAATAGCGTTAAGTTTGCGCAACAATGGCAGCGGAGTATGTTCAACTTGCCCAGGAAAAACAACAAGACTATATTGCTGCGTGGTATTGGTTAGTGGTAGACGATTACAGTCCAGGATTTCACCCCTGGCAATCTCGACTGGTAATCCCTGAACACGAATATTAAGTCCTTCTAAAGCTAATTGCTGCCCCTGGATAATCTGGAGATAAAATAATCGCATTACCAGCAGGCTGGACAGGATCAAAAAAAATAAAACCAGTCGAAATATACGTGTACTGGAATAAGCCATACTGCCACCTTCTATTGTTGTTAGATAGATATAGTATGGCTTACAAAGGCAGCCGGTTATTCAGAGCGTTCAACATAATGGATTTCAATCGGAATATGGGCTAATATGTCCCGAACTTCGTTAGTTGTATCAGGTGTTGCCCGGATTTGCAATATTCCCTCACGCCGGTCCAATGTACTGACGACTCCTAAATATTCATAGCCTTCCATAATTCGATTTACATAATTAACATATCTAGGTTCAACCTGGATATAAATCGGTTTATCTATTGTCGTTGTCAAGTTCATCGCTCCTGCCTTGCGGCCGCCTGAGCATAGCATAGGGCACCACCGGTTGCGACATTGGCAGGGTCACAATTTGCTGTGGATGAGGCGCTACACTGATCAAGTTGCCTTCGGAATCAAACATTTGGCTAATTGTTTGTACAAAGTTGCTCTTACCAGGCTGCATAATTTCAATTTTTTCGCCAACCTTCATATTATTGCGCTGCTCTACTACTGCCATGCCGGTCGACGGATTGTATTCCTTAACAAGTCCAATAAAATTATGGGTTTGAATATAGCTGGAAGAAGTATAAATTTGATCTTGCTCTGTTGGCTTAGTAAAAGTAAAACCTGTTGTATATTCCCGGTGCGATACTTTCTGTAGTTCATCAAGCCATTCCTGTTTGACTGTAAAGAGTGCTGACGAACTGGCATAGCTGTCAATGGCCTCTCGATAAACCTTGATAACAGTAGCAACATAGTGAACACTTTTCATGCGGCCTTCTATTTTAAAACTATGTAAGCCGCTATCCATAAGTTCAGGTATATGGCCGATAAGACATAAATCTTTGGAATTAAATATGTATGTACCCCGTTCATCTTCCGCTACTGGTAAGTATACTCCCGGACGGCTTTCTTCCATGAGATGATATTTCCAACGGCAAGGCTGTGCACATTCTCCCCGATTGGCATCACGTCCGGTTAGATAGTTACTTATTAGGCAACGCCCGGAATAAGACATACACATCGCCCCATGGACAAAGGCTTCGAGTTCAATGTTAACCTTTTGCCTGATCAGTTTTATATCAGCAAGTGAAAGCTCCCGTGCTAACACGACCCGCGTTGCACCTAGTTCTTGCCAGAATTGGACAGCAGCCCAATTGGTACTATTGGCCTGAGTACTAATATGAATAGGCAGCGAAGGAGCTGCCTGCCGGGCAATGCGAAATACACCAAGGTCAGAAACCAGGATGGCATCAGCACCTATTGCGGCAAGACGCGTAAGATATTCAGGCAAACCAAGCAAATCATTGTTGTGGGGAAAGATATTAATGGTTATATAGGCTTTTTTACCAAGACTATGAGCAAAATCAATCCCTTGCTCAAGTTCAGTATCATCAAAATTATCGCCAAAAGCCCGTAAACCAAAAGCCTTTCCGCCCATATACACAGCATCGGCACCATAAATAAGTGCCATTTTAAGTTTTTCCAAGTTTCCGGCAGGTGCCAGAAGCTCTGGTTTAGTTATCATTTATTCGCCTCTCCCTGGTAACGCGATACGGCCATACCATCGCCGGTCTGGTGAACTACCGTGTCAAACCGCGCATCATTAGTAACAAAATCAAGATAAGCCTGCAGACGTTTAACAATTGTCCGAAAACGCCTGGGTGTTGCCTGGTTATCAAGCACCCAGCCTCTAAATAAGACATTATCAGCAATGATAATAGCTCCTGGAGAAAGTTTATCCATAACTTTATACAAATAATCAAGATATTGACCTTTCGCAGCGTCAATAAATACTAAATCAAAACGGTCAGTTAGTCCGGACACAACTTCGCCGGCATTGCCGGCAATAATTTCTATGTGGTCGAGAACACCTGCCTGCGCCAGAAATTGCCGGGCAACCACTATCCGGTTTTCATCTTGTTCAAGTGTCGTTATTTTTCCACCAGGTGCGATGTTGGCAGCCAAAAGTAATGTTGAATAACCAATTGCTGTACCTATCTCCAGGACAGACTTAGGGGTAGCACCGGCGGTTACCGCTTGTAACAACTGACCACTTTCCCGGTTAAGGATTGGCACATTATGGGCAATAGCATACTCTTCCATTTCAGCTAACAGCGTAATCAAGTTATCTTTCATAACTGCACCTGATTGATTGCCAGTAAATGTTCTGCATAGGAATTGCTAAAATGATGCTTGCCTTGTTTATCGGCTACAAAATATAAATAATCGGTTTTGTTAGCCAAAAGCACAGCTTTGATAGCATCAGTCCCAGGATTAGCAATAGGCCCTGGTGGCAAGCCCATGATTTGATAGGTATTATAGGGCGAGACGATTTCAGTGTCCTGAATGGTAAGTTCAGCCTTAGGATAACCAAGAATATATTGAATGGTAGCACATGACTGCAAAGGCATGTTTTGCTTTATCCTATTGGCAAAAACTCCGGCAATGATTGGTTGTTCTTCATTGAGTTTGGCCTCTTTTTCCACAAGAGAAGCCATAATGATAACCTCACGGACAGAAAGTCCAAGTTCTGCCGCCCGCTGCCTGCTGTCAGGAGTCATTTTTGCATCAAATTGTTTGACCATCATCGTCAGCAGCTCTTCTTCAGAAGTACCCCTGGCTAAACGGTAGGTGTCAGGAAACAGAAATCCTTCCACACTGTATTTGGTATCAGGGTTAGCTGCCATATAGGGAAAAGGGGCAAAGTTTTTAGCCAATGCTTTAAATTTTTCAGGATTTGCCAGTTTCTTTTCGGCCAGCAGTTCAGCAATTTGGTCAACTGTATATCCTTCAGGAATTGTAAATTGTTGATAAGCAGTTTGTCCCTGAGACATCATAGTAAGCATTTGCCGCACAGGCATGGCCGGACTAATGGAATATTCTCCGGCCTGCAGTGAATTTTCCAGTCCCTGCAGCTTAGCCGCAACCCGAAATACAATAGCATTTTTTATTAATTTTTGATTTTCTAACTCTTCGGCTATAACTTTAGCTGGAGTACCTGCTTTAATACGTACAAGTATGGGTTCTCCTTTGCTGCTAACCGGCTCAGTCAGTGTCCAACCAACTAGCATCGCGCCAAAACTGAGAATAGTGGCTGCCAAGATTCCAATTAGAATTTTCTTGGAAACCGAAATATTTAGTAGTAACATTCACTATCCCCTTTTCACATTCATCTAAGCTAGTACCATTATAATCGATAATGTCTTATGAGACAAATAAGGTTACCTATCCATCTGGAAAAAAAAGAAGCCTGGCGGCTTCTTTTACTCTTCCTCGTCTTCAATCAACTCTTCGTAGGCTTTACGAACTTCTTCAAATTCTTCATCAGTAGGGTCTACGTAAATTTCTTCGCCGTCTTCGTCAACGTCGATTCGGGCAATAAATACGTCAGTTTCTTCACCGCAGCCACAGTCGCAGCTTTCATCATGGCAGCTACCATCGCACTCCTCTTCATCAACGTCAAATGGTACCAGTATAGCGAAGCGCTTGTCACCAACAGGAACGATCATGTCTTCACGGTAGTAGTATTCATTGCCTTCTTCATCAGTCATGACGACTACCGGCTCATCAAACTCCATACTTTCATCGTATTCATTTTCAGTCATGTCTTTCACCTCTTTTTACACATACGCAATATAATTTTATCTTAGAAAACATATCCTGTCAAGGGACTCTCTGGAAAGTCAACTACCCTCGTGCCAAACTGTCAAGATAGCCTTGTAAAATGAAGACAGCAGCCATTTTGTCAATAACCTGACGTCGCTTGGCCCGGCTGACATCAGCTGCAATTAGCGATTTTTGCGCTGCAACAGTAGACAAACGCTCATCCCAGAATGTAATCTCAATATTGGGGATAGTCTGTATCAATGTGCTGGCAAATTCCTTCACAAGTTCGCCTCTGGGGCCAATCGTACCGTTCATGTTTTTGGGTAACCCAATAACAACAAGCCCTACCTGATACATGGTTATCAGTTCATTGAGCCTAGTAAAATCCTTAGTTGGCGATGTTCTGCGAATGACTTCAACCCCTTGTGCTGTCAGCTTAAGCTCATCGCAAACCGCTATTCCAATAGTTTTGTCCCCGACATCAAGTGCTAGTATGCGCATTTATCCTCCCCATTATCACAAAGAACTACTATTATTTCAGCTGTATCAATAAAATTGACCCCCTGCGTCAAGTGCTGCCCAAATAACGCCAGCACCTTCGGCCAATGGCCGGTTTGACTGCAAAAGGCCAATAGTAAGTCCGCAAAAACATCTTGTTACAAAAAGACCTGTTTTTCCAAGTACATGATAATCCATCTTATTTGTCTTTTAGATAGGCACGTACCAATTCCTCAATAATCTCATCACGCTCTAACTTGCGAATCAGTCCACGGGCATTATTATAGCTGGTTATATAGGTCGGATCTCCAGATAAAAGGTAACCTACCAATTGATTTATTGGATTATATCCTTTTTCCTTTAAGGACTGGTAAACAGTTGTCAGAATTACTTCAGCCGCGTTAGTATCATCATTATTTACCTTAAACATCATTGTTTCTTGCGATATATTGGTCATAAAGCCTCCTCCTCCCTTATATTATCGACAAAGTATAGATCTATATATTCTACCTGGCATTATATTTTCCTGTTAGTTTTGATAAATTTTTACAGGCAGGCACAAAGCCTGCCTGTATGATGCACTATATAATTTGTGATTTAATAATTTGCTCAGCCATTTTTAGAGCTTCGGACAATCTTTCCGGCTGTTTGCCGCCAGCTTGGGCCATATCGGGGCGACCGCCGCCGCCGCCGCCCGCTACCGCCGCGGTTTCTTTTATAATCTTACCGGCATGAATACCTTTGGCAACGCAATCAGCAGTAGCCATAGCAACAAAATTGACTTTGTCACCACTAATTGCGCCCAGTACCACAACTCCGGATTGCAAACGATCTCGTACCATATCGCCGGTTGCTCGCAGATTCTCCATATCAGCAGCAGCTACCCGGCCTATTACTACCTGAACACCGTTAATGGTGCTGGCAGTGGCTAAGAGATCCTGTACTTCATTTTTAGCAAGCTTGGTAGTTAAGATACCAACTTCTTTTTCCAGTTCCCGGACACGTCCGTTGAGCGTATCAATTCGGGTGACGATTTCCTCAGGACGAGTCTTTAGCACACCAGCCGCTTCTCTAATAAGTTCATTTTGCAGTTTTAAATATTCATGGGCACCATAGCCGGTAACTGCCTCAATTCGGCGCATACCGGCACCGATACCTGCTTCACTGACAATTTTAAATAGACCAATCTCTGCCGTTGAACCAACATGAGTACCACCACATAATTCTTTACTAAAGCCATCGACGATCACTACCCGTACCCGTTCGCCATATTTTTCACCGAAGAGAGCCATTGCTCCCATTTCTTTGGCAACCGCTTGTGTTGTCTCAATAATGGCTAAGGTGGTATTACCTAAAATAACCTCATTAACCATTTGCTCAACCTCAGCCAACTGTTCGGCAGTAACAGGCGCAAAATGGGTAAAGTCAAACCGCAGTCTACTGCTGTCAACAGACGATCCTGCTTGATTAACATGTCCGCCTAAAACCTGTTTTAAGGCAGCTTGTAATAAATGAGTAGCCGTATGGTTGCGGGCAATATGACGACGTCTGGCTATATCAACAGACAATTGCACAACTTCGCCGGTTTTCAGAGCTCCTTCACTAATATGGCCAATATGATAGATGGTTCCATCTGGTAATTTGCGGGTATTATTGACTTCGATTTTGCCAAGGGCACTGGCAATGATACCAGTATCACCTACCTGGCCACCGCCTTCGGCATGAAAGGGGGTAACATCTAAGATTACCGCAACCTCGTCGCCGTCGAAGGCATCTTTAACTACTTTACCGTCTTTCAAGATCAAAATTACCTTAGCACTTTCCGCTTCCGGATTACAGCTTAAGGTTTCGGTTACCAAACCGGATAAATCAGGTAAGGCCACACTTTCCTCACTGTCCTGGCGGGCGGCACGGGCCCGCTCGCGCTGCTCGGCCATAGCCTGCTCAAACCCCTGTTTATCCAAGGTCATAGTATTTTCACTTAATATTTCTTCAGTAAGCTCCCAGGGAAAGCCAAAGGTATCATACAGTTTAAAAGCCATAGAACCATCAAGCACTGTTTGACCTGCCTGGGCAAGTTCCTGAACATGCTTGTTTAACAATTCAATCCCTTGTGCCAGGGTAGTGTGGAACCGTTCTTCTTCTAATTGAATTACTTTTTTTATGTAATCTTTTTTGTCAGTAATATCAGGATAAGCCTGTGCAAAAATAGTGGCAGCAATATCAACAATATCAGTTAAAAACGGTTTTTCAATTCCCAGTAAGCGGCCATGTCTGACAGCCCGCCGGAGAATCCGGCGTAAAACATAACCACGCCCCTCATTGGAGGGTAACACGCCGTCGCCAATCATAATCGTCATACTGCGGCCATGGTCGGCAATTACCTTTAACGAAACATCGTTTTTGGCTGACTGACCATAAGTAACACCGGCTACTTTAGCAGCATAGTCAATAATGGGATACAATAAGTCGGTTTCAAAATTAGAGGGTTTATTTTGCAGCACAGAAGCAATACGTTCAAGGCCGGCACCGGTGTCAATATTTTTCTTGGCAAGCGGGGTATAATTTCCCGCCTCGTCCCGGTCAAATTGAGTGAATACCAAATTCCAAATCTCTAAATACCGGTCACAGTTACAGCCTACGGCACAATCCGGCTTACCACAACCGCGTTCTTCTCCTAAATCGATATGTATTTCTGAGCAGGGGCCGCAGGGGCCGGGACCAATTTCCCAGAAGTTTTCTTCCATTCTAATAATCCGGTCAGCAGGAACTTTTATATCATTATGCCAGATATCAAAAGCTTCGTCATCATTCGTATAGATAGTAATCCAGAGTTTATCCTTGGGGAGCTCCAGATACTCTGTCAAAAATTCCCACGCCCAGGCAATAGCATCTTTCTTGAAATAATCACCAAAGGAGAAATTACCCAGCATTTCAAAAAAAGTATGATGGCGTGCCGTCCGGCCGACATTCTCAATATCACCAGTTCGAACACATTTTTGACTAGTAGTAATCCGTGGGTGAGGCGGTTTCATTTTACCGGTAAAAAAGGGTTTAAACGGAGCCATACCTGCGCCAATGAGCAGCAAGGTCGGGTCGTTTTCAGGAATAAGCGAAGAACTTGGTTGAATTAAATGATCTTTGCCAGCAAAAAAATCCAGAAACAGTTTTCTTAATTCGTTTCCGGTCAATTGTTTCAAATTAATCAGCTCCAATTATAAAAGTAATCCATTATTCTGGTGGAATTATACTACAATTTGAGATTTAGTGTCAATATTTGGTGTGAAGAGAACTATAATAAAAGCTTAATACTGTGTTGCAGCACTACCTTTCCCACTGCCGCAACCGGTACACCTAGCAGCATGCCCACAACGCCAAATAACTCACCGCCGGCAAATAAACAGAAAATCACAGTAAGCGGGTGCAGTCCTACGCTTTCTCCAAGAATTTTGGGACCAATTACGCTTCCTTCCAACTGATGAATTACAAAAAAAAGTAAAGCAACTTTCCCAGCAAGCAGCGGTGACTCCAAAAGCGCCAGGGTTATAGCCGGCGTGGCGCCAATAAATGCGCCAAAATAAGGAATGATATCAAGTAAACCGGCAGTAATACCAATCAGTAAGGCAAACGGGACTTTAAAAAAGTATAAACCGATACTAACCAAGACACCGACAATTATGGCAACCGTAAGCTGCCCTCTAATTACACCATTTAATACTTTGTCAATATCTTTAAGTGCCAAAGTAAATTCCTGCCGTAAGCGGCATGGCACCAATAAAAGCAAGCCTTCTTTGATAGCTTGCCAGTCATGCAAGAAATAAAAGGCCAATATTGGTGTAATGGCAAAGCCAATGAAATAGGTGATAAGCCCCAGGATGCTGTTGGCTAAGCCACTGGCAAAGGACTGCCCTTCCTGTTGTAAGGCTATTATTGAATTATCAATCGCCATGCGGATTGAGTAAGGTAAAACTGAATTTTGGTAGTGGCTCTGAATGAGATAAAATAATTCCTCACTTTTTCCCAGAATATGCGGTAATTCCTTGCCAAAGCTTTCTAAATCTCTAATCAAAACCGGCAGCAGGCGAGTTCCGCCAAGAATAATAACAGTAAATAAAATTACATATAACAGCAGGATAGCTAACACTCTTGACAAGCCTTTTTTCTCAAGATAACATACTGCAGGGTTGAGCAAATAGGCCAGTAATAAAGCGATAATGAATGGATACAAGCCACTGCGCACAAGCCAGAGAAAATATAAAGTTATAACCGCAAATATAAATATAATAGTAAGTCTGAAATGTTTTTTTGTAAACTGCATATGTTCTCCTTGTCAATAATAAAACCCTTGAGGATACGGCTCTAACCGCAGAGTACACTGAGAGCGCAGAGGGGAGATGTATATCGAGACATTCCCTCTGCGTACTCTGCGTCTCTGCGGTTCAAAAAACATAAACTTTCTTATCTTATAAGAAAAAGGAGCCTACATAGGCCCCCCTATTACCGGACACTAATCCAGTTTTTTCATCAACCGCTTGCGCGCCCGGCGTGCATCCCGCATTAAATCACGGGTAGTATCAGCAACTGCATCAGCACTACATTCAAACAGCGGCTTTTTTTGTGGTTTAGCCTTGGGAACTATGATGGCGCCTAGTGCTGTTCCTACAAGTCCACCAAAAAACAATCCTTGCCAAAACCTGTTGCGCATCATATCACCCCTTTTGTACCTCTAAATTAACAGTACCCTGTGCCGTATCATCATATAGAGTTAACGTACCATCAACCTCAACATTATAGATTTTCAAATCCTGATTTCGTATCATAAACTCTACACAACAATCCCCGCAGTAGTACTGGTCGGCACCGACTTTACCTATATCCCGTTGCCCGCATATAGGACAAGTTGTCATAAACTACACCTCACACCTTATTCGATTCAGGTATAAGAAGATTGGTCATAGCATCGGGAATGATTACGCGATCCTGACCAACAACTTGTGCTTGCGGCAGCGGCATAATTTTGCGGCCATATAACAAATCCGTAATAAGACCGTCAGAAATCTCATAAGCCTTTATCTCACCGGTAGTACTATCATAAAGAGCGTCCACCAAGATACCAAAGCTTAACCCTGCATCAGTATAAATTTGCTTGTCCAGCAAATCACACAGATAATAAACAGTTCCCGGCATCCTAGCCGGTGTTAGCTCTTGTACAGCATATGTGGCCCGAAGCATTACGGCATCTCTACCAATCCTAAATACATCTTCAAACACAACGCCTTGATCATTAGTAAACCAATTAGCACCAGCAAGAACAATACCACGAACAGCAGCCTGCTCTAAGTCAAGAAGTACTTCTTTTACCTCGCCAATCTGCGCACCGGTTCCGGTAATTAACACCGGCAGGCCAAATAAATTACGCAGTTTTTGCATTAGTAGGCCTCCCTAACAGATTGTACTATTAGTATGGCCAAAAAAGTGACTGTTTATAGCAAGTATTGTCCTATATAAAAATTTATGGCCAGTTACTTTACTGTCTTTATTATAATTCCCCCGCCAATGACAATATCATCATGGTAAAATACAACAGATTGTCCAGGTGTAATAGCCCGCTGCGGTGTGGCAAATTTTACCTGAACCTGACCATTACCAAGTGGTGTTACCATAGCCTGGGCGGGAGATCCGCTATAGCGAATTTTAGCTTCCACGGCCAGCGGCTCTTCCAGTGTATCAATTGTAATAAAATTGAGGTCACTAGCAATAAGCTCTGAGGAAAAAACATCCCGGTCTGAGCCGACAACCACTTCATTACGCTCGGCGTCAAGTGCGATAACGTATAAGGGTTTACCAACTGCTAAACCAAGGCCTTTGCGCTGCCCAACCGTATAAAGCTGGACCCCCTGATGCTTACCTAGAATACTGCCGGTCAGATCTACAATATTACCCGGTTTCAGTAATTCAGGAATACGATTTTTCAAAAAAGCTTTATAATCATCATTAGGTACAAAACAGATCTCCTGACTGTCAGGTTTATCAGCAATCGATAAACCTAACTCTCTGGCCATTTTTCTGGTTTCAGTTTTCGCAAATTTCCCGAGCGGCATCAAAAAATGACTAAGAGTATGTTGATTCAGGTGGTATAAAGCATAAGACTGGTCTTTAGTGAGATCCATCCCCTTACGCAGAATATAGCGCTGGCGGTCTTTTGCATACATAATCTGTGCATAGTGTCCAGTAGCTACATATTGGGCCCCCAGTGCCAATGCTTTGCTTAGCAGACCCTCAAATTTTACATAGCGATTGCAGGCAATACAGGGATTAGGTGTCCTGCCTGCTGAATATTCTGCTATGAAATAATTAACCACTGTGTCCTGGAACATATCCCGGAAGTTAAGCACATAGTAGGGGATTCCTATTTTATTAGCAACCCGCCGGGCATCCTCAACAGCTGATAATGAACAGCAGCCTCTACTGTCAGGGTCACTATTTTCCTGATCCTTTTCCCATATTTGCATCGTAGCGCCAATTACATCATAGCCTTGATGAACAAGAAGGGCGGCAGTTAAAGAACTGTCCACCCCTCCGCTCATGGCCACAAGCACTCTGGGCTTATCAGCCATCAATGAATCACTTTCCTTTTTTAGCAATATAGTCTTTAATCGCTTCATGCAACGCATCGGCTGCTAAATTAGAACAGTGCATTTTGGCTGGTGGTAAGCCGCCTAACGCTTCGGCGACTGCCTGGTTGGAGATTTCCAAAGCTTCATCTAAGTTTTTACCTTTAACCATCTCAGTTACCATACTGCTGGTTGCAATGGCGGCGCCACAGCCAAAGGTTTTAAACTTTACGTCGGTAATTATATCATTTTCTACTTGCAGATAAATTCGCATAATATCGCCGCATTTGGCATTACCTACTTCACCAACACCATCGGCATCTTTTATTTCGCCGACATTACGGGGATTGGAGAAATGATCCATAACTTTTTCATTGTACATGTTATTCTCTCCTCTAGTGCTAAATTAATGGTGATGACAGCTTGAGCATGGATTGGAAGGCTTGAGCTCAGCTGCACTGCCATATAAAGGTGACATACTACGCAGCTTTTCTACAATCTCCGGTAAGATTTCCAAAAAGTAATTAATGTCTTCTTCAGTATTACCACGTCCAAGTGTCACCCGCAGCGAACCGTGCGCTACCTCATGGGTTAACCCCATAGCTAAAAGTACATGAGAGGGATCAAGTGATCCCGAGGTACAGGCAGAACCGCTCGAAGCGGCAATCCCCTTCATATCAAGATTCAAAAGCAAGGATTCGCCCTCAATGTAGAGAAAACTAAAGTTAACATTACCCGGTAATCTCAAGTCCGGATGACCGTTAAGTTTTACATGCGGGATCTTTTCCATAATGGTAGCTATTACTTTATCGCGCAAACCTTTGATATAGGCATTCTTTTTTTCCATATCCCGCTTGGCAATTTCTGCAGCTTTTCCCAGACCAACGATTCCCGGTACATTTTCAGTACCTGCCCGTAGGTTGCGTTCGTGACCGCCGCCATGCTGGATTTCTTCAATTTTTACACCACGACGGATATATAAGGCACCAACGCCTTTGCTGGCGTAGAATTTGTGTCCTGACATGGAAAGCAAATCTATATTTAATTCTTTTACATCAATTGGGCAGCTGCCAACAGCCTGTACCGCATCAGTGTGGAAATAAATTCCCTTCTCTTTAGCAAGTTGGCCAATTTCTTTTATCGGTTGGATTGTTCCTACTTCATTATTAGCGAACATAACGCTAATAAGTATTGTTTGATCTGTGATCGCATTTTTTAAGTCTTCCATACGTAGCATGGCATTTTCGTCAACAGGCAGATATGTAACTGTAAAACCATGTTTTTCAAGATATTCGCAAGTATGCAAAATAGCATGATGTTCAATGGCTGTTGTTATAATATGGTTGCCTTTCTTACGATTAGCAAAAGCCACACCCTTAAGCGCAAGGTTGTCACCTTCAGTGCCACCACTGGTAAAGAATATTTCATTAGGAGTGGCATTAATCAGCGCTGCTACTTTTTCCCGGGCTTCTTCCACAGCTTTGCGGGTTTCCCGGCCAAAAGCATGGACGCTGGACGGATTACCAAATTTATCAGTCATATACTCCAGCATCAGTTCGGCAACTTCCCGGTCAACCGGGGTAGTAGCCGAATGATCAAAATAAATACGTTTCATTGCTACTCATCTCCTTATCACTTTTCTTGCTCTTCCTTGCATAAGTCGGCAAGAGTAATTGAATCCAATACAGCAGTAATACTATCTCTTACCTTAGCCCATACACCACGGGTTACACAGATATCAACCCGTGAACAGAAAGTTCGGCTGGCATCATCAGCCAATAAACAGTCTACTGGGGCAATCGGGCCTTCCATAACCCGGATAATATCACCCACTGAAATTTGCGCCGGTTCTTTAGTCAATGCATAACCGCCTTGGGCACCACGTACGCTTTTTACGTAGCCTGCCTTTCTTAGTGTACCCATTAACTGTTCAAGATAATGTTCAGATATTTCCTGACGCTGGGCGACACTTTTCAGTGAAATAGCACCTTGCCCATAATGGAGTGCCAAATCATACATCGCCGCTACACCATATCGACCTTTCGTTGACAGCTTCACAGCATCCTCCCGCCCCGGCTTTTCTTTTCCGACTATTATGATAGGTTTTCTTTAAGTAAATATAGCAGAATTTAAAACCGTTGTCAAAGGATAATGTTCTAATATTATGCAACATAACTAGGAATATAATCTATTATTTATCTGATTGACAGTATATTGTACCCTGTGGTATTTTTTACATATAAAATCATAGGAGGTCTTATATGAGCAATACTAATGGCAACACACAAATGGTAAAAATCGTTACAGCTGATCCAGGTGGCTTAGGTCTATTTGGGTTAGCAATGGTTACTCTGGTGGCTTCTTCACAAAAACTTGGTTGGACTACCGGCCTTGCTTTTGTCATTCCCTGGGCTGTATTTTTAGGTGCTTTTGCGCAATTAATTGCCAGCTTCAATGATTTTAAACACAATAATACGTTTGGCGCAACAGCTTTTGCCGCGTATGGTCTGTTTTGGCTGGGAATAGCCACTAGCTGGTTGATTAAAATGGGAGTTTTTGGCGCAGCATTAGCCGCTGATGTTAATGGTGCACAACTGGGAATTGCATTCATAGGGTATTTCATTTTTACTGTTTTTATGACTCTTGGGGCTATGGAAACGCATAAAGTTCTTTTTATTATTTTTTTCCTGATCGATATCCTTTTTCTCGGTTTGGCGGCCGATGCCCTTGGTTTTGGGCATATCTGGCACACGATTGCCGCTTGGGCTGAATTTGCTATTGCGATTGTTAGCTTTTATGGCAGTGCCGCCGCTACTCTGAATACACATTTCGGCAAGAAATTTTTGCCGGTGGGCAAGCCTTTTGGTATTTTCAAATAATTTACTTAAATAAACGAATGCCCCCGTAACTGCGGGGGCATTCGTTTATTTATTCGCTGTATAGCCCTTCGGGTTGTGTTCACCTAAATGCCATTCATTGAAGATCACCTGGCGGCTCTTTTCTTATTTTCTTATCTAATCCTGAGTCACCAGAGCTAACAGCTGCCGGCAGAGTAGCTTTCGGCTGGTGGGAAGAGCCGATTGAGTAGTTATGTGAAAAGTGTTATTCAAATTTGATATTAATATCGACAATCTCTGGTTGATTACCAAGTCTTATTGGTGGGCCCCATGTACCAAAGCCGCAGGATACAATAAGTTGATACGCATCTTTTTTCAGATAGCCCCAGTCTTGTTCATATATTCTTTTGGTAATTAAATTGTTGGGAAAAAACTGACCCTTGTGTGTATGCCCGGATACTTGAAGATCCACACCTTGTTGAGCCGCCTCATTGATACGTGATGGTTGATGATCTATTACTATTATTGGTTTCGTTTTATCAATACCTTGCATTATATCTGCGAGTATCCCTGTTTCTCTGGAAGTGTACCGAATAGCAGAAAGATCATCGCGGCCTACAATATAAATTGCGTCACCGATCATGGTCCATTGATCTTGAAGGACTGTAATACCGTTATTTTTTAATAGTGAAACTGCCAATTCTGGTTGTCCGCTAATATATTCGTGATTGCCAAGAACCGCATATGATCCGAACCGTGCTTTTATATTTCGGAGTGGTTCTGCGAGCTTGTTGTTTGCTACATATGCAGCGTCATCGTCAATTTGATCACCAGCATATATGACTATATCCGGATTCAGTTCATTTAAGGATTCTGCTAATCGTTCCACGCGATCAATTCCAATGACTCGCCCCATATGAATGTCTGACACCAAAACGATCTTTAAAGAATCGATTCCCTCGGCCCTTTTATTGATTGATAGATCATAGCGGGTTATTACTGGGTTTAGCGCATTCCAGGCACCATAAGCTAACATTCCCATAAGGATAAATAAAACTATATAACCCTGGTTGGTCATATCTTTAGCTATAACTGGCAAAAAATTCAATCGCTTATCAACAACTTTTATAATATCTACAATAAGCCACAATAGCACTGACCAATAGGTTATGGCTAACCACCAATCTCCAATAATAAATAAGCCTTCTGTCTTAGCTATACCCGCTCTTGCCAAAATACGGGCGAAGATAGGAGCGGTTGCTGCCAAAATAAAGATACCCCAGTAACATATTGGCGGAACAGATACTACTGTTCTTAACCAGTAAAAAAAACGATTACCTATATATAAGTTGGCCAGTCCGTAGACCGCTAAGAAGGTTAGAAGAAATCCCATATTAGCCCCCTGAGAAATAATCACTTTTCCATAGTACAACAAATAAATAATAAAGACAAATATTTTAGGGAGTGCAAAAAAATCATTACGACTCTTTCTTTCGCATTCTCATAATTTATTAATTATACTGGCATTATAAGCGGCACCGAAACCGTTATCGATATTACACAACGCTCACTTACAGTGATTACAGTAAAAAATAGAAAGCCCGGAATAATCCAGGTTTTCTATTTTTTAACACGATAAATAATGCCGCTTTGCAAATGTCACAGGCTTTACAAACCAAAATACATCTGGATACATCTAGGCGAACATTAAGAACTCACTGCTTACCTTTTTTGTTTAAGTTGCTTGAGCCGCTCAGCAAAACCAGCTTCAAAGCCATGGTCTGTAGGTTGATAGTAATCTCGCTCGCGTAATTTGTCAGGCAGATACTGCTGCGCAACAAAACCATCTTCATAGTTATGGGGATACAAATAACCCTTGCCGCTGTCAAGCAACTGAGCACCGGCATAATGAGCATCACGAAGGTGCAACGGGATACTGCCATAATCTAGCTGGCGAACATCCGCAATCGCTTTGTCAATCGCTACATATGCCGCATTGCTTTTGGGCGCGCAAGCTAAGTATGTTACAGCCTGGGCTAAGGGAATTCTGCCTTCCGGCATACCGATGAATTGAACAGCCTGCGCTGCAGCCATAGCTACTACTAACGCTTGCGGGTCGGCATTGCCAATATCCTCTGCTGCACAAATAACCAGTCTGCGGGCAATAAATTTGACATCCTCGCCAGCTTCCAGCATGCGCGCCAGATAATGTAAGGCAGCATTGGGGTCAGAGCCACGCATACTTTTGATAAAAGCCGAAGCTACGTCATAGTGATTGTCACCTTTTTTGTCATAAGCCTGCAGTTTTTCGCCGGCAACGGCTTCGATGACTGCAGCCGTTATTTCTTTTGGTTTCCCAGACTCCAGCATTGCTGACGTTTGTTCTAGAATATTAATAGCTGTTCGGGCATCCCCACCGGCAATTGCTGTAATCGTAAGCAAGTTCTCTTGGCTGCAGGTAATCTCCTCTTGTCCCAGGCCGCGTTCTTTGTCAGTTAGCGTCTGCTGCAATATACCGATAATTTCCTGTTCACCCAGGCGCTTTAACCGTACTACCCGCATTCGTGAAAGCAGCGGAGAATTCACCTCAAAATAGGGGTTTTCGGTAGTCGCCCCCATCAAGATGACCGTGCCGTTTTCAACATAAGGCAGTAAGACATCTTGCTGGCCCTTATTGAATCTATGAATTTCGTCAACAAATAAAATGGTTCGACGCTGCTGCATTCGCAAGCGTTCTTTGGCACTTTCCACCACTTTCCGAATGTCTGCCGTACCGGCAGCTACCGCATTCAGTTTTTCAAAATGGCTGCCGGTTGTTTGGGCAACAATGTGAGCTAAGGTTGTTTTTCCTGTTCCTGGTGGACCATACAGAATAATTGACGGTATGTTGTCAGCTTCTATCATTCGCCGTAAAAATTTCCCCGGGCCAAGAATATCTTCCTGCCCTTTGTATTCATCAAGTGTTCTTGGCCGCATTCGAACGGCTAATGGTCTATTATCCTTCAATTGAGGTTCAAATAAATTTTGCGAAAATAAGTCCACACTATCACCCTTTTATTGCGTATGTTCTCGTAATAGTATTCTATAAAAAAATGTAAAACTCCTTGATGAAAAATGAATAAATAGACCATCACTTCCGGTTATACACCAAAAATGATGGCCTATGCTGTAAATAAAGACACTCATTCCCCACTATGCCGTATCGTCTCTGTTTTGAACCTGCCCTCGGCAGGTGGGTGCTCGCCTGCTTATTTTGTGTGTCCCCTAAAACCAGGGCATACACGCCATAACCAGAGACAGGCTCCCGCAGTAAAAGTGTTGGCTCAAAACATTGACATTCCACGCACACAGCAGGGACATGAGTGTATTTCTTAGCACGCTTTTATAGTATCAAATAAATCACGCAATTGCAATAGTTTCAATATTGGGATATTATTCCACTGCCGGAGTGATCTTATTTTTGGCAACAACAGCAGACTTGATATATAATTCTTTAAGCTGCTTCGAACCAACTTCTGACGGCGCTTGCATCATCATATCGGAAGCACTTTGTGTTTTGGGGAAGGCAATAACATCGCGGATGGAGGCCCGTTTAGCCATTAACATAACCAAACGATCTAACCCAAAAGCAATGCCGCCATGGGGTGGAGTACCATACTCAAAAGCTTCCAGCAGGTAGCCAAATTTATCTACAGCCTCTTCCGGACTTAAGCCAATCGCTGTAAATACCTTTTCCTGAATGCTGCGATTATAAATACGTAGACTGCCACCACCCAGTTCAATGCCGTTAAGTACCAGGTCATAGGCTTTGGCTTTAATCTTGCCGGCATCATTGCCTAAGAATTCTACGTCTTCATCGCGTGGTGAGGTAAACGGATGGTGCATCGCTACCCAGCGCTTGTCTTCTTCATCATATTCAAACATCGGGAAATCGATAACCCACAAGAAGGAGAGTTTATCGGGGTCGATTAAGTTAAGACGACGGCCCATCTCTAAGCGAAGCTGTCCTAATGCAGCGGCTACAACTTTAGGTTTATCGGCGACAAACAAGATCAAGTCACCAGCTTCAGCTTGCGTGGCAGCTGTCATTTTATCAATCGTGTCTTGGCTGAAGAATTTAGTGATCGGCGATTTTAGACCCTCGTCAGTATAGCAGATCCAGGCAAGGCCTTTAGCACCATAGGTAGCAACAAAATTGACCAAACCATCAAGTTCGCGGCGCGGAGCGTTGGCGTAGCCCTTGACATTAATGGCTTTAACCTGACCGCCATTAGCTAATACGGTATCAAATACTTTGAACCCGGAATCCGTAAAAACACCTGACAAGTCAATTAGTTCCATACCGAAACGAAGATCCGGCTTATCAGAACCGTAGCGGGCCATAGCCTCGTCATAGCTTAAGCGAACAATCGGCGTGGACACCTCTGCTCCAATACTCTCTTTAAAGATATAGGCAATCATTTCTTCTGTGAGAGATAAGATATCTTCCCTGTCAATAAAGGACATTTCAATATCAAGCTGAGTAAACTCAGGCTGACGGTCAGCGCGGAGATCCTCATCACGGAAACAGCGGGCAATTTGGAAATAACGCTCCAGGCCGCCGACCATTAATAGTTGCTTATAAATTTGCGGCGATTGTGGCAAAGCATAAAACTTGCCCGGATTTACCCGGCTAGGAACGAGATAGTCTCTGGCGCCTTCCGGCGAACTTTTGGTAAGTATTGGTGTTTCTACTTCGACAAAACAGTGCTTGTCTAAAAAATCCCGCATTGATTTGGTTACCCGGTGTCTAAGTATAAGGTCTTGCTGCATTTCCGGACGCCGTAAATCAAGATAACGATATTTCAATCGCAAAATTTCATCAACATCAATGTTGTCCTGGATATAAAAAGGTGGTGTTTTAGCTGAATTTAATATTCGTAACTCGTTGCCAAAAACTTCAATCGTACCTGTAGCCATATTAGGATTAATTGTACTTTCAGACCGAACCTTTACCATGCCGCGTACTGCGAGTACATATTCATTCCGAACAGCCTCAGCCTTGCTAAAAGCATCTTTATTAACATCAGGTGAAAATACCACCTGAACAATACCGGAACGGTCACGCAAATCAATAAAAATAAGACCACCATGATCACGCCGTCTTGAAACCCATCCACACAGGGTAACTTCCTGTCCGGTATAATCCTGATTCAGAGCATTGCAAGCATGGGTTCGTTTTAAACCCTGCATGGTATCAAGTTTACTAGTAAGTTCATGATCAACTGTTTCTATTTGTGCCATTACTTCTCCATCTCCTCTAAAATCATCGGTACCAGTGCAGTCCTGGCTAGTAGTTCCTGACTGCCTGTCGCCATATTTTTTACCATTACTTTCTGCGCTGCTAATTCATCTTCACCAATAAGTGCCACAAATTTAGCGGGATATTTGTTAGCATACTTCATCTGCGCTTTCAGGCTGCGGTTCATAAAATCCATATCGGCAGCAATACCTGCGTAGCGAAGTTCTGTTAGCAACTGAAAGGCCACAGCCCGGGCTTTAGTTCCCAATGGGGCAACAAAAACATCAATGGCGGTATTTATTGACGGCAGTAATGCCTGTTTTTCCAACGCTAACAGCACGCGCTCAATACCAATAGCAAAGCCGATACCTGGTGTTGGTTGTCCGCCGCATTCGGCAATAAGGCCGTCATAGCGTCCGCCGCCACACACTGCACTTTGTGCCCCTAAGGGTGAATACTGAATTTCAAAAGCAGTTTTTGTATAATAATCAAGCCCCCGCACTAAACGAGGATTTATCACAAAAGAAATTCCAGCTGCTGTCAGTAATTCTTGCAAGCCGGCAAAATGGCTGCCGCAGTCCTCACACAGGCAATCAAGCATATGCGGGGCGCCCTGGGAATACTCTGCACAGGTTTCATTTTTACAATCCAGGATACGCATAGGATTACGGTCATAGCGTGACTGGCAATCTGAACATAAATGAGAACGTTTCTCCTGGAAAAATTCTTGTAATTTAGCTCGATACACCGGACGGCACTGCGGGCAGCCAACAGAATTAATCAGTAATTTTAAATCACTCAATCCCAGCTTATTGAGGAATGCTACCGCTAAGCTAATGACTTCCGCATCAATAGACGGCCCCTGAGCGCCAATCGCTTCAATGCCAAATTGATGGAATTGGCGGTAGCGTCCAGCCTGAGGCCGGTCATATCTAAACATTGGGCCAATATAATATAGTTTCGTGGGTTGAGGTCCGCTATAGAGCTTGTTCTCAAGATACGAGCGAACAACAGACGCCGTATTTTCAGGCCGTAAAGTAATGCTGCGTTTAGCCCGGTCAGTAAACGTATACATTTCTTTTTCAACAATATCGGTTGTATCCCCGATACCGCGCAAAAAAAGTTCAGTATGTTCAAAAACGGGCGTGCGAATTTCCTGATAAGCAAAATTATAGCATACTTCACGAATTATTTTTTCAACATACTGCCAGTGTCCACTGCTGTCAGGCAATATATCTTTGGTCCCCCGGGGGCCGGTTGTCAGCATAGTTAATCCTCCTCATGGTCGCCATACAATCTTGAGAGCAAGGTATGTCTTTCGCTCAGATATATATCTAAATTTTTTATGTAAGAACCAACATCTTTGGCGTTATAGCAACTTTGCAACCGCCAGTTACTGGGGTTTACCGCCTTTGTACCAGCTGCCGGCCCAATGCCGATGATAGTCTGTCTTTCTTCCATAATTTGCATATTATACAAGCAATCGGTATCTGGTTTGGCATAGCCAATGTTTTCCAGATTGCCTGTCATATACTTTTGACGGTATAAATAATAAGGATGCATATTCATATTGGCAGTATAATCTGCCGCCGTCTTAAGCATGGCCTGCGTAATTTCTTCATTAGGCAATGCTTGTCCTGTCATCGTACCAGAACTTAGTGATTCTTTGAGAATCGAACCACGTTTCAACGCCAAGGTGTGGACCGTAATATTTTCCGGATTAAGCAGCACAATTTGCCGCATCGTATCTTCCATGTCAGCTTGGGTCTCTCCTGGCAGTCCGGCAATGACATCCATGTTTACTACCGGTATTCCTGCATGGCGAATTTTTGCGAATACGTCTATTATATCCTGAACAGTGTGTCGCCGTCCAATCTGTTTTAACGTTTTATCTTGCATTGTTTGTGGATTTATACTAACTCTGTTTATGCCATATTGCTGTAAAACATCAATTTTTTCATCGTTAATACTGTCAGGCCGGCCAGCCTCAACGGTAAATTCCCTTGTTTGTGACCCGCAAAGCTCTTGTCTTACCAAGGATAAAAGGGTGGACAAATCAGCTCCATCCAGACTGGTGGGCGTTCCGCCACCCACATATATATTCTCTACAGATAAATTAAATTTTGCCAGTAAACCAGCTGTACTTTCAATATCTTTAGTGATGGCCCGCAGAAAGATCTCAAGTTGTTCGCGCCGGTCCGGCAGCACGTAAGCTGGGAATGAGCAATACAAACAACGGGACGGACAATAAGGTATGCCTACATAAATACTTACCTTTTTTCCGCCTGCAGGTTTATCAGGGGTAGCAATGAACGGACGTTGATGAATGGCTATGCCGGTAACAAGGTCAGCTTTCACCGGTGCTGCCGCATATTCTTTTATCAGCTTGGCAGCAATTTCAGAATGACTAAGACCTTGATCTAATAATCGATGAACTATTTTGGTCGGACGAACACCGCGTAGTATCCCCCACGGTCCGGGATTATGGCCGGTTATCTGTCGCATCAGCTTTAATACATTAAGGCGTACCAGTCGTTTTATAAGTCCTGTTAGGTCTTCCCCATCTTTATTCTTCATACTTTCCTGTGGCATAGGACGACGTTCATATTCTGTTAGCTGATTCAATACGGCGTTGGGATTATAAAAGCTAATAGTTACTTTGACCTCTGTTGTATACTCATCAGATGTAACCGCACATTTTACTAGCAAACTATCAGATTGCAGTTGGCTCAAAGAAGCTTCATCCTGCCAAATACCTGCTGCAGTAACACCAAATAGTGCCATAGTATCACGTATTGCGGCTAAAACATCAACATTAGTGCCAGTGGCAGCAGTAATCAAAAAATCCTTACTCATCACGTTTCATCTGGCATTCCTGACAATATCCATAAAACTTTACCTGATGATCTACGATGCTAAAATTGCTGTTTTCGGCGATGATGTTTTCCAGATCTTCCATTAAATCATCCGCAAATTCAATTACCCTGCCACAGGTAAGACAAATAAGATGGTGATGATGATGGGGGCTGCTGGTTTCATTAATTTCATAGCGGCTGCGCCCATCGCCAAAATCAATTTTTTGTAGGATTTCAAGTTCACTTAATAATTCAAGGGTCCGGTATACGGTGGCCAAACCAATATCATTTGCCTGCTGACGCACAATGTTGTGAACATCTTCAGCACTTAAGTGTTTATCGCGATTATCGATAAACACCTGTAAAATGATTTGGCGTTGTGGCGTAAGCTTATAATCGCGGTCTTTAAACTTCTGGCGTAAGTTAGATAAATCAAAATTCATACATTTCACCTGTCTTTTTTATCATCATCAAGATACCAAAGGTGGCGAAGCAGCACTTTCAGGAGCGCTGCAACCGGTACTGCTAAAAACATGCCTGTAATACCATAGAATTGGCCGCCAATTAACAGGCTGATAATTATTAGTGAAGGGTGTAAATCTATAGTATGACCCATAATATGGGGAACAATGATGTTATTTTCAATTTGATGAATGATTAAATAAAAAGCAGCTACTTTTATTGCCAGTACCGGTGATACCAAAGAAGCCAATAATAAGGCTGGAATAGAGCCAATGATGGGACCAATGATCGGAATGGCTTCTGTCAGTGTGGCCAAGAGCCCTAAAACTAAGGGATAGTCCACTTTCAGAAAATACATACCGCTAAAGACCAAAAGCCCAATTATAACACTGATAACAACTTGTCCTCTGATATAGTTGCTTACAACAGCCGCCATTTCCTCAATTATAGTAACAGCTTGTTGTTGTATGGAACCAGGAAAAAGAGTAACAACACCTTCCTTAAGACTCCGCCAGTCTTTCAGAAAATAGTAAGCAAGCACAGGGACAATTAGTAGTTCTATCATCTGTGTTGCAAAAGATAATACCGTATTAAAAGCATTACGGACCAAACTTACGGCATAGGAAGCTGCCCCTCCCAGTCCATTCTCGATAATCTGGCGGATATTATCAGGTATTTGTGCCAAATCTGCCTGTTGTTGTATTAGCATAATCAGGCTTTGGATTTTGGTCACAAGTCTGGGCAAATCACCAACAAACTTATTAAATTCATTGATAAACGGAAACAAAACAAAAGTTGTTATAAGAGTCAGCAGGAGGCCTGTCAGGAGAAATACTACCAGGATGGCAATGCCACGAGGTAAATGAACCTGCTTTGTCCCCAAGGGGATGGCAACTATGGCATTAACAAACGGATTAAGCACAAAGGTCACAATAATCGCTAGAATGAGGGGAAAAAAAATAGGTGTTATTTGGCTAAAAATATAGCAGCCTACTAGCAAAATAATGATTTTTATTACCGCTGCAGGTGATTTAAGCATAGTAGTAATTCCCTTACTGAATAAAAGGGTTATGACTGCGTTCCCAGCCAATGCTGGTTTCCGGCCCATGACCTGGCAATACTCTAACTGCATCCGCAAGATTCATCAATTGACTTTTAATACTGTTGATGAGTTGACTATGAGAACCGCCAGGAAAATCACTGCGGCCAATTGACTCAGCAAACAAAGTATCACCTGCAAGCAGCACCTTATCAGTTAACAGACATATCCCGCCAGGAGTGTGTCCTGGAGTATGCAAGATTTTAAATTCAATATTGCCAATCGAAACTGTATCACCAGCCTTGAGTAAGCGGTCAGCTGGCCGGCAACTAAAGCTACCACCAATATATGTAGATAGGTTAAGCTGTGGATTTGTTAACATATCGGCATCTTCCTGATGAATTAGGACTTTGGCGCCAGTTGCCTGTTGAATAGCATCATTAGCAGCAATATGATCCGCATGGCCATGGGTATTGATAATATAATCAACAGTAAGCCTGGCCTTGTTAATTTCAGCAAGGATAGCCTCTGCACTTCCGCCAGGATCGATTACACCTGCTTGTAAAGTTTGCTCACAATATACTATGTAACAGTTAGTCCCGAGCTGGCCTACTCCTAATTGAATTATTTTCATATCATCACTCTCCTATTAAAATAGCCGCTTACTATCCAGCAGCATTGTTACTGGTCCATGATTAGTCAAACGCACGATCATTTCAGCCTGAAACTGTCCGCAGGTTACCCTTATCCCCATGTTACGGCACAGTTGCACAAAGGTTTCATAAAGTACAACTGCAGTTTGGGGCGAAGCGGCAGCGTCAAAGCTGGGGCGGCGTCCTTTACGGCAATCGCCGTATAAAGTAAACTGAGAAACTACCAGCAAGTCCCCACTTATATCTTTAAGAGATAAATTCATTTTTCCCGCTTTATCCGGAAAAATCCGTAAATTTACAATTTTTTCCGCCAGGTAAATGACATCTGTTTCTTTATCTTCCTGACCTATCCCTAAGAAAACAGTTAAGCCTGTCCCAATCGCAGAAATTTCGTGCTCAGCTACCGTTACGCTGGCACAATCGGTTAATTGAACAACAGCCCTCATTAGACTCCTCCTAAGGCTTGAGTAGTGCGATGCACATTATAAACATCGGGAATCCGGCGCATTTTATTAATAATGTGCTCCAACTGGCTTAGATTGCCAATATCAATATCCATATTAATGGTAGCGGTTTTATTTTTATGCACCCGGGCATTGAGAGAACCGACATTAATTTTGGCATCTGCCGCCACCATCATAACGTCGGAGAGCAGATTATGGCGATCCATACCGGTAATTTCAATAGATACCCGATAAAGCGTATCACCAGGAACATCCCAGTTGACTTCAATCATACGTTCATATTCTTCCGGATTATTCAGGATATTGAGGCAATCAGCACGGTGTACAGACACCCCCCGGCCTCTGGTAATATAACCGACAATAATATCACCAGGCAATGGATTACAGCAACGTGCCAATCTGACCATAAGTCCTGCTTCGCCTTTAACTAAGATGCCATGACTGACTTTGTTCTTTAGCCGTTTTGGTTTAAGTTCAGCCAGCATAGCTGAAACGTCAGGCGTCGTCGAACTTTTTAATTCCTTTTTATATAATTCAATCAGCTTGGCTATTACTCCATGTAAGGTAACTCCGCCATACCCCAGACCTTCAAAGAGGTCATCTTCACTTGAAATACTTAATTTTTTGGCAATCTCATTTAGGCGATCACCTTTTACAAGATCACGCCATTCATAGCCGAGCTTTTTACTCTCACGTTCGATCATCTCCCGGCCTTTGGCTATATTTTCTTCCCGTTTTTCTTTCTTAAACCATTGGCGAATTTTATTTCTTGTTTCCGATGAGCCAATAATATTCAGCCAGTCACGACTCGGTCCATTACCTTGCTTGGCGGTAATGATTTCAACAATATCACCATTAGTAAGCTTATATTCTAAGGGCACAAGTTTACCGTTAACTTTGGCACCGACACAGCGATGGCCTACATCGGTGTGGATGCGATAGGCAAAATCAATTGGAATTGATCCGGCAGGTAAATCAATAACATCACCGCGAGGTGTAAAAACAAACACTTCGTCGGCAAAAACGTCCATTTTTACCGTCTCGATGAATTCGCGTGGATCCCGCAAATCGCGATGCCATTCTAAAAGCTGCCTAAGCCAGGCCAATTTTTGATCTGTATCTTTGTGGGCAGCTTTACTGCCTTCCTTATAACGCCAGTGCGCAGCAATACCATATTCAGAAATCCGGTGCATATCGAGCGTCCGGATTTGAATCTCCAGTGGTTGTCCGGACTGTCCAATAACCGTAGTATGGAGTGATTGATAGCCGTTAGATTTCGGCATAGCAATATAATCCTTAAACCTGCCGGGTAAAGGCTTCCATAAGGTGTGAACAGTACCTAGCGCTCCGTAACAGTCTTTTAATGACTGGACAACAATGCGAATGGCTGACAAATCATATATCTCACTGACATCCTGTTTGTGGTTTTTTTTCATTTTTTTATAGATACTGTAAAAGTGTTTGGGCCGCCCCTGGATTTCAGCGGTTATGCCGACAGATTTAAGACGTTCTTCCATCAACGCAATAGCGTCTGTAATAATCTTCTCACGTTCTTTGCGTTTTTGTTTTACCTGTTCCACAAGCCGATAGTATTTTTCTGGTTCTAAGAATCGGAAAGACAGATCCTCTAATTCCCACTTTACGTTGGAAATACCTAAGCGGTGCGCCAGCGGGGCAAATATTTCCAATGTTTCACGGGATATTTCCGCTTGTTTATGTGGAGCCATATATTTAAGAGTTCGCATGTTATGCAGTCTATCCGCAAGCTTTATTAATACGACCCGAATATCTTTAGCCATAGCCAAAAACATCTTCCGATAGTTCTCTAACTGTTGCTCTTCTTTAGATTTATACTCAATTCGATTTAATTTAGTGACTCCGTCGACAAGCATGGCAATTTCATTTCCAAAATCTTTTTCCAATTGTTCTAAAGTAACTGTCGTATCCTCTACTACGTCATGAAGCAAACTGGCACTAATTGTGACAGCATCGATTTGTAAATCAGCCAATATAGTAGCAACTCCGATAGGATGACAGATAAACGCTTCTCCTGATACTCTAAGTTGACCATCATGAGCACTATAAGCAAGTTGATAAGCTTTAGTAACCAATTGTAACGGCGCGTCAGGCTGGTAAGTTTTAATTTTGGCTATAATATTTTCTATAGTTGGTTTATTCCTTTTTGTAACCTGGATATCATTGTTGCTCATGACCCACCTCTTACACTAGTGCTGCTATAAATAGTTAACTATACTGACTCAAGTACTCTTCACGCATTTTTATACTTTCCTGAAAAGCAGGCGAGTTTGTTAGGTCAAGTTTTTTCAATGGTGATGGCGTAAGTTGAATAGTAAAAGTGTCTTGCTCTTTTGGTTCTTTTGTCAGTAAATGTAATTCAGCTAAAATGGTTAGAGCCATAGTAAGAACATGCTCTGATAAAACCACATTATAATTGCTCGAAATCTTATTTACGATAGTTTGCAAAGAAAAATTATATTGTCCTAATTTATTATATTCTTTTAACGTTAAATATACCTGCGCAATACAGGTACGATCAGGGGCAATTCTATTTAGCTCGGCTTGTGTCCGGCTATCTGGCGATTGGCGTACATCATGAGCGATCAATTGTACGTTTTTATGTCCCTGCCACTCATTGAATTTGGGAACAAACACTAAATCTATGGCTTTATCACAGGTAAGGATTGGCGATAGTTCAGCCATATTCCAGGCAATCACATCCTTAATTGCAGTATGTTTCAGTTTGAGTTTCAAATGGCGATTTTGCTGTCCAATGAGACGTTTTTCTTTCATCACAATGTTATGACAGGCAAATACCGGACTGGGATTACCAAATCCATAAGGTTCAAGACTGGCCAATTGTTCAAGAAAGGAAGCATTGATCTCTTCGAGGGGCAGTATCGAATCAATAGTAAGAACAGGCACATAATCGTCTGCGGATAGTGTTTCGGCGGCCAGGGAATTTAGCCGTTCCCGCAACAAAGGTATGTTTGGCAGTGGTATGGACAATCCTGCTGCCTGGCGATGCCCCCCAAACTGAGTTAATAGATCAGAACAAGCAGTTAACGCTGTATACATGTCAAATGCGGGTATACTGCGACAAGAGCCTTTGCCTACTCCATCATGGATACTAATCATAACTACCGGTTTATAATATTTGTCAACTAACCGGGAAGCAACAATGCCAATTACGCCAGAATGCCATTCTTCACCAGCTAGTACCAGCACCTTGACTGCACCTACATCTACTGTATCAAGCTGTTCTTCCGCTTTTGCCAAAATGCTCTTTTCTATATTTTGGCGGGTTAAATTTTCCCCATCCAGCAAGTTTGCCAGTTCGTGGGCATAATTAGCATCCTTAGTAATTAGCAGTTCCACTCCGGCAGCGGCCTGACTAACACGTCCTACAGCGTTAAGACGCGGCGCAATAACAAAACCGATACTGCCGCTATCAATAACCTTGCCGCGTAAGCCGCACACCTCAAGCAAAGCTTCTATCCCTAAATTATCAGTAGTTTGCAGCTGTTTTAGACCTAGTTTCACCAGGACACGGTTTTCTCCGGTAAGCGGTACAATATCAGCAACTGTACCGATAGCTACAATATCAAGATAATCAAAAAATTGGGTTTCAAGTCCGTAAACATGTTGCCATAACCCCTGACATAACTTGAAGGCTACACCAACACCAGCCAAATTTTTTTCTGGATATAAACATCCCGGTTGTTTGGGATTAATTATGGCCACAGCAACAGGGAGTTCAGCCGGCGGTTGATGGTGATCGGTTATAATAATAGCAAGCTGATCGCCGATAGCCGCAATCTCCTTACTGGCACTAATGCCACAGTCAACGGTAATAACTAATTTTGTCCCAGTATTTATTAGGTTATGTAAAGCCGCGGGATTAAGCCCATACCCCTCACTTTGCCTGTCAGGGATATAAAACTCAACAATAGCACCAAGTCGGGTTAAGGTCTTATAAAGGGTAGCACAAGCGGTAATTCCATCCACATCATAATCACCATAAATGGTAATCTTTTCTTTTATTTCAACAGCTTGAATAATTCTCTCAACAGCAGTCCTCATACCCTTTAATGCATACGGATCGGCCATATGTTCAGCACCAGCGGATAAGAATTCGTCTGCCGCCTGTTCATTAGTAATGCCACGATTTATCAGTGCCTGCGCAATATACTCAGATATGTTAAGTTTCTGGCTGAGCTCATTTGCCAATTGATGCCTAGCGGGAAACAATCTCCACTTTTTTTTTAGCTTAGCCATAATAACGTTTATAGACCTCCATAACAATGTACTAGAAACAATTGTAGTATACCGTGTAAATTTTTGCAACTTTACCTGAATTTTTCTCAGTTTCCCTGAGTTTCTGTTTGGGTCTCCCGCATCAAATATGTTCACACCCATAAAAAAATATATATTGGATTACTATTCTCGCAAAAAGTTCAATATTCCTTTAATAGTAGCGGCTGTAAAATAAATAAAGAAACCTTGGCTTCTGCCGAGCCTTCAGCGAAAGCCAAGGTTTTCAAAACCCATTATCGAAATATGTACAGATGTATAACGACGATCATAGTAATGCCGCAAACAAACCTAATAACAGCCACACCGATCAGTCGGAGCAGTACCTGGGATACTGTATCTCTATGCGGCAAAAGTGTTTTACCGGCAACTAATTCCCATAGGAATAGCCCGAGAACAGATCCGAACAGAGCATCGCTTGCCAGTATACCGCCAAAATGACACACTGCGCTATTGATGCCAAAATCGCGTGAAACCGGTAAGTTCTCAGTCAAATAGATTCGTACTATTCTTCCGCCTAACTCGCTTAATAGGGAAAGCAGTATCAATAACTTAATTATTTCCGGAGTAAAATTCACGAAATCAGTTGATAAACCATAAATGACAGCCCCCAGCAGGATGATCAGCGTCCCCGAGAGCTTTACTGACATTGTACAAAAAAGACCTGCTATCATAATGAATGTTACTAAAAATTCGACCCACAAAAGGCAATTACCCCGTTTCGCCCGAATAGTACTGCTGCTACTGTTATTGTAACTTGTTATCTCCTTGTTTATGTAGAAAGTAAGCTATCCAGCCAATGAAAACAATCATTAGTAAACCTGTTACACTCATAATCATGAGAATTAATTCTAAGCTGAACAAGCTGCCGCACCAAACTAATAGTCCTGCTAAGGCTAGCGCTGAGCTAAAATGCACTCTTGTAATTATACTGAGTTGTTTAGCATTGACCAGCATGGCTGGAACCATTGTGTTGAGTAATATACATACTAATATACTATTAAACCCAGCTGCCAGCCATGATCCAAAAACCTGATTGGCAACAATCGACAACGGCATAAATCCGTATCCTCCGCCCAATAAGACTATGTGGGCCAGCAGCAAAGTAAAAAGCCCCTCAAAAAATTTTGCTAATACGGCTAAATAAATGCCGGCATAGTTTTTGTGGGCAAAATAAGTTCCCGCTTCTACCACCAGTACCGAATGCATGCCACCGGCATTATAGCCAATAAGTGCTAGTACCAGTGCCCAGCCGCTATAATCAAGTGATAGCAAGTTAGTAAAGGATATTGTTGTGAAAGTATCAGGCAGCATAAACACCATAACACCTATTGCCGGGATAAGTAAGAGTGCTGCATAGTTAGAAATTATCAGTAGTTCCCGGCCATAACCGGCAGCCAGCAAACAACATACCATTATACAGCAAGCAACAGTCACTACATAGGGGAGTCCTGTCAGGTGCTCTAGCAATTGTCCGGCAAAATAGCCGCCGGTTAATGCACTGGCCGGCAGTGATACAGCCAATATTGCCAGCGCCAGCAGTATTTTGCCGCGTATCCCAAACAGCCGCTTGACCACTGCTGTTAATTCGTGTCCGCTTTTTGTGCCTATCCAGGCTGACGTGCCGGCTACTATCGAGCCGAATATCATATACGCTAATACTACTGTTGAATAAATACCCTGGCCAATTAGCGATGCCATAGCTGGAACAACAGCTACATTATCGCCGGCGATATGAACAAGTGCCAACGATAGTGCCGGTAGGATAACTCCCATATATATCGCCCCCTGCCTGCTTATAGGATATTGCAGCAGAGGCTTAATGGTGCAAAAAAGCCTGAAGCAATTTGCTTCAGGCTAAAAATCTTAGTTTGCACCTTTGATTCGTTGTTCCATACGGCGTTTTTCGTCGTACTCTCTCCAGGTTATCCAGATTTGGCTGGCATTAAATATTGAAGAATAAGCACCACTGGCAAAACCAATCAACAGAGCCAGCGAAAAATTCTTGGTAGTCTCGCCGCCAAACACATAAAGCGCAGCAGTTGCAAAGATTACAGTAAGAACGGTATAAATGGAACGGGTCATTGTCTGCCAGATGCTGCGATTAACGAGCTCTGCCAGCCCCTCGCTTTTCTTATATGTTTTCAGGTTTTCCCTGATCCGGTCAAAAATAACAATGGTATCGTTAATTGAATAGCCGATAATTGTCAAAATCGCTGCCACAAAAGTAGAGTCAATCTCCTTTTGCATAATAGAAAATATACCCAAAACAATCAATATATCATGCACAAGGGCGGCAATACCGGCAACCGCGAATTTAAACTCAAACCGGTAGGTAATATAGACAATTTCAAGCACCCAGGCCAGTAAAAGCGCGAGACCAGCCTGTTGTGCCAGTTCAGAGCCAATTACGGCACCGACCTTTTCGGCTCGCAAAACCTCAAAAGCTCCCAGTTTTGTTTCTAACCCCTTAAGTACATTGCGGCGTTCCTCTTCATTAAGAACATGGGACCGGATTAATACATTGTTTGCCTTATCTTCCTGACCTGTTAAAGCCAGTTGAATTGTACTACCTTCTAATTGATAATCTTTAAGTACCTCTCTTATTTCACTTACTGCCACCGGACGGGCAAATTTTAGGTCAAGCAACGTGCCACCGGTAAAGTCAATGCCTAAATTAAGGCCTTGCGTCGCCATAGATATCAAGCCAGGAATTATGATGAGCACAGAGAGCAGAAACCACCAATAACGTTTAGCAACAATATCAAATTTCATGTTTTTCGCCCCCATAAACCCCATAAAACTTGCCATTTTTAAGTACATTGGCGTTAATCAACATTTTGAGTACATATTTGGTAACCGTAATGGCGGTAAACATACTTAAAATTATCCCTAAGCCTAACGTAATAGCAAATCCCTTAATCGTACCAGTTCCCAGGAAAAATAGTACACCCGCAGCAATTAATGTTGTTATATTGGAGTCCATAATAGTAGCAAAGGCCCGGCTAAAACCAGCATCCATAGCAGCCCTGAGCGTTTTTCCGTTCCGGTATTCTTCTTTAAACCGTTCAAAGATCAGCACGTTGGCATCAACGGCCATACCCACTGACAGAATAATACCGGCAATACCTGGCAAGGTCAATGTAGCGTTAAGCATTTTTAAACAAAATAACAACATCATTACATATAAGATAAGTGTTATATTAGCGACGAAGCCAGAGGCCCGATAGAATAGCAGCATAAAGATAACAATGCCGGCAATGCCAATCACAAACGCTTGCATGCTCTTGGCTTTGGAATCTTCTCCCAAAGTCGGCCCAACAGTTCTTGTCTCCAAAACTTCAACTTTAACCGGCAAAGCACCTGAGCGAAGCAGTATTGCCAGCCGTTCCGCTTCTGCCATGTCCCGGTTGCCGGAGATTACGGCCTTACCATTGGGAATGACTTCCTGAACAACAGGATTTGTTAATATCTGGTTGTCCAAAAGAATCGCAATATGTTTGCCAACACTCTTAGCCGTCAGGTCAGCAAACTTTTTGGCACCTTCATCAGTAAATTCGATAGCTACCACTTTTTGATTGCCTTTGTCAATTTGGGCTTTGGCATCTTTCAGGTCCTTACCTGTCATTACCACGGCACCACTTTCATCCTGAAATTCCATCAAAGCCGTTTTACCAAGCATTTCAATGGCCTTTTCCGGATCTTTTACACCTGGAAGTTCGATAATAACCCGTCGTTCACCCTGGCGTTGGACAATGGGTTCAGTCAGTCCCAGTTCATTAATGCGGCGTTCCATAATTTGAACCACCCGCTGCATTGCATCATCATTTACTGTTGCTTCAGGCGTATCTGAAGCTTCCATAACGACATGGGTTCCACCCTGCAGATCAAGCCCCTGTTTAATTGATAGCGACAGCGGCAGCATATAAATGCCTGCAGCAAAAAGAATTGCTAAAACAACCGCCAAAAATTTGGCGAAATTATCCCACCTCAAGAAATTACCCCCCCAATCTTTCACAATCCAATATTTACCTGTTAGGACAACTACAATAATTCATAATCATTAATTACCAACTTAAATTGGCAATCTAAAAATTCGGCTGCCCGACGACACATAACCATCCGCAATAAAAATATTTCAAAGTACTCCATGACAGGACAAATTGTCGTATCAATACGAACAGCAAGTGTTATCTTACGAGACGCTTTGTCAACCAATAGCTTGCTGCTCTCAGCAGCATAATTCACCCTGTCATGGATTTCAAATTTGGCAAAGTCGCGATTAGTAACCCGTGAGCGGTGTACATCTGATTTATCTGCCAGGATGAGTGCTGATGCAACATGATTAACTGCATTACCTCGTTCTTCCTCATGGTTACCAATAGCAGATATCACTAGCGCCACCTCTTCCGGGGGCATTCCCATC
Organism: Sporomusa ovata DSM 2662; assembly: GCF_000445445.1. Classification (GTDB taxonomy): domain Bacteria; phylum Bacillota; class Negativicutes; order Sporomusales; family Sporomusaceae; genus Sporomusa; species Sporomusa ovata. The sequence goes on along the minus strand of NZ_ASXP01000004.1, from coordinate 96,509 downwards.
CGGGTTAGGATGGAAAATGTCATTATTGCACCTGAAACACCGTGATTGTACCGATTAATCATATTGGCGATATCATGCAGATAGCCGGCTATCGCCGCCAGCTCACAATCCCGTGTTGGGAAAGCTAGTTCCTGTAAAACCTTATAGGCCAGGGCCGAAACAATTCCGGCATGTCTGAGACCATGTTCGGTAAAACCAAGGCGACTAAGATATTTGGTACTACGGGTAAGGTAAACGTTTATTTCGTGATCTGCCTTTACTTGTGCCAGGGTGATCGGTTGCTCAATAGTAGCTACAGACATTGACTAAACCTCCAGTTATCAAAAGTTAGCCTTTACTGTCAAATTCGTAGCACTATACTTTAAGTGACAGCAGTAAGGCAAATGTAACTACTTACATTTTCCCTTACCTGCGCGTAAATATGCCATCTTCAGTAACTAAATAATTTACTGGCCGGTCATGGTCGTCAGTCGGTACTTTTTCAAGTATTTGTGCAGCCCAGGCTGCACCGATGAGCTCAGCTTTATTTGCTTGCGGTAAAAACCGGTCATAATAACCGGCGCCCATCCCTAATCGCCGTCCCTCTTTGTCAAAAGCCACCCCAGGAACGATAATGAGATCCAATTCACTGGGGTCCAGGAGTTTTAAGGTTGCCGGATTGGGAGTTAATAGATTGAACTGCCCTACCACCAGATCGTCAAGATTAGCAATAATAGCAGCATCCATTAATCCCCGTGTTTCCCGCATATGTGGCACACAAATGGTTTTACCGGCACCTAGTGCATGGGAAATAACCTTGTCTAAATGAGGTTCATCAGGCATTGCCAGATAGAGCATAATAGTTTTAGCAGCTTGATATATGGGCCAAGAACATACATGTTCGGCAAGCCTGGTACTGCCGGCAGCCACTTCCTCCGGACTCATTGACCGTCTAACAGCTAAAATATTTTTCCGCAATTCCTGTTTGGCATTTTTATTAGGTTCCATAATAGTTCCCCTCCCTATAAAAACTCTCTTTTAACCAATGACGGCAGAAGCCGCCTGTACCTCAAAGGGGTATAGGCGGTAGCGGTTATCTTTGAAAAGTTATTCAGATTTTTGCTGATTTTGATTATGGCTTACAGCAGTACGGGCTATCTCGACTTCAACTTTATCGGCAATTTTAATTGTAACGGTTTTTTCATGTAATGCTGTAATCGTACCATACAAGCCACCAATAGTAACAATGCGTTCTCCCTTTTTGAGACTCTCCAAAAGTTCTTTACGGCGTTGCTGTTCTTTTTTCTGTGGACGATATAGTAAAAAATAGAAGATTACGCCCATTAATACTATCGGCCAAGAAGCCTGAATGGCTTGCATTATTTCGGGTGAAAGAGCTGGCATATATTTATCACCTCCTGTTTCTGTTACATTATATTCCACACGTTTATCATAAATCCTCTTATTATTTGCGGTAATGGGTCCAAAACTCTTCTCTGAAAGCTAAAAAGCGGTCATCAAGAATGGCTTTGCGCATCTCTTTCATAAAGTTCAATAAGAAATGTAAATTATGAGTAGTTGTTAAGCGCAAGCCGAAGATTTCTTCTGTTTTAAGCAAATGACGGATGTAAGCGCGGGAGAAATTCCGGCAGGTATAACAGCCGCATTCCGGATCAATAGGACGAAAATCACGGGAAAATTCGGCGTTTTTGATAACAAGACGACCACGACTGGTCATTACAGTACCATTACGCGCTACTCGTGTCGGGAATACACAGTCAAACATATCAATACCGTACATGACACCCTCCAGCAAGCAATCCGGTGTGCCGACGCCCATCAAATAACGTGGTTTATTTGACGGTAACAAAGGTACTGTATGATCCAGCATCTCATACATAAGCGGCTTTGGTTCGCCTACACTGAGGCCGCCGATAGCGTAACCGGAAAAGTCCAAAGCAATAAGATCCTGGACACTCATCGTTCTGAGGTCTTTATACATCCCGCCCTGAACAATACCAAACAGAGCCTGATCCTTACGGGTGTGGGCTTTTTTACAGCGTTCGGCCCAGCGGGTAGTTCGCTGTGTTGATTGGCGGGCATATTCATGATCTGCCGGATAAGGCACACACTCGTCAAAAGCCATGATGATATCAGCACCTAAAGCCATTTGCACTTCAGTGGCTTTTTCAGGTGATAAAAAATGCTTAGAACCATCAATATGTGAACGAAACGTAACGCCCTCTTCAGTTATTTTGCGTAGAGGTCCCAGACTAAATACCTGAAAACCACCGCTATCTGTTAAGATACCGCGATCCCACTGCATAAATTTATGCAGCCCGCCTGCTTCTGCCACTAAATCATGACCTGGGCGCAAATACAAGTGATACGTATTACTGAGAATTATACCTGCTCCCATTTCTTTAAGCTCATCAGGCGACATGGCCTTAACGGTAGCCTGCGTGCCTACCGGCATAAAAATAGGTGTATCAAATACACCATGTGGTGTATATAACCGCCCCACCCGCGCTCCGGTTTTCGAGCATTGTTTAATTAGTTCGTATGTAATGGCCAATAGCTACACCTCTCGTATTAATAAAAATATACCTAGCGAATAAACATGGCATCGCCAAAACTGAAAAACCGGTAACGCTTATCCACGGCTTCCCGATAGGCGTTAAAAATATGTTCTCTGCCGGCCAAAGCACTTACCAGCATTAACAAAGTGGATTTAGGAAGATGAAAATTAGTAATCAGTGCTTTGACAATTTTGAATTCATAGCCAGGATAGATAAATATCTGTGTCCAGCCACTTTTAGCTTCCAGTTGCCCGCTAGTACCTGCTGTCTCTAAGGTTCGTACTGCAGTAGTCCCTACTGCAATAACCCGGTTACCGGCTGCCAGAGTTTTATTGACAAGGGCAGCGGTCTCTTCAGGTACTGAATAATACTCGCGATGCATGACATGCTCTGCTATGGTATCTACCGCTACAGGTCGAAAGGTTCCCAACCCGACATGAAGAGTTACAAAGGAGAGATTAACTCCCCTATGTTTACAGCTTTCCATAAGCTCCCGGGTAAAGTGAAGCCCTGCAGTAGGGGCTGCGGCTGAGCCACGTTCCCTGGCATACACCGTCTGATAGCGTTCCTTATCTGTCAATTTAGTTTTGATATAGGGTGGTAAGGGTGTCTCACCCAACGAATCAAGAATTTCTTCAAAAATACCCTGATACTGAAAGCGTACTATCCTGCCGCCAAAATCCGTACTTTGCAGAACTTCACAGCGTAGGTTGCCGCTAAACTCAATAATAGTTCCCGGCTTAGCTTTTTTACCTGGCTTAACAAGTACTTCCCAATCATCATTCGTTGTCCGGCTTAACAAAAAAACTTCCACTTTACCGCCCGTTTCCTGCTTAGCTCCAAATAATCTTGCAGGTATTACCCGGGTATCATTAAAAACCAGGGTATCCCCTGGTTTTAAATAGTGCAGCAGATTATGAAACTCATTATGCTCAATGCATCCAGTTTCCCGGTCAAGTACGAGCAGCCGTGACTGATCGCGTGGTTCTACCGGCTGTTGTGCTATTAATTCTTCAGGTAAATAATAATCAAACTCAGAAACCAGCATGGTACTCCCTCATTATGGCCTATCAGTAGGCTTTTTTTATTTCTACATCTTGGTAGTAGTGTTTCAAGATATCCTTGAAATATTCCGTCTTTCCCGGTGGAGCCTTTTCTGCCATGGCTTTTGCCCCCCATTGTGAAAGCCCTAAACCATGTCCCCAGCCAAAGCCGGTAATAACCACAACATCAGTTGGCTTACCAGCGACAAGCGAAGGATGACTTTTTTTTCTATCCGTACCGGCATAAACCGGCATAGCCAACTTGGGGTGTTCTTTACTTATAGTAATATCAAACAAGGTACTTTTTAAGTTTAGCATACTTCTTAGTTTTGTGCCTGTTAGCTGTATATTCCCGGTAGTTCCCCTGAAGTATACGCTTTTTACCCGTCCTGACACCCCGCGGTCAAAGCTTGCAACCGGCGGGCTGGAAAGTGGTGATAATTCAACCGCTTGCAGATAACCAATGTGGTAACCGGCCTTACTGATTGCCTGATTTAGTTCAGCCAGCGTCAGCTTCTCTTCCCATTTATAATATGGGCTGTTTTGATCGAAATCAGCTACACCGCGAAGATACGGCTGCTTCACTGACCAAACATTTTCGCTATTTTCAGTGTAACCACCTGAACTGCTGTGAAAATAGGCGGAAATTAGTTTTCCTTTATAGGTAAGCACCAGTCCCCGTGTTGCATCGACTGCTTCGATTGCTTTAGGCGCTTCACTCTCCCGCCCGCCGTATACCTGGCAATCAGTAGTAGCACACAGTTCAAAACCATCAGCTGTATGTTTATTGTGATTAACCAACGCATAAGTACGTGCTGCTACCGCCTGAGCTTTAACGGCTTCCAGTGGCCATTCAGGAGAAATTTCATTTTTAATGACCCCATATAGATACTGTTCAACCGGCAGAGTATTTATCACTGTCATCCCTGGCTTACCGTTGGTGCGCTGAATGCTCAGGCCACCCCGGTACCGCCGTTTATTGGCATATAGATATTGTTCACTGTAAACTAAGGAATGCGCTTTTTTCATAACAACAGCCAGGCCAATAGCCTCTACAGGTCTGCCATTAATGGTAAAACCACTTTCGCGTACAGCAATTGTTACAGGTTCCTGGGCAGCAAAATCCCCCAATACTTTAGTGGTGCCGGTACTAACAAGCGCAAATTTAGCATCAGCGGAAACTTCAATACTGTGCTGGTTAGTTAAAATCCCCACCCGCAGATTAGGTTCAAAGGCCGACACGCTATTGTCTGAATGGGAATATCCAGATAAGGGAAAAATAAAAAAGGCAATTACCATTAACCATTTTACCATATGTCTATACACTCGCATACCTCCGGCGCCATTTTCCAGTCGGAAAGGAAGTCTTGTCTTATCTTATCTTGATATCAGATTCAGAATTATTGTTAGAATAATACTTAGAATAATTGATGTTACAATAGGAAAATGAAAGCTGAAGTTTCCCCATTCCATATGTATATCACCTGGCAACCGGCCCAGACTTAAGAATTTACCCCCAAAATGAAATATGGCTCCGGCAACCAAGAGGATGAGGCCAAACAGCATCAGTGTTTTACCTATGGAATCAAGTCCTCCGGGCATTAACCTTGCCCCTTTCCCGTTTTGTAATAACGGTCTCGCTCGCTAAAAACACAACCGCAATAAGGCTGCCGGTACATTTCCAGCTCTCTGCTTATCTTGACGCCTTCCTGCCAGCCGGGACGGAAGTCTATATAGCAAAACTGGACTTTCTCGGCAGCAGCAGCCTTATTAGCAGCTACCCTTATCAAATCATGCTGCTGGTAAGGGCTAACTAATAGTGTGGTACTAAAACAGTCAAAGCCCTGTTCTTTGGCATAGCGTGCTGTTTGGTTCATTCGCAGGTCATAGCAGTGAGTACAGCGCCCACCTGGGGCAGCTAATGCTTGCCGCAAAAATTCTTCCAGGGTATAACTTTCATCAATGATTAGTCTGGTAAGACCAATTTTATCCGCAAACGTTTGGAGAGTATCCAGACGTTTGCGAAACTCTTTGTACGGGTGGATGTTCGGATTATAAAAATAGCCGGTAATTTCATACTCCGGATACTGTTCCTGCAAGTGCTTCAGAGGAAATACAGAACACGGGCCGCAACAGATATGCAGCAACATACGCATAATTTAGTCACCTACCATAATTTTTCTTGAGCGCTGGCTTTATCTTCGTAAGAAATATTGAGATGAGCATAGGCAGCCTGGGTAGCTACCCGCCCACGCGGCGTCCTGGCTATAAACCCCATTTGCAATAGAAAGGGCTCATATACATCTTCAATTGTTTCGGTCTCTTCACTGATTGAGGCAGCCAATGTATCCAGTCCCACAGGCCCGCCGTTAAACTTTTTAATAATCGCCGTAAGCATACTCCGGTCAGTTTTATCCAGTCCGCGTTTGTCTACTTCTAACAGATCAAGCGCTTTATCAGCGATAGCAGCTGTAATTATCCCATCGGCTGTTACCTGAGCAAAATCCCGTACCCGCTTTAAAAGACGGTTAGCAATACGTGGCGTTCCCCGTGAACGTTTGGCAATTTCCAGTGCACCGCGGGGTTCAATGTCTACCTGCAAAATTTCAGCCGCCCGGTTTACAATACATTCCAAATGCTCTGTTTCGTAATATTCCAAACGGCAAATAACGCCAAAACGATCTCTAAGCGGTGCGGCTAAGGCACCGGCCTTGGTTGTTGCCCCTATCAGTGTGAACTTGGGTAAATCAAGACGAATAGAACGGGCAGACGGACCTTTGCCGATGATAATATCAAGAGCATAGTCTTCCATTGCCGAATACAAGACTTCCTCTACTGCGCGCGACAAACGGTGAATTTCATCAATAAACAACACGTCTTTTTCACCCAAATTAGTCAAAAGTGAGGCCAAATCGCCTGGTCGCTCAATGGCCGGACCTGATGTAATCCGAAAATTAGCGCCAAGTTCGTTGGCAACAATACCAGCTAATGTAGTTTTACCTAATCCGGGCGGGCCATATAATAAGACATGATCCAGCGCTTCCTCTCTGGCCATTGCTGCCTGAATAAATATAGAAAGATTATTTTTTACTTGATCTTGTCCAATATATTGAGCAAGACGACGCGGCCGCAGACTATATTGCCAGGAATCAACATCCTGTTCATCTGGTTCCACAATACGTTCTTCCACCAGTTAGTTACCTCCCAATTACCTCCGGCCAAACTCCTTTAACGTAAGTCTAATTAACTGTTCTAATGATATTTCTGTCTGAGTTGTACCTTCGTTTTGATAAATTTTCTTAATGACTGGCGTTATCTCGGCATGGTTATACCCTAATGCAATTAGCGCCTGGATGGCCTCTTGCCGGATATCTCCCGGCATAGTAATGTCTGCTGCCATCTGGCCTGAAACACTTGCATCTAACTCTGTACCGATTCCCACTTTATCTTTTAGCTCTAGAATAATTCTTTCCGCCGTTTTTTTGCCAATACCTGGTAGTTTTGTCAAGATAGCTGCATTATTGGCACTAATTGCTAAGCGGAAATTTGGGGGTGTGATGGCAGACAAAATGCCAGCCGCTACTTTGGGGCCAATCCCTGATACCGAAATAAGACTTAGAAAAAGATCATATTCTTCCTGCGTATAAAAACCGTGCAGCGTAAGTGCATCCTCACGTACATTCAGATAGGTAAACAAGGTAGCTGATTGACCTATCGTCAGCTTTTGCCTGGTAGAATTAGGTATGAATATCCGATAGCCGATTCCCTGAACATCCACAAAACAATAATCGGTAAATAGATGTGTAACTACGCCTTTAACATAACCTATCATTGGTTACCCTCATTCTATTTATACTTCCGCAATGTATTGTTGCAATAGCGATAGCTAACGCATCGGCGGCATCATCGGGATGTGGTTTCTGCGGCAGGCTTAATAATCGTTGAGTCATATAGATAACTTGTTCTTTAGTTGCTTTGCCATACCCGGTTACCGCCTGTTTAACCTGTAGCGGTGTAAATTCATCAATGCTAAGTTCATTTTGAGCTGCCGCCAGTAGGATTACACCTCTGGCTTGCCCTACAGCCATTACAGTACGAACATTTTTATTCATAAACAACATTTCAACACCCATAATATCTGGCTGATACTGCTTAATCAAACCATCAATTTCCTGATGGACTTTTCTAAGCCGCATGGCAGCCTCCATGTCAGGAGGTGTCTCAATAACCCCATATATAATGGGCTTTAATCTGCTTCCTTGTGCTTCGACCAAACCATAACCGCATATTGCTGTGCCGGGGTCGATTCCTAATGCAATCATCTGTTTCCCCCTTTTTACATCCTACTACTTTCGACAACTTTACCATATATTCCTGTTGCCAAAAACAAAAAGAGAGGTTGCCCTCTCCTTAACGTGCCTGCATTCCCTCTAGTGTTCGTAATAATTCCTCTTTCGACTGCACAATTAACCCTTGCTGTAACTCTTGCACATCCTGGGGCATTAAGCTACTCACAGGTATCTTAGTTACTTCTTTTACTATGGCTTTGGGACCGGGTACTCCATAGAATACAGTGACATAGTCGTTCTTGATACCAATAAACATATTATTAGAGTGCTCGCGGCAGAAGCTATCCACTGTTAATGTCATTTCTACTTCTTTGGTATCAAATTTTTCAATAGTCCAACCTGAATAGATCTGCTGTACCTGATTAAAAGTAAGCCCAACTAAATTATCAGGTGGTTTGGTCCGGAATACTTCCTGGTCTTTGCACTTGGTGTAGGTGATTTTTTGTACTAAATCGGTATCTGCGGAAATCTTAATCTTGCTGTCTTTTTTAACAACCTCACTGCCTTGATGTGGAAGTGGCAGTTTTACGTTCGGGTCTGCTAGCAAAGAATAATAACCGATACCAGACAGTAATAGAATTAGTCCACCAATAAGTACAGGTTTTACAACTATAGATTTACCACAGACTTTTTCCTGATACAGGGAAGACAATTTCGCAATAAGTTTGGAAAACATAGTGACAACACGCCTTTCTCTAGTGTTGTCACTATGTTTTCCAAATAATGCAAATTTTATTCGTACTGTTTATCTATTTACCGTTACTATCCAAAATAATACTAGCGGGTCTTGCCTCCTGCTGCCTGAATAATAAAAATTCTTCCAATACCTCCCCAAATCTCCGGATAGTGTCTGTTGTATCTTTTCCCTCTACCCTACACATGCGATCCTAATCGATCTTTGCAACAGATACAGAAAGTAACCCAAATGACAGAACCCGTAAGCGTGTCCTGCCAAACCTGTTATCAAGATATGAACCCATCGAATATTGCATGCAGTCGCACAGCCCCTGCCTTAACGCGCCAATCATTACGCCCCAATTGTAAAAACTTGTAATCCAGCTCACAACCGGGTATAATTCGTCTTGTTTTTCTTTCTTTTCATTGCAAATTTTTTATTGCGTCAATTCCGAATTCTTGTCTAACCCTTTGTTGAAGGTGGTCATCACTCACAGTTACTTAAAACAAAAGAGCCTTTCGGCTCTTTACATACTCTTGCATAATTTCATATATAAACAAATTTGCATATCTAGCAGTTGACTTGCTTTAAGTACTTTCGGATGGGATACCCCAAAGATAAGGGCATTGTCATGCATTTTAGAGCGTAGTTTTTCAATCCTTTTACAAATTGATACTAACCTTCTGTTCAATACATTCCCCTCCTAAACTAAATTTCCAAAGGGCTATTATCTATATTTTACATATTCGACATAATATTGTAAATCCCCTCCATGGAAGAACTATATCTTTGTTCACTACTTACATTTTGTTTGAACATCAGGATATTCTTTATCTATAGCGTTTTTGGCCTTTCCCCGGTAGTTACTAAACAAGTACTTTTGAGAAAGATACGCTATCAAACAACCGATTATAAGCATAAATAATCTCTATATGAGTGCTATTTTTTTGCGCCTTTTTTCGGGTAATACGTTTTCAGGATAGTACAAAGAGAGCACGGAGGGAAGATGTATATCGGGACATTCCCTCTGCGTCTCTGCGGTTCAAAAAACTTATACTTTATGTATAAAAAAGTAAGCAGACCAAAATAGCCTGCTTACTTTTCACTTCTTTCTTTATATAGGTTAGCATTAATCAAATGCTTATAAACCCTTGATTTTCTTACTCTTCCTCGTCTTCTTCAGGCATATCGAAGTTAGTGTAAACTTCCTGAATATCATCAAGATCTTCCAAGGCTTCGATAAGTTTCATCATCTTTACTGACTCATCGCCCTCTAGGCTAGTGGTAGTCTCCGGTACCATCGTAATCCGTGAAACCACAGTTTTTATATTGTTTTTCTCTAATGTTTCCTGAACCTGTTCAAAAGCGTCTGGTTGGCTGGTTATTTCAAACTCACCGTCAGTTGCTTCAAAATCTTCTGCGCCAGCATCAAGTGTCAGGAGCATGAGTTCTTCTTCATCAAGCTCATCTTGTTCAACAACAAATAGCCCCTTCTGCTTAAACATCCAGGAAACACAGCCGGTTTCTCCCAGATTACCGCCATATTTAGAAAACAAATGCCGTACATCAGCAGCAGTCCGGTTACGGTTGTCGGTCATGGCTTCAACCATAATAGCAACCCCGCCAGGTCCATATCCTTCGTAATTTATTTCTTCATAACTATTACCATCAATCGCGCCTGCGCCTTTTTGAATAGCCCGCTGGATATTCTCTTTAGGTATATTATTTTCTCTGGCTTTTTGCAATGCCAATTTTAAACGCATATTCCCGGATGGATCTGAGCCGCCCATTCTTACTGCAATAGTAATCTCGCGACTGACTTTGGTAGTAACTTTGCCGCGTATGGCATCTACCTTACCTTTTTTATGCTTAATATTCGCCCATTTTGAATGTCCTGACATGTAAAATACTCCTCTCAGCTAAGTCAATCGCCAATATTGTAACATAATAGAAAGTAATTGGCAAAGATCTATTTTAAAATTAACTCAGAAAATAGTAATAGTAAAAACCTGCAAAATGAAACAACTTTGCAGGTTCGGTTACTAGGTAGAGCTCTACCTAGACGTTTTATCTGGTTAACACTGTCTCAAAATCCAGATACCGCTTCATGAGCATAGTGCCGCCGCCTTCCGAAACAATGCGTAGTATGGCGTCAGTATTACGTACCCGTGATCCGGCAACGTGGGTGATTTTTGTATCCTGGAAGACATCGCCGCACAGGGGTGAAGAAGGGCCTAGCACCACGACCGCACGCGGCTCTCCCAGTCCGGCAATCAGTCCGTCGAAGGTTCCATTGATAAGCGTCGTACCGGTAATTATGGCTACGGTACAAGCAAGCAAGGCACCGCCAGCTTTTTCAGGGGGAAGCGTATCGCTGTGGTTATTATTCAGTTCCAGGATGTCGAGCTGACAGCCTGTCTTGCGTAATTGAACTATTACCGGGCCGAAATATCCAACCATTGCTACCCGGTCATTGTGAGTAATGTGAAGCGATTCGATGACTTCTTCTTTCAAGGTCGGGGGGGACGGCAGCGAGGCAAGCACAGCATTTGCCGTCGCCAGACCGACCGCCCGCGTCAAATCGGACACCTCGTTGCCGAGCATTGTCAGTAACTCTTTTACCGGACGCCCAATAAGAGTTCCAGCGCTTTCAAAATAGGTACAGGAAGGTGCCAACGAATTTGGTGTCCATGCCACTCCTCCGTGACCACTGCCAAGCTTTACGGCAGTGTATCCCAGTCCGATGCGTACATCGCTAATTGTTACGTGCTTTGTATGGGGCAGTAGGAAATCGATCAGGCGTTTTTGTACAGTCAACAATATGATTTCTCCTCCTTAGCTTAAAACGAACACTAGCTATCAATACTAAAAGTAAATTGATATTCAATACCGTTATATTGTGTTTTTCTTGAATATTGAATTCTGCAGCATAAAGGAAAATCCTGCTCCTGGGAAGAATATTTAGTGACTGTTTGTATATAATAAGGTTATTTGGCGCAGTCTCTCTGTTTTTCTAAAGTGACTCACCGAAGAGATACAGATAAAAAATTATTTATTGAATGAATGAGTATACAAGCCACTAATAAGTTTGGATTTTTTTAATACCCCTAATATATTTATATTTTATTGCCTGATCATAGTAATAAGTAGTATAATCTTATTATAGTTAAAAAAATTATCTAGGAGGACACTATATTGAACGAAATAAGTGTTGGTATTATAGGCACTGGCTCATATGTACCTACCAGAATTATGACAAACCAAGAACTAGAACAAAAAGTTGATACATCTGATAAATGGATTATTGAACGTACAGGAATTAGAGAGAGAAGAATTACTTTAGAAGGCCAAGCTACATCTGATTTAGCCACAGAAGCCGCAAAGCGGGCGTTGGATAATGCTGGTATCTCTGCCGATGAGCTTGATTTAATCATTGTCGCTACCATAACACCGGATATGTTGTTTCCATCGGTTGCTTGCCTTGTACAAGCTAATCTAAAAGCTACCAAAGCCGCCGCTTTTGATTTATCAGCAGCTTGTTCCGGTTTTGTTTATGGCTTAGTCACTGCGAGTCAATTTATCAAATCCGGTTTATATGAAAAGATATTAGTAATCGGTGCCGAAAACCTCTCAAAAATACTCGACTGGACTGATCGTAATACTTGTGTTTTATTTGGCGACGGAGCGGGTGCTGCCGTAGTAGCAAAAACTCCTCCTGGATACGGCATTCTTGGCGTAGATCTAGGTGCGGATGGATCTGGAGCTGGTTTTCTTAACGTACCAGCAGGTGGTTCCCGGCTACCAGCCTCAGCGGAAACAGTAACTAATCGGCAGCACTTCTTACAAATGAACGGACCTGAAGTCTATAAGTTTGCAGTAAAAATTATGGGTGCGTCGGCACTAAAAGCATTAGCTAACGCTAACATGTCTCCTGCAGATATTTCTTATGTTGTCCCCCATCAAGCGAATATCCGTATTATAGAATCTGCCGCAAAACGTCTTGGAGTTTCGATGGACAAAGTGGCAATTAGTGTTGCTAAATATGCTAATACATCATCTGCTTCTATCCCGATAGGATTAGATGAAGCATTTAGAAGTGGCAATATCAAAAAAGATGATATTGTCGTAGTCGTCGGATTTGGGGCCGGCTTAACTTGGGCAAGCAGTGTTATAAAGTGGAGTATATAAGTCAGAGGTATAATACGATAGCTTATCTACAACGCTTATACGGTGTGAGAATAAAAAGCGTCAATGACTATAGCAGGTTTTCTGTCTTAAAGTCATTGACGCTTTTAAATTTATGAATATGTGATTTGTACAACTATTGTCTTGACTAGAATCAATTTAGTGTTATACTGTAATCAATAATATTACTATTCAGTAATATTATTGATTGAGTCAGGAAACTGCTAAGGAGGAATCTATTATGTTTCAAGACAAAATATTAACCTGCCGTGACTGTGGTGTCGAATTCGTGTTTTCTGCATCGGAACAGGAGTTTTACGCTGAAAAGGGCTTTACCAATGATCCCAGCCGTTGCCCCGAGTGCCGGGCCGCCCGTAAGCGTCAAGGAGGGTACAACGGTAATAGTGGCAGTAGTAGGCCACAAAGAGAAATGTATGATGCAATCTGTGCCGAATGCGGTGCAAAAACCCAGGTCCCTTTCCGTCCTAGCGGTGATCGTCCTGTGTACTGCAGAGATTGTTTCGATAAACGAAATAGACGATAAAAGAAGTTTAACTTCTTCTGGATATAAACCAAAATAAAAGGGTTTGCAGAAATGCAAACCCTTTTATTTTGTGGTGGAGATAAGCGGGTTCGAACCGCTGACCTCTTGAATGCGAGCCAAGCGCTCTCCCAACTGAGCTATACCCCCACATTAGCTATTTCAAAAACAAGTAATATTCTCCTTTGCATTCCCTCAAAACCAAACAATGTAAGAGTATTTCGACGATCAATTTTCGACCTTCGAACGTCGAATCGGTTCTCCCTAGAAAGGAGGTGATCCAGCCGCACCTTCCGATACGGCTACCTTGTTACGACTTCACCCCAATCATCGGCCCCACCTTAGACGGCTAGCCCCGGTTCGACATTCGACCTTCGACCTTTGACTTTCGATTGGGTTCTTGCAAGACTTTCGTCTTTCCTTTCGATTGTCGTATGTCGAAAATCCAATGTCGAATCGGTTACCCCACCGGCTTCGGGTGTTGTCAACTTTCGTGGTGTGACGGGCGGTGTGTACAAGGCCCGGGAACGTATTCACCGCAGTATGCTGACCTGCGATTACTAGCGATTCCGACTTCACGGAGGCGAGTTGCAGCCTCCGATCCGAACTGAGAGCTTGTTTATGCGTTTGGCTTACCCTCGCGGGCTTGCTTCGCTTTGTTTAAGCCCATTGTAGTACGTGTGTAGCCCAGGACATAAGGGGCATGATGACTTGACGTCATCCCCGCCTTCCTCCGCATTGTCTGCGGCAGTCTCCCTTGAGTTCCCACCATTACGTGCTGGCAACAAAGGATAAGGGTTGCGCTCGTTGCGGGACTTAACCCAACATCTCACGACACGAGCTGACGACAGCCATGCACCACCTGTTTTCGTGTATCCCGAAGGATAGGAACTAATCTCTTAGCTTTTCACTCAATGTCAAGTCCTGGTAAGGTTCTTCGCGTTGCGTCGAATTAAACCACATACTCCACCGCTTGTGCGGGCCCCCGTCAATTCCTTTGAGTTTCAACCTTGCGGCCGTACTCCCCAGGCGGGGTACTTATTGCGTTTGCTTGCGGCACAGAAGGGGTCGATACCCTCTACACCTAGTACCCATCGTTTACGGCCAGGACTACCGGGGTATCTAATCCCGTTCGCTCCCCTGGCTTTCGCGCCTCAGTGTCAGACACAGTCCAGAAAGTCGCCTTCGCCACTGGTGTTCCTCCCAATATCTACGCATTTCACCGCTACACTGGGAATTCCACTTTCCTCTCCTGCACTCAAGATCTCCAGTTTCCTGCGCCTATACGGGGTTGAGCCCCGCACTTAGACACACGACTTAAACATCCACCTACACGCCCTTTACGCCCAATAATTCCGGACAACGCTTGCCACCTACGTATTACCGCGGCTGCTGGCACGTAGTTAGCCGTGGCTTCCTCCTTTGGTACCGTCATTACTCTACATTATTCACATAGAATACGTTCGTCCCAAACGACAGAGCTTTACAATCCGAAGACCTTCTTCACTCACGCGGCGTTGCTCCGTCAGACTTTCGTCCATTGCGGAAGATTCCCCACTGCTGCCTCCCGTAGGAGTCTGGGCCGTGTCTCAGTCCCAGTGTGGCCGTTCATCCTCTCAGACCGGCTACTGATCGTTGCCTTGGTGAGCCGTTACCTCACCAACTAGCTAATCAGACGCAGACCCATCTCTAAGCGGTAGCATGTCTCGAAGGGCGAGAGGCGAAATGCGAGGGTCGATAAGTTTCCTTTTCGATCTTCGCACCTCGATTCTCGCACCTCGAACAGAGGCCACCTTTCTTATCTCAGTCATGCGACCAAGATACCACATTCGGTATTAGCACCACTTTCGCGGTGTTGTCCCCAGTTTAGAGGCAGGTTGTCTACGCGTTACTCACCCGTTCGCCACTGATTTCGAAGTGCGAGAGGCGAAATGCGATGGTCAATTAGGTTGCCCTTCGATCTTCGCACCTCGATTCCCGCACCTCGAGAATCCGTTCGACTTGCATGTGTTAGGCACGCCGCCAGCGTTCGTCCTGAGCCAGGATCAAACTCTCCATAATATTTTTATGAAAAGCCAATTGGCTCTTTAAAGCTATTTAGAAATTATTTTGGTTTTGTATGTCGCAAGCGACATACAACCGCACATCTGGCATTTTTATGATGCATTTCTTACATTGTTCAGTTTTCAGAGAACGACACACATGAATGTGTTCGTGTCGATCACTTTTCATTCAGTTCATTATAGCGACGACATTAACATATAATATCACGATGTCCCTACTATGTCAATAGTTGACTCGCTGGCGTTGTAAACTTTTATTTAATTCTTAGTACTTCCGTTACTATTACCCGCATTATTTCCATTTAGGAGGTCACTATCGAGCGGGAAGGGAAATTGAACATACGTATTTGGTACTTCCCCAACGACAACATATTCTGCGATAGGAACCTGTGTGTTGACGCTAACACTTTGACTTACTAGCGGAACTACAATCCGGATTTGCGTAGTAGCGGCCAAATAAACCATATGCCTGGTCTGATTAATACCGGCTTGTTCAAACTTATCAACTACTTTAACCTGGACTGTGCCTACAGGAATAATGGTAACCGTGATTTTAGGTCCCATGCTGGCTAACATCTGACTGCCTAATACCTGACCAATCGGAATATCGATTTTTTCTTCCGTTATCTCTTCCAATGCATCCTGTACCTTCATGGTAGTGTCTGCAGCTAATCGGTTAAACTCCATCGTATTAGGTTGAATAAGCACCACTCGTCCATGTTCATCCAATGTAACATTTACCAGTGTCTTGGGATCAACAGTAAGACTTACTCTTTCATTAATAACATTGTTAATGGCTTGAGTTGCAATTCGAGTTGCCCTTGTTTCAGCAATAGCCATGAGAGTTGGTTTTAAATGCGTTTCCATCCTCCAGAAAAAGAACACCATTAAAATTATCAAAACAGCTGCTACTAATGGGAAGAGTGGTATTACGCGTCTGCGTCGAACAGAAAACCGCATTTCTCCCCCTCCTCCTGTTACTCTTTCTCCGGTTGATTATATATATGGTCAAAGATGGTTATTGGTTACTAAATATTTGCATTCATTATAATTAAATTGTTGAAATGCTATATTGAATTACGATAGTTAGGCTGTCTGTTCCGGAAATAAAAATTGGGTCGCAGCTGCGACCCAATTTTTATTCTATGACAATACGATGATAATTCTTTTTACCTTTACGGATAAGGAGATTATTATTTTCAAATAGAGTAGCTGTCAAGAGCAAGTCGGGATCAGATACCTTGGTATCACCAATATAAAGTCCACCTTGCTGAATTAATCGCCGCCCTTCGCTTTTGGATGCAACAATTCCTGTACTTGTAAGAACATCTACTAGCTTTGTACCCAGACTATCAGTAGTTATCGATACAGTTGGAACATTATCCAAATTTCCTGCTCCGCCAAACAATGCTTTTGCAGCCTGCTCAGCCTTCTCAGCCTCATCCTGGCCATGAATTAGTTTAGTCACCTCGAAGGCCAGTGTCTTCTTGGCAATATTAATTTCTTTATCTTTAAGAGCACCCAGTCGCCTAACTTCTTCCATCGGCAAGAAGGTTAGCAAGGCCAGACATTTTTCTACATCGGCATCATCAACATTGCGCCAGTATTGGTAAAAATCATAGGGGGAAGTCTTCTCAGCATCCAGCCAGAGAGCGCCTTTTTCTGTCTTACCCATCTTTCGCCCATCACTGGTGGTCAATAGAGTAAAGGTCAGCCCATAAGCAGGTTTAGCTTCCTTACGCCTGATAAGGTCTGCACCGTACAAGATATTGGACCACTGGTCGTCACCGCCCATTTGCATGATACAGTTGCATTGACGGTTAAGTTCCAGAAAATCGTAGCTCTGCATCAGCATATAGTTAAATTCCAGGAATGACAAACCCTTTTCCATCCGCTGTTTGAAGCATTCAGCAGTTAACATGCGATTAACGGAGAAATGCACGCCGATATCTCGCAGAAACTCTACATAATTAAGTTTTAATAGCCAGTCAGCATTATTCAGCATCAATGCTTTGCCCTCGGAAAAATCAATAAACCGCTGCATTTGCCTTTTAAACCGCTCACCGTTATGGTTGATAATTTCTGCGGTCAACATTTTTCGCATGTCAGCCTTGCCAGAAGGATCTCCTACCATCGCCGTCCCACCACCGATGAGGCAAATAGGACGGTGTCCGGCCTGCTGCATATGAGCCATCACCATCATTCCCAAAAAATGTCCGACATGCAGGCTATCAGCAGTGGGATCAAAACCGATATAAAAAGTAATGTTTTCTTTATCCAATAACTCCTCGATTTCATTTTCGTGCGTTAGTTGCTGAATAAATCCTCGTTCCCTGAGAACATCTAATACAGACATTGTTAAAATCCTCCTCATTGACCGGGTTCAAGCACTGGTAAATAGAGATAAATAAAACCGTCCCTAGTTCGGGGACGGGAGTAAACCCGCAATACTTTCCATTATTTTAATATATTTGTGACCACATTGTCAATTTCAGCAATGCTATATCAATAGCTAAAAAACATACGCAGATTTCAATAGGAAAAATTACCATTTTTAGCTGCATTATAACATAACAAATTTAATATTGCAAACTGTTAACAAAGAAATACCTATCATTAGATTTTTTATGATATAATGGTTAGCGAATCAAATCCTTTAAATCTGCTCACAACATTTTTTAGTTTCATTATGATTGAATCTGTAAGGGGATGAAAGTATGCAAGATAAATTTAATGAAAACCAAGAAAATAGTCGGCGACGCCCCACTAAAAATTCACGAAGATTTGCGATTATTGCGACTCTCGTGTTCTTGGTTATGGTGATGGGGGCCGGATTGGGTTTTATAACTGCTAGTATTCATACCATGCCCAGCTTAAAAGGCGACATACGCCCTGCCGTTTCTTCCCAAATTTTTGATGCTAATGGAAAACTTATTACCACAATTCACTCGGTTGAGAATCGTCTACCGGCATCTATCAATAAAGTACCAAAAAATCTGCAGCATGCTTTTATTGCTACTGAAGATGCCCGTTTTTATCAACATAGTGGTGTCGATCCTCGTGGTATTTTGCGTGCTGTCTGGTCTAATCTGACAGACAAGGGAATTTCTGAAGGCGGCAGTACGATAACCCAGCAGCTTGCCAGAAATGCCTTACTTTCTCAAGATCAAACAATCAAACGTAAAATTCAGGAAGCATTTTTATCATTGCAAATTGAGCGGCAATATAGCAAAGAAGAAATCCTGGAAATGTATATGAACCACATCTATTTTGGGCAAGGTGCTTATGGGGTTCAGACAGCAGCGCAAGTATATTTTGGCAAGAATGTCGAAGATTTAAACTTAGCTGAATGTGCTATGATTGCCGGTATACCGAAAAGTCCTAACTATTATTCACCTACAAGCAATTTAAAAGCTGCTAAAGAACGACAAGGTGTTGTGCTTGAACAAATGGTCAAATATGGCTATATTGATTCTCTTTCGGCTGCTAAAGCAAGAGCAACTGAAATTAAACTAGCTGCCCGTCCAAAAACCGCTACTGCACCTGCTGCGTATTTTACTGACTATGTAATACAAGTTCTTATTGATAAATATGGTGCTGATGCCGTATATAAAGATGGTCTTAAAGTATATACAACATTAGATCTTGAAATGCAAAACAAGGCAGAAGAAGCCATGAAGAAGCTGCCAACAATGAAAACAGATGAGAATGGCATTAAACAACCACAGGGAGCACTTGTCGCCATTGAACCCCATAATGGTCATATAAAAGCAATGGTTGGTGGTCGGGGCAATGATCAATTTAACCGGGCCGTTTTAGCAGAACGTCAACCAGGTTCGGCGTTTAAACCATTTGTTTATTTAGCAGCTATTGAAAGTGGTTTTACGCCAGCAAGTATTATTGCTGATAGCCCTGTTAGCTTTGGTGGTTGGTCACCGGTGAATTATGATAGGAGCTTTCATGGTTCGGTAACAATGCGAACTGCACTTGAACAGTCGTTGAATGTAGTTGCTGTCAAACTGGCGCAACAGGCTGGTATTGATAAAACGTTATACTATGCGCAGCAGATGGGGATCTCTACGCTAGTACTTGATGGTAATACTAATGACCGGAATTTAGCCATGTCATTAGGTGGTCTTACCAGGGGCGTTACCCCGCTGGAAATTGCCAGCGCCTATGGGGTACTGGCAAATAGCGGCATTCGGGTTGAGCCTACGGCCATTGTCAAGGTAATTGATCGCAATGGCAAAGTAATTGAGGAATATGTTCCGAAAGAAAAAATCGTTGTTAATGAACGCAGTGCATTCCTGCTCACCGATATGCTGAAGGGAGTTATGACCAATGGTACAGGTACAGGTGCTTACTTTGGCCGCCCGGCTGCTGGTAAAACAGGTACCACCAGTGATTATAAGGATGCTTGGTTTGTGGGCTTTACGCCTGATTTAGTGGCCGCTGTCTGGCTGGGTTGTGATAATCCGGATTATTTAAACGGCATTACTGGCGGCACAGTCCCTGCTAGTATTTGGAAAAGTTTTATGAGTGGTGTTGCAGACAAATACGTGGCGCGTGATTTTGTCAAACCCTCCGGCATCATAGCTGCCAGAGTCTCAAATAAAGATGGTCTGCTAGTAAATGATCCTAATAATAAGGACGGTCGCAGTGAAATTTTTGTTGAAGGCACTCAGCCTACTAAAGTGTCAACAGTTCCTGCGTCAAAAGATAGTAAGGATAATAAAGATGGTAAAGGTAAAGATGGTAAGAATACTAATAACGACAGCACGGCTGCAGGCGAGCAGACTTTGCCACCACCGCCCGCAAGAGGCGATAATACTACGATAGCACCTCCACCCCCACCTAAACCTAATGATGGGAAAAAGAATTAGAAAAAGAATTTAAAAAAACACGCGTAAAAAATTACGCGTGTTTTTTTCTGTTTGCGCATATACATTACCATAGTTTTTATTAGCCAGTAATCCCAGTATCCTCCTCAACCATAAAGAATAGTAAAATGATAATAATGATAATAATTATCCAACTGCTTCCAAATCCACCACAACCACCAAATCCTCGTGCCATTGTTATTTCCTCCTTCCCATCATAGTTAAAGAGATTTCTTCTCTTTAATACGATATATGAACTTTGCTTTTTTGGGGTCACTTTTCTTGGGAGCCAACAATAATGGATCGTAATACCTCATTAAACTGGAAACACGCCCTTGTAGCGTGTCCCTAGATGTAAGTAAAAAAATTATAGAGTAGTGTCATCACCTTCGAAGAAGAATAGCAGCAGAATAATAATGATAATCCAAATACCACCAAATCCATGACCGCCAAATCCACAACGAGACATTCAAACTACCTCCTTACTTATCATTAATAAAGGCGAAGTACGGCCCGCCCTTCTACTCCAATATATACATTTTACCGGCAAAGTGTTACTGGCCTAAATGGAGATTTTACCACTAAGGTTCCCTTGTTTCAAATAACCTTCTAATTTGTTTAGGCGCATCGGTAGCCACTTTAACTGATTGCATGGTATTGTTTATGACATCGGTCATATTGCGAATTTTATCAACAGTCGATGACATGGAAGTAATACCTCTATCCATGGGAAAATTGTCTGAGGCCAAAGTTAAAACAATTATCATAAGCTGAACATTTAGATTGGGATTTTTCATTATTTTTCTAAATAATGCGGCAGGCCCTCGCGAGTTCAGTTTCTGTGAGTCTTTTGCAGGCAGAACGGTAGGTGGTTTTTCGCTTATCGGTTCCTCTAAATCTGTTTTTTGCTTTGCATCATGAACTGGTTTTTCTATAAACGATTTTTCAGTGTTTCGGTGATATTTCCGCACACGCATATATTCATCACCTTTCAAATAACATTTTTCTACTCCAATATATGAAATACATCTAGATTTGCTCTCCCAATATTTGTTTGGACACTCACAAATTTTGGGTAATTGAATAAATTAGATAAGAAATATAGGAGGTGCATAACAGTGTTTGAACAATTTGGTAATATTATGGAAATGGTAAAAAAGGTTCAACAGAATGTTGATATCGCGCAGGAGCAACTCAAACAAGAAAAAATTGAAGTGTCTAGTGGCGATGTTATTAAAATAACCGTTAATGGACAGCAAGAACTTATCGCTATTCAATTAAACAGCAAATATTTAACTGCTGATAATGCCGCTCTGCTACAAGATTTATTACTAGCTACGATAAATAACGCCTTGGCAAAATCCCGTGATTTAAATCAAGCTGCAATGGGCAAACTTGCCACTGATTTAAATCTGCCTAAAATCCCTGGCGTTTTTTAAGGAGGAGGTTTTATGTCGAATGACACCGATAATACCGGGTCTTCGTCACTGCTGAATTCAATAACCAGAATGCTGGACACTAGTGTTACCACTGGAACAGGACTGGACACTATCATAACTATACTATCACTGTTATGCCTATTTTCGATAATGACCCGTACGCAAGCTGTCAGAGAGCCACAGCAACTCAAGCCGGCAACAACTAATAATCCGCTGCATAAACTGCTGGGTGATTTAACCAAAGGCGGAGAAGGCGGCGGTTTTTCCCCTGACACCTTGATGTCTTTACTGCCGCTATTAAATAACCCCCAGCTTAAATCAAAGCTTAATCCCAGCACTATCGGAACTGTGATGGGATTAATAAACAATCTCGGTGGCCTAGGCGGCAGCAATCCGCCACATGAAAAAGGGGAACCTGAGACCAAAGGCGAGCCTCACACGAAAACTTCAAAGCAACCAACAGAATCAGAATCTCCGCCACCGGCAAATGCTGTACAGCAACCGCCACTAAAAAAACAGCCTCCTCCCCAGCCAAGTGAAGACACAGAAGAAACGGAAGAAAAAAACTATGGGCGATATTTAAACTGGAAAAATAATTTTTAAACAAAAACAAGGGCTCCAAAGGAACCCTTGTTTTTGTTTACCTATCCTAAGCCAATCTAACTACAGTAGCGCCTGTGCCACCTTCATTAAGATCGGCAATGCGTATGCCTTTAATATGCGAATGATTTTCCAGATATGTCTTTACCCCTTTGCGTAAAACACCTGTCCCTTTACCGTGAATAATAAGTACCTCATTTAATCCTGATAGGATTGCATCATCAATATATTTATCCAGTACAATTTCTGCTTCCTCAATTGTCATGCCCCGAATATCAATTTGTCTTGCTGTAGAAGCTCTTATAGTTAAGTTACCATGTTTGGTTGCTGATTGTTCTTTGGGTTTACCTGATTCAGACAGTATTTGGCAGGCAGCAGCAGCAACTGTCATTTTCATAATTCCCAGCTGTACAGTTACGGTTGAGCCATTTACGGTTAGCACTTGGCCTTTTTGTTTTACTGTCGTAACATAAACATTCATCCCTGGTTTAATTTCGTCTGCTGACAATTCAGTTGAATTGTCCTGATCTTCAATATCAAAGCCGTTAATTTCCGCAGTGCTTTCCCTTAGCTGCCGGCGGGCATTTTCAATAGCATGCTGTCTTTCCCGGCCACTGTGCTCAGAAAACTGTGCTTTTAGTTCACCAATTATTTCTTCCGCATTGCGCCTGGCCTGGCGAATAACAGCAGCAGCTTCTTCCTGGGCTTTAGCTAATACGGTATTCCTTTTTTCAGCAATAGCCTGTTCTCCCGCAGTGATTTTTGCTTTTACTTTTCCCATTTCCTGCTCCAAACGGGTTAGTTCATCCAGTTTTACGCTATAGGACTTCTTCTGTTCTTCCAGCGCATGGAGAACGGTTTCAAAATCGGTATGCTCTTTATGAATTAACTCTTTAGCCCGGGCGATAATTGTGTCTGATAACCCCAGCCGTTGACTGATAGCAAAGGCATTACTGCTGCCAGGGATACCGATCAGGAGCCGATAGGTTGGCCGCAGGGTTTGGATATCAAACTCGACACTGGCATTTTCTATTCCCTGTCTGGTATAAGCAAAGGTTTTTAACTCACTATAATGGGTAGTTGCAATGGTTTTGGCACCAATTCTATGGGCATATTCCAAAATTGACATCGCCAGGGCCGCGCCCTCACTCGGGTCAGTTCCAGCGCCAATTTCATCAATCAGTACCAAATCACCAGCACTTATCTGCTGTAGTATTCCAACCAAATTGGTCATATGGCCGGAAAATGTGCTCAAACTCTGCTCAATGCTCTGTTCGTCGCCAATGTCGGCAAAAATATTGCAGATAATCGGCATCTCAGAATCAGGTGCAGCAGGAATAAATAACCCAGCTTGCGTCATAAGCGCAAACAAACCTACGGTCTTAAGTGTTACTGTTTTACCACCGGTGTTAGGGCCGGTAATAAGTAAAGTAGTAAAATGGCGGCCAAGCTGTACGTCAATTGGTACCACGTGCTCTACAGCTATCAATGGATGCCGGGCCTGGATAAGATTAACATAGCCTTGCTGATTGATAATTGGCTGAATGGCTCGCATATCAATACTCAGCTTAGCTTTAGCAAAAACAAAGTCCAAGTGAGCCAAAATTGCCAGATTTTCTTCGAGGCTCCCGGCAACTTTAGCTATTTGCCCGGTTACTACTGTTAAAATTCGTTCAATTTCATTCTTTTCAGCAGCTAGAAGTTGTTTTATATCATTATTTAAGTTAACGATAGCAATTGGTTCGATAAATAAAGTAGCCCCACTGGCTGATTGATCATGGACAATCCCTGGAAAATTATTGCGAAATTCGTGCTTAATTGGGATAACATACCTGTCACCACGCATGGTGACTAACGCATCCTGGAAATACTTCTGATACTCACCGGAGCGCAAAATACTATCTAATTTTTCTTTTACCCGGCTTTGGGCTTGTTTTACTTCCCGCCTTAGCTTCAAAAGTTCACTGCTGGCATCGTCGCGAATTAAGCCTTGTTCAGTAACGGTAGCCTCAATTATGGTTTCGATGTTTCGCAAGACGATGATTTGACTGGCCTGCAAACTCAAACGGGGTGTTTCCACAGGCAGATCAGTAAAGAAACCTTTTATCCGTCTGGCGGCATAGAGCACACTGCCTACAGCTAAGAGTTCATGCGGTTCTAAGATAGCACCAAGTTCAGCTCTTTTTATTGTGGCCCGCACATCGCGAATCCCCCCTAGCGGTACAGTGGGGACATTGTTCATAATCTCGCGGGCTTCGGCTGTTTCGGCAAGACGCTCTTGGACTTGCACCCCATCCCTGACAGGTACCAGTTCCTGGGCAAGTTCCCGTCCCATGATGGAACCGGTACGCTCGGCAAGCATATTCCGGATTTTGTTATATTCTAATGTTGACAATACGGCTGCTTCCATATAAATTCTCCTCTAACTAACTATAGTACCCCCCGGAAATAATGTCCCCGGGTGATATTTTCATGTTCGGCACTGGAAATTTTTTCTTCCACAAGTAACGGATGATTCTCTCCGAGGTCAATTAATGCGCGATACAAGCCAGTAATTCTGGCAACTTCGTTAACCGGACTATATTTAGCCTCAAACCTGAGCCGGCTAAGACCGGCCCGCAGAAATCTGGGGATATGTGGCAGCATGGATAATTCCTTGGCATTTAAAATATGCATCCGGCAAAATTGGTCGGTAACTATCGGGAAAACTTCCTCTTTTCTATCCTTTAACCAATACTGACTACGCCGACAGGCGTGATTACACTGCTTACTATCCGGGCCGCCTAAAAAACTGCCAGGCATACAATATTCGGAAATCATCAGTGTCAAATGGCCATGTACTAAACATTCCAGCTGAGCCAATTTTTTCCCGGCTAATTCCTCGACTTGGGCAAAGGTAAGCTCTGGTGACAGAGTCAGACTGGTTAACCCTACTTTAGTTAAATAGTTAGCAGCAATGCTATTATAGATATTTAAAGGATAATCACCATGCATGGGTACCGAAGAAAGTTCCTGAACCAGTTGAATGGTACCAAAATTGCCGACACTGATTGCCTCCGGCTTAAGCTCATTAAACAGCATGATATTCTCGTTTAGTGCAGCCAGTTGACCTTGCTGCACTAAACGTGGTGTATTAAAAATAATCTTACGGCCATGCTGCCTGGCATAAGCTGCCGCCTGGCGATAATCTTCGCCAGACAATGATCGGTTCCCAAAGCATTCGCCGCCAAACATAACAATATCGGCGCCATTATCTACGGCTGCTTTGACTTTTTCTATGCTGTCAACATTTACCACCAGTGCAGGTTTGTTTTTACTTGGTATTGTTCGGACTTGCGGCCATAACTCGCCAATAGATTTATCTTTAGAAAGTGGTGCCCGTGCAAACTTAGCCAGCCTGGCAGTTTCTACTTTTTCGATGGCCCGGCGTCTGGCATCATTAATCTCACTGACAGGCACCATTACCTGGCCCTCAATCTGGCAGTCCAATGTAGTAAGGGTAAAAATGGTAGTCCCTAACCGTTCAATTTGTTTTGCTACCAAGTCTGGTGTAAGTGGTCTTTTTAATGCCTTTTCGGCAATGAAAGTGGTTTTGGCCTGACCAGTGAAACCCTCACTGTCTGTTATGCTAATTGTCAGCGGCTTGCCTTCAGCAACAGTTACGGTAATATCGACAGGTATCCGGCGTACGGCCTCAGTTCTGGTAAAGTAAGCTCTGGCTCGCTCCATCAGCTTAGCATCAAAAACTTTAAATACCCGGTCATTCACCCGAACCGGTGAACTTACTGGAATGGCTACTGCAGTATGAGCCAGCACCTCAGTAACCGGATGCCCGTCAACAGTCATAGTGTGAACCGTGACATTCACCCTGCCGCCTACCTTAACCCAAAATTCAATAATATCTCCGCTGGCAAGTGGTTCATCCAGTTTTATAACCGCTATTTTACCGCTATGCTGATACGAAAGTACCCGCCCAACCCGTACACCACGGTTATTGGGGCGTCGGTCACTCATCATCTGCCGTCCGTTTTTACCATAAAGGTGTGCAGTAGTAAAATCGCGGTTGAAGATTTGCGCTAAATCCTTTTGATCTTGCTCACTAATAGTATATTCATCACCGTTAAGCTGGTATTTGTCAATTGCCCGCCGGTAAGCATCAACAACAACGGCAACATATTCCGGACGTTTCATCCGTCCCTCAATTTTTAAAGAAGTTACACCAGCTTGAATCAGTTCAGGAAGTGCTGCTATTGTGTTAAAATCTTTGGGGCTAAGCAAATATTCGCCGGCATCTGCTTCCCTTAATAGATCATTACCATCAGCATCAACAAGCGTATATGGCAGACGGCACGGTTGGGCACAACGCCCACGATTGCCGCTGCGGCCGCCAATCATGCTACTCATAAGACATTGGCCTGAATAGGAAATACATAATGCACCATGAATAAATGTCTCTATTTCTACTGGGGAGTTGTTACATATATATTCAATATCGGTAAGCGGTAATTCACGTGCCAGCACCACACGTTTAAAGCCCATATTAGCTAAAAAGGTAACCCCTGCTAAATTGTGAGCCGTCATCTGAGTACTGGCATGAAGCGGTAAGTTAGGCACTATCTTGTTAGCGATTGCGGCAACTGCCAGATCTTGCACAATAATGGCGTCTACACCGATCTCATATAAATGCCGCAAATAATCGACCAAAACAGGGATTTCCTTATCATCAACAAGAGTATTCACGGTCACAAATACCGATACTCCGCGTAAATGAGTAAAGTGTACAGCCTCTGCCAATTCTTCATCCGTAAAATTGGGGGCGTACTGTCTGGCACCAAACATCCTTCCGCCAAGATAAACGGCATCTGCACCACTTTCCACTGCTGCAACCAAAGCCTCTTTGCTGCCAACAGGTGCGAGTAATTCAATCACATGATTCATCCTTCCCCAAAATCTCTATTATTGCCGGCGCAATACCCGTTAAATCAGTAATACCGCCGATTGTTTGTTGTGCTTTGGGACCAAACGCAATAAGCGGAACCTTATTTACCGTATGGGTCTTAACACTCATATCTTCAAAATTACCATGGTCACTTGTTACCAGCAGCAATGTATCACTAGGCAATTGCTGACAAACTGTTCCAATAAATTCATCGATTGTATTGATAATCTTCTGGGCATATTGCCAATCTTGCTTATGTCCGGCACGATCTGTCTGGAAATATTCAAAGATTGTAAAAGAATATTTCCTGGAAATATTAACCAAATTAATGGCAGCCTCACTTGGTGCCACTTGCAAAACATTTTCTATGCCGAAGCTTGGCAGCATTGCATTGGTAATGTCCTGGTATACGGCTTGTCCCTTATGCATTTCCGCTACTGACCGCAGTGACATACCTGTGCTTAATGCCGCTAAGGTAATCGCAGAATGACGGCGTTTACGTTTGGCCACAAGTTCAAAGTAATCTGGCGAATACATATTCGCTGAGGTTACCGTCAGATTACAGGTACACAGTTGTTTCATTAGATTATTCTCTACAATTATCTTTGATAACTCAGGGCCGGGAAAAGCCTGAATATGACGTCCCATCATCCGGGAAGTATTTAAACCGGTAAGAATAGCAGCCTGACCGGTAGCGCTTTGCGGCAGGCCGTCTACCCCCAGTGTGGCATCAATCGGCACAATGTAACTTTCCGGATTCCCAGTGGGGCCAATATTCTCATTTAAAGGGCAACCAAACACCTTGTTGAACGTAGGTAATTCGAACCGGATAAATGGATTAGTTTCAGGGTTACAGCTGCCTAAGCCTATCCCGTCAATAAATATCATCACTACCCGCATTTGTTAAACCGTCCTTACAATCATATATAGAGTAAAGAAAGAAGAAGGGGCATCCCTTCCTCTCGTTAATGGAACTCTTTTGCTTTATCAACAATTGGTTGCCCGGCAGTCGTATTTAATCCTTGTTGTTCACGTAAATGGGTAGCCAGCAATTGAACATCATCCATAAATTGTTCAAACTTTGTCCATTTTTCACCAGCCAGACTTAGCGGGTTATCGTAGATGCTCTTGATATAATTTTCAAACTCATTCTTAGTCAATGGTTCATTTTCAGGTGTACGAACCATAGTAAACTCACCGCAACTTTCCAAGCGAGCCGTGTCAATCATATTCAAGTCAGACATATCAAGGCCTTTTTTATGAAGTTCCTGGCGTAAATCATCATAGTTAAAATGGGTTTTAGAAAAATTTTCTTTAATAAGGCGGCCTCTTTGCACTAAGGTCACAGGTGTACCTTCAAACCATTTGCGCAAAGTTTTATTCTTCAAGGCCAAATACCCGATCAACTGCTGCAGGGCAAGCAAGATTAATAAACTTTCAATTCCTGACTGTAGTGTAGGATTTTGATCCATAGTGCCTGCGACAATAATATCCCCAATACCGACCATAATAACAAAGTCAAATGGTGATAGTTGACCGACCGTACGGTTACCCATCAATCTGACAACAAGTAAAGCGACGGTGCATAGTAATAGCAGGCGAAATAAAACCTGACTTATTGAGGTGCTGTCAAACACGGTACCACTCCTTTTCTGTCTGTATTATTAACCTGACAGAAACGTGTTATACCGAAATAATGACAAAGTGCTATTTGTCTTCTTTTATCAGTTCAATAAGCTCCAGGTAATCTTGCTCTAATCGCAAGAAATCATCGGCGATATTTAATGCTGTCAATACAGCTATTTTGGTTGGCGATAACCTGATGTTGGCTTTAGCTGTCTTCTTCATGCGCTCATCCAGCATAGCAGCCAAGCGCATAATACGTTCTGGTTCAATATTGCCTTTTAGAGCATAGCTTTCGCCATATATCTGAACAGTTACCTTGTTTTTTTTATCTGACATAGTCCACCTAACACGATATATTTTAAGAGTATACTTCTCCCAACCAAAAACTAATTCCTGCATAAAAAAAGAAAAAGCGGAATAAACCGCTTATATAGTGAGTAAATTGCGTTAGTCACGAAGTTTGGCTGCAAACGTTTTTTCTAAATAGACAACTATATTTTTATAGTGTTCGTCAATTTCAATATCAGTCAACGTACGGTCACTAGCCTGGAAAGTCAGTGAAAAGGCCAGGCTGCGCAAGCCTTTTTCTACTTGCTGCCCGGTATACACATCAAATAATTGAACCTGAGTAAGTAGTGTACCGGCATTTGCCCTGATAGCCTCAGTCACAATGGAGGCCGCAATAGCTTCAGGCAAGAGAACAGCCAAGTCACGGGTAATTGCCGGAAACTTAGGCAGCGATTGATAACTGGGATTAATGGCCGCAACCTTAACTAATGCTCCGACAGTTAACTCAAATACGTAAATTTTCTTGCTAATTCCATAAGCATCAAGTACCTGTGGATGTACTTCGCCAAAACTGCCTAATAACTCGCCGTCTTTTTTTACTACTGCTGTTTTGCCAGGATGCAATGATGAATTTTCTCCTGCTTCCACGGTATAATCACTAATTCCCAGTCCTGCCAAAATGGCTTCAACGGCTCCTTTGGCGTCATAAAAATCCACCATATCTCTTGACTGATTCCAGGCAAGGGTATGGCGCTTGCCGATCATGGCACCACACAACATAACTGGTTCCTGGGGTAAATCCCGGAGTGGTAATTCTTCCGGCAAAAATACTGCGCCAATTTCAAATATCTTTAAGTCCTCATTTTTGCGGGAAAGATTACGGACAATAGTATCCATTATTCCCCCCAGCAAGGTAGTACGTAAATGAGGAAAATCGTCGGTAATCGGGTTTAAAACCTCAATAGCCTGGCGCAGCGTACTGTCAGACGGTATATTGAGTTTATCCAGGGAATCCGGATGGGAAAAACTCAAAGAAAGGATTTCTGAAAAGCCACTGCTTGTCAGCAACTGCTTAATTTTATCAATAGTGCTTAGGGTATTGCTTTGTTTGCCTTGCGCCATACTACCGTCAGGTGTAGTCGAAGGAACTTTGTCATAACCATATATTCTGGCAATTTCTTCGCAAATATCGGCTGGCAAGGTTACATCACCCCGCCAGGTAGGTACTGTCACCGTAATTATCTCTGAACCTGCTTCTACATCAAATTCAAGGCGTTTTAATATCGCGGTCATAGTTTCTGCCGGTATATCGGTCCCTAAATAATTATTTATTTGTTTTGGGGTAAATACTACTTGTTTTGGCAGCTGTATATCAGGGTATACATCAATAATACCGGAACAAACTTCACCTGCCCCCATACTTTCAAGCAGACTGGCGGCTCTGTCAAGTGCTCTAATAATATTCACAGTATCTACCCCGCGCTCAAACCGGCCGGAGGCCTCTGAACGAAGTCCCAGGGCACGCGAAGTCCGGCGAATACTTGAGCCTTTAAATGCGGCGGCCTCCAGTAAGACAGTTTGTGTGCTGGCAGTAACTTCAGTGGCAAGTCCCCCCATGACGCCGGCAATACCAACAGCCTGAACGGCATCAGCAATAACCAGCATATCTGGCTCAAGCTCCCGTTTAATGCCGTCAAGCGTAGTCAACTTTTCGCCAGGGTTAGGTTTGCGTACAACCAGACTGTGACGGGCAAGCAGGTTATAGTCATAGGCGTGCATGGGCTGACCAAATTCCAGCATCACAAAGTTGGTAACATCAACAATGTTGTTAATGGGCCGCATACCGGCCGCCTGAATACGCTGTTGCATCCAGACAGGTGATGGTCCAACTTTTATGTTTTTTATAATTCTTGCAGCAAATCTTGAGCAAAGCTCAGAGTCAACAATCTGAATATTTGCCAGCGAGGCCGCTTTCTCTGGGCAGGTTTCTTTTAAATTAAGCATCGGTTTTTTCAGGGTAGCCCCTGTTAGTACAGCAATCTCCCGGGCAATACCAAGCATGCTAAAACAGTCTGCCCTGTTGGCAGTAAGCTCAAAGGCAAGCACAACATCATCAAGTCCCAGTGCCACGCGAATATCCATTCCCACGGCTGTATCAGCAGGCAATATATAAATACCATTTCTCGCCTCAGGCGCAACCAGTTTGCTATCAATGGCAAGCTCTTCTGTCGAGCATAGCATACCACTTGACAGCAATCCCCTCAGCTTTGTTGGCTGAATACTCATTCCGTTAGGCAGCTCGGCACCAACGGTAGCTACAGGCACAATATGTCCCTGGCGGACATTGGTTGCCCCAGTAACAATTGTCAACAGATCGGTGCCAATGTCAATTTTACATACCGACAATTTATCCGCATTAGGATGTGGGGCAATCCCAAGTACCTTACCTGTGACTACACCAGAGATATTTTGCCCTAACGTTTCCACCGCTTCTACCGGAATACCGGCCATTGTCAGCATATCTGCCAGTTTTTCAGGTGACTCATTTATTTCAACATAATCGTTAAGCCATTTAATTGACGCTCTCATAACCTTCCCCTTTCACTATATACAACGTGTCAAATTTTTGCAGGCGAGTACACTACCCGCCTGTGCCTGCAATTTTTTTAATGCGGAATATATAGCTTAGAATTGGCGCAAAAACCGCATATCATTGTCAAAAAACAATCTGAGGTCATCAATTCCGTAAGTTAGCATCGCAATCCGTTCTACTCCCATACCGAAAGCAAAGCCGCTGACTTGTTCCGGATCAAAACTGCTCATTTCAAGTACACGCGGATGGACCATGCCGGAACCCAAAATCTCCAGCCAGCCTGTGCCTGAACATACACGACACCCTTTGCCATCGCACATTACACAGGAAATATCCACTTCGGCGCTTGGCTCAGTAAATGGAAAAAAACTAGGACGAAACCGTACATTAACCCTGTTGCCAAACGTTTCTTTTAGGAATAACTCAAGTGTACCTTTTAAATCGGCAAAACTAATATTTTTATCAACTACCAACCCTTCCACCTGTTGGAACATGGGGGAATGGGTGGCATCATAATCCCGCCTGTATACTTTTCCGGGAGCAATAATTCGAATTGGCTGGTTAGGTTCTGCCGATTGCAATGTCCGGACCTGCACAGGTGAAGTATGCGTTCTAAGCAAGAACTCTTTAGTGATGTAAAAAGAGTCTTGCATGTCACGGGCCGGGTGATCCTGGGGCAGATTTAATGCTTCAAAGTTATAGTAGTCTTTTTCCACTTCCGGACCCTCAGCAATTTCAAAGCCCAATCGCATAAAGGTGTCCTTGATCCGGTTTAAGGTCAGTGTCAGTGGATGCAAATGACCAAGCTCAGCCAGGCGGCCTGGCAAGGTTACATCAATGGTTTCTGATGCCAGCTTGCGGGAAAGTTCAGCCTGCTTCATGGCACCCAGCTTACTGGCAATAATGTCTTCAATCTCATTTCTGATTTCGTTGACCACTTGGCCTATCCGTGGTCGTTCTTCAGGGGTTAAAGCCCCAAGCCCACGCAGCATACCAGTTAGTAGACCTTTTTTACCTAAATACTTAATTTTTAGATCATTAAGCGCCTCTTTATTGTCGATTGCGGACAATTCATTAAGCGCTGTGTCCCTTAATGAATTAAGTTCTTGTTCCATACATGCCTCCTAAAGAATAAGAATAAAAATAAAAAGACTTCCAGCCCCAAGGGGCGAAAGTCTTGATTTCGCGGTACCACCCTAATTATACTCTATTTCCAGTAACGCGGAAAAAACGCCAGACCTACACAAGAATATCTCTTCAGCCCAGGTACTCAGAAGTGAACTTCTGTTAACTGTTTCAGTGCCGCTCTCAATCCCTGGCAGCATCCTCCCTGTAGAAAACGTGGCTAACATACTCTCTTCCTCATCGCACTGCATAAAGTTTATTATAAAATTATTGTAACCTTAGCCGTTTATACCATAAATACGCAGCAATGGAACCTGTAGCTTCAAACAATCTCCAGAAGAATTCGGCGGTCATCATCGTAAGACCACGCCCTCTCTGCCCTAATGGCAATTTCCGTCATTGCTAAACGTATTATATCATAGCATTTTAGAAATTACAAGGTTGCCCGCTGCCTTACTGCCTCATACAGTATTACACCGGCAGCTACGGCAACATTAAGCGACTCGGCATAACCAACAAGTGGTATATTGAGGCAGGCATCAGCGGCGCTGATAAGCTCAGGACTGATACCCTGACCTTCGTTACCTAAAATAATAGCTGCCGGACAGTTAAAATCAGCTTGGTAATAAACATCTGATTGCTGTAAACAGGTTGCCAGCAGCTTTATATCAGATTGCTTGAGGCTTTGTATTAATTCAGCGGGAGACAGATCTTCCATTACCGGCAGGTGAAATAAAGAACCCATTGTTGCCCGTACAGTCTTACCGGCATAGATATCAGCCGACCCCTTCAATACAATAACCCCGCTGCAACCGGCAGCATCTGCAGTACGAATGATAGTTCCTGCATTGCCCGGGTCTTGAACACCATCCAAAACAACTAGCAAGGGCAGCATATCTTGTCTAAGAAGCAGCTGTTCAATAGAAAACTGACGTTTTTTTAAGACAACCATAATTCCTTGAGGCTGCTCAGTATCTGAAATCTTATTGTAGATATCCTCTGACACTACGACCATTCGGCAGCAATCTGTAGCCGATAATCGTTCAATGACAGCCTTGGCCCGTTCACGCGCAGCAGCTTCTTCGGTATAAATGCATATCTCTACAGGCCAGGCAGCGTTAGCACATTCTTCGACCAAACGCACACCCTCTGCCAGAAACATGCCCAGCCTATCCCGGTATTTTCGCCGACGAAGTGAGGCTATTTCCTTAATCAGCTTGTTAGCAGCGCTGGAAATATACTCGCTCACTCTAATTCCTCCAGCTTTTGAATACCTTTAGTTTGCCCTACTAAAATTAGTATGTCCCCTGCCTTGATTTTCTCGTCCGAAGGGGGTGGTACAAGTAGTACTTCATTCCTTTTTATCGCGACAACGTTTAGTTCATATTTTACCCGCAGATTGGTCTCTGCCAAGCTGTGGCCTACCAATATTTTCGGCGCGGTAATTTCGGCAACACTCAAATCTGGCGACAATTCAATATACTCTAACACGTTAGTTGATACTAAGCTATGGGCAACTCTCAGCCCCATATCACGTTCAGGATAGACAACACGGTCTGCACCGATTTTGGCTAACATTTTACCATGAAGTTCATTAATGGCTTTGGCAACAATGTATTTTATGCCAAGCTCTTTTAAAAGTAATGTCGTTAAAACATTAGCCTGAATGTCTGACCCAACAGCTACAATAACAACATCATAATTGCGAATACCCAAAGCTTTTAACGAATTTTCATCAGTGGTGTCTGCCTGAACAACATGGGTCACAGTTTCGCTAATTTTCTGGACTTGCTCTTCATTCACATCAATCGCCAATACATCATAGCCAAGCTTAAATAATGTGGTAGCAACACTGGTACCAAAGCGTCCTAAGCCAATTACCGCAAATTGCTTATTTTTATTATTATTTTTCATTCAGTTTCTCCCTTTAACCAATGAGTAATTTTCCTTCCGGATACTGTAAATTTCCCTTACGGCTTTTTAAAGCTAATGCTAACACTAAGGTAACTGGCCCAACCCTCCCGGCAAACATAGTTATGATGATCCAGATTTTACCCGATACTGTCAACGTCGGTGTAATCCCTGTTGTTAGACCAACCGTACCAAACGCCGACGTAGTCTCAAATAGTAAATTAATAAACGGCTGATTTTCCGTAATACTCAACATCATGGTTACAAAAATAACCAGAACAGCTGAAAGCAACATTACAGAGAATGCCTTATAAATAATGGATTGCGGAATTCGCCGTTTAAACAATTCCGCATCCTGGCGGCCTCTAGTTAAAGCCCATATGGCTGCTGCCAAAACACCAACTGTCGAAGTCTTAATACCACCACCAGTCGAAGTCGGTGATGCACCAATAAACATGAGTAGTACCATAAAAAATAAGGTCGCATCAGTAAATTTGCTTAGATCTACGGTATTAAAGCCAGCAGTACGTGCTGTCACTGACTGGAAGCAGCTGGCCAAAAGTTTACCCTGTCCGGATAAACCACCTAATGTAGTAAGGTTATTATATTCAAGTGAAAAAATCACAATTGAACCAAAGACAATCAACACTACGGTCGTTAGTAAAACCACCTTAGAATGAAGCGATAACCTGTCAACCCGGCGGTTTGTCCACACATCAGCAATAACAGTAAAACCAATACCACCTAAAATTATCAGCAGCGAAAGTACTACATTAATTGCAATATCATCAACATAGCCAGTTGCACTGGAAAACTTGCCGTTAACGCTTC
This sequence comes from Sporomusa ovata DSM 2662, assembly GCF_000445445.1. GTDB lineage: Bacteria > Bacillota > Negativicutes > Sporomusales > Sporomusaceae > Sporomusa > Sporomusa ovata. Next base: position 60,862 of record NZ_ASXP01000004.1, on the reverse strand, counting down.
CCAACAAGTCAAACCCTGCATTGCAAAAGGAGGAAATCGCATGCCAGTAACCAAAATAGATGCCCTTTAAACCGAAGTCTTGATACCAGCGGATCGCAAGAATGGTACCACCAATAAATTCGATCAGCAACGTCACTTTAATGATATATTGGGTTAATCGTACAACTCCAGCTATCGTAAACTGATTCAACGCCTCTTGCATAACCAGTCGTTGCCGCAAATTAATTTTTTTGCCAATAAGTATTGCCATTAGCGTAGACATGGCCATTATACCCAGCCCGCCGGCTTGAATTAAACTTATTATCACAAGCTGCCCAAATAGCGAAAAGTATGTACCGGTATCGACCACTACCAGCCCGGTCACACAAACCGCCGATGTCGCCGTAAATAAGGCATCAATAAAGGGTAAGCCTGTCCCTGCCACCGCCGCAATTGGCAACATTAGCAAGAGCGTCCCGCTCAATATCAGCCCGGCAAACCCCAATACCAATATCTGGTAGGGGGTAAGCTTCCATTGCGTGATATCGAGTAGGTTAACAAATTTTACTCCCAAATGTTTCACCCCTAAATCTATTATACGTAACGATTATACTCAAATTCAGAAAACTAAACAACCCCCCGCTCGCGCATGCGCCGGGGGGTTATAGGCGTCTATTGTTGTCAGCTATATTGCTTTTGAGATGCAGTCGAAAGATAGCATATATCTACGGACTGCATCCTTAACGCCATTCTTAACCATTGACATTAAGTAAATATAATTGGCAGACTGATTTTTAGCCACTTCAGCTTTTACGGTTTCGGCGGCAGCCAGCGACATATCTGTAGCAATATTGATTTTTGTTATACCAGACTGAATTGAGCTATAGTAATCTTCTTTAGTAAGTTTTGAGCCACCATGCATAACAAGTGGTACATTAACCGTACTATTAAGTTCTGAGAGCCGCGAGAAATTAAGTTTGGGACTGCCGTGATAGACCCCATGATTTGTCCCCACTGCTACGGCTAATGCATCCACTTTGGTTTTCTCTACAAAAGCATGGGCCATCTCTGGTTTAACAAAATTTTCTTCATTTATATCTTGTATATTACCATAACAACCAACATAGCCCAATTCACCCTCGACTGATACACCGAGAGAATGGGCTATGCGAGTAATTTCCTTAGTGCGTTTTAAGTTTTCCTCGAAAGACAATGCTGAACCATCAAACATAACAGACGTAAATCCCCAGCGAATGGCTTTCATCACCCCTTCATAAGTATGTCCATGATCAAGATGGAGAGCTACAGGCACAGAAGCCTTTTGGGCAGCTCTACTCATAGCAGCACTCAGGGTATCAACATCGACAAATTTAAATAACCGCTCAGGAATGCCAAGCACCAGGGGAGTCTTTAGTTCTTCTGCCACCTCAATAACAGCGCCTAACGTCTCAAAGTTAAATACATTAAAACCACCAACTGCATACTTTCTTTTTCTTGCATCCTGGAGTAATTCTTTCATTGCTACTAGGGCCAAGGTGAACTCCTCCTTTTGTTTTATTAAACAATTTTTAAATTGCCAATTGTTTGTTATATAATGTTTATTCGCCGTGAGCCAAAAAAAAACCTGCCAATTATCTCAAAAATCAAATTTTTCAAGTCAGCTTCTGCTAGCTGGATTTGTTTACTAGTAATACCAATATTTATAAATATTATACATAAAAAAAAATCCCGAAAATTCTTCGGGAGTTTTTTTTTATTTCAGTTGATCTTTAGCAGCGCTTACTAACTTGCCAAATGCGGGCATATCGTTAACTGCCATGTCAGCCAGCATTTTACGGTTAACTTCTACACCAGCTTTTTTGAGTCCGTTAATAAGCTGACTATAAGAAATACCACTAATACGGGCGGCAGCATTAATCCGGGTAATCCATAGTTTACGGAAATCGCCTTTTTTGGTGCGGCGGTCAGCACGTGCATAGTACAATGCTTTCATCACGGTTTCATTAGCTTTTTTGAACAGCTTGCTCTTGGAACCACGATATCCTTTGGCTAATTTAAGTATTTTTTTATGACGTCTATGTGCAGTAACGCCTTTTTTAACTCTTGGCATGACAGATACCTCCTGATGTACTTATAAATTGTTTATAGTTTAGGCGTAAGGAATCATTTTCACTACGCGATCATGGTCAGATTTGCTAACCAAAGTTGCTTTACGCAAATTGCGTTTACGGGATGGAGATTTTTTCTCAAGAATGTGACTTTTGAAAGCTTTGGAACGTTTAAATTCACCGCTGCCGGTTACTCTGAAACGTTTAGCAGCGCTTCGGCGTGTTTTCATTTTTGGCATAGTAAGATATCCCCTTTCTATTTAGGTGCTGGATTGTGTAGTATTGGGCTTAGGAGCTACAATCATAATCATATTTTTACCTTCGAGCTTGGCATCACGTTCGATATTAGCCATTTCTTTAAGTAAGGTAGCCATTCGCACCAGCACTTGTCTGCCCAGTTCAGGATGAGAAAGTTCCCTTCCTCTGAACATGATTGTTACTTTGACTTTGTCGCCATCTTCTAAAAAGCGCTGGGCATTTTTTAGCTTTACATTAAAGTCATGGTCCTCAATATTGGGACGCAATTTAACCTCTTTAATGGAAACTACCTTTTGCTTTTTCTTGACTTCTTTATCGCGTTTTTGTTGCTCATACCGGAATTTGCCAAAATCCATGATCCGGCATACCGGCGGTTTAGCAGTTGGTGCTACCTCTACTAAATCAAGATTTTGCTCCCCCGCTATACGCAACGCGTCTCTTAGCGACATAATCCCTAATGGCTCATTTGTGCTGCTGGTTACGCGAACATCCTTTGCCCGAATCTCTTCGTTAATCTTTAAAGTCTCTTTGCTAATTGCCGCTCACCTCCTGATGTATTTGTTTCAATTAAATAAAAAAACGGGTGGCATAGACCACCCGCGTAATAGCATAACTAAATCGTTTTGCTTACTATAACCTTACCAACAACAGTGTACTGCGCTGTAAGGTGAGAAGTGGATGGCTTCTGCTTAATGCGATATTTAAATCACTTAATTATCATAACATCTAATTTCAGGCAAGTCAAGCTATTTTCGACAATACATTAGCTTTTGGCAGCAATTTCAGCAATTGCCATTGTAATGAAATCATCAACAGGCATTGCACCAACATCCCCTTGCCCCCGTTTACGAACAGCCACAGTACGGGTTTCCGCTTCTTTATCGCCCACTACAAGCATGTAAGGTAATTTTTGCATTTGACCTTCGCGAATTTTGTAACCAATCTTTTCGTTGCGATCATCTACTTCGACGCGAATATCCTGTTCAAACATACTTTGTGCAAGTTCTCTGGCATACTCAGCATGACGTTCACTTATTGGTAATATCTTAACCTGTACAGGTGCTAACCATATTGGAAATGCTCCGGCATAATGTTCAATTAAAATACCAATAAAGCGTTCTAAACTACCATAAGCTACCCGGTGAATCATTACCGGACGATGTTTAAGTCCATCTTCCCCGATATAATTCAGGTCAAATTTTTCCGGCATCAGCATATCCAATTGAATGGTACCACATTGCCAGGTACGACCGATGGAATCTTGAAGGTGGAAGTCAATTTTAGGACCGTAGAAAGCACCATCTCCCGGATTTATTTTAAAAGACATTTCCAGTTCTTCTAGTGCTTCTTTAAGAGCTGTTGTCGCCGTTTCCCATATTTCATCAGAACCCATGGCTTTTTCCGGCTTCGTACTTAATTCAGCATGATAGGATAATCCAAAAACGCTGTATACTGTATTGAAAAGCTCAATAACCTTCTTGATTTCAGCCTTAATTTGTGATGGCAACATAAAAATGTGGGCATCATCCTGGGTGAAGCTGCGTACCCGCATCAGTCCATGCAGTGCTCCTGAAAGTTCATGACGGTGAACAAGTCCTAACTCGCAGGTCCGTAGCGGCAAATCCCGGTAGCTGTGGTGCTGCGTACGATATACCAAAATCCCTCCAGGGCAATTCATCGGCTTAACTGCATAGCCTTCTTCATCTATCTTAGTGAAATACATATTTTCACGGTAATGATCCCAGTGACCGGATTGTTGCCAGAGTTTTTGGTGAAGGATAATGGGGGTTTTAATTTCCTGATAACCAAATTTCAGGTGCAACTTACGCCAAAAAGCCTCAAGTTCGTTACGAACAACCATCCCTTTCGGATGGAAAAATGGAAATCCCGGACCTTCATCCTGGATACTGAACAAATCAAGCTCGCGTCCTAATTTGCGATGGTCACGTTTGGCTGCCTCTTCCATCATCGTGATATAGGCATCTAAATCAGCTTTCTTTTCAAAGGAAGTTCCATAGATACGTTGCAGCATCTTGCGTTTTTCGTCCCCACGCCAGTAAGCTCCGGCAATACTCTGCAGCTTGATAGCCTTAACCCGGCCAGTAGCCATAACATGCGGTCCTGCACATAAGTCAACAAATTCGCCTTGCTTATATAGAGATATCGCCACATCTTCCGGTAAATCGCGAATAAGCTCCTGTTTATATACTTCATCCTGGGCTGCAAACAGCGAAAGGGCTTCTTCACGACTAACAGTTTTGCGCTCAAGCGGCAAATTTTCTTTTACTATTTTCTCCATCTCAGCCTGAATTTTTACTAAATCTTCCGGGGTAAACGTATGAGTAGTATCAAAGTCATAGTAAAAGCCATTGGCAATTGATGGGCCAATGCCCAATTTTACATCACCATACAAACGTTTAACGGCTTGCGCTAGAATATGTGAAGAGGTATGGCGCAAAGCAGCCTTGCCTTCCTCATCGTCAAATGTTAAGAATTCAACATTGGCTTCATTTTCCAATTTGGCAGTTAGATCAGTCACCTGACCATTCACCTTAGCAACCAATGCTGCTTTTTCCAAGTTGCGACTAATGGATTTTGCGGCTTCAGCCAAGGTTATTCCCTGTTCAACCTCACGTACGGCTCCGTCCTTTAATATCATCCTAATTTTACTCATGTTTGGTAGCCTCCTTAACCCAAATAAAAAAACTCTCATTCCCTATAGGGACGAGAGTTTATACCCGTGGTTCCACCCTGTTTGGCTAATAGCCATCTCAGACTTTGATAACGGGGGGTATCCCCGGCTAGGCTTACTTTTGGTTCAGCGAAGCAGTTTCAAGGTGGTAATACTATTGGTTTGCGCAAAGATGCTTACAGCCTGCGGCATCTTTTCTCTGAAACGCCTTTCTCGATAGTATCTTGTCCTCGGCATTACTGTTGATAACAATGTTTAATTACCAAAAATTATATACAAATCTAGTAAGAATGTCAAGTTTATGACTCAGTATGATTTGATTTGCCGGCATAATCAGTTGAACATAGTTCGCAACCCTTACAGACTACTACCCGATCATCAAATACACTTTTTATTGTGTCTAAAAGATCTTTGTCTCTAAGTCGATTAGTACTATGTATCATAATATTCCGTGGTGCAATCGTTATTAAAGTACTTATTAACATATCTTCATAGTTAAGGCTGTCAAAACTATCGCCGGTTCTATTCGGCAATACCATGTCATCCATATATTGATTAGCAATTACTTTGCCATGTGAATCAAAAAGGGTAAAAACATTATCCTTGATAACTACATGAGCTTCCTCTTCGCGTGGCTCCTGAACATCGACAAAATACCGTAACAGCCGAATAAACTCCTTATATTCAAGTTCCATCATAAAGTCATCAACAACGTTATCAATAATCTGTGATAGCTGCAAGCGGTAATCTTTTAGCCGGAAATTCAAAAAACCATCAAGTACTAGTTCATGGTGATTCTCAAGATAATCTAAAATTCGAGTTAGTATTAGCTTATAACGGGCCGAACTGCCGGCAAGCACTCTCAAAGCATTTGATTCCACTGTAGCGCGTTCGTCATGATTAAAATAAAAATAGTTGTTGGCAACAATTTTATTTATGAGTCGCTGTTCTTCATTGGTAATAATCCAATCTGCAAGTATCTGCGATACACTGTTTTTTAAAACTGCTTTTATCCTTTCATAATTGCGAAAAGATAATTCGCCATCAATAATATTTATGCCCAAAAACTTGTAATTGCCTCGGTCCAGTTCTTCGATAACTATCCGGAAGCCTTCTTGAGTCAGTATGTTACAATCTAGTTCCAACTTTTCCTTGATATTCCCGGTCGCTTTGTTCAGGCCGATGGAAAGCAAATTCACCACCATCACTCCCTTCTCATATAGTATATGTTTCACAGCTTATTTGCATACAATGACAATGAAGAGAGTGATGTATTTTATAGTTAATCAACTATGTCAATTTGTCTTTGAATGGCCTTAAGCCATTCATTACGGCCTTCTACAATAAATTTAAGTACTTTATCTTTGATAGTAACTACCTTAAGTACATTGGGGATAACAAAAAAAGTCTTTTCCGGCAGTATTTCTTTTATATGAGCTAGCGGTACCTCATCCATATATTTGTTGGCAATGTTAAGGGCATAGCCGACAAATACCAAACGCTGATCTGTCAGGTAAAGTGCTCCAGTTAAAACTTCTCTATTACTAGCATAACTGGCGAGACATTTCTTCTTAATAAGTTCATCGGTCTCTAGCGGAAAGGTATACATAGCCTTATGCCCCCTCAGACCTGCTGTGCGTCTTCAGGCACGACCAGGAATTCTACTTCCGGATTCCGTTCTACCACCCATCTTAGCTGCCACTCATTACTAATTAAGGCAACCGGTCTGTCCTTTATGTCTTGCACCAAAAGACCGCTATCCATATTTTTCATAGCCTTACCATCAAGATTTTCGCCAATAAGCCAGCGGGCTATCGAATACGGTAATTTATTCATTAAGATGTCTACACCATATTCGTGTTTCAAACGGTATTCAAGCACCTCAAATTGCAATGAGCCAACAACGCCCACAACAAAAGATTCTACAGGATAGTCAGGCTGATGAAAGACCTGTACAGCTCCTTCTTGTGTCAGTTGGGTCATTCCCTTAACAAATTGCTTTCGTTTCATAGTATCTTTAGCTTGAATGCGAGCAAACTGTTCCGGGGGAAAAACAGGAAAGTCCTGGAATGTAAAGACTGAACCTTCCTGACACAAGGTATCACCAATACCAAAAATTCCTGGATCAAATAACCCAATGATATCTCCCGGATAGGCTTCATCAATAATTGTTCGTTCTTGCGCCAAAAATTGCTGAGGCTGTGCCAGCTTTATCGGTTTTTTAGACTGTACATGATACACAGTCATGCCCCGTTCAAATTTTCCTGAGCATATCCGCATAAAAGCCAAGCGATCTCGGTGAGCCGGATTCATATTAGCCTGAATTTTAAACACAAAAGCTGAAAATTTATCATTATCAGGAGCAACAAAGCCTTCAGAGGACATTCTTGGCACAGGTGGTGGCGCCATTTCTAAGAAGTCCTCTAAAAACAACCGAACCCCAAAATTAGTCATAGCACTGCCAAAAAACATCGGGGTAAGTTCTCCGTTGGTTACTTTGTCAAAATCAAATGTTTCACCGGCCACATCTAAGAGCGCAATATCATCACACAATGCCTGATGAATCTCCTCCCCAAGCAGTTCTTTAAAAGCCGGATCATCTACACTGCCCTGCGTTGACGGGAGTGCCCACTGTCCATGCTCACCACTGCGTTCAAACAATTCTATCTTAGCTTGTTTACGTATATAAACGCCTTTATAATTCCCATCAATTCCAATTGGCCAATTCATTGGATAAGCACGGATACCTAGAACCTTCTCAATTTCTTCCATAAGTTCAAAAGGGTTGCGTCCGTAGCGGTCAAGCTTATTCACGAAGGTGAATACTGGTATTCTCCGCTGTTTACAAACTTGAAATAATTTTTTAGTTTGGTCTTCTACACCTTTAGCCACATCAATCAGCATGACTGCGCTATCAGCCGCCATCAAGGTACGATATGTATCTTCACTAAAGTCCTGGTGACCGGGAGTATCTAATATATTAACGCGATAACCATCATAATCAAACTGCAAGACGCTGGACGTTACTGAGATACCACGCTGCTTCTCAATCTCCATCCAGTCAGATACAGCATGCTTTTGGGCTTTTCTCGCCTTGACCGAACCAGCCAGACGAATAGCTCCACCAAATAGCAATAATTTTTCTGTTAATGTTGTTTTACCGGCATCAGGATGGGAAATAATTGCAAAGGTACGGCGTTTACTAATTTCGGGAACAAGATTTGACATTGTTTCCTCCTAAAGTTAATTCTATTATATTTTATAGCATAACTGTCGTGTTAACGGGAAATAATCTTAGCAAGGCTCTAGGGGATTATACTCTTACTAACGTAAACAGTACAATAATTTAATATACACCATAAAATAACAGTAGTCAATGCTAGGTTGCCTTCCATTAATTACTGGGCTAATTACTGGACCATTTGGCCTAAAAAAGATTGACATCTTATTTACTCTACTATATAATCTACTCTGTGGCAAAAAATCAATATCGCGGGATGGAGCAGTTGGTAGCTCGTCGGGCTCATAACCCGAAGGTCGCAGGTTCAAGTCCTGCTCCCGCAACCAATGCTGGTGTAGCTCAGTCGGTAGAGCGTATCCTTGGTAAGGATAAGGTCACCGGTTCAATCCCGGTCACTAGCTCCATTTACTATTTTTTTATACGGCGGCGTAGCTCAGTTGGCTAGAGCATGCGGTTCATACCCGCAGTGTCCGGGGTTCAAATCCCTGCGCCGCCACCAAAAAAACTTGTCTATATTTACATAGGCAAGTTTTTTGTATTTTAACAGTTTTTATCGAAAAATTTTCCGTACACTACCGGGCTACACTCACTAGCCTCAATTTGAACTCAGATTCATCCGGCTCAGCCTGCCGGATTTGTACATGTCGGATACATCTTTCGAACCATTGGGATAACCCATTCTTCCATTTGGTAAAATGCTTTTTTAAAAGCTGCTCCCAATTCTTCCCGGACTTTTTCATAAAACACAGTAAGAGATATTTGATCTTGTAATTGCCGCGGTTGCAAATCATAATACTCATATTTATATAGCATCGCAAACTCCCCCTTGTAATCAAACATCCGGAAGCATAACTAATACATATATTTACATACACGCCGATGAATTCCTGCTGCATATGTAAATAAAAAAGCCGCACCCCGGAGGAATACGGCCAAAATACTATATGTTAGAATTACTCCCTTATTGTAAAAAATAAGTGCAACTGCTCAACATTGATCTCAATACCTAACACAATTATAAAATACCGTTTTCAGTTAACTCTTCGACTATATCATCTCTACCTATTCTCTCTAGCACTTCTTTTACATCTAACAAGGACTTACCCATATCATAGATTGACATTGCTCCATCTTGAAACAAATAAGTAGTGTCATGTTTAACAATTGCTTCTTTACTGTCATCATTTATCCAAATAATTTCCATTGGCTCCATTCAATCAACCCCTTCTCCCTTTACTAAATTTATATAAAGTTCGACAAAAAATAAATAATTCCTGCAAAAACAAAGATCCTGATGACTCTCATTTTTATAATAACTATTCTATGTTGTTTTTATTTAAAATAGCCGCCCCGCAGGACGGCTTACCCGTTATAATCATTCATAAAATCAGGAAAATCTTCATCCTTGCCGAAATCTGTTAATCTCTTCCTTGCTTCATCAACAGTAGTCCCGATTCTTGTTGATTCTCCATTTTTATTAATCAACAAAACTTCTCCATTTCCAATTACTATTTGCTCTAAGTCATCCAGACTCATCCAAAAATATTGAGACTCCATATCCATCTCCTTTACTATTTTTTAAGTTATAAAGCTTTATCTGTAGCACTAACTACATTTTACCATGACTTGCCGCGTAATTACATCACTTCTAACGCCTTAATCTTCTATTTTTTCCGCCGCCAGTTAATCAATAGGCTATAAGTTCAATTAAAAAAACCGAAACACATGCTAACAAGGATACATTAAATAGACTCTGGCCCCGATACGCAAGAATAACCGCAACTATAAATCCACCCAAAGCCGACCATCGATTTGCGGTAGAATCCAGTATAGCAGGAAATGTCATAACAGCCAGTGTCACAAAGGGCACATAATATAAAAAGGATTTAATATACTTATTCTTGATTTCTTTTCGCAGTAAGGTCAAAGGTATCAGCCTTATCAGATAAGTAACTACGGCCATAACCAATATATACAAATAGATATTATTGCTCATTCGGCTCCTCCCTTTTCAAGGACAGGCGCAACGCACTGTCCAAAGTCTTCCGTCTCCTTTTCATCCTCTTCCTTTATGGGGAAAAGCAACGCTGCTATTCCCGCAATCAGTAACGTCAAAATTATAATTTTGAAACCCGCAGAAATAGGGGAAAATACTGGCAGCTTGGCAAACAATAAACTCATAAACATAGATAGCAAAATTATATAAGCTAACAGCTTATTACTTCTGGCCGGGGGAAAAATTATTGCTAAAAACATACCATAGATAGCAATGCTCAAAGCACTTATTATTCTTTCCGGCAAAATGCTCCCGGAAAGAATACCAAGCAGTGTGCCAAATGTCCAGCCTGGAACAGCAGCGCTCATCAAACCATAATTATAAAACGGATTTAATGTGCCGGTTTTGCAAACCGACACTCCAAATATTTCATCTGTAACCCCATAAGCAACTAAAAACCTATGCAGAAAGGGTTTTTTTGAATCCAGTTTTTGCGAAATTGAGCACGACATCAGACAATATCTTACGTTCAAAATTAATTGCGTAACTGCCATTTCAATATAGGTTGAAGATACTCCAATTAATCCAAGCGCAGCAAACTGCCCTGCTGACGTCAGGTTGGTTAATGACATAAAAACCGCTTGGAACGGTGTAAGTCCAGCATTTTTAGCCATAATACCAAAAGTAAACGAAACAGCCAAATAACCAAGACAAATTGGCATGCCGTCTTTAATACCTTTTTTCCAATTTTGAATATTATCTTTCATTTGTTTTCTCCTCGATGTTTACTTATTTTAACATGTAAATTGACAATAAGTAAAATGAATACTTATAATATTTATATAAGATATTCTAATGTATTAGGAGTAAGCAATGAATCGCTATAACGCATTTATCGTTATAATTGAAACTGGCAGCTTTACCAAAGCAGCTGAAAAACTCGGCTATACACAATCGGCCATCAGTCAGATGGTACGTTCCCTGGAACAAGAACTGTCTACTAAGCTTTTGCTTCGCTCACGCAAAGGCATTGCGCTCACATCAGATGGCGAGGAATTATTGCCTTATATAAAAAAATTGCATAATTCTTACTGTGAGCTTATGGAAAAACGTAAAGAAATGCAAGGCCTACAAAGTGGTATTGTTCGTATAGGAACTTTTACAAGCGTTTCCTGCCATTGGCTGCCGAAATTAATGAAAGATTTCAAAGAACATTATCCATCTGTTAATTTTGAACTTCATCAAGGTGAATACACAAGCATAGCACAATGGATCAAGGAAGGCAGCGTCGATTTCGGCTTTGTTAATCCCGATGCCGTTTCTGATCTCACTACAATACCTTTGCGGCAAGATGAAATGCTGGCCATACTGCCGAGCAATCACCCTTTAGTTTCCCACGAAAAAGTTTCTTTAAAAGAATTATCCAATGAACCATTTATCCTGCTGAATGAAGGTGAGTTAAGCGAACCATTGGAGTTTTTCAAACAAAGTAACTTACAACCAAATATTCAATACCGAGTTATTGATGACTATACCATTATGTCCATGATTGAAAATGAGCTGGGAATTTCTATTTTGCCTAAACTGGTATTAAACAGAATCAACTATAACATTATCATCAAAGAAATATCGCCGCCTATTGTCCGCACTATCGGGATCGCATTTAAGCATAAAATGGCGCTGCCGATAGCAAGCAGATATTTTATCGATTTTCTTGTACAGCAATTTAAATGAAACCAGTTCATACTCCCGCTATTTTCCCGGCAATTTACAGGAACCGACTAAGGTACTTACACGGCAGTTTTATTACGAAGAATAAAAAATTCCCGGAGCTTGTCCGAGAGTTCGTTATTAAATGCCCAATACTAGCAGTGCACAAAATGGTGTAGTGGAGTAGTAAAACTACGCCTCATAATAACCAGCCATAATCCTGACAGGTATCTACCACTGCGTCTAGGTATACTATAGTCTCTTTAATCTGATAGATTAAAAGATATCTTTTTTCCAACAGAAGTTTGCGATATTTTCCTGCCGGAATCGACTGATCGATAAGCATGGGGTTTCGTTCTGGAAACTGCTCCAGCGTCTTTACCTGCGCCTGAAAATCTTGAATAAGTCGCAAAGCTGCCTTCTCGCTGACCTGTGCCAAAAAGCGGGCGTGCGACACTAACATTTGCGCCGCCTCTTCGGAAACGATAACTGTATACCGATTACTTTCGTTGTCCATCCAGAACCTCCTGGACAGCCGCGTTCATCAAATCAGCTACATTATCAATAGAATAACCAGACTTTCCCTTAATTCTACCTTCCTCTGCGACAATCAAGGCTTCTCGCAGCCGTAACATGCTCTCTCTTCTCGCAAACGCTTCAATATTCATGACCACGAGATCACCCTCGCCGTTTTTTGTTAAGTAGACTGGCTCTCCTGAACGTTTGCACAGCTCAGATATCTCATTATAATTTTTTCGTATCGCAGCAGATGGCTTTATATTCATCATGCAAAACACCTCTTATAGCAGTAATATATGCTTATTATATACTTATATTACTACCAATAACCATATTTGTCTACCTACACCGCTTATTACTGGAATGCATTCTCTACGATGTTTTCGCACAAACGCAAAAAAGCCTTCGCGAAAAACCCGCAAAGGCTTGATTTTACTGGTGGGGTTAAACGGACTCGAACCGCCGGCCTCTTCGATGTCAACGAAGCGCTCTAACCAACTGAGCTATAACCCCATGTACAATTTTAAGAAGGGGTAGCAAGGACTACCCCTTACATTTTAAACAATACATAAACTATACATATCAAAATAGCTTTTGACTAGAAAATACATCCAAACATGTCAACGTAGTACTCTAACTAACTAAGCTATAGTCCCTAAACACATATGTATTATATTACGGTTAACTCCCTAAAGTCAAGTATCAAAATTATAAATTAGTACAGGATATTATTAGCAATTACCAGTCGTTGTATTTGATTAGTGCCTTCATAAATCTGCATAATTTTAGCATCACGCATATATTTTTCTGCCGGATATTCTTTGGAATAGCCATAACCGCCCAGTACTTGGACGACATCAACTGTAACCTTCATGGCAGTATCAGCGGCAAAGCACTTGGCAATGGCTGATTCTTTGGAATAAGGAACTCCCTGGTCTTTCAACCAACAAGCTTTGTATACCAGTAAACGGGCAGCTTCAATTTGCATAGCCATATCGGCCAGCATGGCCTGAACAAGCTGAAATGAGGCAATGGGTTTATCAAATTGTATACGTTCTTTTGCGTATTTAACGGCTAGTTCGAATGCAGCTTGTGCTAGCCCAACTGATACAGCACCAACAAATGGTCGGGCAGCATCCAGTGTTTTCATCGCAATTTTAAAACCTTCGCCTTCGCGGCCAATTCTATTTTCCACAGGAATACATACGTTTTCCAGAATTAATTCGCAAGTATTTGAAGCTCTGATGCCCATCTTTTCTTCTTCTTTGCCAACAGAGAAGCCTGGTGTGTTCCTGTCAACAATAAAAGCTGTCAATCCACGAATACCAGCAGTTTTGCGAGTATTGGCAAAAATAATATATATTTCAGCAATACCACCATTGGTAATAAAACATTTTGTACCATTAAGTATATACTCGTTCCCGTCTTTAACAGCAGTTGTTGCAACTGCTCCGGCATCTGAGCCTGCACCTGGTTCAGTTAGTGCAAAGGCGGCCAAATTACCATCATTTATGACACTAAACATTTTGCGTTTTTGCTCTTCGGACCCCAAGAGTACTACTGGGTAGGAAGCTAAAGCATTTGCAGCGGTTGTTGTAGCTACACCAGCACACCCTTTACCTAATTCTTCATAGATGAGAGCAATTGAGAGTGCATCAAGACCTGGTCCATCATATTCTTCCGGTACAGTTAAATTAAGTAAACCTGCCTCATCAAGCTTTTTCCATAAATCAGATGGAACTATACCTTCTTTATCCATTTCTAAAGCGTGAGGCGCAATTTCTTTCGCTACAAAATCTCTTACCATTTTTTGCATATCCAATTGATCGGGAGTAAAGTTAAAATCCATGCCTTGCCTCCTTGTGTTAGTACATTACCAAAAAATCCTAATGATAAGTATACCGCATAATTTTTTTTTAGTTAACACTTAATTAAGAAAAAGATAAAAAAAAACTATTTTAATAACAGTCTAGCACCAACTGCGAGTAATACCAAGCCAATTAGCTGCTTGGGACTGCAAGCCATACGTTCAAGACCAAATCCTCCCAAGTAGTCAATTATGATTGCTGTTAATACTTGTCCAACAATAATGGCCGTAGTGGCATTGGCAACACCGACACTGGGAATGCTGGCAGCCACCAGATAGATTATGGCAACACCAAGAATACCTCCTAACCAGGAATACCATGGTGCATCCTGCCATGCAGACAGATTGCCTTTGCCCATATTACCGATAAACAGCAGCATCATGACTAAAATAGTTCCCGTAATTTGAACGACAAACGTAGCCTCGAGTAGTCCAATAACCTTACTCAAACCAGTATTAATCGATCCCTGCACCGCCATTAACACCCCAGAAACAAAAGCCAGCACCAACGGCAGCATTTCACTTGAGATAAAATTCAATCCTAACCAACCCCCATGAAATACTCAAATTCTATCAGTAGTATAGTACTTGGAGCTTCTTAATATTCTTGGGGGATAATAACAATAGCTGCTATCAGTAAACAAAAAAAGCAGGTCGAAACCTGCAATTATCCGTCAACTACATACACAGTTACTCTTTGCACGCCAAAATTCAATGCCTCACGGCGATTATCAAATGCTAAATCAATACGCTGGCCCTTTATTGCACCACCAATATCATCAGCTATTGCATAGCCATATCCTGGTATATATAGCCGGGTTCCTAAAGGAATAACTGCTGGATCGACAGCAGCCAAACCTTTACGCAAAAGGTTTCCGCCGTAGGTATAGCTGCCATTTCCCGGGTCATACGCAGAGTAGGCCGATGCTTTCATACTAAGGACACGGCTATACCTGCTTGGCATCCCAGCCAGCCGTCCCAAATAGGCAAAGGTTTCTTTATCGACAATACCATTTACGTTAAGCGAGGAACTATGTTGAAATTCTTTTACAGCCTTTGCAGTAATTGGACCAAATATACCATCAATGTCTCCCACATAAAAACCACTGTCAGCCAAATATTTTTGTACAATTCGCACATTATCGCCGCGTGCCCCGAGCATTATAGTGGGTTGCTCCTGTGGTCCCGCAGCCACGCTCACCGAGGGAATGCTTACGGCTATCAGTAAAGAAAGCCCCAAAAAAACCTTGAAAAAAATTTTTCCCAATCGATCACCTCTCTTTTCAGTATAACTCTAAGGTTAGCTGTCATGCACTGCAAAGCAAAACACAAAACCTTACACGTTAGCCTCCGGGGTTAGCTGTCGGATTCGGGCCAAAGAGAAGATGTTAAGAACGCCCTACCGCGTAGCGGATTCACCCCTATATGTGTATTGGGTCCCCCGTACCTTATAAGGATTCGGCATTATACATAATAATATACCGAAATATCAGTTTGGTCAAATCCAGTACTAGGTTGTATTTTACACTTATCTGCTATTTTCGTCAACTTCTTGATATTCTGATAGAAATTCTTACTAATTCTATATCCCCAACGCGGTGCAAAGCTCTTTAGTAGCTACACCGGTAGTGGTAATTCCCTTATCTGCCTGATAAGCCTTAACAGCTTCTTCCGTCATAGTGCCAAACAAGCCATCTGCTCTACCCTGAAAGTAGCCAAGTTCTTTGAGTTTAAGTTGTAAGGCAACAACATCAGATCCCGAAGTTTTATATTTAAGGTTTCTTTTAATTATAGCCTTTCGACCATCAATACGCACCGGAGTCCCAAGCGGAATCCATTCAAACAATTCTTCAACATCTTTATTACGCAGTCTAATGCAGCCATGGCTGGCAAATTGACCTATTGACCAGGGTTTATTTGTTCCATGGATGCCATAAGTGCCCCAAGGTACATTTAATCCCATCCAGCGTGTTCCAAATCCAGTTCCCCAATTATAGTCTTTCCATACCACATTCCACTCCCCGATCGGCGTCGGGGTTTTACTTTTGCCTACTGCAATCCTGTATTTTTTATATAGCTGATCATCATTATAAACTTCAAGTACTTTAGATTGAGTATTTATTACTATACTTACTTTACCTGTAGGTGCGTTTGTTGATTGATTGGTATCTATTGATGCCAGTTCTTGTTCATCCATATACTCAAGACCAATAATACTAAAAACAATACTCAAAATAGCAAAAATCGCTATACTATAAAATATCGGTAATTTTCTGAATCTAAATGATAAAATGGAATTCACGTTGTCCCCTCCTTGTAGATAGCATATTCATTCCCCAATATATGCAACTACACAAAGGGATATGAGCAAAGAAAAACCGGCCGAAGCCGGTTATTTTAGAACATATACTTTCACATTTTGAATCCCATAATCCAGCGCTTCCTGTCTGGTGTTAAACGCTAAATCAATACGATTGCCTTTAATCGCACGGCCTTGATCTTCAGCTATTGCTTGACCGTAACCTTCAACCCAAAGTTTTGTTCCCATAGGGATAACAGCAGGATCTACGGCCACTACCCCTTTCTTAACCTTACCGCCTACATAAGTCAGGTCATTCCATTTACCATTATCAATTGGACCTGGACCGTAAGCTGTTGCAGTCATGTTAATCAGCTTACTATAGTTTTGCGGCGCACCAGCAAGGGAATTATTATTCTGTACGGCTTTAGGTGTCAGGCTATTATTGCTGTTAAATAATGTTGACAGCAGCGCAACTTCATCCTGGTATCCTGCCAGACGATTAGTTACCGCTTCTTTAACCGTTTCATCTACTTTGCTGCGCACAGCCGTTTCTACTGCTTTAACAAGGTTTGCTTTAGCAACTGCTTGATCTTGGGTTGACAGTTGCTGCGACAAAGCAGTTAGAGTATTTACCATATCAGCTTTTCCGGTGTGCTCGATTGCGGTCTTGGCAAGAGTTCCCCATAAAACCTGCTTATCTTCTTGTTTGAGAGTCTCACGTAATTTTAGTAACGCTTGTATTTGGTCAGCAGTTGAGGTTCCTGTAACGACTTCAGCTAGTTTATTGTCCCACACTGCGGCTTCTGCCCGGGGCATTGCTGATGAAAACAGCGGCATTGCAAAAACCAGAAAAAGGATAGCGACTACCTTCTTTTTCAATAAAAATACTCCTCTCGTGTAATGGGTGGAATCCGAGGCTATTCTATCACATAGCTTACATAAATAATAGCGGTAAAATAAAGAAAACATGGCTTACGTTGAGCCGATGTTACACTTATCGGCTTTCGATCAAGGATACCAGGCGTAGACCCTATCCCTATTTTATCAATCCTTTTTTCTTTAGTTCACTATACACACCCTTCGTTTTATCTTCTTTATCAGTCAAAATAATTTTGCGAAATAGAGGCTGCAATATAAAATACTTTATTAGCCTGCTGTAAGGATTTTGGAGTGGATACTGTTCTCCCCGAATTATATCCCGAACAATTTTTCTTCCCAAGTCACGTGCCCTCTTTAAAATGGTAGTATTGTTTGCAACCTCTTTTCCGCCAAGTCCAACTCCAAGAATACCAGAGATATAGCCCCTGTTAAACACTCCTGTTGTTGCAAAACTAGCGAGCTCTTTGGCGGCCTTCTTATGTCCCATGCCAAGGGCAGCCGATATTCCAACGACATACTTGCCCCCTGCTACAGAACAAGTCAAGAACTCAAAAAATCCTAATCGATCCCAAAGTGTCTTCATAATTGAATTGAAAGTAAAAGCATGCGTTGGCGAACCTAAAATAATCCCGTCGGTATCACACAAAACATTCCGTATCGTTTCGAAGTCGTCAGCGATGTGGCATTTTCCTTCGGCCAGGCATCTAAAACAGCCAGTACAATGTTCAATCCTATATTGGGGTAGAAATATTTCTGTAATTATTGCACCTTCATCCTCTGCGCCCTTAAGGGCCTCACGAACAAGCGTAGAGGTGTTGCCATTGAATTTTGGACTACTGATAATCCCAGCTATTCTTATGTCTTTTTTCATTAATTTATCCTCCTTGCTTATAGGAATCAGATATAAGCGTTCTTAAGTAAAGCAACGTTAGACTATCTTAGCGGACTTCGCCTTTTCTACTTCCTCTGACGACGCCACTTTATCAATCATGCCTAAGCCGATCAAATCAATCGCGGTCTCAATCATTTCGTCAAGGCTAACCTCTGATCGCTGCAATATACCCGAACGGTTCGAAAAAAAAACTCCTTCCGCAACAGAATATAAGTAAAGAGCCAATTGACGGGGGGCAATGGGACGTAGCTCATGACGGGAAATACCATCTCGGATGATATCCTCCATAATTTGAACCAGTACCTGTGATTTTTCGTTCAGCGTCTCTGCCAGTGGTTGGGGAAGGTCAATACCTGCCATAGGATTTGTCGCTAAATGCATAATTTCAAAAAATTGCGGCTCTTGGTAATAAAAAGACTTATACGAATAGTAAATGTCCCGAAGGCGCAAGGCAGCGTGTCCGTTTTTTGGGGCAACCTGATGAATATCGGCAATTAGACAATCAAACGCCTCACTGCAAATCTGAAAGAATACCTCCGCTTTATTGTGGAAGTGAAAGTACAACGGGCCGGTTGAAAGGCCCGCAGCCTCGGCAATAGCCCGCATCGTGGTTTTGTGATAGCCCAGCGATAGAAAAAGTTCACGCGCTCGTTCCAAGATGACTTTCCGAGTATTTTGTGAATCGTCATTTTCCATCATAGCGCCTCCATCTGAATGTAACTGGTTGTGCCATTACTATAACATTGTTATAGTAATGGGTATATTATAACAATGTTATAGTATGGATGTCAATAATACTAAAGGAAATGACGCTGCTTTCAGGGTCATTCCGCAAGCCGTCCGTTGAATGAGTGGTTGCCGTGACGTAATTCTAGAAGAATTGGAATAGAAACTACACCATCAAAAATTCCGAGGGTGCTTAGAACCCCAATAATGCAGCATCATCCGAAGACGATGCTGCATTATCTTGTCGATTGGCTCATAATTCACTTGTACTTGTCCTGGTACTCCATAGGGAATTTTTTCCCACCTAAAAGGTTATTATTGTTATGTTCATTAAAGTGATGCCAAAAGGAACGAATCGTTGCCGTACCCCTATCCTATTTAAAAAATTATACGTTATGTTGGAATTAGAAAAGCCTGATTACATTGGAGCAATCGAGCTTTTTAAAAAGTTTCAATTTATCTTGGATAGTGTCAAGACGCCCGCCTCTATAGGCGGTGGTAATTCAGTTAGAGTAGATTCTCCACCTGAATTACCAATGTTTCAGCTATGATGAAACGAGTTCACTTATGCAGTTATAGCGTTTGCTGCGAATACCGGAACAACAGCTATTGTGTTTTGTTGCAAACATAAAGCAACGTCTTTTTTAAAACCTATACTACATAGATAGTCTGCATGTGACGATTGGGATACTCTTGTAAATAAATCGGCAGCAAAATCCCGATACATAGCTTGTGCTGCTAATGCTGTATCACTTAACTCAGCTTCATGACTGAGGCATTCTGCCGCCAGGCCGGCACACAAAGCATCTTCTAAGGAGAATTTCCCCTCCGAACCAGCGCATACAATAATCGTATTTTCTTGTGCTTGGTGTAGAGCGGTAACTATGGAAGCGGCGTTAGCAAACGCCATTACATATATTTTTTGCGCAGCAACCACTTTGTTTAATGCCAATGTTCCGTTAGTTGTTGTCATGACAATTATTTTTCCGGATATGCGGTCTTTGGTGTACTCAAAGGGTGAGTTTCCCAAGTCAAACCCGGGAATAAGCAAACCGCTGCGTTCCCCGGCTAATACTGCGTCAGGATTTTGTGCTTTTAGTGAAAACGCTTCTTCTACTGTTTTCACAGGTATTACACACTGGCAGCCATTGGCGCACGCCGTGGCAATACTAGTAGTTGCCCGCAACACATCTATAACCACCGCATGGTAACCATAATAGTCTTTACTAGTAAAATCGTTAGGAGTAAAACAAACATCGATTTTCAAAATTATACCTCGCTTTTAAAAAATAGCTTTTATAACTATTTGGCTAACTGATATAGGATTTCTGTTAATACATCCAGACCAGCTGCTATGTCCTCAGGAGCTGCCTCTTGGCAAGCGTTGTAGCTAATACCATCCTTGCAGGGAATCAACAATACGCCTGCAGGCGCTATATGTGCTATATTCATAGCGTCATGGCTGACACGGCTATCAAGCCGTACACTGGTTTGCTTTAATTTACAACAAGCAGCTTCCATGATTTGATTTATAGTATCATCAAGAAGTATCGGCTTTTCTGATGACAACACTTCAATTGCAACCGGGGTATTATAATCATCGGCAATGGAACTGACAGCATCTTTAATTTCCTGTAATATTTCAATTACGCTTTCATGCTCTGTACCCCGAATATCTACCCACATTTCAACCTGACCGGGAATTACATTAATAGAGCCTGGATAGGTTTTTAAAATTGTTACAGTAGCCACCGTACCCTGGTACTCATATTCGGCAGCAATATTTCTAACAGCCAGAATAATCATGGCTGCGCTTACAAGTGCATCCTGACGTTCCTCAATGGGGGCAACACTAGAATGACCAGCTGTTCCTCTTACTGTTATTTTCAATCTGGTAGGGGCGGAAACTTTATCAACAATACCAATACGAATTCGTCCTTGTTCTAAGACTTGCCCCTGTTCAATATGCAATTCTACAAAGCCTTTTATACTATTTTTAGAGCGGCTCGCAGTGGAAATCTGTTTAGTCTGAAAGCCGATAGCAGCTAGTTCTGCTGCTAAAGCGATACCGTCCTGATCCTTAATCGCGTTCAGGGTAGCAGCAGTAACCAACCCAGCCATAGCTTTGCTTCCTATAGTTGGCAAGTTAAAACGGCTGGATTCCTTAGCGGCAAAAACGATCACTTCCAAAGGATGCCTGATATCACTTTGCGACTTTAGACGGTTAATTGCTGCTAAACCGCAGACTATGCCAAGGACACCGTCATATTTGCCGCCTGATGGCACTGTATCAAGGTGAGAGCCTGTTGCAACAGCCGGACTACTATCTGTGCCCTCTGGTACAAATCGTCCTATGATGTTGCCGATGGCATCAATATGTACGGTAAGTCCACTTGTTTGCATAAGGCTAATGATATAATTTCTGGCCTGATAATCGGCGGGAGTGAATGCAAGGCGGGTAATGCCAGCATTATCCTGGCTAAATTGGGATACTTGTTCTATCTGTGTAAGGACCGATTTTATATCATATAAATTATTAGCTTGAATAGTAATCGCCCCCTTAAGCAACTCTCTATAGACAGTATAACGCTATTTTGTAAAAATTTCTATAAACCTTGTTAAAAAGATAAAGCCCCTGACGAGCAGGCGCTTTATCTTTTTAATAACTGAGACTTATCTTTTAACCTAATATTCCTTTTTTTACCGTCTCAAGACCAAGACGGTCTATCATCATACCAAGGCGTTCATGCTTACGGGCAGTTTCTTTGTAGTAAGCAATTATCTTATCAATAATCGGCTGTACTTCTTCCTGAGGGACTGCTTCAATTAATAGATCGGCAATTCTGGGTTTAGCACCGGCACAGCCGCCAATTACAATTTTCCAGCCTTTAGTCGTACCAACAAGACCAACATCTTTAACCCAGCTTTCCCCACAGGAGTTAGTACAGCCGCTAACACCAAATTTCATCTTACCAGGCAATTCCAAACCATGATAGGCTTTGTCAAGGGCAAGACCTAAGGTTAGACCATCTTGTTGTGCACGTTTACAAAAATGAGTTGCCGGACAAATTTTTACACTCCGGACGCAAAGACCAACTGCAGCACCTTTATCCATCCCAAGTTCTTCCCAAACAGCGTCAATCTTATCTTCAGAAATACCAACAATAGCGATCCGCTGCGCCGAGGTCAGCTTAAGCGCCTTGGCACCATATTTTTCAGAAACATCGGCAATTTTTCTAAGTACATTAACATCAAGAATAACACCACCAGGAATATGTGGAGCAATTGCATATGTTTCTCTGTCACGTTGAACGATAGCACCTTTTTCAAGTAAATCTGTTTTAGTTTCCATTATTAATGCCTCCCATAAATAATAATATGTAATAGATTATAATTATAAATTAGACATAAACTAAAAAAATCCTGCTAAACTATAAAAATTTTTATATAAAAAAAAACAGCGCCAAAAGACGCTGCTTTTTAATTTTATTTACAAACTTTCCAGTATTTCGCGAAGTTTTACAACATGAGTCTGTTCTTCTGCTTTTAGCAAATTAAATACCTTTCGGGTTTCTTCAAATTTAGCACATTTAGCTAACGCATCATAAAATAAAATAGAATCTTTTTCATCCTGAATAGCAGCCCGCAAAATTTTGGCAACTGTCTTTAGCTCAGGGAGTGCTATTTCTACTTTGTCTTTTGGAAAAATATGCGGCTCTGCAAGAACTGTTAAATATTTTGAAGTTTCCTGGTCAAATAAATAGTCATTGGAATCAAAAAGCTTATCCTCTTTAATTTTATTGTACAGTTGAGTAAATTGATCATAGTGGGTAGTTTCTTCATTCATGAGTAGCATAAACAACGCTTTATGCTCTTCATTATCTGTTTGCGCGGCTGCTTTCTTGTAAAAATCACGGCCACGGGCCTCCATATCAATGGCTATTCTCAGTCCTTCCAGATCACTAAACAAGTTGCCCATATCACAAGCATTTTTTTCCATAGTTGTACCCTCCTTCAAGCTAATATACTGCTATATTCCATATTTCCAGCATAAATTCCTGTTGTCTTTATGTCATTTAAAATTATTATTTAATCTAATAGAGATAAGCACAAAAATCCAGTATTGTCTACTGGATTTTTTGCACTTTATTGTTGAACGTTCTAACAAATATGAATCATATTTTTCTTGTATTCGCGATAAAGCATCTCTAATTCGCCAACTTTAGCTGACATTTCAATTTGCATTTCCGATACGGCATCATAATCACCAGTTTGAATCGCCTCTTTAATGCGGGTAAACAAGCTTTTTTGCAACATACAGTCTTTCGCTAAATACACGCGAATGGTATTGATTTTATCCCAATTGGTCAAATCAAGGTCACTGGCAGAATCAGCCTCATGTAACGCCTTAGCGTCTTTAACGATGCTCAGGTTTTCTGGAATAATACGGTTTAATAGTTCAGCTTTCCAACGAACCAATGCACCGGCGGCAAAGGCTTCAATGAGTTCTTGACGAAAAGCATTACCGGCAGTAAGAGTTTTAACTTTTTCCGGATACTTTTTAAGGTTCTGCATGTTCTCCCAAACAGTTGCCGGCGGTTTAGAAAACAAGCGGTCGCGTTCTTCAGCAGAATAATCATCAAAAACGTCGTGTTCGCTACGGTATGCCCGGTCTGTTTCAAGATAAAAGCCCTCTTTGCCCGCGTCTTTGGATAATTCTGCATCAAGCTCTTCTACCGTTTTACCAGAGTTAACTGCTGCTTTGATACCATCAAGCATACTCATATAGAAGGCTGTTAAGGCAGTATAGGTGTTTGTGTATGGATTAGGAGAACGAACCTCAAATCTAGTAGCCATTGGACTATTAACATCACGCACAAGACCGGCTAAAATAGTTCTGTTACGGGATGGTGTAGCCGGATTATGTCCTAGCGATGTTACAATGCATACAGGCGCTTCAAAGCCTGGTTTTAAACGGTTAAGCGAATCATTAGTAGCAGAGATAAACGGATTTATTACCTCATAGTGCTTTAATAGACCCATGATGGCACCATAACCAATAGCACTTAAGAAGTATTGTTTCATATCGGTTGGTGAGAATAGGTTGACAATTTTACCTGATTTAAGTTTTGCAGCAAAACCAACATGTGTATGTTCACCGCTGCCAGCAACACCAATGATTGGTTTTGCCTTAAAGGTTACTTCCAGACCATTTGCCCGGAAAGCTTCTTTAACTAGAATTCTGGCTTGCAATTCATTATCAGCACACTGCAGGGCATTAGAAAATTTCCAGTCAATTTCAAGCTGTTCCATAACATGATTCAAATGACCGGTTTCATCAATCTGGGCTTTAATGCCGCCAACTTCTTTATGTCCCATTTCTGGTTCAAGCCCGTAGTTTTTCAGCATCATCAAAGCCTGTTCCATTGCAGTGCGGACATTGCCGCGAGTACGCTGCCAATATTGCTCTTGCATCACCTGTGAAGCAGAAAGATCTTCAACGTCAGCCTTATTCGCAGGGGTTTTTACCCAAAACTCAAGTTCAGTAGCCGAGGTAAAGATAATATCTTCTACATCGGCCCCATTAATATGTTCCAGGCCGGCAATCTTGGCATTCTTTTTAAAGAGGTCTAGCAGTTCACCTTTACTATATTCCAAGCTTTGTGCCAAAATGGAACGCGAATCAACTCTGAGACCATTATGTACCAGATAAGCAGGAATACGAAGTGTGCCGACAGGCTTACCTGTCTCTTCATCAATATGTTCAAAATTATAATCTACAAACCAATTTACACTAGCGTCGGCAAGCATATCTACTTTGGCATTGTTTAATACGGCAATGCCAGTAAGAACAACAGACGAGCCATCTGTTTGTACTGCTGTGCCGTTATAGAAATCGTCCATATCCTTGATAAATAGTTCGATAGGGATTTTCTCATCAGTATCGTTGCCTGCCAAATCAATACCAACAAGTGAGGCAAACTTAATCTCAGGGTGGTTAGTGAGCAGGCTTGCAATTTCTTCTTTACCATACTTACCGGCAGGAATAAGATACACTAAATCTTTTACCATTTTCCTTCACCTCGTACACAAAATGTCTTACAATATAGTTTTTCACATTTTTACTGGTCAATACAACTAAAAACCAAACTCTTCTCACTTTTGCAAAGTGACTTCATTGACTCAGATATAAAATATGTTTTTATTATAGCATAAAAATACATTTTGTCTAGGAGACTGTATCCAGTGTACAAAGCAGGAAGCATCAATGTCTACGTCGAATGTAGCTCTCAAACACTCAGCCCTTTACTCAAATAGAACTTAAGTGGAGGTTATACCTATGATTCGCTATCTAGAATACAGTGATTTAACGTCTATCTTAGAAATATATAATGAGGCTATACTCAATACCACAGCAGTCTATGATTATAAACCCCATACCCTTGAAGATAGAACATCATGGTATGAGCAGAAGGTAACAGACGGATTTCCTATCCTGGTGTTTGAAGATAACAATACCGTCGTCGGCTTTGCCACATTTGGGCCCTTCAGGGCGTGGCCTGCGTATAAGTATACGATAGAGCATTCCGTCTACGTCCACAAAGACCATCGGGGAAAACATATCGGGACTTCGCTACTGAAAGAGTTAATAAAGATTGCTAACACCAAAGGCTACGCTACAATGGTAGCTGGCATAGACGCGAGTAATGAAGGCAGTAGATTAATGCACAATAAATTAGGTTTTAGCCAGTCTGGTACAATCCGGAAAGCTGGTTTTAAATTTGGTAAATGGCTTGATCTGATTTTTTATCAGTACCAACTCCAAGGACCTGAAATCCCAATAGAAGAATGACACCTAACCAGCTATAGGCTTGTTTTTTACTAAATCGGGGCTTACGTAATACTATATTTGAATAGTTAGCATATAATATAAAAAAAGCACTGGTTTAAATGCCAGTGCTTTTTTCCCAATAGGTTAATGCAATTATATGGGGTTCTTCATCAAACTAGGCTTGGCCTATATTACAAATTAAATAATAAGTCTCCATAAGTTGGCATTGGCCATACATCTTTATCTACCAGAGTTTCCAGTGTATCAGCAACTTTTCTTAAAGCATCCATTTTTTCAAATACATCAAATCTGAATAATGCAGCTTGCTCGTAAGCCTCTCCATGAGCATTTGAAGCTTTGTCTACAGCTTCCTCAAGAACAGCAATATTTTTCTTTAAGGCTGCAGTTAATGAAGATACTTCTGTAAGCAATTCAGTTTGAGCAGTTAGATCGGCTGCTATTCCTGTAGCTTTGATTGTAGTAATTGATTTAGCAAGGGTGGTAGCAAACTTGATAACTGCAGGAAGTATCTGTCTCTTAGCCATTTCGATCATTGTTAAAGCTTCAATGTTAATAGTCTTAATATAATTTTCAAGAGCTATTTCATAGCGGGATTCCATTTCTACTCTGCTTAATACGCCATGTTTTTCCATTACTGCTAAGTTCTTTTCGTCAATTAATGCTTTCGTAGCTTCTACAGTAGTCTTTATATTGGGAAGTCCTCTTCTTTCAGCTTCAGCTACCCATTCATCTGAGTATCCATTTCCGTTAAATACTACATTCTTATGCTTAGTTACATATTCGGTAAGAATTGCTTTCACTTCAGCACATACATCTTTAGCCGTTTCTAATCGATTGGCAACTTCGCTTAATACTTCAGCTACTATAGTATTTAAAATAAAGTTTGGTTCAGCGATGGAAGCAGAAGAAGGACACATCCTAAATTCAAATTTATTACCGGTAAATGCGAATGGAGATGTTCTGTTTCTGTCAGTTGCATCTTTGGGTAAAGCTGGAAGTGTAGTAACACCTATTTCCATATGACCGCCGGTTTTAGAACTAGTCGCTCCGCCCTTTTCAATTTGTTCTAAGATGTCTTGTAATTGCTCTCCTAAGAATATTGATATTATAGCCGGAGGAGCTTCGTTAGCACCTAGTCTATGATCATTCCCGGGATTTGCAGCTGATACTCTTAATAAACCCGCATATTCATCGACTGCTTTTATAACAGAGCACAAGAATACCAGGAACTGTTTATTATCGTGGGGCGTAGAACCTGGCTCAAGTAGGTTCATTCCATCATCTGTTGCCATTGACCAGTTATTATGTTTACCAGAACCATTGATTCCAGCGAATGGTTTTTCATGTAATAAGCATACAAGATCCTGTCTTAAAGCAACTTTTTTCATTATATCCATAGTGAGTTGATTATGGTCTGTTGCAATATTTGTAGTACAAAATATTGGTGCTAATTCATGCTGTGCCGGAGCAACTTCGTTATGCTTAGTCTTTGCAGCAATTCCAAGCTTCCAAAGTTCTTCATCCAGTTCCTTCATGTAGGCAGAAATTCTTTCTTTGATCGATCCAAAATAGTGATCTTCTAATTCCTGTCCTTTGGGAGGTTTAGCACCAAAAAGTGTTCTGCCGGTAAATATTAAGTCTTTTCGTTGTTCAAATGTTTTCTTATCAACAATAAAGTATTCTTGTTCAGGTCCAACCGTTGTAATAACTTTGCTTGTAGTTGTATTACCAAGAGCTTTTAATACACGTAAGGCTTGTTTGGATAAAGCTTCCATTGAACGTAATAATGGCGTCTTCTTGTCCAAAGCTTCACCTGTATATGAACAAAAAGCAGTTGGTATACATAAAGAATCATCTTTTATAAATGCCGGTGATGTACAATCCCAGGCAGTATAGCCTCTGGCTTCAAATGTTGCTCTAATACCACCAGATGGGAAGGAAGAAGCATCTGGTTCACCTTTAATTAATTCTTTACCTGAAAATTCCATTATAACCTTGCCATTGGCAGTTGGTGCTATAAATGCGTCATGTTTTTCAGCAGTTATGCCTGTCATTGGCTGGAACCAATGAGTAAAATGTGTTGCGCCTTTTTCAAGTGCCCAATCTTTCATTATGCTTGCTACTACGTCTGCAACTGCCGGGTCTAAAGGAAGACCGTCTGTAATTGTCTTCTGTAAAGCTTTGTAAGTAGCTTTAGGAAGGCGCTCTTTCATAACAGCATCATTAAATACATTTGAACCAAAAATTTCACCTAGGTTGCTCATCAAAAAAACCCCTCTCAATTTTTCATCTTACCATTAATTTTGAATAATTTATGCTGTAAATTTTTAAAACTATTTTATCAGCGTGCATTCTTATTACTTAGCACAATATAAGAAATCAAGAAAAAAATAGACTCCTGCACATAACTTTATCATGTGAAGGAGTCATCATTGACTCAGTAATTTAATTATGCTTTTATTATAGCATAAAAATAGCATTTGTCTAGAGCGTAAAATACTTTTTTAAAATATATGATGATAGAGTGTGTTTCAAAAAACACACTTTCCTTAATATTTTTTAAACTGTTATAAAATACCCCGGTGTTATACGCCATGAAGTCGCACAGCAAGGGTATACTCGGTTTCTATGCTGAAAGGCTCAACTGCAAAGAGGGTATTTTGTAACAGTCTCTGCTAATCAGCTACTGTTCCTGCAAAAGTGTGTCACCATATACGAAACCCGCAAACAATAAAAAAAGTCTGCGGGTTTTACTATGCTCAATTCTGAGTAGTCAATAAGCCGAGTTCTGTTCCGCTTTTGGCGGCGACGATCATTTATCTGGATTGCCAGTTACCTGACAACTCTAGCGACACACCCGGAAGGTTCAGCGGGCCGCTTCATCCCTTCCCTATTTGGTCTTGCTCCAGGTGGGGTTTACCTAGCCAGCCAGTTACCTGACTGCTGGTGCGCTCTTACCGCACCGTTCCATCCTTACCTGACAAAACGTCAGGCGGTCTACATTTCTGTGGCACTATCCCTAAGGTCGCCCTCGCTGGACGTTATCCAGCACCCTGCCCTATGGAGCTCGGACTTTCCTCAGATGCCTCAAACATCTGCGATCATCTTTCGTACTCAGAAACCATATTATTATGAATTTAAATCATAACACTAACGACAAAACAAGTCAATAAGCGGTAAATACATCTTTGCCTGAATTATTAGCAATCATTTCTACAGCCCAACCATTTTCACGGGCTTGTTTGTCAAGATAATCAGCTACACATTGAACCACCGGCTGTTCGGTAGCAAAGTGACCGGCATCAATAATCGCAAGCCCCTCCGCAAGGGCTTGTTGCGCTTCATGATACTTTACATCACCGGTTACCAGAACATCGGCCCCTGCTTTAATGGCATTTTTAATAAGGCTTGCCCCGCTGCCACCACATACTGCCACTTGATTTATTACTGTATCGGCTGAACCAGCCACCTTTATTGAATTAACCATTAATAATTGTTTTACTTGGTTACTAAAATCCCGCAACGACATGGCTTCACCAAGTCGTCCAATTCTTCCTAATCCGCAGTTAGGACCTTTGTTTTGCAGTAAATATTCATCATACGCAACTTCTTCATAGGGATGAGCCGCTAACATAGCATGTATTACGCGACAGCGCAGCCCTGACGGGACAATGGTTTCGATTCGACTTTCATCAACAAATTCAAGCTGACCTTCTTTACCAATAAAAGGGGTGGTTGCCGCTAACGGCAAAAAGGTTCCGATACCCTTGGCCTGAAAGGTACAATGACTATAATTGCCAATATGGCCGGCACCTGCCTCACTCATAGCTATTCGTACTTTTTCAGCATGAGATGCTGGAACAAAGACTACTAATTTATATAACTTTTCCTGATACACCGTTGCTAGCGGCTTACTTTCCTGAAGTTGAAATTTTTGGGCCAAAATATCATTCACTCCACCAGGAGCACTATCCAAATTGGTATGAGCGGCATATACGGCTATCTTATTTTTAATCAGATCAAATAGCATGCTGCCTAACGGTGAATCAGTACGAATATTGGTAATACCTTTAAACAGTACAGGATGATGGGACACAATCATGTCAGCACCTTTAGAGATGGCCTGATTGATAGCCGCTTGGTCTACATCTAAAGTAATCATGATTTTATGAATCGTTTGTTCAGGACTACCAACTAAGAGACCAATATTATCCCAATCCTCCGCCAAATGCTTTGGTGCCAATTGTTCAAGCTTGGTAATAACTTCATGGCATTTTACAGACATGTGCGCTTGTCCTCCAAATCCTTAAGTTTATCGGTAAATTCTCTATATTTCGCAGAATGTACGGCTTCAGCACTTCCTGCCATCGTCGCCAGCACACCGCGTAAATGCACAATTAACTCCTCAATGTGCAACAGCAGCAGCGGATGTCTTGACTGCCAGAGCAGCGGACCTATTTCATAGAGTATGGGCTCTAAAGGCTGACTTTCACCAGGTTCTGCCGCAATAATCTGATATAGCTTACCATATTCCTGGATAAGCTGTTCACTGATTATTTGCCAGCCATTGGTTTGCAGCCACATTCTGACCGCCGACGCCCCTATCATAGGTTGTAGAATAAGGCGCTTGAGTGTAGCTATTACTTCCGGCCGCGAACGTAAGATATCAATAATATTCAAACCACCCATACCGGCAATAACAACAGTTTCAGCTTCTCCCGGACGTACTACCTCAAGCCCGTTACCGCGCCTGACTGAGATGAACTCTTCTAACTGTGCGGCAGTAACAGCATTTTTAGCCAATAGATAAGGGCCCTGGTGAATATCGCCGGCAATTGCATGGGCAACAACACTATGAGAAATAAGATATATTGGTAAATAAGCATGGTCGGTGCCAATATCAGCCATAGTCACTCCGACAGGGACCATATCGGCAATTGCCTGTAAACGTTCTCCTAGTTTCACGTGCATAGTCCTCCAGTAAATTTCCCTGTTAGTATCTCGCCTTATGGCTAAATAATCCTAATAATGTATGTATAATAAAAACCTGCGAATTGCTTCGCAGGTTTTTAAGGTGTGGTGGGCGATGACGGGATCGAACCGCCGACATCCTGCTTGTAAGGCAGGAGCTCTCCCAGCTGAGCTAATCGCCCATAATCGACTTTCGATGTTCGATCTTCGACTTTCGACAATGGTTTATCGAACGTCGAATGTCTAGTGTCGAATGTCGAGAATGGTGACCCGTGGGGGAATCGAACCCCCGTTATCGCCGTGAAAGGGCGGTGTCTTAACCGCTTGACCAACGGGCCGTGTTCGATGGTCGACGTTAGACTTTCGACTGTCGATAAATAAAGTATCGAAAATCGAATGTCGTAAGTCAAATATCGAAAATGGTGGGCCCACCTGGGATCGAACCAGGGACCAGCCGGTTATGAGCCGGCTGCTCTACCGCTGAGCTATAGGCCCTAAAGAGATATTAAAACAGGTTTTCCGAAGAAAGCCTGTTTTATCAGCTAATAACTGGCTCCTCGAGTAGGACTCGAACCTACGACAAATCGGTTAACAGCCGATTGCTCTACCAACTGAGCTATCGAGGAATATCGCCAACGTTGATTATTATAAAACAATGTCCGTATTACGTCAAGAGATTATTGCGTTTTATTCTAGAAAATCTTTTAATTTTTTACTGCGGCTAGGATGGCGAAGTTTGCGAAGTGCTTTCGCCTCTATTTGACGAATACGTTCCCGGGTAACCCCAAAAAATTGCCCGACTTCCTCTAATGTACGAGCCCGCCCATCATCTAAACCAAAGCGCAGGCGCAATACCTTTTCTTCTCTGGGAGTAAGCGTTTCTAAAACGTCTTCCAGCTGTTCTTTAAGTAACATAAAAGAAGCAGCTTCTGCCGGAGCAGGGGCATCCTGATCTTCAATAAAATCACCTAGGTGAGAATCTTCTTCTTCGCCAATTGGTGTTTCCAGGGATACAGGTTCTTGGGCAATTTTCATAATTTCCCGGACACGCTCAACAGTGACTTCCATAGCTTTGGCCACTTCTTCCGGTGATGGTTCCCGCCCTAATTCCTGTAGGAGTTGACGCGATACCCGGATCAGCTTATTAATAGTTTCAACCATATGCACCGGAATCCGGATAGTACGGGCTTGATCAGCAATAGCCCTGGTTATTGCCTGACGTATCCACCAGGTAGCATAGGTACTGAATTTATAACCCTTATTATAGTCAAACTTTTCTACAGCCTTAATTAAGCCTAAGTTACCTTCCTGAATCAGATCCAGAAACAGCATACCACGGCCTACATAACGCTTAGCAATACTTACAACCAGCCTTAAATTCGCTTCGGCCAGCCGCCTTTTCGCTTCTTCATCGCCTTGTTCCATACGTTTGGCCAGTTTAATTTCCTCATCAGCAGTTAAAAGTGGGACCCGGCCAATTTCCTTAAGATACATTCTAACAGGATCATCAATACTAATGCCTTCAGGAATGGTGAGATCAATATCTACTTCTTCGGCCGTTGCTTCCATCTCTGGATTCTCAATAAGTTCAGCATCCGGAGCTTCGTCAATAATTTCAATTCCTTTATTGCTGAAAATTTCGTACATATCTTCGATTTCTTCAGGACTCATGTCTTCCGTTTGCATGGTATCCATAATTTCGGTATACGTTAACACTCCGCGCTTTTTGCCTTTATGCAAAAGCTCATTTACGTGCTCGACCGGCGTAGTTTTCTTATCAGCCACAATTCCCCCCCCTTCCTTTGGCAATTAACGGTAGTAGCTTTATCCATACTTGCTTATTAATGATGTAATTTGCTAATTTCATGTTTAATTCGCTGACTTTCCGCTAATTCCTGCAGAAAGTTACTATCCCCCATGCGTTCTAATTCATCGGCCATTAGCCGGTGTTGTTCATATAATACAGTCAAATGTGCTAATCGAATCGTCTTTATACAGTCATCAACCAATTGGACGACATCATCAAACTGGTTTTCCATCAACATAATCTGCGAAAACTCGTTGTTTGCTTTTTCACTTAAGCTATTTACACCAGCTGTAAACGCTGCTGGCGTTACTTGGCTTTCCATATTATACGCATTAACTATGAAATTAATTATCTCCTGTTGAAGAGTTCCTTGTATTTCTTTTGGTGAAAGCTTAGCTAAAACATAAGGGATAAGTGATAAATCATCGCACATTAATCGAATCAACTGACGTTCTGCCTGAATTACCGCCGGAGTTGGTTGCTTGTATAATAGTGCAATATTTATAGACTTCCCTGATTTTACATTTTTATCCTTTTTAAATTGAACAATATACTTTCTAATTTCGCTCCGTAAAGCGCTTTCATCAATAGCAAGCACTTGCGACAAACGGGTAATATGGGCATTAACTGCTACGGCATTATCCGTTCCGGCGAGAATAGGTGTCAACTTACCAACAACGGCGATTTTACCCTGAACGGTAGAGTAATCATCAGATTTTAGCGCTTGGTCCAGTTGGTAATCTAGTAGCGGCTGAGCCGATTGGAGTAATTCCAGGAACGATTGACTGCCATGCTTGCGAACAAATTCGTCGGGATCTTTGCCATCTGGAATCGTTACTACTTTAATGGTCCCCCCTAACGAGCGAGCAGTATCTAGTGCCCGAACAGTGGCATTTTGTCCAGCAGCATCGCTATCATAAGAAAATAATAGTTCTGCATTAAGCTTAATCAAATTTCTGGCTTGTTCAGGTGTAAAAGCCGTGCCTAAGGAGGCGACTACATTCTTAATACCCTGAGTATACAAAGTGATAACATCCATATACCCTTCAACAATAACTACTTGACCTAAATCCCGAATATGTTTATAAGCATTATCAAATCCATATAAAACGTGGCGTTTGTTGAAAACCTCAGTTTCCGGCGAGTTGAGATATTTGGGCTGGCTATTATCCAAAACTCTACCACCAAAACCAATAATCCGCCCTCTTATATCACTAATGGGAAAGATAATACGGTTGCGAAATCGGTCATACACACCATCACCAGAATTACGCGGAGCAGATAAACCGGATTTGAGCAGTATATCAAGGGGAATACCACGCTCACCCAAGGTTAATGATAGTTTATCCCATAATGGCGGAGCAAACCCCAATTTCAAAAAGTCAATGGTTTCAGCAGATATGCCTCGGTTAGCCAAATATTCACGGGCCGGTATTCCATAATTAGTTTTGGTCAAGCAGGCGTGAAAAAAATCTCTGGCTAATTCATTTACTTGATAGATTCTGGCAAGTTCCAGTTCTTTGGCTTGTTCACGCGGTGTTTTTTCTCTTTCCGGCAAAGGAATATTTAGCTTAGCAGCTAACAGTTTTACCGCTTCAAAAAAAGTAATATTTTCCACTCGCATCAGGAAATTAAAAACATTGCCACCAGTCTGACATCCAAAACAATAAAAAAAACCTTTATCCGGATTTACTGAAAACGACGGTGTCTTCTCACTGTGAAAAGGGCAACAGCCCCAAAAGTTTTTTCCTTTCTTCTTTAAGGATACATAATCGGAAACAATACTAACAATATCACTTTCTGACCGCAATCTGTCGATAAAATCATCGAAAACTGCATTTTTCATATAATTCACCTTATCCAGGCAATGACAAATTTCCCGCTGTGTTTTAGGTTTGCAGAATATGCAAATAGTTCCAAGCTTTGACTTAATTCTACATTCAGGTTAATATTCCTGCCAAAAGTATGCAACTACCTGCAAAGTTATGGACACAGTCTTTATCATCTTTATTTTAATAATAATTATTCAATATAAATGATAAAATTCCTCTTTTACGTCTTGACAAAAGTAATAATATTTGTTCAAAATACAAAAGCAGAGCCTATGTAGGCTCTGCTATAATTGGGGTATTCCCCAGGTTGCAGGAATGAATAGTTTTTCGAACTGTTTTATTGCATACAAATCAGTTAGACCAGCAATGTAATCAATAACTATCGTCTGTAATCCCCAGCGTTCTTCCCGTTCCAAAAATTCCTGCGGCAAACTTCCAGGGTTATCCATATAATATTCGAAAAGCTTACTAACAACATATTTGGATTTTTTTCGATCAGGCTCGAGTTCGGCTGAGTGATAGATTTTTTTAAACATAAATTCCCGAAACTCATCCATAGCCGCTTTTACCCTGCCAGACATAAGAATTTCGTTTCTTCCTTCTGATTCGGTAATTATATCAGAAACCATTACGGTTATCATGCTTGATGGATTTGTACCTAAGACGTTACAAACATTTTGCGGTAAATCAGAAGGTTTTATCATACCGGCGCGAATACCATCATCATAGTCATGGCACAGATAGGCGATACGGTCACTTCTGCGAACAATGTTACCTTCCAGAGTAAACGGCTTATTATCACCAGTATGGTTAAGTATGCCATCTCGAACTTCTGCAGTCAGATTAAGCCCTTGTCCTCCCCGTTCGAGATGTTCTACTACCCGCAAACTTTGTTCGTTATGATTGTAATGACCAATAAGTTCGCGCAATGCATATTCGCCGGCATGACCAAACGGAGTATGTCCTACATCATGGCCTACAGCAATCGCTTCCGTCAAGTCTTCATTAAGCATTAGACCACGGGCGATAGTGCGGGATATCTGCGCAACCTCCAGGCTATGTGTCATACGCATCCGATAATGATCGCCCGGAGCTATATACACCTGTGTTTTATGTTTAAGACGCCGAAACGATTTACTATGAATAATGCGATCCCTGTCGCGTTGAAAGGCGGTGCGGAAATCACACAAATCCTCTTCCCTGTCCCTGACGGCATCGCGGCTTTTCGCCGCATAGGCTGATAAGATTTTAAATTCCTGCTCTTCAGTTCGTTCACGGACTTTCATGCTAAAAGCGCCTCCTTCCTTAGGTATATTATAACATTATTTGCCTGTGGCATTACAATGTTAATTTTTCATTACAGACCCGAGTTTTACAGTTTAAAAAACGCGAGAAGCCCCTAGCCGTTGAAACTACGGGCTTCTTTGTAGTTGATTCATATGTAAATTCTGTTATGCTACAGTAATATTTTTTAGGAATTTATTGAATACCTCCTGCCTCGGATAAACATTGTAAAAATTCGTGCCGAACGTTTCCTGAATTAACTTGTAGTCCAGCGCGATTTCGTCTTTATCCGAATAGACCAACGTATCCACTATCTCGCCTTTTTTGTTTCGCACCTTTTGAAATGCAATCGCACCGCCGACATCGTCGAGGTGAATGATACCACCCTTCAAAACCTGACATGTCGCGGTACCCAGTGCTCTTGCAATTCGCTCGGCCGACAGAGCTTTTTCTCCCATACGATGCTGAATAATTCGGATTACAAGAAGCGCGACGAAACAGATCAGAAAATGCGCACGTATATGTTCGTTTTTGCTAACGAATACGGGTCTGGCATAAAGATCGGTTTTCATAATTCTAAATGACTGTTGGTGCTAGAATAAAAATAGTGCAAATTAAATATGGAAAGTTCCCAATAAATTGTTACAATAACTAACAAGATGGGGGGACTTAACATGGCCATACACTATACTCAGAAATTTAAAGAAGATGCAGTGGTTTATTACAATGACCATAAGGATTTAGGTGTGAATGGATGTGCTAAAAATCTAGGCATCAGTAAATCAGCATTAAGCAAATGGGCAAATGCTGCAAAAGAACAAGGTGGAAAAGTACCAACCAGGGGAGCGGGTAATTATTCAAGTGATGAAGCTAAAGAAATCGCGCGCTTAAAGAAGGAGTTACGTGATGCGCAGGATGCACTTGATGTATTAAAAAAAGCAATCAACATTCTGGGAAAATGACAGAAGCCATATACATTGAAGTTACCGCTAAAAAAGAAGAACTCGATAAAAAACGCCGGGTTTCTATCAGCGGAATGTTGAAGCATTTAGGCGTTTCAAGATCAGGCTATACTGCCTGGCTCAAGAGATCTCCCTCTGAGCAATCAAAAAGGAAAGCGAGAATTAAGCAAAAGATACAGGAAATATATGACGAATCTCATCAGAATTATGGGGCTCCTAAAATAAAGGAGAAACTTCTTACTCAGGGTGAAGTCATTGCTGAAAAAACGGTTGGGAACTATATGAGAGAAATGGGAATTAAGGCTCAGTATATTAAACCTTATACCGTAACCACCATCAATTCGGATTTTGACAGCAAATTAATAAATGTATTAAATGAGCAGTTCAATCCAAAGGAACCAAATGCTGTATGGTGCTCAGATATTACTTATATCTGGACATTGGATGGCTTTGTATACCTTACAAGTATAATGGATTTATTTTCACGAAAGATTATTGCATGGACATTGAGTCATACGCTGGAAACAGAACATGTTATAGCGACAATAAATAAAGCCAAAGAAAAACGCAAAATTGACAGACCCCTGGTAATGCATAGTGACAGGGGATGTCAGTACGTATCAAAGGATTACCGAAATGCGACGGAAGGAATGATACTGAGCTATTCAAAGAAAGCCTATCCTTGGGACAATGCATGTATTGAAGCATTTCATGCTTTAATAAAGAGAGAATGGCTAAACAGATACAAGATCTTTGATTATAGGCATGCATATCGATTGATTTTTGAATATATCGAGACTTTTTATAATACAAGAAGAATCCATGGTCATTGTGGATATCTTTCACCAGATCAATATGAAAAAGTGCATAAGAAAGTACAGCTTGCAGGGTAAGAAAAATACATATATTTACAAAATGTTTGTTGGGCTAAATTCCACATTTAAGTTGTACTTTTTCTTGACATAGTACCACCTTGATAAACGAATTAATTTCGAGCAGATTATAGACGGCCTCCAGGAACTTGTATCCGTAGTTCTGCCGTCGGTTTTCCCCACCATACATCAGCGCATTGGCTGCAACTTCGATTCGTAAGGGAACATTATCTTTAAAGTTAGCGTCGAACTCCTCCACCATAGCCATGAAAGCCTCGGGATCTGGCTGATCTTCGAAATAACCAAAACTTCTAATAGTACGCTGCTTGGTGGGCATCCCCGGTCCAGGGCGATACCCTTCGACAACACGGATGTGCGTCTTAATAACGCCACCACGCTTTACACGGTCTTTTCTTATCATGGAACATCACCTCCTTTATATTGTAGCATATCTGTAGTATAACACAATATAAAAAGCGCAAAAAAATGCGGAAATCCGCATTTTATAAGCATATTATTCCACTCTGTCTGCTTCGTATATTCTGCTAACTGTAAAAGTCGGGTTATAACATTATTTGCCTGTGGCATTACAATGTTAATTTTTCATTACAGACTACACAGGATTAAAACTTATTTGCTATAATGAGTAGTAAGAAAGGAGGCCACAGAATGAAGTATCGTAGAATATTATTTTCTGTGCTTTTAGTGTTTCTACTTGTAACAAGCACTGCATTCGCGGCCAAACCAGTCATAACTGCCGACCATACATACTTTGATGTTAATACAGGACTATATGTTCTAAAAGGCAATGTTTACATTGAGGTTAGAAACAGGGTGATTACAGCTGGTGAGGCCAAAGTAAATTTAGCTACATTGGAAGTATCGGGTGCAGGCGGCATAACGGTGAATCAGGACGATATCGATTTTACCGGTGACAGCGTCTATGTTTATGGTACTAAAAATCGAGCGAGTATTGATGGCGGTGTAAATTTTTCCCGTACCGGCCTAACGATTAACGCTGATAGGGTAGACTTTTCCTGGGATACCCGGATCGCTTCTTTTAATGGCAATGTTCATGTGTCTCAGGGAGAGAACGAAAGGACAGCTGATTCTATAAATTATAACGTTGATACCAATAGTTTTATGTAAACGTTAAAAAGCGCTACCGCGCCCTTGAGGATATGTTTAACCGCAGAGGACACAGAGAACGCAGAGGGGAGATTTATGTTAACCATTTCCTCTGCGTTCTCTGTGTCCTCTGTGGTTCGACAACTTATACTTTTTTTAGCTATTTGCCAGTTTGTTTTTCTGAACAACTTCTAATATTCGATTGGCTGTCTCTTCAATTGCCTTGTTTGATACATCAATGACCGGACATTCCAACCGGCGCATAATAGTACGGGCATAATCCAGTTCTTCGTTGATCCGGCTAATATTAGCATAGCTGGCATCTGGTGCCAAGCCCATGGTTTTTAGACGTTCACTACGGATTTCATTAAGTTTAAACGTGTCAATAATCAGGCCGACAATACGATGCGAAGGTACTTGGAATAGTTCCTGCGGCAATGGTGCTTCCGGCACAAGCGGCACATTGGCCACCTTTACTTTTTTATGCGCCAAATACATACTAAGGGGAGTTTTGGACGTGCGTGATACCCCAATAATAACAATATCGGCTTTTAACAGACCTAAGGGGTTTTTCCCATCGTCATATTTTACGGCAAATTCCACAGCCTCTACCCGTTTAAAATATTCCTGGTCTAGTTTATGAACAAGCCCCGGCTTGAGTCGCGGTGTCATTTCTGTAATATTTTGGACAGCATGAATCATCGGCCCCATAATATCCACTGTTTGAATATTGTGTTCCTGCGCTTGTTCCAACAATGCGTCCCGCAAATCAGGTGATACCAAAGTGTGACAAATAATGCAGGTATGTTTTGTCGCCTCCCGCACGGTTTCGGCAATTTGTTCCACTGAATTGATATACGGAATTCTAATAATATCAAATTCTCCGGAGTTAAATTGACTGGCAGTGGCTCGCGCCACCTGCTCGGCTGTTTCACCAATCGAATCAGACAATGCGTAAATAATCGGTAGGTTAGCTATAGTGTTCTCCTCCTCGTCCCTCGCCCAGTTCAACGAACAATCTGGCGATATTGGTTTTGGTTAGTCGTCCGATTACTTCATAAGCTTTTGTTTCCTGATGATCAGCAATCGCTACAACCGGCAGACTGTCAACTTCGTTATCGATAATTTTTTTTGCCGCTGCAAGTACCGATTCATCGGGAGAAGTTACCACGATTTTCGGCATAGGTGTCATAAGTACTTTAACCGGCATCTTATGCAGATCACTGCCTCCAAGGGCTACTTTTAGCACATCTTTGCGGGATACCACTCCCGTGAGAATACCTGCCGGCTCAACAATAAAGACTGAGCCAACATCTTCGAGAAACATGGTAACGACAGCATCATAAACACTTGTACTGGAAGTAACAACAACAGGAACTGACTGAATATCCCGAACTTTGATCCTGCTTATTTGATCAGTAAGCATACTCATTACATTTTTTCCAGTATAATAGTAACCTACTTTAGGACGAGCTTCTACCATACCGGACATCACTAGGATCGCTAAATCAGGTCTGAGCGCGGCCCTAGTTACATTAAGACGTTCAGCAATTTGTTCCCCAGTAATCGGTCCTAAACTTCTGACCATCCCCGCAATTTTCTCTTGGCGCTGCGTTAAGCCCAATCAATCTCCCCCCTTTTTGCCCCGGTATACTCAGTTACATGACCACTATTTTAGTCAAATCCGCAGTCTGAGCTGCTAGCGTTGCTATGGCTTTTAATAAAGCTAAACGATTATTTTTGACCTTAGTATCTTCAACCATAACCATAACTGCACCAAAAAATGCATCAATCGGTGCAGCCATAGCCGCCAGCACAGTAAGTATTCCCTGATAATTTTTTTCTGCATGATAATTGGCTATAACGGTGCGCGCATCAATATAGGCTTTATACAAAGCATGTTCGGCATCAGCAGTGAACAAGCTGACATCAATAGATTCAGAAGTGGCATTTTTCGCAAGATTCCCCACCCTGACAAGGGCCTGTACGGCTTTTTGCATTGCCACTGTACCTCCCTCTACAGCCATAGCATTAGCACGCAGCCAGGTATCATAAATATCATCGTTGCCTGCAGCCAATACAGCATCAATCATATCATACCGCAAATTTTCTTCGGTTAAAATATTTTTAATCCGCAAACGGAAAAATTCCTGAATATCTGTTACTAATTTAGTCCTTCGCTCATTATCGGTAATACCGAGCAAATCCATGGCCTGAGCGGCAATGGCACTTAAAGAAACATGATACTTAGCATCAAGTAAAATATTAACCATACCCAGCGCCTGGCGCCTCAGCGCATAGGGGTCCTGAGAACCAGTAGGAATAAGGCCGCGACTAAAGGTGGCAACAATATTATCCATTTTATCAGCGATACTAATTAACCGGCCCGCAGTAGTCTGTGGCAAACCATCACCGGCAAACCGTGGCAGATAATGTTCAAATATAGCTTCGGCGACCTCGGGACGTTCACCACTCAGCTTAGCATACTCCCGGCCCATTATACCCTGCAGTTCAGTAAATTCGCACACCATTCCTGTTACCAAATCAGCTTTAGCTAACTGAGCACCGCGTTTGGCAATAGTAAGCTCATCCTGACTAACGCCCAGTATTTGACCACAGCCAGTGGCTAAGCGTTCTAAGCGTAACACTTTATCATAAAGTGTGCCCAATCCTTCCTGGAATACAATTGTCTTAAGTTTTTCTACCCGCTCTGCTAGTGGCAGCTTTCGATCTTCTTCAAAAAAGAAACGGGCATCAGCAAGTCTCGCCTTAAGTACTCGCTCATTGCCATGACGAACAATATTAATGTGTTCAGAACCACCGTTCCTGACGGTGATAAACATGGGCAACAGCTTGCCATCTTTTCCAGTCACCGGAAAATAGCGTTGATGTTCACGCATGGGAGTAATAATAGCTTCAGGTGGCAGACTAAGGTATTTCGCTTCAAAATCGCCACATAGGGCTGTCGGATATTCTACCAAATACACTACTTCTTCTAAAAGCTCCTGGTCAATGGTCGCCGTACCTCCCCGGCTGACGGCCAGTTTCTCAACTTGCTCCTTGATGATCTGGCGGCGTACATCTTGATCAACCATAACAAAATTTTCGCTAAGGCAAGTAAAATAGTCTGCCACAGAATTGACAGTTACCTCTGCCTGCCCAAGGAAACGGTGACCTCGCGTAACCTTACCGGAAGTTACTCCCGGTAACGTAAATGGTACAACTTCATTGCCAAATAACGCTACCAGCCAGCGAATGGGACGGACAAAACGCATATCCAAGTCGCCCCAGTGCATACTCTTAGGAAATGACAGGCTTGTTACTATATCAGCTAATAAGCCTGGTAACAGTTCGGCAACCGGGCGGCCTTTCTCCTGGACAACGGCATATATATACTCATCTTTAACAACCAATGCCGCCGGATCAACACCCTGTCCCCTGGCAAAGCCTAAAGCAGCTTTGGTGGGAGTACCATCTTGGCCAAAAGCAATTTTTATCGAGGGACCTTTGTTTTCACTATGCTTATCGGCTTGTGTGACAGCCACTTCTTTTACAATAATTGCCAGACGGCGTGGTGTACCCACAGCCCGAACCGTGCCATAACTAATTCTAAGTTCTGTGAGTTTTGCTTTAGTCGTATTTTCAAGCTGCGCTAAGGCAGCCGGCATAAACTTGGCTGGTATTTCTTCGGTGCCAATTTCTAATAGTACATCTTTGGTCATGATTACTTACCTCCCTTTAGGAGTGGATAACCCAGCTTCTCACGTTGCTCCAGATAGCCCTGGGCGCACAGTCGTGCTAAGTTGCGGACCCGGCCGATAAAACCGGTACGTTCACTCACACTAATCGCCCCACGAGCGTCCAGGAGATTAAAACTATGCGAACATTTTAAAACATAATCATAGGCCGGCAGCACATAACCTAGTTCGATAATCCGAAGGGCTTCTTTTTCATACATATCAAACAGGGTAAATAGCATCGTTGTGTCGGCAATTTCAAAATTATAGTGCGAATGTTCCACCTCATTGCGGTGGAATACATCACCATAAGAAATACCTGCTACCCATTCGATATCAAAAACATTTTCTTTGCCTTGAATATACATAGCTAAGCGTTCCAAGCCATAGGTAATTTCTACTGCTACCGGCTTAACATCAATACTGCCAACTTGCTGGAAATAAGTAAACTGGGTAATTTCCATACCATCAAGCCATACTTCCCAGCCGAGGCCCCAAGCACCCAAGGTCGGCGATTCCCAGTTGTCTTCAACAAAACGAATATCATGTTTAGCCGGATCAATTCCTAGCTGAGCCAGACTGGCTAAATACAACTCCTGGATATTGGCTGGTGACGGCTTCATAATAACTTGATACTGGTGATGCTGATACAGACGGTTAGGGTTATCGCCATAACGTCCGTCAGCCGGCCGGCGTGACGGCTCAACATAAGCTACATTCCACGGTTCAGGCCCTAATGCCCGGAGGAAAGTTGCCGGATTCATGGTTCCTGCCCCTTTTTCCACATCATAAGGTTGTTGAATAATACACTGCTGCTTAGCCCAAAAATTTTGCAGAGTCAGGATAATCTCCTGGAATGTCATAATTTTACCTCCTAAAAAATAAAAACATCTCATCCCCGTAACTTGTAATTTAAGTTACAGGGACGAGATGTTATTCCCGCGGTTCCACCCTGATTGAGCGTAAAACGCCCCACCTCAAAAATATAGCAAGTTTTACTTTCTCAGAAACTGATTTCCAATGCAGAATAAGTATCTGAACATTTCGAAGCAGCCCGGAGATTTCCTCTTGCAGCTTGGGAAGGCCTTTCACCTTTTGTATTCCAGGCTTTCACTTTTCCTGGTTCGCTGCCTAAAAAAGGTTACTTCTTTCCCGCATTGCCGTAATTTTCGACTTTAATTGTTACCTAGTTTTATACTAGCTATAGTATCCAATATATAAAATATTATCATGGAAACATAGGAAAATCAAGGGCTTACAATTATTCAGCCTACATTCTCAATTAAATCTGTTAAGCCTACTTTAAAACAGACATCTTCGTAGTGGATTCCACTGCTTTTAACCGGTCATTCACATTTTTACTTATCAGTTTATATATCGTCGCAGCAACCGGAACACCTAGAAAAATGCCGGTAATGCCCATCAAGCCCCCGCCGATCGTTACCGCAGCAAATAACCATATTTCAGGTAGGCCAATACTTTTTCCGACCACTCTCGGATAAATCAAATTTCCTTCTATTTGTTGAAGGATGATAATAAAAATAATGAACAATACGGCTCTAACCGGATCGACGGCTGCAATCAGCAAAAAGCCCACTATTGCGCCAAGATAAGCCCCCAAAATGG
The DNA here is from genome assembly GCF_000445445.1 of Sporomusa ovata DSM 2662. Taxonomy (GTDB): domain Bacteria; phylum Bacillota; class Negativicutes; order Sporomusales; family Sporomusaceae; genus Sporomusa; species Sporomusa ovata. The sequence continues at coordinate 16,621 of NZ_ASXP01000004.1, read as the reverse complement.
GAACCAAAGCTGTCAATCCCATCACCGATCCAATTACAGTTGCGTAAGGAAATTGAAAAATCAGCATCCCCAACGTACATAAAATTCCGAAAATAACTGCTTCTTTACACTGGCCAACAATATAACACCTAAAAGTATCATCCATGATCTTAAAACTTTCGATTAACTTCTCCCTGTGTTCAAAGGATAAAAAAGCATGAGCCAGTTTGTTTATTATCCGCTTTAGATCATCTTTGTAAAATAAGATATATATGGCAAATATTATAGCAAATACCAAATTAAATAAGGTGCCAAAAATCGAACCGATAAAGGAAACTGTTCCTCCAGCCCAATTCCGGAGCCAGCCCAAAGACTGGTTTATCATTGATTCCTGATTGATTCCAAGTTGCCTAATTTTAGCTTTGATTTCCGGATTGTCATTAACGCTTTGCTGGCTCCATTCGACTGCCTTATTATACATATCAGGAACTCCACTTGAAAGCAGCGATATTGACTGACCGACCTGAGGAACAACAATGTGCAAAAACATCACAAGAATCAGAACGATTGTCAGTATCGCTAGTATAATAGCGATACTTCGACGATTACGGAGTAATAATTTATTGTTGCTCCTGGGAAAATAAATCATTTCATAGCCGGAAACTAAAATATTTATGATATAGGCAATTCCCAGCCCCAGCAACAGAGGATAAAGAACGTCATATACCTGCTTGGCTGCAGAAGCAGCACTGGAAAAGTTTAAAATTATCAGGAGCATAATGCCAGCCAGAAACATGATTTTGACAATAAATTTTTGCTTTTCCCTATCCAGATCTTTCATAACATAATTCCTTTCCGTCATGTCAGATGATCGATTTAATTGGACAACGAACCGCAGCCGCGTGACCCAGTTCATGTCCCAGTTTAATTGCTTTTAAAGTATTTTGCAAATGAAATATGCTGCATATGCGGTTTTTATCAAAATATCCTCTCATCAATCCGTCGAACTACTCCATAAGTATAGGCAGTAAAATATTTCAACCAAAAGTAATTTGCCGTTGGATTAAAGCTTTCAAAATCCACGCCACAACGTGTATACCCCTCAATCAACAGTACATCCATCAGCCAAGACAAAAATTTTGTGAAAATACCGGTTTGGCGATACTCTGGTATCATATATGCGCCACAAATATTTATCATTTTAGGATCGTTACATGCAAAGTTTTCACCAGATTGCATTATCTCAATAAATGCAATTAGTTTATTCTTATCTTTGGCAATAAAGTACCTTGATTTTCGTCTTTCATTTTCTTCCCTGATTTGTGTAACGTCCTGACTAAAAGAAAGGGGTATAAACATGGGAGTACTCCGTAAGTGCTCTCTAAGAAGGTTTTTCAACGGAACAATGTGGGCAATTTCTCCAATTGCCAATTCACAAAATTCATAATCCGGAAATGCTTCACAGACTATTGTCTCGACGTTTCGGATTGCATCAACTGTTCGTAACCCAAAGCCATTCTCCCAAAAACTGCTTATCGATTCAGAGTCATGTGCATAGACTGCTATTGCATGACTTAATATCCCTTCTCGCACCCATTTTTCAGCGGCGGTTTGATACAAAAGTGAGTAAATATGTTTTCTGTTATGCTTTATTGTACCATGAGCATGAATAGGCGAGAATGTCCCCATCGTCATGCCAAAATGATGGTTCCATGGTTTGTAACATGTCAAAAAACCAACTAGTTTGCCCTCCTGCATAGCAGCGATGCCCAGATTATAGGCAGTCATTTTTGCAATCATGTTGCAAAATAGGTCAAAGTAATCTCCATTAGGAAGTATGGCTGTTGCATTTCGTTCTTCAAAATACTCACCCAAAGCCAACCGGGCTGCTGGCTCTATATGGTTATCATTCAGATTTTTGAAAGTCAACATTACAATCTCCTTTGAACATTAGAAGTTCAGGCATAATAAATTGAATCTTACATAAAATGGATTCAAGAAGGATTGCTAAAAGTCCTTTTTAGTCCCCTAAACAAAAACACCCCTTTCTCACGAAAAGAGTGTTTTTGTTAAACTGCAGAAATGCGTCAGTTTATACTACATATTTTGCGAGGACTTGTCCACCTCAGCTTGTGAATCTTCCCTGTCAGTTTCAGGCGGCTCGATATCCTCGCGTACCACCTCGATAGTACACCGCTTAAACACAGCCACTAAAACGCCCACAGCGGCCAATTGAGGCAGCACCACGGCACCAATAGCGCCAAGAGCTACAGGTATATCGGCCAGCACCCGTCCCTCATGCTTGACGCGAATCTTATTCACATTGCCTTCGCGAATGAGTTCTTTCACTTTGTCAATGACCTCGGTGGAACGCACCGAAAATTCCTCGGTCCACTTGGTGCTGCTTTTACTTTTATCTTCAAGTTCAATTAGGGTATCAATTACATGGCCATCATTACGTTCCAGAGCCTCTTTAGCCTCCCGATACGAAACACCGGTGCGTTCACGAATCAAATCAATATTTTCTAAAGTAATATCCATTGTATACCCTCCCTAATTTAGGATTAGTCTTCCCTGTTTGAAAAACGTTATTCTACCTATAGGGCAGTAAGCTTATTAATAAAATCTAATGACTTAAGTGGACGATCTAACTGGTGTCGTACAAAACCGTACAGCAGACTCTCAGCGACTGACAAGACCATAGCAGTCACAGTAAATTGACCAGGTTGTCGCAAATCCAAAGATAACAACTTATCTAAAAAATCCTTGTCAGGCTGATCGAACTTACTTGTGCCGGGCGGACTGCAATGTACACATGTACCGCCGCCTTCGATAAAACTGAAATAGGCCGGCAAACTCAATATGGCGCCACAGTGCGCGCAATGCTCATATTCAGGCTGAAAACCGGCCAAGACCATCAATTGCCAGGCACCTGCCAGGGCAGCAATGCGCGGGTTGCGCTCTGCCAGAAGCGTTAGCACTGCCAGCAGCATATCAAATGCTGCTGACTCAGACTGCTGCTGCGGCCATAGCCCTAACGTTAACTCAGCAATGAAATTGGCATAGGCTAATCTAGTCAAATCTTCCCGAATTTTTCGAAATGAAGTTACAACTTCACACTGCCTGACTAAGTCCATGCCTTTGCCGCCAGCCAATAGCAAGTTTAAATGAGTAAACGGCTGGAGACCACCACTCAACTTACTTTTAGGTTTGCGGGCACCATAGGCCATCACAGTAACAATACCGCGCTCGCGGGAAAACAAAGTGACCATTCTGTCAGCAGCGCTCCAGTCGCGTGTTGCTAACAGAATGGCTTCTGACGGATACTCTAATGCCATTTAACCTCACGTAATAAATCTTTTGAAGAATATTTTTCTGCAAGTAGTGATTGTGTAGGTTCATCGTCTGACTGCTGTTGGTTGCTACAATGACAATCTGAACAAGCGCGATAGGCAAGGTAAGCATCGATATTACCGGTACTGAAAAAAATTTCCCATAAAGTTTCCCGTAATAACACTCGACATCATCCCTTCAACTTATATTAACAAACAGGACCAGCCAGATAATCAATTAACTTATTCCAAACTATCATTTGCCGCAGCTTCTGGAAAAAGCGGTACTGCCTTAACTCTTACAATTCGGAAGCCAGTAACCTGAAGTACCTCAAATGAATAGTCACCAATATTTACTATATCACCAGTTTCCGGACGACGTCCCAACATTCCAAATATATAACCGCCTAGTGTATCTTCCTCATGATCTTCCAAACGAATATTCAAAAGTTCAGTCACATCATCCAGGAGAACTCCACCGTCAAATTCATAACTGCCATCAGCCAGACGTTGAATTTCAATATCTGCTACCTCATCATGTTCATCCTGAATATCACCAACAATCTCTTCAATCACATCTTCCAGCGCTACAAGTCCGGCTGTACCGCCATACTCATCCGCAACAATAGCCAAGTGGGTACACTTGCGGCGCATAACTTGCAGCAGATGAGCTACTGACATTCCTTCAGGAACTACTAGTACTTCCCGAACAATAGCAGTTAAGTCACGCTCCCCTGGTGCGCACATATCAAAATCCATCAAATCACGAACATGAACCATACCAATTATATGGTCTTTGTCTTCCACACATAATGGATATCGTGTATGCACAGTTTCCCGTACCACTCGCATATTTTCCTCAAATGAATCGTCCGTAAATAAACATACCATATCTTGTCTTGGCACCATAATTTCCCGCGCCAAACGATCAGCAAAATCAAAAACATTGTCAATAAGTTCGCTTTCCATCTGATTAAGTATGCTGCCGCGATGACTGGCACTGACAAGCATCCGTAATTCTTCTTCCGAATGAGCCAGATCAGCTTCACTAGCTGCTTTCATTCCAATTGCACTTAACAGCAACTTAGCTGTACGGTTAAACAGCATAATAAACGGATAGCTGACTTTGTGGAAAATAGTGAGTAACCATATACAGGACAACACCATACTTTCCGAACGCTGCACCGCCAGTGACTTCGGGATTAGGTCACCTAAAATAATGTAAAAAAATGTAATGCCGGTAAATCCCAAGACAATACTAACGGTAGTAATCAGCCCTTCTGAAACAGGAAAATAATTCATTAAAATAGGTTTTATCAATGAGGATATAGCCGGTTCACCCAACCAACCAAGTGCTAAGGATGATAAAGCAATACCAAGTTGTGTAGCACCAAGGTAACTATCAAGTGAAGCTACAACTTTTAAAGCTAGTTTAGCCCGGGCATTACCTTGCTGAGCAAGTTCTTCCAGTCGGGTTTTACGAATTTTGACTAATGAAAACTCGGATAATACAAAAAAACCATTAATTAAGACAAGTAACAGAGCGGCCGCCAACTTAACCGAACTGAATAATGGCGAATCTATAAAGCATCTCTCCCTAGTTATTGGAATCATTACTGCGCGGCATAATAGCACCGGCGGTAATAACATATTGCAGTGCGCTTTCGCTTGTTACGTCTAAAGGTATTATGTCCCGACTGGGCAGAATAATATTAAAGCCAGAGGTCAGATTAAGACTCATAGGAACAAAAACGCACACATGTTCTTCTGTAAATTTATCAGCCAATGGCACCGATAATTCAGGCATAACAAAGCCTAATGCCTTAACTCCCGGATGTGGATAAGGTACTAATACTGCATGTTTTAGCAGTTCCTGAGACTCAAACACGGCTGTTGATATTTGTTTTACACTGTTGTAAATAAATTTTACCACCGGTATTGAGCCTACCAGGCGTTCCCCATACCCAATTACTTTTTGCAAAAGCCAATGTGAGGATAACCAACCGACAATGACAATCAAAAATAGCACGACAATCAGTGACAATCCTAGAAAATGAATCGGCAGATATTGACCTAGCAGTTGCTCAGTAAATGAAAAAATATTAATAATTACAAAGGTTGTAATGGCAATAGGTACAATTACAATTAATCCGTTGATAAAATACTTAGAAGCCCAATTCATTTATTCACCTCTCTAACAAATGATACCATTATGCGCCGTATTGGTCAATAATTGAAATAAGCTACCGCACAGCGGCAGCTTATTTTTAATTTACTCAAAGCCAAAACTTTTTAACACATTAGGCCGGTTGCGCCAATCTTTTTTTACCTTGACCCATAAATCAAGATATACCTTAGAGCCCAGGAGATTTTCAATATCACCTCTGGCCAGGCGACCAATATCTTTAAGCAGGCGGCCACCGGCACCAATAACAATTCCTTTTTGCGAATCACGTTCAACATAAATTACAGCTCTAACATATAAATTATCATTAGGTCTGGTAACAATTTCTTCAATGTCAACAAGTATCGCGTGCGGAATCTCCTCTTTGGTTAAATGTAACACTTTCTCTCTGATAAGCTCGGCAATGACAAGACGTTCGGGCTGGTCGGTAATCATATCTTCGGGATAATATTGTGGACCCGGTTCAAGATGTGATTTGATCTCACTAACCAACTCTTCAAAATTGGTGTGATCAAGTGCCGAAATCGGTACAACCGCGGCAAATTTAAATTGTGCTGTATATTTTTCAATAATAGCAAACAATTTAGTTTTTTCAATTTTGTCTATTTTATTTACTGTGAGAATAACCGGTGTTCGAACATTTGCCAGGTTATCGAGTATATAGCGTTCTCCGGCTCCCATTTCGGCGGTAACATCGACCACAAATAAAATAACATCTACGTCCCGCAGAGAGCCTTCTGCTTCCTTGAGCATGTATTCGCCTAACTTGTGTTTGGGTTTATGCATGCCAGGAGTATCAATAAATAAGATTTGCGCATCTTTTTGCGTAAGGACACCCATAATTTTATTTCTGGTTGTTTGGGGTTTATCAGACATAATGGCCACTTTCTGACCAATTAAATTATTCATCAGCGTTGATTTACCAACATTAGGCCGGCCAATAACCGCGACAAAACCTGATTTATAGTTTTCTTCATTCATTATTTTTCCCACCATCTTTTCTAATATCACCTTTGGCAAAACTAAAAGGCAAAAGTTCCTCCATAGTAACCGTCCGCTGCTTACCATTTAGGTTCGCTAATATAATTTTTCTAATACCAAACTCAGCCATAACCTGCCGGCAAGCACCACATGGCGATACCGGACCGGGCGTATCAGCCACTATGGCTATGGCAATAAGCTCTTGTTCACCTTCGGATACTGCCTTAAAAATCGCCGTACGTTCAGCACAGTTCGATAGTCCGTAGGAAGCGTTCTCAATATTGCAGCCACTATAAATAAGTCCACTTATTCCTTGTACCGCCGCCCCAACTTTAAATCCCGAATACGGCACATAAGCTTGTTCTCTGGCGCTAATTGCAGCCTTAACCAGTTCCTCCATCATCTACCCACCTATTTTTAGTATTTTGTCCCAAAATAGAACATAACCAACACCTAAAGCAGCCACTGCCTGAATGAGAACGGCTCCCGCAGCAGCATCTTTAGCTATCTTGGCCAGCGGGTGAAACTCAGGTGAAACTTTATCAACAAGAGCTTCTAATGCAGTATTAAATATTTCTGCTGTAATGACGCCGGCAATCGTCAACAATAAAATGCCCCACTCAATTCCGCTTAGCTCAAACCGCCATGCTAACCCTAATGCCCCCAGGGCAGCCAGCAAATGAACCTTCATATGCCGCTGGCTGCGCATACAGTAAATAATCCCAGCGATGGCGTACCGAAAAGCCATTATTATCTGCATAGCAGCACCTATTGTTCACGGGTAATACCGAGCAGTGATAAAACGTATTCTTCTTCCTGACGCATTTCCGTTCTCTCTGCTTCAACCTCATGGTCATAACCTAAAAGGTGTAACATCCCATGAACAGTCAGATAGGCTAGCTCGCGTTCTAAACTATGATTGAATTCTTCCGCTTGTCTGGCTGTGGTTTCCAATGATATTACGATATCTCCCAGCAAAATTTCAATATCATCAGGAGTATCGGTAATATCAGGCTCAGACTCGCCAGCACACTGGTCATTCATAGCAAATGACAATACATCGGTAGGTGCATCTTTGTTACGGTACTGACGATTAAGCTGATGAATGTATTCATCGTCAGAGAGCACCACACTTACCTCAGTTTGCGGCTTGAGTCCATAAACCTCAGCCGCTTTATTTAATACTTGCATCAACATTTGTTCCATTGCAGTGGTTACTATCATCTTTTCCTGCCGGTTGTTTATTACTATTTCCACTTTTTGTTTTTCTCCTCTCAAGCTCTTTGAGAGCTTCGGGATATTCAATTCGACTATGGAACATGCTGGATAATAGTCGAATATACACATCGCCAATAATCGTAAGGTCGCGTAACGTTAGATTGCATTCATCAAGCTGCCCGTCTTGCAGTCTTTCCCTAATGATTTTTCGTACAGTAGCCTCAATGCGATTAACATTAGGCTTACTAATGGAGCGCACTGCCGCTTCACAGGAATCGGCCAGCATAACAAGGGCGGCCTCTTTGGTCTGTGGTCTCGGTCCCTCATAGCGAAAGTCTGATTCTATAACACATTCACCATGTTCCGTTTCCGTAGCCCGTTTATAAAAATAGGACGCCAGTGTAGTACCATGATGTTGCTGAATGATATCTACTATTACCTGTGGTAATTTGTACTCCTTACACAAGTCAAACCCATCTTTGATATGGGATATAACAATGAGCGAGCTAAGTGACGGCGCAATTTTGTCATGCGGGTTTTCACAGCCTGATTGATTTTCAATAAAAAAATACGGCCGTTTAAGTTTCCCAATATCATGATAATAAGCGCCCACCCTTACAACCACCGGATCTGCCCCCACCGTTACCGCAGCGGTTTCCGCCAAATTGCCTACAAGTACACTGTGATGATATGTCCCAGGAGCACTTAATAACAGACGCTGCAGCAGTGGGTGGTTAGGTTTTGCCAAGTCCAGCAGCTTGATTGGCGTAGTAATATTAAAAACATGCTCGAGATAAGGTAAAAGACCGGTAGTAATCACTGCGGAAGCAATCCCGCTAATGGCACCAAGCATTCCCTGAAATAGTACTTCTGTGCCATTAAGCTGTTGGATGAGACCTGTTGAACCAATTACTAAGAAATTAATTACCGCAATCCAGACTCCACCCCGTGCGAGACTATAACTATGAGCCATTTTGGTTACACTATAAACCCCAGCCATACCACCAATAAGCGCAGCAACTACTGCGCGCAGGTCATGATCTACAATCACACCAAAAAACATCGCCATAATCACACTAATTAAGATCCCTACCCGGGGATCAATCAAAATGGCCGTTAACAGTGCTCCAGCCGCAATTGGTGCGGCAAAATCTGAATAATAATGAGCAACCTTAGCAATCAGCAAGGTAACTAAAACAATTAAACCTAATAAGATTAAATACATATTATTATTATAAATAGGGTTTGCAAACCGATATAAATAGCCTAAGGATATCCCCATTACTATAAGCACAAACAAAGTAAGCCCCAAAATTCTTACTTCACTGATATTGCCAGCATATAAGCCTAATTCCTCCATAACATGAATCTGTTCTGTAGTTACGATATCACCACGTCTTACTAAGATCTGCCCTTTGCGAACAGTTTCCCGCACCGATTCAATATTAGCCAGTGCCGATTGCTTACGCTTGTCTGATTCCCGAACATTTAGAATAAAATTAGGCCTAATCAAGGTTTGAGCAATACCAGCTACAACAGCTTCTGCATTTTTTCCAAGACCTAATTCTTCTGCGTCAAGCACTACCTGTTTTCTGGCAATATCAATGTCATCATCTCTGATGCCGCGTTGTAAATACTTGCGTAAGATAGATTTCGTATAATCTTCCGTTTTTAAAAGACCAGTATCATCCAAATTCAGCAGCCCGTGAACCACTGTACTAGGCAATACGACTGGTAATTCGCGGGTAAGCTTTTCCATTTTTTGTTCAGCGGTCAGTGATTTGTCTGCTTGAATGGCTTGGGCTGTACGAAAAATGGTTTTGACATCATCCTCGGCTTTGGCCATGACAGCAATATCCATATCATAGACATTAGCCACACTGGCCATAACTTCCAGCTCAAGTTTCTTAGTTTTTACATTGTCAATATAAGACACTGTTCTCGGTGCAATTACATCCCGGTCACTAACCTGACCAATTTGCAGTGATATTTTTTCTGGAATAAAATCAGCTGATAAACAAAGCATATATAAGGCAAAGAAAATGAAAAATACCACGGTGCGGCGTACTATTGAATGGGTCTGTATATTGACCGGCTGCGCAAATAAATTCCGCAACTTATTATTAACCGATATCATCTTTCTTTCACTCCATACCACTGCTCAGCGTTTTATAGGACCAACGCGAGCTATAGTTATTGCTTTTGATCATACTGTGCGTAAGCTTTGATGATACGGCTGACTATTTCATGTCGTACTACATCACCTTCATTTAAAGTAAGCATTGCAATACCAGGTACCTCTGCCAGCACAGCTTGGGCATGCCTAAGACCTGATTTAACCCCTGTTGGTAAATCAATTTGAGTTATGTCACCGGTTATTACCATTTTTGAACCAAAGCCCATTCTTGTTAGAAACATTTTCATTTGCTCAGCAGTTGTGTTTTGGGCTTCGTCCAAAATGATAAAGGAATCCTCAAGTGTACGTCCCCGCATATAAGCTAAAGGTGCCACTTCAATAATATTTTTGGCCATATACTTTTGTACAGTATCCATTCCCAAGATATCATACATGGCATCATACAAAGGCCGCAAATAAGGATCAACCTTTTCTTGTAAATCCCCAGGTAAAAAACCAAGCTTCTCGCCAGCTTCCACTGCCGGACGAGTCAAAATAATTTTTTCTACCTGCTTATTTTTTAGGGAAAATGCTGCCATAGCAACTGCAAGATAAGTCTTCCCTGTTCCTGCCGGCCCTATTCCGAAGGTAATATGATTGCGGCGAATGGCCTCCAAATAGTAGCTCTGTCCAAGGGTTTTGGGTTTAATATGGCGACCTTTGGCTGTGACCAAAACAGTATCGGCAAACATTTGGTGAAGAAAATCCGCCTGACCATTAAGAATCATCTGGATACTATAACGTACATCATGGCTTGTTACCGGATTGCCTTCTCTGTACAGATAAGTTAGCTCATTAAACAAACGCGTAAGCTGCCCGACTTCACCATCCTGGCCATCCAAAATTAATTCTGTTCCCCTTGCTGTCATTTTACAGGAAAAATGTTGGTTAATTAATCCTAAATATTCGTCATTTCTTCCTAAAACAGCGATAGCTTCCTTAGTATCTACAAAATTAATTCGTTTTTCCAAAAAAACAATGCCCCCTACTAGAATAATTACTGGTAAATATTAATAGTTTGCCCAATATCTTCGATGGTTTCCACATTTACTTTTACTCTAACTATGTCCTCTGCCGGAGTTTTTAATACTTCATAATTGCGCGATACTATCTGGGCTGTTTCCGGAATACTACTTTGCACTGCCTGCAAGGCTTTGGCATGAGCCTCATTGCGTGCTTCTTCAAACGATTTTTCTTTATGTTCGGTGTTTATTTCACGGTATATTGTAATAGTTGATTCGACAACTACCTCCCTATTCCTCCATAGTGGCAATTGTTTATATATAATCTCGGTCTCATACTCTGGGTATAGTTGCTCTGGAAGCTCATTAAATGCTACCTCAGAGTTGCCAATTTTCATAGCTACCGCTATATGCTGATTACCGGTACGGGTAACTGTAGTTTGTTTCAACTCGGTTTCCGCATAGCCCTCATACCATATCCGGGCTTTGATAATACCTCTGGCGCGAAGTTCTTTTGGTATGTTACTAATTGGCGGCTGACCTTCAAGTGCACTTGGCGCAGGTTCAAGAAAGACTCCATTTATTAGCAGATCACCTTTCTTGACGGTATCACCATTTTTTACTGCCGCCTGCCCGGCTAAAACAATAATTTCAGTAATTACGCCATCTTTGCCGGCAACAAGGTGCGCCGGGGCTTTATCTTCCTGCTTAGGCATGGTTTTTTCAACGATTTCTACAACTGCCCGGGTTCCGGTAAAATTAATTCCTACCCATGCTACTTCCGGAACCTGTAATGCTATTTCCCGTTCAACCGCTTTGCTATTAATATTATTTTTTATGGCACCCGCCTTCAAACCATACTGCTCGGCAATAGTTCTTACTTCTTGTTCAGGTATATTTTTTAAACCGGTAATCTCAACAAACCAAATGTAAGAAGACAGGGTGTAGAGCAAAGAAAAAAATAAAATCGCTCCCAGCAGCAGCATTTTCCGCTGTTTGATGCGTTTAATAACAAAAGGCAAGCCGCGATATGTAAGTACTTTTACTTTGATGTGACTGCATATCACCAAAGGTCGAATTCGAAAAAAATCATCCAACCTGATCCAGGCAATCAAATCTTCGTCAGTTTTAGTGATACCCCATAGTAAAATATGTTCAACAATACAAAGATTAATAAACCGCTCAGGCATAGGACCGCTGAGGCGGATTTTCACGGCGCCACGCAGATAATTCGCATTAAATATCATAATTAACCTTTTGCACCACACCTTCAACTAGAATTTGCTCAGCCTGGAGATTTCCCAGGGTTAACATTTGACCGTAAATAAACAATTCTCCCTGACTGAGTTTTATTCGAACAAGTGAAGGGGTATATTCAATTATCCCTTTATGGTTTTCAACTAACAGTTGTTTATTGCCAAGCATCGTTATGCGCGGCAAATCCATCACAATATCTTGTGGTATTTCCAAAAGTCCAGCCAAAGACTGTAATCTTCCCTTACGGCGTAACATGTGAAATCCCCCCTCATATACCAATGTATGCCTAACAATAGGCTAATTAGTACATGAGAAGGGGAGTTTCAGTAAGACTCTTCAAATTGCTAATGCCGGTTGTGGGAGAAGAGCAGATGCGGGCAATGCAGGCATGTCACTATAAACGCGGGTTAGATAGTCCTCAAATTTGTGAACCTTTACCGGGGCAGCAAAGCGCATATAATTTGTAGCGATAATCATTTCCCCGCAATCCAGATTTTTAATTTCATTGCGTTGCTGCAATATATCTTTACGGCACATAGACTCCAGTTTACCTCGATCCGCTTTGGAAGCCAGACCCAATATAAATAAGGTATTTAGTTGTGACAATACTTTATCTGCTAATAGGCGGGGTTGTTGGTCTACAACACATAACCCAATATTAAATTTTCGGGCTTCGCTAACCAGTTTGGCAAATACATTTTGTGTACTTTGCTCTTTTTTACCCAGGAAACGATGCGCTTCTTCAAGCACAATCAATATTGGCTTAGCCTCAGAACGTGCCAGTTCGGACTTATTGGCATAATGGTGCAGCAGCTTTTTGGACAGCAAGGTTGACAACGCCTGCTCACCGACAGGGGAGATATTTTTAAGTTCTATCAATACCACTTTACCTTGTTCCAAATCTTTTAGCATTTGCCCGACAGCAGTTATTTCTCCAAAATCATCAATTTCAGTAGTAATATTCAATTCTTGCTCTAAGTTCCAGCAAATACTTTTAATCTTACTGATTGTACGGGATTGAAATTTTTGACCGGTACAACCGGCTATCTCTTCAATAATATCCTCAGCCTCATATTTTAAAATATACTCCATCCAGCGATCCTGCCAAACAGACGACAGCTTATAGATAGCATCAAGCTGCGGGTCACTGAAGGTTGCGCAAGCTGTAATATCTTCAGGATCAACTTCATTATAGTTCAGCACCAGTTTATTCACATTTTTCCGTTCAGGTTCCGGATTGGTATTATAAACTACTAATCGTTCGTTCACTTTGGGATGAAGTGACAAATCGCGGTAATACTCATTATGAACATCAAAAATTAGCAAGCCATAGTTGTTGCTGTCAATAATCGAACTGGAAAGTACTTTTACAAGATTACTTTTTCCTGACCCGGTCGTGCCAAAAATGCCGATATGTTCGGTAATGGCTTTGGAGCCAAATATACCGACAGGTAACTTAAGGACTTCCCGGCCACTTTTTAAATAACCAATTTCGAGGTCACCCTTCATTTCAGCTAGTAAAGCAGTATCATCGGCAGTTAAACCGCGAACCTCACAAAAAAAATCAGGACAAGTTTTAGGGTTAAATATCTGCCCCTCAGCATCAACATAACAAAGCTGTTCGGCAATACCAATTTTAACAGTATGGTTACCGCCCAGGTAAAAATCAAGCTCTTCCTGGTTAGCCACTTGCCCATTTTCATCAAGTTTGCTCATCAAATAGCTGACACCATTCATTCCTGACCAACGTGACTTAATCTTAAAGTCGTACGCGCGAATATAGAATCGATCCTGGTTTTTGCCTTCAACAACTAAAATATTGCCAAAATCAACATCTTGATTAGGAGCAACGACAAATTCCATATAGGTGCCTTTTGCATAAGTAAGGCGGCCTTTATACTCTGACATATGTTTGCCCCCTTAATTTTATTATTATTTGCTTGCAATTTTAGTGTGTACGAAAAACAAAAAATAAAACAGGGTATTATTTCACATAATATTTTTTACCAGTAGTTGTAGTTTTTGATAAAAAACAACTACAGTTTGATGTTTCTTACCTATTTTTAGGCGTAAAAAAGGCTTCATGAGTGTTCATGAAGCCTTGGCTATTACTGGAGTGAATGTTAGGCCCCCGTCCCCCACCATAATTACAAAATCAGCAGCTCTTTTATTCTATTGATCGCCCTATCATAGTTTTCCACATGACCAAAACCATACTTTGCAAAGATAAAAGGAATCTGAGCCATTTGTGTTGCCTCATAATCCCCCTGAGTATCGCCAACATATACAACATCGGTTAAATTATTTCTTTTCACTAGTAGCATGATGTTTTCGCCTTTTCCTTTGCCGGTGTTGCCAAAGCATTCCCAATCTTTAATATATAGTTCAATACCCGCCTTTTTCATAAACAATTCAATATAGCCCTCTTGGCAATTACTTACAATGAATAAACGATATTTCTCGGAAAGTTTTTTTATGGTTTCTACAACATCGGGAAATAGCAGGTTATCCGTATTTTCTTCCAGTGCCTCATGCTCATATATGCAACACTTTTTCATTAGCAACTCTTTCGTTCTCTCATCGGCATCATAAAATAACCTATCGGCGATGACCTTCATCGTCTTACCGAACTCTTTCTTTAATACTGCAGCACTTACCACTGCCGCAGTTCCGCCAACTTCAGATATGGCCTTGTTCCAGGCTTGAGCTACCACTTCCGTTGTATCCCATAAAGTACCGTCAACGTCAAATATTATGTTCTGTATGATAAAAACCTACTTTCTGCTTCGTATTCTGAAAGTATACTACAAAATAATGGGCAAAGGATACAAACAATTCTTTTTGTCGATGTCTAGTATCAATACATCCATGTTATGGTCAAAGCTTCTGCTTCTGTCATGTTATCGCCACCTTTTTCGGGTTTCAATACATCCATGTTACGGTCAAAGACGATTGAAGCATTTAATGTGCCGGACGTTACGACGTTTCAATACATCCATGTTACGGTCAAAGATCGAAACAGGACTTGACGACAGTGCGGCTACAGTGTTTCAATACATCCATGTTACGGTCAAAGAGGCTTTTTCGTATGCACCGACATATCAGCCGCCGCGTTTCAATACATCCATGTTACGGTCAAAGTGTTCTTTGGTTATCTCTACATCAACGTCTTTGGGGTTTCAATACATCCATGTTACGGTCAAAGGAAGAACAAGTTAAAGAACAGACTAAATTAAACAGGTTTCAATACATCCATGTTACGGTCAAAGGGAAAATTTGGCGGTTTGGCTTATTGGTTTACTGCGTTTCAATACATCCATGTTACGGTCAAAGAGCAATGGGGTGGACAGGCTTGTGTGAAACACCTAGTTTCAATACATCCATGTTACGGTCAAAGACTATCAGGCGGCGCAATGGCAACGGCATTAAGATGTTTCAATACATCCATGTTACGGTCAAAGATGGCTGACCAATGTACTGCCCATTTTATAGCTCAGTTTCAATACATCCATGTTACGGTCAAAGTTACCACTCCTTTGATTGTCTGGCTCTGCGTGGTTGGTTTCAATACATCCATGTTACGGTCAAAGTCAACAGGAGTAGGTGCGGTATACGTTAGTCCACTGTTTCAATACATCCATGTTACGGTCAAAGCTGCCAGTGGAGGTCTAAAGCCCTCAAATAAAGCGTTTCAATACATCCATGTTACGGTCAAAGTTAAATGCCTAGACTAAAAGGCCAATACGCCTCGGAGTTTCAATACATCCATGTTACGGTCAAAGAGAAATGGCTTAGGTGCTCTTGCCGGAATATTCCGGTTTCAATACATCCATGTTACGGTCAAAGGGCCGCCGATTGTCATCATTACTGGCGGGTGGCATTGTTTCAATACATCCATGTTACGGTCAAAGGTGCCGCCCTGCTCGCGTTATTTGATAATATTCACGTTTCAATACATCCATGTTACGGTCAAAGCCGGATCTGCGACTACCGCCGCGCCCTTGCCGGTCAGTTTCAATACATCCATGTTACGGTCAAAGAAAGCTGCAAATTGTTTTTGTCAACTGAAAAATCCGCCACAATAATAATTGAAAACTCCCCCACTTGAAGGTAAAAAAATATTAGGTTTGCATCCATGCTTTGGTTTCCTTTAAACGGAAGGAATTACCATTCATGTTAATAAGATAAGACTTATGAGTCAGCCGATCCACCATGGCTGCTGTCATTACCGGATCATGAAAAATTTCGCTCCAACGTTCAAATGACAGATTCGTGGTGATAATCGTGGATTTGCGACCACTTCTAAGCGATAAATGGGTGAAGAGTAATTCAGAACCCTCCTTGTCAAATGAGATATAGCCCAGTTCGTCGGCAATTACCAGGTCATACTTAGCAAACTTATTGCCGAAAGCTCGAAGTATCTTTTGCGACCGACTTTCTTTTAACTGGTTGACTAATAAAGGTACGGTGGTAAATAGCACTCTGTACCCTTCTATGCAGGCTTTTATGCCTAGTCCAATAGCCAAATGCG
>NZ_ASXP01000003.1 GCF_000445445.1 Sporomusa ovata DSM 2662 | reverse complement strand
CACTAATAGGAAGCGCGGCAGAACCACTGATAGGCAGAGCGGTAGAAGCACTATTAGGAGTAATGGTGGCAGCACTGATAGGCAGAGCAGTATCGGCACTAATAGGAGTAATGGTGGTAGCACTAATAGGCAGAGCAGTATCGGCACTAATAGGAGTAATAGTGGCAGCACTGATAGGCAGAGCAGTATCGGCACTAATAGGAGTAATAGTGGTAGCACTAATAGGCAGAGCAGTATCAGCGCTAATAGGAGTAATAGTGGTAGCACTAATAGGCAGAGCAGTATCAGCGCTAATAGGAGTAATAGTGGTAGCACTAATAGGCAGAGCAGTATCGGCACTAATAGGAGTAATAGCGGTAGCACTAATAGGCAGAGCGGTAGAAGCACTAACGTCTAAGCTTCCGGAAGTATCGGTTTTTAATGCTGCATTAGTATCACTACCATAAATTTGCACCTTCATTGATTGGGCTTGGTCTTGAAAGACCTTATAGTTAGGCATAGCTTCTTTTTTCCCCCTTAATTTAAGCTGGATTTCTGCAATAACAATAATATAAGAGGTAATAAGAATATTAACATAACGTGCTAATATCTACCTCATGATATAGTCTATGAGCGTTGATAAATAAAGGTTAACATCATAAACATAGAAAATAGATTTCTTCTATGTAATTTAAATAGGGGACTATTAGGCACCATGCGAACCAGTCGAACATATATTAAATGGGACACATATTCGGGGGTGGAGAAATGCCTGCAATTAGCTTATGTATGATTGTTCGTGATGAAGAAAAATGTCTTACCAAATGTTTAGCTAGTGTTCAAGAGGTAGTCAATGAAATCATTGTCGTAGATACAGGTTCTAAAGATGAGACAAAAAAAATTGCTGCTGGTTTTGGCGCCAAGGTTATAGATTTTATTTGGAATGGTAGTTTTGCAGATGCCCGCAATGCATCCCTTGAAGCTGCTACCGAAGATTGGGTACTGTTCCTTGATGCCGACGAATATCTGGAACCTTCTTCATATGAGGCATTACGTAAGGCAGTGGCGCAAGCTGATGTAGAAGGCTACTATATACCTATTGTTAATATCTATGGCAATGAGCAGCAGCCTGAGCAGTGCCGGGACCTATTGTTCCGTCTGTTCCGTAATCGAAATGAATATAGATTCTGTGGCATTATTCATGAGCAAGTACTAAATTCAATCCTGGAGCAAGATCGCAATGCCAATTTTGCTATTGCCCATGATGTTACCATCTATCATTATGGATATTTAGACAATCAGGTTCAGGGAAAAGATAAGATAAACCGCAACCTTGCACTACTGGTGCAGCAGATTAAAGAATTTCCTGAAGACAAATATGTGTTGTATCAATATGGATTGGAGCTTTACCGGGCTGAGCGTTATGGGGAATCCATTGAAATGCTGAAAAAATCACTGGCAGGTCTGAAACCGGGAGGTCCTGAAAGTATGTATTTGCCCAAACTAATCAGGCTGCTTGTTATGGCTCATTATCAGGCTCGCAGATATGAAGAGGCGGTCGAATATGTTAACTATGGTTTATCGCTATATCCGGACTACGCTGATTTGTATCATTATGGCGGGCTGTGTTTCTATGAACTTAGAGCGTTTGGCACTAGCTTTGAGTATTTTATGAAGGCTACAACACTAGGTGAGCAAGCCTATGTATATGGTTCCTATCCTGGCGTAAGAGGGTTTAGAAGTTATTTTTATTTGGGGAAAATTTGTGAAGAATTTGATCGTGAGGAAGATGCTCTGGGACACTACTTGGTAGCTTTCCGGGAGAATCCAGCTTTTCATATCGCGTTAGCGCAGATCATCAGGATCTTGGTGAAAGGCGAGGAAAGTGATGATGTCAGGATTGCCCTTGACAACATGTGTGATTGTTGTACGGCAGAGGCTAAAGTCCTGGTAGGGAGCATGTTGTTTAGCGAACGCTCTTACAAAATCGCGGGAGAGTATTTTGAGGCAGCTGCATCAGGTGGAGTAAAGACAGCCGAGCTTGATTTTTGCCGGGCTATTTGCCTTGCACAGCAGGATCGGTTTATTGAGGCGTTACAACTGCTTGATGAATATATAGATGACAGCAAACATTATGTAAGAGTAATGGTTAACAAAGCCATTATCTTCTGGCTTCAGGATAATGCTTTCAAAGTGCGAAGTATTACCGATAGTCTGCTACTAGTAGGCTTGGATGATGATTTTATGGCAATAGTTAAGCTGTTAAGGTTACAGCCTAATGAGGACGTGGGTTTCGTAAACGTAAGGCCGGACTCATCGGAGCTACTTTTTGATATATTGCTGAGAGCCATGGATCATGGAGATTTCAAAAAAGTAGATGAGATTTTAGCCAGGATGCAGCAGGCGTGGATAAAGACGCATGCTTATAGGCTTATGCAAATGTATCTACGACATAATCGGCTTAACGATGCAGAGCGGTATGGACATATCTACTTAGTGAGTAATCAGGACAGTTTTGATGCACTTGTAGGCATGGGGGATATAAAAAGTAAAAAATCAGAGTATTGGGAGGCAGCTGAATATTACCGGGCTGCTGTTAGCGTTACTCCTTGCAGTCCCAGGGCGTATGTCAATTTATTGAAGACATATGACAAACTTTGTCTGGAAACTTTAAAAACGGCTGTTGAAAAGCATCCTGACGTCGAACTGTTTAAAGCGATGTTGGAGCAGGAAGCGGCAAGACCATGACTGGGTTGATCAGCATTGCTATGATTGTTAAAGATGAAGAAGATATGCTGAGAGCCTGCTTGGATAGTGTTAAAGCGGTAGTTGATGAGATTGTGATTGTGGATACAGGATCAGTTGATAAGACCATAGAGATAGCAAAAAGCTATACAGATAAAGTATATAGCTATTCATGGCAGGGAGATTTTAGTGCCGCGCGTAATTTTGCCATTAACCAATGCAGTTGTGAGTGGATTCTGTCTTTAGATGCAGATGAATGGTTAGAAGTGGCTGGGCATGAATTCTTGCGAGAGCTAATTACAAGTACAACGAAAGAGGCATTTATATTGCCACTTAAAAATTATAGCGGCCCTGGCGGCAGTGATTATAATGTAATCGGCGTGTTAAGGTTGTTCCGTAACCTGCCGCATTATCGCTATATTGGCAAAATACATGAACAAATTGGCATTGCCGACCAAGACGTTGTCGGATACAGTGACTATCCGATTATCAGTCATAGTTATATAGAGCCGCGCCGTCGTCAGGACAAACGCAGGCGCAATATGCACATGCTTGCAGAACAGTTAAAACATGAGCCGGAGAATGAGGTATTTATAAAATATTATCTGGGTTGTGAATGGTTGGGACTGGGACGGTATCAGCAAGCCTGCGCTTGTTTTCGTTGTGCGTATGAGCAGCTTGATAAGAGTCATATATTTTTTCGGTCAAGTGCTGTACGAAGTCTGGTTGCCTGCTTACGATATATGGGGAAATTTGAGGAAGCGTTGGCTATTTGTATGAGAGAAACAGTGGTATATCCGGAATATACCGATTTGTTTTTTGATGGTGGGGTAGTGTTGGAACAAATGGGGGAGTATGAGGCAGCGCTGCGGTGGTTTGAAGCTGCTGTAGGTTTAAGAACGCCGCTTATTGTGTACCAGCATAGCAATGGGACGGAAAATTTTTTATCTCAATATCACTTAGGACATTGTTGTCAAATGCTGGGGAAATCTGAGAAAGCTGCTGAGTGGTATGAAAAGGCGCTTGCGGCTAACAAAAATTTTATTTATCCGTTATATGGGCTTTTTATGGTGTTGGTGACCAAGAAAAGTTGCGAGGAATTAGTAAACTACTTCACCGAACGAGGGTATGTGCCAACTGGTGAAGGTCGGCGGGCGCTGGGGGCGCTTTTTTTTGCCAGTGGCCGGCCTGATTTAGCGATAAAAGTATGTAGTCAGGCAGAAAGACCAAGCATTCCTTCAATCGATTTGGCGAAGTATTACCTTTACGGTGGTGATTTTAAGCAGGCATTAACAATGATAGAGGAGCTTCAACTCAGACAAGACGCGAATGATGCGGTAATAATGAAGCTGGAAATACTTTGTTATATATTTCTGCGTGATTTAAGCGCCGCTAAAGCAAAGTGCCTGATTATGTGGCGATATGAGCCTAGGCGTGCTGAGGCGCTGGCTCTGTTAACGCTTATTAAAAGATTAGGCGGTCATCGACTGAAGATCAGTGAACAATATGAGTCTGTTTTGGTAGACAGTTTACTTAGGATAGTTGCTGATTGCGCGCGTTCGTACGGCGAAAATTCAGGCGTATATATTGAGGTGGCCAAGTGTTGTGAAGAAATCATGAGCGACTTAGAACAGGGAAGTAGAGCCTTGCTCGATTTTTGGAAGTGTGAAATAAAGGGTATAGAGATGCTGCTGGATGTAAGGTATAAAAGTGTGAGAGGTTTATATGTATGGAAAAAGGATGGTCGCTGACAGCGTGTCTTATTGTAAAAAATGAGGAGCATTGTTTAGGGGATTGTCTTAACAGTATTAAGGAATGGGTAGATCAGATTGTGGTTGTAGATACAGGCTCAACAGATAACACGGTGCAAGTCGCCCGACAATATGATGCCCAGATTGAGTACTTTCTGTGGAAGGATGACTTTGCTGCAGCACGAAACTATAGTCTGCAATTTGCGGAAGGTGACTGGATTTTGGTGTTAGATGCTGACGAACGGATCGAAGGAGACTTGACAATCCTATCAGACTTAGTGGCTAAAGATTATGAAGGCTATTATCTTACGGTAAAAAGTTCTTTAGGGACGGAAAAAATTGAGGTTGAGGATTATGTTGTGAGATTATTCCGTAATGGCCGGGGGTACAAATTTATCGGAGCAATCCATGAGCAGATTGCAGGCAGTATAAAAGAGCGTAAGGGGCAGGATGCACTTGCTTTTTCGGGTATTATTGTCAGTCACAGGGGATATGAGCCTGAAGAAATTTTACGCAAGCAAAAGATGGTGCGCAATAGCCAGATAATTAAAACTCAGTTAGCACGGCGGCAGGATGATACCTTTATGCTATACAGCCTTGGTACTGAATTAATACAACAGGAAAAGTATGGAGAAGCATGCAAGGTGCTTATGAAAGCGCTTAGACATATGTCGGGGGGAGAAGGGTACTTTCGAGAGGTTATACTGCTTGTACTTATGGCAAGTCTCAAAAATGGTGCTTATATAGAAACGGAAGATTTGTTTGTTAAATCGCTGGCAATGATGCCTGCGGATAGGGATATCTTATTTTTGGCAGGACTGAGGCAAGCAGCATTAGGAAATTATCGTTTGGCCGGGGAACTGTTTAACAAAGGGGGCATTAATACTGTACTAGTGCCGCCACAGCTACTTTATGCGATCGTTGGCGAGCTTTTTTTCAGGCAAGGAATCTGGCAGGAGGCGGTTATTTACTTTATGCAGTCATTGGAGGCGGCACCTTCGTTATATAGTGTGGTGAGGCTGATTGAAGTTATAAAACAAGGGGAAGCGGGGGCTGCTAAGAATTTGGCTGATGCTATGGGTGAGAATTTTGCCAGACTGGCACAGGAGGCTTTTCAAAAAGAAGCGTATTATGCGGCTGCTGCTATTTGTCTTGTTACCATGAATAAGGATGGTGGCCAAAATTTTGATCAGTGCAAAAGTATATATCAATCTGTTATAAAACAAGCAGACAAAATGCCAACTAGTATTAAAGGCTATCTGGAATTTTTATTTAAACAAATGGAGATATGCAGTGCGGTTTTAGTAAACGACAAAAAGTGCCAGATAGCACAAAACTATCTGGCACAGGCAGCCAATAGAAGTCTTAGGGTATGGTTAACGTTGTGGCCGGAGCATATCATGCCGAAAAGTATTTGGGAGTATTGTTTGTAATTAATGGCGTGATGATGAGTAATCAAGTGACCAAAGAGGGATAAAAATCACTGGCTACGGTCTCTTGACCAGGATTGAGTATGATGAATTCCGGGCCCCAGGGTCCTGTTAGCAGTATATGCAATAAACGTAATGAGCCGGGAGTAATGTCGTAGTGCATATTGAATTTTTCACAAGCATCTTTGATTTTAGGCATTATGCCTTCTATGTCATAGGCACCAGTATCAATGATCATAAACCGGGTATAATGCGCAAGCATTTTTTGTGTTAACCGCAAAGCTTTTCGCTCGCCATAGCGTTCTACCCAGGACTGATATGACCACATTACATTGCCATCCGGGTCTAGCCAGCCTTTAGTTATAAAGTAGGTACTAATCTCGTTAGGGATGCTTCTCCGGTTTTCAGTTGAACCTAAGAGAAAGGTAATGCAATCATCAATCCGGGGAATTACAAGCTGAGCTTTCGTCGATTTTATTCCTACAAGACCCTTTCCACAACAGCCAAACACCAAGAGAATAATATCGGCGTCTAGTGTATCAACTTGTTCCTGGACTTTCTCGCGCAAATTTTCCGGTGAGTTATGCAAGCCTGATTCCAAGTATACTACAGGATAATTAATGCCTGATTGCTGCATAGCAAGATTAAGTTCATCTTTCATAGTTTGGCAAGCCAAAATTACTGTTAGCATGAATGTCACTTCCAATCAGTCTCATACTATTTCGCTTAATTAATATTGCAAATATCATGCCAAGCATTATGATGTTGAGGCTGTATATAGAAAGAGGACCTTGGAGAGCTATGATTTATAGGTAGTTGATTTTATTCCCAGTTTACGCAGACGGTAGTGCAAATCTTGTCTGGAGATACCCATATGTTTGGCACTGTCGCTTACGTTGCCGTTTTTCATCTTTAATATTCTTTGAATATAAGATTGTTCACAGTGGCGTAAATATTCGGATAATGCTTCGCCAGAGGGAATAGCACCTTCTGGCGTTTCTACAGGCTTAGCCGATATGAGCATTCGCTTTATTAAAAAAGAAGGCAAATCATCAATACTTAACTCTGAAGCTGTATGATCAACAATACTCATAGCGCTTTCAATCACATGTTCTAGCTCGCGGACATTGCCTGGCCAGCTGTATGAGGATAGTAATTCCAACAGTTCTGGCGTTATTTGCTTAATGTTCAAGCTCAATTGCTGATTAAACCGGGAAACAAACTCCATGACGAGTACCGGTATGTCTTCTGGACGCTCTCTTAGTGGCGCGATGTGTAAAATCACCGGTGTTAAACGATACAGGAGGTCTTCACGGAATAAGCTCTTACTTGCCATTTCGTAGAGACTTTGGTTAGTTGCACTGATTATACGGCAGTTAATTTTACGCTCTTTTTTATCGCCGAGACGTCGCACCATCTTATCTTGTAGTAATCTGAGCAGCTTGGCCTGCAAGGGCAGGCTTAATGAATTGATTTCATCCAGAAACAGAGTGCCGTTTTCGGCCTGTTCAAACAAACCGGGAGAATCTATGGCACCGGAGAAAGCTCCTTTTACTGTTCCCATAAGCAAGCTTTCCATTAAGTTTTCAGGTAATGCAGCGCAGTTGACGGCGATGAAAGGACGTGAGCTATAACAGCTTGCGTTATGGATTCCCTGGGCAAAGAGTTCTTTACCAGTACCGGTTTCCCCATAAATCATAACAGTTGATGGCATTGGTGCAATTTTCCTGGCTCGTTTAAGTGCCTGTTTAATGAGCGGACTGCTGCCAATAATGTCATCAAGGCTATAGATAGTGCCGTTTAACCGGTTTTTCGATTTATTACGCCCAAAACATTTTACTACATTGGTCAGTAACTCATTTATGGTTGGGAGATCCCTGTTAATAGAATATACTGCAGTTAGTTCCCCATTCTCGAAAAAGGGGTAAGAATTGTAAACAATATCAACCTTTTTTCCGGTATATAGTTGGTATGTCATATATTGTTCTAATATCGGCTTTTTGCTTTGCAGCACTGCTATGCGCTGGAGGTTTGACAGAGGGGCCACGGAATACACATCTGTATCCTTTTTTCCAAGCATAGTATGACGATCAGTGACCTCAATTCTTTCAAAAGCCCGGTTATAAATTAGTATGGTTCCATCCTTATCTGCGGCATATACACCTTCTGATATAGCATCGATAATTTCATGTAATAACTGATTTTCCCTAATTAAGTCTTCCAGACTTTTTTGTGACTTTTCAATCATCTAATGTCCCATCCTTTGCATATCGTACTTAAAGAAAAGGATTTTTTCACTGAAAAAATCCTTTTCTTTTATTTGTGAGTCCAGTGTATACAAACACTTTAGGCTGGCAGGTGAAAAAAAGTTTTTCGTTAGCAAATGAATTTCATGTCAAAATCATGGTAAGACTATTGTCAATAAATGAGTGACTTTTGGCAAGAGTCGTACTATTTGGCCGATTTTTGCATAATGTGTGTGATGATGGCATGATAATTGCAAATATTTATAAGGCGTATCGATTTTCTTAATAATAAGGAAGGGGGGCTTATGAGAGTTACTTATACCATTTTTATGATATTTGACAACAATACCATGGACTTATAAGCCAGAGGAATTCTAAATCTTGCTGAAATTACCAAGACGCAAGGCGTTCCCCGTGCCATTGTGGAGATATTTGCAACTCTGCCCTTCAGTTCAGTCATTTTGCCGAATACTAGTCCTACTATTCATTTCCACAGTCACTGTTATTAATAGTATAGCATATCCTCCCGCTATGGTAACTACTGAAAATAAAAACCGGCGAGGAACCAGCAAAATGGAACCGGCTATTCTGGGACTTAGTGCTTAGGGGCCTTTCGCTTACCTTAATATTCCTAGGGGGATGAAACCGCTTTAAGCTGCGGCGGTTGCAGAGTCTTTCCCAACCATGTTTATCATGGGGATCATACTGTATGGTTTCATTAAAAAGGCGGGCAAAGATTGGGGAGCACCAGTTGAAATAAGTCTTGATACAACAGAGCAAGGGCTAGTTAACAATGAGGCAGGTTTTCCAAAAGTAGTAAAGATTAAATTCCAAATTATTAGGAGTGTGAGGCAATGTTCAGGTTTACTGCAGAACAACAGGTGTATGACATTAATGGTGTAAAGGTTGGGGGGCAGCCGGGAGAATTTCCGACAGTGCTGATTGGGAGCATGTTTTATCGGGGACACAAAATTGTACTTGATTCAGCCAAGGGGATTTTCAACGAAGCTGAGGCTAAAGCCTTACTTGACTTGGAAGCAGAAATGAGTGCCGAGACAGGTAATCCCCGGATAATCGATGTTTTGGGGGATACCCCGGAGGCGTTGGCCCGTCATGTGGAGTTCATTCTTAAACATACTTCAGCCCCGTTTCTGCTTGATAGTGTAAGTCCGGAAATTCGGACAGGTGCCTTAAAACTGCTTGGCAAGGATTCGGCAATCATTAATCGCCTTATCTACAATTCTATAGAAGAAAACTACACTGAGGATGAACTTAGCGTTATAAAAGAATTCGGTGTTAAAACTGCGGTAATTCTGGCTTTTAGTAAAAAGCATCTTAAGCCTAGCAGCCGTCTAAAGTTGCTGACGGGAGACGGAAAAACCGAAGGTCTAATTGCTGCCGCAAAACGCGCTGGTATTGAGCAGTTTTTGGTTGATCCCGGTGTACTTGATGTTGCCAGCAATAGTTGGACTACGAAGGCCATCTATGAAGTAAAAGAACAGCTGGGGTATCCCGGAGGCTGCGCTCCTTCCAATGCTTTATATCTGTGGAAAAAGATGCGTTCCAAAGGGTCCCCCTACTTTGAAGCAGCAGGTACTGCTGTCTTTACCTATCCTGTGACGCAAGGGGCTGACTTCCTTCTTTATGGCCCGATAATGAACGCTCCCTGGGTATATAGAGGAATCGCTACTACGGATGCAATGATGGGCTATACAACAAAACTTACTGGTACTAAACTAGGAACGACTGAGCATCCGCTGCTAAAATTATTCTAGCCCTAAGCTTGTAACAAAAAGACGTTTTTGTGGCTAGAGAAGGATGTAACTGAGGAGCATGCTTCCCAGTAAACATAGAACAATAGTAAGGGAGAAGTGTTGACAATGATACCCAAATTTAATGTATTAACACCTGATCAAGTACAGCAAGTCCATGATCAGAGTATGAGAATTTTGGAAGAAATCGGAGTGGAATTTTCCTATCAACCTGCGCTTGATGTTCTGAAAGCTAAAGGCCAAAGAGTTGAGGGACAGCGAGTTTACTTTCAGAGAAAATTTGTGGAAGAGCAAGTAGCTAAGGCTCCTGCCGAGTTTACTCTCCATGCACGTAACCCGGAAAACAACCTGGTAGTTGGTGGTGAGAATATCATCTTTATGCCTGGCTATGGCTCACCATTTATCCATGAAGCAGACGGAACGCGGCGTAACACAAATATGGCAGACTATGACAACTTCGTAAAGTTAGCCCATATGAGCACCAACCTGCATATGACTGGTGGTAATGCAGCCGAACCAAACGAGGTTCCCGACTCAATTAGACATCTGAAAATGACTTATAGTTCCATAACACTTTCCGATAAATGCTTTATGGGCAGTGCGTCTGGCTATGACAAAGCACAGGACAATATTGAAATGGCAGCTATTTTGTTTGGCGGCAGGGACGTTATCAAAGAAAAGCCAGCCTTGATTTGCCTCATTAACTCGGTTACCCCGCTAAAATATGATGACCGTATGTTAGGTGCTTTGATGGCCTATGCACAATCAGGTCAGGCCATGGTAGTTGCCTCCCTGGTAATGGCCGGATCAACAGGACCGGCAACAATGGCCGGTGCGTTAGCCCTCCAGAACGCTGAAGTATTAGCCGGTATTGCATTAATACAAAGTATTAACCCTGGTAACCCCGTAGTGTATGGTTCAACCTCTGCTATCACTGATATGCAGACCGGATCACTATCTATCGGTAACCCTGAAGGAGCTTTCTTCACTTCTGCCAGTGCTCAACTGGCAAGATTCTATCGGGTTCCAAGCCGGGGAGGCGGCGGCTTGAGCGACTCTAAAATTGTCGATGCCCAGGCCGGTTATGAATCAATGATGACATTGATGGCTGCCAGTGTAACAGGGATCAATTTCGTTTTGCACACGGCCGGTATTTTGCAATATTTCATGGCAATGTCTTATGAAAAGTTTATCGTCGATGATGAAATTGCCGGTATGATTTTGCGGTATCTCAAAGGTATTGATTTCTCTGAAGATAAGTTTGCCTATGATGTTATCAAAAAGGTCGGTCCGGGAGGACATTTCCTCACCCAGAAACATACCAAACAGAATCATGCTAAAGAGTTTAGACGTGTCCAGCTTAGCGACCGGTTATCTTATGACGGCTGGGGAAAAGAAGGGCTGGATACCAACAAGCGGGCCGAGCGCAAATGGAAAGCAATGCTGGCCGAATACCAAGCGCCTGCACTTGATAGCAATGTTGGACAAGCTTTGCAAGCTTTCGTGGAAAAGAAGACTGCCGAATATATTAAAGGTTAGTGTTTAGTTTAATCATTAAAATAAATGGAGGTATATTTCTATGAGCAATATTTTTGAAAACTTAAAAGAGGCTATTCTTGATGGCGATGATGAGTTGGTAGTTGAATATGTACAGCAAGTTATTGATGAAAAGATTGATCCTATTGCAGCCATTCAAAACGGCCTAATCAAGGGTATTGAAGAACTTGGTGCAAGATGGAAAGCCGGGGAAGCATTTTTGCCTGATGTTATGATGGGAGCAGACGCCCTGAAAACCGGACTTACTATGCTGGATCCGATTGTTGCTGCATCAGGTGCCACTGGTGGCGAAGCTAAAGGCAAGATTGTTATCGGCCAAGTAGCCGGCGATATTCACGATATTGGCAAAAACATTGTTGGTGCTTTGATGACGGCTGCTGGCTATAAAGTCTATGATATAGGTATTGACCAACCGGCAGAAAGCTTCCTGGCCAAAGCCGAAGAAGTTGGAGCTGATATTATTGCCGCAGGGGCCTTACTGACCACTACCATGGCCGCCCAGAAAGCGATTGTTGATTATCTTAAAAGTCAGGAAATGCGTAAAAAATATAAAGTCATGATTGGTGGCGGTCCTACCAGTCAGGCTTTCGCTGATGAAATTGGTGCTGATGCCTGGGCTGAAACCGCCGACGAGGCTGTTGCTCTTTGTGATAAGCTTGTTGCCAAGTAATTAAGGCAGCACTGATTAAGTACACTTTGTCCCCTTTCGGATTCTTGTAGGCAGGTTGAGTATTCTTGCTGGCTATAAGAACTGAAAGGGGACATTTTGTATAAAGCCGGTGTGAATAATATAGCAATTATCAATTGGTGTCGAATTTGCTCATCGAAAAAGACAATTAGTGCATTTTCATTATCTGTGTTACGATAACACTAAGATAGCTTATTTTTAAGTAGAAAACAGCAACCAAACTACTAAAAATAGCTGTTAATTTTATGTCTGCAGACTAACAGTCAGATTATACATTTTTTTATTACTATTTGTGTCGCCAGCCGTAGGGGAGAAATGGAGGTTAAAATGTTAGAGGTATCAATGGACAATTTGCAATTTGGCTATGGCAAAGAGTTGGTTTTAAGTGGTGTGAACTATAAAGCTAAAGCCGGCGACTTTGTTTGTCTTTTGGGGCAATCTGGTTGTGGTAAAAGTACGCTTTTGCGATTGATTGCAGGATTAGAAAAGTCAAATCCCACGCAACTGATGGTTGGTGGCAAGCATGTTGATGGGCCAAGCCTAGATAGAGGTATGGTGTTCCAGGACTATGGTTTATTCCCATGGATGACAGCAGGTGACAACATCTGCATTGCATTGAAGCAAAAGTATAAGGATTGGGATAAACATAAAACAAAAGAGGTAGCTTTGGAATGGGCGCGCAATTTGGGCTTGGACGAAGATCTTTTTGACAAATACCCAATGAATCTTTCCGGGGGGCAAAAGCAACGTTTTGCAACCGCTCGTGCTTTTGCCATTGATGCCCCGTTGCTCTTGATGGATGAGCCTTTTGGAGCTTTGGATGCCGTTACTAAAGCCTTGTTGCAGGATACCGTTCTGGAGTTGTGGCAAAATGGAAAGGAAAAACGTAAGACTATTTTTTTGTAACTCACAGTGTTGATGAGGCATTGTTGCTAGCAACAGACATTTTGGTTTTAGGACAAGCTCCGAGCAAAATCATTTATACTCATTCGTTTACTGAAGAAACAAAGCCTACTCGGGGAACACTGTTTACCGATCCGGCGGTGTTGGATTTGCGTAACCGCCTTACTCAAATCATTTATGATGAAATAAATGAAAAAGCGCTCCGCGTGAAGCAGCAAAAGGCTGCTGATAAAAGCTCAGAGAAAACATCATTTTTTAACAGAAAGAAGGCTATGTAATGAAAAGAATCTTATCGGTAATTATGCTCTGTTTAATTATGGCGCTTGCCCTTGTGGGATGCGGCACAAATGCCCCTGCCAGCGGCACTGGCGATACCAAGGGCAAAGCAAACAACGATGTCTTGAAAGTTTCCGTTGCTGCCCAAAACAATTCCGGCCAGGTTTTCCAGTATATGGCTGAGGCGCGCGACTTCTTAAAGGAAGAAGGCATTGATGTCAATATGGTATATATCAACAATGGTACAGATGCTTTTACAGCTCTTGCTGGTGGCAAGGTTGATGTAATATCTACATATGGTACAGGCGGTCCGCTTATTCAAATTGCTAATGGACAAGACTTCACCGTTTTCGGCGGCTATATGATCATTGGTGAAACACCTTGCTTTGGTAAACCTGAAACTGAATGGAAAAACCTAGAAAGCTTCCGAGGCAAAAAAATTGGTATTACCCGTGGTGGCACACCTGATATTGTGTTGAAAGGCATATTATATGATGCAGGCCTGCTTAATTCAGTAACCTTTGTTGAATATAAGAAAAACCAAGAGGTCTTACAGGCTATAGTCAGCGGGGAGGTTGACTTTGGTGCAACCGCAACAGGTTATGAATTACAAGCTGCCGCTTTGGGTCTGAAAGTCAAAATGTGGCCTGATGAATACTGGCCAAACCATTCCTGCTGCCGTATGCTTGCTACCGGTGCATGGATGAAAGATGAAAAAAATCAAGAAGCGCTTTATCGTTTACTTCGCGCCTATTTGAGAGCTGAAGAAGCAATGCAAGGCAACATGGATGAAGTAGTTGATTTAGTTGTAAAAAAACTTGATCTTGATAAAGCCACTGTAACAAGTTTTGTTAAGAGCGAGCATATGAAATATGATTCCGATCCATATAAAAACAGTGTAGTTAAAATGTGGAATAAGATGGGTAATTTCGGTTATATAAAAGACAGCAACGTCAAAATTGAAGATCATATCAACACTAAAATTTATAAAAAAGCTTTAGATTCTTTGATTAAGGACTATCCGAACAGCCAATTCTTCAAAGATAAACTTGTTCAATTCAACCAAAATAACGCATAGTGAATTGTTTTGGCTTTAGATAATATAATGTGGCAGTGGTCTGTCAAGTTTGAAAAGAGGGTAGTTTAACTGATGGTTAAATTTGTAAAAGACTATAGTGGAGTTATTGCCATAGGTACTTGCCTTTTGATTGGCTATATCTTGCTGACCGATGTGTTTGGAGTTTTATCCACGTTTCTTTTTCCAAGCATTTTTAAAGTTATAAAATTGTTTCCGCAATATATTGGCCAACTGTTGACCGGTTTGATAAGTTCTTTGTTTTTGTTGGTTACTGCTTATGTTTTGGCTGCTATCAGTGCGATTACACTTGGCACAATGATTGGTTTAAAAAGCGGTCTACGCAAAAATGTGACACCTTATATCTATGCCTTCAGTGCTGTTCCAGTACCACTGCTGACGCCATATGCTATCAATTTATTTCCGACTTTCCAGGCAGCTTCTATCTTTT
This sequence comes from Sporomusa ovata DSM 2662, assembly GCF_000445445.1. GTDB lineage: Bacteria > Bacillota > Negativicutes > Sporomusales > Sporomusaceae > Sporomusa > Sporomusa ovata. The sequence goes on along the minus strand of NZ_ASXP01000003.1, from coordinate 1,025,482 downwards.
TGATTTGGTTGGCTGCATTCTGGGTTATTTTGGGTACAACCATTGGTGCCGTTATGAGTATTGACAAGCGTTATTTGGAAACTGCGTCAATCTTGGAAATGCCTGAAGCGGAGAGGCTTTTTAAGATAGTTTTGCCCGCGGCATCTCCTAGCATTTTAGTTGGTTGTTCCATAGCACTAACCTTATCGTTTATGATGTTGGCTGTTGCCGAAATGTTTGGCGCAAAATCCGGCATGGCTTATTTTGTCCAATACTATTCCGACTTTGCAAAATTTGATGTGGTAATGCTTGGTTTTTTGTTTACATCAGCGGTTTTGGTTTTGATTATGTATATCTTTGATACAATCAAACACCGAATTTTACATTGGACAATCAATAACTAAACATTGAGTTTCATAGTTTGCAAACGCAATGATCCGCAAGTGGATTGCGAAATGTGATAGAAAACGGGACGGTGTTAGCGCATGGCAAAACACCGTCCTCCTTTAACAACCAAATAACTAGTATCTTTCGATTCGGCTGTGTGGTTTAATAAGTTGGCTGTTTTGCTTGATGCTAAATATAGTAAAGATGGGACTGAAGTGGTATGCAAGATCAAATGACGCCAGCTCAAAGAGCGGCTGCTATTGCTAATGGCTCTGCGGTTGATAGATTGCCATGCAACCCCAATATTGCAAATGGAGTTGCCAGAGTCTACGGGTGTAAAATTTCCGAGTTTAATCACAATCCTAAAGCTATTGCCGCAGCCCAAATGGCTGCGTATCATAAGTTTGGCTGCGATAGTTTGCGGATTTTTACAGATTTATTCCCATGGGCAGAAGCGATGGGGGCAACAATTGCTTTTCCCGAGGATGATACGGCTGATTTGCTTAAACCTGCAATTTCCAGCGTAGAAGATATTGATAAATTGCAGCCGGCTAATCCTTATAAGGACGGACGGCTGCCGGTACAACTGGAAGCAATGAAATATCTAAAAGACTTTGCAAAGGATGAAATTAAGTGCTCTGCAGGTATCGTAGGAGCGTTTACTAACGCATTTTTTCTGTTTAATACAAACAAAACGCTAAAGCTTATTCACAAAAACCCTGAAGCAGTACATAAACTTTGTCGGGTTTCACTTGAAACTTGTAAAGCTTATGCTAAAGCGGCACTGGATATTGGCTTGAATCCCACTATATCAGAACCGATGTCATCTTGTACTGTCGTTAGCCCAACGGTTTTTCGCAAATTTTCTTTACCTTATCTCAAAGAGCTTGTAGATTTTATTAAAAACTATGGGTCTAACCCGGTTGTGCATATCTGTGGTCAGACTAATAAAATTTGGCAGGATGTTGTTGACCTGGGAATTGGCGGTATCAGCATTGATAATGTAGCAAGCTTAAAGGAATGTAAGCTTGCTGTTGGTTCGCAAATAAAAATTATGGGTAATGTAGATCCAGGTGGAATCATGTATTCAGGAACTCCACAAGAAGTTCGCCTTAAAACGTTGGAGGGAATTCTGGATGCTTATGATTCGCCTAAAGGCTATGTGGTTATGTCTGGCTGCAGTTTGCCTGTAGAAACGCCTTTTGAAAATATTCAAATGATGATGGACACTGTACGGGAGGTTGGTTATCCTGTTTGTCCTGAACGTGTTATAGAAATGATTGTGCAAACTAAGAAGGGATTAGAATGAGATGAATAACAAAGAAGAATTATTAAAATTATTATCAGAATGCGTAGTAGAAATGGAAGATGACAAAATTATTTCAATAGCAGAAGAATATATAAAATCCGGATATCCTGCCATTGATGGCATTATGTATGGATTGGTAGATGGAATGAATAAGGCTGCCGATTTGTATGAAAATGAAGAATATTTCATACCGGAGCTCTTGATTTGTTCTGATGCTATGTATAATGGGCTGGATATTTTACGCCCACATTTGGATAAATCTGATGCTAAGGAAAAGATTAAGGTGGTCATAGGCGTTGTAGAAGGTGATACCCATGACATTGGGAAGAATTTGGCCAAAATCATGTTGGAAACAGCAGGATATGAACTTATCGACTTGGGACGTGATGTTCCTGCTGCTTCTTTTATTGATTCTGTTAGAAACACGGGAGCGAGTGTAGTTGCACTAGCAACTCTAATGTCCACTAGCATGAATAATATGAAAGAGGTTATTCATTTACTGAATGAAGAGGGGCTGCGTGAAAACGTAAAGGTTATTGTAGGCGGAGGACCTATTTCAGCAGCTTTCGCCAAGCGGATTGGTGCTGACGGATATTCATCAAGTGCAGTGGAAGCGGTTAAATTGGTTAATAGTTTAATTGGCGTATAGTCTAGTTTGTTTTATATAGAATGATAAAGAACCTGCCCAAATAACAGCAGTGTTATTGGAGCAGGTTCTGAACTTTATGGAACAATTTGTTGTATCCACTGCCGGTCCAGATACCACAGGCCTGCCTGCATATCCGGATACAGATAGGAGCCGGTCTCCTTTATCTCCTGGTTGTACCGGAACAGTCTTTGCCAACTGTCCCGGAGTTCTTTTTTGAATTGGGGATAAAACGGTGTGGTATACACATCCCCCTCGTAATGAATTCCATAGTGGGCCAGTTTTGCAGCAAATATCGCTTCTTCCTCCGCTGTTTCCCCGATATACCGCAGGTTCAACACCTTGTTCCAGTCGCTCATCCGAAAAAACACCGCGTTCTCTAGGGGGACGCTGAGCTTCAGGATTTGACATCCAGAATGATATTCTAGATACTTGATGTCACAAAAAGTCCAGATGGCCGATTCTGCTTCTTCTGGCTTTGGGGAAATACGTTGGGCATTCTCTATATACCAGGAATACGCCTGTAAAAACACGGCAGATACTTCTTCATATTTCCGGACGATGTACTCCTGTTTTACATAATGATATTCCTGCTCCAGCAAAAGATGGACCACTTCATCCGTCTGGGCAGTATACAGCGTTATTTGGTTATGCTGACAATCCATTCTTTCTTCAGTTCCCATAGGGTCCCCACCCTGACCTTACTCAAAATGATACTCTCGTCAAACAATCGGTCCCAGCTTTTGATGATCTTTCGTTTGATATTGGGATAAAAAGGTTTCATATAGGCGGTACAGTCGTCGATTCCATAGCGGGCCAGCAAGGTGTCGTGCTCTTTTTTATCCTGGGCATCGGCCGGGATGTACATATAGTTGACAATCCTGCCCCACTTATCAATGTCCATTGTAATCAGCCGGGCTTGTTCAACCAGAATTTCAAGTTGAACATTCCCAGGGCTGTTTTCTATTTTGCCTTCCTCTGTTAAAGACACCCAGATCGGGTATTGTACATCTTCAGGTGGCTGCACTATTTTGCTCGCCGCTTGATGATACCAATTGTATACATCCAGGTACAGCGCAGCGTGTTCCTCCATCTTGTTGACGATGTATTCTTTTTTTACTATATACCGCTCATTTGTTTCCAAATCTTTTACGATGTTTTCGTGCTGCTTGGTCCACACTTTTACTTTGTTCTTCATTTTACTCCCTAACGAATTTCCGCAGAATGTTAAGCTGTATTTATTGCCATTTTACAATGAGCAAAACAATGGTGTCAACCTTTATAGATTATTTCAATAAAGCAGTTCTAAGAGCATTCGACGCTGTCCATCACAGACACAGTCAAAGAGGCTGTATTTTCAGACAGTACCGCAAAAAAGAATTACAGGTTATGATGATTATAGCAATTATCAATTGATGTTGAAATTGCTCATTGAAAAACACGATTAGTACATTTTAATTATCTGTGTTAGGATAACACAAAGAAAGCTTATTTTTACGTAGTAAACAGCAACCAAACTACTAAAAATGGCTGTTAGTTTTATGTCCGCAGATACCTAACAGTCAGATTAAAAATTGTTACAAAAGAAAAAGGAGATAATCAATGCAACGGATCAACGCAATCGGGGATGCCTGTCCCCTGCCAGTAATCAAAACCAAAAAAGGTCTAGCTGAAATAGAGAGCGGTCAGCTGGAGGTGCTGGTGGATAATGAGGCAGCTGCCCAAAATATCCGCCGGTTCGCTGAGTCGGCAGGATGTCAATATGACGTAGTGCAAAAGGATGGTATTTTTCATATCACACTGTTGAAAGGAACAGCCCAACAATGCGAGTTTTCTGCCGGCAGCGAGGCAATTGCTGATAAAACGGTTGTTGTTCTGTCTGCTGATACCATGGGAGCCGGTGATGACGAACTGGGGCATATCCTGATGAAAGGGTTTATTTTTGCTCTCACCCAGTTAGATACATTACCCAATACCATCCTGCTTTACAACACTGGTGCAAAACTATCGGTACATGGCTCAAGCTCCCTGGAAGACTTAATTACGCTGGAAAAGGCCGGGGCTGCCGTCCTGACTTGCGGCACCTGTCTAAATCACTTTGGGCTTGCAGAACAGCTCGGTGTAGGGGAAGCAACCAATATGTATCGTATAGTGGAAGAGATGCGTGAAGCTGGGCGCATCCTCCGCCCTTAATTGCCATGATTTATTTTGATAACGCAGCCACCAGCCTGCCCAAGCCACCAACGGTGGGAAATGCGGTTCTGGCGGCCATTAATACTTTTGGCGGGGCCGGGAGAGGCGGCCATCCCGCTTCTTTGGCGGCGGCCCGCTGTATCTTTCAGGCTCGCAAAGCAGTAGCTGAGTTACTGGGAGCTTCTATTGACCAGACGGCTTTTACCGCCAATGCAACGGAAAGCTTGAATATTGCCATTTCTGGTCTGCTTACACGGGAAGACCATGTCATTACCACTGCCCTGGAGCACAATTCTGTTCTGCGTCCGCTTTACAAGCTTCGTTCCCAGGGAATGGGATTATCGATTATTAGCATTGATCAAAAGGGAAATTTGGATTACGACGGGTTTCGCCGTTCGCTTCGTCCCAATAGTAAAGCAGTAGTCTGCACCCATGCATCCAATCTGACCGGCACACTTACCAATTTGGACTTCATAGCAAACTTCTGCAAAGAAAACGGCCTGCTGCTGATTGTGGATGCATCGCAAACAGCCGGTGTGTATCCCATTAATGTGGACAAGTTGGGTATTGATGTTCTCTGTTTTACCGGACACAAAGGGCTTCTGGGACCGCAAGGCACCGGCGGACTTTGCATCCGCAAGGGGCTTGCTGTGATGCCACTTAAGGTAGGAGGCAGCGGACTCCACAGCTATTCCGAAACCCATCCTGCAGCTATGCCCGAGGCCTTGGAGGCAGGCACGGCCAACGCCCATGGCATTGCCGGCTTGTTGGCTGGAGTTGAGTACATTTTCGGAATGGGTATGGATACTATACGCAACAGGGAGCTGGAATTAACAAAACTTTTTCGCCAAGGTATTTCGGCAATTTCCGGGATTCGTGTCTATGGAGATCCGGATATGCCTCACGCTCCCATTGTAACCCTGAATATTGGTTCTATGGATTCAGGTGCAGTAGGAGATCGCCTGGAAAACCTATACAATATTTGCGTACGAACCGGTGCTCATTGCGCCCCATTGGCTCATTTGGCTTTGGGGACCCAGGAGCAGGGAGCTGTGCGGTTCAGCTTTTCCTCTTTTAATACAGAAGAGGAAATCCTAACAGGAATCAGAGCGGTTGCTGAAATTGCCGCAGAATGGGAGCAAGGATAAATGGCTAGACAGAAACAACCCAAATTGGTTATTACCTTTCCCACCACCACCGCTGCGATGGCAATGGAAGCTGCCTGTGAATCTAAGCAAGGACGATTAATACCTATTCCACGGGAAATCAGCGGCGGATGTGGACTTGCTTGGTGTGCAGAGCCGCATTTGGAGGACATATTGCTCCAGGTAATGGCTAAAAATAATATTGAATATCAGGAAAAGCGAGTTATTTCACTGTATTAACGAAGGGAGAGATATGTGCATGATCCAGATGAAGACCGAGTTGCCACAAGTATTTGAAAGCTTTGCGGAAGCAAGGCAAAATGGATTCCTAGCTATGAAAAAAATTAAAGACAGCGGAACAGGTGTCGTGGGACAGTTCTGTACTTATACACCTCAGGAGATTTTTACGGCTGCAGGCCTTGTTTGTGTAGGCTTATGTTCTACCAGTGACGAGACCATTCCTGCTGCAGAAAAAATATTGCCAAGCAACTTATGTCCGCTCATTAAGTCCAGCTATGGCTTTGCCATTACCGATAAATGTCCTTATATGTATTTTTCTGACCTGGTAGTGGGAGAGACTACCTGTGATGGTAAAGTAAAAATGTACGAACTGCTGGCTAAAGAAAAAAATGTCCATATTTTGGAGCTTCCCCGGCGCCAGGATACCCTGGAAGCCAAGGCTCTCTGGCGGGCGGAGCTGGTGCGGCTAAAGGAGCGTGTGGAAAAGGATTTTGGTGTTACCATTACTGATGATAATTTGCGGGATGCAATTCGCAGACGGAATGTCGAGCGCAGATTGCTGAAGGAACTGTATGAGTTGTCCCAACTGACCCCGCCGCCCATTACCGGACTGCGGCAGCTGCAAATCCTTTTCGGTGCTCAGTTTAAATTTGATTGGCATGAAAAGGTTGCGGAAATACAAAGAGCAATTGACAGCATACGAGCAGCTTATGAAGCAGGAGAACGTCCGGTTTCCGAAGCTGCGCCCCGGATTCTAATTACTGGTTGCCCTATGGGCGGCGTTACTGAAAAGGTAATTAAGGTAATTGAGGAAGCCGGCGCGGTCGTCGTTGCTTTTGAAAATTGCACCGGTGCGAAGCAGATGGATCGGCAATGCCGGGAGGAAGGGGATCCTCTTACCAACATCGCCGACCACTACCTGCAGATTGGCTGCTCTGTCATGACGCCGGACAACAACCGCTTTGAGCTTTTGGAGCGTCTCTGTAAACAGTTTCAGGTTGATGGTGTGGTGGAAATGACGCTGCAAGCCTGTCATACCTATGCGGTAGAAGCGCATTCGATTAAGGCGTTTCTGCAGGAAAAAGGTATGCCCTACCTACAATTGGAAACCGACTATGGCACGGCGGATATTGGCCAGCTGTCTACACGGGCCGGTGCCTTCGTGGAGATGTTATAGACAATGATAAAAGCATCTATCGGCATTGATTGTGGTTCTGCTGCCTGCAAAGGCGTCCTTCTTCAAGAGGACGTTATCCTCGCTTCCTGTTCGCAACCCACTGGCTGGAGTCCGCGGGAAACTTCCCAGGCGGTTTTGGAGCAGCTTTTGACGAATGCAGGGCTTGAAAGAGAAAATGTAAATATTGTCGCGACTGGATATGGTCGGGTAGGCATAGAGTTTGCCAACCAAACGGTGACGGAAATCACCTGCCACGCACTAGGTGCAGATTACCTATTGCCAGGTGTACACACTGTCATTGATATTGGCGGGCAGGATTCAAAGGTCATTGCCGTAGAAGCCGGACAGGTCCGCTCCTTTCAGATGAATACTAAGTGTGCGGCCGGTACTGGCCGCTTTCTGGAAATGTCGGCCAACCGGATGGGGATTGGTTTAGCAGAATTCTCGGCCTTGCTCTCTGCGGGAAAAAGCTGTTCATTAAGCAGCATGTGCGCCGTATTTGCCGATTCGGAAATCGTATCGCAGCTGGCAGCAGGAAAAAGCCGTGAGGAAGTGGCTGGCGGCATTGTTCAGTTAGTTGTAGATCGCACGGTTGCCTTAGCGGCCAGGGTGGAGTATTCTCCTCCGATATTGCTGACAGGGGGCTTGGCGGACATGCAGGGAGTTCGAATCGCGTTAGAGAAGCAGACTGGTTATCCGGTGGTTTCTTTGGAGTTGTCCCGTTTTGCAGGCGCTATAGGCGCCGCAAGAACCTACTGGGTGAAAAGGGCAAGGAATGCCAATAAAAAGTCCAATTTCTGTGAACCAGTTCAGGAGTCCGCAAGTGTGCTATGAAATTGAAAGGAAATTATGAAGAAATTCTTCTGACATTACTATCTATTTGTGTGATCTTTGGGACGGCTGCCTGTGGAAATAATGGGAAGACCTCTGTAACACAGGGAAAATCGAGTGTGCCAACCGAGATTATAGTAGCGGCTGGTTCGTCTTCCGTTCCAAATTGTATATAGAAAATGGAATATATAAGGGACATGAAGTAAGAAACCGGCTAATACAAAGATAACAGATTAATTATGCAGATAATAGTTGCCTACTGGATGATGCCGCTATGGCGCTGGTAGGCAACTTGTTTGCCAGCCGTTCACGGATGCAGGCAATGGTAAGATATTGTTTTCACGCGATTATATAGTGCAGTCAGGTGATAGGGTAAATGATTAGTGGGAGAGGTTCTAGGTGTAATTGAACGTACGGGAATTATCGCAATTTTTTGGCGCTTATATTACTTTTTTTAGAGCAACGCCATTGGTGGCACAGCTTTTTACTGTATTTTGGTTTTCCCTCTATAATTCGGCACTGAAAACGATGACAGCATTTCAAACTACGATAGTCGCTCTTACCTTTAAACACATCGGCTTTTATGGCAGAAACGCTCAGAGCAGCTATTGAATCTGTTGACGAGGACAAATTGAAGCCTGCTATTCTATGGGGATGACAAGATATCAAACAATGGTACGTGTTGTTTTACCACAGGCCTTTGTTGTAGCATTACCCACGCTTGGGTTCGCCGCTACTTATTCAACTGTTCTTTATCTATTACGGCTTGCCTTCAATCGGCATTGCTATGGGGGATGGTCATCGTTACCCATCAAATCAATTTTATCAGTAAAATTGCCAGTCGCTTCGTGTTCATCGATCAGGGCGTAATCTGCGAAGAAGGAGCTCCTGCCACAATACTGCACAGCATTGGGAATGAACGGTTAAAAAGGTTTTTGACACGGCTTAACGAGACCACCTGATGCTTGGCAATGCGGCCACCTTGGAAATGCGCGGTATATATGTTGAAGTGGTCAATTGATTAGCATCACAAAATGAACATAGAAAAGTGAAAAAAGATAACCCTGCGGCATTTTGCTGCGGGGTTATCTTTTTTAGAGTAATTATAGCATTTATCAATTGATGTCGAATTTTATAATTGAAAAATGCAATTAGTGTATTCTAATTATCTATGTTAAGATGACACCGAGGAAGTTTTACCAATTTTGCTTTGTGTTTATATTGTAGCTGCTCGCTATTTTTGTCCTTGCCCCGAGTTTTACAGTTTAAAAAACGCGAGAAGCCCCTAGCCGTTGAAACTACGGGCTTCTTTGTAGTTGATTCATATGTAAATTCTGTTATGCTACAGTAATATTTTTTAGGAATTTATTGAATACCTCCTGCCTCGGATAAACATTGTAAAAATTCGTGCCGAACGTTTCCTGAATTAACTTGTAGTCCAGCGCGATTTCGTCTTTATCCGAATAGACCAACGTATCCACTATCTCGCCTTTTTTGTTTCGCACCTTTTGAAATGCAATCGCACCGCCGACATCGTCGAGGTGAATGATACCACCCTTCAAAACCTGACATGTCGCGGTACCCAGTGCTCTTGCAATTCGCTCGGCCGACAGAGCTTTTTCTCCCATACGATGCTGAATAATTCGGATTACAAGAAGCGCGACGAAACAGATCAGAAAATGCGCACGTATATGTTCGTTTTTGCTAACGAATACGGGTCTGGCATAAAGATCGGTTTTCATAATTCTAAATGACTGTTCTATCTGCCAGAGTCCGCTGTACACCTGTCGAATTCTCCGCTCATCGTAGTCCATTTCGCTAGTAATAATGCAAAAATACCCATCATACATCGCGTCTTTCTCCGCCTTTTCCAAGTCCACGCTGCGGAGCTTTTTTGTGTTTTCCAATATCTCCCCGGTCTCTTTGTCAACGATGGCTTCTTTTGTATATTCGTCGACACCTTTTGGAATACTGTAGGCATTGTTTTTGACCGAACGCGCTGCCTTTTCCAGTTTTTCTTCCCGTTTGCGCTTCGCCATGTCGGCTTCTGCTTTGCTCCAATATAAAAGTACTTTTCTTACCCGGATTTCTTTTTTTCCATCCTGGTCCTTTCCCTCGTATTCTTCTTCGAACAACTTGAATCTGTACGTATCCTTTTCGTTTGATGTCCATCCGCTTGAGTCAAATAGCTTTTCATTGTAACGCTGGCCTTTTTTTCCTTTTAGTATCTGTGAGAATACAAAACCGTCCCCGTTGTACACGATAGCGTCGATATTCTTTGACGAGTTGAGCCCCTTGTCGGCCACCACGATCAGTCTTCCTAATCCGTACGAATCCTTGATATCCTTCATAGTCGGCTGAAGCGTAAGAGAATCGCTTGTGTTGCCGGGGAATACCGACATACTGACCGGTAACCCGTTGGAATCCATAAACAGCCCCATTGCGGCAATAGGGTCGGTGCGGTGTTCTTTCGATACGCCTCTTTTCCGAAGGTCATCCTCGCCATTGGGAAAATCGATCTCGAAGAAATAATTGGTCACGTCATAGAATGCATAGGAAAGGTCGCGGCCGATCGTCTTTTTGACACGTTCGTTCAAATGCCGCTGCAACTCCACCTCAAAATCCGCGAAGAGGTCAAGCGATCTGTAGATATCTGGCAGTGTGAAATTCGTGTGCATCCCGTAGAAGTTGTCCTTCCTTTGACAGGAGGCCCGCTTCGAGTCCGGCCAGAGAATTCTTGCCAACACTAGAAACTTGAAAATATCGCTGGGTGAATATTCTCCTCGAAATCGGTGTAATTTTTCATAGTCCTTGATAAACGAATTAATTTCGAGCAGATTATAGACGGCCTCCAGGAACTTGTATCCGTAGTTCTGCCGTCGGTTTTCCCCACCATACATCAGCGCATTGGCTGCAACTTCGATTCGTAAGGGAACATTATCTTTAAAGTTAGCGTCGAACTCCTCCACCATAGCCATGAAAGCCTCGGGATCTGGCTGATCTTCGAAATAACCAAAACTTCTAATAGTACGCTGCTTGGTGGGCATCCCCGGTCCAGGGCGATACCCTTCGACAACACGGATGTGCGTCTTAATAACGCCACCACGCTTTACACGGTCTTTTCTTATCATGGAACATCACCTCCTTTATATTGTAGCATATCTGTAGTATAACACAATATAAAAAGCGCAAAAAAATGCGGAAATCCGCATTTTATAAGCATATTATTCCACTCTGTCTGCTTCGTATATTCTGCTAACTGTAAAAGTCGGGTTATAGCATTTATCAATTGATGTCGAATTTTATAATTGAAAAATGCAATTAGTGTATTCTAATTATCTATGTTAAGATGACACCGAGGAAGTTTTACCAATTTTGCTTTGTGTTTATATTGTAGCTGCTCGCTATTTTTGTCCTTGCCTTGCTCGCGACATGTGCCAAAATCTGCCCGGCATTTTTGCCGCATAACGATCTAAAAATTGGCATCTCTCGGCAGATACCAATTTTTAGGTCGTTATGGAAGTTCACTCTCAATGACGAGATGAATCAAATGCTCATCAATAAGCTTTTTGTTTCGTTGCGCCGCACTCAGTAAGCTGTGCATACAGACTTTGTTAACGGCACGAAACGCGCCGGATGAATATTTGTAGATTTCATCAATGGCTTTATCTGTAAAGATGTCCTGCTGCCCATCGGCATAAACAAGATGCGCTTTGATGTAGCCTTCTGTTTGCGAACGATCAAGGAACGGCAGATTGCATTTTAAATCGATTCTTTGGCGAACAGCGGCATAAACCTGTAGATTCAGCTTATCCCACAATTCATTCTGACCTGCGAGGATAAGCGCCATTGGATTTTGCGAATCCATTTGGTAATTTAACATGAACCGGATTTCTTCCAGGGTTTCACGTTTTAAAAGATGTGCCTCATCCACGATGGTGAGAACTTTCTTGTGCTTGACCTCACGCATGTATTCAAGCTGTCGATGCAGGCTAAGTTTCGCGTCACCACGATAGAATTTTCCCTCGGCGCCAAGCTGCTGTAGAAGTCCGTTATAAAACCAGCGCGGTGTCAGCTGTGAATCAGAAAGATAGAGCACAAGATATTCTTCCGGGTCCAAGCTTTTCGAAAGCCTTCGGATCAGCGTTGTTTTTCCACATCCAACCTCGGCAGTAACCACGGCAAACAGTTGATTTTCCGCAGCGTAACAAAGCCTGCCAAGGCTTTCATTCACAGCATCTGACATATATAGGCTGTCTACCGGAATGCTGTTGGTAAAGGGCGTATGCTTCATGGAAAAGAATGCTTTATACATTTGGCGTTAGTCCCTTTGCCATGCTGCTAAAGCTTGTCGCAATGGTGGCTTTAGGCTGTACTGATTTGTTTTTTAATCCCTCCAGCATGCGTGAACTCTGGGCGGTTACCTTTTCTAGTGTTTCAGGAAACAATTCCACTTGCCGGCAGTTTTCTCCAATTTGCAGCCGTTTGGCTTTAAACGCGGGAAAATCGGTATGATGAATTTCTAATTCGTCCTGCCAGGTAGGATCATAGAGGACTTCGACCTTGCGGCCAATCAGTTTCATGCTCACTTCATATTTACTGCCATTGAAGCTGATACAGCCGGTTTTGTCTACCTCACGTTCCTCCGTATGCAAAAATGCCTCACGGCAAGCTTCGATGTCTGGAAATCTAAGCGCCTTTTTATCGGTTAGGTAAGCAATTTCCGGTGATACTCCGTCAAGTCCGGCATGTGGATCCTTATGGTACTTTTCCTGTATCCACAAATCAAGGTAATGATTGAGTTCTTCCAGGCTTTGCGGTTTTTGTAAGGAAGCCTCAGCAAGAAAAGAATCCAAGCGGCGATTGAACCTTTCAATTTTACCTTTCCCTTCGGGATGGTACGGCCGCGCATGAAGAAGCTTAATGCCAAGTTTTGCGCATGCCTTGGTCAGCCAGTTGCTGCGATATTGTTTACCATTATCCACATAGACAGCATCCGGCAATCCGTGTGTTAAGATGGCGTCTCTGAGCGTATCTTCAATGATGTCGAGCTTCTGGTTTTCATAGAACTTCGCACTAACAATGAAACGTGTGGCATCGTCAATCCAAGCAGCAAGGTAAACCTGCTTTTTGGCATCATCCTTGCCAATTGGCAAATATGGTCCATACTTGATATCCCCTTGGTAAAGCATACCGCGATGCGGCTTGGCAAAACGGCGAGCTGCCGGGCTTGTTTTGGAATACATACGAATTTGCCGCATACCAAATCCTGCTTTTTGCAAATGACGCTGCAAGGTGCTGCGGCTAATGGTATCCTTTGGAACAACGCCTTCAAGCTCAAGGATTTGGATGATGTCCCGCACACTCCGGGACGGACATTCCCGCCGAAGCGTAATCGCAGCCTCAACAATATCTGCATAACCTTCCGGCAGTGCAAAAGCTGTTTTGGGAACGGTTGTCTTGGGTTTCAAACCCTCAAAACCGTCCGCTTGATAAGCCGTTAGCCATCGCCCAATGGTGCGATACGATTTGCCAGTATGCCAGGCAACCTCTTTCTTCTTGCTAATGAGTAAGGACGGATCGAGTGCCGCATCAAGCAAAGAACTGATGATTTCAAAACGCTTTGCGGCGATTTCTTCTGCTGATTTTATCACAGATAACAACTCCCTTCTTTTAAAAGAGAGTATATACCCTTACCCCGGCGGCACCAAGGCAAACTGGGTGGCAGGATAGAAATCGCTAGCGCAGAGCAATGGCGTGACAAGAATGGACCAACGGCGAATCTTTCGGCGAAGGATTGCAAGCAGGGGTTCACCAAACAGAGGAACTTTTTTCGCACATGCGGCATGAAGCAAAGTTTCTATATATGGTGCTGAAGCCGAAAATTCAGCTTTCCATCTGCGTATGGTTGAGTCATCAGCGGGGCAAGTCATGAGCGATTTATCATCAACGACATCTTGCATAACCGAAGCTTCATAATGTTTATATGGCCTTACGAAACTCGGCAGTTCGGTATGCAGCCGCTGACATTTAGCACAATACCCACGAGGCACTGCAAGAGCCACACGAATGCCGCAACGAAGCTTCACGTAACGGACTCTGTGGTCATGACAAGAAAGAGGAGTGCTACAATGAGGACAAACGGAAAGAATCTTACTTGAAACTAAAAATATGCGTATTAATATTGAAATGTATCTCGTAACGTGATAATATGACCATGTTGTTTATTTTGGTAACCACGGTACGGGATTGAGGGATCCTCGCCGTGGTTTTTTCATTTTCACCCCGGTACCAGCTAATACTGGCATTATACACCTAAAAAATGAGGCAAAACAAGAGAGCAACCTTCAACATTCATGGACAAAAGTACTGAGCAAGGCATGGTTATTGAAGGTTAGCAGCTACATTATATTTAAACAATTTTGCGAAAGTTGGAAGCAACGGGATGAAGTGGAGGATACGGAACAACTAATGGTTGGCGGCAAGACGGGCCAATCCTGGATAGAACTATGGTGTTCCAGGATTATGGCTTACTCCCCTGGATGACGAAAGCGTGAAGCGATAGAGCCTCGCTAGACTATAAAGAGTGGAAGCCGATGTCTTCACCTCAGCAGCAGGCAAGGCAGGAGAAAATAGGTGTATGTTTTTCTGTTTTATATGCAGCAAATTAGTAAGTGCACTGAGGGAGGCAACACATGAGCAAAATAACGGTGAGGGATGTATCTTTTGCCTATAAGACAACGCCTATATTGGAGCAGATTAACATGGACATTGCGTCCGGAGATTTTGTATGCCTGTTGGGGCAGTCAGGCTGTGGAAAGAGTACCTTTCTCCGCTTGATGGCGGGGCTGGAGATACCATCAGGCGGAGAAATCCTGGTGGATGGGGAACCTCTGCTGGAATCCGGAGCGGATCGAAGTATGGTCTTTCAGGATTACAGCTTGTTTCCCTGGTTTACCACAGGCAAAAATCTGTTGCTGGCTCTCAAACAGAAGTATCATAGAAAATCCAAGAAGGAACTGGTGGAAAAAATTCGTTATTACTTAAACGAGGTGGGGCTAAGCCAGGATGTTTATGATAAATATCCCAATGAGTTGTCTGGTGGCATGCGCCAGCGGTGCGCAATCTGCCGGGCATTTGCGCTGGATACTTCCCTCATGCTGATGGATGAGCCCTTCGGCGCACTTGACGCAGTAAATCGAGCTAGGCTGCAGGATATGATACATGCTATGTGGGCAAAGAAGGGGCAGGACAGAAAAACAGTGCTGTTTGTGACTCACGATGTGGAGGAGGCGCTGCTCTTGTCCACCCGTATTTTTCTTTTCGGCACCAGCCCCAGCAAAATCATATACAGTTGCGAGTTGAAGGATAAGCACCTGATTAACCGGAATGCACTGTTTGAAAACCATGAGATGATGGAACTGCGTAACACGCTGCTTCACATCCTGAATAAGGATATTGAAGCTAAAATCAAAAATGAGGAGCAAAAGCTATGACACTGAACTGGAAAAAGACATGTACTCTGGCACTGGCGGTAATGATGTCGGCCACGTTGCTGACCGGCTGCGGCGGAACCGCAACCCCTACTTCCTCTACCATGGACGAAAAGGCCAAGGATAAGGCCGCAGGAAAAAAGCTCGAGCATGTCAATATGGCCTACAACCCCGCTACTGGCAATATCCTGGGTTTTATCGCCATTGACTCAGGCATCGCTGCTGAGGAAGGGCTGGAGATTGAGCTGATTCCCTTTACCAATTCTACCGATGCGCTTAACGCCCTGCAGGCGGGCAAAGTGGATATGGGTGTGTCCTTTGGTACCATTGCACCGTTAACCATGGTCACCCGAGGCGCCGACTTCACCATTTTCGGCGGATATGTTTCCGGTGGTATGCCCGTGTATGGCAACCCCAACATTAAATATACTGGACTGGAAACCTTTAGGGGTAAAACTGTGGCTGTGGCCAGAATGTACACCCCCGATCTGGTGTGGCGGGGAGCTATGGTGAAGGCCGGTTATGATTTGTCCAAGGATGTAAAAATCATTGAGTTCAAGAAGCCGGCCGAAGTGCTGGAGGCCGTATCCTCCGGCAAGGCCGACATCGGCATCGGTACCAACTCCACCTACCTTCAAGCGGTGGCGGCTGGTCTGAATATTATGACATGGACTAATGATCTAGATCCCATGCACGTGTGCTGCCGCCCGGTGGCCAACACCCAGTGGATTAACGGTAATCCTGATTTGGTCAAGCGGCTGATGCGGGCTTGGATTCGAGCGGAGGAAATCCTCATTAACGACCCGGAATACTGCGTGAAGCTGAACATGAAATACATGGAGCTGGATGAGGATCAGTCCCGCAAAATGCTGTTGGAAACCAATCAGGTCTTTGAGGCCGATCCTAAGAGTAAGGGCGTACGCTATATGTGGCAGATGATGGGCAAGCTGAATTACGCGAAAACTGATGGAATTGATATTGAGAAGCACATCAACACTAACCTGTACAAGCAGGCTCTGGATGAACTGCTGGCGGAGAAGCCTGACAACAAGACGCTGCAGATGTTCGCCGAGCGCTACAAGAAATACAACGATTAATGGATGGATTGAAACGCTTTTACCAAAATTACGGCGGCACATTGCTGATTCTGGCAGGAGCCTTTGTCCTATACGAGTTGGTTACAGATGGATTAGGACTACTGAGCCAGGTGCTTTTCCCCGGCTTTTCCAAAATCGGTCCGCGGCTGGTGTCCTCTCTGCCCAAGCTGATTGATTGTTTCTTCAGCTCCATGTATCTGCTGATTCCCACTTATATCGTAGGTGCGGTCAGTGGTGTGTTGCTGGGCATTATCATCGGTCTGAGACCCAGACTGCACAAGAACCTCAAGCCTATTATCTTTGGCCTTAGTCCTATGCCTCCCTCAATGCTCACTCCGTATTTCATTGCAGTGTTACCAACCTTTTATCTTTCCTCCTGCGGTGTCATCTTTATAGGGGTGTTCTGGCCAATTCTGTCAGGTACGATTAACGGTATTGCCATGATTGAGCAGAAATATCTGGACAACGCTAAGGTGCTGGGCTTTACCGGGTGGAAGCTGCTTTTCTATATCATTATTCCCGCCGCATCCCCCATGATTTTTGCGGGTATGGGAACGGCAATGAATTTTGCCTTCATTCTGCTTGGGATTGCGGAGATGTTTGCCACCACTTCCGGATTGGGGTATTACATCCAGTATTATGCCGATTTTTCCGACTATGCCCGGGTGCTGGCCGGTCTATTGTTCACCACGGTGGTTATTGTTATCATTATGGCTTTGTTTGACCGGCTAAAAAAGAAAACTCTATTTTGGACCATAAACAAGGATATGGGATAATGCTCAAATATGGGAGCAAGTGTAGTTTCTCTTGGACCTTGATGTCTACTACACCAATAATATGAGAAAAGTCATTTAAAAATAGTGCTTTTGCAAAAAGAAGATAGGTTAAAGGAAGTGAAATCCATGCAGCAATTTACTCAGGATTTAAAAGAGTTCGCTTTAGCCCAGGGCGCTGACCTGGTGGGGATTGCCAAAGCAGCTGATCTGGATGAGTACTTTACTCCGCCCCACCGTCCGCAAGATCTTATGCCGAATGTAAAAACCATCATTGTCATGGCACTTCACATTCCGGACGGTTCCATAGAGGCTCAGAAAAGGGAGGTTACCAATTATTCCTACAGCATTTTCGGGTTTACCCACCTGAATAAAGAATTAGACGCTCTCACTTACCGCGTAACCCGGTATATGGAAAAGGGCGGCTATGAGGCTCTGCCGATACCGGGTAAAGGCAGTCATTATTGGGAGCAGAAAAAGTTTTATGGACCATTTTCCTTCCGGCATGCAGCTGTTGCGGCCGGATTGGGCGAAATCGGCTGGAGCGGACTTTTTCTTACGCCGCAGTATGGCTCAAGACAGCGTTTGACAGTAATTCTTACAGACGCCCCCCTAGTTACTGATCCTCCTTTTACTGGTTCGGTATGCACACGGTGTTTCGAATGTATCAAAAACTGCCCGGCTGGTGCTATTGAAAAGACAGAATGGAACAAAACCATAGGTGGTCGGCAACTAACATATGGTGTTGTCGATGGCGACCGTTGTTACTGGGTTGCCAGAGGCTTGACGACAAAGGCGTGGCCGAATGCCCCTTTTAATCCCAATGTCGATGTGGCGAAAGCAAAACCGATGAATGCTGAGGAAAAGTTCAAAGCATTGTGGGAAAAAAGGGATGCGCGGCTGCGGGCTAGTGAACATGATGTCGACAGCTATGGTGCTACCATCTGCGGGCGGTGTATGGCATTTTGCAGTGCAGGCAGCCGGGCCATGCAGGCTAGATTGAAAAGAGATATATGATGTACGGGATGGATATTGAACATGTGATTTTGCTGGCTGGAAAGAACTTCTGCCGCGTTGAGTAGTCATTAATTTTGAATATACATGCATAAAGGAGATGAGTGCGATACACGATGTGAAAATTAAAGGGCTTTCTTTTGCCTATAAAAACGATAACAGATTAATTTTGAAAGACATCAACATCGATGTGCAAGCAGGGACTTTTGTGGCGTTGCTGGGGCAGTCCGGCTGTGGCAAGAGTACCTTCCTGCGTCTCCTAGCAGGCTTGGAGACTGCCACTACAGGAACAATCCTTTTAGATGATCGGCCGGTAAGCGGGGCCAGTCTGGATAAAGGCATGGTCTTTCAGGACTATGGACTATTTCCGTGGATGACAGCTGGAGAAAATATTATGTTGGCTTTAAAACAGCGCTTTCCTCAGCAAGACAAAAAGAAACTGAAACAGTTGGCGCTTGACACATTAAATGCAGTAGGTCTGGATGAGTCGGTATTTTGTAAGTTGCCCAAAGAGTTATCTGGAGGTATGAAACAGCGATGTGCCATTGCCCAGGCATTCAGTATTGATCCCCCGGTCTTGTTAATGGACGAGCCATTTGGAGCGTTAGATGCAGTGACCCGTGCGCGGCTGCAGGATTTGGTGCTGCGGCTGTGGTCTCAGGAGAATCCCAAAAAGACTGTGTTTTTTGTCACCCATGATGTAGATGAGGCACTGCTCCTGGCTAACCGAATCATTGTTTTCGGTCAGTCTCCCAGTAACATAATCTACGAATGCTCCATTCCGGAAGATAAGCGTCCCACCCGGGAAGCGCAGTTTGATAATCCGGAGCTTCTGGAACTGCGCAATAAGTTGATCTTCCAAATCAATAAGGATGTGGTATCCCGCATTTCTTAAACGGTATTACTAAAATATTTATACGAGGAGAATACACATGAAAGTAAGAATTGTTTTGTCGATTTTGGCACTGACTGTTATGCTTACTTTGGCGGGTTGCGGTGGAAACAGCGGCAATTCTACCCCTGCCAACACTCCCCAATCTGCGGAGTCAGGGAAAAAAGCGCCTGAAACCAGTGTTGTCAGGTGGAACTATGGCACCAGCGGCAACGTAATGGTTACCATTGCGGAAAAGAAGGGATATTTCAAAGACGAGGGCCTGACACTTGAAATGGTTCCTGCCACAGCTAACGCTGATGCTATGGCACTGCTGGCTACTGGCAAGGCAGATGTTGCTTCCAATTCCGGCACCAGCAACCCCTTGCAGCAGATTGCTTCCGGCGTAGATTTGACCATATTCGGTGGACATATGGTGGATGGCAGCATGCCTGTTGTCGCCCGCAAGGGTACTAAGTGGAATGGCGTGCAAGATTTAATAGGCAAGAAGTTCGCTTGCAATCCTGCCTATTTCGCATTCACTGGCGCTGTTATGGATCTGGGGTATAAGGATCCTCTTACCGCAGTGGAATGGGTTACCTATACCAATTATAATGATGCTTTGGCCGCTGTGGTGCGTGGCGAGGTGGATTATGCTCTCATGGGTACCGGCCAGAATTATGCTGTGAAAAATATGAAAGACATTGATATTGTGACCTGGCAGGGCGATGTAATGAAAAACTATTCCTGCTGTCGTCTGGTTGCCCCAACGTCGTTTGTAAAGAACAATCCTAATACCGTTAAGGGTATAATGAAGGCATTGATTCGCGCCCAGCGCTATTATGAGGCTAATAAGAATGAGGCTGTTGCCCTGCAGGCCGAGAACATTAAAACCTCTAAAGAGTATGTGGCTGCCTATATGCTTAATGATAACTATGTGGTCAGCGCAGATCCCCTCAAAAATGCAGTTATCCGTGCATGGGGGATTCTGGATAAGACTGGTTTCCTGAACAAAAAAGCCAAGGACATAAACATTGTTGATCATATCAATACAGATTTGTATAAGACTGCTTTGGATGAAGTAACAGCACAATATGGAAGCGAAGACCCCGAATTCTATAAAAGGTTGCAGGCTTTTTACCAAGAAAATAATTCCTAATTAGCCACGTAAGGAGTACTATGGACAAGGTCAAGATTTTTTTGAAAAAATACTGGCTTACTGTCTGCATATATGCAGCATTAGTGCTATTGTATGTGTATGCGACAGAAAGCGGGCGGGCAAACCCGTACCTATTCCCCAACGTGGATGCTATTGTGAATGCCTTTTCCAGCAACAAGGGGACTATGCTGCTGAACATGGTGTCATCCTTCAAACTGATGATTCCATCTATCCTGATATCCTTAGCCATTGCGCTAATCCTTGGTACAATCCTGGGGTTAGTCGAATGGCTGAGAGACGCGCTTTATCCGATAATTTACGCATTCAGTGTGATACCGTCTATCCTGCTGTCGCCATTTGTGCTGTTACTAGCCCCTAATTTTGTTATAGCATCAATATTCTTGATTTCGTATGGCACTGTTTGGACGACCCTTTTTGCTACGATAACCGGTATAATGACTATTGATAAGCGCTATCTGGACAAAGCGGCTACGTTAGAGCTCAGTGGAATCAAATTGATGACAAAAGTCATTCTGCCGGCGGCCAGTCCGTCTATTTTAGCAGGCTTCGTTAGTTCACTTCGCGGTACTTTTTTGATGCTGGTATATGTCGAGATGTATGGCACCCAGTATGGCATGGGATTCTTTGTAAAAAAATATTCTGAATTTGGCCTGTATGATCACACCTGGGTCGGCTTTATTTTTATGGTAATTATACTGGTCATTGTAATGCAGCTTTTTGAAAAGATGAAAAAGTATATACTTAAGTGGACGATTTGATAGCAGAGCTGCCATTTCCGATATATTTAAAAGATATACGGCAAATGGCCCTTAGACGGCAGCAGATATCAGAGGTAAGGTCACGTTTTACAATGATAAGGTTGATTTCTAAACCAAACTAAACAAAAATGAGGGGGGTAAAAATGAAAAAGGCAATTAATTTGTGCTTGCTGCTGGTGATTGGCGCTTGCCTAATTGTGGCAGGCTGTGGACAGACGGCCAGCACGAACAATCAAGTGCCGACAATTAAAGTTGGCTACACCTTTGTGGATCATCACGCCAGTTTGATGGTCGCGGCGAAAAAGGGCGAGGCTTTCCAAAGTTCCGGCACTTATCTGAAGCCGGTGGTGGACAAGGAAAAATATGAGTTGTATTCCGATGGAAAAAAAGTCGCGAATATTGAGCTGATTGTTACTAAAAGCGGTGCTGAGGCGGCTTCGCTTTTTGCCCAGAAGCATATTGACTTGTCTTTGCTTTCGGTAACCGCCGGGATGTCGGCGATTGACAGCGGTACGCCGATAAAGATACTGTCGCCGCTGCAGACCGAAGGGCTGGCCCTGGTTTTTCCTAAGGACAGTGCGGTGAGCGGCTGGGATGGCTTTAGCAAATATTTGAATGAGCAGCGTGAACCGGTGAAGATCGGCTACCATTCGCCGACAAGCGCACCACTGATGGTCTTTGAAGGCGCATTAAAACAAAACAAAATACCGTATACGCGAAATCCGAATGAGCTCAATGCCAAGATATTATTGGTGGACCTTAAGGACACGCCCAATCTGATACCGGCGCTGACCAGCAAACAAGTGGACGGATGGGTGGGACCGTCACCGCATCCGCAAGTGGCAGAAAAAACGGGGGTCGGCAGGATTGTGCTTGACTTGCGTGATTTGCCCCCGCAGGGTGCTTGGCATGACGCTCCCTGCTGTGCTATTGCCGGACGCACCGAGTTTATCGCCGCAAATCAAGATGCTGTGGTGAAATTTTTGAAATTAATAGCTTACGCCGGTGACTATGCCAATAAGAACCATGACGAATACGCCGATATTGTCGCTCAATGGATCGGCATTCCGGCCGATGCCGCGAAAGCATCAACCATTGTATTTTTGACCTATCCATCGGATACCTGGATCAAAAATCTGAGCGTATACCAGGAGCTGATGAACTCGATGAACAAATATAAAGGAGCACTGAAGGACAAGCCGCTCAACGAAGTCAAAGATCTGATTTTTGATTTCAGTTATATTCAAAAGGCCAAGGGTAAGTAAAGAAAACAGTGTGTCATTTTAGGGCCGGATTTAGTTCTGGAGTGATCTTTATGGGGGAAATATGGGACCGATTGTTCAAAGGATAATCAATATTACTATTCTACCGGTGCTGTTTTTGGGAATCTGGCAGGCTGTGGCAGTGAATCTCGCCAACCCTGTCATATTGCCGGCAGTTTCGGACGTATTTGTTATTTTGGCGGCGCCAAATCAAGAGTTGCTGAGTTTAGGTTCAATGGCCCAAAATATTGCGGTGAGTCTCTGGCGGGTTCTGGCTGGGTTTGTCCTGGCCGCCCTCCTGGCCGTGCCGCTGGGTATTCTAATGGGGTATAGCCGGTCGGTTTTTGATTTGCTGAACCATTTTTTTGGTCTTTTGCGCCCTATTCCGCCGTTGGCGTGGGTTCCGCTGGTTTTGGCCTGGTTTGGTGTTGCCAGTTTGGCGAATGTTCTTGGTGTAGAATCGGGAGAAGCGTATTTATATTTGCGCAATATTAAAGTATCTATGGTTTTCATAATTTTTATTGGCGCTTTTTTTCCGATTATCACCAGCACCATTTATGGCGTGCAAAGTGTACGGAAGATTTTACTGGATACCGCCTTGGTGCTGGGGGCCGGAAGGCGGGATGTGTTCGTCAAGATTCTCCTGCCGGCCGCCGCTCCCGCCATTGTCAGCGGTATGCGGATCGGCCTGGGGGTGGCCTGGATGTGCCTGGTTGCCGCTGAGATGCTTCCGGGCAGTATCGCGGGCGTGGGTTACTTGATAACGCATGCTTATACGATAGCTCGGACGGATATCGTGATTGCCGGCATGATTTCAATTGGCGCCATCGGGGCGGCGCTAGACGCCAGTTTCAGGGCTATTGCCGACAGAAAATTTGCATGGCAAAGATTAGCCCGTTGACTTAGGAGGAAGCAGGATGTCCGATTCGGTCTTAACAGCCGAAAATGTATACAAAGAGTTTTGGACCAGCAACAGGGAACGGGTTGCGGCGCTGCAGGCGGTCAGCATCGCGGTACCGGATAACGCGTTTGTCTGTATCGTAGGACCGTCGGGGTGCGGTAAATCCACCTTGCTCAGATTGTTCTCAGGGCTGGAGAAACCGACAAGTGGGCAGGTAAGTTATCGGCAAAAACCGGTAAACCGCCCTTCCGCCCAAATCGGAATGGTCTTTCAGGAATACTCACTGCTGCCGTGGCGGACGGTAGCGGATAATGTGGCGCTGGGGCTTGAGTTTGCCGGAATGCCCAAAGGGGAGAGGGCCGGACGGGCGGCGGACTACCTGGGGTTGGTTGGGCTTGGGGATTTTGCCCAGGCCTATCCCCATGAGCTGTCCGGCGGTATGCGGCAGCGGGCGGCCATTGCCCGGGCGCTGGCAGTGGCGCCGGATGTATTGTTAATGGATGAACCTTTCGGCGCTTTAGATGCGCATATGCGGATACTGTTGCAGAAAGAGTTGCTGCGGATTTGGGAAAATCATCGCCAAACGGTGATTTTTGTAACCCATAGCGTGGATGAGGCCTTATATTTAGCGGATATCATCCTGGTCATGTCCAGGCGCCCGGGAAGGATCAAGGCGACTATCCAGGTGGATATGCCCAGGCCAAGAGATCGGGCAATACCCAGATATGGGCAGTTATATGCCGATATTCTTGCGATGATGGATGAAGTGACATAATCGCATTATTGAACTTTAGGGGCCTAGAGCTGTTTAAGCTTATAAATTTTAGCAGGGCTTGTTCTTTGTAAGAGGTTCGCTGGGCATTCAACAATAGAAGGAGTTAATTATGGATAAAAAAGAAGGAATAAAAAGAAGAAGCTTTCTTAAGGCCGGAATCGCTTCCCTTGCTGCTGCGGTCTCGGTGCCCGGAATCATGTTTGCAGGAAAGTTCCAATCCGATTCGTTGCAGGTATGGTCCTGTGGAGGGCTTGCGGAAGCCTTCACGGAGGCAAACCGCCTATATGAGCAGCGAAATGGCATTCAGGTCAATTATACAGGGGCTTTCGCCGGTGCATTAGGTAAGTCGCTTTTGGGCGGTGCGGTCACCGAGATATTTGCCGGGCGGGTATTGCAATTGGCCAAAAATCTAAGGGCTGATAATAAAATGCTTTATTTCAAGCCATTATGTTTTACTGAGTATGTTATTGTCACACCGCTGGGAAATCCGGCAAAAATCCAGTCGCTTCAGGATCTTGGCAAGCCGGGGGTTAAGGTCATCCTGCCGCTTGGGGCCTCTCCTCCTGGGGGAGACGCTGTGATGGGTATACTCAAAAAGGCAAACCTTGAACAGGCGGTTCTCAAAAATACCATTAATAAGGAATCTTGTGTCGTTAAAATGATGCCGGCTATCATAAACGGGGAAGGGGCGGCTTCGATTGTGGAAAGGCGTCTTACCCGTCAGCCGGCATACGCAGGAAAAGTAGAAGTCATACCCATTTCAGAGGCGTTTTTTCCACCCGGCCCGCTAACCTTCACTATTGGGGTAATGAAGTATGCCAAGGATCGCGCTTTGGCCGATGATTATGTGAACTTTATTTGCTCCAACGAAGCGCAGGCGATTTTTGAGCAATATGGCTTTATTCCAGCTATTTCCGAAAAAGGTCGGACACTTATCGAAAAGCTGGGGGTAAAAGATGTCTAGTCAAATAGAAACTGCAAAACAGACGAAAACTGGATTTTCATTGACGACGGTTCGCCGAACTGTTCAATTGGCTATGCTGGGTGTTTTGGGACAATGGGCCTATTACGGTGTTTTTCGTTGTCCGTATCTCATTCCCTTTGTGAATTGCCAAACCTGTCCCGTCATCACTTGCTGGGGAAGGATCACCAGTTACTTCTGGGGTTTTTGGCTGCTGCTTCCCCTATCAGTTTTGCTTTTCGGGCGGGCTTTTTGCGGCTGGCTCTGTCCTGGCGGGTTTGTTAATCAGATTATTGGTAAACTCTCGTTTCTCAAGCTGCGCAAGCGCAACCAATTAATAAAGTATGCACCGGCCGGGATGGCGATTGGGCTGGCCGCGGTAGCGATTATCTGGTTTGGGATGAATAATCCCCGGATGATGGTGCCAATTAGAACTGGTGAATTTTGGAATTCCATTATACTTTCCTTTCAACATGCCTTCCCCGCCTGGCTGGTTCGTACCTATATTATTCTGGGGATGGCGGCGGCAGGATTGCTCGTAGCTAATCTATGGTGCCGCTTTATTTGTCCTTCCGGCGGGTTAATTGAGCTTTTCAAGGGCATGGCCATTTTTCGCGTTTTCAAAACCGGTGCCTGCAATGGCTGTAATGCCTGTATGCGCGTATGTGAGATGGGAACCCGGCCTGATGAAGTCAATTGCAATAATTGTGGCGATTGTATGCAATCTTGTCCTGTTGACGCCATAAAATTTGGTAAAAAGAGGAAATTAAATGATTAAACTCCGCGAACGCAGGTCTCTTGACCAGCATCCCTGTTTTCACGGAAAAGCCAGTGCTAGCTGGGGGCGGGTTCATCTGCCGGTAGCGCCCGACTGCAACATTCAGTGTAACTACTGTAACCGACTCTACGCTTGCGTCAACGAAAGTCGCCCGGGAGTGACCCGGAGCGTTCTTAAGCCGGCGGAAGCTTTGACGGCTTTAAACAGGCTTTTGCAACAAAGAGCGGATATCGCCGTGGTAGGAATTGCCGGACCGGGAGACCCTCTATGCGATTTGGATCGAACCTTGGAGACGCTGCGCGCCGTTCACGCCATTCATCCCGAACTTTTAATATGTGTATCTACCAATGGACTGAATCTGCCCGGTCATATCGACGAACTGGTCGCCGCCGGGGTGACTCATGTCACCGTAACGGTCAATGCAGTTGATCCTCATATCGGTCAACAGATTTATTCTTCTGTTACCGAGAAGCACCAGACCTATCAGGGCCTTGAAGCTGCCAATATTCTTCTTGGCCGGCAGGAGGAAGCTGTTGCCGGTTTGAAGCAAAGAGGCCTAATGGTCAAGATAAATACGGTCGTTCTTCCCGGTATTAATACCGGTCACATCCCTGCCATTGCCGCAAAGGTGGCCGCGTGGGGAGCTGATACTATGAACTGTATACCCTTGATCCCTGTCCATGATACTCCTTTTGCTGAGCTTGAGACTCCCACTGAGGCAGAAATGGTATATATACGGAAATCAATATCTGGACACATACCGCAGATTTACCATTGCCGTCGCTGCCGGGCAGACGCCGTGGGGCTGCTCTGCGACAATGATACGGTTGGTGTGCTTGCCTTATAACGCTAACCGAAAAATAATAGAAAGACATTGACGAGATTTTTGAATTAATAAATAGAATTGTTTATTAGGAGGGTTACTATGTACTGGATGATCATTGTTTTAACCGGAATTGTGTTTGGACTGGGAGCAGTCTTGTTGGTGAAGGCAGGCAACCCAGGTAATTATGGCTTTTGTGCTGCTTGTCATCTGCGGGATATTGCCGGGGCGCTGGGGATTCATCAGGCAGCAGTGCTACAGTACGCCAGACCGGAAATTTTAGGATTTATCCTGGGGTCTTTCAGCTTGGCAAGAATCAGCGGTGAGTTTCGGCCGCGAGGAGGCTCGAACCCGGCAATCCGGTTTGTTCTCGGCGCGATGATGATGATCGGAGCCCTGGTGTTTTTGGGTTGTCCGCTGCGGGGTATCCTGCGACTGGCCGGGGGTGATTTGAATGGCCTGACGGGCCTGGCCGGCTTTGTCGCCGGTGTTGCTGCCGGCGTGGTCTTTCTAAAGAACGGTTATAACTTGGGCCGGGCCCACTCCTATACCGGTGGGAAAGGTGCTGCCGGTTATCTGGCTGCTGTAGCGGCAGTCATTCTGCTAGTCGGTGTAGGGACTCATGCGGTATTCCTGAAATTTAGCGTTAGCGGACCCGGTTCGCTCCATGCGCCGGTTATCGTTAGTTTGATAGCAGGACTGATAGCCGGAGCGCTGGCATGGCGGTCCCGGATGTGCCTGAGCGGCGGTATCCGCGACTATATTCTGGTACGAGATACCTATCTGCTCAAGATATACGTTATTATCTTTCTCGCTGCTTTTGCAGGCAATCAATATTTCGGCTTTTTCAAGCTGGGTTATACCGGTCAGCCGCTCGCCCATACTATGCACCTGTGGAACTTTCTGGGCTTGTTCTTGACTGGTTTGGCGGCTGTTCTGGCCGGTGGCTGCCCGCTCAGACAAATTATTATGTCCGGTGAAGGAAATGTTGATGCTCTATGTTGCGTACTGGGCATGCTGGCCGGAGCCGGCATCGCCCATAGTTTCAACATGGCCGGCAGTGCGACAGGGGTGGCTTTAAACGGACAGATCGCCACAGTGGCCGGTATTGTCATCACGGCCGGTATTGGCTATGCTTTTAGAGAAAAACTGACTGTGGTAGTGGAGGGATAATATGGAAAAGAAACTGGATTTGAGAGGCCTAAGTTGCCCGGTGCCACTTCTGGAGACGAAGAAAGCGCTGGAAGAAGCAGCGGTGGTGACCATTACTGTCGACGAACCCGCCGCCAGGGAGAATATTATTAAGTTTGCTAAATCCAGGAAATACCAGGTGGAAAGCAGTAGCAGCGGCGGCGAGTATACTCTGATCATCCGCAAATGACAACCCGGGCGATAATTCTGCCATTGGACCACAGCGGCATGATTTTGTCGGTGATGCGGTTGATTAGACTGGCAGAGACTTATTCGCCGTAGATGTCCCGCAGGTGATCTTCAATATCCCGGTTAGACATGCCTTTAGCATACATGGCTATGCAACGAAAAACAAAGGAGCTTAATGATGACGAGGTTGCATAGCAGTCAGGATATAAATTTGGCGCAGGCCGTTACCGGCAAGAACCAAACGCTACGACCGGATGATGGCTTACTAAATCGCCACTATCAACAAAGCTATTCAATCCATGCATGAAGATGGTACGATGAGCAAAATTTCACTGAGGTGGTTTAATACTGATACTACTAAAAAATAATAGTGGAGATGAAAAATGCAAGTTTTTGATGTCGATTTCGCATTAAATTTATTGCCTCTAATGTTTCGTTATCTTAAGGTGACATTGACTATGTCGGTGGTGGCACTTTGCCTGGCGCTGATATTGGCGGTGTTAATCGCCTTGATTGTGCAGGCTAGAATCGTGATATTATATCCGCTTACAAGGGTAGGGGTATCTTTCTTCCGTGGTACCCCGCTTATTGCGCAGCTATTTTTCCTGTACTTTGGCTTAGTTCAGCTTTTCCCCGTTTTGAAGGGAATGGATGCTTTTACGGCCGCCGTGATTGGGCTCAGCCTCAACGCTTCGGCCTATATGTCCGAGACTTTAAGGGGCGCGATCATGTCGGTGGACAAAGGGCAAATGGAGGCCTGCCTTTCGGTAGGAATGACGTATCTCCAGGCGATGCGCCGCGTAATCCTGCCGCAGGCGGTGCGGGTAGCCATTCCGGCCTTGTCAAATAATTTCGTCGACATTATCAAGGGGTCGGCACTGGCTTTTACCTTGGGAGTAACCGAACTAATGGCTACCGCTCAGATGGAAGGCGCAGCCTCGTACAGGTTTTTAGAGGCTTTCACCGCTGTAATTATCATGTACTGGCTGATTGCCCTGGCGTTGGGACGCATCCAGGGAAAACTTGAACAAAAAATGAATGAGGCATATTAGGATGTTAATATGATAGAAATTAAGAATCTCTATAAAAACTTTGGCTCGACCGCTGTCCTTAAAGGAATCAATCTTAAACTGAAAAAGGGTGAGGTTGTGGCTATTATTGGTCCTTCCGGGTCGGGCAAGTCGACTCTCCTACGCTGTATAAACTTTTTAGAGACACCAGATGAGGGGGAAATAATCATTGGTGCTACCGCCGTGAATGCCCGAATCGCCACTAAAGAAGGGATTGGGCAATTGCGCAAATCAACCGCCATGGTTTTTCAGGGGTATAATTTATTTAAGAATAAAACCGCTATTGAGAACATTATGGAGCCGCTGGTTATTGTGAAAAAGCTGCCGCGTCAAGAGGCCGAGGCGATTGCGCGGGGCATTCTTGAGCAAGTGGGCTTGGTCGATAAACGGGACAACTATCCGTCAAAACTTTCTGGCGGTCAGCAGCAGAGGGTGGGAATTGGGCGAGCGCTGGCCGTCGAGCCGGACATTATCCTCCTGGATGAGCCGACGTCCGCGCTTGATCCGGAGCTTGTCGGCGAGGTGCTTGATGTTATCAAAAGTTTGGCGGACAAGCACATGACGATGCTGATTGTAACGCATGAGATGAACTTTGCCCGTGATGCCGCCGACCGGATTGTTTTTATGGATGACGGCCGGATCATTGAGGAGGGAAGGCCTGCCGAGTTTTTTGCCAACC
Organism: Sporomusa ovata DSM 2662; assembly: GCF_000445445.1. Taxonomy (GTDB): domain Bacteria; phylum Bacillota; class Negativicutes; order Sporomusales; family Sporomusaceae; genus Sporomusa; species Sporomusa ovata. The sequence goes on along the minus strand of NZ_ASXP01000003.1, from coordinate 995,760 downwards.
CGCAAAATTCGCGGACTGTGAAGTTTTTAAATCAGGTCAGGGTACAGTGATATTGACGCTGGACTCGCTAGTATCCGCGAGTCCAGCAACAGGTAATGAGAAAGGCAATCAATTTGTGTTTAATGCTAGTGGTGACTGCTTGCCTGATAGGTGGCAGGTTGTGGCCAGTCAGGAATACTCACTGCTGCCGTGGCGGAAGGTAGCAGATAATGTGGAGCTGGGGCTTTTGAGTTTGCCGGAATGCCGAAAGGGGAGCGGGCCGTACGGGCGGCCGATTATCTGGGGTTGGTTGGGCTTGGAGATTTTGCCCAGGCCTATCCCCAAGAGCTATCCGGCGGTATGCGGCAGCGGGCGGCAATTGCCCGCTGCCGCATACCGCCTGACGTATTATTAATGGAGGAACCCTTCGAAGCTTTGGATGCCTATTCTGGCGATGATGGATGAAGTTAAGTAATGATAATATTATTTATCAGTAATTATTCCCAAGTGATGAAATAATAAGCTGTCCAGCGAAAAAATGGATTATCTATTGCTGTTTTTGTTTATTGCGCGAATTGCTTGTCTGGCAGCATCGTCAAAATATCGATGAGCGCACATTGGGTGGCTTATTTTTGGCTCTGTGCGATGAAGTTAGTAGTTTAGATTTGGGCTGCAAATGTTGAGCATGAAAGGCATATGATATTCATAAAATCAATAACTGCAAAAAAAGAATGAATACTGATTGAACCAATTTTAGGAGGTATAAGTAATGAAATCAAGGTTTTTCGTAATATGGTCTGTATTAGTAGTGCTGGCAGGGCTAATGCTGTTTGCAGGTTGTGGAAATAATTCTGCAACTACTGCAAGCGGGCCCGCAAAAAAGATTATTCGTGTCGGGACTTCGGGAGAATACTATCCACTCTGTTTTAAAAAAATAATCAGTTACAAGGATTTGAGATTGACGTTTGGAATGAAATCGGTAAGCGAGCGGGCTATGAAATAGAGTTTAAAGTATCGAAGTTTGCTGGTTTGTTTGGAATGTTAGATGCCGGGCAGATTGATACTATTGCTCATATAATTTCAACAACAGAGGAAAGACAAAAAAATACGATTTTAGTGAAACTTATGCGTATAGTACGTATCAGTTTACAGTGAAAAAAGACAGTCAACTCACTAATTTGGAAGATTTCAAGGGAAAAAAATTGGTGTATGGTTGGGAAGTAATGCGGAAAAAACATTGAAACAGGTTAACGAAAAATATCAACTGAATATGGAAATCGTGACTTATGATGGATCGCCGATGGAAAAAGAAGTTGAGGTGGGCAGGTTAGACGCAACTTGGAGCGGTGCAATCAAAGCAAAAACAACTATTGAACAGGGAAACTTGAATTTACGTTTGGCTGCGGCGAAAACCGGCATTGGCGAAATTAATCAGTATCCTTTTGTAAAAAATGAAAAAAATAATCAGCTTATAGAAGATGTGAATAAGGCGATTAAATCTATGCATGAGGATGGGACATTGACAAAATTGTCGTTAAAGTGGTTCGGCATGGACACAACTAAACCGCAATAAGTGAAGCTTGTAGACATTAACTTCTGTAACAGGCTTATGACAGTGGAAGGATAATATGGAGATGGGAGGTCTGAGTTGTCCGGTTCCAATCCTGGAGACACAGAAAGCGGAAAGTATAAGAGTCTGGGTTTGATCTCCAGGCTCTATTTCTTTGGACGGATGCGAATTGCATTTTTTCACGCATTTGTACATCCGAAAGGAGAAAGCATTCATGCCGAAACGACTTCAAAAAAACGCGCAAGCATCCTGGATGCCCGCGCTTAACGATCGATCATTATTGCGATTTTCACGTTAAGCCACATACCGATGATAGAAATAGTGCTTATGATCGGGGTCTGGGCAGCCAATGGCCAAAAGGCTTGAAAACGATTCTAGGATCAACATAAATATTATTATCACAAAGTTCAAATACAAAGGAGAAAAGTAAAAGAATGTCGAAAATGCCAGTTATTATATTGAATTTTGTGTAGTAGAGTGAGTTAATAAGAAGGCTTAATGGAAAGGAGGATAGCTTCCCAATTGACTTAACGTATCCTCGGTTATAAGGAATAGGAGCGTTGGATTTTGGTCCTGCTAAAAAAGGCTCTATCACTGTTTCAGGTACTGGTCCACAGCAAAGACGATGAGAGGGGAGGCAAGTTAATGAATAAACGTTTTGAGGGAATACGCTTTAGGCTTATTAGCTTATCTGTTACGCTAATTCTGTTTACCGCCATACCGATAGGCATAATCGCAGATAATATGAGCCAAAGTGCGCTTATGAAGAACTATGTAAATGCTTCGGTCGAGCAACTTGCTACGATTGAAGATGCAGCTAATATTTTTCAGGGTGCTATTGATAATGATATAAAAATGTTTGCTTCTAATCCGTTGATAGTAAGAGCAGATGAAACTATCACGAAATATCTAGAGAATATAGATGAAAAGAAACTCATGACACCCTCAAAAAATGGCGGGATCGAACAGGAGATTTTTGGTATATTCGATAATTATGCAAAATCGCATCCGGGAATTTTATATGTATATATGGGGACTGAATCCGGAGGATACATCCAATGGCCAGAAACCAGTAATTCGGCTAAGTATGACCCCCGGAAAAGGCCCTGGTATACCTCAGCTCTCAAAGCGAGCGATAAGATTTCCAGAACAGACCCTTACATAGACTCTACAAACGGGAACATGATAGTGAGTAACTCATTTCCGATTAAAGCCTCTGATGGTAGAATAATCGGAGTTATGGCAATTGATGCATCCTCTGAAAAAGTAACTTCTATATTAGATGAAATCAAGATTGGTGAGACAGGTTACTGTATGATCATACATAAGACAGGCCTTGTGATCGCTGATCCCAGCAATCCTAAAAATAATGGCAAATACGTCAAAGATATTGGCCTTTCAGGGCTTGAAAAAATGTTGGACAGTAAACAACAAGTTCAGACTGAGTTGACTATTAATGGAACAGAGTATTTTGTTATATCTCGGAAGAGTGCGGAGTCAGACCTGATTCTCGCATCTTTCATTACAACAAAGGAACTTTATAAAACGTCGAGTTACATTAGATGGATCATTCTCAGTGTTTGTCTAGTAACTTTACTGATTGCCTGTATTCTGACTTATATTGGCTCCGGGAAGATTTCAAAACCCATTGTTACAATATCGAATGTGGCTCAACGTATTGCAAATGGTGATTTATCTGTTAATATTGAGCCGACAAGATCAAAAGGTGAAATCGGCCTTTTGGAAAATAGTATTGAGCAGATGATTGTAAACCTTAGAAAAATGATTCAAAGCACTGCTCATTCAGCAGATCAACTAGCAGCTTCGGCGCAAGAACTTTCTGCAAGCTCTGCGCAATCTGCTGAAGCGGCCAGTTATGTTGCAGCATCGATTACCAAAGTCGCAGCAGGAATAGAAGATGAAAGAGCTGCCGCTAACGAAGCTGCTATAGTGGTAGAGAACATGTCGTCCGGTGTCCAGAAAATGGCTATTACTGCAGAAAAGGTCACATCTCAGTCTATACAGGCAACTGACAGAGCTCAGGATGGGAGTGAGACTGCCGGTAAAGCGGTACGTCAGATGATCCAGATTGAAGAAACAGTTAATACTTCAGCTCAGGTTGTAGTAAAATTGGGAGAACGGTCCAAGGAAATTGGCCAGATTGTAGATACGATCTCCGGTATTGCTGGGCAAACCAATCTTTTAGCACTCAATGCTGCAATCGAGGCGGCCCGAGCGGGTGAGCAGGGCAAAGGTTTTGCAGTGGTAGCTGAGGAAGTGCGAAAGTTAGCGGAACAATCCCGGGAAGCAGCAAAGAAGATCGAGGCGTTGATTGCGGAAATTCAGGTAGATACTGAAAAAGCTGTTGTAGCTATGACCGATGGGACTAGGGAAGTTAAAAAAGGAACTGAAGCTGTCAATGATGCAGGGCTGGCTTTCAGGGAAATCACAGATTTAGTGACTCAGGTTTCGAGCCAGGTTAAAGAAATCTCAGTAGCTATCAGTGAAATGGCAACTGGCAGCCAGCAAATTGTAGGTTCGGTCAAAAAAATTGACGATCTCAGCAAAAATGCGACGGGCGAAGCGCAGAGCGTTTCAGCAGCTACGGAGGAACAACTTGCTTCCATGGAAGAAATCGCAAGCGCAAGTCAGGCGCTTACTCATCTGGCCGAAGAAATGCTTGCTACAGTCAGACATTTTAAAATATAAATTCTAGTACAAAGAATATGACTATGATGGAATCAGGGCTGGACAGAGGGGTTGTCTCAATAAATGAGGCAGCCCCTAATTTGGGTTATAGTGCTTACTATAAAAAATCTTTACACTATGTGGGAAAATTGGCAGGATGATATAGTTTAAGTGGAGAAAATAGCCAGAAGGTAAAAAATGCGGAGATTGATGTGAATTTAAAATTGTAGAGGTACAGTATTTTGGTATGGCGGCTTTAAAGGATCACCCATACGGTAATAAGGCTATGTCTATTAATATGGATCTCCAAAAATAAAAGGAGGTAATATTTTGAAGAGGGATGGCCCGGACCTAGTTAATCTTAAGTCAATTCAAGATTATATCCAACGGGTTGCAGATGCATTTGCAGGTGTAATTGATTACGAGGTTGCTATTGTAGGTGAGTACCTAGAGGTCTTAGCGGGGACTGGACAATATAAAGATCAAATTGGAACTGTTTATGGTTCAGGATCAATAAATTATCAATTACGCCGCACACAGAAGAGTTTTTTAGTATTCGATCCGCCAAATGGCAAGTTGTGCCAGCATTGTACTCTTAAGAAGACATGTAAGGTATTGGCGGGCTTGTTATACCCGATTAAACTTGGAGATAAATTTGTTGGTTCCATCTCACTATACGCCTTCAATGAAGCACAAAAAGAGAATTTGTTAAAAGACTCCGCTAAGCTTGAAACCTTTTTACAGCACTTAGTAGAATTAGTCTCAGGAAAGCTCAATGAAAGGGCATTATATAAACGAACAAAAAAAGTGGCTGAACAATTCGACACCTTGATTAATTCTATACGGGAAGGAATTGTGGCGGTTGATTATCAGGGGAAAATAACTCATGTCAATCGATCTGCCACAGATATTCTTATGGTACCGCTTAATCTACTCAATGGATATATGATTGAAGAGGTTTTTGCAGGAATTTCCATGAGTACGCTCCTGAAAATGACTAAGCCGTATATAGAACAAGATATATTTTATAAATATGGCCAACAAACATTGCATTTTATGGCTACTATCACGGAAGTGAAGTATGGGGTAGCTATTAACGGCTTTGTTTTTTCCATTCGCTCGCTTGGGGAAATGCGTAAGTTGGCCGGACGTTTTATTCGGGAAGATCGCAAATATACTTTTGATGGCATTATTGGCCAAAGCACGAAAATTACCAATATTAAAAAGAAAATGTGCAGAGTGGCGACAATGGATTCGACGATCCTTATCACGGGTGAAAGCGGCACCGGCAAGGAGCTTTTTGCCCGTGCGATTCATCATGAAAGTCTACGAAAGAAGGGGCCTTTCATTGCTGTGAATTGTGGGGCTATTCCCGAGAACCTGCTTGAAAGCGAGTTGTTTGGTTATGAAGAAGGTGCATTCACAGGGGCACGGCGCAGTGGCAAACCAGGTAAATTCGAATTAGCCAATGGCGGAACCATATTCCTTGACGAGATCGGTGATATGCCGTTGCATTTACAAGTCAAACTCTTGCGGGTATTACAAGAATATACGATTGAACGAGTGGGCGGGGTTAAGCCGTTGATTATCGATGTTCGGATCATTGCTGCTACTAACAGGGATCTGGAAGAAATGATCAAGGATAATCAATTCCGAAACGATTTATATTATCGCTTGAGTGTCATACCTTTCCACATTCCTCCATTGAGAGAGAGAATGGAGGATTTGGAACTGCTTGTTCACTGTTTTATCCAAAAATATAATTTGATTTTGGGGAAAAATATTAAAGGCTATACAAAGGATGCGCTAGCGAGAATGGTGGGATACTCTTGGCCGGGCAATGTCCGGGAATTGGAGAATGCCATTGAATACTCTGCTAACGTTTGCCCTGATTCATTGATTGATGCAAGTTATCTTCCTGATCGGATTATTAAGCACACTACGGCTTTATCACCACTCGAACTGCAAGAGAGTGTTCAATCAATCGCAGATTTAGAAAAAAGTGCAATAGAAGAGGCATTAAAAAGATATGGTACAAGTAATCATGCCAAGGAAAATATTGCGAGATATTTAGGGATGAGTCGATCCACTCTTTACCGAAAAATTAAAGAGATGGGCATACATGTGGATTAATTAAATTAGGACGCGAATACATTAATCGAAGAACTTACCCAATTGGGCAGGTTCTTATTTTTTTATTGGCACAGTTCTTGCAAATTGTTACTATGTGTCAATATTATCAAAGGAGTGATTGAGAATGTTCATAGTCGGAGAATTGATCAATGCAAGCCGTAAACCTATTCGGGCTGCAATTGATGCCCAAGATGTGGCAGTGATTAAAAAAGTAGCTGTAGACCAATTTGAAGCGGGTGCCAATTATATTGATGTCAATGCCGGGGTTTTTGTACATAAAGAAGCCGAATATTTAACATGGCTTGTAGAAGTTGTACAAGAGGCTACAGGTGCTCCCTGCTGTATTGATAGTCCTGATCCAAAAGCGATTGAAAAAGCATTATCCACCCATCGCGGAGTCGCCATGATCAACTCCATCTCACTGGAGAAAGAACGCTATGAAGGCATTTTACCGTTGATTGCCGGCACAGAACATAAGATCGTGGCTTTATGCATGAGTGATGAAGGGATGCCCGAATCGTCAGATGCCAGGCTCGCCGTGGCAGATAAACTTATCAATGGTTTAGTACAAAATAATATCCCCCTTGACAATATTTATGTTGATCCGCTGGTACAGCCAGTGTCTACGAAAGATGCTTTTGGAATTGAATTTTTAGAAGCGGTTGAAAGGATCATGACGACCTATAAAGGGGTTCACACGATGTGTGGCTTGTCGAATATTTCTTACGGTTTACCCGTTCGGAAGCTTCTGAACCAGTCGTTTGCCGTAATGGCGATTGATCGAGGCTTGGATGGCTTAATTATAAATCCGTTAGACAGGCAGATGATGGCTAATATAATCGCTGCTGAGACCATTGCCGGACGCGATAGCTATTGTGCCAATTATTTAAGCGCCTACCGGGGAGGCAAATTGGAAGACTAGTAAAAAGTATAACAGTAGCTACCTGCAAAGAGCAGGTAGCTACTGTTATATCTCAGGGGATCAGGGGTCACTGGTACTGGAAATAGGAGAGGCTTTTTATGTAAAGGAAGGAGATGGCTTATGAATACCGTGGTATTAGACAAGTTTCCGTGTGAAATAGAGGTTGCCGAGCTCCTGGAAAAGCTGCACATTAAGAAAGGAAGCGACTATTCAGACGAAGTGGAGCGGATGGCTGCCGAAGCGCAGATGCTGGCAAGGCCCAAAATAGTCTATAAAGAAGCAACTATTGAGTTGAAAGAAGATAACTTTGTTGTTATTGATAAAATCAAGCTCACTAGTCGCGTTTTAAAAGAGAACATGGCAGAGGCGCTAAAGGCGTACCCATTTGTTATTACTTGCGGGACCGAGTTAGAGGTCTGGTCTAACCAATATAAAGATTATTTCGCAAACTTTTGCGCCGATACGATTAAGGAAATGGTGTTGCGTTCAGCTATTAAACTGTTTGAGGAACAACTAGATAAAGAGTTTGGTTTAGGTCATGCTGTCAATATGAATCCCGGTTCGTTGGCTGAGTGGCCAATCACTGAGCAAATACATGTATTTAATCTATTAGGCGATGTAGAAGCGTTAATCGGGGTTCGACTTACCGACAGTTGCCTTATGCTTCCGGTTAAGAGTGTCTCTGGAATCCGTTTTCCTAAAGAAGGAACCTATGAAAACTGCCAATTGTGTTCCCGAGAGAAGTGCCCTAGCAGAAAAGCACCCTTTGGTTCATAAGTGCCAGGCGGCAAGTATTTTAGTGAATATCCGAAAATGAGATATTTATTCTCTCTTATAAAAAGGCATATATATTGCGGATTTCTAAGCTAAATCGTAGGGTAAGATGCGTACCCCAAATAGCTAACCTCGCAAATTAGTCTTAAAATCAGACAGGACACATATAGCAGTACCGACAGGCTGGAATAAGGATTTTACTTCTTGGATTAAAAGAATTTGTCTGAAAATAAGACAAAAAATTAAGAAAATTTAGATATAAGCCCAACTATTAGCTAAAATTTACGGCCAAATGGACTTGGCACAGTAATTGCAATAGATATGTTTAACAATTAGTTCGACTATTTGAAAGAAACACAATAAAGCAAATATTTAAAATTTTTAAAGGCAGGTGAAGTAATGAGTAAAATCCTTATTAGGATCGCGAGCTCCCATGTCTTGCCCATTAAACAAGACGATGGGAAGGTTGCAAGGTCTCCCCCGGAAAAACCGGTTATATCGGTATTACTGCACCGGAAGCGGACATTAAAGTTATTGAAAGCGAAGGAATACCTGTAATGAAATACCTAATTGTCACTAACAATCCAGCAGTAGCAGCACGAATAGATAATCTGGTATTTGTGGAAGGTTCCGCCGCTGAGACTTTGACCAAGGTACGGGACTTGATCCATGAAGGCTATGAACTAATCAGCCACCCGTTAGCTGCCAGTTTACGGATGTTGTTTTCCCCGTTTCGCTCTGTAATCTTAGGAAAGAAGCTGACAAAGGTGGATTCTTTCTCACTAATGATTATTGAAGACAGCATTATTAAATACAAGCAGCACATGGAATTTCGTAAAATTGACACTGCACATGATGAAGACTACAAAATGATGGACCTGATACTTTTGGAAGCGATTTTAGATAAGCCTATCATTGGGATGTTGGAAAAACAATAGGGGGTGAGCGTTTGAAACTGGAAATTGGCCGGATTACTATTAAGGACATTCAGTTAGGCAGTGAGACCTCTGTAAAAGACGGAGTGCTATGCGTTGATAAGGAGGGATTGATCGCCTTTCTGAAGCAAGACGAAAGAATTAAAGATATCTTGCTTGACGTAGCCAGGCCAGGTGAAAAAGTAAGAATCATCCCGGTAAAAGACGTGATTGAGCCTAGGGTAAAAGTGCAAGGCGGTATTAACGGTTTTCCGGGGGTTACGGCCAAACAGGCGCAGTGCGGCGAAGGCAGAACCCATGTTTTATATGGCGCCGCAGTGGTAACAATTGGTGATATTGTTGGTTTTCAGGAAGGTGTCGTTGATATGTGGGGTGAAGGGGCCAAGTGGACACCGTTTTCTAAAACCTATAATTTGACGGTGGATATTAAGGTGGAAGAAGGGCTGCAGCCCCATATTCATGAAGAAACCGTTAGGATCGCCGGACTTAGGGCAGCGGAATTTGTTGGGCTGGCGGGGAAAGATATAGCCCCGGACGAGGTACTTACCTTTGAGCTTGGCAGTATTTTTGAAGAAACAGCCAAGTATCCTGAGTTGCCCAAAGTGGTTTACGCTGAGATGAATATTACCCAAGGGCTGTTGCATGATACCTATATTTACGGTGTCAATCAATCGGGTATATTGCCAACCCTGCTGCATGCCAATGAGGAATTAGATAGTGCGGTAATTAGCGGGAACTGTGTTGCGGCTTGCGATAAGATTACAACCTACCAGCACCAAAATAATTCTGTTATTTATGATCTGTACGCCCAGCATGGTAAGGAAATTAATTTTTTAGGAGTCATTATGGTTCCGGAGCATACTACGTTAGCCGGAAAAGTACGCGCATCTGATTCTACTGTGAAGCTGGCAAAAATGCTAGGTGCCGATGCGGTGATTGTATCGGAAGAGGGATATGGAAACCCTGACTCTGATCTCTTAATGATTTGTAAAAAATGTGAAAAATCCGGGATTAAAACCGTTTTAATTACCGACGAATGTGCAGGACGGGACGGCATGTCCCAGCCTTTAGCTGACACGGCAGCAGAGGCGGTGGCAGTAGTTTCCGGGGGAAATGTCAGTCATGTGGTTACATTGCCGCCGGCGGACAAGGTTATCGGCAATAAGGCAGCTATTTCGGTATTAGCCGGTGGCTGGGAAGGTTCTTTATTGGAAGACGGCAGTTTGATGTGTGAATTGAATGCTGTAATTGGCGCCACGTCAGAAATCGGATTCCACAATGTAACCTGTAGACTATATTAAAATCATCAGAAAGGAGGGTAACATATGTCCAACAAATTCAAAGTAATCTACTATGTAAACCAATTCTTTGGTCAAGTAGGCGGCGAGGATAAGGCAGGCATGCCGCCGGAATTTAGGCCGGATAAGGTTGGTCCGGCAATGGGGTTTGAAGGATTGCTCAAGGGAGAGGGAATGATTGCCGGCACAATTATCTGCGGTGATAACTATTTCAATGAAAACAAAGATGAAGCGGTAGCAGTTATTTTGAATATGGTAAAAGAAGCCGCTCCGGACGTTTTTGTCGCAGGACCTGCTTTTAATGCCGGGAGGTATGGCGTAGCTTGTTCAGAGATTGCCAAGACGGTTGCTGAACAGTTGAACATTCCGGTAGTCACCGGTATGTATGTGGAAAACCCCGGCCTGGATAACTGCAAAGCGGTCGCCTATGTGGTAGGAACAAGCGATTCTGCCGGCGGAATGCGTAAGGCATTGCCCTTAATGGCGTCTCTTGCCTGTAAGCTGGCCAAAGGGATCGAAATTGGGTCGCCTGAAGCAGAAGGTTATATTGCCCGGGGGATGAGAAAGACTCTCTTCGCGGAAAAAAGGGGTTCGCAACGGGCGGTGGAAATGTTACTTGCCCGCCTGAAAGGACAGCCGTTTGAAACAGAAATGCCAATGCCTGTTTTTGATGTGGTGACTCCTGCTGAACCAATTAAAGAGTTAAGTAAGGCTACCATTGCCTTGTGTACTACAGGCGGTATTGTTCCGGCAGGAAATCCGGACAAAATCCAGTCAGCCAGTGCACAAAAATGGGGTAAGTACGATGTTAGCGCGGTGAATGCGCTGGAAGCCCCTTGCTATTATACAACTCATGGGGGCTATGATCCCGTATATGCCAATGAGCTCCCTGATCGCGTCGCACCCTTGGATATTTTAAACGAATTCGAAGCGGAGGGTTATATTGGCAAGGTTTTTGACTGGTTCTATACAACCACCGGAACCGGAACTGCTGTAAGTAAATCGGTAGAATTCGGTATGCAAATAGGCGCTGAGTTGAAGGCTGCCGGAGTGGATGGTGTTATCTTAACATCCACCTGAGGGACCTGTACACGTTGCGGCGCAACGATGGTAAAAGAAATCGAAAGATATGGTATTCCTATTGTTCATATGGCTACCATTACGACAATTAGCGAGTCAGTCGGCGCTAATCGAATTGTCCCGACGATTGCTATTCCTTATCCGGTGGGAAATCCGAAGCTTAATAAGGGCGATGAACATGCTTTGAGAAAAGCGATGGTTAAAAAGGCTTTGGATGCCTTAACTACGGAAATTACCGAACCAACTCAATTTGAGTAGGCAAACACTTATATAGCGAGGATCGGCAATGATATGTCCGGTTCTCAAGAAAAAGACACATTTGAAAGGGGATAAAAAGAATGGCAAATTTAGAAGAACTGTCAAAAGGCGTAATCAGCGGCAATATTAACAAAGTCAAAGAGATAACAAAGGCTCTGATTGATGGAGGAACCGCGCCTTTGGATATCATCAATCAGGGTTTAATTGCCGGTATGAGTGTGGTGGGTGCCCGATTTAAAAATGGGGAGATGTTCGTGCCGGAAGTTCTGGTTGCCGCGAGATCCATGACCGCAGGGATTGATTTGGTAAAACCTTTGATTGCAGATAAAAACATGCCTTCGGCAGGCAAAGTTTTGTTGGGGACAGTAAAAGGCGACCTGCATGATATCGGTAAGAATTTGGTGGGAATGATGCTCGAAAGCAGAGGCTACACCGTTATTAATGCAGGAATGGATATTTCCCCGGAAAAATTCGTGGAAGAAATTCGGAAGCACAAACCAGATGTTTTAGGAATGTGTGCCTTACTTACCACAACGATGCTGCATATGAAAGACACAATCGAACTTATGAAAGAAGAGGGCATCAGAGATCAGGTGAAAGTAATTGTAGGCGGGGCGCCACTGTCCCAGGATTTCGCGGATGAAGCGGGTGCGGACGGATATGCGCAGGATGCGGCTTATGCGGTAGATCTTTGTAATCGGCTCTTGGCTTAAACTTAGCGGGTTTGAAAGGAGAGAGAAGTAAGTGAATACAACAAAAAGTCATTATACGCGGGCAAATTATGCGGTCAATCAGACCACTGTTTGGGAAATGCTTAGTGAGGATCAATGTGAAGAACTTTTCATGACGGCGCTTGAGGTGTTAGAACGTACAGGGTCAGAAATCCAGAACGAAGAAGCTCGTGGAATCTTTGAAAAAGCAGGTTGTTGGGTCGATGGCAATCGGGTTAGAATTCCTTCCGCGTTATCAGAGTGGGCGGTAAGAAGTGCGCCTTCACGCGTCACCGTATGTGACCGGAATGGCAAAAGAGCCTTAAAATTAGAAACTACAAATGCTTATTATGGACCAGGGCAAGGGAATGTGTATGTGCTTGACCCAATGACGGCAGAGCGGAGAAAACCGGTTAAGGAGGATGTCGTTAAAACCGCTGTTATTTGTGACGGATTACAGAATATCGATTTCGTCATGAATAATGGTCTGCCGACAGACGTTGACGCAAGCACGGCAGAAGTTCATGCCTTTGAAGCTTTGGTAACCAATACGACCAAGCCGATTATTCAAGCAATCCCCGGAGTAAAACAAGCGCAGGCAATCCTTGATATCGCTACTGCTGTAGCCGGAAGTTTAAAGGAATTTCAAAAGAATCCTTTTGCCGTATTCTTAATTGAAACAGAAGGAACGCTTGTACATTCCGATGAGACGTTGGCTAAGGTCTTGTTTGCTGCCCGCAATGGAGTTCCCTATATTTATGCGACCAAGCTTATTGCCGGTGAAACATCACCAGCTACTCCGGCCGGAGCCATTGTCGTAGCTTTGGCTGATGTTTTAGTCGGGATAGTTCTGGGGCAGCTAGTCCGCCAAGGAGCTCCTGTAATTGCCGGCGGGTTCTTCACGATAAAAAATCAAGAGACCGGTATCTTATCTTACGGTGCACCGGAAATCAGTTTGATGGGAACAGGGATGGCGAATGTTCTGCGTTTCCTTAGGATTCCTAGTTTTGGCTTTGCCGGTGCTACCGATGCCAAAGTCAGCGATGCGCAAATGGGTTTGGAGGCGGCATTTTCGATTCTGCATGCCGGGATGAGCGGAACAAGTCTGATTTATGGCTGCGGCCAATTGGAATATGGCCAGACAGGTTCTGTGGAACTACTGGTCATGGGCGATGAAGTCATGGGGATGACGCGCAGAATAATGAAAGGTGTCGAAGTTAATGAAGAGCGGATGGCACGGGGTGTAATTGATGCGGTGCAGCCAGGCGGACATTATCTGGGTGAAGACCATACGTTAAAATATTTCCGCACAGAAACCTGGTGGCCGACGGTTATGAACAGAGCCAGGATTGCTGACTGGGAGGCTAATGGGTCGAAAAGCTTAGGACAACGCGTAAAAGAAAAGACACAAAGCATCATCAATACCCACCAGTCAGAGAAACTTTCGGCTGAAGTCCTGAACAAAATCAAGGCAATCTTAGACAAAGCGGATGGAAGATAAGAATTTGATGGTTTTGAAAGGAGAGTTTGAAGTTGACAACTAGAACAAACTTTAAAGCGAATTCAAGTGCGAAGATGAATATATTGTCGGAAGCCCAATGTTATGAATTGATCATGGCCGCGGAAGAAGCAATGTGGCGTACCGGGACGGATTTTCATGACAAAGAGTCTTTGGAAATTTTAAAAAAAGCAGGCTGCTGGGTCGATGGAAAGAGAGTCAGGATACCGGCGGATATTACCGAACGGTGCTTGCGGTCTTGTCAGAAACACGTGGTGCTTTGCAATAGCCGGACGGGAGCACGGGAACTTTTTATTGAAGGCAATAATGCCTATTTTGGCTCGGGCCCCTGCACCCCGTTTACTAGAAATCCCTTCACGAACGAAAGACATCGGGCTACCAGACAGTCTGTAGGCTGGGCAACCAAGGTTCTTGACGCCCTGCCCAATATTGATTATGCGATGTCGCTGGGTATTGTCCAGGACGTTCCCCTGCTAGTTTCGGACCGTCATGAGTTTGAGCAGCAGATTTTGCACACCGATAAACCGATTATTACCGTTTGTAACGATCAGTGGGGCCAGGAAGACTGCATTAAGATGGCTGAGATTATTGCCGGTGGTGAGGAAGAGCTAAGAAGGAACCCATTCATCTGCCTGTATGCTGAACCGATTTCGCCGGGCGTCCACTGCCGGGAAGCTGCCCAAAAGCTGGTCATGGGGGCTAAGAAGGGCCTGCCGACCATTTATACTCCTTGCATCATGGCTGGCGGAACGGCGCCGGCGACAATGGCAGGGGTTATGGTTCAAGGCTTGTGTGAAAGCTTGAGCGGGATGGTTTTGAGCCAATGTACCCGTGAAGGTGCCCCGTTCATAATGGGCGGCGTGTATACAATATTGGATATGGGTACAACCATCTTCTCCTATGGAGCACCGGAACTGCACCTGCTCCTGGCAGGCTTAGCCGACGTAGCCCATTACCTGAACATTCCGATGTTTGGCACGGCAGGCTGTACCGACTCGTGTATTATCGACGAACAGGCTGGAATTGAGGCCGCCCTGTCCATCGCTATGACCAATATGTCAGGAGCTAATTTGAATCATGATACCGGATACTCAGAATACGGGACGACTTCAAACCTTGACCTTGTTGTAATCGCAGATGAAGTTCTGGGCATGGCCAGAAGATTAACCAGCGGCATACGGGTGGATCAGGAAACATTAGCGCTTGAGACAATTGAGAAGGTTGGCCCTGGTGGCAATTTTGCCGCTGAAGAGCATACCGCAGAGCATGTGTCGGAAAATTATACTACACGTCTGGTTAACCGCGCTGCCCGCAGTATTTGGGAAAGTGCCGGCGGAAAAACCCTGACTCAGGTAGCCAATGAAAAAGTCCGCGATATTATTAATTACCACGAACCGATTCCTTTGCCCAAGGATGTTGCCGCAAAGATCAGAGATCTTGTAGAAAACGCTGTCGGACATATGCCGGGCGAAGACGATTAAGAAAAGAGGAACCGAAATGTCACTGGTATTGGGTATAGATACCGGAGGAACTTATACCGATGGCGTGGTTGTGGAGCTTAGGAGCAAACAGATACTAAAGAAGGCCAAGGCCTTGACGACCCGTGAAAATTTATCTATTGGCATTCGAAATTGTATTGCAAATTTGGACTTTGAGGATTTTAAGAAAATCAGTGTGGTTTCGCTGTCAACTACGTTGGCAACAAATGCAATTGTCGAGGGTCGCGGCTGTGAGGTAGGTCTGTTGATGATTGGCTATGATCCAATTGGTTCTCTCCCGGTAAAACATTCTTATGTTTTACCGGGAGGACACAATCTCAAAGGGCGTCCCAACGCAGAACTGGATGTAGAGAAAACCCGCCAAGCTATTGACGAACTAAAAGGCAAGGTGGATGCGGTAGCTATTTCGGGATATCTTAGCGTAAGGAATCCTGAACATGAAATTGCTGTAAGACGGATGGTAAGCGAGATTTTGGATCTTCCGGTGGTATGTGCCCACCAGTTAACGACATCCTTAGGCTTCCATGAAAGAACCGTTACGGCAGTTCTTAATGCGCGTTTAATTCCGATCATCACCGAATTGATTGAATCCGTAAAAAAGGTGCTTAACGAAAAAGGGATAGAAGCACCCATCATGGTTGTTAAGGGAGACGGGTGTATGATGGGGGAAGCGTTAGCCCGTGAAAAACCGATTGAGACCATTCTCTCGGGACCTGCTTCCAGTATCATAGGCGG
Source organism: Sporomusa ovata DSM 2662 (assembly GCF_000445445.1). Taxonomy (GTDB): domain Bacteria; phylum Bacillota; class Negativicutes; order Sporomusales; family Sporomusaceae; genus Sporomusa; species Sporomusa ovata. The sequence goes on along the minus strand of NZ_ASXP01000003.1, from coordinate 979,660 downwards.
AACCTTCCTTACCCAGTCTGCTGATGCACTTGTGCTTGATATGGGGGGGACCACGACTGATATTGCCATTTTAAAAAACGGAGTGCCTAAAATCAACCAGGAAGGGGCAACTGTCGGCGGTTGGCTCACACGGGTGCAAGCCGCACAAATATATACTTATGGTTTAGGTGGCGACAGCTACATTCAAGCTGCCAGAAACGGTGAAATTAAGGTAGGTCCCCAACGGGTATGGCCGTTATGTGTTGTTGGCTACCAATATCCATATTTAGTCGATGAACTAAAATTGAACTTTGAGAAAACCTATGACCTTATGTTTGCCCAGGCAACCGATTGCTTCATGTTTCTTAAGGATAGTACACATGAAGTATTGAATGACCAGGAAAAACAGGTAATTCAAATTCTTCAAGCCGGTCCAAGAAGTCTATTTTACCTAACCCAACGGATGGATATTGATCCTAATCTTTTAAACCTGCAACACCTTGTCAACCTAGGGGTACTTGCCAGGATATCGCTAACTCCCAGTGATCTTCTGCATGCCAAGGGAACTTACCACCAATGGAACCGGGAAGCGGCGGAAATAGGAGTAGAGGTTTTGGCAAGCCGGATGGGAAAAAGCTCGAATGAGTTTATACATCTGGCCTCTGAAAAAATAATCAATGACCTTTGCATTACCTGTATTCAGAGTCTTGTAGGCTGTGATGAGCAAAGCATTAGGATAAAAAACACACCAGAGGTTATGTATTTTATCCAAAAAGCCTTATCACCCAAACAAGACCAGAGTTTGGACTGTTCTTTTAAAATCAATATGCCGATTATTGGTATTGGAGCCCCGGTGCAGGCCTGGCTGCCGGCTGTGGCTGAAAAAATGAATACTGGCTTGATTATTCCGGAGCATGCGGAAGTAGCCAATGCTGTGGGAGCCGCAACCGGCAAAATCATGGAAACAGTAAAAGTATTGATCAAACCCGGCGAAAAAGATGGAACCTATTTGCTGCATGCCCCTTGGGAGTACAAAATGTTTGAAAATTTAGAAGTTGCGGTGGCTTATGCCCTGGATTCGGCCAAAAAACAAGCTATGCTGGCTGCAGGTAAAGCGGGAGCAACAGAGTTTGAGTTGGTAGTAAACCATCAGGATAAATATGCTCAGTCCGCCGGTATGATAGAAAAAGATCTTTACATTGAATCACTTATCGAAATAACCGCCGTAGAACGTCCCGAATGGGAAAGGGAAGAAATAAAAGAGAAATTTTTTGTGGATATGCAGGATTCATGAGGGCCGATGGGCTTCAATGCAATCTATTCTAGGCTAAGTTAGATAACCGCTGCCACAGTCAGCGTCTGCGATGGTATGTTTTGCTCAAAAGTGGGCGGTACCATGATTGAACAGGTCTGGCTGTGGCTGTGATATTTACCTGTATCCGGGGTTGTCATATGCATCGCTAACAATGAGTAGTACGGAAACAGTATTGTCTGTAAAAGGAGTTCGGTGATGGAACAAGACGAAAAAGTGTTTCAGGTATTAAATGAATTAAATATTTCATATCAGACCTATCAGCATCCGCCTGTATATACGGTAGAGGAGTGGAATCAATATATTGGCGGCGAAGATGGCGTGATGTGCAAAAGCCTTTTTTTGCGGAACCAGAAAGGTAATAGGCATTTCCTGGTAGTTGCCGACCATTCAACTGCTGTTAACCTGAAGGTCTTGGCAGAACATTTAGCTGAAAAACAGTTAAGTTTTGCTTCTGAAAAGCGACTCGAGCAATATCTGGGGTTAACGCGAGGGGCGGTTTCTCCTTTCGGATTATTAAACGATGATAACAAAGAGGTCACTGTTGTGCTCGACGCAAGCATGAAAAGATATAGCAGCATGAAACTTCATCCTAATATAAATACGGAAACTGTTACTATTTCCTATAGCGATTTGGAAAAATTTATTCGATGGCGTGGAAATAAATTGCTGGACATTAATCTGACTTGTACAGAAGATAAAGACCAATACGAATAAAATCCATTCGTGATCAGTACTGCCTGTTTAGGAAGGGGAAGGATAATTTAGAATCAAGCTTGGCAAAGATGATGAGCAGCCGGAATTAACTAACTTCCAGTGGTTTAGCATGCTCTTCGGCGGTGGTATGGGTATAAGCCTGGTCTTTTGGTCGATTGCCGAACCGATGATGCATTACATATCTCCTCCCGTGGGTCAGGGCGGGACCACAGAAGCCATGTTCTTAGCCATGATGCTTGCATTTAATGATTTCGGCGTCCATGTCTGGATTATTTATACGCTTTGCGGTTTAGCCCTGGCAATACCGTTGTATGCCTATTACCGCCCCGCTGGCGATTGTCCTGATTGTGGCATCTTTTATCGGCGCAGCCAACTCCGCTACTTATGTATTGGGCATGCTCACCTCGGGCGGAGGCATGAACCCCAGTAAGAAACTGCGTGGTTTCTGGGGTATCGCGCAGGGTGCCGTCACTATCATGCTGATTCTGGTCGGCGGTACCACGGCACTGAAAACTCTGCAGACGGCTTCTATTGCTGCCGCTTTCCCCGTTATGCTGGTTATGTGTTACAGCATATATAAAGCCCTTTCTGAAGAATCGGTCTAGGGGCAACACGGCTTGCGCTTAGAGATTCGGCGCAAGCCGTAGTTTCTTTATATGGTTAGAGAAAGTAGACAATCAAAAAAGATTATAGGGCTAAAGATAATTATGGAGGAGTAAAGTATGACTGAAAAAAAGAGCTTCTTTGGTAAAATGGATCTGCCTATCTTTTTAATTTCACTAATCATTATGGTTTTGTTTGTTTCCTTAACAATGTTTCAGCCTACAGCGGCGGGGGAAACTTTCAGTGCAGCACAAAAGTTCATTACAGTCAATTTCGGTTGGAGTTATTTATTGGGAGTTAGTTTAATCCTAATTTTTACCTTGCTAGTAGCGTTTAGCAAATTCGGCAATATTACCCTGGGCAAAGATGGGGAAAAGCCGGAATATAGCACTCTGAGCTGGTTTGCCATGCTCTTTTCCAGCGGTATGGGCATTGGTCTGGTATTTTGGGGCGTCGCTGAACCGATGTCATTCTATGTTAAACCTCCCTACGGGGACCCCTCTAGTATTCAATCAGCTCAAATCGCCATGCGCTATACCTTTTTCCATTGGGGTTTACATCCCTGGAGTGTTTTTGCCCTTGTAGGCATGGCAATGGCTTATTTTCAGTTCCGCAAAGGATTGCCGGCGTTAGTCAGCTCCACTCTTTATCCGTTAATTGGGGAAAAGGGTGTTAATGGTTGGCTGGGCAAGCTTGTTGACTGCTTAGCTCTGTTTATAACAATCTTTGGGGTTGCTACTTCTTTGGGATTAGGGGCTATGCAGATTGCTACCGGTTTAAATTATGCCTATGGTATTTCCGCAAGTATGACGAGTATTATCACTATTATCATTGTGATGACCGCTTTATATATAATAGCTGCAGTAAGCGGAATTGAACGCGGCATTAAGTTCTTTAGTGATACTAATATGGTACTGGTCGTTTTAATTATGGGTACCTTAGTAATCGCCGGCCCAACCCTGTATATTCTTAACGGTTTTACCGAAACTATCGGGGCTTACCTGCAGAATATTGTTCAAACAAGTTTTTGGGCCGATACCTTCAATACAAATCCCGGCTGGATCGGCAGTTGGACCATTTTTTACTGGGCATGGTGGGTGTCCTGGGGTCCTTTTGTTGGTGCTTTTATTGCCCGTATTTCAAAGGGCAGGACGATAAAAGAGTTTATATTAGGCGTTCTTGTCGCTCCTGCTTTAATGAGTTTTGTCTGGCTGTCAGTCATGGGTTATAGCGCGCTGCATGTTGATGTTATCCAGCATGGTGATATTGCAGCCAAAGTGGCAAAAGACGCTTCTACCGCCATTTTCGCCATGTTTCAGTACTATCCCCTGGCAAGTATATTAACATTCATGACGGTATTAGTCATAGCAACCTTCTTTATCACCTCGGCTAATGCAGCAACCTTTGTTATGGCTATGCTCACTTCCGGCGGGGATTTAAACCTAGGCAACGGGCTGAAGATCACCTGGGGTTTGAGCTCAAGCGCCGCAGCAATCGCCCTGATAATAGCCGGAGGCTTGGGAGCGCTCCAGGCTGCCGCCATTGCCGCCGCCTTTCCGTTTATGATCGTCATGTTTGCCATGGCCGCAGCACTTGTAAAGGCCTTTAACCAAGAAACTAATAGGGAAAGGGTTGAACCTCAAGTTAATAACCATAATGCAACTATAACATAATTAATATCCTAAGTAGGATAGTGAGACAGATGTTCAGGTTTACTGGCTATGCTGGTTATGTGCTACGGCATATATAAAGTCCTTTCGGAGGAAAAGGATTAGGGACCAAAAAATAAAAGCGCAGCGTTACAGGCAGGAACCGCCGATATTCCTGCCTGTAACCATCCTGATTTGCTGATGGGTTTTGCTACATCGGATGACGGTGCGGTCTACCGGCTTTAGGACGATCTTGCTTGAGCCAACCCCTGGATTTCTGGACGGACATGTCATTATCTTGCGGAACAGGTGCCGCTGTGAAGAAAGGAAAGGAGGAGATATAGCGTGCAAATATACGATGTTGTCATTATAGGAGCCGGTCCGGCAGGGCTTTCCGCAGGACTGTATGCCGGTCGTTCGCGCTTGAACACGCTCCTGATTGAAAAGGAGAAGGATGGCGGGCAAATTGTTATCACATCTGAGGTTGAAAACTATCCCGGTTGTATGGAAGAGGAATCCGGCCGCTCACTGGTGGCACGGATGACCCGCCAGACGGAAACGTTCGGTGTTGAACGTGCCCAGGATACTATTACCAAAGTGGATTTTTCCGGCGACATCAAGGTGCTAACGGGTAAAAAAGGCGAATACCGCGCTCGTGCTGTGATTATTGCCACCGGCGCATATCCTCGCCCCATTGGCTGCGAAGGGGAAAAGGAATTAATCGGTAAAGGTGTTTCTTACTGTGCAACCTGTGACGGTAATTTTTTCGAGGACATGGATATCTATGTGGTTGGCGGCGGGGATACTGCCGTTGAAGAGGCTATGTATCTGACTAAATTTGGACGTAAGGTAACAATAATTCATCGCCGGGATCAGCTGCGGGCGGCTAAATCCATTCAGGAGAAGGCGCAGAAGAATCCTAAAATCAATTTTATGTGGAATACCGTTATCACCAAATTAAAAGGTACCGGCTTGCTGGAATCCATGGTTATAAAGAACCTGAAAACTAACGAAGAAGTTGAGATTCACGCCCCCGAAGAGGATGGTACCTTTGGTGTGTTCGGCTTTATCGGCTTTTTGCCTCAGTCGAGTATCTTCGAGGGAGCTATTGCTATTGAGGACGGTTACATCCCTACCAATGAGAAGATGGAAACCAATATTCCCGGCGTGTTTGCTGCCGGCGATATCCGGGTCAAGGATGTACGGCAGGTGGTAACCGCTGCAGCGGACGGGGCGATAGCCGCCATGATGGCGGAAAAATATTTGGAACACTAAACCGGAATACCGGTACAATAAAAGGAGAGTGCTATTATGCTAGTTGTTGATAAAGAGACTTTTGAAACTGAGGTACTGAAAGCGGAAGGAACCGTGCTGGTTGATTATTTCGGTGATGGCTGCGAGCCTTGTAAAGCATTGCTGCCGCACATTGAAGCGTTAGAAAAAACCTACGGGGATAAAATCAAATTTACTAAACTCAACACCACAGCCGCCCGGCGGCTGGCTATCGGCCAGAAGATCCTGGGCCTGCCGGTTATCGCTATCTATAAAGACGGCGCCAAAGTGGAAGAACTGGTGAAAGAGGCTGCTACCCCGGAAAATGTGGAACAAATGATTAAAAAATATATTTAACGGTATCGACACCAGTCGTAACCGTTTAAATAAAAATATGCAAGGAGGAATCAGGAAATGTTGCTGAAAGACAAAAAAGTCATTATTATCGGCGACAGGGACGGCATCCCCGGCCCCGCAATTGCACAGTGTGTGCAAACCGCGGGCGCGGACGTAGTATTCTCATCAACAGAGTGCTTTGTCTGAACTGCTGCGGGCGCTATGGACCTGGAAAACCAGAAGCGGGTTAAGGAGTTTACGGAGGAATTCGGCGCAGACAACGTCGTCGTTATTCTCGGCGCAGCCGAGGGTGAGGCGGCAGGACTGGCAGCCGAAACCGTAACTGCAGGCGACCCTACTTATGCAGGTCCTTTGGCGGGAGTCCAGTTGGGACTGAGGGTATACCATATGTGCGAGCCGGAAGTGAAGTCCGAGGTAGATCCACAGGTATATGAAGAACAAATCAGTATGATGGAAATGGTATTGGATGTGGACAATGTTGTCAGTGAAATGAAATCCATTCGCGATCAGTACTGTAAGTTCTAGGTTTTTATTGGTCTAGCAGAATTTATTTGTAAATTCTGGGGACATAAGAACGACTAAGGATTCTACCGTCGTCCTAACGGATTTGGCACAAGCCAAGTCTTTCTTTAAGAAAGAAGCCGGATGATGCGGGCGGTAAGAGAGAGGATTACTTAGTAGGCCTTATCTTTTAGCGCCCGTTCAATTTTTAGACGAAAGGATGTTTCCTATGTACAGCGTACTCAAGGGGGCGAGCTACTTTCTGGCACATACGCCAGACATGGTTATTCATAATGGCACGACCCAAACTACTGAAAAGAGATTGAAACCCGATTCCGACTACCTGAAGGAAATTAGCGGCGGCATACGTGATTATGAAGCGTGTGTAGCTTATCCGCCTAATCAGGTATATATCGGCAATATGACGCCGGAGGAACTGGCAGCGCTGCCTATGCCTTGGTATGACAAGCGCGTGGAAGCAAAGCGCCAGGGTACATTCGGGGAAATCATGCCAGAGGATGAATTTATCGGCATGATGAAGATCTGTGATGCATTTGACCTGGTCAAGCTGAATGAAAGTTTTAGCAAGGCTGTTAAGGCAAAGCTGGAAGCACATCCGCTGATGGACAACATTTTACTCACCGGCCTGGATAAATTCGCTGCCGCAGGGGAGATTGCGGAATTCGTTCAGAACTCCGGGGCGGAGCCTATCTATCTGAATGGCGAAGTAATCGGCTGCGTGAAGGCGGCTCATGATATCGACGATACACTGTCGGCTCATGTCATTTTTGAGAATCTGGTTTCTAAGTCATCCTGTGTGTTATCTATCCTCCACTTAATCCATCAGACTGGTGTGAATAAAGAGGAAATAGACTATGTAATCGAGTGTTCCGAGGAAGCCTGCGGTGATATGAATCAGCGTGGCGGCGGCAACTTTGCTAAAGCCGCAGCAGAAATGGCGGGATTAACCAATGCTACCGGCAGTGATGTGCGTGGTTTCTGCGCCGGTCCCACTCATGCGCTGGTGCAGGCGGCCTCTTTGGTTAAGGCTGGAGTCTTTAAGAAGGTGCTGGTAGCCGCAGGCGGTTCCACAGCTAAACTAGGTATGAATGGCAAGGACCATCTAAAAAAAGGCCTGCCCATTTTGGAAGATTGTGTGGCAGGGTTCGCAGTACTGATATCGGAGAATGACGGTATTAACCCGGAATTCAACACTGATATCCTTGGCCGTCATACCGTGGGCACCGGTTCATCGCCCCAGAATGTCATCTCTTCGCTGACCTTTGCTCCTTTGGAGCGGGCGGGGCTTAAGCTGACCGATGTGAATAAATATTCGCTGGAAATGCAGAATCCTGATATCACAAAACCCGCCGGTGCAGGTAATGTGCCGGAGGCAAACTACAAAATGATTGGTGCACTGGCTGCTATGAAGGGCCAAATCCAGAAAGCGGAGCTGAATTCCTTCGTGGAAAAGCATGGTATGTTCGGCTGGGCACCAACACAAGGTCATATTCCTTCTGCTGTTCCTTATCTTGGTTTTGCACGTCAGGAAATGCTGGCGGAAAGGATAGAGCGCGCTATGTTTGTCGGCAAGGGGAGTCTGTTCTTAGGACGAATGACAAACCTATTTGACGGTATTTCCTTTGTGCTGCAGAAAAATAGCGGTGTATCCCAGGCAGACGGGATTACTGAAGCCCGGGTGCAGCAACTGATTGCCGCGTCCTTGCGGGAGTTTGCAGGGCATCTTGCCGGAAAGCTGGAGGAGTAGCGCTATGGCGGATAAAGATATCAACCGCATCATTGCTGACACCTTTCTAAAGATGGCGGATACCTTGGAAACCGGTGCGGAGGCGCCGCGTGCTGTTATCGCCCTTACTGCTCTTGGCAGTGAGCATGGCGAGGATGAGCTTTACCAAGCTGCCGCTATGGCGGCCAAGCAGGGAATCCGGGTGAAGGTCATCGGCACGAAACCCTCGAACTATCCCGGTGTGGAAACAGTGAGCGTTTCGTCAGAAGAAGAGGGGCATAAAGAGCTGGAAAATCTGTTGACCAGCGGCAGTGCTCAGGGCGGCGTAACCATGCATTACCCTTTTCCAATCGGTGTTTCCACAGTAGGTCGTGTTATTACCCCGGCCAAGGGTAAGGCGATGTACATTGCCACCACCACCGGCACTTCGGCTTTGGATCGGGTAGAGGGACTTGTGCGCAATGCTCTGTATGGTATTGCCACTGCCAAAGCCTGCGGTGTGGCTGAACCGACGGTTGGGCTGCTTAATATTGATGGCGCGCGTCAGGTTGAAATTCAGCTGCAGCGGCTACAAAATAGTGGCTATCCCATCCGGCTTGCCACATCAGGCAGAAGTGATGGCGGCGCTATTATGCGGGGAAACGACCTCTTAATGGGTTCCTGTGATGTAATGGTCACCGATTCACTGACCGGCAACATTTTAATGAAGTTATTTTCTTCCTACAACACCGGCGGAAACTACGAATCTGTCGGCTACGGATACGGTCCGGGTATGGGAGAAAATTTTGATAAACTAATCCTGATCGTGTCCCGTGCTTCCGGTGCTCCTGTCGTCAAGGGAGCCATTGAGTTTGCAGCCGAATTGGTTCGCGGTGACTACCAACGCGTTTTTGCGATGGAACTCAAGGCAGCCAAACAGGCGGGACTTGATGCTGTTCTGGCTGGCTGCCGTGCTCAAAAGCAAACGGGAGATCCAGCTGAAGCAGTGGTGCAGCCGCCCAAGGAAGTGGTGACTGCGGAAATCCATGGCATCGAAATTTTGGATTTAGAGGACGCAGTACAGACTTTATGGAAGGAAAACATCTATGCCGAAAGCGGCATGGGCTGCACCGGGCCGGTGATCCTGCTCGCCAAATCTAAAATGGAAGCGGCACGGTGTATTTTACGAGACAAGGGATATATCGGTGAATAACGACAGTTGAAGAGCCGACGCTCTTTGAGGTGAAAATACAGATTATTATTGCACTCCGCTGGGGCCTCAAGACCGGCGGAGTGTATGACGTGCTGGCAAAAACAAGCCTGGTGTGTCAAAAACAGTATCCTCATATTTATGTGGAAAAGCATCAGGTGCCGCAAAAGAAGGGGGCAAAGCGGTCGAAGCAGCAGTGCGGCAAATGAATACTATTCAAACAAAAGTAACACACTATGCTATGTAAATATTTGAACAACGCAGATTTGTCGATATTTACTGTCGAATAATCAAATAATAAGGCTTTTTGCGAAAAAGCATGATATCGGTCGTTTTTTCTTGCTATTGAACAAAAAACCGCGCAGGTTGTTTTAAATTGAAATTGTATAATAATCGTACAAATAGTATTATAAAAAAAGAACGATTGTCGACAAACGACAAAGCATGGAAGCAGAGAGGTACTGGTGTGCCTACCGGTCTTCAAAACCGTGTTGCGGCCAAGCAGCCGTGGGTGGGTTCGATTCCCATATGCTTCCGCCACTTAAAACCTATAGCAACAAACGGAATCGGGTGCGGATATCAGAGAACTCATAAGTATATTTAACGGTAGCGGCAATAGTCGTAACCGTTTAAATAAAATTATACGAGGAGGAATCAGGTAATGTTGCTGAAAGACAGAAAAGTCATTATTATTGGCGACAGGGATGGTATACCCGGTCCTGCGATCGCACTTTGTGCTGAGACTGCAGGCGCGGACGTAGTATTCTCATCAACAGAATGCTTTGTCTGAACTGCCGCGGGTGCTATGGATCTGGAAAACCAAAAGCGGGTTAAGGAGTTTGCGGAGGAATTCGGTGCGGAAAACATCGTAATCCTGCTCGGCGCAGCCGAGGGTGAGGCGGCAGGACTTGCTGCCGAAACCGTAACTGCTGGCGACCCTACCTTTGCAGGTCCTTTAGCAGGAGTCCAGTTAGGACTGAAAGTGTACCATGTATGTGAGCCGGAAGTTAAGGCAGAGTTAGATCCCCAGGTATATGAGGAACAAGTCAGTATGATGGAAATGGTACTTGACGTAGACAGCATTGTTGACGAAATGAAAGTTATTCGCGATCAATATTGTAAGTTCTTGGAAGGGGGAGATAATTAATGGCAAATGCCCAAGGCTCGCAAGACCGTTCTGTTTTGTATGTTTCGGCGACGATATCTCTGGCGTTTGTTGCGTTTAGTATGTTACTGCCCGCTCAAATGGGTCTGGCAGCTAAAAGTGTGTTGGGATTTTTAACTAGCAATTTTGGTTGGATGTATCTTCTCTCAGTATTTATTTTTACAGTGACTGTTTATAGTATTGCCTTTAGCCGTTATGGAAAAATCAAGCTCGGAAAAGATGATGAGAAACCTGAATTTACTGACTTTCAGTGGTTTTCCATGCTCTTTGGCGGCGGCATGGGAGTCGGTATGGTCTTTTGGTCGGTTGCTGAGCCGATGATGCATTACATGTCTCCCCCTGTAGGTCAGGGTGGGACCGTGGAAGCCATGTTTTTGGCCATGCGGATTGCATTTAATGATTTTGGTATTCATGTATGGGTTATTTATGTAATTTGTGGTTTGGCGCTGGGATACTTCCAGTATCGCAAAGGTCTTCCATGCATGATCAGTTCGGCTTTTTATCCGCTTCTTGGTGATCGCATTTACGGGCCTATTGGTAAGGCCATTGATATTCTGGCGGTATTTGCCACCATATTTGGTGTAGCTACCAGTTTGGGTTTGGGAGCAAGTCAGATTGCTGCCGGTCTGCAGTATATCTGGGGGATTCAGTCGTCACCGGGAGTTATCGCGGTAATTATCGCGATCATGACTGCAATATTTACCTTTGCTACTGTCTCCGGACTGCATAAGGCTATGCAGGCTGTTGCCGATGTCAAGGTCTGGCTCTCGATTGCTTTTATGGTGTTTATTTTCCTGTTCGGTGGAACAGTTTTTATAATGAATATCTTTACTCATGCGCTTGGCGATTATCTGCAGAACTTTATCGGTCAGAGTCTGTGGATGGGTAATTCCAGCTGGGTTGAAGCGTGGCCGGTGTTCTATAGAGCCTGGTATATTGCCTGGGCGGCGTTCGTAGGCCAATTTATAGCCCGGGTTTCCAGGGGACGTACCATTCGCGAATTCGTTCTTGCGGTAACCCTTCTTCCTGCAGGCTTTTGTTGTGTTTGGCTGGCGATATACGGCGGAGCTGCCTTTAATCTGGATGTGATGTCAAATGGCGCCATTCAAGCAGCCGTTAAAGCAGATTATACAACATCCCTGTTTGTAACTTTGAAGCACTTACCGTTTTATGTAATTACCGCTCCTCTGTCAATTATTCTGATTGTGGCTTCTTTCGTAGGCGCAGCCAATTCTGCTACGTATGTGCTTAGTATGCTGACTTCGGGAGGAGACATGGAGCCCGGTAAAAAACTACGCACTTTCTGGGGTATTGCGCAAGGCGCAGTTACCATCATGCTGATTCTGGTTGGTGGAACTGCGGCCCTAAAGACCTTGCAGACGGCTTCTATCGCCGCAGCTTTCCCGTTTATGATAGTCATGGTTATTATGTGCTACAGCATATATAAAGCCCTTTCTGAGGAAAATGTTTAGTGTCAAAACTATAGCAAGCACTATACAATAAGCAGAAAGGAACCGGGTATGGATACTAGAAAGCTCAATAAGTTCACCGCCTGTGGGGGCTGCATTGCCAAATTGCCGCAGGGGCTTCTTAAGGACGCTGTTGCCAATATTCCTGCCTTTAACGATCCTGACTTGCTTGTGGGCTTTGATACATCGGATGACGGCGCGGTTTATCGGCTTCAGGACGACCTTGCGGTAATTCAAACCTTGGATTTTTTTCCGCCCATGGTTAATGATCCCTATCTGTTTGGCAAAATTGCCGCCGCCAATGCCCTCAGTGATATTTACGCTATGGGCGGTCAGGTAAAAACAGCACTGAATATTGTCTGCTTCCCTGAAAACGAGGATCCCGCCATTCTTGGCGAGATCCTCCGAGGCGGAGCCGAGAAAGTGAAGGAGGCCGGCGGCGTACTCTGCGGCGGCCATTCCATAAATGACAAGGAGCCAAAATATGGCCTTTCGGTCACCGGGGTTGTGCATCCTGACCGGATTATGCATAACAACCGCTGCCAGCTTGGTGATCGGATTTTGTTGACCAAGCCTCTTGGTGTGGGGATGGTGACTTCCTCGTATAAGGCAGGGGCGGCTTCCCGTGAAAGCTACGAACAAGCAGTTGATGGGATGCAAACCCTTAACAAATACGCGTTTGATATTGCAGCCCGGTACCGCATCCACAGTTGCACCGATGTGACCGGATTTGGCTTTCTGGGACACCTGAACGAAATGGTAACCAGCAATTATTCGATCCGGGTGGATAGCCGCCAGGTACTGTATATACCGGAAGCGTGGCGGCTGGCGGAGGAATTTCTGATTACCGGCGGCGGTCAAAAAAACCGGTCATTTTTACAGGCGAAGGTAGGTTTTTACAATGTTCCCCCGGCTATGGAAGAAATACTGTTTGATCCCCAGACTTCCGGTGGGCTGCTCATCAGCGTGGCAGCAGACGACGCGGCTGCGCTGCTGGAGGAGTTGAACACTCTGACGCTTGCTTCCTGTATGGTGGGTGAAGTGGTGGAGCGCGCGGATCACAATATTGTCGTAGATGGTTGAGGTGGAGATGGATAGTATTGTAATTGGAACGGCTGGGCATATTGACCACGGAAAAACCACGCTGGTCAAAGCCTTAACCGGCTTTGACGCAGATACGCTGGCAGAGGAAAAGCGTCGTGGCATTACCATTAACCTGGGGTTTGCTTATTGCAAGCTTCCCTGTGGGAAAACAGCGGGCTTTGTCGATGTGCCGGGCCATGAACGGTTTGTCAAGAACATGCTGGCAGGTGCAGGCGGTATTGATATCGCTATGGTGATAATCGCCGCCAACGAAGGTGTTATGCCGCAAACCCGGGAGCATATCCATATTCTGCATTATCTTGGTATTCAAAAGGCCATCATTGTTATTACAAAAATTGGTATGGTAGAGGACGATTTCCGGGAGTTGGTGGTGGAGGATACCAAAGAATACCTGGCGACTACAGCGTTGCAACATGCACCTGTAGTCGAGGTGGATTCGATTACCGGGCAAGGTATTCCTGAGTTAATAGCTTTGCTGGACGGTATGGCGGTAGGGGTGCGGCGGGAGGATGTCTCCAGACCTGCACGGATGCCGGTGGACCGGGTATTTTCAATCAAAGGTTTCGGAACTGTTGTTACCGGTACGCTGCATGAAGGGTCGATTAACTTAAATGACGAGTTGGTGATTTATCCTGAAGGGCTTCCAGTTAAAGTAAGAGGAATTCAAATTCACGAGCAGACAGTCACTACTGCCCGCGCCGGACAGCGTACTGCCCTCAATCTGGGCGGCGTATCGGTGGAAGAAGTTAGCCGGGGCTGCGTGGTTGCCAAGCAAGGCTCGGTACAAGCTACGTGTGTTCTGGATGTACATCTTTCTATCGCTGCTGATGCCAGTCAGCCGGTTAAGCGGCTGGAGCGGCTCAAGTTGTATCTGGGGGCAACAGAGGTATTGGCCAGGGTAGTTCTCATAGGCCGCAAAGAGATGTATCCCGGCGAGGAATCCTATGCTAAGCTTCTGACGGAGTCGCCTGTGATTGCCCGTAAGGCCGACCGTTTTGTGCTCAGGAGTTTGTCTCCTGTTCAGACTATCGGCGGCGGCAGGGTAGTCGATCCGGCTGCCAATCGATCCGGCTATACTGATGATCAGGCGCTGGCTATCATGCAAATTAAGGATCAAGGTGCTCCGCAACAGATCTTGGAAGTATTTGCAAGAGAAAATTTGTTTGGTGATAAAGAGGCTGTTGCCTCTGCCGCCAACATTCAAGATGCGGAAAAGTACTTTGAGATACTGCTGCAAACAGGCCGGATACTGTTGTTTGAAAATCGGGTTGCTCATGTTGAGGCGTTGCAAGCCTTACTGGAACAGACGCTAAGCATTCTGGAGACTTATCATGCTCAATATCCTCTGCGGGCCGGAATTGCCAAAGCTGAATTACAAGCGCGGCTAGAATTTGCCGGCCGTCCCAGGGAGTTTGAGTGGCTGCAGGGATGGATGAAAGAGACAAAGCAGATTGGGCAAAGCGGCTCGATGCTTTATAAAGCAGGCTTCACGCCGGTATTTTCGAAAAAACTGAGCGTCATTCGCGATGAAATGCTTGCCGCAGTGCGGCAAGCAGGCTATTTGCCGCTTACCGACTATGAGCTTGTCGGCAACGATAAAGATAAAGACCGGCAAGCTGTTTTGGAAGCTTTGCTGCAATCAGATTTCCTGGCCGTCGACGGACATGTCATTATACTAAGAGAGCTGTATGTACAGGCCAAGGAAACAGCCGCCCGGCTGGCCCACGCAGAAGGCGCCATTCGATTGCCCGATTTTCGTGACAGCCTGGGAACCAGCAGGAAATATGCGCTCTTACTGCTGGAAAAAATGGATCAGGAAAAATTCACCAGTCGTCAAGGCGAAGAACGGGTGTTACTGTGAAGAAGGAAAGGATGATATAAGTATGCAAATATATGACGTTGTAATTATAGGTGCCGGTCCGGCAGGACTTTCCGCAGGACTGTACGCCGGCCGCTCGCGTCTGAGCACTCTTTTGATTGAAAAGGAGAAGGATGGCGGGCAAATTGTTATCACATCTGAGGTTGAAAACTATCCCGGTTGTATGGAAGAGGAATCCGGCCGCTCACTGGTGGCACGGATGACCCGCCAGACGGAAACGTTCGGTGTTGAACGTGCCCAGGATACTATTACCAAAGTGGATTTTTCCGGCGACATCAAGGTGCTAACGGGTAAAAAAGGCGAATACCGCGCTCGTGCTGTGATTATTGCCACCGGCGCATATCCTCGCCCCATTGGCTGCGAAGGGGAAAAGGAATTAATCGGTAAAGGTGTTTCTTACTGTGCAACCTGTGACGGTAATTTTTTCGAGGACATGGATATCTATGTGGTTGGCGGCGGGGATACTGCCGTTGAAGAGGCTATGTATCTGACTAAATTTGGACGTAAGGTAACAATAATTCATCGCCGGGATCAGCTGCGGGCGGCTAAATCCATTCAGGAGAAGGCGCAGAAGAATCCTAAAATCAATTTTATGTGGAATACCGTTATCACCAAATTAAAAGGTACCGGCTTGCTGGAATCCATGGTTATAAAGAACCTGAAAACTAACGAAGAAGTTGAGATTCACGCCCCCGAAGAGGATGGTACCTTTGGTGTGTTCGGCTTTATCGGCTTTTTGCCTCAGTCGAGTATCTTCGAGGGAGCTATTGCTATCCAGGACGGTTACATCCCTACCAATGAGAAGATGGAAACCAATATTCCCGGCGTGTTTGCTGCCGGCGATATCCGGGTCAAGGATGTACGGCAGGTGGTAACCGCTGCAGCGGACGGGGCGATAGCCGCCATGATGGCGGAAAAATATTTGGAACACTAAACCGGAATACCGGTACAATAAAAGGAGAGTGCTATTATGCTAGTTGTTGATAAAGAGACTTTTGAAACTGAGGTACTGAAAGCGGAAGGAACCGTGCTGGTTGATTATTTCGGTGATGGCTGCGAGCCTTGTAAAGCATTGCTGCCGCACATTGAAGCGTTAGAAAAAACCTACGGGGATAAAATCAAATTTACTAAACTCAACACCACAGCCGCCCGGCGGCTGGCTATCGGCCAGAAGATCCTGGGCCTGCCGGTTATCGCTATCTATAAAGACGGCGCCAAAGTGGAAGAACTGGTGAAAGAGGCTGCTACCCCGGAAAACGTGGAGCAAATGCTAAAAAAATATATTTAATATAAATATATATTTATATATTTATCAGTAGCGGCATTAGCCGCAACTGTTTAAATAAAATCACATTAGGAGGAATTAGGAAATGTTGCTGAAAGACAAAAAAGTCATTATTATCGGCGACAGGGACGGCATCCCCGGCCCCGCAATTGCACAGTGTGTGCAAACCGCGGGCGCGGACGTAGTATTCTCATCAACAGAGTGCTTTGTCTGAACTGCTGCGGGCGCTATGGACCTGGAAAACCAAAAGCGGGTTAAAGAGTTTACGGAGGAATTCGGCGCAGACAACGTCGTCGTTATTCTCGGCGCAGCCGAGGGTGAGGCGGCAGGACTGGCAGCCGAAACCGTAACTGCAGGCGACCCTACTTTTGCAGGTCCTTTGGCGGGAGTCCAGTTGGGACTAAGAGTATACCATATATGCGAGCCGGAAGTGAAGGCCGAGGTAGATCCACAGGTATATGAAGAACAAATCAGTATGATGGAAATGGTATTGGATGTGGACAATGTTATCAGTGAAATGAAATCCATTCGCGATCAGTACTGTAAGTTCTAGGTTTTTATCCTGAGACTAACCCGCTCTAAGACTCCCATTTTCTACAAGTGGGAGTACAGAGCGGCTAAGTCCCTGGAAATTGGGCGACTAACCTTTAGATGGGATTTTAACCTTATCTAGAGTTAAGTCTGCTTTATTGGTCTAACAGAATTTGTTTGTAAATTCTGGGGACATAAGAACGACTAAGGATTCTACCGTCGTCCTAACGGATTTGGCACAAGCCAAGTCTTTCTTTAAGAAAGAAGCCGGATGATGCGGGCGGTAAGAGATAGGATTACTTAGTAGGCCTTATCTTTTAGCGCCCGTTTAATTTTTAGACGAAAGGATGTTTCCTATGTACAGCGTACTCAAGGGGGCGAGCTACTTTCTGGCACATACGCCAGACATGGTTATTCATAATGGCACGACCCAAACTACTGAGAAGAGAATTAAACCCGATTCTGATTACCTGAAAGACATCGTTAACAGCATACGTGACTATGAAGCCTGTGTAGCTTATCCGCCCAATCAGGTATATATCGGCAATATGACGCCGGATGAACTGGCCGCAATGCCTGCGCCTTGGCATGACAAGCGCGTAGAAGCCAAGCGTCAGGGTGCGCTCGGAGAAATCATGCCAGAGGATGAATTCATCGGTATGATGAAGATCTGTGATGTCTTTGACTTGGTCAAGCTGAATGAAAGCTGCAGCAAAGCTGTGAAAGCAAAGCTGGAAGCCCATCCGCTGGTTGATAACAACTTGCTTACTGCCCTAGATAAAGCCGCTACTGCAGAAGAAATTGCTGATCTTGTCAAAAACGCCGGTGCTGAGGCCATTCATCTGAATGGTGAAGTGGTGGGCTGCGTTAAGGCCGCCCATGACATTGACGACTCGCTGTCGGCCCATGTCATCTTTGAAAACCTGGTTTCCAAAGCCTCATGCGTAGCTTCGATTATGCAATTAATTCACCATACCGGTGTGGATAAAGCAGCCGTCGACTATGTCATCGAGTGCTCCGAAGAAGCCTGCGGCGATATGAACCAACGCGGCGGCGGCAACTTTGCCAAAGCAGCAGCCGAAATGGCAGGACTTGTTAATGCCACCGGCAGTGACGTGCGCGGTTTCTGCGCCGGTCCTACTCATGCCTTGGTACAAGCGGCCTCTCTGGTTAAAGCAGGCGTCTTTAAAAACGTTGTAGTAGCTGCCGGCGGCTCCACTGCTAAGCTAGGTATGAATGGTAAAGACCACCTGAAAAAAGGGCTGCCCATTTTAGAAGACTGCGTGGGAGGCTTTGCTGTGCTCATTTCGGAAAATGACGGCATCAACCCGGAACTCAACACCGACATTTTGGGTCGTCACACCGTAGGAACCGGCTCCTCGCCGCAAAACGTTATCGCGGCATTAACCTTTACACCGCTCGAAAAAGCAGGACTTAAACTGACCGATGTAGACAAATACTCGGTAGAAATGCAAAATCCTGATATTACCAAACCAGCCGGTGCAGGCAATGTACCTGAAGCTAACTACAAAATGATTGGCGCCTTAGCGGCCATGAAGGGCCAAATACAAAAAAGCGAGCTGAACGCCTTTGTTGAAAAGCACGGCATGACCGGCTGGGCTCCTACACAAGGCCATATTCCTTCCGGCGTTCCGTACATGGGCTTTGCTCAACGGGAAATCCTGGCAGGCTCCATTGAGCGCGCCATGTTTGTCGGCAAAGGCAGCCTGTTCTTAGGACGTATGACCAACCTGTTTGACGGAATCTCCTTTGTATTGCAGAAAAACAGTGGTAGAGGTCAAGAATCCGGCGTAACAGAAGCCCGGGTGCAACAGTTAATCGCCGCATCCCTGCGGGAGTTTGCCGGACATCTGGCCGGAAAGTTGGAGGAGTAGCGCTATGGCGGATAAACAAATCAACCGCATGATTGCCGACACCTTCCTCAAGCTGGCCGACTCCCTGGAAACCGGCGCCCAGGCGCCGCGGGCTGTCATCGCCCTCACCGCCATGGGCAGTGAACATGGCGAAGCCGAGCTGTACCAGGCGGCTGCTATGGCAGCCAAGCAGGGCATCAAGGTTAAAGTCATTGGCACCCAGCCGGCTACCTGCCCTGGCGTGGAAACCGTGCTCATTTCATCAGAAGAAGAAGGCCATAAAGCGCTGGAGACCCTCTTAGACAGCGGCGAAGCCCAAGGCGGCGTAACCATGCACTACCCTTTCCCCATCGGTGTCTCCACCGTAGGCCGTGTCATTACCCCGGCCAAGGGCAAGGCCATGTACATTGCCACCACCACCGGCACCAGCGCCCTTGACCGGGTAGAAGGACTTGTGCGCAATGCCCTGTATGGGATTGCCACAGCCAAAGCCTGCGGCGTGGATGAACCGACAGTGGGCCTCCTCAATATTGACGGAGCGCGCCAGGCGGAAATCCAGCTGCAAAAACTGCAAACCAGTGGCTATCCCATCCGGTTTGCCTCCTCAGGGCGAAGCGACGGCGGCGCTGTTATGCGGGGCAACGACCTCCTCATGGGTTCCTGCGACGTTATGGTTGCTGACTCCCTGACAGGCAACATCTTAATGAAGATGTTCTCCTCCTACAGCACCGGCGGCAGCTACGAATCGGTCGGCTACGGCTATGGACCGGGCATGGGCGAAAACATCGACAAGCTCATCCTCATCGTATCCCGTGCGTCCGGTGCGCCGGTTGTCAAAGGAGCCATTGAATTTGCTGCCGAACTGGTTCGCGGTGAATACAAGAGCGTATTTGAGAAAGAATTCAAGGCGGCCAAACAAGCCGGACTTGATGCTATCTTTGCCGGTTGCCGGGCTCAAAAACAAGCCGGAGAAGTCACAGAGGCAGTGGTGCAGCCGCCTAAAGAAGTAGTGACTGCGGAAATCCATGGCATTGAAATTTTGGATTTAGAGGACGCAGTACAGGCTTTGTGGAAGGAAAACATCTATGCCGAAAGCGGCATGGGCTGCACCGGGCCGGTGATTTTGCTCTCCGAAGCAAAAGAGGAACAGGCGAGGAGCATTTTGCTGAGCAAAGGGTATATCGGCTCATAACAACAGCTTGTGCAAGGAGGCCTTTCCATGACGAAGCAGCAATGCCTACGTACTTTACCTAAGATGGACGATCTCTTGCGGGTCATAGAAAACGAAGCCGGCGATCTGCCACGCAACCTAATAAAGTCGGTAATCCAGCAAGAACTGGGCCGCTATCGCGAAAGCCTTGTTGCCGGTAAGCGGGACTATTGCAATCAGGAAGAATTACTTACCGGTATCCGGCTGGAACTAAAACGGCAGTCACAGCCACATTTACGAGGTGTTGTTAATGCTACCGGTGTAATTCTCCATACCAATCTGGGCAGAGCCCGTTTATCGGAAAAATGTGCAGACATGCTGACCAGTGTAGGATGCGGGTACTCCAATCTGGAATATGATCTGGACGATGGCAGCAGGGGTTCACGTTATCAGCATGTGGAAGATTTGCTTATGCGCCTGACTGGTGCAGAAGCCGCCCTGATTGTCAACAACAACGCGGCAGCCGTTTATCTTGTGCTGGATTCCATTACTAAAGGCCGTGAGGTTGTAGTCTCCCGGGGGGAGTTAGTAGAGATCGGCGGTTCATTTCGTGTACCCAACATTATGGCCGCTAGTGGCTGCAAGCTGGTTGAGGTAGGAACTACCAACAAAACTCACCTTTCTGATTATACTGATGCGATTTCCGAGTACACCGGCGCTTTGCTCAAGGTTCATACCAGCAACTATAAGATTGTTGGCTTTACCGCAGAGGTTGAAATGCGGGAGCTTGCGAAAATTGCACGGCAAAATCAACTGCCGTCTATCTATGATCTGGGCAATGGTCTTATGTTGGATTTGTCTCCTTATGGAATAACCGGTGAGATAACAGTGGCACAGTGCGTTAGCCAGGGGGCAGATCTGGTCTGCTTTAGCGGCGACAAGCTGCTGGGTGGTCCGCAGGCGGGAATTATCGTAGGTAAGTCAGACTATATAGCTGCGATGAAAAAGAATCATTTGCTGAGAGCATTACGCATCGACAAGCTGACGCTGGCTGCGCTGGAAATTACCCTGCGCCAGTATCTTGACCCCGCAAAGGCTGCTCAGTCCATACCAACCTTGCGGATGATCGCAGAGTCACCGGCGGTTATCCGAGAAAAGGCAGAGCGTCTCGCCGGTTTACTTGTCGAAGTTGGCTGCAGGTGCAGTGTCGTGAGGAGTGCAGCCCGGGTGGGGGGCGGTTCACTGCCGGCTGTGGAGTTAGAGTCGTATGCTGTTGCAATCCATATGGAAGGGTTGTCACCCAACAAGCTGGAAACCAAGCTAAGGGGAAATTCCATTCCTATTATTGCGCGGATAACGGAGGACTGTCTGCAATTGGATTTGCGCACAGTTGAACCGGAAGAATTTGCGGATATTGTTCTTTGTCTGAAAAAGATTATCAGTGACCTAGGATAGAATTATAATATGAAGGGACTGTTGAAATGAAACTGGATATTGTGAATTTTCATGTTCGGGACATACAGTTTGGCGCTAAAACAGCATACGCTGACGGAATCCTGACAGTCAATAAAGAGGAAGCCCTGGCAGTGGTGAAGGAAGACAGCCATATCACCGTTGCTGAGTTGCACATTGTAAAACCAGGCGAAGAAGTTCGTCTTATGCCGGTAAAAGAAGCTATTGAGCCACGGCATCGCGTTGGCGGCGGCCCTGTATTCCCAGGCGTAACCGGCAAGCTGATGCAGGCCGGCAATGGCACTACCCACGCCCTTAAGGACATGAGTGTTTTGGTAGTAGGCAAGCATTGGGGTGGTTTCCAAGACGGTCTGATTGATATGGCCGGCGAAGGCGCCAAGTACACCTATTTTTCTCAGTTGAAAAATCTGGTGCTGGTTGCTGATACCGATGAATTATTCGAGCAAAAAGAGCAGCAAAAGAAAAACCGTGCACTGCGTTGGGCTGGTATGCGTTTAGCTGAATACCTGGGCGCTTGCACGAAAGATTTGACCTCGACTGATGTAGAGACCTATGATCTGCCTGCTCTTAACAAGCGTGGCTCTGCTAGCGAGCTGCCCGGCGTAGTAATGGTACTGCAACCGCAGTCTCAGATGGAAGAACTGGGTTACAATGACCTTAACTACGGTTGGGACTGCAATCGGATGCTTCCTACCTTTATGCATCCTAACGAAGTGCTGGATGGCGCTATGATCTCCGGCTCGTTCATGCCTTGCTCCTCCAAGTGGTCCACTTATGATTTCCAAAACTTCCCGATGATTAAGAGACTGTACCAAGAACATGGCAAGACTGTGAACTTCCTGGGAATTATCATGTCGAACCTCAACGTAGCACTGGATCAAAAAGATCGGGCTGCTCTGTTTGTTGCCCAAATGGCAACATCTTTGGGTGCTGATAGTGCAATCGTTGTTGAAGAAGGCTACGGCAACCCGGATGCTGATTTCACTGGCTGCCTTGTAGCTCTGGAAAATGCCGGCGTTAAGACCATTGGTCTGTCTAATGAGTGTACAGGCCGTGACGGCGCGAGCCAGCCGCTGGTATCCATGGATGAGAAAGCGAACGCTATTGTTTCCTGCGGTAACGTATCAGACTTCATTACACTGCCTCCAATGAAGGTTGTACTGGGAGAGCTCGAAGCTCTTGCACGTGACGGTCTTTCCGGCGGCTGGGCTCATGACGAGAAACTCGGACCATCGGTTCGTCCGGACGGTTCGATCATCATGGAGAACAATGCCATGTTCTGCGGTGATCAGGTTACTGGCTGGTCCACCAAAACAATGAAGGAATTTTAAGGAGGGAAAAGTGTGAAAACGATCCTGTATATTAACCAGTTTTTTGGGCAGATTGGCGGCGAGGAGTTCGCCGATTTTGAGCCGGAGATTCGCGAAGGTTTAGTTGGACCGGCGATGGCAGTGCAAGCTGCTTTCGGTGATAAAGTGAAAGTAACTCACACGATCATTTGCGGTGACAACTTTATTGGCTCCCATACCGAAGAGGCTATTAAGCGCATTTTAGGATTCTTGGAAGGCAAAGAGTTTGACCTTTTCATTGCTGGTCCTGCATTCCGTGCCGGCCGTTATGGCGCAGCTTGTGGACACATTTGCTCAGCTGTTCAAAAGAAATTTGGCGTTCCTGCCATCACTTCTATGAACGAAGAGAACCCTGGTGTAGAAATGTATAGAAAAGAAATGTACATCTTCAAAGGCGGCCCCAGCGCAGCTGCTATGAAAAAAGATGTAAATGCAATGGCTAAGTTTGCTCTGAAACTTATTAACAAAGAGACATTGCTTTCTGCTGAAGAAGAAGGCTATTTCGGTCGCGGCATTCGTCAGCAAGTCTGGCTGAATCCGCCGGTACCTGCTACTGAGCGTGTAATCGACATGCTGCTGAAAAAGCTGAAGGGCGAACCGTTTAAGAGCGAGCTGCCGATTCCTAAGTCTGAACGTGCGCCAATTGCTCCTGCTATTCCTGCTGAGAAGCTGGCAACTATGAAAGTGGCTCTGGCTACCTCCGGCGGTATCGTACCTGTTGGCAATCCTGACCGTATCCAATCCGCCTCCGCCACCAAGTGGGGCAAGTATGATGTCGAGACCATGGATGCTCTGAAGAAGGGTGAATTTATGACCATCCATGCCGGCTTTGACCCTGCTGCTGCCAACAATGACCCTAACGTCATTGTTCCGCTGGATGTAATGCAAGAGTATGCCAAAGAAGGAAAGATCGGCGGTGTATATAAATACTTCTACTCCACCGTTGGTACTGGTACTACCCAGGCTGAAGCTGCCAGAATGGGAAGAGAAATTGCACATGAGCTGGTAAATGACGGCGTTCAGGCGGTTATCTTAACCTCCACCTGAGGCACCTGTACACGTTGCGGTGCAACGATGACTAGAGAAATCGAAAAAGCTGGAATTACCATCGTTCAGATGGCTAACCTGATTCCGGTTATGAAAACAGTGGGCGTTAACCGTATGGTTCCGACCATCTCCATTCCTTATCCTCTTGGTGACCCGGCTTCTTCCAAAGAAGAGCAGCATAAGCTTCGCAAACATCGCGTAGGTGTTGCTTTAGATGCTCTAAGCACTGCTATTGAAGAGCCAACGCTCTTTGAGGTAAAAATCTAATAGATTGTCATTGCACTCCGCCGGTATTATTCCGGCGGAGTGTGTGGCATACAGGCAAAATAAGCCCTGTGTATTAATAGCAGTAAGGAAATGCCGGAGGAATTATTCAATATTTAAAAGATCAATCTAAAAATGTAAAAATTGCAGCAGTTAAATATCTGATATATTATAATATATAGAAAATATATTAAAACCCTACAAAATATTCGATAGCATATAACTGCTGCTTTGTGCAGCGCTTGAGCGGAGTATCACGGGAGGGTAGCAAAGATGGAAATGAAACAACTGGAAGCATTTGTCGCAGTGGTTCAACACAACAGCTTTTCCAAGGCAGCCGACATGATCTATTTGTCTCAGCCAACCATCAGCGCTCACATCAGTTCCCTGGAGGATGAGCTAGGGGCGCAGTTGCTGATACGTTCTACCAAGGCCGTTTATCCAACTCAGACAGGCAAAGATCTATTTCACCGTGCCAAAAACATCCTTGCCCTGCGCGATGAGGCTATCAGCAGTGTCAATGGAGTTGACCAGGAATTGAGTGGAGAAATCAGCATCTTAGCTTCTACCGTGCCCGCTCAGTTTCTGCTGCCGGAAATCATTACGGCCTTTCAAAAACAGTATCCCCATATTGTGTTTCATGTCCACCAGGCAGACAGCCTGCAGGTTGTGGAAGGACTTTTAGGGTACCGGTATGATTTTGGCATAGTGGGCACAAGCGTTAATTCCCGCCGTTTGATAACGGTTCCTTTCTATCGTGACACACTGGTAATGATCGTTCCCCAATCCATGATCGTTAACAAAGAGGAGATATATCGCGACTTACCAGCGTTTTTACGGCAGCAGCCTTTTGTGATGCGCGGGGACGGTTCTGGTACCCGCATGGAAATGGAACAACTGCTGCATAAACAAGGCATTTCTGTCCAAAATTTGAATATCGTGGCCTACTTCCAAGATACCCAGAGTATCTTATCCGCTGTATCCCAGGGGATGGGGGTATCCTTCGTTTCTAAAGTTGCTGCCACTGTTTATGAAAAGATTGGGCAAATCAAGGTATATGACCTAGAGCAGCAGGCATTCGCCCGACAATTGCACCTTGTTTTTAAAAAAGAATTGGTGTTATCGCCGGTCCAAAAGCTGTTTGTCACTTATCTGGAAAATTATTTTACTAGTTAAATTTGTATGCCAAAGAAAGAGTGAGATAACAAAAATGTGTTGTTCAAAAGTAACAAAAGATCAGGCATTAGAAATTATAAAAAGATACGAGCAAGTCTTGGCAATTATAAGTAAATACGGCAAAGCCAAGGAGCAATTGTTATCAATTTTGCTCGATATTCAGGCCAGCTCGGGCGAGAACTATGTTGCCGAAGTATGGGCTGAAGTTGTCGCCTGCCAACTGGATTTGCCAATTACCAAAGTTCATGATGTATTAACCTTTTATGCCATGTTCAACATTGAACCGCGTGGCCAATATGTCATTGAAATTTGTAAAAGCACACCCTGTCATGTAACCAAAGCCGATGCGGTAGTTGCTATGTTTGAAGAAGTATTGGGCATTAAGCTCGGCCAGACAACTCCTGACAATCTGTTTACCCTCATGCACACCAGCTGTGTGGGTGCCTGCGACATTGGGCCGGTTGCCAAAATCGGCGATGAAGTCTATGGCAATCTGACACCAGCCAAGGTAGCCGAAATCATTGCAAGTTACCGGGGGGTATCGTTATGTCAAAAATAAATAAACTGATTTCCCGTAACTGCGGTGTCATTTGTCCTGATTCGGTGGAGGATTATGTCCAAGCCGGCGGTTATCAAGGTCTGAAAAAGGCTTTTACCATGAAGCCCGAAGAAATAATCGACGAAGTCAAGAAAGCCAAACTGTTAGGACGTGGCGGTGCGGCCTATCCGGTCGGTTCCAAATGGGAACAACTGTTGGAGATTCCGGAGTCTCCCAAATATATTGTTATCAATGCGGATGAAGGCGAGCCAGGTACTTTTAAGGATAAAATTTTGTTAGGGCAAGATCCGCTCCGCGTCATTGAAGGCATGACCATTGCCGGTTATGTTTTCAACTCTCATGATGGTTATATTTATATCCGCGGTGAATACCGTGCCATTCAGAAGGTTTTTCAAAGGGCTATTGATAATGCTGTAAAAGCCGGTTACCTTGGTAAAAACATTAATGGTACCGGGTTTAAGTTTAACATTCATGTTATGACCGGTGCCGGCGCCTATGTATGTGGCGAAAACTCCGCACTCTTGAATTCCATCGAAGGCAAGGCCGGACGTCCGCGCATTAAACCACCTCATCTGGCCGAAGTGGGTTTGTTTCTCATGCCGACACTGGTGAATAACGTGGAATCCATCGCCACTATCCCGAACATCGTCTTAGAAGGCGGCGACAAATATTTGAGTTATGGCACACAAGACAGTGGTGGCACTAAGCTCATCTGTCTGTCCGGTAATGTCGTTAACCGTGGCGTGTACGAAATTCCCTTTGGTGTCAGTCTGCGGGATGCCATTTATGATCCGGAACTAGGCGGCGGCATTCCTAATGGCAAAAAACTAAAATTCTTCCATCTGGGCGGACAGTCCGGGCCTATTGGCAGTGAAGCCCAGCTCGATACCGTATATTGCTATAAAGTGCTCAGAAATGCTGGATTAAGTGTTGGCTCCGGCGCCATCGTAGTCATGGATGAAGACGTATGCGTTATCGATTATTTTAAAGGTGTAACCGAATTCTTTATCCATGAATCCTGCGGTAAATGTACGCCTTGCCGCGAAGGCAACAAACAAATTTACGCTATTTTGTGCAAAATCTCTGCTGGGGAAGCCACAAATGACGATATGATTGTCCTCAAGCGATTAATCGATACTATGACCAAGGCTTCTTTTTGCGGTTTGGGCCAAGCGGCTGCAGTTGCCCTAAATACCTGCTGGAAACACTTCGAGTCCGAGTTTGAAGATCACCTGAACAAGAAATGTCCGGCAAAAGTCTGCTTTACTGAACAGGAAAGGGGTGAGTAATGATGGGTCATCATGCATCAGATCCAAATAAAATCGTAAATGTAACCATTGACGGCATTCCCGTATCCTGCCCGGAAACCACACTTATCCTGGATGCCGCCAAAATGGCGGGTGTAAAAATTCCTGTCCTCTGCTACCATCCTGACCTAAAAGTACGTGCTACCTGCCGTATCTGCGTAGTCGAGGTTAAAGGTCAGAGAAAACTAAAAACCGCTTGCAGCAACGAAGTATGGGACGGAGCGGAATTTATCACTAATAATCCGGCTGTTCGTCAGGCCAGAAAAGATGTTCTGGAGCTTATCCTGGCCGAGCATCCGCAAGACTGCCTGAAATGTGTGAGAAACACGAGTTGTGAATTGCAACAACTGGCTCGCGATTTTGGTATTAGCAAGCCACTATTTAAAAATGAACCAAAACAATTGCCGATTGAAGACTCTAACGGCGTCATTGTCCGGGATATGGCCAAATGCGTAAAATGCGGCCGCTGTGTGGAAATGTGCCAGGAAGTGCAGACAGTAGGCGCTATCAATACGGCTCACCGTTCGGTTGAATATGAAATAACGACAGCTTTTGACCGTCCGCTCCAGGACAGCACCTGTGTGTACTGTGGCCAATGTATTTCTGTTTGTCCGGTAGGGGCTCTCTATGAAAAGGATGAAACAGAAAAAGTCTGGCAGGCTATTGACGATAAAGAAAAGCATGTAGTCGTGCAGGTAGCTCCGGCTGTCCGTGTAGCTCTGGGCGAAGAATTCGGTTTAGAACCAGGCAGCATTACGACCGGGAAGATGGTAGCCGCTCTTCGCCGCTTAGGTTTTGACAAAGTGTTTGATACCGACTTTGCCGCCGATGTGACTATCATGGAGGAAGGCAGCGAGCTCTTGGAGAGAATGACAAACGGCGGTACCTTGCCGCTCATTACTTCCTGCAGCCCGGGCTGGATCAATTTTGTAGAAACCTTTTATCCTGATTTACTGCCCCATGTTTCTACCTGCAAATCGCCGCAACAAATGTTCGGGGCTTTGGCCAAGAGCTATTACCCCGAAAAAGCGGGTATCGACGCCGCTAAGATTGTATCGGTGTCCATTATGCCCTGTACGGCGAAAAAATATGAAAGTGCCCGTCCGGAAATGAATGGCAGCGGATACCGCGATGTAGATGTTGCTTTGACTACCCGTGAATTGGCCAGAATGATTAAGCAGGCCGGCGTTGACTTTAACAAATTAGGCAATGAAGAATTTGATGCTCCGCTTGGCCTCTCTACCGGCGCTGCTGTCATCTTCGGCACCTCCGGCGGTGTTATGGAAGCGGCTCTCCGTACTGTCTATGAAGTCGTAACAGGCAAAGAACTGGCTAATGTCGATTTCGAAGGTGTACGCGGCCTCACCGGCGTTAAGGATGCAGAAGTTGATCTGGACGGCAAAAAGGTTAAAGTAGCCATTGCTAACGGCCTTAAAAATGCCCGGGTTATTTTAGACAAAATCCGTGCTGGCGAATGTGATTACCAGTTTGTTGAAATCATGTGCTGTCCTGGTGGCTGTATTGGCGGCGGCGGACAGCCGTGGGGCACCACTAAGGCTACCAAGGAAGCGCGAATGGCCGGGCTGTACCAGGCCGATCGTGAGCTGCCGATCCGGCAATCGCATAAAAATCCAGCTGTGAAAGCCCTTTATGATGAGTATTTAGGTAAACCGCTTGGTCACAAATCCCATAAACTCCTTCATACTCACTACCATCCCCGTCAAAAGTAAGCACATGAAATAGGTGGATTAACAAAGTAACCCACCCCTTCCCGAACCGTACAAGCGACTTTCACCGCATACGGCTCTCCATATTCCAAAAAAAATTATCGTCGGTTGAGTTGATTGAGTTGGAAGCTGTTAGCATCAACCCTAGCAAAGCAATCCCGGCACAGCGGTATCTGCCGTCGATTAATTGCAAGCATGACGGTGATAATCGGTGAATAGGGCTTGACGAGTTTCTTTTTCGTTTTCCTGTGATACATGCTGACATGATGATGCGGATTGCCGCAAATGTAGCAAGTCCGGGAAAGCGGATTTATCAAACTGTAGTCAGGTAGTTGAAAAGATGCGATAGCCGACTTAATGGTAGCAAAGAAACTCTTTTGTCGTGCAAATGATTTGTACAGAGCCAAACTGACCGAACGGGCGTAACCCTTGGCGTTTTCATAATTCACAGTGAGTGCCTTACCATAGCGAGCAAACACTTTCTTGAGGCTGATGTCAAACTTGCGAGCTAGGGTTTTAGCGATGGAAAACTGCACAACGTATTGGATACGCCAACCTTCAAAGAAATTGCAGCAACCGCGCTGCTGAGTTAACAATCCTCGCAAAACTTGGTTACCATACTTGATGATGTCTTCCGGAAGCTCTCGAAGAAGCCGGGTGATGCCGATAGGATAGCCAATTGCAGTACACATACCGTTATCCCGCAGTTTGTTCAAGATACCCTCCGTATTCATATGGACACAGAGGGCTGAATCAAAAGGGCGGATTTGAAATTTACTGTGCTTGCCATAGCCTTTGCGGATAATATAACCCAGAAAAGCTACGTCATGATCAGCGGAATGTGTAATTTTAGTTTTCTCGTCGCTTAACCGGAGACAGAGTTTGTTTTGGAGGAAATCCTTGAGTTGTTGTTTTAAATTCACTGCATACGCTTTAGGGGCGATCAGGCCAATCAGAAAATCATCCGCATAGCGCACATATTTTATTCTGCGAAAATGAGGGTCATATCTGTCTGTAGACGGGAGCTTGTTCATTTCGTTTAACAAGGCATTAACCATCTTCGAATCGCAGCCATTGTTGACTGCTTTCTTGTACTGGTACCTAGCCTTGGCGTATTGTGGATTTTGTCTGCGGTAGTCCCCCAGCGTGTCACGGTTGATAATGGACTCCATAAATCGGTCCAGCTTATCAAGATAGATGTTGCAGAGAATGGGGCTACAGCAAGAGCCTTGAGCGTTTCCGGTTTTATTCCTGTGATAACTATGCTGCATATCGAAATAACCGGCCTTGAGAACTTTATTAATGAGGCGGATAAAGCGCTCATCGTTAATCCGTTCTCGAAGTATTGACTCCAGTATGCGATGGTCAATTTCATCAAAACAAGCGGTAATGTCACCCTCAAGGAACCAAATGGTACCGTTCCAAGTCTCTACCTCGGCGATGGCACTTTGTGTAGAACGTTTTGGCCGGAATCCATGGGAGAGGCCGGAAAAGGTAGGCTCGTAGATACATTCTAAGATAATGCGGATGGCCTCCTGAACAAGTTTGTCCTTACCGTTGGGAAAACTTAACTTGCGCATTTTCCCGTTACTCTTTGGTATCATCATGGTTTTGTTTGGCTGAGGCTGATAGGACTCAGCGTGCATGGCAGCGATCAGTTCAGCAACCCACTCTTGGCAAAAGCCGTGCAGAGAAGTGCCATCAGAGCCAGATGTTTCTGCACCATCATTAGACTTGACGGAGTTGTAGGCAATGATGTACAAATCCTTATCGTACAATAGCCGATAGAGATCACTGTTGACATACTCATGATTGGCGGCGTTTCGACGACGATAACCTTCCAATTTCTGCATGAGTTTCGATTGCTCCATTCAAAGCAACTCCTTTCAAAATGGGAACTTGGAATACTGCCCCCCTTCACCATGGACCTTCCATTACAGAAGGTCGTTAGGCTACTATTAGGGCTCTCTGCCATATACCGAAGGGGTACTTAGGCAGGTCACGTTTGACAACCCCATATAGTGTATCCATACGTAGGTATCCGGTTGGTCGTTACCCTGCTTACCACAGGTGTGTCAATGGGCCTGCTTATACCCAATCTCTCCTATATTGGAGATACCCATTGATACCGGAATGTCCGGCAGCGTTCCTGGCCACAGACCCGGATTCAGCCCCAAAGGCTTTACCATATATGGCCTGACTCGCCAGGCCACTCGACAGCAGGCGCTGTCTAATCCTGACTTTACCGACATGCTGTTGTCCCCCAGAGGCTTTCGCGTGAGGTAAGTCGGTTGTCTTACATCGCAACGCAGGAGCGATGATTTCTGTGAAATATATATGAAGCGCGCAACGTGCGCACAAAGAGGAGAGAAGCTTGTGAAAGGTATCCGATCTTTTTTTATCCTCATCATTACTGGCATCACACTACTGGTATTTAGTATTCAGACATATGTTTCGTCAACACAAATCAGGGAATATACCGTAGCCCAATTAGAAGAAAAATTGTTGCTTCAGGTTTCGCAAGAGGCAACGTCACTGTATATTCCGATCAAAGAGATTTCTGATGAAGCAATAAACCTGGGGAATATGATTGCAACTATGACGGATTACCGGGAAGATATTGTAATCAATTATATTATGAGAAGTGTACAAAAAAGTAAGGCCTTTGCCGGTGCCGGCATGGCATTTGAACCGTATAGTTATCAGCCGGATGTGAAAAATCATTTCCCGTATATAATGAAGGACAAAAATGGCATACCGGTTTTAACGTGGGAATATAGCGTAGTGGATTATCATGCTAAAGGGTGGTATAAATTAGGTATTAACTCGCAAAAATCGGTTGATTATTCAGCGCCGTATGTAGATCAAAGTGATCCCGATCTGATATGGGTAACTTGTGTTCACCCGATAGAAAAAAATGGTAAGCGCATTGGTGTGGCTGAAGCAGATTTCACCTTAGACATGTTTAAGAAGCAGCTGGCCGACATTCGGGTAGGACAGAATGGTTATGCTTTCGCACTGACCAGAGCTGGTTTGGTGATTGGCAATTATGCCGGCAGCAAATCTGAGCCGGCGAAAGACTTATCAGTAAAACTTACGGAAGTAGCCGATAAGGATTGGCAAGCGGTAGGCGAAGCTGCGCAAAAATCGGACAAGACGGGAATCATGCAGGTAAAGGATAATTACATTGTATATTCGCCGGTAGGAGATACGGGAATTACACTGCTGCTGGTTTACCCGATTGATGAAGTTTTTGCGGGCTTGAACAGGGTGATGTATTTCAATATTATATTGATGATTGTTTCCCTGCTCATGTTTGTTTTCACATTATCCTATTTTGTAAATCGACGGATTATCAAGCCGATACAAAAATTGTCTGCAACTGCCAATAGGGTTGCCGCAGGTGACCTTAGCGACATCGGGGAAAAACAAACAGCAAATGATGAGATCGGTCAATTGGCAGCGGCGTTTAGCACCATGTCCGGCAACTTGCATACTCTGATGGTACAGGTCATGCAATCGGCAGAGACACTGGCATCTTCGTCAGAGCAGCTGACGGCAAGCGCCGAGCAGTCGGCTCAAGGAGCAAACCAAACGGCAACAAGCATCACGGCGGTGGCAGCCGGTACCGAACGGCAAACCGGAGCCATTAATGAAGCTACTGCGGTTGTTGAACGCATTTCCAGCGAGATCAACCAGGTTGCCGACAATATCGGTATCGTTGAGGTAACTTCCAGGAAAGCATCAGGCGCCGCCAAAGAAGGGGGCGAAGCGGTCGAAGCAGCGGTGCGGCAAATGGTTACTATTGAGACAAAAGTGACACACTCTGCTCAGATTGTGGTTAAGCTGGGGGAACGCTCCAAAGAAATCGGTCAAATTGTTGACACCATTGCTGGTATCGCCAGTCAGACCAACCTGCTTGCTCTGAACGCCGCTATTGAGGCTGCCCGTGCCGGTGAACAAGGGCGCGGCTTTGCGGTAGTGGCTGAAGAAGTCCGCAAACTGGCGGAACAGTCCCAGGAAGCCGCCAAGCAGATTGCCGGATTGATTGGCGAAATACAAAGTGAGACTACCAGTGCAGTTGCAGCCATGGATGAGGGCACTCGCGAAGTAAAGCTAGGGGCGGAAGTTGTCAACAATGCAGGCTGTGCCTTTGACGAGATTGTAACATTGTTTGAACAGGTATCAGAACAGGTGAGCAAAATTACGAATACGGTGCAGCGAGTTGCCTGTGGCAGCCAGGATATTGTTGTTGCCGTAAAAGAAATTGATGGGATAAATAAGGATACTGCCGGTCAAACCCAGACGGTTTCAGCGGTTACTGAGGAGCAGGCGGCTTCCATGGAAGAAATAGCTGTTGCCAGTGAGGCTTTGGCCACGATGGCCGAAAATTTGACGCAAGCCGTAAGTAAGTTTAAATTGTAGTTGGCTGAAGGGGTAAGACCTATCCCCTGCAGCCGAAGCATCAAGGAGAATGGTCAGTCGAAATTGGCCATTAAATACGCTTGTTTTTTCTCTCTCAAAACGAGGAGAGGGTGCCTCTCGTAGGTTAAATAACCTAGTTGAGACACCCTCTCTTTTGTTTTCTTATCGTGCTCTCTTAGCGCGACAGCCCACTTCCGGTGGTAACTCCAAGCTTTCTGCCGAAGCCGCCTGGAAATTGCGACGAACTGAGCTATCTCATTTGACAAGGAGGGTTCTGAATTACTCTTCACCCATTTATTGCTTAGAAGTGGTCGTAAATCCACGATTATCACCACGAACCTGTCTTTGATAAAGTGGTGGATTTTTCAGTTGACAAAAACAAATAGCCTTATTAATTTGCATGTTGTCGGCAAGCGTTGTTTCAATATAAGTGTGCAGATGTTGATGGAACTCCTCAAAAACAACTGGCAACTGTTTTGTTTTCAATGCATTAAGAATCCGTAAATGCTCCTGAGCCTTCTCCTCAAAGGTGCCCAACGACACGATATTTTGGTTCATAGCAATCAGAAGCTGGTAAAACAAACCCTCCAGAATCTGCGCACGACGGCGGCTTTCAGAAGCGTTCCACAAGTAGCGGTGAAAAGACAAATCCAATGTATTCAACAGGAATACACGTTCTTCATTTTTGCTACATTGTCGTTCGCCATCCTGCATCTGTAATGATAGATTCTGCATTTCCTGGTAATCTTCCTCTTGAAGCATGTGTTGAGAGACAAGTAGATCCAATACTTGTATTTCGAGCGTGATGCGAATCTCAAATATCTCTAAAATCTCTTTTGGGCTCATTTCCAGAACCTGATTGCCCTTTCTTGGTGAAAAAGAGATAATCCCTTGTTCGTTCAGAATTCGCATTGCTTCGCGCACAGGAGCGCGGCTGGTGTTTAACTCGTTAGAGATATCCGCCTCAATCAATTTGTCGCCGCTTTTTAATGTACCAGACAAAATTCTGTTTTTTACATAAGAAACAACTATATCGCTTAAGCTCTTCTTTTCGTATTCCGGCATAATCACTTTGGTTTCACCATCTTTTCACTGATTTACCTATTACTTAAATCTGTGGCATAAATCATATGATAATTCTCATAAACCTTTATGGCATCTGCTTGTGTTTAATTTCATTTATGGATTCAGGTATTAAGTATACCGCATTATACCCACTCTGTATAGAGCGACGTGCAGGGCAATTGCTTACGAAACTCGTTCCTCCTCCCAGAGGAATTCCAGGACTACCTTGGTTTTAAATTTGGTTGTGTACTGATTTCTCTCTTATTTATACCACTATTATAACTTAGTTTTTAATTTTTGTGTCTCATTCTATGGGTCATTATAGACCAAAATAGCAAAGGGGTTGTGTTGAAACATTTACGTTTCAACACAACCCTTTTCCAATTAAGGCGTTTGTTGGTTGTAAGATTGGCCGGAATCTAGCTCAGGGCGGCAAGTAGGAGCAAATACTTCTGGGTTAGTTGACTCAAAGAAATTGACAAAACATGGATTGCACTGATGGGGTGGCAGTGGATGATAGGATCGTGCCAGTTTTACGCCCAAAATTCTTACATTTAGGGAGATTGCCAGTTCTCTTGCGTTGATAAGATGCAGTTGCTCTGTATTAATATCACATTTCAGATACGCATTCATGCCTGTGCGTGCACGATAATGTACAAAGGTTTCGTCAAAAGGCAGCCTAAAGAATATAAAAGTTACAGGCTGTGTGCCGTCGTGAACAGATGCCACGTATTCTGCACAAATGCTGATATAGCCGGTAATACGCATTTGTCTAGGTGATACTACGCATTGCTCAATTACTGGTGTTGATGTTACGCGCAGTAGAAAATCAATGTCAGGTTTATCACCAGGAATTGTTAAGTTACTATTGGTGACAAACTGACGGGCTCTTCTGTGCTTCGGACGAGCCATACTTTTTTCCTCCTTAAATCTAATGATATACGCTCTGCATGCAATTATATGTATTATTTCTGGAGCTTTATTAGTAGTTTATGATTTTAAGTGAAATGTGTTCCGTATATAACTTTAATAGTCTTTTTTGATCTTGGATTATCTGGCAGTAATATAGCGTTTTCTAGCGTTTATGTAGCCGTGTTTAGGAACTACCCAACAGTATACTACATATAATGAAGCAGATGAATAAAGTACATCCGAAGTTTTTCTAACAGAATATCCAAATAGTAAGGAGGAATATACATGGATGACAGCTTGGTTACTGTTGCTGGGCTCTGTGACATTAGAAGAATCAATTTTACAAAAGGAGTAGATAATTTTTGGACTCAAATCTCGATCCAGGAAAATTTAAATATTCCTGATATAAAACCAGAGATCGAGCAAATTACAGGTGTAAATGTGGCGGTAAGGATCATTAAAAAAAAGGTAGTTGTAACACCTAGTACAGACTCGTGTCCAAATTTTGAAGGCAAATTACTTACAGGGCGGAAATTAATTGTTGAAGGAGAACTTTGCCAGACCATATCCTATATTGCCGCTCGCTGTGAACAACCTGTACATTCAGCTCGTTTTGTTATCCCGTTTTCCGCTTTTATCGTCATTCCCAAGTTGGTGCGGGTATGGTACAAAGACGATGACCAAGAGGTAGATTCTCTGCATACAACTTACCAGATTAATACCTGCTTAGAAGACGTATTTGTCAAGAAA
This sequence comes from Sporomusa ovata DSM 2662, assembly GCF_000445445.1. Taxonomy (GTDB): domain Bacteria; phylum Bacillota; class Negativicutes; order Sporomusales; family Sporomusaceae; genus Sporomusa; species Sporomusa ovata. The sequence continues at coordinate 943,823 of NZ_ASXP01000003.1, read as the reverse complement.
ATTACCCCAAGAGAGGTATTTGATAATGTAATGTTACTACTACAGGCTGTACCGGTTACAGCCGACATTTGTCTTGATGAGGGTTAGTCAGACAATATGTACAAAAAGGAGGAAGAAATATGAGGTATTGCGATAAAGAACCTGACAAAGAAAATGTCAGCATAGAGTCCGTTGATTGTAGAGTTATGGGTAAGTTTCAGAAACCGAGACGGTCTGAACCTGAAGATCGAACTCAACTTCTGACTATTAACGGTTTATGTTCTCCTGAAAAGCTAGAAAAGTTTTTAGATGACGGTGCTATCCGGCGATGGACAGAGCTGGTGGTACCGGAAGTGTTATGTATTCCATCAGTTAAACCAGATATTGAACAACTAATAAGTATTTCTGCTGCTGTGGAACTCATCTGTGAGCGGGTAATCAGCACACCGTTCAAAACAACCAACCCCAAGTTGTATCCTCCTATTTTTAATCAGGAAGGTACAGCAATAACCGGCAAGAAATTGGTGATAGAAGGAGTTCTGCGCCAAAAAATTGTATATTCTGCCTGCCAGACGCAAAGTGTGCATGCTGTACATTTCGATACGCCGTTCTCGGCGTTTATTGTCCTCGATCCTCAGGATCCGCTCACAAGAAAATTTAAGGTAGACGTCTGTATTGAGGATATATTTGTCACAGATATTACTCAGCGAAAAATATTTAAAAATGTTACATTGGTCATTAGGGCGTTGCCCCTCTTACGCTAAACAAGAACAGGGAGGTTTTCACTGATGAAAGTATGTCAATGCTTTGGGCAGAACGCTGTTGAGATAATCGGCTTGTGTGACCCAGCCGAAGCGACCATATTTGTGGAGCGGCAGGATGAAGAGGATTGTGTTGAGGTAGGAGCCTGGACACAAATATCTGTTCCGGAATTATTTAGAGTACCTGCCGATAAACCTGATATCGGAACGATTGATAAAGTATTTGCTGAAGTAAAAATTATTTCAACTAGAATTGTAAATACACCAATAGGGCCTTGCCCCACAAAAGAAAATATTGAAGGCACCAGGCTGACAGGGAAAAAACTGGTGCTTGAAGGCGTATTAAAGCAAAAGCTAGTTTATACTGCAGCTAGAGCGGATCAGCCGGTTTTTACTGTGCATTTTGACGCAAAGTTTTCGGCATTTATTGTTTTGGCACCACATGACGATCATAAAGAGTTTTGCGTAGAGGCCTGTATTGAAGACGTATTTGCGATACCATTTAATCCAAGAGAAGTATTTAAAAATGTAACGCTGTTTTTGCAGGTAAAACCGTTTAATGATAGTGATAGAGATAGTCGTGTTTATTTTGAATGACCATGTAATTGAGTAAATTAATAGTAAAAAGAGGTCTCCTAAAAGTTAATTAGCTTTTTCGGAGGCCTCTTTTCTATGCAGTTAATCTTTGTAATTGAATGCGAATGCCACACCGTGACCATTTCCAATCCTAGTGTACGGCTGAACAGCGGTTGGTGCATGAAATCCATCGGGGAGAACAGGATCTCTGCTCTGTTGCTTGCAATAACCGCTATTATATGACTTGTAGTTATATTTGTAAGAGGGCGGTTCCAAATCGTAGTTATGATGTGGCTTGCAATTCTGGTTGTGAGAAGGAGAATAATTGGCGCTGTGATTTGGCTTGCAGTCATATACGTGAGAGGGAGGAGTATAATCGCCACTGTAATGAGGCTTGCAATCGTGGTCGTAAGAAGGCGGTGTGCAATCGCAGCTATGATGAGGCTTGCAATCGTGGTCGTAAGAAGGCGGTATGCAATCGCAGCTATGATGAGGCTTGCAATCGTGGTCGTAAGAAGGCGGTATGCAATCGCAGCTATGATGAGGCTTGCAATCGTGGTCGTAAGAAGGCGGTATGCAATCGCAGTTGTGATGAGGCTTGCAATCGTGGTCGTAAGAAGGCGGTATGCAATCGCAGTTGTGATGAGGCTTGCAATCGTGGTCGTAAGAAGGCGGATTGCAATCGCAGCTGTGATCGGACTTGTAGTTCTGGTAGTGAGAGGGTGGTTTGCAGTCGTCATCGTGATGAGGCTTGCAGCAGTCATTGTGATGAGGCTTGCAGTCATTGTGATGAGGCTTACAGTCATCGTGATGAGGTTTACAGTCATCGTGATGAGGTTTGCAGTCGCAGTCGTGATGAGGCTTGCAGTCGTCATCGTGATGAGGCTTGCAGTCGCAGTCGTGATGAGGTTTGCAGTCGCAGTCGTGATGAGGTTTGCAGTCGTCATCGTGATGAGGCTTGCAGTCGCAGTCGTGATGAGGTTTGCAGTCGCAGTCGTGATGAGGTTTGCAGTCGCAGTCGTGATGAGGCTTGCAGTCGTCATCGTGATGAGGCTTGCAGTCATCATCGTGATGAGGTTTGCAGTCGCAGTCGTGATGAGGTTTGCAGTCATCATCGTGATGAGGTATGCAGTCGCAGTTATGATGTGGCTTTTTGTAGTATGACCCTTGAATAGGTGCACAATGTGGATCGATATGTTTGCAGAGATTTCCAGGACTTGGCTTAGAGCACTTTTGCTGTGAGTGTTTAGGGATACGGGAAAACTTAAGTTTACACAGTTTTAATAGTACTATTGTGTTAATCATCCTTGGATTAACAACTTCAGTTTCGGAAATTCTAATTCTAGTTTGCAGGCAAGTATTGAAACGTTCACGAGCAAACTTGTGAAGCAGCAAACCGTTGAACGGTATCTCAGCTTGCAGGAAGTGTATAGGTTGTGAGTGATCAGACGAACATGCAATATATTCTATACGGATACATACATGTCCAGTAAAAAAAATCTTTTTCCGTATAGTTATAGTTTTATCAATTTTTGTAGTTGTTGAGGTGCGAAGTATGGATTGGATATCAGGCTTATGTTTGGGTACGGTGAGAATACCGTTTACGGAAATTTGAGTACGTCCCATATTCAAATCTCCTCCTATCTTCATGTGATAAAGCAGGTAGGTTATTTAATCGTCTTCGTAAGGGCTAGAGTGCTTGTGACAGCTACCTGCTAAGTACTGTTGCAAACTAGAAGCGGTAATTGCCATTGTCATCATGTGGGTGGGAACAATAATTGTATGGTTCTTCAAATACCGGGCAGATAAATATGACTGTGTTTACTATCAGGCATCTGCAATCTAAGCAGCGGACAGAGATATCTTCTATTGCCGAGCATACTTGGATTACTTCATCCTTGATCGGGCCCAATAATATTAAACTGCAAAAAGGGATTTCAAAATGGGCACAATGGACCGACTGGCAGGGGTCATCCGCGGCAAAAGTAACCTTGATCTGTTTTGTGCCTTCGACAACAACCTTGTTTCCAACAGGGGTACAAATAATTTTAGCTGAGCAAATGACTACGTTTACACACACTTCCAACACATCACGGATGTTAGGATTAGGGTGTGGTATACATAATTTATCAGTTTCGCAGAATTCAGTGAAGGGATGCCGGGGAGGACACTTTGGAAACTGTGATGTCGGTGTAATACCCGTAACATCAACATACTTACTACTCATGAGGGTTCCTCCTTATCTATGAAATGTTTTATATCTTCCATTTGTATTATTTTATGTTTTCAGGAGGACTTCTGTTACTATAACTAGATATTAATTCAAACTATTTATGTTTGGTTGCGTTAGTCAGGAACACCCGTATAACGGGCATGCATAGCATGTGGTATTCTGCTTACGCAAAAAAAAAGCCGGGGCGTCTTCGCGCCCCGGTATCGTAGTTTTATGCTTCATCACCTGTGAGACAAGTACCGTTGGTTAGTCCTACTGAGGAAACATCATCCCAATTAATTAAAATGGAGGAATCCACCGGATATAGTGTTCCGCCTCCGGTGACACCGAATACTGGTAAAACTAATGAGCTGAGACTATCCAATATAACGGTACCAAAATCCGGACAGCAGATGTTTCCAGGAATGCAATCTAGCGTCATGCGAATAAAGCGAGGGCCACAACAGTCTCCCATACGTAGGCCTGTGGATTCTTCTTTTTGGCTATCCTCTGAATCTGATGAGGGACTATCAGGGCGGGAATTTGTGAACCGGCCACAATCCCAATCATCGATTGTTCCTTGATATACGAGACCGCATCTAGTAACAATAGTTGCACTTAGGTTTCCGACCAGGCAGCCCAAATTTAACCTATCTTCATTTCCGGGGGTCATGATTACATTACTCCTTTCTTCCAATAGTAAGATAAACGGAGTACCGCTTCACTTACCTAATATTTGTAAGTACGAAACCCCGGAGACCGGGGTTTCGTTGTTAAAGAAAGCAAGAAGTTAATTTAAGCAAGACAAGCAACAGATGGACCGATGGCAGCAATCTCATCTAAGCCAATTAATATAGTGTCATCTTCACTAAACAGAGGAGTAAAGACGCCTCCGAGTGTAACTCCTACACCAATAACTGCGGCAAAAAGATCAACAGCAACCGCAAGATCAATAGTAGGACAGCACACAAAAGCAGGCGGGCAGGTTAGACGCAGGCAGATGAATTTGGGATCATTATTGCATTTGACATCAACATCAACTTCAACCGGTTTGGGGCAATGAGGTTTTTTGTCAGCTTTGTCATCGTCATCTTTGCAGTCGTTTTCTTCTTTGTCATAGCCCATAGTCATGGCTGGGAAAACAACCGGACAGCCGTATTGCGCACGTGTATTCTCGTCGTCTTCTTCAACAACCACTCCTTGGAATATAAAACCGCAGCAGGTTACGACAGTAATGGCAGCGTTTCCCAATACGCAGTCAAGATTAAACCCTTTTCCTTTTCCTTTTGCTTTTTTCCCACCAAATGGCATAATTGAATCTCTCCTTATTAAATAATTTTTTTTGGCTCTCGCCTACTATATACTATGCAACGCTAATGTTAAGTGCTTATGAAAAATAGACTTTTTTTTATTTTGCATAGCAGGTTGCATACTGTAATATATGTATCACCCTGAGAAATGTTATATGTCCTTGGAAGAATTTCTTGTAATTAAAATAGTATTTTACAATAAAATGTTATAATCACGACAAAGCTGGTTCTCTGCATGCAGTGGGACCAGCTTATTTTTCACATCTCAGCACAGCTGGGAATAAAGTAATTAGAAGCATATATTTTGAGGAGGTAGTAACATGTCGGATAGTGCTAAGCAAGCCCACGCACCGATAACGATTAGTTTATGTATGATTGTAAAAAACGAGGAGGCTACAATTGAGCGCTGTTTGCGATCGGTTGAGCAAATTGTCGACGAAATCATAATAGTGGACACAGGTTCAACGGATAAAACAAAAGAACTGGTGAGTCAGTTTACCAATAACATCTATGACTTTGAGTGGATAGATGATTTTTCTGCCGCCCGCAATTATGCCTTTAGTAAGGCTACGCAGGAATACATTCTCTGGCTGGATGCTGATGATGTTTTTTTTGACCAAGACCGTCAAAAGTTGCTTGATGTAAAAGCAACTCTCAGTCGGGAAGTTGAAGTCATTACTATGCTTTATTATCTAACTTTTGATCCAAGTGGAAACGTAGCCTGTCAAATACGCAGGGAGCGTTTAGTTAAGCGAGAAAAAAACTACCAGTGGATTGGAGCGGTTCACGAATTTTTAGACGCGAAAGGCACTCAGTTAGATACAGGAATTGCCGTAGCCCATAAGCCCTTAAAACACGATAGCGATCGCAATCTTAAAATTTATGAACGACGGCAGTTAAAAGGAGAAGAATTCTCACCGCGAGATTTATACTATTACGCCAATGAGCTAAGAGAACATAATCTCTATAACCGGGCAATTGAGTGTTACCAAAAATTCTTAGAAACTAAGCAAGGAGCGTTTGAAGAGAAAATTGCTGCCTGCGCCAGTTTAGCTGATTGCTATTATTTGCTTCATGACGAAGAAAATGAGCTTAAGTATATATACCAATCTTTCCAATATAGCACTCCCAGAAGCGAGTTTTGCTGCCGGCTGGGTTTTAATCATCTTAATAATAATCGAATAAAGCAGGCCATATTCTGGTATACACTGGCTACCCATCTAAAGACTGCCAATTCCTCCTGGGGGTTAGTGAATAATCAATGTGAAACCTGGTTGCCTCATCTTCAGCTGTGTGTATGTTATTCACGTCTTGGCGACTACAAATTAGCTTACGAACACAATGAAAAAGCGGCAAAATTTATTCCCGATAATGCATTGATTCACCATAATCGGAAACTTTTGCAAAGTAAACTGAATATGGAGCCTTCTGAGAGTGAGTAACTGGAATTCCAGAGTTGTATTAAGCCTATAATTAGAGGGGGTTTCAGAGTGGACTGCAGTGTCACCAGTATTATTGTCATAACCTGCAACAAGCTGGAGTATAACAAGCTTTGCATTGAAAGCATCAGACAGTATACACAGCCGGACTCTTATGAACTTATTGTTATAGACAACCACTCAACCGATGGCACGGTTGAGTGGTTAAAAGGCCAGCAAGATATAAGATTAATTCTAAATAGTGAGAATGCCGGTTTCCCTGTAGGCTGCAATCAAGGCATAAAAGCGGCTAAGGGAAATAGTATTCTTTTATTAAACAATGACACAATTGTGACGCCCAATTGGTTAATTAACCTTACCAAGTGTTTATACAGTTCCAGTGATATTGGTGCAGTTGGCGCAGTTACCAACTCGTGTTCAAATTTTCAAACCATTCCCTGGGAATATTCCTGTGTGGAAGAAATGATACGGTTTGCCAAACAGGTGAACATTTCTAATTCGGAACTTTGGGAAGACAGAGCACGGCTAGTTGGTTACTGTATGCTAATTAAGACAGAAGTAATTAATAAAATTGGCTTGTTGGATGAGGCGTTTTCACCCGGAAATTACGAAGACGATGATTATTGCCTGCGTATTAGAAATGCCGGTTATCGCTTAGTCTTATGCCGGGATACCTTTATTCATCATTTTGGCAGTGTATCTTTTGGAGAACAGGCTAATCAATTAAGCAGCTTGTTGGAAAATAATAGACAAAAGTTTATCGAAAAATGGGGTTTGCCTCCGCACTTAGCTGCGCCATACGAACTAACCCAAGACTTAGCGGTAAGAAAGTGGCTTGCTTATCAACATGAATTTCGTTATTATCAGCATTGGGTAGAAAATACAAGAAGAAAATTCTTTTCAGTTATTGATCAAGCCGAATTTGCTTTGTTGTCAGGTAACTTAGAAAAAGCCGCGGTGTTAGTTAAGCAGGCAGCAGATTATGCCTATCATTCTCATCCAGGGTTTTTCGTTTCGCCAAGGTTAGAACTAATTCTTCGCGAAATTGCCAACAAACTAAATGGTCAGGCAGCTATACAAGTACCACCAAAAAATACAGAGAAGAGAAATATTATGCATGTATTAAGTCAGGGTTACGCAGTTAGTAGTCACACTAAAACAGTAGAGCGCTGGATAGGCATGGATTCTGAATCAGTTCACTCTGTAATAGTTACTCTCAATAGTACAACTGTTCCTCAATCGTTAAAGGACGCAGCAATTCACTCTGGCGGCTGGTACGCTATGCTTGACACTGCCAAGTATAGTTTGTGTAAAAAAGCAAAAATACTGCGTAATGCAGCAGCTATGTGGGCAGATGTAATTGTTTTGCATATTCATCCCCATGACCCGGTTGCCCCGATAGCTTTTGGTGTTGCAGGCGACCGGCCTGTGATTTTTGTCAATCATGCGAACCATGCTTTTACTATCGGCATGAGTGTAGCAGACATAATAGCTGATCATAGGGATGGTGGTCAAGAAATAACTTTATTCCGCAGAAACATGAATAATTCCTTTAGATTACCGATTCCTTTAAGCATACCGCAAAATCTGCCTGATAAACAAACCGTGAAAAGGGAGCTGGGAATAGACGAGGACAGGATAGTCTTCCTGACAATTGCTTCACCCCATCAATTGGTAGCATGTGGAGAATATAGCTTTTCTCATTTGCTTAGAGAGTTGATTAATAGATACCCCAATATTGAGATTTTAGTCGTAGGGCCCTCTGATATTGGAGAATGGACACAACTCAAGCAGCTAAGTAACGGACGAATAAGAGTTTTCGATATCCCGCAGAATTTGGATAAATTCTACAGTGCGGCTGATATATATATAGATTCGCAACCTGTAGGGTCGCTTGCAACAGCACTTGAAGCAGGTGTTTTGGGTACTCCGGTTGTTGGCTTGGCGACAGATTTTGCCGCACATTTTAGTGGTGACATAGCACCAGATATTGTAAAGACTCACTTCTCTAGTCGTGAAGAGCTGTTGTCGATTATCGACAAACTAGTAAATGATGAAGTATACCGTGCTAACCAAGGGAATCATATAAAATCTGCCCTACTTCAGCACCAGTATTTAGGATGGCAGGAGAATTTAAATACGTTATACTCACGGCTGCCTCTTGCTCATCAACCTGCTGAAATACCGGATATAACAGAACAGACCGCTACTAACAGTGATATCGTTTGGGCGTACTTTCAATGTCGATCTGGATTAAGCCATTTAAGCTTTAGCTAAAGAGGAGGACCATGCAAACTAGAAGATTTAAATTAATTAAACCGGCGTAAAGGAAGAAGGGATGCAGATGCGAATTATTATAGATTTGCAGGGTGCACAATCAGAAAGCTGTTTTCGTGGAATTGGCCGCTATAGTATTTCACTAGCTAAGGCGATCGTGCGTAATCGTGGAACTCATGAAATTTTTATTTTACTAAATGAACTTTTCCCAGATACAATTGAGAAAATTAGAGAGTCATTTACTGGAATTCTCCCTAAGCATCATATTATGGTTTTTGGTGCAGTAGGACCTGTTAATGAATTGAATATAAAAAATGAATGGCGAGTACTTGCTTCAGAGTTGCTGCGAGAAAAGCTCATTAAGGATCTTGATCCTGATTTTGTACTAGTGAGCAGTCTGTTTGAAGGGGCATCGAATAATACAATCTCTTCAGTGGGTAAATATTTTCCTGAAATTCAAACGGCTGTCATCTTCTATGATCTTATTCCTTTGCTGTATCCCAAGACCTACTTACCCACGTTATTTGTAAAAAAATGGTATTATAGAAAATTAGAATTTTTAAAACAGGCGGATTTGTTGCTGGCAATATCTAAATCCGCGCAAAAAGAAGCCATTGATCAACTTGGTATTGAAGAAGAACGAATTATTAGTATATCCTCAGCAGCCGATGCTGCATTTTCAAGGGTAGATATATCTGCCGAAACTATTTCAATGTTACGTACTCGCTTTGGTATAAAGCGAAGTTTTCTTATGCATACGAGCGTGTTTGAACCACGCAAAAATTTTGAAGGTTTGATCAAGGCTTTCGGCCTTTTGCCAACAGCTTTACGGAAAGAGTATCAATTGGTGCTAGTTTGTAACTTGGGTAATGAACAGAGAAAACTTCGTAATGTTGCAACCAAAGCTGGATTGGATCATGATGATTTAGTTTTAACAGGCTACGTATCAGACGAGGAGTTGTTGCTACTTTATTCATCGTGTCACTTATTCATTTTTCCTTCGTTTCATGAAGGTTTTGGCCTGCCGGCTTTAGAGGCAATGTCTTGCGGTGCGGCTGCAATAGGATCTTCTACAAGTAGTATTCCGGAGGTTATTGGCAGAGAAGACGCGCTTTTTGATCCTGCATCATCGGAGAGTATGGCCTGTTTGATTGAGCGGGTACTTACAAATCCTTCATTCTGGCAATCGCTTAAACAACATGCAGTACACCAGTCAAGACAATTCAGTTGGGATAAATCTGCAATAATTGCGATTTCAGCATTAGAGAAAATATATAAAGAAAAAGTTGAAGAAGATTGTAATAATAGCTATCGAAAACTGATTGATGAAATATCACGGATAGATAGTAAAATTAAGCCAACGAATCAAGATATTATTAGTACTGAGGCTGCCATTGAGCATAACGAAAAACTGGCGTATAAAATGAAGCGATATTTCCGTATCCAAGATAAATGCCCGAAAGCTGACGGGATTGCCTGAGCAAAGTTGCTGTCATATAATGACTGTATCATAGCAGGAAGGGAAAAGACGCCGCTGCTACTACTGCACAACAGTAGCACCAGCGGCGTCACCGCTTGGATGGTATGGTCAATGAAGGCAATGAATATACCAATTTCCGTGTAACAAAACATCGAGAAGATGTGCAGTACTTTCAGCCCATGACAACACCGGCATACCCCCGGATAATGGCACCATATCTTTTTCGTAGAGCTTCATCCATTGCACAATTGCATCGCTTAGACTATTTTCATCTAAACCGGTGAAATAATAAGCATGCTGACCTGCAATCTCACGAAATACAGGAATATCACGTGCTACAATTGGCAGCTTGCGTCTTGCAGCTTCAACAAGCGGTAATCCAAACCCCTCGCCTTCAGAAGCAATAAGCAGGCAAGTAGCGGCACCATAGATCTTTTCTAAATATTCGTCACTGACATTCCTCAGCCAAAACAGTCGCTTTCCTAACTCCTGATGATTTCTCAATCGGTTCACTAACGTATTCACCATCCAGCCCAAGTTACCCACAATGAATAAATTGACTTGTAGGTTATCATTCCAAAGTTTTTCGAAAGCAGCCAGCGCCTGTGAATGTCCTTTACGTGGTTCTATTGTACCCACCATCAAAAAACTGGGGTGGTTCTCCATCTTGGATAGGATCATTTCTGCATCATTTGGCAAACCAAACGTTGGTGCAGATCTCTCTATGTCAGAACCAAGATGAAACCAGCCAATAGGAAACGGTTGTGTATGATCGACCACGTTATTGTTCATCCATTCATGAAGATCATCAGCTACCGAGCGAGAGATGCATATAGCTCCATCGAAAGAAGTTATCGTTTGAAGCCATCTATTGTGAGCAGTATATACACTATTAGCAAATACTCGTGGCATTAAAGCCGGTAGTAAATCATATACTACGAAATACACGTGTGCGCCAAATCCTTTAATGTCGGTTAAAAAATTTCTTTGGGAAAATACAATTATTGGTTGCCAATCTAGACCCAGGAAAACATCTCCCTGCGCCACATTAATGGGGGCATCTTTTATCCTTTGACACGGACAGTCCAGGAAGCGTAATGTGAAATTCCTTGCATATCGATATCCTAATTTGAAATTAGTTGCGTAAATTGGCTCAACCCTATATCCTTGGGGTGGATTTTCCAGTAATTCTTTTAATATGCTTCTGGTAACACGATGTATTCCGGTTTTTAAATCCATTTGGACTAATGCTGAAATATCTACGAACAGCTGTCGGGAGTTTTTTTTCTCCGATTGATTTTGCGTATAATATTTGCCGGCACAGGCCTCTGGATTATGGTTTGAGTTTGATGCTTGTGCCTCCTGCAGATCAATTCGCATCCATGACTCTCCTTCTTCTGTGCTCATGTCAATTCACATATCAATGAAAGCGGCTTCAATAAATCCGAGCCCAAGTTTTCGGGTCTCGTCTGATAGACCAAGCTCTTGCGGTGACTTGGCGTTAGGTATTTCAAATTGTAATAGATAGAAATTATCACACTGTTCTGGTAATGCCAAATTAATCAAAAATGGCTGGTTATCGCTCAAACTAATGAAAAATTCAGTGACTGCTTGCTTGTTCACAGTTACTTTAATATGCTGCTGCGGCAGCAAGGAATTGACATATGCCTGTAGCTTAAATTGAATGAATGCAGGCTGGCATATCGCTTCAGAGGGTATAATCAGTTCTGCGCAGCACCCATCTACCCAAGTGCCCCAGTCCTCCGCAGCGTGGAACCCGTCGCAAGTGTACAAAAAACTATTCCCAGAGGACCGAAAATCTATTGTAGTGACTTGTTTGCGTAAATTATTGTAATTAATTTGCTTCCAGGGTCTGGGGGGAACAACTGTCGACTGAACAGACACCTTGCGTCGTAAAATAGGATCTAATTGATCATACGCCCAGGCGCCGAACAGGCTGCGAAAAAGATTGGGTGCCTTAAACTCGCTGGTAGCACAGTTACCTTTTGGTATAAGCCGATTAAGACCAAAGATTTGTTTCCAAAAATCTACCGATAAGATAGAATGCCCGAGAGAATGAACGTTGGCATCACTGGCGACCATCGCCCCCCCAGGCCTTAATGGCTCTCCTAATAAAAAATGCACGTCTTTATTAAAATATTTCGCTTCTACACCCAGTGAACTGCTTAATGTCAGGACAAGCTTGATATTTTCATTACTTAGCAGGGAATAGCTATTAAAATTAACGATTGTCCCCCTGCCAAGGTTTCGAAGAAGATAAATCATTTGATCAGCCATACCTAACGGGTGGGGACAAATAAGGATATCGGAACACTGCGCTGTCAGCTCTTGAATCCTCGCACAATAATCGCGCACCTTGACCGTTTTACCAGCCTGAATAACAGATGCATCGTTGCTCGTCTGTCCAACAAACATTGCCGTTCCCGATTGGATAAAGGCCTGATCCGCTATATCTCCAATGCATAAGGCCCGCAGTACATTCGCGTAATCATATGCGCAGTCGAGCTGAAATGACCATCGATGTAACACCTTACTTATAGCATTATTATTTGTACTAACCGCAAATAAAAGATCAGGTAGAAACCGTACGGGATGAACAAAGAAATTCATATAGGGAATACCATGCTTAGAAAGCCATATGCACATACTTGGGGCTATCTCAAACCCTATAACCAAATCGCCTTCAGATGGCAATAATGATTGAATCCATTGGGGTAGCTCCACAGTTTCTTCCTGAAGCTGAATCCAGGACTGAGTAGTCGATATGTCCAGTTCCTCAATTTTTCTAATATGGCTGTTGAAATCACTGGTGAGCGAATAAAAGAACTTAGGCATTATACCGGTTACCGAGGCGATAGGGTTACTTAATAGTCTATACAGGACTCGAAAAGCGAAGTGAGTGTGAGGTGAACGCAAGAAATCTCCCAGGAACACAACTTGGTTTGATTTCGGAAGACCTGCTCTCATCATGAAATCTCCTTTACCTAAGCATTACAGAATATCTGATTAATTCATATAATGCTAACAATGCAAGGCTAGTTGTTGTTCAGTTTGCTTACCAGGCTGCTATATATTGCCACACAATATGGCTGGTTGAATCTTTTCAGGTGGTCTAAGAAACTAGATATTTTAGCATGCTGCTGCAGTTTTTCCACATTCAGTATAGTCCAAGCGTAGTAATAGACTTCACATGGATTTGATTTTTTTCTGGCCTCTTTAAAAAACAAATTATCCATTTCGGAGCTGCCTTCCAAGATGGTTTTCCCATTTAAAATTGATAAATTAGATTCATGAATCATAAGAAAATCCACTACACATTTAGGCTGTAACCGACAATTTACTTTCTCAGCCGTGGTTTGATTTTTAATAATATAGGGATGATAACCAAGGTTTGAAAAAAAATCAAAAAAATCATCCATTGTTCGTTGTGACCAAGATAGGCACCACCCATTAAACTCAGTATATATTGCCGGATAGCTGGCGGTTTTTAAAAAGCGTGACATTCCCTTGACTACTTCGATCTCGGATCCTTCAACATCTATTTTGATTAAATTGACACTGGCAGCGTCGATATGCCGGCTCCAGTCGTCAATGCTAATCCCATTAACCAGGGAATCATGTTCATGATCGATGATGGCAGTAACTAGGTGTCCAAAAGGCCCATCATTATGAAAGAAATATACGCCGCTTTTTTCAGTCACGGCACTTGGTATAATTGTAACGTCAAATTGATTATACTCTTGCGCTTTTTCCATTTGCGCTGCATTGTCGATGTTAGCTTCAAAAGCATATACTTTGTAGCCATTTGCGCCAAAAACAAAGGAAAAAATTCCAAGATTAGCCCCGATATCTAGAAAAATGCCATGCGGATTGTAAAAGTTGAGTAATTGAACTGATTGATATAAGAGTGCAGCATTCTTTGCTTTCAACTCTTTGGAAATTGGATCAGTGTTGTTTTTGTTTACAAAAAAACCAATATCATGGCTGCCATCAGATAAAACGTAAAGATCGTCCATCTCTCCATCCCCTTTTTGTCAAAATTCGGAACTGTTGTTTCTAAGATCTAAGAACACGGACTTTTTATAAAGGTACGGGTCAGTGCATAATGAGCATCTTCGTTATTACGAGCAATCTCTTTATCAAAACAATCAAATCCTGTAGGTAGAGTCACAGCCCAATCGTAAGGCTTTTTTAATAGCAAGTGAATCGAGCAAAAAAGAAACCCTTCGTGATAAAGTACTAAATTCGGATAGGCTGCTTCTTTATCGGCCAAAGATTGAATCGAACGGGCTGCTCCAAGAAAATCAATTAATCGCCGGCGTGTATAAAAAGTTTCGTCAGAAGGGGTAGTCTCAAGCTCTCCGACAAGCTTTAATCCGGAAGGCTTAATAATGTAATCATCAATCAGCTGTGGTGTAAACAAGATGCAGTTATTATCAAACCATGGACGATCCTCGGGGCCTTCTAAACGAAACTCAGTTGAGATTGACGCGAGCCCGCCTGGCTTTAGTACTCTGGCGATTTCCAGGGTAGCAGCTGTGACTGCGTCTAATGAGCCAAAGTGTTCGATCGATCCCGAAGAGTAAATGCCATCGAAAAAGGAAGAGGGAAGCCTAAGTTTGCGGGCATCTGTATTTACGGGAATTACATGACCCCGGGGAAACGTTAATTCTGAATACCATTGCGGCTCAAGCATCATGCCGATGGGTGATACGTCCGACCAGGGTGTATTCTCCATATAGCGATCACAGGGAAACGTAATACAGCCCCTGGACGCCAGAAAAAAGGTGGTTAACTCTGTGCCAGCCCCGATCCCGGCAAAGGTATTTCTTTCTTTGATCAAGCCGAATTCTTCAAAAGCTCGTATCGCCATTGCACATTCCCAATGCTTTGAATCGGGAATAACCTTGGGATCCTTAATCCCAAAACGCTGCATCTCGACTGCTGCGAATTGTTCTAATAATGGCCGTAAATGAGAACTCTCAAAGTCTTTTAAATCGATTACTTTTGAACAGTTCATGGCTGCCTCCTATATTTGTTATAGAATCACTGGCAGTGGCGTTTGGCCTACTTTTATAGACGGAAAGAGGGCTGAGAGCGGTTCCGTACCCCCAGCCTGCTTTACCTGTTTCAAGATTGATAAGCTACTCCACTGTCAAGCTAAAAAGCGTACACGCAGTGTATTATCGATTATCAGCGGAACAGTATCAGAATCTGCGTGTCGTTTACACGTTTCAGCACCCGGTACCCGTTTAGCGCGGCAGTGGCAATTCCGTCGTTGCCAACGCTGCAGTAACCATTGACCTGGCAGGTGCCGTCGTGCCGCACCAGTATCTGCCCCAAAAGACCTACCGGCACCCATTCGGTCCGCCGCAGGCGGGGGATATACGTCAGGGTACTGTTCCAGTCCGGGTTTAATACCGGCCTTATTTCTGTGTGCTCGGGGATGAGCACATTGCCTGCGTCGTCGGTTTCTGCCGGTATAACAACTTCCTCTTTCTGAATCCGTCCCCATTCGTCTGTAAGATATTTGTCCTTCCAGCGCAATTCCCCGCTGTTAGCCAGCACGGAATAGTTGATGCTGGTTACTCCCAAAATATACTCGTCAGGCTCAGCTTTCCGGATTTTTTCGCCGTCCAGTGTGACAAAATACCCGGGAGCGATCGTCTGACCGTCAATCGTCTCGAACATTTCTGCGTAGTCGGCCCCGCCGGTAAACCATGTGCCGTCAATATAGCCGTTAGTCAGACCTGTGTACGGAGGATCAGCAGAGGAATCTACGCCAATAATTTTGGCACCCAGACCCATAAGCTGGTCAAGACCGGTACCATTGGCCAGGAACCAGGAATAGGGGGCTTCTGCCGAACCGTACTGGCCCATAATATGAGCGCCGGTAAAAGAGAGTGTATTCGTATTAAAACCCTCCGCATGGGAGTTAGGGGCATCGGCAATAGTGAATCCGCCTTCTGCGTGGGAACGGATACCACTGGCAGTTGTGCTTTGGCCTTCGGCGTGCGAATATGTGCCACTGGCTAGTGTTAAAAGGCCTTCGGAGTGGGCCCCATGACCGCTATCGTTATCCACACCCGCTGTTGTGCCAAACCCTTCGGCATGGGAACCCGCGGACAGAGCTGTTGTGCCAATCCCTTCGGCATGGGAACCCAAGGCCAGAGCATTAGTGAATCCGCCTTCTGTGTGGGAATACCCGCCCGAGGCATTTGTGGTGTTTCCCTCGGCGTGAGCCCCTAGACCGTTCTCGTTATCCACACCCGCCGTCGTGTCAATCCCTTCGGCATGGGAACACGTGGCCAGAGCTGTTGTGCTTCCGCCTTCTGCGTGGGAAGCCTGACCGCTGGCTGTTGTGGTGTTTCCCTCAGCATGGGAGGCCTCACCGCTGGCTATTGCGTTTCCGCCTTCTGCGTGGGAAGCCTCACCGCTGGCTGTTGTGGTGTCGCCCTCAGCATGGGAAGTCTCACCGCTGGCCTCAGTGCCATGTCCTTCCGCGTGGCTATAATTGCCGATCGATATCGTTTGGTAGCCTTCGGTATGAGAAGCCTGACCGCTGGCATTTGTTTCTTCCCCTTCGGCATGGGTGGCACTGCCGCTGGCCGTCGTGAACCAGCCTTCGGCGTGGGCCGCCGTATTATTGGCTGTTGAGCTATACCCTTCGGCATGAGACCAGTAGCCGCTGGCTGCAGTGCTTTCCCCTTCGGCATGGGCAGCCAGACCTTGAGTTGTTGTTCCTGATCCTTCGGCATGAGAAGCACTGCCGCTGGCCGTCGTAGCCCAACCTTCGGCATGAGCTGCGCTGCCGTCCGTTTCATTTATGCCGGCTACTGTAACAGACCCCTCGGCATGAGAGGCAAAGCTGTTTGCAGTTGTATTGAAACCTTCTGTGTGTGAAAAGGAGCCACCCCGGAGCATCGGGGTGTTTTCTGCGGTAGACATTTTAATCCCTCCTAAAGTCATGTCTATTTCAGTATATGTTACATAATCTTGGAGTGACACTGCTGTTGCCTTGATTTTATCTACCGCTTTCCCCACAAGATGAGGTACTCGTTAACAAGAAGTTTGTAACCATATTCTCAATACGATGATCGGCTTCGAACTTTTCTCGCGCTTTTATTGAGAGGCTTCTCAGCATCTCAGGTGTTCTCATAATTGTATCCAGCACTATCTCGAGCGACGCACTTATTCCATTTTCGTTAAGCACGAGCTCATTGTCCAGCCCGAATCCGCTTTGGCGGTTTGTTATAATGGGACGCCCTAGCGAAAGTTCACGCACTAGGGCATGACTCATGTGTACGCGCTCTTGCTTTCGACAAGCGATGACGATATCAGCCGCCACTAACAAGGTGTCAAAGTCCATTTCGTCATGAGAGTTTTCGAAAATTAGTCTATCCTTTAAGTCTTTTGCCATGAATGGTTTGTTAATTTGTCCAAAAGTCTCCTGATCAACAATTTTGCCGCTGAGCAGGAAGAAGATACGCCGGGATATTGCTGTAATGTTGCGTGTTTTTTCAATGTAGGCTGCAATTCCTTCGGCAATTTCTACAAGGTATTTGACTTTCACAATCGAACCGAAGGCACCAATTAGAACATCGTGCTCCTGTATACCATGCGAACGCCTCCAGCTTCGCGCTGCCCGGACCAGTTGTGGAATGGCCCGGTCATCAATACCCATGGGAATGTATTTTATTGACGAAACAAACGTAGTATTTATTCCGATCTCTTCTCCCCGGCATTTCTCAACCAGGGGTGAATGTGAAATTAAATGGCTGCCTTTTTCCCTCAGCCAGGCTGAACTAAAAGCTTGCTCTATCGGCATAAAGTTTTCCAGATTAGTTAAGCCTCCCGCGGTTGCGGCTTGTATGCGCGGAATTAAAGCACTGTCTAAACCGATGGTATAAGTAGAAAATAACTCACTGAATTTTCCTGAACAATAGAAATAGTACACTAAACCAAACAGGTAAACCAAATCGTGAGCAACGACAATATCGGAAGCTTTACCGAATTTCTGGAGCAATTCCACCCCAAAGCCAAGGCTATCTGAGATTGCCAGATTATAAATAACAGGATTATCAAAGTCGGGGTTATCAAGAACAAACGATTTGTAACTTTTAATATGAACATTCGGATAAGCCGGCAGCTTTTTAGCGTTCGTGTCTGCGGTATAGAAAAGCAGTTGTTTATCAACACCTGCCGGAATAGCAGAAGAATAGTCAGCAACACCGCAAAAGGTAGCAGGTGTGTTGCTGACAACCCGTACGGCCATGTCATTTCTCCAGGCCGAAAAACGGCTGACTGCATCTTCACAAGCTTTAGTGAGAGTACGGGGAGCCTGTTCCCAATGTGATTTAAAAAAACTGCGCAGTTTACTATAATACTCTGACCTGGCTGGTGCGGCCATAAATTGCCGGAAGCTAGCTTCATCTAGCATGCTGCTTTGTGAAGGGTGAAGAAAGCAAGCACCGGCAAAGTCGCCTCCCGTCACTAAAATTTCTCTGTTCATAGGTATGTCGATCGCGAAAACTTTTGCTTCCAGAAACAATGCCTCCAGGAAGGGTATTCCGAAGCCTTCATCGACAGATAGATGAGCAACAAGTTTTGAATTCATCTGTAAACGAAGCTTTTCAGACTCTGTGATTGCACAGTCTAGGTTAAACAGACCAGCACTGGTAATATGTCTGATAGCCTTGTACTGGTCCTTAGTTGGCGTAGTAATATTGACAGGTTCACCTGCTATTTCGGCGGCTTGTTTTAGTAATGCAAGAGCTTGCGTAGTATTTTTTGACCTATGCGAGCCTAGGATTGAAAATATGTCGTGCCGCAGAGTCTTGTCTGAGGCACAGGGGACTTGATACTCCGGTGACAGGTTTGGATAGATGACCGTAATTCGTTCCCTGTCCAATCCGAGATAACGCACTAGGTGGTTTTTCACGGTTGCAGAAATGGTGATAATCTTATCAGCCTTACGCAGCCGGTCCAGACTATTGTGGTAACATTCAACCAGTACGGGAGAGCGTAGATAATAGGACGGGTATCGTAACGGTATAAGATCATAGGCGATACAGAGTGTGGCGCAGTGCGTAATATCAAATCGTGCCGGTAGAATAAAGGGAGTAGCATCCACATATATCGAGAAGTTGAAATCTCTGGCAGCTTTTTCAATTTCATAAGATGAAATGTGAATATCTTCTTTGCCAAATTGATTTGGAACAATATTGATACAATGAGAGAAAGAACATTTTGTAAGCAGGGGATCATCTTCAGCTAGACGGCTATTGGCGTATAAAATCAAACATATAACATGGCCGGAGGCATGAAAATAGTCGATTAAAGAACGTACATACCTACCCATGCCGCGATCAGCAGCCTCTGTACTAAAAACACGCCCGTCAATTCCGACAATATGCCGGTTCTTGTGCGGACTGCCGAAAGCGGCTTTGTCAATTACCATATTATCTTTCGACATATAATCAGTTCCTTTACCTAAAAATGACGATTGTTAGGAAGCGGGATACGAGGGGTACTGGGTACCAGGTGAAACTCTGGTACATTGCAGTATATGCGTTAATCACAAAAGCGTGCGAATAAGCGCCATTGTTAAGGGAAAGCCGGTTGTAATATTCACAGGTTTTTCAAATATGAATAATATATATAAGAATACAAACATTTGAATACTGTGAGTTGGTAAAAAAATATGACAACCTTACGGTTGTCGAATAGAGAGGAAAAGGACTAGATAAAATGCGAGAAAAGGATCAGTATTGTCCTAATAAAAAATATGTAAATCAAATTTCTGCTCCTGGACGAGAGATAATGGAAGCACATAAAAGTCATACAGATATAAAGCGCGTGTTATTTATGGATGATCGTGTTCCTTTGAAAAATTTAGGAGCCGGTTATCCTAGAGCTAAAAGAATCTTACAGACAATCACCGAAAATGGCTGGTTTATTACTTTTTATCCATTATACCAACCTAATCTAGCAGATGATTGGCAGGATATTTATGAAGCTATTCCTGACACGATTGAAGTTATACGGGGGTATGGCATAAATAAGCTGGAACGCTTCCTGTCAGACCGGGCTGGTTATTATGATGTATTATTTATTAGCCGGCCACCCAATATGATGAAAATAAATAAATTGTATAACAAAAGCCCGGATTTATTTTCCGGACTAAAAATAATCTATGATGCTGAAGCAATTTGGTCAATCAGGGAGATTCAGCGGTTAAAAATACAAAGAAAGGCAATCCCGGAAAAGGTAGCGGCCAAATGCATTGACAATGAATTGGCATTAGCTAAAATCTCACATACCATTCTAGCTGTATCTAATCAAGAAGCACAGTATTTCAAAAATGCCGGCTATAATGATGTTCATGTTTTAGGTCATGCATTAGCGGCTAACCCAACGCTTAAAAATTTTGAAGAACGAAAGGATATGTTGTTTGTAGGATGTCTGGAGGAGGACGGCTCGCCTAATGTTGATTCGGTGATGTGGTTCACAAGCGAAGTGTTACCGTTGATCAACGCCGACCGCAAGGAACGGGTTAAGTTATATTTAATTGGTAAAAATGGAGCAAGAGCGCTCAGAAGGATTAATTCTCCTGACGTAGTTCTGTTAGGTACTATTGATGACCTTACAGATTGGTATAATAATTGCCGGATTTTTGTTGCACCGACGAGATTTGCAGCAGGCATTCCTCTCAAAGTACTTGAAGCTGCTGCGCATGGAATTCCGGTTGTGTTAACATCTATTTTAGAAAGTCAGCTTAGTTGGCGGCATGAACAAGAGGTTCTGGTGGGGGATACAGCAGCAGAGTTTGCCGGGCAGTGTAAGCGTCTGTATAATGATAGCGAGGCTTGGCAACAGCTTAGAGAAAATGCTATAAATCGGATTATCTCAGAACACGGCATTATCCACTTTGCGAATTGCCTGGAAAAAGTCCTGAATAGCTAGGATGGGGCCTCGCTGAAACTATAGTTTCAGCGAGGCCCCTTAATCTACCGTTCTCGCTCCAGTCGCTAACCCTGAAATCAATTATTTTTGCATAACAAATCCCGCTGTGCATTTTTAAGATCTTCTGCAACCATCATACTTACAAGCTTTTCGAAGCTGGTCTCCGGTGTCCAGCCTAATTTTTCTCTTGCTTTGGTCGGATTACCTAGTAAAAGATTTACTTCAGTTGGTCTAAAATAGCAAGGGTCTATATGGACAATTTCTTTGCCGCTAGCTGGATCGATTCCTTTTTCTTCCAATCCGGTGCCGCGCCATGTAATAGCAATGCCAGCATTTTTAAACGCTAACTCTACGAACTCTCGTACTGAATGAGTCTCTCCTGTGGCAATAACATAATCCTCTGGCTGCTCTTGCTGAAGCATCAGCCACATAGCTTTTACATAGTCACCGGCATAGCCCCAGTCCCGTTTGGCATCAAGATTACCAAGATATAAGCTTTCTTGTGAGCCAAGCTTAATGCGTGCTGCTGCCCTGGTGATTTTACGGGTTACAAAGGACTCGCCGCGGATAGGGGATTCATGATTAAATAAAATACCATTACATGCGTATATCCCGTAAGCTTCCCGATAGTTTACTGTTATCCAGTAACCGTAAATTTTTGCGGCGGCATATGGACTACGCGGATAAAAAGGGGTCGTCTCCTTTTGCGGCGTTACTTGCACCTTGCCAAATAACTCACTGGTGGATGCTTGAAAAAAACGGGTTTTTTCTGTCAATCCGAGGATTCGTATGGCCTCAAGTAGTCTTAAAGTGCCGATAGCATCGGCATTAGCTGTATCTTCTGGTGTTTCAGATGAAACTTGTACGTGACTTTGCGCAGCCAGGTTGTAAATTTCATCAGGTTGAACTTGTTCAATAATACGAATTAAATTTATAGAGTCGGTAAGGTTACCATAATGAAGAGAAAAATTACTATCAGTATCATTATATACATGATCAGTCCGGTCCGTATTAGACTGAGAGCTTCTGCGCTTTATTCCATGTACATAATATCCTTTTGCTAACAAAAGCTTAGCTAAGTAAGCTCCATCCTGGCCAGTGATACCGGTAATCAACGCAACCTTTTGCACAAAATACCTCCTTTCTTTTTTACTCGACAGGAGTAACTTCATACTTTGCTAATAGCAAGCACTGTCTTACTCGCTCCAATTACTAACTCTGAAACCGTTTTTCTTGCATAAAAGATCCCGCTGTGCATTTTTAAGATCTTGTGCAACCATCATACTTACAAGCTTTTCGAAGCTGGTCTCCGGTGTCCAGCCTAATTTTTCTCTTGCTTTGGTCGGATCACCTAGTAAAAGATTTACTTCAGTTGGTCTAAAATAGCGAGGGTCTATATGGACAAGTTCCTTGCCGCTAGCTGGCTCTATTCCCTTCTCTTCCAATCCGGTGCCGCGCCATGTAATAGTAATGCCGGCATTTTTAAATGCTAACTCTACAAACTCTCGTACCGAATGAGACTTGCCTGTGGCAATAACATAATCCTCCGGCTGCTCTTGTTGAAGCATCAGCCACATAGCTTTTACATAGTCACCGGCATAGCCCCAGTCTCGTTTGGCATCAAGATTACCAAGATATAAGCTTTCTTGTGAGCCAAGCTTAATGCGTGCTGCTGCCCTGGTGATTTTACGGGTTACAAAGGACTCGCCGCGGATAGGGGATTCATGATTAAATAAAATACCATTACATGCGTATATCCCGTAAGCTTCCCGATAGTTTACTGTTATCCAGTAACCGTAAATTTTTGCGGCGGCATATGGACTACGCGGATAAAAAGGGGTCGTCTCCTTTTGGGGTGTTTCTTGTACTTTCCCAAATAACTCACTAGTGGATGCTTGATATATCCGGGTCTTTGTTGTTAATCCGAGGATTCGAATGGCCTCGAGTAGCCGTAAAGTTCCAACAGCATCGGCATTAGCTGTATATTCCGGGGTTTCAAATGAAACCTGGACGTGACTTTGCGCAGCCAGGTTGTAAATTTCATCAGGTTGAACTTGTTGAATGATACGAATTAAATTTGTAGAGTCGGTAAGATCACCATAGTGGAGAAAAAAACGAATATCATTTTCGTGAACATCTTTATATAAATGATCAATCCGAGCAGTATTAGACTGAGAGCTTCTGCGTTTTATCCCATGTACATAATATCCTTTATCTAACAAAAACTCAGCCAAGTAAGCTCCATCCTGCCCAGTGATGCCGGTAATCAACGCAACCTTTTGCACAAAATACCTCCCTTCTTTTTCTAGGAGTAGGACTAATACGGCCGCATTAGTAATAAAGTCATTACTCCACTAAAAGTAATTCCATTTATACTATATGATTTAGGCTAAGTGAGTGTTACATAGCAAGAGAGCGTATAAAGATAACAACTGAATTACATAATCATAATGCCAAAAGTCCCACGCTATCCGGGACTTTTGGCATTATATATATTTACCATTGTTACATATCGATCTAGGTAAGAATACTATAAAAATGTATAGTTGCCCCAATGTTGATAATGGAGGATGTTTAGTAGTGAAAGATTATTCATTGTATAGTGGCGAGCGCCAAACTGGCGTAACACTTGATGAAATTAGGTATGACCATTTAGCAAGATATTTTTTTGCTGGTGAAACAATTAGAAATATTAAAAAGAAAAGTTTATCAATTTTAGATGTATTTACAGGGACAGGATATGGTGCTTTTCATTTAGGGAATAGCTTAAAAGGCACAGTGGTTGTTTATGGTATAGACGGTTCGAAAGAGGCAATTGATTTCGCAAATGAGCATTATATTCTACCTAATATTTTTTTTTGCTACAAATTATTTCCGTTTGTTCTTCCTACTCAAGCATATGATGCGATTACATGCTTTGAATCATTAGAGCACGTAGAGGATGATGATAGTTTACTAGAGGAAATAATTAAAAGTATCAAGCCAAGCGGCTTGTTATTTATATCGACTCCTAATGAAGCAATTCAATCACTTGACAAAAATCCTAACAAATTTCATATCAGGCATTATCTTCATAAGCATGCAATAGAAAAAATCACTCAAAAAGGGATGGATTTATTATCATGGTATGGACAAAATGTTTATACATTTGTAGATGGATATACTCAGGGAACACTGCTTTCAAATCAAGAGATGGATTTGAAAAAAGATGTAGAAGGGCAATTTACTATTTATCTATTTCAAAAGATATCTAAAAAATTTGCGGGATGAAGAAGAGTTTTTTCTACTGCCGGTATGCCAATAAGAGGTAGCGAATCAGTAAGATGCACTTGCAGTTATTTAAATCAGGAAAAGAAAACAATACACTACCGCAGTAACTAAATAATAGCCACCAGCATAATATACATTGAATAAACCCCTATATGGATAGCTAAGCTGAAGGAGGGAATATAAAATGGGCTTTGGTTTTGGCGGTTGTGGTGGCCATGGTCGCGGTGGAAGTTCGTGGGTTGTGATCATCATCATCATCATTTTACTGTTATGCTGCTGCGGTGATGACGATAGTTTAAGCTGTTAAGCCTATATTAATTAGGTCAGTACTTACAAATAAAAGCTGCTACACTAAGTAACTTAGTGTGGCAGCTTTTTCTTGTGCGAATGGTCAAGCTATTGATGATATCATAGCGTTATTTTGGATCAGAATTCAAAATATTTGTATTTATTTTCACATAATATGCAGGAATTTTAAAAATTATATTGAATATTTACAAAAAAGAATATAAATAAAAATAATATAATCAATATAAAAAATATATATATAGAAAAATATTATAATAAGTATAAACAAAATATATGGAAATACGAATACCTCCGAGTTGTCTTATCTAAACTTGCAAGAGCATGATTTGATGACCGCAGGGGTAGTGGGAAACTGTTACGCCTCCCGTTGGTAAAGGAGTGTTATTGTAATTTCCAGGAGCAACTCTACCTTTATGTCTATCCTGTAAAGTTATACTTTATAAACGTATACAAGCAGGAGGCAGAAGTGGTATTTTTCACTATGCGTGGAGAATGTTCCTGGATAATTACTTAATAGTTAGGCTCCTTGCTGCGGGTGGTTTTTGTTTGCCTATTTTACCACTGTCTATAGGAGCCTGATGGAAGGTCTAATCTCTTTCAAAGTTCGAATAACTTGCTTTATCTCACTAGGTCATTTGTACACTCTAGGAGATATGCAATTATTATATAAATTTTAAGGAGAGTGATCGATAATGGAAATGATTTCCATTACTGTCGATGGTCAGACAGTGCAAACATGTAAGGGGTCCACAATTTTAGAAGCTTCGCGTGAAGCGGGTGTTACCATTCCAACTTTATGTCATCTCGCCGATTTAACGCCGGAAGGGTCATGCCGGGTATGTGTTGTTGAAGTTGAAGGTGCACGGGGATTAGTTACGGCCTGTACTTATCCTGTAGCAGAAGGAATGATTGTGCGCACTAACACTCCTGCTATTCGTGAAGCAAGAAAAAGTGTCGTCGAACTGATGCTGGCAAATCATCCCCAAGAATGTCTTTCTTGCCAGCGTAATCTGGATTGTGAATTGCAAGCTTTAGCAAGCACATTTGGTGTTAGAGAAAGTAAAGCGGAAGGCGAACGACGCCAATTTGCCATTGATGACACCAACCCTTTCATCATTAGGGATAGCAATAAGTGTATCCTGTGTGGACGCTGTGTACGGGTTTGTAAGGAAATGCAGTGTTGTAACACGTTAGAGTGGACTGAACGTGGTTTTAATACCAAAGTAGCGCCAGCTTTTGATACCGATATGATTGACTCTTCCAATTGTGTATTTTGCGGCACTTGCGTATCTGCCTGCCCAGTAGGTGCTTTGACAGAAAAGCCAATGAGCGGTATAGGGAAACCGGATAAAAAGGTTAAAACAACCTGTCCTTTCTGTGGCGTTGGTTGTAACTATGATCTAAATGTCAAAGACGGCAAATTAATTGGCGTGACTTCCAACCTGACCAGTGTGGTTAATGGACGACTAACCTGTGTAAAAGGACGTTTTGGAACCGATTATGTTCATAGTCCTGAGCGTTTGACTACACCGTTAATAAAGAAAAATGGCAAATTTGTGGAAGCATCCTGGGAGGAAGCGCTTGATTTAATTGCTACTAAATTTAAGGAAATAAAAAATACGTATGGCAGCGATGCGCTGGCGGCTGTCAGTTCAGCCCGGTGTGTAAATGAAGAAAACTATATCATGCAAAAGTTTATGCGCGCAGTTATTGGTACGAACAATGTTGATCATTGCGCCCGTATCTGCCACGCTCCTACTGTGGCCGGTCTGGCAGCTTCATTTGGTTCTGGCGCAATGACCAACTCTATTAATGAAGTGCCTCAATGTAAAGTGATATTTTTGATCGGCGGCAATCCTACAGAAGCTCACCCGGTGATTGGCGCTAAAATACGTCAAGCTTTGCGTAACGGTGCTACATTAATTGTTGCCGACCCACGCAGGATCGAACTGGCAGGTAAAGCCCATGTGTGGATGCAACTAAGGCCAGGTACGGATATAGCTCTTATTAATGGCATGATGCGTATTATTCTCAAAGCTGGTTGGCATGATCAGAATTTTATCAATTCTTGCACCACTGATTTTGATAAAATGGCGGATGTGGTAGAGAAATATACCCCTGAATATGTAGAAGATATAACTGGTGTGCCGAAACATTTACTGATGGAGGCCGCCAGAATTTATGCCACTGCTGAACGGGCAGCCATATTCTATACTCTTGGTATTACCGAACATATTTGTGGTACTGATAACGTTATGAGCTTGGCTAACTTAGCCATGTTAACTGGCAATGTGGGTAAACTTTATTCAGGTGTAAACCCGATGCGTGGCCAGAATAATGTACAGGGTTCTTGTGATATGGGGGCTTTACCTAATGTTTATTCCGGTTATCAGTCCGTCACAAATGCAGCAGTACGGGAAAAATTTGAAAAAGCATGGGGTGTAAAATTGTCAGATAAAGTCGGTCTGATGATGCCTGATATGTTTGATGCCTCTATTGCGGGTAAACTGAAAGCTATGTATGTTATGGGGGAAGACCCGATACGGTCGGATGGCGATGCCCACCATGTGCGTAAAGGTTTTGAGCATCTTGATTTTTTGGTAGTGCAAAACATTTTTATGACTGAGACGGGTAAATTGGCTGATGTCATCCTGCCAGCAGCTTCGTTTGCTGAAAAAGATGGCTCATTTACCAACTGTGAACGCCGTGTGCAGCGGGTTCGCCAAGCAATTGAGCCTATCGGCAACAGCCGCCCTGACTGGCAAATTATTAGAGACTTGTCAAACAAAATGGGATATCCGATGTCCTACAGCCACCCCAGTGAAATTATGGATGAAATGGCTTCATTAAGTCCGATGTTCGCCGGTCTGTCCTTTGAGCGTATTGATGAAAAAGGATTGCAATGGCCAGTACCGGATAAAAAACA
Organism: Sporomusa ovata DSM 2662; assembly: GCF_000445445.1. Lineage (GTDB taxonomy): Bacteria > Bacillota > Negativicutes > Sporomusales > Sporomusaceae > Sporomusa > Sporomusa ovata. The sequence goes on along the minus strand of NZ_ASXP01000003.1, from coordinate 916,298 downwards.
TCCGGGCAGTCAGTTTCTCCATGTCGACGGCAAATTTGCCTGTGGGAAAGGCGTGTTTAAAGCTATCGAACATCAGCCGCCTGCTGAATTGCCAGATGCTGAATATCCTTTTATGCTTACTACTGGACGTATTCTTTATCATTATTGTTTAACTACAGCTGGTTATTCCAAACATCTGACAGAATATCGTCCTGAAGAACGTGCTATGATTCATCCTGATGATGCGAAGCGTCTAAATATTGCTGATCAGGATTTTATCACAGTCACATCGCGCAGAGGTACAGTACAAGCTAGAGCTTGGGTAACTACTGACGTATTGCCTGGTGGCATCTGGATGTCTTTCCATTATCACGCTTGTCCTACTAATGAGGTCACCATGGGTTGCGGTGATAAAGTTACCAAAACTTATGAATATAAAGTATGTGCGGTAAAAGTTGAAAAAACTGCAGTGTAATAAAACAACCCCGGCGTGTGATTCTCTTATAATAGAGCGAAACTAGTAGCAAAATCGCGCCGATATCATAGTATATATTATCTCCCCACTACATAATAAAGGAGGTATATATAAATATATGGGTTTTGGTTTTGGTAAAGGTTGTGGTGGCCATGGCAGCAATAGTTGGGTGATAATTATCATTATAATTATCCTATTATTTAGCTGCATTGGTGATGACAGTTCAACCTGTTGATTTGTTAACAAAGCCAGCTCTAAAGTTGTACCTGTTCTATTTGGGTATAACATGAAAATTGAGTAGTTTTGGTTGTACCAAAACTACTCAATTTCAGTGGGCGGTTTTTGTATTTTAAGGAAAAGGTTCAGTTCGTATCTGCCCAAAGATTTAGATTGATTTTTGTATACACAGATGTTATAATGAATACATGAATTAAGTATACATAGCCGTTCGGTGGCAGAATGAACAGTATGTTCGGGGTCTGTCACTGGCCGTGTCGAGTATGCAACACAAAAAAAACCCATCATTGAATTTTGGAGTATACCGAAATTTCATGATGGGGTTTTTTCATTATTTAGTCTTATTAAACAAGTTTACTGTTTTGGCGGATGACAGATAGGGCAGCCTTGCATGCGGAAGGGTTTTTCTAAATGTGCTTCATTGAGGAGTTCTTCATTGTTGAAGATGTCCAATGTGGGGCCGTCAGCAATGACTGTACCGGCACTTAACACGACTGTACGGGCGCAGAGGTCTAAAACCAGATCCAGGTCATGGGTAGCAATAATTTTTGTATGCTCAAAGGTTTTAAGCAAGTTGATAAGCTGGCGTCGTGCGGCTGGGTCCAGGCCGGCGGTAGGCTCATCCATGACTAAAATGCAAGGGTCCATGGCCAGGACAGTGGCAATAGCTACTGAACGCTTTTGACCGCCGGATAGCCGGTAAGGCGTGCGATCCTTAAGATGTAATGCTCCTACTGTAGTTAGGGAAGCTATTACGCGGGCATCAACTTCTTCGGGGGGGAGCCCCAGGTTCAGAGGCCCGAAAGCAATATCGTCATAAACTGTAGGCATAAATAGTTGGTCATCGGAATTTTGGAACACCATACCAACGGCGCGGCGCACATGGGGTAAGGTTTTTTTCGTTACTGGATAACCGCCGATATTGATTGAGCCGCTAGTGGGAAAAAGTACTCCAATCAGATGGGAAAGCAAGGTGGTTTTTCCTGAGCCGTTGGCGCCGACGATGGCAACTGATTCGCCGTGGGTAATACGGACAGACAGGCCACGAAGGGCTTCTGTTTGATCAGGATAGGTATAGGTTACATCTTTTAGTTCGACAATATGATGGCTCATTAGAAAACCCCCAAGAGTAATTTACCTAGCAGTTCTGGAACATCAAAAAAGCGGATTAGTACGAAAAAGACCATCCAAAAGGTAAGATAGCCTATGTCTGATAGGGTAAAAGTGCTGGTACGCATCAGCCGTACTTCGCCGTCAAAGCCGCGGCAAAGCATGGATTGATAAATACGGTTGGCCCGGTCAATGGAACGAATCAATAGTTGCCCTAAGAGTGAACCCCACGCCCGGAATTGAACCCCATCGCCATGGAATGAGCGTAAGCTGTAGGCGGTTGTGGAGCGCACGAATTCCTCTACTAAAACATGCAAATAGCGGTACATAAATAATAACTGAACAACAATAATTTTTGGTACGCCAATCCGGAGTAATGCCGATCCAAGGGCATCAATCCCTGTAGTTGCCACCAAAATCAAGGCGGTAGTAATTGTCAGGCATAGTCTGATGGTGATAGAAAAAAAGGAAACCCAGCCACCGGTAATGACGATAGAGCCGATTTTAGTGATTGGCGTATGATCGAAAAGTGGATTGAATATGCCGATAAACAGGACAAAGGGTGCTACTAGCAGCAGTCGCTTACATATGGGGGCAACAGGGAGGTTGCCAAGGGAAAGTAAGACTGCCGGAAAAAGAAAAAAAGGAAAGAGCCTGGTAATTTCATATTTGGAGAACGATGTAACAGTAATGATAAAACTAAGGGCAGCAATTAGCTTGACGCAAGGGTTGAGGCGGTGAATAAAGGTGTTTTGGTTGGAAAGTGCGTCAAGATAGCGTAAGTCTATCCAGTTAGCTTCAATTTTTAGCATAATCAACCTCTTTTGCAAGCTATATATATATATATACTAAATTACTCCTTAGCGAAGCGCCGTAAGCCTTTACCAATTGAGTAGGCAAGGGCTAATGTCAAGAGCGATCCTAAAATGCCTGCGAAGGAAGTGCCGCTGTCAACGGCTGGCCAAGCTTCTATTTCTTCAGCTGCGTTGGCTTCGGCTGCCGCTGGCTTTTCTGGTTGTTTAAAGTTATAGTCAGGCAAAAATGCAGTCTTTTCTTGTAATTCGGCAAAGAAGCTATGAATTCCTTCCGGAGCTTTTAATTCACCTTCACCGGTAACTCCAGCAATTGACCATTCAAGACCATCCGGATTAGCAGAAGCAAACCAGCTTAACGCACCGCTGGTAAGTACGGCAGCAACGAGAAGAGTAATAAACACGCCTTTTATTGGAATATTATCAAAAGCTTGTCCCATAGCGGTTTTACGTAAAATTTCCGGAGATTCTTTCATAACAAATATAATAATTGTCGCGGTTACTAGGCCTTCAACAAGACCTATTGCTAAGTGAATAGGCTGCATTAAGAGAACAAAAGTACCGAAAGGCAGTTCGGAAATCCCGGAAAATAAGGTTTCCAGCACAACACTGAAGGCGCCTAATTGGAGTCCTATGACTGATGCTAATATTGAGGCTGCATATATACGTCCTTTTGAAGGGTTATTAGCGGTTAGCGGTTTGTAGATCAAAGGGTAGGCAATAAAGCAAGCTAAAAAACCCATATTAAAGATGTTAGCGCCAAGCGCTAACAGGCCGCCATCGGCAAAGAATAAACACTGGATCGTTAAAATGGAGGCTATAGTTAGTGCGGCGGCCTGTGGTCCAAGCAAAATGGCGAGCAGAAGCCCACCACATATGTGGCCGCTGGAGCCTGTTCCCGGAATGGTAAAATTAATCATTTGCGCGGCGAAGACAAAGGCTCCCAGCACTCCCATGAGCGGGATTTTGCGATCATCAAGGTCATTTTGAACTTTTTTTGCGGCGAAAGCGGCCAAACTGGCGCTTGCTACCCACATAACCCCACCCACAGCCGGGGAGATCAGTGCGTCTGCCATATGCATAATTAATCACTCCTATTAATTTAGTTACTATTAAGGGAATTTGTCGGGGACAAAAAAAGACTACTAAGAAACCCTGGTCATTACTGCCAGGAAGAGACTTTCGTAGCCTTGTTCAGCGATATTAGATTGTGCTAAAAAATAATTCACCAGTTCTTCAGAACCAAGGTATCTTCATGACACACTATATTGTGAATATTTTCATATAGATATATTCGCTGCAGAAACTACGATTCCTGCTAAGCAGTTAAATATTTTTGAATTTTTATATTACGTTTATGGCAAGATACTTCCTGTTGAGTGAATCAATGGTATAATAAATAATTAGAGGAAATTACGTATCATATTATGTCCGGAGGCTAGTATAATTTATGAATATTTTGCGTCGCGTAATAACAAGTGTATTACTGATTTTTTTACTTATTGTTAGTACAGGCTGCTCAACCGGCAGCCTGTTTTCCGCCAAGCCGTACAAAGAAACGCAGTTTCTTATGGATACGATTATTGAGATAACGGCGTATGGCAATGGCAGTGAGGAAGGTGTTAAGGCGGCATTTGCGGAGTTTAAACGGATTAGTGAGTTGACAAATCGTTTTGATGAGAGCAGCCAAGTGTCGAAGATTAATCAAGCGGCAGGCAAAGAAAAGGTGCAGGTTGATCCAGATGTTATAACCATGCTAAAGCTGGCGCGCAGCCGGTCTGAGCAGCTGAATGGTGCGCTGGATGTAAGTGTAGGTGCGCTTACGGAATTATGGAGTGTAGGCCATAAAGGGGAGTTTGTGCCTAGCGATTCCGAGATTAAAGCGCTGTTACCATTAGTCAATTTCACGCTAATTGAGATTGATGATCAGGCCAATACTGTGTTTTTGCTAAAGCCCGGCATGCGAATTGATCTCGGGGCAGTAGCCAAGGGGTATGCCGATAGGAAAGCTATTGACACTCTTAAAGCTCATGGGATCAAGTCGGCATTAGTAAACGCCGGCGGCGATGTACGGGTTATCGGTAAGCGCCCGGACGGACAGCCTTGGCGAATTGGTGTACAGGACCCGCGGGATTCAGAAGGTATTGCTGCTAAATTAGCGCTAGCTGACTGGGATGTGCTGGAGACATCAGGCGACTATCAACGGTTTTTTATCAAAGATGGTGTACGATATTCACATATCATTGATCCTCATACCGGATATCAGCCGCAAGGAGTTGCCAGTGTCACTATCGTAGCAAAAGCAGAGAATAATGTGGATATACTAAGTACTGCCATATTTGTGCTGGGCGTTGAAAAGGGTCAAGAGCTGCTAAAGCAGTATCCGGGGACGGAAGCTATTTTTATTACGACTGATGGGAAAAAGATAATTACACCTGGCTTAGAAGGAAAGATAGAGCTTTAATAAGGGGTGAAGCCATGGATACTCATACTGTGAGAAGGGCTCTGGCGGGTGCATTACCCAGTCAATCCGGGAAAATTGCCAATGCAGAGGATTATCTGCAAGCGGCTGTTACTATACCGCTTATTGAGATAGATGGGCAACCATCGATTTTATTTGAGGTGCGTTCAGGAAAACTAAACTGGCAGCCTGGCGACATTTGCTTTCCTGGTGGTCGTATCGAGAACCGGGATAGCAGTCCACTGGAAGCAGCAGTGCGGGAGACGGTGGAAGAACTTGGGGTGAAAAAGGGCGATATTGCGGCCTTGGGAGCACTGGACTTATTAGTCAGTCCTATCGGTGTTATTCTTTATCCTTATGTAGTATATATAACAACTGCCATATCGTTGGTGCCTAATATGGATGAAGTAGCCGAGGTTTTTACTGTACCGCTGGATTTTTTGCTTGCAGCTAAACCTCAGACAGCATTTATGGAGACCGCTACCAAGCCACTGGAGGGTTTCCCGTTTGAGCTGCTGCCGCCTGAGTATCCCCGGGGCTACCGGGGCCGCGCTAAATACCCGGTGCTTTTCTACCAATATAATCACTATGTTATCTGGGGGGTAACAGCAAGAGTTTTGGCGGCATTTATTGGCATTTGTCAGAATAGGATGAGCGGGTATCCCTTATTATGATAACTAATGTTGTTTTGTTGGTTAGCATTACAGGCTTGCTATTTACCTATCCTTTTGACGGGTATTTCCGGTTTACGCTAAGTGTGGTTGTACTGGCCACACTGCTGTTGTATTTTAAGCGATTGCCTATTGTTCGGGTCGCGGTTTTATCAGGGGCGCTGGTTCTTTTGCTTCGTACAGCTCTAAAATATCCATTTGTTGATGATACAGTGTTTAATGCCTTGATGCATAACCTGCCGTCCTTTGGGTTTTACCTGGCCTACGGACTCTTATTTAGGGTCTTTAAGATACGCGATCACACTGACAGTATCCCGGCTCTTATCCTGCTCTTAAGCCTTTGTGATATTACCAGTAATTGCGTGGAACTCATTATTCGCTGGGAGCCTGTCGGTCGCAACCTGGAAACTATTTTACCCCTTTTAGTGGGAGTAGGGATTGGCCGTGCAGTATTAATGGTGGCCAGTTATTATTTACTAAAGCGCTATCGCGACTTTGTGCTGGCTGAAGACTATGCGGCCCGCTACGCTGAATTAATCTTAATTATTGCTAAGCTTAGGGCGGAGTTATTTTACCTGCAAAAATCGTCAGCAGATATTGAGTTAGTCATGGAAAAAAGCTATACGTTGTCGCAAACTCTAAAGAAGGCTTGTCCTGATGAGTCAGCACAGCTTGACTCGCCTGCCGCCCGGGCGCTTGAGATTGCCCGTGAAATTCATGAGGTAAAAAAGGACTATTACCGTGTAACCAGAGGAATTGAAGAAATTCTTGATGTAGCAGTAAGCGACGAGGGGCTGCCGGTCTCTGAATTTTTTCAGATTGTTGAGCAAAATACCAGAAGATACATTAGTAGTTTGAACAAGCTGGTTACCATTACGTTTAACTATAACGGCGGATTAATCACCGACAAGTATTACAACATTGTTTCCATCTTGAACAATCTGATTATCAATGCCATTGAGGCTGCGATGCCTGCCGGCGTTATTGCGGTAACAGGGCAATGCAGTAACGGCAATTTAATTTTGATTGTTGCCGATAATGGTCCAGGCATTGCCCCCGAAGAAACCGAGCTAATATTTGCTCCCGGGTATTCTACCAAGTTTTCGGAAGTAACGGGGCAAATGTCGACAGGACTGGGGCTTAGTCATGTTAAGAATTTAACGGAAGGATTAGGTGGTGAAATAAAATTGACATCCCAACCAGGGAAAACAGTATTTACGGTATTGCTGCCGCTTGCCAATTTATAAAGCGCAGTAATTGACAGATATATGATATTAGCACAGGCCTTTGGATAGCAAGATAGTAGATGGGGTGGAAAAATGCGGTTTGTCATTATTGAAGATGATGTAAGTATTCGAAAAATCACCTGCAATATTATTAAAAAATATGATTTGGGAATTGTTGTGGCAGAATGCGGCGATGGGCTCAAGGGCGAGGCCATTATTGCCGACTATTCACCAGATGTGGCTTTGGTTGACTTGCTGCTGCCAGGGCAGGACGGGGTTGAATTAATTAGAAAACTCAAGGAAAAAGGCATGGAGACCTCGTTTATTATGATTTCTGAAAGTACCAGTCAGCCCATGATTACTAAAGCGTATGAGACCGGAATTGACTTTTATATTCATAAGCCGATTAATGTGTTAGAGATTACCTCGGTAATCCGCAAGGTGGAAGAAAGCAGGAAGTTACGGGCAGTTATGTCACTGATTTCCCAAACAACGGCCCGTTATGTTAGTCCTGATGCTAAGCCGATCGAGCAGGATGACAATGCCAAACGAAACCGGATTAACCGGATATTCTCAGAGCTGGGCATCATTAGTGAAGCCGGGGCCAAAAATATTTACCAGTTAGCCCAGTTGGTCGATGTTCGTCTGAGTCACGGGCAGAATCAGACTTATCAGCTGCATGAACTGTATCAGGAGTTATCAGTGGCTATTGGGCAAGATGTTAAAACCATTGAGCAGCGGGTCAGGCGAGCTATTGCCAAAGCTATGCAAAATGTGGCTAATATGGGGATTGAGGATTATCACGATGATAAATTTGAAATGTATAGCGGCGCACTGTTTGATTTTAAGGAAATTAGACACGAGATGGCTTCTATCCAAGGGAAGAGTGCTTATCATGGCAAAGTTAACATTAAAAAATTTATTGAAGGGGTATTGTTTTTAGCTGCTGAATGACCACATTCCTCTCTTTTTTATTAAAGCCGTAAGCCATTCAAAACATGGCCTACGGCTTTTAAAATTCTCCAGAGCTAAAGCTCAGTATGAGCTTCTTTGAACATTTCAAGAAAATGGGAGGCCGCCGTAGACAGAGTGTGTTTTTTTAGCCAGATGATAGCAGCCGTTGTTATGAGTTCGGGACTGGCTAGTTTTTGTATCAGCAGCGGAGAGTCCTGGAGAAGATTGATAGTTGTTTCAGGTACAATAGCAATACCCAGTCCCAGTCTAGCCCAAATGAGTAAGGACGTATTGTCATCACTGGTGCAAAGAACATTTGGTTCAAAACCAGCTTGCCGACAATAATTGATAATTGTAGTTTCATAGCGTCGATGAATTAATAAAGAATTGTTTTTGAGTTTATCAAAAGATAAAGTCTCTGTATCTCCAATTGTAATAGCATCAGGCAGAGCAACTATTACCATATTTTCTTTTGGTAAGGTGAGATAGTTATATAAGGAAGTGTTAATGGGAAGACGTACTAACCCAATTTCGATAATGCCGGCATTTAGTAATTCTAATATACGCCGTGAATCTCCCAAACGTAAGTCAAAAGAAATTTTTGGATAGGTCTGATGAAATTTTTGAATAAATTCGGGTATTAGTGTCCTGCCGGAGGATGTGATGGTACCGATTGTCAGCTTGCCGCTTATGCCATTGGCTGCTTCCTGTATCTCATCAATGGTGGTATTAATAAGTTCTATTATTTGTTCGGCTCTATTTTGTAATATACGCCCTGCTTCAGTTAAATTAATATGTTTTTTTGTTCTTTCAATTAATTGTACACCCAATTCTTTTTCCAGCAGGATAATTTGCTGGCTTAAGGGTGGTTGGGTGATATGCAGTCGGATGGCTGCTTTGGTAATCTGTCCGGCTTCTGCAATCGCAAGAAAGTATTTTAGTTGGCGAATATCCATGTTGACGACTCCTTTAAATCCTTCAAGTATTCGAATATCGAATGCAAAATAGTCTTAACAGATATTTTTACTATGTTTCGTATTTTGTTATAATCATACTTGACGTACGGCGTGGTGTCAAAGTTGTATAGTAAGCGAATATGGGCAATCACAAAAAAAGGAAATGATAACTGTGAAAAAAGCTTACATATATATAATGCTAGCGGCTGTTATTTTCAGTACTATGGAGATAGCCGGTAAAACAGTGGCGGCTGATATTAATCCCTTTCAACTGAATTTTATCAGATTCTTGATCGGGGGAGTAATATTACTGCCGGCATCAATTCAAACGATAAAAGGGAAAAATATTGAGTTAACTAGAAAGGATTGCTTATATTTTTTATTAACAGGATTTTTAGGAATCGTTATCAGCATGTCTTTTTTTCAATTTGCTATCCTTTATACAATGGCTTCGACGGTGGCCATCATATTTAGTGCTAACCCTATGTTTACAACGCCGATTGCGTATTTTTTATTAAAAGAAAAGATCAATAAAAAGGTAATGTTATCCCTGGCAGTTAGTTTGTTGGGTGTGCTCTTTATATTAAATCCCTTTGGGATCCATACAGATATGAAAGGCGTCATTTTTGCCATATTATCGGCCATAACCTTTGCGCTTTATAGTGTTGTCAGTAAAAAGAGAGTAGCAAGATATGGCAGTATTGTGATCAATTGTTTTTCCTTTCTCGCAGGTGATATAATTTTATTGGCCTTGATGATGATTTCACATTTAGCTTTGTTTGATACCTATCAAAAAGGAAATATTACCTCGCTTTTAGTCGACATTCCGATAATTTCCGGGATTAATTATAGCAATATTGCTGTTCTGATTTATCTTGGTGTTATTGTAAGCGGTTTGGGTTATCTGTTTTACTTCATGGCTATGGAGAAAAGTTCTGCTGCTGTCGCGTCGATCGTATTCTTTATAAAGCCAGCCCTGGCGCCGTTGTTTTGTCTCCTTATTTTGCGGGAAACTCTTACTGCATCCACTATTATAGGAATCGTACTAATTTTGGCAGGCGCATTTATTATGATGTTGAACGATAACGATCATAAACAAGTCGAGGTGAGTGGCGTCCAAGCTACTATAAGGTGACTTTTCTGGTTTCAATTACCTAGGCAGCCTTATCGCTTGGCTTGGTTTCGTATGTTTTTTTTGAATAGAAGGGGGGGAGGTACTCGTAAGAGTGCCTTAATTTTTTCGCTTTTTCTTTAACGGGGAAAAGGATAAAAGCAATTTTGCTAGAATAAATACAAATATAAATTCAGCATTAAAAGTAAGTTTAATGTTTTTAGGGGGATTTTTTTATGAATAAGAAACTGGTATCCATGCTGCTTCTCGCAGCTATGCTGGCAATGGTTGTTGCTGGCTGTGGCGGTAATAAATCCGCAGAAAAAGCGTCCCAGGGCGGAGAGAAAAAGCCGATTGTTATTGCATATACTCCCTGGACTGGTTATGGTGCTCTGTTCGTAGCGAAAGAAAAAGGCATGTTTAAAAACCGGGGTGTTGAAGTAGAGTTACAATCCATTGAAGGCGTTGGTGACCGTAAACAGGCACTGGTAGCCGGAAAAATCCAGGCTATGGCGGCCTCGCTTGATGTATCGGTTTCGGCTGCCGGGGAGGGTGTCCCCATGAAATTTGTCTGGGCCTTTGATTCTTCTAATGGTGCCGACGGTCTGATTGTAAGAAAAAGCAAAGGCATTGAAAAAGTTGCCGATCTCAAAGGCAAAGAAATTGCCTTCCACCGTGGTTCGGCTTCTCACTTCCTGTTGTCTACCCTGCTGGAGAAAAATGGCTTAACCGATAACGATGTTAAAGCGGTAGATATGAAAGCCAGTGAAGCGGCTTCGGCCTTTATGGCCGGCAAAGTGGATGCTGCTATTACCTGGGAACCGCATCTTGGTAAAGCAAAGGCAGCCGGTGAAACCGTGTTGGCTACGACCAAAGATACACCTGGCCTGATTGCTGATATATTGGCCGTTCGTGAGGATTTGGCAAATAAAAATCCTGAAACAGTACAAGCCATTGTGGCTGCGCTGGCTGAAGCCACCGATTATATGAATAAAAATCCGGAAGATACCAACAAAATTTTGGCAGATGCTTTTAAAATGAAACCAGAAGAGGTAGCTGCGGATATTCAAACTGTTAAATTTTATGACCTGAAAGAAAATCTTGAATTTTATGGCACCAAAGAAAAACCAGGCGCTATCTATGATGTCGGTAAGCGGGCCGGCGAATTCTATGTAAAACTTAAGCTGTTATCCCAGGCACCTGATTTGAATAAATATATTGACAGTACTTTTATTACCAAAGTCAAGTAGGATACTAGCGAAGGTTTAAGGCCGCGCTAGAGGCGTCAGCGCTTCTACGCGGCCTTTACAAATTAAGGAGGATGAACGATGGTCAAATGCAAACTTTTTACACCAAAAGCAGATATTCCTGCGCCTTTATATATTGCCTTGAGCGCATTGACCTTTGCTTTGCTTGCTGTCATCTGGTCGGCGCTTACCTATAGCGACTTGATTCCCCCCATGTTTTTACCGTCACCGGATAAGGTGGTAAAAGACGGGGTTGTCTTATTTTCTGAATTCGATTTAATGAATGATATTTGGGCCAGTGTGTTCAGGGTGACTGTTGGTTTTTTGCTGGCTGCCGTGATTGCTGTACCTCTGGGGATTATGATGGGCAGTCTCAAGGTCTGTGAGGCGTTGGCCGAGCCCATGCTTAGCTTTATTCGCTATATGCCGGCCTCGGCTTTTATTCCGTTATTTATTCTGTGGCTGGGTATTGGCGAGAGTGAAAAAATTGCCGTCATATTTTTTGGTACCTTTTTTCCCCTGGCACTGATGATTATGGATGTGACCAAGAATGTCGCTCATGACCTGATTGATACTGCGTATACCCTGGGCGTTTCCCGCTGGGGCGTTTTTCGCCGGATTATTCTGCCGGCAAGTATGCCGGGTATTGTGGACACGCTGCGAATTGCTTTTGGCTGGGCGTGGACCTACCTGGTTGTGGCGGAGATTGTGGCTGCCGGTTCCGGCCTGGGATTTATGATTATGCAGGCCCAACGGTTTTTGAAAACAGGCAATATTATTGTTGGTATTATTGTAATTGGTGTTATTGGCATTGTTATTGATATTGTATTTAAATGGTTATATGCCAGGATGTTCCCCTGGATGGGAAAAGGAGGACGGTAGCATGACAGAAATGACGCAAGATAAAGTAATCATTGATGGTGTAAGCAAAATATTTACTGGCAAAGAGCGTCAGGTTATTGCCTTGGCCGAGGCCAGTTTTACTGTCAAGCCCAGTGAGTTTGTTACCATACTCGGTCCCTCAGGCTGCGGCAAATCGACTATTTTGAAAATTGTTGCCGGTCTGGAAGAACCGACTTCAGGCCGGGTACTCCTTGACGGGCGGGAAATAACCGGGCCAGGGAGTGACCGGGGCATGGTATTCCAAACCTATACCCTGTTTCCGTGGTTGACTGTGCGGGAAAACATTGAATTTGGGTTGGATGTTGCTGGTAAAAGTAAACAAGAGCGCACCGAGGTTTCCGATCATTATATTGAAAAGATTGGTCTCAGAGGCTTTGAGACCTTTTTCCCTCGCGACTTGTCAGGCGGTATGAAGCAACGGGTGGCTATTGCCCGTGCTTTGGCCAATGATCCTGAAGTGCTGTTAATGGATGAGCCATTCGGGGCCCTTGATGCCCAGACACGGACGGTTATGCAGGAATTACTCTTAAGTGTGTGGGATGAGTCCCATAAGACCATTCTTTTCGTTACTCATGATGTTGATGAAGCTGTCTTTCTTGGCGACACCATCTATGTAATGACTGCCCGACCAGGGAAGATCAAGGCAAAAATCAATGTGGAGCTGCCTAATGAACGTACCTTTGATCTAAAACTTACTGATGACTTTATCCGCATTAAAAAGGAAGTCATGGGGCTTATCAGGGAAGAAGCGTGGAAAGCTGCTAATACCAATACGTAAATCACGGAGGTCAGCTATGAAAAAATTATCCCAAATTACCGAAACTTTTTCCGAATCAGTCATTCGGGAAATGACTCGCATCTGTGATGAAGCAGGTGGCTATAACTTGTCGCAGGGCTTTCCAGACTTTGAAAGTCCTAAAGCTGTTCAGGAAGCGGCCATCCGTGCTATCCAGGCGGGATTTAACCAGTACCCGGTAACCTTTGGTGAGCCTGAGCTCAGAGAGGCCATCAGCCGAAAGGTTCGTGAGTACAATCACATCGAATGCAATCCTAAGACCGATATTACCGTCACCTGTGGTGCCACTGAGGCCATGATTGCCACGTTGAAGGCGCTTATTAACCCTGGCGACGAAATCATTATTTTTGAGCCGTTTTATGAAAATTACGGCCCGGATTCTATTTTATCAGGAGCTACGCCACGCTATGTAACCTTGTATGGACCTGACTGGCACTATTTGGCAGAAGAGTTGGCAGCTGCTTTCAATGAAAAGACGAAAGCCATCATCATTAATACGCCCAATAATCCGACAGGCAAGGTATTTAGCAAGGAAGAGCTTGCGGAAATCGCTGCTCTGTGCATCAAATGGGATACCTATGCTGTCGCTGATGAAATCTATGAGCATATTCTCTACGACGGTACCAGGCATGTATCAATTGCCTCTCTGCCAGGTATGGCTGAGCGGACAATCACGATTAATTCCATTTCCAAGACCTATTCGGTCACTGGTTGGCGGGTGGGTTGGGCTATCGCCGCGCCGGAAATTACTAAGCGCATCCGTAAAGTGCATGATTTCTTTACTGTTGGAGCGCCCACGCCGCTTCAACATGCTGCTGCTGAGGCTATGACCTATGGGCCGGAATACTATGAGGGATTAAAAAATCATTATGGTGAAGCCCGCAATTTTGTTTTGGACGCCTTGCGCCAAGCCGGGTTTAAATGCGAACTGCCCCAAGGCGCATATTATGTACTTACTGATGCCAGTGATGTCATGGCGCGTTTAGGAATAACCGATGATACTGCCTTTAGCCGCAAACTAATTGAATTGACAGGTGTGGCTACTGTGCCAGGTTCCTCGTTTTATGCGGATAAAACCAAAGGCAGCCGCCAAGTCCGGTTTTGTTTCTGCAAAAAATGGGAAACTTTAAAACATGTTGCCCAGGTGTTAACAACCAAGCTGCCCAAGTAACCGGACATAGACAAAAAATTGCCAGGCATAAGAACTGTCACCCAGCCAATACTATTATTGATGCAAATCAACAATAGAACGGAAAGGGTGACAGTTTTGCGTGTTAATACATACTACAAGGTAATCACAAGTGTTCTTCTTATTCTCTTTGTTATTGCTGCCGTTGTTGCCGGTGGTTGCAATACGGCAAACAAACCGGCTCCTAAGCTGCTGCCTGGTGATCAGGCTGGTCCGGGTGCGCCAGGCAATGTTGTCATGCCGGCGCGGATGGTTATTGGTTATTATGAGAATCCTTGGCCGGGAACACCGGATCAAACAGGCTCCTTTCCCAGTATGAAAGCCCATGCCAAGAGCATGTCGGCAGTCGGCCCTTTCTGGTATAGAGCTACCAATGACGGTACGCTGGAAGCCAAGGATAGCCAGTTGGTTTATGACACAGCTCGTCAACTGGGTCTTAAAATGTACCCGCTGGTAACAAATAAAACCGGATCAACTGATGCAGTCCTGGGAGATCCGGCCATCCGAACCAAGGTAACAGACAGTATTATTAAGATGGTTCAGGAAAAAGGCTATGACGGCATTAATATTGATTTTGAGCTACTGCCGCCAAAACATAAAGACAATCTGACAGCCTTCATGGCTGAACTTTATCCCAAGATGAAGGCAATCAACAAATTGCTCATTATTTCCGTTTTTCCCAGGGTAGACGTGGCGGAAGACGTATCAGGTGCCTATGACTATCCGCAGCTAGCTGCCAATGCCGATTTTCTGCAGATCATGACCTATGACAACCACTGGGCTACCTCTGAGCCGGGTCCCATCGCACCAGTCGACTGGTATGATAAAAATATCAAATATGCTATCGAGAAATGTGGTGGTCCGCATAAGGTTATTATTGGTGTCAGTGCCTATGGCTATGATTGGGTAGGCAAAAAGGGTGAGACCATAAAATATGTTGATGCCATTGTCTTAGCGGAAAAGAACGGTGCAACAATAAATTATGATGACAAAGCTCAGGCCCCATGGTTTAAATACAAGGACCATGAAGTCTGGTTTGAGAATAACAAAAGTACAGCCGCTAAACTGGATATTGTGGCCAAATATAACCCGGCCGGCATTGCTATCTGGCGCTTAGGCCAGGAGCAGCCTGAAATATGGGGAACTATCGACAAAAAGTTTCCTAAAGGACAGTAATGGGTTTTGACCCAGCCAATGCGTTACAAATAAAAGATATAAATTTTTACAACAAAGCGATTAAAAAAATCCTTGACCTGAAACTACATTTTTTGCTATACTTTAGAATAAGCCCCCAGTGCTAGGGGGCTTATCTTGTTGTGTGATTAAAGTAAAATGTTGTAAAAGGATGAGGAAAGGGTGATTGTGTCATGGCATCACGCCTCGAAAAACGGATTACGGATCAGCGTAAAACCCGGCGCAACCGGTTTTTACTTATATTAACCTGTTTTCTTTTATTTGTTAGTGTAGCAGGTGCCACTTATTATTGGGCAACTGGCGGCACATTTGAAAAAGCCCGGCGGGTTGGCGCCGAGGTTGTCGGGTTGCCGCACAAGGTTAATATTTTGGTAATGGGTGTTGATGAACGCAGTGATGATGTTGGCCGTTCGGACACTATGATGGTTGTTACAGTAGATACTTCGACAAAACAAGTGTCTTTACTGTCAGTACCGCGTGATACCAGGGTCAAAATTCCTGGCAACGGCTGGGATAAAATTAACCATGCTTATGCCTACGGCGGTCATAAACTATCGCAGAAGGCTGTCGAGGATTTGCTGGGTATTCCAATGGACTACTATGTGCTTATTAACTTCGCTGCCTTCAATAAAATTGTCGATGCTGTCGGTGGCGTGACTATCAATGTCGAAAAACGCATGTATTATGAAGACCCCTATGACAACCTGGTGATTGATCTGCAGCCTGGCGAACAAAAACTGGATGGACGTACAGCCATAAAATATGTGCGTTACCGGGATGAAGAAGGCGATATTGGCCGGATTGCCCGCCAACAAAAATTCCTCAAGGCCTTGCTTGACGAAGTGACCAGTCCATTTATCCTGCCTCGGGTACCAAGCATCATCCGGGAGGTAAATGCCGCGGTTACGACTGATATGACAACAGCTGATATGATTAAGCTGGCTAAATTGTTAAATGATGCTGGCAAGACTGGACTGAAGGCAGCTATGGTGCCAGGGAAACCGGCATATATTGATGATGTTAGTTATTGGCTGCCTGACATAACCGAACTGCGAGCCTATGTAGCCGCATCGCAGGGCGTTACAACAGATGATAAGTATTTCGCCGAGGTGCGTACTACGGCAAGTCAATATGAGCGTTCTATTCCGAAAGAAATGAAAATTGTTGAGTTGCCTAAGAAACCGGTTGAAACCAAGGATATTCCAAAACCTGCTGTAACTGACTCTAAGGTACAAAATAAGCCATCGACCACAGAAAAGGCGAAAGTGCCTGAAAGTAAGGCGGTAGCTGCCAGCGGCAAGTTGCAGTTTGAGGTAATTAATGCCAGCGGTATTACTGGCGCTGGTGAGAAAATGGCAGCTACTCTCAGAGGTCAGGGCTATAATGTTGTCAGTGTATCCGGTTCTGGTTCTGGCAATAAAAACACCCTGGTTGTTGCCAATAGCAATGAAGCAAGCGGCAAGTTAACAGGTTTGCCTTTCAATTATGCGCTGCAGATTAATAATGATAGCAGCCGGGCGAATGTGGTGCAGGTAATAGTCGGGAAAGACTATGCAAATTAACAGGAAATTGGGTGACTAAGGTTGTTACGCCACTAGTCAGGTATATGCTTTAGCATATGCCTGACTATTTTTGTGTCAAATAGCGCAGGCGTATATCACTAAAGTAAGTCCTGACAACTGTCTTGACAGTTGTCTTGTCATAGAGATAGAATAGGTATATGAGTAATGGTAATCATAATACCTAGGGAACTTTTTTTAGGAGGAACAAATACCTTGACAGAGCTAAAAGAAGAAATAGAGAATCTAAAACGAAAACGGAATGCTCTTATCCTGGCACATAACTATCAACTGGACGAAGTGCAAGAAGTTGCGGATTATGTTGGTGACTCCTTCTACTTGAGTAAAGTTGCGGCAGAAATAGAGAGTGATGGTATTGTTTTTTGCGGTGTTCGCTTTATGGCTGAGACAGCAAAGATACTCTCGCCTGATAAGGTTGTATTATTGCCGGAGATTGATGCGGGTTGTCCATTGGCTGATACTATTACCGCTGAGAATGTGAGAGAGCTTAAGTCTCAGCATCCAGGTGTGCCGGTTGTTTGCTATGTTAATTCATCGGTTGAGGTAAAGGCGGAAAGTGATATATGTTGCACATCTGCAAATGCAGTCAAGGTTGTAGCATCATTGCCTGGGTCGAAAGTGATTTTTATTCCTGATGAAAACTTAGGCGATTATATAGCAAAACAATTGCCGGATAAAGAGCTGATTTTGTGGCAAGGATGTTGTGTCACCCATGCGAAGGTAAAGACTGAAAATGTAACCCAGGTAAGACAGCGATATCCTGAAGCCAAGATTCTGATTCATCCGGAGTGTATTCCTGCTGTGGTAAAATTGGCTGATTTTGTGGGCAGTACGTCGGAGATTATCCGCTATGTCGAAAATTCACCGGCAGAGGTCTTTGTTATTGGTACAGAAGTAGGTGTTTTGTGTAAATTAAGAACTGTTTGTCCGGAAAAACAGTTTATTTTGCTTCATTCTGGCCTGGTATGTCCGAATATGAAGAAGACAAGACAGCAGAGTATTTATGATGCTTTACTAAATAACCGTTACGAAATTAATGTAGACGAGACAATTGCAGAAAAAGCGCGACATACGCTCACCCTCATGCTGGAGTTGGCATGAGGTCAGAAAGGGGCTATCTTACTTCAAAACACAATGAGCTCATAAGCGCAAGTAAAGAGTATGATGTTATCATTGTCGGCGCAGGTATTGCCGGCATGTCTGCGGCTTTGTTATTAGACTTCAGATTAAAAGTGGCTATTGTAAGCAAGGAACCGCTTGCGGAATGCAGTACATATAAAGCGCAGGGTGGTATGGCCGTAGCGGTAGGGCCGGATGATAAGATAGAGGAACATATTGCGGACACGTTACGAGTCGGACAAGGGATTTGCCGGGAGGAAGCGGTAAAGGTTTTGACATCTGAAGGGTCTGAGGCTTTGGATTTTCTGATATCGCTGGGAGCTAGTTTTTCCCATAATGAAAAAGGTTTGCTGTTAACCAGGGAGGCTGGACACTCCCGTAACCGGGTAGTACATTACTATGACTATACCGGGAAATACATTGCGGAGTTATTAGCAAGTAAAGTTAACGCCGCTACGAACATCGACCGTTTGGAATCGTGTTATTTGGTGGATATAGCGACAGATCAGGAAGGATGCTGTGGTTGTGTGGTTGTTCTGGCCGGTAAACTCGTTTATTACCGGTCTGCGGTCGTTGTTGTTGCCACCGGTGGATATAGCGGCTTGTATGCTCGTTCTACCAATGCAATCTCGTCAAATGGTGATGGTGTGGCAGCAGCCTATCGGGCCGGAGCTGTTATTGCTGATATGGAGTTTGTTCAGTTTCATCCGACAGCGTTTACCACAAAATCCGGCAGGGTATTTTTGTTAACCGAGGCACTGCGGGGTGAGGGTGCTATGTTGCTAAATGCAGCCGGGCAAAGATTCATGTCAACCTATCATTCCGCAGGAGAACTGGCTCCGCGGGATGAAGTGTCGCGAGCTATGCTGCAGGAGGCAGGCAAACAAGGGGGCAAGCCGATTGGTTTGGATGCCAGACATCTTGGCAAAGAATACTTAATGGACCGGTTCCGGCAAGTGTATGCCGAACTTGCCCAAAATAACTATTTTATGGAACAGGATATTATCCCTATTGCACCGGCAGCACATTATACTATTGGGGGAATTAAGACCGATCTTTGGGGTAAAACCAATGTAGCTTGTTTATATGCATGTGGCGAAGCTGCCGCGACAGGGGTTCATGGTGCCAACCGGCTTGCCAGCAATTCGCTGCTTGAAGGGATTGTGTTTGGCCGCCGGGTTGCTGCAAGTATCAATGATAATTTCCCTGCCAAAAGAATAAATTCTGTGCAGTTGGCTTGTAGTATGGAAGATATCGGCAATTACAATGGCGTAAGTGCACTGCGGACGAAATTAGAGCTTGCTGCCGGAGTGGTACGCCAGGGGAAAGGGTTGGAGGCTGCATTGCAGTGGGTGCGTGACAGTAAGAAAAGTTCGGTGATTCCCCCTGATGACATGCAAAGTTATCATGCCTGTAATGCTTATCAGCTAGCGGAGTTATTGCTGGAAGCAGCATTACTGAGGAGAGAAAGCAGAGGATGTCACTACCGGATAGATTTCCCGGAGAAAAATGATCAGGATTTTCAGAAACATATTCTACAACAATGGGGAAGGGAGACGGTAATACAATGAACAAGCTGGCATTGGATGAACTGTTGCGACAGGCATTAATTGAGGATATCGGGTATGGGGATGTGACAAGTGAGGCGATTTTTTCCGAAGAGCATGTATCGCAGGGGTATCTTGTTGCAAAACAAGATATGGTTTTGGCAGGAATGCCGGTTTTTTCACGGGTATTTGCCCTGCTTGATGAAAGAGTGAGAGTTACGCCCCAATACGTTGATGGTGATTGGGTGCAACAGGGGGAAAAGTTTGCGCAGTTACAAGGTCCAACCCGGGCATTGCTGGCCGGGGAGCGGGTAGCTTTAAATTTCTTACAACACCTGACTGGGGTAGCTACTACTGCCAGGCAATATGTTGAGGCTTGCGGGGATCAACATACATTAATTGCCGACACTCGCAAAACTACACCAGGGTTGCGCATGCTGGAAAAATACGCTGTTACTATCGGGGGTGGTACAAATCACCGTTATGGTCTGGATTCAATGGTATTAATTAAGGATAATCATAGTAAAGCCGCAGGTGGTATTTTGGCAGCTGTGCAAAAGGTGCGTAATAGGATGTCGCCATATAGTAAGGTGGAAGTAGAGGTTGAAGATTTAAATCAGGTTCAGGAGGCATTGCTTGCCGGTGTCGATGTGATTATGCTTGATAACATGCCGCTGCCGATGATAGAAGAGGCTGTAAAGCTCATTAACCGTCAGGCATTAATTGAGGTATCCGGCAATATTACCGGGGAACGAATCGCTGAATTGGCGGCAAAGGGAGTAGACATTATTTCCAGCGGCGCGCTTACCCACTCGGTAAAAGCCGCGGATATTAGTATGAGATTAGAGTGAATATTCCATCGACTTAACGTAAGACAAAGAACCGCGCTAGCGGTTTTTTTATTTTCCTGCAATAGCCCGCCATGGCTAAGGATTGGCGAAAGTTGTGTTTTCTTTAGCTATTTATGGGATACTATGTAGTAAATTTGTCATTGAGGAAAAGGTGGCAGCTATATGTGGGAAAGAAACCGGCGCATTAGGATATTAGCCATGATTGTTATTGGTATAATCGGTGTACTTACTTTTCGATTAGTATGGATGCAACTGTTTCAGGGTGCCCAGTATAAGAAAATAGCGGAACAGAACCGTACCAGACAGATTAATGCACTGGCACCGCGCGGCACAATATACGACAGAAATGGTGCTGTCATTGTGACCAATAGACCAAGTTTTGCTGTATCTATTATTCCTAACGAATATAACAATTCACCAGAGAATACATTGTTATTAGCTGCTATTACCGGCGTAACGGCAGAGGAGATTCGGCAATTGCTGCAGAGCAGTGTGGATTTTCCTTATACGCCGGTACCTATCAAACGGGACGCCGATGCGGCAACGATTGCAAAAGTCGAGGAGCGTCAGTCTTATCTGCCAGGCGTAGTCATTGAGGCCATGCCTGTCAGACACTATATGTATAATGAACTGGCGGCCCATGTGCTGGGCTATATTGGTTATATTAATCAGCAAGAATATGCAGAGCGTAAAAAGCAAGGCTATCATCCGAATGATTTAATTGGCAAAGACGGCTTGGAGGGGGAATGGGAATCTATCCTGAGGGGTACAGACGGTGCCCGGCAGATTGAGGTCAATGCTGTGGGGGAAGAAGTACAACCGATGGGTGATCGTCCGGCAATACCGGGGCAAGGGCTAGGGCTAACCATTGACGGCAATTTGCAAAAGGCAGCAGAAGAGGCTCTGACAGCGCAAGTAGCAGAAAGCCGGAAAATAGGTGCGCCGGCAAAAGGCGGAGCCGTTGTTGTACTTGATGTCAAAACAGGCGGCGTATTAGTTATGGCCAGTAACCCAGCCTTTGACCCCAATCGGTTTGCCGGTGGTATTAATAGTAAAGAATGGAACCAACTTATCAACAATCCAAACAATCCGCTCACTAACCGCGCTATCCACAATATCTATCCACCGGCCTCGGTATTCAAAATTATTACAGCTGCGGCTGCGTTGGAGACCAATGTAACAACAACCCAGGAGATATTTAATGATAAAGGGGTATATGTTCTAAACGGCTGGAGTTTTTATGGCTGGAATACCAAGGGATTGGGGAAATTGAATATTGTCGATGGTTTGGCCTGGTCAAGTGATCCCGTATTTTATGAATTAGGCAACCGCCTGGGGGTGGATACGTTAGCCTCCTATGCACTGACCTTTGGTTATGGACAAACCACAGGCATTAAGCTCGCAGGTGAAGAAAAAGGGCTGGTTCCAACTGCTGAGTGGAAGCAGGCTAATTACGGTGAAGTCTGGTATCCGGGCGAAACTCTGATTGCTGCGATCGGTCAGGGCTATTATCTGGCAACCCCCTTGCAACAAGCCATGCTGGCCATGACGGTCGCCACTGGCGGTATTGTTTACAAGCCAATCCTTGTTGACAAAGTGCTGACAATAGAAGGAAATGTTGCCCAAAAAATTGAGCCTGAGGTTATTAGGAACGTGTATCTCAGGCCTGAGGTGTGGGAGACGATTCGGCGGGGAATGCTTGCAGTTACAACTCAGGGTACAGGGGCTTCGGTTTTTAACGGTTTCCCCAAAACGGTGGCCGGGAAATCCGGTTCAGCCGAAACCGGACGCGGTACTACTCATTCCTGGTTTGTTTGTTATGCACCGGCAGAAAATCCTGAGATTGCCATGTCAGTCTTTATTGAAGATGGTGGCGAAGGCTCAATGGCAGCTGCGCCTGTCACCCGCCGCATATTGGAAGCTTATTTTGCTTTACCCGTCAAACCGCTGCCGCCTGCGACGAGAACCGATTAAAGCTACTGTCGGCGCAGTCAGGTGGTATATTGACAACGCTCCACCGCTGGCACTTGACTTCCGCTTTTGCCAACACACCATCCGTCGTCTGCAAAGCTTTAATGCGTTGTACAAGGAATATATATTTCAATTTATTTGCTTGATAAAGGAAAATTACCTTTTGACAGCGAAATGTGGTAAAATATTTGTATGTTACTAGCTTGTCCAGGACGTGAAACAAATGGAATTATATCCTATTAATCTCAAATTGACCGGACGGCGGTGTGGTGTTATCGGCGGCGGTACGGTAGCTGAGCGCAAAGTAATGGGACTTTTGACGGCCGGTGCCGAGACAAGTGTATTTAGCCCTGTACTGACACCAAGGCTTAGCGGCTTGCAGGAAACTGGCCGCTTGGCATGGATACCGCGTACCTATCAGGCCGGGGATTTACATAATTTTTTTTTGGTGTTCTGCGCCACGAATGATCCGGAGATAAACCGTCAGGCAGCGGCAGAAGCCCAGGCAGCAGGAGCTTTGGTTACTATTGCCGATGCGCCTGATTTATCTGATTTTTATGTGCCAGCCCATGTAGCCCATGGGGATTTATTACTTACGATTTCGACCGGCGGTGGTAGTCCGGCTCTCTCAAGGCGGCTGCGAGAAGAGCTTGCCGCAACGTATGGACCGGAATATGGCCATTATCTGACGCTGCTTGCCAAGCTTAGAACAGAAATGAAGGACCGTTTGGCAACAGCTAAGGACCGGGAAAAATTTTGGCGTGAAACCATTGATCAGGAGACGCTTGATTTGCTTAAACAAGGCAAGTTTAGCGAGGCAGAGGAGAGAATACGAAATGCAGCTTGTTGTATTGGGCCTGAATCATAGAACGGCCCCGGTAGAAGTCCGGGAGTGTTTCTCTTTTTCAGAAGAACAAATCAAAGCAGCCTATAAGCGTATTTATGAATATGATGATATTCGGGAATGCGTTATTTTGTCTACCTGCAACCGGACTGAAATGTATGCGGTTGTGGAAGATGCCGATGATGCTTTGACGGTTATGCAGGATTTCCTTGACGATATGGCACCCAACGTGTTCGCTGAGACAAACTATGATTATCTATTTTATTTTCAGCAAGAGGAATGTATCAGGCATCTATTTAGAGTAAGCGCCAGCCTTGACTCACTGGTACTGGGTGAGGGGCAGATTCTCAGTCAGGTAAAATCAGCCTATGCTATTGCCCGGATCGCAGGAACCACCAAGACGGTCTTAAATACACTGTTTAACAGGGCTATTGCTGTTGGGAAAAGGGTGCGAACTACCACCCGGATCGCCTATAATGCGGTATCTGTCAGTTATGCCGCAGTGGAGCTGGCTAAGAAGGTACTGGGCGATTTATCTGCCTCTAATGTATTGGTGCTGGGTGCCGGCGAGATGAGTGAGTTGACGGCACGCCATTTGGTGGCCAACGGTGTTAAGACTGTGTTTGTATCTAACCGTAACTTTAGCCGGGCTGAGGCTTTGGCAGACAAGTTCCGGGGTGTTGCCGTGCCTTTTGAGGATTTTCTGAAATGTGCGGTTGATGCTGATATTGTGATTACCTCCACAGGAGCACCGCACTATATTATTCAAACCTGGGATGTGGCGCACCTGATGCCTAAACGGCAGGGTCGGCCGATTTTTTTCATTGATATTGCTGTACCGCGGGATATTGAGCCTGAGGTAGGAGCTATTGCCGGTGTAACCCTGTATAAT
Organism: Sporomusa ovata DSM 2662; assembly: GCF_000445445.1. Taxonomy (GTDB): domain Bacteria; phylum Bacillota; class Negativicutes; order Sporomusales; family Sporomusaceae; genus Sporomusa; species Sporomusa ovata. The sequence continues at coordinate 892,173 of NZ_ASXP01000003.1, read as the reverse complement.
ATTGATGATTTAGAGGCTGTGGTTGAGTCCAATATGCGGGAAAGGGAACAGGAAGCTGCTGAAGCTGAAAAACTGATTGATGAGGAAATGGCTGAGATTATTGACCGTTTTCGTTATTTGTCCTACCAGCCGATGTTGGCTCAGTTAACTGATAAAGCCGAACGTATTCGTCAGCGTGAAATAAAACGGGCTTTGACCAAGCTGCCGGATATTACGCCGGAAGAACGGCGAATATTTGAAAATATGTCGAAGATGATTGTGAGAAAATTGCTCCGCGACCCCATTGTCCGGCTGAATCAAGCAGCCGGTACGGACAAGGAGTATTATTACAAAGATGCTTTGCGTAAGATGTTTAAGCTTGATATTGCATTGGAAATAAATCGGGAAGATCAGCTGGGAGAGGAACGAGACAGTGAAACAAAAACTTGTCATCGGTACGCGCGGCAGTAAGCTGGCTTTGTGGCAGGCTAATCATATAGCCGCTTGTTTACGGGAGCACTACCCCAATATAGTAATTGAATTAAAAAACATGGTAACGACAGGCGATAAAATCCTGGATGTACCGCTAGCCAAAATTGGCGGCAAGGGTCTATTCACCAAGGAACTGGAAGTTGCCATGCTAAGCGGAGAAATTGATTTGGCTGTGCATAGTCTTAAAGATGTGCCGACCCAATTGCCGGAAGGTTTGATACTGGCTGCTGTGACTGACCGGGTCGATCCAGGGGATGCCTTAATCAGTCCGGAATATAAAACGCTGGATAAGCTGCCTGTTAACGCCAAAGTTGGTACTTCCAGCCTGCGGCGCAAAGCTCAGTTATTAAATGCCCGCCCCGATCTTACCATTGTCGATCTGCGCGGAAACCTGGATACCAGGTTAAAAAAGCTGACAACAGAAAATCTGGATGCCATCTTGCTGGCAGTTGCCGGCCTGAGACGCTTGGGATGGGCGCAGCATATTACCCAGGTATTGCCGCAATCGATTTGTCTGCCTGCCGTCGGGCAAGGGGCATTAGCTATTGAAGCAAGAGAAAATGACGCTGAGACTCTGGATATGCTGGCATTTTTAAACCACGAGCCAACCCGCCAGGCTACATTGGCCGAGCGTACCTTTTTGGCTGAGGTGGAGGGCGGCTGTCAAGTACCGATTGGTGTTCATGCTCAACTTGACCAAGACGGTCAAGTTGGCCTTAACGCTGTTATTATGTCGCCTGATGGCAAGGAAGCTATTCGGGATACTATTGCTGGCTGTCCGGCAGAAGCAGCCATGCTGGGACAAACACTGGCTGTGCGTATGCTGAATAATGGCGGACGTGAGATATTGGCAAAGTTATTTGAGAACCAGTAATAGATCGGTTTAAGGGAGGATGCTATGAAGCAAGGAATTGTCTACTTAGTTGGCGCTGGTCCTGGAGATTACGGGCTGATTAGTTTGAAAGCAATAGAGTGTATTAAACAAGCCGATACTATTGTGTACGACCGGCTGGCTGATGACCGGCTGCTGGATCATGCCCGGTCCAATGTTGAACTTATATATGTGGGGAAAGCCTCCAGCGATCATACTATGCGCCAGGACGATATTAACCAGTTGCTGGTAGAAAAGGCATTAGAGAATAAGGTGGTTGTCCGGTTAAAAGGCGGCGATCCGTTTGTTTTCGGTCGCGGTGGCGAAGAAGCAATAAAATTAGTAGAGTATGAGATTCCGTTTGAGATTGTTCCTGGAATTACTTCTGCGATATCTGTACCGGCATATGCCGGAATTCCTGTCACCCACCGGGGAATTGCCACTTCTTTTGCTGTTATTACCGGACATGAGGACCCTACCAAGACAGAATCTACAATGAAATGGGACAAATTGGCTACCGCGGTGGATACGCTGGTATTTCTTATGGGAGTGGAAAATTTGCCCTATATTACAAGTAAGCTGATTGAACATGGCCGTCCGGCTGATACGCCGGCTGCTGTCATTCGCTGGGGCACTAAACCGGAACAGGAAGTGCTGGTGACAACAGTTGGTCAGGCGGCTCAGGCTGTTGTTGCCAGGGGCTTAAAGCCACCAGCTATTTTTATTGTTGGCCATGTCGTCTCACTACGGGAGCAACTGGCGTGGTTTGACAATAAACTGCTGTTTGGGAAGAAGGTACTGGTTACCCGGGCACGCGAGCAGGCCAGTGTTCTGACAGATGGTCTGGCGAAACTAGGCGCTGACTGTATTGAGGCACCGGCTATCAAGATTGTGCCGCCTGAAAGCTATGGAGAGCTTGATGACGCTATTATCCATATTAAAGAATACAACTGGCTGATTTTTACCAGTGCTAACGGCGTAGACCATTTCTTTGAACGGATGGCTGCCGCCGGGCTGGATACGAGGGCTATTGCCGCTAAGGTGGCTGCCATTGGTTCGCAAACGGCTGACAAGCTAAAAAGTTTTGGTATTATTGCTGATATTGTTCCTGCTGAGTTTAGGGCCGAAGGTATTGTTGAGGCATTAGCAGATTATATAAAACCTGGCATGAAAATACTGATTCCCCGTGCTTTGGTGGCGAGGGACGTTTTGCCGGCGAAACTGACAGAGTTAGGAGCTGATGTGAAGGTTGCGCCTGCCTATCGTACAGTTGCCGGTGATACCAACGGACAAGAGTTAGCCGCTAAACTGGAGCAAGGTTCCATTGAGCTGGTTACCTTTACAAGTTCCTCGACTGTGACTAATTTATTAGAATTGTTAGGGGAAAATGGGGCACAGCTTGTGGCCAGGGCCAAGGTAGCCTGCATTGGTCCTATTACCGCCGAGACCTGTATGGCTCATGGCATTAAGCCTGATGTTATTGCCGAAGAATATACCATTAAGGGTTTAATAGAAGCTATTACAGCGTTGTATGAGGGGGAATAACCATGTCGATGATTTATCGCCCCCGGCGGCTTAGAGCTACCGGCGGCATTCGCAGTATGGTACGGGAGACGGTGCTAATGCCAGCCAACTTGGTCTATCCTTTGTTTATTGTGCCTGGTACCAATGTCAAAAGGGAAATATCCTCCATGGTGGGTAATTACCATTTATCAGCTGATAATGCTGTAGAGTTGGCGCGGGAAGCATATGCTCTAGGCATCCCGGCGGTGCTGGTATTTGGTTTACCTGAGTACAAGGATGAACGTGGCAGCAGTGCCTGGGACATGAGCAGTCCGGTGCAGCAGGCTATTACGGCCATCAAACAGGCAATACCTGAACTGGTTGTTATCAGTGATGTTTGCTTATGTGAATACACAAGCCATGGGCATTGCGGTCTTATACATGGGCAGCAGGTGGATAATGATGCAACAGTGCCACTCCTTGCCCAAGTGGCACTTAGCCATGCCGAAGCGGGGGCAGATATGGTGGCTCCGTCGGATATGATGGATGGCAGGGTAGCAGCTATCCGGGCATCACTGGATAACTCCGGCTACAGCAATGTCAGTATTATGTCTTATGCGGCCAAGTATGCTTCTGCCTATTACGGGCCTTTCCGCGAGGCCGCTGATTCGGCTCCGCAATTTGGAGACCGTCGGGCCTACCAGATGGATCCGGCCAATTCCCGCGAAGCGCTCCGGGAAGTTGCACTGGACATTGAGGAAGGTGCGGACATTGTGATGGTTAAGCCTGCCTTAGCCTATCTGGATATAGTTCGCCAGGTTAAGGATGAGTTTTTGTTGCCAGTAGCTGCGTACAATGTCAGCGGCGAGTATGCCATGATTAAGGCCGCCGCCGCCCAGGGGCTGATTGACGAGCCCCGTATGGTTATCGAGTCGTTAACAAACATGAAACGTGCTGGTGCTGATATTATTATTACCTATCATGCGCTTGATGCTGTCAAATGGCTATAAGAACCCGAAGGGAGATTTCAATATGACATTTACATTGAATAAAGCAGCAACTGCTTTTGCGGAAGCCAAACGATATATTCCTGGCGGTGTCAACAGTCCGGTTCGTTCGTTCCGGGGTGTTGGCGGTACGCCACCCTTTATTGCCAGAGCAAAAGGTAGTCATATTTTTGATATTGATGGTAATGAGTATATTGATTATGTAGGTTCGTGGGGTCCCATGATTTTGGGGCATGCCCATCCGGAAGTGACGGCTGAGCTGCGTGTTGCCTTGGAACGCGGCACCAGTTATGGCGCTCCTACGCTCCTGGAGACCGAACTTGCGAGATTGATTACGGAAGCCATTCCTTCTATGGATCTTGTCCGGTTTGTTAATTCAGGTACAGAGGCCACAATGAGCGTCCTGAGAGTGGCCAGAGCCTATACCAAGCGCAGTAAGATTGTCAAGTTCGCCGGTTGTTATCATGGTCATCATGATAGTCTGCTGGTTAAGGCCGGTTCAGGGGCAACTACCTTAGGTGTGCCTGACAGCCCTGGTGTACCGGAAGGGATTGCCGGTAATACGATAACAGTTGATTATAACGATGTTCAGGGATTAAGCAGTCTATTTGAACAACAAGGGGAAGAAATTGCGGCAGTTATTATTGAACCAGTACCTGGCAATATGGGACTGGTACTGCCGAAACCGGAGTATCTGGACAAGGTACGTGCCATTACCGAACAGTATGGTGCACTGCTGATTTTCGATGAGGTCATGTCCGGTTTCCGGGTAGCTTATGGGGGGGCGCAGGAAGTCTATAATATTACTCCCGATCTTACCTGTTTGGGTAAGGTAATTGGCGGTGGTCTGCCTGTGGGTGCCTATGGTGGACGGCGGGATATCATGGAACTGATTGCACCGGCCGGTCCAGTATATCAAGCGGGTACACTGAGCGGTAATCCGTTAGCGATGACGGCCGGACTTGCCACTTTGCAGATAGTGACCCAGGATGCTGACTTTTACGAAAAAATCACAGCCAAAACAGCAGCGCTGTGTGCCGGTATTCAGGCTAAAGCTAAGGAGTTTGGTTTTGCCTATCAATTTCACCAAGCTGGTTCAATGTTTGGTCTGTTTTTTAGTGAGCAGCCGGTTTACGACTATGCGAGTGCCAAACTCTCAAATACAGCTGCGTTTTCTATCTACTTTCACGCTATGCTGGAGCAAGGTATTTATTTTGCCCCCTCTCAGTTTGAGGCTTCATTTATGTCTGCTGCTCATACCCAAGAGGATATCAATGCGACAATTTACGCCTGTGGCAATGCCTTTAAGAAAGTGGCTGAATACGTCAGTAAACAGTAAAATACAAGAAACAATCCCTGTGGATAAGTTTTACAGGGATTGTTTTGTTATTTTATAAAATATTTTGTAATAATATGACAAGAAATGCGGAATTTTTTACAAGGCTATCAGCAAAAGAAAAAACTTACTTTTTATTCTGAAAATATGATACTATTGTACAAGAAGCATACATCTCCTCCTAGTGTTTAAAGGAGTTTGAAAAACATGAGTGCAAGCAATGGTAGGGATATAATAAAAATATGGGGCGATCCTGCCACACAACTACAGTTGATTATCAGACGAATGGGCGCTATTGCCGTGTTGTTTTCTTTGACAGCCGCCGTGCTTAATCAAGGGCCGCAGTGGCTGGTGATTGCCGGCTTAGCCAGTGTATACATTCTTTATAACATGTTCTTATGTTGGCGGTTGGCTAAGCTGCGTTTGGGTGATTTAGTTATCAATTTAGTGCTGTGCGCCGGACTTACTGTAGTTGGAGCAAATTACAGCAATATCTTATATCATTTGTTGCTAATACGGATGGTGCTCATGGTGGGACGCGACCGGGCTATGCGTCTGACGCTGGTAATTGTATTTGTTTATGTGACTGCGCAGCTCTTTACAACCCATGCTATGGCGGCAGATTTTTGGCTTGATGTAGTATTCAATGTAATTAGTTTTGCCCTGCTGTCCGGAACAGCTGTTTATATGTGTAATGTGGTAGAAACACAATGGAAAAACCAAGGACAGATCGCCGAACTTATGCGAGAAAATGCGCACCATTATGAGTTAGCGCATACGGATCAGCTGACAGGCTTGTTAAATCACCGGGCCTATCTGGAAAAGACAGCTAACATTTCGCAATATATTTTACTAATCGTTGATATTGACCATTTTAAGCAATTAAATGATGCTTATGGTCACTTATTTGGTGATCAGGTCTTGGAAATGGTCGGCAGGATGTTAAAAATGAGTATTCGGAGCAGGGATATGGCTTTTCGCTATGGCGGTGAGGAATTTGCACTGGTATTGCCGAGTACTTCGCTTGAATTAGGTCTAAAGATTGCCGAAAGGCTGCGCTTTCAAGTGGCTAATTGCGATTTCGTTCATAAAGGGGAACGTGTTAAAATTACCATTAGTATCGGGGTAGCGCGTAAGAGTCCGAATGTAGCCTGTCAGGATGCCTTCAGTAAAGCTGACAGTGCTTTGTACCGTGCCAAACGGCAGGGGCGCAACCAATGTGCGGTATTTTAACAAGGAAAAATAGATTGCCACACTAAACCTGCAATGACTGACTGGAGTAACAGTTTCTCAAGCCATTGCGAGCGTAGCGTGGCAATTTTTTCTATTTTCTGCTTTTTTGTTCAAACCAGGACAATACGAAGAAGAGTGGCAGTGGCATCACAGTCCTGTACAACGCTTGTTATTTTTCAATTATTTGAATGGTTACACTATCACCGTTTTTGACGATGGCGGTAAATTCTGTGGGCAGGCCGTTTAAGAGCACATTTACGCTGGCGGTAACTGGCAGGCTAAGGGGATCAAAATCGGCAGCAAGGAGTACATCACTGATAAGTGGCTGGATGTCTGAGGAAGTAAAATCAATTACGCTGCCGGAAACGGCAGGCAAACTGATATCTGCCGGGTGTCCATCTACCAGCACAGTGTGACGGTGAATGGGGATGGTGCAAGGCGTACCGTTAAACAAAACCTTAATATCGTTGCTACTATCCTGGTTGGTTATTCCCAGGACATCGGCCAACGTTGGCGGTGGCAGCTTACGTATTTCAATGGTATCGCCAGATGCTAGCAGCGTATCAGGGGCAGCAGGGACGTTATTAATGGTATACTTGGGCCAGATAGTATAGGAGCGCTCAGATCTGTTAACCTGATAAACATATTCGGTAGGGCTGGGCTCAAGCGCTAGTTGTTGTAAAGCCTGTTTGAGTGTGGGCCTAGGATTAACGCAAATCTGGTCACGGTCACTTAGTACAGTGTCCGGGGTAGCGGGAGTTCCATTTACTGTTATTGGCTGCTCTAGCAGATAGTTTTTGCCATCAATAGTAATTGGTACTGACTCAGGCGTAGCTGCGATATCTTTCAGAAGTGGTGCTGGTGCTGTTCCATTAGTACCGAGGTTTACCACAAGTATATCCTGGTCATGCAGCGCATCGGTCAACTTGGCGGGCTGGCCGTTCTGCAGAATTTCGCCAGGATTACCATGACTACCGGCAATAAACCGGGTTTTGCCATTGACGGAAATGGTTAAACCCATGCCGGGACGGCCGCGTAATGCCCGGATGTCAATCCCGGCAGCGAGCAAAGCATCGGCTACTGTTAACCGGCTTAAATTAAATAAGCGGATTGTCCGTTCATTCAGCGTAATATTAATAAAGTTAAGCATGCGTCCACCGGCCAGCTTCAAAATTCCTAGTGGTGTTACTGAATCCGGGGTGCAAAGTGCTGCCGGTATGCCGATAATGCCTTCAATCGAATCAGGCCGGCGAATGGCTATCTTAGCAGCTGGAATATCAAGTGCCTGTGCTAAGGCTTCAGGCAAAAGTGGTGTGAGTGCGCCGCCACCAACCAATAATACCGCTTGTGGACGTTCATTATTGAGTGAAAGTATTTCAGCGGCAAGAGCCTGCGCAAGTTCTCCTACCTTAGACGTCATGGCCGCAATAATGTCTTTGGCAGAAACCTTTTGCGACATACCTAATACATCGGTAAAAGAAATTTTTTTATTTTTACCACTTGATTGGCGTTTGACTGTTTCCGCAACATTAAAATCAAGCAGGAACTGCTGTGATATAGCTTCAGTGATTTCATCACCGGCGAAAGGTACCATGCCATAAGCAATGACAGAGCCGTCACGGGTAATGGCAACATCAGAGGTACCGGCACCGACATCAATAAGCACCAGATTAAGATGGCGCATGGTAGTGGGAATAAGTACATTAATAGCGGCAATCGGTTCCAATGTGAGGGTGGACATTTCTAATCCCACAGTTTGAATAGCTGACTGCAGAGAGTCAATAACCTGCCGCGGTAAAAAGGTAGCAATGGCTTCAATGGCAGACTGTTTACCACGCTGGCCTATCAGACTTTTTATGCGGGTACCGTCTAAGCTGAAGCTAACGACACTATAACCGACACAGTAATAGTCAGATGGCTGAGGGACAGCGCCTGAAGTAGCCAGCTCAGCCTGGGCTGCTTGAATGGCAGCGAGTTCCAGTGAGCGCTCATCCTCTATGGTAAGAGCTCCATGTGAAGCAGTATCAAGAGTTGCTGAGGTTTTAAGCGTGCACAGAGCGCGCCCGGCAGCAGCTACGGCTACCTTGGTTAGCGCACCGGTAGTAGCTTCCAGCCGCGTTTTGACAGCGGCTAATACTTCTGCTACCTCCTGAACATCGTGAATTTGACCGTCAAGCATGGCACGGGTATGATGTTCTTCCCGGTCTGATGCTACTAGTTTTATCAGGCCATTTTCCATTTCGCCGACAAGGCCGACAACGCTGCGGGTTCCGATATCTAATGCAAAGAGGAGTTGTTTGTTCATAGCTACTCCTTCATAAATAGTATAAGTATAGTTAGCTTCGCCGCGTACTATCCGACTTCCTGTCAGCCCCGGTAAGATTTAAGAATTTGCTGAAATTTTGGTCTAGAAGGCATAACGATATTTTTGTGTATTTGCGCTAGATTATTTGGTAAGATATAGGTTAAAGGAATAGGAGAAGGGTTGTGTGCGTTATTGATATACAGATAGTGATTGATAGTACGGCCAATGTCCCGGAAGAAATGCTGCTAGCTCATGCCAATCTCCGTGTTGTGCCGTTAAAGATTATTCTCGGTAAAGACGAGTGGAACGAACCGGAGTTAACTACTGCCGAATTGTTCCGGTTAGCTGGGGAAAAAGGGGTACACCCCCAGACTTCACAACCCGCGCCTGGTGAATTTGTTCAAGCTTTTGTGCCGGCAGTTCAGGGGCATCCGGTTATTATGATTTGTCTTGCGGGCGGGTTAAGCGGTACCGTTAATGGGGCCAGAGCGGTAGCTAATAAAGACTTTAAAGGCCGGGAAATCTATGTTATTGACTCTTGCACTGGTGCTATTGGCGCTGTAAAAATGGCAGAAGCGGCGCTGGCTATGGCAGCAGCCGGTGAGTCAGCCGGCGTAATCGCCGAATATTTGCAGCGCATGGCAGCTGCCACCCGTACTTTATTTATTGTTGACTCACTGGAATATTTGCGTAAAGGTGGGCGCATTGGCGGGGCGGCGGCTTTGGTTGGCTCTATATTGCAAATTAAGCCAATTCTTATGTTGCGGGAAGCAAAGGTGCAGGTACTTGACAAGGTGCGCACCCAGTCACGCGCCATATCCCGTATGCTGGAGGAACTTTCTAAAGAGGATAGTCTGGCGTATATCGGCATAGTATATGAGGATGAGCCGGCTGTGGTCGAAGATATGCTGACATTCATTCGCCAGCGCTATCCGGATATCCCTGTATCGAGATCTGCACTTGGGTCAGTATTGGGTGCCCATTTGGGCCCCGGGGTTATTGGACTGATTTTTCAAAGTAAGGTATAAGAACTGTGGAAGGGGATACTAGTATGCAGCCAAGAGGCGAAGTAATTGACGGCAAAGATTTTCGCCGGATGATTACCGGGGCTTATAGTGCATTTATGCGTAAACACGAATATATTAATGGTCTGAATGTCTTTCCTGTTCCTGATGGCGATACCGGAACCAATATGCTGCTTACACTGGGGGCAGTAGCCAAAGCCGTGACAGAGGCCCCTGATGAGGGGATTGGTTCTTTGGCTCGCCGGGGAGCTGATAGCGCTATTATGGGAGCCAGAGGTAATTCAGGTGTTATTTTGTCACAATTGCTGCGTGGAATTGCCAGAGGACTGTCAGGTAAAGATACTGCCACCTCTGCTGAAGTCGGCAAAGCTTTTCAATATGGGGTGCTGTATGCCTATCGTGCTGTTGCCAGGCCGGTAGAAGGTACTATTTTGACTGTTGCCAAAGGAATAGCCAAAGGTACCTATCGGGCAGTTCGGGATCATGCGACTTTTTCGGATATTCTGGCAGCGGCAATTCATGCCGGCGGGGAAGAGTTGAGAAGGACTCCGGAATTGCTGCCGGCGCTGAAGGAAGCTGGCGTGGTAGATGCCGGCGGTCAGGGACTGATTGTTTTTCTGACGGGCTGCCTGGAGGGGCTGGAAGGAACGTTTTGCGGTCCTGAGGCCGATTTTGGCCGTACGTTGACTGTGCCGGGTATTACCGCCGATATTACTATTGCACACCCTTATTGTACTGAATTTATCGTTAAACGGTTTGCTGCGAGCCTAGTGGAGGTGAAGCGCCAGTTAGAGCAAATGGGTGAATCTTTGGTGCTTGCACCAGGTGAAGATATTCTAAAGGTGCATATGCATACTGCTCATCCTGGAGCCGTATTGGAATCAGCTATTGCCTGGGGGACGCTTCATGATATCAAAATTGATAATATGGCAGATCAACATCGCCAAGCCATTGATATGGGAGAAGTTTTGTCAGCAGTGCCGGCAGCCCCGGCTCAGGCTAGGGATAAGTTAGCGATAATCAGCGTGGTTGCGGGCGAGGGCATGAGTGCTATCATGCGGCAACTCGGAGCCAATATTATTATTTCAGGCGGACAGACCATGAATCCGCCTGTGGAAGAATTTATAACAGCTGTGCACAATGGACTGGCTGAACAGTACATCATTTTGCCAAACAACAAAAACATTGTTCTGGCAGCAGTGCAGGCCAAAAAGTTATTGGGTGAACAGGTGGCTATTGTACCAACAACTACTATTCCACAAGGATTTGCTGCTATCCTGGCCTTTGACCCTGACAGCCCGTTTGAAGCTAATATCCGGAGAATGACTGATGCCAAGGAAGCTGTGAGATCAGGGAGCCTGACCATGGCTGTGCGTGACTCGGCTATGGACGGCCAAAATGTGCCGGAAGGCTCCTATATTGGAGTGATTGACGGTAGTGTAGTCGTGTGGGCTGATAATATAGCCGGCGCTTTAAGGCAGCTTATCTTGTATTTGGTGGAGGCTGACAGCAGTGTGGTTAGCTTGTATTATGGGGTTGAGCTTGTCGGAACAGAGGCTCAGAGATTAGCTGAAGAGCTTGGTAAAGAGCTGGAGGGAATAGAAGTCCAAGTGTATTTTGGCGGGCAGCCGCATTATCAATTTATCGTTAGTGTTGAGTAAGCAGTGATATATATGTACAAGCTAAAAACGAAGGGACGCGATAGATATGTTAAGTTCATTAAGTATTAATGATTTTGCCGCCAAATTAGCTTCTGATGTCGTACCGCCAGGCGGAGGCAGTACGGCAGCCTTATACGGACTTATGGCGGCGGCCTTATTAGAGATGGCAGTAAACTATTCCTTAAAAAGTCCCCAGCATGTGGAAGATAACGAAATTCTAAGCGCCAAACAAGCTGATCTGACCAGACTTCATATTGAACTCACAATATTGATTGACCGGGATGCGTTGGCTCTCCAGGGATTGCTAGCGGCCGCTGATTTATCAGCAACAACTGCTGAAACACAAAAGGTGCGCAATCTGGCGCTGCAAAAGGGTCTTAAACAGGCCGCCGAAGTACCCATTGAAACAGCCAGCGCCTGTCTTGAGGTAATGGAGATCGGGAAGGCCATTGTCGGTATAGTGGATAAAATGGTAGTGAGTGATTTAATGGCCGGTGTGGCTGCTGCTCACGCCGGTATTACGGCTAGTTTGCTAAGTACAGCCATAAATTTGGGCGAAATTCAAGAGGAAAAGTTGGTTAGCGGACTTACCGGGCAAATTTATCTGCTAAGAACTACCGGGGATGAGCTTAAGGCAGCCATTGAAGAAAAGGTCTACAGTAACGAGCCATTTACTGTGTTGCGGGGGTAAGTATTTAAAAATCCCTGTATCTTTGTCGGATACAGGGATTTTTCTACTTTTTAGGGACTTGTTTGAGGCTAAGACCAATACGCTTACGTTCTTCGTCAACATTAATGACTACTACGTCGATGATATCGCCCACTGAGACAACCTCGGTAGGATGGCGAAAAAACTTGTGGCTCAGTTCTGAACGATGGATTAGACCGTTTATCTTGATACCGATATCAACAAATACACCAAAATCGGTCACATTGTGAACAGTACCCTTGATCAGCGTGCCAGGAGTAATATCAGAGAGCTTGACAATGTTTTTTCGGGTTTGGGGTGGTGGCACATCCTCGCGCGGGTCACGGCCTGGTTTGGCTAAAGCAGCGAGAATGTCCCGGACTGTCGGCTCACCGGCATTCAATTCGGCTGCCAGGCAGGCAGCATCAGCGTCCGGCGCTGCCTGCTGCAGGGCGGCCAACCTATTTTTGTCTGATAAATCCTGTAACGTAAAGCCGAGTTTGCTTAAGATGGCTGCTGCCAGTTCATAGGATTCCGGGTGAACCGGGGTGTTATCCAGCGGGTTACCAGCCTGGGCAATGCGTAAAAAACCAGCACACTGGGTAAAAGCCGCTTTACCCAGCCGGGCGACCTTTAGTAGTTCTTTACGGCTTTTGAATTGGCCGTTCTCGGTGCGGTAGGCAACAATGTTTTTGGCGACACTGGCATTGATACCGGCGACATAGGTAAGAAGCGCCGGGGAGGCAGTATTAAGTTCAACGCCGACGTGGTTGACGCAGGATTCTACTACATTGGTTAAAGTACCGCCAAGTTCTTTCTGGTTTACATCATGCTGATACTGGCCAACTCCAATTGATTTGGGATCAATTTTGACCAGTTCGGCCAGTGGATCCTGGATACGGCGGGCAATGGAGACTGCGCCGCGGATAGTTACATCCAGATCAGGCAGTTCTTCTTTGGCCAGTTTTGAGGCCGAGTATACTGACGCTCCGGCTTCATTGGCAATAATGTAGTGGACGTTCAGATTGTGGGTGCTGATCAGGTTGGCGGCAAATTCCTCAGTTTCATAGGAGGCAGTGCCGTTGCCAATGGAAATCAGCGTAACTCCATGTGTGTGGATAAGATCCAGCACTTTGGCCGCGGCTTCCTGGCGTTGGTGTTCACTCATGGTGAGGTAGAGTGTGCTGGTTGCCAGCACAGCGCCAGTCGGGCTGACCACTGCCAGTTTGCAGCCGGTACGGTAGCCGGGGTCAAGACCCATTACCGTATGACCTGCCAGTGGCGCTTGCAGTAATAAAGGACGCAGATTGAGGCCAAATACGCGGATGGCCTGCTTTTCGGCATTTTCGGTCAAGAGGGTACGGAGCTCACGTTCCAGTGTTGGAAATAGCAAACGCTTGTAGCCATCAGTAAGGGCATCAGTAATAACCTGGCTGAAAATGGAGTTGCCGCTAAGTACTTTGTTGCCAATTAGCTGGATATTAGCTTCCTGGTCGGTGGCGAGGGCTACTTTGAGAGTGCCTTTAGTCTCGCCGCGGTTGACTGCTAAGATTCGGTGGGACGGCATGCGATTGATTGGTTCGCGGTAGTCCTTGTAGGTCAGGAACTCCTTGGCTTCTGTTTCTTCGACAATAAGCTGAGTAGCGATTTGGGCTTTTTGCCACAGCTCTTTGCGGAGCAGGGAACGGATATCGGCTCGCTCACTGACTGTTTCGGCAATGATATCCTGGGCACCGCTTAGCGCTAGCTCAGCAGTAGTAATTTCATGCTCTTCATTGATGTACTCAGCCGCTATATCCAGGACGTTGCCGGTAGTTTGTTGTTGAGCCAGAATTAGTGTTGCCAACGGTTCGAGCCCCTTTTCCCGGGCAATTTGCGCCCGGGTCCGTTTTTTGGGCCGGTAGGGCAGATACAGATCCTCCAGTTCTTGCAGTTTGGTGGCTGACTGAATAGCCTGGGTTAGTTCAGGGGTTAATTTGTCCTGCGATTCAATGCTGGCAAGAATTTCTTCCTGTCGCTTGATAAGATTGCGGAGGTATTGCGTACGTTCTTCAATGGTACGGATATGTTCCTCGTTAAGCTCACCGGTGGCTTCTTTGCGGTAACGGGCAATGAACGGGACGGTATTGCTGTCGTCTAATAGGTTTATGGTAGCAGTTACCTGATGGGGTTTAATGGTTAACTCACGCGCAATAATCGCGGGGATATCGGTAATTAGCATTTGTTCACCAGCTTTATTTAGTTTAGTATTCTTTATTATAAGCAGTTTTCACTGTAAGCACAATATAATGGCCCTAGTTGCTGCAGAAAAAGGACTATTTTTCCGGGACGCAGAAATAGTAGAAATTGATAGAATAGCTAGTTTAATTTTTGCAGGGACTAAGGGGACGATGTGATAGTGATTGTTTCAATCGGAGACTATATGCGGCGGCAAATTATAAAATTGGTCTGGCCGGTGATTTTGGAAGGTGCCGGGATCATGGCTGTTGGTGTGCTGCTGACAGCCATGGTAGGCCGGCTTGGCGCGGTGCCCTTAGCTGCGGTCGGTTTGGCGACAATGCTGCAATTTTCCACAGCAATGGTGTTTGCCGCCGCCGGTACTGGTGCTGCAGCAATTGTAGCCCGGGAAACAGGGGCCGGTAACTGGCAGGAAGCCAGGAATATTATTGGGCAGGCTATTCTCCTGGGGGCGGTTTTGGGGACAGGGGTAGCTGCTAGCGGCTGGTTTGCAGCCGAGTTTGTGCTTAACTTGACGGCGGCTGAGCCAGAGGTGACCGGGCTGGCTGGTTCTCTGGTTAAAATTACATTTATGTTTACGCCTTTATTTTTAATTATGTCTATTGGTACTGCCGCCTTGCGGGGTATGGGAAAAACACAAACTGCTTTTTATATTACGCTGGTCAGCAATATCGCAGCAATTGGTATTGCTTATGTACTTGTTTTTGGATATGGTTTACCGGCTATGGGTCCTTATGGTGCTGCCTGGGGCATGGGCGTAGCACAATTGGCAGGTGCCTTAGCGGTTTTGCTTGTTCTTCATCGTCAGCAAAAGGTTCAGCTATCCTGGCGGCATGTGCTGGTAATTCGCAGCAAGGTAATTGCTCGCATTATGGACATTAGTGTGCCGGCTGCTTTAGAGCAGCTAGCAATGCAAAGTGGCCGGATGGTGTTTACCTTTATGTTGGCCGGTGTGGGCTCAGTGCAATTTGCCGCTCACCAGATCGCCACTCAGATTGAGTCGATGTCATTTTTGCCGGGTTTTGGTTTTTCAGTGGCGTCCATGACCCTGGTTGGTCAGTATTTAGGCAAAGGTATGCCCCACCGGGCCATACAATTTGCCTGGCTAACAAATAAAATTGCTTGGTTAAGTATGACTGCTGCCGGGGTAATTATTTTTATGTTTGCCAGGGAACTGACCACTTTGTTTATTGATGATCCTCAGGTCATCCATTGGGGCACACTATGTGTGATGATTGCCGTACTGGAGCAACCGACACTGGCCATCTGTTTTGTGTTAGGCGGAGCTCTGAGAGGGGCAGGGGATACACGGTGGCCGATGTATATTACTACCATGGGAGTGTGGCTGATACGTCTGCCATTAGTGTATTTGTGTATTTGTGTCTGGGGTTATGACATTACGGCTGCCTGGTATATTACGGCAGGTGATTTTCTGATTCGGGGTGCCATATTGTGGTGGCGGTTTGACTCAGGGAAATGGGCTAAATAACGAACGTCACGCTATTTTTGCGTGACGTTTTTATTTTACTCGGCAATTACATCAACAATAGTGAGTTGGGGTCTTAGGGCCAAATCGATAATTTGGCCCTGACTGTTTGCCCGGGTAATCCGCTCGGCAATCTGTACTGTTGGGGTAGGTGCAAAGCGTACTTTGTTTTTTATGACGTAAGCTTTTTGATTGGTATTTAGTCTGACCAGACAGCCGACCGGATATAGAGGTGTAGTATGGAAAAAGGCCCGTAACAGATACATATCAAACAGGGCATTGGCATTTGCCAGCATATTTATCATAATAGTGCTGCGTGACTCGCCGGTTTTAGCGGCAGCAGCCATAGTGTTGTCAAAGTAATTAGCAATTGTCACTAACCGTGACAATGGATGAATTTCTTTTCCAGCCAAACCAGCAGGATAGCCTTGGCCATCATAACGCTCATGATGTTCAGCCGCAATACGGGATATGATGCCTCCGACCTTGTTTTTGATGAGAAGCTGCTGACCATAAACAGGATGCAAGCGCCCGGGGTCGACTACCGAGCCATCAATAGCAGGCATAACTATTTTACCGAGATCATGAAAAAGTGCTCCCAACGCCAAATCCATAATGACTGGGCGCGGCAGCTTAATATAAAGACCGGTGGCTATTGACATAAGGCATACATTGATGGCATGGTCGGTTTCAGTTTCATTAGGCTGACGTACTTGCACATTGACAATCTGACCCAGATTTCGTTCAGTTTCATTAATAACCTTGCTAACCGTTTGTCGAATTTGTTTCAAATACATGGTTCGCAGGCCGGAATCCAGTATATCCTGAGTTTTTTTACAAAATAGCGAGCGGAAGCACAAAGTAAGTTCCTCGCGGACTTCCGGGGCAATTACATTGGTTTTTTTTAGCTCAGCTGCATAAGGATCATAAATAGGAATAGTGGTTACTCCCAACTGCGTAAGCCGGGTAATATAGTACTCAGTAAGGGCAATGCCCTTTTCCAGAAGCAAAGTGCCATTATCATCAATTATATCGCGTGCCAGTACCATACCGGCTTTTATCTCATTAATAAGCATAAGGTAGTCCTCCTTATTATGACTACCATTATTATACATAAATAAAATTAGAAAAGAAATATGTATTTCGCTTAGTTATCTAGGACTTTAGTCTGATATTGACATATTGACATAAGGAACACTGTTGTTTATTGCGGCATATTATGTTAGTAACATGGTTGGTAATAGTTACCTTGTTGGAGGGACGGGATAAATGTGTCGTCGTTAATTAATTCTATTAAAGCTAACCTGCAATTAGTTGCCCTTACGTCAGTATTGATCGGTATCTTAGGAATAGTATCCTGGTTGCCTAAGGTTTTCTATATTGTTTATGATAATGAGCTCTATCTTATCATCCATTCAATTAGTGAAATAATTTGTATAGCAATCGGGATAAGTGTATTTATTGTAGTGTGGTATGGTTGGCCACAAACCAAAAACAGTCGTGATCTGCTAATTGCTATGATTTTTTTGGCTGTAGGTTTGCTGGACCTTGCTCATTTATTGTCGTATAAAGGAATGCCTGATTTTATTACCGTAAATAGCGAAAATAAGGCCTCGTTGTTTTGGATTATCAGCAAAATGCTGGCTGGTGCGGGATTGTTAGCTGCCGCCTATATTCCGCGCCACAGTAAAAACCCTGTATTTCACCGGCTGTACCTTCTGACAGTGACAATTAGCATGACTACTGCCTGCATAGTGTTGGTAGTACTGTTTGAGCATTCTCTGATTCCTATGTATATACCGGAACAGGGGCAAACCTGGGCGAAGCTTGCTTTGGAATATACGACCATGCTGCTTAATATCCTGGCTATTTATATGTACGGCCACCGTAACCCGTCACAGCAAGCCGTATTTTTGCTGCGGGTCAGTCTGGTATGCAGCTTGGCTTCCGGGATGGCGTTTACCTTATATGATAATGTTTATGACAGTTTCAACTTTCTTGGACATGTGTACAAAATCATGGGCTATTATTGTGTGCTGAGATCTTTGCTGCAGACCTCTATTGTGCGTCCCTATATGCGTATTGCGCGTCTTAACCGTTCACTCAGGTCTATGGTCGCCAAGAATATGACTTTGTATAAAGAAACTAAAGATAGTGAACGCATTCTGCAGCAAGCCTTCATCCAGCTAGGTGCTACCTTAGCCAGTAAGCATGACTTGGAGGGAATGCTCCAGCAGGTTGTATCTGCTACTGGGACAGTGTTTCAATGCGACCATGTCTATTTAGCACTAGCGGAAAATAAAACGCTAAAAATAATGGCTTATATTAGCAGCTTTAAACCACCAGAAAAAATCAGTCCTGAAAGAAGCTTTATGGGAAAAGTATTTACCGAAAAAAAACCGCTGGTCGTTGATTATATTAGTGATTATCCGGAATGGATTATTGAAGCTGTCAGTCTGGCTGGGCTAAAGTCGATGGTAGGTGCACCAATCAGACATAATGGCAATGTTATTGGTGTGCTGGAGATTTTTTCCCGTAAAGAAAAGGATTTTTCTCAGCATGATGCCCAATTTTTGAGTGTTTTTTCCCATCATGCCGGAGAAGCCATTAAGAATGCCAGAGCGTATGCAACCACGGTGGAAAGTTTTGCGGAACTCAGCCTACTTTATGATATTGTCAAAGAGTTGGCTATTCAGAAATCTCCGGCCACTATTTTGACCCGAGTAACCGACAAACTCTATAATTTATTTGCTGCCAATGGGGCTGTGGCTTTCATCATGCACTATCGGGATGACGGTATTCATACCGAACCGGTGTTTGCTACTGGTTTTGAACAACGCGAAATTGATCATTTGCAGCATGTATTTTCTGACGGAAAAATGACCTGGCCCTGGAGTGGACTTAGTAGTATGGATGACGGTACCGCCTATGAGGAGACGCAACGGGGACTTATTACTATGTCGGTACTCTTGTCGCGGCGCCTCAATATCCTGCCGCTTCTGGCAAGTGGTAAACTGCAAGGCTTAATTGTGCTTGGGTGGAATGATCCGATGCAAGAAATTCCGCCAAGTAAAGATCTTGTGCTCAGCACCGTTGCCAGTCAAACTGCCATTGGGCTTGAGCGGGCATATCTATATGACCACTTCCAAGCCATGGCGTTGACTGATCCCTTGACCCGACTGGCCAATCGCCGCCAGTTTGAGGTGGTACTAGAGCGTGAGATTAACCGTACCCTAAGTTATCATCGACCGTTAAGCCTGATTATGCTGGATATTGATTTCTTCAAGAAGGTCAATGACACGTGGGGGCATTTGGCCGGTGACACTATCTTGCAGCGAATGGGAACAGTAATTAAAGAAGGCTTTCGCCCAACTGATATGCTTGCACGGTATGGTGGCGAGGAATTTGCGGTGGTCTTGCCGGAAACTTGTCTGGAGGAGGCAATGCGGTTGGCGGAGAGCTTCCGCACGGATATTGAAAGTGCCAGCTTTGAGGTTGGTGACACAATAATTAATATTACCATCAGTTTGGGGGTAGCCACTTTTGAAAGTTGCAGTAACTGGGCCGAGCCAAAAACAGAGTTGATTGATGCTGCCGATCAGGCACTTTATTGTGCGAAACAGCAGGGTCGTAATCGCGTGGAGTGCCATAAGCAAAGTTAATAAAATATCCAGAACTGGAATAATAACTGGAATTTGTGCACATTCTATGGGTGATATAGTAAGTCTTATCTTTAGTGAGGAGTTTAACCCTCAACTAGAGTTTAGTCTAACTTATCCCGGGACTTAGTTGCTCTTTCTCCTAATAGGAGTGGTAGAGCAGCCTGGTTATCAGATAAACCGCAAAGGGGGGATATGTGTGCTATCATCCAAAGAACTGATGCATCTTGAGGATTTTCTGGGTATGGAACAAAACTGTACTAAAACAATGAATTACTTTGCCAGCAGTGTACAGGATACTCAGACAAAACAGCTTTTCCAACAAGCTTCTCAGAAGAGCCAGCAGCATTTGCAAACTATGAGCAAACATTTAAACGCAGGCCAAAATTTACAATAATTGAGGTGATAATATGGCACAAATGGGCCAGCAACAAACCACACAAAGCGGTATGAGTGGTCAAGGTGTTAGTCTTTCAGAACGTGAGCTATTGCAGATTGCTCTTAATGAAGCAAAATATACAGCCGCTGCTGTTAATACATTTGCTCTGGAGTCCTCAAGTGATACTCTCCGCCGGGACTATTTGACTATTCTTGGTGATGTCCATAATCAAGAAAAACAAATTTATGACTTAATGCAGCAAAAAGGCTATTACAACGTTAAAAACGCCAATCCGCAAGATATTGCGCAGGTTCAATCCAAATTTAGTCAGGGGCAGTAGTATTCTGCAAAAAAAGTTGGGAATATAAAAGGGTAGAATTTTGTATTTTTATGCAAAATTTTACCCTTTTTAGTACATAAAAATTATTTTCATAAAAATCCTTGACGCCTTAATTATTACGATGTAGAATAAAAAAAGAACTATTCAATAATTATTTTCCGGTGGTAATTTGTAGTAAGGGTAGGGGAAATTCGTGGATATTTGTGTTACATCTTTGTTGAGGGATAAGGGGTTCAAAGTTACGCCGCAGCGACTGGCGATTTATAGTGTTTTAGTTGCTACGAAAGCTCATCCCAGTGCGGAAATGATTTACAATGAGCTTCAGCCGGTGTATCCAACAATGAGTTTGGCAACTGTTTACAAAACAATCGAGATTTTAAAAACCTTGGAACTGGTACAGGTTCTTAATGTTGGCGAAGATAGTTTTCGTTATGACGCCAATACAAGCAATCACCCACATATCCGTTGTATGAGCTGTGGACGTGTGGATGACCTGTTCGGCATAGACTCTGCCGGATTTATTGAGCAGGTTTCAGCTACAACTAATTATACTATCCAGGGCCAACAGTTTTACTTTTATGGTATTTGCCCCAAGTGCCAGGGCGCAGCTGCGGCAGTAAGTTAGCCGCCCAGTAAGAGAACAGATTTACGCAACGATTGCCGGATATAGGCAGTCTTTCGCTATTTCATTTTAAGGCAGGTTACGAATATGAATTTGGCAAGTTATATTGATCATACGTTGCTCAAGCCAGGAGCTGCAGTAGAGGACATTATCAAATTATGTGAGGAAGCAGAGCAGTATAAGTTTGCTGCTGTGTGCGTAAACCCCATCTATGTGGATTTGGCGGCCCATTGTCTGGCCGGTACAGGTGTGAAAACAGCCACTGTTATCGGATTTCCGCTGGGGGCTACTTTCACCAGCGCTAAGGCAGCAGAGGCCAAAGAAGCAGTACTGCGCAAGGCCAATGAACTGGATATGGTCATACATATCGGTGCAGCCAAGGCTGGGTTATGGGAAGCCGTAACCGATGACATAAAACAGGTGATCGAAGTCGCTGACGGTGCTGTAGTCAAGGTCATTATTGAGACCGGTTTATTAACCGATGATGAGAAACGCCGTGCTTGTCAGGCTGTGCTGGAAGCAGGGGCTCAGTTTGTCAAAACCTCAACAGGGTTTGGACCAGGCGGTGCTACGGTAGAAGATATTCAGTTGCTCAAACAGATTATTGGTGACAAAATCGGCATTAAGGCCTCAGGTGGTATTCGTACCCTGGAACAGGCTAAAGAACTTATTGCTGCCGGAGCTATCCGCCTGGGAACAAGTGCTGGCCTAGCAATTGCGGGTAGTGTTCCACCAAGCAGCAAGAAAGAGAAGTAAAAGAGAGATTCGTCTTTACATAAAAAACCTGTAGAAGTAAACTTGTACGCATGATATAATGTCCTTTACTTGCTTAGAAAGGAGGACAGCAAATCATGCGTACATTTTTGCAAATGATTCCTGGCGGTGTGCCGGCAGTTGTTGGCCTGGTTTTGGCTGGTCTGTTTGTCAGTATGGTACCGATTCACCCGCAACTGTGGCTGTACCCTCTGGCACGGCAGGCAGTTGCTCTTAAAATTAATTATCAGACCAAAGACATGCTGGCCCAGGAAACGCCGCATTTTGTTATTCGCTATACGGAAAGTGATGCCGACATGGTAGCTATGGTAGCAGCGGCGGCGGAAGCGGCTTACGAGCCGGTGACGGCAACGCTCAAATATGCTCCTAAAGGCAAAGCGCTTATTCTGATCTATTCTGACCGTCAAGCTATGAAAACGGCCTTCGGTTGGGCCGGAGAATCAAATGCCATGGGTTTTTACTGGGGCGGGGTTATTCAGATTTTGTCACCTAAGGCATGGCTTAAAAATAGTCAGTCGGTCGAGGAGTTTATTACTACCGGGCCGCTGGCGCATGAATATACCCACCTGGTTCTGGATCATTTGGCCAGAGGTAATTATACCCGCTGGTTTACTGAGGGTTTAGCCCAATATGTTGAATATAAGGTTAATAACTATGAATGGGTGAATGCAGATAATCGTTTAGCAGGAAAGTTATATTCTATGAACGAACTTGACGGTGATTTCGACGGATTATCCAATCAAGCGCTGGCTTATCGCCAATCACTGGCAGCAGTACGCTATATTGCCGAAGTTCACGGTGAGGCCAAGCTTAGTCAAGTATTGGGCTACCTTAAAGCTGGTGAAAAGGTTAATAAAGCGATTGAAAAATCGCTTGGTATGGATTACGTTACCTATGAAACCATGGTTCATCTTTGGGCAAAAGGTAATATGAAAGAATATAGCAAAATCGCTAATTAAGGGATGTGCCGTACAGGCATATCCCTTTTTCTACATAGATAAACCAAATGTGGGAAAATTAACATTGCTATGTATTCCGTAAATCTTTAATACGCTGGATGTATAGTTGCAGTAAAGAATTGTCTGCCAAGGAGGAAGTCAATGCTTACCAGGCGAGAATTTCTCAAATTATGTACTGCTACTGTGTTGACCGCCAACCTAACCGATCAGCTAGTGCCTCTTATGCGCCATGCATTTGCTGAGGGTAAGCTAACCAAACCGCCTGTAATTTGGCTGGAACTCGGATCTTGCACCGGCAATTCCATTTCCCTTGATAATGCAGTTAATCCAACTGTTTATCAAGTGCTTACCAATATGGTAGATATGCGTTATCACTGGCTGCTCAACGCGGCTCAGGGCTCAGAGGCCGTACAGATGCTGCTGGATACGGTGGAAAAGGATGCGGGTAAGTTCTGGCTGGTAATCGAAGGTGCGGTTATGACAGCCGATAACGGCCGGTATAATCATGTTTTTATGCGTGGTAATCAGATGGTTACCGGCATAGCGGCTCTGCAGGAAATAGCACCTAAGGCCAAACATATTATCGCTGTCGGAACCTGTGCTTGTTTTGGCGGCCCGGCGGCAGCTTATCCCAATCCGGGAGGAGCAAAGGGAGTGTGGGAAGTAATTAAACAGCCAGTTATTAATATTCCGGGCTGTCCGGCAAACCCTGACTGGATGACAGGCACTTTTAGCCATCTTATTATGTATGGCTTGCCTGAACTGGACAGCTATAACCGTCCTAAGCTATTTTTTGGACAGACCATCCACGACTTGTGCCAGCGACGCCAGCAATTCGAAGACGGAATTTTTGCCTCTTTCCCTGGTGAAAGTGGCTGCTTATATAAGGTGGGCTGCAAAGGGCCGATTACGCATGCTGACTGTCCGAGACGGCAATGGAATCACTATGTCAACTGGCCGGTCAGAGCAGGAGCACCTTGTATCGGCTGCGCCAACCCAGGTTTTCCCGACAGTTCCATGCCCTTTTATAACCATCTCCCCGATGTGCAAACACCCCTGGGAGCACTTAATGTTAAGAAATTTGGCGCTGCAGCAGCTGGCCTGGGAGTAGCGGCTGTTGGTGCCCACCTTATTACCGGTGTTGTTGCCAAGCGAATAGGCAAGCACTGGCTTGACGGCACAAAACCCCATGAACCTGACCCACCGGAAAACATAGAGCAGCTTAAACAAGAGCTTGATGATCTAATTCGTCAGCAAAACGCACTCATCAGTGAAAGCAAACGCCTGCAACGGAGTGAGGTTAAACGTAAACTACCCCGTTCTTTGCGGCAGAAAGTCGTTGACTTCTTTCGTCCAGGGCAAAAACACAGGAGGTAGTCCGCCATGACTGTGCAGACAATTTTCCCGGTAACCCGTATTCATGAGCCGCTACGAGCAGATGTCGACGTACAAAATGGCCAAATCGTAGATGCGTGGCTGGGAGCGCACTTATTCAGAGGGTTTGAAAATATGTTGACAGGCCGTGACCCGCGGGATGCGGCGCTACTTACCCAACGTATTTGCGGAATTTGCTCAAGTGCTCACGCTGTTGCCGCCAGTATGGCCCAGCAGCAGGCATTCGGTGTTGTTCCCACGCCTACCGGCCAGCAGTTAACCAACCTTATATTTGCGGCCGACATCATTCAGAATCATTTGCGTCATTTTTATATCCTGGTAGTATATGACTATGTAAAAGGCCCTGATATGCCGCCGTACATACCCCGGCCACAAGCCGACTTTCGCCTGCCGCCCAAGGTAAATGCTGAACTTTTGCAGCATGCCAAAGAAGCGGTAATACAGGCTATGCGGGCCCATGAGGCCATGGCCGTATTTGGGGCTAAGGCACCGATGCAGCAAACCATTATGCCCACCGGGGTTACCGAGCAGGCCTCGGTAGAACGGTTAATGGCATACAGCAGCATATTGCAGGAACTAACAGAATGGGTGGAAAATTTTTTTATCAACGATGTCCTGGTTATTGCCGACTATTATAAAGACTACTATAACATTGGAGTAGGTTATGGAAACTTTATGTCCTACGGCATGTTTCCTGCGCCGGTAACTGGCGAGCGGGCGTTTAAGCCTGGTCTAATAGTAAACCAAGGCCAGATCGAGCAGCTTGATGCCAATCAAATTGCTGAGGAAATCCGCTATAGCTGGTATAAAGACGAACAAGAGCGGCGAACTGTGCCAGAAGGCCGCACCATCCCCAGCCGGGACAAGCCTGATGCGTATTCCTGGATCAAAGCGCCGCGCTATCAAGCGTTATCGGTTGAGGGCGGGCCACTGGCCAGAGGGTATATTAACGGCGATTACCAGCGAGGAGTTTCGGTTATGGATCGCTTGGTAGCCAGGGCTAAGGAAACGCTCAAAATATGCCAGCTTGCCCAAGGCTGGCTTAATGAAATTGTGCCCAATACACCTAGTTGTCAGCAGTTTACGCCGCCTGAAGCAGGGACAGGCGTAGGTTTGACAGATGCTATGCGGGGGGCACTGGGCCATTGGATGGAATACCGGCATAATAAGGTGACTCATTACCAAGTTGTAACGCCGACGACCTGGAACTTTTCGCCACGCGACAACCAGGGTATACGTGGCCCGGTTGAGCAGGCGCTCATCGGCACGCCGGTGGCTGATGGCACTAACCTTATCGAAGCCGGACGAGTAATACGGTCATTTGATCCGTGCTTTACTTGCGCCGTACATATGCTGGAGCATTAGTATTCGCCAACATAGCTGGAATTTTCGTTTAATACCTGGCATACCAGGTTCCCAGCCGGCTAGGAAATGGAGAGTATTGAAGCCAGCCTAAGGGCGTGATACAATATTACCAGAAACTAAAAGACTTGGCTTCATGCCAAGTCTTTTACATAGCCGGAAGGGGGACAAGTATGAGTATATTTAAAGCTTGTGATATTCGTGGTGTGGCAGGTAAGGACTTGACTGATGAGATGACCAGACGAATTGCGTTAGCTGTAGGGGTTATACTTGCTGGACAAAAAGTAGTAGTGGGTGGTGATATTCGCTTATCTACGCCCGCGCTGCAACAGATTATGATCGAAAGTTTGTCCGAATCTGGCTGTCAGGTGGTTGATATCGGCACAGTGGCAACACCGGTATTTTACTATGCACTGCAAACCACCGGGGCAAGTGGTGGTGTTATGGTAACGGCTTCCCATAATCCAGCCCAGTATAATGGTTTTAAACTGGTGCTTGGCCCAAAACCAGTTAGCGAGGAAGAGATAGCTCATATTGGCCGGTTGGTGGAAGGAAACGCCCGGACACATGGCACCGGCGAGGTGATGCAGCAGCCTGTTGTCGAGGAATACATAGAATATACGGCAAGCAAAGCACAGGCTGGCAATTTGAAGGTAGTTATTGATGCTGGTAATGGTGCCACAGCTACCATTGCTCCCAAGCTATTTCATAAGCTGGGATATGAAGTCATTGAACTCAATTGCACCCCAGATGGCCGGTTTCCGCATAGGCCGCCCAATCCGGCGCTGCCGGAAAATCTGGCAGCCCTCGGTGAAGCGGTGCGCAGGCATGGGGCGACAGTAGGGATAGGATTTGACGGAGATGGTGATAGAGTGGGAGTTGTTGATGAAAATGGCCGCCCGCTTGATAATGACGATATTATGGTGTTAATGGCCAGACAGGTTCTAACAAGTCGGACAGGTGCTATTATTTATGACGCCAAGTGTTCTATGGTTGTGCCGGAAGAGGTTGCAAAGGCAGGCGGACGGCCCATCATGGCTCGTGCCGGACACACCTTTTGTAAGACTGCTTTTATTCAGGAACAGGCATTATTTGCCGGCGAAATCAGCGGACATTTCTTTTTTCGCGAACTTGGGTATGATGATGGCATGTTTTCAGGGTTAAAAATATGTGAATTAGTGGCCGAACATGGAAGCTTAGCCACCCAGGTTGATGCTATTCCTAACTACCTGTTGACACCGGATATCCGGGTTAGCTATCTGGGTCCGGATAAGGAAGCCGTACTGGATCAGGTTGGCGGCAGACTTACCGCTTATACCCCTAACCGGATTGATGGTGTGCGCATTGAATTTGCCGATGGCTGGGGCATGATTCGCGCCTCGGTGACAGAGCCCCTGTTTACTTTACGGTTTGAGGCAAAAACACCCAAACGGCTAAAGGAAATCACAGCAATACTGTTGGCTGCCTTGCCTGCAGAACTCCGGGAAGCGGTTATGGAAAAACTGCCTGCCGAATGTGTATAAAGTGGTATTGCGAACCGTAGTCGCCGCTAACCAGGAAGCATTGGGTTGCGATGATTTGCTTTGTTATAAGGAAGCTAAAATTATGAACTGAAAAAGGATTTATAAGTATCTAAGTCGAATATATAACTAGTTGTACTAAGGATAATGGGTAAAAGAGGTAATTATGCAAATTCATGTTTTGGCTAGCGGCAGTAGTGGTAATGCTGTATTTATTGAAATGGAAAACACCAAACTATTGGTGGATGCTGGTATCAGCACTAGGCGTATCAAACAGTCACTTGATATACTTGGCACCAAGATTGAAGAACTTGATGGCGTGCTCATTACCCATGAACATCGCGATCATGTCAAGGGGTTGACGACACTGCTGAAAAAATATCATCTGCCGGCCTACACCCGTCCAGCTACCTGGCAATCCATGTATTGCCGGGAAGTACTGCCAGATAACTGCTGCCGGGATCTTTCGGACAGTCTGGATATTGGCAAAGTAAAAGTTGAACCCTTTGCTATTTCGCATGATGCTGCTGATCCTGTCGGGTTTCGCCTGCAGGCGGGCAGCATTAAAGTTGGTATTGCTACCGACCTGGGGTTTGTTACACCGACAGTTAAAACAGCATTGTCATTGTCTGATGTATTGGTTTTAGAAGCAAACCATGATATTGATATGTTGCAAAACGGCAGTTATCCCTGGCCTCTGAAAAAACGTATTATGAGTAATCGCGGTCATTTGGCCAACACTGATGCGGGCTGGACGCTGGCGCGGCTTAACCGTAAAGCCCACACTAACGTTTTTTTGGCGCATCTCAGCCGGGAAAATAATCGGCCTGAACTGGCAAAAGAGACAGTAGCGAATATTATAACCCAAGAAGGCTGCAAACTGGATCAGGAAATATCATTGAATCTTACCTATCCTGAACAAATATCAGGAATATGTGAACACTAATAGGAGGCGATAGCATGAAGAACTGGTTCAAAAAATTGACTCCCTATATTGCAGTATCGTTAATTAGTATGATAATTGGGGCTATTCTAGTGGTAGGCTGCGCTGGCAATGTTACCGAAAAAGCTCCGAAACCGAATACCGGCTCGTCCTTTCAAGCCCTGCAGCCGCCTACGGCTCAGGCACAGGTATCAGAAGCACGTAACACGCCTATTGTCAGAGCTGCACAATCAGTGGGTCCGGCTGTTGTCGGCATTACCACCAAAGGTCTGGCCCGCGACTTTTTTAGCAACCGTAAAGTACTAGTGGAGCAGGGAACCGGCTCCGGGGTTATCTTTGATGCACAGGGCTATATTGCTACAAACAACCATGTAGTAGAAAATGCCCAGGAAATATCAGTATCTCTGGCTGATGGCCGCACTTTGGACGGCAAGGTAATTGGTGTCGATCAATTTACTGATCTGGCTGTTGTTAAAGTGGAAGCTCAGGATCTGCCGGTGGCTACGCTGGGTGATTCTGATGCTCTTATGGTAGGAGAACCGGCTATTGCTATCGGCAATCCACTTGGTCTTGAATTTAAAGGCAGTGTAACTACCGGTGTAATCAGCGCCCTTAACCGCTCCCTTGATATTGGTGAGCGCCGCTTCAAACTTATCCAAACCGATGCTGCTATTAACCCTGGTAATTCCGGAGGAGCCCTTGTCAATGCAGATGGTGTGGTAATTGGCATCAACAGTGCCAAAATTGCTCTTTCCGGTGTGGAAGGCATTGGTTTTGCCATCCCCATTAACAGTGCCCGTCCCATTTTGCAATCACTGATCGACAAAGGCCGGGTAGTCAGAGCTTATCTGGGTGTCGGGGCATTAGACCAAGCATCTGCCGCTACATACGGCTATGAACTTAAACTGGATAAAGGCGTTTATATTGCCAAAGTTTCCCCTTCAGGCCCAGCCTATAAAGCGGGCATTCGTGAAGGTGATGTCATTCTCAAAGTCGCTGGCGCTGAAACCAACAGTGTAGCCGAACTCAGAGCTGTGCTGGATAGTCAACAGGTAGGCAGCACAGTGGAAGTAGTCTTGAAAAGAAATGACCAGCGCGAGACTATCAATGTCCTTCTCGAAGAAATGCCAGGACAATAATAGTATGAAGATCACCATCGCTGCTATCGGCAAAATCAAAGAAAAATATCTAACTGTCGGTATCCAGGAGTTCTTGAGGCGTCTTCCACCCTACTGTAAACTTGATATTGTGGAACTTGCCGAAGAACGAATGCCTGACAATCCCTCAGCAGCCGAAAAAATACAAGCGCTCACCCGCGAGGGTGAGCGCCTTTTAAAAGCTGTTCGTCCAGCAAGTTACCTGATCGTACTAGATGTGGCCGGACAGGCCATGTCATCAGAGCAATTGTCGGCCAGGTTTGACAGTTTGGCACTAGGCGGGCAGAGCGATATTACCTTTATTATCGGTGGAGCCTTTGGGTTGTCAGCTGAAGTCGTAGCGGCAGCAAAGGAAAGATTGTCGTTTTCAAAAATGACCTTTACCCATCAAATGATCCGGCTGCTCCTGGTAGAGCAGATTTATCGGGCGTTTAAGATTAGTAGGGGAGAACCGTATCATTGGTAACGGCAAAAAATGACTAAGGGGAAACAAGGGGACGGTTCTGTGCGCCAAGAAGCGCAAAGGGAATCAAAGGGACGGTTCTGTTGATTCTTTTCTTCTTTTATGCTAAACTGGAGGAAAAAGATAGCGGAGGGGGAAATGCCAAGAATTGCAAGAAAGAAAAGTAATAACGGTATCTATCATGTTATAGTAAGGGGAATCAACCGGCAGGATATATTTCATGAAGAGGAAGACTATACAAAGTATTCAGGAAACATCGGGAGGGTTCTATTGCTTCTTTTTTATGCTAAACTGGAGGGAAAAGATAGTGGAGGGAGAAAATGCCAAGGATTGCAAGAAAGAAAAGTAATAGCGGGTATCGAAAGAAGCACGGGGACGCTCGATTTGCTTCGTTTAAAGAATTAAGCAATGAAGTGAGGTAGGCAGGTTTATTCACCACCTGGAAATCTGACCAAAAGCGGTTAGGAAATCACTTCTATACTTTTGCCGCCACAGATTACGCCGATCCGTTCTAGCGTACCCAAATGATATTTCATAACCTTCAACAGTGCATCTTCCGGCGACTTGGCGAACACTATGACCGAGTTATTCCAGTTAACTTCCTGCCCGCTATATTCCTCGACTTCCCCATCGCAGACATACCAGAAAAACTTCACGCTTTTCCCCCCTGTGATTCATTGACAGAGAACCGACTTTTCGACGTGGCGGTTTGGTCGCCCAATAGCTCGGTTATACTTACACCAAGTGCAGAGGTGAGTTTAAATAAGGTTTTAGCTGTAGGACTATTTTCTCCCGATTCAATATAATGAATCGAAGATTGAGATACACCTGATATTTGTGATAGTTGTTCTTGAGAAAGATTTAAAAGCTCGCGCCTTTGTTTAATTCTTATACCAACATTCAACTGGATACACCCATTTCCCATCTTGTATTCAGTATAATGATATTTCTCTTTGCCGTCAATCATTATTTTGATGTGACAAACACTTATTTATCACTTATAATCAGAATAATGATATGATCGGAGGAGTAGTCACATGTCCAAGATAGGTTACCGCTTACGCGATTTACGGCTTCAAAAAAAATTGACGATGAAAGAAGTAGCCGAGATTGCAGGAATTGCCCAATCTTCACTCAGCTATATTGAGAATGGTAATAATTCTCCAAGTATTGAAACATTAGAAACTATTTTAATGGCATTAGGAATTACAATGGGAGAATTCTTTTCCGAAGAGAAACCAGAGCTTGAACCAGAGCTCCGCCGGTTATTGGATACCGCTAAAAAGTTGACGCCAGAGCAGCGAGAACTTGCTCAGCGATTACTGGAAGCGCTAGGCAAGGATTAAACCACCCTGCACTAAATTAAAAATCGAGTATGAGGCTACCCATTAATTGAGTAGCCGACTTCTCACACCACCGGAGTGACGCATGGGGACGGTTACGGTTCCGGCGAGTCATTCCTTTAGATTTGACGTTAGACCTTATACGTAGAACCGTATCATTGGTGATGGTGAAAGAACTCCTGCCAAATTTTTGTGGATTTGGCAGGAGTTCTTTGTTTTTGATGGAAATTTATAATTTATCATCTAATGAGTTATAGGGACGGACAGAAACATTATCCTAAACCACTAAAATTAGGTGTCATAAAGATTAGAATGCAAGGCAAAAAGCATTGAGCTGAGCTACTGGAGTGAGTTTTAAGAAGACTAACTTAACGTGGATCAGAGTCAAATATGGAAAGATTCAGGAGTAGTAGGTGCAGACAGTAGGGGATACACTACGAGTAATAAAATGGTGAAATATAATATTTCTAATTATTTCTGATTGCGGGATGCGACAGAGTATGAATTAGAGGGTTGGGGGTTTTATATATGGATTGGTTAACAATACTTTGGCTAGCCATTATAGTAGCTTCGGTAATTTTCATGTTAGCTATAGGAAGATACTTAAGAATGCGAAGAAATAATCGGCGACTCAGACTAGGAAGTGATGTTCCAATTGGGTATTTTTCTGACAGCTTAAGTAGTGGGAGTTGTCTGAATCCGAAATTCGGAGGCGGTAGCAGTGGTGGCGCGGGAGCTACGAGAAGCTTTGCATCTTCGGTTACTGAATCGTCAGGGGTTGCAGATGTTCGCATCATTACTGCAAATTCTGTTGTGAATGGTGAATTCACAGGTGACATGGTTTCCAATGAAATTAGTGAAAATCTGTTACCGTCTGCAGATACAATCTCGAATA
Organism: Sporomusa ovata DSM 2662; assembly: GCF_000445445.1. Taxonomy (GTDB): domain Bacteria; phylum Bacillota; class Negativicutes; order Sporomusales; family Sporomusaceae; genus Sporomusa; species Sporomusa ovata. The sequence continues at coordinate 860,538 of NZ_ASXP01000003.1, read as the reverse complement.
TTATAGAACCGACTGTTGCAATTGATACTGCAACAAATTTGATTTCTACAACTGTCGATGCAGATAAAGTGGTTACTACAGCCCTTGAATTCATAACAGATGCTGCAGGAAATGCTATGGAAGCCACTGGAGAGGTAGCTGGAGCTGTTGCTGAAGTCGCGGGAGAAATAGTATCAGAAATTATTAGCAATAATTAATTTGGAAAAAGACATAGGGACGGTGGAACTGTCTTTATGCCGCATGCTGGACACAACCACCGTTCCCGTAGCATGTCCAGAGGGGGTCTGCGGATAATTTTGTGTAAATTGAAATTCCTTACGGCAAGAAATAGTGGCTTTTGTAAAAGCAAATTTGTTCATAGAGAGACAGTAGGGACGTTCCTCTTTTGGCACAAAGAAGAAACATGGTGAACAGGGAGTATGTTTCGGGGCGGTATTTACCCGAACAAGTGAAACAGCATCCTTACCCCCTTGCCAGCCCTTGCGCTCTTACTTTTGTCATGAAACAAAAGTAAGCAAAAATTCTAGGCCAAGAGCCTCCAAAAGCTGAAGCCAAGCGATATTCCTAAAACCCGTAAAATCGCTACGCTTAAACAGTACGGGTTTCTTGACGGACTATCACCCGGCTTTTCTCCTTCGGAACGCTTTTCTGGCAAAGGACGTGGGGTTACGGAGTGACTAAGTTACGAGGGGCGAAAATAACGGTAGAAGAGCACTACTTTGTAGTCAACCGTTAACTTATCTTATAGAAAAAAACATGGAGACAGGTGATTTGTTTCGGGGCGGTGTTTACCGGAACAGGTGAAGAAACAGCATCTCTGCCCCTTGCTGTTTCTTCTTTTCCTGTCAGTTAATTATTATCATAGGCAAATATATAGCAGGGCTTAGTCGCCTCCAAATAAAGCTGTCAAGGGGGTGGGGAGGTGGTATATCGGGCTTACGCAGTTTTGATATAAATTCAAGATGGTTAAAGAATTGAAAATCAACAAAATAGTATCAAATGATACTATTTTGTTGATTTTTTATAATGATTTGTGTATACTATTATTAAAGAATAGCGGCATTGGCGGTGGTTTATTTTGCATCAAGGATGGACGGAGAGTGAGGAGAATGTTGGAAGTTTCCTGCGTAAGGTTAAGGACTTACTCAATGATCCGAACAATTTATCTATAGTTCAAAAAACAGGTATTAAAGATAAAACACGGGAGTTCAGAGAAAAATATGGAATTAATCACCAGATGGTTTGTGAGGAACTACTGCGGTTAGATAGTAGCAATTATTCTTATACCGATAACGACCATAAAGAGATAGGCGGAGAGTTCCAGATATTTGGACAATTCATATTACCGCCTATTGTGGATAAACCGATAGAAGTATACATTAAGCTGAAAATCAGAGGGAGAGTAGTCTGTATGTCATTCCATGAAGCAGAATTCCCTTTAAATTATCCGTATAATTAAGTTTGCTTTATACTAAAGAAGAGATGGTTACAGCTTGCTGTAACCAGGAGGGATGTAAGATGAAAACATATTGTCCTGAATGCGATACTGATAGGGAAATTGAACTTCTGGAACGGGAAGTAGAATCTACAATTGATAATCTAACCTTCAAATACTTGGCAAAAATACCCTTTTGCAAGTCGTGCGGTAATGAAGTTTATATTGCTGAAATTAGTGATCAAAACTTAAAATTAGCTAATGATAAATACCGCGAATTATTGGGGCTAATTAAAGTTGCTGAAATTGAAGAATTACTGGAAACCTATGAGATCGGAAAAAAACCGTTAGCTTCTTTGTTGGGGTGGGGGGAAGCGACAATTATACGATATCTAGGCGGCTTTACCCCTCGCAAGATTTATAGCGATCAATTAAAAGAAATGAAAGATCCGAATAAAATGTTGGAGTTATTTGAAAGAAATAAAAGAAATCTTTCTGAAGTTGCTCAAAGGAAACTATTTAACCGAATTAATCAACTAATAGATGATTTTAGAGAAGTTGAAGATCATGGGGTAATTCATGTTGCCAAATACTTTCTATCTAAGCTAGATACTGAAGCGGAAGAGGTCATTACACCGCTTAAACTCCAAAAAATTATCTATTATGCACAGGCCTGGTTTTTAGCTCTAAAGGATCGGACGTTTTTTCAAGAAGATTTTCAAGCATGGGTACATGGCCCGGTTATTCCTAATCTCTATTATCAATATAAAAAACATGGTTATAGTTCCATACCAAAAGTTGAAAACTTTGATGATGGTATTTTTGATGAAGACCAATTGAGTATTTTGGAAATGGTTAAGTTTGCATATGTCCGATATGATGCAAAATATCTAGAGGAATTAACACATAGAGAACGTCCTTGGAAAGAAGCACGAGGAGAATGCAAGGTGGACGAGATATGTAATCGTGTTATCGAAAAGGAGTCTATAAAAAGCTACTTTAAAGAGGTTAAAGACACTTTTAATATTCAAAATAAATATGACTTAAAAAATTATATAGCTACTTTATAAAGAATGCGGGCTAGCATTCTTTCGAGCAGATGAATGGCCACGCCACATAAAATGAGTTACTACTGTAGTGATGTATCAAATATAGAGGGCAATGAGGGCGGACTTCATTGCCTTTCCTGCACTATTTGACCCGATACGGAGAGAATTACCACCATTGAAGCCGGGCTGGCTTAATATACGCCATAAAAAGTTTTGTGTGACGGGAGGCCACTTAGTAGAAACAAGGGGACGGTTCATTTTGTATCCTAGCTATTAAATTGCAGATTATTTCAACCATGGAATTACATAATAAACCCGCCAGAATGCCAACACACCACCCGCCCGCAAAGTTCTTTAGTACAGAGGACGAAGAAGCTTACAGAGACAGCCGGGGCGAGTAGAAACGGATCTCACCACCCAACTTCCTTATCAGATCGGATGGAATGGACAGCGGGGAACAATCTTTCTATGTCACTTTACTATAGAAAAATAGTCCCAAAACAAAAACGTCAGACTGTTTTCGCACAGTCTGACGTCTCCAACTGCCTCCTAATAGCTAAATATACTATATTCACTTAAAACGATAGATTTATCCTGACTTAGTTCTAACTACCAAGGTTTAAGAGCATTGCCGAGACTAAAGCCGTGCTTTTTGGCGGGTTTTTCATCTGAATTAGGGGTGGTGTCATTATCGCGCCCGCCTTGTTCGCTAAACTTAACATCAGCAGGCGGGTCAAAGAAAGTATTGTCTTTGTTGACACCCATCATGTCATAGATGAAGTTTGTCTGTTGTGTCGGATTTTTTCCTCTAGTACCATAGTCTACAGTCATAATGTCATATCCCTTTTTTGTAGAAAACCAGTGATAGGTTTTTCCAATTCGGTATACTTTGCAAAGCTGCTCAGCAACTGTTTGATCGTCATATATGACGGCGTTCCCTTGTTTAATTTTTTCTTCTTCCCTTGTACCTGGTATACCTGGCATATTTGAACCAGGCATCATCATTTTAGGCATTTTTATGAGTTCCCCAGTTTTGTCCCATTTTATCCAAGAATACATATAGATAAACTTCTCGTCTTCCTTGTGAAGCCTTACATCAATTACACCTACATTTGCAGCCTCACCAGCAACAGTAAGTGATTCAAATAGCATAGAGTGGGATGTTGAATTGCCCCACATCCAATCTACCTTCACATCTCGACCAAGAGTCCATTTTTCTTTTTTTACAAAATCTCCGTGCATGGTTTTGTTATAAAAAGTAGTTCCATCCATCGACATTTTGGAACGATAAGGAGCTAGTATTGCCTCAAGTTCTTGGGTAGTAATGGTTTTCCCGCCAGTGGGTTCGTCACGCATAAATGTTAGAATTTCAGCAGTAATTTGCTCAAGTTCGTTAGCAGCAATTTTAGGTTTGCCTAAAGCGCCGTCAGGCGCTGCCAATACTGACAAAGACATTGCGCTAATGAATGTCATTACAAGGAGCAATACAAAAAACTTTCTTTTCATTTAAGCCACCTCGCGCTTTTTTTTGAGTAATTTTAATTATGTGAATAGTATACTATATTCAGTATTTTTATGCATCACTTAAAAATGCAATTTTAGAAGGAAACACAGAGCAGCTAACTAAAGTCAACTTCTTGTCAGTTAATTATCTTAAGTTTCGCAGATAAGCCCTCTTGACAAAAACCCAATTAAAGCTTATGCGAATTTAGCCGAGTAGACTTGTAATCGTTGTTTTATAACGGATGGTATTTCACTAATCAACCTATCCATTAAAGCTAAGGTTTGTTTTTCTGACAAAAAGAGTTCTTGACGTAATAGGTTTGCCAATATATCCAGTAAGAGGGAAAATGCATAAGCAAAACTTATATCGGCAACTTCATTGCAGCACACATAGAATAGCCCACCACAACTACGTTCATCTTTGTTCCGGTGGATAGTCGGCAAGTGAGAAGATGGTCTGTTCACCTCCCGGTGGAGTGATGAAGAGTTGCAGTGCTAATTCATAGCGTGGCCCCTGGAAGTATTCAACCCGGATAGAGTGAGTGCCAGGATTCAAGAAGACACTTGCTTCTTCCATTGCAAGCGAATGGATGCCGTCATTGTCAATAGCAAGATTGCCGTCAATATACAGGCGTGAGCCGTCGTCAGAATTGAGGGCAAAAGTAGTAAGGAATGAAATTGCCCATACCCGGCATACTCATTTTAGTGTAACCGGGAGGAATTTCGAATAAGGCTGGATTTGGTGGGGTTGCAAGGCTGATTTTACGATATTCGGTCCACCAGCTTCCGTCGATTGAGGCTGTTTTGACCGCCATCGTTATGCCAGGATCGCCCGAAATCCATTCATAATGTGACTCTTGCTTATTTATGATTATTAGATTCTCTCCCTTAGGTATTTTTCCGTATTTTTATTGATTTCTCTTATTTCCTTTCAGGTTCGATCCCAACAGTAACTATATTGTCAATACTCAAGCCAATTGAAATTCCTATTTGGTATCCCCCTTTGATGCCGCCAACACCGTAAAGAGTGCCTGTTCCATCTCCTTTATCCGCTATGAAGTCTTTTGAATTCTTCATGTATTGTGCATACATATTGAACAAGTCGTCCATAGAGTAGTTGGAAGCATAGGAAAACATAAAATGTTCTCCATCTGCCACTTTCAAGAATGGGTCAAAAACCGCGTCAGGGGCAATCGGAAAGTCATGCAGGCTTTGGGGTATCGTGATATCCAGGTTTCCCGCTGGCGTAAAATCTGCCGACATGCTGTCTGCTGCATATGTTTCCACAGGGGAAAAAATAATCAACAGGGCAAAGATTACTATACAAATACATGCTTTATGGTTTGGCATAGAATCCTCCTATTCAGGCCTGATTTGGTTTGCCAAAATTATATATAACATTTTAAGAATAGCATATTCTTTTATATAGTAATTTTTCAATATTGCTGTATATTTTGCTACTATTGCGTTTTGGTATAAGATCTACTTAGGACTTTTGGCGGTACTCTGACGGCGAAACACCCATTTTCCGCTTGAATACTGTTGAAAAATGACTGGAGTTGCCAAAGCCGCAAAGATACGCAATCTCTGTTATTGATTTGCTTTTTTCTTTTAATAGATAACAAGCCTTTTTAATTTTAATATCCATTAGAAATTCGTAAGGAGTTTTCCCGGTCTGCGCTTTAAAAATCCGGATGAAGTAATAAGGGCTGAAATTTGCCAGCCGGGCGACTTCTTCCAACGAATACTTCTGACTATAGTTTTCCTGGAAAAAATCAATTACACGGTTGATGTTATCCCGTTCATAATAATTACGCCGATTCTCTGAAAGTTGTAAATTATGTTTAGTTTTGCGGAATATCTCTACCAACAATTGGACACACAAGCTTTCGGCAACAAACTGGTATCCTGCTTGCTTACTGTTCGTTTCTGAAATTATTGATCGCATAATCGCCTTTAGCTCATAATCGTAGGCATACTGTTCATAATCGAAAAATATCCCTGGTTTACCATAGATCTGACGAGCGATTTCCTGCAAATATACCTTATCTATCTGGATTGCACAAAAAGTAGCCTTACTCAGCGGCACTACATTTTTATGTTCTTGTTCCGGATTGATGGCGATTATTTTATGTATATCAATGTGTTTTTGCGTTTTTTCCACTTGAAATAAAGGTGGAGCCGAAAAGGAAACATCAAACTCATAACTGCTGTGAGCATGACTCCAAACAGGTATTTCCGTTGGTTTATTACAGGCAAAAATCCCAATTTTTTCAAAACAGACAATGTCAAGATTTTCTATTAGAGGGTATTGTCCGTCTCCAAGCAAATACCTATATCGTTCTGTCACTAAACTCACTCCCCAAACATTCTGTTATGCAATTTATCACGATACTTTTGAGCAATTTTTGTATAGCGTAGCCTTTTTGATATTTAAACTAATTGTTCAAATACAAAACGAAATGCAGCACCACTGGTACCATTTTAAAGAGTCATTTCTTTATATTTTTCTATACTATTATACAAATACCTTCCCAGTTTATGCTATTTTTACATTTTATGTAACCACACATAAACTACTGCAAAAGAAGCAAGTCTGGCTTCAATTTTTGAGAATTTGGCAGGAGGTCTGTGTTTTAATTATTCGGCGTACTTCTTTTTTGCCGAAAATAACGGATAAGGGAGTACAAGGGTATCGTTAAAAACAAAACCCATGCTGGGTGCCAGGCTTGATACAGAAAGCCTAGGGTGAGAAATATGGCGGCAATTAAAACGGGATAGGGCAGCAATTTCCAGTCTTTCTGTTGAAGTGCTGCAGCGATGCCACTACTTATGGGGATGAGCAGGAAGATTAGCCAAGTGGGGTGCCAAATATTATAAAATATACCAATAGTGATATAAACAAAAATGGCAATCATAGCGATGGGAAACTGGGCAGCATGATGATTTTTATGCCCCCATTTTTTATGAGCTTCTTTAAACGTATAATCTTGTCCGTTGACTGTAATATAGGCGGTGTCTTTGATATGCACCTGCTCTTGTTTGGCAAAATCAGAAGCGTAGATGCCGTTCCGACCAATATAGAGCTCCCCGTCATTACTTTTTAAATGGATGCCGCTAAGTTTGTGAAGATCTTCTGTTTCGTTTGTTGGCTCGCTGGTATTTGAGTCGGCAGCTTCGTTGGTTGGGGTAGACTCTTGTTCGCTAAACAGCATTTCATCGAGCGATACTTTGTAAATCTGTGCTAGTAATATTAAATTATCTGTATCAGGAGAAGCTTCGGCTCGTTCCCATTTGCTTATAGCCTGGCGGCTAATGCCGAGCTTTTCGGCTAAGGCTTCTTGAGACAGACCGTTAGTCTTTCTTAAATTAACTAAGCGGTTGGCAATTTCGATATTCATCATGTATTGCTCCTTTTTTATCAGATATAAGCTTATGAACTTATGTAAGTCCTATTTTGGGTCTTATTATAGAAAAAAAGAGGCGGTTGCTCTATACATTCTGCTTTTCGTACGCCGCAACTATTGGTTGCTTGATACGCTGCAGTCTTCGTATATGTGCTCCATAGTGCGTATAAGGGGACGGTTCTTCCTGTTTCCTTAATAGAGATTGTGCAGAATCATAGAGACGTTTTTTACATTTTTCATGAAATTTTTTTTACGGGAGACTACCAAAGCCATCGCGTGAGCGATTTCGTTCTTCTTGACTTGAATAGATAAATTTAGTACTATTTAACATATATTTTGTAAATACAGAGGAGCGGTCATGCATCGAGATGCATGAGTGTAAAACAGGATGGCATTGACTGGCTTATCGGCCCCCTGGGGTTTGGTCTTGGCAAAAAGCTGACCGTTCTATACTTCGTTGTTGGTACTGCACGAATTTAACGGCGACGAAAACATTAAGGCCGATAACCTAACCTACAGTCAGGACATGGGTGGCACCTGGTATGAATTTATCCTGGGCGCTAGCAGCAAATTGAGCAATTACAGAACTGGTTACCATGTGAAGTATAGGTTAAGTAGATAGGTGGATACGTTATGAAAATTTCCAAGAAAGATGCGTTGATATGGTTTGATTTTTTTTCACAATTGCCTGAGGAAGAGGAAATTAGTATAAAACATGAAGAAATCATTTACTCTACCTTTGCGCAAATTGAGGCAGCAATTGATCATAGAAATGATATGTTGATGTCGGAAATTAGAGGCTTGAAAACCTTGGAGAATAGAACTTTTTTTGTGGGAAATGAAAGCAAATTCCCCCAAGGATGTCGTTCTTGTCTGTTGGGTACTGGTTTGAGTGCAATTAGGAAAACGAACAAATGTAATTTAGAGTGTAAGTTCTGTTATAATTATGGCGAACTAGAAGATATTCATCCAGTTGGAGAAGGTATGTGGGAAATTGGCGGCACAAAATTTTACGAGAAGGATATTGATTTGCTTCTTTCCATTCATCAAAAACCCACTGGCATTTCCTACGTTTATTTAGAGCCTTTCATGGAAATTGAAGAATACTATTCGGTTATAAAGAAATTTAGTGATGCTCAAATTCATCAACATTTATATACAAATGGCACTTTAGCTACAGAAGAAACATTGAAAACATTAGGTGAAGCCGGTCTTAATGAGATACGTTTCAACTTAGGTGCTTCTAATTGCTCGGACAAAGTAATTGAAAATATTCGATTAGCGAAAAAATATATTAACAGTGTAGGTATTGAAACTCCAATGACGCCTGAGTTTTTCGAAGTTTTCTTTAAGAAAAAGCAAGCAATCTTCGAGACAAAACTTGATTTTATCAATTGTGCGGAATTACATTTAAATGAAAATAACATAAACAATTATTATGGGGAAAATATATATATTTCCAGACATGGCTATATATCTCCCGTTTGGAGTAGGGAATTAACCTTGAAATTCATGAAAATAGCTGATGAAGAAAACTGGGATTTAGCAGTTCACGATTGCTCAAACTACACAAAGTTTGCAAGAAGTTTAAATTTGAACAGCAAGGCGGGTATGTGGTTCGGAGCCAGTAATTATGCCTGTGAATTTTCTATAATTCCATACGAAATATTTATACCAATATTGAATGATGACAATTTCAAATTTTTAAATGAAGAAGAATTGCCTGACGACTATAAACCAGAAATTATAGATTTTTAGAATGGTTCGGATGCGGCTTCGGGAAAAATAAAGAGCATATGGCTATACGTTGCCATGGCTGAATAGATAGTGGATTGGTAGATTATGCGTTTACCGGTATAGTATATCAGTCCAAGTATGTCTTAGATAATTGTACTAGGGATATTTTCTAATATGCTAGCACAAGCAATAAGGCATTATCATATTTATTTAGCAAGAGAGGCTAGCGAAACCTTCGTTTGGAAAAATGAGCTATCAACGATATTAGTGAAGAAACCTCACGGTATTTTTTATGCTGTATCAGAGAAGTGTACCTAAGAGTCTATTCTGCTTTTCGTACGCCGCAACTATAGGTTGCAACTTGCGAAAATGTTGTTTTTACAAAATACTTTGAGGAAAGCTGAAAACATTATCGGGATCATATTCTTTCTTGATACGCTGCAGTCTTCGTGCATGTGCTCCATAGTATGCCTGCTCATAATTTGGCAAATTGTTGTAGGGGAAGTTAATATATGAGCCCAAAGTAACCGTATAAATATAGTCAAAACCTGCTGCAACCCATTTTTTGTGGAGCGATGCTTCTTTTTTTCTTTCCCAAGACGAGGTTATAGCAATTATATAATTGGCTTGCCTGTCAAAAAAGGCTGTTTCGTTTACTTCCACATATCTAACGGCTCCCCCCAACGAATATACCCGGATGGAAGAATTTGCATTGTTAGCTGGTGCCTTATCTAGAATATCTATAAATTTTATTAGCTCACTCTGTGAAAAGTGCCTGTGCACGAATCTACCTGTAGCCTTAAATGCTTCACGTTCGGGATAGATTTCTCCTATTGTTTTTACTGCATCTATGAAATCTACATACTCTATATTTTCAAGGGTTATCCCGGATATCTCCAGTAAGGGCCCTAAAATTTTTCTGGCCTCCTCCGGGCATCCGTAAAAGAATGAGTTCATCCATGCTCCCAACTTGTATATTCCACCAAATGCACTAATTCTGCGGTCCAAATTTAGTAGCCACTTTTGCCATACACGCAGGAATTCAAGTCTGGCTGATTTATCATTATCCCATCTCAACTGAATCAGCGTTATTTTGTCAACATTTTTTAACCGGAATTTATACCTGGTTACAACTCCGAAATTCCCACCGCCTGCTCCCCTTAGTGCCCAAAATAGCCCTGGATTACAGCAGTCGTTTACCGTTAGCTGATTACCTTCGGCATCAATCATTTCTGCCTCCAATAGACTATCTGCCGTAAGACCCAAATAACGGGTAGATAACCCTATTCCGCCTCCCAAAACCAGCCCGGATAGGCCTACAGACGGACAAGTTCCTCCTGGGAATGTGTAACCACATTGATAGAGCCGTTCATATAAATATCCTAATCTTACTCCGGCTTGTATGTCAACGGTGTCATTGTCAGTATTTATTTTTATATCGTTCATTAAGGTAGTGTCTATCACTAATTTGCGATTCCCAGTAGAATAACCTTCATAATTATGTCTGCCGGATCGGATTCGCAGTTTGACTCCCTGTTTTCGTGACCAAAGTATTGCATTGGCTATATCGCAAGAGTTAAAGCAATAGACGATAGCACAAGGGTCTTTGTTTATAGCTATGTTATATTCTTGTTTGGCTTGCTCGTATTCGGACTGCCCCGGTACTACAACCTTGCCTGTTAGTCCTGTGTAGTTCAAGTTATTCACCTACTTTTTTTTCTCTCGTATTATTTTATATTAATAAAGTATATTTGTTACTTTGCTTAGCCTAAGAAACCTGTTTAGAGTTGAAAAAAGAACGTTAAAATGCCCTCAGCATTGTAACGTTCTTTTCCTTGTAGCTCAAATATCTGACATATAGACTCAGATTAACTATTTAACTGTGGTAATTTTGAGCGATTGCATGTAACGGTTTTATTTGAGCAATATCAATAAGTTTCCTTTGTGATAACTCCTGCGGCAAATCTAGCGCCCATTTCAAAAGCTTTTTTACAATCATTGGGAAATTCTTCTTTTCGTCTCTTTGCTTTTTTTTCTGGATCAAATGCTGTTACAACATAGTTAGAATAATCGTCAAACTGATAAGTATCGGTAACAAATAAGGATTCTACTGCACCAAAAGTTCTCTGAAGTGCCATTTTCGTAAGATTAAGATGGCGTTCGTATCCCATTTCTTGCAAACGACTATTGTCTACATTCATGGTGTAGATGAAACCTGTTTGTATCTTTTTGGGGAAAAGAGTAGAATAGTTTTTATCATATACTAGGTATTGAAATATTAATCGTTCAAGAAATGATCTCATCTCACCTGTAACCGCTCCGAGATAGATGGGTGACCCAAAGATGATAGCATCGGCTTGTTCGATTTTTTCCAGAATTGGTGTTAAGTCATCTTTATAGGCGCACTTCCCGTAACTTTTGCCATTTTTTAATTTACAGGCAAAACAACTTATACATCCTTTATAATTGAGATCATAAAGATGGATGATTTCTGTTTCTGCGCCTTGTGAAGCTGCCCCCTCTAGTGCATGATTCAATAAAACTGCAGTATTCCACGTTTTTCTTGGGCTGCCGTTAAATGCTAATACCTTCATAAAATGATGCCTCCAATTTGTACTTGTTTTTTCTCTTTTAATTGTATATTATTTTATAAAAAAAGATAGTATGCACTTTTAAGGTAGATACTATCCAAAAGGAGAGTGTCTATGCATAAATGGCTGCCAAGTGAATGCGACTGTCCTATTACTTATACATTAGCTGTGGTCGGTGGGAAATGGAAGTGGCTTATCCTTTATAAACTCTTTCAAAATGGAATACAAAGATATGGTGAAATCAAGAAAAAAATGCCATCTATTACACATAAAATGCTAAGCCAGGAACTCAAAGAACTAGAATTAGAGAAATTAATCCATCGAGAAGAATACTCTCAGGTTCCACCTAAAGTGGAATACTCACTAACAGAAAAGGGTGAGACACTCATTCCAATATTGGAACTTATGTCAAAATGGGGAGCAAACAATAGGACTAGATAAACAGGAAGAGATAGTAATGCATACACCTTTGGTGAAATTATAGTTGTGCAAAGTGATTTTTTTTCGTCTGCCATAATACAAAGAGGAAATGAAATCTGTATTGTCGTATTGTATTAATAATGACGTTATATGACAATATAATGTTTTTGTAGTGCTTTTTTGACAGTGTTGACAAGGAAAAATACAACTGTTGGGCTGACTGGGAGGTACTATTTTTGCTAAAAGTGAAGATGAAGGCTACCCCATCCTATACTATTATAAAAATGCTGATTATTCGGAAATTTCTCCTTGGTTGCGGTTTAACCAGAAGCAAACGGGCCCACCTGTTGAAATTTCCCTTGGTGCAGCCGTTGCTATGAGCGGCAGGGAGTTGAACGAGCCCTAAAAAGAGCCGATGATGCGATGTACAGCGATAAACGTTGCGGAAAAACTTAAACAATAGCGAAAAAGCGGAACTTCGATGATAGAGTGTGTTTCAAAAAACACACTTTCCTTACTATTTTTTAAACTGTTATAAAATACCCCGGTGTCAAACACCAAAAAGTCGCACAGCAAGGGCATACCCGGTTTCTATGCTGAAAGGCTCAACGGCAAAGAGGGGTATTTTGTAACAGCCTTTGATAGTTGTTTTTTAATATAATTACAGTAGCTTACAGATGAATTTAGGGGGAGATGGGGCAGTATGGCTGACATTGGCGTGCCGGATATACAGAAAATTAGCCACTCCCTTCGACGAAGATATATCCTGGCTCTCAGCATTATTGCCTTGCTGGTAGTTTTCAGTCAGGTACTCATTCAATTTGCACTTAACGATCAGGAAAGTGACTCACGGGTTATAAACATTGCCGGCCGACAGAGGATGCTCAGCCAGCGGATAAGCAAATGCGCCCTCCTGTTAGAATATTCTCCTTCTGAAACTCAATTGTTTTTTTGCCGGGAAGAAATTCGTTACTCAGTTGATCTCTGGGCAAAGTCCCATGTCGGCTTGCAGCGGGGTGATGCTGAGTTGGGCCTACCTGGCAATAATAGTTCTAGAATTATGGCCATGTTTAACAAGATTGAGCCCCAGTTCCAGGCCATCGTTAGAGCGTCTAAAGTCATCGATGACGGCGATGCTGTCCAACGTCGAAATGCTGTAGCGACCATATTGGACAACCAGGCGGAATTTCTGGAGGGTATGGATGAAATCGTTTTTCAGTACGATGTCGAAGCTAAAAATAAAGTTAATTGGATAAAACAGATGGAAACCAGTATTTTGGTAATAACTTTTATTACACTTATTCTGGAGGCCTGCTATATCTTCCGGCCAGCCGAAAAGCACATCCAGCGGACCTTTGAAGAATACCGGCGCAGCGAGAGTGGTTTCAAACGTCTGTTTGATATAGCGCCTACTCCCATGATGATGCTGACCCCGCACGAATATGGGGTGGTAAGAATAAACCATGCTGCGTCTAATCTGCTTAATATTTCTAAAGACGAAGCCGGCAAATGGACTTTTTCGGAGTTGCTGAATATACGGGATGAGGAGGCGGCGAACTGGCGAAGCATCCTAAGTAGAGACAGCGTGGCTGGTATTGAATTGCCGATGTTCCTTAGAGGCAATGATGCCAGGGTATTGGCTTTTACAACCCACACTAGCTTTGCCGGCAAGCCCCATCTGGTGCTGGGACTTGTGGATATAACCGACAAACATATTCAGCACAAGCAGCTAGAACTGTTTGCCGCTATAGATGACATGACTGGCCTGCTGAACCGGCGGGCCTTTCTGGAAAAACTGGATATTGCATTAAACAAAGCTAAACAGGATAATCAGGAACTTTCCCTGGCCTTTCTAGATATTGATGGACTAAAAAAAGTCAATGACACTTACGGTCACCAGGAAGGTGATTGGTATATCAGCACCGTCGCTTTCTATCTTCGTGACATGATACGAAAAAACGATTTTTCCGGTCGGCTTGGTGGCGATGAATTCGCCATAGCCTTTCCAGACTGCCCCCGGCGTGTTGCCGAAAAAATTGTTCACCATATTCAAGCGCAGGTGGAGTCACTGGCAGTTTTTCTAGGAAAGCCTTATGCCATGGGCATAAGCATAGGTGTTGTCTCGACAAGAAGCAGCGGGGACGAGGAGGACTCTGACAGCTTATTGTGCCTAGCCGATAACGCCATGTACCAGCAAAAGAATCTTCGGCACCGGGAAAACTAGAAAAGCCGAGCCTCAGCCCCATTAATGGTTGGCCTGCCGTTCCTGTGTTTGTTCTAAGCAAAGAAAACCGACCCAAGCGAGGTCGGTTTTTTGCAGGTTTTGTTTTATTTTATATGTTTTACTAAGGAAGCGGCCACACCGATATATTGTGACGGTGTCAAGGTCAGCAGGCGTTTTTTATCTGTGTCCGGCAAGGCTACACTTTCGATAAAGGCTTTGATGTCTTCTTCGCTGATGCCTTTGCCGCGGGTAATGGCTTTTAGTTTATCATAGGAATTGGCATGGCCGTGTTTGCGCATCACGGTTTGCACTGCCTCGGATAAAACTTCCCAAGCATGGTTTAGATCGGCGGCAAGGGCCTCTTTATTGACTACTGTTTTTCTAAGGCCTTTTAAGGTATAAGTAATTGCAATATGGGAATGGGCAATGCCTGTGCCAATATTGCGCTGAGCCGAAGAGTCGCTGAGGTCCCGCTGTAGACGGGAGATAGGCAGCTTGTTGGCCAGATGATCAAGCACTGCGTTGCTCAGACCTAGGTTTGCCTCCGAGTTTTCGAAGTCGATGGGATTTACTTTATGCGGCATGGTAGAAGAACCTACTTCACCAGCAATCGTTTTTTGCTTGAAGTAGCCAAGAGAAACATAAAGCCACATGTCGCGGTCAAAATCCAGAAGAATATTGTTGAATCGCGTAAGCGCATGGAACGATTCGGCCACATAGTCATGGGATTCAATTTGGGTTGTCAGCGGGTTATAGGTCAATCCCAGACTTTCGACAAAAGAACGGGAAACAGCTTCCCAGTCTACTTCCGGATAGGCAATGCTGTGGGCATTGAAGTTGCCGACGGCACCGTTGAATTTGCCCAGATATTCCTGGGAACGGATTTGTTTTAACTGGCGGTTCCAGCGGTAGACAAACACGGCCAGTTCTTTGCCTACTGTTGTAGGCGAGGCTGCTTGTCCATGGGTATGGGCCAGCATGGGTATCGATTTTTCTTCTTCCGCCATAGCTGTAACGGTCTGCACCAGAGTTTCCGCTGCCGGCAGCCAGATAGCTTCGATGCCGTGCTTAAGCATCAGCGCATAGGAAAGGTTGTTAATATCTTCGGATGTACAGGAGAAATGAATAAATTCCAGTACATCAGCCAGTGACATGGCGCCTAAGGTCTCACGGAGAAAATATTCAACTGCCTTTACATCATGATTGGTAGTACGTTCAATTTCTTTAATCCGCAGCGCGGCTGGTTCATCAAAATTTTGGACAATGGTGCGCAAAAAAGCAGTTTCTTCTGAAGTGAATTGGCGGATTTCAGCAAAAGCAGGATTGCCCGCCATGGCAATGAGCCATTCCACTTCTACATGAATGCGGTATTTTATTAAAGCCCATTCCGAAAAATAGTCGCCTAAAGGCTTGGTAATGGCTCCATACCGTCCTTCCAGTGGGGTAAGCGATTTAATACTCATATAATATCCCTCGTCATTCTTTAAAATTAATAGATCCATGAAATTACTGTAAAAATCTATGCCTAGTATACTACATTACAGCCTTAGAATGCCATGCTCTAAAATCCTAATACCCTAAAAAAATTTGCTGTTTTTCTTCTTTCTTTTATGATCAACAGTGAAAGAGTAAAAAAGATCAAGAAAAATGATTAAATTTATCACTACGCAAGACGGGCGATATATGTTATCATTTAATTGGGTCCTGAAATTCTGCGAGAATGTTACTATAGTTGTTGAGCTAATGATTGGATAGTTTAATAAAGTATTTGATATGAAGAGGAATAGTATCCACAAATTGATTTCAGAAAGCTGTTGGATGATGCAAAACAGTATGAGAAATGTGGTGAACTCGCCTTGGAGCTTCTGGCTGAAATACTAGTAGGTCATGACGGACGTCCTCCGTTATCGGGATAGGCATTAGTAGTGCCGATGAGTGTATGTTGATCATAAAATAGAGTGGTACCGCGGGAGCTTGTCTTTCGTCTCTATAGTCCATTGTAATGGATTATAGAGACGAAAGATTTTTTTATGCTGCAGGCGGTGAAAGAAGGGAGAATAGTATGAAAAATTTTGAAAAATATGAAAGAGCATATTTTATGCCACCCCAAGTGTCCTATGACTGGGTTAGGAAAGATCATATTGATGCCCCCCCAATCTGGTGCAGTGTTGATTTAAGAGACGGAAATCAAGCGCTTATCGAACCAATGAGCTTGGAGGAAAAAATAGAATTTTTTCAGATGCTGGTGGCCATTGGGTTCAAGGAAATTGAGGTCGGTTTCCCGGCGGCATCAGATACGGAATACAACTTTTTAAGGGCATTAATAGAAAGAAACATGATACCGGAAGATGTAACCATTCAGGTACTGACACAGGCCCGGGAACATATTATTAAAAAAACATTTGAGGCGGTTAAGGGAGCACCCCATGCTGTAATTCATTTGTATAATTCTACATCTGTTGCTCAGCGGGAGCAGGTGTTTAGAAAAAGCAAGGAAGAAATCAAGCGGATTGCTGTTGATGGTGCAGAGTTATTAAAGAATTTGGCCGAAGAAACAACTGGTAATTTTTCATTCCAGTACAGTCCAGAGAGTTTTCCTGGAACGGAAGTGGATTATGCATTGGAAATATGTAATGCGGTACTGGATGTATGGCAACCGAATCCTGATAAGAAAGCAATTATTAATCTGCCAACAACGGTAGAAAATGCAATGCCTCACGTATTTGCCAGTCAAGTGGAGTTTATGAATAAGAATCTAAAATACAGGAATTCTATTATTTTGTGCTTACATCCTCACAATGATAGGGGCTGTGGCGTTTGTGATGCCGAATTGGGAATGCTTGCGGGTGCCGATAGAATTGAAGGGACACTATTTGGAAACGGAGAGAGAACAGGAAATGTTGACATTATCACGTTGGCAATGAACCTATTTTCCCATGGTGTTGACCCTAAACTTGACTTTAGCAATATGCCGGAAATATGCCAGAAATATGAGAATTTAACCAGAATGCAAGTGCATGCTCGCCAGCCATATGC
Source organism: Sporomusa ovata DSM 2662 (assembly GCF_000445445.1). GTDB lineage: Bacteria > Bacillota > Negativicutes > Sporomusales > Sporomusaceae > Sporomusa > Sporomusa ovata. The sequence continues at coordinate 843,136 of NZ_ASXP01000003.1, read as the reverse complement.
AGGTGAACTGGTATTTACCGCCTTCTCCGGGTCCCATCAAGATGCGATTGCCAAGGGGATGAATTACAGGAGCGAAAAGAAAACTAATCAATGGTCAGTTCCATACCTTCCCATTGATCCTAAGGATGTTGGGAGGGAATATGATTCAGATGTTATCAGAATTAACAGCCAGTCAGGCAAAGGTGGTATTGGTTACATTCTGAAAGAAAATTATGGTATGTCTATTCCTGCTAAGATGAAAGAGGATGTCGGCTATACTGTGAAGGGTGTTTCTGACAGGGAACACAAAGAATTATCACCAGAGTGGGTATACCAAATATTTGAAGATAAATATATGAATAACACGCCATATTTCCACATAGAGGAATTTCGCTTTAAACAAATCGATGGTATTATGGCCCAAGTTACTATAAATCATAATGGACAGGTTAGAACGATTGTTGGAAATGGAAATGGACGACTGGATGCTGTCAGCAATGCGATTAAACAGTATTTTGACGTTCATTATGAGTTAGCCATTTATGAAGAACATGCCCATTCAAAAGGCTCATCCTCTAAAGCAGTTTCCTATGTTGGAGTTAGCTGCAACAACAAGTTATACTGGGGTGTTGGGATTGATGATGACATTATTAATTCTTCGATTAATGCCCTTGTGGTAGCTGTCAATCAATTAGACGAAATACAGGCGGAGGATAAATGCAGGGATGAAAGAATTAATCAAATCATAAATTACATTCAAACAAATTACTTAACAGTTACGTTAGTGGAACTTTCTGACCAGATGCATTTGTCAATCCCGTATCTATCAAAGTATATTAAGGAAAAGTCAGGGGGGACATTTGGCGAAATCGTTAGAAATGTCCGGATGAAAAAGGCTTGTACTTTTTTGAAAAATGGAAACATGACAGTGGAAAAGATTGCTGATAGCGTAGGTTATCAGAACGTGGAACATTTCAATAGATTATTTAAGAAAAAATATGGAATGACACCAGTTCAATTTCGTAACAAGAAGTAGGCGCCGTGATATCAGCTTATGTGAGCGGTCTTTTGTTGCACTTTCTTTAGCGAAAAACCATATAAAGTGGGGCTGTGGATAAACTTATTGTTAAGTTTTTCTACAGCTTCTTTTATATTCAAATTCATTGTGACATAGGAGAATTACACTACTATTTAAAAATCTGGTGTGATAAGATATAATTACAAGAAATTTGAAAAATTCCCATATACATAAAAAGGCGGGGTAAAAGATGAAGATTAGGACATTGTTATTGCTAAGTATGGTCTCGCTGGTCGCTGTATTTCTAATTTCATGTAGTGGAAAACGGCAAAGTATATCAGAAGAATCAACTTACAAAAAACAACAATTGTCTTTCAGAATTACTTGGACAGCCTATTCTGGTCGTGGGGAAGCAATACAAAAAATAGTAGATTTATATAATGAAAAAAATAATGATGGATTCGAAATAGTGTTACATGGTGGAGACGAAAATGTTAAGGCGATAGAAGGATTTTTAGCAGAGAAATCTTCAGAGACGATCTATGTGTTGCCTTATAGATTCGTGAAGTATTTTGGTGATAAAGGTTATTTGGAAGATCTTTCAGTTTCTTTTCAAAAAGAGGAGGAACTGTTTTATCCGGAATTATGGCAGTTAGGTGAAATTAATGGGGGTATATACGGTATTCCGTGGGTAGGACATTCCATATGCTTGATTTATAATAAAGATCTTTTAAAGAAAGCTGGTGTGGATGCTGCCTCTATTAAGGACTTAGATTCCTTGCTTAAAGCGTTCAAAGCAGTAGAAGAGAAAACCAATGTTAAAGGGATAGGCCTTGTTGGTGCAAATCACAATGATATTTCCTGGATGGTAAATCAGTTTATTTATGGATATGGTTCTAATTTGGTAGATACAAGCGGCACAAAGGTTGCCATAAATAACGAAAAAGCGAAAGCAGCTATTTTGTTTTATAAGAATGTTTTGGGGAAACATGCTCAGCCTTCATGGATTACCGATACGGGAGTAGAAGTCTTGGAGCATTTTAGGAAACAGAAAATTGCCTTTGAATTTCAAGGGGTGTGGGGGGTTGCAGATAATGAAAAACATGGGAATCCCTTTCCTGTAGGCATTATTAGTCTAGAAACTATTGGACTTTGCCCTGAAGTAGGTTCAATGATGTTATCGATACCAAGTGGCATGAGCAACGAAAAAAAAGCAGCAGCGATAAAGTTTCTTAAATTTATGATTTCGAAAGAAGCCCAGGAAAAAATTATGGATGGGGAATACAGCCCCGAGCACGATACCTATTATCCATTTCGAGTCCCCGTACGTAAGGATCTATCAGATAGTTTCATATTTGAAAAATATCCCCAATACCTTCCGTTTTTAAGAGGATTTAAGAGACCAAGCATTGATGTTCCTGTTCCTAAATGGCAAACCATAAAGGACGGGTACTATGCACCAGGATTGCATCGAGTGATGAAGGAAGAAATGTCTGTTGATGAGTTTTTGGAACGGATTGAGGTTGAAGGCAATAAAATACTGATCAAATAACAAGCTCAATGAAGGAGTGAGTAGAGTGGAAATTAAAATATTGGTAGTAGATGATTCAAAAACAGATAGGATTTTGATTAAAAGCATATTAGATGACTATCCGATGTTGTTTGCAAATGATGGTATTGAGGCTATGGACATTCTTGAAAGGGAACCAAGTATCGATTTAATTATTTTGGACTTAAATATGCCCCGAATGAATGGTTTTGAGGTTTTAGAAGCTATCCAACAGAATGAAAACTACAAAAAAATCATAACTCTTATTCTTACTAACTATGATGAGGCGGAAAATGAAATACGGGGATTGGAGCTTGGAGCGGTAGATTATATTCGCAAGCCGTTAAACCTTGTCTTATTACTCTATTAGAAGTTCGAGATATTGAGTCCTGCAATCATACCAAAAGAACACAGTGGATGATAAAAGCCTTATGTGAACAGTTAAGCAATACGGAACCCTATAGCAACATATTGTCAGATGCTTATATTAAAGAACTTTTTGATACCGCACCTTTACATGATATTGGGAAAGTAGGAATACCTGATAGCATTCTTTTAAAACCTGGCAAACTTACCTTTGAGGAATTTGAAATAATGAAGCAGCATACTACCTATGGAATAAACGCACTAAAATATGAGGTGGCAGAGGATCGCATTCCTTCTTTTGTAAAAACAGCGATAGAATGTATCGGCGGACATCATGAAAAATATGATGGCTCTGGATACCCAAAAGGACTTAAGGGCGAAGAAATTCCGCTTCCCGGGCGTTTAATGGCTATTGTTGATGTATATGATGCTTTAATAAGTAAAAGAGTGTATAAACCGGCATTCAAACACGAAGAGGCGTTGTTATTAATAAAAACGGAAAAGGGAAAACATTTTGATCCCAGTCTCGTTGATGCTTTTTTGGCTATTGAAGAGCAGATAAAGGAGATAGCTATTAAATATACTCAGGAATAAGCTGAAATAGGGTGGAATATATGAAATTACTTAGGAATATTTTTCTTAGTATAGTAGTGCTGCCATTTTTTATTACTAGTTGCTTTGCTGCCCAAAAAGATATCCAGTTTACGCAATTGGAGAAGGACTTTATTAAAGAGCATCCTGTTATTCATCTTGGTGTTGACCCTCAATTCATTCCCTATGAGTTTATTGATACAGATGGCGTGTATAAAGGGATTGCAGCAGATTATATTAAACTGATTAGTGCAAGGACCGGTCTGGAATTTGTAGTTGAAAAGAATCTGAGTTGGCCCGAAGCCTATGAAAAGGGTGTAGTAAGGCTATTGGATGCCTTTCCCTGCGTTTCCAAAACGAAAGAGAGAGAACAGTACTTTTTGTATTCGGAGCCCTATTATTCATTTCAAAGAGTTATCTATATCAATGAAAATAATAATACGATAAAGAACTTTGCTGATGTTATGAATCGAAAAGTAGCAGTCCAGACAAACAGCTCTCATCATAGCTATTTAAAGGCGTTTGAATCTATAAAGCCCAGCCCTTATTTTAAGGTTGAGGAAGCCCTTAGAGCTGTTGCAGATGGTAGAGAAGAAGCATTTATAGGTAATTTGGCGACTTCAAATTTTTTAATAAAGGCAAATGGTATTACAAATTTAAAGTATGTGGAAGTAGCATCAGAAGAGAAGCAATCGCTTTATTTTGCGGTAAGGAAGGACTGGCCAATATTAGTCAGCATTCTAAATAAGGCGTTAGCAGATATAACACAAGAAGAAAAAATCAATATTGATAATCGATGGCTTGGTGTCGAAAAAAGGATTGATTACACACAAATCATCAGAATAGTTGGAATAGTTGGTATTGTACTTACTATTATTTTTCTTGTTTCCCTATATTGGATTGTCAAATTAAGAAAAGAGGTTGAAACACGCAAAAGGATTGAGGCAGCTTTGAAGGTTGCCAAGGAGGAAGCGGAGTATGCGAATCATGTCAAATCAACCTTTCTAGCCAGGATGTCCCATGAGATCAGAACACCATTAAACGCAATTACAGGAATGGCTTATGTCATTAAAAAGACAGATGTAACAACAATTCAAAAAATTTATTTAGAAAAAATAACCAGGGCAGCGAGGGATATGTTAGGTATTATCAATGACATATTGGATTTTTCCAAGATAGAAGCTGGAAAAATAGATATCGAAAGAATTTCCTTTAACTTAGATGATATTTTAGAACAGTTAATCAGCATTGTATCCTTTAAAATCGATGAGCAAAATATTGATTTTTCTATGAATAGAGATCCTGAGATACCAACATTCTTTTGGGGAGATCAGAAGAGAATTCAACAAGTCTTGCTAAATATAGTAAATAATGCTGTGAAGTTCACCAAGGATGGGGCTGTTTCTCTTACTATTCGATTGGTAGCAAAGGTAAAGGATTCTTATAAAATTGAGTTCAGTGTTAAGGACACGGGAATCGGTATGTCCAACGAGCAACTTGAGCAACTTTTTGCACCCTTTAGCCAAGGAGATTCTAGTATTAGCAGGAGATTTGGCGGTACTGGACTTGGTTTATCCATAGTTAAGAGCTTAGTTGAGCAAATGGGGGGCAGCATAGAGGTATATAGTGCAGTTGATGAAGGCTCAACATTTAATATCCAGCTGACCTTAGAAGTTGATCGAAACAAAGATTATGAGGAGAAGAAAAAGGCTGCATCTGTTTATTTTCAAAATATCCGCGTACTTGTTGTAGAAAAGAATGCTTTTTATAGAAATTTGTTAAGCGGTTATTTACATTCTTTTAATATGGTTGCCGAATTTGCAACTTCGGAGGCCAGAGCATTGGAGCTTATGGAGAAGGTGTCACGGGAGGATGGGACATCCTATAATTTATTGATCGTGGATTATGAGACTCCGCAAGATGGGGGGATTGCATTTTGTACCAAAGTAAAAAGGTTGCCATGGTTTAAAGAAGTACCCAAATTTATAGTAATGATTCCATTATCGAAAGAAGAACTTTTTAAAAATTTGGAAGAGGCAGGACTGGATTTTGGTATAACAAAACCGATAATACCTTCCATTTTATATAATGGTATTGTTGAAATTTTTAGGATCAATGTGATCGAGATGCATGAGAGTTCTGCACTTATAACTACCCAGAAGCCCTTTAAGGTTGAGTATCCTTATCATGTTCTAATTATTGAGGATAATAAAACAAACCAATTTATTGCCCAATCTATTTTGGAACAGTCTGGGTTCAGAGTCACACTTGCAGATGATGGCGTAGAAGGTTATGAGCTTTTTTTGAAGATGCAACAGGATTTTGATTTAATATTAATGGATATTCATATGCCTGTGATGAGTGGTTATGAAGCAACAAGCCTAATTAGAAATGTGGATCGCAATATTCCGATTATTGCTATGACTGCAGATGCCATCGCCGGGGTTGAGGAAAAGTGCAAAAGCACTGGAATTGACCACTATATCAGCAAACCATTTGACCCGGAACAATTTATTGAAACGATATGGCAGGTGGTCAAGCCATATAAAGAAGGTTTACTCATAAAATCGGGGGGTGAAGCAAAGCAAGAAGATCCGGTTAAGGTGATTGAAGGTGTGTTAGATGAAAAAGATGGAATTAGCCATATGGGGGGAAATGCAGATCTCTATGAGCTGGTTTTAAAGGAATATTATAATGAAAATTTGGAGATTTCTTCAATCTTATGCAGGGCAATTGAAAAAGAAAATTATGAAGAGGCAGCACAAATTGTACATAAGATAAAAAGCAGCTCTGGCAGTATTGGGGCAAAAGGATTGTATAAAGTTGCGTCAAATCTTCAAAGGGCACTCGGTGATGGAGAAATAGAGATAATCCCAAAACTCCATAAGGAATTTGATAAAATATTAAAGCAACTATTATCGGCGATTGCTAAAAGAATAAACCTCCATGTCAGGGATTAGGGGAGGAAAGTCCCTGACATGGAGGTTTAACATGGCAAAGGGACAGGTCCATTGACATGTTGATATGTATAGCGATACAAAACGTAGATTATTGCAAAGTTTCGTAGTTTGTCGAAGGGATTAATAAATTTCGTTAGAATATATGATTATATCAAATTAGCAACTAAGGCCTCTGATTCTCAAGAATTGCAATAAATTGTAAAATTTTGCTCGTAAAGGACAGACAGTATGGTTTTAATTTAGGGGTGTAGTTAATTATATGCAGTTTTCAATTCGCCATCAATTGACCTTAATTATATGTTCACTAATATTACTTGCGATGGTTTCTACACTGATGATTAGTCACTTTTTGATATCAGAAGATTATGAAAGCAAGATGCAATATAACCTTCAGACTACGACAGAAAGCCTGGCCTTTAATATCGCTCAGTTTATGCAGAATGCATATAATGTCAACCAATTAATAGCTGAATATCCTGATTTGAAAAACCTGGATTCCCAAAAACAATATCAATTATTAACAGAGATTAAAAGAAAATATCCATTTTACCAGGTTTTGACTATTCAAGACCTTAATGGAGACCAAACGGCTAAAACGAGTGGCTCTTTGGTCAACAGATCTGAGCGGTGGTGGTTTAAAAAATTTATCGCGGAAAGACAACCGTATATTTCCCAAAGCTATTATTCCGTATTTTCCGACTCTCCGGTAACATCAATTATTCAAGGGATATATTCACAGGGTAAGTTATACGGGATTCTATTGGCAGATATCGAAATAAAGCAACTGCAGCAGATGGTAGAGACCTATAGTGCGGGTGGGGAAAGTTATGCCTACCTTTTAGATGGAGAAGGGGTAGTGATTGCTCATCCAGATAGGCAACAGGCTGCCGAATTGTATAATTATAAAACAATGAAGAAAAAAGTACTATTGAGAGATTTGGCTGGCATACCACTACGGGACGAAAAAAATAACGAAGTTACGGAGGAAATCCCCTTTGAACTTGCGCCCTCTTTGCAAACTATCGTTGCTAAGGTTACGGCAGGCGAGATCGGCACAGGAGAATACATCGGCACTAATGGCGAGAAGTATATGTGTGCATACAGGGCTATTCCCATACCGGGAAAGTCCAAACCCTGGAGCTTGATTGTAGTACAAGAAAAAAGAACGGTAATGGCCTTTATGGATTACGTAACGTTAAATGCTACCCTTGTTGGTATATTGGTTATTGTATTCTCAGCACTATTAACAATGTGGTTCTCACGTAGACTGACTAATCCTCTTATAGATATAGTACACGCTACTAATCAGATTAAAGATGGTGATTTGGCCGTAGAGCTAACAGTTAACTCTGCTAATGAATTTGGCATCCTGGCCGCGAATTTTAACCAGATGGTATATGAATTGCGCCAACATCGCGAGCGTTTACAAGGCCTGGTTGAGGCACGGACAGCTCAATTGGAGGCTGTCAATCAAGAAATGGCAGCCATGAATGAAATACTGGAGGATACAAATCAGCGTCTGAATGATGAAAATTTAGCTAGGCGTCAAACTGAGGAAAATCTAATACTACGTGAACGGCAATACAGAGCGATAACCGGTCTTTTAACACAGCGGCAAGCCGGTGAAAGGGAAGATATTCTTGAAATAATTCTGCATAATGCAATAAAACTGCTTAATGCTGTAGCAGGTTATATTGGTTTGTTCGATGATCGCGGGAAAAATTTTTATATCCATTACGGTATCGGAATCGATAGAGCGCAGATTATGCAGCCACAACCGGGCCATATAGGGATACAGGGACAGGTTTATTCTACGGGGAAGATTTGTTACATTGCCGAGTATCGTGCTCATCCTAAGCGGAGTTTTGATAAAACATTAAAACCTTCAACAAGTAGTGTAATCGCTGTTCCGCTGAAACAAGCCGGTAAGGTAAGTGGAATTCTTACAATTAGTTGGAGTGAAGTTGCTACGTCTATTAAAGCGGAGGATTTAGCCGGCCTGCATCAGTTTGCTGATCTGGCATCTGTGGCTTTGGAACAGGATACTGCACAGAAGAGGATTAGCGAGATTGCATTTCATGACACATTGACAGGTTTACCTAATCGCGTGAATTTGAATCTGTATCTAAAGGCAATGCTGGAGAGGGTTCATCTCGGTCAGTCATCTGGTGTTATTTTGTTTATTGATATAGACGAATTTAAAGAAATCAATGATAATTTTGGGCATTCTTTTGGTGATGATGTTCTTGTTACAGTAAGTCAGTATCTTGTAGCGGCAGTCGGGGAAGGGGCATTTATATCTCGTATAGGCGGCGACGAATTTATTGTTGTCGTGCCAGGGGAAACTAACCGGGATAGAGCAGCTAAAATTGCTAGTAACGTTATTCGTGAACTATGTAAGGAATACCAAGTAGCTTATGAAAGAGTACATTTATCAGCTAGTGTTGGGGTTGTAGTATATCCTGATGATGGCGGCATGGCAGAAGATCTCCTAAAAAAAGCTGATATTGCTATGTATGCTGCTAAGAAAGCAGGGAAGAACTGTTGGCGTTTTTACGAGCCGGTATTGCTCCAAGAGACTAATGAAAAAATGGTGCTAACCAATGGTTTGCGACGAGGGTTGGAACGTGGGGAGTTTTCGCTGCAATACCAGCCACAGTATGCTTCAGCGGGAGAGTATCTGGTTGGCTTCGAGGCTTTGCTGCGGTGGAACAGTGCTGATCATGGTTTTATGCCACCAAACCGCTTTATTCCTTTAGCGGAACAAACTGGTCTTATCGTGCCTATCGGTGAATGGGTGCTTACAGAGGCTTGTCGTTTTGCCAGGAGATTATCAGATATGGGGAAGGGAGATATTCATGTAGCGGTGAATATTTCCCTTCGGCAGTTGGTATCAGATAACTTTGTGGATAGGGTTCGCAGTTGCATTGAGAATGCTGGTATAGAGCCGGGGCAGATTGAAATTGAAATTACCGAGAGTGTTTTTATTGAATCGGTGAATGACGCTATTCTTAAGCTATGTCAATTACGAGATATCGGAGTAATACTTTCGCTAGACGATTTTGGTACGGGTTACTCATCATTAACTTATTTAAGGAGTTTACCGGTAGGGGTACTAAAAATTGATAAATCGTTTATAGACGAGATTATTAATGACCAGGCACAGTTGCATGTAGTGGGGGCAATTATTAATTTAGGTCATACTTTGGGTCTCACCCTAGTAGCAGAAGGTGTGGAGACCGAGAAACAGCTAAAAATATTGTCGGAGTACAGATGTGATCGTATACAAGGGTATATTTTCAGTAAACCGCTTATGGAGGAGGTCGCCATTGAATTGGTGCAAGGGATGTAATAAAAATGATGAGAATTTGATAGGGGATGAGCTTTTGCAAGCTGTTTTTTATTTGAATTAAATGGGGAGTGGAGCTAAAGAAAAATATGACCGAGAAAACATGGAACTTCTTTTCTTATAAAAAGAGAGGAGATTTCCAAGTATTGGATGCAAGGGAACCTGACAAAAATACTATAGGGAGGATGCTATGAGCAAATACAAATTTCTTTTGCTGACGGTGGTAGCTGTTTTTTGGTTGGCTGCCACTCCCGTCAGCGCTCAGACCATAGTTTATATACCAATGGATGATCGTCCGGTTAATCTGGATTATGTAGTCGACACAGTTAAGGCAGTGGGTGTGAATATTGTGGCACCACCAGCGGTCCTGCTAGGTAGTCGCAATGAGCCGGGCGATCCGGATGGCTTGTGGAGGTGGCTATTTGAGCACACCCCTGTTGCCGACAGGATGGTGGTATCAGCTGATTCTCTCTTGTATGGCAACCTAGTGGGATCGCGCACGCATAACATTGCCATGAATGTTATTGAGGACAGGCTTACTAATTTCGCCAAGTTAAAAGCTCTTAATCCGGCAATGAATATATATATTTTCTCTACCATTATGCGTACGCCTAAATCTGGCGAAGGCGGAGAAGAGCCGTCCTATTACGAAGTATATGGGCCGAGTATTTTTCGGATTACAACCTTGCGTGATCAGGCTGAGACTCGTGGCCTGAAGAGTGATGAGAAAAGCGAGCTGCGTGGCTTGTTGGACAAGGTGCCGCAAGCAATATTGACCGACTGGTATGCCCGGAGGGAGAAGAACTTCAGTGCTAACCGGCGTTTAATCGATTACGCTAAAAACGATACCTTCGCTTATTTGTTGATGGGGAGGGATGATTGTTCGCCTTATTCCCAGTCACATATGGAGTCTCGTCATCTGGCTGCAGAGACGGTTGAACTTCCGATGAGCAAATACGCCTCTTTCCCCGGAGCTGATGAGATTGGAATGCTAATGGTGACGAGGGCAATCAATAATGCCACAGCTCGTACGCCAATAGTACGGGTAATGTTTGCTCCCGGTGCCGGTCGGGACACGGTGCCTTCCTATGAGGACGTTGCGGTCGGCCAGACGATCAACGCCCACATCTTCGCTGCTGGCGGCATACCGCTGAATGCAAAGCTGGCTGACCTGACGCTGGCAGTAAATACGCCTGAGGATGGTATTACCCATGAGGCAGATAGCACCTTTAACCGCGGTCAGTTTAGGGCGGCACCCGTCGCTTTGGCAGCGGATGCCGCGCTAGAGGCGGCATCCGGGAACCGGCTGGCTGTGGCAGATATTGCTTTTGCCAACGGCGCGGATAACGTCTTCATGTCCGAGTTGCGCAAACGCGGGCTGCTGTTTAAACTGGAGTCCTACTCAGGTTGGAACACTGCAAGCAATACTATCGGCTATGCGATCGGCCAGGGAATGTTGGCCGGTGAGATGGCACCAGTGGATAAGAACAGGCTTCTTGCAGTGAGACTTTTGGACGACTGGGCTTATCAGGCCAATGTCAGGGGCGCGGTAGGGACAGAAGTGCTTTTCCCACTTGGCGGCAATTGGTCTTATCTCGATAAGTTAACTCCCCAGATAATGGTCGAGACCGAACGGAGGCTGCGAGCTTTCGCCGCTGCCAATTTTCCTGAGTATCCATTGAATAATTTCAAGCTCGCCTTTCCCTGGAACCGGATGTTCGAAGTAAAGATAGATTTGTATGACTCTCCAAAAAGTTAGCCAATGAATGCTGAATTGAGCAACGGAATACTCATGATTAAAAACATTGAGAGCAGCAAGGTGTATAACAATGTGTAAAAGGAGATGCGAAAATGAAGTGTTTATATTTCGATGCTGCACTAACCTTTATTGAGGATTATCCTCAGCCTAGGAGAGAAAAAGGTGAGGCTCTAATTAGAATCCAATATGGAGCCATCTGTAATACAGATAAAGAGATTATTAAGGGATATAAAGGTTTTCAGGGAATTCTAGGACACGAGTTTGTGGGAATAGTGGAAGAGGCAGAGGATTCAACTTATATTGGTAAACGCGTAGTTGGCGAAATTAACCTGGGTTGCGGAGAATGCGAACGCTGTCGTCAAGGCTACAGTAACCACTGTAAAAACCGTAGAGTACTAGGTATTACTGACAAGGATGGAGCCTTTGCTCAATATATTACTTTACCGCTGGCAAATCTGCATCTGGTTCCTGATGATGTTGCTGATTTAGAAGCGGTGTTTGCCGAACCGCTGGCTGCTGCGCTGGAAATTACCAACCAATGCCATATCAAGCCAACTCATAAGGTAGCCATTGTGGGAAATGGCAAGCTGGGACAGCTGATAGGACAGGTACTCAGCCTTACTGGCTGCGATTTAACTATATTAGGCAAAAATGATAAATCCTTGCTTTTATTTAAAAACAAGGCGAGGGTCCAGTTAATTGCCCAGGTTGACTATGAGAGTTATTTTGATGTAGTAGTAGAGGCTACAGGGAATCAAGCAGGCCTAAGCTATGCGCAAAAAATAGTAAAACCGATGGGAAAAGTGGTGCTGAAGAGTACGTATCACGACCAGGCATTATTAAATCCTACCTTATGGGTAGTAAAAGAGATCACTTTAGTAGGATCCCGTTGCGGTCCCATGGATGCAGCTCTCAGATTATTGGATAAAAAACTGGTATCTATGGAAGGCTTAATTGGCGGCGTGTATACATTGGAAGAATACCAAGCAGCATTTAATGATCAGAGTTCATTAAAAAGTGTATTTAAAATTGTTGAATAAAGATTGTTTTGTTATTATTGCAAATCGGTTGATTTTTTATGGATATTTCCCCAAGGAAGGTCGCTTCGGAAGCTAAAGATAAATCCTTCCGGCATATAGCTGGAAGGATTTTTGGACGTACAATGAATGTATTGTTAAACTAAGATGATAGGCAGTACGATAAAGTAAAGGGGGGTGAGATAGTATGCATTTAGATCGTTTAAAATTATCACTTATTCTTTTTATCGGTATTTTAATAGTTGGTATTCTTGGTTTTATGTCACTAGAAAATCTATCCTTTTATGATGCTACCTATTTGGCGGTGGTAACAATCGCTACTGTTGGTTTTGGTGATATTGTTCCAAAATCAGCGGCTGGCCGAATGTTTACTTGCTTGTTTATTATTATTGGAGTCGGGATGGCTTATTATACTTTTACATTAGTAATCAGCATGTCGATAGAGGGAAGATTAAAAGATTTTTTTGGGAGGAAGGGTATGAATAGGCGTATTGCGAGTTTAGATAATCATATTATTGTATGTGGCGCCGGCAAGGTTGGGGGAAATGTGATTCAGCGTTTGCAGGATGAAAGGCAGGCCTTTGTAGTCATTGAAAAAGATTTGGTACTCTATGAACAGTTGTGTGAGGAAAAAGTGTTAACCATCCATGGAGATGCAACGCTTGATGAAATATTATTACAAGCCGGCGTGAAAAGGGCGAAAGGCTTGATTACAGCGTTATCTCATGATGCGGATAATGTATATGTCACCCTCACAGGGAAAAGTCTCAACCCAGAGATGACGATTGTAGCAAGAGCTGATAGAGCGGAAGCAGAAGAAAAGCTGCGTCGTGCAGGGGCTACGACAGTTATTTTCCCATCTGTAATGGGTGGCCGGCAGATGGTCTCGGCGATGATAAAACCTGTGATTATGGATTTTGTCGAAAACTTGTTTTACAATCAAGATCTACATATGGATATTGCCGAGGTTACGGTACAGCCAACATCTCCATTAGTGGGGAAAGACTTTATTGAAAATGATATTAAAGGACGATTCAATTCGATTGTAGTGGCCATCAAGCGGGAGGATAAGCTAATCACTAATCCTCCGGGTACACAAGTTATAAGCGCCGGTGATATTATGATTGTTCTCGGTCAGAGGCAACTTTAAGTAAATTGAATGAATTGGCATTGGCAAAATAGGGAGCAACGACATTAAAAAACAGGATTAGAAGCAAGAAGATCGTAGTATAAAAGTAGTTGTTAATGACAAGAGGCCGGGGGTTTTTATATCTGGTTCCGCCAAATTAGGGGAGGAATGTCAACATTTCATATAAATCTCGAATAACTACATTATCAAAAGCTTGTTCGCTGAAAGAAGGATAATGAAGGTGGTACTTTAATTTATGATAACATTTGTAGTTCTTTTTATTGCAGCTTTTTGTGCAGGTGTTCAAAATGCATTAGCTGGCGGAGGATCATTCCTTACTTTTCCAGCATTGATGTTTACGGGATTGGATGCGCGGGCAGCCAATATTACATCGACTGTCGCACTTTTTCCGGGGCAGATTACAACCGGTTTTGCCGGACGAAAGAATGTTTCCGGGTTACCTCAACTATCATTTAAGGTTCTGTTTGGCGTTAGTTTGATTGGCGGTGTTTTTGGTGCTCTTCTTTTGTTGATGACACCTGTTTCGATTTTTGAATTTTTGGTACCGTGGTTGGTTCTATTTGCTACATTTGTTTTTTTATGGGGAAGCTTTTTCCGGAAAACAAACGGAAATTCAAAGCCCTTAGGGCTGGGTACTTCCTTAGTCATGCAGTTTGCTATTTCCGTTTACGGTGGATATTTTGGTGGCGGCATTGGCATCTTAATGCTGGCTGCCTTGACAATTGCAGGTTTGGATGTGCGCAAAGCAGGAGCGACTAAAAATGTATTGGCTGGAGTAATGAACGCTTCCGCTGTTTTGATTTTTCTTTTTTCCCGGGATGTTGCGTGGACGCAAGTTATGGTGGCCTCAGTTGCCTCTATTGCAGGCGGCCAGATAGGAGCCTACGCATTGAAGCGGGTAAATGAAAAGCTATTGCGAATTTGCATTATTATCCTTGGCTTTGGATTAGCCGTTGGACTTTTTGTAAAGGCCCATGGAGTGATAATTTAGCAGCCTAGATTTCTTGCACGTTCGTGCGAGAATTTGGGCTGTTTTATAAGTAACAGTTGTATATCCATGAAAAACATAAAAAAGGAAAATTTACTAATACTATATTAACAGGTTTAGATAGATGTAATGTGATGCTATGAATATAAGTACTCAAAGGAAGCGACTTGGCACACTTACCAGTTGGATAAAAAAAGTTGGTAATTGTCACGTGCTTGCAGCGGTATTATAATAAGTTTATACATAGATGGGTTAAACTGGGAAAAAACAAGAATGACAGATAGTAAGTAATTTTCATACAGAGGTTGGAGGCGATTTTATTATAGGATTGATAATTATCCGGAAGTTGTAGATCTAATGTGTCAGTAAAATAATGAAAGGATGTATGAAAATGAAAGTATTATTGCATTTAGCAGATGGATTTGAGGAGATAGAAGCAATTAGTGTCGTTGATATTTTACGCAGAGCAGGTATTACTATTCAAATGGTTTCTATTATGGGGAAAAAGGAAGTAACCGGCGCACATAATATTACGGTTATTGCGGATGTATTATATGATAGTGTTGACTATTCGGATGTTGACATGATAATACTTCCGGGGGGAGCGCAAGGAACGCAAACTATGGACAAACATGTTGGTTTAAATGAACAGCTAGTAATAGCTGCGGAACGGGGAAAATGGGTTGCAGCTATCTGTGCAGCTCCGACTATTTTAGGTAAATTAGGGCTTCTCAAAGGAAAATCAGCTACTTGTTATCCAGGGCTTGAGCAGCATTTACAAGATGCTGAAACAAGCGGGTCGGACAGTACAATAATTGATGGTAATATAATTACTTCACGTGGACCGGGGACTTCGCCGCACTTTGCACTAACAATAGTAGAAGTCTTAAAAGGATTAGAATTAGCAAATACTATAAGGCAAGAAATGATTATCTGACTGAAAGTTTTACCTGGTAGGAAGAATCTGGTGAGAATCCTGCCAAATTTTGTATGAATTTGGCAGGGTTTTTTTATATTTAACGATTTTGATGAAAATTGATGGTCAAAGACCATCAGACGGGTAAATTACGCTAGCCGTTTACAATGGTTCCGCCATTGACGTGCAGTATTTGCCCTGTTACATAGGAGGAATCTTGTGAGGCCAAAAAGAGATAGGACGGTGCAACCTCGGCCGGCTGCCCGGCGCGTTTCATCGGCGTATCTTGCCCAAACTGGGCTACGTGTTGTTCGTTGAACGAGGCAGGAATAAGGGGTGTCCATATTGGTCCGGGAGCAACGCCGTTTACACGGATACCTTTTCCAACAAGTGACTGCGCGAGTGAGCGGGTAAAAGTGACGATTGCGCCCTTGCTGGCTGCATAGTCCATCAACAACTCATGACCCTCATAAGCAGTAATGGATGTTGTATTTATAATTACACATCCATTGGTTAAGTGAGGTAAGGCGGCTTTGCTGAGATAGAAGTACGAGAAAATATTCGTGCGGAAGGTTCGTTCCAATTGCTCAGCGGTAATATTCTCCAGGGTTGTTTGGACATGCTGTTCCGCAGCATTGTTGACTAGGATGTCAAGATGACCAAACTCGTTAATCACTTGAGTGACAGCATATTTACAAAACTCTTCATTTCCAACATCACCGGCAAGGAGAAGACAGCGATGCCCAAGTTTTTCGATATCACTTTTGGTCATATTTGCATCAGCATGTTCATTGAGATAAATGATGCCGATGTCAGCACCTTCCAGCGCGTACAAAAGAGAAACAGCTCGTCCAATTCCACTATCACCACCGCTGATTAATGCTATTTTTTTTTCTAATTTACCGCAAGGCTTATAGTCTTGCTTAACTGAAATCGGGCGAGGGGTCATAGCAAGTTCACTGCCTGGTTGTTGATCTTGCTGCTGAGGTGGGAAAGAGGCAGGTGTATTTGTTTGCTGGCTATTATTTTCCATTTGAAGACTCCTTTACATTAATTGCTTTAAAAAGCGACTTGCAGCGGTATAGATAAAAATTGTCTAATGCTTTGCTGAAGCCAGATATTTTCTAAACCAGTCAGCGGCATGACTGGCCACTTGCTCAAGGGTTCCAGCTTCTTCAAATAAATGAGTAGCGCCTGGTATGAGGATGAGCTTCTTAGTTGATTGTAATTGGGCAAAAGCCTTTTCATTCAGGTCTATTACGCCAAAATCATGATTACCAACAAGAAGCAAAACAGGAGCGATTACTCGGTTTAAGTCGCTCCCTGCTAAGTCAGGTCGACCGCCACGCGATACCACTGCCTGGACTGAAGTTTGCATAGCAGAAGCTTTCAAGGCCGCTGCAGCACCGGTGCTTGCCCCAAAATAGCCTATAGGCAGACGCTGAGTTTGCCTATTATTTCGTATCCAATCGGTAGCTATGATTAGCCGTTGCGTAAGTAGCTCAATATCAAACCTTGTGTCATAATTTCTATCTTCTTCAGGTGTTAATAAGTCCATAAGCAAAGTTGCCAGTTCATTATTATTTAATACACGTGCAACATAATTGTTGCGAGGACTGTGACGGCTGCTGCCGCTGCCGTGGGCAAAGAGTACAATTCCCTGCGAGTTAGCGGGTATTTTAAGTTCCCCTTCAAGCATAGCCATATCTGCCGTAATGTGTACCAATTCTTCTGTTATGCTCAAAAATTACACCTCCAAACAGTTAGGTAGTTATCTTGCTACTATTACTATACCGACAAGCATTACAAGCTATACAATTCATATTTTCAACACCTTTAGAAAATGTCAGGGGGCGGGGTTAATGACAACCAGCACAATGGATCGATGTCAATAACCCCGTCCCCCCGACATTTAAATAACGGCAGACTTTTTTATCAGTAAGTTTACTGTTTTGTAGTCTCGTAAGTTATCGTGGACGTCATTGTTATTGGCATATTAATATTCTCAGGTATTGATTGATTAGCCAATAATTCTATTTCACCACTTATGTTTTGCGTAAACGTGCCATTTTGAACAAGTCCATTACTTTTTGTAATATTTATATTTCCCTTGCTATCACCATTTAGATTTACGTTTCCCTTTACTCCCATAAAATCTATTGTATTATTTTTAGTATCTGTAGCTATAGTTGATTGTACATCAACGTTTAACAGCCCATCCTTCACGCCTACAAGCTGTAACTTATTATTAACAGAGATTGGGAAAAATGTTTTTATATCATATTTATTATCCCAAATATCCCCGACTTTAATCTCCTTGTCAGGGTAGTAACTCGTCATTTGCTTTATCATTGATTTAATTGCATTATCACCAAAGCTTTGATTTAGAGAATTCTTAAACGCTTTCTTTTGCTCTTCGCTTCCTTTAATATTGTCAATCATTGAATTTATAATATCATCTATTCCTATTAATTCAAGAACTTGTCCTTTTTTATCCAATTTTACAGTAAAACTTTTTCCGATAATACCTCCATATATCTGGGATAAAGGATTGCGTTCATTATTTTGCTTTGAATCATACTCCATTCTTTGGCCTGCACATTCAGTAGAAATTTTTATGGAATCATATTTATAATCTATAGTGACATTTTTGTCCTTATCAACATCCTTTACATCCATGGAAAGATTCATATCCACTATCTGATGTACTTTGCTTGTTTTATTATTTACCGAAAAGATCATGTCTTGATTGCATAATGTGTGGGTATTGTACTTGTCCCCTTTGGCGACATTGAGACTTAGATCCAAGGTACTATTACATCCACTAACTACCAACAATATTATTACCGCACAGAGTGCTGCCACTAGTTTTTTAAGATTCATACTTATTCCTCCTTAAATTATTAAATCATCTAACAAAATATAATTATACAAAAAGTTGCAAATTCCTCCATGAATTTCCATTGATGTATTATTTTTCTCGTTTTAATAGATTGAGAGCTGTAATTACTGCCTCATAAATTATTTTTTAAAAATAATGGAATGATTTAACATTATAGAAATGTCACGGGGAGAGGTCTATGTCAAGTAACCTGTCCCCGCGATAACGTGATAAGAGAAAATCTGATAGCGTAAACTTCTGCAGGAAATGTATGTTCAATGTCTTGCAGGAGTTTTTATATTTTATGGTAAATAGTTGATATTACATATTTATATCTTAGCAGGGAGTTTATAGATATTCTTGCGTTTCCTGGGAAATGATTGGGGGTATATGTAAGTTGCTTTTCTAAAAGTGAACGGAATCGATTGTCTTCGTAGTGTAAGGCAAAATTATTTAGAGCCAGATGGGAGTAACACTACCGATGTTTTCCTGTTTGGGAAAAAACAGCAGGGGTAGATTCTAGTGCAAGGAGCTGAGTATGTTAATGCACGCGTATAAAAGTAGTTTCAAAAATTGGCAGAAACAATTCGCGACCACCGTTATCAGTGTTGCAATATTGTTATTTAACATCACACCAGTTGCTGCAGAGTCCCAGCAGGTTAAGGACTGGAATAACGCGCTTGCAGCAATTGATGCCCAGATTCAGGCCCAGGGAACCAGCCCGGCACAGACTGTGAGTGGCCAGAGTGCAGTGAATATTGTTCCTGGTGTTACTGATGCTTTGTTGGAACAAAAAAGACAAATTTTGTTAGCTGCGGGGTTTACTAATTTTGCCGGCCTAAATTACTATAGTAATTTTTATTCGTTTACAAGTACGCCAGGTATTACTGATACGGCGGTTCGGATTGTGGAAACTGAGCAAGACATGAAACTAGTTCGCAGGGGTAATCATCTGAAATCAGATGAGATTACCCAGGGTTATTTAGGTGCATGGTGGTCGGACAAATACTTTTCTGTGGCAGATTCACGCAATGCCCAGGCGATATTGGCTGGCTGGGGTTCTGATTTACAGGATATTTATGTGATTTCCGTACCAAAGGGAACAGAGCTTATTGCCGGTACCGCATCGCCAATGGCTGCTGGCAATGAATATCGTAGCGGGGGAGCTTATCAGTATTGGAAACGTAGTGGTCAACCTGAAAATACAATGTCCTGGCTGGTATATGCTTTGTATGCACCTAATTATCTCTCAAGTTATAGTGCGGCAATTACCAATGGGCAAAACCTAAGCCGAGGGGTTGTTGACGATTTAGGTTTACATATGTATGAACTGCGTACTTCACAGGTCGTAGCAGGAAAGGAAAATAATACTATTTGGGTAAGTCCTTTTGGCAATGATACGAGTTACACGAATGGTTCTGGCTCCAACTATCATGCGCAGACGAAAGGCCTGCAGGTGGGCTGGGAAAACCTGGTTAGTGGGACTGCTGTTGGGGAAAAGAATAAAGTGTATGTTGGTTTCATTGCCGGACATGGAGAAACTAATCAAAGGAATACGGCAAATAATGTGAAAAACAAGATAACAGGAAATTATGGCGGCTTTTATTCCGTAATCAGGATGCCAACGGAGACCGGCCGTTCCGGTTATTTTAATGCAGCCTTACTATATGGCAATCTGGATTTTACCAACAATGTGCCAGGTTATTATGGGTATGGTCTTAAACAGCAGTATTCGGGACGACTATTTGTTACTTCGCTGGAGCATGGTGTGACTTTTCAACAACAGCATGGTCTGGTACTGGAACCACAGATGCAATTATCGTATATTGGTATTCATCAGGGAGATTTTACAGATAATATGGGGGCAAATGTGTCGCTAAAAAAAGCTGATTCTTTACAGGGGCGGCTAGGCCTGCAACTGCGCAAAGCGGTAATGCAAAGTAACAAAGCAGTAATGACTACCTCGCTCGGGGTACATTATATCCATGAGTTTAAGGGCGATAATGTAGCCGATATTTCAGGTGAGCAAAGCCAAAACAGAATTGGAAGCAATATGTATCAAATCAATTTGGGGTTGAAGGCCGGTTTAAGCGACAATTTATATGTAGAAGGACAATTCAGCAAGCTACTTGGAGATAAGCAGGGTTGTCAAGGTAATCTGTCCTTAATGGGATATTGGTAAGAGGAAAAAGTGCTGTGAATTTGTTTGCTAACAGTTTTTTATCATTTGTAATAATTTACCAATTAATTACTTGAATTTAGTTGAAAATGGTGATTAAATATGTTACTATGAGCTTGAAAAGAATATCGCTGTTTCAAGGGGTGCTGGAAAGGCCGGCTGAGATATAGATCTAATAAAATCTATGACCCTTTAACCTGATCTGGGTAATGCCAGCGTAGGGATGATGGTAGAGCGTGTTTTGTACTTTAAGCACATCCTTATGGGTGTGCTTTTTATTTTTATAAAAAGGAGTGGTATGTTGAATGTCGAATAAAAACCATGTATTAGGGTTTAATCATTACTTGTTTCTGTGGTTTGGTGCGGCTGTATCTATTGCTGAGATTTTAACAGGCGGACTTTTGGCTCCACTTGGTTTTTACAATGGCGTAGCAGCTATTGTGATTGGCCATGTGGTCGGAACTGGTATTTTAGTGTTGGGTGGGGTAATTGGTACTCAAGAACGGATACCGGCGCTGGTATCAACCCGGATTTCTTTTGGCGAATATGGGTCTTATTTATTTTCAGTATTAAATGTTTTGCAATTGGTTGGGTGGACGGCAGTTATGATTATTGCGGCTGCCCGCTCGGCTAACGAGATTGGAAAGCTGCTATGGGGATTGGATCAGCTTTCTGTATGGACTATTGCCATTGGTGGCTTAGTCCTCATATGGATTGCACTTGGCCGGGAAGGTGGTCTGAAAAAAGCCAATATGGTGGCTGTTTTCCTTTTGCTTGGTATCACCATCGTGTTAAGTACTGTTGTATTTAAAAATAGCGCTGCGTTAACTGCGTCACCTGCCGGGGGCCTGTCTTTCGGTCAGGCCGTAGAATTAAGTGTTATTATGCCGATTTCCTGGCTGCCCTTGATTGCGGATTATACCCGCTTTGCCAAAAACAAAAAAAGTGCCGCCTGGGGGAGTGGCTTGGGTTACTTTGCTGGCAGCTGCTGGATGTATATTATTGGACTGGGAGCTGCCATAGCTGCTGGCAATGCAGAACCTTCGTCCATGATGCTGGCTGCTAATCTGGGGCTGGCTGCACTAGGAATTGTAGTCTTGGCAACGGTAACAACTACTTTTTTGGATGCCTATTCAGCAGGTGTGAGTTTTGCAAATATGTTTCCGAAACTCAATGAGAAACGGGTAGCTTTAGTTATGACGGTGATTGGCACAATAGCTGCTTTGTGGTTTAATATTGAGCAGTATGAGAATTTCCTCCTGGCTATTGGCTCTGTTTTTGCGCCCTTATTTGCCGTTTTGTTGACAGAGTATTTTATTATAAAAAATCGCAAGGTTCAAGCTAAAATACTAATTAACTGGGGAGCGCTACTTATTTGGGCGCTAGGAGTAGGCATGTACTATCAGTTTATTAAGCTGGATTTTGTGCTAGGCGCTACCATACCAGTAATGATAATAACAGCGTTACTATATAAAGTAACATGGGGGGGTACGAAACAATGGAAATACTGCAAAAAATAGCAGATAGCCTCTTAGCCTTGAAGACTAAGAAACCACTGGTGCATCATTTAACTAATTATGTTACGGTAAATGATTGTGCCAATATAACCCTGGCGATTGGTGCTTCGCCAGTTATGGCTGATGATATTGAGGAAGTAGAAGAAATGGTGTCGTTTGCGGCTGCCTTGGTATTAAATATTGGAACGTTGAATTCCCGGAGTATTGAATCCATGGTAGCTGCCGGCAAAAAAGCCAGGGAGAAAGGAATCCCCATTATTTTTGACCCAGTGGGGGTGGGCGCTACCGCTCTTCGTACAGCTACGGCTAAGAGAATTATTCAGGAGGTTTGTCCTGCGGTGATTCGCGGCAATATGTCGGAGCTGAAAATGATTGCCGGCGTTGCTGCAGATATCAAGGGTGTTGATTCTGTTGCTGATGAGGTAGACGGAGAAAAGGTGGCGCGGCAGCTTTCGCAAAAACTGGGCTGCGTAATTGCTATCACTGGTAAGCAGGATATTATTGCCGGCGGGGAACGGGTGTGTCGTATTGATAATGGACATGCTATCTTGTCGCAGGTAACAGGTACAGGTTGTATGGCCACTTCTTTGATTGCTTGTTACTGTGGCGCAACAAACGATTGGTTTACCGGCGCAGTTGCCGGTGTGATGACCATGGGGTTAGCTGGTGAGTTGGCGCACCAATCATTACAGGTGGGAGAAGGTATTGGAACCTTTCGGGTTCGCTTGTTTGATGCAGTATGGTCGTTGACGCCGGAAGTCATAAGGAAAGGTGGTAGAATTACGAATGGATAAAAGGAATTGTAACTATTCTTTATACTTAGTAACAGACAGAGGGTTACTTGGCGATAAAGATCTTGCGAAAACTGTGGAACAAGCGATCCAGGGTGGTGTTACGGTGGTACAGGTAAGAGAGAAGAATCTGTCCTCAGCAGAATTTTATCAAGTGGCTTTAGTGATAAAAGGTGTTACGGAAAAATATGGTGTGCCGCTGATTGTGAATGATCGGGCAGATATTGCGTTGGCGGTAGATGCGGCGGGGCTTCATATTGGACAGGAAGATCTACCTGTGGCAGTGGCAAGGAAAATGTTAGGGCCTGATAAGATTATTGGTGTATCTGCGGCAACGCTGGCAGAAGCTTTGCTGGCGCAAGAACAAGGTGCTGACTATCTTGGTGTCGGAGCCGTATTCCCTACAAATACTAAGGATGATGCCGATAGTGTCAGTTTGGCGGAATTGGAAGCGATAAAAGCTAAGGTAAAGATTCCTATTGTTGCTATTGGCGGAATTAATGGAAGTAATATCCGTGATGTCATGAATACAGGTGTAGATGGGGTGGCAGTGGTATCAGTCATTGTTGCTGCAGCAGATCCTAAGGCAGCGACTTGTAAGCTTTACCAATTGATGAAGCAGTAGAACAAGGATAACTTGCACCTGGTAACGAAATGACAATCATACAAACCCCAGGATCCAGCACTGGAGCCTGGGGTTTGTATGTATTGAGTATTAAATGAAAAATATAATCAGGGGGGACGATCCTGGTGAATAGTAATGTCGTAACAGAGCGAACTTTTGCGGAAATCATTCTGGCGAATGGGGGACGCCTTTATAGAGTGGGTGGCTGTGTTCGTGATATGGTGAGAGGAATTGCGCCGAAAGATATTGATTTCTGTGTAGTTGGCATGGTTAAGAAAAACTTTAAAAAACTCTTCCCTGAAGCCGATGAATGTGGCAAATCGTTTCCGGTTTTTCGGCTGGTTATTGATGGCAGAGCATGTGAAGTTGCCTTTGCCAGAACGGAGCGAAAGGTCGGCAGAGGCTATAAAGGTTTTAAGATTGCATCGAACCCCAAAATAACCATTGAAGAAGATTTATTTCGGCGTGATACAACTGTAAATTCCATTGCTGTGGATAGTTTGACTGGCGAAGTGATTGATCCTTTCCATGGAATTCGGGATATAAAGAACAAGATACTTCGTGCCACTAGTCAGCATTTTGTTGATGATCCCATACGTGCCCTGCGGCTTGCAGGACAAGCGGCGCGCTTAGATTTCGCCATTGATGCTGAGACACTGATTCTTGCAAGTGTCGCTGCTGATGAACTTGGCGGCGAACCTGCTGAACGGGTGCTTGCCGAATTGACAAAAGTCTTGCATGATGCTTCGGCCCCATCTCGCTTTTTTAAGGTTTTGGTTCAGAGCAATTTATTGCCGTGTGTGTTTGAAGAAATAGCGGACTTACCCCCAGAACAATTTGCTATTGCAATGGATCGCCTGGATTCGGTGGCCAAAGCTACGTCAAGTCCAAAGCTACGGTTTGTCAGTTTGAGCCTTGTGATGGACCACCAAAGTATATACCACTGGAATAGCCGCATGACGTTGCCTGGTGACTGGCTTACTGCGTCTGTAACTGCCGGTAAAATCATAACATTGCTGGAGGTCCCTGACCCGGAAAAAATTGTAGCCGCAATTGATACTTTGCGGCGTGGTTCACTAACTGTAGCGGAATTTGATATTATTTCACAGGCAATAAACTTACATATCCCGGCTTTGAGCCCGTTTAAGGCACTCCTGAATCTAGTGCAGGATGTTGTCCCTGCCGAATTAAAAGGCAAAGATATTGGTGAATGGCTGAGGCAAAAACGTAGTAAGGTCATTACCGAGGTTTGGAAAAAAATGATGTTAGATAATGGAAGAAAAAGTGACAGCATAGGTTTTGGTGGAGATAAAGAATAGTGTCAGCTTACCTGTTGGTGGTGTATAATTAGGAGAAACAGCTTGTCTGTTCTTTTATTATCCATAGGGAGAGGTGTTGCTGATGTCTATTCTTGCTGGTTTTTTGCACTATTATAAGCCATATCGGCGGCTTTTTTACATTGATATGGCTTGTGCTATTGTTGTTTCAGTCATTGATCTGGTTTTTCCACAGGTGCTCAATTACCTGACAAAAAATTTATTAATCACGCAAACGATGGAATTTATTTCCATTGTTGGCTATGTCGGTGCGGGAATGATGCTTTTATACGGTCTTCGTTATGCCTGTCAATATTACATTACGACATGGGGACATGTAATGGGTGCGAGGATGGAAAGCGATATGCGGCAAGATCTGTTTGATCACCTGCAGAGACTTTCTTTTTCCTATTATGATAAGAACAATACCGGCGAGATGATGTCTAAACTGGTGTCTGACCTATTTGACATCTCTGAATTAGCTCACCACGGCCCGGAAAATATTTTCATCTCTTGTCTCAAACTGATTGGTTCCTTTGTTTTGTTGCTGATGATTAATATACCGATGACGCTAATCTTATTCAGTATCGCGGTAAGTATGACTATTTTTAGCTACTACAAGAATAAGCGAATGAAAATACTTTTTTTGGAAAACCGCAAACGGATTGCCACTGTCAATGCCCTCGTGCAGGATAGCCTTGCCGGTATTCGCGTGATTAAATCATTTGCCAATGAAGAGATCGAACAAAAAAAATTTCGCCGCGGCAATCTCGAATTTCTCGAATCGAAAGAAAGCGTGTACAAAATCATGGGCAGTTTCTATGCCGGTAACGGGTTATTGGAAGGTTTGCTGTATGTAGTGGTACTGGTAAGTGGCGGCTATTTTATCGGCAAAGGTCAGTTAGCGGCCACTGACCTGGCGGTTTATGCACTTTATATCGCTATTTTCATCAATCCACTGGATGTGTTGCTCAACTTTACCGAGCAATTTCAAAAAGGCTATGCCGGGTTTAAACGGTTCGCTGAGGTATTGCAAACACAGCCGGAAATAGTAGACAAGGAAGCGGCCACTCCCCTTACCAACGTGAAAGGGTGCATCAAGTACTGCCACGTATCCTTTGCTTATGAGGGGAACAATGAGGTGCTTAATCAGGTTGATTTTACGGTTGAGGCCGGAAAAACTATCGCACTTGTTGGCCCGTCCGGTGGTGGAAAAACAACAATCTGTTCCTTGCTGCCGCGTTTCTATGATGTGACAGCAGGCGCGATTTTGATTGATGGGCAGGATGTGCGTGACCTGACGCTTACCTCTTTGCGTAATGCCATCGGCATTGTGCAGCAGGATGTGTATTTATTTGCCGGCAGCGTACGGGATAATATTGCTTACGGGCGGCCGGACGCGACCGAAGAAGAGATTATTGCAGCGGCGCATAAAGCTAATATTCACGATTTTATTGCTAGCCTGGAAGAGGGTTATGATACCTATGTTGGTGAGCGGGGCATTCGTCTGTCCGGCGGTCAAAAGCAGCGTATTGCGATTGCCCGTGTGTTCCTAAAAAATCCGCCGATTTTGATTTTGGATGAAGCGACTTCAGCTCTTGATAACGAGAGCGAACGACATATTCAGGCCGCCTTAGAAGAACTGGCCAAGCAGAGGACAACAATTATTATCGCTCATCGCTTAAGCACTATTCGTCATGCGGACGAAATCATCGTAATCAACGACGGACAGATACAAGAGTGCGGCAACCATCAAACGTTGCTGGCTCAGAAGGGTCTGTATGCTAAGTACTACAACATGCAGTTTGATGGCTTAGAGATAATCGGTTAGGGAGAGGAAAGCAGGAATTTCTGTCGCTTGCTAAGAATAAGGCGATTGTCAGGCAACGTGGGAGCCTAAATGCTATTATCGATACCATGTTCCCCTTGATTCAGGCTGATGCATTTTGGTCAGGACATAACGTTATTGTCGAAAAAGGCGATACTCCGGATAACGATTTTGATCCGAATGAAGTGCGGCAGCTACTCTTAAACTTACTGCGAAACGCGATGGAGGCAATGCCGCCTAATGGTCAGGTTAGGATTAAAACCTATTGCAATAGTGATACCATCTTCCTTGAAGTGCAAGATGATGGACCGGGGATACCTGCTGAAATTTTGCAGCAGTTGGGTAAACCTTTCGTAACGACCAAGGAAAATGGCACTGGCCTGGGGTTACCGGTTTGCTATCGCATTGCAGAGCGACATAATGCAAAATTGGATATCCGGAGTTCGCCGCAGGGAACAACGGTTTGTATTAAATTTAAGCGATAAAAGCAGCTGTACATTTTATCAAAGAAACCGGGGGTTACTATATTTGGGACAGCAAGAAGATATTCTGCAAGAGTTTAACCGGGCACGTAGTAATGAAGAAGCAGTGAGTATAGAAAGAGTGCATTTCTATAAGACAGATAAAAGTGTTAACCCCAAGCAGGAAGAACCGTTCTGGATTTCCCTGGGAAAACTGCCTGTTTTGGTGTCGGCGCCGCATGCTGTTAGACATTATCGGCAAAAAAAAATCAAGATGTCAGATCAGTTCACAGGCTCGATTGTATACCTCTTAAGCAAATTGACAGGTTGTCATGCGATTGCAACAACTAAGCTTTATGGCGGCGACCCTAATATGGATAATCCCTGCATTTACAAAGAAAGAATTGCCGAGATATGTAGCCGGGAAAAGGTGAAGATCGTACTAGATATCCACGGTGCAGCACGTGAACAGGAATTCGATGTAGACTTTGGTACAAATCATGGGAAAACTCTCTTAGCTAAGCCTAAGCTGGTAGAAGTGCTGGAGCATAATTTCCGGGGGTTCGGATTAGACAGAATTTCCAAGGAACACTTTGCTGCCACAGGTCTTAATACGATAACCAATTATGTGGCCCGTGAACTGAAAATTCCCGCTGTGCAGGTGGAAATTAATAAGCAATACCGGGTGCCTGCGCAAAACCCGCAAGGGTTTCACCGTCTGCTTGGAGCTTTGGTGGCAAGTATCAAAGAATTAGGCAGCAAATAGGTGCCGCTGGCCAGGACTTGTATAGCCAATAAGCTAGATACTCATCCCAAAAACAAGCCACAATTCAAATTATGAGTTGTGGCTTGTTTTTGGTTATTTGTTTGTGTTCACAGTTAATTTGCTTAGGTACGAAATTTATCAATAGCTGTTTGCAGTTCGGAAGCCATTTTGCTAAGGCTTTGGCTTGAAGAAGCAATTTCCTGCATGGCTGCTGATTGTTCCTCAGTGGCTGCCGATACTGTTTGTGTTTCACCGGTTACTGTGTTTGTTAAGGCTGCAATATCTTTGACTGCCGACACAATTTGCTGGCTGCCGTTCTCAGTATTTTGAATAGCAACAGATATTTCACTGACTTGATGTGAAAGTTCGGCAATCATATCAACTATCTTTTGGAATGCAACACCTGCTTCATTTCATACATATTTTTATCAATGAAGCTATTTACTTTCTCCTGAACAATTTCCGCCCGTTTGGAATTCTCCGACATAGCTGTTGCTTGGGCAAGTTGAATAGAATTGTTCAAATTAATACCGATAAAAATAAGTAGTGGCAATGCACTGGCTAACAAGAGTAATAAGGTTAGTTTTTTTCTGATGTTCATTATGTATCCTCCGTTTTAATTGGGTAATTGAAATAGTCGAAACCTTCGCACGAATAGGTATATAGTAATATTTTACAATTGGTGCCAAATTACCTCCGGAATTTTTTGCTGTGCGTCATAAATTTATTGTACAATACTTATTGAATGGCCTCCAAAGCGCTATGAAAGTATTGACACAACAGGTATTAGGTTATACGTCATATGGTTTGGGTGCTGATATTGCTTTTCAGCTGCAGCGGTTAGGCAGTTCACCGGAAGAACAAAAAAAGTTGCTGCTGAGTGAGCAATATGCCCGGTTGAGACAAGCGGCGCATTTAGGAAATCAGTATATGTGCTTTACCTGCTTGAAGCTTTGTCCGGTAGGACAATCCTATAAAGGGTAGGGAACTTGTTCAGGAAAATGGCATCAACCCGTTCGTGAAGGGTAATGCCATTTTTCTATAAACAAGTCATGAATGAAAATTTTTGTCGAATTATACAACATCAGCAGGAATTTCATGTTTTTGTAGGAATAATAAAATAGGAATAGTCAACATTTACAGAGAGATGCAGGCGTGTTATTGCTGCGCATGCTTAGGATAGTGAGGGAGGAAGTATCGCTATGAATTTATTTAAAAAAAATGCACCCTGCAAGGAAGCACTTTGTATAATTCAAAATGTGGAAGACCGGCTTAATGGAAAGGTAGTAGCGGAGCTTACGGTTGATTATCCCATTCATCAAACATTGCTCAAGCACTTTGATAAGTTGTTAGCAAGTGAAAAGAAAATGTCGGTAAGTTCTAAACAAATGTTAAGTAGTATATCTTCGTTAAGTGAATTTGATGTTAAAATGACACACTCTGCCTATAAACTGATTGATTTTGCACAAAATATGTCGGCATTAAGTGAATCAAACCTTGCTATAGTTGAGGAAATCACAGCAAGTATGAATGATGTAAATGAGACAATCGGTCATACTTCTGCGACAATGAATCAATTGTCGGAGGCTTCTACTAATTTAATTCGCAAGAATGATGAAAGTATGGTTCAATTAACTGAAGTTAATACATTAAAAGAGAATGTTGTACAAGATACAACGACTATGAGTGAGCAAATAGCACAGTTGGTAGACATGGCTGCTAAAGTAAGCGAAATTGTCAATGGCGTGGAAGCCATAGCCGAACAGACTAATTTGTTAGCTCTTAATGCTTCTATCGAAGCGGCTCGTGCCGGGGAATTTGGCCGGGGATTTGCCGTTGTGGCTAATGAGATTAGAAAATTAGCCGATAGTACAAAAACTAATTTAGATGATATGAGGGTCTTTGTTAATAGCATCCACCAAGCAGCCAACGGCAGCAGGGAAAGCCTGAACAATACCATGCAATCTACTAGTAACATGAACGCAAAACTTGATATAATATCTGGCACAATAAAAGAAAATGTATTTATGTTAAAAGACACAATCAAAGATGTAGACAAAATATCAGATTCCATGAAAGATATTACAGAAGCTGCAAAACAAGTAAATCAAGCCATGAATTTATCAGCGCAAGATGCGGAAAAGCTACATAGCATGACGCAGATTATTCATGCTGATGCTACTGAAAGTGCTGTCAATGCGAAACAAATATCCCAGATTGACGAGGAACTTAGTGAGATTATCAGAGATATGATCTCATCATTAAATGGCGGTATCAATGCTATTACCAATGACGAGTTGACAAAAAATCTTATAATGGCAAAAGAAGCTCATGGCAATTGGATGAAGAATTTGAAACGAATAGTTGATGAAATGAAACCTTATCCTATTCAGACCAATTCTAAAAGATGCGCCTTTGGACATTTTTATCATGCTATTACTATAACTCATCCCGATATAGCCAAAGAATGGTCGGCCATTGATGGGGTACATCAGGAATTGCATAGCATGGGTACAAAAGTAATTGATGCGGTTAATCGTAATAATTTAGCACAGGCTAATGACTTATACATCCAAGCTAAAAAACTATCAGAGGAGATATTTGTTCACATAGATAATACAATTAGGGCGATTGAAAGAAATTCTAACTTAGGAGTAGAAGTATTGCAATTTGCGTAAGCACAAAAGCTGATAGGTTTGAATACACAGTTCATAATAAGCCTGACTGGTAAGAATAATAAAAGGGATGTGGAACTATGTTTAATCTAGGTATGGCTGAACTAAGCGTAATACTAGTTATTGCTCTGCTTGTATTTGGACCAGGTAAGTTACCGGAAGCAGGTAAGGCTCTTGGTAAGGGGATGACGGAGCTTCGGCGGGCCCTTGCCGGTGAGGGTGCGAAGGACGAAACGATCACTATCAAGGCTGAGCCGGTAGAAAAGAAGGCGGAACAAACAAAGTGAATATAATTATATAAATGTCTTTTACACTGACAACGTGCCAGCTAACTTTAAAACTGTTAGTGTAAAATTAGCAAAACTGCTATTCTATGAAAGGTTGGTTGCTGTTGTGAGCTAATAGGGACTCCAAAAATTCTAGTTAATCTAGAATTTTTTTTGTTTTTTGGCTGTCTTTGAAGGGGGAGTCGATGGCTTTGTGTAAATCATATACATAGTAAGAAAGGTTTCACTGGAGGACGTTACATGGGTAAGAAGATAGAATGGCACCCTTAAATCTGAGCCAAATAGCTATTTGGTGCCAACGAGACTTGCTTGAGCTGCAAAAAAAACAGGAAGAAACCGCTAGCATGCGGCTGGAGCTTGCCAGTCTCACAAAACGGCAGGATGAAATAAAAGCAGAATGTACTGTTATTGCAGACAAGATTACCAACGATGATGAACAATGGCGGGAGTTAGCACAATTTGAGCATAAAGTTCAACGCGACAGTGAGACTTTAAAAACACAGCATGAAGCTCTGCAAGCAGAGTATCAAAAAATAGTGAGCGATCTGAAAACTAGTTTGCTAAGGTCGGCACCTGCTGACGAGGAAGAGGACCAGTTGTTTGCGGCCCAGTTTGAGACAGAAGCTGTCATTGCCCAAAACCTGATGAAAAGGGAAGAATTGACTGCACAGTTAACTTATTTATCTGAACTGGCTGACCTGGAACTGCTCAATGAAAAGCTACAAGCAACTATAATTACCCGGGAATTTGAGTTGCAGCGCATCGAAGCGGAAAAGACAAAACTGGTTAATGCCTTGGCGCTGCTTATTGAGCACAAACAAGATGCTTATGTATTATTAAGCGGTAAGCGCGAGGAGCAAATTATTGCTGTAGCAAAGTACAACCAAGACCTCACTGAGTTTGTAACTGTCGTGCAGCAGGTGGCGTGCCAGGTGCAAGCGCCGGTAAATCACTTTCTAAATCAGGATATCAGTCGTTTGCTGGAATTAATTAATATCATTAAGCAACGGCAATATGATCTAAAATCTTCGGAGTTTGATAAAATAAACCAATTACGTGAACTGGCTTGCGTTCTAAACGATACGGCGAAGGACTATGGTTTGACGACAAGTGATCTTCAGTCAGATCCAAAAGGTGTGGTGGTTAATTATCAAAGTATCAGTCACTTACGCCAGGAAATCAATGACCTATTATGGGTTACACCACCGGGAATATTGACTAAACTTGGCCTTTGTGCGCAGTGGAAGAAAACATTACTGGATTTGCTTATAAAAGCTAAGTCGATGGAAGAGTTGGCAGCTTCGCCTGCAGTTCTTCGTGAACAGACAATTGCCGAAATTGATAAGGTATTGTTGGAATGCCGTCATCTTACGCAACGGATTTATGAGGCTTGCTACCGGCAACTGCTGGATTGCGGACATTCACTGGAACATGCCTATAACCAGTGCCAAGAGGAATTAGCGGCTTTAACACAACAACTGCTAAGCTCCCGTAAAGAAACACGGGTTCTTAAAGCGAAAATGGACCCTAATGTCGTTGATGATGTACTTGAGCTGCAACAAAGTCTAGGAAAAATTGAGCACACGCTGGAGCAGGCTTGTTGCAAGCTGCAACAGCAGAAGTCTGTGTTTGCTGAGCGGCAGGGTTTATTGCCGGAAAAGGACATAGTGGTAGTGCCCCACCGGAGAGAACAGAACAATAGGTTAGAAGATCTCTCAAGACAAATTGATAATATTGAGAAACAAAGGACAGACAATACAAATAGACTGCAGGAAAGCCGCCAGCATCTGATTGAATTGGAAGCTGTGATAACGGTAGCTTGTGATAAACTGGAGAAATTAGTTTGCGAGCAAGATATCATTTCTTCAAGAATCAAAACAATTGCAACACATTTGGCAGAAAGCGTGAGCTCTGATAACAAAATAAAGGTTTTGCTGTTGAAGGAATGGATAAGCCGGATACAGAAAGCTCAGTACCAGCCTGAATGTAATGCTGGAATGACTGACGTCGTAAGTGAAGCGACTCCGTCTGCAGTGCTATTTGGAAAAAAATTCTTAGAGGTTGAGAATATCGCTCAGCATATAGTCGCTGAGCGAGCCGGAGTGGTACTTTTGGAGACGCGGGAATGGCAACTGCCTGTTGCAGTTATATCGGTAAAATTTTGGCTGGACGGATACAGGCGCTATAACTTCATCGAAGAGTTTATTTTGAAGTGTATTTCCTGCGGCCTGGCTGAGCTGTGTAGTCAACAGGGTATTGGTAATTTATTACGAGTGGAAGAGGTTGTTGTCAGCGATTACCTTAATGAACTTATCCGGTGCCAGTTGCTGAGTGAATGTGTGGCGGCTGGCGGTGCGAGGAACTACAAACTGACTGATAAAGGACGGAAAGTAGTTGCTAACGGTCTATTTACTGTTACCCCCCGCAATGGAGCAGTTGTGATCGCTGTAAATGCACAGTATGAGTTAATTGCTACCTGTAAACAGCTGGTTGATAATCTCAGGGAGCAAAGTCTGCCGGTTTTTCGCTACTCTAACAAACAGGAAGAGCTGGCGCTCAGGAGCTATTTCCAAATAGAAAATGAAGAGGCCAAAGGCATTGTCCAAGAGAAGATTAAAGAATGGTATACTGCTGATCTGGAAGAATATAAAACAATAATGTATGATGCACAGCGTAAACAAGACAGCTGTCTGCGCTTTGGTGAGATCTGGCTATATGATGCTATTAAGAATCAAATTATTTGTCACGTTTGGAATTTTGACCAACAGGAATTTTGTCCAAAACTGGAGTTTGTACTTAATTTGCTTGAAGGCGAACAACGGTTTAAAAAGGTGCAAGCTGCTTATCTTCAGGGGCTGTTTTTGGAAAAACTAGAGGCCCAGCTGCTAAATGGTTATTTAGCTGACGAAGTACAGTGTATTACCTGGTTTTATGCCATGTTAAGGCTGAGTGAGCATAGCTATATACGCGAGATACTGGTTGAAGAAGCTTTGGAAAAAGTAATTGCCATTCATTCTGATCGCACGTTATTTAAACTATTGGCGATATATGTAAAAGTTGATGAATATGAATTTGGGTTTAGCCGTTTGCTGGTTTGGTTGGCGGGAAGGCAAGAGAGTCATATCAAACTGACGTACTGGCTGGAGAAGTTGCGTACTCGTAATCCCAAGGCATATAGTAAAATAACTACAACTTACAAAACCACTCTGAGAAGAGTGCGATAATGCGTTTGCTAACGTTAGCACTATTAAAGATGAACTTATTCGATTGGCGAATACTTCCAGAGAGGATTCTAAATATAAACAAAAAAATGTATAGTATACTACGGATATAGCAAGTTACTACAACTGCTAATATACTAGAAGAACGACCAAAAGAGACTACAGTTGGTAGTCTCTTTTGGTTTACGGGTGTAAATATTTATCGTGAAATAAATTTTAAAAGCGGAATCTCTTAGTGTCGATGCCAAAAATCCCAATGACTAGTTAGCGAAGTCATACATATACCTATAATAATACAAGCCGCTCCGGTAAGCTGTGACCAATTGATCGATTCATGTAAAAAAAAAGTTGCAAAACACATTCCTGAAAGGGGAATAATGTTAGTGAAAATTGTCGTGCGGTTGGGACCTATGGCAACTATTCCTTGATTCCACCAGCAGAATGCAAGTATGCCACTACCAAGTATCATATATATCATACTAAACCAACCATAAGAATTAAGATTTACTTCTCCGTCAAAACCATACCAAACAGCAAAAAGGAAAAATAGAATTGTGCCTACCAGTCCTGTCCACGCAGTGGTAGCAATAGGTGAAAATGTTTTCATAACACTGCGGCCTTTTATAGAATAAAAAGCCCAGCTGACTTGACTAAAAAAAATTAGAATATCACCGTAATTAATATTTAAGCTGGAAATAGCCGAGAGTGATCCTTTGCTAATAATTAACAATACCCCAAACAAAGACGCTGCAACGCCAAGCCACTGTTGCCCAGTCAATTTGGCATTCATAAAAAAAGAGGTAAACGACGCCGTCATAGCTGGTGTGGTTGCAGAAATCAAACTGCAATTTACAGCACTTGTATACGATAAGCCTATAAACTGCAAAGCGTTATTTATAAAAAGCCCGAATGCTCCCATGGCAATGATACTAGGCCATTGCACCAAGTTTGGAATACCCTTTTTCCCTTCTTGATACAGGGTCAAACAAATCAAGAGAAAAGTAATGCCTGAAAATCGTAGAAATACAGCCGTCATTGGCTCTATTTGACTAACAACATACTTAGCCGTAACTGAATTTCCACCCCATAATAAGGCTGTAAGTGTTAAAGAAATATAAGCTTTTTTGGGCGATGAAGCAGACAGGTCATCCCCTCCTATACTTTTATAAAATATAGATACATTGGTACTTATAGTATACCTAAAAATAATGACAGTAAACGATGCTTAGCTTACTCAACCGGTCCAACACCGATTTTTTTCGGTTCAGGTTACATCTCACAGGGAACCTGGTGGCGAACGGCTTATTATGTCCATTGTCGATTGCCAAATTTTATTAGTATTGGAAGCATGTGGTGGAAGTTCCTAAAGCTTTGGTAAAATAAGGACAACTGTATTTGTAAGGTACTATTTTTATGTATATAAGGCAACTTGAGTCGCTGCATGACCACATTTTTGTTAAGAAAGAAAGCGGCTTAGGCGATATCTATATAGAAATTGGTTGTTTTATAGGATATAATCAAAGTATAAGTGATTTTGATGTACCAAATATAAATAAAGGGTGGTTAACTTATGAGAAAACCATTATTTACTGGGTCTGCAGTAGCTATTATTACTCCATTTACTGACAATGGTGTTGATTATCCATCATTAGCAAAGCTAATTGAGTTTCAAATCCAAAACGGCACAGATGCCATTGTAATCTGTGCTACTACGGGCGAAGCCTCCACCATGCCAGATGATGAGCATATTGCTACTATTAAATTTGCGGTAGAAACAGTCAACAAGCGCGTACCGGTTATTGCCGGCACGGGAAGTAATGATACCCGCCATGCCATAGAATTATCGAAAGCAGCAGAAGCAGTGGGCGCTGACGGACTATTATCTGTGACTCCTTACTATAACAAAGCTACACAAAAGGGATTATATAAGCATTTTAAGCTTATTGCCGATAGTGTTACGATACCAATAATTTTATATAATGTGCCGAGCAGAACTAATTTGAACATAAATCCTGAGACAATAGAAGCATTAGCTAAAATCGATAATATTATTGCCGTAAAGGAATGTAATCTAGGTCAAGTTGGTGATGTAGTAAATTTGTGTGGTGAGGACTTCTCTGTATATTCCGGTGATGATAATAGTGTTTTGCCTGTACTGTCATTAGGTGGTCAAGGTGTTATTTCTGTAATGGCTAATATTATCCCGCAGGATACCCATAATATGGTTGCGAAGTTCTTTGAGGGGGATTGTAAGGGTGCTATCAAGTTGCAGCTTCAGACACTGAATCTTATAAAAGCCTTATTTAGTGAAGTAAACCCTATCCCGGTTAAAGCAGCTGTAAACCTGCTGGGCTTTACGGCCGGTCAATGCCGTATGCCGTTAACAGAGCTTGAAGATCATAACCTGGAACTTCTCCGCCGCGAAATGAAAGCCTACGGCTTGATTAAGTAATAGAAATTGGAAAATAATCAAAAAAAGCAGCAACCCTATGATACTAGGGCTGCTGCTTTAAATTATTTAATTGCAAAAGGTCTGTTAAATTATGCCTTCAAAATGCAACATAATTTGAGCAACGGCGGTGGCGCATAAGAAGGTGCCTGTATACACCGCTAAAGCTACAACAATAATTTTCCAGGACATTTTTTTAAAGGCTTCTAAATCCTTGCCGATGGCTAAACCGGCATAGGCTAGAATGGGTGTGCACAGGGCCAAGAAATCAACCTTGGATGTGTAAAAAGTAATAGTTTTGGCAATAGGTGAAATAGGGGATGTTACCAATAAAGCCACAATCGATACCCAAAATACCATAGGTAGCTTAATTGGTATTACGTGGGTTAAACCGACGCCGACCAGAGTAATAATAAGCATAATTGCATAACCAATAGCTGCTTCACCTGCAGGCATATGATAGCCGATAACATTGCCGGCTGTTGTCATAATACCTATCAGTACCAAAGCAATGAACATATCGCGAAATTTCATTATTCATCAGCCTCCTTTGAATCATTTTTCCGACCCAAAATAGGTTTAAGTACAGTATAGAGCTTCTCAGTAACAGGCAGTGAGACAAAAAGTGAAAAATAGATACCGATGATGGTTGTTAAAAGATTGGAAGCTCCTGCATACATCAAAATTTCATTAGCCTTATCAGGAAAAACAGATTTAAGTGCGCCTGAGGCTGCTGCCATCATGCTACCGGAACCAACGCCAGCACCCATCGCTAAGGCGTAAGGATGGAAGATGCCGAGAGCAGCAAGGTAGCCTGCCAACAATCCCAGCCAGACAGCGCCGAACAGGGTACCACAGATATAAACAGACATAACGCCGCGGCCTTCCGGGGAACTTAAGCCGTATTTCTCACTGATAATTGCGATGTTAGGTTCCCGGTCAATAGAAAATGTTGCGCCAATAGCTTCGCGTCCTAAACCCAGTGCTATTGCAATTGGCAAACCGAGGATTACTGTTCCTAAGAAATGTCCAAGTTCCTGTAAGGATAATGCAAGTCCGGATTGCACGACTTTTACAACCTGAGGGCCGATTACAGTTCCGAGTTTAGTCACTAACATGAGTGTGGTGATGCCCAAAATGGCAGAGGCCAGTGTCATTTCTTCTGCTTTCACAACCTTTAACCGGGGGATACTCAAAATACTGCCGATGACCATAGCGTACAGCATAGGCAGAAAAAGCAGTACCCCTGGGCCTAAGGGGATCTTTTTAGCGCCAATCCATTCACAAATTATGACAATAATTAGTGCGATGCAATGGATTCTCCAGTTTTTTAAAATGTCCAAATTGATATTCCTCCTTTGTATTTTTGAGAAAGACGTATATATAAATGATGGAAATATTATATCATACAAAATTCTATTGTGGTAGAATGATAACAAAATGAGATTTAAACTTATCTAGTTACTATTATAAGGATAAGTTATACAAAACAAAGTTAGGGGTCATGGTTATGGAAATTACAGAATTGAAAAATAAAGTCTGCAGTGCTATTGATGAGTATCAAGAAAAAATCATCAAGCTGGCAAAAGACGTAGCGCAGCATCCGGAACTGGGGTATAAGGAGCAGGTAACCTCACAGCTTGTAAAAAGGTTCTATGAAGAAATTGATTTAACCTACGAGGATGGTTTAGCGATCACAGGAGTTAAGGCTAAGCTAAAAGATAACGGTAATGGCCCGAATGTTGCTATCTTAGGTGAATTGGATGCTGTATTATGCCCGGATAGTTCCTGTGCAGATCCGGCAACCGGGGCGGCTCATTCCTGTGGGCACAATCTGCAGCTTGGAGCTATGCTGGGGGCCGCTTTGGGACTAAAGCTTAGCAATATAAGTCAGCAGCTCACGGGCAATGTGACCTTTATGGCAGTTCCGGCTGAAGAATATGTTGAGATTGCCTATCGACTGAAGCTGAGAGAAGCAGGCAAGCTGCATTATCTCGGTGGCAAACAGGAACTCATATACCGTGGCGCCTTTGATGACATCGATATGGCGATGATGATTCATTCAGCTAAAGAAGCACCGGAGCCTACTGTACAAATAGGGGAATCCAGTAACGGTTTTATCGGTAAAACCATCCAATATATTGGACAAGAAGCGCACGCGGCCGAAGCTCCCGACCAAGGTATTAATGCTCTTAATGCCGCCATGCTGGGACTCATGGGAATTCACGCTTTGCGTGAGACCTTCCGCGATGGCGATATTGTGCGCGTACATCCCATCATTACTAAGGGCGGCGACCTGGTAAACAGTGTGCCTGCCGATGTGCGAGTGGAAACCTATGTGCGGGCGAAAACCATGCAGGCTATTGATGCAACCCACAGCAAAGTCGACCGGGCACTTAGAGCCGGCGGCGATGCAGTGGGCGCCCAAACCGTGATACAATCCCTGCCGGGATACCTGCCGCTTAACTGTTCTGCCGCCTTTAACCAACTGTTTGTTGAAAATTCAGTGCAGTTTCTCGCAAGGGAAAGTATAACGAATTCCGGTCATTTTAGCGCTTCCACTGACATGGGTGATGTGTCCCATCTGATGCCAGTTATTCATCCTTATATTGGTGGAACAGTCGGAGCACTGCACACCAGAGACTTTTGCGCCGTTAACTATTATGCAGCCTGTGTTTTGCCTGCCAAAATTATGGCTATGACTGTCATTGACCTGCTTGCAGGCAATGCCCAGCAGGCAAAAGCTATCTTAGATTCTTATCAGCCGCTTATGACAAAAGCAGAGTATATTGAGAAATTGGACAGCTATTTTGCGCAGAGCTAATTGGCAATAACAGAAAAATATAACGGTATGAATGAGAGAAGGTTGAACTGGCCTTATAACCACAAAAATACCTACGAGTCGATTAATGGACTCGTAGGTATTGTGATTTTTGAATACTACTTCCCGAAATATCTGTCTAGTAATCCCTTAAAGGCGGCGCCATGACGGGCTTCATCTTTGCACATTTCGTGAACAGTGTCATGAATAGCATCCAAGCCAAGTTCTTTGGCTTTTTTGGCAATAGCCAGTTTGCCTTGACAGGCACCATATTCAGCTTCTACCCGGAGTTCAAGGTTCTTTTGGGTAGACGGGTTTACAACTTCACCTAAGAGTTCGGCAAATTTTGCGGCATGTTCGGCTTCCTCAAAGGCAATGCGCTTATAGGCTTCAGCTACCTCGGGGTAACCCTCGCGGTCAGCTTGGCGGCTCATTGCCAGATACATG
The DNA here is from genome assembly GCF_000445445.1 of Sporomusa ovata DSM 2662. Classification (GTDB taxonomy): domain Bacteria; phylum Bacillota; class Negativicutes; order Sporomusales; family Sporomusaceae; genus Sporomusa; species Sporomusa ovata. Next base: position 803,210 of record NZ_ASXP01000003.1, on the reverse strand, counting down.
CCAACCTCGGTACACTCTCCCATAAAATTCATTTTCAGTCCTTCAAGTATTTCGGCATCTACGCCAGCGGCTACACCGATTCTATGCTCATCAGCCCAGTTCAAAGTTGTAGTGGACTGTTCAACAAACTTACTAGCAGGTGCCTTGCATTGGGGACAAGCATCAGGAGCGGAATCTCCCTCGTGAACATAGCCACAGATAGTACATACAAACTTTTTCATAAATCTACCTCCATAAACAATAATTATTATTATAGGATAATTATAACACGTAAAACTAAAAATACAATACCTATTTTAAAAAAATATGAACTCAACAATAATTTTGATTTACAAACCATTATGGTGACCATTGATGATACAAAATCTAGCAGGAAAATTTATATAGTGCGGAGAACTGGTACTAACCTGCAAATGAGAATTTGAGGAGGAAGATGTTTATGGGGGACTTTTCAAAGAAACTGCTGTCAAAACTGTTACTCGTAGTGATGGTATTGCCTTTATTGTTCGCTGGCAGTGTGTCGGCGGAAGGTATGGCTTACCGGGAGGAGTCTGTTAAGCTGACAGTACAGGTGGATAGTTTGGGTCAGGGGGTTGTTGACATAGCGCTTGCTCTCCAGCCAGGCGAAGTGTTCCGGGTGGAACTGCTTTCTGCGGCTGGAACTGGTTATTCATGGAAACTAGAGGGAGAACCGATGTTGGTCAGAGCATCACAAACAGCGGATTCCCAACCGCTGTCAGCGGACAAAAATCTGTGTGGCGGACCGCTGCGTGATACTTATATATTAAAGGCGGGCGATGAGTTGGGAACAGAAACCATCCGCTTTAGCTTTGCCCGGCCTTGGGAAGCGGGAAAATTGGCAACCAAGACACTGGCAATCGCTGTGACAGTTCAGGAGAACAAGTAGCTAATGGAAATGTCAGTATAGAACTAAACCTGCATATTCTGGGAAAGTACTAATATTGGAACAAAATGGCCGAGCTCATTAGAAAGATCAAGTGAGTTTCGGCTACTTTTTTAAAAAAGTGGTCGAAAGTGTTAAATCGAGTATAATATAGACAAGTAGGTTGTTTTGGAGTGGTATTTTTGGAAATACGACAATTAAAGACGTTTATGAGTATTGTTAAGTTTGGTAATTTTTCGCAGGCTGCACAATTTCTTGGCTATACTCAGTCTACAGCAACAACGCATATTCAATTTTTGGAAAAAGAATTAAATACTGTTTTGTTTGAACGGTTTGGTCATCAGCTAATGCTTACCGGTGACGGTGAACGGCTCTACGATTATGCTGAGCGCATTACTAAACTGGCCGAGGAAGCTAAAAATGTACTTGATGATTTTTCGATACCGCGGGGGCCGATTATCATTGGTATGCCGGAATCACTCTGTGTATACCGGTTGAAGGATTTGCTTAAGGAATATGCTGCCGTATATCCTGAGGTGGAATTGAAGGTGAAGCTAGGTATTTCAAGTGATTTTCACAATATGCTGCGAAAAAATATGATGGATATGGCTTTTTTTCTGGAAGAGAAAATACAGGAGCCTGACTTAGTCAGTAAATTGTTATGGCCGGAGCCTGTGGTTTTAATCGCTTCGCCCAACCATGCTTTCAGCAGGTTTGCCGGGGTGCAGGTAAGCGATCTGGGCGGACAAACCCTGATCTTTCCCGATTCCGGTAGTAGCTATCGGACTTTATTGGAAGAAAGTATGGAAAAAGCGGCTGTCCAGCCGGGAAATGTGCTGGAAATATGCCAGATTGAGGTCATTAAGCAATTTGTTATGAGCAATATCGGGCTGACTATTCTGCCCCAGGCGGCAGTCCAAAATGAACTTACGGCAGGTACCTTAGTGGCTTTGCCCTGGTTGGGACCGGAATTCCAGATCAGTGCATATCTTGCCTACCACAAGGATAAATGGCTTTCTTCGACCATTCAAGCCTTCCATAAACTTGTTCAGGAGAGATTACTGAAGTGAGTTTCTTGCCAATTGAGAAGGTCCAAAAACCAGTGGAGGGTGCTTATGAAAAAATGGTTGTCTGGTGTCAGAATGCTTGTTGCGGGTGAGTATGGGTTGGTAATCGAATTTGATCCAGAGATTTCGCCTGCTATTAACAGGAGGGTGCAACAGCTTGCCGGACTGCTTAACAGCAGTTTGCTTCCTGGTGTTATTGAAGTGGTGCCCACCTACCGGACTGTTATGGTATATTATGATCCTTTGGTTATAGCCAGGCAGGAGTTATCCGGAGTTATCAGCCAAATGCTGTGTAAAATGAATCCCCAAAGCAGTCTGCCCACAGAGTCCAAGACGGTCTATGTGCCGGTTTGTTACGGGGGGGTGCTGGGACCTGATTTGGAACATGTGGCCCGCTATACCAGGCTGACGGCAGCAGAGGTTATCGATATTCATACCGCAACCTCCTATTTGGTGTATATGCTGGGGTTTACCCCAGGGTTTCCTTATTTGGGCGGGTTGGCTGAGCAGCTTGCGATGCCACGGCAAGAAAAACCACGTGCTAAGGTGCCGGCCGGATCGGTGGGGATTGGAGGCAGTCAGACAGGCCTTTATCCTGTGGAAAGTCCGGGAGAATGGTGGCTGATTGGGCGTACGCCAGTCAAGGCCTTTAATCCTAAGAACAGTCGGCCTTTTTTATTTTCTCCCGGAGACTATCTGCAGTTTTATGCAATAACTGTGGAAGAGTATTTTGCGATACGCCGCGAAGTGGCAGCAGGCACGTATATTCCACGAATTTGTCAGGGCAGTGAGAGTGATGAGTAGTGATTACTGTTATTCAACAGGGTTTCTTTACAACAGTACAGGATGAAGGTCGATGGGGCTACCAGGCTTATGGGGTGCCGACAGCCGGGGTGATGGACCGGTATGCCGGGCGCATAGCCAACTTATTGGCAGGAAATGAGGTACAGGCAGCTGTGCTGGAAATGACCTCTTGGGGAGCGGTGCTTAAGTTTGATGAGGAGCGATTGGTGGCTGTTGGCGGCGCCGATATGCGGGTAACGGTAAATGGTGTTGCTGTTTCCAATTGGTCGGCTTTTCTTGTGCCGAGGAACGGAGAACTTCGATTTGGAGAGGCTGTCACCGGCTATCGGGCTTATTTGGCGGTGCAGGGAGGAATCGATGTTCCCCTGGTACTGGGCAGCCGGTCTACTTGTGTTAAAGCAGGCGTTGGGGGCTACGAGGGGAGAACGCTGCGGCAGGGCGATATCCTGTATGTTGGGCAGGCAGGGGCAGGTGCTGCCAGACCACAGTCACTCCCCAGTGCATATATTCCGTCATATGGTGACAAGGTTTTGATAAGAGTGATGCTTGGGCCTCAGCAGGATATGTTTTCTGAGGAAGCAATTGCTGCCTTTTTCGCTAAACCATATACAGTTACCAAGCAAGCTGACAGGGTTGGTTACCGGTTGACAGGCTCCCGGATTTTACCTGTCGGTAAAGCAGATATTATCTCTGATGCTGTGTATCAGGGCTCTATTCAGATTGCATCACATGGTATGCCGTTTATTATGCTGGCAGATCACCAGACTACCGGAGGTTTTGCCAAGCTTGGCTATGTGATTCGGAACGATTTGTCCAAGGTCGCGCAGACCAAGACCGGTGATAGTATACGATTTTGCTGTGTTAGTGAAGCGGAAGCAATTGCTGCACTCCACGCAGAACAGCAATTGTATCAGGTTATTGCCACAGCATTGAGAGCTTAAAAAATAGCTTTTAGGAAAATCGAATGCCCCTATTTAATTTTTCAATTTTACATTCGGTTAGTTCGGTGTTATGATGAAAAAAACCAAATTTCGCACGAAGCAAAGACGCTTTAGACAAAGATTAACTTTGTTTGAGCGTCTTTTTTGCGAAATAAGGGTAAGTACAAAAAATAGGAGGGATTACTGTGGAACCAGTAAGGAATGTACATCCGGGTAATAAGAAGGTAAAATCAAATTGGGAATTACTGCTAGGTGCCGCATTTTTGATGGCCACCTCGGCTATCGGGCCAGGCTTTTTAACGCAAACAACGGTATTTACCCAACAGTTAGCAGCAAGTTTTGGTTTTGTTATTTTAATGTCTATTGTTCTGGATGTTGGCGCGCAATTAAATGTTTGGAGAATTATTGCAGTTTCGGAGAAACGCGGTCAGGATATTGCCAATATGGTTTTTCCAGGGTTGGGCTATTTTGTCGCCCTGTTGATTGTTTTGGGAGGCCTTGCTTTTAATATTGGCAATATTGCCGGAGCAGGTCTTGGATTGAATGTAATATTTGGTATAACACCGGTAACTGGTGCAATTATAAGTGCAGTAATTGCCATCACAATTTTTCTTTTAAAAGAAGCGGGAAAGGCCATGGACCGAGTTGCTCAGATCGCAGGCTTTGTCATGATTGGGTTAACAGTTTATGTGGCTATTTCTTCCGCGCCACCTGTGGGCGAGGCCATGGTGAAAAGTATTATGCCTGATAAAATCGATATGTTTGCCATCATTACCCTGGTTGGCGGTACCGTAGGCGGCTATATTACTTTTGCCGGTGGACATCGCCTGCTGGATGCAGGTGTGCGTGGGGTTGAGGCTTTGCCGGAAGTAAACAAAAGCTCAGTTTCCGGTATCTTGGTTACAGCGATTATGAGGGTAGTATTATTTTTGGCAGCTCTGGGTGTTGTTGCTCAAGGTCTTACGCTTGATCCGGCTAACCCGCCTGCTTCGGTATTTAAACTGGCAGCAGGCGCTATCGGTTATAAAGTATTTGGTGTCGTCATGTGGGCTGCAGCTATTACCTCCGTTATTGGGGCTGCCTATACCTCGGTTTCGTTTATCAAGACCTTCAGTGCCACTGTTGCCAAAAATGAAAAGCTTATGATTATTGGATTTATCTTAGCATCTACTTTAATATTTGCTATTGTAGGTCGCCCGGTTAAGGTGCTGGTGCTGGTAGGGGCACTTAACGGACTCATTCTGCCGATTACACTTGCCACCATTTTAGTTGGTGCCTATATGAAAAAGATTGTTGGCGACTATAAACATCCGTTGTGGATGACAATTTTCGGCGGTCTAGTGGTTGTTGTGATGTCCTATATGAGTGCCTATACGTTGATAAAGGAATTGCCAAAGCTCTTCTTGTAAATTAGAGGCAAATGAATAGCGTTAGCAGAAATTATAATCTTTACCCAAAAAATAGGCTGGAGGTAATTGTTATGTACCGGGTTGACTTAAATTGTGATTTAGGAGAGAGCTTTGGCGCTTACAAACTTGGCGTGGATGAAGAGATTCTGCCGCATGTAACCTCAGCAAATATTGCCTGCGGCTTTCACGCCGGCGATCCGGGAGTTATGCGCAAAACAGTCACGTTGGCTTTGAAAAATGGCGTAGCGATTGGTGCTCACCCCGGGTTGTCTGATTTAGTTGGCTTTGGCCGGAGACAAATGGATATATCATCCCAGGAGGCGTATGATCTGGTAGTGTACCAGCTTGGTGCATTAATGGCCTTTATTAAAGCCGAAGGAGCAAGTATGCAGCATGTTAAGCCGCATGGCGCCCTCTATAATATGGCGGCCAAAAGCAAACCGCTGTCAGCAGCTATTGCCGAAGCTGTTTATAAGGTAGATCCCGGTTTAATTCTGTTTGGTCTTGCGGGTAGTGAACTAGTCGCTGCCGGAGAAAGAATTGGCCTGCAGGTAGCTCATGAGGTATTTGCCGACCGTACGTATCAGCATGACGGTTCGTTAACCCCACGCAAACAACCGGATGCGCTGATTACCAATCAGGAAGAAGCCGTGCAGCAGGTTGTCCGTATGATTAAGGAAGGCAAGGTATTATCGCGACAAGGCCAGGATATTGCCGTCAAGGCCGATACGGTATGTATTCATGGTGATGGCAAACATGCGCTGGAATTTGCCCGGAAAACACGGGAATATCTCCTTAATCACGGGATAGCTGTCAAGGCTATGGGTGAAAAATAGCAACATTGGGACAAAAAAGAGGGATGAAAATGTGTGAGTATGCAAATATGAGTCCGGCGGAAGTACGTGCCCTTATTCGTCGGAAGGAATGGACTAAACCAACATCCGGAATGGCTAAGGGATTTACCCAGGCCAATCTGGCTATCTTGAAGAAGGATATTGCCTTTGATTTTCTTTTGTTTTGCCAGCGGAATCCGAAACCCTGTCCGGTGCTTGATGTCACCGAGGCCGGATCGCCGGTGCCCAGGCTGGTGGCTCCCACTGCGGATATCCGCACAGATATTCCTAAGTACCGGATTTACCGGCATGGCGAATTGGTAGATGAAGTAACAGATATTCTTACCTACTGGGAAGACGATATGGTTGCTTTTCTTATCGGCTGCAGCTTCACGTTTGAACATCCGTTGATGAATAGCGGTATTCCTGTTCGTCATATCGAAGAGAACTGCAATGTGTCCATGTATAAGACCAATATTCCCTGTGTACAAGCAGGCTGCTTTGAAGGCCCGGTAGTGGTGAGCATGCGGCCAATACCGGAAAAGGATGTTGTGCGGGCAGTCCAGATAACCTCCCGCTTCCCATCCGTTCATGGTGCGCCTATTCATATTGGTAATCCGGCCGGTATTGGGATAAAGGATATTGCCAAGCCGGATTTTGGTGATCGTGTTACGATTAAAGCCGGAGAGGTTCCGGTATTTTGGGCCTGTGGTGTTACGCCACAAGCGGTAGCTATGCAGATAAAACCGGAGTTGATGATTACCCATGCTCCCGGTCATATGTTTATTACCGATATACAGGATGAAAAATTCAGTGTGTTGTAAGTAACGCTGTAGCATGCTATATATAGCAAGAGACAGAGGTGGATACTCGTGAGTCAACAAACAGAGACGGCTGTGCTTGAATACCAACTGCTGCCTGTCGGCGAGGCAGCCCTTATGGTGGAATTCGGTAAAGGCATTAATCCTGAGACAAATAAGAAAGTAAAGGCACTAGCCGATTATCTGGACCGGCAGCCGTTGCCGGGAATGTTAGAATATGTATCGGCTTATTCCAGCGTTACCGTGTTTTTCAATCCGGTGCAAGTAAAACAATTGTGTAAAGAACAGTTTTACCAGCAAGCAGAACTGCTGGCTTATGAAGTTTTTGCAGATTTATTAATAGAAGTGCTGAGTAAACTAGACAATAGTGTGGCAATTGTGCCCAGAACAGTGGAAATTCCAGTCTGCTATGGTGGTGAATTCGGCCCGGATCTTGCTTATGTGGCAGAGCATAATAACCTTACAATGGAAGAGGTAATTGAAATCCATAGTCAGGGGCAGTATCTTGTGTATATGATCGGATTTGCCCCCGGGTTTCCTTATCTTGGCGGTATGTCCGAAAAAATAGCCACACCCCGGCGGTCATCGCCACGCCTGGAAATTCCGGCAGGTTCTGTAGGAATTGCCGGTATGCAAACCGGTGTTTATCCGATCACAACCCCTGGCGGCTGGCAGTTGATTGGCCGTACGCCGCTGCCATTGTTTCGTCCCCTGGCGGCATGCCCTAGTCTCTTGCAGGCAGGCGATATCATCCGGTTTCGGCCGATTTCTTTGGCTGAATATCAGGAATATGAGGAGGCCAGGCCATGAGTATGACTGTGCTACATCCCGGCCTGCTTTCCAGTATTCAGGATCTGGGCAGATATGGTTTTCAAAAGTATGGCGTTATTGTAAGCGGAGCTATGGATTCCTACGCACTGCGCGTAGCCAATATTCTGGTTGGCAATGAAGAAGACGAAGGCGTGCTGGAGATGACACTAATGGGGCCGTCGCTGCGGCTGGAGCAGGATATGCTGCTGGCCATAACCGGCGGCGATATGGCGCCGACCATTAATGGCGCAGCAGTGCCTATGTGGCGGCCAGTTTATGTGAGGCAAGGCAGTGTGCTCGATTTTAAAGGGTGTAAACCAGGCTGCCGTTCCTATTTGGCTGTGGCCGGCGGCTATGCTATTCCGGTTGTAATGGGCAGCAAAAGCACCTATTTGCGGGCAGGACTTGGCGGTTTTCACGGGCGGGCGTTGCAGTCAGGGGATGTGCTTCCTTTACGAAAGTCCTTGTCAGGAGTGGCCGGACGGTTAATTAAACAACTAGCTGTTAACCTGCAGGACCATGTTTTTGCTGTTGCGGCTTGGTATGTGGCAAAGGGTAACATTCCCAAGCCTACTCAGCCGATTAAAATACGCATTACCCGCGGTAATCAATATGAACATTTTACAGCAGAAAGTAAGGCACAATTTTTTTGTCGCCCTTTTCAGGTTACTGCCCAGTCCGACCGGATGGGGTATCGTTTATCAGGTCCGGTGATGGCGTTAAACGAACCGCTGGAAATGATTTCTGAGTCGGTTGCACTGGGTACTATCCAGGTGCCGCCTGAGGGCAACCCGATTGTTTTGCTGGCAGACAGGCAAACCGCTGGGGGATACCCCAAAATAGCTCAAGTTGCAGCAGTAGATGTTGCTATTATCGCTCAGACCAGACCCGGAGATCAAATTTGGTTTCAGGAAATATCGTTAAAAGAGGCAGAGCAGCTTTATCATGAACGGGAAGAATATTTGCAGCACCTCAAACAAGCCATTGCCTTACGACTAGTTTAACTCTATTGTATTTGCTTGGATGTGCAGTAACGGTAAGAATGATTGAGGAGTGAAATTCATGTTTACCATTGATGAAATAAAAGAATTAATTAAGGCTGTGGATCAATCGTCGATTGGTCACTTGGAATGGAATAATGGGGGTGCGAAGCTAGTCATTACAAAAAATTCTGGCATGACGCAAGTGCAGCCTGCTGCCGTGCCGGCCTTGCCTCGTACTGCTTTGCGGGAATCGGTGGAAACGGTAGCCGGTGAAACGGGATTTTGCGAAATTCTTTCGCCGACTGTCGGGACCTTTTATGCTACTCCTGAACCCGGTGCAGCACCGTTTGTAACTATTGGTGACAGGGTTGAGGCAGGTACTGTTGTGTGCATCCTGGAAGCCATGAAATTATTTAATGAAGTATCTGCAGACGTAACAGGAGAAGTTGTGAAGGTATTGGTGAAAGACGGAGATTTTGTGGAGTATGGCCAGCCGTTGTTTTTAGTAAAGCCATAGTATCCCCGGTTTAGCAAACAAGATCAGGTCGAGGAGTAAAGGAGAAAACAAATGTTCAAAAAAGTGCTAATTGCTAACCGGGGTGAAATTGCCGTCCGGATTATTAGGGCCTGTCGTGAAATGGGAATTGGTACTGTCGCTGTTTATTCGGAAGCCGATGCGCAAGCACTGCATGTCAAGTTAGCTGATGAAGCATATTGCATCGGTCCGGCTGCTGCCAGGCAGAGCTATTTAAATGTAGCTAGTTTGCTTACGGTGGCTGCCGCTACCCAGACTGATGCCATTCACCCGGGCTATGGTTTTTTAGCCGAGAATGCGGAATTTGTCGAAGCTTGTAGTGCTTGTGGAATAGCTTTCATTGGCCCCAGTCCGGAAGCCATCAGGAGAATGGGAGCAAAAGCAGCAGCCAGGGATACCATGAAGCAGGCAGGTGTTCCCATTATCCCTGGTACGGAGGGTATTATAGAGGAAATAGCAGCGGCCGTCGCTGTGGCTGAGACAATTGGCTATCCGGTGATCATCAAGGCCACCGCCGGTGGTGGCGGCAAAGGCATGCGGGTAGCTGCCAATGCTGCAGATTTAAGCCAGGCCATTCGTCAGGCGCAAAAGGAAGTAGAAGTTATTTTTGGCGATTCCGGTGTTTATTTAGAAAAATATTTAGAAGAGCCACGGCATATTGAAATGCAGATTATGGCTGATAGCTACGGCAATGTCGTCTATCTGGGCGAACGGGATTGCTCCATTCAGCGCCGTCATCAAAAATTGGTGGAAGAAGCGCCGTCACCGGCTCTGGATGAAAGGCTGCGCCAACAGATGGGGCAGGTTGCCGTGCAGGCTGCCAAGGCGGTACATTACCAGGGAGCAGGCACGGTAGAATTTCTGCTGGATAAACATGGTCAATTCTATTTTATTGAAATGAATACCCGGATTCAGGTTGAGCATGCCATAACCGAAATGGTTACAGGCATTGATCTGATTAAGGAACAGCTAGCCGTGGCGGCAGGCTGCCGTCTCAGTTTTTCACAAGCAGAAGTACAGGTAAATGGCTGGGCCATGGAATGCCGCGTCAATGCGGAAAATCCAGCCTGTAACTTTATGCCTTGCCCCGGCAAGGTAGGACACTATCTGCCGCCTGGTGGGTTTGGTGTCAGAATTGACAGTGCTGTATACCCCGGGTATGATATCTCTCCTTTCTATGATTCCATGGTGGCAAAAGTCATTGTCTGGGGCAAAACCAGACAGGAAGCCATTGAACGGATGAAACGGGCGCTTAGCGAATTTGTTATTGAAGGCGTGCATACCACCATTCCCTTTCATCAAAAACTACTGAACCATCCCTTATTTGTTAAGGGCGAGGTGACAACAGGTTTTTTGGAAACTTACTGCAATATAATGGAAGAATAGGACAGCCATAAAGATAACAATTCGGTGTGTTAGTATAAAAAGCGAGGCATGAACCATTTTAAGTGGATCTTGCCTCGCTTTTTATGAATAAGCTCTTCCTCATTGCATTTTATTTTTGGTAATTTTATCTAGACTATTTTAAAATTGTAGATTATAATAGTTAACAAACAACTATTATCAATTGCGAGGAGAGATGGTCCTATGATATGGAAAGAAAAATATAAAATTGGAATTCCAACCATTGACAAACAACATGAGGAACTGTTTAACCGTGTTGCTGATTTTGTGCAAGCTATTCGTCAGGAAGGCCGCTGGGAGGAAAAAATAGAAAAGGTAAAGGATACGATGGTGTTTCTGCAGGAGTATGTAGTGACCCATTTTGATTATGAAGAACAATATCAACAAACATTAGGCTATCCTGACTGTGAAGAACACCATAACATTCATGAGGCATTTAAGGCGGATATCCAAAGTGCGGCGAAAGAATTTGCGGATGCAGGTTATCATGAACAAGCTGTGCAAATATTGGCAGGCAGACTGTTGGCTTGGCTGATTAATCATGTGGTTGCGACAGACCATAAGATGGCACAATATGTGACAGAACAGGGGTTGAAAATATGAGAGCAGAATATGTCAATCCGGTTTTTAAGGCTGTTACGGATGTTTTTAAGGCTATGTTAGATATTGAAGTAAGCCGGGGAGCAACAGGGGCTGTAGCTGGTGGAAATCAGGAAGTAGATATCCGGATTAATGTGAAAGGTGATGTGGCTGGGTCCATTCTGTTTCAATTTCCGCAAGATACGACATTAAATATTGTGCAAATCATGTCAGGCATGGAATTGAAAGAATTAGATAGTTTTGTTACTTCGGCCATGGGGGAAATATCTAATATTATTAGCGGTAATGCAGCAAGCTATCTATCGCAGCTTAATTATCATTGTGATATTATGCCGCCGCAAATTGCTGTGGCTGATGGCGTTGTTTCATCGCATTTTTCTCCTGAAACCTTGAGCATTCCATTGCATACCAATATAGGAGATATGAATATATGTATTTCTCTTGACGAAATGAAATAAGATATGAATTAAAGTGGTCGATGCTAAATTAGCTTATTGAAATAATCGCAAACCTTGTTAGGGGAGCGGTTATTTTTTATTGGACAGGTTTTATTTTTTTTCTGAACAAAGTAACAGGAAAGAAAGTGGTCTGTGTCAAATATTGCTGAGAAGTAGAAATGTTATGTCAGGTGATGTGATGATGAAATGGGTTATAGGGATAGATGGTGGCGGAACTAAAACTGTGGGCTGCGCGGCAGCTGTTAACGGCAAAATTTTAGGCCAGGTGGAAAAGGGGCCTGGCAACTATCACATCACCGGGGTGGCCAAATTTACGGCAGTTATTTCTGGTATCATTGACGAACTGGCTGTTAGCTGTAATTTGAAGAAGGCGGACTTACTAGTAGTAAGTCTTGGGCTGGCCGGTGCTGACAGAGTAAGAGACAGGGAAGTTGTCCTAGAGGCACTGGCAGAATTAGGTCTGCCTTGCTGTTACCTGGTAAATAGTGATGCCAAAATTGCGTTGGTCGCAGGCTTAGGGAAAGCCGAAGGTATTGTCTTGATTGCCGGAACAGGCTCAATTGCCTATGGGATAAATAGGCAGGGTGCTGTCATTCGTGCCGGTGGCTGGGGACACCTTGCCAGTGATGAAGGCAGCGGCTATGCAATTGGCCGTCAGGCAGTGGAAAGGGGAATTCGGGCTGCTGAAGGGCGCGATAAAGCTACGATAGTACTGGACATGATCATGGAATACGCAGGCCTAAAAAGTTGGAATGATATGATTGGCTATATTAATAACCAAACGACGTCAAAAGGTGATATTGCTGCATTTGCCCGGGTGGTGGGGGACGCAGCCAAGCAGGGAGACCAAGTGGCGATCGAGATAGTAAAGCAAGCAGGCGATGCGCTGGCCAGCTTGGTGGAATCGGTTATTACCCGTGGTTTTGGTTGGAGAGAAGCAGTGCAAGTATGCATGTATGGTGGCATCGTAACCAATATTTTGCTGGTTCGTGAGCGGCTGGTAGAGGTTCTGGCTAAACGGGCCAGCATTGTAGCCTGTAAAACTCAACCGGTAGAAGGGGCTGTACGGCTGGGGCTTGAATGGCTGCAGAATAAGGTTTGAAAATTCGGCTGGGGGCGATAAGATGGGTGTAAAAATCGAAGATTTGCTTACCGAAGCGGTCAATCCGCAAACGGTGAATATGGATAAGCTGACTACCAGCCAACTGCTCGAAGCCATCAATGCGGAGGACAAGACAGTGGCTGCGGCGGTGGCAGAGGAAATACCCCATATTGCTTTGGCGGTTGATAAAATAGCAGCAGCACTGCAAACGGGCGGACGATTGATTTATATCGGAGCCGGAACCAGTGGGCGGCTAGGCATACTGGACGCTGCCGAGTGTCCGCCGACCTTTGGTGTTGAGCCGGAACAGATAATCGGGCTAATTGCCGGGGGTGATACAGCTCTGTTAAAGGCGATAGAAGGAGCCGAAGACGAGATAAGCGGCGCCGTTATTCAATTGCAATTAGTAAAGCTTACAGCGAAGGATGTGGTAGTTGGTCTGGCAGCCAGCGGCAGAACTCCTTATGTACTTGGGGGCTTGAAATATGCCAATACGGTTGGCGCTTTTACTGTCGCCATAAGCTGCACTCCGAATTCGATGATTGGCAAGGTGGCTAAGCTTGCCATTACTCCATTGGTGGGGCCGGAGGTAATCACCGGATCTACCCGGATGAAAGCCGGTACAGCCCAGAAACTGGTACTTAATATGCTGACAACAGCAGCCATGGTGCGGTTGGGAAAGGTGTACGGCAATTTAATGGTAGATGTTAAGCCGACTAATGCCAAACTGGTTGAAAGAGCCAAACAGATTGTCGTTCAGGCAACAGGAGTAAGCTGCGAGCGGGCTGGAGAAGTTCTTGTACAGGCAGGGATGAATCCCAAGACGGCTATTGTCATGATTAAACGAGATTGTTCTGCTGCACAGGCCTCCTGCTATCTGGCGGAAGTTGGTGGGTTTATTCGTAAGGCGATTATAGATGAAAAGAGGATGGAACGATGAAATTATTATTGGTATGTTCTGGCGGCATGTCAAGCTCTATTGTAGTTAAAGCAATTGAAAAGGAAGCCGTTAAGACAGGTCTGGTCATTACTGTTAAGTCGGTAGGCAGTGGTGAATTTGCCGAGGAACTCAAAAATGGCTGGGATATAGTACTGATAGCGCCTCAGGTGCGGCATCGTGCTGCCTTTTTCCAGGAGGCTGCGGCAGAATATAATGTTCCGGTGGCCATTATTCCGCCGCAAGGGTATAACCCGCTGGGCGGAGCCATCATTTTAGCAGAAGTTAAGAAGATATTGAATTAGGCAGGAGAGAAGATGCACAAATTTTTTGCACTGCTTGATAAATACCTGATACCTGCCATGACCAAGCTGTCAGAACAGCGACATCTTCGCGCGGTGCGCGATGGAATTATTTCTACTATACCACTTATTATTGTTGGCAGTTTCTTTTTGATCCTGGCATTTCCCCCGTTTCCAGCCCTGGCGGCAGCTATCAAACCCTACACAGGCCAAATCCTCATACCATTCCGATTAACTATGGGATTGATGGCTCTTTATGCTTGTCACAGTATTGGGTATCATCTTGCAAAATCATATAAACTGGATGGAGTGTCAGGCGGAATTTTGGCGATGGCCGCCTTTTTACTGACAAGTGTGCCGGTTACTTACCAGGATAAGGGAATGGCGCTGCTAATGGAAAATCTCGGGGGCGGCAGTATGTTTGTCGCTATTATTATGGCCATTTTTGCTGTAGAGGTGCTGCGGTTTGCCAAGACACGCAAGCTAACGATAAAGATGCCGGACGGAGTGCCGGAATCGGTTGCCAAGTCGTTTGAGGCTCTTATACCGGCAGCCGTTATTATACCGGCAGTCTGGCTAGTGCGTGATTTTATCGGCTTTGATATTCATCATTTTGTATTGGAATTATTTCAGCCATTAGTGCTGGCAGGCAACACGTTAGCCGGGATCTTAGTACCCATTGTTATTATTACTTTGCTTTGGGCAACCGGTATTCATGGTGATTCGGTGGTTGGCAGCGTAGCCCGGCCGGTGTGGCTGGTGTTGCTTGACCAGAATATTGCGGCCGCGGCTGCCGGGCAGCCGATTCCTAATATTGCGCCAGAGCCTTTTTTTCAGTGGTTTGTTTGGATTGGCGGCTCAGGAGCTTCTCTCAGTTTGGTACTACTGATGCTTTTTTCTAAGGCTCCTTATTTAAAAAGTATGAGCCGGGTCACTCTTTTGCCGGGAATCTGCAATATCAATGAACCAGTTATCTTCGGGGTCCCAATTATGCTTAATCCGCTTTTATTTTTGCCGTTTCTGTTTAGTCCGGTCGCTATTGCGATTCTTACTTACTTTGTTATGGATATTGGTTTAGTGAATAAGCCGTATATACTTGTACCCTGGACTTTGCCTGCACCCATTGGGGCCTACCTTGCCACAGGCGGTGACTGGCGGGCAATTGTGCTGGTATTTGCTAACCTTATAATTGCTGCTGTACTTTATTATCCGTTCCTCAAAGCCTATGAACGCAAACTTGACCGCGCAGGCATGGCCGGGGAACTGGAGGAGGAATTAAAATGACAGAAGAAGTAATTTTCAACATTATTCTCCATGCCGGTAATGCCAGAGCGGAAGCCTATGATGCACTGCGAGCCGCCCAGGCCGGAGAGTTTATCAAGGCTGCCGGGCATCTGCAGCAAGCCGAGGAAGAAATAGGTGCTGCCCACCGGGTTCAGGCTGAGATGATTCAACAGGAAGCGCAGGGCAATAAAGCGGAGCTTACGCTGCTGACGGTACATGCGCAAGATCACTTGATGACAGCAATGTCTGAGAAAAATCTGATTGAGAGCATGATCGGAATGCACAAAACCATCAGACAGCTTTCTGACAAGCTGGAGGCGTCCTTATGTCAGGATTAAAGATTGTTGTTATTGGCGGCGGCAGCAGCTATACGCCGGAATTGATTGACGGTTTTATCCGGCGGGCGGCAGAATTGCCTGTTGCAGAGATCTGTCTTGTCGATATTTTGGCCGGACAGCATAAACTGGATATTGTCGCTGACTTGGCGCGACGGATGCTTACCCGGATCGGCTTGGACAGTAAAATTACCACTACTATGGACAGGGCGGCAGCCCTTCAAGGAGCCGACTTTGTTGTTACCCAGTTTCGGGTTGGAGGTCTGGCCGCACGTGCCAGGGATGAACGGTTTCCCTTGCAATATGGTGTGTTAGGACAGGAAACTACCGGTCCCGGGGGCTTTGCCAAGGCATTGCGCACGATTCCTGTGATTCTGGATATTTGTCGCGACATGACAAAAATATGCCCTGAGGCTTGGTTGATAAACTTTACTAATCCAGCAGGTTTGATCACCGAAAGTGTGCTAACATATACCAAGGTAAAATGCCTTGGCTTATGTAATGTTCCTATCCATATGAAGATGACGATTGCCAAACTGTTGGATGCCAAGGCTAACGATGTCTTTATAGATTTCGCCGGCCTTAATCATCTGGTCTGGGGACGGAAGGTATGGCACAGAGGTATTGATGTTACGGCAAGCGTCCTGGAAAAGATGCAGGATGGAGCGGCTCTTACAATGAAAAATATCCCGGATCTCAAGTGGGATGGTGATTTTCTGCGATCATTGGGGATGGTGCCTTGTCCCTATCATCGTTACTACTATATGACAGACTCGATTCTTGCCGAAGAGCAGGCCGCTGCGACCACAGGGGGGGCGGGGACAAGAGCCGAGATCGTTCAGGCTGTTGAAGAAAACTTATTTAAACTCTATCAGACTCCTGAATTGGCGGAAAAACCGGCAGAACTGGAAAAACGGGGCGGCGCCTATTATTCAGATGCGGCGGTATCATTGATTAGTGCCATCTACAATGACAAACGGGAAATACATACGGTAAACACGGTAAATCAGGGAGCCATCAGTGGTTTGCCAACCAACTGTGTTATTGAAACTAACTGCGTTATTAGTAAAAATGGTGCCAGACCGTTAACGGTGGGGACGCTGCCGCCAGAGATTGCCGGCTTGGTACAGCAGGTGAAAGCCTATGAGATGCTGGCTGTAGAGGCCGGCGTGCACGGGGACAGCAATAAAGCGCTGCAGGCCTTGGCCAACCATCCGTTGATTCCTTCTGTCAGGGTGGCCAAACAACTGCTGGCTGATTTACTGTCCTTAAATGCGGCGTATTTACCGCAATTTAAGGATTGATTAGGGAAGCGGGGAGAAGATATGCTTGATTTAATAATAAATGCAGATGACCTCGGGTTAACACCCGGTTGTAACCAAGGGATTATCAAGGCACTAACTGCAGGGATTGTTACGGAAACTACCATGATGGTTAACACCGGCTATACGCAGGATGCAGTAGAAAAGCTTAAGCAGCATGGGATAAAGCGGGTTGGTCTTCACCTAAACCTTACATATGGCCAGCCAATTATACCGGCGGCTCAGGTTCCTAGTCTGGTAGATGCTCAGGGACGGTTCCGGCGTAAGGCGGCTGAAGCGGTAACCTTTATAAAGACAACTGATATAAAGCGCGAATTAAATGCCCAGGTTGAGAAATTCCTGGCTACCGGACTGGGTCTGACGCATTTAGACAGCCACCATCATGTCCACACCTATCCGGAGGTGCTGGAAATAGTCATTGAGCTGGCAAAGCAACTTGGCACACCGCTGCGGCAAGGCAATGCGGTTGTTCAACAAGCCATTAGCAAGGCCGGTGTTGCAACTACTGATGCCATTGCACTTGAATTTTATGAGCAGGGTGCGAGTATGAATAATCTAAAACAAATTATCCAAAGTCACCCACAGGGTACACTGGAGATTATGTGTCATCCGGCTGAGCCGGATCAATTGCTTTATGAGATAAGCTCGTATAATCGATGGCGGGAACAGGAATTGGCAGTCATGACATCAATGGAAATACGAGAGTTCATCAATAATAGTAACGTCCGGTTGGTCGGGTTTGATGCTTTGTAGGTATATTGTTATTAGGAGTAAAAAAATGTTGTAAGGAGAAGTAGCATGTTAGAACAGACTGTAACCATCGTAAATAAAGTAGGTTTACACGCCCGACCAGCGGCTTTGTTGGTGAAAACAGCCAGCGGCTTTCCTGGTGAAGTGCTGTTGGTAAAGGATGATAAAACCTATAATGCAAAAAGCATTCTTGCTATTATGAGCGCCGGGATTAAACAAAACGATAGCATCGTAGTCAGGATCAATGGTGAAGGGGAAGTCCAGGCTATGGAATCGGTTATTGCTCTCATCAAATCGGGATTTGGTGAAAATTAGATGTAATAAATTGTTGGAAGCAGGGGGGAGAAGGCTTGAAAAATAAGTGGTATGGTATATGGATGACTGCAATGGTGGTCGCATTATTACTAATAGGAAGTGTTACCGGTTTTGCCAGTTCTTCGCAACCGGAAAAAACCAGGGTTAAACTGGGAATTGACAATGTTGATCAACACCTGGCGCTTTTTGCCGGTAAAAGGGTTGGTCTTATCACTAATGCCACCGGTATGAACAGCCAGTATCAGAGTTCAATTGATGTTTTGGCGGCCAAGACTAATCTGGCAGCCTTATACTCCCCGGAACATGGCATTCGTGGCGCAGTTCCTGCTGGTGACAAGGTGGGCAGCCTTACAGATGCTAAGACTGGTTTGCCTGTATATAGTTTATATGGCGCTACCAAAAAACCAACACCAGAGATGCTCCAAAATATAGATGTACTTGCTTTCGATATTCAGGATGTCGGCGCACGTTCTTACACTTATATCTACACTATGGCTTACGCGATGCAAGCAGCTAAGGAAAACGGCAAAACCTTTGTTGTGTTTGATCGTCCCAACCCGATTGGGGGCGTGGCGGTGGAGGGCGGTCTCGTTAAAAGTGGTTTTGAATCCTTTATTGGGATGTACCCCATTCCTGTCAGGCACGGTATGACTGTAGGCGAACTGGCGAGACTATTTAACCAGGAATTTGGGATTGGCTGTGATTTGGCGGTTGTAGAAATGACCGGCTGGAACCGGGAGATGTATTTTGCGGAAACAGGCTTGCCATGGGTAATGACATCACCTAATATTCCCACACCAGATACGGCGCTGACCTATCCAGCGACAGGTATCTTTGGCGGCACCAATATATCGGAAGGCGTAGGAACGACCAGACCCTTTGACTTTGTCGGCGCTCCCTGGCTGGACGCTGAGAAATTTGCCGAGCGTATGAATGCCATGAAACTTCCGGGTGTCGTTTTCCGTCCGGCGTACTATATGCCCCGTTTTGGCAACTTTACCGGTCAAACGTGCGGCGGGGTTCAACTTCATGTAATGGATCGTAAGGCATTTATGCCTGTAAGGACAGGCTTGAGCTTGTTATTTACCGTTGAGGAGCTAAGTGATGGCCAGTTTGCTTTTACATTCAGCGGTAAGGGAGCACCGATGATTGATTTGATTACCGGTGATGACGGACTGCGGCTTGGCAGGTATACATTAGATGAATTGCTAGTGAGTTGGGAGCAAGAAGCCAAGGAGTTCAAAGAAATGGCAAAAGCTTATTATATTTATCACTAGCGGCAACAGGGGGTCAATGTAATGAAATTTAATTTTCACTGCAATATATTTACAACAGTACAACGAAGCAGCGAGAAAGAAGTAGTAGCACAAAGTCATCTTATAGATACTGTTATGAATGCGAGCGCCAAAATCAGGGCATCAGTCAATAGCTTTAAGATTTTTGATGCCAGATGGGATATCTACCATTCGCCTGGCGGCAAACTGAATACTGGCGGCGAAGTCGTCGGTCTGCGCGGTGCTGAGGCTTATATTGACGCCGGTCCGGTGTTGCGAGCTGCGACTGAATCCTTAGGAGCAATGCCGCGCTATCTTTTGACCGACTGCATTGCCGGTATTGTGTTGGGCGAAATAGGCCTTCTTAAAGAAAGAGGTTATTCTAACCTTGATGAGTTGGAGCACTTCTGGCGGGAGAATCAGGCTACCTCTTGTTATCGTTTTGCACATATGGATAAATCGACGCAAAGTTGGTCTGGTTACATTGAGGGCAACCGCAGCTGGACTGATTACCTGTTCAACCGTACTAAGACTGCCACCATCTTTAGTGATGATTCTGGTAAAATAAAAGTATGCGGCACACTCGCCGACTTTTATCATGAATTATCTATACTCGTAACTCTCGACAAAGGCATTATAGTGGATTGTGATGGACAGTTTTTACGCTGCCCGGACTCAAGCTGTCTGGAATGTATTGGTCGACTGGGTGATCTGATCGGAAAATCATTTAATGAATTGACAAAAAAAGAACTCGGCCGCTACATTGGCGGTCCTTTGGGCTGCAGCCACTTGCTTGATATACTTGATCATATCAAGCTAACAATAAATCAGGCTCATAAATACGACAAGTTAAAACAAGGCAATGGCAGTAAGTATGCAAACAAGGCATGAACCGTTACAATACGGCTCATGCCTTGTTTTACTGCTATTACGTTTTTTCCACAAATGCCAATCGTATTCCCAGAGCAATTAGGATCGAACCTAAAGCACGGTCAAGCCAGGAGCTAAGCGATTGATTTCTCCGTAGACAGCCAGTGATTTTTGCAGCTAGAAAAATAACAGAGAATTCGACGGCAAAGCCCATTAGAATAACAACAATGCCTAGTCCAAATAACTGAAGTGGTACAACCCCTATTTCCGGACGAATAAACTGCGGTAAGAAAGCCATAAAGAAAATAGCAGCCTTTGGATTTAGAATATCAACAAGCATTCCTTGTTTAAATGCCGTCCATGAGGATACTTCTACTATTTTTGCGGCAGATAACTCTGGAATACCTCCGGCACTGCGCAAATTTTTGATTCCTAAGTAGATTAAATAGGCAGCTCCTACGTACTTTACAACGGAAAAGGCAATAACTGAGGTCGCAAGAATAGCAGAAAGCCCCAATGCAGCAGCAGTCACATGTACTAAAGCACCGGTACCGACGCCAAGCGAAGAAGCCATGCCTGCGTTTTTACCACAGGCGATTGTCCGGGAGAGTACGTAGAATAAATCAGGCCCTGGTGAAATGTTAATGGCTAGTGAAGCTGAAAGGAATAGTATCCAATAGGTAAGATCGTCCATATTTGTCACCTCCAATTTTTTTCTTTTTTTATTTTGGCACAGAATGTGAATTGGCGTAATTCTGAAGAATGTCCAGCATATTCCACCACGGTTACTATTATACACTATCAGCTCCCCAACTAAAAATGAATAGCTTGTGACATAGCGTAAATGAAAAAAGTGCTCTAGGGCCAAGAGTACAAAGCTTTAGAGCACTTTCAGGATATCTTTTTTGACTAGCTGAGTTTAAGAATGTCTTGGTTGTGGGCAATGTGACGATAATTTTTGCGAGATAGCAGGGTCATCTGGAGGCAGACGTGAAGATATTCCGCCTGGCGTGGCTTTGTATAACTTGGACCAAAAACTACGCAAATATAATCTTAAACGGTTTTCTCTTGTTCGAACTCTCGGTAACAGATTTTTTGCCGGCAGGATGGCCGATAATCAGCGGTGCAACTAATGCGTAATTTTCTGGAACTCCGAGTTCCTTTTTTACAATTGGGTCAGCGAATATATTATGGGCTTCCCCAATCCAACAGCACCCAAGCTCCTCTTCTTCAGCAAGAAGATGGAGATTGCCTGCGACCATGCTGCAGTCATAAATGTACCAGTAGGATTCGGTGTTTCCATAGATGATGATGATCGAGGAGGCGTTGTAGAATATATTGGCCGTGGGATCGCGAAATGTTTTTTCATACTGTTGCATATGCGGAGAGGTAGGGAGATTCTCCAACCACATCTTCTTAGCCGCATCCGAGTATGCTTTTATTTTTGCCTTATCTGTGATGACAACAAACCGCCATGGCTGATTGTTCGAACCACTTGGCACCCAGACTGAATTATTGATTAATTCGGTTAACTTTTCTTTTGGCAACACCTCATCAGTAAAATTCCTGCAGGAGGTACGCCTTCTGCTGAGGGTTCTGATCATTTCCATATAAATTCCCCTTTCTCCTATCCCCGATAGAGCTTGATGATTGTTATTATTTGCCGTTAGAACATCTATTTCTCTATCCTCCTTAGTTAATAGATATTTGACAAAATGTATGTTATCATTATTACAAAGTTTTTATCCTATTGCCAGGAGTGAAATTATCCTATGATTAATACTCCCACTAAAAACCTTGAGGAAATCCGGCGAATAGAATTATCGAAGTTTTTACGTACTCGTCGAGAACGGATAAACCCTGAAAATTATGGATTACCTATTTCGCCAAGACGCCGAACTCCCGGACTCAAACGTGAAGAAGTGGCTCAACTCGCTGGGGTAAGCGTTTCATGGTATACATGGTTGGAACAAGGACGTCCTATTCAGGTTTCAGAACAAGTCTTAAATAGTATTGCTCGTGTTTTTCAACTTGATTGGGCAGAACGCAAACATCTATTTGTACTTGCCAAAGATTATTATCCCACTCAGGAATTAGCTACAGATAATACTTGTTTTATTAGTTCAAACTTACAACAAGTGCTTGATGTATTCGGTATTTGCCCTGCCTATGTTATGGATCAGCGCTGGCAAGTTGTAGCTTGGAATAAAAGCGCATGTAAGATTTTTGCGGATTTTTCCACCCTATCTCCCCGTGATAAGAATCTTATCTGGCTTTTATTTACTGATCCTTATCAAAAAGAATTATTAGTGGAATGGGAAAAAGAGGCCAAACGGTGCCTTGCAATGTTTCGAATTAGTAGCGATCAATATATTGCGGAGCCATGGTTCAATGAATTAGTAAATAGTTTGAAAAATATCAGTTCTCATTTCAGGAAATGGTGGGATTTGTATGATATTCAAGTCCCACAAGGAAAATGCAAAAAAATAAATCATCCTGTAGTTGGCCCAGTAGCATTGCAACCTACAACATTATTATCTGCAGAATCTCCTGAATTAAGAATCATGGTTTATACCCCACTTTTGGATGAAGACACAAATAAGCTTATTAAATTGAATTCCGTCTAAAAACCTGGATAGGGTCTTGCCAGCAAAGCATGTTTTGCTAGCGAGACCTCTATATATAATGAATTACTATTTTTTTTATGCCCATAATTATTCATTTACGAATCGTAATGCAGAGTAGTAATTTTGTTATTACTTGTTGCCCTATTTAAATAAAAATAAATTATTAGCGGGATTTATTTACTATTAGTATAATATTTAATTTAATTGGTTACTTATAGGTAAAAATATCGATAAATATGTTACAATTAGATAAGGAGGATCTTTGTGTATGCATAAATACAATAGGGGAGTGTAAAGTTATGGAGAAAATAGTTCTTTCTAAGAAATTTAGTCTTTTTACAGAATACTGGAGTCCAAAGATAGTAGGCGAGTTAAATAATTCTTACATAAAGCTGGCCAAATTAAAAGGAGAATTTGTTTGGCATCACCATGACAACGAGGATGAAATGTTTTTTGTTGTAAAAGGACGACTAGTAATAAAATTCAAAGATAAAGATGTTGTGTTGGATGAAGGTGAACTGATTGTTATTCCAAAAGGAGTTGAACATCTTCCTATTGCAGAGCACGAAGTACATGTGATGCTTATCGAGCCTAAAACTACTTTGAATACTGGTAATATAGTAAATGAGAGGACAGTTGAAAATTTGAATAGAATATAGGTAGTGACGCCTGAATAGAAATACTAACTAAAGATCCCTCCTTAGCTACAATATAGAAATAAAAAAATACACTTGGTATAAAAAAGGATACTATACTACAAAAAAGTGCATACTTGCAAGTTGAGCTATTAGTATGTATTATAAAGCACAGGATAGTATTTCCAGGAGAAAAACGCAACGCCATTAGATCTTTTTTCATTGGGAAAAGGACATTGAAGATAAAGGAATGCGTGCTTCTGGTCTGCGGAGGTGAGCAAGATGAATCTAAAATGATATTCTGAAGACTGACGGACTAAAGAGGGCTGAAGCACTGGGGAAAAACCTTGATTTCCTTGTTTATCAAGCGAGGTAGCTTAAGAAAATTAATTATACAGGAGGTATTGTTTATGAAAGTAGTTGCATTTAATGGAAGTCCTAAAAAGGAAGGAAACACCTATCATGCTCTAAAAATGGTTGCTGAGGAACTTGAAAAGGAAAATATAGAAGTAGAAATTGTTCATGTTGGCAACAAAACAATAAGAGGATGCCTTGCTTGTAACGCCTGTGTCAAAAATAATAACGAGAAATGTATAATTGATAATGATGAAGTAAATGAATGGATACAGAAAATGAAAATGGCAGATGGTATACTATTAGGCTCACCTGTCCATTATTCGGCTATCGGCGGAACGATGAAGTCCTTTTTGGATAGAGCATTCTATGTTGCCAATACAGGCTTTTTAAGGCATAAGGTAGGAGCGGCTGTTGTTGCTGTTAGGCGATCAGGTGGAGTCACTACGTTTAATCAACTAAATAATTATATTAACTATGCTGAAATGCTTATGCCAAGTACAAATTACTGGAATGTTATCCATGGGTTGAGACCAGGTGAAGCTCTGGACGACGAGGAAGGAAGACAAATAATGAGAGTCCTTGGGAAAAACATGGCTTGGCTCATAAAAATAGTTGAAAATGGAAAACAAACAATAAAAGAACCGGAAAGAGAAAATAAAATACTTACTAATTTTATTCGATAGTGAAAATTGAGGCATGAACCATTTAATGTGGTTCATGCCTCGTTTTTCTGTGTGCCCAGTAGGGGCATTTACCTGTTAATGAAAACCCAATACGGGGAGATAGTGTTAACCGTTAGCCTAAAAAGGAAGGCTAGTGCAAAGTCCAGGTCTGGATTACAGTGTGTTTGTTGCAGCAATTTGTCTACTGGCTTTATTGATGGCTGCTGCAATCTTGCGTGTATAGTCAGTGCTGCCGCTCATGATATCAATCAGCGTACGCTGTTTAAAAAGAAGTAGATCGGTCTTAGAACTAAGTCCGATCGCCTCGGTCATCATTAAGTATTCATCAGAAATATCTGTGGGAATGCCAAGGCTTGCCGCGTAGGCTCGCAGCTTGCCTGTCTCGTTAAGCAAAGTCTTGCCTTCCATGGTGTTGAGAGTAAACCCCATATTTTTCCATAGTTCGGCAGGCTTGTAAATAGAGTATTCGTAGCGCATGAAATTTTGCGCAAAAGCTGCCGCTCCTTCTGAAAATGTGAAACCGTATTTTTCCGGATTACAATACCAGCTTGTTTCCGGAAACGGTCCCGGCGGGTTTACAATGACAGTATCAGGCAGCGTTGCATCAATAAGATCAACATTGGCGTTGTACACATCATTCAACTCAACTCCTGGAGGCAACGGGCAAGGGTAAATGAGTGACAGTCCGATACGGCAGGGTAAGCCGGCAGCATCTGAGGCTAGCCTAATTGTGGCGATAGTACCGACAATGTCCTGTTTCGTTACCCCTTTGTTCATGACCAGCTGATTAACATCATCATGCCCGGTTTCGCCACCCATAAATACTGCCCGTAATCCTGCCTGAATCATAAGGCGATAGGCAGTAAGCATTTCTTGGCTGGGTTTGCCGGCGCGGATAAACATAGAGTACCGGATGGTAAGACCACGCGCCAGAATGGCTTCTGCAATATTCCGGCCATGCTCGACAGTGGTTTCCGAGCTGCTAAAGCGAAAAAAAGCAATTCCGCGCCGCAGCATTGTTTCCATTTCAGTAATAATATCGGCTACCGGCCGGGGGGTAAAGGGAACTGTGCAGCGGGTATGGGAGCAAAAATTACAACTATTCCAGCTGCAGCCAACACCATCGACAATCGTATGAAAGTGAATTTTATCTTCAAGATCTGCATCCCGGTAGTCCGGGATTGTCTGGCTAGCTAAACTTTGTACAAGTTCTTCTTTGTCACCGGCAAAGCCGCCGGTTTTGAGCAAAGTGCCGCCAAAGGTCTTCTGCACCTGGTCAAGAAAGGTGCTCCTAGTATGGCTCTGGCGGCGCAGGTTAACAAGTTTGGCAAGTATTTCTTCACCAGGCCCCATGATCGCAAGATCAAAGCAAGATTCACGCAGTACAAAGTCGCCATATACCTTAACCTGTGGTCCGCCAACGATGATTATTGTTTCAGGGCAGTGATTTTTGACTGCCGTTGCCAGCTCGCAACTCCATTTGAAAGCATCTCCGTACCAAAGCTTGAGTCCCAGTAGCGGGATATTTTTGGATTTTATCTCCTTGACAATTTGTTCAATCCTGGCTTGCATATATTCGTGTCTGCAATGCAGTGTATAAGCGTGAAGCGGCCAGGCTGCCAGCAGCAGCCCGCGGCCAAGTAACTTGTTTTGGTAGGTTTTAAGCTGCAGTTTGACTATTGCCCGTAAGAGACGCACACACCTGGCAGGTATTCTTTTTTCTAAGGATGTTATCCTTTGATCGTCGATGACCTCTGCCAGAATACCCTTTGCTTCAAGGTAGGTTCTGAGTATCGCCAGACTGTTTTCCAGCGCGGTATCGGACACAACCCGCTGCCGGGGTGCATAGCTGTTAACCAATAGGATTTCAAGTGTGCTATTCATTATTTAACCTCCCTATTTTGGTTGATAAAATGCAGTTTTCCTGGAATCTCGGGGAAAGAACGACATAATTTTTCGAAAGGAGCACGCGATAATACCAAAATGACTGAGTGTTCAGTCGCGATGACATCATTATGGTGATGGGTCTGATCTAAGATACCGATGTCGCCACAAATGTCACCAGGTTTGATGGGTAAAGCCAGGCCGCCAGGCACGCGCATTTGACCGGCAAGAAGGATATTTACCTCATTGCAGACATCCCCCCGGCGAATGAAATAGTGCTCGCGGCTACATTCGATCAGGGTGCCAATTTTCAGGAGCTGGCCGGCTTCCTCATCATTTAGGTCACGTAAAACCTCGAGATTGGCAACAGGGTCACCGACTAATTGTTTAATGGTATTCCAATGGTCTTGCCTGCTTGTAAGAATACCGACAGGATATTTGAAGGCCTCTGGCAAATTGCTTGCCAGCCATTGTTTGGCTGCCGGAGAATTTGTTAGTTTTCTTGCCAGGCGGAGATACGGAGATTTCACAGCTTTAAGGTGGTCAATATCTTCCGTCAGCAGTAATGTCGGCACAATAAAGCCATATCCGGGATCCTGAAAGCCCGGAGCAATTTGGCGATAGCCTAATTGCTCGTACATAGGAATAAGATAAGGATTTGAACCGCTGAAACTAAATTGAACATTATGCTGACGCGACAACTCATAGACTTTGGCCATGAGTCTGAAAGATAACGGGGTTTTGCGCAGGCAGGGATCAACCATAAGTTTAGTAGCGAAACACATGGTTTTCCTTGTCGGGTCAAATTCATGATAGCGTTTTAATTGAAATATCTGGCCCAATTCTGCGGGAAAGTCTTCGGCACCACCAATCACAGCCCGTGCTGTTCCAACTATTTGGCCATTTAACTCGGCATAGGCCAGATGGCTCCAGGAATCCATTTCTTCAGAGATGCACTTTTTTACATGGTCGGCCCCGGGGATATATCGTTTCATTTCTTCCACCTGAATTTTATAGCGAAATTGGTAAATTGCCTGTCGTTCCTGCTCTGTGATAGCATCTTTAATTTGGACGTGTTCACAATCCTGATTTGTTTGCGTGGAGTATTGCTCATTTAGCATACTTTCGTCACCTCTTATTTTTGTTGTTATCAGGCCAATAGAGTTCTAGCTGGAGGATCCACAAAATCACCTGCCTTTCCCTTTACCTCTCGGTGCAGCCAGCGTGAAATCATCTTTTGCTGCAGAAATAAAAAAAGGCCTCTCGGCCTTTTTTCCAGTAGTAAGGAGCTAGCTGTTAGGAAATATAACATGTATCGTTGTTCCAGCTGGCCCAGTGTTGATATCCAGTTTAGCATTATGTCGAAGACAAATACGATAGCAGATAGCCATTCCCAAGCCTGTGCCATTTTCTTTAGTTGTTA
Source organism: Sporomusa ovata DSM 2662 (assembly GCF_000445445.1). Classification (GTDB taxonomy): domain Bacteria; phylum Bacillota; class Negativicutes; order Sporomusales; family Sporomusaceae; genus Sporomusa; species Sporomusa ovata. Next base: position 775,541 of record NZ_ASXP01000003.1, on the reverse strand, counting down.
GAAAGGGCTTACCAAGGTTGTTCATGACATGGCTAGGAATTCCCTTACCCTGATCGGTGACTGTAAGAATTGTATTATTTCCGCTAACCAATGTCTTAATTTCCAGCTTCCCACCTGAAGTCATTGCCTCAATAGCGTTACGGGTGAGGTTATGTATAAGTTGCTTGATTTCTTTATCGTCAATATACAGTTCGGGAATATCCCCCAAGTTTAAATCAACGGTGATTTGCGATGATACTGCAGTCGCCTGCACTAAAGGATGGAGTGCCAATAAAATATGGTTCAAATTACATTTTTTCATTTCGACAATTTTATTTTTGCTAAGAGATAGATATTCAGTAATGATGTGATTGGTGCGGTCAAGTTCTTCCAATAAAAGACCGAATTGCTCCTTATAATTGTAGAATTCACTTTTCCTCCCCAGAAGCTGCAGATAGCCCCGGACGGTAGTCAGGGGATTGCGGATTTCGTGGGCAAAATTAGCAGCCATTTGTCCAACAATATTTAGTCGGTCAAGCCGCGATACGTCTTCTTCTAATTGTATTCGCTTGGTAATATCCCGTACAATGCCCTCGGCAGCTATGGGACGGCCAGTGGAATCAACAACAAATGAGTTTTTTTGTTCCGCCCATACGATATTCCCATTTCTTGCTTTTACCCGCAGAGTTACGAAGCCATCAGGGAGATTGACGGCAGTTGCTGTTTTTTTCAATTTAGCGCGGTCATCAGGGTGAATGATACGCATAACCTGCCGAAGTGTCCGAAAGTGGCCGGGAGGATAACCTGTCAGGTGACTCACCGCCGGACTAATATAATCAAATCCTGCAGGTGAATTGAAGTTGTAACGGTAGATAACATCGGTGGTATTTCTGGCAAGCAACTGATAGTATTGTTCTAATTCATTTCTGGTTTTTTCGAAATAGACGAGGATAATTCCTATAGCGATGGCGTAGCGGAGTAAGCCATCAATTAAATAGCCCCAGGGTGCAAACCAACTTAGGCTAAACAAGAAGGGCATGTCGAAAGCATGCACTCCCAGAAGAATAAAGGCAGAAGCGGTAAGCCATTTTCCCATACCATGGGCACAACTATTCCAAATAACCAAGCCGGTATAGATGTAGGCGGAGCCAACAAAAGCAACTCCGGGAAGCATATATAGACTGGGTGCCAGTCCCCAAAAAATACCGAGAAAGGAAAGAGTGGAGAATGCTAAGGCAGTTACCAGCCACTTTGGCGATAAGCGTCTGCCTGCAAAACCTACTGTCCCTGCAATCATGAGCAGACTGTTGGCAAAAGACAGTCCAATATAGAGAAAGGATGGCACAATTAATTGTTCGCCAAAAGGTTTGTCCAAAAAGACAAGCCTGATTTCCTGTAAGATCCATACCAACACCCATTTTGCCAGATAACCTTGCTTATATTGAATAAATAGGTAGGTATAGGTTAATACCATTAAGGCAGTAGCAATGATGTTTGTTGTGATAGCCGTATCAAGCGACATGCAAATTCCTCCTAGGTGTGTTCACTAACAGCACTTTCGACAACTTCTAGAAAACTTCCCGGAATTCCTCTACATATTTCGACTTGCCCGGTTATAAAAAATGCAAAAAACGTCATCTGAGGAAAGCCTTACTTCCAATTCTGAATCTGGTGTCTGAATGGAGAAAATTATAGGATTGGGGATTGACGAAATAATTCTATAATTTTTAATAGACTTAAAGTTGCTTGGCCTGGGAATAAATCCGATTTGATCAGCTTAATAAAAAATAAAGCAGTACTAATAAAGTTAACCCAAAATTATGAGAATAAGGGGGTAAACTCAGTAATGAGTTTACCCCCTTATATATTAAATAAAGGAGATACTACTTATGAATAATAAATAAATTGCCAGGCATTTCGTAGACTGAATTCGATAAATTAAATCAGGAGGCTGAAAAAATGATAATATTAGACGGATATTCCTTGACATTAGCCGATGTGGTAAAGGTGGCCCGGGGCTATGAAACTGTGGGATTAAGTGAAGCAGGGCGTAAGCAAATTATCGACAGTCGGAAAATTGTAGATAAAATTTTGGAAGAAGAAAGTCCGGTCTACGGAATTTCTACAGGCTTTGGTGATTTTAGCCAGATATTTATTTCCAAGGAAAAACGGGAGAAGCTGCAAAGAAACTTAATTCTAAGCCATGCGACTGGCGTGGGGCAATATTTACCTGAGGATGTTGTACGGTCAGCCATGATGCTCAGAGCGAATTCACTGGCCAAAGGCTATTCGGGAATTAAACTTTCGTCTGTAGAAATGCTGCTAGCAATGTTAAATAAGCGAGTGTGTCCGGCTGTTCCGGCGAAAGGCTCGGTAGGGGCTAGTGGTGATTTGGCTCCTCTTTCCCATATGGTATTAGTCATGCTGGGGGAAGGCCAGGCTATTGTCAATGGTAAGCTGGTGAGTGGGGCCGAAACGTTAGCGCAAAGCGGCCTCAAGCCAGTGGCGCTTGGCGGCAAGGAAGGATTGGCCCTGATTAATGGTACTCAGATTATGACCGCTGTAGGTTGTATGGTCTGGCAGGATGCGGTTGATCTTATGAAGACAGCTGATGTGGCCGCCGCGCTTTGCATCGAAGCCCTTAAAGGAACCCGTACTGCTTTTGATCCGCGTATCAGCCAAGTCAGGCCGCATATCGGGCAGCTTGCCACTACCGAGAACATGCTGCGACTGACGGCTGACAGTGCTATTATTGAATCCCATGTCAATTGTTCCAAGGTGCAGGATGCCTATTCTCTGCGCTGCGTACCACAAGTTCATGGCGCATCCAAAGACGCCTTGCGGCGGATGGAAGAAACATTAACAGTCGAAATTAATGCCGCTACGGATAATCCGTTGATTATGCCAGATACGGGCGAAGCCATCTCTGGTGGTAACTTTCATGGACAGCCTATTGCGTTAGTCATGGATTATCTCAAACTTGCTTTGGCGGAGATCGGCAATATTTCCGAGCGGCGCACCAACCGTTTGCTTGATTCCCATCTAAGCGAGTTACCACCGTTTTTGACCGCCTATCCCGGTGAAGATTCCGGTTTGATGATTACCCAGTATACAGCTGCTTCCTTGGTATCGGAGAACAAGGTACTTGTTCATCCGGCCAGTGCGGATTCGATTCCCACCTCGGCGAACCAGGAAGATCATGTAAGTATGGGAACAATTGCCGCCCGGCAGGCGAGGGAGATCCTGGATAATGTGCGTTATATACTGGCAATTGAGTGTTTGGCAGCTGCGCAGGGTATTGATTTCTTGTCGCCGCTGAACCCGGGCAAAGGTACCAGCGCAGCGCACAAGGCTATTCGTCAGGTAGTGCCTCATTTAGATGAAGACAGAATGCCTGCCCCGGATATCCAGAGCATTTATGATTTAATTGCTGACAGAACACTGGTAATAAAAGTAGAAGAAGCGATTGGAACGCTGAAAATAAGCGGATAAAGGAGCGTATGAACACGAGGTTCTGGGTTTGGGGATGAATTCGATTTAGCAAAGAAAAAGAGCGGCTGACGGTTGTAATACCAAGGCGTTTTTAAAGAATTTTGTAGTATGAATAGAGCAAGTACCCAAACTTAACTGTGCTTAGGTTATGGGTACTTGCTTGTCACGTTTCGACGGTATCTTGCCCATGCAGGTTGCGCGGGTGGCAGGCAAGAGCTATGAAACGAGTTCACTAGGGGTGAAAATTTGAAGAAATTATTCGCTGCATATCAGTCGATTCCCTTGGATATAGCTAAAAGAATTCGTTATTGCAAGCGCAGCAAAATAATCGGAATTCCTAAGAATAGAGATTATAAAAGTCTTGATTTTATTTTGGTGATAGAATAAAATTATACTAACAACTGATTTCAAATAATAAATTGTTAGTTGAGAGCTGTATTTTAAATACGTATGGCTTATGCAAAATGAAGCTAAGGCGGTTAACAAATCAGAGTATAAAAATGAATAGGTAAGTAAGTTAGTGGTGGAGTCTGCAACAAGGACTTCGTCTTTTCTTTTTTCAATCAGATTATACGGTTCTCCCATGAAAGAATAAACAGGGCTGCCTTATTATTGCAGTGAAATTTCTCATAGGATAGCCTGCGGGCGCGTATACAATGGAAACGATCATTGCTGAGATGTTCAGAAAAAATATTCCTGTATATTAATTACCATAAAACACGATTTTCTGAGTGAATTGCATTAAAGACATTTTTAATCCAGTATTTGTTTTACAAAAGGTGGAGTCTGCACAGGGCTACATTTGTATTTTGTAATAGCATTAGTTATTATCGGGAAAGAAGGTGTTTTAGTGGATGAAGTTATGTCGAAGCGTTTGAATATCATGCAATGGGTTGTTGTTTTTATAGTCGTTGCTCTTATTAGCCGGTTAGGTTATTTGCAGGTCATACAAGGACAGAATTACGCGCGGCTGGCCGATGGTAATCGCATTCGTATTATACCCATTGCAGCTCCGCGGGGTATTTTCTATGACCGCAACGGTATACCACTGGTTTCTAAACGTCCTAGCTTTGCAGTTACGGTAACGACCTTTTCCCATTCTATACAGGATTCTGTGATTACTAATTTGAGCAAGACTTTAGATATGAAAGTGGAGGAAATCCGAGCAAAAATAAATCGGCATACTGGATTTTCTTTTGCGCCGGTTCGGCTAAAGTCGGATGTGGACCCAGAGACTATAATTAAAATTGAAGAAAATCGCAGCGAATTTCCAGAGGTGGTGATTAAGGTCCAACCGGTACGAAAGTATATTTATCAGGATTTTGCTGCACATGTTTTTGGCTATGTCGGTGAGATTAGCGAGGCGGAATTAAAAAAGAAAAAAGCAGAGGGCTATAAAGCCGGTGATATTGTAGGAAAATTTGGTTTAGAAAAGGTGTATGACAAATATATTCGGGGGAGGGTTGGCGCTGAACGGATAGAAGTGGATGCTAATGGGCAGCCGATTCAAGTACTGGATGAGAGACAACCGATACCTGGCAATAATTTAATACTGACGCTTGATTATTCCATTCAGCGGGCTGCAGAAAAGGCAATTGATGAAAGGCTGCGTTATTTGCAGTCAAAGCAGCATAGGCTAAAAGCGAAAGCAGCGGCAGCGGTGGTTATGAATCCGAAGACCGGCGAGATTTTAGCAATGGTAAGCCGGCCTGCTTTTAATCCAAATTTATTTAATGGCGGTATTTCTGAAAAAGATTGGGATTTGCTTATTGGCAATCCGTTTAATCCGCTGGAAAATCGGGCCATTTCCGGTGAATATCCGCCAGGATCCGTTTTTAAAATTATTACGGGAACGGTAGCGTTGGAGTTAGGAAAAGTTACAACGGAAGAAAAGATATTGGATACTGGCAAGCACTGGCTAATTCCTAAAGGCAATGCCGGAGGGGAAGCCTTGGGATGGATTGATTTTAAAGAAGCGTTATCCAAATCGGATAATGTCTATTTTTATGAAATGGGCAATCGGGTTGGAATTGATAATCTGGAAAAATATGCACGGCTGTATGGATTAGGGGTCACTACTGGCATCGAATTGCAGGGAGAAGCAAAGGGTTTGGTAGCAAATCGGCGCTACAAGGAAGAAATGTATGAGGATGGATGGTATCTATCGGAAACTTTTGACGCCGCTATTGGTCAAGGGTTTCAATTGGTGACGCCGCTTCAAATGGCGATGGTCATGGGTGAGGTCGCCAACGGCGGCTACCGTTACCGGCCTTTTTTGGTCAGTAAAATTCTCTCGCCTGCTGGTAAAACGATCGAGGAGTTTTTGCCGGAGCAGACAGGTCGGATAACAATATCCAGTCCGACGCTTGCGGTCATTCGTAATGCTTTACATGAGGTAGCGTTGCCTGGCGGCACCGCTGCTCACACTTTTCAGGGGTTCCCCGTTTCTATCGCTGGTAAGACAGGAACTGCGGAGAATCCGCAGGGTGATGATCATGGCTGGTTTGTAGCTTATGCACCATTTGAAGACCCGCAGGTTGTGGTGGCGGTGCTTGTGGAACATGGCGGGTATGGTTCGCAATCAGCGGCTCCGATTGCCAAAGATATTTTAGCGGCGGTTTTTCATGTCCAACAATCTATCTAACCTTTTTAGCAGGCAGAGGTGTCAGGAGGAGTTTATGAAGTCACACCAATACATTCATGAATCAATAGCGGTGGATTTGGCCGAGCGAATTGCTAATGGCGAGTTCGTCGGAAAAGATCGCTGGAAGAACTCTTCTAGCGAGTCATTACGGGGTTTTTATGGAAATCCGCAAGGTGATAGGCTTGTGGTAGTAGGATTATTGGGCGTGTTGGAAAAGGTGGATAGTTTCATTAATAAATAGCGTCATTAGTTTTAAGATCGGTACATCTAAAACGATAGTATTAAAAATACTAGGTACTGAGAGTTGAATCCCAGAAGGCCATTTTGGCGTTGGGTAAGCAAGATGCATATATTACGTGGAAAAGCGTTCAAAGGAGGAAAGGTTATATGAAGGTTGAATTGTTGGAAAATGTTGATTTAACAATGTTACAACGCTTGGTACAACTAGAAACAGAGGCATTTGGTCATGGGGGATTAAATGAATGGCATCTTGTGCCGTTCATCCGGCATGGCCGGGTATTTGTTGCCAGTGAGCAGCAAGAGGCGGTAGGATTAATTCAATACATGCGGGACTGGGATAATCCACGAAAAGCATATTTGATGGGAGTTTCCATAGCGAAAGAGAAGCGTGGACAAGGGTTGGGTACAATGTTAATTCGTATTAGTTTACAAGTATTAAAAAAAGAAGATATCGAAGAGGTTGAATTGACTGTAGATCCTGAGAATTGTGGAGCGATCAGGGTTTATGAAGGAAAGTTGGGCTTTGTGGCGAAAGGTACAAGAATAGATGAGTACGGTGCAGGTGAAGATCGTTTGGTGATGATTTTATCGTTGTGTAATCTTACATGATTGGAATACGCATTCTATACAGGTAATGCCTTAGTATATAGAAATGCGTTTTTTTATCTAATAAGACGGATTGAGGGGAAGCTATTATGAATACGAAGAAAAAACCAGGGTTGAATGAATGGGCGGCAACGGCGATTTGCGGCAATGATATTACTTCATCTTGCTTATATGTTTCTGCATTGTCCATTTTGTACGCTGGACAGTGGGCCTGGGTCTCTTTACTCATGGTTTCAGCGGTACTGTATTTTTATAGGAACATTTACAGTGAAGTGGTAGGGGCATTGCCTCTAAATGGCGGAGCATATAATGCGCTTCTTAATACAACCAGCAAATTTGTCGCCTCTTTGGCCGCCTGTTTTACGCTGTTATCGTATATGGCTACCGCGGTCATTTCCGCAAATGAAGCCATGCATTATTTGCAGATTTTATGGCAAAGCCTGCCTGTGATGGAAGCCACTATCATCTTACTTGCCATTTTTATGGTTTTAACGATTATGGGTATTGGTGAATCTGCCAAAGTTGCCACTGCTATTTTTTTATTGCATTTAACTACTATGGGGATACTGATTTTGGCTTCAGCATGGGGATTGGCTCATAATGGATGGCATATTTTCTTGGAGAACTTTCAGAGCCCGGTGGAGGGTAGCCTGACAATGGCCTTGTTTTTTGGATTTTCGGCAGCCATGCTAGGTATTTCCGGTTTTGAAAGTTCTGCGAATTTTGTGGAAGAGCAACAACCGGGTGTATTTTCAAAAACATTGCGAAATATGTGGGTAGCAGTAACGGTTATTAACCCGGTAATGGCGTTTTTGGCGCTGTCGCTGTCGCCGATGAGAGAAATTGCGGGACATCAGGAGGCGTTACTCTCTTATATGGGACATATAACAGGTGGCGACTGGCTGGCAGGATTAATTGCTATTGATGCTACGTTGGTGCTGAGTGGGGCTGTATTAACTTCCTTTATTGGCGTTACCGGGCTGGTTCATCGCATGGTGTTGGACCGGTGTTTGCCACAGGTTTTGCTGAAAGTGAATCGACATGGAACACAGTATCGGATTGTCATAGCTTTCTTTGTGTTGAGTGTGTCGGTGTTAACAGTCACTCGCGGACGCTTGACAACATTAGCTGGCGTCTATACTATTTCTTTTTTGTCGGTGATGGTTCTTTTTGGGATCGGAAATTTGCTATTGAAAATGAGAAGAAGTGGTCTGCAAAGACCGGTGAGTGCACCCTGGGCAGGTGTTTTGTTTGCTATTATGGCAGTGCTTGCTGCGTTAGTGGGCAATATCTTTATGAATCCGGTTTATGTAGGCATATTTTTTGAGTATTTTTTACCGACTGTCATTATTGTGTTGATCATGTTAAACCGTGTGGTTTTGCTTACTGGCTGTCTGTTTTTCATACAGGCAGTGAGTAGAAAGGTAACCTGGTCGGCCGAGATTCTTTCCCGGTTGCTACAAAACAAGATTGATGACATAAACTCACAGCAAGTTGTGTTTTTTACTCGGGGCGGGGATTTAGCCAACTTGAATTTGGCGCTTATTTATGTAAGAAATAATGAGCACACCAATCGAATGAAAATTGTCACAGTCGTGCGCGAGGGTAGTGAGGTGCCACCACGATTGGCGGAAGATATCCGCTTTCTGGACCGGGCTTATCCTGAAATTGATATTGAATTTATCGTATATCATGGAGTGTTTGGTCCGGCATTGATTCAAGACCTTTCGCGTGCCTGGAACATACCCGCTAATTTTATGTTTATCGGTTCACCTAATGGCAAATTTACGTATAGCTTGGCTGATCTGGGTGGCGTACGGTTAATTATCTAAGTAATAAGCTGAGGCATAGAAGGGAGATGTGCTGCGCACAGCGAGCAGGACACCGGAAGAAGTAATTAATATAATTGGGTCCCAAAGAGGTGGGTTTATGAGAATTACTATTATTGCGCCCATGACCAATATTATGGATGCTGCCCGTGAAGCGATCACAAAACAAGACTTTAATTGGCGGGGTGAGATAGAAATAATACATGGTCTCTTAGAAAACGGGCTAGAACAAGCGTACCGGGCGGTAAAAAAAGGCGCAGATGTCATTATCAGCCGGGGGGCAACCGCATCTTTGATTGCGAAACACGTGGATGTTCCGGTAGTAGAGATTCAAGTTACCGCTTTTGATATTCTTAGAGCCCTAAAAAGTGTTGGTCATGTTTCGGGTACGGTGGGTGTGGTATTTATGCGGCGCTTTTTATTTGAGTGTGAGAAGCTAGGCGATTTGATCGGCATACCTATCCATGAAATTTTTGTGGAAAACGAAATGATTGCGGAAGAAATGATTGAAACAGCTTGCCGCCAGGGTATCAATACATTTTTGGGAGACGCTTCCTCAGCCAGGCTGCTTATTGAACGAGGCCTAAAAGTGGGACTTATTGAATCAGCGGTAGAGTCTGTAAGCAAAGCTATTACTGAGGCTATCAAGCTTGCTGATGTTCGCCGGCGGGAAAGGGAAAAGGCGCAGCTGTTTCGTACAATTATTGATGCGACTGCTGACGGAATCATAGCTATTGATAAAAATGAACAGGTTACTACGTTAAACCCGGCCATAGAGCGAATGTATCAAATTCAAAGCGCAGAAGTTATTGGCAGGAAGATTGGCGATATTATTCCCGATGATGGTTTGCGGGATTGCCTAACAGGTGATAAATTTGAACGGGAAAGCGTACGGAGTATAAACAACCGGGTTTTTGCCATAAAACGAATTCCTATTAAGCTTGGCGAGGACATCGTCGGCGCTATTGCCAATGTGCAGGATGTCACGCAATTGCAGTATTTTGAACAGGTTGTGCGGCAAAAATTGAATAAGAAAGGTCTTGTGGCTAAGTTTCATTTGGAACAAATAACGGCTGCTTCACCACAGATGAAAATTGTTAAAGAACGTGTGCGGCAATATGCGGCTAATGACGCGACGGTACTGATAACCGGTGAATCTGGGACTGGCAAAGAACGGGTCGCGCAGAGTATTCATAATTTAAGTCAACGAAAGACAGGGCCATTTGTAGCAATAAACTGTGCCGCACTGCCGGAGGCTTTGTTGGAAAGTGAGCTTTTTGGTTATGAAGAAGGAGCATTTACCGGAGCAAAAAAAGGCGGAAAGTCCGGCTTGTTCGAGGTCGCGCATGGTGGAACTATTTTTTTAGACGAGATTGGTGAAATGCCTTTATCCTTGCAGGCCAGGCTGTTGCGGGTTTTGCAAGAAAAGGAAGTAATGCGATTAGGGGCTGAAGGGGTTATTCCGGTAAATGTACGCATATTGTCAGCTACGAATCAAGATATGATGCAATTAGTTGACGAAAAGAAGTTTCGAGTTGATTTGTACTATCGCTTAGACGTTTTGCGGCTGCATATTCCGCCGCTTCGTGAACGGGTCGAGGATATACCCGAATTGATACAAAGCTTTTTGGAAAAATCTCCGCGTGGCAATGTAGTGGGAATTACAGAGGGTGCGGTGAAATTCTTGCAAAAGCAATATTGGCGGGGTAATATACGTGAATTGGAAAATGTTATTGAAAGGGTAAAGTTGCTTGCTCCAGGACCATTTATTGAGGAAATGATGGTTTGTCAGGAATTAGCCACCTGCGGACCTGTTGTGAGTGACACCCCAAGTACTGCTGCGCGGGATGGCGTGTCAAGGCATGAAATTGAACAAGTATTGTTTGAGGAAAAATACAATTATACGCGAACTGCCCAAAGGCTGGGAATTAGCCGTACCACCTTGTGGCGAAAGCTTCGGCAGTGAATATATAGTGGAACAATCGTGAAACAAACCGTAAACATGAAACAATCTGTTTCAACATGACTGGCAGATTGAATATGTCATAGCTTGTAAGACTATTGAGGCCAGAGCAGTGAATCCAGGCCTGAGTGCCTTTGGCTGAAATCGTAAAACCAAGAGAAACAAGCTTGGCACGGAACTTGCTTGTACTATGGAATGAGACTAATTACTCACAGTGAATAAATGAGTTTTGGAGGAACGATATGAATAAATTCAAAGCTATAGTTATGAAGAATAAAGACAATGTAGCAACTGTGACCGAGGATATCGAAGCAGGCTCAGATATTGCAATCAATATTGATGGTGAAACAGTAACCCTGCATGTTACAGATCAAATTCCTTTTGGACATAAAGTAGCCATTAAGGCTATCGCTAAGGACGAAAAAATTATTAAGTATGGTGAAGTTATCGGGATGGCGACTACCGACATAGCGGCAGGGCAGCATACCCATGTACACAATATAGTAGGCTGTCGTGGGCGCGGCGATCTGGTCAGCAAATAAAAAAAGTTATAGGAGTGATAAATAATGAATTTTATGGGATATCGCCGTCCGGATAAAACGGTGGGAATTCGTAATCATGTATTAGTTTTACCAACGGTAAATTGTGCCAACCAAGTGGCGCGGGGTATTGCGGCAAACGTAAAAGGAACTACCTGGGTAGAACATCAACATGGCTGTTCGCAGTTGGGGGCAGATGCAGAGCAGACAACACGTGCTTTTATCGGCCATGGTATTCATCCTAACGTCTACGGGATAGTCGTTGTTGGTCTGGGTTGTGAAGTAATACGTGCACAGGACGTGGCAGCGGCAATCAAAAAGCAATGTCCGTACAAACCTGTGCATACCATCATTATTCAAGACGAAGGCGGCTCGCTTAAATCCATACAAGCCGGTGCAGCGGCAGCTCAGAACATGGTGATTGAAGCGTCGATGCTACAACGTGAGCCTATTGATGCAGCAGAATTGATTCTGGGAACAGAATGCGGCGGTTCTGATGCCTGTTCCGGGCTATCAGGCAATCCGGCACTGGGCGTAGCCAGCGATATCTTAATTGATGCCGGCGGTACGTCGATACTTGCTGAGACCGCTGAACTGATTGGGGCTGACCATATTATTGCGGAACGGGCAATTAATGAGACTGTGAAAGAGAAGTGTTATGCCACCATCAAGGGCTTTGAAGAGTCTGCCAAGCAGATGGGAGTAGATATGCGGGGCAGTAATCCTACGCCAGGCAATATTGAGGGTGGCCTGTCCTCAATCGAAGAAAAGTCTCTGGGCTGTGTGTATAAGGGTGGATCGCGACCATTGCAAGCGGTAATCGACTGGGCGGAAAAGGTGACTACCAAGGGACTTGTCTTTATGAATACGCCTGGTAATGATATTGAACAATTAACTGGAATGGTAGCAGGTGGTTGCCATATTTGTGTATTTACCACCGGTCGTGGCACTCCTACCGGGTCGCCGATTGCACCTACCATTAAAGTTGCTACCAATACGGCTATGTTCCAAAGAATGAGCGATAATATGGATCTCAACGCCGGTACAGTCATAACTGGTGATGAAACCGTTCAAGAGGTCGGCAAGCGGATCGTTGCTGAAATGTTGGCGGTTGCTTCCGGCAAAGTTACGAAGGCTGAGGTATTGGGGCATAACGATTTTGCCATCATGCGTATTGGTCCAACGATGTAGAAGGAGGAGCGGTTAATGGGGATTATACAAGAATTACTGAAGGGAATACAGCTGCCGCGGGTGGTAAAAATCCGCCAGAATTTTAAGGTAACCCAAATCAGTGACATACCAGGAACGATGCGGCAGGAGTTAGCGAAAGCAGATATTGGTGACAAAGTAAAACCAGGTATGCGCATTGCTATCGCCGTAGGCAGCAGGGGTATGGACAGGATTCCTGAGCTGGTTCGGCTGACGGTAACCGAAATCAGACAGCGCGGCGGCGAACCTTTTGTCGTACCGGCCATGGGCAGCCACGGTGGCGCTACTGCTGCCGGACAAACAAAAGTATTAGCTAGTCTTGGGGTTACCGAAGAGAGTGTTGGCTGTCCAATTATCTCATCAATGGAAGTTGTTGAAATTGGTAAAATCAGTAATGGACTTGCTGTGCATATCGATAAAAATGCCTATGAAGCTGATGGGATTGTAATTATCAACCGAATAAAACCCCATACCGCTTACCGGGGTCCCTGCGAAAGCGGTTTAGCCAAAATGCTTACCATTGGTCTTGGTAAGCAAAAGGGTGCAGAAACTTGTCACATGTATAGTTTCAAGCATATGGCCGAACATGTTTTTGAAATGGCTAAGGTAAAGCTTGCATGCTGCAAGGTGTTGTTTGCTATCGCAACGGTCGAGAATGCCTATGACAAGATATCAACACTAGTGGCGGTTCCGGCTGAAAAAATTATGGAAGTTGACCAGCAATTGCTGCCTGAGGCCAAAGCCAAGATGCCACGGATACTATTTGATCCAATCGATATTCTCGTCGTCGACCAAATCGGCAAGGAAATATCCGGCGATGGAATGGACCCGAATATAACCGGACGTTTTCCCACGCCTTATGCCAGCGGCGGTCTGGATGCAAACAAAGTGGTAGTGCTTGATTTGACAAAAGAGACCAATGGTAATGCCTGCGGAATGGGAGTTGCGGATTATACTACCCGCAAATTGTTTAATAAAATAGATTTTGATTATACCTATTCTAATTTAATAACAAATACGACTCCAGGACCTGCCCGTCTGCCGATGATGCTGGCCGATGACCGGGAAGCCCTGCTCACGGCAGTTAAAACCTGCAATGCCCGCGATATGTCAAAAATAAAACTGGTTAGAATAAAAGACACTCTCCATATAGGAGAAATCATTATTTCCGAAGCTTTATTACCAGAAGCCCAGGCCAACCCGGATATTGAAATTTGTGGCGAGCTGATGGAAATGGAGTTTGATGAGGCGGGCAATCTTTTGGGTTTATAAAAGGATGTTATAGTATTTCAAAGCGAAAAAGGACTGAACCCGCAAAAGGGAATCAGTCCTTTTTCGCTTTAAACTGTCAAATTTTATATAAAATAGCAGAGGAAAAATTTCTTAATATAGAATAATTTTTATGTATTTATATATTATTTCTTTAATTGATAATAATTTCTTAATTCAGAGGGAAAGGTTAGCTTTCCCTGGATTGAACGACTAAAGCTTCTGCTGGCGGTTCCAGTCATTTATGGGGATGCTGAAATAATAACAAGAAAAATATGAGGAGGCTGACAAATGGTATGGCCTGACTACGCTAGGCCACTCGATAGCAGGCGCTGTCTAATCCTAAATTTACCGACATGTTGTTGTTCCCTAGAGGCTTTCGTATGAGGTACTATCAGCGTATTTTGCGTGCTCAGGCGCAGGGGCTTAGGGTAATTGTTATTGATCAGATGCGTAGTGATATGGCCGAGCGGGCGGATGAGTGGATTGCTGTTCGTTCCGGTACTGATGGTGCATTAGCTCTGGGAATGATTCGAGCTATTATTAAAGAGGGCTTTTCTATAGTGATATTATGATTTTATTTTCTGCATTTTGCAATATTACAAAAAAATAGTCACTTTTTGTAATACATTGGGAGGAAATAGATAATATTCCAGGAATATATTAACATACAGATATTGTATCGATAAAGTTGGGGTAGTGTGTAGGAGGGCGAGAAATATATGCTTAGCGAGAATCCTGGACCAAAGCTTAGCGATATTATTGAAAATATTAGTATACCGATTTATGCATATGACAAGAATTGGAGATTATCCTATATTAATTCTGCTGCAGAAGTATTATGGGGTTATAGCCGTGAAGAACTCTTAGGAAAGGTCATATGGGACATATTTCCGGAAGCTGTTGGAAATAGACTTGATCATGAATATCATAAGGCAATATCAGAACGTAAAGAGGTGTGTTTTGAAACCTTTGCTACTATTCAAAAAAAATGGCTGGAAATCCGAGCGTGTCCTGTAGAAGACGGTTTAATAGTTTATGCTCAAGACATAGATGAAAAGAAAAAGGCCCAATCGGAAGTTAAAAGCTGGTCTAGACAACTAAACCAATTAATTGAATTATGCCCTCTTGGCATTTTTATATTGAATAAGGAAGGAATTATCGAGTCTATTAACTCGGCTTTCATTCAAAGATTTCTCCCGGATTTAAAAAAAGAAGAATGTATCGGTAAATCAGGCAGATATATCTCAGAGCGTTTGGGAGTAGCTTGGGAATGTACCGCTGGTTATAGCGCTCTCAATGGAAAACAAATATTAAATTGCATTGAAACCGGTCCTGATTGGGTGGTTGTCTCCAATGCCGTTCCGATACTTGATAAAGACGGAAATACTATTGGTGCTATGGGAGTGTTTTACGATATTACGGAATATGAACGCATGAAAGCGGAAATAGCAAAATTAGATAGATTCAATCTGGTAAATGAAATGGCAGCAGGGGTAGCACATGAAGTTAGAAATCCTATGACGGTTATTAAAGGCTACTTGCAATTTTTTAGCCGAAAGGTTCCGAGTGATATGATAGAACAATTTACTATTGTTTTGAATGAATTGGAGCGAGTCGAGCAGCTTATTACCAATTTCCTTTCCCTGGCTAACAACAAGGCAATAGAACGAAAATCGCAAAATTTAAATACTATTATAAAGCAAATTACTCCCCTGATAGTAAGTGATACAAATAAACGGGATATTGAACTAGTAATGGTGTTAGACAAGGAGTGTCCCGATTTATTACTAGATGATAAAGAAATTAAACAATTGATTTTGAATCTTGTCAGGAATGGTCTGGAAGCTATGAGCGGGCATGGAACCCTTACTATTGAAACAAGTGTCAGGGACGATATGGTTCACTTATTTGTTAAAGACTGTGGCTGTGGAATTGGCAAAGAGTACCTGAATAAAATATTTGACCCTTTCTTTACCACGAAAGCCAACGGTACAGGGTTGGGGCTTTCTGTTTGTGCAGGAATTGTACGGCGGCATGCAGGAACCATTCAAGTACAATCAGAGGCCGGTCAGGGAACAAAGTTTACTATTGTTTTTCCAACTAAGACAGACTAAATGCCTGGCAGGTTGTTTGGTAATCCGGCATTTGGGTACTCCGGCCAAATCAGTAGTATACCTTATAGGAGCTATTTTAATACGTGGAGACAGATGGTGTGAGGAGGATGAAATGTTTTGAGTATTTGGTTACAAGAAAATTCTTGGGAAGAATTAGACAAGCTTCGAAAAATTGGAAAAAATGTCATTATTATACCAGTGGGAAGTACGGAACAACATGGCTATCATTTGCCACTAGGGACTGATACTATGGTAGCTATGACACTGGCAGAAGATGCAGCACAACAAACAAAAACAGTTGTTGCGCCACCCCTTTGGTTTGGTTGGAGTCCCCACCATATGGTGCTTCCTGGAACGATAACCTTCCGTCCTGAAATTTTGATTGAGGTTTTATATGATCTTATTGATTCGCTGCAGGTTCACGGCTTTCAAAAGTTTGTCATCATTAACGGACATCGTATAGTTAATATTGCCTGGATGCAAGTGGCTGCTGAAAAAGCCCAACGTCAATTAGGAGTAAAAGTGGTGTTATTTGATCCGGCGTTTATGTCCAAAGACATTATGGGTGACCTTCAATTTGAAGCGGTAGGTCATTCGGACGAAATTGAAACATCTCATATGTTGTACAGGCATCCGGATTTGGTTGATATGAGTAAGGCCGTTGACAATCCGGTGCTTAAAAATTCTCTTTATTCCTGTGATCCGTCTTTCATCGGCGATACTTTGTGTTATGTTCCCAGCACTGTCAAAGACATGAAAAACTCTATTGATGCCGCAGGCGGTACTACAGGCAAACCCAGCAAAGCCTCGGCTGAAAAAGGCGAAAAATATCATAAACATTTGGTAAACCATTTGATTCAGGTGATTATACAGCTTCAGCAAAATTAGTTCAACAAAAAGTAGAGGAGAGAAAAAACGTGAAAAACAAAAAAATTATCGGGATGGTATTGGTTGTTCTTTTGGTTGTCACCAGTTTAGCAGGGCTAACCGGATGCAACAATACAGCATCACAAAAGGTTCTCAAAATCGGCGTTATCGGTCCTGAATCCGGCGGCGCGGCCCAATTAGGTCAGGGACAGCGGAAAGCAATTCAATTGGCGGTGGATGAGATTAATGCTCAAAAGTTGGCCGGTGACTGGAAATTGGAAGCTTATTTTGAAGATGATGAAGGCAATCCTACCAAATCAGCCAGTGCAACGAACAAGCTGATTCAGCAATCACAAGTAAATGTAATTATCGGAGCTATTCACAGTTCAGCAACCCTGGCAGATATGGTTATTACGCAAAGAAGCGGTATTCCCCAGCTTACAGCAGGATCTACAGGAGCTTCGATTACAGAGCAAGGCAATAAGTGGGTTTTCCGCACAGCTGTTAATGATGAATTTCAGGCAAATGCACTGCTAAAATATGCCAAGGATGTTACCAGAGTAACGAAAATCGCTACCTTAACTGCAGCTGACGATTATGGACAAAGCGGTGAAAAACTATTGCTTATCGCTGCCCAAAAAGAAGGTTTGGAGCTTACCAATAAGGCTACGTATAATAACGGCGACAAGGATTTTAAACCGCAGCTTCTTTCCATTAAAGACAGCGGAGCGCAAGCTATTTTCATGTGGGGATTATATAACGATGCCGCACTGATTGCCAAACAAGCGAAACAACTCGGACTGAAGGTGCAACTGTTCGGTGCTTCCGGAATGGCGGCGCAAAAGCTAATTGAATTGGGCGGCGATGCGGTACAAGGTCTGGTTCTTACTCAAACATTCTTGCCTAGTTCTCCTGACCAAAAAGTTAGCGAGTTTGTAAATAAGTACAAAAATCAGTATCAGGAAGATCCTATTCCTCATGCTGCTCAAGCGTATGATACAGTGTATATACTTGCAGATGCGGTAAAGAAAGCAAATAGCAACAAACCGGATGCTTTAAGGGATGCTATCGCCAAAACAACAGGGTTGAAACTTGTTACGGGAAATCCTCAGTTTGATGATAAGGGTAATGACATCGGTAAGCATTTGTTAATTACCGCAATTAAGGGCAATATGTATGAACTGATTCAAACTGTTTCAACGAATTAATCAGGTGTCTGGCAAGCTTCATCAAATAAAGTATCAGGAGAAGTGATCATGCAATACATCTTAAATGGATTGCCAATTGGAGCGATTTATGCGCTGGTAGCTTTAGGTTTTAGCCTGACATATGCTTCAGCCGGCGTATTGAATTGGGCTCAGGGCGATATTGTAATGCTGGGAGCGTTTCTTGGTTTTACTTTTTTCCAGATTATGAATCTCGGTTTCAGCGTATCATTATGTATTTCAATGTTTACCTTGGCTGTGATAGGAATTATGGTGCAATTCTTTATTCTCCGTCCACTGCAGAAAAGGCAAGCACCGGAAATTAACGTAGTTATTGCCACACTGGGCGTAGCTATTATTATGCGCAATATAGCGCTTATCATTTGGGGAGCGGATGCGCAAATCATTCCATCGCCTGTTAGCAATAACCCAATCCAATTTAGTATGTTAAGTATTACACCACAGGACATTTTGATTATTGCTATTGGAATTCTGCTTATGCTGATTTTACAGGTTTTTTTAAAATACACAACCGAAGGGCGGGCTTTACGGGCCGTGGCGCAAGACCGTTATGCAGCAATAGTAATGGGCATTGATGCGGAAAGAAGTGATGCAATAGCTTTTGCGGCAAGCTCTGCCTTAGGGGCTGCAGCAGGAATATTAGTTGCTCCTGTATTTTTTATAACATTTAATATGGGTGTGGGAATCGGTCTAAAAGGTTTTGTCGCCGCAGTAATTGGTGGCTTGGGAAATATTCCCGGAGCTATAGCGGGAGGCTTCTTTCTGGGAGTCGTAGAGTCATTAGCTGGTGGTCAAATTAGTTCCGGTTACCGGGATGCAATTACCTTTGCTCTGCTCATTCTTGTATTGTGGCTCAAACCTACCGGTTTATTCTTGCAAAAAACAAGACAAAAAGTTTAACTAGGTGGTGTATTGATGAGTAAAGTACTAAGTAGCGCCAAAAAAAAATTTCTATTTGTTGCAGTACTGATAGGTCTTGCGCCAATGGTTCTTACTAATAATTACTATTTGCACATTATTAATTTGGCGGGTATTTATACGTTGATAACTCTTGGATTGAATTTGCTTTTTGGCTATACCGGGCAGGTATCGATGGGACAAGCTGGGTATTTTGCCATCGGAACTTATGTATCGGCTCTGCTCATGTTTAATCTGCAATTTAGTTTTTGGCTGACGTTGCCGTTGGTATTGATTACCTGCGCTGTCGGTGGCGCTGTTATCGGAATTCCGGCCATGAAATTATCAGGCCCTTATTTGGTGTTGGCAACTGTTGGATTCGGTGAGATTATTCGCCTAATTCTATTGAATTGGACGCCAGTAACTAAGGGCGCAGCTGGACTGACCGGAATCCCGCTGCCAGAATTTTTTGGCATAAAACTATCTTCCGAACAAGACTTTTATTATTTAATTATGAGTTTTCTGCTTCTGGGGACATATATTGCGTACCGTCTTGCTCAATCAAAAATTGGGCGCACGTTTTCTGCCATTCGTGAAGATGAATTGGCCGCAGAAGCTATGGGTGTACCGGTAAACCGCTATAAAATAGCAGCCTTTATTATCAGCGCGATGTATGCCGGAATTGCCGGTGCGTTATACGGATGTTTTTCAGGTGTTGCCAGTCCGGATAATTTCACTTTTGAGGATTCAGTGGGATTTTTGTGTATGTCGGTCATCGGTGGCAGCTGGTCTATTTCAGGAGCTGTTATCGGGGCATTTATGCTGACAATTTTATCTGAAGCATTACGCGCTTTTCAGGCTTATCGACTGATCATTTACGGGGTTATTCTGATTTTTACCGTAATTTATATGCCTCAGGGATTGGCGGGACTGCTACAAGAAAGGAAAATACGTATTGTTGCACGGCTAAATACCGTCAAGCCGTCAGGACGTCCATAGGAGGAAATTATGAATACATCTTCCATGCTTCACGTAAATGATATTTCAAAGTGGTTTGGCGGCTTGCAGGCATTGAGCAAGGTATCAATTTCCGTCACTGCAAGTACAGTACACGGGATTATCGGTCCTAACGGTGCCGGTAAAACAACACTCTTTAATGTTATAACCGGGATGATTAGTCCTGATCAGGGCAGTGTTTTATTGAACGGAAAGCTTTTGCCCCGCCAAAAACCCCATAAGCTTGTATCAATGGGCATTGCCCGTACCTTTCAAAACACTCGGTTGTTTAAAAATATGACAGTTTTAGAAAATGTTATGATTGGTCAACATGTGCATACGCCTACGCCTGTTTTTTCTATTATCCTAAATACTGAATTTGCTCGTAATTGGGAAAAGAAAACCAGGGAGGAGGCTTTGATAGCACTGGCCTTTGTGGGGTTGGAAGCCAAAGCCGCGGAAATTGTAAAAAATCTTTCCTACGGTCAGCAGCGGCTAGTCGAATTTGCCAGAGCTATAGCAGCAAAACCCAAACTGATTTTACTGGATGAACCTGCCGCAGGAATGAACCCCACGGAAAAAGCAAATTTATTACAATTTGTGGCGACTTTGCGTGAGAACGGTTATACGATCATACTTATTGAACATGACATGAAATTAGTCATGAATATATGTGATACTATTTCTGTATTGGATCATGGTAAAAAAATCGCAGAAGGTAATCCGGAAGGTATTCGCATTCACCCTGAAGTAATTCGCGCCTATTTGGGAAAGAGGGAGTCCTGAATGATTGAATTAAAAGGAATTAAAGCCGGTTATGGAGCTACGGAAGTTCTCCATGATATTACTTTTAGAGCTGAAACTGGAAAGATAACTACCTTGATTGGCGCTAATGGGGCCGGTAAAACAACTACTTTACATTGTATCGCTGGAATAATAAAACCAACTACCGGACAACTATTGTGGAACGGAGAAGATATTTCCCAACTTTCTCCGGCGGCAATCGTTCGGAAGGGAATTTCTCTTATTCCTGAAGGTCGACATGTATTCCCTGATATGACAACTGCCGAAAATTTGCAATTAGGAGCCTATACACGCAAAGATAAAGCCGGTATTAAGCGCGATTATGACTGGGTATTCAGTTTGTTTCCCAAACTGAAAGATCGCCTCGGCCAATTGGCAGGTACTCTTTCCGGCGGTGAACAGCAAATGGTGGTTGTGGGGCGGGCTTTAATGGCAAATCCTGAACTGCTGCTGATGGATGAGCCGTCAATGGGTCTTGCACCTATTATGGTGGAAGAGGTTTTTCATGTTATTAAAGAAATTATCAACCAAGGAAAAACTATTTTGCTTGTTGAGCAAAATGCCGCTTTAGCTTTGGAAACGGCTTATCATGCTCATGTCATTGAATTGGGACATATTGTTTTATCTGGAACAGGCAAAAATCTTTTAAAAAACCCAGAAGTTGAAAAAGCATATTTGGGTCTATAATCATACACTGCTGGCTATTGGCGTCCGGTCAAGCAGATAGGTTAAGAAAAAGGTGCCAAGGCAGGCCAGCCACTCAAGATAGATAATATGGGGGAAGATACGGATGGCTGGGGTGGTTTGCCATAAAATTAATACGGCCACACCGGTCAATATTGTGTAAAAGGCGGAATTTTTCCGGCAAAGACGCGGCGCGAAAAGGGTAAACAGTACAATAACGCTGAAGGCAGCAGTAAGGCTAAGGCCAATCATGAGGGTAGTAATAATACCGCTGATGGTCATGGCTAACAGCAGGGTAAGTAAGCCTAGGCATACTACAGCTCCTTTGGTGACACGAAGAAAGTTTTTATCACTCATGGCAGGGTTAACGAATTTTTTATAAATATCCTGTGAAAACAAGGTTGCTGAGCTAAGCAGCAGGTTGCAGGCAGTGGATACGTCGGCTGCCCACAGCGCAGCCAAAGTGATACCGGCAAGAACCGGGTCTAAGGACATAATCGTCATCGGGAGTGCCAGGGCCGGAGTGACATCAGGGAACATGGACTTAGCCATGACTCCCATTAAGGCGCTAACGAAGCCGATAGGCAGCATCATCAGTCCGCCGATAATAAAGCCGCGCTGCGCTGTCCGTACGTTTTTTGCTCCCAGTGATATCTGAATAATACTTTGGAGTGACAGATTGACTGTCACTAATACCACAATCCAGGTAATAATGCCTACGAGGCCGACACCGTCAAAAAAATCCATGTAAGGTACATTGGCCGGCAGCTGGGCCTTAATGTTTGCCAGACCACCGGCATGGGTTACGCCGACAATGGTGGCGAGGATAATACCGATATACTTTAAGCTAACATTTAAAAGATTGGATAAGCTGGCAGACCACATGCCGCCAAGGGAGGTAATACCAATAAATACTATCGCGCTTGTCAGCATACCTGAGGTTAGGGTGAAAATTTCGGGCATTAGGGCACAAAGGATACTGCCGCCAGCTACGTACTGGAGGGACATTATCACCAGTTGAATAACTATTTGGCAGGTGATTCCGGCAATCATTCCTTTTTTATCATAATAGCGGCCTAGTAATTCGGGGATCGTGGTGATATTTAATTCACGGTATTTTTTGGCCACCAGTATACCCATGGCAATGGCGCCCAGCCCCCAGGCAGTAGTGTACCAGCCGGCAGAAAGACCGACCTTATAGGCTTGTTCGGCTACACCGATTGTGGACGCACCGCCAACGGCAAGACCCACAATAGATACCGTAATGAGCGGGGTGGTAAGCTGCCTGCCGGCAAGAACATAGTTTGTTGCACTGCCAGCAGAGCGACGTTTAGCATAATAACTTATCAAAAATAATAAGACGATGTACAGGCAAACAATGATGAAAGGAATATGCATAATAACCTCCTGAAATATGGGATTTACGTGAAAAAAATCGCCCCTCTGGCCGAGGGACGATAGTTACCGTGGTACCACCCAATTCGGATCTTAAGCAAATAAAAAAAGGGGAATACCTAAGGGGCGAAAAAGCCGCGGTACCACCCTGTTTTAATCCTAAGATCTACTTTAAGTCTGTAACGTAGACAATTACGGCACGGCCTACTATAATTTTCAGCCTGCGGTTCGGGAAGGAACTTCACCCGGTAGTTTCAACTAGTTCGCACCAACCACTAGCTCTCTGAATGAAAGTACTGAATTACTTTTTTCCGTCATCACCGGTGAAATTTATTTTATTATCGTTATTATAGTCACCTAATGGATGGTTGTCAATATATTTTGGCACTACTATTTACAAATTCCATGATATGTAGAGGCATTTGCAGGGAAGAATTAACTTTTGTCGAAGTTAAGGTAAAAAAGAAAGAGGGGGTATTGCTATGTCTGGGGCTCCGACTATTTGGGTGAATAGTGATATGAGTGAGCAAATAGCTGATTTCAATGGCGAATATGTCTTGATAACTACGCAGGATATGAAGAAGACAATGCTCGGAAAAACATTAGAAGAAGCTAGAGAAAAACTCAAAGAAATTGGCAGATATGATATTGCTGCCCAGCTTAGATAAGATGCTATAAGTAACCAAAAGCGGACACTTGATTTGTCGTATGAAACGTGTTATTGTTATACTAATAAAAATTGTAAAAGAGCACAAAATGGGGGACACCACCGAAAGGGTGTCAATCCATTTTGTGCTCTTTTTATTTTGGTTACAGCAAAGGGAGGGGAAGCAATGAGACTAAATGGCAAAACGGTTACATTGGAAAAAGAGCAAACTTTATTCGCGTTCTTGGCAACTGAGCAATTTGATTGCAAAAGCATTGCGGTGGAGCGCAACGGGGTGATTGTCCCTAAAGCAGAGTATGAAAACATTCGGCTTTCAGATCAAGATACTTTGGAAATCGTTCGCTTTGTAGGTGGTGGTTGAAAGATGCAGATTGAGGTCAATGGGAAAAGGCTCTTGATCGCTTGTCGTACCGCTTTTGAAGCACGGGCGCAGTTGGGAAATGATACCGACATTGTTATTTTAAATGGCTTTCAGATTGACAGTGACTGTCCTTTGACAGAAAAGGATACCTTAACGATCATCCGTAAAGACACTATGCCTGCCCAGGACGAACTGGAAAGCATGATGATGGCACGGCATACTCCAGCAGTACATAAAAGGTTGAAACAGGGTCGCGTAGCCATTGCCGGCCTAGGAGGGCTGGGTTCCAATATTGCGGTTATGCTGGCGAGAATAGGCGTTGGGCAGTTGCTGTTGGTTGATTTTGATATTGTCGAACCCAGCAATTTGAACAGGCAAAGCTACTACATACGTCATCTGGGAATGACAAAAACCCTGGCCTTGCAAAGCCAGCTGGCAGAAATTAATCCGTTTATTCAAATCGAAACCCGTACCGTACGGGTAGAAGCAGGCAACGTGACAGAACTGTTCTGCGGCTACGAAATTCTGTGTGAGGCATTTGATAAGCCAAATGCTAAGGCGATGCTGGTGAATACGGCCTTGGAAAAACTGCCGGAGATCAAGATTGTCGCCGCTTCAGGCATGGCCGGGCTTGCGAGTTCCAATTTAATCAAAACAACAAGACCGCTGAAGCGGCTGTATGTATGTGGTGACCTTGAAAACGGTGCCGGAATCGGCTCAGGGTTAATGGCTCCCAGAGTGCAGATTTGTGCCGGACATCAGGCTAATATGATTTTACGGCTGTTATTGGGAATAGAAGAAATATGAGGAAGGTGCTTAGGATGAACGATCAACTTGTGATTAGGGGACATGAATTTAAGTCACGATTGATTTTGGGATCTGGTAAGTTTTCACTGGAAATGACCCAGGCGGTAATACAACATGGTGAAGTGGAAATGGTGACACTGGCCTTGCGCCGTGCCAATATCGGCGGTCAGGAGAATATCCTGGAGTACATTCCTAAGGGAATTACGCTCTTACCGAACACTTCCGGTGCCAGAAATGCCGGGGAAGCTGTCCGGATTGCCCGGCTGGCCCGGGAAATAGGCTGCGGGGACTTTATCAAACTGGAGGTCATTCATGATTCTAAATATTTGCTGCCAGATAACTACGAAACAATCAAGGCCACCGAGATTTTGGCCCGAGAAGGATTTATTGTTATGCCTTACATGTATCCGGATCTGAATGTGGCCCGCGCACTGGTTGATGCCGGGGCGGCGTCAGTCATGCCCCTGGGGGCGCCGATCGGTAGCAATAAAGGGCTGTGTACCAAAGATTTCATCCGCATTCTGGTGGAGGAAATCGAGCTGCCAATCATTGTCGATGCAGGAATCGGCCGGCCATCGCAGGCGTGTGAAGCCATGGAAATGGGGGTAGACGCGGTGATGTGTAATACGGCTATTGCTACCTCAGGCAATGTTGCCCAAATGGCAAGAGCTTTTAAACAGGCCGTTGAGGCAGGGCGGGCAGCGTATTTAGCCGGGCTGGGGCGTATTTTGACTGGTAAGGCAGAGGCCTCCAGTCCATTGACTGGATTTTTGGAGGAGTGATGATAATGACAGGTCGGGAAGATCATATGGCGTATCAGGAAGGAATGGAGGTTATTGAATCGGACTTGATGGAAAAAGTCAGTGCATTGGTGGAAACATATGATTATCACCAGGTTACGGGTGCTGATGTACAGCGAGCGCTGCGGCAAGAACGGCTTTCGATTAAAGATTATGCGGCAATTTTGTCTCCGGCAGCTATGGACTATCTAGAGGAAATGGCTGCTAAAGCTGCTATGGCGACCCGGAGGCATTTTGGCAATTCAATCCAGATGTTTACACCACTGTATATTGCCAACTATTGTGAGAATCATTGCGTCTACTGCGGCTTCAACTGCCATAATCGGATCAACAGGGGAAAGCTGACTTTAGCGGAAATCGAAGATGAGCTAAAAGCGATCGCTGCAACAGGCTTAAAGGAAATTCTGCTGCTCACCGGCGAGTCCCGCCATCAGTCGGGAGTTAACTATATTGGGGAGGCCGTCAAATGTGCGGCCCGGTATTTTTCAACAGTTGGGATTGAGATTTACCCCTTAAACAGCGATGAATATGCGTACTTGCATGCCTGTGGGACCGACTTTGTCTGTGTTTATCAGGAGACGTATAATGCAGACAAGTATGAGCAGGTTCATTTGCGCGGACCAAAACGAATTTATCCCTATCGCTTTCATGCCTTGGAGCGGTCCCTGCGGGGAGGAATGCGGGGCGTAGCCTTTGGAGCTTTACTGGGATTGGACGATTTTCGGAAGGATGCTTTTGCCGTTGGTTTGCACGCTTATTTTCTGCAGCAGAAATATCCCCATGCGGAAATTTCTTTTTCGACTCCCCGCTTGCGGCCCTTTATTAATAATGCTGGGAATAATTCCAACGATGTTCACGAACGGCAACTCTTGCAGGTCATGCTGGCATATCGTCTATTCATGCCGTTTGCGGGAATAACAATTTCTACCCGGGAGCGCGCCGGGTTTCGCGACCATGTCATTGGTATGGCGGCTACCAAAATCTCTGCCGGGGTTAGCGTTGGTGTCGGGGGCCACACAGCAGAAGAAAAGGGCGATGAGCAATTTGAGATTGCCGACCCACGCAGTGTAGCAGAGGTCCATCAGATGATTCTTGGCAGAGGTCTCCAACCGGTTTATACCGATTATGTGAGAGTGTAGAGCGCAGATGTTGATTTGTGTGACTCAGCGCAAGCTGTGCCAGGAGAATTTTCTATACCGCATTCAGCAATTGGCCCAGGCAAAGCCCTATGCGGTACTACTGCGGGAAAAAGATTTGGATTTGCCGTCCTATGAGCAACTGGCCTGGAAAGTGAAAGAAATATGTGACCGCTATGGAGTGCTCCTGATTCTCCATCAAAATAGCACGGTTGCCGAGAAAATGAAGCTTACCCATCTGCAATTGTCGCTGCCGGCTTTGCGAGCCTATCAGAAGGGCGCGCACTCCCTGCTTATCGGGGCGTCGGTTCACTCGGTTGCAGAAGCTAAGGAAGCAGAGGCATTAGGGGCGTCTTACATTGTGGCTGGACATATTTATGCCACAGATTGTAAACAAGGGACTCCGCCCCGGGGGTTGTCCTTTTTGCGGCAAGTCTGCCAGGCAGTTTCCCTGCCGGTTTTTGCCATTGGCGGGATTACCAGCAACAACATGAAGGCGATATTGGAAAGTGGAGCGAAAGGTTGCTGTATCATGTCAGAGGCCATGACTTGCCAGGAGCCGGCGGCGCTGGTACATGAATTTGCGACGGCGATACCTCCTGTATTTGGTAGCCATAGAGAATGATAGTCCCCTTATGGTGTTATTAATAGATAAACTGGTGATATTATAGCCTGTGATGCTGCAACTACCCTTAGTGTGACGAATGAATTTATCCGCAGTTTATTTGTCGGCAAAAACATTCAGGATGACTCTGATATCATCAGACAAGAAATCGAGGACCGTTATTTCGGTTCTTCACAGAAAGCAATTTTGGTTGCCTATAAAGATGTGCAAAAGCAATTTGTCAATATTCAGCAAGGAAGGCAGGCAAAAAATGTTATATAGCTGCCATAGTTGTAAGGAATTTTCAATTGTTTGCAGGAATTTCCAAACGCGCAGCGAATGCAAATAAAGAAAAACAGAATATGAGAATAGTTAGTTTTGCTGCTTTATCTATATGGAAGTGAATTCCTTGAAAAATGTTAATACGCAACGCTTGATAGACCAATTTATTGAACTAATTAAGATTTCCAGTCCTTCCCTGAAAGAGGCCGCATTCGCTGCGCATATGAAAAAAGAATTGACAGCCCTTGGATTTACAGTTGAAACCGACCAAGCCGGTGTAGCTGTACAAGGTAATACCGGTCGACCTGTCTGGTACCAAGGCAGCTGACCCGTTGATGTTTTGCTGTCACATGGATACAGTAGTACCTTGTGAAACATTCAACCAATGTAAACGGTAATACAATTACCTCTGACGGTACTACAATCTTAGGCGGTATGAAAAAACGGGAATAGCCGCCATTCTTGAGGCTGTCCGGCAAATCCGGGAACAAGGAATTGCCCATGGAACACTGCAAGTTGTGCTGACAATTGGCGAAGAGAGCGGCATGTTTGGTGCTAAAAACCTTGATTACAGTAAAATTCAGGCCGGGAGACGGGGGTTAAAGGCATTTTTCTTGAACCAAAGGGGCCGTTGCACTTGTGTGCGACAGCCCCTTTTTAAATATATCAGAATTTATAAGTTTGAGAAGGCTGTGGCAGGAGAATTGGCGTGGGTTTGCGGAAAAAGAAGAATATGAAAAAAAATATCTTATGGCAGATCTTTTTTGATGTAAAAGAGAATTGGAAGCGGTTCGTTGAGAAGCATGAAAAACGAATACGACCTATAGTACGCAAAGAGGTTGAAAAATTTCAACAGTGTGGAGATCCGAAACAAGGTTTTAAGTTGTTGGTATGTGAAGGGTGCCATGATGTAAAAATTGTGCCTTATCGATGCCATAGCCGATTTTGTACGAGCTGCTCGAGTGGTGAAGCGGAAGAATGGAGTCGAGTACTAAGCCATGATGCCTATCAAGTATTGCATCGGCATGTGATATTCACGATAGATGAAGAGTTACGCCCGATCTTTGCAAAACACCGATATCTGTTAAAGGATCTAATGGATCGGTCGGTAAAATTGATACAAGAATTCTTTCAACGCAAAAGTAAAGTGATGCCAGGGATAATAGCGGGATTGCACACATTTGGAGGAAAAGCCCAATTCAATCCGCATGTTCACATGATGGTAACAATGGGAGGAATGACGGCAAAAGGAGAATGGAAACAATACGATTTTTTGCCATTTGAAATGTTAAGAAAACAATGGCAGACAGTGGTATTGAAGATGTTGAGAGAGAAATTAAGTCGGGAAGAAATCAAACGAATACAACCGATATTGCAACAAGCCTGGAATAATCACCAAAATGGCTTTTATATATATGCGCCTAAAGAAAAAGGTAATATCAAAGAACAATTACGATATATAGGACGATATTTAAGGCATCCAGCCATTGGGATGTCGCGGATTATTGCTTATGATGGTGAAACCGTCAGTTTTCGATACAAAGATAAAAAAGATGGGCAAGAGAAAATAGAAACCCTGAGTGTAGAAGAGTTTATTGGACGGTTAATACAACATATACCTGATGAGTTCTTTAAAATGATACGGCATTATGGTATTTATGGTCGGAGAATCCGGAGTATATGCAGAAAGATTCTGGGGAAGTGGCAGGAACGAGTAAAGAGATGGATAGTAAAAATGAACCGATTAAAAAGACGGAACTGGAGTCAGAGGCAGAAAGACCAAGGTGGTCATGATCCGGGAATCTGTAGGAAATGCGGCAATTATTATGAATACAAGGGAGAAGTCTGTCTGAAAGACGGAAAATTAGTGATTAGATATACAACAGATCTAATGGCAAGAAAATACTTGGAAAGGATGATGGGCTATCAATCGGGGAATGCAGAAAAAGAAGAAAAAGGCAGGAAAGCCAACCCCTCCGCGCCCCAGTACAGTACGCTATATTTGTTTGGGTTGTGAAAAACAAGAAGAAATCCCCTACCAAGTGGTAAGGGACTTTGACAAACAGGATATTACAAGGGACTTAAGCTACCCGCCACAGTTTCGGTGTGAATCTTGTGGTGGAATAATGCATCCGCATTACTATAAAGGGGTTCATGGATTTGAGTACCGAATTTCGGATGTACTCGAAGCCAAAGGACCGCGCTAGCGGTTTTTCTTATTATATTCTGCCGTGTTATTCTATTATTTCTGAGAAATGAATTACGGTAACCACATCATCAATATGGATTTGTCTTTCGTAGATCTCTTCAAAGATACGGATGAGTTCCTCGGCAGTTTGAATCTCCGGATTTTGATGAGTCAATTCACTTGATGTCAAATCACTGTACTTTTTTGTGAGTACTTTATCAATGATGGCTTTAAACAGTCGCTGTTTTTGGCCATATCTTTTACCAAAAGTAATCCAAACAATTGAATTCTCAGGATAACTATCTCTGATATCTCCAGGACGAATAGTCGTGCTCTTCTGGCGCGACAGTAATAATTGTTTATTATGTTCTGAAATAAAGTTAAGTGCGAACATCGTAATCCCTCCATTAATGGGTATTTATTAAAATCGATCATACAGGGCGGTGTTGCGTAAGATAGGTTTACCTTTTGTATATTGTTTCTGCATGTGTGTATAAAATCCTGCAATGTCCTCTTGATTAAACAAATAAATCAGAGGAAGTAGCTATCCTTACTCCTCCTGCTTTATACCGGAGATTAAACCTAATTATTTTGCTGTATCTGAGACCGAGAACCAAGCCTGTCCCGCTGTTCCATTACATTCATGATATGATAGCAAAAAGTTGACGGAAAAGAAACGTCCCCTATCGTCTTACTTGTGAAGGCTTATGTGTGGCGGGATGATAGAGAGCCTGGAATTTAGTGCTGAAACGAGTTTTATCGCTAAAATTTGGTCGTTTTTAAAGAATATTCGACAAATGCATTGTTTTTTGTTATTATCCCAAGTTCGACACTTGCAAGAGAAAAAAGTGCCTAGATCCCTTGAAAATAAAGGGATCTAGGCACTTCGTATTTTCTTAGTTTTTGAGTAATGTTTTTTTGTTTTTGGTGGTTTTAAAAATATTTTTCATTTCTTGAGTTGGAATAATCTGTCGGTCTGTATGGAATCGAAATTTTTCATGAAGTAGATCGGTAAAGTCATCGCTGACATAGGTAGGTATATAGCCTTCGGAAGCGACTTTATAAAAATTGAGATTACGAAGGCCATCTATAATCTTGTGGCAGGAGAAGCGTTCGTCGAGGAACTTCTCTAAAAGGCGATACAGAGTCAGTGCTAAAAAGCATGTTGTAAAATGAGCGTGAATGCGGTCATCGCGGCTCAAATAAACGGGGCGTGCCTGAAATTCTGTCTTCATAATACGAAAACTTTCTTCAATTTCCCAACGTTGATGATTTGTATGGATGATGGATGGTGCAGCATCTTCCAGATTGGTACAGATACCATAATATCCATCAAACATTTCTTCATTTAGGATGAGTTCTGCATCGATGCTATACAAGTTTTTTGCAGCGATTTCACCATCGGGAGTGATACTTTTTTTCGCGATAAAGCGTTTGAAGTCATTTGAATGGCATTTGCCGATTTTTTGCGGATTTTTTTGAACAAGCTTCATGGCGCGTTCTAACTGGGAACTACGTATTTTTCTTTGATAATCCTTGTATTTCAGAGAAAAAGTAACAATCAGGCGTTGTTCTAAGTCAGTTTCTTTTATCCAACGTTCTTTGTAAAAAGTGGTATTTTTATAGGTCTCGTAAAGGGTATTGTCTGTATCGAGTTTTGTTATATCAAAAGTGCCGTCAGTACCCGGAATATGCCATCCTGATTTTGCAAGAGCCCACTGCAATAATGGTTTCTTTAATTTTTTTATCGACTGAGTGGTAATGAAAGCTCGATTTTTTTTATCGTTGAATTTTCTGTTTGCGTTAGAAGCAAGACCGGCATCGGTGCAAACAACAAGCTTAGATAGTTCAAAGTCATTCAGGAGTTTTTGTTCTAACGGAGTCAGAGTCACTTGTTCGTTGGTGTTGCCTTTGGAAATGTTGAATGCCAGCGGGATGCCGTCAGCATCCATAAAGAGGCCCATTTGAACAATGGGGTTCGGTCGGTGTTCTTTAGAGAGGCCATATTGTCTAAGACCGGACTCCTGTTCGATTTCAAAGAAATAATTGGTGCAATCGTAGTAGAGAATGTGAGTATTTCTATTGATGGTGCGGCGACTATTTTTATACAGTTCGGATTGAATGAAATCACTTTCTTCGGAAATAATGCCAAGAGCCCTGTAAACATGTTGAATTTCAAAGGAGGGAGGTTCAAGAAATTTTTGCGCAATTTGTATGGTGGCAAGTTTGGAGGCGGGGAAAAGAATTCGGGCATATAGTAAATTAGAAAGAATGGAATTGAGATCAAAGGCAAATTTATGTTTTTTCGAAATGGCTTTCGAGATCGAATCAAGACCTAAAGCGTAGTAGATAGCTTGCAAGAAAAGGTACCCGCCATTAAATAGAACTTGCTGATTTTTCTCGATGCATTTTGTCGGCGAGAATGAGACATTTACGTCGCGTTTGCCGGCTTTCTCCTTTTTGTTGAGCTCAGCAATATAGGCTTTAGCCCAGGCGATAGGATCTTGGCCGTTTAGATTTTTCAATAAATCGGTATACGTACCAAGCTTTTCTACAATTTGGGAAGAGTGTTTTCCGTTTTCATAGGTAGATCGGATAACATATAAAGACTTAGCATTTTTTGATTCTGTAATTTTTAAGCGCAATTCATCTTCCATCCAATCGCTCAAATAAGCTTGTTTATATCTATATTATATCAAAGCACTCAAAAGTACTCAATATAAAACTGAAAAATTTGACAAAAAAATAAGCCAATTTCAAGGCTCCAAGAGCATTTTTTGTTTATGCAAGTGTCAAACTCCCGTGCTGAAACGAGTTTTATCGCTAAAATTTGGTCGTTTTTAAAGAATATTCGACAAATGCATTGTTTTTTGTTATTATTAATGTCAGAGAAATAATAGGATGCAGAAATAGTAACAGCTGGAAAAAACATGCTGTTTTCTGCTGCTTTGCCCCTAATAAATCGTTGGTCAGATTATTAGGGCCAAGGCGGCTTATTTTCGGTTATTATAAATAAGTACTTTAACCCAATTTAGGACATCATTCAGAAGTAGGAGCTTGAAAATGAAAATTCCCACACCCTATTACCTTATCGACGAGAAAAGGTTGCTGCGCAACCTAAAGATTATTCAACAGGTGCGCGAGCTTTCCGGAGCTAAGTCGGTATTAGCACTAAAATGCTTTTCCACCTGGAGTGTATTTGAGCTGATGAATCAGTATATGGACGGCACAACATCAAGCTCGCTGTTTGAAGCACGCCTGGGGTTTGAAAAATTTGGCAAGGAAACTCATGCTTATTGTGTGGGCTATTCTCCAGAGGATATTCTGGCTGTTACTAGATTTGCCGACAAAATTATTTTTAATTCGGTTTCCCAGCTAGACAGATATTACGATATCGCCAAGTCAGCTAAACTAGGTTTGCGCGTCAATCCGGGGATCAGCTACTCGCATTTTGATCTGGCCGATCCAGCGCGCAAGCATTCGCGGCTGGGTGTAGCGGACAAAGCGGAGCTGGAAAAACAAATACATCGCCTTAGTGGTTTTCTATTTCATTATAACTGTGAAAATGATGATATTGATACCTTTTGTCAACAACTGGATATAATTGGTGACTGTTATGGGGATATGCTCAAACGATTGCAGTGGGTAAGTCTTGGTGGTGGCCTTTATTTTACCAAAGAGGGCTACCCGGTAGAAAAGTTTAGTAAAAGGCTGGCAGAATTTGCGCGCAAGTTCGACGTACAGGTATATTTAGAACCAGGAGAAAGCGCCATCACCGGCTGTGCTGAACTGGTTACCAGTGTGGTTGATTTGGTGCATAATGAAATGGATATTGCCATTGTGGATGCTTCTGTCGAGGGACATATGCTGGATTTATTGATATACCGGTTGTCAGCCAAAATTGATTCAGGCGATGCCGGGAATCATAAATACATGGTAGCTGGGCGGTCTTGTCTGGCAGGCGATGTTTTTGGCAACTTCCAATTTGAAAATAAGCTGGAAATCGGCAGTGAAATTCGCTTTGCCGATGCAGCTGGTTATACTATGGTAAAGAAGAATTGGTTTAATGGACTACAAATGCCGGCGATTGCTGTGCGTAGGCTGGATGGGTCAGTAGAGGCTATTCGCCAATTTAGTTATACAGATTTTTTAAATAGTTTGTCCTAATTCAAATTTACGAGTAGAGGAGAAGGAAATGAAAAAAAACGTTTTAATTGTCGGTGCTGGTGGCGTGGGTCATGTAGTTGCCCATAAATGTGCAATGAACAATGATGTATTGGGTGATATCTGCATTGCTTCGCGTACCCAGCATAAATGTGATGCGATTATTGAAAGTGTATTACGTAAAAATCACCTGAAGGATACAACAAAAAAGCTATACTCACGTTCAGTGGATGCAATGGATATTCCGTCTGTGATTCAGTTAATCAAAGATACTAAATCGGAAATCGTTATTAATGTTGGTCAGGCGTATGTTAACATGACGGTTTTGGAAGCGTGCATTGAAACTGGTGTTGTATATATGGATACTGCTATCCATGAAGATCCGGACAAGGTTTGTGAAAATCCGCCCTGGTATGCCAACTACGAGTGGAAACGCAAGGATCGCTGTGCGGAAAAAGGGGTTACCGCAATTTTAGGGATTGGCTTTGATCCCGGAGTTGTTAATGCCTGGTGTGCGTTGGCCCAAAAGGACTATTTTGATACGATTGATACCATTGATATTTTAGATGTTAATGCTGGCAGCCATGGTAAGTTTTTTGCCACCAACTTTGATCCGGAGATCAACTTCCGGGAATTTAGAAAAGTATGGACCTGGATTGATCGCAAATGGGTGCTGCAAAAAGTACACGCAATAAGGGTGGACTATGATTTTCCGGTTGTAGGGAATTGTCCGGTGTATTTAACAGGCCATGATGAACTGCATTCTCTTTCTAAGAATATTGATGCCAATTCCATTCGTTTTTGGATGGGCTTTGGCGAACATTATTTGAATGTATTTTCGGTTTTGACCAACCTTGGCTTGACCTCGGAAAAACCGCTTAAAGTAGCCGAAGGTGTGGAGATTGCACCGCTTAAAGTACTAAAAGCGTTGTTGCCGGACCCATCCTCCCTCGCGCCTAACTATGTCGGTAAAACCTGCATTGGCAATTATATTAAAGGAACCAAAGACAATAAACCACGCGAAATCTTTATTTATAACATTTGCGATCATGCCGAGTGTTACCAGGAAGTGGAATCTCAGGCGATCAGCTATACGGCAGGGGTTCCCCCAGTCGCGGCAGCCATGCTGATTGCCCGTGGCGAGTGGGACGTAAAACACATGGTAAATGTGGAAGAGTTGGATCCTAAGCCATTTATCGAGTTGCTGGATAACATGGGCTTGCCGACAGAAGTTATTGAAAAGCCTGCAACCTTTACGGCACCAGTTATTGAATCCTTATAGTGGTGTTTGATTATATATGAAAACCTCCTGTGGCTACCCGGCTGGGTATCTGCAGGAGGTTTTTTCTAAGCGAATCGAACCTGTTTTTGCAATAGCTTCTCAAATTCGGCAGGCGGCAGAGGCCGGGAAAAAATATATCCCTGTATTTGATCGCATTTGTGTTTTTGTAGAAACTCCAATTGTTCCTGCTTTTCGACACCCTCTGCTACAAGCAACATATGCAGGCTTTTGCCCATACTAATAATTGCATGGGCAATGCTGGAGTCTTTGGAATCCTGGCCAATTTCATCCACGAAGGATTTGTCTATTTTTAAACAGTCAATATCAAAGCGTTTCAAATAGCTTAAAGAAGAATAGCCTGTGCCAAAATCGTCAATTGATATGTGGATTCCCAGACTTTTTATATCCGCAAATGTCTTCTGTGTTGCGACCGCTTTGTTCATAAAGGCTCCTTCGGTAATTTCAAGTTCCAGCCAACAAGCGGCAAGTTCTGTCTCTGCAAGGGTTTCTTTGATTTGGAGCAGCAAATCTTTCTGGTTAAACTGGTTGGGAGAGAGGTTGACGGAAACTCGCAGCGGCGGATAGCCGGCTAACTGCCATTGTTTATTTTGTCTACAGGCAGTCCGCAAGACCCACGCTCCTAAAGAAAGAATAAGTCCGGTTTCTTCAGCAACTGGAATAAATTCAGCCGGCGAAATAAAACCGCCGTTATAGGGTAGACGCAGTAGGGCTTCCATTCCCACAATTTGTCCGGAACTACTAGTAACCCGGGGCTGATAATAAACTTGAAAGCCTTCCTTTTCGATGGTTTGATGAATAATGTTTTCCAGTTCCATTCGGCGAAGAACTTTTTGCTGCATTTTGCCTGTGTAGTATTGAAAACTATTGTTGCCGCGTTGCTTGGCAGCATACATAGCCGTATCGGCAGCCCGCAAAATGGAGTCTATGTCTTTACCGTCCTGTGGATATAAACTAATTCCGATACTGCAGGTAATATGAAAGGTGTTATTTTGGGCTGAGAAGGGCTGTTCAAATACAGCGATGACTTGTTCGGCCAGCGTAGCAGCCTGTTGTTCATTGGTAATATTTTGGCATACTAAGACAAATTCATCGCCACCTAATTTGGCCAGGGTATCTATGTCAGGCAAACAGGCTGCCATCCGTTCGGCAACAGCAGCTAATATCTGGTCACCGACATGATGCCCTAAGGTATCGTTGATATATTTGAAACGATCTAAATCAATATATAAGAGTGCCAGGTGTTGTGTTTTTTTTTCTGAAAAGAGTTTATTTAACCGTTCGACAAAATACCGACGGTTAGGCAGGCCGGTTAACGCGTCCTGATAGGCAACTTCCAAGAGCTCTTCATTTACTGTGATAATTTCTTGTACATAGGTTTTTAACGTGTTTGCCATATGGTAAAAGCTACGGGATAATCGTCCGAGTTCATCAGTAGTATCTATTGGGACATAATCTCTTAACGCAGTTAGATTTCCCGAGGCAACCTGTTCAACTTGGCGTACCATTTCATTAATCGGCTGGGTAATTATTTTCGTAAATCGTATTGTTGCAAAAATGGCGATAAAACCAAAAACAATGGAAAGAACTATAATATAGATAATCTTCATATTGCGGGAAAGTTCTTTAATAGCGACAAATTCGAAAAAACCTACTATGCCAAGAAAAAAGGCCATAACTACAATAACTAAGAATATTTTATAGGACATTCGAATATCTAAATTTTTCATAAACATCAAATCCTTTATAAAAAATCAAGGAGGAATCGCTCCCGCGATTCCTCTTTGAGCCAAACCTTCGGAAAATTAGTCGTTGTCATCACCGCTCAGGAAGCTTCCCAAGCCGCCAAGTACAGTTCCTCCTAAAACCGTTTTACCAAGGATGCTGCCTTCTTCTTTCGAACCACCCTGTTTTGGTGCGGCAGCCAGCATTCTGCCAGCTAAACGAGAGAAGGGTAAGGACTGCAGCCATATCTTACCCGGCCCGCTCAAGACGGCAAAGAATAAGCCCTCACCGCCTAATAAAGCAGTTTTTACATTGCCGGCCTGTTGTATTTCGAATTGCACACTAGGTTCAAAAGCCACCACGCAGCCGGTGTCAACATGTAAGACTTCGCCAGGCTGGAGGTGGCGTTCCACGATGGTTCCGCCGGCATGCATAAAGGCTAGGCCATCGCC
The DNA here is from genome assembly GCF_000445445.1 of Sporomusa ovata DSM 2662. Lineage (GTDB taxonomy): Bacteria > Bacillota > Negativicutes > Sporomusales > Sporomusaceae > Sporomusa > Sporomusa ovata. The sequence goes on along the minus strand of NZ_ASXP01000003.1, from coordinate 738,299 downwards.
TTCAAGTTTTTGCATAATGAAACCTTCGCCGCCAAATAGGCCTGTCATAATTTTGCGTTGCAGGTGAATACCGACAGAAACGCCCTTGGCTGCACATAAAAAACTGTCTTTTTGGCAGATAATTGTGCCGCCGATTTCCGGTAGGTGAACCGGAATTATATTTCCAGGATACGGTGCGCCAAAAGCCGCCTTTCCTTTGTTGCGACCTGTATTGGTGAATACTGTCATAAATAAACTTTCGCCGGTAAGTAAGCGTTTACCGGCGCCAACCAGTTTATCGAAAAAGCCGCCCTGATTGCTTTTTGCCGAGCCATCACCAAATATGGTATCCATAACGATGGTGCTATCTTTGTACATCATGGCTCCTGCTTCGGCAATCACACTTTCGTCAGGATCAAGTTCTACTTCCACAAACTGCATTTCTGAGCCGAAAATTTTGTAGTCAATCTCATCAGCGTAATTTCCACTCATTTCAGTATCACCTCTAATTTTTTTTTATATAAAACAATGCCATAATTTGAAAGTAATATACTATTCCGTAGCCAAATAAAAAAATCCTGCAGCTTTTCAAAATCCTGCAGGATTTTTTAAAAATATTAATCTTCGAAGGTTAATTGTGCTTTTTTCCGGTATACCATTCCCTGAAACGCAGCTATTAGTTCGTGCTGTTCATTATAAATATTTACAAGGTAATGCCCCAGTTTATGATTCAGTGAGACTTCCTGCGCTTCAGCAAACAAGGTTCCGGTACTAACGGCCTTCATATACGAAATAGTGGCATTAACGCCCATTGCAACACGACCATGAGAATTCGAAGCTATCGCAAGGGTAAAATCGGCAAGTGTAAAAATAGCCCCACCATGTACGGTTTGGACTCCATTTAAGTGGTATGGCTGAATTGCCATTTTTACCCGGGCATAACCCTTCTCGGCTTCTACTAACTCAAGACCCACATGCTTGGCAAATTGATCAGTAGTAGAAAAAAACTGCTTGACTTTTTCCATTTTATATCCTCCTGGCAATAACCATTTTTTAGTGTGCTATATTCAATATGTTAAAAAACATATCTATTCTCTCATGGCAAGTTAAGAATATCTTCTATATGGTAAAAACTATGTCCTGCTGGAAATCCAGATAAAATACAGTAAAGTTTTGCCTATACAAGCGAAGATACATTTGTCTTTTGTACCTATATTTGTCCAAAAAAAATTGTCAGGGCTTGACGATTACAGCAAAGCTTGTTAAAATGTGTACATAGTTGAATAGTGGATTTGTGCTACTGACGGTTAAGTGGAGTTTACCACGTGAAGTGCAAATTCTTGAAAAACAATGTTGACCGTCTGGGCAATAATTTACATAAATGTGTAAATGTATGCTCAGGTGGTCTTTTGGTCTCTGTTTATTCCGTTAAGTTTCATCAGCTCCGAGTTGTTTATTCTAAACCTATTGAGGTATGATAGACAACCGATGGGTGCAGTAGGAAACGACTGTGCCTCCCCTTTTGGAAAGGAGCGTTACCATTAATATTCGGGATAGTTATGTCTTATTGATTGGGATTTGGAGCTGAGTGAAAGTATATAGCTCGATAAATACCAATACAATATGGCTTGGTTTTTTATTCGCAATATAGAACCCGGATTGATTAACGCTTAAAGGCCAGGTCCTCCTTACCAAATTAGGAGACGTCCGGCCTTTATTATTTTGTAAGGCAGTGTGTAATTGCAGCGGCTTCAACGCTTAATGAGTGAAGCTGAAATGATAAAAATATCGGCTGCTAATTAGAATATTGAGACAGTTGAAATACAATTGTCAAAATAGAGGGCTTAATGTAGGAATGCCTTTGACATAAGCCTGTTATTAAATCACAGCTGGAGGTGTTGTGAAAAAATGTTGTCGACAGTGGAACTTAGAAGTACTTCAACGTATTGGTTGTACTTGTGCCCTAAATTACTTGTAGTTGCAAGAAAAGTTACTATGTGGGAAACGAAGGTCGCATAGGGGTGCGGTGGAATCGTAGTCCCCAGATAGTAGCCTTTCTTAAAGATAATTTTGCAAGTCAGAGGCTCTTCAGTATACCTTTATGTTTGCGTTGGTACTTCCTCTTCTATTGTTGGGACTACTCATAACCTTCATTTTAACAATAAGAAGGTTATGAGAGTAATGAATGATGTTTAGAAATCCGTTTCGGAACGTGAATCGATTAAGTAAAATATCAAGGATTTTCCTTCTGAAGAGGTAGGAGGGACACAATGTTTATATCGCGGGAAGATATATCCAGGCTTACTATTCAAAGAATGGTTTTATATCACAGTGTTTTAAAGCTGATGCAGGAGGAGGGTATAACCGTTTGTATTTCCAAGGAGTTGGGCCGACGAACCGGTATATCGCCACATCTCATCAGAAAAGATTTAGCGTATTTTGGGGGATTTGGTACTAAAGGGGTAGGGTATGAAACTGATTACCTTTTTCGGCGAATCGAAGAAATTTTGGGTTATGACACTAGCTGGAATACAGTCTTGGTTGGCTTGGATATGCCGACAGTAGTACCTGTTATGTGTTATTCGCGTTTATGGCCTGAGGCAATTAAAATTGTAGCTATTATTGATCTAGGTAAAAAAAATCAAGGTATGGCAGTACATAATTTGGGATTAACAATAGAGCCGATTGAAAATATTAAAGATATTATTTGCAGCAGAAAAATTACTATTGGTATACTGGCTGTGCCGCCATCATATGCTCAGAAAACGGCAAATCAATTGATTCGGGCCGGGATTAAGGGAATTGTCAATTTTTCTTCATTCCCGATTTTTGCTCCTGAGGATATCGCTATAACGCAGGTAAATATGACTTCTATGTTTAGCCAATTGACCTTTGATCTTAAGCATGTAGCAACAAATGGTAGCTGTAGTTAATTTATTGTAAGAAGCTAAAAACCGGAAAGTGTGGCTGGATAAATGCAAGTGGCCTTGACTAATCCTACAAAAATGTGGGTTAGCCAAGGCCATTTGCATAAACTAAAGTCGATGAGTTAGGAGTCATCGACTTTATGTTCCATGACTTGGGTGGTTTACTGCAATTTTTTTGCAGTTTTGCAGTAAACTCACCTTTTCCTTTTGGTAAGACTCGGAAATAATTGTACCTCGCTCGCTTTGGGCGGCTTGTATTGCTTCTTTGACTGTAAGCAGAGATTCCGTGATGTTTTTAATGTTGTTTGTCAACGATACAAGAATAGTGACATAGGCTTCAAAAGTAAAGTCGTTTTTGGTCGATGTGGCTTCTTGAATGGCTTTATGGGTGTCAACAAGGAGTTCCTGAAGTGTGTGTTCTAGATATTCTAAGTCGGTTAGCGTGTAGCAGCCGGGTTCGCAGTCGACCAATAACATTATTTTTCCGTTTTTCAAAATATCGCTGTGGGCATGAATTCGTTCTAACATGATTATTCCTCCTGGCAAAATAGTATTCTTGACATAGAACTGTGCTACCATAACAGTAAAGGTACGATTTTCAAATTTAAACAACAAAAAAATATGCCAAGCCTATCCGGAACGGAAAGGGCTTGGCAATGAATTTAAGCAGGCGCAGAAGGAATCACGAAATAGGCACAAATAATGCACCGCTTAAAATATTGCTCCTTTCCAAATGGGAGACATAGCCGTTTCCCGCTATACCGATCGGCCGGATACCATACCCTGAAAGGCTTAGGTAAATCAGCTAAGGAGCAGAGTATTCAATTGTGAGTGAGTTTTCAACATTAACTAACGTAGACGAAGATAACAAACTTAATATTATTATATTGTTTGGTATTGTATAAAGCAATAGGGAAGACGCAAATTTAGGCGGGCAATTTTTGTTTGGACTATAATGCATGCAGGTAAGCAGGAGCCCTGATACTTCAAATTTTTAGAAGGTTGTACAAAAATATTTGGTAATCTCTTGCAAATATCATATAACAAATACTATAATAACAGCAGGGGAATTATGTTGGTTTATGTTATAATACGTTAGTTTATGATTGACTTGTCCTTAAAGGGGTATTTCCAGTGATTATTACATTTATTTTGGAAGAAAATAGTTAAAAAGTTTGTGCAGGGGCTGCGGCAGAAAAACTCTAAACTCCAATAGGGTTGTTGGCGGTATTATACCAGCTACGGTGAAGAAATTTGTCGGGGTGGTTAATATCTCTGTGGTTAGCTCTGTACGATATGCCTATCTGCTGGATATCCTGCGAGATAGAGCAAATTTAAGGGGGAAGAAAGATGAGAAGGATTAAATCAAGCGTGTTTGGTATGCTGGCCTTGGTAGTAGTTGCTATTTTTAGTCTGGTTGGCTGCGGCGGCGAAAAACAAGCTCCACCAGCGGCCCCACAAGCGCAGGTGGTAGAAATTAATGTATCAGCTGCGGCGAGTCTTAAGGATGCACTTGCGGACATTCAAAAAGATTATCAGGCAAAAAATCCTAATAACAAACTTGTTTGTAACTTTGGGGCCTCTGGCGCTTTGCAGAAACAAATCGAGCAGGGTGCACCTGTAGATGTTTTTATTTCGGCTGCTCCTAAACAGATGAACGAATTGGAAGCTAAAAATTTAATGAACAAAGCCACCCGCAAAAACTTGGTTGAAAACAAGTTAGTTGTAGTTGTACCAAAGGAAACGAAACTCAACTTAACCAAGTTTGAAGACTTAACTCAGGATGGTGTGCAAAAGATTGCACTTGGCGAGACCGCCACAGTGCCTGCCGGCCAGTATGCCCAGCAGGTTTTACAAAAACTGGGCCTTTGGGATAAAGTAAAGGATCGGGTCGTATTTGCCAAAGATGTCCGTTCTGTTTTGGCATATACTGAAACAGGTAATGTTGAGGCAGGAATTGTGTATAAAACAGATGCTATTTCCAGCGACAAGGTGAAAATTGCCGCTGTTGCCCCGGAAGGCACTCACCAGCCTATTGTTTATCCTGTTGCCGTGGCTACCGGTACCAAGCAGCAGAAAGCAGCCGAAGCCTTTATGGAATATTTGTTTAGCGCAGACAGTAAGGCTATATTTGAAAAATATGGCTTTGTTATGGGGAAATAGCAAGTAGTAAGTGTCTTCTAAACATCCCCAAGAGACTGAAGCCTTTTTGACATACAAAGGTACTGAGGTCTTTAAGAAAATACGGTTTACTTTTGTCGGTTCAAGCCAATAAAGCAGGTGATATTGTGATGGAATGGCAGCCAGTACTACTATCGGTCAAGGTTGCACTTAGTTCATTAGTATTTGTATTTATCTTTGGAGTTGCTGCTGCTTATAGTATGAGAAGTTTTGAATTTCCAGGCAAAAGCGCATTGGAGGCGTTATTTGCTTTGCCGTTAGTATTGCCACCTGTAGTGACTGGCTTTATATTGCTGGTTTTGATTGGAAAGCAAGGGCCGATAGGGCAATTTCTGTCTGAAGGTTTCCATACTCAAATAATTTTTACTCCTTATGCAGCAGTGCTGGCTGCTACGGTGGTTTCATTTCCATTAATGTATAATAGTACCAAAGCAGCTTTTCAAGCTGTGGACTGCAATCTTGAGGATGCTGCCAGGACGTTAGGAGCCAGTTCCTGGCGGGTTTTTTGGACAATAACCATTCCTTTGTCCTGGCCGGGCTTGGTAGCCGGGTTAGTAATGGCTTTTGCCCGGGCAATGGGGGAATTCGGGGCAACTATTATGGTGGCTGGCAACATTCCCGGTAAGACACAAACGATTCCTTTGGCAATCTATTTCGCGGCAGAATCTAATGATTTGACGTTGGCTGGCGCGTATGTTCTAATGATCAGTGGAATAACCTTTTTTCTCATTTTAGGGCTTAATGTTTGGTCTAAAAGGAACTGCGGGAAATCATCATCAGTAAAGGGCGTATTCTAATGCTGCAAGCAGCTGGTTCGGCTTTCTGGTCCAGATGGAAAGGTTAACCTTTTCCAGGATTGAACGCCTAAGAACCTAAGGCTTTTCTTATCAAATAAATTTTTGCAGTTTTGCAGTGTTGGTTACGTGCAAACGGTCTCGCTCCCTATGCTAAATTAGGGAGCGAGGCCGTTATTGCATTTTATGCTATACTTCTATATTTACAGCGTGTAAAGATTTTTGCTTCTTTACCTTTCAGTTAGAAAGTTTTATTTTCATTGGAGTTAGTTTATAATAAAACAATAAAAAAAGAAGAGGGATTTACATGCAACTTGGAAAAAAAATATTATGTTACCAGCTTATTTGCCTGCTTGTTGGACTGTTACCTGCTATGTTTGCAAATAACGCATATGCTCAGTATCTTAATGGTATTCCCGTATTGTTGTATCATCATGTGAGTGAGGATAACAGTGATTTGCCACATTTGACGGTGACGCCGACAGAGTTTGAACGTCAGATGGACATGTTGCAAACGGCTGGTTTTAAGACTATTTCGCCAGAAGCGTTAGCAGCATATATGCGGCAGGAACCGGTTACGCTACCCGATAAGCCGATTCTGCTTACGTTTGATGATGGTTATGAGGATAATTATACGAATGCTTTTCCTATATTAAAGCAACATGATTTTAGTGCTGTGATCTTTATGGTTGGTGTGAATGTTGATAGAGATAAACGTCTGTCGAGCAAGCAAATGAGAGAGATGTCTGCCTATGGCATTGATTTTGGAGGCCATTCACTGACTCACCGTGATTTAACCTCTTTATCAGGACCAGAGTTAAAACGGGAGATTAAAGATATTCAAATGAAGCTTAAGCAGGTTACTACTAAACCTATAGAGCTATTTTCCTATCCCTATGGTTATTTTAATCTGAATACCTGGGAGGTAACAGCATCAGCCGGCTATCAGGCGGCGTTTACTGTCCTGCCGGGTCTCAATACCCCAGACCGGGATAATATCTATTTATTACGGCGCATACCGATTTACAGTACTACCGACTTTAATGCTTTGTTTATGCTGTTGGACACCAATCAAGTCAAAACCAAGCTGCTGCAATATTCACCGGAACTATGAGTAGCAAGTTACAGCAATAGAATGTTCTTGACAACAGGACGATTTTTCTGTAATATATCAATTAGTATAATAGAAGATGAAATGACGATGAACGGAAGAGTAGTTATATCATGATAGCAACAGCGAGCTGGGAGTGGTGTGAGCCGGCACTGTCAAATATAATGAAAATCATCCGCGAGTTGCGAGCTGAATTGATTAGTAGGCTACGCCGGGTTCTCTTTAGAGAAATTGCCGCCCGTTACTGCGGCGAGGTATCGAGTTTAACCTCCGTACCTATGAGCAGCTATGGTTATTAACCATAGAATTTGGGTGGTATCGCGGATTAACCTCCGTCCCTTTTGATAAGGGACAGAGGTTTTTTTAATTATAAAAAGTATAGAAGGGAGAAATTAGCTTGAAAATGTTAGGAGCGGAAGCAATTATTGAGTGTTTGAAGGCGGAAGGGGTAAACCTGGTGTTTGGCTATCCGGGAGGTTGTGTACTGACCTTGTATGACGCGTTGTTTAAAGCTAATTTTCCCCATATTTTAACCCGTCATGAGCAAGGCGCCGTTCACGCTGCTGATGGCTATGCGCGGGCAACTGGCAGAACAGGAGTTTGTTTTGCCACCTCAGGCCCTGGAGCAACTAACCTCGTAACTGGTATTGCCACTGCCTATATGGATTCTGTCCCCTTGGTAGCCATTACCGGACAGGTGGGGGTTGGGGTGATAGGCAAAGATTCCTTTCAGGAAGCCGATGTCCGGGGTATCACGACCCCTATTACCAAGCATAATTATTTAGTTAAGAAGGTTCAGGATTTGCCGAGAATCATGAAAGAAGCCTTTTATATTGCGCGGACTGGACGGCCGGGACCGGTTGTTATTGATGTTTCGCGCGACGTGTTTAACGCAACTTTGGATTTCGAGTATCCGGAAACGGTTGCATTGAGAGGCTATACGCCTTTGTTTGATGGTGATTCTGAGAGCGTGGAGTTGGCTGTACAGGCTATGCTGGAAGCTGAAAATCCGATTGTTTTTGTTGGCGGCGGTGTTACTCTTTCCGATACCGCAGGGGAGTTTCGTAAGTTTTCTGAGCTGACGGGCTTTCCCGTGGTATCAAGTTTGATGGGCTTGGGATGTATTCCGTCTGATTCGCCGCAGCATTTGGGGATGGTGGGTATGCATGGCACCTATGTTGCCAATATGGCTACTACCGAGTGTGATCTTTTACTGGGTATTGGCGTTCGGTTTGATGATCGGGTAACAAGCGTAGTCAAAAATTTTGCGCCCCAGGCCAAGATTGTGCATTTTGATATTGATCCGGCTGAGGTAAATAAGAATGTACGTGCCGATCTGCGGGTTGTTGGTGATCTTCGCTGGTCATTGCCACTGCTTTGTGAAAAGGTAGCCAGGCGCAGTCCTGCAGAGTGGCGGCAGGGAATTGCCACGTGGAATGAGCGTATGCAAACCTGGAAACAGGAAAAGCCGTTAACTTATGACCATGCATCAGCCAAAGTTATGCCGCAAACAGTTATTGAGAAGGTAAGTCAGCTTACCCAAGAGAATACTGTTATTGTGACCGATGTTGGACAACATCAAATGTGGACCGCTCAATACTATAATTTCCCCAGAGCCCGCTCGTTTATTACTTCAGGCGGCTTAGGGACGATGGGCTATGGTTTGCCGGCCGCCATTGGTGCGCAGCTAAGTTTGCCTGATAAAAATGTGGTGCTGTTTACCGGCGACGGCAGTATCATGATGAATTGTCAGGAACTGGCGACTGTAGCCGATAATAACTTGCCGCTAAAGATTTTTGTTATGAATAATGAAGTGCTGGGGATGGTGCATCAGTGGCAGCGGATGTTTTACGGTCAGCGCTATTCGCATTCCAGCATCAAGGGGAAAACCGATTTTGTCAAGCTTGCCGAGGCCATGGGAGTACCTGGTTTGCGCGTTACTCATCCTGATGAGCTCAATGCTGTGCTGGAAGAAGCGCTAACCATGGAAGGGCCGGTGCTGGTCGAGATACTACTGCCGCCTACGGAGGATGTATTGCCTATGGTTCCACCAGGCGGCCGGCTGGATGAAATGCTGTTAGGAGGAATGGGCTGATGAAATACACATTGGCGGTGTTGGTAGATAATAGGCCGGGGGTATTGACACATATCTCGGGACTTATTAGCCGGCGGGCTTTTAATATCGAGAGTATTGCCGCCGGCTATACGGAAGAGGCAGACACTACCCGGATTACTATTAGCGTTGAGGCCGATAATGAGGTTGAGTTGGAGCAGGTTGTCAATCAACTCTCTAAGTTGGTTGATGTCATTAAGATCGTCAACCTTACCTATGTTGAGTCTATTGAGCGGGAATTGGCGCTGATTAAGGTAAGAGCCAGTAAAACCAACCGCTCTGATCTGGTAAATGTCGTAGAGATATTTCGGGCCAAAATCATTGATGTTAACCGGGAAACGGTGGCAATTGAGCTTACCGGCGAAGAAAGCAAAATTGACGCTTTTTGCGAAGTATTGTTAGACTTCGGGATTATTGAGATCGTCAGGACAGGTAAAATTGCACTGGCGCGGGGGCCGGTTCCGGCCAAAGAGATGTAGTTTGCTACACTTTACTTTACCAGTTTATCCAGTCTATATCAGTTATTATTTGGTGTGGTGTCAAGCCGATCATTGTTAATTATTGAGTCAAATATCCCTATAACTAATAGAAATTATCAAAGACAAAGGGCCAGTTCCTTTGTCTTTAATAATTTACAGAGTTGTTATCTTAAGCAGTTTGAGTTATTATTAACATAGGAAATCACATTTTGGGGGGTGGTTAGTGGTGGTTGGTGATGTAAAATACAATACGAAAGTAGGGTTTAAAACTTGAGTATTCGCATTATGATTGTTGACGATTCAGCATTTTCCCGTGTGATTTTAGCAGATAGTTTGCAGCAAGAGGGTTATGAGGTTGTTGGTGAGGCCGATTGTCTGGAGTCTTTAGTAGAAACCTATAGCCAATGTAAACCGGATATTGTGACTATGGATATAGCCATGCCTGGGGCGGACGGGTTTGAGTGCAGCAAAGTACTGCTTGCCCATGATTCAAGGGCTAAAATTATCATAATTAGTTCCATGAAGGATAAGGAGACGGAAGCTGAGGTCCGGCGTATTGGTGTGGTGGGTTATGTGCAAAAGCCGGTTGAGTCAGAGGTATTGAAACGGGTTATTACTGGGGTTATGTCTCCAGACCGTTTATACGAGCAACTGGAGAACTGGAGTATTGATATGTTCCAGGAAGCATTGGCGCAAAGCATAACTCGCATGACCAAAACAGCAACTACATTTTCGGAACGGACGCAGTTAGACAGAGAGGTTTCGCAGGGGATAACAGTAGTTATCGGCATAATTGGTCATTATTCAGGCTCAATGATCTTGGATCTGTCACGGGAAACAGCAGAAAAAATGGCAGCAGTCATTTTGCATCGGCCAGCAAAGAACCAGGAAGAGGTTATGGCAATGGCAGCAGAATTTGCCAACATAGTTGGTGGTGTGGCTTGCTCGATGTTAAATAAAAAGGAACCGGCATTTGGACTCAGAGTATCGCCGCCAAGTGTATTCTATGGAGAGCAGACGAAAATTGCCAGCCCTACTATCCAACTGCAGGGTATCTATGCGAATAACGATTTCGGGCGCATATATCTAGGTATTGGCTTTAAGAAGGGAATAGTATTATGGATGTAAACATAATTAATCCTGTACTTGAGGCTTTTACTAATATTCTGCCGCAGATTGGGTTTCAAACAGTAACGAGGCAAGGAATTTCGCTAGCGGAGTCCACTTTGCTTTATCAGGGCGCACTTATTAATGTTGGTGTTCTTGGTCCGGTGCAAGGCGCAATACTTATTGGCATGGATATTAATTCAGCTAAGCAGTTTGCCTCCAAAATGATGATGGGCATGGAAGTAACTGAATTCGATAGTTTGGCGCAAAGTGCTATTTCTGAGATGGGAAACATGGTGTGTGCCAATGTCTGCACCAATTTTGTAAAGTCTGGTACTAACGGCATGGATATATCGCCCCCAACCTTGCTGATTGGTGATGGACAGGTAAGACTAGCAGTGCCGAACATTATTGTAGTTGATTTTTCTGTGGATAATATCAAGATAAAGGTTTATGTGGGTTTGTACAAGTAAAAAGTCAGTTGAGCTACTTAGAGAAGTAGCAGATGAAGACAAAGGAGGTTGGTATATGACAAAACGAAATTCAAATTTACGTATTTTAAAAAAGTATATCTTGCTTTTCATAGGTTCAATCATTGCCGCAATTGGATTGGAGATTTTTTTAGTTCCCAACAATATTATCGATGGTGGTGTAGTAGGCATATCTATCATGGTTAGTCATGTAACCGGGTTGCCTTTAAGCCTGTTTTTAGTAGTGCTCAATATACCGTTTTTATATTTGGGATATGCACAAATTGGTAAAACATTTGCGATATCAACTCTCTTTTCTATCGTATCATTGTCTTATTGGGTTTCGGTCTTTCATCCCATACCGGGATTAACCAATGATTTGTTCTTAGCGGCCATATTTGGAGGCATCATTGTCGGTATTGGTGTGGGCTTGATCATCCGGTATGGGGGTTCTCTTGATGGAACAGAGATTGTCGCTATTTTGCTGGACAAGCGTACCAGCTTCTCAGTTGGCGAAATAATCATGTTCTTTAATTTATTTATTCTTACCAGTGCCGGGTTTGTGTTTAGCTGGGATAAGGCTATGTATTCACTGGTGGCCTACTTTGTTGCCTTCAAGGTCATTGATACAGTGATCGAAGGTCTGGATGAATCGAAAGCGGTTATGATTGTATCAGATAAGCCTGATGAGATAACCGAAACACTGATGGCCCGGTTAGGCCGGGGAGTTACCGTCTTGCATGGTGAGGGCGGCTATACTAAGGAACGCAAAGATGTATTGTATTGCGTTATTACGCGGTTAGAGATGGCCAAACTAAAATCGATTGTTGATGAAGTTGATGAAAATGCCTTTGTTACCTTTAATGATGTTCATGAGGTAATGGGCGGTCAATTTAAGAAAAAGGCAATTCACTAATCACGATTTCATAATTAATGCGAAAAAATAGGCCAGTACTTAAATTAGGTACTGGCCTTTGTATTTATACTAACTCAAGACCAACCGGACAATGATCACTGCCCATGATGTCAGCATAGATACTGGCTTCTTTGATAGAGGTTGTTAGCCGTTTAGACACTAAAAAATAATCAATACGCCAGCCGATATTTCGCGCTCTGGCATTCATCATATAAGACCACCAGCTGTAGGCGTCCTGCTTATCCGGGTATAAAGCGCGAAAGGAATCAGTAAAGCCTGCCTGGAGCAGCAGTGTCATTTTATTTCGTTCTTCATCAGTAAAACCGGCATTCTTGCGGTTGGTTTTCGGATTCTTAATGTCGATTTCCTGATGGGCAACATTGAGGTCGCCGCAAATAATTACCGGTTTATCTTTGTCAAGCTGTGTAAGGTAAGTATTGAAATCATCCTCCCATTTCATGCGGTAGTTGAGGCGGGCAAGTTCTCGCTGGGAATTGGGAGCATAAACATTAACCAGCTGAAAATCAGCAAATTCCAGGGTAATCATTCGTCCTTCCTGATCATGTTCGATGATATTCATGCCATAGGTAACAGCTAAGGGTTTGATCCGCGTAAAAATAACAGTACCAGAGTAGCCCTTTTTTATGGCGCTGTTCCAATATTCGTGATAACCTGGCAGCACCAATTCAGATTGTTCCTGTTGCATCTTAGTTTCCTGGACACAAAAAATATCGGCATCCACATTTACAAAAAAATCGTAAAATCCTTTATTGATACAAGCCCGTAGTCCATTGACATTCCACGAGATCAGCTTCATAATATCCCTCTTCCTCTGCGGTATCGTCGAGAAATATATTCCCTGCCGGTTTGCCATTATCCTTCTTAGTAAAATGTAACAGAATAGAGTAAAGATAACCTGGATGGTAAGAAAGTAAAATACTACAGGTCCACCTGGTAAAGACTTATAAATATCCAAAAAATACCAAATTGTTTTTTGTATATTCTACCAAAATGGACTATAAATTGCTGCTATCCATGGGTTATAATAGAAAGATAAATACAATTATGTATTAGGTTATGTTAACATTACTATTATGACGGGAGATGATTGCCAAAAGTATACTAGAGAGATACTTTGCCTGTCCACAATGTGGAGAGATCCATTAATTTTATGAAAGGCAGGGATGAGAATGAAACAATACCAAAAACTTATTTTAGGCTTCTGTGCTGGTGTTATTATTGGTCTTATCGCGTATTATACTTTGCCTGAAAAAGTTCATCCATGGATGAAAACATGGACTGAAGTTTGTACCTTAGTTGGCGCTATTTTTCTTAAAATGATTTTTATGGTTGTTGTTCCATTGCTGGTTTCAGCTCTAATGCTTGGCGTTTACGAACTGGGAAAGGGCCGCAGTTTAGGGAAAGTTGCCATGAGATCATTGGGATTTACCATCTTGTTAAGCGCAATTGCGGTTTTGGTTGCCATATTGATGACCAACGTATTGCAGCCAGGTGTTGGTCTGGAGTTTGACCCGGTCCAGCTTGCCAAGAATCAGGCCGTTATCTCGATAGATAAAAACATGCAAGCAGCGCAAGCTAAGCCATGGACTACGTATATTACGGATCTGATTCCGCAAAATCCGATCGACTCTGCTGCAAAAGCTTTCAGCGGTGAAATTATTGCTGTGATGGTCTTTGCGTTGCTGTTCGGTTATGCTCTGAGTATCTGTGTTAAAGATGAAAACCACCCCTTCGTTAAAATGCTTGAGGCCATTTACAATTGTTCATTGAAAGTCATTGACTGGGCAATGCAAATCGCCCCTTATGGTATTTTTGCTATTGTATTCAATACTACCTACCGTATGGGTGCCGGCTTCTTGGCAAACGTCGCTTACTTTGTCGGCGTCGTTGTACTGAGCTTGTTAATTCAGCAATTTGTTGTATATGCTCTTTGCCTCAAAATTTTTGCCAAAACAAACCCCTGGACGTATTTTAAGAATTGTCGTGAGGCCTATGTATATGCATTTTCAACCGCTTCTTCAAATGCTACTTTGCCGATTGCATTAGAAGTTGCAGAAAAATCATGTAAACTTCCCCCAAAAATTGCCCGTTTCGTACTGACTTGCGGTGCCTCTGCTAACCAAAACGGCTCAGGCTTGTATGAAGGCGCTGTTTTGCTGTTCTTAGCACAGGTATTCGGCGTTGATTTGACATTTGGCCAGCAAGTGGTAGTAGTTTTAACTGCCGTGTTAGGTGGTATCGGTACAGCAGGCGTTCCAGGCGGTACTTTGCCGATTATTGCTATTTTGTGTGTCAATGTTGGTGTTCCGGTGGAAGGCTTAGGATTGATTCTCGGCGTTGACAGATTCCTGGATATGTGCAGAACGACTTTGAACGTATCCGGTGATTTGGTCATTGCCAAATTAGTCAGCGCTGGTTTCGAAACAGACACTCCTGAAACGAATCAACAAGGAATAAGCGCCTAATTCTAGAAGCCTGATATTTAGTGTGTAGCTAACAAAAGCAGGAGCCGCATCGGAGATGGCGCCTGCTTTTGTTTCCAAGAGGGAAAGGTTAACTTTCCCTGGTTAGAACGACTAAGGCTTCTGCCTCCGTAAGGAGGCTGTCTCACAAAGAAACTGTGGAGAATGTAGCGGTTTTTTGTAAAATGATGTATAATTATAACAGGATAAAGTTCTAACACATAAAAAGCCCCCATAAACTTACTGAAGAAGTAAGTTTTGGGTGCTTTTTTATCCTATAACCCACTGTTAAATTATATGACAAAGAGGGAGTTGTACAGCTTTGAATTGGCGAAGAAATCTTTGGACTTTAGCTTTTGCAGTGATGCTGTCAGGCTCAAGTTATACTATGGTTATACCGTTTTTGCCGCTATATCTTTTGGATATCGGAGCCAGTCCTCAGAATGTAAATATGTGGTCGGGACTGGTGCTTTCAGTTACGTTTCTGGTTGCAGCTGTGCTGGCTCCTTACTGGGGGCGACGCGCAGATAAAAGTGGCCGGCGCCGGATGGTCATGCGGTCAGGCTTCAGCCTGGCTGTGGTTTATTTTCTGGGTTCACTTGTTAGGAACCCACTGGATTTGTTTTTTGTAAGGCTGCTGCAAGGGTTTGCTAACGGCTTTGTCCCGGCGGCTATGGCAATTATAGCTGCCTCGACGCCTAAGGAGAATTTGGGCTTTAGCCTGGGTATTATGCAGACCACACTGCTAGTTGGCGGTATTTTAGGGCCGCTGGTGGGAGGGACACTTTCTCATATCTTTGGCATGCGTCTTTCCTTTGTGGTAGCTGCCGGCATCATTTTTGGCGGCACGCTGTTAGTAGGCTGGCTAGTGGTGGAACCGGAGACGGAGAATCAGTCTGCCTGCCAGGAGACTGGCAGTATATTGGGGGATTTGAAAACCGCGCTTGCTAACCGGCAGCTAGTGCAGATGATGCTGTTGTTATTTGCTGTGCAAGCCGTTGGCATGGTGTTGCAGCCGGTTATTGCTTTGTATGTGGCTGAATTGCAGGGAACTATGGATGGAGTTGCGCTAAAGGCTGGCTTGGTATTTAGTCTGGCCGGTATTGCCGGAGCAATAGCGGCGCCTATATGGGGCCGATTGGGTCAAACACGGGGCTTTTTAAAAATTATGCTTATCGCTTTCCTGGGTGCCGGAATATTTAATTTGTGGCAGTTTTTCGCCAATGATATTTATCAGTTTGGCGTGCTGCAATTTTTTTATGGGTTATTTATTGTAGGTGTATTTCCGGCCATTAATACGATTGCGGTATCTTCGGCCGATGCCGACGCGCAAGGCCGGGTGTTTGGGCTGACAACAACGGCCAATCAGCTGGGGCAGATGCTGGGACCGGTTTTGGGCGGCGTGATTAGCTCGTGGCTGGGAATTGCATCAGTGTTCCTCTTCACTGGAAGTATACTTATACTGCTGGGCGGGTTGGTATTCCTCGTCTTTATGGTTAAAACCTGCCCGCGGGAGCAGGCCCAATCGTAAATTGCCGCGTGAAAAGAATAGCCGGCAAACATACGGAAACACCCTCCAACATATGGTAAAAGAAAAGTATATGTTGGAGGGTTGCGCATATGTTAGCGGTTTTTCTGGGTATAGGTATGCTGTTAGGCGGCATCTTTGTCATGCGTTATGGGTTGAAAAAGGCGCTGTGGTATCGGTTGCAGATAGTTTTAGAGAAGCTGACGAAAACGCCTTGGCGTGGTTTGCTATTAGGCACAGTGACTGCAGCTGCATTTCAGAGCAGTACAACGGTTTGTCTAATCACAATTGGCCTGGTAAGTGCTGATTATATGTCTTTTCGGCAGGCATTAGGCATTATCCTGGGAGCAAATATTGGTACCTGTTCTACTCTGGGACTGGTTAACCTGACACTGCCGTCAAATTATGTTTGGGTTTTGATGCTATTTTGCTTTGTACTGGGTATAATTAGAAGACTGCGCTATGTAAGTTTTGCCTGTATAGGATTGCTAAGTATGTTTGCCGGCATTGAACTGTTAGTGCAGGGGATTGCAAGTATCTCCGAGTTGGAGCAGTTAACAGAGTATCTTATTCTTGCTAAAACGCAGCCGTTTTATGGTATATTGGGCGGTTTGATTGTAACAATAGTATTCCAGTCAAGCAGTGCGGCTACTGCTTTACTAATGGTGCTTGCTGACCGGGGTGTAGTAGATATAACTACAGCCGTGTATATTGTTTATGGCAACAATATCGGTTCCTGTGTATCATCTGTTGTTTTTAGTGCGGTAGCGCCGCTGGCTGCCAGGCGGGTGGCCCTGTCCCACATTCTGTTGAATGTCCTGGGGGTTGTTAGTTTTCTGCCCATAACTCAGTTTTTTATCATTGTTGCTGAGTGGATTACAACAGATTTCAGCAGCCAGGTGGCAACTATCCATATATTGTTTAATCTGTTATCTTCGATAGCAGGATTGTTACTGTTTAATCAATTTACCAAGCTGGTTTTTTTTCTCATCCCCAAGCCTAAGTGATAAGGAAAATAGGGAACTGTTTCTTTGCTGGTTGTGTTCTTAAAAAGGATTTTGTAAAAAAAATATACAAATTTTATAATAAATGTGGTAACATGTTAAACGGAAGTATGACAAGTTGCCTTTACTAGCTGGTATTTAATGGAAACCAGACTGGCGGCTTGGTACGCCCTGAAGAAATCGACTTATATCCCACAAGGGAATAAGAACGGAGGTAACGAATAATGGAAAAAATGGTGTCGCTGCGAGGAACAGGTAGATTTGGGGTGCGGCAGATTGCGATTATTGGTATGTTGTCAGCCATATCTATCATTCTGGGGCTTTCGGGCTTTGGATTTATTCCATTGCCTACGGCTAAAGCAACTATTATGCAGATTCCGGTTATTATTGGCGCTATCTTGGAAGGCCCGGTTGTTGGGGCTATGATTGGCCTGATTTTTGGTCTATTTAGCATTATTCAAAGCTTAACTGCCCCTACTGTTCTTTCTTTTGCTTTTATCAATCCCCTGGTATCGGTGCTGCCTCGCGTGTTTATTGGTATTACTGCCTACTATGCTTATAAGTGGACACAGAGCAAATACGAGGGAGTTCGCATTGGTGTAAGTGCGGTTGTTGGTTCGTTCACCAATACGTTTGGTGTACTGACCATGATTTATGTCTTATACGCCGCCCAATTCGCTGCGGCGCGGGGAATTGATCTGGATGCAGCCATTCAGGTCATTTATGGTATTGCGTTAATTAACGGTATTCCGGAAGCCATTATTGCGGCCGCTATTAGTATTCCTGTTGTGGGGGCAATTAAGAAACGGTATAAAAACTAAAACATAAAAGCCTGAGGCTCAGAATAAAATAATACCCTATAGAGTGACAAGGTAAAGTCTACTCTATAGGGTATTTTGATTTATAATCGTCTTTATAACACTAGTACTACTTTTCCCAGTACATGACTGAGAGGAACAGGCCCAATATAACGACTGTCGCTGGAGTTGTTGCGGTTGTCGCCTAGCACGTATACCTGGTTTGACGGCACAGTAACTTTCTTTGGAGCGGCAGTACGCATGGCTTCTTTAATATAGGGTTCATCAAGCACACTACCATTGCGGTATACTTGACCATCCTTAATCTCAAGGGTATCGCCTGGCTTGCCGATGATCCGCTTAATCCAGATATGAGTATCAATCTCTGCCAGCTTGACAACGCTAAGGTATGTGGAGACAGGGTCGGCAAGATCATCTTTTACACCACGTTCACGAAATACGCGGCTATCAATAATGACGATGTCACCATAGTCAGGTGTGCCGACAAAGGTATGGGATAACTTAGATACAAAAACATAATCATTGTTATGAAGGTTTGGTTCCATGGAACTGCCTACAACCCGGGTGGGCTGAAATACGAAAGCATTAATCACAATCGCCATTGCCAGTGCAATGGCCAGGCTGTATGTCCAGTCAGCAATTTCTTTAAGTAGTTTCATTCTTGAATTCCTCCTAATATTAAAATTCTACCAGATTGAACGGGCAGTAGCAAGAAATATTGATAGTTAGGCTGAAATAATCAAACGATAGTACTAGATATAATTATTGGAGGATATTCACCGCATTTGAATAGTGTGGTAAAATTTAAATAAAGTAATGAACGAGTAACGGAGGATATATGAAAAATAAGATTAATCAATATGTATGGGTAGCCATTGGGTGTTTACTCAATGGTCTTGCCATTAACGCTTTTTTGGTGCCACACCATCTCTTAAGCGGCGGGGTTTCAGGTTTGGCTATTATTTTTTATTTTCTTTTTGGTTTTCCAATTGGAGTGCAAATCTTGTTGATGAATATTCCGCTATTATATGCCGGCTACCGGCTTTTGGGCAGAGAGTACACAATTGGTACCATTTATGGAACCATCTTCTTTTCTTTGGCAGTGGATGCCACAGTGTTTGTTTCACAATTTAACTTAATTGATGATCCTATCATTTCGGCCGTTACTGGCGGTGTTCTCGCAGGTGTTGGCAGTGGTCTTATTTTCCGCATGAACGGCAGCGGAGGTGGTTTAGATATTGTTGCTGCAATTGTAAAAAAGTACTATTCGCTTAACTTTGGGGTCGTAGGGTTTGCAATTAACTGTTTAATCATGGGTGTGGCAGCCACGCTGTTTGGCCTGAAGCTGGCGATGCTGACACTGATTTCGATGTTTATTAGTGCCAACCTTACTGATAAAGTTGTAGAAGGTTTTAATCGCAAAAAAACTATTTTTATCGTTTCCTATAATACAGATGCTATTATTGATGTCATTTTAAAAGAGGTAGGGCGGGGTGTTACCATTCTACATGGACAAGGCGCATTTACCCGCCAGACCAAGCAAGTATTGTTCGTCGTTGTCACTCTAACCCAAATTGCCAAAATTAAACAACTGGTTGATGAGGTTGATCCTCATGCCTTTATGATTGTGCAAGATGCCGCTGAAGTTATGGGCCACGGGTTCACTTTGCCGAGAAGTAGGCAAATATAGCTGATAGATATGCTGCGAATATACAGATAGTCACTTAAAACCACAGGTCTAGTTAAACGTAAATAAAATGGTAGTAATTTATTTGACAAGTTATTTATGGTATTGCATTATATAGAAAAGAGTGCTATAATTCCTTCATAAGTAACAAATAAATATGTACCGTTATTTTGAATGAATTTAAAGTATAAGGTAACATACTCAGATTATTAGCTGTACAATGCGGAGTATTTATTCACTGCTTGTTTCAATCTAAACTTAGGCAAAGGCGCTTAGTTATATCCTTTTTGGCGAAGGAATAACTAAACGCCTTTATTTTTCTAATTGTATTACCATAGTGCTGAGATTTTAATAAGAGATAATCCTGTTATTACGTGAATTAGTGAAATAAAATATGGGCTGCATTGTAAGTTCGGCAGCCTGTGTGAAGAGTGGTAAATAGTATGATAGAAGAAATTATTTATATCGAAAGCGATCAAACAAATCCCTATTATAATTTAGCACTGGAAGAATATTTGCTTTTTCGGGTGAAGAAAAAGCAATGTATATTGTATCTATGGCAAAATTTAAATACAGTTGTCATTGGAAGAAACCAAAATTGCTGGAAAGAATGCAGAATAAACCAATTAAAAGAAAACGGGAGCTATTTGGCAAGAAGGGTATCAGGTGGTGGCGCGGTTTTCCATGATGAGGGAAACTTAAATTTTTCATTTTTAGTAGAACAAAATGATTATGCTCTTGATAAGCAAGTAGATGTTATTTTGCTGGCATTGCAAAAGCTTGGACTTAACGCAGTGAAATCCGGGCGTAATGATCTTACCATTGAGGGAAAAAAATTTTCAGGAAATGCATTTTACGAAAAGAATGAACGCTGTTTACATCATGGAACGTTGATGGTAAATGTAGATGTCCGGAAATTGTCCCAATATTTACATGTATCGAATGAAAAGCTACAATCCAATGGCGTTAGCTCTATAAGAGCCAGAGTGGCTAATTTGGAAAATTTCTGTAAAGAAGGTTTATCAGTTACTTGTTTAAAAGAAAAACTGGTAGAGGCTTTTGGTGAGATATACGGATTAACCCCGTTGAAACTGGGCATGGAACAGATTAAGTACAGTGATTTACAAGAATCGATTGATAAATTTTCTTCCTGGGAATGGGTATTTGGAAGAAAGATTAATTTTCAATATGAAATTTCAAAAAAATTTGCCTGGGGTGAAGTTGTTTTTCAGTTTAATGTGAACAGGGGGAAAATCGTAACGGTAGGAGTCTATTCTGACGCTATGAATTCGGATTTGATTGCAGCGATACCTGCAGTTTTGAAAGGGTGCATTTTTGAAAAAGACAATATTTGTGCTGCACTTTCTCAAGTACCTGCCTGTGATAGGGCGGAGAAAAAAATAATGCAAGATTTAGGTGAACTGATCGGCGAACAAGAGTTTTAAAATAACGCAATCAACTTTTAAGGGGAAAGGATAGGAATTTTATGCATTTGATCGAAAATGAGGATGAGATTTACGACAAATTACAGGCACAGTGTCTGAAGATGTTTGAAGCAGATGAAAAATTAACAGTTATTGATATGGCAATAACGCTAATGGATAATGAGGAAGTTCCTATGCATTATCCATTTCATCATTTTATTGTGCCGGCGGTACTGCTAACTGCAACGAAGAAAGCTCAGCAAGCGGCCCGTGATGAATTATGTATTAGTTTAACAGAAGCGCTAAAACGTTCTAAATATGTTTTGGGCGGGTTTTGTGGCAGCCATGGAGCTTGCGGCGCGGCAATTGGCATGGGCATTTATATGAGTATTGCAACAGATAATACGCCAATGTCTACAAGAACGTGGTCGTGGGTAAATCAAGCGACTGGAGTATGCTTGCAGGAAATTTCTAAAATTCCGGGACCGCGATGCTGTAAAAGAACAGTATTTATTGTCCTGAAGACAGCAATAACCTTTGTTAAAGAAAAACTGAACATTGATCTTCCTATGCAGGAGCAAATCATTTGTAAATATTATGAACGCAATGCCGAATGCAAAAGGGTATTATGCTCGTTTTATCAAGCAGATAGTGAGGGGGAAAAGGAATGAAAGAAGCAATTCTTGTGCCGAGTTGTGCAATGCCGAAGAGAAGTTTGGAAAAAACGTGTTCTTGTCAGGACAAGCCAACGGGCTTGAGGTATAAGACGGGAAAGCTTCTGTGGCTAAAGGATATTGGTGAGTTTGTAAGCAAAGATGAAGCCGTCTGTGAGGGAGAAATTGAGAAAAAGGTATTTGATTTTTGCGCTCCTTGTGATGGTTATCTTGTAGAAAAGTGTATTGAAGATCAGGAGGAATTTTTATATGGGGATATTTTGGGTTATGTGAATAATGAGACCTGAGATGTTATCCTCAATAAAGAGGAAGTGCCGCTTGATCTATGATGTAGTAGTTATGGCGAAGAGGTTTCGCCAGTCAACAGAAATCAAATAGGGATTAGATAATAGTGAACTTGTTTCAGCAAGGCTGAAACATTGGGGATTCAGGTGGAGAGCCTACTCCACTTGAACCGACGCCGCCTGTAGAGGCAGGAGTCTTGACTCGCGTACTAAAATAAAAAGCCATTGATTGCAAGTGAATTTTAACTTGCAATCAATGGCTTTTTTATATATAATGTTATACAAGATAGGATATGGAAATAACTTCGAAAAGAGGGATTTACATGGTAAATTTTAAAAGATATGTTGATAATTCTGGTAAATTAGGAAAGCATTTTAATGCGATGAGGGGTTAGTTTGATGAAGAAGTTAAAATTATTTTCTGTAATCTTTATTATATTATCGGCTGTTTTGGCAGTAAGCGGTTGTACAAGTACTTCTGTAACTCAGTCCAAGAATGACACGTCTGCCTTAAAAGAGATTCGTGTCGGCGTTGTACCATTGCCTCATTACGCTCATATGTGGGTGGCGAAAAAGAAAGGATTTATTGACGAGGAACTGCAAAAAGTCGGCTTTAAGCTGAAATGGCAGCCGTTTAGTCTGGGACCAATGGTGAGTGAAGCCTTTGCGGCGGGGCATTTAGATATGGGGGTTATGGGAGACTTCCCTGCCTTTATTGGTCGTTCTGCCGGTACGAACTACCGTATTGCTTCCGTTGCTTCCGCTGCACCGAAAGCATTGGCGTTGGTTGCAAAAAAAGATTCGGCTATTATGAAAGTAACTGATTTAAAGGGAAAAAAAGTCGCTACGACCAAAGGCGCTTATGGACAGAAGTTATTATCACTGCTTTTGGAGAAAAATGGCATGACCATGAATGATATTCAGTTCATTCACATGTCAATGGACGATCTTGCCACTGCACTGCTGCGTGGTGACGTCGCGGCAGGTGTTATATGGGACCCTTTAATAACCCGCCTGGAAGAAGCCGGTGAAATCAAGATTGTCGCTGATGGGACAGGCATTTATGAAGCCTATGCCGTGTTGATGGCAAACGGGGACACGCTTGCTAAGAATCCGGAGGCGGTGGATGCTGTATTGCGGGCATTCCAGCGGGGAGATGAGTACTTAAAGCAAAACCCGGATGAATGTATTAAATTATTGCTGGAAGATATGAAAATACCAAAGTCGCAGTTGACCAGGATTATCAGTAAATTCAATTATGACGGGACAATCACTGATAAATTTGTGACAGATATGAAAGATACGGAAGAGTTTATGCGTAAGAGCGGTCTGATCAAAACCCAGGTGGATATTCAATCCTTTATTCCCAGGAAATAAGGATATATTGGTACAACCCATGGCAAAGTAGAATGTGTTGAGAATCGGTAAGGGAGATATGAGATAATGGAAATGGTGCTAAAAATAGCTAAAGTATACACGATCAGTATGATTACCGGCTGTCAGCACTGGAAACGGATTTTGTTACCTTGTATTTTGCTCGCCGTATGGCACGGCATTACTATCAGCGGTATGGTAAAACCGATTTTGCTGCCATCTCCGGCGCAGGTATTCGATGCTTTGGTTGTTATGCTATCTAACGGGGAATTGGCCACTCATTTAGGAACAAGCATGATACGGGTGCTGGAAGGGTTTATCCTGGCTGCGCTTTTAGGAGTAGGGTTAGGACTGGTACTGGGTATTTTTCCACTTATGTTTGAATTGCTGGATGGCTTAATTCAATTGCTTAGACCTATCCCGCCTATAGCCTGGCTACCCTTATCAATTCTCTGGTTTGGTATTGAGGAAGGATCAAAAATATTTATCATTATCATTGGGGCATTTTTCCCCATCTTTATCAATGTTTTAGACGGCATTCGGCAAACAGACCACAAATTTGTTGAATTATCGCAAGTGCTGGAAGTACCTAGACGCAAGTTTATTGCGAAAGTTGTTATTCCTGGAGCCCTTCCCTTCATTACTTCCGGACTTCGGATTGGTCTTGGTTATGCCTGGATGTGCGTTGTAGCTGCAGAATTGTCTGCCGGGATGAAAGGCGTCGGATATATGTTGACAGATGCCCGGGCGCTAGCCCAAACGGATAGGGTTTTGGTAGGTATGCTGGCTATTGGTGTTATTGGTAAAATCATGGATAGTTTGCTTCGTGCTATGGAAAAAAGAATTATCCGCTGGAAGGAGTCATTTACCGGGGAATGAAAGATAACAATCATGTAGCTATAACCAACTTATCCAAGACCTATAAAAAACAAAATAGCGATGTACTAGCACTTAATGGAATAACTCTCAATGTGTCCCGCAATGAATTTCTATGTATTGTTGGTGCCAGCGGCTGTGGTAAAAGTACTCTGCTTCGTATCCTTAGCGGGCTTGACAAGGAGTATAATGGGTCAGTTAGTGTTGGGGGAACAAAAATCAGCGGTCCGGGTCTGGAGCGGGGAATTGTCTTTCAAGAACATAGGCTATTGCCTTGGTTGACAGTGCGGGACAATATAGAGTTTGCCTTGCAAACAGGAACACAGGCAGAAAAAGCCAACCTTATTGCCGGTCATCTTAAACTGGTCGGACTTGCCGGGTTTGAGAAAGCCTATCCGAATCAGTTATCGGGGGGGATGGCACAACGGGTTGCTATTGCCCGGGCCTTAGTTAACCGGCCTGACATTTTGCTTTTAGATGAGCCTTTTGGCGCACTGGATGCTCTAACTCGCCTAAAGCTGCAGCAACAAATCCTTGCTATATGGGAAAAAGAAAAAACTACGATGATCATGGTCACCCACGATATTGAAGAAGCTGTATTTTTGGGAGATCGAGTTGTTGTAATGTCAGAGCGTCCTGGAACCATCAAGAAGGAGTTTGAGGTGGATCTTCTCCGACCTAGGAATCGTTCCGGTGTGGCTTTCCAGCAGGTAAGAAAAGAGATTTACCGGGAATTTTATGCAGATTTGATGTAAATATATATGAATGATCAGGGTGCGGAATAAATAAAGAGAATGGTAAAAGTTATAAACAAAAATTACGGCCAATTAAAGGGCGGGTAAAATTAAGTGTATAAGTTCGAGGGAACATATGCACATAATTTTATCCGACCTATTTTCTAATTATTGGAATTTGGTTGGGCGCGATTGTTTGTATTGGAGACCGATATATTTCTGATTCTTAAAATAGGACAACTGGCTATAAACTGTCCTATTTTGATTCTTGACGCTGTGTCCAATTAGTGTAATACTCAAAATAGTAAGAGGTAGAGGAGGGCTATATTATGGCATTCACATTGCAAGATGCGGCGGCCGTTTGGAATAAGCTTCATCAAAACAGTGGTTCAACATCTCCGTCGGTATTCATGGGGAACATGGCTATGGATCTGGGGGATTACCAATCCAATGACGATTTGGAGAAAAGGCTGCGTGAGCTTTTTAAGGTAGCGGAGGTAGAGTATCCGGAAAAAAGCCACGTAATGCATCTTAAAACAACACTTTTAGCTGCACTTAGCCGATTTGATACGAAATAGCTGCTGTATCGCTGCTGCTTCGATAATAAAAAACTAGTAATCACTACTGGATATTACATAGAGTGTCTGAGCGCTAGTCTCAAAATAGGACAGTGAACTTGTTTCAGCAAAGCTGAACATTGGGGATTCAGGTGGAGAGTTTACTCCACCTGAATTATCGCCGCCTATAGAGCGGGGGTCTTGACTCGTATCCAAGTTGCTGCTATTCTGTGCTTCGCATTCTGTGTAGGATCTAGGATTGATAGGGGAACTAAGGAGGAAGCAATATGTGTTGGTCTTGCAATCCATATTGTGGGGGATGTAAGCCGCCAAAGGAAAAGCCAAGAGCCTGTCCTGTTTGTGGTACCTATAACTTCCCTGAACGTAAAAACTGCAAAAAGTGTGGAACAGAAATGCCACCACTTCCAAAACGTCCAACCGTTATGTGTCTATATGTTGATGACTTATGTGCGAATCCCTGTAATAAGCATAAAAAGCCTTCTCAAGATGGTATCGCGAAGACGTGTAAATATCGTACTCCACCTCCCGATACGTCAGATAACGCTGAATGATCGTACTTTTTGATAAAAGTATTGCTTAAATAAACTACTATAAGGAGAAATGAAATATGGAGATCGATTATCCTTCTTTTACAAATTCAGGATTTGGTACCGAATCAATTATCATTTCGCAGGGCGAATATATACTGCTTAATATGGTAGATAAAACTAGTCGTCCGCTTGGAAAAACATCGGAAGAAGCAAGAATGAAGCTTAGAGAAATCAAAATGGAACATTTAGAATATCTATTACCATGATAATACTAATAATTCCATATAGACAAAGTAGAATTTTACTGAAATTTAAAATTGAGAATTATCCGAAATTTTAAATTTTAAAAATGCATGTTTGGCAGGATTTTATAGAAAATGCAAGAATCATTACTTATAGATGAGTTCCGAGTCATCTTTTCCCATATGAAGACCCATGGGAAAGGTTGACCGAAAGGTATGAAGAGTAGTATTCATATCTACCCTATTGTGCGAAGGAAGTCTGTAAAGGCTGCCTCTTTTTTTTCAATATCTAAGAATAAAAAACAAGCTCTAATTACACTTATAGTTTAGTAACTTTGTGGTTGTTACCTAGCACGAGTGTATGTAAAAAATCATCTGGTAAAAGTAAGGGGGGGACTGTAGGTGACTGTTGTAGAGTATACTCATAGTATCTCAAATGCACCAGCTAATTTTCTTACTATTAACAGCGAACTATTATCTCGTGAACGTTGGCAGGCTATACTTCAATATAAACAGGCGTTTCTACAAAATGAAGCTGAGGATCCACGCCAATATTCCTATATGGATCAGGAAGTGGCTGCTTCCTGGATTAGATCACGTAATAGAGGCGTTAATCCTTATTCGGTGGTGACAGGTTCCAATTTGAGTCCGGTTGAATTATCTGAAATTTTGGATAAAAACCGTGGACTCATAGACATTACCTATTCGTTGACAAAATCCTTGCAGGAGGTCATTTTAGCCTGTGGCTATATTTTATACTTATTTGATAAAGACGGAGTCGTATTATTAAATAATGGAAGTTTGGAGAGCTTCGTAAGACTTCCGGAATTCGATACCCGGACAGGTTTGCTTATCAATGAAGAATCCGAGGGTACTACTGCGCATGAATTATGCCTGCGGCTTAAGCGCCCTGTTCAGTTAATTGGTCCGGAACACTATTGCATTGCTTTCCAAAATAGTATTGCTTCGGCAGCTCCAATAAAAGATGCAAATGGTAGTATCCAGGCTGTAGCGGTGCTGGTAAGTCAGCCCCTGCTAAATACACCTGAGGAAGACACCATTAAAAAGATGGGGCCACATAGTTTGTGTTTGGTAACTACTCTGGCAACTACTATAGAGAATGAATTTAACCTTAAAAATAGGTTTAATACTGTTAATAATGCATTGCACGCTACTTTGGCCTGTATCGATGAGGGCATTGTAACAATTGACCAACAAGGCCGGATTCTTCATATTAATCCGGCAGGTAGGCGTATTTTGAAGCTCAGACAGGAAGAAGCTGTTGCTAGAAATATTAATGAATTTCTAGGCGATAATTCTTGTTTAATGGATATAGCGAAAAAGGGCGAGAATGTAACTATTGAAGAACGCTTTGGTGTGGATTTTGACAAGGACTGTTTTCAGGTGAATATCCGGCCAATTCTAAACCAAAACACCCAAGAGCTAGATGTCGCTGTGTTAAAACTAAGTTCTTGTGAAAAGCTAGCCACTCAAAAAAGTGGCAAATCAGGCAACGTGGCTATTTACACGTTTGAGAATATCATAAGCCAGAACAAGGAATTTCAGAAGAGCATGGCTTTAGCGCGGCGCTTCGCCAGTTCACCGGAAAACATTCTCATTATTGGGGAAAGCGGTACCGGGAAGGAATTGTATGCCCAGGCGATTCATAACGTGTATCGTCCTCAAGGACCGTTTATGGCAGTAAACTGTGCCGCTATGCCCCGGGAATTAATTGAAAGTGAACTATTTGGTTATGAAGGTGGCAGCTTTACTGGTGCGGAACGAAACGGCAGACCCGGAAAAATTGAATTAGCGCACGGGGGCACGCTGTTTCTAGACGAAATTGGTGACATGCCGCTGGAGCTGCAGGCTGTTTTACTAAGAACGTTGGAAGATAAGCAAATTATGCGAGTTGGCGGCAGCCGTTATAAAAAAGTTGATTTTAGATTAATTGCGGCCACAAATAAAAATCTCAATAAAATGGTAAAAGAAAATCGATTCCGTGCAGATCTCTTTTTTCGATTATCTGTATTAACGATTAACATACCATCACTAAGGGATAGAGGAGTAGATATCAAAGTTCTTAGTGAGTTCTTTGTTGAAAAATATTGCCAAAAAAATGACTGGGATATTCCGAAAATTAGTTTGGCAGCCCAGAAAAAACTGAATGAATATGAATGGCCGGGCAATGTACGGCAATTGCAAAACGCGATGATTTATGCCGTCAACACTGCCCTGGGCGGCATAATCAAGCCGGAAAATTTGCCGAGTTATATTATTTTGGAAACCTGCCCGATAAAAATTGAGGATATATCTAGCGGCAATGGAAACCTGGGCGAAATGCTTTGTCTGGAGAATCTTGAAAAAGCTGCTATCGAAACGGCGCTAATGCATGCTAATAACTACGTACCTGCTGCAGCCGAGATATTGGGTATAAGCCGATCTACCTTATATCGAAAATTGAAAGACTATAATATTGAATATGGCTAATGCGATAAATTACACGTTAAACCCTAAAATACTCCTTGAATTCAAGGAGTATTTTGTTATTCCTGCCAGCCAGAGGCCCCGCGCAAGGGGTTTTTCTTATGTCCAATTAACCCCATTAGGTTTAATAATCCTAAAATGACATTATGCTCTTAATTTTAGACTGGCTGATTTTCAGCGATTCTCCTGCACTACAGAGCAGCAGGCAATACTCTAACCATCCTAAAAAGAGATTATGTAATGGTCATTTTTGTTAAAGTAAATATGCTATAAACCCTGAAAATACGCGGATCTGCAGGAATATAAACAAGCTGGCATGATTATTGCTTAATAGTTTTGACATAAAGGAGGTGATTTTCTATGGCAGAAAATAAAGAAGAGAAGGCTCCAAAGGCTGAAGAGGCTGGCAAAGAGAAGGCCGTCGATAATTCTCAATTGCCACCATCAAAGCGCAAACCCGGACAGAACTACGGCTCAGCAAATTTCAAAAAATAAATAATTCTGTCTAATGCGCACGGGGTCACGGAAACGAAGTGGATAAATTGTGATCAGGTAAGCTGGAGTGTCTTTGAGAATAGCAAAGGCAGTTTTTGTATGTTTGGTTTGGATTAACCGAATAGCGGAAGATACAAATTAATACATCCTTGCTATCTTAAAGAATAAGAAAGATGGCTACTTCGCATGCGGGAGGATGTAGTCGTCTTTCTGATCGCAATTTATCCAACGGCTATACAATCCTTTTTTCAAAAAATATATGCTGTTTTGCTGCTAACATCTAGTAATGCTTTTCGCTAAATGAGATCCTATTATGACATGCGGGTCGCAAAAAAGGATTATCTTATACTTGGTGTTTTCCGGGGTTTGTGGACGTAAAAGCTAGAGTTTATGATTCCTAAAAAAAGAATAGTTGCGTTTTTGTCAATGGGGAAAAAACGCCCGAATAATTCAGGGAAAAAGCCGCTTTTTCGGTTGTAAAGAAAGTTGGCATGTTTATTGCACTAATACTTCTTCGGGCAGACAAGCAATTGAGCGGATATCCAGACTATAGGCTATACATCATTTTTCCAAGAAAAATATCGAGCCTAAGAAAAAAGGTGCTCTGGTCTGTCAAACGCCTGAGGAGGTGTTTAGAAACCAAACCAAATGCCTGGATTGTTTAAAGAAAAGAGAGTTTTTGAAAGGGTTGGTGAGATCGTGGAAAAAGAATGGAAAAAAATACACGAGGACGGTAGTTATACAGTTCGAACTTGTGGTTGGTCACCCCCGGGAGATCATCCCGTAGGTTGCGGTATGAAATTAACTGTTAAAGATGGCAAGCTGGTTAAAGTTGAAGGTGACCCTGAGCATCCTATTAGCCAAGGACGTTTATGCGTAAGATGCTTGTCCTTACCGGAGTATGTACATCATCCCGACCGCATTATTTATCCTATGAAACGTGCTCCTGAGGATCGCGGTAAAGATAAATGGGAAAAAATCACTTGGGATGAAGCCTGGGACATCATCGTAGAAAAGGTAAACGGATTTAAGAAAAATCATGGTGCTGAGTCGATCATCGTATTCGGCGGTACCGGTAGGGAAGCTTGCTTGTACTATTATCCGCTTGGTTTCTCCTCACTGCAAACTCCAAATGTTTGCTACCCACTAAGCGGTTGGTCTTGCTACGGACCTCGCTGCGCTATCACTGACTATATCTTAGGCGCAGGCTATCCGGAAATTGACTTTGCTGGTCATTATCCAGACCGTTATGACCATCCGGGATATAAGGTACCGGAATATTTAGTGCTTTGGGGCAAAATGCCGTTATGGTCAAACCCTGATGGCTTCTATGGTCACTCCATTATTGATATGATGAAACGCGGAACCAAGATCATTTCTATTGACCCACGGCTGAATTTCCTTTCTTCCCGGGCAGCATACTGGATGCAATTACGACCAGGCACAGATACCGCATTGGCTCTTGGTTTCCTGAATGTCATCATCAATGAAGATCTCTATGATCATAAGTTTGTTGAAGACTGGTGCTACGGTTTTGAAGAACTTAAAGAACGCGTTCAACAATATCCAGTGGAAAAAGTTGCAGAGATTACTGGTATCCCTGCAGAAAAAATCAGAGAATGTGCTAGAGCTATGGCTACCGCTAAACCGACTGCCATTCAATGGGGTCTGGCTGTCGACGAAAATCCGAATGGCGTTCAACTTGGTCACGCTATTCTTTCGATCTCTGCCATCACTGGCAACCTCGACGTGCCTGGTGGTATTACATTAGGGCCACCGGCTGCATTGCTTGGCAAATGGCGTGTTGAAACCCGGTCTCAAATTTCAGAAGAACTTTGGGATAAACGGATTGGTGCCAAAGAATGGCCTGCATTGGCTACTGCACTGGCTACCACTCATCCGGACGAAACCCTTGATACCTTGGAATCTGGAAAACCATATAAACTGAGGATGGGTTGGTTTAACAGCACCCAGCCAATTACACCGACTAATACAGCTGCTCCTCAAAGATGGTACAAAGCACTCAAAACCTTGGAGTTCAACGTTGTACAGGATTGCTTCATGACTCCGACCGCGATGGCCTTTGGTGATATCTTCCTGCCATTGCCGACATTTGCCGAGCATGATGGTGTAGTGCTGACTCACTTTGGCCGGAATGCAATTTTCGTAGGTGCAATGAACAAAGCCTTCTCTGTTGGTGAATGTAAATCCGATATTGAGGTTTGCATTGAACTGGGTAAACGCCTCAATCCTGAAAACTGGCCTTGGGAAAGCGTTGAAGACTTCTTCACCGACCAGCTCAAACCTGAACTTGGCATTGATTTTAACGGTTTGAGAGAAGCCGGTGTATACCAACCTGGTTACACCTATCGTAAACACGAAAAAGGCCTCTTGAGATATGACGGTGAGCCTGGCTTTAATACCGTAACAGGCAAAGTTGAACTTTGTTCGACACTCTTTGAAGAATGGGGCGAAGATCCGCTTCCTTATTACAAAGAGCCACCATATAGCCCGGTAAGCACTCCGGAAATTGCGAAGGAATATCCTTTGGTATTGACTACCGGTGCTAGAAAAGCGACCTCCTTCCATTCAGAGCACAGACAGATCGAAACTTTACGTACTATTGATCCGGACCCGATTTTGGAAATTAATCCGGAGACTGCTGCAAAACTTGGTATCAAAGAGGGCGACTGGGTCTATATTGAAAACCAATTTGGTAAATGTAAGGAAAAAGCCCATCTGATGCCTGCCATTAAGCCAGATGTTGTTCATGCAACCCATGGCATGTGGTATCCAGAAGAAAAGGGCGAAGAGCCAAACTTATATGGTGTTTGGAAATCCAACATCAATACCCTAATCCCGCATAAACATATTGGTAAACTTGGCTTCGGCGCTCCGTTCAAGAGCATACTCTGCAAAGTTTACAAGGCAGAAGACTAAGATTATAGAATAGGAATGGAGGGAAAAGGATGTCCAAGAACGGTATTTTGATCGATTATCAATATTGCACAGGTTGCCGTAGCTGTGAAGTTGCTTGCAGAAACGAGAAAAAAATCCCCAAAGACAAATGGGGGATTAAAATGACTGAAGTTGGTCCCTTTAACGTTGACGGTGATAATTGGGAATGGAACTTTGTTCCAGTTCCTACTCAACTTTGTGATTTGTGCGAAGACCGGTTGGCTAAAGGTGAAAAAGCAGCATGTGTGCTTCATTGCCTAGGTCAATGTATGGAAATAGGTCCTATTGAAGAATTGGCTAAAAAGGCAGCTGAAAAGGGTACAAGAGTAGCTGTATTTCTTCCTTAAGATAAGTTTTTTCAATAAAAATATTATTAGTATACGTAATGCCATGACTGGTCCCTTTGCGGGACCGTTATGGCATTACTCATATAAGAGTAATGCCATTCAGCATAGGCTAGTGCCATCAATATCATGACAATGGGGATTGGATTTTTTGCATGCAAAATTAGTAGTGATTTTATACTATTTAGGTTCGCAGCGAGCTAACGGAAGGAGAATAAAATGGCGAGCAACTTTACCATTTCAGAAGTAATTGATTCTTTCGGGGTTAATAAATTTACTTGGTCAATCTTTTTCTTTCTCGGTATGTCGATGGTTTTCGATGGCTATGATTACATGGTTGTTTCTTACACTATGCCGCAAATATCTGCTGAATGGGCTTTAAGTAAAGTACAAACCGGTAGTCTGTCTTCCTGGAGTCTCTTCGGTTTGATTATCGGGGGAGCGCTTGCCGGCATCATTTCTGATAAAATTGGTAGAAGGAAAACGTTGATCTACTCGATTGCCGCATATTCACTGTTATCCATTCCTATCTACTTTGTCCAGAGTTTTGAATGGTTTGCTTTTTTTCGCGTATTGACTGGAGTTGGGTTAGGCGCTTGCATTCCTGTTGTAACAACAATGTTTTCCGAGACTACGCCGACTAACCGGCGGGCGCTATTTATAACATTTGGTATGGCGTGGATGATTGTTGGTTGGGTGCTGGGCGGCCTGATACCCACATTCGTTGTGCCTCTATACGGGTGGAGACTTTGTTATTTAATAGGAGGAATACCTTTTTTATATGCCATTTTCCTGCATTTCAAAATGCGCGAGTCTGCTCACTGGCTGGCTAATAAAGGCCGGAAGGATGATGCTGTAAAGGTACTCCAAGCTATTGAAAGAATCGCTACTGGAAAAGTAACTGATTGGGATCCTAATTCTTTGAGTGTGCCGCTAAAGTCCAAGGTTGTCGGCCCTAAAGCTCTTTTTTCCAAAGACTATAGGTTAGCAACTGCCGGTATCTGGCTCACCTATTTCTGTGGTTGCTTCATTGTTTATGGAATTAATGCCTGGTTACCTTCTCTTATGTTAGAAAAGGGTTTAAAACTATCGTCTGCCTATGGACTGGCAATTGCCAATAATGCTGCCGCGGTATTTGCCAATGCTTCGACGGGCATTGTCGCTGAAATCATTGGACGCAGAAAAAATCTCATTTGCAGTTATTTTATTGGTGGTGCTTCCATTTTTATTATGGCTTTCGTTCCCAGTAATTTTGCAGCCATTCTGACAGCCAATATATTTATGGGTTTTGCTATTAACTATGCGATTACCGCTGTACAACCGTTGATGGCAGAGAGTTATCCAACAGAGTTTAGAAATACAGGGGTATCCTGGTGTCAGGCCTTTGGCCGGCTCGGGGGGGCCTTGGCGCCGATGGTGGCGGGGTTAATTATGGCAATGAACCTAGGCCCTCAGATGTCATTTTTATTCTATATTATACCGGCAATTATCGGTGGATTAGCCGCTTATTTCTTTGTTAAAAAAGAGACTAAAGGAAAATCCATTGACCAGCTTGCCGAAAAAAATACCGAAGTTCGTTTAAGAAGCGTTTGTGGAGAAGCTGACTGAGTGACATGTTGATAAATTAATAGTATGTGGCTAAAGTGTCATGACTGGTCCCTTTAATGGGACAGTTATGGCATTTATGCATTTAGCGTGTTGACGGATAATGAAGGAAGTGGATAGCGTGCCGTTTCTCTGTAAAAGTGCGATGCTGCTTTTAACTGTGCTAAATCTTTTGGATCCATTTAGTAGGATTAATTTGTCAAAACTGGAATTTGTAGTGGTTATTGCTGTTTTGGTATCCAGTATTATGCTTATGGGTAAAGTTTTTAAAAAAGTAACGCTGTTGTTTCTTTTTGGGGGGGTGACCCTTCTTCTTTATTCTGGACAGCCGTTTACTATCTGGGTTATGGCGACTAATTCGATGATGAATGTTATTTCAATACTCTTTGTTATGCAACTGTTTTCAATTCCAATTGAAATCGGTGGTTATAATTCGGCAATTCATTATTGGTTACTAAAGGTACACAAGGGAGAAGCAGGACTCTTTTTATTTGTTACCATTGTTACCCATATTATCTCAAGTTTTTTATCATTTGGGACAATTCCGGTAATGATTTCGTTGTTGGAAAAAACGTTAAAACGTAACGTAAGTAATTATGAGCGGTTCATTTCAACGGCTATTTCACGGAGTTATGCCTTAGTTGTCCTATGGGCGCCGGGCACAATTAACCTATTATTAGTGGTACAGGCAACAGGGGTTGGCTGGATTGAGTTATTTATTCCCGGTTTGATATTGAGTCTAATTGGTATTGTTACTTCCTATGTTATTGAACGGAAACTGAACTTATCTGCGAAGACAACTATAGTGGGTGATTATATAAGTGACTGCAAGCTAAGTGATACACCCATTCGGGGAAAAGTATATCATATCATTCTAGTTGTGCTGAGTCTTATTGCTGGAACAATGATTTTTGCAAATATGAATGTGGGTTCAAGTACCAACCAGATTATGCTTACAGGATTCATTGTTGTTTTAACCTGGACTGCTTTTTTTGTAAGACGGCCAAATTTTAAGACGGCCTTAAGCGCATATTGGCGGGACAGATTGCTAAAGGCAGTTGATCTGGCCCCCTTATTCGTTTCAATGGGGATATTTTCTACGGCTGTCCAACAAGCTGGATTATTTAATTTCATTCAGCCTGCTTTGCAGGTTATTGCCAATGCAATGGGACTGTGGTCAATGGTTTTAGTACCAATACTAATGATTTTGTGTGCAATTGCAGGAATTCATCCCTTTGTTTCCATTGTGTTATTTGGTCAGATACTGACAACTATACAACTTCCGATAGCACCTGTATCCGTAGCTCTCTGCCTGGCATTAGGCGGAAGTATTTCCTATATTATTTCTCCTTTTGCGGGAATTGTGCTTACACTGGCCAAGTTTATTAACTGCCGAACATTTGATATTGCCTTACGGTGGAATTGGCTCTATAGCTTGCTGTTTTTTATTGAGGGGATTGTTTTCGCTTATGTTTGGGGCCACTTTAGGTAGTTGAAGAATCCTAAAATGATACTGTGATTTTAAAAAAAGAGTAGCTTATATCACTTGATTTTTCTGATTTGCGAGCTTTTAGGCAAAGGTTTATAAATCTCAAAACGAGATCCTGCAGGTACTGGTAAGCGGCAGGAAAAATAGGGATTAGCCCTTGTAATACGCAGGTTTTTCTATGACTGCAATAGGTTGGCATAGTTAATGCAATATACTTTTGAAGAATGATTGGCAATTCTAATTTTTATTCAGGCGATCGCTATTTTAGTATTAGCAAGCCGAAATTAGTACGTATGAGGGGTAATGAGAATTTAACCCAAAACAGCGCCTAAGGGAGGTGGGTAGAAAACAAAACGCAAAACGTGGGAGCATTACTAACAATAAAGGAGGTACAATATAATGTGTTTTAGACCAGCAGCATTATCCAAGCCGACGATATGCCCGAACTGTGGTAAGAAAATCGCATCGATGGCAGGTATTAAGCAAAAAGTTTGTCCTTTTTGTAAGACAGAATTACCAAAAGACGAAGATAAAAAGTAAGATTTATCAGTTTTCGGCAGATGATTAGTTTTGACGGGAACTGTAGGTTAAATATAGGCAGGCCAGGTTTAAATGGGCCTGCCTTTATAAAACAAAAAG
The DNA here is from genome assembly GCF_000445445.1 of Sporomusa ovata DSM 2662. GTDB lineage: Bacteria > Bacillota > Negativicutes > Sporomusales > Sporomusaceae > Sporomusa > Sporomusa ovata. Next base: position 701,969 of record NZ_ASXP01000003.1, on the reverse strand, counting down.
ATACAGAATTTTTAATAAACACCTAGTCAATGCTCATTCACGGTATGTCGTTTTTGTCGGTTGGAAGTTTGGCCAAATAATCAAAGCGTAAACAACACTTATTAGTAGGAAAGGGGTAAAAGAATGTCAGAACAAAAGTATAATCGATGGTTAATTCTCGGTGCCGCGGTTGTAATTAACATTTGTATTGGAACTTTATACGCCTGGAGCGTATTTGCCTTACCTTTAGGAAAAACATTTGGCTGGGCTGCAACCTCCATTGCGTTGGCCTTTACAATTAACCATGCTCTCAGCCCGGTTGCTATGATTGGTGGGGGATACATTCAAGACCGTTTAGGACCAAAGGCAAATGTTATCATTGGTGGGATTATGTTTGGTGTAGGGTTATTTATAACTGGGTTTGTGTCCAGTGTAGAGACGCTCTATATTACCTATAGCGTGCTTGCCGGGATTGGTGGCGGGTGTGTTTATTCTGGAACACTCGGTAATACCGTGAAGTTCTTTCCCGATAAGCGTGGCTTAGCTGCAGGTCTGGTTGCAGCCGGCTATGGTTCGGGAGCTACCATTGTTGCTCCTGTTGCTAGTTCGATGATTGCCAGTTTTGGTGTACTAACTACCTTTAAGATTCTTGGTGCCGTATTTTTTGTCGTTATTATGTTATGTTCATTGCTCATAAAGAATGCTCCGGCAGGTTTCAAGCCAGCGGGCTGGAATCCCCCGGTTGCAGTTAAAACTACTAAACCAGCAGCTCGTGATTTGGCCTGGACTCAAATGCTGCGTGATAGTACTTGGTGGGTTGTTTTAGTTATGCTTACCTGTGGGGCTTTATCAGGACTTATGATTACGGCCTTCGCTTCGCCGATTGGGCAGCAAATGTTTAAATTGAGCCCTATGGATGCTGCGCTGTTCGTCAGTTTGGTTGCTGTATCTAATTCCTTGGGACGGATTATCTTTGGCGCCGTATCAGATAAAATTGGCCGCTCCAATACCATTATGATCATGTATGTCATCTCAGCCCTGGGGATGTTAAACTTGACTTTTACAAGTTCTGTAGCCGGTTTTGCTGTTTCTGCTATTGGAGTTGGGGCTGTTTTTGGCGGTTTCATGAGTACTATGCCATCCATTATCAGTGAGAGATATGGCTTAAAAAACTTTGGGGTAAACTATGGAATTACGTTTATTGGTTTTAGCTTAGCAGCAATTTTTGGACCGATGACGGCTGCTACAGTTAGACAGTCTACCGGAACTTATGAGCAGGCTTTCTGGATTGCCTTGGGTCTTAATATAGTGGGTCTGGTTTTTGCTTTCATTTTTAGAACGTTAGATAACCGGAGTAAAGTGGCAAAGCAAATAACTATTTCAAAATAAGGCAATTTGATAAATTGGGGTAGAGCCAGCAATTTACAGAAATTTAATAATGCTAGGAGGGGTAATATATATCCCTTGTTAGGACACTGTTAATTGTGTATCTCGCTGGGTCTACCCATATTTTCCTCGTTGGAGTACTGTCGATTTCTAAGTTTTACTACTGCTTCTACTAGTGGTAATTTCAATCTTAACAAAAGTATAGCATTATATAAAAGGAACGATGATTCAGTTCTCGTATGACAAGGAGAAAACAATGAATAGTATAAAAGCAAAACTTGGGGTAATTGTTATTACCCTGTTTATATTTGCATTAAGCTTGTTGGCAGGGCTTAACTTTTGGCAAGCTGAAAAAATCATAATACAAGATGTAGAAACAGAACTTGCCGGTAAAGCACAAGGTAGTGCAGTCCAAATCGGAGGATGGTTGGATAGTAATAAAAGGGATATTGCAACACTTGCCCGTTCACCGATCATCACTAGCGGCACTCGCGAAACGATTGTTCCTTATTTAAACACAGAATTAAGTAATGCTAAGATTTACGAAAGCCTTATATGGGTCGATGAAAAAGGTAACTATGTTGATTACAACGGAGAAACAGGAACTTTAGCGGAGCGTGATTATTTCCAACGCTCGATTAAGGGAGAAGCGGTTGTTTCTGATCCTGTAGTTTCGAAAAAAACCGATAAATTAGTAGTTGCTATTTCAACTCCTGTTCGTTTTGAAAATCGAATCACCGGTGTACTTGTAGCGCTAATTAATATTGGGGAAATCGAAAAAATAGTTCTGGAACTAAAAGCCGGTGATACCGGGTATGCCTATGTAATCCGGGGAGATGGAATAATAATAGTGCACCCTAACAAAGAATTAGTCAACAAAGTCAGTAGCATGACTGACCCTAATGCACCTCCGGAATTAATATCGGCTACTGAAAAGATGACTAAGGGAGAACTGGGAATTGTAAGCTACGGCTATCTTGGAACTACCAAATATCTAGCTTATGCGCCGATTCCGGGATATAACTGGTCAATTGGTGTAAATGTGCCGAGTAGAGAAGTAAAGGCAAAACTAAACGCCTTTACTTGGACATCACTAACCATAAGTTTGATTGTGTTACTTATCGCCGCCATTATTGTGCTGATAGTGGCGACTAAAATCGCTACACCATTGAAAAAACTCAAGGATGCAGCTGAAGGCATTGCTGCTGGTGATATCTCTCTGATGAGTATCAATATTTCCTCTAAGGATGAAATGGGGCATTTGGCTCACGCCTTTGAAATGATGGTAGGTAATTTACGTGGCCTGGTACAACAGATCAACGGATCGTCTGAGCAGGTTGCTGCATCTTCACAAGAACTAACCGCTAATGCCGAACAGTTAGCGCAAGTAGCAGGCCAGGTAAGTACTTCAGTTACAAGTACCGCTCAGGGAATCGGAGATCAGGTAGCTGTTGTAGATAAGGCATTAGTGCTTGTAGAAAAAATTGCATCTGGAGCTCATGAAGAGGCCATTAAAACAGGTAATGTAATCGATATTACTGCTAAGGCTGTGAGTGCGGCAACGGAGGGAAATCATGCTGTTGTAAGTGCTATTAGTCAAATGAATAATATCCGGCAGACCGTAGAACATTCTGCCCAGGTCGTTGCCGAATTAGGAGAACAGTCCAAAGAAATTGGACAAATTGTTGATACAATTTCCGGTATTGCTGGTCAAACTAATTTACTTGCATTAAATGCTGCGATTGAAGCGGCACGTGCAGGTGAACAGGGCAGGGGATTTGCCGTCGTAGCCGAAGAGGTTAGAAAATTGGCTGAGCAATCCCAAGCAGCAGCTAAACAAATTGCAACACTCATTGGTGATATTCAGAGTAAAACAGATAAGGCTGTAATCACAATGGCTAACGGCACCCAGGAAGTAAAAAAGGGATCAGACGTGGTTGACCAGGCTGGTAAAGCCTTTACTGACATTGACCTGCATATTAATAAGGTTGCTTCCATTGCACAAGCGGCAGCCGACGGCATGCAGCAGCTTGCCGCTTCCAGTCAACAAGTAGTTGAATCAATGAAGGAAGTTGAAACCTTTAGCCGCGAGATTTCTAGTCAGACACAAAGCATTTCTGCTGCCACAGAGGAGCAATTGGCGTCAATGGAAGAAATATCTGCTTCCAGCCACCATTTAGCTCAATTGGCAGAGCAGTTACAAGGAGCAGTAGCTAAGTTTAAAATGTAAGACGGCAGTATTAACTTTTAGCGTAAATCAAATTAGGTTGTAAACAGAAGCATAGATAAATGGGTTGTGGGATTTTTAGTTCTAAGTATTCTACAGCCCATTTTTACATTGTTCGGGTGCAAAAATAGTTGTCGAAATATTTTTAATTTAACATTAATTTTTGGCAGGATTTTATAGTCATATCAAGAATGATTATAATCATAAGATGAGTTCCAAGTCATCATTGCCCATGTGGAAGTGATGACCGAAGGGTATGAAGAGCAATTTTCATGCCTGCCCGTATTGTGCGAAGGAAGTCTGGTAAATCAGGCTTCCTTTTTTTATTTGTTGAGTTGATATGGATTTATTGGCGAAATGGAGGTATTATAATGATCTTAGTTTGTCAGAAACCGGGTATCAATGATATTTTCAGTTCAATCAATAGCGATAAGTTCTTTTCTAAAGAGAGCTGGAAAAATATACAGCAATGTAGAATTAACTTTTTCGAAGATACAGAAGACCCCCGAAATAGTCAATATGTTGACAAAGAAATAGCTAGATCCTGGATATACCTGCGTGATAGAGGTATAAACCCTAATTCGCTGGTAACTAAAGAGTGGTTAAATTCCGAAGCACTAGAGAAAACGATAGAAAAAAACAGACTTCTCATTGAAGTTACCAATTCGATTATCAAAAACTTCAAATACGTAATGTTTTATTCTGGTTATATTATATACTTGATTGATAAAAATGGGATAATACTTCTCCAGGATGGTGATTGGGAGAGCTTAGTTCCATTCTCCAAACAAAAATCATTAACCGGATTAATTGTGAATGATACTAGTATGGGCAACAGTTCCCACATGTTGTGTATGTATCTAAAGGAACCGGTGCAGTTGCTGGGACCGGAGCATTACTCAGCTGCTTTTCAAAATAATATTGCCTCAGCTACGCCCCTATTTGATGAATATGGAGAAGTAATTGCCTCTCTGGTATTGTTAAGTCAAGCTTTAGTAAATCCCACCTGGGAAGACAGCTTGCCAAGGCTAAGTCTGCATACCCTTGGCCTTATTACTGCTATGGGTGTGGCTATTGAAACTCAAATAAAACTTATAAAGAGCAGTGATAATCTTATCATTGCCAATAGTAATTTAATGCAAGTTAATGAGTGTCTAGAAACTTCCAATAATATGCTGGAAGCTACCCTGGCGTTCACAGATGAGGGACTAATTACAGTGGACAGATTCGGCGATATTACTCATATTAATCAGAAAGCTAGTCGAATATTAAGGCTGACACACTCTGAAGCTATCAGTAGAAATATTTCAGACTTTCTTACTGACAAGTCGTTGATAACAAAAGCCCTTACTTGTGGTGAGTCTGTTAGCTATCGGGAGACAACGTTCAAAATTGGTAAAAGTGAGGAACCCTACATTTTGACTATTCGAAGTACGCATAGTCAAGACCTCAAAATTATCAGGGGAGCAGTAATCCGAATCGTTCATCCAGATAAAATTAATGCTCTGGCAAGCCTGCGCGCAGGTTCTCAGGCCAAGTTTGGATTTAATGATATTATTGGCGATTGTAACGAAATAAAGAAGGTAAAGGATATAGCTCAACGTTTTTCTTTGTCCTCGGAAAACATTTTACTTATTGGCGAGAGCGGCACGGGGAAAGAACTCTTTGCGCAAGCAATCCATAACAATTATTGTCCTCAAGGCCCTTTTGTTGCTATTAATTGTGCGTCTATGCCTAGGAGCTTGATTGAAAGCGAACTATTTGGATATGAAGGTGGTTCATTTACCGGCGCCGATAGCCATGGTAAACCTGGTAAAATAGAGTTGGCCAATGGTGGCATCCTCTTCCTGGATGAAATAGGCGATATGCCTTATGAGGTTCAGGCAGTACTGCTGCGGGTGTTGGAAGATAAACAAGTCATGAGAGTAGGCGGGAAGCGGTATCAAGAAGTTAATTTCCGGGTTGTAGCCGCAACGAACCGCAATCTGCTTAAAATGGTCCAAGAAAATCAGTTTCGGGAAGATTTATATTATCGATTATCAGTCCTGAGAATTTCTATCCCTCCCTTACGCCAGCGAGGACATGATATAATACTGCTGTGTCAGTACTTTATCCACACTTATTGTGATAAAACCGGCAGGTCCAAACCACAAATGAGCCCTGCTGCTATAAAAAAAATTCTGGAATATAACTGGCCGGGAAATGTGAGGCAATTGGAGAATGCAATTATTTATGCCATTAATATTACCCAGAGTGAAGTCATTAATGTCGAGCACTTACCTTATGAAATGGTAGAAGGCGGTGGGGAATTTACCAATGATAAAAATAATAGCACAGATACTGAGGAAATACTTCCTATGCGGGTCTGGGAAAAAGCAGCAATAAAGAGTACTTTATTAAAATGCAATAATTCGATTGCTCAGGCTGCAAGCATCCTGCAGATAAGCAAATCCACACTGTATCGAAAAATTAAAGAGTACGGTATTACATTATAACCTACAGTTTGCCGCTACCGCTGACGACACAAATAGTAAAAAGACGCCCTTTTATGTAGATTTTTCAATTCTACATGGGAGGGCGTCTTTTTAATTTCAACCATACCCTTTGTTGTACATTTTCAGTATCTGCGGACAAAGTTTGCTAATGCCTGTGTAGTTATAACTTTTTGCAAAATAGCGAAAAGGTTTTTTAAAATAGGAGTGCAATTTTGTCATAATCGTATTTTTAGAGGGCAAATCAGTATGCATTTTTTAAAAAGACCCTGATGTATTGCCCGGTATGGGGATATGAAGACTAATTGGCACACTTATTGCTATATATAGGGTTATGCAGCTTACAAACAAGAATTGCAAATTTAAACTGGAAGGAGAGGCTATCATGTGTTTTAGGCCACCGTCCGCAGCCAAATCGGTAAAGTGTCCTTCCTGCGGAATGTTCAATCCACCGACCCTTGAAAAATGCAAAAAATGTGGAGCAGACATGACCAAAGCGAAAAACGTAACTAGCGAGAAATAGTAAAACTCATTAAAAAAGTATTCAGGTTGAATGTAGCCAAGATGTGCCCTACTATAGGGATGAACATATTGGAAAACAACATGTAAAAGGGGGAATTTAATAAAAGTGAGAATGTGCACATGCGGCCCGGATTATCTAACCGGATAGCGCCGGGTTGGGGCTGCGTGGTGGAGATTATGACAGTTAAAGGAGGTTTTCGGGTATGGATAAGAAAAAAACAGAGGGAACCCCAGGGATGCTGACTAATCCAAATTACAGTTTAAGTGACTATGCGACTAAAAATGTTAAGTGCCCTTCCTGCGGAATGTTTAATCCACCGGCCCTTGAAAAATGCCGCCGGTGCGGGGCAGACGTACCCAAAAAGGAACAATAGCAAACTCAACTAGCAATACAAACATTGTTATTGATAGCGGAGATCAAATTTATAAGGAGGCAGGCAATTTTATGGGTAGTGATAGTAAAAAAGTACAGTGGCAAGAAGGCGATTTGACTGTAACCCGTACCTGTTCATGGACAGCGCCAGGTTGCCATGATGGCTGCTCAGTCCTTTATTATACTAAAGGAAATGAGCTGGTTAAGGTAGAAGGAGACCCGGAAAGCCAATATAATTTTGGTAGACTGTGTATGCGATGCTTGAGTGCTCCGGAGCTGGTTAACGATCCTAAACGTGTCAAATGGCCGATGAAGCGGGCTGGTGAACGTGGCGAGAACAAATGGGAACGGATTACCTGGGACGAAGCCTATGACATTATTGAAGAAAAAGTACGTTCCATCTGGAAAGATTATGGACCGGAGTCTATCGTAACCGCCATAGGAACCGGACGTAATACCTGGTCAATCGTACCGAAACTAACTTATTCTGCTTTTAAGAGTCCTAACTTCTCCATGGGATTCCTGGCTGGGGACTCCTGCTATCTGCCCCGTGCAGCCGCCATGGGTACCATGATCGGGGACTTCTTTATTGTTGATGCGTCTCAGTTAGATCCACGCCGTTATGATAATCCCGAATGGAAACTTCCGGAATGTATTATCATCTGGGGTAATAACCCAACGATCAGTAATGGTGACGGATTCCTGGGCCACTGGATCGTTGACATGCAAAAGCGGGGGACCAAACTGATTGTGGTAGACCCCTACCTGACCTGGTTTGCTTCAAGAGCTGATTATTGGCTGCAGCTGCGCCCTGGCACTGATGCTGCAGTTGGGCTGGCTATGCTTAACGTAATCATTGATGAAGAACTCTATGACAAAGACTTTGTAAAAAACTGGACCTATGGATTTGAGCAGCTGGCTGAACGGGTTAAAGAATATCCCCCGGAAAAAGCAGAAGAAATCAGCTGGGTTCCCGCCGAAAAAATTAGGGAGGCAGCACGGTTCTTTGCTAAAGCGAAACCAGCTTCGGTTCAATGGGGACTGGCCATAGACACCCAGAGAGCCGGGGTTTCCGTTGCTAACTCCATTTGTGCCCTGATTGCTATAACCGGTAATCTTGATGTCCCTGGCGGAAACCATCTTATTCGGTCGGCATTCGGTGTAGACCGTCTCGCTCACGTAGCGTCTGACTGGGGTTTTGCAGAATTACCTGAAGAAATGCGGGCAAAGCGCCTTGGTGTTGATGATTATCCGCTGTTTAAATATGGATTGGCCGCAACGTCCCGTGGCGACTCGGTCTTAGAGGCTATTGAAACTGGCAGGCCGTATCCCGTTCAGATGTACTGGATGGAATCTACTAACACCTTTGTCAACACGGCAAGTGAGTCAAAACGTGTTTACGCAGCCTTGAAGAAAGTACCCTTCGTTGTAGTTGTAGACCCTGTTTTAACACCTTCTGCGGTAGCTCATGCCGACCTGGTTCTGCCAGCTTCCATGAGCGTAGAACGTGACAGTTTAAGAAATTGGTGGACGCCTTTACGTTCCATTTCCAAGGTTACTCAATATGAAGAGGCTAAGACCGATGAAGAGATCGTCTTAGACATCGGCAAACGCCTGAATCCGGAAGCATTTCCCTGGGATACAGTAGAAGACATGATTGACTGGGCCCTAATACCAGCTGGCGTTACCTTCAAAGAGCTTGAAGCAAAAACTGTGATATGGCCGGAAGTTCATTACAAGAAATATGAAACCGGCAGGCTGCGTGAAGACGGAGAGCCTGGATTCAACACCGATACCGGAATGGTCAATCTTTACCAGGACATCTTTGTAGAGTGGGGATTGGATCCACTGCCATTCCATATGGAACCGCCCTATGGTCCGGTTTCTACTCCACAAATGATGAAGGAATATCCGTTAATTCTGACTGCTGGATCACGGCAATGGGAATTCTTCCATTCTGAACATCGTCAGAGTGCTACCTTGCGGGAATTCCATCCCAATCCAAGAGTGAGCATGAACCCCGAAACTGCTGCAAAGTATGGCATTAAAGAGGGAGACTGGGTATGGATCGAAAATAATATCGGGAAATGCAAACAGCAGGCGGTGCTTGATCCGGGTTGGGACCCCAGAGTCATTCATGGTGAACATGGCTGGTGGTTCCCGGAAAGAGAAGCGGCAGAGCCTACCCTGTATGGTGCATTCGAATCCAACATCAACAACCTTACAACCCAGTGTACAACCGGCCCCACCGGCTATGGTGCCCCGCTAAAGAACACAATTTGTAAGATTTACAAAGCAGAATAAATGGAGGTGTAGAAAGATGTCACGTAATGGTTTATTAATAGATTATGAATATTGCACAGGTTGCCATAGCTGCGAAGTTGCCTGCAAAAAGGAGTTAAGTCTTCCCAATGGCAAGTATGGTATTAAATTAGCTAAAAATGGACCTTTTAAATTAAAAGATACTGGGGATAAGTGGGAATTAACCTATGTTCCCATTCCCACCCAACTTTGTGATTTGTGTGGTGACAGGGTGGCTGCCGGTAAAAAACCTTCCTGTGTACACCATTGCCAGGCTTCGGTTATTGAATACGGCCCGGTAGAGGAATTGGCTGCCAAATTAAATAACAAAGGCAGACAAGTACTGTTTGTTCCTGAGTAAAAACAGACGCTTATGCTTGCTCCGGCTCTAGTGGCGAGGTTAGTGAGCTGATTAGGGCTCCCTCAAAGCAGAGGGAGCCCTAATCGGCGTTATATGGGTAGCGAAAAAATCGTACCAACATGAAAATGAGGGGGGGACACATGCAACGTAGTCTCGTAGCTACACTAGCACTTGTATTCGGACTTGGTGTCGCAGGTACTGTCTTTGCAGCAACAAGTCCTTTCGCGGATGTTCCTGCTACGCACTGGTCCTATGATGCAGTTAGCAAACTGGCTCAAGCTGGTATTGTTGATGGTTATGGTAACGGAACTTTTCGGGGTGACAGCACGCTAACCCGCTATGAAATGGCAACACTGATTGCTAATGCCATGACCAAGATGGATAAGGCTAATGCTGAACAAAAGGCGATTATAGATAAAATGGCTTGTGAATACTCTTCTGAACTCGAAGGTCTCAATGTTCGCGTAATTAAATTAGAAAACAAAGTGGGCAAGGTTAAGGTAGGCGGCGAAGTCCGTTATCGTTATGAATGGACAGACAACAACGACGGATCACCTGATACATTTACCCGTGTACGGATTAATTTATTTGCCGCATTGACAGACAAATTAGTATTTAGTGGCCGTGTCGAAGGCGAAAATAGAATTGGTACTAAATCAGATATAAATGTTGCACATGCATTTATCGCTGGTAAAGCATTCGGCTTAGATACTTTTATCGCAGGTCGTATTCCTCTTTATCTTGGACAAGGTCTGATTAATGGCATCGGAGCGGAAGGTAGTGCACACAGCGGTGCTGACGGCGTTGTTCTTGGTGTCGGTGGTAATCAGGTGAAATTTGCCATTGCCAGTGGTAAGGCCGGTGCTGATGAGGCAACTAGTCTTAACTTGCGTGCTGCTAATCTTTCTTATGATGTTAACAAGAATACTAATGTGACTGCATCCTATCTGAAAGATAAAGATAGTGAGTTTTATGAAAGCTATGCAGCCGGATTCAACTATCGGGGTATCAAAAATATTAAGGTAACCGGTGAATATGGCGAAAACGATGCTAATTGGGCAAAAAAATATAACGGGGATACCGCCAAGGCTTGGTATATTACAACAAAATATCGTGGTGCTGACCCTACGAAAGACAATAGTGACGGGTTATGGGTTGGTTACAGAAATGCGGATATAGGTTTTGACCCACTGACTCTTGGTAATGCGGAAGCTTCTGGATTGCAAAAATCATTTGATCCTATGGATCCAAGTTTTAGTCCATATAACGCATTTTGTATGTCTAACGTAAAAGGTTTTGAATATGGCTATGAACGGACTGTATTTAAAAACGCCATCTTTAGCCTACAATACAATGATCTTGAGAAAAAAGACGATAAGGCAAGTGCCGACAGCTTATTGGTAGGGTTAACTTACTCCTTCTAACACAACAACCTTACAACCCAGTGTACAACTGGCTCCACCGGTTATGGTGCTCCGCTAAAGAACACAATTTGTAAGATTTACAAAGCTGAGTGAACTCGTTTCAGCCAAACTGAAACATCGGGGGTTCAGGTGGAGAGTCTACTCCACCTGAACTGACGCCGCCTATAGAGGCGGGAGTCTTGGCTCGCACGCTAAGATAAATGGCGGTGTAGCCCTAATCGGCGTTATATAGGTAGCGAAAATATTTATAGTTCCAACTGTTAACAGAGGAGGGAAAATGATGCCGACAAATCTGGAAGAATGGGAGCAGTTACCGGAAAGCGATAAACAGCTAATCAATATCCTTAATCAGATTCAGGAGGAGCAGGGGTATATTCCGCACGACCGGTTAACCGAACTGGCCCGGCAGGCAGGAGTGCCGGAGTCACAACTGCATGGACTGGTAAGTTTCTCTAATTTTTTTCGCAGTCGTCCCGCCGGTAAGCACAAACTATCGGTATGCTATGGAACTGCCTGCTATGCCCGGGGGGCTTCCTTACTAAATGATCGCCTGGTTGCTGAGCTAAAACTAGAGGACGGCGAAGATACTTCAGCTGATGGTTTTGTAACGGTAGATCACGTATATTGTGTTGGTGCCTGCAGCCGTGCTCCGCTGGTAGTGGTAGATGGGCAAATAAACGGTAAAATCAAATCATACCAGGTACCGCTGCTGCTTGAAGATTTGAGGAAAAAGGGATGATTGGCCGTTCAGAATTTCGGTTTCCAGCCGTACATAGCTATCAGGTAGCTAAAACTATTGTGGAAGAAAAAAGGGAACCGATACGAGTTGAACCGTACAAACCGCTGAATTTTGCGGTACATGTACCCCTTAAGGGTCTGGCCGAAGAAGGGAAGATAACGATCTGTGGTCCTAAATCCCGGATCAATGTAGGAACGGCTACCTGTGGCAGAGCTGCTGGGGCTTTGGAGGTCTATAATAATTTAAAAAAACGGGATTGGAACGGAAAAGCTGGAGTATACAAAGTAGGCTGTCTGGGAGGCTGTTATGCGGAGCCGTTGGTGAATGTCAGGACACCGGACGGAAAATATTACTTTTATGGAAATATAGACACGAATTCCTTTTGGCGCATCATAAAAACCGCGGAGGAACCCCCGGGAAGCAAAACGTCTCCTTATCTATGGGCTATAGCCCAAGAGCGTAAACCTGGAATTTTTCGTGGCATTCAAGATTTGGAACTAATAAAAGTACTGAACTTAGGTTTCAGTGAATTCTTTCAGCCCCAGGTGCGGCGCATCAGCGGACGCTGTGGTTTACTAGATCCGGAAAGTATAACTGAATATGCCGCCATGGGCGGCTATCTGGCATTGGAAAAAGCGCTTTTTACGTTAAAAAGAAGAACGATCATTGATATGATCAGGGCATCTGGCCTGCGTGGCCGGGGGGGAGCGGGATTTCCTACCGGGGAAAAATGGGATATAGCCTATCAGAGCTCTGATCCTGTCCGTTATGTAATCGCCAATGCCGATGAGGGGGATCCTGGGGCCTATATGGATCGAGCCCTTTTAGAAAGTGATCCGCATAGTGTACTGGAAGGTTTGATGATTGCTGCTCTGGCGGTTGGCGCATCTCAGGCCTATATATTTGTGCGCCACGAATATCCGCTGGCAGTTCAACTACTAAGGAAAGCAATCGCAAGCGCACGTAAGGTGTTTTTTTTAGGAAAAAATATCATGGGTTCCAATTTTAGCCTTACCATTACCCTGGTGGAGAGCGGTGGAGCCTTTGTGTGCGGTGAAGAAACATCAATGCTGCAGGTTATGCAGGGGAAGCGCGGGGAATCACAACTTCGGCCACCATATCCAGCCAATCGTGGCTTTCATGATCATCCCACCGTTATCAATAATGTAGAAACGTTTGCTAATATCCCCTGGATTATACTCAACGGAGCTGAAACCTTCCGGGAAGCAGGTACGGAAAAAAGTCCGGGAACAAAAATTTTTTGTCTGGCCGGGGATATCAAGCGCATGGGATTTATTGAAGTCCCATTGGGTACCAGCACTCAGGTATTGGTAGAAAAAATTGGGGCTGTAGATAAGGAGTCTATTAAAGCTTTGCAGATTGGGGGACCATCTGGCGGGATAGTTCCTTATCAAGATTTTCCCCTTGATTATGAAACAGTCGCTTCTACAGGAGCCATTATGGGCTCAGGAGGATTAGTGCCCTTGGGTAAAAACCGCTGCATGGTAGATATGGCCAGGCATATGACCAATTTTATGAGTAGTGAATCCTGCGGCAAATGCAGCATCTGCCGGGGTGGTTTGCTGGAATTGGAAGCTCGGCTTTTGGTATTAACGATTGGGAAGGGTTACAAGGGCATAGTGGAAGAAATAGAAGAATTGAGTAAGACTATTCCTCAAGTGTCGCTGTGCGGCTTAGGTCAGACGGCAACGAATCCGGTAATTACAACGATAACTTATTTTAGAGACGAATATGAGGCGCATGTAAAAGGTAAATGTCCGGCAGTAGCCTGCAGACCCCTAATCGATTTTGAAATTATTCTGCCCTGCAAAGAATGTAAGGCGTGTTATCAGGTTTGTCCAACTGAAGCAGTTAAAATGCGAGGGGGAAAGACAGAACGCTTCATTGTTGACCCTGAGCGCTGCATTAAGTGCTGGGCCTGCTATGAGACCTGCCCCTTTAACAGCATCCGAATAACTTCGGAGGAATTTGCATGGAAGAATTAGTAGAGATAGTAGTCGACGGGAGGAGTTTGACTGTCTCCAAGAGTGCTAACGTGCTGCAAGCGTTGCGAGATCATGGAATAGACATACCTGCCTTATGCTATTATCCGGCTTTAGAAGCCTATGCCAGTTGCGGCCTGTGTATGGTAGAAATCTGGAGCAATGCTATTTGGAACCCCCGGCACGCCTGTTTATTGGAAGTCGAAGATGGTCTGCAAATAACAACTGTTACCCCGCGTCTCCAACGTCTACGTTCCTGGGCAGCTAAAATCCTCTTGCGCGGCAGGCCCTTCCATAATAGTGAAGCAGAAGATTTACTGCTGAAACTTGTACAAGGCGAGACGGCAGACGGCCAGGTGTTGTCCGGTTCCACAACAGAAGGGTGTATACTATGCGGGCTATGCATAAGAATGTGCAGGAAAATCGGCAAAAATCGCCTGACATATTTAGGTCGAGGCAAAAATCTGCGGATTGGTTTAGTTCCTGGAGAAGGTAACAAAGCCACCTGCGGAAACTGCAGCGCCTGTCGCGATATCTGTCCCATGGGATTTATTTCTCCTGATGCCGAGCATGCCTTTAAGGCCCGGTTGTATAAAGAGTAGTATCGCAAATAAATATAAAATGGAGATATAAAAACATGAAGAATAAGGATCGTGTACTAATTGAAGTGTATGGTGGAACCAATCCGAATTCTGAGCTTGATCAAGCAGGCAAGCAAGCTGCTTTGGAGCTTGCTTCGTATGAAGACTTAGTTAAAGAATTAAAGCAGAGCTTCGGTAACGGTGTTGCCATAAGATATATCGATACTGATGTTAAAGGGATACAGAATGACAAATGCCGCCAATTAGTTGAAGCTGGCAAGCCTTTTCCCATCACTGTCATCAATGGAGAGCCTTGTATTGTAGGTGGCATTAATAGTAAACTGGTTAGAAGATTTCTGGATGAAAGAGCCTTTCAAATGCTAGAAAAATTGAATGCCCAAAACAAATAATCAGTTTTTTAACAACTTCAAAACAATAGGGAAAAAAGCCTCTTGTCATAGGAGAAATATGACAGGAGGCTTGCTGCATGTTTGTCCTGAATGAAGATTATTATCGATTTTAAAATGAGACGAAATAAATAGAATGTTTCTCAAAATGAAAAAATCATGTTTGTAGCAATAATTTTACATAGATAATAAATGCTTGATTTATAAGGGTTTATGAAAGTGTCTTAAAGGAAAAATAATTGGCACGAATTATGCAATAGTAATTAGCATAAATAGAAACTTGTACATTGGTCAGTAGGGCTACTGACCAATCGTTATGCAACTTAAACTGAAATAACAAGTACTAGTATTATAGCTACGAATTAAATCATAGGGGGAATAGTAATGCGCAATGCAATCGTTGTATTTACCAAAGTTCCTAAGGCCGGAGAAACTAAAACCCGGCTTACTACAGAACGGGGCGGCTTATTAACGCCGGAAGAGGCAATGGCTTTTTATGAAGGCTGTCTACTAGACGTAATTAACGTTTGTATCGAGGCCAAAAGTGGCGACATCCGGGTTTGCTACAATCATGATGGAGATCGCGAATACCTGGAAAAACTGTTGTCCAGGATTTCTGACCGTTCACAAATTAAAGAAATTTATCCTGACCAAGGCGGCAACTTTGACCAATGTATGCAATATGCTGCTAATTATATTCTGAAAAACGGGGCTCCGGAACGGTTAGCTGATAGTGTGATCATTGTCGGTGGAGACCTGCCTAGTTTGCAGCCTTCCATCCTAAAGGATGCTGTTTGCAAACTGGAACAGCTGGCAACAAGTGAATATGGTCTAAAAGTGGCCCGTAAAATTGATAATGTATCCCAGAAACTGGGAGCAGGATTAGTGGAAGGAGCTTGTCAGGAAGGCGGCTTTTCTGTTGTCGGTTTTACCTGTACGACGCCCTTTGATTTCAACCGGGTATTTTACAATGCTGAAGGGATAACGGCGTTGGATATGCTGGTAACTAAAGCGGTACAGCAAGATATTCCGTTTGGCATAGTTGAAGCTGCTTCTGATGTTGACATTCCGGTGGATTTAGCAAGTATGATTCCAGTTGTCAGGGCATTAGAGTTAGCGGCGCGTTATGATAAAAATATTAAAGTACCAGTAAATACCATTGCAGTTTTAAATGAAATGGGCCTGGAAACTACGGCAGTTACACACCGTTGATCAAAAACCATTTGACAAATCATGGCGGTTTTAAGGGGAGATTTTGCATGGATACGCTAGCGGAAAACTGCATTGAATGTGGAAAATGTTCAGATATCTGTACGTTTCTGGGAAGTACTGGCAAAACACCGGCCACTATCGCAAAACAGGGAGTTGAGGTTGACGAGGCTTTTAGCTGTTCATTGTGCGGCGCATGTGAGGTTGTTTGTCCACTAGGACTAAGCCCTAAGGAAATGTTTGCCAGTCGCAGGAAGCAAGCAGTAGCTAATGGTGAATTGGATATTGAGGAATACCGGTATCTATTTCCTGACAGGAAAAATAATGTTATGAATGTTTTCCGTAGCTATTACGGTATTGACTATCGTGATATAGAAAATGCCGGCAATGGTGGAACTTGGTTTTTTCCTGGCTGTACCTTGTTGACTTATTCGCCGGAACTAACACGTGAGGTTTATCGCAGGTTGCAGACTGACTGTAACTGTCAGGGCATATGGACAGAGTGTTGCAGCAAACCTTTGCTTCAAATGGGTTTGCTGCAAAGAGCTGAAACCATGCAGGCAGGGTTAAGGGAATTTGTGCAAAAACACAACATTACCAGACTTATTACCGCCTGTCCCGGTTGTTATTATCAATTGAAAGACATCTTTGAATTTTGTGATGTTGCTATTCAGACAGTGTATGAAGTGTTACCTATTGAGCCGCTTAAACGGACTGACAAAATCAAGTGCACCATTCATGATGCCTGTCCGGACCGGTTTGAACTTAAGTTTGCCAATCAAGTGCGTCAAGCATTGGAGCAAAGTGGCTTTTCTATAGTAGAAATGAAACACAGTAAAGAGCAAGCAATTTGTTGCGGCAGCGGTGGACAGATTTCTCACTTTAATGCGGAATTAACGGAAAAACTCGTAGAGCAAAGAATGAATGAAGTCAAGTTATCCGGTGCCGATATTCTGGTAGGGTACTGTTTAAGTTGTGTGTTGAAATTTGATATTTTTGGTTCGCCTATTCCTGTAACTCATGTGTTACACCTGTTACTGGAGCAAAATAAAGACTTTACTGGGGCAAAAGCGCGGGTAGCTAAAATGCTTACCGGTGTTGATGGAGAAAAAATTTGGGAACAAATTATGGCAGAGGACAGTGAAGAAAAGGAGACCAAGCAGCGTGAATAATAATGAACTTGCTACAGCACTTATAAAAATGTTGACACTTAGGTGGTCGCCGGTTGCTGTAAAACTAGTAAAGCCCGGTGAAAAAATTCCGGAAAAAGTAACTCAGCCTTCGGTTCCGCTGAGACACTGCCAGGCTATTAACCTTGCCCGGCGAGGTAATAGTTTATACATGCCACCCAGTCGGCACGCCTGCCCGGACGGAGCTGCAATTATGGGGTTGATTCCTATGTCCCCCAAACTGCGTTCCGGTGAATTATATCTGCTATTTAAAAAATTGCCGACAATTGAATGTGCACAGAAAATGATAGCCACACGGCAGGAGTTTGAAGCAGGTACTTATGCGGCGACAGTGCTTGCTCCGCTTGAGGATGCCACTTTTGAACCAGATGTAGTTATTTTTACTATGTATCCTGAACAAATGATGTGGTTAATGTGTGCAGTCAGCTATAGCACGGGAGAGCGGCATAATTTTCATACTTCAGGTTACAACTCAACTTGTGCTGATTTGACGGTGCAGGTTATGAAAACGCAGCAAATGAATATTTCTTTCGGTTGTTATGGTGCCAGAGCCATTAGTGATATTAGTGATTTTGAAGCCTATGTTTCTGTACCGTTTCAACAATTGCCCACACTGGTAGGGGCGCTGGAAAAATTGTCGGTAAAAAGTATTCCGGAGGCTCGGCGGCGGATTTATATGCCGCCAGTTATAGATAAAGTAGCTTATGCTGAACCGGTAGGAGGTAATTCAGTTGATGTTCGTATTGACAGCAACTTGTGTACCGGCTGTGGTTTATGTGAAGCGTTTTGTCCGGAAGCCGTAATTAAGATGGTGACTGTGGATGGGAAACAAACGGCAAGTACATCAGCTGCCGGAAAATGCTGTGCCTGCTATACCTGTGTCGGGCAGTGCCCGCAAAAGGCCATACAGCTAACAGTCAGGTAAACAAACTAAAATTGCGTAAAATTGGGGGATAAGGATGAGCGAAATCAAAAAGGCAGCCTGTCATTTCTGCCATATGAACTGTGGCATGTTGGCAACCGTTGAAAATGGAGTGGTAACAAAGGTAGTGGGAGATCCGGAGCATCCCTTTAATGTGGGGGCGCAATGTCCCCGGGGAGTAGCGGCTCTAGACCATCTCAACCATCCCAACCGGATCAACTATCCTCTTAAAAGGGTAGGCAAACGCGGGTCAGGTGAATTCAAACGTGTATCCTGGGAAGAGGCATTAGATGACATTGCGGCCCGTTTGACGGCGTTAAAAGAAAAGTATGGTGCTGAGACAATTGCTACTACCGGAGGAACTAACCGTACTGACGACTTTGCCCGGAGGCGTTTCTTCAATCTTTTGGGTAGTCCTAATGTTGTTCATACAGCTCCTGTGTGTTGGATACCAAACTTTTTAACTGAAGCCGCTTCCTATGGTTGGGCAGCCTTCGATCCTGAAGTTGCAGGGTCCAAATGTGCTGTTATTTGGGGTCATAATGGCGGGGCTTCCTATTTACCGGAGATGCGTGGTACGTTGCAAGCGAAAGAGAATGGAACCAAAATCATCGTTATTGATCCGAATTTTAGTGAAACAGCCGCAAAAGCTGACATCTGGATGCCGTTAAAACCAGGTTCGGACAATGCTTTGGCACTGGCCTGGTTAAATGTTATTATTAATGAAGGTTTATGTGATTATGAGTTTATTGAAAATTGGACAGTAGGCTTTGAAGAACTAAGTGATAGGGTACAGGAATACACGCCTGAATGGGCAGCCGAAAAAACCGGTATTTCTCCGGAATTGATTGCTGAAACGGCCAGAATATATGCCATGAGCAAGCCGGCTTGTATTGTTTGGGGGGTTGCGACTGATCAATTAGGTAAAGGCAGTGCAGCTTCAGCGCAAGCTCGTGTGGCGTTGCGGGTTATTTGCGGCAATCTGGATGTTCCGGGCGGTGATGTCATGCCTGGTCCTCATCCGACGTTTATTACCGACTGGGAAATGGAATTAAATGATATGCTGCCAGAGGAGCAACGGGCCAAACAACTCGGATCAGACAAGTTTAAGCTGAATACCTGGCCGGGTTATAAACTGCTAACAGAAAATATGCTGCGGGTGTGGGGCAAAAGTATCCCGGCTGAATGGTTTTGTGAAGCCAATCCCTCGACAGTATTTAGAACCATGGCAACAGAAAAGCCCTACCCGGTAAAAGCCTGTATCACATTGGCCAATAATCCGTTAGTATCGTACGCAAACTCTAAACTAGTTTATGAAGGGTTAAAAAATCTTGATTTGTATGTAGTAATGGAATATTGGATGACGCCGTCAGCCATGCTGGCTGACTATGTCCTGCCTGCTGCCTCTTGGCTGGAAAGACCGGTTATGACTACCACCTATGGCGTTTCCGATTGGTTGATTGCTTCCGAAAAGGCCATTGAACCTATGTTTGAACGTAAGACAGATATTGAGTTATGGTCAGAACTTGGTCATCGCATGGGGCAGGCTGAGTATTGGCCTTGGAAAACTGATGAAGAGATATTCAAAGAACGACTTGATCCGATAGGGTTAGAACTTGAAAGTTACGAAGAATTTGTTGAGCTGTACCGGATGCATTTCGCTGATCGTGAATACAGAAAATACGAGACACGGGGAGTGGCAACACCATCAGGTAAAATCGAATTAAAAATATCAATTTTTGAACAGCTTGGCTATGACCCGTTGCCACACTATGTTGCACCGCCATTTAGTGCGGAAGCAAAACCGGAATTGGCTGCGCAATATCCAATATCACTTGTAGCCGGCGGCGGTTTTATGCCATTCTTTCATTCCGAACATAAGGAAATAACCAAACTCAGACTGTTAAGGCCCTATCCACGGGTTGCTATTAATCCGGTTCTTGCTCAAAAGCTTAACATCAAAGAAGGCGACTGGGTATGGATTGAGACGCCAACCGGCAAGGTTAAGCAGACCGCGTTTATCACCACGGCCGTAGCACCTGATGTTATTCAGGCAGAACGGGGCTGGTGGTTCCCTGAAAAGGAAGTAAAAGATCCTAGCTTAATGGGCGTATTTGAATCCAATATTAATGTATGCGTAGATGATGAGCTGGATACTTTAGATGAGCTTTGCGGCAGTTTTTGCGCTAGAGGCATTATGTGCCGGATTTCGAAAGTGGAGGGGAACAACTAATGCGCTGGGGAATGCTAATTGATTTAAGAAAGTGTGTGGGCTGCTACGCATGTACGGTTGCCTGCCAAAATGAAAATGAATTACCGTTCGATATGCAATATTGCAAGGTGTCCAAAGTTGGTCCAATCGGTGAGTATCCGAATTTAACTGCCTATAATATACCGATAGGGTGTATGCATTGCCAGGATGCCCCCTGTGTTGATGGCTGTCCTACTGGTGCCAGTTACCACCGGGAAGATGGCATCGTGGCAATCGATCCGGACAAATGTGTAGGCTGTCAATTCTGTATGGTAGTTTGCCCCTATGGTGTGCGCCAAATGAATAAAGAAACTGGAGTTGTAGAAAAGTGCAAAATGTGCTTTACCCGGTTAGAGGAAGGCATGGTTACACGGTGCGTAGAAACTTGCCAATTACAGGCTAGACATGTCGGTGATCTTGATGACCCTGACAGTGAGATTGTAAAATTGATACGGAAAAATAATGCACAGCCGTTGTACCCGCATTTAGGAACTAAACCATCAATTTACTATATTATGCCATAGGAGGAGGGGCTAACATGGAAAAACAACAGGAATATTGGGGAAGTCAACCGGCGTGGTACTTTTTTCTGGCCGCAATGGGAGCGATGATGTTTGTTATTGCTGCAGTAACAGACTTGGCAGGAAATCCAATAGCCGGACAAATTAACGGCTGGGTAAGTATCGTGGCCTTGGCAGCAGCTGGGATAGGTGCATTATTACTCTTAGAAGAGTTAACCCATAAAAGCAAGGGGCATTTGGTTAATGCACGTCCGTTTGCTTCTGTTATGAGCTTTGGTTCACTCGTACAAAGTTTATATATGCCGTTGGTAGTTGCATACGGAACATTTTTCTTTAGTTTTATTCCTTGGGCAGGAGTTGGCTGGCTCAAGACAATTGTCGCGGTGCTGGCTATTATAGCGGCTCTGCTCTATGTTACCTACCCGGGAATCGAGTTGGGTGAAGCAAAAGGCAGAGGTTTTTGGAATGGTGGCGGCCTGATTGGTGTTTTCTTAATTAATGGGACTGCAACCGGAGCTGCCGCATTAATTCTGGTATTGTGTATATTTGGTTATAGTGAGAATGCTTATGCGGTTACCATTAAGCATTTATTGGCCGCAGTGTTAGTTGCTCAATTGTTTGCGATACCTGGCTATGTATTAGGAATGAAGCTATCATCAGCCGAAGAAGCGCGGCGGGGAGCTAACAAATTATGGAGTGGCGAGTTTAGTTCAGCTTTTTGGGCTGGAGTCGTTATCTTCGGAACTTTAGTACCAATGGTCATTAGCTTGCTATTTACTTCTATATACTGGTTAGTTATGGCAGCAGTACTGGTTCTTGTTGGCGGGGCTTGTTTCAGAATCGACTTCTTAAGAGCTGCAGTAAGAGTCATTTTGCCTGGTGAGGAAAAGGATGAAATGAGCAGAAAAGAAATTGCCAAGCTGGCTATCGCACTGGAAAATCGTTGGCAGGAAAAGGCTTGTTGGTTAAATTCACAAAAATAAGCAGGGATGTTACTTATGTGCAATGAGATAGTTTTTGCCACTAGCGAAGACGAGGCTGAATTACAGGATCTATTCACAGGCTATGGCATGGGTCTTGCCGGCGATATTGAGGAACACGTACTGGTAAAAACAGATAATAAGGTGTTAGCTGGGGCGATGTTAGCTCAACTTGATACCAGCTTCTTTCATTTATTAGTATTTGCTGTCAACGAAGCTGGACGTAATACGGGAATTGGCAGTCAGTTGTTACAAGAAATGATTAAAAATCCTGAAAAGTACTGCCAAACTCCATTTGATAGTAATGACAGTTTATACAAGGTTACGACAGTTGCCAAAGGTGATGCCGTACGTTTTTATGAAAAGAACGGGTTTGTCGCTTGTGATTTTTCCGAACTAGCTGAGCCTTATGATGAGCAGTGTTTAGAATGTCCGGACAAAGAGGACTGTAAGCCTGTTGCGATGATCGTTGAATGCCATAGATATATCGTATAAGAATAGGTACAACGAGGAGCGAACTGACGTGGAAGCGACTTTTATATTACTGGGGACCGGGGCAGGGCCTGGGTTACCTTCCTTCTTCTGTGATTGTGTGGGATGCCGGGAAGCCAGAAGCAATCCTGAGTTAGCCAGAACACGCAGCGGAGCATTCATCGACACTGGTGACAGCAAGATACTTATTGATGCTTCTCCAGATTTACGGCGTCAACTTATCAGAGAAAACATTACCCAGGTTGACTGTATATTTATGACGCATTGGCACTATGATCATTTTGGCGGACTCGGAGAACTTGAATATTATGTTAAATTAGCAAAAAAGAAAGCGATTCCTATATTCATGCCACCCAGCGCGGTAAAGCAGTTTACGGATGCGTTCCCTAATCTGACAGAAATTTTTGCGGTTAAATCATGGGAGTTTAACAAGCAATATTGTGTGGGTGCATTACACTTGACTCCTTTGGCTGCAAACCACGGGATAGAAACGGCGGGGTTTTTGCTGGAATCACCGGGTAATAGGCTTGCCTATTACCCGGATACCGCCGGGCTTCCGGAAGCTAGCGCTGTAAAGGTGCGTGGGGTTGACTGGTTGATATGTGATGCAACTTTTCATGGAGAAAATTGGTTTCCCCATGCTCATATGTCAATTGAGCAGGCCGTTGATCTTGGCCACCAAATTCGAGCTAAAAAAACGGTGCTTACTCATTTGGCTATCCATTACAGCCAGCCAGTGACCACAAAGCAGCTCGCTGAGGAAGTTGCAAACTATGAGAATGTATATGTCGCTTATGATGGAATGCGTATTGAATTTTAGAATGGTTTATTAATTAAGAGGTGGGAGTATGAAAAAGTCTCTGGGAACTAAATTATTTGCTATGCCCTCGCCGGTATGGGTTGTAGGCAGCTACGATGCTAATGATCAGCCTAATATTATGACTGTTGCGTGGGGTGGGATATGTTGCTCGGCTCCTCCATGTATAGCAATTTCGTTGCGAAAATCACGCTTGACATATGCTAACATTCTGCAGCAGAAAGCATTTACAATTAATATACCATCAGTACAACATATCGCTGAAACAGATTATATTGGTCTTGTTTCAGGTAAAAATACAGATAAATTTGAAGTGACCGGCCTTACGCCGATGAGAAGTGATAATGTTAACGCACCCTATGTTAATGAGTTTCCTTTAGCTTTTGAATGCAAACTTCTTCATGCTATTGAAATGGGGGCTCATACGCAATTTATTGGTCAAATCCTTGGCGTCAAAGCAGATGAAGAAATTCTTGATTCAAATGGCACTCCGCTGGCTAGTATGATTAATCCATTAATTAGTAGTGCTTCAGACCGCTCCTATTATGCCTTTGGAGAATATTTAGATCAAGCCTATTCTCCTGGTCTGGCATTTCTGGAAAACCATGAGGGTGAATTGAATTAATATCGCTTCGGCGGTCTAAAGAACCTGGCAACAAGCAAAGTAAAATAGTAGTTGATTTCAAAATGACACAAAAGGATACGATGTTTCTCAAAATAAAAAATTAATAAAATATTACAAAAGCTAAGATAGCGATAAAGGCTTACTACGCAAGAGTTTTCGGGATTGAATAATGGGAAAAATGATTGGCACGATTTTTGCAATATAAAGTAATTAGAAATAAATAAAACGGGCACTCCGAGCTGCATGACCTAAAGTTATCCATGGTCTGGCAGTCTGAACAATTAGTTCACGGGGTAGCGAAAGAAATTTCACTACCTCCCAATCTGGGAAAGGAGGCGCTTCACGAGTTTTGAGATAAAAACTTCTGTGCGCTTCTCACGGAAGTTTTATTTATATTCTGATATAAATTTCGTTCTATTAAATCGGGGAAGGGAGTGAATGAACTGTGATTGACAGTTATGCTCGAAATATTGATTATTTGCGTGTTTCTGTTACAAATAGGTGTAATTTACGGTGTAAATATTGTATGCCTGAAGAGGGAATAGAAGATCTTGGCCATGACAATATACTAAGCCTGGAAGAAATTGCTCACCTTGTTAGGGTTGCTGCCCGGATCGGAATTCAAAAGGTTAGGTTGACAGGTGGAGAACCACTTGTTCGCAGAAATATTACGAAACTTATTGCCGATATCGCTCAGATTCCAAAGATTAATGATATAGCGATTACGACAAACGGAATGCTATTTGCTGACATGGCAGAAGAACTGAAGGCAGCTGGTTTAACAAGGGTTAATTTCAGTTTAGATAGTCTTGATGAAGATAAGTTCAAATATATAACTAGCCGGGGAAGTTTGAGTGAAGTAGTACGTTCCATTTCCAAAGCGTTAGAATTAGGAATGGTCCCAATAAAAATTAATACTGTAGTGATGAAAGGGATAAATGATGATGAGATATTGGACTTTGTTGAATTAGCCAAAAAAATGCCGCTGCATGTTCGCTTTATTGAGTTTATGCCTGTGGGGGACATACCCTTTTATAAAACAGACCGGGTTGTGACGGTAAGTGAAATTAGAGAGCGCATTGAGCAAAAATATGAATTATATAAAGGCGCCAATGTACAAGGGAATGGTCCGGCTAAGTCCTATCAAATACGCGGCGGAATGGGGTCGGTTGGCTTTATCAGTGCTATGAGTGATCATTTTTGCGGAGAGTGCAACCGGATTCGGATGACGGCTGATGGTAAACTTCGCAGCTGCTTGTTTGGTAAGCAAGAAATTAATGTGAAATTGGCACTGCAAAATCACGCCAGTGATGAAATAATTGCAGAACTCTTTAGCAAAGCAATCAGAGAAAAGCCTAACCGGCATCATATGAATGAGGGTTGGGGAGCAGACAATAAACGCAAGATGTACCAAATAGGGGGATAAGTATGGATTTTACTCATTTCAATAATGACGGATATGCCCGGATGGTAGATGTCAGTGAAAAAAATGATACTGTACGTTCAGCTACGGCACAGGCAATTGTTCATATGCAGCCGGCTACTTTGCAAGTCATCATAAGTGGCGGGATCAAAAAAGGGGACGTTCTGGGAGTTGCTCAGGTAGCTGGCATAATGGGGGCAAAACAAACATCTAGTCTTATTCCCATGTGCCATCCCCTAATGTTGACTTCGGTAGATATTGAGTTTGAAATGGACGAATTAAATTCTTGTATAATCATACGCTGTCAGGTTAAAACGACAGGAAAAACCGGTGTGGAGATGGAGGCTATCAATGGTGTCAGTATTGCCGCGATGACGATCTATGATATGAGTAAGGCCGTTGACCGCTGGATGGAAATTACGGATATAAAACTTATGGAAAAAATGGGCGGCAAAAGCGGTCATGTTAAGCGAGAGCAATAGTGAGGTTATTGTATCTAGGTGATAGGACCATAGTGCTTACCCCAGGCTGAATAAAAGCCGGCGACGAAATAGAAATGATCGGTTGAAATTTTGGGAGTATAACCAGTGAGGAGAAAGAAACTATGCAGATTGTCAGAGTGGAAGACGCAATAGGCAACGTACTATGTCATGACATTACTAAAATAATACCTGGCGAATTCAAGGGCGAAGCCTTCAAAAAAGGACATATCATTACAGAAGAAGATATACCGAAACTCCTGAAGCTGGGCAAGGAACATCTTTATGTTTGGCAAATGAAAAAAGGATTTTTGCATGAAAATGACGCGGGACTACGTCTAGCCCAGGCAGTAAGGGGAACGGGACTTAGCATGAGCGAACCTAGTGAAGGCAAGGTTAATCTTATCGCAGAGCATGCTGGAATGATTGCCATAAATGAAGAGCTCCTAACGCGCATTAATATGATTGAAGAAGTCATTGTTGCGACCCGTAATAACAACAGGCCTGTGAAAAAAGGAGATAAGGTTGCCAGTGTCCGGGTTGTCCCTTTACTGATTGATGAAACAAAAATAGAACTGGTGGAGAAAATAGCTCAGCAAACCGGGGTTGTTGCCGTTAAACCATTTCATTCTTATACAGTGGGTGTTATTACGACAGGCAGTGAGGTTTATCATGGACGTATTCAGGATAAGTTCGGGCCGGTTGTAAAAGCAAAAGTTGAGGGATTTGGCTGCCAGGTAGTGCAGCACATTCTTGTTCCTGATGATGCGGAGGAAATAGCACAGGCAGTGAACTCATTACTAGCTAATGGTGCTGAACTGATATTGACAACTGGAGGTATGTCGGTTGACCCTGATGATGTTACTCCCAGCGGAATTAGAAAAGCAGGTGCGGAAATTGTAACCTATGGTGCGCCTGTATTGCCGGGATCGATGCTGATGGTGGCGTATTTGGGGAAAGTACCGGTTTTAGGACTGCCAGGCTGTGTAATGTACCATAAAACGACTGTGTTTGATCTTGTCCTGCCATTGGTTCTGACAGGTCAGCCTATTACCAGGCCAATGGTCGTGAAATTGGGGATGGGCGGCTTATGTCTGGAGTGTGAGGTTTGTCAGTATCCGGCTTGCTCGTTTGGAACTGGTGCGTGAAAGAAACAGGAGGTGGAAAAAATGAAGACAGGTATTCCCTTGGAAGAAGCGCAGGCATTGTTATTAAATTTTACCCATCCGGTTACAGAATGTCAGGTGCCGTTGACTAGCGCTGCCGGCAGAATTTTAAGTCAAGATGTCCGAACAGGTATTAACCTGCCGCCATTTGACAAATCGCCTTTGGATGGCTATGCGTTACAGGCGAAAGATACTGAACTAGCTAACTCATTGAATCCGGTAATACTGGAAGTTATCGAAGAGGTACAAGCCGGCTATATGCCTAAAAAACAGGTAACTCAGGGAACGGTTATCAAGGTTATGACCGGGGCTCCGATACCAAATGGCGCAGATGTAATTGTCAAATTTGAGGACGTAAAAAGAGCGGGAAATAAGGTCGAACTATATTATCCCCTGAAAGCAGGAAACGATATTATTCGAGCAGGTGAGGACGTACGGCAGGGAGAAGTTATTGCTAAGAGAGGTACGGTGTTGACGCCGCCGCTTGTGGGGCTGTTAGCTGCCATCGGAGTAGATGAAATACCGGTGTTTAGTAAAACCAGAATAGCTATTCTTAGTACCGGCGACGAAGTGATTGATCCGGCAGAAGAACTGCGGCCAGGAAAGATATATAATTCCAATCAACATTTTCTAAGTGCCTATTGTTCGCAACTAGGGGCAGCGCCTGTGCCCATGGGAATTGTTCCTGATAAAAAAGAGGCTATAGTTGAGCGCCTTACCCAAGCATTAGACGTAGCAGATTTAGTCATTACTACCGGGGGCGTTTCAGTAGGTGATTACGATATTGTACCAGCCGCTTTTAAGCAAATTGGGGCAAATATCATTTTTCGAAAAATCGATATGAAGCCAGGTTCGCCGATGATAGCTGCAAGCTACAATAATAAATTAATTATTGGCCTTTCGGGAAATCCGGCTGCTGCCTGTATAACCTTTGATTTGATCGTTGTGCCTTTAATTAAAATAATGCTCGGGCTTGATCAAAAAATGCCGCCCAAAATTTCGGCAATTCTGAAAGACAGCTTTAATAAATCGAGTACCCAGCGCAGATTTTTACGGGCAAAAGTACAGACAATTAACAATACGAATTATATAGAACTTACAGGCGGGCAAAGTAACGGCGTTCTGAAATCCATGGTTGCCTGCAATGCGCTAATTGACGTGCCTGCGGGAAGTGGCCCGCTAGTCGCCGGACAAGAAGTTTCAGCAGTTATGGTAGGAGGCGGCAGTGAACTCTTTATATAAGCAGTGGAAAACAACCTAAGGACAATACCCTATATTATGCCGCCAATGGGTAAAATGAACTCTGGTCAAAAACAAATGGGGATTATGATGCGGATTGGTGGTATACTGTTAATTGTTCCGGTTGGGCACTATACGCATTCCTGCCGGTAGCGCCTAAAGCAGCCATGTATTGGTTTGATAGGGTGCATATGGTGGTTGGTATTGTCCTGGGAGTGAGCGTATTCGCACATATCTTCCTCGGAATTTACAATGGGGCGAATTTTTGTGCATGTTTGGTAATGGAACTCAGCCGCTCCATGAGGCTGAGCATCATAACCCGGTATAGGTTGAAAACGAAATTATGCGAGTAAAAGCCAATGAGTCTGTACTTATTACAGGGCTGCAGCATGTGCGTTAACAATAAGGCGCAGAAATAGCTCCACTATATTGAACAGCTATATACAAATGTTGGAAAATTGCAGGTGGGTGGTGTGCGATAAAACACCCATTTGCACCTGCAAAATTTTTAATAAAAAAGTATAATAGAAATAGAATTCAATGGGCTAGGGGGGCTATTATGGCGGTGAGTGGAATAATATTGGCAGGTGGACGCAGTTCACGCATGGGGCGTGATAAAACACTGCTATTATTTAAAAATGAAACTCTTATCGAACGTACTGTACGAAAACTGCAAAACTTTGTGGATGAAATAATTATTGCCAGTAACCATACAGCAAAATATAATTTACCGGGAATTGTGGAGGTTCCAGACAGTTACCCGGGCATGGGTCCGCTCGGTGGAATGCATGCCGGACTTATGATCGCAAAGCATCAGTATTCATTTATAGTCTCCTGTGATATGCCATTTTTTACAGAAGAGTTAGCCAGGTATTTACTGGAGCGAAAAGCGGGATGTGATGTAGTCGTTCCCGAGATAGGAAACCGGTTGGAACCACTTTGCGCTGTCTATTCACGCAATTGCATAAAACCGATAGAAAAGTGTTTGCAAGCAGGTGTTAGTCAGGTATTTAGATTTTATCCCGATGTAAGAGTATGCAAAATAGTTGAAAGCGATTTACGGCAGGTGGGAGACCCTAAAGAAATATTTTGTAACCTTAATACACCAGAAGATTTATACTATCTTGGCGAGAGCGATAAACCGGTTAGTTAAGCTGCCGGTGTAATATAGCCTAGCCTACTTGGTTTTGTATAGGAAGCTATAGTTAGTTCATTTGGAACAGCTGAATCGTCAAAATTTTGAGGCGAGGTGATAATATGAAAACATATGAAGTTAAGTATCACCTTTGCTTAACTGCAGGTGAGGATATCTTAATGATGAATACAGTAGAAACTAATAGTCCGGAAGATGCTAAGAAAATGGTATATAGAATGCTGTATAAAAATAAACCGAGTAACGCAAAAGTTAAGTTCATGTATGTGCGCAAAGTAGCTAACAATTAATCTGTCTCAAGTGCCGGGAGAGAGAATCATTATGAGATATGAAGGAAATATTTACAGCCCCCATATAGCAGGAGACGATTACATATTACAGTGTACGATTGGCTGCAGTCATAATCAATGTACATTTTGCTATATGTATAAAGATAAACAATATCGTTTGCGTGAGCTAAATGAAATTCTAAAGGATATTGAGCTCGCAAAAGATTATTATGGTGATGTGAAAAAGGTTTTTCTTGCAGACGGTGATGCACTAAGTATGCCTGTAGAGAATTTAATCAAGATATTAGACTGTCTGTATGATACTTTTCCCAGTCTAATATATGTCGGTACTTACGCGAGCGCCGTTAGCATATTGAATAAAACGCTTGCTGAATTGATAGACCTTCAAAATCATGGACTAGTTGAGGCTCATCTGGGTGTAGAGAGCGGAGATGAAGATGTTCTTCGTGCTATCCGAAAAGGCGTTAGTCGCGGGGAAATGGTTCAAGCAGGGAGAAGGATAAGGCAAGCAGGTATAAACCTGTTTGTAACCGTGATTTTAGGGTTGGCAGGTAAAGCGCCTAAAGCTTGGGAGCATGCAAGGAATACGGCGCTGATTTGTAATGAGATTCAGCCGGATTATATAGGTATTTTAACAATTATAGTTCAGCCAGGAACTGAGCTCTATGAGAAAATCCGAAACGGGGAGTTTGAAGTCCCGGAAGAAATGGAAATATTGACAGAGCTGCGCTTAATGATTCAGGATATGGAGCTGAACCATTCCGGCATTACATCGATTCATCCATCTAACTGCATCTATTTGGAAAATATGATGCCTGAAGGCAAAGATGAACTTCTGCGAACACTTACCGGGATTATAGACAATAAAGACGTTTCTAGGCTTCGTCCACGGGAGACAGAAAGGGTATAATGAAAATTGCTGTCGATGGTGCATTAGGGAAGTTTAACGAAAACAGGGCCGCGTGGCCCTGTTTTTGCTATCTATAGCAGTAGTATCAGACAAAAATAAAAAAGTTTTGTAACAAGGTCGAGAAAGTGGTAGTATTAAAGAAGTTTTTTATTTTAAGGAGATGAGGATGTGAAAGTGCGCTTTGCCAAAATCGCCGTTTTGTTGAGTGTTGCCGGAGTGTTTTTTGCTTATCCGGCCCCCAGTGGCTTAAGCGTAACAGCGTGGCATTTATTTGGTGTGTTTGTTGCTTTAATACTGGGTCTTATTTTGCAACCATGTTCTGAACCGACGTTATTATTAGTTATTACAACGTTGGCAGGGATATTTGTTCTGCCCATTCGTGAGATACTAGTTGGGTACACTGATACAATGATGTGGTTGACATTGGTAGCTTCGATGATTGGTGTCGGCCTGAAAAAGTCAGGACTTACCCGCAGGATTGGTCTTTGGTTAATTAGTCAGTTTGGCAAGACAACGCTGCGGATTGGTTATATTTTAAGCTTTATTGATATGATACTGGCTACTAGTACGCCGTCTTCACCAGCCCGAACAGGCGGGTTGGTGTATCCGTTGGCTGAGGGGGTTATTGAGGCTAGCAGTTCCGATAATCCGAAAGGTAAGCAGCGAACAGGTGCCTATTTTACCTTGCTGACATTTACTGCCAGTATGCTTTCCGGTGGATTGTTCATGACCGGGATGGGGCCAAATCTGATCAATGTTAAACTGGCTCAGGATGTGCTGGGCATAAGTATTAGTTGGCCATTATGGACTGTGGCAGCGTTGCCGGGCTTTCTCGGCTTTTTATTGACACCTTATATTATATATAAGCTATGTCCGCCGGACACTACCTCTATGGCGGCGGTGCGGGCCGGTGCTAAGCGTGAATTGGCAGGTATGGGCCATATTAGCCGGACTGAGTTAACTGCAATTGGAATATTTTTAACAATATTGATTCTATGGTCCACAGGTACGGTAACAAAAGTAGATAGCACGCTAGTCGCCTTTATTGGTGTATCACTTATGTTGGTAACCGGAGTTCTTAACTGGAATGACTTGGCCGAAACCAAAGCAATGTGGTCGCTTCTTATTTGGTTTGGTGCGATTTTAGGTTTTTCAGTGGCACTGACCAAGCTGGAATTTTTTACTTGGTTTGCCGGGGTTATCAAACTATTGCTGCCGACCGCCGGATTGGGTTCCTATAGTATTTTGCTGCTAGTGGCGGCGCTGGCCATTTTGCCGCACTATTTTTTCGTATCCTATACGGGCTATGTGGTAGCCTTTTCACCACTTATTTTTTCCTTTGTCGCAGCTACTGATGTACCCAGGTATCCGGCCTTTTTTGTGTTAGCCTATTTAATGATTATTTCTTGCACATTGACGCATTATGGCAACGCGCTAGGGCCGCTTTTGATGGAAAAGGGATATAATGATAAAAAGACCTGGTGGTGTGTTGGCACCGTGATTACTGTGCTGCATGTGGTGCTATATTTGACAGTAGGTGTTCTTTATTGGCGGTTGATTGGATTATGGTATTAGCAATACGTTATTATATGAGGAGGTTAGTTGTTATGAAATTGGAATTTATTTACAAGCGTCATAGTGTACGGCAATTTACAGAGGAACAAGTCCCGGAGCAAACAATCAAAGAACTAATCAAAGCTGCTACTTATGCACCTTCAGGGAAAAACCAGCAGAATTGGCATTTTGTTGTTATCACAAATAAAAAGAAAATTGCCGAGATTGCCCGAATTGTTGAGCGAAAGAACGCTGAGTTGTGCACATATTTATGTGATGAGAAAAAAATCAAGGGGTTAAAGGGAAGCCTGCCTTATCAAATAGTTTTCAAAGCTGCTCCGGTGTTGATTCTTGTGTATGCCGGTCCTTACACTACTATTGCTGATATGCTGTTAGCTGATGGCATTATGCCACGCGAGAAAGCCATAAAATATGCTAACCCCAATCCTGGTATTCAAAATATCGCCGCCGCTATGGAAAATCTACTGTTAGCTGCCGCTAGCCTGGGTTATGGCACTTGCTGGATGACCGGACCGACGCATGCCGCTGAAGATATTTCGGCATATATTGGTTTTAATAAAGAAGGCTATCAGCTGGCTGCCATGACACCACTGGGTGTTCCTGCTGCTGATAAAGTATCAGTTCCGCCGCGAAAACCGGTCGAGGATGTGTTAACTTTTATTTCTTGAACTAAGAAAAGACTGGTGTTGTACCTGAAAAAATCCGGATATCCGGATTTTTTTTTATATCAAGGATACATTAGCAGTGTATCTAATTGCGAAGTGGAGGTTAGGTAATTCGACAATGGAACAAGCAGTACTTAATCATATCGACACCTATGGTTACTTTGCTATTTTTGTAGCTATGTTGCTTACTGGTACAGGCCTGCCGCTGCCAGGGGAAGTAACCTTGGGGATTACCGGTTATTTAGTATATAGCGGACAACTAGAAATGCTTCCTGCGATAGCGGTCACCGCATTGGGAGATTTGCTGGGGGCTGCTATTAGTTATGGATTAGGTTTGTATAGCAGAACAAAAATTATCGCCCAATATTTTTCCTTCCTCATACCAACTGAGTCGAAACTGCTGATTATTGAGAGATGGCTTAATCAATACGGTATTTTTACTATTGTTTTTGGAAGGCTGTTACCTGTTATTCGCGGCGCGATTCCAATTCCGGCAGGCTTTGTCCAGATGAATGGCAAGATCTATATTTCCGGAATTTTTGTTAGTTCATTTATTTGGTGTGGTGCTCTTATCTATCTGGGGACTGGGCTAGGGCATAACTGGCAACAGTTAGCTGGTTTAGGCAATTCGATTGGTTTGACAGCAGCAGGCGTATTGGTTATCACCATTCTAATTGGGTATTGGCTTTTTTGCGCAAAAAAATAACCGGCACATAGCCGGGTTAAGTACTTGTTTACTGCTAAACAGGACGGCGGGCAAGAGAACGAATTTTCATTTCATGTTCGCCGGTGACTTCTGCCAGGGACTTTAAGTCTTCGTGGATGTTATCAACTTTTTTACTGGTTAATTGGAGCAAATGATAGATGTCTTTTTGCTGGACTTCGCCGTATTGTTCAATCTTGCTTTCTAAGCGGGTAATATCGGCTTTGGTAGCCATAGTGGATTGGATGGTGGAAATATCGGATTTGACAGTATCCATATCGGACTTCAAGGTGGAAATATCGGATTTGACGGTATCCATATCGGACTTCAAGGTGGAAATATCGGATTTGACAGTATCCATATCGGACTTCAAGGTGGAAATATCGGATTTGACGGTATCCATATCAGACTTCAAGGTGGAAATATCGGATTTGACGGTATCCATATCAGACTTGAGAGTGCCCAGATCGGATTTTATGGTGGTTATTTCCTCTTTAATAGGCTGTATTTCTTCCTGGATCATAGAGCGGATGGCTTGCAATAAATCCGTATTCTCCATTGCTGACACCTGCCTTTAAAACTTTCTATTCATATTGTACCCTTTAAAGACGGGATAGACAAGCAGGGAACTTATGTTTTACCAACAGAAAAAGGCAAGAATCTACTGGGAATTGCAATGTTTGGTTAGGTTTTTTAATAGAACTTTTCTGACTAAATGTTTCAACATCTTGCGAACCTATATAGGCTAACAGGAGAATGGTCATAACTGTAGAATGAGTATAGCAGATCAAAATTTAATATATTGCCACCATACAGGTGCCTCTTAGTAAGCTAAGAGGAGAATAGGGAAGTTCGGAAGGATTCATAAATCCTTAAACGACGCGGTCGCGCCACTGTAATCGGGAAAGAATGCTTTTATTATGCCACCGGCAAGCGGGAAGGCAAGGGTGTTCTTATGAACCGTAAGCCAGGAGACCTGCCTGTTTTGGCTGTTATTTACCTCCGCGCCAGAGGTAGTACCAGAAGGACAGGATTTTATGAAAATATAACCCTGGCTCTTTTGGGCTAAGGTTTTTTTTATTTGTTGTATTGGTGCAAAACAAAAAATAGGGGGAGTAAGCATGAACTATCAGGCAAGAGTAGATGATTTAGTTAATGGTGCAGCAAAACCAGTAAACAGCCTAGGCCTATTAGAGAAAATTTTTAAAAAAATGTTATTGGCCTGGGGAACGATGCATCCGGAAATTAAACCCTATCATTTAATATTTGCTGCCGATAATGGCGTTATTGAAGAAGGTGTGGTGAATTTTCCTGAGGAAATTACCTACCTTCAGGCGCAGAACATGGTAGACGGGCGAGCGACTATTAGTTGTTTTTGTCAGGTTAATAATGTTCCTTATTCGGTAATTGATATCGGAATCAATAACAAAAAAACAGTAGGCATCAACCGCAGAGTTGCTTCCGGCACCAAAAACTTTATGAAAGAGGAAGCCATGACACCGGCTGAGTTTGAGCAGGCCTGGCAGGTAGGGGAAGAGATGGCTAATTCTGTCATAGATACCCAAGGCGCTAATTTGGTGTCTTTTGGCGAGATGGGAATTGGTAATACCACTACTTCTTCCGCCGTGTTGCATGCCATGACCGGTATTTTACCTGAATTTGTTGTAGGGTATGGAGCCAGTATACCAACGAATGAGGTTATCAGAAGAAAGTGTGTTGTAGTGGCTAAAGGCGTTGAGCGCCATCGGGATAGCTTTTATCGCATTGAGGATATTTTGCGCTGTGTTGGGGGCTTTGATATTGTCGCCATATGCGCGGGTATGATTGCGTGTGC
Organism: Sporomusa ovata DSM 2662; assembly: GCF_000445445.1. Taxonomy (GTDB): domain Bacteria; phylum Bacillota; class Negativicutes; order Sporomusales; family Sporomusaceae; genus Sporomusa; species Sporomusa ovata. The sequence continues at coordinate 666,730 of NZ_ASXP01000003.1, read as the reverse complement.
AAAACGAAAAACTCCGTTTGTCATCGATGGTTTCATTACCGCTGTGGCTTTTGCCTGTGCCGCACGGATTAACCGGGAGGTAGAGCATTGCGGGTTACCTTCCCATATGTCCAAAGAGCCGGGGATGTCTTATGCGATGTTGTTAGGTAATATATTGGCTGATGATATACCCATCAGGGCTAATATGGGATTAGGCGAGGGAACCGGAGCTATATTGATGGTTGCCATGCTTAAAACCATGACCTATACTATGTATAATATGACGAAACTTTCTGATTTTGAGTTAAGCACACCAGAACCGCAGCAAGTGGCAGGTATATAAAATAATGACTGTAACAAAGCTGAAAAAACATTCCTATGGCACTGAAATAACTGCTGTAGGAGTTTTACTGTTGCAAGGTTGTATTTTGAAGAAAAATGATTTATTATATGATAAAGAACTAATATATTATAGTCGTAGCATAGGGCAGTCAATAGGCAGGGGGAACTTTAAGGTGATGTTTTGATATAGAAGATAAAACTAGGTTATTTTAAGGGGGAATACGTGTGGCAGAAGATATAGTAATAAAGTTGACGGCTGATTTCTTTAAGACACTGGCTCATCCTGTGCGACTTAGAATTCTCCAGAGCCTGGAACAGGGTGAACGCTGTGTGTGCGAGATTATTGAAGAACTGGACATTGAACAGTCCAATTTGTCACAACATTTGAGTAACTTGAAGAAACAAGGGATAATCGACTCTCGCAAAGATGGTCAAAAGGTAATTTATCGAATCGTTTATCCCTCTGTACTTGAAATAGTTAGTGCAGCGGAAAAAACACTAAGTGAACAGATTGGTGCCAGTCAGAGTATATTGAAATTTTTAAAATAATCGCACGCTTCTTCTTACTTTAGCTACTAAAACAAACAGCACACTTTTACGTGCTGTTTGTTTTAGTATGAGTAGGATGTTTTCCTGAAAAATGCTTGACGATCATGATTAAAATTGAATATAATCATATACAGGAGAAGTGTTTTTAACTCCAAAGACAAAACCCAATAGGTAGAGAGGTGGAACTAGTGGATATTGTAGAAATACTCAAGGCATTAGCTGATGAAACAAGAATTAGAATTTTGAACTTGCTATACAGGGAGACTCTATGTGTTTGTGATTTGGAAGAGATATTAAAACTTAGCCAGTCCAACGCCTCTCGCCATATAACTAAATTAAAACAAGCCAAGCTCATTGCCGGTGAAAAACAGGCCCAGTGGATATACTATCAGGTCAATGAAAAAATACTGGAACAGTACTCTTTTGTGAAGGAACTGCTGTCCAAGGAAATGGAGAACGATCCGCAACGCCAAAAAGACGTGGCAAGACTGAAAAAATACCGGGAACTAGGCGGTTGCTGTGAGCTGGCCGTAAAAATTGTTGACGATTAAGACAAGTGTTTTTCGCTGCCGAATCGTTTTAGCATTCTAAATAGTTGCTCGGTTGCGTAATAAATTAACTAAAGGAAGGAGAGTGGTGATTGTCTGGACTTTTTGTACTTTAAGGAAGAAGAAGTAAAGGGGGAGTGGTAAAATGGCACAGGCCCAAAAGCGATTATCTTTCCTAGACCAGTATTTGACATTGTGGATTTTTTTGGCAATGGCTATTGGAGTTGGCGGCGGTTATCTCTTTCCAGGGATGGCTGCGTGGCTGGATTCCCTGTCAATTGGTACAACATCAATTCCGATTGCCGCCGGTTTAATTATAATGATGTATCCGCCATTAGCAAAGGTTAAATATGAAGAAATCGGCAAGGTATTTTGTAACGGCAAGGTTGTAGTGCTGTCACTGGTGCAAAACTGGATAATCGGTCCGGTGTTAATGTTTATACTGGCTATAACCTTTTTAGCAGATAAACCAGACTACATGGTTGGCTTAATACTTATTGGTCTGGCTCGCTGTATTGCCATGGTAATTATCTGGAATTCACTGGCAGAGGGCGACAATGAATATGCGGCTGCACTGGTAGCACTTAACTCAATTTTTCAACTGGTATTATATTCGGTATTTGCCTATTTCTTCATTACTGTACTGCCGGGCTGGATTGGTTTTACAGGTATGCAAATCCAGGTATCCATGAAGGATGTTGCGATGAGTGTGGCGATATATCTGGGTATTCCTTTTGTGGCCGGATATTTGACAAGACGCACTTTATTGCCGGCAAAGGGTCGCGAATGGTATGAACAGACTTTTATACCTAAGATTAGTCCGTTGGCATTACTAGCGTTACTATTTACCATCGTAATTATGTTTTCCCTAAAAGGCAGCTATATTATTAAACTACCAATGGATGTGGTGCGTATTGCCATTCCGCTCATTATCTATTTCGGCATTATGTTTTTAGTATCTTTCTTCATAAGCCATCGTGTGGGAGTCAACTATGAGCAGACAACTACATTATCGTTTACGGCAGCCAGTAATAATTTTGAACTAGCGATTGCAGTGGCTGTAGCCATTTTTGGTATAAATTCAGGTCAGGCCTTTGCCGCTGTTATTGGGCCGCTTATCGAGGTGCCGGTTATGATTGGCTTAGTTAATGTCGCGTTGCGCTTGCGGAAGTATTTTGTGGTTCCAGATAAACAATCTTAAAACATTGGATAAAAAAATAGATTAAAAACGAGGGAATATTATCATGAATAAAACTATAGACGTAGTCAAAATAAGACAAGACGCAGAAACGTATTATCGCAACGGTGATTTTTATTGTTCAGAAGCCATTGTCAAGGCAATCAAAGATGAATTCATCCTGCCGCTGCCAGATGCCGTGATTTCTATGGCTTCAGGTTTTCCGGTGGGCATGGGCGGATCGGGTTGCACTTGCGGCGCCATTGCCGGTGGGATAATGGCTATCGGCATGTTCTTTGGCAGAACAGAACCTAAAGATCCAAAGGTAAACAAGGCGATGAAATTGGCTAAAGAATTACATGACATCTTTAAAGAGCGCCATTCCTGCCTGTGCTGTCGGGTATTGACCAAAGGGATGGAGCTAGGCTCACCGGCTCATATGGAACAATGTATTTCCTTTTCTGGCGAGGTTGCAGAAGAGACGGCAAAGATTATTATTAGAGAATTGAATTCCTAAGACATAATTTAAAAGGGATGGTTGCAGAAATCCTGCGATGGTCCCTTTTTTATAAGATAAGAAAGTATATGTTTTTTGAACCGCAGAGACGCAGAGTACGCAGAGGGAATATCTCGATATACATCTCCTCTGTGCTCTCTGTGTATTCTGCGGTTAGAGCCGTATCCTCAAGGGCGCGATAGCGCTTTTTTAACGAGTGTCCCGCACAGGTGGTATTTGTTGGCGAAAGTCAACGATAATTTGAAAAATAGATTGTTACTATAAAATAGTTGCAAATACAAACTGTTTCATGTTACAATTTAATTAATCAATCTAAGAGATACAGAACGACATGAGGTGATTATATTGGCAGATGAGAACAATGCTGCAGTGTTTAGGGAAGTCGTTAGGATGTGCATAAGAAAGCTGGGATTATTGCAAAAAGCGGATGCCGCATGTTGTGGGATTACAGTCGCTCAGTGCCATACTTTAGTGGAGATGGGCAAATCTAATTATTTATCACTAAATGAATTATCAGAGTTGCTTGCTCTCGATAAGAGTACCATGAGCCGTACAGTCGATAATCTTGTTAATGCCGGACTGGTAGAGCGGCAAATCGATAAAGCGGATAGACGATATACTAAGATCACGTTAACGGCAAAAGGTAGGGAAATGGTTTGTGTAATTAATAACAGTATGGAGGAATATTATGAACGGGTTTTAAATTCGATTCCCCAGGAAAAACGTGAGATAGTGGGAGATGCTTTACCTTATCTTCTCGCGGCCGTGAAAAGCACTGAGATGTATGCTGCTGTGCGCCAAATTGGTTCAGAAGCGGCAAAAGAAAAAGGAGGGTGTAATTGTGAGTGAAACAATAAGAGAGGTAGTAAAAAAGCGATATGCTAAGGCGATCACCGGAAGAAAAGGCTGCTGCGGAGGCGGTAGCTTAGGCAGCTCATGTTGTGATACAGGTTTAAGCAAAGCAACAAAGATGATTACCGGAAATTTGTATTCAGAGTCTGAGGTAGAGGGACTTCCTGAAGATTTGATTGCCACGTCTTTTGGTTGTGGCAACCCAACTGCTCTGGCACAACTTTATCCAGGGGAAACGGTATTGGATTTAGGCAGTGGCGCCGGGTTAGACGTGTTACTTTCTGCTAAACGAGTTGGCCCTTATGGCAAAGCATATGGATTAGACATGACTGACGAGATGCTCGAAGAAGCCAAACAGAATCAGAGAAAATCCGGACTTTCAAATGTAGAATTTTTAAAAGGGCACATTGAAGATATTCCCTTGCCAGATAATTCGGTAGATGTCATTATTTCTAATTGCGTTATTAACTTATCTGGTGATAAAGATAAAGTATTAAATGAGTGTTTCCGGGTTTTGAAGCCGGGGGGACGCGTTGCGGTATCAGATATCGTCCTGAAAAAGGCACTGCCTCCCAAGTTGCAGCAAGATATGACTGCCTGGGCAGGCTGTATAGCAGGAGCACTTAGCGATACTGAATATCAGGGCAAACTTACAACAGCTGGATTTGAAAACATTGAAGTCCAGGTAACTCAGGTCTATGATTTTACCGAATCTGACTCTGAAATGTTTGCCCAGTTGTCAAAAGAGGAGCTTGTACAGTTGGAAGGGGCAATAGTAAGTTCATTTATTAGAGCGCGTAAGCCTAAGGTAAACGTAGTTTAAGGCATACCTCATGACCCAAACAGCAGAAAAATATTTACAAAAATTTGGCTTTAGAACTATTGAACGACAAGAAATACCCGAGGATTTACTTAATCGGTCAGAATTAAATCTTGTCTGTCCTTCTTGCAGTACATGTATGGCTCTAGTGTTAGAATAAGCAAATTCTATTTAAAAAAATGCAAATAGGATAACAATACAACTTAACTAATCATGGATAGTTGTTATAATTTATGGATAAATTTGCGATTGTGTTGTATAATTATTCATAAATTCTTAATTGGGGGAGGGGTCATATTGAATAATAAATATAATACAGATCTGTTGCTCAAGGAAGCGAACAAATCCATTCTATTTACAGCCAATAGACCTGAGTTAGTTATGGAACATGGCAAAGGGATGTACTTATGGGATACGAATGGAAAAAGGTATCTGGATTTTATCGGGGGGTGGGCTGTTACCTCTTTAGGTCATTGTCCTGAAGTCATCACGAAAGCTCTTCTGGAACAAAGTGCGAAATTAGTCAACGCCAGTCCAACTTTTTATAATGTACCAATGGTTGAATTTGCCAAACTTCTTACTGACAATTCCTGTTTTGAAAAGGTATTTTTTGCAAGTACTGGCGCTGAAGCGAATGAGGGGGCTATTAAATTAGCGCGAAAATACGGAACAAAGTTTCTTAATGGAGCGTTTGAAATAATTACTGCAACTAATAGTTTTCATGGTCGGACACTTGCGACAATGTCAGCAACCGGGAAGAAAAAATGGGAAAAGTTATTTGAGCCTAAGGTTCAGGGCTTCAAGCATGTACCTCTGAATGATAGTAAGGCAATACAAAATGCAATTACTTCTAAAACTTGTTCAATTATGGTAGAGCCTGTTCAAGGGGAGGGAGGAGTGTTTGCGGTTGAAGAAAATTACATACGGTCTTTACGCGAGCTATGTAATGAAAAGAAAATACTTTTACTATTTGATGAAGTTCAAACCGGTATTGGTCGAACGGGAAAACTTTTTGCCTATGAACATTTCGGGATTGAACCCGATATCATGACTCTTGCTAAAGGAATAGGAGGCGGGTATCCTCTAGCAGCTATGTTGACAAAGGAAAAGTTTGATATATTTGAAGCAGGGGACCAAGGCGGAACTTATTCCAGTCAACCTCTGGGCATGTCGGTCGGTATGGCAGTTGTGAAAGAAATTATAAATAAGAATATAGTTAAAAACGCCGAACAGCAGGGCGAATACATAAAACACAAACTAACTAGCATAGCCAATAAGTTTAATCTAACCAACATTCGTGGCAAAGGGCTCTTACTTGCCTTTGATTTACCGGTAGAAAAAGGCAGCGAAGTTGTCAATGAGTGTCTGTATAGAGGCCTATTAATCAACTCACCGCGTCCTGCGTATATACGGTTGATGCCGCCGTTGATTGTTACCTCCCGGGAAATCGACGAGATGATTGAAATACTTTCCGGTGTATTGGCTGACATATTAAAGTAAGTAATTACGTCTTCTAGGGGATGACTTGTTATGTGCAAATTAGAAAAACGCGTGGCTGTTATTACGGGAGCGGCGTCGGGAATCGGCAAGGCTATTTCTTTGCTATTGGCTCATAATGGGTACTTTGTTTTTTTATTTGACAAAGACCAAGAAAAATTGTTGCACATTATTGATGAAAGTTTTACTGCCGACAATGCTGACTGGAGCATCAATTCCGGTCGATGGTGGCTATACAATTGAAAAGGCCTAAAGTTCAGTTAGAGGAAGCGCACTTTGGGTTATGAACTAAGAACAAAGCCTTGTGATTCTCAGTAATGGAATTACAAGGCTTTCTTACTATTCTTGATGGTACATTTTATTCTAACGTATCTTTCTTAAAAACCTGATACAGGGCAGAACTGAAAATCTGGATTCCTTCCAATGCTGTATCACGCTTATTTTCTGGGATAATTTCTAAAACGGCTTCAAAATAGCGGCGCGAGTTAAGTTCTATTTCCAGAAAAACTTTTTGCCCTTTTTTGGTGAGTTCAATATCTACGTAGCGGCGGTCATCTGGATTTGGTTTACGATCAAGGTAGCCTTTGTTTACCAAGTCATCTACTGTCCTGCTTACTGCACTTTTAGTTATATTTAGCCGAGTTGCCAGTTCATTCACAGAAATTTTTTTTTCTTGTGCAGTTTCCCAGATTACATGACACTGAGCATACGTACAATCATAGCAAAAAGTTTTTTTACCTTCCAAGACTCCTAAACTTCTCATAAAAATTTTTATAGCATTTCTCATAGTAGAAATGTTTTTGGGTTCGTTTGTCATTTTATCGACCATCTTTCTTTGTGTAATTTCAAAGTGGTTATTATTATATACTGTTGACTATGTGAACAGTTGATGATACAATTTGATTATACTTTTATTTGGCAATCGTGTAAATATAAAATATAAAGATTGTATAACAAAGGTTAAGAAGGAACTTTCCTGTCTGTCTGGCACGCTGTCAGGGCAAAAGGGCTAGAATAAGAGAAAGGTGGTTTTAGATATGTCAGCAAAATGTTGTTCCTGTGGAATTGCTGATCAATTAGTTGCCGGAAAATTGTGGTGTCTTAAATATAAGTTTGAGATATCAGATGTTACTGCCGAAGAAAAGTCTAATTGCTATTATTTTATTGAACCTCAGGTTGAGGATGGAGTGACTTTGACAGCAGCTCAAACGTTAATGCTTAAAGAATGTGAACTGGCTTCCCGGCGGATGCGCGGACCGGTATAGAATTATATAAAGGCAACCCAATTTTACCCGGTTAAGCCGGGTTTTCTTCTATTAAATAATTGGCGATGTTGAGGGTAAGGGCTGACAAATGTGATAGGTTGAGTCAACAATAACGCTTGAGGGATAGCTGTTGTTTTGGCATATTGAGGAGGGTCTGCATGTTCAAGCAAAAGAAAACTTTGGTATTGATACTTATATTAATTATCATCGGGGCAGGAAGCTTAGTATGGAAACGGAGTCATGACCTTGCTGCTATAGCAAAACCAATGGCTAGAGCCATTCCGGTACAGGTGGCTATTGCTAAGCCAGGGACGATTGACATGCAGGCCCATTATTTGGGTAAGATAGAGTCTGCTATCTCTGTAGAACTATCATCACGCATAACGGCAAATGTCGTAGGAGTAACCAAACGTGAGGGCGATAAGGTAACAAAAGGAGAGGAACTAATCTACTTAGATGATTTGACATTGGCAAATAAAACACGGGCGTCTGAGGCTAGCTTACGGTCCGCACAAAGTGCCCTAGTAGCCGCTGAAAGCTATTATCGAACAAAAAAGGCTAGTTTTGAACGGAGCCAGCGGCTATATTCCCAAGCTGCGATCGCTCAGGAAACCTATGAACAGTCACAGACTGAGGCTGATAATGCCTATAGCCAAATGGTTGCTGCCAGGGAAAACATTCAGGTGTATCAGGCAAACCTAGAGGCCAATGCAGCCGAGCAAGGCTATTCCAGAATCATATCGTCAATTGATGGTGTTGTCACTAAACGGCTGATAGAACCGGGTGATATGGCTGTTCCCGGTAAAGCCTTGATGTCATTGCAAGCTCTCAATCAGGGATATAAAATAACCGCCCAGGTTCCCCAGGAAGTCGTGCGTTCTGTAACATCTGGATCAAAGGCAGTGTTATCGCATAGTGATCAGCAAATGAGTGCCACTATTCAGAAAATATACCCATCTTTAGATCAAGCAAGTTTGGCCACAATTGAAATAAGGCAAGACGAATTACCCTTTGGGTTGCCTATGGGTGCGGTGCTTGGTGTAGATATTGTATTAAATCAGGTAACCGGCATTGTCATACCGGTTGACTCGTTAATTACTAATAGCAAAGGAACTTTTGTAGTGGTTGTAGATGCTAATGAAGCTGCCTGTCAGCTACCTGTTCAGGTAGTTGGTCGCAATGCTCAGACTGCAGCAATCAGCGGAATACAACCCAATGATCGTGTAGTTGTTGGTCAGGAGAACCAATTAATGCAATTGACGACAGGAAAAAAAGTACTCATTATCCAGGATGGGAGTGAAAGTAGTTGAGCGCTTTGACTCTAAAATACCTGGAGAAACCCTACTTAGTATTGTCATTTGTCTTATTAATGGCTATTGTGGGAATTATTGGCTATGTTAAGATGCCGCTTAATATGTATCCAGATAGTGACCATCCACAAATCACAATTATTACTGTTGAAACTGGAGCTTCGGCATCAGACGTTGAAACAAAAATCGGACGAACCATAGAAAAAGAAATGGCTACCTTAGGTGAAGTTTTGAAAGTAACCTCAGTGAGTAAGGATGAGGTATCGGTAGTAACCGTTGAATTTGACTATACCAAAACCCTGGATTCGGCTGCCACAGACGTATCTAATGCACTCAGCAAAATTACCGGAAAATTGCCTGCCGACATTCGCCAGCCGCAAATCTTTAAAATCAGTCAAGCTACACAGCCAACGCTTATTTTGGCGCTTTCACCAAAAGAAAACTCAATCTTAGACATGAGTCAAATCCGTCAGCTTGCCGACAACGAAATCAAAGAAGAATTATTGCGTGTTCCCGGAATTGCGCAAGTTGAGGTATTTGGTGGTTTTCAACCAGAGTATAAAATTATTGTCAAACCTGATCTTCTGGCGTTCCATTCGCTGACAATTAGTGATGTAGCAGCGGCACTCAGTGCAAACAACGTCAATGTACCCAACGGCCTGATCATAAAATCTTCTGGGCAATATTTGCTTAAAACACAAGGGGAATTCAAACATCCTGAAGAGGCGAATCATATTATCATTGCTCGTAAGCAGACCGGAGATGTCTATCTGCGGGACGTGGCCGAGATTACCCGCGGGATTGTTGAGCCGCAATCAGCCTATCACGGAAATGGTCAACAAGCCATCGGCCTGAGTATTCTACGTGCTCCTTCCGGAGTTGCCATGGATAGTATCACTGCTGTAGAAAAATATCTGCCTATACTCAAAGCTAAATATCCGGGGATTCAGTTTGCAATTAGTGATACCCAGGGAACCCTTATTCGCACAAGTGTCAGTAATATGGAGGAATCCTTGTTCGAGGCAATCTTGCTGACTGTAGGCGTAGTCTTTTTGTTTCTTGCCAATATGCGCATTACGTTATTAGCCGCTGTTTCAATTCCTTTTACCTATCTTATTACCTTCGGAATCATGTGGTTAATCGGCTATGAGCTAAATACGGTAACCTTTACCGGCATTATTCTCGCAGTCGGGATGCTGCTTGATGATGCGATTGTTGTGCTTGAAAATATTGCACGGCATTATGAGCGAATGCCTGATAGAATTAAAGAAGCCACCTTCGGTGGAACAGAAGAGGTTCTGTTAGCAATCTTCTCAGGAACGTATGCTACTGTAATGGTATTGCTGCCGATCATTTTCATTGGTGGCTATGTTCAGGCTACAATGCGTCCATTCATTATGTCAATGTGTATTGCTTTGGTAGTATCGTATGTGGTATCTGTTACTATAATACCCATACTGGCCCCCATGTTATTACGTCAATCCTTCCGGCCTAATCGAGCCGAGCAGATTGCGTTATGGTTTGATGAAAAAGTGGTAACAGTTATTCAAAATACATATGTTCGACTCGTTGATGTTGCCTTGCGCCATAGGTTGGCTTTTTTAGCAGGCGGTATGGCACTGTTTATGATAAGTGCCAGTCTGATGCCAATCCTGGGACGGGATTTAATGTCTTCCATGGACGCCGGTATTATTAAAATTAACTTTGAAACCGATACAGATATGTCCCTGGCGGCCACTGAGCAAGTAGCAACAAAGATAGAGCAAGTGATTGCCGAGGTGCCTGGTGTTGACTCTGTCTCGACAATCCTGGGTTCTGAAGCAGGGATTGTCAGCTTTGGCAGTGGCAAGATACCTCAGCAAGGGTATATAACAATTAATCTTGTTGACAGATTTAAAAGAAGTCAGACCATCTGGGAGATTGAAAACAAACTGCGTACACAGTTTGCGCAAATACCAGGGCTAAAATATGTAGATGTTTACGATTTTGGCGCAACCGCTATGGCGAGTATAAAGGCCCCGGTATCGCTGCTTATTACCGGACCAGACCGCATGGTACTAGATTCAATCGGGGAACAAGTATATGACCGGATGGTAAACGTTCCCGGCCTTACCAGTGTAGCGCGTAGCTGGACCCATGATAAAGCCGAAATCAACTTCGTGTTGAATAAGGAAAAGTGCTCGCTGTATGAGATATCTCCTGCCAATGTATCAAACCAAATTGCCAATGTGGTTGGCGGGATGTATGCCTCAACCTTCCGCATTGATCAGGAAGACGGCATAGGACTAAGAATTTCTTATCCGGCAGAACAACGTGATCATATAAGTAAGCTAAAAAATGTCATGATTGTTACCCCCAAAGGTTTGACTCCGTTAGAGTCTTTAGGAACGTTTGCTCGTAAAAAAATTCCCACCCTTTATACACGGCAAAATATGCAAAACACATTAGAGGTTTATGGTTATCGTGAAAAAACGGCGATTACCTATCTGGATAAGGGTATCCAGAAGGAATTGGCCGACATTGAACTGCCAGAAGGATATGCCATCACCCAAGAAGGTGACCTGCAGCAAATGCAAGCGTCCTTTGGGGCCATGAGCGGCGCGATGGGAATTGGCATGTTGCTCCTTTATTTCAGCTTGGTTCCGGCCTTTAGCTCGTTTATTCATCCGATGACCATTATGTCGGCCATTCCATTAGGAATGATTGGTTCTATCTGGGCGCTGATGCTGAGCGGCAAACATTCCTCTATGCCGGCATTTATGGGTATGATTTTGCTTGCCGGGATTGTTGTGAAAAATTCCATCCTTCTCATTGACTTCATTATCGTAGAACGTAGTCAAGGCAGTGATAGGAAGCAGGCCATTATGGATAGTGTGAGGGTTAGGACTCGACCAATTTTGATGACTGCATTTGGAACTGCGTTTGGTATGGCACCGATAGCTTTAGAATGGGCAGTGGGACTGGAGAGACTATCGCCTCTGGCTATTGTAGCTATCGGGGGACTACTTGTTTCTACCTTTTTAACTTTGGTGTTCGTGCCAATAGTATATACACTTTTTGAGGATATGAAGGACAAATTTGGTGGCTTTTTTCGCAGTAATCATGCGGGTATCGAATAGTAATTGAAGGATCGGCCAGAATGAAAAAATTAATTACCAGAGGTCAATCATAAATCATGCATACCCTCTGTAATTAAATTGGTCGGAGCTGCAGAGCAAACCTTAAGTGAACAGATCGGACATAGTCAAAGGTTGTTGAAATTTCTAAAGTAAATAACATTGACCAAATTGGAATATAGTGCTAATATAATTTTATAAAAATATTATAAAATTATAATATCATTATTTAATTATGGGAGGCGTTTATTATGAGTGGATGTAACTGTGGTGGTGAAGTGCCAGAGGTGTCAAGAATCATGTATCCTTGTGACGGCTGTGCCGATGTTGGCGAGGTATCGGATCAGGTATGCCGTAAATTGAGACGGGAAGGCTTTGCTCAAGCTAGTATGAGCTGTCTTAGCGGCATTGCAGCACACATGCAGCCGTTTATTGACGCAGCAAAAAAAGCCAATCAAGTAGTTGCAGTTGACGGTTGCCCGGTGGGGTGTGCCAAAAAGGTGCTCGAACATGTTGAAATATCTCCAATTTCCTATGTTCTCACGCAAATGGGTCTTGAAAAAGGCAAGACGGAAGTAACTCAACAGATAATTAATGAAATCAGTGAAAAGATAAAAGCAGAATTGAGTACTAAATAGCTGCGGGTGTGGTACGAATTGTTGTACAGCCGGGGAGTGCCAGGAAAAACGATTGTTTATCGAGTTCTTGTATATCGACCTGGAGGTGTGTGACCGGTGTCTGGGGACTGACGCGAGTCTTGAGGATGCCATTACAGAGGTGGCGAACGTTTTGAAGGCAACAGTTTACGAAATCGAAGTTCAAAAGATACTGGTCGAGAGCGAACAACAGGCATTGAAACTAGAATTTGTTAGTTCGCCAACCATCCGCATCAATGGTCAGGATATTCAACTAGACTTCAAGGAAAGCCTTTGTGAATCCTGCGGCGATGTCTGCGGGGAAGCTGTTGACTGCAGGGTGTGGACCTGGCAGGGACAAGAATACACCACTCCTCCTAAGGCGATGATTGTTGATGCAATACTAAGACATGTGTACGGGGGGCAGCAAGCGTCTCAACAAGTAAGCAAGGATGTACCTGATAATCTGAAAAAATTCTTTGCGGCAAAAGCGAAAAGATGAGTTATTTCCCAAAAAGGTTGCTGATGTTGGGCTAAAAAATACAGTAGAACTAAGTGAAAAATGAGACCGTTCTAAAAGTTGTTAAGCTTTTAGGATGGCCTCATTTTAGGTTATCTTAGTTAGCGTTTGCATTGTTATTTAGCAACAGCTACATCCACAGCCACAGGATTCTTCTTTCGGCGCCGAGACTGTTTAAGGAAGTGTGTAAATGGTAATAATCCCCATAAAGGAGATGTTACAATATGCACGAACGCGAACAAGAATTAGTAGGCCTGTTATCCAAGCAATGTACAAACATGGAGGATGTTCACAAGCTGCTTAAATCGCTGTTTAAAAGTACGCTTGAAGAGATGCTTGAAGCAGAGATGGACGAACACCTTGGTTACCAAAAACATGATTTGTCGGGGAATAACAGTGGAAACAGCCGGAACGGCTATGGGAAAAAGACCCTACAAACCGAGCTTGGTGAAACTGAATTACGTGTCCCTCGAGACCGAAACGGCACATTTGCCCCTCAAGTGGTAGAGAAACGACAGACAAAATCGGAGGATTTAGAAGGCCGAATTATCGCTATGTATGCGAAAGGGATGTCGAACCGTGACATTGAAGACCATCTGCGTGACATCTACGGAGTAGAAGCGTCGGCCAGTCTTATCAGCCGGATCACCGACAAAATCATGCCAGCGGTACAGGAATGGCAGGTCAGACCCTTGGATGGCCTCTACCCTATCGTATTTTTGGATGGCATCGTGTTCAAAGTACGAAAAGATGCCAAAATTATCAACAAGTGTGTCTATTCGGTGTTAGGTATCAACATGGATGGCAGAAAAGAGATCCTGGGCATATGGATGTCGGAAAACGAGAGCGCCTCTTTCTGGCTGACCATCTGTAATGAGTTGAAAAATCGGGGCGTGCAGGACATTTTGATAGCCTGCCGGGACAATTTGAGCGGTTTTTCGGATGCGATAGCCACGGTTTTCCCAAAAACAGAGCAGCAGCTTTGTGTCATTCATCAAATCCGCAACTCCACAAAATATGTGCCGTACAAGGACATTAAGGCGGTTATGGCCGATCTGAAGCTTGTCTATGGAGCGTTATCTTTAGATGATGCCGAGTACCGGTTAGAGGAATTTGGCGAGAAATGGGGCAAGAAATATCCTCAGATTGTAAAGTCCTGGGAGGCAAATTGGACAGAGCTTTCCACCTATTTTAAGTATCCAGAAGAAGTTCGGCGGCTCATTTATACCACCAATGCAGTGGAGGGGTTTCATCGGATGCTGCGCAAATATACCAAGACCAAGACGATCTACCCTACCGATGATGCTGTCAGAAAGTCAGTTTTCCTGTCGATACAAGAAATTACCAAAAAGTGGAGTATGCCAGTTCGTGATTGGGGAATTATAATAGGGCAACTCATGATATTTTTCGATGGCAGGTTCCAGCGATCACTTAGTGCTTAATCACGGGGGCTCAGCCCCCGAACCCCCGAGGTTTATCGCTTTTGTTTTCCAAGGCGGCTACCAGAAAGGCGACGCTCTCGTGAGCATCGCCGCCTCGCCTAACCTCATACGCCGCTCGGGTCGCACCTCTGCGTTGCCCTATCCTGCATATGAGTAAAAGCATGAGTTAGCTTACCCAATAATCTGGATGATTATTCCATTTACACAGTTTGCGAAACACTCCCTCGGCGCCGGCTCTGGAGCTGGACCACAGCAGCAACAAGAACTGGAATTTGCTTTTGCGATACCTATATAGTGATACGTTGGATCTGTAATAAGGATATCTTCGCTGTTTAATGCCCGAAGCTTACTGGCTGTTTTTTGACAAACAGCAGTTGGTATTCCTCGTCGAAGAATATGACCATTATTATCATCATATAAATCTTTATTACCAACATAAGTAGCTGTTTCCCCAGCGTAGCAGCAAACACCGTCTTCTTCCACTGGCGTTTTGATTGCTACTAGTTCAACAGTATCAAGAATAATATTCTGATCAATATCATATTGTATTTTATCTAAAATTCGATAGGGACGACGAGCGCGAATTTCAATGACGCCAAAACCAGCCTTGGCAATTTTTTGAATATAATCATTAAAGAATAACGCACCCGATAAGCACATTGCTCGCAGACGTTCGTCATTTCTTAATTTTTCCGGGATGGGTGCTGTTGTAATCGGATCAGAAATATAAAGCCTTCCACCTGGTTTTAAGACACGATTCATTTCTTTTAAGGCTTTTAATAAATCATCTTCTTTAAAAATATTAAATAGACAGTTTTGCGCAGCAATATCAATGCTATTGTCTGGTAGCGGGAGCTTCAACGCGTCACCGTAAACGATGTTAACGAAATCCGATTTGAACCACGGATTTGTTTTTTCGGCAATATCAAAGTTTGCTCTTGCTTTTTCTATCATTTCTGGTACACGATCTACAGCGATGACAGAACCAGTGCGGCGGGTAAAATACGCAAATTGCAAGGCTTCCATACCGCCGCCTATTCCCACATATAACACATTCTCATCAGATTTCAATTCGCCAAGATGAACCGTTGTCCCGCAGCCATAATCCATTGCTGCCATCTCTGTTGGAATATTCAATCCAGGCAAAAACTGTGATGGCCTGTTGCCGCAGCATAGATCCTTATGGATCTCTTGCGAAGCGTTTTTATATAATTCATGTGTAGTTTCTAAATAACCCATTATCTTTTTCCTCCTTGGATGTGAACTTGCAAGAATTATTAAAAGCAAATATCTTAATCTAAACTACCTTGACAACTGCTGCCTGCCCCGGCAGTACAGCAATAGCAATGATCGTCAGCCAAGATTTCACTCATTAACTCTTTTGGGGTAAATTCGGCAATTGTTTTCGGTGCACCAATGCGTAGACCAAGCGCCTGATTGAAATCACAGTCATAAACCGCTCCGTCCCAGCCAATATTGATTTGCGACACACACATGACTTTCTTAAGATTGTCCTTATTATAATTATCAACAAGCAAATTCATATAAGCAGCAAATTGACCGCTTTTTTTCAGATCTTCTTTAAAACGCCCACATGGTGCGTTTGTGATAGTGAAAAGATGATTAAATTCAATTCCATAATTCTTTTTAAGCTGTTCCTTATAGGCTGCTTGCAATTCCGCCTGCGGTCCTGGCAAGAAGGCACCGCCTGGATTGTATACAAGGTCAAGGACAAGTTCGGTTTTTTCTTTTCCATAGCCAATACTGTTTAATAATTTTAACACACCAATATTACTGTTAAATACGCCATTGCCTCTTTGCGCATTGACATTTTCTTCGCCATAGCAAGGCAACGAGCCAACCAGTTCAAGTTTATTTGCCTTAAATAAATCAACAAAATGCCTATATTTATCAGTGCCCAAAAGCGTCATATTTGTTCTGACTAAAATGCGTTTAACCGTACTAATTTTACGCAGTTCTTCTATCAGCATCGGCAGATGAGGATTCATCTCCGGTGACCCTCCGGTAATATCAACAGTAGTTGCTTTTGACTCGCTGATAAATTTGAGACATGCTTTCATTGTTTCGGCACTCATTTGTTCGGTGCGATTAGGCCCTGCTTGTACATGGCAATGCTTGCACGCCAAATTGCAAACATATCCGACGTTCATCTGTACAATATCGATTTTGTTTCTGGCCAATTTTTCTCCAGTTTCCTTGATGCGTTCACAAAATGTTTTCATGTATATCCCCCAGTTCTTTATTTACTGAATCCCCAATGTTTCAGCTATGCTGAAACGAGTTCACTAAATCCTTATATTTACTTGCTGTACTATTTCTTACGAATAAACGCGGCAATATCTACCTGAGTTTTAAGTACACCATTTTTGCGTAAGAAACTTTCCGTGTCCTGCATGTCGGCTATAAATTTATCATTAATAGGCCCGTCATGATCAAACTTTTTAAGAATTTTCATTAATTGTTGTTTAGACATTTTCATTTCTTCCATAAGTAATTCAGCGCACTCATCAGGATTTTGTTTTAGATACTCATTGCCGCGTTGGAATGCTTTCCGCATAGCACCTACCGCTGCGGGATCTTTTGCTAATATATTATCGCTAGCCACTACGACAGAATAAGCTGGGCAAATTTGTGAACCATCGGCAATTATCTTGATCTCATCGGCGTCCTCCAGGCGAGTTATTACCGGCTCCCACATAACGCCTGCATCTATAGAACCACGCACTAAGGCTGTTGAAAGATCTTCCATTGACATGTTAATGAATTGAATGTCATTTATTGTCATGCCATTCTCTTCTAATAATGATGTTAACAATTTTTGACCAGAGGAACCCTTACTTGTAGATACTTTTTTGCCTTTTAAGTCAGTTACACTAACAATGTCTGAATTTATTGGCACTACTAATGCTTGGGATTTAGGTATAGCTGCGGCAATTCCTACAATGCGGTAATCAACACCGGCAGCTTTGCCAACAAAAGAGGGAAAATCTCCCATAACACCCATATCCAACTGGCCAGCAGCAAATGCTTCACTAACTATTGGTCCCATGTTGAACGGTTGCCATTGTAAATGAAAACCGACCTTTTGTAATTCTTCGTCAATAAAGCCTTTTTTCTTGGCTATCCACATGTGGGCATATTGTGGCAGAGGGACGATGCCCATGCGCATTTCTTTTGCATGCGGTGTTTCATTTTTTTGCTGTGTCTCTGTCTGACCTACACAACCTCCTGTTATCAGCATCATCATAAGTAAAAATACTGTAAATAATGACTTTTTTTGCACTTAACCAACTCCTCCTATAATAAAGTTTTGAGTTATTAGACTGAAAAGAACTACGATTCTTTTTATAAATAGGGATATTTTTAATAATATATCATTTTTTTATCAATTGCAAGATGGTTTATAATTGCAATTGTCAATTTTAACATTTGGCGAGGTGTGATGGCAGAACTGTAAACATGCAGTTTTACTCTTATTTTAGGTATATTGATTGCAAGATTATAAAGATTGCAATCAATTTTTTTAGATATTTCGGCATTATTTCTCCTTTCAAAAGTTTAAATATAAGTCTATACTAAAGTATATAAAGCATTGCAATAGGGATTGCAGAATGGTGGTATTAGCAAAATAGTGAACTATGCGCTTACAAAAGGTGATAAATTGTTACTTTCTGTGCTATTAGCACTGTCCGGCATGGGCATTATCTTAAGTTTGATTATGTTTCCGGCAGATGGTGATACTAAAGCCGAAGTGCGGGTGAATGGCACGCTGGTAAAGGTGATGGTACTACGCCCTGGATATCATGAAGAATATCGTATTGGTGGGTTGACGGAATACAATATTGTTGAAGCTCATGATGGCAAAGTGCGGATTCGCCAGGATGACTCCCCCCGGCAAATTGGTGTGCAGACAGGCTGGATTAGTCATGCGCCGCAACAAATTGTGTGTTTACCATACCGGGTAGTTATTACGCTGGTATCATCAAAGCCAAGTGACATAGATGATATTGTTCGATGATGAGGAATTTAGGCAAATGGAAGATGTGAATACGGGGGACAGCAAGCGTCTCAACAAAAATTCTTTGCGGCAAAAGCAAAAAGATGAGTTATTCTCAAAGAAGGTTGCGGATGTTGGGCTAAAAAATACAATAGAACTAAGTAAAAAAATGAGACCGTTCTAAAAGTTGTTAAGCTTTTAGAATGGCCTCATTGTCTTATATAATATATTACTTATTCGCCCTCTCTATATGTACAGCCGCAAAATTTGAAAAGTGCTTTATTAAACAGTCGAATATGTACTTTTTCATCAAGAATGATTCGTTTAAGAATTGCTTGTATATGATGATCATCAATTAACTGAATATGTTTACGGTATTCTTCAATAGCTGTATATTCTGCTTCAATATCAGCTTTTAATTGTTCACATAAGTCATCGCCATAGTAAATAAATTTACCATTCCAGAATTGATTGTTTGTACTAAATGAACCGCGAATCTGAGGATCTCCGCCTAACATTATGATTATGTCTGCCAGAATTTCCATATGTAACATTTCGTTGATCGATACATTCTCAAAAAGCTTTCCTAATTTTTCATCGATATTTTTGGAAAAGAAATAGTGGTAAAGGTATTGGCTGATGGCAGTAAATTCGCTAACAACTCCTGCGTAATCATCCATTAGTAACCGTGCATAGTGAAGGTTTGGTTCAACAACTCTGATTTCTGGATAGGGTGACGGGTCAGAATAGTAAGGTCTTTTATGCTTATCATAATTACTCTCACTCATCTACAGTCCTCCTAAGCCCTTTTATTTTTTTAGTTTAACTATATTAATGAAAATTTCTCTTTATGATTTAGTTTTGAAATACCATTTGTTTTTTTTACCTGCATGTACTTGCAATTTGTGTAAAAGAGTACTAATATTAGTAATAGGTGGAAATTAAAAAGTTAAGTCGCCGTGTCCCATAGGTGTTCGAGCACCTATAGGCACGAGCAGGTGAGGAGACACCTACACGTAACAGCGAACTGTCCACGACGACAATCTTATTATACCCGGTTGTTAGCTGAATTACAAGTTTTGACAATTGGAGTGTAATGCTTGGCGCACAAGGCAGATGGCTGTGCGACTGCATGCAATATTCGATGGGTTCATATTTTGATACAGGTTTGGCAGGACACGCTGACGGGTTCTGTTATTTGGGCTACGTCTGTATCTTGATACTGTTGCAATAATCGATTAGGATCGCATGTGTAGGGTAGAAATAATCCTGCATATGTGATCCTTTTTAATTTCCTCCTGTAAAATTCCCGTTCAGGGGTGATTACAGGAGGGCATAGAAGCCTCCAAATAAAATAAGGAGGGGTGGGTTTAACTGACTTATGAATATCAGATACCGGGATTGTAAGAAACAAGAGACTGAGCTATATGATGAAATTTGGGGACTATCTGAAGAACTTGATCGGCTGAGTAAAGAGGGAAAAGATACAACTGACACTATCCAGCGCTTTGGGGAGGTATTGGAAGAATTTTTTTTATTCAGGCAGCAGGAGGGAAAGACTCGCTAGTTAAAGTCAAAGCCTAAAACAAATAAAGACGCGGGGCAACGGTGTCGTTTTAATGGAGAGAATACACCGGCCCCGTGTCATTATAAGTGAAGTTATAAGCTGGACTCTTGACGAGAAGGAGTTCAGCTTGTAAAATTATAGTAATTATAATGAGCGATGGAGTTCGCTCGAATCCTGGTTAACCAGGTGATGACTCCTACCATAGTAACGGTAGGAGTCTTTGTTTTTTTATAAAACGATATCAAAGTTGAAGGAGGAATTTTTGTGCCCAAAATTGCATGTCAGGCCAAACGATTACGGATTTATATCGGGGAAAGTGACCATTGGAAACGGCGGTCATTGTATCGCGCTATCGTAGAAAAGGCCCAAGAGCTGGATCTGGCAGGCGCGACGGTATTTCGAGGCCTGTTGGGATATGGAGCCGATAAACGTATTCATACAGCGAGCATTGTAGATTTGTCAAGTGATTTGCCTATACTTGTTGAGATTGTTGACAGTGAGGAATATATAGCGAAATTGTTGCCTTATTTAGATGAAATGCTGGAAAAGGGGCTTGTGACAATTGATGATGTTGAAGTCATCAAATATGGCAATAAACCACTCAAGCGTTGAAAATAGTGGATAGGTAACAAGTGAGGTGAAACGATATGTTAGAAATCATTTTAGTGGCGGTAGGCGGTGGGATTGGCGCGACTACCCGGTATCTGACGTCGAACTGGGCGGCAGTGCGATTTGGTACGGACTTTCCGATGGGAACTTTGCTGGTTAATGTCGTAGGGTGTTTTATTATCGGATTATTTATGGCCGTGACTACCGAGCGTCTGAGTGTCAGCCCCTACTGGCGGCTTTTGATTGCCGTGGGATTTTTGGGTGGTCTGACTACCTTTTCGTCGTTTAGTTATGAAACGCTGCGCCTCTTGGAGGAGGCGGACGTCCTGCAGGCTTTTTATAATGTCGGGCTTAATATCCTGGTTGGTTTTTTTGCTACCTGGCTGGGAATTGGTGTCGTCAAATTGTTTTAACAGTAATGGCAGCGGCAACAATCATCATTAAAAATCCTGAAGATGCTTTTTAAAAAAATGCTAGGAAAATAATCCTAGCATTTTTTTATCTCTTGTGCTTATTAATAATTCATATTATAATATGATTAAATTATAATATGAATAAAACAAAGGGCTGGTAAAAAGGGAGGTTTTTTTATGATTATTTTTGAATGGTTAAATAACCAATTACTCAAAATGGAATGGCTTTATAATTTAGTTACTTTACTTGTACAAAATGTATTTGGATTAGATATACGTAGTCAAGTGGGTGGAAGTATTCACTTCTATATTTATGATGTTATAAAAATATTCATCTTACTTACTGTTTTAATATTTATGATTTCCTATATTCAAAGCTTCTTTCCGCCTGAGAGAACGAAAAAGATATTAGGGCAATTTAAAGGAATTTCAGCAAATATATTGGCTGCGTTACTGGGAACGGTTACGCCTTTTTGCTCTTGCTCATCAATTCCTTTATTTATTGGTTTTACAAATGCAGGACTACCAATTGGTGTTACATTTTCGTTTTTGATATCTTCACCACTTGTAGATTTAGCATCTGTAATTTTGCTTGCAAGTATATTTAACTGGAAGATCGCAATAGCTTATGTGATTATGGGCCTTGTACTTGCGGTTATTGGTGGAACTATCATTAGCAAATTAAACCTGGAAGAGTATGTCGAGCCTTTTGTTCACAGCAACAAGATGCTGGAAATGGAACAAGAAGAATTAACTGCGAGTGACAGAATAGAGTTTGCAAAATATCAAGTGATGGAAATAGTAAAAAAGGTATGGCTATATATTTTGATCGGTGTGGGAATCGGTGCTGCTATTCATAATTTTATTCCAGAGGCAGTGATAAGTACTGTATTAGGTCAAGACAAATGGTATTCTGTTTTGGTGGCAACTATGGTAGGAATTCCAATGTATGCTGATATTTTCGGAACATTACCAATTGCGGAGGCGTTAGTTTTGAAGGGAGCAGGACTTGGTACTGTTTTATCCTTTATGATGAGTGTAACGGCACTTTCGCTCCCGTCTATGATACTGTTAAAGAAAGTTGTTAAGACTAAGCTGTTGGCTATATTTGTGGGTATTGTTACCGTTGGCATTATTATTTGTGGTTTCGTATTTAATGCCTTTAGTTATCTTTTGATGTAAGCCTACAAATTTCAAAATAGTAATTGAGAAAGAGGCTAAGCAGGAACGTGATATGTGCTAGCTGGCTTGAATTATACTCAGCAATACTTTGTATTAAAATGGGATTGACCTATATGCGATAAAATGCTAATATATAACTATTAACACATTATAAAATGCTAATATCATTATATAATTACAAGGGGGAATTTAAAATGAAGATTGAAGTATTAGGAATGGGATGTGCAAAGTGCCATACCCTAACCGAACGGGTTATGGAAGCAGTTACTGAGCTAGGAATTACCGCCGAGATTGTAAAAGTGGAAAATATGCAGGATATCATGGCCTACGGAGTTATGACGACACCAGCACTTGTCGTGGATGGTGTTGTTAAGGTGAAAGGGAAAGTTCCAACTAAGGATGAAATAAAATCAATTATAAGAGTTTAGCGAAACTAATAAGACAGAATAAAACAATGGTTGCAACAATCGAAAATTTCTGAATAATAGTGCTTGCAAAAGTGGTTTATCTATGTTATTATCTAAGTAAGCACCATCCTTATAGCGTAGATTCAAACCCAGGCTGCAGTAGGTAGGAAACGTTCCGTTTTCCGTTTGTTGCAAAGTAGGTTAGTTAATCTGGCGGGGTAGTGTTTTTTCGTTTCCTCAAAAAAGTCAATTGAATCACAGCTTTCCATTGGGTGTAAAAATTAGGTTGTTCCCGTTCGCAAGCTAAGTTGTATAAGGTTAGTGTGTGTCAAGTACAGTGACTGCTATAGGGATGGGCGCTTTTGGTAAGAGGGAAGGATCAACCTTCCCTCTATTACTGTTGTTAGAGGAAATAGAATAAGCAGTTAGGGGGACGTTTGTTGAAAATACTTTTTTGGGATATTGATGGAACACTAATTAGAACAGCAAAAGCCGGCTTATATGCTTTTGCGCAGGCGACAACAGAACTCTGGGGCCGTGCACTGGAGTTTGACACTCTTGCTACCGCCGGGATGACAGACAATTTTATTGCAAGACAGATTATTGAGGTATCTTCCGGTCGTGAGGCAAGCCTAAGTGAGATAGACTGTTTATGCCGTCGTTATGAAGAACTTCTTCCCCGGGAGCTGGTTGCCAGAAAAGGGCTGATTTTGCCTGAGGTAGCCAATATATTGGCGTGCCTGCATGAGCGTGACGATTACAAGCTGCTGTTGTTAACAGGCAATAGTAAAATGGGCGCCCAAATAAAGTTAAAGTATTTTGCACTAGACCGGTATTTTGATTTTGCCAGCAGTGCATTTGCAGAACAGTTCGAGCGGAGAAGTGATATAGCCAATAACGCGCTGAAAATAGTGCAGGCAAACTGGGGTGATCCCGGGCAGCATAAAATTTATGTAATTGGTGATACTCCTCACGATATTGAGTGTGGTAGAGGCATTGGAGCGTACACAATCGGTGTTGCCACAGGCAGTTATTCTTTAACAGAACTACAAAGCTTAGGCCCCTGGTGGAGTATAGAAGTTTTGCCGGAAGCCGAAATTTTTGCAACTAAGCTAGCCACAAGTGTGTAATGCCAGCTATAGTGAGTATGCTGAGCTTCTACATATATTTTACGTTGCGGTAAAGGTAAGAGTAAAGCGATTGACGAACAAATAAAAGGAGCTCAGCATACTAGTCAAAGGAAATGAGGTTAATAATGAGGAAAAACATTGTTTTAATTACAATTGCACTGCTGCTGCTGGTCTTGGCAGGGTGCGCTAGTGAAAAAAAAGAAAATACGGCGCCAAAGCAAGGTCAGCTCCAGAATATTACCATTGGTCTTATGCCTGACGTAGATTCGATTCCGTTTATTATTGCCCAGGAAAAGGGCTATTTTAAAGAAGAAGGGGTAACGGTTACACTAAAACCGTTTAAAAGCGCCATGGAACGGGATAGTGCCCTGCAAAGCGGAAACCTGGACGGTGCCATCTCGGATGTGTTAGCCGAGGCTTTTGCTAAGGCGGGTGGCTTTGATACGGTAATTACGGCTTTAACAAACGGCAGCTATAAATTAGTTGTGAATAAAAGCGAGACAGCCTCAGCTGTTCAGGATCTCAAGGGCAAAAATGTGGCTATTTCTAAAAATACCATTATTGAATATGTCACTGACAGGATAGCCACAGAAGGCGGATTAACCACAACCGATATGAACAAAACCGTCATTCCGCAGATTCCGGCACGCTTGGAAATGCTGCAAAATGACAAGATTAGTGCGGCCACCTTGCCTGACCCGCTGGCAACAGTAGCTGTAAAAAATGGCGGCAGGGTAATAAATACGTCGGAGCAATTGGGCATTAATCCAGGAGTTATGCTGTTTACTACTAAGGCCATCAATGAAAAAGAGCAAGAAATTCAGGCTATGTATCGGGCTTATAACAAGGCTGTAGATTATTTGGCGCGCGAACCGATGGACAGCTACATTGATATGGTCATCGAAAAAGCCGGCTTTCCGCCAGACGTTAAAGGAGCGCTTATTCTGCCAAAATACAAAAAAGCGACCGCACCACAGCAAAAGGATATTGATGATGTGATTACCTGGATGCAGTCAAGGCAGCTTATTCAGCAGAAATATCAATATACCGAGTTGGTTGATACCCGGTTTGTCAGGCAGTAGCGATGATCCAGATTAAAGCTTTGCATATTGCTTATGAATCGAGCGGAGTCCGCACCAAGGTGCTTACAGATATTAATCTGGAGCTGGCTGCCGGGGAGACTTGTGCTATTATTGGTCCTTCCGGTTGTGGAAAATCAACACTGTTAAAAATCCTGGCCGGAATTATTACCTGCTTTGACGGTACTGTCCTAATTAATGGACAACCGGTTATGCCTGAGCAGCAGACTATTGGGTTTATTCCACAGAACTATGGGTTATTGCCCTGGAAAAACATAACAGACAACATTCGGCTCGGTGTAAAAATTAAGAACAAAAATACCGGTGACTGCGGCGAGAATCTTGCAGAGATGGTGCAACTGCTGGGGCTGGGCGGCTTGGAAACCCGCTATCCCGGCGAACTCAGTGGTGGTCAGCAGCAGCGTGTTGCGTTAGCTCGTGCTTTTTTACTGCAGCCGGATTTGTTACTGATGGATGAGCCATTTTCCGCCCTGGACGCTATGACGCGGGAAGAAATACAGAATGTGTTTTTAGCTGTTTGGAGAAAATATTCTGTTTCCACTATCCTGGTCACCCATCATGTGGAAGAAGCTGTATATTTAGGCCGGAAAATCGTGATTTTATCGGCTGCTCCGGGGACAGTCAGCAAAGTATTTGATAATCCACTTTTTGGAGTAGAAGATATTCGCAACCGCCAGGATTTTTTTCAACTCTGTCTTGAGTTACGCAAGACAATAAAAGAGGATTGGTCAAAATGAAAGAAAAAGGAGCAGGGGTTTGGTATTTCTATGGTATGCTAATCTTCCTAATTCTGTGGCAGGCAGCTGCCAGTTGGCTGCAGCTGCCCATTATTCCATCTCCGGGGATTGTACTTGTTAATTTACTCCATATTTTCCTGCCGCAAATTGCTGTTCATGGGCTTTATAGTTTGTGGCGGATTGTTGCTGGAGTTCTGGTTGCCGTCCTTATTGGTGTTCCGTTGGGTCTTTGCATGGGTTATTTCTCCAAATGGGACAGGCTGCTATCGCCCCTCGTTTATTTAACATACCCGATACCTAAAATTGCCCTTCTGCCTGTTGTAATGTTACTGTTGGGCTTAGGTGAGGGAGCAAAGATTCTAATGATCTTTTTAATTGTTGTCTTTCAGGTAATTGTTGCGGTAAGGGATGGGGTTAAAGGAATTCCCAAAGAAACCTACTATCCGTTATATTCACTAGGAGCCGGGTTTACTGACATCTTTCGCGATATTCTCATTCCGGCTTCTATGCCAAAATTTTTAACAGCGTTACGGGTGGCTATGGCTACAGCTGTATCGGTACTCTTTTTTACCGAAACCTTTGGAACTCAGTATGGGATGGGGTATTTTATTATGGATGCATGGCTCAGGGTTAATTATCTTGAAATGTATTCCGGTATAGTCGTATTAAGCACTATCGGGTTGATTTTATTTGGAACCATTGATTACTTGGAGCGAAAATTGTGTGGCTGGCAGTATAAGTAACTATGGAGGGGACGGTATGGTAAAAGTATTAGTACTGCTGGGTAGTCCCAGAGTTCATGGGACAAACAGTCTGGTCGTTGGGGAAGTGCTGCGGGGAGCGGCTGCATGCAGCGAAGTTGAGGTTGAAAAAGTCTGGCTTAATCAATGCAAGCTTACACCTTGTCAGGCTTGTGACAGTTGTTTTAAGACCGGACGCTGCCGCTTGCAAGATGACATGGAGCCAGTCTATGCGGCAATAGTTGCGGCAGACGCGGTTATTTTAGCTGCTCCGATATATTTTAGTGGTATGAGTGCCCAAACAAAGGTGATGATTGATCGTTGCCAGCCATTTTGGTCTGCTAAATATATAATGAAATCGGATGCATTTGCAGGGAAAAAACGTCCCGGCTTATTTATTGCAACAGGTGGTCAACCACCCTATGAGGGGCAGTTTACCGGCTCAGAGCATGTAGCAAGTTTATTTTTTAAAATGATTGGGGTAAAAAATATCGGTAGTCTCACGCTGCCTGATTTAGATGCCAGGCCGCTCTCAAAGCGACCAACCGACCTGGAACGGGCGTTTGAACTTGGCAAGTTGTTAATACAGTCTATATAGAAGCAGTAAAAAGCAGGGCGCTGAGCGTCCTGCTTTTTACTAGCTATTGTACCGTA
The DNA here is from genome assembly GCF_000445445.1 of Sporomusa ovata DSM 2662. Lineage (GTDB taxonomy): Bacteria > Bacillota > Negativicutes > Sporomusales > Sporomusaceae > Sporomusa > Sporomusa ovata. The sequence goes on along the minus strand of NZ_ASXP01000003.1, from coordinate 639,604 downwards.
ACCCACAGGTCGGTTGCCCTGGCGGTCTCTGTACTGTTGGGAATAATTTGAAGCTTGCCTTTGCCGGCTTGTTTAGCGACAAAGACCAGCTGACCGGTGCTGCTTTGCTCGCCTTCCTGCTGCATCACGTCACCCCAAAAACTGTCATTGCCTGACGTAAAACGGGTGTTTTTGGTCAGACCGGAGGCTGGCTGCAGAATAAGCTTTTGACCTATCTTGAGTACCAGATTATTGGCTGAAAGCTGAACTGGGCCGGTATCACCATAATTATAAGTGACCTTGTATTCCTGGACGTTACTGGTTTGATTAGCTGGAGCAGGAGGCACAGTTGGGTTCTGCGGTTCAACAGGCGTCATGTCGGTGGCGCAGCCCCCAATTAGCAAGCTGCTTACCAGGAGTAATAAGGTGACTGCCTGTGCGATCTTAGAATAAATCATTTTTGCAAACCTCCTAGAATTAGTGTTATCGTTATTATTAGGAATTTGTTAGTTATTATCCGATGGCAGGTTACAGAAAAAAGTTTGCGTTGTCTCGCCTGCTCATTGTGTACAAATGTCGGAATTCGGGCAGACTATCAGCTAAATACGGAGGTGATTTCATGTTATTAAGCTGGTTGATGATGAAGCTGATGGATCCGATGGCTGATGAAGCTATGGCTAAAATGCTAACAGAAGATTATCCGGATAACCCGTTTCTCATGGTATGCGTGGCCGAGAAATTATCGCCCCGCGCCATTATGGAAGCGGCTATGCGGGCTGAACTAGGCACAGAATTGACCCGGCCATTAGGCAGCCCGGTTGTTTTGTCACCCTGGGATCAGCTATTACTTAACCCCAAACAACTATTTAAACTGCCGTATCCTGATTATACGCAGGTCGATACGACAACTGTGATTGGTCCGCTGGCAAAACGGCCCCTGCAATTAGCTATACCGATCATGATTACCGGCATGTCCTATGGCGGCTCCTTGAGTTTGCTTATGAAGATGGCGTTGGCCAAAGGGGCGGCGCTGGCCGGCACCTCTACTAATACAGGTGAATCGGCTGTTACCAATGAGGAACGTGACGCGGCCAAATTTCTGATCGGACAGTATCACCGGGGCGGGCAGCTAAGCGGACAGGAGCAACTGAGCCGGTTGGATGCGATTGAGATTCAATTAGGTCAGGGAGCCTGGGGTGGCGCCGTCGACGAGCCTATGCCTGCTGACAAAATCGGGCGACATTTGCGACAAGCCTGGCATTTGGAGGACGGGCAGGGTAACACAGTGTACGCGAGAATGCCGGGGAAACAAACATCCCAGGATTATATTACTATGGTTAACGCTATGAAAGCCCAGTATGATGTACCAGTAGGCGTAAAAATCGCCGGCACGGATTACATAGAATACGAACTGGCAGTAATTGCTCAAACTCAGGCCGACTATATTGTTGTTGATGGTTCGGAAGGCGGGACGGCTGCGTCCAATCCTACGTTACAAGATAATGTTGGCTTACCTACCTTCCATACTCTTGTGCGAACGATAGACTGGCTAGAGGAAAATAATCTGCGCAGCCGTTTTAACGTAATTGCCACAGGCGGGCTGACAACCCCGGGACATTTTCTTAAGGCCTTGGCGCTTGGGGCTGACGCTGTCTATATTGGCAGCATTGCATTGATGGCCGCCATGCAGGCCCAAGTCGCAAAAACGCTGCCACAGGCAACGCCTACCCAAATGGCGATGTATACAGGAAAAATGAATGACAAACTGGATGTTGACAACGCAGCACAACATTTGGCTAACTTTTTAAACTCCTGCCGGGCCGAAATGCAGCTTGCTGCGCAAGCGGTTGGCAGGCAAGCATTACGGGATTTAGATCGCAGCGATCTTGTTTCAGTGGAAAAGGATTTGGCGGAATTTGCCGGGATTCGTTATGCGGCTAGTCACAGGTCATCTCATCAGGTGGGTGCTCAGAAGGTACAGTATCAGCAACGGGAACTTCAAATGCATTAATTGCAGCAGCATAGGCAGGAAAAGTTGTGCAGCATAGCGAAAAGAGCCATAATCTTCAAGGTACTCCCTGGAGATTATGACTCTTTATTTATAGAAGGTTGTGTGAAGGGAAGGGTAAGGCGATGGAAACGGTTGAAATAGTAGATTTAACCCCAGATAGATTAGAAGAAGCTTTGGCTGTTTTTAAAGTTAGTGATTGGGATGAAGATAGTTTGTTTTATGTAAAAGCGGAAATGCAGGCCTTTTTAAATGGCGATATTAATGGTTACATCCGCGCCCATTTTATTGTGGCCATTGTTGATAATCAGATAATTGGAGTAGCCGCCTGGGCGCCGTCCATGTGCTCCTTTTGGCTTTATGAATTGTCCTGGGCCACCGTGTTACCCAAGTGGAGACACCGCGGGATTAATTCGTTAATGCTTACTGAGCGGCTGCGCCGGATACGGGATCATCATGGTTCAGAGGCATTTAGTGTAATGGTTTGCACTTGGGATAACCCCATGTATTTCAAGATTGGTTTTGTACCCATGGAGCCGCGGGAGCGAAAATCTCCCGATAAAAAAGGTAAATGTCTGCTAGTGGCTCAATTCGGTCCGGCTACATAAACTCCACCTGGCCATTGGAAAACGCTTTTATTCGGGCAAGTGATTCTACACGATATCCGGCTGCTGTTAGTTTCTGTGCGCCCGGCTGGAAGGATTTTTCGATGACAATGCCGATGCCGGCCAGCTTAGCGTTAGCTTGCTCGACAATATTGGCCAGACCGGCTGCTGCTTCGCCATTTGCCAAAAAATCATCAATAATGAGTACATTGTCCTCAGGCTGCAAAAATTGTTTGGAGATCATGATAGTGTTGCTTTCACCCTTGGTATACGAATATACTTTAGCCGTATATACCTCATCTCCAGTAACCTTGGGTTTATGTTTGCGGGCGAAAATGACCGGCACCTTAAGAATTAGTCCGGTCATAACTGAAACGGCAATGCCTGAAGATTCGATTGTCAAAATCTTAGTGATTTTTTCATCCTTAAACCGGCGGACAAACTCTTCGCCAATCTTCATCATAAGTTCAGGATCAATCTGCTGGTTCAAAAATGAGTCAACTTTGAGTAAAGAGTTATTTATGATCAGACCATCTGTCTGAATTCGTTGTTTTAATAAATCCATAACAGCCTCCCTGTATTGTGTGGGATAATAACCGAAATATATATGATTCCCAAGTTGTTTAAGCCTTATTGTAACAGCACTTTTGCGGGGTTGTCAACAAATATGAAACCCCAATTCGACAGATAGTAAGATCGTTTTTTGATTTTGAGCAGAAGGGAGGAAGCGTTTAATTGATAATCATAAATCAACAAAACCCATTTCCCGCAATTGAGACTGATAGGCTGATTCTACGTCAACTGTTAACAGATGATGCCACAATATTGCTGCAATATTGGTCAGCCCCGGAGGTCACCGAGTATCTGACACTTGAGCCTTTCAAAAAACTAGAAGAAGCTGTTGCTATGATTGAACTTCTAAACAGCTTACCTGAAAGCAATCAGGGTATTCGCTGGGCGATTACCAGCAGGCAGGAGGGCAAAGTTCTTGGTACTTGCGGTTTTCATAACTATAATCCAGAACACTGTCGGGCTGAAATGGGATATGAATTGGGACAAGCCTATTGGCGGCAAGGGTTTATGACAGAAGCGTTAACTGCTATCTTGCACTACGGGTTTGAAAAAATGGCGGTTAATCGAATTGAGGCTTTTGTAAACGTCGGCAATATCAAGTCCACAGGGACTTTAGAAAAAATGGGATTCAAGCTGGATGGTCTCCTGCGTGAATACGAATTTGCCCGGGGCAAATTTGTCGACCAATATTGCTATTCGCTACTGAAGTCTGACTACTAACAGGAGCACTGCGATGAGTTATGAAGTGATTTTATTTGATTTAGATGGAACACTGACAGATCCTAAGATCGGAATTACCAGGTCGGTGCAGTATGCACTTGCGAAATTTAACATTTATGAGTCTGAATTAGACAAGCTGGTGCCGTTTATTGGGCCGCCACTGGTCGAGTCTTTTCAGGAATTCTATTCATTAAGTAAGGAGCAGGCTGCTGCGGGGGTTGGGTATTACCGGGAATATTTTACTAAGGCAGGAATTTTTGAAAATGCAGTATATCCTGGAATTAAGGAGATGCTGGCACTGTTAGCAGCGGCAGGCAAGCAATTAATTATTGCTACCTCCAAGCCGACAATATATTCTGAACAGATTGTCGAACACTTTGGCCTGACACAGTTTTTTCAGTCGATTGTTGGCAGTAATCTGGACGGATCACGTATTGATAAAGCCGAAATTATTGAATATATTTTATCCGGGCTTGCTGGTTTTGACCGGAAGAATGTTGTTATGGTTGGGGATAGAAAGCATGATATTCTTGGTGCGCAGAAAAATGATCTTGCTGTTATTGCTGTTAAGTACGGCTATGGAACGGCAGCAGAACTGCAAGCAGCCAAGCCTACTTACATCGTATCTACGGTTAATGAGCTTGCAGAGATTTTGCGGGTGTAATGCAAGTTCAAATCGCTTCCTGTCAAAAACTGCATTACATTGAAACAGCTATTTGGCAGAAACTATAATAATAGTTTGGGTAGGAGGCGAATGTAAATGACGCATAAATTGCATCGTAGACACAGTAAGTCCCTAAAGCGCAGACTTAAACGCATGGCGGCAGCAGCTGCTGTTGCTGGGGCTGCGTTTATATCGTCTGCCTTTATGTCTGGATTACCAACTACCGCCCATGCATCAGCTATGCCGGATGTTACTGCTGATACTGCTGCGCAGCATATGGTGAAAACGCCAAAAGGCTATTACAATATGCAGTCAGATAGCAAAATTCCGTTGAAGAAACAGGCTAGAATGCAAGCTAAGGCAGCTGCAGAGCGCAGCCGGCTAGCAAAGAGTTCCGTAGAAGCCAAGACTTTGGACAAGTCAGCTAAGCAGGTAACGCAAGCCAAAAAGATTCAGGCAGTGCCGGCAGCAGAGAAAACATCAGCCGGTGCACCGGAAAATTTCCAGAAGGTCATAGATGTTAAGGCTACTGCGTATGCTCCTGGCGCTCACGATAATGAACAATGGGGGGACAAAACATTTCTTGGGACAACGGTTCGTCCAGGTGTTGTTGCCGTAGATCCGGATGTGATTCCGCTCGGTTCGCGGGTATATATCAAATATCCTGATGGAAGCGGCCACTATGCAATAGCAGAAGATACCGGGGGAGCCATTAAAGGCAACCGTATTGATGTAGCTCTGGATTCGGTAGATGAAGCCTATGACTTTGGTATCAAAAATGCAAAAATATATATGTTGTAGGGTCTAAGCATAAATTTTGCAAAACTCCACCCCTGATGGCTAGAGTGGAGTTTTATATTTGCTTAATTTTAGTCCTTCATTCACTAAGTACAGTATCCGCCTTATTTCTTTTTCGCAATAATAAGAATTGAGTCTAACGCGTCACCAATTTTATCTAGTTGCTGCCCTGAAAAATCAGGCGCATGAACAATATCCTGAATTACAAACATTTTTTTCAGTAATTCCAGATAGCTTTCAAGGCTGTAATCACCGCAAAAGCTGTAAATATTGTTGTCCTTGGAGACGCCCTCAAAAGAGAGCAAGTTCCACTCGATATCTAATAAACGACTTTTTGAGACTTCGTCGCGGCGGTAAAAACAATGTTTGCTTATCAAGATTCCCGCCGGATTTAACCAGTCACAAATCTTTGGTACCATTTCAGGATTTTTACCGCCGGGACTATAACTAAAAAGGATGATATCGTAGGTTTTATGCAGGGTATCTTTAAAATAGTTTCCAGCTAATGTATCTACCCTATCTGCACAAAACCTATCAATATATTTTTTTGTATCCTCGATTACATTCGGGAAATCGTAAACATCCGCTCTGAGGGCGGAATTAGCAGCAGTCAATGCAATTGAATATAATCCATGGCCACCACCTAAATCAAGAAGACTTCGCGCCTTCGCAAATTGTGGTAGTTTTTTTATGATACCAACCACTTTTTGCAGCTCACCGCATAGTGCTTCCTCAGCCAGGGAATGTATCAGATTATCAGCAAAAAAAGTACTCTCATTGGCTGAAATGGGACCGTTTTTTACGATTTCTCTAAGTTGTTCCCATACTTTAAAGCCGTTATGAATATTTTTTACAACATTATGCTGAGAAAAAGCGGCCTTACTATGCAAATAGCATCGACTTAGCTCTGAATTTTGATATGCCCGGTTGTTTTCTTCCACTAAATTTAGTTCTTTTAGATACGCTAAAATACGGTAGCAAAAATCCGGATTCAAATTTAATGTTTCAGCCAGTGATTCTGATGTTTGCGGCGTATCTAAATAATCAAAGATTTTCAGTTCAATTGCCGCATTCAGAATACAAAAAGTTTTATAGCCAGAGGAACAGTTGCATAATATATGGTATAAGGGATTAACACTCACTGCTGGTTGCTCTAGTAACATTGCTTTAACCGATTGATCCAATATTTTTTCCTTCTCTTGTATCTCGAAACAAATATTAAAAACTCAAAAAGAACAGCTATTTTTAAAAGGAAATTTTGTACCCGATTCCATAAGTAGTACCAGGCATAGGATATCCTTTTGCCTCCTCATATTTTTTATCAAAAATATTATCTACATAAAAACTAATTTCCTGATTGTGGTTGATAGGGTGAATAATACGTAAGTTAGTGACAAAGTAGCTAGGAAGCGTAGCCTTATTTAGCGCGAGCATATTAGGACCAACGAAGTTGCCGCTAAGTACATTTTGTTTTCCCACATACTTGCCGCCGAGAGTAATCTCACTTCCTGCTTTGGCCTTATACCGTAACCCAATGTTTGCTTTGTGCTCCGGCATGTAGTAAATACTGTCTGTTTGACTTTCCCATGGAGAGTACTTATAATTGCCTGATTTATCACTCTTCTGATAAGTATAATTAGCGAAGAAGACTAAATTAGGCATAAGCTTTTGTTCAGTTTCCAGTTCAACTCCCCAGACCTTAGCCTTATTCAGGTTGTAGGGAGGATTGGCATAGGATTTTGCAATTGCCGAGTTATCATAAACAATGTAGTCATTAATGTCGTTGTAAAACAGGTTGGCTTTATAATTGGCGCGATCACCTTGCTTGGTCTTAATTCCAATTTCATAGCTATAGCCTTTCTCTGGCTTCAAAACTTTATTTGGCTCCCCATTTGGGATATTGCCGACAACAGTGCCGGAATTATAGTAGTTCCACCAAAACTCCCGTGAAGTGGGCACTCGGTAAAATCTATCTATAGAAAAGTAGGTAGAGGTATCATCATTTACTTTGTAACTAAGATTCAGCTTTGGGCTTAAGGAGTTACCAGTCAAATTTGGCTTCCTGGCAAAAGCGCCAATCGTATCAATATCCCGGTTTAACTCGTACCGATCATAACGCAGGCCTAGGTTTAGTAAAACTTTTGGATTGAATGACCAGTTATCCTCGATGTATACACCTGTCGTTTTTAGTTTTTGTGAAGGATCGGGATGAGTTTCGGTAGGAGTCGAGTAATATTCCTGCCATCCGTATTGCAGAGTTTTCTCCTGGTAACCATAAGATATTTTATGCCTGGCATTCAGCCTTTGTTCAACTTCGCCGGCCCAACTGTAAGACTGGTCGGGTTTTAACAGTCTATGAACTGCTGGCGAACCTTGGGGGTCCCATTCTTCTCTCTTTTCATTATTCTTATAATAGCTTATCTTCCACTTGCCTGTCTTAAAGGGTTGCGTATATGCCAAATCATAATACGTATTGGTTTTTTTCCAATAAGACCCATCACTCCAGGCTTTGGCGGCTGTTCCGCCAGGTCCGGGCATCATAATATCTCCGTCGGCGATAGGATAATCAGGATCAATAGCAATAGTCTGGGCCATTCCTACGGTTTTCCCGTCATTTTTGACGATAAAACCGCGTTCGGTTTCCACCTTGGAAACCCCTACCGTCAATTCTCCTTTTGTATCAAAAGTATACCCCAGCCTTAAACTATAATCTTTACTGTCTAGATAATTATTGCGTAAATAACCGTCGGCTTCTTTCGTTCCTGCTGTTATAAAATAATTAAAACTCCCGTCACTACCGCTATGATCAAAGCGGTAGCTTTTATAACCATAACTGCCAAAATCAGTCTGAACGTGGGTACTGCTTTTTTCCGTACCTTTCCTGGTAATAATATTAATTACCCCGCCTAATGTATTTCCATATTTTGCCGATTTGGGTCCTTTAATAATCTCAATTTTTTCTACAACTTCCAAAGGAATAGTACCCCAGTCCATGTAGGAGCCACCTAAAATTCCGGTGGAATTAACAGGTCTTCCGTTTAATAACACACTGAATCGCTGACTTTCGAATCCCCGTAACCTGACTGTATCCTGGGTGTCTCCTGCGAGCGTGCGCTGGGTTACATCGACTCCGGCTACATCCTTTAATAAATCTGCGATATTGGTAGCTTTGCCGGGTTTTACAATCTTTGTATTAACATCAGAAATATTCAAAGGATCATCCGCAGAGATAACTGAAGACTCAACGATAATTTGTTCCATGGTAAAATTCGGGATGTCTTCTGCAAAAACAGGGGTGGTCATCACGGTTAGTGACAACAATCCTCCCGCAAGCATGCAATGAAAATTCTTATGCATTCTGTTCCTCCCCTATTTGATAACATTTGCTTAATTAGTAAGCACTGCTTAATTAGTAAGCACCTTAAAGCAATCCTATAGTTTAACCTCTTACTAAATCCAAACCTATACAGTTTTACGGTACTGATCGTTTGCATTCATGCAACATAAAAAAAGCCATGAAGATGTAGGCTCCCCCTAAATTGGGAACCTACGCCTTCATGGCTTTCAATACTAGCTTTCAAGCTAGCAATTTGTGATTAGTATGTTCTCGTGTTAAAAAAATTCAACATAAATTTAGAAAACGGTTCTTCTTAATTATGCCTGTGTAGGCATCTATTTTGCTTTATGTAATTTATTATTATTTTACCAGCAGCACCCAGAAGTGTCAACCAGGGTTACAATTAAAAAACTAAAATAAAGGTAACCATGTTATAGTTGCGTCGTGACTATTATGTCGCTAAAATTAAAGTATGAATAAACAAGATGAAGTGATGAGTCAGTTTATGCGGTTAATTGAAACCATTGCCAACAGCAAGATGAAAAAACTGGATTTTGGGGAGGGTATTGTTCTCTATCGCGGTGAAATTCATTTGATCAAGGCACTGGGAGATCATCCGGGGATGTTTATCTCGGAAATTGCCCGGTATTTTGATGTCACTCGTGCTGTGATTTCCAAGAGTATTGTTAAGCTGGAATTACAGGGCTTTGTGAAAAAAACTGTTGATCCCGGCGATCAAAAACGTATTCAAGTGTTTTTGACTGACCTGGGGGAGAAAGCGTTTCGCCAACATAAAATTTTTCATGACCAAAAAGATAACTACATGTTTGCGTATTTGGAAACGCTTGATGAAGAGGTTCTGAAAAGTATTTCGGGGTTCTTACTTCGTGCCCAAAAAATGATCGATCAGCATTTTTAATTGCTGATTGATGACTCCCGGAGGTATCACCCGCCACGATAGCAAGCTTTTAGGGAATTATCAGCGCGTTTTGAACGAGACTAGTGGCCCCCGCGCATTGAGGTATGAAGCTTGGTGAGTAGCACCCGACATAAAAGGATTCCGCTGACGCCTGTTGCCAGCTGAGTTACGCTTAAAATGGACTGTAACATGACAGCTTGTGTTTCATTGAAGCCTAAAAAAGCAAAGGTTAGAGCGCTAACGACATAAAGGGCTAGCATTCGCAATAATGCCGGAACACCGCTCACCAGACTTATGTGCAAATGCGAGCATGCCACATAGCTCAACAGATATATTATATTGGCGATGAGCGCCGGAAGCACAAAGAGCGGAGAAAAGAATGCTTGCTGAAAAAAAGCGACAAGCGGCATGAGTAGTGTCAGGCCCAGCGCCGCTGAAAGACCGATAAGTTCGGCAGTACATATTAAACAGGCATTTAATGCGGTACCAATTAAAAACAATAGTATCAGACTGGGTAACGGCAGGATAAATCGAAGCGATTGAATAACGATCATTAATGCCAGCAAAATTGCCATTCTGGTCATACGCCGTTGCCTGGAGACGGGACGAACTGTTGAATTTCTCATAATTTAATTCGATATCCTATTTCTAAAATCGTACCGGGAAGCGATAAATCCTCGTCACGGTGATTGAATAGATTGGCAGCGCCGACAATCAGACTCTGGTCCTTGCCAAGTTGTTTTTCAAAATTCAGATTCCAGATTGTATAAGTACGTTCACTGGTAGTAGTAGCATTGGGTTGGAAATAATAGCCCCGGTAGGCATCGACCCAGAGGTTTGCTTGCCAAGCGCCTGGTGCCTGGTATGACAATTGTGATGATATTTTATGACGAGCACGGTTGTACAGCCGTTCCTGAGTTGCTTCATTAGTTGCATCCAGATATGTATAATTAAGCGACCAGCTCAGTCGTTCGCTTAATGGCTGCCGGATACTGGTTTCTACTCCCTGAATGTTGGCACGGCCAATGTTTTGATACTGGATTTCATTTGATGCTCTCCATACTTCATCAATCATATCTTTAACATTACTGTGGAAGAAAGTGATTTTTCCGGCAGTATGACCCCAGTCACGTTCAACAGAAACATCGTAAAATGTTGATTTTTCCGGCTGTAAAGAGCCATTTCCCAGAAAACTGACCAAGCTGCCGTTACGAATAATGTTTAAATTCACATACAGTTGCTTGGGCGAAGGAACGCGAAAGCCGGTACCGGCATTGAACTTAAACCGCAAATCAGGCTGTGGTGAATAGGTAAGACCGATTTTGGGACTTAGATTACTTTCGAAGCGGTTGCTGTCGTCGAACCGCAGGGACGAAATCATCAACCATTGGGGCGACAAATTCCATTCATCTTGCACATATAGCGCCGAGTAATCGGTTTTTACCTCTGAGCCGGTGTATGTTTTTCCGTGCAAACTTTTGCTGAAAGAACCATCCCCACTTTGAATTCCGGTTCCCCGGAACAGTTCCGGACGATATTCTCCGCCTACGGTAAGTTTGTGCAAATTGCCGATTTTCCGGCTTAATCGTGCTTCCAGGCCGGAAATCGTGCTGTACCCATATATTGAATTGGTATATTGACCACTTAAACGATTGATTGTGTCATTGTATTTTTCCCAGATGGAGTGATAGGCAGTCACTGATAATTCCCTACCCGGGAGACTTTTTTGATAGTCTAATGAATACCTTTGGCGACGATTATCATCATGGATATCTGTATTAACAATAATGCCGCTAAGTCCTGACATAGTGCCATACTCGTTCGTATCTTCCTGCAAATAAGACGTGCTCAGCGTCCATGTTTCCTGAGATGTTGGCTGATATTCCAGCCGAGTGTCCACATGGGAGCGTGTGCCAAAAGGGAAAAAAGTAGTTCCGTTGGTTTTGAAAAAGGCATCATTTTTCGTGTTGTCTGCGGCAAGAGTAAAACTTATCTTGTTTTGCCGGCCAGAGTCATAACTCAAGGAATAGCAGTGCTCATTGTCTCCATGTTTCGTCAGGGTGCTGTTTTTAAATTGCAGCACGGTCTTAGACTCCTGCGATTTTTTGGTAATTAGATTGATGATACCACCCATTGCATCCGCGCCATAAAGAGCACTGGCGCTTCCCCGTACGATTTCGATTCTCGCGATATTGTCCAGGGCAAGACGGTCCAATTCATAGTCCGCATCAGGTTCTGCCGGAATACGTTGTCCGTCAATCAGAATCGTTGAGTAGCGGGAATCAAAGCCGCGGATGGACAGAGCGCGGCGACCGCCGCTGCGATTGATAGCCACTCCCGGCAAAGAATCAATGATTTCTCTTAAGGTATGGGCGTTTCGCGACTGAATTTCTGCGGCGGTAATGATGTCAACTGCATTCGGGACATCTTTTGTGTCTAGTGGTGTTTTAGTCGCGGTTACAATGACTTCATTTAAGGCGAAGGATTCCAACTCGGTGCATGCCGCCTGACTGGAAGGCATTAAGGCGATCATTGGCGCAAGGAATAGTATCAGCTTTGTTCTCATTGCTTTTCTCCTTTTTCTTTTTTGGTACATGTTATCAACCTTGGTCAGTCGCGCCGATACCATTCGCCCTGTAGTCTGGATATTACACCGTTTTGCTCGTTTATGCTCAATGGTTGAAAACCTGCAGCAGTTAAAGCCGCTTTGATGCGGCTTTTGGGCATTAAAATACGCAGACCGGCAAGGTGACTAGACAGCCAACCGACAATGGCCTCCTTAGGAGCTGTGTAATCATCACTTACGTCGTGGCTGACAAGGTATAAGTACGCACCGGAAAGCGCTGCCGCGGAAATTTTTGTAACCAATTCATCCAGAGCGTCGCCGCCAAAATCAAGAACACCGGAAACAATCAGCAGATGATAGCCGCAACCGATGTCGTCGCAGGTAAAATCTCCTTGGATGATAGAGAAGCGATCTTCTAAGTGTTCTTCTGCTATGTGCCCGGCCGGAATATCGGCCACGGACGGATGTTCAAAGATAACTCCGGTTGCCTGGGGATGTTCTTTGCCGAACTCTAGCGCCATCCGCCCCGATCCGCCACCCAAATCAAGAAGGTGAAGGGGTGTCGATTTGGGAAAAATATTCTGTGCGGATTTAAGAAATGACTGGACCCGTCCGGTAAGAATTTCTGTTGCCGATAGGCGGGCTAATTCCCGGAAATTATAAAAGGCATGTCCTTGATCCTGTTGACAGGGTGCAGCAGCACCGTGACGCACTAATTCCTCGACTTGCTCCAAGCTGGTCTTTTTTTCCCAAAAGAGAAAATATTCGCCTAGGTATAAAGAACTGTTTTTATCAAGATATAATTGTGCTTCCGGCGAGTTTCTGAAAAGATTGTGTTCCTTTTTTAACAGGCCGATTGAACTTAATGCTGTTAAAAAAAAGTCCATGTTTTGTGGGTCACACTGGGTGTGTTGTGCAATTTCACTGGCTGATGATGGCTTTTGCAGATAGGAACATACCTCCAAACGAATTGCCGCCAGCAGTAACTGCGCCTCTTTGTGTTGCTGAATCAAACGGTAAAAGATCGTGGGGCTGTACTCAGGAAAATCCATGTTTATGCCTCCTTTAAAATAATTGGTCTGATGTGTTTTTGTATGCCAAGTATACAAAAAGAACAAAAAAAGTTGCCGGTCCGTTAAAGCTGACCGACAACTTGGCATGCGTGGATAAAGAAAAGCCGACTTGGGGTTGCAAGCCGGGGAATATAACAAAAACACATGTCAATCCCCTTCCTATCGCTCGTAGGTCAAAACGGTGATTATCAGATAGGCAGTTCTCCTGGCTTTGGCTCTTTGCTTACTCAAACCTTCCCAGAACATTCATTCCAGTGGTATTTTTTGAGTTCGCTCCCCATTACAGTGGCGTGACCGCGCCGGTATTGCACCGGTCTTCTCTATTATGCCTGTGTAGGCACCTATCCTTGCTTTATGCAATTTATTATTATTTTAACAGTAGCACTCAAGAATGTCAACCAGGGTTACAATTAGGCAAAAAATAAGATAACCATATTATAGTTGCGTCGTGACTATTATACCAATAAAATTAAAGTATGAAAAGTTTATGCTTCCTGGTGCAGGGATTTTCTGAAAATGGTCGAAGATTTCTGTAGAGGCATAGTGAGTGCTAAAGCGCGATTTTGCTTATTTTACATACGAAGAGGGGATCTAAATGGACATTAAGTCAGCAGGCGATGTGAAAATACCGGTAATTATACCCCGTGTGGACGCACAAACTGCAAAGGAAGTGGAGGCCAAACTAAACGATTTAGTGAGTGGGGGAAGTAAACGAATTGTATGCGATTTCTCGCAAAATGATTATATTTCCAGTGCCGGTCTCCGGGTATTTTTGCAGATGCTGAAAATTATGCAAAAGTCGGGCGGTAAAATAGTTCTATGTTCGCTAAAACCTCAGGTTAAAGAAGTTTTTGATATGGCTGGGTTCAGCCAGTTGTTCCGTATTTTTGATACGGAGGAAGAAGCGGTAAAAGAATTGTAGGACAAAAAATAAAACCTGCTAAGCCTTCAACCCAGGGTTTAGCAGGTTTTATTTTTATTAAATTGATGGAGCCGCAAGCGGGAGAGAAAATGTAAAGGTAGTTCCTTGGTGAAGCTGACTTTCAACCCAGATTTGGCCATTGTGAGCAGTTACAATCTCTTTGGCTATGGCCAGGCCTAATCCGGAGCCACTGTGTTTGCTGCTATCGCGATGAGGACTTTGGTAATAGCGGTTAAAAACAAACGGCAGATCTTCTTCGGCAATGCCGTCGCCGGTATCCTGGACAAAAAATAAAGCAGCAGTTTTTTCAGGGGCGTCTGGTAAGCGGCGAAAGCGAACTCCAATATAAATTGTTCCACCAGGCATGGTGTGGCGGATCGAATTGGTCAGCAGATTTGAAAATACCCGTTCAATTCGATCAGGATCAGCATAAATGGTATCGTCTTTAGGGTATAACTGAGGTTCTGAGTCGGGTGAAATAAATTTGACTGACAGATTGGCATTTTGGGTATCTGTCTCATATTTTTCATAGATACTCTTGGCAAGACTGGTTGCCGAAATCGGCTGAATCCGGAGTGAAAGTTGACCTGACTCAAGCTGGTTGAGGTCAAACAGTTCTTGTATTAGCCGGTTAAGTCTGAGTACGCGGGCATGGATCAGATTTAAGTATTTTAGCTGATCTTCGGGCGTAGAAGCTATTCCATCAAGCAATGTTTCCGTATAACCCTGAATGAGTGTAATAGGAGTCCGTAAGTCGTGGGAGATATTGGCAATTAAGTTGCGGCGGGCGGCATGGCTGCGTTCCAGGGCTGCTGTGCGTTCAGTGACTACCATTTCTAATTGCGAATTAATATCCTGCAGATGCTCGTTGAGTAGATCATGTTCCTTGAGCATGGTTTCTAACGCCTGGATTTTTTTAGCATCCTGCCGGGATGAGGAGGAATTGTGAGCAGCGGTTACCTGACGAAGCCTGGCAGATTTTTGCTGAGCATGTGATTTATAGGGAAAGGAAAACGCAAGCGTGCCTTTGCTGGATTCTATGACTCCGGTATACAGGTGTCTGGCCAGATTGTACAGTATCCGGGTAAAGAATAGTCCGGTGATAAGAATGCCGGCCATAAAGGCTGTAAGCCAATAATAGCCTGTCCAAATGCTCCAAATGCCTAGTATCACCAGCGCAGTAATAGCAATAGCACCAAACACAAACTGTGAAGCTGTGATTGCTTCGATCATGATTAATCACCACCACACTCGAATTTACCTACAGGGATGGAAAGAGAAGTTGTTGTTTGATCATCAAGGGACAGTAAAACTTTCAAGAGCACCCAAAATTTCGTTTTTACGGGAACGAACGGCTTCCCGGCCGGTTGCAATGATGTCCGCCAGTCCTTCAGCGGAAAAGAACTCTGCAGTGCAGCCAAAATGAACATTAATTAAAATCATTTCATGATGATGCAGAGAAATTGCGAGAGCTGTTTGATTTCGTTCACCAGTGGTCAGAATTTTGTTAATAAATTGCCAATAGTGATCAAAAAAGTGAGCTGGCTCTTGTTTGGGATGGTTGTCAAATGACATGGCAATGATAATATCCATATTTTGCCGTACTGCTTCCATAACGGGAAGTGAAGAAATATAGGAACCGTCCACAAGCAGCTGGTTATCGACTGCAAGCGGTGGTAAGAAAGGAAATTGAGCCGTTGTAGCATACACAGCTTGGGCTGCCTGTCCCTGATGTAGTGCGATTCCCAGTCCGGAACGAATATCTGTTGTTTGTAATATCGTAAGCGGGTGAAACTCTTCCAGGCGCCGTTCTTTAAAGATTTTTTGGCAAACAGATAACATTCTGTGAGGCCGTAAAATGGCAGCTGTAGGACTAAATTGGCCAAAAGGCAACCCGAGAATATCTAAGATTGTACGATAGTCCAGGCGGGAGAATAGCTTGGGGTTCCAAAACTCGCGTCCACAGGATTTCATCTCATCTGGTGTGAAACCGGCACCACGTAGTGCCGCCATAATTCCGCCGCCACTACATCCGACTAATAGATCAATGGGCAGGTTGGCTTCGTCCAGGAATTCAAATAAACCGATTGCGGCCAATGCGCGCCAGCCGCCGCCCCCTAAAACAACGCCGATTTTAGGGCTCCGGCCTGAATGTTGGTTTGGATCTGTCATAGTCAATAACCACCACCTGCATTAATATTTATTATAAGCTCTTATTGCTGTCCTGCGGTTAAAGGTTTTATAAAGAAAAAACTTAGCTTTCTGATAAAGCATGGTTAAAGCGGTACCCGGCACCGCGTACGGTAAGAATATACTCTCTACTATCAGGAAATATCTCTAATTTTCTACGCAGGTTGCTGATATGAACCATTACTGTCCGGACATCATCTAACCCTTGTGTATGCCAGACCAGCTCATAAAGCTGTTCAGAGCTGAAAACCCGGTGCCGGTTTTGTACAAGCAGGCATAATAGCTTAAACTCGGTAGTGGAAAGGGGTACTTCTGTATTTCGAATCCGGACGCTATGAGCCGGCAGGTCAATCACTAGATCGGCAAAACACAGCTGCTGCTGATTTTCCGCAGCAACAGAAGGGTTGACAGTTGCCCGTTTACGACGTAAGCGGGCTTCTACCCGCGCTGTAAGTTCACTCGGACTGAAAGGTTTGGTCACATAATCATCACCAAGGTGTAAGCCTTGTACAATGGTTTCCTCTTCGTTCCGGCAGCTAAGAAATATCACCGGGATATCACTCAAGCCAAGGTCGGCAAGTCTGGCAGTGACCTGGAATCCGCTTATATCTGGCAGAACGATATCCAGGACGATCAGGTCTGGGTGTTTGTCGGCAGTTAAACGAATGGCCATTTCACCAGTGGTTGCCCGGAAAACCTGATAGCCTGCTTTATTTAGGTATAATTCAATAATATCAATGATTTCTGTTTCATCATCTACAACTAGGATGTTGGCTAAGGTCAAGCCTTACACCTCCTTGATTAGTAGTGATTTCTGCGTAAAGAAAAATAATCCTCCCAATTTATTACATAAGATGAGTAAATTTGGAGTAATTTTTTAAGAAATCTTAAGGTTTTGATTTTGACAGGGTGATATAATGGAAATACGTGTTAAAGTTTATGGTTGACTGGGAGAACGTTTATGTGCAAAATGGAATATGCTGGCCATTATTGTATTCAAGCAGGAGGATGTGAACAGTTAATAAAAATATAGACAAATATATCTAATAATGTCATAATATGGATATGGATAAACAATACAAGCCTAATGAGTTTGCGAAACTTATTAATGTTTCAGTAAGAACTTTGCAACGATGGGATAACGAAGGTATTTTAACCGCTTTTCGTTCACCAACAAACAGGAGGTATTATACGCATACTCAATATGTAGCGTATATTGGTCATTCTTCTAAACAGGAAGAAAATAAAAGAAAAGTAGTTATATATACTAGAGTGTCTAATCATGGGCAAAAAGACGATTTGGTTAATCAGATTGAGTTTTTGAAACAATATGCTAATACTAAAGGGATTATAGTAGATGAAGTTTTAGAGGACATTGGCAGCGGGTTGAATTATAAACGCAAAAAATGGAATGACCTTCTTGCAATGTGTAGAAATAGGGAAGTAAAGCAAATATTGGTTGCACACAAAGATAGATTTATTCGATTTGGCTATAGTTGGGTTGATGAATTTTTGAAATCATACGGAGTTGAACTTGTTGTAGTAAATAATGAAAAATTATCACCAGAACAGGAATTAGTTCAGGACTTAATTAGCATAACTCATGTTTTTCTTGCAGAATTTATGGCCTCAGAAAGTATAAAAAAATTGAAAGAAGACAATGATTTATGCTAAGAGCCTATAAGACTGAACTAAATCCTACGGCAGAGCAAAAACTAAAATCCGTCAAACTATTGGTACTTGCCGATATGTCTATAACCTTTACATTGCACACAACAAAGAGATATATGAGCAAGAAAAGCGGTTTGTGTCTGGTATGGATTTCTCCAAGTGGCTGAACAACGAATATTTGCCGAATAATCCAGAATATCAGTGGATTAAAAGCGTATCATCTAAAGCTGTTAAACAGGCAATAATGAACGGTGAACAGGCATTTAAGCGATTCTTTAAAGGTGAAAGCAAATTTCCTAGATTTAAGAAAAAGAAAAACCAAGATGTTAAAGCCTATTTCCCTAAAAACAATACAACTGATTGGACGGTTGAACGGCATAGAGTAAAAATACCTACGATTGGCTTTGTTCAACTCAAAGAAAAAGGCTATATACCTACAAATGCAGTAGTTAAAAGTGGAACGGCATCCATGCAAGCAGGAAGATATTTTGTAGCTGTTCTGATTGATAGTAATGAAAAGCCAAAAGAAGATATTGAACCGACTAACGGTATTGGCATTGACCTAGGGATTAAGACATTAGCAACAATAAGCAATAACAAGGTATTCAAGAATATCAATAAGACAAATTCTGTTCGTAAACTCAAACGGAAGTTAAAGCGTGAGCAAAGACGCTTATCGAGAAAGTATGAACATAAAAAGAAAAGAGGTGAAAAAACTGCTACTTACTCTGCAAACATAGCAAAACAAGTTAAGAAAATACAAGCCATTCATTATAAGCTAACTAATATCCGTAATGATTACACCAATAAAGTAGTTAATGAGATAGCGAAAACCAAGCCATCTCATATCACTATTGAGGATTTGAATAGTAGTGGCATGATGAAGAATAGGCATTTAGCAAAAGCAGTAGCGGAACAAAGGTTCTATTGCTTCAAGCAAAAACTAGAGTGTAAGTGCAAAGATAACGGCATTGAATTAAGGGTGGTTGATAGATTTTATCCATCATCCAAAACCTGTTCGTGCTGCGGAAATATCAAGAAAGACCTAAAACTTGCTGACAGGACTTACACTTGCCAAGAGTGCGGCTTAGTAATAGACCGCGATTTGAATGCTAGTATAAATCTTGCGAATGCCAAAATATACAAGATAGCATAGTCAAGCTATTGTATATGTGTACCGATGGCTAGTCGGGAATTTACGGCTGCGGAGTGTTATATAAACGGTGGTAGCTTTGGCAAAACCGGACACGATGAAACAGTAATTTTCTTAACATGGATATATTTGTCTATGTTTTAAGTAGCAGGTAGTGTGGTGCAATCAGGCATAGAGAGCAGTATTCAACTACTTGAGACGACTTGTGTCATGGTGGTGCTGGCGTATCTGTTGACCAGAACCAGCCTGAGCCGGTTGTTAGTAGACAGGCGCACTATAAAAGGCTCCCTGATCCTCATCGCTATATTCAGTATTTTTTCGCTTTACGGGGCGTACAAGAATATTCCGATTAACGGTGGTTTTATCAGTACCCGCAGCTTAGGTTCGCTGGCGGCCGGCTTGCTGGCAGGGCCCTGGGTCGGATTGGGAGCCAGCGTAGTGGGCGCAGTTCACCGTTTTTCGTTGGGGGGCTTTACGGTTGTGTCGGGTACCTTGTATGCCCTGTTGGCAGGGTTAGCCGGCGGCTTATTTTACCGGTGGAAAAAGGGCTGCCGTGTCACTGCCGCTGAAGCCGCGGCAGTGACGGCAGCGTACGAGATTTTTGCTGCCGCGATGACGCTGGTACTGGCACCGGAGTTTGAAAAAGCCCTCCAATTAGTCTCACGCGGTTTTTTTGCAATGACAGCTATCAAATGCATTGGAGTATCACTGTTCATTTTTATCATCAATAATTTCCGGGATGAACAAGCTACCCGCGAGCTGAAAGAGAAAATGGACAGTGAACTACAAGTGGCCCGCGATATTCAGATGAGCATTGTACCGAAATTGTTTCCGCCCTTTCCCAACTCCAACGAGTTTGACCTGTACGCTTTTCTGGAGCCGGCAAAGGCTGTGGGCGGTGACTTTTACGATTTTTTCTTCATTGATGATGAACATCTGTGTGTAGTTGTGGGAGATGTGTCGGGGAAAGGGGTGCCTGCTTCCTTGTTCATGGCTGTAGCGTTGACGCTGATCCGGGCCAGAGGCGCTGAAGAAACGTCTCCGTCGGACTTGCTCAGCGGTGTGAACAATGAATTGTGCCGCGGCAATGATGCTTCCATGTTCGCGACCGTTTTTTGCGGCATTCTTCATCTCCCTACAGGCCGCATGGTGTATGCTAACGGTGGTCACAACATCCCATATCTGTATCGGCAGGAGGAAGGCCTGGTAGAAACACTGACTCCTGTCAAAGGTATTGCTCTGGGCGTAATGGAGGATATGGTCTATGACTGTCAGGAGACCACGCTGGCAGCCGGTGATGTTCTTATTATGTATACTGACGGCATTAATGAGGCGATGAATACCAGGTATGAACAGTTCGGCAATGACCGCCTGCAGCAGGCAATCCTGGATGCACCCGTACACTCAGTGCAGGCGGTGGCGGCAGCCATTTTAGACAGTGTCCGGAACCATACGGCCGGTGCCGAGCAGTCTGACGATATTACGCTGATGACTGTGTATTATAAAGGCTCACAGGCAGCCGGGGGAGACAAAGCAAGATGACTAAAGTCCGGCTCTGCTTAAAACTGGCAGCAGGCTGTCTGCTATTGCTATGGCTGGCAGTGGCTGCCGGTTCAGCCGGTCAATGGCAAAGGGACTACCACCCCAGCCCTAAAGCGCAAGGCGGTAAATATCGCATAG
This sequence comes from Sporomusa ovata DSM 2662, assembly GCF_000445445.1. Taxonomy (GTDB): domain Bacteria; phylum Bacillota; class Negativicutes; order Sporomusales; family Sporomusaceae; genus Sporomusa; species Sporomusa ovata. The sequence continues at coordinate 618,746 of NZ_ASXP01000003.1, read as the reverse complement.
CCTATTGCGAGACAGAGGCTTTTGCCAACTATGCAGCAACCTTGTATAACCTGGTGCAGGGGCTGGCCAAACTGGGCTGGGTTACAGGAGTCGAAGATTTGCCTTATACGCCTGGTCAAAAGGATACACAGGCCATGTGGGAATGGCTGGCTGCCCATGATACAGGACCGTATATTGAATTTGTGGCGAATGGCTATTATACCTATCAAGCTGACCCCGGCATCCGTATTGCGGTGCGGCAAGCAATTTTATCCCGCCTTAATCACACTTCGGATATTGATGTTATGTTAGCGATGGGAACATGGCCGGGACAGGATTTGGCTACTGATGCTCACCATGTGCCGACATTAATTTTTTCCACCAGTAATGCTGTCAGATCCGGAATTGTTGCCTCAGATATCGATTCCGGACGCGACCATATCTGGGCGCATATGGATGCCAACCGTTACCGGCGGCAACTGGAAGTATTTCATGATATTTTTGGTTTCAAACGGCTTGGTATCGTCTATGAAGATACGGTGATGGGGCGCAGTGTGGCTGCCCTTGAGGATGTAAATGCAGTAGCACAGGAACGGGGCTTTGAAGTTGTCTGGCGCCATGTGGATGATAAAACCCGTCAGGGTGATCCCAAGTTGTATGTCCGGCAGGCACTGGCAGCTCACCGTGAATTGGCGGCTGAAGTGGATGCCATGTACTTGACACAATATTCCCATCGTTCTTCCGCTATGCTGCCTGAACTGCTCCAGCCTTTCTATGACCAAAAAATTCCTGTGTTTGCCCAACAGTGGGGAAATGAGAATGTCAATGGAGCTCTGCTGAGTGTATCGACAACGGACTTCAGCGGTATCGGACGCTTCGGGGCAGAAGTTATCGTCCGTACATTGCAGGGAGAAAAGCCTCGCAGCCTACCACAGGTTTTTGAGAGAACGCCGCTTATCGTGTTAAACCTGAAGGTGGCGGCTCAGATTGGCTGGACAGTACCGGTGGATATCATCCTGTCCGCCGATGATGTCTACCGCTAAGGTATCCGTATGGGCGACATACAGAGAAAGGAGGCTGATGGGGTGAGCAAAGGACGGGGCTGGCCGTTGTATCTTACGGCCGGAGTGCTGCTGCTGGTCATGGTGGCGATGAATCTGTGGCTCAATGCAGCCTCTTTCAAGAAACACTATGCTGATTCGCTGGCGGCCAGTTATGCCGCAGCCGCTGCACGCAGTCAGCTTAACATTGAATATGCAGTGAAATACGGCAAACAGTTAGCAAACTTTTATGGCATGCCGGAAGTTCTGGCAGGTGTACAGCAGGCGGCACCGGGAGTAGATAATGTCCGGATACTGTTGCCGGACGGAACGGTTGCCTGGCAGTTGCAACAGAAAGAGAAGGATCTGGCAGCATCCACGCTGCCAGCCGGGATGCAGGCCGGCAGTGCCGGGTATAAGCTGGTGCGGCAAGACAATGCTTATCACTGTCTCCTGCCGCTGAGAAACAAAGACGGACAGTTGATCGGCTCAATGGACATTCTGTTTCCGGAAAGGCTGGTCGAGGACCAAGTCACCGTTTTTCTGCAGCAAAGTTTACCTGGTGCGGCTGCGGCAACTGCCGCAGGTTTGCTGGCTTTGCTCGTATTCTTCTTGACGGTGCCAACCTATGATGCTGCAGGGCAGCTGCGGCGCAAGGTTTTCCTAAGCCTTGCTTTGGCAGCATTGTCAGTTCCGCAGTTGGTGTTTGGTTTTCATAACCTATCTGTCCAGCAAGACGTTTACCGTCAAACGGCCATCAACAATACCAACATCGCTGCCGAGGCGGTCATAACTGATCTGCATTTCATCCTGGATAAAACCGGCGGCTATTCTCAGGTCAGCGGCCTGGATGCTTGGCTGGGGAAAACGGTTCGACTCGTACCGGAACTATCCAATCTGGCCATCATTAATGATGGGAGAGTAGTGGCAGCCGCCAAACAGGAAGCAATCCTGGCAAGCGGTGGATCGTCAGCTGAATGGGATTACCGTATGCCTGTGAATGCCGGTCCGGGACATAGCGAGATCGTCGTGTCTCTGGCCTCTAATTATATTGAAGACAAGGTCCTGGGCATTGCTTTCGACGGACTGACGATGACGTTGGTTTCCTGCTTTTTTGCCGTTGAAGTTTTGTTGCTGCTCTTGATGGTTCAGGCCCGGCGGGCCGACTTGGTGGGTGCTGGTCATAGTGCCACTAATATCCGGGTTATCCGTCCTTTAGCCTTCCTGTTTTATCTATCCTACTTTATTACGATCATCTTGATACCCTTGCGTATGAATCAGATCGCCTATCCTGTAGCTGGTTTGCCACTGGAACTGATTCTGGGTCTTCCTATCTCGGCCGAATTCATTACATCGGCTCTGGCGGCTTTCGCCGGGGGATTCATCATTGATCGCAAGGGCTGGAAACGTCTGATGTATGTCGGTTTGGCCGGTTTTTCCGCCGGCTCGCTCCTTTCCTGGCTGGCAGACGGCATGCTGCTGTTCGTTGCAGCCAGGGCGGTGACAGGGGTGGGTTACGGCTGTGTGTGGCTGTCCTTGCGGCGAGCCATGGCTGCCGAGGATACACAGGAGCAGCAGGCTATGGGTTTTTCGGCTCTGAATGCGGGACTCTACGCCGCCAATCTGTGCGGCTGTGCTTTTGGCGCCATACTGGCTGACCGTTTAGGCTATGCCGCAGTATTTATGCTGGCCGGCGTATTAAGTCTGTTTGCGGCGGTTGGAGCCTGGCTGCTGCTGGATCCTGCGGCGGGGCAGAAGCTGCCTGCAGGTTCGAACGATGCCGGAGCGGGGATGAAAGTAGCAGCATTTTTTGCGGACCGGCAGGTAGCTGTATTTTTTCTGGGCATCATCATCCCATCATCAGCCTGTATGGTGGGCTTCCTGCAATATTTTCTGCCTCTATATTTCAGTGCGTCAGGCCTGGCCATATCCAATGCCGGCCGGGTCTTTATGGTTTATGCCGTATGTATCGTGTATTTCGGGCCCTACATCACCAGATACACGGGCAAGATGAAACAGCTGGACCGTATTCTGGTGACTTCAACGTCAGTTGGTGCCCTGGGGATGTTCCTGTTCGCCGGCGGCTCGTCACTATATGCCGCCTATGCTACGGTGCTGCTGCTGGGGTTGTCGGACAGTGTGGGTCAGGCGGTGCGGAACGCATATTTTTTACAGCTGCCGGCCACCAGAAAAATGGGGCAGGGTACAGCACTTGGTTTATTCAGTATGGTGTGGAAAGTGGGCCAAATGCTGGGCCCACTGTTCTTCGGCCTGTTGCTGCCGTGGGGACCTTCGGCAGCGCTGCTGGCTGCCGGATTGGTTTATAGTGCGGCCATTATCATTTTTTGGCTGCATCAGCGGCAGAATCGGGAGTCATTGGTTATAGGGAGATGAGGTTGATGAACACAAATGAAAAATTTACGGGTTATCTGTTCGGCCACGAACAACTGCGATATGATGGCCGCCATGGCGATGTGATTGATCTGGGCCTGGGCGTAAGCCCTCTGGGACCGGCGGCGGAATTGACGGCACGCCTGGCGAACCGTAACGATGCACCGTGGTTGTCAGAACTGACACATTATGCCCAGGATCCGGCCCATGAGGAGACGTGCCGGTTGCTGCTGGACGGAATGGGTATGACAGATGTGCCGGCAGAGGCGGTGGCTTTTTCCTCTCACGGCAGTATTGGGGCCGCAGATGAGGTTGTTCGCTTTTTAGCACGCCAGGGATATCATACCCTGTTTGTTCCCGTCTACTCATTTCCGGATATCTACCGGCTGGCAATGCGGAGCGGTCTTCGCTACCGCCCCGTGAGCGGCATGAGTCTGAATCCCCTTGATGCCGCCGCCGCCATGCTCAAGCTGAACGGGAGGGAACTCAAGGGAGCCATTGTCTACCTGGATTATCCGAATAATCCCTTTGGCGCCGCTGATGCCGAACTAATGCGCCGGCTTACAGTGCATGCCGTGCGTCATGGAGCGTTGCCGCTGATCGACCTGGCTTTTGCTGAAATACTGGGCGATGAATTCCAGCAGGCGGCGAAATTTGTCGTCGATAACGGCGGGATTATACTGGGGTCGTTATCCAAGACTCAGGGATTACCCCATCTGCGGCTGGGTTATGCTGTTGTCAGTCCCGCACTATTAGCTAGGGGGTACAGCGGCGCTCAGCGGCTGCTTTTTCTGCTCAGCCCCCTGGCTAAACTGATTCTCCGGACATTATTTGAACGATCACCAGGCCAGCAGCATCTGGCTTGTCATCATGCCCGCCGGGTGCGTGACCACAACCGCCATACCAACAGGCTGCTGTATGAGGGACTGAGGGACCTGGGGCTGGCTGTGGGCTGTACGGATGAGCGCAGCCATCTGCAGGTGGTCATGGCCAAAGTGCCTGATCTCTGGCAACGGCTTATGCTCCATGGGGTGATTACGGAAAGTTTGCAGGATTATGATATCACTCTCAAGGGCTGCAGCGCACGCTGTGCTCCCTTTGGTCATCAGGCGGTGCGGCTGCTTACTCCGGCACCGGGACAGTTGACAGAAGTATTATTCAGGATCAAGCAGGCACAAGCTGATTTATATAAGGAGGCGCTATAATGAGCGTAAAAGTGATTAATGAAATACACATTCCTCAGCCCGATGGCAGCTGTCTGTGCTACACGATTCAGCGGCTGGCACCTCAGCATTTGCCGGCTGTAGTGGATTTGCAGCAACAGGCCAGGCACTTTGCGGCAGAAAATGATGCGATTTTTATGGAAAGGCCAACAGATATTTTGGCTGCCTGTCTTGCTGACGAAGGCGTAGGCGTAGGAGCATTTGCGGCTGACCAACTAGTCGCTTTCCGGCTGCTGTATTATCCCGGTAAATTCAATCAGGGTGAATATGCCGGACTGCCTCCAACAGAATGGAACAAAGTTGTCCATCTGGAAATCGGAGTTGTTCACCCACTGCACCGTGGTCATGCTTTGCAGCGGCAGCTAACTGCCCAGGTCTTGGCTGAAGCGGGTGACCTGCGCTGCAAGCGGTATTTGTGTTCTGTTGTGTCACCGCAGAATTATCCGAGTATCAAGGACAAACTGGTCGTTGGTATGCCGGTAGTACGGTTACTGGAATTGCCTGGTGGGCATTGGCGCTATATCTTCTGCCGGGACAGGCTGAAGCCGGCGCAGTTCGATGAAGCTGCGGCTATCTCCGTCAGTGTAAATGACCGGGAACAGCAGCTGCAGCTGCTGAGTCAGGGTTACCAGGGATTCCGGGTCGAGAAGCTCAGCCACGACACCGTGCTGTGGTACGGGGTGCCTCAACGGTAATAGGCACTGTGTGTGCCACCCATAACCAGTTTCCCTCAATGATAACTATTCGGGATGTGCTTGAATCTAGTAAAAGGCTGGTGGTGTGAATGGTAAAGAAGCAGATGATCTTGAAAAATAACTTAGACGAACTGGAAAAACTCAGCGCAAATCTTGAAGAATTTTTTGAGGAAAATGATATTGCCCCCAAGATATTGTTTCAAGTAAATTTGGTGCTGGATGAGCTTGTCACCAATATTATTTCCTATGCATACCCTGACGGTTTAGTCCACGAAATGCTCATTGAGATTAGTTTTGCAGATAGCACGATTAATCTGACAGTTTCTGACGATGGCGTGGCCTTCGACCCAACGACTATTCCCGAGCCTGACCTTAACCAGTCTGCCGAGGAACGGGAACTTGGCGGACTTGGTATCTATTTTGTGCGGCAGAATATGGATTGTATGGAGTATCAGCGGCTGGACGGACGAAATATACTTTTCTTACAAAAAGTGGTTGGTTCATAAAATATATGAACCAACCTTTACATTTTTATACAAAAAATAAAGGAGTTTATTGGAAAATGTAGAATACAGTAAAAAACATAATTATAAAAAATATCAAAAATTGCAAAATAATGTATCGAATGATTACTAGAATAGCGAAAGCTTGGGGATATAATGAAAATATCTAATCTGACTACCAGACTAAACATTAAGGCTGTCGGCATTGTGTTAGTATTTATGCTATTTTTTTCTTTATATCATCAGTGGACGGCTTATGAAGAAAAACTAGCAACGTATGCGCATGTTATGGAAGAATATACCGCCTATCTTGCAAGAACGCTGCCTATTCAGTTTTTGAGTGAGGCTGCAGAGTATCAGGGCAATGTGGAACAATCACCGGAAGAACAGGTTTTGCTGCTTAATAGTAAGCTGCAACCGGCAATGAATACGGTATTCATTCCTTCCCTGCCTGTAAAGTTTGGTATATATTCCACCCGGTTGCAGCAAATTGTCGCTGTTGGCCCAAAACCTGACAAAGCATTGCTGGCCATTGACGATTCCCAGAAGTTTGGCGACATGTTTCACAAAGACACAGCAACACTTGGCAGGCAGAATGATTCGGTATTATGGAATGGTGTAGAGATATTATATTTTGTAAGACCAATCCAATACCGGGATGAAATTATTGGCTACATTTTTATCTGCAACAATGTGGACAAGGTTAAAGCCGATATGCTGGGCGCTTATAAAAAGATACTCCTGGGCGGCTGTGTGGCGTTAGTTGTGGTGATTATGCTGTTTCAGGAAATATTTATCCGCTTGAAGAGGGAGCTTGCATTATTTGCTGATGCTATCGTAGAAGGGCGTGGGAAAGACTTTCAAAGTGATATAGCTGAATTGAATCCCCTTTTGCAGTATATCAGTGAGCAAACAGACCGGATGGCCCGGCTGGACAGGTTAAATATAATTGGCGAGATGGCAGCCAGTATCGGCCATGAGGTGCGCAATCCCCTGACGACAGTAAGAGGTTTCCTGCAATACATCGGCAATAAGCCAAACTTTGAAAGTTATAAATCTCATTTTCTGCTTATGATTGAGGAGCTTGACCGTGCTAACGCTATTATTAGCGATTTTTTGTCATTGGCTAAAAATAAGGCCATGAATTTTAAGGAGGGCCAGTTAAATACCATTATCCGGGAAGTGACTCCCCTGCTGGAAGCAGACGCGCTGCGTTATAATTGCCAACTAGAGCTGGATTTGCAGGATATTCCGCTCCTTCGTCTTGATGAAAACAGTCTGCGTCAGCTGATTTTAAACATTGTCCGCAATGGGATAGAAGCTATGCCGCAGGGTGGGAAGCTAACCATCAGCACCTCCAGCTTTGCTTCTACGGTGCTTCTGACCTTTCGTGATGAGGGAGGCGGTATTCCGGCTGAAGTTATTGACAAACTGGGGACGCCGTTCTTCACTACCAAAGATAATGGTGTAGGTCTTGGTCTGGCTGTATGTTACCGGATTGTTGAGCGGCATAACGCCACTATGATGATAGAAAATATGCCCGAAGGGGGAGCCAAGTTTACTATCACTTTTAAACGGTGAGTAAGCCAGGGTGTGAGGTGAGAAAATGACCGAAATACTGATTGCTATTTTCTTTTTAGTTCTGAGTGTTATCTATACCGAAGATGCCTTTTCTTTGGCTTTCGGTAGTATTATGGCGCCGAAAGCGGGATTCATGCCGAGAATAGCAGGCGGTATTGCTATTCTGTTAGCGCTTGTTCTTATAATAAGCGCGTTGTTCCGGAAAGGGTGTAAAGAAGCCGGAAATGTTAAGGCTGACAGCAAGGGGAGAAAGCTGATTTTTCTAATTATCGGCATCCTTGTTTATTTAATTCTTTTACGTTTTCTTGGTTACATGGCAGCTACCTTTATTAGTCTGTTCTACTTGCTAAAAGTGACCGAAACGGCAGGCTGGGTTTATCCGTGTTTCTTTTCGGCAGGAATTGCGGGAAGCTTCTATTTTCTCTTTTCAAAGTTGTTAGGTACTAATTTGCCGTAGGCTGGAGTGGATACTATGGACGTTTTAGCTATGCTTGTAAATGGTTTTTCTGTGAGTATGTCGGCGGCAAACCTGCTGGCTTGTATAGCCGGTGTGCTTATCGGAACACTGGTGGGGGTTTTGCCCGGCATTGGGCCAGTGGGGACAATGGCCTTATTGCTCCCTTTTAGCTTTACTATGGATGTCACCACTGCGCTTATTATGTTTGCGGGGATTTACTATGGCTCCATGTATGGTTGTTCTACGACGTCGATTCTGTTGAATGTTCCCGGTGAAGCCTCTTCCGTAGTCACGTGTATTGATGGCTATGCGATGGCTAAAAAAGGACGGGCCGGAGCGGCACTGGCGATTGCGGCCATTGGTTCTTTGATTGCCGGCACAATGGGTCTTGTTGGATTAACTTTCTTTGCACCGATTTTGTCCAGGTTTGCCATAACCTTTGGACCGCCGGAGTATTTTGCCATTGCCGTGCTCGGATTGTTAATTCTTATGAGATTAACAGGTACTTCGATGCTCAAATCCGGTTTGATGGTGACAATCGGGATTATGCTGGGGACAATAGGCTTAGATAGCCTGACCGGTATTAACCGGTTTGTCTTTGGCATTGATGAATTACAGCGCGGCATGGAATTTTCCATTGTGGTGATGGGATTATTCGGTGTTGCTGAGATCCTGCATACCCTGGTTCAGTCTGAGGCTAACAATAAGATACAATCTGTCCGGTTTCGTGAGTTGTATCCCAGCAGGGAAGAATGGCGGCGTTCGCTGGGACCTATTTTTCGCGGCGGGGTGATTGGCTTTTTAGTGGGTTTAATTCCCGGGCCGGCAGCCACTGTCTCAACCTTTGCCTCCTATGCGGTAGAAAAGAGACAAAGTAACCGGCCGGAAGAATTCGGCCAGGGGGCCATTGAAGGGGTTGCCGGACCGGAATCGGCCAATAACGCAGCCGCTTCGGCAACCATGATTCCGTTATTATCCCTGGGCTTGCCGTTTTCCTCCTCTGCCGCCCTTTTGCTGAGTGGTTTTATGATTCACGGGGTTATGCCAGGACCGACCTTAATGACGCAAAATCCGGATTTGTTTTGGGGACTTGTTGCCAGTATGTATATTGGCAATGTGATATTGCTGATCGTGAATCTGCCGCTGGTGGGGCTGTTTGCCTATTTTCTAAAAACCCCGTTAAGGATTCTTATGCCGATTGTTTTGATCATTACGCTGACAGGTGCTTATTCGATTAATAATAGTCTTTTCGACCTCGGTCTATTAACTGCCTTTGGTATTCTTGGTTTTTTTATGAAACAAACAGGCTACGAACCGGCGCCGCTGGTTCTGGGACTTATGTTGGGTCCTATTCTGGAAAACGGGTTAGTCCAGAGTCTGATTATTGGCGATGGCAGTATTTGGTATTTCCTTTTACGTCCGATCTCTGGTACTATTCTGTCGCTTAGTATGGCTTTGCTGTTTTTTAACGTATTTATCTGGTTTGCAAAAAGAAGGCAGAGCAAAAAATATAAAGCTGAAATGGGGGGGTATAGTGACTAAAGATAAGGGTTTTCTAGTCCTGGGGGTACTCTTTTTAAGTATGGCAATGATTATGGGGGGATGTACTATGGGAGCAAGAGAGAGTGTGGCTGCTGAGCAATATCCTAGTAAACCAATTACAATAATTGTGCCGTCTGCCGCCGGTGGAGGTTCAGACTTGATGGCAAGGGCGCTGGAAAAGTCAGCCTATAAGCATCTGGGCCAGCCGCTGGTGGTAGTTGATATGCCTGGTGGCGGAGCCACCCTCGGCATGAATGAACTTGCCGGCGCCAAACCGGATGGCTACACAATTGGCGTTGTTGCCACAAGCGCAATATTGCAACCACTTATTGGGCAGACAAGATACCATTATCCTAGTGCCTTGGAACCGTTAGTTAATGTTGTATCTTCACCCGTGGTAGTGGTCTGTCTTACTGATAAACCATGGAAAAACCTGATTGAATTGGTTAGCTATGCCAAACAGCATCCTGGTGAAATCAAGTTTGGACATTCAGGGTTGGGTACGTCAGTACATGTTACGGAAGAAACGTTTGCCAGAGAAGCCGGTATTACGATCAAGCAAGTTCCTTTCCGGGGTGGTGAATCAGAAGCTTTGGCGGCTCTCTTGGGCGGGCATGTGCAGCTTATTGGAGTATATAATCCAGCAGTCATAAAAGAACACGTAAAAAGCGGTACTATCAGAATACTGGGGGTTGCAGAGGAGAATAGACTAACTCTCCCTGGCTTTGAGGATGTGCCAACCTTCAAGGAACAGGGAATCAATGTAGCTTTTAACTTTTGGACGGGAATCGCTGCTCCCAAAGAAATGCCGCTGGCGGAAAAGGCCAGATTGGCAGACGGTCTCAGAGAAATGGTCAATGACCCTGAGTTCAAAGAGAATATGGAGAAACTGGGAATGTCAGTCCATTATCTGGGGCCAGAGGATTTTGGTGACAGATGGATAGCCGATAATAAGAAATTAACGAAAATAGTAAAAGAGACCGGAATTGCAGAACTTATCGCAGCTCAGAAAAACTAATATCGCTTACTTATTCGGTAGCTGTCCATCCCTTGTTTAATAACATCGGTAGCTGGTTTACTGAAAGAAGGGAAAGCCCAAAAATAAAAATGTAGAATGGGGGGGATCGTGATTAGAAACAAGAGGTTCTTTGTCCTGTTGGCGGTCTTCGTAAGTATGACGATTATTATGGGGGGATGTACTATGGGAGCAAAAGAGAGTATGGCTGCTGAACAATATCCTAGTAAACCAATTACAATAATTGTGCCGTTTGCCGCCGGTTCAAGCTTAGACACGCTGGCAAGGGCACTGGAAAAGTCAGCCTATAAGCATTTGGGGCAGACGCTGGTAGTAGTCAATATGCCTGGTGGCGGAGCCACCCTCGGCATGAATGAACTTGCCGGCGCCAAACCTGATGGCTACACAATTGGCGTTGTTGCTACAAGCGCAATATTGCAACCACTTATTGGGCAGACAAGATACCATTATCCTAGTGCTTTGGAACCGTTAGTTAATGTTGTATCTTCACCCGTGGTAGTGGCCTGTCTTACTGACAAACCATGGAAAAACCTGAGTGAATTGGTTAGCTATGCCAAACAGCATCCTGGTGAAATCAAGTTTGGCCATGGAGGGTTGGGTACGTCAACACATGTTACGGGAGAAACGTTTGCCAGAGAAGCCGGGATTACAATCAAACAAGTTCCGTTCCGGGGAGGTGAATCAGAATCTTTGGCGGCTCTCTTGGGCAATCATATTCAGATTGTTTTTTCATATAATCCGGCCGTTCTAAAAGAACACGTAAAAAGTGGTACTATCAGAATACTGGGGGTTGCCGAGGAGAATAGATTAACCATCCCTGGCTTTGAGGATGTGCCAACCTTCAAGGAACAAGGAATAGATGTAGCTTTTAACTTTTGGACGGGAATCGCCGCACCCAAAGAAATGCCGCTGGCGGAAAAGGCCAGGCTGGCAGCCGGTCTCAGAGAAATGGTCAATGACCCTGAGTTCAAAGAGAATATGGAGAAACTGGGAATGTTAGTCCATTATCTGGGGCCTGAGGATTTTGGTGACAGATGGATAGCCGATAATAAGAAATTAACGAAAATAGTAAAAGAGACCGGAATTGCAGAACTTATTGCGGCTCAGAAAAACTAATATCGCTTACTTATCGCCCATCCCGAAGACGAGGGATGGGCACAGTTGTTTTGTCCGGCTGGAAAGTGCTGGAGTCGTAATGAAATAAAGTATCAGTGATATAGCACGTGGGAAAGACGAATGATAATAATGTATTTTTTCAGTAGACAAACAGTGAAAAAATTCAAGATAATTAGTGATAGCTATCACTAATTATCTTGAAAAAGCTCGGCGGATGTAATATAATGTAGAACTATAGTAAACAAGGTTAAAAAAATACTATAAAAGTATTTAGACAGGATACTTTTATAGTATTTGGAAGACCAACATTTCCTGAGCCTGAAACCATTCGTTGGAGAGTGCCGTTATCAGGCTTACTTTATGCGAGGGACTGGAGATGCAAGGCAAGGTATTGTGGCCAAAAAAGAGGGGAGAAATTTACAAAATGAGTAGGTCAAGTGTAAAAATGGTAGCTGTGCTAACAGCAGTACTGCTGATTACCGGTGTTTTGGCCGGCTGTGGCGGTACATCATCTAATGAAATCAAAATTGGTGTATTAAATGAAATGACTGGTGGTAATGCCACCATGGGCACCTCGTCAGCCAATGGTGCCAAGATGGCGATTAAAGAAGCCAATGCCAAAGGCGGTGTACTTGGCAAACAGATTAAAGCGATTGTTGCTGATAACAAAAGTGAGCCCTCAGAGGCTGCCAATGCGATGACTAAACTGGCAACCCAGGATAAAGTTGTCGCTATTACCGGGATGTTTGCCAGCTCAAATGCGATTGCTGCTTCCAGTGTAGCTGAAGCAACCAAAATTCCTTTTCTGGCAGTAGGTGCCACTAACCCCAAGGTAACTGTTGATGAAAAAACTAATAAAGTAAAAGACTATACCTTCCGGGTATGTTTCATTGATCCCTTCCAGGGCACTGTTGGTGCTAACTTTGTACTTAATACCTTACAACTCAAAAAGGCTGTAATCTTAGTTGATAACAGCAGCGATTACAGCAAAGGCTTAGCTGCCTTCTTCAAGGATGCCTTTACAAAAGGCGGCGGTACAGTACTTGCCGAAGAAGCCTATCTGCAAAAAGACCAGGATTTCAAAACCATTTTGACCAAGGTCAAAGCACTCAATGCTGACATTCTGTATGTACCGGGATATTATGAAGAAGTAGGTAAAATTGTTAAACAAGCCCGCGAAATGGGGATTACTGTTCCCATGGTTGGCGGCGACGGCTGGGATTCACCGAAATTAGTAGAAATCGGTACTGCTGCGGCCTTAGATAATACCTATTTTACTAATCACTATTCTGTAGATGACACCAGCGCTGAATCAAAAGCCTTTGTTGAGGCCTATAAAAAAGAATATGGCCAGGCACCTGACGCCTTGGCAGTACTTGGTTATGATGCCGCTAATGTGTTAATTGATGCCATTAAACGTGCCAACAGCACTGAGCCGGCTAAAATTCGCGAAGCGTTAGCTGCGACTAAGGATTTTATGACCGTAACCGGCTCGACCACCTTAAATGCCACCCATGATGCTGTTAAAAATGCCGTCATTATTGAAATGAAAGATGGCAAGCAAATGTATAAAGCCACTGTAAAACCGTAAACGGTTAATTATATAATAAGCAGTCACTTAGTTTGAGTGACTGCTTATTTTTTATAAGTTTATTGACGGTAGTAACGCCGTCTGTTATAATGAGCATAAAATTGCACATAATTTTACGGATAAGGTGCCCCCCAGGGGGAGAATAGGGAAGTCTGAGTATGGGAAAGACTATACAATAGGCGCGGGCCCACCACTGTACCAGGGAGATCTTACACGGCCACTCGTCAAGGGGAAGGCGTAAGAGTTAATGAACTGGGAGCCAGGAGACCTGCCTTATACCGCAACCATCCTTCATGGACAAGAAGGCTTTTTTGGGCTTAACCAAAAAAGCCTTTTATTTTTATCCAGATGGAAAGTGGATAAAAACAAAAGACTTCTTTTAAGTATACTAGTAATGGAGGTTATTATGAGTTTACTGCAAGCAACAGTAGCGAAAATTATGAGGCCGGATACAGTAATTAAAGATCAGGTAAAGACTAAACTGGCAGGTGTGTTACAGTCAGCAGGCAGCCTGGGGCGATTGGAAGATATGGTTGAGCAGTATGCGGGAATAACAGGCGAACTGAATCCGGCATTGCCTAAGCCTTGTATGGTGGTAGCTTCAGCTGACCATGGGGTGGCCAGACGAGTGGTGAGTGCCTATCCGATAGAAACAACAATTCATATGACAGCTAATTATCTTATCTCCCAAGGTGCAAGTGCCAATGCCTTTGCGAACTTCTGCGGGGCTGATATGGTTGTGGTTGATATGGGCGTGGCTGGCGATTTGTCTTATGTTCCGGGACTGTGGCATCGCAAGATTGCCTATGGCACACAGGATTTTACCGAAGGCCCGGCAATGACGCGTGAGCAGGCCATCCAAGCGGTGGAAACAGGCATTGATATTGTTAATGACCGGGTGAAGCACGGCAATCGCTGTTTTTGTCTGGGAGAAATGGGCATTGGTAATACCACGTCCAGCGCAACCATTGTTGGGGCATTCACCGGTCTCGCTCCGGAGAAAGTTACCGGGCGGGGCACCGGGATATCAGACAGCCGTCTTAAAACCAAGATGGAGATTGTCGGTCGGGCCTTAGCTGTGAATAAACCGAATCCTCAGGATGGATTAGATGTTCTGGCCAAAGTGGGTGGATTTGAACTAGGTGCATTAGCCGGCGTAATTCTTGGCTCAGCCGCCAACCGCTGCGCTGTCGTTATTGATGGGCTTAACACGACGGCGGCGGCTTTAATCGCCAATGTCATTCATCCTCTGAGCAAAGAGTATATGTTTGCGTCGCACCTGTCCGGTGAACCAGCTCATAGTATTGCGTTGCGTCAGCTTCAGTTAGAAGCTTGTCTGGAGCTGGGAGTCCGGCTGGGAGAGGGTATCGGGGCTTCTATGGTTGTCGATATGCTCTATGTGGCCATTAAGCTGCTAAATAATAGGGGAGGTAAAGCCAATGCTTGAAGAACTAATTGCAGCCATAAAACCACTTGATAGTATAGCGATGGAACAGTGTCAGCGGCGAGTCGATAATCTGACCAAACCGTTAAACAGTCTGCATTCCTTTGAACACATTGCCTGTAAGCTGGCAGGAATTAGCGGCAATCCCCGGCCACGGGCGCTGGAAAAAAGCATCATTATTATGGCCGCTGATAATGGCGTAGCAATGGCAACTGACCAACAGCAGATGACAACAGCAGCCCGACTGACCGGCTTCTGCCAGGGGCAGGCGCCCATCCAGGTGTTTGCCGCCCATGTTCAGGCCAGGCTGATTATGGTGGATATTGGTGTTGCTGCCGACCTGCCGCATTCTCCGGCAGTATGCCGGAAAAAGCTGGCTTATGGCAGTCGCAATAGTACCGAAGGTCCGGCTATGACCCGCCAACAAGCGATACAAGCCATTGAAGTGGGAGTAAGAATAGCACAAGCAGAGATTGCGCGCGGCTGCCAGGTGATCGGCTTGGGCGAAATGGGGCTGGGCGGTTTGGCTGCCGCTATGGCAATTGTCGCCTGCTGCCATGGTCAGCCACTACCCGGCTTAGCCGGACGGGAGGCAGAACTTGTCAATACAGCTATCGCAGTCAACCGCCCGAATGCTGCTGATCCACTGGATATTCTGACTAAGGTAGGTGGTTTGGCTATCGCCGGGTTAGTTGGCGTTATTCTGGGGGCTGCGGCCGGGCGGGCGGCCGTGGTGTTAGACGGTTTAGCCACAAGTACGGCCGCCCTGATTGCTATAAACCTGGTTCCAGACGTTAAGCCTTATTTGATAGGCTCCCACTTTGCTGCCGAGCCAGCCCATGAGACAGCCTTGGCATTGCTTGACGTACCGGCCTATCTCCAACTTAAAATGAACCTGGGAGAAGGGACAGGTGCAGCACTCGGGATGTCAGTAATTAACGCCACGCTGCATATGCTAAATGACATGAAAACCTTTGGTGAGGCCGAAGTCGCTGTGGCGCAGGATGGACCAGGTGCTCTGCGGCAAAGCAAGGATGTTAGAGATTAGCAAGCTATAGGTTTACGTGTAGCAAATCTGAAACCAGGCAAAGACAGTATAATACTATCTTTTGCCTGGTTTCGAATTTCTGGCAGTTTTTAGAAATCGGATGGTGTGTTGGCAAAAGCGGAAGTCAAACGGTAGTGGTGGAGCGTTGTCAATACACCTCTGTCTGTTAGGTTTGTAAAATCACAAAGGACACAAAGAGCGCAAAGGGATAAGAAAGGTAGATTGTTCACCAAATTCTGGCGTGCCCAGAACTAACCGCTACCTTTACAAGCGGTCCGTCTCCCTGACCACTGTGTCCTTGAAAGGAGTTGGTACCATGCACCTGATAACCGGCCTTCGGCAAATCAACATCTACTTTGCCTGATAATGCCATAGCCTCTACCCTAAATGGCGTAGAGACAGCCCCGACATGGATTGCTAAATATCCTGATTCACTTTGAAATACCGCATCATTAACAAGTTCATTGAGACTGACCTCAACATGTCCGGAGCTGCTTTCGACAGTAAGCTTACCAGTGGTATTTTTAAGTTCAACATGACCAGATGAAGCTATTACGGATATTTCGTCGGCTTTACAGTTTCCCATTTCAAGCCTTCCTGAGCTCATAGTTACTTTTAATAGTCCTGTCCCCAGGGAATCTATCACCAAACTGCCTGAACTTAGGTGTAAAGTTAGTGCATCATACTCTTGGGGCGGCAAAAGCAATTCAAAACTAATTTTTGGCCCTTTGCCCCAAAAGGGAAATAGCAAAGAATCGAGCCATTTCTTTTGGTTACCGATTTTAAGATACAAAATGTCTCCCCGCATTTCTTCTTGCACCAGGTCTTCGGTTTGCAAATTACCAGCAGGCGACCAGCCAGAAATTCGAATAGTAGGATAAGCTACATCAGAACGCAGCACGCGAACATCGCCGGAACTAATAGCTATTTCCAAGTTTTTGGCGGCTGATGATTTAACCATATACGTATCTGATATTCTGGTTTGACCGGCAGCCATATAAGTACCATTCCGCTGACCAAACATAAATAAGGCGGCATTGCCGCTAAGGCCAATCATCAAAACAACAGCCGCAATGATTGAAATTTTTTTTAGCACTCTGTCCATCCTTATTTCCCCCTAATAATCTGCACATTAAACTGTAAATATTTTATAAATACCTTGCCAGCCCAGCGAGTTACCAGCAGCATACCCAAGCCGAGCAGTGTACCAGTCCCCACTGTCATCATGGATGTAAAAAGCCACGATAAAATAGCGCCTAAACCGCTCGGAAAGCCAGCCCTTAGCGGCAGCAGCGCAGGAATCAAAATCAAGACAATAGCGACAACATAACAAGCAACGAGTACGCCAACAACGCCAATAAGCGGTCCTAATATGAACACCAGATTTAAAAAGCCTAAACTAACCGTAGCAAGTACAGCCCGGACAATAGTAGTAATGGAGATATTCTCTACCGCTTGCGTGACATGATAATCAGCAAGGATTTCTTTAGCAATTGCCTCTGGATTTCCGAGAGCAGTGGCAATTTCAGACTCACTTTTACCGTTGGCAACGCCGCTGATAAAATGTTCCTCATAATCGTAAAGAATATCTTGCCGTTCCTGTGCCGGGATATTTTTTAGAGCCATTTCTAACTTTCCCAAAAAATCCTGTTTGGTCATTCTCCCACTTCCTCTGCAATAATACGGTCAACCCCATTGCAAAATTCACGCCATTCTTTAATTATTTCTTGCATGTACATACGGCCTGTAGCTGTCAGTCGATAATACTTTCGCGGTGGTCCCTCTGATGATTCGATGAGATAGGTCTCAAAATATGCTTCCTGCGTCATTCTGCGCAATAGTGGATAAATGGTTCCCTCAGCAATCTGAAAATTTTCCGAGATTTTATGCGCTAACTCATAACCATAAGTATCCTGCTTGGCAGCCAACACAAGCACACACATTTCCAGCGCACCTTTCTTAAACTGAGCATTAATAAATATCACTTCCTTTTATACCCATTTACTATATGGTAACACTCACTATGTAACAATGCAAGGTACTAAGCATAAATTATTATAAAAATACAAAACAGTATGGATAGAGAGCAAGAAAACATAATTTTTGGCGGCTGTTCATCATTTAGATGGGCTTGTTTAATTGTTGTTGCTGAAGTTAAGTTGCATTATATATGTCATTTATTTATTTTTTCCAGCAAATCCTCTTTGTGGCAAAGTATACAAAATACATCACAAAAGTGTACTAGACAGAGATTAAAAGTATGTGTATATTATACAATAGTTACAAATTTTAGTTAAGGAGAGGATGGAAGTGAGAAAAGATAACGATGTATTAGGAACGATAAACAGGGGTAATCCTGTTGAATCAGGCTTGTGCACATTATGCAGGGCAGATTGTCACGGCAAATGTGAAACTTGGCTGTCAAGTATTAGGGGCAGGAAGTTATTATATCCTCGTGACTTTGGTACGATAACTGCAGGCAGCGGCAATACCACTCATGTAGGCGTGTCTTACAACTCTTTACGTGTTCAGGGTTATAACTATGGTGCTCAGGGTTTGCCAAATGGCCTGTCAAACTCACAAGACGATTGTATATTCCCGAATGTCAGTACCGAGTGCGAATTTGGTAATGAAATTAAAACTAAGTCCAGAATGCCTTTGATGACCGGTGCTCTGGGTTCAACGTTTATCGCCGCAAAGTATTGGGAATCATTTGCTGTCGGCGCTGCACTTGTAGGGATTCCCATTGTTATTGGTGAGAATGTAGTTGGTGTTGATAAGGCTTCGGTCATGGGCAATGGCAAAATAACTGCAGCACCGGAGCTTGATCGGCGGATTGACTGCTATTTACGTTACTATGACGGTTATGGCGCGATCATTGTGCAGATGAATGTTGAAGACACTAGAAATGGTGTTGCTGAATATATCATCAATAAATATGGCGATAAAGTTGTACTTGAACTCAAATGGGGTCAAGGCGCCAAGGATATCGGCGGGGAGATCCAGGTTACAGACCTTGACTATGCGATCTTCTTGAAGAACAGAGGCTATATTGTCGATCCTGACCCGAACGTACCAGAGGTTCAGGAAGCCTATAAACATGGCGCTATCAAATCGTTTGCCCGCCATAGCAGACTTGGCTACACTAACCTGTCTTCAGCCGGCCAAGTTAGAGAAGATTTCTTAAGCAATGTTCAATATTTGAGAAACCTCGGCTATAAGAGAATTTCGTTAAAAACAGGTTCTTATGGTATGGAAGCATTGGCGATGGCGATCAAGTTTGCGACAGATGCCAAATTGGATTTGCTGACAGTCGACGGTTCTGGTGGCGGCACAGGTATGAGCCCCTGGAACATGATGGAAGCATGGGGTGTGCCTTCCATACTGTTACATAGTAAAGCTTACGAATATGCTACGGTACTTGCCAACAAAGGAAACAAGGTGGTTGATCTTGCCTTTGGCGGCGGACTTGCCAGAGAAGACCAGATGTTTAAAGCACTTGCGCTTGGAGCTCCTTTTGTCAAGCTGATCTGTATGGGTAGAGCTATTATGATACCGGGTTTCTTAGGCTCCAATATTGAAGGGGCTTTACACCCTGAAAGAAAAGTTGCTGTTAGCGGTAACTGGGATTCCCTGCCGGCCAGCTTCAAAGAATACGGCTCGTCACCGCAAGAAATCTTTGCCGGTTATCATGACGTACAGAAAAAAGTTGGTAAAGACGAAATGAAGAACATTCCTTATGGCGCAATTGCTATGTGGACTTGTGCTGATAAACTTAATGCCGGGCTGCAGCAATTGATGGCTGGTGCCCGTAAATTCTCCATGACTGAAATCGCCAGGACGGACATCTATGCTGGCAACCGGGAAACCGAAAGAGAAACTAAAATTCCGTTTATCACCGATGTCCAGAACGAAAATGCTTATAGCATTCTTAATTCATAATAATCATATGCAGTCACCAGGGGGTGCCTCAAAATGAATTGAGGCACCCCCATTTTGAGCGCGATAGCGCTTTTTTAAATGCACTTAACACAAGTGGTAGTAATTGACAAAATAAATAACTGCCGTTACAATAAATACCGACGGTAGGTTTTTAAAGGAACGGAGATGTAGCAATTGACGAAAAGGGCTCCTAAAGAACAGCGTATGGAAGACATTATTGAAGCTGCAGTTAGTGAATTTTTAGCCAAAGGGTATGAAGGTGCTTCCATGCAGTCGATCGCTGAACAGGCTGGTCTGACGAAAGGTGGGTTATATTATCATTTTGGCAGTAAAGATGAGATTCTTATTGCCGCTAACGGGAGCTATTTTGAACCTATATGGGAACTGATCAAAACAACGGAAGCAATAACTTGTCCGGTGGAAGGCTTATGCTATTTTATTCATGAGTATCTGCAGTATTGGTCAAGTCATTCCCGGCAGATGACATTTATTTTGTTGTCATTATCCAAAATTATAGCTTGTCCGGCAATGTGGCCGCTGATTAATAGCTATAGTGAGAGAATGATTGTTTTTTATGAGCGATTATTTACCGGGGGGATGGAAGCGGGAAAGTTTCGCAAACACCAGCCCAAAAGTCAGGCAACAGCTTTATTTGCGGCCTTGGACGGAGCTACGCCGTATTTGATTATCAGCCAGAATTTATCGCCTGAGAGTGTGGCCAGGCAATTTGAGATGACATTTGTTGATTCGCTGCTTATCCGTGGCTGAAATAGTTGGTTCAAGCAGAGGAACTATAAATCTTGGGTTTTCGAGATAGTATTTTGGAGAATAAGGAGAAAATCATGCTAGCAAAATGGTTGTCTGGACTCGTAAGTACCGATTTGCCCCAGCCCTGCGTGACCGCAGCCGCGGTTGAGCTGGCAGCTGTACGAAAAACCTATAGTACAGAAGCCGGCGACTTTGAGGCGTTAAAAGGTATAAACCTGCAGGTGACAGCAGGTGAGTTTGTTGCTGTCGTGGGGAAATCCGGCAGTGGCAAATCGACGCTGATTAATATGATTACAGGTATTGACAGGCCGACTGGCGGCGAAGTATGGGTGGCCGGGATGCCTGTACATACGTTAACCGAAAATCAAATTGCCATCTGGCGTGGCCGGACGGTAGGGGTTGTTTTCCAATTTTTTCAGCTGATCCCCACGCTGACGGTTTTGGAAAACGTTATGCTGCCAATGGATTTTTGTGACATGTATGACCGGACAAAACGACCAGAACGGGCGCGTGAGTTGCTGGATTTGGTAGGTGTTGGCGAACAGGCGCATAAGTTGCCGGCGAATTTGTCCGGGGGACAGCAGCAACGGGTGGCGATTGCCCGGTCTTTGGCGAATGACCCGCCGCTCTTAGTCGCCGATGAGCCGACAGGTAATCTTGATAGTCGTACTGCCACCACCGTTATTGACCTTTTTAAACAACTGGCTGCTAGCGGGAAAACCATAGTAATGGTAACCCATGACAATGATTTAGCCTGCCGGAGCGGCAGGATTGTGACTGTATATGACGGGCAGATTATGACAAGCCAGTCGGCGGAGTGTGGCAATTATGCTCAAATATAGGCTGCTTTCACCGCGGTGGCGTAAAGTTTTAGCCGATTTATGGGGGAATAAGCTGAGGACATTGCTGGTTGTGTTGTCTATTTCGGTTGGGGTTTTTGCCGTTGGCATGGTCTATAGCTCCTATCTCATGTTTGACAGGGACCTAACGCTAAGCTGGAAGTCGGCTGCACCGGCCAGCGCCAGCTTATATGCCGATCCGTTTGATGAGGAACTGGTGGACAGCGTTCGCAGTTTACGCGGCGTTAAAGAGGCCGAGGGCCGTCGTAATGTTGATTTGCGGGTACGTACTGCCGCCGGCGAGTGGCGGCAAATGTATTTGACGGCCATTCCAGACTATAGTGAGCAAAAAGT
Source organism: Sporomusa ovata DSM 2662 (assembly GCF_000445445.1). Classification (GTDB taxonomy): domain Bacteria; phylum Bacillota; class Negativicutes; order Sporomusales; family Sporomusaceae; genus Sporomusa; species Sporomusa ovata. The sequence goes on along the minus strand of NZ_ASXP01000003.1, from coordinate 597,197 downwards.
TAATATCATAAAAAGCCAAACTGGTGCCTGGCCGCCCGGGGATGGGGATGTATTGCTGGAGCGGTCTTCGCTCTCTGAACTTGGGGTGGCGCAAGGGGGCAGTATTCAGGTAGAAACCGCTGATGGACACAAACGAAATCTGAAAATTACCGGAGTAGTATATGATCCCAGTCAGCTGCCAAGTCTTTTCAGCGGCCGGTCTTATGGCTACATTAATATGGATACGCTTGAGAAGCTGGATGTGGAGCGGCAGCTTGATCAGGTAAATTTTGTTGTGGAGCCCTGGGTGCTTAGCGGCAAGGAAACTGCACCCATTGAGGCGGTGGGGCGCCGGGCCTGGAGCAAGCTGGAACAAGGCAACACAACCGTGTTTTGGCTGCAGGTGAATAAACCCGGGGAACATCCCCTGCAGAGTGTGATTAATGCCCTTATTATGCTGCTTACAGTTCTCGGTGTACTGTCCTTGTTATTAGGTACTTTTTTGTTAGTTAATACGGTATCGGCCATCCTGACACAGCAGGTTCGTCAGATAGGAATCATGAAGGCAATCGGAGCCAGGCGTGACCAGATATTGCGGATGTATTTATTTCTGGTGGGGGTATATGGCGCACTAGCTCTTATTGTTGCCGCTCCTTTGGGGGCCTTGGCGGCAAGTGCTGTCACTGGTTTTATGGCCCAGGTATTTAACTTCAACTCCGGCGGCTTGGAACTGCCGCCCAAGGTACTGCTATTAGAGGCAACAGCGGCGATTGTGGTGCCTGTTCTTGCTGCCATATGGCCGATATGGCATAATACCGGGGTAACTGTCAGAGAAGCTGTCAGTGATCATGGTATTGGGAGTGTAGTAGGTAAAAGTCGCCTGGATAAATGGATAGACAAGCTGTTGGCAAGAATAAACCTTCTCTCCCGTCCTGTCCTGCTTTCTTTACGAAACACTTTTCGCAGGAAATGGCGTCTGGCTCTGACTTTGCTGACTCTGACAGTGGCGGGAACGGTATTTATGGCCGTTTTTTCCATTCGGGCATCGCTTTATTCTACATTGGATGATGCACTTGATTATTTCCGTTATGATATTTCTGTTGGTTTCACACAAAACTACCGGGCCACCAGGATTGAACACGAAATTCTCCAAATTCCCGGTGTCAGGGCGGCAGAATCATGGGGCTTTACTTCCGGACGGATACTCAGGAATGAACGCAAGGAGTCAGAGGATGAGGCCAGCAAGAATGTATTTATTCTTGCACCACCGGTAAACACCAAGATGATTCAGCCGAAGATTATTGAAGGTCGCTGGTTGTTGGCTGAAGATGAGAGCGCACTGGTTGTAAATTCAGAAACGCTGAAGGATAGTCCACAGCTTACAGTAGGTAGTAATGCAGTCATTAAAATAGGTAACCGCAAGCTCAAGTTTACAGTAGTCGGGATTGCCAAAAGCACACTGACCGGGCCGATTGTGTATGCGCCTTATCCCTGGTTTACCGGAGCTATTCAGGAGGCGGGAGGAGCCAGATCAGTCCAGATTGTTGCTCAGTCCACTAATCCCCAGGAACAAATTGATTTGGGAAGAAAAATTGAGCAGCATTTAAAGAAGAATAATCTTCGTGTTCAAAATGTTGATATTACCTGGGAGCAAAAACAGCGTATCCGGTCCCAGTTTGATATATTGATCGTATTTTTGTTGATTATGGCGGTGCTATTGGCTTTTGTCGGTGCTTTGGGACTTATGGGTACAATGGGAATCAATGTATTAGAACGAACACGGGAGATTGGAATTATGCGGGCCATTGGGGCTTCCAGTATGGCTATTGCTAAGGTTTTTGTTGTGGAGGCGTTATGTATTGGGGTGTTAAGCTGGCTGCTGGGAGTCATGTTGGCATTACCGATAGCCGCACTGCTTAGTTATCAGGTAGGGGTAATGTTTTTGCAGAGTCCGCTGGAATTTTCCTTTAGTTTTCTGGGAGTAGGGATTTGGCTGGTACTTTCAGCCTTGCTGGCGGTAGCTGCCAGTTTGCTCCCTGCCAGGAAGGCCGCTAAGCTAAGTGTGCGTGAGGTGCTTGGCTATGAATAAAGAAGAACGGAGAGATGCAATGAAACCGGAAATGTTAGGGACAATGGGGGCGTGGCTAAAACGTCACTGGCTATTAACAGTGCTTATTGTTGGTATATTGTGTGCCGGCGGGTGGTGGTTTACTAACGGACGCCAGGGAGAGAAAAAAGATCTTGCGCCTGTTAAAGCCGATAACCGGGTTTTGGCAGAGGGGATTGTTTTCCCCGTCCATTATGCACAAATGGTTATGCCGGTAGAAGGAACGATTGGCGAGGTGCTGGTACAGGAAGGCGATATCGTAAAGGCTGGACAGCCGATTATCCGGCTGGTACGACAAGATTATCAGGCCAGGGTTGGCAGTACCAGAGCTGACATTAGCCGCGCGGCGGCCGCTATGGAGCAGGCAAGAATTAATCTGGCTGATGCCGAACGCGAATTCGAGCGGCAAAAGCGCTTGGAAGCGGCCGGGGCTGTCTCCAGGCAACAATATGATCAGGCAAAAACAACGGCTGATAGAACCAGGGCTGCTTTGGCTCAGGCACAGGCCGAATTAGAGACCCAGGAAGCGCGGTTAGCTGAGTCGGAAGGATTGCTTGACAAGACCGAACTCACAGCAGTTATCAATGGCACGGTTGCCTTTCTGGATGTCAAGGTAGGAGAACATGCTGCCGCTGGTACTGTTTTGGTAAGAATAGCCGATGAAAGTGCGTGGGAAATTCGTAGTGATGACTTAACAGAACTCACGATTGCTAAGGTGAAAAAAGGTGATCAGGTATCCTTAACCTTTGACGGTATACCAGACTTAGAGATAGCCGGCAAGGTAAAAGCCATCAGAGCATACGGAGAAAAAAAACGCGGTGACATTACGTATACCGTCACTGTCGCGCCTGAACGCTGGGATGATAGATTGCGATGGAATATGACAGCACAGCTTGCAATAACGCCGTCAGATCTATAGGTTATTAAAGAACTATAGTAATCTGATCAATCAGGGCCAAAACACCACCTCTAAACGGGTATCCTGTTTTTAAGTTTCTTTTTTGCTGAGTTGCTGTATTTTTAGCGTATCTATGATAAAATTAGCAGAGAAAAAATAGTAGACCAGACGCAGGAGAGGACGAAAAATGACAGCGTGGAGTGTATTTGAGGTTATGGGGATCGTAGCCTTTGCGGTATCAGGTGCGTTAACAGGAATTCAAAAGAAATTGGATGTTTTTGGTGTGTTGGTTTTGGCGATAACGACAGCGATTGGCGGCGGGGTATTGCGGGATGTTATTATTGGTAATACTCCGCCGCTAACTTTTCGGGACCCTACTTTTCTTATAATCAGCGCTATGGCTACCATTGGTGTTTTTTTTACATATCGATGGCTGGATCGATTCAAATATACCATTCAGATATTTGATGCCATTGGTTTGGGCGCTTTCACGGCTACTAGCGCCAATCTTGCCATTGAGCATAACCTGGATTCCTTATTTATTGTTACGACAGTGGCGGTAATTACCGGGATAGGCGGAAGTGTTATGCGGGATGTGTTTGTCAAAGAAATTCCTTATGTGTTTCGCCAGGAGGTCTATGCGATCACTACCATCGTGGGAGCTATGGTTTTCTATTATGCCCAAACGTATTATGTTGGCAATCTACCGTTATATCTTTGTTTTTGTATTACGACAGGCCTTAGACTTTGCTGTATTAAATATGGCTGGAACTTTCCCGTTCTTGGCCTGGATTCTAAGGATATAGTATCAGAAAACCGAAACCATGGTAATTAATGCCTATTAAGATAAAAGGGTTTGTCCGCACTTGTGGACTGCAGCTGTTAAGTAGATAGCAAAAGTAAAGAAAATTAACCAGCCTTGGATCGAACTTACATCGGTTTGAGGCTATTTTATTTTGCCTGTAATATTTTGTAGATGCGAAAAACATGAAGGATATTGCGAGAAAATGTCGAATTTTATTAGCTTAATATATAAGATACTGACCAGCAAAGTATTCTTCGTGAGGTGGCTTATATTGGAAAGTAGACAGATGGGTCCTAATAAGTTTTTAATGAATAATAACTGAATATTACGATATTTGTAAAAGTGAGGGGGGAGTCCGGTGTTAGTTGCAACCCTAGTGAATAAGGTTGTAAACCTGTGGCTTGAGCTGAGCTTGCGAGCAAAGCTCAGCATTTGCCTAGTTGGTATGACGGTGATTCCCTTGTTAGTAACAACTGCAATAATTGGTTATAATGGCGAAAAAGCGTTGACAAGCGTTCTTATGAACCATAATGGGGATGCAGCTCAGCATGCCGAGAGTATTGTAAATCACGTTAAGCGGACGGGAATCGTCATGAGCATGTTAGCTGCTTTATTTGCTTCGCTGATAAGTATTATGATTGCTGGTAGAATGACAAAACGTATTATCGATATAGCAACAGTCACTGAACGCCTGGCCACCGGTGATCTGGATGCAATGATCAAAATTACAACCGGAGATGAGCTTGGTCAGCTAGCCATGACATTTAATAATATAGTCGCCCAACTAAAAGCCAGCGGAGCAGAACTGCGCGACAGCGAGGAAAAATATCGCTCGCTGGTGGAAAATATTAATGTTGGTGTATATCGTAAGACTGGAAGTGACAACTCTTTCATGGAATATGTGAATCCAGCCCTTGCGAGAATGCTCGGATTCCCTTCTGCAGAGGAATTGTTAAAAACGTCTGCAGCAACCTATTTTTCCGACCAGGAAAGTTTTAATCTGCTGCTTAAAGAAATTAACCAGCAGGGAGCAGTGAAAAACCGAGAAATGATGTTAAATAAAAAAGATGGAACTGTCATATGGTGTTCAGTGACCGCAATTAAACATTTTGATGCCAAAAGAGAACTGTTTTGGATTGATAGTGTCGTGGAAGACATTACTGAGCGTAAAATGGCTGAGAAATTATTGCGTCAGGCGCACGATGACCTGGAACTGAAAGTAAAGGAAAGAACACAGGAGTTACGCTTGCTAAATGAAAAATTGTACCGGATTTCAATACAAGACGGGTTGACTGGTATTGCCAACCGCCGCTGTTTTGATGAATGTTTGGAGCGGGAATGGCAGCGAGCCAGCCGCGAACAACTGCCGTTGGCATTAATTATGATGGATGTTGACTTGTTTAAACATTATAATGATACGTATGGCCATGTTGTTGGCGATCAATGTCTGAAACGGATTGCCGGAGTTTTGCAGGGACTTTGCACGCGGGCGACAGATCTGGCGGCGCGTTATGGCGGGGAAGAGTTTGCAATAATCTTGCCCAATACAGATCAGCAAAATGCTGAGAAACTGGGGAAACAGATTTTAGTTCGAGTCAGAGAACTAGGTATTCGTAATGCAACATCTGTAAGCAGTCAAATCGTTACGGTAAGTCTTGGTATTGCGATTTGTATACCGTCAGATAGCTTTACACAGGATAAACTGGTTATTGCGGCAGACCAGGCCCTTTATCAAGCTAAGAAAGCAGGGCGAAACCAGTTACGGGTGACTTCTCTTACAGAAGGTTTACTTGCGTGAGAAGATAACGGTTCTAAAGAATTTGGCACAAGCCAAGTCTTTTCTTAAACATAAAGTTTTTTTGAACCGCAGAGACGCAGAGGGAATGTCTCGATATACATCTCCCCTCTGCGCTCTCTGTGTGCGGTTAGAGCCGTATCCTCAAGGGCGCGATAGCGCTTCTTTAATTCCTAATTTGCAAATTACTTGACAGTTGTATATAATTAAAGCACTAGTTAGGGACGGCGTTACGTTTAAGGATAGTTGGACGGATGAGTGAATAATTAGTGAATATTATATAACTGGAGGTTCTAGTGAGTAAGAATGATAAACTTTTAATTATACCACTTGGGGGACTTGGTGAGATTGGTAAGAATATGACGGTGTTTCGCTATGGCGATGACATAATTATTCTTGACTCTGGTCTGGCTTTTCCTGAGGAGGATATGCTGGGCATTGATTTAGTCATACCAGATATCTCTTACATTATTGAAAACAAAGACAAAATCAGAGCGGTTGTTTTAACCCATGGTCATGAGGATCATATTGGCTCATTGTTCTATCTGCTGCGTCACATTGATGTACCTGTGTATGGTTCACGGCTTACGTTAGGTTTGGTGGAGGGACGGTTAAAAGAATATGATGTATCAACCACTAAACTAATTCCTGTGGCTCCTGGTGATTCTATTACCCTGGGGGCCTTTGAGGTTGGCTTTATCCGGGTTAACCATTCGATTGCTGATGCGCTGGGGATTTACTTAAAAACGCCGGTGGGGACAGTTGTTCATACCGGCGACTTCAAAATTGATCAGACCCCGGTTGATGGCAAGATGATTGATATCCATAAATTTGCCGAATTGGGCAATCAAGGAGTACTGGTGCTGCTTTCAGACAGTACCAACGCCGAACGGCCAGGCTATACCAAGTCGGAACGTACGGTAACAGTGAGTCTTGATGAGCATTTTCGCACCGCCAGGGGACGTATTATCTTAACCACCTTTGCGTCTAATGTATCCAGACTGCAGCAGGCCATTAATGCGGCTTGTAACTATGGGCGTAAAGTAGCGCTGCTGGGACGGAGCATGGTAACGGTGGTCAATAAGGCTAACGAGCTTGGTTATATGGATATACCGGAAGGAGTCTTGATTGGCGTTGATGAAATCAGCCGCTATCCGGATAACCAAATGCTGATCTTAACAACTGGCAGTCAGGGTGAACCTATGGCTGCGCTTAGTCGGTTGGCTTCCAAAAGTCATCGTAGTCTGCAACTAACTCCCGGGGATACTGTGCTAATAGCAGCCAACCCAATACCAGGCAATGAACGTTCTGTTGGCCGTACTATTGATGCCTTAATGCGCTCTGGTGTTCATGTTGTGTATGAACGAGCCTCTGGTATTCATGTTTCTGGACATGCCAGTCAGGAAGAACTTAAGCTCATTTTGAATTTGGTTAGCCCTAAATACCTCATTCCCGTTCACGGAGAACACCGGATGCTTAGACAACATGGTAAACTGGCTCAAGAAACAGGCATACCCAAGGAAAACGTTTTTATTGGCGAGAATGGGCATGTTTTTGAGTTTACTGCTGATACCGGACGGTTTGCTGGTAAAGTGACTGCCGGCAAAATCTTTGTGGATGGTTTGGGTGTCGGAGATGTCGGCAATATTGTTATCCGGGACAGACGGCAGTTATCTCAGGATGGTGTATTGATTGTTGTGGTTACGCTTGACAAAAGCCGCGGCTGCGTTCTGGATGGTCCTGATATTGTTTCGCGGGGCTTTGTCTATGTCAGAGACTCAGAAGGACTCATTGATGAGTCACGTACTATAGTAAAAAATGTGTTGGAACGTTTTGAAAATCAACCAGTAACCGAATGGGCCCCGCTGAAGAATGGCATTCGGGAAGCCTTGTCTAAGTATTTATTTGCCAAAACCGGCCGTAGGCCGATGATTTTACCAATTATCATGGATTTGTAAATACTTTTGTCGCGAGTTAAATAAGTTATATAGAGAACCCTGCAGGATTACATCCTGCAGGGTTCTCTATAATTTATCATCAGAACTAATTTTATCTTACAAATTTTGGGGAAATGGCAGGAATTTTGCTAAAAAGCAAGAAGTAAGGTAAGAGAGTAAATAGGAAGGAGACAGTTTATGAATCAGGAAATCTTCGCCGACGGTATTAGCGCCGTTCATGTTACCGGCAACTTAGTGCGTATCGATCTGATGACCTTGCAACCCCATCTCAAGAGTGATAATGGTCAGCCGGTAGTTGATGTAAGTAAGCGGATTATCATGCCGCTGGAGGGTTTTGTGCAAGCTTTGGCTACCCAGGAAAACATCGTTAACCAGCTCATTGAAGCTGGGGTGCTGAAACAAAACCAGGAGAAAGTTTCTCAGCCCGAACAAGACCAGTAGCTCTAAGATAACAAACCAAATGACAGGAAAGAAGGTAATATCTATGTTTGTACAAAAGAAAAAGTTTTGCATTGCTCTGCTGATTACATGTCTGTTTACAATTGCATTTGGCGTAAATTTGGTGCAAGCTGCACCCGCTGCTTCTGTGGGGGTAGTTGACTTCTCCTATCTGATTGACAACCATCCGAACACACCCAAGGCCAATGAAGAGCTTAAGGCAATGCAGGAGCAGGCGAACAAAGACTTTGAGGCTAAGTCAGCCGGTTTGGGTGACAAGGAAAAACGGGAACTTAGTATGCAGTTAGGGCAGCAGCTAGAGCAGAAACGTCAGGAACTGCTCAAGCCTATTTCTGAACAAATTGCCAGTGCGATCAAGAAAGTGAGAGCCGAGAAAGGCTTGTCAGTGGTGCTGGGAAAAAACATTGTTATTGATGGCGGGGTAGACATCACGGCAGATGTTCTAAAGAAGCTTACAAAGTAAGTTGCACAACCTCTTGACAACAGATAAGATTTTTGATATAGTAGTATTCAATATATGAATCAAATACGATGATCAGAAGAGTAGGCATAGCAAGGATACTTTCAGCGAGCTGGGTTTGGTGTGAGCCAGTAATTATCTGATATGACTGAAAATCATCTGTGAGTTGCAGGCTGAACATTAGTAAGCCTTGCCGGGACCCGTGAGGGTAACAGTGCCCGTTATTGCGCTGGGGTATCGAGCATTGCTCCGTACTTTAATGAGAGATTGCAGTCTTCCTATAAGGACTGTAATAATTAGGGTGGTATCGCGGATTAACCTCCGTCCCTTTATGTAAGGGGACGGAGGTTTTTTAATTTTTTGAGGAGGTAATTTGATATGGATGTTGATAAGCTAAACTTAGTTAAAATTAAAGAGGCCTGGCAGCGAATTACCCCTTTTGTTCATCAGACTCCGCTGCAGCATTCCCGTACTTTAAGTGAAATAGCCAATTGCCAGGTTCACTTAAAATTGGAAAATATGCAAAAAACGGGTTCTTTCAAAATCCGGGGAGCTGTCAATAAGATATTCAGTTTGTGTCCGGAAGAGATGGCTTGTGGGGTAATAACGGCTTCAGCAGGCAACCATGCTCAGGGCGTAGCCTGGGCAGCCAAGGCTTGCAATGTCTCAGCAATTGTTGTTATGCCGGAAAAAGCACCGATAGCCAAGGTACGGGCTACCAAGGCTTATGGGGCCAATGTAGTATTGCATGGTCAAAACTATGATGAGGCCTACCAGCATGCTCGAATTTTGCAGGCCGAGCAAAACAGGACATTTATCCATGCTTTTGATGATCCAGCTATTATTGCCGGTCAGGGAACCGTTGCGCTGGAAATCATGTCCCAGATGTTTGATGTGGATGCGATCATTGCACCTGTTGGCGGCGGTGGTTTGATTGCCGGTCTGGCTGTAGCAGCTAAAGAGCATAATCCTAAAATCAAGGTAATTGGCGTGCAAGCGGCAGGTGCACCCTCTATGGCCCAATCATTAGCCTGCGGAGCACGCTCGTGTCTGAAGTCGGTCAGTACTATTGCTGACGGCATTGCTGTAAAACAGCCAGGCGATATTACTTTTGACTATACCCAAAAGTATGTTGATGAAATTATCTTAGTTACTGAAGAAGAGATTATTGCTGGAATTTTGTTTATGCTGGAGCGTGGCAAAATAATGACTGAAGGGGCCGGGGTAGTCGGAATTGCGGCCCTGTTAGCTGATAAAGTCAAACTGCCGATGCAAAAAGTAGCGGTAGCAGTCAGTGGGGGTAATATTGATCCGATGCTGTTATCTACGCTTATCGAAGATAAATACCAACAGGTAGCCTGTTGGTAACAGGACAATGCCTTTAGTTATCTAATAGTAGCTATTTAAGAAGGAATGGCTAAGTCTGAAAGTTTTACTAGCGGTGTTTCCAACTCTGAAAATTCTGCAGTGGTTAGCAATTGTACAGGATCGAGTATAATAATCATGCGCTCATCCACTTTGCCGATTCCTTTTACATAGTTTACACGTAGGCTGTTTGACAGAGTGGGTGCTGCTTGTAAATCCGCTTCGTTAAAATGCACAATATCTGTCACTTCGTCGACGATACAACCGACGACCTGCCCATTGATATGTAACATGATAAATTTGCTGTCTTCAGCATCGGTCATTTCCGCCAACCCAAATTTATTTCGTAAGTTAAAGATGTAATTTACTTGTCCGCGAAGATTGATCATGCCCTCGATCTCGCGGGGAAGTCCGGGAATTGTTTGTATTTTATATTTTTGGGCACGTAAGATGCCATTAACAGTTAAGGCGTCAATGCCGTATTCACTGCCATCAATTTCAAAAATGACTAGCTGGATGCTTGCCATAAGCTTATTTCTCCTTTCGTGCTTGATCAGGTCTCATTAGCCAAAGCGGTTAATTGTTCAGTTATGCTGGTAATTTCTTCTACGCTGGCAGTTACTTCTTGGATAGCTGCTGCTTGTTGTTCAACAGTTAATGTGGTGTCGCTGCCCATAGCAACGGTGCGGTCAACAGAATTTCTTATTAGGGTTGTAAATTCTTTGATTTTACCAACTGTTGCTTTGGAGTCGGCTGATAGCTTTCTAATTTCTTGCGCCACAACGCTAAAGCCCAGCCCGGCCTCGCCTGCTCTGGCGGCCTCGATAGCTGCATTTAAACCTAACAGGCGGGTTTCGTCGGCGATTTCTTTGATGAGATCCATAACACTATTAATTTCACCGGTAACAGAGTGTACATTGCTAATTTCGGAATTTAAATTAGCCTGATTATCGCTTACCGTACCGGCAGAAGCAGCTAATTCTTCCATAGTAGCCGAAATTTGATGCAGGCTGTCATCTAGTACCATGGCTACCGCTTTTAGTTTTCGATGCTGAAAAGCATTCTTGGACATATTGTTAGCAACCGTGAAAAGTACATTGGCAGCTGATTCGATGCTTTCTCTTGACAGGATGCGTACTTCCTTGGCAGCTGCGATATAACCGTTGACGTCAACGCCAATTTCGCCGGCGATTCTTCTGTATTTTTGTTCATCAGGACTTGACGTCAGAACTTGACCGCCTAAGATTGTACCCAGCAATTTTCCTTCGATCATTATTGGCGCAGCAAAGTCAATCAGCCCTGCATGGCATTCGAAAACATAAGGCTTGCCAGTGCGAACCGCTTCCTCCCCGCCCTTTCGGTGAGACTCTGCACAGCGTTTATCACCACATTCTGTTGAATGGGTATAGTCCTGACAGAATCTTGTATACATGCTGGGATTAGTCACCGGATTGCCGTCCTGGTCAATTGTGACGCTGGCTACACCAACGCCTTTGGCAAAATCATCCTGAAATTTTTGTAGAAACTCAATATCGATTACATCGGTTAGCTTAAGAGTGTCTAAATTCACTTCATAACTAGTTGTTTTGTTTTGAGATCCTTGTTGACTCATAATTGATTCCTCCTGCTGTGTTTGTACCAATCAAATGTTTTTGCAGTTTGGCTGAAAGCGTTAAGCAAGTGACGGAGTCCAGTTTGCCATACATTTGATTAAGCATTATTTTGATAGCAATAATAGGCGGTATTTTTTTTCGATACGTCCGGTCTGAGGTCATTGCGTCATAGATATCTGCAATGGCTACAAACTTAGCGCAAATGTTCAAATCCTTTTCTTTTAATCCAAATGGATAGCCGCTGCCATCTTCTCTTTCGTGGTGCTGCAGTACTCCTAATTTCACTTCTTGAGAAACATCGTAACAAGTGCTTAACAATTGATAGCCTTGCTCTGAATGCAACTGGATAATGTCGCTTTCTTCCGTAGTGAGTGATCCTGGCATATCAAGTATTTCCCGGGGAACAAACACTTTCCCGATATCATGCAATAACCCGGATAAGATAAAGTTTTTTAACATTCGACCTGTAAAGCCTGTCCATTTTCCCAGGAGTCCGGTAAGTATGGCTACATGAAGAGAGTGTGTAAAGGTATATTCATGGTGTGTCTGAATCCGGTAAAGGATATCAAGAACACCCTCAATATCAATCGTAAGTTCGATGTAATTATCAGCTAATTCTTTCCATTCGGCGATCGGAACTTCATCAAATATCCGGACTTTTTTAAAGGTTGATGATATTATGTCCAATGTTTTGTCATATTTTGGAAACATTTGCAGTCTCCGCGATTTGATGCCATACAATCGTGTATCATCACTCTCCCAAAATCCCTATGATAATTTAAAATGTGTCAAAGTGCTACTGATTCATAATTGTAAGGCATACAACATCAATATACTATTGGGTCAGATACTAGAAAATGGGAGCAGCTATTGTATCATTATAACAATAGCTGCTCCTATTTTTATACTATCCGTAAGTATAGTCATTGTGCAATAAGCATGGAAGACTACGATTTCTTTTCTAAAGCTGTTTTATGCTGTAGTTCCCAAATTTTTAAATGCAACATAAGTGTTACCTTGGTTTCCATTTTGTCTAATGACATTTGCAGCAATTCTTCGATGCGATGTTTTCGCCATAGTGCGGTATTGGGATGAATATAGAGCTTTTTAGCGACTACTTTCAAGCTATCGCCTTCCAAAATATATTTTAATGTTAACAATAAATTACCTTCGCGATGCTGGTCATATTTCACAAGCCGTCCGATCGTACTGGCGGCTAAGGTGACAATATTTGTATCTTTTATAAGTTGAAAAGCAATTTCGTAAAGCCCAATATCATCAAAGTGAACTATCTGTGGGCGGCTGTCTGCGCTAGCAACAATAGCCGCATGGTTAGCTTTTTCATATACATCCTTAACATTGAAGGGAATGCTGGATGAGCCTGATATGCCAATTGTTGTACGGAGAGCAGGAAAACGTTTTTTTATTTCTTGAGTCAGTTGATGAGCAAAGTCCAGTTGATATTGCTTGGTGCTAATCGTTTCGTCTGCTAACGATACTAGGAGAATTATCTTATTGTCTATGTACCATATTTTATCATGCCCCTTGTCGGCAAGCCAGATGAGGACCTGTTGTTTTATCTCTGCTGTATCACCTTCACAAGGGTCTGTCTTACCTGCGTTTCCCATACTGTCAACCAATTGAATCACAAAGCAACAATACACCCTGTGGCTTTCGAGGCCAAACTCACTGAGTGCTTTGCTTGTATATTCCAATGGGTAATCATTTATCAGTAAGCGATTTAGATAATTACTGCATGTGTTAACGTAATTAATGAAAATCAAGTCCTTTTCTGTCTTGGTGATGCGGTATTCTTCCTGTTTTTTTTTCGTAATATCCTGAGTTACTCCCAATACTTTGGTTAAGCACCCCTGTTGGTTTGTAATTGCATTAAGCCGGGCATAGACCCAGCCAACAGATTCATCACTCTTTAGAACTCTGAATTCTGATTCTGAATATTCTGCGTTTTGGATTTGGGCGAGCATTGTTTTAATGATCGCACTATCATCAGGATGAATCCGCCGGGCAAAAAGGTCTACAGTTGGTGCAGTTTCTTGCGGTGTATAACCAAAGTTTTTATATTGTTGATCTGAGCAGTACATGATACCATTGCTACTATCCCATTCAAAATAACCCAGTTTTGCAATTTTCTGTACCATTTCTAAGCTATGCTGACTCGCACTTAATTTGTCATTATGGAATACTAATTGATCGAGTACTTTTTGTTCTTTAGTCATATCATACACTATGGCAAGTACGAATGCTATTTCCTTGTTGCTGCTTTTTATCTCAGGAAGCAAGGAAATGTGGTATTGGTGTATTCCTACATTTAACTGAAACACTTCCTTTTGGGCATTGGCAAAAGCTCGTTTTAAATGGTATTTACATTTATTAACATTCTGCAATTCAAGGCAAAAGTGAGTAAGGTTCTTACCAAGGATTTTTTGTGTTGCTATGCCAGTACTAGGGTCATTATAGTTTACCTGTACCAGTTTGCCTTCACGATCCAACCGGCTTACTAAGATGGGGCCGTGATTTATCTCGTATAGGGTTTTTCTGTTATTAAGACTAACGTTATTATCATTTAATTCCCAAAAACAATCTTTCATAATTGCCTCGTAATAATGGATTTGTTTACTTATAATATATATCTACTGTCAATGTACACGTTTTTACATAATCTTCTCTGAGATTTGTCTTGTTTCCTTGTTTCCTTGGGAAAATCGATGAATATGTCAGGATTTGTTTATCTATTTTACTATGCGGCAAAAAAAATAGGCCATGCGGCCTAATAAGGGAGAGCGATTGAGGATTTATGTGCGCGATTTACCTGGATTATGAGTGAATGTTGGGGTCACGGCGATTGCGTAATTCATCTTGAATTTTTCCGCTTGTAGCAGGGTTATTGTATTTGACCATCGCCTGCTCAGATACATTTTTGTTAAATATATCTTGCTGGGTTGCGCCGCTATCTCCTTTAGTCATTTTACACCTCTCTACAAATTTTATTTTAGTGTTTCCATAGGTAGCAGCTTAGGCTGCTTTCAGGTTGCCGGATGATTGGGCCCATTGAGATGTTTATCGCCGCTGCCAGACGTAGTTTGGCGGTTCTGGTTTTGTTCTTTTGCCTTTTTCTGAGCTAAAGAGTCATTGGCATTATTCTTAGCCACAGCATCACCTCCTATTGATTATTGTTTGCAAGATTAATGCTTAAAATACGGCAAGAAGGAGTAAGTTTATTGCTTTACAATCTAAAAGGCGGCCTAATCTCAGGAGTGAGATAAAGGCCGCCTTTAGATTATTCATTGATATACTTAAAGATGCTATCAATTGCTTTGGAGTAGTGTTTTCCAGACAACCCTACTATGAATTGGCAATCAGCGCATTTGCAGGTGCTTTCACCACTACAGTACTTTGTTAGCAGCCCACTCCCAGGCTTAGGCTCTTGCTTGGTAAGAACGTAAGCTGAAAACTGCTGCGCAACTTCCTTGCCGGTAAATGAGCATTGGGTAATCCGATTAATTGTGATTGTTTCACGCATCTATTAATTCCCTCCCGCACTATGTTATTCTTTAATATAACAAATAGTTGGGAGCCGTAATAGACAATTTGTGTTAAGAAAATGTTATTTTTTGTTTACCGGTTTTAGCAACAAAATATTTATGAAATTCCAGATTACCAGTTAGTTCTGGGTGAAAAGCAGTAGCCAGCATGTTGCCCTGCTCTACAGCGACGATTTTATCAGCCACTGTTGCCAGCACTTTGACGTTAGGGCCGGCCTTTGCCACATAAGGAGCCCGAATGAAAACCAGGGGGAGTGGCGCAGACGAAACTGCCGGTATTAGCGCATTGGTTGTGAAGCTGTTTAGCTGACTGCCGTAAGCATTTCGCTGGACGGTAATATCCATCAGTCCCAGGTGGCAGCTGGGTTGATCCACAATGGTTTTGGCTAAAAGGATCATGCCCGCGCAGGTCCCCCATACAGGCAGGCCGGCGCGTATTTTGGCAATTAATAACGGGGTTAGCTGAAACTCCTGCAGCAGTTTGCCGATAGCAGTGGATTCGCCGCCAGGCAGGATAAGTCCGTCAATACCATTGAGGTCAGCGGCTTTTTTTACGGCAATACCTGTTACCCCAGGAAGTGAATGTAAACAATCCAGATGCTCCTGTACAGCTCCCTGGAGGGCGAGAACGCCGATGGTGAGCAAGACTACCACCCTCTGCCAGCCAAACGTTCGGCTGGTTCAAGTTTATCCATTTCAATGCCGACCATGGGTTCGCCTAGATTTTCAGAGATATTGGCTAATAACTCAGGGTCATTGTAGTGAGTAGTAGCTTCGACAATGGCTTTGGCGCGTTTGGCAGGATCGCCTGATTTGAAAATACCTGAACCGACAAATACACCATCGCAGCCCAGCTGCATCATGAGGGCGGCGTCTGCCGGCGTGGCAATACCGCCGGCAGCGAAGTTAACAACAGGCAATTTACCATGTTTCCAGATATACTCAATAAGGTCAAAGGGGGCGCCCATTTCCTTAGCAATGCTCATTAGTTCTTCTGGCGGTGCTGCTTTTACCCGGCGCATATCGGCCAGCATTGTACGCATATGCCGGACGGCCTCGACCACATTACCTGTGCCGGCTTCTCCCTTGGTGCGGATCATAGCGGCACCTTCACCAATACGGCGTAAGGCTTCGCCAAGGTTGCGGGCACCGCAGACAAAGGGGATTTTGAAATCGCGTTTATTAATGTGATAGGACTCATCAGCCGGGGTTAAGACTTCACTTTCGTCAACATAGTCAATACCCAGAGCTTCAAGAATTTGGGCTTCAACAAAATGGCCAATTCTTGCTTTAGCCATGACTGGTATTGTAACAGTGGCTTTAATTTCACGAATCATTTTCGGATCAGACATCCGGGCTACGCCGCCATCTTTTCGAATGTCGGCCGGTACTCTTTCCAGTGCCATAACAGCGACGGCTCCGGCTGTTTCAGCAATTTTTGCCTGCTCCGCATTGGTAACATCCATAATGACGCCGCCTTTTAGCATTTGGGCTAAATTTTTGTTAAGTTGATATTGGTTTTGCATAATTGTATATTCCTCCTCTTTGCATAAAAACAATAGTTCTGTTAAAATAATTGTACCGATACGATTTCAATGTATTAATACAAAATTTTTGTAATTATAGCAAGGTAGGGGAAAAAAAGCAAGATGAATCAGGAATTTTTAGAATTTGTATCGATACAATTAATGAAAGGTAGTAAAACATCTCTATATGTTCAATTGTATGATAGCTTGTGCGAACTGATTATCAGCGGCAAATTGAGTTATGGCTATTTACTGCCGCCGGTGCGTAAGCTAGCGGTTTTTCTGGCGGTTAATCCGGGGACCGTTGTTAATGCCTATAAATTACTGGAGCAAAACGGCTATATCTTTTCCCGTGCCGGCAGTGGCAGTTATGTAGCTGAAATACCAGCCAAAGGCGATACCGAATATCAGCCTGCTGCTGAAATCGAGCTAGAGCCCCTGCCACCTGTTACAGTACACCCAGGGAAAAACTGTCTTGATTTTGCCACTGTAATGCCGCCGCCTGATTTATTGCCAATTGACGATTTTAAAAATTTGTTAATCGAAGTCCTTGACCGGGATCAGGGCAAGGCGTTTAGCTATCAGGACAGCCAGGGATTTGAGCCCTTACGGCAGGCGATTTCCACCTATCTGAAGGAACAGGGGATCAAAGCGCAGGCTAATAATGTTCAGATTATTTCAGGAGCCCAGCAAGGCATAGATATTGTTGCGAAGGCTGTATTAAATTATGGTGACTATGTGTTTACCGAAAACCCCACTTATCCTGGTGCCATTGCGGCTTTTCGTTCCCGTGGGGCTAAAATTGTTGAAATAAATATGGAAAGTGACGGAATTAATATTCAGGAATTAGAAGTCAAAATCAGATCATTTCGTCCTAAACTGATTTATGTAATGGCGAATATTCAGAACCCGACAGGTTATTCGTATTCGCTTGGTAAAAGAAACCGGTTAATTGGTCTTGCCCGGCGATATAATGCGCTAATTTTGGAAGATGATTATATCAGTGAACTGGATGTTTCTGACGCGCCCTTGGCACCGTTAAAGGCACTGGACCGTGACCAGCGGGTTATATACTTAAAAAGTTTTTCTAAAATCTTTATGCCCGGTCTCAGATTAGCCTTTTTGTTAATGCCGCCGTCCATGGTGACAAAAGTGCTGGCCAGTAAGCACAATTCGGATATTTCTACTTCCGGTTTGACGCAGCGTGCTTTTGATCTCTATTTACGCAAAGGCATCTGGCAGCGGCATATTGCAGCCATTCGCCGCATTTACTTAGAACGATATCAAACAACGCTGGCTGCCATTGAGGAGTATCTGCCACCTGCGGTTACTTGTCACCGGCCTAGGGGCGGGCTTACCTGTTGGTTAGCTTTACCGGAAGGGGTATCTGCTCAGCAGGTTGTTCAAGCGGCTCAGCAGCAGGGTGTACTGCTAACTCCTGGTACAGCATTTTTTCCCCGTCATGCGCCTGACCGCTTTATCCGGCTTAGTTTTGCGGTAGTTTGTTCGGAAGAAATACTGCAGGGAGTGAAAATATTGGGTGATATTATATCACAGTATTGCTTGCTAAATACAGAGAAATAAGATATTGTCAAAATAGTATAATAGAAAACTATAGAAAGTAGAGGTCAGGTGGAGTCGATGCGCAAACCAAAACTGTTTTTACATATCTTTTTTCTTGTTATTGTCCTGGTGTTAGGTTCGTCGTCAGCCTTTTTTTCGTCAATTTCTATGGGGGCCACAGCTGCTCCGGAGAATATTACCTTAACCTGGTCGGCTGATCCTAAAACTACACAGACAATAACCTGGCGAACGGCGTCTGTTACGGTTGGCGGGCAGGTGCAGTATGCCGAGGCCGTGAGCGGACACTTATTTCCAGATCATGCCATAACGGTAACCGCTGGCGTAGAAGCACTCCATACGAATATCGGAGAAATGGCCATTCATTCAAGTATCTTGACTGGTCTTAAGCCTAATACCCGTTATGTTTACCGGGTAGGCGGGACTGAAGGTTGGAGCCAGCCACGGTATTTCACTACCGCGCCGGCAATAACGCAGAATTTCACTTTTTTGGTATTTGGCGACTCGCAGAGCATTAATTATAACGTATGGGGGACTACTTTGCGGCAGGCCTATCAAGCTAACCAGCAGGCCGCTTTCTTTACCAATGTAGGCGATCTTGTTGATGTAGGTCAGGATTATTCCCAGTGGAACAGCTGGTTTAGTGCAGGGAAAGGTGTTGTTGATACAATCCCTGTTATGCCTGTGACAGGCAATCATGAGTTCTATACAGCACAGCGCCGTCAGTTCGCCCTGCCGGTATTATTTACGTCGCAAATTAAATTGCCCCTAAATGGTCCTGAGAATCTGATGGGACAGGTGTATTCCTTCGATTACGGGGATGTACATTTCGTTATGTTAAACAGTCAGGAATTGGAAGAGCGTGCATTTGTGCCAGACATGCTGGAACGTCAAAAAACCTGGCTGGAAAACGACCTGCAAAGCACCCGGAAAAAGTGGAAGCTTGGCTTTATCCATCGCCCGCTCTACAATAACAAGCCTGGGGCTGGTGAAATTAGTATCAGCAAGGCTTTTGGACCTATTTTTGATAAATATCATGTAGATGTTGTTTTTACCGGCCATGATCACGCCTACGCCCGGACTTATCCACTTTGTGGCGGCATGGTAACAGCTAGCACGGAGCAGGGGACAATCTATGTTGCCGCAGGCCGGAGCGGCACTAAGACCTACCAAAATTTACTTGCTAAAGATTGGCATGAGTTTTTCTATGATCCGCAGGACGAACCCAATTATCTGGTTGTAACAGTCAGTCCGACTGCGCTGCAGGTAAAGGCAGTTAAGCAAAGCGGTGGGCTCATTGATAATTGGACTATTTATAAATAGTAAGTTCATCTCATAAGAAAACCGCTATCGCGGCCTTGAGGATACGGCTCTAACCGCAGAGACACAGAGAGCACAGAGGGGAGATGTATATTGAGATATTCCCTCTGCGTACTCTGCGTCTCTGCGGTTCAAAAAATTATACTTTCTCCCTCCGAATTCTTATCTTATGAAAACCGCTATCGTGGCCTTTTGATCTTCAGCCAAAATAATAGTAATGCTATAGTCACGATACCTTTAAACCTTGCGTATTTTGCGGTAACAATAGCCTCTGCATTTTTATACTTTCTATGATAAAGAAAAAAACTCAGGCCAAGTGGCCTGGGTTTTACTGGTAAGATTATTGAAAATCGCATATTTCGTCTAACAAATGAGTAGCTTGATCGTGGGGAATGTCTTTTACTAGTACGACTTCGCTGATGAGAATTTGCCGGGCATTATCAAGCATGTTCTTGTCAGCCATTCCCAACTTGCGCTTATTTTTAATTCTGAGTAGATCCCGGATGACGGCAACTTCTTCGCAGATATCACCAGTCTTGATCTTGCTCATGTTCAGTCGCTGTCTTTGTGTATCATTCATTGATGCCGTTTCTGTTTCACCGCTGTGGAAAGTACTGAGAACATCATCGAGCGTATCAGGATCTACTATCGGGCGCATCCCCAATTTCTCGGTCTTATCCAAGGGGAGCATTACCTGCATGTTTCGATGAGGTATATTCACAACATAATAAAGTTGTGTTTGCCCAAATATTTCCTTCTCTTCGATCTTCTCGATAATACCTCCACCATGCATTGGATAAAAGATCTTATCGCCTATTTGAAACATGAAGTCACCCCCTAGTAACGATGTATTTAAGTATATCACAAAACCAGAAAAAAATCAAGTTGAAAACCATAATTATATCACTGCAGTCTAAAGTCGTCAATATGTTAATTTGTTATCTATGAATTCTTGTGGAAGCATATTCACTTTGGTGCCGATAACTAGTAAGTAGATTGAAATTAGTTTCTTTGTTTTCAAAAAAAATTCATTGACAAACCATACAAATATTATAAAATTGTTATAGGGTTTGTCAATAAATAAGTCAATTAGGGAGGAAAGAATGAAGAAGCTGCTAACGTATTTTTTATTATTTACTTTTATCGCTGCTATGGCGGGCTGTGGTAGTTCCACGACCAATAAGCCACAGCAGGCTAAGGACTTTTCGATTAAAATTGGTGGTTCCAGTACGCTGGCACCGGTAGTTGCCAAGGTTGCTGATGATTTTACTGAGAAATATAAGACCTGGAAAAAGGTAAAAGATAGTTTGGCTGATGAACCGATTGCAATATTCGTGGCTACTGGTGGTTCGGGTTTTGGGGTAAAATCGGCTACAAACGGGACTGTTGACATTGGTTTGGTGTCGCGGGTAGTGACCGAGACTGAAAAACAAAAACTTCCCAACCATAAGCTGTATACGGTAGGGTTTGATGCATTGACTATTGCTGTGCATCCGAAAAATCCTGTAGCAAAAGTCAAGCCAAATCTAACTATGGATGAGGTTAAACGTATTTTTTCTGGTGAGATAAAAACTTGGAAGCAACTTGATGCCAGCTTGCCGGAGCGACCAATTGTTGTGGCAATTCGGGACCTGGGTGGTGGTGCCAGCCAGGCATTTGATGAAGCAGTAATGAAAGGCACGCCAATCTCTAAAGAGGCTATTCAATGCCCCTCAATGGGTGCCTTGGCTGGTAAGGTTCAAGACAACGTGGATGCTGTTGGCTATGTTTCTACAGGTTTGGTTGAGCAAAATAAGGGGAAAATTGCAGTGCTGTCTGTTGATGGTGTAGAGCCTACTAATGAGAATATCGCCAGCGGCAAGTATACCATAGCGCGTCCGCTAATTCTTATCGCCCAGACTCAGCCTGATGAACGTGAACAACAGCTTATCAACTATCTGATATCAGATAGCGGTCTTAAAACCTTAGAAGAAATGGGATTTGTACCTGTCAAAAATAAATAGCAGTAATAGAGTGAGATTGCCACGCTGCGCTCGCAATGACCGTTTGGGAGGCACCCATGTCGTCATTGCGAACGTAGTGAAGCAATCTCATTTTATTAATTCAGGTGGAGTAGACCCTCCACCTGAATCTCCAATTTTCAGCTATGCCGAAGCGAGTTCGCTTTAGTGCCGAAGTACCGGGAAAATAGAAAAAGATTTTATTTGGTGGAGAGTTCAATGGCATGTGATAGAAAAGATATAGTACTAAAATGGTGTGGCAAAGTATGCGCGATAGGTTCAGTGCTAGTACTGCTGGCGTTATATGTGTTCATTGCTGGCGAAAGCTTACCAATTTGGTGGGATGCAGGAATTTTACCACTGCTGTTAGGCAAGGAATGGCAGCCTCTGGGTGAATCGCCGCAATTCGGCTTTTTCACTATGCTGGTCAGTACGCTGTGGTCGTCACTGGGAGCGATGCTGATTGCTGCGCCGCTGGGAATTTGCTGTGGCATATTTCTTGCTGAATATGCACCAGGCTGGTTATCGGCTGTAATTCGTACCGTACTGCATATTCTTACAGGAATTCCCTCGGTAGTGTACGGTTTTCTGGGAGCGAGTGTAATAGTCCCCTGGTATGAACGGGTACTAGGCGTACCGAGCGGAGAATCGTTGTTTTGTGCATCGTTAGTATTGTCGATTATGGTTGTTCCATACATTGTGTCAGGCACTTATGCTGCCTTTAAAGCAATTCCCCTGACATACCGGGAGGCTGGGTATGTGCTAGGTGTTTCTAAGTTGTATATAACAACCAGAATATTAATCCCACTGGCAGGACACAGTATCGTCAGCGCGGTTACACTTGCTTTTGGCCGGGCAGCCGGAGAAACTATGGCTGTGCTCATGCTTGCAGGAAATACGCTTACATTGCCGCTTACCTGGTTTAGCAAAGGGGAGCCGCTGTCAGCGCTTATCGCACTAGAAATTGGGACAGCTGGCATTGGCAGCCGACAATATCAAGCCTTGTTCGCGGCAGGTTTAGTCTTGCTTTTGTTTGTTTCCTCCATTAACTTCGCGATTTATTATTGTAACAGCAGGGGGAGAGACTAATGGGAAAAATCTGTTTATGGGGTTCAGGGCTAGCGGTTATTGTTATTTTATTATTTATTATGGGTTTGCTGGTTGTTCGCGGTGGTGGGGTGATCTCCTGGGAATTTTTAACCTCCGCACCTAAAGGCGTGTATTTGGGAATGGAAGGCGGAATCTTCCCGGCAATAATTGGAACAATTAGTTTGGTTACTATTGCAACTTTGACTGCTGCCATACCTGCCTTGTTGACAGCCATTTATCTTGTTGAATATGGGAAAGCATCACCACTTGCACACGTAATCAACTTTGTTATCCAGGCTATGATTGGCATTCCGTCAATATTAATCGGTTTATTCGGCTATGTGTTCTTTGTTGTTACTCTGGGTTTAGGTATATCTTTGTTGGCTGGCGGACTTACTTTAGCAATTATGATTCTACCGACTTTGGTCGTCTTGATGCGGGATGCATTACAGGCAGTCAATGATGACTACCGGCTTTTAGGGGAATCACTAGGTGTTTCGCGTCGTTATTTGCTGCAAAGAATTATTTTGCCGGTAGCTAGTCCCCATTTATTAAGTTCAATATTATTGGCTATGGGGTATGCCGCTGGGGCGACGGCACCGATTATGGTCACAGCTGCTGTTGTTATGTCACGGGGTTCTGTTAGTCTGTTTAATCCGGTTATGGCCTTGCCATTTCATCTATATATTTTGTTTAGTCAGCATATTTCACTTGAACGGGCTTATGGAACAGCCTTAGTTCTAGTACTGATTTTACTGGCGCTAAATCTGCTCAGCCTTTATTTGCGTAACCGGTACGGAAAGAGAGTGGCCTTCGATGATTAAAATAAAAGAATTTACTGCTTTTTACGCTAAAAAGCAGGTTCTTCATAATATAACGGCTAATTTTAATAGAAAAGATATTACTGCTCTTATTGGCCCTTCTGGCTGTGGCAAAACAACGTTGTTAAAGTCTATCAACCGGACAGCCGAACTGCAGCAGGATTTTCGGGCTGCTGGGAGTATCTGGCTGGACGGCCAGGACGTTTATCAATTGAATGATCCGGCAGCAGTGCGGCGGCAAGCTGGTATGGTTTTGCAAAAGCCAATAGCTCTGCCGCTAAGTGTTAAGGAAAACATTCTGTTTGGACCAAGGTACTATGGTGTAAGAGATAAGGCAGAGCTAGATACTGTGGTTACAACAACTCTTACAAAAGTCGGCTTATGGAATGAGGTAAAAGATAAACTGAATTCACCAGCAAGTGAGTTGTCAGGTGGCCAATTGCAACGGCTATCTATTGGTCGGATATTAGCAGTAGATCCCAGGGTGTTGCTGCTGGATGAGCCATGTTCTAGTCTTGACATCAAATCCACGCAGTTGATAGAAAAATTGTTGGTAGAGTTAAGGGAACATGTAACAATTGTTATTGTTACTCATAATCTTATGCAAGCCAAACGAATTGCCGATCAAACGATTTTCATGTCCGCAGGGCGAATCATTGAATATAATGCAACAGCATTACTGCTGGAACAGCCGCAAAATCAGATTACTCAGGAATTTTTGGCATTTTGAGATGTAAGGAGAAAAGCTTGATGATAAATTTTACTTTGCCAGATGGGCGTGAGTACAAAATAACCAACGCAGTATTTGATTATAATGGCACACTGGCCGAAGATGGCGTAATTGCCGGGGAAATAAAGGAACTCCTGGAAAAGGTGGGTGAAGTTGCCAGAGTAACCGTACTTACTGCAGATACCTTTGGACTGGCCCGGACGCAATTAGAAAGCGTGGCAGGTGTACAGCTCCATATTATTAATAAAGGGGAGGAGGCTGCTCAAAAACGGGATTTTGTCAGAGCTTGCGGCGCAGATACTACCATTTGTTTCGGCAATGGTGCCAATGATCGCGCCATGTTTGCTGAGGCCCTTTTAGCTGTTGGTGTTATTGGGCCTGAGGGGGCTTATCAGCCAACCTTGGCGCAAGCGGATATTGTTGTAACTAACCCTAAGGATGCGCTCTTGCTGCTGCTTAAGCCGGGGCGGCTTGTGGCCACTTTGCGAATATAACTATATTGGAGGTATTATGGAACATAGAATAAGGGTTGAGCGGGCTATCAAACGACTACCTGTCGATCAGATGCCTTGCGGTGAGCTGGTCATTACCGATAAGTTGGTACAAACAATGTTTACGCAAACAGTGATTCAGTTTGGTCATCGTTTGGAGTTTGTAAATGCTATGGGGTTTGATGCCGTATGTCTGCATCCAAACTGTGGCTATAGCAAACAAAGTATTCCCGGTAGTAAGAATGTTGTATTTAGCGATTTGCCGAACTGGGTGAAAACAGATTTATTTACCTTTGCCGTGATAGATGGCGCGATTGGCTGGGCTGGTAAACTACTGGGTTTTGAGCAGTTAATGATGCAATTGGGTCGCCGTACTCCGGATTTTTGTGAGTTTATTGCCACTATCGAAACCATGAATAAAGAGCTTATTGAGCGTTTGGCCGATAGCGGCATAAATGGTATTCTCCTGGCTGATGATATTGCCTATAATCAGGGTGTTATTGCTCGCCCTGCGTTGTTGCGGGAAATGATATTTCCTTCGCTGGCTGTGCAAGCTGATTATGCCCATCAGTTGGGCTTACCCGTGTTTTTTCATTCTGACGGCAACCTCACCATGGTGCTTGAAGATATCGCTGCCGCCGGGTTTGACGGACTACAGTGCATAGAGTCGTCAGCTGGGATGGACATTGGTGAGGTAAAGAGACAGTACGGTCACAAGTTATGCCTGTGGGGAAATTTAGACCCTGCTGAATTGATAGAACCGCGTAGTCTGCAGCAGCTTGAGCAAACAGTAAAGCAGATTATTACTGCCGGCGGTAACAATAGTGGGCTGATCTTTGGTACCAGCAGCGGGCTTTTTGAGGATATGCGGTTGGATAGCGTACGGGCTGTTTATCAAATGGCCAGAAGGAACGCAATATAGACCTATAGCCTAGCGCCTTCTTCCACCCCTGTGCATATATATATTATAAGGGGTGTGAAAGGAGGGTTATTATGACACATATCGAGCCATGGGAGATGGCAGGCAAATGTACGTTAGGATATGGCCCAAAATCAATCATCGTCCAGCAGGTGCTTGGTGAAAGAAGGGTTCAGAAGTCTATTGATGTGCATGTGCGTGTGCCACAACACAAACCAGCTATTGAACAAATTGTCGATGTGTTTGTTAAAAAGCTGCGAATTACCGACGTTGATGTCATTCATAATAAAGTGGTTGTCAGAGGCGAGTTTGAGGTAAAGGCTTTGTACGTTGCCTGCAGGCCGCGCCAGCCGGTGCATGCCGTGGAGGTGTGGCCTATCCGCTTTACCGCGTATGCAGATATTAGAGGGGCGCGGCGGGGGATGGATGCCGATGCCAGTGTGGTGGTGGAATTTGTTGATTATGATGTTGAAGAACATACCCGCGCCTACTGGCATAAGAAAAAAGATCATGATTATGACGATTGCCAGGATGAGGATTACTGTGATGATGATTATGATGAGTGTGATTGTGATTGCGACTATGATGAGGGCTGTTATCACAAACATAAAACGCTTAAAAAACATAAATTCAAGCTTCATTGTAAGCCGCATAAGCCATGCCATTGCACTCGCCGGTTCGATGTCTCAGTAGTGCTGGGAATTACTGTTAAGGTCATGACTGACCGTGAAGTTATGTTGCACTCGCCGCAGGGGCTGCCTTATAAACCTAAGGGATAAAGTGAGTCTTAGTGTTTCCAGGCTGAGGTTTAACCCCATCTGAAGCTAGGCTGAACTAATGCGAGGGAATCTTAGAACAATTTGGTCATCGGAAAGAAGTAAAGTCTCCAGCTCATCTACCGGAAATGGTAGGGGTTGAAGACTTTACTTATGTTTCCTAATCAGGCAATAATTTCTTTGCTTAAATTGGGGAATACTGTTACTAGTCACCCAGAGAGGAATTTAAACTTAATCCAAAGCTAGATCAGGAACGTATGCGTAATTATTGTCCGTAGAGGAATACTAATTGTGAAATATGAAAGGTCAAATATATTATGCCATTAATATAAAGTTAGATGTTAAAAACCAGCGAGGGCACAATAAGTCATACGGTAGCCACTTTATTTCAAAAAGGAGTAGAGCCGTGTTGGTGGTATTTTATTTGTAGATATTTTGTAAAAAAAGGAAGGTTATTGTAGGTAATTGAAGAATGTTTAATTTTAGGAAAATCATTCTAAAAATTATTTTGCTGGTAAAGATCGGTAAAAAGTAGGTGAAAACCAATGTGCAAATTGGATAAGCAACATGCGTGTTAAATTATTACTGTACTCTAGGGATGACAAGCAAAGGTTACTAACTATACCGTTAGATTTTCGTCACTACTTTATCTCTTTAATAAAGACCATCCTGCAACCATCTCCCTCGCTATTCAGCCGGTTTCAACAGGAAAAACCCGGTTACAGCCCTTATGTTTTTAATGTGTCGTTTGCAAGAATTCTGGTGGCTCACCAGGATATGCTGGACGTAGTACCGCCGCTGACCGTTACCATATCTACCGGGGACATGATGTGGTTTACCAGTTTTTGTAACGGGGCAATCGCATTAAAGGGTCAGGAAACGGTTTTAGGGTTGGATGTTGGGGGCATTGACTTGTGCCAACCGGTTGTTATGGGCAAGGCCGCAGGTGTTTTCAGCATTCGCGGACATGCCTGTCTGCGTAAGGCAGCAAGCGGCAATGATGCCTATGTCGACCCGGTGAATCTAGCTGAAGTAGAAGAATCCATTAATAGTCAGGCTATTGTAAAGGCCCGGTTTCTGAAAAGTTATTGGAATATTGCAGCGCAATATAGTCCGGTAGTTGTATTGCCTGAGTCCCGGCTCAGTAAGGGGGTATGCAGTCATTATGGCGGTAAACTGACTACTGTTCGAGGCAGTCTGGTATTGGCAGGAGGGGCGGATAGCCTGCAATTTCTATATGATTATGGGGTTGGTGTCAGGACTGGCCAGGGGTTCGGTCTGGCGGAGGTGATCAAGCAGTATGACTGACGGGGTTGTACTTTATCCATCTGGTTGGTACTATAATGCCTGTGTAATGGGCTTTATGGAGGTATTAGAGTATGGCCTGGGTGAAGACAGGGTAAGGCATTTTTATCAAAAAGACGGGACGATACAGTTGCCACCGCAGGTAGTGGAAACGATTTACAGTACGCCACAGGAAAAACCGGCAGCTGATATCTGTGCAGAGGCAGAATCACCGCTAGCAAATTTAAAACGGCTTGCTTGGTGGTGGGTGGAAAAATCAAAACCAGCGAGAATAGACACTCATGATGCTGAGACGATTATTATAGAAACTTGTAAAAGTCTGCTTGGTTCCAATAAAACTTTCTACCCGGGTTTGTTTGCCCATAATACTCAAGGTTCTCGCATTGAGTTTCTAAACAATTGGTTTTCTTTGAATTGTGATCATGTGCTGCAAGGCAATATGACATACCATTGTAGTTTCTGTGGAGCTAAATATTCACCGGACTTCTCGGGGCGGGACTATGATAGCTTTTTTTCTAATACCATATCCAAGTTTATGGGTACATCTCTTGGCAGTTTCCCTAATGCATTTTGGGGTAAGGTTCCTGACTTGGTTTTTTGCAAGACTTGTCGGGCTATTTTGCTATTTTTTCATATTAGTTATAAAGCAGGAATGTTTATCAATGCTCATTCATTTCAACAGATGGAGCATTTAAACAGAATAATGGATAATCAACAGGATTTTAACAGTAAGTATTATTATAAGAATCATTTTTTAATTAAGCTTTTGCATCGTACCGAACAAATGAAACAGACATTGGGGGCCTGGCAGAGACAAGGACTGGCGCTGGTGTTGTTTAGCAATACAGGTGTGGAAGAAATATATTTGCCGGTAGAGGTTACCGGAGTGCTGTTTCATCCTTCCGTAGCTGGCTGGCTGCGAAAACTGCATGGTAAGGAAGATAAAGAACTGTTGTTATTTCTGGCTCGGGGTGAGTACGCAAGATTGCTTGGTGCGATTTATCAGTCGGTTCGGTTACTGGTGCAATCAGAACAAGTGATGACTGAATACCAGCCGTGTGCACATTTAATTCATTTATACCAGGCAATTAACTGCCAAATTAATAAGGGGAGGCGTCAAACGATGCAAATTGATGCGGTGATGAATTTGAAATCTGGGGATTATCCTGAATTTCTGACAGATCAAGGTGCAAAGTTACGCTTGTTGGAAATGGTTCGACTTGGTCAGCGGCAGGATATCCAATATTTTTTAATACGGGCATATGTGGCCGAAAAAAAATCTGTTCCTGAGACAATCAGCCAAGCTCTAAACCTGGAGAATATAAATGAATTTAAAAGTGTAATGTTCGCTTTTATTGCAGGACTGCCTAATAAACCCAAAACTTCGGAAGAAAAGGGGAATGTAAAGTGAGTCAGGAGATAAAAGGGATTACAGTTACGATCCTATTTGAAAGTGCGTCACTCAACCGGGGTGAAAAAACAAGTGGTAATATCATGTCGATAAAAAAAATGCCGCGTGAAAACGGTGTATTCCCGTACATGAGCCGGGAATTTATGCGGCACCATCTGTTTAATACCATCAAATATTGTTATGGCTGGCAGGACTCACCAGTGACAACTACTACTGCCAAAAATGTGATTCAGTTTGCCTTTCCTGAGGCGAATATCGTGATGTATCCTGAAATGGATCTGTTCGGCTTCATGACCACCGATAACCCAGTTGTTACCCGCAAGGCTTCGATCGGCCTGACTAAGGCAATTGCTCTGGAAGGGTGGCAGTCATCGATGGCGTTCGGCGCTAATCATGATATGGTTAGGCGTATCAAAGAAGCCGGACAGAAGGGTGAGCCGAATCCTCACCAGAAAGAAGAGCATTATGGATATTATAAAATATCCTTTACAGTGGATCTATGCCGATTCGGGTATAGTGAAAATGTTTTGACTGATTTGGATTCCGGTAATCGGATTATAAAATGGTTTGAACAGCAGGAAGATGTAGAGAGTCACGCTGAGGTTGTAACGAAATGCAGGCTGGTCAATTGTGAAAAAATAGAAAAGTTTGATTGGAAAGTTTTGAAAACACAAGCAAATGTATTTGGCTTTGTCGGAATGGAAAAAAAGAAGGAACTGAAGAAAATCGTTTTTGCAGTTACTGATATCCAGAGAAAAGAACGGTTGGCTCAATTACTTACTGTGCTAAAAAATGGGCTGATGCTACATTCGGATACCGAAAATTACGGAGTAGTGCCACAATTTATTGCCTGTGCCTGCTTAACAATGCCAGTTCCGGTGTTAAATGATTTTGTGCGGTTGCAAAATGGGCAGGTTGACAGAGTGGCTATGGAGACAGGGCTGAGTAACGCGTATATTCAACAAGCCTGGTGCGATGGGATTTTAGCTACAGGCGAAGGGTATCAAGGGGCTGCAAAAGGCTTTGCTGTGCCACAGGCCGTGGATACTATTTTTTTACAGGGTAACAATTGATGAAAGTACTGCGTATCTCTTTGCAGGCGCAGACTGCACATTACCGCATTCCCTTTACGCAACTGCGTTACCGTCAGTCGTATCCTCTGCCACCCTATTCAACCGTTATCGGCTTAATGATGAATATTATTGGTGAACAGGAAAGGATTGACGAGTTTCTTAGCAAACAATTTGGCGTATTTGTTAGTGGTAAGTTTGGTGTTATCAGTCAGGAGTATGTCTGGTACCGGAATTTACACAAAAAAGAACAAGAGACAAATGACTTAACCATTTATCCGGCTGGTGCAGCCGCTCCCCTAGCATGTCCAGCATATTGTCGGTATGACACACATAAATCACCGACTGAACATCATTGAGCACTTCCACCGTTACTGGCGACTGTCCGCCGATATGCTCACTCCGCTCACCGACTGCCCCTTTTTCTCCGGGGCGTTTACCTCCCTGTTCCGGCATATTGCTGATGTGGTTACGGCTGCTGAACACTTAAAATCGGATAGAGACCCTGCCGAATGGTGGCACGCATTAATTATGGCCGCGTTGCTGCACGATATTGGCAAGCTTGATCCCAACTTTCAGCAAGCTGTTGCCAACCGCCAACATGCAGCAGGTGATGAAAATGAACTATCACACAATGTATTGGCATTATTTCTATTAGATGAACAATTATTTTCCAAGCAAGTCAAGGAGCCGGAAAGTGTTCTTTCCGCAATTGTATTTCATCATTGGCGTGACTATTATGTTGATTTAATCATGGGTAACCGCATAGACGATATCAAAAGCAAGGCGGAGGAGATACTATCCCGCGCCGGTGAATGGATGGATTGGTTACAAGATTTGCGGGAACAGCTTCAGGATATCGCTCAAAAACATGATATAGACTTTAATGTAATAAAGTTAAACAAAAAGCTGTTACAATACTTTTGTCACAATAGTCTATTAGACTCCGGCCTGGTTATGCCGCCATATACGTTAGCCTTGCTGCCGCAGCGGTTGAAAAATGAAATTGCTGCGACTACGGAACAATTCCGGGTATTTATTACCGGTAATTTAATGCGCTGTGACCATTTTGCCTCCCAGGTCGAGAGTGGTGACCTGGATCTGCAGTTAAAGGATATTGAGTATGCTTGTTTCCCTAGCTATGAGGCATTAGCGGCTACAATGTGCTTTGATAACGGACGGGAACCATGGCAAAAACAATTTTTTGATAGGAACAAGGCTTTGCAGAATTCAAATTTGATTCTGTTGGCGCCTACCGGCGCAGGCAAAACTGAATTTGCCTACTTATGGGGAGCCGGTCGCAAAAACTTTTTTCTTTTGCCCATGCAAGCGGCAGTTAACTCCATTTTTACCCGGACTGAGAAATTATTAAGTAAAGCAGGAGCTGACTTTCAAGGACATGTTTCGTTGTTGCATGGCAATGCGGCAATTGAAAGGCGCAGCCATTACCGGCAGCAGGGTGAGAAAATACCTGAGGAACAGCGTGAGGGAGAAATCGGACGTTTTGTTGCGATGGCTAGGCATTTTGCCGAACCGTATATTATTGCGACAGCCGACCAGGTCGCACCGGCAGCACTCCGTTACCCCGGTTATGAACGCACATATGCAGTATTAATGGATTCGGCGCTGATTATTGATGAAGTACAGGCCTATAATCCGAAAGCGGCAGCCATCATCACATATTTATTAACAAGTGTGGCATCTTTAGGCGGGCGGGTGCTGTTAATGACAGCGACGCTGCCGCCGTTTATAAAGAAGACAATAAGTAACCGGATGAGTTTATCAGACCAGCAGGTTGTCAACGTGCTGGAACAAGATATAACCGAGTTAGCGCCTGTAATTGATACTGTGCTGCATAAAATTGATTTCTATCTTTATGAAACTCAGCAAGATCATAAAGAAACAGAAGTTTTAAATAAACTGGCGCAGCGATTGCTGGACGAGCTTAAGCAAGATAAAAAGATTTTGGCAATTTTTAATACTGTAAAACGCGCGCAGGCATTTTATCAATGCGTAAGAAGACTGTCAGATGCTGAGTTGTATCAAGACAATATTATCTTATTACACTCGCGTTTTACCATTGATGATAAGAAGGATATTGAGGATACTGTTGTTAATAAAAAAATGCCGAATAGTCCAAAGCGACCTGCGGGTGGTTGTCTGGTTATTTCTACTCAGATCGTGGAGGCGTCATTAAATATTGATGCCGATATACTATATACCGAGCTATGCCCGATAGATAGTTTGCTGCAACGGATGGGACGGGTATTCAGGCGGTTTGTGCATGCCGGTATGGCAGATGACTTAGTGAAACCAAACATTATCATTCTTCTGGACAGATATAAATGGGGTTCCGGATTACTTAGTTCTAAAAGAAGTGTCTATGATGACGATCTGATAAAAGTAACACTGGCTTGCTTACTGATGGCGGCAAATAAGATTATGTTAGCGAATGATGATGTGAAGCAATTTTGTCAAAATGGGTTTAGGAGTATTCTGGATGAGCCAAAGCAAAGTAAGAAGGGAGTAAAGCTGCCAGAAAACGTGTTTATATTGCAAACAGCATTGCAACAGACTTTCACATTAGACGCTAGTCAAAAAGACAAACTGATTAATCAGGTATACAGCTTATTAGCTGAGTTAGAGAGTTCTTATATCCGGGATTATTATGATACATTGGAAACGCTTGAGTATGGTTATTGTGCGGATAAACTTCGTGATGCTCAGCGAATTTTCCGTGAAGTAAGCAATGTTGATGTTATTCCAACCGCAAGATTGGCTGATTTTATTAAGAAAGTAGAAAAATGGCTCAAGCAAGATAAAAAGGATTTTTCTAGTTTTCAGGAACAAATTATCAATTCGTCGGTGATATCGGTGCCGTATAATACCGGGCGAAAAGCTTTTAATGACCTCACAGCCTGGCAAAAGGTAATGGACCTTGCAGAAGATCAGGACAAAGCCCTGCGGCATCGCCTGGAGCGGTGGCTGGGCAATATTCAGATTGTAGAAGCAGATTATGGTAAAGAACTTGGTCTAATGCTGAAAGAAAACAAAAATGGCACAAGCAGGGAGCAGGTCTATGAATAGTTCCGTTGACAGTAATATTCGTGTAACCGGAACTATGTTTGATTATTTTCACATTTGCCGCCGGAAAATGTGGCTATTTTCGAAACAAATGAATATGGAGAATATCTCCGGGAATGCGGATGTCATTAAAGGCAAACTGCTGCATGAAACAAGGTTTCAACGTGAAACCCGGCGGGAGATTTCATACGACAATAGCGCTTTTGATTTTGTTAAGGTGAAGGATCAAATTGTCGTTCATGAGATAAAAAAAAGTAAGGTGTTTGAAGAGGCGCATATTTGGCAGTTGAAATTTTATATCTATCAACTTCGAGAGCAGGGAGTGCCTTGCCGTATGGGGGTAATGCACTATCCAACAGCAATGCGTAAGGTAGATGTAGATTTTACAGAGGCTGACGCAGAGTATATAGAACAGTCGCAACATGAGATTAGAAATATTCTATCTAAAGCTTATCCGCCGAAGAAACTGGAGCGTAAACGATGCACTAAATGTGCTTATTTTGATTTTTGTTATGTGTGAGGAAAGTGTGGTGATAATTTGCGAAACTATTATTTATTTTCCGCCGGTAATCTGATCCGCAAGGATAATACCCTGGCTTTTGAAACTGAAGATGGTCGAAAGATGATTCCGGTTGAGGATATCGATCAAATGTATTGTTTCGGTGAAATGAATCTGAACAGTGCTTTACTCAATTTTTTAGCGCAAAAGGGAATAACAGCTCATTTTTTTAATTATTATGGCCATTATTCCGGCAGTTTTATTCCACGCGAAGCGCAATTATCTGGTTTTCTAATGGTTAAACAAGTAGAACATTATCTTGATACAGACAAGCGGTTAGTTCTGGCAAAGGCTTTTGTTGAAACAGCAATTCATAATATCCGTCGCAATTTGGAAAAACGTGAGTTTAGCGAGATATGCAATAAACTAGATGTTTATCGTACTGAGGGGAATAAAGCAACCGGTATAGAGGAGCTAATGAGTGTTGAAGCGCATGCCAGAAAATTGTATTATTCGGTATGGGAAGAGATAACTGATTGGGAATTTGGTCAGCGCAGTAAGCAACCGCCGCAAAATGCGTTAAATGCTTTAATTTCTTTTGGTAATATGATGACATATACACTTGTTTTAAACGAAATTCACAAGACAGCACTCAATCCAACAATTAGTTATTTGCACGAGCCTTCGGAACGAAGGTATTCTTTATCGCTGGATGTGGCAGAAATTTTTAAGCCTGTATTTATTGATCGGCTGATTTTTCGCCTAATAAACCTCAAAATGTTAACAATAAGCCACTTTGACAGTAATTTGGAGTATACTTATCTAAACGAAGCAGGACGTAAAATCTTTGTTCGGGAATTTGACCAGTTTGTCGATACCACTATTATGCATCGTAATTTGAAGCGTAAGGTAAGATATAAAAACATGGTCAGGTTGGATTTATATAAGCTAGTCAAACATTTAATTGATGGCGAAGCATTTACGCCAATGAAAGTGTGGTGGTAGTATCCGTGTTATATTGATGTATGACATGAATACGGAGGACGCAGCGGGAAGGAGGCGCTTGAATAGAATTAAGAAAATATGCCGAAAGTACCTGATTCATCTGCAGAAGTCGGTATTCGAAGGAGCTGTAACTGAGGGTCAGTATCACAAATTAATAGGAGAACTGCGGTCGATTATTGATGATAAGCTTGATTTTGTAGTAGTGTATACTTTGCCGGATGGCAATAAGCTAAATAGAACTATTTTAACAGATACACCAGATCCTGCTGATAATTTATTATAGGTAATTTTACAAAACCGGAGGTTTGACGCAATTATTCCTAAAACATATACCCTAAGCCCGCTAAAACATTGGGGATTTTTTGCGGTCGCTATCGCTCATAGAGGAATTTAAACTTCATATTCAGAAGCATAATAATGAAAAGGTACGCTGTCGCTATCGCTCATAGAGGAATTTAAACGACAGAGAGGGCCAGTTGCTCATTGATGAAATCCTTGTCGCTATCGCTCATAGAGGAATTTAAACTACCCATACTGGCGAACATTCTTACCAGTAAACCGGGTCGCTATCGCTCATAGAGGAATTTAAACTGTGGGGTGGAACAAGTTATGCACCGGTGATTCGGGTCGCTATCGCTCATAGAGGAATTTAAACTGCGGCATACATGCCCGTAGCATAATCTACTACGGTGTCGCTATCGCTCATAGAGGAATTTAAACTATTTTACACGGAAACTCGAAATCGTAAAGATGCCTCGTCGCTATCGCTCATAGAGGAATTTAAACTATGCAGATTAGGTATTATATCTTCCAACGCCTCCAGTCGCTATCGCTCATAGAGGAATTTAAACTCATCTCCTTAGTATATTAGGATTTCGTCCTGGGTGTCGCTATCGCTCATAGAGGAATTTAAACACAGGAACAATTGTCCTTTGGAGTGGATCTATAGCGTCGCTATCGCTCATAGAGGAATTTAAACATCAAGAGGAATTAAGTGATGAGCCTCTGTAATTTTTTGTCGCTATCGCTCATAGAGGAATTTAAACTAAAACCAGACCGAAAAGAAAAGTAAAGTTTTTTATGTCGCTATCGCTCATAGAGAAATTTAAACGGATACCGTATGTGAACCAAAAACAAAACCGTCTTTTGTCACTATCGCTCACAGAGAAATTTAAACAATCCGCAAGTACGTTGTGAGGCAAAAAATGGCTGCAATATACTTTTTGGGTGTTATCCCAAGATATGCAGTTGGAAAAAGATATATTGACAGTCACTAGAATTGAAGATCGCTGGCTACGACGGGAAGGTTGGCGCGCAAATTATCTGGCCGGATTGCCATGGTGTCAATTAACGTATTTGCCAAACCCGGTTTTTATCCTGAAAGTATTGCTACAAAATATAAGGGACAATGGGTTTTGCGGGAAGGGTATTATTCCACTGAACAAGGACTTATGATTGAGGGAGATACCATGAATATTTAAAATAGTTGCAGTCAGGTCGGAAAAGAGCAAGTGCGGTGTTATTAGCAAAGATTAGAAAAATTGTTATGTGGAGTTGATGGACAATGCAGGAAAAATTGAAAAGTCTTTACCAATTTCTAACATCCTATGACCAAATCAGCTCTGTATGGCTATTTGGCTCAATAGCCAAAGGTACTAACCGAGAAAACAGTGATATTGATATCGCCGTTTTATTTCAAGAAGGAATCTCGCCTGAGACCCGTTTTGATATGCGGTTAGAACTTATGTCCTGTGCTGAAGAAATTACCGGGCGACGAGTTGATGTGATTGATATGGAGGCAGCACCCTTATTTTTGCAACACCAGATAAGAAAAACAGGAAAGTTAGTTATTGAGAAAGATAGAAAAAGACGGATAGAATTTGATGTAAAATCGCGGCGGGAATACTTTGACTTTCAGCCGGTATTAGCGTATCGGATAAAGGTTTTTTTACAAAAATGCGGCGTTAAAGGTGGCGTTGATTAATGGTCGATCAGGCAGTTGTTGAACGAAAGCTGATGTTGTTAGCAGAATATGTACAAGACCTTAAAGAAATTCAGCAGGTTACTTTTGAGGAATTCATGAGCGACAAGCGGCTACGGCGTTATGTGGAAAGAACATTGTGGATGTGCGGGGTGCGTTATTCAAGTATTGCGTTAGATCCACTCTAAATAAAGCAATTTCTTAATGTCGCAAGCCTGACCGGTCAAGGGGACAGGCACTATGTCCCGATGGTACTAGGTCTGGGTGGCGATAGTTAAGACAATAACAGGGACTGGGACAGCAAACCTGTCCCTTCCAACGCAAGGTGCTGACGGGCTTGATCCTGTCGCTATCGCTCATAGAGGAATTTAAATTTCAATGTTCCTGGTGACAAAAGTGTTCATGAGAAACGCAGGGGATAAAGGGGTGTGTTTCGAGGTAAGAGGATACAAAAAAAATTAACCAGATAATAACATACAATTAACACAAAACTAAATGACAAGTGCTATGCTCAAACAGAGGGTGAGCATATGTCAAACAAAGTGGTGTACGGCTTGTTCCTGTTAGTGGTAATTCTTTATTTGGTCATGTACTTTTTTCAATTGAACATTCTTTCCGAAAGCACGGGAATGTTCGAGCTTCCTTCTTCGTAAAGATGAATCCTATTGTTGAGTCAATAGAATACAAGGAGCGGGGTTTTACTTTTGGCAATGCCCCAAAACTCACTACGCTCAAACAGTACGGATTTTTTAACGGAATACCGCCCGGCTTTTCTCCTGCGGAACGCTTTTTCCGGCAAAGGCCGGTGGTTACGGGAGTTACGAGGAGTGCTGACCGCCTGTGCCGGGTTTTATACTTGACACTCCCTGTTTTATAAGGCCTCCATAACTCTCAAAAACATATACTTTCTTATTCACGCCCTTGAGGATACGGCTCTAACCGCAGAGTACACAGAGAGCGCAGAGGGGAGATGTATATCGAGAATATTCCCTCTGCGTACTCTGTGTCTCTGCGGTTCAAAAAACATAGACTTTCTTAATCTTATAAAAAAACCAAGGCAAAGAGAAGGTCTCTTTGTCTTGGCTTTTTTTGTTCCGTAGAGTAGCAATAGTAAGAAAGTATTATTTTTGGTTACTGTTTTTCAATGATAACGCTATTTTGGCATTTAATTCAAGTAGTTGAAGAACAACACTTGGCTCAAAACCATAGGCCTGAGCGGTAGTTATTACTTTGTACCAATTTTGGTCAATATACGATTGATATTCGCTGGCAGCCTCGTGAATTTGTGGTACTCTTAAGGGTAAGGTTTCTTTTTCAATTTTATGATTGACAAGCCAGTCAACACTTACTTGAAAAAAAGTTGCTATGCGGCATAGTGTTGCTATATCCGGCTCGCGGCGGTTAACCTCCCAAGACGCCAGCGTTGAGCGGTCTACGCGGAGTAAAGCAGCCAATTCTTCTTGTGTTAACTTATTTCTTAGTAGTTTGATTTTTTCACCAAGGGTTTTCATAAGTCACACTCCTTGCTACTAACAATAACGTGCTTATGCCCCTGATATCAATTATTGTGTCTATAAGACATTTAAAGAAAGGGAAATGGCAATGAATGACGAATTAGTGTCATGAGGACACAAAAGCGAAAGGTATATATCTAAGGGGGCGTATTTGGTGGCAGGTGTTGAGCAAAGGGGTAATCATGAGGGATTAGTAAAGGGTTTACACTGGGCTTTGGTTGGACGAATGGTTATTGAGATGGCACACGAAATAAGAAATCCTTTAACTGTTATCAAAGGATATTTGCAACTGCAGGAAAAAAAGTCTGCATGCTGTATGGGGGAATCACTAGGTATTATATTTCAGGAATTACATCAAATTGAAGTTTTGGTGACTAGTATTATATCATTAGCAAACAACAATGCGGTTAACAAAAAACCGGAAAACCTTAATCAGATAATTGAAGGAATTTATCCGGCTGTTCAGCGTGTTGCAGTCAAGCGCGGCATTATGACTGAACTGCGGTTAGCAGATAATTTACCTATGCTGGATTTAAACGCGGAAGAAATAGAACAAATGGTATTAAATTTGGCTCAAAACGGTATAGAAGCCATGCAGGCTAGCGGGACCTTATGTATTGGTACTGTCCGTAAATCAAGTAAAGTTATTTTGTATGTTCGAGATGAAGGTCATGGTATTCCACCAGAACAGAGAACAGAAATTTTTGCCCCGTTTTTTTCTACTAAAGCAAGTAATGCTGGTTTAGGACTCGCCATCAGCCTCATTATTGCTGAAAGGCATCAGGGAAAAATTGAGGTAGCTTCAACGGTGGGAGTGGGCAGTGTGTTTAAGGTTTTGTTCCCAATAGGTAAGCAGTGACAGCGAAATGATTATTGCAATAGCTGATTCGTTGCTCGCCTTCCTAGAATGTGCTAAGATAAAATAAATATGCAACGTTGCGGATGGTGAGAAATGAATTATTTGATGTCACAATTGACTGCTGGTGCTTATGTAATTGCTGTTAAAGATACCCATACATGGGATGTTACATCATACACTAACATGTATGTGTTGCAGCGTCCAGGACAAACCATCTTAATTGATGCTGGGCTGAAAGACTACCAGAATGCTATTATCCCGGCGCTAGCCAAAATTGGGATAGCACCTGATAGGGTTACCCATGTGCTCTTGACTCATGGTCACCATGACCATGTTGAGGGGGCTGCTCTGTTTCGCAAGGCGAAGAAGTTTGTACATAGTGCTGATTTACCCATGATAGCACCGCAACTGGTGGCACAGTTTGCTGTGTTTACGCCGCAGGCGGGGAATTTTATGTATGCCGTCGAAGAGGTGAATGGGCTGGACATAGTGCTTGTTAACACGCACTCGCCAGGTTCGGTAGCCATTTTTGACCAGAAATCTAAGGCTTTGTTTGTTGGTGATTTTTTCTGCTATTTTGGTGAAGGTCTGCCACAGGGTGAGCTTGTAACAGCTAGTCAGCGTATTAAGCGAGGGTCGTGTGACTATGTCGCCGGGCAGGCGGCCGCTCACGGACAGGACTTTGACAAGTTTATGCTGGGTTTGGGTCGACTACTCGAATATCAGCCTGAATTCTTTTGTACAGGTCACGGTGTGGTGCTGCGCCAGGATATTCAGACTTTCTTAAAGAGTATGTGGCAAAGCGGATCGCAAAAGTAAACGGACAAAAGAGAGTTTGCATAAAGGAGCGATGATGTATGGTTTTAGCAGCATAAAATAGTGAAAGCCGGAACCCTTGTTTCATTCAGGGTTCCGGCTTTCACTATTTTGCAGATAAAGTGAGATTTAGTTGCCGTCAACGGCTACTTGGGCCATTGGACTAATAGGTTTCGACAAATACTTCAAAGTAGCCTTGCGGATGAGCACAGGCTGGACAGAGGTCTGGGGCTTGGTCGCCAGTGTGGATGTAGCCGCAATTATTGCATTTCCATTGAATGGTGTTAGGCTTTTTAACAACTGTATTATTGATAATATTGTTATACAACTTTCTATATCTGGCTTCATGATGTTTTTCCACTTCAGCGATCTTACGGAAAACAGTGGCAATAGCCGGGAAGCCCTCTTGGTCAGCAACATCAGCAAAATGAGGATAAAGTTCAGACCATTCCTCATTCTCCCCTTGGGCAGCAGATAATAGATTGGCTTTGGTGTCGCCTAGCGCTACAGGAAAGTCAGCTTGGATGGAAACGGTTTGGCCGTCAAGGCATTCTACAAGAAACTTATAGAAACGTTTGGCATGTTCTTTTTCATTGTCGGCTGTTTCAGTAAACAAGTTTGATATTTGCACATAGCCTTCTTTTTTGGCAGTGGAAGCATAGTAGGTGTAGCGCATTCTGGCTTGGGATTCTCCGGCAAATGCTTGCATCAAATTGGCTGCAGTTTTAGTGTCTTTTAGTGTTTTCATACTAATCCCCCCTATTTTCATGAGATTTCTTGTGTCCTTATGAAGAACTACTGGAATTTTTATTTTCGGCAGTTCTTTCTATTTAAATAATTACTACAGAGTAAATGAAAAGTCCTGCTGTTAATAATAAATTTTATCCCATAGAGGAGAAAGTTGGTAGAGCATACGCTGGCCGTGGATATGAGTGGCCACGGCTTGCAAGTGTTAAATTATGAGCCTGCCATTGGAAATAATCTTAACAAAAAGTAGATCTGACCTAAGCAATTAGGTCAGATCTACTTTTGCTGCTTCACAATTATTACGGAATCATCCAGGACAGGGCATAAGCTTGCAGATAGGTCATGATTCCTACCAGGATAGCCAGAGTAATAGAATGCATAACAGTAAAGCTGAATAAATCTCCTTCTTTACCGACAAGACCGGTAGCGGCCGTGGCTACGGCAATACTTTGCGGTGAAATCATTTTACCGGTAACACCACCGGAAGAGTTGGCTGCCACGGTCAAGGTAGGGTCAACGCCTACCTGCTGGGCAGTGACGGATTGAAGATTGCCAAACAGGGCATTGGCTGATGTATCTGATCCGGTAAGAAATACTCCCAGCCAACCAAGCCAGGCCGAGAAAAAGGGGAAAAATCCACCCGAGCCTGCCAGGAAGAGTCCCAGACTTGAGCTCATGCCAGAGTAATTCATGATATAGGCCAGACCGAGTACTGCAGGAATGGTAATTAGTGGTTTGGTTAGTTGACTAAAGGTTTTGCCAAGAATGCGGAAGAACTGTCCCGGTCCTACACCCAGTAGCATAGCTGATAGTATGCTGGCAATAAATAGTGCTGTGCCGGCAGCGCTTAGCCAATTTATTTTATATACTGCGGTCATGGCAGTAGGCGCTTTGGCGATAGGCGCAACCTGCGTAACTAGATTGTGTAAGCCGGGTACATAAATTGACAAGGTAGGCATATCCAATAGCGCCTTAATAGGTTTTAGTCCCCACAGAATAACCATAACAGTCAAAATGATAAAAGGGCCCCAGGCAGTAACAAGCTCTGTAGTGGAATAGGCTGGTAAGACTGCGGTTTTTGATTTTTCAGCCTGCTCACCAGGAAATCGCCAGATGGAGGCTGGTTTCCATATCTGCAAAAAGAAGGTTAGTGAAAAAATGGATGCCAGTGAGGAAAGAATATCTGGAAGTTCAGGGCCAAGGTAATTGGCAGATAAGAACTGTACGACCGCAAAGGAGACGCCGGCTACCAAGCAGGCAGGCAGTACTTCTCTAGTTGCCTTCCAACCAGACATAAGTACAACCAGCCAAATGGGGATGAAAACTGAAAGAAAAGGCAGTTGCCGTCCAACCATCTGGCTTATCTTCATTGTATCTATGCCTGTAACCTGTCCGGCCACGATGATTGGAATACCAATGCCGCCAAAGGCAACTGGTGCGGTATTGGCGATAAGGCAAAGGCCAGCGGCATACAACGGGTTAAAGCCCAGTCCAACGAGCATGCCGGCAGAAATGGCTACTGGAGTACCAAAACCGGCTGCTCCCTCTAAAAATGCGCCGAAGGCAAAGGCAATCAGTAGTGCTTGCAGGCGGCGATCATCGGTAATTGTGGCAATAGAATTTTTGATTATATCGAACTTACCTGTCTCAACAGTCATGTTGTAAATGAAGATGGCGGTCAATACTATCCAAAATATGGGAAAAACACCATAAGCTATACCCATCAGAGCCGCTAGAAAAGCAGTGTTCAAGGGCATTTTGTAGACAAGCACTGCTACCAAAAAAGCGGCTATCAGTGCAGTAATTCCCGCAACTTGTCCTGGTGAGCGGCGAATAGCCAATAAATAAAAAATAATGATGATCGGGATGGCTGCGGCTAATGCGGATAATGCGATACTGCCTAACGGCACATATTCTTGTGTCCATGTCATAATAGTAGTTTCCCTCCTGAGCCCTTCAAATTCTCTTCTATTATTTGCCGCCAGGAGGAAAAAAACTCAGGATAATCCTGGATAAAATGCACATGCTAGAATGTCTCACTTTATCTTTGTGGAGGTCACACGTGATGAAAGCATCGATATTTATTACTTGCATTTGTGATAGTATGTATCCCCAGGTTGGTGAAGCTATGGTACGCGTTCTGGAAAAACTGGGCGTAACCTTAGATTTTCCGCCTGAGCAGACTTGTTGTGGTCAGCCGGCTCTTAGCAGCGGCTACTGGGAGGATGCCCGGCCAGTTGCTGAAACCATGCTTACCGCCTTCAAGAACAGCCAGTATGTGGTTGCGCCGGCTGGATCGTGTATTACGGCAGTTAAGGAGTATTATCCGCTCCTGTTTGAGAAGGAGCCTGAGAAGTATCGTCAGGCCAAAGAGTTGAGTGCTAAACTCTTTGAATTTAGTGAATTTGTGGTCAAGATTTTAAAGCAAGAGGATGTGGGAGCCCGATTTCCATACCGGGTAACCTATCATTCCAGCTGCCATGCGCGCAGATTTTTAAACACAGACCAATATGTTCGTACCTTGCTCGCCAACGTAAAAGAAATTGATTATGTACCCTTGCCGCATGAAGAAGCTTGCTGCGGTTTTGGGGGAACATTCTCAGTGAAGTTGCCTGAAATATCAGAAGCCATGGTGGATGCAAAGGCCAGAAATATTCTGGACACTAAGGCAGATGTTCTTGTTGGTGTTGATTTAAGCTGCTTGATGAACATTGACGGCAGGTTAAAAAAACAAAAAACTAACGTGCGGGTCATGCATATAGCCGAATTATTAGATGAGGGGATGAGAATGTGAGTGAAAGACCAATTTTTCACCTGCGCGACAGAGCGGTTAAAGCCTTAAAAGATGACCAGATGCGGCGAGCGGTCCGCAAAGCTGTTGACCGTTTGAGCACAAACAAAGATAAAGCGGCCCGTGAACTTCCCAATTGGGAACAGTGGCGGGAGCAGACCAAGCTTATCAGGCAGCATACAGTTAATCATCTTGACTATTATCTGAAGTTGTTAATAGATAATGTGAAGAACGCAGGTGGAAAGGTTCACTTTGCTCCCAACGCTGAAACGGCGTGTAAGATTATTGCCGGCTTGTGTAAGCAGTACAATGCTAAAAAAATTGTCAAATCCAAGTCCATGGTGACGGAGGAAATACATCTTAATACAGCCCTTGAGGCAGTTGGTATGGAAGTAATGGAAAGCGATCTGGCAGAATATATTCTGCAGCTGGCAGGAGAAACACCCTCCCATATTATAGTTCCTGCCATTCATAAAAACCGCAACCAGATTGCGGAACTATTTTCTAAAGTAGCTGGTAACAAGGTTGAATCCGATACGCCCGCCCTTACCGCTTTTGCCCGTAAAATTTTGCGCAACAAGTTTATCAGCGCCGATATTGGCATTACAGGTTGTAATTTTGCCGTTGCCGAAACTGGTTCTATTACGCTTGTTACTAATGAAGGCAATGCCAGGTTAACAACAACCTTGCCGAGGGTTGTTATTAGTGTTATGGGTATGGAACGGGTTGTCCCGACCTTTGAGGATCTGGAAACTGTCTTATCTATGCTGCCACGCAATGCTACCGGGCAAAAGCTTACCAGCTATGTTTCGGTTATCAATGGTTCACGGCAGCCAGGCGATATTGATGGCTGTGAAAAATTCCATCTGGTGATTGTTGATAATGGCCGTTCACGTATGTTGGCAGATGAAGAATTCCGTCAGGCGCTAAGTTGTATTCGCTGTGGTGCCTGCTTTAACGTGTGTCCTGTATACCGTCAAATCGGAGGGCATGCGTATGGGTCAGTCTATGGTGGTCCAATAGGTTCGGTTATTACCCCAATATTAGAAGATGATATCGATTTTTGGGGCGAACTGCCATATGCTTCGACCTTGTGCGCGGCCTGT
This sequence comes from Sporomusa ovata DSM 2662, assembly GCF_000445445.1. Classification (GTDB taxonomy): domain Bacteria; phylum Bacillota; class Negativicutes; order Sporomusales; family Sporomusaceae; genus Sporomusa; species Sporomusa ovata. Next base: position 552,754 of record NZ_ASXP01000003.1, on the reverse strand, counting down.
ACAAGTGTCTGTCCGGCCAAGATTCCGTTACAGGATTTGTTGTTCAAGTTACGGCAGCGGCGGGTGAGTGACGGTTATAGCCAAGTAGTTGAAAAGTTTGCTTTTGGCATGTGGAAGCAGTTTTTCAAATTGCCCAGTACCTATAAATTTGCCATGAAAGTCGCATCGCTAGGGCAAAAGCCGTTAGTCAATAAGGGCTATATTACTGCTAAATTACCGCTGCTTGCCAATTGGACTAATTCACGGTATATGCGGGCGGCTGCAGATACAACCTTCCGCGAGCGCTGGGAAAATCGTAAGAAATAGGTGAGCATATGACAAATATTCAGGAAGATATTGCCCAGGAAAATATGTTTTTACAAACAGTTGCCAAGGCCTTAGGGCGGGATAACGTACTTACAGTACCTCCTAACCGGAATGAAGCTGGCCCGCCGGCTTTTTGGCGAGAACAGAAGTTTGAAGCAGAGCAGCCGCTTACACAATTTAAGGCCAACCTGGAAGCGCTAACCGGCAAAGTGGCCATCGTTAACAATGGGGCAGAGGCTACTAATCAGATAAAGCTGTGGCTCAAGGTGCTAAATGCCAAAGCTGCTGTTGTGTGGGATCACCCTGAATTACGAAAATATATAGAATTTTCCCGCTTGGGTGTAAAAACTGAGCTCTGGAATAGTGATAAGTCCCGGCAGGAACTAATCGAAATTGCAGAACAGGCTGATGCCGGTATCACCTGGGTTAACTATGCGATTGGCTACACCGGGACGGTGGCTTTGTTTAGTGGAGCCAATGCCGGACGTTCTGTGAGTTTACTGCCGCCTACTCATATTGCAGTCATGCAAAAGTCAGATATTGTGCCTACTATGTCTACTGTAATGAAGCATCTCAGTGAACGGCGCGGACAGGGCCGGTTGCCGTCAGCCATTGATTTTATTACCGGGCCCAGCCGCACCTCGGACATTGAGATGGATTTATCAATAGGGGTGCATGGCCCATTTCGTATATGGGCTGTAGTCATTGATAATTGAGGCTGCCTGCTCAGAAAATAAAAGCAGCCGGAACCCCATAATATTTTGGGTTCCGGCTGCTTCTCTTACTAGGCTATTCCTGCAGCAGTGGTACCGTGTTAGCACCATGCGGCATAAGGGTAATGGTATAGTCGGTGCGGCCAAGTTTTTGTTCGGCAATCGCCATAGCTTCTTCCAGGGTGGTGGCGGCAATTAAGCCGGCTTTTTCAATGAACTCTTTGTTTTGAGGGAGTGTGACAATAATGTGAGGTACTTTCTTGGCAAACAGGCCGGTTTTTAGGGCAATGAATCCAGGAACAGTAAAGGCTTTACGCAAGGCAATTTCACGGTCATAGAGTGATTCATAGTTGAACCAGCCACTGAAATCAGGTGGTTCCATAATATCGCGGCACTCTAATAGTGCAATGATAACACCATCGTCTTTAACGGCCATAAAGGCATTTTCGGTGGTTTTGGTGGCTTGATAAAGATTAATGTCTTTCGGAAAGCCCCCGGCAGAGGCGATCACCAAGTCAGCTTTGGCGGTAATGGGTACGCCGAAGATTTCTTCTACCGTTTTACAGCCCTCAAGCCAGGCCGTATGCCAATGGCCAGCAACAAAACGGGCAAATTTGCCCTCTGGTGTAAAGATGGCATTAAAGAGAAAGGTCTGCTTAAGCATGGCGGCCATTTCCATCATATCGGCATGCATATTGTTGCCATCCAGCTTACCGGCCATGCAGTTGGGGTTAATACCCTGACCGGCAACATCATGCAGGCAAAAGCTGTGATTGCCTTGGATGGTGGAGTATCCGGCAACGCCGGGCATAATAGCTTTACGGCCGCCGGCGAAGCCGGCCATGGAGTGGTAGATAATGCCGCCGGTCATGATGACCTTGTCGGCAGCAACAATATGTTTGTTAAGATACGTTTCCACACCGCGCGAGGTTTTGCCTACATAGACAAAGTCTTCGGTATTGGGAGCATAGCTTTGGACAAGGTGAACACGGTTTACTGCTTCCTGGCCATAGACCGCAATATTCTCCTGGTCGGTATGTTTGCGGTGGGAACCAAGGCTGACGACTATCGTAATGTCGCTGTCCGGGATGCCGGCACCGTTCAGTTCATTTAAGAGCGTTGGCAGAAATTCAGGATATGAGATCCTGCGGGTAATGTCGCTGGCAATGAGTGCAACCTTATCACCAGCCTTGACTACTTCTTGTAATGGTGGTGAGTCAATCGGGTTACGTAATGCCGCTTTTATGGCTGCAGGTACATCGGTAATGGCTTCGACGGCTTTACCTTCAACAATATGAAGAATTTGATCTTCTGGTAGAGTGATTGCTGCTTCTTTCTCTCCAAAACCAAATACAAATTTTTTTTGCATGTTCATCCCTCCAACTACTTATATACTAGTTATATGATATATTTCCTGCTGGTAGGGATTACATTTTGAATCTTGCGGTGATTTCATTGAGTTCGCCAGCCATTTTAGCCATTGATTCAGAGCTGGAGCTCACTTCATGGAGACTGGCACTTTGTTCTTCTGCTGATGCCGCTACTGTCTGGGTGCTGGCACTGGTTTCTTCTGCTACCGCACTGATATTCTGGACATTGTTGACCACAGTCTGCATACCATGAGCCGTTTCTTCCACCGCCTGGCTAATCTGTTCTATACCGGTTTTTACTTGATCCAACTTGCTGATAATAGCCTGGAAACCCTGCTGTGTTTCATCAGTCGCCAGCTTGCCTGCCACTACTTCCGTATTGGCCTTGGCAACCACATTTACTGTAAATTGGATATCGGTGGTCATTTGGGCAATGATTTCTTCAATATGGCGGGTAGCGGCATCACTTTGCTCGGCCAGCTTGCGAACTTCTTCGGCTACTACCGCAAAGCCCCGTCCGGCTTCACCGGCTCTGGCTGCCTCAATAGCGGCGTTCAGGGCCAGAAGGTTGGTCTGTCCGGCGATAGTGTGAATGGTAGTGACAATTTGCTGGATATCATCGGAGCGTTTTACTAGTGATTCTGATACTTGCGTAATGTCTGCCATTGATTTTTCGATAGTGGTGTTTTGAGCAACCAGTCTGTTGATAAGCTGCATTCCCTGATCGGCGTCGCCGACAGCATCCTGCGTGATGCTGTTAACCTGGGAGGCGCTGGCGCTCATTTGCTCGGCTCCGGCGCTAACCTCCTGAATAACGGCGGAAATCTCTGTGATATGATTGGTATTTCGGTCAGCTCCTTCGGCGATATCGGTAATGGCTTTGGCGATACTTTCTGATACTTGCAGCTGCTCATGTACTGATGAAGACAATTCTTCACTGGAAGCCGCCAGCATGTCGGCATTGTTTCTGACCAAGTGGACAATGTCCTGCAGTGCCTGTTTCATTGTAATGAGTGCTGCTGCCATATCGCCAATTTCATCGTTATGGGTGGCATGAATCTCTTTGCCAGCTAAGTCTAGTTGGCTGAGTGTCAGTAGGTCACTGCGTAGATTGCCCATTCGGCTGGATAGTTGACGGCTATACCAGATAAGCAGGACAATAATAGCGAGGATGCCCAGGATGCTGGAGCCAATGACTATCTTAAATAAGGTAGCTTGCCGTTCATTGAGTTGGCTGATTCGCTGTTTAAGAGCCTTGTCCTGAGTCGCCATAGCATCATTGAACAGCTGGTTGACGATTTCCGTTTTCTGCCGGGTTTTCGACAACACGGTGGCATAACTGGCATCATGATTCTGTTTTAGGGCAATGGAATGCTTAATATCCTCAATATAGGAGAGCAGAGTAAGCTCCAACTGCTCGCCTATCTGTTTACTCTCTGCCGCTGTCACAGCGGCGTTAAATGTCTTTACTGCTTCACAGCTTTGATTTAGCAGCGTAATGGTGTCGGCTGCATATTTTTCGTCATTATAAGCAACATAACCGCGCATGTTGCTCAAGCCTTCATGGAAGTCATCCTGAGCATTTTGTAGAGCCATAGTTCGCATAATAGCACCAGACAGCATATTCTGATAACTGTTGCTGGTTTCCTGAAACTCATAGAGAATTACTCCCAGTAGAATGACCATAAGTGCTAAGGCCGTTCCTATAAGCACGCCCAGTTGAGCGCCGATCGGCATACGTTGTTTCATTTGTTATTCCTCCAAGTCCAAGTATAATAGTATTAAAAATATAATCTTCCCTCATAATTAGAAACGCCTTAGTTTTTTTACATGATTTGCGCTGTTGCCAGTAAACTTGATGCGAGAAAATTTTTTTCTGTTTGTTGATGCAGTGCAGTTTCGTCCGGCTTGTTTGGCGTGATATAACTGGTTGTCAACTTTATCAATCAGTTGATGCAAATCAGTTTCCTGCCCGGAAAAAGTATGTACGCCGAAACTGGCGGTAATATGAAGCTGGCCTGCCGAGGTAGAGATGGGAGTCTGCTCGATAATTTTGCGAAGCTGTTCTGCAACTTGATATGCTGGACCTTCCGGGCAGTTGATTAAGACAATCAGAAATTCTTCGCCGCCATACCGGGCAACCCAATCGCTGTTTTTTTGGCGAATGTTGTTTTGCAGCTGCGCTGCAAAAAACTTCAGTATTTCATCACCAACCGAATGTCCGTATTGATCGTTAATTTGCTTAAAATAATCAATATCGGCCATGACAACAGAAAAAGGCAGGTTTTGTTGTTGGGAAAGGGAAATTTCTAGTGGAAGCTGTTCGTCAATATACCTTCTATTATAAATATTAGTTAAGGCATCTTTGATTGTCAAGTCATTAAGTTCGGCGATAGCACGGTAAAGATTGGTGCTTTTTCCTGGCAGGGGCAGAAAGCTTTCTGCTGTTTTTTCACTGATGCATTTTATCAGCTCAAGCGCTGCAGTGTGTCCATCTATTTCTAATGGCATGGCGGTAATCATAAAGAATTTTTCTTGTCGCACTTCAATTTTGATAAAGGTTTCTTTTTGCTGGATTGCCTGCAAGGAGACACAATTTTTGCAAGTGTGGGCACTGTTTCCCAAGTGATAGCAATCCCACAGACTGCAGACAGCTGGCGGCAGGGAGGCTGGTGCTAGTGGGTCAATAACTCTTGCAATGTCATAGTATTTTTCTAATATCGTCAGATCGGTGAGCAGAGTAGTCAAATGATTCATCTCCTGTTATTACGCCGCAATGTACTTTGGATTATTATATGTCCAGATAGGCATTATGTAATTGGACTACATTACCTTAAACGATTAATGCAAAAATCATGCCAAACAGGGCATGATTTTGTTTTAACTGGGCTTTTAGTTCTAGATATCAGCGTAAATCTTGTTAAGTAAGCCCCCAAAAAATAGATTGATCGTTATTTTTGCTTGTTGTATTAGAGGTCCACTGTGGTAGGTTGTTACAAAAACTTCTCAGGCGAGAAGTTTTTGTGAGAAGTTTTTGTAAGTACTTCATTCATCTTGCTTATGTACTCATAAGCTTTATCTGGTGATATTGCCGGACTGTAAAGATATCCCTGGCAATGGACACAGCCTAGCTGCCGCAATACAGTTCGTTGTTCCTCTGTTTCGACATATTCTACGATTGTTTTAATATTAAGAGATGCGCAAAGGCTTATAATGGATGAGACAATTTCCTTGCAACTTTTTTCTTTGGCTATATCCATACTTAAAGATTTATCAATTTTTAATGTATTCACAGGAAAATTTTTAATATAACTTAGTGAACTATGTCCCATGCCAAAATCATCAATGGCAATCCGCACCCCCATTTGGTAAAGGCTATTTAGCATTTTTTTGGTTTGGGTATCAGTATTCATCGCTATACTTTCTGTAATTTCAATTTCAAAATTCTTTGGCTGGATACCGTTTCTGTCAATGGCCCGGGAAATATCTTCCAGAATATTTCCATGATCAAACTGGGTAGCTGATACATTGACAGACATAGTTATATCTATTTCTTTATCATTCCAGTTTTTAAGCTGACAACAGGCAGTATCAATAACCCATTTCCCTAAAGAATGAATCATCCCGGATTCCTCAGCGATCACAATAATCAGCGGTGGTGGTATAGGACCAAAGACTTTGTGGTGCCAGCGTAATAAAGCCTCAACACCTGTCACCTGCTCATTTTGATCAATCTGAGGCTGATATTCCAGTGTCAGTTCTTGTTTGGCAAGAGCCTCTCTTAAATCATGTGCCAAAACCCGTGATAGGTTGCCAACAGTATCACGCCGGGTCAGGACATATTGCGTAACACTGTTAGAAATTGCTAGTTTAAACAGCGTGTCTAGCGCATGGTTCATTTTTAAAGCTTTTTCTTTATTGGCTAGCCATACAAAAGGGAGATAAATTGCGACTCCTACCATTATGTTAATAAGTTGTAAGACCACCCCTGTCCAGGAATTGGTTGCCATATAACCGCTGAGTAAAATGGGAGTAGTCCAATTAAACACACTATTTGTCATGGGCACAAAACCTACTGCTATGGCAGTATATGACAGTGATGTCATAATGATAGGCGCTAATAAAAAGGGAATAAAATAAATGGGATTAAGTACAATTGGCAAACCAAAGACGAGTAACTCATTAATATTAAAGATACCTGGTAAAATTGATAATTTAGCCAGCCGAGCGGTATTACCTTTTCGTACTAGAAACAATATGGCAATAATTAGGCAGATTGTGGAACCAGACCCACCTATTGTAGAATAAGCATTTATAAAGCTGGTAGTTAAAAATTCGGTTGGTTGTCCCCCTTCAAGATACATTGTCAGGCTTTTATCTGTGGCAGATGCATAAATGTTTTGTTGGATTGCTCCAAGAACAGTTTGACCATGAATACCAAAAAACCACAACAACTGAACCATTATATGAAATATAATCGCTGTACCTAGCGTATTCGGCAGTTCCACAAAAGGATATTTGATAAGGTCGTAAACCAGTTGATGTATGTCCATGACAGCTCCGATAATTGTCACAAACTTAACTAGTGAAAAAATAAGTAAAGTGATTGCAGCTGGAAATATTCCTGCTACTGCTTGTGAAATAACCGGGTCAGCTTCATCAAAAAAAAGGCAGAGACGAATTTTTTTTATGGAACTTAAATACAGAAAAATCTCTGTTGCGGTTAATGCCGTCAATATTGCCGGCATTAACCCGAACATTCCTAACCAGTTAAGGGGGAGTCCCAGTGTCCCTTGGCTGCTAAATGGTTGTATTATTGCAATCAAACAAGTCAATGATACAATAGACGTCAGTTTCGGATAAATAGACCCATTTTGAGCTAGTACACTGGATTCAGCTAAAAAATAACTAATTGACAAAACTAATAAGACGGACAGCATGCCAAATGTTGAGTTGTATATGGCGCTGCCAATTGTTTTCCACTGAGAACCCAGCATATTGATCATAAATTGCTGATAGACTGGTAACGGCAAATTTATAAACATATTTGCGAATGAACCAATTACTACTAAAGGTATATTGATCAATAGCCCTTGTCTGATTGCAGTAACATGTCTTTGTTCAGCTATTTTTACTGACAATTCCGCAAGTCTTACGATTACTTCTGGTCTTAAAGGGAGCATTGCCACCCATCTTAACCTCCTAGCATAAATAAAAAGCAGCAAGATAATGGTTTGCTTAGAAAAGAACTATTAGTGATGAGAGACTCAAAATTAATTTTCCTGGTTTTTCATCAACAGAGCTTTTTAGTACAATAAGAGATAGCCATTTTGCAGTTCTTCTCACTGTTTTATTGAAGAGTTCCACGGTGTGTATTTTGGTTATAACTTGAATTTTGCTATGGCAGTATGTAAGTCGGTAGCTAACGTAGCCAGGCTTTGACTGGAGGAGGCAATTTCCTGCATAGATGCAGATTGCTCCTCGGTAGCTGCCGAAACGTTTTGTGATTCGGAGGCGGCCTGTTTGCTGGCTATATCAATTTCCTGAATCGATTCAACAAGTATCTGATTGTCAGTGGCAATCTCGTGGATGGATGCAGAAATATTCTTGATTTGATCAGATAGATGGAGAATGGCCGCTACAATCTTTTTGAAAGTTTCTCCGGTATTATGGACAAGAGAAATGCCTGTTTGAATACCGGCAGCTCCAGCTTGGGTAGTTGCAACAACTTGTCCCAGGTTAGTTTGATTTTTTTCAACAAGTAGGCCGATTCGGTGGGCAGCTTGGTTGGATTCTTCGGCCAATTTTCGAACTTCTTCGGCGACGACGGCAAAGCCGCGTCCCTGTTCACCCGCCCGCGCTGCTTCAATAGCAGCGTTTAAGGCCAAAAGATTAGTTTGTCCGGCAACGGAAGAGATGAGGGTAATGATTTCGTCAATTTCCTGGGAGCTTTTGTTTAATTCTGCGATAGAGGCTTGTGTAGCAGCGGCGCCTTTGCCAATTTCGTTCATTTGTTCGACGGTTTGCTCTACTGTCTGTTGACCTTGTTCCGCCGCCTGGGCTGTAGCGGTTGCAATGCTGGATATATCTCTGGCTGTTTGAGAAATCTGGTTTACCTGAACTGACATGGTTTGTGCCACGGTCATAATTTGATTAGCAGATGTCGCCTGCTTTTCCGCTCCATGGGCAACGGCGGTGATGGAACCGGCAACCTGATTGGCCGCATCTGCTGATTGATGGGCGCTGGCTGTTAATTCTTCACTTGAGGCGGCTAACTGGTTTGACTCAGATTGAACTTGCTGAACCAGTTTACGCAAATTTTGATTCATATATATGATGTTGTCTGACAATTGCCCAAACTCGCTTTTGTCCTGAATGGTCTTTTGAATGGATTTTAACTGGCCGGCGGCAATATCCTGAGTGACCTGATTGATACGGAGGATGGGGCGAACAAAGGAGTTACTTTGCCAAAAGGTAATTCCCAGAACAATCAGCAGGCAAAGTATGGACAGGGCAATCTGGGTTCGGGATAAGGCGGTAATTTCGCTGGCGGCGTCTGCTTTCGTTGTCGACATGAACAGAACCCAATGTTGACCACCGGGTAATTCAATCGGAGTGAAGGAACCAACTTGTTCCAAACCTGTTGTTGTTTTATACTCCAAGCGGACACGATTGTTTTTTTCCGTGGATTCGGCAAAAGCTGTCATGAATTTCGGGTCAAGAGCGGTTTCACTGCCCAGTTTGTTTTTTAGTTCAGCAGAAATTTCTCCGGTTTTTACGTTCATGCTGCCTACTAACTCAGGGCGGGTAGGATGCGCTAAATATACGCCGCTGTCATCAAGCAACGCTCCATAACCTTGTTGTTTAAATTTGATGTCTTTGATAATCGGCAATAGTTTATCCAGCGAGTAGGTGCCAAATAAGACCCCGGTCACTTGACCGGCGCGGGTAACCGGAACGCATAGTGTAATTGATTGCTTCTGGTTGGCACGTGAGAGAAATACTTCCGAAACATATGGTTTTTTCGTACTGACAACTTTTTTAAAATACTCCCGGTCAGCAACATTGAGTACGGCACCAGTTCCATTAATGGTTGAGCCATCCAAAGAGGAAAAGACAATATCGTCATATTTGCCAATGCGCTGCATGGCTTCCTCTAAGGCTGGTTGAATCTGTACTTTGTCGCCACTTTGCATCCGGGCAATGCTGGCGAGGTCTTCCAATTGGGTAATTGCCATACTGAGTTCCGAGTTTACGTGCGCGGCGGCATTGTCAGCTATTGCCTGTTCTGTTTGATTCAGACTCTCTTCCAGATATTTTTCGGAAAAGTAATAACCAATGCCAGATACGACCAGCAGTGTGCTGACAACAAGAACCGCAATGAGACACATAAGCCGAAAACGAATGCTGTGTGTCATTTTCATGTTATTTTCATCTCCTTTTTGGGGTTTTGTCTACTTGATTTGCAAGGTTAAACTTATAAACGATATAACACACAGATCGCGGCTCTTAATGAAAATCACAAGCCCCAGTTTTACTTTTTTTAGATGTCTCTGGCACGCACTCTGGGCTGTCTACACTGGTCAATTCCAAAAGAGTGACACCCAGAGCCCTGGAAAGTTGTTGGAAATAGATGATTCCTGGATTTTTACGTTTGCCAGATTCGATTTCACTGATGGCTGATTGAGGGACTTTTGATATATTTGCTAATTGGTTTTGGGATAAGCCTTTGCTTTCTCGCAATAACAGCAATTGCTTTCCAATATTACTCATTTCACCACCTCCAATATAGATATAATTTAATTCTATACTTTTAAGTATTAATGTCAATACTTAAAAGTATAGTGAATACTGAAAATATTTGTGATACATTAGCCATACGAATCCGTATAACAAAGGAGCACTATCATGAATGTAGGGCAAAAAATAAAAGAAATTCGGGAAGCTCAAAACATCAGCATGAATAGTCTGTCAAAAATATGCGAAGTGTCGCAGGCGAATTTAAGCCGTATAGAAAGTGGACAACAGCAACCAGCTTTTGATACCTTGGAACGTATTATTACTGCTTTAGGTTTTACTCTTGTTGAGTTCTTTTCAACAGACAACTCCGAATTAGAACCAGATTTAAAGCGGCTGCTTGATACTATTCGAACATTGAAACCCCAACAAAAACAGGCTTTACAAGTATTTTTAGAGCAGATGAAAAAATAGGATAATAGTCCTATACTACGATTTCTTATAGTTAATCTATTTAATTGTTTTAGATATATGGATCTAGAGCCTACTATGCGGCCGATACATGATGAAAAGTCGGATATTGGCGATTAATATTGTAGTAGTTAGACAAAGGAAGAAGGCTGCAATAACTTCCTGGGTGAGAAGTTATTGCAGCCTTCTTCCTTTGTTGCTACTGGCAATGATTAAAAGAGACAATAAATATTATTTACATAGGCCAAAATATTTTTCACTTAACCACTTTTTAACCTGCTTAATTTGCGAATGTAGCCTGTAAAGCTATTAATTTACCATAATCAAATCATGCGCCCATACCAAAGATTCCCGATAGGCTTTCAAAACAGTTTGTTCATTCAGTTCCAGTTCTTTTGCGTAACCGGAATAAGCTTCCCAATCGCCTTTTTCGTATGTCTGGATTAATTTATAAAGAATGGAGAACTGATTAGGGGCTATGTCAAGCAGTGCGTATTTGATTTCCTCATCCAGTCTAATTTCATCAAGTATTTCCTGCAATGGGCGATCAAGCAAAACATCAATATGAGAAAACATACCCATAAGAAATGCATCGGCCACTCGGTGTTTCATCATTTTGCCTGAGGCTAGTATTTCTGAAAACCGTGCCCGGATGAGCGACTCCAGAATTAATTCTCCTGGTTTATTGTCGGCAATTCCTTTTAGCGCAACGATAGATACCCATTTTATCAATTCTTTTTGACCTAAAAGGGTCAATGCCTGCCGCAATGAACTAATTGTACTTTTAAAGCCAAAAAATGCTGAGTTGATAAATCGTAACAGTTTATAGGACAGGGAAACATCCCTTTTTATAATGTATTCAATTTGGCTAAGCTCCAATTCCGGACGGTTGATTTCCTGCAAAATATGGAGATGATTTGCCTTATATGCAGGCAGATTTTTGCCGGACAACACGGAGGGCTTACAAAAAAAGTACCCCTGGAAATAAGAATAACCCATGGAACGTGCATCCTGAAACTCTTCCTGTGTTTCTACTTTTTCAGCCAGAAATTTTACCCGATAGTTCTGCAGACGCCGGATAAGCTGTTGCCTTTCGTTGCGTGGCGTAGTGCGAAAATCTACTTTAATGATATCGGCTAATTCGATGAACGGCAGAAACTGTGGCTTAAACACAAAATCATCCAGTACCAGTAAATAGCCATCTTGTTTTAGCTTTTTGCAGACCCTGAGAATTTTTTCATTAGGGATAATATCTTCTAAAATTTCCACAGCGACCAATTTCTTGGGCAACATAGCAGGAATATTATTTTGTAACGAATTGGCCGTAAAGTTAATGAATGCTTTTTTGCCATTTGTCAATGTTTCCATGCCAATCAGCAAAAAGCTGTTGGCGATGACACTGTGGGTTGCCTGGTCACCATCCGTGCCGTCGTACATATTGATAAAATTACTGCGAAACAGCAGTTCATAGGCAAAAACATTTAGTGCCGTGTCAAAAATGGGTTGCCGTGCGACATGTATTTCGTTTGGTTGTTCCATAATAACCTCCCCGGTAGAAGTGGCTTCGAAAGTTACTTATACTTGAAACTGGCTGACAAGAGCCTGCAGTTCATCCGCTATACCGGCAACCAGCTTGCTTAAAGCCGCCATCTCTTCCGTTGAAGCAGATTGTTCCTCTGCTGCAGCTGCTACCTCCTGAGACGACGCAGCTGTCTCTTCTACAATACTTGCCACATCTACTAACGCCTCTTGAATAACCGCGATATCATCTGCCAATACCTGCAGGCGGTTCTTTAATTTCCCAACACTCTTTTCGGACTGGGCAATCTCTCCGATTACTTCATTCATGGCCTGACCGCTTACCTCAATGTTATTTACCTGTAAGTCAACTTGTTCCAAATTGCTTTCCATGGTGCGCACCGTTACCGAAGTCTCTGCCTGAATATCGCGAATAAGATTACCGATCTGCTGCGCAGCCTGTGCTGACTCTTCTGCCAGTTTACGCACTTCTTCAGCAACTACAGCAAAACCTCTCCCTTGTTCTCCCGCCCGTGCGGCTTCAATGGCGGCATTAAGCGCCAATAGGTTTGTCTGTCCCGCTATACCTGTAATAATGCCCACAATACTGCCGATTTCTTCCGATCTGCGTCCTAAGTTCTGTATTGATTCAGTGGCAAAATGTACGGTATTGCGCACAGTACCCAGTTGTTCAATAGCTCCATTTAAACTGCGCACGCCTTCCGCAGCAACTGTCGAGGTCCGGGAAGCCGATTCAAGCGTAACACCGGCTTCTGCTAAACCAGCATTAATTTGGTCACTATTAGAAATCATTTTTTCCTTCACTTGCGTGATTTGTTGGGCTTGATGGGTTGCGCCCTCGGCAATTTGCCCGATTGCCGCAGCGACTTGCCCTGCTGTGTTTCCTATCTGCTCAGCGGCATCTGACAACGAAATCGAATTATCTGTTACCTGGTTAGAGGCACCGGCCATTTTTATTACCATTGCCGATAAACTGCTGCGCATATTGGCAAAGCCGGTTTGCAATTGTCCTACTTCGTCATGAGAAGTAATATCGCTGGTCTTGGCGCGTAAATCACCTCCGGCTAAAACCAGGCATTCATCGCGCAAAGCAGCTATCGGAGCAGCAATATGGCCGCTTACTATTGGCACAAATATAATGGCTAGGATAAAGCAAATCAACGAAGCAATTAGCAGCGCCCTTGCCAACGAATTAACTTGTTGTTCTGCTTCGGCTTCAGGCGCCGTAACCATCATAAACCATCGCTGACCGCCAATTAAGTCAATCGGCGTTATTGTCCCAATTTTGGCGTCATCCTCAAAGCTGTATTTCCCATGTAACGGCTTGCCGGAAGCCGCCGCATCTTTAAATAAGTTTACTAGCCGCTCATCAAGCTGAGTAGCCTTCAGGTTCAATTCAGGATTAATAGTTTTGTCGCCAAAACTCAGCTTGCCTATCAGTTCCGGATTGCGGGGATGTATGATGATGCTGCCTGAAGAATCCAGCACCATAGCATAGCCGGTATTCTGAAACTTCGCATCTTTAATTACTTCCAGCAGCTTCTCCATCGAGACTGCGCCTGTCAGAACGCCTGTCAGCTTTCCTTCAAAAAAGACCGGTACGGCAACATTTACTCCTGCTTTTCCGGTTGTTCGGCTGACAATAATATCTGAAACAGCCGGCTTCTGGGTTTGTACTGCTTTTTTGAAATAATCCCTGTCTCCGAGTGCTACTCTGCTGCCGTCAGGCCGCAGACCTGAGCCGCTGAGATACACATATGTTATATTTTCCAGGAAATCCAAGTGGTTTTGACAATCATTCATCGCTTCCAGCAAGGACTTCTCATCAGCCGGATTATAGATGCGCCGGATGCTGGCAAACGACTGTAATTGTGTTTTAGCACTATAAATATACCCTCCCACGCGCTGTGCATAATCAGAACTAATTGCCTCCGCCGTTTCATTAACACTATGACTCAGCGCCTGTTCAGACAAATAGTAACCGATACCGGACAATGCCAAAAACGACAGTGTGAAAAACGGCAGCAAAATCAGTAGTAATTTCTTTTTTAAACTGGTAATTTTCATTGTGCATAAACCTTCTTTCTATTTGATTTCGCGTAAACTCCGATCAATAGGAATCCACCTAGTAGCTCATCAAGTTTATCTGGGACTGATAACCGTCCCGTAAAGCCTGTTTGGCTTGGTCAACGGTGGAAGCAACCGGAAAAACATAATCAAATTTTGCAATTTTAAAGATATTTTGCAAAAACTCTTGCGCAACGACAAAGGCCACCTGACCGCCTGAATCTTGTACATTTTTGGCAAAAACAATCAGTACTCCCAACCCAGTACTATCGATCTTAGTTAGTTCGTCGACGTTAATAATGTATTTCTTCTTCTTCTGTACCAGTGCTGACAAATCTTGCGAAAATTCATCTGATGTTTCATACACCATCCGGCCCTTAAGACCAAGAAGCACATACTCATTGCCGCCATCATAACTAACGCTGATACTAGCATCTGCCTGTCTGTTTACATTACTGCTCATTTTTTTCCCCCCAAAAATTCTTACGCATAATAAATACATGTCTGCCATCGCTTGCGATTTCGGAATGCATTTCATCCATGTATGCTTTGATAAAAAACAAACCCCGCCCTGATGTTCCCCGGACAAACTCCTCGCAGGTTATGGTGTTGATTCTTTCCTGCCACCCTGAGGGAATGCCTTTTCCTTCATCAAGAATTCGTATTTCCAGGCAGCTTTCGCTAACAGTCACCTGTGTTTCTATACTTACTACATTGTCCTTGTTTAGGCTTTCCGACACCCGCATAGCATTGATAAGTGCCTCTCGTATAGCAAAATTCAATTCTGGCAGATTCTCAATGCCTATCGTCCTAAGGATGGAGTCTATCGAAGTATCCATGAATTCTAGCCATCGCCGCTCAGCCGGGATTACTATTTTTACCCCTGTTGATTTCATGATCTACCTCCTATTTTGCTACACCTTCTAAGTCTTTTCTTATTCGGACAGCGCTACACAAACTAACGAAATGTCGTCATTACAGGGAAGCAGTTTTATAAAATCGCCAAATTTCTCTACAACCGTAGTGGCATCACAGGCTGTTTTTCCATAAACCCGCAAATAATTCAATAGATATTCCATATCCAGATTTATCTCCTTAAACAGTTCATAGATGCCATCAGAATAGACTACCAGTTTGGCTGAATCCTCAAAATGAATCTTTTGACTCCGAATTGGCAGCTTGGGAAATAATCCCAGCGGCGGAGAGCCTTCTTCAAGCCAGCGAACCTTCTGACTGCCCTCGACAAATGCTGCCGGTGGTACTCCCGCATTTACATATTCAATCGTTTTATTTACTGTATCAACAATCATATAAAATGCCGTAAAATAATATCCCCTAGAAGATATTTGCTGGTTAAAGTCCAGCATTATCGTGTTTAGTTTTTCTGCCATTTCATTTACCGAAGTCATTGTTTTTACCAACTTAGGCAAAATTGACCGTAAATACATGCAAATCATTGAAGTCGCTGTCCCATGCCCCATAACATCCAGCAAAACTATTCCGTACCGATTATCGTCAATCATATCCCAATAATATAAATCTCCGCCAAGAAACTCCATCGGTGCATAGCAGCCGCTGATGGCTATGTTTTTATGCACCAAAGGCGGCGGCAGCATATTTTTTTGCAGTTGCTGCGCCACTTGTAAATCTTTTACCAGATTGTTGTTATATTGCTCCAGGGTTTTTTCCCGGTTCCGCCGCTTATCCATTTCCTCTTTCAACCGTAGTACTGCCTTGATCCGGGCTAAGACAAGCACAGCATTGAAGGGTTTTTTGATATAATCAGAAATTCCGGACTGAAATGCTTCCACTTGTATTTTACTGTCTTTCGCGGAGGTAATCATAATTATTGGAATATCAGCTAGCTTAGGTTCTCCTTTTATTTGTCGGCACAATTCGATTCCGTCGATTCCCTGTAGAACGAGCGAAGTAATAATGACATCCACCAATTTCCCCGCGCCGGTGGCGGCTTGATCAGCCGCAGTCTTAAGTATTTCCAATGCCTCGGTGGCAGTACTCGTCAGACAAATGTCTGTCCAGCCCTCGCTTCTCATAATGTCACTAAGCATTCTTTTGCTTGTTTCACTGTTCTCCACGATAAGAAACTTGCAGTTTTTCATAAAGCCTCCTGCTTGCAACAGTCACCCAATATCCAGCCGTTTGTTCATACGATAATCACTTAGCTGCCATAAGATGTGCCGCTTAACGGTACTTTTTTGGAATGATCTCATCGTAATACAGCTACAGAATCATACGTCCAATTTTATGCTAGGTGCTGCTTCTTAGTATTACCTTCTCTTTTTCCGGCATGGTGACAAATGCCTCTACAATCTGTGGATCAAACTGCGTTCCAGCGTTTCGTAACAGTTCGTCAGCGATTTGCGTTATCGGCAAAGCTTTTCGATACGGTCGATCTTCTGCCATCGCTGCCGCAGTATCTGCCACACTGCAGATCCTGGCCAACAGCGGGATTTGGTTTCCCTGCATATTATTTGGGTAGCCGTGGCCGTCCCATCTTTCATGGTGGCATAAGATAACGGCTCCTGCTGAAGTTAGGTATTCATTGTTCTTTACAAGTTCATAGCCAACTAACGGGTGGCGTTTGATGATTTGGTATTCCTCGGTATTGAGTGCAGCGGGTTTCAGTAAAATCGAGTCAGCAATCCCCAGTTTTCCAATATCATGCAGCAATGTCCCCCAGTTAAGTTGTAACATTTCCTGATCAGGCAATTTCATGACCCGGCCAAGCGCCATGGCAATCCTGTTAACCATGAACGAGTGCTGGGCAATTGTGCTTTCACGCGAGTCCAGTGTTTTAAGCATGGATAGGAGAGATGATATATGAACATTGTAGGGGCTTACATCATTGATTTTGTCGATCGTGGTTAACAATTCTTGAAATGTGTGATTTACAAAAGAAAGATCGCAAAACCGCACCATTTTTACGCCGTCAATATAATATTCATTGTCAAAATAGGTACAGGTTTGATTGCGTCCCGCTTCTTTGGCCATATACATTGCTTTGTCAGCAAGTCATCAAGAAAAATTAGTTTATTTGTAATATGCAATTTTTTGGTAAACGTTGCCTGAAGGCGTCTTATGAGTTTTTCTGTGGTACTGAGTTCTGAATTAGGAAAAATCATGATAAATTCATCACCGCCAAAACGGCCAATAATATCTGTATTTCGTACACTCTCTGTTAAAATATCACTGATGGCAATTAGCACAGAATCGCCTGCAATATGTCCATAATGGTCATTATATTTTTTGAAAGAATCCAAATCCAGCATGGCAATTTGTAAGGGCTGCTTTGTTCGTTCTGATTCTTCAACGACTGTATCCAGTAAAGTCATGATATATGAGGCATTATACAAATTGGTTTTGCAGTCGCGAACTGATAAATCCCGCAGTTTTTCACGCGACTGCTCCAATTCATCTACGACATTTTGCACAGTTATTTCTGCCAATTTCATCATGTGCACAGGAAAATGATAGACTATGTAACCCAGTACACCGCCAAAACAAACAAAGCACACCAAAACGCCAATACTGGTTAGTACTAAGTCAATGTTGCTCTCTTCAATCAGCAAGTAGCCATACAGTTGTTGATTGAAATAGATTGGTGTAGCCCAACTGCTTTCTCCTCATCGGTCAACGGACGGGACATCAGCCCCAGTTTCAGTGTGCCATCCTGTACGGCCTTAACGGCACCATCGGAACCAATACTGTTGGGTACTTCAATATTGATATTGTTTTTTCTTTTGTAGGCTTCTGCCAGCTTCATCGTAATTGGTAGGTTCGTGCCAGAGCCAGCCACAATAAAACGATCCGTATCTTGGGCAATGGGAGTTGGAGCAGAGTTATCATTGCCTGCAGGCAATGCGGGTTTCTCACTTGAACAACCGGTAAGTCCAAAAGTTAATGTAATTATAAAGATTCCTAACAACTGGTATAGTTTCACGCTAAATACCTCCGCTATTTTTTCTTTAAGCATGCCGGGGTTTCTCACTAGAAGCATTTTGTAAAGATAAGGAATATAATAATGCTTCTATTTTTTCCGGCGGCAGGGGGTCGTAAAAATAACCTCCTTGAATTTCGTCGCACTTCTCCTGACGCAAATAGTTCAGTTCTTCTTTGGTTTCTACAGCTTGCGCTATTACTTTTATGCCAATTTTATGCGCCAGAACAATGATTGAGGTTACAATTGCCGCATCTTTTTCACTTTTTCCAATGCCGGAAATAAACGGTTTTGTAATTTTTAGCCGGTCAGCAGAAAACATTTTGATGTTCATAAAAGAAGAATAGGCAGTGCCAAAATCATCTATGGAAATATTAATGTTGCTATTTTTGATCTTTTTTAGCATCTTCAGGATGCTTTTATCACTATTAAAGGCCATGCTTTCCATAATTTCAAATTCAGCGTAGCGTGGGTCAAGTCCTAATTGATTTAAGTAATCGATAGCCTGGTCGCAAAAATTTTGTTCCTGCAATTGCCTTGCCGACACATTAACCGTCATCCGTAATCCGGAAAATCCCAGATTATGCCATAGCTTTAACTGCGAAAAGGCTTGTTTCATCGCCCATGTTCTAATAGGGACAATCAGGCCTATTTCTTCGGCAATGGGCAGGAATTCAGAGGGAGGAATCCAGGAATGATCACTTCTTTTCCAACGCAGCAATGCTTCAAAACCATTGATTTTTTGGGATAAAACATCAATCTGCGGCTGGTAATGAAGCAATAGCTCGCCTTTGTCTATTGCCCGGAAGAGATTATTTCTAATATCGTTATTTTTCAGTACGTTCTTTTTCATGGATGCAGCATAAAATTTATAATCATTTTTACCGTTGTTTTTAGCCTCGTACATAGCAATGTCAGCTTTTTTTATTAATGTATCGGCATCTGTGCCGTCTTGCGGATAGGCGGCAATGCCGATGCTTACAGACAGAAAGGATTCGCGGCCATTGATGATAAAGGGCTGAAAAAAGATCTGACGAATGGAATTCACAATGCTTTCTACTACTGTCCGCCAGTCTTGCCTGTTGCTATTTTTTACAAGCAAAAGAAATTCGTCACCGCCGATTCTCGCCAGCCGGTCAGAGGCCGGCATGACCGCATTTATGCGTTTGACGGTTTGCTGCAACGCCAAGTCACCGTGGGCGTGTCCGTAGGTATCATTCAAATATTTGAAGTTATCCAGATCAAGGAACAGTATTGCCAGCGTTGTATCTGTTTGAGCCGTGGCAATTGTCTGGGTGATTTGCTGATAACACAGGCGTCGGTTTGGCAGCCCTGTAAGAGTATCATAGTTTGCATGGTATTGAATCTGGGCTTCGGCTTTTTTTCGCTCGGTGATTTCCTTTTGCAAAGACACATTGCTGGCTTCCAGCTCGGCTGTTCGCTCCCGAACCTTACGTTCCAATTCGTCATTGCTTTGCTGTAATAAATGCTCATAATTTTTTCGCGCGGTGATATCATGTAATAGAAAGATCAGTCCCAACACATCGCCAAATTCATCATGGACCAATTTGAGTGACAGTAAACAGGGAACATTTTTCTGTTTTTGCGTAAGAATAGAGACTTCGATATTCTGGGTACAGTTATTTTTCAGTACCTCTGTCTGGTTCAAGAGAGCTTCCGTGGCGCCGGCGAAGAGGATAGAAACAGGTTTTCCAATCAGTTTTTCGTCGTCATAGCCTGTCAGTATAGCTGTAGCAGCATTGACTTCATGGATTACAAAATTGGTTCCGACCAACAGTACCGGCACCGTCATATTATTTAGAATATGATCAGACGCTGTCTTGAAATTCAGCATCATAAGCCGGTAATGGGTAATAGAGTACCATATGGCAATAACAAATACCGAAGATAACAAAATTGCAACAGGTAAAACAGGATATCCCAGCAAAGGAAGATAGGAGTCAAACGGAACAGCCAGTATAAATACAGCCAACATGGTTCTGACAATAATCTGCGCCTGTTTCTTTTCTCTGGTGGTTGAGGCGCGTTTTCCCCAGAAGTAAATCAGCCGGAATGCGGTCATGGAGTAGGCCGTATAATAGGCAATAAACGGAAACTGCCAAGCGGCTTCCTGGTCAGTCATATACACCCAGCCCCAGTCTGTATGAACAAAATTAGCAGAACTACTGGTTGCTACATGAATAAAAAAAATCAGCGCTGGTATGTGCAGGAGCCATTGTATATTTCGTTGTCTGAGCCAGCCCTGGTGATTAGTAAAGTGGAGGGTAAATTGCAGAAATACGCTAAAAAATGAGCACCAGCCGACAGCGGAAACAATGCGCCAATATCTTGCAGTAACAGCGGTTTCAGCGCTGATGACAAAGGTATAGCCGAAACCCCAGAAACATAATGTAATACACAACAGCAGAAATAGTCGGTTTGCTTTGGCGGCGCGGTTTGCCTGGAATACATGTATGCCGTTATACAGATTCATAAGTACACTGCTAAAGGCGATAAGAGATACAATAAGCAAGGGATCACTCCTTCAATAGTATGGCATAACTGTATTGGCTACAGGGTACAGTTAGTTACTACGCCTTTATAACGTCAAAATCCCTTTAGTTAATGCAAGAAGCATGCTAAGTTGGCATGTTTCGGCAACCCGCTCAATGATACAGACCAATTCTTCTACATTTATCGGTTTCTCCAGATAATCATAGACGCCAGCACGCAAGGCAATAATTGCAGAACTTAGATCGCCATGACCTGTGAACAGAACAATATCGGTTTGCCAGCTATTAGGCAGCTTTTTAATGGCAGCAGCCAGCTCTTTACCGGACATGCCAGGCATTTGAATATCTGACAATACCAAGGGATATTCTACCACAGAGAATTTTGCCAAGGCTTCTTCGCCGCTTGCGCACTCTGTTACCTCATGATTATGTCGCTTTAAAAACCATAGCATAACCTGACGGCTGTGCTGCTCATCGTCAACCAGCAATATGTTCATTCGATTCTCCTTATATTACTATTCTCTGCGACCGATTGCGACCGATAAGGATATCGTAAAGGTGGCGCCAGACAGTTCATTTTGATTTACTTTTTTTATCGGTTTTATGATATAGCGAGCTTTTTTTTATATAAAAGCAAAAAGCATGCCAAATGACATGCTTTTGTTGGGTGTTACTGTTGGATATTTGTAGAATCCTAGATAATAGGCATTATAAAAAAATAAAAGATGGCAATTTAAATTTTTTGTTATAGTATTGAGTAGCATTTTGATAAGTGAGAGATTGACAAAAGCTTCTTAGTGAGAAGTTTTTGTGGGAAGTTTTTGTAATTATTCTATCATGGTTCATTTTTATTGCGCATTTCTTCCAGGCGATAGGATAAGGCTCTGCGGGAAATCCCCAAAAAATTGGCTGTTGCGGATTGATTGTTATTATGTGCTTCAAGAATTTTGCGGATGACGTCTTCGGTATATTTTTTCAATGGATATCCTTGATCCGGAATAGGAAGCTCCAAAACATTGCGGCGGTCAGGCTGGGAAGAAGTTTGTTCGTGTTTTTGTTGCAATAGTCCCAGAATGTGCTTTGGCTTTAGTTCTTTATCATTGTAAGCAAAGGTGGCATATTCGATAATGTTCCGCAATTCCCGGACATTCCCGGGCCAGTTATATTCTTCCAAAATCCTGGCTGTTTGCGGAGCAATTGTGGCAAACTGTTTCTTTTTGTGCCGTGAAAACTCCTGTAAGAACATGGTGGCCATCGGCAGAATTTCTTCTTTACGTTTTCTCAGCGGCGGAATGACAATATGCGCAACTTTCAGGCGGAAATATAGATCTTTTCGGAAAGTGCCCTGTTCGACGCTTTGCTCCAAGGGTATATTGGTTGCGCAGATAAGGCGGATATTTGTTTTAATTTTTTTCAAACCACCTACCCGGTAAAATTCTTTTTCTTGCAGTACACGAAGTAATTTTCCTTGTAAATCAGAAGGAATTTCACCGATTTCGTCAAGCAGCAAGGTTCCATTATGTGCTAAATCGAATTTGCCTTTTGCCCCTTTGGCCATACTGCCGGTAAAGGAACCGGCCTCATAGCCGAAAAATTCGCTCTCAAAAAGAGTCGGCGCCAGTGCAGCGCAATTAATATCTACAAACGGGGTGGTACTTAAAGGATCAAAACTGCTTCCATAGTGAATCAGCTTGGAAATAACTTCTTTGCCGGTGCCAGTTTCACCTTCAATTAAGACCGGAATGGAGCGGTCGGCGTGCAGTTGCCCGGCTTGGTGAAAAATCGCCTGCATACTTTCTGAAAAAATACCAACTGATCCAATGATGGATTTTGCTACAATTTGTTTTATCTGGACAAGTTCACGCCGGGTTTCTTCGGTTGCAGCGTGTACTTCGTCGTGAAAGCGTTCTGTCAGGTTTTTATTTTCCCGCAAAAGTGCCTGGTGTTCGGCAACCCGCTCAATGACAGAAGCAAGTTCTTCCGGATTTACGGGTTTTGTCAGGTAATCATAGACTCCTGCACGTAATGCGGTAACCGCCGAGTTTAAGTCAGCATAGCCTGTGAAGAGAACAATATCGGTTTGCCAGCTATTGGGCAGCTTTTTTATAGCTTTAGCCAGTTCAATGCCAGACAATCCTGGCATCTGAATATCTGATAATACCATAGGGTAATCATCGACGGAAAATTTTTCTAAAGCTTCCGCGCCATTGGCGCATTCTGTTACTTCATGGTTCTGGTGCTTTAAAAACCACAGCATAGCCTCGCGGCTATGCTGTTCATCATCTATGAGCAATATCTTCATTCATTATCCCCCTTTGTTGCTAAAACTTGGGTTATGTTGTTACATTCGCATCTTTTTAAGCATACTGGCAAGAAGATCAGTTTGAAACGAAATTTTTTCCATGCAGTCGGACAGTTCTTCATCAGGCAGCTTTTCTCCCTGCTTTAGTAAAAAGAGGATACCGCCGGCAATCATTTTTATCGAATTAAGCGGCTGATTAAGGTCATGAAACAATTTTGCCGGCATTTGGGCTAGTGAAGCAGGTGCGGTTTCTATTGGTGGCAGATTAGCTAATGCAGCCAGAACTGTTTCGGCAAAGTTTTCATCTTTCAGAATATAGGTAATTCCCAGACTGGTTGCTTTCCGGGCAATGATTTCATCGGTTTCACTGGTTAAAATTAGATACGGCAGGTCAGGATACGTTGTATGGATTTGTTCAAAGAGTGTAAGTCCATCGGTATCCGGCAAATACATATCAGAGATAATGCCACCATATTTATTGCAATTATGTAGCTTTTGCAAGGCTTCTATACCGCTCCCGACACCGGTAACTTCATAGTTCTCTGTTTCCAGGGTGAAGGCAATCATTTCCCGCATAAAGCTGTCATCTTCAATAAGCAGCAATTTTATCGGGGGATTGTTTGTGTTTGTAGGTTTATCCATGGTTCATCCCTTTCAAACGTACTAACCAATTACATTTTTCAGTGTTTCAATGAGGTTAGTTTGATCAAAGGCACCTTTAACAATATAGGCGTTGGCACCAACCTGAATACCTCGCCGTTTATCTTCCGCCTTTTCGCGGGAGGTAACAATTATCACTGGAATTTGTCGATACCGCTCATCCTGACGCAAATGCGAAGTAAGGCTGAAGCCATCAAGCTGAGGCATTTCGACATCGGTTATAACAGCATCATATACTTTTTTTTCAGTTTTTTCAATAGCATCCATCCCGTCTTCAGCCAAATCCACTTGGTAGCCATAGGACTCTAGAATGCTTTTTACAATATCCCGGGTGTTGGCAGAATCATCAACAACCAGAATGGTTTTGGCTTGTTTTTGGGAGTCGGCTTTTGCAGAAATACCTGCAGACAGCTTATTTTTGCGTGCCTGCTTTAGTAGTGCTGTGGCTCCAAGCACACTAATTATTTCATCATTGCTGCCGACAGTAAAACCGGAAAGCAGCGCAAGTGATGCTAGCGCTGAAGGTAAAGGTTTAATAACCATGTCGGCTTCACTTATGATAGTATCAACAATTAGACCTAGTCTTTCCGCGCCGGCTGCCAGTAAGATAACCAATAACTCAGTTCGCTCATGCACTGCGGTTTGCGGGCAGCTCAGAATGGTCTCAAGTTCCTCCAGGGGGACAATTTGCTCACGTATGCGCAGGGCGCGTTTACTGACAACACAGATAACCTGGCTGGCAGGTACCATTACTATTTCCTGAACCGAGTAGGTGGGGATGGCGAAGGTGTGATTGGCTGCTGCCACAAGTAACATTCGTGACAGTGCCAGCGTGATGGGTACTGTCAGCAGAAAGGTAGTTCCTTTTCCGGCGCGTGTCTGGATTCTGACTGAGCCTTTAAGCTTCTCGGTAATAGTTTGTTTAACAACATTCATTCCTACACCGCGCCCGGATATGTCGGTAATAATGGGACTGGTGCTAAAACCAGACAAAAAGAGTAAATCCAGCAATTCTGTTTCTGTAAGGGTACTCACAGCATCTTCAGTTAGCAGTCGTTTCTTTATCGCTGTCGTTTTTATCTGCTCTAACGAGATGCCTGCTCCGTCATCATCGAGAACAATAGTGACTCCTCCTGAATCGTAACAAGCAGATAACCGGATGAGTCCACATGGTTTTTTACCTGCTATAACCCGGTCTTGCGGCAATTCGATACCGTGGTCAACGGCATTGCGAACCATATGGAGTAAACAATCGCCCAGATGCTCAATAATTTTTCGATCAAGTTCGGTATTGCCGCCTTCAACCTGAAATTCAATTTCTTTGCCTGTTGTGCGTGTAAGATCTCTAACTATACGGTTGATTTTATCAAAAACGGTTGCTAGCGGCAGCATTCGTATTTTCAAAGACCGTTCCTGCAGATTAGCGGTCAGAAGGTTTTCGATTACCGCGTCATTGCGCAGGGAATCCTGGAATTTTGATAATTGACTGTGCAGGGCGGTTAATGTATCTGCCAATTCATTGCGAACCGGTTCTGTCTGTACAGTGGTATGAGTTTGGCAGGATGCTAAGGCAAGACTTGTTGTTGATAAGCGCATGATATCGCGTACTATACTGGCTTGCTGTTTTTTCCGGTATTGAAAAGAAACGACTTCTCCCATCAACTGAATTAATTCATCTAACCGCTCTGCTCGTATTTGGACAAAATCATGGTTGATGTTTGCAGCGTCCTTCTGGACACGATTTTCTGTATGTATTGCAAAAGTCTGATTTGGGCATTTTTCCTCGCTCTCGGCGGTATTTTTCGGCAAAAATTGTTCTAGTTCAAAGCAGACCGGGGGCAAGGATTCCGGCAAGGTGGTCCCGGCAGCAACGGCAGCAAGTAGTTGCCGAATTGTATCAACACCTTTTAATAAAAGATCCATTACTTCTTGGGAAAGGCTGCTTTGTCTATTTCTCAGCAACTCTAAAACATCTTCCATCCGGTGTGCTACTGTTGAAATACTTGTTAATTTTAGCATTCGGGAGGCACCTTTTATTGTGTGCGCAGCCCGAAAAACTGAAGCAAGAATTTCTGGGGAAAAGCCTCGTGCCTCTAATGTGAGTAATTCTTTTTCAATTTGATCACAATGTTTCGCGGCTTCTGCGGTAAATTTAGCCGAAAGAAGTTTGATATTTAATGCCATAATGCCATACCCTCTCCTTCAGTAGGGATTTAGTGGTCATAAGCCTGCAATTTTGCTATATTGTGCTGGCATAATTGGATAAAGTCATCAAGTTGAAACGGCATGAGAAAAAAGCTTAACCCGTGTTTTTCAAAGTTGCCTTGCTTGAGTAGTTTCATAGCTAATTTATATTCCCGTTTGGCGTACGGGGCTTCTTCCGGCAACTGATACATTTCAGCCAAATAGAAATGAGCCAGCCAACATTCGGGATACACATACACCGCTTCCTTAAAATGTTGTATAGCCAGAGCTTGCTGTCCGGCAAGTTTTGCTGCCATACCAAGCAGCAGATAGGCTTCCAGGCAAAAGGTATCCAGCATTAGTGCTGTCTGACACAGTTCTATAGCTGTGTCAACACATTGAAGATTAAGGAGAATATTGGCTTTTAAGGTATAAGCCTTAATGTAAAATGAATCAACGGCAAGGACTTCGTCCAGGCGGCTAATGGCCTCAGGATATTTTTTAAATTTCACTAATTCCAGTGCAGCTGTGAACTGCTCTTGGCAGCGAGTGTCTTTGCCGGCTAACGGCAGTGGCGATTGCCGCTTTCTGGTTGTTACACTGGAACGATTTGTTTGCAGTATAAGTTTAGGTATTTGTTTCTTTAGTTGTAATGCGGGAATTTGCCTTGTCTGGCCATCAGCCAGACACTGTTTATTTATTGCAGTTATCTCTCTGGTAACTGCAGCGCGGCCAGTAAATGTTTTAGCAGCTTGTTTTTGGTAATAAAATACATCATCATTTTTAACCAGTGACAGTAGCTCATTATTATGATATAAAGTTTCTGTACAGCTTAGAAACAAGCAGCCGTCGGGTGTTAGTAGTTCAGATAAACGCCGGAAGACTTCTTTTTGCTGTTCTTCAGAAAAATAAATGGAGACATTCCGGTAAAATATGATGTCCATGTTTTGCGTCCAGTCCGGATATACTTGTGCAAATAAGTTTAGCGGCTCAAACCGTACTTTTTTTTTGATATGGCTTTTAATCATGAAACTTTCTTTGGCTACGCGATCAAAGCAGTTTTCATGGATATCTCTGGGACAGGAACGAAAAGAGTATAAGCCATATATACCGGCTTGCGCCTTTTTTATGGCTTCTTTATCCACATCAACACCGATTACTTCGAAGTCCCAGTCGATTCCTGCGCCGGGTATTGTAAGAGCAGCTATTGCCATAGAATAGGCTTCTTCGCCTGTTGAGCAACCGGCACTCAACAGGCGAAGAAAAGGAGTTTGTCTTCTATTTTCTAGTAACTCCGGAATGGCCTGTTTACTCATAATAGTAAGGTGTGTTGGTTCGCGGAAAAAATAAGTTTCATGAACGGTCAACAGGTTTATAAGCCGCAATAGTTCTTCTTCCTGCTGCTGCACTAACTGCAGATACTCATTGATAGTAGAAATTTTACATACTTTCATACGTTCTTGTATAGCTGCTTGCAGCAGTTTCAGTCGCTGCCGGCGAAACTCCAGCCCATACCGCTGGTTGATGAGTAAACTGAGTTTTTCTAAATCAGGCGTTGGCAGTATAGTTGTCTTCGTTATCATAAGGTAAGTACCTTAGTCAATGTGGACGCTATATCTTTTTCCGCCACAATAAAATCGGCTAAACCAGCTTCAATTACTAGTCTGGGCATGTTATAGATAAGCGAGGTTTGTTTATTTTGGGCCATGGTAATGCCGCCGGCAGCTTTGATGGCTTGCATTCCCTTAACCCCGTCTTGCCCCATGCCTGTCAGAATAATGCCTACTGCTCCCTGGCGATAGACCTGCGCTATAGAAGCAAGCAACCTATCGCAGGAGGGATGATAGATATTTCCGGGTGAATAGGGCAGTAGTTCTATGTTGCCATCTACATCCACCTGCACGTTATATTCCGGCGGGGCAATTAATACTCTCCCTGGAAGCAAAGGATCAGATTGCGACGCCACCTTTACGGTAAGCGGTGTTTTATAATTAAGCCAGTCTGCCAGCGCTTCGGCAAAACCTTCAGAAATATGCTGGGCGATAACAATCGGAGCCGGAAAATCAGCAGTTAGTTGTGATAGTATGGATTCCAATACCTTTGCGCCACCTAATGAAGAGGCTATAGCTACTGCTTTAGAGCGGCAGTTTGCCCTAGTCTGGGCAATACTATGTTTTGGTGCTGCTTGCCTGTTGCCGGTGATATGCCTGATTACTTTTACCCCGGCCAGTAGTTTTATCTTATGAATAAATTGCCGGTAATTTGTGGAATCAATACTGGGTTTTTCGACTACTTCCAAGGCTCCTCTGCTTACTGCTTCGTACGCTAGATGAGCATCGTCATAGGCGGTGACAACCAGAATCGGAGTAGGGTTATTCTGCATAATAATTTCAATGGCTTCTAAGCCATCCATGACAGGCATGGCGATATCCATAATAATAAGATTAGGACGCAGCAGGTAAGCCTGCTTGCTTGCTTCTTCGCCATTAGCGGCTTCGCCGACTACCTTGATGTCGGCTTCTTCTGCGAATAGTCCAATGATAAATTCCCGTACAATCGGGCAATCGTCAACGATAAGTACCCGGATAGCGTTCTTATGAGCATCCATAAAATTCCCGCCTAACTGCTGACTTAATCAGCTGTTGCTGCCTTTTTACCATGTTCAACGACAAGCTCCAGTTCTTCGGCCAAATTAGCCAATTCCTTACTAATTGTTTTTATCTGTTGTATCATCGTTGTATTGTCTGTTGTTCCTTGCTTAATCTGCCTTAATGCCGTTAGTACCTGTTCGCCGGCGGTTTGCTGCTGCTGGATAGAAAGAACAATTTGCTGGACTGCATCGGTTGTCTGATCGGCTGCATTCTCGATGTCATAGATAATAGAAACAGTACGTTCCGAATAGGCCAGCCCTTCTTCAATTCCTTTAGTATTTTTTTCAGAAGCAACTACCTGCCGGCTTACTGCTGCCACAATTTCATTACTTTTCGTTTCGATCTCTTTTGTTGATTCCATGACACTATCGGCCAGGCGTCTGATTTCTAAAGCAACTACCCCAAAACGTTTGCCGGCTTCCCCGGCGCTGGCTGCTTCCAGCGCGGCATTAAAGGCAATCAGGCGAGTCTGGCTAGCAATATTATTAATAAACTCCATGATTTTGGTAACTTCTTTGGACTTATGACCTAAGGCAACAATCTCCTGGATATTAACTTGATTATCATTATAGATTTCCTTCATTTTTTCCATTAAGGCCTCGACTTCAGCAACGCCTTGCCGGGTTCTTTGCAATGTTTGCGCGGCACTATCGGCCACTCCCTGGCTATGATTACTAATTAAAATAGCTGATGATGAAAATTCCTCCATAGTTGCGGAAATTTCACTTACTGAAGAGGAAAGCTCAATGGAAAAGCTGGCCTGGGTTGTTACGGTTTCATCCATTTTTGTCGCATAGGTATTTACTTTGGTAATGGCTCCGGTCAATGGCCGGGTTATATACCGATTAAGAAAGAAACCGGCTGCAGCAATAATAAGTATAAGTGCAAAAGCTGCAATCAATAAATATCTTTGTACCGTAGACCATGCCTCTTGTTGAATATCGCTTTCTTCTTTAAGAACAGCCGCCGTTACATCATCGAGATATACACCTGTTACTACCAGCCAGTTCCACTTGCCGATGATCTTGCCATACGATAATTTGGGTTCGGTTTTTGAGGAACCAGGTTTTAGCCAGGTATACTGGATTGTACCTTCACCTTTTTCTTTGCATTGTTCAAGCAGCTTTAGCAAAAAAGCTTGATTATCGGCATCTTTTATCGCTGTTAAAGACTGCCCTTCCAGGGGTTGATCAATATGGACAGCCAGACTGCCATTGGTATTGATAACCAAAAAGTACCCATCAACACCATAGCGGGCATTGCGTACAAATTGTTTTGCCTCCTCCTCTGTCATTAAGGAAGCAGCACTGGAAATTGCTTCAACAAGATTTTTCATGTTATCTGTTTTTTGCTTATAAAGCATATCCTGGTATTCACGCAACCGGACTTCACCGCGCTGAAGTGTGCCAGTAACAGAAACATAGGACAATAAGGCCACTAAACAACACATGAAAAGCGCCATAAGTCCAATTATTTTTACTTTAAGACTACTGTTCATTTATATTCGCTCCTTGTGACTGCACTGTATATCTGTTTATCGATATGACGTGTGAGTTGTATAAATAGATGATTTTTGTAAAAGTCAATCAGTATGATTAGGTTATTTTCCTGCGGTAAAAGTCCCCAGACACCTTTATTTCCCGCGGCTACAGTCAGAATATCAGGCAGTTTACGAATATCGCTGACTTTGCATGTTGCCACCTCGTCAGGCTCATTAATGAGGATTGGTGTTTGCAGTTTCTGCTTGATGAGTAGCATTTTGGAATAATGGCAATTCGCAAAAGAAGTTGCTGTGAGCAGTTGGTCAAAACCTACAGCGGATTCGGTTGGATCAAAATTCGTCAAATAAGCAATTTGGTCAATATCAATTCCATAGCGCCTGTCTCCTAGCGAAATGATCAATAGTTGGAGTTCATTTTGGTACATATCTATAGCCACGTTAGGAATTTACCTTTTCTATAAGCAAAGCAGCGTCCAGGACGGTTACCAGGTTATGTCTATATTCAAACTGACTTATTGCAAAACGCTTGAAACGTTCGTCCAGGGTTGACAGTACCTGTTTAGTTTCAGAATTAGGTATTTCCACAACATCTACGATAGTATCCACCAGAATTCCATTTCGCCCGTCACCAGACCGTATCATTACTATGAAAGCACCTGTTGTCTCATTACTAGTCTCATTCATACCGAGTATTTGTTTTAAATCAAGCACGGCAGCTACATCGCCGCGTAGGTTGATTACTCCCGGAATGAGCGCAGTTGCACCGGGAATCCAGGTTAACCCCGTATATGGCAGTATTTCACGGGCTTGGCTGCCACAGAAGGCAAATAAATAGTTCCCAAGTTGAAAAATGAAGAAACTAATGTTGGGTTCATCTATTTCAATAATCTTTTCGGTAAGGTTATGGGCATCAATTTGGCTTAGAATAGTGTCGCTTTTTAATGGTTTCTCTGCCATCTTACGATTGTTCTCCCTCAAATATATATATTTCTCTATAATATAGCATAAAGTTGTTTTATTTTACCAGCATTTTTCGCAGGCAGAGGCATCAGAAAATATTCAAAAATGACAGAGCAGAGTGATTCGAAAGGCCTTCTTAACTAGACGAAAGGCTGATTTGGTGGTAGTATGGTAATAATGCCCCTTTTCTATTTCTCTAGGAAGGGGGCTTGGTCTATTAGAAAAAGGAGTTTGGATAATTATGAGTGCGATGAAATCAAATCTACTGTTATTATTGGCGGCTGCTATCTGGGGCTTTGCCTTTGTGGCGCAACGGGTAGGCATGGAGCATGTAGGACCTTTTACTTTTAATGGAGTACGCTTTGTACTGGGCAGTCTTTCGCTGCTGCCGCTGATTTTCTATTTTCAAAATAAGTCGCAACAATCAGCAAAAGTGAGTTCTAAGGGAGCCTTGCTGCCCGGTATTTTAACGGGCTTGATTCTTTTTACGGCAGCGTCTATGCAACAAATTGGCCTCATGTATACGACAGCAGGCAAGGCAGCATTTGTTACTTGTCTATATATTGTACTTGTACCAAGTTTAGGGATATTCCTGAAACAGCATGTCAGCACAGCTACTTGGTTTAGCTCGGTGTTGGCTGTAGTAGGATTGTATTTGTTATGTGTTAAAGAAAGTTTTTATATTGCTTATGGTGATTTGCTGCAATTGGTTGGCGCTTTATTCTGGTCGATACATATGCTGCTGATTGATTACTTTGCCGATAGAGTGGATGTAGTGAGGTTGTCTTTTTTTCAGTTTATTACCTGTGGGATACTGAGCATGGGCACGGCTCTTGGGTTGGAGACGATAACTTTTGCGGGGCTTAACGGGGCGTTTATCCCTATCCTGTATGGCGGCTTTTGTTCAGTGGGAATTGCCTATACCCTGCAGGTAGTTGGCCAAAAACATTCTCCACCTGCCCAAGCGGCCATTATTCTCAGTATGGAAACAGTTTTTGCCACCATTGGCGGCTTTTTACTGCTGGATGAACGGCTGGGTTTTCAGGAACTAGTGGGCTGTGCCTTAATGTTAGCGGGCATGTTGTTAACCCAACTACAGGGTGTCCAGCCTGCGGCCAGAGTAGATATGGCGGAAGAAGCGAATGGTAAAGGCTAGTTAAGAACAGGAGGATGTTGTTATGCGGGAAATTAGGGAAGAAGTACAGGCTGGCGAAGGTCTGAGGAATAAGAAATGTGTATTGGCTAACATACTGATGTTGATGACAATTCTCTTTTGGGGAATATCTTATGTAAGTATCAAAATTACAGTTACCGAGGTGCCGCCTATTACGACAGCAGCGATTCGCTTTGTAATTGCCTCAGTACTACTGTGGTTGTTGCTCAAAAGAGTTGAGCCTGGTGCCAAACTGGCCAAGGCTGATATTTTATCGATGGTATTAGCTGGCTGCTTAGGCATTACGCTATATTTCTATTTTGAGAATATTGGTATAAGCTTGACGACAGCTGCCAATGCCTCACTGATAGTGACAATTATCCCCATTCTGGCAATTGGCTTGGATATACTATTTTTTGGAGCAATAGTATCGGTGATAAAGATAATCGCAATCGCCATTGCAATTATCGGAGCTTATCTTTCGGTAACAGCCAATGGTCAGCTTGATTTAAATTCTGCTAATTTTGTAGGGAATCTATTTGTGGTGGGAGCTATGTTGTCCTGGACGTTCTATACGCTTGTTAATAAATCGCTACAGAATAGGTATTCAGGAATGTGCATGACAACCTATCAGACAATGATTGGTACAATATTTCTCATCCCATTATCCTTTACCGAACGCAGCGACTGGCAGACGCTTTCACTGACTGCATGGGGGCATATTTTATTTTTGTCGATATGCTGTTCGGTGCTTGGTTATCTATTTTATATGTATGTGCTAAAGCAGTTAGATGTTGCTATTACCACGCTGTATCTTAATCTGGTTCCTGTTGTGGGTGTAATCAGCGGCTATTTTATCTTAGGGGAACGTGTGCTGCCTATTCAGATTGCCGGTGGTGCAGTAACCTTATTGGCCATTATCGTTATGAATTGGGAAAGAGCAAGGCAAGAAAAAATTGGTGAAAATGTAGTTGAGGGGGTATAAACTTGGTTTGTAGCAAGCGTTTAGAAGAAAATTTCCGTAAGCTGGCAGCTATTGGTGCGCAGGCGGACGGCGGCATTACGCGTTTGGCCTTCAGTGATACCGATTGGGAGGCAAGGGAATTCATTATTGAGCTCATGAAACAGGCAGGACTTGTTGTTCGCATTGACGCGTTTGGTAATCTTATTGGCCGGCGGGAAGGAACCAATAATGCAGCGCCTGTTGTCATGCTGGGGTCACATATTGACAGTGTACCAAATGGAGGCAACTTTGACGGCGTGCTGGGTGTATTGGCTGCTATCGAAGTAATCCAATGTTTGGAAGCGGCAGGAACACAAACCTATCATCCTATTGAGGTTGTGGTATTTATGGCCGAAGAGTCCAGCCGTTTTGGCATGGCGACAATGGGGAGTAAGGCGTTTTGTGGTGAACTGTTGCCGGCTCAGCTAGAGCAACTTATAGACAACCAAGGTATGACGCTGGCCGAAGCTATGCGGCAGCGGGGGCTTGATCCTGAGCAGGTTGCTGCCGCGAGGTATACTGGTGCGATTAAGGCTTTTTTTGAATTACATATAGAGCAGGGTACAGTGCTGGAGAACGCAGGCGAGCAGATTGGTATTATCACCGGGATTGCGGCACCGACCCGTTTTAAAGTAGTGATTACCGGACAGGCAGATCATTCTGGAGCTACGCCGATGAATATGCGGCAAGACGCCTTAACAGCGGCGGCCGAAATAGTACTGCTGGTGGAAAAACTGGCTGGTCTGGAAGCTCATAACGGCACGGTAGGTACGGTTGGTATGATTACGGCTGAGCCTGGAGTTATGAACGTTATCCCCGGACGTGTTGAATTGGGAATTGATATTCGTGGTATTATTGCAACTAGTAAACAACAGGTAATACAAGAATTGACAGCAGGCCTGGGGGAAATAAAAAAACGCCGTGGCGTGGCAATAACCAGTAGTATACTTACTGATGAAAAACCTGTTGAAATTTCCCGGGAAATAGTCGAATTCTTACAGGGCATAGCAAAGGCCGGGCAGTATACCAGCAGGCTGATGCCCAGCAGTGCCGGCCATGATGCCATGCATTTGGCTGGTATTGCCCCTGCAGGGATGTTGTTTATACCCTGTAAAGACGGAATTAGTCACAATCCGGCAGAATGGGCCAATATCAGGGATATTACCGCCGGTACTCAGGTATTATTCATGGCAGTGAGCAAACTGGCTGCCCAGGAAGGCCCAAAACCATAAATATGATGAAATAGGGAAAGGGAGTAGTCCATGAGTTTACGAGCTTTGCGAGTAGCGGCTGTTCATGATATTTCTTGTTTTGGCCGGTGTTCCTTAACGGTAATTCTGCCGATATTATCCTGTATGGGCATTCAAGTGTGTCCGTTGCCGACGGCGGTGTTAAGCACCCACTTGGGTGGGTTCACACAGATAGCTTTTTGTGATTTTACTGAGCGTATGGCTGATTTTTATTATCACTGGCAAAGAGAAGGCATTGATTTTGACTGTATCTATAGCGGATTTTTAGCTTCAGAAGAGCAAATTGATACAGTAATCCACTTTATTGAGGAGTTTTCAGCCAACAAGCCCTTGATAGTGGTTGACCCGGTGATGGGGGATGAAGGCAAGCTCTATTCAGTATATACACTTCAAATGCAAGAACATATGAAACGGCTTGTTAGTAAAGCCGATATTATTACCCCCAATTTTACTGAGGCTTGTTTTCTATTAGGCGAGGATTATACGGAGCAGGCAATAGCGGTTGATTTGCTCAAAGAATGGCTTGTACGGCTGGCTGACTTTGGTCCGTCAGTTGTTATCATGACAGGAATTCCCTTTGGTGGTAAACAAATCATGAATATTGGTTATGAGCAGCGTACCGGTTCTTTCTGGCAAGTGCTTAGCGAGCAGATTCCAGCGAAATATCCGGGAACAGGTGATGTTTTTGCCAGTATCCTGGTTGGGGGCTTGCTGTCTCAGTATAGTGTACCAGCGGCGATGCAACTGGCAGCCGATTTTGCTGCTATGACGATCAAGACTACCTATGAGGCTGGTACCCCCACTCGGGAAGGTGTAATGCTGGAAAAGGCTCTGCCTTGGCTGGTCCGGATGCGGGCAAAGCATTAATCAGTATTCTATTACATTAACCATAAGGAGAAAATACGTATGAATGAAAAACGTAAGCTGACTACAAAAGACATTGTCTATAGTGGCGTGTTAGCTGCCATGTGTGCGATAGCTACTTCGCTTAAAATTCCGTTTGGTGTGGGGGCAATGGTTCATCTTGGTACCGCTTTTTTATTTACTGTTGGCATTTGTTTCGGCGGTGTCTATGCGGGTTTGGCCGGTGCTATTGGGTCAGCCTTCTATGACTTGCTCATGGGCTTTTCACCGTATACTGCCTGGTCTTTTATTATCAAGGGTGCTGCTGGCTTTATTGTTGGTTTTGTTGCCAAAGGGATGTGGCCTGCGCCGGTAACGAGTGAAGGCAGTTGGGCTTGGCGTGCCTTGACCGGCTGTATATTGGCAGCGGCTTGGACACTAGGCGGTTATATTGTGGCTTGGTGGCAAATAACGGGTAGTTTAGCGACGGCTTTTGCCAACATACCAAGTTCACTCATGACTTCTGGTGTTGGGGTAGTAGTGGCTATGATATTGTCGCCCAAACTACGTAAGATTGTAAATAGATAGTTTTTTTATTTCCTCTTGAATGTTTTAAATAAATTGGATATAATATAAATGGGCATATGCTCAAAAGGAAGGTTGATAGTTTGTGCCAAGGCAGCGTTGTTGCGGATTAATTGATGAAGAACCATTCTGTAGAAAATTTTCCCCTGAGGTTGAGTGCGGGAAAAAGCCGGTTGTTGTGCAACTGGAAGAATTGGAAGCAATCCGCCTGAAAGATATCAGGGATTTTGAGCAGGCTATTTGTGCGTCGATGATGGGTTTATCCAGACCAACATTTCAAAGAATCCTATATTCTGCCAGGCAAAAAATTGCAACGGCGTTAGTGGAAGGCAGAGCTATTATTATTGAGGGAGGGAATTATGTTATGAAAAATCGAGTTTTTGAATGTGTGGATTGTCATCATGTATGGGAGGTAGCTCCATGTACTGAAGGCGGAAAACATGGTTACGAGATTGCTTGTCCCCAATGTGGCAGCATGAAAAAAATGAAGTTGGACAATGGAGTTAAACATGCCTGTGGTGGTGCACAGCATCAACATGGTCAAGGCGGTTGTTGCGGTCACTAAGCGATGTGCGGTCTGGCCGCATGAGTGAAATTGCGGATAAATATAGGCTGCGGCAAAAAGAACCAACTAAACTCTTTCGAATTTAGAGTTTAGTTGGTTCTTCTTTAATATATGTGACAGAATAAGAAAATACCGACGAAGCCAGTAATATAGGACATGCCTATGGTGTCATGTGGTTTAGAAAGAAAAATTACAGGTAGTGTTGTTAGTTGCGATACTTAATTCGCATTTATCTTTTTTTGCTTTTGTCGAGGCCAAGCTGGCAAGATTAATAAGATTAGAAATTGTACGAAGTATATTCTGCGAGCTCTCTTGATTCTTTTTTCTTTCTACAATGCCTGCTGATACTGTAACGGATATATTTTTATGAAACGTATAACGGGAAATTGTTTTTAATAGATTTTGGGCAAAAATGCAGCACTTATCAACATAATACGGGGTAAGCACTAAAAATTCATCGCCGCCAAATCTAGATACATATGTTTGTTCTGTCATATTGGTTTTGAGGATTGTACCTAGTTCTTTTAATATGATGTCTCCAGCGATATGACCGTGCTCTTTATCAATAAGGCCAAAATTATTAACATCAAAAAATGCAAGAGACATTTCTTGATTATTTTCGATTAAGCGCGTCGCGTTATAATAAATAAAATCGCTTTTAGGAAGCTCTGTTAAAAGGTCAGTGTGCTTTCCCAATTCAACCTCTAAGAGTGATTTCGTAATGATGCCAACAAGGTGATTGTTGTCCAGAACCAATAGCAGATCAGTATTGTTAGTATCAAAGACTTCTTTGGCTTTCCATATAGATGAATGAGCATCAATATAGACAATATGATCTGACATGGCATCTGCGGCAATCCTGTTGGGATGTGCTTGCAGTAAATTTTTATATGTTAATACCCCGACAATTTGGTCGTCTTCCATTACCGGGAAGCCATCGCATGGATTTTCGGCAACAAGACTTTGAATATAACGCAGACCGTCAAGCACGTCAACAATAAAATATTTTTTTATCATTATGTCAAATACATATCGGATCATATTTCTATTGATTTGCTAACAATAATAGTAATATTAAGCTGTACCTTTAGTATCATTGTTTCGTTAGCAATTTTTTCTCCTTCTTCTAAAACTAGCGATACTAATTTATCTTGAGGTAACATATTGAGTAAGGACTTTCTTACGACAATCGCTTCAATAGCCGGGTGCTCTGTTTTTCTTATTTCATACTGATCGGGCGATAAAATGTTTACCATTCTTTTTGCTGCCTCCGGACCGATGGGCGCCTTCCTTCCGATGATTAATACATCCTGCATGGGAGGAATTTCAAATTCGGATAATCGCATGTTTATTTCTACTTTTTTACTGCTCTCTGTAGGATTGCTCATGACGTTTGCCCCCTTTTTACTGAAAACATAGTTAACCTTCGTGTTGACTAAATCAGAAAATATAATGTCATTACCTGTAGTAGTATATATAACCCTGCTCAAGCAGGGGGGGATATCTCTGTAAAACTCAACCTCATGTATAAAAAAAGCAGGCCAACGCCTGAGTGCATAATCTATAAATTATTATAACAGCAGCCTAAAAAGCAGTATTGTAATATTCAAAAGTATATATCTAGGCATATCTATGCAGGCTTATTTTGAGACAGCTTTAGCGACTGGAAGCATTTTGTCATTATGTAAAAATATATTATATATTTTTACATATTTTTTAATGAAATGTCAAGAAATAATTGGGTATTTAGACCTAGAGTTTAGGACTTTTTAACTACATAATTAAAAAGTGACGTAGTTAACGATTTTGTATTATAATAGTATTGACATTCAGCAAATGGAATAGCTGCAATAAAACAAAAGCCATATTACTAAGCTATGCGAAAGGAGAAAGTACCTTGCGAATAACTATTGGTACCAAATTGATTCTAATTGCTGTTCCGATACTACTTGTGAGTATATTAGTTCAGTTATTTGCTTATTTTATTTTTACAGATACCAGCCAAAACATGAGGGAATCTGTCAAAAACTCCCAAATTCAGCAACGAATCGCTAAAACCCGGCTAACGTTAGAACAAGTCGTAATGCCTGCAAATGATTATTTAATTACAGGTGATGTGACGGAACGGAAAAACTTTGAGGAATTGTCAGAGCAACTAGAAACCAATCTCCGGGAATTAGAAAATCTGTCACTGACTCCGGCGGAGTTGACCATTGTCCAGGAGTTTAGGCGCGACTGGCAGGAAATAAAACCAGATGCTGTTCAAATTTTGAATCTTGCCAATCCAGTGGGTAATTTTGCTGGCGGGGATATCATGGAAAGAATGGATGCCGAAACAGAACGAGCTTCCGGGGAAATTGATAAACTGGATCAAATTTATGAAAACCTGGCAGCGAGCAGCTACCGGCAGGCCGAAGATAATAGAGGAAAAGTTGTTGTAGGGTTTGCCATTAATACGCTGGTGATTGTGTTGCTAGTAGTTGGTTCAGGGTATTATGCGATCACTCGGATAGTTCGCCCATTACGGGAAGTAGCTGGCTTAATTGAAGATTTGGGAGATTCCGGTGGAGATCTAACCAGGCGGATACATAGTAAAACAGGCGACGAAATGGAAGATATTGCCGATGCTACCAATAAGCTGGTGGCAAGTACACAGACAATGATTGGTAAAATCGGTCAGGTTACAACTAATCTGTATGCGGTAACGCAGAATGTTGCTGCCCAGTGCCAAGTTGTTTTACTCTCCAATGAACAAGTGACTAGTAGTATTGCTGATGTTGCCAAAGGCAGTTCAGAACAAGCTGAGGGTTCTCAGTCTCTTACGGCTCAGGTGGAAGTATTGGCAAATGCGGTTAATGCTTTAAATTCGTTGAGTGAAGCCATATCTGCTCAGGAGTTAATAACAAAAAATAAGATTGAAGTTTCTAACTCACTGCTCAAGCAAGTTGAGTCCGCTATGGATGAGATCAGTTCCCAAAGCGGCAGTGTCCAGCTACACATAGCCAAATTGGAAAATATGTCGGGAGAAATTACGCAGATTGTTGAAGTAATCACTGCTATTGCCCAGCAGACGGCGTTGCTGGCCCTGAATGCTGCAATTGAAGCGGCCCGTGCAGGTGAACAAGGGCGGGGCTTTGCCGTTGTTGCTGACGAAGTAAGAAAGCTGGCAGAACAAAGTGAACAATCGGCAAGCGAAATTGCTCAGGTAGTAAATAACATTCAGCAGGAAATCGGTACTGCGGTTACTTTTACTGTCGAAAATGCAACGGCGGCGAAAAAGGGAATAGAAATGTCGAATGCTATCTGTAAGGCGATTACCGATATCCAGGATGCTGTGAATAAGATTGGTGAGCAATTGACTACTGTCAGAGAAAAGATAGTCATCCTTGATTCAGTCGCTGATGTAACCGTAGCTGCTACCCAAAATATTTCGGCTGTTTGCCAGCAGAATGCCGCTATGGCCCAGGAAGTGTCAGCATTGGCAGAACAGCAGTCCAATTCGCTTAAAGATGTAATGGCTGAAAATCAAACAATTACTGCGGAAACAGGTGTATTAAATAATATGATTCATAAGTTTACCTATTAGGTTATATTAATCATTATCATGATAAAGTGAATAGTATGTGTTAAGAATAAAGAAAGTAATACGAAACAGTACACTAAAAGTGATGGAAAGGAGTCAACATGAAACTTGCTATGTTGGAAAAATATGCTCAACTAGTAGTTAAAACAGGGATAAATATTCAGCAAAATCAGACGCTCGTCATCTCTTCGCCACTGGAATGCGCCCCCTTTGCCAGAAGCATTGCCACGTTTGCCTACAAGGCTGGTGCCAGAGAGGTGGTAATGAATTGGAAAGATGAGTTATCTTCCAAGATTAAGTTTTTGCAGGCACCTGATGAGATATTTGATGAATTCCCTGAATGGCAGAAGGAATTTTATCTCTTTTATGCCCGTCAGGGTGCGGCCTTTATTAGTATTGCTGCTTCTGATCCGGAATTATTAAAGGATGTAAATCCCGAGCGGGTAGTTAGGGTGCAAAAGGCCGGTAATACGGCACTCAAAGAGTACCGTGAACGTATGATGAGTAACAAAAATGCCTGGAG
Organism: Sporomusa ovata DSM 2662; assembly: GCF_000445445.1. Classification (GTDB taxonomy): domain Bacteria; phylum Bacillota; class Negativicutes; order Sporomusales; family Sporomusaceae; genus Sporomusa; species Sporomusa ovata. Next base: position 512,317 of record NZ_ASXP01000003.1, on the reverse strand, counting down.
TGTTGTATCAATACCCACTCAGGCCTGGGCGCAGAAGGTATTCCCTGAAGTATCTGCTGAGGAAGCTATGGAAAAGTTATGGACGGCCATTTTCAAGGCCGTGCGGGTGGACACTGCTGATCCGGTTGCCGCGTGGCAGGAACACAGCCGTCAGCTAAAGCAAAGTATGGATTATCTAAATTCCCATAAATTCAAGCTGCTCCACTATAAAAACTCGTTGGGTACTGATTTAAAGGTAGAATTACCAGCTGGGCACCTATGGCTTGGCGGGCCGGAATACACAGACGATGGTATCGAGTTTGTTGCCAATATGCCGACAGAAGAGGTGTTTACTCTCCCAAAAAAGTCGGGTGTCAATGGTGTGGTAATGAGTTCAAAACCGCTCAATTATAATGGCACACTGATTGATGATTTTTCACTAACCTTTAAAGACGGGCGGATTGTTGACTGTAAGGCGGAGCAGGGGCAAGCGGTGCTTGAAAAGCTTGTAGAAACTGATGAAGGTTCCCATTATCTGGGCGAGGTAGCCCTTGTTCCTTATAATTCCCCCATCTCTAACGCCAATATTTTGTTCTATAATACATTATTTGACGAAAATGCCTCCTGCCATTTGGCTATCGGTAAGGCATATCCTATCTGCCTGGAAAACGGGGTTACAATGAACCAGACAGAATTAGAGCAAGCCGGGGCTAATGACTCCATGGTACATGTTGATTTTATGATTGGTACAATCGATTTAGAGATAACTGGAACAACAGCGACAGGAGAGATTATCCCGGTATTTAAAAACGGTAATTTTGCTAATGGTTAAAAACCAGGAAGTCACAGAGTGGTCTGTGACTTCCTGGTTTGTATTTATACATATTTTGTTTTGGCTATTTTCTAAAACCGTTTGATTTATAACGCGGTTTGCCACCGGCAGAGGCGGATTTTCTATTTTCTTGTGGTCTGCGTTTGCCGCCGCCGTAGGAACGGCTGCGTAACGGTGCTTCCTCAGTAATTTTAATGGGTGTACAGTCTGGCTCTTTGGTTAATAGTTTAAGTGCGGCCGACAGCAAGGCGACAGAATCTGTTTCAGTGAGCAGCTCTTCGGCCCGACCGCGGTATTGTTCAAGTCCGCCGTCTTCAATCTGATTGAGTAATTTTTCAACAGCTAAGCGTTGCTGGCCTTCAATAGCCTCAGTTACGGTAGGTACAGGCATTCGCACAATCTTGCGCTTGGTTAGCCGTTCGATTGACCGCAAATGGTCTAGTTCCCGGGGGATAACAAAGGTCATGGCCAGACCGGTTTGACCAGCGCGGCCTGTACGGCCAACCCGGTGCACATAGCTTTCCGGGTCCTGAGGAATATCAAAGTTGTAAACATGGGTGACACCGCTGACGTCTAAGCCGCGGGCAGCCACATCGGTAGCGACGAGAATATCGATAATGCCTTCGCGGAATTGGCGCAAGACGGAATCGCGTTTGGCCTGGGTAAGGTCGCCGTGAATGCCTTCAGCGGAATAGCCACGCTTTTTTAATCCTTCGGTCAGTTCATCTACCCGGCGTTTAGTTCTGCCGAAAACAATCGACAGTTCTGGTGACTGGATATCCAGGAGGCGGCAGAACACGTCAAATTTTTGTCTGTCAAGCACTTCCATATAATATTGCTCAATAAGTGGAACAGTTACTTCTTTGGACTTGATGCTGATAAGTGCCGGGTCCTTTAAAAACCGTTGGGCCAAGTTTTGAATCTGACGAGGCATGGTAGCCGAAAAGAGCAAAGTTTGGCGGGAATCAGGCGTAGCGCTCAATATCTTCTCAATATCCTCAATGAAGCCCATGTTGAGCATTTCATCGCCTTCGTCCATAACTACCATTTTGATATCGTTAAGTTTAATTGTACGGCGATCCATATGGTCCATCAGTCGGCCAGGGGTAGCGACAATGATTTGCGGTTTCCTTTGTAAGGATTTAATTTGACGTTGAATATCCTGCCCGCCATAGATAGGGAGGGTCCGTACATTTGAGAACTGCCCAAGTTTGTTGAGTTCTTCGGCCACCTGAATGCACAGTTCACGGGTTGGGGTTAACACAATGCCAAAAGTTGCCCCAACACTTTTACCAATGTTTTCTAATAAGGGAATGCCAAATGCGGCTGTTTTACCTGTACCGGTTTGGGCCTGTCCAACCAAATCTTTACCGGCAAGTAATATCGGGATAGCCTGTTCCTGAATCGGTGTCGGCTCTTCAAAGCCCATATCGCTAAGGGCGCGTATTGTTAAATCGCTAATTCCTAGCTCTTTAAATTTTACCAATTAATGTAGCCTCCTTGTGTTGCTTAAATCTTTTTTAAAATAGTATCGCCAGTCTGCAAGTGATTATATACTGCTTTGCCGTAATCCATAAAGAAAGTTAACTTTTCTTTATCCTGTTTTTTAAGAAAGGTCATCTTTCTGTTGGGATAAAATAATGGAATCTATAATGATCTTTTCGAAGATGGTCAGCTCATCTCAGTAATATCAAAATTTGCTCAAGAGCAAAAAAATTCAGTTTTGTAAATTTGCTATAGCCAGGAAGTGGCAAAACCCAGGCTATGGAACTAAACTGCTTCATTATGTTATCGCCGCGGCTAAAGCCAGTCGGCAACCGCCCTGTATAAAAGGTTCGGCTTAAAGCCAACATTGGATAAAATTTGACCGGAGAGATACTAAGTATATCATAGTAAAGAAATAATTACCAACAAAATATAAAAAAAATTACGGTAAGCGCTATTTTATTGCAGGATAATTGATAAGTTTCAAGAATAGAGTAAAGTTATGCTAATTATTAGAATGTTAGCGATTCTCATATTAATGAAAGAAGGATAGTGTGTGACTACTGAACGGTTGAAGCGGCAGATCGAGTTCATTGTTGAAATTGATAAAATTAAACAGATATATCGGAAAAATTTTGTTATTGGCAGTGAGCGCCATGAAACAGACGCGGAACACTCCTGGCATTTAGCGATTATGGCTATGCTACTTGCTGAGCATGTTACCAGTCAGCAAGTAGATGTGCTTAAGGTACTTAAAATGGTTCTTATTCACGATATTGTGGAAATTGATGCTGGTGATACTTATTGCTTTGATAAACAGGCTGGACAGGATAAAGAAGAGCGGGAAACTAAGGCCGCTGACAGGCTATTTGGCTTGCTGCCCGGTGACCAGGCTCAGGAATTTCGCTCTTTATGGGAGGAGTTTGAACAAAGAGTCAGCTCGGAAGCTCGTCTTGCGGATGCCTTGGACAGACTACAGCCATTGTTATTGCATTATCATACGCAGGGAAAATCCTGGCAGTTAAATGGGATAACCAGTGATAAAGTAAAAGAACGCAACAAGCGGACAGCCGCAATCGCCATTGAGTTGGGGCGGCTTGTTGACGAGATTATCCAGGATTCTATCAAAAAGGGCTATCTTCAGAATAGCTAAGAAAGAATTATTGACAAAATACTAGCAAGCTGTGATAATGTATAACATAGTTACATATTTTTGTTGCTGCATATTACAATATAGCTGGTAGTTCTAAACAAATATACGTTGCTAATGGACGTTTTCTCAAGATAGCAAAATTCATAGCTAAGGTAATGATTGGGTTAAAGCAGCGGCTAAGCTGCAGCAGAGAGCCGGTGGCAGGTGTGAACCGGCGCGGCAGCCGTTAGTAAATCTCCCCCATGAACTCTTTTGTTGAACTCAAATAGGTGTGCAAGTAGACAAAAGCGACTTCCGGGCGTTAACCGGAGTGTAAGTATAATGTAGGGTGGTACCGCGAGTAATTCGCCCCTATTGGTGTAGTGATGATATGCCAATAGGGGTTTTTTATGTTTAAAAGGAGGAAATGAAAAATTTGACTGACAAAGCGACAAAATTACGTAAGTTATTGATGGGACCAGACATTTTGGTATTACCGGGAATTTATGATGCGCTGACAGCCAAAATTGCCGAAAAAGTTGGATTTAACGTCGTGGTCATGGGGGGGTACAGCATTGCAGCTGCAAAGTTGGCGCAGCCTGATGTGGGCTATTTGTCAATGACTGAGATGGCAGAAGCAGTTAAGGTAATAAATAATGCGATAGACCTGCCGGTAATGGCTGATGGTGATACCGGCTATGGCAATGCATTGAGCGTGCGGCGTACGGTGCGCGAATATGAGCAAGCCGGCGCAGCAGCCATTATCTTTGAGGATCAGGTCTGGCCAAAGCGCTGCGGACACATGGGCGGCAAGGAAGTCATTGCTCCTGAGGAGCATGAGCAAAAAATACGGGCTGCTGTAGAGGCTAAGGTAAATCCGGCAACCTTGATTGTGGCTCGCACAGACGCGCGCAGCGTACTAGGTTTAGACAATGCAATCGAGCGTGGCAAACGCTATCTGGCGGCTGGGGCCGAGGCGCTGTTTATTGAAGCTCCTCAAGACGAACGGGAATTAGAACGCATCGGGAAAACTTTTCCTGATGCCATTCTAATTGCCAACATGATTGAGGGCGGTAAGACGCCGGGGTTAACTGCAGGGCAGCTTCAGGCATTAGGTTTCAAAATCGTATTTTGGCCTTGTACGGCACTTTATGCGGTAGTACATTCGTTAACAGCTATCTTTACTGAACTGAAAGAAACAGGTACGACTAAGCGTTATGAAGATTCGATGCTCAATTTTAGTGAATTTAATCAGTTTGTCGGCTTAGAAAAATTTCAGGAGTTAGAGCAAAAATACAAATTTGGTGGAGGGAAAAACACATGAAAAAAGCAGGAATGATTCGGACTGTAGTAACATTGTTGGTGGTAGCAGCGTTAGTTGTATTGGGAGGCTGTGGCAAGTCCTCAGACCAAAAGCAGGCAGCCAGCACTGGGGCTAATGGTAAGGTTGTGGCTAAATTGGCTCATAATTTGCCTGTTGCCCATCACTTAGCCCGGGGTATGGAGGATTTCGCCAAGAAGGTAAATGAAAAGTCACAAGGAAATATTCAGATAAATATTTATCCGTCAGGCCAGCTTTATAATGATAAAAGCATGAATGACGCTGTCATGAACGGCGGGGTAGAGATGGGTCTTAATTCGACAGCCATGTGGTCTTCGGTTATTCCCACGATGGAGATCTTTGATGTGCCATTTTTGTTTCCCAGCTATGATCGTATCGAAAAGGCCATTGCCGGCGGAGTGGGTGACAAATTATCCGGGGAAATGGAGAAAAAAGGCGCTAAGGTATTAATTTGGGCCGATTATGGGTTTGTTCAATTTGGCAATAACAAACGCCCGCTTACCAAACCGGAAGATTTTAAAGGTTTGAAACTGCGGGGCTATGGTGAACTTCCTTCAGAAACTATTAAAGCATTAGGAGCATCGCCTGTAACCATGGGATCTGGCGAAGTCTACATGGCTATGCAGCGTGGCACGATCGATGGACAAACCTCTGGTACGACGGCTATGTATGAACGGAAAATGTATGAGGTTTCTAAATACCTTACCATGACTAATCATGCTTTCCCTGAGTTTGTAGTATCAATCAATCTTAAGTTTTGGAATAGCCTGACGCCAGAACAGCAAAAAATTATGCAGGAGGCTGCTAAAGAGGTAGGCGATTCGATCAGAGCTGAAGCTAAAAATGAAGATCAAAAGACGCTGCAGGCATTAAAAGATAAAGGTGTAGAAGTCTATGTTGTTCCTGAAAGCGAAATTCCTGTTTGGCAAAAAGCCACTGAACCTGTGCAGGAGCTGTTTATTAAACGTACCGGCCAGATCGGACAGGAATTGATTACTATCTGTAAAGGTCTTAAATGATTGTTACTATTCCGCGGGAGGTATTGTTTTGCGTAAAGTGGTAGAACTGGTTGACCAGATTATTCAAAAAGTAACAAGCTTGGCAACTGTGCTTGCCGGGTTGTTTATTCTGGCTACAGCAGTTATAGTATGTTATGAAGTTATTGCCCGCGGGCTCTTTGATGCTCCTACCGAATGGTCGCTGGAATTGTCAGTGTATCTGGTATTGGCAAGTGGTTTCCTCGGGTTAGCGGCTACCTATGCTGATGATAAGCATATTCGAGTAGATATTTTGACAGCAAGGCTATCTGAACGCAGTAATGCCTGTCTTACTATTTTTGTTGGTATTGTTGTAACAGGGATGTGTTTTGTTTTTTTAGTGGAGAGTTGGGATATGGTACTGACGTCATATCAAATGAACAATACTTCTCCAAGTACGCTTAGGGTACCCTTATTTATTCCGCAGCTATCGTTGCCGGTAGGGTTTTTGTTGCTGCTTTTGCAGCTTGCCCGCAAAATTATTTTGGATATCCTGGATCTGAGCACTAAGCGGCGTCTTACTCCCGAGAAAGCATCGAAAAGGAGGGATGGCTAAGTGGAAGCTTTGATCGCAGTATTATTGTTGCTCCTGCTTACTGGTGTGCCGGTGGCTTTTAGTCTTAGTCTTGCAGGCCTAGCAGGTATGTACTTTTTGGCTGGTGGTGTTACTACTTTTGCCCAGGTTCCGAATATTGCCTATAAGTCACTTGACGACTTTGTGCTCACGGCGATACCGTTATATGTACTGATGAGTCAGATTCTTCTTAGTGGCAAAGTTGGCAGTGATTTATTTGAGGTGGCCAGTAAATGGCTGCGCCACTTGCCAGGTGGTTTAGGAATAGCAACTATTTTAGCTTGTGCAATATTTGCTGCTATTTCCGGATCAAGTGTAGCTACTGCTGTAACCATTGGGGCGGTGGCAATTCCCGAGATGTTGTCACGCGGTTATAACAAGCAAATGGTACTTGGCTCAGTGGCGGCAGGTGGCACGTTAGGTATTCTCATACCGCCGAGTATTCCGATGATCCTCTATGGTTCTATTACCGGTGAATCTGTTGGGCAACTATTTATATCCGGAGTAGTACCAGGCGTGTTGCTGATGTTGCTATTTATTACTTTGGTGGTGTTTCAGGCTAGAGAAGTAGTACCAGAGCCGGCTGCTTCCTGGGCAAAAAGACTGGAGGCTCTACGGCGTTCCTTCTGGGGACTCATGCTGCCTGTTCTTGTTGTGGGTGGGATCTACGCCGGTTGGTTTACTCCCACTGAGGCGGCTGCAGTCGGTACCATTTATAGTCTCATTATTACCTTTTTTGTGTACAAAACACTTACCTGGCGTGATCTGTCAAGTATTCTTGCAGATAGTGTGAAAACGACAACCATGATTTTTGCGATAATTATCGGTGCTATGTTGTTTGGGTTTGTCTTAACAGTGCTGCAGTTGCCTCAGCAAATGACCGAATTCGTAATTGCGCTGGATGCTGGCCGTTGGATAATTCTTCTACTCATTAACCTGGTGCTGTTATTCTTGGGCTGTTTTCTGGAGACTGTATCAATCATTCTTATTACCTTGCCGATTTTGTATCCTATTATAATGAAGCTTGGTTTTGATCCAATATGGTTTTGTGTAATTATGGTTATTAATATGGAGTTGGCACTGATTACTCCGCCTGTGGGGATGAACTTGTTTGTCATTCAGGGAATTAGCGAAAATACACGGATGGAGGAAATCGCTAAAGGTGTATTGCCGTTTGCTCTGGTGATGGTACTGCTGATGATAGTTTTAGCTCTATTTCCAAATATTTTAATTTGGTTGCCGGCGTTTCTTAAATAGTGATGGTTTGGTATGAGGCTCCTGCGGGAGCCTTTACTTCAATTTCAGCTAACTTATATTCATGTAGTCTATGCTGAATCCAGCTATACCCCAAAATTGTAAGGTAAGGTGGTATGAACATGCCAAAGTTAACAGATATTCCTGGAATACGTATTGGCCATGCTGATAATCCGGTGGCAGCCACTGGTTGTACGGTCATCCTTTGCCCTGAAGGCGCAACTGTTGGTGTGGATGTGCGTGGTGGTGCGCCAGGCACACGGGAAACAGATTTGCTTAATCCGGTAAACTATGTGGACAAGGTACATGGCATTTTGTTGGCAGGTGGCAGTGCTTTTGGTCTGGATGCGGCAGCCGGGGTCATGCAATACTTGGAGGAGCAGGGCAGCGGTTTTGATGTTGGTGTTACCAAGGTGCCGATTGTGGTCGGGGCGGTGCTGTTTGACTTAACTTGCGGCGATTATCGGATACGCCCGGATAAGTGCATGGGCTATGAGGCCTGTCAGGCGGCTGGCAGGCAGGAATTGGCCGAAGGCTCGGTAGGTGCCGGCACAGGGGCGACAGTTGGAAAAATTTTTGGCGCCGAGCATGCCATGAAGGGCGGTATTGGGGCAGTGTGCCTGGGTACAGGCAGTCTAATGGTAGGTGCTATTGTCGCCGTCAATTGTCTGGGAGATGTAGTTAATCCCATTAATGGCAGTATTGTGGCCGGTGCCTTTCAAACGAATCCCTTTGCATTTTTAAACTGTGAAGAGGGTTTGCTTGCCCAACAGAAAAAACCAGGCAATCGGTTTGCCGGTAATACCACCATCGGTGCAGTCATTACTAATGCGGTTATGACCAAAGGGCAGGCCACCAAGGTAGCATCGACGGCGCATAATGGCTATGCCAGAACCATCCGACCGGCACATACGCTGTTTGATGGCGATACTATTTTTGCATTAGGAACCGGTCAGGTTGCGGTTGATATCAATATTGTCGGCGTATTGGCCACTAGGGCGGTTGAGCAGGCTGTACTCCGGGCAGTAACCCAGGCCAGGTCGTTAGCCGGGGTTATGTGTTGTGGGGATATATAAGTCAGTAGGACTTAACATTATTGGCTAAATCGAAAAGGCGGGATTGCCAAACTGCGCTCGCAGTGAAGCAATCCCGTCTTTGTATTTTTTTCTTCCTAATTCCCTATTGATACTGCTTAATAAAATGATCTATTTTCTCCAGTGCCTGCGAGAGGTTACTAAACGAGGAAGCATAAGAGCAACGGATGAAGCCTTCGCCGCTTTCACCAAAGGCATCACCAGGAACTACAGCCACTTTTTCAGTTTTTAACAGTTCTTCGGCAAACTTTAGCGAGGTCAGGCCGGTTTCTCTAATGGAAGGAAAGATATAGAAAGCTCCTTTAGGCTCAAAGCATTTGAGGCCAAGCTGGTGCAAGCCTTTCAGCATGAGTTGGCGGCGACAGTTATATTCAGCCACCATGCTTTTCATTTTATCCTTACCGTGCCGGAGGGCTTCGATGGCCGCTAACTGGGCGGTGATGGGTGCACAGAGCATGGTGTATTGATGGATCTTGTTCATAGCCGCAATAAAATCAGGGTTAGCCAAGGCATAGCCAATCCGCCAGCCGGTCATGGCATAGGCCTTAGAAAAGCCGTTTAACAAAATGGTCCGGTCACGCATCTTAGGCAGGCTGGCAAAACAGGTGTGGGTGCCATCGTAGGTTAATGCGGCATAGATTTCATCAGCAATAACAATTAAATCATGTTTTAAGGCAAACAGTGCAATAGCAGTTAATTCTTCTTTAGGCATGACAGCGCCGGTTGGATTGTTCGGATAGCCGATTAAGAGGACTTTGGTGCGGGGGGTTACCAGGTTTTCCAATTGTTCCACGGTAACGCGAAATTCATCCTCCATTTTGGTCGGAACCGGCACAGGGTGGCCGCCGGCCAGCGTGACACAAGCTTTGTAAGAAACATAACAGGGTTCAGGAATGAGTACTTCATCACCAGGACTTAACAGGGCGCGAACAGCCAGATCCAGTGCTTCGCTGACGCCGACAGTGACCAAGGCTTCCGTGCGCGGATCGTAAGTGACCTGATAGTCATTGTAGATACTGCGGACAATTTCTTCTCTGAGTTCAAGCAAACCGTAATTGGAGGTATAAGAAGTATAGCCCTTATGCAGGCCATGGACACAACTCTCACGAATATGCCAGGGGGTAATAAAGTCAGGTTCGCCGACACCTAGCGAAATAACGCCCTTCATTTCAGCCGCAATGTCGAAGAAACGGCGAATCCCTGAAGGGGGTACTGCTTTAACAGTTGGTGACAGACGGTCAGCCCAACTCATGGCGACACCACCAGCCGGTGATCGGTTTCCCGATCATTAATAATTACACCTGCATATTTGTAGGGTTTGAGCATAAAGTGGGTGGTTGTGCTGATAATGCCGTCAATGGTAGATAGCTTGGTAGATACGAATTTAGATACCTCTTTAAGGGTATGGCCTTCTACCATAATGCTTAAATCATAGTCGCCGGACATTAGGTAGAGGTTAATCACCTCAGGAAAACGGTAGATGCGTTCGGCAATGGAGTCAAAGCCGACTTCGCGCTGGGGGGTGATTCTAACATCAATGATAGCAGTCACCTTTTCTTCACCGGCTTTTTCCCAATTGATAATCGGCTGATATTTAACAATAATTTTTTCATCTTCAAGCTGTTTAATTTGTGCAGCTACTTCTTCTTTTGATTTTTTGAGCATGACAGCCAGTTGTTCAATAGGTTGCGTACAGTCTTTTTCCAATTGAACTAATAATTCTTTTAATGACTCTTTCACAAGTAATTGCCTCCTTAATTTACAAATAAAAAAATCCCGTCCGGAAAAGGACGAGATTATTAGTTCCCGCGGTACCACCTAAATTAGCCACAAGGCTCGCTTGATCCTGTTAACGCCAGGTACGGTAAGGCCTACTCATTTTCAGCTTACAGTTCAAGGGTGGCTTTCTCATATTTGTCTTCCGTCGGTTTTCACCCTAGCCGACTCTCTGCGGGTAAGACAGATATGATACTTTCCCTATCATCACGATGTAGTTGTTAAGTTTTTTATAGAATACCATAAAAAGCGAGCTAAGGCAAGGTAAATTATCAGTTTTTTGAAATTAGTTACTCATGCTGTCATGGGGACAGGTCTGTTGACATGTTTATTCATTCGACACATGTAGAGGCTATTGTTTTGATACAACGCCGCACTACCTAGAAATCCTTAGATTTCGCTGCTTCTTCAAGCATTTCGTGTTTGTTGGAGAAGGCGTAAAAATACGAAATAAGGTCATAAAAAAGGATTTTCAGGTTTCGGTAGTTGTTGACCTAGAGTGTGTAGATACGAAAAACAAGCAGATGACAGATTGGGATTTTTAAATAGAGAATAGATTTAGACGTTCAATTTTACATTGGACGTCTCCGACTGTCGACAAAAAGGCTTTCCAAGCTGTCATATTTGATATGATTTGTTCATATGCCTTCTAAATCAACGCTCATTACATGATATTTTGATACTAGCGCTGACACATAGTTTTATAATCAGGATATTTTTGATTATAAAATGATTTTATATTGATTTTATATTGATTATCTGTGTATAATATAGAGAGAAATCTCATGTAAAGAGGTGCAAAAAATATGAAAGCTATAATTCGCCCAATGACAGATTTGGCAAAAAAAATGGACGAAATTGAACATTTTTGTATTACTGAAAGCCTACCTGTATATATCACGAAAAAAGGTACTGGCAGGCTGGTTGTCCTTGGTCACGAACACTATGAAAACCTAATGTCCGAAATCGAAAAGTTTAAAGAAGAAAATCAATTGTATAAATCTCTTATTCAAGCGGCAAGCGAGAGCCGTAGAGGTGAAAGTCAGGATGTTAATGATGTCCTGGACGAATTAGACGCTGAATTAAGGGAGAGGGAAAATGACGACAGGCAAACAGAACGAAAAGTATCAGGTTAAAATCGTACCTACGGCTAAGAAAGACCTTCGGGATGCAGCTATGTATATAGCGCAAAATAGTCCTGCTAATGCCAGAAAATTTGTCGCAGACGTAAGGGCTAGAATAAATGATGTTTTAGTGAACAGTCCCAATATATGTTTACCGCCTAGAGCGTATCCTTTTTTAGCTGAACAAGGATACTTCCGATTTTCCGTACACACCAACTATTCAGCTCTATGGGTCTGGAATGGGTCAGTGATCGAGATACATCGTATTTTACACAACAAGAGAAATTGGACGCTTATTATGGGTGGCTCTGAAGGCATAGAAGAAGCAGACCCCTCCGAGTGATTTCGGAATGGGCTGCTTCTTTTTGGCATTTGGTTTGTTACTAATTACGTTAGGTTGCCTCACCTTAACTTTTTTCTTGACAGTACAAATGCTATTCTATAAAATAATACTGACCTAGGTCAATTGTGATACTATTGTTATGCTATTTCCAAATCTCTTTGACAATAGAATCAGTAATACCGATTAAGAATTGATTACGAAAATCAGCTTTGTGGTCAGCGCTATGTTTCACCTTCGTCTTCAACTAGACGTACTTTCTTAAAACGATGATTGCTTTTCGCCGCACCTATTGACGGACTAAAGTTTGACCGAAATGAGCCGGAGCCAACTTCGATCCATGCTGGGCATGGTATTGCAGGATGCCTGGCTATTCGGCGGAACTATTGAACAAAATATTGCCTACAGCCGGGAAAATGCGACTAAACAGGAAGTAATACAAGCCGCTAAAGCCGCCAGGGTAGATCGTTTTATCCGTACATTGCCGGCTGGTTATCAAACAGTCCTAGATGATGAGGCGGCTAATATCTCCCAAGGTCAGAGACAGTTGATCACCATTGCCAGAGCCATTCTTGCCGACCCGGCTATATTGATACTGGATGAAGCGACCTCTAATGTAGATACGCGCACCGAGCTTGAAATCCAAAAAGCGATGAATACTCTAATGAAGGGTCGGACCAGCTTTATAATTGCGCATAGGCTTTCCACCGTTCGTGATGCCGATCATATTCTAGTAGTGAAAAACGGCACAATAATTGAACAGGGAACCCATTCCGAACTTATGGAACAAAATAGCTTTTATGCAGAGTTATACAATAGCCAGTTTGCTTCAACTGCAGTATAAAAGAGACCAACCTCGTGTGAGGATGGCCTCTCCAGAACATTTTAAGAATACATGATCGTAAATGAAAGCCACATACAAGCTACTTTCTTATTGACAAAGCATACCGTTCATTATACGATTTTTATTGACCGTAGTCAGTCGGGCTGCGCATATTGCTGAGACAAATGGTAGTGCAGTTCCTGTTAAAGTTGGGAGCCATTCCTTTTATTTTGTACGTTTTACCTAGTCAGGAGGTGCTGTTTATTATGAGAATCAGAAAAGATCCCGAAGTCCGGCAAACGGAGCTAATTGATGCGGCTTTGGAGCTATTTAGTTCTGCCGGCTATGAAAAAACAATGGTTGCAGACATAGTTAAAAAGGCCGGCGTAGCCAAAGGAACCTTCTTTTACTATTTTCCCACAAAGGAAGCCGTTTTGGAAGCCATCTGCACGCGCTGGGCTACCGAGCTAGCCACCTCCTTCCAATTGAAAAGCCGCCAGCACACGGCAATAAACAAACTGCAAATCTTCATTTTGCAGTTATCACTTCCCAGTCAAGTTGATGCTCTTATTGACAAACTTTGGGATGAGAAACAATTTAACTTAGTTTATAAAACCTGGCAACAACAGGTTGAAAACGTCTTTAACCCTCTTCTGGCTGACATCATCCAGCAGGGAAATCAAGAGGGAACCATGCATGTGAACTACATAAAAGAAACCATTGCTTTTTTCTGGAGTACACTAGACTGCTTATTGGAAGTTGTTTATTTAAAAGAACCCCCAGAAACCTTTCTTACTAAAACAAAAATTGCCGAATCCGTGCTGGAACGAATTTTGGGAATCGAGGATGGTGTGCTCGAATTAATTATTATTGAAGGAGATGGATAGGCGTATTGGAACATGTAAAATTGGTCACTTCACATAAAAAGAAGGCTACAACAAAAGCTCTTAGCCATTTGTATAGCTCATCTTCATACCTTTTCGCCAGCAGGATCGCAAGGGTTATACCAGAAACTCCTATTAAAAACGAAATGATATAAAAAAAGATATCTGGTAAAAGGCCTGAAAACGGCGGACCAGGTGACGAAAAAGGTTTTGCTGGTACTGAGTGTAGCGATGTATCTGTTTATATTTCTGTTTTTTTATGAAGAGCTCTGCCTGTACTTTGACTTTTGGGATTTTTCCTTCGAGATCTATTTCTTTGATCCGATAGTTGTTCTTTATTTGTTACTGAACGTTTTGTTAATTATCTACGTTTTCAAGGAGGACTTGCTTATTAAGGCTATGGAACCGGATGAAGCTTTTGAGCTGGAGTTGACCGACAGAGAACGACCATCTATTGAGGATATCGGTGCGCAGTATTCTCTCACCGACCGGGAAAAGGAAGTATTACTTATGGTGTATGAGGGACACAGCAACTTAAAAATAGCTGACATGTTGTGTATCTCTCCGTTCACGGTGAAAAGGCACCTGAACAATATTTTTCGCAAGACAGCCGTCAAGAATAGGGTGGAATTGATGCATCTTGTGATAACAACAAATAGGTAATGCCCTCTTTTAATAGCACCAAGGTACCATATTGTAATATGGTACCTTGGTGCTATTGTTCTATCTGGCGGGTTTTGGCATAATTTGCTTGTGTGACCTTCCACAACTGCCGGGTAATAGCTTTCAATCATATTTTGGTAGAATCTTAAATTGTCACCAAATTTATTTCGTTTTAAACTGACTTTGGTCAGTACGCAAACCCAGTTTATTACTAGAAAGGCTATTCAAACCGCATTAACCCAGCGACCGGATCTTAAACAACCTGTAGGAAGAAAAAGCCGCTTACTAGGGCATACAAATACCAAAAGCGGTCAATTGCCCACGGTAAGCTTGTCGCTCAAGAAAGAAGCCTATTTCAATATGCAAAATGCCCGCATGGCTCTAGACATTGTCCCGCAGGTTGTTGCCAAATCGGAAAACTGGCATTACCGTCTGTGATCAACTGCGCAAAGGGGGATATAGCGACGCTGTTTTGATACTGACCGCAAAAGATTCCGTTAATGACCGGGCGCTGGCTTAGATAGGGGATTTAAACAGATATATCGTCTAATAACCTGGATGCCTATGTACGGCTGCTGTGGCGAAAACTCAATGCATTTGAGGATGTAGTTGCCATAAAAACTGCTCGGAGCCTTGGCTATAAGCTGGTGGTCCAGGATGTCTGCAAGAATTCGCAATAGACACTGTATTTTTCGTACTGCCAAGTATCAGTTTTTTTACAATAGAAAGGAATAACTCATGAACCTGAAAAAATCATCGATTTTATGGGGGATGGCCCTTATTTTTTGCGGCATGCCCAACTTAACCTATGCCCAACCGGCGCAATTGACGATAGCAGACAGTATCCGGCTGGCTCTTACGCATAGTCCGGCGATAAAAGCGGCCGAAGCGGAAACCGGTAAAGCATCCTGGCTGATCAAAGAAAATCACTCAAACTATCTGCCCACTCTCAGTGCTAACCATGTGCAAACTTAGAATCATCCTGGCAATACTGATTCGCCCGTCAACTCCCGTTCATCATCTATAGAAGCAAAGACAACCCTATACAGCGGCGGTCTCAATGAAGGCCTTGTCGCCCAAGCCAAAGAGCTTTATACCGGAGCACAATATCAGTTGGCGCATACCAAACAACAAGTCATCACCAATACATATCTGGCCTATTACAATGTCCTGCAGGCCGAAAAAAACGTAGCCCTAGCCGAGGAATCGGTTCAGCGGCTGGCACACCACTTGTCCATTGTTGAGGCGCAATACGAAGAAGGGACTGTGATAAAAAGCGATGTACTGCGGACCGAAGTTGAACTGGCTCAAGCCAAACAAAATCACAATAAGGTCCAAAACGCTTATAGGCTGGCTAACAGTCATTTCATTACCTTACTTGGACTTCCTGCCGATCAGGATATAACGTTAGCTGACACCGGCACAGTGTCAGCCTATGAGGGTTCTGTAGCCCAGGCCATTCAAACCGCATTAGTGCAAAGAGCAGACTATAAACAAGCCTATCAGGAAGAAAAAGCCTCCCACCAGGGTATGCAAATAGCCAAAAGTGGTCAATTGCCTACGGTAAGCTTGTCGCTCAAAAAAGAGTGGCAAAACCAAGATGCCTCCACCAATCCGTGGTCCGCTCAGGTGGCCATATCATTCAACGTATTTGACGGCAGCAAAACCAAAGCTAAGATCAAACAGGCCAAATGGGAAACCGCACAGAAACATGAGCTCCTGCAGCAAAAAACGGAGCAAGTCACGTTAGAAGTCAAAGAAGCCTATTTCAATCTGCAAAATGCCCGCACGGCTCTAGACATTGCCTCTCAGGTTATTGGCAAAGCGGCGTTGGGGAACCGGGCAAAGCCAAAGAAATCATACTAAATGATAAATACAAAAGACTAGCCAATTGTGAGAGTAACTTAATAGCCGAAAAGGATAAGCTAGCTGTTGTAAATAGAGGTTTTCCTGAAATTTATTCGTTTTTTACCAGCTATATGCTTGCCTTTCTGTTGGAGCCATTGAGTAATAAAGTTGCCGAAGAAGTTAGACTGGATGCTGATAACGAACAGCAAATAGCAATTAATATTAGTAGGTGGGCAAAAAACAATTTGATACATACGCAACAAGTTGAAGCTTTTAAAGGGCAACCGGGTGATGATCCCTGGGGTGCATATAATAGCGGGCAGCCTGTTTGGAAGAAGGTCATTCCAAGTGAAATGCTTGCAAAGTCAATGTACTCTGGCAAGATAACTGGCAAATGTGAAGCTTTGCCGAGTTTTCTAGCAAGCATATTTGTATTAAATGGCGCTAAACTGGACGATGTTATACTCCTTAGACTTCACAGTCATAACATTGGTTTGGTAAGATTCGGGGGAAAACTATATATTATAAATAACCAGTCGGTAATGCCAGTTGACGAAAAAAGGAAAAGTTGGATTAAGGAGCAGACATACTTAGGCTTTTTTAGCTATTCAGTTTCCGTCTATCATGATTTTAGAAATGGCGATAAAGAATTTAAAATTGATGATGCGTTTTTCAATACGGAGGATAATAGTTTGTTGGATACCTTTTTAAATATGACCGGAACGCGGGATAAACTAGTAAAAGACGAGAACGTTTATCCTAATGCAGTTGGTAATAGAGATGGAGCTTTTTCGCTTATTTTTAATAATTCCGATTCTGTGGGAGTTTTAAAGAACTGTGTTCTCGCAAGATATGCCTATCAAAGTCTATATGTAAAAAATCCCGAAATGTATTTGAAGGCATCAATAAAAGCTCCTAAAACATTGGAACTTGCAAATATGTTAGGAAGTAAGGAAGACATATTTGGCTGGATAAAGAATCATGTTTCCTACGGATCGATATTTGAAGACAGCAGTGAAAGAATTATGACTGGTGATCAGGTTATTGTCTTTAAAAAGGGAAGCTTAAAGGATCAAGCAGTATTAGCATTTTCACTCCTAAAATTAAAGGGATACAATCCTGAAATGGTAATAACAGAAAAAAATGCTTTTATACGAGTTGATAATGATACATATGAGGCAAAAACATGGGATAAGGTTGAGTCAATTGAGGGAAAAGTTTTTCTTAAAATGAGCCTTTAGCCTTTATTTTGGATACGAGTCAAGACTCCTGCCTCCACAGGCGCTTATAATTGGAGGCGTCGATGATTCTAATTATACTGATGCCACAAATGGTTTGCTTAGGTGTGGGTGTGGTATAATAGTCAGCGAAGGGGGAGCAGTAATGACTGAACTAAACTATTTATATCAATGGTTGGAGAAATATATCCATACCTATTATACTGATGACAAATTCATTATGGAACGTGTGTTGCTGAAAGAGGAACATAGCAAACGGGTGGCAGACAATACTGTAAAACTTGCTCAGTATGCCAATCTTACGGCCCGGCAACAAACTCTGGCTGAAGTCATTGGCTTATTCCATGACCTTGCTCGCTTTCGGCAGGTCACCGAATATCGTACCTTTGTGGATGCCGAGTCTTTCGATCACGGCAATGTAGGTGCCGTGATGCTGGCGGAATCAGGACTATTGCAGGAGTTTTCACCAGTTGAGCAAACGGCGATTACATTTGCCATCATAGCTCATAACAAAATGTCCATTGCACCGACAACGCCAGAAAATGAGCTGTTTGCCAAAATAATCCGCGATGCCGACAAGCTGGATATTTTCCGGGTTCTGCCACCGATTCAGGCTAACCATGATTATTCTCCCATAATGCTTGAGCAGCTGAAGAACGGCGGCGTTTTATCCTATACTGATGTTAAGACTGTGGCCGATAAGCGGCTCATTCGGTTAAGCTGGTTTTATGATATTAATTTCGACTGGACGTTAATACAACTGGTAGAAGAAGGCCATTTGAAGCGGCAGCTGGCAGCCCTGCCTGACAACGAAGATTGCAGCGTTATCAAGGCAACTCTAAACGAATATATTGATAACAGATTGAAGTGAACTCGTTTCAGCATAGCTGAAACATTGGGGATTCAGATGGAGAGTTTACTCCATCTGAATTAACGCCGCCTGTAGAGGCGGGAGTCTTGACTCACGTACTAAGATAAAGATTTGCCACCTTTCCCGTATAATTACGGGAGGTATTCGGTTATGCAAAAAGAGAGGCTTGTGTGAAAATCAGCCTCTCTTTTTTAAATTTCAGAAAATACAGGAAAATTAATATTTAAATTTTTCCGAAAATAGAGAATACTCAATAAAAGTTAGCAGGATATTTGGTTTTTATAGGGAATAATCTCCATTAAATGTGATCGTAGGAAAAAGATCTATTGCGAGTGATCTTTCCTATGGGAAAGGAGGTGCAACCTCGGTTAGCCATTAGTAGTCCCGCATCAGTGATAGACATGAGGTTAAGGAGAATATAGTCTGAGGAAATAAAGAAACTCTCGGCATTCTCCAAACTCAGAGACTACCAAAGGTAAGAAAAAACTAGGAGGGAATCACATGAAAAAGAGGATGATTATTACCCTGGTACTAGTATTTGTTTTAGGAATTGCCAGCACTGCTTTCGCTAATCCGTTTGCCGATGTTCCTGCTAAGCATTGGTCATATGACGCAGTAAACAAATTATCTAACGCTGGTATTATTAGCGGCTATCCTGACGGAAGTTTCCAGGGTGACAGAATTATTACCCGTTACGAAATGGCGGCAATCGTCGGTAAGGCAATGGCAAATTCAGACAAAGCGGATGCCGAATACAAAGCTCTTATAAATAAGTTAGCTGATGAATATGCCCAGGAATTGAATAATCTTGGCGTTCGTGTAACTAATCTGGAAAATAAAATGGGCAATATCAAAATTACCGGCCAGGTCCGTGAATGGTATGAATATGTTGACGAACCTGTAACCGGAGATAAAACCGCATTAAAAAATCGATTGCTGTTGTATATGGATGCCCCATTAACTAAAGATTTAGCGTTTAAGGGTCGTTACTTTGCTGAAAGTGAATGGGGTTCTGGCGCAGAAACTAAATTGGATCAGGCTTATTTAGTTGGTAAGAATTTTACATTTGGCCGTCAGGGCATTAATCTTGGTAAAGGTCTTGTTTACAGTTGGGGCGCAAATCAGGACGGCGTTACCGTGACTGTTGGCAATAAAGTTAAAGTGACTGGCGTTGCGTTTAAACATGATCTTGGTTCGGCAGATATTAATCTTGCCGGTGCCAATGTAGCTTATGACATTAATAAGAATCTTGATATGACTTTAGTTTATGCAAAAACTAAGTCACAAAATCTTGCACCATTTGGTTTAGGATTAGCTGGCCATGGAACCTTCAATGATACCTGGGCCGCTGGTTTCGGGTATAAAGGGATAAAAAATATCGGGATTACTGCTGAATACGGGCAAAATGACTCCGATGCAGCTAAATTATTGAATGGCGACACCGCAAAAGCCTGGGTTGCCCAAGTAAAATATCTGGGCGCTGATTGGGCGAAACCAAATACTTATGGATTATGGGTAGGCTACAGAAAGGCTGACAACGGATTTTTGGCTCGCACCGGTGACCTGATTTGGGAAACTGCAACAAATATCCCTACAGGCTATATGATGAACAATGTAAAAGGTATGGATTTTGGTATTGAATATACTGTGTTCAATAATGGAGTTATGACTCTCCAATATCAAGACTTTGAAGCTGAAGATGACGGTAGAAACGCCAAGAACTTCACTGCTCAGTTAAGGTATATGTTCTAAGCTTCTCAAATGTGAACTTGATCACAAATGCTTAACAGCAACTCTTCGGGTGGGGACTCTACCCCATTTGAAGTAACGCCCCGTCTACAGAGGCGGGAGTCATAACTTATCGACTAGAATTAATTCCGGTTTTTAAACATGTCGATCTTACTATGGCAAACGCCCTATAGTTCAGACAGGAATGAACGATAGGGCGTTTACATTTTTTTGGAAGCATCTGACGAAAGGCAGTCATGTATTTAACTTTGCGGTAGCTTAACATTGTCTTTCAAGTCTGTTACAATAGTATAGGACTATGTTATTATGTTTTGTAAGTTGTTTGGCAGTGTTTGTCAAGTATTACTTAGGGAGGGAATCGGGTGATAAAAATTGACGCAATCATTCGTCCGGATAAGCTGAATGCGGTTAAAGAGGATTTAGCTCAGCTCGGTGTCAGGGGGATGACCGTGTCCGAAGTATTTGGCTGCGGCTTACAGCAAGGGCATATTGGTGTGTACCGCGGTCAAGAATACACCATTAATTTATTGCCAAAGGTAAAGATTGAGGTAGTGATACCTGACGACTTGGAGCAGGCGGTAGTCACGGCTATCACTAAACAGGGACGATCGGGTAAGATCGGTGATGGCAAAATTTTTATTTTTCCTATTGAAAATGTGTACCGGATACGAACAGATGGCGAAGAAATTACAGATCTGTAGTATAACAGAAAAAATATTGTTAAAAATGTATTGTGTAATTAGGATATTGTGCTATAATATAACTTAAATTCATACAAAATTGTGGCGATGAAGCCAGTAATACTGATGTATTAATGCATTAGTATTACTGGCTTTTTATTTTACTGAGGAAGGTGAGTAAAGTGGAATTATCAAATACTTCATTAGCGGCTGGTATTGACACGGTTTGGGTGCTCTTGTGTGCAGCGCTGGTATTTCTGATGGAGGGCGGGTTTGCGGCGTTGGAGGCTGGCTTTGTCCGCAGCAAGAATTCGTTAAATATTATTATGAAAGTTATCATGGATTGTACTGTTGGCATGCTAGGGTATTTTGCTGTAGGTTTTGCCATAAT
This sequence comes from Sporomusa ovata DSM 2662, assembly GCF_000445445.1. Lineage (GTDB taxonomy): Bacteria > Bacillota > Negativicutes > Sporomusales > Sporomusaceae > Sporomusa > Sporomusa ovata. The sequence goes on along the minus strand of NZ_ASXP01000003.1, from coordinate 491,201 downwards.
GTACGGTCTGGATAAAGCCGGTGTCATTGGATGGTCAGGCTTCTTTTTAAAAGGAGATATGGAGTATTTAGGTTTAAAAATACCGGTCTATGCGTTTTGGCTGTTTCAGGCGGCTTTTGCTATTGCCATGGCGACTATTGTGTCAGGTGCGGTGGCTGAACGTATGAAATTCATGCCCTATCTGGTTTTTTCGCTTATTGCCACGGCTGTTATTTATCCTATTGCCGGGCATTGGGTATGGGGGAACGGCGGCTGGCTTAATAAGCTTGGCATGCTTGATTTTGCCGGTTCAGCAGTGGTCCATTCATTGGGCGGCTGGGCCTCCCTGGCGGCAGTACTGGTATTGGGGCCGCGCACAGGTAAGTTTGGTAAAGATGGTTCAGTACATGTTTTGCCTGGACATAATCTGCCTTTAGCTGCGCTGGGAGCTTTTCTGTTATGGTTTGGCTGGTTTGGCTTTAATCCGGGCAGCACTTTGTCCGGTTTGGACTTAAATATTGCCCGTATTGCTGTCAATACCAATTTGTCAGCTGCCGCCGGCGGCACGATTGCTGCTCTGTATACGGCAGTAAAGTGGGGTAAGGCTGACCCCAGTATGGCCATTAACGGTGCCTTGGGCGGCCTTGTTGCCATAACGGCAGGCTGTGCCTTTGTGGAGCCCATTAGTGCTATGGTTATTGGCGGTATTGCCGGTATGTTGGTAGTGTTTGCCGTACCGCTGTTTGACCGGCTGCGGGCTGATGACCCGGTAGGTGCCATTGCTGTGCATGGGGTATGTGGTACTTTTGGTACGGTGGCTGTCGGCATCTTTGCAGAAAAAGGCGGCTTACTGTATGGCGGCGGCTTAGGGCTGCTGGGTGTGCAATTTTTGGGTGTAGCCGTTGTATCGTTGTGGGGGTTTGCCGCTACCTATATGCTATTTTCTGCCCTTAAGGCGACAGTTGGCATACGGGTGTCAGTGGAAGAAGAAACCGAGGGCTTGGATATGAGTGAACATGGTATTACCGCCTATAGTGATCTGGAGTGCAATCCGCTTACCGCTCTTGGACCTGTATCTACTATTGGAACGTTACCTGTAGGTCAGCACCAACTTGCAGAGGATCGGATAAATTAAAAGTCTTTAACACGTTGTATAATTGAAAATAAGACCAAATCAGCATATCCTGCTTGACCGGGGTATGCTGATTTTTTTTCCAATGAAGTAAGTTGGTAAAGGAAATAGCTTATCTCTGGTGGAATTTATCCAAAGAATAGCAGGCAAACTAAGTAGACTACGTTTACACTGTCCGCCAAAATCGTTAACGCGTTGTATATAGTGGGAAAGGAGTTTCTGGGTGCAGAAAAAATTGCAGCAACTTCCTTATTATAAATGGTTGATTTTTGGTGTTATTAGTAGCGGTATTTTTATATCGACAATGACGTCTTCGATTGTTAATGTTGCTTTGCCGCCGATTACGATTGCATTACATACGGATATTCCCACAGCTCAGTGGGTGGTGACGGCGTACTTGCTGGCAATCACCAGCCTGCTGCCACTTGTGGGGCGGCTTGGCGATGTAATGGGATGTCGCAGGATATATGGCTATGGCTTTATTGGTTTTGCCGCAGGTTCATTACTATGTGGTATGGCTAATTCTATTGTTATGCTGATTGGCTTTCGCATAATTCAGGCGATTGGCGCCGCTACATTGATGGCTAATGGTATGGCTATACTTACGGCGGGTTTTCCGCAAAATGAGCGTGGCAAGGTGTTAGGGATGCTTGGTACCATTGTAGCGTTAGGCAGTTTGAGTGGACCGGGGTTAGGGGGCCTGCTTGTGGATCATTTTGGCTGGCATGCTATTTTTTATGTCAATATTCCTATTGGCATGCTCGGCTATGCCGGAGTGCGATTGATTTTGCCGGTCGATCAGGATTTGCAGCAGGAAAAAATAGACTATCTTGGGGCGGCCTTGTTTACAATTGGCATGGTTAGTTTTTTATTGGCGTTAAGCTATGGCACCAGGTGGGGATGGCTTTCGGTAAGCACGCTTGCCTGCCTGGGATTTGCCCTGGTAATGTTTGTTCTCTTCATATGGCAGGAAAAAAGAATAGCCTATCCCATGCTGGAATTATCAATATTTAAGAATTGGGAGTTTTCAACAGGCAATTTGGCTGGTATGCTCTCTTTCATGGCTATGTTTAGCAACACGTTATTGCTACCGTACTTCCTCCATGATATACTAACCTTTACTCCGGCTAAGACCGGACTCATTATGTCAGCTTTTCCTCTGGTTATGGCGGTAGTTGCACCGTTGAGCGGCAGTTTGTCAGATAAGGTTGGCATAGGTCCGCTAGCTACTACGGGAATGGGAATACTGGCACTGGGCTTAATTTTAACTGCCAGGCTGCAGGTAAATACTGAGTTGTGGCTGATTATGGCCTCACAAGCTATCATGGGCTTGGGCAATGGCCTATTCCAGTCTCCGAATAATAACAGTATAATGAGTGCTGTATCCTCCCGGCAACTGGGAGTAGCGGGCGGTATTAATGCCTTAGCACGTAACTTTGGCATGGTATGCGGTACAGCGGTAGCGGTATCTATTCTGGAATACCGCCGGGCCGCCAGCCTTAGTGGCTTTAGTCAGGCAACCCAGGTGCAGCAGATAGCCGCTTTCATGGATGGGTATCAGACCGCATTGCTGGTAGGCGCTGCCTTTGCTATTATCGGAGCATTGGTATCCTTCCAACGGTCAGGGAAATAAGTTGTGACACACTACTAGTCATTTGGATATAGATAAAAATGCAGGCAGGTGAGACTATGATAAAGACAGGCCGCCTATTTCAACTTTGGGCCTTGGTAAAAATGGTGCGGGAAAATGCCATGATTTTATTTTATGCCTGGCGGCATCCGCAAACTCCTTATTATTTAAAAGGAATACTGATGGCAGTGGTTGTTTATTTGCTTAGTCCGATTGATTTATTGCCTGATTATCTGCCGCTGGTAGGCATTGCCGATGATGTTACTCTGTTTACTGGCGCCATGCTGTATTTGACCAATTTACTGCCAGCGCCGGTACTCACGGAAAGCAGGCGGCAAAGCGAAAAATGGGCCCGGCGGATGCCCTATATTTTTACTCTGATTGTGGTAGCGGCTGTGGCCTGGATTGTTATCGTTGTGATGGTTGTTCGTAATTTAATGCAGTAAGATAATAAAACATACAAGAAAGCTATTTGTCTTTTACTGGACAAATAGCTTTTTGTTATTATACTATATTTGAAACTTATTAATAGTTTCCCGTAGTTCCACAGCCAGCTTGGCCAATTCCTGACTGGCTGAGTCGATTTCCTGCATGGATGCTGACTGTTCTTCTGTTGCCGCTGATACCGTCTGCGTTTCCTCAGATGCTTTTTTGCTTAGTTCGTCAATCCGTTTTACCGAGCCGACAATATGCTGGCTGCCAATGGCCATTTGCTCAATGGCGGTGGATATTTCCTTGACTTGAGCTGATACCTGGGTTACCAAAGTTGCAATTTCCCGAAAGGCTTGTCCGGAAGCGTTAACGACTTCGGCACCCAGCTTGACTTCCCGTGTACCATCGTTCATGGCTACTACGGCTTTATCGGTATCGCACTGAATTTCATTAATCAAGGTGGCGATTTGCTTGGCGGCTTCCTGGGATTGCTCGGCTAATTTACGAACTTCTTCCGCTACTACGGCAAAGCCACGCCCCTGTTCTCCCGCACGTGCCGCCTCAATAGCAGCATTTAGGGCTAAGAGATTGGTCTGTCCGGCAATAGTGGATATAGCATCTACAATCTGTCCGATTTCCTTGGATCGCCCACCTAATTGAGTGATTATCTCAGCGGAGGTGGTAACAGTCTGTTCCACCTGGGCCATTTGGGTTACTGCTCTTTCTACCGACTTATTACCTTCTTGGGCTTTATTGGCTGCCTGAGCCGATTGTTCAAATACTTCATTGGTGTTGGCAGCAATTTGCTGGATACCAGCCGACATCTGCTCTACTACCGCAGAGGCATTGCTGGCGGCAATCAACTGTTCTTCGGTCCCTTTTGCCACATCGGTAATCGAACTTGCAACCTGGTTAGCGGCTTGAGCCGACTGATCAGCGCTGGCGGTTAGTTCTTCAGACGATGCTGCCACCTGCTCGGCCGACTCATTAACGTGTTTCATCATTGTGCGAAGGCTGCTGCGCATGTTTACCAGGGCATCAGCCAATTGACCGAATTCGTCTTTGCTAACAAAGGTCCGTGGTTTATCCCGAAAATCGCCATTTGCTAATTCTTGACTAAAAGATAACATTACTTTTAGGGATCTTGTGATAATTCTGGTTGCAAAAAGCCCAACCAATATACCTAGGATAGCCGCAATTATACTGGAACTAACGGCAGCAGTCCTAGCTGCGTTTGAAGCTTGCATACTTACCCTTAATTCACTTTTGGTTGTTTGTACCCCGAAATTTTGATATTCTCTCGATTTTGCTATCAGTGCCAATCCTATTGGTGTTAGTTCTTCGGCTGCCACCTGTATGGCTTCCTGATTCTTGCCTGCCTGTTTTAAAGTCAGTACCCGTTTTGCAAATACCTCGTTATATTTATCATCAAGGGTCTTTATTTCCTGGAGAAATTCTAGTGCCTTTTCTGATTTAGCGTCGCTAATTAATGCAGCTTCTAATTGTTCATTTTCTCTGGCTTGTTTATGATATTCATCAATATAGTTTTGTTTATTGAAGAACAAATAGCCCCTAATATTGCCAACTTTTCCAATTGCATTGGCGGTCACTTGAGAGGCCCCGTCTAATCGTGGCAATGCATACTGATCAACAAATTCAATGCTGGTGGAACTTTGGCCAATCTTATAGAATACATATGCGGAACCAATAGCACTCACCATAACTACCACTAAAAAAGCAACGATCATTTTTGCAGATAAATTCATCACTATTCCTCCTTGAGTGAAAATCTGTTTTTCTTCTGCATTTCATATTCCTTGGAAGAGCATATTAGCAAGTATCTTTCATCACGACAGCCCCTTTCTCCAAAAAAAAACAGTCGACTAGCCATCCTTGGCTGTCGACCTTTTTCTGACTTGTTAGTTCAGAATATTGGATCAATACAAAATTATTTAAAATTATTCGCTATGAAAAAATGAGTGTTAGCGTGCTGTAAACATGCTAATTAACTCTAATTGCTTATGACAAAATTCAGAAGCTGCTAGCTCATTGTTGGATAATGCAAACTCCCCTGCTTCGAAAACAAGCGAAATACTAATATCATTGTCTATGTCAATGATATTTACGTTATTAATAGCTGTACCAGTATACATTGAGTCAAAAGCCTCTTTCAGATTATGATTGGCAATTCTTTCAATACATTTACCGTTATCCAGACTCTTTGCAGCAAATAGTTTATCCCCCTTAGATACCAAGCCATTTATTATATATACGATTAAACTTGAGTTCATGCAAATTGCTTTTGTATTTTGGGGTCCCCTGCCTGTAAGGTACCGGAGTTTTTTTGCTAGCATGCCTGCATGTTGAGTTTCCAAGTTTTGAATATCAGCAACAACCCTGCAGATAACCGGTTTTTCAAAAATAGTAATAATAAACAGCCGATATTCACCATCTAGATAGACAAATATATAATCTAAATGACGAATACTTTGCCGATATTGTTGCTCATACACAATATTAAGGTGGTTTCGTATAATATTCCTAATAATTGTCTGTGCTTCTCTACATTGTAAGACAAGGGGGTCCAGAAAAAATTCAATTTCCTCATAGGGTATTACAATAGCATGAAAAATCCTGATATTTGCTTGCATCAAAATAGATCGTACCTTCATTGGGGGGAAGTGATATTTTTTACAAAACTCGTCTACTCGCTTCTGCGAGATTTTAATCTCATCTTCTTCTCGCAAATAAGTATTCACAAAGGTTTCCACCGTTTCGTTCGCTAATTACGTTTACTAGTAGTTTTCATTTTTTTAGATCATTCGGCAAAACCTTGGGAAAATCCTTTATTTACTTATCTATATTTGTAACATCTGTAGACAAAAATGCCATATGCAAATTTATTTTATTGCCAAGAAAGCTCTATTGTTAATGGAGGTGACACAGCCGTTGCAATATAATAAGACTGAGGGGACAGTTTTGGTAAGTTAACCCCATTGAGGAAATGTCTTATGCTTAACTATTACAGAAGGAGTTTTCTCATAAGGCACGAATGTATAATTTGCAGAATTTTTATTATCCTCTAATAAGTTTTTTATCACAGCTTAACGGCTACAGTCAATTTTCACCTTCATAGCTTTTTTCAGAAAAAAAATAGCCAGCGCAATTACCGGAATGCCAAACATAAAAATTAAGTTGATATAAGGTACATAGTATTCAATAATATTGAATACTACAACCGAACTAAGAATCTCTGTTTTTAAAGCAGTTATGAATATCACTATACCCATGGGAATAATGAGAACCTTGCGATTGGTAAGTCCAAAAATTTGCACCGAACATAGGATTGCCAAATATATCATTAGTGAAATTTTCACGAACATACTAATATTCCAGGCGGCAACAATGAGAAATTCAATGCGGGTGATGAAATCATAGATGTTGATTTGTTTTATAAAGAGATAATAGGGGTCAAAGGTTTTTTTTGAAAGATCTAGTCCTAGGCCTGCCAGCGTTGGAACGATGATTATAAGGGAAAATACGATAATAATGATCATCGCCCAGAAAAGAATCATAGTGGTATTTCCTTTTTTAGTAATGGCTGGAGCCAGTATCGCAAGAACTACAAGTTCGTTTACTCTGGCAGCTGTAATAAAGGCCTGAAAGTTAATCTCCGGGAAAGTGGAATCAGCCAATATTGGCAGAAATACTTTGAAATCCATATCAGGGATTTGCAGCACTGCATAGAAGAAAATGATGGCAAAAATTTGCGGGGTAAAAAACTCTGCTGCCCGGCAAATGGATTCCAGGCCCAGATATACACCATAAGCACAAGAGAGTAACGCCAGTAATACGATGACAGCATCCGGAGTTTCGGGATAATTTATTGGCTTAAGAATGTTATCAAACAACGCTAAATCAAGGGTAGCCAAAAACAGAAAAAAAACAATATATAACGATCCCAGTAGTTTACCGACCAGTTTACCGGTTATTATCGGTAAATACTCTATTAGCGTCAGATTAGCAAACTGCTTACGTAAAAATAATAACGGAGCAGATAGTATTGCAAGGTAAAACAGGGCAAGAATTTCTGTAATCCATACATCCTGGTTGGCGAAATTAAACCACAATAGTACAATAGCTATGCGGCAAAAACTCAATAAAAGAATGACTTGTAGTGGCGATATTTTTTCTAAATTTGCTGTCAATTTATTGTTGACCCCTTTTTATCTGGATACGAGTCAAGACTCCTGCCTCTATAGGCGGCGTTAATTCAGGTGGAGTAGACTCTCCAACTGAATCCCCCATGTTTCAGCTAGGCTGAAATGGGTTCACTCCTGCACAGGATCTGCTGATTTGCCTGTTTTGGTTATCTTTGTTTGGGTTTCCACTTCAATGGTTGCTTGTGAGAACAAGTCATCCCAGCTATCCTGCATATTCTTCCATTCCTGAGGATATTTGCGGTGGACAAGCTGTCCAAAGCCAAAAATGTCAGACTTATATTCGGTCTGCACTTTTAGTAAGGTATGCTCCACTTCCTGTTTAATGCTCTGTGAAGTTGCCTGTTCCAGCATTGCTATTACCGCTTGATCTGTTATTTCTACGTTAGCGGTTTCTTCATCCAGCATACCGGTCATAGAGATTTTTACTTTGATTTTTATATCATTACCGCTAACCTCGACCTCATTTTTACTTACGGCTTTTACTATTTCTACAGAGCTGGTCCCGTTACTATTAGGGGTAGGGGATACAACGATACCACTATGTACTTCGCCGATTACCCAGTTGTAGCCTCTTGTTTCCTCACCGTTCAAAAATCCGACCAATCGGTCCTTTTTAAATACGGCTGCTCCTTCAGGGCTCAATTCGTATTCTTCACTTTTCCCTGTTCCTATTCTGGCCTTCTTTACTTTCTGCAGTACCGTAACAACAGGGTTTATACCATTGCCGCTATAGGTCTTTAAAAAATTGATAACTTTGGAATCCACGCTTTTCGCATGGACTTTATATTGCCTAAGTATGTCTTCGAGATAGCTTGAAGGAATGATGTTGATTCCACTGGCAATAGTCATACCATCGGCAGCAGAAACATCTTTTACAATTACTAAATGCATTGATATTCTCGCCTCATGGTCGCGTAAAATCATATCAAGATTTTCTGCCAACCCGTTTCTGGCAAGCTCTTCACTGAACAAAAATCCTTTGGCGTGCGCCACGAATAGCTTGCGGTCAAACCGCAACGGTGCCTTGCGGAATGTTTCGGCAACAGTTCTGCCGGTAGCTTGTACGTACTTGACGGGTTCAGCTTGTTCGCCGCCACTTTGAGTGGTTTTTTTGGGATTAATGATCTCAAACGTAGTTTTGATGCCGTCATTATCAGCGTCTACGCCTACCAGGCCGACAATTCCAAGCGTATTTAACTCGCGACGGTTCCAGCACCCAGTAAGCGATAAAGCTAATACTAGTATTACGATGCTTGCTAGCATTCTTTTGCGTAGGCTCATTTGTTGTCCCCCCGCCGTTGTTGGTTGTCCTTGGCAATAGCTGCCGGCCTTTTTTTCATCGCCCATAGCGGAAATCTAAGATAAAAATCCATAAATACGCCTTGATCAGAAGGTGCTAACGAGGAGGTATAGGGAACACCAAAGGAGCGCAGCGAAACTGCGTGCAACACAATGAGGAATAAGCCGCACACGACGCCATACAGGCCCATTACGCTGCCTGCAATTAAGAAAAGAAATCGATAAAACATGATAGCTTCCGATAAAGCAGGCACGATAAACCCGGCAACTCCGGTAACGGCAGTAACAATAACCACGGGAGCACTTACAAGACCGGCATTTACCGCGCTTTCGCCAACAATCAGCGCGCCGATGATACTGATTGCCGATCCTACTGCCCGGGGAAGTCTGACGCCTGATTCACGAAGCAACTCATAAAAGACAACCATGATAAGCATTTCCGCTCCAGCCGGAAAGGGTATATCCGAGATTGAGCCAGCCATGCGCAATAGTAGGATTGTTGGAATCATTTCCTGATGATAAGTCTGAAGCGCGACATATAATCCAGGTACAAAGATACTAAAGAAAAGCGCTGTAAGCCGGATTATTCTCCACATTGATGCTATGAATGGCCGCACATAATAATCCTCACTGGTTTGCAATGTCTCGACAAGCAAGTGGGGAACAGTGAGTACATGCGGCGTCCCATCACAAAATATGGCTACCCGGCCTTCGAGTAGTTTGGCCGCCAGAATATCAGGCTTTTGGGTATTGGCAATCGTCGCCAGGGGCGAGAACGGACTATCTTCGATAAACTGTTCAATGTAACCTGTTTCCAGTATCGAATCGGCATCAATCTTATTTAGCCGTCTTCTCACTTCCCCCAGTACTGCCTGGTTTACAATGCCAGCAATATAAGCGATAGCAATATTGGTGTTTGTCTGCTTGCCAAGGCTGATATTTTCAAATACTAAGTTGGGGTTTTTTATCTTTCGCCGCAATAAGCTGGTATTTGTTCTGATATTTTCAATAAAACCTTCACGGGGCCCCCGAATAACTGACTCGGTATCAGGCTCAGCTACCGTTCTTTTTTCCCATCCCTTGGACTCAATGAGAAAGGCTGTAGCTACTCCATCAACAAACAGAACAGTGTTACCATTTAATAGATCATCAATAACCGCAGCCATTGTTTGAGTTTCTATTACGCCTGCTGCCGTAACTAAGGTTGTTATTATTTTCGAATCAAGCAACGTGTTTGCTGGTAGTTCTTTCGATTTCATAATAAATGCATTTATTATGTCTCGTCCTAATATTTCTTTGCTTATTAATCCTTCAATATATACGATCAAGACTTTTACGCCTGAAAAAGTAACAAATTTAAAAAATATAACATCGCCACTTTTTTTGAACGTCTTCTCCAAAAAAGTTTTATTGGCCGCTACGGATGAAAAGACAGTTACACCTTCTACGTGTCTAAGTTGGGCAATAATCTGGGATAGTTCGTCTGCGGCTTTTTCGCATTCTATAATTAGTTGTCTAAGAGTATCAAGCTTATTCTTGATTGTGGCATGTGAAGCTTCAGGCATCACCTGCGATAGCGTATTTATGGGACAGTTTGGTTCTTTCATTACCATACACCACCTAAAACTACCTGCATATGTTAGTATTACACTATATGGGGCTTTTACTCAGGGTTACTGGTTTATGTAGTAGGAAACACTTGATAAGGTATACAAAATCAGCCGGCAAACAGAGTATAAGTAAATTAAGTAAGAAGGTGTTTCTATGTATATTTATGTAGATCTATGTGAACGGTTTGCCTGTGAAATGTGCGGCACCTGTTGCCGTAATTCCTGGCAGGTAACCTTGGATGAAACCAGCTATCGACGCAATGCAGCATTGTTTAGCAGCACCGGTCGCAAGGCTGAATTTGACCAGGCGTTTATCAGGCTGAATGAGGCTGCAGGGTATGGTGAATATGCCTATATTGCCAAACAGGCCGGGGGTGGCTGTTGGTTTTTGGATGAGTGCAATTGCTGCCGGTTGCATAAAGAAGCCGGTCACAGCCAGCTTGATGCCATTTGTCAGATTTATCCGCGATACCCGATGAGTACGTCACGGGGAATTGAACTGACGCTCAGCTTCAGTTGTCCGGCTGTATTGAAGCTGGCTGACCGGGAAGCTCCGCTGGTTATTAAGAGAGGCGACCAGCCGCCAATTGCGTTCCCGGAGAATAACTACGCTGTCGAAATTTATCCCCAGCAGCAGCCAGCCTGGGAACCACTGCATTACTACTTCGAACTGGAAACTCATTTTATCGATATTCTGCAATGCCGGAACCTGCAGCTTACTGAGCGTCTGGAATTGCTGACTAATACAGTTAAAGCAATAAATGAATTACCACAGAACGAAACTCTTGCCAGAGAGCTAACAGCCTTATATAATCGCAATTATGACTGGCTGGAAAAGCTGGCTGCTGACAGGCTGCCGTTGGCAGCCGGGATGGGAGAGTTCTTACTGGAAAATTTTTTTGTGAGCTTTATCTTTAGAAAACCCTTTTATCTTTATGGTTTGGAGAAAACATTACTACTGCTTGAACGTATGTGGCAGCAAATGAGTAATACCAAAGATATTGCTGCAGCTATTATGCAATTTGAATTTCAATATAGTCATAACCGTCAGGCGTGGTGGCGGTAAAGAAAAAGTATATAGAATAGTGGGGCGATTCGTGTTAAGGAATAGTTTATGGTATGATGGTAGCAGGCGTTATAATAGTAACCATTTTCAAAGGTAAAATTAGTCTGACAAATAGTATTATAGGTGGGATAAAATAATGATAAGTGTTACAAAACTTCTATTTTCAACAGAATACTTTGGCGATTCGTTGCGCTACAACCAAAATTCCAAGGGAGCACGCCATGGGGTTACCTGCGATGCAGGACCGGTTGTTGTCTGGAATTCTACGAGAACCTGCAATCTTAAATGCCGCCACTGCTATATGGATTCGGATGCGAAAAAATACCAGGGTGAATTAACCACCAATGAGGCCAAGCAGTTTATTGATGACTTAGCGGAATTCCGGGTTCCGGTGTTATTGTTTTCCGGTGGGGAACCGCTTATCCGGCCGGATTTTTTTGAACTGGCGGCCTATGCTGCTGCCAGGGGAATTCGCCCGACACTGTCAACGAATGGTACTTTGATTACGCCGGAAGTTGCCCGGAAAATTAAAGAGATCGGTGTAGGATATGTCGGTATTTCTTTGGACGGTTTGCGTGAAGTAAACGATAAGTTTCGCGGTAAAGAAGGCGCTTTCCAAGCCGCAATGCAGGGAATTCAAAACTGTGTTGCTGCCGGCCAGCGTGTAGGGCTGAGATTTACCATAAACCGTCACAACCTGCAGGAATTGGATAATATCTTTGATTTTATTGAAACGGAAAAAATTGATCGTGTTTGCTTTTATCACTTAGTGTACTCCGGGCGCGGCAACCTAATGATGGATGAAGATATTACTACCGCTGAGTCCCGCCAGGCTATGGATATTATTATTAACCGGACCCGCGACTTTGAAGAACGCGGTTTGGCTAAAGAGATTCTAACAGTTGATAACCATTGTGATGGAGTATACCTTTACCTGAAAGCACTTGAAGAGAATAATCTTGCATTAGCTGAGAGAATAAAAGCCTTGATTTCACTTAACGGCGGTAACCGCTCCGGAATTGCTTTTGCTGAAGTGGATCCAAGCGGATATGTTCATCCCGATCAATTCACCCAACACCATACCTTTGGTAATGTGCGGGAACGAAAATTTGGGGAAATTTGGACTGATCTGACTAATCCAATTCTTAGAGGACTTAAAGACCGAAAACCATTGCTTAAAGGCCGGTGCGCTGCTTGCCGGTACCTTGCTATCTGTAATGGGAATTTCCGGACGCGGGCTGAGGCAACGACCGGGGATTTCTGGGAAGCTGATCCCGCATGTTACCTTACAGACGAAGAAATTGGGATAAGATAAGACTGGTTATTGCAAAGCCAATGCCGTTACTGACTAGGTGACGGCATTTTTGACGCTTAGATTTCATGCAAATTTTCCGGTGAAACCCGGACGATTAGAGGAGTTGGCTGCATAGTGGAGAACTATCTACGGCAGCATGACATAAGCGGGCGAAGAGCCTGTATCATGTAAAGGGGTGTTAAAGTGAAAAATTTTAAAGTGGATCATTTTAACAAAAGAGAGGACAATCTGGTACTGTCGGAAGAAATTAACGCTATTTTGCGGGCCGCAGATGATATTATTGCGTGTGGTGGACGTACGATGTTGGCTAAAATTTTAAAAGGCTCTAAAGATAAGAAAGTACTGCAGCTTGGACTTGAACAGAATCCATGCTATGGTTTCTTTAGAGCTTTAAAGATAGAGGAAATTGTGGCGAAAATCGACTGGATGATTATTCATGATTTCCTGGAAATACAATATAGCGGTAAACTGCCAATGCTTGTATTTACGGAAAAAGGATGGATACTTGAACGCGAGCAATATGCTAATGAATTGCTGCGGCAGTGGGATGAATGGTTAGCCCAAGGCATAATTCCTGAAAGCATGGAGTACCTTAAAGATCGAAACCGCGGGTTAATATTGCTTTTTCTTGAGAAAATCAGACAGACTGGCGATGAGCGATATATTCCGCTGTTAGAACATTGGGTTGGCATTGAATACAAGAAGGTGCGACAAGCAATTTGCCGGGTTATTAACCACTTACAGAGTCCGGGAGATAGTAGCTGTAAACGTATTCAAACTGAACCTATTGGTGCCGGAGAATTAGCGGAATTATTAAAAGTAGATACTCTTACACCGGAAGTATTAAAATGCTGGGAATGTGGCAAAAAGTTTGTTTGGAGTGAAGAAGAACAGAAATTCTTCAAATTAAAAGGATTTGTTCCTCCTAAGCGTTGTCCCGAGTGCCGGGATAAAAAATGGCTTGGGAAAATGGGTGTTGAAGTTTAATGAAGAAGAAAAAAGCAAAATCATCAGTACCTCGACATAAGCGACTTGTTAGGTCTGCTCGTTTGCAGGCGGCAAAACACTGGCTTCCCAAGTATGAAGGGAAGAACATACTTCGGGGCTACAAACAACATTTCGGCGTTAATTGGGAATGTGCAATCATCGAACTTGAAATGCTCGGAGTCACACTGAATCCGCAATACATTCAGCAGCTCAGACAAAGCGAAACTGCACGGCTGCAAAGTAGGCAGGCCAAGAAACAAAAGCAGCTGGAACAAGCGAATGATAACTTTCTTGAATCTGATGACACTTTTTACTTTATAGCGGGATATACCGAAAATGGATTTCCTTTTGGGATTACGTGGCTGGAAGCAGATCAATTAAAGAGAATTTAATATCCTATTTGGTGCGTATGGTTATTGTGCCGCCAATGCACCACGGACAATAGCCTCCTCCAGAACCACTGCAGCGGCCGTACCCACCAGCGTAACGAGTTCGTCGCTTGTCAGGTTACTGGTGTCTGAACCCAAGGCGAGGCAGAAAATAGTGTCACCGTCCCACTGAGTGTGATCGGGGGAGATGGCTCTAGCCATTCCATCTTCGGCGAGCATTGCCACCCGGTTTGCCTCTGCCTTGGTCAGCTGTGCATTGGTAGCAATTACGGCGATCGTGGTGTTCAGAGTTTGGATGTTTGGTGACGGCACACCGGAAAGCATCGCCTGAGTCTGATTGACGAAGGTTCCATCAGGACGTAGCGCACCGACGACGATACGCCCCCCACACCATACGTCTCCGACGGGATTGACCACCACCAGGGCCGCCACCACTGGGCCACCGGGAATGCAAATGGAGGCAGTGCCCAGTCCGGACTTCATCGGCCTTCCGTAGATTTTTCCTGCCGTCGCTCCCGCCCCGGCGCCCACATTTCCTTCCGGCACGGGACCCGCATTTGCAGCCTGGCAGGCGGCGTAGGCCAGGGCCGCATCAGGCGGGGGTGAGCCCTTGGCGTAGGGGAGGTCATAGATGACTGCCGCAGGTACAAGAGGTACATCATCAATTTCTTGCTCAACGAGCCAGCGCATTACCCCGCCCGCTGCCGGCAGCCCGAAGAAACTGCCGCCGGTGAGGAGGACGCCATATACAGGATACTCGGCGGTGCCGGGACGGATGATATCGGTATTCTGGGTGCCGGGGCTACCTCCACTTACGGATACGCCGGGGACTGCCCCATCAGGGCAGAGAATTACCGTGCATCCCGTACGACCGCTTCTGTCCTCCGCGTTTCCCACCAGGATGCCAGGAACATCGGTGAGTCCTCCCATAGTGTCTGCTTTCATTTTTCGGTATTTTCCTATACTCATTTATCTCACCCTTATCACTAAAAATTTAATACAAGAAGGGCTTTTTTCTATGTTGTTAAGTGTATCCCCAATTTCGACTGCAACGATCACAACATAAAACGATACATCCAATCAGTCCGGGTTCTTTGCAATGGGGCATTCAAACTCTCTTTCCTATTCAATATCATAATATGTAAACCGAAACAAAAATGTGATTTGGCAAGTAAATTTATAATTTTTTGTAATTAATCATACCTCTTTGTTCCATAGCTTTGATCAAATAAAACTCCCCATTCTTTGGCCCAGTTCTCTCCTCCAAAGAGAGAGTTTCTGCCAAGTGGGGAGTTTTCAAACTGGTGATATTGAGGATTTTAACATTGGCATTCATACACATGAGCAATCCGTGATATACCAATGATTTCGCCACAATAATTCAATGCACTTACCTGAAAATATGGCCCATCTGAATTAACACAAATATTTGTCTTAAATCTTTCGAATATTTGCATTACTAAATATTAATGTTTCGCATGTCTGCTGTAGTTTCCTAATCTAGTCCTAAGAAAACCATCCCTCTGTTTCGGCAGAGGGATGGTTTTTTGTTAAAATATCGTACCTCATACTTTTGGGTGATGCTCTTTAGATAATAAGTACTGTAAAGTAGAAACAAATCTACACATCCAAAACAATTGGACGAAAAGGGGGAGTTTTTCATGGGGCATCTTGTAAATACCAAGGAAGAGGTTTATCGGGCACTGGCTGAACGCTTGAATAAGAATCCGATTGGAACCCCGGTAAACGAGGATCTGCTAGCAATACTCTACCGTCTCTATACTGAGAGTGAGGCCATGGTTGGCAGCAAATTTCCGATAATCCCAATGACACTGGATAGCATCGCTGGTATAACTGGGATAAAACAAGCAGAACTGAAAAAAACACTTGACAGTATGGCCAATAAAGGATTGGTGGTGGATATACCCCGTCGGGATGGTATTAACTATATATTGGCCCCGATGGTCATCGGTTTTTTTGAGCATACCTTTATGCGAGTGCCAACCGAGGTCAACTTAAAAGAAATGGCGGAACTGTTTGATAAATACTTTCAGCACCCTGAAGTAGGAATGGAGATACTAGGCAAGGATACAAAGTTTTTTCAGACGGTAATGTATGAAAATCTTATCTCAGCTGCTGTGGAAACAGAGGTTTTGGACTATGAGAGGGCTTCTGAAATCATCCGTCAGTCAGGCGGCGGCGGGATTGGCATTTGCGCCTGCCGGCATAAGGCCAGCCACCAGGGCAAAACCTGTGAACTGAACGCGCCCCTGGAAACATGCATTTCGCTGGGCGAAGGAGCAGAATGGCTGGTACGGCGTGGTATGGCCAAAGCGGCCACCGTAGACGAACTGCTCAGAGTGCTTGATCAGACAGAAAAGCTGGGCCTGGTCCACCTGTGTGACAACGTGCTAAACCAGCCGGCTTATATGTGCAACTGCTGCGCATGCTGCTGCGGCGTTCTGCGTGGTGCCAGAGAGTATCGGGTATTTTCCACTCATCCCAGTAATTTCATCCCAGCCTTGAAAATAGAAGATTGCACAGGCTGTGGCGCCTGTGCCGAGCATTGCCCGATTAATGCCATTACCATGCGTGATGACGGAAAGGGTGAAGTGCCGGATATTAACAAAGACATATGCCTCGGATGCGGTAAGTGCGCTGCCGCTTGTCCCGGCAATTCGTTAACTATGTCCCGACGATCGGTATTACGCGTTCCCCCGGTAGATAAGACAGAGCAGCTTACTCGTATTGCCCGGGAAAAGGATAAGATGTATTTTAAACTCGGCCCGTTATGAGATGTACTATGATATGGAAAGGTAATCAAATGTTAAAGCTTGCGGTAGGGATTAGAATATCCCTCCGTAAGCTCAATGTTCAGTTTTAGTTTAGCCAGTTCACCATAATTGTTAAGATGTCTCTGAGGTTTCAGGTGAGTCATAATATCGCCAGGAACCTCTATTTATCTTATTTATTGCTATTTGAAGGAAAAAGCAAAGGTTCCTCGAAGTAAAAAAAAATAACAATCTTAACAATAACTGGAGTGATATTATGAAACTCTTAGGTATTGGAATTGTCTTAGATTTACCGGATGAAAGCCGATGGAACTGAGCAAAATACTTTCTTTACCTGATTATATAATTACTGAAGAGATTTGTGAGTATGATTGTTTTAAGGTTTGCCGGGCACAAAAGGTTCAAAGTCACATGCCGGTTATTATTAAAACCCTCAAGACAGGGGCCAGCCAGATTGACATCGCGAAACTCATTAACGAATACGAAATTACCCGCAATCTTGACATTACAGGAATTATCAAGCCGGTACGACTAGAATGGGCTGGATTAGCCGTTGTCTTGATACTAGAAGATTTTGCAGCCATACCGATCAGGAAACACTTGCTGGGCAACGACCGGGAGTTGCCTTTGTTTTTTTCCATTGCCATTCAACTGACGGAAACGCTGGGTGAACTCCATCAAAAGGGCGTTATTCACCGGAACTTAAAACCTGATGCTATTTTGATTCACCCTGATACAAAGCAGGTAATCATAGCAGATTTCAGTATCGCAACCATTATGTCCCGGAAAGGTCACCCTGAGTTGCCTTCTCATACTTTTTCAGGAACTCCGGCCTATATGTCGCCTGAGCAGTTTGGCCGGATGAGCACGGCTATTGACCACCGCAGTGATTTGTATTCTTTGGGAGTCGTATTGTACGAAATGCTGAGCGGGAGACTTCCTTTACATGCAGACAATGACGTGCAGTGGGTCCACGCACACATGGCCAAAAAACCAGTAGACCCCGGGAAAATTAATCCGGGTATTCCCCTGGCAGTTACCGCAATTATTATGAAGCTGCTGGCCAAGACTGCCACAGAGCGCTACCAGAGCGCCGCCGGCCTTTTGGCGGATCTGGAAGAATGCCGGCGGCAGTGGAGCCAAAGCAACAAGATTGAACCGTTTACCCCCGGCCAGCGTGACTTTGCCGGAAGTTTTCAACTTCCTCACAAACTCTATGGACGTGAAAAAGAAGTAGCGGCTTTAACAGCTGCTTTTGAGCGCGCTTGTTCCGGACAAAGCGGACTAATGTTGGTGTACGGCTACGCAGGCACCGGAAAAACAGTATTGATTCAGGAAACACTTCGCCTGCCGGCGACCAAAAAGGGATATTTTATAACCGGAAAATCCGACCAGCTTCAGCGGAATAATCCTTATGCCCCCTTCATTCAGGCTTTTGGTAATTTGCTGCGCCAAATATTAACAGAAAGTCAGGAAAGGCTGGCTGTCTGGAAAAGAACACTTAACCGGGCTCTGGGCAAGAATGGCGCAATAATTACCGAAGTCATTCCGGAAGTTGAATTGATTGCAGGACCGCAGCCTGCGGCGGAAAGACTGCAGCCACGTGAAGCCCAAAACCGCTTCCGGCTGATATTCCGCAACTTTGTCCGTGCTTTTGCCCAGAAAGCGCACCCGTTAGTCATCTTTCTGGATGACCTGCAATGGGCCGATCCGGCGTCACTGGAACTGGTCCAATGCCTGAGCGCAGCTGCAGACATCCGTTACCTGTTGCTGCTCGGTGCTTACCGGGATAATGAAGTAACCGGTACTCACCGGTTGTTAACTGCCATTCAAGAACTGCAAATAGCGGACATCTTGGTACAGCAGGTGCCGTTAACGTCTTTAGCGCCAACTCATACCGGACAATTCATCGCCGATACCTTACACTGTGAACCGGAGAAGTCAGCACCGCTGGCAGAAATTATGCACCGGAAAACAGGCGGCAACCCTTTCTTCCTTGGACAGTTACTACAGTCGGCGTATGAGGAAAATCTCCTGGTTTTTAATTTAAAAGACGGCTGCTGGGAATGGGAAACGTCAGCTATTCAGGATATGTCACTGACCGATGATGTGATTGATTTTATGCTCGGCAAGCTGCAAAAACTTCCGGCTGCGACCCGCAATGTGTTGCAACTCGCCGCGTGCATTGGCAATATATTCGACTTACAAACTCTGGCCATCGCTTGTGAACAGACACCCGGGCAAACAGCCGCCGCTCTCCGGTTAGCGATTGCGGAAGGGCTTATATTGCCGTTAAATGCTCCAGGTCAGACGCAGGAACCGTTATACCGGTTGGACGACGACCTCTCTCTTGTTGATTTTGCCGCCAAATATGAGTTTCTCCATGACCGTGTTCAACAGGCAGCTTACTCACTGATTCCAGCAGAGGGAAAAAAAGAAGCGCATGTAAAGATTGGCCGGTTGTTTTTGCAGAGTATGGATCGGGATGAACTGAAGGAAAAAATTTATGACATTATGGACCACTTGAACCGTGGTCTGGATTTAATCCATGACCAGACCGAAAAAATCAAACTGGCCGGCTATAACTTACTGGCCGGCAAAAAAGCTAAAGCCGCTATAGCGTATGCAGCAGCTTTGAACTATTTTAAAACCGGTATAGATCTTCTCCCGGGTGATGCGTGGCAGGATTATTACCAAGTAACGTATGACCTTTACCTGGAGCGTTTTCAGTGTGAACATCTTTGTGCCCATTTCGACATAGCAGAAGTGTTATTTGATTTAATTTTATCCAAGGCTAAGACAAACCTGGAAAAAGCCAATCTATATGAGATAAAAATCATATTGAATTTAGGAATTGAAAAATATCAGGAAACACTGCAGCTGGGAATAAAAGGATTAAACCTGCTGGGGGTCAATTTGCCGGAGAGTCCCGGGAAATTCGCATTGCTCAAAGAACTTTTATCGGCAAAATGGCATCTGCAGAGCCACAAGCTGGGCGATTTTGCTAAGCTGCCGGAAATAACTGATCCGGTGCAAAATGAAGTAATGAGGCTTCTCTTCACCCAGGCGCTAGTTGCCAGTATCGTCAACCCGGAATTATATACCTTTATTTTGCTGAAAATAAATAATCTTTCACGGAAATTCGGCAATACTTATTGCTTTATGCTTAGCTCTATGTGTTATATTTTTTGCGCCGGCAGAGTGCTGGGTGATTATAAAACAATGCTCGAATATAAAAAAGATGTCCAGCAGCAGTTTGAACAATACACCAGCAGTTTTGATAAATACCTGCTTAATCATTCAATTGGCACCTATATAAGCCACTGGACGGAACACGTTCAAACCGGCATTGATTACTTACAAAAGGCTGTTGATCATGCGCTTGAAGGCGGGAAACTGCTTTTCGCCGGCTATGCAATGACCCTGCTTATTGAAAATAAATATTTTTCAGGGGCTTCTTTGGCCGAACTCTACCAGGAGTGCCAGCATTATTATCACTTTTCCAAACTGGTGAGGCTTTTATATTATCAAACGCTGATAGCAAATTTACGGGGCCTGACCGGTGAAAACGCAATGTTCGGCAATGAGAATTGCGCTGAAGATACTTGCCGGGAATTAAAAGACCACAAAAAAGCAGTCATGGCCCGGGCTTTTGCTAAAATACAATTGTCATACCTGTATGGCGATTACGGAAATGCTCTGGCGACAGCAGAGCAAGCTCAGCAAAACATCAATGCAGTTAAGGGCTTTCTGCTTTCCGCCGAATACAGTTTCTATTATTGCCTGGCAATTACCGCAAGGTTTGATGGCCTGCCGGTAAAGCAACAACAAAAATATCGGAAAATACTAAAAAAGCACCGGGATCTGCTGCAAAAATGGTCTGACTCCTGCCCGGCGAACTTCTTGCATAAATACCTGCTGGTTGCCGCCGAAACGGCCCGCCTGGACAATAAGGACAGCGCCGCCATGGCTTTATATGACCAGTCGATCCAATCTGCCCGGGAGCATGGCTACATACAAAATGAAGCGATCGCCGGTGAGTTGTCAGCAAGGTTTCACCTGGCTAAAGGCCGGGACAAGATTGCTCAAGTCTACCTGACCGATGCCTGTCATAGATATCTTAAATGGGGAGCAACCAGAAAAGTGCGGTATCTTAAAGAGCAGTACCCGCATTTGCTGGGTGGAACGTCCCCGCAGGAGGAAATGCTGAAAACTGCGGAAATACTGAAAAATGCCTGTCGCTTCACCGGTGTCGGCGTCAGCGGCTTCGCCAGCGATCCGGACCTGTGCACCATACGGAAGGCGGTGCAGAAACTGGCTGAAGGAACAGATCCGCCGGCATTGCTGAAAAGCCTCCTGGAAATGGCTTGCGAGAATGCCGGAGCCGATAAAGGATATTTGATATTGGGAAAAAGCGAAAATCTGCTCAGCGAAACGGCCATGAGTGGCAAACCATATCCTGCAATAACGCTAATATCGCACCCGGTGGGAAAAAGAGTTAACTTCTCCCGGACGACTGTCCGCTATGTTGCCCGGATGCTTGAACCTGTGGTGCTTAACGATACGGAACAGGCCGGCATTTTCGCCGGCGACCCCTATCTTGCCGGACCTTGTCCCCAATCTATTATTTGCTTGCCACTGTTATGTCAAGGCTTATTTGTCGGCGTGCTTTATCTGGAAAACACATTGATGTGTCAGGTGTTTACACCGGACAGGCTGGAAATGGTAAGACTTTTGGCAAGCCAAATGGCCTATATTCAAAAATTGCAGCTATCCGTAACCGAGGATGCCGCCGCAGTAACTGAGGAAACACCTCTGCTGCTGGCCGACTTCCTTACCGAACGAGAATTGGATGTACTCAGACTGATAGCTGCCGGTATGTCCAACAGGGAAATTGCCCAGGAACTGCAGTTGACGGTGAACACCGTTAAGACCCATATTCTCAATGTTTATGGAAAACTCCAGGTGAACAGACGAGTACAGGCCATAGCCAGAGCCAGAGAATTAAAACTGTTAACCAAAGAATAAATTTTTATCCTTCACCCTTTTAGGTGAGGGATGTTTTTTGCTAAAAAAAGATGTTTTTCTTCACCTTTTGGGGTGATGTTTTTTCAAATTAAGTGGTGTAAGTTTAAAAGGAAACCTGGCCATTATTGGACGTAAAACGAATATACAAGGTTAGGTAGCTGAAACTGTTTAGCGAGAGGAAGTGATAAAGCGAGAAAGATTAATGGCAAATCTAATGAGTTATATAGGAGGAATAAAACTATGTCGAAAGTAAGAGAAATTATGGCAGATTTTTATAAAAAAATGGATCCGAAAAATACCCTTGAACAGAGTCGTCAGGTGTTTGCGGAAATTGGCAGACAAGAACAACTTCCAGAAGGCACCACAGTTGAAAAGATACTTGTTGCAAATTTACCGGCCGAGTGGGTAAAGGCTGCCAACGTTGCGCCTGAGAACGAACAGGTGATTCTCTATTTCCATGGAGGAGCATTTACACTTGGCTCCTGTGATACGCATCGCCGTCTTGCTGCGCTCATTTCCGAAGCCAGCGGGGTACAGGTATTGGTAATTGAATACCGGCTGGCCCCGGAGCACAAATATCCTGCCGCTAACGATGACTGCCTGGCAGCTTACCGCTGGCTCATTGAAAAAGGTATCTCCGCCGGGAATATTATCATCGGCGGAGATTCATCAGGCGGCACTCTGACGTTAATGACTTTGCTGTCACTGCGTGACGCAGGCGATCCCCTGCCGAAAGCCGCATTCTTCTTGTCACCGCTTTTGGACATGATCTACTTTGACGGCGAATCATATATCAGCCGGGCAGGGCTGGATGTAAGCACATTAGAAGCTGCCAAGTCAGTTACCGGGTTTTATGTTGATGCTGCGCTGAAACCCTTACCGCCGATTTTATCACCGCTCAATCAAGATTTGCGTGGATTACCTAATCTATTCGTCCAGATCGGCGACCACGAGGTATTGTTGAGTGATTGCACCCGCTTGGCCGAACGGGGCAAAGCGGCCGGCGTTAATGTCACGCTGGATATCTGGGACGAAATGTGTCATGGCTTTCAGTTCTTGTCGGCATTCGTACCTGAGGTAAAACCGGCTATTGATAACGTAGGTCAGTTTGTCAAGAAACAATTTAATGAAGTAGTTAGTGCAAAGCATATATAAATTATTTAGAGTGCAGCAGTAAGCTTGATCTAATGTTTCCAGAGGTTCAGGTAATTTTTCAGTATTGTAGTTTGCATAAAAAGGGGGTCTATATTTGGCAGCGAGTGATACAATTCGGATTTTTTACGGCGGTGTTGCGATTATAACCGGTGGCGCGTCATTAATTGATAAATATTTACAACTATAGAGGAAATTGCAATTGAATAAAGAAAATGCTAATAAGGCGTAATATAAAGATTACTTTAATGTGGCATGAAGGGGATATATACATTTGTGACGTATAAACACATTTTTCTCCCTATTCCGTTTGGGTTCGATTTTCAAGATACATGTTTGGGAGGAGGTAGATGATTAATTGTTTTCTGCGCAAACGCAAATTTATATTATTTTAGGAGGCTTAACTAAATGGTAACAGAGATTTTAAGATCGCCAATTTGCCGTCGGTCAATAGTAGCTATCGTGTTGATTGGTGTTTCTTTGCTTACTCAGATCGCATTCGCACAAAATGGGTTAACAAAAATAGCGGATAACGTCTATTGCTATGTAGACACAAAACCGATGGTACCGCAAAATAGTTTTGCCGCAAACACCGGAGTCATCATCGGCCAGGATGGAATCGTGGTAATTGATACCCTTATGTCAGCTAAAGAGGCGCAGCGGCTTATCAATGACATCCGCGCGCTTTCCGATAAGCCCATTAAATATGTCGTCACTACTCACTACCACGCTGACCACGTCCTGGGCAGCTCAGAGCTTGTAAAACTCGGGGCAACGATCATTTCCCAGGACATCGACAAAAACAACCTGAAAAAGGCCGGCCCAACTATGCTGCAGTATGTCCAAAATAGTTGTGGACTTACGGAAAAAGACCTGGAAGGAACGACTATCGCCTACCCGACCCTGACCTTTAACGAGCAAATGGAAATAGACCTGGGCGATCAGACAATTAAGCTGATTTATCCTGGGCCTTCCCATACGAATGGCAGCATCCTTGTCTATCTGCCTGGCAAAAAGATCCTGTTTACCGGCGACATCTTGTTTACAGGCTATCACCCCTATATCGCCGACGGGAATATCCCCAGTTGGCTTACCGTGCTTGACTATATTCAGAAGATGGATGTTGACCAAATCATTCCGGGACATGGTCCAATATCCGGTAAAAAGGATATTGCAGACATGAAGGAATACCTGGGTATTTTTGATAAAAATGCCAAGAAACTCTGTGCAAAATCAACCGATATTGAGTATATCTTCTCCGAACTTAAAAAGGTCCTGCCACAGAGAGATAGCGAAATGATGATAAAAGAGAACCTTAGGGTAAAGTATCTGAATAACAAATAACAGCCAAATAATAATGGAGCAAGATATACTTATTTGGGTTCCAGGGGATTCTGAATATCGCCTGGAACCCCTATTTATTGTGCCGTGCAGGAAAAAGCAAAGACTCCTCGAAGTGAAAAAATAACATTTTTTTAAATAACTGGAGTGATGGTATGCAACTATTAGGTGTTGAAATTGCATATGGACTACCGGATGAGAATTGATGGCTTGAGCAAGATGGTTTCTTTGCCTGATTATATAATTACGGAAGAGATTTGTGAGTATGACCATTTTAAAATCTGCCGGGCTCAAAAAATTCATGGCCAACGGCCGGTTATTATTAAAACCCTCAAGGCTGGAGCCAACCAGCTTGATATCGCGAAAATCATTAACGAATACGAAATTACCCGCAACCTAGGCATTAGCGGAATTATCAAGCCGATAAAACTGGAATGGTCTGGATTAACCGTTGCTTTGATTGTGGAAGATATCACGGTTATACCGCTCAAAGAATACCTGCATGCTAATCAACTGGACCTACCCGGCTTCTTTTCCATTGCCATTCAACTGACGGAAACGCTGGGTGAACTCCATCAAAAGGGCGTTATTCACAGGAACTTAAAACCCGATGCTATATTGGTTCACCCTGATACAAAGCAGGTAACAATAGCGGATTTTAGCATCGCAACCCTTATGCCCCGGAAAGATCACCCTGAGTTTTGGCCCCATACTCTGGCAGGAACCCCGGCCTATATGTCGCCGGAACAGATTGGCCGGATGGGCAAGGCTATTGACCACCGCAGCGATTTTTATTCCCTGGGAGTAGTGTTATACGAAATACTGGCTGGACAGCTTCCTTTCCAGGCAAGCCATCAACTTCAGTGGATCTATGCCCACATTGCCCAAAAACCGGTTAACCTCAGAGAGCGCAATCCCGACATCCCGCCTGCGCTTTCCGCCGTTATCATGAAATTATTGGCCAAAATGGCCGGGAAGCGATATCAAAACGCCTTGGGGCTTCTGGCAGACTTGGCAGAATGCCGGCGACAATGGAACCAGACCGGAGCGATTCAGCCGTTTATCCTCGGGCGGGTAGACTTGTCTGGCCGTTTTCAGCTTCCTAACAAGCTCTATTGCCGGGAAAGGGAGATAAAAGTTCTTACAGATGCCTTTGAAAGTGTGCGTTTAGGCCGGGCCGGATTGGTGCTGGTGTATGGGTATGCAGGTACCGGAAAAACGGTATTGATTCAGGAAGGATTTAGACCTCTTGCGATCAAAAAAGGATACTTGATAACCGGAAAATCAGACCAGCTTCAACAGAACATTCCCTATGCCCCGTTTATTCAGGCGTTTAGAGATTTGATGCGGCAGTTTCTGACCGAAAGCCAGGAGAGTCTTGTTGCTTGGAAAGAAAAACTTTTGCGTGCTCTGGGCCGGAATGGCGCGGTGATTACCCAAGTTATTCCTGAAGTAGAATTGATTATTGGGACCCAACCGCCAGCTGAATTACTTCAGCCGCGGGAAGCTCAAAACCGCTTCCGATTGGTATTTAGAAATTTCATCCGGGTATTTACCCAAAAAGAACATCCCTTAGTCATTTTTCTGGATGACTTGCAATGGGCCGATTCCGCATCACTAAATTTGCTCCAATACTTATGTGAAGATCCGGACAGTCACTACTTGTTTTTTATCGGTGCATACCGGGATAACGAGGTAACCGGCGCGCACCCACTACTGTTCACCCTGAATGAACTGCAAAAAATAAAAATCCCTATACAACATATATCACTGGCGCCCCTGGATCAAGCCTGCACCTTTCAATTTGTCGCCGATACCTTACACTGTTTAAGAGGGACTGGCAAGTCACAGCTGCTAGCAGAAATGCTTTACCGGAAGACAGGCGGCAACCCCTTTTTTCTTAGTCAGTTGTTACAGTCCGCGTATGAGAAAAATCTTCTGCGCTTTAACACGAATGACCGGTGTTTGGAATGGGAGCCGGCTTCTATCGATGAAATGCCCATGACTAACGATGTAATTAATTTTATGACAGACAAGTTGCAAAGGCTTCCGGCCGAAACCCGTAATGTCTTGCAGCTGGCCGCTTGCATCGGTAATACATTTGACCTGAAAACGCTATCCCTTGCTTGTGAACAGACACCTGGCCAAACAATTGCCAACCTCCGGTTGGCAATTATCGAAGGCCTTGTACTGCCCAGAAATGGTTTTGACCATACTTATCGATTGTTCTGTCATGTATATAAGGCTATCAATTCTGAAACAAAATACGAGTTTTTGCATGACCGTGTCCAGCAGGCAGCTTATTCCCTGGTCCCGGAAGAGAAAAAACAGGAGATACACTTGCAAATAGGCCGGTTGCTTTTGCAAAATACGGCTCAGAATGAACTGGATGAAAAGATTTTTGACATTATGGACCACTTGAACCGCGCTCTGGATTTATTCGATTACCTGGCTGAGAAGATTAAATTAGCGAAGTACAATTTGCTAGCCGGTCAGAAGGCCAAAGCTTCAACCGCTTACGGTTCAGCGCTGGATTATTTTAATTCCGGCATAGCCCTCCTCCCTGACAATGGTTGGCAGGAGTATTACCGCTTGACTTATGACCTTCACCTGGAACGTGCTCAATGTGAGTATCTTTGCGACCATTTCGACACAGCAAACCAATTGTTTAATTTTCTAATGGACAGGGCTCAAACAAAGATGGAAAAGGCCGATATATGCCTTATTAAAATGACTTTAAATTTAGGGATTAAAAAGTATCATGAAACGCTTCAATTGGGAATAGAAGCCTTAAAACTGTTGGGGCTCAATCTGCCGGAGAATCCCGGGAAATTTGCTTTCATTAAAGAAATTTTGCTGGCTAAATGGCACTTGCGCAAGCGCAATTTGACCAATTTTACTACTTTACCGGAAATGACTGATCCGGTGAAAAAGAAGATCATCAGACTTCTCATAGCCCAAGCGTGCGCGGCTGCTATGGTCAATTCAAGATTATGCATGTTCATTATGCTGAAAGTTGCAAATATATCCATTAAGTATGGAAACACTGATTTTTCTCCCACCGGCTATATCAACTACAGAATCTTCTTCGGCAATGTGCTGGGAGACTATAAAACAGGGCATAAGTTTGAACAGACGGCCTTAATACTTATTGAAAAATACGATAATAGTTCCGCCAAGTGCATATTTTATTTTACTGCTGGCTTATTTGCAAGCCACTGGACAAACCATGGCAGTACCAGCGTTGGTTACTTGCAGAAGGCTGTTGATTATGGTCTCGAATCGGGAGAATTGCTGTTTGTCTGGTATTCGATGACCTTGATTATTGAAACAAAATATTTTCTAGGGGTTTCTTTGGCTGAGCTTTATGAGGAAGGCCAACGCTACTATAACTTTGCCAAACGGGTGAGACTTTTAAATTATCAATTACTGATAGCCAATTTAATAGGATTAGCCGGAAACCTTGAAACCCTAAGCAATGCTGATTACACGGAAGAAGATTTCCAAAAATGCTTACAAGAAGATCATACAGCTATTATGACTTATCATTTTTCAAAAATCCAATTATATTACCTCTATGGTGATAACGCGAAAGCCTTGGTCTTGGTGGAACAAACTTGCCAAGACTTTAAGATAATCAGTGGTCTCTTACTTGCTGCCGAGTACATTTTCTATTGTTCCTTAGTAATAACTGCCAGCATTGACCAATTACCGAAAAACCAACAGAAGAAATACCGGAAACTACTTAGAGAAAACCAGCAACGGATGAACAAGTGGTCACATTCCTGTCCGGCAAACTTTCTCCACAAATACCTGCTGATTGCTGCCGAAATAGCTCGCCTGAACGGTGAAGACAACGAAGCCATGACCTTGTACGACCAGTCCATTCAATCTGCCCGGGAAAACGGCTATGTGCAAAATGAGGCTCTTGCCAACGAGTTGGCAGCCAAGTTTTACCTCGTCAAGGGCCGGGATAAAGTTGCTCAAGTCTATCTAGCCGACGCTTGCAGCGGCTATACCAAGTGGGGAGCCAACAGAAAGGTACAAAATCTCGCAATCCAATATCCGCACTTGCTGGCTGGAACATCTATTGTAGATGAAGAGCTTGAAACCATAGAAATATTAAAAAAAGCCTACCAAGTTCCCGATCTTGCCGATGGTGGCAACAACGAAGCTACTGGTAAACTGGAACTGTATACTGTCGTGCAAGCGGTACAGAGAGTAGCTGAAGAAACAAACCCGGCCAAATTGCTGAAAAGCGTTTTAGATATTGCTATTGAAAATGCTGGAGCTGATAAGGGTTATCTAATTCTGGAGAAAGATGAGAAACTGTTTATTGAAGCCGCTAAAGACAATGATCCACACTCGGCGGCGACAGTAACACCACTTCTCCTGGAAAAAAGCGTTAATCTCTCACAGATGATGGTTCGCTATGTTGCCCGGACGCTGGAACCCGTAATTGTAAATGACATCGAACAAGCTGGAATCTTTACTAAAGATCCCTATATTATTCAGTCGTGTTCAAAATCTGCTGTTTGCCTGCCTTTGATCCTTCAAGGCATACCAGTAGGAGCCTTATACCTGGAAAATAGCCTGTTGACCGGAGTGTTCACACCGGAACGAGTGGAAGTATTGCGGTTGTTATCCAGCCAAATAGCCTATATCCAGAAGCTGCAAGCATTTTTAGCAGAAGCTGCCGCTACCGTAAATGCTACCCCGCTGCCACTGATTGAGACGCTCACAGAGCGGGAACTGGATGTCTTACGCCTAATTGCCGCCGGCATGTCTAACAAGGAAATTGCCTTGCGATTGAAGCTCACTGTAAATACCGTCAAGACCCATATCTTGAATATATATGGCAAACTGCAGGTAAGCCGGAGAGTACAGGCCGTAACCAGGGCCAAGGAATTAAAGCTGATAAACTAAGAAAACATCCTTATGCGCTGTTAAAGGGATGTTTTTTAAAAAATATCAATCTCACCCGTTTGGGTGATCCTCTTTGGGTAATAATACTGTAATTTTAAAATTAGCCTATGTATCTAGGCTAAGGATATCAAGTATTAATAGAAAAATTGATATTACTAAAAGGAGTGGTTTGAATGTTAACTGTAAGTACAAAGTGTACCAAATGCGGTACTTGCGTAGAAGTATGCCCGGCTATGGGAGTTATTGAAATGCGGCAGCAGGGGCCAGAACTGCTTTTGCCGGAAGCATGTGTCAAATGTGGGCATTGTGTTGCCGTATGCCCGGAAGGGGCGTTAGATCATCCACAGGTACCACTTAGTAAACAAGTGCCTGTAAATGATCTTCCTGCACTGGACCCGGCGGCGGCTGCCCGTTTTTTAAGATCGCGCCGGTCGATCCGCTCTTACAAGCAGGAGGCCGTCCCGCAAGAGCTACTGCTGCAACTGTTGGATATCGCCAGATTCGCGCCATCCGGCTGTAATAGCCAGGGGCTGTCATACCTAGTCGTTACCAAGCGGGAGTTGTTGGCAAAGCTGACTGAGATGACGGTGCAATATCTGGAAGAACAAATTGAGAATAACGTGGATTGGGTTATGCCATTTAAGGGTTCTGTGGACCTTTACCGGAATACCAGGCAAGATGTTATCCTGCGAGATGCACCACATTTGATTGTCGCCACGGCCCCCCAAGAGCATTTCCTCGGACGGGACAATGCGCGCCATTCATTGGATTATGTTGAACTATTCGCGCCAACCCTGGGGCTGGGAACTTGCTGGGCCGGCTTATTGGAGATATGTGGTTTTACCGGTTATCCTGAAATGTACCGGTTGCTGGACATCGGGGAAAACATGACTATAGTCGGCGCGCTGATGGTGGGCTATCCCCGCTATACTTACCAAAGGCTGGTTGATAGGAATCCGTTGGAAGTAACCTGGCGATAAGAATCGATAGTAGGGGAGGAAAAGGGAAATGACATCCCAACAAATGGTAACTATCGGACAGGGGACAATAACGCTGTACTCAATGTCCCACTGAAATCGATTGATCTGGCAAAATGGTTTTTTAGCCTTACGGATGAGGAATACAGAGCATGTTCGTCCGGACACAACGGTATGGTGCAAGGCCGTCTGCCGAGTGGTAAGCGAGTTGCGATAAGTGTCGAAACAATTGGTGGTAATTTTATTCAGTGAGACCCCTCTTTTCGCAGCCGACATAGAGAAAAAAGCGAGGTTGGGCATAGTCAATTAAAGAAAAGGAAGGTTTACAATGAAAGAACAACAAATTAGCCGTACCGCACTGTTTACCGCCCACTTTCCAGCCTACCATGCCCTGCACGATATTCCCAAGATCTTTGATGATTTTCTTGCCAGTAAGCGTCATTGTCTATAGTTGGTGAGAGTCTGTGGTTTTCCAGGGGGCTTTTGTTTTGCTGGTAACAGTCAGCTCCTTTCTATACCAAGTTTTTATTATTGTCTGCCAAAATAGAAGATAGCAACCGCGACAGTTTTATGGATGATTAGCCAATTTTTAAAAAACAGAATCAGACAAAGTGAGCGATCTTTTGTCCTAAAAATGTATTATTTGAGGCCGCCTGAGGGTAGCCTTTTTTGTTTTAGTTAAAAAACTTTGCTGACTGTTGCAGGATTTTAGCAAATAGAGTAGAAATCTACCGAAGTTTTGAATAGTAGTAAAGCGGTAGTTATTTTAAAGGTGGGAAAGGTTGGGTTTATTATCAGGCTGGTTTGTTGGGATGAATTTTACACGGAGTTGCAGCAGGATTGCAAACTGTTTATTTTCATAGTAGGAGTCTTCTGTTTATTTCGCATTGGCTTTATTGCGGTAATGCATTCGTTTCTGAGTGAAGCTGTTACTGTGAGCGACATTGTTTCAGCACTATATTATGGTTTGCGAATCAGCTTGAAAAGTGCGGGAATGCTGGTGCTGGTGCCGCTTGTTTGTTGTACAGGTTTGCGCTTGTTTCTTCCCTGGAAGGGGCTTAGTCATATTCGCTTTTATCTTGGGGCGGGTTATGTTACTATACTTAGCTTTCTATTTCATGCGCGTATTCCTTATTACCAGGAATTTCGTATGGCCTTTAATCAATTGCTGTTCAATACGTTAAATGATGACGTAATGGCCATTATGCATACTGTTGTCGAGCAGTATAATTTGTCTGTCAGACTGCTTTTGGCAGGTATCACCGCCTTCTTGTTGTGCAAATTACTGCAGCGGTGGTTGGCTGTTAAAACTATCAGATTCCCCCGGCTGCCTAAGTGGTATCAAAACATTGCTCTTCGTGCGGCTCTGCTTGTGGTCATTTTTTATGTGGCTATTTTTATTCGGTTTGGTGGAACCATGACGTATGCCTATAATATTGACTGGGAGAATTCCGGCGTTACTAAAGATCAGCTGCTTAATGAAGCTATTTTGGATGATGTGCAGGCACTGTACCGGGCCTATGTTTTACATGAACGGGTTTGTTCCTCTACTGGTCTTGATATGGAGCCGGCACGGCTAAATGATTATGGCAGCTATCTGGCGGGAAAACAAGTGAATTCCGTTAATTTGGATGATTTTTTACGCAAAAAAGTAATAGTAGGAACAGAGTCGCCGCCCAGACAGGTATTTCTCATTATTGCCGAAAGTTATGCCAATTGGCCGCTGCTGCCCCAGTACAGTAATCTTGCTATTGCGGGTGGCATGAAGGAGCTCATTGCGCAAGAGGACGCCGCCTATGTTCCTAATTTTTTACCAAATGGCATGAGTACCATTTCCGGTGTGATGGGTGTACTTACCGGCTTAGCTGAGGCTAACCTGTATCTAAATTATTTGCCGGAGTCTTACAAAGAACCGTATGCTACTGCGCTGGCCCCACAGATGAAGCGGCTGGGCTATACCGCTGATTGCTGGTATGCCGGACCTGCTTCGTGGGAAAAAATCAAGGATTTTACGCTGGCGCAGGGTTTTGAGTCGTTCTATGGTATGGGCGATTTCGCCAGCCAAGGCGGCAATGTCTGGGGTGTAGATGATGCCGATTTGTATCAAGCTGTGCTTGGACAAGTGAAGAATGACAAACCTGGTTTCCATGTTATTATTACGGTATCCAATCATTCACCCTTTACGGTCGATCTGGCCAAGGAAGGTTTTGACCCTGCTATTGTTACTGCCGGCTTACCAGATAAATGTAAGAATGACCAGGAACTTATTAAGAAACTGGGGCATTTCTGGTATGCGGATAAAATGTTGGCCAAGTTTGTTAAAAAGGCCCGTCAGCAGTATCCGGACAGCTTGTTTGTTATTGTTGGCGACCATGCTGACCGGGTTAATGTGGAGACAAATCCCGCCATGTTTGAGCGGTATGCCATTCCCTTGATCGTCTATGGCAAAAATATCAGCAAAGAGACTTTTCCCGAGCAAACGGCAGGCAGTCATATTAATGTTATACCAACCTTGCTGGAACTTGTTGCCCCTAGCGGGTTTGAGTATTATTCTGTGGGTCGCAGTCTGACAGATGGCAATGATTTTGGTATGAATTATGGTTTCTGGATTACGTCAGGCTATATGGGCAACGCCGATAATGATTACAAAGAAACGCACTTGTCCAAGACTGGCCTCTTACCGCCAGACCAGGATAAAATTCGTCAGGAAATTGATTCGGCCAGGGCCATTTCCTGGTGGCGGATAAAGTACGGAAAAATGTTGCAAACGGTAAAATCAATTTAAACTATTTTACTTAATGTGGTATACTAATATTTGGATATCAAATAAAAGAAGAGAGTGATTTCATGAAAAAATATGTAACTACATTTATCTTGCTGCTCACATTATTGGTACTTTCAACTGCAGGTTGTGCCGGCAGTAATACCAGTTTGCCTAAGCAAGCAGAAAACACCCCGCCACAAACACAAACAGATGGTTCCACGAAGAAAAACAGTGTAGCGCTGTTCGAAACCTCGAAGGGTAATTTCCGGATAGAATTGTTCGAAGATAAAGCGCCCCAGACCAGCAAAAACTTTATTACCCTTGCCAATAAGGGGTTTTATAATGGCTTGATTTTTCACCGGGTTATTGCCGACTTTATGATTCAAGGCGGCGACCCTAAGGGAAATGGCACAGGTGGTCCCGGTTATACAATACCTGATGAATTTCACAGCGACCTCAAGCATTCGGAAGGTGTCATCTCAATGGCAAATGCTGGTCCCAATACCGGCGGCTCCCAATTTTTTATAACGCTGAAAGCAACACCCTGGCTTGATAATAAACATGCCGTATTTGGCAAGGTAATGGAAGGTATGGATGTTGTTCAGGCTATCGGCAAAGTTAAGACAGGCCCGCAGGATAAACCGCTAGAAGATGTTGTTATTAAGAAGATTACTATT
The DNA here is from genome assembly GCF_000445445.1 of Sporomusa ovata DSM 2662. Taxonomy (GTDB): domain Bacteria; phylum Bacillota; class Negativicutes; order Sporomusales; family Sporomusaceae; genus Sporomusa; species Sporomusa ovata. Next base: position 457,482 of record NZ_ASXP01000003.1, on the reverse strand, counting down.
GAACAGCCAAGTAATCTGTAAGCAAGACGAGCTAAAGCCGGAATCTTCCAGGTTCCGGTTTTTGGTACATAAAGAAAGTATAAGTATTTTGAACCGCAGAGACGCAGAGTACGCAGAGGGAATGTCTCGATATATATCTCCCCTCTGCGCTCTCTGTGTACTCTGTGGTTAGCCGTATCCTCAAGGGCGCGATAGCGTTTTCTTTGACATGAGGGGTGTATGTTTATTGCTGAGTAATGGGGCTTATTTGCGGAGTGTGAAAGTAGAACGCGAGCAGATAAAATCGTCGGCAGAGTATCCGTTTTGTCTGCCGGCATTTAAGGATTTAGATAGTATTGAGTTTCATCCTAAAGTGACGATGATTGTGGGCGAAAATGGTACGGGAAAATCCACATTTTTAGAGGCCATTGCGGTAGCCTGGGGATTTAATCCGGAGGGAGGAACCATTAATTTCAATTTTGCGTCCAGACCTTCTCACTCGGAATTATATCAATATATCCGCCTTGTGAAAGGGATTAAAAGGCCGCGCACTGGTTTCTTTTTCAGGGCTGAAAGTTTCTATAATGTAGCGACAACAATAGAAGAACTTGATCGGGAAGGTATAGGTACTCCGGTAATCGATTCTTATGGCGGGCGGTCACTTCATGAGCAATCACATGGTGAAGCATTTTTTGCTACGTTTATGAACCGGTTTGGGGGACAGGGTCTATACATCCTCGATGAGCCGGAAGCAGCGCTGTCGCCATTACGCCAAATGGCTATGATTTCGCGGATTCATGAGTTGGTTCAGCAGGATTCACAGTTTATCATAACAACTCATTCGCCGATTATTATGGCTTATCCTGATGCCAAGATAGTACAGCTGACAGAAACCGGCCTGGCAGAAATTGAATATGAGCAAACTGAGCATTATGTTATTATGCGTGAATTTATTAATAACCGAGAAAAGATGCTTAAGATATTAATGAACGCTTAGAAAATATAGTGTAACATAGGCAAATGGAGGGAGAACTTTGGAACTACAGACAATCGAACAAGCGGTGAGTGACTTTATCGCCGGCACACCGCTTAATGCTGCGGCTGAAATTGGCCTGGACAAAATCTATGATAAACCGTTGGTAGGTGTGTCTCGGGCTGAGGATGCTTTATTTGAGACGTTAAAGGCAGATAATATTGTCGGCCCCAATCACTTGTCACCGCGTGAATGGCTGCCGGCGGCTCAAGCAGTAATCGCTTATTTTTTGCCTTTTAGTCAGGCTGTACGGAAGGCTAACCGGCGAGGTGAGCTGCCGGCTGCGGAGTGGCTGTATGCGCGGATTGAAGGCGAAATGGTCAATGACGCTCTGCGCAAGTATTTGGTAGAGTGGTTTCAAGCGGCCGGTTATCAGGCTGTAGCGCCAGGGCTTGATGAACGGTTTGCTGTAATTAATCGCAAAAGCAATTGGTCTGAGCGGCATATTGCCTATATTTCCGGGTTGGGTACCTTTAGTTTGAACAGATCTTTTATCACTACGGCCGGTGCTGCCGGGCGGCTGGGCAGTGTTATTGTCACGACAGATATTCTTCCTACGCCACGCAGTTACCAGACCTATGATGAATATTGCAGTAAATGCGGTGCCTGTATCAAGCGCTGCCCGCCCCAGGCCATTGATGCTACAGGCAAAAACAATGATATTTGTGCCAAGTATCTTGACGGCACAGCGGTGCGTTATAAACCACGCTACGGCTGCGGTAAATGTCAGACTGCCGTGCCATGCGAAGCGACTGTACCGATTTAGTCTTTTCCAAAAGAACACAATATACTGAGAGTTATGCCGCAAATGCAAGATTTTTAATACAAACATTAACCCCGTTTACGCAAACGGCGCTTTTTATTGTTTCCAAACTTTAATACGGTAAAGTAAAATAAGGGTAGAATTTAGGGAGAGTGGAGGAGTTAGCGTGAGAAAATTAATAGCAGCCATGTTAGTGTTACTGGTGGCCGGAATGTTGGTAGCCGGATGCGGCGGAGCCGACAAGAAAAAAATTGTGGTTGGCCTTGATGACAATTTTCCACCCATGGGATTCCGGGATGATAAAAACAACATTATCGGTTTTGACGTCGATATGGCGAAAGAAGCTACCAAACGTATGGGAGTAGAAGTTGAATTTAAACCTATTGATTGGAATAGCAAAGAAGCAGAACTGAGCGGTAAACGGGTCGATGTGCTGTGGAATGGTTTGACGATTACGGAAAAGCGCAAAGAGAATATCCTTTTTACCAACGCTTATATGGAAAATCGCCAAATTATTGTTGTGGCCGCTAATTCGCCGATTAAAACCAAGGCTGATTTAGCAGGCAAGGTAGTAGGTACGCAGGAAGGCAGCAGCAGTATTGAGGCTATTGAAAAAGATGCTGACGCTCTGAAGTCGTTTAAAGAACTCAAGAAATTTGGCGACAATGTAGCCGCACTTATGGATTTAAAGACCGGCCGTCTTGATGCGGTCGTGGTGGACGAAATTGTTGGCCGGTACTATATAGCTAAAAAACCGGGCGAATACACGATCTTAAAGGATAACTTCGGATCAGAGGAATATGGTGTAGGCTTGCGTAAAGAGGATAAGGAACTTTTAGGCAAGTTGCAAAAGGCTCTGGATGAAATGAAGAAAGACGGTACCTCAGCAAAAATTTCCCAGCAATGGTTTGGCGAAGATATTGTGAAGTAAGGAAGACATAAATGGACTATGTACTAGGAATTCTGCCGCCGCTCCTGGAAGGCACAGTAGTGACGCTGCAAATGTTTTTTGCCACTATCGTCCTTGCTTTGCCTCTGGGCTTGCTATTGGCCCTGGCCCGCATTTCCCGGTTCAGGGCACTGAGCAGTGCGGTCGGCATATATATCTGGCTGTTTCGGGGAACGCCCCTGATGCTGCAGCTCCTGTTCATCTATTTTGGGCTGCCGTTCTTGCCTTATGTTGGTGTGCGGCTGCCTGATTTTTCGGCGGCGCTGCTGGCCTTTGTACTCAACTATGCCGCTTATTTTGCTGAAATATTCCGGGCAGGCATTCAATCCATTGATCGCGGTCAGTATGAAGGGGCCAAGGTATTGGGCATGACCTATGTGCAAACAATGCGACGTATTGTTTTGCCTCAGGTCATTAAACGCGTACTGCCGCCGGTAAGCAATGAAACCATTACGCTGGTCAAAGATACTTCCCTGATTTATGTTCTGGCTATGAATGATCTGCTGCGGACAACCAGAGCCATTGTACAGCGGGATTTTAATACAATGCCATTTATTGTTGCTGCTGTATTTTACCTGATTATGACATTGGTACTTACCTGGTTGTTTCAAAAGCTGGAAAAGAAGTATGCTGTATATGACGAGTAGGAGCATGGCGATGAACATGATTAAAGCGGTAAACATTCATAAACAGTTTAACCAACTTGAAGTTTTAAAAGGCATATCACTTACGGTGGACAAAGGCGAGGTTATTGCTATCATCGGTCCCTCTGGGTCAGGTAAAAGCACTTTTTTGCGCTGCCTGAACCGGCTGGAAACCATTGATCAAGGGTCCATCGAGATTGAGGGCGATGTGCTGGTAACAGATAGCGGTCAGGGAAAAGTCAACTACGCCCCTGAAGCCGAGTCCAGACAGATTTGTCGCCGGATGGGGATGGTATTTCAACAGTTTAACCTTTTTCCCCATCTTACTGTGCTGGAAAACGTTATTGAAGCGCCGATTACCGTCAAAGGCTGTAAACGTGAGGATATTGTGCCTCAGGCTGAAGAACTTTTGCACAAAGTCGGACTAGCTGCAAAACGCGATGATTATCCCTCACGCCTGTCAGGCGGCCAAAAACAGCGGGTGGCCATTGCCAGGGCGTTGGCGATGAATCCGGACATCATGCTGTTTGATGAACCAACCTCAGCACTTGATCCGGAACTGACCGGCGAAGTTCTGAAATCCATGCGCAAACTGGCTGAAGAACATATGACCATGATTGTTGTTACCCATGAAATGGCGTTTGCCAGAGAAGTTGCCAACCGGGTTATTTTCATGGACAACGGCGAGATTGTCGAGGCCGGGTCGCCGGACGCTGTATTTGGTTCGCCGTCACAGGCCCGGACAAGGGCCTTCTTACAGAGGGTAGTGTAGGAAAAGAGTAAAAAAGCGAGATTGTTTCACTGATAGACCAGTGAAGCAATCTCGCTTTTGGTTTCGTGTTGCTATTAAATGTGGCTGTTGTTTACTGCTTCAAACTCATCAAGAATCACCTGTGCCGGTGGGGTATCAAAAATACTCACAACGTAAATTGCCAGACAGGACAAGATAAAGCCAGGCACAATTTCATACAGCCCGAACAGCGCCAGTTGCTTCCAGATAAGTACGGTGATGCCGCCGACAACAATGCCTGCTAAGGCACCGTTACGGGTCATACGGTGCCAGAAGAGTGATAATACCAGTGCCGGGCCAAAAGCAGCGCCAAAGCCGGCCCAGGCATAGGAGACCATATCTAATACGAAGTTATTGGGGTCTAGACCGATAAGAACGGCAATAACGGTAGCGCCAATAACAGTCATCCGGCTAACCCAAACCAACTGTTTTTCACTGGCTTTTTTGTTAATTAAAGCTTTATAAAAATCTTGGGATACAGCTGAGGCTGTAACTAACAACTGGGATGAAGCGGTACTCATGACAGCTGCCAAAACGGCCGAGAGAATAAGGCCGGCAAAAAAACTGGAAAAAAGATCATGAGTCATAACCATGAATACAGTCTCGACTGCCGAACCTGTGAGCGGTTGTTGTAAATAGACCCGGCCCACCATACCGACCAGCACGGCGGCTGATAACGACAGGATAACCCAAGTCATAGCAATATGGGTCGCTTGTTTGATTTGCGCGGATGATTTAATAGCCATGAATCTGACTAAGATGTGCGGCTGACCAAAATAGCCAAGTCCCCACGCCAACAGAGAAATAATAGCAATAAGTGATAACGGCTTACCTTCAGGAGTGGTAAAAGGATTAAACATTTCGGCATTTAAGGTAGAAAGAGCTGCAACAGTAGTTGCTGGGCCGCCCATCATAAAGGCGGCGGTGACCGGTACAGCCAGGATGGCAAAAAACATCATGACACCTTGTGTAAAGTCTGTCCAGCAGACAGCCATGAAGCCGCCGAGAAAGGTGTAAAAAACTACGACAAAAGCGCCTAAAATCATTGCCCAAGTATAGGGAATGCCAAAAACAGTGTTAAATAATTTTCCACCGGCAACAAAGCCTGAAGACGTATAAATCAAAAAGAAAATAAGAATAAATACTGCTGATATAACCCGGAGAAGTTGAGAATTATCCCGAAAGCGGTTCTGAAAATAATCAGGCAGCGTCAGTGAGTCATTGGCGATTTCGGTGTATTTTCGCAGACGCTTGGCGATTAACTGCCAGTTGGCCCAGGTCCCTAAAATAAGTCCTAAGGCAATCCAGCCTGCGCCAAGCCCGGCCACATAGGCATAACCTGGCAGGCCCATCAGCATCCAGCCGCTCATATCAGAGGCTTCGGCGCTCATTGAGGTAACCCAGGCACCTAGCTGACGACCGCCTAATATGTACTGAGACATTTTTTGTTCCTGCCGCCAATAATAGATACCAATTGCCATCATTGCACCTAGATAGACCACAAAGGCAATAATGACTCCCATATTCAATTCTAACATGTGTATATATCCCTCCCCTGCAATATGTAAAATTATAACCCTAATACGTAAAACTGTGCAATAGGTAGAGACTCTAATTGTAAAGTATACAAGAAGGTTTGAAAGAGGGTAAGATGTTGTAAATTGCGTTTTAAAAAGAATTTTGACAGCAATGACTGCCTTGCGGTAAAATATAAAGGTATTTGCTAGAAGTAAGAGGAGTAAAAAAATGAGTGTTTTAACTGTTGAAAATGTATCCCATGGTTTTGGTGCCCGCGCTATTCTTGCTGAGGCTTCTTTCCGTTTGTTAAAAGGCGAGCATGTCGGTTTGATCGGTGCGAATGGCGAAGGAAAATCGACCTTTTTAAATATCATTACAGGCCAATTGACCCCTGACGAAGGTAAAGTGGAATGGTCTAACCGCGTGCTTGTCGGTTATCTTGACCAGCATTCGGTGCTAACCAAGGGTAAGACCATCAGGGATGTACTGAGAGAAGCATTTCAGAATATGTTTGACATGGAGGCCGAGATGCTGGGCCTTTATGATAAAATGGCTGAGGCTGCCCCGGAAGAAGTAGAAAAAATGATGGAAGACGTCGGCGAGATACAAGATATGCTCGAACATGGCAGCTTCTATATTATTGATGCTAAGATTGAAGAAGTTGCCAATGGCTTAGGGCTGGGCGATATCGGTCTCGACCGCGATGTAGCGGACTTGAGCGGCGGCCAGCGCACTAAGGTGCTGCTAACCAAGCTGCTATTGCAGAATCCAACCATTCTTATTTTAGACGAACCTACTAATTATCTTGATGTTGAACATATTGAGTGGCTGAAGCGTTACCTCAAAGCGTATGAGAATAGTTTTATCCTGGTATCGCATGACATCCCTTTTTTGAATGAAGTTGTTAATGTTATTTATCATGTGGAAAATGCAGTTCTTACTCGTTACACTGGTGATTATGAGCAATTTCAGCAAATGTACGCTATGCGCAAAAGTCAGGAAACCAAAGCCTATGAGCGGCAGCAGCAAGAAGTTGACCGTCTGGAGGACTTTATCGCCCGCAATAAGGCCCGGGTGGCTACCCGGGGCATGGCTAACAGCCGCCAAAAAAGACTGGATAAAATGGAGATTATGGAAAAACCGCGGGAGAAGCCTAAACCCACTTTCCAGTTCCGCGAAGCCCGGACGCCCAGCCGTTTTGTTGTTGAGGCCAAAGGTTTGGTTCTGGGCTATGATGAGCCACTTACCAAACCGGTGGATATTACCTTAGAGCGCGGTCAGAAAGTAGCTATTAGAGGTGTGAACGGTCTTGGCAAATCAACGCTGCTTAAAACCTTGCTCGGATACATCAAACCGGTTGATGGTAAGGTCATCTTGGGTGATTATCTGCAATCCGGTTATTTTGAGCAGGAATCCAGCCGTAATAACAGCCATACTGCCATAGAAGAGGTGTGGGATGAGTTCCCAGGCCTGACCAATTTTGAAGTACGGGCCGCACTGGCACGTTGTGGCCTAACCAATGAGCATATTACCAGCCAGATGATGGTGTTAAGCGGGGGCGAGAATGCTAAAGTGCGACTATGTAAACTTATGCTTAAAGACGTTAACTGGTTGGTGCTGGACGAACCCACTAACCACCTTGATATCGAGGCCAAGGCCGAACTAAAACGGGCTTTAATAGAGTTCAAAGGCACTATTCTCCTGGTTTCCCACGAACCTGAATTTTACGAAGACTGGATAACAGCAGTATGGAATGTCGAGAATTGGACAACAAAGATAGTGTAAACATATTGGCCGGTCGCATGCAACTGTTGCAGTGGTCGGCATTTTTTTCGCTCTGGATACACAACCTATACAATAGTTCTTTTCGACAAGCAAGCGCCTAGGTTATAATGTGGTGACTGTTGGTGCGTCTGTCTTTAGGCGGTATGGTTTTTCTGATTTTCTTACCGCCTTACTGGCACTTCCGGTCTTGGGCGGTGCTGGAATTGCTATGTTCGGGATGGTAGCTGCCAGTGGGATTAAGACCTTATCCAAGGTTCAATTTGATGGTATTCATAATATTATGGTGGTTGCCGTCAGTATTGGTGTGGGCATGATTACGCTGGCTGTACCTAACTTTTATCAGAACTTCCCCAGTTGGGCACAAGTAATTCTCCACAGCGGCATTACTGCCGGTAGTGTGACCGCGATCATTTTGAACGCTGCCTTGAATGGTACCGATAAACCGGGTGAAACCGCTATTGGCAAGCAGGAATATATCGGTTAAATACCGAAACAATAAAGGCGACAGCCACATAATGTGGTTGCCGCCTTTATTGTATTTATCCAGGTGGTGAAAATATGCTGATAGATGCCATAGGCCTAAAGCAGCCCGGTGTAGTGGCTTGCGTTGGTGCTGGAGGTAAGACATCCTTAATACAGTCACTTGTTGCTGCCGGCCTGAGATGGCCTATTGTGCTTACAACCACAACCAAGATGTTTTATCGCCAGATAACTTCTTATCCTCTGGTGGTGACTGATAACTATGGCACAGGGGCGGCAAAGGTTATGCAGGCATTGGCAAAGCAGCAACAGGTGGCTTGGTTTTCCCGGCAAAAAGGGGAAAAAGTAATAGGGATACCGTTTGACTGGGTAGATAAGTTGGCAGCCGCTCTGCCTGATGCCTGTATTTTGGTCGAAGCAGACGGGGCACGCCATTGTCTTATTAAAGCTCCGTCGGCCCAGGAACCGGTTATACCTGTCAGTACAATGCGAACTATCGGCGTAATTAATATAAGTGCTTTGGAGCAGCCGTTATCTTCAGATAATACCCATCGATTAGAGTTAGTGACTCAGATAATTAATAAACAGCCGGGTGAACCAATCACCTGGCAGGATATTGCCCGGCTGGCCGTGCATCAACAGGGCATCTTTCAATATGCCCGGGGAAGCAAGGTTTTACTGCTTAGCGGCAGCGACGGTCAGGCTGACAGGCAAGCAGCCAAACAAATTGCCGGCTATGTTAAGGTGGCTGATGTTGGCATTGACCGGGTAGTGGTGACCTTAGGCTACGGTGTTGCTATGCAGCCAAGCGAGGTGTATATGCTGTGAGTAATCGAATTGGTGCAGTAATTTTGGCGGCAGGTACTGCCAGTCGTATGGGCCGGCAAAAGCTGCTGCTGCCACTGGCCGGCCAACCCTTGTTAAGCCATGTACTAGGTGTTGTGCGCAAATTCCCGTGGGCCGATTGTATTGCCATTATTGGGGAACCTGAGGCCAGGCTGGCTGCGCTGTGTCAGGCGCAGGCTATTCGCTCAACCTATAATTCCAAACGACAGCAAGGGCAGGCTGCGTCGATTGTTTTGGGTGTCAGGCAGTTAGTCAGGGATCTTGCCGGTATCATGTTTTTTTTGGGCGATCAGCCGTTGGTATCTCAAGTGCTGATTGAGGCCCTAATTGCTCACTTCGTGCAGTCAGCCAGCAGTAAAACTATTATTGTGCCTTGTTATCAGGGACAACGCTATAGTCCTGTTCTATTTGGCAGCTATTGGTTTACTGCGCTTACTGAGCTGAAGGGTGATACCGGTGGACGGCAGATTATGCGTGCTAACCCGGCGCAGGTTGTGGAAGTTAACTGGCCTGAAAAGGCGGCTTTTTACGATGCTGATACTTGGGAAGACTATCAAAAGTTAAAACAGATATTTGTCTAATTCCTGCTGAGGAGGAACCGCTTGAGGGAAGCGTTTTTATTTTCACATGGAATTTTTTGGAGGAAAATCGGGTTTGATACAGAATAGATAAAAATAGGATAGTGTCACAATCTACAAGTCTGACATGATTAGAAAAGGGGGTGGGGAAACAGTTGGGCAGACCATAGTCATACACTATTTCTCTGATAAGAGGAGGGGGTTACTTACTATGTCGCGTGTACAACTGGTTGTGTTTGATATGGATGGTCAGGAGTTTGGTATTGATGCCAGACTGATAAGTGGTATCCTGAGGGCTAAACGGTGTAATATCCAAAAGGAGTCAAGTATGCCCAAAGAGATCGAAGGCAGCATAACTTTACGGGGTAATGTCAGTTATATTTATAATTTGCGCTATAAATTAAACTTGGAAAATACACCAATTAAAGAAGAAAGTAAAATTATTATAGCTTGTACTAATGATATGCCTATAGGCTTAGGCTGTATTGTTGATGAAATAAAGGATATTGTTTATTTTGATGAGGAAGAAATCGAGCGGCCAATCTGTCATGGAACCGAAGGGGAAACACGATATTTTGACGGTATTGGCAGAGCGGGTGAAAGAAGAATTACTATTTTAAATTTTGACCGCCTGCTGGCAGAAGCAGAGCAGGAAACAAATATTCAGCAGTTAGCTTAGTTGTTTACAAAAAAGTTGTTAGGAGGCGCAGTCCTTTTGACAACTTTTTCTGTTTTTGTTACAGTTAGAAGGATTATAGTAATATTTTTGACAAGAGGCGATATAGTTTGTATTTTGACACTAATGAGGGGATGGTGTTTCGTCCCCCCAGTGAAGCGCACAGTTTCATTTTGCGGATAACAACAGGCTGCTCACATAATGCCTGTACCTACTGTACTATGTATCGTTCGGTTGCCTTTGGTGTACGGCCCTGGGAGGCGGTCGTGGCTCAGATCGAGGCGGCTAAGCCTTATGACCGGCACATTCGCCGTATATTTTTGGCAGATGGCAACGCAATGGTGCTGGCAACAGACAGGTTGTTAGCTATATTGCAGGTTTTGCAGCAATCGTTTCCCCGGTTGCAACGGGTAGCTTGTTATGCCGGTCCTAAGGATATACTAAATAAAACGCCGTTAGAATTGGCGGCGCTGCGGGAGGCCGGGCTTAGGCTGGTTTATTTTGGGTTGGAGTCAGGTGATGAGCTTGTACTAAAGCAAGTAAATAAAGGCGTTGGGGCAGCAGAGGCCATTGCGGCTGGCCGGCGTATTGTTGAGTCAGGCATCAAGTTGTCAGTGATGGTTATTGCCGGTCTCGGTGGTCAAGTCCATTCTAGTCGTCATGCCTTGCATACCGCTCAGGCAGTTAACGCTATTAGGCCCCAGATATTGAGTGCCCTGACGCTTATGTTATACCGTGGCAGTGAACTGTTAGCTGAATTTGAACGTGGTGAATTTGTGCCGCTGCCGCCAATGAAGATTATGGGTGAGCTATACCAATTGGTGAGTAACATTGATTTACCGTCAGGCAGTCACTGTCTGTTTAGAAGCACCCATAGCTCTAATTATGCTGCCTTGGCAGGTACCTTGCCCAAGGATAAGAACAGATTGCTTGCAGAACTGCAAATGGCTGAGGACCAATTAAGCCGGCTGACCGATTGGGACCCCTATAATAACGCAGAATAAGAAGGTGAGCAGAGCTATCAAAAGGATTCCATATCTTGACAAGGGTTGCCCTATGGCTTAAAATTATGAAAGCTTTATCTCACTACTGAGCATGCAGAGATGAAGAAGAAGATTCGGTGACAGGATGTTACATAAATTTTAAGGAGGAGTTTTATGCGACGAACCATTCAAGTGGAAGAAAAATTGCCGATGATTGAAACGCTGCCGTTAAGTCTGCAACACCTATTTGCCATGTTTGGAGCCACAGTCCTTGTTCCGATTTTATTTAAGATTAACCCGGCTACAGTGCTATTGTGGAATGGTATCGGCACACTGCTCTACATTTTTGTTACCAAAGGGAAAATTCCTGCCTATTTAGGCTCAAGTTTTGCCTTTTTATCACCGGTGTTTTTGGTTTTGGCCCAATACGGGTATGGTGCTGCACTTGGTGGTTTTATCGCTGCTGGTCTTATTTTTACCATAGTAGCGTTAAGTATTGGCGTAGTTGGCACGAAATGGATTGATATTGTCTTCCCACCGGCCGCCATGGGCGCCATTGTTGCTATTATTGGCCTGGAACTGGCTCCTGTTGCTGCTGATATGTCCGGGCTGTTGGCTAAGGAACCTGATCCCCAGGTAATAATGGTATCTATCTTTACGCTGGGAGTAACTATTCTTGGATCTGTTTTATTCCGTGGCTTTTTTGCTGTTATTCCGATATTAATTGGCATTGCTGCCGGTTATGCTCTGGCCTTGGTGTTGGGGATGGTTAATTTGGCGGCCGTATATACAACCCCCTGGTTTGCGCTGCCTACCTTCTATACGCCTGAATTCAATCTGCAAGCCATTTTAATTATTATTCCCGCGTCGTTGGTAGTTATTGCCGAACACATCGGCCATTTGGTAGTTACCAGCAATATTGTTGGCCGCGATTTGTCGGCATCACCAGGTTTGCATCGTTCCTTGTTAGGCAACGGTCTATCAACACTGGTATCTGGTTTCTTTGGCTCCACGCCCAATACCACATATGGAGAAAACATTGGTGTTATGGCTTTATCCCGGGTCTATAGTGTCTGGGTAATTGGCTTTGCTGCAGTCCTTGCTATTGTATTATCCTTTGTCGGTAAACTGGCAGCCCTTATTCAAAGTATTCCCGGCCCGGTTATGGGTGGCGTATCACTGTTATTGTTCGGGGTTATCGCAGCTTCCGGTGTTCGGATACTGGTAGAGTCGAAAGTGGATTATAACCGTTCACGCAACTTAATTTTAACAGCGGTTGTCCTGATTATCGGTGTCAGTGGCGCCCATATGACTTTTGGTTCGGTCACTCTTAAAGGCATGGCGTTAGCAACCATAGTAGCGATCATTCTTGGCTTGACCTTTACGATATTTGACAAGCTGGGTCTTACCAATGATAATGATATTGCTGAAACCCAGCAAAGTCAGGAGTAATAACAACAAGCCGGGGTGGCAAGCCCCGGCTTTGTTGTTAGTATATTCATGTCAAAGGAGGCCAAGAGTCATTATGCGAACAATGCGGGGACGGTTTGCTCCCAGTCCCACAGGTGAAATTCATTTAGGTAATGCCTGGACGGCGCTGTTGGCCTGGCTGCAGGTGCGGGCGGCTGGCGGGACCATGGTTCTGAGAATAGAAGATCTTGATCCTGACCGGTCACGCCTTGAATATGGCGAAAAGTTGATGGCTGATTTGAAATGGCTGGGGCTTGATTGGGATGAGGGGCCGGATATTGGCGGTAACTATGCGCCTTACTGCCAGGCTGAGCGGCGTGGGCTGTACCAGGCGGCACTTGAAAAACTGGCGGCAGCGGGCTTGGTATATCCTTGCTACTGTACGCGGGCTGAACTGGCCGCATCGGCACCGCATGGCGGCGAAAATGAACGTGTTTACACTGGTATCTGCCGGCGGCGTAAGCTTGACGATGTCAGGCAGGTAAGCCGGCAGCCGGCACTGCGTTTAGCCGTACCACCGGGAGAAACCAGTTTTTTAGATTTGCATGCAGGATTCCTCAGTCAGGATATCAACCGGGAGGTTGGGGACTTTATCGTGCGGCGTTCTGATGGTATTCATGCCTATCAATTAGCGGTTGTGGTGGATGATGCCGACATGAGCATTACTCATGTTTTACGCGGAGATGATCTTTTAAGCTCAACGCCGCGCCAAGTGCTGTTATATCGGCTGCTAGGGCTAAAAGCTCCAGTTTTTACGCATGTGCCGCTATTAATAGATCAGACTGGTCATCGCCTATCCAAACGGCAGCAGGCTTTATCGATTGCCGCGCTTCGGGAGCGCGGCGTCAAAGCGGAAAGTATTATTGGTTATCTGGCCTGGAAAGCCGGCTTGCTGGAACAATGCCAGCAAGTTAAAGCGTCAGAACTTATTGCGGGTTTTGCGCTTGACAAATTGCCCTCCGGCCAGCTTATTGTTGAATATCCGCTGCCGGTGTAAAAACAGATTCGTTCCTTTAGATATTTGTAGTTTTAGTATTTTTGTATTAGAATGGTAGATAATCACGTTTTTATTCTCTTGCATGAGGGAGGCTTTTTCTGTGTTGTTCGATACCCATATACACACCTGTTATTCTTCTGATTCCAACATGGACATTAAGACGGCTGTCAGCAAGGCTGCTGACTTAAACTTAGGGATTATTATTACTGAACATATGGATTTGGCTTACCCTGAGCCAGATGTCTTTAATTTGGATGTAAAGACATATTTCCAGGATTACGCTCAATACCGGGGCGATAAGGTGCTGCTTGGGATTGAGGTAGGTATGCGTCCTGATTGTTTGGAGGAAAACCGGCTGATTATTGAAAATAATTTATTTGATTATGTCATTGGTTCCATTCATGTTGTTGACAATGTTGACATTTACCATAGCTCGTTTTATGAATCCCGGCCTAAGCATGAGGTATATGACCGGTACTTTGAAGTTATGCTGCAGTGTCTAAAGAGCCATGATTTCATTGATAGTCTGGGTCATATTGATTATATTGCCCGCTATGCCCGCTATCAGGACCCGAATATTCATTACTGCGAATTTAGCGACAGAATTGATGAGATACTAAAGGTTGCGGCTCAGCAGGAGAAAGCTATGGAAATTAATACCCGCCGTCTAACAAGTTTGGCGGCAGTAGAGCAGTTGCTGCCGATTTATAAACGATTTTCTGAATTGGGCGGTAAGCTGGTGACTATTGGTTCTGATGCACATAAGCCGGGGGATATCGGTCGCGCTCTGGCACTTGCTCAGGGTATGGCAGAAGCCTGCCAGCTAAAAGTAGTCTATTTTAAACAGCGAAAACCTGAATGGGGGAAAGCTTTATGAAAATAACACGGGTGGATACTACAATTAGTACAGACAAACTAACGGAATCCAAAGATTTTTATATGCGGCATTTTAAATTTGAACTTGTCTACGAAAGCGACTGGTATATTGAATTGATTGCGCCAGAGCTTTCGGTCGGGGTTAGCTTCACCAAGCCACAGCGCGATGCCGGTGAGTTTTTCCATGGCTCAGGTATTATTATTTCCTTTGAAGTAGAGGATGTTGATGCCGAGTATCGGCGGTTGAAGGAAGCGGAGGTGGAATTTTGTGAGGAGCTTGTTAATAAGCCATGGGGGGAACGCAGCTTTGTTATTAATGATCCCAGTGGTGTTCATATCTATATTTATAAATCCATTCCGCCGACAGATGAGTACCAGGTGCTTTATGATTCATTTAAAAAATAGGATAATTAATTATTGTCAGGTGGGAGAAGCTATTTACTAGCTTCTCTTTGTTTCATTTGAAGGAAAACTGTTCCAGATTGGCGAAAGACAAAGTTATTAACTTCTTAGTCAGATACTACATAGGATAATTTAAACAAAATGGTAAAAGCGAGGTAACGATATGTCCTTTAAGACTGGTAAAACCTATCACGGCTTTAAGCTGCTAGAGGCTCGGCATGTTGATGAGATTAACTCTGATGCTAAATTGTTTGTGCATGAACAAAGTGGCGCGAGGCTGCTGCATTTGGGCAATGAAGATGATAATAAGGTATTTTCTATTACCTTCCGTACCCCGCCGGAGAACTCAACCGGTGTGCCGCATATTGTGGAACATTCGGTGCTCTGCGGTTCACGCAAATTCCCGATAAAAGAGCCGTTTGTTGAACTGGTAAAGGGTTCGCTCAACACTTTTTTGAATGCCATGACCTTTGCCGATAAGACCATGTATCCTGTTGCCAGCCGCAATGAAAAGGATTTTCGCAATTTGATGGATGTTTATCTTGATGCTGTATTTTATCCACAGATGTTGGAAACGCCTGCAATTCTTATGCAGGAAGGCTGGCACTACGAGCTGCCTGATAAAGAAGCTGAGCTTACTTATAAAGGTGTTGTCTATAATGAGATGAAAGGCGTATTCTCTTCACCGGATGCCATCTTAGAACATCAGATTTATGCCAGTCTGTTCCCAGATACCACCTATGGCGTTGAGTCAGGTGGTGACCCCGAGTTTATACCGGAACTTACTCAGGAACAATTTGTTGCTTTTCATAAAAAATACTATCATCCCGCCAACAGCTATATATTTCTTTATGGTGATATGGATTTGGCAGATAATCTGAAGTTTTTAGATGCTGCCTATCTCAAGGACTTCACAGGAATTGAGATTGACTCTGAAATTCCGCTGCAAAAACCGTTTGAAGAAATGGTTGTAAAAGTTGTGGATTACCCGGTATCGCCGGATGAGTCAACAAACGATAAAACCTTTATTACGTTAAATATTGTTGCTGGTAAAGCCACTGATCCTGAAAGTTATCTAGGCCTGATGATGCTGGAACATATTCTCTTAGAAACCCCGGCAGCACCACTGAAAAAAGCACTTCTGGATGCTGGGCTGGGTAAAGAGGTATTTGGCAGCTATAATAAAAGTATTCTTCAGCCAACCATGACCTTTGGTGTTGGCGGCGCTAATCCTGAGCAAGTAGATTTGTTTAAAGAAACGGTTTATGAGGTACTAAACAAGCTGGTAACCGAGGGCTTGGATAAAAAACTGGTAGAGTCATCTGTAAATATATTTGAATTCCACCTGCGGGAAGCCAACTACGGGAAACATCCAAAAGGCTTGGTTTACAACATAAAATGCCTTGATAGCTGGCTCTATGATGAAAATCCATTGATTCATCTAGCGTATGAGCCGGCTTTGGAGAAAATTAAACAGCAATTTAAGCACGGCTATTTTGAGCAGTTGATTAAAAACTGCTTGCTAAAGAATCCCCATCAGGCGCTGGTCACCCTAAAGCCTAATAGCAAGCTTGGCGCGAGCAAGTCGGCTGAGAGTAAGGCCAAGCTGGCCAAGTACAAGGCTGGGTTAAGCCAGGCTGAGTTAGCTGCGCTTGTAGAGCAAACCAAGGCATTGAAAATACGTCAGGAAACCCCTGATGCACCGGAAAAACTGGAACTGATTCCGCTGGTGGAATTAAAAGATATTGATCCGCAAGCAGAGAAATTGGTTGCCGAAGAGCATAAGCAGCAGGGTATAACAGTATTGCTGCACCCCTTGTTCACCAACCGCATTGCATATCTTAATCTTTATTTCAACACCGGCGCCGTAGCGGAAGCCGAGTTGCCCTATTTGTTTTTACTGGCTGATATTTTGGGCAAGGTTGATACTGAAAAATATCCTTATGCTGAATTAGCGAAAGAGACTAATATTCATACAGGTGGTTTTGCCTATGATGTCTTTGCTTTTTCAGAGAACAGTGATGATCAAATATACACCCCTATGTTTCGGGTTAAAGCCAAGGCGCTTGTGAGCAAGCTGCCTGAGTTGTTTGGCTTATTAGGCGACATAACCGGCGGCAGTTTGTTTACAGATGCAGCCCGTTTAAAAGAACTTATCCGCGAGCTTAAAGCAACCTGGGATACCGCGCTCTTTAGGCGTGGTCAGCAGGTGGTGGCCAGCCGTCTATTATCCTATTTATCGCCTGTTGCCAAATATAATGAAGTAGGTCAACTGACTTATTACAAATTTATTGTAGAACTGGAGCAAAATCTGGATGCCAGGATAAACGAAATTGGCCGGACGCTGGCGAAGGTATCACAGATTATCTTTAATCGCAATAACCTTTTTATCGGCATAACCTGTGAAAACGAAGATTATCAGGCATTTTGCCGGAGTTTGCCTGTGCTTCTTGGCAAACTGGGAACAAAGCAATATGAAGCGGTTACCTACAGCTTCCAGGCTAAGGCTCGTAATGAAGGCCTGATGACATCGGGAAAGGTACAATATGTTGCCAAAGGGGGCAACTTCCGTCGCTTAGGATTTGGCTATCATGGCAGCATGAAGGTGCTGGAAACCATCTTGCGCTATGATTATCTGTGGAATCGAATCCGGGTGCAGGGTGGAGCGTACGGTGCGTTTGCCCAATTTGACCGTAGCGGTAATGTCGTGTTTGGTTCTTACCGCGATCCAAACCTGGCTGACACCATTAAGGTGTACGATGAAACGGTAGACTATCTGAACAATTTCACTGCGGAAACAGTTAGTAAACGCGAAATGACCAAATATATCATTGGCACCATAAGTACCATGGATACGCCGCTGACGCCACAGATGAAGGGTGAACGGGCAGATGTTGCCTATATTCGTAATATTAGCCAAAGAGATCTGCAGCAGGAGCGGGATGAAATCTTGGCGACTAAACAGCAGGATATTCACCAATTAGCTCAACTTGTTGAAAAGGTAATGAAAGCCGATACCTTATGCGTTTTAGGCGGCGAGCAACTCATCCAGGCTAATAAAGAGCTGTTTGGGGAATTGGTGACCGTAATAGAGTAATAGAAAAAATTGTCACGCTTAGCACCTGCAATGACAAAGGTCTTGATAGTAGTCATTGAGAGTATCGCGTGGCAATTTTACTTTCCCCTAGATTGAATGACTAAGGCTTCTGCCGGCGTCCTAAAGGAGTTGGCACAAGTCAACTCTTTTAGGATTATTACCGCAAAGTACGCAAAGGTTCTTTATTAAACATTCTATCCTTCGTATCCCTTTGCGTTCTTTGTGTTCTTTGTGGTTGAAAAACCGCTTCCCGCTTTCGCCAAAGGATCGGCGCAAGCCGTGTTATCTTTAATCTTAACCAACTCTCGCCTCTGTAAGAAGCGTAGGTGAGGTAGAAGTTCACCTGAAGATTCAAGGTTCAGCTTTGCTAAACGAGTTCACTCTGTCAAAATTCCTTGTGCCAATAAGATATCGTCTTTCTCCCAAGCTTCAACAATTACCTGTGCTGTAGGATAGTCAAATCCCATACCCATTAAATAGGCGATTAACGCCAGTTCGGTTAGGGCATGACGCGGATTGCTTTCTAACAGTTCGGCTATTCCGTGACGGATTGCAGGTTCAACCTGTAATAAAAAATAACCAGTTGTCAGCGGCTGACCGGGAACAAGCTGGAATATTGGCGCAGGCCTTGAACTGCGTCCCCCGGACAGTAGCTTGCGGAATGTAGGCATGTAGCAGCCTCCTTTATGGCTTTTATTACAGTTTATGTATTGGTATAAATATTGTGAGTTATGTTAAGAAATTAAATAAAAATCCCGATAACAGAGATAATTGTAGTTATAAAGATAGATCCTTAATTGGATTGATATTGGGAGGGAAAGGCATGAGAAAGGCGAGGGACGATGATAATTAACACCATTAATGATATCCGCTCTGTCCAGACTACATCGACAGTTAAACCTGAGGCTGCGCAGGCTGGGCAACCGGACGAGACCACCCAAGTACAGCAGAATTCATCAGGTAAGACAGGCAATTCACCGCAAGCGGTATTGGTGGCTTTAGAAAACAGTATTACAACCGGACTAAGTGAACTTTCTCAGACTGTTGCCAACAGGACGGCGCTTATCAAAAGCTTGCCACCGGAAATTAGGGAGCTTGTTCAGCAACTGGTAAGCCAGAATCAGGCAGCACAGACTACCCTGCAGGAGGGGTTAGTTGCACTGCTTAAATCATCAAAGACAGGCGCAGAAAAGCTGGCAATGCTGGCTGATATTATAGAACAGGCAGCTGGCCTCATGGCTGAGGAGGGTCAGGGGCCTGCTGCAAAGCAGCTAGTTCTAACCCTATTGCAACAGGAAGAACCGGCCTCACAAGCAGGCCAGACAAAATCGAACCAGCAAAATCCTTCGACACAACAAATTCTGCTAACTAGTGAGCTGGATGAACTTACGCAAACGATTGCCAACCGGCAAGCTAAAAGTTTACCACCGGAAAATAGGGAGCCTGTTCAACAACTGTTAAGTCAGAATCAAGCCACGCAGACAAGCCTGCCGGCAGGTGTAATTGCACTGCTTAAATCATCAACGACAAGAACCGACAAGACGGCAATACTGGCTGATAGTATCGAAGGCCAGGAGGAGGCTTCGTCTCCGGCAGCGGCGGGTAAACAGCAACTGCAGACAGAACTCACTGCTGCTTTACAGGGGAAAAATTCTGGTGATTTGCAAGAAATGGCCAAAGTGCTGCGGCAGTTGGCTGCGCGCTCCAATGTGCCAGGCAATAATCAACAGGATTTGCGGGCCGCTATCCAGCAAGACGGTTTGGTAAGCCAATTATCAGAAAAAATGGCAGCAGCGATGCAGCCAGGTATAGTGGAAGAACAAGCAGAGTTAGCACCAACTAACAAGTCTCCTAACCAAGGTCCTGAGGCAAAGCAGCCTGAAATCCCTCAGCGTCAGGAGAATTCTCCCAATAACCTGCAGAATCTGCCCGCAAAACCTGCTACGATAGCAGGTGATTCGGTTAAGTCACAAGAAACGGCCCAATTACTCAGGGCTTTTATCACTCAGCCCGAGCTGATTGAAAGCCTGCCGCCGGAGATTAGGAAATTAGTTCTAACTCTATTACAACAGGAAGATTCAGGTCAAGAGCAAGCCGCGCAGACTGCCCAGACGGAGGCCAGGGAAGGTCAGGGGCCTGTTACAAAGCAGTCTCAAATGTCGCAGCGTCAGGGGAATTCTCCCAATAACCTGCCTCAGCCCGAGCTGGCTGAAAGCCTGCCGCCGGAGATCAGGAAAATAGTTCTAACTCTAGTGCAACAGGAAGAATCAGTTCAAGATCAAGTCGTGCAGACTACTCTGCCGGAGGCAAGGGAAGGTCAGGGTCCTGAGGCAAGGCAGCCTCAAATGCTGCAACGTCAGGGAAATTCTTCTAATAACCTGCAGAATTTGCCCGCAAAACCTACTACGTTAGCAGGTGATTCGGTTAAACCACAAGAGTTGGCCCAATTACTCAAGGCTTTTACCACCCAGCCCGAGCTGGCTGAAAGCCTGCCGCCGGAGATCAGGAAAATAGTTCTAACTCTAGTGCAACAGGAATCAGGTCAAGAGCAAGCCGCGCAGACTATACTGTCGGAGGCCAGGGAAAGTCAGGGTTCAGAGGCAAAGCAGCTTCAAATGCCGCAGCGTCAGGAGAATTCTCACAATAGCCCGCAGAATTTACCCGCAAGACCTGTCATGCCGGCAGGTGATTCGGTTAAACCACAAGAATTGGCCCAATTACTCAAATCTTTTGCCACCCAGCCTGAGCTGGACCAAAGCCTGCCGCCGGAGATCAGGGAACTCGTTCTAACCATATTGCAACAGGAAGAACAAGCATCGCCAACAGCACAGACAACACAGACGCCGTCCCAAACAACCCAGAATCAAAAGCTTCCAGCACAACAAACACCAAGCCCAACCTCTCAATCGCCGTCGCCAACGCTGACAGCACAGGTTTCATCGCTGCAAACCGGGCAACTGATGCAAGCATTGCCGGCGGCAGTAGCTGAATTGTTGACAGCTCTCAAAAAATCACAGCAGTCACCAATAGAGAAGATTATTGTGTTTGCCAATATTCTGGAACAGGCGGCAGAACTGCTTGCTCCTAATCAACCACAGGCTGCTCAGTCATTTGGTCTTAGCCAGCAGGCTATGGTGGAGCTGGCCAACATCTGGCAGGGAAAAAGTCCGGAAGAGGCTAAAGAGGCCATCAAAGTCGTGCGGGAATTGGCTGAGACTATGTCTAAGACAAGTGGTGTAACAGCGGAACGACAGGATGCCCAGCGGGTATTGACGATAGCGGTGCCATTATACTTTGGTGACGGCCAAACAGTATATCCGGCCTACATTCATGTTTATTATCAAGAGGAAGAAGATAAAAAAAATCCCGGCCAGAAGGTGACCGAGACATGGCTGAGAATTTGCCTGGAAACCGAAAATATCGGCATGGTAGATGCGGCGTTTCGCTTATATGACGGGAATAACCTGGATGTAAAGGTGCGCTTTACCGATGCAGAAGCGGCCAGCGGCTTTGCCGACAGTATGGAAGAGGTAAGAGAGCAGCTAGGACAACTGCCGCTCACCTTAGGAGAATTTTTGGTAAGATAAGTTGTTATTTGATAAAGGGTATTTTTGCTTTATTGGGAAAACAATATAGGGTGCATAAAGTTCGACCAAGTTGTACCAGTTACTTATGGAGTGAAAGTGCGTTTAAATATATGGGAAGGTAAAGCGTGGTGACAAAAGATGGCCCAGGATGAAAACCGTTTGATTGCCAAAGCGCAGGAGGGTGACAAGGCAGCCCTTGATGAGCTGGTTACTACTTATTGGCAGCCTATTTACCGCTTGGCTTTATCTAAGACTGGCAGCTCAGAAGACGCCCAGGAAATCGCGCAAGACACTTTTTTGCGGGCGCTGACGGCGCTGCCGCGGTATAAAGAAACCAACGCCACCTTCAAAACTTATCTGTCACGCATTACGCTTAATCTTATTATTGATTATTACCGAAAGCGTGGTCGGGCTCCCCATATGGTTGATATTGCTCAATATAATGAGCCTATAATTGATACAAGTACTCGTCCTGACGAAGCCGTTTTGAGTGCGGAACAGCGCAAGGAAGTGAGCAGACTGCTGGAACTTTTGCCTGAAGAGCAGCGTCGGGTGATTGAACTTAGAATTCTTCAAGGGGTGGCAATAGCTGATGTTGCGAGGATTATGGGGAAAAGTAGCGCTGCCATTAAAATGCTGCAGCAGCGGGCGCTCAAAAAACTGAAGGATTTATTTGATGAAAATGGCATTACAGGAGGGAGGGAAGCTGGTGCAGGATAACACGAATTCGAAAAAAGGACAAGCAGAAGCATTGTCAGCCGCTTTGGATGAGCTTAATCAGGGGATAACATTAGAAAACATGCACGAGGAAGAACTCGTCGAACTCATGCGTACTGCCCAACTAATTAAAGCGGCAGTCACGCCGCCAGCTGTACCGCCTCCGGCAGTACGAAACTATATTGTGGAGCAGGCAGCTATTTCGATTGCCAGGGCCAAGCGAAAAAAACGCTTGGCCTGGGGCGTAGCTGGTTTTGCTGGTACGGCAGCAGCGGCGGTGTTATTAATTACATTTTTTAATATTTTGCCACCAGCCACACAAGAACAGCAATTGGCTAAGAGTCCGCAATCGGTACCTGTGCCTGCCATTGAAACACCGCAACCGTCATCTATTGAGGAAACACCGCCTAATCTGACAGTGCCGCCAGCCAAAGACAAGCTACAGGCTTCGACTACTCCTGATTCTCAAATTACTGAGTCAGCTCTACCAGAGTCTGACGCCGTCCAGGCGCCGGGTGCAGCCTTGACTGTGCCTTCTTCTGCCGTACCATCAGGGGAAGGCACTATGCTGGCCTTGGCTGGCCGTAAAGCTGATGTTGTCACAATTGATACAATCAGCAAAACCATTAGACAAGTGTACCATCAGGGTGCTCCTGATGAAATCATCATTTCCCAGGCCCCAAAACCAACCAATACGCTCCGCTCGGTGCCGGTGCCGCCCCAGGTACAGGAAAAAATGGCCATCCCCAGGGAAGCCATTACCAGTAAGTTTCCAAACCGTAATAAGGTAACAGTCATTATGGATAACAATGAAGTAACGCTGGAAGGCGCAGCCAGCCAGGAAGAACTACTTAGCCTTGCCAAAACATTAACCAAAGTAAGTGTTCCGAGATAAGCACAGAGTGGAGGTTTATCTATGTTCAAGGCTAGCTAGTTGGTTCAAAGGTCTGCTGCAGGTTTGTTTGCCGGGTTGAATTGGCACCCAGTTGCAGAACTTCTGTGAGGGTGAATACTTTAGTAATAAAAGTTGTCAGGTGTCTGGTCAAATCAATTTCGGGGCCATTTTTCAGCTTGTGACCGCTTGCATCAAGGAGAACTTTTACCGTTGGCCGGGTTTGTAGTCCGGGAATTACTCGGGTTACTACCGCGATGTCATCTGTATTAAGCTGGACGATGCTGCCTAGTGGATAAAGGGCAATTTGATTTAGAAAAGTCTGTAAAATAACTGGATCAAAGTGGGTATTAGCCAGTGACATCATGATTTCATAGGCTTCGTGCGGCAAGGAAGCTTCTTTGTAAGGTCTGTCTGAGGTAAGCGCATCATACACATCGGCAATGGCTACTATGCGGGCATACTCATGAATGTTTGTGCCCGCAAGGCCGCGGTTATAACCATTGCCATCAAATTTTTCATGGTGCTGAAAGGCAATATGGGCTGAGACTAATGGGATGTCGCTTTGTTTACGGAGAATATCAAAACCAAGGTCAGAATGTTTTTCCATAAGTTTACGCTCGTCATTTGTAAGCGGAGCAGGTTTGAGGAGGATTTCTTGTGGAATGAGCATTTTGCCTGCATCGTGAAGTAAGGCACCTAATGCCAGTTCTTTGAGATTAACCATGTCATAGCCTAACTGAACGCCGGTGAGGGTAGCTAATACGCAGACATTGACCGAATGTCCAAAGGTATAGCCGTCATGGGCCCGGATATCTGTGAGATGAATCATAGCTCCGCGATTTTTGATAACGTCATCAAGAATTAAATCAGAAATTGCCTTAAATTGCTGTGTGTCAAGATTCTGCAGGATAGTAAGGTTTTGAAAAGCGGTATTCACCAGTTGGACGGCCTGAACCCTTGTTTCTTCGCGGACAACTTCAGGGATGGTATCGATAAGGTCGCCATAGGGGATTGTGTCAGTAAAGGGATTTTTTATATAGATACTAGGTAGGCCAAACTGCTGTAAGCGTTCAATTTGCGTAGCATTGAGCACTGTATCGGCGCTTAGGAGCAATACGCCTTCGGTGCTGAAGATATTACGGGCAACTACCATGTTAGGTTGAAGCTCTGATATGGCAATTTTTTGCATGATTTAAGATGTCCCCTTCTGCTAGTCTACTGAATTTATTCGACAGGAGGTAGTGGAAAATCCTTTAGCTTTTTATTGCTTTACAAGATAATCCATAAGTGGGATGAATATCATTGGAGGGGTCAAAAAATGTTAGTTTATAGTGTTGGAATTTGCCAATTAGGTGTTGTGGCAGATAAACAAGGCAATATTTGTAAAGCAAGGAGTATGATTGCCGAAGCAGCTGACCAGGGCAGTCAGTTGGTAGTATTGCCGGAGATGTTTAATTGTCCCTATCAGTCGGAACTCTTTTCTCAATATGCTGAAATCTATCCGGAAGGGCCGACTATTGCCATGTTGGCCGAGTGCGCTGAAAAGCACAAAATAATTCTTGTTGGTGGTTCAATTCCGGAACGGGATGAAGTAGGTAATATTTATAATACCTGCTTTATTTTTAATGAGCAGGGTAACCTGATTGGCCGTCATCGCAAAGTACATTTGTTTGATGTGGACATTAAAGGAGGGACAGTATTTCAGGAATCGAAGACGTTAGCAGCCGGCAGCAGTATGACGCTGGTAGATACATCAATGGGAAAGATTGGGGTGGCAATTTGTTATGATGTGCGTTTTCCCGAATTGGCCAGGACAATGGTGCTGCAAGGAGCCAAAATCTTAGTGTATCCAGGTGCCTTTGGCCCGGTGACAGGTCCGGCCCATTGGGAGCTATTGATGCGAGCCAGAGCCGTTGACAATCAGGTATATGTAATTGGAGCGGCTCCAGCATTAAATGCAGCCGCCGAGTATAAGGCATATGGACATTCGATTATTGTTGACCCCTGGGCCAGAGTACTGGCACTTGCCAATGAAGCTGAAACCGTGATTACCGGCAAGATTGATTTTAGAACATTGAACAGAGTGCGGGAAGAATTGCCGTTACTTCGGCACCGCAAGCCAGAAGTATACAGGATCTGAGGAGGAACAGAGAGCAGTATGGAAGCCTTTATTCATGGTATTATTTTAGCTTTTGGGCTTATTTTACCATTAGGTGTGCAAAACCTATTTGTCTTTAACCAGGGAGCCGTACAAGCCAATTTGTGGCAGGCTATGCCTGCCGTAGTGACAGCCGGGCTTTGTGATACGTTGCTTATTCTGGCCGCGGTACTGGGTGTATCGCTGGTAATACTAAGTTTTGCCTGGCTGAAAACAGTACTATTGGCTGGCGGATTTGTCTTTTTAGCCTATATGGGCTGGGTCGCCTGGCAGAGTAAGGCTGAAGACAGCCAAACACCTGATGGAATAGGCTTGTCTCCTGGTAAACAGGTCGTGTTTGCAGCTTCGGTATCATTGCTTAACCCTCATGCTATTCTAGATACTATCGGGGTTATTGGCACTAGTTCATTGCAGTATGGCGACAGCAGCAAACTATTGTTTACAACAGCATGTATTCTGGTATCCTGGCTGTGGTTCTTCTCCCTGGCTCTTGCCGGGCGTTTGGTGGGAACCTTAGACTGCTCAGGAAGATTATTGGGATTGCTGGGGAAATTTTCAGCGATGTTTATTTGGGGGGCCGCCTTATATTTGGGCTATAGCTTGGTGACTCAGGCTTAATGCCAGCCACTATTTTTTTGTAGCAGCAAGGTATGTAATGTAAAATAGCGGCGGCTATTCCGGCCTTACCCAGGGACAGGATGTTAGCAAAGTTGACAGCAGATAGCTTGCGTAGTGTAGTCTGATATGCTATAATTACTACGCATAAATTTAATTAAAATGGCTCTATAAAGTGAGGTGCAAGATATGCAAGAAAAGATTCATCCCCAATTCAACGAAGCCAAAGTTGTCTGCGGCTGTGGTAATACATTTGTTACTGGTTCGGTGAAAAAAGAACTGCGTGTAGATGTATGCTCCAAATGCCACCCGTTCTATACCGGTCAACAGCGTCAGGTAGCAGCAGGTGGTCGTGTAGAAAGATTCAACAAGCGTTTTGGCAGCAATACCAAAGAATAATTGCCGCTTGGCTAATTGAAGAACATCTGGGCAGCAGAGCAGGAATGCTCTGCTGTACTTATATGTGAACACAGGTGGTATTGCGGAGAAAGTTTGGATAGAAGGAGGGCTGGGCAGCATGAGTCAAAAAAAACCTTTTGTTGGCGGGCAGGCTGTTATTGAAGGTGTTATGATGCGCGGGCCGGAATTTATTGCCACTGCCGTTCGTGAACCGTCCGGCAACATTACGATTCAAAAGGAACGGTTGACTTCGATTACTGACCGGTATCCTATTTTGAAAAAACCGATGATTCGCGGGGTTGTCGCTTTAGTAGAATCACTGGTTTATGGCTTGAAGGCCTTATCATTTTCCGCACAAGCGGCCGGTGAGGAGGAAGAGAGTCTATCGACAAAAGAAATTGCCATGACTATGCTATTCTCGCTGGGATTGGCTATTTTACTGTTTGTGATTATCCCAACCTATGCTGCAAAATATATTCATAGTGCAGTCACTGATTCCCGCTTACTTAATACGTTTGAGGGTGTTTTGCGGCTGGCGATTTTTTTCCTCTATATTGGGGGAATATCGCTCATGAAAGATATTCAGCGAGTATTTCAGTATCATGGTGCTGAACACAAAACTATTCATACTTATGAGGCTGGTGAGGAACTGACGGTGGAGAATATCAGAAAACACAGTCGGCTGCATCCCCGCTGTGGCACCAATTTTTTGCTTATTGTCATGGTAGTAAGTATAATTATGTTTGCTTTTTTAGGCTGGCCGGATCTGTGGCTGCGGATTGTGTCCAGAGTGGTTTTGCTGCCGGTAGTGGCCGGCATTGCTTATGAAATTATCCGCTTTGCCGGACGGAGTAAGGCTCGCTGGGTTGCTTGCGCCATTACACCAGGCCTGTGGTTGCAAAAGTTAACTACCCGTGAGCCTAGTGACGATCAGATTGAAGTAGCGATTGCAGCCTTACAGGCTGTGCGGCCTGACCAAGAAATAGAGGTGAAAATAAATGCTGGATAAAATGCAGGCAATGGAAGATAAATTTCTCGAACTGGAAGGGCGGATCAGCGACCCGGCGGTCATGGCCGACATGGCCGAATGGCAGAAACTGACCAAGGCTCACAGTAAAATGATTTTGATTATGGAAAAGTTCCGGGAATATAAGAAAACACGGCAAGCTGTTGATGATGCCCGTGAAATGCTAAAAGATAAACTTGATGATGAATTTCGTGAACTGGTGGAAGCTGAGTATAACGAGGCGTACTCTAAAATAGAGGGCTTAGAGAAAGAACTGCGAATTCTGCTTCTGCCCAAGGACCCTAAAGATGATAAGAACGTTATTGTTGAAATCCGGGGTGGTGCCGGTGGCGATGAGGCTGCATTGTTTGCGGGTGATTTATTCCGTATGTATACCCGGTATGCTGAAAATCAAGGCTGGCGGACTGAGATGCTTGATGCAAATGCGCCCGATCTTGGCGGTTTCAAGGAAGTGGTATTTTCTATTCAAGGAGAAGGGGCCTATTCTAAGCTCAAGTATGAGAGTGGGGTGCATCGCGTGCAGCGGGTGCCTACTACTGAGTCAAGCGGCCGGATTCATACTTCCACCGTGACAGTAGCGGTATTGCCTGAAGCCGAAGATGTGGATATTGAAATTAACCCTAATGACCTGCGCATTGATACCTATTGTGCCAGTGGCGCCGGTGGACAGCATGTCAATAAGACGGAATCGGCGGTGCGTATTATCCATTTGCCGACAGGAGTTGTGGTAACATGCCAGGATGAAAAATCGCAGCTTAAAAATAAGGATAAAGCCATGCGTGTGCTGCGTTCCAGAATATTAGAGCTGGCGCAGTCTGAGCAAGCTGCTGAGATGGCGGAGAATCGCAAGAGCCAGGTAGGCACCGGTGATCGCAGTGAACGAATTCGGACCTATAATTTTCCGCAGGGCCGCGTTACCGATCATCGCATTGGTCTAACCCTGCATAAACTGGATTTTGTCCTCAACGGCGATTTGGATGAGCTAATCTCGGCGCTGGTAACTGCAGGTCAAAGTGAAAAATTACAAGAAGTACAGTGAATAAATAATAAAGTTAAGGATGGTGAGAAGTGCCAAATGGGCATTTCTTACTGTCCGGGTGGGTGCAATGACTGAACAATGGACCATCACTTCAATTGTACAATGGACCAGGCAGTACTTCGACTCCAAGGGGATTGATAATCCCCGCCTGGATGCTGAGGTACTGCTTTCCCATATATTAGGCAAAGACAGGCTGTATTTATATACTAATTTTGATCAGCCGCTAACGTCAGATGAACTGGCTGCTTACAGACAAGCTGTCAAACGCCGGGCTATGTATGCGCCGGTAGCTTATATTAATGGTTACAAAGAGTTTATGGGGCTGGATTTCATGGTTAATCCGGCTGTACTTATTCCCCGGCCTGATACCGAGATATTGGTGGAGGCCGCACTTGACCGCCTGGCTGGTACAGAGGCACCGGTTATTGCTGATTTGGGTACAGGCAGTGGCGCCATAATTGTCAGCTTATTATCCAAACTAATTACTGCGATAGGCGTGGCGGTTGATATTTCTGCCGAGGCGTTGGCAGTTGCCGGAGAAAATGCCGCTAGGCAAGGGGTTTCTGAACGTCTGGCGCTCTTTAGGGGTGATATGCTGCAGCCGCTGGCAGGTAAAAAATTTGACGCAATACTATCTAATCCACCGTATATTCCAGATAGTGAGATCCCCGGATTAAGCCCTGAGGTGCGTCAGGAACCACGACTGGCGTTGGCTGGCGGGCCTGATGGTCTTACTTTTTACCGCCGGATTGTGGCGCAGGGAGCAGGCTACCTTAAACCGGATGGCTTCATTGCCGTCGAGGTAGGAATTAATCAGGCCGAACAGGTAGCAGCGCTGGCTGATACCGGCAGTAGGCTGATACCGGAAACTATTATTAAAGATTATGCTGGTATTGAACGTGTTGTAATTTTTCGTTTTACTAATGGAGATGATCACAGTGCATACTAATTATTATAAAATAGATCCGTTCAACCCGGATATAGCTGTTTTGACAGAGGCAGCTGCTATGCTGCGCCAGGGACAGTTGGTGGCGTTTCCTACCGAAACCGTGTATGGACTTGGTGCTAATGGGCTTAATGTGCAAGCGGTAAAAGCGATCTTTCAGGCCAAAGGACGGCCTTCAGATAACCCGCTTATTTTACATATTGATGCGGTTGGTAAAATATACACGCTGGCAGCGTCTGTGCCGGCCAATGCGTTGGCTTTGGCTGAGCGCTACTGGCCTGGACCACTCACAATGGTGGTTGAGCGCCAGCCACTGGTGCCTGATGCTGTGACTGCCGGTTTGGATACGGTGGCCATTCGTTTACCTTCATCACTGGTGGCCAGGGAGCTAATTCGTCTGGCTGGTGTGCCGGTGGCCGCGCCTAGTGCCAATACTTCAGGAAGACCAAGCCCGACGACAGCGCAAGCTGTATTGTCAGATCTTGATGGCAAAATTGCCGCCGTAATTGATGCCGGTCCCTGTGAGATTGGTGTAGAATCAACGGTGGTTGATTGTACCACCCCGGTGCCGACATTGCTGCGACCAGGGGGAATTACTTACGAAATGCTGGTCGAAGTGCTGGGGGAAGTTGAAATTGATCCGACGCTCTCTGGTGCACAGGTGACACCAAAATCGCCTGGCATGAAATATACCCATTATGCGCCTTTGGCACCGCTATTTTTAGTGGAAGCTGAACCGATTGTTGCGACTGCGATTTTAAAACGAGAGCTTGATCAAGCGCTGGCAACAGGGAAAACAGTGGGAGTTATTGTATCTGCTGAATTAGCAGGCAGTTTGCCGCCTGAGGTTATAGCCTATGTTTACGGACAACGCGACGACACGGCTGCCATTGCAGCCAACCTTTACACTGCTCTCAGGAGTTTTGATAATATGGCGGTGGACATCATTTATGCTGAAGGTATTAGCGAGCAGGGGTTGGGGCTTGCTGTCATGAACCGGTTACGTAAAGCTGCAGGATATCGCATTATTCGCCTCTAGCTTGAGGAATGCTTCCTCTTGGTGGTACATATACATTACCGCGGAGGTGAAAATATGAGCCTGTTTGAACTGGTTGTTTTGAGTGCCGCTTTGGGAACCGATTTGTTTTCAGTGGCGGTGCCTATTGGAATGAACAAGGTGCGCCGGCTGGTGATTTTTCAGTCAGCCTTTGTGTTTGCGGTATCCCATATTATTATGATTCTAATTGGATATCATATTGGACACTGGTTGGGGAGCATTGTTGAACACGTGGGGGCCTACCATATCAACTGGCCAGTGGTTAACGTCCAGAATATGGCGACAATTATTGGCGCCGTGGTGCTTGCCGGCTTAGGAGCCTCAATGATTAAGGACAATATATGTGGCTCAAAGGATACTATGCCATGTAATCCTTTGCATGGTGCAGCCCTCCTCTTGTTGGCTGTCAGCGTGAGTATTGATGCTCTGGCCGCTGGTTTTAGCCTAGGCATGATTGATGTAAATTTATTCGAACTAAGTTTGGTTTTGGGGACAGTTATCTTTGCCATTGCCCTGCTTGGTCTGGCATTAGGCCGTAAGTTGGGGCGGTATATTGGCGGACGGGCTGAACTGATGGGGGGCAGTGTTTTAGTACTTTTAGGAATACATATCTTATGGACAACAATCTGCTAAAACTATATATGTAGGTATGAGAAATTTTTTCCTGGTACAAAATAGGAGGGGTTGAATAAAGATGTTTAAGGTACTATTTGTATGTACCGGCAATACCTGTCGTAGTCCTATGGCAGCCGCTATACTTGCCGATATGGCAGTACAAGCGGGGATGGCTGATAAAATTGTTGTCACCTCGGCTGGACTTTCCGCCTGGCAGCAGCCTGCTTCGCCTCAGGCTCAGGCTGTTATGCAGCAGGCTGGCCTTAGTTTGGACAGGCATTGCTCAGTGCAGCTTGATTTGGCACAATTGATGGCGGCAGATCTGGTACTTGCCATGACAATAGCACATAAGCAGGCGATTATGAGGGTGGCACCAGGTGTGGTGGAAAAAACGTACACGTTATCTGAGTTTGCCGGCAAAACAGGTGATGTTGCCGATCCGTTTGGTGGCAGTGAGGTTATGTACCATGCCTGTGCACAGCAACTGCGACAACTGCTGATGTCAGCGTGGGGAAAAATTGTAAGTTTAGCAGGAAAAAAGTAATTAGCGTTGAAAATGAAGAATGGCGTGTAAATATATACATAGGAAGTGTTACTGCAATGAAAGTAGCAATTGGCAGCGACCATGGCGGTTTTCGACTAAAAGAAGAAATTAAAACTTTATTAACTGAGCTTAAGGTAGATAACCATGATTTTGGCACATATACCTTAAGCTCAGTTGACTACCCCGACATTTCCCGTCAAGTAGCCGAAGCAGTAGCAAAAGGCGAGTATGAACGGGGCATTATTGTTTGCGGCACAGGCATTGGGGTTAGTATGGCGGCTAACAAAATAAAAGGGATCAGAGCCGCTCTTTGTAATGATGTTTTTTCGGCACAGATGTCACGCGAGCATAATGATGCGAATATCCTGACAATGGGAGAACGCGTGATTGGTTCTGGTTTGGCCAGAATGATTGTTGAGGTATGGCTTAAAACTGAATTTGCCGGCGGACGTCACGCTTGCCGGGTGACCAAACTCATGGAGTTAGAAAAAGACTGCTAGTAAATTGGAGTGGATGATCATGGACACAGACTTGGCAACGATCGGTCGCCAAACAATACAGGCGGCTGAAGAATTGATAAAAACAGCCCAGCTAAAGCCAGGACAAATACTGGTAGTGGGGTGTAGTACTAGTGAAGTTCAGGGGATGCATATTGGCTCCTATGGTTCTGAGGTAGTGGCTGCCCGGATTTTATCAAGTCTCTTAAAGGTTTGTTCCTGGTATCAGGTTTCCCTGGCGATACAATGCTGCGAACATCTTAACAGAGCACTTGTTGTCGAACAGGCTGTAGCTGCTGAGTATCATCTCGAAGAAGTCACAGTCATTCCGGTGGCCAAAGCCGGTGGTTCGCTGGCGGCACAGGCTATGCGCGAATTTACCAAACCGACGGTGGTGGAAACCATCACTGCCCATGCCGGCCTCGATATTGGCAGTACGCTTATAGGTATGCATATTAAGCGCGTGGCCATTCCTGTGCGTTTAACGCTAAAGCATATTGGACAAGCTTATCTGACGGCGGCTCATACCAGGCCCAGGCTAATCGGCGGTGTACGCGCTGTTTATGAATTATCCTAATGAAGATTGCTTATTTTTGGGGAGGAATACACATGACAATACTTGCTGGAGTAGATCCTGAAGTAAAAAAAGCTATTGACCTTGAACTCACTCGTCAGCAACATAAGCTGGAACTTATTGCGTCAGAAAACTTTGTCAGTAAAGCCGTAATTGAGGCCCAGGGATCAGTACTTACTAATAAATATGCCGAGGGGTATCCCGGACATCGCTATTATGGCGGCTGCGAATGTGTTGATATTGTTGAGCAGTTGGCCATTGACAGGGCTAAAGAAATCTTTGGTGCCGAGCATGTTAATGTGCAGCCGCATTCAGGGGCGCAGGCTAATACGGCCGTGTATTTTGCGTTCTTGAAGCCTGGTGATAGTATTTTAGGTATGAATCTTGCCCATGGCGGTCATCTGACTCATGGCAGTCCGGTGAATATTTCCGGACAGTACTTTAATGTAGTTGCCTATGGTGTTAATGAAGATACTCATCTTATTGATTACGACCAGGTAGCTGAGCTTGCTTATAAGCATAAGCCTAAGATGTTGGTGGCTGGTGCCAGCGCCTATTCACGAATTATTGATTTTGCCCGCCTGGGACAAATTGCCCGCGATGCTGGGGCGATGTTTATGGTGGATATGGCGCATATTGCCGGTTTAGTGGCAGCCGGCTTTCATCCCAGCCCGGTGCCATATGCCGATATTGTTACCACAACGACCCACAAGACACTACGCGGCCCGCGTGGCGGTATGATCCTGTGCCGGGCCCAATATGCTAAAGCCATTGATAAAGCCGTATTCCCCGGCATTCAAGGTGGACCGTTAATGCATGTAATTGCTGCCAAAGCAGTGGCTTTTAAAGAAGCACTTAGCCAGGAATTCCGCCTTTATCAGGGCCAAATTATAAAAAATGCCCAGGCTTTAGCCGAAAGGCTCAAACAAAAAGGGTTTACGCTGGTATCCGGCGGCACCGATAATCATCTGATGCTGGTTGATTTACGGACGCAAAATGTTACTGGTAAGCAAGCCGAACACCTTTTGGATGAGATCGGTGTAACAGTCAATAAAAATGCTATCCCTAATGACCCAGCCAGTCCTTTTGTGACAAGTGGTATCCGTATTGGCGTGCCCGCAGTTACTTCCCGTGGGATGGTAGAGGTCGATATGGTGGCAATTGGTGATATTATCGCTATGATACTGACCAACCCGGATGACAGCGCAGTACAAGATAAGGCGCGCTCGCTGGTGGCCAAGTTATGCCGCAAATACCCATTGTACGCATAAGTAAGGAGAAGATGATATCATGCAAGTAAAAATAATTGATCACCCGCTCATTCAACATAAACTTTCGCTCATTCGTGATGTTAGGACAGGAACCAAGGAGTTTCGTGAACTCTTGGAAGAAATTGCGATGCTCATGGCTTTTGAGCTGACCCGGAATATGCCTTTGGAAGAAACCCAAGTCGAAACGCCACTTACAACTTGTACTTGTAAAGTACTGTCAGGTAAAAAAATTGGTGTTGTACCGATTTTACGTGCCGGCCTAGGCATGGTAAATGGTATTATAAAACTTATTCCTGCTGCCAAGGTC
Source organism: Sporomusa ovata DSM 2662 (assembly GCF_000445445.1). GTDB lineage: Bacteria > Bacillota > Negativicutes > Sporomusales > Sporomusaceae > Sporomusa > Sporomusa ovata. The sequence goes on along the minus strand of NZ_ASXP01000003.1, from coordinate 423,368 downwards.
GGGCATGTTGGTTTATATCGTGACGAGAAAACGCTAAAACCGGTGGAGTACTACTGCAAACTGCCGAAAGATGTTGATGAACGTGAACTTATTGTTATCGATCCTATGCTGGCTACCGGCGGATCCTCAGTCGCGGCTATTGACCTCTTAAAAGCCAAAGGTGCCAAGAATATTAAACTAATGTGTCTGGTGGCTGCACCGGAAGGTATTAATTTAGTTAATGCCCATCATCCTGATGTTGAGGTGTATGTAGCTGCTGTTGACAGTCATCTCAATGAATACGGCTACATTGTGCCTGGGTTAGGGGATGCCGGTGACCGGATTTTTGGCACCAAGTAAACGGTTATTTTTTTCTGGGGGCAGGAATACACTGTTAGTACATTGTTTGGCCAAGGGAGTAGAAGCCCATGAGTGAGAACCTGGAATTTACCCGACCGTCCTGGGATGAGTATTTTATGGAAATAACCAAGGTTGTTGCTACCCGCTCAACCTGTTTGCGTCGCCACATTGGGGCTGTGATTGTTAAAGATCGGCGTCTCTTAAGCACTGGCTATAATGGCGCGCCTTGTGGTTTGCCCCATTGTGGCGAAATTGGCTGCGTACGTGCTGTTAATCAGGTACCATCAGGCCAGCGTCAGGAGCTCTGCAGGGGGCTTCATGCCGAGCAAAGTGCAGTAGTTCAGGCAGCTATGTACGGGGTTCCTATTCGTGATGCCACGATTTACTCGACCCATCAACCTTGTTCAGCCTGTACCAAAATTCTTATAAATGCGGGCATTAAACGAATTGTCTATCAGTATAGCTATCCGGATAAACTCGCGGAACAGTTAATTGCTGAGGCCGGCATAACTTACGACTGCTTCGGCTAGGCAGTAAATAAGAGGGGAGTTCAATGGTAGAAGCTATTTATTTACCAAAACTTAATAATCTTACCCCGACACTGGATTCAACGCTGCTGAAGGCTATGGAAGAAGCCGGAGAATTAGCCCGTGCTGTACTTAAATTTATGTCCTGGGAGAAATTAAGTCCGGAGGAATTCGCAAACCAACCGTTGGCTTCAAGGTTACTTACGGATGTTAAAGAAGAACTTTTGGATGTTGCACAAACTTGTGTGACGATGATTTTTGTCATGGAAGACTACTTTGTGATTGATGCTGACAGCCTGATTGGCGAGCACCTTGCAAAATTATTGAATAAAGGCTATGCCTATGATAATAATCAAAGTTATCGCATCACTACGATACAAAACCGCCATGGCGGCAACTACAAATATATTAGTCTGCCACACCTTCAGATTACGGACGTCACACTACTTACTACGGTGTGTAAAATTCAGGAAGAACTTGGCGAACTTACCCAGTTCCTTGGCAAACATGCCGGTGCATCAGGTGAACAAAATTGTCTTGCTGCCGCTGAGGTTAACAAGGGAGCGGCGTTGGAGTTATTAGATGTAGCTCAATGCTGTTTTACGATGATGTATATTTTGGCTGAACGGTATGCTGTAAATATACCAGAGCTTGTTGAGGGGCATGTGAATAAACTGCGTCGCAAAGGATATTGTCGGTAGTTAGAGAATTACTATAATTGCAAGCATATTTCTCCATTTGCTGCGGATTGACAACTTTCACACGGGGAGTTACAATTGGAGTTGTGTAGAAATGAGGTGTAAGCATATGCAAACCTATGTAGTGGCTTTTTCTGTTGCTTTGGCAGCAGCTTACTTTATCACGCCGCAGGTCAAGGAACTAGCCATTAAGGCAGGAGCTTTGGATGCCCCGGATGCCCGTAAAGTGCATACTACTCCAATTCCACGGATGGGTGGATTGGCAATATATTTTGGTTTTGTACTTGCTGTATTGTCCAGCATGCATATTAGCCATGAAATTTTAGGATTATTATTAGGTGGTACTGTCATTTTGGCTGTAGGTATTATTGATGATATGATCCAGTTGTCGGCTAAGGTAAAGTTGTTAGGTCAGATTATGGCAGCTGCTGTGCTGGTACTATTTGATGTCCGGATTGAGTGGTTGACTAATCCTTTCGGTGATATGATTTATGTTAATTATCTGGCCATCCCGATTACCATTATGTGGGTAGTCGGATTGACCAATACGGTTAATCTAATTGATGGCCTGGATGGTTTAGCTGCCGGGGTATCGACAATTGCATCACTTACTATTTTGTTAGTGGCACTGGAACAGAATTTCTGGACAGTAGCTATTTTGACTGCCGCATTAGCTGGCAGTGCACTTGGTTTTTTACAGCATAATTTTAACCCGGCCAAGATCTTTATGGGCGATACCGGCAGCATGTTTTTAGGCTATATGCTGGCCGCTGTTTCCATATTAGGGGCTGTTAAAAGCGCGGCAACCATTGCTCTGATAGTTCCTATTGTGGCATTAGGGCTGCCAATTATGGATACTGCTTTTGCTATAATTCGCCGGTATATGAATGGCCGGCCAATTTTTAAGCCGGATAAGGGGCATTTGCATCATCGGCTGTTGGCTATGGGTTTAAGCCAGAAACAGGCCGTATTGTTGATGTATGTAATTAGCAGTTTTTTAGGCGTGAGTGCGATTGTGCTTACCGAAGTTAGCCAAGTATCTGCCGGGTTAATTGTTCTGGCCATTATTATTGTGGCCTGTCTTGGTGCCAAGAAAATTGGTGTGCTGAGTAATAATGATGGTGTGCTTAAACACACTGATTCAGTGAAAAGCCATTAATAGTGATTTTGATATTGAATATGTACTACAAGGCGGGCAATTTTGCCCGCCTTGTATTTAGCAGCGGAAAAAGTGAAAAACGCCACTTGTTTCCAGCGGAAGGAGCTTTTTATGTCACGCATTAAAGTTATGACTGTTTTTGGCACTAGGCCTGAAGCCATCAAAATGGCACCTGTTGTACTTGAGTTAGCAAAGCATTCCGAATACATAACATCGCTAGTGGCAGTTACTGCCCAACACAGGGAGATGCTTGATCAAGTACTTGGTTTATTTAAAATTACGCCTAATTATGATCTGGACATTATGAGCCAGGGCCAAACCCTATTTGACATTACCTGTCGGGCCATGCAAGGTCTCAATCAGGTGCTGGCCGGGGAAAAACCAGATATTGTCCTGGTTCATGGCGACACGACGACGACCTTTGCCGGAGCGCTGGCCGCCTTTTATCACCAGATTGTAATTGGTCATGTCGAAGCAGGATTACGTACCGGCGATAAGTATTCGCCATATCCGGAGGAAATGAACCGTAAGCTGACAGGTACATTAACTGATATCCATTTTGCGCCGACATCCACAGCCAGACAAAACCTACTGCAGGAAAACGTAGACCCCAAAACCGTATTTGTGACAGGTAATACCGTTATTGACGCGCTAAGGGCTACCATCGACTCTACCTATAGATTTATTGACCCGCTACTGCAAAGCATTGACTATGACAGTAGGAAAGTTATCCTGGTTACTACCCATCGTCGCGAAAACCTGGGTGAACCTATGCGACATGTCTATCAGGCATTAAAGGCGATTGTTGATAGTTTTTATGATGTTGAAATTGTTTTTCCAGTCCATAAAAATCCTCTTGTGCGCCAAGTCGTTGAGGAAGAACTTGGCGGGCTCAGCCGCGTACATTTGATTGACCCGCTTGACTACCAGCCCTTTGCCAACCTTATGGCCAGATCTTATTTGATCCTTACTGATTCGGGAGGTATCCAGGAGGAAGCGCCAGCCCTTGGTAAACCAGTGCTGGTTTTACGTGATACGACTGAACGTCCGGAGGCAGTAACCTCTGGCACGGTTAAACTTATCGGCACAGATAAGCAGCGGGTATACAATGAGACTCGGGAACTACTTGTAAATGACAAAGAATATCAGCGTATGGCAAGTGCAGTAAATCCCTATGGGGATGGTAAAGCTGCCAGCCGGATCGTGAATGCTATTTTGTATAGGTATAACCTGAGTACAACGCTGCCAAATGAATTTAAGGCCAGCAGTAAAGAATAAAAGTGTTCTAAATTCTGCAAATTGGTGAAATTTTTATTGTCTTCTGTAACATAATAGCAGGAATATTCACATACAGTATAGAATATATTAACAAGATTCAGTTTTTTGGTAGTTTATTGCCTAAAATGATAACCAGTTGCCATTTGGGTCATAATAAGCAAAGTAGCTTGCAAATTTATAAGAGGTGAAGCTATGCCGGGAAAACCTGATGGGACATGGTCGGCGCTTAGTGTGGCGATGAACATTGGTCTTACTACGGTGGCTACGGTAGCGGTAGGGCTGTTTTTAGGCCGTTGGGCTGATAACTATTGTGGCAGTTTCCCCTGGTTTACTGTATCAGGGATTGTGCTAGGCATGCTGGCTGGATTATGGGCTACCTACAAAAAAATTGTCAGGTCATAAAGGGTGTTCTTTTTGCTCAAAATAGAGTTTTCCGATAACTATACCGGTCAAGTGCGGCGAACGTTACTGCACCTTTTGGCTTGGGGTTTATTTATAACCACCGGAGCTTTAGTATCAGGTAGAATATCCATTATACCTGGTTTATTGACTGGCTGGGCAGGCAGTTTGCTTTATTTTCTGCTTATGTGCCGCCGGGTAAAGAAAAGTGCCGAACTACCACCTGGACAAGCAGTTGCATCGATGCGAACAGGTTGGCTGCTTCGGTATGGTTTTATGGTTTCGATGCTTGTTTTAGCAGTTCATGTGCCGGGTATTGATTTTATGGCGGCAGTAGTGGGGTTATTCTCACTTCATATAGTGCTTTTCTTGAATGCCGTATGTATCGTGGTTTCCGGATTTATAACAAATTTTGGAAAGTCCAAAATAAACTGATAGAAAGGAGTGAAAATGAATATGGGACATGGTGGAGGACATGAGATTGGTGGACATAAGCTGGCGCATTTTGCCGGACTTACCTTTAATATGGACACCTTAACTATGACGTGGTTGACTATGGCAATTGTCATTGTTTTGGCATTTGTTGCTACTAGGCGGGCAGCGATTGTTCCCCGGGGCTGGCAAAATTTTTTGGAAATGGCGGTTACTGCCTTGTTAGACCAGATTGATAACACGATGGGGCCCAAAGGCCGAAAATTGGCACCACTAATTATCACATTGTTCCTGTTCCTTGTTGTTGGCAATGAATTAGGCTTGGTGCCGGGATTTACCTCACCAACCAATGATATCAACACAACTCTGGGGCTGGCTTTGATGGTTGTTATCCTGGTACATATTATCGGTGTTAAGGAAAAAGGAGCCGTTAGGTACGTTAAGCATTTTTTTGAGCCCTATATCCCCTTTGTTATTATCAACATTATTGAAGAACTGGCTAAACCAATTACTTTATCTTTCCGTTTATTTGGCAACATTTTGGCAGGCGAGATTTTGCTCATTATTTTGGGTATGCTGGTGCCATATGTTATTCCGACAGCATGGTTGGCTTTCAGTGTGTTTGTTGGTGTTGTTCAGGCATTTATTTTTACCATGTTGTCCATGTCGTATCTGTCCAACTCATTAAAGAATGAGCATTAGTTTTTAGCTTACTCTGTAAATCAATAACTGAACAAACAAAAAGGAGGAGTTTTCTGTGGAACATGCTATTATTATTGCGGCTTCTGCGATTGGTGCCGGTTTAGCTATTGGTCTTGCTGCCATTGGTGCCGGTATTGGTGATGGTGCCGTAACCGCCAAGGCAATTGAGGGGATGGCAAGACAGCCGGAAGCAAAAGGAACTATTCTCGTAAACATGCTGATTTCCGTAGGTTTGATCGAGTCTATTCCTATTATTGCTGCTGTTATCGCAATTGTACTGGTATTTGCCAATCCGTTCATTAAGTAATCTAAGCGTTATCGGGCGACTGGCAGGATGCATTATGCCTTCTGTCAGCGCTCCCCTTATACGCCGGAAAGAGGAGGGGCCCTCAATTGGTTGATTTGAATGCGACGCTTATAGCGCAAATTATAAATTTTCTTATACTTGTTGCTATTCTAACAAAAGTGGCATATAAACCGCTGATGCAGGCGCTGGCTGACCGGCAGGCCAAAATTGCTGACAGTCTGGAAACGGCTGAACAGGAAAAGCAAGCTGCTGAGAAACTCAAGCAGGAGTATCTTGCTCAACTGGCTGAAGCACGTACTCAGGCCCAGGCTATTGTTGAAAAGGCCGCCAAGCTGGCTGAACAAACCAAAGAAGAAATTCTCAAAGAAGCCCGTGAAGAAAGTATCCGACTAGTAAAGACCACCCAGGAAGAGATAGCCCGTGAACGCGAACGCGCCATTGCCGAGCTCAAAGGCGAGGTTGTAACGCTGGCTGTCGCAGCTGCTTCCAAAATTATCGCCCAGAACATTGACGAACAAGCCAATGCCAAGATTGTTGATGATTTTATCAATAAGCTTGACGGCAAGGAAATTGGTGGTTTGCCATGCTAACCAATATGTTAGCGCTCAAATACGCGCAGGCCGTGTATGAACTTGCAAGTGAAAAGGCTATGCTGGACGTAGTGGAAAAACAGCTTAAGCTGGTAGAAGCCACCATTGCCGGACATGCTGATTTGGCTACACTTATGTACCATCCACTGGTACCGGCCCCGGCCAAAAAGGATACAATAACCCGTGTTTTTGCCGGAGATTTGGATGGTTTTGTCCAAAATTTTTTGTTACTGTTAATTGATAAACGACGGGAACCAGCGCTTCCGGCCATTATTAGTGAATATACTCGCTTGGCCAATGAAGCCAGAAATATTGCCGAGGCCGAAGTCTTTACCGCCAAAGAACTCAGCACAAAGCAGCTTGAGGCGCTAGCGGCTAAACTTAGCAAAGTTACCGGCAAAAATATTGTGCTCAAGACAACCTTGGACCAGGAACTTATCGGTGGAATTGTTGTCAAAATCGGTGATAAACTGATTGACGGCAGTGTACAGCGCCAGCTTAAAGCGCTGAAAGCGGCGCTACTCACTAATCAAGCCGTTGCAGTGTAATCTTTTAATATCTTAAGGATAAGACTGCTTATGTCTTGAGCCGCCTTGCTGTAGACTTTATGATTGGGGTGACATACGAGATATGAAAATGAGGCCAGAAGAAATAACGGCCATCATCAAGCAACAAATTGAGAGTTATCAGGTAGAATTAAATGTTGATGATGTTGGCACTGTTATCGAAGTAGGCGATGGTATCGCCCGGATTCACGGCCTGGAAAAGGCTATGGCCGGCGAATTATTAGAATTTCCGCACGAAGTATTTGGCTTGGTTCTCAACTTAGAAGAGGACAATGTCGGCGCTGTACTTTTAGGCGGTGAAGTTGAAATTAAAGAAGGCGACAATGTTCGCCGGACCGGACGTATCATGCAGGTGCCGGTAGGGGAAGCAATGGTTGGACGGGTTGTCAATGCACTTGGTCAGCCTATTGATGGCAAAGGGCCAATTAATTCTACGGAGTTTCGCCCGGTTGAATACCGTGCTCCTGGCATTGCTGACAGGCAGTCGGTTAAAGAACCGTTGCAAACAGGTATTAAGGCTATTGACTCTATGGTACCTATTGGCCGCGGCCAGCGCGAGCTCATTATCGGCGACCGTGGTACAGGTAAAACAGCTATTGCTGTTGATACTATTATTAATCAAAAAGGTCAAGGCGTAATTTGTATTTATGTTGCTATTGGTCAAAAGGCATCGACGGTTGCCCGTGTTGTAAAAACACTGGAAGAGGCCGGTGCTATGGAATATACCATTATTGTAGCCGCTACTGCCTCTGATAGTGCGCCACTGCAATACCTGGCACCTTATGCCGGTGTTTCTATGGGCGAATACTTTATGTATAAAGGCGGCTCTGTTCTCTGCGTGTATGATGACTTATCTAAACACGCTACGGCGTATCGTGCTATGTCGCTTTTACTTCGTCGTCCTCCCGGTCGCGAAGCATATCCAGGCGACGTATTTTACTTACACTCCCGCTTGCTTGAACGGGCGGCTAGGTTGTCGAGCGATTTAGGCAGCGGCTCAATTACTGCCCTGCCAATTATTGAAACCTTGGCAGGTGACGTATCTGCCTATATACCAACAAATGTAATTTCCATTACTGACGGTCAGATATTCCTGGAAAGCGAGCTGTTCTACTCCGGTATTCGTCCGGCCATTAATGCAGGCCTGTCGGTATCCCGTGTTGGTGGTTCTGCTCAAATAAAAGCCATGAAACAGGTTGCAGGCCGCCTGCGTCTGGATTTGGCGCAATACCGGGAACTCGCGGCATTTGCCCAATTCGGCTCTGACCTTGATAAGGCCACTCAAGCACAGCTTGATCGTGGACAACGGACAATGGAAATTTTGAAACAGCCACAATATGCACCAATGGCAGTTGAAGAACAAGTTATATCCATTTATTGCGCTATTAATGGATATCTTGATGATGTGGCTATTGAAAATGTAACGAAGTTTGAACAAGACTTCATCAAGTTCATGCGCAGCAACTATGCTGAAGTGACTAAAACCATCAGAGAAAAGAAAAATATTGATACTGAGACTGAGGCCGTTCTTAAAAAAGCGATTAAAGAGTTTAAAGACACTTTTGTTAAAGTTGAAGCGGCGAGGTGATAATACATGGCTAGCGCCAGCGATATCCGTCGCCGTATCAAGAGTGTAAAAAATATTCAACAGATAACCAAAGCTATGAAAATGGTGGCTGCGGCCCGGCTGCGCCGGGCGCAGGAACGAGCCATTGCCAGTAGGCCTTATACCCAGAAGGTTAGAGAAGTATTGGCCAGTGTGGCGGCCAATGCCCGTGATGCCTCCCATCCACTGCTTGCGGTGCGGGAAGTAAGGCAGATTGGTTATTTGGTATTAAGTGCAGATAAAGGCTTGGCTGGGGCGTATTCATCGAACCTGATTAAAGAGGTTTTACCGCAAGTGCGCGGTAAAGATAACGCCAGATTGGTTACTGTTGGACGTAAAGCCCGTGACTATTTTAAGCGGCGGGGTTATACCATTGATGGCGAGTACACCGGCTTTTCAGAAAGACCATCCTATCAGGATGCTGCTGCATTGGCACAATTCCTGGCTGATAAATTTGCTACAGGTGAGTATGATGAAATTTATTTGTCATATACTCATTTTTATTCGCCGATTAATCAGCAGCCAACAACAATTAAATTATTGCCGGTAGCCGAAATCGGCAAAGGGGAGGAAATGCCCCAGACGGAGTACATTTTTGAACCGTCAGCTAATGAGGTTCTTAGTTTACTCTTACCGCGTTACCTGGAAACAGTTATTTACGGAGCTCTTTTACAGTCAGCTGCAAGCGAGCTAGGTTCCCGTATGACTGCCATGGGGTCGGCTACTGATAACGCACAAGAACTCATTTCCAAACTGACCTTAAACTACAATAAAGTTCGTCAGGCCACCATTACCCGGGAAATTTCCGAGATCGTGGGCGGCGCAGAGGCACTTAAGTAGAGGGTTCTAAGAAGTTAAGGAGGGGAAACCCCGTGAATATCGGTAGAATTATACAAGTTATCGGTCCTGTTATTGACGCTGAGTTTCCCCCGGAAAAACTGCCTGCCATATATAATGCTGTCACAATTGACGAAACAGTTGGCGACGTTCATGTTAAGCTGACTGCGGAAGTAATGCAGCACTTGGGCGACAATACCGTCCGCTGCGTAGCTATGTCTTCTACAGACGGCGTTACTCGTGGCATGAAGGCAGTAGATACCGGGGCGCCAATTAAAATTCCGGTTGGTAAAGGCACATTAGGCCGGGTATTTAACGTACTTGGTGAAACAGTAGATAAAAATCCGGAGCCAGTAGTTGCTGATGATTTTTGGCCTATTCACAAGCCGGCGCCGGCGTTTGAAGACCAGGAAACATCTACGCAGATACTGGAAACAGGCATCAAGGTTGTTGACCTGATTGCTCCTTATGCACTTGGCGGTAAAATTGGCCTGTTTGGTGGAGCTGGTGTAGGTAAAACCGTACTGATTATGGAGCTTATCCGCAACATCGCTACAGAGCATGGCGGCTACTCCGTATTTGCCGGTGTAGGTGAACGTACCCGTGAAGGGAACGACCTGTGGAATGAAATGATTGAATCAGGCGTTATTGATAAGACGGCGCTTGTTTACGGTCAGATGAATGAGCCACCCGGAGCCAGAATGCGGGTAGGTCTTACCGGTCTTACTATGGCCGAATATTTCCGTGATATTGCCGGGCAAAATGTGTTGTTGTTTGTAGATAACATCTTCCGCTTTATTCAAGCTGGTTCTGAGGTTTCGGCGCTCTTAGGCCGGATGCCGTCAGCGGTAGGATATCAGCCTACTCTGAGCACAGACGTTGGTGCCTTGCAAGAGCGGATTACCTCAACCAAAAAAGGTTCCATCACTTCAGTACAGGCCGTATATGTACCTGCCGACGATTTGACTGACCCGGCGCCAGCGGCGACCTTTGCTCATCTGGACGCCACTACCGTATTGTCCCGTCAAATTTCTGAGCTTGGTATTTACCCTGCTGTTGATCCGCTGGATTCCACGTCCCGGATTATGGACCCGCATGTACTGGGCGAAGATCACTACCAAGTTGCTCGTGGTGTGCAGGAAGTACTGCAACGTTATAAAGAATTGCAAGATATTATTGCCATTTTGGGTATGGAAGAATTGTCTGATGACGACAAATTGACAGTTTCCCGGGCAAGAAAAATTCAAAGATTCCTCAGCCAGCCGTTCTTCGTAGCCGAAGCCTTTACAGGCACTCCTGGTAAATACGTACCGCTCAAAGAAACGATTCGGGGCTTTAAAGAAATCTTGAGCGGGAAATATGATGATTTGCCGGAAATGGCCTTCTATATGGTAGGAACGATTGAGGAAGTAGTGGAAAAGGCTCAGAAGATGAAGGGGGAATAATACATGGCCAATAAAATTCGGCTGGATATTGTTACTCCTGATCGGATGGTCTATTCCGCAGACGTCAATATGGTTATTGCCAGAGCCACTGACGGTGATCTGGGTATTCTTCCCGGTCATGCACCCTTAATTGCCGGTCTTGAGATCTGGCCGCTGAGAATTCAGACAGACGAAGGTGAGAACCTGTTTTCCGTGTGTGGCGGCTTTATTGAAGTTCGCCCTCAAAAGATAACTGTGTTGGCAGGTTGCGCTGAGTTGCCGGAAGAAATTGATATTGACCGTGCCGAATCTGCCAAAGACCGTGCCGAGAGACGTCTAAGGGAAGCACAAGCCGCGACTGACATTGATGTTAGGCGGGCTGAAGTGGCACTAAAACGAGCTTTAGTCCGACTTAGGGTTGCAGAGAAAAAAATGTAATAGTTGTGAGAAAAAAGGATTGTGACGCTAGCGTTACAATCCTTTTTCTTACTCACCATAATTTACATGGAATAACTGGCCTAAATACTGGCAAAAATGAAAGTAAAGGCTTTATTTTGAATAATTATAGGACTAGGAGCTCTTGCTTTAGCTACCACGGTAATGATAAACTAGGTTAGGGAAATTTGAATTGTACTTACCGCTGTGGTGGGAGGAAATTTTGTGGAAAAACTAATTGTTCGAGGGGGCAAACGGCTTTCTGGCACAGTAAAAGTCAGCGGAGCTAAGAACGCAGTGCTGCCGGTAATTGCGGCAACATTGCTCGGGACAAGTCCCAGCACCTTAGAAGAAATACCAGATTTAGAAGATGTGCGCACAATTGCCGAGGTGCTTACGCACTTGGGGGCGGCGGTTAAAATAGAACCAGGTGCGTTTTATGTTGATAGTACTACTATAACAACCTGTGAAGCCCCATATGAGCTTGTACGGAAAATGCGTGCATCTTTTCTGGTTATGGGGCCACTCCTGGCGCGAGAAGGCTGTGCGAAAATTTCGTTGCCTGGTGGCTGTGCAATTGGCACTAGGCCAATTGATCTACACTTAAAAGGGTTTGAGGCATTAGGCGCTGAAATAGTAATGGGCCATGGTTATATTGAAGCTAAAGCGCCGCAAGGCTTAAAAGGAGCAAGAATATATCTGGATTTTCCCAGTGTTGGCGCTACCGAAAATATTATGATGGCCGCAAGTATGGCCAAAGGCCAAACCATTATTGAGAATCCGGCAGAAGAGCCTGAGATTGTAGACTTGGCCAATATGCTCAACCATATGGGCGCTAATGTCCGGGGTGCTGGCACCAAGATGATAAGAATCGAAGGTGTCCGCGAGTTAAAAGGCGCTTGTCACTGTATAATTCCTGATCGGATTGAAGCTGGTACCTATATGGTAGCGGCTGCGATCACAGGGGGCGATGTTTATATCGAGAATGCCCTGATTGAACATCTAAAACCAGTGATTGCCAAGCTAAAAGAAGCTGGGGTTACCATTGAAGAAGATGTAAATGGCGTAAGAGTCTGCAGTAATGGCAGCATTCGTGCTGTTGACATTAAAACCCTGCCGTATCCTGGTTTTCCAACCGACATGCAGGCTCAATTTATGGCTCTAATGACAGTGTCCAAAGGTACAAGTATTGTTACTGAAACTGTCTTTGAAAATCGGTTTATGCATGTTGATGAACTGAAACGAATGGGTGCGTCGATCAAAATTGACGGGCGCAGTGCGGTGGTAGAAGGGGTATCAACCCTTACCGGTTGCCCTGTGAAAGCTACTGATCTTAGAGCAGGGGCGGCGCTTGTGCTGGCAGGTTTGGTTGCAGAAGGGCAAACCGAGATTGGCTATATCCATCATATTGACCGTGGCTATGACAAATTAGTGGAAAAATTCCGTAGTATTGGTGCAAATATAGAACGAGTAGATTGCTAGTCATATCGTTGAACTAATTATAATATATAATATTCCAGCTTAAAGAAGTTTACATGTGCCGGCAAGTGGGTGTAACCTAACTTTGACGCGTAGTATATAATAAACGCAAGCGAGATTGCTTCACTATACTGAACATGACCTAGGGGAAAAATGATTCACCGGTCATTGCCAGTATCAGTAAAGTAATCTCGCTTTAGGTTTTTCACGTAGGCTCCCTTTTTGCTCATAGCAGGCAGCTTGTTTGCATAGTATGAATATAGGCTAGTTTGCTAAAGAAGGTGAGTTGGTGAGGTATATAGCCATCGGCAGCATATTGCTGGTGATTGTCTCAGTAATTGCTGTTCCATCGATCGTGGTGCTGCTAAGCTCGGATGACACAAACCGGGTGGCAGTTAATCAAACAACTGTTTTGCGGGGTGAAGATGTTACCATAAAAGTATATATGCATGATAGTAATCAGATTGTATCTATGAATCTTGAAGATTATGTAAAAGGAGTAGTTGCTGCTGAAATGCCTGCTGAGTTTGAAGTTGAAGCACTCAAGGCACAAGCTGTAGCAGCACGCACCTATGCGGTAAAGCATATGGAGATATTTGGAGGTACAGGTGCGGGCGATCATCCTGGGGCCGATGTCACCACAGACCATAAAGATAGCCAGGCCTGGTATAATGATACTAAGTTAAAAGAAAAATGGGGAACAAATTATGATAAGTATTGGCGTAAAGTTTGCACAGCAGTAGATCAGACACAAGGACTGATAATTACCTATCAGGGCGAACCCATTAACGCCGTATTTCATTCCACGAGTGGGGAACGTACTGCAAGTGCCAAGGAGGTATGGGGATTCGATTATCCCTATCTACAAAGTGTAGCCTGTAGTTGGGATCAATCGTCGCCGCGATATCAGGATACCAAAGAAATATCATTTGCTGAACTAGAAGCGCGCTTAGGCACAGATGCCGGCATTATGGCAACTGCTCAGAGCGGAGGGAGTGCCGGGGTTGCCAGCATTATTGATTATACCGACTCAGGAAGGGTCAATAGGGTAAGAATTGGTTCTAAAACGTTAACCGGGCTTGAAGTTCGCCAGCAATTGGAGTTGCGGTCAGCAAATTTTAATGTCCAGGCAGCTAATGATAAATTGATATTTAGAACAATTGGTTATGGGCATGGGGTTGGCTTGTGCCAATATGGGGCTAATGGGCAGGCAAAGCAAAATCGCGATTTTAGGCAAATTTTAACATACTATTATACCGGGACAGCGCTAAAAAATATTTTTGGCTCCTAAAGAAGGTGCTATATTAAGGCGCGAATGGGCATACTAACCATGAGGTGAGTATATGCCTGGAAGAATTTTTGCTAAAATAAGACGCCCTGGTTATGTAGGGCAGGCAGCAACAGCGGGAATGCTGCTAACAGTAGCAGCGTTGCTTATGTTTGCCGTTATTAGTACCTTAGAACCGGTGGCAAAACTGCCAGTAGCTAAAAAAGCACCGGCATCAGAAACTTTGCAACAGGCCCAGTCTCCAGTTCCTGCTAACACTGCTCCAGCTTTGCCGGAATCTCAGCCGAACTCCGGCGTTTCTGCGCCAGTAGAAGTAGTACACAATGCAGCCGCCGATAGTCAAGTTATTAGCGAGCTATGGAACGGTGTAATCACGCAGAAATTTGGTTGGCGGTTTCATCCCCTATACCAGGATTGGCGATATCATAATGGTGTTGATATCGCTGGGGGTGAAGGGAAAATCGTGCCCGCGTTGGTAAATGGTAAGGTAGTTGAAATTTATACTGACAAACAATATGGGCTTACGGTAGTCGTAGAAAGTGATAACTACCTAATTTACTATAGCTCTCTTGCCAGCGTTGCTGTGCAGGAAAATACGTTAATAAAAAGAGGCAGACCAATCGGTTCAATGGGGATTACCCTGACTGAGCCCGAGCCACACCTGCACTTGGCGGTCCAGACAAAGGACAAGCAAGAGTATCTTGCTCCTCACGAAGTATTTCCCAATATCCCGGAGTAAAATAGAAACATCGTCACAGCTCCTCTGCACACAGCAAAGCTAGTCGTAATGATTTACGAGTGCTTGGCTTAACCAGGGGGGCTGTCTTTTGTAAGTTGAAAGCCATAAAGTTGACCAGAGTTATTGTGGGAAAATTAAAAATCACATATTCTGCTTCCCTCAGATATCGCATATACATGGTAGCAAAGAGTTAAAAGGACGGGCGCGAGGGGGAAGAGAATGGATGAAAGAATACATTCGCAAGCGGGTGCTGGATATATGCAATCACATCATGGATACTAAACATACAGTACGCCAGACAGCCACGGTTTTTGGGGTAAGCAAGAGTACGGTTCACAAAGATATGATTGAACGTCTACCGGAAATAAATAAACGATTGGCTGCCAAGGTGAAAAATATTCTTGAAATGAATAAGGCTGAACGCCATATTCGCGGTGGTGAAGCTACCAGGAAAAAATACAAAGAAGAAAAAGAAGATAACAGTTGTAAATAAAAAGGATTGAAGTTTAGAAAGATAGCGAAAAATAGAGGACTTTTAAATTATATGTAGAATTATTTATACACTTGTGATTATCTTACTGCCACCTCTTTTTTCTTTTAAGAATAGTAGGACAAGTTTTTGAGCAGGCATAAGATAGGTTGAAAGGGGATTGGAATTTTACATGTTTGGATCTATGGATATTGGCGTCGATTTGGGAACAGCCAACGTTTTAGTATACATAAAAGGAAAAGGTATTGTACTACGGGAACCTTCGGTGGTGGCAATTGACCGCGACAGTAACCGCATTTTGGCGATTGGCGAAGAAGCGCGCCGGATGCTGGGGCGGACACCAGGCAATATTATTGCCACTCGTCCTATGCGTGAGGGTGTTATTGCCGATTATGATACTACTGAAAGTATGCTCAGACACTTTATTCAAAAAGTAGCTGGCAAGAATTACTTTTTTAAGCCCCGAATTATGGTTTGCATTCCATCCGGGGTGACTACAGTAGAAAAACGGGCTGTACTGGAGGCGGCTATGCAGGCCGGTGCCAGTAAGACCTATCTGATTGAGGAACCACTGGCTGCCGCTCTTGGCGCAGGACTTGAAATTGCGGAACCGTGTGGTGCTATGGTTGTTGATATCGGCGGCGGTACCACTGATGTGGCTGTACTCAGCCTTGGCGGTATTGTGGTTAGTGAATCGCTGCGTATTGGCGGCGACAAATTCGATGAAGCGCTTATTCGCCATGTGAAAAAAGAGTACAATGTTTTGATTGGTGAGCGTACGGCTGAGGAAATAAAAGTTGCTATTGCCACCGCTTATCCAAATGGCCGTAATGAAACCTTGGAAATACGCGGTCGTGATTTAGTATCTGGTTTGCCGAAAACCCTGCGTGTGAACTCGGCTGAGACGCGGGATGCCTTGGCTGAGCCGGTAGCGCTCATTGTCGAATGTGTTAAATCGGTGTTGGAAAAGACACCGCCTGAATTAGCTGCTGATATTGTTGATCGTGGGATTGTAATGACTGGAGGCGGTTCGCTTATTCATGGGCTGGACAAGCTAATTAATCAGGAGACCGGTATTCCTACCTATTTGGCTGAGGATCCCTTGTCTTGTGTAGCGTTAGGGACCGGAAAGGCACTGGATTCACTGGAGAGCCTGCAGGATACATTGACAACACTCAAAAAAGGCAATCTGACCGAGTAAAATCTAATAGTAAATAGGTGTTAAGAAACCGGAAATAATTTACGATAATATGAAAAGAGGTGATACCATTGATTCGGGGTATTTATACAGCAGCTTCGGGTATGATTGTTGAAACCACCAGAGCCGATACTATAGCCAACAATCTTGCCAACGGCAATACAGCCGGCTATAAGAAAGATGTAGCCATATCCAAGGATTTTGCCAGTGTGTTAATCCAGCGTGTCAATGACGGCCCGGAGGCGCCGGTTATTGGGGGGCTGGGCGTAGGCACTGTGATTGATGAAATAGCTACCATTCAGTCCACCGGTGCTATGCGCCATAGCGGCAATCCATTGGATTTTGCTATTGACGGTAAAGGATTCTTTGCTGTTCAGACAGCGGCGGGAATACGTTATACCAGAAATGGTGCATTTACCCGCAATGCGAGAGGTCAACTGGTAACCGCTGATGGTCAGGCAGTATTGGGACAAAACGGTCCGATTACGTTACCGGATGGCGGACAAGTTACTGTTGACAGCACCGGCAATGTGTCAGTTGAGGGTGCACCTGTTGGACAACTTAGAGTTGTTGAATTTGATAACGAACGTGAATTAATAAAAGAAGGTGCTAATTTATTTCAGGCGCCTAATAATGGACGTCAGGCAATTGGCAAAGTATCTCAGGGTTTTTTGGAACAATCCAATGTTAATGTTGTTTCTGAGATGGTCAACCTGATAAGTGGTTATCGGGCCTACGAACTGAATGCAAAAACCGTGCAAGCTCATGATCAATTGCTTGATAAAGCTGTCAACGAAGTAGGTAAGGTCTAATAATAATACGGGGGTAATGCTATGATTCGAGCTTTATGGACTGCCGGAACGGGCATGGCGGCTCAACAAACCAACCTTGATGTTATTTCTAACAACTTATCAAACGTAAATACTACTGGTTTTAAAAAAAGCCGGGCTGATTTTGCCGATCTTATGTATCAGAACATGCGGCAGGCTGGTGCTTCTACCGGAGCTGATAGTGAATTGCCAAGCGGTATTCAAATGGGGCATGGTACACGTTTAGTGTCTACTCAAAAAATATACACACAAGGCAGCCCGCAGAGTACTGGCAATGAATACGATCTTGCCATTCAAGGTGATGGCTTTTTCCAAATAACTTTGTCTGACGGGACGCTGGCTTATACTCGAAACGGATCGTTTGAGAGAGACGACCAGGGGCGGATAATTACTTCTGAGGGGTATCCGCTGGAACCGGCGATTACTGTTCCAGCAGATGCCACTGCCATTACAGTCTCATCGGAAGGAATAGTTACTGCTACCAGACCTACGACTACGGAAGAGTTAGGTCAGATTACCCTTGCGCGGTTTGTTAATCCGGCTGGTTTAGAGAGCATGGGCGGCAACTTAGTTAAAGAAACAGTTGCTTCCGGTGCACCGATTGTGAACAATCCTGGAGAAGAAGGCGCTGGGAAACTGATTCAACAATATGTTGAAATGTCTAATGTTCAGGTGGTAGAAGAGATGGTTAATATGATTGTGGCTCAACGAGCCTATGAGATTAACTCCAAGGCGATTACGACAGCGGATTCTATGTTAGAAACAGCTGCCGGACTTAAACGATAGGAAATAATTTATGAAAACTAACCTATACCGGCTTATCATGGTGATTCTATGTGTTGCCGGTATATTCTTTACCGGCCAGAGTGTTCAGGCTCAGGAACTCACAGTTAGCATTCCCCCGGAAGCCACCATTACCGGACAGTATTTTACCTTGGGAGATATTGCTAGGTTCAATGGTGATGATAATGAGCGCATTGACCGCTTACGGCAAATTCGACTGGGGCATACACCTCAGCCAGGCCAAAGCTATGTACTTGCCGGAGATATTTTAATGGCCCGGATGAGAGCGGCACGCGTTGATTTATCAGGTATCACCTGGCAGCTGCCACCGCAGCTTAAGGTAACGGCATTGGCACAGTCAATCAGCGGGCAGGAGCTTGTTAAGCAGGCTAAGCAATATCTAGAGGCTTGCTTAACCGGAGAGGTTATGATTACCTCAGTTGGGCAACCCCGGGATATTTTGGTGCCGCCAGGGGAGATAGCTTTTACTATGGCATTGCCCTATGGGATTCGCTATAACGCCCCTACTAACGTAAGTATTGGTGTTCAAGTGGCTGGTCGATCATTTTCCACAGCGATGTTGCGATTTGATGTTAAAAAATACCAACAAGTTGCCATTGCCAGCCGGGTACTCAATGCCAATGAGCCGATAACAGCTGAAAGTATTATTTTTGAGCGGCGCGATATTGGCCGGTTGACGCCAGGCTATTTTACTAAGCTGGATAAAATACTGGGCTTACCGGTAAAACGCCAGTTGGCTCCCGGGATCGTCATAACCGAAACCATGCTGGGGCAAATTGTACTTATCAGACGGGGACAACCAGTCACAATTACTGCTAAAAATGGCGGCATAGAGGTAATGGTGTCAGGCATTGCCTTACAAGACGGCAGTAAAGGTGAGTTTATCCGCGTGAAAAACAGCAATTCCAAAAAGGTAATTCGTGGTCAGGTAATCGATGACACAACTGTTCGGGCAAATATATAAAAGTAAGGTGATATAATGCGCAAGCTAATAGGCTTTTTACTGGCATGTACATTGATTATTGCGTCTGCGCTTAATGCGGAGGCCAACTCCCTTTGGGTAGATAGCTCGCCGGCTGCCAACTTATTTTACGACCATCGGGCCCATGCTGTTGGTGATGTTATTACCATTATTATCAGCGAGTCTTCCAGCGCCAATCGTATTGGCAGTGCTGCTAACAAAAAAGATGCCAGTGCTAGTCTGAAGGATGGTACTGGATTATTTACTTTTATTAATGCCCTTAGTGGCTCAACGTCGGACAGCTTTACTGCCAAAGGTTCTTTGTCTAACACCAACAGAGTAACGGGAAGGATTACCGTTAAGGTAACGGAAATTCAACCAAATGGTCAATTGGTTATAAAAGGCTCGCAAACCATTAGACAAAATACCGATGTACAGACAATTACCATTACTGGCATAGTCAGGTCAGACGATGTGACTGCTGCCAACACGGTGCTATCAAGCAATGTAGCTGATGCTCAACTTAAGATCGAAGGCAAGGGTCCGCTGGCTGGCAAACAGCGCCAGGGAATATTAACACAGGCATTCAACTTTTTATTCTAGGACATAATAAATGAACAGTTCTAATTGTTCTAGAAATAGTATTGGAGGACATATGCGCAAAGTAACAGCAATCCTTCTAGCCGCCGTGCTGGTTGTAAGTATGACGATTCCGTCAATAGCCGATGCCCAAGTCAGCACCCGGATTAAAGACGTAGCTAAGGTGCAGGGCGTACGCAGTAATCAATTGGTAGGCTATGGCTTGGTGGTTGGTCTAAATGGTACAGGCGACGACAGTAATAAAAGTAAATTTACTATCCAGTCGATAGGCAATATGCTCAAATCCTTTGGCGTTATTATTGATGCAACGCAGGTCAAAACCAAAAATGTAGCTGCTGTTATGGTCACGGCTAATTTACCGCCTTTTGCCAAAGCTGGCGATACTATAGATATTACTGTTTCTTCTATGGGTGATGCCAAAAATTTGCAGGGTGGTACACTACTGCAGACACCACTGCGGGCAGCCAATGGACAAGTTTATGCTGTAGGCCAGGGAGCAGTATCCACAGGTGGTTATGTTGCTGGCAATGGTGGTGCCAGCCAACGTAAAAATTTTCCAACCGCTGGCAATGTCCCAAATGGAGCGTTAGTGGAACGGGAAGTACCGATGTCCTTTACCGACAAAGACAACGAAAAAATTACCTTGTCACTTAGTCAACCGGACTTTACTACCGCTAATAGGATTAGTGAAGCTATTGGTCAGAATTTTGGTCAGATCGCATTGCCCCAGGACCCTGGCACGGTGACTGTCGAGATACCTTCTTATTACAGTAACAATTTAGTAGCTTTTATCGCGGCTATCGAGGAATTATCCATTACGCCGGATAATGCCGCGAAAGTTGTTATTAATGAACGTACCGGTACGGTGGTTGTTGGTGGCAATGTAACAATTGACCAGGTAGCTGTTGCCCAAGGCGGCCTTACTGTAAAGATTGGCCAGACGAAAAATGTTTCTCAGCCATCACCCTTTTCATATGGTGACACAGTGGTAACAACAGATACCAGCGTTGAAGTTAAAGAAAAACCTGCCGGACTTGTTGAATTACCAGATTCGTCCAGTGTTGGTGATGTAGTTGCCTCTCTTAACGCAGTAGGTGCAACTCCGCGTGATATTATCTCTATTCTGCAGGCCATAAAAGCAGCAGGAGCCCTGCATGCCGAATTACAAATAATGTAAAATAACAATCTCAATTTTCTTAGGTGGTGATCAAATGCGAATTAACGCCAACAATTTGATTCAGCCCAGTACAATTTCCGCCGGTAGTGGTGGGATGACCATGCCGGATCAGGGAGCTGATTTTGCCGATCGAATGGGAAAAGCTGTTCAGGCTTCAGAACAGGCCAAAACTACAGCGACAACCGGCGAAGATGCCAAACTCAAAGCTGCTTGTAAGGAGATGGAAGCTGTCTTCCTTAATATGATGATGACACGCATGCGGGCTACTGTTCCTAAAGATGGTTTATTTGGCAACAGCCAAGAGGAACAAATGCTGACCTCAATGTTAGACACTGAATTAACCAAAAATATGGCGCAAGCCGGCGGCATGGGCTTGGCCGATATGCTTTACCGTCAGTTGAGTAAAACTACTGTTAAAAGCCAGGCTGCTCGTTAGCCTGGTTTTACTCTATATATTTCAGGAGTGTGGAATAGATGTTTAATCATTTTAGGCAAAGATTATCCTTTATTACGGTAATCACAGCTATCGTTATCTTTGTAATGCAGAGTGTTGTTTGGGCGGCTCCGGGTAATGTTCTGAGCAAAGTCCGGACAAGCCAGACAGCTGACAAAGTGCGAATTGTTTTTGATGTAACAACTTTGCCTGAGTATTCAGTAACAACCCTCGAAAACCCGTCGCGGTTGGTCATAGACATACCAGGTATTAGCTATAACACGGCTAGTCAATATGTTTTTAATGATGCGACCGTAGACAAGTTGCGGTTATCAACAGATGAAGCAGGTAAAGTCAGAGCCGTTATTGATCTTAAAACAGAGTATATATATAAAGTATTTACCCTGAAAAATCCTAACCGACTGGTTGTCGACATCATCAAAAAATATGATCGCAAACTTGTTGAGCAAGTAGCTCCTGGTATTACCTATACCTCGTGGCTGAAAAGTTCTGCCAGTGGTCCGGTATTGGCCCATATTCTTGCTATTGACCCTAAAGCGGGCTTTACCCTAAAACCAGCTATTTCTAATGGCGTTGTCCAAGGCCTGGAGCCGTTACTATCTATGGTTGAACGTACACAGGCGCTAGCTGCTGTTAATGGTTCCTATTTTGGCCTTGACGGCTCCATTATCGGCTTACTCAAAATTGATGGTCAAATTGCCAGCACGACGGAACTGGCACGGACAGCCCTGGGTATTATGCCAGATGGCAACCTGCTGATTGATCAGGTACAATATGACGGTAAAGTGGCACTGCCTGACGGACAGACTGTGCCTATTAATGCAGTTAACCGGGAACGCGGTGAAAATGAGCTTATCGTATATAATGGTTTGTATGCTTCTGCCACTGGTAGTAACAACTATGGGCAGGAATATGTTGTGGTAAATGACAAAGTAACTGCCATTATTCCGGGTAATTCCCCAATACCATCTGATGGGGTAGTACTGTCAGTTCATGGTGAGGCAGCCAAACTATTGTCCACCCTTAAAGTTGGCGATACCGTTAGGGTCCAGCAAACACTGGGAACGGTATGGGATAAGACCGAGCATGTACTTGGGGCCGGACCCATGTTGGTTAAGAATAGCAGTGTATTTTTGACTACAAAAATTGAAGGATTTGGCTCAGATGTAGCTGGTGGCCGTGCCCCGAGGACGGCAATTGGTCTTAAAGCTGACGGCCAGATTCTGGCAGTGGTTGTTGATGGCCGGCAAGTAGACAGTATTGGTATGACACTTTTGGAACTAGCCTTGTTTATGCAAGAATTAGGGGCTCAGGACGCTATGAACCTGGATGGTGGCGGCTCCAGTGAGATGGTAGTAAAAGGTAAGATTGTTAACCAACCGTCTGACGGCCATGAGCGGCGGGTAGGTGATGCGTTAGTAATTGTGCCTTCCTCTGTTGCCAATTAAAAAAAATACGTTATAATAAAAGTAAGAACAGCCTTTTAAGTAAAGTAAAGGTAGGTGTTATGAATGGCCAACAGAAAAAATATTATTGCCATTACCGTATTGCTAGTGATCGGTGTGGTTGCCTGGTCACTGGCTGCCGGTCAAACTGTTGATCAGCGCGGTGTGCTGTCAGGCAATGTATTATCAAACGGTCTTGTTGCTGCCGGCGCTGCGGCGCATGAAGGTGATATTCTGGTATATGTTGAAACCATCACCGGCCCGGCTGTTGCAGTACGTGCCAATGTTGATGGTGTTGTCCGTGAAGTATTGGTCAGGCCTGGCGACAAAGTCAGAGCAGGCGATATATTAGTTAGAATTGAACCAATTAAACGGTGATTTTGGGAAGGATGAATATTTTGTCGATACTTATGAGGCGCTGTCTGACAGCGCTGGTAGCCGTATTTTTTTTGCTGCCAATTGCTTACGTCCAGGCCGCGCCTGAATTTTTGCCTGTAGACCAAATTACTAAAGGTATGCATGGTATTGCCAAAACGGTTGTTTCTGGTAATACCATTGAGGAATTTGGTGTTGAAGTTCTGGAAGTTATGAAACAAAAGGGTCCGTCAGGGGATCTGATTTTAGTTCGTACCTATGGCGATGTAATAGATCGTACAGGTGGTATTGCTCAGGGAATGAGCGGCAGCCCGGTATATATTAATGGCAAGCTGGTAGGCGCTATTGCCTACGGCTGGTCATTAACCGACCATAAAATTGGTATGGTAACACCAATTGCCGATATGCTAAAACTATGGGATATTACTGATAGCCAAACTGAGCAGAAGGTACCGGATGAGGAGCCGGCAGCTACTCCGGTCGCCACGCCACTGATGGTAGCAGGTTTTGGTGAACACTCTTTGAAACTCCTGGCAGATAAGCTCAGACCCTATAATCTTATCCCCTATGCAGTAAACGCCAGTATGACTGATGACAACAATGGGATTGCTTATAAAACAGTGGAACCTGGCAGCACTATCGGTGTACAATTAGTGCGTGGCGATGTCAGCGTAGGCGCATTAGGAACAGTAACCTATGTGGAAGGCGACAAAATATTGGCGTTTGGTCATCCTTTTCTAAAACGGGGGAAAGCTAACTACTTTCTCACTGACGCTGATGTCTTTACAACAATCAGTGGCTTGGAGAATTCCTTCAAAGTGGGAACACCTACTGAAGCTATTGGTGTGATTAACCAGGACAGAGGAGCTGGAGTTGCAGGTAAGCTTGGGAATTTTCCCGGCATTGTGCCGCTGCGAATCACGGTTACTGATAAGAACCTGGGGCAGACCAATGAGCTGTGGGCACAAGTAATCCGGGATGAAGAATTGGCGCCTACCCTGGCGGCAGTCAGTGTTGTTAATGCCATTGAAAAAACGACTGATCGCATTGGTTCCGGAACAGCAAAAGTCAGCTTTGAAATCAGTGCGGCCGGTATTCCCGGCCAGGCATTAAAACGTGAAAATATGTTTTATACCCAGGGAAACATTGGTGAACTGGCAATAGCTGAAGTGCATGAAGCCTTGACGCTTTTGGCAGGCAACCAGTTCGCCGCTATTGACATCATGGATGTCAAAGTAAATATCGACATAGATGCTGAACGGCGGACAGCTACTATTATCGAGGCCAAAGCCGCTAACGCTGCTGTTAAGCCAGGTGACAACGTGGATATTGCAGTTAAACTCAAACCCTTCCGTAATGAGCTTATTACGCGCCATATTACCTATACAGTTCCCAAAGATCAGCAAGCAGGAACACTCACGCTGGTAGTTCGCGGCGGCGGGATGGTTTCAATGGCACAATTACTTGGTAAGCAACAAAATGGGGAAGAAGATATTGCCAAGCTATTTGTTAAAGCCCGTCCTAAGTCATTGGATGAGGCCGTCAATGAATTAGTCAAGCGGGACAGAAATAATGACATTGTGGTAGAATCGCTGGATATGAATGTTCCTGGAGTTACACAAAATAGTGATGGGAACCCTCAAAAGCCGGTAACTGGAAAATTTGAAACAAGCCCTAGCCCAGCTTTGCATGCTGCCACTATCAAATCGGGATTAACTGGTAATGGCAATACAACCACCAAAGTCACTAAAGGCGATGACGGTCAACGTAAAGTATGCATCAGTACTGACTATATCATAGATGGCGATACTCAACTTGTACTCACTGTAAATAAGTAAATAAATTACTTTCAAAAGGAGCCGAATATCGGCTTCTTTTTCATACATAAAGAAAGTATAAGTTTAGAACCGCAGAGACGCAGAGTACGCAGAGGGAATGTCTCGATATATATCTCCCCTCTGCGTCTCTGTGTACTCTGCGGTTAGAGCCTCCTTAAGGGCGTGATAGCGTTTTTTATTAAAACCGTACTGTTTGAAAATTTAATTTAACAGGAAAGCAGCAGGGAATTACAAATAAATATTGAATATTTATAAACACAATCTGAACCTAATACAGGGTAAGGAGCCTGGTTATGTTTATCGAATTTTTCGCCCGTACCGGTAGGATGGTTATTGGCATTTTAGAAAATATAGGAGAAGTCTTGATTTTGTTTGGTCAGACTGTCTATCATTTACGCCGCATAAATAGCAGGCTGCTGCTGCGGCAAATGGCACATTTGGGGGCTGACTCGCTGCCAATCGTGCTGCTGACTATGTTATTTACCGGCATGGTCATGACAGTACAGACTGCCCATGAATTTGTAAAATATGGGGCCCAGTCGTCAGTCGGCGGGTTGGTAGCGGTGGCTATGGGACGTGAATTATCGCCAGTATTGGCCGGAGTAGTATTTGCCGGGCGGGTAGGGGCGGCCATTACTGCTGAGATTGGCTCAATGAAGGTAACCGAGCAAATTGATGCCCTGCGGGTTATGGCGATAAGTCCTGTTGCCTATCTGGTAGTTCCCCGGTTGCTTGCCTGTATGGCCATGTTGCCCATATTGGTCATTTTTGCTGACGGTATTGGTATTATAGGCAGTTATCTGATTGCTACCTCCTATGCCGACATTACGCCATTTACTTTTTTTAATTCGATTAAGGTATTTGCTGTGCCGCACGATATTATTGGCGGAATGATTAAAGCCATGGTGTTCGGGTCTATTATTGCCATTATCGGCTGTCATAAAGGATTAACCACTGCGCAAGGTGCTGAAGGGGTAGGACAGGCAACGACAGGTTCAGTGGTCTTGTCGATAATTCTAATTTTTATTAGTAACTATTTTTTATCAGTAGCGCTATATCGTTAATGTAGAAATGTGGGGTCAACCATGATCAAGCTAGTTAATGTCAATATGAATTTCCGCGGAAAACAAGTCCTCAAAGACATTAACCTGACAATTGAACAGGGGGAAATAATGGTCATTATTGGGCCAAGTGGCTCGGGTAAAAGCACCCTGCTCAGATTAATTATCGGTTTATTGAAACCCACTAGCGGGGAGATTTGGGTTAATGGCCGGGAAATTACTACTATGACAGAAGATGAGCTTAACAAGATTAGGCTGGAGATGGGTATGGTTTTTCAGTATTCTGCCTTGTTTGACTCCATGTCAGTAGGGGAAAATGTGGCATT
This sequence comes from Sporomusa ovata DSM 2662, assembly GCF_000445445.1. GTDB lineage: Bacteria > Bacillota > Negativicutes > Sporomusales > Sporomusaceae > Sporomusa > Sporomusa ovata. The sequence continues at coordinate 397,004 of NZ_ASXP01000003.1, read as the reverse complement.
TGGCTTACGACAGCATACCGATATGCCGGAAGAAGAAATTGCACGAACCGTGCGGCGTAAGTTACGAATGGTTGGTCTGCGGGGGCAGGAAACTGCAATGCCCAATGAACTGTCTGGCGGGATGAAAAAGCGGGTCAGCCTGGCCCGGGCGATTGCGATTGATCCGCACATTGTGTTGTATGATGAGCCTACAGCCGGCCTTGATCCTATTATGTCAAATACTATTAACAGGCTGATTGTTAGTACCAGACGGATGATTGACGCCACTTCGGTTGTTGTTACTCACGATATGTCGAGCGTTTTCAGTATTGCCGACCGAATCGCCATGATTTATGGCGGCAGTATTATCGAAACTGGCACACCAGAGAAAATTAAACAATCCGAAAATCCGATTATGGTCAAATTTATCCAGGGAGGATCTGCAGAAAGTAAAGGGAGGTCCAGAGTATGAATACGGAAGCAAAAGTCGGAGCCATAACACTGGCGGGCCTTGCCTTACTGGTCGGAATGATTTTTTATTTGAGCGGTATAAGTTTTGGTGACAAAGGGTATCCGGTGCATGCAATGTTTGGGCAGGTAAGCGGTTTAAAGCCAGGTAACATTGTGCGCTATGCCGGTGTCGATGTTGGCAAGGTGGCTGATGTAAGGGTGCTGCCTGATGGTGTGGTTGCCGATATTATGCTGAATCCTGGGGTAAAGGTTCCTGCCGGCTCAAAATTTACCATCGGATCAGATGGCCTCTTGGGGGAAAAGTTTATTAATGTAGTGCCACAGCGGGACGTAAAAGGTTTTTTAGTTCCTAACGACACCGTTTATGGCGAAAATCCTCAGGGAATGGATGAACTCTTGGTATCAGCCAATGAGGTACTGGCTGAAATCAAAACGCTGGTTAAGGCGCTCAATGATGTTATCGGTGACGAAAAGGTTAGGGCAGCACTTAAAGAAACGGCGCTAAATACCAGGGATATAACCGATAACCTTACTAGGCTGACTGCTACTTTGGCGCTGATGGCTGATGAAAGCCATGGTGACGTAACATCCATGGTCAGTAACCTAAAGGATATGTCTGTTAGTCTCAAAGCTACGGCTTCCCGGGTGGATACCATGCTTGCCGATGTGGATAACAATGGACAAACAGCCAAAGATTTGCGGGAAACTATTGCGGCACTTCGTCAAACCAGCAGTCGGGTTGAAAAGATGGCTGCTGCCTTAGAGGGAGTCGTAACCGACCCCGAAACGTCCAGGGATCTCAGGGAAACTCTGAGAAATGCCCGTGATGCTTCAGCCAAAGCTAATCAAATGCTAAGCAAGGTAGCAAATATTAAAACCGAAGCCAGTATCGAAGCCCTTTATGATGCTGATAATCGCAAATACCAAAGCAACGCTAATTTTACCATTAACACTTCACCTGGTGATTTTGCTGTCATTGGTGTTAATGATATTGGTGAAGACAATAAATTTAATCTGCAACTAGGTACAAGTGGTCCCAATGTTAGCCAACGGGTAGGTATTATTGATAATAAGGTCGGCGTTGGTTTGGATGCCAAACTGGGTAATGAACTGCGAATGTCGCTGGATGCCTATGATCCCAATGATGTCCGGGTCAAACTGCGTACTCAGTACCAGCTAGCTCCAGACACCTTTCTTGTAGGACAGACCGACAGTCTTAATAAGCAGGAGGAAAGAACTTCATATTTTGGCATAAAACAGTCATTTTAGCGGTAGTTTGCATTGACACCAACAAGGGGTGGACATATAATTATAAGTGTTTGACTAAACAGTCACCACCTGAAACACGTGATAACATCAAGGAGGTCATATAAAGATTATGGTAAAATTTATCTTATCCAGTCGTAAGGTCAAACAGGTATCAGCCTTACTTACAGGGACGATGCTAATGGCGGTATCGCTGCCAGGTTTTGCCGCACCAGTAGAATTGACGCTTGATGAAGCTGTTGCAATGGCACTCAAGAGTAATCCTTCTGTAAAAATTTCTGAATCAGAGCTGGAAAAAGCCAACTGGGATGTAAGCGTTGCCAAAGCTGGCAAAGCGCCGTCTGTTAGTTTATCCCATAATGCTAGTCGTTACAAGACGGCGGCATCGGGTGCTTATGTTTACAATTACAACTCTCCAACAGATAGACCTTATAAAGTGCCTGTGCCCGATTATTTAACCACCCTCTATGCCAACAGTATTGACCTGACACTGCCTTTATACACCGGTGGTAAGCTCGAAGGCACTATTGATAAGGCTAAGTTGGCAGTGAAGGTCGCCGACTTAGGTATAGCCGAAGCCCAACAGCAGATCAAACTGGATGCTACAAACGGTTATTACAGTATTTTGCAAACTCGTAATTTGGTTACCCTTCGCGGAGAATCCTTAGATCGTCTCGCCGAACATTTAAAGAATGTAGAGGCCCAGTATAATGCCGGCACTGTGGCGAAAACTGATGTATTACGCTCAGAAGTGGAAAAAGCCGATGCCGAGCAAAATCTGATTATAGCCAAAAATTCGTACGAACTTGCGGTATCCAGCTTAAATAATATTATTAGTTTGCCGCTTGATACGGAACTTATCGTTAAAGACGAGCTGAAATACCAAAAATTTGATAAAACGTTGGAAGACTGCATTAAGGTTGCTTTGACCAATCGGCCTAGTCTGGCCCAGGCACAGGTCAATGTCGATATTGCCAAAACCAGTATTAAAGTAGCCGAAAGCGGCAACAAATTAACGGTAGCGGCCACGGCATCCGAAAAGTGGCATGACAGTGATTTTCCAGGTACAGAAAACAACACCTGGTCGATTGGCATAAATGCCAGCTACAATCTGTTTGACGGCGGCTTAGTTAGAGCGCAAGTCAAAGGTTCCAAGGCTGAACTTACGAAAGCGACAGAACAACTGCGTCAAATCAAAGACAGCGTGCAGCTTGAAGTCCGCCAGGCATATCTCAATATGCTGGAAGCCGAAAAGCGGATTGAGACCAGTAAAGTAGCGGTAGTCAAGGGCGAAGAAGACTATAAAATTGCTCAAGTGCGTTATAGTGCCGGGGTTGGCACTAACCTTGACGTTATTGATTCCCAGGTTGCCTTAACCTCAGCCAAGACCGATTATGTACAAGCCCTGTACGATTATAATACCAGTCGTGCGAAGCTTAATAAGGCTATGGGTATAGCAGTAAACTAGGTTTTATTTAGGAATTTGAAAAAAGGTTGTTTTGACAATTATGTCAAAACAACCTTTTTTTTACATTATCAATGCAAAATTTCAGGCTGGTTTTAAAGGAAGAAGCAATTGGTCCGTCGAAATAAGCAATACCGAACAAGCCGAGGAGGCATAAGATGCGAATCAAAGCAATTGCTTTACTTATAATAGTATTTATAGCTGGGCTGGCTGTTTTTAGCTGGTGGTCAACCTACAGTCAGACTGTTTTTGCCGAACTGGAAGGAACTTTAGCTGCCCAGTTGACTAATTCGTTGGGAACCAAGGTAACAATTGGCCAATTGCATACGGCAGGACTTACTTCAGCTACCGTAGATGATGTAACGATATTTGATAAGCAAGGCCGGGAAATGGCGGCAATCAAGCAGGTCACTGTTTCCTATAACGTACTTGCTTTGCTGCGTGGTCAGACGACCATGGATGCTCTCAAAAAAATCACACTTTCGCAAGCTGCAATTGTATTAGTAGAAGAAGCTGATGGTACCTGGAATGTGGCATGCTTAAAGCAGGAAGCTAAACCTGACAGCCCGGAATTTAGTGGTAATGTAGTCTTAGAACAGGCAAGTATTCAAGTCCGTTCACGCAAAGGCCAATGGGATTTTGATGAGATTGATGGTCAGTTTACTATCGACGGGAGTCAAACCGTTGATGCAATTTTGACCGCCAGTCATAATGCCTCGCCACTGCAAATACAAGGCTCGCTTAACAATTCTAAAAACAGCCTATGGCTGACAGTCAAAGCAGAGCAACTGAATCCAGCCAATTATCAGGCATTGGTGCCTGACGGTACAGAACTTAATTTCACCGCCGGTTTGCTCAAACAGGTAGAGGTTACAGTTGTAAAAAGTCCTAAAGGCTTGCGTTACGCAGGAAAATTCGGCCTGGATAACCTGGCAGCCCAGGTGGCAGGTATACCAGTTGAGCAGGCGCAAGGTAATGTTATGTTTTCTAATGAAAGTGTTTACATATTAGGCAGTCATGCGCTTGTTGCCAGTCAGCCAGTGACTGTGTTAGGAAAAATCGGCATAGCGGGTGACCAGCCGGTGTTTGATTTGAAGGTAGGATCTCCTGGCTTTGATCCGACGGTCATTAACGGAAATTTGCCGGTTACCGGGATAGTTAAGTTTGAAGCTACGGTTGCCGGGACACTGAGCGATCCGGTTGTGGCTGCTAAAGTTACTGCAGCGCAGGGGACAGTTGCCAACTATTCCTTGCAAACAGCCAAGGCAAACCTTCGATTTGCAGGCAATATCCTTACATTTGATAATTTTTCTGCCAGTATGCTAGGTGGGCAGGTACAGGGGCAGGGAGAATTCGATATTGTCAGCAGCCGCTATCAATTGCAGCTTGCTGGTGAAAATTTGGATGCAGCTGCTGTTCAAGAGCTGCCGCTGGAACTAAGTGGGCGGGGAAAAGTCAGTCTCTCTGTCAGCGGGCAAGGCAGTGACTGGCAATCAATGGCCGGTATGGCTGCTGTGACCCTGGCTGCAGGGAACATCAATGGGATACCGTACAATACCATGTCAACTCTCATCGAACGCAGTGGCAACAAGACAACGGTAGAATACTGTAATGCAGCGTTGCCAACAGGCTATGTTGCCGCCAATGGCTTGCTGCAGGGAGAGCAGCTGACAATGAAGGTTAGCGGCCAGGGGATAGCCTTGCAGGATATTGATGATGCTATTGTGAAAAATAGTAATTTTGCCGGAATAGTGGCATTTGACGGTGAAATTACCGGTACAACAGCTGCCCCGGCCATCGCCCTTACTTTCGATATTGCCAACCTAAAGGCCAATGAACAAGTATTGGGAACAGCCACAGGCAAGCTTACAGCCGACTGCCAACAGGTAACTTTGAATCAGGTTCTCCTTACCGACGGCCCCGCCAGCCATGAAGTTACCGGCAAAATCTTGTTGACAGGCTCTGAGCCAGAGCTTAATCTTGCGGTAATTTCTCACGCCGCCCGGGCTGAGACATTTGCCAGAATGATTATGCCTGAACTTAAAGTAACAGGCAATGTGGACCATGAGCTAAGCCTGACAGGGCCGCTGAGCAATCCAAATTTTCAAGGAAAAATTATCTTGACACAAGGCAGCCTGTACGGTCAGCTTATTGCCAAAGCCGAAGGGTCTTATGAACGTAAAGATGGTGCTGTTACTGTCAATAATCTGGATGTAGTATCACTGGGTACCAGCATAAAACTATCTGGGACAGTGGCAGCTGATAATAGTTTACATTTTGCTGTAAACGCCCAAAATGTAAAACTTGGCAGACTGCGGGTAAATTACCCTTATCCAGTTATAGGCAAAGTGAATATTAGTGGTCAAGTAACAGGTACTGTGGCTAGCCCCAGACTAGAAGGACAACTGGAAGCGCCGCTAGTCCTGCTGAACGGTCAGGAGATTAAAAACATTTTTTCGCACTTAACATATCAAGACGGACACGCCACTATCCGCGAACTTCATTTTGCTCAGGGTACCGGCAACTACGTTTTCGCGGGGGCCGCTGATCTAAATACAAAAGAAATTGACGGCTTGCTCAAGGTGGAAAATGGTGAATTGGCCGGTATTTTGGCAATAGCCAATATACCGGAGCGAGGTATTCGCGGCCGGCTTAACGGAGAAATTGCCTTAAATGGCAGCATAACCAATCCCGACGTGCTATTACGCGGCGCCATCTCCAGGGGACAGATCAAAAACTATTCGCTTGACAGTATTGACATTGATGCTGAGCTTACTAACCAGATTATTACTATCAATAAATTTATGGGTAAACAAGGGGTTGATGGGATACTTGTTGCCAGAGGGCAGGCCGATCTGAACGGGGCTATTGATATGGAATTTGGTGGCCGCGATATTGAGACCGGAATTTTACCGGCCCTGTTTGATACAACCGTTGAGACCAAAGGGAAATTTAGCTTTAATGCCCAGGCTACCGGCCAAACAGCCGACCCCAATGTAGCCGTATCGTTGGAGATCAAAGACGGTAGTGTTGCGAACGCTGAATTTGATAATCTCTACGGGTTATTCATCTATAATCAAGGCAGTATTCATGTTAATCAACTGTTTTTGGCGCGCGGACCTTATAAAGCCAGTGCCTATGGCGTAGTACCGTTAAAAGCCCTCAATAGCCAGGGCCGCAGCAAGGCTGATATAACCGATAGAATGGACCTGAAACTGCGCCTTGATAACGCGGATTTAAGTATACTGCCGATGCTGACAAAAGAAGTGGCCTGGGCTACTGGTCCAACTACCGGTGAAATCAGTGTTGGCGGCACATTGGCCCAGCCAACCTTGAATGGTCAGCTAACAGTAGTCAAGGGCGCCATTAAATTGGCTGACCTTAATGAACCTATCCAAAATGTAGGGGTTGATATTCGGTTTCAAGATGATACAATTACTATAAACGACTTTGATGGACAAATGGGGGGCGGTTCCTATGCGTTAAACGGTTCTGCCCGTCTAAACGGCTTAGCGCTTGATCATTACAACCTCAAACTAAGCTTGGATCATTTGGGAATTAAACACAAATACTTTGCCGGACCGCTGGATGGTGTGGTATCATTAACTAGTGAAAAAGGAAAACCGCAGCTATCAGGGAAACTGACCATTGAAGATGCTACCGTTAATATACCGGCAGTGCCTGAAGGTGGCGAGCTTGCTTGGGATACCGGGCTGGATGTCGAGCTGGTGATTGGCAATAAAGTCCGGATGTATAATCCCTATCTCTATGATTTCCTGGCCGCGGGTAAAGTGAAGTTTTCCGGTACATTACAAAAGCCGCGAGCCGCCGGCCGCATAGAAGCAAGGCGCGGTACGGTAAAATACCTGACAAACCGTTTTAACATTGAAAGTGGCAGCGCCGAATTTACCCAATACGATTCAATTATACCGATAATTAAGGTAAAGGCTAACGCCAAACTGCAACGAACCCGCATTGATCTGGTGATCAATGGCCCTGCTACGGCGATGGATCTCACTTTAACCTCTGACCCAGCCATGAGCCAGCAGGAAATTATGTCAATATTGACGCTCAGCGGCGGTGATTTTTCTAAATCGAATAGTCAGGCCAGACATGACAGTGTGTTAGGCCATGATCAGTTAGTCAACCTGCTGAATACCGGCTTGCAGATGCGTTTTATTGCCGAGATAGAGAATTCCATGCAAAATGCTTTGGGGGTTGATGAGTTTCGGCTGGCAAAATCATCAATATTTGATACCTATAGTAGTCGGGAAAGTCAAGATAATAGTGATAGCAGTTTCCAGGGATACAATCTGGAAATAGGCAAATATCTAACAGATAAATTGCTACTAAGCTATACCATGGATCTTGATCAGCAAAAAAATAGTGTAAGTCTGCGTTATGATTTGAACAAGCGTCTTTCTGTCGGAGGAACCTTTGGGGGAACGAATAATGGACTATTCATAATCGAGACAAGAACTAATTTCTAAAAAGGGTGGATACAATGATTCTCAGTCAGTATTTGGCCGAACTAAAAAATATCCGAACCTTGTTACCGGAAGAAGAACAGAGCTTATGGCAGAGTTATAAGGTGGACGGCAGTCTGGAAAGTCGCCGCCGCCTTATCGAAAGCTATCAGCCCCTGGTTTTTAAAACAGCCATGCGCTGGCGTCTGCCTGAGCCGGCTATGCTGGATAGTATTCAGGAAGGGACAGTGGGACTCATTGAAGCTGTTGAAAAATATGACCATACCAGGGGGGTCGCTTTTAGCCTGTTTGCTGTGCATCGCATCAAGGGCCGGATTATTAATCACCTGAAAGGCGAAGACGGCAGCTTGTTGCATATCGACAGCCCGCTAAACGAGGGGGCGAACCAGACAACAATTGCTGACTTGTTAGTTGACGCCCAGGCGGAGGTTGCTGCCCAGGCAGAGCAGAACTATCTTGTCGAGCAACTCAAAACGGCCATGGATCGTCTGCCGGCCAAAGAGCAGCAGGTCTTACAGGGCGTGTTTCTTGATGACTGTCAGCCCAAAGAATTAGCGGCTACAATGGAGGTAAGCCTGTCACATATCTATCGTCTGCAAAAACAAGGAATCAGGCGCCTGCGAGGGATGATGTCCAAGCTAATGGGAAACTGGTAGGGAGCATGTTAATATCAAAAAAACAGTAAATACGTCAAAACTACTCGAAATACCGACTATTACCAAGCTAATTTAGATATTTATCTGTTTTTGGCTGTTTACTCATGACCAGAATCTGGCGTCTTCACAGGAGTATAAATAGTGTTTATAATAGGGGTGGTGAATGTGGCGGATTGTAAACAAAATGTTAACAGGCATTTAAACTCAGCCCAGCAATGGCTTTCAGAGGCTGAACAGGCTTTTGACAAAGACAAAGACATTCGCGGCGAGCTTAACTTGTTTTTAGCTCAGGCTGAACTCACCCATGCCAGGGAAGTTAACCGTTCCCGGCAGTGGCGCTACAAATATCCGGTGCTGCGGCATAGTCTGGCTTTGGGGTTGGCTGTGACGGTGGCTATTGGCGGAATAGGCGTCAGTTATTGGTGGGGAGGACGCCAGCAGCAGGAAGTACAGCCAATAGTTGAGACTCAACAGTTAGTTCCGGCGGTGGAAATAAGCTCCATTCAGGCTTCGCCGGCTACAATGTCTGTCTCACTGCCAGCAACTACAACAGTTGCGGCCGTACAGCCTGTAACTCATAAGCAGACTATACAGTCTGCTCATGAAAGTTCAGAGCCATCAGAACAAAAAAAATCCGCTTCCAATGCCGACCAAAGCAAAGAAGTTCCCCTGACAACGGATGAGATTAACAAGCTAATCCGCACAGCCGGACAGTCGTTGCGAGGTCAATAACAAATAAATAAGGAGGTAATAGATGAAGAACGTTCTACGCTGCAGAATTCTTGTTATTGCTGCGCTTGTTTTAAGCATGACCGCTTCGTTAGTTCTGCCTGCTTATGCAGCAACAAATATTGAAGGCAAAACGGCTACAGCCATAACAATTACCGGCATTAATAACGTTGCCGAGAGCACTGTTAAGGGTGTGGTAAAAATTCAGCCCGGTGATACCTTAACCGCCGAGAAAGTTAAACAAGACATGCAGGCTATTTACGATTTAGGCTACTTTTTTGATGTAGTAGCCAACTTCAATGAAGTACCTGAAGGCGTCAACGTGGTATATACCGTTATGGAAAACCCAAAGTTAGCCGACATTGTTGTTAAAGGCAATACCAAAGTATCTGCAGACAAAATTAAAGAATTAGTGACTACCAGCAAAGATAGTATTTTGAACACCAGAACCCTTAACACCAATGTTCGGTCTATCGAACAGTACTACCATGACCAGGGTTATATCCTGGCAAAGGTAACTGATGTGGCCATGAGCCCGGCTGGTGTACTGACACTGACCATTAGTGAGGGTGTATTGGAAGGTATTGTTGTTAAAGGCAATGATAAAACCAAAACCAATGTTATTACTCGTGAAATGAAAGTTAAACCAGGCGAACCTTTCAATGTAAAGGATGCCAAACGCAGCATGCAAAAAGTGTACAACCTTGGTTATTTCGAAGATGTTAATATGAAACTTAATCCTGGTAAAGAGCCGAATGCTGTTGTGCTTGAGGCAGGAGTTGTTGAACAGAAAACAGGTACCTTCTCCATCGGCGGCGGTTACAGCAAATCTGACGGTATGATTGGTATTATTGAAGTGGGTGACAACAACTTCAGGGGCAGTGGCGACAAAGTCAAATTTCACTGGGAGTTTGGCGGTGCCAGCGACAGAAACTATGAGGTTAGTTTTACCCGCCCCTGGCTTGACAGCAAACAAACCTCGCTGAGTTTCAGCGTATACAACTTGACCAATGAGTATACGGATTACTATGACGGCACTGATAAAGAAAAGTCAACCTATGACAAAAACCGTAAAGGCGTTGACATTACCCTGGGCCGTCCGTCAGGTGAGTATATCCAAAATTATATCACCTTTAAAAACCGGAAAGACACATATGAAGAATGGGAAAGTGGAGAAAACTATTTTAATGATCCACAATATCTTAAAGATAACTATGGTCTGACCCGCAGTATTACGTTAATGCGGGTGTTTGACTCGCGGGATAACGTTTTTGCTCCGTCTGAAGGAGCACGGTATTCCCTGTCAGCCGAGTTTGCCGGTTTAGGCGGCGACTTTAATTTCAACAAATATACTCTCGAAGGACGTAAATATTTCAAAACCGGGCCTAACCATGTAATCGCTACCCGTCTCACGGCCGGTTATGCCGACGGTAATATTTCGGATGCCAACCGGTTTGAAGTCGGCGGTGCCGATACACTCCGGGGTTATGAGGATGAACAATACAAAGGCGACAAAATGCTTGCCGGTTCTGTCGAATATCGATTCCCGGTCATTAGCAAAATCCAGGGTGTAGTATTCACTGATATTGGTAATGCCTGGACTGGTGGCGGTTACAAACTCGATGACCTTAAAACCAGTGTTGGTGTTGGTATCCGCATGACAACGCCAATTGGGCCGGTTCGTATTGACTTTGCTAAAGGCGAGGAGGGTGGACGTACCCACTTTAGCTTTGGCGGTCAGTTCTAAAACACGTTAGCTAATGAGTCAGGCCACTGGCCTGACTCATTTACTAAGAGGGAGGTGCGAGTTATTAGCAGAAAATGCCCACACCAGATACTCCTAGTTCTCAGCGTTCTTACTTTACTGAGCCTATGGCCGGGAGCCGGTTTAGCTGAAACCGAGACAGTGGATAAAGTCGTGGTAACTGTTGCAGCTGCTGAGCCGCCTCCTGCCAGAATTGCCAAGCGAATGACCGCAAGTATTATGACAGTGGGAGAACAGATTCTTGTTGGGCGAACCCTTCGTGATATAGAGACAAATCAAGCCAACTATGAAGATCTTGTCAGGGATATATTCAACAGAGTGCTTATTGGTTATACAGTCGAGCAAGTTAAATTAACTCCGGGTATCAGTACCAATATTTTAGTGGCAGTTAGACCCTGGGGTGATGTCGTGCGCGACATTTCTCTTGAAATTGACATTGGTGGCCTCTCACCTAAGGTAATGACATTAATCAAAAATGACATGGGTAAAATAGAAGATCAAGTTGCCGATGTTTTGATCGGTTTGCCAGTAGACTCAGTAGAATGGGCAGGCGGAATATCCAAGACGGTTATCCGCGAATGGTTGGCAACCGAACTGCCGGAATTCCGCAGTAATCTTGAGATTACTGCCGGGCAGCATACAAGCATTAAACTTTCGCTAATTCCCACAGGGCCAACAATTAATAATGTTGAACTTTCCCTGCGCTCTAGTACCATTCCCAATATCTTGCTGGCTGAGGCCAGGCCCCCTGTCCGTGAAGCGGCGGACATGCTGCATGGTTTGCCGGTAGCCTTTGTGGAGCGGCATAAAGAGTATTTTACCACTGAGATACAAAATACGGCGGCTAAGCATCCTGTAGTTAAAAAGTATGGCTTGGTATTAACTCCTGTTGTAAATCCCGGTGTTGATACTGCAATAACACTTCAGGCCGAAACTACCAAATACCGGGTAATTCTCGAAGGCAGTCTGGATATGGGGCGAGAGAAAGATAATACATTGGCGAAACTTCATTTTGGTAAATTTACCGGCAGCCGGGATGAGGTTTTTATGGAAATTAAGTTTGTCCCTAATAACATGAATTGGGAGTTTGAACCAGGCTGGGGTCATAAATTTACCGAAAATACTGTAGCCGGTCTAAAGTACAATATTTCAGAAAATGGAAGTATCCTATGGCTTAATCACTACCTTGGCCCCAACTGGACGATTCGTCTGGAAGATATGCCTAAAACTGATTACTACGAATTTGGGGTCAGATATAAGCTGCATGAGTTTCTAAGTGCCGAATATGTTATTACTGAAAAGGAAAACTGGCTTAGAATGATAGCCAATTTGTAGGGCTTGCTGAATAAGGGAGGGCCTGTTATAATTGGTAAGTGGAGAAAATTTATTGCCAGGTGGCAGGAAAGAAGGGAAAAAAGTGTTTAAAAACAAAAAAGTTGCTAAAATGGTTGCTGTTACGATAGCTGCAGTATTCTTGCTGGGGGTCTTTGGTTTGGCGCTTTCTCAAACTAGTACAGGCCATGCGGCTAAAGCTGGTAGTGAATCTAATATCGGCAAAGTAAACAGGTCATTACTGCTGCAGCAGCATCCTGATCTGGCCAAAGCGGAAGAAACAATGAAAAACGAAGTAGAACAGGCTAAAACCGACTTTGAAACCAAGTCTGCTAATATGGCAGACAAAGAAAAACAAGAATATTACAATCAAACTATGCAGCGCCTTGAATTGAAACGGCAAGAGTTATTTGCACCAATTCAGGACAAAGTAGATGCGGCCATCAAAGCAGTAGCTGATGCCAAAGGAATCGCTGTCGTATTTGATGTCAGCAACGTAGTTTATGGTGCCCAGGATCTGACAGAAGATGTTAGCAAAAAAATTACCGGCAAATAATATAAGGTTCCGGTAAATTGAGCCGAGCCGGTTTATTCTGTGCTCGGCTTTAGCCTTACCATAAGCAAACCTGTAATCCTGAACCTTAACACTAGAGAGGGTGATTTGGTGTTTACAACTAAAAAGCAAACAACACCAATACGGTTTCTGGTAATCCTGATCCTTAGTACTGCTTTCTTTGCAGGTTGTTCCCGTTCGGCGACACCTGAAACCAAGCCCCCCGAAGTGCCACAAGTTGGCGTAATCGACATAGATAAGGCCGTAAATGCTCATCCTAAATATCAGGAGTGGCAAAAACTCAAACAACAGGCAGCCACCCTTCGCCAACAACTAAGCGGGCAAGTTAATCAAGCGCGTAATGCCACAGAAGCACCAGTCATGGATCTGCAAGGCAGTGTGGCTGACGGACTCCAAACCGCTGCTGCACAGGAATTTAATGCCAAAATGGCAGCAAAACAACAAGAATTGCAGGCTAAGCTTGCCCAAAAAGCTGATAAAGTCCATGGTGAACTATCGGTTAAGCTTCAGGCTTATGCCCAGGAACTGGATAAGGAATATCAGCCACAGATTTTTAATCAACAGCTAAAATTACAAACTGTCCGGCTGGATGAAAAACAAGCGGCTGAAGCAAAAAAGATTCTGGATGCGTTGAAAGCAGAGCAAGCCAAAAAACTGGCAGCCAAAGAAAAAGAGTTGAGCCAAAGCTTAGATGCTTTGCTAGCTCCTGAAAAAGCTGCTATCGAGCAGGAACTTGCCGCCTATGCCCAACAAGTAAATGCGGAGCTCAATGCCAAAATACTGGCTCAAACTGCCACTTTGTCTGCCCCAATAGCCCAGGCAATTACCCCCCCGGATGGAGCTGCGGCTAATAAGCAGCTAGAGCAGCAACTGGGCATGAAACAACAGGAAATCAATGTGCTTGAAGAAACTATTTTAAATGATATCCGTGATAAAGCGGCCAAAGTGGCAATTGAACGCCGCCTGGACACTATATTGACAGGATATCAAGTTAATGTTAAGGCTGTTGATATTACTAACGCGGTGATTGCCGCGTTTAAGAAATAATTTGCGTGCATATACTATAATTAAGTGATGAGGGTTCCAAAGGAGGAGTTTTTCATGAATAAGCAAATTAGAATTGCTTTGGTGTTAGTACTTGTTTTTGTTGCCGGTTTGGCGCTTGCCGGTTGTAATAGCCAAGCGACCATTGGTGTTCTTGATGTAAATAAAGTTATGTCTGACAGCCCGAAAATTAAACAGTTTCAAGATCAGCTTAATGTTAAAGGCAAAGAATTGAGTGACCAACTGGAAAAAGACAAAGCCAGTATCAGCGCGGAAGAATTTCAAAAACGCCAGGAAACTGCCTATGGTGAATTTCTAAAGACCAAACAAGAGTTGGAAACCCAGATTGACACTAATATCAAACAGGCCATTGAGCAAGTAAGCCAAGAGAAAAAGATGGGCGTTGTACTTTATAAAAACAGTGTAGCCACAGGCGGTACAGATATAACTGATGCCGTTATTCAGAAAATGCAATAAATGGAGGCGTCCAGTGAAAAAAACATTAGCTGAGATTGCCGCATTGGTTAACGGAACAGTCATTGGTGACGCTGACAGGGAGGTTACCGGTATAACAAACATTGAGGATGCCGGCCCTGGTGACATTACCTTTGCTGTACCTCCTCATCTTGACAAAGCCGCTAAATGCGCCGCCGTAGCGGTAATCATTCCTGATACAATGGGGGATTTTCCCAAGTCGGCTATCCGGGTAACTAACCCCCGGATGGCCTTTACGACATTACTTGCTTTGTTTACTCCTAAACCGGCGATACCTATTGGTATCCATCCGACCGCTGTTCTTGGGACTAATGTAAAACTGGGAACAGCGGTGGCCATTATGGCCCATACCGTCATTGAAGATAATGTCCAAATCGGCAATAATACTACTATTTACTCCCATACTTATATTGGCAGGGATGTGACTGTGGGTGATGATACAATCATTTATCCCAATGTCACCGTACGTGAAACCTGTCACATCGGTAACCGGGTTATTGTTCAAAGCGGCGCTGTCATTGGCAGCGATGGCTTTGGTTTTGTCACCGTTGGTGGCCGTCATCAAAAAGTACCCCAAGTGGGAAATGTCATCATTGAAGATGATGTTGAAATTGGTGCCAATTGTTGTTTAGACAGAGCCACAACCGGCAGTACCATTATTGGAAAAGGCACCAAGATTGATAACCTGGTACATTTGGCTCACAATGTAGTAACTGGTGAAAACTGCTTCTTTGTGGCCCTGACAGGCATTGCCGGCAGTACCAAAATTGGCAATAATGTTACCTTTGCCGGACAATCAGGCTGCAACGGGCATATAACCATTGGTGACAACTGTGTATTTGCCGCCCGTACCGCGCCAATTAATGATATTCCTGCCAATTCCTTCTGTGCCGGTTTTCCTGCCCGCCCGCACCAGGAATGGCTGCGTTCCGAAGCCGCCATCAGTCACCTGCCGGAACTAGTCAAAAAAATCCGCAAACTTGAGCAAAGACTTACTCAACTGGAACCTAAGTAAGCGGGAATGTAGAGGACGGTTATGGTGTATCACTCAAAATGATACACCATAACCGTTTTCCTATTCCATAAATTACGCAGCACTGGTAAGCAGGATTTGGGAGCTTTATGGGGAATACATATAAACTCGTACCATAAAAACTACACTTCTAGTAAGGAGAAACACTCATGAAAAAAACAATTTTTGCGGCTATAACCTTTTTTTTGACGGCGGCGCCTGTATTCGCGGCACCATCTGTCAACGGCTCAACAGGCCTTATTAATACTCCTTCGGCCGATGTTCTACAGGAGGGAGAATTTTCTTTGGGATATCATCATTTAAAAGATGGTGGTGTTGGCACCTTTTCTATGAATTTGACTGGTAAACTTGAAGTTGGTGCGGCAGGTTTTCGTTATGATAACAACTCCGGTCGCGAAGATCACACCTATGTTAATGCTAAGTATGGTCTGGTGCCGGAAACCGTCTTAACCCCCGGTGTGGCAATTGGCGTTGAAGATATTGCCGATTTAGACAAGCGCACAGCCTATGTATCTGCCAGCAAAGCATTACCCTTCGGATTCCGTATTCATGCCGGTATTGGCAATGGCCGCTATGATGGTGTATTTGCTGCCGTGGAAAAGACCATTAACCCACTAGGCATACTTACCGGCAACAATGTTTTTCCGGCAACAACGCTGATTGCCGAATGGGATGGCAATGACATGAATTATGGCGCGCGTGTGGCAGTAGTGCCTGGACTTAAAGTTGATGTTGGCCACCGCGAGCATCAGACTTACTTTGGTGCCAGCTTTACCTACTAAAAAGGGGGACTGTAGAGCCGTCCCAAGGCTCCCCGGAAAACCCAAAAAAGAAGCGGCAGAACCGTCCCGATGCTCCCCTGCCGTAGTTTCGAGGAGGGACAAAAAGTGTTGTATTATCTGGTAAAAATAATAAGCCGTTTTGTATGTATTTTGCCGCGAGCTTTACGGCATAACCTGGGTATGGCTATTGGCAGGCTTTGCTGGCCACTGGTATCGAAAAAGCGCCGGAAGATGGCTATTGATAACATCAGCCGTGGTCTTGGCATTACTGAGGAGCAAGCGGCAACCGTAGCTAAGACCAGTGGAATTCGTTTTGGACCGATGTTTATGGAAGTACTCCACATGCCCAGACTGAACAAAGAGAACATTAATAAGTATGTCACCCTTAGAGGCAGTGAGCATCTTGAAGCTGCGCTTGCTATGGGACGGGGAGTAATACTGGCTACCGCACATAGTGGTAATTGGGAGCTTCTAGGGGCAGCGCTGGCCATGCATGGATTTCCTTTAGTGGCCGTAGTCCAGCGTCAGACCAATGCCGCCATGGATACCTTTATTAATGAATACCGTACCAAAGCCGGGATGCATGTCACCTATAAGCAAGGGGTGCGGGAAATGGTCAAGCTGATGGGAGCAGGCAAAATTATCGGTTTATTAATGGATCAAGACAATCACAGCGATGGAGTATTTGTAGAATTTTTCGGGCGTATGGCCTCCACACCGCAAGGGGCTGCCGCACTGGCCAGACTGGGTAACGCCCCCATAGTTCCGGCCTTTATCACCGAAAACCCGGATGGTACCCACATCGCCATCTTGCACCCACCTGTCCTGGTTACTAAAACAGAGGACCGTACTGAGGATATTCGCAATACTACCCAGCACTTGACCCGAATTATTGAACAGCATATCAGACAGCATCCCCAGGAATGGTTCTGGCTGCACAACCGTTGGAAGACGGTGCCGCCTGATTTTAAAAGATAAATATTGTAAGTAGGAAAAGCGAGATTGCCACGTTGGTGCTCGCAATGACTGGTTAAAGGGAAACGGTACTACCATCCCGGTCATTGTGATGAAGCACAGCGGCGCAAGCTCGCTTTTTTTCAGTAAAAACAATAGTAAAGAAATTTGAATAAAATTGTATATAAATTATATAGTAATCTTGATATACTTATTTACATAAAACTGATATATGTGTTATAATGTACTCCAGAAATGGGGTGACTAAAACGTATGTCAAAAATGAAAATAATGAGAACAATTAGAAGCATATGTAAGGATTCTATTCAACGAGACATTGTAATGCTGCTTACTGTAAGTATAATTATCGGCTCATTGGTGGCTAGTTCGGTCTCCATGGCCGCTAATGCCTATTTTTCGAAAACACTTGCCAGCCTTGTGGGTGACTATGGTGAATATGACTTAGTAATTCAAGTCAGGGAAGAAATGAAAGACGATACAGCCATGCAGGTGAACAAGATTGTTACCGAGGTGTTCCCTGGCGGCACGGTAAGTCAAGGACCGACAGTTACCGGCAAATCGTTTTTTTATGTTACTCTGCCTGACCAATATAAAACCAAAGAAATATATGAAAATCTGTCGAAAACCTTTGGCAGCATCCCCGGCGGTGGCAGTGTCGGCATGATGACTGAACCACGCCTTAATATTCGCGGTGTGCCGGATGGTGCAAAGAACATGTTGATTGAGCGTATCATGCAAATGGAGGGAGTTCGGTTTGCTTTCCGTGATGGCAGCAGTGTTGGTGTTATTTTAACTTCACTGGATAAATCGTCAGCTGTAAGCAACAGTATCAAAAATATTTTAAAAGACTATCAAGTTATTGAAATTACCTTTCCGGTAGGTAGCGAACCGGCCAATCCAGTACGTCTGGGTGAAGGTATTTCAGAAGCCATGCAAAAAGATCTGCACCTGGAATATGCCCAGAATGTATCAATTGACGGCAAAAATGATGATATGACCTATATGGTCAGCACCATGATTGAATTGAAACGGTTCCTGTCAGCCTATGCTTCCCAAGTCACGCTAACCCCGGCTGCCGGCACTAAACTGGCAAAAGGGGATATTGTTGTCTTTCAGGGTCAGGCTGCGCAGCTGCCTCAGGCTGGACAAGTACCGGAAAAAAGCAATGTAATTGTGGAAATCACAGCTGCTCTTGCCAACGGCATAGCAGAAGGTCGTATCACCCAGGGTGATGCTTCCAAGTTAGGCAACACACCAGGTTATAAATTAGAAAAAGAGGTAGTTGGAGCGCAAACCGCTATCGCCACCTATAAAAATCCACGGCAGGAACTGGGGAATGCGTTAGGCGAGACAGGTAAGCTTGTCGGACAAATTCCTGGTTTTGCCCAAGACGCCAAAAGCCTGAGCGGCATTGCTCTGGGTGCGCTTGATAACTATGACGGCAGTGTAAACGCGTTAGCAGGCACTTTATCAAGTTTGCAGGTGGCAGGTGGTACCATTCAGGCTGCTACCAGTGCTCTGGCCGGTATTGACACCCGCGGTATCCGTTACCAGCTTGACAGCTCTTCCCGTAATATTGGCGGTTTGGTTACAAGCCTGCAAGTAGTAAAGCTGCTCAATGGTGATGTCAACTCGACTATCAGCACTCTGACAGGGGCACAGCAAAATCTGGGCAGTTTAAGCTCCAGTTTGGCCTCTCTTGATAGTGTGGCAGCCAATGCCCGCCAGGCTAAATCCGCTATTGACAACATTGTTGCAAACGGAGAAACAACACTTGGTACATTGCGCGCTTTTGATGCGCAGCGAGCCAAGCGGGGACTGGCAGATGCCAATGTCCGCCTTAATGGGTTGCAGGAAATTAATGTGCCTATGATTACAGCTCAGGTTCAATATCTGGCAAGCGCTGTACCTAATCTTAAAGATGACGAAATCAGTCATTCAGTTACCCTACTGGATAAATTTATCGCCGGACAAGTTATTCCCGGTGCCAGGATTCAGATTTTGACAACAAGCAGTATCGGGACAGAGGCTGTGGCCCCTATTGTTTATGCACAGGCCGGACATAATAACGTATCACTATATTCGACTGCATTGGGGGTAATCGAACCCAACGCACGCGGTGAGCTATACCAGGTGCTTAATGAAGTAAGAGGAGTGTTGGCAGGCATGACAGCCATCATTATCACCATTTTGTTCCTGGGACTGGATCATACAGCCATCATGACTGTCATTCGTCGTAAGCGCTTAGCGAAAAAGCTGCCTGCCACAGGCTGGCGCAAAGTAGCAAAGCGTATGACAGGAGCTTTTACTGCACCTGAGCGCCGCTATGGTATGGGCGTAGGTGCCGTTATGCTGACAGCTATGTTTATTCTCGCCGGTGGTGGTATTCCGTACCTGCCTTGGATTGGAGTGCCTATTATCGGTGCATTGCTTGGCTTGTTAGTGGCTGCCTATACCGAAAAAATTAGTCCGGTTGCCGGCGAAGAGGTTATGGCCGGTGAAGCACTGGGTCTGTCTCTCGATGAAGTCATGAGAGAGATTGTTATCCCCAGCGGCCGTCCGGGTCTGATGCAAAAACTGAACCAACGTAAGGTAAAGTTTAAGTAATAGAGTGTGTTTTAAAAAACACACTTTCCTTACTATTCTTTAAACTGTTATAAAATACCCCGGTGTTAAAACACCAAAAAGTCGCACAGCAAGGGCATACCCGGTTTCTGTTGAAAGGCTCAACAGCAAAGAGGGGTATTTTGTAACAGCCTCTAATATATGACTAGAATGGAGGTGAGCAGTATGCTTACCATCCAGAACCTGTATAAAAAATTTGGCAGTCTGGTCGCTGTCAACAACCTTAGCCTGGCAGTGGCACCTGGTGAGACTGTTGTTATCATGGGGCCGTCAGGTTGTGGTAAGTCAACCACCATCAGAACAATTAACCGCCTGATTGAGCCAGATAGTGGCTCGATTGTTTTTGATGGCAGGGACATTACCCAATTAAGGGAGGATGAGCTAAGAAAGGTGCGTAAGCGTATCGGCTATGTATTTCAGCACTTTAATCTTATCAATCGTCTTAGCGCGATTGAAAACGTTATGCTGGGATTAGTTATGGGGGGACAAGCCAAAGAGGAGGCCTATGACAAGGCACTTGCTGCCATGACCAAAGTAGGTATGGAACAGTTGCAAGACCATAAACCAGAGCAACTGTCCGGCGGTCAGCAGCAACGGGTAGGCATTGCCCGGGCGCTGGCCTTTGAACCAGAACTCATGTTGTGGGATGAGCCTACTGCATCCCTTGACCCCATGTTAGTAAGAGAAGTTCTTGTCGTTATGGAGGAACTGGCAAAATACCGGGCGGCCACTATGCTGGTGGTGACCCACGAAATTGCTTTTGCATTACATGTAGCCGACCGCATTGTGCTGATGGAAAAGGGCACTGTCGTAGAGTCTGGTATCCCCAGCCAAGTATTTGTTAATCCGGCTTCTCACGTTGGCCGTCAGTATAAAGAACTTATTGAGTATCAACTCAATACCAGTGCCCGTACTCTGGCTGGTAAATGTATTGCATAACGATTCGCTTCCTTTAAGTTTATTATCATACTTGCACAAAATCTCAATATCCTGTAAAATTAATTGGACTTAGACAACTCAGGAGGAAACCTATGGATCGCCAAACCACAGTAGCTTCGCGCGTCACTTATACCGGTATCGGCTTGCATTCAGGGCGGGATGTAACCATTGCTTTGAACCCGGCACCTGCCGGCAGCGGCATTGAATTTGCCCGGACTGACCTTACTGGTATACCTCGTGTTGCGGCTAAGGCAATCAACGTAACTAATACCCTGCGGGCAACTACGCTCGAGGCTGGCGAGGCCAGAGTTTTTACCGTGGAACACCTATTGGCTGCGTTTGCCGCGATGGGTATTGACAACTGCCTGGTGGAAATTTCCTCTGTGGAACCACCGGCAGCTGACGGCAGTTCATTGCTGTTTCTTAAACTATTTGAAACAGCAGGCATCAAGGTACTCTCTGAACTGCGTCGTCCGCCCATTATCATTAAACAAGCCATAACAGTGCGCTATCCCGAAAAATTTATTACTATTTTACCTTATGACGGATTTCGCATCACCTTTACTTCAATTAACCCGCACCCACTGTTAGGTGTTCAGTTTGGTGACTATGAAATAACTCCTGAAGTTTTTGCCCGGGAACTGGCTCCGGCTCGTACCATCGGTTTTATGCATGAGGTAGAGGCCCTTAAAGCACAAGGGTTGGCTTTGGGCGGCAGTCTGGATAATGTAGTAGTATATGATGATGAAAATTGCTTAACACAGCTACGGTTCTCTGATGAACTGGTCCGGCATAAAATTTTAGATGTAATTGGTGATTTGGCACTAGCCGGCCGTATTGCCGGCCATGTTATTGCCGTAAAGTCAAGTCATGCGCTTAATACGGCGTTAGCCAAAGAGATTGTAAAAGCAAGTATGTGATGAAGATTTGAGGAGGCGTTTCCTAGATGATTTTGACAGCAACAGAGATTCAAGCCATTATTCCGCACCGTTATCCGATGCTACTGGTGGACCGTATTATTGAACTTGAACCAATGAAACGGGCGGTAGGCATAAAAAGTGTAACCATCAATGAACATTTCTTTGCAGGACATTTCCCACAAAAACCGGTTATGCCGGGAGTTCTTATATTAGAAGCTATGGCCCAGGTTGGCGGTGTAGCTATGCTATATCCTGAGGAAAACCGTGGCAAGCTGGCTGTTTTTGGGGGGATGGAGCGGGTTAAATTCAGAAAACCGGTTACGCCTGGTGATCAGCTCCGAATGGAAGCTGAGGTTCTGAAAATTCGCGGTTCAATCGGCAAGTTATGGGCACAAGCCTCTGTTGACGGTCAGGTTGTGGCGGAAGCCGAATTTTTGTTTGCACTTACAGCAGTATAATGATCGAAAAACGGATATAAATACTGAAAGACGGTTGATAAATGCCAGTAATGTACGTATTTTAGAGAGTATGGCTTTATTTTGCCCAAAATCGGCATGTCATTTTTCGACTGTCCAGTCGGAATATATATAACAATAAACGACATATATAATATGCTTATATAGTTCTAATTCTAGTGGGGAGTTGATTTTGATATGAAACCGGAATCGGTGGTAATACCATTGCGTAAAATACATGAAACTGCAGTAATCCATCCCAATGCCCGGATTGGTAAAGATGTAGAAATCGGGCCTTATGCCGTTATTGGCGAAAATGTGCTTATAGGAGACGGTACGCAAATTGGCGCTCACGTAGTGGTTGACGGTTGGACTAGTATTGGCAAAAACTGCGTAATTTATCCCAGTGCCTCTATCGGCGCTGAACCGCAGGATTTGAAATTTCGTGGCGAAAAAAGCTACGTGTTTATCGGGGATAATACCAAGATCCGTGAATTTGCTACAGTTAACCGCGCTACCGGCGAAGGGGAAGAAACCCGGGTTGGTTCTAATTGCCTGCTGATGGCCTATACTCATGTTGCTCATAACTGCATTGTTGGCAACCATGTAATTATGTCAAATGCTGCAACCCTGGCTGGCCATGTAGTTGTAGAGGATCGTGCCGTTATCGGTGGTTTGGCCGGTGTGCATCAATTTGTTAAAATTGGCCGGAATGCGATGATTGGCGGCGCTTCCAAGGTTGTACAGGACATTCCGCCGTTCGTAATTGTTGACGGTCATCCGGCTAAAGTATGCGGCTTAAACAGTGTTGGTATCGCTCGCGCCGGTGTGAGCACAGTTGCTCGCAGCAACTTGAAAAAAGCCTATAAAACGCTCTATCGTTCCGGCCTTAGCCTGCCTCAGGCCATTGCCGTAATGGAACAGGAACTGGAAGCCTGTGAAGAAGTCGAGCATATGCTGCGGTTTCTTCGCAACGCAGAACGCGGTATTTGCCGTGGACGCAGGGAATCAGATAATTAGGCGTGCATAGGTAAATGCTACTCAGCAAAACCTATAGGTAAAGAGCGTACAGGATAACAGTGCTTGATGCGGCAGTGTGCCGCATCAACTACATAAGGTGGGAAACCAGTATGAATATAATCGGATTAATTGCCGGAATTGGCCGGTTACCAGTAGAATTTGCCCGTGCCGCTCGCGGCATGGGTTTTGACGTGATAGCCATAGCTGTGGCGCCAGGGGTAGAAGCAGAACTGGAACAAGCCGTCACCCGTTTTCATACAATTGGCCTGGGTGAGTTGGATAAGCTGATTGGTCTGCTGCAACAAGACGGCGTACAGCAAGTTACCATGCTGGGCAAGGTTACCAAGGAGCATCTCTTCAGCGGTACAGCGCGCCCGGATGCGCGTATGCAGCAGTTGTTAGCCAAACTGCCGGATTTAAATGATGACACGGTCATGCTGGCGCTTGTGCATGAATTTGCTAAAGCCGGGGTGGGTGTGCTTGACCAGACGCAGTTTATTCGTCAGCTTATGCCGCCGCCCGGTGTACTTACAGACCGCCGGCCCACTCCGGGGGAACAAGCTGATATGGAGTACGGCCTGGCTATGGCCCGTCAGCTTGGCGGTTTGGATATTGGTCAAACCGTTGTTGTAAAAAATAAAGCTGTTATGGCTGTGGAAGCTATTGAAGGCACCGATGCTTGTATTAAGCGGGGGGGAGAACTTGGTTGCGGCGGTATTGTAGTGGCCAAAGCTGCTAAACCACAGCAGGATACCCGCTTTGATGTTCCCAGTGTGGGGCCGGATACCCTAGAAACCATGATTGCTGCAGGGGCAGTAGCTTTGGTTATCGAAGCAGGTAAGACATTGTTAGTGGATAAAAAGCAAGTTGTTGAATTAGCTAACATGAATAGCATAACCATTGTTGCTATGCAATAGGGGGGACACCACCATGAAAATCATGCTCTCAGTCGGCGAAGCCTCAGGTGATATGCATGGCGCCAGTGTGGCGGCCGCCCTCAAACTTTTGCAGCCGGATATTGAACTTTTTGGCATGGGGAGCAAAGCCATGCAGTCTGCAGGTGTACGAGTAGATTATGATATTGCCGGTCAGGGAATTATGGGCTTAGTGGAAGTTGTAAAAAATTTAGGAAAGCTATTTGAACTGCGGGATAAACTGGCGGCCCTTATGGACAAAGAACGTCCGGATGCGCTTGTTGTTATTGATTATGCGGACTTTAACATGCGTCTGGCAAAAATTGCAAAAGCAAAAGGGATTCCGGTTGTGTCGTATATATGCCCTTCAGCGTGGGCGTGGCGGCGCAGCCGGGCCAAAGGGGTGGCCGGGACAGTGGATAAAGTTGCGGCCATTTTTCCCTTTGAGGCTGAAGTATACGAAGCAGCCGGCGCGGATGTTACTTTTGTTGGTCATCCACTGGTGGATATTGTAAAACCGGCTATGACCAAAGAAGCTGCTTATGAGCACTTTACAGCCGATCAGAACCGGCCGCTTGTATTGTTAATGCCAGGCAGCCGGCAACAGGAAATTGTCAAACTACTGCCGGTAATGCTGGGTGCCAGTCAGATAATACGGAAAAGGCTGCCAGACTGTCAATTCTTTTTACCTGTAGCTTCGACAATTTCCCAGGCAATACTGCAAGATATAATAGGCAGTTATCAAGTGCCTGTTACCTTAACAACCGATTATACCTATGACCTGATGGGTTTGGCGAATGCCGCCATAGCGGCTTCCGGAACAGCTACCCTGGAGACGTCCATCATGGGAGCGCCTACGGTCATTATTTATAAACTTGCTCCGCTTACCTATTTTCTCGGCAAGTTTTTGGTTAAAATACCCAATATCGGTTTACCTAACATTATTGCCGGGCGCCGCATTGTCCCCGAATTACTGCAAGATGACGCTAATCCAGAGAACATTGCGGCCGAAACGCTGAAAATCCTTACAGATAGTCAAGTTTACACCAAAACGCAGGCAGACTTGGCTGAAGTAAAAGCAAAGCTTGGCCAAACCGGCGCAGTGAAACGGGTTGCAGAGGTCATCTTAGAAGTAGCGTGCAGAAAAAAAGAGGTAACTACATGAAGCTCTACTTACGGTTAATCAGCTACATACGGCCCTATTTGCCGCGCTTTGCACTGGCCATTGTGTGTATTTTAGTTGCTTCCGGCGCCAACCTGTACGTACCTTGGATTATCAAGGATGTAATTGATGGCGTCCTTGCTTCCAAAGATATGGCGATGCTCAACACAATTGCCATCGGCATTGTAGTGGTGTATATGGTGCGTGGTGTTTTCTTTTACGGCCAGACCTATTTAATGTCCTTTATTGGACAAAAGGTCATTATTGACATCCGGGAATCCGTATATCGTCACTTGCAGCGATTATCCTTATCCTATTATGAAAAACGCCAGACGGGAGCGATCATGAGCCATATTACCAATGATGTGGGCGCTTTGCAAAATGCGTTGGTTGACAGCGTAATTGAACTGTTTACCGAAGGCATGACACTGCTTGGCTCCATGGCTGCTATGTTTTACCTGCACTGGAAGCTGTCGCTGCTGACCTTTATTGCGTTACCACTGGTGGCACAGGCCATTAGTATTTTTGGCAAACGTCTCCGCGTTTCCAGCCGGGTCATGCAGGAACGGGCGGCTGATATTACCTCTGTTCTACAGGAGACCATTGCGGCAGTACGGGTCATTAAGTCCTTTGTCCGTGAAGACTACGAGATAGGACGCTTTAATCGTGAAAACTATTCCAACTTTCGTGCCCAGATGAAAACGGCCCAAATCATGGCTACGCTGACCCCGGTTGTTGAATTTTTGGTTGCTATTGGAATTACCGTTATTATCTGGTATGGTGGCACGGAGGTCATCAATGGCAGTCTGACAGCAGGCTCGCTGATTGCCTTTTTAATTTATGCCGTTAATATCAGTAACCCTATCAAACGTCTTAGCCGGGTGTATGGCAACATCCAGCGGGCCCTGGCTGCGGCGCAGCGCGTTTTCAATGTCCTTGATACGGTGCCTGAAATTCAGGATTTGCCGGGAGCCAGGGAGTTGCCGCGCATTACCGGACGGGTAGCCTTTGAAAATGTTGATTTCGCTTATAAGCCGGGAGAACCGGCACTTAGCAGTGTATCCCTAGTGGCCGAGGCCGGACAAATGATTGCAATTGTCGGACCCAGTGGTGCCGGAAAAACTACGATTGCCAACCTTATTCCCCGCTTTTATGACCCAACTGCAGGCCGTATTACTATTGATGGCTATGATATTAAAACCGTCACCCTGAATTCCTTACGCGGGCAAATTGGCATCGTGCCGCAGGAGACAGTGCTCTTTAACGGCTCGGTCTATGAAAATATATTGTATGGCGATCTTGCAGCTAATAAAGATCAGGTGATTGCAGCGGCCCAGGCTGCCAACGCCCATGAGTTTATCATGGCAATGCCTGAAGGGTATGATACTCAGATTGGTGAACGCGGCTCCAAGCTCTCAGGCGGACAGCGCCAACGTATTGCCATTGCCCGGGCTATACTCAAAGATCCCCGTGTATTGATACTGGATGAAGCCACTTCGGCGCTTGATACCGAAAGTGAAAAACTGGTGCAGGGAGCACTTGATAAGCTGATGGTTGGTCGAACTTCGTTTGTTATTGCTCATCGTTTATCTACCGTTCAGCGCGCCGATGTTATCTTAGTTATAGAAAAAGGCCAAATTATCGAATGTGGCTCCCATACCGAATTAGTGGCGGCAGGAAGTCTGTACAGTAAACTGTACCAAGTGCAATTTGCCGATAAGTAAGAGCGAGGTATCAATATGTATTTTATTTACAATATCCTGGCAGTCATACTAGTCATCCTGGTATTGCCTGTATTTGTTGTACGTTTTGTCCGGGAAAAGGGGATTGCAGAGCGGGTGAAGCAGAGCTTTGGTGTCTTGCCAGCCGAAACCCTGGCAAAAGTTGCCGGCAAAGAGGCTATTTGGGTACACGCCGCGTCAGTTGGCGAAATTGTGGCGGCTAGTCCGATTGTTAAAGAAATACGGCGGGAACTGCCAGGTATCCCTGTTGTGGTATCAGTAGTTACTGTAAGTGGTTATGCTATGGCCAAACGTATTATTCCGGAGGCGGATGGTATTATCTTTTTCCCCCTGGATTTGCCGGTCCTTAGCTATTCAGTTGTTGCCAAAATCAGACCACAGGCTTTCCTGATGGTAGAAACCGAAATGTGGCCGAATTTTCTCAAAGCTATCCGGAAATTCAACATACCGGCCATGATGGTTAATGGCCGCATTAGCGATAAGAGTGTAAATCGCTATATCTACTTTGGACGGGTACTATCTGATATGCTGGATACGGTTGTTACATTTTGTATGCAATCCAATATTGATGCCCAATATATTACCCGGTTAGGCGCCGATCCGGCCCGGGTGGTTGTTACCGGTAATACCAAATTTGACCAAAGCTATACTGAACTTAGTCTGGAAGACAAGACCCAACTTCTCTCATCCCTGGGGCTAGGTAGTGCTGACCAAATCCTGGTAGCAGGCAGTACTCACCGGGGTGAGGAAGAGTTGCTGTTTCCGGCCTTCAATGAAGTTCGCGCACAATTTCCCCATACCCAGTTTATAGTTGCTCCGCGTGAACCATTACGGGCCGATGAGCTTGTTGAGTTAGCTGCCAAGTATAACTTTATTGCTGTAAGGCGTACCAAAATGCCAGGCAAACTGGCCGGGAACCCTGATATGATCATTGTTGATACCATTGGCGAACTGGGAAAAATCTATGGTTTGGGTGACATTGTCTATGTTGGCGGCAGTCTTATCCCCCATGGCGGTCACAATATTTTAGAACCAGCCGCTCATGGCAAACCCATACTAGTCGGACCGCATATGTTTAATTTCAAAGAGACGTATGCGCTGTTTTCTGAGCGAGGGGTATGTCTGACCGTTCGCGACAGTGCCGGTTTAGCCGAAGCAATGCTCAAGCTGCTGCATAATCCTGCGCAGAGACAAGCGATTGGTCAGGAGGCACTTGTGATTATCAACGAAAATCGTGGCGCTTCGCATAAAAGTGCCTTGTATTTAAAAGAAATATTGCAGCAAAAAAAAGTTCTGATAAACAGGCAGCAGTGAAAGTCCAAGGAAAAGGCGGAAACTATATGATGAATCAGCGGGAAGCGCTCCAGGTATATCTATATAAACTAGTGCACGGCGAGAAACAAAGTTTGTTAGCAACCGTGATTATTGGCGTGCTTCGCTTCATGTCTTTCATTTATGGACTGGGAGTACAGTGCAAGCTGGCATTGTATCGCTGGGGTGTTCTGCAGCGGTATAAACTTCCCTGTAAAGTTATCAGTCTGGGGAACATTACTGTCGGCGGGACAGGCAAGACCCCGACGGCTCAGCGCCTGGCGGCCTTTATTCGCGATAAAGGATACCGGGTTGTCATTCTTAACCGGGGATACCGGGCTGGTTGGAAGGGCCAAGTTGGCGTTGTGTCTGATGGTCGTAAAATTTACATGACAGTTACCGAAGCAGGCGACGAGGCCTATCTGCTTGCCAAGAGCCTGCCAGGAGTACCGGTAGTCATTGGCCGCAACCGCTCCATTACCGGCGCTTACGCCGTAGAGCACCTGAACGCTGAAGTCATTATCCTGGACGATGCTTATCAGCATTGGCAGTTGGAACGCGATCTTGACATTGTGCTAATTGATACCATCAATGTTTTTGGTAATAACTTTTTACTGCCAAGAGGCACATTACGCGAACCGCTCACCAATCTGAACAGAGCCAATGCCTTTCTATTGACCAAGGTGGATCAGTCTACCGACACGGCCAGAGACGCCATCAGGGAGACCTTGCGAAAATATAATCCGGCAGCGTTAATTATTGAGAGCACCCATACCCCGCGGTGTTTCATTGAAATTGAAGAATGGTACAAGGGGGTCCGGTCGGAAACAGTGCCTTTGGAGGTCATTAAAGGTTGCTCAGTTTTCCCGTTTTCGGCCATCGGCAATCCATCCTCCTTTGAACAAACCATTACTGATTTAGACGGAAAAATCGTTGCTGCTGCCCGCTATCCGGACCACCACGACTATACCATGGCCGAGATGCAGGTGATCATGCAAAAAGCAGTTGATAACAAGGCCGAGGCATTGATTACCACCGACAAGGATGCTGTTAAAATTCCTGCCGAATTTATTCACTCTGAACGGCCTCTGCCAGTGTATGTATTGTCTATTGAAGTCAGATTTCATGACGGCTATGAAGAACTAATGGACATGATAAAAAATGTAGCTAAACATAAATAGGCGTGAGAGCGCTACAGCTTTGATTTGGAGGCAAAAACCATGAACATACTTTGTGTAATTCCTGCCAGGTATTCATCCACCCGCCTGCCAGGCAAGCCGCTAGCCCTGATTGCCGGCAAACCTATGATTCAGCGGGTCTATGAGCAGGCAAAAAAAGCCAAACGGCCAACAGCCGTGCTAATAGCCACCGACCATGAGCTAGTGTACCAGACAGTTCAGGACTTTGGCGGCCAGGTAATGATGACTTCGCCTGACCACCCTACAGGCACTGACCGTTTGGCTGAGGTGGCCCAAGAACACCCGGAAGCGGATATTATTATCAACGTCCAGGGAGACGAACCGCTCATTGCACCTGAAGTTATTGATTTATTAGCAGGTGCTTTTGATAAGGATCCTGAACTAAATATGGCCACCCTAATGACAGAAATGGATAAAAGCGAGTATAATCTGCCCAGTGCGGTCAAAGTAGTGGCAAGCCTTACCGGCTATGCCCTGTATTTTTCCCGTTCACTCATTCCGTATCCTCGCAGCAATAAACTGCCGGGTGGTTTGCTGCCGGTGTACAAGCATATTGGCATCTACGCCTATCGCCGCGAATTTCTGCTTAACTATGCCGCCCTGATCCCGACCCCGCTTGAACAGATGGAATCTCTGGAACAGTTACGGGCGCTGGAACACGGCTATAAGATTAAAGTACTTAAAACCGACTTTAAATCCATCGGCGTAGATACCCCGGAAGACTTAGAAAAAGTGAACGAATATTTTAGGAGGTGTAATCTATGAACACAGTACAGATTAAAAACATCACCGTTGGTGGGCAAAACCCTATTGCCCTCATAGCCGGGCCCTGTGTTATTGAAGATGCCGAACGTACCTTAGCTATCGGCCGGGCAATCAAAGCAATTGCCGACCGCTTGCACATTCCCTATATCTTTAAAGCTTCTTATGATAAGGCCAACCGTTCTTCCTATAACTCTTTCCGCGGCCCTGGTTTGAAAGAAGGCCTGCAGATTCTGGCTCATATAAAAAAAGAGTTAGATGTACCTGTAGTGAGTGATATTCATTGCATTACTCAGATTGAAGCAGCCGCTGAGGTGCTTGATATTCTGCAGATTCCCGCCTTTCTTTGCCGACAGACTGATTTGGTATATGAGGCCGCCCGCAGCGGCAAGGTTATCAATGTAAAAAAAGGCCAATTTCTCGCTCCACTGGATATGAAAAACGTTATTGCCAAAATAGAAGAAGCCGGAAACAAAAATATCCTATTGACTGAACGCGGCGCAACCTTTGGCTACAACAACCTGGTAGCCGACTTTCGCGCTTTGCCTATTATGCGTTCGCTCGGTTATCCGGTGGTATTTGACGCCACCCATAGTGTGCAGCTTCCTGGTGGTGCCGGCACGACCTCCAGCGGCCAGCGTGAATTTGTGCCTTACCTGACCCGCGCTGCTGTCGCGACAGGCATTGATGTACTATTTATGGAAGTACATGATAACCCGCCTGAAGCCAAATCAGACGGCCCCAATATGCTCTACATTGACCAAGTGGAGGCTTTACTGCAGGATGTGTTAGCTATTGATACTATTGTGCGGAAACACAAGTAACCAAGGAGGTATATTCTCATGCCAATTGAACATGCGCGCGCCTGCCTGGAACTTGAAGCGGAGGCTATCCGCGCATTAATTCCCAGGATCAACGACCAATTTGCCGCCGCGATGAACATGATTTTGAATTGTCATGACCGGGTGATAGTTACCGGGATGGGCAAATCAGGCATTATTGGTAAAAAGATAGCCGCAACCTTGGCCAGCACCGGTACGCCGGCCTTTTTTCTTCATCCGGCCGAAGGCATTCATGGTGACTTAGGCATGGTTACAGCCAAGGATATTGTTATCGCCATCTCAAACAGTGGTGAAACCAACGAAGTGATCGGTCTGCTGCCGGCTCTCAAACGGATTGGCACGCCCATTATTGCCATGACCGGCCGGAAAGAATCTACACTAACCCAAAATGCCGATATTTTTCTCGACGTAGCAGTGGAACGGGAAGCCTGCCCGCTTGGCCTGGCACCTACCGCCAGTACCACAGCCGCTTTGGCAATGGGAGATGCTTTGGCGATTGCACTGTTATCAGCCCGCAAATTTACGACCGAGGATTTTGCTTTATACCATCCAGGTGGTGCATTGGGCCGAAAATTGCTGCTAACCGTTGAAAACGTGATGCATGGCGGTGAAGAACTGCCAATAGTAACACCAGATAAGACCGTAAAAGAAGCTTTATTTTCCATTACCGCCAAAGGACTTGGCGCAGTCCTTGTTGTTGAGTCACTGACTACCATGCAGCTGGTAGGGCTGCTAACTGATGGCGACATTCGCCGCAGTCTGGAAAAAGGCCATGAATTTCTCGATAAACCGGTAGCCGGGCTGATGACGAAACAGCCGCGCACCATTACTAAAGATAAACTAGCTGCTCAGGCGCTTAACATGATGGAAAAAAATCAGCCGCGTCCCATTACACTGCTGCCAGTAGTTGACAGCGAATTTCGGGCCATTGGAATTATTCACCTTACTGACTTATTACGTCAAGGAGTGGTATAATGAATAATAGCCATTATGCTAAGCAAATTAAACTGATCATTTTTGACGTTGATGGTGTGCTAACAGAAGGACATATTATCTTTGGTCAGGATGGTGAAGCGCTGAAAGCCTTTCACTGCCAGGATGGCATGGGCATCTCGCTGGCCCACAGGGCCGGTCTCAGGACAGCGATCATTACCGGACGCGAGAGCCAAATTGTACACCGGCGGGCCACTGAGCTGAAAATTGGTGATATCCACCAGGGCGCAGCCGATAAAGTGATCGCCTTGCAGAGCCTTATGGAAAAGCATTCCTTACCCCTTGAACAGATTGCCTATGTTGGCGATGACATTAACGACCTGCCGGTCATGGTACAGGTCGGGCTGCCTTGCGCGGTAGCCAATGCTGTGCCGGAGGTTAAAGCTGCGGCCAAATATATCGCCGCCCGCCAAGGCGGCAACGGCGGTGTCCGTGAAGTTATCGAGTACATTTTGAAATCCCAAAATGTTTGGGACAAAATTATCAGCGAGTATATGGTTTCAGACCGGTTTATGATGACCCAGTAATTGAAGTAGTGCAGGAGGTGGAGGATGTTTAGAAATGTTCAGCAGCAACAATGCCGATGGGCGTTTATAAAAACAGCCGGAGCACATGTCAAATGAATGGCAATACCATACTTGGAAGCTAGTTAGCCGTTTCGTGTGCTTGCTGCCACGTTCTGTCCTATTGCCCTGCGGCAAATTGTTAGGGCGTCTATATTACCGCATTGCCGCCAAACAGCGCAACCGTGCCTTAAGGCAGATCAAAGAACGTCTGGGTTTAACCCCGGAACTGGCAGAAGCAACCATCAAAAGCTCCTTCATTAAGCTTGCCCAGACTTTTATAGAGGTACTCTATATGCCTGCTTTAACCAAGGAAACATTGGCAAGCTATGTAACCATTGAGAATCGCCATTATCTTGCCGACGCGCTGGCCCAGCAAAAAGGAGTTGTCTTTTTAACTGCTCATATTGGTAACTGGGAATGGTTTGGCGCCGCATTGGCTATGGCTGGTTTTCCTGTTGCCGACATTGTCAAACGTCAGCCCAATGACCAGCATACCCGTCTTTTGAACGAAAACCGGCAGCTATTTGGCATTGAGATTTTTGCCAGTGGCACCAGTGAAATCATTGGTGCTGCCAAAGCTCTGAAAAAAGGCAAGCTGCTCGCTTTTTTTGCCGATGGTGACGCCGGTCGTGACGGTATATTTATTGAATTCTTTGGCAAGCAAGCTTCAACCCACCTGGGACCGGCCGTATTTGCCCGCAAATTTAACTCGCCGGTAGTGCCGGGCTTTATTACCCGTAACCCCGATGGCACACACCGTATTCAATTACAGCCACCTATTTACTATGAAGACACCGGCAACCCTGATGCCGATTTATATAATCTGACAGAACGTTCGACCAAAATCATTGAGTCCGCGATCAGGACCTATCCTGACGAATGGGTCTGGTTTAAAAAGCGCTGGAATACAGAGGTGAAGTCTCAGTGAACAAAATGGCATATGTAAGCCTTGCCTGTGCCTTACTGCTCGTAACCGGGGGACTTTATTATTTTTTCCGGGAAGAACCGGTGCTGCCTGATAATACTCCAGCCGTCGAGCAAACAACACCACAACCGGCGTCTAATCTAACCTTTGCCGGATCTTCCATTGTTGAAGAGAAAAATGGCCAAAAGGTATGGGAATTAAACGCTGAAAGTATCGAAGTTGACGCAGGTGGCAAGTTAGTTTTTCTTAAAAAACTTAACGGAATATTCTATCAGGAAAAAGGCGGTAAAGTGGATATGATTGCCCAAGAGGGTATTCTTGATACCAAGACTCATGACATTACCTTGCAGGGGGATATCAAAGCCACCTCCAGCGAGGGTGCTGTATTTACGGCTCCTCAGGGCCGTTACGAGGAACAAACCAAAACATTTTCCGGCACAGGTGGCATCACCTTGATCCAAGGTGACACCATCATTACCGGCGACAAAATCGATGCAGATACCAACCTGGAAAAAGTAAAAGTTCAGGGTAATGCCAAGGTCGTTACAGGAGGCAATAAATAATGATGAAAAGTGAAAAGCGAGTTTGCTTTGTTATTGCATTATTCATAAGTGCAACATGTCTATTAGCCATGGCGGCACCGCAGCCCGGGGCAAAAACACCGGTTGAACTTGTTGCTGATACCATCGACTACGATGCCAAACAAGGCATTATTAACGCCACCGGCACGGTTCGTATAACCCAAGGTGAGGCAGTAATCACAGGTGCTAAAGCCCAGTACAACACCAATAGCCAGGAAGGGCGCATTACCGGCGGTGTCACAGCTGTCAATCAGGATGCTACCCTAACAGCTGCCGAAGTGGAAACCTATAAAAACAACACCTATCTTATTGCCAGCGGTGATGTCGTACTGACAAAAGGTGAAAACCGCCTTACCGGTCCCAGAATAGAATACTCTGCCGATACGCAATATGCATTAATTCCCCAAAATGGCCAAATTGAACTGCCGGACGGCACCATGACAGCCGACAAAATTGAAGCCTTCCTGCCGGAAAACAGAGCAATAGGGACCGGCCTTGTCCACTTAGTCAGCCCGGTCCGTAAATTAGATGCTACCGCTAATACGGCCACCTATTACGGCGAGCCCAAAGGCCGGAGCAAAGTCATTTTAAACGGCAATGCCCGCGCTATTCAGGAAGGCAATGTCCTGACAGGTGAAACCCTCACCATACGCCTTGATGAAAAAGCTATGGACTCCCAAGGCGGCCGCAGCAAATTAGTTATTACACCGAAGTAATCTAAAATAGAGCAAGGATGTTGCCGATATGTATATTGAAACCCGCGATTTAATAAAAACGTATAAAAACCGCAATGTAGTCAACGGTGTCAGCCTTCGTGTTAACCAGGGTCAAATCGTCGGCCTGTTAGGTGCTAACGGCGCAGGCAAGACAACTACCTTCTACATGATTGTCGGCTTGGAACGCCCCAACAGCGGCAAAATATATATTGACGACCAAGATATAACCAGCCTGCCTATGTACCGGCGCTCCCGTTTCGGCATCGGCTATTTGCCCCAGGAAGCCTCGATTTTTCGTAAAATGTCAGTAGAGGATAACCTCATGGCCATCCTGGAAACAACAGCGCTTACTCTAGCTGAACGCCAGGACAAAATGAACAGTCTGCTGGAAGAATTCAACGTCACTCATGTTCGTCAGCGTCAAGGCTCCGAACTGTCAGGCGGCGAACGCCGCCGGGTGGAAATTGCCCGGGCCCTGGCAACCGACCCCAAATTCATCTTACTGGACGAGCCCTTTGCCGGTGTTGATCCCATTGCTGTTGCCGATATCCAGGAGATCATTGCCTACCTCAAAGAACGCGGCATTGGCGTACTCATTACCGATCATAACGTCCGTGAAACCTTAACCATTGTTGACCATGCCTATATCTTAAACGAAGGCCAAATCCTCATCGCCGGCGACAGTGATACCATCGCTACCAGCGAAATTGCCAAAAAGTACTACCTGGGTCAAAACTTCACCCTGTAAAAGTGAGAGTGCTGGTCAACCTGCAGCAATTTCACTCTGACGCTAACTTACCAAGTAGGAGAAGCTAATGCGCATACTTGACAAATATATCATCAAAGAGATGCTGGGGCCGTTTGTTTTCGGCGTAGCCGCCTTCGCAAGCATTTTCATCGGTACCAATGTACTCGTTAAGTTAACTAAATATATAACCCAATATGACGCACAGGTGCTAACTGTAGTCAAGCTTTTTATCTACAGTCTGCCTGGCATTATAGTCCTGACCTTTCCCATGGCCATGCTATTGGCATCGCTCCTGGCCTTTGGCCGGCTATCAAGTTCCAGCGAAATAACAGCCATGAAATCAGGCGGTCAGAGCTTTACCCGGTTGGCTGTTCCTGTGCTTATTGCTGCATTTTTTGTCAGCTTTGCAGCCGCAGTTTGCAATGAAGCTCTGGTGCCGGCGGCTAACACAGCTTATAATAACATTGTGCGCTATGAGGTAGAAAAAAATACTGGTCCCCAAATCCAGGAACACATTATTATCAAAGACATTAAACAAGGTGAGTTGGAGCGGATAACCTATGCCCGGAATTTCATAGAAGAAACCAGCACCATGAATAAAGTAGCTGTCCAGCAGTATGAAAACAGCCGGCTTGTGCGGGTAGAGAACGCGGAAAAAGCTGTATGGCAGAATAATCAATGGCTGATGGTTGAGGGTACAATTACCGACTTTTCGGCTGAAGGGCGGGTAGAACGCACGCTCAAATTTGCCGAACAGGTATTGCCCATAGAGAAGAATCCGGTTAGTATATCACGGGAACAAAAAGACGCCGAAGATATGTCCATACAAGAACTCAGGGAGCATATTGCAGTATTAAAGAAGGAATATGTGGCAACCAGCGCGTATGAAGTAGAATTATATCAGCGACTGGCTATTCCACTTGCCAGCTTTGTATTTGCCATGATTGGCACGCCGCTCGGGTTATCATCGCCTCGTTCCAGTTCATCGATTGGCCTTGGCCTGAGCATTATCATCATTTTTATATACTATATCATCCTGACAATAGCGACAGCCTTAGGAAAAGGGGGAGCCATTGATCCGTTTTTGGCAGCTTGGATGCCTAATATCATAGGTATCCTGGCAGGTATATATTTAGTATCCAAATCTTCGCGATAGAAGGGAGGGAGCACCATGTACGGGTTAGCGATAATCGCCATTATTGCTATTATGGGTGGAGCCATTGCCTATATTGGTGACAAACTGGGCACCAAGGTGGGCAAGAAAAAACTAAGTATGTTTGGCCTCAGACCAAAACATACATCGATCATTGTCACTATTGTTACCGGTATCCTGATTTCTGCCACAACCCTTGGCTTTATGACCGCCGTGTCATGGGATGTGCGCACAGCCCTCTTCGGTATGGAAGAACTCAAAGCCGAACTCCTGAACCTAACTACAGAAGTTACCTCAAAAACAACCGAACTGGAAGCCAGCCGTGCAGCTTTGGACGCCAAAAATGCTGAATATGCCGCCATCAGTACAAAAGTAAAACAAACAGCAGAGCAACTTACCCAAATCATGGACGAACTTACCAAAGTAACCGCTGAACGTGACCGCACTATAGCCGCCCTAACTACTTTGCAGGCCGACTATGCCGTGGCGCAAAGCGATTTGGTCAGCTATCAGGAAAATATCAAAAATCTCCAGGCCATTAAAGACGAATTAGATCAACGGGTTGCCGGGCTTACTAGTCAAATCGGTGACTTAAACACCGCCAAGACAGCGCTGCAAACAGACGTTGACCGTCTTAATGAGTTAACCTCCAATCTAAAACAAGGCTTGCAGATTGTCAGGAGAGGTACTGTGGTATTCCGGGCCGGTGAAATGCTTTCGACTTCCATTGTGCGTGGCGGCCAGTCACAGGAAGATACGATCAAA
Source organism: Sporomusa ovata DSM 2662 (assembly GCF_000445445.1). GTDB lineage: Bacteria > Bacillota > Negativicutes > Sporomusales > Sporomusaceae > Sporomusa > Sporomusa ovata. Next base: position 359,613 of record NZ_ASXP01000003.1, on the reverse strand, counting down.
GAGCTGGGCGGTGTAATCTATAATACCAATCAACATATTCTTGATAAGCTAAATATAACCGATAAAAAATTAGAAATACTATGGATCGCCACGTCAGAGTTTAACCAAGCAGCAAAACAGATCGCTGAAACCAATCAAGAGGTCATTGTCCGTATTTCGACTGTTGGCAACACCATCTATAGTGAACCAGTCATCGGCCAGATTGAACTGTTTCCCAACTATCTTGTATATAGCCAGGGAGAAGATATATACAGCGAGACTGTTACTATAACCTCCGATGAGTTGGCAGAAGAGACGGTTATAGCCTTCTTACAAAATGTAAATACAGCTGCCGTAACCAAAGGCATTCTCTCTGACCCTATTCAGGGCACAGTTGGCAGCATGAGCGGGTCACAGCTATTTAACATCATCAGCAAGGTTAAGCGTCAGTCTGGAAACATAGAACTTACTGCCGTTGCCAAAACTGACACCTATACCGCAGGCCCGCTGCAAATAGAAATAAGAATCAAGAACGTGTGGTAGTCCTTAGGCATTAACAAAATATACTAGTTAAGAATCCTGTTTATTAAGCAGGATTCTTTCTTTTTTATGCGAATATATACAAACATAAAGATCGATTATGTAAAGTTCATAATTGATCCAGATGCAATCTTGCGATTCCTGAAAACCTTTATAAATAAAGGATTTTACCAAAACATACCTTACGTAAACAAGCAGGAATCATTGCAAGTGTGTCGAAGTTATGTTAATATAAAACCTGCGGAATGCGGCAGGTGCGTATCGAGAATAAGCCCTGCAGAGAGGAAGGACAGATTGAGGAAACGTGGATACTCATTTGAATTCCTCCCCCTTGAGCGGGTGACTCTTCCGGTATGCCGGTGGCAACACCCGCATAAACAAGAATATTTCAAGGGGGATTTTTTAAATGAACAAAAGACTTCTAAAAGTAGCTGTAACTACTGCTCTTACAGTAGCTTTCGCTGTCCCGGCTTTTGCTAACCCATTCACTGATGTACCTGCTAAGCATTGGGCTTATGATGCAGTAAACAAATTAGCACAAGCTGGTGTGGTAGCTGGTTATGGCGATGGTACCTTTAAAGGCGACAAAACCGTTTCCCGTTACGAAATGGCTTCCATGGTTGCTACTGCTATGCAAAAGAACCTTAATAACGACCAAAAAGAAATTGTTGACAAATTATCTCAGGAATTTGCTACCGAACTTAACAGCATGGGTGTCAAAGTTGATAACCTAGACAAAAAAGTGGACAACCTGGTTAAAATCTCCGGTGACGCTCGTGTCCGTTATGGTAATGGCGACAGCTTTGACAACACAGATTTTCGTGCCCGTGTAAACTTTGACGGTAAAATTAACGACAATCTGAGATTCAATGCTCGTCTGACTAGCGGCAACATGGGATATAATGGCGACTTCAGTGGTTCAGACTTCAATACCACTAATACCATTAAGCTTTACACGGCTAACGTAACTTTCGATGCTCTTGGCCTGACTAATACAATCGGCCGTCAGGATCTGACACTGGGTAACGGCTTCCTGCATGACTCCCCTATCACTGGTATCGCTTCCCAGGCGGGCAACTTGCAAATGTTTGCCGGTAACCTGGAAGACACCAACAAAATCTATGGTGCTGAATATGCTATGAAACTTGGCGCGGCTAACATTACTGCCGACTATGTAAATTACGATATTGACAATGATAGTGTAGATGTTTATGGCGCTAACATCGGTATTAAACTGACTAACAGCGTAACTGCTCTGGGCGAATTCTACAATGTTGATAACGGCACAACAGATGGCAATGCTACTGCTTATGGTCTTAAATTCAACAAACTTGGCTTAACAGCTCTGTATCGTGACGTAGAAGATGGTGCAAACTCTCCTTACTCCAACATTCACAATGATATCCAGAACCTTAATAACGAAAACGGCTATAAAGGTCTGGAAGTAAGCTATGACCGCGAAATTGCTAAAAACACTACTTTGAACCTCAAATACCAAGACTTTGAAAAACAAGATGGTACTAAAATCGACGGCGGCGCTCGTACCCAAGCTGCTATCAACGTTAAATTCTAATAACGCATTCTGCAACTCAAAGGACGCCTGCGGGCGTCCTTTTTGTATTCTACATTATAGATGTGATAAAATAAAAAAAGGAAACTTTTGCAAAGTGTATGCATATAGTTAAGGAGGCGGGTAAATAAGTGGCCCAAAACATAGTTATAGCTATTGACCCAGGCCGGGAAAAATGTGGTATTGCCGTAGTGCATAAAGAGCAAGGCGTTATTTACAAAACTATTGCTGCTACAGTTGACCTGTCTGGCGTTGTGACTACTCTCGCCACAACTCATAATGTATTTACTGCCGTTATCGGTGATCGCACTACCTCCCATGCCGCGCAGGCGACCTTAACAGGGATCAAAGTAAACGGACAAAAAATTACCATCATTCCGGTCAATGAGCACCATTCTACCGATGAGGCCCGCAAGCGCTACTGGGTAGAGCATCCCCCTAAAGGGTTCAAACGCTTGCTGCCAACCACCATGCAAGTTCCCCCAGGGCCGGTAGATGATTATGTTGCTGTAATTCTGGCTGAACGCTATTTTGTAGGGCGGTAACCTTTTTTGGAAATTTTTTTAAAAATATAAGCAGGAATAGGTATAATGTGGTATAATAAAAATATAATATTTATTTAATATTACAAATATATATGAATTGTATAATATTTGTATTATTTTTGGTCTTTACGCTTGTAACTCAAGCGCATAGATAAGAGCACAAGCTAAAGAAGAGGATTTGAGGAAACGTGGACACTCAGATAGTCTCTTCTTAGGTGATTGCTCAAAAAAACCTAAGGGGGAAACAACACAATGAAAAGAAAAACAGCTATGGCTCTTGCAGCAGTATTTGCAATGAGCGTAGCAGGAACTGCGCTGGCTGCTCCTGCTAATCCATTTGTCGACGTACCGGCAAAACACTGGGCTTATGATTCCATTAACAAACTTGCTCAAGCAGGCGTAATCTCCGGCTACGGCGATGGCACCTACCAAGGTGACAAAACTCTTACCCGTTATGAAGTTGCTACCATCGTAGCCAAAGCTATGGCTAACAGCGACAAAGCAGACGCTGCAACCCAAAAAGAAATCGATGCTCTGAAAGCCGAGTTTGGTACAGAACTCAATAACCTCGGTGTTCGCGTTGACAACCTGGAGAAAAATACTTCCAAAGTAAAGTTCACTGGCGAAGTTCGGGTGCGTTATGATAACCAAGATGAAAAAGCTATTGATTGGATAGATATGGACCGCACTAGAGAATGGACTCGTTTTCGGTTAAACATGGAAGCGCCGATAGACCAAAATGTTACATTCCATGGACGTTATGAATCAGAAACCAACTGGGGCAGTGGTAGCGACGCTGATTCCAAGCTGACTCACGCCTATATTGATGGTAAGGTTGGCGAGGTAGGCTACAGCTTTGGTCGTCAGCCTGTCTGGTTAGGCCAAGGTCTGATTGCCGATATTGATAGTAATAATGATGGCTTATTTTTAAGCGGCGGCAACAAGGTTAAGGTTGCTGTAGGTGCCTTTAAAAAAGAGGGTGAACTCTGTTACTTTGGCACTGACTATGATATGAATTTTGTTGCTGCCAATATTGATGCTCAGATAAATAAAAACCTCAACATGACTGCATCCTATCTTGCTGACAAAGATGATGATTTGTATAAAACTACGTCAGTTGGCTTAAAGTATACGGGAATTAAAGACTTCACTGTAACCGGCGAGTATGGCGAGAATGATTCTGATCTTGCTAATTTGGCTAACGGCGATAAAGCAAAAGCCTGGATGGCTCAGCTTAAATATCGTGGTGCCCAAAGTAATAAAGTTGGCTCCATGGGCGTATGGGTAGGTTACAGAAGCGCTGAATTTGGTTTTGATCCTGGCGAATTGACTACTCTTGAATCTGGTAGATATGAAGATTTTACTTATGGCATTCTTGACAATGTTAAAGGTGCTGAGTTTGGGGTTGAGTATACTGTGTTTAAAAACGGTGTACTGACAGTTCAATATAATGATTTGGAATATAAAGATAATCTGGGTGGTATAAACAATAATAAGGAAAGTTTCTTCACTCACCTAACTTATACTTTCTAACAATATAACATAACACAACATAACATAATATGAATAATAAAACCGCTAACTTAAGTTAGCGGTTTTTACTTTGTGTAAGCAAATAAAGGGAATATCAAGCATACCTTTGGAGAAAGAAAATATTATTTTTGTTAACATTTTCTTAACATGCAGCAGGAAATATATCTCACGACGTAGAATATACTGCATAGTGAGGAATATATTTCAAGGTAAAGAGAAAATCCTATAAAAGTTAACTATCTGGTCTTTACGTCTGCCAAAAGGCAGGCGCTTAGATAAGAGCATAAGCTAAAGAAGAGGATTTGAGGAAACATGGCCACTCAGATAGTCTCTTCTTAGGTAACTGCTCAAAAATTAAAAAACCTAAGGGGGAAAAAACACAATGAAAAGACAAACAGCTATGGCTCTTGCAGCAGTATTTGCATTGAGCGTAGCAGGAACAGCACTGGCCGCTCCTGCTAATCCTTTCGTCGACGTACCGGCAAAACACTGGGCGTATGACGCGATCAACAAACTTGCTCAAGCTGGTGTAATCTCCGGCTACGGCGACGGCACCTACCAAGGTAACAAAACCCTTACCCGTTATGAAGTTGCTACTATCGTAGCCAAAGCAATGGCTAACAGCGACAAAGCTGACGCTGCAACCCAAAAAGAAATTGATGCTCTGAAAGCCGAATTCGGCGCAGAACTCAACAACCTCGGTGTTCGCGTTGACAACCTGGAGAAAAATTCTTCCAAAGTAAAATTCACTGGCACAATTCGTGCACGGTATGATTACCAAGACAAGGCAGACACTACTGATCCTGACATTGACCGTACCAGAGAACGCACTCGTCTGCGTTTGAACATGGAAGCACCGATAGCTGAAAATGTTACTTTCCATGGCCGTTATGAATCACAATCAGATTGGGGTAGTAGCAGCGGGTCTGAAGCCAAGCTGACACAAGCCTATATTGATGGCAACGTGGGTGCAGTAGGCTATAGCTTTGGCCGTCAGCCTATCTGGCTGGGTCAGGGTCTGATTGCCGATATTACCGGCAATTGCGATGGATTGGTATTAAGCGGCGGTAACAAGGTAAAAGTTGCTGCAGGCGTCTTTAAATATGATACTGGAATAGAGGCCGACTCTAATTACAATTTTGCTGTTGCCAATATTGATGCAACTGTCAATAGAAACCTCAACATGACTGCATCCTATATTGCTGACAAAAACGAGCTCTATTATAAAACTGTATCAGCTGGCTTTGCGTATACAGGAATTAAAAACTTCGCTCTATCTGGCGAGTATGGCATAAATGATTCCTACAATGCTAATTCCTATAATAATGGCGATGAGGCTAAAGCTTGGTTTGCTCAACTTAAATACCGGGGCGCCCAACAAGATAAAATTGGTTCATCAGGGATGTGGGTAGGCTACAGGAGTGCTGAGAAAGGTTTCGATCCTGCTGAGATTACTACGCTTGATACCGGTAGATACGCTGATACAACCTATGGCAATCTTGACAATATTAAGGGTATGGAATTAGGGGTTGAGTATACTGTGTTTAAAAACGGTGTGCTGTCAGTTATGTATGAAGATCTGGATCTTAAAGATCCCCAAGCTGGACAAAAGAAAGATAAATCAGGCCTCTGGGCTACTCTAATCTATTCTTTCTAATTTCCGGTCAAAAACCGCTAACAACTGTTAGCGGTTTTTTTATACATAAAGAAAGTATAAGTTTTTTTGAACCGCAGAGACCCTCATGCCGGCATCGCTGGCATGAGGGTCTCTGCGGTTAGAGCCGTATCCTCAAGGGTGAGATAGCTTTTTTAATAAAAAATATTTTCCTTAGCAGGAATATAATACATAATGTAGAATATATACCCCTGTGAGCAAACTACAAAGAGAAAAGTGTAAGGAAACATGGACACTTACAAATCTTTCTCCTTAGTAGGGCCGCTCAAAATATTCCCCAAATTCTAAGGAGGTAAAAACACAATGAAAAGACAAACAGCTATGGCTCTTGCAGCAGTATTTGCAATGAGCGTAGCAGGAACTGCCCTGGCAGCACCTGCTAACCCCTTCGTCGATGTTCCGGCAAAACACTGGGCATATGACGCTATCAACAAACTTGCTCAAGCTGGTGTAATCTCCGGCTACGGCGATGGCACTTACCAAGGAAACAAAACCCTTACCCGTTATGAAGTGGCTACTATCGTAGCCAAAGCAATGGCTAACAGCGACAAAGCCGATGCTGCAACCAAAAGGGAAATTGAAGCCCTGAAAGCCGAATTCGGCACAGAACTCAACAATCTCGGCGTTCGCGTTGACAACCTGGAGAAAAATTCTTCCAAAGTAAAATTCACCGGTGAAATTCGTGAGCGTTATGAGTGGAATGATGAAGTAGCTAAAGATGGCGACAGAACTGGTGAGAGAACTCGTGTCCGTATTTCCATGACAGCTCCAATTGATGAGAATGTAACCTTCAAAGGACGTTTCCACAGTGAAAGTGAATGGGGTGCTGGAACTGGCTCGGAAGCAAAAATTGACCAGGCATATATTACTGGTGCTATAAATGGTTTAGGATATAGCTTTGGTCGTCAGCCGCTAGTTCTTGGTCAAAAATTGCTTGCCAATAATTCCCAATACAATGATGGTTTGTTATTAAGTGCTGGTAATAATATTAAAGTTACTGGATTCGCTTTCAAAAAAGAAGATAAATATGATGGCACTGCCAAAAATCTTAACTTTGCTGCCGGTAATATTGATTTCAAAGTAAATCAAAACCTCAATATTACTGCTTCTTACCTTGCCGATCAGGATGAAATCTATTATAAGAGCGTAGCTGCTGGTTTGAAATATACTGGCTGGAAAGACTTCACAGTTACCGGTGAGTATGGCGAAAACGATTCTTACACGGCTAATAACAGTGCACACAATGGCGATACAGCCAAAGCCTGGGCGAGCAGAATTAAGTATAAAGGTGCAGTCGCTAGCAAGGCTCATTCCTACGGTCTGTATGTTAGCTACAGAAAAGCTGAATCTGGATTTGACCCGGTAAACTGGAATGACTTTACTGATAGTGCTAATTGGAAAGGCATCAAAGAAATGGACGATATTAAAGGTGTAGACTACGGTTTTGAATATGCCTTATTCAAAAACGGCATTATGCGTATCCAATACAACGATATGGAAGATGAAAAAACTGGTAAAGTCAATAAGGATAACATGTTTGCTGAGCTTATCTACACATTCTAATTCCAATAATCGTAAAAACCCGCTAACTTTGTTAGCGGGTTTTTTGTTGCCTCAAAGGCAGGATATTTTCTTTGCCATGACGAATTATTCCAAATACGTAATTCATCAAGGAGGGATCTTCATGGTTAATAAGAAAATCACAGCGCTATTTGTCACGCTTATGCTAATGATTTCGGCAATTGCCGTTCCTGTTTCGGCACAAGCAGCTGGCGAGCTTACGGTCGTCGGCAAATTGGCGATAATTGAGAAAACCATTTACGGAACTACGCAAACAGGCGCATTAACAGATAGGATAGACAAGGTAGAAGAAGAAGTCTATGGCAGTAAAACGCAGGAAGCGTTACTGCCGCGGGTGGATAATTTGTATGTGCATGTTCTTGAAACAACCGAACAGGCACCATCAGTACTTACTAAACTTAATGCTGTTGAGTGGACACTGACACACCGGGTAAGTGATAATCCGGTAAAAGTGCGGGTAGAGAAGCTTGAGACAATGATGAATGGCAGTCCGGCAACAGGATCTGTGGATTCGCGTCTGAGAAAACTTCTCAAACTTGCCTACACAGATGGTCAGGTTGAAGTTATTGCTATGAAAGTACCCAAAGACACGCTTATAAAAATAAAAACTCTTTCTACACTAAACAGCAAACAAAGCAAAGTTGGCGATACTGTGGCTTTAGGTGTCGCTGAAGACGTAACCATCGACGGTATATTGGTATTCCCCCAAGGTGCCAGTGGGATTGGTAAAATTTTAAAAGTTCAATCAGCAAAAAACTTTGGCCGGGATGCCAAGCTGGACATAAGCTTTGATAGCGCTCACGCAGCAGATGGCAGTGCCGTTGCTACCATCTTGGGCGAAAAGGCCAAAGAAGAAACCAAGTCGCTGGCCAAAGCCGCAGGTGCCAGCGTAGCCGGCATGATTATCCTTGGCCCTGTTGGCATTATTGGCGGAGCTTTTATTAGTGGCAAAGAGGCTAACATACCTATTGGCAGTGAACTATACATACAAACCCAGGAAGATACCGAAGTATATGGAATTAGAGTTAAATAACCGGTAAATAACTGCGAAAAAGCCGCTTAATGCGGCTTTTTCTACATATTACCGAAAAAACTAGGAAGGAATGGTGCGGCAGGTGTAGAATTAACTCTAGATAACCAAAAATCCAGCTCGAATATTTACTAAATAGGAGAATAGTATGTGCTATGCCTAATAATAATAAACTTATCCTGGGGCTATTGGCGTTTGCTATAGTATTTGGGGGAACAGTACCTGGTCAGGCTAAAGACACAAAAGCCACTAATGAGATTGCCGCCCCTCAAGTACCGATCGTAATTGAAGCTAATGACTTATCTTTCAGCGAGGAAACAGGTGACATCCTTGCTAAAGGCAATGTAATTATCACTAACGTTGAGCAGCGCCTGGAAGCAGAACAAATTGACGGCAACGCCAAAATAAACGAAATACGGATTAAAGAAAAATCCCGGTTTTTTCAAAAAGATCTTACACTAAATGGTACAGGAACAGTATATAATTATAAACTTAAAACAGGCAGTATGAAACAGGCAAACGGTCAACTTGAGGATAAATATATCGCAGGCGAAACCATTAGTATGTCGCCCAGTCAGCTTACAATCAATAATGGTACGGCCACAGGCTGTCCAGCCAAAGTTCCCGACTATCACATTAGTGCTGACAAAATCGAAATTTGGCCTGGCGATAAAATGATTGCTTATAATGCTAAAGTTTGGATTGGCAAGATGGTGATCTTTACTCTTCCTAAATACGAACAGTCCTTAAAACCTGATGCAAAGGGCAGTGCATTTCCCCGCTTAGGTTATGATAGTGATGACGGTGCGTTCATAAAACAGCATCTTGAATACTCCCTTAGCAACATGGTATCCGCCTATGTGAACCTTGACTATTACTCGCGATCCAATTTTAAGCCAAGCTATGGTTTGATTCATCGCGACAAAAACTATACCTTTAGTATTGACCAAGGTCATTTTAATGATGATGATAGCCATTGGATCAAGAAAGAACCTGAATTTAAATTTTCCTACAAACCGCAGCAGTTAGGCAATCTGCCGATACACTATACCTTTTCTGCTGCTTATGGAAAATGGAGTGATTCAGAAAAAACAAGCTGGCACCAGGAGTATGGTCTTTATTTGAAGCATGAACCGATTAAATTTGGCAGCAGTGCCAAGCTAAATTTAGGAACCGGGGTTCAGCATATAATAGAAAGTTATGATAACTCTACACGGAATGTTTGGAAGTTTGACGCGACCTTTGATAAACAATGGTCTGAGCGCTTCAGTACTTCGGTTGGGTATCATTATGCGCAAAATAATGATGCGCTGTTTGAGTATGATAAAACAGATTTGAGTCGGGAACTAAAAACTGGCTTCATCTATAAAATCGACAAAATGAATGCTATTGGCATTAGTCACAGCTATGATCTGGATAACCATGAAGTGCACGATGTTGACTATAGCTGGTATCGTAATCTGCATTGCTGGGAAGCGAAAATAACGTACCGTGCTGAACGTGAGCAACTTCGAGTAGATGTAAATACTATTAAATGGTAATTCTTTTTAACTCTGAAAGGAGCCATTCCACATATGTCTCGGAATCTAGTGCCTTATATCGATAAACTCCAGGATCAAAAAATCATGATTATCGGTGACATGGTTGCCGATGTTTACCTTGAAGGCAAGATAGCCCGCATATCCCGTGAAGCACCTGTTCTTATCCTTGAACATTCTCATGAAACCGTAGTACCTGGTGGCGCAGCTAACGCTGTCAATAATGCCGCCGCCCTGGGCGGGCAGGTATATGCCGTTGGCGTGGTTGGCCCGGATAATGCCGGCGAGCAGCTTAGTCACAGCTTACGTGACAAAAAAGTGAATACAGATGGACTTTTTATTGATACAGTGCGGCCAACAATTACCAAAACACGCATTATGGCTGGCGGTCAGGCTACTGTTCGTCAGCAGATAGTGCGGATCGACCGTGAAAGTAAAGAACCGCTTGACACTACTATTGAACAAAAACTGCTTACTTATATTGAAGCAACAATGCAAACCATGTCGGCTGTAATCATAAGCGACTATGGCAGTATGACAATTTCGCCCGCCATTAGGGAACAGGTTATTAGCGCCTGTAACCGGGCGGGCATTCCGTCTATTGTCGACTCACGCTATGATATTATGGCTTATGAAGGTATTCGGCTTGTCAAACAAAATGAATCAGAAGCGGCGGCTGCTACCGGTTTAAAAATGCTCAATGGCAGCCAGGTGCAGCAAACTGCTGAACTCATGCTGGCAAAACTAAAGGCAGAGGTTATTTTAATTACCCAGGGGCCGGACGGGATGACACTGTTCAACCGTAATGGCACCCATACTCATATTCCAGTAACCAATATGAGTGAGGTTTATGATGTGACAGGTGCTGGTGATACGGTTGTGGCCACGATGATGCTGGCACTGGCTGCCGGTGCTGATTATATAGAGGCTGCCTGTTTGGCTAACTTTGCCGCAGGCGTCGTTGTGCGTAAACCTGGTACAGCCACTACTTCGCCGCAAGAGCTCAAAGCCGCGATTGGAGAGTATTACGAATGAAAATTGTGGATCGTGCAACTAGCGGTATTATTAGTAAAACATTACAGGCAGCGGGGAAAACGGTCGTATTTACCAATGGCTGTTTTGATATATTACATGCCGGTCATGTCCGTTATCTGGCAGGTGCCCGGCAACTGGGCGACTGTCTGATTGTTGGTTTGAACAGTGACAGTTCGGTAAAGCAGCTCAAAGGTCCAAACCGCCCGGTTAATTGCCAGGAGGACAGAGCCGAAGTGCTTGCCGGTCTGGCAGCAGTAGACTATGTGGTTGTTTTTGATGAAACTACAGCAGAAAATCTGGTTGCTGTAGTTCAACCTGATGTTTACGCAAAAGGCGGTGACTATACCATCGAAACACTGCCTGAAGGTAAAATAGTAGTTGCCCATGGTGGCCGTATTGTGCTGGTACCGGAGGTGCCGGGGCGGTCATCCAGTAATATTATTGAAAAAATCTGCCGCGAAATATAAAAGGCGAGCTTACCACACTCCGCCAGGAGGTGTTCTATTGAGTTATACCAATATCCTGATCGTCAAACTAAGCGCCATCGGTGACGTAATTCATGCGTTGCCTGTAGCGCCGGCCCTGAAAAAATGCTTTCCTCAAGCCAGAATAACCTGGGTTGTGGAAAAACAGGCCTATGATATTTTAACTAACAATCCTTATATTGATGAAATAATCATTTTCGATAAAGCTAATTTTAAGACCCTAGGCGGCTTACTTAAGCATGCTCCGGAATTTGCAGCAGATCTAAAGGCGCGGCGATTTGACCTGGCCCTCGATCTTCAAGGTTTATTCAAAAGCAGTGTCATTGCTTTTCTCAGCGGAGCCAGCACCAGACTAGTGTATGAAAACGCGCGTGAAGGTAGCCGGCTCTTGAGCAGGCGTGTTGTCGGCAGTCATGCCAACGGGCATGTTGTTGAGCGTTACCTTGATGTCGTAAGAGGGCTTGGCTGCCAGGTTGATCAACCTGTGTTTCCAGTTGTAATCACAGATGATGAAGTAAAACGAACCAGGAGTGTCATGGCCCACGCCGGGTTATCTGCTGGTACTCCTTATGTTGTTATGGCCCTGGGAGCCAATTGGCCGAACAAAATATGGCCTGCCGAAAAATTTGCCAAGCTATGTGACCGTCTTTACACTGCGGAAAAATTCACGCCGGTAGTTATTGGCGGACCAGGGGACGGTCCCTTGTTGGAAAGACTATTGGCCCAGGTTCAGATACCTCCCATTAGTCTTGTGGGTAAGACATCACTTAAGCAATTAGCTTATGTAATTAAAAATGCGACAGCCTTTGTCGGCGGCGATACCGGGCCGATGCACCTGTCTGTCGCCCTTGGTATACCGACAATTGCCTTAATGGGTCCGACAGATCAAATCCGTAACGGGCCCTACGGCAGCATTCACAGAGTTGTTTTAGCTGACCGTCCGTGTATTGGCTGTTGGCAGCGCAAGTGTTCAAATGGATGGGATTGTCTTGAGAGCATAAATGTGGAGACAGTCTATTCACAGTTGCTGGAAATTACGCAGCTATAGTATAATTTAGCATTGGGTAAAGACAAAAAGAAACTTCCCGAACTAGATATCGACAGAGGTGATTTACATCGCTGACTTTAAAAAACGAATATTGTTCATTTCGTTAAACGGTCATCAACGCCGTTATTTCCATGAGTTGGGCAATTTTCTTACTGATTCCTACCAGATTTATCATGTAGACTATTCCTCAGCCACAGTGTCTGATATCATGACTCGTGCATCCTTGGAGACGTTGCCTTCAGAACTGGGTATTACCAGGCAAGACATAGAAGAAATCATTTCGTTTTTACTAATAAAAGGACAATATCGCAATTTCGGAATCCTTAGGCGCTATCTTCATAGCAAATCGGTGTTAGAAGCCCAGGCCTATGGAGCTTTACGATTCTTTTGTGACTATATTAAAAAACATAGCATTGATCTTGTTTGTGTATGGAATGGCACGCTTGTTCCACTGGCGGCAGCAACAAGGGTAGCTAGAATTCTTGGCAGGAAAACACTGTTTTTTGAGAATGGCTGCTTGCCTGGTACTACCACTGTTGATGCCAAGGGGGTAAATTATGCCAACAGTTTAGTTGGCAAATCACGTTCCTTTTACGATGCTGTTCAAATTCAAACGGAAAAACTGCGGCAACTTTATGAGACCAGGCCGGCTATTCGCGCGCTTAAGACCAAATGGTATCAGAAATTTACGAAAAATAAAAAGCAGGGTCAGACGGAAGACGTCCAACTACCTGCCAAATATATATTTGTACCCTTTCAGGTCCATGACGATACCCAGGTATTATTAAATTCTCCCAAGGTAAAAACAATGGCCGAGCTGCTGGCTTATGTTGTGCCGGCAATTGAACGGTACAACCGGGAGACTAACGATACAATCAAGGTAGTAGTAAAGGAACACCCTTCCGACTTTGGTAGAATCAGTTATGACGCCGTACGCGAAAAATATCAAGACAGCGGGATTATTTTTCTGCGATATTATTCAACCCCACAGCTAATTAAATCTTCTGCAGGCGTTATTACAATCAATTCCTCTGTTGGCATTGAAGCGCTTGTCCAGCACAAACCGGTAATAACTATGGGAAACGCTTTTTATAACGTTCCCGGTTTAACCGTGAATGCTTCAGACCCTGATGACTTAGTGGCAGCTTTATCTGTAGTAAACCAACAGCCTGATGACATTCTTATCGATAAATTTCTATATTATCTTCGCTATCATTATTTGGCGGCGGGAAGCTGGCGTCAGCCTGATGCGGTTCATCTGGGAAGTGTGAAAGAAAAAATTGCTGCTGTTCTAGCTGAAAAGTGATAGTTGTATAACTGTATTAAAGAAGTGTAAGAAGGTGGAAGACATTGGCACGGATTTGCATGGTTCTCAACAATTTTGAACTGCCTTTCGGCGGACCGGAACTACAGGCGCAAAAAGTGGCTGCAGCGCTCATGGCGCGCGGGCATCAAATATTTATTATTGCTAAAGGGAGCGGAAAGGCCCCAAAGCAGGAAGTAGTAAACGAATTGAGAATTATTCGTCTTAACAGAAGAGGCTTAGCGTCTGTTGAACTCTTTTGGCAATTATTTAACTATAAAAGCGACTTTGACATTATCCATGTACACGGAGTGGGGCGACTGGCATCTGTGGCCATACGGTTTGCCAAATGGTTTCATAAAAAAGTTTTTATCAAAGTAACCACTGCCGGACATGTTATAAAGCAATCAAATTCAAGAATTAAGGCATTAGCGCAGAAGATCATGCCTTTTCGCGAACAAAAGCTCAAGTTGTTGCAACAAGCTGATGGCGTTATTGCAATAAGCAATGAAATCAGGAACGAGCTTGAATATAATGGTTTTGCAAAACAAAGTATCTATAACATTCCTAATGGCGTTGATACAGCAATATACCATCCTGTGTGTTCTGAAACTAAAAGCAGCCTGCGCAGTAAATTAAGATTACCCATAGACAAACGGATATTTGTTTATACCGGCAAGCTTACGCGACGTAAGGGAATTGACACTTTATTGGCAACCTGGTGCAAAACCACACACGCGAAAACAGCAGGGATGCTGGTAATGATCGGGAGCGGGCAGGGTCAGCAAGATAACATGGAAGCATGCATTCAAGAGAGCGTCAAGAAGTATTGTCTGGAGGATTCGGTGCTAACCCTGGGTAATGTCGATAATGTTGCCGACTATCTTCAGGCAGCAGATATCTTTGTTTTCCCTTCGCGGCGAGAGGGCTTGCCGAACTCTCTGTTAGAAGCCATGGCTTGCGGGTTACTGTGTGTTGCCTCTGATATTGGAGGCAATAGGGATTTAATTGTTTCCGGGAAAAATGGCTTTCTAGTGCCGGTTGAAGATGTGGTTCAGTGGTGCGATCAAATTGAAAGTGCGGCAGATAATGTGGAAAGTTGTTTGATGGAAGCGGCGGCTACTACGATCAGTGATAACTATGATCTGAGAGTTACGGTGGACAGGCTGGAGAAGTTGTTTAATAGATAGCAAATATAATTCTGAGGACAATATAATGAATATCATATATTCGGCAAAAAACAGTTGGTATAAAAATTGGTTTCGATTTGAATTATTATTAGAGTTGAATAGGCTAGGTCATCAAGTAACCTATGTTGCGCCACAGACAATTGGACAGTTTGTCCTTAATTCATTTAAAAATAAGGTTCAGCGCAATATCTCATATAAATCTGTCAAGTATAAACCATACATACGGTTATCCAAAAAAAATTGGGCAGCTGAACGAAAGTCGCTTCAAAAGACTGTCGGAGATATACTTATTGATAAGACCATTTTTATTTCAAATGATTTCAAAAAATGTGCTGAAATAAAAGCTGCTTTCAATAATAAGATAATCGTTGTATATGATATGTATGATCGTTATTCTGAGTATGGCAATGAACACTACACCAAAAATCAAATCAAGATTGAGCAATTTGACAAAGCCGAACAAGATGCTATTGCCAAATGTGATCTACTGCTATGTGCTTCAACAACTTTAGCAGATGAGACGAGGCAGGTAAATAACTCAGTATTATGGTTTCCCAACGCTGTTCCCCAAGATTATATCATTCGAAAAGGTGGTAAGCATTCTCGAAAAATCATAGGGATGTTATCTGATAGAATGAGTCGCATAAATCAGGAGTTACTAAGAGAAGTTGCAGAAAAGCTTCCTGAGTATAAATTTGAATTAGTTGGCAAAAACGACATAGAAGGTCAGAACAGTTATCCGAGTAATGTTATTTTTAAAGCATACATGCCCCATCATGAGTTGCTTGAATATATAACGAATTGGGACTGTGGTTTCTCATTATATAACGATAACAGGTTCAACTACTATTGTTGCCCCATGAAATACTTCGAATACTCATCCAGAAATTTGCCTGTAATTACAACCCCGATTCCTGAAGCAAAAGTATTTGCGGCGCTGTACTCAGACATAGTTTACTTGGCTGATGGCGCGCTAAATGTTATTGAGCAGGTTAAGAGACTTGAGTTGAAACCCAAAGATACTGATTTTACTAAATTAGCAATAGAGAATACCTGGAAAATAAGGGCTGAGCAATTAGCTACAAGCCTGTTAAAATTTATGTGACGCTATAGTAATTTCAGGCGATTGGTAAATGGAGGTAATAAGTATGAAAATTGCATACATCTCAAATTCAATAATTCCGTCTCGTTATGCAAATAGTGTACAAGTAATGAAGATGTGTCAGGCATTCGCCGACAATGGTCACGAAGTTACGCTGCTTGCAAGATTTGGGTGGAGTCTAGGTAAAGATGTTTATGCACAATACTCGGTGCGGCCATGTTTTGATATTTTAAAATATTGGCGGCCAAAAGTTTTTCCAAAATGGATGCGGTTTTTGATCTATACATCTTTGCTGCGCTATCGGGTGGAACATATGAAGAACAAGCCTGACTTATTATATGGGCGGGATGTTTCAGGTCTGCTCGCATTAATAGATCTTGGAATACCTACGATCTATGAAGCGCATGGTTCACCAAGAGGAAAAAGTACTCAAGTAAGCGAAGGTGAATTATTTCAGAAACCGAATTTTCTGCGCTTGGTTGTTATAACCGATTCACTTAGAAAAGAATATTTGGATTTATATCCGTTTTTATCACCGAAAGATATTGTAGTGGCCCATGATGGCGCAGATATCCCTGATAGTAGTAAGGATGCAAATGATTCAGAGGATAACTGCAAATCAAATCAAGTTGGTTATGTTGGACAATTATATACCCGCAAAGGAATGGGGATTATTGCCGAGTTAATTTCCCGCATGCCTGATATTGAATTTCATATTATTGGTGGTATGCCTGAAGATATACAAAAATGGCAAGAAAAATTAAAAAAATATAATAATGTTCGTTTTTATGGCTTTATATGGCAGGCTGAACTTCCTCAATATTACGAGCGTTTTAATATTGTGTTAGCGCCGTATACATATACCGACTACAGTAAATGGACGTCACCGTTAAAGGTATTTGAATATATGGCACTGAAAAAAACGATTATTGCTTCAAATATCCCGGTATTGCAGGAGTTTCTGGTCAACAGAGAAAATGCATTGTTAGTGTCACCTGACAATATGGAACAATGGGTTGAATGTATTAGGACGGCATCTAAAGATGCCGCCTTAAGAAAAAAACTTGGAAATAATGCATACCATGATTTAGTTAATACCTACAGTTGGAAAGCGCGGGCCCGGAATGTTATTGAGGGAATATAACACAAATAGTACCTAATCCAATAAATTCATGATATATCTTCGAAATCGCTGTCGATATTTGCGATATAATTGGTGCATAGTAGCGCGGGGCGCCTGGTATCCTTTCCACGGCGTCATTGCCAGATAAAAATAATATTCCTTAACATAAGGCATAAGGCAACTGTCATGCCAAGGCTTTAGCGGTCCGGTAAAATGTACTATGCCAGGATTTTTAACTGCCTGGAGAAGTTCATTGGATAGCTTACGCTTTTCACGCCATTTATAATACTTTCTAAAGGCGGCCTTATATACATTCCACTTGGGGTGGACAGCAACCCAATTTCCCCAAAGTATGGCATTTAATCCATCTTGGTCGGCAAAGCGTATTTTCCCGGCATTATCATTAATAAAAGTAATGACTTTGCTGCTGATTGAATCTGCTCGCCATTTGGTTGTATTTATTAGCAAAACTCCGGAATTGAAATAAGGTTCTCGTGGCGGCATACCTAAATTTTCCCGTAATCCAGCTTTACTTTCTATGCCAATATCTTCAATTGCGGCAGCATAATGAGCAGAAATATCGGTATGCCACAACTCGCTGATATCAGAACGGACAATTAAATCAACATCCAAATACAGCACTTTCTTGATGGAAGGCGGTAAAATTTTTGTAATAAGCAAACGATAATAGGCGGCCTTACTTAGATAGGGGCCTAACGGTAATGTATTGAAGCCGGTGGACTCAACGGCGTGCGAAACCAAAGCTGCCCCATATGTATCAGTAATTTGTTTTAAATTATCATATTCATATTGGGGTAAGCTATCATGAATAACATGAAATACAACAGGGGTACTGGCTTTTTTATTATGCAAAATAGAGGTCATTGTCACTCCGGCGTGTTGTGCATATTTCTTATCGGTACATAAGGCAATATGTATAGTATTCATATTGCTCCTTTCTAAATGATAGAGTTTTATTTTACAGCTATTATGAGGAGATATTCGGCAATTTTATGAAAAATACCTGCAATTGCCCAGACAGTTGTGACAACCTTATGAAGGGTGGTATACGTCCGAAGAGACGATATAGGGGACTGAGGTAAAATGAATAATTTATTTGTTGTGCGGACTCCGTTGCAATTATTATCAGCATATATTCTAGCTTATAGTCAAGGTAGCCCAAACTATAACCATCTTATGCTTCTTAACCCGAGGGGCGAAGAACTATGGCATAAGGGGTATTGTGTAAATAAGATGTCAACAGATACAGGCGTTTGGGGCAAGATTACAATGTGTAGACACCGAATTGTCAGGCGTTCCGAGATTCGGCAGATAAAAAAACGCCTGGCAGATATGCGATCTGAGCTGTCTGCGCACGGTGATGTGGATATGGTTTATCTTGGTGCAGACCGTGAATTTGACAATCAATTGCTTGTTCAGCTAGCGGGGAAATCATCCTATGCCAGGTTTGATGACGGTGTATGGTCTTATTCTAGTCCAGAGCAAAGTTTTCTTCAAAAGCTTGAGTTTTTATTATGGGCAAAATTTGTTCATCTATATAGCAGGTTTCCGAATACAATGACTTATAATCTGCGCAGTGGCGGATATGGCAAGGCCGCAGTCGCAGATTATTTGTTCAAGCCTGAACTGTTACAGAGATACTCGCCCCAAGCTGTTGCCATTGACCGGAAAGCTATCCACGCTGCATTGGATAGTTTAACGCAAGGCATGCAAACTGATGAGAGGATGGAAGGCAGAAATTCAATCATATTTCTTGGCAGTACTCATGTAGATAAGAAATTGATTGAGCGAGGCTGTGAAGAAACTGTACTTGAAGGGTTATACCGATTAGCTAATGAAGCGAAAATACAGTTAGTTTATAAACCCCATCCTTTTGAGAACAAAGAAAAGTTAGCATATTATCGACAGAATATGCCGGCAATTTACTTTGCTGATTTCGCTGATCCCATTGAGATACTTGTATATAAATATTCTAAGATTCAAGCCATGCTGGCGTATAGTTCATCCGGGTTACTTTATGCTGATGTGTTTGCCAGACAGAATATCAAGTCTATAGCCCTGTTTGACCTTTATCCGGTTAAGGAGAAAGATCCTTATCTCAAAAATATATTAAAGGCGGCCAATGTTAGTATTCCAATTGAATTCGACAACCTTGTTTCAATTATGCGCAACCTATAAAATAAGGAGATAGAGCTAGGCTATGGATGTTAATAAACCACTAATTAGTATTATTGTAGTAACCTACAACGGGGAACACCATCTTCGGCAATGTATTCCTTCTTTAAAAGAGCAGACCTATCCTAAAGAATTACTGGAAATCATTGTCGTTGATAACTGTTCATCAGATAAATCGCTAGAGTATTTACAACAATACCATGCAGATGTTCGGATTATTTGCAATGACAGTAACCAAGGGTTTGCCAAACCTAATAATCAGGCAGCGGAGTTAGCAAAAGGAGAGTATTTGGCCTTAATAAACAATGACATGATTGCAAAAAATGACTGGCTTGAACAACTTGTAGCAACTGCAAAACATAGTCAGGCTGAATGTATTGCTGGTACTATTCTGAATTGGGAAGGGAGCCGCATTGATTGTCTTGGGGGTGGTTTATCTGTATATGGCCATGCAGTTCAAAAGTGTTGGAATGAACCAATTGAAACTTTAGAATCACACGAAACGGAAGAAGAGACAATATTTGCCTGTGGTGGCGCGATGCTAATTAAAAGGGATGTGTACCTAAAAATAGGCGGCTTTGATGAAGATTTTTTTGCCTATTGTGAAGATGTCGACCTTGGATGGAGACTTTGGATTCTGGGTTATCGGGTAGTAACGTCGCCTAAGGCAGTGACCTATCATCGCCATAATGGAACATCAGGCAAGTTTTCAAAATATAGGCGAATTTTCCATCAGGAGCGAAATGCCTTGGGTATGATATACAAGAATTATGATAGTAACAACTATCTGAAATTTCTAGTTGGTGCTATCTTGCGTCGTTTTGCACGCTTAGCAGAGCAACTACGCATTAATCCTAAGCAATATTACTTTACACATCAGATAATATGGTGGCATTCTTTGCGTAATAAAATCCGTTTGATTGGCCGGTCATCTGTAATCCTAGTACAGGTTATTGCAATTGCTGGCTTTACGCATGATATCCGGATGCTTACTGCAAAGCGGCAAAAGATTCAAGAGCAAAGAGTTAGAACAGACGAAGAAGTTATGAGGTTATTCAATTCTAAGTCAACTTCTTTTAAACAGCAAGAGTATAAAGAGTACTTTGAGGATTCTTTTAGGTTTTTGGAAAATAGTAAAGAACAAGGGTAGTTTGTTAATGGTATTATGTATATATATATATAGGAATATTACAGGGCTTAGACACGAAGTATTGTTAATTAAAGAGGTGCTATCTTGAAAAATGAATATTATTGTTATGAAAGAAGAGAGGTATTAGATTTAATACCTAATGTACCTACAACAGTATTAGAATTAGGATGTGGAGAGGGTGATTTTGGATCACTACTAAAGCAAACTTATCAATGTAAAGTTACAGGCATTGAACTTTGTGCCGAGGCAGCATCAAAAGCAAAAGAAAAACTAGATACTGTATATAATACATCTATTGAAGAATTTGATTTAACTCAACTTGGTAAGGTTGATTTAATAGTTGCAAATGACCTTTTGGAACATCTGAAAGACCCTTGGAGTGTTGTTAGTATACTTCGTAATAACCTATGTGACGATGGCTGTTTTATTGCAAGCATACCTAATATTCGGCATTATAAGATTTTTAACCAGCTATTTATTGAGGGGAATTGGGAGTATGTTGAAAGTGGTTTATTAGATCGTACACACCTTCGGTTTTTTACTCGGAAAACAATGATGGAATTATTTCAACATAACCAGTATGTTGTTAAATCTATTTCACCTATCAATGTCAAAAAAATCAAAGCTAGGCCACGAAATATTTTGCGGTTATTATTAAAATATTTTTTACCAGACTTATATACGCTACAATTTGTAGTGGTAGCCCAGAAGCAGAAATAGTATAGTTAGTTTCTCAAAGAAACTAACCCTTGTCTACGCTAATGTTAGCCTTGCCGTTGGTATTAGACTGGGTCCATCTACCTTTGGTCAATTGGTTGGCGTAAGGTAACATACATATACAATAAAGGAGTCATTGGCGCTATCCAAGCAGCGGTGCCAACGACTCCTTTTTTCAAATCTGATTACCTTTCATAATTCTCCACCAAGACAACCCCTGCATAGCATCAACAAGTTGTTTTTGCTGGGTAAGATCCGGTTTGGGAGCAGTTATCCGGTGAGTTACAGATAACATTTCAGTTTTTGAAGAATCAAATTCTCCTATATTTTCGTTGGTAATCCAGAAAGTGTCGTTGAAACCAAAACTATTTCCCCGCGTAAGACTTTCACCCACAGTATAGTAAACAAAATCCTTGGGAGCGATTAGCTCAAGGAGTGTTGGTGCAATAGTAATATGTGACCCGGCGACATTATTTGCAAACATATTTTTATTAATTCCAGGACCATATAATATAAATGGAATCGCATAACGTTCAAATATTGTGGGATTAGGGATAATGTTCAAACGGTCTGCGTGGTCACCTGTGATCACAAACAGACTATCAGGATATTTTTGCTGCATTCTTTTAACGAAATTCCCTATCTGCTTATCTGCGTACCAGAAATGTCCTAATTTATTTATTAATTCTTTATTGCTGGTGTCATTTAATCCAGACGTAACAATACTTTCGTCAAAACCCTCCTTAGCTAAGTCCACTGTAAAAGGCGGGTGATTTGAACTTGTTAAAATCACATTAAAACTTGGTTGGTTATCGGCAAATAAGCTAGTAATTGCTGCAAAAAAATACTTATCTTCGCTGCCCCAGGCATTTCCTGATTCATAGTTGAAATCACTGCAAGAGAAAAACTCATCAAAGCCTTGTGCTAACGTAAACTCTTTAATCCGTTGCCAGGAACCGAAGCCACCATACCAAAAACGGGTTTTATAACCTAACTGCTTCATTTGCGATCCTATTGCGGTGGCATAAGTGCCTTTATAGGATTCAGGTTTATAATTGGGATATAAACTTAGGTTGGGTAAGCCGGTTACTATCGAATTAACGGCAATGGCAGTTCCTGATCCTGCCGGTAAGAAGGGTTTTACAAGAACAGCGTTATCTTTGTCAAGTATACCCTTAACCTCATTAGCAATGTTCAAATCCTTAAATTCCGGCAGTAAAGGCCACTCCGCATAACTTTCGCCAATAATAAGGAAGATATGTGATGGTTTGGGAATTTTAGCTCCCTGTGCTTCGCGTTTCAAATAATCTTCCACATTTGTTGTTACAATAGTGTGGCCGGCCAGGAGGGTGCCATAGTTGTGTACTTGTTCAGAATTAAGGTTCAAATTGGTAGCCTTTTTAAACTTGTTGAAAGTGGAGTAGGCGCGATAAAGCGCCTGGACATCATCTAAAATTGCCTCATTAAGAAAGTTATCTTTGCTGACAGCAGCATTTTCCCAGTGAATAGAATTGGCATAAGTCAAACTGCCGCCAAAACGGGTAAATATCATGAAAAGGGCAATACATGTAAGTAATGCTGTGCGAAAAAAAGTTTTTGCATAGATACTTGTTGACTGAGGCAAGCGGATAGTCTTAGTTTGCAGCCATTTTTTAAGAAAATAACTGAGAATGAACCAACAAAAAAAATGGAAAGCATTTTTAAAGGTATATTATATTCATGCCAAAGAGTAGCTAATAAAGCACCTACATCATCATTAAAGGTATTAAAAAGAAATGGACTAAAAGCGACATGAAATACTTCATAGTAGGGTATTCTGACATGGAACAAAACAGTTAGTAAAAAAATATAAAGCGATCCGAGAATGAACCTGATTTTTTCAAACTTAGCACTGTTAAATAGGGTAACCAATATTGAACTAAACAAGAATGATAGCAAGACAACTATACCTGTACTTTTTAAACTAATACGCAATCCGTTGTACAAGGCTGCCAAGATATCAGTAAGGCCAGTTGAAGGTTCCAGATAATTGTGCAAAAACAAAATAAATGATAATCGAAATAAACAAAATACCGCGAGTACATAAACATATAATTTTAGATCATATTGAACCTGCTTAGAAAAAATATTCCATCTAGACATTATTTTGGCCAGCTTTCCCAGTTGATTTTCTTATACAATGCAATATTTTACACCATATGCTGGGAAAATTAAATAGCTAACTTGGAGTCTACTGCTCTAATAAGCAATAAACTGGCTAAATAAGTCAGTCAGTCTATTTCCAGCTCAGAATTATCCTGCATTTTAGCATTATAATTTAAAAAGGTGCTCCCCGGGTTCCTGTTGGAGCATAATAAACTGCTAGTTATTCCTTAAAAGGAACCAATTATACCAAAATTGTTTCTAATGAACATCTTGTAGGGTATACTTATGCAACGTAAAAGAAAATACCTAGAGACAATTCCTTTAGCGTGGCATGCTTTGCTAAGAGTATACTTTCGGATACTAGCACAAAGTGCTAATTCATTTTATTATTATATTGGTCACAAAGACAGGGTGAGTACCAGCTTGTCAAAAACAATTAGAATTTATTTGAAAAAATGGTTGAAATTATAATTTGTGATTGCTATAATAAATAATCGCAGGGCATAAGTCCTGGGTACTATTTAAAAAAGGTGGTTATTATTGATGGTGGATTCACGTATAACTAGTCTCATTGTACAACTTGAGAAGTTAGATTATCTCCCATACCAAATACAAGGGATTATACGGGAAATAATTAATGGTAATAACCTCGACAACATCACCTCCGCGCAGGCAGATCAGATTGTGGAGCAACTGGAGGAATACATCCTTTTTGCCAAGAAGTGTAAAAAAAAGAATAATGCAAAGAGCATAGAGAATCCGCCCCGACTGTAAGTCGGGGCGTTTGCAAGTCCACTTTACATAAACCATAGGAAATAGGTAAATAATTCCTCGAAATTTAAATACACGTTTAAAAGGAGTTAGCCAATAAATGTAGAAACTGTATTAAACTATTGATAGATAGAATGGAGGATAATGCGTGAGAAGAATTTTTGGTCTCGTCATCTTAGCAATGGCTACTATAATTTTTAGCAGTTCCCCGGCGTTAGCTCAAAACTATCAACTTGGTCCCGGCGATGTTTTAGAAATTGGTGTATGGGGATATGAAGATTTGCAAGTAAAGGAAATTGCAGTTAGACCAGATGGAATGATCGCTTTCCCGCTGGTAGGCGAAGTTCACGCTGCTGGTCTGACTTCAGGCGAGTTGAATCAAACCATAACCAGGCTACTTAGCAAGTATGTAAAAAATCCCACGGTGACAGTAAATATCATGAAGTTCAGAACAACCAGGGTGTATGTATTGGGTGAAGTAACTAAGCCGGGTATGTATGAGCTGGAAAAGCAGCATAACTTGCTGGATGCTGTGGGTATTGCCGGCAGCTATACCAAATACGCGGCGAAGAAAAAGGTTTTCGTAATAAGTAAAAACCAGACAGAAAAACCCCGGCAGGCTAATTTGCTGCGTCTGATGGAAAAGGGCGATATGTCGCAAAACTTTGAACTTGCCGACGGCGATGTTGTTTATCTTGCGGATAATAATCGTATCGATTTTGCCAGAGACATTTTACCGTGGGTTTCCGCAATGTACCAGGTAAATGAGATAAATAAGGACTAATCAGCTACATAATTAATATTGAATCTTGGAGGCTAACCAGTGGAGGAAACAACCTTAGATCTAAGAGATGTCATTAAAACACTTAAAAAGCGACGGAAGTTAATAATTAATACATTCTTGTTTTTCGTTATTACGGCTATTGTCGTAAGCTTCCTAATCCCGCCAACTTATGAGGCGGAGACTGCGCTTCGAATTAAGCAACCTAAGGGGTTGGCCGATTCACTGCTCGGCGACTTACCTACCGGAAACCCGATGGGTACGAAACAACTGATGTCTACTTATGCGGAGATATTGAAAAGCCGGACAGTAATACAGGAAGTCATTGATAAAACCCAGACAGATAAAGAAGAATTGCCTACCTATGAAGACTTTTTGAAACGGATTACTACCCAGCCTGTTAAAGATACCGAAATCCTGGATGTAAAAGTACAGGCAAAATCTCAGGAAGAGGCTCAAACAGTAGCTAATACGCTTGTTCAGGTCTTTCTTGACCGGTTGACTAGTTTAGTTCGCTCCGAGCAGTCACGGGTGCGGGAGTTTATCGGTAGCAGGATGAAAGAATCAAAGCAGGAACTTGAACAGGCTGAGAACCTTCTGCAGAAATACAAGTATGAACAGAAGATCGTATCCCCATCGGAAGAATCAAAAGCTATGGTGGAAAAACTTGCTGATATCGACAAACTGGCGGCGGAAAATAAGGTAGCCTTGGCTTCAGCTCAGGCTAAAAAAGGCAGCACTAGCCAACAAATAGGGCAGCAAAAGCCGGGGTTTATTGCAGACAGCCTTTTGATCCAGCAATATAAGGGTAAATTGGCAGACCTGGAAGTGCAGCTTGTGAGTGAATCTCAGAATTATACGGACAAACACCCTAAGGTAATTGCTCTGCAAGCCGCTATTGCAGAAACCAATGCTAAGCTAAATGAAGAAATCACGCGTGTGGTAAATGCCGAAGCCCCCTCAATGAACCCTATTCACCAAGGATTACTGCAGACGGAGTTACAAGCAGAAGCCGAAATCGCTGTCGCCGCTGCCCGCAAACAAGCCATTGATAAAATTATGGCTGAAAGGGAACAGCAGATTGTTAAATTACCTGCCAAAGAGCAAGGACTTGTCAAAGTGATGCGTGATGCCAATGTCGCTCAGGAAATTTATATTATGCTGGCGAAACGCTATGAAGAAGCGCGCATCAGTGAAGTGATGGAACCCACCGATGTGCAAATTATTGATGAAGCAATATTCCCTGATGAACCTATCAAACCCAAGAAACTACTGAACACAGTGATAGCGGCCATTTTAGGGATTTTTGTCGGTGTTGGATTGGCATTCCTATCCGAGTATATGAACAAGACCATTCGTACCACTGACGATGTGAAACAATACCTTGACCTACCAGTGCTTGGCAGTATTCCTGACTTTGATAGTGATGTCAGGCAGCCAAGTGCCAGTTGGGTTACTCGGTTTAGTAATTTAATTGGCAGTAAACGGAGACATCAAGGGTAAACAACAGAAACCATCAGAGGTGAATTATGACACAACAACGTAAATTAATCGTACATGAAGATGCTAAGTCACCAATCGCCGAGGCGTATCGTACCTTGCGGACCAATATTCAATTTGCCAGAGTAGATAGTGATTTACGCACAATCATGTTCACCAGTGCCGGTCCAGGCGAAGGCAAATCTACGACAACGGCCAATACGGCCGTTGCGATTGCACAAACCGGTAAACGAGTTATTATTGTAGACTGTGATTTGCGAAAACCTGTACAGCATAAAATCTTTGGCAAACGGAACCGCGGTGTAACGAATATACTTGTCGAAGAACTCACAGTAAAAGATTTGGTACAAGATACAGATATTGATAATTTAAAAATACTTACCAGTGGGCCAATACCGCCGAATCCTTCTGAACTTTTGGGTTCTTATAAAATGCAAGAAGTTATTGCAGCTTTGCAGGAAGTGGCTGACATCGTAATCATTGATGCCCCGCCTACTGTGGCTGTTACCGATGCGTGTGTGTTGGCTTCGAAAGTGGATGGCATTGTACTAGTCTTAGACTCAAAAGCAATCAGACCTGAGATGGCACAAAAGGCCAAGGAAAATTTACTTAAGGCAAATGGGTGCATACTTGGAGTAATCTTAAACCGGGTAGAAATTGAGGAAGAGCACGCTTATTACTATTATTATTATGGTGATCAGAAAAAAATCGAGAAAATAAGGTTTGGATATATTCTCATGCGACGTAAATTTGGTTCAACATGCAGTTAGTCTTGAGGACTATCGTGCTGTGACGGAAGGTTTAGTCTGTAGCGTAAGTTTCCGGGGATTTGTTAGTTTGTTCAGAATAGATGTAGATATTAAGTAGTATGTTAGTGGCGAGTAGAACCGTTCCAGATGACATGTCAGATGACGCTAAGTCACCAATTGCCGAGGTATATCGTACATGAGTACTAATATTCAGTTGCAAAAGTGGATAGTGAACTACGAGTAGTCATGTTCACTAGTGTCGGCCCAGGCGAAGGCAAATCTACTACTGCATCCAATACCGCTGTCGCTATTGCGCAGGCCGGTAAGAAGGTAATTGTACTAGATTATGAACCGGGTAGAGATTGAGGAAGAACATGCCTATTATTATGGGACAAAGCAAAAAAAATGACGGTGGTGAAAGAACATGTCTTTGGAATTAAGAGGAGTCCTCACTGAAAAAATTGTACCGGCGATATCTTCAAAAGTTAGTATTGGGAAATATATCAGTTCCACGCTGTTAGTGTTGACGGATTATATACTGTTATTGTTAGCGCTCATGAGTGCTTGGTTATTAAGGGACTGTGTTATTGAGAATGTTTTCTCTTTATCTATTCCTGCCAATATTCCTTCACGGCTAATTTACATTGATATTCCGCTAACTTACATCGGATTAGCTTTATATGATGGTTTTTACAGTAAGCGACATCAACTTTGGCAAGCTGCAGCGCGAATAAGCAAAATATCTTTTTATTCTCTGGGGATTGTAATCTTAGGCCTGTTTTTTACGAAAACGTTGGGTGAGATACCTCGTATCTTTATTATCATTAGTTTTTTTACTACTCCATTTTTTCTGATAACCGGACGGCTTTTTGTAAAAAAAATATTGATGTATGCAGGGGTGTGGCAGAAGCCGGTTGTTGTTATCGGGGCAGGCAAGACGGCCGAGTTGTTGGCGAGGAGTTTTGAGGATGAAGCGATACTGGGTTATAAGATTGTAGGTTTTATTGAAGATCATGAAGAAAACCGGCCGTTAATACATCAATATCCCCACCTAGGAACGTTTTTAACTGCCGAACAGACGATTGAGGCCAGTGGCGTTGAAGATGTTATTATTGCTACCCCCGGTTTAAGGCGGGAAGCGCTTCTGGATATTATATACAGGGTCCAGCCTTATGTTCGCAACCTAATGATCGTTCCTGATTTGTTTGGCATGCCGTTGAATAACATGAAAGTAGAAACATTTTTCAATCAAAAATTAGTACTTTTACAAATGGAGAATAACCTGGCATCCCTCAAAAATAAATTCTATAAACGCACATTTGATCTTATTATGGGATTGGTTGTTTTTATATTGATTTTGCCAGTAATGTTACTTGTAAGCATTTTGATAAAATTGGATTCTGCAGGTCCTGTATTTCATATTGCCAAGCGTTTGGGGAAAGATGGAAGACCATTTTTTTGCTATAAGTTCCGAACGATGTGTCTAAATTGTGATGATATGCTGGAAGAATATTTTAACAAAAATCCCGAAGCAAAAGTTGAGTGGGTGAAGTATGCGAAACTTAGAACTATTGACCCTCGTATAACAAAAGTAGGTAATATTCTACGTAAATACAGTCTGGATGAATTACCGCAAATCATCAATGTAATAAAGGGTGATATGAGTTTAGTCGGGCCACGGCCCTATTTACTGCGTGAAAAAGAAAAAATGGGTTATTATTTTGATACCATCATTGAAACAGTGCCTGGCGTCACCGGATTATGGCAGGTAAGCGGTCGTAACGATATTGATTTTGAAGGTCGTTTACAAATGGATGTTTGGTATGTTAGAAATTGGTCGTTATGGATGGATATTGTGATGCTGTTTAAAACAGTGAAAGTTGTATTGTTGAGGAAAGGGGCTTATTAATAGCTTAGTGGAACAGGTAGTTTACACTGAATAAGGTCCCGAATCACAAGAGTTTTAATGACTATGACATAGTTAACCTCGGTATTCGTAGCAATCCTAAGTTGAAAGTTCACCTGTTACATTATTGGTAAAATAACCGGCACAGAATGGATAAAGTTTTTGTAGCTAAATTTTTATTCCGAAATGTTGACGATTCACTTTAGATGGTGTTGAGTTTCAAGGTCGCAACAAATGGATGCATGGTAGCACGTAATTGGTCTGTGGTTGGATATTACGCTACTAATCAAGACAATTTCAGTAGTTTTGTGGACTTATTGAGATATTACCAAACGTTATACAGTGGCAGTTTAAAAGACGTGAGCACACTGACAACCACTCTTCCTCGAAGTGGAAGGCAGTTTCTGCAGATCGGCCAACATTACTTGAGATGGACAAAGGATTTTACAGTACATCGAATGTGAATGCTATGCTGGATTCTGCGTCTCCTGTACGTTTTATCCAAGCGGTACCTTTTACGGCTCGGTTTGCTAAAAAGCAAGTTGACAGCGAACGCAAAGATATTGACCAAATGTCCAATACGATTGTCTATGGTGGTGATTCCATCCGCGGGGTTATCAAACTGCGCTCTTGTAACGGTAAGCATAAATTGTACACGCATATATATTATCATGCGATGAAAACAATGAAGGTACGAGAAGAATTATTTTCTTATGTTACAATGTTAAAAGAGCAGGCGGAGAAGAATTCAGCAGAAGCAAAACAAAAAGAGGACTATACAAAATACCTGCTGATACGAAACTCAGATAAGTCGACCTCCGGGTATACCATTACGATAAAAGATGATGTGATTGCAAAAGAATTGGAGACGGCTGGTTGGATGCTTCTCGTCAGTAACGATATCAGCAGCGCCACGGAAGCTATTGCGATTTATCGTGAAAAAGATGTAGTTGAAAAAGGTTTCTTCGTTTAAAAAACAACCTTGATATTGGTAGACTTAGAGTGCATAGCACCGACAACATGCAAGGAAAGTTGGTTGTAGGTTTTATTGTTTTAATTCTAATGTCATATATTCATAGGGTCATGGCTGAGCAAGGATTGTACAAATAGATGACCATGAAGAAGTTGATTATGACATTAGCAAAACTGCGAATACAAGAGATTCAGGGACGTAGGATTTTATTCCCGCTAACTAAGGAACAGAAAGTCATTTATAAGGCTTTTCATGTGCCTGAACCTTTGTAGGTATAATTTCGGCGAGATTTTAGGATATATTTATGATAAAAGTATTACGCGCGTCTTTATAACTATATAGAAATCAGAGGTACAGTATGAACATACTTTTATTAGGAGCCGCAGGCTTTGTTGGAACAAATCTTACGATTCAATTGGCAAAAGAAAAAGATGTTAGTATCACACTGGTTGATAAGAGCAGTAATTTCTTTGGATTTATTGACGGAATGAATTTTCCGAATGTGAACATTAAAGAAGTAGCATTTAAAGAGGATACAGATTTTGATGATTTAACTGACGGACAAGATATTGTTTATCATTTGGTTAGCACAACAGTTCCGACTATATCAAATCAGCAGATTCCGCAGGAGCTGGTTGCAAATGTAGTGGTTACATCAAAGTTGCTTGAAGCCTGTGTGCGAAACAATGTAAAGAAGGTTGTATTCATATCTTCTGGTGGTACGGTTTATGGAAAAGAAGTAGCCTGTCCTTTAAAAGAGAACACTCCTACTAATCCAATTTGCTCATATGGTGTGCAAAAAGTAACCATAGAAAAGCTCTTATATCTATATCAATATATGTTCGGGTTGGATTATCGCATTATACGCTTGGCTAATCCATATGGACCGTATCAACGACCAGATGGAATACTTGGTGCTGTGACTACGTTTACGTACAAGGCATTGATGAACGAAGAAATTACGGTATACGGGGATGGTTCGGTAGTACGCGACTTTATTTATATTGATGATGCAGTTAGAGCCATTATCAATATAGCAAATGGTAAGAATAAACATAGAACATTTAACCTTGGCTGTGGATACGGGACGAGTATTAAGGAAGTATTGGACACCATTCAAACAGCTTTAAAATTGGAACTCAGAATTGTATATAGACCGGGTAGAAAAGTTGACGTGCCTGTAAACTACTTAGATATTTCCCGATACGAAAAAGCATATGGTGTATTGCAGCCAATTTCTTTGCATGAGGGAATTAAGAAGACCGCAGAATTTATGCGAAGGGTTTACAAAATAGTGTATACTGATTATTACGTTAGTTTAGAACAAGTAATTGTATGAGTATTAGAGCAACATGAAGGAATCGATCAAGAAGCTGACCTTGAAATTGTCTATGCTTAAGGCACTAGAAAAATTTATTTAGATAGGCTTGTAAGTGTTTGGGATCTCATCCATGATAAGTGCCGCCAATCAATGCCTTAGCATTGGAAACAACGTATGGAACCAATGAAGATGATCTGGAGTTTCTGCAGGATCAAACCACTTGTGGTTTATATTGATAACCTTGTTTATTTGAGATTTATAGGCATCGCGGTTGATTATTGTACCGGGAGCTATAATTGTGGTTGACAAACTCATAGGTTTCACCCTTTATATCAGGAATAACTGCGATCTTTGGCATATAGCGGGTGCCCATTCTGATTTAGAGAAAGTCCACAATTACTTTACCTTATTTGTGTCCTGTCCACGCTTGCCACCTTCAGACTAGTCTCCGAAAAAAGCATTATCAAAGCTATTGGCACTAGTGTTTATGTTAATTATATCAAACATTAGTTCTTGAGAGTATAATCTGAGCAAAGCTAAGATCAGTTAATATATTAAATATTTATCGAGGAGAATACACAATGAAAGGTATTGTACTTGCTGGCGGTGCAGGAACACGCCTGTATCCGTTAACAATGGTCACATCGAAACAGCTCCTGCCAATATATGATAAGCCGATGATTTATTATCCACTTTCTACACTGATGTTGGCGGGAATTAGAGACATACTCATTATTTCTACACCAACTGATATTCCGCGTTTCGAGAGTCTGTTGGGAGATGGCAGACAGTTTGGGCTGAATTTCTCATACAAGGTTCAGCCTTCTCCTGATGGCCTTGCGCAGGCTTTCATTTTGGGAAAGGAATTCATTGGTGATGACGCTTGTGCTATGGTTCTTGGTGACAATATTTTTTATGGTAGTAGTTTTTCTGTATATCTTAAAGACGCTGCTGCGAACGCAGAAAATAAGAGTCGTGCGACTGTATTTGGCTATTATGTCAATGATCCAGAGCGATTTGGAATTGTTGAGTTTGATGAAAATGGTAAGGTAATTAGTGTTGAAGAAAAACCGGCTCATCCCAAAAGCAACTACGCAATTACAGGGCTGTACTTCTATCCGGCGGGTGTATCTGCAAGAGCAAACGTTGTAAGGCCATCTGCAAGGGAGGAACTTGAAATAACAACCCTTAATGAAATGTATTTGAAAGATGGGATATTGGATGTAAAACTTCTTGGACGCGGTTTTGCATGGCTTGACACTGGTACAATGGATAGTCTTGTGGATGCGGCTGACTTTGTACGCATGATTGAGCATCGTCAGGGAATAAAAATTTCCGCACTAGAAGAGATTGCATATCGTTATGGTTGGATTGATAAGGAAACATTGAAGGAATCTGCAGCGAGATATGGAAAGAGTCCATACGGCCAGCATCTGAAAGCTGTTGTTGAGGGTAAGCTGTTCAGCACAGTTAAGTAATAAATATTTGGAATAAAGGTGAAAACAGCCATGAATATTATTGTTACCGGCGGTGCCGGTTTTATTAGTTCAAATTTTATATATCACATGCTGGGTAAGTACCCAGATTATCGCATTGTTTGTGTAGATTGTTTGACCTATGCAGGTAACTTTTCCACTCTTGCTCCCATTATGGAAAAAGAAAGCCCAAAGTATCACGAAAATTTTCGTTTCTGTAGAATTAATATCTGTGATCGTGCGGCTATTTATCAGCTTTTTGAAGAAGAGCATCCGGATATTGTTGTCAATTTCGCCGCGGAATCCCATGTAGATCGATCCATTAAGAATCCAGAGGTTTTCTTACAGACGAACATTTTCGGAACCCAGGTAATGATGGATGCGTGCCGAAAGTATGGAATTACTCGTTATCATCAGGTATCTACCGACGAGGTTTACGGCGATTTGCCGCTTGATAGACCCGACTTGTTTTTTACCGAGGAGACTCCTATTCACACTAGCAGCCCTTATAGTGCTTCCAAGGCGTCCGCAGATCTTCTTGTTCTAGCTTATTACCGTACCTATGATCTTCCTGTAACCATCAGTCGTTGTTCAAACAACTACGGACCGTATCACTTTCCAGAAAAGTTAATTCCATTGGTGATTGTCAATGCACTAAATGACAAACCGTTGCCTGTTTATGGTAAAGGGCAGAATGTTCGCGACTGGCTGTATGTGGAAGATCACTGTAAAGCGATTGATCTTATTATCCACACAGGCAAAGATGGTGAGGTTTACAACATTGGTGGTCACAATGAGATGAAGAACATTGACATTGTAAGAATTATTTGCAAAGTGATTGGAAAGCCGGAGAGTCTTATTACATTCGTTACTGATCGCAAAGGCCATGATTTGCGTTATGCTATCGATCCCGCTAAAATTCACAATGAGCTAGGTTGGTTACCGGAAACAAAGTTTGAAGAGGGTATTAAAAAGACTATTCAGTGGTATTTGGATAATAGAGAATGGTGGGAGAGTATTATTTCTGGTGACTATCAGAATTACTACAAAAAATATGAAAACAGAAGAGGATAATTAATAATGGATTATACTCGAAAATCTAAATTAACTGAAAGACCGATACGGGTGGCAGTTGTTATGGGCAAACATGTTACTGGCGGTACAAAGTCGGTTATAATGAATTATTATGAAAACATTAATCGTAATGTGATACAATTTGACTTTATAGTGGATTCAAACTCACCACTAAAGGATTATTCGAATATAGAACGTCTCGGTGGGCATGTTTATGAGATTCCTCCTGTGAAACATTTATGGGGGCACATTTTTAAATGCCGAAAAATCCTAAAACGCGAAAACTATTTAATTGTTCACGGATATGTTAATACTTTAAACATTTTTTCGATGTTGGCAGCAAAATTGGCTGGTGTACCAGTTAGAATCGCTGAGAATTTAAGTACAGCTCATGCAGGGGAAAAGAAAACTATAATTAAATATATTTTAAAGCCATTTGCTAAGTGGTTTCCGACACATTTAGCAGCAAACTCAAGATATGCTGCAGAATGGCTGTATGGGAAACAAGCTCTATCGGATTGTAGAATATTGCATAATGCGATTGATCTTGAAAAATATCACTATGATGAAACGTTGAGAAAAATTACACGTGATGCCTATGGACTGAATGGTAAATTTGTTATTGGTCACATAGGACGATATTATTATCAAAAAAATCACGAATTTTTGATTGATATATTTAATGAAGTACATAAAAAGGATGAGTCTGCTGTTTTGCTTTTGATAGGCTACGGAGAATTAAAAAGACACATCTTTGAAAAAATTCAGAGACTTGGACTTACAGAATATGTAGTGGATTTGGGAGCGAGAGAAGATATAGTACAATTTTATAATGCTATGGATTGTTTTGTATTGCCCTCTTTTTACGAAGGGCTGCCTGTGGTGGGTATTGAGGCTCAGGCGGTGGGAGTTCCTTGCTTAATGTCAACGGAAGTAACTTCTGAGACAAAAATTACTGATGTGGCAGAATTTATCAGTTTGGATAAACCTGCAGCGGTATGGGCGGAAAAAATTTTAAAGTGGAAGGGATATCAAAGAAAACGTTTAGATGACCAAGTGACTTCTAATGGTTATAATATAAAAAATGAAGTGTATTTATTAGAAGCCTATTATTTAAATGCAATAAAAAATTTAATGATTAAATAAGCCTTAATCAGTTGGATAGGAAAAGATAGAATTTGAAAAAAATTTCCTAACCGTATACTTATTACAGTTTATGCGATTCTTTGCAACATGCGAAATAGAATATGGGTGCACACAAGTAGCAATGCAATAATGTAGTTGTTATTTGACCTTTTTTATCTTATTTTATATTTTGATTTTGAGTTTGGAGGTTATTTTATGAAGATTGTTATTTTAGCTGGGGGATTTGGCACTCGTATTTCAGAGGAGTCTCATTTAAAGCCGAAACCTATGATCGAAATTGGTGGAATGCCTATTCTTTGGCATATCATGAAAGAGTATGCATGGTACGGCTTTAATGAGTTTGTTATCTGTGCTGGGTACAAGCAGCATGTGATTAAAGAATGGTTTTCAGATTATTTCCTGCATACTTCTGATATCACTTTTGATTTCACGAACGGCAACAAGATGATTATCCATAACAAGCACGCTGAACCGTTGAAGGCCACCATTGTTGATACTGGGTTAGATACGATGACCGGTGGTCGCGTTAAGCGTATTAAAGATTATATTGGTAATGAACCATTCATGCTGACTTATGGAGATGCTGTCGGTGACATCAATATTCCTGAGTTGCTGGCATATCATCAAGCTCATGGGAAAATTGGTACGGTTTCTGTTTACAACTTTGGGCAGAACAAGGGTGTGCTTGATATTGCAGCAAACGGAAAGGTCAATGCATTTCGTGAAAAGTCCGATTTGGATGGAGATTTAATCAACATTGGCTTTATGGTGTTTAATCCGGAAATCTTCGATTATATTGAAGGCGACTCAATTGTCTTTGAACAGGAACCGCTCAATACGCTAGTTCAGGAAGGACAGTTGATTGCATATACACATAAAGGCTTCTGGCAGTGCATGGATACTCTCCGTGAGAAACAGCAGTTGGAAAAAATATGGGAGAGTGGAAAGGCACCTTGGAAAATCTGGGACTAATCATAAACAAGGAGAAAGAAAATGTTTGATTTATCGTTCTATAAAGGTAAAAGCGTATTTGTAACTGGTCACACGGGTTTTAAAGGCTCTTGGCTGTGCAAAGTGTTGGTAAATGCCGGCGCACAAGTCACGGGATATTCCCTGAATCCACCTACTTCTCCTTCACTGTTTGAGGTCGCCAGAATTGCAGCAGATATTCGATCCGTGATTGGGGATATTCGGGACTATCAGGCGCTGAAAGCAGCATTTGACGAAGCGCAGCCTGAAATCGTGATGCATCTGGCTGCACAGCCGATTGTGCGAGACAGTTATAATGACCCTGCCTATACATATGAGACCAATGTTATGGGCACGGTCAATATTCTGGAGTGTGTTCGCAACAGCACGTGTGTGAAGTCTTTCCTGAATGTGACGACTGATAAAGTATACCTCAACAAAGAGTGGGCATGGGGATACCGTGAGAATGAGGAACTGGATGGATACGACCCGTACTCGAATTCCAAGTCATGCTCCGAACTCGTGACACGCTCTTATGAGCGCAGCTTCTTCAGTGATGGCCATGTGGCGATTTCCACCGCTAGAGCAGGTAATGTAATTGGTGGCGGTGATTTTGCCAATGATCGTATTATTCCTGACTGTATCCGTGCAGTAATCAAACATGAGGATATCATCGTTAGAAATCCGTACTCTACTCGCCCATACCAGCATGTTCTGGAGCCGTTGTATGTATATCTGATGATTGCAGCGATGCAGTATGAGGATGGCAAGTACGCTGGTTACTACAATGTTGGACCTGACGATGTGGACTGTTTCCAGACTGGTACTCTGGTCGACCTGTTTGTGAGCCAATGGGGTGAGGGCAGGAAGTGGATTGACCGCTATGACGGCGGTCCTCATGAGGCAAACTTCCTGAAGCTGGACTGCTCCAAGCTGAAAGCGACCTTTGGATGGAAGCCGCATTGGAATCTGGATACTGCAATGGAAATGGTAGTTGAATGGAGCAAGTGTTGGATTTCCGGCGGAGATGTAAGAGCCCACATGGATAAAGAGATAGACGCTTTCTTGTCTGTGTATATTGAAGAACAAGTAATAGACAAGAGGTGATGTGAATTGGACCGAACTATCAATATTTGCCTTAGCACAAGTGATAAGTATTCGGAACTATGTACCATTGTCATGATGTCGGTAATCGTCAATGCAAAGGAAAATACAGCTTTCCATTTCTTTGTGATTGATAATGGAGTGACAGAGGCCAATAAAGGACAAATCAAACAACTGATTAGATCAAAAGGTGCAGATATTGATTTTTTGCCATTGATCGATATTGAGGCTGAGGTTGGTGCTGAAATTGATCCTGGACGGTGGACACTGAGTACAATGCAGCGATTATTCATTTGTCGTCAACTTTCGAAAGACGTTCATCGTATCCTTTATCTTGATTGTGATATGCTGGTTAGGAGATCACTTGATGACCTTTATTTTATGGACTTGGGTGAAAAGTACTATTGCGCTGGCGTTTTAGATTGTGTTGGTACGCAAAATAGATTGAATATTGGTCTTGGTCCTAGAGATAGCTACATAAATGCAGGTATGCTGTTGATTGATGTTGACAAATGGCGTGCAGCTGACATTGAAACAGAGTTTGTTGTCTTTCTTAAGAGCCATTTAAACAGGCTACAATATTTTGACCAGGATATTATAAATGGTGTTTTCGGCAATCGCATCAAGATTGTCCATCCTAAGTTTAATGTCGTAACAACGATGTTTAACTATTCGCGCAAAGAATTGATGATTTATCGCAGTGCCAGCGTGTTTTACACGGAACAGGAATACAAAGAAGCAATAGATAACCCTGTTATTGTACATTTTACACTGGATACTGTTTCGGTGCGCCCTTGGTTTGAAAACGGCGAACATATGTACCGTGATGAATGGTTGGGTATAAGAAAAATGCCTCCGTGGGCAGAGATGCCACTCTGGAAGGACGAACGTTCAATGGTTGCGAAGGCAAAGATGTTCTTGTTTGGATGCCTGCCGAGGCCAATAAGTGTTCGCTTAGCGAGATATGTAAACAGACACAACACCAAGCGATACAAATTGAATAAAGGAGACAGAACTTGAAAAAATCAACATCATTAGTTTTTAGACCCATGAATTTGATAGCGGCATTTTTAATTTTCTATATCATTCTGTCTTCCTATTCGATATATATGGTAGTATACTCTGCAATTGCCAAGCCGATTCAACTTGGTATGCTCCTTCTGGGCTTTTCAACATTTTTGATTCATTTTAGTATGCGTCGAATTCGAATCAAGATGGTTTTGTTGCCATTAGTTGTGTATGTAGTGCTGCTGTTGGCCAGTATATTTAATGGAAGTGACTTGTATGAAGTTGCAATGCGTTTTTTAAGATTTGTGGCAGTTTATTATGTGGTAGTTGTATTTGCAGAGCATGATATAGATGTGTTGAAGGTTCTTTATCAGGTGATTTTTGCTATGGCTGTCTTTATGTTGGCCTGCTATATTACTTTCGATTTAATTGCACCTGACTTGGGACTTTCTTACTACTATAATGAGCCAACAAGTATTACTACAGGGCTGACCTCGACAATTGTTTATGAGAGCCGTTTTGGCATTTATTTCAGATGGGCAACGACGAGTCCGTTATTTGGTTTGCAAATACCTCGATGCAATGGTTTCTCTTGGGAAGCGGGGCAGTATCAAATGTATTTGAACTATGTTTTGCTGTATTTATTGCATATTGCAAAAAAAGTGGATTGGAAGAAAGTTGCTATTATAATAGTGTGCCTGGTTTCAACATTTTCTGCAATGGGTTGGTTAATAGCGATAATCATATGTAGTATATGGATTTTGCGACAGAGAAACACAATCTATAAGTGGAGTGAAATGATTGTGTGTGGCATTATTGGTATATATTCAGGATATCAGATCATTATTGAAAAAATGGGTTCGATATCTTATGCGTCTAGGAGTAGCGAATTATTTCTTTTAAAAGATATTTTTTTTAAAAATAACATATTTGGAACCATAGAATTAACACAAGATATGGCAAATAGCGTCTTGAGATTTCTATGGGATTATGGATATATAGCCGCTGCTTTAGTGGTATTAATTGTGGTTGCATTAATCCGGAATAAAAAACTGTTTCCTGATGTGGGAACAAAGATTGTGTTTTCCGCATGGTTTTTTCTATCATTATTCAATGAGCCGATTGAATATGCCAATATAACATATCTGTTGGTTAGTATGATATTAGTATATAAAACTCGCGTTACGAATATACCAAAGGGCGTTAGCCAATCAATCAGGAGCTAGATATGAAAGGTTTTGCCAAGATATTCCAACTGTTTATATTGAAAACAAAAAACGCTATGGTGCTCCTAAAACTAGAGAAGCATTTATGAAGAAATATCCTAAATTAAGTGTTAAACGAGTACAGCGGTATATGAAGTTTCTTGGTATACAGTCAATCGTCTATAAAAAGTATCGTCCTCACAAATCAGAGGCAGTATATGAACTTGGCGAAAATTTATTAAATCGCGATTTTACTGCTACTAAACCAATGAAAAATGGGTAGTTGATATAACATATATCCACATTTTGAAAGATGGTTGGTGTTATTTGGCTTCAATACTTGAGCTACACTTAAAATGCTTGCGATGAGTTTATTTACGGATATACAATATCGTCGGCAAGCAAATATGGAAAAATGCACAGCTAAACCAATGAAAAAATGCAGCACTCTATTGTCCTGTTGAGAACATTAATTGAACGGAGGTCAAATGAAACAGAAGATGAATAAAGTGGAAAAACCACTGTTGACTATCGCTATACCAACTTATAAGCGCCCCAAGTATCTCTATCAGGCAATCAAAAGCGCTGTTGAACAATCAGAGACTTCCATTCCTTATGATATTATTGTGGTGAACAACGATCCTGAAAGTGATATGGCTGATGTCAAGGAAGCATTTACGGATGTCGCTGATAAAGTAACATTTTACAGTAATGAGAAAAATATTGGGATGATTGGAAATGTAAATCGCTGCGTTTCGCTGGCAAGAGGTGAGTACGTTGCTTTTTTGCATGATGATGACCTTTTGCTGCCTAACTATTTGTCGGAAATTAGACCGTTTTTGGAGGAACAGAAGGGTTCCTGTCTGATTCCATCACGCTACTTATTATTTGAAGGTAAGAGTCCTTCGGGTAAATATAAAATTGAGGAAAAACGAAAGAAAAAAGCACTGCTCTCATCCTTGTTTTTGCCACGATATCTGTTTCGCAGGAAGTTCACTGCAATCACAAACGCTGATAATGCCTTTGCATGGCAGAATTGTTATTGTGCGCCGACCTGCGGAGTCGTTTTTAAAAAAGATGTAATACTATCACGAGGGTTATTCTTTCCGGAAGGAACGTATTCGTGGGATTTCATTTCATTTTTTGCACTTAATGAAACAGAAAAGATCTATCTTCTTCATGAGCCGGTTTCTGTTTACCGAATGTCAACTGGTGCAAGTTTGCGTGCTGAGGTTCAGTACGACTTTTATGTTGCATTTGAAGAAATGATGGGAAAATATCCTGCTGGATCGAAGCCAAACCGATTTATTAATCATTACAGGAATGAAATCAAATACTTAAATTATGCTTCGTTGAATGATGCAGGAAAGAAGTTCGTAGCAGAGCGATGCAGCGGTGTTGTGAAGGAATGCCCGTCGCGGTTCAAATTCTTTCTGTTCATGCTCAAAAGAATGATACACTTCTCTTTCAATAATCTTGATGTGGAGATGCCGCTTACAAATCATGGCAGGGAAGTATTAAAGCAAATGGCTGTACTTTCAGATTAAGGAGGGTTCTAACATGAATAAAGTAATTATAACCGGCGCAAACGGCTTTATTGGGACAGAACTGATTCGCCAGATGAGCGAGCGCTGTGAGAAAATTTATGCAATTATTAAGGATGAGCAGGAGAGTATCGATGCCATTCGTGACTTCGAGAATGTGGAGATCATATATTGCGAACTGGCTCAAATCGACCGGTTGTCGAGCTTAATTAAAGAGAAAGCAATTGATTGTTGCTTCCATCTGGCCTGGGCTGGCTCCACAGGAGACGCACGTGGCGATTATGCGCTTCAGCTTATGAATGTCCACTATGCCTGTGACGTGGTGATGGCACTCATAAAGATGAACTGTAAGCGGTTTGTCGGAGCAGGTACTTTGGCGGAATTGGATGTCCAGAATTATATCCCAACCGATGGCGCAACTCCGAACCTGACAAGCGAATATGGTACGGCAAAGCTTACGGCTCACTATTTGACAAAGGCTATCTGTGCACAGAATGGAATAGAACATGTCTGGGTTCGCCTTTCCAATACCTATGGTGTTGGCAATAGAACCGGAAATTTTATCAATTTTGCGTCTAAGCTTATGCTGGAAGGTAAGCCTGCAAACTTTACCGCTGCCACGCAGACCTATGATTTCGTGTATGTAACGGATACCATCCGTGCCATGATTGCAGCTGCGGAGAAGGGTAAGGCAAATTGTGTGTACTATCTGGGTAGCAATTCCGAGCGCCCACTAAAAGAGTATATTTGCATGATTCGAGATGCGATTGATCCTTCTATTGAATTGCATCTCGGTGCAGTATCATTCAATGGTATTTGCTTGCCTCCAGAGATGTTCAGTGGGAAAAAGCTTCACGAAGATACCGGGTTTGTTCCCAACGTGGATTTTGCAGATGGAATCAAGACGACAGTCGAGTGGCTGCGGACGCAGATGTAAGGAGTGAAAGAACATGATTCAGAAGTTTGAGTTTGAAAAATTAGATTTGGATGGCGCCTATCAGATCACAACCTTTAAGTCAACAGATGTCCGCGGCGCATTTATTAAGGATTATTCCCAGCCGCTTTTTGAAGCAAATGAAATTCATCATGACTTGAAAGAAGTCTTTTATACAGTTTCCAAGAAAGGTGTTATTCGGGCCTTGCATTTTCAGCGAGTCCATGAGCAGGCGAAGCTTGTTCGCTGTGTTTCCGGCAAGATCTATGATGTAATTGTCGATTTGCGTCCAGAATCAAAAACATTCATGCAGTGGCGGGGATTTTACCTGACCGGTGAAAACTGCCGTGAGCTGCTGGTGCCTGAGCTCTTTGCACATGGATATCTGGTGTTGGAGGATTCTATTGTGTCCTATAAGTGCGCAGAGAATTTCTATGGTGAATACGATGACGGTATTATGTGGAATGACCCCGATATTGACGTTAAGTGGCCGCTTGACGAAGTCGGAGGCATGGATAATGTGATATTTGCAGATAAGGATAAGAATCTTCAGTCCTTTGCGGAATATAAGAGGAAGTATCTTTAAGAACTACAATGTCGGAGGTTTGAAATGCGCGTTGCAATGATTACATATCACAGAGCCTTAAATTATGGCGCTGTGTTGCAGGCATATGCTTTGCAGCAGACAATTAAATCACTTGGAAATTCTGATCGGGATGTTTGCAAGCTTTTGGATTATAAGTGTCCTGCGATTGAGGACATGGGCGTTTTGGTTCACTGGGATAAGAGAATCATAAAGGACTTGATAAAGTACATCCCGTATTCCAAAGTTATGGAGTCAAAAAAGAAAAGGTTTGCCGCGTTTGTAAGTAATCATTTGGATGTGCAGAAGCTGGATAATAATGATTTGAAAAGTATAAATGACTACTTTGATGTTTTTATTACGGGCTCCGATCAGTTGTGGAATTATTCTGTCTGTGGCGACGATGATACCTATTTTTTGAACTTCGTTGAAGATGAGCGCAAGAAGTATTCTTATGCGGTCAGTCTGGGAATGTTGAAAAGTTTTGAACAGTACGAGCAACGAATCAAGAAAAATTTGCATGGATTCTCTTGCATATCACTGCGCGAGAATATATGCGGTGAGAAGTTAAGCACATTGGGCTGCGCGATCAGAGCGGATATCGACCCAACCCTTTTGTGGGATACAGAGAAGTGGGAGGAAGAATTCCTACTGGAGAATACGGAGGGAGAGTATATTCTGATTTATTGTGTTGCGCCCCCAAGAGAACTGATTGAGATAGCACGGAAGCTGGCGACTCAGACAGGCCTAAAGGTAGTATTTTTAACAGATCTTATTGCGGCAAAATATAAATATCACGATTTCACAATCAAATATGGACAGGGACCAGAAGATTTTCTCGCATTGATTAAAAATGCTCAGTACGTGCTGACAACCTCTTTCCATGGAGCTGTTTTTTCGATTAAGTTTCATAAGAAATTCTATGCTGAAATTGAAAATCTGAATGGTCATAATGACAGAATCAGTGGATTGCTTGAGAAACTTGATCTTGCAGAATGTACGGATAAAAACTTTCTTCTTGCTAAGAAGGAAGTGACACCAGAGAAATGGGAGCAAGTAGATCAAGCGATTAATTCGCTGAAAAGCGATTCATTAAATTACCTGCGAACCGTGCTTTCCTCTGAGGATGACAATGTATGATTGATAAAATAAAGGCAAAACTGGAAGGTGCAAGCGAACCAGCAAAAGCATCAATTACATTTACATTATGTAGTATTTGCCAAAAAGGAATTGCGTTCTGTGCGGTTCCTATTTACACACGAATAATGAGCCAGGCTAATTTTGGCTACTATACAATATTCTTGTCGTGGATGCAGATTATTGCAGTAATTGCTACCTTGAATCTGTCATACCACGTTTATATGAATGGCATGCTTAAATATGAAAATGACCGAGATGGCTATACTTCGGCGATGTTTGGCCTGAGTTCTCTGATTACACTACTTGTTTTCTGTGTTTATCTGGCAGCAGAAGGATTCTGGAATCAGGTTCTTGGCTTACCGACTGCTTTTGTTGTGCTGATGTTTTTGGAAATCTTGCTTCAGCCATCGTATGAATATTGGAGTGCATATCAGAGATTTCAATTCAAATACAAAGCGTTAGCCGCACTGACATTGGGGATAGCATTCATTGTTCCAATCGTTAGCATTCCGCTTATCAGTTATGTATCGGAAGAATTTAAAGGACTGGCTGCCATTGCGGCCAAAGTGGGAGTCACAATCATTGGATATGCGATTCCTATGGTGATGATTCTTAGTAAACTGAAAAAGTTGTATAACAGAGAATACTGGACTTTCGCACTCAAATTTAATATTCCTCTGATTCCACATTTCCTGTCAGCAATTATCTTTCAGCAATGTGACCGTCTGATGATTCGAGATATTTGTGGAGATGCTGATGTGGCGATGTACAGCGTAGCATTTTCACTGTCCACTATCATGACAATTGTGAACACGGCAATTATGAACTCAATGATACCTTGGACTTATCAAAATATGAAGAAGAAAAACTATGAGCAGATTCACAATGTTGCAAAAATGTTGTGTTTGCTCGTAGCAACGATAAATATGCTGATAATCTTTATTGCGCCTGATGTGATGAAAATTCTTGCTCCGGCAGAATACAGCGATGGGGTTTATGTAATTGCACCGCTGATTGTTAGTGTATACTTTATGTTTACAGTAAACCTCTTTGTTAACATTGAGTATTACTATGCGCAGGTAAAGTATGTGATGTTCGGTTCCATTGC
Organism: Sporomusa ovata DSM 2662; assembly: GCF_000445445.1. GTDB lineage: Bacteria > Bacillota > Negativicutes > Sporomusales > Sporomusaceae > Sporomusa > Sporomusa ovata. The sequence goes on along the minus strand of NZ_ASXP01000003.1, from coordinate 314,837 downwards.
AGCTGCTGTAGCGAATGTGATACTGAACTATATTTTTATCAACAGATTTGGTTTTATTGCTGCCGGATACACAACGCTGATTTCCTATATCCTGTATACCTACGGACATTATGTTTTTATGAAAATTGTCCTAAAGAAGCAAGTTGGAGATAATGTTTCTGTTTACGATAGCAAATTTATACTCCTTCTCGGTGGAGGAATGTTATTATTATCGCTGGTATGCTCGTTGTTGTTTCAAACGACGATTATTCGATATGCATTCTTAGCTGTAATATTGACAGTTCTCTTTGCGAAGCGTAAGACGATCGTAGAGAATTTACAGATGATGAAAGCAGCAAAAGAATGCGGCTGAGTAAGCAAAGAAATATGTGGTGAGGGGAATATCAATGATAAAGAAAATCAAACGTTCCATTAGAACATCTAAGGTTCTTGCACCATTGGTTTATCAGTATAAAAAGAAAAAGTTCATAAATATGCTGACAGAGTTGGCAAAGGTATACGAAAGATGCAAGAAGCATCATGTGGGGCTTTATATATTTACAACCCCGGACCCAGATGTGATTCGCAATCTGACCGAAGCGGAAAAGAATCGCATCGATAACTGGGTTTTGGACTTTAATAATGTAACAGAAGCTGACATGAAAATTCTCCAGTCCATCTATCCAGGCGGGATCACACGCGAATATATTGATTCTGTTTATGACGGTACAAAGATTGTTGATTTAGGCAACAAGAAAATGGTCGCCGATTATACCAGTAAACGAGTCAATTTCAAAAACGGATTACGACTTACGCCGAACAATCCTGCAAAATATCAGCATAAAATTTGTGTTTTTGGTGCGTGTACAGCTCGCGGAACCGGAGTGGAAGATTCTAAGACAATTCCGTCTTACTTGCAGAGTCGTATAAATGAGGAATTCGAAGGTTCATTTTGTGTGAATAACTTAGCCGTCGGATGTGGCTCGACGCTTCTGGATGATATCAATGTCATCAATAACGAGTGTTTTAAGAGTGGAGATATTATCATTATTATTAGCCATATGGGGATGGTTCTGAGAAAATATGCCGCAGAACTCGGAATTCTGGCTTTGGACACGTCGAGCATATTTGATCGGCCGCATGCTATTGGGGAATGGTTCACAGACGAGACCTACCACACAAATGAGTATGGTAATCATGCAATTGGAGCTTTCATTTTTGAAAAACTGAAGGCGAAAGGTTGCTTCAAGAAGAAAGAGCAAGGCAAAGTGTCTGTCATGCTTCCTGCATCTGATACCCAAAGCATTAAAATTATAGAGTCGGAAGAGTTCTTGAGATTTGCTGAAGATTTGAAAAAATTTCGTGATGCGGATTATATCTCCAGAAAGAATGGTGCAATTGTAATGAATTGCAACCCATTCACACTTGGGCATCGTTATTTGATTGAGACGGCGGCAAGTCAAGTGGATCGGCTATATATCTTTGTTGTTGAGGAAAATAAGTCTGTGTTCCCTTATGAGGATCGCTTTGAGCTGGTAAAAAAAGGAGCGGCGGATTTGCCTAATGTTTGTGTTCTGCCCAGCGGCAAATTCATTATTTCTGCGCTCACTTTCCCCGGTTACTTCTATAAGGATAACTTAAAGGATACAGTACTTGATACATCAAATGATGTGGATATTTTTGCGCGGGGAATTGCACCAATTCTCAATATTACAGTTCGATTCGCTGGAGAAGAACCGCTGGATATTGTTACGAGACAGTACAATAACACGATGCGTGAGCGGTTGCCGTTAATGAACATTGAGTTCTGTGAGATCAAACGAAAAGAGGACAGCCATGAAGTGATTAGTGCTTCAAGAGTAAGGCGGTCACTGGAAGCTGGCGATTGGTTGCAGGTTGCAAGGCTGGTTCCCAGAACCACATATGACTACTTGGTTGAAAGGTTTGGAGGGAAAAATGCTTGAGCACAACAAGGTCTTTGCTTGTCGTCACAAAGACGAGAATATACGATATAATAGCACATCCGGTGGTATGTTTTCTGCTCTTTCCGAGTATGTAATTGGGCAGTATGGCTATGTTGTGGGAGTTCGGTATAATCAGAATTTCCAATCGGAGCATTCTATTGCCTCTACATTGGAAGAATGCAAGCAGTTTGTCGGCTCTAAATATTCTCAGAGTTTTATTGGCGATATCTATATTCAAGTCAAAAATTTACTTGAGGCAGGAGCACTTGTACTGTTTACTGGTACCCCCTGTCAGGTGGCTGCTCTGCATAGCGTCTTGAATAAGAACTATGAAAACCTGATTTCAGTTGATTTGATTTGCATGGGAATCGCATCCCCAGGTGTTTGGCAGTCGTATCTGGATTATGAGTTTGCAGGACAGACAATCAAGTCAATCAATCTTAAGGATAAAAGGTTCGGATGGCATCGTTTTAGCGTTAAAATTGATGCAGAGAACAAGCAAATTCATGAAGTAGGCGGCCAAAATGTATTTATGAATGCCTATGTTTCCGGAAAGCTCATGCGTAAGTCTTGCTATCAATGTCCGTTCAAGGGCAAGAACAGATTCTCTGACTTGACGATTGCAGATTGTTGGGGAATTGAGCAAATCGACCCCTCGTTTGATGATAACAAGGGCGTCTCAGTTGTATTTGTTAATACACAAATTGGCTGCGAAATATTTCAGCGTATTGCAAATTCTCTGGATTTTTTTGAAATCACACAGGAACAGGCAACAAAGTATAACGTGTATTACAATATCTGCAGACCGCTAACAAAGGAACGTGATAAATTTCTCCTGCTGTTCAGAAAAAATCCAGTGGAATGCTTTAAAAAAAATAATCCTCATAGTTTTGTTTTCAAAGTTAAAGCAAAATTGCAGCGTTTATGGAGAAACTGATGCAAGAAAAGGAGAACAGAATCATGCAGGAACGATTAGTCTTAAATAATGGAATGTCTATCCCGGCACAGGGGTTTGGAACCTATTCATATACGGATAACCTTTCGGAAATTGTGGCATTAGCAGCAAAAGCCGGTGTACGCTTGTTTGATACATCAGACGATTATCACAATGAAGCATTCTTGGGTGATGCTTTGCGGAAAACCTTTGAAAGAAGAGAAGATTATACTGTTATTACAAAGTTTACTATGCCTACTCACCCCCATGAGGTTGAGCAGCTTTTGAGAAAAAGCTTAGTTAATCTGTTCGGTGATGATTCATCGCCCGTGGATCTATATTTGATGCATTGGCCTTTCCCAAATGTATATTTATCTATTTGGAAGGAAATGGAGAGGGTTTATGATAAAGGACTCTGCAAAGGAATTGGCGTATGCAATTTTAATATTGAACATTTAGAAAAATTGAGAAAACATGCACATATTACGCCTGCTATCAATCAGTTTGAATTGCACCCGCTGTTCAATCAAAAGGAGTTATGTGATTACTGTGCGGCAAATGGTATTCAGGTTATGTGTTACACTCCCTTGGCAAGAATGCATCCTGATTTGATGAACAATCAAGTTTTGATGCAGCTTGGCAAAAAATATAGTAAAAGTGTTGTACAGATTATCTTGAGGTGGGATTATCAGAAGCATTACATCGCCATTCCTGCTGCGTCAAAGCAAAAACATATTGAAAACAATGTGAATATTTTAGACTTTAATCTCAGTGAAACTGAAATAGCTCTCATTGATGGGCTTCATAGCGGATTGAGGGTTCGGAATAATCCTGATACATATTTCTCAAGCAAACAAAAACTCAAATTCTTTTTAGCAAATTCATACTATAAGGTTATGGGAGCGAAAAGTTTAAGAAAGTAATCTGAATTCTTGAGCAAACGAGGAAGGGGAGAAGCTGGTACAAATGCAGGAATCTAAAACCAAGATTTCTATTTTGGAAAATATGGATGCATGTTGTGGGTGTTTTGCTTGTCGAAATGTGTGCCCCAAATCAGCAATTGAAGCAATAGAGGATGTGGAAGGTTTTTGGTATCCTCAGATCAATGAAGAAAAATGTATAGGGTGCAGGCGATGTGTGCGAACTTGCCCGATTAGTCGGTATAAGCTGGAAAAGTAAAAGTGTAGGAATAGATTGGAAGGTATGTGATGAAAAAGATACTGGTAATTGGTGCAAATGGCTTTTTAGGAACCCATTTGACAAAGGCGTTCAGCAAAATGGGGGATGAGGTGGTTGCGCTGGTTGGAAAAGGAACAGATTTTTCTTCTGTTAGCAATATAGAAAATGTTATATGTATCGAGTTTTCGCTTGGCAAGTTCAAAGAAGTGACAAATCTTATTCCTGAAGGAATATCAACAGCATATATTCTTGCCTGGGTTGGAGTCAGTAGCAGTGTGAAAAATGAGTGTGATTTGCAGACTCAGAATATTTCGTATATGATGGAAATAATGGAATGTTTAGATGCACTGAATATAAAAAGAGTGATTGTTCCAGGTTCTGCATCTGAATTTGCTTGTTCAGATGCTGTGATTACAGGCTATAATGCCCCAGCACCATCAGATTTTTATAGTGCGGCAAAAATATCAGCGCGATACTTGTGCGGCGTTTATGCTAAAACGCATAATATGGAATTCATATGGACGTTGATCAGCAGCATATATGGTCCAGGACGAAGAGACAGTAACCTGATAACATATGCAATATGCTCATTACTTAAAGGAGAATCGCCAGAATTTACTAAGCTTGAGCAGCAATGGGATTATATCTATATCGATGATGCGATTGAGGCATTGACTGAACTGCAGGATAAGGGCATAGATGGGAAGATGTATCCAATCGGTTCTGGGGTAAGTAAGCCACTCAGCGAATATGTATCCATCATTCATAATCTAATTGCACCTGATGTGCCGCTGAAAATTGGCGCGTTGCCGTATAAAACGAGTATAATTGATAATCAGATCATGGATATTAGCCAGATTGTTCAGGATATTGGATTTAAACCTAAGTATTCATTTGCAGAAGGGATTTCTCAAACAATAGAATATTTCAGAGAAAATATCGATAGGTAGAGCATGATTGAGTTGCACTGAGGGAAATGCAAAACAAAATGGGAGAATGATTGAAATATTCAAGGGAAAAAGATAGCCTTTTAAGTATAGTAGCCGCTTTACATGGTTTGATATATTAAAAGGTCTGCTTGGGAAAGGTTGGGCAAGTTTTCTCAGGAGGTTAACGGATTTCATTCCGTTTTGTACCCTTGAGCGAAGCGAAAGGAACGGTATAAAGATGAAAGCTCATATTAGAGAAATGGATATTTTAAAGACAGTCGGTTGCTTTTTGGTAATAGTAGGGCACTCCTTTCCTGCTATGGCTGATTATCCCCTTTTATTTAAGCCATTATATATATATATTTATAGTTTCCATCTGCCTCTATTCTTTTTTTTGTCGGGTTTCTTATTTTATTCTTCAGGCGGAGTACGAAGTAACTATATAAATTTTATAGGGAAAAAATTCACACGACTTATGTGGCCCTATCTGTTTCTAAGTGTAATAGGATTTTTTCTTAAGTTATTAGTCACTCAATATACGGTTCGTCACGTAGATCTTAGCCTAAATAGTTTTATCGACAATTTGGTTTTTCCTTGGCACAATGCAATGCAACATCTATGGTTTTTACAAACGCTATTTATTATATTTACAATAAGTCCTGCATTTTCATACACTTTAGAGAAAAAGCAAGTGCTACTGGTATCAGGAATACTAATTATGCTCAATATTTTTAATCCGGCTGACAACATTTCTATATTTAATATCGAAGGTGTGGTTGGGTACGCGGTTTACTTTTGGCTAGGTTGTCTGGCTTCCAGATATATTGTAAAGCATACAGTTTTTGTAGTTAAACCAAAATATCATATCATTGCGTCTATCATAGCATTAGGTGTTTTGTACTCTTTTTTCTTTCATACTAGCTATGGGCACTTTCTAATCGCGTCCTTAAATATTTGGCTATGGTTATGTTTAGCGATATTGTACCGGAATTACAATATGGATTGGTTAGACGCAATATGGGATTACGGCGGAAAGTACTATTTTCAAATGTATCTGCTATCCTGGCCTGCTCAGGAAATAATCGGGCTGTTTTTAATTAAAGCATGCGGGTTTGGATTTCTCATTGTATTTATTTTAAGGTTGCTTGTTGGTATACTTGTTCCAATGGCGATATGTCATTTGCTAGCCGGAAAGCCTAATTTTAAGTATAAAAGTGCTATTGGCCTATAAAATATAAGGTGGAGATAGAGTATGCGTATTGCATTAGTCGGCGAATTTTTTTATCCGAAACTCAAAAGATGTGGTGAAGAAACTTACCCCGAAACTTTTTAGCTAACACCTTTACTGGAATGAAGAACTTCTTGCTGCTGTTTCGCCATTGATTGTTTTTTGTTAGTCCACCTGCCAATACTACCGTATGGATGTGCGGATGATAGTGCAAATCTTGTCCCCAGGTATGCAGCAAGGAAAAAAAGCCGATCTGTGCGCCGAGATATTTGGTATCTTGGGAAAGTTCCGCTAGGGTTTGGGCTACCGCTTTATACAGCAAGCCATAAAGCAATTCCTGGTTTTGATAAACCAATGGCTGAAGCTGTGATGGTAAAGTAAACACCACATGGAAGTAAGGAGCATTGAGGATATCTTTGCTTCTTGCGTCTACCCAAACTGCCTTATTAATACCCTGACACAAAGGGCAGTGCCGATGTTCCGGCATGAATTGTAACGAACAACTATATGGCCGCATTCTTCGCATTCAAACGTATGACCACCTAAAGCTGCCGTTCTGCAGCGCATGATGTCACTAGCGGCTTTGGCTTGTTGTATGTATGGAGCATAGCTTTGTTCATACTGGGGATAAAACATAAGGAAAACATCCTGTACCGTAGTCATTTGGGGTTGCTATTTCCAGTATCAAGAGGACTCTTAATGCCCATAAGGCTTTTCGATGTCATATGCAGGTACGTCATTGTAGTCTGAAGATTTTTGTGCCCCAGCATTTGCTGGATAAACACGGGATCGACCCCATCCTCTAAGGCATGTGTAGCAAAACAATGCCGAAGCGTATGGGCAGAAATATTTTGTTTTATTTGCAACTGGTTGCGCAGCTTAATCATGGTATTTTTGATGGACTTGACGTTAATGTGCTCGCTTTTGTGTTGTCCTGGAAACAACCAATCGTCCATTTGGTAGCTTGAAAAATATGCCCGGAAGTACTTTCGCAATACATCAAGGGCCAGTTCTGATAAGATGGTGTATCGATTTGTATTATGTTTGGCGTTTTCTATCCGTATGCGCATACTTTTACTACAAATGTCACAAATCTTCAGTTTAGCTACTTCGCTGACCCTGAGGCCACTACCGTATAGTAATGCTAAAATAGCTTTATGCTTTAGATTTGCAGCTTTATTTAATATTGCCAGTACATCTTGTTTAGGTGGGATGACTGGAAACTTACGTATTCTTTTCATCCGGGGAATTTTTAAGGGGTTCCACTCTTTACCTATGATACAGGTATGAAAGAATTTGACAGCAGAAATGTAACAATTGATGGTTCCAGCTGACAGACCCTTTTCCTTTTTGAGATGGAGGATATATTGTTGGATATCGCTATCTGTGACGTTTTCCATGCATTTGTACTGATTTTGCATATAATTGATGAATGCAAAGATTCTTCGCAAATAGGATTCTCGTGAAGATTCCGGAGTCCCTTTAAGTTCAAAGTATAGCTCAATCTCTTGTTTATATTGTTGCATAGACGTACTACCTCCTGATTTTTTTGGTTTTGTGAAGCCAATTCACGGCATCAGGAGGAGCTCTTGCTGTGTTAACAAACGTATGTATTTCAGTCTTAGGACATGGTATAATCATAAAGTAAAAAGTACGTTCCTCCTTTCTGGTTTGTTTGGTTTGGCGATTAAACAATACCACAAAAGGGCGTACTTTTTACATTTTTCATGGAATTTTTATTTACGGGGGACTACCAAGGCCATCGCGTGAGCGATTTCGTTCTTCGGAAAGGGGTGCGCACTGTTCCTGGACAACCTGTGCAGAAATGAGCAATAAAACCAGGCGCATAAAGCGAATTTTACATTCAAATTGGCAGGAGCATTACCTGCTATGGACTGAATATCGGCAGACCATCCCTAATACTCCGACGTGACTTAAGTAGATTATCCTGCTGAGGTACGAAGCTCGGTGAAGACGGCGAAAAGCAGACCTGTGAAGTGGTTAGCGAAGTAGTCGGGGGGCTATAAAGTGATCATGCCTACTCACCAGGAACTTCCGTATGTACAACCCGTAAAGAACAAGATACCTAACTGAAGGTATTTACTCCCTTTGTGGAGTCCAAGCGCAGGAATGGAAATCCCTTTTTTCATTCCTGTTCCAAACCCAATGATAACCCAATGAGGTTTGGAGTCTTACGACCGCCGATAATGGTCAAAAAGATGATTGGCGGGCTAAATGAAGAGGTTAAAGTCACTATGTAGTTACAAGCCTTACGGGAGTGTAGCGCACTAAAACCGGCGTATGTTATCCGCTATGCGGATGACTGGGTACTTGTCACCAACACAAAAACCAATGTAGAAAAGTGGAAATTCCGCCTACAGACAGAATTTATGTCCAAATATAAACTGGCACTTGTTTTTGTTAAACTAAAAGTACCCCACTTTCAGTGAAAATGTTACTTCAAAAATCCCCCACGGTATATTAAACTCTTATGTGCTGTAATTGACATAAGAGGGGACGAACTGGGGTTGATCACACTGAATCAGAAACAAGAAATCATTCTAAATTTTTATCGGGAAGGAAAATCCCAAAGAGCAATTGCCAAAGAAACTGGTGTAGACCGGAAAACAGTCAGTAAATATATTAACGCTTATCAGCAAGCCCGGCAAAAACTAATCCAATCGGAAGATACTACCCGCATCGATCAAATTGACCTCATTACAGATCTCGTAGAACCGCCAAAATATCAAGTGGCTAACCGAGAAAAAAGAAAATTAACGGAGGACATGATCGATAAAATTAAATATTATCTGGATGAAAACGAAGTTAAAAAGCGAAATGGCCAGTCTAAACAGCAAAAGAAGATTATTGATATCCATCAAGCTTTACTGGATGAAGGTTTTCAAATTAGCTACCCAACCGTCCGAAACACAGTAGATGCGCTTAGAAAATCAGGAAAAGAGGCATTTATCCGTATTGACTATGCTCCCGGTGATGTATGTGAATTTGACTGGGGCGAAGTAAATATCTACATTGACGGAACGTTAAAAACTTTTCAAATGGCGGCATTTACCAGCGCATATGGCAATTACCGTTATGCACATTTGTTTCCTAAACAAAAGACAGAATGCTTTGTTGAATCACATGTTCTTTTCTTTGAGCATATTGGCGGTGTTTACCGTACCGTTGTCTATGACAATATGAAAGTAGCCATCAAGAAGTTTGTCGGTCTTACAGAAAAAGAACCTACTGACGCACTCGTTAAACTTTCTATGTATTATGGTTTTTCGTTTCGATTTTGTAATATTCGGTCAGGTAATGAAAAAGGCCATGTGGAAAAAAGTGTGGAATACATTCGGCGTAAAGCATTCTGCCACGTTTACCATTTTGATAGTTTAGATGCGGCCAATGAGCATTTATTGTCTGTTTGTATAAACCTTAATCAAAGGCCACAGATAATGGCTAATCATATGACGGCGCTTGAACAAATAGCCGCAGAAAGAGAATTTTTACTGCCAGCCATGCCTAAGTATGAATCAGCCAGAATTGAGACGTCTCGTGTGGATAAATACTCTACTATTAGTATTGATACTTGCCATTACTCTGTGCCGGAATTCTATGTTGATAAAATTGTTTTTACTAAGGTGTACTCTACACATATTCGATGCTTTTCTGAAGGAGAGATGATTGCTGAACATAAAAGATGCTACGGTAATCAGCAATGGTCTATTGATATTGGACATTATTGCCAAATCTTTAAACGTAAGCCAGGGGCGCTTGCCCATAGTGTGGCCTTAAAACAGGCGGATATAAAATGGCAGCGTATTTACACAAAGTATTACATAAAAAGGAAAAATCATTTATTGACCTGCTAATTTTCCACCAGGAATGTCCGCTTGAGACAATAGAGAAAGCAATTTTAACATTAGAAAAGCTAACTCCAACCGATATTACCACCGAAAAAATCAAAGTAATTTGTCAAAGGAGCGAACCTTGTCAGGAAGTAGTTCAAACGGTATCATCAGCTATTGTTGAAAAATCGAAAGAACATCTTGAAAGCTATGGCGCATTGCTACCTTGCTCTACTGAAAAATTCAGCACGGAGGAAGTCATTGCGTGAGTACAAAAGAACGAAGAACAGCCTATAAAACCATTGAAGAATATGCGGCCTATCTAAGAATGTCGGCCATTAAACAAAATTTTGCTGAGGTGATTAAGAACGCTGAGCTCAAAGACCTAAGTTATGAAGAATTTTTGCTTATACTATTGCAAAAAGAATGGGATAAACGCCAACAATCTGGACAAGAATCAAGGATTCGGATTGCTGAGTTTCCTTACAAAAAATATTTGGAAGACATTTCGGTTGATGACTTACCAGAAGATGCGAGAAAAAAGTTCAAAACACTAACTTCATTGGAGTTTATCCAAGATGGGCAAAACATTATTCTAGCTGGTAATCCCGGCACGGGCAAAACGCATTTGGCTATTGGACTAGGCATAAAAGCCTGCATAGAAGGGTACAGAGTGCTATTTACCACCGTACCTTTATTAGTCAACCAGTTAAAAGAAAGTCGGTCGCAAAAGATACTTCGAGCTTTCGGCAATAAGTTTGCTAAGTATGACCTGGTAATTGCCGACGAACTGGGCTATATCTCATTTGACAAGGAGGGTTCTGAATTACTCTTCACCCATTTATCGCTTAGAAGTGGTCGCAAATCCACGATTATCACCACGAATCTGTCATTTGAACGTTGGAGCGAAATTTTTCATGATCCGGTAATGACAGCAGCCATGGTGGATCGGCTGACTCATAAGTCTTATCTTATTAACATGAATGGTAATTCCTTCCGTTTAAAGGAAACCAAAGCATGGATGCAAACCTAATATTTTTTTACCTTCAAGTGGGGGAGTTTTCAATTATTATTGTGGCGGATTTTTCAGTTGACAAAAACAGCACTATCAGAAGAAAAAACAAGAATCACGAACGTCAGGAAAAAACCAATAGAATTCCTGGGGTTTACCTTCAAGGTCATTAAGTTCGCTAAGGCGCGTAAAGGATACAAGACAAAAACAAGACCCAATCCCTTACGGCTTAAAGACAAAATAAACAGCCTACGCGAACCTATACGGCAGATAAGTAAACAAGGGACGCCAGAACAGGCAATTTTAAAGCACATCCATCTGCTAAACAGTCAAATTCGGGGAATCATCAATTACTATGACAAGGCGACTCAAATCACAACGGATATAAACAAACATTCTTGGAATCTTATGTACCATGCCCGCCGTGAAATGAAGAAAATTGGTGGTCGGTCGATTCCTGCGAATCAGAGACAATTTATCATCGGTGCATAGTCAATATACAACAAAAATACCGATGCTAGAAGTAAACGGACAGAAAATAGGACTTACCTCTCTGGCCTTTTGCAAATGGCAAAAAACCAAACTAAAAAACCAGGAAGAAACTCCATACACGCAAAAAGGGCGAGAGAAGTATCAACGACGGACGGGAAAGACCAGACGATTATTTCGCCAAGATCAACTGCTAAGCGAAAGCAAAACTGTGGCACAGACAAACGGTTTGGGATATAACTTTGAATATCATTTAAACAGTGCTTATGCATTCAACCGAGACAAAGGGACATGTAGAGTGTGCAAGGAAAAGCTCAGTGGAGAAAATGTGGAATTTCATCGTATTCAACCATATTTGTCTTTGAAAGACCTTAACCGTGTCCCAAATTTAGCGAGTGTTTGTAAAATGTGTCATGAAAGAATCCACGGGACTGCGGTACATCCGAAATTACCTGTAAAATCGGAGAAAAAGCTTAACAGGATGAGAGAAAAGTTGTTGTTGACTACCCATAAAATATTGATGGAACGCCCGGTGAAGCGAAAGTTTCACGCCGGGTGTGAATCAGGGGAAAAGGGAGTCCGAACGGCGCAAAATGCGTGCGAGGATGCCCCTTACCTACTGGTACTTCAATCGGAAGTTTTGCGCGCAAAAAGGCTCAACTAACAGCTCCCGGCTGCCAGTTGAGCCACAAAATTATCTACGCGCAAAATTTTTGATTGTCCGGGAAGAATGAAGTCGCGGGCTGCCCAACTATGGAATTTCAATCCTTTTCTCACGGTTTTTGATCGTTGATTTTTTCTGTTTTCGTACATTTTTTGTGCTTTACTTTGCTAATTTGTAATAAACTTAGGGTTCATTTGTCTTGCCTTGGATATACTTTCCCCCTCCCCACAAACGGGTCTTGGCAGTATCTGACCCAGGCCAGTTCAGCCAGACACATAATTACGCTGAAATTCTCAATTTTTCGTAGCTTTCTGGAGAATTGTATCCAAGCCTTTCCTGGAGTCTTATTCTGTTGTAAAAAGATTCCACATAATTAAATATGGATGCCCGTGCCTGATTTCTCGTTATATATTTTTCATGATAAATAAGTTCGGTTTTTAGCGTGCCAAAAAAAGACTCCATACAGGCATTATCCCAACAATTCCCTTTGCGGCTCATACTTTGAATAAAACCATATTTTTTGAGTAATGAACGGTATTGTTTGCTTGCATATTGGACCCCACGATCTGAGTGACAGATGACTCCCCACGGCGGCCTGGCTCGCCCAATCGTTGTTTTAGGGCATTACAAACCAGGCTTGCGGTCATGGTGCTATCCATCGCCCAGCCTCAATTTTGCCGCTGTATAAGTCCATAACAGCTGCAAGATAAAGCCAACCTTCGCCGGTCGCAACATAGGTAATGTCGCATACCCAAGCGCTGCATGGTGCTGTTACTGTAAAGTTTCTATTCAAGATGTTTTCAGCCACCGGATAATTATGGTTGGAGTTTGTAGTTGCCTTGAATTTTTTAATCGTTTTAGGAACAATATTATTTTCGCTCATTAACCGCTTAACGCGGTCACGGCCTACATTCACACCTTTTTGTTTTAAATGTTTTGATAAACGCCGTGGGCCGTAGGTTTATCTCGCAGCTTTAAACTCTATTTTTATTACTTCTAAAAAATATTTGCATATTCCGACGTGATCCGGCCACTTATGTTCTGGATCTTTGGTTTGAGAAGAAAGTAAGGAAAGCCTGCAGAGGATCTGTGTACATGGTCAGATATGCTGATGATACGGTTTTCTGCTTTGAATATGAAGAAGAAGCGAAACAATTTTATTCACAGATGATAATAAGGTTGAAAGAATTCAACTTGGAAGTGGCAGATGAGAAAACCAAAATCATATGTCTAGGAAAAGATGACGACGATGAAGAAAAACCAGGAGAGCCTAAAGAGAGCCAATCATTCGACTTTCTTGGTTTTACCCATTATCGAAGTGAAGGTAAAGATGGTGTAATCCGCATATTGAGGAAAACTAGCAAGAAGAAATACAGGGCTAGTTTACTCAGATGCAAGGAATGGATTAAGAATAACAGACATATTCCTACCAAAGACTTCATGAAGAAATTGAAGATCAAGCTACAGGGATATTGCCTATATTACGGTATAACTGGAAACAGACCGGCGGTGAGTAACTTTATCGACGAGGTCAAAAGGCTGATATTCAAATGGCTAAACAGACGAAGTCAGCGTAAGAGCTTTGGTTGGGATAAATTCAATCTGTTTCTTAAAAAGTACCCATTACCTCAGGCTAGTCCGGTTCTGTGAGGGCTTGAGGCCGCAAGGCCTCTGGCTACTCGATCGATTGACATGGGACCGAAAATCAGGAATTAAACAAGGGGACAGGAATATATAATATATGATATATGATATATGTTGTAAAATTTTTCTATAATTGGCTTTTGCCGCCAGGATTATTTATTGCTGCATTGCTGGTGCTTGGCGTAGTGAGTTATAAGCGCAATAAAATAATATCAGCGATGATACTGGTGATCGCAGGTATAACCTATTTACTATCCATTTCTCCATGTAGTGATTATTTGATTCAGTCTTTGGAAACCCGCTTTGTACCTCCCCAAACATTGAGTGATAGAGATGTCATTATTATGTTAGGATACGGAGCAACGCAAGATACTCCTGACGTTAGTGGTAATGGACAATTATCAGGTAGCAGTGCAAATCGGCTGCTCACAACCGCTAGGTTGCACCTGAGAACAGGATTACCTATTATTATATCCGGTGGCCAAGTTTTTGCCGATTCCGGTAATGAGGCACAAATTTCTAGAAGAATCTTGATGGATTTGGGAATACCGGCAAGCAAGATATTTATTGATGATAAAAGCCGGACTACAATAGAAAATGCTATGTATACTAAGGCTATACTTAAGGAACAGCGTTTTAACCGCCCCATCCTGGTTGTGTCAGGTTTTCATTTGCCACGTGCGGTTAAAAATTTTGAACGAATAGGTATTACTGTGTTACCGTATCCGACTGATTATCAGGTTTCTAAAAACTCTTATTTTTCTTTTAATAAGTTGGCACCAAGCTATGATGCTCTCTGCAAGTCTGGAACTGCATTACGGGAATACATGGGTATGCTGGCATTAGAGTTTCGGTAGTGCCAAGTCCTGGAGGCCACTGGGGATGGTCTGGTCTGCATGGGGTCAGGTCTTAGGTCTTGCGATTTGCGTTAGGTGTAGTACACACATGTCGACAGGAACGGTTCTCATTGATACAATCGACCAAGATGTAATAAAAAATAGTTCTGGGTGATAGTAGATGGTTTTAGAATTCTTAAAGGGTGTAGGTATTGGACTAGATCCATATGGGGTCAGGTCTTGCGATTTGCGTTAGGTGTAGTACACACTATGTCGACAAGAACGTTCATTGATACAATTGTCCAAGATGTAATAAAAAATAGTTCCGGGTGATAGCAGGTGGTTTTAGAATTCTTAAAGAGTGTAGGTATTGGACTGAACCGGAGTGTAATGTGTATGTATTAATGTTATATTTTGGTAATTAATAACAAGGCGGTGTAGTATGTCACGCAAGCATAGCATTATTCGTAAAGCAGTAATTCCGGCGGCGGGACTGGGAACTCGGTTTTTGCCTGCTACCAAGGCTCAGCCCAAGGAAATGCTGCCAATAGTAGATAAACCTGCGATACAGTATATTATTGAAGAAGCTATTCAGTCTGGAATAGAGGAAATCCTGATCATTACTGGTCGCAACAAAAGGTCGATTGAGGATCATTTTGATCGGGCGGTAGAATTGGAACTTACGCTCAAGCAGCAGGGAAAATATGATCTGCTGGGCTTGGTTCAAGAATTATCTAAGGTGACGATTCACTATGTTCGCCAAAAAGAAGCCAAAGGGCTTGGACATGCTGTTTTGTGTGCCAAGCAATTTATTGGTAACGAACCTTTTGCTGTTTTGTTGGGTGATGATATTGTTGACGCTCAAGTTCCCTGTCTGAAACAATTGATCGACGTGTACAACGGTTGTAAAGGGTCAGTCCTCGGGGTGCAGGAAGTTCCTTCGGAAAATGTTTGTAAATATGGTATTATTAAACCTGTCCCTATAAAAGAAAATGTGTGGCAGGTTGTAGATATGGTGGAAAAGCCTGCTATAGAAATTGCTCCCTCGCGCCTGGCGGTGCTGGGGCGTTATGTAATTGAGCCAGAGATTTTTGCGCTTTTGGAGGAAACTACACCTGGCAGTGGTGGTGAAATCCAATTGACTGACGCACTGAAACGGCTGGCATCTATGAAAGCGGTATATGCATATAATTTTGAGGGGCGCCGTTATGATGTGGGCGACAAGCAGGGGTATCTGGAAGCGACGATGGAATTTGCTCTAAAGCGCCCTGATCTTAGGGACAAGTATCTTAGTTATTTGGTTGAGAAAATTGGCCCGATTATTACCAGAGAAATCGCGGCAACAGCGTCTGTTTGTGAAGAGAAAGCAGGAAGACACAGGGATTTGTCTGGCAATGAATAATAGCTATAATTTGGCAGAGTTGGTTGTTGTTTCAGGCATGCAAAAAAGAGTGAAACAGGAATATATCATATAGAGGAGTTAATCGTAAACAAACATAGGGAATTTTGAGTACTTTGCGGTAAAATTCTTGAATTAGTGTTGTTTGGGATATTGGCAGAGAGAAAAATAGTATAGAAGGAGAGGCAAATTCTATGCAGACCATTCTTGTCACCGGCGGTGCCGGTTTTATTGGCAGTAACTTTATCCATATTGCATCAAAGAACCCTAATATTCGTCTTATTAACCTGGACAATCTAACTTATGCGGGAAATCTGGATTCGCTTAAGGATATAGATCATGATTCCCGCTATACCTTTATCCAAGGGGATATTTGCGATAGTGATTTGGTAAATGATAGTTTTGCTCAATATCAGCCTGACAGTATCGTTCATTTTGCGGCTGAGTCTCATGTGGATCGGTCGATTGACGGACCGGGGGAATTTATTCGTACCAATATTCAGGGAACCTTTACTCTATTAGAAGGAGCACGAAAGTATTGGCGGGAACTGGGTGAAGAGAAACAAGATAAGTTCCGTTTTTTACATATTTCCACTGATGAGGTCTATGGTTCGTTAGGAGCTAGCGGTTTTTTTACCGAAGAAACAGCTTATGCTCCGAATTCCCCATACTCCGCATCCAAGGCATCATCGGATCATCTGGTACGGGCCTATCATCATACGTATGGGCTGCCGGTACTAATGTCCAATTGTTCTAACAACTATGGCCCATATCAGTTTCCGGAAAAGCTGATACCTTTAATGATTTTGAATGCCTTAGAAGGCAAGGCATTACCTATATACGGTAATGGCCAAAACGTGCGGGACTGGCTGTATGTGGAAGACCATTGCCAGGCCATCCTTAGGGTTTTGGAAGCGGGAAAACCTGGTGAAAAGTATAATATTGGCGGACATAATGAAAAGAAAAACCTTGATATTGTTCATACATTGTGTAATATCTTAGATGAGAAAAAGCCTCGCAGTGACGGTAAGTCCTACCGGGAGCAGATTACCTATGTAAAAGACCGTCCCGGTCATGACATGCGCTATGCGATTGATGCGTCTAAGATTCAAAAAGAGTTGGGCTGGGTACCTGCTGAGACCTTTGAAACCGGGATTGTCAAAACGGTGGAATGGTATCTGAACAATTTGGAATGGTGTAGAAGGGTGACGGATGGGAGTTATAGGCGGGAGAGATTGGGGCTCGTGGCACGGGGCGCAGGGCACGGGGTGTAAGGATTGGGCTTGTGGCCTGTCCGGAAGAAATTGCTTATCGGATGGGATATATTTCTCGGGAGGAACTGGCAGCCCAGGGGGATGTAATGAAAAAGAACGGGTATGGCAAGTATCTGTTGCAGATTGCCGGAGAAGAGTAAGAAATTCAGGAGTGAGCAATATGAATGTTATAGAGACAAAGCTTAATGGAGTGCTCATTATGGAGCCTAAGGTATTTGGCGATACCCGGGGCTTTTTTCAAGAAACCTGGAGTAAGCCGAAGTATGAAGCCATTGGCATTAAGGAAGAGTTTGTTCAGGATAATTTATCGTATTCTACCCGTGGGGTTTTGCGCGGTCTACATTACCAGAATCCACATTCCCAGGGGAAACTGGTGTCGGTTGTGCAGGGGGTAGTATTTGATGTAGCGGTAGATATTCGTGTAGGTTCGCCAACTTTTGGTCGATGGGTGGGGGTGGAGCTTTCTGGTGAGAACCATCGTCAGTTTTGGATTCCATCTGGTTTTGCCCATGGTTTTTGTGTGTTAAGCGATACTGTATATTTCACTTATAAATGCACCGATGTATATACACCGGCGGCCGAAGGCGGCATTATCTGGAATGATCCGGATATTGGTATCCAGTGGCCGATTGATGGTGCAGTGCTTTCAGATAAGGATCAGGTGTATCCGAGAATGAAAGATATAGCAGCCGATAAGTTGCCTGTATATAGGAGATGAGCGTGCCACTCGGGACGGTTCGTGCGCCACGCAGGGGCGCATCATATAGTGGGTGGGAATCCCACTGAGAAAGATCTAGCAAATCACTCATAGCGAGTCTTGGGCGGCATAGGGTAACCTATGTCGTTAAGCGTAGACAGCAAGGTAGTAGGCCGAAAGCGAAAGCTGAAGGGATAGAGCCTCGAAATCCCAATCGGGAAGGTTGATACTGTGAACCGAGTAGAAAACAACATCAAGATATTCGCTATGCAAGAATACCTTGACTTCCCCGGGGTCGGTGACCTTGGCATGCTACACATAGTTATGATGCGTCAACGTGGGAGACCCTAGCAGCTCTTTACGCAGAGGAAGTAAGGCCACCAAGCGATAATAAAGTGAGAAGGCCGAAAGCGCTAGGGAGTCAGATTACTGCATACTACCGAGGAAGCAGGGTAATGCCTGCAGAGGGAAGGCGGTAACACAACATTGACCTTGAAAGAGAAACATATTCTACACACAGAGGTAGGGGACGTATGGAAACGCAACTAACGAGGATAGCAGAAGTAGCTAAAACCAGACCTAATGAAAAGTTTACATCACTTGCTCATCTTATCAACGAAGAATCACTAAAAGACTGCCACCAACAAATGAGCAGAAAGAAATCTGCAGGTATAGACCAAGTGACGAAGGACGATTACGAACTAAACCTAGAGGACAACTTAAAAGACTTAGTTCATCGCCTGAAAAGGCAGGCATACAAGCCTCAGCCAGTCAGAAGAGTGTATATTCCTAAACCAGGGACAGACAAAAAAAGGCCTTTAGGTATACCGGCGTATGAGGATAAACTTGTACAGGCGGTACTGGCTAAAATGCTGAATAGTATATATGAGCCCTCCTTTCTGGAATGCTCATTTGGTTTTAGGCCTAACCGAGGCTGCCATGATGCCCTAAAAGTCTTGAATATGATCCTAAATAGGAAGGAAATCAACTATGTAGTAGATGCGGACATACGGGCGTTCTTTGATCATGTAGATCATGAATGGATGTTGAAGTTCCTACAACACCGAATAGCCGATCCCAATCTACTAAGGCTAATTGTTAGATTTCTGAAATCAGGAATTATTGAGGCTGGGGTCAAGTATGACACACCGGAAGGGACCCCGCAAGGCGGGGGAGTGTCCCCGATATTAGCCAATATCTATTTACATTATGTTCTGGATCTCTGGTTTGAGAAGAAAGTAAGGAAAGCCTGCAGGGGATCTGTGTACATGGTCAGATATGCTGATGATACAGTTTTCTGCTTTGAATATGAAGAAGAAGCGAAACAATTCTATTCACAGATGATAATAAGGTTGAAAGAATTCAACTTGGAAGTGGCAGATGAGAAAACCAAAATTGTATGTCTA
This sequence comes from Sporomusa ovata DSM 2662, assembly GCF_000445445.1. GTDB lineage: Bacteria > Bacillota > Negativicutes > Sporomusales > Sporomusaceae > Sporomusa > Sporomusa ovata. The sequence goes on along the minus strand of NZ_ASXP01000003.1, from coordinate 295,352 downwards.
GGAAAAGATGACGACGATGAAGATAAACCAGGAGAACCTAAAGAGAGCCAATCATTCGACTTTCTTGGTTTTACCCATTATCGAAGTGAAGGTAAAGACGGTGTAATCTGCATATTGAGGAAAACTAGCAAGAAGAAATACAGGGCTAGTTTACTCAGATGCAAGGAATGGATTAAGAATAACAGACATATTCCTACCAAAGACTTCATGAAGAAATTGAAGATCAAGCTACAGGGATATTGCCGATATTACGGTATAACTGGAAACAGACCGGCGGTGAGTAACTTTATCGACGAGGTCAAAAGGCTGATATTCAAATGGCTAAACAGACGAAGTCAGCGTAAGAGCTTTGGTTGGGATAAATTCAATCTGTTTCTTAAAAAGTACCCATTACCTCAGGCTAAAACCTATGTAAACATACGTGCATTAAAAGCGGGACTAAGTTACGTTCTGTAAATAATGGAGTGAAGAGCCGGATGCCTTAATAGGGCACGTCCGGTTCTGTGAGGGCTTGAGGCCGCAAGGCCTCTGGCTACTCGATTGATTGACAATAAACTAATCCTGGAATATAATGGTTTTGGGTGATTTTGGTATGCTGAGAAGTGCCAGACAACTAAGTAAACCAGAATTTTATCATCTAATGTTACGTGGTAATGAACGAAGAGATATATTTCTAGATGACGCAGATAAATTAACCTTCATAGACTTCTGTATGCAAAGAAATCTGATGAAGGTTGCTTGCTATATGCCTATTGTCTAATGGATAATCACGTTCATCTAGTGGTTAAAGAAGGGTGCATAACCTTGCTCAAATCCATCTTGGCATAGACAACTCTATGAATTTCAACCACCTGTTCCTTAACCACATAGAAAACAGCATAGTTCTTAACTGGTAAAATCCGGTATTCACCTTTCAACGCTTTGATTGGCTGATACACCTTGCAGGAATAAGGGAACTGTTCAAGCCTGGATATAGATTCATACAGTGCATTCAGCAGATCCATTGCCGCTTTTGATGCTTTCAGGTGGTCTGTAATGTAGGTTACAATATCCGTTAAATCCTTTCGTGCCAAAGGTAAATATTTGATTTCATACATTATCAGATGCCATCCTGTCGGAAAGTTTTGCTCTTAATTCATCAAACACTTCCTTGTGAGAATATCTCTTGTTTGTTGTTTGGGCTTCCAGTTCAGCTTCCTTTAGTTTGAAATAAACTTCACTTTCAAATTGATAACGTTCAAAGGCTTCCATGCTCATAACAACCATATCTCCATAACCATTTTTGGTCAGAAACACTGGTTCAGCAGTTTCGTGAACAACCCTTGAAATGTCAGCAAAATTATTTCTTAAATCTGATACAGGTCTAATGTGTGGCATGGTCTTCACTCCTCACTTGATTTAGCTTTAGCATAATTTTATCATAATTATGCTAAAGCTTCAATGTGGTCACGAAATGTCACTGGGAACGGTTCTCGTTGACAATCGACTAATCTGGAATATAATGCTTTGAATGAGGATGCCGAGAAACTCCAGAGCAAGGTGTATTTTTGATACATAATGGTATTTTAGTTGATCGATTGGTATAATAGAGGCATTATTAGTAATACTGAGGGAGGTTGCAATGGAAGTAAAAAAAATTTTGGAGAGAATTGAACTGGGAGAAGACAGTACTGCTCAGTTTAAAGAAAATATTACTAATAATGCAAGCCTTGCTGAAGAAATGGTTGCATTTTCTAATTCTATTGGTGGCATGATCTTTGTTGGTGTCAGGGACAATGGGGAAATCAGAGGGCTTAGTTCTGAGGATATCAGAAGAATAAATAATATGGTTTCTAATGTGGCTTCAGATCATGTCAGACCACCAATTACACCTTTGACTAGAACCGTTAAGGTTGAAGGGAAAGTACTTTTGCTGATTGATGTCAAAGCTGGTATAAACAAGCCATACTGTACTAATAATGGTGTATATGTCACTAAGTCCGGTGCCGATAAACGGCGTATTTCGCAAGAAGAACTGCAAAGGTTATTTCAAGAAGCACAAAAAATATATGCAGATGAATTGATCGTATATAATTCCAGTATAGATGACATAGATGAAAAGCTGTTGTCTCGTTATTATGAAAAAGAATATGGGCAAGGTATGGCAGATGAGGAGCTTCCACCCCAAAGGATTATGGAAAACTTGTGTCTGACTAAAAATGACAAGCTCACCCTGGCTGGTTTATTACTATTTGGTAAGCAGCCACAATTGCGCAGACCAGCTTGTATGGTTAAAGCTATCAGTTTTGTGGGCAATGAAATATCAGGGACATTGTACCGGGATAGTGAAGATATAAAGGGAAATATTACTGAAGTTTTTAAAGACAGTATGGGTTTTTTTATGCGTAATTTGCATAAGTTGCAAAATGACAAGCCCTTTAATAGTGTAGGTGATCTGGAGGTCCCCAAAATTGTATTAGAGGAATTACTTGTTAATGCACTTATTCATCGGGATTATTTTATTGATGCGCCTATTAATATTTTTATTTTTGACAATCGTATTGAAATTATTAGTCCGGGGAAATTACCCAATAGTATTAGTATTGATAATATAAAGCATGGCATATCAGTGATTAGAAATCCCGTTATTACTTCATTTGCTGTTAAATTACTGCCTTATCGGGGAATTGGCAGTGGTATAGTCAGGGCACTTAAATGCTATCCAAAGATAGAATTTGAAAATGATCGGCTAGCTGAACGGTTTAAAGTAACTATAACTCGTGCCGCTGGGGGCGGTTTGTAGAGTGTCAAGAGGTAATTATATGGATAATGTATTGCGGCAAATAAAAGAAATTTCCAGTAGGTATTACATACAAAAGGTGATTTTGTTTGGTTCACGTGCAAGAGGGGACAATTCGTCTGTTAGTGATTACGATATTGCCGTTTTTGGTAAGGATATGTCAGAAAGAATAAAGACGGGTTTTTATCTTGAGGTTGAGGATATTGATACTCTTAAAAAGATCGACATAGTATTTATTGACGATAAGGTAAGTCCAATACTTCTGGAGAAAATTGCAGATGAGGGGATTGTTGTGTATGAAGGGACTTGATAATAAACTTCAAAATTTCATTAACGCAAACCTAAGATTGAGAGAAGCTGTGCTAAAGTTTGCCCAAAATAGCGATGATCTTTTTCGGGACGGTTTAATTCAGCGGTTTGAATTTACTTACGAACTGGCTTGGAAAACGCTGAAGAATTATTTAGAGTCTATTGGTATAGTAGACCGGAATTCACCTAAGGCCGTTATAAAAGAGGCGTTCGCCCAAAAACTTCTTGAGGACGAAGATACCTGGCTTCTCATGTTAAAGGATAGAAATTATACAGCTCACGTATATAATGAAGAGCTGGCATTAGAAATAGCTAAACGTATAACAACGCTGTATGTAAATGAGTTTGAGAAACTAATAAAAGTAATGGGTCATGAAGAATAGGTTTTGGGTGATGGATATGCCAAGAAATGCTAGGCAACTAAATAAACCAGGAGTTTACATAATGTTACGCGGTAAAGCGTGAAAAGATATATTTCTAGATGTCGCAGATAAATTAATTTTCATAGACTTCTGTATGCAAAGAAATCTAATGAAGGTTGTTTGTTAGTTGCCTAATTGTCTAATGGATAATCATGTTCATCTAGTGGTTAAAGAAGGGCACATAATGGCATTGCTAAGCTTATGAAACGAATGGGATCAAGCTATGTAAAATATTTTAATCAGAAATACCAGCTTTACGGGTGGTACTGACTACCTCGTTTTCCTCAGACGATACATGGCTTCATCTTGCTCAATAGCCTTCCGTGCAAGGAACATGACATCGGCTTTAATAATATCCTGTTGTTCTTCCATTCGCTCAAGCCTGTCATCAATTTTGTTAACTTTCTCATCAAGGTTATTAACCTTTTCATCAAGCTGACTGACCTTGCCCTCCAGTTTGGTCATAGTATGTCCTAGTCCATGCACCTGGGCATTGAGTTCTTCTGTCCAGTGCTTTAACCCCATGGTGACGTCAATGTTTTCCTTCAGCGCAATTTCAACACCATCCAGCCTAGTATTAATCTGCTTGACTTCGGCAAATAGTTGCTGTTGCCCCTCAAGCAGCTGTTTTAAAATTTCTTCCATTCCCCCATCCCCCCTTATTGTTATATCGCGTTATTTTGTTTTATTATATCATATATTATGGACCCAGTCATATAATGACACGAAGGGTAGAAGTGGTTTTGATGTTGAATGAAAAGAAGCACTGGCTAGTGAATTGTCTCTGAAGAAGATTCTGTTTGAACGTCAAAATATTCGATTGTCCGATCATGTGGCGGAGAAAGGTGCGGGATTTAACGGGAAATACAAAAAGGTTGGGCATTTTTGATATTGCGGGAAAGGCGGTTGATTGATTGTGAACATACTGGTAACAGGTGGTGCCGGCTATATAGGTTCGCATACCTGTGTTACTTTGTTGGAGACAGGCCATGCGGTGATTGTGGCTGATAATTTATGCAATAGTAAGGCGGATACACTGGACAAGGTTAGACAGATAACAGGCCGGGGAGTGACATTTTATCAGATCGACGTGACCGATGAGACAGCGGTGGATCATGTCTTTTCCAGTCACAGCATAGATGGTGTGATTCATTTTGCGGGGCTGAAAGCAGTGGGGGAATCTGTTGAAAAGCCGCTTGTCTATTACTATAACAATCTGGTAGGTATTATGGTTTTAACAAAAGCCTGCCAGAAGTATGGAGTGCGAAAATTTATTTTCAGTTCATCGGCTACCGTATATGGAGAGAATAAAGTTCCCTTTGTGGAAACCTTGAAACTTCTACCGACTACAAACCCGTACGGTGAGACCAAAGTTATGAGTGAAAGAATTCTGATGGATATAGCCAAAGCGAATCCGGGCTTCTCTGTGTCACTTCTACGGTATTTTAACCCTGTGGGCGCTCATGAGAGCGGCTTGATCGGTGAATCACCCAACGGCATACCGAACAATCTGATGCCGTATATTACCCAGGTAGCCAAAGGCAAGTTAACTAAGCTGCGGGTTTTTGGGAATGACTATCCGACAATTGATGGTACAGGGGTCCGGGATTATATTCATGTCATGGATCTGGCCGAGGGGCATGTGGCTGCACTTGACCATCTGACGGCAGGTGTACATATTTATAATTTAGGGACAAGCCGGGGCACTACCGTCCTGCAACTGGTAAAGGCCTTTGAAGAGGCCAATGGCATTGCAGTGCCATATGAGCTTGTGGACCGCAGGCCGGGAGATATTGCCGAATGTTATGCTGATGCGACAAAAGCTGAGAAAAAGTTACAATGGAAAGCGAAACGGGACATATTGGCAATGTGTCGGGATGCTTGGCGGTTTGAATGCCAAGAAAGTTAAAGACCTGGGAACCGGAAAATGATCGGGAAACACCAACGAAAAGGTGCAGAAAGGGGGTCATATTGGAGTCAATAAGAAATGGTAATCCCAAATATCTGATATTGCACTGGGGTGTCATATTGATCTGGATAGCATGTATTTTTGCTTTTTCTGCCCAGCCTGCAAGAGATTCTAACGGTTTAAGCCTGAAGGTGACTAGAATCATCATCAACGCGGCGACCTATGTGATGCAGGCCCATCGGGATACGGGAATGACTGAGCGGTTGGTAGCAAAATATAATGGGCTTGTACGGAAAGCGGCACATAGTACGATATATTTTTTGTTAGGAGTATTGCTGACCAGGAGTCTTAGGATAAGCGGTATGAAAGGGAAAAAGATATATTTTTGGGCATTGCTGTTTTGTCTGGTATATGCAGCCTCAGATGAATTGCATCAGGTGCTTGTGGCAGCGGGGCGGAGCGGGCAACTATCCGATGTGCTGCTGGATACTGCCGGTGCTGGTGTGGGGATAGGCGTATACCAGCTGTTTAGCAGAAAATAAATGTTAGCCAGTCTCAAAGAGTTCACAGGGGGAGAGCTGCAGCCTATTTTGCAGCTATTTTATTCTGTTAGTATAATATAGATATGATGAAAGAGCGTGTATACCTAGTTTGATTACAATGGAGGTATAGAAATGCCACTACCAAAGGGGCAACACGAATACTCATATAAAGATTATTTAAGTTGGCCGGAGGATGAACGCTGGGAAATTATTGACGGAATTGCTTATGCACAGGTTACTCCTTCTCCGTTACATCAAAGAATATCTGGAAATTTATATTTTGAGCTGCACGGTTACTTAAACGGCAAGCAGTGTCAGGTATTTGCCGCGCCGTTTACCGTTAGGTTGCCAATGGATAACGGTGAGACGGATGAAAGTAAAAACAAAAACGTCGTTGAGCCTGATTTATCTATTGTTTGTGACAAGTCGAAACTGGATAAAAATGGTTACGGTGGCACACCAACTTTAATCATTGAAATCGTTTCAAAAAGTTCAGTTAAATGTGACCAATTCATAAAACTTAATAAATACGAAAAAGCCGGTGTGGATGAATATTGGATTATATCACCTGAGAATCAGTCCATTGCGAAATACAACCTAAATGAACAGGGTAACTATGACAAACCTAATATATACTCAATGGCAGATGATGAAGTAATTATTTCAAGTATTTTTACTGATCTAACTATAAAGCTAAAAAATATATTTGAAACATGGGGAGATATTGCCTAAATTGGGCAGGTCGGGAGATTTGAGTGATATTTCCCCAAGTGGCCACTGGGGATGGGTTATTGGTGACAGATAAATAGGGAAGTAATTATTGTTGCTTCCAAAGCAGCTTCTGATCACTTGGTGCGAGCCTATTATCATACCTATGGCTTGCCGGTAGTAATGACCAATTGTTCCAAAACTATGGACCATATCAGTTCCCGGAGAAGCTAATTCCATTAATGATTCTAAATGCATTAGAAGGTAAGTCGCTGCCGGTATATGGCACCGGACAGAATGTCCGTGACTGGCGGAGCGCGGGGCACGGGGTATAGAGCACGGAGCATAAGAGCGCGGGGCACGGGGTATAGAGCACGGAGCATAAGAGCACGGGGCACGGGGTATAGAGCACGGAGCGTAAGAGCACGGGGCACGGGGCGCAAGGTACGGGGTGTAAGGCTTGGGGCTGCGGGGCGCGGGGTACGCACCAGAGCCCCCACTCTCCCCGGGCTCCGCGCCCTGATCCCTTGAGCCCCGAGCCACTTCTAGGAGGTCCTTTATGTCTAGTTTTCGAGATCTGCGGGTTTGGCAAGATGCAATGGATTTGACTGTTCAAGTGTATAAAATGGCGGAGCAAATTCCGCAACATGAATTGCATGGATTGAGTTCGCAGATAAGACGCAGTGCAGTTTCTGTACCTTCGAATATTGCAGAAGGTTGGGGAAGAAAGCGAGATAAGGAATTTAATCATTTTTTAGATATTGCGCATGGAAGCTTATGTGAATTGGAAACATAGTTAGAACTAGCACAACGCTGTTATTCAGTTGAAATACATAATTTAAGCTTGCAATGCGAAGTAGTGCAAAAACAAGTACGTGCATTGAAAAGGACAGTAGGGGGGTAAGGGGAGGACGAGGCGCGGGGCACGGGGTTGTGCGGGGCACGGGGCGCAGGGTTGCGGAGTACGAAGTAAGGGGATTTGAGCCGAGAGCTTCGCTCTCTGAGTCCTGAGCCCTAAGCCCCGTGCCAAGAGCCTCGTCCCCCTGCCCTGCGCTCCGAGCCTTGAGCCAAGAGCCCTTCGTCAATAACGAAAGGAATGAAAACGTGTCTATAAAAAAGGGAATTATTCTGGCTGGCGGTTCAGGCACTCGCCTGTATCCAGCTACAAAATCAGTTAGTAAACAGCTAATGCCGGTATATGACAAGCCGATGATATATTATCCGCTGTCAACTTTACTATTGGCTGGTATTCGTGATATTTTGATTATCACTACCCCGCAGGACAGGGAGTGTTTTGTTAACTTACTTGGTACAGGCGAACACTGGGGAATTAATATATCCTATGCCGTGCAGCCTAGCCCGGATGGTTTGGCTCAGGCCTTTATTATTGGCGAAGAGTTTATTGGTAATGATAGTTGTGCCCTTATTTTAGGTGATAATATTTTTTATGGTTATGGATTTAGCCAAAAGCTGCAGGAAGCGGCCCAGCAAGCTGCGGGAGCTACTGTTTTTGCCTATTGGGTAAACGACCCTGAGCGCTACGGGGTAGTTGAATTCGACAGTAAGGGGCAGGCCGTGAGCTTGGAAGAGAAACCCGCCGACCCCAGGTCCAATTATGCGGTAACTGGACTTTACTTTTATGATCAGCAGGTGGTTGAGTTGGCTAAGGCCATCAAGCCGTCAGCACGGGGTGAATTAGAGATAACTGATTTGAACCGCCTGTATCTGGAGCAGAATACACTAAGGGTTGAAACGTTAGGTCGTGGCTATGCGTGGCTGGACACTGGTACGCACGAGTCGTTGTTGCAGGCTTCCAATTATATTGCTACTATCCAGGAGCGCCAGGGATTAATGGTAGCTTGTCCGGAAGAGATCGCTTATCGTATGGGATATATATCACGTAGCCAATTATTAGCAATAGGTGAACCGATGAAGAAAAATGGTTATGGCAAATATCTTTTGAAAATTGCCGGAGAATAATACGAACAGGTCTGCCGTCACGGCAGGCTTGTATTGGATAGTATTATCAAGTGACAGGAGGCAATTTTTATCCAAAGACAGATGGTTTTGCATAAAACTAAAAAGGAGGTATTTCTTTGCGGATTTTAGTCACAGGAGCTAACGGACAGCTTGGCCGGGAAATTGCCAGGCAAGGACAAGGACACGAGCTGGTGTTGACCGATGTTGATACCCTGGATATTACTGATGGTAAGGCAGTTATGAATTTTTTCCGGGATATAAGACCGCAAGCTGTCATCCATTGTGCTGCCTATACCAATGTTGATGGTGCCGAGTCAGACGCAGACGGTGCTTTTCGAGTGAATGTTATTGGAGCACAGAACCTGGCAGCAGGCTGTTTGGAAACAGGTGCGCGAATGGTTTATGTTAGTACCGATTATGTATTTGATGGGCAAACCAATACCCTGTATCATGAATTTGATCCTGTTAATCCTCAGACTGTCTATGGCCGGACCAAATGGCAAGGGGAAGAAATGGTCCGGCAAATTCTTGGTAGGCACTTTATTGTGCGTACAGCTTGGTTATATGGGGACGGTAATAATTTTGTTCGTACCATGCTACGCTTGGCTAATGAACAGGACTCACTGCGAGTTGTTAGTGATCAAGTCGGGACACCTACTTCGACGGTTGACTTGGCATGGACAATTTTCCGTCTGCTAGCAAGTGATGCCTTTGGCACATACCATGCCACTTGTCAGGGACAATGCTCCTGGTACGAGTTTGCTTGTGAAATTTTCCGACAGGCAGGCAAGTCTGTAGAGGTTGTCCCGGTAACCACGGCGGAGTTTGTCCGCCCGGCGAAGCGTCCGGCGTATTCAGTTCTGGATAATCACATGCTGAGAATGACCGTAGGCGATCCCATGCGGGCTTGGACGGAAGCATTGCGGGATTATCTGCGTCAGACAGGCAAGGATGGGATGTAAACACTCTATTTGCTTGAACAGAATATATTTATTGTTTTTGTGTATCCGATTTTAAGTTGATTTGATATAATGATTTTCATGGAGGGGATTGAATTATGTCATTTAAAAGATGTCTAGCCGCAGGATTGCTGATTACGGCATTGTCTGCCGGTGCTCAAGCGGCACCGTCTGATTTTGTTTCGCCCAATGTGCCGTTGTCCAGCCCACTGTATGGCTATATTGAGAAATTCGATGGAATGGGTTATTTAACATCAATGCCAAACGGAACCAAGCCTTATACCAGAATGCAGATGGCTCAGTGGCTGACAGAAATTCAGGCTGAGGCCCAAAAGCGGCCCTTGCCACAGTATTTAGCCGGTATGAAAAGCGAACTGGAACAGGAGTTAGCAGCTGAATTGCAGGTTTTAGCTGGTGAACAGGCTGATTTATCCTTTCAATTAAAAGAAATTGGCCTGGAAATGGGAGCCTATGACGGCAATTCGGTGAAGTACCGCAAGAATGACAGTGGTCCCTGGGCTACTTATCAGCCACTGAATAGCAACAATAATGGTTATCGTTATGGACAGGATGGCAATGTGATTGCTTCGGCCCAATTGACCGGTAAGCTCGGACCGGATGTGGCTGTTGCTTTGGAACCACGTTTTAGCTATGATGATGATCAGCAGGGCGATGCTGCTTTGACCAGCGGGTATGTTAAAACCAGAATAAATGGTATGGCAATACAGCTAGGCAAAGACCCGGTTTTTTGGGGGCATGGGGCGACCGGCTCGTTAATTCTTGGCAATAACATGACGCCGCTGACGTCAATTAAGCTATCCAATCTTGAACCCTATACCAGCAAAGGATTTTTTCGGTTCCTCGGTGACATGAATTTTACTGCCATGTATAGCGAACTGGAGAGTAACCGGACGAATTTGAATGCTAAGGAGGTGGACAGTCCTTTGTATGTGGCTATGAGGGGAACGTTTACTCCACAGCAGAACTTTACTTTCGGACTATCGTTTGCTTCGATGGTCGGTGGTGAAGGTAAAGGCTTGAGTAGTGGTGATTATGGTGATTGGTTACTTGGACGTAACTCTCAAGCTGAAGAAGATAAATGGAATAATATTGCAGGCCTAGACTTCAAACTGCGGTTGCCGCACTGGGGTGGAGCTCAGGTATATGGCGAACTCTATGGTGAAGATCAGGCCAATTATTTACCATCAAAAGTAGCGGAACGGGTAGGTGTATATATTCCCCGGCTCAATAAAGATGGTGAATGGGATGTGAAACTTGAATATGCTCATACCAGCAATTGGTGGTATGGCCATCAATTATATACAAATGGTTATGTCTATAAAGACGATATTATCGGCGATCCGATGGGGCATGATTCCAACCAATATTATGTGCAAGTAGGCCATTATTTAAATAAAGATAGTAAAATATCATTAAATGCCAATTATATCGCGATGGACAGGAGTGCTATAGTTCAACAGACAATTAAATCAGGCTGGCTGCAATATCAAACTAAATTGCAGGAGAATGTATTCCTGGAAAGTCAAGTGGGTATAGCCAGGATAAGCAATGCTAATTTTACCAGCGGCAAAAATGAAACAAATCATTTTGCCGGAGTTAGTGTGCGCTGGCTGTATTAGTTAAGCATACCGGCAAGAACTAATGAGATGATCCAAAATGGGCTGGCCTAATTATTTTAGGTCAGCCTTCTGCAAATGTTTCTTGGCAATATGATATAATAGGTTGGGAGCATAAAGTGCTATAATAGTGAGGGGTAGTTATGTATAAAATAGCAGTTGCAGGAACAGGTTATGTCGGCTTAGTTGCAGGTGTATGCTTTGCCGAAGTCGGTCATCATGTTACTTGCGTTGATATTGATGAGAATAAAGTTAATATCATGAAGCAAGGAATTTCTCCTATTTATGAAGCGGGTCTGGAAGAGTTGATGCAAAAAAACTATGCAGCAGGCAGGCTAGCATACACTACGGATTATGTTTCGGCCTACAAAGATGCTGACGCGATCTTTATCGGTGTGGGAACTCCTGAGCAGCCAGATGGTTCTGCTAATCTTTCCCATATAGCGACAGTGGCCAGGCAGATTGCGGAAACAATTGCAAGAGATTGCCTGGTTGTAGTAAAATCTACAGTTCCTGTCGGAACAAATGATAAAGTCGAGCAGTTTATTAAAGATTTTTTATTAAATGATGTAAAAGTCGAAGTCGCCTCTAATCCTGAGTTCTTAGCGCAAGGCACGGCAGTGCATGACACACTGCAGGCGGCAAGGATTATCATCGGCACGGAAAGTAAATGGGCGGAAGAAATGCTGATGAAGATATATGAGCCCTTCAATCTGCCCATAGTAGCTGTGAGCAGAAGGTCGGCGGAGATGATAAAGTATGCTGCAAACGATTTCCTGGCACTCAAGATTTCTTATATGAATGATATCGCTAACCTTTGTGAACTGGTAGGAGCAGATATTCAGGATGTTGCTAAAGGCATGAGTTTTGATGAACGCATTGGCAATAAATTTTTAAATGCAGGTATTGGTTATGGCGGATCGTGCTTCCCTAAAGATACTAAGGCACTGGCGTATCTGGCAAAGCAAAGCGGCTATGAACTGAAAACAGTTAAGGCGGCCATTGATGTGAATACTGAGCAGAAAATGGTACTATATAAGAAAGCCAATCAAAGACTGATTACCTTTAATGGTTTGAAAGTTGCAATTCTTGGACTCACCTTCAAGCCTGGAACTGATGATCTGCGGGAAGCACCGGCGCTTGCTAATGTACCTTTATTATTAGCGCAGGGGGCCAAACTTTATGCATATGACCCTGTTGGTGCTGAAAATTTTAAAAGAAAGTATCCAGAAGGAGAAAATGGCAGGGGCAGCATAAAATATGTTGAGAGTGTGGCAGAAGCCCTGGAAGATGCTAATGTTTGTTTTATCTTTACTGAGTGGGGTGAGGTAAAGGCTGTGAAGCCGGAAGAATATAGGAACCTTATGCGAACTCCGTTGGTCTATGATGGCAGGAATATCTATCAAGTAAATGAAATGAAAGTAGCAGGGGTAGAATATTACTCTATTGGGAGGAAGTAGCTGAAGTGGATAGTACCAAAACATACCTTATCACCGGAGCGGCAGGTTTTATCGGCTACTTTTTATCCAGGAAACTACTGGAGCAGGGCTGCCGGGTGATTGGTATTGACAATATAAATGACTACTATGATGTTACTCTTAAGTACGCTCGTCTGGAACAGCTTACACCTTTTGAGAAGTTTACCTTCATCAAGGGTGACATTTCGGACAAGGATCTGATTACTGAGACTTTTGCAGAGTACAAGCCGAAAATTGTCGTTAATCTCGCCGCCCAAGCAGGTGTACGGTATTCAATTGAGAACCCGGATGTATATATCCAAAGCAATATTATTGGCTTTTATAATATCCTTGAAGCCTGTCGGTATAATCCGGTAGACCACCTTGTCTATGCATCCTCCAGCTCGGTCTATGGCGCAAATAAAAAGGTGCCGTTCTCTGAAGCGGATTTTGTGGACAAGCCTGTTTCTCTCTATGCTGCTACGAAAAAGTCAAATGAATTGATGGCTTATACCTACAGTCATCTCTATGCTATTCCGGCTACAGGACTGCGGTTTTTTACAGTGTATGGCCCTATGGGCCGTCCGGATATGGCGTATTTCGGGTTCACTCAGAAGTATTTTTCGGGGGAGCCAATTAAGATATTTAACAACGGAGATTTTACAAACGACCTCTATCGCGACTTCACCTATATTGATGACATTGTGGAGGGCATTGAGAGACTTCTTGGTAACTCTCCTGTTGGGGTTACTACTGCTCCTCACCAGGTGTTTAATATTGGCAACAATAGTCCGGAGAAGCTGATGGTTTTTATTGAAACGCTGGAGAACTGTTTAAGCAAGGCTGCCGGCAGGAAGGTAGTATTTGAAAAGATATTTGAGCCTATCAAGCCAGGTGACGTTCCGGCTACTTATGCCGCTACTGATTTGTTGCAGCAGGCGGTGGGGTTTAAGCCTCACACAACAATAGAAACTGGGTTGCAAAGGTTTGCCGATTGGTATTGTGATTATTATAAGGTGAAATAGGGTATAGGGAGATAGTATAAATGCTGGACTTACATTGCCACTTGTTGCCTACTATTGACGATGGTGCAAAAGACTTGGAAACTTCAATTAAAATGCTAGATATTGCCCAAAAAAATAATACCAAAGCGATTGTAGCAACTCCTCATGTAATTGAAGGAGAACAGTTCCCGGCGTGGGAGCAGATTCTCGAAAGGTGTCATTTACTTAAAGAGGAAGGCCGCAAATTTGGTTTGGAAATTCCTATCTATCCAGGAGGTGAAGTTGCGATTCACCGGGATATTTTAGATATTGTCAAAGGGCCAGGGCCCTATTGTATAAATAGTGGTCGTTATATGCTGGTGGAATTACCGGCGTTGGAGATACCGGGTTTTACTGAGGACTTTTTCTTCAGTCTGCAGGCTCGCGGCATAACTCCCATTTTGGCTCACCCTGAACGTCATCCGGTGTTGGCTAAGGAGCCGGAAATTCTTGTGGAGTGGATACGAAGGGGCGTTTTAACCCAGGTAAATGGAGCCAGCGTTATGGGACGTATGGGAGAAAGAGCCATGAGAATGGCAGAACTGCTGTTTAGCAGGAACATGGTTCATTGTATTGGTTCTGATGCCCATAGTGCCAGGAACCGTAATCCTGATTTAACCAAAGCGGCTGAAAAAATTGTCGCTTTAATTGGCTTAGATAAGGCACGGCAAGTGTTATCAGGCAATTCCCAAAAAATTATTGATAGTCAGGATGTAGAGGTTTTTGAAATACTGCAACCACATAAAAAGACTGGTATTTTTCAAAGGTTGCTTAGTAAGATAGGAATTTGATACCCCTACAGATGACTGGGGGATTCTTGGGAACCCCTCAACTAGTGGCATGGTTTAACCAAGCTATCCACTAAGGCAATATAGGCATCCGATCTTTGCCGGAAAAGTCCCTGTCCCGCATCTGCCAAGAAAACTATTTATTGACTACAACGCATAAATACCATATACTGGCAACAAAGGTATTTATTGGATTAAAATCTCTTTGCGTAGGAGCGCGATAAAAAAGTGTCTGGTAAGGTGGGAAGCATATTGAACGACTTAGAGCGAATTGCGTCTTTGGAAAAACAACTATCAGATTTAGGGTATCGTTCTTATCAAATTGATGAAATTTATCGGGAAGCGGTAGGTACCAGTATTATTGCGGGACTATCTCACGAACAGTATCAAAGTATCACAGAGGCTATGCAAGAATATATTGCTTTTGCTAGCAAGTGTCTTAGTCGAACCCCATAAATGGTTAAGGTTCTACCTCTTGCTGGTAGGACTTTTTCTAGTTTAGTTGCACCAATATGATTCTTGGTGATATTATACTAATAATAAGGGGAAAGACCTAATCTATGGTATAATAAGGATATGTCTTGCTAAGCACACTGATAAAAAACGTCTAATCAATAGGAGTGGGAGACTGATTTGCAGATGAAACTTATTATTCTTGCTGGCGGCGGTGGCACACGCTTGTTTCCATTATCTCGCACCTGTATGCCGAAGCAATTTCTAAAACTCGGGGAATCTGACTCGTTGTTAACGCAAACTGTCAAGCGTTTTTTGCCTTTGTTGAAACCGTCAGACATTGTTGTCGTAACGAATAAAGAATATACTCACCATGTCAAGACTGAGCTGGCTACTTGTGGCGCAAGCAGCGCGCATATCCTGCTTGAACCGGTTGCCCGTAATACGGCTCCGGCGATAGCGTTAGCGGCGCGGTTTTGCCAGGACAAGCTGGGCGTTGCTGCAGAGGAAGTACTATTTATTACGCCTGCTGACCATATTATTCAGCCTGTTGATATTTTCATCAAAAATGTACGGCAGGCTGTTGAACTGGCGGCGCAGGATAAGGTGGTTACCCTGGGCATTAAGCCTGATAAGCCGGAGACCGGATATGGTTATATTCAGGCAGGTGAATCTCTTGGCAGTGCTTACCAGGTAGAATCTTTCCGGGAGAAGCCTGACAAAGAAACGGCCGAACAATATCTGGCCGCAGGTAACTATTATTGGAACTCGGGTATGTTCGCCTTTACTACCGGTCGTATCATGGAAGAGTTTCGTGAGCATGCGCCGGAGATTTATCAGCTGGCGTCGGCACCATTGGTGGAAGTCATCAATACATTCGACGGTATGCCCAGTATTTCTATTGACTACGCGGTCGCTGAAAAATCGTTGCAGGTGGTCATGGCGCCACTGACTGCCTGTTGGAATGACATTGGTTCATGGGATGCCATCTATGATGTATTAGCAAAGGACCATTCCGGCAATGCACTCCAGGGCGACTGTCTGCCGATTGAATGCTCAAATACACTTATGCTGGGGCGTAACCGCTTAATTGCCGGTATTGGTCTGGAGGATGTGCTGGTTGTTGAGACCGATGATGTTATTGTGGTTGCCAAGCGGGGGGAATCGCAAAAGGTCAAGGATGTGGTGACTGAGCTTAAAGCTCGCGGGCGGCGCGAGGTGGATGAGCACACGACCATGTACCGTCCCTGGGGCAGCTATACGGTTTTGGGCGAGGGCACTGGCTACAAGATGAAGAAAATTATCGTGACGCCTGGCCAACAGCTCAGTCTGCAACTGCACTATCATCGCAGTGAGCATTGGATTGTCATCGGTGGCACAGCCAAGGTTACGATTGGTGAACAGGAGCAGATGGTGCATGTTAATGAGAGTGTCTATATTCCGCCTTCCACTAAGCATCGTTTGGAGAATCCGGGGAGGATACCACTGGAGATTATCGAGGTACAAAACGGCAGTTATCTGGAGGAAGATGATATTGTGCGTTTCGACGATGTGTATGGGCGGGCGTAAATAGACTTGCTATGATATAATAAAGGTATTTATGCAATAGGTGAGGGAGGAGGTTCCCAATGAGTGAGGAACGTTTTGACCGCATGGAAAAAATGATGGCCCAACTGATTCAAATGGTAGGCCATAATAATGCCGTTACCGAGGAACTGCGTCAGGATGTCAGCGGACTGAAAGAGGATGTTGCTGGTTTAAAACTGGATGTCGGCGGACTGCAAGAGGATGTTGCAGGCTTAAAGCTGGATGTCGGCGGATTGAAAGAGGATGTTGCAGGCTTGAAGCTGGATGTCGGCGGATTGAAAGAGGATGTTGCAGGCTTGAAGCTGGATCTAGCAGCTCTTGAAGCTAAGATGGAGAAGGGTTTTGCCGATATTGTTTCGATGGTTAATGTACTTGGTGAAAAGGTGGACAAAATAGCGGCAACACAAGCTCATCACTCAGACTTGCTTGATGTATTAGCGGTGCGTACGACTCACCAGGAAGCGGAAATTCAAGGGCTAAAGCGGGCAATTTAATAATTTGATGCTAGGCATTATCAGAGGAATTTTTTACTTACATGGGTATAAAGGGGCTCCAGCATTTCGATAAAATCTGGACCGTCCGGCCAGTCTGGTGGTTTGCCGAGCTGATGCAGCAAGCGGCAAGCGTCCGGGGTGGCATTAGCAACAGGGACAAGTTCGGTGAGTTTGTTGTCAGTCTGCCAAAAGTTCCGGATGACTTCAGCAAGGTCAGGGGGCGCTGGTGACTCTGCTGGTAGTAGATTGTTCGGCAGTTGTGATATGACGTCTTGTTGTAATGCGTTTCGTTTGTTCATTAGGTCGGTCAGCAAGGAATCTCTGGTTTTACCACGCAGCAGGAAGATGATTAGCGGATCTTTGGTGAATTCCTGACCAAGGATATAAAATATGGCGGCAATGTGTTTGCAAGGGTTGGCAATGTCCGGACAAGTGCAGGCTGTGTCAATTTCTTTTAGTACTTGCGGGAAGAGCGCGACCCCAGCTTCCTGAAAGATGTTTTCAATATTTTCTGGCATTTCGCCGTTGATTATTGCGGCAGACAAGGCGGCTTGACTGGCGATGGTTGTGAGGACTGTATCCCATATTTCACAGGGAAAGGCTTTTACCCGGATTTCAACCCGGTAGGGTTTGGCGCGTGAGCCTTGCACTCTGGCGCTGATATGGCCTTTGCTGATGTCGATGTCCAGTACATGTCCCTGTTGGGCATAGTGTAAGCCGTGCTGCAGGCGGTTTTCCAGACCGTGAGCCAGGAGAAAATTTGTCCAGCGTTCAGACCAGTTTGATGATTGTGTTGCGGGGTTCATAGATTCTTAGTCTCCTTCCAACTCTGCTTCCCGTAATGCAAGGATGTTTTTGAGTTCAGGTGTGGACAGTTCATTAAGCCATGATTCGCCTGTGCCGATGATGTTTTCGGCCAGGCTTTTTTTGTTTTCAATCATGGTATCAATGCGTTCTTCCAGTGTTCCGGGGCAAATGAATTTGTAGACCTGGACATTCTTGGTCTGACCGATGCGGAAGGCTCGGTCGGTGGCTTGGTTTTCGACTGCCGGGTTCCACCAGCGGTCAAAATGGAACACGGTGTCTGCCGAGGTTAGGTTAATACCGACGCCACCAGCTTTTAGGGATAGGAGGAAAAAGGGCGGTGCGGCTGGATCATCGCGAAAGGTGGTGACAAGCTGGTCGCGCTCGTTTTGGCTGAGGCCGCCATGCAGAAAAGGAACTGCTACAGGGAATAACCGTTCCAGGTATTGCCGCAGCAGTTCACCCATCTGGGTGTATTGGGTAAAAATGAGGGCGCGGCGGTTTTCGCCTTGAAGTTCTTCTAACATTTCTCTAAGCCGGGTTAATTTACCAGAACGGTTGTCGAGACTGCTGCCATCTTTTAAAAAATGTGCCGGGTGGTTACACACTTGTTTGAGTTTGGTCAGGGTAGCGGCGATTAGGGCTTTGCGAGTAAAAACGGAAGCTGCTTCAATTTGCGGCAGCATGTCCTCAAGGACGGCGGCATAGAGGGTAGCCTGTTCCTGGGTTAAAGGGCAGTAGATTTTTGTTTCTTGTTTTTCCGGCAGGTCAGAGATAATGGTTTTGTCGGTTTTGAGCCGGCGAAGCAGAAAGGGCTTAATGATGCGTTGCAGAGTCTGTTGACGTTTAAGGTCGCCGTTTTGTTCGATCGGGGTGGCGTAGTGCTTTTTAAATTGGTCCGGTGTTCCCAGGTAGCCAGGATTGAGGAAATGCAGGATAGACCATAGTTCGCTTAACCGGTTTTCTACAGGCGTACCTGTCAGGGCAATCCGGCAATTGCTGTTAAGTTTATTGATACTGATGGTTTGTTTGGTCACGGCGTTTTTAATGTTCTGTGCTTCATCTAAAATGACGTTGTCCCAGGTAAGTGTGCTCAATAGTTCTTCATCCCGGAGGGCAAGGGCGTAGGTGCTAATGACAACAGTGGTGGCTTGGGCGGCTTGTATAAAGTTGTCGCCAGATAGCCGGTTGCTGCCATGGTGTACCATACATGTAAGGGTAGGCGCAAATTTGGCAATTTCCCGCCGCCAGTTGCTGATAACTGATGTCGGACAGATTATTAGGCTGGGTGCAAGGCGGTCTTCGGTTTGTTTATTATGCAGCAGGTAGGCAATAATTTGGATGGTTTTGCCAAGTCCCATGTCATCGGCCAGGCAGGCGCCTAGTCCTAAGCTGCGGAGGAAGCTAAGCCAGGTCATGCCGCGTAATTGGTAGGGTCGCAAGGTTCCCTGAAAAGTAGATGGGGCAGTGAGTTCAGGGAAGGTTTGCTGTCCGGTCAGGCATTGGAGGACGGTTTGGAGGTGTCCGGTGGCCTTTACTGTGATGAGGGGTGAAGCGTCAGATTCAGCTCTTTCATCAGGGTCAAAGCCATCGCTATTTGTGCTGTAATGCAGCAGGCTGCCAAGCGAGATAAGACCGTTAGTATTGTTTTTGTGCTGCAGCATTGTGAGGGCGGCAGCGGCTTGCTCAGGAGAGATTTCCAGCCAGCGCCCAGCCATTTGTACTAAGGGGAGTTTGTGGGCGACGATGGTCTCCAGTTCGGCCAGGCTGATTTGTTGGTCGCCGATAACGGCCTCCAGGTTGTAGGCGGCTAAGGAACTCAGCCCCAACAAGGAGTTGCCTGGTACTTCTTCAGCCTCTAGTATTAGTTTAATTGGGTTTATTTTTTTGCGCCACCAGTTAGGAATAATAACGCCAAAGCCGGCCTGCTTACAGATAGCAGTGCTTTCATCCAGAAAGGTATAGGCGGCATCGGTTGTTAGGTCTACACCGGTGGGGCAGGGCTCGCGCAAGGCGGTGGCGACAGGCGAAAAGATTTTGGATGCTACAGCCAAATCGCGCAGCAATTGTTGCTGCAGGCCAGAGTTCTCTTGGTCTGCCCAAATGGCGTCTGCAGGGATAAGCAGGCTGAGGTCATCAGCAGGCTGGATAAAAAAATTGAGTCGCCAATAGGCAGTTGCAGGTTCTTCCAGACGGAGACAGGTACGAAACGATTTTTTCTGCTTAGGGACAGTCCCAGGGCCTTGCTGCCAGTGCAGTAGTGACAGATAGAGTTGCTCTGCTTGCTGGGGGCGGGCCTGCAGGCAAAGGTTGTTACTTTGTGTCAGTAGTTGGAGCCAACTGCTCAGGGGTGGAGGTAATCTATTGTAATTAGCTTTTAACTGCTCTTCGTCATAATCAATGAGCGCGGTTTTTACAAAGTTATTTACCATGGTGTTAAAAAAACTGGCAAGAATCTGTTTTTTGTCCGGACGGAGATAGTGCAGGTCTGCATGGGGAATGAATTTGTTGATGTGGCAGAAGGATTCAGGCATTGCCAGGGCAATGGGGGCAATAATATCATCTATTTCTTTAAGATAAGGTTGCCAGCAGGCTTGATACCAGGCCGTGGTGCGGTGGGTGTATTTGACCAGTCCGGGCACGTAGTTTTGTTCTAAAATTAGGCGCTTAGTTAAGACGGTGATGGTTAAGAGGTAAGTAAAGTCGCTTCCTAGCAGGACATTAGGGGGTGGCGCAGCAGCAATTTTGACCAGCAACGGGAGTAAAGCCGCTGTTTCGGAGGCAGGGAAGGAAAGCCCGTGCAGTTTCCAGGGGCAGAGGGTTATTGTGGTTGTCTCTGCTATAGGGGCAGCGCAGTGGGTAAGGCATTGGGGAGAGGGGAGGGGGCTGGCTAAGCTGGAGGGGCAAAATAGGACTGCTTCAGTAGCCAGGCTGTGAGAGATAACAGAAGTGCTGCGCTCGCCCAGGTAATTGTCAAACAGATTGAGTAGATCTCTAATTGGCGCGGCGAATGGATGGAGCCGGAGTTTTCCTTTGGTGTTGGACAACTTTTTGCCGGACGGGTTGGCAAATTTTTCCCGGGATTCAGCCCATAGAAATAACCAAGGAATGGCGCCGTTATTTTTTTCTTTAATCCAGGCAGTGTGTAATATTAACATAAAGGCTTTACCACTCCTTATAGATACAGAAAGAACTTTGTTTGAATGTGGTTTCGCTTAGTGGAAGGGAATATCCTGCCCCAGCAAGCTTGCCTTGTGGCAACTTTTCGTAGCAGGATTGACCTTGACGTGATGACAGGTTACAATATAGGGTAAAAATAGGATGTAAGTACTTGGGAATGGTGGGATATTAGTGGAAGATAGTAATAAAGAGATTCGTGAAAAGTCGGCGACAGAGAATGTTGATGGTTTGGCTAAGCAATTGTCGAAAAATTGGACAAGTGTAAAAAATTCTCGCAACTCCTGGGATTTTCGTAGTTTTGACAAAGCACTTGCCGCTTATTCTGGTGGTGTGGATGAACTGACACGCTCTTGGTCGGTCTATGAACAGGCGCTTAAGCAGGAAATGGAGCAAAGCGGCCGCTATGTCGAGAGTCAAGAGTACAGTCAGGAGTTGGAGCAAGCGCTGCTTGCCGCGCAAATACCACTGCAGGGAACTTTTCCGCAGTATGAGTTCGTCCCTTTCAAGTTGACGGTGGCTGTGGAGGAAAAGGAAATTCGACTGGCTATTGGGCGTAAGCAGGAAAAGACGGTGGCCATGCAGCCAAAGCAGGTGGCAAAATGGGTTGCAACCAAGTATCAAAAGTTGATTGGCAAACGCTTTGATGGGGCAGGTTTTATGCGCGAACTCTTAGGCGCCTATAAGGTTGCCAATAAGCTCGCTTATCGTGAGGGTCAGGTGCTTTGGGGCCGGGCGGTGGCGCTTGACGAGTTGTATGAATTATTGACCTTAAAGCGTGGTTCCCGGCAGGAGTATCCGAAGCCACTGTTTTTGTTTGAACTGGGCCGGCTTAAGGAACAGTTTGAGATGAAGTTAGACGAGTATCAGTTTGAGTTTGGTTTTCCCCGCAAGCAGGAAAAGGCAGTGACTATTGTTGACAGCCGCGGACGGGAGAGCCGGGTCAGTAGTCTTACTATCCATAAGGTGGTTGAATAGTCATGATTTTTTATGACAGGGACCTGGCGGCGCTGCAAGCAGGCCAGCCGCCTTACAGTCCGGAATGGCTGCAGGGATTAACGTTGGGGCGTGAAGTATGGCTGGACACTTTTAACCGGCATTATTTGCAAAATTATATTGTCAGCGGCGGCAGTAAGGTTAAGGTGCTGGTGGGCAGCCAGGGTGTTGGCAAAACCCATCTGTTGCACTGTGTAAAAGCGGATGCACGCAGTCTGGGATATGCGGTGGTATACCTATCGGCAAGGGAGATGGCTTGCCGGATTAATGATTTGCCTAATTTATACCGGAGTATTTTTCAAGGAATTGAACCAGCAGCGTTGGTTAAAGGCTTGTGCCTCAAGGTAGCGGAACGGTTAGGCTATGGTAAGGAGCGTTATCAGGGGGATGGCAGGCTGCTGCCGCTACTGATTGAAGACGGGTTTGCCCGTTATGATGCCGAACGGGAAATCCGGAACGCGGCAGTCAGGACGTTTCGCGGGACTGACTTTGGACCGTCGTTTGTTACGTTTGCTTATACTACGGCCTATGATGGGTTGACAGCCGGTCCGGATAGTGACTTGTTTCAGTTGCGGCTGAAGTGGTTAGCTGGTGAAAAACTGGAAAAGAAAGAGCAGCAGGAGACTGGACTGCTGGAACAACTAAAACGGGTAAATGCCCGGTACTGGCTGAATTCACTGATTAGACTATTGGAGCAGGCCGGTATGCCAGGACTGGTGGTATTGATTGACGATCTGGAGGTCATTACCGAACGGGTTCCGGAAACTGGCAGGTTTTGCTATACACCAAATGCCATAAAAGATACCTGTGAGTTATTTCGCCAGATGAGCAATTCCACATCGTCACCCTATTTATACCCTGGCTGCCGCCGCTACCCGTCTGCAGGATGACATTTGGTATGGCGGCGGTAAGGATGACCGGACGATCATGCCGGCTATGGCCGATGCA
Organism: Sporomusa ovata DSM 2662; assembly: GCF_000445445.1. Classification (GTDB taxonomy): domain Bacteria; phylum Bacillota; class Negativicutes; order Sporomusales; family Sporomusaceae; genus Sporomusa; species Sporomusa ovata. The sequence continues at coordinate 272,360 of NZ_ASXP01000003.1, read as the reverse complement.
CGTTTTGGCGAGGCGGCCAGGCGGGACATGGAGAATTTCTTTGACCGGGCGATTGGCAGTGACAGTCCGGTGGTGGCTCCGGTTGGCGGGGATATTCTGATGGAAATGCTGGACGCTCTGGCTGATGTTCATGGCATTGCTTATGACTGGATTCCGGTACTTGATGTAGAGGCGCTGGTTGCCGAACTTGGCTCTCAGCCCATCCGTACCTATGTACGGGCGGCCTTGGAAGCACTTGACATAAGATATATCTATAATGAAAATGTGAAAATGACGGTGACAGAATTAACAGAACAAGCTCTGGAGGAAGAGGATGGTTTTTTGAGCGAGGCTGACTGTGAATGAGGAATCCAGGCATACAATTTCAGCTTGAAACGCTAAAAAATATTCCTGGCAGCTAGGCTGTACAGGAATATTTTTATTTGGTGTAGTATATAGTATATGGTTGAGAAAAAGAAAGGGCGGGATCACAATGGAAATTAAACGGGCTGCATTTAAAGCGTATGATATTCGCGGGAAGGTTCCAGAGGAATTGAATGAGGCAATGGCATATCGCATTGGACGTGCCTTTGTCGATATAGTTGCGGCCAAAAAAGTGGCTGTTGGTAATGATATTCGGTTGTCAGGTCCTGCCTTTAAAAGCGCAGTAATTAAAGGGCTTACGGAAATGGGTTGTGATGTTGTTGATATCGGCTTGTGCGGGACAGAGCAGATCTATTTTGCTACTGCACATTTAAAGCTGGACGGTGGTATTATGATTACGGCCAGCCATAATCCTAAGGATTATAATGGTATGAAGCTGGTGCGGGCAGAGTCCAGGCCAATCAGTGGTGACACTGGTCTTAAGGAGCTTGAGGAACAGGTGGTTACCGGTGAATTCCCGCCAGTTAGCAAGAATATTATTCCTGGGAAGGTCACTTGTGTTGATATTCTAAAAGATTATATTGAGCACTTACTCACCTATGTGGACAAGGCTGCACTTAAACCGCTAAAGGTGGTTGTAAATGCCGGTAATGGTGGCGCTGGGGCCGTGATTGATGCGCTTGAGCCGTACCTGCCGTTTGAGTTCATCAAAGTCAACCACCAGCCTGACGGCAATTTTCCTAATGGGGTGCCGAATCCCTTGCTGATTGAGAATCGCGAAGTGACTGCCAAGGCAGTGCGTGAGAATGGCGCTGATGTTGGTATTGCCTGGGACGGGGATTTTGACCGGTGCTTTTTGTTTGATGAAAAAGGGGACTTTATTGAAGGATATTATCTTGTCGGCTTTTTGGCACAGGCTTTTCTGCAGCGCCGGCCTGGGTCTAAGATTATATACGATCCACGCCTGACTTGGAACACGATTGAACTTGTGGAGAAAGCGGGCGGGATTCCGGTGTTGTCCAAAAGCGGTCATGCTTTTATCAAAGAGCGGATGCGTAAGGAGGATGCTGTATATGGCGGGGAGATGTCGGCCCATCATTATTTCAAGGACTTTTCTTATTGTGACAGTGGCATGATTCCCTGGCTCTTAGTGCTGGAAATTCTCTGTCGCGAGGGTAAGCCATTATCAGTGCTGATGCGGGAAAGAGTGGCTTGCTATCCGGTAAGTGGCGAAATTAACAGCACGGTAGCTGATGCCAGGGCTGTTATTCAGCAGATTGAGGAAAAGTATACACCAGGGGCGCTGAAGATTGAACGTGTTGACGGACTAAGTGTGGAGTATGACAAGTGGCGGTTTAATGTGAGGATGTCGAATACGGAGCCGGTGCTCAGGCTTAATGTAGAGTCACGCTGTGATGTCAAGCTAATGGAAGAGAAGACCCGGGAATTGTTGGCGCTGATCCGGGGGTAGATTAAAAGAAGGGACTGAGAATATGTCTAAAGCTCACCCAAAAATAAAAAAGGCGATCATTCCTGCGGCCGGTCTGGGAACCCGGTTTTTGCCGGCTACTAAGGCCCAGCCCAAGGAGATGCTGCCAATTGTGGATAAACCTGCTATTCAGTTTATTATCGAGGAAGCGATTCAGTCTGGTATTGAGGAAATCCTTATTATTACCGGCCGGAACAAACGGGCGATTGAGGATCATTTTGACCGGGCGATTGAGCTGGAAATGACGCTTAAGGCCCAGGGTAAATTCGAGCTTCTGGGGCTGGTGGAGGAGCTTGCGGAGGTTACGATTCACTATGTGCGCCAGAAAGAAGCCAAGGGGCTGGGGCATGCTGTGCTGTGTGCTAAGCAGTTTGTCGGCAATGAACCGTTTGCTGTGCTGCTTGGTGATGATATTATTGATGCCAATGTGCCTTGTCTTAGGCAACTGATGGATGCCTATGACGATCGTCAGGGTACTATTCTTGGGGTCCAGGAAGTGCCGAAGCAAAAAGTATCTAGCTATGGTATTGTCAAGCCTGAACTGGTGAAGGATAATCTGTGGCGAGCCGTTGATTTGGTAGAAAAGCCGACAATGGAGGAAGCACCGTCCCAGCTTGCTGTATTGGGGCGGTATGTGATTGAACCGGAAATTTTTTATCTTCTGGAAGATACACCGCCAGGGCGGGGCGGCGAAATCCAGCTGACAGATGCGCTGCGCCGCCTGGCTGCTTTTAAACCAGTATATGCCTATAGTTTTGAGGGGCGCCGCTATGATATTGGTGATAAGCAGGGGTATCTGGAGGCAACGGTGGAGTATGCCTTAAAACGTCCTGAACTTAGGGAACCATTTTTGCGTTATTTGCTGAAAATGGTGGGGCAGCTAGGGAAAGATTCTGCGGCGACAAAGGAAGAACAGTAAAATAAGACTAAGGGAGGCTGGCATGGATAGGCAATCAGCAATAGTTACTTTGCCATCAGGGTTTTCTTTTGATTATAGTAATCTTTATGGTCAGGGATTTGTGACCCAAGCAGATGTTATTGCTATCGCCGCCCGTATTAATGCTGCTCACAAGGCGATAGAGCATATGCGGGCAACTGGTGAAATACGCGGCCATTTGTCTAAAGATGGAACACCTGAGAAAGTATTATTTAGTCAACTGCCATATGTAGAGGAAGGCAGGCTAAACAGTCCGGCCTCAATCGCCAGGCTTAAAGAATTTGGTCAGTCACTGAGGCATAAGGTGGATGCGGTACTATCTTTTGGCATCGGCGGGTCTTATCTCGGCAATAAGGTGCTGTTTGATGTGCACTGTGGCGAGTTTTGGAACAGTAAGAGCAGTGAGGAGCGACAGGGGTATCCGAAGCTGTATTTTAGTGGCAATAATATTGATCCTCGCCGGACGATGGAACTTGTGGAGCAGATTAAGGCTGAGGCGCAGAGTGTTATGCTGATCGTCATTTCTAAGTCAGGTTCTACGCTTGATACGATGTCGACTTTTATGGTGGTATACGATGCTCTTAAGCAAGCAGCTCCGGATATTGTGCTGCAGGTGGTTGCTGTTACCGACCTGGCAACAGGCGCGCAGGAGACCTTGTTGCATAAGCTGGCTGGTGAACAGGGCTGGCCGATGTTTAGCGTTCCTGAGGGGGTTGGTGGCCGGTTTAGTGTGTTTTCGGAAGTCGGACTGGTGACGGCGGCCTGTATTGGCTTCGATATTGACGGTTTTTTAGCCGGGGCCAGGGCGATGGATGAGGCCTGTAAGACAGAAGATATCTGGCATAATCCGGCCATGCTTAATGCGGTACTTAAGTACTTGGCGGCTGCTAACTATGGGCGGGATATTGAAGTATTTATGCCTTATGCCGACTATCTCAAGTCAGTTGCCGAGTGGTATGTCCAGCTATTGGCTGAGTCGCTAGGTAAGCGGACTGACCGCTCAGGGCGGGAGGTGCTCTACGGACGGACGCCGGTTGTTGCTGTGGGTACAACTGACATGCATGCCCAGACGCAGCAGCATCAAGATGGAAAAAGGGACAAGATTGTGCAATTTGTCAAGGTTGCTGAGTGGGCTAGCGACCCTGTGATACCAGATGCTTTCCCGGCGGCGGCTGCGCTGTCGGACATCGCGGGTTTACAGCTTAGTCAGGCCCTGGAAGCCGCAAGAAAAGCTAACGCGGCGGCACTTAGTGGTGATGGCCGCTTTAATGCTGCTTTTGTGCTGCCGGAGATGAATGACTTTCATCTGGGTGAGTTGTTATATCTTCTGGCCTTATCGGTGGCCTATGAAGGTGAATTGGCTGATGTGGATGCGTTCAATCAGCCAGGGGTTGAAGCGTATAAGCGACTGCTGGGGCCGATGCTAAAAAAATGTAGAAGGTGAACTTTTTGCCAATTAAAATAGTTATTGCTGACGATCACGCACTTCTCAGGCAAGGAATAAAGAATGTGCTGTCTTTGGAACCTGACTTGGATGTAATTGGCGAGGCGGCTGACGGCGAAGAAGCCATTAGCAAGATTGAAAGCCTGAAGCCGGATATACTGTTACTTGATGTGAATATGCCGCATATGAATGGGTTGGAGGTAACGAAGCGTCTCAAGGCTGACAATTCGCTGGTAAAAGTTGTTATTTTGACCATACAAGATGATGAAAGCTATGTTTTGGATGTCATTAAGTCCGGTGCAGATGGGTATCTTTTAAAAGACATTGAGCCAGGCATGCTGGTTAAGGCTATCCGCATGGTATATGAGGGTCAGTCTTTTATCTATCCGACACTGGCAAAACGGTTATTTGGCGAGTTTTCTCGCCAGGAAGAGCGAAGGGTAACGCCGCAGGAGCGCCGCAGCAGCAAGGAAGAACGGTTGACATACCGTGAAGTGGAAGTGCTGAAGCTTATCGGGCGGGGAATGAATAATCAGGAAATTGCGCAGGAACTATTTTTAAGTGAAAAAACGGTAAAGAATCACTTGACTAATATTTTCCGCAAGATCAGTGTGGTTGACCGCACCCAGGCCGTGTTATATGCCATTAAGAACAAGATTGTAGTACTGGATTGATGGCACTTATATAGTAGCGTGCATATACTATCCTATCCCAAAGTGAAAGGGGTAGGATAGTATGCTTTTGTCATATTCTGCAAGTGTTATTCTGGTTTCACTGGCCCTATATGGCTTATGGTATATTAGCAAAGATGTGTGGACCTGGTTTACTACGTTACAATTTGTGCAGTTGCCTGATGCCAGCTTTGTGATTCTTGTTTATAATATGGAGTATGAAGTGGAAGAATTGCTGCGATACTTGGTTAATGAAATGGCAGATGGCGGCCATGAATATGATGCTATTGTGGTGGATTGTGGCTCCGATGATCTGACTCCGACGATTTTACGTCGGCTGGCTGAAGAGATGACAGTCTTGACGGTGGTCAGCGCGCCACGGTCATCGCGGCCGGTGGTTGAGGTATTGCCATTATGCCGGGGGGCGGTGGTACATGTGCTTGATTTAACCGGACGGCTTAAAAGCAAGCAGTTTATGCTTGTGGTGTCAGCACTGCTAAAACAAAATCAGCGGGATGTAGCATTCAGAAGTGATAGCTAAAGAGGGTGCGAGATTGCAAGCGTTAGCGAAACAATCTCGCTATTGTATCTAACTGCGGTAATCGATACAATAGTAGTGGCAGACAGGAGGGAACACATGAGTTTATTGGAAGTTCGCGGTCTAAGTAAGGCCTATGGTATACAAAATATTTTTTCAGATATTAATTTTCAAGTGCGGCGTGGGGAAAAGGTAGGCCTAATTGGACCTAATGGTGTGGGCAAGACCACCTTAGTGCGCTGTTTACTGGGTTTTGAAAAGCCGGACAGCGGCCACGTTGCATTGACTCCAGGGGAACGGATCGGTTATGTGGAACAAGATACCGGTCTGGGTGATAATACGCTGTATGAGGAACTGGCAGGCGCTTTTGGTGATGTGCTGGGCTGGCAGCATGATATGCGCCGGTTGGAAGCCTCTATTGCCAGTGAAAAGCATGCGGACAAGCTTGAAAAATGTATGAAGGAGTATGCGCAGGCTGTGGAGCGCTTTGAGCGGGGCGGCGGCTATGAGGTTGAGAATTCCGTTCGCCGGGTAGCTTTTGGTTTGGGCTTTACCGCTGAAGAATTGACGCGCCGTACGAATGAATTCTCCGGGGGGCAAAAGACACGGATCTGTCTGGCGCGGGCGCTTATTCGTCAGCCTGATTTTTTATTTTTGGATGAACCGACAAACCATCTTGATTTGGGGATGGTGGAGTGGCTGGAGGAATTTTTGACCGGTTATTCCGGGGCTGTACTGGTGATATCGCATGACCGCTATTTTCTTGATACGGTAGCTGAGAGAATACTGGCTATTGAAAATGGCAGTATTGCCGATTATAGCGGCAACTACAGTGAATATTTGCAGAAAAAGACGGAAAAGCTGGCGGCACAGGAAAAGGCGTATGGTAAGCAGCAGGCTTTTATTGCTAAAACAGAGGAATACATTGATCGCTATCGGGCAGGTATTAAGTCCAAACAGGCACGCGGAAGGCAAAGTCAGCTCAGCCGGTTAGCTCGACTGGCCCGCCCGGAAGATATGAAAGGGTTTGACTTTTTTACCTTTAATCCACCGGCAGAATGTGCTGAACGAGTGGCGGAACTGGGGGAGGTGGTGGCCGGCTATGGCGATAAGACCGTACTTGATAAGGTGTCGCTGTTGGTGCGGCGCGGCGATGGTGTGGCGCTGGTTGGGCCGAACGGAGCAGGTAAGACAACACTGTTAAAACTACTAACAGGGGACATCATGGCCAAGCACGGCAAGGTCAAGCTGGGAAGCCGGGTGCGACTGGGGTATTTTGCCCAAGAGCATGAGACACTTACAGACAGCAATAGTGTGCTTGATGAGGTTATGAGGGAATTTGCTTTTAGTGAAGAGCGGACGCGTCATTACCTGGGGGCATTTCTATTTCGTGGCGAGGAAGTATACAAGCAGGTAGGCGATCTCTCCGGTGGTGAAAAGGCACGGTTGGCGCTGTTAAAGCTTATGCTGGCCGGGGCCAATTTTCTCATTCTGGATGAACCTACCAACCATCTTGATATTGCTGCGCGGGAGGCTGTGGAAGAAGCGATCATGAACTTTCCCGGGACTTTTTTGACAGTGTCGCATGATCGCTATTTTCTTGACAAAGTGGCTAACCGCATGGTCGAGTTAGATGGTGGACAGTTGACCGAGTATGCCGGCAACTACAGCTATTACCATGATAAAAAGGCCGCTGCAGCCAAAGCTGCGGCACAGGCCGCCAGTCGGCCGGCTGCTCATAAGCAACAAAACAATAAGCAGGAAAAAACGGCCCAGCTGCAGGTCGATGGCAAAGGTGGGAGTTGGCGCAAATCTGATCCGGCCAAGCTTGCTAAAAAGCTGGAAGAGGAGATTGCCATGCTGGAGCATGAACTGGCGGCTCTTGAGGTTAGGCTAAATGATCCGGCCAGTCATGCTGAGGCACAACATAGCCGGGAAGTAGCTGACGAATATGCGGCCCGGCAGGCGGAACTTGATGAGAAGTACACTGCGTGGCTGGAACTGACAGAATAAAATTTTGTACTATTTTCCTAGTTAGTGTCGTATATACATAAAAAATTGGAAATAATTGTAAAATATGGTCTAATTTTGAAAATCCGTTTTGCCTTAGTCATTTAACTAAGGCAAAGCGGTTTTTGTTTTTCTTTTATCCAGGGTGTTATTCTTACTGCAAGCGCTAATACAGAGGAACCGGTTCCTCGCCGACAGGTGAGGATAATGAATTTGGAACAGCTGGTTATAAAAGCTCAGACCGAAAGTCCGGGCGGGGCGGCATTTGCGGAAGTTTGTCAGCGGTTTACCGGCTTAGTAAAAAAATATGCCAATCAGCCGCATTTGAAAGGGATAAAAGAGGACGCCATAGCCGAAGGTTGGTTGGCCGTAGCGACGGCAGTACAGAGTTATGATCAGACTGCCGGTGTCCGGTTTGCCGGCTATGTCGAGAGCCGGGTGAAATATGCGATGTGGAATCTATTTAAGCGGGAACGCCGGCGCTGGCAGCAGGAAATGCCGCTGGACAGAGGCAGTACTGGTGACGAGGAGAAGTCAGCGCCGAGTTGGCTGGAAACGCTGGCTGCTGCCGGCGACGTGGAGACTGAGGTCGAGGCGCGGCTGACTACCGCCGCCGTTTGCGAAGTCTTAGCCACCTTGCCTGCCAAGCAGCAGATAGCGATAGTAAAGACTATGTTAGGTGAAGCACGTTTAGCTGATGTGGCAGCAGAGCTCGGAGTTTCGCCCCAGGCAGTATATAGCTTGCGCCAGCGGGGATTAGCCCGGCTTAAAAAGGAATTAAGGAAAAATTCCATCTACCTCTCCATTTAAAAGCTCAACTCCCCGGAATGTATGCGAGTATAAAGGGGGTGAGGAAATGGCAGTAGTAAAAGTACCGCAAAGTGTCAAGCTGGTGCTCAAGGTGCAGACTGGTGTAAATGCCAGCGGCGACCCGGTTTACCGGTCCCGGACATTTGCCAATGTCAAAGCGGCCGCAACGGATAGCGATATTTTCGCAGTCGCTGAGGGTTTGGCTAGTCTGCAGAAAAATTCGCTGGTGGACATTGTTCGACAAGATTTGAACAACCTTGTTAACCAGTAATACCAGCTGACGGTGAGACCAAGCTCAGTAACTTGTGCTATATAACGCAGAAAGGAGGAATAAGCATGGCTAAGACGCTGGAAATGGTGTTTCGCACCAGCGCAGGTAATGAGACTACCATCAGTGTGGCTGATCCCAAAGACGACCTGACGTTGGCTCAAGCGAAGATCGTGATGGAAGACATTGTTGCCAAAAACATCTTTGAGATCAAAGGCAGTGGGCTGGCAGAAGTAGTAGAAGCCCGCATTCGCAGCCTGGATACGGTGGCCTTGGTGTAAGGCACTAAGGGGGGAGCGCTCTGGCTTAGGCCGGGGCGCTTTCTCGCTATAAGGTAAGCATCGTCTTGGAAAAAGGAGGGAGCGCTGTGGAACAGTTGCTTAACTATGCTTCCAGCTACGGCTTTCCGATGGTAGTAGCCGCCTACCTGCTGGTACGTATGGAGGGAAGATTGGAAAAGTTAGTAGCCAGCATTAACGACTTGGCGAAGATAATCGCGGAAAGGCTGTAGCGCAAAGAGAAAGACCCTGTTTATCAAAGTGGTAAACAGGGTCTTTCTCGCGTATCATTTTAGAATTGTCTTCTTAGCGGACAAAATAGAGAGTAGCAGCAATATACATCGTTGAGGATAAAAGTACGATGTGGAATATAAAATCAGGGAAACGGGACGGGCGCTCTAGGATACGGTTTTGAAAGTAATGATAGGTGTACATATTTTCTTTCACAGTTTATGCCTCACAATTTGTAAATCATTGTAGTAAATACTATAGTTATGTATTATGTACTCCGTTAAAGAGAAAAATCCTGCTTGTTAAGAAAAAAAACAGGCAGGATTTTTTCTGTGTTGCTGCGAATAAAGGAACAGGAACTTATGTTTGGATATATCCTGTGTATTGGGAGTAGAATAGTGGAGAATAAACTAGAAGGAATTGTTGAAAATATAACATTTCAGGCCACAGATGGCAGTTTCACGGTATTTCGTCTTAAGCCTGGCAGTGAAAGCGGCATAGTGGCTGTAACCGGCAATTTTCCACCCCCTTTAGTTGGCGAACAAGTTACGTTAACTGGGGAATGGGTGGAGCATGCCCGCTATGGGCGGCAGTTTAAGGCTGTCAGCTGCCGTCGTATTGCGCCAACCTCGGAGAAGGGGATTGAACGTTTTTTGGCTTCTGGGGCCATTAAAGGAATTGGTCCGGCTATGGCGGACCGGTTGGTCAGGCATTTTGGTTTGCGCACGCTGGAAATTATCGAGTTATCGCCGCACCGACTGACAGAAGTTGAGGGGATTGGCAGTAAGAAGGTGGAGCAGATCCGCAAATCCTTTGCTGAGCAGTCTGAGCTCAAAGAGGTTATGCTATATCTGGAAATGCATGGGGTTAGCGGCGCTTACGCGGCCCGGATTTTTGCCTGCTATGGTTCTGATTCGGTAGCCATAGTGGAGGCTGATCCCTACCGTTTGGCCGAAGAGGTAAAAGGCATTGGCTTTCGTATTGCTGACCAAATTGCCATGGCGGTAGGTTTTGACCGGGGACACCCATCGCGTTTGGCGGCAGGGGTACAGTTTGCTTTGCTCATGACCGGGCAGGCAGGTCATTGCTGTGTGCCGGCAGAAACGCTAACTGCTGAAACCGCCAAACTTTTATACCTTGATGCCGCTGAGATCGCTAGTGTTGTCAGTGAGCAAATCCGGTTAGGCAAGCTATATACGGAAGATTTTCACGGTATGACCTTAGTTTATCCCCGCTATTTGTACCGGGCCGAAAAGCAGGTCGCCGAACGGCTGCTCAGGCTCAAGGACAAGGCCAAGCCTATTGACGATATCGACAGCCAGATGCTTGTTAATGCTTGGGAGGCGTCGGCGGGTGTTACCCTGGCAGTGGCGCAGCGTGATGCTTTAGCGGCGGCACTGACTTATGGTGTGCTGGTGCTGACCGGTGGCCCCGGAACAGGCAAGACGACGACTGTAAAAGGAATTTTGGCCTTACTGGAACAGCAGGGTTTTAAAATTGTGCTAGGTGCGCCTACCGGTCGGGCAGCCAAACGGCTGGCTGAGACAACAGGGCGGGAGGCCGCGACTATTCATCGATTGTTGGAAGCCGGGGGCGGTATGGAGGAGGACCCCCTGTTTGGCAGGGGTGAAGATAATCCGTTGGATGCCGATGTTGTTATTGTTGATGAAACCTCGATGATGGATATGGTGTTGATGAGTTGTTTTCTGCAGGCTGTGTCGGACGGATGCCGGGTGGTGCTGGTCGGTGATGTTGATCAGCTGCCGGCAGTCGGCCCAGGCTCAGTGTTGAAGGATATTATCCGCTCAACTGCCATTCCGGTAGTTCGGCTGACCGAAGTATTCCGTCAGGCCGGCGAAAGCATGATTGTGCTTAACGCCCACCGGATCAACCGGGGACGCTTACCCGAATATGGCAGCCTTGATTTTCAATTTCGCGAACTGGACGGCAGTGAGGCGGCAGCTCAGGCCATTGTTGAGCTATGTCAAAATGAGTTGGTGCAAGAAGGCTTTGACAGCCAGCGCGATGTTCAGGTATTATCCCCTATGCACCGCCAGCCGTGCGGAGTCGAGAATCTAAACCGGTTGCTGCAGGCGGCTCTCAATCCTCCGGTTGATGGCAAGGATTACCTGCAGGGTGTCAATCAGGTGTTACGCGAAGGCGATAAGGTGATGCAAATTCGCAACAACTATACCAAGCGGGTCTTTAACGGTGATATTGGTTATATTCTGGCTATTGCTGATGGCAAAGTGCTTGTTCGTTACCCTGAAGAGGATGTTGTGTATGATAAAGGCGAGTATGACGAACTGACGCTGGCCTATGCGATGAGCGTTCACAAAAGCCAGGGTAGTGAGTACCCTGTTGTCGTTATGCCGCTTACTCCTGGCCATCATATCATGCTGCAGCGCAATTTGCTGTACACAGCGGTAACCAGGGCTAAAGAACGCGTCATTTTGCTAGGAACGCGTGCTGCGCTCAATACGGCAGTCATGAGTGACCGAACCCGCAGACGCTATTCGCTGCTGGCAGAACGTTTGCGGGGCGAGAGTCTATGTTAAAAGACTGGTGGGCGGCACTGCTTGCATTGCTCTTCCCCCAGCGTTGTCCGGCTTGCCAGGAGTGGGCAGAGGGAACCGGCTGGTGCTTAGCCTGCATTGCCCGGGTTGCCAAGCCTCGCCAGGTGGCTTTGGCTCTCCATAATCTCCGCTGGCTGGATGAGTGTCTGACAGTCACCGACTATACCGGCCCGGTCCAGCGTCTGATACGGGATATGAAATTCCGCCGCCTGACCAGGCAGGCCACTAAACTGAGCCAACTGCTCGATTACGCCATAGTCAACGGCAGGTATGCGAACATAGATGTTATTGTAGCTGTGCCGCTGCATGTTGAACGCCTCAAAGAACGCGGTTTTAATCAGACGGCGCTGGTTTTTAAACCATGGGCAGCACGCCGGAATTTTATCTGGACAGAAGCGCTTGAGCGTACCAGACCCACTGTGCCGCAATGGGAACTTACTCTTAAAGAGCGCCGGAAAAATATCAAAGGCGCGTTTACTGTAACGCGCCCGGAGCTTATAACAGGAAAACATATTTTATTGGTGGATGACATCTTTACCAGTGGCCTGACAATGGATGAATGTGCCAAGGTATTGAAGAAAGCTGGCGCAGTAACAGTGAAGGGACTGGCACTAGCAAGCGGGGCAAGATAATTTGCTATTGCCCATTTTGCCTTTAGCAGGATATAATAGTTTTAAAAGAAGGTGTTAGTGAATGGAAATCTTATTAAGGCAACTCTTAGAAGGCCAGCAGCAAATCACCAAACGTCTTGACCGTATGGAGGAAAGTCAGCAGCAAATCACCAACCGTCTTGATCGTATGGAGGAAAGCCAGCAGCAAATTACCAAACGTCTTGACCGTATGGAGGAAAGCCAGCAGCAAATTACCAAACGTCTTGATCGTATGGAGGAAGGCCAGCAGCAGCTTAAAGAAGCTATCACTGAACTTAAAGCAACCGTTACTAACATCGAAGGTCAGCAGATAGAGAATAGCCGCTTTATTCATGCTCTCCGGCATAACTCAGAAGAAGTTAATGCCCAGCTTCACAACATTGGTCATAATCTTGCTGTACTTACTGGACGAGCTGCCACAAAAGAGGATATTTCTGAATTAAATGCTAAGTTTGACCTGCTTAACAATCGCCTATTTCAGCAGGAAGCAGCCATTCACCAATTAAAAGCGGTTAAGTAGTTAACTCGGCCAATGTGCCGGTTATTTTTTTACCTGAAATAATATCCAACCTATCCCAACGCATCAATAAACGCCCGCACAACCTCAGGATCAAATGCCATGCCAGACAGACTCAGGAGTTCACTGACGGCTTCATCCTTAGTCTTGACCCAGTTCTGCGTACAGGGATTGATAAAGCGGTCATAGTGATTAGCCACAGCAATAATACGCGCACCAAGCGGAATATTCACACCTTTTAGCCGCTTAGGGTAGCCTGTGCCGTCAAACCGTTCATGGTGAAACCGAATATACGGAATGAGCTCCTGGCAGAAGGGGATATTTTCCAACATGTAGCTGCCGGCATTGCAGTGATTTTTGAACACACTCATCTCGCGGGTAGACAAATAAGGAACCTTGGCTAACACCTGATTGGGTACGGTAATATGCCCCACGTCATGTAACAGTGCGGCCAAACGGATGCGCTCAATTTCTTCCCGTGGCAGGCGCATTTTAGCGGCAACGCTGACCGCATAATTGGCTACCTGATGACTGTGGAGAAATAACTTTGCATTTTTCAGTTTGATAAGCTGCATAAAAGTAGTAAAAACACCATTGAATGTTTCCATATCGTCCGCATAAACTTCCGGGTCCTGCATGAGCGTTAGCATATACACGACAAACTGCCTTTCGTTGGAGACCAGTACATGGATTGTATGTTGTCTGGTTTCCGTAATCGTAAAATCCGCTAAATAAGCAATATTGTAAATTAGCCAAAAACCGTCATAATCCTGCCTAATGAAATAAAAAAAGATTATTTATTGGAGAAATGAGTCTAAAGGCCTAGGCTATAAGGCTAAAATACTATATAATAACGATAATTATATTTGTGCAATAAAAGAATATTCCGCTAGGAAGCAGCTATTCTCTATTTCAGTCTATATAGAAAAAGGGGGGACGATTCAATGGGACTTACGAATTGTTCGGAATGTGGAAAGCTTTATGTTGAAAATGCAGCGAGAATTTGTCCGGACTGTTATCGACGGCAAGAAGAGGATGCGGAAACGGTAGTAGAGTATCTGCGGGATGTAGACAAAGCTACGTTAGAAGAAATCCACCAGGCCACTGGGGTTAAGCACAAGATAATCCTGCGACTGCTTCACAGTGGACGCATAATGGGCAGTGCTATTTCCTATCCCTGCGAAACCTGCGGCACTTTAATTGATGCGGGCCGCCTATGCGATAAATGCAGCAAAAATATCCTGGACCAGATAAAAACTGATGAACGGCACCAAGAGCATGAAAAACACGCGCAACAGCAAAAAATCCGGTCCCGGATGTATGGGAGCGTAGGAGAAAAAGAATAACGTTGATATTGAGAGTAAAACAATGAAATGGTGAGGTATATTTAGTAGAATAGCTATAATTGCTTGTGGCGGGGATTAATAACCCCGCCATTTTTATCGATAATATGAATAGAAATTCCCAAGCTGTGAGGTGCCCACTATGAATATCAAAAACATCCAAAATATTGCCAACATTTATGGCGAACAAACGAAAGTGAATAAAAGCTCTAAAAGCCAAACTACCAGGACAGCCCAGCAACCGGACGAAGTAATCCTGTCAAGTCATGCTCAGGAAACCAGTCAGCATCTGCGAACGCTAAAAGGCATGTCTGAAGTGCGGGAGGGTAAGGTCAAAGAGCTGTCAGAGCAGATAGCCAACGGCGATTATAAAGTCGATTCCCGCGAACTTGCCGAACGAATTATTGCCTATTCTAAAAACGAGCGCTTGTACTAGTAAAGGAGGCTGTTTAATTCGTGACAGCGATGTGGGATAAACTTGTACTTTTATTGAACCAGACTCTTCAGATATATCAGGCACTCCTGCAATTAAGTAAAAAAAAGAGAGAGATTCTCATCGCGACTGATCCACAGGCACTGGAAAAATTGATAAAACAAGAGGAAATGCTCATTATTGAAGCCGGCAAACTGGAAAAACTGCGCCAGCCTCTAATCAAAGAACTTGCAGCAGCACTGGGTATGGCTTCTGGTCAAACAGCACTATCGGCGTTCATTAATCATGCGGACAGTCAAATTTCAGCTAAGCTGACTGTAATCAGGGAACAATTTACTGGAATAACCGATGAACTTGCGCAGCTTAATAAGCTAAATGAGCGGTTAATCCAGCAATCTTTAGACTATATCAGTTATAACATTAATGTTTTGAGTCAAACCATGGCGGAATCCACTTATGTACCTAAAGGTCAAAACGGAGAAGACAGAAACAGACGCTCGATTTTGGATACCAAAGCATAAGTTGATAGATACATTCATATGAGCATACATAACGGAGGATAGAAATGAGACCGACATTTGCTGGTTTAAATACAGTAGTACAAGGGCTTGCCGCCCAAAAAATGTCTCTTGACACAGTGGGACATAATGTTGCCAATGCCAATACACCTGGCTACTCCCGGCAACGCGTCAACTTGGTTACCACAAGTCCCCAAACCATCTATACAGGCGCTGGGACAGCGCAAATTGGTACAGGTGTTCTCACTCAATCCATTACCCGGATAAGAAACACCTTCATTGATCAGCAGATATGGAAAGAGTCATCCACCCTGGGTTACGGCCAGACCATGGTAGATAACTTAGGGAAAATTGAAGGCGTGTTTCAAGAACCTACCGAGAACGGTATGCAAAGCGTTCTTGATAAATTCTGGAAGGCGTGGAATACTTTATCAACAAACGGCTCGGACAACGGAGCCCGTACGGCTTTACGCGAACGGGGAGTTGAAGTGGTGGATACCATTCAACAGGCAAATACTCAGTTGAGAAATATGGTTGCGGATACCAATGACGTCATCGGTATGCGTGTGGACACTATCAATCAAATAACCTCAGAAATGCTTTCGCTGAATAAGCAGATTGTCACGGTGGAAATGGGCGGCCAGGATCATGCCAACGATCTCCGGGATCGGCGAGACTATCTTGTTGACCAGCTATCATCCATGATAAATATACAAGTTACAGAGGGGAAAAACGGCAGCTATACAGTGCAATCCTCAGGCTGTACCTTAGTAAACGGCAGTGATACAACAAAATTAACGACAAAGCTAAACCAAGATCCTGATTATGGCTATGGGGTAGTAAGTGTAATAGCTGCGGACAGCAAGGTTGAAATGAACTTTACTAGTGGTGAAGTAAAGGGCCTTATAGATTCGCGGGAAAGTGCCAAAGACTATTTGAACAACCTGTCGACCATGAGCCAATTTTTATTGCAGGAGTTTAATGCTGTACACCGGGATGGATATGGTTTAAATGGTGAGACAAATACCAACTTCTTTGGTGCTAAATCACAGGACTATAATAACAATGATCCGGCAAATTATCTGACTATATTTGGGACAAGCACGCCCAAAGCCAAGGATTGGATTAACCAGCTAACAGTAAATCAGGCATTGTTGGATTCAACAAATGGACTTAGTCATATTGCCGCCAAGACCTTGGTGGGAAGTTTGACTGTTACCCAGAGTGACCCAGCGGCCCCCAAGATATCAATAGGTGGGAGCTATCCAACACCTGCCGCACCTCCTACCACTACTAACCCAACACTTCCTGCTGTGTATCAGGTTATTGTAAACAAAGATGCCTCAGGAGTAGTGACGGTTGGCTACAGAACCTCATCAGATGGTGGAACTACGTGGCTGCCTGCGTCTCCGGCCGTTACAGCTGCTACAGCTGATGCGGTTTCTGCAAGCAAAACACAAAAGTTCAACTTGAACGGGCTGACCATTACGCTTGACACAAATTATAATTATGGTACTGATTCTACCTATACATTCACTACCCTCAAAGAAGCCCAGGGCAATGCCGCTGGGGATAATGCCGTTAACTTAGCCAACCGGCTAAAGGTAGATACTTCATCCAATCTGGGCAATTCATCGCTGGATACCTACTATGGTTCCATGATTGGCGCTCTTGGCGTTCAAACAGACAATGCCAAACGCTTAACCACCAACCAGCAAACCCTGGTTAACCAGATTACCAATTGGCGTTCGTCGGTGTCTGGTGTTAACCTTGATGAAGAACTAAGTGACATGATTCGCTTTCAAAAAGGCTATAACTCAGCGGCTAGGATATTGACCGCTATGGATGAAATGTTGGATAAACTAATCAACAGCACCGGCGTTGTAGGAAGGTAGGTAACTAAGATATGCGCGTAAGTACAAATATGCTAAGCTTTAACTTTATGTCAAGTTTGAATAAATCACTGGAACGGCAAAATGACCTGCAGGAAAAACTGTCTGACGGCAAAGCTATCCATCGTCCGTCTGACGATCCGGTCAGAGCTGTCAGAAGCCTTAGATTTAACATTGACTTAAGGGAAAACGAACAGTATACGCAACATGTCAAAGATTCCATATCCTGGATGGAAACAAGCGACAGTGCAATGAGCACCCTAAGCTCTATGACGATTAAAGTTAAAGAACTCGCTGTTAATGCAGTCGCCCCTAATCCCGACCTTAGTTATGACGCTATTGCCGAAGAATTAGATGGTATAATTAACCAAATGGTGGAGGTTGGAAACACAAAGATTGGTGATAGATATATTTTTGCTGGGCAAGATGATAAAACAAAGCCCTTTGAGCGACGTATGGTTGATTTTGGGCCACCAATAGGAAAAAAGGATGCAGTCGTTTACTCGGGTGATTCAAACGCAATATCTATGCGAGTCCAACCAGGGGTGGTTACTCCTGCGCAAGATAGTGTGAATGTCAAAGGCAGCGAATTATTTGGGCCAGTGGTGACTACGACAGCAGGCGAAAAAGCCCCCGTTTGCGAGATGTTCAATCATCTTATTCAGTTGAAAGATGAGCTGTTGTGCAAAAATACCAGTATTGAAAAACGCCCGATTGCGCAAAGCAATCTGGAAAGCGGAAAGGCTACTCTTAGTGGTTCATATACTCCAGCAAGTGACAATCCTCAGATTTCAATTAAAGTCACAAGTGTTGCTGGCGGTGTAGTTACTGGGGTAGAGTATTCGCTGGATGGCGGTACGCCTGTAGCTGCATCGCCGGCAGGAGCACCGCCAATTATCAATATCAATGGCGTAAGTGTTACTATTGGCGACAGCCCTAATAATAAAGTGGGCGATACATATGGATTTAAGCCCTCCCAGGGAACTGAGCCTGATTTAGAATGGATATCAAATGGTGCCATAGCATGGAATGATGCAGATCATAATCGTCTACTTGGTTTACAGACAGAATTGGGTGCGCGTATGTCCATGTACAATCAAGCTGAGTCCCTCCTGGAGGGACGTTATGTTACTATTAACGATTATTTATCTGCAAATGAAGATCTTAATATACCCCAGGCTATGGTTGACTTTAAAACCAATGAAAGCGTGTACCGTACTGCTTTGTCTATTGGTGCTAAACTAATGCCACCCTCACTTGCCGATTTTCTGAATTAGCTTTTGTATTCTCTATACTGCTGACACAATAATCCAATTCGTTCTTAGGGGGCGGTAAGTATGCTCACCCTCAATATCTCTCAGCAATATGCCAAAATTAATATAACCACAGCGCGAGCCGATATGAGGCTTTCCACTACCAGGCCCCAGCTTATGATAGATACCGAGCCGGCTGTTGTTGAAATCAGCCAGCCTAAAGGCGAGCTGGAGATTGACTGGGAACCATTTTGGTCATCGATTGGTTTGAAAACGCCAAGTCAGTTTTCGCGTGATTGCGCTGAGTTAGGCCGGCAAACTGCCATGGAAACGATTGCCCGTATTGCACAAGACGGCAATCGCATGGCGGCAATCGAATCAAAAGAAGATGCGATGGTAGCCATGGCTGCTGATTCAACGTTGCAGCCGGTGCCTGAGGTGGTATGGGCACATTTAGAGCCGCCTGTTATTCATTACACAGCCCGCCCGCCGGTATTTAACCCATCGCCGGGTTCTGTTAAGTATAACTTTGTCCGGGGAACTGTAAACATGGATTACCTGCCGGCGCAAGTAAATATCAGCATGGCTCAGTATTCGAGTGTAAAAATGTGGGTGACAGATAATTCGGTGGATATTAATGTTTAACGGCTAAGTCATCGGATAAACTTGCCGCAGTGTGAAAAACTGGGTATAATAATCAGTAAAGAATGAAGCATAGTAATCTGTAAGAGAAAAGTATTATCCTTCATTAAATATTGGGCAGAGTTGTACCTCTGCCCAATATTTGTTATGACTAACTATACAGAAGAAGATAGGCTAATTTCCATTCCACTACATGATAGTATTACCTAAGTTAGATAGAAGGAGGATTACCCATGCTAATCCAATCTACCCGGTTTGGTCAATTGGAAATTGCTGATAGCGAACTTATTTATTTTCCCCATGCCATTCCTGGTTTTCCAGAGGAAACCATGTTTGCATTCCTTCCTTTCCAGCCTGACAGTCCTTTCGCCTTTTTGCAGTCTGCGAAGGAACCTGATTTAGCCTTTGTTATTGTGCAACCCTTTACTTTTTTCAAAGAGTATAGTTTTACCTTGGATGATATTGTTGTTGCGGAATTAGGATTATCTGACGAAAATACGCCTGGAATTTTTAATATTGTACGTATTCCGGATCAAACGGAAGAAATGACGGCCAATCTCTTAGCCCCCATCATTATTAACTGGGAAAACGGCAAGGCTATGCAGATTGTTTTAGAAAAATCATCCTATACCGTACGACACCGCCTTTTTCCTCAGGGTTTTCCTGACCAATCAGAAAGAGGGGGTAAGTAGCATGCTGGTACTTACTCGTAAGATCGGTGAAAAAGTTATTATTGATAATAATACAATCTTGACGATTGTAGATGTCAAAGGTGATAGTGTTCGCATAGGTATTGAAGCTCCTAAAGAAATTACAATATACCGGGGCGAGCTATATGAAGCTATCGTTACCGCCAATAAACAGTCCGTGCAGCCTGTGAATTTAGACAAACTGGATCTGTTAAAATCGGTAAAGCTGCCGTAGCTTTACAAATTACTTACTTTTTCCTGCATTTTCAAAAAACTTCTAAGGATTTTGCAGATTTCTTCGATAATATATGTAGAATAGCAATTCTTATGAGGTGGTTTACGTGGAGATTAACAGTGTAACACTCACAAAAGGTTCGGCAATGTATACTCCGCCTACAGTGTTGGGTAATTTGGACAGTGGTAATGAAGAAAAACTTGGAACTAAGCCGGAATTAACCATCGCAGGCAGCAAAATGGAAAACACTGAAGAACGGGAAAAGCCTATAGACGATCCATATAAAATAACAAATGATATGAATAAAATTATTGAGCTGTTTACTGCTGACCTTAAATTTGTTCTACATGATAAGACAAAACGTCTAATGGTTCAGCTTATTGACATCAAAGAACAAAAAGTGCTCAAAGAGTTTCCGCCCCATCAGCTCTTGGATACCCTTGCAGCTATACGGGAGTATGTGGGCGTTTTATTGGACAAAAAAGCATAATAAATCCAGGGAGGGATTACTATGGGAATACGTACCTACGGCCTTAGCGGCTCAGGCATGGACGTCGACCAAATGGTCAAAGACCTTATGAAAGCGCAACGTGCCAGATATGATACTTTGGGACAAAAGAAGACACAAATGGAATGGAAAAAAGCTGACTTTAACACCATGTATACGACAATCAACGATTTTCGTAACACTGTTTTTAGCTATAAGCTTAGTAATACTGTTTCGCCTAAGGTCGTTTCGTCGCAAGACGAAAAGGTTGTAAAAGTAACCGCGAATGCTGAAGCATCCAATGTAAATCATAAGATCGAGGTCTACAAACTGGCTGAGGGCGTGACGCTAGCCAGCAGTCAGGAACTTAGCGCATATAAAGGTACATTAACTGAACAATTCGGTGCAGATCTGCCTAGCGGCGATATTGTCCTGAATATTTCTGATGGCAAGGTTGGAAAAGAAATAAAAGTAAATAAGGATGGCAGTCTGAATGATTTGGTAAGCCAGATAAATAATTCCGGTGTAGGGATACAGGCGAACTATGATGCAACTCTGGGAAGGTTTTTCTTATACAGTAAAAACACTGGCTCAAATGTAAAGATAGATATTAGCGGCAGCAATGCGGTTGACTTCATGAGCAATGTCTTGAAGATTCCGGCATCATCGCCCGGTACAATAAGTTATGCCGGGACCGACGCCGAATTTTCTCTTGATGGCATAGGCAATGAGGTTGATGCAGGTGGCAACCACATTAATCCGTTAAAGCAAGCCAACAATACCTTTACAGTTTCTGGTGTTACCTATGACCTGAAAGGTACAGGTAATGCAACTGTCTCAGTAAAACCAGACAATGATAAAACCATCGCCAATGTCAAGGCATTTGTCGAAGCGTATAATACCCTATTGAGTAAATTAAATGGAGAAGTGGCCGAAGCACGTTACAAGAACTTTTTGCCGCTGACTTCTGATCAAAAGTCAGCTATGAGTGAATCTGACATTAAGGCCTGGGAAGAAAAGGCTAAAAGTGGTTTGCTTCATAATGATCCGATACTGCGGGATTTGGTCAGCAAAATGCGTAGCGATATAGCAAGCCCTATTGCGGGACTGTCAGGCAAGTACACAAGTCTGGCTTCGATTGGCATTACTACTAGTATGAATTATCTGGAAAATGGCAAGCTTGTTTTTGATGAGGCTGCTGAGACTAAATTAAAGAAGGCGCTAGAACAAGATCCGGATATAGTAAACAAATTATTTGCTACAAAGGTTGACAAAGCTAGTAGTAGTAAACAAGGGATTGCGGTAAGAATGTATGATACTCTTAAGGGTGCCATGGATAAGATTACTGATGAAGCTGGTTTTAATGCCTCTACGACAGACGATACCAAGAGTACCCTTGCCAAGCTTATCAGAGACTATGGTAAGCAAATGGATGTCCTTAATACTCGTCTGGCAGATATGGAAGATCGGTATTATAAACAATTTGATGCCATGGAAGCGGCTTTGAGCAAACTCGGCCAACAAAGCAGCTGGCTTATAAAGCAGTTCGGTTCCTAAATTTTTTATGACAGGAAAGCAGGAGGACAAACTATATGAATGCTGCAAATACTGCTAACGCTTATAAAAATCAACAGATTATGACGGCATCTCCTGAAGAATTAACTTTGATGCTTTATAATGGAGCTATACGTTTTATAATGGAGAGTATGATGGCCGTTGATAAAGGCGATCTTGAAAAGGCGAATAACGCGAATTTGCGGGCTCAGAATATTGTTCGCGAGTTTATGTGTACGTTGGACATGCAATATGAAATGTCGCAAGGATACTATAAACTTTACGATTACATTGAATATCGCTTAACCCAGGCAAATCTCAAAAAAGATAAAGATCAGTTAGAAGAAGCTAAAAATCTACTGTCTGAACTGCGTGATACTTGGGTGCAGGCAATGAAGCTTGCCCGGACTCAGCGGGCTGCAGCAAGGTAGTGATGTGATGGCTGAAGTTAAAAAAACAGTGCGGGAACTCTGGCAGAATTACGCGCTTTTAACCCAGGAGATCGCCAAATTTATTAGCAAACGGGATTGGGATCTGGTATCAGAGCTTTTGAGTCAAAGGGAAAAACTACAATTCATTATCGAAGCGGCCCCAGAGGATGGCTATAAAGTAACCAACGAGGGGCAGGAAACGTTACAATCCATTCGAATGCAAAACCAGTCGATTATAGTTGGCTTGCAGCGCCTGTATAACAACGCCCAACGCAACCAACAAGTATCCCAGGCTTACGAGCAGGTACTAGATTCCTATTCGGGTGCATTTATGGACCGACACAGCTAAGTGAATCTGTTATTAAGAGGAACGACGGCAATCAAGCCCTGTCGTTCCTCTTTTTTGATAGAATTTTATTTACCTGCTCCAAACTTCCAATAAAAACCTAATAATTTTTTAAATAAATTTCTAATAAACATATTAAGTTCCTCGCTACTTTTTACGATATTATTATTGAACAATTCAGAAGCCTATACCCACTGAACCGGCCGGGCAGAGGGTAAGAACTGAATAATATTTAGCCGGGCATGGATGCCTGAGCTTAAACATCAAGGAGGAGAAAATACCATGATTATTAATCACAATATGTCAGCTCTTAATACTCTTCGCCAAATGGGCGTAAATGAAAAAGCTACTTCCAACTCATTAGAAAAACTGTCTTCCGGTCTTCGTATCAACCGTGCTGGTGACGATGCCGCCGGCTTGGCCATCTCCGAAAAAATGCGCGGTCAGATTCGTGGCTTGAATCAGGCTTCCAGCAATGCGCAAAACTCTATTTCCATGATTCAAACCGCTGAAGGCGGCCTAACTGAAACTCACAGCATTCTTCAACGGATGCGCGAGTTGGCTGTACAAGCTTCGACGGATACGAATACCACAACTGACAGAAATGCACTGCAAGATGAAATGAAACAGTTGACTAGTGAAATCGACCGCATTGCCAACACTACTGAGTTCAACACCAAAAAGCTGTTGAATGGCGATCTGAAAGGTGCTACGGATCTGGTTAGAGGTTCGCTGAATCTTGAATCATCGTTTGCTAATGGTGACGTTACTTTAACACCATCAGTTACTAAAGGCGGAATGGATGTATTTCAAAATACTGATGTCATTCACATCAATGTCGTAAGTGGTGCACAGGTAGCTTCGTTAGCTAAGGCAAGCTCCTTTAAACTATCGAGCAGTGTGGTTCTTGGCGGTATACCTGGTGCTAAAGTTACGTTTAGTTCCAAAAATGGCACTATTATAATCAGTACTACTAGACTTCAGCTTTCTACTGGTAAATGGAGTGCGGTTACGCTTAAAATTGCAATAAACAATTCTGATAAACTTAAAGCTGGCGATAGCATAACCATTTCAATTAAAGCAGCTGAAAAGGCTGTAAATGGCAATGCAACAGCGGTTGCCCAAATTGGCGCCAATTCCGGTCAAAACCTGAAAATCGGCATCAATGCTATGGATTCAAAATCAATCGGTGTACGGGATCTCAACGGTAATGCCTTGGATCTTACTACTCAGAAGAATGCGGACGGCGCGATCTTCTTAGTAAACAATGCGCTGGAAAAAGTATCCACCGAGCGTTCCAAACTGGGTGCTCTCCAAAACAGATTGGAACATACCATTAACAACCTTGGAACTTCTTCCGAAAACGTGACTGCTGCTGAATCACGTATCCGTGATGTAGATATGGCTAAGGAAATGGCTACCTTCCAGAAGAATAATATCCTCAACCAAGCCGCGCAAGCTATGTTGGCTCAAGCCAACCAACAGCCGCAAGGCGTTCTGCAATTACTCCGGTAATTGAGGCAAATGAAATAATGTATAAAATGGCTGATCGTAATGGTCAGCCATTTTATAGTATTACTGTCAAATTGTAAATATTTGCTTGTCCAATTTGGTGCTCATTTCTGATTTTAAAAAGCTTTTTTGAAAAAATAATTATATAAGCCTTTTGACATGAGAAATGAGCTGCCAACTGCATACTTCACGTCCAATGATGGCGGAAAGATTGCTAGGCTGGTGCTCGCAATGACGATGGAGAACCCCAATTTCTCGTCACTCGCCACTCTCACCATGTTGTAGAAAAGGAGTAATTAATCTATGGAAACAGAAATATTACAAAAAAATATGGAAATAATTGCAAGTTGCGCCCCGTTTCTCTTAAATGAATTACTGCCGCTTGATTTTTCGCAAATCGGGGACGGGGTTGCCGAAGAAATTGCCGAGAGTGGCAGACGGGATATTTATTTTTGCCATAATAATAACCGGTATTTGCTGCATAGCAGTTATGATCCGGCAGTCGAAGCGCGGCGGATCGTGCGGCAGGTTACGGTGGACAAGGACTGCTTGTTCGTGGTATATGGTTTGGGTCTGGGTTTGCATCTGCGGGAACTGCGGCAGCGAATCTCCCCAGGCAGCAAAGTGGTCATCATTGAGCACAATTTGGATGTGGTGAAATATGTGCTGGGGCATTTTGATGTATCAGACATTTTCGCGAAAGGACAGTTTGTATTGCTGTTTGGTGATGCACAGCAGCTTGAAAAAATGATCTTGTATTTATCCTCATTGAATTATCATAATTTGGCGCATAACCTGCAGGCACTGGCTCTGCCCAATTATTATGTATATGCCAGGGAAAACCAAGCTGCTCTCAAGCAGATTACAACAGTTTTGCATAATACGTTTTTATCATTGGGCAATTCACTGGACGACCAGTTTGTTGGATTTTCTAATATGTGTCATAATACGGATGCCATCATGAACAGTAATTCAATTATGGATATAAAAGGCAAATACAAAAATGTTCCAGCCATAATAGTGGCTGCCGGACCATCACTGGATAAAAATATTGAGTATTTAAAAGCGGCCAATGGTAAAGCCCTAATCATTGCCTGTGATGCCAGTATGCGAGCGTGCGATCAGTATGGGGTGCGGCCTGATGCCATTGCCAGTATTGAGCGGGACGAACCTACCTATACTTTTTATTATAAAGGTAGAACCTTCCCTAAGGATTTGGTACTCTTAGGGCCTGGTTCGTTATGGCCGACGATTTATGAGGAATACCCCGGGAAAACCATCATCATGTCACGTAATGATATCGGCTTTGAACAACTGTGGTTATCCGCCTGTAACCAGTTCAGCTTTGTCAGTTTGGGGAGTTCGTGTGCGACGGTGGCTTTTGCGGTAGCCAGAGAGGCTGGCTGTAATCCGATTATTCTGATCGGTCAGGATCTGGCCTATACCAGCGGCAAGAAGCACAGTGATCTGACCCATGCCGAATTGGAAGGTGCCAATGATGACCGGGATTCCACCGCAGGCGTATATCTGGAGGATCATGAGGGCAATCTGCTGCAATCGCATATTGTGTACAAAATGTTTAAGGAATGGTATGAAATGCAGATTGCCAGCAACCGGGAATTGAAGGTTATTGATGCCACTGAGGGCGGCGCATATATCCAGGGGACGACGCTGATGCCGCTCAGGGAAGCCATTGACCGCTACTGCCGGGAGCCTGTCGGCAAACGGCTGACAGACTGCCTGCCTGACAGAAGGCCGGGGGAAGGCGCCAGCCTGAAGAAGTATGACAGAATCCTTAAGGCTCTGAACAAAGACTTAGGGATTTTGCGAAAAACCCAAAAGAATGCGGTCGAGCATATGAAACGGCTGGCCGAGGTGGACAAGAGTCTGACCGAAGCGAGCAGCGAAGAAGAATTGATAGCGGCGGTAGGCAGGATGCAGCGGGGGGATAAAATTATTCGGCAGGTTACTGACGCCGAATCGGTAGGCGGTTACTTCACGCCCATTATTGTGCCGACAATTATGGAGGTTAAAAGGCTTGGCAATGAATTAACCTTGGATAACATTCAGCGCAACTGCTTTTTGCAATATAACCTGATGTTCATGATTGCCAATAGTATTGATGTGATTAATAAGGAGTACAGCAGAGCCCAGGAGATAGTGACAGAAAAACGGCAAAAGTTCAAAGACGCAGTAGGCGTATGCAATGAGCAAAAATAGTGCTTATGCAGGGGAACGAAGTGACGAGGTGATTTCCTACCGGGAAATAAGTTGTATTTGAGGAGTGGGTAAGTGTGCAACATCCTTTTTTGATTGTCAATAGAATTTATTTACGCCGTCTGGCAAAGGAAGATATGGACGGGAACTATTTTCAATGGCTTAATGACCAAAATGTCACGCGCTGGATGCGGCAGGGGATTTTTCCTAACAGCTATGAAGCCATGACGGCTTTTTATGATAGTCAGGCTATGAGTAGAACGGATATTGTCTTTGCCATTGTAGTAAAGGAACAGGATCGGCATATTGGTAATATCGGGCTGCACTCTATTAATTATGTGTTTCGTTCTGCCGAGATAGGCATTATTATCGGTGAGAGCGACTGCTGGGGAAAAGGTTATGCCGCGGAAGCTATTTCCTTACTCGCCGGGCATTGTTTTAAACGTATGAATTTAAACCGTCTGGCAGCCGGTGCGGTTGATGAAAACATTGGTTCTATACGCGCCTTTGAAAAGGCGGGGTTTAGCAGAGAAGGAATTTCGCGTCAAGCATACTTCTGTGAAGGGCAATACCATGATTGTATAAACTTAAGCTTATTACACAGTGATTGGCTGGAAAAGAATCATGGCTCAATTTAAGGCCGCTGTTGTTGGTTTAGGCCAGATTGGTCTGACTTATGATTTGGATCCCAAAAGAGAACGGCCTTCTTCACACAGTGTAGCATATAGCCTTCATCCGGACATTGAACTTGTAGCTGCTGCCGATGTTAACAGAGAACAAGGCAAGGTTTTGCACAGTCTGGTGCCTAAAGCTCGCTTTTATCAGAGCCTTCCTGAACTTCTGAAAAACCATACTCCTGATATTATCAGTATTTGTACTTCGCCTGTTCACCATTTGCCAGCTATTCAGTATATTTTAGATAATTCAACTGCCAAGATCATTTTTTGCGAGAAACCTCTGGTGCATTTCCTGCAAGAAGCAGTTCTATTAAAGAAAACTTTTAAGGACTCGGCCTGTTTGCTGGTTCCGAATCTTTCCCGCCGTTGGAATAATGGGATGCAGCAAGTTAAAAAAGAGGTTGCAAGCGGAAAATATGGCGAGCTTCAAAAAATTCATGTTAAATATACCAGAGGTATCTATAATACCGGTGCTCATATATTTGATTTAATACATTGGTGGGTTGGGCAGATAGATCAAGTACAAGTCATTTATAGAGTAGATACGTCGGCTGACGCAGACGATGACCCTTCCTTTACATTTACTTTCAGAATTGGTGATAAAATAACTGGTTTTGCCGAGGCGTTCAATGATAAGCAATATTATATGTTTGAAATGGATCTATACTTTTCAAAAGGGAAAATATCAATCCGCAATAGTGGTGATGAAGTCTCCTACTATTGCGTAGGAGATCATCCTTTATTTTCAGGATTTAATAGTCTGAATTTAGAACGTCAGGAAGGAAAGCTGCTGGCAGACGCAAACTTAGCCAATGCTATCAGCAATCTTGCTAACGTGCTAGCTGGTATTGAACAACCCCGGTGTACGGTTGATGATAGCATCTATCCTTTGTATGTCGCACAAGCACTATTACAGTCATATAACAATAACTTTTCTCTAGAAAGGGTTGAATAGTATGAGTAACGTGGCTTTATTAGGGGGCACTCCGGTTAGAAATATTGCTATTCCCTGGACAAACACTATGGGAGAAGAGGAAAAAGCTGCTGTTGTGAAGGTTATGGAGTCCGGAACGCTTTCAGCCTTTCTAGGACGAGCCGGCGATGGCTTTTTGGGCGGACCCAAAGTAAAAGAAATCGAGCAAATGTTTGCCAACCGATTCGGAGCAAAATATGGGATTTCTCTCAACTCCGCAACGACCGCACTGCATGCAGCGGTCGCTGCCTGTGAAATTGGGCCTGGTGATGAGGTACTGGTTTCACCTTATACAATGTCGGCCACGGCTACTGCTATTTTAATGAATAATGCTGTGCCGGTTTTCGTGGATATTTGTGCCGACACATATAACTTGAATCCTAACGAAATTGAAAAATGGCTCACTCCCCGGACAAAAGCCGTCATAGTAACCAATTTATTTGGTTTGCCGGGAAACTTGCCTGAAATTGTCCGGATTGCCAGAAAATATGGTTTGTATGTGATTGAAGATAATGCACAGGCACCTGGCGCCAACATCAATGGTAAACAGGCGGGAACTTTCGGCGATGTAAGTATTTTCAGCCTTAACTATCATAAGGTTATTCATAGCGGCGAAGGTGGTATTATTTTAACTGATAATCAAAAATTGGCCTATCGTTGCCAGTTGATTCGCAATCATGGCGAAGTGGTGCTGGATGATCTGGATGATGACGAAACCGTGGTCTTGGGTTCTAATTATCGAATGACTGAACTGCATGCCGCTATCGGTATTGAACAGCTAAAAAAATTAGATGGTTTTTTAGTAATGCGCCGGGCTTTGGCAGACAAGCTTACTGCTGGTTTAAAAGCTTTCAATGGCTTGCAAGGTGTTACTGTGCCTGTAGGGTATGAGCATTCGTACTATGTATATCCTATTCAGTTTGACAAATCTGTATGGGGGATTAAAAGGGCTACTTTTGCTGCCGCAATGAAAGCCGAAGGATTTCCGTTAGGTATAGGCTATGTGAAACCGATTTATTTAATGAAAATATTTCAGCATAAAAAGGTGTATAATCAGACGCAATATCCCTTCTCTTTAATTACCGATCCTGCGCAAAAATACCAAAAAGGGATTTGCCCGGTTGTAGAAAGTATGTATGATGAAAGACTTTTGAGTGCCGATGTGTGCAGGATACCATATTGTGAACAGGATATTAATGATTTTCTAACAGCTGTGGAGAAGGTATGGCAATCGTGCCAGGAACTTTATGAATATGAAAAAAATAATATTTTTGGCTCATGATCCTGGGGGATATGATGTAGTTTTTCCGGTTGCCGAGAACTTTCAACGTGAGAGTTGCGCGGCAGATTTTTATTGTATTGGTCCGGCGGCAAACTTAAATCCATTATATAAGATTACGCCAGATGAACTATTGAAAAAAATTAAATATCAATTGGATTATCGGAAGATAACCGGACTTGTAACCGGAACCAGTTGGGGAAGTTACGCTGAATTACAGGCAATAGCTGCCTGTAAACAAGCCGGGGTGCCTACTGTTGCGATTTTGGACTATTGGTCAAACTATAAAACCCGGTTTGTTTGTTCATCTGGCGAAACCATCTATCCGGATTACTATATTGTGATGGACCAACTGGCCAGGGAAGAGGCAATTCAGGATGGTATTCCGCAGACGATTATCAAGGTTTTGGGACACCCTGGGCTGGATAAATATATTACTAAACAGATATCAACAAATAATCCAGGCAGGGATTTTAAAAAGGCATTATTTCTTTCCCAACCCCTTTCGGCTTTGTATGGCGAGAAACTGGGATATACTGAGCAACAGGCGTTGTACGATTGTGCAAATGTGCTTACTCGGCACAACTGTGTTTTGCACGTTAAATTTCATCCTAAGGATGAAGTTAGTTTCCAGCAATGTTATGCAGAGATGGCAGTGTCAGGTAATCTGTTTGATATTATTCCTGAGTATGATTTAATTATCGGTATGTCTACTATGGGTTTATTACATGCGGTACTTATGGGAGTACCGGCAATTAGTTATCAGCCCAACCTGCGCGAATCAGACATGTGTATTACCAATAAACTTGGCTTAACCAAATGCGCAAACTCGTTGCAAGAATTAGAGCTGCAGCTAGCGCTAATGAGTAGTCATGATATTAATAGTTGTAATGAATTATCGCAAAAGCTGATCTGGCTTGACGGACATTCGACAAACCGGGTGGCCGCCTTCATTAGGGAGGTATTTATATGAAGTTCAATGCAATAGTAGCGACCAGAATGACGTCTTCCCGGTTACCGGGGAAAGTGCTGATGGATTTAGCGGGGCAGCCGGCTTTGGTTCGATTAATAGAAAGACTCAGAAGATCAAAATATTTGACTGACATTGTGATTGCAACAACTACCAACCCAACCGATGATGTAGTCATGGAAACGGCAAAGGGCCAGGGAGTTAAATACTACCGGGGTAGTGAAGAAGATGTGCTGTTGCGGACGGTAGAGGCAGCAGAAGCAACTGATACGGATTATATTGTCCAGATAACCAGTGATTGTCCACTGCTTGATCCGGAGACAATTGACAGAGTAATTGAGAGAATGCTGGAGCACCCGTATCTTGATTATGCCGCAACCCAATTGGTTCGTACATTTCCGCTGGGTTTTAGTGTAGAAGTTTTTCGTACTGCCGCTTTGCGGCAGGTGGAGCAGACAATATCCGATGCAGCAGTGCGTGAGCATGTATCATTATATTTTTATGAGCATCCGGAACTGTACCATTTGTCAAATGTGGAAGCACCGCGTTTCTTGCGTCATCCGGAATACCGTCTGACTCTTGATACCGAAGAGGACTACCGGCTAATCCGGAATATATATGAGGCCCTATATCCTGTTAAACCGGAATTTAATTTATATGATATTACCCGTTATTTGGAACAGAATTTACTAATAGCGTCAAAAAACAGCCATATTGTGCAAAAGAAAGCTAGATAGGAGGTAAACTTTGAACTTTTTTGCAGGACAAAAGGTTTTAATTACCGGCGGTACAGGGACAATTGGACAGAGTTTACTTAATCATATATTAAACGAAAATCCTGAGGTTGTCCGGATCTTCAGCCGTGATGAACATAAACAATTCGAATTGCGGGAAAAAATGGGGAATTACCAGAATATCCGCTATCTGATTGGTGATGTTCGGGATTGTGACCGGACTGAACGCGCTATGCAGGATATTGATTATGTTTTTCATCTAGCTGCTATGAAGCATGTCCCAGCTTGCGAATATAATCCGTATGAAGCGGTAAAAACAAATATTATTGGCACGCAAAATATTATTAAGGCTGCTCTTAATACTGGAGTAAAGAGAGTTATATTTACAAGTACCGATAAAGCGATTGCACCTACCAATACCTATGGAGCGTCCAAGCTGATGGCCGAACGTCTAATTGCTTCCGCGCAGTATAATAGTGGCAATCATGCAACAATATTTGCTGCTGTCCGATTTGGCAATGTCATGGGTTCACGCGGTTCGGTAATCCCTTTATTCAAATCTCAGATTGCGGAAAAAAAGAGGATAACAGTTACTGATCTTACCATGAGTCGATTTATGATGACATTACAGCAAGCGACTGATTTAACTATAAAAGCGATGCAAACAGCTCAAGGTGGAGAGATATTTGTTTTAAAAATGCCGATAATATGTTTAAAAGATTTAGCCGAAGTTATTATTGAGGA
The DNA here is from genome assembly GCF_000445445.1 of Sporomusa ovata DSM 2662. Lineage (GTDB taxonomy): Bacteria > Bacillota > Negativicutes > Sporomusales > Sporomusaceae > Sporomusa > Sporomusa ovata. The sequence goes on along the minus strand of NZ_ASXP01000003.1, from coordinate 240,649 downwards.
GTCTGCGAAAAAGACCGGCATATGTTCAGAAGATATTGTGATACATGAATGTGGCTTGCGTCCCGGAGAAAAAATGTATGAAGAACTAATGACAGTCGAAGAAGCCAAGGATGCATACGAGTTGCCTGATATGTTTGTAATTCCGAATATGTATTTACAAAGAGAACTTGTTTATCCAGGTGCTAAGAAGGCTATCCAGAAAAGCTATAGTTCGCATGATGAGGCATCGGTCAGTCGCCAGAAACTATTAACAATGTTGCAGGAAAACGGACTTATATAAGTCTTATCTTAATTAAAGAGGTATTGACTATGCAAATTAAAATACTTGACAAGGTTTATGAATGCGAAAATCAAATTGCTGCTGTCGAAAATGTATTTAGCCAAGTTAATGAATTAGTAACTCAGGCTAAACTTAATCTTGGCAGTATTGTCATCGATGGCACAGAACTATATGGGGATTATGATCAATATATAGTGGAACATATCGAAGATATCAAGACAATTATCATCAATGTAAGAACATTAAAAGAATTAATGGACGATACTCTTGTTACAATTCAGGAATATTTACTGCGGGCTATTCCGGAAATAGATAAAATTGTGGATGAATTTTATTATGAAGTTACTCCAAATACCTGGGACAAATTTGCTCAGTTATTGGAAGGATTACAATTTATCACAGATAGTCTTGCTACAATTAGTGAAAATCAGGAATGGTATTATAATGCTTCACAATTTAACTTAATAAAGCAAAATATCCTAAGGCAAATTGCCATGTTACAAGAGGCAATGGAACTTCAGGATCGTGTTAAGTTAAGTGATGCTCTTCTTTATGAAATTATTCCATCCTTTCAGGCATTAAATAAAGAAATTAATGTAAATTCAGAGTATGGTAAAGTACAATAAACGAAGGTGAATATTGGTGAAGACAGTAGCTATTATTCAGGCTAGGATGGGCTCCACAAGATTACCAGGGAAAATAGTAAAAGTCTTGATGGGAAAAACGGTTTTGCAGCATGTAATCGAACGGGTTCAACAGGCTAAAAGCATTGATGAGGTAGTGATTGCAACTACAACGCTTGCGCAAGATGATGCGGTGGTTAAGGAAGCGGCGCGGTGTGGAGTTAAGTATTTCAGAGGTAGTGAAGAGGATGTGTTGGCCCGTTATTATTTTGCTGCTAAAGATAATAATGCTGATATTGTAGTACGTATTACATCTGACTGTCCGCTAATTGATCCATTAGTCACAAATGAAATTGTTGATTTATTTAAGGATAAAAAAATATATGACATTGTGACTAACGCAGGAAGTGACTTGAGTAACCGGACATATCCCCGGGGGTTGGATACTGAAGTTTTTTCATTTAGTGTGCTTGAAAAAGCGTTTAACAATGCAGAGAAACAATATCAGCGTGAACATGTTACTCCGTATATATATGAAACTAGTTCGAAGATATATTTTTACAAAAACATATTTGATTATTCCCAATATAGATGGACGTTGGATACAAAAGAAGATTTTGCCCTTATTGAAGAAATATACCGCTGCTTTTATAAAGGCAAACATGACTTTTATATGAAGGATATCATTAATTTATTTTTACAGAAGCCAGATTTAATGCAAATTAATTCACATATTGAGCAGAAAAAACTAGTATAATAATAGGTGGATTATGAATAAAATAATGCTTAAAGAAGTAACTAGGGAAGATGTCGATTTACTCTTTGAGTGGGCAAATGATGATACTGTCAGAGAAAATTCATTCAACTCCAATAAAATAGAATATTGTGAACACAAAGCATGGTTTTATCGCAAACTGCAATCAATAGATTGTAAAATATATATTGGTTATTGTAATAATATACCAATTGGTCAAATTCGGATCGATATTGAGGGGGCTACAGCGGTTATTGGCTATAGTGTAGACAAGCACTATAGGGGAAAAGGATATGGAACCTTGCTGCTCAATGAACTTATTAGTAAAATTAGACACGCTAATCGAAATATTAACAACGTAATTGGAAGAGTTAAGGATAACAACTTTTCCTCCCAGCGTACATTTGAAAAGGCTGGATTTGTTAGAAAAATTGAAGATGAGACTATAATCTATTATAAAAGCGTGGGGGAATAGTAAATGAATGAACCTTTTATGATAGGAGAACGGAAAATTGGCAATGGCACCCCCTGTTATATTATAGCAGAAATGTCGGCTAATCATGCCGGGAGTATTGACAGAGCTATTGAGATCATTCATGCTGCAAAAGAAAGCGGCGCCGATTGCATCAAGCTTCAAACATATACGGCTGATACGATGACAATTGATTGTGATAAAGAGTATTTCCAGATTAGTAAAGGTACTTGGGAGGGCGAAAACCTCTACAAGCTATATCAAAAGGCGTATACGCCTTGGGAATGGCAAGAACGGTTAAAACAAGAGGCTGAGAAAGTAGGACTCGATTTTTTATCTACACCATTTGATAAAACTTCTGTAGATTTCTTAGAAAGCCTGAAGGTAGCTGCTTATAAAATTGCATCCTTTGAGTTAACTGATTTGGCATTAATAAAATATATCGCATCAAAAAATAAGCCAATCATAATGTCGACAGGTATGGGAACTTTGGGAGAAATTGAAGAAGCTGTGTCTGCTATACGCTCTCAAGGAAATGACAAATTGTGTATTTTGAAATGCTCTAGCTCTTACCCAGCTATTCCTGATGATATGAATCTCAGGACGATTCAGAACTTAAAAGATATATATGGTGTTCCTGTAGGATTATCCGATCATTCTATGGGCTCAATTGGAGCAGTTACAGCGGTTGTATTAGGTGCTAATGTGATTGAAAAACATTTTTGTATAAGCAGAAAAATCGAAAATCCTGATGCCTTATTTTCAATGGAGCCGCAGGAATTTAAACAAATGGTTAAAGATATAAGGATTGCGGAACGAGCTATAGGAAAAGTTAGTTATCAATTATCTGAAAGGGAGCAAGCGAGTAGGATATTTCGACGCTCTGTTTTTGTAATAAAAGACATAAAAAAAGGTGACATTTTCACAGAAGATAATATTCGTATAATTCGGCCTGCACATGGTCTATCACCTAAAGAATATAATAATGTTTTAGGCAAAGTTGCCACGAGGGACATAGAACGAGGTACACCTTTAGAGTGGAGTATGATTAGGTGATTAGGAAGGTTGATTGCGGATGCTTAGGGTTGCGTTTCGAGCTGATGGCGGGAAAAATGTGGGTATGGGGCATATTATGCGCTGTTTGTCATTAGCTAACGCCTTTCGACGGGATGGACACAAGGTTTATTTTTTTAGTAAAGCGGATGCGGGTATAGAGGTAATCCAGAATGAGAAATTTGACGTTGTCCGTTTACCTTCTGTAGCTCAAAATACAGAAGGGTTTTTTTACGGTAGTCCGGCTGAACTTACAGCAGAAGCGGCAGCAGTTGTTTCTTGGTTGCATAGCCAACAGATTGATGTTTTGGTTGTTGACACCTATAATGTGACGAACGAGTATTTTCAGTTACTTAAACCACATGTCAAAAAGTTAGCTTACATAGATGATATTAATAAATTTTCTTATGCGGTCGATATTATTGTTAATGGGAATATTACCGGGAAATATCTGGAGTACCGGCAATATGACGGGCAACAGCTGCTATTGTTAGGGTCTACCTATAACATGATACGCGATGAGTTTCAGAATCTACCTGCAAGGAATGTAAGAAAGCAAGTTGCTGAAATTATGATAACAACAGGTGGAGCTGATCCTTATAATCTCACAAATAAGTTACTTGCCATTTTGTTGCATAATCAACAATTGAAAACTTTGCGAATGAATGTATTGGTAGGCAGCGGCTTTACTAATGTAGAACATTTAATCAATATGAGCCGAAATCATGATAATGTTGTTCTATATGCTAATTCGGTGATGTCTGCTAGTTCACCGGCTATTACTTATTCAAATATATCTGACATTATGTTGCGGTCAGATCTGGCCCTATCGGCAGGCGGCAGTACTTTATATGAATTTGCTGCTTGTGGAACCCCGGTATTGGCATTTGTACTGGCTGATAATCAGGAATTTATTGTGCAAAAGATGGATGAATTAGGGTATGTACAGAGTATGGGTTGGTATAATCAGCTGGACGATAACCAAGTTGTTAATGCTTTGCTAAATTTGATGAATAATTTTGAAAAACGTCAAGAAATGAGTTTTAAAGGACAAAGGCTAGTTGATGGCAGAGGCACCGAACGAATAGTCAAAAGTATTATTAATAGTGTACAGGCTAATTAAAAATGAGAGGATGGACAGTTGTGAGAGATACCGTTTTACCTTATGGTAAGCAGTGGCTTGATGAGGACGATATTGCTGCTGTAGTTGAAGTGCTAAAGTCAGATTATTTAACAACTGGACCGAAAATAGAAGAATTTGAGAAGGCTTTTGCCCAATATGTTGGTGCGAAGTATGCTGTAACTATAGCCAACGGCACAGCGGCACTGCATGCGGCATGTTTTGCAGCCGGAATCCAGGCTGGTGAGGAGGTTATTACCACTCCGATAACTTTTGCCGCCTCGGCGAATGCTGTTCTCTACTGTGGCGGAACTCTGGTTTTTGCTGATATTGATGCGGCTACCTATAATATTGATCCCAAGGAAATTCGCAAAAAGCTTACAACCAAAACGAAAGCCATAATACCGGTACATTTTACCGGACAGCCGTGCGCTATGGATGAAATTAGCGAAATTGCAAAAGAATATAATCTCACAGTGATCGAAGATGCTGCTCATGCGGTTGGCGCCGATTATCGGGGAAAGCTAATTGGCGGCATTTCCGATATGACGACATTTAGCTTTCACCCTGTAAAACATATTACCACCGGTGAAGGTGGGATGATCACTACCAATGAGGAAGTTTTGTATAAGAAACTGCTGCTATTCAGAAGTCACGGCATTACCCGAGATGAGGCTATGATGCTAGACCATCAAGGACCATGGTATTATGAGCAGCTTGAATTGGGTTATAATTACCGCATGACCGATATCCAGGCAGCCCTGGGGCTTAGCCAGCTTAAAAAAGCGAACAAGTTTCTGCAAAGACGCCGTGAAATTGCTGAAATGTACACAGCGGCATTTAAGGATACAGCGGGTCTGACAGTGCCTTTTCAGCAAGACGGCTGTAACTCGAGTTGGCATTTATATATTATCCGCCTGAATTTAGAGCAGCTCAAAAGTGACCGGAAAGAGATATTTAATGCGTTGCGCCGCGAAAATATTGGTGTAAATGTGCATTATCTTCCGGTATACAAACATCCTTATTATCAGCAGAATGGTTACCAAGAAGTAAAATGTGATTATAGCGAAGACCTATATAGCAGGATTATAAGTTTGCCTATTTTCCCTAAGATGACAAATCAAGATGTACAAGATGTAATTTCTAGTGTAAAAACCATTCTGGAGAGGAATGAAAAGTAGCATGAAGATAGTAGTTACCGGCGGAGCTGGATTTATCGGACGTTGGGTTGTAAAAAGATTATTAGAGGATGGACACGAGGTTTGGGCGCTGGATGATTTGTCAAACGGCCGGACGGAAAATATTGCGGAGTTTATGGAACATCCGCGGTTAAAAGAGTTTGTTAAGGGTGACATTAAAAATATAGAGCTTTTAGATAAGCTATTTCTTAATCGCTTTGACATTTGCTATCATTTAGCTGCAAGTATTAATGTGCAGGATAGTATCGATGATCCGCGCACTACTTTTGAAAATGACGTGACTGGTACTTTTAATGTTTTGGAGCAATGTAAAAAACATAATACCAAGATTGTTTTTATGAGTACTTGTATGGTATATGACCGCGCTAATGACGCAACAGGAATTACTGAATTGCATCCGGTTAAGCCTGCTTCTCCTTATGCCGGCAGTAAAATTGCCGGTGAAAATATGGTTTTGTCATACTGGTATGCCTATGGTATGCCTGCCGTTGTTGTTCGTCCTTTTAATACTTACGGTCCGTTTCAGAAAACCGGCGGGGAAGGCGGCGTAATTGCCATCTTTATTAAAAATAGTTTGGCTGGGTTGGATTTGGGCATCTATGGAAGTGGCGAACAGACCAGGGATTTCTTGTATGTGGAGGATTGCGCGTCTTTCGTGGTGCAATGTGGCTATAATGAGGCGGTTAATGGTGAGATAGTCAACGCCGGACTAGGCAGAGATGTCACGATCAACGAATTAGCATTACTCATCGCCAAGGATGAAACTAAAATTAAACATCTGCCGCATATTCATCCTCAGAGTGAGATTATGAAGCTGCTCTGCAATTACGGGAAAGCTAAGTGTTTGCTGGATTGGCAGCCGCACCACAGTTTGGCACAGGGTATTAACGAAACAGAACAATGGATAAGAGTGAATTCAGCATTAATCTGAAAATACGGTATGAGTTTGTTTGTCAGGGAGAGGGAGTGTATTCTTTATGTCAGGAAAAATGCGCAAGCTGCTTGTTCCTCAATATGTCAGGCAATTCAGATGCATTGGTACGAATTGTGAAGATACATGTTGTATTGGTTGGCAGGTGGCAATAGACAAAGACACCTTTAAACGCTATCGGGCCTGTACGGATAAAGAACTGCGCCATCAAATGGAGGCTAAAGTTACGCGTCAGCGGACAGAGCCATCCAATGAAAATTATGCCAAGATCAAATTAAATGAAGACGGCTCATGCCCGTTTTTGGCTACCGATAAATTGTGTATCATTCAGTACAAGCTGGGGGAAGGATACTTGTCGCATGTTTGTTCCACGTATCCGCGACTTACGAACAAAGTAAATGGCATTGTTGAAAAATCATTAACCATGTCTTGTCCGGAAGCGCTCAGATTGGCTTTGCTCAATCCGGAATTGATGGAGTTTGACGAAACAGAGGAAAACACTGCTGCCTGCAATATGATTGGCCGCGAATTTACTACTGATGCCCCTAACACCATTCCGGTGGTAAGATATTTTTGGCAGCTACGTATATTTTGCATATCGTTGTTGCAAAATCGCAGTTATCGAGTGTGGCAGCGATTAACGATTCTGGGATTGTTTTGCCGCAGCCTGGATCAGTTGCTGGGAGATGCGAAGGCACATGAAATACCTGGTTTGATCGATACGTATTTGGATTATCTAAATAATGATTCGTTTCGGTGCGAAATGAAAAATATACCCAATGCGGTAACTATCCAGATGAAATTAATGAAAGAGTTGGCTGATACCCGCTTGTTTCAGGGAATTGCTTCCAAGCGTTTTTATGAGTGCTTTGGGGAATTTCTGGCAGGCATTGAATATATTGCGGAGGACTCGAAAGAGAATATAGGGCAGCGCTATGCGGCGGCTTATGTACAATATTATCAGCCATTTATGGATGAGCGGGAATATGTTTTGGAGAATTATTTAGTTAATTATGTATTCAAAAGCCTGTTTCCATTAGGACAGTCGAAACATGTTTTCGATAATTATACTATGCTGGTTGTGCATTATGCGCTGATCAAGCTCTTTCTGATCGGTATGGCCGGCTTCCATAAAGAGAATTTTGGCATTGAACATGTGGTGAAACTCATTCAGTCTTTTTCCCGCGAGATTGAGCATAATTATCCGTTCCTAAAGTTGATATTAGATTTGTTTAGGGAGAATGGCTATAATACAATGCCGTATATGGCCATTCTCATTAAGAACTAGCAATAGTGAACCGGAGACACAAGGGAGGCTCTATTTTGCTGACTTTATGTATGATCGTAAAAAATGAAGCGGACAATCTCTGTGGCTGCCTTGCCAGGGTGGCTGGTTTTGTTGATGAGATTGTTATTGTCGATACCGGTTCGACAGATGAGACTAAGCAGATTGCCGCTGATTTTACGAATAAGATCTATGATTTTGCCTGGTGTAACGATTTTGCTGCTGCCCGTAATTTTTCGCTGGCGCAGGCCAAACATGACTGGGTGCTGGTGCTGGATGCGGACGAGTATGTAGAGCAGTTTTCCCGGCAGGCTGTATCACGGTTTATTCAAAAAAAAGGCCAACAGCATACGGTTGGCAGGATTCAAAGAGTTAATGTGCTTGATGATATTTCCGGCAGCCGAAAAATCTTGGAGAGGATAAACCGGCTGTTTAACCGGAATTTTTTCGCTTATGATGGAATAATCCATGAGCAAGTTGTGGAAAAAACAGGTGCTGATTATCATACTGGAGCCATTGATATTGTTGTGGAACACATTGGCTATACCCAAGAAGCACTCCAGCGAACAGATAAGCTGAGAAGAAATATAAGTTTGCTTACGGAAGCCTTGGCGGAAAATCCAGATGATCCTTACTATTATTATCAGCTGGGCAAGTCCTATTATATGCTTAAAGATTATGAACTGGCGTATACCAATTTTGTTAAGGCATTAAGTTTTGAGGTGAATGTGCGGTTGGAGTATGTTGCCGATTTGGTAGAGACATATGGTTATACGCTCATCAATAGTGGAAAGTATACGGAAGCTTTGTGTTTGGAAAAGTTTACTGATTACTATAGGTCTAGTCCGGATTTTTGTTTTTTAATGGGATTAGTCTATATGAATAATGCGAAGTTTAGTTTGGCTGTTGAAAGATTTTTGCAGTGTACTAAACTGCCTAATGGAAAGGTAGAGGGTATTACTACATATTTACCTTATTACAATGTGGGTGTTATCCACGAGGTGCTTGGAGTGAAAGCGCAAGCCAGCCATTATTACAAGCTGTGTGGGGAATATAAACCTGCATTGGCAAGGGGGCAGGCCTTGTGATTTGGGTCCGAGGGGTCAGGCCTTGCGATTTGCGTTTTGTTATGGTATTATATGGAATAGTAAGCGATGTTTGAGTGATAAGAGGTATGTATGTCGAGAAAGCAGAGGGTGCACTATAGCGGCGCGATTTATCATGTTACGGCTAGAGGAAATAATAGGCAGATTATATTCAATGATGAATATGATAAAATGTATTATCTGTCGCTACTAAGGCATTACAAGGATAAGTATGAATGTGAATTATATGCTTATGTATTGATGGATAACCATGTTCATCTTCTAATTGCGGTTGCCGACCAGCCGTTGGCTAAATTTATGCAAGGCGTTCAGCAGTGTTATACACAGTACTATAATCAAAAGTATTCGCATGTTGGACATGTTTTTCAGCAGCGTTATAATGCTGAAATTTGTGCTGATGACAGCTATCTTTTATCTGTAGTGAGATATATTCATAATAATCCAATAAAGGCAAAAATTGTTGACAGGGTTGATTATCCTTGGAGTAGTCACAAATATTACTTGAGGGCTGATTGTTCATTTGTTGATTCTTCGCTTATATTAGGAATTTTTTCGAATAACAAGACAGCAGCTATTGAGAGGTATTTGTCCTTTATAAAAGAATTAGAAGAATTTCCGGTCATGTTGGCTGGGGCAGGCATAGTCACCGGGAATTTTAATTGTGTGGCGGCAGATCATTACAATATCTCCATAGATGAACTACTTGAGCAAAGCGCTAAAGAGGCTGGACTGAAAGGGGGTCAGGCCTTGCGATTTGCGATTTGTCATGGTATTCTATGGAATAGAAAAGTGTTGTATCTGATGAGAGGTAAGTATGACAAGGAAGCAGAGAGTACACTATAACGGCGCAGTTTATCATGTTACGGCGAGGGGTAATAATCGGCAGGTTATATTTAAGGATGAGTTTGATAAAATGTATTACCTGTCATTACTACGTCATTATAAAGAAAAATTTGAATGTAAATTATATGCCTATGTGTTGATGGATAATCATGTTCATCTTTTGATTAAGGTTGCCAATCAGCCGTTGTCTAAATTCATGCAGGGAGTGCAGCAGTGTTATACACAGTACTATAATTATAAATATTCTCATATAGGGCATGTTTTTCAGCAGCGATATAATGGAGAACATTGCGAGGATAGCGGTTATTTATTATCGATAGTAAGATATATTCATAATAATCCAATGAAAGCCAAAATTGTAGAAGGGCTTGACTATCCTTGGAGTAGCCATACATATTACCTGCAGGCTGATTGTTCATTGGTTGATTCCTGGTTCATATTGGGCATCTTTTCTGATGACCAAGTTACAGCTGTTAAGAGGTATCTGTCTTTTATGAATGAACTAGAAGAATCACCAGTTACGCTGGATGACACCGGCGTAATGAACGGTAATTTCCATTCTGGCTTAATTGCAGAAGATGATAGTATTCCGATAGAAATGATGCTTGAGAAAATCGCTAAAGAGGCTGGAGTTGCTGTAGAAGATATGTTAGGTGGCAGTAAAGTTAGAGCGGTTGTAATGGCCAGAAGACGGTTTATTTATCAGGCACTAAAGAGTGGTCTGATTACAGGTGCCGAATTAGCGCGGCAGCTAAATGTAAGTCAGTCTCAAATTACAAGAGGGTTTAAGGCCTATAATAAAGATACAACTGTTTTTACTTGAAAAGTTATATCGATGCCGTGAAGGATGAGTGAACAGCATGAACCTATTTTCTGATCCCAACCAAGAGGTAATCTATCACATCTTCGAACTGCTTCCCACCATTGAGGAAGGTTTGCGCCATATGCAGATGCAACTGGAAGAACTTCGTCTCGAAGAATCGGCAGAACTCTTTAAAAACACCGCTGAAGCCATCGGCAGCATAGCCTGCTCAATACTGCCGATGCTTGCCGGGGACAACGACCAGCAGCTTTTCCAGTCCATCACCCACATCCGCCAAAGCATTACCTCCACCATTAACGCTTACGAGCAAAACGACCTTGCAACCATCCAGTCAACCCTAACCCATCAGCTGCTCCCAGCCTACACCCGCTGGCAGCAAGACCTGGAACAGCGGTTCAGGCCGTCAGTGTTGTCATAAATAGGGGTCATCATCAAAAAGAAAGGAGGCAGCAGCATGGACATACCGGCACTGTCTGTCATGCTCAGCCAAAGCAAAGTTCAGCAGCAAGCCAGCCTGTCAGTCATGCAAATGGCAATAGGCGTTGCCGCCGACCAGGGCCAGGCGTTAACCGAACAAATAAACGAAAGCACCAAGAGCGTAGAACTAGCGGCACAACCTCATCTGGGCGCAAACGTAGATATCTCGGTGTAAGCGGATATCGTGGACAGCAGCATAAAAGGGGTTAGGCCTTGCGATTTGCAGATGCAGCTCATCTAGTTGTGTTAGCCGTTCACTACTCAAAACTTATCTTTAGACCCACAACGTCGTATTTTCCATATACAGGATATTATGAGCTGCTTTTTATGACATGTTACTCCCGATTTTCCTTATTAAATTGCTAACAAGGCAGACATATCCCTTGGTCTAGTTTTGCAGTTACAATGAAGCGAGGGGATGTTCATTTTGCTCACTTAGGTGAGGGACAAGTTTCAGGATTATAGGGAGGAGGTGCTAGTCTTGCACTAAAGACTTATTTTTTGGCTCTTCTGCTTACTATTATGCGAGGTAGTTTTTCTGTGAATATCTGGTATAATGGGATTAGGAGGGGTGGCAATGGACTGGAACCTTAACCGTATCAATGATTACTTGTTTAAATGGGTATTTGGTCGCGAGGAAAATAAGGAAATTTTACTTAGTTTCCTAAACTCCGTTTTGTCCAATGATGGGCACGATGAACTGGTAGACATTGCATTGGCTGAACGAGAGTTAGACCCTGAGCACATTATAGACAAAATGTCGAGGTTAGATATTTTAGGTAAGGGCAGCGACGGCAGCATCATCAACATTGAGGTGCAGATTGCCAATCAGTACGATATTGACAAGCGAACACTATATTACTGGGCTAAGCTCTACCAGGGTCAACTACAAAAAGGTCAACGATATAAAACGCTCTCTCGCACTATCACTGTTAATGTTTTGAACTTTGCTTTCTTGCCAGATGAAGGCAAATATCATAGTATGATTTCTCTGTATGAGTCTCAAACAGGGTACAGATTAAACAAAGATTTGGAGATTCACTTTTTGGAATTGTCCAAGTGGAAGGCACTTAGCATTCCGCCCAAGACACGACTAGACAAATGGTTCATGTACCTTTCCAATGCTAGTCCTAAGGAAATGGAGGAGATTGCCATGAGTGAGCCCGCAATCCGCAAAGCCTTGACTGCCGAGCAAATCTTCTTGAAACAAGATAAAGAGCGGTATCTATATGAAATGCGGGAGAAGGCCCTGTTAGATCATGTTTCTGCCATGGATGGTGCCAAGGAAGAAGGCAGAGTGGAGGGCCGAGTAGAAGGCAAGATTGAGGCACAGAGGGAAACTGCCCAAAGACTGTTGGATATGGGGATGCCAATTGCTGATATTGCCAAAGCAATTGGTTTACCAGAAGATGATATTCGAAAACTGCAGAGCCACTAGAAAACCTGCGGGGGGAGTCAGGAGTACTTCGAATGGGTTCTATGCTGTGTTTGGCAGCTTTGGTGGACAAAAAAAAGCGCCTACCAGGCAGCCTGACCTGATAGGTGCTATCTCATTATCTTGTTTTTATTAGACGATACATAGCATCATCTTGTTCAAGATGATGTGAGGGGACGTTCTTAGATGAGGCTAGCTTTGTAGGCGCATTCTCATTTATTTCGCTTTCTGCAGGCGGTACATAGCCTCGTCTTGTTCAATAGCCTTCCTGGCAAGAAACATGACATCAGCCTTGATAATATCCTGCTGCATTTCCATCTGCTCAAACCGGCTATCCAGTTTATCTGCTTTCTTATCAAGCTGATTAACCTTGCCTGTCAATTCGGCCAGATTATGGCCTAAACAATGCAACTGAGCATTGACCTCCTCGTTATTGTGCCGAAGCGCTTTAGTAACCTGGATGTTCTCATCAAGCTTACTCTCAATTACTTCCAACCTAGCCAGAATCTGCTTTAGAGTTTCCTCCATCCCCATCCCACCTTTTTACTTATAATATCGCGCCATTTTGCTTCATTATAACACATAATAGAAAACCAGTCACATAAAACCACCGGGGTGAGCGAGGGCAGGTATTGGGGGAGAAGGGGGCAGTCTTGCGTTATTTGAAGAATTGACTTATTTCAGAGTTTGCACATATAATATTCTTGTGGAGCATTATATGTGCAAATTGTGAGGCTTATGGAAGAAAGCCAAGAGCATATTATGAGAAGGCAATATATCATGTAAAACAAAAGTTTACCAGGGGAGGTTGCTATGGGAAGCATAGCACGTCAGCAGATTTTGGATATGGTCAGGCAGGTTGTGTTGACTGAAATTGGTGATGAGCCTGTTAAAGTGTATTTGTTCGGTTCATGGGCGCGGGGCGAAGAGCACATATCTTCAGATATTGATATTGCTGTGGATAGTATAGACGGGGTACATTTAGAAAATTTAGCCCGATTGCGTGAAGCGCTCGAAGAATCAGCGGTTCCTTATCGCGTTGATGTGGTTGATTTGGCGGAAGCGGCAAAAATACTTGCGGCCAAAGTGCGGAAAGAAGGCATAGTATGGAAAGGCTAAAGGAAAGATTAGCGGTTGCTGCCCGGGCAAATTTGCGGTTACAGGAGGCTGTTTAAGTATTATTAGCCAATTGGCAGATGGACATGGAAAAACGTTTGGAAGTACTATAATGGGGGTGCGTGGGCGGTATGTTAGCTCCAAAACTCGATCAACGTTATACTTACGGCGAATATGTAACCTGGGATGATAATGAATGTTGGGAGCTTATTGACGGGGTTGCCTACAATATGTCACCAGCACCGAGCCGGCGACATCAGGAAGTAGCTGGCGAGATTTTCAAACAATTTGCTGTTTATCTTACAGGCAAAAAGTGTAAGGTTTACTATGCACCTTTTGACGTCCGACTTCCGCAAGGCGATGAAGAAGATGAAGATATAATAGATGTTGTTCAACCTGATATTGTCGTTGTCTGCGACAAAAATAAGCTAGACAGTAAGGGCTGTTTAGGGGCCCCCGATTTAGTGGTTGAAGTAGTATCGCCATCTACAGGCAAGCGCGATATAAAGCAGAAGTTTATGCTTTATGAACGTTCTGGTGTTAAAGAATATTGGATTGTCTATCCGGAGGCGAATCATGTACTAATTTTTAAACTTGATGGCGGTAAATACGGAGTGCCGGAACGATATACGGCAGACGATACTATTGAAGTGAAGTTGTGGGATGATTTGGTTATTGACCTGAGTGCTGTATTTAATGAAGAAATATGATTCGTGATTCACTCGGGGTAGTGCTGACATTTCCTTTTCTAACATCGCGCACCTTCATTCCCGATTGAAAGAGGAAGGCCTTTTAATAAATACTTTTCAAAGAAATTTCTAATAAATATGGTGAAAAATCCTACTAAGTACTATAATATTATAGTACTTAGTAGGATTTTTTCACTTGTATGTATGGGAGATGAACTCGTACAGGCGATATCAGATAACAAGGTGACTGGTAAGTGCTATAACTATTATTTGCCTGACTTATTCAAATAGATGATAACCCTCGCAATTTAATAGATTACAATAAATACACGATACTATTTATATGAGATTTATTATTATATCAAAGCCAAGGAGGGCTATATATGCGCATACCTTTAGTAGATTTACATCAACAAACGCAGGCTATAAAAAGTAGTTGCCTAGTTAAAATAAGTAGCCTATTGGATAGTACCTCCTTCATCATGGGACAAGCTGTACTAGATTTAGAAACTAACTTTTGTAGTATGACCGGTGTGCCTCATGCCATCTCCTGCAACAGCGGCACAGACGCCCTGCTGCTTATCCTGGAGGCTTTCGGTATTGGCTCTGGCGATGAAGTAATAACTACTCCGTTTACCTTTTTTGCAACAGCTGAAAGTATTTCCCGTGTAGGGGCAACTCCGGTTTTCGTCGATGTTGACCGGGGGACTTTTAATATTGACCCACAAAAGCTGGAAGACGCCGTTACTCCCAGAACTAAGGCGATTCTTCCCGTTCACATTTTTGGACAGCCTGCCGATATGGAGCCTATAGTAGCGATTGCTAAAAAACATAACCTGAAGGTGATCGAAGATGCCTGCCAGGCCATTGGGGCCAGGTATACCTTTGCTGATGGAACTGTGATGCCAGTGGGAGCTATTGGCGATGCGGCGGCATTTTCTTTTTATCCAACCAAGAATTTAGGTGCTTTTGGCGACGGTGGGATGATTACTACCAAGGACAACAATTTGGCTACTATTATTAGGGCTTTGCGCACCCATGGCAGCGGATTAAACGGAAAAAAAGCGTATGAATTGGTAAGCTGTGAGGCTGTTGAGCTTGGTTTGGAGCATAGTGGGCAAGCAGATAGCACTGTTTATGATCCGACGAAGTATTATAAACTTCCTTATCGGTATGAACAGCAGGCTGGATACGATGCAGGCGGCTATTCTGGGTGTAAAAATGAGCTATTTGCCAGAATGGAATCAAGCGCGTCAAAGGCTGAGCCGGCGCTATCATGTTCTGTTGGCAGAAGCTGACCTTTTAGGTAAGTTGTGTCCGCAGACGGTACTGCAAAATACGGAGTTTGTGTACCATTTATATGAACAAGCAGGTGTTAGAGAATATTGGGTGGTACATCCGACAGATCATACCATCATGGTTTTTAAATTAGCTGAGGACGGTAGGTATGGTAGGTATGAAATGTATGAACAGTCAGAGCAGTTGACGGTGGGGATATTGCCGGAACTAATACTAGATTTAAATGAAATTTTTGCGGAATAACAAACACTTTTAAAAATATAGCGCCTACCGGGTTGACCGGTGTAGGCGCTTCGCTTATCTATTTTGCCCGGTTTAAATGTCGCATAACTTCGTCATGCTCACTAGCCTTACGTAGCAGGAAGGATACATCGCCAGCCATTGAATACACATTGGCATCAATCCGGGTGGCTTTCCGTTCCAGGCTGTCCATTCTATCGGCAAGATTGTCCACTTTCTCATCGAATTGATTAACTTTTCCTTCAAGCTTGGCAAGAGTATGTCCTATTCCATGCACCTGGGCATCAAGTTCTTCAGTCCAGTGTTTCAAACCCTTGGTCATGTCCACATTTTCGTTGAGTGTAATTGCCATACTGTCTAGTTTTTCCTCAAGCTTATCCATCCTGGTACACAGTTGCTCATGACCTTTAAATAGTTGCTCTTGGCCTTTAAATAGTTGCTCTTGGCCTTTGAATAGTTGCTCTTGGCCTTTAGACAGTTCCTTCTGTCCGTCAAGAATTTGTTGGAGAATTTTTTCCATTGCCGCATCACCTCCTTCATACCAGATTGTGCTATGTTGATTTATTATATCATACCACTTTTGTATAGTCACTAAAAAGCCATATGGGGGCCGGTTGCATTATTTACATTGTAAAAATAGGAATATTTAACCAATTTCACAACTATCTGAAAAATATGTGCTTGCTTTTTTCCCCAGGCAATCCTATAATTTAATATAAGAACCAATTTGCTTAGGTCTGTGGTTGAAAGTCGATGCCAGTCGCAGGCGAAACGACCCACGTAAGAAGCCCAAAGTGGCTTTGAGCATGGTGCGGCTTAGAGGTAAGTCCTGCCGGTCTTGAAAATAGATACATATATTGGATCGAGAGAAGCAGTAGTGAGGAGATTGAATTCTTAGTAGCGACCCTTCCAGCAGGCGAGTGTGGGGTCAAAGACCAGGTCGGCTAAGCAGTGGTTTTTAATTTCTTAAGGTGAGGGGATTTCGTTAATGGCTTTTCAGGACAAAACTCTTAAGTGCAAGGACTGTGAAAAAGACTTTATTTTTACAGCAGGGGAACAGGAGTTTTATGCGGAAAAAGGTTTTGAAAATGAACCTGCTCGTTGCCGTGAATGTCGGGGTAATAGGAGACGTAGTCGTGATGGCGGTGAAGCTCAGACAGCCCCCAGGGAAATGCATGAGGCAATATGTGCCGAGTGTGGTGTAGTTACTCAAGTCCCATTTAAACCTCGCAATGATCGTCCTATTTATTGCCGTGACTGCTTTATCGCCAGGAAAGAGCAATAGTATATACAATAAATTGTGACAAACCTGCCCGGGATAATTGTATCTCGGGTTTTTGCTTGTTTTTATAAAAAATAGGTGTACTTTCCTTGTGTACATTATGTAACCTAATTCATGTATACATGGTATACCACTTGTCTAATTTAGCACATACCCGTATAATTATTTACGAAGAACTTTGTACCAATTAGGGGAGGGGTATATGGGTGTCTAAAAAACTGATTGCGTTATCGATGGCTGCTTTGTTTGTATTGGTATTTGGGTTGGCAGGCTGTGGTGGTCAACAGTCAGCAAAAACTGCTGACCAGGGTAAGGTACTTAGGGTTGGTTCTGAAACTACGTTTGCACCGTTTGAATTCCAGGATGAGAAGACCAAAGACTATATTGGCTTTGATATGGATCTGATCAAAGCTGTCGGCAAGCAGATGGGAATGGAAGCTCAAGTGCAGAGCATGGGCTTTGATGGTCTGATTCCGGCGTTGGAGGCCGGCAATATTGATGTGGCGATCTCCGGTATGACCATTACCGACGAACGGGCGAAAAAGGTTAACTTTTCCAAGCCGTATTATAAGTCTGGTTTGTCTATGGTTGTCAAGGCCGATAACAACACATTAAAGTCTTTTAAAGATCTTGAAGGCAAACGGATTGCTGTACAAATCGGGACTACTGGCGCCAGCGAAGCTAAAAAGATTAAAGACGTAAAAGTCCGGGAGTTTAACAACGCACCGGAGGCGTTTATTGAGCTTAGCAGCGGCGGTGTTGATGCCGTTGTTAATGATTTGCCGGTTAACGAATATTATATTGCTCAGGCTGGCGGTAAAGATGCCAAGATTGTAGGCGAACCGCTTAACTCTGAGGAGTATGGAATTGCTGTTGCCAAGAAAAACACCGAGTTGACTGATAAAATCAACAAAGCCATGGACGAACTTAAGAAAAATGGCGAGTATGAAAAGATTTATGTCAAGTGGTTTGGCAAGAAGCCTCCCCAGTAAGAGTTGACAGTAATGGCGCGGAAATCGCGCCGCTTTTTTTTCCCTATATTTATTGACACCTATTGTATGTCCGCATATAATTGACATGTGATTTTATTCTGCCTTATATAATTCTTAGCAAGGGTGAGAAATTTGAATTTTGATTTTGAGTTAATCTTGCAGTCGTTTCCATTGCTCCTTCTGGGCGCCGGCGTTACGGTACAAATTACGGTGCTTAGTGTTGGTTTTGGTCTTTTAATCGGTATGTTTGTAGGCATTGCGCGACTGTCAACGCTATGGCCGGTTAAGGTGTTAGCGGCCATATATGTAGACTTTATTCGTGGTACACCACTTTTGGTGCAGATTTTTCTTATTTATTTTGCGTTGCCGATTATCGTTGGGCAGCGGATTGACCCATTTATTGCTGCAATTACTGCTTGCAGTATCAACAGTGGTGCTTATGTGGCCGAGATTTTTCGTGGGGGCATTCAGTCCATTGACAAAGGACAGATTGAGGCTGGACGCTCACTGGGAATGACTTGGGTGCAGACTATGCGGTACATAATTTTACCCCAAGCATTTAAACGCATTATTCCGCCGTTGGGTAATGAATTTATTGCCATGCTCAAGGATTCGTCTCTGGTATCTGTAATCGGTTTTGAGGAGCTTACACGGCGCGGACAGCTGGTTATTGCCCGAACCTATGGCTCGTTTGAGATTTGGATCACAGTGGCCTTTATTTACCTTGTGATGACGTTGACAATATCCCGCTTTGTGGATTATCTTGAGCGGAGGTACAAGACTGATGATAAGCATTAAGAATGTTCATAAAAAATTTGGTAAATTACATGTATTAAACGATGTTAGTCTCCATATTGCCGAACAAGAGGTGGTTGTTATCATTGGGCCAAGCGGCTCTGGTAAGAGCACACTGCTCCGGTGTATTAACTATCTTGAACAGCCTACCGAAGGCGAAATTATTGTGGATGGGATTCCTCTTACGAGTGATGCTAATATTAATAAAGTGCGGGAAGAAGTGGGGATGGTTTTTCAACGGTTTAATTTATTTCCCCATATGACGGTGCTGCAAAATATTTCACTTGCGCCGGTTAAGGTTCGTAAAATTCCACAGGAGGAAGCAAAGGAGGTGGCCCTTAATTTGTTAAAAAAGGTAGGGTTATCTGATAAAGCTGATGCCTACCCGGAACAGTTATCTGGTGGTCAGCAACAGCGGGTGGCGATTGCCCGGGCGCTGGCTATGAAACCTAGAGTGATGCTTTTTGACGAGCCAACATCGGCGCTTGACCCGGAGATGATTACAGAGGTACTGGATGTTATGAAGACCTTGGCTAATGAGGGAATGACGATGGTTGTGGTTACTCATGAAATGGGCTTTGCCCGCGAAGTAGGTGACCGGGTTATTTTCATGGACGAAGGCCGGATTGTTGAAGAAGGTTTGCCAGATGACGTATTTTTGCATGCCAAGGAAGAACGTACCAAAGCTTTTCTTTCGAAGATTTTATAAATTGACAGTAATGACAATTTATGCTATACTTCTTCTTGTGGCTGCTAAAAGGCAGTCTGTAGTTCAATCTTAGGAGGAGTTTCACATGATTGGTAAAGTTAAATGGTTTAGTGCAGAAAAAGGTTATGGTTTCATTGAGAGAGAAGATGGCGGCGATGTGTTCGTACATTTCTCGGCTATTCAAGACGAAGGCTTTAAGACTTTAAACGAAGGTCAACAAGTTGAATTTGAAATCGTTGAGGGTGCTCGTGGACCACAAGCCAGCAACGTATATAAGGCTAACTAGGATATATCTATATAAATACCCGGCGATTAGTGATCGCCGGGTTTTGATTTAGCCATATAGAAAGGTTAACTTTCACTTGATTGAACGGCTAAGACTTATGCCAGCGTTCTAACGGACTTGGCCCAAGCCAGGTTTTATTTATAAGATAAGTATAAGTTTTTTGAACCGCAGAGCGCAGAGTTCGCAGAGGGAATGTCTCGATATACATCTCTCCTCTATGCTCTCTGTGTATTCTGCGGTTAGAGCCGTATCCTCAAGGGCGCGATAGCGCTTTTTTAATAGGTTAAAAAAATTAAGATAAGAAAATAAATTGAATTTTTAAACAGGAATTTTTGATTTGATAGGGAATATTAACAATATAGGAACCAGGAAAGGGGATGGGTAATATGGCAATTATAGTACGAGGAAAAAACATTGATATTACACCAGCACTGAAAGATTATGTCACCAAGCGTGTTGGCAAAATCACGAAGTATTTTGATGGTGCAAGCATGGGTGAAATTACTGCAATCCTCACCGTAAACAAAGGGCGTCATATTGTTGAGGTTACCGTGCCTATCAATGGAATTCTTCTTCGGGGTGAAGAAGAGACGCCTGATATGTATACCTCTATTGACTTGGTTATTGAGAAATTAGAAAAGCAAATTGAAAAATATAAGACAAAACTGTCCCGTAAGCTAAAAGGCGGGAGCTTTAAAACAGATTTAATCACTGCAGCTCCTCTGGCTACTGCTAGTGAAGATGAGTTTGACATTGTAAAAACCAAGCGGTTTGCCATTAAGCCGATGGTTGTTGATGAGGCTGTTATGCAGATGAATCTTATTAATCATGACTTTTATGTTTTCGCTAATGCTGATACGGAAGAAGTTAATGTGGTGTACCGCCGCAGAGATGGTCGATATGGATTAATTGAACCGGAATTTTAGCTAGTGACAAAGAAATAGCTGGAAGATATCTTCCAGCTATTTCTGATAGTGTTGTTTTTGATGATAGCGGGGTGTTCGTAGCTCGGATCGCCGTTTCATAATTATTTCAGCCAAGGAGGCTGATTCCAACTCTTGCGCTTTTTGAGCAAATTCTTGTCTGCTAAAGAGTCCTTTATCAATAAGAAGATCTATCAATACGGCAATGGCTAATGTATTTTTGGAGTCAACAGCTTTAAGGTCGGCAAGCTGGCCGACTATGTCGAGGATATCCATGACATTATGCTTCACAATGCTACCTCCTAGGGTAAAACCTTTGGTAATAGTATGCATAAATTGGTGGATTTTTAAACGGTTTTTACGGAAAAAAGTTAATAGTGAAATAAATAACTTAATCAGATTATTTCAATTATATTGACAAGTCTGCCAATATAATTTACAGTTAATTTGTGGCATTATTTATTTCTAGGATATTTTAGGTTTCAAATGTTCCAATTTTCACAATAGTGATTGCTGCACAGTGGCATGCTATCTATCTAATTTTCATGGGTGAGGAGGTTTTGTCTTGAAAGGTTTTCAATCACAGGAGGTAACCCGTATTATTGAGATTGACAGCAAGACATGCAAAGGCTGCGATTCGTGTAAGGCATTTTGTCCAACAGATGCGATTGAGGGCAAGTATGGTGCCGTTCACAAGATCAACAGCGAGAAATGTATTTCTTGTGGTCAATGTCTCATTAACTGTCCGTTTGGGGCTCCCAAAGACACAGTTGACGTAGTGGATCAGGTTATTGACAAGCTTAAGAACAAGAAACTGACAGTTGTTGCAACAATTGCCCCGGCAGTTCGCGTTGCTATTGGTGAGGAGTTCGGAATGGAACCCGGTAGCCTGATAACAGAAAAAATGTATGGAGCAATGAAACAGGCTGGGTTTAAAGTTCTTGACACTGTCTTTACTGCCGATCAGACCATTATGGAAGAAGGCATGGAGCTTATTGCCAAGATTCGCCACTACGCGTTAGGAGAGCCGACAGAGCATCATTTAGGACCGTTGCCACAGTTTACTTCGTGTTGCCCGGCTTGGGTTCGGTATGCAGAACTGTACTATCCTGAAGTTTTACCGAACATGTCTTCGGCCAAGTCGCCGATGATGATGGCTGGCGCACTGGGGAAAACTTATGGTGCTAAAGAAGTCTGGAAGGTTAACCCGGAAGATATATTCATGGTAGGCGTTATGCCTTGTACTGCCAAAAAATTTGAGGCTTCCCGTCCTGAATTCAAAAGTGCTTCCGAGTACTGGAAAACACAAGGCAGATCAGGAAGTTATCCTGATATTGATGTAGTGCTAACTACAAGGGATTTAGCCCGTCTGTTAAAGAAATTGAATATTGACATTAGGACTGTCGCTGAGTTTACTGATAAGGATAATCCTTTAGCCCAATATAGTGGCGCAGGTACTATATTTGCCAATACCGGCGGTGTAATGGAAGCTGCTTTACGGACAGCCTATTTTGTAATCACCGGCAAGGAACTGGATGTGCTTGAATTCAAACCTGTTCGCGGCCTAAAAGGCGTGAAGGAAGCCAGTGTTACGATGGTAGATGCTAAAACAGGTAAAGAAGTTACGCTGAAAGTAGCTGTAGCCCACGGCACCAAGGAAAACGTAAAACCGCTTCTGGAAGAAGTCAAAGCCGGTAAATCACCCTATCACTTCATCGAAATTATGAATTGTCCGGCCGGCTGTGTCAACGGTGGTGGTCAGCCAATCAACCCAATGGGTACTTCCTGGCTGGATAAAGCCAAGGCCGTACTACCTTGGTCATAAGGAGGGAACACAATGGCGCATTATGATTATGTAGAAAAGGCCGTAAAGGTCTCGCGACGTGAATTCATAGGAATCGTAGGTGTAGCCGGTGCAATCTTGTGGACCGGGGCCTATGTTGCTACAGATTTGGTACAAGACCGCACAAAATACATCAAGCTGCGGGCACAAGGCATTTATAATGATGATGTAAAAGCAAAAGTCCGTCAAAGCCATAACAATCAGGCAGTTACTGATGTGTACAAAAAATTTGCTCAGAATCCGCTCAGTAATTTGGCCGAAGAACTGTTTCATACTAAGTATGTAGACAGAACGAAATTAGTGTAGGAGGGATAATTGATGAGCCAGCATGATGAACACGGACCGCGGGTACTCAAGCACCCTCTTATCTCGCGGCTATTTCACTGGGGATTAATTTTGGGTTTTTTACCAGCAGCTCTTACTGGATTTTTTATTTGGCTTAAACCGTTTGGCGAAAATCTGCAAAACGTGATTATGCAAATCCATATTATAGGCGCATGTATTCTTACGTTATCTTGTATTTTTTATACCATCTTTGCGTTGGACAGAATTGTGGCCTTTACCCGCCGGATATTCTCCTTTGATGAGCGGGATCTGGCCTGGATGAAAGTTTGTGGTGGCTATCCGCAGAAAATGTTATTAGGCAAAACTATTCCAGTACCGCCAATGGGTAAAATGAACTCTGGTCAAAAACAAATGGGGATTATGATGCTGATTGGTGGCATTCTGCTGATTGTTACCGGTTGGGCGTTATACGCCTTCCTGCCGGTGGCTCCTAAGGCAGCCATGTATTGGTTTGATATGGTGCATTTGGTGGTTGGTATCGTCCTGGGAGTGAGCGTATTCGCACATATCTTCCTTGGAATCTACAATTGGGGCGAATTTTTGTGCATGTTTGGTGATGGTACTCAGCCGCTCCATGAGGCCGAGCATCATAACCCGGTATGGGTTGAGAATGAAATCGAGCCAGTCAAGGGCAGTAAAATTACTACTCCCGGTCAGCAACAGCCAGGCTAAGACTGACTGGTACCAAAAATAAAATGTAAAAGCGAGATTGCTTCGCGAGAAGTGCAATGGCGAGAGGAACGGCAGGTCTGCCTTCCCGGTCATTATGAGCACTGGCGCTGCAATCTCGCTTCTGTTTTTCCTATCTATTATTTTGATATCAGGCAACCCAATTTTTGACTTTACACCAGCTTTCTGCTAAAATCATATATTAGGCACATACTAACCCTATGATCGCGGTGAAAGACCTAACTATGTGAAGTTAGCGGTCTTAGTTGATTGTGCAATATATTTGTTTTTTGGCTGGGGAGTTGATAATTTGTTTAAATTTTTAAAGAAAATATTTGGTGATGATAACGAAAAAGAAATTAAACGCATGTTACAGTTGGTAGACAAAATCAATGCGTTTGAGCCCGAATTTAAAAATATGAGTGATGCGACGTTAACTGCCAAAACGGTCGAATTCAGGCGCCGGTTAGATAAAGGACAGACGCTTGATGACCTTTTGCCAGAGGCTTTTGCTGTAGTGCGGGAAGCCTCACGCCGGGTTTTGGCTATGCGTCATTTTGATGTACAGATGGTGGGCGGTATCACTCTGCATGAAGGAAAAATTGCCGAGATGCGGACAGGTGAAGGGAAAACTCTGGTAGCTACTTTGCCGGTATATCTAAATGCACTGACAGGTAGAGGCGTGCATGTTGTTACCGTTAATGACTACTTGGCACGCCGCGATAGCGAATGGATGGGAAAACTCTACCGCTACCTTGGTCTGTCTGTTGGCCTTATTGTCCATGGTTTGGATTTTGACGAACGAAAATTGGCCTACAGTGCTGATGTTACCTATGGTACTAACAATGAATTTGGTTTTGACTACCTGCGGGATAACATGGTTATTTACGCGGAACAAATGGTACAGCGGCCTTTAAATTATTCTATTGTCGATGAAGTTGACAGTATTTTGGTGGATGAAGCGCGGACGCCGCTAATCATATCTGGCCCTGGTGAAAAGTCTACTGACATGTACTTTGTGTTGGCTAAGGTTGTGCCAAAATTAACGGCAGGCGATGACTATACCATTGATGAAAAGGCCAACACGGTAGCTCCGACAGAGGCTGGCGTGGCCAAAGCCGAGAAACTGCTTAATGTTAAAAATCTCTATGATAGCGAAAACATTGAGCTGTCACATCATTTTAATCAGGCACTCAGGGCGCATGCTTTGATGAAGCGGGATAAGGACTATGTGGTTAAAGAGGGCGAGGTTGTCATTGTTGACGAGTTTACCGGTCGCTTAATGTTTGGCCGTCGCTATTCAGAAGGTTTGCATCAGGCCATAGAGGCCAAGGAGGGCGTTAAGGTAGAAAGGGAAAGCCAAACCCTGGCGACCATTACTTTCCAAAACTATTTCCGCATGTATAATAAACTAGCTGGGATGACAGGTACTGCTAAGACTGAGGAAACTGAATTCCGTAAAATTTATAATCTTGATGTTATTGTTATTCCACCCAATCGCCCGATGCAGCGGCAGGATTTGCCTGATGTTATTTATAAAACCAAGCGTGCCAAGTACAAGGCTGTTGTTGAAGAAATTGCTGAACTCCATAGCAAGGGGCAGCCTATGCTTGTGGGTACAACCTCTATTGTGCAGTCGGAAGAATTGTCGGCAATGCTCAAGAAGAAGGGTGTACCGCACAATGTACTTAATGCCAAGTTTCATGAGATGGAAGCTCAGATTGTGGCCCAGGCAGGTCAGGCAGGAGCAGTTACTATTGCTACGAATATGGCTGGTCGTGGTACTGACATTGTGTTAGGTGAAGGTGTTGCCGAATTAGGTGGTCTCCGTATTATTGGCACTGAGCGTCATGAAAGCCGCCGAATTGACAATCAGCTGCGTGGCCGTGCCGGACGTCAAGGTGACCCGGGTTCTTCGCGGTTTTATCTATCGCTGGAAGATGATCTGATGCGTTTGTTTGGTTCTGATAATATTGCTAGCATTATGGAAAAATTGGGTATGGAAGAAGACGAACCGATTGAACATTCCTTGATTACCCGTTCCATTGAGCAGGCCCAGAAAAAGGTTGAGGCCCGAAACTTTGATATCCGCAAATACGTTCTTGAATATGATGATGTCATGAATCAGCAGCGTGAGGTTATTTACAGCCAGCGTAAGAAGATTCTGACAGGGGATAATCTCAAAGAAAATATCGATATGATGATTGAAAAAATCATTGATTATGGTATGGATTTATATGCTAATGAAAAGATATATCCTGAGGAATGGGATTATGCCGGCCTGATTGAATACTGTGAAGGCTTTTTTGCGCCTAACGGTGAGCTTAAGCAGGAGGAACTTGACAAGCTAAGTCGCTTTGAACTCCGGGAAGAACTTGTGCGTGTAGCCCAGGCTGCCTACAGTAGACGGGAAGAGCTATTTGGCTCTGATAATATGCGAGAGCTTGAAAAAGTTGTTATGCTTAAAACGGTTGATGCTAAATGGATGGAGCATCTTGATGCCATGGATATGCTGCGCCAGGGTATTGGGCTCAGGGCTTATGGGCAAAAGAATCCGTTGATTGAGTACAAAATTGAAGGGTATGATATGTTCCAGCAAATGATGGAAAGTGTACAGGAAGATATTGTCCGGTACATATTCAGAGTTAATATTGTAACTCAGGCTCAACCGGAAGATCATTTGCGCGGCGCCCATGCCACCCGTGGTGGCGAAGAAGGAGACGAACAGTCTCAGCCACTGGAACCAATTATTAATACAGATACAACGGGCCGTAATGAATTATGTCCTTGCGGCAGTGGTAAAAAATACAAACGCTGTTGTGGCGCAAAATAATAGGGAGTTGAGAAAGTGCTTTTGGAAGAATTGCGCGGGTCGATAGAGACCATGGCTAAACGGCTTGAAGAAATGAGGGCTTCTCTTTGACGTTGACGGTAAAAGGGAACGTATTGAAGAACTAGAAGATAGAATGAGTGATCCTACCTTCTGGGATGACTCTGATGAGGCGCAAAAAATTGCCCAAGAGGTTACACGTATGAAGGACAGTATCAGCCAGTACTATCACTTGCTTAGCCGTCACAGTGATATGGCTACTTTATGGCAATTGGGGCTGGAAGAGCAGGACGACAGTGTTTATTCTGAAGTAACTGCCGGCCTTGCCAGCATAGAGCAGGAACTGGATCATCTTGAACTGACCCAGATGCTTTCGGGTGAGTATGATCGTAATAACGCTATTTTGACACTGCATGCCGGGGCTGGTGGGACCGAAGCACAGGATTGGGCGCAAATGCTGCTCAGAATGTATGTGCGTTGGGCTGAAAAGAACAATTACAAGGTTGAGACCATGGACTTTCAGGCCGGCGATGAGGCTGGCGTTAAAAGTGTGACATTGATGATTAGTGGTACTAATGTCTATGGCTATTTGAAAGCCGAAAAAGGGGTACACCGCCTTGTTCGTATTTCGCCCTTTGATGCCAGTGGCCGGCGCCACACCTCGTTTGTTGCCGTCGATGTTATGCCCGAGGTTGATGATTTGGTAGATATTATTATTAATCCGGTAGATTTGAAGGTTGACACCTACCGGGCCAGTGGTGCCGGTGGTCAGCATATCAATAAAACAGACTCAGCTGTCCGCATGACTCATTTGCCGACAGGTGTTATTGTACAATGCCAGACTCAACGTTCGCAGATTCAGAACCGGGAGCAGTGTATGCGCCTATTGCGGGCTAAACTGTTTGAACTTGAACGGCAAAAACAGGCTGATAAGAAGGCGGAACTTGGTGGTGAATATCAAGCTATTGAATGGGGCAGTCAGATTAGATCATATGTTTTCCATCCCTATAATATGGTTAAGGACCATCGGACTGCTGCCGAGACAGGCAATGTGCAGGCTGTAATGGATGGAGAAATTGAATTGTTTATCGAAGCTTACTTAAAAAGTGAGTCTGGCGTCAAAGAGTGAAACGAAAAGAAGTTTTCCTAAGGGGGAATTAACCCTATGAAGCGTTTTACAACCATCGTTTTGTTCCTGGTCATGGTAATAGCGGCCGTGGAAGTCGTACTGCCCAAGGTGGTGTCAGATGCTGCGGCCCAGGGGTTACGCGATCTGACAGGGAGCAAACAAGCGACTGCCAGGGTGGATAAAATCCCGGCTCTGTTTATGCTTGACGGCAATTTTGATCGTGTAACGGCAGATGTTAGCGAGGTAAAGACTGAGAAAATAACCGTTCGTAATATGCATATTAGCTTACGCGATGTAAAGGTTGATATGCAGTCGTTATTGACCAGCAGGAAGCTAGTGCTTGAACAAGTAAAGGATGCCGAACTTACGGCGACCATCGGGCAAGAGGAATTGGCTGCTTTTCTCAATAACTCAGTCAAAGGGGTTAAAAATGCGGTTGTGACGATAACTCCTGAAAAAATCCAGGTGACCAGTGCGTTAACCGTAGGTGGTTTTGCACGGGTCGATGTCAGGTTGGAAGGCCGGATTGTAAGTGACCGTGAGAATCGGCGCATTTCGTTTGTTGCCGAGCGGTTTTGGCTGAACAATACTCCAGTTGGCAATATCGGTGGTTCGTTACTTACGGAAGTGCCGTTAATGGATTTAAAAAAAATGCCGTTTAATGTGAATGTACGGGATGTTGTCATGGAACAGGGTCAGGTTATTATTTATACCGACAACCGAATTTAGTACACGTATATTATCGAGACTGCCCACATAGGTGGTGGTTTCAAAAAAGGGTGGAGAGATTTTGTCAACCTTTACATATAACAAATGGCTGATTGGCGTGGTCATTGTTGGCCTATTGGCCTCCCTTACTATCGATTGGCAGCGTCACACAGTTGAACAGGCTAATTCCACCGTTGAAATGGTTATGGAATATGAAGATATCATGGAATTAGCGCAGATTGAGGGTGTCCGTCCAGGTGAAATGTTTCAGCAATTTAAAGACGCTGGCATTACTAGCTTAGCCGTGTATGAAACTACCCTGGAAAAACTTAACAAGAGTGGCAAAATAACGGCATTACCTGGTGCAGATATTCTTCACAAAAATAATACCGGCACGCTGATAGATCCCTTTTGGCGCAATTTAATTGCCGCAGGTAAGATCCAGGCAGAAGATGTATATGTCGTTGGGCAAGATCAACAAGTCTTCCAGGAAGTAATGGCTGACTTAAGCCGTCGTTTGGGACCTGGCAGGGTAACGCTGCTGGCAGATGGTGATCGCCCGGTATTGGAAGCCAAGGCCAATTTTGAAAAAGTTGTGAAATGGAACCTGGGGTTAGCTACTGCAGAACTTGCTGTAGTTGACAAGTTGGGTTTTAACGTAATTGCCCGGCCAACGAATTATACGAAGGTAACCCCGGCAGACGTTGATTCAGTATTTCAGCGCCTGGCAACAGTTAATAACCTGAGTGCTATCATGTTTGCTGGTGATGAGGTCTTGGGTTATCCAAATCTATTGCCACTTACCGCCAGCCGTTTTCGCGAGCGGCAGCTGACGTTAGCCATGATTGAGCATCCACTGCAACTGCAGTTTCTAAAACAGGAAGGGCTTACTCAGCTGGCTGCTGCCAATAACTACCGGTCTGCGCGGGTTTATGTTATTCCCAAAGATGAGCAGGTTAAATTAAAATCAGCTGAAGCCATTCAGCGGTGGGCGTTGGCTGATCAGGAACGCAATATCCGGATCAATCTTTTGCGACGGTATGATAAGCCGGAGCCAGGAAAAACTCTGACTGAAACTAATCTGGATTATGTGTCAGGTGTTAAACATGCCTTAGTGGCTGAAGGTTTTAGCCTTGGCAGGGCAGGTACCTATAACCCGTACTTTCCTGAGCTATGGCTTATAGCACTTGTTGTGCTCGGTGCAACGGCGGCTGGGGTGCTGTTTTTGTCTTTAGTCTATCCCTTTGGTGCGCGCTGGCAGTATGTGCTTACCGCTATCTTGGCTATGCTGCTGATTCTCCCGATTCTTAAGGGCGGCGGTACACTTAGCCGTCAGATGGTTGCGCTTGCCAGTGCCAGTGTTTTCCCGGCTTTGGCTATGACTTGGCAGCTGGATCGTTGGCGGCGGCTGGAGGCTGCCGGTCAGTTTGAACATCCGGCTTCGCTGGGTAGAATTATTGCCGCCGGTTTAGGCGCTATTGTTATTGCTACATTTATTTCTCTGGCAGGCGGTCTCTATTTAGGCGCTGTGCTTAGTGATGTACGCTTTTTTTTGGAAATGGAATATTTCCGGGGTGTAAAACTTACCTTTGTTGCTCCACTGTTGTTAGTTACCATTGTGTACTTGACCCGTTATAATTTGTTTGACAATGTTCAATTGACAGATGCCAGAGGCTTGTGGCGTCAGGTGACTACTATCTTGAATTATCCGGTAACTATGAAAACCTTGCTATTGGTTGGCATGGCTGCGTTTGCAGCCTGGATCTATATTGGCCGTTCAGGGCATACGGCCGGTGTACCGGTACTGGGGATTGAACTTAAACTCAGGGCACTATTAGAGCAGCTTTTGTACGCCCGGCCAAGGGGAAAAGAGTTTTTAATCGGCCATCCGGCCTTTTTGTTAGCAGTCATGGCTGTCTATCGCCAATGGCCGCGCCTGGTGCAATACTTGCTGATCATAGTAGCGACTATTGCTCAGGGGTCACTTGTGGAGACTTTTGCGCATTTACGGACACCGGTGCTTATGTCCACCGTTCGGGGCTTAGACGGCATGGTTTTAGGTGCGATCATTGGCATAGTAGCGGTTGTTGTCGTGTATCTGGTTCAAGCCGTAATCACTCGCTTGGGAAGGAGTACGGTTGCCCATGAGTGATATTGTTGTTTCTGGTTATTACGGGTTTGCCAATGCGGGTGATGAGGCTATGTTGGCGGCTATGATTGAGGCCTTAACTGACATTGAGCCCAATATTAAAATTACAGTTATCTCTGGTAATCCCGAAGATACCCGGCACCGGCACGGTGTAGCTGCTGTCTATCGTTTGAATTACCCGGAGATTGCCAAAGTGCTGGCCCAAAGCCAATTATTAATCAGCGGCGGCGGCAGCTTGCTCCAGGACGTAACCAGTGACCGCAGTCTTTACTATTACCTAAGTATTATGATGCTGGCCAAAAAGCTGGGTAAGCCGGTTATGCTGTATGCTCAGGGAATTGGTCCGGTTCGGGGAGCCTTGGCTCAGGGGGCCATGCGTTATATTGGTAATATGGTTGACCTTATTACTGTTCGTGACGAGGGCTCTTATGAGGAGCTAAAGCGGTTAAAGGTAACTGCGCCGCCTGTGCATATAACGGCTGATCCGGTTTTGGCTATGCATCCGGTGGATAAAGCTATTGGACGCAGCATTTTGAAACAGTATGGACAAGAAGGTGTGGCGCCGTTAATTGGTATCTCTGTGCGGGAATGGAAGGATTGGGGACATTTTAAACAGGTGATGGGCCATGCTGCTGACAAGATGATTGAAGAACTGGGAGCTAAGGTGGTATTTATTCCTATGCAATGGCCTGATGACCTCGATGTTTCTGAAAAAATTGCCGGACGTATGAAAAATAAAGCCAGTGTGCTGCCCAGTGAATATACTACCAGTGAGTTACTCTCGCTGGTAGGTAATTTGGATCTATTAATTGGCATCAGACTGCATGCGCTTATTTTTGCTGCTGTTATGCATGTGCCGATGGCGGGTATATCCTATGATCCCAAAATTGATCGCTTTCTCGAAACTATTGGTGAAAAACATGTCGGTACGCTAAAGACGGTAACGGCTGACAACCTGATGGTCAGGATACGGGAGATGTGGGATGAACGCAAACAGCCTAACCGGGAGCGGGAAGACCGTATTACTATTTTGCGTAACAAAGCTTTTCTAAACGCCGAACTCGCGCTTAGCCTGATAAAAAAGTAAGGAGGAAGCGATGGTGAAGAGAAAGTGGCTGCGTGACTATTTGGGAATTGTACTGGGCACGGTGATTACTGCGGTGGCTCTTAATATGTTTTTAATTCCTAATAAAGTTGCGGCAGGCGGTATTAGCGGCTTGGCCACAGTGCTCCATCATACGTTTGGATTGCCGGTAGGCATGACTATGCTGGCCTTTGATATTCCCATGTTGTTGCTTAGTGTTAAAATCCTGGGAACCCGCTTTGGTATGAATACACTGCTGGGTGCTGGTATTTTAGCGGTTAGCATTGATTTATCGGCGCCATTTATTCCTGTTCTCACCCAAGATCTGTTGCTTAATTCTTTATATGGTGGTATTCTTGCCGGTGTTGGCATGGGAATTGTGTTTAAATTTAAGGGAACAACGGCGGGTACTGATTTGGCAGCAGCCATTATTCATAAATTAACCAAGATCAGTATTGGCCAGGCACTATTGGGAGTTGATTTTTTCGTTATTGCCACAGCAGGTCTTGTGTTTGGCAGTGCGGAATTGTCATTATATGGACTTATTTCTTTATTTGTTACCACGCAAATCATTGATCTGGTGCAAGAAGGCTCAAGTAACGCCAAAGCTTTTTTCATTATGTCACAATCGCCGGAGAAGGTGTCAGAGGCCATTATGACTGAGCTCGGGCGGGGAGTAACTTATTTGTCAGGCCGCGGTGCTTATACCCATGCTGATCGTGAAGTTGTCTTCTGCGTAGTCAGTACCAGAGAGGTTTCTGCTGTCAAGGACCTGGTATACCGAATTGATTGTCAGGCTTTTGTTATTGTTACTGATGCGCATGAGGTGCTGGGCGAGGGCTTTACCAATTATCGCTAAAGGACTATAGGAGGTTGAAAGAATGTCACAAAAACTAACTCCGCAGCAGCTTACTGAGCTTGCCAGGCGGGCCAAATCCATTCGGGGTAATATTGTACGCATGGTTACTGAGGCAAAATCAGGTCATCCCGGTGGTTCCTTATCTGCGGCCGATATCTTAACTGTGCTTTATTTTGCCGAAATGAAGGTAGATCCGGCTAATCCTAAGGACGCTGACCGCGACCGCTTTGTACTCTCCAAAGGGCATGCGGCGCCGGTGCTTTATGCCACACTGGCAGAGAAGGGGTATTTGCCTAAAGAAGAATTATTGACTCTGCGCAAGATTAACAGCCGTCTGCAGGGCCATCCTGAGATGAAAAAAATTCCCGGTGTGGATATGTCTACCGGCTCTTTGGGACAAGGTTTGAGTGCTGCCAATGGTATGGCATTGGCTGGTAAGCTGGATGCCCGGGATTACCGGGTATATGCCTTGTTAGGCGATGGCGAATTGGAAGAGGGTCAGGTATGGGAAGCCGCTATGTTTGCTCCTCATTATAAGCTGGACAACCTTACAGCGTTTGTTGATTTTAATGGTTTGCAGATTGATGGTCCGATTAGTGAAGTCATGTCGCCATTGCCGATCCCTGAAAAATGGCAGGCTTTTGGCTGGAATGTAATAGTTATTGACGGTCATGATTATAACGCCATTTATGATGCCGTTCAAGCAGCCAAGAACGTAAAAGACAAACCGACCATGATTGTGGCTAAAACCATCAAAGGCAAGGGTGTTTGTCAAATGGAAAACGTTGCCGAATGGCACGGTAAAGCCCCCACCCGCGAAGAGTGCACAACATTCTTAGCCGAATTAGAGGCTATGGACGATTAATAGACTAAAAAAGTTATGAATATACACGCGGATGGCTATGAATGCCCAGATGCGAGGCGCGACGAGAACCGTAGCGGAGGCGTACACGGAGTACGCTGAGCAACGGATCGCAGGAGCAACACCGTCGCCTATGAGACTGCTTTACGGCAGTTTGTGGCAGTAGTCTTGTTGTAACAGCCCGTGCAGATGGGCGTTCAGAGCCATTCGCCTATGAAAGAGGTGCAAAGTTAAAATGGGTAAAGAACTCGCCACCCGCGAAGCCTACGGTCTGGCATTAAAGGACCTGGGCGATCGCAATAAAAATGTCGTGGTATTAGACGCCGACCTGTCCAAGTCGACAAAAACCAATGTGTTTGCCAAAGCGCATCCTGACCGGTTTTTCAATGTCGGCATTGCTGAGCAGAATCTGATGGGGGTCGCCGCCGGTCTAGCCGCTGCGGGGAAGATTCCTTTTGTTTCAACTTTCGCTATGTTTGCAACCGGTCGCGCGTTTGAACAAGTGCGCAATTCAATCTGTTATCCTGAGCTCAATGTTAAGATTGCGGCCACTCATGCCGGTTTGACCGTCGGTGAAGACGGTGCCTCTCACCAGTCCATTGAGGATATCGCTATCATGCGGGTATTACCGAATATGACAGTTATTGTACCTGCTGATGCAACCGAGACTAAGCAGGCCATTGATTTTGCTGCTGAGTATAAAGGACCAGTATATATTCGACTGGGACGGTCGGCAGTACCTAATGTTTTTGGTGAAGCTTATGAATTCCGTATTGGTAAAGCGGCGCTGTTAACAGATGGCACAGATGTAACTATTATTGCCTGTGGCGTCATGGTGGCTCCGGCACGGCATGCAGCAGAGCAGCTTATTTCCCAGGGAATAAGTGCCCGGGTATTAGATATGGCTTCCATTAAACCGATTGACAAAGAGGCCATTATTGCCGCTGCCCGTGATACCGGTGCGATTGTCACCTGTGAAGAACACAGCATTATTGGTGGTCTTGGCAGCGCAGTTGCCGAGGTACTTGTCGAAAATACACCTGTTCCGGTGGAACGTTTGGGTGTTATGGATACGTTTGGCGAATCAGGTACACCAGGTGACTTGCTAAAAAAATATAATTTAACTGAAGAAGCGATTGTCGCTGCTGCTAAAAAGGTAGTTAGCCGTAAACCTATAAAATAATAAAGAAAATACGGTTTGTGCTAAGCCTTTGGTGACTAGCCGTGTTGTTTAAAGAAAGTTTTACTTTCTGTTAGGGTAAAAAATCCCGCACATGCATATCTATGATGTATGTGCGGGATTTTTTTTACCTGCTCAGGAATGAGTGTAATGGAGATTGGCCGGGCTCGCAGTGACCCTTCTGCGGTTATTGTGACGAAGGCAGAGAAGATGCTTAGTCCGGGAGGAGGGATGCTGTGAACTGCTGGCAGGTAATTAATCTGGGACGACGTGTACTGCGCCGGGCCGGGATCGGGATAGTAGGACTACTGGCGCTATTTCAGGTGGGCGGTGTTCTTTCTACGGCCGTGTCTATGTTGGTGTCGCTGGCTTTTTATGCGTTCGCCTTTGGTGTTAAGTTCGGTATTGGTTTTATCTTGCTGTTATTGGTTCACGAATTGGGTCATATTGCGGCCTCACGTATTGTTGGTCTCAGAGCCAACGGTCCTACCTTTATCCCCTTTATTGGTGCTGTTATTAGCTTAAACCGTCCACCCATCAATGCCAAAATGACAGCCAATATTGCTATTGGTGGTCCCGCAGCCGGGACGCTGAGCGCATTGGTATGTTTAGTTTTTTATCTGTGGAGTGGTAGTACGTTGATGTTGGTACTTTCGTATACCGCCTGCCTGCTGAATATTTTTAATCTTATTCCCTGTGCTCCATTAGATGGAGAACGCATTGCAGCTGCCATCTCGCCACGACTTTGGTGGATTGGCAGTTTTGTTATTGGTGTTGTGTTCTTATATACCTATAACATTTTGGTTTTTATTATTTTTTTGTTTTCTTTGTTTGAATTGTGGCGGGGGGAAGAGGCACAAGGGAATGGTTACTATCAATTGACAGCGACGCAGCGTTTGAAGGTGGCATGGTGGTATTTTGGTTTATTAAGCGTGTTAGGGCTGACGACATTGTATACGTTGGAACTGCTGAAGTAATGAGATAAAGTAACAATCCATAATCAATAGTACGGAAGTAAGGAGGGTTTTGTGTATCTACGTCGAATAATCTATATGTTTTGGTCTTTGAATTTAGGATGGAGGTACTCTACGATTGATTTACATGAGTGAAGTGTCGAAGGTATACAGCAATGGCTCAGTTGCGTTAGCTGATATCACAGTAGATATCCAAAAAGGTGAGTTTGTTTTTATCGTCGGGCCGAGTGGTGCTGGTAAGTCGACTTTCATTAAGTTAATTTTACGTGAAGAACTGCCCACAAGCGGCCGGCTTGTTGTTAACGGACGGAATGTTGTTGAGATGCTGTCAAAAGATGTGCCGTATTTGCGACGGGGCTTAGGTATAGTATTTCAGGATTACCGGTTGTTACCCAATAAAACTGTATATGACAATGTGGCTTTTGCTATGCAGGTGGTTGAAGCGCCGCACCGGGAAATGCAAAAACGGGTGCATAATGTGCTCGATTTGGTCGGCCTCAGGCACAAAGTGCGTACCTATCCATCAGAACTGTCAGGTGGTGAGCAGCAGCGGGTAGCTATTGCCAGAGCCATTGTCAATAATCCGGTTATTGTTATTGCCGACGAACCAACAGGCAATCTGGATCCGGATACCTCATGGGAAATCATGAAGGTATTTGATACCGTTAACAAGGCAGGAACGACTATTATTATGGCTACTCACGATAAAACTGTTGTTGATGCGCTGCGCAAACGGGTTATTGCAATTGAAAACGGCCGTATTGTTCGTGACCAGGTAAAAGGAGTATACGGCTATGAAGATTAGAACCTTTGAATATTTCGTGCGTGAGGCAATTACTTCGCTAAGACGTAACAGCCTGATGAGTATTGCCTCTGTGAGTACAGTGGCGGTGTCACTGTTAATTCTGGGCATGTTTTTGGTTATGGTGCTCAACCTTAATCATATTGCTTCTACCCTGGAAACCCAGGTTCAGATTACTGTATACATGGAAGACGGGTTATCTGACCGGGATATGAGGGAGATAGGCACAAGGATAACCAAACTGGCCGGGGTAACAGAAGTAATGTTTATTGATAAAGGCGAGGCTATGGTTAAGTTCA
This sequence comes from Sporomusa ovata DSM 2662, assembly GCF_000445445.1. Classification (GTDB taxonomy): domain Bacteria; phylum Bacillota; class Negativicutes; order Sporomusales; family Sporomusaceae; genus Sporomusa; species Sporomusa ovata. The sequence continues at coordinate 204,184 of NZ_ASXP01000003.1, read as the reverse complement.
AAGACCGTTTAGGCGAGCAGCAAGGTTTGCTTACGGCACTGGGAGACACTAACCCGTTGCCTAATTCCTTTGAAGTAAAAGTAGACAAGCCGGAATATGTGAAACCAGTGTCTCAGGCGATTGCTCAGCTTAAAGGGGTAGAAAATGCCAACTATGGACAGGAAGTCATTGAGCAATTGTTTGCTTTGACGAAATTGGTCCGGATTTTTGGGCTTATTCTGATTGTTTTTCTGGCGCTGGCGGCCTTGTTCATTATCTCAAATACCATTCGGATTACCGTTTTTGCCCGTCGTAAAGAGATCGGGATTATGAAGTATGTTGGGGCAACTGATTGGTTTATCCGGTTCCCTTTCATGATTGAAGGCATGATATTAGGTTTTAGTGGTGCACTTTGCGCAATGCTCATTTTGAGCCAGACCTATAGCACTCTTACCGAAAAGGTCTACGAATCGTTGGCCTTTTTACCATTGATACCTAAGAGTCCATTCCTGACTCATATTAGTATTGTGTTGCTTGTTGTGGGCACAGCCATCGGCGCGTTAGGCAGTACTATTTCACTTAAGCGGTTTATGAAGGTGTAACAGGGGGGAGAGCTTTGCTTAGTAAACGTATTTTTTCAGTCTTATTGATCATTTTATTAGTTGCCGGTGTACTGGCAACGGCGCTGGCGGATGAGGTTGACCAAAAATGGCGTGAACTCGAAGATGTTCAGCTGCAGATGGAAATGCAGCAAAATAAAGCGACGCAGGCCCAACAGCAGGTGGATAGTGTCTCTGAACAGCTACGGACGATTCAGGGTAATCTTGATGCGGCAGCCAGCGAATATAACAGTATTTTATCTAAACTTGCCGCAACTGAGCAGCAGATAACGGTGAATACGGCATTGTTAGCTAAAGTAGAAAAAAATCTGGCTGAGCGCAGCCAAATCCTTAATAAGAGAATGCGCGATATCTATAAGAATGGTCAGGTCAATTATCTGGATGTTCTATTCGGGGCCACAGACTTTGCTGATTTTACTACCAGGGCAGAGTTGTTAAAACGGGTTGTTAACCTGGATATAAATCTTGTTACTCAAGTAAAGGCCGAACGTGAGCTTGTGGTTCAGAAACGGGCCGAACTTGAGCGGGACAAGGCAGTCATTACTGACCTTAAGGCACAAGCTGCTACGAAAAAGGCGCTTATTGAATCCCAAAAAAATGAGCGTGAAAAGGTATTGGAATCAGCTGTAAATGAGCGTGACACGGCTGAACAGGCATATAGGGAACTCATGGAAACCTCTAGTCAGATTGAGCAGATGATTAGACGGATTCAGTCTTCAGCCAGTAATGCTGCTGGTCCGGCAGGAGGTAGTGGGGCACTAATGTGGCCGGCCTCAGGCCCGATTACATCGCCATTCGGTTGGCGGACACACCCGATTTTTGGCACTGGTCGATTCCATAGCGGTATTGATATTGGTGCTGATTATGGTGATGCGGTTGTGGCAGCTGATAGTGGCGTCGTGGTGTCCAGTGGCTGGATGGGCGGCTATGGTAATGCCATTATTATTGATCATGGCAACGGGATTTCGACATTATATGCTCATAATTCGGAGTTGCTGGTGGAAGAGGGGGCACGGGTACACAAAGGACAGATAATTTCCCGCGTTGGTTCGACCGGCTATTCGACTGGTCCGCATTTGCATTTTGAAGTGCGGGAAAATGGTTCGCCAGTCAGCCCCATGGGATATTTGCCTTAACGAAGACACGGAAAACATGGCAATCTTATTCCAGGTTAGAATATTTACAACTAATTTAACATATAGTTAAAAGGATAAGAAGAAAAAGGGATAAGTCCGGTATCGAACCCGCGACTTCTGCGAGGTGTATTTATTGAGTCGCCGTAAACTAATTTTTGGCGCCGTAGTATTGGTGTTAGTGACATTTCTGACGACATCGGCCGGTTTTTTATATCTGATGAATGCATGGTCATCAGATGTTGTCAGTACGCTGAAGGTATTAAGGGCATTACAGGTTGTTAAGTCTCGTTATGTAGAAGCGGTACCGGTAGAAACACTGATAGCCGGATCGATTAAGGGGATGGTAAAGTCTCTTAATGATCCACATTCTCTCTATATGGATGCCAAAATGTTCAAAGAGTTCATGATTGAGACTGAAGGTTCTTTTGGGGGGGTAGGTATTGTTATTGGTACTAAGGATAAAATGCTTACCGTAATCGCTCCAATTGAGGGTACACCAGGTGAAAAATCCGGGATTAAAAGCGGTGACCAGATTATCAAGATTGATGGTCAAGATACTAAAGACCTGGCGCTTGATGAAGCTGTCAGTAAGATTCGGGGTCCGGAAGGCAGTCAGGTTGTATTAACCATTATGCGTGAGCAGGAGGTACAGGACTATACCCTAACCCGTTCCAACATTCAGATTAAGACTGTGGCTGGAAAAATGCTTGATAATAATATTGGTTATATCCGGATATCCATGTTTAATGAAAATACAGGCAATGATTTTGTTCACAAATTGCAAGAACTGGAAAAACAAGGATTAAAAGCTATGGTGCTTGATCTGCGGGATAATCCCGGCGGACTTTTGGATGAGAGTGTTAAGGTGGCTAGCCAGTTTGTTCCCAAGGGTCCGGTGGTTTCAGTGGTTACTCGCGATGGAAAACGCGAAACTCATTCTTCCAAGTTGGAAGCTGCGAAATATCCGGTTGCTATTTTGGTTAACGGTGGTAGTGCCAGTGCCTCAGAGATCGTAGCCGGGGCAGCACAGGATACTGGTGTAGGCACACTGATTGGTACCAAGACCTATGGTAAAGGTTCTGTTCAGACGATTGTTCGCTTGGATGAGGGTTCTGCAATTAAGCTGACTATTGCCAAGTATTTGACGCCAAGCGACAGGTCCATTAATGGTGTGGGCATTGAACCGGATATTGTAGTTCAATTGCCGGAAAGTAGAGATAAAGATCTTCAACTGGATAAAGCCCTTGAGGTTTTGAAAAGCAAAATGTAGTACTGTACTAAAGGCGAGGGTTGGTTTATAATTTTATAAACCAACCCTTATCTGCATATATATATATTCTGCATTGAGGTGAGACAAGGTGTTCCCATGGCCTGATCTAATTTTACTTATTATTCGCGGGACATTGGATGTAGTAGTGGATGTTAATTTTTGGCTAATCCTAGCATTGGTTGGCTATCAGTATTGGCAGATGCAAAAAAGTCAGAGGAAAATGTTCGGTGTATATAAATATAGCTTGACAAAGCAAATATTGCTTGCAGGGGTATATGGACTTATTGGTGGTATCACCGGCAGCTTTTTGTTGACAATTGTTGGCGTTACGCTGAATCAGCTTGGTCTCAATTATATCTGGCCGGTGGCTTTGGCACTCATGCTCATCAATATGCGGTTTTTGTGTTTTGCTTATGCCGGCGGGCTGGTGGCATTAGCAAATATTATCTTTGGCTGGCCTGAGGTTAACGTACCACAAGTACTGTCACTGGTAGCTGTACTTCACATTACCGAGAGCCTGTTAATTGCCATTAGCGGCAGCTATAGTGCGATGCCCATGATTGTTAAGAAACAAGATGGGCGGTTGGTGGGAGCTTTTAGTCTGCAGAACTTCTGGCCATTGCCGCTGGTTATCCTGGTGGCGGTGGCTATACCTTCAGGTACTATTTCTGATGGTGTCATGAAAATGCCGGAATGGTGGCCATTATTAACAGCAGTCCAGGAGCCACCAAGTGGATCGGGCTTACTCTATGTAATGGCGCCGGTGGTCGCGGCCCTGGGTTATACTGACATGGCAATAGCCAGTTTACCACAGCAGCGACGGTGGCATTCGGCGCTGCACCTGGCAGGTTACAGCATCCTCTTGCTAGTGCTGGCACTGTTATCGGCAAAATATGACTGGTTGCAAGTGTTCGCTGCTATTTTGTCACCGCTCGGCCATGAACTGCTTATCCAATTGGATAACCGCCGTGAGATGGAGGTGCCACCTCGTTTTGTGCCGACACCTTATGGGCTTATGGTGCTTGATACGGTGGGTGACTCACCGGCAGCTAACGTGTTTAAACCTGGTGATATTATTATTAACGTGGCTGGTTTGCCGATAAATAGCCGGTATGATTTGGCAGCCGCTATTAGTCAGGCCACGGAAGAGTTCAACATTATTTTCGAGCGGGCAGGCAAGGAAGTTCGTAAGAATAGTAAGTTTAAACAAGGTGAACGCTGGTTAGGCGTAATCTTAGTCCCCGAGGGGGACGAGTTATTTTATGTTGAAATGATTACCAATCGGTATGGGTTAATTGATTGGCTTAAAGATAAGTTTAAAAAGCCCTAGAAATAAATCATATAGGTGATAATTATGGCAACTGTACCAAAACTCAATACGGTTCATCATGAAGGCAGTATTCCCTTTAAGGTAGAAGCCCCGTTTGTGCCTACTGGTGATCAGCCGCCGGCTATTGTTCAATTGGCGGCGGGGATTGACCGCGGTGATATAGCGCAAGTACTGTTAGGAGCAACTGGTACGGGAAAAACCTTTACCATGGCCAAAGTTATTGAAGCTGTGCAAAAACCAACACTGGTGATTGCACATAATAAAACACTTGCGGCTCAATTGGCCAGCGAGTTTAAAGAGTTTTTTCCGAATAATGCGGTGGAGTATTTCGTAAGTTATTATGATTACTATCAGCCGGAAGCCTATATTGCGCAGACAGATACGTATATTGAGAAAGACGCTGCGATTAATGATGAAATTGATAAGCTGCGGCACTCAGCAACTAGTTCGTTGTTTGAGCGACGGGATGTCATTATTGTGGCCAGTGTGTCGTGCATCTATGGTTTAGGCTCGCCTGATGAATACCGGGGGTTAGTGCTGTCACTCAGGCAGGGACAAACCAAAGATCGGGATGACATTTTGCGCAAGCTTGTGGAAATTCAGTATGAGCGTAACGATTATAACTTTACCCGTGGTACTTTCCGGGTGCGTGGCGATATTGTTGAAATTTATCCGGCAGCATATGGTGAAAAGGCTTTGCGGGTGGAGTTATTTGGCGATGAAATTGAGCGGATTTTGGAAATCGATACGCTAACAGGTGAAATTATCGCTGAACGTAAACATATTGCTGTCTATCCGGCCTCTCACTATGTTACCTCACGGGAAAACATGCTGCGTGCGGTAGGAGATATTGAAGCCGAACTAGATGAACGGCTGGCTTACCTCAAGGCAAATAACAAGCTATTAGAAGCTCAGCGGCTGGATCAGCGTACTCGTTATGATCTGGAAATGATGTTAGAAATGGGCTATTGCTCCGGGATTGAAAACTATTCCCGGCATCTTACCCAGCGTCAGCCAGGTGAGTCACCCTATACGCTGATAGACTATTTCCAGGAAGACTTTCTCATTGTAGTTGATGAGTCTCATGTTACGCTGCCACAGGTCAGGGCTATGTACGCCGGTGACCGTTCACGCAAGGAAGCACTTGTGGAGAATGGCTTTCGTTTGCCGTCGGCATTTGATAACCGGCCGCTGACTTTTGACGAATTTGACGCACGAATTAATCAGATTGTCTATGTTTCGGCAACCCCGGCCGCATATGAACTGAAAGCAGCCAGTCAGGTTGTCCAACAGATTATTCGTCCGACAGGTCTTATCGATCCTGAAATCGAGGTTCGCCCCATTAAAGGCCAAATGGATGATTTACTGGATGAAATCAAATTGCGTATGGCAGTCAATGAGCGGGTGCTTGTGACGACGCTAACCAAGAAAATGGCGGAAAACCTAACAGAATATTTGAAAGGCATGGGGATTAAGGTCAATTATCTTCACTCCGATATTGCGACAATTGAGCGGGTGGAGATTATCAGGGATTTGCGGGCAGGGGTGCATGATGTGCTTGTGGGAATAAACCTGCTGCGGGAAGGTCTGGATATGCCGGAAGTGTCACTTGTGACAATTTTGGATGCTGATAAAGAGGGGTTTCTGCGGTCTGATACCTCACTGATTCAGACAATTGGCCGTGCAGCTCGTAATGCCCATGGCAAAGTTATTATGTATGCTGATAAAATTACTGATTCTATGCGCCGGGCCATGAGTGAGACGAATCGTCGCCGGGAAATTCAGCTTGCCTATAACACTGAGCATGGCATCACTCCCAAAACCATTGAAAAACGGGTAAAAGAACTTATTGAAACCACTAAGGTGGCGGAAACTCCGGCGAACTACAAAGCTGATCGCATTGGCAATATGCAGCGGGATGATATGTTGGAACTGGCTGTTAATCTGGAAAAAGAAATGCGCCAGGCATCTAAGTTATTGGAGTTTGAACGGGCGGCTGAGCTTAGAGATATGATTGTCGAACTGCGGCAAAAAGCAGGGGCGGGACCGGTAAAGGCCAAAGCTGCTGGTAAAACTGCTAAACGACAGAAAAAGTAAGATGTTATATATAAAAAATACCCGGCGTGAGCCGGGTGGTTTCGTTGGATAATTATTGTTTTAGCGCGCTTTTTTGAGCATGCGAATATCAGCTGCTTGATCTAAAATGTAATCATTAAATATTTCAAGTTTGGTTTCGAGATGAGGAATCGTATCCACTTTCTCGCCCAGCAGATTAACCATGGCAGTAAGTCCGGCAAAACCAGTTTGCATTTGTGTTTCCATGCAGTCAACCTTGGTTTCCAGCTTATCCATGCGCTCCCGAAGTTCTTCGGTAACAGCATTATTATGACCAACCATTTTAATTAGCTGTTCCATCAGGTTTTGCATTTGGCCTACTTGGTTTTGCATTTGGCTTACTTGGTTTTGGGTTTGGCTTACTTGGTTTTGGGTTTCTCCAATCATTTGCTCAAGCCGGTCAAAACGTTCTTCGCTCATATGAACCTCCCTTGATCATTTTTTCGAATTCTATATTATCATTCTACCTGCTACAATCAGAAAGGACAAGTAGTATTTTTGCTTTCTGGCTGCTATCAATATCGGTAGAATACTGGTATAATATAAAGAACGAATAATTAATATCAATTAATAGATATAGTCTAAAAAGGGGAACCGACAATGCCAGATAGTATTATTGTTAAGGGTGCCAGACAGCACAATTTAAAAAATATTGACATAACCATTCCGCGCGATCAACTTGTGGTTATTACCGGCCTGAGTGGTTCAGGCAAGTCCTCATTGGCTTTTGATACCATTTATGCCGAAGGTCAGCGCCGCTATGTGGAGTCGCTGTCAGCGTATGCCCGTCAGTTTTTGGGACAGATGGACAAGCCGGATGTTGACTATATTGAGGGGTTGTCACCAGCCATATCCATTGACCAAAAGACCACCAGCCGCAACCCCCGTTCTACAGTGGGTACAGTGACTGAGATTTATGATTACCTGCGGCTATTATTTGCCCGGGCAGGCCGACCGTATTGTCCCAAATGCGGCAAGCCGATTAGCCAGCAGACGGTAGAGCAGATGGTTGATCAACTGATGGCCTTGGGCGAAGGTGCCAGGCTGAGTGTAATGGCTCCAGTGGTGCGCGGTAAAAAAGGCGAGCATCAGAAGGTGCTGGAAGATATTCGTAAGAATGGCTACGTCCGGGTACGGGTGGATGGCGAAATCCATGATATTACCGATGAAATCAAGCTTGAAAAAAATAAGAAACATACTATTGAAGTGATAGTTGACCGCATTGTAGTGCGCGACGGGATCGGCAGCCGTTTAGCTGACTCGCTGGAGACCTCACTCAAATTGGGCAGCGGTATTGTGTCCGTAGATGTCGGCGGGGCTAAGGAACTCATGTTCAGCCAAAATTTTGCCTGTGTGGACTGCGGCATTAGTCTGCCAGAGATTGCGCCGCGGCTGTTTTCGTTTAACAGTCCTTTTGGCGCTTGTCCGGATTGCACAGGGTTGGGCAACAACCTGGAGATTGATCCGGCGCTAGTTATTCCGGACTCAAGTAAGGCTTTCATTGATGGTGTTATTGCGCCACTTAGCAAGAATACCAACTCTTACTTTATGTGTCAATTAGAGGCGGTATTAGAGCAATACGGACATACAATATATGATACCTGGGAAAAGATAACTGATGATCTTAAAGAGATTATTTTAAATGGAGCAGGACTAGATAAAAAATTTACGTTTCATTACGAAAATATGTATGGTGAAAAAAAGACCTACCATTCTAACTTTGAAGGTGTGCTGCCACTGCTGGCCCGTAGGCATCGTGAATCCACTTCTGACTGGGCGCGGGAAGAAATTGAGGAATATATGAGCTCCAAGCCCTGCCCGACGTGTAAAGGGGCCAGGCTTAAACCAGAGGCGCTGGCTGTCAAGATCGGCGGAAAGAATATCAATGAAGTTACCAGGATGACGGTGGCTGAGTCCCAGGAATTTTTTAGCAGCCTGACACTTAGTGAGCGGGAAACGGTTATTGCCAGGCAAATACTAAAAGAAATTAATGCCCGTCTAGGCTTTTTGCTTAATGTTGGTCTTGAGTACCTGACGCTTGACCGGGCGGCCGGTACTCTTTCCGGTGGTGAGGCCCAGCGTATTCGGCTGGCTACCCAGATTGGCTCCGGTCTGGTGGGGGTGCTTTATATCCTGGATGAGCCCAGTATTGGTCTGCATCAGCGTGATAATAACAGGTTGCTTGCTACCTTAAAGCATATGCGGGATCTGGGCAACACACTCTTAGTGGTTGAGCATGACGAAGACACCATGTATGCCGCCGACCACATTATTGATGTTGGGCCGGCAGCCGGGGAGGGCGGTGGAACCATTGTTGCCCAAGGCACGGTAGAAGAAATTAAGGCCTGTGAGGCTTCGATTACCGGACAATATTTAAGTGGCCGTCAGGCCATTCCGGTGCCTGCCATACGGCGGCAAACTAATGGCAAATGGTTAGAGGTTATTGGGGCGAAGGAAAACAACCTTAAAAAGCTCACTGCCCGTTTTCCACTGGGAGTATTTACAGCTGTTACCGGGGTGTCCGGTTCAGGAAAAAGTACCTTAGTTAACGAAATATTGTATAAGGGTCTGGCCAGTCAGCTGTATCGCGGCAGTCGCACCCGGCCAGGTGCCCATGACGGGATTCGCGGCCTGGAGTATATTGATAAAATAATTGACATTGATCAATCCCCCATTGGCCGTACGCCGCGTTCGAATCCGGCCACCTATACCAGCCTGTTTGACAACATCCGTGAGGTTTATAGCCAGACGCCGGAAGCCAAGATGCGCGGCTACAAACCAGGCCGGTTCAGCTTTAACGTCAAAGGTGGCCGTTGTGAAGCGTGCAAAGGCGATGGGATTATCAAGATTGAAATGCACTTTTTACCGGATGTCTATGTGCCCTGTGAGGTTTGCAAAGGGGCCAGGTATAATCGCGAGACATTAGAGGTGCACTATAAAGGCAAGAGCATTGCTGATGTGCTTAATATGGTAGTGGATGAAGCGGTGGAGTTTTTCCAAAACATCCCGAAGATTCACCGTAAGCTACAGGTCTTGCAGGATGTTGGGTTAGGGTATATTAAGCTGGGGCAGCCGGCTACCCAACTGTCAGGCGGTGAAGCCCAGCGAATTAAGCTAGCTACTGAATTGGCCCGCCGTAGTACCGGTAAAACGCTGTATATTTTGGATGAACCGACAACCGGGCTGCATACGGCTGATATTCACCGGCTGCTAGAGGTATTACAACGACTGGTTGATGGCGGGGATACTGTTGTGGTGATTGAACATAATCTGGATGTGATTAAGACCGCTGATTATATTATTGACTTGGGACCAGAGGGCGGGAACAAGGGCGGGACCATTGTGGCTAAGGGAACACCAGAGCAGGTGGTTGCTGTGTCCCAGTCCTATACTGGTCAGTATTTAGCTCCTATTCTAGCCCGTGGCCCGCGCCAGTAAAGGAGGTTACGGTTATTTCTGTAATATCCCCCGTGGTGGAAGAAAAGTTGGCACTTTTACCGGATAAACCGGGCGTATATCTGATGAAAGACGATAAAGGACGGATTATCTATGTTGGTAAAGCCATTAATTTAAAAAACCGGGTGCGTTCCTATTTTCAGTCCAGCCGTAACCATTCGGGCAAGGTATTGGCGCTGGTGGCGCATATTGCCGATCTGGAATATATTATTACTGCGTCAGAAATTGAAGCACTGATTCTAGAGTGTAATCTGATAAAAAAACATCGTCCTAAGTATAATATCAGCTTGAAGGACGATAAAACCTATCCCTATATCAAAGTGACTTGTGAAGATTTTCCACGGGTGTATGCTACCCGTAAGGTACTAAAAGATGGGGCCCGGTATTTCGGTCCGTACACCAGCGCCGGGGCGGTGCATGAAACACTGCGATTGCTAAAGACATTGTTTCCACTGCGCTCCTGCCGCAACCTTGCGGCCAAGCGGCCTTGTTTGGAACATCACATTAAACGCTGCCTGGCTCCCTGTGCCGGCAAAGTGGAGCAGGAGACCTATAGTGATATGATAAAAGCTGTGACCTTGTTTCTTGAAGGCCGCAGCGACGCAGTTGCCAAAAACCTCAAGCGGCTTATGGCAGAGGCGGCAGAAAAATTGGAGTTCGAGCAGGCAGCCCGGTTACGCGACCAGCTCACCGCAGTTGAAAAGATTATGGAGAAGCAAAATATTGTAACAGGCAGTGGTGACCAGGATGCTATTGGACTGGCCCGGTCGGCTGCTGGAATCTGTGCGCAGGTATTCTTCATTCGCAGTGGCAAGATGGTGGGACGTGACCACTTTATATTATTAGGTGGCGAGGATGAAACCAACCAGAACATTCTGGAGGCTTTTATCAAGCAGTATTATAGCCAAGCGGCTTTTATTCCCCGAGAAATATTGTTGCCTCTGGAATTAGCAGAGCAGCAATTGCTGGCTGACTGGCTAAGCAGCAGTAAGGGCGGCCGGGTACAGGTGGAAACGCCTAAACGCGGTACGAAGAAGGATTTAGTTAACATGGCGGCAGGTAATGCCGCTACTGTACTGGAAGAACAAGCAGTCCGCCTGGAAGCTGATGTTGACAAAACCACCGGCGCTGCGGCTGAGCTTGGGCAGTACTTGGAATTGCCAACTATACCGCAGCGCATTGAATGTTTTGATATTTCCCATATTCAGGGCTCAGAGACAGTAGCTTCGATGGTGGTGTTTGAGGATGGTCAGCCGAATAAAAATGAGTATCGCCGCTATAAGCTCAAAACCGTGGAAGGTAAACCTGACGATTTTAAATCGATGCAGGAGGTAGTGGGGCGGCGGTACCGTGACGCGCTGGAGAAGGGGCCTATTCCTGATTTAATCATTATTGACGGTGGTAAAGGCCAGCTTAATGCCGCGCTCACGTTGATCCGCGCCGCCGGCCTTACAAACGTGCCGGTTGTTGGCCTGGCCAAAGAGTTTGAGTATATTTTCCGGGAGGGAATTAGTGAACCGCTGATTTTGCCGCGGCACTCCCAATCGCTCTATCTGGTGCAGCGCATCCGTGACGAGGCTCACCGGTTTGCTATCACCTATCATCGAAAACTACGTTCAAAGCGTAATCTGGTTTCGGTGCTTGACCATATTCCGGGCATTGGTGCTAAACGCCGTAAGGCACTTTGGGATCATTTTGGCAGCTTAGCCAAAATTAAGGCCGCCGAAGTGGAAGCACTTGCCAAGGTTGAGGGGATGACCTTTCCTGCCGCTGAGGCAGTATATAACTTTTTTCGCAATAAAAATTTGTAGAAGTTATTGGTGAAACAAGGACAAATTTATTTGCATTATCATTCCTAAAATAGTAAAATTGGGATAAGCAATTTAATTATTAAAAAGGAGTGATTTTCAATGGAGAAATACAAGTGCATGGTATGCGGGTATGAATATGATCCGGCCCAAGGTGACTTGGATCATGGAGTTCAACCAGGAACTCCCTTTGAAGATGTATCTGAGGACTGGCAGTGTCCGATTTGTGGTGTAGGCAAGGACCAATTCGCAAAGCTCTAATATTGGCATTAAAAGAGTCGCGCAGGTGCGCGACTCTTTTTAATACATAAAGCAAGTGATATGTTTTTTGAACCGCAGAGACGCAGAGTACGCAGAGGGAATGTCTCGATATACATCTCTCCTCTGCGCTCTCTGTGTATTCTGCGGTTAGAGCCGTATCCTCAAGGGCGCGATAGCACTATTTAATGTGAAATTTTAGTGAGATGTGGCAACCAGCCACGGCTAAGCATAAGCTGCAGCAGACGGTAGTCAAAATCCAGCCCATGGTCTAAAGCTTTTCGATACATGAGAGCAACGTCCAATTGGTAAGAACTGTGAAGAGCGGTTAGCACGGCCGCTTGGGCAGCTTTGGCCATTGTGCCGACAGCAATGGCTATTTCCTGGTCAGACAGCCGGGCATCATCGGGGATGTTAACAGGTGAGTCATGCAGGTTTCGTTTGACAAAATGGAAGGCAGGGGTATGACCGTCGCTGTCTAAGAGCTTATCCTCTGCTTCTTCAATGGTCATTTCAGTGTGGTGGTTGATGGCTTCTTTAATAAGGGCTTTGAGTTCGGGATCATGGGCATGATTGTACATGACTTGCAGGAGAGCGACATTGAAGCGTCCTTGGGCTACGATGCCGTATAATCCGGCCGCCTCAATGTAGTTTAATGGTTCTTGATCTAAGATTGCGTTCATGATGGTCCGGGTTTGGGAATTTATTTTGTCCATTACCGTCATCGTGTAACCTCCTAAAACAACTGTTATTTATGTGTGGAATCCAATATATCTGTAATATAATCAATCTGATGAATTTTATACTTGTTGGTAGGTAAGCAGCAGGAATTTGCCTGATAAAAAAGAATTTCAACAAAGTATAATATCTAATTCCAGGAGGATCTTACACATGGATATAAATAGTCTAAAAATGGCAGCCCAAAAACGGTTTGCCGGTGTTTGCCGGGTTTGTCCGGTTTGTAATGGTGTTGTTTGTGCGGGAGAAGTGCCTGGTATGGGTGGTTTAGGGACTGGAGCTGCTTTTCGTCATAATGTACAAGCCTTGGCGGAATGCCGGTTGAACCTCAGAACTGTTCATGATGTGAAAAAGACGGACTTGTCTTGCCGGCTATTTGGCATAGATTTAGTAATGCCGGTGATTAGTGCTGCTATTGGTGGTATTGCACTTAATATGAATGGTGCAATGACAGAAGAAGATTATACTCAGGCCGTTGTCAGCGGCTGCCGTCAGGCCGGCAGTATTGCTATGACTGGTGATGGTCCCAACCCGCTGGTATTTGACGCAGGTATGGCTGCTATTGGCAGGGAGGCGGGCTGGGGTATACCGATTATAAAACCAAGAGAAACTGAAAAGATAGTGGAACTGGCCAAGCAGGCTGCTGCGGCTGGCTGCCCGGCATTTGGTATAGATATTGATGCGGCTGCCCTTGTCAATATGATCAATGCAGGACAACCGGTAGGCCCTAAAACCATCCAGGAGCTTGAATATATAAAGAACCATACCACCATTCCCTTTATCGTCAAAGGTATTATGACTCCTGATGATGCAGAGTCTTGCTGGCAGGCCGGAGTGGATGCCATTGTTGTTTCTAATCATGGCGGGCGGGCACTTGACCATACTCCTGGTACAGCAGAAGTACTGCCGTATATTGCGGAGGCTGTAAAAGGAAAAATGACAGTCTTGGTAGATGGCGGCATTCGTAGTGGTGCCGACGTTCTTAAGATGCTGGCACTAGGCGCTGATGCTGTGCTGCTTGGCCGGCCACTGGCCATTGCTGCCGTAGGCGGCGGCAGGGAAGGGGTGGAAGTTGTTTTAAATAAATACAAGGCAGAGCTCAGCGCCGCCATGACACTGACGGGTACCGCTCAGGTAAGCGATGTACCTGTGGAGATTTTATGGTAGAAAGGATAGATTTACTTTATTATTGCCGGAATTTTGTCCTTTGGGATATAATAGAGAAGATACGTTGCTTTAGGTGGGACTAAATCTTTTCCTGAAGATTTGTATTCAGTTTTGCTTAGTGAGTTCACTGGCGGTAGGAGGAGTAAGAGCGGTGACTGGTTTTTTACTGCGGATTATTATTAATGCGGTGATTTTAATTATGCTGGTAATTGAATTGCCTGGAGTATTTGTAGACACCTTGGGCGGTACACTGCTCGGTGGGGTGATTGTCGGTCTGGCAAATGCCGCCATTCGACCGCTGTTGATGATTGCTGCTTTGCCTTTTAATTTGCTGACTTTGGGTGGTATTACCTTTATGACTAATATTTTTACACCGCTCATGGTAGTTGAAGCATTGCCCGGGTTTCAAATTTCCAGCGTGATGACTTCATTGACCGGTATTTTACTTATGACGCTATGCAGCTTTACTTTGTCAAAAATAATTCAGGATCGATAGTTTTTCTTTTCTAAAAGGAGAAATAAATGACAATAAAACTTATTGCAATAGATTTGGATGATACTTTATTAGATAGCAAATTAGCTGTTTCGCCGCGGGCTTGCGAAGCCATCCGTAAGGCTGTGTCGAAGGGGGTAACTGTGACTATTGCCACAGGGCGGATGTATTGTTCAGCCTTGGTGTATGCCAGGCAGCTTAAACTTGATGTACCGCTTATTACCTATAACGGTGCTTTGATTAAGTCGTGTTTGTCTGGCGAAACCTTGTTACATCAGCCGGTTGAAAGGGAACTTGCGTTGGAAGTGTTGGACTTATGCCGGGAACACAATTGGTATATTCAGACTTATATGAATGATAAACTGTATGTAAAGGAACTGGATGAACATGCAGCCTATTATCAGCGATTCTCAGGAGCACCGGCCAATGCTATCGGTGACAGATTATATGCTGCCGAGCAACCACCGACCAAGATGTTGGCCATGTCGACAGCAGAAGATATTAAAGCAGCCTATAACATCGTGAAAACACGGTTTGACAATCAGTTAACGGTGGCAATATCCAAACCTACTTTTCTGGAAATCACCCATCCACTGGCTAATAAGGGCCGGGCTTTGGCCTTCTTAGCAGATAAGCTGCAGATTAGGCAGGAAGAGGTTATGGCGCTTGGCGATAGTGGCAATGATCTGGATATGATCAAATATGCCGGCTGGGGGGTTGCTATGGGCAATGCCGGTGATGCTGTTAAGGCAGCTGCCCGGCTGGAAACCCTCTCCAATGATGCCGATGGGGTAGCGGAAGCCATTGAGAAATATGTGTTGAATTAAGGCGATTACGTCAGTTCCTGTTACTAAATAGCAGGAACTGCTTTTGCTTTTTTTCCCATACTACCCTATAATTTAAAAAAGAGCGGCATAGTCTTAGGAAAAATAACGGTAGATTACAGGCATTTTCGAAACTAAATGTACAAAAGATAGAGGTGTACACCGATGATAGATAACTTTCGGCTGGTAATTATTACTGGAATGTCAGGGGCGGGGAAGTCCCAGGTGGTACGTGCTATGGAAGATCTGGGTTATTTTTGTGTAGATAATTTACCGCCTATGCTAATCCCTAAATTTGCTGAACTATGTGCCCAATCTGGCGGCAAGGTTACCAAAATTGCGCTGGTGGTGGATATTCGCGGCGGTGAATTTTTTGATAAATTGGTTCAGGTGCTGGAGGGGATGGAGAACCAGGGTTTACTTTATGAGATATTATTTCTGGAAGCCTCAGATGCAACAATTATCCGCCGTTATAAGGAAACCCGCCGCCGTCATCCTATGGCTCCTCATGGCCGGATCAGTGAGGGTATAAGCCGGGAGCGGGACAGACTGGAGCAAATCAGGGGACGGGCTACACATATAATTGATACCTCCGGGCTCTCTACTGCCGAGCTTCGCGGTAAGATTACGGGCCTGTTTGCAGAAGAGCGCGAACATGAGCGCATGACAGTTACGGTCGTATCTTTTGGTTTTAAACATGGGATGCCGCTTGATGCCGACTTGGTAATGGATGTTCGGTTTTTGCCCAATCCCTTTTATGTTGAGTCTTTGCGGCGCAAAAGCGGACGTGAGGCCGTAGTGGGTGACTATATCTGGAAATGGCCTGTTACCCAGCAGTTTATGGAAAAGCTGTCAGGTCTGGTTGATTTTCTCGTTCCTCACTATATCAAAGAAGGGAAAAGCCAGTTAATTATTGCTATCGGGTGCACTGGTGGCTTACATCGCTCGGTATTTATTGCGGAGAAGATGTTTGAATACCTGAAAGGCAAAGGCTTTAAGGTTAATGTTGAACATCGGGATATTAAGCACAATGTTATTGAATAACGAGCGGCAGGTTCTAAACGCCCATCTGCACGGGCTGTTACAACAAGCCCACTGCCTTCTTAGAGACGTATCGCAGTCTCATAGGCGACGGTGCTACTCTTGCGGGCGTTCCCTACGACGTACTTCCCAGTACGACTACGGTCACGTCCTCATCGCGCCTAGCAGTTGGACATTTATAACCAGCCGCGAGTAATTTCAAGGATTGAATGGATGCGGGTGAAGAAATGCATTTTTTAAAATGGCTATATCCGGGTATGAAATTCAAGCGTTGGCTGCTGCTATTTTCTGCAGGTGTTATTTGTGCCAGCTTAGGCTTGGCCATTGTTTTTAACTATAAATATATTGGTGTAATGGAAGAAGCTATCTTCCGGTTGTTTTATCTGACGACAGGAAAATACTATTATGCTGTGACTACCGTTGCCGGCACTGCCATTATTGTGCTTGGTCTGGGTGTTATGCTGGCGGCAACGCAGCAGATTATAAAGTCTGTTATTAGTGTATTGGTGCCTGAAGGCTCTGATAAGCTTGTGGAGATTATTTTTGAAAAACGTAAGCTTAACCGCGGCCCGGCGATTACTGTTATCGGTGGTGGCACAGGTTTGTCTGTGCTATTACGGGGAATAAAAAGTATTACCAGTAATCTTACGGCAGTGGTCACGGTAGCAGACGATGGCGGGTCATCCGGACGGCTGCGAGTGGATCTGGGGATTATTCCGCCAGGTGATTTGCGCAACTGTTTGGTGGCACTTGCGGATACGGAACCGCTGATGGAAAAGCTGTTTCAGCACCGCTTTGGTGGTACAGGAGAATTAGCCGGTCATAACTTTGGTAATCTGTTTATCGCCGCTATGACCGAAATCGTTGGTGATGTTGAACAGGCACTTAAAGAGTCCAGTAAGGTATTGGCCGTACGTGGACAAGTGTTGCCTTCTTCGACGGAACGGGTGTTACTGGCAGCCGAAATGACTGATGGCACTATAGTTCAGGGGGAATCCAAGATTCCATTGTCAGGTAAAACGATTAAGCAGGTATATATTGAGCCCCGGGATGTTAAGCCGCTAAAGGGGGCAGTAGAGGCCATTCGTGACGCAGATGCCTGTATCCTGGGACCAGGCAGTCTCTATACCAGTGTTATTCCTAATTTATTGGTAAAGGGTATTGTTGAGGCTGTAAGTGATAGTGATGCTGTTAAAATATATATTTGTAATGTTATGACCCAGCCAGGTGAAACTGATGGTTATAGTGCCTATGATCACATTAAGGCCATTCTTGACCATTCTGGTCCAGGCACAATTGACATTGCGGTTATCAATGTACAGGAGATAGCACCCGATTTGCGGGAACTTTATGCTGAGCAGGGGGCCTATCCGGTAGAGCCGGACATTGAGGCCATTGAAAAATTGGGAATTAAAGTAGTGAAAGCCAACCTTGTTAGTGAAACTAATCTGGTGCGTCATGATCCGGCGAAGCTGTCGCGCACACTTATGTCGCTGGTGTACGATTTGAAGCTTAATTCTGACCGGATGCGCTTGTTAGATTATTATATTATGGCGGAAAGTATCAAGAAATTAAAAGATTAACTGAAGGACTGAGGCCCTTGTCGTTTTCAACGGAAGTTAAAAATGAGTTGGCCCACATAACCGGTGGGCGCAGTTGTTGTGATGCTGCCGAACTTGCAGCGCTCATCCGGATGGGGGGTGCAATGTCTATTGGCGGTAATGCCAATCTGGGTATCAATTTTAGCAGCGAGAATGCGGCCGTTACCCGGAAGGTACTTGGTCTGATAAAAGGCTATGCGAATATAAATACCGAAGTGGTTGTGACCAGAGGACGGCGGCTGAAAAAAAATAATACCTATCATGTGCGGGTAATACCGTCACCAGGGGTTAACAAACTGCTGGCAATGCTAGGCATTATGCGGGACGGCGGACTTAATGTTCATTCGGACCGGGGAATTCTTCGCAAAGTCTGCTGTCGCCGGGCCTATCTCAGGGGGGCATTTTTGGGGGCTGGCTCAGTTAACCGTCCTGAAGGCTCTTACCATCTGGAATTGGTAACAGGCAATGCCGATCTGGCGAAATCGCTGGTACGAGTCATGAAATCGCTTGATTTGCCAGGGCGTATGACTGATCGTAAAGATGATTATATTGTCTATTTAAAGGAGGGTAATGCCATTACCGCTTTTCTTCAGATTATTGGTGCCCACAGTGCCTTGCTGACTTTTGAAAATGTACGGGTTGTTAAAGATATGCGCAATCAGGTTAACCGACTGGTTAACTGCGAGACAGCTAATCTGCAAAAAACCGTTAATGCTGCCGTGCGGCAGGTCGATAGTATCCAGGCTATTGCCGGAGCTATGGGGCTTGATAAGCTGACGCCACCGCTCAGGGAGGTGGCTGAGGCACGGTTAGCTTATCCGGAGGCCACTTTATCTGAATTGGTAGAGGTCCTGGAAGGGCGGATTGGTAAGTCAGGTATCAATCACCGCCTGCGCAAGCTGGGAGAAATTGCTCAATCCTTAGGCTTTTGCCAGCCAGAAGATGAGATGAACAAATAATGATACGAAGTTTACAAGTTATTGGTGCCTTTATTCTAATCATTAGCCTTTGGCTACTGGCTCCTGGTGGTGGTGTGCCCATTCTGGCCTACCATCAGGTGGGAAGTTTGCCTGAGATATATAGCATTGATGCCGATGAATTCGACCAGCAGATGCAGTATTTAGCAGAGCATGGCTATACAGCCATTTCCTTAAGCGAATTGTTTGCAGCCAAACAGGGTGGTGGGATGCTGCCTTCCCGGCCAGTCGTTATTACCTTTGATGATGGTTATGAGGATAATTATTTGACCGCCTTGCCTATTATGGAAAAGTACGGTATGAAAGGCACTGTGTTTGTTATTGCCGGACAAGTGGGTCAAACCGAATATATGACCTGGGAACAACTGAAGGCGATGCAGCAACGGGGAACAGAAATAGGTTCTCACACCTATAGTCATGTGGCGTTAGATGAAATTAGTCCTCCGGAGCAATTGGCTGAGCTTGTGCGTTCCAAGCAGGTGATCGAGGCCAGCCTGGGGCAGTCAGTCAATTTTTTGGCCTATCCGTATGGCCAATATGATAGTGCGACAATTGCTGGGGTGCAGCAAGCCGGTTATACGGGGGCTTGCACTGGACGGCCTGGTTTAGGTACGACAAGCGGCGATGTCTATCAGCTCAACCGTGTCAATATCCCCCGGCCCAAGTATGGTTTATGGGAATTTCGGCTGCGGCTGCTTAGGGCGCAAGTATATGGGAAGCTGGCGTCCTTATGGTAAACTCCGCCAACGGTTGAAGGACAGGATAGAGTCTGTTATAATACCGGTAGGTGATCAACCATTGTTCAGCTAGAAAGTCTAACTTTCCCTGAGCTTATTAGGAGGTAGATTTTTGTCAAATTTGTTGTGTCAGGTAAGTGTGGCCGTGGCTGTTACACTTGCCGTTAGTTGTGTTTCTACACCTCAGCTTACGCTGGCCAAGTCCGGTTTTCCGGCAGGTATTGATATGCTTCACCTAGCAGAATTGCCTGTTACGATGACCGACCAAGGCGGCACGTTGCTGTTATCAGACAGTCCGGAGATGGTGGAAGATGATGGTATTATGTACCAGGATACCGTAAGTGGTGATATCCGGCTATTTTTTCACCATGTTAATGCGACCAGGGAGTTAAAAAAAATTGTCGTTCTCCTGGTCAATGATTCGGACACAGCAACTGATGTTATAGTCAATCAGTATGGACTGGGTGGTCCCGGTTTGGATTATTTGGCAATAGGCAAAACTGCTGAAATGAATTATCTAAACCAAGCGGAGAACGAGCTTATTGAGGTGCCTGCCAAAGGGACAGCCTTGTTAGAACCAATCCTTAATAAGACTGTTGTTGCGTCAGATGAACTTGTTAATGGTATCTATGACTTCCAGAGCAAAATACCTGTTAAAGTTGTTATTATGATGTTGCCTGTTGATGCTGATCCGGCTATATTTGCTGCCACGGCCAGTGTATTGCCAAACACCAATCACAGGCTTAGGGGAACCTTCCCTGGCCGGGACCGCTTGCTTGTTCCCAGCCAAGTCTATAACCCAGCCCAGGATGGCGTAATGGCTATTACCCTGGCTGATAACAAGCTTGATACTTATGTTAGCGGTATTGATGCCACCGATGGTTCAAAGACTCTTAACTATGGCAACTATGGTGTTATGTACAAGCTGTTTTTACCTACAGCGTTTGAAAAAAACTATGCTGTCTATTTAAATCCCCGGGGTGGGGCGTATGCAGGCGGAATGAAGGTAAAATATCGCCATCAGGAAGAATATACGATCGGCACCCCAGCCGATAAGCTGTTTTTTGGTACTAAGAAAGACAATGAGGTTACTCATCTTGGCGACTATGCGGGCGGGCAATCGCTGTGGCTGACATTTTCACCACCGGGTGCGTCCAGTCTGCCTGTTAAAATCGTTCTGACTCCGGCCCCGGCTACTAAAAAGAAATAATGATTTAGGGGTGTGCCCTGTAGTTAGTGGCAGGGCGATCTCCTTTTCCTATTGCTTACTGCTAACAAAAGGGCTAAAATAGTAAAGTAAGAAGTAATTACATATTTGTATAGGTAAGGGGGGAATTAACTATGAAAAAGCATGTTGTAACAATTAATAAAGCATCACTCACTCAAACAGTACAGACTGGCGGCTGTGGAGAATGCCAGGCTTCCTGTCAGTCGGCCTGCAAGACTTCTTGCACTGTCGGCAATCAGGTTTGCCAGCAGCAGGCATAGTGTACAGCCCCTTGACCAGGCAAGGGGCTTACTTTTTTTGAGAAAGGAATTGCAATGCAAGTTCATAAATTTAAAATAGACGATCTATTCATTGTTCTTGATATTAATAGTGGTGCCGTGCATATTGTTGATAGTTTAGTGTACGATATATTAGATATTTTTAACGGTGTCAACGAGGCGGAAGTTGTTGCCGCCCTTATAGATAAATATGAAGCAGCAGCGCTTACTGAAGCTTTGACTGAACTAAAGGAACTGATGGCAGCTGGACAATTGTTTTCCCCTGAATTAACCGTGCCGCTAACCTTTCGGGATAAGCCGCTGGTGAAATCATTGTGTTTGCATGTGGCTCATGATTGCAACCTGCGCTGCGGTTACTGTTTTGCAGGGACAGGTGATTTTGGCCATAGCCGTGGACTGATGTCCAAAGAGGTTGGTGAACGGGCTGTTGATTTCATTATTGAAAATAGTGGGCAACGCCGTCATTGTGAATTAGACTTTTTTGGTGGGGAACCGCTTTTAAATATGAATACTGTCCGTCATGTTGTTAGTTATGTGAGAAAACGTGAGACTGAGACGGATAAGGTGTTTAAACTAACACTAACTACGAATGCGTTATTACTGACAGATGATATCATTCAGTACTTTAATGATAATAATATCAGTTTAGTCCTTAGCCTGGATGGCCGACCGGAGGTTCATGACCGTATGCGCCCACGGGTTGATGGCAGTGGCAGCTATGATAAGGTTATTAAGCGCTGTAAACAGGCAGCTGTTTCGCGTGGTGATCAAAACTATTACCTGCGTGGTACCTATACGGCCTATAATCTTGATTTTGCCGCCGATGTATTATCCATGGCTGATCAGGGGTTTAGTCAGCTGTCAGTGGAACCTGTTGTGGCCAAAGATGTTGATTATGCCTTAACAGAAGAGCATTTACCCGAGTTATTCCGCCAATATGAGCTATTAGCTGCGGAGTATCTAAAACGCAAGCTGGCAGGAAAGGGTTTTGACTTTTTCCACTTCAACCTGGATTTGGGCCAGGGTCCCTGTGTTGCCAAACGCCTGAGCGGCTGTGGTGCAGGGCATGAGTATTTTGCTGTTACTCCTGAGGGGGATTTATATCCTTGCCACCAGTTTGTCGGGCGGGATGAATATAAATTAGGCACTATCTATGAGGGTGTTAAGAACACCGGATTACCGGTAAAATTCCGTCAGGCTCATGTGCTCAATAAGCCAATCTGCCGTGAGTGCTGGGCCAGATTCTACTGTAGCGGCGGCTGTCATGCCAATGCTGATTTGTTCCATCATGATTTGCATCAGCCTTATGAAATAGGCTGTGAGCTGCAGAAAAAACGTCTGGAATGCGCTATCATGATTCAGGCCAAACTGGCAATAGCCAGTCAAAGCTAATATAATTATGATGGATATAGCAGTTCATATTCAGATAACTGGTATCGTCCAAGGGGTGGGGTTCCGCCCCTTTGCATATAATTTGGCCCAACGATATGGCGTAAAGGGATGGGTGTCAAATAATGCCAGTGGCGTAGAGATTGAGGTTGAGGGAAGTCAAGCAGCTATTAGTGGTTTTGTGGCGGATCTAAGCAGCCAATCGCCGCCGTTGGCTGTTATTGACACGTTTACGGTGAAGGACTGTCAGTTAGGTGGTTATGCTGACTTTCGCATCATGGCCAGTGTAGCTGACACGACTAAAACCGCGCTGGTTTCGCCTGATGTGGCTACCTGTTCGCATTGCCGGGAGGAACTCTTAAACCCGGCCGACCGGCGTTACCGTTATCCGTTCATCAATTGCACCAATTGCGGGCCGCGTTTTACCATTATTAATGATATCCCCTATGACCGGCAGGCAACCACCATGGCTGAGTTTACCATGTGCCCGGATTGTCAGGCCGAATATGATAATCCTGCCAATAGGCGTTTTCATGCGCAGCCCAATGCCTGCCCAGTGTGTGGGCCGGCTTATCAATTGCTGGATAAAGAGGGGCGGCCGGTCGACAGTCAGGAAGATGATGTCTTTATTCAGGCGAGAAAGCAGCTGGCCGCCGGCCGGGTATTGGCTATTAAAGGTATTGGCGGTTATCATTTGGCCGTTAATGCTTTTGACCACGCTGCCGCAGCGCGGCTTAGGCAGCGGAAGGTGCGTGAAGATAAGCCGTTTGCCGTGATGGCCGGCAGTTTGGCTGCCATCAAGACTCAGTGCCTGGTGTCGCCGCTGGAAGAACAACTACTAACAAGTGCTGCCAAGCCAATTGTGCTGCTGAATAAGGGCGAGGGCTACAGCCTGGCCGAAAGCATTGCTCCAGCTAATCCCTGTATTGGCATGATGCTGCCTTATACACCGGCCCATACCCTGCTTTTGGCACCAGCAGATATATGGGTTATGACAAGCGGTAATCTTAGTGATGAGCCGATTGCTTATCAGGATAACGACGCCATCAGCAGACTGAATACGATTGCTGATTATTTTTTAGTCCATAACCGTGATATTTATTGCCGGGCTGATGATTCAGTGGTTAAAGTAGTGTTTAATAAGCCCTACTTTTTTCGCCGCAGTCGCGGCTATGTGCCTGGGCCTGTCAATCTGGTGCGTGAATTACCGCCAGTATTGGCAGTGGGCGGGGAACTAAAAAATACGTTTTGCCTGACTCGGGGTAAGCAGGCTTTTCTGAGTGCTCATATCGGTGATTTAGAGAATATGCCGACATATCAATCTTATGTTGAAGCCATAGAACATATGCAAAAGCTGCTTGCGGTTACGCCGATGGTAGTAGCTTGTGACCTGCATCCTGAATACCTGTCAACCAAATATGCACAAACAATAGGGTTACCTACCGTTGCTGTTCAGCACCATCATGCCCATATTGCTGCCGTTATGGCCGAACACCATTTGACCGGACCTGTTATTGGCCTTGCCTTTGACGGCACAGGTTATGGCCCGGATGGTACTCTGTGGGGCGGTGAATTTTTAGTTGCTGATATACGGGAATACCGGCGAGCCGGGCATTTGTCCTACTTGCCGCTGCCAGGTGGGGCGCAGGCTGTTCGTCAGCCGTGGCGCATAGCGGTTTGCCTGCTTAAGGAGCTATATGGCGAGGACTTTATTAACCATCAGGCGATACCCTTAGTGCAAGATCTGCCTGCTGGCTGGGAGCTGGTAATAGCAGCTGCTGAAAAGAAGATTAATACGCCACTGTCATCCGGGGCTGGCAGGTTATTTGACACTGCTGCGGCTTTACTCGGTATCCGCCAGAGTATCAACTACGAGGGTCAGGCGGCGATTGAGCTTGAGCTGGCAGCGCAGGGGGCTGTTGGCCGGGTGTTGTCTTATGGGATAAAAGAAGTGGATGGCAAATGGAACCTTGATTTTAAACCAGTATTTGCTGCTTTATGCCAAGCATTGCAGCAAGGTTCAGCAGTGGGGCCGCTTGCTGCTGATTTTCATACTACGTTGGCTGCGGCTGCTTGTGATATGACTCTGAAAATTAGTAGAGCCACCGGTATTCGGGACATTGCCCTGAGTGGTGGAGTTTTTCAAAATATTACCTTGTTATCACAAGTTGTCGGAATGCTCACACAACATAAATTACAACTATATCTTCACCGTCAGGCACCGCCCAATGATGGTGGTTTGGCCTTAGGTCAGGCGGTAATTGCGGGGGAAGGGAGTCGATAATTATGTGTTTGGCTGTTCCTGCCAAAATCATTGAGCGTAGTGAATTCTTGGGTACAGTTGACATCAGCGGCGTAACTCGTGAGGTTAGCCTGATGCTGCTGCCTGATGCTGTGGTGGGTGACTATGTGCTTATTCATGCCGGCTTTGCCATTCAGGCCATTGATGAAGAAGAGGCGCTACGCACGCTGGAGCTGTTTAAGGAGCTGGAACAATATGAGACTGACAGCTGAGGAAACAGCCCGTGCGGCTGACTTTTTCACTCAGGCTATTGCCAGGCTGGCACGGCGTCCGCTGCGGCTGATGGAGGTGTGCGGCACCCATACGGTGTCCATCTTCCGTAACGGCATTCGTCAATTGCTGCCGCCAACTGTCGAGTTGGTCAGCGGCCCCGGCTGTCCGGTGTGTGTTACGCCCAATGAATACCTGGATACGGCTATTGCGTATAGTGGCCGGGAAGATACAATTCTCGCTACTTTTGGCGATATGCTCAAAGTGCCGGGCTCGCAGTCGACACTTATGGCTGAGAAAACACAGGGCGCTGATATCCGCATTGTTTATTCACCGCTAGAGAGCCTGACAATGGCAAGGGAGAATCCAGAGAAGGCAGTGATCTTTCTGGCTGTTGGTTTTGAGACCACAGCACCTACGGCAGCTGCTACCATACTCCAGGCAGAGCAACAGGGGTTAGACAATTTTTTTGTTTTGTCGGCCCATAAACTGGTGCCGCCAGCGCTCAGAACCATCCTGGATGCTCCGGATATCAGAGTGGATGGTTTTTTACTGCCAGGGCATACGGCAGCCATCAGCGGATTTGCGCCTTACCAGTTTGTTGCCGGCGAGTATCAGGTACCGGCGGTCATTACGGGCTTTGAGGCCCTGGATATTTTGCAAGCCATCTATATGCTGCTGACGCAAATAGCTGCCGGCAAAGCCGAACTGGC
Organism: Sporomusa ovata DSM 2662; assembly: GCF_000445445.1. Lineage (GTDB taxonomy): Bacteria > Bacillota > Negativicutes > Sporomusales > Sporomusaceae > Sporomusa > Sporomusa ovata. Next base: position 178,514 of record NZ_ASXP01000003.1, on the reverse strand, counting down.
TAATCAATACCGGCGAGTGGTTAAACCGGCAGGTAATGAGGCAGCCTGGAATATTCTCCGGCAAGTGTACCAACCAGCAAATGCTATTTGGCGGGGATTTGGGGAGATTGCGGACTCAGGACTGGCACTAAGGCCAGAGTATAGTGCCTTTGATGCCAGGCTGAGACTACCGCTGGCAGCTGTGGTAACTAAGGAACCGGCAGGCTGTCGCTGTGGCGAAGTACTCTGCGGCCGGATTCGCCCCGAAGATTGTTCACATTTTGGTTGCAGTTGTACACCAGAGCATCCGGTTGGGGCCTGCATGGTGTCGGTGGAAGGGGCTTGTGCTGCCTGGTATAAATACGGCCAAGGACGGTGGAATTATGCATAATCAGGAAGAGCTAATCTTGCTGGGTCATGGCAGCGGTGGCCGCTTAAGTCATGACTTAATAAAAAATATTATGGTGTCAGCGTTTGCTAATCCGCTGCTAGCCGAGTTGCATGATGGTGCACGCTTCAGTATTGGTGGTACCAAGCTGGCTTTTACTACTGACAGCTATGTTGTCAAACCACGTTTTTTCCCTGGCGGCGATATCGGCAAACTGGCTGTTTGCGGCACAGTCAATGATTTGGCCATGTGTGGTGCGAGACCCTTCTATTTGAGTGCCGGCTTTATCCTGGAAGAGGGCTTACCTATTGCCGAACTTAAAAAAATTGTAGAATCAATGCGGGCTGCGGCTCAGGACGCTGGTGTTGCTATTGTTACTGGTGATACAAAAGTAGTCGAACGGGGAGCAGTTGATGGTATTTATATTAATACGGCCGGGATTGGCGCTATACTGCCGCAGGCTGATATTACTGCCAGCCGCGTCAAGCCAGGCCAGGTAGTCATAGTCAGTGGCTACCTGGGCGATCATGCCATAGCTGTTATGAGTGAGCGGCATGGCTTAACACTGCCGGCACAAATTATCAGTGACTGTGCTCCCTTGAACGGACTTATCCAGGAGCTGTTAACCGAAGTACCTGCCATCAGTATGCTGCGTGATCCCACCCGGGGTGGACTGGCGACAACTCTCAATGAGATTGCCGCCGATGCCGGGGTGGGGATTGTATTGGAGGAAAGTTCCCTGCCGGTGAGGCCGGAAGTAGCAGCTGTCTGTGAATTGCTGGGATTTGAACCTTTGTACCTTGCCAATGAAGGAAAAGTAGTAGTTTTTGTCGAAAGGGAATATAGTGAAAAAGTTCTGAAAATTATGTACCGGCATCAGGTGAGTTCAACTGCCCGTATTATTGGCACTGTGAGCGACAAAGCGGCTGGAATGGTAGCACTCAAAACCACGGTAGGTGGTTTGCGCCTGTTAGATATGTTATCAGGCGAACAGCTGCCGCGAATTTGCTGATATTTTTTGAATAATATCATAGTATTTATCATGGGACAGACATAACGTTGTCCTGGGGGAGGTTATTCTATGCAACTGGATTATGGACTTAAGCTGGAAACAACGCAAAAATTAATAATGACACCACAACTACGTCAGGCAATTGCTATCCTTCAGCTACCGGCTACCGAGTTGGCCGAGTTGGTGGAAAAAGAATTACTGGAAAATCCGGTGCTTGAGGCCGATGCCCATGAAAGTAACAATGAGCCTGAGAGTGAGGTTGAATCATTCAGCAGCAATGAACAGACGGATAACCAGCCAGAAGCAGATGGCTGGGTTGAGTATTTGCTAAATGGTACGCAGACCACAACAGGTGCCCAGTCCGGATGCACTGAAATGGAGAAGCAACGGGAGATAGCTGATGCGGAAACGGTATCATTGCAAAACTACCTGGAAATGCAGCTGCATTTTGCTGTACTTGATGCCAGACATTTGGCTATTGGCAAATATCTTATTGGCTGTATTGATGATAATGGCTATTTATGCGGGACAACAGCAGAAGCAGCTACCCAATTGGCAGTAGAAGAAACCGTAGTAGAAAATGTGCTGAAACTTATCCAGACCTTTGAACCTATTGGGGTAGGCGCGCGCTCTTTGCAAGAATGTCTGCTCCTGCAACTGGAACAAAAAGAGAAAGAATATAACAGTAAGGAATTTGCGTTAGCGGTTGCCGTTATTAGAGAGCATCTCGATCAGGTAGCCTTAGGTCGGTATAAACAAATTGCCGATAAACAGCATTGTTCGCTCCATGAAGTCCAACAGGCGGTGGATATTATCCGCACACTTGATCCTAAACCAGGGTGTGCCTTTGGTGGTGGACAACCAGGATATATTATACCTGATATTATTGTTGAACGGGTAAATAGCGGTTATACCATTCATATTAATGATAGTCATGTGCCACAGCTGTCTATCAATTCATATTATCGGCAAATTGTCCGGGAAGAGCCCGGTGATGCCCGTAAATATGTAGAAGGTCGTATTAATGCTGCAGTTTGGCTGATAAAAAGTATCGAGCAGCGCCGGCGTACTTTATATAATGTGGCGGAAGCCATCATTGAGATGCAACAAAACTTTTTTGATCATGGTCCCAAATTTTTGCGACCACTCACCATGAAGAAGGTGGCCGATCAGATTGGGGTACATGAATCGACCATAAGCCGCGCGACGTCCAATAAATATATGGCTACCCCTCACGGCGTGTTTGGTATGAATACCTTTTTTACTGCCGGTATTCAGAGTGCTGCCGGCGAGGATATTTCAGCCAGTCGGGTAAAACAGGAGATACGGGAATTGATTGCAGCCGAAAATCCAATGCAGCCCTTAAGTGATCAATCTTTGGGAGACATTCTCAATAGCAAAGGAATTATGGTTTCACGGCGAACGGTTGCCAAGTATCGGGAAGAAATGGCTATTCCCGCTTCAAGTAGACGAAAAAGGCATTAACAAAGTATGTGCAAAAATTCCCAAGTAATCATTATTAAAAACACGAGAATAATATAGCTAAATAACTGAATCGGGGGCAGTGATAAAGAAAAGTCCAAAGTTTTCGCCTTAGTAGAAACCGCAGTTCTATAGGCGTTACTTTAGACTTTATTTTTATGTTTTGTTTTATAAATTATAACCAGCCGCAAGTAGGGTTGGATGTGGTAGCTGTATTGCAGATTAATAACTCGATGTAATTGTTCCTGAGAAGGCTGTGTTGTGGCTCACCATTGATGGTCAACAGATATATGGCTGAGGCTGAAGCCGATGCTCATAAAAATATCGCCATTTTGCAAGACTATATTAGGAAGGGCTACCCAATCTTATTGCGGTAGTTAATAGCCTGAAGTAGCACCATATGATAAAATTTTCCTGTTGAAGCAGGAGTTTAAAGGCCCTTGCCGAATAGGTGTAGTGAAAGTGATAGGCAGGCTATCTAGTTTTTTTACCTGATATGGGACATAATATGTTCATGTGGGACATATTTTAACCCAAGGAGATGTTATGGAGAAATTTATTCAGCTACAGCGCAAACTTGCACCAGAACTTATACAAATTATCGAAGCGCGCTACAATCTCCTGCGTCATATTAAGCACGCTCAGCCGATTGGACGCCGGGCATTATCGAGTATGCTGGATATGGGTGAACGAGGGGTCAGGGCTCAGGTTGATTGGCTCAAAACGGCTGGACTTGTTAAGTTTTCCCCACTGGGAATCAGTGTAACAGACGAAGGTCAGATCATGTTGGCCGATTTGGCTGAATATATCCGGATACTTCATAATTTAGTCGGGCTTGAGGCGGAATTGGCGCAGCGTCTGAACCTTATGCAGGTTGTTATTATACCAGGTGATAGTGAAGCCGACAGCGCGGTGCGCCGCGAACTTGGCCGGGCTACGGCAAGTGTACTTAGACAGCATTTGGGAGATAATATGATTGTTGCAGTAAGCGGCGGTTCGACCATGGCCAAGGTGGCGGAAGCTGTTAATTTTAGTGTCCCGACAACAACTGTTGTGCCAGCCCGGGGTGGACTAGGTGAGGTCGTGGAGTATCAGGCCAATACGATTGCCGCCGTAATGGCCAACAAGCTGGGCGGGCGTTATCGCCTGCTGCATATCCCTGATGGGGTAAATGAGGAAACTCTGGAAGCCATTTTGGACGGAGATACTAATCTTAGGGCTGTGGCCGACATGATTAAAAAGGCCAATATTTTGGTACATGGTATTGGTCAAGCCGGTGAAATGGCCGAACGGCGCGGTATGGCTGCGGCCACTATTGCTGATATCGAACAGCATGGTGCGGTAGGCGAAGCACTGGGGCAATATTGCGCTCTACCAGGAAAGATTGTGTATGTTACCAGCAGTATCGGTTTGAAACTGGATGATTTGGCTGGAATTGACACGGTAATCGCTGTGGCCGGAGGCAGCGCCAAAGCTAAGGCAATCTTGGCGGTAGCTGGTACTGGTGAACAGAGTGTGCTTGTTACCGATGAAGCTGCGGCTAAAGCTATTCAGTTATTAATAACTAATAACATTTAGGAGGAATTTCAGTATGACTATTAAAATTGGTATTAACGGTTTTGGCCGTATTGGCCGGAATGTTCTACGGGTAGCAGTTAATAATCCCAAGTTTGAGATTGTAGCGGTAAATGACTTAACAGATGCCAAAACGCTTGCTCATCTTTTGAAATATGATTCCGTACATGGCACAATGAATGCTGAAGTCAAAGCTGTTGATGGCGGTATTGAAGTAAACGGCAAGCTTATCAAAGTGCTTGCTGAAAAAGATCCGGCACAGCTGCCCTGGAAGGCCTTGGGGGTTGATATTGTAGTTGAGTCAACAGGCCGCTTTACCGAAAAAGACAAAGCTATGGCTCACATTACCGCAGGTGCGAAAAAAGTAATTATTTCAGCACCAGGTAAAAATGAAGATATAACTATTGTTATGGGAGTAAATCAAGACAAATATGATCCGGCCAACCATCAAATTATTTCCAACGCTTCTTGTACTACCAACTGCCTGGCTCCATTTGCTAAAGTGCTGCAGGAAAAGTTCGGGATAAAATCTGGGTTAATGACAACGATTCATTCCTATACCAATGACCAAAACATTCTTGATCTGCCGCATAAAGATCTTCGTCGCGCCCGTGCTGCCGGTATGTCCATTATTCCGACCACAACCGGTGCAGCTAAGGCGGTAGCTTTGGTTCTGCCTGAACTCAAAGGCAAGCTTAATGGTTTTGCGCTCCGCGTACCAACTCCGAATGTATCCATTACCGATTTGGTTGCTCAATTGGAAAAGCCAGCCACTGCCGAAGCTGTTAATGCAGCCCTTAAAGAAGCTGCCAATGGTGAGCTCAAAGGCATCATGGCATTCTCAGAAGAACCATTGGTATCGATAGACTACAATGGCAATGCGCATTCCTCCATCGTTGATGGTCTGTCAACAATGATGGTGGGTGATAATCTGGTTAAGGTCGTTTCCTGGTATGACAATGAATGGGGCTATTCCAATCGTGTTGTCGACCTTATCGACTTCGTTATCAGCAAAGGCCTGTAAGATTATTAAGGGTGAAGCAATCTCAGTAATTTGAGATTGCTTCTCTTACACCTCACCTGATTAAGCTGGAGGAATGGTTATGAATAAAAAAAACTTAAATGATATTTGGGTATCAGGTAAAAAAGTATTAGTGCGGGTAGACTATAACGTACCAATGGATAAAGCAGGCAACATAACTGATGATACTCGTATTCGGGCTACGATTCCTACCCTGGAATTTTTGCTGTCCAAGAACGCAGCTGTTATTATCGCCAGCCATCTGGGACGGCCTAAAGGTAAAATTGCGCCCGAGTTTTCACTCAAGCCAGTTGCAAAAAAGCTGTCGCAATTACTTCATGACCGCGAGGTCTTATTCGCCAATGACTCGGTAGGGCCGGAAGCCAGAAAAATGGCGGCCGCTCTTCAGCCGGGGCAATTGCTTATGCTGGAGAACCTGCGTTTTAATCCGGAAGAAGAAAAAAATGATCCTGAATTTGCCAAACAACTGGCTGGTCTGGCAGAAATCCTGGTTAACGATGCCTTTGGCGTATCCCACCGGGCTCATGCCTCAGTGCATGGTATAACCAAGTACATACCAGCCGTATCCGGTTTTTTGATGGATAAAGAGCTGCTGTTTTTAGGGCAGGCTGTTACCGATCCGGTGCACCCTTTTGTGGCTATTATTGGCGGAGCTAAGGTTTCTGATAAGATTGGGGTCATTGAAAATCTGTTAAATAAAGTAGATACCCTGATCATCGGTGGCGGTATGGCCAATACCTTTCTGGCTGCCCAAGGTTACCAAACAGGTAAGTCCTTGGTAGAAGCTGATAAGCTGGTTTTGGCCAAAGAGCTTATTGCGACTGCTAAGACTAAGGGCGTAAACCTGCTATTACCGGAAGATGTTGTGGTGGCAGAAAACTTTGCTGCCGACGCTGACCACAAGGCCGTGGCTGTTACGCAAATACCCAGTGAATGGATGGCTCTCGATATTGGTCCGGCAACGGCTGGAAAATTTGCCGCAGCTCTGCGCGGAGCAAAAACCGTCGTGTGGAATGGCCCGATGGGCGTATTTGAATTTGATGCCTTCGCTATCGGCACCGAGGCAGTCGCCAAAGCAGTGGCTGCATCAGGTGCTAAGAGTATTGTCGGTGGTGGTGATTCGGTGGCTGCCCTGGAAAAACTTAAGCTTGCTGCTAAGATTACTCACATCTCAACAGGCGGCGGCGCGTCGCTCGAATTTTTAGAAGGCAAAGAATTGCCAGGCATTGCTGCATTGGCAGATAAATAATTTTAGTAAGGAGTGGAGACTATGCGCAAGCCCATTATTGCCGGTAATTGGAAGATGTATAAAACAGCCGGAGAAGGCGTTATACTTGTGCAGGAATTGAACGCTCTGACAAACGCAGTAAACGACGTGGAGATTGTTGTATGTCCGCCTTTTACGGCCTTGCCTGCTATAGCTGCTGCTGTAGCAGGAACCAATATCGGTTTAGGTGCTCAAAATATGCATTGGGAAGAAAAAGGTGCCTTTACTGGTGAAATTGCGCCTGGGATGCTCAAAGATATTGGTTGTACCCATGTAATCATCGGCCACTCAGAGCGCCGTCAATATTTTGCGGAAACAGATCAAACTGTGAATAACAAACTTAAAGCCGCGCTTAAAGCCGGTTTGAAGCCAATTATGTGTGTCGGCGAAACGTTGATTGATCGGGAAGCTAACGCTACCAAGCGGGTTGTCGGTGCCCAGGTGAAAGGCGGGCTTGACGGCCTTAGCGGGCAGCAAGTGGCTGGCCTGGTAATTGCCTATGAACCCATTTGGGCTATCGGTACTGGCCGCACGGCTTCGGCTGAGGATGCCAATGAAGTATGCGCCTTTATCCGTCGTACGGTTGCCGAAATGTTTGATCAACCCAGCGCTGAGAGCCTCCGTATCCAATACGGCGGCAGTGTTAAGCCTGACAATGTAGCTGAACTTATGGCAAAACCCGATATTGACGGCGCATTAGTCGGCGGAGCGAGCTTAGAGGCTGAGTCTTTTAGCAAATTAGTTAAGTTCAAATAACCGCGAGGAGAAAAAACGTGTCTAAACTATCATCGCCAATTGTACTTGTTATTCTTGACGGTTGGGGAATTGGCCGCGAAAATGACGAGTTTAACTCCATTGCCAGAGCTGATACCCCGCATATTAAATTGTTAGCAGAGCGGTATCCGGTAACCAAACTTGACTGTTCAGGAGAAGCTGTTGGTTTGCCGGCAGGACAAATGGGAAACTCGGAAGTTGGTCATCTTACTATTGGCTCAGGCCGGATTATCTACCAGGAACTTACCCGTATCAGCAAATCAATCAGGGACGGTGATTTTTTCACCAATCCGGTACTCTGTCAGGTGTGTGACGCGACCCGCCAGGCAGAGGGGGTACTGCATCTGATGGGGCTGTTGTCTGATGGCGGTGTTCACAGTCACATTACCCATGTGTATGCTTTGTTGGAATTAGCCAAAAAACAGGGGGTAAAGAAAGTTTATGTTCATGCGTTTTTAGACGGACGGGATGTACCACCAAGCAGCGCTGTTTCCTATATCAAAGCACTTGAGGCTAAAATGGCGGAACTTGGGGTAGGTCAGATTGCTACTATAGCTGGCCGCTATTATGCTATGGACAGGGATAAACGCTGGGACCGTACTAGCAAAGAGTATGAAGCCCTTGTCTATTGTCAGGGTGCGCAAGCTCCTAATGCAGCAGCGGCTGTTGAAGCATCCTACCAGGCAGGGAAAACGGACGAATTTGTTGAGCCAACCATTATGAGTAACTGTAGCTGTCAGGGGATAAAACCAGCTGATGGTGTTATCTTTTTTAACTTCCGACCTGATCGGGCCAGACAGCTTACCCGGGCGCTTACTGATGTTAATTTTGATAGCTTTGAGTGCAAAAACGGTTGTTTACCCCTCCATTTTGCCAGCATGACCCAATATGACGAAACCTTTAACGTCCCCGTGGCTTTTCCACCAACTCACATTGGTAATACTCTTGGTGAGGTGGTTAGCCAGGCAGGGTATACCCAGCTGCGAATTGCTGAAACGGAAAAATACGCTCATGTTACTTACTTCTTTAATGGCGGGGAGGAACATCCCTTTGCCGGCGAAGAACGGCTCTTGGTTCCTTCGCCTAAAGTAGCTACCTATGATCTGAAGCCGGAGATGAGTGCTCTTGAGGTTACTGATAAAGTAGTTGAGGCGATTAAATCCGGAAAATATGATTTGATTATTCTTAACTATGCTAATGGAGATATGGTTGGCCATACAGGCATACTTGATGCTGCTATCAGTGCTGTGACAACAGTGGATCAATGTGTCGGGCGCTTGGTGGATACTATGCGTGACCGGGGCGGTATTACCCTGATAACTGCCGACCACGGCAATGCAGAAGCCATGCTCGACCCGGAAACAGGCGAGCCGTTTACTGCCCATACAACCAACAGAGTACCGCTTATTATGGTTTCAGAAGTACATCGTGGCAGCAAACTACAGGAAGGAATTTTAGCTGATATTGCTCCCACTATCCTGGAATTGGCTGGTATTGCCCAACCGGAAGAGATGACCGGTAAGAGTCTATTACAGAAGTAAATTTCCATAAGTACATAGTAAATTCGTATATATTAGGAGGAGAATATATGTCTACAATAATTGTCGATATTTTAGCCAGAGAGATACTTGATTCCCGTGGTAATCCTACTATTGAAGTTGACGTACTACTGGAAAATGGCACCTTGGGTCGTGCGGCTGTTCCATCAGGTGCATCTACCGGTGCTTATGAAGCTGTTGAGCTTCGCGATGGTGATAAGAGCCGTTTTCTGGGTAAAGGTGTGCTCAAGGCTGTAGAAAATGTTAATGAAATTATTACACCGGAAATTGTCGGTATGGATGCTCTTGACCAAATAGGTATTGACCAGGCTATGATTGAACTTGACGGCACTCCCAATAAAGCCAAATTAGGCGCTAATGCTATCTTAGGTGTTTCCATGGCGGTCGCAAAAGCAGCGGCATCCTCTTTGGATATGGCCTTGTATCAATATTTGGGCGGTGCGAATGCCAAAGAATTGCCTGTTCCCATGATGAACATCTTAAATGGCGGTAAGCATGCTGATAATAATGTGGATATTCAGGAGTTTATGATCCTTCCGGTAGGTGCAGAAAGCTTTGCTGAAGCCCTGAGAATGGGTGCGGAAATTTATCATAACCTCAAAAAAGTACTTGCTGATCGCAATTTAGCGACAGCCGTTGGCGATGAGGGTGGATTTGCTCCTAATCTGGCATCTAACGAAGAAGCATTGAAAATCATTATTGAAGCGATTGAAAAAGCTGGTTACAAACCAGGCGAGCAAATCATGCTTGGCCTTGATGTTGCTGCAACCGAATTATTTAAAGACGGAAAATACCATCTTGCAGGCGAAGGTGTTGTGAAAACTTCAGCCGAAATGGTGGAATACTATAGTCAGTTAGTTGAAAAATACCCTATTATATCGATTGAAGACGGCATGTCTGAAGACGACTGGGATGGCTGGAAGCTTTTAACTGATCGCTTGAGCAGCAAAACTCAGCTAGTTGGCGATGATCTGTTTGTTACTAATGTGGAACGGTTAAGCCAGGGGATTGTTGCCAAAACGGCTAACTCCATCTTGGTTAAGGTAAACCAAATTGGTACCTTGACAGAAACCTTTGATACCATTGAAATGGCAAAACGTGCTGGTTATACCTGTGTAATTTCGCATCGTTCCGGGGAAACAGAAGACGCCACTATTGCTGATATTGCGGTAGCTGTTAATGCTGGTCAGATCAAGACTGGTGCGCCTGCCCGTACCGACCGTGTGGCTAAATATAACCAATTACTTCGGATTGAAGAGCAGTTGGGTGATTTGGCCCAATACCGCGGGTATAAGGTTTTCTATAACTTAAGATAAGTTCGCGCCGAAGGGAGGTGAACAAAAGATGCCGAAGGGATATTTGCTAAAATGCAATGACTGCGGTTACCTGATTGTGTGTGAGGATGATTTGATGGAATGCCTGAATAACAGTGTTTGCGAGCATTGCGGCAGTTCGAATATCGAAATCATTCAGCAGCAGGAAGGAAGGTTTGGCTGTACTAGCCGCTTCAACACGCATGTCACGAATGTTAATGCTACTACTTCTGTGGATCATCCCGACCCGGTACTACCTCCCTATTAAGGCGTAGAAAACAGGTAAATAAACAGCCGGAGCATCGGCTGTTTATTTTTCCTAACAGAAGGATAACTTTCTGCTTTCGCCAAAGGCGCAGCGCAAGCCGTGTTTATTTTTTGACAAACTGGTAAAAATATGTATAATATATATGTGTGAAAACCTTGACGAAAGAATTGTCAAGCAACGTTTAAGTGTGATAGAATATTGACAGGCCTTGGCAGCGTGGTATTGCAGCAAAGGATAGGTATCAGTCATGGGGGGTGTAAAGAAATGATAACAGGACTGATGATATTAGAAGGTGTACTTTCTATTGCACTAATTGCCGTAGTAGTATTGCAGTCAGGTAAAAGTGCCGGTTTGTCAGGTTCCATTGCCGGAGGGGCCGAATCTATGTTCGGTGGCAAAGCTAAAGGACTTGATGCAATTTTGGCCAAAGCAACAATTATCCTTGCCTCATTGTTTGGACTTGTAACAATGGTTTTGGTTAAATTGATGCAGTAGGGTTACTCACCTCAATGGCTGGAGTATCTCCGGCATATTGAGGTATTTTCAAGTTTTAGTCAAAGGGGGAAAGATAATCATGGATTTATTGTACATTGCGCCGTTCGCTGGACTTGTGGCGCTAGCTTTTGCTGCGTATTTCATGGCTAGCGTACTGAGGGAAAGCCCAGGCAACCAAAAAATGCAGGACATTTCTCAGGCGATTTTTGAAGGAGCTATGGCTTTTCTTAACCGCCAGTACAAAACACTTATTCCGTTTACGATCGTTATTTTCTTAATACTCTTTTATGTAGATGGCTACAAATTGGCGGTATCCTTCCTGGTAGGTGCTATTTGCTCAGCCATTGCCGGTTATGTAGGAATGACTTCGACAACCAAGTCGAATGCCCGTACAACGGAAGCTGCCCGCAGCAGTCTTAACAAAGCGCTGAGCGTTTCTTTCCGTGCCGGTGCCGTTATGGGCATGTCTGTTGCCGGTTTGGGTCTTTTGGGTGTGTCTACGTTATACATAATTTTTAGAGACCCTGTTGTTATTAACAGCTTTGCCTTTGGCGCCAGCGCCATTGCATTCTTTGCCCGTGTCGGCGGCGGTATTTTTACCAAAGCTGCTGACGTTGGTGCTGACCTGGTAGGTAAGGTTGAAGCAGGTATTCCTGAGGATGATCCCCGTAACCCGGCCGTTATTGCCGATAACGTGGGTGATAATGTTGGCGATACCGCCGGCATGGGAGCTGACTTATTTGAGTCCTATGCTGCTACCGCTATTGCAGCTATGCTTATTGGTCAAACCGTATTCAAGGGTGATATCAACGGTGTGTTGTTCCCATTAATAATCGGTGCAGCCGGAATTTTTGCTGCCATTATCAGTACCTTCTTAGTTAGAACCAGTGAAGATGGTGATCCTCAAGCTGCCCTGAATAGAGGGATATGGGGAACTAATATTCTTGTTGCCGTTGCTACCTATGCCATTGCCAGCGCTATGCTTCCGGCCAAGGCCGTAGGCATTACGATTGCTGTTGTTTGTGGCTTAGCTGTTAACGTGCTTGTCGGTGCCATTACTGAATACTATACTTCCAGCAGCAAAGCACCTACCCAGCATATTGCCGATGCTTCACAAACAGGTCCGGCGACTAATGTTATTGCAGGTCTTGCCTGTGGACTTAGAAGTACCGCACTGCCGATGCTGGTATTCGCTGTCGCTATCTGGGTCGCATATGGTGCAGCCGGTATCTATGGTATTGCAATGGCTGCCATGGGTATGCTCTGTACTGCCGGTATGGTTGTTGCCGTTGACTCTTTTGGTCCGGTTGCCGACAACGCTGGTGGTATTGCTGAAATGGCCGATCTTGGCCCTGAGGTTCGTAAAACTACCGACAAATTAGATGCAGTTGGTAATACTACAGCCGCAATAGCCAAAGGTTTTGCCATTGGTTCTGCTGCACTCACTGCATTAGCCTTGTTTACTGCTTTTGGTGAAGAAATTGCTAAAAACCCTAAACTGTCCGGTTTGTTAGTAAATGGTCATTTAGTGATTAATCTGACCGAACCAACAGTAATTATTGGTATTTTTCTTGGTGCAACCCTGCCGTTTTTGGTCTGTGCGTTCACCATGGAAGCTGTAGGTAAAGCTGCTTTTGAAATGATTGGCGAAGTTCGTCGTCAGTTCCGTGAAATCCCTGGCATTATGGAAGGCACTGGCCGTCCTGATTATGCCAAGTGTGTAGATATTAGCACGAAAGCGGCTATCCGCGAAATGATCGTTCCCGGCATTTTTGCTGTAGGCTCACCTATTCTTGTTGGTTTTATTCTTGGGGCAAAAGCTCTGGCTGGTTTCCTGGCCGGTGCTACTGCAGCTGGTGTATTGTTGGCATTATTCATGTCCAACGCCGGTGGTGCCTGGGATAATGCGAAGAAATGGATTGAAACCGGTAAATATGGCGGTAAGGGCACTCCGACCCATGCAGCAGCAGTTATCGGCGACACCGTAGGTGATCCGTTCAAGGATACTTCCGGTCCGGCAATGAACCCGCTGATTAAAGTTGCTGGTACGATCTCACTCATTATTGCACCGCTTCTTTTCTCATAAAATTATCAAGAAAAAACGCCAAGCTATTTGCTTGGCGTTTTATTATTTTTGTTCCTGATGGCTTGTGATAAGCTATATTTCCTTTATGTGACAGACAATGGTATAATTAATAGCATATAATGTGCCACAGATACTTGCAGGCATTATTAAATAAATTGTATTGGAGTGAGTTGATGTGGCAAAACCATTGATAGGCATTACTACCAGCCAATTTTTAACGCAAGGCGGCATCATGGCTGGTACCAAACGGCAATTTGTTAGTGATGCTTATATACAGGCCATACTCAGCGCGGGTGGTGTGCCTGTGCTGCTGCCGATAATTGCAGAACAGGAGGCAATAGCGGAACAAATAGCTGCCGTTGACGGTCTCTTGCTTTCGGGGGGCGGCGATATCCAGCCGCAGATATTTGGCGAAGAACCAAGGCGTGAATTGGGGACAGTACTTCCTGAGCGCGATACGCATGAGCTGGAATTGGTAAAGTCGGCGTTGGCGTCAGATAAACCCGTAATGGGTATTTGCCGCGGCTGCCAACTGCTTAATGTAGCGTTAGGTGGTAGTATTGATCAGCACCTGGCAGAGGCTACCCTTCAGCATGACCAACAATCCCCCGGAGATTACGCTGGACATACTGTGATTTTGGAACAGAATAGTAGGCTGGCTGGTTTATGGGGGGATACGGTTATGACTAACAGCTTCCACCATCAGGCAATTAAGGAGGCAGCTCCTGGGCTTCGGATAACTGCCAGAGCCAAAGATGGAGTTATCGAGGCCGTAGAGCACGAAGCAGCGCCTTTTGCTGTTGGTGTTCAATGGCATCCTGAACTTATGATTTATAAAAATCTGGCTATGCTTGCGTTATTTATAGCGTTTGTCAACACAGCCAAACGGAAATAATAAGGGTAGATATTACACAATGGGGGGAGTTTTACTTGGCCATAATGCCGGGAGCTGAGCCCTTTTTTTTACAAGGCGGTGAAACCGGCGTACTTTTAGTGCATGGATTTACCGGGGCACCGTCAGAAATGCGCCTGGCTGGAGAGTATCTCAATAGCCTTGGCTATACCGTGTTAGCCCCAAGGCTTTCAGGACATGGAACTACGCCGGAGGAAATGGCGAAAACAAGCTGGCCACACTGGTATAGCAGTGTCGAAGACGGCTATCATGTATTAAGTGGAATCTGTAGCAATGTCGCAGCAGTTGGCTTGTCGATGGGCGGTCTCTTAACCCTTAAACTAGCCAGTGAGTATCCAGTAAGTAAGTTGGCTGTACTTAGCGCTCCCATCTATATCGCCAACAAGCGGCTGCGATTATTGCCATTTTACCGGATGTTTACTAACTTTGTCGCGAAAAAACGCAAGCGTTTGCCTGGTGTGGGTGAGGAGTATTCCATTAGTTATGACCTGACACCGCTTAGCAGCTTAACCAGCCTTATTCAGCTAATCAAACACGTTGATGCTTTATTGCCGTTAGTAACAGTACCGGCGCTTGTTATTCAATCAATAAAAGAGCATACGGTTGAACCGGAAAGTGCTCAATATATCTACAATAAACTGGGAAGTACTGATAAAAGACTGGTGTGGCTTAACAAATCGGGACACATAATTACACTGGACACAGAGCGAGAATATGTGTTCCAGGAAATTGGCCGGTTTTTGGCCGAAAATTAGATGAGGTGCAGTATGAATGATATGAATGACTGGTGTTTTGCCTGTGGACCGCGTAATCCCATTGGGCTTAAACTTACTTTTCGGGAAGAAAACGATGTCTATTTGACAAACTTTACTGCCGGTCCCGAGCATCAAGGCTATGACGGTATAATGCATGGTGGATTGATAAGTACGCTGCTGGATGAAATAATGGCCCGTTATCTATATGCCCAATGTCTAACGGCAGTAACGGCCAAGCTGGAAGTGAGGTTTCGTCAGCCAACCCCGATTAGAGAAAAATTAACGATAAGCGGATGGATTACCAGTAAACGGGGAAAAATGGTGGAACTAGCCGCTAAGATCACTTTACCGGATGGAACAGTAACGGCTGAAGGAAAAGCTATTGTTGCCATAAAAGGAGATGAATAATATGGATTTGTCAGACAGAATCCTGGAGTTTATGCGGAAAGAAGCTTATAAACCGCTCACCGCAGAAGACTTGGCTGATGGTATGGGCATTCGTGGTAAAGAACTGGAAGAGTTTTGGCAGATACTGGACAAGCTGGAAGCAACGGCTGCTATAATAAAAACCCGGTATGGAAAATTTGGCGTGCCTGATCGCATGAATTTGGTTGTTGGCAAGTTTTCAGCAACAACCAAGGGATTCGGTTTTATTTTACCGGAAGATCAGGAGCTAGATGATGTCTTTATTCCACCAGATGCTCTTGGTGGTGCTATGCATGGCGACCGTGTGGTAGCCCGTATGCATCAGCGGCATGTTTCCGGCAAAGCAGTCGAGGGTGAAATTATCCGGGTGGTCACCAGAAGCAATAACAAGGTAGTGGGAACCTTTGAGGCCAGCCGTAATTTCGGTTTTGTTCTGCCAGATGACCGCCGGATCGGTCGGGATATTTTTGTGCCGAAAGATGAGTTTAATGGCGCCAAAACAGGAGCCAAGGTAGTTGTCGAGATTATTGAGTGGCCACACAAACAAAAAAGCGCCGAAGGACGAATTGTTGAGGTGCTAGGCCAGCAGGGAGATTCCGGGATAGAGATATTATCCATCATCAAGAACAATAACCTGCCTACTGAGTTTCCGCCAGAGGTCGAAAGAGCGGCTGAGCGCGTAGCTACGACCATTAGTCCGGAGGATTTACTAGGACGCAGAGACCTTAGAGAACTCAATCTCGTTACAATTGATGGTGACGATGCTAAAGACTTAGACGATGCTGTCTATGTTGAGCGCCAGAAAAACGGCCACTATCTGCTGAGTGTACACATTGCCGACGTCAGCCACTATGTACGGGAAAACACACCCCTGGATAATGAGGCCAGAACCAGAGGCACCAGTGTTTATCTTGTTGATCGGGTATTGCCGATGCTGCCACCCCGATTATCGAACGGAATTTGCAGCTTAAACGCCGGGGAGGACCGATTGGCCTTGTCAGCCCAGATGGAGATTAATGGTCGCGGCCAAGTAATCAATCATGAAATTTTCCCTAGCATAATTCGGGTAAAAACCCGCTTAACCTACAATATTGTGCGGCAGATTGTTGCTGATCATGATGAAGAGCTGCGGGACAAGTATGCCGATTTGGTTGGGCCGCTGGAAGAAATGGAGCGCTTGTGCCGGATTTTACGTGACCGCCGGATGCGCAGGGGGGCCATTGATTTTGATTTCCCGGAAATAAAGGTAAAGCTGGATGCTGAGGGACGTCCTATTGCCATTGAAAAGAGGATTCGCAGCATTGCCGAATCTATCATCGAAGAATTTATGCTTGTCGCCAACGAGACGGTAGCCGAGCATATGCATTGGTTAGGCATTCCATCCATGTTTAGGGTACATGAAGAACCAGACGAAGAAAAAATGGCCAGACTTAATGTGTTGCTGGGTAACTTTGGTCAGCATTTACCGAAAACCCAGGAAATTCGACCTATGGCCCTGCAGCGAGTGCTTAGTAAGATTGCCGGGCGTCCTGAAGAACGCATTATTAGCACTGTTATGCTGCGCTCACTCAAACAGGCTCGCTATGATGCCGAGAATCTGGGGCATTTTGGACTAGCGGCAACCTATTATACTCATTTTACCTCGCCTATCAGGCGCTACCCGGATTTGATTGTTCATCGTCTTATTCGTGAGACCTTTTCGACTGGCGATATCTCAGCAAAACGTCGCCAGAAGTTATCAACCATGCTGCCTGAGATTGCCATGCATTCCTCTGAACGGGAACGGGCGGCAGCTGAAGCGGAGCGCGCAACCGTCGATTTGAAAAAGGTAGAATACATGGCCCAGTTCGTTGGTGAGGAGTTTGACGGTATTATTAGCGGGGTTACTGCCTTTGGCTTTTTTGTTGAAATTGCCAATGGCATTGAAGGTTTGGTACATGTATCAAGTCTGGATGACGATTATTATCGGTATGTCGAAGAACAATATTCTTTGATCGGGGAACGGACAAGCAATATTTACCAGCTGGGCAACATGGTCAAAATCATGGTAGCTAAAGTCAACCCGGCAGAACGTACTATTGACTATGTGGTGGCAAAGGCGGATAAGCCCTTGCAAGCTGTCAATAGTCAGCCAACAGCACAAAAGCGTAATAAACCCAGTCAAAGGCGCAGTACTAATAAACCACAATCGATTGCGGCCAAGAAGAAACCTGCTGCCAGTACCAGGCCAAAGAAGCCCAGGGCACCAAAGAAATAGGTAAGCAACCCCACCTGCACTCGGGATAACTTCACCGCGCTTGCAGTGAACAAAAGTCGGTCATTGCAAGCATTAGGGTGGCCACTCACTTCGTTATTCTTCCTTTTGGGCCAAACCAATTGACGTGTAGTAGCAGATACTATACAATTAATATGTATTAGCAGGATTCTACGAGGTGAGAAGTATGGCCAAAGAGGCTGGCATAAAAATAGCGGCGGAAAACCGAAAGGCCCGCCACGATTATCATATTCATGAAACCTATGAAGCTGGAATTGCGCTTACCGGCACCGAAGTCAAATCACTTCGCGCCGGCAAGGCCAATCTAAAAGATGCCTATGCCCGGATTGATAACGCTGAAATCATGCTGCATAACATGCATATCAGTCCTTATGAGCAGGGTAACCGTTTTAATCACGAACCACTGCGTACCCGGAAGCTTTTGATGCATCGGTACGAAATCAATAAATTAATCGGAAAAACCAAAGAAAAAGGCTACACGTTGGTGCCGCTTAAGCTGTATTTTACCAGGGGTAAAGTGAAAGTTGAACTGGGACTTGCTACAGGTAAACATACCTACGATAAACGGCAGGATCTTGCCGAACGGGATGCCAAACGCGACATGGAACGGACATTGCGCGATAGACAAAAAGAATAACCTTTTTGTCTATCGCATCAGGCAGACGGTCAGCGTGAGGAAGAGCAGCGTGGCAATTTCAATCCTGTCGTTTTTCAACTGCAAGTGTCAAATCTCTTTGCAGGCTCTCCATTTTTCCCGCCCAGAGTTGTAAAAATACAATACCGCCCAGGATCAGAATGCCGCCGCCTACCTGCAGCGGTGTTATTTTTTCATTAAGCAAAGCCACCGATAATAATACGGTTATGATGGGCTCCAGCGTACTAATAATAGATGCATTAGTAGCGCCAACATAGCTCATACCGGCGAAAAAACCCCCAATTCCCACAATGGTTGGCAGTAAGGCGATGCCAATAATGGATAACCAACCTGTGAGCGGCAAGCTCCAATTTAACGAATCAGTCGCTACGCCGGTTACAAGAAAAATGATAGCAGCAGAAGCACAGACATAGGTAGTGGTAACCAGCGGATTCGCGTTTTTCAGCAGGCGATTGCCAATGACGATATAAACAGAATATACCAATGCAGAGCCCAAGCCCAAGACAAATCCAAGCATACTGACATTGTCAAAGGATATGCCAAGAACAAGGAATAAGCCGGAAAAGCAAACCGTCAGCGCCAACCCCTTTTGCCAAGTATACTTTTCGTCACCTATAAAAAAAGACAGTACGCTGACTATCGCTGGATAAGTATACAGCAGCATGGCGGCCAGCGACGCAGGCACATATTTTAGCGTCATAGCAAACAGCATTGACATTGAACCATACCCCAAGCCGCCTAAAAGCGCTAGTCGCAGCAGTAAAGCTTTATCAATCATCAGCGAGATTCCACGCCATTTGAGCAGTATAGGTAAACAGATTGCGGCCAAAACAAACCGCCCGGCCAGGATCGTAATCATACTGGCCCCGGCGGCGTAGGCGAACTTAATAAAAATAGCCAAAGTAGCGAAGCCGGCAGCCGATGCTGCAACCAGCAATGCGCCAGTGTATTGTGGATTCAAACCTAATCACCCCTTAACTGCAATATATTCGGCAGCAGAGAAAATTTCTCCTGTACTCGAATATAATATAGAGTTGGGGAAAAGATACACTGGAAAAAAGATTTATTTGGCGGTATTCAGGCTTTATGATATAATAGGTTAGTAATGAAGTGTATAAACGTTTGCAGCTAAAAACCATCCCAGGTATTTTAAAAAATACGGGGGCGTACTGGTTTCGACAGGGGTAGTTATGGTATAGATAGCGAGCCGGGGTTCCATCAGCCCGTCAACACGGTGGAAAATTGTAAACGCAAACGAAGATTACGCTTTAGCAGCTTAATGCTAACGTTCTACCTGCGCACTCCCGCGGCCTAGGATAGGACGTCATTTAGTGGGATACCTGAGGCTCAATTCTCGGAGAGCCAACTGGGAAACTTTATCGAGATAGCGCCAGAGCAGCCTGTTAGTGGGCGGCAACGGTGCGAAATTTAAATCACTGACTGCGCTCGGAGAAGTCTATGCAGTAATGCTCTTGGACAGGAGTTCGATTCTCCTCGCCTCCACCAAAATTTGGAAATTGATAAAACCCGCGAATTTCGCGGGTTTTTTGCTGTTTATTGGGAGTGTAGGCAGTGGAGGGGAGCAAGAATATGATTTTAAGCAAAAGAGCGATAATGATGTTTGAGCACAAGGAGATTGTCAGATTAGCTAGAATAGTAAACAATGGTATGGATTGGAAGGTGTATCATGAGTCGAGGAACCATCACTTGACTCATCTAAGAATACGAGTATATCCAAAATCCATATTAATTGGGAAGGTGATAATGAAATGATTACACAACCGTCTGTTAATGATTATGAAACACTGATTAATATATGGGAAGATTCTGTTCGATCAACTCATGATTTCCTAAAGGAAGAAGATATTCAATTTTATAAACCGTTAATTTTAAACAAATATTTCCATAAAGTAAATTTATTTTGCCATAAAGATAAAAGCCTTAAAATTACTGGATTTATGGGAATTGTAGATGATAAATTGGAGATGTTATTTATCGATTCTAACGAGCGTGGCAAGAGAATCGGCAAAAGATTGCTTATTTATGCGATGGATAAACAAAAGGTTAAGCGAGTAGATGTTAATGAACAAAATGATCAGGCCGTTGGCTTTTATAAGCATATGGGCTTTCATGTAGTAAATCGTTCTGAATTTGATGGGGCAGGAAAACACTATCCTATCTTACATATGGAATTAGATAGAATAGCAACGCTTCTTCATGGTTTATAAAGGGGCGAAAAAGCCCATAATAGTTGCTAAAGCCGCCGTATCTGGTGGGGGAAAAACAACAATCACAAGAGAATTGTGTAAACAATTAACTAATGTTAAAGTTTTATCTTTTGATGATTATGACTTTGATGTTGCTAATGGTCTAGAAGATATTTGCGAATGGGTTGATAATGGTGCGGATTATAAACTATGGAAATTAGGACCATTGGCGACTGATATAAGACTGTTGTTGTCTAAAGAAAACCAAAATCTTGATTATATACTACTTGATTATCCATTTGCATACAAAAATGAAGAAATAGCGCAATTTATTGACTATGCAATATTTATTGATACGCCGTTGGATATTGCTATGGCAAGGCGAAGTTTAAGAGATTTTGCAAATAAATCTATAGAAGAAGTATGTTTAGAGCTTAATGACTATCTAACACATGGAAGAGCAGCGTACCTTGAAATAGAATAATCCTTCTCAGAAACTTATAAGCATTCATCGTAAAGGAAATAAGGTGGCGTTCTGCTGTATTCTTTTAAAAAGGAGATTGTCGGATTTAGCTAGAATAGTAGACAATGGTATGGGTTGGAAAGTGTATCATGAATCGCGGAACCATCGCCTGACTCATCTAAGAAACTGTTTTAGAAGCAATATACAGGTTGTCGGTAACCCCGTCCCCTCGACACGTTCCTAAGGTTATTGTCCTTGGGCGCCTTACATATTATCCTAACCACGTTTTTAGTGACAGGAAAACATGGATTTGATGATCCTTATCCTATTCCGGATGAACATGCTAATGCATGGATGGTTCAAGAACTGCGCTCTGGTTTAATGCAGAATTAAAGGCAGAGTTTATTGCTCTGATGTGCTTAATTACGCAAAGTCTTAAGAAATATTTAAATTATTACGATACAGTACTAGAAAAGTTCTTTTCTACGAGGAGGTGTTAAAATGATACAAAGTGTTAATGGCAATGCAGTACTAAACAATTTGAGCGGGGTTTTTGAAACACAGACAGCTAGAAAAATAGCCAGTCAGAAGGCTGATTTTGACAGTTATATCCAATCGAAAGCGGAGCAGTCTACTATTCCAGATGTATATTCCAACCAATCTGAGAAAGCCACTGGCTTTGAAGATAAAAAAGAAAGTTCAAAGCAGAAAAGAACAATTTGTTCCCAAGTAGAGGGAAATTTTTACTGTACTTATCTCATTGATTCAGAAGGAAATAAAATACTGATTAATCAAGTTCCTGTTGAACAACTAAACCAATCGGATACATTAGCATCAGCTAGTGAAAATAATTCTTTGGGTCAAGCAATAAATAAACAAGAAACAAACTTAGAACGTGTTCAAAAGGGTAATGTACAAGATATGATGGAAATATTAAAATCTTGTGTTGGTATTCCTAATCAAATAGATTGCAAACGCCAGTTAAAAAGATAGGAAGTACATCGAAATTTGGATTGGTGCCAGCTTCGAAAGTTTTAGGTATCTTTGAAAAGCTGCTGATCCCCCCGTCCCCGTGACAGTTAAAGTGAATTAAACCCGCGAATTTCGCGGGTTTTTTGTTTTGTATTACGGAAACGGATTCTGAAACAAACATTGGGCTAACCGTTTTTCAGGCTAGTTATCTGCCACCGTCTGGGAAGTGTTTTATACCACGTCCGTCTGGCAATCCATTCAGAATTGAACCTGTATACCGTGAACCATCCGGCAATAACAAATCTTTTGTATTTTGAACATCAGTCGCCGGTTTAGTTTTGCTTTCAGTCAATTTCCTCAGGGTTTCGTTCAAAGCAGCAATATCTTCGGTATTAACCCGGCAATCCAGTTTAACCCGTAATACAATCATATTATTCTCAACACTGCGGGACTCCGACACTAATGTACTGTGCACTCTTGCAGTGGCAGTACTTTGCAGCCAATCAGCAACCAAATGATAGTTGTTTACAGTTGTAATACTGGTAATGACTACACCTGCTTCTTCCAGAGCCTGCCGTTTGGCATCCAGCCAGGCACGCTGTCTTGCCTGAATCTCGGTTTCTGCCTCACCAACCCTGGCTGTTCCTTCCGTTAAAATAACTTTGTCTTCGGCATGTGCGGCATTAAACCCGAGATCCCCCCAT
Organism: Sporomusa ovata DSM 2662; assembly: GCF_000445445.1. GTDB lineage: Bacteria > Bacillota > Negativicutes > Sporomusales > Sporomusaceae > Sporomusa > Sporomusa ovata. The sequence continues at coordinate 155,904 of NZ_ASXP01000003.1, read as the reverse complement.
AGAGATGAACACTGTTAGCAATATAATCAGCATCCGGTGCAACTGCGGTAGTTTCTTATGCACTTAGACCGCCGCCTCCTATTATTGCACTATAATAAGTTATACGGAATCCTGGAAAATCCTTCTTTGCCGGTCAAAGTGCATTAGTGTCAAACGGGCGCAGAAAACAACAAAGAGAAACCCGGCAAGCCTTTAACTGCCTAAGTTGTATCAAAAGTGGAGGTTTTGTTTTATGAAAGTAATTTGCCTCTATGTGGAGTAGTTGCTGCTTACAGGTTTTGTCCTTGCCTTGCTCAAGACATTTGCCAAAACCTACTCACATATTTTGCTGCATAACGGCTTAAAATTTGGTACTTATTTCGAAATATAGAAAGTTTGTCTTTTGCGAGGTTACGCCTCGCCTCCGACAATTGAAATTTAAGCAAAAATGTAAAATATTTCAAGAGTAAGTTTGTCAAAGTGGTAGGCTTATGCTTAATTGTTTTGTATAATAAGTTTTAAGATATCAATTATGGTGAGGATATCATTATGAAATTTGAAGAGTTACTTAAAAATATCAAGCCTTATTAAGATTCTAAAATCGAAATTACATCCCCAGGCAGTTTTTCTAAAGGTATTACTTTAGATGAGATTTTAAGTGGACGGTCGGAAATTCGTAATAAAGTAATTGCTCTAAAGAAGGTGAATTAATTGAACAATGGGGGCTAGGTATTCAGCAAATCAATAGATTATGCTTGGAAAGTGGCCTAAGACAGCCGGATATAATGGAATCAGGTATGTTTGTTCAAATACGCTTTTATCTCAAAGAGTATTCAACGATTACTAATAAAAATAGAATAGTAACCGGACGAAAAGACCGGACGATAAAAGTGAACAAAATTAGTTCAAGTTTACATCAGGAGCCTCAACTACCTGTTAGTGAAAAAGGGGCTAGAATTGTAGCTGTAGAAAAAGATTTTCCGAAGAGTGACACCGACTGCCCCGAATGCCTAAAAAGGGACAAGCGGGACGATAGGGACAGTTGTTGTTTCATTTTGGTTTTTGTGAACAGAACATGTTTTTCTGACAATGCTTGTTACAAATGATGATGCTCAAGATATTGCCAGAGTAACACTGAGAATTGTTAAAAAATATTCAAAATAAAGGTGACGAAGTATTTTTATGGAATTAAAGTAAATTAGTTATAATTATTTGTGTGGGGGGATAAATATTGTCTGCTTTATTTCGTTGTCTGAGCTTAACTCTATTAATAGTGGGTTGTAACATGATTGCAGTTTATCCAATTTATGCATCTGCTGCATTACCACAACCTGTCTCAGGGAGTTATCTTATGCCACCAACGGTTCAGTTATCAGGTCATGTAAAACTTGTGGATAGTTATTATTACGCAGTCGTTGAATTAAGTAATCCAACTGGTAAACAAGTCGTGGTTAAATACAGTGATCAGAGTTTACATAGTCTACTACAGAGTGCACTGCTATCACATAATGTAGTTACTTTTGTAGGACAAAACGTAGGTGTTTCTTCGCCCCCAAGAGGGGGGACTTGGAATATGAGTGTGTATAATATTGACGAGGTTACATTATATGATTCCCCTTAACTTTGTTAGCTTGTTTTGGAGATACAATGGGTACTAAAACAAAGTATATTTATAAAATAAGCGTGAATGTATATTATAGCACAACAACAGAAAAGCCAACCTTTGCCATAGTTAGCGGCAGGGATCATGGCTTTTCCTTTTTGTATTTGGTTAGTAGAACTCTTGTAAAATTTATATTGCTTGACAGGAGTTTTGCTGTTAATGTGGAAAATTGTTAATTATGTTATAATACCGCAGAACTGAATCGTCGGAACTGTCTTTGAGAGTCTAAGTCAAATGGAATTAGCATTTGACTTGGGTGTTAGCTTTTTTACAATTAATCGCTGGGAAAATGAAAAGGTTTCTCCAAATAAAATGGCTAAAAAGTTTTAATGTTTTCTAACGCTAACACTCTACGTTTAATAGGCAGGGCAGTTCCTGCGACAGAAAATACTTTCGGCGGGCTGGCAGGAATTTTTATTGGATTAAGGAGAATACTTTAATTTATATCCATAATTATGGAATATTGATGCGAGAGGAAGAATAATTAATGGCCGTAGTAAAACCATTTTGCGGTTTGCGTCCTGTTCCCGAATTGGTAGAAAAGGTGGCTTCGCTGCCGTATGATGTGATGGATTCACAGGAGGCGCGGGCGATAACGGAGAAAAATCCATATAGCTTTTTGCGTGTGACCAAATCGGAGGTTGATCTTGAACCGGATGTTGATGTGCATTCTCCCAAGGTATATGCCAAAGCCCGGGAGACTTTGCGTAAGTTTATTAATGAGAAGATCCTGGTGCAGGATGAAACCCCGTGCTTTTATATTTACAAGCAGAAGATGGGTGATCATGTACAGGTGGGCTTGGTGGCTGCTGCTTCCGTTATTGAATATCAGGCCAACCGGATTAAAAAGCATGAGCTGACAAGACCGGATAAAGAACAGGATCGCATTCAGCACATCGTGACTAGCGAAGCGCAGACGGGAGCCGTCTTTCTGACTTATAAAGCGGATGAGAGTATCAATGCGTTGATGCAGGCGAACATGGAAAAGCCGCCGGTATACGATTTTGTGGCCGAGGACGGCATTGCCCACACACTGTATGTGGTTGACGATGCCGCACAGGTCAGTGCTATTGAGAAAGCATTTTTGAATATCAATGATTTATACATTGCTGATGGTCATCACCGGTCAGCTGCTGCCGGACGGGTGTATGACCTGTGTCTGCAGGGCAATCCTGATCATTCAGGGTTTGAGGAGTATAATTCATTTCTTGCCGTGATATTCCCGCACAACATGATGTATATTATGGACTATAACCGGGTGGTAAAGGATCTGAAAGGTAAGTCTCCGGAGCAGTTCCTGCAGTTAGTGGCCGAAAAGTTTTCAATAACCGAGCAGGTGGGAGCATATAAACCTTCCCGGATACATACGTTTGGCATGTACTTGGCTGGCAAGTGGTACAGTCTGGAGGCCAAAGCCGGAACCTATCCGGAGGAGGAGCCGGTTAGTAAGCTCGATGTTAATATCCTGCAGCATAATGTACTGAGTCCACTATTAGGGATTGCTGACCCGCGTACCGATAAGCGGATTCATTTTGTTGGCGGAATACGGGGGATGGCAGAACTGGAACGGCTGGTAAACAGCGGTGAGTATGCCGTGGCCTTTTCCCTTTTCGCAACCTCCATTGAAGAATTGATGGCAATTGCCGATGCCGGTCAGATCATGCCGCCGAAATCAACCTGGTTTGAGCCTAAACTTCGGGATGCTATAGTGGTGCATATGGTGCCTTGCGCTAAATATCTGCCGCAGTGCCATGAAAATAATTAATGAAACACGGCAAACTCTGTTTGGCGGGAACATTAGGGTTGCAGACAGTTTTTTTGGCCAGCTGCTTGGACTTTTGCCGGTGGAAGGAGACTTGTACTTTTTCACCATGGTTTTTCGTATATCAGAAGGGATGGATATGATAAGAAATGCAAAAAAAAACAATAACGCATATGATTCAAAACTATGTGCAGGAATATCAGAGAAAGCCAGCCATTACATCCCAATGGGGCGAGCCATTAGTTGGATTTGCTGATGCAAATCATCCAGAAATTTTAGAACTAAAGGATATTATTTCGCAGCAACATGTTATGCCGCATGAGGTCATAGAAAAACCGACAATTATTATTGCCTATTTTGTCCCCTTTACCAAGGAACTTGCCGACACCAACAAAGCACCTGGTGACGTGTCATCTCCCGAGTGGGCTCGTACCTATGAAGAAACTAATGGAATGTTTGGTGAATTGAATAATTATTTAATAGAAGAATTAAAGAAAATGGGCTATAAAGCAGGAGTTTCTAAAGAGGCAACAACATTTGACAGGGAAAGATTAATAAGTAATTGGTCGCAGCGTCATATTGCAAGAATTGCAGGACTTGGCACCTTTGGTATTAATAATATGCTGATTACTAAAAAAGGCTGCTGTGGTCGATATAGCACAGTAGTTACAAATTTGGATGTAGAACCAGATAAACGGCTTAACGATGACTATTGCCTATATAAGAGTAAAGGGATATGTGGAATTTGTGTACAACATTGTCCTTCCGAAGCGTTAACTTTGTCCGGTTATGATAGGAAGAAATGTTTCCAAGTTTGTTTAAAAAATGCTGAGCTTTATAAAGATTTAGGAAGTTCTTATTCAGATGAAACTGGAAAGAACGCGAATAGTGCTGGCAGCGAAGTCTGTGGTAAGTGTGTTGTCAATGTACCTTGTTCTTTTATGTCCTAATGACACTCTGACACTCAACGTCTCGGAAATTTGCCCGGTATGGTATAATGTGAAGAGCAACACACTCTGGCACCATAAGGAGACTTAGCTATGACTTTAAGGCAGATTCACCTCGTTTTTGACACCAAGATTGGCGGCATCAAACCGGTGACCGTTGTCGATAACGGCCATAAATGCCCCTTCTGTTGCCGCGACAAACTTGAGGGCATCATCGCCGAAGACGGGCCGATACTCCTTATTGTCAACAAATATCCGGTGCTCCGGGACACCTTCCAGACCGTCCTCATCGAAACCGATGACTGCGCATCCGAACTGTCGCTCTATCCAAAGGACCACCTCCACCGGGTCATCCGCTTCGGCATTGAGAAATGGCTGGACATGATCGCCGGCGGCGAATTTGCCACGGTCCTGTTCTTCAAAAACCACGGCCCCAGCTCTGGCGGCTCCATTCGCCACCCCCATATGCAGATCATCGGTCTCCGCCACCTCGACTACACCGTCAACATCCCCCCGGCCAGCCTCGAAGGCATCGTCATCAGCCGCGACGGCGGCGTTGAACTCAACATCGCCGATAAGCCGCTGGTCGGTTTCGTTGAACTCAACATCAAGCTCGCCGACCTCGGGTACATCGACCGCCTGGCTGACTACCTGCAGATCTGTGCCCACTACTTCCTTCACCACTTCAACCGCCACTGCAACAGCTACAACATCTTTTTTTATCATATAGGCGGCCAGATTACCGCCAAAGTCATGCCCCGGTTCGTTACCTCGCCCATCTACGTCGGCTACGCCATACCCCAGCTGTCCACCCGCATTCCCGACGTTGCCGCTGACCTCAAGCGAATATACGGATTATAATTTCGGATGAATGATATTTGTAGTTTCGTAATTATGTGGGAATAATTTTAACTGAGAATAATATCTTAGTTGATTATTAATAATCAGGCATTTTATTCAGTAGCTATATCGGTTTATTTGCCATAGGATAAAGAGACCCTTTTTATCTCAAAAAAAGGTGAATTTGCAAGGTTGCGGATCGCCTCTACCAATCGAATCTGGAAATAAATTGAACCCGCGAACTTCGCGGGTTTTTTGCTGTGTTTTTTTGAAAGGTTTCGGATAGTTTCACTATATTAATATTACATAAAATAGAAAATATGGAATATAGACAAAGGATTTGTCTAATTTAGGGAGAATTATATATTAATGAGCGGTATAGTTTGGAAATTAAAATAAATGAGTCAAAGAGCCGTCACCTGACTCTACATATACGTGAGAGTTACGAATGCAATAAATATGTGCAAAGTGAACAGAAAAATCCTATCGTTGCAGATAATTATTGTCAATAGGGAACAGAGGTTTTCGACTGAATAAATTGAAATTTTATAATATTAATAGTTGTTTGAATAGCTATTAATCTAAATTACAGCGATTTTCTGCAGAAAGCGCAATAATTGGTACGACATTACATCAAAAGGAGCAAATGATGACTACAATTAAGATTCCTTATGGTAAAAACTTTTTGGAAGCTTATGTAGCGGAAGAGCGTCTCGAAGCGGTTTTGGAATCGCGCGCTCATCACTACAGACCGGAAGCTACAGAAGCGGACCTTGTAAGGCAGGCACTTGAAAATCCTATCGGCTCGAAACGTCTGCGTGATTTAGCTAAGGGATGTCGTAAAGTTGTTATTATTGCGAGTGACCATACCCGGCCGGTTCCAACGAAAATTATGGCACCGCAAATGCTTGCGGAAATTAGAAACGGCAGTCCGGATGCAGATATCACATTTCTGGTTGCTACCGGATTTCATCGTGCCAGCACGCAGGAAGAACTTTTGCACAAATTCGGCGAAGAAATAATGAAAAATGAGAGGATCATAGTTCACAACTGCTGGGATCAGGAGGCTTTAGTCGATGTGGGTAAACTGCCTTCCGGCGGTGCTTTGGTGATTAACAAACTGGCAATGGAGGCAGATTTATTAGTCTCTGAAGGGTTTATTGAACCACATTTGTTTGCTGGTTTTTCCGGCGGACGAAAAAGTGTCTTGCCAGGTATCGTCAGTGGTGTAACCGTTATGTCTAACCATTGTGCCCAATTTATTGCGCATGAAAAAGCAAGAGTGGGGATACTTGAAGGTAACCCGATTCATACCGATATGCTGTATGCCGCTAAGCAGGCTAAATTGGCATTTATCCTAAATGCGGTAATCGATGCTGACAAGCGGATCATTAAAGTTTTTGCCGGTGACAGGGAGCAAGCCCACATCGCCGGTTGTAAATTTGTCAGCGGGCTGGCCAAAGCAGAAGCAAAACCGGCTGATATTGTTATTACTTCGAATGGCGGGTATCCACTGGATCAAAATATTTATCAACTTGTGAAAGGCTTGTCTTCTGCGGAGGCTACTTGTAAACCAGGCGGTGTTATTATTATTTGCGCCGCTTGTAACGACGGGCATGGCGGAGATACCTTTTTTAAATGGTTTCAGGATGCGCCGGGAGGGGCCAGGGATATCATGGATAAAATCATGAAAATTCCGCCAGAGTCAACCATTCCTGATCAGTGGGCAGCTCAAATTATCGCGCGTGTCCTGTTAAAGCATACCGTTATTTTAGTAACTGATCAGTGTGATCATCAGATACCCGAAACTATAGGTATGAAAACTGCTTATACATTAGAGGAAGCTTTGAAGACTGCTGGATTGATTGCCGGTTCGCAGTCCAAAGTTACGGTCATTCCTGACGGTGTAGCAGTCATATTGTAAAAAAAATACTTTTAACAGATCAAAAATTTAGGGGGCGAGATCTTGGCCATTGACGCAATCATGTTGAATTCGGCAGATAATGTTGCAACAGCAGTTCAAATACTAAAGGCAGGGCAAAAGGCAGATGTCCGTTTGGGACATGACATTCGACAGATCCTTATCGGTGAGGACATTCCTTACGGTCATAAATTTGCCGTTCATTCTATCCCTAAGGGACAAGAAATAATGAAATACGGAGAAGTTATTGGACGGGCTACGCAGGAAATTCGTGAAGGGCATCATGCCCATACTCAAAATATTGAAAGTTTGCGAGGCCGTGGTGATTTGCAGGGGGAGGCTTAATAATGAATTTCATGGGTTATCGTCGTGCTAACGGTTCGGTAGGGACACGAAATTATGTCGGCATTTTATCCGCAGTAGTATGCGTTAACGAGGTAGTAGAGGCTATTGCCAGTAAGGTACAGGGGGCGGTTCGTTTTACGCACCATCAGGGTTGCTGCCAGACCCCCCTGGATATCGGGCGTGTCAATCATACTCTAATCGGGCTGGGGAGTAATCCTAATCTGCATTCCGTAATCATTGTCAGCCTAGGGTGTGAAAGTACCGACCTATCAGCAGTTATTGAAGGCATCAAGGCCAGCGGCAAACGCGTGGAACATCTAATTGTCCAGGAAATCGGCGGCGCGGCGCGGACTACGGCAGAGGGAGTGCTCCTGGCGCAAGATATGGTACGGGAGGCGTCGTTACAGCAACGGGAAGTTTTTCCAATCAGCGAGCTGGTTTTAGGTATGAAGTGTGGCAGTTCGGATACTACATCCGGGTTGGTGCCCAATCCGGCCATTGGGGTGGCGTCAGATCTATTGGTAGAGGCCGGTGGAACATCCATATTAGGTGAAGTTACCGAATTCATTGGCGCTGAACATATTTTGGCCAGACATGCCGCTAACGAGCAAGTGGCGCAAAGTATTTTGAAGCTAGTTTCCCGCATGGAGAAACGGGCTATGGCAGTAGGCGAAGACATTCGGGGTGGGCAGCCCACTGGTGGCAATATTAAAGGAGGCCTTACCACTATCGAAGAAAAGTCTCTGGGTGCTATTGCCAAGGCCGGGTCGGCGCCTATTCAGGCGGTATATGAGTATGGCGTACGACCACAAGTCAGAGGGCTGGTTGTTATGGACTCGCCGGGACGGGAGCCAGAAATTCTTACTGGTTTGGCAGCTGCTGGCTGCAATGTAATTGTGTTTGCTACCGGACGGGGGGCACCGCAGGGATTCCCCTTTGTGCCTGTACTGAAAATTACCGGCAGCCGTACTGCGGCTGAGAAAATGAGCGACCATATTGACATGAATCTAAGCGCGGTGATCGACGGGGGGGACACCATTCCTGATGCCGGACGGCGTGTTCTGGAGGAATTGGTATGTGTCGCATCCGGTGGCATGACCAAAGCAGAAATATCCGGTTATACCAATTCAATGGATATCTTTATGTGGGGGCCGGTTATTTGATCTGAGTGGGAGGTGATGACAAAGAAGGAATAATAACAAAGTTTTATATACTCCAGGATATGCTCTTTATAGGCAGTATTGGACTTAGGGGTAATATTGCTGAGGCTGGTTTGCAAATACCAGACCGGCAATTGAAGCCGTAAGAATCACCATATAATGAAACTGGAGGAATGATCATGGGTAGTATTATCGCGCTAGTCGTTGGAATCGTCGTGCTTCTTTGGATGATTATCAAGACCAAGATTCAGGCTTTTCCGGCACTAATCTTTACTTCAATTCTAGTTGGGCTGCTGGCCGGGCTGTCGACCACTGACACAATGAAGGCTGTATCAGGTGGTTTTGGCGGAACGTTAGGCAGTATTGGTATTGTAATCGGTTTTGGCTGCATTATGGGGAAATTCCTTGAAAAAAGTGGTGCCGCCAAAAAAATGGCGCTCACTATCTTAAGGATGGTTGGAGTAAAAAATGTGGATGTGGCGCTTGGCCTGTCAGGGTTACTTGTCGGTATACCTGTATTCTGTGACTCGGGTTTTGTTATTCTTTCTGAGCTTGCCAAGGAGTTTTCACGCATAACCAAAAGATCTATGGTGGGATTAGGTGGAATGCTCGGCATGGGATTATATATTACACACTTTTTGGTGCCGCCGACCCCTGGTCCTTTGGCTGTAGCCGGCTTCTTCAAAGTAGATCTTGGCATTATGATTTTGAGTGGCATTTTATTGTCAATTCCAATATTCCTAATCTCTATTGCATACTTCCGGTATGTTGAAAAACAATTTCCGGTATTAATTCCAGAAAGAAGCTTGGAAGATCTTGGTATTAGCGGTGAGCAAAAACAGACTCTTGAAAACATAATTGCCAAACATAAATCCATGGAAGAATTGACTGGTAAAGATTTTAAGGAGATTGCATCAAGCGAACAACTTCCTGGAACAATGTTATCCTTTGCTCCCATTGTGATACCTGTTCTGTTAATATTGGCCAATACCGTTGCTAGTGCCTTAAAAATAGGTGGCACAGCCGGCAGTGTTATTGGAATATTGGGTAACCCCATTGTTGCAGTATTTATTGCAGTTTTATTGTCCGTATACGGTTTGTGCGCCACCCTCACTAGAGAGGAGGCCCAGAAGATAATGGAAAGATCGCTTGCTGACGCAGGACTTATTATTCTTGTAACAGGTGCGGGCGGTGCACTTGGCAATGTAATTCGGGTGACAAATATTGGTGATATTATCGCCAAAGGGATTGTTGACTTGAGCATTCCTGTTATATTGGTACCGTTGCTGCTGGGTGCACTTCTGCGGATTCCGCAAGGTTCCGGCACGGTTGCCATGATTACTGGGGGGTCTATTCTGGCTCCGATGTTGTCCACGCTTGGTTTGGAACCAGTTATTGCGGCGCTGTGCCTATGCAGTACATCTATGTTTATTTCCTATCCAAATGACAGTTATTTCTGGGTTGTTACCCGGTTTAGCGGCATGGATGTTAAGACAAGCCTCAAATCATGGTCGGTCGGTAGTGCGATTATACCGGTATGTGCTTCGATTATACTCATAGTTGTTAATGCTTTTCTGTGAATAGGAAGTACTAAATAATAAAAATAACATAAAGCATCATCTCGTTTTAGAGATGATGCTTTATGTTATAAACCAATATAAACAAACTTAGTATTGAGGGAGATGGTATTATGGAATGGAGACACCGAATATCGAAAGAAGTCGCCGAGAATATTGTACGGATTATACACGAGGCTACAGGCCATAACGTTAATGTAATGGGCGAAGGAGGCGAAATCATTGCGACAATGCAACCGCACCGCCTGGGTACAATTCATGAGGGCGGCCGGAGAGTAGTTTCCGGGGAAGAAGACTATGTATCCCTTACTTCAGAGCAGGCAGCCACGATGGAAGGCGTTTTGGCAGGATATATGGGTGCGATTGATATGGATGGAGAGAGAATTGGTTGTATGGGTATTACCGGCGAGCCTGATCAGGTTAAACCATTGCAAAAAATGGCGTCCTATATTGTTGTTGAGCAGCTTAGAAAAGAAAAAGTACAAAAGGCAAAACAACTGATGCTGAATAAAGTGGCTGATAAAATTCAGGGTGCCTCTTCAAATATTCAGGAGGTTGCAGCCGGAGCGGAAGAAATCGCCACTACCAGTCGCAATATGGAAGCCACTGCGAAACAAATTGAAGACTATATTAACGATATAAATCGGGTGCTGGATTTGGTCGGCTCTATTGTGAAACAGACCAACTTGCTGGGGTTGAATGCTGCTATTGAAGCTGCCCGGGCGGGAGAGTACGGACGCGGCTTCAGTATTGTAGCCGAGGAGGTACGCAAACTTTCGGCTAATTCAGCCAGTTCGCTGCAAGACATCAACAAGGTATTGCATGATACAAAATCTTCAATTAATGGTATTGTGAACGGCATCGAAAAAAATGCAGTTACTACAGAGCAGCAAGCCGTCGCGCTGCAAACAGTCGGGGAAAAGATTATGGAAATCGAGAGTGAGGTAACAGAGCTGGTGCAGCAAGATGGCTAAGCACAAAATTAATTAAGAAAATTTAACAAAAGTGTTATATTATAAGCAGAATTGCATTGGATGTCATATAAGGTTGACGTTTATCGAAACATTGTATTTGTAGGGGGAGTTGACAGTCCAAGTTGATTATCTCAAAAGAGTTTGCACAAAAAATCGTTGATCACCTTATGAGTATTGTTCAGTATAATGTCAATATTATGGACTGTAGTGGCGTAATTATTGCTTCCGGACAATACAACCGGATTAATACATTCCATCAAGGCGGCAAGTTGGCTGTGGACGGCAAAACCGTTGTGGAGATTCATGCTGATGATGTGCATAATTTTCACGGTGCTTTGCCGGGAGTCATGTGGCCGATTAACCTAAAAAAAAAGATTGTCGGTGTAGTAGGTGTGACAGGCGAGCCGACTGAAGTGCGTAATACAGCTAATTTGGTCAAGACTGTGACTGAGTTATTTCTGGAACGGGAGATGTTTCTTGCTGACTATCGGTTAGAAAATTGGATGAAGGAACAACTGGTACACTCGCTGGTTGCAAAAGGTATGGGTACCACAACAGACGATTTGTCTACCATGGCGGATATGGTTCAATATCGGCTTGATTTGCCGCGAGTTGTGATATTGTTTAAATTGGAACCGAAGATTAACGACTTTGCTACCTATAGTCTTCAAAATCTATTTTCGGACCGGATGCGTGAAAGTGTCTTGAATGTCATTCACGAGGCCGCTTTTTTTCATATCGATGATCTAAGTCTTTTTTATAAAAAAAATTTGTGTATTTTAAAATCTGTACAGGACGCCGGCAGTGCAAGAAAAGTAAAAAGTTTAACATCTAGCATAGTCAAACGCCTGCAGTTAATCTACCCCGGATTAAACGTGCAAGTGGGGATCGGGAGCCGGGCTGTGAAGCCGACACAGATTTGCCAATCTTACTGTGAAGCGGTGTTTGCTCTACACCATCCTAGTCCAAATATAATTCGTTCAATTGATGAGTACAATATATTGGCAAGCTATTTGTTTGAGCAGCAGTATGCAAACTATGACTGTCTCGCACTCAAAGAACTTAAATCCAGGTTTGATACCATCGGGGCAAGGTATGACATGCAGCAAACTATTCAGTGTCTTCTCGCAAATAACTTAAATATCTCGGTTACAGCCAGTAAACTATATATTCATAGGAACACCCTAAAGTTCCGACTTGATAAACTAAAAGAAATTGTGGGCCTGGAGCCGTGTCACTATTTCCAACACGCAGTTTTATGTGAAATTATATTGTGTATGAGTAAGCACAACGGTTAATTACTTATTTCACCCGATACTTAGATAGTAACGAATCGTTAAGAGTTTTGGGAATCTTGAATGAGATAAACACTGTACTCGGGCGTTATATTCAGGGCCAGATGGTTGTATTTTCATATCCGGAATTGCAGTATGTGCGTATTTCTGGATTATGGGTCTACCTTATATGCTGGTTTTCGTGGCAATATCAGGAGTTGCTGAGCTTGCACCGGTTGTTGGTCTTACCGTTGCTGCGATTCTGGCTTCTCTTTTAGCATACTGTTTCATTAAGTCTTGGCAAAACGAAGTAGCAGCCGTGAAATAGTGGTTGCTACTTTTAGTATGAGAGGAGGAAAATTACAGTATGAAGAATGCCCCTGACTTGGTCAGGTTTTTTTCTTTTAGTAAGAGAGATTCAAGTATGTGGGTTGAATTTAAAGAATTAGGCTGTAAAATAAAAATGATATCTTATTGACACGGCGTAAATAACAATATGGAGATTTAATTTTAAAATAAAAGGAGCTGGGAGTATTGGAAATAAAAAATTTGGAGTTAAGCATACAGTTGCGCCATAATTTGCACCAGCATCCAGAACTTTCGAATCAGGAATCTTGGACAAAACAGTATTTAATCTCTTTCCTCAGAACAAATACTAAACTGGAAATTGTAGACAACGGTCATTGGTTTTACGCGATTTATCATGCAGGCGAGGAGAAAGAAAATATTGCGTTTCGTGCGGATTTTGACGCCATTCCGGTGCCAGAAACCATCGGCGTTCCATATGCTTCACAGTTTCCCGGAGTAGCTCATAAATGTGGCCATGATGGTCATGCTGCCTCGCTTGCAGGGCTAGCATTGGAAATTGATCAGAAGGGTGCTGACAAAAATATCTTTTTCCTTTTTCAGCATGCAGAGGAAACGGGAGAAGGTGCTATCCAATGTGTCACTTTTATTAAGAAACATAATATCAAAGAAATTTTTGCATACCATAATCGTAGTGGTATGGTGTTAAATTCTATCAATATAATCGACGGCACCAGCTTTTGCGCATCCAAGGGGATGATTATTCACATGGAAGGATCACCGGCTCACGCCAGCGAACCTGAGAAAGGAGCAAATCCTGCTTTTGCTATTGCTAAGATCATTGATGCTATACCAGGATTAATTTCGCCGGAGAATAATAAGGGGATGGTTCTGTGTACCGTTATTCAGGTAGATATAGGTGAAAGAGCCTTCGGCGTAGCTGCAAGTATGGGGGATCTACTATTAACAATCCGTGCGTTATATGAAATAGAATTGGATAAACTTCAGGAAAACCTTGAAAACCTTGCTTTGACCCAAGCTGAAAAATACAAACTAAAGGTAAGTTTCTCTTACAATGACGTTTTCCCAGAAACTGCAAACCATAAAGTAAGTTCTGACAAAATTCGGCAAGCTTGCAAAAACAAGGGTTTTCAACTTGTTGAAATGAAGGAAGCTTTTCGTGCATCTGAGGATTTCGGACACTATCTCAAGCAGACCCAAGGCGCGATTTGCTTTATCGGTACAGGCGAAAATTATCCTCCCTTACATAGCTATGAATACGATTTCCCGGATAAAATCATTGAAACCGCGGTTGAACTGTTCAAGGGACTTGCTGAACTGTAAAAAAGGTACAGGCTGTCGCCGTACCTTAACTTTGTCCAGGGCTTGAGGTTTCAGGAAATTATATGATATTGCCATTGTGTAGTAGTAAATATTTAGGATCCTTCGCCATGGCGCTCGCCAGTGTGATTTTGATTTTTTACTTTCTTAGATCCTGAGAGTGGTTCAGGTATATTGTTGTCACTATTCTTTGTTCGCCTAGGTGCATTTGGCGGATCTACGGGGTAAGTTTCGGGCTTAGTCATGTTATCGCCTCCTTATTGTTTCCTTATTACATATCGTACGGCGCCTAACTTGGTTTTATCCGTGGAAGATTCGAGATTAATAGGTATTTTTTTAATATATGAAATTATAAAGGATTTCATATATTTACGTGGAAGTAATTGCTTTGTCCTATTTTCATTATATCATTCCCCAATATATATATAGTAACAGATGAGGAGCGTGTAATATTATGACAAATGAGAAAGTGAAAAAGGTATCACCATCCATTGATGAGTGGCTCAAAGAGGCCAAAGCTGATCCATCGGCCTTGCAGGAAGGTATGTTTTTAGTTCATAATGGCGTTGTTCGTCAGACACCTAAAGCCCAGGTTCGCCAAGGGCTTGATGACGGCTCGCTGGTAAAGGGAATGGAGTTTGCGTATGATGCCGTGAAAGTTGATGCAGCGATTGCTGAAACATATAAAATGGAGGGTATCTTCTATATTAAGGTTTGGCTGAATGAGGGCCAGCTTACCCTAGGCGATGATATAATGTATGTACTGATTGGTGGCGACATCAGGCCGCATGTCATTGACGCCTTACAATTCCTGGTTGGCAAGATCAAAAACGAATGCGTTACGGAAATCGAACAAAAGCAGTAAACTCAGTTAATGGCTAGTACTCTTTAATAATCACCCCAAATATATTAGCAAGAGCTATTGCTTGCTCGGGAGCGATTATACAACCGCGAAGGTTATCAGGAGTTAGGCCTAGCTGGTAAAATTGACATGTGCTAAGATCGATTCCAGCAAGCTTAGTGCCAGAAAATTGAACTTTATCAAGATTACAATGCGCAAAGCTTACGTCAGTTAGTGTGGCAGAATAAAGGTCGGCCTCAACAAAAGATGAGTTGTGAAAGGTAACTTTCTTACAATTGGTGTAACGCAGCAAGGAATAAGCGGCATTACAGTCCTCAAAGACAGCATTTCTTAAAGATGCTTCGGTCATGTCGATACCAATCAACTTGCAATTGGTTAACCGGACACGATCCATATAACATTGACTGAAGTCCACATTGGAGAGATCACAGTTTTCAAAGCTGGTATCAGTAATTTTAGCAAAAGGCCAACGAATGCAGTTAAATACAATGTTTTTGAATAAAACCTGGCTAACAACAATGTTTGTGGCATTTTGAGCTTCGAATGTACAGTCTTGTATGAGACTGAGTTTTATACAGTCTTCGTCGTGAAAATTATTTATATGTACCAATGGTAGTTCCTGGGGGAGATTTGGCGCTTTTAATTTGGTTTTAGTAAATGTTTTGACCATGATATTATCCCTCCCGGTGAAAATGCAACTTGATATGTTTTCGCCCCTATAGTATAGCACATAGGGTTATATTGAAACTAAAGCAGTAAGTTTCAAATTACTGGCGAGACTTAAAGTCTGTAAAAAGCGAATAAAAGCCCCCGTTATTTACTAAAGAAGTTAAATAATGGGGGCTTTTTGCATAAGGGGATTTTTGGATGGCCGTTCTGCGCGAAAGCTGATGCCTTCTGGGCACAGCAGATTAGGCCCGCTATATCCTGGCAAGCAAGCTATGATTTAGGCAGGTAGGAACAAGGTTAGCGCTAGCGGCCACTAGGAGGGACACTGATGGAAGCGTTGGCTATTATTCTTTAGCAATCTCAATCTCACGTTCATCATCATGCTTGTCAGTTTTCATATAAACTACCTCACCGCCGATATGCTGGGCAATTTGCTCTAGTTCTTTTGTTCTAAGATATTGTGCTTTTACCCTTAAGTCAGTATTGACTGAAGCTATAAAAGCAAACCGAGGTTGTTTAGAACCCCTTTCTACATCCGTTCTTTCTCGTACAAACAATGTTGGATTGGCCATTACATTATTCCTCCTATATATACTACTTCTATTTATTATTGCAAAAATTCATTTTTCATATACGGATGAAAAATTTAAGATCTTTTTTTAAGCTTCCAGCCTTATAGAAATTAACTAGTTGTTATTACAAAATCTTTACAGCAATTGAACCCGTGCTGAGCCCATCTCCGGTACCGGCAATTATAGCAGGAACGGGTATTTTTACTATATATTTCTTCAGAATCATCTTCCTTAAAATGATTACAGGCCTCAGCGAGCAATGTAGAAGCAATGAAATCTTCTTTAATCTTTGGGTCTCCGATAAAATGCTTGATACCATTTACGCCCTTGATGTATTTTGAAAGAATACCTATGACCAGTTCCATTACAATTCACTCCTTTTTGGCTTTTCTGCTGGTATCCAAAAATTATTTTCATCCTTTTTCACAAATAAAACCGGTTGATGATCATAATGTGTAGGGCGGAGCCATTCTAAAGTGTTAACCAGATCAGAATCTGGAATTTCTGCTGTGTCTGTATCAACAACACGACAAATTCCAGTAGTTTCAATAATGTTTTTCACGCTAACAACACCCGTAAGTTCCCGAATGCCCTTTAAATCAAGATACCTGCCATCATATCCTGTTGCTCTTAAACCTATGGCTGACAGTGCACCAATAATTCCTTGCCCTGTACCGCCCAGTTCCTTAAGAAAAACATTTTGCTGAGCAGCTAACCTATAGGCCTCTTCCATAGTAACGACCTCTTGCTGTGCCCGTCGTCCAAATTCTTGTATGTATTTACTAACGCCCTCAACACTGGCAAGGGAAATACCTGGGTCTGAGCCTTCAGCACTTAGATTGGCAACAAGTGTTGCTGCAAAGTGAAATATCTCCTCCAGTGAATAGTCTACAACACTTAAATCCATACATGCTGCACTATTATGCGTGGTATATGGTATATCGGGATGCAGAAATAATTGGTGCCGGGTTACCCCATGAGAAGTTGCAGTAAAGGATTTTCCAATTTCTTTTGCTAATTTTCTCGCCAGCCAGCCAGTACCTTTACTTTCAAGATTGTCGGTATCATCAATTGCTAAAAGAAACCTGTTCATTATAAACACCCCTAGAAATTATTTGTCCAAATTAAACCGCTTGATTTATATTACATAACGAGTTATGTTAGTGTTATGAAATAACTTTATTTTAAAATAATCTATTGTAGTTAGAAAGGAGCAGTGGCATTCCTCCGATCCGTAGTTTTGGGAAGGGGTATCACACCGATGAAAACGATGAAATTAAATAAGAAGATAATGATAGCCTCAGCTATTATAGTATCAATAATAGCGAGTTCTTATCTGGTGGAAAATATTACTAAAGATAGCGGGCTGCAAAAAGGAACAATTATAACCGTAATACAGGATGGTCAACCTATAGCCTATATGGATAGTAACGTTTTTAAAGAGCTTATGAAAAAGGAATACAAACAGGACACAGGCATAAAAGGACCCTCGTTGGTTTATGTATTATCTTCTGCAGGTGTTGGCAATTACAAAAGTATAGAAATTAAGAACGTGCAAAAAGTCACTGATAACTACATTATTAAACAACAAGACCTAAATAATACCTTTATTTTTTATTTTACTGACCATAATACTGTAAACTTGATGAAGCTAGGACAGGCCTCAACAACATTAGCTGAAGACGTAAGTGAAATAATAGTAAAAACTAAGGAGTAAACTGACGAATTATGGAAAACGTAAATGCAAAAAATTTGTCTTTAATCGATCAATATATTTTTAAGCTTAGCTTGGCAGATATATTACGTTCAACGATGTTTGGTACCATTATTGTCCTAATTAAAGATATTACTCGATTGCCATTAAGTCTGCCAGGACACTCAAGCATCTTTTGGATGGGCGTTCTTGTGTTGGGTAAAGGTTTATTACCGAAATTTGGTTCGGGTATTATCATGGGTATTGTTTCAGGTATACTTGCAGTATTTCTTGGTCTAGGTAAAGAGGGATTCTTTGTATTTTTTAAGTACTTTATGCCTGGATTGCTTATTGATTTTCTTGCGCCTATGTTTTATAACAAATTGGATCGTCCAATTGTCGGGATAATCTGTGGAATACTAACAAGTCTCTCTAAAATGGCAGTTAATGTTGCTTTGGGAATATTTCTTAAACTTCCCCTGGTATTCCTGACAATAGGTCTGGGGTTCACATCAGTCTCTCATGTAGTATTTGGGGCCGCCGGAGGCTTAATTGCGACGATAATGATTAAACGCCTAAAATCACGACTATCAAGCTGGGACTAGAGAGAGGCGATTATAGGTGACACAGAATAGTATAGAACTTATTAATGTCACAAAAGAATATTCCATTGGCACTGACCAGAAGAAAGTGGCTCTTGACAATGTTTCGCTTGCTATTAACCAGGGTGAATTTGTTGCAATAATTGGCATGAACGGCTCGGGAAAATCAACCGTTGCCCGCTTGATCAACGGACTGGCTATGCCCACCGGCGGCAAGGTAATGGTAAATGGTTTAGATACAAGGGATACAAGCTTACTTGTGGCGATAAGACGTAATGTAGGAATGGTTTTTCAAAATCCGGATAATCAAATTATCAGTACTATTGTAGAGGAAGATATTGCTTTTGGACCGGAAAATTTAGGCCTTCCCCATAGTGAAGTGCGGGCAAGAGCCGAATGGGCAATGAAAGTTCTTGATATTGAGCATCTTCGCCTGCATGCTCCTCATTTACTGTCCGGCGGACAAAAGCAACGGGTTGCTATTGCATCTGCTCTAGCTTTGCGGCCGACATACCTGGTCTTAGATGAACCAACATCGATGCTTGATTCTGCCGGTAAAAAGGAATTAATTCAAACACTGGTCAAGCTAAATAGAGAATTTGGCATAACGATAATTCTTATATCCCACCACATGGAAGATGTTATTCATGCCAATCGTATTATAGTGCTTAACAATGGTCAGATATTTCTCGAAGGAACTCCTGATGATATTTTTAACACTCCTGAAAAAATAAACCCAATCGGATTTCATACTCCTGATATCATCCAACTAACCAGAAACCTAACAAAGCGAGGACATCGTCTGCAAAATAACTTATATACTGTTGAGACGTTGGTGGAAGCCTTATGCCAATTATAGAGGTAAAAGATGTAACCTATGTTTACTGTCCGAAAACACCTTATGAAAAAAAAGCCCTGGATACTATCTCTATGGATGTTGAAAGCGGTGAATTTCTCGGACTGGTAGGAGCAAACGGATCAGGTAAATCTACACTTGTTCAACATTTTAACGGTTTATTACTCCCCACAACAGGATCAATAAGGGTATGCGGTAAGGCTGTGTCGGATAAACAGCATCAAAGTGAGTTGTGGAAAAGAGTAGGGCTTGTTATGCAGTATCCGGAACAACAAATTTTTGAAGCTACTGTGTTCGAAGATGTATCCTTTGGACCAAGGAATATGGGGCTTACTAATACTGAAGTTAGGGAACGAACCCTTGAGGCCTTAACTAAGGTTGGTTTGGATGAAGCAATCGTAAATTTACCTCCACTATGCCTAAGTGGCGGGATGCGCCGCCGGGTAGCAATAGCAGGTGTGCTTGCTATGAAGCCTGAAATATTGATATTGGATGAACCAACTGCCGGGTTAGACCCAGCTGGTCGTGAAATGATTCTCAGGCAGCTTAAACAAATACAGGTTGAAGAGAATACTACGATAATCATGATTTCTCATAATCTAAAAGAAGTTCTTTTAGTCGCAGACAGGCTGGCGGTTTTAGAAAAAGGGAAACTAGTTGCTTTTGGCGATATCCGCGAAGTATTAAGTCACCAATATGTTAGGGAGCTGGAATATATTAATTTCCCTGATTATCTACGGGTAATCTATAGCCTGGCCCAAAAAGGCCAAAACATTAATACCAATGTTTATTCACTGGCAGATGCAGAAATTGAAATCGATAAATTTCTTAAGGGGAAAAAAAATGAACCAACTCAAACTAGGGCAATACACCCTCGGCAATTCCATTATCCACCAATTAGACCCAAGAACAAAAATTATCTGTAGCCTTGCCGTTATTTTTTCTGTCTTATTTAGTAATCAATTGAACATTATGCTAAGTAGTCTTTTAATCATGCTGGCTGGAATAGTTTTGTCTGACATAAAATTAGTCCGTTTTATCAAAGGTCTGCGCAAGCTGGCAGTTGTGTTGTTAATTTCTTTTCTCTTACAGGCTTTTGTTACTCCGGGAACACCGGTTCTCTTCTTGGGAAACTATGATATTACCAGAGAAGGGTTAATTCTAGGTGGCTCTACGGCACTTCGTCTTGCGCTGCTTTATTTATGTTCTTCTTTGTTAACCATGACCACCTCGCCCATAAAACTTGCTTCAGGAATGGAGCGATTACTGGCACCTTTACAGTATATAAATATCCCAGTACACCAGTTGTCCCTAATTACCAGTACTGCTTTACGGTTTATCCCGACAATAATTGAGGAAGCAGAATTAATTACCCGTGCCCAAAAATGTCGTGGCGCAAAATTTAACTCGCCAAAATTAAAAGACCGGCTGCTTAGCCTGGTA
Source organism: Sporomusa ovata DSM 2662 (assembly GCF_000445445.1). GTDB lineage: Bacteria > Bacillota > Negativicutes > Sporomusales > Sporomusaceae > Sporomusa > Sporomusa ovata. The sequence continues at coordinate 135,118 of NZ_ASXP01000003.1, read as the reverse complement.
CCAGTCTTAATCCCTTTGCTGGCTAACTCGCTGCAACGCGCAAACGATCTTGCTGTTGCCATGGAAAGCAGGTGTTATATGGGAGGACCAAACCCTTCCAGAACAGCTGGCTTGTGTTTTAAAAACCAAGACAGGCTCACAATAGGACTGGTTATTTCATGTTTTGTTCTTTTATTTTTACTCCAATAACTTAGAAAGGAAAAGGATATGAAAAATAAGCTGCTGATAGTATTGAAAATGCTTGTTGTTTTCTTGTTTATGATCACATCTGCACAATTAGTTTATGCTGAAGGAGGGCAGTCCTCGTCGCCTGGCATAGCTGGTCAAAAACCTCTAGGTTTTGTTTCCATTTCCCTTGAGGGAGGGGGGGAGGTTAGTAATGCCGTTAATGTGCCAACCCAACCTAAATTTAATATCGTATTTGATAAAAATGTAGTTAACAGTACTATCTGGGATAATAATAGACAATGTTTTGGCCTGATCAGCGCCGATAATAAAAATATCCCGGTCGTAGTAAGCAAAATAGATGATACCGTAGATTTTAACCATAGACAAAATATTTATGTTCAGCCTGTCAATCCGCTCAGCCCAGGAACCTCCTACACGCTTACTATTTCCCCGGATTTACAAGCAAAAAATGGAAAATCAACTCTGGCAGGAACTACGGGCGGGCAGGGAATAACCATCTCATTTAAAACGGCAGGACAGGCTCCGGTTCAGGCCGTCTCTAATAGTAAAGAAGATACGCAGCAGCCACCACAGGTAAGTCAAGAAGTGCAAAATGCTATAGAAACAAAAGTACAGGATACAAATACAGTGGCTCCGGATGGTAGTGAACAGGTGCAAAAGGCCCCACAAGCGCAAACGGTAAAACAAGAAGTAACGGCAACCACGGCTAATGTAGGCACAAATACGAATCTGTCAAACGATGCAAAAGAAATTGCAGATAAACCCGAACAGGAAGCTGGTTTTAATAACTGGTATACCATACTGGCTGCAGGCTTAATCGTAGGTTGGATATCGGTAGAATATTGTGTAAATAAAAGAGATAAGTAATTATATTATATCAGATTTTTTTCATAAACCGACTTGATAATAGGTCGGTTTATTTTTTATTTCCTATTTTACATAGTAGAGTGTGTTTCAAAAAACACACTTTCCTTACTATTCTTTAAACTGTTATAAAATACCGCGGTGTTAAACACCAAAAAGTCGCACAGCAAGGGCATACCCAGTTTCTATGCTGAAAGGCTCAATAGCAAAGAGGGGTATTTTGTAACAGCCTCTAGTAGTTGAGATGATTACTTTTCATAAACACTAGCACCTTGCACCTGTCATGAATAGTATATAGTAAGTTGAGGCTCAATTTATAGGTAAAGGAGTTAAGAGTTATGACGAAATTTAAGGGTGTTGATTTTGATTTATGTGTTGGTACCGTGACAGTGGTAACAGTAAATGACCTTATATTAATAGGGCGGATTTTACGGGATGATAATTCATCACCTAGAGACTTGAAAGCTGGTAACGGCGTCAGACACGAAGATAGTTTGGCACAGTGTGTCGAAATTGGGGATACAGTTGAAGTTGAATTTGACCCGGAATTTATCACTCTAAAATTAACAGAGCCCCTTTTTGCTGTACCAGGTTCCGGCGATCCTCCGGTAGAGCAACCCTATTACGAAGACGGTGATATTATTCAAATAAATGTAGCTAAGATAGTAACAGTCAGTCCCTCGCGGCCTATTTTTTAAGCAGAGGATAATCAATAATCTTGCCGCTTTTACACTATAAAACCCGGTCATCACGAGGATGAAATGTCAGGTAGGGGTCAAAATTATGTAAAGGAGTTAAATAACTATGAGTAAAAAAGAAGACTTCATTGATTTGTGTGTTGGCACTGTAACGATAATAACGACAAATAGACTTGTGTTAACAGGAACCATATTAAAATCGGATGGAGACCGCCCAACTGAGAACGATAACGATGACAGCAGCGGTAACAGAAAGGATAAAAGTTCACTGTTAGAGCTTACAATTGTAGGACCAGTAGAAGTGGAAAATGAAGCAGAATTTATTACCTTACGATTGACAGATCCGGTTCTTAGAATACCCGGAAACGCAACTGCTCCTGGGCCAATCGAAATATATTACGAAGTCGGCGACACCATTCGAATTAGCGTAGCTGAGATTGTTACCGTCGGTCCCTCGCACACTATTATCACCCCAGCGTAGCCTCATCGTAGTACCTGTTAGAGGACACTTAGACAAAGAGAGCAGCCACCTTGCGGTGACTGCCCTTATCACTTAGCCAAGCGGTAACTTGAACTGTCCAACAGAATTCATTAAAAGTAGAATAGATTGTAACAGTGTCGATGTCCTGTTGAGCAAAGTTGTTGCTTTGGTAAGAGTGCTAACTGGGTCATTTGTTGTGGAATTAGTCGTTGTATTAGTATTAGTATTAGTATTAGTATCTGTATTAGTATCTGTATTAGTATTTGCACTATCGGTACCACCTTGCTCACTTGCGTCAACTGGCTTGGGTGCAGCTTGTCCCAGGGTTTTAAAGGAGATGGTTATACCTTGGCCGGCGGTAGTAGCCCCAAGAGTGGAATTGCCATTTTTAGCCAATAGATTAGGAGAAGCCTTTAAATAATAAGTGGTACCGGCTTTTAAAGCCTGGATAGGGTGGATAAATACTTTCTGTCTTTGGTTAAAGTCAACTTTAGGGTCAACTCTGGTTACATTAATTGCTACATTTTCATCATCTTCAGACCGAAGGCTAAAGCCGTTTTTGTTGTTGATCCATACTGCATCGTCGACTAAATTTTTATCAAATTCCATGACAATCTGAGGGTTAAGGATAACATTAGTTGCTCCCTGCAAATTGGTTATGCCATTAAATGTAGCTGAAATAAAATTGAAAGGCTTTTGCCCGGCATCTGCATCTCCTGCCTGGGCGAAAACCGCAGGGACAAAAAGTACTGTCAAAACATAAGCGAAAAGCATTATAAATACGTGCTTTTTGAATATTTTCATTTGGTATTCCTTTCTATAAGTTTTATATTTCAGTCCTTTGAGTAGACAATTTCATTCACATTTGCTAACAGTTCCCTCTTTAGCCTAAGCCTAAGAGGGAACTGTTTTATACTTATAGATTGCTTTTTGATCAGGCTGATTCAGTTACGGGTGAGTAGGTTAGCAACTACTTTTTTGTAACCACATTCACTGAAGGGCCATTAGTACTCAAGTATCCTGCTGCATTACATGCTTCAACTTTAAAAGTATATTGTGTTCCTGGATTTAGACCGTGTACTACAAAGTAAGTTCCGGTGACAGTACCCAGTGGGATGGTCCCGCGGTATACTTTGTAAGTTTTTACTCTGGTTTTGTCGGTGGCTGGAGTCCACTTCAGAACAAGTCCGTTCTTAGTAACATAGTAGGCTGATACTTTGCTGCCATAACGCCAAGTTGGCGCAGTTCCGGAAGTAGGAGGCTGTTGCTGTGTGGTAATGGTTTTGGCAGGACCATTAGTAGTCCAGTTGCCGGCAGCATCCCCGGCTTGAACTTTGAAGGTGTACTGAGTGCCTGCGGTGAGGCCGGAAACCGTGTAGCTGGTGCCTGTTACAGTACCCAGCAAGGTAGTGCCATTGTACACTTTGTAGCTAGTTACAGCTTTGTTATCCGTAGCTGCAGTCCAGTTCAGAGTTACGCCTGCTTGAGTAACATTGGAGGCAGTCAGGCTGCTGCCGCTGGCCCATACAGGAGCAGTGGTGTCTGACGCTGCTGCTGTGGTTACAGTTTTGGCAGGACCGTTAGTAGTCCAGTTGCCGGCAGCATCCCCGGCTTGAACTTTGAAGGTGTACTGAGTGCCTGCGGTGAGGCCGGAAACCGTGTAGCTGGTGCCTGTTACAGTACCTATCAGGGTGGTACCATTGTACACTTTGTAGCTAGTTACAGCTTTGTTATCCGTAGCTGCAGTCCAGTTCAGAGTTACGCCTGTTTGGGTAACATTGGAGGCAGTCAGGCTGCTGCCGCTGGCCCATACAGGAGCAGTGGTGTCGGTAGCACCTAGGGTTGTAAAATTGACAACTTTATCATACTTCATTTTAACACCGGTTTTAGCGGTAAGGTTGCCAGAAACAATAAGCCGGTAAGATTTTCCCGCAACAAGATCATTTAACGGAGAAATAAAAGCATTATTTCTTTCGCTAAAATTGACAGTATCGGGAATCATTGTTACATTGATCGGTACATTAGTGCCTGATGCATCTTGCAAGGTGAAACAAGTCTGGTTATTCGGCCAAACAGTATCAGTAACGATGTTTTTGTCAACCAGAACTTTAATGGTAGGTCGCAAGGGAACAGTGGTGCTGTCAATAATTGATTCTCCGGTTGTAGAGGTTGTACCAGTAATTGTTGTTAAATAAGCCCCTACAAAATCTAATGGTTTTGCCCCGGCAGTTCCGTCAGTAGCTGCAAAAACAGGGGCAATGGTAAAGGAAAGAACAAACGTTAGAATCAAAAACAAGCTTAAAACTTTAGATTTACTGTTCAATTTCTCACCTCACTTAATATTGATTATTTATTAATTATTGGGATGGATACGGAAGTTACTTTAACATTTTTCGACTATATTTTCAAGCGGAACATATTGGATACCTGATGTGGTTGCCTTACGCGTTTGCATACAGCACGGTATGGCATGGCGGTGACAGAAGTGATAATTTCCAGATGATTGTGACGCCAAGCAAATTTCGCTATTGCCAGGACGAACCCTTTCCTGAAGGTGCCGATACCATTTTGTAGTTAGATAGCGGCTCTTTATCTTATCCATGGAATCAAAATGTAGGTAAAGGTATCGGAGAAGAAGTGGGGGACTACTTCTTAAGGTGATAAGGAATTGTGGCTACTACTACATCTTTCTTTAGTATAAGTAAAGTTCGTAATATCCAACCTGTTTGATTATGAAGGAATCTATGCCACCATTTCTTAGTTTCAAATTCAGGAATCAAGACAGTAATGAAATCTTCAGCAGCTTTATTACTTTGTAATTTTTCAACAAAATGGATGATCGGATCAATAACAAGACGATAGGGGGAATATACAGTTATCAATCGTACTCCGGGATCCCATATTTTCCACTTTTCCTCTACCTTGCGTCCCATTTCCCGGTTAGTAGTAACATGTAAAGCAATAACATCTGTACTAATGGAATAAGCATATCTCATTGTCTGAACTACAACACTAGTAGGACTCGATACCGGGACTACTATTATATTTTTTCCTGTTGGCCCTTGTTTTAAAGATTTCCAATCAGCAATTGATAAGTGTAATTGTTCCGCCATATCGGTATAGTGCCGTTTTATGGCTTTGAAGATGTAGATCATTGCGGGAATAAAGAGCAGCACAATCCAGGCACCATGAAAAAATTTCGTAAATGCAATAATCAATACAACAAGTCCGGTAATAACAGCGCCGAAAGCATTGATAATTGCCCGTATTTTCCATTTGGGTCCTTTTTCCCGGCGCCAATGAACAACCAGTGCAGTTTGTGCAATGGTAAAAGAGAGAAATACGCCAATGGCATACAGTGAGATCAAGTGCTCAACGTTGCCATTAAATCCCGCGATTAAAGCCCCGGCAAATATACTCAAAAGAATAATACCATTAGAAAAACTTAGACGTTCCCCTCTTGCCCCCAAATAGCGCGGCATATAACCATCTCTGGCCAGTATTGATAGTAATAAAGGCAATCCGTTATAGGAGGTATTAGCTGCTAAATATAGTACCAGCATGGTTGCCAGTTGGAGGAAATAGTACATCCAGCCACGCCCCAATGTTTCTTCTGCCAACAGAGAAAGCATGGTTACATTTTCCTGGGGCAAGATATGGTTATGGAGAATTAAAAAGGTAGTTCCGGCCAGCATGATAGCTAGCATTCCGGCCATAAAAAAGGTTGTTTTGATGGCATTAGCGGCCTGCGGTTTTTGGAACATGGGAACGCCATTGGAGATAGCTTCAACACCTGTCATTGAACTACAGCCATTAGCAAAAGCGCGTAGCAATAGCGCTAACACCATCCAGTCAAAGGGCTGCCGCACAGAAGATTCGGCAGGAATGGCAGGAGTTGCTCCGGTAAAGGCTTGATAAGCCCCTATACCAATCAGGACAAATATGCTGAGCACAAACAGATAGGTGGGCAATACAAAAACATTGGAGGACTCCCTTACACCCCGTAGGTTAACAATCATTAAGATACCAAACAAGACGCATAAATCGATAGTGACTTCTGAACTGATTAGAGCAGGAAAGGCAGATAGTAAAGCTTCAGTTCCAGAGGAAATACTTACCGCTACGGTCAAAGTATAATCGGCAAATAAAGATGCGGCAGCAACCAAGGCGGGAAATTCTCCAATATTTTTCATAGCTATGGCGTACGAGCCGCCACCTCCGGGATTAGCCTGAGATACCTGGACATAAGAAATAGTAACAATAGCCAGCAATACTAAAATAGCGGCAGCAACATAACCAATGTAGCCATAAAGCAGTAACCCCGGTACAGCCAAAGTGACAGCAATTTGCTCAGGTCCGTAACCAACCGACGAGAGCGGGTCTGAGGAAAAGATGGATAGCGCTTTCCACTTGGGCAAATGCTCAGCGGAGAGCTCACGGTTATGCAATGGACGACCGATAAATAACTTTCTTAGCTGATGGTACATAGATACGCCTCTCAATCATTGATGTTATTTCCTTTATAGACAGCTATATTGTAACTTCTTTAGTAGTAAAGATGTCGTCAAGAAATAGCTCAATGATGTAAAGAAAGTATAAAGAACCGTGAAACAAGCTGATTAATGATCCATTAACCGGTAGCCAACTCCCGATTCGGTAATGATATGGCGCGGCTGCGTCGGGTTGTCTTCAATTTTCCGGCGTAATTGTCCGATATATACCCGGATATAGTGAGTATCTTAATTGTAGGCTGTACCCCAAACAGCTTTTAATAACTGCTTGTGGGTTAGTACCCGTCCCCGGTGCTGGGCTAATATTTTGATTAGTTCATATTCGGTTGGTGTCAGTTTTACTTCTCTTCCGGCTGCTGTTACCCGTCTTTGCACCAGATCAACAACAAGATCGCCGCAGGTTATGACAGGTTCATGTTCTGAGGATGCCGCCCGCCTTAGAGATACCCGCATCCTGGCCATGAGCTCTCCGACACTAAATGGCTTAGTTACATAATCATCGGCGCCAGCATCAAGAGCATCTATTTTCTCTTGTTCTTGATCGCGTGCCGTTAACACAATAATGGGGGTTTGTGACCATTCCCGTATCGATTTAACGACATCTTTACCATCTATATCAGGCAGTCCTAAATCAATAATGAGTATGTCCGGTTTAAAAGTAGCTGCCCGGCTGATACCATCAACCCCTGTTGCTGATTCATCAATATCATACCCATGTGCGCCAAGAGCAACCTTTAATAATTTTCTAATCTGTGGTTCATCATCAATAATCAGGACCCGCATTCCTTTTTGCATAATTACTTCTCTATCCTTTCCGGGATTACGACTTCTTCCACCACCGGAACCTGAAAACGAATCGTGGTTCCCCCGCCAGGTCTTCTTTCCGCCCAAATCAAGCCCCCATGTGCTTCAATGATGCCTTTGCATATGGATAAACCCAACCCGGTGCCGCTGACATGTTTGGGCTGCTGTATCCGATAAAATTTATCAAATACTTTGCTAAGGTCTTCTTCCGGTATGCCTACGCCGTTATCGGAAACTGAGATTACAACGGTTCCATCTTTTGGTTCAGCGCTTATCAGGATTTCGCTGTCATGGGGGGAATATTTCATAGCATTGTCGATTATGTTAATTAAGACCTGTTCTAACAAGACGAAGTCAGCTTTCAACATCGGCAGAGCAGGAGATATAGTAACAGTTAGTGAATACCGCTTGGTTGGTTCTCTAAGCCTGTTAAGCGAAGTTCCGATTATGTCTTCGATATCACACCAAACAATTTTAAGCTGCATCATTCCGCTCTCAAGACGGGCTGTATCCAAAAGGTTTGCTACAATTCGCTCCATTCTTGCGGCTCCGTCTTGAATTGTTTCCAGTAGTTCACGTCGGGCAGCCTTAGAATACATATCTTCCGCTTCCACAAGGGTGGAAACAGATCCAATAATGGAAGATAGCGGTGTTCTTAATTCATGAGAAATAGAGTTAAATAGTGCCGTACGTAATCGGTCTGATTCTAAAAGTAAGGATGCTCCCCTGGCCTGTTCCGCCAGTTTTATGCGTTCTACGGCAATGGCAGCCAGTCCGGTCCAGGCATCAATTAGGCGTTTTTCCTCTGGTAGTACATTATTTTCTATTACATGCACTCCTAATACGCCTACAATATTGTCGGTAGTTTTGAGTGGAATATATAAATACATGGCGTCCGAAAGTGTATCAGTCGATCGACCGGCTGCCTGGCCATGTTTGAAACTCCAGGCAGCAGCAGTCATCTCGATTGTTTTTTGCAGAGTGTTGTTATTCCTGGTTATTCCTGAATAACTTTCAGCCCGTATAGATAGATGTCCTGAATTGTTTGGCAGCATCACAACAACAGATCTACCCACCGTTGCAGCAGCTTGTTTCGCTAATTCCTGGGAAATCAATTCTAGATCAATAATACCAGCAATCTCTCTGCTAAACTGATAAAGAGCACGGGTACTTCGTTCACGTTGACGGGCAGAAGCTGCCTCGCTGCGTAATAACTCTGTTCGACCGCCAATTACAAAGGCCATAATCAAAAAGATTATAAAACTCCAAAGATAGTGAATATCGGCAACTGTGAAAGTCCAAGTTGGCGGCACAAACAAAAAATCGAATGCAGCTAGTCCGCATAGTGCTGTAAAATAAGAAGGCCATCTTCCCCACCAGAAAGCACTCATAATTACCGGGAGCTGGTATAGCAAGGCAATGTTGAGGAGTCCCATTTTTGCCTCAAAAAACAGAGAAAACAGTGTGGCTAACATAGTCATGACTAGTCCGCCAATATACTGACGCCAATTATGGTTTTCTACTATTTGTTTCATGGATTTTGTGGTAGTCCTTTCTTAAGTAATTATCTTTAAGTATACTCCTATTTGAAAAGAAAGAGTTGGTGAATTTCACTCTAATAAGCTTGACTAAACATGTGAACAGTGGGACAATACAATACATATTTACTGTTTTAAAATAGGAGTTGTCCGGCATGTCTATTTTTTTTCACATATTGAGTCATAATATTATACCGATATTTTTATTGATCAGTCTAGGATTTTTACTCAGTAAAAAATTTGATTTACATATATTTAGCCTAAGTAAATTAATGTTTTACTTATTCGTACCAGCATTCATTTTTGTTAATTTATATACAACAGACCTTAAACTGAGTATGCTAAAAGTCCTTTTTTGTGGAGTACTGATGCTTATAACCAACGACCTGATTGCCCGAATCATTGCTAAAATTCGCAAATACGATCTAGGTCTCACCAATGCATTTAAGAATTCCATTATGTTTAATAATTCCGGTAACATTGGAGTTTCGCTGATAACCCTTGTTTTCGGCAGTGCTCCTTTTGTAATTGATGGAAAAACGCCATATCTTAATGAAGCGATCACTGCCCAGATTATTATTCTTGTTATCCAGAATATATCTGTAAATACATTGGGCTTTTTTAATGCCGGCAGGGCTAACAGCAGTAAAAAAGATTCTATTAAGGCAATTTTGAAGATGCCTTCCATATACGCCATACCACTAGCGCTTTTTCTTAAAAGTATACAGCTTGATATTACGATAACTCCCCTTTGGCCAACCTTAGAATATCTCAAAAATGGACTTGTTCCTATGGCTTTGATAACATTAGGGGTTCAACTTTCCAAAACTAACTTCGATCTTAAAAATGTAGATGTTCATCTTTCTGTTTTTATTAAGCTTATCATTGGCCCATTGCTGGCGATTAGCTATATCCACTTGCTAGGTTTAAACGGCGTTGTGGCCCAAGCAGTATTTATTGCTCACGCGGTTCCTACTGCTGTTAATACCGCACTGATAGCGGTTGAATGCGATAGCTGCTCAGATTTTGCCTCACAGGCTGTTATGCTTTCAACACTTTTTAGTGCTATTACCCTGACACTAGCCATTTATGCAGCGCAATTTTTATTTCCTGCTTAATACTCCAGCTTAGAGGGGAAAGTAAACCCTCTCTCTGGCCCTTCCTGACAAATGCATCTAAAAATATCAATGGAGCCGAGCCGAAACTCTTACGTTTCAACGTGGCCCCATTTTTTACTATGGGCTTAGCGTTATAGTTCAGTCTGCATTTGCTTGCGTTATCTGTCCTAATTAAGACATATTCAGAAGTAAATGTAGGATTTTTGTTATATTTAGTAGAATTGATAAAATTAAGTTGATAATACGCGAATATGCGAAAGGACAGAGATTAAGGTTAAAGTATAGTAAGCAACTATGGAGGGGTAATTAATGGATAGGGTCGGTCAATATCTACGGAATTGGATCATTCCCGACAGGTCCATAATTCTATTTTGTGCTGTATTATTAGTTTTCGTCTGGAGTGGTGCTTGGTGGCAGATTGCCCATGACCATAAAGCCACCATCGACATGATACATCAAGATGGTGACAGACTTGCGCGGGCTTTTGAAGAGCATGTGCGCAGAGTGCTGAAAACGAATGAGTTTTATTTAAACAGCATGAAGGCTGAATATGAGCAGACTTACACGCTTTCCCCTGCATTAGAACGCGTGTTTCGACAACTGCGTCTTGATCCGACGGCCTCAGCCGGTGTTGTCAACTCTACTGGTGATTTTGTGATAAGTACTTTGGGAAATACAGCAGGTGTAAATATTGCTGCCGTTCCTCATTTTATCTACCATATTGCCGCTGACACGGGAGAGAGTTATCTTGGAAGACCTTTTGTCGGGCGGACATCGCAAAAAGTAAGCATACATATGACTCGCCGTCTTAATAATCCGGATGGTAGTTTCGCCGGCGTGGCGATTATCGCCATGGATCCCTATTATTTTACGAAATTTTATCGTGCAATGGATTTCACAGAAAATTATTCCATCCGCTTGATTGGATTCGATGGCATAGTTCGCGCAAGCAATGATGTTTCCGAATTAGATGCTGACATGAGCGAATCCAGCCTTTTACGCCAAATAAAAAACGTCTCAGATGGTTTCTATTCTACTTACGACTATATATCTGGCAGACCATTAGAGGTTAGTTACCACACGATGCCTGACTATCCAGTGGTTATTCAGGTAGGTGTATCGGAGGAAGCTTTGGCACCTTTTGTCCAGCGACGTACCATTTACCTTGCCGTTGCCGGCGGCGTTAGCCTATTTATCCTTTTTTTCCTCTGTTATATTATTGCCAAAGCGCGAAAGCAGCGTCAGGATGAAACCTGGCTGCGCACTTTTGTTACCAATACGCCAATTGTTTTTTATGCTATGGATCCAAAGGGAGTTTTCATTTTATCTGAAGGTTTGGGATTAAAAAAGCTCGGCTTGGAGGCTGGTGAAGCGGTCGGCCACTCGGCCTTTGAAAAGTACCGTGATTACCCGGATATTCTTGATGCAGTTCGGCGCGCCACAGGGGGGGAAGCCGTTTTTTTCGAGCATAAGGTGGGGAAGGTTTATCTAAATAATCGCTTGCTTCCCATAGCTGATGATAATGGTCGGGTTATAGCAGTTGTAGGGGCGACAGTTGACATTACTGAAAGAGTATTGGCCGAACAGCGTCTTCGGGAAAACTTTGAGGAACTTACCGCCATACATGAGGAACTTACCGCTACCCATGAGGAACTTGTCGCCACCGAGGAAGAACTCCGCTTTCAATATGGTGAATTGCATCGCAGTCAAAAGACGGCGCTAGAGATCTTCAATGCCGCTGGCGACGGTTTAGTTGTCAACGATGGGGAAACAGGCGAAATCTTGGCGGCTAACCGTCGGGTACTGGAATTGTTCGGGTATTCGGAAGAGAAATTTAAACAGCAGGGGATTAGTTTAATTTCAACTGACGCCAATAAAGAAGCGGCTTTAAAAGTTATTCGAGCTACTGTAGAGGAGGGCCCCCAACCGCTGTATGAACGGGACACCCATGACAGTAAGGGTAGACGCTTGATTCTCGAAATCAGTTGCACACCGGTTGAAATAGACGGTAAAACCCGCTGCCTGGCATCAATACGCGATATTACGGTTCGCAAGCAGATGGAGGAAGGCTTGGAATATCTCCGTCAGCGCGATCAGATGACCGGTGTATATAATCGTGCTTATTTTGAAGTCGACATGATGCGGGCGTCGGCCAGCAAACATTGTACTGTCGGTATCTTCGTCGGCGATCTGGACGGCTTGAAGCTGATCAACGATACATTAGGTCATCGCCAGGGGGACGAGCTGCTAAAACGGGTTGCTGGTCTCTTAGCTGCTGGGGTCAAAGCGCCGAACTATGTTGCCCGGATTGGCGGCGACGAGTTTGCGATTGTGCTGTTCGACCCGGACAGACAGCAGATGGAAGAACTGGAGCAATATTACCAGATGCAGGTGGAGGCCTACAATGGGGATAATCCCCACCTCCCGCTCAGTTTGTCGTTAGGATGGGCCCTGGGCGAAGAATATGTAAATGTAGAAAACGTTTTTAAAACCGCTGATAACAACATGTATCGTCAAAAGATGCATCAGAGTCAAAGTGTCCACGGTTCGATTGTCCGGACGCTAATGAAGGCGCTTGAGGCTCGCGATCACATCACCGAAGGGCATGCCGACCGTTTGAGCAGGTTAATGCTGCTGATGGGACAAAGCTTGGAGATGCCGCAAGAAGCCATTTCTGATTTACGGCTATTTGCCAAATTTCACGACATCGGCAAGGTAGGTATTCCGGACAGCATACTAAAGAAGCCTGGCAAACTAACCACAGATGAAATGAACATTATGCGGCAGCATTGCGAAATTGGATTTAGAATTGCAAAATCCTCTCCAGACCTGGAGCCGATTGCTGACTGGGTATTGAAGCATCAGGAGCATTGGAATGGTAAAGGCTATCCGCTTGGCATCAACGGGGAAGAAATTCCGCTGCCGTGTCGTATTCTCGGCATAGTGGATGCCTATGATGCGATGACGAGCGACAGGCCCTACCGCATGGCCATGTCCAGCGAAGATGCGCTTGCCGAAATTCACCGCTGTTCCGGAACTCAGTTTGATCCGGTTCTAGTAGAAAAGTTTATTACTATGCTTCGTAAGGAGATAATTTAAGCTGCTGTATAGCGTATTTATTGGGAGGGGGATAAATGTGAGTAGACAAATACTGAGCGATTTGATCGAAAATAACCAATCTTTTTTAGTAAAAAGAGTTTTGGACTACGCTAAATTGCATAATTACACAAAATATACCTCAACCTTAGAGGAAGCTTGGGTAGCATCAATCACAGGTTTATCTAAAGCTCTTCTTAACGCTATTGCTATAAATGCTCAAGTTCCGGAAATTGAAGTTGACCATGATTTTGCTCACAATCCAATGGCTTATTTTGGTATAGAAGAAGCCCAAAAACACCGGCAAAGAGGAGTTACTCAGGAAATGTTTCTGGGATTGATGAAATATTATTGTCAGTCATATCTTGATTTGATAATGCAATCAATTCAGGATCAGGAACAGCGACACTTTTATATGCTATGGGTAACTCGGTTTTTTGATCATAATGAGATTTCTTTTTGTTCAGAATGGGCTGCTCAAACAAAAGAGACACTGGTAGCAGAACTTCAAGTAACCAATCGAAATCTAACAAACGAAAAAAACAAATACGTAACAATATTTGAAAGCATACCGAATCCAGCTATGCTTTTAGATGATGAAAATCGTTGTATTAATATGAATTATGCGGCACACCAACTCTTTCAGCAAAACCACCAATCGCCAGGCTATATATATTATTCAACCTTATCGGTACAACCACAACTGAATGATCTTTTGCCTTGGTTAAACGCTGAATTTATGGATTTTTACCAAGGAGATGCCTTGGAATTTTCATTAGAAGAGGATTTTGAGTTACCAAATCAAGAACAGAGAAACTATATTATAAAATTTCACCGTATGCTGGATGTAAGTGACAAATTCGAAGGAACGATAATTTTATTTAACGATATTACAGACCGTAAGAAAATCGAAGAACAACTTTTGCACGTAAGTTTTCATGATATATTAACTGGTTTGTATAATCGTAATTATATGGAGCAAGAATTAATTCGAGTGTCAACAGGTCAATATAATCCGGTCGGCTTCATCTCTATTGATATTGACGGGCTTAAGCTGGTTAATGATAACTATGGTCATGATGCAGGAGATACTTTACTAGTTACTGTAGCCCAAATTATTAAAAAATGTTTTGGTGACAAGGATATAGTTGCCCGCATCGGTGGTGATGAATTTGCAGTATTAATTCCGTTGAGTGATGCAATCGTTGTTCAGAAAGGATGTCGGGAAATATATGAAAGGGTAGCTGAGCATAACTTGGTTAACTTAACAATTCCGGTCAGTATTTCAATTGGCTGGTCAGTTGGAAATCCTAGCGATAGTGGCAATTTAAATGAAATTATCAAAGCTGCAGATAGAATGATGTATGTTGAAAAGCAAGGCAACCGTTTGAAATATATTACTCTTTTTAGAGAACGGTCACAAGAATATGGTCAAAATTTATTTAAGCCGGTACTATAAGGCCGCTTCGTTGACATATGGAAGGACGGTAAACATGATTGGCAAAAATTACTCAGCAGCGTTGAATGGACTCCAATTTGTAACTAAAGAACGCTGGGAGGTTATGACACAAAACAAGAAACGTTTTTAAAAAAATGACTCAGAAAATCCGTGCTGCCTTGATTCGTCTCCTTCATTTCAACGAGCCGTCGTTTGATCTTATTGTTTTTCCCGTTATAATCATTGTTGAACTTGTACTCCTGAAAAAGTGGTGCTCATTGATTAACTCCCTGAAGCAACTCCGGAACACGGCGGCATCTACGGGCTTTCAAAGCAGTCTATGGGGGGATATTCGCATTGCAGACAGCTGCAATGGCTGTGGAGCCTGTGCGGAGGCTTGCCCGACTGCGGCCATCGTTATTACCAAGCAGGATGACCTTTGCAGTATTTCCTTGGATACGTCGCGCTGCACGCAGTGTGGTTTATGCCAAGATGTCTGTTGCTGTGAAAGTATCAAAATGTTCTCAACTGTTGATCTTGACGCAATGCTTGCCCAGATTCCGCAGGTACTCATCATAAAAAAACAAAAAGATATTGATAACTTATTGGAGCCCCTAGAACAGCGTATGTCTCGTTTATTGGGGTATGTGATTAAGAATTGAGCTAATAAGAGGGTTAGTTAACACATCGAAATGTAATCTTCGTTGGTTTATACGGGAATTATTATATGAAGGGGGGATAGGAAACGATGCTTAATTTCAGTATGCCAGAATTAGGTGTAATACTAGTCATTGCTCTCCTTGTATTCGGACCAGGTAAGCTACCTGAGGCGGGTAAGGCATTAGGCAAAGGGCTTAGTGAGTTAAGACAGGCCGTATCGGGTGAGTCGTCTACTGTTATAAATATTGAGGGTAAACCAATGGTCAAACCGGGTGAAACAAAATAGTAAAAAGTCATGGATAATCGATAGTTTGAGGTCCAAGAATACTTGTTCGACAGTTATATCCCCTGCAAAATTTGTATGAATTTGGCAGGGGATTTGTTCTTTATATCAAATATTACTAAGTGAGGAGGAGAATGATTATATATTTTCAGCATTTTAGAAAGGTGATGTCATGACTGTGAAAAAATTCATGTTAATTCTTACGACCGTATTTTTATTTAACTTCGGCTGGGCAAATGTTTTAGCCAACGCGCCGGTGGCTGAGCCGCAACGGTTTGTAGATGTGGGTAAGGATGCATTGGGTCAATTTGACACAGAAACACTCAGATATGAGAAAGACTGCTATCGAGATGAATTGTTACTTAGTGTCTGGATTAAAACTACTGAATTAGATAGGAGCGATTACTATCTAAATCACTATTTATTTCGCCTTAAAGACCGGGAATTAATGCTTTTGGATCAAATTCATTTTAATTCAGCGGGGACAATAATACGCCAAATATCCAATACCTATGATGCAAACTTATGGACGCAAATCGTACCTGAAACTGAAACTGAGAAATGGTATACCTCTATTTTACAATACGCCCATGACAACGACAAAAAGTTGAAAAAAGAATATAAAAACAGAGATAAGAAGTACCAGGAAAATACGGATGGGGGATTGTTTTCTTATTTATTTTAGTGCCACTCCGGGCTTATTTGTAATCGGGGTAGTCTGCCGGGCAGACCATAACTGATAATTAAGATGGACATTTTATGAAAACAACTCAAGTCTGATCCCGCTCTGAGAGTTGATAAGAAGAGCAGGCCAGTAGTTAACTGGTCTGCTCTTCTTCCCATTCAGTAATCCGCCAAATTACCATATAATTGAAGTGCAAAAACATCCGTGATTTCTTATACTTTAGTTACAAGTCTTTGAATAAACGGATATTCATAAAGTTCGCCGTCGACAGCTCTTACCGCGGCTATTATGGAGGTTATGATCAGCAGCAGCCAAAGGATGCCCATGACCGGAAGCAACAGCAGCCCAATCAGCAGGAAACATAACATGCCGATAATCATCGAAGCAGCCAAAATCGCTAAATGAGCTACTAAAGCCTGCTTAGCATGTTCATATACGAAGGAGTCCTCTTTTTTGATTAAAAATATAACCAACGGGGCAATGATAAATCCTAGTCCTCCTAATAGATAAGCCAAGTGCGCCAAGATGGCCAACAGTTTTTGTTCTCCAGTAATATTCATGCCAGATATCTCCTTTTTACAGACTTGGATTAAGTTGATTTTAGTTCAACCCTAAATGGATTAATTATATAATATAACAGTTAGTTGCTCTCCGTACAGTTTATTTTTTGGCAGCTCTTTTTGCCTATGTTGATCTTTCAGTTCAGATTGTTTTGTAGTAAATACTACAGGGAATAGTTCTTAGCGGGGGATGTACTGGTACCGGTATTTTGCGGGACTTGGCTTTACGCGGTATTCCGACCGTTATGTTTGAAACTGTCTTTTTTTGTCATATAATGATTTTGACAGCTTCCTTCCTTGCTGGAGATAGTTTTTTATCGCAGTATACTTCGTAATAGTAAATAATTACCATACCATTCTAATACAGAGAGCAATTATTCGATTAGATAAATTATTTTATCCATCAAATAATTGACATTTACTGGCATTTATGATAAGTTTATGTTACATACATTATTATTTCGTAGAAAAACAAAAGAAGCACTGTTTGAGGGCTAAAATGTGCTTTTATGGCAATTATTGAAGTGCTGAGGATTAAAAAAAAATGTGTTATGTAAAGTAACGCTAGACAAAATGGGACTAATATCCTAGAAGCAGAGATTTTAGTCCTAATTAGTACGTTGACTATTAGTTTATCTTGGTGTAAAATTACAACTGAAATTTCCGTTAATATACATAATCATACAAAATTTTCTAGGCAAACTTATCGAAAGATGAGGACGCAAAGCTATGGGTCTAAGGACAGATTGGTCTACGACTGCCAGGTTGCCGATTCGTAAAGAATTGTACATGTTGGCATCAGTCTGTTTATAGATTGGTGCTGTTTATTTTCCAAAAATGATTACAAGGAGGACTGTATGAATATAGTAATGGAAAATCTATATATCCTTTTACTAGGATTGGTTGCATTTTGTCTGATAATGTCATATTTTTATTCGAAGGCTTATCCCCCAAAAAGTATATTCCAAAATTCAACAGACTATGTCGAAATACGAACTTGGAGGAAGAGACAGAGACCAGCTAACTTTGATCTTAAATAATTATCGATGCTGACTGTTAATAGTCATGTATTACCAGGGGGTCTGCGCATGAATTTAATTTTTACAAAAGATTTAGTTCCTGGCATGTGCACAGGTAGGGATGTGATAGCTGGGGATGGGTTTATAAAATTATTGACCCAGGGAGCTGTTCTCAATCAATCGCAAATAGACAGCCTTCGAAATTGGGGGGTGCCAGCTATTAATATTGATGATCCCACTGAGAAAATGCAGGAGAAAGTAATTGCTGTTCATATGACCAAGACTGAGTTTGCAAAGGGCTATACTGAAACAATTGATAAAATTGTTCATGCATTTAGACATATAAAAAAATTTAGAGAGGTTCCAATAGCCGAAATGCAGGAACTCGTCGATCAAAAGATTATCCTTTTAGCAGAAACAATTGGCGTTTTGGAGCATTTGCATGATATACGGTGTTATAGTGAGAATACCTTTAACCACTCCTTACATGTTGCTATAATTACCGGAATTTTGGGTAAGTGGTGTAACTATAGAGGTACTGAGTTGAAAAAACTAATTTTAACCGGCCTGCTCCATGATATCGGCAAACTGGTTGTTCCTTTGTCCATACTAAATAAGCCAGGACGTTTATCTGCTGAAGAATTTGCCGCCATTAAGAAGCATCCTCAGGACGGCTATCAAGTGCTTAAAGATGCTCGGATTCCTGAGAATATTAAACTCGGAATTTGGCAGCACCATGAACGGCTGGATGGCAGCGGATATCCCCTTGGACTTATCGGCGATGAAATTTGTGCTGAGGCCAAAATTATTTCCATTGCTGATGTCTATGATGCGATAACATCTGATCGGGTATACCGTCGTAAAATGACGCCGTTTGAGGCACTTGACATATTGGCGGATGACTTGTTTGAAAAGCTGGAACCTGTTTTCTGCTTGACCTTCATGGATAATATGCGGGATTATCTTATAGGGAGCAGTGTGATTTTAAGCAATGGACAAAAAGCAGATATTATTGCTTTTTATGCCAGAGACAGAGGTTTTACCAAGCCGGTTGTCTGTACACAAAATGGCAAACTTTTGGATCTGCAACAAGAAGAATTATGCATTACAGGGGTTGGGTGATAAATAGTAGTAATGGCTTGAATGGGAGTGTTAAAGGTGCTGTACTATTTAATAATTGGGATATTGGTGTTATTTGCCGGCGCAACAATTGCCGGTTATATGGTGATCTATCGACAAGAACGCAAAAAAAACTTAGGGAAATATTACAGGGAATAGTTCTTAGCCATTGAATGTATCAATTCCCAGTGTTCTTGTGTAACAGGCATAACTGAGAGACGTGACTGACGCACAAGATCCCATTTCTGGAAAGTAGCAGTAGCTTTAATTTCTTTTAAAGTTACAGGCCGGTTTAAGGAGTATCGAGGCTCAACATCTACGACAATAAAACGTTTATCGGTTTCATCAGGATCGGGGTAGGGGGGAGAGACTATTTCCGCTACACCGACGATTGCCTTTTCCTTGCCGGTGTGATAAATAAAGAGCTGGTCACCTGGTCTCATGTTTTTTATATGTCTTAGTGCGGCAAAATTTTTTACACCATTCCAGCGATCACGCCCCAAGTGTTGCAGATCAGCGTAGCTAAAACTTTCCGGTTCGGTTTTGGCAAGCCAGTGGGCCATTTTTCATCACTCTCCTACTAATTTGCATGTAGATAGATTACATGTAAAATTTATTCATGATATAGTATTTGCTCTTGGTAGACAAAAAGTTCAAGAAGTAAACTTTAAGGTTTTTTTAAGCTAAAATAAAAGCTGGCTCCTTCATTGACTTTTCCTGTTATCCATGCCGTGCCATGGTGTCGTTTAAGTATTTTTTGGCATATTGCCAACCCAACGCCAGAACCTTCAAATTCATTATTGGAGTGAAGTCTTTGGAATATGTTAAACAATCTGGCTGAATATTTCATATCAAAACCTGCGCCGTTATCTTGAATTGCAATAACAAATTCAGTATCAGTTTGGGTAGCTGTAACTTTGATCGACGCTTTTGCTTTATGGCGCGTATATTTTAAGGCGTTGGAAAGAATATTTTGTACCAGAAGCTTGAGCATTAGAGCATCGCCTTGAATGGTAGGGAGAGGCGCCAGTGTAAATTCAATATCTCGCACCGGTTCCAGTGCAACTAGTTCAGTATAGGTCTTGGAAAATAACTGATTTAAGTCAATAGTAGTCAGATGCATTTTCCTTTCACACATACGTGATAAATCAAGCAAGTGATCGATGATTTGGATAACTTCCTGGGATTTTTCCTGGATGTTGCTGATTAGTTCCTGTCCATCGGCATCAATTTTTTCTGCGTAATCGGCAGCAAGATATTCGGTAAGTTTATTTAAAGATAGTAAAGGCGATTTTAAATCATGGGCAACCGAGTAGCAGAAACTATCTAGTTCGCTATTAGCATGCTGCAGGGATTCGGCTTGCTTTTTTAGTTTGATATGGGTGTTGACTCTGGCAAGCAATTCAGAAGTATTGAAGGGCTTGGTCACATAGTCCTGTGCACCCAGCTGAAATCCTTTGCTGATACTTGCTTCATCATTAAGCGAAGTCAAAAAGATTATCGGAATCGAACGTAAGGCAGGGTTGCTTTTGATCATCTGACAAATCTCAAACCCATTTATTTCCGGCATATAAATATCAAGGAGAATCAAGTCGGCCAGATGTTGTTCCAGTAATTTTAACGCTGTATTACCTTTGGTAGCAACGCGAACGTGAAAATTATTATTGCGAAGTACGGCCACCGCAGTTTCTATATGCTCAGGTGTATCATCAACAATTAGTATTGTTGGTTGATTAACAGGCTTATTATAATTCACCATAAATCATCTCCGTAAAGTCGAATGTCGATATCTAATTTTAAAGTAGTGGTAACCTGAATACAAGTAGTTCCCGTATATATAAATCCAAAAAAAGTATTTGTCAATTGTAGTTATTTGCATTACAATAAAAGAAAAAAGTATCTTATGGCATAGTGGCCGTTTGAGCAATCAAACTTGCCGGCTATGCCTTTTTGCTATTTTCTGTGTCAGGGGGTGTATTCATGCCTGCCAAATTTATTGTAAAACAGTCAACAATTAGTGCCTTAATGCTTGTGCTGTTTCTTATCATTGCGCTGCTGCTGGGGGGGAGTGTTATGTATATGAACATTAGTATTCAAGACGAGCAGACGGCAGAGAAGCGGCGAACGGAATTTAAGCAGTTAGGTATTAATCTGGCAACTGCTTCCGACTATTTGACAGATGAAGCACGAAAGTACGCTGTCACAACAGAAGCTATCCATATGTATAAATACTGGGAAGAAATAAATCTGACAAAAACCAGGGATTATGTTATAGCGCGGTTAGGGGAACTGAATGCACCTAGCGCCGAAATGGAATTACTGGCAGAAGCTAAAAAAAATTCAGATGCGCTGGTAGAAACAGAGAAGGAGTCCATGCGGCTGGTACTGGAAGCGCAAGGGGTACTTGAAAGTGAGATGCCCCCGGAGGTTGCCGTCTTTCAGCTAAATGAGCAGACAAAAAGGTTAAGTCCGGAAGAAAAACTAGCCAGAGCGCAAAGTATCATGTTTGACAGTAAATATGACTTAGACAAGCGCAGTATAATGAGTCCTATCGCGCAATTTCAAAATATCATGAATGCCCGGTTAGAAGCCGACTTATCAGCTGCCCGTGACAGAACAAATATGGCTGCACTAGTACAGGCTATACTTGCAGTAATTATTATTGGGGCCGTCGCTACGCTGATGAGACTTTTTTTTACTCAGGTCAATCGTCCAATTCAAAACTATAATGAAGTATTAAAAGCCTTTTCTCTTGATAACGAACATTTTAGGCTTGTGCCTGAAGGCTCACAGGAATTACGGCTCCTTGCGGACACCTTTAATAAATTGTTTACTTCTATGAAGTCGGCCAAAGAAGAAGCAGAGCAGGCCAACAGGGCTAAAAGCGAATTCCTTGCTCATATGAGTCATGAGATACGTACGCCAATGAATACTGTTATTGGCTATAATTACTTGCTTGGCAGCACAATGCTTACGACGAAGCAGCAGGAATATATCGACAGAATGAGTAAGGCGGCCAAGGGACTGTTGACTATTATCACTGAAATTCTTGATTTTTCGAAAATTGAGGCGCAGCGAATGACAGTAGAAGCAGTAGAATTTGATTTACATGATACCATTCATGAGTTGTGCAGTATGGTAGAGGTGGAGGCAAGGCAAAAGGGCCTGCTTTTTAAGTGTGATATTCAGCCAGATGTACCAATGTATGTTAAAGGTGACATAGTCAAGCTTAAGCAAGTTATTCTGAATCTACTTTCTAATAGTGTCAAATTTACTCATCAGGGCAGTATTACTGTTTTGGTAGAAGTTATGGAAAATAAGGGCAGTCAAATTAACCTTGGTGTCAAAGTAACAGATACAGGAATTGGAATTAGTCAAGAGCAGCAGCAGCGACTATTTAATGCGTTTACACAAGGTGATGCTTCAACGTCAAGAAAATATGGCGGTACCGGGTTAGGGTTGGCTATTTCCCGGAAAATAATCGAGCTTATGTCAGGGAGCATTAGTATTCAAAGTGTTGTCGACAAAGGATCTTGCTTCAGTTTTACTGTACCGCTTGATACTGTTGATAAAATTGCCTGTCATCAGCCAGATGATGATATAAATAAGAAATTTATGATCAACAAGCATATTTTGTTAGTTGAGGATAATCTGATTAACCTGCAAATGACTAAGGAAATCCTGGAAACCTTTGGTTTGACGGTTGATACCGCCCCAAGTGGCCAAATGGCGTTAGAACAGGTAAGAAAAACGTATTATGATGCCATTTTGTTAGATATACGGATGCCGGAAATGGATGGCTATGAAACGGCCAGACAGATAATAGCTGCAAAAAGCGGGGAATGTCCGCCACTGGTAGCGTTGTCGGCTGATGCTGTCCAGGGGGTAGAGGAAAAAGCCAAACAAGCTGGGTTTAGCGGCTATCTGACCAAGCCATTGGAAGCAGCGAAATTAGTCGGTGTTCTTAAAAATTATCTTTGTTTGCCGCAAGCGTTAGGGTCAGCAGAAGAAACAGCTGCTGACGTGACTAATAAAAATATGTATTTAGACGTTACAAGTGCCGTTACCCGTTTAGGCGGCAAGAAGTCAGTATATAAAGAGCTGCTACGGCGCTTTATAAGCCACGGTGAGGATGCAAGAAACATAGAAGAGCGTTTAGCTAAAGGTGAATTTGATTACGCCAAAATGTTGCTGCATACGCTTAAAGGCACGGCAGCTAACATTGGTGCCAACAGGTTAGCTCAGGTTTGCCGTCAATTAGAGCAGACAATAGAGCAAAAGGACGGCCATGCGGTCCTGGCAGGTACAGCAAATTTAGCAATTGCCTTAGATAAAACCTGCCTGTGTGCGATGGAATATGAGGCTGGTATTGCTGTTGAAGCAGTGAACGCACCGCTTGTTGGTCAAATAACTGATAGTCGCAACGTGCTGGAAAAGATTGTGGAATTGCTGGAAGCTGGTGATGCCGAGGCAGCTATTTTACTTGAACAGTCGCAGGATATTCTGCAAAAAGGTATTTGCAGTGATGCATATTGGCAAATTCATAGTACGATAAAAGCTTATGATTTTGAGGAAGCAGCAAAGCAAATTAAAACAATACTAGCCAAAGAAAAAAATAAGTCATGAACTGGAGGAGAAAATTATGTATAAGGTGCTGTTGATTGATGATGATAAGACTGCCCGTTATATTCTTAAGCGCTTCAACTGGAAAGCATACGGGTTTACGATTGCCGGTGAGGCCAGTGATGGGAAAGAAGCGTTACAAATGCTTACTAATGACAATTTTGATTTAGTTATTACCGACATTAAGATGCCGGGAATGGATGGCATCGAATTTTCGAACGAACTAAAGTGGGCCAATGTGGATATTTGCCTGATTTTTATTAGTACTCACAGCGATTTTAAGTATGCAAAACAAGCCATAAGGCTAGGGGTGTTTGACTATATAACAAAACCTGTCGAGGATGCAGTACTTTGCGAAGTATTGGATCGTGTCAGACAGCATTTAGCAAGCAAAGAAAGTAGCAGGCTAAAAATACAGGAAGAGCATCGGTTGATAGAAGAAAGCCTGGCCGTACATTATCCTGTAAATAAGGAAAAGGAAATAATGAAATATATATTAACAGGTAATGCTGCTGCAATGGCGGTAGCGGAAGAGACTGTTAACGAATTAGCCGAAATGTTGGGGCAGGATACCTTGAAATTAGAGCAATTGCTGGCAATTATACTGGCTAATTTTAATCAGGTAATAGCCCAACATTTTCCGTGGCTGCCTAACTTTGAAAGTACAGTAGATCAAGACAGGATAGAACGTAGTAATTCGCTGGCGGCTGTAAAAGATAGTTTTCTTAGCTGCGTTGCCTCAAGGATCAAAGTTATTAGAAAATATGAGCTACATCACACGGACAGCGTTATCAGCAGAACCTGCCAATATGTTATGGAACATATTGAAGAAAGCAACACCCTGGAGGTGATTGCCAATGAAGTATTGCTGCATAAAGATTATCTAAGCAAAATATTTAAGCAAAAAACAGGTTTAAATTTAAATGATTATGTGACAAAAGCCAAAATGGAGCATGCTAAACAGCTTCTAAGTATGGGCAGGTATAAAAACTATGAAATAAGCGAGCGCCTTGGTTATAGTAGTCCGGATTATTTTTGTCGGCTTTTTAAAAAATACACACGTCAGACGCCGTTGGAGTATAAGAGAAGACTTGGTTTGTGAAAGCCTTTCTGATGACATAAAGGACTTGGTACAAGCCAAGTCTTCTCTTATAAGCCAAGAAAGTTTATGTATTTTGAACCGCAGAGACGCAGAGACGCAGAGTACGCAGAGGGAATGTCTTGATATACATCTCCCCTCTGTGCTCTCTGTGTCCTCTGCGGTTAAACATGTCCTCAAGGGGCTTAACGTAAGAAAAAAAGTTTTCTTAGCGGTTTTTTAATGCAAAATAACGGAATTTTGCTGTTTTAAATGATTGTTAAACACTATAAAATAGAAACATCAATAGAAAAAGTAATCCACCAGCACAGGCGCTGTGAGAAGACGGTATCCGGTTAACGGAGCTTTCCTTCTTACAGTGCCTTTTTGTTTGGACCTAGCGCTATGGCAACTATTAGCACCTGAAATGGCCAATTCGGTGTTGGAGTAACTAAAAAATGTTTGAAGGGTGGAATTCTCATGACCAAGGGTGTTATGCAAAAATTTAAAAAGCGTCTTGCTGCAGCTATGGCGGTGACTTTAGTGGCAGGTGTAATGCTTACAGGCTGTTCATCAAACCAGCCAGTCAAACAAGCTGCGTCCGCAGCAGGCGATACAATTAAAGTAGGTATATTGCATTCGCTTAGCGGCACAATGGCAATCAGCGAAGTATCTGTTAAGGATGCGGAACTGATGGCTATCGAAGAAATCAATGCTTCCGGAGGGCTGTTAGGTAAAAAGATTGAACCGGTAATTGAAGATGGTGCCTCTAACTGGACTACCTTCGCGGAAAAAGCTAAAAAGTTGTTGCAAAAGGATAAGGTTGCTACCGTTTTTGGTTGCTGGACGTCGGCAAGTCGTAAGGCTGTTCTGCCGGTATTCGAAGAGAATAAAGGACTGCTGTGGTATCCGGTTCAATACGAAGGTATGGAGGCATCGCCTAATATCTTTTACACTGGGGCTGCTCCTAATCAGCAAATCGTTCCGGCTGTAGAATGGCTGCTGCAAAACAAAGGCAAAAAGATGTTCTTATTAGGTTCTGACTATGTATTCCCCCGTACTGCCAACAAAATTATCAAAGAACAGCTCAAAGCTATGGGCGGCGAATTAATTGCCGAAGAATATACTCCTCTCGGCCACACTGATTACAGTACCATTATTAATAAAATTAAAGCGTCCAAGCCAGATGTTGTTTTTAATACCCTAAATGGGGACAGTAATGTAGCGTTCTTTAAACAACTTAAAGATGCCGGTATTACTGCTAAAGACCTTACAACCTGTTCTGTAAGCGTAGCGGAAGAGGAAGTTCGCGGGATTGGTGCCGACAATCTGAAGGGCCATCTAGTGTCCTGGAACTACTATCAGACTACTGATACGCCGGAAAACAAAGAGTTTGTCAAGAAATATAAGGCCAAATATGGTGCTGACAGGGTAACAGACGATCCGATTGAAGCCGCTTATATTGCCGTTCATTTATGGGCCAAAGCTGTTGCCAAAGCAGGAACAACTGACATCGAGAAAGTAAAAGAGGCAGCAAAAGGTATTGAATTCCAGGCACCGGAAGGACTTGTAAAAATCGAAGGTGAGAATCAACATATCTGGAAGCCTGTTAGAATTGGTGAAGTTACGGAAGACGGTTTAATTAAAGAAATTTGGAGTACTGGCAAGACGGTACGACCTGACCCCTATCTCAAAACCTATGATTGGGCCAAAGGAATAAGCAACTAGTACTAAGACGGTTATGCAGTCAGGCGGTGCAGCATGATTGGTCTGCATCGCCTGACATAATAAGACAAAGGAGGTGGGCAGATGGAAACGTATATCTTGCAGCTTTTTAATGGTATTAGTGTCAGTTCAATATATATGCTGGCCGCCCTGGGGCTGGCCATTACCTTCGGCTTAATGAAGGTCATTAATATGGCCCATGGTGAATTCATTATGATTGGCGCCTATGTAACCTATGTTATTCAGAATATCTTTTTGAGCTATGTTGATAAAAGTCTTTTTGGTTTATACTTTGTTGCCGCGATTCCAGCAGCCTTTGTCATTGCCGGTGGGATGGGTTTCGTACTCGAAACGTTGGTGATCAAGCATCTTTACGGCAGACCTTTGGATAGTATGTTAGCCACATGGGGGATAAGTTTGATTCTCCAGCAATTAGCCAGAAGTATTTTTGGAGCGCCAAACGTTGATGTAAAAAGCCCGGCTTGGTTAGACGGAGCGTTATTACTTACTCAGGGTGTGCAATTACCTTATAAACGGCTATTTATCATCGTCTTAGTTATTACCTGTATCATCGGGATGTTTGTGCTGCTGTACAAAAGCAAATATGGTATCTGGATAAGAGCGGTTATGCAAAACAGAGAAATGGCGGCTAGCCTTGGTATTAATACCAGACTTGTTGACGCTTACACGTTTGCTGTAGGCTCAGGTATTGCTGGTATTGCCGGCTGTGCGTTAACCTTGCTCGGTTCCATTGGTTCTACCCTTGGTACGTACTATATTGTGGACACTTTTATGGTTGTTGTGCTTGGTGGTGTAGGAACACTGCTTGGTACAGTAGCGGGGGGGCTGGTAATCGGCACTGCGAACACTACCTTTGAGTTTTTCACCAATACTTCAGTAGGCAAAGTGTTAGTCTTTACACTTGTTATTATGTTTTTGCAATGGCGGCCTAAAGGGCTATTTACCATTAACAGCCGCTCATTAGATTAAGCAGCATACAAAGGAAGGAGGGCTACCCTTGAACCTTTTACATAGGATTAAATCCAAAGAAAAACTGGTTTTTCTGATTATTGTTATCGGGTTGGTTTTGGCGCCCTTGTTTTTATCAGAATTCAGGACAAATCTGCTGGGAAAGTTCGTGGCCTATGCAATTTTGGCTCTTGGCCTGGATTTGATCTGGGGTTATACAGGTATTATGAGTCTTGGTCACGGGGTATATTTTGGCCTTGGGGCCTATGCTATGGCTATGTATTTAAAGTTGGAAGCGGCGAAAGGCAAATTACCGGACTTTATGTCCTGGAGCGGCCTTGAAGTTTTGCCGTGGTTTTGGGCACCGTTTGCCAATGGGGCGGCAGCCATGGTTTTAGCAATACTCATTCCAACATTGATAGCCTTTGTAATCGGCTATTTAACCTTTAAAAACCGGATACAAGGTGTGTATTTTTCGATACTATCACAAGCCTTAGCTATTATATTTGTCGTCCTTTTTGTTGGTCAGCAAGCCTATACCGGCGGTACAAACGGCTTAACAAACTATAAAAGTATCATGGGTTTTTCTTTAGCAGATGATACAACCAAGCTGGTTCTTTATTATGTGACAGTAGGTCTGTTGGTTTTGACCTACACTATCTGCCGGGTATTGGTGAAACGCCGGATCGGCAAAATACTTATCGCGATTCGCGACGGTGAAAATAGGGTCCGATTTTCCGGATATAACCCGGCCACCTATAAGATCTTCGTGTATTGCCTTTCAGCTGCCTTTGCGGGTTTAGCCGGTGCCGTCTTTGTACCGCAGGTGGGCATTATTTCTCCAGCCGAGATGGGCATCGTTCCTTCCATTGAAATGATCATTTGGGTAGCCATCGGCGGGAGGGGAACGTTAATCGGGGCTGTTATCGGAGCTATCCTTGTCAATGCTTTAAAGAGCGGTGTAAGCGAGAGCTTCCCTGATGTGTGGTCGTATTTTATTGGCTTTGCCTTTGTCGGTGTAGTTTTGTTTATGCCTGAAGGCCTTGTGGGACTTGCCAGGAAGTTTGCCCAGCGTCTGGGTGTACCCAAAAGTAAGGGTGTAAATCCGAGTGAGGCAGCATAACGGTGAAAGGGGGCAGGACAAATGGAAGCAATTTTGCAGATTGATAATCTGACTGTTAGTTTTGATGGCTTTAAGGCCGTAAATAGTGTGAATACCGAGATTGCTAAGGGTGAAATACGATTTTTTATTGGCCCTAACGGCGCCGGTAAAACAACCTTGCTTGATGCAATTTGTGGGCGGGTAAAGCCTGCAGATGGTCAGGTTTTGTTTAAAGGGAATCTTGATGTAACAAGATATGCCGAGCATGAGATTGTTAATATCGGTATTGGCCGCAAGTTTCAAGTTCCGTCAGTATTTACTAGTCTTACTGTCGATGAAAACATGGAGCTTACGGTGGTAAAAGATCGATCCTTATATTCCTCTCTGTTTTGTAGTGTGAGCAAAGCGCAGCAAGAGTGTAATGCTGATATATTAAACACCATTGGTCTGTATGAAAAACGTCACAGCGAAGCCGCTGCCTTATCGCATGGGGAAAAACAGTGGTTGGAAATCGGTATGCTGCTGGCGCAGCAGCCCAAGTTAATGCTGCTTGATGAACCTGTTGCCGGCATGGGCAGAAGAGAGACTGAGAAGACCGGGGAATTACTAAAAAAGATTTGTAATGATTGCACCGTTGTAGTTGTTGAGCATGATATGCAGTTCGTCAGAGACTTTGCAACAAAAGTCACGGTGTTGCATGAAGGCGCAGTACTTGATGAAGGCAGTGTTTATGATGTACAAAACAATCCCAAAGTCATCGAGGTCTATCTGGGGCGAGGGGGAGAGCATGATGCTTAGCGTAAAAAATTTAGCAGCATTTTATGGCGAAAGTAATATTTTAAACAACGTAACTATTGAGGTAGCGGCAGGGAACGTTGTTTGCCTGCTAGGCCGGAACGGGGTTGGTAAGTCAACTTTTCTCAAAAGTTTAATGGGGCTTGTAAATACCCCTAAGGGTAGTATTATTTTTAACGGCCGGGAGATAATTAATGATGCTACTTACCGGCGGGCAAGGCAGGGGATTGGCTATGTACCGCAGGGACGGGATATTTTCCCGCAATTAACTGTATATGAAAATTTGCTGTTAGGTCTTGAAATGACTGGCAGTAAAGGGCAAGTCAGTGATAGAATATTCACCTTGTTTCCCATTTTAAAAACCATGCTTAATAGAAAAGGCGGTGACTTAAGCGGCGGCCAACAGCAGCAGTTAGCTATTGCCAGGGCTCTTGCAACCAATCCTAAACTGCTTATTTTAGATGAACCTACTGAAGGGATTCAACCGTCAGTAATTAAGGATATTGGCAGAGTAATTAAGCAGCTACGGCAGGAAGGAAATATAACTATTCTTATAGTTGAGCAGTATCTCGAATTTATCATGGCTGTCGCTGACTACTATTATGTCATGGAAAAAGGGCAGATTGTGGCCGAAGGTTTGACCAAAGACAGTAATCAAGCAGAAATTCAAAAAAGAATGGCTGTTTAATGAAGTATTGATAGGGGGTTAGAGAATGCATCTGAATCCAATGGAAAAAGATAAGCTTTTACTATACGTTGCCGGGCAGGTAGCCCGTGAACGCCTGAACCGGGGGCTGCAGCTCAACTATCCTGAGGCTGTAGCCTTGATAACAGCAGAATTGCTGGAACGCATTCGCGATGGTTATAGTGTGGCTCAACTTATGGACCTGGGGACTAAAATTTTAGGACGTGATCAGGTTATGGAAGGCGTGCCGGAAATGATCGATGAAATTCAGCTGGAAGGTACTTTTCCTGATGGCACAAAGCTGGTTACCGTGCATCATCCCATTCGTTTAGCAGGGAGGCCGTAATTATGATACCAGGTGAACTAAAGTTGGCAAATGAAAGTATTCGTGCTAACTGTAATCTTGTAATAGAGCGAATAGCTGTAGAAAATACCGGCGACCGGCCAATTCAGGTAGGGTCTCACTTTCACTTTTTTGAGGTTAACCGCTACTTAGTATTTGATCGAACTAAGTCCTGGGGGCTGCGGCTTAATATTCCCTCAGGGACTGCTGTTCGTTTTGAACCTGGCGAGAGCCGCGCTGTAGAACTGGTAGCGTTTTCCGGCAGCGGCCCCTGGTTTGGTGCTAATAACTTAACTGCCGGTTCGACCGATAAGCAGCAATGTATTGACAGGGCCAGAGAAAAAGGATTTGTGAAATAGCTTTTAGGAAGAGGCCAGGGGGGGATTATAGTGAGTTTAATAATGACACGGCGGCAGCATGCCGATATGTACGGGCCGACTACCGGTGATAAAATACGATTAGCCGATACGGAGCTATGGGCTGAAATTGAGAATGACCTGACAAAACCCGGTGATGAAGCCAAATTTGGCGGCGGCAAGGTCATACGTGATGGTATGGGACAAGACCCGGAGGCGCTCGCTGAAGCCATGGATCTTGTGATTACCAACGCGGTAATCATTGATCATTGGGGTATAATCAAGGCTGATATTGGAATTAAAGATGGTCGAATTTACGGAGTAGGTCAAGCTGGCAATCCCAAAACTATGGCTGGTGTCAATCTTTCTATCGGGGCCGGTACAGAGGTGATTGCCGGCGAGAACCACATCGTTACAGCTGGCGGCATAGATTCACACATTCACTTCATTTGCCCCCAGCAAATTGAAACAGCCATTGCTTCCGGAGTTACTACCATGCTGGGCGGTGGCACTGGCCCGGCAGCAGGTACCAATGCTACTACGTGCACATCAGGCGAGTGGAATATATATCGCATGTTGCAGGCTGCAGAAGCGTTTCCGGTAAATCTTGGTTTTTTTGGTAAGGGAAACAATTCGTGTCCTGAACCGTTAGTCGCCCAAGTTAAAGCGGGAGCCATTGGTCTCAAATTACACGAAGACTGGGGTTCTACGCCGGCAGCCATTGACTGTTGTCTAACGGTGGCTGATGAATATGATGTCCAGGTTGCCATTCATACTGACACGCTAAATGAAGCCGGATTTGTCGAAGATACGATTGCAGCTATTGGCGGTCGTACAATCCATACCTTTCACACCGAAGGAGCCGGCGGTGGGCATGCACCAGACATTATTACGGTAGCTTCACTGCCGAATGTCCTGCCATCGTCAACGAATCCTACCAGACCGTTTACGGTAAATACCTTAGAAGAACACTTAGATATGCTGATGGTTTGTCATCATCTTGATAAAAACGTTCCGGAAGATGTTGCTTTTGCTGACTCGCGTATTCGCCCGGAAACAATCGCTGCCGAGGATATCCTTCACGATTTAGGGGTTATCTCCATGATGTCATCAGACTCCCAGGCCATGGGGCGGGTCGGGGAGGTCATTATCAGAACCTGGCAGACAGCCCATAAGATGAAGTTGCAGCGGGGTGCATTAGCAGGAGACAATACAAATAGTGATAACAACCGTATTAAACGGTATATCAGCAAATACACTATTAATCCGGCGATAACTCATGGTATTAGTCATATGGTTGGTTCGGTGGAGCAAGGAAAACTAGCTGACCTGGTATTGTGGCAGCCCAAGTTTTTTGGTGTTAAGCCGGCCCTGGTTATTAAAGGGGGCTTGATCATGAATGCTGCTATGGGTGATGCTAATGCTTCTATTCCGACACCACAGCCTGTAATCCAGCGGCCGATGTTTGCGGCTTTTGGTAAGGCGATTGCCAGTTGTGCAGTTACTTTTGTTTCGCAAGCTGCCGATACTGCTATGCTAACAAAGCAGCTCAAGCTGGAGAAAACGCTAGTGCCTGTTAGTAATTGCCGCAATATTAGCAAGCAAGATATGAAGCATAACTTTGCAACACCTGCTATTTCAGTAGACCCGGAAACGTATCAGGTTACAGCTGATGGCGAGGCACTTGTCTGTGAACCGCTGTCTGTACTGCCTATGGCGCAGCGGTATTTTCTATTTTAATATACATTCCGCGGTAAAGAAGTTTACAGGCCCAGGCGGGTGGTGTATTAAAAATCTTTAACGCGTTGTATATAGAAGCTAATGTAAGGGAGTTAGTCGAAATGATGATTCGTCATGTTGTAGGTAAGCTAGCTGACTTAAATCTTGGTCATCACGGTGTCAGTACGGATCTGACCATTGAAAGGGTAGCAGTATCCTGGGATGAGCTTCATAAAAGAATCTTGCGCAAAACTACTGACGTGGGCCGGGATATTGGTATCCAGCTGGAGACCGGACATTTACACCCCGGCGATATATTGCACTGCGAGGGTAATCATATCATTATTGTGGAAGTCAAAGAAGAAGCTGTTTTAGTTGTGTCTGTCAGTACTATGCGTACTATGGGGTTAGCAGCCCACGCAATCGGTAACCTGCATGCACCAATCGAAATTACTAACCAAACAGTGATTACACCCTATAATTCAGTTTTAGAGGATCAGTTGCAAAAGCTGGGTTTTGCAACACAAGTAGAAAATCGCCCTTTTGCCCCATGAACAAGCCTTCATTACAAGCAGGACTGAGGCTCATGCAGCTCGCTGATTCCGCGTTTCCTTCCGGAAGTTTTACGCAGTCTTTTGGGATGGAAACCTTTATTCAGCGTGGTGATATTAAAAATGAACAACAGTTGACTACATATATGCAGACTTATCTCTACTATATTTGGCGCCTAACAGATTTACTGGCTGTTAAGCTTGCCTGGCAGGCAGCCGGGATGTCGAGTATGAACAAGCTGGCTGCTTTGGATAAACGGCTTCATGCAATGAAACTACCCTATGAAAGCCGGGAGGGCAGTGTAAAAATGGGTAAGCGCCTACGGCAAATTTTAAATGAAATTGATCCATCGTATCAGCTTGATAGTAAGCTGCCCTGGTGCCATCATGCGATAGTATTTGGCCACTATGGTGCAATGGGGATGGAGCTTGCTCCGCTATTGGCGGCCTATGCTCATGCTACTGTGGTTTCTTTAGTTGCCAATGGAGTACGGGTTATTCCATTGGGACAGACGAGTGGCCAGCAAGTCATTACTCAGCTTCAGCCACTCGTAGAGCAGTGTATTAACTGGGTTTTAGCGGCAACAGAACAGGATTGGGGCGGTAGTGCCCCTGCTTTTGACTGGGCTGGGATGGCTCATGAATGCTTATATTCACGAATATTTATGTCATAGGAGGCCTGAGGATGAAACCCATTCGAATTGGCGTAGGCGGTCCGGTAGGTGCGGGGAAAACAGCGCTGGTAGAAAAACTAACCCGCTATTTGGCGGCCGATTTTAGCTTAGCTGTTATAACCAACGATATTTTTACTAAAGAAGATGCGCAGTTTCTCTGTCATAATGGTATTTTGCCGCCTGACCGTATTATTGGTGTCGAGACAGGCGGCTGTCCCCATACAGCCATACGGGAAGATGCTTCGATGAATCTGGAAGCAATGGAAGCATTACTAGAGCGCCATCCTGACTTGGAGATTATTTTTGTGGAAAGCGGTGGTGATAACTTAGCTGCAACCTTTAGCCCCGAACTTGTCGATGTGGCTATTTACATTATTGATGTTGCGCAGGGTGAAAAGATTCCCCGCAAAGGCGGTCCAGGCATTACTCGCTCAGACCTGTTGGTTATTAATAAAATTGACCTGGCTCCGTATGTTGGTGCCAGCCTGGAAGTTATGGCCAGCGATTCTAAACGCATGCGCGGTGAGAGACCATTTTTGTTTACGAACTTAAAAACCGAAGCAGGCCTGCAGCAAGTTTTATCCTGGATTCGTCACAATGTCATTATGGAGGATATTGCCTGATGTTAGCCAAGATAAAGCAGGGAATTATTCAAGCTGAGGTAGCGGCGATAAATGGTCGTAGTGTGCTTAGTTCCGTAAGGCAGCGTATGCCGCTCCGGGTATCGAGTCCGCTTTATCCTGTCAGTGAACAGACAGTAAATTTTTTTATCATGAATCCTGCTGCTGGTCTTCTTCAGGGAGATCAGCATTCTATTTATGTACATGTAAAAGAAAATGCGCAAGCTGTCATAATGGGGCAGGGTGCTACGAAGGTTTTCCGTTCCCCCAAGCGCAACTTTTCCAAACAGTTTACAACAATATGTGTAGAGGCTGGTGCGCGGCTGGAATATATGCCGGAAGTGATCATTCCCTTTGCGGAAAGCTGCCTGTTAAGTAGAACCAATATCCTGGTTTCAAGCCAGGCATCGGTACTGTTTTGGGAAATTAATGCTCCCGGTCGCTTGGCGCGGCAGGAGCGTTTCGCCTATAGCAAACTGGATCAGCAGACCAATATCTATATTGACCGGGAGCTTATCTTCAGTGACCGGTTTGTGCTTGAGCCGGCAATCGTTCCGACTGAGCTGCAGTCGTGGAACAACCCGCTTGGCCTGGTACATGGCTATACGCATACTGGTACTTTTTGGGTTATTAACCCAAACGCCGAACAAGAATTAGGCTATGTGCTGCAGCGAAATATGGAAGCTGAGGAAGGCTATCTGGAAAAAATAGCTAACAAGTACGGTGTGCTATTAGCAGGTACTAAGCTCACTAAAGCGGCTTATTGTTTTCGTGCATTAGGACATAATGCAGACAATATTCAAGAAGCCTTTAAAGAATTATGGCAGATTTTCCGCCAGCGGTTATTTAATCAAACAGCCTGGCCATGGCGAAAATATTGACATGGAAAATCCGTACTTGCTTTTGACAGCAGGTACGGATTTTTGGCTTAATTTACAGATGAGTTCTTTTGGCTTCGGAAAAGGCCTTCATTTTTCGATACAGCACGGTTCGGCAAATGCCTAGCCGGTCGGCTGCTTTGCCCATTTGAAAATTGCATACCCTTAGAACACTATCAATATATTGTTCTTCAAATTGACGCATGGCCTGTTTTAGTGGACCATAGTTTTCTTGTGAGTTTATATAGTCGTTGTTGGGCTGTGAAATTTGTTTTGCCATTCCAGACATTGCCGCTAAGAATTGATTGGAATTGTCCTGGATGTTGGCAATTACGTATTTTTCCACCTCATTGCGTAATTCTCTCACGTTTCCCGGCCAGTCATAGTGTTGAAAAGCGCTTAACGTGTTACTATCCAGGTTGGTGCTCAGATTATATTTACTATTAAAATCTTTCAGAAATTTCAGGGCTAGCATGGTAACATCTTCCGGTCTCTCACGTAAAGGCGGCAGTAACAGGCTGAGCACATTTAGGCGGTAAAAAAGGTCTTTGCGAAAAGTGCCTTCTTCGGTCATCTGTTTTAGGTTCTTATTTGTTGCGGCAATAAGCCGGAAATTAATGGTGCGATTTACACAACTGCCAACGCGGCGAATCTCGCCTGCTTCTAAAACACGCAGCAACTTAGCCTGCAGGGCAAGGGGTAATTCAGCAATTTCGTCCAGGAACAAGGTTCCGCCATCGGCTGCTTCAATTAAGCCGATTTTTCCTTGAGCTTGAGCGCCGGTAAAGGCCCCTTTGTCATAACCAAAGAGCTCTGCCTCGGCTAATGATTCTGATAAAGCAGCACAGTTTATGGCAATAAATGCTCCTGCAGAACGTTTGCTTTGCCGGTGGATATATTGCGCCAGTACTTCTTTGCCGGTGCCTGATTCTCCGAACAGGACAATTGGACTATCGGTCTGGGATATTGTCGATGCTATGCGCAGTATGGACTTCATGGCGCTACTTTCAGCGACAATGTTCTCAGGGGCTAGGACCAAATCACGGAAAGTACCGGTCTGGACATTTTTCAGGCCGGAATTATTCACCGGGGTTACCCTGCGGGATGGGTTTGGCACACAGGTAGTTAACAGATAGAGGAGCTCACCCTTGTTGTCAAAAACAGGCGTACTTATTGCTAATAATTCCGCTTCGAATTTAGTTGTAACCAAGCCCCGTTCAATACGCCGGTTTTGGGCAGCCTGCAGTGTATAAGAGGTATTGATATTGCCATTACGGATAAGTTCGCGCATGTTTAAATGCAGTAATTGCTCCATAGGTACACCGATAGATAAAGCTGCTTTGGTATTGGAAAGTATCAGATAGCCTTTTTTGTCGGTAACGAAGATGATCTTTTCTTTGGTTGGGTTAGCAGATTTGCCAACCTCTTGCGGCATGAAACAAATTGAGTTTTGAGGCATAAAACACCTCCCTCCCAATATGAGATCGTCAAAACGCATATTGCTTTATACCAATTTACTGTAAGGTACGACGTTGTATATACAAATTCCTTCCTTTACTGCGAAAAAATTTTATTGTTCAGAATATAAGAAAATGTTGCAAAATAGTCACCTTTTGCAAAATGATGTTGCAAAACAGTCAATATATTGTGTAAATTCACTCTACAAATACTGTAGAAAGCAGTAGTGATGGGGGTTTTCAATTATTGGCATGGAAATTGCTTTATAGTAATACGGAAATAAAAATAGGAGGGGTATGCATGGCGAATGAGCAAAAATTTTATGGTTGGAAGCTGGTTGGGGTGTTATGGACCTTGTACTTGCTCAATATGGGTTTTCCGCTATACGGCGGTGCTGTTATCAATTCCTTCATGCTAAAGGAAATACCCATGGATCGCACTACTTATGGCTTAGGTTTCTCGTTGATGAATTTATTTGTTGGTACGTCGGCCATTTTTGTCGGGATGACAATTACTAAGTGGGGAGTCCGCAAGACCTTTGTAATTGGCTCAGGTTTGCTGGCTGTCGGTACATTATGGCTGGCACAGGTTGCCACGCAGCCCTGGCATTATTTAGTAGGTTTTGGTTTTTTGGTTGGTTGTGGTCTGGGTTTTGGCACGATTGTGGCATTATCGACAACCGTTACCCGCTGGTTTGTTAAATTCCGGGGAAGAGCTATGGCTCTGGCCATGACCGCTTCGGGCTTTGCTGGCTTTATTGGTGCGCCGGCCATGAACCAACTGATCGCAGCCAATGGGGGCAACTGGCGGTTAGCCTGGCTGGTAGTCACCGGAATTGTTGTTATTAGTGCTCTGATTGCCTGGTTCTTTGTGAAAGAACGTCCACAGGATATTGGCCAGGTTCCTGATGGACAAGAGGCGGCGGCAGCGGTTGCAGTAACGCCTGTAACCAACGCCTTAGTGACGAAATATGTCTGGGAACCGGCTGATGTCTATAAATCGGTTACCTATTGGTTGACAGTGCTGGCTGCGGCTGCTAGTCAATGGCCGTTTTTCTTCTTTACCGCCCACTGGATTATGCATTTGAAAGGCAAAGGGATTTCGTCGGCAGATGCGGCGTTTGCCATGGGTCTGTTTACCATGGGTGGAATCTTTGGACGGTTGATAAGCGGCTGGCTCATGGATAGAATGGCGGCTCGCTATGTCTTCATGTTAGGCATTAGTTGTTACTTTATCGGCTCGTATCTTGCTGTTCAGGCTGCTCCTGGCATGTTGATAGCAGCCTATGTAGCAGCTGTGTTTTATGGTGCCGGTTTTGGCTGGTCTTTTGTGGCTCAAAACACCATGCTGGGCAACTTTTTTGGACCGACAGCTTTTCCTAAAATCAATGGCATGCTGCAGGCAATCTCCGCTGTCGTTGTTTCCGGTGCCGGTGTAGTTGGCGGGAAATTGTTTGATTCTTTTCAGAGTTATACGCCGGCGTTTCAGCTTAATGCGGCTATCGGCCTGGTAGGGATAATTTGCCTGATTTTTGCAACCATGCCTAAGCCGCCGGCTGTTAAGTGTTCTGAAAATGGTTAAAAATACGGAACGTAATAGAAAAAACTAATAATTAAATGGGAGAGATTTTCTTGAAAAAAACAAAGACACTAAAAAAATGGATGGCAATTGTACCATTGGCGCTTATGTCCATAACCATGGCTGGCATGCCGGTATTTGACACTCCTGTTTATGCTGCTGTTACTCCGTCTTTCAGCGATGTTCCTGCCGGTCATTGGGCTTATGGTGCTGTGGGTAAGTTAGCTAAGGCTGGCATTGTTGATGGTTATAGTGACAAAACCTTTAAAGGCGACAGAACAATGAGTCGTTACGAGTTTGCTTTTATTGTTGCTAAGGCAATGGATAAATTTGAGACTGCTGATGAAGCTAACAAGGAATTAATAGACAAATTGTCCTCAGAGTTTGCCGGTGAACTTAACCGTCTTGGCGCCAGGGTAACCAAACTGGAAGAGAAAACCAAAATTACCGTCAGCGGAGATACTCGTTTTCGGTTTGTCGCGGATGATCCGGGAAATGGAGCCAAGAAGTTAAAGGGCTCAGATAATTTCGATTTCCGGCAGCGGGTCAAGTTTGCTGGCAAGATAAACGATAATTTAGAGTGGACTAGTCGCTTTGCGACCAACTATGGTAATAAATTCGGTAATTCAGATACCGCTTACGGCTCTACAACCTATGTGGACATGATGACTGTTACCGCCAAAAACTTTCTGGGCATGGATAGCATTCGCATTGGCCGGAACCCGCTTGACGTGATTGGCAATGGCCTGATAGGAAAAGCTGTGGGAGTAGATGGTGTCCTGGTAAAAAAACAAATGGGTAATGTTAAATTTCGGGCATGGACGGGTAATGTTAAATCAGATTCTAATTTGGGGACAGGACTTGGTGACAGCGGTAACGCCAATCAGTTGACTACCGGAGAACTAGGAGTTAACTTGGCTGATAATTTGAATTTCAGAGCCGGCTATTATTGGGCTGATATTTCCGGAGTCAGCACTACTACTGGCGGGACACTGAGTGGTGTAACTCCGACACTTAATACTAACAGAGGCTCCTTTGACAGTTCTAAAGGATGGATTGCATCGTTAGATTATAAATTGGGTAATTGCACAATGATTGCTGACTACATAAGCAGCAATCTGGATGGGGTTACTGGCGGTTTACCTTCCAACCCTAAAGCCTGGGCAGTACAACTTACTAACGGCCAAGGTCCTGGACGCAAAGCATTTTACTCTGCAGCCCCATTCGTTAGGGCTGGAATCGTAGGAGATAACGCATGGATGGTGTCTTACCGCAGTGTCGAGGCAGGTGCTATTCCAAACGGTGCCGGTGGATTTGATACTACTGGAGTAGGGTATGCTACCAATCCGTATAGCAGCTTTACCCGTGGAACCGATAATGTTAATGGTTTATTCTTAGCTTACGAGAACGTTATCGCAAAAAATACGGTCTTATCACTAGAATATCAGGACATTAAGATTAAAGACAGAGGTTTAACAGGGCTTTCTTCCGACAGTCTTGATAAAACCTATATGATGAAATTTGAATTCTTCTATTAAATCAGGGTGTCAAAGGTTCGGTCTAATAGAACCATGTACGTTGGTGTTTGGTCGTATGGTACCATAATATAAATATAATTTTGGAGGAGTAGATTATGATAAAAACAGCACAACAAGTACTTGCGGAACGTACGGAAAGATTGAAAAAAACGATTGCCTTTGAAGAAACTGACCGTACACCGGTTATACTTTCGGGAGATGCCGTTTTTGCCAGGCATGTTGGCATGAAGCTATCAGAATTTGTCTCAAACATGAAAGCCTCCCATCAAGCCATTTTATCATCATTTAAAGATTTAGGGGATGTGGATGGAACAGGCAGCACTTATGCGACAGCCACAATTTTTCCGTTAATTTTTTATTCGAAAGTCAAATTACCTGGGCGTGAGCTTCCTGATGATACTCCGTGGCAGCTTGATGAGCAGGAATTGATGACAGTGGAAGACTATGATACCATTCTGAATAAAGGCTGGAAAGCTTTTAGCGAGGATTATTTAAAAAATAGGGTTGGCTTTGATCTTGATTCGATCCGTGCCCAATTGGCAGATGTTCCGCAATTTATCAAAAATTTTGAGGAGGCCGGTTATTTGGTATATTCCCCCAAAGCATCCTCCACAGTTAATGAATTTTTGGGCGGCGGGCGCTCATTTCCCAAATTCATGAAAGATATGTTTAAAATACCTGATAAGGTTGAGGCTGTTTTAGATGTTATTCTTGAAGAAAATTTAGCAGAGTTACGCCAGCAAATACGAGTCATTAAACCTTTAGTTGTCTTTATGTCACCGGCCCGGGGCGCTAGTGAATTCTTTTCTCCGAAAATCTGGCAACGCTTTGTCTGGAAGTATCTAAAGGCAGCGGCTGAGGCAATTATTGAAGAAGGTGCGGTAGCAGACCTTCACATTGACGGTAATTGGGAACGTGATTTGGAATTTTTCAAAACCTTACCTAAACAAAAATGTATTTTTGAGTGCGATGGCGCTACCAACATCTATAAAGTGAGAGAGGTTCTCGGCGACCACATGTGTATTAAAGGAGATGTACCAGCTGCTATGTTAGCACTTGGTACCCCTGACGACGTATATAACTATTCCACTAAATTGATTAAGGATATGGGAAAAGGATTTATTCTTGCTTCCGGTTGTACGATACCGCCAAATGCAAAATTTGAAAATGTTAAGGCTATGGTTGCTGCTGCTACCGGTAAATAATACGTAGAAAAAACAGTGCAAAACGTAACAGGAATACTTCATTTCTTAGGGACCCCGACTTGTTCGGGGTCGTCTTTTGTCTACTGTATGTACCCAACTTTACAATATATGGCCATGGAACTAAGGGAAGCCGTCAATAAGTTCGAGGTGTAAGGGTACTTTTTAACAAATTCTAAAGAAACTCTAAAAATTGCATGGTATATTCTTCTTAGGTAAATAATTACACAGGTAAATAACTTTACCGAAAAGCTTTATCAAAGCTGAGACTGTTTGCTAGAACTATTATAAAGTGATGGAGGTTTTTCAAATGAAAAAAAGTTTACTTATTTTAGGATCGTTCCTTGTTTTGAGTACAGGCACAAGTTTTGCTGCTCCACTCAATAACCTGGCTAACGAACAAACGGCGGTTGGCGCAACTGGTGATACAGTTTATATTGAACATAAATTTGGTGACCGCTTTACGCTTGGTTATCAAGCCAGTGACCGCGATTACTATGGTGATATGAAAGATGTTTACGGGCAATACCAGTTTTCCCAGAATATCCGGGGTATAGTCGGCAATCGGGATTTTGATTATCATGATTCAGAGATGTATCTGGGGTTAGGTCTGCAGGGGGCATTAGCGCCGAAACTTGACGGATCTGCTGCGTTTATTGCCGGCGATGAATTTAAGGAAGTACAGGTAGGTGCTGGTATTCAATTAGCTACCAATGTTGATCTCAACGTAACATATACCAATTTTATGCCTGATGAAGGCCGCGATAAAGATCAAGTTGAAGTGGGTGCAACCTTTAAATTCTAAACACGGTACAGTGCATAATTTTCATGTGTGTCTTCCTGTTTCGTAGAGAATAGGCGATTATTTGCATAGAAACCTGGTTCTTTGCTGTATAATGTGCAATACATTATACCTGCAAAGAACCAGGTTTATGTTTGTTCTAAGATAAGAAAGTATATGTTTTTTGAACCGCAGAGACGCAGAGGAATATCTCGATATACATCTCCCCTCTGTGCTCTCTGTGTACTCTGCGGTTTTTTTAAAACTGCAAAATTAAGTTTGTTTGACTCAAGTTGGGCACCATGCTATAATTTTACCTGGTAAACTGATAAAATAGTAAAAGTGTGCTTATAAATTTAAAAAAATTCGTAGATAAAGGCAAAGACGCCGTGAAAGTTCGAATAATTGCAATGCGAATACACGGTTTTTTTATTTTGCTGCTGTAATTTGATTCTATTTGCTTTTTGTGGGAGGATTACTAAGTGGTACTATTCATTATTAAACGTATTATCAGTTCCATTCCCATATTATTAGGAGTAACATTACTTATTTTTATACTTTTACACATTGTTCCCGGGGACCCGGTGACCTTGATGATGAATGACCATGTTGATCCGGATACGATAGCGCGGGTGCGGGCTCAAATGCATTTGGATGAGCCAATATATGTACAGTATTTTAATTTTGTCTGGGACGCACTGCATGGCGATTTTGGTGTTTCCTATAAGCTGAATAGGCCTGTTGCGACATTACTGGTAGATGCTTTTCCTAATACCTTAGTATTGGCTACAGCGGCGATGATTTTTTCCTGGGTGGTCGGAGTTCCGGCAGGAATATTGTCTGTTGTTAAAAAATATTCGGTTATTGATTATTTTTTTATGGGTAGTGCATTACTTGGTGTATCAATGCCTGTCTTTTGGTCAGGTCTTTTATTGCAGTACATTTTTGCCTTTACCCTGGGCTGGCTGCCAGTTTCGGGCTTTGATAATATACTTTGTCTTATTATGCCGACAGTGGTTTTGGGTTGGGGTCCAGCGGGGACGATTGCCCGCCTGACTCGTTCCAGCTTGCTGGAGGTTATGGGCAACGACTATATTCGAACAGCCAGAGCCAAAGGCTTGTCAGCGATTGCTGTTCTTTTTAATCATGCGCTCAAAAATTCATTTTTACCGGTAGTCACAGTTATGGCGATCCAGGTAGCTTCCATGCTTTCCGGATCAGTTATCACCGAGACTATTTTTAGTATTCCGGGAATAGGGCGTATTGCGGTTAATGCCATTCAGACCAGAGATTTGCCGCTATTGCAGGGTTCTATCCTTTTTACTACCATTTTGGTTATCTTAGGTAATCTGGCAGCGGATATGATGTATTTTTTCTTAGATCCACGGATTAAAAATAAATGAGATGCAAAGATATATATATATTATTTACGAGTGTTTATTTTTATTATAAAATAAAGATAAACACTTTTTTATTTAAAACATGCATTGATATTTAAAATGTTGTATAGAATAAAAGGATAAAATTTAGTTTTTAAGGATCAAGCGCACAGTTGGAGGTGTAATAGTATGAATACGGTAAAACATACTAGTCAGTTAGTTGAATTTCGGCGCATTCCTGTGAGCAGTCAAGGGCAGGTTACTTTGCCGAAAGCAGTCCGTGAGCGGCTGGGCATT
Source organism: Sporomusa ovata DSM 2662 (assembly GCF_000445445.1). Lineage (GTDB taxonomy): Bacteria > Bacillota > Negativicutes > Sporomusales > Sporomusaceae > Sporomusa > Sporomusa ovata. The sequence continues at coordinate 91,704 of NZ_ASXP01000003.1, read as the reverse complement.
ATGGCAGGGGGTTCCCAGCGCATTAATATTTTTGTTAAACCTGATGGTACAATCGTCATTGAACCTGAACCGACAATTGATGATCTGTTTGGGATACTAAAACCGGCCGCTCCAATGAAGCCCGCGAACATCGAGGAGCTTAGAGGAGCTATGGCAAATGAGAGTGCCACAAGACTTGGATATGATGTTGAAGAATAAAGCGAATTTAGGGGGCTGCGTCAAATGAACGAGCCACAAGACTTGGATACGATGTTGAAGAGCAGGATTGATACAAATATCATAATACGGTTTTTAGTCGGAGATGGCGGCGATCATGCCGGCAAAGCACGTGCTTTGTTTAAACGGGCCACTGAAGGCGAAGAAAGTTTAGTTTTGTGTGATACGGTTTTTATCGAAACCATATTTGTGTTGCAAAGTTATTATAAACATAACCGTACAGACATTGCCAAAGCTTTACTTGCTTTAATACGGTTACCGGGAATTGAAACAGAGACCGAAACAGCAACACTTGCGCAAGCGTTAGAGTTTTATGAGATCAAGGGTGTTGACTGGGCTGATGCGATTGTTGCTGCAAAAGCAAAGGCTGCCGATCAGCCAGTGTACTCTTTTGATAATCATTTTGATAAGTTCCGTGGAGTTAAACGAAAGTTACTGTGATAAATTGCATGCTTTTTTGCTCAGGGATAGCTGGCTTGTGTGGTATCCCGGCAACTTTCGCAGCTTCTGTAGGAAGTTCAGGGACGGTTCCATTGCTTCCGTCCTTCTTTTATGCAAACTGGAGAAAAAAGATAGCGGGGAGGGGGGAATGCCAAGGATTGCAAGAAAAAAAAGTAAGAGCGGTATCTATCATGTTATAGTGAGGGGAATCAAACATAAGTTTTCATCCGAAATACATTTACTCCGTATAATGGATATTAATGTATTTTTAAGTAAAATTATTCCATAAAAGTCTTTCTGATAAAAACTTATGTAATATTACAAGAGATATGCGGAATGTGAGACATAATAATCCAGTAAAGGCACAACTGGTATTGTAGGCAGAGGACTATATGTGGAGCAGTTCAGGAAGTATAACAACTCGAATAAATATCTTGGAGATATGATTAATACGGGCTTTATTCTAAAGATAGTTGACGAATGCGGAGAGAGAGCCCGACAAAGATGGCAAGCGTTTATGAAACAGGATAGTAATGATAAATTTCTTGATATAGAGGAGGAAGCAGCAAAAGATAAAAGATGAACGTTTGTATGAAGAAATACAAAAAATCTTAAAAGGACAATCACTTGGAGAGCTACGGTCAATGGAAAAAGCCAGCCGGGATAAGATCATACGGAAAATTAAAAGTATCAAAGGTGTAACGCAACGCCAGATAGCAAAAGTAACAGGTATCCAATCAGAGCCTTGTGTTTAAAAAATAGGAGCAAAGGAACCGTCCCAATGCTTCTACAGGAGAACTGCTGGATCATCGTCGTCGCGCTCCTTGCGGGCACGTGGACTAAAACAAAGGTATGACAATAGCAGCAATAGCATGGAAGAAATTGATCAAGCTTCCAGGTCTCACTGGGGGATTGAAAATAACTTGCACTAGGTGTTAGATGTTGGCTTTCGCTAAGATCAATGGCTGACACGACTGCAGGTTGAAGCAGCAAACCAGTCGCAATTACGAAGGTTTGCTGCCAATTTATTAAAACTGGAAACAGAATCAAAGATGTCCATTCAAAGAAAACGCTACGGCTGTTCTTGGATATGAATTTTTTGGAAACGGTTGTTTCTAATCCGTGGATTTTCTCATGAACAAGCCCTGTAATTTTAGGAGTTTGTTTGACTCAAAGTTAGACACCATGGTATAATCTTACATGGCAAATTGATACATGCAAAAAGTGTGATTATAAATTGAAAAGTTCTTAGATTAGGCAAAGACGCCGTGAAAGTTCGAATAGTAGAGATGCGAATACACGGTGTTTTTATTTTTCTGATGATGAGGGTGAACACATGGAACAGCAACTACAGGCAATAGAGCAACCACAATATGTTGAGGAATCGTTTTTAACAGAATTATTTCAATCATTACAGCAAAATAAAAGTGCTTTGGCTGGCGGTATAGTATTATTGCTGTTTATTAGTGCCGCTGTGTTGGCTCCCTATATAGCGCCATACGATCCTTACCATGTGGATATGAGTCAGCAATTTCAGCGGCCGTCTGCCCAATATTTACTGGGTACAGATATGTTTGGCCGTGATGTTTTAAGCAGAATTATCTACGGCTCCCGAATATCGCTGGTTATTGGTCTGGTGCCTACCTTAATCTCCATGATGATCGGAACCCTTTTGGGACTGATAGCCGGTTATTATGGCAAGAAAACGGATTATATTATTATGCGAGCAGCCGATGTTGTTATGGCATTTCCTTCGTTGTTGTTGGCAATGGTGGTAATGTATACCTTAGGTGCAAGTCTGCTGAACATCTTCATTGCCATCAGTCTGGTCAACTGGGCGGGAACAGCGAGGGTCGTCAGATCGCAAACATTGGTATTGAAAGAAAAGGAATTTGTCGAAGCAGCTAAAATAATGGGTGTAAAGAATTGGGTGATACTGTTACGTCATCTGCTGCCTAATTGTATTCCTTCCTTGCTGGTGTTGTTTACCTTGGGTATTCCTGACGCTATTATGGCAGAAGCAACCTTGAGCTTTCTGGGAGTGGGTGCACAGCCGCCTATGGCCAGTTGGGGTCTCATGGCTTCATCAGGAAAGGAATTTTTGTTTATGGCTCCCTGGATAGCCATTGTACCAGGTGTCGCGATATTACTGGTGGCATTGGCTTTTAATTTCCTGGGAGACGGGCTAAGGGATGCTCTGGACCCATATCTAAAACAGTAAGTGTTTGGGGGCAATGTTCATGGCAGAAGATAGTGCAGTGATTGATGAGCGCAGGATAAGTGGTACAACGATAGCTGAGAAGGATACGATGCTCACAGTAACAGGCCTTAAAACTTATTTTTTTACCAATAAAGGCGTAATTCCTGCGGTTGATGATGTAAGCTTTACGGTAAAAAAAGGACGGATAGTTGGTATTGTCGGCGAATCTGGTTGTGGCAAGAGCATGACGGCGTTGTCTCTCATGGGTCTGGTGCCTGCTCCGGCAGGCAGAATTGTTGCCGGCAGTATTATTTTAGATGGAAAAAATTTAGTGAATTTGACCGAAAAAGAAATGTGCCAGGTCAGAGGCAATGAGATGTCAATGATTTTTCAAGAGCCAATGACCTCGTTAAACCCTGTTTATACGGTGGGCAAACAGGTGATGGAAGCAGCAATCCTCCATCAACAGCTAGGTAAAGCCGAAGCGAAAGAAAAGGCGCTCGAAATGTTCAAGTTAGTGGGCATACCAGAGCCACAAAAGCGACTGGATGCGTATCCCCATCAACTTTCCGGCGGCTTGCGTCAGCGAGTGATGATTGCGATGGCACTTTGCTGCCGGCCAAAGCTGTTACTAGCAGATGAACCAACTACAGCTCTTGATGTTACTGTGCAGGCCCAAATTTTACAATTGATGAAAAAATTGCAGACAGAACTGGATTCCGCTATTGTGTTGATTACCCATGATATGGGTGTCGTGGCTGAAGTTTGTGATGATGTTGCGATTATGTATGCAGGGAAAATTGTCGAACAGGCCAATGTTTTCGAACTGTTTGACAATGGTTTGCATCCTTATACAGCCGGTTTGCTAAAAGCCCTGCCTACTTTCCGGAAAAACGGGGAGCGGCTTTACAACATACCAGGTATGCTGCCAAATTTGCTGCAGTTGCCCATGGGATGCAGGTTTTTTCCCCGCTGCGAACAGGCATCGGCTATCTGCGCAGAGCAAGAACCAGACTTGGTTGAAGTTGGTCAGGGACATTTTGTTCGCTGCGTAAAGTATCGTGGTTAGGGAGTGCTTGCTGTGGGCGATATACTTATTCAAAGCAAAAAATTAAAAAAATACTTTTTTGATACAGGTGGTTGGTTAAGTAAACAAAAAAATATTGTTAAGGCTGTAGATGATGTTGATTTAGAAATAGTTCAGCATGAAACGTTGGCCTTGGTTGGCGAATCAGGCTGCGGTAAAAGTACGTTAGCGCGATTGTTAATTAATCTATTGTCGCCGACGGATGGAGAGGTTCTTTATAAAGGTGAAAATATTTTTACTCTGCGAGCTGAGGCAGCTAACCAGTTTAAAAAACAGGTACAATTTATTTTTCAGGACCCGTATGCCTGTCTCAACCCGCGCCTGAAGGTTGTCGATATTATTGGCGAGCCGTTGACAACACATAAACTGGCAGTAGGTAAGAACAAGGAAATTAAGGTCGAACATTTAATGAAGCTGGTGGGACTACGACAAGAATTTATGAATCGGTATCCCCACCAATTTAGCGGCGGACAGCGCCAGCGCATTGGTATTGCCAGAGCGTTGGCGCTAAATCCGGAATTATTGATTTGTGACGAGCCAGTATCGGCGCTTGATGTTTCGATCCAATCACAAATTCTCAATTTGCTCAAAGATTTGCAGGCCCAGTTTGGGTTGACTTACTTTTTTATCTCGCATAATTTGAGTGTGGTACGTTATATGGCTGATCGTGTGTGTGTGATGTTTTTGGGGAAAGTTGTCGAACTAGGAAATTGTGAAGAGATATTTGAGCAGCCACTGCATCCGTATACATCATTTTTGATGAATGCGGCACCAGTGCCAAACCCTAAGCTGCGCAACCGGAAAAGACTACTGTTGGAAGGGGAGGTGCCCAGTCCAATGAATCCGCCGCCTGGTTGTAGATTTCACACCCGCTGTCCCTATGTACAAGAAATTTGCCGGGTAGAGGAACCAAAGTTAGCGGACTATGGCGGGAGAAAATGTGCTTGTCATTTTTCTCTAACCTAAAGAAGAGAAGTTTAGGTTAGAGAAAAAATAGTATAAATGTTATATTTGGAAATTTTAGGGAGGGGTTTTAGTGAGTTACTGTAAAAAAATGATTGCGGTCGCCATTGTTTTATGTTTTTCGTTTGTATTTATGACAGGTTGTTCACTCATGAATAAATCCACTAGCAAAAACACACTAAGAGTGGCGGCAATAAATGATCCGGGGACTGCCGATGCTCAGCTGACTACGGAAGAATATAATTTGCCGCTAAATATCTTTGAACGACTGGTGGAAATAAAAACGAGTGCACCAGGGGTATCAGAAATGGTCCCTGGGCTGGCAGAAAAATGGGATATTTCTCCTGACGGCAAAGTATATACCTTTCACCTGCGTAAGGGGGTTAAGTTTCATAATGGCGAAGAACTTACCGCTGATGATGTAGTATATACTGTTGACCGGATGCTCAATCCCAAAACCAAAGCCTTAAATTCCGATTTTTTTGATATGATTGCCGGTGCAAAAGAACGGATGGATGGCAAAGCCGATACTACTGCCGGCATAAAAGCTGTTGACAAGTATACTGTTGAAATTACCCTAGTCCAGCCGTTTGCTCCATTTTTAGCCAATCTGGCTACACCGGCAGCGTCTATTTATAATCGCAAAGCTACCGAAGCCGCAGGAACACAGTTTGGGTTTGATCCCGAAAAAACGGTGGGTACAGGGCCGTTTAAACTCAAAGAATGGAAGGTTAACGACCATATTACGATGGTTGCCTTTGACCAGTATTGGGGTGGGAAAGCAGCTCTGGATGGCATTATCGTAAAAATTGTACCAGATGCCGATACGCAAAAAATGTTGTTTGAGACAGGCGAACTAGATGTATTCAACTGTGATTTGGCCAGAACGCAGATTCCTTATTTTGAAGGCAGTGATAAATGGAAAAATCACATCGTCAAAGGTCCAAGAGTCGGTCTTTATTATTATAGTATGAATCAAAATATCAAACCTTTTGATGATGTACGCGTCAGAAAGGCGCTCCAAATGGCGATTAATCGCCAGGAACTGCTTGATAAACTCCTTTTTGGCAAAGGGAAATTAGTAAATACCATTATGCCGCCAGGCTTATTGGGTTATAATCCGAATGCTCCTCAGATTCCGTATGATCCGCAAAAAGCCAAACAATTGTTGACCGAAGCAGGATATCCTAATGGCTTTAGTATGGAGATTGCCCATGTGGCAGACAGGCCGGAAGCACTCCGGGTCAATGAAGCTGTCCAGGCGATGCTTAAAGAAGTTGGCATCACTGTAGAAATAAAGCAAATGGATAGAGCTTCCTTATTATCTATCAGGAAACAAGGTCAGCTGCCAATGTATATGGATATATGGTCGGCTGATTTTAATGATCCGGATAATTTCATTTATACATTTTTTGCGCCCCGAAATTCAATAGCACGCTCCTATAACTATAAAAATGAAACAGTAGCTGCGCAGTTGGAACAAGCAAGGAAAATGACCAATCCGGAAGAACGCTATAAACTGTATCAGGAGGTGGAAACGCAGATTGTCATTAATGATGCTGCTTGGTTACCACTCTTTTCGCCAGAACATCTATTTGTAGTCCAGCCAAGAGTGAAGAACTTTAAAGTGGCTTGGAATGGCTGGGGTGATATGCCGTACTATGGTATCAGTCTGGATGAATCAAAATAAACTAAGTAGCGCTCGTTCATTGTGACGAGCGCTTTCCATTACAAAAGGCAAACTGGGTGGAGGATGTTATTATGAATGTCTTACGGCAGAATTTAATTGTTTCACTGAACGAGGGCGGCCCGGTCACAAGGGTGGCAGTGTGTTATCAATCAAAGCAGGACTTGGCTGAGGCCATAGCACAGCTGCTGCCCTATCAGGCACAGGTTATAAATACTAGGACAACATCACTTGCAGAGCTAGAATGGTGTGATCGTGTTAGTCATGTTATCGAGGTTTATGAACCCGATAAACCAGGGTACGAAAAATGTAAATCGGAACGGATGGGTATGCTGCAGCGGGGATGCCGGATATTGAGTTTGTTTGATTGGCAAAAAAGTTATTTAACAGATGCTTTTTGGGGCAAAACCAACTATCAGCAACTGGCACTCAAGTTAGCACAAATAAAAAAAGCGCTGGAAGGGGTGGATACAATCCATATTACCTCCGCGCTGGGGACCGACATATCCTTTGCTGTCACCGGCAGGCAATGGATTGCTGCTGATGGTATCTGCAGCAGCAATCATTTGGCACAAATGCCGGATGGTGAAATCTATACCTGCCCGATTGAAGAATCGTTTAATGGAGTCTTGGTGATTGATGGTACAATTACTCGCTCGTGGCTGCCGGCTAAACCGCAAAGACTCGTGTTTGAGCAGGGGCGGCTTAGGGAGTGTTCGCCAGAGTTTCGTAACTATATTGCTCCTTTTGAGCCGGAAATCAATTTGATTGGTGAGTTTGCACTGGGGTTTAATCCCGCGTACCGGCAAAGCATGCACAACATTTCAGTTGATGAAAAGGCAGCCGGCACCGTGCATTTCGCTCTTGGTGACAGCTATAATCTTGGGAGAAATCAATGTAACTGTCATGTAGATATGATTATTCGTCACCCCAGAGTTAGAACCTTTCCCGCTATCAAATTGCCCTACTTTTAGTGGATGTGCTTACAGTATCTATGTCGTGGTCACTATGTTACGGAAGCGGGACCATTCTGAAACAATTGTGCATCCAATGAGCGGCAGCTTGTTCTAACGCATCCTCTAAAGAAGAAACAGGGCCAATGTATTCTGCAGATTCTGGCAACTTAACGCCGGCAACATTGCGTAGATACAAAGTGCCATTGTCAACAAAATAATTGTAGTCAGCAAATCTGCCGTTTATTCCCCGCGGAATGAAAGACAGATTCCAGCTGTCCGGATGCTCTGTTGCCTGTATAATGGTTAATCCGGCATTGGCTTTGTCGGTAACTATTTCATAGGTTATGTCATCAAGCTTTACAACACTGTAGCTTGGCATAGCGAAACATGTACTGGCCAAAAATATCATCAGAACTAATACGACCCCGGCAATTGTTTTTTTCATTTGGACTCTCCTCCTTTATTAATAAGGCAAAAAAATTGGTGGCCATTTTTTTGCCTCAACCTAGTTAGTATATGTATATGCAAGTAAATACGGTTCATGCTGCTAATATAGCTGATGGAAAAGTATATACTTTCGGATAGTATCGAAAAGGATAATTATGTTATACGATTATTAATATAAAAAAAAGGCAGGTGGAGTGGAAATGAAAAGGTATGTTCAGTTAGTGTTCCTATGCTTAGCTGTATTTTTAGGATCAAGTTGTTTTTTGTCAGATAAGGTAGAAGCCGCAAAAAAAATTGTTTGGACGACAACAAATTTGTATTATGAATTAAATAGCGAGGGTACTCCCGAAGATGTTCTTGTTATAGAAGGTTATTTTACAAATAATACCAATAAGTATATTAATTATTTTTATGAATTGAACCTTAAAGCTACCATTAGAGCTGATATAGGTGCAGGTTATACAGGACAAGTAAATGGTACATTCCGGAATTTTGAAAAGATGATTGAACCTTATAGCAATTCTTCTAATCACAAATTTAGAGTTAAGAATGCACAAATCATTTGGCCTGTTGAGGAATATGAAGTGACTCAAGGTCTGACAAAATGGAAACAAAGCAATGCCGCAGGTTGAGCAGCGTTTGAAAGATTGAAAATTTCTCATGGAGCTGGACTTTTGCATACTATATTTAATAGTGGAATATGCTTTTATATTTGGTCGCAGGGTTTTAAATTTGCCCTTAGCGGCCTTTTTATTTCGTCGACAGACGGTAAAATCATGGTTCCTTATTCATATCGTAAAGCGTCGATAGGAGCTAGCAGTGCCGCCTTGCGGGCCGGATAGATACCAAAGAATAAACCGATAAGCAGCGAAATTCCGAACGCGGCCAAGATAGGTTCCGGGGAAATAACCGTTTGAACAGCGCCGGTACTTGCTAGGCCGTAAGCCGCAAGCACCCCGGCTAAAATGCCGATCAACCCGCCAGTCACACTGACAACCAGTGCTTCAACCAAAAATTGCAGCATAATATTGGCATAAGTAGCCCCCAGTGCTTTCCTGATGCCAATTTCTTTGGTTCGCTCAGTAACTGAAACCAGCATGATATTCATAATCCCGATGCCGCCGACCAGCAGCGAAATAGCCGCGACATTGCCTAAATAAAGAGTCATGGACCTGGTACTTTCCTTTATTTTCTCTACCAATGCGGCGTAATTTCTTACAGTAAAATCGTCGGCTTCACCGTCCGCTAGCTTATGCCTGGCCCGCAGCAGCTGGGTAATATATTCTTCCGTCTGATCCAGTACCTGAAGATTTTCCATCTGAGCCAAAATAAGATTTACATATGTTTTGCCGCCAAGCCTGTCCTGCGCCGTAGCCAGCGGTACAAAAACCGCGTCGTCAAGATCGCCTCCTCCCGCCGTCTGGCCTTTGCTCGCCAGCACGCCACTCACTATAAACTGCGTCGAACCGATGCGGATATTCTGTCCGACCGGGCTTTCCGTGCCAAACAAATTGTTCGCCACCGTTTGCCCGATCACCGCCACCTTGGCCCGGGCCGCATCATCCTCATCAGAAAAAAAGCAACCGCTGGCCAAAGTGAGATCTTGGATTTCCACAGCATCCACAGTCGTTCCCTCGACAATGGTGTTCCAATTCCGGTTCTCATAAACAAGCTGATATGATCCGGTTAACTCCGGTGCAACCCGCGCCACACCGGGGACTTCGTCGGCGATGGCCTGGGCGTCCCGGGCGGTCAAGGTAATAACCGAGCCCGCCGCCGAACGCACACTGCCCGGCGCTGCCGCCGCTCCCGGCCTAATGATGATATTAGTGCCGCCTAAGTAGGCAAGATTTTGCTCCACCCTTTTTTGCGTCCCCATGCCAATCGACACCAGAGCAATAACCGCGCCGACCCCGATGATCATCCCCAGCATGGTAAGCGCGGCCCGCAGCTTATTTGCCATTAACCCGTTAAATGCTATTATGACGCTTTCCCAAAACATTACCGCACCCCGCTTTACTTTTTCTTGTCGCTATTGCCGGCTTTCGCCATAAACAATAGAACTTCATCCCCCTCATTAAGGCCGTTGATAACTTCCACCTTTGCATCATCGCTAAGCCCCAACTCCACCGGCGTTTTTTGCATCTTCCCGTCAACCAGCTTCTGCACACACTTTTGCCCCTTGTCGTCCTTTACCGCGGTCAGCGGTATAACCAGGCAGCCATTGCTTTCACCAAAATGTATCGTTATCCTGGCCGTCATCGTCGGCCGCAACAGGCCATCAGGATTGTCGACATCCACATATACCGGATAATACACTACATTGGAGGAAGTTGTCGCGTTCGATGAAATGCTGCTTACTTTCCCGGTAAAAGTCTTCTTTTTTTGGGCATCCACTGTAAACTGCGCCGGTTGCCCGACCGCCACCGCCCCGATATCCGACTCATCCACCAGTACTTTGACCTGCATAACCGACTCATCGGCAATCGTCAGCACCGTCTGGGCCTCGGAAACGCCCTGCACAATTGTTTGCCCGGCGGGGGTCGGCGTGCCAATTACCTTGCCGTCAGCCGGCGAATAAATTACATAATAATCTAATTGTGCGCTATAGTTTTCATAATTAGCTTTTGCCACAAGGTAATCGGCCCGGTCTGACTCCATTTGCTGCCGCGACTCCCCGCCGGCCGCTGCCAGTAGCTTGCTACGCTCATAGATCGCTGCGGTTTTCTCCAGTGTTGCCCGGTATAAGGCGACCTGCGCCCGAACCGCAGAATCATCAAGAATAAACAAGACCTGCCCTTTTTTGACAATGTCATTTTCCTTGACGCATACTTCTTTGATTAATCCCGTAACCCGCGAAGCCACCTTGATGGAATTCACTGGCTGAACCGTTCCGGTGGCTGAGAATCCAGCCTTGATATCACAGCGCTTTACTGTGGCGGTAACCGGCGGTGCGACGACCGGCCGGCTGCTTCGCTTATAATAAGCAGTGCCGCCGGCAACAAGAATCGCCAAAATAACTACACCGAAAACCCAGCCTTTGTATTTCTTACATTTATCCCATATTATCTGCATTAACTCACCCTCACCGTTATTACAAATTATCTAAGGTATAGACACAGCTATTGAACCGGTAAGCCCATGGCTTGATCCAAATTAGCCTTGGCGGTGTCATAGTCATATAGAGCCTGAGTGTAATTTTTCCTGGCTTTGTCAAGTGCTAATACTGCATCGCGAACGTCAAGGCCTGTACCGGCACCGACATCATAGCGAAGTTTTTCAATAGTCAGGTTTTCTTCAGCCTGATTTACCGAAACTGTACTGGTCTCAATTCTTTTTTTTGCTTCTTGCATGCTTAAATAGTATTGACGCACGTCAAGCAAAATGGAGTCACGGTTTTGCCTGGCCTGATCCCGCGTTTTGGCGAGACTGAACTCAGCCTGCCGCACTTTGGATTTTGTTAATCCGGCGTCCCATAAGTCTAATGAAGTGACCAGACCAACCGAGCAATTGCTTTTTTTAAATCCGGGGAAATTATTATCCTTCCAACCTTGACTCAGGGTTAAATTTACTGTTGGCAGATAGCCGCTGCGGGCAATTTGGACACCGGCCTCAGCGCTGGCTATTTTGGATTCATACTGGACAATTTCCGGCCGGTGAGTTTCCGCATAGGTAAGACATTGCTCAAGTATCAGGCCGGTCTTTTCATATTTGAAGTCGTCTTTTAAAACCAATTCGCTGTCATGGGGAAGTCCAAGGGCGTTGTTGAGGGTAGCCACTGCGTTGCTATAATTGTTCTGCACTTTGATGAGGCTGTCCTGAGCATCGGCCAAATTCACCTGGCTGGATAATACTTCAGTTTTTGCCACCATGCCCAGATCATATTTGGTTTTAACCAAATTCAAGTGATCGGTATAATTGTCTACTGTTGCCTGACATATCCGGGCTTCATTGCGATATTCCAGTACGTTGAAATAGTAGGTGACAATTTTTAGCTGTAGTTGCTGTCTGGCGGCAGCAAGTTCAAGCTCGGCAACTGTAAGGTTCAAATCGGCCTGATGAATTAAGCCTTCCAGATTACCGCCGGAATAAATGGGATAACTGATGGCCAGTTGATTGCTAAAGTAATTGGAAAAAGAACCGGAATCGAATAAAGTCCCGGAACGATTATCAACATGACTATAGCTAAGAGTAACATTCTTGTTCGCTTTTGTTTGCTTTATGGCCCAAACTTACTTATCCCGGTCAGCTTGAGCAATTTTTATCTCGTAGTTATTTTTTAAAGCCAACGAAACACTGTCTGCTAATGAAAGTTCAAGCGCCGGTGCCGCCAATACCAATTGGTTTAAAACCATTACCAGTATAAAGATAATTATAAAGGCAAAATCGTGTGGATATCTTCGCATGAAGTAACCTCCAGCTAATCGCAAAAAGTAAAAACAGCTTAAGGGAATAAGCGAAACCGACTACGCTAGCCGGTTTCGCTTATTCCCAATTGCTCAGAATACATGTGAGAATAAATACCTTGCCGCCGCATTAGCTCAAAATGGGTCCCGCTCTCGGCAATCCGACCGTTATCAATTACAATAATCCGGTTAGCATTTCGGACTGTCGATAGACGGTGGGCAACAACAATAACAGTTTTGTCCTCGAACAACTTCTCAAGCTGTTTTTGCAGCAGTGATTCTGTTACTGCGTCCAGGGCTGATGTCGGTTCATCAAGCAGAATAACCTGCGGGCCGCGTAATATAGTCCGGGCAATCGCCATACGCTGCCTTTCCCCGCCGGAAAGTTTTATTCCCCGGTCACCCACAATGGTATCGTAGCCCTCAGGCAGACTTTCAATAAAATCATAAATTTGGGCTATTTTACACGCTGCTTTTATTTGTTCTTCGGTAACTGCCGGGTCAACATAGGTTAGATTATCGCGGATTGAACAGCTCCACAAAAAAGCATCCTGGGATACTACACCGATTGCTTTTCATAAATCATTAAGCCGATATTCGCCGATATTTTTACCATCTATCAATATTTCGCCTTCAGCCGGATCGTAAAACCGCATGAGCAAATCCAGTAAAGTGCTTTTTCCGCCGCCGGTCGGACCGACAATTCCCAGCATTTTCCTTTTATTACTTCAAAAGAAATATTTTGCACTTCTTCGTCTATTTGAATAACAGAAAGAAACGTTTCGAGGATTCCGTTGTCAATTTTTTCCAATGGAATGACTTGGGGAACATCGGTTATTTTTTCGGGCAGTTCAAGAACCTTTGCAATTCGTTCGATTGTGGCTTAATCGCATTATAACGCCGGTAGGCATTTCAAAAAATTTGCATATTCGTATAAAGTTGCGAAGTATAAACATTAAACATAACCAAAGAACCAATAGAGAGTTGATCATTGAACACTTGCCAGGCAACGAAAGTTAACACCAAGCCAACGCAAAGCGATTGTTCAAATCTGCTTGATAGATTTAAACACCAAATGGCACCAATATGGTGTCTGCTTTTCCGATGATCTTTTATCCATTGGTTCAGGTAGTCCCGTTCTCTTTGTTCTTGTCCATACACTTGTACCGTTTTCATCCAGCTTATTACTTGGTAAAGTAAATATCCGCTTTGGTTAATAGTTGAATTAGCTGCTTCGATTCTTGCTGGAGTTTTGCCTGCAGAGTCTTTGAAGCAATAATCAAAACCAATATCACAATTAATAAAATTACCGTTAATTTCCAATTTGAAGCTAGCATAACACCCAAGGTACCGATAAGCATAACTCCACCAGACACCATATTCACCAAAGTACTTTGCATCTTCGAAAGACCGGGTAAATCGGTCCACAAGGTCGCCCAAATTAAACTCGTTGATTGTTATGGGAGAAATCCTAGTGATTTTTTCGAACATTTGCAGACGGAGAAAATCAGTAAATTTATAACCGATATCTTCGGTCATTCTATCGCCGACTGAAGTCAGGAGCGCGGCTAATACCGGCAGCAGCACTAAAGGCGATAATTGCCCAGAAAAGAGTAGCTATCTGTTTTTGTGGGATTGCCTCATCAATAACAATTTTTAATATCCAGGCAAAACCTAAATTAACCATGATTCCTATAAACATAACAACCGCACTGCCTAAAAGCAACGGTAATTTGTGCAATATAAAGCCGGAAATACCAAAATATTCATTTTTTGTTTACTAAAAGATATATAATTGCTCCACTATTTATATTTCGACTAAATCGTTTTTGATCAATTCATCTTTAAAGTGGCGAAGAGATATATTTACTAGTTCTGAAGAAGATCTATTAATTTTTCGGGAAATATTTATAATTATTTCTTCTTCATTATTAACTGATAACAATTCATCCCAAAATATTTGCCCAGTTTTATTGATGTTAAAGCATGTTCCATTTCGAGTATCTAACAGCATCATATCACCATATAACCGGGAAACTTTTATTTCTTTTCGCAATTTAAACATGCATAGCCCTCGCTTCCGAATTTGCTGAATTTAAATTAAAATGATTAGATATACTTTTTAACCATAATTCGGTCATGCAACAACATATAAGGCCGGTAGCCGCCTTTGCGATTAAATGTTTATTAGTGAACATTTCTGAAAGTTTTTGACAATCGATAATTCCAAAAGCTGATAAAAATGAATTATCCAATAATAAGGAAGCAATTTGTTTTGAGTTTTTTATTACATACTCTTCATCCATTGCGTTTTGCAATTGTCGATGGTTTCGGGAAATAATTTCTTTGGGTAACAAGCCTATGAAGGCATATCGTAAAACTGGTTTTTCTATCCATTGACCGCCGACAGGCATTAGACGGTAACACAACGGCAACGCCAAAGAAAATTCCATCATTTCCCGACTTGCAAAAATATGAAACATATTCATCCTATGAGACTCAAAAAGATGCGATTCCAAAACCGCATGTGTTTCATTATCAAAGCATCGGTAAAAAAATTGGTGGGATCTGTCGGTGGTTTTACTGATTTATAATAATATTGAATTGATTTCTTTGCAGAATCAGTTAAATAATTTTCATACCATAACATCCGGGGAAATATGTTTTGACAACACTTCGGTTGATCTGCACAGAAAACAGTACCCATTTTTTCACGGGTAAAAATAATAGCTTCCCGCATGGATAATGTTTTTAATAACGCTCGGAAGCTGATTTGCTTAAATTCCGATTTTCTCATACTAAAAAAGGCGTCGCTCAGACTTCCGTCAGATAAAATATTGATATTATTAGAAAGGCATAGATCTCTTGTTATTTCAAACAACCTATAAAAACTATGATTGTACGGCAATTGAAATTCCCAGTCTGTTTTCAAATATAAACTGGATTCAATTAAGAAAGTTGCATCAATTTCATGCAAAGGAACATTTAGATGATTGGTTACAATGCGTGCGTAATAAGATTCATCAGCGGATTTAATATTAGGAAAAGACCAATGATATGCAGATACATTTACGCCTGCTTCCTTGAGCATATAAAGAGCAACTGATGAATCTATCCCGCCGCTTAATAAAACGCCGATATTTTTGCCTAATGAACCAATTCGTCTTTTTAAAGTATCATGTAATATTTGACGGGTTTGATCGGCATAATCAGATATAGCGGATTTTTTCACTATATTGGTTACAGTTAGCTTGTCAATTCTGATATGATTTATTTTCCCGGCTTTAAAAATTAAAAGATGCCCTGCCGGTAAGCGGTAAATATCCATAAAATGAGATTTATCCGGTAATACCGATTCTCCCAAACACGTTAATAATAAGGAAGCTCTATCCACCTGTTGCAAAGCCGACTTTGAGTCATCTAATAATTTTAGTGGATTGGTAGACCAAATTAATTTATGACCTATCATCCTATAATACAAGGAGGTTTTACATAATAAACTTTTATATAAATACTGTGTTCCCATACTCCGCATTCCCATTACATAGGCTCCATCTATATCTTTTAGACAAGAGTAACCTACGTTTTGAAACAATTGTTTCAACTCAATTGCTGCTTTTTTTTTGTCTTTATTAATTAGTAAATGAACAAGAGATTTTGTTTGGTTTGTATAACTAGACCAAATCATTCCCTTTACTTGTAAATCAAGAGTCGGAGTAGTGGAAATAACATCATATTCATTGTAAATATCTTCATAATAATTCATTTTTTCACCTCTCGGGAATCCGGTATACTTCCGTAAATTTGGTTTTTGCCGGTAGTACGTCATTAATTGGTAAACAACATAATTCAACCCAAGCATGGAATTCGAAGCGCAGCGAAGCGTTCATTGTCGCTTTTCGGGCAATTATAACTTGTGATTGAAGCCCTAAGTATCTTAAAGACGCGCAAATCGCGATAGATCGTTCTAGGCATAAGGCTTCTTTATGAATTAGATTAATGAAAACTTGAGTCCAAGAGACAATAGTTCTTGCAAACAAATGCTCTTGAATTTCATTAGAAAAATTATATTTCCTGTAAGGTTGTATTTTTTTAAAAAAATTAATGGCCTCGGTAGCGCCTTTCTTTTTGTAAAGGCGCAATAAGTAGAGAGTAGTGAAAAGAATTCTGGTTTTTAGAATAAAATTGATAGCCGGTACATCAATAATTGTGGATTGACCGGTAATTAATAATTGTGCATATTTCATGTCAACCACCTCATTTCAAAAATACAGGGTATTAAAGCCACAACTGATTAAAATAGCGCACTTTTTACCAACCCCATTTGCCCGAAGAGAACCTACGGGACGAATTGATTATGGCACATGCTGCCGGAGATTACTGGTAGCATGTGCCGTGCGATGCAGACTCTAGTAAAATAGTTTGACGAAAACTCTCTTTATAAAGGCTGAGCGTCACCGTAGGGACAGTTGTGGGGATTTGGACATGGATATTGCTGACAATCTTTATTGCATTGTGAAGAAGTGTAGTAACCACTCCCGTCTACATTATCACTGTCCCCGTCTCCACCAACTAACTCTTCCATCTTACCGACTTTAGTAATTTCAGGTTCTTCAAACAACAGCTTTGTCACATTATTCCCTCCCTTCATAGATTTTTTGGTAACACTGCTTATCGCAGAATTATCCTAATTTTATAAGTAGTAAGAAAAATTGTAACTTGTGAACTGTAGTGGTTTCTACAACTAGTTATTATGCGGTCTAAAATCTTCTAAAAACTTGTATATATTAAGCTACTAATAATTTGATACAACTATTGATTTGCAACAATAACAGATTTAACCCAACATAACAAAATCAATTATGCTATTGAACATGTTTATATTTGTTTGTGTTTACAACAAATAATACATTAAAAGGTAATTTGTTACAAGTAGGTATTTTTATATAACCTACTAATACAAAAGTACCTAGGAATATAAGTTCAAGTATAAGTTTTCTATCACGTACGTAACGATACGATTTCTATTAAGCGATTTATTGATCCACTTGCGGCTCTTATTTTTATATGAGATTTTATGTTAAGATATGAGAGTCGCGGAGGCTTTATAATACAAGGGGTGTCAAGTACAAAACCCGGCACAGGTGACCCCGTACTTCGTACCTCGTGCCTCGCACCCCGTGCCCTGTGCCTCGTCCCGTACCTTTGCCGGAAAAAGCGTTCCGTAGGAGAAAAGCCGGGCGGTATTCCGTTAAAAAATCCGTAATGTTTGAGTGTAAGTGAGTTTACGGATTTTAGGAATATCGCCCGGCTTTTCAGCTTTTAGTCGCTTGGGGCCTAGACCTTTTGTTACTTTTGTGGCAATGCCAAAAGTAAAACTCCTCACCATTAAGTATGCACATTCTTACACAAGTAGGTATTTTTATATTAGTATGTTACATAAAAATACCTACTTGTAATAAAATTACAAAATAATATAGAATAAGCTAAGAAAAACAAAAATAATTGAAATTAAAATAAAAATAAGTTATATGATGTTGATTTAAGCACGGTAAATTTAGCAAATTAACTGTTTGTTGTCAAATCCGTTTTTCGGGTGACAAATAATAAAAAAATTGGAGGGAGTTGAAAACAATGAGCCAGTCTGAACAAACAGTATTAAAAATTGAGGGCATGTCGTGCGGCATGTGTAAAGGTAAGGTGGAAAGAGCCCACAAATCCAGTAGCTAGTAAATGCTGAAGTTCTTTAGATATTGAATTGAATAGTAAACTCCGAGCCAATAGTACCTCACTCTACAAGAATGGTGGTTGGCCTATGGGCATAATTGGAAACGGTTATGCCTCCCGTTTGGAAAGGAGCGCAATTTAGCGGACAAGTGCAAGCTTTATGTCTGTTTGTTCCCCTATGCACTAATTCGAAAAGATTGCCAAGCCGTTTCCGATGGTGACTGGCAATCTTTTTCGTTTTCGTCTCGTGGTAGACAAAAGGGTTATAGTAAGGACAATGCCGGTGTAGAGCGTTGCAAAAAATTTGAAGGAGGAGGAGCGAGAAAAGATGAAAAAGACAAAGCGAATGAAGGGTGGCGTTTTGACTTTGGCTGTTGTTTTGTCCTGCTGCATGTCGGGCATAGCAGTGGCGGAAGAGGCTGTCAAAACTGTGCCAGCGGAAGAAACTCAGACTGCCGCTGCCGAACAACAATCAGATCAGGCCCAAGAACAAGAGACTGACCAACAGGCTGCGAACAAAGTTGATGATAAAGCCGTCGCGGCAACCACTGTGCCGCAGACTGCGAATGTTCCGGTAGCTGAGGTGGAGGTCAAGGCGAAAAAGGAGAAAGGCTTAACCATCGGTCAGCAGCCTGATGCCGAAGGAGTCAACAATTATGTAATAACCCATAGCTCGGCCGGCAGTAAATCGGATATTGCAAGCAAAGACTTGCCGCAAACCATAACCTCTATTGGTCAGAAGGTTATGCAAGAGCAGCACATAACGACTTTTGATCAGGCACTTGCCAATATCGCGGGGGTATTTCCCACCGAAACCCTTGATTATTGGCACAATGAAGGAAGATATTCCATCCGGGGGTTTGGCTCCGGTTTCGATGCGCCATTCTATGTAAATGGCATGTCAGATATTGATTCCACACTATCCAGATGGACAGGCAATATTGACCGGATTGAGGTTCTCAAAGGTCCGGCATCGGTGCTTTATGGGAATGGTTCGCCAGGAGGACTGATTAACTTTGTTACCAAGAAACCGCTGCCATACCTGTCTTATACTATTGGCACAGATTATCTTTCCTGGGGCGGACGGTCCCAAGATATTGATATGTCTATTCCACTAACCGAGGATAAAAAATGGCTGTCCCGCACCATTATTCAAAATGCCGACTATCGTTCTTTCCAGCAGGGAGTTAAATTTAAGCGTTTTGACGGCAGTTTTGTTGTAGAGGGACAACCAAAGCCAGATATAACCTACACTTTTGAAGCTGGATATCATCATCATCACGGACTGGACCCGGCCAATCTAACCCTGCCGGCAATAGGAACGATTTATAAACCATATGGTCTGATCCCTTATGATGCACTCTATGTGAATCCGGATGTAAAAGGTACATATATAGCAAGAAACTTTCAGGCGCGGGTAGATTACAAAGTAAACGATATTTGGACACTTCACACCGCCCTTGGCTACAGCAAGCGTACAACCTATGTTAATTCAGAATTTGTCTACAATGCTTACGTTAACACAAGTACCCATACCATTGACAAAGTAGGCTGGACCGAAAAATTCGGGTCGACCGATACTAGAGCCTGGGAGACAACCGCTAACGGTAAATTCAAAGCCTGGGGTGTAAATCACGACTTAACCTTGGGCTATACATGGTCCTACAGCACATGGGCTAATCCATGGTGTAATTATAATAGAAATTTAGGGAGCGTTGACATATACAACCCTGTTTGGCCGGGCCTGTGGAAACAAGGCGGTTGGACTAGTGATGATCCCGACAAGGAGTATCGTTACGGAAGTTATATCTCCGATGTTGTGGAACTTTCCCCTAAACTTAAATTTTCCGCCGGTATTAGTTTTACTAAGGATAAGCTAAATGATGAAGACTACGAAAGTATTTCCGGGCGCAGTTGGCGCAGCGGTTTTTCTTATGAAACATCACCGGGAGTTGTTTGGTTCGTTGGCCGTTCAACCTACTATGAACCCCTGTCAAACCAAACAAACACAGCAGGCAAGACTTTCCATTTTAAACCGGAAACCGGTGACCAGGTTGAAGGCGGCGTAAAGGTTGACTTAAGCAACCGGGCCAGTGTTACATTATCGACATACCGCATCAATCGTAATAATCGGGTTTATACACTTCCGCCCGCAACTGACCCTAAATCATACGCCCAGATTGGGCGGCAAACCAGCAAAGGATTTGATTTAGATGTTTCTTATGTTCTCTCTCCGGGCTGGAACTTTCTGCTCGCATATTCACACTGCAACGCTAAAATTACCAAGGATTCTTATTATACTGTAGGTTCGCGGATACCGGATATACCAAGTGATACCCTGAGACTATGGAGTACATATGAAGTTCAGGATGGACACTGGAAAGGATGGGGTTTTGGCGGCGGCATAACTCATGTTGGCAATCGGGCGCTCTCTTATAGCAAAAGTGACGGCTCTCTCGATGGGTATACCACACTTGATGGGGTTATCTATTATAAAACTAAGAATTACCGTTATTCGCTCAATGCCTATAATTTAACTAACAGAAAGTACTGGGCATATGGTGGTACAAACTATGTTCAAGCAGGTACTCCACTGAACTTTATCCTGCGTGTTGAGCGGACATTTCAGTAGACAATATTTAAGTTAACAATAGAGAGGAATGGAGCAAATGGATTTTTGCCCGAAATTGGCCGCTATGGCGGTGGATTACAACATCAAACTTAGTGATAAACAATTGCAAGAATTGACTTGTTTCTATGACCTGCTGTACGCCAGAATTCATAACTGGAGTGCGGATATTATGGCCGGTACGATGATTGATTGTCTTAGCTGTTATGATCCCAATACTTTTCCGGTCGGCTGCCGGGTTATTGATATTGCTTCAGGACCTGGATTTCCCGGTATACCGCTGAAAATATTATGGCCCGATATTAAGCTATGTATGCTGGATGCCTCAGAAGGCCGGCTGTCCTTTCGTCAGGAAGTAGTCGAAAGGCTGAATTTAGCCGACGTCACGAACCTTCATTGCCGGGTCGAAGATGCCGCAATTTTGCCGGAACATCATGGACAATACCAATTGTCCATGTCGCGCGGCCTTTCCTATTCCCTCCAACGGTTGGTTGAATTGGGCCTGCAATTTGTTGAAACAGGTGGTCATTACATCGAATTTGAGGTTGAACGCCGCCATGAAATGGAAGGGGTCGCTGAGAAAGTTGCCGCCGTAGGGGGAGAGTTGGTCAAAGTCAAGGAGCAGGACCTCGAAGGACGAATATTTGTTTATGCAAAAAAAGTCAGGGAAATGCCGCTTACAAGTGTAACTGCTGAGTAAGCGGGTTGAATTGGGCTTATATTGACTATACTTTGAACCAAACATCGGGCTGTATGAAAACTTAGAAATAAGTTTTCTGCAGCCATTTTATTAAAGATCATAGAGTATCCAAGCCATAGATTACCGATATAAGGTCGAACCCGAACTGAATACCTGGAGATGTTTTATTTGCGTATTTCTATAAAACCAAAAGTACAAAATTATTGCCATAATTATGCCTTTGTTTTTCATATGCTCTGGCAATATTGTCGAAAATACTTTATTCTACTTTCCTTAGCAAGTATAGCTATTTCAATGCTCCCCATTGGAAGCATGTATCTGGAGAGAGAAATAATAAATATCATTGTTTACTCCGCTAAACAGGAAAGTGATTTCATTATTGCTATTATCATTTTAGCGCTTATTGGGGGCTTCAATACTCTATTAACGTTTTCTATAGAGTTGCAACGGTTATTTGGTAATTTTTGCTCAAAGTTAGTGAGTAGGCAGCTTACATATCTAGTTTTAAGAAAGTCGACAGATTTGGATATGGCCTTTTATGATACGGATGAATATTATAAGAAATTGGAACATGTCAAGCAAGCATTTGGGTCAGGCTGGGAATCATTCATTCGAGATCCAATGAGCATTTTTAGTGAAAGCATAGGTTTAATTACATTGATAGGAATTTTAGCATCTTTTAATATCTGGCTTGTACCTATAATAGTATTCGGTGTATCACCTAACCTTATATTTCAATTGAAGACAAGAAAAAAGGAAATACAATTTATGTATAGCCGAACTCCTGAAACCAGAAAGATGAACTATGTCGAAACCGTTTTGACCGATAGGCAATTTGCGAAAGAAGTAAAACTTTTTGGCTTTAGCGAGAAGATTATTCAAATGGCCCGTGACGTTTTTGGCGATTATTTTAAAAAAATGAAAGACATGCAGCTATCAGTTGTAAAACTTCACACGTTTGGTGGAGCTTTTTCTAATTTCGCATTATTTGTAGTGTCGGCGGTAATAACCTATCATGCCTTTCAAGGCAAAATTACGATAGGCGACTGGCAATTATATATAAGTACAATTTTTTCTATTAGGACAAGCCTAGCTGAGATTTATGGAACAATAGCTAACACTTACAAACAAGATTTATATGCTGTCATCTTAACGGACTTTTTGGAAACAAAACCTACAATCGAATTGAATAAGGGGGTTGAGTTCCCAACAAAGGGCACTCCTCCGGCTATTGAATTCCGCGATGTTTCCTTCGCTTACCCCTGTACGGCAAAATCCATATTAAGTAATATAAGCTTCACTATTAAACCTGGCGAAAAGATTGCCCTTGTCGGGTTAAACGGTTCGGGAAAATCAACCCTGATCAAATTATTGACAAGACTATATGATCCGGTCAGCGGCAGCATTCTTTTTAACGGCGTCGATATAAAACAATACAAACCCTCGGATATATACGGTTTATTCGGTACTGTGTTTCAGGATTTTTCTAAATATGCTTTCACTTTAAGTGATAATATTTCCATCAGTAATGTTATAAAATGCGACAATAAATCAGCCATCCAAAAAGCAGCTGTGGCATCCGGAGCCAGTAAGCTGGCTGATGAACTGCCTAACGGATTTGATACATTTTTAACCAAATCGTTTGATCTTAACGGAGTATCTGACTTGTCCGGAGGCAATTGGCAAAAAATTGCGATTGCGAGGGCGTTTTTCCGCGAGTCACCGATTGTAATCTTGGATGAACCTACATCAGCGCTTGATCCGGAAGCGGAGTACAATATTTATCATAAGTTCGTAGAGTTATGCCGCCAAAATACCGCTATTATTATTTCCCATAGACTTTCCAGTGTTAGGATGGCGGACCGCATATTCTTGCTGCAAGATAGTCAAATCACAGAATCAGGAACTCATCATGAGTTAATGGAGCTTAATGGAGAATATGCAAGACTATTTAATTTACAAGCCGACTCATATAAAATATCTGAAACTCTTTGAAACCCTACTCTTTGTTGGGTATAGAACCAGTACCGGGTCTTTGAATTCGACCCGGTAACGTGGCGAATTAAGCGTGGGACGGGAAGGGAGCAGGTTGAAAGCGATGAGCGGAAGGGATTGAGCTGCGAAAACTAAGACGAGAAGGCCGATGCTTTTATACTGGCAGAAGGCAATAGCCCACAGGCCGAAAAGGTAATGGACTTTTAGCAACATAACTGTGTTGTCAAATCCGGTTTTCGGGTGACAAATTATAAAAAGGTTGGAGGGGGTGAAAACAATGAGTCAGTCTGATTAAACAGTATTAAAAATTGAGGGCATGTCGTGCGGTATGTGTAAAGGAAAGGTGGAAAAAGCACTTCAAGGTATGCCTGGAGTTACAAGTGCGAGTGTTGATCTGGAGAAAAATGTTGAAGTTCTGTAGATGTTGAATTGAATAGTAAACTCCGAGCCAATATTACCTCACTCTACAAGACTGGTAGTTGGCCAATGGGCATAATTGGAAACGGTTATGCCTCCCGTTTGGAAAGGAGCGCAATTTAGCGGACAAGTGCAAGCTTTTATGTCTGTTTGTTCCCATATGCACTAATTCGAAAAGATTGCCAAGCCGTTTCCGACGGTGACTGGCAATCTTTTTCGTTTTCGTCTAGTGGTAGACAAAAGGTTATTATATTGCGTTCGAGTTCGACCGTACTAAGGAGGAGATGCCGGAAGCCGCCGCGAGCATTGCCGGGATGGGCGGCGAATTGGTCAAAACCGTGGCGCGGGATATCGAAACACGGGTGTTTGTCTATGTAATAAAGTGAGGCCGACAGAGACGTAAGATTAATAAAAATGAAAGGTGGAGAGAGATGAACAAGACAAAAAAGATAATGCGAAAGCGGGTTGGGGCCATGGCGCTGGCGATCACCCTGTCCTGCTGGTTACCGGGGGCGGCGTTGGCCGAAGAGACCGATGATTCTGTACAGACGAAAGCTCAGGCCGAAACACAATCGGATCAAGAGCAAGCGCAAAAAATTTCGGCCAGCGAGCAACAGGCAAGTCAAGAGATAGAAAAAGAACAAGCGGTTGACCAAAACTCTGCGAGCAAAGCTGAGAATAAGTCAGCTATCACTATAAATACAACTCAGCAAGCAAGCAATGTTCCAATCGCTGAGGTTGAGGTCCAGGCGGATAAGGACAAGAAGAAACTAACTATCGGTCAGCAGGAAGATGCCGAAGGTGTTAAGGATTATGTAATAACCGGAAGCTATGTTGGCAGTAAATCGGACGTTAAGAGTAAGGATGTGCCGCAGTCCATTACCAGTGTGGGGCAGAAGATCATAGAAGAGCAGAATTATACGGATATTAATCAGTTATTGTTGAATGTTGCCGGGGTAACGCTCCAAAACATGCCTAGTTATAGTACGGGCGAAAATAATGCTGTTCGAGGATTCGGATACGGTTTTGACTCTTATGGTACTGTAAACGGGTTGTGGAGTCCAACGACTACAGCAGCCGGGTGGGTTGGTAATCTCGATAGAATTGAGGTGCTCAAGGGGCCGGCAGGGGTGCTTTATGGGAACGGCAATCCAGGAGGATTGATCAACTATGTTACTAAAAAGCCACTTCCTTATAACAATTTTACTACGGTTACCGAATTCCGGTCCTGGGGAGGTAGATCGGAGAAGATTGACTGGTCAGTTCCCCTGACAAAAGATAAAAAATGGCTATCCCGTACAATTGTTCAAAGATCTGATAATGCCTCATTCTATAAGGACGTTAAGTACAAGAATCTTGACGGCAGCGTAATGGTTCAAGGACAGCCACGGGATGATACCACATATACTTTTGAAGTTCAGTTTCATGATCATTACGGACCAACCGATGCTGGCTGTGTGAGCAGAAGTTTATGGGGTATAGTGCCGTATGACGCTAACTATTATAATCCAAACGCTAAACGGCACTATATTTCACGAGGTATTTCGGCGCAGGTTGAGCACAAATTTAATGATAGTTGGTCTATTCGTTCGGGTTTAAATTACGGTAACGCATCGACAGATACTTTTTCCCAAGGGGGAACTTCCCTAGAAAGCGGCAGTACCACGACAATAAGGCAATCATGGTACAAAAGGTTGCGTAAAACTAAGTCGCTTGCCTGGGACACAAGCGTCGAAGGCCATTTTAATGCCTGGGGACTGAAGCATAATTTAGTGACCGGGTTCACCTGGGCCAAGTTAGATTATGATACTCCTTACTATGTTAGAGGAAAAACAAATTTGCCCGGTGTTTCGATGTATGATCCGGTATTTGCCACAACTTTGAACGAGGGAGTGGCACGCAGTTGGGATCCTTATACTAACCGTAGATCAGGGGCCTATGTCAACGATATCATGGAGATTTCTCCGAAATTTAAGGTTTCCTCGGGTGTGAGTTATACAAATCGAAAAACGTATGACGCCAGCACATCTCAAACCGGCAGCAGTTGGCGGGCTGGGGCTACCTATGAGATGTCGCCAGGGGTTACCTTTTTTACCGGCTACGCTACCTCTTATGAGCCATTAGGGAAGTACACCAATGATGCCGGCAAAGTGTATAATTTTGATCCGGAAACTGGTAGTCAGATTGAAGCTGGCGTGAAGTATGATTTGAGCAATAAAGCCAGCATGACCCTGTCTGCCTATCGTATTCGCCGGCAGAATTTAGTTTACTATTTGTCTGACTTGGATGAATATGAGCAAATTGGTGAACAACGAAGTAAAGGGTTTGAAATTGACGGTACATATGCTATTCAACCAGGATGGAATGTTTTGGTTGCTTTTTCCCACTGCAATTCTAAAGTTATATCAGGCAGCAGATGGGCTGGTCATTGGCTTCCAGCCGTACCGCTCCATACTTTTAGATTGTGGAGTACTTATGAGATACAGGAGGGACCACGGAAGGGGCTTGGTTTTGGCGGCGGCGTAACATATTATGGTAGAGCTGCGTTGACCTATAACAATGCTAGTGGCTGGGCACCGGCATATACTTTGATCGACGGCGTAGTTTACTATAAAACAAAAGATTGGCGGTATTCGCTCAACTTTTATAATTTAACCAATAAGAAGTATATTTTGTACGGCGGCAACTCAGTGTATGCGGGTCCACCACGTAGTTTTGCCTTATCCATTGAAAGAAGCTTCAATTAATTGTATTGCTTGCACTAAGACGTAAGAATTTGGTTAAGTTAACAGGCGCCTTGCGGTACGTTAGTTTAACCAATAATTATTGTCTTAGTTGTTATGACCCCAAAATTTTTCCGGCCGGCTGCCGGGTTATTGATATTGCTTCCGGACCTGGATTTCCCGGTATACCGCTGAAAATATTACGGCCGGACCTTAAAGCAAACAGCGGGCTGTATGAAAACTTAGAAATAAGTTTTCATACAGCCCATTCCAGACGGCAATAGTGTTTTTGAGGAGCCCCTGCATGCCAAACTTTCTTGGCAGCCAATAGACAACCGGGGGTACTACACCCTACATTGCTGCTTCATATATACTAATAATATCTTGTAATGTACCTTTTCTTGGATTGGTTAAAGCTGCTATATCCTTTAACGCGTTTTGGGAAAACGTTTCAAGTTCATTTTTCTCTATGCCCATCATTTTTAATCCACTTGGAATTTTAATATCAGAGCAAAGTTTTTTTATTGCCATACCGATTTTTTCCACAGCTTCCGGTTTACTGTCAGCTTTTTCACCCATAGCTTCCGCAAGGTTCACTAGTCTTTTTTCCGGTACGGATTCGGCATTGAATTGTAATACATAAGGAAGTAAGATACCATTGTAATTTCCGTGTCCCTGATTATGTGATCCGCCTAATTGGTGTGCCATGGCATGGATATACCCCAAACCCGCGTTATTAAAAGCCATGCCTGCCATCACATTAGCATACATCATTTGCTCTCTGGCCTCCAGGTCATTTCCATTGACGTAGGCGCGTCTGAGATAATTAAAGACCAATTCTATAGCCCCAAGTGCCAAAGTATCGGTCATTGGCGAGGCTTCAGTAGATATGTATGATTCTACTGAATGGGAAACAACATCTATGCCTGAGCTGGCGGTTATATCTTGTGGCATAGTCGCCATAAACATCGGATCATTAACAGATATGAAAGGTAATATGTTAGGCGCGGCAATTGACATTTTAACTTTTCTTGATTCATCTGTTATGATTGCAAACATGGTTATTTCCGAAGCTGATCCGGCAGTAGTATTAATAGCGATGTGTGGTACAGCTGGTTGGGTAATCTTGTTATAGCCTTCGTAATCTGTTATTGAACCTCCGTTAGCAGCGACAGCAGCTATCGCTTTTGCGCAGTCATGGACTGAGCCGCCGCCGATTGAGATAACTAAGTTATAGGCTCTTCTAAATAATTTATCAAAATAGGTTAGTCCTTCTTCAACAAAGGATACGGTTGAGTTTGGATGCAGGATGCCATCAAAGATATCATAAGTAATAAACAAATTTTTTAACATCACTTCAATTTTTTCAAGATACCCTAACTTTATCATATTTTTATCAGTAACAATTAGCGCTTTGTTTAGCTTCCACCCTAACAATTCATTGGGCAGGTCTTTGATTGAACCAACACCAATAAGATTAGTTTTGGGCATAAAAAAGTTATGTGTATTTTCCATCTTTGTTCCTCCGGCATTAATCCATTTAATGAGATCGACGATTACATTGCGGCTTTATATATATGTATAACATCTTCCAAGGTGCCCTTTCTTGGATTGGTAAATGTAGCTATGTCTTTTAACGCATTTTGCGACAGCCTATCAAGATCAGTTTCTTTTACGCCCATTGCCTTTAATCCATGGGGAATGCCAATATCCAAACCAAGTTTCTTAATTGCATTACAGATTTTCTCCACCGCTTCGGGTTTGCTGTCAGCTTTTTCACCCATGGCTTTAGCAAGTTTTAGAATTTTGCCTTCCTGTAGGGAGGCAGAATTGAATTCAAATACATAAGGAAGTAATATGCCATCATAATTACCATGCAGCTTATTATAAAATCCACCTAACTGGTGTGCCATGGCATGAACATACCCCAACCCTGCATTATTAAACGCCATACCTGCCATTATACTGGCGAATGTCATTTTTTCTCTGGCTTCCATATCATTACCGTTTTCATAGGCTCTTCTGAGGTAACCAAAAATTAATTTTACCGCCCCAAGCGCGAAAGAATCCGTTATTGGCGAAGCTTCCATAGCAGAATAAGATTCTATGGAATGCGAAAGAGCATCTATCCCGGAACTGGCGGTTATATCTTGCGGCATAGTCGTCGTAAACATCGGATCATTGACAGATATGAATGGTGTAATATTAGGGGAAGCAATCACCATTTTAACTTTTCTCGAAGTATCTGTTATGATTGAAAACATGGTTAATTCAGCGCCTGAGTAGGTAGTATTTATGGCGATATGAGGTATAGCCGGCTTGGTAATCTTGTTATAGCCTTCATAATCGATTATGGATCCACCGTTGGTAGCCACAGCTGCTATGCCTTTTGCACAGTCATGAATTGTTCCGCCGCCGATAGATATAATTAGATTGTAATCTCGTCTAAGCTCCAGCCCCTGGGGAAAGTAGGATAGACCATCCTCGACAAAAGAAACAGTCGGGTTAGAATGCAGGACTCCTTCAAAAATGTCATAGGAGATGAACAAATTTTTCAGCATAGTTTCAATCATCTCGACATAACCCAAGCTGATAATGTTTTTATCAGTAACAATGAGTGTCTTGCTAAGTTTCCACTTCAGTAGTTCGTTTGTCAAATCCTTAATGGAGCCAATGCCGATAAGATTGTTTTTAGGTATAAAAAAATTATGCGTATTTTCCATGTCTTGCTCCTCCGGTAGTATCCCGTTTGTAATTGTATAGCTTTATTTTCCCCATTATTATATTTTTAATCAGAGAAACGCAACGTGGTTACTTTACTATCAGCCGTTTTATGTTTGTACCGGTATTTGGTACGGTTACATCAATAGTTACATGTACTGGTATATCAGGGAAAATATCTGCCCATTTGGCCTCATACTCATTTTTCCATAAGGGTGGTGATTTCCTAAATAAGGCGAAGCCAAACCCGAATATGTCTGCTTGCAATTCCTTTTGTCCTTTATTTAATGCCGCATCAACATCGGAACGAATGTGATCTGCCAGCTTCTGTTCCGCAATGTTTATTTCTTCAAGCAATAAAAATTCTGAACCCTTGTCGCGGGAGGATTTCCGTAAAACAGCAGTTGCCTTGATATCCACATAGATAACCGGCGTACCGTTTTCCATTTGGACTTTTATTTTACTGTTCGAGTCAGTCACCGCATAATATAATATTTCATCTGTACCGCCAACGCTTGATGGTTCTGATACGGTGTAAGCTTGTATTTTTTTTCCGGTAATCCAGCAAAAACCCTGGCTCTCTTTTTCGTCCAGCCAGCCCACAAATTTTTCTCCTTTAAAGGCCGCCAGCCCGGAAACTCTGTGGGCTCCTTTACGTTCTTCGTTAAGCCTCATCTGCTCATGGGTTGAGCTTTTAGTTTCCTCCTTCTGTGATTTTGCAGCGACAGCAATGATGTGCGGTACTGTTGCCTCCCAGCCGCCAATGGCCAGCATTTCTTGAAAGGTATTTATTGTAACCACATAGGCAAGGCCGGTGTTTGGGGCGAAATAGATCAAGTCTTGGATTTTTTCAGCAGAGGGTATTGTTTGGTACGGGTCAATGGTTTGGAGCACATCCGCCGCCTTGCCTGAGGTAATCGCCAGATAGGCAGAGCTATGTAAGGCTGGTGAACGGTCGAAAAGATCAATTGCATCCATCATA
Organism: Sporomusa ovata DSM 2662; assembly: GCF_000445445.1. GTDB lineage: Bacteria > Bacillota > Negativicutes > Sporomusales > Sporomusaceae > Sporomusa > Sporomusa ovata. The sequence goes on along the minus strand of NZ_ASXP01000003.1, from coordinate 61,407 downwards.
TTGTATCTTGCTGCTTCTTCACCAATAACAACCGTTTTTACATAACCGTAGAACAGCTTTTTGTGAACTACTTCCTGAAGCTTTGTTACCGTGCCGATCAAAGTTTTATCTGTCGCCGAATGGACAATCTGCTGAACCCCGGATTTAGTTGCAGCATCTGGCTGGGAACTGCTTTTCCTTTCTGTTGGTTGATATACGATAGTTAGTGTTATTTCTTGTGTTTCATTATTGTAGTCCATACCCATGCCAATAATCTGTACAAAATCTTCATATTCCGCATAATCCCAGCACCCTGGCAGGACAAGCAATACTAGCATAGTGCAAGCTAGCAACAGCATTCTTGTATTCATTTTAACGTACTTCCCGTTCTTTTTTTTATTAGCATAATACTAATAGAAGCAAGCAGTAGAACAAATATCGAAAAAGGTAAAATACTATAGCCCAATAATACTGCCAAATAATAAGCCTTATTGTAGGAGTTGAGCCACAGTGACGGAACGAAGATCATCACTGCCAGAAAAAGCAGCTGGATTTCTGGTTTCCAGTTGTTGAACATTTTTTTGGCCGCAGTCCACGCACAATATAGGTAAAACGTAGTTTTGCCCAAAGCGATAAATTGATACGTGCCGAAGATAAAGACCTCTAAGCCGCGAATGAATTCGCCAACTTTGATAATTTTAGCCGCGTTGACCGCTCCGAAGGCGATACGTGCTGCAAGCTCCGGACTTAGCATCGCGATAATAATCAGTATTGCTGAAGAAAAAATAACAGAACAGGCCGCCAAGCCTATTACCACCCACATATAGTGTTTTCCCGGATCAGGTATAAACCGCACGATAACCATTAAAAGCAGCAGACATTCAGAGGCAGTTCCGGATAAAAATAAAGTTCCTTTGATGCATCCCAGCAGTGAGGTATCAAAGATGGGAATAACATATTCTGGATGAATATAATTGGGAAAAGCAAATATAAAACTAATGAAGAAATTGAGAAGACCGATTACTGTCAGAATTTCAACCGTTCTTGCCAGAACTTTGATGCCGTTACTTAGAAGCAGTACTGAGATCGAAACCATTACTAGTATAATTAGCCAGCGTGGTGTATATATAAGAAAAAACGTCTTAATCAATTCGGTAAACATGTTTAGTATTGTAACTGCTAAGGCAATATTTAAAAAAATATATAGTCCGCTGACAATAACACAGAATATTTTTCCTAAACCCGATTCCAGGATGTCGAAAATCGTACCTCCTGGTTGCTGCTTACCCAGGTATAATATCCATACGGCAAAGGGAATTACCAGTAAAATACCTGCTAAAGATGCAACCCAGGCAGCCCGGTCTGTATTAGGATCAATCCAGGTATGAGTGTATACAATATTTCCGAGTGCACCGATAAACACAAGAAAAATAGTTTGCTCCCGTGTAATTTTGACCTTCTCCAGCATAAATTCACGTTCCCGTCTATAGCTTTTTTACGGATGACCTCATTTGTCATTTCCCATTCTCACGCGGTTGAAAGGAGCTAGTATTCGTAATCGTTTTTTCAAAACGCTTAAACGCATACGGATGAAGGTATCTTTCATGCCTTCCAAATCAAAGGGGACAAACGGGTAGAGATAGGGAACACCGAAAGATTCCAGTGATGCCAGATGCCAAAAAACGATAACAATACCGCTTATTAATCCAAACATCCCCAAAAAACCGGCTAGGATAATAAAAGAATAATTTAGCAGCCTGGAAGTGTATGTAATTGTAGTTGTTACCACAGCAAATGACGAGATTTCAGAAATAGCTACTACGATGATGATCGAAGCACTTACATAACCTGCCGAAACGGCAGCTTGTCCAATAACTACCGCCGCAAGTGTACCGATAAAGTAACCGACCGACCCCGGAATACGCAGGGCTGCTTCACGAATAATAGTCATACCAAAAGTCATGAGCAGAAGTTCCACACCAGATGGAAAGGGTACACCTTCCCGGCCTGTCGCTATAGCTACTGCCAGGGATTGAGGTACTATGATTTGATTATACGTTACGAAGGCTAAATACAGCGGGGAAATAATAACAGAAACTGCATACGCTATGATACGGCCAAGCCTTAAATAGCAGGCAGTAATAGTCAGTTCAGCGTAATCATCCATTGATTTGAAATTGTCCCAAAATGCTATCGGGGCTAAAAAGGCAAAGGGACTGTTGTTGCAAAGCACAGCAAATTGCCCATTTGTTAATGCTTTGGCGGCAAGATCCGGGCGTTGGGTCTGGTGATATTTGGGGAATATGGAGAGGGGTGTATCTTCAATAAGCTCTGCCAAAACACCGATACCGTCAACAGTATCGATATCTATCTTTTGTATGCGCCGGCGGGCTTCGGCAACAATGCCGGCATTGGCTATACCTTCAATCCATACCAATTTTACTTTTGTTTTTGAGAGTACCCCCACTGAAAATAATTCGAAACGCAGGTTGGGTATTGGCAGTCTTTTAATAATCATACTGCAGTTTATTTCTATATCTTCAATAAAGGCTTCCAGGCTTGACAGTACTGTGCCTTCATTATCAGGCTTTTCTATTGAACGTTTTTCAATCTTGCGGCTGTCAATAATGAGGGCCGTATGTATGCCATTGATAAACAGTGCTGTATTCCCGGTTAACAGGTCTTCTACAACCTGCTCCAGACGGTTGGTGGTTTTTATATTGGGTACAGCTATGAATTTTGCCTGTATCAGTGTAAGTATAGTATCAAAAGTGGTGTTTTCATCTGCTTTCCCCTTAAGAAGAGGCGCTAGTATCTGGTGGCTTACCAGTTCCTGATTAGTGATACTTTCAATATAAGCTACCCCGGCTTGTGCTTTTCCTGCTAAAATATCATATTTCCCTGTAATCAACCCAATGCTTTTTCCCAGAATACTGGTTATGAATTTGAAGTTTTCATCAGCAGTTGGAAAAACTTGGATGTTTTTATAGTTGGCCTTATCCAAACCAGGCGACATGAGTTGTTGGGCGATTTGGTTTAGTTCTTCGGCAATTTCATTACTTTCGGCGGTCAACTGGTTAAGTGCATTCAGGTTTTCATTGGCGTTGGCGAGTGAAGCTGCCGGTATTTGAGCCGATAGTTTTTTAAAACAACAAGGGTTTCTTAAGTGTTTCATGGCGCTCCTCTCCGCTGGGTACTCTCCCATTATCTAGTATTATAAATACTCTGGTATTTATGTGTTATTTTTTGGATGCTAACATGCCCCCTTAATGGCCGAGAGAAAGATCCAACAAATTCAGATAACTGCAGGGTTTGCGGACGTTTTTATCGAATATATGGCAAGGAAAGTGTCAACACTGTAAAAATGTGCATATGGAGGTGAAAGATGTAAAAAGTGGGGTTGGCTGGTAAGCCCAAAATATTTGGCTTTATGAACGGAAAGCCTTAGCTGGAGGAAAAAATGCAAAAAATGACGGAATCTGAAATTCGGGTCATCGCCGAAGACATTGTATCTAAAACGAGTGACCAAGCAACTACTATTATTTTTCAAGATGGAACGACTAAATCTGTAATGGGAAATTGGCTGGGATACAAAAATATCTGGCTGGTCATTCAAGGCAAGGCCGAAGCAGAAGAAGTATATGACCAGTTATTGTTAAGCTACAAGGAAATCCAGTATTGTGAAGGTTGTTAGCTGCCAAGCAGATTAGGCAGACAACGATGAAAAAGCCGGAGGGTGTAATCATCACGGAGTGAAATATAAAGCACGTTATGCTACGAAATTGGTCGCAGGGGTCTATACTTCCCCTAGCGGCCTTTTGATTTGCCCGACAGACATAATTCTAACTTAAAAAATACGTTGTACTGAATGCGGAGGAAATGGTTCGCGAGGGTTATCCCACGGACCTGGTTGAGCAGGAACATAAACGATTTTCTAAAACCGTGAATAATCACTTGGTGCAGGTTTACACTATGAATATGGTACACTTTGTCATTTACGGAATAGTTGGCTGGTGTCTCGAAATTATCTGGACAGGTGCAGGTTCGCTAGTAAACGGAGATATGTGCTTGACAGCCAAAACCTACTTATGGATGTTTCCGATATATGGTTTAGCATTGTTATTTGAGCCACTGCATGACGTAATCAGGGGCTGGCCGGTGTGGGGGCGCGGCACTGTCTGGATGCTACTCTATTTTGCTGTTGAGTACCTTACTGGTTGGATACTAAACGTTGTGATTGGCACTATACCCTGGGATTATTCCCGGGATGTCTTCAATATACATGGGTTAATTCGCTTGGATTATGCTCCGGCATGGTTTGTTGTGGGCCTATTATTTGAAAAAATCCATGACTGGCTAGATCAGATTCGGATAGTTAAATAGTTTGGAACTTGCAGGAAACAGTCTCCACTAGCTGCTAAATACAGTTGGTTGGCAAGTATGGACATGTACTTGTTAAAGAATAAACCGGTAAGCTAGTTGATAGCTTACCGATTTATTTTCAAATAAGACTTAAAAATGGATTATCATTTTGAATTTACGTAAAATTCATGGTATAATGATAAAGTAGGGATAATATGTAAGTACTTGAGAGTTGCACAGTAACTGAAGGTGAAGAGACAAGATCTTGAGCTGTCGTTAACACCCAGAATTATTTTACGGAATTTTCAAGTAATTTATATAGATTGTCTTAGAGATGATCTATGTTTTTGATGTAATAGCGGTACTCAATTTTGGAAAGGCGGGATTATACAGTGACAACATTGTTGAAACAGACGCGGGAAATAAATCATCTGTTACAAAAAACGGAAAAAGTCGATTATAGTGAGGTTACCAAGCTTCTCAGTAGGTGTATGGAAGCTAATGTATATCTAATTGGAAAAAAAGGCGCAATTATCGGACATGCTTTGCATGAGGGATTTGAATGTGGCGTCATGCAGGATGACTTGTTAGAACATGGTCAGTTACCGGAAGGGTATACCAAAGTACTAAGCAGTGTGCGTGAAACTACCTGCAATATTCGTCCTAAGAATGGTGGTTGTGTGTTTAAGGAGCAATTGCAATGCCCTTATGCTGGTGAAAAGTATACATTGATAGTTCCTGTTGTTGGAATTGGTAAACGCCTGGGGTCTTTAGTTATTGGCAAGTTTGATACGGACTTTACTGAAGATGATCTTGTGATGGCTGAATATGGTGCCACAATGCTTGGTATGGATTTACTACGGGGCAGGATGGATAGAATGGAGGAAGAGACTCGCAAACGAACTACCGTGCAGGTTGCTTTGAGTACGCTTTCCTATTCCGAGCTGGAAGCGGCAATGAATATTCTGAGTGAACTTGATGGCGATGAGAGTTTGATTGTGGCCAGTAAAATTGCTGACCGGGCAGGAATCACCAGGTCGGTCATTGTCAATGCTTTGAGAAAACTTGAGAGTGCCGGCGTGATTGAATCCAAGTCGCTGGGCATGAAAGGTACTTATATTAGAATTCTTAATGAACATCTGATTGAAGAGTTTAATAAAAAAAAGCACTAAGCCAGGATATTTATTTTGACAATTGATTGTCCACTGGGGCGTGTTGAGTTGCGCGGATGTAAGGTAAATACAGGGGGCGGTTATTGTGAGAACAAACAATAACCGCTCCCTTATATTTATTAAAATAAAATTAAGAACAATAACAAACCTTTGACATTAAAAGGGAATGTATATATTATTGAATTATAGTATGTAATTTTAGGATTATTTATCTTTCTGCGTCCTACAGACGGTCATGTCTTAGGGAAGTACCATCTTCTTATCCGGTTACTGGGAGGGATAAAGTGCGAGTTAAGCTGATTGGCTGTCTTTCTACTAAGAATGAAGTGCTGGAGACGGGAGTTTCCTCATTTATTGACTGTGACTTTTTGGACTTTTCCTTACATGCTTTTCCAGACCAATTGCATAAGGAGCTGCAGCGTAAGATTGATGCGTCCCAGGACTATGATATGATTATTCTAACCTATGGGCGATGTTCTCATGCCGTAGAGGGGCTGGTATCTGCCACGGTGCCTGTGGTACTGCCGAAGGCTCATGATTGTATTAGCCTATTACTAGGCTCAGATTTGCGGCGGCAAGAGTTGTCTAGGGATAATCCAGCGGTCTACTATTTTAGTCAGGGCTGGTTGGAATATGGCCGGGACCCTTATGCGGAATACCTGGAATATGTTGATAAGTACGGGGAAGATGATGCGCAATACCTAATTCAGACTCTCTATGGCACATACCGGGAAGCCGTGTTTATCCGAACCAGCTGTGAGGCGAAAAAACTGGAGCAATACAGGCAAAAGGTCAGGCAGATTGCCGATTTTTTTGGCTGGAAGGTCAGTGAGATTGATGGGAATCTTGCGCTATTGAACGCAGTTATTACCAGGAAGCGCCATCCGGATGTTATCAGGGTGGCTTTTGGTACACCAATTATATTGGAGGAGGAGAACAGTTATGCAGATTAAAGTCAACTCGGAATCGTTGGTTGTGGCAGAAGGCGAAAACCTAATGGCAACCTTGCTTCGTTATAACCAACCGGTAACTAACATTTGCAATGGGCAGGGGACATGCGGGAAATGTAAAGTGCGAATAATAAGCGGCGCACCGGCACCGACGGAACAGGAGTACAAAAAACTTAGTGCCGGCGAGCTTGCGACTGGAGTCCGGCTTGCCTGCCTGGTTCAACCCCAGCCAGAAATGGCTTTAGTCTGTGGGGCTGGCGGTAATGTCGATAGGAAGGAAGGACTCTTGTTTATTGAGCAGGCAAGCAGTGAGTATTGTGGTGTAAGCCAGGTGCAGGTTAACCTCGACCTGCCAACGCTTGAGGACGAGCGGGGCGACTGGAACCGATTGCTGGCAAAATTACAGGATACTTGTGCGCTTACTGACCTTAAAATAGGGTTATCACAATTACAAACCTTGTCCCCGGTGATAAGACAAGAGAATTTTGCTGTTTCGGCTGTTATGTGGGAAGATCAAATTCTGGCTGTTCTACCAGGAGCGGAGCAAGTACCTGTTTATGGTGTGGCCATTGACATTGGTACAACCAATATCGCCGTTGCACTGTATAATTTGGCGACAGGGGTTATGGTTCGGCTGGCGGCGGCAGAAAATGACCAGACGCGTTATGGGGCTGATGTTATTTCGCGGATTGAATTTGCCAATAAGGGTTCGGGCAACCGGACTTTATTACGGGAAGCGGTTGCCGGTACTATTAATAGCTTACTGAACAAATTGTGTACGGCTGCAGAGATTAATAGCAACCAAATATACAAGGCGGTTGTGGTCGGTAATACTACCATGCAGCATTTGTTTCTGGGACTCGATGTCTCGTATTTGGCTCTGTCGCCATTTGTGTCGGTGTGTAATGCAGATTTGGAGCTTGATGCTACTGCGACCGGACTTACACTACACCCGCAAGCTAAGGTTATTCTATTTCCCAATGTAGGCGGTTTTGTTGGCGGGGATACGCTGGGAGCTGTTCTTGGGGCCGAGGAACTCCTGGCTACAGGGCGTCACTTGCTGATCGATATTGGTACAAACTGCGAATTGTACTTACAGGACGGAACCAAAATGTGGGCTTGTTCCACGGCTGCCGGCCCTGCCTTTGAAGGGGCGGGAATTACGCATGGTATGCGGGCTCAGCCGGGTGCTATTGAGCGGGTGGCTATTGATGAGCAGGGCGTGTCACTCGCGGTCATAGGTGATGGAGTGGCCACCGGAATATGCGGTTCTGGACTTATTGAAGCAGTGCAGCAAATGCGTAAGGCCGGGATCATCAGCAAATCAGGAACAATCAATGACCCTAATGATCCGAAGGTGCAAGCTCAGTTGGTGCCAGAACTGCTAAAGCGTATTCGTGATGGTCAGCAGAAGCGGGAGTTTGTCTTGGCCTATAATCCAGACGGTGAAGATATTGTTTTAACCCAACGCGATATCAGTCAGTTGCAATTGGCTAAAGGAGCAGTTTGTGCCGGTATGAGGACATTGCTTGATATCGCCGGTTTGAGTGTGGCAGATTTAGATTCGATAGTGCTGGCGGGAACCTTTGCTACCCATCTTAATTTAGCAAGCACGGTGGATATCGGTCTTATTCCAAACGTGAGCCTGCATAAGCTAAAGACGGCAGGAAATGCCGCTCACGCCGGGGCCGTTAAGGCCTTACTTGATCAAAGAATGTTTACCGGGTTGCGGCAGAAGGCTAATAAAATTGAACACGTCGAATTGGGAGGAAGTGCCACCTTTAGTATGTATTTCATGGATAGCATGTGCATAGAACCCATGTGAGATATAGATTGCCAAATCAATAGGAATGAAAAACGTATTTTTTTAGATTGGGGTGTTGGAAATCAATGGTCGACAGAAATTTGGTTGATCTACAATATCTCGAAGATGTATTGGACAATTTTTCCAAAGCAACCGGTCTACATGTGGCAATTGTAAATAAAAAGGGAGAGTCTTTTGGAATTTTCGATACCGCCGAGCGTTGCGGCTTTTGTCGTTATATTCGCAGCAAGCCCAGTGGGGTTGCCAAATGCCGGGCTTCTTATAAGCAAGCTACTCAGGAAGCATCCAAATGGGAAGAACCGTATTTTTTTCGCTGTCGTGCAGGACTGGTTATTTGGGCAGTGCCAATCAGCTTACGTGGTATTTCTCTGGGGAGTATTATTTGCAGTCAAGTGCTATTATGGAAACCTGACCGGTTTTTCTATCAGGAGTTGCGGGAATTGAACCCGGAAGTGGATGATTTCACTGAAATGGAGAAAAAAGCAGGGCAATTGGATATTATTTCTCCTGCCCGATTCCAGGCGGCGGCCGATGTTTTGTACGTTACTGTCAATCAGTTGATGAAACGGGATTTGCTTGTTTTGGAGAATGTTGAGACATATAAAATGCAGCAGCGTATCCATAAGGAGTTGGAAAATCGTAAATTAAAGCCACTCTCTGCAGCAAAGGAAGGCGATGACTATGGAGCCTATCTACATAGAGAGCGGAGCTTTCTGCGCTATATTCGACTTGGTGATAAGTCACGGGCAGAAAAGAACCTGCATACGTTATTAACACAGCTGTTTGTAAAGTCCAGCGGTGATCAGGCCATGATAAAACTACGTATTAGTGAATTGGCGACCTTAGCGTCCCGGGCTGCTGTAGAAGGTGGTGCTGTAGCCGAGACCGTAATGGTGTTATTAGATAAATTTAACGAAAAGATAAATGATTGCCGGCGGATGGAGGAATTCTTTTTCCACATGCAACATTTGGTTACTGTATTTTTGAATCGAAGTGTATCATTAGAGGATAAGAAACACGGCGGTTTGGTGAATGAGGCCAAAAACTTTATCCTGGAAAGCTATTCACGGTCGATTAAAATTGACGATGTGGCCGCACAACTATTTATTAGCCCCTCGCATCTATCACGGTTGTTTCGCCAGGAACTTAACTGTACTGTCAATGACTACATCACCAGAGTGCGGGTAGAACAGGCTGTTGAATTGATGAAGAAGCCGGAACTTAGCGTTGCTCAAGTCTCACAGGCAGTCGGTTTTCAAAGCCAAAGCTATTTTGCTAAGGTTTTTTCAAAACATATTGGTGTTGCGCCGTTAATTTATCGTAACAGCTTGTCTTAACAGGAGGGATGTCCATGATTTATGCCGAAATTGCCGATAAAGTCAAGAACGGTGAGGCTGAAGCCGTAATGGAATTATGTTGCAAAGCTGTAGCGCAAGGATATCCTGCGCTTGCTATTCTCGAAAAAGGACTCATTTTGGGAATGGATCAGGTTGCCGATAAATATAGTCATCGGCGGGTTATAGTGCCGGAGGTATTAATGTCTGCGCGAGCTATGCATGCCGGTCTGTCTGTCGTGGAACCGCATCTGAAGTACAAAGCAAAGCGGCAGACAGGTACGATTGTAATCGGTACTGTGGCAGGCGACTTGCATGATATTGGAAAAAACTTGGTAAAGTTAACCGTAATGAGTACGGGTGCTCATATTGTTGATTTAGGAATTGATGTAACTCCGCACCGATTTCTCCAGGCTGTAGAAAAGTATAAAGCTGAGATTTTGATGATGGCAGCGTTGTTGACTACAACTATGCCTGGTATGAAAAAAGTTATTAATGCGTTGGAGGAAGCGGGTATGCGCAAAGGCTTGATTGTTGCCGTAGGCGGAGCTCCCGTGGATGAAGCCTTTGCCCGGGTGATTGGAGCTGATTGCTATTTTAAATGTGCCAAAGATGCCAAAAGTTTTCTTGACCATAATCTAAATAAGATTGTGCTGCGACGGAAATTAGCTACATAGCTCTTACTTGCAGTTACAAGAATATGGAAACAGCTAAACCTTAGCGATAAGGCTGGCTGTTTTATTTTTTTTAGCTTGAGTTAGTTTAAGTTGGATTGAGTTATTAAACTAGTCCATTTATTCACATATCGGACAATGCACGGATTGTATTCAAAAGAGCAGTAATGGAGCGAATTTTCAGAATGATAGCAATGATATAATGAAATCAGTCAAAGGGAATATGTAGAAATGGTTATCAAAATCAAAACCATAAAAAAACGAGGGGGAAGAAAAATGGATTTTAATCAACTTTCGCTCTATGTACAAAAAGGGAATGGTGCTAAGGTAAAAGAAATGGTATCAGAGGGCTTAGCACAAAAGGTGTCTCCTACTGAAATATTGAATGCCGGTTTAATTGAGGCTATGGCTGTAATCGGAGAAAAATTCAAAAACAACGAAATCTATGTTCCGGAAATGCTGATGGCCGCTAAGGCAATGAATCAAGGGATGCAGATCTTAGAACCAGTTTTAACCGCTACTGGCGTTAAACCGATTGGCAAGGCGGTTATTGGTACTGTTAAAGGCGACTTGCATGATATCGGCAAAAACTTAGTCCGTATGATGCTCAAAGGCGCTGGTATTGAAATGTACGACTTGGGTATTGATGTATCCGCTCAGGCATTTTTGGATAAAGCCAAAGAGGTTGGTGCCGACATGGTTTGTCTTTCAGCTTTGCTGACTACAACAATGCCTTATATGGATAGTGTAATCAAGGAATTCGAAAAAGCCGGTGTACGCAGCCAGTATAAATTTATGATTGGTGGAGCTCCTGTTAGCGAAGCTTATGCTAAGAGCATAAATGCCGACTGTTATGCAGACGATGCTGTTATAGCAGTCGATGTGGCTAAAAAATTGCTTGCTAAATAAATAATATAATTATGAGGGGGTATATCGGAATGGCAAAGACTTTTGACAAAATAGCTTACAATTCGTTAAACGATTTTGTATATGGTTGCGCACCTAATCCAGTTAAATGCAAAAATGGCATGGTTATAGGTGGTGGCGAGGTTTATCCGGAACTTAACTTTACTTTACCGCCTATGGAACTTACTGCAGCCAATATGCCAGAGGTCAAAGAAATATATACCGAAATGATTAACGGAGTTCTAAAAAGAGCCAAAGAATTGTATGCACCCGGAATTGTTGTGGAATTCGAAATGTTACCGGAAATGACGCTTGTACCTGAATGGGGCATAGAAGTCACCAGCCTTCTTCATAATGCAATGGCTGAGTTTGAAGCTAAACATGGCTTGAAAACCGCTTTACGTGCTACCCCGGGCGATGTTCGCGAATTTAAACGTCCGCCAATGATGCGCAGTGGTGAAATCTTTAATAATGTTCTCAAAACATTTGAAGGTTCAGCTAAAGCCGGCGCAGATTTCCTGGCCATCGAAACAACTGGCGGTAAAGAAATTCATGATGACGCGCTTGTAAATGCCGATTTGACCAAAGTTATTTTTGCTCTGGGCATTATGGGCTGCCGGGATATGAAATTCATTTGGGAACATATCGTACGGATAGCAGGAGAAACTGGTTCAATAGCAGCTGGCGATACTGCTTGCGGTTTTGCTAATACCGCGATGGTTTTGGCCCATAAAGGTTTTATTCCGAATGTATTTTCTGCAGTAGTACGGGTAGCAAGTGTAGCCAGAACTCTTGCTGCTTTTGAAGCCGGTGCTGTTGGTCCGAATAAAGACTGTGGTTATGAAGGCGTATATTGTAAAGCTATTGCTGGTGTACCTATTGCTATGGAAGGAAAATCAGCAGCCTGTGCTCACTTAAGTGCTGTTGGTAATATTGCCGCAGCGGTAGCCGACTTGTGGAGTAATGAATCTGTCACTCCGGTACGGATGTTATCAGATATAGCACCAGTTGTTTCAATTGAGCAATTGATTTATGATTGCCGGTTGATGAATGTCGCCAAACAAAAAGGTTATGGTATTACCTTTAGAGATTTCCTCGCTGACTCTGATTCCAAGTTGGATCCACAAGCTTATGTGTTGCGTCCTGATGTAGTCTTTGATCTTAGTAAGGAATTGGTTAAAGCCAAGACTCCTTTCCTGAGAACAAAACTTGGTGCGAAACTGGCTATTGATGCCATCAGAAAAGCTGTTGACACTAACGAGGTCGTTATTGCCGAACGCGAGAAAAATTGGCTGGATATTATGGATAGCCAAGTTGAAGCTATTCCTGAAGACGAAGAGAAATTCTGGCATGAAATTAAAGGCGAGTTAGATCTATCTACCTTTATTCCTTCTGAATATGAACTAAAATAACTGATTGTTTTGTTTGAAATAGTATCAGAAATCAGCTAAAAGCTGAAAATGTTGCAGAAGGAGGTCAATAAATCTTGATAGTTGTTGGTGAGTTAATTAATTCCAGTCGCAAAGCCATCGCAGCGGCTATTGAAGCTAAAGATGTTGCAGCTATTCAAAAAATAGCCAAAGATCAGCTGGAAGCTGGAGCAAACTATATTGACGTTAATGCTGGTATTTTTGTAGGCAAAGAAGCAGACTATTTAAAATGGCTTGTAACAACCGTACAAGAGGCGATAGATGCGCCTTGCTGTATTGATAGTCCTGATCCGAAGTGTGTCGAACAGGCACTTGCTGTGCATAAGGGAACAGCAATGGTCAATTCAATCTCGCTGGAAAAAGATCGATATGATGCATTATTGCCGGTTGTTGCCGGGACGGATCTCAAAGTTGTAGCCTTATGTATGAGTGATGAAGGAATGCCTGAAACCACTGAAGCCAGATTAAAAATTGCAGATAAGTTAATTAATAGTTTGACTCAGAACAATATCCCCCTGGAGAATATCTATGTAGATGCCTTGGTTCAACCTGTAGCCACTAATGATTCTTTCGGAATTGAATTTATTGATGCTATACAGGCGATTACCAATAAATTTCCGGGAGTTCATACTATCTGCGGTTTATCAAACATTTCTTACGGATTACCTAATCGTAAATTCATGAATCAAATGTTTGCGGTTATGGGGATTGCCAAAGGGTTGGATGGTTTGATTATTAACCCGCTGGATAAGGCCATGATGGCTAGTATCGTTACAGCTGAAACACTGGCTGGCCGGGACAATTTTTGCTGCAACTATCTTGAGGCTCATCGCAGGGATGCGTTTGTCTGGTAGCCATATAGAAGTATGGGGGTTGTCTCCAATATATGGGGATAGCCCCTTTACAGGTTAAAGTAAGACTAAGCTTCAGGTGGGGTTACCCCTCCCCAGCGGAAGCTTAGTCGAACAACTTCCAGGGAAGAGCTCTAAACTCCCATTTACCACCAAGTGGGAGTCTTAGAGCAACTTGGTTATTGGATAAGCCAGGTAACCCTAGTTTCTGTCAGATTTCACAAGTCTATAGGAGGTGAAACCGATGCGTATTTTGCTCTTTGGCGGTTTTTTAGGATCTGGTAAGACGACAACTATTTTACAGGTAGCCAAATACCTAACTACTACACGCCAGGAAAAGGTAGTCATTGTTGAAAATGAGATTGGGGCAGCGGGAATTGATGACAAACTTTTTGCCAATAGTGGTCTGCAAGTAAAGTCGTTATTTGGTGGCTGCGTATGTTGCCAGATTACCAGTGAACTGATAAGTACCATTGATGAAATTCATAAGACGCTGAAACCGGACTGGGTGATGATTGAAATGACAGGTCTGGCATATCCGGATAAAACTGCGAATTCACTTAAAAAATATAGTAAAGTTTTTTCAGCTTTCAAAACCGTAACGATTGTTGACCGTGGTCGCTGGGCGGAACTGATTGCTACGTTAAAGCCGCTTGTTCTAGGACAGGTGACAGGAAGTGATCTCATTATTCTGAATAAGGTTGATCTGGCCGGTGAGGATGTAGAAAAAATTGAAAGAGACTTACACGAAGTTGATGAACATATGAAGGTTGTAATTACTAGTGCAGCTAAGGATTTATCTGCTGCCGTGCTTGAGGAGGTAGTCTGTTTTGAATAATGAAGCTACAATCTTTAGCCGGCACTATTGTGTTTTTTTTGAAAAAACCATAACAACCTTACAAATGGAAAATCTATTGCGGGAATTTATGATGTCAATTGGTAGAACACTATCCAGCTACGGAATTATTTTGGGGCATATCAAACTTCTTGCTAAATTATCGGAACTAGCGGTAGACCATTATCTCTTTTTATCGCTTACCACGTTAGATAACGTGAATGTAATTCCATCAAAGTGTTGGCCTACTGTAAGTGGTATAAGTATCGGTTGTATAGAATTAGATGTCAACGTTTTAGTCTTTGGCTATACAATCAATGAGGTTGAAGTACAGGTGGATGGTGCACTAAAAAAATTAGGGCGGGGAAGATAGTGCGAAAAATACTAAAAGAATTAAATAATAGCGTAGAGGTAAGAGAATTAACTGTATTGGGAGGAAAACAACGGATGAAGTTTGGTGATAAGGTACGCTATATCCGTAATAAGTTTTCTCTTACAGCTGAGCAATTAGCTAAACTCTTGAATGTAACTCAGTCGTACATATCACATATTGAAAATAACCGTCGGCAGTTAAGTCGTGATAAAATAGTAATTTTGGCAAGGAAACTCAACACTCCTGTAGAGTTTTTCCTGCGTGATGACCTGAATACCCTGGAGGAAATCGGGTTTGAAGAAAAGTTCAGAGCAATGGTAAATGATGAAAAGTATGTTAACTATTTTGTCCTAGTGAATAAAGCTGTGGCTGCTAGTATTAGTCCGGAAGAATTAGATCAGGCTATAGAATTTTTAAAAAAATATAACAAAGCACAGGAGCAATTGATTCAATTATTCGAGAAAGAACCGAAAAATCCTGCCTTCAAGTCCGCAGAAAGAGAGGTAGAGGCTAATTCTAGAAAAAACCCACTTGCGTTCATTAGGTGTGATTGAAGAATAAAGCCACCCTATTCGGGAAGGGTGGCTTTATTCTTGGGTCGCACCTGGAAATAAACCTGAAGTCCAGTCTATAGGGCGCGAACATCAATAATTGTCCATTCATGGCCGGAAGTTCGCTCCAAGAGTACATTATATAGTTTGCCGGTTTCGTATTTGCGGACCTCAACAAGCGCTTTTCGATGGGAAACGGTAAGCAGAGAAAAAGAATCAAGGGAAGAATCAAAACCGTAGCTAGCAGCATTGTCTTTCACATAATCTACCGGACCATTGACCGCATAGGCATAGTGACGATGATTGCCACTCCGATAATAAATCTTTCCGTCCTGATACCAGGCCTGGTTCTCGTCAGGGCTTGGCCAGCTATACTTATGTTGATGCCAGCCATGTCCTGGTGGACGCGAATGTTCAGTATGCCTTAGCGCCTGTTCAGTTGTTACCGGAGACGGATTTGATGGTGTTTCAGCAGCGAGAACCTTAGTGGCTGGGATACCAGATAAAACGGCGCCTGTCATGAGTGCGGCGCCCATTAAAGCAGCAGCATGGCGTTTGCATTTGAGTCGCAATTGCCTGCGTTTAACGGCATTCTTTCCCATTAATTTCACCTCCCTCAGCTTTATTTAATTATAGTATTGCGGCTTTTTTGAGCAAAATTCCAGGTAAATATAGCATCACGAAATATTTGTTCCTTTCAGCGAGATACTAAGAGCGCAAGTGCATTGTTTTTAACAAACAATGCACTTGCGCTAAATTTTATTTGAAAGAAAATTAGTAGGTTATATAATAGAAAACCAATCTTTTTACTCACATACACTTGCAATTCATGTAAAAGAGTACTAATATTAGTAATAGGTGGAAATTAAAAAGTAAAGTCGCCGTGTCCCATAGGTGGTGGAACACCTATAGGCACGAGCAGGTGCCAACACACCTACACGTAACAGCGAACTGTTCACAGGCGACAATCTTATTATACCCGGTTGTTAACTGAATTACAAGTTTTTACAATTGGGGCGTAATGATTGGCGCGTTAAGGCAGAGCTGTGCGACTGCATGCAATATTCGATGGGTTCATATCTTGATACAGGTTTGGCAGGACACGTTGACGGGTTCTGTTATTTGGGTTACGTCTGTATCTTGATACTGTTGCAATAATCGATTTGGATCGCATGTGTAGGGTAGAATAATCCTGCAGATGTGATCCTTTTTAATTTCCTCCTGTAAAATTCCCATTCATGGGTGATTACAGGAGGGCATAGAAGCCTCCAGATAAAATGAGGAGGGGTGGGTTTAACTGACTTATGAATATGAGATACCAGGATTTTAAGAAACAAGAGAGTGAGCTATATGATAAAATTTGGGAACTATCGGAAGAACTTGATCGGCTGGATAAAGAGGGAAAAGATATAACAGACATTATTCAGAGATTTGGGGAGGTAATGGAAGAATTTTTGTTATTCAGGAGCAGGGAGGCAAAGACTAAGGATTTAGTAGAGGTTAATGATGAAAACTAGTAATACTGTTAAAGGAATAATAAAATATAAGCACGCCGGTTAATCGGACGCTGTTCAATAGTATCAAGGTATCTGAAATTCGCTGATGTATTATGTATTTAATAAGGATTTTAACACTAAGTCGAGATATTTGTAGCGCGAGTCCTGGTCATAGTAATCAAACTGTGCCAGGATTTTCATTTTGTTGCCTACTAATACCGGAAATTCCAGGCTGCTGTACATTTGAAAGATCTTCATTGTTAGCTCAGGCTCTGTTACCTGTGTCCGGGTGGCTGCCCGTACAGACATTTTTAACTTATGTAAGCCCGATTGTTTCATAAATTCAATATACTCAAAAGAGGCAGCTGATTCATGCAATACTTGTTCAATGAAATTGCGGAAAACATCGGGATATTCCAGGGTATAATCGGCATAGCTTCTGAGAAAATTTCTAATTCTTTCTTCTGGTTCTACACTTAAGTCATCCAGATAATTAAAGGAGTTCATCAGTGTGTTGGTGAAACTTTTTAGGGCCTCGTTAATGACTGTGTCTTTAGAGCCAAAATAGTAATTTATGGCGGCTAAATTAACATTTGCCATGGCAGCAATTTTGCGACAGGTGGTATGATGGATGCCATTGGTACAAATAAGTTTCAATGTGGCATCCAAAATTTTTTTCTTAGGTGTTAGGTTATTCTGTGAGTTTACTTTCAATTGCTTCACCTCATTAACGTATACCTTGTTCAATTTTTGTTTTGGCTACAGCCAGCATCAGTTTTATTCGGTTTAGTTGGTTAACCTCACTGGTGCCGGGGTCATAGTCGATCGGCACAATATTGACAGCAGGGTAACTGTGCCGCAATTCGTGGATCATGCCTTTGCCGGTAATATGATTGGGTAAGCAGGCAAACGGTTGCAAACACACAATATTTGTTACTCCGTTAGCAATCAATTCGACCATCTCGCCTGTCAACAGCCAGCCTTCGCCGGTAAGATTTCCCAAGGATAAGTGTTTTGCTGCCAATTGGGCAATATGCTCAATCGTAAGCGGTGGCGTAAAACGCTTGCTGCTTGTTAGCGCTTTACGGAGATGGCGGCGGTAAAACTCAACAACCTTGATAAAGATATTGCCTTTTATTTTATTTAACAAGGTACCTGCCAGCAAGTCGTAGTGCACCTTGTTGTCATAAGCACAGTATAAGAAAAAATCCAGCAGGTCAGGCACGACGGCTTCGGCGCCCTCGCATTCCAACAACGTAACAAGGTTATTATTTGCTGTTGGGTGGTATTTAACCAGGATTTCGCCAACCAGACCGACACGGGGCTTAGTTGACCGCTCATCATCAAGTTCCAGTTTGTCAAAATCCCGGACAATGCCAAATATATTGCTGGCAAAATTATGCTTGACACCGATGAGCATGTCTTGACGGCATTTGGCAGACCAGGTATCGCATAATGATTGCGCCGAGCCAGGGTATTTTTCATAGGGCCGTACCCGGTATAATACCCGCATCAACAGGTCGCCGTAAATAATGCTAATGACTAGGCTTTCTAACAGGGGAAATGTCAGGGAAAAGCCGGTCTGCCCACCCAAAGCAAGCACCGGTACCTGGGGCATGCCGGCATCTCGTAAGGCTTTCCGGGCGATGGCTACATAATTGGTTGCCCGGCAGCCGCCGCCAGTTTGAGCCAACATAACTGATGTGGCAGATAAGTCGTAATTTCCGGATTTCAAGGCCTGTAATAATTGTCCCACAACGATAATTGTAGGGTAACAGGCATCGTTATGAACGAATTTTAAGCCTTCCTCAATGGCTGTTTGATTGGGAGTCGGGAGGACCACTAGTTGATAGCCGGTTTTTTGAAATCCCGGTTCCAGAAATTGAAAATGAATAGGAGATAGTTGGGGTGCCAGAATTGTGTGGCGGTTTTTCATTTTAGCGGTAAAAACAGGTGGACGGGTGGCTGCCTGTTCGGCTGCCTGATTGGCTAGAGAAATTCGCCCTTGCTCCTGAAGGGCGGCCAGCAGGGAGCGTATCCTGATTCTAGCGCCGCCGAGATTATTAATTTCATCCAGCTTAATCACTGTGTGGATGCGGCAGTGGGCCTCGAGAATTTCTTTAACCTGGTCAATAACTATGGCATCAAGGCCGCAGCCAAACGAGTTAATCTGAATTAATTCTATAGCAGGTTGGCTGGCAACAAAGCTGGCTGCAGCATATAGTCGTGAATGATAGGTCCATTGATCAACAACCCGCAGCGGTCTGGGTACTTGTGCCAAATGCCGGATGGCATCTTCTGATAATACTGCCAGCCCAAAGGATTGGATAAGTTCAGGCAAACCATGATTAATCTCAGGATCAATATGATAGGGTCTGCCAGCTAAAACAACGCCCTTACAATTGTTGTCAGCCATGTAGGTAAGGGCTGCTTGACCTTTGGCACGGACATCGGTTTTATAGCGGTCAAGTTCAGCATAGGCCTCATCTACTGCCAGAGCAAGTTCAGAGCGGGAAATCTGTTCTGCCGGCAATTCCTGCGCTAGTCTGCTAAGTAAGCGGTCACGATTGTTGAGCGGTAAAAAGGGGTGAAGAAATACGATATCTTTGTCACGTAAGACATCCATATTTGCTTTGATATTTTCCGGATAGGACGTAACAATCGGACAGTTATAGCAGTTGTCGGCTGTTGGGTCTTCCTGGAGGTTGTAAGGGATGCAGGGATAAAATATTTTTTTTATCCCCTGTTTGAGTAACTGGCTAATATGTCCATGAGCTAGCTTGGCCGGGTAGCAAATTGAGTCAGAAGGAATGGTTTCCATAGCCAGCTCATATAGCTGGCGGGAGGAACGGCCAGACAGAATGACCCGGTAACCAAGCTTGGTGAAAAATGTAAACCAGAACGGGTAATCTTCATACATATTGAGCACCCGGGGAATACCGATAACCCCGCGTGGCGCCAGTGACTCAGCCAATGGCTGATACTGAAACAGCCGCTGGTATTTATAGGCATAAAGATTAGGCAGGCTGTCATGTGCGTTAGCCTTGCCAACGCCGCGTTCGCAGCGGTTACCGGCATGATAGTCCTGACCATTGGAAAAGTGCTGCGTGGTAATCAGGCACTGATTGCCACAACCCTGACAGCGGTGATTGGTGGTATGGGAGGTAAACCCAGTAAGCCCGGTCGCCGGCAGCAACGAAGTTCCGGTGGCTGACCCGCAGCGTTCTTTGGCAAGCAGAGCTGCGCCGAAAGCGCCCATAAGGCCGGCTATGTCGGGGCGGACAACTTCCCGCCCAATGGTTTGCTCCATAGCCCGTAGTACGGCGTCATTATAAAAGGTACCACCTTGGACTACGATGTTAGTACCCAGTTCGTCTAGGTTTTTCAAGCGAATGACTTTAAACAGAGCATTTTTTATGATAGAAATGGCAATTCCTGCGGAAATGTCACCAACCGCAGCACCTTCTTTTTGCGCCTGCTTGACTTTAGAGTTCATAAAAACCGTACAGCGGCTGCCAAGATCAACTGGCTTTTTCGCTTGCAGCCCAAGCTGTGAGAATTCAGCTGCTGTCAGTTTCATAGCTTGGGAAAGGTTTTCAATGAATGAGCCGCAACCAGCAGAACAAGCTTCATTGAGCATAATGGAGGTAATGATGCCATCATGTACAAAAAAGCTTTTCATATCCTGGCCGCCAATATCCAGTACAAAGGAAACGTCAGGCAAAAAATGCTTGGCTGCTTTGAGATGGGCCACAGTTTCGACTTCGCCAATGTCCACCTGTAAAGCTGCCTTGATAAATTGTTCGCCATACCCGGTAACAGCCGAATAAACAATCCGGATATTGTCATTTAGTCGCGGATACATATCGCTGAGTGCCATAATTACTGTAGCTAGCGGATGGCCTTTGTTACTGCCATAATAGGAATACAATAAGTGACCACGTTCGCTGATAAGTGCCAGCTTAGTTGTTGTTGAGCCGGCATCAATTCCTAAATAGGCATTGCCAATATAGGTAGTTAGGTTTGCTCGTTTAACGGCATAGCGCTCATGCCGGGCAGCAAATTGCTGATAGGCTTCTTCAGTAGCAAACAGTGGGGACAAGGAGTTTTCGTTCTCCTGGTGTAGTAATAACTTGGGAGATTTTGCAGGCAAGATCTCATAGGCAACAGGCTCTTCGTGTAAGGACAGTGCGGCTCCAATTGCCACAAAATACTGCGAATACGCCGGATTTAGTACTTGGTCAGGCGCTAACCCCAGGGTTTCAGTAAACCGTTTTCTTAGCTCTGACAAAAAATATAAAGGGCCGCCTAAAAAAGCAACTTTGCCACTAATCACCCGGCCTTGTGATAAACTGCTAATAGTTTGATTTACCACCGCCTGCAAAACAGAAGCAGCAATATCCTCTTTGGCAACACCTTCATTCATTAGTGTCTGCACGTCGGTTTTGGCAAATACACCGCAACGGGAAGCGATCGGATAGAGGGTGTGATAGTTTTTTGCCAGATCATTCAAGCCTGCGGGATCGGTAGCTAATAGCGATGCCATATGATCAATGAATGCTCCAGTGCCGCCGGCGCAGACACCGTTCATTCGCTGTTCCAGGTTGTTGCCAAAATAGGTAATTTTCGCATCTTCCCCGCCAAGCTCAATGGCGGTGCCGGTAGTGGGGATAAGGTGCCTGACCGCCGTGGTGGAGGCGATTACCTCCTGGATAAACGGCAGTTCAAGTGTTTTAGCAATGCTAATACCTGCTGAGCCTGTAAACATAACCGATGCCAGGGTTTGCCGCAGGACATGCCGGGCCTTGGCGACCATGGTCTGAAAAGCAAGTGTTATATCAGAGCAGTGTCTTACATAGTGCTGAAAAATAATGTTGTTATGCTTATTAAGAATGATCATTTTTATCGTTGTTGAACCAATATCAATACCAACACGCAGAGCTTTATCCATTTTGCTTTTTCACCTCATTGCGCAGCAAAATTGCCACAAAGTTAAGAATAAAAAAGAAATAAAACACTGTTTAAATTTATTATAGCCCTGGTGCTGTGAAATGACAATTAGTTTCAGCGATGTATACAGCAATAATTAATAAAAATGCGCTATCGCGCCCTTGAGGCTACGGCTCTAACCGCAGAGACCCTCATGCCAGCGATGCCGGCACCGTGATGCATGAAAAAAATATAGTACCAGAAAGAAGGAAAATCCACATTTAGGGGAAAAATCCATTTAAGCGGCTGGCGATCTAAGATCGGGTGAACTTGGGCTTCGAGCCCGTCGCAGAGACTGATACCCGGACATCTGGTGCACCGTGAATTGTTAGAGCCGGTAGCCTAATACCGACGAATACGTAGGATAGAATACGCTACGTGCGATGACCGCACCAGTCGCAATTTTATGCCGCTAGAAGGCTTTGACCATGAAACACGATGTAGAAGTTCTTCATCCTTATTGCTGCGGGTTAGATGTTCACAAAAAAGTTATCAGTGCCTGCATCCTGACACCCACGAAGAAACAGCGCAAACGCTTTGGTACCATGACCGATGATCTGAATGAACTCGTCAACTGGCTAAAGGAATATTGCGTTTCCATTGTAGCGATGGAAAGCACCGGTGTGTATTGGAAGCCTGTGTACAATGTTTTGGAAGAAGCCGGTTTGGAAATACAGGTCGTCAATGCCCAACATATCAAAATGGTTCCAGGACGAAAAACCGATACCACAGATGCGGAATGGATTGCTACTCTCCTTAGAATCGGACTTCTAAAACCCAGTTTTGTTCCTTCCAGACGTGAAAGAGAATTGCGCGACCTTTCCCGCTATCGTTTAGCGTTGGTTCAGGAACGTTCCCGGGAAATCCAACGAGTACAAAAGATACTGGAAAGTGCCAACATTAAAATTGGTTCCCTGATTTCCGATGTGAACAATATGTCCGGTCGTCTAATGCTTCAGGCGATCATTAAGGGTAAATTGACACCAGAAGAAATATCCACTCTTGGCCACGCCAATCTCAAACATTCGCCTGAAGAATACACCAAGGCGTTAAAAGGTCGAGTCAATGCGGTCCATCAACGCCTATTGTCGATGCAGCTTACTCATATCGATGAATTAACGCAACGCATAGTCGAACTAGACAACGATTTGGAAACTATAATAGCCCAAATACCAAATTTTAAAGAGGCCCTGGAGCTGATTGACAGTATACCCGGTGTTGGCCGTCAATCCAGCGATGACTATACTCATTGAGATTGGGTTGGATATGAGTCGTTTTCCTACTGTCAAGCACTTGGCAGCATGGTCAGGCGTAGCTCCAGGGAACCGTGAAAGTGCCGGGAAAAACAAACCGGAAAAAAGTCGTAAAGGAAACAAATACCTCAAAGCAGTGTTAGTCCAAGCAGCACATAGTTTGCATCGGAAAAAGAATTGCCATTTGCGTGAGCAGTATCAGCGTATCAAAGCCAGACGAGGCAGTAAAAAAGCAGCAGTTGCAGTTGCACATATCATTTTGCGAATTGTATTTTATCTATTGACGCGAAAAGAAATGTACCAGGAACTTGGTGCCAACTATGTCAGCGAAAAGACTAAAAACAGTCAAATTCAACGTTATGTCAAGGAATTGGCCAAATTAGGCCTGGTGATTCCTAATGCATTAGTGGATCAGCAATTGGCAAATTCGGTATGACTTTGAATTTTCAGGTGTTATAAGATATTTTTTTAGGCCAGAAAACGGGTCTTTATATGAGTGCTATTTTTTTGCGCCTTTTTTCAGGTAATACGTTTTCAGGATAGTACACAGAGAGCGCAAAGGGGAGATGTATATCGAGAACATTCCCTCTGCGTACTCTGCGTCTCTGCGGTTCAAAAAACTTATACTTTCTATCTATCTTATTAAAAAAATCAGACTTTTTGTTTTTTGAAAAAAATAGTAGCAGGTGTTTTTGGGATTTTTGTCGAAGATTAAAAAGCATAGTGAACATCCAATAATTACCGGGGGTGGTAGGCATGTCGATTATGGATTTAATCGAAAGAGGGAAAAAAGAGCGTAAGCAAAAGCAACAGAAAAAAGCCCTGCAAAATGCAGCGATTGGTGCCGCCATTGGTGTGACTGTCGGAGCTGCTGCCGGCGTACTATTGGCACCTAAAGCTGGCAAGGAAACACGGGCCGACATTGTGGAGGCTGCTAAAGAACTCCCTGGAAAAGCCAAAGAAATCGTCGAAAAGACAAAAGAAAAGGTTGCAGAGGTTAAGAAGGAAATTGCCGCCAAGACAAATTCTGATGTGAATGAGGAAGTCCCGCAATAACTTATTTCCGTGGAAAAAGGCTGGATGGCCGGGCAGCAATGCCCGGCCACTTGTTAATTCTTCGGCTGGACAAGCTTCAAATTAGGTTATATGATCATTACTTTATTGTGCTGAAAGAAGGGGATTGCTTGTATATTTCATTATACGACGTCGGACTGTTCAGTTTGTTTGTGTTACTTGTTATCATTGGTGGCTACCTTATCGTAGTTTTGCAGCGAGCACTAGGTGTACTGTGTTTGATACGCGGTGTTTTGGATGCACATCAAGACGATATCGGTGAAACTATTTCGTTGTTCAAGGAGACGCTTACCAATATTAATGAACTTACCGTAAGCTTGAAGGAAACTACTGACCATACAAATAGGGCCGTCCGGGCCCTGCCAGGCGAGTTTACTGATACGGTGGAAGAATTACGGGAAAGTTTTGAGACGTTTGCTTTTTATGCCAAAATTGTTGGCGATGTTGTCAAAGCAGTATTTTCGAAGGCGGCTTAGCAGTGCAAGAAAGGTCCAAGAGATTACAGCCGGCATGTTAATGCAAAAAGATGATTGAACAAAATCAAAGGAATTAAGCAAGTGGGAATAACAACTAGCTTTGTTATTTAAAGAAGAAACCTATTTTTCTGCCTGATTGGCAGGGAAATAGGTTTTTTATATATCTTATGCGAATTTTATGGTAGTATAAATAGAGTGGTAAATATAATGTTGTTTATTGCAAATTTAAACCAAAACAGTATAATATTAGTTAATATAATTAAAAATTAACGCAAAGGAGCGGAAGATTATGCCAATAAAAATTCCCAATAATTTACCTGCTGTAAACATTCTTGAAAAAGAAAATATCTTCGCGATGGATGAAAAACGCGCCTATTCGCAAGATATACGTCCGCTTCGCATATTATTGTTAAATCTGATGCCTACAAAAATAGTCACAGAGACGCAATTGCTTCGATTGCTTGGTAATTCTCCGCTGCAGGTAGAATTTGATTTTCTGTATACAGCCACATATGAACCAAAGCATACGCCACAGGAGCATTTGGTTAAATTTTATGAGACCTTCGCCGAAGTGAAAAACCGTAAATATGACGGTATGATTATTACCGGAGCACCAGTAGAACAAATTCCCTTTGAAGAAGTTGTCTATTGGAATGAGTTGTGCGAAATTATGGATTGGAGCAGGAGAAATGTGTATTCGACGTTTCATATTTGTTGGGGAGCACAAGCAGCCTTATATCACCACTATGGTATTCCCAAATATGATTTGCCGCAAAAGATGTTTGGCATATTTCCACATACGGTAAATATTAAAGAAAAAATGTTGTTTCGAGGCTTTGATGACGTGTTTTATGTTCCGCATTCCCGGCATACAGAAGTGAGACGGGAAGATATTGAGAAGGTACCGCAATTATCGATATTATCTGAATCAGAAGAATCAGGCATTTATGCTGTTATAGATAAAAAATATCGACACTTATTTATTACCGGTCATTCTGAATATGATCCCTTAACGCTTAAAGCAGAATATGACCGCGATATTGCTCAGGGATTGCCAATTAATGTTCCCTGTAATTATTATCCTAACAATGATCCGCTGCAGCAGCCGCTGGTGCGCTGGCGGAGTGCGGCCAATTTACTATTTGCCAACTGGCTTAATTACTATGTTTACCAGGGAACACCCTTTGACCTTGACAAATTAACTGATGCTGAGGACTTATGCGGGCTTGATGGCGATGGAATTTAAAGGTAACTTTCAATAGTGGTAAGCAGCTGGGAGATGAATACGTCATGTATATATCACAGCGAAAACTTCATGACTTTAACCAAGTTGTATTACGCTTTCACCAATGCAGCAGTCTTGAGAATTTTATTACCGAAGCTATGTCCCTTATCCGTAGAGTTGTTCCTTATGAAAATGGTGTCTTTTTTTCTGCTGAGCCGCTGATGGAAGTATATGATTGCTCCTATCACATCAATACAATGTATTATCTGGCAGGTGTTCAACTAATGCATTGTGGAAAGGTATTGGCGGACATCACTATTCAGCGTACACAAAAACAACATGATTTCGATAATGCTGAGATGAAGCTGCTCAAAATGCTAGGTGAACATATGCAATATACTTTTGCAAAGCTTAGAGATGAGGAGAATGCTAAGCTTGTTGATAAAGATCAACAAGCTGCAGTTAATGGGCAGCCAATGGTTCCGTTTACTGCACGTGAGGCGGAAATCCTCCTTCTACTTGCCCAGGGGTTGTCGAATAAAGAAATTGGCGAACGTCTGTTTATTAGTTCGGAGACCGTAAAAACTCACCTGAAAAAATTGTTTGCTAAAACGAGTGCAAGGTCCAGAACAGAATTACTGTCGCATAGTATGAAAAACTTTCGAATAGATAAAAAAATGGAAAAATAAGGGTTAATTGTGCAAATCCCCCATTTGGGGGATTTTTTCTTCTTTATTAAAGCGCTATAATAAAATTATAATATTACTGAATATTTAGAGAATATAACAATGTAAAAGGAGTGTGAAGTATAATCGGTTAAATGGTATGTGACTGCCAATACGGATCAGTTTGTAGGCTTGTTGTTTCTTGTACTAAAAGTGCTTAAGTTGTAGTAAACAACGGGAATAGATACGCCCCAATAATTATTAGCGGAGTCTTAGACGCTAAGTCAGCTTCAAATGAATACAGTCTGACGAGGAGGGTTAGTTATGGATAACGTAAGCCAATCCTTTACTAGTGTTCGAAAAGAAGTCAGCTATATGGATGTGGAAGGCAAGCGTGTGCAACCGGAAAAGGCCGTAAAGGTACTAGTCAGGGAGTATGATGAGCATAATAAACTCATCCAGACTAAGATGACGATTGATTTTGCTAAAATAGATGTGCCAGGGGGATGGTTTTTTAACTTGGCCAAAGGTCAGTTCTTTAAATGAGAGTTATCAGGTTAAACACCGTTTACCGTAAAGGGGTAAGCGGTGTTTAATTTAAGACCCTCCAGGTAGTAGTAAATCCTCCTCAGAGGGAGGAGATGGATAGCAGGAGGAGAATTAATTACTATGCCGGTGTTAAGGGCAGGCATAGAATAGTAAGCATGGGGGAACTGTGTTTACCAAAGAATTATTACCTGCAAAGTGTTAATGCGTTGTACTACATAGAATGCAAAGGAAAGGAAGTTAATTATGGAAATAATGCCAACAGAAATTGAGTCCAGAATTTGTAACCTCCAGCAGAAACTAATTGAACAAGCCACCGACGGAGCTATTATTTTACTGCAAAGTGATCTATTCTACTTTACTGGTACAGTGCAAAATTCCTATTTGTATATCCCGGCCAGCGGCCAGCCGGTTCTTATGGTGAAAAAAAGTCTAGCACGTGGGCGGCAGGAGTCACCGTTAAAAAATATTGTCGCCATCAAGACTCCAAAGCAAATCCCGGAAATTCTGGCGGCATATGGGTATAACAGTTTTAGCAAAATAGGACTGGAATTAGATGTAGTACCATTCAACTTATATAAGTCTTATCAAACTATTTTTCCTGCTACCGAGCTTATTGATATTTCACCTGCTATCAAAGCCATCCGTGCAGTAAAATCAGTGGTTGAAATCGAGCTAATGCGCGATGCCTTAGCGGTTATTGATCAGGCGTTTTTAGCTGTACCTTCTTTTTTGCACGCGGGAATGTCAGAACTGGAATTAGCGGCCTTATTTGAAGCTGAAATGCGAAAACGCGGCTATGCGGGCCCTTGCAAGATGAGAGCCTTCAATCAGGATTTTTTCTTTGGTAATATATGTACCGGCAGCAGTGGCTTTTATCCCAATTATTTTGATGGTCCAGTGGGTGGACAGGGTGCCAGTGCTGCTCAGCCGCAAGGAGCTGGTTGGAAAAAAATAAACCGCAATGAGGTTATTTATATTGACTATTCTTCTATCGTTAAGGGTTATACTGGTGACCAAACCCGGATATTTTGTATTGGTGAGCTGTCCCCAAAACTGGTCAAAGCCTATGAAGATGCCTTACTTATTGAGGCAGAAATAGTAAAAAGCTGTAAACCTGGAACTTTGGCTGAGGAACCTTATCTGCTGGCAGTCAAATTGGCAGCAGAACTGGGGTATCAGGACAATTTTATGGGCTATAAGCCAGACCAGGTCAAGTTTGTTGGTCATGGTATCGGTCTGGAATTAGATGAATGGCCGATATTGGCAAAAGGAATGAAGACGCCAATAGTACCAGGCATGACTTTTGCACTTGAACCCAAGTTTGTTTTCCCTGAAGGGGCTATTGGTATAGAAGATAGTTTTGTTATGACCGAAACCGGTCCGCAATATTTGAGCATAACTCCTCAGGTTATTACGTATGTATAATAAAATTGATGCCAGGACCATCTACATGCGTAAGTCGATCAATGAGGCTCTGAATAAAATATGGGAATATCCGCTGACTGTGGTGGAGGCGCCGATGGGCTATGGCAAAACGACCACGGTAAAGGAGCATTTAAAAAATAATCAGACCGAGGTATTGTGGCAAACGTTGCTGGATGATTCACTAACTGTTTTTTGGAATGGGTTTTGCCGCCTTTTTAGATGGCTTAATCCTGATGCCGCAGCGAGTCTTGCAGGAGTGGGAGTCCCCAGCAATAGCGTTTTTTTGGAAGAGGCTGTTGGTATTGTGGAGGGGATACAGTTTCCAGCAAGAACGACGCTTGTTGTGGATGATTACCATTTGCTGTCATCTACTGATGCCGACCGATTTTTTGAACTGCTGGTCAGGGCCGAGATTCCAAATCTGCATATCGTAATCGTATCTCGCAGTGTTTTTGGTGAGAATACAGCAGAGCTTGCCCTCAAAGGGTACTGTTGGGTAATTGACAAGAGCCATTTTGTGCTTTCGCGGGAAGATATCGTCGAGTATTGCAGGCTGCGTGGAGTTATTCTCAATACAGAAGAAGTGGATTTTTTAGTTTCTTATACTGAAGGCTGGATTAGCGCGGTATATCTTTGTTTACTTGGTTATCTGCAGGATGGACGAATTGAGCACCAGGTCAGCCTGTATGAGTTGATAGAAAAGGTTGTCTATCGGCGCATTTCAGCAGAAGCGCGTGAATTTTTGCTGACTATCTGCATTTTTGATAACTTTACCTTAGAGCAGGCTGAATACATGTGGTGCCGGAAAGATGCCGTGGGGTTGCTGCGACGGTTAGCGGCCAATAACGCTTTCATCCGGTATGACCAAGCTGCTGGAACCTATTATATGCATAATATTTTTACAAGTTACTTGCGGAAAATGTTTAACAGGCTGAGTTTAGAACAGAAAAAGGCTGTCTGGAATCGGGCGGGGAAATGGTATGTACATGCCGGTGACTGTATTCATGCCTTGGATTATTTCTATCAAGCTGCTGATTTCGACAATCTGTTAGCGGCTATTGAAATAGATAAAGGCAACAGCATATGGAGTGAGCATAAAGAAAAACTTATCCAGTATTTCAGCGATTGCCCGGTGGAGATAAAAAGAGAGCATGTGCAAGCTTGTCTGATTTATGCTATCAATCTGTTTGCGTTTAATGAAATGGAGTTGTTTGCCGGGCAGTGCGAAGAAATTGGCAGATATATTGAAGCCTTGTCAGGAGAAATGGAATATGAGAAAAATCAGTTGTCAGGCGAATTTGAACTGCTGTGCATCTTTACCAAATATAATCATATTACCGGGATGTATGAACATATTCAGTTGGCCAGCGGTCTGCTAAAGGGACCATCAGAGTTCATTGATAAAAAGGGTTCCTGGACCTTTGGTTCACCGTCCGTCTTGTACATGTTTTATCGTGAAAGCGGACAGCTCGAACAGGAAGTGCAGGAGATGAAAGAGGCCATACCTCATTACTGCCGGTTAACAGACGGACATGGATTGGGTGCTGAGTCGGTAATGCAGGCTGAGCGGTATTATTATATCGGTGATTTTGAAAATGCGGAAATCTCGCTTCATAAAGCGCTATACAGCGCCCGGTCACAAAGCCAGACAGCGATTGAACTATGTGCATTATTTCTCCAATTGCGACTGGCGGTAGTCAAGGGGGAATTAGGCTATGTGATGAACCACCTGCAGCAAACGCGGGAGGAAATTAAACACCGGGGACTATACGAGTATCTTCATACCTGGGATATGTGTGAGGGCTTTATTTTCTCCTATCTCAATATGGCGAAAAAAGTCCCGGCATGGATAGCAAACGGTGATTTACAGGGTCAATCAATCTTATTCCCCAGTTACGCCTTTTTCAATATTGTATGGGGCAAGGCATTGCTAAACAGTGGTCAATATTTGAAACTGATTGGCTTAGCCGAAACATTTATCGGTCATGCAAGCGTTTTTCCCAATCTGTTGGGATTGGTGTATACGTATATCTATGAAGCAGTTGCTAAGTCTAAATTGGGGCATCAGGAAAAGGCGCGGTTATCCCTCGAAAAAGCGTTGGCTATTGCGGCTCCTGATCAGGTCGTAATGCCTTTTGTGGAAAATGGGGAATACCTGGCAGCTATACTTGCCGAGGTGGAAGCAGCTGGGCATTACCCGGAATTAATCAACAGGATACGGGGGATATTTTTACCATTTGAAAAAAACAGAAATACAATAGCGGCAGAACTAAGCAGCGGTGGCAGCAAGCTGCCGCTTACCGAACGGGAATGGACTATTGCGGAGCTTATTACAGCAGGCATGACAAATCGGGCAATCGGAACAAAATTGCACATCGCTGAAGTAACGGTAAAAAAAGCGCTGCAGAATATTTATGCCAAGTTGGGTATCAACAGTCGGACGGCTCTGACCAGGATAATAATTGAATACAAGGCTGAATGATGGAAAAGAGTATACTTTCGGATAGTATCGCTGGTGGCAAATTCATTTTATTATTAAAGTAGATTGCTTCTTCTTTAAAGTGAGGTGAATTTATGGGGAAAATCACCGAAGTAACGTTTGATAAGGATTATCTGGTTGCAGTTCGCTTTGATAACAACCACTTGGTGATGCTGGATATGAAACAAAAACTGTATACTGCCCGGTTTTCTGAGCTTAGAGATGAGCAGGTGTTTCAAGCGGTGAAGACCGATGGGAAATCGATATACTGGCCTGGCGGAATAGCAATCGCAATTAGCGAAATTATAGAGATTGTTGCAACATGAGATCAGGTGATGGTGCAGAGGGAGAGATCCGCAAGCTAGAATATGAATTGGCACTTGAACAAAATGCCGCCGGCAAGGTCAGTCAGACAGAGGTCGCCGAAAAAGAGAAAAGCTATCAAGAAGCCAGGAATAATTTGCAAAGCTTCTTAACCAAGTTTCATATTGCCGATTAATTTAGCCTGAGGGAGCGTAGAAAATGATAAGAAAACAAATAGTGGTTTTAATGGGGCTACTTTTCTTATTGGTAGCGAGCGTTACTAACACGGGTATGGCAATGGAGAATTCAGATAATCCCATTGACCAGGCATTTGACAAGGATTTTACTCAGGCGACAGCTACACCAGAGCTGAATTACGTAGCGGAAAAGTATATGCAGGCCTGGCAAGCAGAAATGAACAATGCCGCTGCGGTCATTAAGCAGCAATATCAGTTTGATGAGGATAAAGCCCGTATTGACACTTATACAGCGGCTTATGAGCAGGTTGCCGCAGCTGCCGGTTCTGTGGCCTGGCTCAACTGGTCTGATACGAATGCGGAGCCTAAGCACAGAAACTTTGGTACAGGTGCCGCAAGTGCAAGTTTATTAGCAAAAGCCAATATTTATAAGCAAGCAACAGTTAACTTGATCAACATGCATCAAGGCCAGACCGGGGATAATCCAAACGAAAAGAATATATATAGTTATGCTTATTCGGGTAATGGTGCTGAATTGGCTAAAATCAGGAAACAACATCGTAATTGAACCGTATTTTAATCATACTAATCTCCAGGGACAATCGCCTTTTGACCGTCTCAAGGCGAATGGAATTACCTATCGGTCAGCTGGTGAAAATATTGGCTACAATTATTCTGTTAAGAAATTGGAAGAGGCCTGGATGAATAGCCCGGGACACCGTGCCAATATTCTTAATACCAGTTACACCCATGTCGGCTTAGGTCTATATCCCGGAGAAAATGGTTCTCTGTATGGGGTGCAAGTATTTGCTGGTTATTAAGTTAACAGCTTAAGACAAGGAGCAGTTTGGCATGGATTTAAGTTTAGTTACAAGCTTGGATTTTTGTGCACTGTATTTGTTAGTAGGGTTAGCAGGTATTTTTTATGGCATTAAGCAGCAAAACAGGCTGGTGCTATTAATTGCTGCTGGCTCCAGTGTTGCTGCTGGTCTGATAATTATTGCAGGTGTTATCTTGGTTAAGGGAATAAAGTGAGATTTTTCGTAGGTATTAAAGGGAGCAACGGGACGGTTCCTTCGCTTCTTTTTTGATGGTAAAATGAAGGAAAAAGATAATGGAGTGATAATTGATGCCAAGGAGCGCAAGAAAGAAAAGCAGTAGCGGTATCTATCATGTAATGGTGAGGGGATTAACCGGCAGGATATATTTCATGAAGAGGAGGATTGCCAAGAATGAAGAGATAGCCTTGCAAAGATGGCAAGAGTTCGAAAAACAAGATAGTGATGAAAGAGTTCTTGATACAAAAAGATAAGTGATGAATGTTTATACAAAAAAATACAAGCTATTTTAAATGGACAATCACTAGGAGCATCGCAATCAATGGAAAAAGCTAGCCGAGATAAAATAATACAGCAAATTAAAAATATAGAGGGGCAACACAACGGCAAATAGCAAGAGTAGCAGGTATTAGTCAGAGCTTGGTACTTAAGGCATAGGAGCAAAAGAACCGTCCCTGTGCTTACCCAATGTGATATTTACCATAAGCCCGCCGGGAGATGTTTGGCAAAGCTGGAAGGCCAAAGAGGTATACAATTATAATTCTGTAAAGATTCAGGGATAAGTTAGATGTAGTTTTAGGTAGGTTAATTAAGGACAAAAGGCCGGCCACTGTGAAATAGATTACAGTGGCCGGCCTTTCTGGATTAGTAATATGTAGGTTTGCTATCTTCGGACATCGAAGGGTAGTAAGCCTATATTTTGTTATTTATTCAGATGGAAAGGTTAATAAAATGGATTTTTTATACATAATTGTATGATTTATAAAGGGAATTTATGGTTTTCCATAGAATTAATAATATATTAATAATTTCAAAAGTAACTTTATGGTAGAAATACTCATTATGTTTGGTAGTTGTACCGACATTATTTTGTTTTTTACAGCATAACTAAATTTGCAGGTCGATATAGTCCGAGTGCGATTGCGGTCGTTTTGATAATCTGAATATTGTTTTATCAGGAATAGGAGTGACAAGAAAATGAAAAGGGAAAGTGTGCAACGACATAAAATGAGAATGCTTATGATTGCAAAAGAGGGGGACAAGGGGAGGTAAAATAAAAGGACCTCGTGATGAGGTCAGTAAATTCATTGGCTTTGAGTTTGTGAGAATACACTACTTGTTAAAGAGGGTGAAAAAAATATGAATAGTAGTTCACCATAGTTTTAGTGTAATTCTTAAAAAATTCAGTTTAAAATATCAAAGAAGAGGGGAGTGTTTCGCAAACTGTGTAAATGGAATAATCATCCAGATTATTGGGTAAGCTAACTCATGCTTTTACTCATATGCAGGATAGGGCAACGCAGAGGTGCGACCCGAGCGGCGTATGAGGTTAGGCGAGGCGGCGATGCTCACGAGAGCGTCGCCTTTCTGATAGCCGCCTTGGAAAACAAAAGCGATAAACCTCGGGGGTTCGGGGGCTGAGCCCCCGTGATTAAGCACTAAGCGATCGCTGGAACCTGCCATCGAAAAATATCATGAGTTGCCCTATTATAATTCCCCAATCACGAACTGGCATACTCCACTTTTTGGTAATTTCGTGTATCGACAGGAAAACTGACTTTTTGACAGCATCATCGGTAGGGTAGATCGTCTTGGTCTTGGTATATTTGCGCAGCATCCGATGAAACCCCTCCACTGCATTGGTGGTATAAATGAGTCGCCGATCTTCTTCTGGATACTTAAAATAGGTGGAAAGCTCTGTCCAATTTGCCTCCCAGGACTTTACAATCTGAGGATATTTCTTGCCCCATTTCTCGCCAAATTCCTCTAACCGGTACTCGGCATCATCTAAAGATAACGCTCCATAGACAAGCTTCAGATCGGCCATAACCGCCTTAATGTCCTTGTACGGCACATATTTTGTGGAGTTGCGGATTTGATGAATGACACAAAGCTGCTGCTCTGTTTTTGGGAAAACCGTGGCTATCGCATCCGAAAAACCGCTCAAATTGTCCCGGCAGGCTATCAAAATGTCCTGCACGCCCCGATTTTTCAACTCATTACAGATGGTCAGCCAGAAAGAGGCGCTCTCGTTTTCCGACATCCATATGCCCAGGATCTCTTTTCTGCCATCCATGTTGATACCTAACACCGAATAGACACACTTGTTGATAATCTTGGCATCTTTTCGTACTTTGAACACGATGCCATCCAAAAATACGATAGGGTAGAGGCCATCCAAGGGTCTGACCTGCCATTCCTGTACCGCTGGCATGATTTTGTCGGTGATCCGGCTGATAAGACTGGCCGACGCTTCTACTCCGTAGATATCACGCAGATGGTCTTCAATGTCACGGTTCGACATCCCTTTCGCATACATAGCGATAATTCGGCCTTCTAAATCCTCCGATTTTGTCTGTCGTTTCTCTACCACTTGAGGGTCAAATGTGCCGTTTCGGTCTCGAGGGACACGTAATTCAGTTTCACCAAGCTCGGTTTGTAGGGTCTTTTTCCCATAGCCGTTCCGGCTGTTTCCACTGTTATTCCCCGACAAATCATGTTTTTGGTAACCAAGGTGTTCGTCCATCTCTGCTTCAAGCATCTCTTCAAGCGTACTTTTAAACAGCGATTTAAGCAGCTTGTGAACATCCTCCATGTTTGTACATTGCTTGGATAACAGGCCTACCAATTCTTGTTCGCGTTCGTGCATATTGTAACATCTCCTTTATGGGGATTATTACCATTTACACACTTACTTAAACAGTCTCAAGAAGAGGTGTTAAATTAATGAATTTTAAATTGTCAAAATTAATGGTGTTGCCCCTAATGCTTGGATTTGTTTTTGCATTTACTTTAGCGCCTACTGCTTCAGCGGAATATAATTCTTTTAACGTTGTTGGGTTTAATACTCCTATACAATCGGATAAACTTAACTCAGCTGCAACAGCTATCACCTTACCGCCTACAGGCAGTCCCAATGCTCCTTATTATAGTGCTCCTATAACTCCAGATAAGCATAAAGTTATAATTCCATTTTTCACTGTTAAACTTAAAACAAATCTCCCTACACCTGAAAATAGCTTTAAAGTTTACAGTGGACATGGTGTTGCTTCAGGAACGGTTAAGACGGCTGATGTGTATCAAAATGGTGATATTGTTACAATATCGGTTCCTACTTCTGAACTTATTCGTTCTACATGGAAAGGAACTATCACCTACAAATTTTCAGTAGGAGAAAATTCTTGGGGAAAATTAGTGAACTTTACTGTCGAAGTCGAACAGCCATAACCAGCATTACTATTTTTCTATAATGCTACCATGGTATATTATACTTAGTCATGAACGCAACGGAAAATCCCAGGCACAGCAGAGATTTTTCCGTTGCATTTGCCAAGGGGTAATTTTGATTTAGTAAAAATATAGTAGGCTGTATGCTGACTGACGCCAACGAAGGGTTGAGGAAGATAATATGGAGGTGAATTTAGCAAGATGGTACAAAATATTAATGCTAATAGATTTATTAATATGGGAAGTGTTTTTACAGTGCCACAAACAACAAAAACGAGCAGTAACAGTAGCAACAAGGTAAACTCTGATTTTTTTGACAGCTTTATGGCATCAAATACACAACTTGACACTGTACCAGACGTGTATACGAATAAAAAAGTTGATTTGATTGAACATGCAAGAGAACCGTATATACCAACTGTGACTTACAGACCACTTTATAATATGGATAATAATTTTGGTCATCCATTTATTCCCAAGAATTCTTTTGAGCAACAACTTACTGCCGAAGATGCAGAGTATTTTCATTATTTATGCGATGGAAATGGAGGAAGAATTCCAAATATAGGCGCGCCAATACACATGAGAGAAGAATGGCTTTCTTATTCAAAAGAAATGGCTAAAGATGGATTTAAGCCTGCTGATTTAATGCTCATGTTCAATAATGATGAAGAGGGAAATATTATTTGGGTTCCGCCCAAAGATGCTTCTGTCGAAGCAAAAAGTGCTTGGTGCGAAGCGGCAAGAACATATGATACAGCAACAGCAGGCGATATATTTCAGACCACATTGATGGAAAGATTTTTTCAAGCGGCAGGAATGGATTATTACAATATTTTTGTTGGCAGTACTGCCGACAGAGTTAATAAACAGCTTTCACAAATTTTTGTTGGCAATACTGCTGATAAAGGCAGCAATCAACATTCGCAAGTAACTTCTTATACTGATATATTCTCTAAAATGCTTGATAACTTACAAGAAGAAAAAAGCGGTTATGACAGTTATGTATATAAGAGTATAGAAGACTGGATTATATCTACAGGAGAAAAGTTTAAAAGTAAGGGATTGTAAGCTTAAAACATTTAATATAAAGGCTGGACCATTTACGGAAGCCTAGTGCCGCTGAATGACAGATTAAATTAGTGAAACAAAAGGCCGTCTGCTGTAAAATAAGAGTATAGCAGGTGGCCTTTTGCCGCTTTATGATTCAGAAAGTGAGGTATTAGCAATGGACCAGAAAATTAAATGGGTTACCAATCAAATGCTGGCAAACCAGGAAAAGACGGCAATTAATTTTCTGAGTTGTCAGGAAATTAACAAGGTGAGGCAATTCCATAAAAGTTTCCCGGAATACAGCCCAACCCCACTGTGCCAGTTGAAGGAACTGGCTGGTTACTTGGGCGTAGCCGGGGTGTATGTAAAAGATGAATCCTATCGGTTTGGCTTAAAGGCCTTCAAGGTACTGGGTGGTTCTTTTGCTATTGCCAAGTACTTAGCGCAGCGTCTGGGTAAAGAGAGCAGTGAGCTTGACTATGCACGGCTGGCATCGCCGGAAATTCGCCAGCAACTGGGGGAAATTACTTTTACTACCGCTACTGATGGTAATCATGGCCGGGGAGTTGCCTGGACAGCCAACCGCTTACAGCAAAAATCGGTGGTATATATGCCGAAGGGATCTTCGCTTGCCCGGTTGGAAAATATCCGGGCTGAAGGTGCCGAAGCTTCGATAACAAATCTGAATTATGATGATGCGGTGCGTTTGGCAACAGAAAATGCCAAAAAGTATGGCTGGGTGGTTGTTCAGGATACCGCCTGGGAGGGCTATGAAGAGATTCCCACCTGGATTATGCAGGGTTATGGCACCATGGTCTTGGAAGCTTGGGAACAAATGCAAGCCGCAGGCGTGGAAAAACCAACCCATGTGTTTGTTCAGGCCGGGGTAGGGTCATTAGCCGGTGCGGTGCAGGGCTTTTTTGCTTCAGCCTGCAAAGGTGATTGTCCAATAACGGTGATTGTAGAATCCGATCAGGCCGATTGTTTATATACAGCGGCCTTGGCTAATGATGGTAAGCCAAGAATTGTTAGCGGGGATTTAACCACCATTATGGCCGGTTTAGCCTGTGGTGAGCCGAATACAATTGCCTGGAATGTGCTTAGGGATTACAGCTATATGTTTGCTTCCTGTCCTGATTGGGTGGCAGCAAAGGGAATGCGGCTGCTGGGTAATCCGTTAGGCAAAGATGCCAGAGTGATTTCCGGTGAATCGGGAGCTGTAACTGCCGGGCTGGTGGCAGAGCTTATGACTAACCCTGATATGGCAGAAGCCAAAGCTAAATTAGGTTTAAATGAAAAATCAAAAGTCCTCCTGTTCAGCACCGAAGGCGATACCGATCCGGTGAAATATCGCAGTATTACCTGGAATGGAGAATATTCTGTTCCAGCTAGATAAGACCTCCCTCCTTCCAAATGGCAGGGAGGATAAAATACAAGCAAACAAGTGAAAGAGGCTAGTATTTTGAAAATAAAAATTGAACATAGTGGAACTTGCCAAAAGGTGAGTAATATTTACAGCAATAGGAAGGTGAAAAAGCAGGGGCAAGCGAATTTTTTATTAAGGAAAGGCCGCCAGATATTCAGGGAGGTGTAGCATGAAGAGGATACAAGAATTGGTAGATACTGCTTTAGGAAACTCTACTGCCGATTTGGTGCTGAAAAATGCCAATGTATTTAATGTATTTACAGGTCTGTTTACTAAGGGTGATGTGGCTGTTGTCAATGGTTATGTTGCCGGGGTGGGCGAGTATAGTGGCCGCAGGGAAATAGATGTTACAGGAAAATACATAACTCCGGGCTTTATTGATGGCCATGTTCATATCGAAAGTGCGATGGTAAGTCCTGCCCAATTTGCCTGTGCTATAGTTCCCAGTGGCACGACAACCGTTATTGCCGATCCCCACGAAATTGCCAATGTGGCAGGAGTGGAAGGCCTTCGCTATATGCTAGGAGCCACTGAAAAACTGGCTTTAAACGTGTATATCATGTTGCCTTCTTGTGTACCGGCTACTCAGTTGGAAAATGCCGGCGCTACATTGACGGCAAAGGAGTTAGGCGAGTTTATTCATCATCCCCGGGTACTGGGTTTAGGAGAAATGATGAATTATCCCGGAGTAATCCATAAATCGGAAGACGTATTCGAAAAAATTCATCTGGCCCAGGGCAAGCTGGTTGACGGCCATGCCCCCGGCTTAGCAGGAAAAGAGCTAACAGGTTATATTGCAGCCGGGATTTGTTCTGATCATGAATGTGTTACTGCGGAAGAAGCAACAGAACGGCTGGCGCAAGGCATGCATGTCATGCTCAGGGAAGGTTCGGCGGCCCATAATTTGCTTAAGCTGTTGCCAGCAGTAAATCAGTACACGGTAGGACGCTGTCTGTTTGCTACCGACGACCGTCATCCGGAGGATTTAATTGAACAGGGTCACATCAATTATATGGTTAAGTTAGCTATAGCTGCAGGTACAGATTTGGCCTGGGTGCTGCAAATGGCTACCATAAATGCGGCTAATTATTTTCGGCTTGGTGATTTGGGCGCGGTTGCACCTGGGTATCGGGCTGATCTACTGGTATTTGACAATCTGGAAGACTGGCGTCCGTCTATGGTTTTTAAAGATGGACAGTTGGCAGCGGAAAATGGGAAACCACTGGTTATGAACTTTTTCGTAGACGATAAAGGGGTTCGTAATACTTTGCATCTGGGAGAACTCAGTGAGGATAAGTTGCGGCTTCCTTCCCGGTCTGTCCGCGCCAGAGTGATTGGTTTAGTGCCACACCAGTTGGTAACTACTGCTTTAGAACTGCCGATGCCAATAGTTCAGGGAGAATTTGTTTCCGATATCACCCGGGATATTTTAAAACTGGTGGTGTGGGAGCGCCATAAGGGCACTGGTAAAGTAGGTGTGGGATTGCTACAGGGGTTAGGCCTTAAGCAGGGAGCCATAGCATCAACCATTGCCCATGATTCTCATAATTTGGTGGTGGTGGGAGCAACGGATGAAGATATTATGCTGGCCATACAGGAAATTGAACATATTCAGGGCGGACTGGTAATTGCCGGTCAGGGGGATATTCTTGGCAGCCTGCCTTTGCCATTGGCCGGGCTGATGACTGACCGGGGTATTGGCGAGGTACAGGGAAAATTGGCAGAGCTGCACAAAATTGCCCGTAATCTAGGGGTAAAGGAGGAATTCGATCCCTTTATGACCTTATCTTTTTTAAGTCTGCCGGTCATACCAGCCTTAAAGCTAACAGATGAAGGTCTGGTAGACGTTACGACTTTTCAATTGGTGTCTGTATCTGTATAGTAGAGACTGTTACAAAATACCCTCTTTGCCGTTGAGCCTTTCAGCATAAAACCGAGTATACCCTTGCTGTGCGACTTCATGGCGTTTAACACCGGGGTATTTTTATTTTGCGCACAAGATGACAAAGTGTCTTACTGATGATGAGAAAAAACAAATCACAGATGTCTTGAAAAAAATCGTCATATTTAATTCTATATAGGATCCTATAAAGACTTACCAGCTTATTTAGAAGAAAAATCTTTATGGGATTATATATAGAGTAAATTAGTAGTTCCAATCTATCTATGTTTAATTCAAGAGGGAAAGCCAAAGTTTGTTTCTAATTTATGGTCAATCGTAACATCGTTGAGTGTACTTAGAGCTGTTGTTTCTTCTTTTTTTAGTTGTATCATGGCTTGTTCTACCATGGTTAAATGTTTCTCCATTAATTTACGGGCAGATTGAGGTTTCTTTTGGATAATCGCCTGAAAAATAGAACAGTGTGATTCATGCAGGAGCTTTGGCATATCTTTCTGCAAAAAAAGTTTTTGTCTCGAAAATTGAAGAGTACTAGTCATAAGATCAGAAACAGCACACATCAATTTAATTAATATAGGGTTATGGGCAGCCTTAAGTATTGCAAAATGAAATTCAGCATCTGCGGCAACACCAATTTCTCCGGAATTGACTTCATCAACCATACGCTGTAAGGCTTGCCGAATAGCTTTAATGTCATCTTCAGTAGCACGTTCTGCAGCTAAAGCAGCAATTTCCAGTTCTAAAATTTTCCGTACTTCCAATAACTTCATAACATCATCAACATCAACCTGCAATAAGAAAGATAATGGTTCTAGCATGCCTTCATAGGATACTTGACGAACAAAACTTCCTTCACCTGGGCGAATTGTAATAATTCCCATCATCTCTAACGCACTAAATGCCTCACGCACAGAAGCTCTGCTTACATTTAATTTGTCCGAAAGTTCACGTTCGGACAATAATTTGTCTCCTGGCTGCAGTTTGCCATCAACAATTAGTTTCTTGATT
The DNA here is from genome assembly GCF_000445445.1 of Sporomusa ovata DSM 2662. Lineage (GTDB taxonomy): Bacteria > Bacillota > Negativicutes > Sporomusales > Sporomusaceae > Sporomusa > Sporomusa ovata. Next base: position 20,361 of record NZ_ASXP01000003.1, on the reverse strand, counting down.
TGTTCAATTACTTCTTCGTAGATTTTTCTTGTTTTAACTGGTTTAAACATGTGATCCTCCATACTTATTAGTAATATTTTGGCTGACTTATGGTTGTTTCAACCACTATCAAATACATGGCGGGCTGCATAGGTTGCTGCCCGCCATGTATTATATTGGTAACTGTGTATAGCTTACCATTCCTACAAATATTCTAGTTCAATCATACACTATTTTTTTGTAAGAGTCTATCTTCTGTTGCTTATTCTGTCTAGGATGATACTGGTTTTACGGAATCATCCAGGTTAGGAAATAAGCCTGTAGATAGGTCATGATACCAACGATAACAGCTAAAATCAGAGAATGTTTTACTGTAAACCTAAATAAGTCTCCTTCTTTACCAACTAAGCCGGAAGCTGCAGTTGCTACGGCAATACTTTGCGGTGAAATCATTTTTCCGCAAACTCCACCGGACGAGTTTGCTGCTACTGTTAAAATGGGATCGACACCAACCTGTGTTCCAGTAACCGCCTGTAGATTTCCAAATAATGCATTGGCAGATGTGTCGGAGCCTGTTAAAAAAACACCAAGCCATCCTAAGAATGGTGAAAAGAACGGGAATAAAGATCCTGTTCCTGCTAGGAATAAACCGAGTGTAGAACTCATTCCCGAGTAATTCATGATATAAGCTAAACCAAGCACACAGGGGATAGTAATTAAAGGTTTTAGTAATTGTAATACCGTTTTTGTAAAAATGGAAATAAACCTTCCGGGGCCAACACCTAATACTGCTGCTGTGATTATACTTGCAATAAATAAAGCAGTACCAGCGGCGCTCAACCAGTTTACTTTATATAGTGCCGCCATTGCTGTTGGGACTTTTGCAATTGGTGCGGCCTGAACAACGAGTTTATCTAAACCGGGAACTAATATTTTAAGAGTAACAGAATCTAAGGTTGCAACTACTGGCTTTAAGCCCCACAAAATAACCATTACAGTCAAAATGATAAAGGGAGACCAAGCTTTGACTACTTTGCCAAACGTCAAATTATTCTTGTTAGTAACAATTGTAGGTGCCGGTTCGTTAGCAAAGCGCCATATTTTTGCTGGCTTCCAAAATTTTAGAAAGACTGTCAACGAGATAATACAGGCAAGTGAAGATAAAATATCGGGAAGTTCTGGTCCGATAAAGTTTGACGAAAACCATTGCACACCGGCAAAGGATACACCGGCAACTATACATGCGGGTAAAACTTCTTTGGTAGCCTTCCAACCAGACATTAGCAGGACTAACCAGATGGGAATTATAACCGAGAGAAAGGGCAATTGTCTGCCGACCATGGCACTGATTTTCATTGTATCTAAACCTGTGACTTGTCCGGCAACGATAATTGGAATACCGATACCACCAAAAGCAACGGGAGCAGTATTCGCAATCAAACATAAGCCGGCGGCATAGAGTGGACTAAAGCCAAGTCCTACCAACATGCCTGCAGAGATAGCAACTGGAGTACCAAAACCAGCTGCTCCTTCTAAAAAGGCTCCAAAACCGAAGGCAATTAAAAGACCTTGCAAACGACGGTCATCTGTAATAGTAGCAATGGAATCTTTTACGATTTCAAATTGCCCTGTCTCAACCGTCATATTGTAAATAAAGATGGCAGTAAGAACAATCCAAAAAATTGGAAATATTCCGTAAAAAGCCCCCATGCCTGTAGCTGTAAGAGCAAGTGCTGTCGGCATTTTGTATATAAAAATTGCAACTAAGACCGCAGAAGTAACGGCGATAGCACCTGCAATTTGTCCTGGAGTACGGCGAATAGCGAGAAGATAGAAAATTATGATAATGGGAATTGCAGCAAAGAGGGATGAAATTGCCAAGTTATTCATAGGATCATAAATTTGAGTCCATGTCATCATATACACCTCTATTCTTAATTTTACCTATAGAAATTAGCGATAAATTGCCTCAAAGGTTAATTTTTTAGGTCACCTCGCTCTCAATAACCAAGATTTTAACACATTATCTGGACTAGTGGTCTGACCAGTGTATGTGCATTTCAACATTGAATATTCAAAATCCTGCTTGCAAATTGAGATAATTCAAAAAAATATAAAAATATAATTAATTTGTCATGCTAGAAGGATTTTTGTTATCCAATTTAGAATATACTGGTCAGACCACCATACCATCATACCGCAAGCGGGATGTTTTTTGTGAAAATAAAAAAAGGACGTGATGAGGACATATGAAAAAAATAAGTAAAAACTGGAAAGAAGCATTTCCTAAGGAAAGATTTGGTAATCAGTTTTTTAACGAATTCGGAACTCGTGCCCAAAATGTTGCCGCTAAGGTCATTCGGGTAAAAACAACAATCGAGGCACAAACAGCCATTCTTGATATCATTAAAGCTAATAATGCGAAAAAAGTGGTTGCTACCCAGGAAGTAATATCTCCAGCTAATGGCTTGGCAGATATATTAGAAATGATTGGCGTGCAATTATACACAACGCAATCTGATATTCGCAATCATGCCGATACAGCAGATATTGGTATTGCCGGTGTTGAGTTTGCTATTGCTGAAACAGGCAGTGTTTGTGAAGACGGGCTGGCTATTGAGCAGCGTCTGATTACTACTCTTCCACCAATATCTATTGTTATTTTAAATAGCAATCATATTGCCTCTGATATAAAAACGGCTTTTGAGGTAATTTCTAAAGTGTTTGACCGGGGATATATCAGCTTCATCACTGGGCCTAGCCGTACATCAGACATTGAGCGAGTTCTAACTATTGGTGTACATGGCCCCAGCCAACTAATAATTATCGCTATTGATGAAGAGACAAAGGGGGTATAAATAGTGACAAGTTCTAACCGCAACTTAAAACAAGAGATTAATGAAAAGTTAATGGATGAAACTTTACGCGGTGCTTTAAACCGATTTGCCGCGGCATATCCTATTGCTCGTGCCAAGGCCTATGAAAATGTAGATGATATTGATGCTTTGCGTAATTCCGTGCGGGATATGAAAAGAGACACGGTAGAAAGAATTGAGGAAATTGCTGACCAATTTGAAGCACAAGTGACTGCGCGCGGCGGTAAAGTTTTCCGGGCCAAAGACGGAGAGGCTCTCAAGCAATATCTATATAATTTATGCCAGGAAAAGGGTGTTAAACGGATTGCAAAATCTAAGTCAATGGCCACAGAAGAAATTCATCTAAACCATTTCTTGGAGGAAAAAGGTCTCTATGTAAAAGAAACAGATTTAGGGGAATGGATTATTTCTATCGCTGGTCATAAACCTTCGCATATGGTTATGCCTGCCATTCATTTGGATCGTAACCAAGTGGCCAAATACTTTTCGCAAGAACTGCATAAGGATGTTGAGCCTGATATTGCCCTGATGGTTCAAGAAGCCAGAGTTACATTGCGCGATGAATTTCTGCTAGCGGATATGGGTATCACCGGAGCCAACTTTGGTATTGCGGAAAATGGTGCCATCGGTTTAGTAACCAATGAGGGAAATGCTCGTTTAGTTGCCACATTACCACCTATTCAAGTTGTTATCATTGGTTATGAAAAACTAATTCCGACAATTAAAGATGCTGTCCCCATTCTAAGTACATTACCTAGAAATGCTACCGGTCAGCTGATGACGAGTTACATGAGTATGATTTCCGGACCTGCGCCTGCCCTGGTAAAGAAAGATGGACAATGGGTGGAACAAGAGAAGGAACTTTATGTCATTCTTTTTGATAATGGACGGCTGAGAGCTGCAAAAGAGGATAAGCTCAAACAAATCTATCAGTGTGTTCGGTGTGCATCTTGTTTAAATGTTTGTCCAGTTTATACTTTAGTTGGGGGACATGTTTACGGTCATATTTATGCGGGTGGAATTGGAGCTATTTTAACTGCTTTATTGAATGGCATGAATGATTTTAAACAAATTAACGAAATGTGCATTGGCTGCCGCCGTTGTACTGAAATCTGTCCTGGGAAAATTGATATTCCAGGCTTAATTGAGTACTTGCGTGCTAAAACTGTTGAGCAAGAAGGACTGCCATTTGGTGTAAAAGCAGTTTTTGAAAATGTTCTTGCTAACCGCAAGGTATTCCATAATTTATTGCGTTTGGCTTCTATTGGGCAAAAACCGTTTACAACCGGACGATTAATCAGACACTTGCCTTTATTCTTTGCCGGATTAGCAAAAGATCGCAGCTTGCCTGCTGTTGCGGATACACCTTTCAGAGATCGGGTGAAAATGGTTACAAAACAAGTGAAAAAGCCTAAAAAGCGGATAGCCTTCTTCAGCGGTTGTAATATTGATTTTGTTTTCCCGGAAATTGGCGAATCTGTTTATAAAGTCTTACAGGATCTCAATCTGGAAATGGTATTTCCTGAAGCTCAAAGTTGCTGTGGTAAGCCGGTAATTGGTATGGGTGATCTAGAAACGGCCAGAAAAATTGCCAAACAGAATATTCTTGCTTTTGAAGAAGCCAAAGCTGATTATATTATGTTTGCTTGCCCAACATGTGCTGAAACCTGGCATCTTGCCTATGTCGAATTATTTAAAGATGATCCGGAGTGGAGCAAGCGAATTGCGAAATTAGCTCATAGTGTTCGCGAGTTTACAAGCTTTGTGGCAAGTGAATACGATAAGCTTGGTCGGCTTAAAAAAACGGTTGGCGGACAGAAAATCACTTATCATGATTCCTGCCATATGAAACGTGGCCTTACTATCTACACTGAACCAAGAAAATTACTAGCTTCGGCCCCAGGTTATGAGTTTGTTGAAATGCAAGACAGCGATAAATGTTGTGGAATGGCCGGTGCTTTTGGTATTAAATATGCTGAACTTTCTATGCCAATATTGAAGAAAAAAATTGATACTATTAAAGAGTGCGGCGCTGATGTAATTGCTGTGGGTTGTCCTGCCTGTATGATGCAAATCCAAGGTGGCTTGGATAAACAAGCGCCGAATATTAAAATTAAGCATGTAGCTGAAATTATTGCGGAGCAAATAAAATAAGATAACTAGACACTAACCTCAGAGGCAACTTTCTATTTCTGCTTTTCCTTTGGAAAATTGGTAGATAATTAATTCATCGTTGACATTACGTTTTGTTATATATAGTATAGGATAAAATAGAAATTTAGTACTGTGGCTTGTCGAATTTTGTTTGGCCATTCAGCTTTAAGTATTTTGTCACTATTCTCGATATATATATATATAGGGTGGCAATATATACTTTTTGTAAGAGGTGGTTCTATGCAGAGCATATCATTAGATGAAATACAGCCAGGTATGTATTTATCAAAGCCGCTCATGGCAGCCGATGGTACCGTTTTATTGCATGAGGGCATAGAAATAAAAGAAAGATATATTCAGTATCTTCGTGATAAAGGGATTATATCTTTGTTTGTTGGAGATCCCCAGATCCCAGAGATGGCTAAGGAAATAGAAGCAGACCGCGATGACCCCAAACAGCGGCAGCAGGCAATGACAGCTGCGCGAGAGGTTATTAACCACTTTCGTCTCGGCAAAGGGGTAAAGCTTGATCGAATAAAAAACATTGTCAGCGACTTGGTCAACCAGCTTGACCAGAAGCCGGAAAACATGATTCATCTTTTGGATATGCGCCGTAAGGAAGAATATATGTTTTCGCATGCGGTAAATACGTGTATATTGTCGGTCATGACTGGTCTTGCCAAAGGATATGATAATAAGCAGCTGTATGAATTGGGTTTGGCGGCTATGTTTCACGATGTTGGCAAGGTTAAATTTTCCCGGAACCTGGCGCTGCAGTATCCTAACTATTTAACTAATGAAGGCATGGAGGAATACAAGCAGCACCCTTTTTACTCATTAGAGATTTTGCGGCAAAATGAAAACTTATCTATTGATATTGTCAATGCTTGTTTTCAACACCATGAACGCTGGAATGGCAGCGGTTATCCTATGGGGCTTACGGGGGAAGCCATTTCCGAGTATGCGCAGATTATTAGTATTGCCGATGTGTATGACCGGTTGATTGCGGGAATGCCGCATCGCCGTCCTACGCCTGTGTATTATGCGGCTGCTATTTTGAACAAAGCGGCAGGAGAATATTTTAACCCGGAGCTTGTCGATAAATTTAACCAAAATGTGGCTATCTATCCCATGGGCAAAACGGTGCGGCTTAATAACCGGCAAAGTGCCCTGATTCTAGGAGTTGGCATAAAAAGTAAAAATACTCCTGTGGTTCGTATTATCTCCAGCGAGGATGGTAGCGAAGTCAACAAGCTTATTGAACTTGATTTGGAGAAAAACCCGGAAGTCTTCATCGTGGATTTTGACGAGATAAATGCCGGTCACGTTCAGGCCTATACGGAATATATTCCCACTAATTATATAAAAGGGAAAAATGTTTGATAGAGTGTGTTTCAAAAAACACACTTTCCTTACTATTCTTTAAACTGTTATAAAATACCCCGGTGTTAAACACCTAAAAGTCGAACAGCAAGGGCATACCCGGTTTCTATGCTGAAAGGCTCAACAGCAAAGAGGGGTATTTTCTAACAGCCTCTGATAGGGACAATGTTTTGAAAATTGAAATAGTAAAACCGCGATCATCCAGATATGGGTAGGAAAATCGCGGTTTTTTTTATATCTTCTTAGCTGACTAAAAAATACAAATTATTGCAGGACATTTCATAGTTTAGCAGAATTTAGAGGAGTTGTTTATTTTTTTATTAACTTATCCGTGTGGGGGGACACTATGAAACAAGTACTGATGCTGATTTTGGTTATGATGGTGATCGGAAACTGGGGAGGTGGGGCTACATTTGCCGCCTTAGGACCTAGTGGTTTAGATGTTGATAATCTTCCAGAGTTGGAAGTGAGAAGTAGTTCATTAGGAGGGAAACTTCTATTCTCAGATAGTCCGGAGATGGTTGAACATGATGGTATTTTGTATCAAGACATGGTAGAAGGAAAGGTGCGTTTATTCTTCTACCATGTGAACGCATCAAGTGATGTTAAAAAAATGGCAGTACTATTAGAAAATAAGGGAAAAAAAGCAGCGTATGTTACTGTCAGTCAAGCTAGCATTGGTGGACCGGGATACAACTGGATGGCGGTAGGAAAGGAAGCACAGACACAATATTTTTCTGAAAACAATAGTGCCTCTTACCAGATCAATATTCCCCCAGGGGGCGTGAAGCAATTAGCAACAGATATAGAATCCATGATGATGCCAGATATGCTGATTAATGGTATTTATGATTTTTCAGTCGATGGCCCGGTCAATGTGAAAGTCGTGATGCTACCCGTTGATGAAGATAGTGTGAATTTTTCCAAAACCTTGAAGGTACTACCGGCAGATCAATGCCATTTGCGAGGAACATTTGAGGGAGCCAACCGGGAAATTTCTCCGCTTGATGAATATGATCCGGTTCATGATGGGGCAATAGGTATAACCTTAGCAGACAATCGGATAGATGCTTACTTGCAGGGTTATGATGCTACTGATGGCAGCCAGGTTGTCAATTATGGAAACTATGGCGTCGTCTATCAAGTGCTGCTGCCTTCTAAAAAGGGCAGTAGAATTGCATGTTATCTTGTGCCGATAGCTGGGCATTACGCCGGTGCTATAAAAATAAACCATCCTGAGGTATATTGGAGTCCGCTGGCAATACCACGCGATAGGTTGTATTTCGTTGGGAATCATAAACAGCAGGATTTTGCATTCTTAGGTACTTTTGAAAGCGGTGATCCACTGTCGTTTACTTTTAGCCCGCCAGGTGCATCGAACTTACCAGTAAAGATTGTCGTTGCACCACAGTAAGATATTTAATTTTCTTGGTGTAACGGAGAAGGCTGTTATTCCAAATGAAGTTTATGAAACAACAGAGCATTAAGCGGAAGTATAGCAACAATGGTTTAATGAAATTTTTTACAAAATATAACAAAAACTAGTTTACTAATGAAATGAGTGGTATAATTTATAATTGTAATCATGCTAAATAGGGGGGGACTGATTTCACTAGGGAATCAGAAAAGCAATGAATATAACATTAGCAAAAAAAATGATAGGCTATTTTTTTATAGTTATTTTAGTTGCAGGTGCCGGATTTATCTATACTATTCAGTTAAGTGGTGAAACTGAGCAGAAAATTAATGCTTTAGGCAATCAGGATATTCCCCAATTGGAGAAAGTCAATGAGATTGCATTTAATGCCATGGCCAAAACCGCCAATGCGCGGGCCTATTTTATCTATGGGGACGAGCGCTATCTAGTCGAATTCAGGCGAGTGACCGCAGCCAATGGCAGCCTGGAAGAGGAAATGATCAATCAAGCGCAGACAGAGGTGGTACGACGTTTGCTAACCGAAGTCAAAATCCTGGATGACAAGTATTCAGAGGTGGCCGAGAAAAAAGTTATAGCCTTTATTAAGCAGGGAAAAAAAGAGGCTGCTATGCAAGGTTTTGTTACTGAATTAGCGCCGGCAGCCAATGAACTTCTTGCTAAGATTAAAGAAGCTGAAAAAGTGCAAAAAGACAGCATTGAGCAAGCGATTACGACTACGGTGAGCAATGCGAAGCACAGCAAAGTAGTGGCAATTACGGCCGCAGGTGTGGCAATCCTTGTCGGGATTATTATTGGCCTACTAGCCGCCCGTAAGATTACCAGACCAATACACGAGTTGCGGAACTTGATGGAGGAGGCCAGTAATGGTAATCTGCTAGTAACCGCAGCTGTAAGATCGCAAGATGAAATTGGACAGTTATGTCATTCCTTTAACACTATGCTTACCGCCCAGCTTGAGGTCATCAGGGCGGTGAAAAGCAGCGCGATTGAATTAGCTGCAGCATCAGAGGAAATGGCTGCATCGGCAAATGAGGTATCCATGGCGTCAGTTAGTATTGCGGAAGAGGTTCAGGATGTAGCGCAATCAATGCAGGATGCTTCAGCTTCCAGTACAGATACGGCCCAAATTTTGATACAACTATCTTCCTTGATCCAAATTGCCAAAGATAAGGCTGGATCAGCTACGACTAATTCCCAGATTACGGTGGAGGCGGCTAGGGGTGGAAAAACTGTTGTTACTGAGGTAAAACAAAGTATGAACACGATTCATACCAAGACAAGGGAAGCAGAAAAAGTAATTGCTCTTTTAAATGAATATTCTCAGCGCATTGGAATGATAAGTGAGGCAATTACTGGAATTGCCAATCAAACGAATCTTTTAGCGCTCAATGCTGCGATTGAGGCTGCCCGGGCCGGTGAAGCAGGCAGGGGATTTGCTGTTGTGGCTGACGAGGTCAGAAAACTGGCCGAACAATCCAATACGGAAGCAGATAATATTACCCAGTTGATTAGTAAGGTTATCGAAAATACAGATAGCGCGGTAGTAGCTATGAAACACAGTCTGGCTGAGGTGGAAACAGGCGTTGAGTCGGTTGATAAGGCAGATAAGTCACTTGAAAATATATTAATGGCTGTTGCGGAAACAGTAAATGATATCGATGGAATTGCCAAGGTTACGGATGATGAAATTGCCTCATCTGACAAGATTGTCAAATTAATTGAGGCTGTGGCGGAAGACATTGAACGAACCGAACGGGATGCCCAACAGGTTTCGGCCGCTACGGAAGAAACCAGCGCAACTATTGAAACAATTGCAGCTAGCTCCGAGCAGACCAGTGCGATGGCGCAAAAGTTACAAAATCTGATTAACAAATTCAAAGTTTAATATTATAGACGACAGGAGGTTGAAAAATGAAACATATGCTTACAATTAACGGTAATCATGCTAGTGTATCTTTAGATGGAAAAATATATGCACATGATGCGGGAATAATCCGGGATGAACTTCTAGCAGCAATCGAAGGTGGCGTTACCGATATTAGTATGGAGCTTTCGCGGCTGGAGTATATTGATAGCTCTGGTTTGGGGGTGTTAGTAACGGTTCACAAACGTACTCTGGATAAGAATGGTAAGCTTGTATTGAAGGGTGTTCAGGGGATGGCGGCTGAGATATTAAAACGGACAAGGCTTGATAAGGTTTTACATATCGAGTAAGGTAGAGTAGTTTGTTAGCCATTAAATTAATAGAAACAGTAAGAAGGCTCTAGGCTGAAAGATAGGAAATTCAGTCTAGAGCCAAACTTATTCGAAGATTGCTTGTTCTTAGTTTGATTGAGGGAGAGATCATGTTGTGATAGCTCAAAAGTTAGGACAAATACAATTATTACTGGATAATATGCCAAGTTTGGCTTGGATGAAAAACAGGAACGGACAATACCTTATAATTAATAGGCTTTTTGAGCAATTTGGCATTAAAAACGGCATTGAAATAATCGGCAAACGGGATGTTGATATTTTTCCGGGAAGTATGGTTCAGCAATTTCATGAAATAGAAAACAAGGTAATGGAGTTAAAAACACCGCAAAGTGCTGATCAATTTTATGAAACTACAACAGGCAGCGATGCCTGGTATGATACATATATTGTTCCGGTAGTGGAGGAGGATGGTGAGGTTAGTGGTACCATTGGTTTTGCCAGGAGAATTTCGTGCAGAAAAAATCTCGAATTAGAATTAAAACGGCAAAAAGAATTTCTGAAAACCATGATTGATACCATACCTGATTTTATCTTTTATAAAGATGTCAATAGTATATTGTTAGGCTGTAATAAGGCTGCACTTGAAAAGCTGTACGGCGTATCAGAGGGAGAAGCTATCGGCAAAACTGTTTTGGATATTATCAGAGACCCGAATTTAGCGCAAGTTTGTTTACAACATGATTGGGAAGTGCTGGCAACCGGAAAAATGACAAAATCCGAAGAGAAAGCGGTTTTGGTTGATGGGACTGTAATTGAGTTTGAGACGTTAAAGAGTCCGTTTTTCGATAATGATGGCAAAATTGCAGGGCTACTGGGCATTTCCCGGGATATTACCGCTCGCAAAGGGCTTGAGCGACAGCTAAAGGAAAGTCAGGAAAGATATTCTGCCATTATTAATAATGCTCCGGAAATTGTATTGATTTATCACAAGGGGATTATCAAATTTATTAATGATGTTGGCGTGAAGGCATTTGGCTATGAACGAAGTTCAATTATTGGCAGTGATATAAAATCATATCTTACTAAAACCTCCAGGATGTGTGTTAAACAAATCATGGTAAACATCGCCAGGGGAGAACAGCCTGCTGCGTATGACATTGAATTTATTGCGAAATCAGGGGAAATTCGCAATGGACTTGTTAAAGCCGCGAAAATAACGCTAGGGGGGCAACCGGCTCATTTAGTGGTTTTAATTGATGTGACTGAAAAGAAAAGAATCGAGGCGAAGCTGTGGGAGAGTGAAGAACGGTTCCGTCGGGTTGCAGAAAATATCAACGATGTTCTTATGATTATGGAGGAAGAAAAATTTTTGTATATTAGTCCTGCATTTGAACGGATAACAGGGCGTTCCATCCAGAGTTGTTTAGATAATCCTCAGTCAATAGTGGATATGATTATTTATCCGGATGATCGTGAGAGAGTGCGGCATAATTTTATTCAAAACAACCGGTCTATGGATGCAACAAGTGATGAATTTCGCTTTTTACGAGCAGACGGTGACATACGCTGGGCTTTGCTGCGCTCCTATCCCATTCATACTGGTGAAGACAGTTGTAAGCAGAGAGCTATTTCACTTGTCGATATTACCGACCAGAAATGTATTGAAGAACAGCTTCGCCAGCGGGATGAGCAAACCCAGCGCGAACTTGAGTTGGCAGCCCGGGTACAGAAGGATTCATTACCAGACCCTTTTAGCGGCGACAAGGTACGCATTATGCCAATCTTTCTGCCCTATAATACAGTCAGCGGGGATCAAATTAACTATCGGTGGTTTGAAAAGCAGCAAAAACTGTGTGGTTACCTTGTTGATGTGAGTGGTCATGGTATGGCTACCGCACTCCAGACGGCTACAGTAAAGATGCTATTAGATGACCGGTTGCTTGGCGATAAGGAGATTGATGAAGAGGTTTTCCAGCAAATTAATAGAAGTATGCTGCTGTACTTATACGAAGAATCATTTGCCGGGTTAATGTATTTTGAATTTGATTTTACCTCCTACTTACTTAAGGTTATCACTAGCGGGATACACTTTTTTTTGGCAGCACAACCGGCTAAGTGTGAACTTGTGCCTGTATTTAGTGGTTATATGGGAATGTTTGATAAGGCCGAAGTACAGACAAAGGTAATGCCTTTTAAGGCGGGAGAAATATATTGCATGATGAGTGATGGCGCCTCTGACCTGCTTGAAATATTTGGAGTAAGTAGACAGGAAAACTTTGGGGAGTATGTAAACTGGTTTAAAAAATTAGCACGTCAGTCTGAGCGAATGGATGATTACTCTGTTGTTTGTATCGAAATTGTGGAGAAAAATACAAAAATAAGCATATGCAATATCCAAAACCCTGCCGAGCTTGACCAGGCGCAAGGAATAATAGCCGAGTTCCTTGCGCAACATATGCCAACATGCGCTGTCCTGTTTGAGGTAGCGATTAATGAGGCCGTTAACAATGGTCTGGTCGTCAGTGAACGTATTCAAGTGAAACTGAAACGAATAGGCAGCAGAATAGTCGTAAGAGTTAAAGACAACGGTGCAGGTTTTAGCACTAAACAGATAAATGCATTAGGCGTAAAGGATGTAGACAATAAGTTTGAGCAATTGGGCTTGTCAGAGCGAGGCCGGGGAATTATGATGATGAAAATGTTTTGTGATCAAATAATCTATAATGCGCAAGGCAATGAAGTATTGCTGATGAAAAAAATTTAGGTAAACAATTAAAAGAGAAAACACGGCTTGCGCCGAGTTTTGGCGCAAGCCGATAGGAGGTTACTCTTATCATGTTATTTAAGAAAGTAAAACTTTTGTTAGGGTAAAAAATAAGGAAACTCCTTTGCGAGAAGCAAAGGAGTTTGTATCCTAGTAGCGTCTGTTGTTTTGTTGGCTAAAGCACTCTCTGCAATAAACAGGACGATCACTGCTTGGACGGAAAGGCACTTGAGTTTGGCAACCACAAGCTGCGCAGGTTACGTCATGCATTTCGCGTTGTTGGAAGTTGGAGTTGCGGCCACCACCAAAACCACCACGGTTTTGTTGTTTGCGAGCTGCACGGCATTCCGGACAGCGGCCAGGTTCGTTGGTGAACCCTTTCTCTGCAAAGAAATCTTGTTCGGATGCTGAGAATACGAACTCAGCGCCGCAATCGCGGCATGTTAATGTTTTGTCTTCGGCCATGTTATATGACCTCCTCATAAAGATTACCCTGGCTTAACTTTAGAAGATTTACTCATTGGGCTTCTCTAAATGAGAAGGACTAATGGAAATATTCCTTGCGCCTATAGGGACAATTATTATTATACTATCACACAAGGGAAAAGTAAAGTCTTTTATATTTTAATTATTATCGATAAAAATAGTTAATCATTGAATATAGTGTATTAAATGACAAAAAGGGGGGAGAAGAATGGCTAAGATATGTCTTGATCCCGGCCATGCAGGCGGGAATATTGATCCAGGTGCAGTTAATGGTAAAATGGGGTTGCAGGAGGCGATAATAAATTTAGTCATTGCTAGTCAGGTGAAAAAGCATCTGGTAGCTGCCGGTTACCAGGTTTTGATGACTAGAACTAAGGCAGAACAGGTAGAAACTGATAGCTTGAAGTACAGGTGTGAATTGGCTAATAATTGGGGTGCTGACTTAGTGGTGTCTCTACATTGCAATTCAGCTGCCAGTGAACAGGCTAATGGGACTGAGATTTATACATCATTGGGCGAGACGAATGGGGACCGTTTAGCAACTTGCATTATAAATCAGATAACAGCCAGTTTTTCAGATCTACAGCTTAGAGCTGATTGGGATGATGGTGATCCGGACAAGGAACAGAATTTCTATATATTGCGTTATACGGATGCACCGGCAGTGTTGCTGGAGATGGCTTTCATTTCTAATCCTGAGGAAGCTGCAAAACTGGCAGACTCAGCTTGGCAAAGAGATATGGCGCGGGCGGTAGCGCGAGGGATTAGTGATTATTTCGTGTAAACTTGTTGACTCGTAAGGCTTTGCAGTCCATTTTGGATTGCAGAACCTTTAACGATTATCAACTTGTTTTAGAAAAAGGTACCTGTTACAAAAAAAGTGGCTCTGGCAGAAACAACTAACTGATGTGTATTGTTAAAAATATCTGTTGTTGCAACAATGGTTCTGCTGCCATTATGGATTATTAATCCGACAGCAGTGAGCGCCTCCTGGCAGGGGATATCACGAATATAATTCAAGTTCATATCAAGGGTGACTACCTTTTTGCCAGTAGTGGTACAGGCCATCCCCATGGCGGTATCGGCTAAAGCAGCCAGTGCACCACCATGTGCAGAATTATAAAAATTGGTATGTTTAGTTTTTATTGGCATAAATAGGGTAGCTTTGCCAGTATCCAATTCAACAATCTCCATTTGCAGCAATGTCACAAAGGGATTTTCGGAATATATAGTATGTAGATGATCTTTTAATAGCGATAGGTCTGTCATAGTTTACCTCCCTGAATGTAATGACATTATTGTATCACAAAGCTACAAAAATTGGTTCTGCTTAGTTTGGTAGGATAATCCTTTTTTAGCGCGAAGACTGTATCTTAGGGAGGGAAAGAATATGGCAAACATCGTAAAGGCGCTTTATAATCGCAATTACCAGATTTTTTTTACAGGTCAGGGCTTGTCTGTTATTGGAACATGGATGCAAAATATCGCTTTAAGCTGGCTAAGTTATCGTCTTACTGATTCAGCAATTATGTTGGGTTGGGTGGCTTTTATGGGGCAGATTCCAAACTTTGTGTTGGCACCCTTTGCTGGTGTATGGCTTGATCGATTCGGAAAACGCGGGGTGCTTATAGTAACTCAGTTGCTTAGCCTGATGCAGGCTGCGCTTTTAGCTTGGCTTACTTTATATGATAGGATTGGGATTGAGCACATTTTGCTTTTAAGCCTGTTTTTGGGTTGTGTTAATGCTTTTGACGTGCCAGCGCGCCATGCTATTTCGGTAGAGATGATGGATACTCAGGAAGAACGACAGAATGCCATTGCTTTAAATTCAGTTACTTATAATATGGCGAGACTGCTGGGGCCATTGATTGCAGGTATTCTTATTCCATTAATTGGTGAAGGCTATTGTTTTGGGCTTAATGTTATCAGCTACTGTATTTCTCTTGTATCGCTCGTTGCCTTACGACTGAAACCGGTAAGTAGCAAACAGTCCCATAATAATATACTTGAGCATTTTAAAGAAGGTTATGCATATACCTTTAAACAATTGCCACTGCGCAACATTCTGGTATTGTTGGGAATTATTAGTCTGACCGCAATGCCTTATACGGTATTGTTGCCAGTGTTTGTAGCGAAAAATTTAGGTTCCAGTGCAGGAGTTATGGGATTTTTGATGGCGGTTTCCGGTTGTGGTTCGCTGCTGGCAGCGCTTGCAATTGCTGCCAGAACGGAATTTCAGGGCTTAGAGAAGTTATTGGTTGTTGCCGCCACTACCATCGGAATTGGGCTAATTGGTTTTATGTTGTCTGCGAGCCTATGGTTATCTACTGTACTGATGTTTATCCTTGGCATTGGTTTTTTGATCCAGGTTGTTGGCAGCAATACCTTATTGCAGTGTATGGTGGATGATTCAATGCGAGGCAGGGTGATGAGTTTTTACACGATGATATTGATGGGAATTGGGCCGATAGGCAGTTTACTTGCCGGCTTTTTGACAAGCCAGATAGGTGTAGTTTATACACTGGCGGTAGGGGGCGTATGCTCGTTGGCGGGTGCTTTTTATTTTAGCCGGCATTTATCGGTTTTCCGTGTTCAGGCCTGTCCGATTTACGTCAAGTCAGGTAGTCTTTCTTCGCAGGATGAATGCCGGTTTTGAATAGTTCAAGGTATTATTATAAAAAAAAATCCCAATACTATATTCGTAAAGGTTGATTTCATTATGGATAAGACGGAGGAAATTTATGAAAAAATTTGTGTGCACCATTTGCGGGTATGTTCATCAAGGAGAAGAGCCTCCGGAGAAATGCCCGGTTTGTAAAGCCAGCAAAGATAAGTTTAAAGAAATGACAGGAGAGCTGGCATGGGCAGATGAACACAGGATTGGGGTTATGCAAGCTGTTCCGGTAGAGATAGTAGAAGGTTTAAGGGCTAATTTTATGGGTGAATGTACTGAAGTGGGCATGTATCTGGCCATGTCACGTCAAGCAGACAGGCAAGGATACCCCGAGGTGGCAGAAGCCTATAAGCGGATTGCATTTGAGGAAGCCGAGCATGCTGCGAAATTTGCGGAACTGTTGGGCGAGGTAGTTGTAGCCGATACAAAAGCCAATCTAAGTGCAAGAGTCGAGGCTGAATATGGAGCCTGTGATGGCAAAAAACAACTGGCTATATTAGCAAAACAACACAATTTAGATGCCATCCATGATACCGTTCATGAAATGTGTAAGGACGAAGCACGGCATGGGTGCGCTTTTAAGGGGTTGCTTGACAGATATTTTAAATAAAAGGGGGCGCAGGAAAGATGGCAAAAATAAATTGTACGGTTACTGGTTGTTCACATAATAATTCCAGTATATGTTATGCAAATTGTGTTGATATAGTTGGTAATTCAGCTACCGAGCAATGTCATACTTGCTGTGGGTCTTATTTGAACAAGCTTCATTATTCTCAGTTGACCAGCAATGTGTTAAGTTCTGGATCTTGTGATTGTTTAAAATGCTCAGTTGAGACTTGTACCTATAACGATAACAAACTTTGCAGGTTAGATACTATTCAGGTTAGTGGAGACAAGGTGGAATATCACACGCAAACAGAGTGCGATAGTTTTAAACATAGAGTTAGTTAATTGGAAGCAGAATCGCAAAAGGGCCCTGTATGGGTGTTTTATCATTAAGTTTTATTCGATGATTTAGAGGACGTGATTTTATTGAAACAATTATTACGGTATTTTGCGCAAGCACTTTCTCGATATCGAGACCTGGCCTTACTTATATTCCGTCTAGGTTTAGGTGGAATGTTTATGTGGCATGGTTGGCCTAAGATTATCGGTGGAACTGCAAAATGGTCAGGGCTTGGCAAGGCGATGGGGACTTTTGGGATTGATTTTGCCCCGGTTTTTTGGGGATTCATGTCCAGTTTTGCTGAGTTTGGCGGCGGGCTGCTTTTTGCGATGGGTCTATTTTATCGTCCTGCTTGTTTGTTACTGGTTAGCAATATGATAGTAGCCTTCACCAGTCAGATGATTGGCGGTACAGGTCTGCAGAAAGCATCACAGTCGCTGGAGGATGGGATAAGCTTTTTCGGCGCAGCTTTTATTGGCCCAGGTAAATACAGCTTAGATTATTATATGGGGATTGAAAAGCCAGCAGAAAGAAGGCCTCATAACACGTTTTAGGGAGAAATCTCTGAAAGTTTATAGAACATAGAATCTTGACAAAATACATCTGTACTGTTATATTATACTCAATATACTGCTTTTGACTGAAAAATGCATAAGATAAAAGTAGTGTTACAATTGATTACATAGCTATCCTAAAGACTGTGAAGAGGAGAGTAGCTTTCAATTACAGCGTAGAGAGCCGGCGGTTGGTGAAAGCCCGGACTGGAGTTGAATCGTGAAGTACACCTCAGAGTTGCTAGCTGAAAGGTTCAACTAGTATAATTTTGAACTTGGTAGGCGTGGCCGGAACTTCCGCCGTTATTGTGAAGAGGGTATCGGTAAGCTTAGTGCTTAGCCCGTACTCTGCAGAGGAGGAGTCAATAACCAATCCGGTTTAATGACTCTACAAGGGTGGTATCGCGGGAATATACTCCCGTCCCTTATTTTAAATTAAGGGACGGGAGTTTTTTATTATCCAGAGAGAAAGGTTAACTTTCTCTGGATTGAACGACTAAGGCTTTTGCCGGCGTCCTAAAGGACTTGACACAAGCCAGGTCTTTCATATATTTCATTTTAGGAGGGATTTTTGCAGAAAGTTGCTAGGATGTTACAAAAGTAGGAAGGGGATTAAAATGGAGACCTTAGTATTCACTCTGTTGCCAATTGTTGTTATTTTGGCTATGCTGATCATTTGGAAACAGGCAGCAGATGTAAGTGGCATTGTAGGATGGTTAGCGATTTCAGTAGTTGCTTATTTTGTATTTCAGACGAGTATTGAAGTAATACTACGTTCGACAGTTGCAGGTTTTATTAGATCATTTGCTGTTTCGCTTATTGTAGCGACTTCTTTGTTACAGATGGCTTTTATGGAACAAACAGGGGCGCTTAAGCGAATTATCATTTTTATCAAAACAATAGCCAGTGAAAACCGGGGAATTCAAATTATGCTGATTAATATTGGATTTGGTACTTTAATGGTATCAGTTGGGGCAACTCCGGTTTCGCTCTTGCCACCGATACTTTTGGCGATGGGTTACTCAACTACGGTTGCTATTGCTTTGCCTGCAATAGGGTACGACTCTTTGTGTACTTATGCACTCTTAGGTGCCCCAATTGTTGTGTTTGTCGATGTAGCCAACAGCTTTTTCGGTAAAGGAAACGAGATTAGTTTGGCACAGGCGGGAATGGCTTTTTACATGTTTTTGCCAGTAGTTTCTACCTTAATAGGACTGTGTATGCTCTGGATTGTAGGACGATGGAAAGGAATCAAAGAAGGCTTAATTCCTTGCTTGATTACCGGAACGATCATTGGCATTGTATCATATTTCACTAATAAATATGATAATTTAGTCGTACTTACAGGGGTGCTATGTGGTATTGCTGTCATTATAGCCATGGTAATGCTGCTGGTTTTATCAGGCAAAAATGTAATTGATAAGAGTAAACTAACTGCCGAGGAGATTGCGTATGAACATCAATATTCTTTGTGGCGAGCGCTAACTCCCTGGATTATATTGATCGTTCTTATTCTAATTTTAAACATACCAAAGGATATCTTTAATTTCTTATATAGAACGCTAAAGTTACCGATTACTGGTATAACGGCTAATGGTAGTGCAATTGACACGAGAGCATTGTGGAATGCTTATACATGGATATTTATCAGTACTATTATGTCAATACCATTTATTCGCCCTACGAGTCAACAGATCAAAAAGACTCTAACTATCTGGTGGAAACGGGCTCCAAGACCGGTTTTTTCCGCGGCCATATTTTTTTCTATAGGTGAAATCATGAATATGTCTGGCTACAGTATGGCCACAGGACAGTTTGAAACAGCTAGTATGGTGAAGGTGTTGGCAGATTACTCCGCTATCTATTTTCATGATACATACGGGGCTATCGTAGCGTTTATTGGGTTGTTCGGCGGATTTATTACTGGCAGTGAGGCATCAACTATTGCTATGTTTGCCAAATATACGCTGACAACAGCGAAGAACCTTGATATGACTTTATTAGGGTCAATTATTATTACTGCCGGACTGGCTTTTGGGGGTGGCCTGGCAAGTGTAATCTCTCCAGCCAAACTACAAAATGCGGCGGCTTCGATTGATAAGTTAGGACAAGAAAATCAGATTATTCGCACCGCTTTCATATTTTCATTGATTATAACGTTGGTTACTTCGCTTTTTGTTTTACTGCTGTTAAAGATAGCTGTTTGATTCTTTAAAAAGTAAAAAGTGACAAAATGGTCTAAACCTTTGTAAAGGAGGTTAGACCATTTCCTTTTGTAAGTAAGTTAGAGGTGTTTTGCATAATTTCAGTTGACAAGATGCAAGCAAAATGATATTCTATAAGAGTCGCTGTGATCGGCGGAAATAATTGGTATGAATAATTTTATTGACATAACGAAAGATAAATGCTAGAATGAAATTCCGTCACAAACAGACGAAATGTTCGGGCAAATTTATGTTTTTAATACGTCCGTAACTAGCGCATTTATGTGCGTCGTTCCCTGAAAACTGAACAATGTAAGTAATGCATCAAAAAAGCCAGATGTGCAGTGCTCAATGAGCACTTTAAACAATTTTTTATTTGATTTATAGAGCCAACAAATGGCTTCATATAATGTAGTCACATGTGACTTTGAACTTGTGCCTGGTGCGTCTGTTAATGTAGTTTGTCTACTTTAATTAAGACAGCCAATGGTATTTAAGTTTGTAAGCTCATAGACGGCAGATTTTTATGGAGAGTTTGATCCTGGCTCAGGACGAACGCTGGCGGCGTGCCTAACACATGCAAGTCGAACGGGGCCTATGCTCGACCTTCGACTTTGGACATTCGACCATCGAAAGAATAACGATGGTATTGATGGGAAATATTCTGCTTTAGGAATATCGAAAGTCGAAAATCGAGAGTCGAAAGT
>NZ_ASXP01000002.1:945000-1234227 GCF_000445445.1 Sporomusa ovata DSM 2662 | reverse complement strand
GCCCGTATTCGTTAGCAAAAACGAACATATACGTGCGCATTTTCTGATCTGTTTCGTCGCGCTTCTTGTAATCCGAATTATTCAGCATCGTATGGGAGAAAAAGCTCTGTCGGCCGAGCGAATTGCAAGAGCACTGGGTACCGCGACATGTCAGGTTTTGAAGGGTGGTATCATTCACCTCGACGATGTCGGCGGTGCGATTGCATTTCAAAAGGTGCGAAACAAAAAAGGCGAGATAGTGGATACGTTGGTCTATTCGGATAAAGACGAAATCGCGCTGGACTACAAGTTAATTCAGGAAACGTTCGGCACGAATTTTTACAATGTTTATCCGAGGCAGGAGGTATTCAATAAATTCCTAAAAAATATTACTGTAGCATAACAGAATTTACATATGAATCAACTACAAAGAAGCCCGTAGTTTCAACGGCTAGGGGCTTCTCGCGTTTTTTAAACTGTAAAACTCGGGTTATAACACAATGATCCTTAAAATTCCAGTTTTTTCAGGTGGCGGAGGCAGTACCGGAAGATTGTATACATTTCCCCCTTGCTCAACTTATGCTAAAATAAATAATCACCATCTGAGGGGGTTACTATGGAACAGACGATAAGAGCGCGTCTTTTGGCGCTGGTCGATGAGGAGTACCGGCAGTTTCACAGCAAATTGCTGCCAGATGCAGATAATATTTTGGGCGTACGGTTACCACATTTGCGGGAGCTTGCCAAGGAACTTGCCAGGGGCGATTGGCGCAGCTATCTACAGGCGGCACGAGCTGACTATAATGAAGAAATTATGCTGCAAGGACTGGTAATCGGCTATGCCAAGGCTGATATTGAGGAGATTTTGCGCCATACCGCTGCCTTTGTACCTAAGATCAATAATTGGGGCGTATGCGACAGCTTTTGCAATAGCTTAAAAATCACCAAGAAATATCGGGCCCAGGTTTGGGAGTTTTTACAACCTTATCTGCGGTCACAGGAAGAATTTGAACTACGGTTCGGCATTGTAATGCTGCTGAGTTTTTATATCGAAGATGAGTATATCGAGCAGGTACTCCTGCGCTTAGACGACGCAAAGCACGAAGGCTATTATGTAAAAATGGCCGTAGCCTGGGCTATTTCCCTTTGCTATATTAATTATCCGGAACAAACCATGGCCTATTTAAAGCAAAATACGCTGGATGACTTCACCTACAACAAAGCCTTACAAAAAATTACCGAATCCTTGCGGGTAGATACAGCGACTAAGAGCTTAATCCGCGGAATGAAACGCAGCGTAATGAAGTAACATATTCTTAATTAGCAGGTATCGGCCAATCCCTATAGAAAATGGTAATTATATTTATCAATATTCGTCGGCAGTTTGCCAGGACACAAAAACAGGAGATGACTACATGGACGAAAAATTGAGCTTGATTGAACAAAAAATATATAACGGGGAACGTTTGACGCGTGATGACGGCTTATTTTTACTGAAATCCGATGAATTACTGCGGATTGGCGCACTGGCCCGTTTTGCCAAACAACGCAAATCGGGCAACAAAGTCTATTTTAATGTCAACCGGCACATTAACCTAACCAATATCTGTGTATCCCGCTGCAAATTATGCGCTTTTGGCTGTGATACCGATGCCTCCCAGGCTTATGTGATGGAACCGGAAAAAGCTCTGTCTATTGCCCGCCAGGCGCTTGCAGATGCACCAGAAATGACAGAACTGCATATTGTCAGCGCTTTGCATCCGGACAAACCCTTTACCTATTACGCAGATATCATTGCCCGGATTCATCAGGAATTTCCCAACCTTCATTTAAAGGCATTTACCGCTGTGGAGATTGCCCATTTTGCGAAAATAGCTAACCGGTCAATCCGGGAAGTACTGACGATTCTCAAGGATGCCGGATTAGGCTCACTGCCGGGTGGCGGAGCCGAAATATTAAATGACAGGGTGCGGCAGATTATATGTCCGAACAAGTGCAGCGCCGCCGAATGGCTGGAAGTGGCGCAGATAGCGCATGAGTTAGGTATTCACAGCAATGCCACTATGTTGTATGGGCATGTTGAAACCCAGGAAGAACGAATTGACCATTTGCTGACATTGCGTAAATTGCAGGATAAAACGGGTAGATTCCAGGCCTTTATTCCCTTCCCTTTCCATCCGGAAAATACCGGACTTAGCGATATTAAACGGGCAACAGCCTGGGAGGATTTAAAAATGCTGGCTATTAGCCGCCTCATATTGGATAATTTTGATCATGTGAAAGCATTTTGGATTATGTTAACATTGCCCATTGCCCAGGTTTCAATGGCATTTGGCATCGACGATCTGGACGGGACGGTTGTGGAAGAAAAAATTCTCCACGCGGCCGGGGCAAAAACCGCGGTAGGTATTAGTAAGCAAGCTATTATTGATTTCATCCGCGAAACAGGGAATATTCCCGTCGAACGGGATACTCTCTACCGTGAAGTGCAAGTATATGAAGGGAGCCAAGCGTGATGAGACCCAGAGTGGGACATATTCAGTTTATCAATTGCTTACCCCTTTATTACGGATTGGTAAAAAACGACGTGCTGTGGGATGTAGAATTGAGCAAGGATACGGCCAGGGAATTGAGCCGCCATTTGTTAGAAGGCAGGCTTGACATTTCGCCGGTCCCCTCCATTGAATACTCGCGGCATTGGCGCGAACTGATCTTGCTTCCAGGTCTGTCGGTAAGCTGCGACGGACCGGTGGCAAGCATATACTTGGTGAGCAAGGTACCTATCACTGAACTGCATAACCGTAAAATTGCCCTGACAAATACCTCTCGAACATCACAAGTGCTATTAAAAATTATTCTTGAAAATAAATATCATATTCACCCTAACTATTTTGAGTGTCCCCCCCATTTAGGTTCAATGCTTCTGGAAGCTGATGCGGCACTGTTGATTGGTGACGAAGCACTGCAGATTCATTATCAAGTTCCAAGTGGTTTATACGCTTATGACTTGGGCTGTGAATGGAAGGAACTAACTGGGTGCAAAATGGTGTTTGCCGTCTGGGCCGCCCGGCGAAACTTTGCGGACGATAACCCGGAACTTGTCCGTGAAGTGCAGCGCTCTTTCGTGCATTCCATGTCCTATAGCCTACTGCATGTTGAACAAGTAGCCAATGATGCCGCTCGCTGGGAATGCTTTGACTCAGGTTTTCTGAAAGCCTATTTCTCTACGCTGCAATTTGGCTTTGATGCCGGGCATCAGCAGGGATTGAGAGAATATTACCGGCGGGCGCAAGCGTTGGGGCATATTTCTGAAGCACCTGAACTGAATTTTCTGGAGGTATGACAATAGTGGACAGATGTCAATCGATTATCGACCAGATACTTCAGGGCCGCCGGTTACAAGATGATGATGCACTAGAGCTATTAACCCGGGGAGATCTGCCCATTTTGGGACAAGCGGCAGATGTCATTCGTCTAAGGAAACATCCCGGGCCCTATGCTACCTTTATTGTAGACCGGAATATCAACTATACCAATGTTTGCAAAAGCCAATGCAAATTTTGTGCTTTTTACCGGACTAACGATGCCGCGGATGCTTATGTACTCAGTACAGCCGAACTCTACCAAAAAATTGCAGAAACGATAGCTGCCGGTGGCACCCAAATCATGCTGCAAGGCGGTTTGCACCCGGAGTTAACTCTCCCTTATTTTGAAAGTATGTTGCGGGGCATTAAAGACCAGTTTTCTATTACAATTCATTCTTTTTCTCCGGCCGAGATTGTCCATATGGCCAGCCTGGCTGGCATCTCCATCCAAACGGTTCTGTATCGCCTGCAGGCCGCAGGTCTGGATTCTCTGCCAGGCGGAGGAGCGGAAATATTAGATGATGCTGTACGCCGCCGGGTCAGTCCCTTAAAAATTACGACAAAGCAATGGCTGGAAGTCATGGAAGCGGCTCAGCGTATCGGGATGGGTACAACCGCTACCATGGTGATTGGAATGCAGGAAACCTACCGGCAACGTATCAATCATTTCCGGGCCATCCGTGAACTGCAAGATTGTACGGGCGGTTTCCGGGCTTTTATCATGTGGACATTCCAGCCTGGCAACACAGCATTAGGCGGCGAAAAGGCTAGTGCCTGGGATTATCTGCGGACGTTAGCTGTAGCCCGGTTGTATTTCGACAATATCTCACATTTGCAGGGCTCCTGGGTAACTCAGGGCCAATCAATCGGCCAGTTGACACTGGCTTTTGGCGCCGATGATCTGGGCAGTATCATGCTGGAAGAAAACGTAGTCCGGGCTGCCGGTACTGCCTATCAGATGTCAATTGACAAAATGACAGACCTTATCCGCACCACCGGCAGGATTCCGGCCCAGCGGAATACACAGTATGAAATCCTGAAAACTTTTAATTAATAAATGATTGTGAGGGGATATAATGAGTTGTATTCCACAGGCAAGTATTGCTATTATTGGCGGGTCAGGCACATTATCAATGGACTTTCCGGCAGCACTGTGCTGTCCTGATGTGGAAATAACCGAACGCGATATAGTGTTTGACACACCCTATGGGCAAACACCACCGTTGCTCCTATTTCGTCTGGGTAATAAAAAAGTGCTAACCTGCCGCATGCACGGGTGGCGCGGCGGGGTCAGCCGCGCCGATGCTTCACGGCAAATTTTTTGGTTATTCCGTGAGGCAGGCGTTAAAAAAATACTGGCCGAAGGCGGTGTAGGGTCAGTCAACCATCTGCTTGATACCCGGGATATAGTTATCGCCTCAGACTATATTGATCAATCCATGCGTAAGGATGTAGGGCTGGAAGGCCATTATCTGTTGATCATGCGCCAAGCCCTTTGCCCTCACCTACGGCAAGAGTTAATTTGTGCGGCAAAAGCAAGACCCCTGACCCGGGTCTTTCAACGGGGGGTATATGCCGTAACCGATGGGCGGCATTTCGAAAGCCCTGCAGAAGTGGCAATGCTAAAAGGACATGCCGATATTGTTGGCCAAAGTCTCTGTCCCGAAGTCTATCTGGCCCGGGAAATCGGCGCCTGTTATGCAGGCCTGTATACTGTTGTGAATTATGGGGAAGGCGTTGTAAAAGACTGGGAGCATACTGAGCTCAGTCAAATCTTCTATGCAGATGCAGACAAGATTGGGCATATTCTATTGGATACAATCAGACGGCTTGATGATAAACAGGTCTGTAAATGTGCCGAATTGCGAAAACCCACATTATTAAAAGAGGTATATGGGTCGACAATATAAAACACAACCCTAGGTTGACTATTGGGTCGATTTTAGTATAATCAAATTAGTACAAACACTGAATTTTTACTGGAGGAGTTTATATGAAAAAGCTGATCCTGATTGCTGTATTACTAGTTTCCCTGCTATCAGTTGCCGCTGTTCCAGTTTCGCAAGCTTTTAGCTTTGGTGATGTTTTTAAAGTCGGCGGGATAGGTTTTCTTATCAATAAATTTTCAACCCCGCTGAATAACTTCATCAATACATTGACCTTTAAACATGGCGCCGGCAGTGATTATGCTACTAAGGTAGTCCCCATCGTTTCTGCCGGCAATAAAGGGTACATAGGTGCTGCCCAGGTAACAGGCTCACAAGAATTAGTAGACAAAACAGAAGCAGTGCTTCAATTAGAAGGCAATTTTAACAGCAGTACGTTTAGAGTAAAAGCTTTACTGCCTATCGATAGTACCAATCCAATCAACTTTAGTCGGGTACAGGGTGTTGGAGTATCAGCGATTATTGACATTAGAATATAGAAAAACTACCAAAAAGCTGTGCTGAAACAAAAGTTTCAGCACAGCATCTTTGTTTTTAAGTCACTACTCATACCGCAGGGCGTCAATCGGATTAAGCAGTGCCGCTTTGCGGGCCGGGTAAAGACCGAAAAACAGGCCAATACCTACTGAAAAGCCAAAAGCTACCAAAATCGGTGTTGCTGTAATTACCGTATTCCAACCGGCAACTGATGAAATGGCGTAGGAAATGCCAATCCCAGTTACAATACCGATAGCACCGCCAATGACGCCAATAACAATGGCTTCGATAAGGAATTGCATTAGGATATTGGAATATCTGGCCCCCAGAGCTTTGCGAATACCGATTTCCCTTGTCCGTTCCGTAACCGATACCATCATAATATTCATGATGCCGATACCGCCAACTAAGAGAGAAATGGCCGCAATACTTCCCAGCAGCAATGTGATAGTTCCTGTTGTTTCCTGAGCTGTCGCCATAACACTGGCCAGGTTACGCACGGTAAAGTCATCGGTTTTATCTGCCGTAATATCATGTCGCGCCCGCAGGAGGCTGGTTATGCCCTCCTGTACCTGATCAACAACTTCAGAATTAGCTGCCTGCACACTGATTGTCTGAACGTAGGTAATACCCATCATACGTTCCTGAGCCGTAGTCAGTGGAATAATAACAGTATCGTCTTGATCCTGCCCCCCGGCTGACTGGCCTTTACTCTCCAGCACACCGATTATCGTAAACGGAGCATTGTTAATACGGATGCTCTGTCCAATCGGGTTTATGTTGGTAAACAGGTTGCTGGCAACAGTAGTACCAATAACGGCCACCCGGTTGCGGGTCTCGACATCTTCATCGGTAATAAAGCTGCCGGCTTGCACACTTAGGTTACGCACCTCCAGATATTCCGGCGTCGTACCCTGAACATTGGTTGTCCAGTTCATATTACCGGCAACCATTTGATATTGCTTACTAACACTAGGGGCGACCTCACCGATACCGTACACTTCACGCGCCATAGCCTCGGCATCCTTCAAGGTCAGGGTAATATTGGTGCCGGCTGCCTGCCGTACACCGGAGGAAGAAGCGGCCCCTGGTATTACAATGATAAGATTGCTGCCCAGGCTGGCAATCGAGTTTGATACCTTATCCCGTACCCCCATACCAATAGACACCATGGCAATAACCGCACCCACGCCAATGATAATGCCAAGCATGGTAAGGATGGATCTAAGCTTATTGGACACTAATGCATCTAATGCAATCTTAACACTCTCCCAAAACACATGCTTCATCCCTTCCTGTGTCCCGGACAATGAGTCCATCGCGGACATGAATGACTCGCTTGGCATGGGCGGCGATATCAGGCTCATGAGTTACCAGAATAATGGTTCGACCATAAGAATTGAGAGTTTTAAAGATGTCCATAACTTCCTCACCTGATTTGGTGTCAAGCGCACCGGTAGGTTCATCAGCCATAATAATACTAGGCTCATTAACCAGCGCGCGGGCGATGGCCACCCGCTGACGCTGACCACCTGATAATTCGTTTGGCAGATGGTCCATTCTTTGTTCCAGACCGACAGAAGCCAGCGCCGCCGCAGAACGCTGGTGCCGTTCTTTGGCCGCAACTCCGGCATAGACCAGCGGCAAAGCAACATTCTCGAGTGCAGTAATACGCGGCAGCAGGTTAAAATTCTGAAAAACAAACCCAATTTTTTTGTTCCTGGTCAGTGCCAGTTCATCATCTGTTAACGTTGAAACCTCCTGGCCATCCAGCAAATACGAGCCACTTGTCGGACGGTCTAAACAACCCAGTATATTCATCAACGTCGATTTACCAGAGCCTGACGGCCCCATGATGGCAGTGAATTCGCCTTCACTGATATCAAGACTGACTCCTGCCAGGGCGGCAACTACCGTATCGCCCATTTGATAGGTTTTTATTATATTAGCTAATGCTATTGTCATAATATGGACCCCCTTATATACTGGCGCTCAGGTTAGAACATCGGGCGGCCCCCACCGCTTTGACGTGATCCCTGTTGATTACCTGTTTGTGCCTGCGACTGGGTTTTAATTTGTGATACAACAACCTTGTCACCCGCACTAAGTCCGCTGATAATTTCTACCCGATCATCGCCGGTATTCCCTGTCTTAACAGGTACATTCTGTGTCTGACCGTTTGGTCCGGCAACAACAACATATTTTCCGGTTTTATCTGAACGGATCGCTGACAGTGGCAATGTCAATACCCCCTGGCGTTCACTGACAATAACCGATACTCTGGCAACCATGCCAGGGTTTAGGAGGTTTTCGGCATTAGTAACGTCAATGGTTACCGGGTAGTAGGTAACATTTCCGGAAACTACAGCTTTGCGGGAGATGGTGGTTACTATACCGCTAAACTCTTTACCAGGATAAGCATCAACCGTAAAGGTAACCTTTTGTCCCAGCGCGATTTTACCGATGTCGGTTTGATCTATATTGGCTTCGATTTGCATTTTTGACATATCGGCCACAGTTAAAATAACGGTGGGATTATTTACCCCCTGGGCTACCAGTTCCCCGGCTGATAACGGTTTACCGATGACACTGCCGGCCATGGGTGAAACAATAATAGTATCATCAAGCTTAGACATGACCTCATCATAATTGGCCTGAGCAATCTTATAGTCCATACTGGCATTATCGAGTGCCTCTGTGGAAGTGCCGCCAATTTTAGTCAGCCGTGAGGTCCGCTGGTATTTGATAGCCGCATTATCCAGCCGCTCTTTAGCCTGGGTTACCTGGGCCTGCAGAGCGGTATCTTCCAATATAACAAGCACTTGTCCGGCTGTAACCTGCTCATTTTCTTTGACCTTAATTTCTTTGATATGGGCTGTTAGCTTGGAGCTGATATCTACAGAATTCACAGCCTTGATTGTGCCTGTTGCCGCTACCACCGAAGTAAGGTCCCGAACCTCGGCCTCAATGGTCTGTTGGGGCACTATAGCTGCTTTACTTTTATTTTGATAGTAATAGACACCGCCGGCGATAGCAGCCACCAACAGGATGACTATAATGAGCAGCTTCTTTTGCTTTAAAATTTTTTGCCATAGTAATTTCATAACTACCTCTCCCCACCTATAGACTAGCGGCTTTTACGCCCATGGCTTTATCAAGCTTAGCTTTGTTGACATTGTAATCATACAGAGCCTGCACATGGTTTGTTTTGGCTTGTGTCAGCGCTAATTGAGCATCAAAGACATCAAGATTGGTACTGACACCGGCTCTATAGGTTTCTTGCGCAATATACAGATCCTCATTGGCCTTGTTTACTGTTACTTGAGTTGTACTCAACCGTTTCTCAGCTTCCTTCATATTGAGGTAGCTTTGACGGACTTCCTGTTCGATGGCATCAGTTGTCTGCTCAGCCTGCAGCTTGGCTTTGGCTACTGAAGACTCGGCCTGGCTGATTTTGGACTTGGTTACACCGGCATCAAAAATATCCCAGCTTGCTGAGGCCCCGACCGACCAGTTAGTATCATCAGTAGGCAACAGTCGATCATTCCAGCCGGTTGAGGCTGACAGGGAAACAGTCGGCCGTTTGTTGCTTTCAGCAATCTCGATACCTTTTTGGGCACTGTCGATACTGACTTGGGCCTGGGCCATTTCCGGCCGGTTTTGCTTGGCCAGGCTAATCGCTTCTGCCAATGTTCTGGTATCAGCCTGATAGGCAAGCTCACCCTTTAACTGCAGCTCAGTCCCAGCCTCCATATTCATCGTAGTCAGCAAATCAGCTACTGCCAACTCATATTGATTTTGGGCTATAATAAGCTTCTGATCAGCGTTGGCAACCTCGACTTCAGCCCGTAAAACCTCAGATTTAGCAGCAACACCTTCCTGGTATTTTGCTTGTACTATGTCTAGATGGGCCTTAAGATTGTTGACACTCTCCTCATTCACTGCACGCATGTTTTTAGCCTCAAGTACACTATAGTAATTGGCTGTGGTGTCAAGAATCAATTGCTGTTTGCTTTTCTCCACATTGAGGTCGGCAGTACGTACGCCAAGTTTAGCCTGCTCAATCTGCGCTTCGGTCCGGCCGCCGCTATAGATTGGCCAGTTCAGGCGTAAGCTGTTGCTAAAACTGTCATCACCTGAATTGCCCTGGTAAGTGTAACCGCTGCCCAGAGAAACTGTGGGCATTTTACCGGCTTGGGTTTCCCCGACACTGAGTTCGGATTTCTTTTTATCTTCGCCGGCGATTTGGATGGATGGGTTATTTTTCAACGCATATTCAATACTGTCTTGCAGTGATAGCTCGACAGGTGCAGCAAAGGCAAAGGTATGCTGCAAAAAAATCAAACCGGCAGTAATCACAGCAGCCTTATTGGTTAAGTTCAACATTGTATAAGCAGCCTCCTACGCAATTTTTTCTAATCTAGCTTAGTTCTTATTGTAAGCACAGTCTTTTTGATTTTCTTTAGATTTTATTTAGTTCTAAGCTTTGTTACCATATTCCATTATACGGGTTCACTGACTAATAGAAAAGAGTAAAATAGTAGAAAGAGCACTCGCAAAAATAACAAGTGCTCTTTCTACTATTAGAGGCTGTTACAAAATACCCCTCTTTGCCGTTGAGCCTTTCAGCATAGAAATCGGGTATGCCCTTGCTGTGCGATTTTTTGGTGTTTAACACCGGGGTATTTTATAACAGTTTAAAGAATAGTAAGGAAAGTGTGTTTTTTGAAACACGCTCTATTATTTATTATTTTTTTGCAGGCAGTATGACACTAAACTTTGCACCGCCGCCGCTTTTGTTGGCGACCTCAATTTTCCCATTATGCTGGTCCACAATCCATTTAGCAATCGAAAGGCCCAGACCTGTACCGCCTTTTTCCCGTGACCTGGCCTTATCTCCCCGGTAAAACCGGTCAAAAACATGTGGCAAATCCTCGGTCGGTATTCCCGGTCCGGAATCTTCAACTGTTATTACCAGCGAACTCCCCTGCTTACTGCCGGTAATTAGCAGTTGCCCGGGTGGCGGTGTGTATTTTATGGCATTATCCAGTAAAATGACCAGCAATTGATGCAACCGCTCCTTGTCTGCCATTAGCTCCAGCTGTTCATCAAGCTTCACTTGCAGTGTAAGACCCTCCATCTCCGCTAGTGGTATAAACAGCTCGGTGACAGTCTCAATGACTTCATTCCCATTCACATGGGCTAATTTGATTTCAATTTGATTGGCGTCAGACCTAGCCAGCGTAAGCAGGTTAGAGACCAGTTTGGTCATACGCCTGACTTCCCTGATGATGTTCGTTACCCGGATGCTTTCTTCTTCCACGGAATGAGCAGGGTGCCGCAAGATAAGTTCAGCATTGCTTGTAACCACAGCAAGCGGCGTCCGCAGTTCATGCGAGGCATCGGCAACAAACTGCTGTTGTTTTTCCCAGGAAGCCTGAATCGGAATCATTGACCGTTTGGCCAGATTATAGCTGGCGAAAACAATAATGATCATGCCAATAACAAGTCCACTGGCGATAACGATGAGCAAATCATGCAAAGAAGCCACTTCCGAATCAACTATACTCACAGCGATAAGAGCCCTGACAACAACAGGTCCCCGCTCCGTATCCAGGATGTTATTCGGATGTCGATACGGAACATCGAGAATTCTATATGTATGATTTTCAATCGTTCTGGTTTGAAACTGGTATGGCAGAACATCGGCTATCAAATCTACCACATTTTCCATATTATCCTGATCATAAGGAAATATAGTGCTAACCTGTCCCCTGTCATCCCGGATCAGGATAAAAATGCGCGGGTCGAATAAAAACCGGCTCCGGCTATATGGAACCATTTTACCATCCACAATAGAATAATTCTTGATCTTATTAAACATGGCTTCATCCACCTTATCAAAAAAGCGGTATGCTACGAAGCCATAAATAATAGTCCCGAAAAACACAAAAATCAATAAAAACACGATCGAATTCATCACCGACAAGCGGCGAAGCGTGCGTTTGAACATCCTTATTTCTCCTTAAACATAAAACCAGCACCGCGTACTGTACGCAGCAAACTGTCATGACCGGATTGAGCCATTTTTTTGCGCAAATAGTGAATATACAAATCAACCACACTAATGGTGGTTTCGGACTCAAAACCCCACACACGGTCAAATATCTGCTCTCTGGTTAAAATCTGCTCTTTATTCAAAATCAGGAATTCTAATACCTCATATTCTTTAGTAGTTAGACCTAACGCCTGATTCTCAACAAAGCCGTCATGCAGCCTGCTGTCTACCGTAATACCGCCATAACTTATTTTTCCGTCATTTGCCATTGCCCCGTGGCGGCGAATCAAGGCTTTTATGCGCGCTAACAGTTCCTGAATCGCAAATGGTTTTACCAGATAATCATCAGCCCCGGTCTCCAGACCAGTCACCTTATCCTCTACACTGTCGCGGGCTGTTAATAATAAGATAGGCACCTCTTTATCAACAGCCCTGACCTGCTTGACAATCTCCAAACCACTAACTTCAGGCAACATAATATCCAGTATCAGCAAATCATAGATTCCCTGCTGGGCCAAATACAAGCCCTCGTCACCGGTGGCAGCTTCATTGGTAATATAATTTTCCTCAGTTAAGAGAGAAATTATGGCCTCCCGTAAGGGAGCATCATCCTCGACAACTAAAATTTTCATAAAATCACTCCTACCCTTTTCCTCACATAGTATTACCTATTCAAAGAGTATGGTATTATTCTTTCCCTGTCAAGGCATTGTCACCACTGATTTCTTTATTGTCCCACTTTACTAATTGTCGCTCAATCTTACGTTCAAATTGATCTTTTTTCCTGGCAGTGTATTTTCCCTCAACCGCATCCTTTATCTTGAAATTGTCCCCAGCTTCTATAGGCTCTGCTGCATATACCATAGCCGCTACCGGCGAGACCATAATTAAACAAGTGGTAATAAGACTTAAAACACCACTTAGTAACCGTCGTACTAGCTTCTTCATCCTTTCACCCCCATTTTGCAGATTATCTTCAAACTGAATAGTTGTATTATAGCTTACGTTTTTTAGTATTCCCTTAGAAAACTAGAAGCAGCAATTACGTAGTCAAAAACACAACCGCCGTTACACTTGCTAAAGCGTAACGGCGGTTGCCTGTACCTAGGCTAACAAGAAAAATGTTTTAATTTATTCTAAATAGCCTTTTCTTGTTAAACTGATGCTGTTTTGGACGATTTTATGGGCAATATCCGGGTGTGAGTGGTGAAATTTTTGAAAACAAATACCAGATAACACCAATATTTCTGCCGGACTAATAGCAGCAATATCTTCTGTGTGCTTATTGTGCTCAGTTAATCCGTTTGCCCCAAAGTGTTGTCCCGGTGTGATGTATTCTTTAATTGGACGCTGGAAAGTCAATGATTTTAGTCTGCCGGAAAGTAATATATTATAGGAATAACTAACATCGCCCTGGACGGTAATTAAATCTTCCGGATAACACTGAACAAGGATACCGCAGCTGTGAAGAAATTTCTTAGCTGCTGCTTCAGATAATCCATGCAGTAACGATATAGCCTTAGTAGGCTGACAATTCAGGTGTTTGCACAGAATAAACCATAATTCTTCTTCCTCAACTATCTGACTATTAATACCGGGTGAGTTATTGGTGAACATTTTTTCAAACCACTCGACCGCTTGTGTGTTTAATGCTGCTCTTTTTCGTGCTATACGATACAATGGAGAACGTACCTTACGAAGATATTGAATATCCTCAATAAGTAAAATAATAGGGGCTAATAAACCATAGCCAGAATGATGAAAATTTTTACAATATCTGCGACAACCTAGGTGCTCATAGAGATGTATCAAATGAAAGTTGCAGGCACCAAAAATTAATTGTACATTTTTATTGCAACAAATCTCATAGCATTTTGCAATAAGCAGATATAGTATCGGTGAACTTCGATGAGCGGGAGCGATCATTACTTTTGTAATATAGGCAAATTTACGTTCTCCGTGTTCGCTATAATAATTTTGAAATGTTTCCAAAGATAGAAATTCTAATACTTTTTGGGGAAAGTCTGCAATGGTGCCGATATTAATTCGTTTGGTCGCAATTATCTCTGAATTAACTTTGGCATATAACAGCACCGCCCATTCATCCATTTCATCATATAATAGCTTACTATCATAATCTACTTCCTCAGGACGCTTAGACATTTCTTCTATATAAGTTTGATAACGAAAGCGGTATATTTCTCTTTTTTCCTCCGGGGTTGTGGCGATACAAATTTTAATTGAACTTTCGGGACTTTCTGTTGAGCAGGACACTACTTGCCGATCATTGTTTAACATACTTTTCCTCTCCTTCATAATAGTTATTTAAACAAAAACTTTGTACCAAGTTAGGTCTTCATAACTATCACCCCCTTAATTAGGGGCTACGGAAAGAAAAGTATAATTTCCTCTAAAAATGTAAAAAAATGATACATATGGTAGAAATATAATATGACAACATATAAAAAGCCCTTTTTCAGAAGACTTTTCTCACTGAAAAAGGGCCACAAGCTGATTTGGAGCTCTTATGGTGTTGGTTGACTAAAATAAACAAAAAATGTCGTTCCTTGTTCACTGGTATCAATTTTTATACTGGCATTATGCCGGTGGGCTATTTGGTAACAGATTGGCAGCCCCAATCCGGTGCCAGTAGCTTTCGTTGTAAAGAAAGGTGTACCCAAGTGTTCTAGTACCTGTGAGGGTATTCCTGAACCCTGGTCACTAATGGACAAAACGACTTTGCTTTCTGACAAGGCTGTGCGGATAATTAGATTTCCCCCTGCCGGCATAGCTTCAATGCCGTTTCGCACTAAATTCAGCAGCAATTGGCGAATTTCATTTTCATCTAACAGCAATTCGGGAATGACACTAAGCTCAATGC
The DNA here is from genome assembly GCF_000445445.1 of Sporomusa ovata DSM 2662. GTDB lineage: Bacteria > Bacillota > Negativicutes > Sporomusales > Sporomusaceae > Sporomusa > Sporomusa ovata. The sequence goes on along the minus strand of NZ_ASXP01000002.1, from coordinate 1,219,521 downwards.
TGGCACCAATCTGGGAAGCGTTAGCATCGGCCTGAATCAAAGGAAATAATGCTTCAATAATACTGTTTAACGAGCATTTCTGCAAATTAACCATTTTTTCATGAGACAAAGCCAGATATTCACAAATGATGCTATTTGCTCGATCTAATTCCGCGATCATTAATTCAAATTTTTCTTTATCGGTTTGATATTTTTCCTTGTTTCCTAGAAACTGTAAGTAACCGCGCACAGTGGTCATCGGATTTCTAATTTCATGGGCGACAGTTGCCGCCATACTGCCTACCATACTCATCCGGTCAAATAAGGAAGTCATCTGTTCCAGCTTTTTTCGGTGAGTGATATCGCGGATAATGCCTTCCAGTGCTACAAGGCGGTTTTTTTCATCGTAAATCGGAACACATTTTTGTTCAAGCCAGAGGGTGGTTTTATCTTTGTTTACCAATCGTATTGTCAACGGTACTTCAATCGAGTGCGGCAGATTATTAATAAAATCGTCAAGCAGCGAATGATCGTCAGGATGGATTAGCGTAAAAATCAACTTATTGTCGGCGTAATAGTCTTCAGGAGAATAACCTGTAACTGCCAAAACAGAAGGATTAATATACTCGATTTTTTCTTCTGGCAGCAGCTGATAATAATAGATTACATCAACGGCATTTTCCGTTAATCGTTGATATTGAAATTCCTTTCTTATTAAATTTTTTCTGGTTTTTTCTAAAAATAACATTAATGTACCAACAGCAATGATTATTCGCAATGTACCACCAAGAACATAACCCCAAGGAAAGAACAACGAACCACTCCCAATAAAAGGAAAAGAAAAATTAAGAAGGCTCCATAAGATATAGGCATAGCCGATAACTAAGCGACCAAACTTTGATATTCTAGGATTACGTATAAAAGTTAAACCAACCCATATACCTGCCAAACAGCAGATATAGACAGAGAGCAGTAATTTATAAAATAAGGATACAGAAAGAAAATTTAATACAGTACTAATGATGAAGATGCTGCCCGCACCATAAAGCCACCATCTATTAAGGGGCTTGTTTACAAAGCTATAAGTACTCCATACAATCATAAAGACAAAGATAAAAGTCAGTATTAAATAAACAGTCAAGCCCAGGATAGACTCTTTCCAAGGAAGTAAACCTAAATCAAAAATAGCATTCCTTAAGAGCAAGACAAGCCAGCTTATAGCCCATATCACCATATAACGTTCGTGGTATAATACATACAGATATATAGAAACTAGTACTATCGCCAGCGTTCCAATTAATGAACCCATTACAGATAAGTATATATAATCCATATTACTCCTATAAAAACAAAATATTTACAATTTTATCAAGTTCAATATTCTCTACAAAACGCGAATATCCTTCTTTTGGATAAATTATTACGCTTTTAGATTGTTTTCCCGCATGATTCGACTTGATAGTCCAAAGACAGCGATTAGTGCTATCGTCTATTAGTCTGATAAAAAAATAAACAGCCTAGTCTGATGAATCTTCAAACTAAGGCTGTTTACATTACTTTATTTTGGTGGTATTTAACTTATAGGTTACTGTCCATTTGGAATCAGCCAAATCAACAAACCTTGCCTGGATTCAATAAATTCTTCGGGTCAAAAGCCAATTTAATTCGTTTGAGCAGTTCCATGTATTCGCAGCCCTTGGTGGCTTCCAGATAAGGCTTTTTGGCACTGCCGATACCATGTTCGCCGGAAACTTCGCCGCCAAATTCTTTTGCTTTGGCATACATAGCGTCCATGGCCTGCGCTAATTTATCCTGCCATTCCTTTTCCTCAAGCTGGTCTCTTAGCACATAAACATGTAAATTGCCATCGCCCGCATGGCCGAAGCCTTTTATTTTAATCCCAATCTTTTGTTGGAGCTCATCATTAAATTTAACAAAGTCGGCGACCTTGTCTCTTGGGACAACAACATCACATTCATCAAGTTCGGTGGTAGATGCTTTAATTGCCTCTAAAAAGGCTCCCCGCGCTGACCATATTGCGTCCTGGCGCTCCTGTGTGTTCGAAATCAGCGCATCAATGGCGCCTGCCTCCAGACAAATATGAGCAACTTTCTCATAGGCTTCTTCCAATTCTTCGTTGCTGTTGCCGTCAAAAGTAAGTAATAAATAAGCATTAGCCGATTTGTCAGGAAACTGTTTACCTAAAAACTCTTCTGATGCCAGGATGATCTCCCGTTCCAAATATTCAATGGCCGTAGGGATGGATTTGGACTTGATAATTTTGGGCACTGTTTCAATAGCTTGTGCCAAATCCGGGAAGGGAACCAACAAGCTTAACGCTTTTTTGGGCAGCGGCAATAATTTCAGTATTGCTTTTGTCACAATAGCCAGTGTACCCTCTGAACCAATGATAATATCTTTCAAACCGTAGCCTGAACTATTTTTGACAGTTTTGCCGCCCAGTGTCATAATCTGACCATCAGGCAGTACGACTTCAAGGCCACGGATATAATCCCGGGTCACACCATATTTAACAGCACGCATTCCTCCGGCGTTGGTGCTAATATTGCCGCCAATTGTCGCACTTTTTTCACCAGGATCAGGCGGATAGAACAGGTCATTTTTTTGGACAAACTTCACAATATCTAACAGCAGTACACCTGGTTCCACGGTCAAAGTCAAATTTTCCTCATCAAGCTCCAATATCTTATTCATGCGAACCGTGCTTACCATGATTCCGCCATGAATCGCTACTGCGCCACCTGCAAGACCAGTTCCCTGTCCACGGGGAGTAACCGGAATATTGTTTTCATAGGCATATTTCATGATTTGTGAAATCTCTTCGGTATGTAAAACCTCAACAACTACTTCCGGGTACAAATGTTCATTTACCAACTCGTCCCGGCTGTAACTTTCATGAATTTCTTCGCCGGTAAAGACCCGCTCCTTACCGCAAACAGATAGGAGAAAGGCTATATCCTGACTGTCAATTTTTTTATAATTCATAGTTTCACCTCTAACGCTACTAATTTATATAGGGAATCTCCCTGCGAGATTACTCCTTGCCTTAGGCTAAACGCTCAATCAAGTCTGGCACAATCTTGTAGAGATCACCAACTATCCCATAATGAGCCACATTAAAGATCGGTGCATTCTCATCAGTATTGATAGCAATAATGTTTTCTGCACTATCCATGCCGGCGACAAACTGCACTGCGCCGGAAACACCACAGGTAATAATCAGTTTGGGTTTTACAGTTCTGCCGCTTAAGCCAATTTGCAGTCTGGGATCGGCAAAGCCTGATTCAATCAAAGGTCTGGTAGTAGCGACCATGCCGCCGAGTTTATCTGCCAATACCTGCAGCATTTCCATATCTTTTTGGCTTTTGATGCCACCCCCGGCGACTACAATCACCTCAGCATCTTCAATACTCTTCACTTTTTCCTTGGGCTTAATCTGTAAAACCCGGATTTGCGACACCAAGTTTTCTTTCGGAATAGCGCAGATAGTGACTTTTCCTGTAGGATTGTTTATTTTTTCAGCCAGCGAGAACACCTTATACCGGACAGTAGCGAACTGGGGACGGGTATTGGGGGTAACGATGTGAGCCATAATGTTGCCGCCAAAGGCTGGTCTGATTTGGGCTAAATCGGTTTTTTCATCTACATCCAGCACCGTGCAGTCTGCCGTCAAACCGGTACGAAACCTTGCCGCCATTCTGGGCGCCAGGGATCTGCCTACTGTAGTTCCACCGACCAACACAATTGATGGTTTTACCTTATTAATAAATTCTTCAAAAACAGCCGCATAGGGTTCGATGCGAAAATCGTTTAACTCTTCATCATCATAAACAAATACTTCATCAATACCATATTGCAGCAGTTCCTGGGCTTTTCCTGTTATGTTATGTCCCATAAACAGACAATATACCGGATAGTTGACTTTTGCGGCAAGCTCTTTCGCTTTACCGATAAGTTCCAGTGTTACCGGATGAATATTGCCTTCCATATGATCAACATATACCACAATACCTTGCCACTGACTTTTGTCAACAGTAACAACTTCATCCTCAATAAAAGTAAATACCCCTGCAGGTCCTTTTTTTACACACAGCTTACACATTTTGCAAGCAGCATTAATACTCAAATACTGGTTGTCCCACTCCAGTGCACCAAAGGGACAAAGCTCAAGTATTGCTTCCGGATCAGTAATTTTATCTTGATCAATAACTATTTTTGCCAATGTTGCTTCCTCCTTTACACGTACTTTAACTCTTTTAATTTATTGGCCAAACGGTCGACTAATACGTCGGGAGTATCTTTCCACATTTCACGGTCATTGTTGGCTTCAGGGGCAAATATCCTTATAACCCTGGTCGGTGAACCGTTGATGCCATAATTATTTTCATTCTGATCGGTAAAGTCTTTAAAACTATACATCGGTATTGTTTGGTTCTTTGTCGCCAGTTTCCGTTTAAATGAAGGCAGGCGAGGCTGGTTTATATCTTTTTCCACAGTAATAAGACAAGGATAGTTAACTTCTACTGTTTGTACAGCATGAGGCATGTCCATGTCCACGATAATTGAGTGTTCTTTCACTTCTACAATCTTCTTTACATTAGTAATGTGAGGTATTCCAAGAAACTCTGCCAGTTCCGGACCTACCTGGGCCGTATCCCCATCTGTTGTCTGCTTGCCACAAATAATGAGGTCATACTGACCAAATTTTTGTACTCCCTGGGAAATAGTGTAGGAAGTCGCCAATACATCAGCGCCGCCAAACACCCTGTCCGAAATCAGTGCGCCTTCGTCGGCACCCATCATATAGGCTTCCCGGATAATCTCGGCGGCCTGAGGCGGACCCATGCTTACAACACTAATTTTGGCACCTTTTTCTTCTTTCATCTTAATCGCGGTCTCAATAGCATACAGATCATAGGGGTTCATCTTCGAGTCAATGCCTTCTCTTTTTAACACCCCGGTCTCTTGATCTACTTCCACTTCCGATGTTCCCGGAACCTGCTTAATACAAACAATGATATTCATATATAGTCACCTCACTAAATCTATACCCTTTTGAATGACATTATGCAGCACACATACCCTAACTATTATTTGCATACCTATACATTATACACGAGATTATAATAGCCCTTTCAATTTTTTTGACTTTTATAGCAAGTTTTTTGATCTATTTACCACTTCCAGGGCTCACCAGGAATCTGAACAGCAAATTTTCCGCCACTTATTTCCAAATCAATAGTAGGCAAAAGGGCTGTGAGGAAATTTCCTCACAACCCTTTGTTCCGTTTCCTTTTTATTTCAGGATGACTATTTTGTTCCTATTTTATCCGCTGCGGGCGGCTTGCCAAGAGCTAATACCGATATTGTACCCATAATGGCGAAAGATGCCAGGAAGTACATGCTCAAGGTAGTAGACCCACCGCTCATTTCCTTAAGGAAGCCTACAACATAAGGTCCAATAAAACCGCCAAGGTTAGCTGTCGAATTAATGATGGCTATACCGACTGCCGCCGTGGCCTCTGTCAGGTACATATTAGGGAAACACCAGAATGTACCAACAAAGGAGTAAATAGCCATTTGGCTTATGCAGATAAGCGCCATAGAAACCCATAAATCATTTGTCATTGTTAAACCAATCAGACTAAAGAAAGCCACACCGATCGGCAGCGAGCCATGGAACTTACGTTCCCCCGTCTTGTCCGAGTGACGGGCAACAAGCACCATCGTGACTACGGCGAAGAAGTAAGGAATGCTGGATATTAACCCGATGTTGATAAGACTCAGTTCTTTTGACAAGCCCTTAATAATCTGCGGCATCCACAATCCCAAACCATATAAGGCAATAACATAGCACAGATAACAGAAGGACAGATGCCAAACTTTTCCCATTTTGAATACATGCCATTTGTTCTCAGGTACAAACGCAGCTTTTGCTTCATGCTCTTCTTTCAGTCTGCCAAGAAGCCATGCTTTCTCCTCTTTGTCCAGAAATTTTGCTTGTTCAGGACGGTCAACCATAGCAAAGAGGTTATAAAATCCGAGCAGTACAGCAGGTAATCCTTCTAACACGAACAACCAGCGCCAACCAGCCAAACCCATCCATTGAACATTCTCCATAATCCAGCTGGAAATCGGTCCAGTTATAATGTTTGCCAATGCCATGCCGCACATAAACACAGAAACAGCACCGGCAAAGTGCTTGCCAGGAAACCAAAAGGTCATATACAAGATAATACAGGGATAGAAACCAGCTTCAGCAGCGCCAAGCAAAACACGCAGAATACCAAACTGAGTTGAACTTTGAACAAAGCCTGTAAATACAGTTACCAAACCCCAGCTAATAAGAATCCGGGTAATCCAGACACGTGCGCCAATTTTGTGCATAATAACATTACTAGGTACTTCAAAAAAGAAGTAGGCGATAAAGAAGATACCGGCAATAAATCCAAACATGCTTGGGGTTATGCCCAAATCTGCATTCATTTGCAAGGCGGCAAAGCCAACGTTTACTCTATCAATCATCGCCATGATATACAGCAACATCAGATAGGGAAGCAGTTTCCAGCGTATCTTGCTTATTGTTCTTTCTTCGACTGCACTTACCATAATATTCCCCTCTTTTCTATTATCTCTGCTAGTTATTATTTATCCAACGCCGCTAAAAATTCTTTGACTTCTGCATCACTCATCTTATAGGTATGTTCATCATCAATCGGGAATTGACCCTGTCTGACTTCGGCCGTATATTCTTTAAATGCATTTACCAGAACTTCACCGACATTGGCATACTTTTTAACAAATTTTGGCGTAAAGTTATCATACATGCCTACCATGTCCGCATAAATGAGCAGTTGACCGTGAGTATAGGAACCGGCGCCAATACCCAGAATGGGAATCCCGGCTCTTTCGGTGATGGCTTTGCCGACAGCAGTAGGAATACCCTCTACCAGAATGCTGAAGGCACCTGCTGCTTCAACCGCTTTGGCCTCATTGACAATCTTCATGGCAGCTGCCGAGCTGCGGCCCTGAGCCCGGTAACCACCGATTTGCCCCATAAGCTGAGGTGTCAGGCCGATGTGACCCATGACCAGGATACCAGCCTGCTGGATGGATTTAATCCGCTCAGCAATCATCGGGCCGCCGCCTTCCAGTTTGATGCAGTCGGCACCGGCTTCTTTTATGAACCGGCCGGCATTAGCAATTGCCTGCTCATTGGAAATCTGGTAAGACATATATGGCATATCACCAACAATAAAGGTATTAGGAGCACCGCGGCGCACAGCCGAGCAATGGCGAATCATGTCATCCATAGTTACCGGAAAAGTAGTATCATAGCCTAAGCTTACCATACCGAGGGAATCGCCAACCAGAATCATATCCACGCCAGCTTTTTCTTCCATTTTGGCGGTGAGATAGTCATACGCCGTAAGATATACGATCTTCTCACCATTTTCCACCATTTGAGCAAAATCATTAATTGTTTTCTTTGCCATAATACCGCCTCTTTTCATTTTTTTATAAAGCTAGACTTAGCTTCAGGTGGGGTTTGTACCCCAACTGAAGTTAGCCGGACTTAATTTCCCCAAAAGTAAACACTGCCTTAAATATCTAATCCTGCGCCTTCCGTACAGGTACGAGCTAGCTTCTTGTACATTCTTAGCAATGGTGTTGTTTCTTTCACCGGGAATACCTTCGTCTTTTTACGTTCTGCCAACACTGCCGCTACCTCTTCAGGGTCAGCAGGTTTGCCTTTAATACCGACAATATCAAGCTTGCGGGCGGCAACATCCATCTTAATCATATCGCCATCTTCCAGATAAGCAATGGGACCGCCTTCCACTGCTTCAGGAGCAATGTGACCTACGGCCGGGCCTCTGGTAGCACCGGAAAAACGTCCGTCAGTAAACAAGGCTACACTATTTGACAGCTCCGGCATATTCCACAATGCTTCTGTTGTCCGCAGCATTTCAGGCATACCAGAACCTTTAGGGCCTTCAAACCGAATAAATATCGCTGTTTTGGGACCAATTTTTCCATCCAGCAGCTCAGCGACAGCCTCTTCTTCCGAGTCAAACACCCTCGCGGTACCAGTAAAGTTGTGGATAGCCTCATCAACACCAGATAGCTTAATGACTGCCCCCTCTGGTGCCAGATTGCCTTTGAGGACTTTGATATTACCTTGCGGCTTGACAGGGTTTTTGCGGGTTTTTACAATATCGCCGGCCTGTACTTTATAGTTGGCTAAATAGCTGTTTACTTCATTAAACCAGCCAACGGCTTCCAGGTCGTCCAAGTTTTGACCAACCGTTTTGCCGGTAACCGTCATAGCATCAAGGTACAGCATATCTTTCAGTTCACGCATCAGTGCCGGTACGCCGCCTGCATACCAGAATAGGTCTGTCGGCCATAGCCCACCTGTTTTTAGGCTGACAAGCACCGGTACCTCACGGTTAATAGCATCAAACTCCTGCTGCTCAATAGCAATTCCCACTTCGCGGGCAATTGCCGGCAGATGCAGCATTGCGTTGGTTGATCCGCCCAGCGCCGCATGAACCATCAAGGCATTCATAAAGTTCTTTTTGCTGATAAATTTACGGGGAATCAAGGAATCTTTTACATTTTGAATAATTTGCCGTCCGGCTCTACGGGCAAAGCGGGTCAGATGGGTAGTGTACGCAGCAGCCAGCGCATTGCCCGGTAAGGCTAAGCCCAGTGCTTCTGACATACATTGCATCGTACTTGCTGTGCCAATAAACTGACAAGCACCGGCGCTGGGACAACAGTTACGGGAATAATACATTAATTCCTGCTCTGTCATCTCGCCCTTAGCATACTTATCGCCTGCTCCATAGAGAATTTCGGAAGACATGTAATTAGGGCCGCTGAGCATGGAACCGCCGGTAACATGGATAGTAGCCATATCCAGGCGCATCATCGTCATTAATTGCGCCGGCACCGATTTATCACAAGATGCCATGAAAATACCGCCATCAAAAGGTGACGCTAAGGCGTGGATTTCAAACATGAATGACATAATTTCCCGGCTGGCCAGGGAATAATTCATTCCATCATGAGCCATAGCAATACCATCACAGATATCGGTGACTGTATAGCCGGCTGGTTTGCCTTGTGATTCATAAACACCAATTTTTGCTTCGGCAGCCAGTCTATCTAAATGACTGCTGCCAGGATGACTGTCGCCATACACAGTATCAATCAAAATCTGAAGTTTTCCCAGATCCGCATCCTCCCACTGCATCCCTGATCTCAGGCCATCTCCCTGATAATTAACTTTTCGTAAGTTTTGACTCCGACTACAACCACAACTCATATAATCAACCTCCTTAATTTTTTACTATAATAATTCCAATACTTTGCGGAGTGAATTTCGTTTGCCGAACCCGCCTGCCTTCGTAACCAAGTGCACACCGTCATAACTACTGCCAACTACTTTGCCAACCGGTATACCAGGCAATATTTCCCGTTCGAGATCAATGAGTCCAATCCCCAGGGTATGACAAATACTTGTGGTCGTACCATCACCGGCGACAACGAGATTGCGCAGCCCATGCTTCCTAACAATTTTTTCGGTGATCTCTGCCAGAAAATTGGTTACTGCCTGACCATATTTTTGCACTTGTATTGACAAACTTAGCGCACCGGCATCATTACGATTTTTAAGCAGCGTATCAGTTACAATTACTGGAATCCTGCCATCATCGAGCACTGTCTCCACCCTGGCAATCACCTGTTGCAATTCTTCTGCTGCGCTGCCATCATAAATTGCATTTGATTGAATCTCAATTAACTCAGTATTGGGATAATCTAAAACACTGATTATTTGCTCAGCAGTAACATGATTCAAGGTTCCTGCGACAACCATAGTTCCTTGCCGCAGTCCCAAATGCTCTTGCTGAGCCACCTTCCAGGCAATCGGTAATTTACTTGCTAAACCGGCAGAACCGACAGGAAGGCAGGAAATATCAAGTTTACTGATAGCAATAGCAATAGTATGCAAATCTTCATCTGTTACTGCGTCAACCGCAATTAAGCTGATGCCTGCGGTGTAGAGCCCGGTAAATTTTTGCCTAAGTTTTTTCTCACCCTGCCGTACGTCAGCCAATGATAAGACCGCTACAGGAATTTCAGCTGCAGGCTTTATTATTGAGGGAACATAGCAGATAGGAAGCGAACTGCTGTTATCACCCCAAGCCTGTACAATCTGCAAATAGCCATTTTCGACAATTCGGCCATGAGCAGGATAGGACGGAACAATAATCGCGAGAGTAAGCGCCAGCGATTTCATCGTTGCGTTTATTTCTTCAGCAATATTACCTCGCAGAGTAGAGTCAATTTTTTTATAAAAGCGTCGAAAACCAAGTTTAATAAGCGCAGACCCGACCTGATAGACACGGTCATAGGCAACCTCTGCGGAGAGCTTGCGTGAGTTAGTATTAATTGAAATCACATCAATCCCCGTACAGTGGTTTGTTAGTTCTGTGTGGTTGAGTACAACTTGAGTACTAAAACCAAATTTTCGAAATTGTACTCCCGCATCATTTGCACCAGTTAGGTTATCTGCAATAATCGCTAGCTGTTCCATTATCTATCTCCATCCTCATTTCTACCTATTAGCATATGCATTTTCCATGCCAAGTTTCCGCTGCAATTTTATTTTCGCAAAAACATAGCAAGCTCAAGGCTATTGTCGAAATAGCACTACTAATTTGAATTTATAACAATAGTATACCATTACAAAATGAAAGCCAGGAATATAGTTAATACTATATTTCTGGCTTAACAGTTAAGATTTAATTAGCTTTATTGGATTTATTTCAAATTGAAATCGTTTCTTTCATTTTGAAATAGCTTTATTTTTCGCCAAATAGTCGTCGTACTAATCCCCAAAATTTTAGCTGCTTTCTCATGACTGCCTGTTTCCTTCAAAACCTGCATTATTATGGCATATTCTATTTCTTCCATTGTTCCGTTAGGCACCGTTCTAACGCCATCAGCCTGGCAGCTCTTGACATCAAAAACTTTTTTTACATCATCACCAGTCACATTGGTATCTTTTTTTAGAATTATTAGTCGCTCAATAACACCCGCTAATTCTCTTACATTTCCCGGCCATTGATAACGCCTCAGAACTTCTATAGCCCCCGCACTAAACTGCAAGGACTGTTTAAATAGCTTGGCTGAAAGTTTTTTTGCAATGTTTTCAACTAATAAAGGTATATCTTCCGGTCTGGCTGAAAGCGGCAATAGCCTTAGCTGTAAAATACTTAGGCGATAATAAAGATCTCTGCGGAATACTCCTTTTTCTATTAAGTCAGGTAAATTTCTATGCGTTGCCGCTATAATACCCACATCCACAGGGATTACTTTATCCCCGCCCACCCGCATAATCTCACGCTGCTGCAGCACTCGCAGCAATCTGGCCTGCATACCCAAAGAGACCTCGCCTATTTCATCAAGAAAAATCGTCCCCTTATCGGCTTGTTCAAACAGGCCTTTCTTGCCGTTTTTACGTGCACCAGTAAAAGCTCCGCTCTCATAGCCAAAAAGCTCACTTTCCAGCAGGCTTTCCGGCAAAGCGGCACAGTTAACCGCAACAAAGGGACCCCGACAGCGCGGGCTATAGTTATGAATACTTTGCGCAATAATCTCCTTGCCAGTACCAGTATCGCCGTTAATCAGAATTGTTGAGTCAACACAGGCATAGCTTTTAGCTGCCTCCAGGGTCTCCTTCATGAAGGTGTTTGCCGTGATAAAATCCTCAAAATTATAGGTAGCCTTATAGCCACTTTCAGCAAGAGCCCTGCTTGCCCTATCTTTGTCCTTAGCAGCAAACGGCGCTTCAGTAATCGTTAAAACAGCACCTACTGTTTGTCCACTGATAAGCATGGGTACAATCCGGCAGGTAAACCCCTGGTCGCCATCACTCACTTCTGCAATCCTTGTTTGTCCATACCGCAAGGTATCATCAAGATTTGCATCCGGAAAAATAGTGGCGGCAAGACAGCCAATAACCTGCACCTTACTCTTATTCAATAATTTTTCTGCCGTATGATTGATGTAGGTAATCCGCCGCTGGCTGTCAACAGCAACAATTCCTTCCCCGGTAAACTCCATGACGGCCTTAAACTGTTCTAGCTTTACCCTTTCCACACGCCCGGCCAAAACCAACTCGCGCGCCCTACGGACCGACTCAAACACAGTTTCATGGCCAACGGTTATCGAAAAACAAGGAATGTCATTCACAGTAGATGTTGGTTCACTGCCCTGACTGTTTGCTATATCCGCAACTTCTCTGACAACAGCTGCCAGCACTGCCAGTTCTCCGGCCTGAATATCAGACAAAACTGTAGTCTTAATTCCCAGGATGTCAGCCACAACTGTGGCCTCAGCAATAATGGCATCGCCGATTAGCCCAACCGGCTGCTGAGTTACCCATTTCCCATTTTTCACCAACCATTCCTTGACTCCTTGCAAACTCCGCAAAATGTCCAGCATACTTGGCCGCAAGGAAACAGTAGGGATGTTAACTGTTGTTTTTATTGTTTCATTAAAGGATGCATAACAAATAAGTGCATCTGCTCCCCGTTCGCTGAGCTGCTGCGCGATGGCAATACTATCTTCCCGTGAGGCCACTGCCACATGGATCTTTTCTCCCCATTCACTAAATAAATCCACAGCCCGCAAGGTGAAATCCTTATTAGGAGCAATAAGTGCAATTTTATTTGTTTGCAAGGTTAAGCCTCCCCATCGTGCGCGATACCGGAATAATCTCTGGCAGTCGTTTCTTGTTTAAAGCTCAATTACAGCACCCTTCGCCGCTGAACTTGCCAGTTTGGAATAGATCCCCAAATAACCGCGGGTAAATTTAGGTTCAGGTCGTTGCCATTTTTCCAGTCTTATGCTAATTTCTTCATCCGAAAGATGCAGCTCAAGCAGTCCCTTAGTAATGTCAATGGTAATCTTATCACCATTTTCTACAGCCGCTAACGGGCCGCCCTCAGCTGCTTCCGGCGAGATATGTCCAACAAAACAACCATTATTTGTGCCTGAAAAACGTCCGTCGGTAATTAATGCCGTCTTTTTGGCTAATCCCATACCATAAAGATACTTCATTGCTTTATACATTTCCCGCATACCAGGTCCGCCTTTCGGCCCCTCATAGCGAATTACGACAACATCACCGGCTGTAATACCGCCATTTAATATTGCTGCTTCAGCGGTTTCTTCACTGTCAAACACCTTAGCGCTGCCTGTAAACACATGCATAGCCGGGTCGATTGCCGCCGGCTTGGTCACCGCTGTATCAGGCGCAAGATTACCTCTTAAGATAGCTAACCCCTTTTGCGTGCCAAAAGGTTTATCCAAGGTGCTGATTACATTAAGATTAAAGGGATATTTAAATTTGTAATCTGCCAGGTTTTGTTCTACCGTTTTACCTGTTACTGTAATGCTGTCCTTATTAAGCAATTGCTGAATCTCTTGCATCACCTTCGGGATTCCTCCCGCCTGATGAAAATCTTCCATATCGTACTGCGAAGCCGGATTTACCTTAGCAATCTGCGGTGTCGACTGACTGAGCCGGTCATAGGCAGCCATCATAGTCTCAGCCTCAATCCCCAGTTCTGCCGCAATAGCCGACAGGTGTAAAACGGCATTTGTCGAGCCGCCGGTAGCCATCAATACCCGGATCGCATTCTCCAGTGACTGATAGGTAATGACTTTGTCAGCCGTGACTTGGCTAGTTACTAACGATACAATAGCCTTACCCGTATTTTCTGCCAGTCTTAGCCTATCGGCATAAACAGCAGGCACAAGCGCCGCTCCCGGCAGAGACATTCCCAGTGCTTCTGCCATGCAGCACATGGTGTTAGCTGTGCCATAAAAGGCGCAGGAACCGCAGGTCGGACCACATAATTCCTCTAACTGCTCATAGCTCTCGCCGCTGATTTTGTCACTTTTTAACATGCCCAGTGCCTCTGACATTGTTGTTAAATCAGATTTCCGGTTATCAAATGTTACGCCGCCAAGCATCGGCCCGCCAGCCAGGAAAATCGCCGGAATTTTAAGTCTGGCGGCCGCCATTAACATTCCGGGGACAATCTTATCACAGGAACCCAGCAAAACAATACCATCTAACCGGTGAGCCTCCACCATTACCTCAATATCATTGGCAATTAAGTCGCGTGATGGCAAAATATAGTGCATGCCCGCATGCCCCTGGGCCGTACCGTCACAGGCACCAATAACGCCGAATTCAGCAACTGTCCCGCCAGCCCGATAGATACCTTTGCGCACATGTTCGGCAACCTGACGCAGGTTGGCATGACCGGGAACCAATTCATTCCAGGAGTTGGCAATACCAATAACAGGACGTTTTAAATCATCATCAGAAAACCCTACTGACTTAAATACGCTCCGGTTGAAACACCAATCAGGTTTGTTTAAAATATCATTACTTCTATTTCCCATACCAGCTATTCCTCCCTTTATTCACCGAAATTATAAAGCGGCTTTTTTCTTAGCCAATTCGATGGCTACGTCAATAATCAGATCTTCTTGTCCGCCTACCGTTTTCCGGCGTCCGAGTTCCAGCAAGATATCACGTGCATCTACCCCAAACTTCTCAGCTGCCCGCCGGCTATGGAGCATAAAACTGCCGTAAGCACCAGCATAGCCAATTGCCAAAGCATCATTGCTGATAATCTGGGGACGGTCCATTATATTGTCAATAATATCTTTTCCCAGATCCATGAGTTTATAAAAATCAACCCCGGTCTCATAACCGGCTTTGCTCATTGCGGCAGTCAATACTTCCAATTGAGCATTGCCGGCCCCGGCGCCCAGTCCGCGTATGGTACCATCTACCGACGTTGCACCGGCCTCAATCGCCGCCAACGTATTGCCGATTGCCAGGCCCAAATTGTTATGGGCATGAAAACCCACTGGAACAGATACCGCGTCCAATACGCTCTCAATCCTGACTTTGATTTCGGCCGGCAGCATTGCTCCTGCTGAATCGGTTATATTGATCCGGTCTGCGCCGTAACTTTCAAATTTTTTGGCTTGTTCCACTACTTTTTCCGGTGTCGCCATATGTGACATCATCAGAAATCCGATGGTTTCCAGTCCATTTTGTTTGGCAAATTTAATGTGCTGTTCACCTGTATCGGCTTCAGTGACATGGGTGGCTACCCGTACGGTGTTCACCCCGTATTCCATAGCAACCTCCAAATCTTCTACGGTGCCAATCCCCGGGATTAGCAAAACGGCAAATTTTGTTTTCTTTAAAACTTTGGCAACTGCTTTAAAATACTCTTCGTCTGTGGCTCTGGCAAAACCGTACTGCATGGATGATCCACCGACACCATCGCCATGACCCACCTCAATGGTATCTACACCGGCCGCATCCAGCCGGGCAGCAATAGTTGCCATTTGTTCCGGTGTCATTTGGTGACTAACGGCGTGCATTCCGTCGCGCAGTGTTGTATCGAAAATTCGTATTGATTTCATTTTATTACCTCCCCGGACTTCAGTTTTGCGTAATGCTCCGCAACAGCTACGGCAGCGGAGGTAATAATATCAAGATTGCCGGAGTACTTGGGCAGATAATCTCCCCTACCTTCCACTTCCACCATAGTAACCACCCGGTCGCCGTCTGCATACGGCTGAACTTTCAAATGATAGCCTGGTACATACTGCCTCAAGTCTGCTACCATTGCCTGCACAGAATCGACAATGCTGGCGATTTTACTGGTATCACACTTGGTGTAGATCGTATTGCGCATCATGATCGGCGGCTCGGCCGGATTGAGAATAATAATCGCCTTAGCTTTTTTTGCCCCGCCGACCTTCACCAATGCATCGCAGGTAGTCTGGGTAAATTCGTCAATATTCTGCCTGGTCCCCGGACCGGCACTCAAACTGCTAAGGGTAGCAACAATTTCCGCATATTCGACCGCTGCTGCCCGGTTAATCGCATAAACAATCGGCACAGTTGCCTGTCCACCGCAGGTAACCATATTGACATTGCATTCATTGATATGCTGCTCCATATTCACTGCCGGCACCATATAGGGACCGACGGCAGCCGGAGTTAGATCAATCGCAAAAATCCCTGCTTCTTTTAATAACGGCGCATGCATGGTATGCGGTCTGGCACCGGTAGCATCAAAAACAAAATCGATCTTGTTGGCAGCATGATACGCCAACACACCGTCAATGCTTTCGGCACTTGTGGCAATACCAAATTCCTTTGCCATTCTCAGCCCTTCCGATGCGGCAACAACACCTGCCATCATTACCAGTTCCAAATTATTGCTGCGTCGAATCTTCATCATTAGGTCAATCCCAATATTACCGGGGCCAATAATGGCTGCCCGCAATTTCTTTGGCTCCAAAGCAATCATCCTCTCATATGACACCATTATATCAGTTTGACATTACCAAACACTGTTCGCATTTATACTAAAAAAAACCTGCCTCCAAGCCCCCTCTGGTTAGTCCCTAAATCCCAATTGAAGGGAAATCTTTTTGGCAGTTCTTACTACTTCAATGGCAATCTGATCCATTTGCGAAGTCAGCAGCCTGCTAGCCGGTCCTGAAAGACTAATTGCGGCAATAATTGTGCCAGAACTATCCTTTATCGGCGCGGCAACGCATTGCAGGTCTTGTTCAAATTCCTCACTATCAAAAGCATATCCCTGCTTACGTACTTGCTGTATCTGAGTAATCAGTTCCGGCAAATTTTTCACTGTATTACTCGTGTACTCTTGCAATACTTTGTCATAATACAAATTTTCGATTTGCTGTTTATCTAACCCGGACAGCAGCACCTTCCCGACGCCTGTACAGTAGGCCGGGTTGCGCCCTCCGACTTGCGAGCGTATGCCAACAGAGCGCAAGCCATCCACTTTTTCTATATAAACGACATCTTCACCGGAAAGTATCGCCAGGTGCGTTGTTTCCTGATAAATAAGTGATAATTCCTTTAGATACGGCAACGCAATTTGACGCAAATCAAGATTAGTGATATAAGCCTGTCCCAACTCGAAAACCTTGATCCCGAGAGAATATTTTCCGGTCTTGGGGTCCTGACGCATATAGCCGCATTTCTCCAAAGTAGCAATAAGACCATGGGCTGTACTTTTGTTTAGGTCAAGCCCTTTGCTTATTTCCATTAGACCGGCGAGATTCCCATGCTCTGCTACATACTCCACGATCTTAAGGGCGCGAAATAGCGATTGAATGGTTCTATCGCCTTCCTCTTTGCCAGCCAGTAGGCCCACCTCCGTTCGGCATTATCAACCACCGTTTGTGATTATTTTGCATATTCGCTGTTCACCGGCATTATTCCTGCTCTCCAGGTTATTGCCATAAAAAAATATTTTAGACTAACTCCGGATAACTGCTGCTTTTTTCAACAAATCCTGAATTGTCTGCAATTGCGTAGTTGTCAATTCAGTGGCCGGTTCTTTTACCGCCGGAACTATCGGCACTCCCATTGCGGCCACAGCACCTTTAATGCCAGCAATAAAGGGTTGAGACACATCATATAGGTTCATTAACAGGGAAATCTTAGCTTGCGCTGCCGCAACCTTGTCCAAATTCTTAGCAGCATAGGCGTTCATAAGATCGGCAAACACTTGGGGAATGATATTGGTTAAACCACATAAAACACCATCACCACCTGCCATTAGGTTAGGTATCAGATATTCATCAAAGCCTGATAGAACACTGAAATCCGGACGCTGAGCCTTAACAAGCTGAATCACCTTTCTCGTATGGCTGATGTTATCTACGGTATCTTTGATACCTACAATATTATCGAAGTCTTTGACCAATCGAAGAACCAGCTCCGGCGTTAGGTCTGAAGCTGTCCTGTCAGGGAAATTATATAGCACAATCGGCAGCGAAGTACTCCGTGCAAGATTGGCATAATAACGGTAGATGGTTTCGGGCCCCAATTTGAAATAATAAGGGGAAATAACTACCGCCGCGTCGGCCCCTGCCTGCTCTGCAAACCGGGTAAGTTCAATAACTTCTGCTTGCACCGTACCGCCTGTCCCAATAAGCACAGGTACCCGCTTATTTACTGTTTTTATAGCAAAGGTGATAAAAGCCTTTTTTTCTTCCATCGAAAGAGCAAAAAACTCGCCAATACTCCCCAGAAAAAGAATTCCGTTAATACCATTGTCAATCAGCCTGTTAATGTGGAATTCGTTTCCCTTAAAGTCCAGTCTTCCTTGCTCATCAAGAACAGTAATAATTGGTGATAATATTCCTCTAAACATATCTATTCCCTCCGTTGTAGTTAAAATTCCAATATATCTACCTGCATCAGGAGCCTACTCGTATAGATGCAGCAAGATTACTGGGCGATTGGTGGTAGTGCTTTTTAAAAACACTGCTAAAATAGCTGGCATCACGAAATCCTACCATACGGGCAACCTCATTAACGGTGTAGTTACCTGTCAGCAATATTTCTTTTGCTTTTTTCAAGCGAATATTGGTCAAATAGGTCGCATAGCCTTCGCCGGCATGTTTCTTGAAAATACGACAGAAATAACCTGTACTTATAAATAATTTTTCGGCCAATTGTTCCAGTGTAAGCTCTTTATGATAATTACTGTTTAGATACTCAATCGCCCATTTTACCGCCTGCTCAGCCTGATTTTGTTCTAAAGAACCAACATTGCTCTCCAAGGTGTCAATCAAATTGCACAAACATTGTTCCAAATCGCATACGGAAACTGTCTGATTCACTTGACTGATGAAATTTTTTCGAATCAAAATCGCATCATTGTCCGAAATAATGTACTCAGCATACTTTTCAATAAGATTATTGGCAATTTTTATAATTGCGGCATGCACATATTCAGGCTGACAAACACATTGCTTTGCTTCACTCAAAAACTGATGGAAAATTGCTTTAGCTTTATCTGATTTACGTTCCAATAAACACTCCCGGAGTTGTTTTTGAACGTCTTCACACTCTATTTCCTGCGGCCCGTCTACGGCACCGTCTATAACCAGCAGACCCTGCTGATGCCAAAATAAACCGGCTTCCCGTTTCTTTCTGGCATTTTTATAGTCCCTGCCAATTTGTGAGGGTCTAGCCACCAAACTGAGGCCGGCACAAATCGTAATCGCATATTTGCGTTCCCACTCTTCCAATTGAGTCTGCAATACACAGCGTACATCATAATCCCAACGATCAAAAATCATCACTACTTCATCACTAAATGATGTTACTATGACATGTTCTCCAAAACGAGCCATACTATCCTGCAGCAGCCGTTCTTCCATCCCAATACGCTGGAGCCTGTCCGAATTATGCCAATACGAAACAGAAAGAACGGCAGCCGGACTGAAATCTTCTTTTTTCGCGATGGATTGCAGTAATTTCAAAGTACCGGAATTATCACTGTCCGATTTCAATAATTCAAACAGCCGCTGTTGTGTCACTACAGGTTTGTCTTTGGCAATTTGTTGTTCCAACCGTTGGAGCCGTTGTTTCGAAATTCGTTGACTTAGCGCGTTGGCGATACCCTTACGGAGCGTGTCAGCCAGTTGAGCCGGTTTAATAGGCTTTAGCAGATAGTCGGCAACCTGAGTTTGCACCGCCTGATGAGCATATTCAAATTGACTATAGGCAGTTAGTATATAAATAATTGCCTCTTTGTGCTTTTCCCTAATGATCCTGGCTGCCTCAAGACCATTCATCAGCGGCATATTAATATCGAGGATGATAAACTCCGGCTGATACAATTCAGCCAACCGCACAGCCTGTTCTCCATCCTCTGCCTCACCGCAGATTTGAAAAGGCAAATTGTACTGTTTAACAATATACCGCAGGTATTGGCGCACCGCAGGCTCGTCATCGGCAATAATCATTTTGTACATTTGCTTCCCCCCACTCGTTTCGCGTTGAAGACAACCTATAACGGCAAAACAATCCGGGCCAAAGTTCCTCCTGCTGATGATTTATTGATCGTAAATTCAAATTTGCCTTCATAATAATGTTTTAACCGCAAGAAAATGTTTTTAAGCCCAATACCTTTCAGACTTGGCGGATCATAATCAACATTAGGCAGTTCCCGAACTGCCGCAACAATGACGTCAGGTATCCCGCAGCCATTGTCTTTAACCTCAATAACCCCATAGTTTCCTTGCTTATACCCATGCACCAAAAGTTGTCCTTCCTGGCAAACATTTTTAAATCCATGCAATATAGAATTTTCTATTAGTACCATGATTGTCATGAAGGGGATTTTTATCTCTAAAATAGTAGGATCTATGTCAATAGCAACCGTAAATTTATCTGGAAATCTAGTCTGTTGAATAAACAAGTAATCTTTGATATAGCTTAATTCTTCTTCGATTGTAACTAGTGAATCAGCTTTACCCAGACTTAATCGGAGCAGATTTGAGAGGGAGTACGTTAACGACGCCAATGTGCCGGCGCCATCCATTTCAGCCTGTTGAGCAATCGTATTTAGTGTATTAAAAAGAAAATGCGGATTAACTTGTGATTCTAAAAACTTGAGCCGCGCCTGGCTTAGGGAATGATGCAGCAACGCCTGCTTTTCCCGTTCCTGGGATAAATTGATCCGGTAGTCGCTCAGTTCCTTTTCCTTCATGGAGTTAACCATTAATTGTACAAGCGAAGCACTCACTAATGATAAAGTTTCAGCAACCGAATTAAGATGATTGCGGTGAATAAAGTTCAGCTTGAAATAGACTTCCTGGGCATTGTCGGCAGCAAACTTGTTGGAAACTGGCTCAACCTGGGTTATGTTTGTTGACAATCTCCCATAACCACAGCCAAGATATCCTAATACCCTGTTATTAATTATAAAGGGGCTTTGGATTGCTGTAACACCATATTTACAATGGAAAATCTTCTGTTCCAAATAAGGCGGCGTTACAGTTGTTGTGTTTAAAATACAGTTTCCGCACTGTTCGTTGATACAGCGTTGACAGATCTCAGGTAAATTATTCTTGTCTGTCAGAAAATTACCGGCTACATCAATCAGTGTAACTGTCATTTGGACTGATTGTGCAAACTTTTCAACAATAGAATCAAGGTTAATCAGCTTGGCCACTTCACTAAGCTCAATATCCTTACCAATAATCTCCTCTTTTAACGGCTTGGGAATCGTTGAGTAAACAATACTAAGGAAAGAAATCGGCTTTAATGAATTATTCACAATACGATGCTTACTTCCTTCACTGATATAGCTGATTTTACCCTTTTCCAGTTTTATTTCCCGGTCGTCGCACCAATGAGTAGTCGTTCCATCAAGGCCAATGATAATCTCGATATAACCGGAATGCACATGGGGTGACTGTGAACCGCCAGGATATACCGTTGATACAGATACTGTCGGCTGGGTTTTCGATTTATCCGGTTCTAATTGCAACCAATGTTGTTCTCCCCAGCCAAACTGCTGATCACTAACAATATTTACTTGAAAAGTTTCTTTTATTTTGTTAGCAATATCAATGGTCATTTATAATTACCTCGTACTTTCTCAACAAGTTTGTTACCTTTAAATATTTACCCATTTGCTAGTAAAAATCCTGCATTTTTGATGGCAAAAAAGGGTAGTGGGGATCTCTCCCCGCAACCCTTTTTTGTTTACTTTTATTCACTGTAAGACTATTTTCCTGCTAATTTTTTCTCTGCTGGTGGTTTACCAAGAGCCAATACTGATATTGTCCCCATGATGGCGAAGGATGCCAGGAAATACATGCTCAGAGTGGTAGATCCACCGCTCAGTTCCTTAAGGAAACCAACGACATAAGGCCCAATGAACCCGCCAAGGTTAGCTGTCGAATTAATGATAGCAATACCAACTGCCGCTGTCGCCTCTGTCAGGTACATATTAGGGAAACACCAGAAGGTACCGACAAAACAGTAAATGCCCATCTGGCTGATACAAATAAGCGCCATTGAAACCCATAAATCATTTGTCAATGTTAAACCAATCAGGCCGAAGAAAGCTATACTGATCGGCAACGACCCATGAAACTTCCGTTCCCCGGTCTTGTCCGAGTGACGGGCGACAAGCACCATCGCGACTACGGCGAAGAAGTAAGGAATGGTAGATATCCATCCTATGTTGGTAAGACTCAATGCTTTTGACAAGCCCTTAATAATCTGGGGCATCCATAATCCCAAACCATATAAGGCAATAACATAGCACAGATAACAGAAGGACAGATGCCAAACTTTCCCCATTTTGAATACATCCCATTTGTTAGCAGGTACAAAGGCAGCTTTTGCTTCATGTTCTTCTTTCAATCTGCCAAGAAGCCATGCTTTCTCCTCTTTGTCAAGGAATGTTGCCTGTTCAGGACGGTCAATCATTGCAAAGTAGTTATAGAATCCCAGCAGTACGGCAGGTAGTCCTTCTATCACGAACAACCAGCGCCAGCCTGACAAGCCCATCCACGCAATATTTTCCATAATCCAGGTGGAAATCGGCCCTGTAATAATGTTTGCCAATGCCATGCCACACATAAAGACGGATACAGCACCTGCAAAGTACTTGCCAGGAAACCAGAACGTCATATATAAGATAATACAGGGATAGAAACCAGCTTCAGCAACGCCAAGTAAAACACGTAAAATACCAAATTGAGTTGAGTTTTGAACAAAGCCTGTAAATACGGTTACCAAACCCCAGCTGATAAGAATCCGGGTAATCCAGATACGCGCCCCAACTCGATGCATAATAACATTACTAGGTACTTCAAAGAAGAAGTAGGCGATAAAAAAGATACCGGCGATAAATCCGAACATACTTGGGGTTATACCCAAGTCCGCATTCATTTGCAAAGCGGCAAAACCAACATTTACCCTATCAATCATTGCCATAATATACAGTAACATCAGATAGGGAAGTAACTTCCAACGTAACTTGCTTATTGTTCTTTCTTCAACTGTACTTACCATAATATCCCCCTTTTCTGCATTAATTAGATTATTAAGACTCTTTTCGGAATACCCTGGCCAGGGAAAGGAAGCTTGTATTTACTCTACAACCTAACAAGCTTTCCTTTTTTAAAATTTTCTATGTTTATACATTTGCCAATTATCACTCAATTACCTCCGGACTTTATTGATGAACATCATGAATATATTGCACACATGATGACCGCAGAAATTAAAGAAAACCACTAAAGATTTACCTTGTACATCTTTAGTGGTTTTCTCAATACAATTTATAAAGTTTAGTCTAACAGGGACCTGACCACTTTAACTGCCACTTCAAAGTCTGTAAATTACCGCAAAATTGGCAGCGTGTTTGCGCCTTGCGGCATAACAGTATAGCTGGGGTTATCAACGCCACATTTTTCTCTGGCGATTCGAAGCGCGTCCTCAATAGTGGTTGTAGCAATCATACCGGTCTTGCTAACAAGCTCGGCATTTTCCGGACGCGTAACCATAATATAAGTGGCATAGCTGCTGCATTCCACTTCTTTTAGCGCTACCCAGCCCGGTATCCCAAAGTCTGCGCGCAACGCTTTTTCCATCGCCAGCTTGTCATCATATTGAAACCAGCGGGAAAATTCCTCTGGTTCGTAAATGTCTGCACATTCACTTAAAAGTACTACCGCACCGCCTTTTTTCACAGCATAATAGGCATTATCCATGGTCTTACCTGTTTGGTAAAGATTAATATCTTTAGGAAAGCCGCCGGCTGTGGTAACTACAATATCTGCTAAGCTATCGATTTGAACACCATAAAGTTGATCTACCAGTTTACAGCCTTCCTTCCAGGCAGAAACCCAATTACCGGCAAAAACACCGCCAAATTGACCGTCAGGAGTAGGTACCATATTAATGATAAAGTCAGGATTAATGAAGCCGCCAACCTCCATCATATCTTCATGCAGCTCATTGCCTTGCGTCTTTCTGGAGGCAGCATGCGGATTAGAACCGGCACCAACCTCTCCGCCAAGTCCCCACAAGTGATTTTGGCGAATGGTTTTAATAGAACTAATACCTGGAACAATACTTTTGCGACCGCCACCGAAGCCTGCCATATAATGATACACAATACCACCTGTCAGGATTAGCCGGTCTGCTTCGGCTGCTATTTTATTAATAGAAACTTCAGTCCCCAGGCTGGTCTTGCCGAAATACACCATATTATCAGTATCAAAAGCATCATGGTTTACAACTTTAATTCGCTCATAGATTTCTTTGCCGCATAACTGAACAAACTCCTGCTCCGTGTTTTGGCGATGACCGCCTACCGCGATAATAATAGTAATATTACTGTCTGATACACCAGCTTTGTTAAGAGTGGCAATAATTTCAGGCAACACCAGCGGCATCTGCTGCCAGGCACGGGTAATATCACTAACAGCAATAACAACTTTTTCACCAGGCCGTACCAATTCGCCAAGCGGTGGCGCATCAATTGGTTTAGCCAGTGCCTCGCGCACAGCTTGCGGAATATCATTGATCGGCGGATATTCTTTACCAATAATTTCATGCACCAATTGCTTAGCAGGAACAGAGAAACTCATTTCTTCTTTGCCATACTTTAATGTAAATTTTCTCAACCTTCGACACCTCTTTCTAATTCCTATGATAAACTAAAATCAAAAAATTGAAAACCCGCCTATAACATTTCGTTTTAAGCGGGTTTTTCCGGCACTAGTTTTCATACAGCCGCTAAAAGGATTATCCTCTTTTTTGCTGATTATTTATCCAACAAAGCAAGAAACTCTTTTACTTCCGTTTCGTTCATACCATAAGTATGTTCACTGTCAACCGGGAATTGCCCCTTACGGACTTCCTCGGTATATTCTTTGAAGGCTTTTGTTAAGACTTCACCAACGTTGGCATATTTTTTAACAAATTTTGGTGTGAAGTTATCATACAAACCAACCATATCAGCATAGATGAGCAGTTGTCCATGAGTATAGGAACCGGCGCCAATACCCAGAATGGGAATCCCGGCTCTTTCGGTGATAGCTTTGCCGACAGCAGTAGGAATACCCTCTACCAGAATGCTGAAGGCACCTGCTGCTTCAACCGCTTTGGCCTCATTGACAATCTTCATGGCCGCCGCCGAGCTGCGACCCTGAGCCCGGTAACCACCGATTTGCCCCATAAGCTGAGGTGTCAGGCCGATGTGACCCATAACCAGGATACCAGCCTGCTGGATGGCTTTAATCCGTTCAGCAATCATCGGGCCGCCGCCTTCCAGTTTGATGCAGTCGGCACCGGCTTCTTTGATGAACCGGCCGGCATTAGCAATTGCCTGCTCATTGGAAGTCTGGTAAGACATATATGGCATATCGCCAACAATAAAGGTATTCGGAGCACCGCGGCGCACAGCCGAGCAATGGCGAATCATGTCATCCATAGTTACCGGAAAAGTAGTATCATAGCCTAAGCTTACCATACCGAGGGAATCGCCAACCAGGATCATATCCACGCCAGCTTTTTCTTCCATTTTGGCAGTGAGATAGTCATACGCTGTTAGATAAACTATTTTTTCACCGTTATCTACCATTTGATTGAAATCATTAATTGTTTTTTTAGCCATTATTCATCACAACTCCTAAAAATTAGTATAAACGTTTCAAATCTTCGTCGTTCATCGTAAAGCAGTGCTTTTCTTCCGGAAAAGTGCCATTATCAATCTCCTGACACCAGGTGTCAAAAACATCCACCATTTGTTGTCCCATTTGCGCATATTGTTTGACAAATTTAGGCACAAACTTGTCAAAAATGCCGAGTAAATCATAAGCATTAAGGTTATGTCCGTTACAATCTCCGCCGCCGCCAACACTGATTGTCGCACATTTCACCCGCTCAGTAATTAACTTGCACAAAGAAGCAGGCATACATTCTAATACCATGGCAAAAACGCCGGCATTGTCAATAGCGATGGCATCTTGCATTAATTTTTCCGCAGCTTCCGAGCTTTTTCCCTGAACTTTAAAGCCACCCATCATTGCGGCTGTTTGCGGCGTTAAGCCAATGTGGCCCATAACCGGGATGCCGGCATCCACTACTGCTTTTACCGTGTCGGCAATTTTACTATTGCCTTCCATTTTCACACAATCAGCACCGGCTTTTAGCAGCGTGCCTGCATTGCGAATGGCTTCATCACGATTTACCTGATAGGATAAAAAGGGCATATCGCCAACAACAAAGGTATTAGGTGCTCCCCGGCGGACAAGCTTTAAGTGATACAGTTCTTCTTCAAATTCTACCGGTACAGTGCTGTCCTTGCCCTGGATAACCATGCCCAGTGAATCGCCGACTAGGATAAGTTCGGCAGCCGAACGGTCAACAATACCAGCCATCGGATAATCATATACTGTGATCATTTTGAACTTTTTACCGTTTTGCTTAGTTTCAAGAATCTGAGGAATTGTAATTTTAGTTTTTGCCATTTGTAATTACCTCCTATTTTTTTGTATTACTATGTTATTTAAATACCGCACCAGCCATCGCTGATGATACCATCTTAGAGTAACGGTCAAGATAACTGCCTTTAATTACATGATCTTGCCTGGGAGCCTGCCAGGCCGCTTTGCGGCGAGCCAGTTCTTCATCGCTAACATGGAGATGAATGGTGCCGTTAGTAATATCAATTTCAATCAGATCGCCTTCTTCAATCAAGGCAATCGGTCCGCCTTCAGCTGCTTCCGGGGAAACATGACCAATAGCAGCGCCTGCTGTAGCACCAGAGAAACGGCCATCAGTCACCAATGCCACTTCTTTGGATAAACCCATGCCAACAATAGCAGCAGTCGCTGTGAGCATTTCCCGCATGCCGGGACCACCTTTTGGACCTTCATACCTTACTACAACCACATCACCAGGTTTAATCTGTCCGCCATAGATAGCAGCCACAGCCGGCTCTTCCTGGTTGAAAATTCTGGCCGGACCTTTGTGGTGGTGCATTTCCGGTACAACAGCCGCACTCTTACATACTGACCCTTCGGGTGCCAGATTGCCATACAAAAGTTGCAACCCGCCTTTGGCGGAATATGGATTATCCATTGGCCTAATAACATTGCTGTTAATTATCTTAGCGTCGCTGACATTCTCGGCAACTGTTTGACCAGTTACGGTTAAACACTCTTTGTGCAATAACCCATTTTTACATAACTGACCCATTAATGCCGTTATACCGCCAGCATTATGAACATCAGCAGGATAATGACCATTGGGGGCAGGTTTAATTTTCACAAGATGAGGCACTTTTTGCGCAAGTTCAGCAAAGCAGTTGACATCAAAATCAATATCTGCGGTTTTAGCCAACGCAGTTAAATGCAGAATTGTATTGGTTGAACCCCCAATAGCCAAATCTACTGTAATCGTATTTTCAATGGACTCTTTGGTCACAATCTGACGCGGTAAAATCGACTTGTGATACAGCTCCATAATCTTCATACCTGTTTGTTTGGCTAAAGCCAACCGTCTGCCAGTCCCTGCCAGACAGGTCGCCCCAGGCAAACACATGCCAAGAGCCTCAGTGAGGTAATTCATGGTATTGGCTGTTCCCAGTAAATTGCAGGCGCCACAACCAGGTAGTGCATCCCGCTCTCTTCTTGATAATTCTTCGCGAGTAATAATACCTCTGGCAACATCGCCCTGCGCTGCCATCAAATCAGTGTAACCGATTTCCTGATCATCAACACAACCAGTGGCCATTGGCCCACCGCTAATCATAATTGCCGGAATAGTAAGGCGAACAGCCGCCATCAGTAGTCCGGGCGTTATTTTGTCACAATTGGTAATAAGTACCATGGCATCATATTGATGACCATTCATCATACATTCTACCGAATCACAAATCAATTCCCGGCTTGCCAAAGGATAGTGCATGCCATAGTTTCCTTGTGCAATCCCGTCACAAAGACCGATTGTCGGAAACTCTATTGGCGTACCTCCTGCAGCAAGGATTCCTTCTTTAACTGCCTTGGCTATGCTGTCCAAATGCACATGTCCAGGCATAGTTTCATTTTGAGTATTTACAACAGCAATCAATGGTTTTTCCAAGTCTTCCGGTAAAAAGCCCATTGAATAATACAACGCGCGATGTGTAGCCCGTTCTAATCCTTTGGTGGTAATATGACTCCTCATATTTTTAGCCTCCTCTTCATAATTTACATTTTTACATTTACAGTGAAATTACACATGACTCCAGCAAATTAATGAGCTATTCAGGTTTTACGTTTGATAGTATTCCTTAAATACGCTGCTTCTACCTTCTGAATTTTTTGACATCATCATGAAGAATCTTGTCGTATTGATATAACGCCTAACAAACCAATTCTTCGCAATAGAGATTGGTTTATCTAATAGATAAAAATATTATTGTCTAGTATATAATTAAACAATAAGCTTTTATATCTTGACTTTCAATAACAAACATTTTATAATAACATCTGTACCATTGATAGATAATATAATGAGGTGTTTAGATGAACGACTTATCAGAACTATTTTGGCAGGCATCTCTTGATGAAATAAAGCAAGGTTATCTCTATCAAAAACAAACCGACGAGTTTGTGTGCCTGATTTGCGGAAAAAGCTTTGCCAATGGAGTTATCTACCCCCATCAGGAGCAATTATACGCAGCCCGCAAGTATATTGCCATTCACATCGCCGAGCAACACCACTCCACCTTCGAGGTGCTGATTAACCTGGATAAAAAGTTAACAGGCCTAACCGATCATCAAAAAATAATCCTAGAACTTTTTTACCAAGGTCATGCGGATAATGAGATTGCCAAAACCCTCAATACAGGCAGTACTTCGACCATCCGCAACCATCGCTTTTCTCTCCGCGAGAAGCAAAAACAAGCCAAGGTCTTTCTCGCCATCATGGAACTATTAGGAGAACAGATTCCAAAGAAACAGACCTTCATTGACATCCCGCGCAGTTCCAAGATGGTTGATGACCGTTTTGCCATCACCGAAGAGGAAAACAAAAAAATATTATCCACCTGCTTTAAGCAGGGATTATCCGGACCACTTACTTTGTTTCCACTGAAAGAGAAAAAGCGGGTGGCGATATTACGGCATCTCCTGACGAACTTCGAGCTGGGTAAAACCTATACGGAAAAAGAAGTAAATTCGATTTTACAGCAATTTTACCCTGATTATGTACTACTACGCCGGTATTTGATTGACTATGGCTTTATGGACCGTACACAAGATGGCAGCTCCTACTGGGTGCGAAATTAGTTTTTAAAAACAGAACGGAGATGAGTTCATTGGATAGACATAAAGAATTAAAAACCCTATATAAACAGATGTCCTTTCCCATCGGTATATTTCAAATTAAAAATCAAGTTAACGGTAAAACCTTTATTGGCAGCAGTAAAAATCTAAACACGATCTTTAACCGTCACCGCTTTCAACTCAAAATGAACAGTCATAAGAATAAGAGCCTTCAGGAAGAATGGAATCAATATGGCCCGGAAGCCTATTCGTTCGATATTCTTGAAACGCTAAAGGCAGAGGATATAGCAACAGAAAATTTACCTGATGTCTTAGCAAACCTGGAAGAAAAATGGCTAACTACGTTGAAACCTTACAATGAGCACGGTTATAATCTTCCTCCAAAAGCTAAAGAAAATTAAAGAAAACAATAGCCTCTGCATTTTTATACTTTCTATAATATCAAGAAAACTGCCATCGCAAGATGGCAGTTTCTTCTGTCCTGTAAAGTCAATTTCTGTTTAACAGAACCAATTTATGAAGTCTTATAGTGCATATGTCCACGCTGGTCTCCTGGAAATAGGCGGAAAAGCAGTAAATTAAACAGTAGACACCCTAGCACGGTTACTAAAGTATCGCCGATATAATGCTGGCCCCGTAAAATTTGATACACACCCATAAAAATGCCGACGGTAAGCCCTGCCCCACCCAGTAAGAGCTGTATTTTCCTATGTTTTGAAACAAAAAACAAAGACAGCAAAGCAAACCCGCCTGCCGCATGACCGGCAGGAAAACCCATTCCCCTTTTTTCCTGCTTAAAGCTGGCAGGGTAAGGAGATAACGGCTTGACATAAGGCATCGTTCCGCCATAGCGTTCAATTTGGTACGGACAATAGACATTCGTCACCTGTTTACCCATACTAGCAAGCAATGGGCAAAACATCATACTAATGACTACACAGGCAAACGAACGGCGGTATTGCCGCAAAAAAGCAAACGATGATTTATAGGATAAAACAAATAGAGCCATAAGCAGTACGGCAAACCCTGCCAGCCCTACTTTAATTCCTGTATACAACAGCCAGCCATAGTGGCTATGTACATCTTCCAAGGGCCATTTACCTGCTGGAAAGTTATAGACATAGTCCTGTACAAACAAATCAAAATCAGTATACTGTATAACCAGCAAATTCAAAATAAACAGCACCATTATCACCAAAATAGTGCGGTATTGTTGAAAAAAATGCAAAACAATGTCACTCCCTGAGTACAAATTTATCATGCTCCCAATAGGCTAATGAATTGCGCCGTATTTACCTTCTTTATACAATGTACTGGCACCCTGATACCAGCTTATAGCCTCTTTCACTAAATCAGCATCAAGCGGCTGCTTTGTATAGTCCCCGGTCTGATAGTTAATCTGATAACAAGAAACCTGCTTTTTAGGTTTTAAAACGACTAGGTTATTACCTTTGGCATAAGCGATATTCTGATAGGTACTGATAAAAATACGTTCCCGGCCTACCGGCAACTTCATTATATCATAACCCATAAACCGCGAGGTATAAGAAAAATTGAGCAAGCCTAACAGCGTTGGTGCAACATCAATTTGACTCATTAAGCGATCAACACGCCCTGGGGCAATAAGATTGGGAGCATAAACGATAAGCGGAATATGATATTTTTTGATCGGCACTTCCGTTTTTCCGGCGCTTGCTGCCTGATGATCAGCAACGATAACAAACACCGTATCTTGAAACCAGGGGTGCTTTTTGGCCTCAGCCAAAAAATTGCCAATGGCCCAATCGGTGTATTTAACCGCACCGTAATGATTGGGTGAAGGAATATCAATTCTGCCGTCTGGGTAAATATAGGGACGGTGGTTCGAGGTAGTCATAATCATCTGAAATACTTTCTCACCGCTGGCATAAGCCTTATCTAGATTTTCAACAGCTTCGCCAAAGATGACCTCATCGGCCACACCCCATACGGTTTCAGTCATAATTTTCTCTTTCGGAATGCTGGTACGGTCAAGAATCTGATAGTTATTTTTGGCATAAAAATCATTCATATTATCGAAATAACCGTAGCCACCGTAGACGAACCAGCTTTTATAATTACGGCTGTTTAGTACTGAGCCTAACGTAAACAGATCATCATTATTCGGACGACGCACAATGGATTGTCCGGGAGTCGGTGGAATGGACAAAGTAAGGGCCTCTAAGCCCCGGACTGTCCGGGTTCCTGTAGCATATACCTTAGTGAAAAAAAGTGACTCTTGCGCCAGTTTATCTAAATTGGGAGTCAATCCTTGCTGATTGCCAAAAGCCCCCAAATAATCAGCGCTCAGACTTTCCACGGTAATAACTACAATATTCGGATGCTTTTCCGGATCTGACGCGGTCACAAACTTAGTCAACTCTTCCGGATTTGCGCTGACATATTGACTATTTGGTTCCTGCAGAAGTTGTCTGAGCCTAGGCTCAAGCTCGTCACTAGGAATGGTCTCATAATACCTAACATAATCAAGCTCATTATTGCGAAAAGCTGACAAAAATTCATAAACTCCATTACCTGCCAGTTCATTATTAAAGATATTCGCACTGACATTCTTCATGTTGCCGGTAACCGAGAAAAATACAACAACCGGAAATACCAGGGCAAAACCTAACACACCTAACCGCCGCTTAAACGAAAGCGTGGTATCCCAGCACAAATATTTCTTCCAAATAACAACTGTTAAAGCACTAGCAACCAGCCCAATGCCGCCGAATAACGCCTTGAGCGGGTAACCCTCACGAATCATCCCCACTACTTCCTGGGTATAAATAAGATAATCAACAGCAATAAAATTAAACCGCGCCTGGAATTCATCCCAAAAATAAAACTCTGTAACTGATAACAACAGCAGGAGTGCTGTTGAAACCCATAGTAAACCCATAATCACAAGCTTATTGCTCTTAGTTGCAAAAAAGCGGCGCGGTACAAGCGCCAAATAAAAGAGCAACGGCAGCAAGCCCTGGCCGATAACTATGAGATCAAAGATGCCGCCAACCGCAAACACCTTGAGAATTTCCCAAGGCGTCGCCGCAATCTGGTTATAGGAAAATATTGCGAACCTCACGCGTAGTATTGCTCCTAAAATGAACCATAGAAAACCCAGCGAAATAGCCGCAGAAAATCGGCCCCAAAAATTCTTATCCAACTTCATCAGAATCCTCCTCGTGTAAATGATCACAACTATTGCATTATGCCTCAGTAATTATAACAACTGATTCTGAAAACAAAATGAAAGGGACTTGCTAATTTACCAAAAAGTAAAGCCAGCGGTCTATATCAAACTGAGATATAGACCACTGGCTTTACTTTTATTTTATCAGCTATTTAGCTTGGCAGCGACTGTGTTTCTCTTGCCTTCGTTTTGTCCTGCTCATCAGCTTGATTCTTGGATTCAGGATCTTTTTTATGCATCATTTTTTTGCTTCTGGCCTGTTGACGGCTAGTAAACTGGTCGAAGGTTTTTCCGCCCATTACGCCTCACCACCTGAATTTTTATAATGCTGCAGTTACTATCTTTCACTAGTAGCGCGAATTATTTTGATTAAAGCATTCCCGGCAATAAACCGGACGGTCACCACTTGGACGAAACGGAACTTCAGTCTGCTTCCCACATTCAGAACAAGTAACAGCATGCATTTCACGTTGAGGACGGTTGTTATCGCGCCGATTAGCCCCCCCACTACTTTGCTTACGCGCTGCCCGGCACTCAGGACAACGCCCTGGTTCATTGGTGAAACCCTTTTCGGCATAAAAATCCTGTTCAGAAGCAGTAAAAACGAATGGAGCATTGCAATCCCTGCAAGTTAACGTTTTGTCTTCAGCCATAAAATTACCCTCCTACGAACCTTAATAGACTAACATTGATAACTATTGCGAATCACTTATTATTAATATAACCGAATACTATATTTTTGATAATTAGTAAACAATGGATTTGACGGCACGAAATTTATTTTTAAAGGAATAAATATAAATCTACTTGTTTTTTCCATTTACATAGTTGCGCATCATTTACGCCAAAAGAGCAACAATATCGCAAAATGATTCATTGCTATGCAGACAAATGATTTTCCTGAAAACATTACTGATAAATCAGTATTTTCTAATATAACATTCAGTTGTTTTCTGTAGTTTTCGTAAAGTGCTTGCTTATAATTAAAACAGAATGATGAGACACGATTCTCACTAGTTGCATTATTTAACAAATACGAGTGGAGGGAAATTAATGGAATCAACAATTGTTAACGGTCTTTTAATCCTCAAACTTAACATGATTCAAACAGTTGCTTTAGCCCTGGTGGTATACTTTTTAGGTTCTTTTATCAGGCACCGGGTACCTATATTTATGCGTCTCAGCATTCCGGCACCTGTTATTGGCGGTTTGATTTTCGCTGGTTTATCCACTTTTCTGCGTACCCAGGGAATTCTCGGGTTTGAGTTAGATGGTTCTATGCAAACAGCTCTCATGATTATGTTCTTTTGCACAATTGGTATGGGCGCTAGTGTAACATTACTAAAAAAAGGCGGCATGCCTCTAATTATCTTTTTCTTGTTAGCTGTTGTGCTTGGAGTGCTGCAAAACGTTCTTGGCATTGCTCTTGCTAAGGCTACCGGTATTGATCCTATGTTTGGTATTATTAGTGGTGCCGTAACACTGATGGGTGGCCTGGGAACAGGTGGTGCCTTCGGACCGCTCTTTGAAGAGTGGGGCGTACAGGGAGCCACGACTGCAGCTATCGCCTGCGCGACTTTTGGTATGGTTGCAGGCAGCTTAATGGGTGGCCCATTTGGTGAAACACTGATTAAAAAATACAAAATAGTCACACCATTCAAAGACGGCATTGCTGTAGATAGTGTTGAAGTGGAAGAGGAACAAGAAACCGGCATTAGCGGCGATAGTTTAATAAAAACGCTTGGCTTTATACTTGCTGCCATGGGTTTAGGCTCCATTTTAAGTTTTTATTTGACCAAAGCAGGGATTACGCTTCCTGGTTATATCGGTGCCATGATTATGGCCGCAGTGATACGAAACTTTGGCGATCTTACCAAGTCTTATGAAATTAATGGCAATGCTCTTGAAATCATTTCCGAAATTTCGTTAGCCGTCTATTTAACCATGGCTATTAATGGTCTTAAATTGTGGGAACTCATTAATCTTGCCCTCCCACTGCTGGTAATTTTGATTGGTCAAATTATTCTAATGGCCCTCTTCTGCTGGCTGGTGGTTTACTTTATCATGGGTCGCACCTATGATGCTGTACACCTGTCTGTTGGTATGGTCGGTTTCGGTATGGGTGCAACGCCTAATGCATTAGTAAACATGGCTGCATTAACCGAAAAATACGGTCCTTCCCCTCGGGCCCTCATGATCGTATCATTGGTAGGAGCCTTCTTGATTGACTTTGCCAATGCGCTGATTATCACCGGTATGGCTGGAATATACCGCTAAAACATCCATTAAATAAGCGCTATTGCGCCTTGAGGATACGGTTCAACCACAGAGTACACAGAGAGCGCAGAGGGGAGATGTATATCGAGAACATTCCCTCTGCGTACTCTGCGTCTCTGCGGTTCAAAAAACTTATACTTTCTAATTACCGTAGTCTACTTTATACCAAAGGTCATTAAGTAACTCCCATTGCTGCTTATGAACGGTTTTATTTATCCCAAGTGCCGGGTGGGTCAATACCAGTTCAACCTCTGCCCAGGCTTTATCACCCTGCAATTCAATATTTTGTACTGTTACACTGATATTATAGACGTAACCTGCATCACGCAGCTGGCGGTATTCGAATAGGCTAGGCTCAGGAACCCCTTTAAAATAGGATAACCTATATAGAGTATTATAATCCCGATTCACAAAGGCACTATTATATTCCTGCACCCGCGCCTTCAGTGCTTGATATGCTGCCAGGCGCTGCTGAGATTCTAGCATGATCTTATTGCTTAACTGCGACTGTAAGTAACGCTCAGTAGTTGCCTGGCCGGCTCCGGCTAACATGATAAGCATAATAATACCTAGTATTGGCAGTAAACTACGTAATTCCTGACAAGTTACTTTAGAGTTTTTCATTGCAGCCTCCACCGTTTATTTATTTATATTCTGCAAAAGAATTCTACACTAAGCACGTGCCACCCTAAAAATAAAACCGCCTAAGGGCTACTCCTGCTACAATTATGTCTTTTGGTCACAGACAGAAGTTTATGATACAAAGCTCTTGTCGTTACTGTTTTGTGTATTTCGTCACAAAAGGGCCAAAACCTTCTTTCTCAGATCATTTTTCTAACTAGTTGTCTGGTAGCTCTCCTAGTAAACAACGAACCCTAGCCTTTGGCTAGGGTTTATCTATCAAGGCTTACCAGCCTAATTTCTGTTGCGAAAGTTGAGTTAATTCTTTATTATATAATGATAAAGTGTTCCTATAAAACCAGCTGTTGTCACATATACTATATTACGCTTCGGAGGTGTCAGATGTGTCAAATAATGCACCCATTGGGGTTTTTGACTCCGGTATTGGTGGACTTACTGTAGTAAAAGAAATTATTAAGATAATGCCAAATGAAAATATTGTTTATTTTGGTGATACCGGCCGGGCTCCATACGGTTCCCGACCGGTTGAACAAATCATAGAGTTTTCAAGGCAAATTCTCGATTTTCTAAACAGGCAGGACGTTAAAATCGCGGTTGTGGCGTGTAATACAATGACGATGTGGGCTTTAGAACAAGCTCGCAGCCGATATTCTTTTCCTATCGTTGGCACAAATAGTGGTGAACAGTTGGCACTAGCCGCCACCAAAAATAAAAATATTGGTGTTGCAGCCACACAGGCTACCATTAATAGCAGCAAACATGCCGCAAGAATCAAGGCTGCAGACGCAAGTGCCCACGTGTTTCCTCAGGCATGCCCACCACTGGTTCCGCTTGTAGAACGAGAAGAATTAACAGGAGCCGCAGCAGAAGCAGCTTGTCGCGAATGCTTTCAACCGATGAAAGATGCGGGTGTGGATACAGTAGTCTTGGGCTGTACACACTATCCCTTCCTCATAGAAACTATTAAGCACATCCTGAACCCTGATGTAATAATAATTGATCCGGCTGAACAAACAGCCCATGATGCTTATGAAACTCTCAAAAGTATGGATCTGTTAGCAAATGCCGGCCAACAGGCAATGCGACGTTTCTATTTCTCTGCCGATCCGGCAAGAGCCAAACGATTGGCGCAGCGTATTATCAATGTACCGCTGCCCGACTTTCAGCAAGTTGATATACTGAAGTAGGCCGGGCTGGACGGAACGCGTTTGGTGATGTATATACATATGTTTTCAAGGCAAGCCCTGAGAAAAGGGCTTGCCTTCTTACATTCATGAAACCACATTAAAACCAATATTTTCCACGACTTTTACAAGTTCCTCCCGTTCAGCAGTACCAGTTACAATGGCTTCTTTCTTTTCCAGGTCAACACTTACGCTGACTACTCCCGCAATCGCTTGCAGGGCCTTCTCAACACTCATTTTGCAATGTCCGCAAGACATACCCTCAATTTTCAAGGTTGTTTCCGCAACTTTACTCACAAACTTCACCTCCTCTCGTCTCTTGCCTCAGCTCCTGTAAGGATCAAACTGTTTCAATCTAAGGGCATTGGTTACTACCGAAACTGAGCTAAAAGCCATGGCCGCTCCTGCCAAAACGGGGGATAGAAATCCGGCTGCCGCAATCGGAATACCAAGTGAATTATACACAAGCGCCCAAAAGAGATTTTGTTTAATATTTCTCATGGTTGCCTTACTTAACCGAATAGCAGCCACAATACCGCTCAGTTCACCCCGCATTAGGGTAATATCGGCGGCCGCGATCGCAACATCGGTACCGGTTCCGATTGCAAAGCCTACATCGGCAGTCGCCAGCGCCGGGGCATCGTTAATGCCGTCACCAACCATAGCCACAACCTTACCCGCTTTTTTAAGGGCCTCAACTTTTTCTGCTTTGTGCTCCGGCAGTACCTCAGCCATAACATTAGTTATGCCTACTGTTTGGGCGATAGCCTGGGCGGTACGGGTGTTATCGCCGGTCATCATCCAAACTTCAATTCCCATTTTTTGCAGCTCGCTTATGGCTTGCGCCGAGCCTTCCTTAACAGTATCCGCGACAGCAAATAAACCGCTCAGCCTATCTTCTAAGGCAAATAACATAACCGTCTTACCCTGGAGTTCCAACCGTTCAATTTGGGCAACAGCAGCTGCAAACTCAATCTTGTTTTCCTGCATAAGTTTGCGGGTACCTACTAAAATTCGTTTACCGGCAATAGTAACCTCAACTCCATGCCCGGGAATGGCAGTAAACGATTCCGTGTCTGCCATAAGCACGCCCTGTCTTTTACCATAGTTCACAATAGCCTGCGCCAAAGGATGTTCAGAATTTCTCTCGGCACTGCTCGCTAATCGTACTAATTCAGCTTCATCAAATCCTGTGAGCGGCACAATATCGGTAACCTCCGGTTCGCCTTTGGTAATTGTACCTGTCTTATCAAGGACAATAGTTGTCAATTTATGCGCGTGCTCTAAATGTTCCGCGCCTTTAATCAAGATTCCGTTTTCGGCCCCCTTACCGGTACCCACCATAATGGATGTCGGCGTAGCCAGACCCAGTGCGCAAGGACAGGCGATGACCATTACAGCGGTAAAATTAATCAATGCCCGCGAGAAATTGCCGGGGTCCAGGATAAAGAACCAAACGGCAAAGGTTACAATCGCCAGCCCCACAACAGTTGGTACAAAATAGCCTGAAACCACATCAGCAAAACGCTGGATCGGTGCTTTCGAACCTTGCGCTTCTTCAACAATGCGTACAATCTGAGCCAAGGCAGTATCTTTGCCAACCTTAGTAGCCTCAAATTTAAATGTACCTAATTTATTAATAGTCGCACCAACCACCTGGTCGCCGATTTTTTTATCAACAGGCAAGCTTTCCCCGGTAAGCATGGACTCATCCACTGTTGATGTCCCTTCGACAATCACACCGTCAACCGGAACTTTTTCACCAGGACGCACAACCACAACATCTCCGGTCACCACCGCTTCGATGGGAATATCAATTTCCTGACCGTCACGAAACACTCGCGCGGTCTTAGCCTGCAGACCCATGAGGGCTTTAATAGCTTCTGAGGTTCGTCCCTTGGCAGTGGCTTCCAGCAGTTTACCCAGTAGGATGAGCGTAATTAAAATCGCCGATGTTTCAAAATATAAATGAGGTTCATGCCGCAAAACGTTAGCTATACTGTAAAAATAAGCAGCCGACGTGCCAAGCACTACTAAAACATCCATATTGGCGCTGCCGTTCTTAAGCACCAGATAAGCGCCCCGGTAAAACTGCCAGCCGGCAATGAACTGCACCGGAGTGGCTAATATCAACTGAAGATAGGGATTCATCAGCAGCTCGGTAGCCCTGCCCATTGCCCCCAGCATATGCAAAACCATTCCCAACAATAGCGGCAAAGAAAAACCAGCAGCTATAAACAGGCGCAATCGCTGCCTATTGACCTCTGCTTCGCGAGCTTTCTTTTCCTTATCTACTGCTAGAGTATCTGTTAATTCATGCGCACCAAAGCCAATGCTTTCAATTTTAGCCTTAATATCGCTTACACTAACTACATTCGGATAATACGTCACCGTAGCCTTCTCAACTGCCAGATTTACAACCGCACTGGCTATGCCGGGCAGCTTAGTTAAGCTTCTTTCTACTCGACCAGAGCAAGCCGCGCAGGTCATGCCGCTAATTTTTAAGTCTACTTTATCCTTGATGACTGTAAAGCCTAAAGCCTCAATTTTATTCGCGATTTCACTAAGGCTTAGCTGGGAGCGGTCATAGGTCACAGATGCCTTCTCAGTCGCAATATTTACTGCGGCCTTATCGACTCCCGGCAGCTTTGCCAACCCCCGTTCTATTCTGCTTGCACAGGCCGCACAGCTCATCCCGCCAATCTTTAGCAACACAGTGTCGGCAGCCGGGTTATTACGTACTTCAGCCATATCCCTTTCCTCCTTCAATCGTAGACTTATCTCATTTTGTAAACTTAGATAAAACGCCCATTAACTCATCGACAGCCTCTTCCGTTCGATTTTCCATTATAGCATTAACCACACAACTTTTCGTATGGCTTTCAATCATAACAAGCGCAACTTGATTGAGCGCCGCCCGGGCGGCCATAATTTGCTGCAGCACATCCACGCAGTAGCGTCTATCATCAATCATCTTCTCAATTCCATTGATCTGCCCGCCAATTCGGCGCAGTCTCTTTTTAACATCTGTTATTTCACGTTCATTTAGCATTATAATCCTCCATATACGATACCCCTGTACAGTATTTATTTTAGACTTACACTTATCTTTCGTCAACACTTATGTTTAGGATTTTTCTTCGAAATATACCACCCCTGTGGTACCTCGCAAAAAGACTGCAACTGACCGCTAAAAACAGGTCAGTTACAGTCTTTTTTATTGAGGGGCTATCCCCTTCGGATCCCTTTCTATAGAAGATATCTTACATAAATATATACACTTGAAATCACAATAGATAATAGCATTAAAGGAAATGCCACCTTGAAATATTTCATAAATGAAATAGTATAACCATTTTGAGCAGCTAGACCAGCGACGATCACATTGGCACTTGCACCAATTAATGTACCATTTCCCCCTAAGCATGCTCCTAAAGCCAAACTCCACCATAGAGTCTCGATATTAGTAACCCCCATAATCCCCATTTCTTTAATCATCGGTATCATCGTCGCTACAAAAGGTATATTATCCACGAAAGCCGAAGCAAGGGCACTCAGCCATAAAATCACCATGGCAGTAGCAACTGGCTTGCCTGCCGTTAGCTGGAGCATGTCTTTGGCGAGCAATGAAATGACCCCTGTCTCAATTAATCCTGAAACAAGTACAAACAACCCTACAAAGAAAAAGATTGTTAACCATTCAACTTTATGAAAAATCCGTTCTAGCTCATGCTCCGAGTTAGCATAAGTCATCAGCAACAATAAAAGTGCCCCCGATAAAGCTACCGTCGCCGATTCTAAATGAAGAACCTGGTGTACTGAGAAGCCCGCGATGGTTAGAAACAACACAAACAAAGATTTCTTGAGCAGTAAAATGTCCTTAATTTGCTTTCTTTCATCTAGTGCCATCATTTTGGCCTTAAGTTCTTCTGTCGTGACCAGACCTTTACGGTAAAAAAACACTAACAAAACTAGCGTAATGGCCAGAATAAACAATGAAATTGCTGCTAAATTGTTAACAAAAGCTGCAAATGTTAACTCTTTCACTGCACTCCCAATCATAATATTGGGTGGGTCACCAATAAGAGTTGCCGTACCACCTATATTTGAAGTAAGAATTACCGTAAACAGATACGGCATGGGCGAAATCTCCAACAGCTTGGTAATACTGAAAACAACAGGAACCACCAACAGCACAGTTGTCACATTATCTAATAAGGCAGAAGCTACGGCTGTTAAAATACCAATCACAACAAGTATTTTAATTGGTTCAGCATTAACTTTTTTAGCTGACCATATTGATAAATATGTAAACAACCCTGTTTGACTTACAATCCCAACCAAAAGCATCATCCCGGTTAAAAGCCCGATTGTATTAAAATCAATGTGATGAAACGCAGTTTCCTGGCTAATGACCTGAAACAGAATCAATAAGATGGCACCTGCTAACGCGATGACGGTGCGATGAATTTTTTCCGAAATAATTAAAACATATGCCACCAAAAAAATCGCAATAGCGACTAGGGACTTTTCCATATAAAATCTCCTTTACTTGTTCATGTGTTTTTCTCTATCATTCCTTTATTATTAACTTTCCGCACCCTAAACAATCACCAAAAATGCAAAAAGAAGCCCATAAGCGACAGGCTCCTCCAAAACTCTACGTATACAATTACTTATTATTTTAACTCATGCCCTACCCAAAAGCAACTATACCAAGATATGTTTTACGCAAAAATATTGATATACGCCTTCTGTGGCAAATAAAAATTTTGCGCGCAAAACTTCCGATTGAACCCTGCAAAAACCGTCCCTGCAAGTCACTTCCTATTATTTTTCAGATAATCCGGTAATCTGTTTGTCTTCTTGCAATATGTGAGAAATCAGCCATTCTGTAACATAGTTCAATATCTCTTTTAAATATAAATTTTGTTCATTATCAATTTGGTTTAAATCGACGGTATTTATTTTTTCAATAAATTCATGGTGAAGTACTTTGTGGGAGAGAAACTTACGATATTTGTGCTTCAGCATATAGTCTTCTTCGGCAGCAAAATGTTCAACCGTATAGTCACGTAATTCGTCTAGTACAGCTATAATATGGTCGTACTTATCAACTAATAACTCATTTGCCAGTAATTCACTGATGCGATTAGCAATATCAAATAACTTTTTATGTTGTTCATCTATAGCAGGAATACCAACATTATATTCATCTTTCCACAATACCACGATTCTTAACACCTCTTCGCATAAATTACTGGTAGGTAAAATTCGACAAAAAACAGGCATGTCCTGCAAAGTACTATTTATTATTTGGATATTTGTATTGAACTGGGATACACCCTACAAATATTTTTTATATCCTTGTGCTATGTTCTTTGAGTACCCGATAGCTTCGTAGAACATATGGGCTTCCGTCCTCTTAACCAGCGACATAAGCATAACAAAGTAACAATTTTGTTCACGAGCATTATTTTCGATATAACTTACTAGCTGCTTCCCCACTCCCTGCCTGCGACTTTTTTCACTCACAACAAGGTTCTCAAGCACCATAAAAGGTCGGCATTCACCCACTGTATCCATGCATGTAATACCCGTTACAGCTCCCAGTAATTGTTTGTTCTCATCCTTTGCTCCAACTAAAAGATAGTCCGGGTTACTAACAATTTTCTTAACTGTTTTTTCTAACTGAACCATATTGGTTTGAGATCCAAAAAGCGTATTACAAAGCAGTGCATACTGCTGCAGATCTGCTAACTGAATGCTTTCTATCGATATCATATCCGACCCTCCAGTAATTGTTTTTGAAAACCCTTTATACATATCGTCACTTAAAGTACAAGATGGCTTAGTTAGGTGCGCTGTTTCTCATGCACTTATTATACTACTGATTTACCAGCGGCGAACGAAATAAAATAGCCGCTTAAAACATTACGTTTTAGGCGGCTATCAGCAAACATGGCTTGCGCCAATCAACTTACTTCAATATAGCAATTACCGCGATGACATGTTGCCCAGAAGGATCAATAGGTAACACCTTGCCAGTAAATAGGGGTGCATACTTCCGCTTTTTCAGGGAGATGAACATCTTTCAGCACCCATTTTTTAAATTCTTCAAAACCTGTTCTGCCCACAATGTATCCAATATGCTCCTTGCCGCCGGGTGCGGACGGATCAATGTAATTTTTTACATAAGCATAGGTATTGCAAATAATTTTTATAATGCTGGCTTCATCTGCCCATTTAATGAAGTCTTCACCCAAACGGGGATTTTTCTTGCCTGTTCTGCCGAAAATCGTTAACCGATAGTATTTTTCATGGCTGCGCGCCCAGGCGCCTGTCGGGCAATTCAGCACACACTCGCCACAGCCGATACATTTCTTGGTATCACGCGCTACCTTGAAATTCACTGTATCCAGCGCACTTACTGATTTTTTGTTGCACGCTTTCACACAGGCTCCGCAACTAACACAGCGATTGGTGTCATAGTGAGGCAAGGTCATACCCATAATACCAAAATCATGCATTCTTATTTTTGCACAGTCATTCGGACAGCCAGTAAGCGCCACCTTAAAATGCAGGTCATTGGGGAAAATTGCTTTTTCAATCCGCTGCGCAAATGCGGCGGTGTTGTAACAGGCATACGGGCATACATTATTGCCCACACAGGCCACAACATTTCTTGTACCTGACGCACTATAGCCTTGCCCCTCAATCTCTTGGTTTATCTCTAGTCCTGCGATAATGGGTTGAAGCAATTCATTGACCTTAGGCATATCTTCAAATTTGATCCCCGGAATTTCAAAACCCTGCCGAGTTGTAATAGTAACAATGCCGTTACCGCAGGTTTCGGCGATATGTTGAACCATAGCTAAATATTTTGCTTCCAGATATCCACCTGGAATCCGAATCCGGGCAGCTGTCAGCCCTCTGTGTTTTGTCACCCGAAACGCATTCTTCTTCAGCTTTTTGGTATTGACATCCATTTGAAACCCTCCCTTCTAATCAAGCAACTGCCGGCCCTTTATATAGTTGAATACCGGCCCGTCAAGGCAAACATAGGTATCATCAATTTTACAGTGACCGCATTTTCCAATACCGCAGCACATTTTCCGTTCATGGGAAATCCACATGTTTTCCTCACGAAATCCTCGATCCAACAGTCCCTGAGTAGTGAACTTCATCATCATCGGCGGACCAACCACAATGGCAACTGCCTCAGCAACATTTTTCAGCGTAAGCTCTGGAATATATTGAGTAACCAAACCAATCTGACAGGCAGTGTCGCCTTCTGCACAGTCCACCGTCAAAATAACCTCCAGCATTTGCTGCCAACGGCCGAAATCTTCAAGAAATAAAATATCCTGTGGTGTCTTAAATCCTGCTATCAGCGTCATGCCTTGTGTTTCTTCACTATGATTGGCAAAATAGTCAACCACACCTTTTACCGGGGAAAGTCCTGTTCCTCCGGCAATTATAACAAGCTCTTTGCCCTTATAGTTGTTGATGTCAAAACCGTTGCCGTAAGGACCGCGCATAAACAGTTTATCACCAACATAACGCTCAAAAATCTCATTAGTAACCTTACCCACCCGGCGGATGGTCAAATCTACTGTCCCCTCGCCAATACCGCTGATTGAAATGGGCGCTTCGCCATACTTCGGGATAGAAACTTCAAAAAACTGTCCTGGTTTCACAGCCCCCTCATAAGTTAGGCGAAAGGTATATTCGATATCGGTGTGCTTGATAACCTTCTTGATCTCAGACAAGAAGGGAAGGTACTCATTTACCAG
Organism: Sporomusa ovata DSM 2662; assembly: GCF_000445445.1. GTDB lineage: Bacteria > Bacillota > Negativicutes > Sporomusales > Sporomusaceae > Sporomusa > Sporomusa ovata. The sequence goes on along the minus strand of NZ_ASXP01000002.1, from coordinate 1,175,158 downwards.
CATTTTCCGCCACCTCCTTACTAGAATCAGCCAGTTTATTTATGGAATTAGAAAAAGAAATATACTCCGGGCAGATGTCGTCACAACGTCCACAGCCTACGCACATATGATAGCCATTTCGTTTTTTATAATCATATACTTTGTGCAATACCTTAAAGCGCATTCTCTGGCCATTTTTCTTACGGTATGAGCCGCCGCCGGCAACTTCAGTAAAGCCATCCACCATACAGGCTGCCCACACCCGGCGCCTTTCGCCGGCATTGCCATTATCGGTGTAGAATATATCCTGCATGGTAAAACAGGTGCAGGTGGGGCAGACGAAGTTGCAGCGACCACAATTTATGCAGCGGCTGTCATACTCATCCCACATTTTGGAATGCATTACATCCAGCGTAATCCCCTCCGGAATATGGACACGAGTCTCATTTTGGGTTACATAGGCAGGAATTACAACAGGTGTCCCCGTGCTGCGAGCTGCCAATGCAGCGTCCCATGCTTCATTATGATTATCCACATATACCTTGTCATTCTTCATTTCAAGGTAAGCATCATAATCAGCAGTTTGGTTTGTTCCCATATCGACGCAAAAACAGTTTTCAAACGAGTGCTGACAGCCAAGCAAAATGAACTTTACTTTTTCCCGTAACCGCTTATAATAGTAATCTTCGCCGCCATTTTCCAGATAAATCGTATCAAGCCGTTTGACCGCATGCAAATCACAACTGCGCAATAGGATAATTGCCCCCTTGTGCGGAGCATCAGCTTCCTTTACCGCATCTTCGGTAAAGAAAAACAAAGTCTGTGACAGTGGCAGCAGTACTTCTTTAAAAGAATACTCTGATTTACGATCAAAGATAATTTCTTCCACTGTTTGAATTTCCCCGTAACGAATGCGATCCGTATCGGAGAAACTGCCCCCATCCTTAAATAGCTTGGGAGCATAAATAACATTTTCCCGGGACAACGCTTGTAATACCTGATTGAACCCCGCTTTATCCAAACAATAGCCCATGTTTACACCTTCCTTTTTGCTTGACGTAGTATGGAATGCCAATCCGTACTTGTGTATTTTTTAACAATCTAAGTGTACCCTGAGATATAAAAAGCTGCCGTGACTAAAATCACGGCAGCTTGAAATATTTTGAAAGTTTTTCACGGTCTGGTATCGTAATTTGACCATCATTTACTTGAATCAACCCTTGTCCGGCCAAAATTTTTAACTGACGCGAAACTGTTTCACGCCTGGAACCCAGCATATCCGCAAGATAAGTAATACTCAAATCCATCTTAATTTTGGTTCCGCTTGCGCAGGGAACCCCGTAATCCCTGGACAGCTTCCACAGTTTAGCAGCAATACGTTTATCACCACGCACAGAGTTAGGAGTGTTTTTCATTTGGCGATAAAGTCGCCGGACCTTCATGGCAAGAGAATCTAACACGCTTTTTGTAAGTGCGAAATCCTGTTCCATAATACGCAGGAAATCCTGCCTGTCAAAACAAAGAACTTGTGCTTCCTCAAATACTTCGCAATTGATAGAGGCAGGAAGCCCTTGCAAAACCGCCTCATTAATAAGTTTTCCTTTATCTAAAAGAAAGATGACTTTTTTCTCCCCCTGAAGGTCAACTGTATAGAGTGTGACAAAGCCATTGATAACAATATAAAGGTGTTCTACCGGTTCTTTATCAAGAAATAAATGTTCCCCCTTCGCCAGGCAACACAGCCTGCCACAAGCTGATAAAGCTCTGATTGAATCGGGAGTTGCTTGCCGAAATATCTCAACAAGTGCCACAGCCTCGTTTGTATTTAAATTCACAATAATTCCTCTCAATCAATACTTTTGTCCCCTTTGAGTTAACCAAATGTGCAACATGGTATGTATTTGCGGTAATAAACATCGGTATTTTGTAATAAACCACTTGATTATCTAAGAAATCACTATTATAATGAAAAGCATTATACCTTATAAGTATAGCATTCCAGTAAAACACAATGTAAGAGAGAGGAGCTGAAATAATGGCTGGAATGACCGATGTGATTGCTTGTGAAACTTCGATCTGCTCCATTGAGGATGGTATTCTACGCTACCAAGGTTACACCATAGATGACCTGACAAAAAATGCTACCTTTGAAGAAGTCATCTATTTATTATGGTATGGACGGCTGCCTAACAGACTGGAGTTAAAAGCACTGAAGGAAGATATGGCTGAAAACTCCAAGCTGCCCCCTGAGATTTATGCTCTATTAAAATTATATGCGCCTTGGGGAAATGCAATGGCCAAACTTCGTACTTGTGTATCCTTTCTTACTCATTTTGATGATGAAGTAATGGATCATTCCTTTGGCGCCGATCACCGCAAAGCAATCCGTATTATGGCACGAATTGCCGCTATTGTGGCAGCCATAGACAGAATCCGCAAAGGGCTCGAACCAATTGAAATAAACACCATCGCCGCCCATTCTCTGGCAGAGACTTTTCTCTGGCTCCTTACCGGCGAGAAACCTGCTCCCATTGCAGTTAAAGCCCTAGATACCTGTTTAATCCTGCACGCCGAGCATGAATTAAATGCATCCACTTTTGCTGCCCGCGTTACAGTATCTACAATGTCAGATATTTATTCCGGTATAGTATCTGCTATTGGCACATTAAAAGGGCCCTTGCATGGAAATGCTAATGAACAGGTTGCCATTATGCTGGAGGAGATTGGTAACATAAGTCGGGTAGAGCCCTATCTTGATCAAAAAATAAAAAACGGCGAACTTATAATGGGCTTTGGTCACCGGGTATATAAGAAGGGTGACCCTCGCGTTAAATACTTACGACCACTGGCAAAAGAACTTGCCGATTGGCGACAAGACTCCCGCTGGTATGAAATGGCGCTAAAAATCGAAACTATCGTCCAGGACCGCAAGGCTTTAATGCCAAATGTAGATTTTTATTCTGCCCTGGTGTATACCTCTCTGGGAATACCGCGTGATCTATTTACGCTTATATTTGCTATCAGCCGGACAAGTGGCTGGCTTGCACATATCCTGGAACAGCATGAAAACAACCAACTGCTCCGTCCCAGAGCAAAATACATCGGTAAAAAAGAAGTAAGCTGGGTTGCGGTTGAGGATCGCTAATGCCGCTATAAGGAGGAAAAACTATGGCTCTTACACTCACAGAAAAAATACTTGGTTCTCATTTGGTCAGTGGAGAACTAAAATCAGGTACGGAAATAGCTATTCGTATTGATCAAACATTAACCCAGGACTCCACCGGAACCATGGCTTACCTACAGCTGGAAGCGATAGATATTCCCAGAGTTAAAACGAAACTGTCTGTTGCTTACATTGATCATAATACCCTGCAGTGCGGCTACGAAAATGCCGACGATCACCGGTATATCGAAACAGTGGCTGCCAAACACGGCATCGTGTTCTCTAAACCCGGTAACGGCATCTGTCATCAGGTTAATTTGGAACGCTTTGGACGTCCGGGCTGGACATTGCTCGGTTCAGACAGCCATACACCAACAGCCGGCGGTCTGGGGATGCTTGCCATCGGGGCCGGCGGTCTTGATGTAGCAGTCGCAATGGCCGGTGGAGCCTATTACCTGCGCATGCCCAGTATCTGCAAAGTAGAATTAAGAGGACAACTACCCCCCTGGACGTCAGCAAAAGACATCATCTTAGAACTGCTCAGACGGCTGACTGTAAAAGGCGGAGTAGGACGTATCTTCGAATATAGCGGTCCGGGCCTGGCTCAGCTTTCTGTTCCAGATAGAGCAACAATCACCAACATGGGGGCTGAACTTGGTGCTACAACCTCCATCTTCCCCAGTGATGAGCAAACCCGGACTTTCCTTGCCAGCCAGGGAAGAGACGATGCCTGGGTCTCACTTACTGCTGATGATAATGCGCGCTACGACGAAGAAGTAATTATAAACCTTAACGACCTGGAACCGCTTCTTGCCAAGCCACACAGTCCTGATAACGTTGTTCCGGTACGGGAATTGTCCGGTATCGCTTTAGACCAGGTTCTTATCGGCAGTTGTACAAATTCTTCTTACTCGGATTTACTAAAAGTAGCTAAAATTCTTGAAGGAAAAAGTGTTCATCCAAACATTTCGCTAGCCATATCTCCGGGTTCGAAGCAGGTATTGGCGATGCTTGCCAGAGATGGCGCCCTGGCTGCTATGATTCAGGCAGGTGCACGGATTCTGGAATGTGCTTGCGGCCCCTGCATTGGCATGGGGCAGGCGCCCCGCTCAGGCGGAATATCGCTACGCACATTTAATCGCAATTTTGAAGGACGCAGTGGAACACCAAACGCTCAAATTTATCTTACAAGTCCAGAAGTTGCAGCCGCCAGTGCCTTAACAGGAGTGCTTACCGACCCGCGGGAACTAGGAAATCCGCCGGCAGTCAATACCGCAGTTTCTGTAATAGCCGACAACAGCCTCTTACTTCTCCCGCCGGAGAATGGCTCAGATATTGAAATAATCAGAGGTCCTAACATTAAGCCTTTTCCCCGGGCTGACAAACTACCACCGGCGCTTTGTGGCGAAATTCTGCTAAAACCAGGCGACAACATAACTACCGATCATATTATGCCTTCTCATGCACATTTGCTGCCCTACCGTTCCAATATCCCTTATTTGTCCAACTACTGTTTTCATAGCCTTGATCCTAATTTCCCCGAAAGAGCTATTATGAGAAGAGGTGGATTTATTGTCGCCGGAAACAATTACGGTCAAGGTTCCAGCCGGGAACATGCTGCTCTGGCCCCCTTGTATCTGGGGATAAAAGGGGTAATTGCGAAATCATTTGCCCGTATCCACAGAGCCAACCTCATTAATTTCGGTATTGTTCCGTTCACTTTTAATGACATTTCTGATTATGCTGCACTAGAGCTTGGAACGGAAATAATAATAGAAAACATTCAGGAACAAATACTTGCCGGTGATAGTATTAAGGCAACCTATGGAGAAGCAAAGCGCACCCTCTCACTAAAAGTTGATCTTACCAGCCGGGAGCAAAGCATACTGCTTGCCGGTGGTCTGCTCAATCACACCAGAGAGAGAGGCGAATGAGACCATGGATAAGCATAATGTAACTCTCATTCCCGGCGACGGTATTGGGCCGGAAATCAGCAAAGCGGTTCAGACAGTATTTGCAGCCGCCGGTGCACCTGTAACCTGGGATGTTTGTACTGCCGGACATACAGCATTAGCGTCCCTGGGCACGGCCCTGCCTGAGGAAACATTAGCCAGTATAAAAGCAACCCGCCTGGCTCTCAAAGGTCCATTAACCACAGACATCGGCAAAGGTCACCGCAGTATCAATGTAACGCTGCGGCAAACTTTCGATCTTTACTGCAACCTGCGACCGGTAAAGAAACTGCCTGGAGTAAAAAGCCGTTACGACAATGTAGATCTCGTGGTTTTCCGCGAAAACACCGAAGACCTCTATGCCGGCATTGAGCACAAAGTAGGCAAAGACGCTGCCGAATCAATAAAGATCATTACCGCAGCTGCTTCCCTGCGAATTGCCGAAGCAGCGTTTCATTACGCTGTTACCCATGGCCGGCGCAAAGTAACAGCCGTGCACAAAGCAAATATTATGAAACTTTCAGACGGTCTCTTCCTGGAATGTGCCCGGCAAACTGCTGCTAACTATCCGTCGATAGAGTATAACGAAGTCATTGTTGACAATCTTTGTATGCAGCTAGTAATCGCTCCGGAGAAATTTGACATACTCCTGGCACCAAATTTGTACGGTGATATCATATCCGACCTGTGCGCCGGCCTGGTAGGCGGTCTTGGGGTGGTGCCTGGAGCTAATATTGGCGCAGACTGTTCTATCTTTGAGGCTGTTCATGGAACAGCACCCGACATTGCCGGGAAAAATATGGCTAACCCAATCGCACTGCTGCTATCTGGCGTTATGCTGCTTAATTCCATTGATGCCAGGGACATTGGCACCCGGGTCGAACAGGCCATTAGCAAAGTTTTGTCTGAGGGAACGACGCTCACTCCTGATCTTGGTGGTTCGGCCACAACCGAGGACATTACAGAGGCACTCATCCGAAATTTGTGATTTAAAAAATTTTAAAATATCTTATTGCGAAAAAACAGGGAGAAGCCTAATGGCTCTCCCTGTTTTTGATTAACTCTTTGGGACAGAAAAACAGACATGCCGGAACAGCAAAAATTCTTTCAAAACTTTTTCAAATCTTCGGGAAGTATTGGGACCAGTACCATCACTGATGTCTCCCGGCTCCGCCCCTTCAATATACAAAGGACCTGTTGCCGGATTATTTACTTCTTTCTTGATATCGCAAAACAAGGTCGCATTACTAGTTATTTGCTCATTATAACAATCAACCGTCTCAAAAATGACTGACTCACCCGACAACGCAGTCATTACCGGCTGGATATCAATAATCTCAGACATGTAATCGCCTCTTTTTGTTAAAAATCATCGACTATTGAAGATATTATGGCTTTTCGCAAAATTTTGCCGGCAACAGGACGTAGAACGTGCTTCCTTTGCCGACATTGCTTTCTACCTGTACTTTACCACCATGAATTTCTGCAAGTTGTTTGACGATAGCCAGGCCAAGGCCTGTACCCCCGCTTCTTCTATCCCGTGACTTATCACCGCGATAAAAATGGTCAAAAATATAAGGTACATCAACGGCATTAATACCTGGGCCATTATCGGCAACACTAACCTTTACCCAGGATTGATCCTCCAGCTGGGTTAGTTCGGTAGAAATGGCTACTCGCCCACCAGTTGCTGCATAGCGAATGGCATTAGTGATAAGATTATAGAATATCTGGCAAATTCTATCCGCATCAGCCATAATTGGTGGCAATTCCGGCGTCAAGCTTTGCTCAATGAACATATTTTTTTCATCGGCGAGTGGTTTTAACATATATAAGGCTTGCTCAATCATCTGATTAACATCAACCGCCTTAACTTCCAATGACAGTTGGCGAACTTCTGCCAGCGATAGTTCTTTTAGATCTGTAATTAAACGTGATAAGCGGACAGCTTCTTCGTGAAGAGAAGTCAACTGTTTGGGATTAGGCTCAATAATGCCATCAATCATCCCCTCCAGGTGGCCCTGGATAACCGCCAGCGGCGTGCGTAGTTCATGGGCGATGTTGGCAAGAAACTGCTGCCTCAGCTTACTGTTATTATCAAGTGTTTCTGCCATGCTGTTAAATATCACAGCAAGACTTCCCACTTCATCAGTGGTGGTTACAGGTACCTTCTGAGCAAAATTACCCCGCTCAATCTCAATAGCGGCAGCACTCAATTTTCGTAGCGGTGTAGTAATACTGCAGGCTAAAGCATAGCTTGCAGCCAATCCTGCTACTAATAAGGCTACGCCAACCCAAATAAGCGACTGATGAACTGATGTTAAAAAATTCAGCTCTGATGTGCCCAGCATGACAGCCTGTCCCTCACCGCCAGGGTTCAGGTGAGTCAATTGGTGCATTTCTATTTGCTGAACAGTAACATACTCTTGGAACAAATCGGTCATTTGCATATTAGCCAAATAGATAAGCAAAAATACGGTTATCGCTACTGCCAGAAACATGAGTCCGGTAATCCGATAGATAATACTATTCATTTTGGGTACCTGCCATACGGTAACCAACGCCATAGACAGTTTGGATGTATTCCGGTTCTTTGGGGTTATTCTCAATCTTTCGCCGCAAATTCTTGATATGTGCATCAATGGTGCGTTCATAGCTCTCGAAGGAATAACCCTGGGTCTGCTCAACAATTTGCAGGCGACTAAATACCCTACCTGGATGACCAGCCAATAGTTCCAGGATCTTAAACTCAGTCGGCGTAAGTTCTACAGGTTGTCCGCCTTTTATTACCTGAAACTGATTCAAGTCAATGACTACATCTCCCAATCGAACCGGCTGAGTTTTCACCGTTATCTGCTTTGTCCGGCGCAAAATAGCTTTGACACGAGCCACCACTTCTTTGGGGCTAAAGGGTTTCGTCACATAGTCATCGGCACCAATCTCTAGACCAACTAATCTGTCGCTTACTTCATCCCGGGCGGTCAGCATTACTATCGGTACTTCACTATCCCGCCTTAAGGTCCTGCAGATATCCCAGCCATCCATTCCTGGAAGCATTAAGTCCAGCACCAGGATATCGGGCCCTTTCTCATGAGCGATTTTCAAAGCGGCAAGACCATCATTAGCAGTAAATACAATAAATCCATCTTTTTGAAAATACAATTGCAGCAACTCTACCAGTTTTACATCATCATCAACAATTAAAACCGACCTTGGGATCATGTTCTTCCCTCCTCAGCCTGGTATCCTTTAGTAAGCATTACTGACATCTATGATATGAAGCCATTCTTAATTTTAATTTTACCATTTATTCATATTATACAAAGCAAATATGAATTACTTATGAATTGAAGGTTGCAAAATCACTTCCAGATTGGCTCCTGTACCTGCTTCTACCTCTAATACCCTTCCTGCAGCCTGCTCAACTGCCTTACGGCGAAGTTTAACCGGAATCATTTTATCCATCTGATCATCGTCCGCTCTCCCTTTCCGAGCCAATTAATGACTCATGGTCTGCAGATGAGTGGTAGTCTGCTTCATAAGGTCCTGCATAGCCTTTACTTTACCCTCTAGGGCACTGGGATCTGTTTTACCTGCGTTTACACTGTCTTTAATCTCAACTGCCGCTTTACGCAGGTTATCTTTTAAACCAACATCCATCATATGAGGCATAACCTTATCGGTGGTACTTACAAGTTGTGCGGCGCTCTTTTGCGCATCCATCGTTTGGCCGGCCTTCACTTGCTTGACCACGTCTTGCAGGTTTTTATCCAGGTCTTTCATCATGGGCATCGGGTCTTCCTTCGGCATTGCTGCGCTATGCCCCTGATGACTCGCTGCTTGCTCTTGACTGGCAGACGGTTTGACAGCCGTTTTTTCACTGGAGCCGCAACCGGCAACCAGAGACACCACTGCGATAATTGCTAAAACGCCAAACAATACTTTACTTTTTTTCATAATTTAATAGCCTCCAATTGATTTCATAAATCTTATTTCGGGTTACGTAATTTTCTGCGGCGGGGGTAGAATTCCCACCGCAGTTTGCTGCTTAACTTTAGCTAAACAAGTTTAATCAATAGTATATGAATTACCTGGCTTCTTGCGCTCACGCCACTGATTCCAGACCAAATAGATGCAGGGCAGCACGATTAGAGTCAAAATCGTGGAGGTAACCAGACCGCCGACAACGACCGTGGCCATCGGCCGCTGCACCTCAGCGCCGGTGCCTGTTGCTAAGAGTAACGGAAACAAGCCCAAACTGGCGACAAGGGCAGTAATCATTACCGGTCGCAAGCGAGTGAATGCGCCTTCAATGATAGCTTCTTCCAACGTTCGCTGGCCTCGCAGGTGTTTAATATAGGTTATCATGATGACTCCGTTTTGGACCGCAATCCCAAACAGAGCGATGAAGCCGACAGCTGATGCTACCGTCATGTAGGTGCCAGTAACATACATGGCTACAATGCCGCCCACTAAGGAGAAAGGAATATTCATCAGGATGAGAAAGGCATCACTTGCCGACTTAAAGGTCATATAGAGTAAGAAAAAGGTAAGCACGATGACTGCTGGCACCACTATCGACAACCGATCTTTCGCCCGTTGCTGATTTTCATACTGGCCGGTCCATTTCAGAGAATAACCGGCAGGCAAATCGACCTTTTCCTTAATGACCTTGTTCGCTTCGTCAACAAAACTAACCACATCCCGCCCCCGGGTATTCATCTGCACAATCATCCGGTAGACACCATTTTCACTACTGATCATTGATGGACCGTTTACGACCTGGAACTCTGCCACTTCGCCCAACGGCACGTAGGCGCCGGTAGCCGGCCCAGCCGCGGTAGCAGCTCTGCCGCCACCCATACCGCCCATTCCTCCACCGCTGCTTTTCGCAGCAGCACCGCCACCGGTTACCGGAATGAGAATGTTTTGCATGGCGTCAATGGTCTCCCGGTTTTCCCGGTTGTAACGTACCAAGACATTAAAGCGTTTGCGGCCTTCGATAGTAGTGGTGGCAGTTTTGCCACCTACCGCTAATTCAATGGCATCTTCCACATCGGCAATGTTGAGACCGTACCGGGCTGCTTTTTCCCGGTTGACCTGAATTTCCAGATACGAAGCGCCAAAAACCCGCTCGGCCAACAGATCGCTGACTCCCGGCACGGTTGCCAGTGCCTTTTCAATGTCAAAAGCTTTTTGCTGCAACACCTGCAGGTCTTCCCCATAGAGCTTAATACCGAGTTCGGTACGAACTCCGGTGGTCAGCATAGATAACCGACCGGCAATAGGCTGGGTAAAGGCTAAATTAAGTCCAGGAATATTAGCCAGTTTGACCATTATTTCCTGTTCAATTACTTCCTTGGTCATTCCCGAACGCCACTGGTCTTTGGGCTTTAATGTGACAATGGTTTCAATCATACTAATTGGTGCCGGGTCCATGGCTGACTCAGCCCGGCCCACTTTCCCCACCGACATGTTGATTTCCGGAATGTCCATGATAACTTTATCCATGGTTTTAGCAGCTTCCAACGCTTCCGTAAGTGATACACTCGGCAGCATGGTCGGCATAACAAGAAATGTCCCTTCATCTAAAGCCGGCATGAAGGTGGTGCCGATTAAAGGCAACAACGAGAATCCGGCCATCATTACAATCACTGCGATAATAATTGTAGCCTTACTGTGGTTTAATACCGATTTTAAGGTAGGAACATACCATTGATGCAATTTAGCAACAATCCAAGTGTCCTTTTCTTTAATTTTACCTTTGAGTAGCAGGGTGCACAGCACCGGTACCAAGGTGAAAGCCAGCAGCAGCGAACCACTCATGGCAAAGGATTTAGCCCAGGCCATCGGAGTATACATCTTGCCTTCAGTCCCGGTCATCGTAAACACCGGCAAAAAAGTGACAATGATAATAGCAATGGAAAAGAAAATTGGTGCGGCTACTTCTTGGGCCGCTTCCATCGTTACATCAACAATGCTGCGCCGGCCGCCATCTTCTGCCAAATGCCGGTAAATGTTTTCCACCATGACAATGGCCGCGTCGGTCATGACCCCGATGCCGATAGCAATGCCGCCAAGTGACATTAAGTTGGCCGACAGGTGAATCTGTTTCATGGCAATGAGCGCAATCAAGATACCGATAGGAATGGCACTGGTCACAATCAAGCTGGACCGGACATTTCCTAAAAAGATGATGACAATGATCGAGACTAAAATAAATTCTTCAATCAAGGCCCGGGTCAGAGTACTGACCGCTTTTTTCACCAGGTCGGTCTGGTCGTAAAAAGGTACAATCCGCATGCCTGCCGGTAAGGTTGGTTCAATTTCGGCTATCTTGGTTTTTACTTGCTCAATGACGTTCAGCGTGTTTTCGCCCATACGCTGAATGACAATCCCACCGGCCGCTTCATAACCGGATTTGGTCAACACGCCCCGGCGAAAATCCGGGCCGACGGTCACATTGGCTACATCTTTGATATATATGGGCACATTGTTGTTTTGGGTAACCACAATATTTTTAATATCGTCAATCGACTGGATTAATCCCAAGCCGCGGATAATAAATTCCTGACCGTTTTGCTCCACTACTTTGGCGCCGATGTTGGCATTATTAGTGCTGATTGCCCCAAATACCTGGTTCAACGTAACCCGGTAGCTTTGCAAGAGGTGCGGATCTAGATTGATCTGATACTGCATCACATAACCACCAACGCTGGCAACTTCAGCTACTCCGGGAACTGCGCTCAGTTGCTGTTTGATGGTAAAATCCTGAACAGTACGCAAATCCGCCAGGTTGTGGCGGTCGCTTTCTACAGTATACATAAAAACCTGACCCATCGGTGTGCTAACAGGTCCCAAGGCCGGTTGCACGCCGCTTGGCAATTGGGGAATGGCTTGCTGCACTTTTTCGTTCACAACTTGGCGGGCAAAATAAGGCTCTACCCCGTCTTCAAAGATTACGGTTATAAGTGACATCCCAAAGGACGAAGCCGACCGTACTTCTTTAACATTTGGCAGCCCCCGCAAAGCAGTCTCCAGCGGATAAGTGACCTGATCCTGAATTTCCTGTGGACCCCGGCCCATCCAATCGGCTGAGACAAGCACCTGGTTTTCACTGAGGTCAGGAAAGGCATCGATAGGGGTGTCACGCACGGCAAAGACTCCCCAAACAATGACCAATGCAGCTAATACCAGGATAATCACGCGGTTTTTCAAGGAAAACTCGATTAATTTATTGAGCATGTTGATCCTCCTTAATGACTGCTATGGCCGCTGTGTTCGTCCCCGGCAGTTGGTGGTGCAGCTGGTACCTGTGCGGGAGCAGGTACGTCACTGGTTTGACCAGGTGTTGCTCCCACGGCGCCATGACCGGCATGGCTGCCAAAGCCGCCTAACTTGGTCTGAGAATCAATAAGGAAAGTGGCCGCTGTTACCACAGTCTCACCAGGCTGTAGGCCGGACAATATCTGAGCATAACCATCAGCGTATTGTCCTGTGACTACATCTCGTTTGACGAAGGTATCTTCACTTTGGGCGACAAAGACAACTTTGCGGCTACCGGTATCCAAAATACTAAATTCTGGGATGACCAGGCTGTCTCCCAAAGGTATTTGGACATTGGCATTGACGAACATATTGGGTTTTAATTTGCCGCTAGGATTGTCCATTTCCACCCGTACTTTCACCGTCCGGGTTGTATCATCAAGCACCGGGTTGATAAAGGTTACATTTCCATTAAAGCTTTGACCCGGATAGGCACCACTGGTTACCATGACTGGCAGACCGGGAGTAATGCCGGCAATGTCTTTTTCGTAAATATCAGCATACAGCCAGACGGTAGATAAATCCGATAGGCTATACAGTTTATCACCAGGCATAATGAAAGTTCCTGGTAGCACTTGTTTTTCCAGCACGGTTCCGCCGAACTGGGCATAGATGGTCATATGATCCTTGGTCTGTCTGGTATGCTCCAGATGCGTAATATCACTGTCAGGCACATTTAAGAGTTGCAGTTTGCGCCGGGATGCCGCTACCAAGCTTTTGTTGATCTGGACGATGTCTTTGCCGGCATTTTTCAGTTTCTGTACATTTTCCAGTGTTAACAAATATTCTTCCTGGGCCGCGATATAGGTTGGACTGTACACAGCGGCAATAGCCTGACCGGGGGCAATCGTTTCCCCGTCGGCGGTTACATACAGTTCATCCACCCGTCCCTCGACCCGGGAAGTGATGTAGGTCCGGCCGCTCTCATTCATAGCGATCTTGCCAGTGGTCTTGATTTCCTTCGCCAGTGGCTTAACGATGGCTTGCGCCGTTTGCACCCCTGCTAGTTGCCGGGCCTTAGCATCCAAAGTGACGGTATCACCCATGGCCATAACCGGGGCATTTGTTTGGTGCCCGGTATGATCTACAGCCACCGATTTATTATGCTGAGTAATATAGTAGTAGCCCGCACCGCCGATTACCAGAACACCGGCGGTCACACCAATAATAAGTTTCTTTTTGGTTTGAAGCTTTTCGATCATGGCTGTCCTCTCCTTTTTCCGGCTACTCATTATAGTTGCACGCCATTGCTGAATAAGGGCTTCCCTACTGCTTTCTCCAGATTAGCCGCCGCTTTTTCATAATCTGTTTTAGTTTTATACAATCCCAATTTGGCATTGCGGAGGGTGTTAACGCCCTCCAGGACTGTCATAAGGTCTACTTTGCCATTGGTATACCCTACAACCGCAGCCTGGTAGGTCTGCTCAGCCTGGGGAATGATAGTATTCTTATATAGGTCAATCTGACGCCAGGTAGCTTGGGCTTCGGTAAGCGTCATTTGGACATCAAGTTCAGTCATATTCTTCATATTCTGAAGGGCAGCTTGTGAAGCTTCGAAGTTGGCTTGCGCTGATTTTATTTCGGCTTTGTTTTTACCTTGCCAAATGGGGAACATTGCCATGACTTCAATCTTCCAGGTCGGCTTTCTTTCGCCCAGCATGAATGTCGTCTTCATGGGGTCCATCGGGTCTGCCAGTGATTCTAGCATGGGTTCCTTATTTTTTTTGTATCCCAAACTGACTTCAAAATCAGGCAGCTGTTGCTTTTTCGCTAAATCAATTCCGTTTTGGGCCATATCCACTTGATACTGCATCCCTGCTACTGCCGGCTTACTTTCAGTGGCGTTTTTTATCAGGTCGTCCAAATCAAAATTAGGCGGCGGCGCTGTAAATTCTTCTTTGACTTCGAAGGCGGTATTGGTGCTGCGCCCCATCAGGTTGTTAATCTTTGCTTTGGCCACAGCCTCCATCGACGCCATATTTAACAGATCAATTGTCATCTGCGAAAACTCAGTTTGAGCTTTCAGCGCATCTTGCAGTGGCACCATACCGGTAGCGTAATTGACTTGAGTTAACTTTGCGAGTTGACTCATGAGCTGCTGGCTCTCCTTAGCAATTACCAGTGCTTGTTTGGAATAAAGATAATCATAATAGGCCTGTTTTGCTTGTACATAGACTTCAACCTGTTTCTCACCCCAGACGGTTTTGGTCATGTTTGCTTCATTCTCTGCCATCTTACCCATAGCTTTTAGTTTAGATGGATTCATAAATTCCTGACTGATACTGAATTCTGTCATCATTCCCTTATTTGGATTCAAACTTGTGGTTGGAATATCTTCCTTCATAAACCCGACCTTGAGATTAGGCTGTGCTGTAACTCCGGGAATTCGACTAAACTTTTCATCCCATTTTTTTTCATATTCTGCAACCGCTGGGTTGTTTTTGATGGCGGTGTTTACGATTTCCTGCAGGGTCATAGGTTGCTCCACAGCAAACACCGGCTGTAAATTAGCTGCTAGCATAATTCCGAATATGATGAATCCTCTTAAAATCCCAGTATTGGAATCACTATTCATTGTTCAACCTCCTTGGAGTATAAATTAGCTCTGGCCTTTAGCTTTATGTAGCAATGCAATATTAGCTACACTGCTGAGCTATAGTGCTTAACTAGTGTTCCTCCTTGTTCGAATTTGTCTTTATTATAACTAGTCATTGTGAAGAACTTATGAATGCTTCTTGAAGATCTTGTGTGATTTTCACTACCTAAAATACCTATATTCACGAATACACATCAGCCAGGCATAAACAAAATTGGTTGTGAACAATATATATGTGAGAATATAAACAGGTAGGAGGTCACTATGAAATCCAGAAACTTACAATCAAGACTTTTGGCCATTACTATTTTGCTGATAGCACTTGTAATCGCTGGCTGCTCCCAGCCGCAAAATAAGCCTGACCAAACACCAGCAACTCCAACACCGCAAGCCAACATGATGGGGCAAATGGATCCATCCACAATGATGCAAAATAACCCTGATGCCATGCGAAATGTTATGTCATCGCCCCAAAACCGTCAAGCAATGATTTCCATGATGAGTTCACCGCAAATGCAAGCAACAATGACTGAAATGCTGAAAGATCCGGCCATGCAACAAAGCATGGTGAAAAATATGAGTAACCCTGAGCTACGTGCCGCAATGGTAAAAATGATGTCTGACCCCGCTATGCGCCAACCCCTGATTGACATCATGGCCGATCCTGCGATGAAAGACACCTTTCGGTCAATGGTCAAAGACCCGCGACTTGCTCCGATTGCTAAAGAGACAATAAAACAATAATTAATAACCTATTAATAAAAAATGTATCACGGGTAATATTCTGCGCCCTATCTGCCCAATATATTTCCCGCGGTAGCCAGCATGCCAAACCGCTATGTTCTCTTTGTGCAACCATTTGCGATATGTACGCCAGTGACTGCGCTCACTTCACAGATCCCCATTGTCAACAGTGCGCCAACACCTGCAAGGCATCGGCAGAGTGCCGGAAAATAGTCAATAACAGCAAAATGCCCCCCTTACTTAAAGCATCACGCAGTAAGTAACGGAGGCATTTCTTTATTGCATTAATAACGTCCAAATACAATCCCAAAATGTCGACAGCGCTTCAGTCACCTATACCCGTGCCGTTCTCTCGGTCAGATAACCTTTCTGTTTAGCGGCAAAAGCAATAGCAACCATCATGCAGTATTGTCATTAAAAAAACCGAAACTAACCCGCCAAAAGAATTCTAAACTAAACTGCGTTTTCAATTGTGTATTGGCTGATATACCACGCTGGTATTTTTACTGCTGTTTATTCCTTTCCTCATAAAGCTTGTCTCGCACTTCAGTAAGCCCCAAGACCTTATAGGCTTGCTCACCTGCTTTTCTGAAGGCTGCCAAGTCAACATCCTGCACAATAGTCATGCCTTTTTCCGTAAGCTCTATCCTAATTGTTTCAACCTCTTGCTCCAGTTTCTTCGAAGTTTCCATACCGGCATTATTGCACTCTTCTATAAGTATTTGCTGATATTCGGGCGGAAGACTGTCAAAGTACTTCTTGCTCATAACTTCGAAATTAATATGTAAGATGTGATTGGTTTCACTCATATACTTTGCTGTCTCAAAAAGTTTCGCTCCGGTTACGTTGCGGTAAACAAGATCGACACCGTCAATAGCCTTTTGCTGCATACCGGGATAAACTTCTCCAAATGGCATGGCTACCGGAGCAGCACCAAGTGCCCGGATAGATTGCTGCCAAATAGGTGCACCGGGAGTCCTGATACACAAACCCTTTAGGTCCTCCGGAGTTTTAATTGGCCTATTTGTCAGTATATGCCGCATACCTTGTACCCAACAGAAAGACAATACTTTGATGCCATACTTGTCTTCAAGTTCTTTTTCCCACAGTTTAATAGTCGGCAGTTCTCTAAGCTTGGCAACATCCTCAATGGTTTCTACAAAATAAGGCGCATTCAGCACCGCAATAGCCGGTACATACATACTAATTCTAGCTGCATCCGTATTTTGACCGATAGGTGCACCTTGTTTCAATTGCTCTATAATGTCCTCTTCCACGCCAAGCTGCCCACTATGAAATACTTGAATCTCAACTTCGCCATTCGTTCTTTCTTTAACTCTTTGCGCCCATTTCAAAAATCCCTGATGGAATGGTTCTGATTCAGATAGCGCATGATTAAATAGTATGACATATTTGGGCTTAGGTGCATCTGGTTTAACAGTTTCCTTGCTCTTAACGCAGGCTGATACCAATAATGACGCTATAATTAATATCAACAGCATACTAAGCAGTTTTTTAGTCTCTTTCACAACATGTCCCTCCTAGTGTTGTTTTTCATTAGTGAACTCGTTTCAGCATAGCTGAAACATTGGGGATTCAGGTGGAGAGTCTACTCCACCTGAATTAACGCCGCCTATAGAGGCGGGAGTCTTGACTCGTATCCAAGATAAATACTAATCCACGTAGATGTAAGCATTTACTAGCAGCATAGGGACATTTGCTGAATGCTGTCATCTACCAACAGATAAGTTCGTAGTAATTATTTCCATAAAAGTATATTGAATCCTTTATTTTTTTTTAATATGTCAATCCAGGCTAAATAAGCTACTAAAATAATCATAAAAAATCAAGCCTTTCCGTCACAGAAGGCTTGATTTTTTATGGTTATTTGTCACGTTTTCTATGATATACAAATTCCATAAGATGGCAATAATTCAAGCAGAATATACTGTCGCTGAACCTGCAATCCATCATGAAACTGCTTCCAGTCACTAATAATAAACTCAGGAGTATAAGTAAATAGTTGACCGGGGTCGTCAATTTCCAATGCAGTGCCGAGAGCTTTGTACTTCCAAGAGCCTTCCCCTTTCGCCTGGTATGACGGAATTGAACTAACTCCTGCAATTTCACCGGCTATAGCTCTCCTGCCCCATTCGTCATGGCGTTTATCGCCATCTTCATCGCGAATGTCTACAAAAAGGGATTCGAGAGTATTTTGCTGCTCCTCAGTCAAACCAGGATAGCCGTCATATAAGGCTGACAAATCGCATGCTAACGGCCTTGGAGATTTCCTGTAGGCAATAAAGAGGCGCATAGCTTTTATGATGTTTTCGGCAGCCAAAAGGAAATACTGCGTGTTATTGTAAGTCTGAACTCCGCGTCCAAGGTCCTCAATAAAACTGAACTGCCATTCCTTCAAATAAGGTAAATCGGGATTATAAACGGCTGGACCATGACCGACAGGAAGTAAATCAACCACCCGGTTTTTCATTTGCTGTATTAAATCAACAGGCACTAGCTGGTTGGAATCATTACGCCAGAAGATTGATTTCACCTTATTTATTCCATCGATAACACCGGCAAAACCCCTGTGCGCCCACGTATCGGCATAGGTGTGCATTGAAATGCCAAAGCGGTGCAGTCCATAAGGTTTGTCCCCAGAGCGGATAGATTCCTTTACCATATCACGAGCTACAAAACTATCAGGCGTGCAGACGATACGTTCAATAAAGGATTTATCTTCCACTTTTCCTTTGGCATACCCACAATTACCAGGCAAGAAATGAAATGGCAGCCAGACATTATGATTTTCTACATTGTCAGCATTATGGTACACATCAAATACATCGTGAGCAGAACTGGTACGAGTGTAACTGGCACCGGTATCAAATTTGAGATGCCCGGTATTATTAGCATCATCTACATACTGGGATGCATAGGCAAGCGTACTCGCATCCTCCAAACTGAATCCGGCCCAGCTGGCCAACACATAGATTACATCATAATGGAAGTCCTTTTGCATGGTAATTGCCTCCATATAAAAATTTATTTACAATTTTTCCATAAATATATATAATATAACATATTACATACAATAGAAAAAGACAATGATAGAGACAGTAGGCACTTTTAAACGTTGCAGAGAGCCGGAGGGAGGTGTGATTCCGGTACTATTAGAGAATGTCCGAATATCCCTCTTGAGTTGCAGGCCGAAATCGTGGTAGGTGCTGACGGTTTTCCCCCCGTTATAGGGAACGCATATGTTGGTATGTTGTATCGGGTGGTATAGCGAAGAAAAACTCTTCGTCTCGGTTTATGAGACAAAGAGTTTTTGTTTTCCCTAAGCACCTCTGTCAATATAAATAAATGGAGGTGCACAAAACATATATGATTGATGATAGTACTGACATTAGAAATCATATATTTACTATCTTCAGGAGGAAAGCCAATGAATATTAAAGGTAAAGTACATCTAATAAAACATGACTTTTCTATTCCATTAGGTACGGAAAAAAAGTTACTTAGATTTGTTAACTCAATCATCATATTTGGTAAAGAAATTACTCTAATTGACACTGGCATAAAAGATAGCTATCAAAAGATTTTTAGTTATATCAAAGAACAGGGAAGAAGTATTAATGAAATCAAATTACTCATACTGTCTCATTCACATCCTGACCATATCGGCTCCGCCAATAAGATTAAAAGTATAACAGATTGCAAAGTAATAGCACATCAAGCGGAAAAAAACTGGATTGAAGATTTAGATACTCAATATCAGTCAAGAATGGTACCAGGATTTTATCAATTAGTAAATGAACCTGTAAAGGTTGATACATGTCTTGAACATAATCAGGAAATACAACTAGATAAAAATTTGACAATACGAGTCCTGCATTCTCCCGGGCACTCTAAAGGCTCAATTAGTATTTTTTTCAAAGAGGATAAAATACTTTTTACAGCTGATTCTATACCAATAGTTAACGATATTCCAAATTATGATAATTATAGTGAATTAAGGACTTCGTTAGAAACCATTAAACATCTCCAAGATTACGATATATTACTCTCTTCATGGACAGAACCAATAAACGGTTTCTCAAAAATTCAAAAATTAATTATGGATGGAGAGCAGTACTTAATAAAATTAGATCTTGGAGTAAAAAGTTTCTATACGAACAAAGACGAAACTACATTAACCAATTGTAAACAATTAATTAATAGCCTGGGTTTACCAGCATCATACGTGAATTCTATTGTACATAAAGCTTTTCAGTCTCATTTAAAATAAGTGACCGGTATTGGTATTCTTTAGCTAAGATTTTACGTCACATACCGTTTTTTCCCATGATTGTCTTGGTTCACAGTGACAAAAGATAAGTTCAAATACTATTAGTAATAGCACCTAACTATACCTCTGTCACCATTATAGCTTTTAACTTATAGCCAAGTCCATAGTTCGAAACGAAAAATAGGTTAACGGCTAATTCATTGAGGAGGAACTATGAACCAACAGGAACAGCAGTTTGAACTAGCACGACTCGCCAAAACACTCCGGCAAGTACAAATACAAATACAGAAAAACAAGGAAGTTTCGGGATGCCATCAGCATGCACTCAGGAATTCTCTCCAGGATTATTGGAATAGTAGCGGCGGTAGTTCTATTGACGAAGCACAACATGTCGAGACGATGAATCGCCAGCGCGCGCTTTCCAAACATTCGCAGGGGACTGCCCGTCATCTAATCAAAATGCTGAAATCCCCCTATTTTGGCCGGATTGACTTTTCTGAAGCTCATTATAATGATACAGAGAAAATCTATATTGGAATTGGCAGTCTGGCTGGTGAAGACGGCGAATTCCTCGTCTATGACTGGCGCGCCCCGGTATCAAGCATGTTCTATGATTATGGCCTTGGTGATGCAGCCTACACCTGCCCGGCAGGCGAAATCAATGGAACTATTACCCTCAAGCGTCAATACAAGATTGCTGATGGGCACATCCAGTATATGTTTGATTCTGATTTAACAATTGATGACGATATCCTTCAAGAACTACTAGCTAAAAGTGTCAATGAAAAGATGCATACCATTGTTAATAGCATCCAGCGGGATCAAAATCAAATTATCCGTGATGAGCAGCATAAAGTACTCTTTTTGGCGGGGCCGGCCGGCAGCGGCAAGACATCGGTTGCCTTACACCGCATAGCCTTTTTGCTCTATCAAAACCGGGAAAAATTAACCTCCCAGAATGTATTAATCCTATCTCCTAACTCTATTTTTAGTGATTATATCTCTAACGTCTTGCCGGAAATAGGCGAAGCAAACGTTGTCCAAATGACTTTTCAGGACTACACTGCCAGGTCTGCCGCCCATATCCCCTTGCGTCTTGAAACCCGTGCAGATTACTTTGAGCACATGCTGGTTGCTAATGCCAACAAACAACGGGCAGTTACTATCAGCTTTAAATCATCTCAACTATTTAACGAGGTTTTAACCAACTATCTTAATTGGCTGGCAGCAGATTGGATTAATGAACATCCGTCTATCACAGCTCGGGGCGAAACATTGTTTGACCAGAGTGAATGGCAGCACTACTATCAAAACAGCTTTAGAATGATGCCGCCGGCAATCCGTCTCGAAAAAATCAGAACAATTATCCAAAAACGAATGCATGATCTCATCGCCGATGTTCGGCGAGAAAAGCTCGCACAACTCACTGAAGCCGGTGAAGAAGTCAATGAAAAGGTGATCAAGGCACTGGCCAGAATCCAGGCAAGAAGCGAGCTAAAACCCATTACTGATTATGTAGAAAAACTGACAACACTGGATGCCTTAGAAGAATATGCAGCCCTTTTTTCTGATGACAGATTATTTACAGTTACCAACACGCCTATTCCTGGTAATTGGGTCACAATAAAATCACAGACACATAAGCTTATTAGCAGGGGTATCCTTCCCTATGAAGACATTTCTCCTTTTTTGTACTTCCAGGGTGTTGTGCAGGGTTTTCCGGTCAAACAAGATATTAAGCATGTTGTAATTGACGAGGCCCAAGACTATTCCGCTTTTCAATACAAAATTCTGGCTCAGCTATTCCCCAACAGTTCCTGGACAATTGTCGGTGATCCTGCACAGTCAATCCAGCCTTTTGTTAATACAGCCAGTTTTACGGAAGCCAGTAACATCCTGGGCCAAGAGCAAACCTTGCATTTTTGTTTGACCAAAAGCTACCGTTCAACCCAAGCCATCCAGGCTTTTTGCCAGGCAATATTGCCAAGTGCCGGCAAGAGTCTTTCAATCAACCGTCCTGGCCCGAAACCTACAGTTGTTCAACTAAGTAATTCTGAAGATGAAGCTGCTACTCTTCTTAGCCTTATCCAAACAGTTCAGAATGAAGGTTTGAAATCTATTGGAATTATTACTAAAAATGTAACTCAGGCTCTCAGAATTTATTCTCAGTTGAAAGGAACTGCCAAGACTACCCTGCTAATAAAAGATGACGACAAATTTTCAACCGGAATTGTTATTATCCCCTCCTATCTGGCTAAAGGCTTAGAGTTTGATGCTGTACTTATAGTTAATGCAGACGCAACTAATTATAGCCAAGAACAAGATGGTAATATTCTATATACAATCTGTACCCGGGCTTTGCACCGTTTATATCTGTTTTATACGGGAAGTCTGTCGCCTTATTTGCGGCGGGTTGACAAAAGCTTGTATAATGTCAGCGGATAATGCAGCAGGCGGAATTGTAAAAAAATGAGAACTGGCCTTGGTAAACAAGGCTGGTTCTCATTTTTTATATTCCATAGCGTTTTACAATATACATTAAAATGGCAATAAAAATCTAAATAAACTAAAAATAGTAAATTATTGGAGGTTTTGGAAGATTTTTAAGACTGTTTATCAAATTATATATATAATCAATTTTTGCTGAGACTTTTTGCAAGTCATTTATTCATATACT
This sequence comes from Sporomusa ovata DSM 2662, assembly GCF_000445445.1. Classification (GTDB taxonomy): domain Bacteria; phylum Bacillota; class Negativicutes; order Sporomusales; family Sporomusaceae; genus Sporomusa; species Sporomusa ovata. The sequence goes on along the minus strand of NZ_ASXP01000002.1, from coordinate 1,152,430 downwards.
ATAACTTAAAACCTAAATCGATCATCCCAATTTAACTGATAGTTACTATTATATTAGGGGGAAATCAATATGGTGCAAGTCTACGAGCAAGACAAAAGGCAAACAGATGACATAAACAATATCAAATTGACTGACGTAATTGATCTCAAATTCCTTCAACGCTTTCAGGATGATTTTGCCGAGAGCGTTGGTTTAGCCAGTGTAACCGTGGATGTTAACGGCAATCCGATTACTACTCCAAGTAGATATACCAGGTTTTGTATGGATTACACGCATTCAACCAAGTGTGGTGATAAGCGTTGCGCTGAATCACATCGAAAGGGTGGCGAGGAAGCAGCTCGAACTGGTAAACCGGTAGTATATGAATGTCATGCAGGTCTTATTGACTTTGCAGCGCCAATTATTCTCGAAGGCCAGCTTATTGGGACAATTTTGGGTGGACAAATAGTAACCCATACTCCTCCTGAGGAGAAATATCGAAAATTTGCACAAGAAATCGGGGTTAACGAAGACGACTATGTTAAAGCGGTCAATGAAGTTACAATATTAACTCCGAAACGCATTGAAGCGGCTGCAAATGTTCTGTATAATGTTGCAAATAGCCTGTCTAAGATAGCCTACCATGAACGAAAACTAATAAAAACTACAGATGTCCTTAATAGCAATTTAAACCAAATGTCAGCGACAATGGAGCGGCTTAACATTGTCGGTGAAATGGCCGCCAGCATTGGCCATGAAATCCGTAACCCAATGACAACAGTGCGCGGTTATCTACAGTTGTTTCAGTCAAAGAATGATTTTACTAAATACCATGATCATTTTGGTGTCATGATTGAAGAATTAGACCGGGCAAACAGCATCATCACTGAGTACTTGTCTTTAGCCAAAAACAAAGCTGTTAAGATGAAAATCGGCAATATAAATGATGTTATACAATCTTTGCAGCCACTTTTGCAGGCTGATGCATCCTGTAGAGGACAGCAATTGTTTACAGATTTGGGTAGAATTCCGGATAACATGTTTGATGAAAAAGAAATCCGGCAGATGATTTTAAATTTTGTGCGCAATGGTTTTGAGGCCACGCAAGGTTGTGGCGAAGTTATAATTAAGACTTATGAACAAAGCGGTACGATTATGGTCTCGATTAAAGATAATGGTATAGGGATACCAGACGAGGTAATGCAGAAACTGGGTACTCCATTCCTCACCACGAAAGAAAACGGGACAGGTTTAGGCTTACCAATATGCTATCGGATTGCAGAAAGACATGGTGCTAAGATCCTGGTAGATTCAGCTTCTCAGGGAACAACCATTACCGTAATGTTTAAACCCGGCACCGGATGAACTATATATATTTAGCGGCCTTCGCTTTCTAAGTTATACCGCAATCGCACCATGCGAAGTCCGGTTGGTGTCCGGAAATTCTTTTTAATAATATTCCGTAATTGCTCAGTATTCCCGTCCAATCCCTCTTCTTCAATATTTACCAGCAGATCGGCCTCCCAAATAATTTGGAAGTCCAAACCATCATTCTTGCGGGCAGTATGGTGACCACCTACAATATAAGTCACCCTCTCAATGATCTCCTGCGGCGCACCGAGGCATTCCATGATTTTCCTCACCACTGGCGGTCCTTCAAGCTCCTGGTAAGGTCCGGCTGAAGAATTATATTTTAGTTCGGCCACCTTGATTCCCACATCATGCAGCAAAGCGGTAACTGTAACCACATCATGAGTTGTACCGTTAACTTTCTCGCCACTCATTATTATTTCGGCAGCAGCCAATACCTTAAGTGCATGATTAATGCGGCGCTCATCTGAGCCGAAGTACTCTTTCAGTTCCCGGATATAGTCATCTTTATTGATTGCTTTCACCGTATCACCCCACTGAATTTAATTTAAATCTACATACTATTGAGATAATCCTGCCGGATGAATTTGATCGTATACCCCAGTGCTGATTAGCTGTTTTAGTCCTACCAGGGCTGATAACGGTAAAAAAGTCTCGATCACCGGAAAGCGTAGCGAGAAGTCGGCAATATTACCAGCTAAAGTTAATTCGACTAAAGAAAAAAATTGATAACCTGCCCATAAATATAAAAACAAGAAATATAACTGCATTATTCGACGAATTATCAAAACCGTAACCTCCACACCCGTTTATATTGCTATAAAAGGCGGTGACAAAGCACCGCCTTTTATAGTACGGGATATCCCGAACCAAAGGTTTACTATTTCTAGCTAATATTAGCGGCTAAAAATAGCTTTGATATCGTCTTCCGGAGTGCTGATTGGTTTCAAGTTGAACTTTTCAACCAGGATGTTCAGTACATTACCCGATAAGAATGCCGGCAGAGTCGGCCCAATATAGATATTCTTTATGCCAAGCGCGAGTAGTGTAAGCAATATGCATACAGCCTTTTGTTCGTACCAGGAAAGTACCAGCGTTAGTGGCAGGTCATTAACACCGCATTTGAAGGCGCCGGCAAGGGCAACCGCAACCTGGATGGCAGAGTAAGCATCATTACATTGCCCCATATCAAGAATCCGGGGAATTCCGCCAATGTCACCAATGTTAAGATCATTAAACCGGTATTTGCCACAGGCTAAGGTCAAAATTACTGTATCTTTTGGTGTGTTTTTTACAAATTCCGTATAATAATTTCTGCCTGGTCTGGCACCGTCGCAGCCGCCAACAAGGAAAAAGTGTTTAATCGCTCCGGCTTTGACAGCATCAATTACTTTATCAGCAACACCTAATACAGCGTTACGGGCAAATCCGGTCATTAACTCGGTCCCGCCATTAATACCAGTAAACTGTTTATCTTCTTTCCAGCCGCCAAGTTCCAGTGCTTTATTAATAATCGGCGTAAAATCCTTCTGCGCCATTTTATTTTCTTTGCTTCCAATACCAAATAACTCCATTGCTTTTTCAAGAATTGAGGAAGAATCTTTTTTACTGTTTGCATCAGGGATATGCTTCAGTTCAGGGTAGCCGACTACAGCAGTTGTAAAAATCCGGTCGGCATAGGACGATTTTGGTGGCATCAGGCAATTGGTGGTGTAAAGAATAGGCGCGGGAATGCTATCAAATTCCTTTTGCTGATTTTGCCAGGCTGTGCCAAAATTACCTTTGAGGTGCGCGTATTTTTTTAGTTCAGGATAAGCGTGAGCCGGTAACATTTCACTATGAGTGTAAATATTAATACCTTTGCCTTCAGTTTGCTCTAACAGCTGCTTCAGATCATGCAGATCATGACCGGTAACAACAATGAACGGTCCTTTTTCTACGAGCGTCGAAACCTTAGTCGGTACAGGGTGTCCAAAAGCGGTTGTATTGGCTTCATCCAGCAGGCCCATGCATTTTAGGTTGATTTGCCCAAATTCCATCAACAGATTCAGCCATTCTTCCGCAGTATGCTCTTCACCGATAGCGCGCATTCCTTTATAAAACCACGCGGTAACCTCATCATCTTTTTTATCCAGCACATAGGCGTGCCAGGCGTAGGCTGCCATACCCCGCAGACCCAGCAGCAAAGTAGAGCGCAATGATACAATGTCCTCATTACCAGTCCATAAATCACTAACAGGAAAATCTTTCGCACTTGAATCTAACTTGTTTTTTTCATCCTGAATTAGATTGATTAATTCGTTAATACGTAATTTATCAAAGTTAACGTTGGTGATCGTAGCAAATAACCCCAGCATCATGAGTTCATCAGCCAATTTGGAAGGTGTGTTTTTTGTTGCGGCTCGTCCCAGACCAACAAGGGCACAAGTAAGTTTATCTTGTTTATTGGCGACCTCAGGACTTTTACCACATACACCTACTTTAGTACAACCTTTACCACCGGCGGTTTGTTCACACTGAAAACAAAACATGTCTGACATTTTTTCTCCTCCTTAAGTTTTAATGTTAACTTGTTTTTCTTGTTTTCATTGTATTATAATATAAAATAAAAATCGGTAGCCATAGCTACCAAAGTGAGGTTGTGGTGCGTTTTGAGTACTAAATTTTTAGAGGTCCTCCTGCAATCACCATTGTTTAACGGAATTACCGCAGATGCACTGGAAGCTGTAATTAATTGCTTACAACCCAAAGTTTGTAGCTATTCTAAGAACAGTTACGTCACAATTGAAGGAGAAAATTTTACCGGCTTGGGTATTTTGCTTACCGGCAAGGCAACTGTAATAAAGGAAAATGCAGCCGGAAACCGGATTGTTATGACATTGCTGGCACCAGGAGACATGTTTGGCGAAATATATGTATTCTCCGTAAATGGTATTTGGCCTTTTTCAGTTATTACCCAGGATGAATGTCAGGTAATGTTTCTACCAGCGATAAAAATTGTTGGAACGTGTTCCAATGTATGTGCAAATCATAAACAAATTATCACCAATCTGTTGACAATAATGTCGGAGAAAGCAATCCTGCTGAACCGGCAAGTGGAATACCTTGCGCTTAAGGGAATGCGCGAAAAAATAAGTACCTATCTACTGGAACAGCATAAATTAGCCGCCAGTCAGACGTTTACCACCATGTTAAACCGTAACGATTTAGCTGATTTCCTTAATGTCTCCCGGACAGCACTTTCAAGAGAAATGGGCCGAATGCGCGATGAAGGTTTGATTGAATATTATCGATCAGCTATAAAAATTAAAAATCTGGATGCTCTGAAAAAGGTTATCCGGTAAAAAAACTCAGGACTACAGCCCTAGGCTGAGTCCTGAGTTTTACATTCTATTTATTCACTGCTTAATGCTAGAAAAGGTTTATACCGGCAGCCCGATTAGCAGACTCAATTGCCTGACGCGCGAATTCACTGGCTTGAGCGGCCGTATTCAGACTTTGATCAGGATTATGGAAGCCCATACTGTTTTCAGCAGCGACAAAATCCCAGTACCATTGGGCTTTGCGCACCAGTTCCCTGGCATTTGCCAGTTCAATCTGATTTACAGCAGGTACCTCGGAGGCTTTTTTGATGGCCTCATGGGCATGAGCCACGTTTTGACCAGCAGTATGCAATACCTCAAAAGTATAATCCTGGGTAGTCTTGACTTGATCCATCAGCCAGGCGCTGCCTTGGGTATGACAAGTGCCACACGCAGCATCAAGATTAGTAAGCGGACTGGTCATCAAGTGCGAACTGTATTTCTGTCCATCTTGACGCATATAGGGCATATGGCAATCAGCGCAGGCTACACCCGCTTTGCCGTGGGTTCCGGTAGACCAGGTTTCGAAATCAGGGTGCTGGGTTTTCAACATCGCAGTTTTAGAATCAGGATGCTGCCAATCCTGAACAAAACCACCTGGTTTCTCTGCATAATAGGCGTACATATCTCCGGCTTTCATGCCTTTATCCCAAGGGAATACAACGCGAACCGTATTAGGTTCAAAAAAGTATTCCGCGTGGCACTGGCCGCACACATAACTTCTCATGTCCTGGCGACTGGCCTTAGATACATCAACCCCCTTACGATCCATTGCTTCAATGAACGCCGGGTTTATGACCCGCAAATCCATAGTTTCGGGATCATGGCAGTTGGCACAGCTTATCGAACCATGGGACGGCACCTGATCCATCAACTGAGTCAGAGGAATCTTGGTATAGCCCCAGCCTGACTCCTGGTAAAACTTCTCCAGATAAGGTGTCTTGCAAGTTATGCAAGCTCCCGGCGATTTGGGACCAATCCGTTTTGTTTCTTTAATATCCTCCATTGCGTAAACATGTCCACGATCCTCAGTATAGTCTACGCTAAAAGGCATGCCTTTGAAATTTGTATTAATTTCAGGCATCTGTTCAGATTTTTGAACTTTCATACTACCGCCATACCCTGTTGGCGACAACGCCATCGTAGCATTCTTCTTGTAACTCTCATACTCCAATGGATAAAACTTCCCCCATACCGCCGGATCATATTCCCCTGCCGGAATTTTTGCTATTTTGACGGTAGATGCGGGCTTGGCAAAGCCAATCCTGATGATAACAAAACCAAAGAAAACTAGCAGCACACCTAACAAAGCAATCATCGATTTCTGTGATTTATTCAAGCTTTATCCCTCCTTTGCTTTTGTTCATGCCATGGACTAAGCTCCGATGGCATTGGGTGCAATCCTGCCCACCGGCCCCCATGCCGGTTTTTTCAACCGTAGACTGGTGACAGCGCAGGCAGTTATCTGCTATATAGCCTTTTCCCTTTGTTGATACCTGGATTGTTGCCGGATAATCTCTCAGTACTTCATGATACACATCATTCATGCCGGTCTGAACTTTAGCAGCCAATTTTACCGCTATATTGCCATTCGGCAGATGACACTCGGTGCATTCAATCTGCTTATGGTTAGACGCCTGCCAGGATGTATAAGCCTGTTCCATAGAATGGCAGCTTCCACAAAACTCAGGTGTTTCCGCGTGGGCATAACCAAAAGCGCCAAACAAAACCCCCACCACTGCGACAGCGCAACCGATAGCCATCAGCTTTAACGCGTTACGGTTTAAGTACTGACTTGTATCCAACAATATCCCTCCTCTCCTCTTCTTTGGGCATAATTATAAGTCCCGGCAGAAGGACAATGACCCCGTGACAACGTTGCAGTACCTATTCAAAATAGTGCATCCTGATCTTTTTTAATTCCTGAGTACTGTAAGATATCTTTTAGCGCCCACAGCTGCACCACGGCTCCTCTGCTAAATAATTGCCAGCCGAGTAATAATAAGCTCTAGCCCGGCAACCGCCGCAGATATCATCATAGCCGCACCGGCTGCAACCGCCTGTCAGAGGTTCCTGCCGGAACTTATGAAAGAGCGGACTTTCTTTCCATAGCAAATTAAACGCTTTTTCCCGCACATTCCCCGCTTTTAGCGGTAAATACGGACAAGGATGCACATCTCCGTTAGGCAAAATAACACAGTAGGATGTACCTGCCAGGCAGCCTTTGGTAAAACGCGTTGATATATTTTTTTGTTTGGCAATACGCATAAATTGCGGCGCACAAGTCGGCTTGATCTCGATAGGTACCTCAGTCTGTTTATCAAGAATGCGCTCTAACAAAGCCTCATAATCAGCTGCCTTAAGCGTAGTCGCTTCAATATCCTTGCCGCGCCCGGTCGGTACCAGGAAAAATATGTGATGGGCCACTGCCCCTAGCTCAACAGCAAAGTCGGTAATAGCGGTAATCTCGCCTTGATTATTGTTGGTAACAGTAGTATGGATCTGAAATGGCAGCCCGGCAGAGCGGCAAACTGCCATACCGTGCAACGTTTTTTCCCAAGCGCCGTCTGAGCCGCGAAACTTATCATGTTGAGCCTTATCCTTACTATCGAGACTAATCCCGGCGCAGGCCAGACCGGCTTCTTTTAACTTACCGGCGACCTCGGGAGTAATCAGAATACCGTTAGTCCCTAGCACCGGCCGCATTCCCAAACTGCGGGCGAAACTAATTAATTCATAAATATCCGGCCTCAGCAATGGCTCACCACCACTAAAAATCATAATCCTAAAACCAGCCTTCGCTATTTCCGAGAGCAGTTTCTTCCCTTCAGCAGTATCCAGTTCGTCACTGCGCTTAGTTCCGGCGTCGCGATAGCAGTGAATACAGCTGATATTACAAGCCTGCGTTGTATTCCAGGAGATAATCATCGTACTTGCTCCTTCCAGTCATATTTGACAGCCTCCTTTTTTCTGTGCTCTATCTTAAGAAGACACCGCTTTTTTATCGGTTATGCAAAACTTTCGACGGCTAACGCCTGCCGATATCGTGCCGATCGTTATTAAAACAGTTCCCAGCCAGACAAGGTTTATGAGCGGCTTGCGGCTGATTTCCACATCAATGCGCGGCTGCTCCGGTGGTGCCGCTAAATCTTTTATACCAACGGTTACTGTCCCATCCCCCATATTGATGGCTGTAACAATTAGTTCATAATGACCAAATACTTTAACAGGTACCGGTATCATCTGCCCGTTACGGGATATTAATTCCGGCTTAGCCTCTTCGGCATTGCCGTCGTGGGTAACATTTAGCAGTGCATATACCCGAACGTCGCCACTGGCCCCACTACCGCCCATACCGTACCGGATGAGCTTAACCGCTACGGCTTCTTCCTGCTTCTGTTCCCCTTTATGTAAGGTTATTTCTTTATGCGGGCTTTCCTCTTGCTGCATAGCTGACGCTAAATAGATATCCGCGGACAACATCCGATAAATTCCGGGTTCCCGGGCTGCCGGACGGCCTTCCCTATGCAACTTTGTATATGGCTCCAAAACAGTATTAGCTTCCCCTGTCAACTTAAAGCTTTGGTAAAATCCTTGTCCCTCAGCCTCTAGCCGTGTTCCTAAGTAAGTAAACTCAGTTCCCAATACCTGTTGTCTTTCTCCCTGCTGGAAACTCACATAAACAGCTTGACTAGCCAAGGATGAAAAGAGAATGCCGATCAGAGTGATCGCTACGCCAACATGAGTAAGTCCGGCACCACGGCTAATTCTCTTAACTCTTACCGCCAAGATGCTGGCGGCAATAATCGCCGCAGACAGCCCGATTGTCACGCATGCAAGCGGCTGACGAATTCCACCGGCAACTGCAAGAACCATTGATACAATGGCTAAGCCTGCGATCCTCCAATAACGGGCCAATAAACGAGTTTTATCTTCACCCCAGCCAACTAAAGAACCGACAGCAAGCAACAAGGCCAAACCAGCCGCCAGCGGCAGAGTCGTTGTATTATAGAAGGCGGTACTGACATTTTGCGGATTGCTTAGCAGCATGGCCACAAGCGGTGTTGACATGCCGACAAGCACAATAACTCCTAACGCTGCAAAGATAATTGCCGTTGCCGCCAGGAAAAATTCCCGGCTCTTAACCGCCGGATACAACTCACCCTCAGGCAGAGCCGGCCAGCGAATAATCAGTATCCCCAGAGCGCTAACCGCAGTAATTAGAACAAAACTGGCCAATATTCCGCCCACCCCTTCGTCGCTAAAAGAGTGGGTTGAAAAATCACTTAGTATTCCGCTGCGAGTGAGGAAAGTTCCATACATAACCAGAACAAAAGTAAATAGTGCAGCAAAACTGGCCGGTCTGACGGCTGCTAATCTGACACGCGCCAACAATAAAAGATGTACCAGCGCACCACAGGCCAGCCAGGGAACAAGCGAAGAATTTTCAACCGGGTCCCACCCCCAATAACCACCCCAGCCTAGCACCTTGTAAGCCCAAAAACCGCCTAAAAATATCCCGGCTCCTAAAGCTGCCCAGGCAAACAGAGTCCAGGGCAGTGCCTGACTAACCCAGTTTTTATGACGCCCGGTTACGATGCCGTCAATGGCGTAGGCAAAAGGCACTGCCAACCCGGCATAGCCAAGAAATAGTACCGGCGGGTGAACCACCATCCAGGGATCTTGCAATAACGGATTAAGACCAAATCCGTCCAACCGGGGTTCTGTCAGCAGCATAAACGGGCTCTTGGCAAGCAAAATAACAAGCAGCATGATTTGCACTCCGGCGTATACCGTCATAGCACAGGGTTGTTTTTTCCGGGCCAACAACAAACCAAAACTTACATGAAAGAGCGCCCACAACAGGAATGATCCTTCCTGTCCGGCCCAAAAGGCCGACAGCTTATAAATCAGGCTAAGCTCCCGGGAGGAGTAGCCAAAAACATAAGCAAACTGAAATTGATCGCTTACAATAATATAAAACAGATATAAGGCTGTAACGGCGATAAACAGAGCAGATAAGCGATAGTAGAATAATCCCTCGTCCTTGCCGGCTGATATCCGCTGCGCTAAGCGGCGGGTCGAAGAAGCCATATGAGCATTTAGATAGCAAAACAATGCAATCCCTGTTGCCACTAAAGCCATAAATAGTGCTGCATAGCCAATCATGATGGTTTCACACTCCCTGGTATTTGGATGGACACTTAATCAGCAATTTTTCGGCCATAAACCAGCCGTTTTGGTATTTACCAACAGCCACAATACTGGTGGCTTGATCCAGCCCCTCCGGTTTAGTCCCCTGATAAATAACCGGCACCTCTTCACCAGTTTCATCTCGCAACAAAAACGTAACGGTCTTGCCGTTCTCTGTCACCGTTATCTTTTCGGTGGCAAGCACCCCCCGCACTTGAACGGCTCCGGTCGAGGACTTGGCCTGAGCAAAACTGACATAGGGTGTCAGGGAAGTCTGAAAGGCAATAAAGCTATAAGCCACAAAGGCAATAATAATCAACAAACCAATCCTATGCCGCACTTTCATTATTTCACGCCCTCTTCCCTGCTAATAGCCGTTTCCCGTTGCTGCCGGTAGTTTAGCCGCCAGTTCAGCAACTGCCAAAAAATTGCCGTGCAGGCAATCAATGCAGCAATAAGCACAACCAGCATACTAGTATCCATTTCGATTCTGGCACCACTGTTAATGACCGGTGCAGGGTGCAGCGAAAAATAATAACGGGGAATAATAAATACTAAAAACGGTACTGTGATGAAGGAACAAAGGGAGTATACCGCTGTGATGCGGGCTTTTTGTTCTTCCTCTTCAATGGCTGAGCGCAAGGCTAAATATGCCCCGTAAATCAACAGCAAAATAAAAATGGTTGTCTGCCTGGGATCCCAGTTCCAGTAAGCTCCCCAGGTTAGTTTGGCGAAGACTGCGCCACTAACTGTCGCCAGAATGCAGAAAGCAAAGCCCAGGGATGCCGCGGCCGAACTTCTCCAGTCGTACTCAGCCTTGCGGGTACGCAGATACATAAATGCCCAGACAGCAGACAATAGCAAGGCCAATACGGAAACCCAAGCCACCGGTATATGAAAAAAGGCAATTCGAACTAAATTTCCCAATCCTTGGGCTGGCGGCACAATATAAAATACTGCGTAGATAACGCCGACCGTCCAAATACAAATAACGGAAATGCTTACATAACTGCGTTTCACCGGAAAGCCCCCTTTCAATTTTCCCAGAGATAATCGAATAAAATTGATGCCGCAATTATCGCTGTAATATCATAGCCTGCCATAAACACGAAGTCCTGTACTCCGGGCAGAATACCGTCAAATATACAGGCAGTAGCTGCAATCACCATCAGAAATTGCGGCAATAACAAGGGAAAAGTAACTACCGTATACAGTGCTCCCTTGCCGCCTGCCTGGCAGACCATTAGCGCAGTCAGCGTAGCTATCGTGGCGATTCCTACATCACCCAGCATCAGCACAGCACCCAGTTCCAGCCATAGTGGTATCGTAACGTTAAGCAATATAACAAATAACGGGATAACAAGCACAGTTACGGCTATTAGCAATAAACCATTGAACAGTGTCTTGCCAAAATAGACCGCCTGCCCGTTGGCGTACAGGCGAAGTGTTAACAGCGTTCCCGCTTCCTGCTCTTGAACAAATACCCGTGATAAACCGGCCATGGCACAAAAGAAAAGAATTATCCATAACAGTGCCGCAGCTAACGCAGAACTGATAGCCGCACCTGCCAAACTCATACTAATGCTAGCCAGCGTAACAAGGGCAAACATCGTCAGAGCGCTAAACGCATAACTAGACCGCAACTCACACAGCGCCTCCTTGTGAACTATTGCCCCCACCACACTATACCAAGGCAATTTTTTGTCCGGCATAGCTGGCCTCCTCTCGCTCATTAGTCGCTATAATGACTGCCACCTGCTGCGCCAGTGCATCCTTTATCAGCTGCTTTACAAGCTTCCTGCCTTCTTCATCAAGGTTGGAGGAAGGTTCATCCAGCAGCCAAATTGGCGGTCTTAGCGCCTCCAATATGGCAAACTTTAACCGTTGCCGCATTCCCGTTGAATAGGTACTGAGCAGTTCCTGCTGACGTCTGCCTAGTCCCACATTCTCAAGACAACTTTGCAGTCGTTCAGCTGGTAACTCTACTCCGCGAGCCCGTACCAGAAACTGAAGATTTTCATAGCCGGTCATGGCGTTATAGAGGATTAATTCCGGCGATATCAGGCCAAAACAGCCCCTTCGCTTATCAACAGCTACTTCATGGCCGTGATTATGTACCTTTACTATACCAGAGCTTGGCCTAATCAGACCCGCAATAATTTTGAGCAGTGTGGATTTACCGGAACCGTTGGGACCCATAACCACAATGCAGTCTCCCGAACAAATCCGCCGGTTTATATTAATGAATAATTGCCGACGACCGTATCTTTTAGAAACATTAACAAGTTCTACCTCGATCCCCTGCATTGTCATTCCCCCAGAGTACAATTATAACTTCAATTTTTAGGTATATTTCTTCTGATACCTATTATATCAAAAGGTGATTACAGTGATAGTAAGCAAATATTACAAATCTATTACATTCTGCCCGCCCTTTTATTTGTAATACTTTCTTAAGATCTTACCCATTGCGCCACATAGGAGCCCATTTTATACTTAACTAAACAACGCTACTATTTTAAGGAGGTATACAATAGTCAATGGCAATTTCAAGTATGATTATACAACCGGTGACTGACTCTATCAGCATGGTATCGCAAGCACTGTCAGCCATAAGCGGTATTACCGTTCATTCCGTATCCCCTAAGCAAGAGATTATCATTGTAGTAGAAGCGGCCTCGTTAACACAAGTCAACGAAGTCGCCCGCACCATTGAAGTTATTCCCGGTGTACTCGGCGTCTTCCCCACATACATAACTACAGCCGATGAACAGGAAGACAGGATCAGCTAAGCTTTTGCCAGATTTACAGCACATATTTTATATTCTGGCTGCTTGGAGATATCATCAAAGGCATCAATTGTCACAAAATTAATCATCCTGATCATTGCAGTGTCGTGAAACGGCACATACACCATCCCTGGCCGTGGCTGACCACGGCCATTAATTTTGGCCTTTAGCCGGCACTCACCGCGACGGGAAGTTATTTTTACTAATTCGCCATCATTTACTCCAATTTTTTCAGCATCAGACTGGTTGAGTTCAATATACATTTCCGGCATAGCACGTTTAAGTTCCGGCACATTCATTGTCATAGTTGAAGTGTGCCAATGCTCCAGAACACGTCCGGTAGACAAATAGAAGGGATATTCGGCATCCGGCATTTCCTGCGGATTGGCATGAGGTCTGGCAAAAATAACGGCCCGGCCATCAGGTTTGCCGTAAAACTGGATGCCCTCCTTAACATATGGATCATAGGGCGCGGCATAGCGGATATAGGTATCCGGTCCATTTGGATCATGCACAGGCCAGGTTAAGCCCCGTTCTTTTTTCAGCCTGTCATAGGTCGGCAACTCCATTTTCGTACCGATAGTGCATTTACGGTATTCTTCCCAGATTTCGTCATTCGTTTTATAAGGAAACAGGTCTCCAAAACCTAGCCGCTTAGCTACTTCTATAAGCGCCCAAACATCTGGTTTGGCTTCGCCTGGCGCTTCCACGGCCTTGGCAAGATGCTGCGTACGCCGTTCACCGTTGCCAAAGACCCCTTCCTTCTCCATCCATAGTGCCGCCGGTAGAACAACATCAGCCAGTTCGCTGGTTCGCGTCGGATGGTAGGTTTCGGAAACAATCATAAACGTCTTTTCCATCCCCTCACGGTATGTTTTTAGGTTGGGGATAGACTGTCCTGGATTAGTACATACCACCCATAATACTTTGAGCGCACCACTTGCTGCCGCCCGGAACAGTTCGATGGTATGATATCCCGGTTTCGGACTCATTTTAGCAGGATCTATCCCCCAGATTTGGGCGATTTCTTCCCGATGTTTAGGATTAGCCACTACGCGATGAGCCGGCAGCAGATGGGATAGTGCACCTACTTCACGGATACTGCCGCAAGCACTTGGCTGACCGGTAAGTGAAAACGGCGTATTCCCCGGCCGGCAGATTTTGCCTGTAAGAAGATGCAGGTTGTGCACCAGATTGTTGGCCCAAGTGCCACGAATCCGCTGGTTAAGTCCCATCGTCCACATTGACATGGTATTCCGGTCCTTGGCCGCAAATAAACGAGCCACCTCGCGAATTTGTTCTGCAGGCAGGTCAATCAGTCCGGTTACCTTATCCGGTGCATAATCAGCGAGAAATGTTTTAAATTCATCAAAAGACAGTTTTTTCTCACCTTGCATAAAATTTGTATGTTGATTGATAAAGTTCCTGTCAACTAAGTTTTCCTCAATAATCACATAGGCCATGCTATTTAACAGCGCTAAGTCGGTTCCTGGTACAAACTGTAGAAAAATATCAGCTATATCGGCAGTACGGGTACGCCGGGGATCGACAACAATAATTTTTACATTAGGGTTACTATTTTTGCGATCTACCAGTCTTGAATACAAAACCGGGTGAGCTTCGGCCATATTGGCACCAATAATGAAAAAAACATTGGCTTGCTCAATATCGGCATAGGCTCCCATTGGCTCGTCTTCACCAAAAGTGCTTACATACCCTGCTACCGCACTGGCCATACAGGTACGGGGATTACCATCAATATTATTGGTACCAATCGCTCCCTTAAATAGTTTATTGGCAACATAAGCTTCTTCCGCAATATTCTGACCGGAGCCGTAAAACCCCACTGAATCCGGCCCAAATTGCGCAACGGCTTCTTTGAATTTTGTAGCAATAAGATCCAAGGCCTCATCCCACGAAACGTTAACAAATTGACCGTCTTTTTTGACCATTGGCTGGAGCAAACGATCTTTGGTATCCATAATTTTTGGCAGAAGTATCCCTTTGACACACAACCTGCCCTTATTAACAGTATTTTCCGGATCGCCTTTAACCGCAACTATTTTTCCTTTACTGACTCCTGCCAATACGCCGCAGCCTACACCGCAGTACCGGCAAACACCCTTGACCCATTTTTCCGCGTCGTGCTGCGAGGTTGTCCCCTGTGCACCTCTGCCGCCAGAGTCAAGCGAACAGCCAGAACTAACTAATGCCGTACTAACGGCAATCGCTTTTAAAAAATCCCGGCGAGAAAACTTCATGAAAAAACCTCCCGGCAAAATAATAGTCTTATTTCTGCATTGCATCCAAATGGCATCTGGTGCAAGTATCGCGGCTCGGTACCGCGTTGTTGAGTTTAGTATCATGGACAAGGCCGCTATGACAGGCAACACAGGTCATGCCATCGTCAAAGTGTTTGACTGTATGCGGGTCCTTTGCTGCCAGCGCCTTGTCGACATTGAGTTTTACTTTATCCTGATGACAGTTGTAGCAATTAATATCATGCTCATTGGCTTTGGGCTCGATCTTTGAACTGGTAATATGCACATAGACTTCTTTCATTCCTTTGGCCTTAGTCTTCACGAGTCCGATGGCTCCCGCCTCGCCATGGCAATCCTCGCAGCCAACATTTTTATGCGCAGACATTTGCCAGGACTGATACGTTGAATTCATTTCATGACAAGAAGAACCACAAAACTCCGGACGAGATGAGTAATCGGCCATCCAGCCGGCAAAAATCAGTAAGATAACAAATATAATGCCAACTACTCCTATATGCCGTCCTGTCAATTTTTCTTTACCTCTTACCACCATCCACAGATTCACGCTGTACGACACCTCCTTTCTGCTTGTTTTTCCAGGTAAAATAGACCGCTTTGGC
This sequence comes from Sporomusa ovata DSM 2662, assembly GCF_000445445.1. Lineage (GTDB taxonomy): Bacteria > Bacillota > Negativicutes > Sporomusales > Sporomusaceae > Sporomusa > Sporomusa ovata. The sequence goes on along the minus strand of NZ_ASXP01000002.1, from coordinate 1,136,855 downwards.
CGCGCAGGCATCCACACAGTCACCACAATTTGTGCAGGTCAGCTGATCAAGCGACCTGTGATTGCCGACATCCACCTGCATGGTACATGCGTTTCTGCATTTATGGCAACTCAAACAATTGGAATGGTCAATACCAATTGATACCAGCCGCCATTTTCCCAGCAGGCCGTATAACGCCCCAACCGGACATACATTACGGCACCATGCTTTACGGTCATAAAGCCATTCCAAGGCGATAAGCGCCACCACAAAAAGTAATTCCAGTCCGACGCCCAAGGCAACTGTTCTGGACAAAATGCCAATTGGTGATAGCATGGTGAACAGCGGTAAATTTGTTAGTAACGCGGCTAATAAAAACAGAGCCAGTATTTGATAAGGCAGCCAGCCATTTCTGTTTCTGCAAACCCTGGGGGCTCTGATGCCGGCTGCAAGTTCAAACACCGTGTTTAACGGACAAATCCAGCTGCAGAAAACCCGTCCGAACAGTAACGTTGCTATAAGCAGCGGTAGCATCGACCCAATAAGCGGCCACCAAATCATCTTGCCGGCCAGCATAACCTCAATCGCCGCCAGCGGATCTGTAAGTGCCATTCCTATTGCCTGAGAGGATAAATAGGTTCCAAACCACATCCAGTTCGCAGGCCAAACAAGCGGCAGAAACAACAGAGAAAAAGCCAAAAGTTGAACCGATCGCCGTGCAACCTTAACCTTCATTAGCGTTTCCCTGCCTGAACTTTGATTGCCGCCGACTCGGCAATACATACATGTTCACAGACGCCGCACCCAACACAAACCTCCCTGTCGACTACCGGACGTTTATGATCTTCCAGTTTGATGGCCTGGTTATAAAACAGGCAGCTGGTATAACAGATTTTACACTCATCACCCAGCCAGGCCAGACAGGTATCCTGGTCGATCTCCGCCAGTCCCATCCGGACATTTGCTTTTTCGACTGGCCGCAGCGCACCGCTGGTGCAGACCCCAATACAAGTAAGACACAAATCGCATGCTGCCTCCCGGGGTATAAGATACGGTGTACCGATGGCCAACCCACTATTGCCCTGCCCGATTTTAATTGCCCGTTGCGGGCAAACCTCCGCACACTTACCGCAGCGAAGACAACTTGCCAAAAAATCCGGTTCATTCAGCGCCCCTGGTGGCCGGAGCAAGGCATTTTTTGATTTATTATCAGTAAAACCAGATAGCAATAATGACATAACGCCGCCAATAAACAAGGCTGCCTTAGCACCCCTTTCCATAAAATAAGCCCCCTTAATTCATCTCTGTCATCATCATACCGAAAGATAATGACAGAATTATTAAGTAATTCTTACAAAAGTATTACATTTCAGCACGCAGCGCAAAAGAAAAAGCCACCGATATAAAATCGGCGGCTGCAAAAAAATATTTGTAAGTTCCAGCAAAATCACTACTCACCTGCAAACTTATAGCCTACTCCCCACACAGTTTTAATGTACGTGGGGGATGAAGGCGTAGGCTCAATTTTCTCCCTTAATCGCCTGATATGGACGGTCACGGTATTTTCATCACCCTCATAATCACTATGCCAAATCTTATTCAATAGCTGCATCCTGGTAAAAACCTGCTGAGGATTACTTGCCAACAACCAAAGCAATTCAAATTCCTTACTGGTAAGATTAACAGCTGTACCATTAATCGTAACCGCCCTGGTCCCAGGATCAATACACAAAGTACCACACTCCAAAGCCTGACTAGTCTGATTTTTCCACCACCCCTGTACCCGGCGAATAACCGCCTGTACCCTGAGAACCAATTCAATTGGACTAAAAGGCTTGGTTAAATAGTCGTCCACCCCTAGTCTAAGCCCTACAATCCGGTCAAGTTCATCGCCCTTAGCCGACAAAATGATGATCGGAACCGTGTACTCAGCGGTTAAAATCCTGCAGACATCAAGACCGTTGAGTTTTGGCAGCATTAAATCAAGGATCACTAAATCAGGCTGCTCTTTTTTGGCAACAGCCAGCGCACTCTCACCGTCAACCGCTGTGACAACCAGAAAATTTTCCCTTTCAAGACAATGCTTCACTATCTTTAGTATCTTCGCATCATCATCTACAACTAAAATCTTCTCGCCAGACAAACCTAACACTCCTTCGCAATGACCGGTAAAACAAAGGTAAACGTACTGCCCCGGCCAACTTCACTTTCCACCCAAATCCGGCCTCCGTGCATTTCAACCAAATTGCGCGCCAGTGCCAATCCTAAGCCACTTCCCGGATATTCCCTTGCTTCAGCACTATTAACCTGGCGAAACTTGTCAAAAATATATTTTTGATCTTCCTGATTAATACCAATACCGGTATCTTGTATCTTGACAACAACCTCCGGCACTTTTTCCTGATCGTTCACCAAAGCTGCTGAAATAGAAATTTCCCCGCCATTTGACGTAAACTTAATGGCATTACTGATTAGATTGCGGAAAATGTGAGTCACCTTTTCGCGGTCAGCTACCATATTGGGAATGTCAGCAGAGATATCAACAATAAACGTAAGTCCGTTCTTGCTTATTAATGGAGAAATACTATGCATTAGATGATTCAGCACTTCTTTAATATCAACCTGGTTACAGTTAATTTTGGCAAGCCCGGCTTCAATTTTAGACATATTAAGAATGTCGTTGATCTGGCTAAGTAATTGATGTCCACTTTCAAAGATATCCTGCAAATATTCCTGCTGTAAACTGTTGAGCGATTCGCCCTCAGCCAATAGGATTTCCGCAAAGGCAATGATTGCCGTAAGAGGAGTCCGGAGTTCATGACTCATAACTGCCAAAAATTCTGATTTGAGGCGATCTGTCTCAGTCAGCTTGGCATTCATAGCCTGAAGCATACTTCCTTGCTCCAGCAAACGCTGATTCGCATCCGACAACAGCGCCGTACGCTCGGTTACTTTTTCTTCCAAGCCGCTATAGAGTTCATTAAGTTTACTTGCCATCGTATTAAACTCTTGCGCCAAGCTCCGCATTTCGTCATAGGTTTGAATCTCAGTCAGTTGCGCCGATAAATTCCCCCGGCCCAGCTCGGCTACTTTGCCTGTCAATTCACGGATAGGCATGATAATAATATGTTCCATCATCAAATAAGTCAGCCCAATGCTGACAAACACCATGAACAAAATAAAAACTACCTGGCTGCTAATATTGGTGCGTTGGGCGGCCTCAAAACGTGCCATTGGAAAAACCACACTAATACTCCCGGCAAACTCGCCTGCAGAAAATCCTTCTTTAGCATATCCGGAAATATCATTACGCCCAACAGGTTTGCCGTGGCAGGATAAACACGATTCATCATAATATAACGGCACTAAGTACCGGAAAACACGATTGCCGTCAATTTCATCATAGCCCCATAATTCCTTGAGGTTTTTGTCGGCGGCTAACTGTTTCATTGCTTCAATTTCAAAATTGTCCGGAGCATTATAAGGATCACGTACAATGGGCCGGGTCTGCTTAAATCTATAGCCGGAGTAGCCATTAAAAATTTCACCGATGCCCTTGCCGACAGCTGCGGGATTTAAATGTTTAAATTCATAACCGCCATCATAATTGGCATTAATCAAATCTTGCTTACCTGCAATAAATGCTCTTGTAGCAATAAGCTGCTGAGCAATAACCTCCGCTTTTTCCTTCATTTCCGATTCAGCCTGAAAATTATATTGTCTAATATTCCAAAGGAGATTTACTGTCATCAAAACAATGGTTATAATGGCAACTCCGATCATAAATTTTATCGTAAGACTATTTTTAAACCGCATAAATTTATTACTCCCCCAAAAGGAATATCACTGTAAAAAACCATTCTGCTTAAAAATGACAAAATCCTTTATTATTTTCATACTATACTTCACCTTTTACTGTTAAAGAAAATAGTCATAACCTACTTTTTAGTAAGTTATGACTATTTTTCTCTGAGGCGTATCAATGCTAATCTGACTCCAACCGAGATAAAGCCTATTACAAAATCTAAAACCATTTATCAACCCTCCTCAAAAAACAAAGAACATTTGCAGTATATGAGGAAGATTTGGGGTTGATTCCTGGAAATTTAATCACTTCAATGTTTATGCACCTCTTACAAAGTATACACCTACGATGAGTGCTGCCAGCAGTATTCTATATGCCGCAAATATAGCAAAGTTGTTTCTTTGGAGATATTTAAGCAGTAAGCTAATGCACAAGAGCCCTACTATAGCTGATGTGATTGTGCCCACTAAGAATAAGGGACTGGCAACATTATGAATAATATCCGGCATATGTTTGAGCGCTGCGCCGGCAATAATCGGCGTCGCCAGCAAGAAGGAAAATTTAGCTGACGCCTCCCGCGAAAATCCCAACAAACGGCCTGTTGTCATGGTAATACCAGAGCGCGAAACACCTGGAATCAGTGCCAACGCCTGCGAAAAGCCAATAAACAATGTCTGCTTAAACGTTATATTTTCATAAGTAATTCTTTGCGGCGAATTCTTATCTACATAGTAAAGAATAATACCCATAATGGCAAGTCCCGCCGCAATGATGAGAGGCTGAGAACGAATAAATTTGTCTATGACTGACTCAAAGAGCAACCCGGCAACACCGCCAGGAATTGTGGCTAGTACCAGATACCAAAACATTTTTCCTTCTTTTGTTTTTAGTCCTTTCGTTACTCCATTTACAACAAGCTCCAGCCAATCCCGGAAAAAATAAATAAGTACTGCCAGCAGCGTTCCCACATGCAGCGCCACATCAAGCGCGATATCAATATTGCCGCCGACTTGAGCAATCATCAATTCCAGCCAAAAAGCCAGCGCACAATGATTAAGTGTGCTGAACTGGATATAGGTAAAAATTCCCCCAAACCTTGAACAATTCCTAAAACGATGGCGATAAACCACAACATATGTATTCATGCTCCTTTTTACCTAGTTTTCAATTGACATTAAGATATACGTATTAAGTATAGCAGCTGATTCTGAAAATAAAATGAAAAACGCAAGGCACTTTCCTGTTTTACCTTGCGCACAGTCGGCAGCTTATTATAGGCGGTATCCGCGCTTCTTGCTGCCTATCGCCGCCTCTTTTTCTAATAACATTACATTATTTTATTTATTATGCTAGGGGTAAAATGCAAGTTCCGGAAAAAGTGCAAGTGAAGAAGTTTCAACCTGAAGCTCTGGAAAAAACACGAAACCAGGCTGAGGAGAAGGATTATTATCCCCACAACGAGGACATTCGCCCTGATAATAATGATAATCAAACTCGCAACCACACCACGGGCACACCATATATAATCTAAAAGAACATACTTCATATAGTTTTAAGATCGAAGTGTATGATTTGACACATTTTTTAGTGGGCTTCCGCAAATTCCAGTCAGATGCACAAGCATAACGAACCACAAGGATGCCTCCCATAATAGATTTTAATCCATACTATGTTAAGCACTAGCCACATGTCACATATAAAAAAGCGCGCGCCCTTGAGGATACGGCTCTAACCGCAAGACCTTTTAAACTTTATTGTTTGAGTAATAACATTCCATAAGATTGCGCCATTACTGTCAAGGCAGCACGTTCCTGACTGTCTAGTAAATTATATTCTAATTGCCGAATTACATAGTAGGCGGTAGAGTTATTCGCCACTGCCTTTTTAACGTCCTCACCGGTTATAACTTCAGTGCCATAGACATCTGTGTAAAAAGCAAATCCCGGATGTAAAAATTTCACGACATATACCGGTGACGTTCCATCATACACAGCACTAAAACGGCTGGCAATATCACGAGTGGTAACTTGAGGGGCTACCACCGGCACTAGTACTGCCACCAGTATAGTTGCGACAATAGTCATCGCCACAACTTGCCCCCAAAATCCGACAGCCGGATTGCCCCGTCTCACTGCATACCAAACTGTACCCGCCATTGTTATCAGCACGGCAGCCATTACTAATAATCCGGTTGTCAACTCAGGCATCGCCTTAACGCCGAAATAGATACCGCCAGCCAAAAGGGCAACAAGTCCTGATAGTACAACTGGCCAGCTATAGCACAATCTATTATGTTGGTACCCATCAAGCCAGCGCCCAAGATACCAGCCAACCAGTAAAGCCAGTGGCGGATACATGGGAAGTATATACGTCACTAACTTGGTGCTTGAAACGGTAAAGAAGATAAAAATAAAGCATGCCCAGATATTTAAAAATAGCAAAGCAGGTGCCTGTTTTCTCCCTTCAGCCAACGAAGCATAGACTGCTTGAACCAGGAGCGCTGTCCATGGGAAAAAACCCAGCATCAACACCGGTACAAAAAAATACCAGCCGGAAGTCTCAGTGTGTTCTGCCATCGTAAACCGGGTGATATTATGAAAGCCAATAAATGTATCCAGAAAAGCCGCACCATGAATTTGGTACATGGCAATATACCAAGGCAATGCTACCACTGAGTAAATAATAACCCCTGCCGGTATCTTCATATTTTTTAATTCTTGCCAATTCTTAGTTGCAAGCAAGTAAAAAAAGATAATCGCCACCGGAAACACTAACCCTATAGGTCCTTTAGTGACACTGGCTAACGCCGCACAGAAATAGAAAAGAACATATTTTCTCTCCAAAAACGAAAGCAGAGCGGCAGTTAGAAACAGCGTTAATGTAATATCTGTCACTGCCGCTTTGGCGACATAAAAATACTCGATGCTTGTGGCTAATACCAGCGCCCCGGCAATACCCGCACTCTGGCCAAACAGTCTGCTCCCTGCCCGATACACCAGCAGCACACACACCACACCTAACAATGCCGACGGAAAGCGGGCCGCAAATTCATTAACGCCGAAAACCTTGAAAGCTGCCGCCACCAGCCAGTAATACATTGGTGGCTTATCATACCAATATTCACCATAAATCCGGGGTGAAACCAAATCGCCAAATGCAATCATTTCCTTAGGCGTCTCCGCGTAAACCGGCTCATCCGGATCAAGCAAAGGAAAACTCCCTAGGTGAAAAAATATAATAAATGCTGTGATACCCACTACAATCCAAAATAGTGGTTTATTTTTTTGGGTCATAATTTTCTCCACATCTATTAACAATCTTATCGTTTGTCCCGCCGAAACAGAAGTACTCGTATGTATCCCCTTGAACTTATTCCTGTAGACTATTCTACCACAACACGTACTTTTCAAACACTATTTTTGTTTTTGCACCAGAACCCCATATCAAATACCTATTTTTTACTAACTAGCCTTTTCAATAGGGGAAAAAAATGGTTATATAGAAGATGGATATTTATTGACCAGGAGGTAAAAATTTATGCATGCTGACTATAAAAAAATTTTAATTGTAGAGGATGAGCAGAAAATCGCCCGTTTTCAGCAAATGGAATTGGAACATGAGAGCTTTAAAACATTCATTGAGTCAAATGGACGTATAGCCCTGGACCGTATTATCCAGGAAAGCTATGACCTGGTTCTTTTGGATATCATGTTACCGGAAATGGATGGAATAGAAATTTGCAAACGGGTGCGGGAGTTATCGGAAGTTCCTATCATTATGTTAACTGCTAAAGATGATATTATCGACAAAGTTACCGGGCTTGACACTGGTGCAGATGACTATATAACGAAACCGTTTGCAACCCCGGAACTTATTGCTCGTATTCGGGCTGCACTGCGAAAAAATAAAACAGCGCCTCCTTCATTGAATGATAGTAAATTACGAGTAAAAAAACTAGTTTTGTATCCTGAACGGTATGAAGCACACATTGATCAACAGGCGATAGAACTAACGAAAAAAGAATACGAACTCCTGGAATACCTAATCCGCAATCGAAATATTGTTCTAAGTCGCGAACGTATCCTTCAGGAGGTTTGGGGGTATGAATTTATGGGGAATACAAAAGTGGTAGATGTCTATATTCGATATTTGCGCAGTAAGCTGGATGAACGTTGTAATCAAAAATATATTTACACAGTCAGAGGAGTTGGCTATGTGGTCAAAGATTAAACTTCTGCAGATGCCTATTTCTATTAAATTAACAATCCTTTACGCGATCATTTTGTCATGCATCCTTCTGTTTACTAGCTGTCTAACTGTTGCAGGATTACTTTATGTGCTGTTTACTCAAGCCCAAAATGACTTACAGCAAAATGTACTAAACGTAACTCATTACATCGAAAAGAATACCATTGACAATAGGTTATTATTGTTAAAGGAAAACATACTGTCTCCGGGGGTAATATTAAAAATATATGATGAGCAAAATTCCCTGATTATTGATAGCGATGCACATGTGTTGGGTAAGCATCCCTCTACTTGGAAAAACCATGATTTTGACTATTATAGAAGTACCTCTATGGAAGACGAGTTGTCGCAACTTATCAACACTGATCATCTTTATTTCTATGAAACAAAAAAACAGTTTTCCTTAAATGGACATTTGTTTAAGTTATATCTAATGAAACCGATGGTAGAGCAAAACCAATTCCTGAAGAATTTAATTGTAAACCTTTTTATCGCTAATATGCTGGGACTTATTATTGCAATCATCTCTGGTATATTTATTAGCAACAGGATACTACGACCTATTCGCAACATAACGGAAGCTGCCAAAGAAATAGAAATCAAAAATTTAGAAAAACGGATTACGCCAACAGATAGCAACGATGAACTTCATGAATTGGCTAAAACCTTCAATCATATGCTAAACCGGATTCAGACAGGTTTTGAAAAGCAACGCCGGTTTGTATCAGATGCCTCCCATGAACTTAGAACACCCATAACGGTTATCAGCGGCTATGCCGACATGCTGGATCGCTGGGGCAAAAACGATCCAGCCGCCTTGCAGGAAGGAATTGAAGTGATAAAATCGGAAGCCAAAAATATGTATGGCTTAATTGAGAAATTACTGTTTCTGGCCAGAGCTGACCAAAACCGTCAAGTTCTCAATAAAACCCCGTTCAATACTTCACACCTCATTGAAGAAATTTATCAGGAAACTTGTATGATTGCACCAAACCATACCATTATTCTTGCGCAAAACCAACCTGCCGATATTTGTGCAGACGCTGCTTCCATTAAGCAAATGCTGAGAATTTTTATTGAAAATAGTATAAACTATACCCCAAGCGGCGGAAAAATCATTATTGACGCACGAAAATTAGAATCACATTTTGAAATTACTGTTACAGATTCAGGAACAGGCATCCCGAACGAAGATCAGCCGCATGTATTCAATCGTTTTTACCGGGTTGATAAGTCCCGTTCCAAAGTTACCGGCGGCACCGGGCTCGGGCTTTCCATTGCCGGTTGGATTGCCGATCAGCATAACAGTACTATTCATTTAGACAGTACATTTGGTGAAGGAACTGAAATCATTGTCTGTATTCCGCTCTGTTAATCCTTTTTCCCGGCCTTGCACCAACGAGAGCTGCACCCAAGCCCGAATTTTGCATGCCCACTTCAAAGGCTAAAGCTTTCGCTTTGGCTTCTGACATGCCGAATATTCTTTTGGCAGTAAAGTGTGCCAAAGCATAACCACAATGATTATGGATTATTACACCAATTACAACAATTCCTGCAACAGCGACAAGACGCTATTTGTTGATCGTTTTTTAAAAAAATTTTAATATTTAAATAATCTTCCCCCTTATCATTATCAAAAAAGACAGCCGAACCGAAACTCAGCTGTCTTCTATATTCAACAGGTAATTCTTATGAGTGAACTCCCTCTGGTCTTCTTAGTGTTTTTTCTGCTTGAACTAGCCCTGTTTCATAGCGTGCAATTTTATAATCCAGCCGTTCCAGTGTTTTCTTCATATCTTCCATTCTTGCTTTGAGCTGCGTACGCTGCTCAATTAAGAGTTCTTTTCTTGCCTCAACGGTCTCATCGCCCTGTTGAAACAGCCCAACATACTCAATCAACACTTCAATTGGCAGACCTGCACCTCGCATACATTTGATAAATTCGACCCACCTGCAGTCTTCTTCCGTATAATCCCTGATTCTGCTTTTATTGCGGTTCACATGGGGAATCAGTCCAATGCGTTCATAATAGCGGAGTGTATCCTGTGGAATATCATATTTTTCACTTACTTCTGAAATCAGCATACGGTTTCACCTCCTTGCTTATCCACCATGATTTTTCTGTTCCCTATTTGTAGAAAGAAAGTTATGCTTCAAAGGCACCAGCTACATCCTTTAAACATTTTGTAATCTCAATATGCTGTGGACAATTACTTTCACACTGCTTACAGCTGATACAGTCTGATGCCTTACCATACGTTTTTATATAGTTTTCATAATATACCTTTTGTATCGAAAAGCCGGTGAATAGGGATTGTTTTTCATTATTGTATAATGCAAAATATTTTGGAATGGCTATATTTTTCGGACAGCCTTCTACACAATACTGACAGGCTGTACACCCAATCGCAGTTGCTTCGTTTATAATCCCAACAGCTTTTTTAACAACATCATATTCTTCCTTTACAAATGGCCTAAAATTCTGCATATAACCTGTGTTGTCCAGTAACTGCTCCATATCGGACATTCCACTTAATACCATCATAATTCCCTCTTGACTTGCCACGAAACGGATAGCCCATGATGGTACAGACATATCCGGATGATAGTCTTTAAATAATTGCTCTGCTTTTTCAGGCACTTTTGCAAGCGTGCCACCTTTGACAGGTTCCATAACAATAACCGGTTTATTATGTTTTCTTGCTACTTCATAGCATTTCCCTGATTGAATGCTTTCATTGTCCCAATCCAGATAATTAATCTGTAACTGAACAAAATCCACTTCCGGATGTGCTGTCAGAATTTCCTCCAACAAATCCGCATTATCATGATAAGAAAATCCAATCTGTCTGATTTGACCTGCTTTTTTCTTTTCCTGAATAAACGCAAAACTATCAAATTTTTGGACTATCTCATAATGTTTTACACCAAGATTATGAAGAAGATAATAATCGAAATAATCCACACCACATTTTTCCAGCTGTTCCTTAAATATTCTTTCCTGATCTTCCCTTGTTTTCAAAAACATCGTTGGCAATTTTGTTGCTAACGTAAAACTGTCTCTTTTATGACGTTTTACTAACGACTCTCGCATAGCTATCTCACTCTTATACGCATGATACATATAAGCTGTATCAAAATAGGTAAAGCCTCTTTCCAAAAAGGTATCCACCATCTGATTTAATGTATCCATATCAATACTTGATGGATCATTTTGGCTCTTTACCGGTAAACGCATAAATCCAAATCCTAATTTTTTGTTTTCCATATCTCTATGCTCTCCTTTACTTCTGCAATTCTTCATGGGTAACTCTAGTTTAGCACCTGGAGTTAACTCCTAGTCAAGTATTTTTGGAATATACCCTTTTATATTAGCAAAAGCCATAAAAGCAGGGCTGTGAATGCGCGCTTCAGCACCTACCGCTTTTACAACTAGTGCCTGCAGCTCTTCAACTACAGTATCTGACGGATTTCCGGCAAACACAGGCTTCCTGGCAGCAGGCTCTTCATGAGCAATATGGAGACCAGGCAAGAAATATGGAACTTTTTGCAGAGCATTCGCAACGCATGGAAAACGACTGGGCGCATACGGGACGGCAGGATGCCCCCTATATGCAGCAACAGATGAATACCTTATGGGGAAAAATTGGGATAAAAAGCAATGTGAAATTTTAGACTTTATGGCTTAAGAATAGTTTTATTCATTTAGAAAAGGCATCTCAGGAATTACTTGAGGCACTCCCACAGGAAAAACTTAATGAGTGTAAGCCGCAACTGCAGTTATTGGCGCTGACAGCAGTTGCAGATCACAGAGCCATTGCTATGATTGAAGCCGAAATGAATAAAGAGACGCAGCTTTCCCGGAAATATTACCGTTTACTGCTGAGGGAACGTGCCAAGCTTATCGATAAAGAAAAAAATACAAAGATTTCCGAAAAAACGGCACGTGCTTTTGTTGACGAAGCAGCTTTATGGTATGAAAATAGGCATAAAAGAATGACGAGGACAAATGACAGTGTTAATCATAAGCCCACCAGTAACAAATAACCACCTGGTGTACCATACCTCAGGTGGTTGCTTTGATTGTGTTTATAGTATCCTGATTGGTTTCTGTTCCGGAAGTGCGAATTTAAACTCAGGTTCCTTTTCACGCAACTTTCTGGCTTCTTCCCCAGTTTTTACTTCAAACCAAATACCTTCCGCCCTGCGTCCTGAGAATGTTGGCCCAAAGCGAACAAAGATAGCTTTGTCCCAGTCATAAATTTCTTGGAGTGAAGGTTCTAAAACCCGGAGTTTTAATTGCCCGTAGGAATACCTTGTATGCTCCAAAGATAGTAGTTTCATAAGTTCAGGAATTGTGTATTCCGTAATCCCATTAGCTTTTGAAGACCAAATGATATCAAAAACAGCTAATGTATGCTTGCCTCGATATTGAATTCCCTTTATCAACTGACACTCAAAATCGCTAGGGTCCATTGTTGCAATCAAATGCAAAATTCTATCGGTGAATTGAAAAGTTATCCTCTTCTCAGTATATTCGATACTTTGAAACCACTGTGTCCGGACTAACCTTTGACTATTTTTTTCGTACAGCCAAACTCCTTTTGTGGATACCTTTTCAAGCTCATTAACCAACGAAGCATACAACCGATTAGAATCGAGATCGCAAACTTCTAAAAAATCACTAATTGGCATCCCGCATTCCATTTGGGTGGACTCATCTGTTCTAGGTATCTGAAGTTGAGAGATAGCCGCAGTTAACATTTTTTGCTGAAGCTCAGTAAGTGGGTCACGACGTCCGATTACATTGCCCACGCTGATCGATTTATTAGGATTAGCTGTAAGTCCCTCAGGATGCAGTGCCACAGATACCAATTGTTCACTATCAAAAGCTTCGGAAACTTTTTTTATAACAATATCCAATTTTGCCACCTCACAGCAGTATTATATAGTAGGGTATCCATCAATTGCAAGTCGCATCCACATCGCAATGTGTAAATTCAGCATCTTTTTGCTTCCAGCAAACGGCTTTAAAGCGTGGGTTTTCTGAAAAGTGTAACCTATGTTTTTGGTAATTGGCCAAAATACAGAAAAAATACCGCAAAATAGTGGTCACCATAAAATGACCATCTTTTTTGCGGTATTATCATTATTGACGAATTATGCACCACTACCTTATCGCAACTTCCTGGCCCGAAGGACTAACTGCTATGGCAATCCGGTTTAGCCCACTTTGCCGGATTGCCTCCATGAGTTCTACCACTCGCCCGTGCTCGACGCTGCGGTCGGCGTTGATGATCACCGAAGTTTGCTTATCGCTCTTACTCTGGTGTACAAGCCGCAGCACTGCATCTGCAGGAGTAGCAATCTGCTCTTTATCGTAGAAAATATTGCCGTCTTTGGTCAGAGTCAGCGTAATCACTTGCTGCTGTTTGTCCTGGATTCCGGCTGCATGGGGCAGATTGACCGGCAGACTGAACTGGTTGGTCATTGTTAATGAAGCCAACATGAAGAAAACCAAGAGAAAAAACATGGTATCAATCATGGGAATAATCTCAATGCGGGCTTTCTTAAGCGGTTTTCGAGGTATCTTCATCTGCCGTCCTCCTTGCCGACGAGGTCAGAGCTATTTCCAGCCGAGTGGCGTAGTGTTCTATAGTGTCAGTTTCCCGTTCGATGCGCGAGAGAAAGTAGTTGTAAGGGATGAGAGAAATCACCGCCACGGTTATGCCTGTTGCGGTGGCAATCAGTGCCTCGGCCACCCCGCCGGTAACGGCGTGTGGTTGGCCCATTCCTGATAAGGCCATGATCTGAAAGGAATTGATCATGCCGATAATGGTGCCCAAGAGCCCGAGAAGTGGCGACAGTGTGACGATGGTGTCCAGTACCGGTAGGCCACGCCGCATGGTGGACAGTTCGGTAATCCCCGCCGCTTCCATCGCTTTGGCTGGACTGAGACGGTTGTTTATTCCAACTGCCATTATTTTAAGGAGTGGTAAGGAAGATTTCCTGGCCAGATTCAACGCTTCATTCCTGTGTTCGCTGCCTATCATATTCAGCACCTGTTCGGCAAGCTTGGTATCACTAATGCGTCGAAAAAAGAAAAATCGCTCGATGATAACAGCTACCGCTGCCACAGAACAAACGGCTAGTGGAAGCATCATCCAGCCTCCTTTTAATAATTCGTACAAATTTATCATCCTCTCTTATAGACCGAAATTACAGTAACTTATATATCGACTTCCTTCTATTTCCCCCGGTTCTTCGCAGTTACCGGAACTTTTTTTTATTCAAATGGCTAGCTGTCTGAAATTTCTCCAGGTCCTGACGTTCAATACGCCATTTTGAATTCACACGATTTCTCAATTTAAATCCTTGTATTTCTCCTTCATTTAACCATTTTATTACAGTTACGTATTCTACTTTCAAGATTTGCGCTGCTTCCTTCGGAGTCAATAATTCCATGTTTCACCTGCTTTCTGCTGGAAATTTTGCCAATATAGTATCCGGCATACTGTTATCCCTATGCCTCTCTAAGGGAGAACCGCACTCTTACGTCAAAAAAACTGGTAATAGGTATTCCGCACCTTTTCGCAGGCGAGAAACGCCACTTTTGCACTGCCATCAGCGCTGCTTCATCGAATGACTCATAGCCGCTGCTTTCACGTACACTTACCCTAACCGCTGATCCGTCAGTGTCGATGAGGACGCGTACAAGAACAACTCCTTCTAAATTAGACTTTTTAGCACTCTGGGGATAGGAGGGCCTAGGAGTGTAAAGACAACTGGCGCCTGCCGACTCACCACCGCCTTGTTTATCACCTTGCCCTTCGCCCATGTTTCCACCGCCCTTTATATCACCTTGCCCTTCGTCCATATTTCCACCGCCCGGAACCGCAGTTTCAACTGTACCAGTTCCCTGGGACACCTTCTTAACCACCGAATTCTCACCAGATTCTCCGGGAATTGCTGCCGGCAGTGGATCGGTGCGCTTAGTGGCCTGTTCAGACTTTGAAGCCACCGGCTCTTGCTGAGATGATGTAGACGGGGTCGGCGCAGAAGTGAAAGATTGCTCCGGTGCCGGAGTATCATCGATTTCCGTTTTCCCGGTATCCAAAATGCTAGCAGGCATAATATCGACCCCGATACTGGCAATATCTACTGTTGGTGCATCCGGTTCAAACAACCCCAGCGTAATTATAGCGCCAAGCAATGCGCCATGGAGAAATAATGAGATTCCAAATGGTTTCGTAAACGGAGAATTATTTAAAAAACTCATTCCAGCCTCCACTACAATAATTTATTTTTTTGCACATATACTAAAACCATCACCTATTTTGCTAAAATCCAGTCGGTGATCGTGAAACTGCATCAATGATGACTTGTGAGCTATGCTTATTATCGCTGTATCAGGCAGCCTGTCCATAAGAAGCCGGTAAAGTCTGGCCTCGCTTAATTCATCTAACGCCGAAGTCGCTTCATCAAGGAAAAGCCACTGCGGTTTAATCAACAGTGCACGCACAAAAGCCAGCCGTTGTTGCTCACCGGCGGAAAGCTGCTGATCCCATTGACATTCTTCATCCAATCTGCTGCACAGCCTTGACAAACCGCAGTCAGCTAACGTTTGACTGACAAACTCATTGCTGTAGACTTCTGCCGGCTCAGGATAAGTCACTGCCTGACGCAACGCACCAATAGGCAGATACGTTCGCTGGGGAAGATACAACATTCTGGTGCCGACCGGCAGCTTAATAGTACCACAGCAAAAAGGCCATAGCCCGTTGATGGCGCGAAAGAAGGTTGTTTTCCCACAACCTGAAGGTCCGGTGACTAAAGTACGGCTACGGGGTGGAAACTGCAGGGCAATATTTTGCAAAATCGCGGTATCATCAGGCTGGTAAAGGGAAAATTCCTCCAGATGAATATCATCTGCCGTTACCGCTTGCCGTGTTAAGCCCGGAGAAAGGGCTGCTGCTGCCTCCTGCAACGCTTGTTGAAAGCCGATAAGCCGGTCTATCGTGGCCTTCCATTTCGCCAGCGATTCATATCTGTATACAAACCAGGAAAATGAGCCTGCCACTTTGCCAAATGCATTTTTTGTCTGCATCATTTCACCAAGTTGTATCGCCCCGGTGAAGAATAGTGGCGCTATTACCAGATAAGGAACTATATCCGTAACCTTGGAATAGCCGAAGTGAAAGTACCCGAGTCGTTTTACCCGGTGGATGATATTGAACCAATTAGACGCTATCTTGCCGAAACATCGGCTCAGATTTTGCTGTTCCTGTTCTTCCCCCCGGGAAGCCGCGATTTCTTCGGCGTTTTCCCGCAGCCGGACCAACGCAAAGCGGTAATCGGCTTCGTATTGCTGCTGTTCTCGATCGAATGCGATGAGCGGCTTCCCAATTTGGTGATTTATCCAGGTCCCAACGATGGAATAGAACAGAACGACCCACAGAATAAAGCCGGGAATCTGAATCCCGCCGAATGTAACCAGGTTTGACATATTCCACAGAATGGCGGCGAACGCTCCTAAAGATCCCATGGTATAGATAAACCCGAAAACTATTTCAATCGTTTGGATCGGAAAATCGCGCAGGTCTTCGGCGATCCGCTGGTCGGGGTTGTCCGCACCAATGACGGCAAACCGCAGACGGTAGTAAGCCTGATCTTTGAGCCAGCAGCCGGCATAACGCTTAGACAGCCAGCGGCGCCAGCGAAGCTCCACAATCTGACGAAAATAAATCTCATAGGTCCTCATAAGCAGATAGATAACGCCGAGGATAAAATAGCGGATCAGTTGATGGATAAATTCCGCGTAATCAACATCTTGAAAGCTATTATAAAAAAGTCTCTGCCAGTCATTATATACTACGGACCAATAAACCTCGCCGATGTTCAAAGCCAGAACACCGCCGAGCAATGCTCCGGAAACCCAGCGTTCTTCCGACCGCCAGTAAGGAATCAGGAGTGTCCATAGATTACGGGAAAAAGTTAGTATTTTAGCGATCACAATTCGTTTCCTACTCCTTTAATACGGCAATATTATCTACTGAAAAGTCCGCTCAACACACAGGATAAAGTTCAGTGGAGTACCTGCTTGAACATAGTTTATGCCACCATATGCCCAGTACTTCCTGTTTTTTCTACAATATCTTTAACGGAAAGTCCACTCAGCACGTAAGATAAAGCTTCGCGGATCACCGGCCTTGGCATAACTGGAATTGCCATACATCCAATACTTTTTGTTAGTCAAATTATATATGTTGAGGGAGTAGCGACATTTCTCAGTTTTATAATAAATAAGCCCGTCAACTGTAGTATAATCGTCCAGCCAGCCTTTACTGTTATTATAGGAGAGCGGCATTTTGCCGACATGAGTTACGCCGCCGCCAAAACCCCATCCCTTCCATCGTCCATCCTGAACTTCATAAGTACTCCACAATTTCAGAGTATTAACAGGTATGTTTTGAAGTCTGGAACCAGACACATAATAATCATCTTTATCAATTCTAGCATTGCAATTTGAATACGCCAGCAAAAGATTCCAGCCTGGTCGAATAACATAAGTAGAATCAAGCTCAATTCCCTTACTGGTTTCCTGACCAATCTGGGCATATATCTTTGGATCGGTATCAGGGATGGTATAAACCAAATTTTTACGGCTAATGCGGTAAGTCGACAACGTAATGCTGGCCTTGTTGCCCATGTCGACCTTAACACCGCCCTCAACCTGATCACCGGATTCCGGTTTAAAATAGAATATTTGACCTATCTCGTTATCCGATGGACTCAACGGTTGATAGTAAGTAGAGCGGCCGATAAACCAGGTAGTCCCAGGCGATGCTTCATAAGTAAGCCCCAACCGCGAACTTCGTCCCAAAGTATTGGGATTTATAGCAGTACTTAGTTCTCGACGGGTAATACTGCCCCCGAGGGCCAACTTAACTTTTGGGGAAAGTTCTACTACATCTGAAATATAACTCCCAAAACGTTTTTCAACAGTCCAATTAGGATAATAATAACTATACCCAACATACGGAATAGGGTAAACTGGGTCAAACAAGGAAATATCTCCATATCTTGAACAGCCTTTAGACCAGGCACTATGCCAAGCATTATTCGACCAGGTATAGCCTAAGGTTAAATCATGATTAACACCCCAGGCTTTAAATTTTCCGTTGGCATTCGTATCCCAAGCTTTGGTATGAGACAGCGCCAGTTTTTCTGTCCAGCTTACTTTTTGGGTAAGGGTAGTAAGATCAACTGTTCTATTACCCATTATCCGATCATAATAGCTTGACCGATTGCTGTAACTAAAGGCGGAGTGAATAGTCCAAATGTCGTTTACCTTGTAATCCACCCGGGCCTGAATACCTCGTCCGATATATTTAAAATCTCTATAATAGGTATAATTAGCCTTATAGGGAATTAACCCATGTGGTGAATAAATTGTTCCCGTTGCCGGTAAAAACCCGATGTCGCTCGGGTCCGATCCGGTATGATGATGATAGCTCCCCTCGAAGGTATATGTAAGGTTTTCCTTTGGCTGACCTTGCACAATAAAACTGCCATCGAAACGTTTAGACCTGGAGTCTCCCCATCTATAATCCCCGTAATTGGCATTTTGAATAATGGTGCGCGACAGCCATTTCTTGTCCTTGGTCAGCGGAATCGACATATCAATATCCATCGACCGACCGCTCCAGGAACGAACATCGGTACCGATGGTAAATGACTCATATGGCAGTGGTTTTTTGGTGACAAAGTTAAATAGCCCCCCTGGTGAGCTGCTTCCATATAGCACCGATGCCGGTCCTTTAAGAACCTCGATACGATCCAAATTGCCTGTCCATCTGGACATTACCGAGTCCGTATCTGATAAGCCATTCACATAAAACGGAGCGTAAAACCCGGAACCAAAACCACGAACAGCATAGCGGCCTGAAGTGTGCCAATAATCAAGAGAATCCAAACCCATAGCCACACCCGCGATATTAGAAAGCGCCTGATCAATCGTCGTCACATGCTGCTCTTGCATGACTTTTTGACCCACACTGGCGATTGACTGCGGCAAGTCCTTATTTTCCACATCGGATTTACTGCCGGCATAGCTGTGAGTTATTACATAATCCTTGACGCCTTCAGCATTTTCCTGCTGCCCAATGGTCAGTTTTTTCTTGTCCTTATCCGCCTTGACTTCCACTTCAGCAATCGGTACGTTTCCAAATTGAGTTACTGTATCTGCTACGGCCGGGTTATTGCCGGCTTTGGTCTCCGATTTTTGCTCAGACGCTTGTTCTTGTTCCTGATTTGATTGTTGCTCCGCCGCAACGGCCTTGGTCCCTTCCGCTTGCACGGAATCGCTGTTCTCCTCCGCAAGAGCCATTCCTGGCAGCCAACAGGACATAGCAAGAGCCAGCGCCATGGCCCCAACTCGCTTTCGCATTATCTTTTTTGTTTTGTTCATCGCTCTCCACCATCTCCTATTATTTTTTTGCCCGGACTAAGGTGCCTCAGGCTTTTTAGTTTATTGTCTACCTTACTTTTTTTACATAAACAAATACCCTTTTTTCAATTTCTCGGGCCACGGTTTTGGTCAATTCACCACCCATTGCCGCAATAGTGGCTGCGGCTTCTGGCACTTCGCCCTTCGTACGTTCAAACTCAAACGCGATATAATAGCCGCCGGGCTTAACCAAGGGGAAACATGACTCCACCAATTTGCTCAAATGAAAAGAAAGTCCGCGCGACAAGGCAACCTGATATTGTCCCTGGTGTTCCGGCATAGTTGCCGCGTCCTCAACCCGGCAATGAATTGTTGTAACTTCGCTAAGCTTTAGTTGATCGATAACTTCCTGCCGAAAAGACAGCCGGCTATCTGAGGCGTCAAGCATGCAAAGCTTTATATCTGGCCGCAGTATTTTCAGCGGTATGCCGGGAAATCCCGCCCCGGAGGCAATATCAATAACCTTACCGCCAATAGGAAAGACCAACGGATCATAGCAGGAAAGACAATCAATAATGGTCCTTATTGTTATGTCAGCATCCCGAATATAATCCCGGGCTTTTAACATCTCATAGTAACAATTTAAGTCTTCTACTTGTTTGCTGCTGAGTATTATGTTATTTTTTGCCGACATAGTAGCCAATTCCGCACTTAAAGTCATTTATTTCATTCTCCCTCTGTTAATTTTTCAGCCGCAATTTTTTCGTTATTAATTTATAACCTTGTCCAGGTGATGCAATTAAAAAGTAATTGGCTTTTTTACCGTAATAACACGCACCAAAAATGCCTGTTAGTTAAGTCAGATTTTTTACTAATCGAACATTTCGATATGTTAAGAGAAACTTTTTTCAATGCGGAATACAAAGTTGCGGGGTGCGCCGGCGCAAACAACTGTTGAACCGCCCATCCACCAATACTTACGGTTGGTCAGATTGTAGGCATTGAGGGAATAACGCCAATCCTTAGTCTTATAATAAATAACCCCGTCGATGGTCGTATAAGCGTCTATCCATCCCCTGCTGTTATTCCATGAGACCGTGCGCTTGCCGACATACGTCACACCGCCGCCAAAGCCCAATCCCTTCCGGGGACCTTCCTGAAATTCATAGGTACTCCATAGTCTGAACGTATTGAGCGGCGAATTGGGAAATACCGTCCCGGTCTTATAATAATCATCCTTCTCAATACGGGCATTGCAATGGGAATAAGCCATCAGAAGATTCCAACCCGGCCGAATGACATAAGTAGCGTCAAGGTCAAAGCCCCGGCTTTTTTCTTCGCCAATTTGAAGGTATTGGTCATTACCAGCACCAGTTTCGTCGTAAATCGTGTAAGGTATATTTTTACGCCGGATGCGGTAGACCGACATAGTAATGCTGGCACGGTTGCCCTGGTCTATCTTAAGGCCGCCCTCGATTTGATCACCGGTTTCCGGTTCGAAATAGAATGTTTTCCCAGCATCATTTGTCCAAGGATTGTGCGGTTCATAGGAAGTCGAATAACCGGTAAACCAGGTAATTCCCGGCGCGGCTTCGTACGTCGCCCCGACCCGATGGCTGGTACCAAACCGGTTTCGATTATTATTTTCCCCATCTTCTTTTTCGCCCGTGTAACTTATACCCCCCGTGATTTTGAGCTTAGGAGTAAGTTCAATGATATCATTTAGATAGCTGCCCAGCCTATAAGTGTGAGTTGGGGAGAAGTTCGTACGAAGATAGGTTGGATCAGACAGGGTGTCGGGGAAAACCGGATTATATAAATCAACACTGTCCATTGGTCCCGACGCACTATAAAGAGTCCTTCCGGTAAATCGGGACCAGGTAAAACCGGTTGTCAAACTGTGTTCAAGCCCCCAGCCTTTAAACTTGGCGTTGGCGGTAGTATCCCAGGAAAAAACATCTGCCTCCTTAATGCTTCTCGACCATGATTGACTGACTTTCAGGGTTTTTAAATCAAGCGTGGTCCCACCCTGTGAGAACCAGTCAGTAGATGATTTGCTGTACCGTAACGCCGAGCGCACGGTCCAAATATCGTTGAATTTGTGTTCCACCTGACCCGAAATACTGCGGTCAATATAGTATATTTTTCTTTTGGGGTTATAATAATACCCATCGTAAGGCACTAGATGATAGGGCGGCAATATCGTACCCTTAGTGGGCACCCAGGCGGAAGTTGACGACCCGTCATGATCATGAAACTGGAATTCAAAGGTATAGATGGTATCCGTGCGGGGCTGGCCCTGAACAATAACACTGCCGTCGAACCGCTTGTAGGAAATGTTGCGCCGCTGAAAAACCCGGTAGTCGGCATTTTGAACAATAGTGCGAGACAGCCATTTCTTATCCTTGGTCAACGGGAGCGACAGGTCGATATCCTGTGATTTTCCGCCCCAGGACCGGAAGTCGGTGCCCACGGTAAATTGGTAATAGGGCAGCGGCTTTTTAGTGATGAAGTTGATTATGCCGCCAGGACTTCCTTCGCCATAAAGCACCGCGGCCGGTCCTTTGAGCACTTCAATCCGGTCCAGATTGCCCGTCCAGTTGGACACTGCACTGACCGTATCCCATAATCCGTTCACGTTTATGGTACTATCACTGCTAAACCCTCGCACATTAAAGCTACAGCCGCCCAAATAGTTGGGAATTACCGATTGTACCGATATGCCGGCAACATTAGCCAGAGCATCGTTAAAATTCGTTGGACG
Organism: Sporomusa ovata DSM 2662; assembly: GCF_000445445.1. Classification (GTDB taxonomy): domain Bacteria; phylum Bacillota; class Negativicutes; order Sporomusales; family Sporomusaceae; genus Sporomusa; species Sporomusa ovata. The sequence goes on along the minus strand of NZ_ASXP01000002.1, from coordinate 1,114,610 downwards.
CTGTTCTTCCATGATTTTTTGACCAATAACCGTTATCAATTGCGGCAAATCCTTATTGGCAACGTCGGATTTACTGCCAGTGGAGGAGTGGGTTACCACGTAATCGTTGACACCCTCGGCGTCATCCTGTTGCCCGATGGTCAGCTTTTTCTTCTTTTCTTTTTCCGCCTTGACTTCCACTTCAGCTACCGGGACTTTTGTAGTCTGCTGCTCGTCTACAGTGACGGTCGGTTTGTTTTGTTGGTCTTGTTGCTGATCTACTGCTTGTTCTTGTTGTGCAGCGGCAGCGCCCTGATTCTCTTCCGCCAGCACCCCTCCCGGTGTCCAGCAGGATAACGCCAAAACCAACGTAAAACCACCCAGCTGCATTCTCATTGCCTTGTTGGACTTCTTCATCTTTCATCGCCTTCCATTTTATAATCAGCTTGTCTTTCTTCCTTGGACACAGCAATTAATGGCAAGAGGCTTGTTGCTGTTTTGCCGCCGATTTGCCACCTTGCTTGCCCTGCAGTTTAAGAAAGCTCATTACCGTGTTACTCTTGGCATCGGCGGGAAGGCTTTCGGCAAACGTACTGAATACCTTTACTAAATTTCGCTGTTTTTCTATTGTACTTGCGTATTTACAGAAACACGGCCGCGGATAATTCGCCGGCGTCGGGGCTGTTTTCTTTATGTAAATATTTATTCTGTCATTTTCTAATCCGGGAAGTTGAACCGGCATTGCCTTAGCTGCCGATCCACCCAATAACGCCATCATTTCGGCGGCTTCCGCCACGTCCTCCTGAAAACGGCTACCCTTGAAGGCGATAAAATGCCCGCCTTGACTCAGCAGTGGCAAAGCCAATTCGACCAAAACCTTCATTGGTGAACCCAAGCCACGGGAAAGGGCAACCTGGTATTGTTCGCGATGTCCTCGCTGATTACCGATATCTTCAGCCCAGGCATGTACCATTGTCACGCCGGACAATCCCAGTCGAGCGACTACCTCCTGTAAAAATACCAGTCGATCACTTTGAAAATCCAGCAAATAGAGTTCAATATCCGGCCGCAGTATTTTTAATGGCAAACCGGGAATCCCCCCGCCTGTGCCGATATCAATAACCCGACAGCCAACAGGAAAAATGGCGGCGTCATAACAGGAAAGTGGATAAAGGAAGCTATTTATGGCTATTTCGCGCGATTCGGGATTATAGTTTGGATTGTCTTCTCCCTTCCAGGCGGTATATAAGTCATAGTACCGTGAAAACATTTCTAGCTGTTTTTTATCCAGGCTAATGCCGCATTCTTCAGCAACAGCAGCCATTACAGGGTAAAAGGTCATTTATTTCCATCTCCTGTAAACAAAATAATTATCAGTGTCCGCAAAAACAAATTCGCGGTAAATTGAACATCGCGGCCAACCCGGCTACAGTTACACCGAAATAAATCACCGGTTTGCCTTGCTGCAGTTCATGATAGGTGTCGTTAACCAGCACACTGCCCGTACTGAGCACGATATCCGCCCAGCGGGCATGCTCCGCATTCAAGGCCGCGTCGTAGATTCGCGTGCCGCAACGAATTTGACCGATATTGTCCGGATTAAGATCACTTGCCCGTAGTTCAAATCCGGCCTCGTTCAAAGACTGGATCATGGCCGGCTGAAAACCAATAAAAGCGATTTTGGGGTTGCCATATTTTTCGCGAATATATTCCGGCAGTTTTTGGGCACATTGCGCAGGTTCTGCATCTTTGCAATGAATTGTCGCTTCCACCTGGTTTAAACTGCGCATTAGGGCATTTAACGTCGCTACAAAAATCGCCCGGTGAAAATTCGTATCAAGTTTCAGATTTAGTACATTACCCAGCGTCCCTTCCCAGCGTCCCGGCTGATCGGTAAACGCCTGACCGATTCCCTCGCCCAGACGCGATTCCAGCATAACTTCTTTCCCGTTAAGTAAAGGATAATCATCACGGTCAGGTTTACCGATCGCTTCTTCCGGGGTAAGATCCCGCGCCGATACAATTAAGACTTTTTCTTGTTCGCTCCAGCCATTTTCCGCTGCAATCTTAGCGAGCCGAATTTGGGCCGTTTCCAATAATGACATTTGTTTCCATCTCCCTTAGTTTATGGTAGTAAAACTTTTCTTTATATCATTTCGCTGTAGTTATGATTTTGGAACGCAGTGGCTCCCAAAATGAACTATCGCCATCCGGAGCTACAGAAATTATCAGAATATCTACGCTGGTTTTATCCTTTTTTTACTATAGACAAATGTACGTTTTTCTAAGTTCTTGCGTCACAGTTTTAACCAATTGCCCACCCCCGGCGGCAACTTTTGCCGCTGCATCAGGCACTTCTTTTGCGGCGCTCGACCTCAAACTGAATATAATAACCGTCCGGCTTAACCAATTGAAGACATAACTCAACCAATTTGCTGAGTGAAAAGGAAAGGCCACGCGATACGGCAACCTGATATTGTTCACGATGCTCTGGCATAAGTATGACTTCCTCAACCGGAGCATGAACCAGCGTCACATCAGATAACTTTAGCTGATCGACAACTTCCCGCCAAAATTCCAGCCGATAATCTGAGGCATCAAGCAAACAAAGCTTACTATCCGGCCGCAATATTTTTAGCGGTATGCCGGGAAATCCAGGCCCGGCGGCCACATCAATAACCCGACAACCAACCGGAAACATCATAGCATCATAGCAGGAAAGACAATCAATCATTGTACCTACCGTTATTTCGGCGTTGCGGATATAATCTCTGTCCCTCAGCATTTCATAGTAACAAGTCAACTCCTCCAATTGCTTATCACTAAGTTTGATATTATATTTCACAGCCATTGCAGCTAATTTTGCGCAAAAATCCATTTATTCTACTCCTCCCATTGGCCTGCTTTGAAAAACACTGACCGTCATTCCAACGTTTTGGTCTAATACATAAAGAAATTGCCATAAGCCATAAGGAATGGCGTGGCAATTTCAGAATTAAATAATGCAATATACACATAACCATACAATAGATGTTCTTGCACTTATCTCTAAAATTACATTCCTTTCCAAATGGGAGGTAAAGTAGTTTCCCGCTATACCCATTGGCTAGTTGCCATTCTTTTCAGTTTAGGCAATTTAGCTCGGAATTTTATATTCAATATATTTAATCTTACTTCGGAATTGTCATCATTTTTTGCTATTGCTTAATTACCCTAACTACAATCATGAAATCTGATCTAAGTCAAGCCGGGCGTTCAAACGAACGCCGGTTTGGCTTAAACCTAAAAACTATACATAGATCTTAACCGACAACTTTAAATCCAAGTCCTTCAACCGTCTTTACATACTCAGCACGATCTGCGGAACCGGTTATAACCGCTTCCTTGTTTCCTAAATCAACAGTTACACCTGTAACTCCAGACAGATCTTTAAGTGCTTTTTCTACCTTGCCTTTACACATACCGCATGACATGCCTTCAATTTTTAAGACTGTTTGACTCATTTTCTCACCCCCTTTCAATTCTGTAAAATTTTGATATAACAAGTAGTTAGTTGCTAAGCTTTTTTTATAAAAGCCATACCATTTTTGGTAAACAGCATTTTACATTATATTTTAATAACATTGAATATAACAAAAACTAATAAAAATATACAAAGTTTTTGCTTATGTGTATTTACATTTGTTTGTTTTTATTAAATAATATACTTAAATGTATTTAATTGCAATTAGGTATTTTTATGTAAGCTAGTAATATAAAAATACCTATTAAAAAAGGAGTGTAAACCATGACGACAAAACTTCGTTACGATTATGCCCCGTAACTTCTATTCAAATTTTCCTTGTCCAACATTTATAGTTCTAATTTGAAAGGATATTATGATTCGTCCACATAAAGAACGTCGCATTGAACAATTACCACCTGTTACCCTTTACAAGCCTGCAGGAATTCCCTGTTGCAAACAAGATGAAATTACCTTAAAAATTGAAGAAATGGAAGCCATTCGCTTAGCAGATATTGAACTACTTGATCAATTAGCTGCTGCTGAACGCATGGAAATATCCCGCTCTACCTTTAATCGTATTGTTAATGCGGCGCACCAAAAAATAGCAGCTGCATTATGGCGGGGCCAGGCATTGCGTGTTGACGGCGGCACTTTTCGAATTGCTCACAAATGCCAAAATGACCTACGCTATTTTACCTGCCAAACCTGCGGCCACAAGTGGACATTACCTCATTGCGCCAGACAACGTTGTTGTGAGAAACATTGCTGTGAGGTAATATGTCCTGCGTGTCATGCTTTAATTGTTATACATCAAGATGAATAAAAATTTTTGCGCTCATTATGAAATATATCTCACGCAATTATTCCAAAATCAATGATAAATAGTAGTTATATTGAAAAAGTATCCATTAGAAAAGGAGTGTAAACAATTATGACAAAAACTCAACGATTATGCCCCGTAACTTCTACTCAAATTGCCCTTGTCCAACGATTGCTCGGCGGTAAATGGAAGCTAGTGATTTTATGGCGATTAAGCGAAGGAATCAAACGATTCGGTGTCCTGCAAAAACAACTGCCTAATATTTCGCAGCCAATCCTGACCCACCAACTGCGAGAGCTTGAGCGGGATAAACTAATACATCGCGAAGTATATAATGAACTCCCTCTGAGAGTTGAATATTCATTAACCAGTATTGGCGAAAATATTGTACCAGTATTAGTAAGTGTTTTTAGCTGGATAAACAACTACAATACAAGCATACAAGCTTTAGCTGATGAATTAGCCGCTGGTAAAGATTCTGCTCCAATAATACAGAGCTGCCACTGTGGTGACTATTGCATTTGCGGCGATAAATGCGATTGTGACAGCACGGAGAAATAACTGGATAAACAAAGACCTTCCAGTTTCTCACCAAGCTGGAAGGCCTTTGTCTAAAAAAGTGGACTAATCGAATTTATTTATCTAATCGGCTGATGTTCACAGAGATCAATACAAATGAAAATCAATCTTTCTTTTCTTTACTCAAAAATACGTATTAAATTATTAAACAAGTCTTTACTTTGTTGGATTTTTTCTTCCCCGCCAAGAACACATACATAATTCTGCTTCATACACTCCGAAACTAGCGGTGCCAGTTGTCTAACCTTTTGCTGAGTAAAATTAAGGATCTGCTGCCGCTCCTGTTCTAAGTCCTGCTGAGTAATATGCTGCAAATAGTTTTCAACTGCCCGCGTTCCCTTCATCGAGGCAGTCAACGGACTATCCAAATCACTAATTGTGCCAATAATATATTTAGTCATTTCCCGGTCACTTACTGTGAATGATTCTAAAAAGCCGGCAGCTTCATCATAAATAGCCAAAGTATCTTGTAAATTAGGATCGCGATAAGAACCAAACACCATATTACCGTTGCGTTCAAAGCGGGCAAAAGCGCCATATGCTCCGCCCTGAACCCTAAGTCGATTCCACAGATACCCATAACGCATAATTGTTTCTACTACTTTTAGACCACCATGATATTCAAAGCCAAGCCGACGGAAATTATAGCCTTTAGCAACATATTGTACCTTAGACGAAGTCATTAAGCCTTCATTTTTAGCGGCAAAACAGAACTCATAAGTGCCTGGAAGAGATTTAGCCTGTTTAAGCTGTCCGGCCAATAGCGGTAAATTTTTAATAATTTCTGCATAATCAGCCGAATCAGCAGTTATACTCAGTAACAGACCTTGCTTGGTAAATAGTAAGTCGGCAACCTGCTGTAAATTAAACTGAATATTTTCAAATTCCTGTTCAAAGTTTTCTTCCAGCTTTGTAACAAAATAATAAAATGATAAATAACTAAGTTCCTTACATTTCGCTACCGGCGAAATATAAGACAATACCCGGGTTAGCGAAATAGCTTGGCCTCCTCGCAAAATACTCGCAGCACATTTAGATTTTAGCTCAGAGACCAGTTCTTTAAGCCGCTTTTTATCATTAAATTTACTATGACCAAGAATTTCACCAAGTAGTGACATAAGTTCCGGCAGTTTAGCAACAAGTACCCTTGATCTTACTATAAATTTCGGATAAAACAAGGTATCGTCATTTTTTTCCGAGTAGACCACTAAAGAAGAATGGATTCCTCCGGTATGAATATTAATTTCATTAGATAGTTCACTATAACTGTATTTTTCGGTATCCACTTCGCCAAGAACCCGTTCAAGTAAAACTAAGTAAGGAAGCAATTCCTGCGGCACACCGGCAGTGTCAAAATACAAATTAACATAGGCGATGCGGTTAGTAAATAAGGAATGGAATAGCACCTTTAGGCCCGCTTCCTGTCTTTCTTCCAGTGGCAGCTTTTCAACTTTTGAAGAAATGTCACTAAGCGTAAGCAAAGGTATGGTTTCCAATTGCTCAGCTGAATCCGGGGTAGTCTGCCGTTGCTTTAATTTTGCAGTTTGATTCACAATAGCTTGGATTTCTGCTGCTGACAGTTTGGATTTATATTCAGCAAGCTGCTGCTTTAACTGACTATTCTTTGCTTCAGCTAACCCTTGTTCTGGTTTTAATACAACGATTGCCTGATAGGCATTATCTAAAAGCCGTTGTTCGATCATATTTTCGAAATAGTTAGAAGTTAAACCCTGTTTAACTTTGGCTAAAGGAGCTTCATATTCCAAATGAATCAGCGGGTTTTGATCATACAGCCAACTATCCATACAATCAAAATTATACCCCAGGCCTTTATTGCCGAAATCATCTGCACGCAAGTGAAATTCATGGATGTTAACTGATGCCTCCAAGAATTTTCTATCAATACCCTTCATCGATAACTGCCGCAGTGTCTTGTAAACCACCTTAACAAAATCATCCTTCTGGTTTTCATTGGCACCACGTACACCAACAGTAAATACCGGTTGGAGAATCTTGCGATTAAACCGGCCAAATACATCCTTGCCAATACCCGCTTCAATCAAAGCTTTCTTTAACGGCGCCGCCGGAGTGGACAAAAGTAAATGATTAAGAATTTTAAAAGCTAGGATTGTTTCCGCATCCGTAACTTCACCAATAACAAAGTTTAAACTAAGGAACGTCTTATCCGACTGCTTTTCATTGGGTGAAATAGGATATACATAAGTGCAATCTTTAGTATGGGTAAACGGCAATTGTTTTCTTATTGCAGAATCTACCGTTATCTTGTCAAAATTGCTTAAATACTCTTTATCAATAAATGCTAACTCTTCATCAATATCCAGATCTCCATATAAAAAAATATAACTATTTGACGGATGATAATATTTTTTATGAAAATCAACAAAATCTTGCTGTGTTAAGTCAGGAATACAATCAGGATCACCACCGGACTCTACACCATAAGGTGATTCAGGAAAAAGCGTTTCCTGAATCTTTCTTCCAAGAATAGTATCAGGCGATGAAAACGCGCCTTTCATTTCATTGTAGACTACACCTTTATAGGTTAACTCATCTGCGGCATTTTCCAGTTCATAATGCCAGCCTTCTTGCATCATAATTTCCGGATATTTTTCAATGTTAGGATAAAACACAGCATCAAGATAAACATCCATAAGATTACGAAAGTCTTTGCTATTGCGACTTGCAACAGGATACATAGTTTTATCAGCAAATGTCATGGCATTAATAAAAGTATTCAGCGAGCCTTTTACAAGTTCAACAAATGGTTCTTTTGTAGGAAATTTACGCGAACCACAAAGAACAGAATGTTCCAAGATATGCGGTAATCCTGTGCTATCGCTGGGAGGGGTGCGAAAACTAATTGAAAAAACCCTATTATCATCATCGTTTTTTAAAAATAGCAACTTAGCCCCTGACTTGACATGGCAAAAAAGCTGTGATTTGCAATTAATTTCTTTGACATCTTTCCCTGCAAGTAATTTAAATCCATTCACAATTTGCCCTACACTAATTGTCATAAATGCACCTCTTTTTGGAGATTTTTGATTATTCAGATGTCTTTACTTGATAGAATAGACACCTTAAACGCAATCATTTTTATTAAATAATATACTTAAATACAAATTATTACAATAAGGTACTTTTTGGTAAGCTGGTACTGTAAAAGTACCTATATTTGTAACATACCTACTTATTTATAGGTATTTTTATAGTAGTAAGTTATATAAACATACCTACTTGTAAGAAGTTTCCTTTTGATGTAGTATTTTCATGAACACGAGCAGGCATAAACCTACAATAGAATTGAATAAGGATTAAATTTCAGGATTTTTCTAAATATGCTTTTACTTTAGGTGAAATTATTTCTGTTAGTAATGTTTAAAAAAAGACGATAAATTAGCTATCCAACAAGCAGCGGTGGCATCCGGGGCCAAAAAAAACCGCTCTTATTATTTCACACAGACTCTCCAGTGTTAGAATGGCGGACCGCATATTTCTGTTAAAAGATAGTCAAATTACAGAATCAGGTACTCAGCATGAATTAATGGAACTTAATGGAGAATACGCAAGGCTATTCAACTTACAAGCGGAATCATATATAGCAGCAGAATAACCATAGCATTCACAACAAAGTGAATGCTTTTACAAAATATCATGTTGTCGTCAGTATGCTTATATATACATGTTTTTTAAGGGAGGGAATATTTTTATTTTTACTTTTATTAAGACTGGACAATTACTCAAAAATGGCATTGATCTATTTAACCAAAAAAATTTTTTTCAGCTAAAGATATTTTTTATCAAGCATTATGTAATAATAATTATAAGGACTTTACGATTAACTTTTGGTTAATTAGAGTACTGATTATGCTTGGTGATTATGAAAAAGCAAATTATTTTTTGAATATATGTAAAAATTTAAAACCTGGATTAATTGAAAAAATAATTAATCCAAATAATGAAGGATTAACTTTTGAAGAAAAATTAAAACATCATATAATTGATAATAATTTAGAGCAATGCTATCAAAAAAAAATTTTTAATTTATATGAACTTTTTATTCTTTTTTCCATTTTCTATATTAGAAATATAATTGTAGGATCATTTTTTTTTACGAGCATAATAGAAGAAATTGTATTTCGTTTAGCTCTTTTTAATACCATTTCTAAAAAATACAATAAAGTATTAGGTTATTTAATTACAGCTTTTTTATTTTATTTCATTCATCAAAATCCTTTTACTTTTTGTACCTGCTCGCTATTTTTGTCCTTGCCTTGCTCGCGACATGTGCCAAAATCTGCCCGGCATTTTTGCCGCATAACGATCTAAAAATTGGCATCTCTCGGCAGATACCAATTTTTAGGTCGTTATGGAAGTTCACTCTCAATGACGAGATGAATCAAATGCTCATCAATAAGCTTTTTGTTTCGTTGCGCCGCACTCAGTAAGCTGTGCATACAGACTTTGTTAACGGCACGAAACGCGCCGGATGAATATTTGTAGATTTCATCAATGGCTTTATCTGTAAAGATGTCCTGCTGCCCATCGGCATAAACAAGATGCGCTTTGATGTAGCCTTCTGTTTGCGAACGATCAAGGAACGGCAGATTGCATTTTAAATCGATTCTTTGGCGAACAGCGGCATAAACCTGTAGATTCAGCTTATCCCACAATTCATTCTGACCTGCGAGGATAAGCGCCATTGGATTTTGCGAATCCATTTGGTAATTTAACATGAACCGGATTTCTTCCAGGGTTTCACGTTTTAAAAGATGTGCCTCATCCACGATGGTGAGAACTTTCTTGTGCTTGACCTCACGCATGTATTCAAGCTGTCGATGCAGGCTAAGTTTCGCGTCACCACGATAGAATTTTCCCTCGGCGCCAAGCTGCTGTAGAAGTCCGTTATAAAACCAGCGCGGTGTCAGCTGTGAATCAGAAAGATAGAGCACAAGATATTCTTCCGGGTCCAAGCTTTTCGAAAGCCTTCGGATCAGCGTTGTTTTTCCACATCCAACCTCGGCAGTAACCACGGCAAACAGTTGATTTTCCGCAGCGTAACAAAGCCTGCCAAGGCTTTCATTCACAGCATCTGACATATATAGGCTGTCTACCGGAATGCTGTTGGTAAAGGGCGTATGCTTCATGGAAAAGAATGCTTTATACATTTGGCGTTAGTCCCTTTGCCATGCTGCTAAAGCTTGTCGCAATGGTGGCTTTAGGCTGTACTGATTTGTTTTTTAATCCCTCCAGCATGCGTGAACTCTGGGCGGTTACCTTTTCTAGTGTTTCAGGAAACAATTCCACTTGCCGGCAGTTTTCTCCAATTTGCAGCCGTTTGGCTTTAAACGCGGGAAAATCGGTATGATGAATTTCTAATTCGTCCTGCCAGGTAGGATCATAGAGGACTTCGACCTTGCGGCCAATCAGTTTCATGCTCACTTCATATTTACTGCCATTGAAGCTGATACAGCCGGTTTTGTCTACCTCACGTTCCTCCGTATGCAAAAATGCCTCACGGCAAGCTTCGATGTCTGGAAATCTAAGCGCCTTTTTATCGGTTAGGTAAGCAATTTCCGGTGATACTCCGTCAAGTCCGGCATGTGGATCCTTATGGTACTTTTCCTGTATCCACAAATCAAGGTAATGATTGAGTTCTTCCAGGCTTTGCGGTTTTTGTAAGGAAGCCTCAGCAAGAAAAGAATCCAAGCGGCGATTGAACCTTTCAATTTTACCTTTCCCTTCGGGATGGTACGGCCGCGCATGAAGAAGCTTAATGCCAAGTTTTGCGCATGCCTTGGTCAGCCAGTTGCTGCGATATTGTTTACCATTATCCACATAGACAGCATCCGGCAATCCGTGTGTTAAGATGGCGTCTCTGAGCGTATCTTCAATGATGTCGAGCTTCTGGTTTTCATAGAACTTCGCACTAACAATGAAACGTGTGGCATCGTCAATCCAAGCAGCAAGGTAAACCTGCTTTTTGGCATCATCCTTGCCAATTGGCAAATATGGTCCATACTTGATATCCCCTTGGTAAAGCATACCGCGATGCGGCTTGGCAAAACGGCGAGCTGCCGGGCTTGTTTTGGAATACATACGAATTTGCCGCATACCAAATCCTGCTTTTTGCAAATGACGCTGCAAGGTGCTGCGGCTAATGGTATCCTTTGGAACAACGCCTTCAAGCTCAAGGATTTGGATGATGTCCCGCACACTCCGGGACGGACATTCCCGCCGAAGCGTAATCGCAGCCTCAACAATATCTGCATAACCTTCCGGCAGTGCAAAAGCTGTTTTGGGAACGGTTGTCTTGGGTTTCAAACCCTCAAAACCGTCCGCTTGATAAGCCGTTAGCCATCGCCCAATGGTGCGATACGATTTGCCAGTATGCCAGGCAACCTCTTTCTTCTTGCTAATGAGTAAGGACGGATCGAGTGCCGCATCAAGCAAAGAACTGATGATTTCAAAACGCTTTGCGGCGATTTCTTCTGCTGATTTTATCACAGATAACAACTCCCTTCTTTTAAAAGAGAGTATATACCCTTACCCCGGCGGCACCAAGGCAAACTGGGTGGCAGGATAGAAATCGCTAGCGCAGAGCAATGGCGTGACAAGAATGGACCAACGGCGAATCTTTCGGCGAAGGATTGCAAGCAGGGGTTCACCAAACAGAGGAACTTTTTTCGCACATGCGGCATGAAGCAAAGTTTCTATATATGGTGCTGAAGCCGAAAATTCAGCTTTCCATCTGCGTATGGTTGAGTCATCAGCGGGGCAAGTCATGAGCGATTTATCATCAACGACATCTTGCATAACCGAAGCTTCATAATGTTTATATGGCCTTACGAAACTCGGCAGTTCGGTATGCAGCCGCTGACATTTAGCACAATACCCACGAGGCACTGCAAGAGCCACACGAATGCCGCAACGAAGCTTCACGTAACGGACTCTGTGGTCATGACAAGAAAGAGGAGTGCTACAATGAGGACAAACGGAAAGAATCTTACTTGAAACTAAAAATATGCGTATTAATATTGAAATGTATCTCGTAACGTGATAATATGACCATGTTGTTTATTTTGGTAACCACGGTACGGGATTGAGGGATCCTCGCCGTGGTTTTTTCATTTTCACCCCGGTACCAGCTAATACTGGCATTATACACCTAAAAAATGAGGCAAAACAAGAGAGCAACCTTCAACATTCATGGACAAAAGTACTGAGCAAGGCATGGTTATTGAAGGTTAGCAGCTACACTTTTTTTTCGTCTCTTATATTTACTTGGGTTTATGATAAATATAAAACGATAATAGCACCAATTATTGTTCATATTCTTTCTAATATTTTAGTTGAATGTTTTTATATTATTTTGCAATTATTTTTTCTTTGATAGTTGTCAAGTCAAATGCTGTTTACTTCTCAGCTAATTTGACCCACCTCAATACTTTGTTGGAAAACACAAACGCCTTTTTGGCAGGATTTATTGAAGGTTTGTAGGTTGGACGTAAAGTAAAAAGTACGCTTCTCCTTTCTGGTTTGTTTGGTTTGGCGATTAAACAATACCATAAAGGGGCGTACTTTTTACATTTTTTATAAAATTTTTATTGCGGGAGGACTATCCTTATGTACAAAAGCTTCAGCCCAGCCCTGTATTTTTGATCATCACATTAACGGTTTCATGGTTAGGGCTGGGTGTTGCTTTTCTTCCAGAAATGGTAAGATTTCATCTTCAGTAATGCCAACAGTTTCATCAGCAATCTTATCAACAAAATCAGCGCCCAAACCGGCGGCTACCGCAGCATCCACCAGATCTTGTCCGAGGTATTCTTTAAGGTCTTTTGGCATCCAGACAATACGGCCCAAGCCGCCATCAGCAGAGATAAACTTGGAACTAGTAAGATACGTACGACCAATACCCATGAACCCAGGAGTTTGCACACCACCGCCGCAAGTGCCGGCCAGCGTTGAGAAGGTCATACCGCAAGGAGTATCACCAGAATGCTCACGGGTAGTAATCATTACACCGTTACACAACGGGAGTATCGCCAAAATGGCTTCAAAACATCCGCAAGAAGTCATCGGACGATCCATCAGAGTATAGAGATTAACCTCTTCTAGTGTACGGTTAGAGGAATTATATACAAATTCGTTCATACTCTGCCACATGCCCTTAGCTTCATCAAGGCACTCGCCTTTAGGAATCGGCTGGTTTGGACCAGTAGGGGTAATTTCATTAGATGCTTTGGCATCAAGCCAGCTTACAGCACCACACAAGCCAACCCGCTGCGGGGTAACAATACATACATGATTAGGTGCAAACGATTGACAAAGCAAACAAGAGTAGAAGACATCCACCGACTCGTCAGTAAGACCTTTCAGGCGGGCATCGCGCGCCTTATATTTCTCACGGGCGATCTTGATTTTTTCTTCAATAATATCTTTATCAGTAACGATTGTAACCTGCACACGGTCAACAATGGCCGGATAATCCGACTTATACTTAGCAATAAGAATCTCGCCAAAGTCCCTGATTTTGAAGCCAGCAGCTTTAGCGCCTTTGCTGATACGAACCCAGCACATATCACGCTGTGCTACGTGCCACAATCCTTCACCGTAGTTGATGTTGTAGTGAACGCGGCGCTCAAGCACACCTTCAAAATCTTCTTGCATCTTACGACCATAGATGTCAATCATGAAGCCAATCGGAAAAACACTACCTTCAGGCATTTCGTCAATATCTGGTCCGATAAGTTCGATTTTACCGTCTTCAACTTCGTCAGCAGACATCATGCGGACAAGTTCGAAGCTGGTGGAACGGCCACCACCGAACTCAACATAGGCATCTTTCTTACGGATGGTCTCGCCTTCGAAAGCAGGACCAATAGTGATAGGCACAGGAATGTCAACAATTTTAAGCTTAATACCGCGCAGTTCAAGCGCCAACTTGACAATTTTATCATAGTCAGGCTGAGCTTCCAGAAGTCCGGGAATCTGAAGTTCTGACGGCAAATCCTGGTCAGTAACGATCGGGAAACCAAAAAACAATGCCCCTGCACCGATAGCTACAGTAACAGCGTCGAGTTCGCCCAATGCAATGACAAAGGCCGGCACACGGCGTTTTTGATAGTCAATCATTTGCTCACGCGCTCCACTAGGAACACCACCGAACGCCAAGCCCGCACGAGTGGCAAAGTTGACCGCATGAATAATCTGGGTAAATTTTCCCAATGGGAAGGTAATATAATCAACTCCGACTTTGATCTCTTCTGCAATGCATTGTTCAATTATATCATTGACTAGCATTACCATAATACCTTTGGCTTGCAGGTCTTTAACCAGCTTGGCGCCAGCCTTGGAGTCTTTGGCTTTGCCGGTGATAACAGCAACTCCAGGAATGGTTCCGTCAACCAGCGGTACACCAAATTTACGCAAAACCGGGTCAGATAAAAAGCCAGTGTAAGGAGGTTCATCAGGTTTTGCGCCGGCAACATAACGCAAAGCTTCAATAATTTCCCCCGCATACAATGTTGCTTCACCTGATAGCAAAGCATTGCCTAACTCCGGCTCAGGACGCAGGTTATTCTCTTTAATTCTCTGTAAGACAGGTATAAGATCTCCCAGAGTCAAGACTTCTTCACTACCCAAGGCGGTAATAATCGGCAGCTTGTACGCTGTATCAGGATATTTTACTAGGGTTTCAGCCCCGTGCTTTTCAATGGCTTCGTTGAGAAGTTTTTCGGCAACACTTACAGCCGTAGTGGCTCCTTGGTAAGCCAGCTCACAAATTTGTTTCGACATTTGTAGTCCTCCTTCATAGAGTACGTTTTATTCACCTAATCATAAAAGTCCGGCTGCTTGCTCAACAATTTATTATGTATGCTTTACAGCGCCTTTCCCTACTTATAAAATAGCAGAGAAATAGCATGCCGGATGTCATCTAGCCGACATCTGGCAAGAAAAATCCCATTTTTCCAATAATTATAATTACCCGCCTTGCTACTCACTATCATCACGCGCACGTTCGGCAATAATCGCAAAGTCATGAATAATCAACTTATCCTTTCCCATAGTAATTATTCCTTCCTTTTGCAAATTATTAAAAAACATATTCACCGTCTGTCTTGTGCTATCGACCATTGTACCTATTTGTTGATGAGTTAATCCTAATTGGACTTGAATAGCAGACTCTCCGTGATGATTTGTCGAAAGAGCAAGACTATAAATAAAATGATAAAGTCTCTTATTCACTTCTTTAAATACTAAACTTTCGATAATATTCATTGAATTTCTCAGGGAATCACCCAATACTGAAATCACATTCATAGCAAACAGTGGAACTTCTACTAACAACTTACGGAAAGACTCAACAGGAATAAGTAATACTTCACTATCTGCCAGCGCCTGTCCCAAAGCACGCGTATGCCCACTATAAACATCACCGGCTTGCAATAGTGTAAGGGTAAACTCTTTACCATTAGGATAACTCAAGTACACACGAATTTTACCGGACACAAGCAAATAGATATAATCTACAGGTTCACCAGAACCAAAAACTTCTTCTTTTTTTCTATATTTCCGCGTAAGACAATGGCTAAAGTACTTGGCTACAATTGCTTCCGGCAATTGGCTGAATAAAGGTAAACCGTGCAAGTCCCCTAATTTCTTCAATATTCGCACCTCAATCTTCCAGAAATCCCCTGCTGCTTAAATAAGCAAAATATGCTGTTTATATTTTACACTTTCGCCACCGGATTTGCATCATGAGAATTCACTTCTCATTATTAGCCTCCCACTACAAAATAATACCCATCAACCCCGCATTCGGCAATAGATTTTCTGCTATGCTAAAACCAGTTCACTGAGACTACACAGTTGTTTTCAAAATAGTCCTATTTTTTGTCGATATGGCTGCAAACTCGTTAAGATTCATCAAAAAAATCAACGCTTTTCTCTTATCAACCAGAAAGTTAGGAAACACTTGAACCGTCTCCGCGAGTCTCACCTTGTATCGCATCTCTAGTGTGCTAGGAGTTAATTAGTGTTTTGCGATTTTCTTCATACTCAGTTTGCAGTTTCTCACTGTCATATAATTTTTGCGCTATTTCGTTAAAAGAAGAAATCAACAGACCAATATCATTAGCTGTTTGACACTCTACTTTTACATTATAGTTTCCTTTGGCAATTTCATCTAAGCCCAGTTTGAGTTTTTCGATAGGGGCAATAATTTTTCTATAAACACATAATACCCCATTAAATAGTTTAAACTATGATAGAACTGGTTAACAACGGAGGTGCGACATGACAGATAATTTACGCGATAAGTCAGTGCATGAAGTCTGCGTTGATAAGACTTCCTGTCAATCGGAGCAACGATGCGACAGGTCGATACCAACAATTCGTAAGAAAATAGAACCGCCTAAACCAGCCTCCAATAATGATACTACTAAAAGATACTAATGCACTAACTCGCGGCACGGAGACTACTGCGGATTCAAACCAATCTCAAAGCTAAAATATTCGAGGTGATTCCTTTGACTGACAAAGAGACAGTTGTAACTGAATCTGACAATGATTCTATACCTACACATGAAAAAGACAAGGATATAGTCGAAAATGTTGCAAAAAACCTAAAAAATAGTTTACCGGATGAGATGCTTAACCTCGGTTTCCCTTCCTAATCCCGCCTTGCGGGATTTTTATTTTACGTAAAACCTCGGATCTAAGCCACCTTCCCCATGTCCTTCTTCGTCGCCTGTGATCAAAAATAATACATATATTAACTTCTTCCATATTCTGTTCGATATTCTATATAAATATATAAACTATGGTGAATACGGTTACAGGAGAGTGAATGGTATGCCTATAGATCAAATGGGCTTGAATAACTTACTAGCTATTGTCAATCCCCAAAGTAATTTAACAGCGTTAAGAAACTATCGAGAAGGGTTACAAAAGAAACTTGAGCAAAAACTACATAACAATACTACAGAAACGATTGTAAACCATGACAGTAGTAACACGAATACTGATGATAAGCAAGTTATCGCAGAACTTCAATCAGTCGATAAGCAGATACAACAAACCGTATATGAAGAAGAAACCCGGAAACTTGAGTTAGAAAGATTGAAAAGAGAAGCGAGCACGGCAAAAAATGCACGTGAACGAGAAAAAACGCTGGCTAAGCATGAACGTGCTCTTGATAATGCCAGCATGAATAAACTATATTCTGCTATTTCTAACAACTCGCAGGTCCAGACTATGGCCGGGTTAGGAATGTCTTTTTCCTTTTGTCAGCCATCTTCGGCATCAAACAACAGCACCCACCCACAATATAGCCTGGAAGGAAAAGTCGAAGAAACAGAGCGAGACCTTAGAGAATCTGCTGAATATGGTATAGCAGCAGCTGAAGTCGCCCGCCGTCGGAAAAATAACCAGTTGAAAGCTGACATCGAAGAAGCCGCCTGTAAAAATGCTAAAAAAGCAAAGAAAAAAACCGTGAATATAACGATATGAATTGATTTTGTGGGTTACCGAAAAAACCTACTACCAGCGGATAAACCAGCGAATTTATCCAGTCAAACGATGTCAATCAAAAAAAAGAAAAAAATAGTCTGGCAATTATGCCCGGTGTCAAAGTAAAAGGCGGCGGTGTTGATATTACGCTTGAATAAGACCAAATAGTCAAAATCAAGTAATATTTAAATATTTTCTTGAATCAACTATTTGCCCCTCCAGAACAGCAGCAGCAACAGTTGCTGGCGAAGCGAGGAAAATCTCCGATTTTGGTCCTCCCATCCTGCCTAAAAAATTTCGGTTATTTGTAGCAATAACTGTCTCACCATCAGATACGATTCCACCACTCCGACCACAGCATAAACCACATCCAGGTGGATTGACAATGGCACCAGCTTGCACAAAGATGCTAATAAATCCCTTTTTGACAGCTTCAGCATAAATGCTCCGACTGGCAGGGGTCACGATCAGCTTGGTATACGGAGCAATCTTACGCTTATTGAGTATCCTCGCGGCAATTTCCAAATCTTCAAGCCGCCCATTGGTACATGACCCAATAAATCCTTGGTCGATTTTTGTACCGGCAACTGTATCTACCGCTTTTATGTTATCCACATTCGACGGACAGGCAACAACTGATTTAAACTGCGAGGCATCATATTCAAAGACTTGCTCATAACAGGCATCTAGATCACTTTTCAAATACTGATAATCACTACCATCAATTCCACTAAAAGCAAACGTCTTCTCATCTGGTTCAATCACGCCCACCTTAGCTCCCGCTTCTATTGCCATATTACAAAGAGTCATTCTTCCTGCCACACTTAATGCCTTAACCGTTGAGCCGCCAAATTCGATAGCTTTATAAGTGGCGCCGTCAGCCCCAATATCGCCAATAATCGTAAGTATAATATCTTTGGCAAATACACCTTCGGGCAACTCCCCATTAATATTAAACCTAATGGTTGGCGGAACCTTAATCCATAATTCACCTGTCCCAAAAATTGCTGCCATTTCCGTATAACCGATACCTGTCGCAAAGGCGCCTACTGCGCCATAGGTCGTAGTATGTGAATCAGTGCCAAAGGTCACTTGACCAGGAATTACATACCCCAGCTCAGGCATTAATTGATGGCACACCCCATCAGCACGGTGAACAGCCTTGATACCTTGTGCTGCCGCAAAAGCATCGCCAATTTGATGATGACGAAAGTCTTCAATAAAGCTGGTAGGCACAAGATGATCATAGACAAATACAATTTTATTGGGATCCCAAACTGTTTCAAAACCCATTTCTTTAAATTTTTCCACAACAAAAGGAGCAAATATATCATGAACCATAACCCGGTCAACATTTACAATAACCAGATCGCCAGCCTTAATGGAACTTCTCCCCGTGTTCTTCATTATTATTTTTTCCGTTAACGTATAGCCCATGCTGTTACCTCCTTTGCGCTAATTTATTACCATTCTTTTTCCTCATAAAAGGGACTAACCCACCCGCTTGGACCATCTGTAACAGCTCCCCTGGAATGGACACTACAGGAAAAGCTTCTTCTCCTAGGAAAACCTGACTATTTTCCAAATTAACAGCCACCTGGTCACCCTCGTTACAACGATCATATAGAACATCATTTTCAAGCAGCAATAAACCATTATTAAATGCATTGCGATAAAAGATCCGGGCATACGATTTAGCAATAATACAGCCCACCTTCAGAGCTGCTATGATTTCTGGTGCCTGTTCCCGAGACGACCCGCACCCAAAATTTTTCCCTGCCACAATAATATCCCCAGGTTGTATTAAGCTTGCCAATTCTGGTCGTAAAGGATGGAAGGCATATTTTTTCATATCCTCCACACTCTTCAAGGCTAAAAACTGGGTAGGTATGATAATATCTGTATCAATGTCATCGCCTAATTTCCATACTTTCCCTGTAAAGTTTTCTTTCATCCGATCAGCCCCCTCGGGTCAGTTATTTTACCAACAAGAGCAGAGGCCGCTACCGTCGCCGCCGAAGCAAGATAGACACTGGAATTAGGATGACCGGCTCGGCCTTTGAAATTCCTGGTGCCTGTAGAGATCAGGGTTTCACCTTCACCAATCACGCCTTGGCAGCTCCCCCAGCAAACACTGCAATTAGCATTCAAAACCATGGCACCACTTTCCATAAAAATATCCACTAAGCCCTCTTCTAACGCTTGCAAATATACTTCTTTGGAGGCAGGTGAAATCAACAGTTTTACATAGGGAGCAATTTTCTTGCCTTGCAAAATTTGAGCTGCCACACGCAATTCCTCAATTCGGCCGTTATTACAAGAACCAATAAAGGCCTGATCAATCTTCACTGCACCAATTTCCGTGACCGGAACAACGTTGTCAACATTATGCGGTATTGCCACCATCGGTTCTATATCAGCAAGGTTATATGCATAACTTTGCTCATACACCGCATCTTCATCACTTGCAAAGAGATGCATTTCATGACGTCCTCTGGATTTAACATACTCGATCACCCGTTCATCCGGCGCAACAAGGCCACTTTTTGCTCCTGCTTCAACTGCCATATTGCACAGAACCACGCGGTCGTCAATGGTCAAATTTTTAACTGCTGGTCCACTAAACTCCATAATCTTGTAAGTTGCGCCGTCTGCTCCGATGTCGCCAATGACTTTTAAAATCAAATCCCGGGCATACACACCTTGCCTAAAGTTACCTTCCAGCACAAAATTCAATGTTTCCGGAACCATCAACCATGTTTCTCCTGAATGCATGATTGATGTAAGATCAGTACAGCCTACACCAGTGCCAAAAGCACCCAGGCCGCCATAAGAACAAGTATGGGAGTCAGCAGCAATAATCACTTGTCCTGGCACTACATAATCTTCAATCATAATTTGGTGGCATACGCCAGCCCCTTCATAAAAAGGAATATGATGTTTCTGGGCAAAGTTCCGCATTTTCTTGTGCACTTCTGCTGTTTTTGTGCTTTCTGCGGGTACATTATGATCCACAATAAAAATCACTTTTTCAGGGTCAAATACTTTTTCACCCTTTAGCTTTTTTTCAAATATATCAATATTTAAATGGGTTGTCCCATCATTACTCATACATAGATCAACCTTCGCGGTAATAATTTCCCCCGGTTTCACCACATCCTTACCACAGGCCCTTGCTAAAATCTTTTCGCCTATTGTCATTCCCATCACGATACCCCCTCTACTTTTTATTTAAAAATTCGATTAAACCGCCTGCTTCTAAAATCTTCATCACATGTGCCGGCAATTTCGTCGATGTAAATTTATCATTGGTTTTTTGATTGCGAATACTACCCTGCTGCAGATCAATCTCTACTGTGTCCTGATTGTCCACGTTGTCATAAATTTCTTTACAGATCAAAACCGGCAAGCCAATATTAATGGCATTCCGAAAGAAAATCCGCGCAAAGGATTTAGCAACAACCGCACTGACACCCAGAGCTTTCAGTACTAAAGGAGCCTGTTCCCGTGACGAACCTGATCCAAAATTTTCTCCTGCTACAATAATATCACCCGCGTCGATCTTAGATGCAAACTCCTTATCCAGTGGCTCAAAAGTATACTGTTTCATCTCCTCCACATTTGGGAGCAATAAATACTGGGATGGGAGTATCTGGTCAGTGTCCACGTCATTCCCAAATTTCCACGCTTTCCCCTTCATCATTCCGCTCATCTCTCTTTCGTAATAATACTACCGGCAACGTCTTTATCATTCATAAAAAGGGTATTCCTTTATCTCTTTTCTAAGGGATCTATAGCTGCTTTATTTATATTATATATTTTACTATGTTATAATAAAAATGCCCATTAATTATATCCGTCATAATGAGGAGTTATAGTATGCATGGAGATTTAGAACTTTATAAAATCTTTCATACGGTTGCCTATTACAAAAATATTTCTCACGCTGCCGAGTCCTTGTACATCAGCCAACCAGCAGTTAGTAAATCTATTAAAAAACTCGAAAGTACTGTTGAAGTTAAATTATTCTCCCGCAGTTCAAAAGGAGTAGATCTAACAACCGAAGGAAAGATCTTCTATCAATACCTAGATAAAGCACTGGCCATCATTGCCGATGGTGAAAAGGCACTAACAGCCCTAAAGGATAAAAAAAAAGGCATCATTACAATTGGTGCAAGCACGACACTATGCAAACACTTTCTTCTCCCCCATCTCAAGCCCTTTATGAATCAATATCCTGAAATACAAATAAAAATTATCAACAAACCTACTTTTGACACCTTAACACAGATTGACCAGGGAATTATTGATTTTGGCATTATCAGTCGTCTTTCTGACCCCGGTTCTTATACCTTTATGAAACTAGCTGATATTCAAGATATTTTTGTTGCCAAGCAAGAATATCTCAAAACACTACACATTACCCGGCCTAACGATATCTTTGCCAAAGGCATATTTATGCTGCTGGAGGCCGATAACATTACACGCCAGTACATCGATCACTTTTTTATTGAAAATAATATCTTGATAAAACCCGAAATCGAAATCAATACTATGGACTTTCTGATCGAGTTTGCGAAAATCGGCTTAGGTATATCGGTTGTCATAAAAAGTTTTGTAGAAAAAGAGCTTACTACAGGAACCCTTATTGAAATTCCTGTATCGCCACCAATTCCCCCGCGTTCGGTTGGCATTATTTACGATAAGAATAGGCCCCTATCAATCGCTGCGCAAACTTTTCTTTCCTATTTTAAGATATTGATTGA
Source organism: Sporomusa ovata DSM 2662 (assembly GCF_000445445.1). GTDB lineage: Bacteria > Bacillota > Negativicutes > Sporomusales > Sporomusaceae > Sporomusa > Sporomusa ovata. The sequence continues at coordinate 1,092,424 of NZ_ASXP01000002.1, read as the reverse complement.
ATAATGGTAAGCGTCAATCCAAGACCACCTGGCAATAAAAAAACACCGGATGTATTATTATCAGGTGTTTTTTTATGTCACTGAATTTTTGAACCACGCGCTAGCGAAATTTTGAACCTCTCCGCTAACCGGTTATGCCTGTTGCGATGGCAAGCAGTTCCTCTAAAATCAACCTATACCCTTGTCAATTCATCCCTGAATGCCGGTCTGTTTGCATAGTTGATAAAAAGCTTCTGTTTGATTGCCAACGCCTGATCTTTTCCCCCTGCCTTTTTCAGATTTCGGATAATAGCACAAACGCCTTGGTAATCCCTTCTGTTGCCCGCCCTTGCTGCCGCCTGTTCAATATATTTTGAGAACAAATCAAAAACCTCTTCCTTAAATTCAGGAACAAGGTGTTTATAATAGCTTTCAACTGCTGAGGAATTATTTTTAACATACTCAAGGAGTTTTTTCTTTTCTCCTTCCTCGATAAGAATGCGAAGTTCCCCATCATATCATAGATAGTTAGGAAGCGCGGGAACCGTCCCCCTAACATTATGCCCGCTAAACATTTTCATTTATTCTTCATTACTTTAATCTGTAATATTTGACCAATACGCCAATCTTTATCCTCCAGATTTCGCACATCCATTTGCAGCATTAACTCGTCTGTCTCGATGAAATATGTAGTATACGAACCCATATACTGTTTTTGCACTACCACACCCTGGTAATCACCATTTTCTTCGACAGGTACAATGCTTTCTGGACGAACGATGCATAATGACTCTTCTGCCCGTATTAAGTTAGCCCGTCCAACAAAATTGGCAACAAACTCATTCCTGGGGTTAGCATAAATCTCTCGCGGAATACCAATCTGTTCCACCGTGCCACCATTCATGACCACAATCCGATCAGAGAGGCTCAGTGCTTCTTCCTGGTCGTGAGTAACGAACACCATCGTCATTCCCAACTTAAGCTGAATATCTTTGATTTCTTTACGTATCTTCATTCTTAACTTAGCGTCAAGATTGCTGAGAGGCTCATCTAGCAGTAATACTTTAGGATTCAGGATCAAGGCTCTGGCTAGGGCAACCCGTTGCTGTTGCCCACCGCTAATCTTAGTTACACTTTGCTTTGCTATATCCTCCAGATGAACTAATTCTAACATGTTCCTGGCTAGCGAATAGGCATCCTTTTTCGTATAGCCTGACTTATACCGTAGCCCATACATTACATTTTCCATCACTGTCATATGTGGAAAAAGTGCATAATTTTGGAAAACAGTAGCCACCGGGCGCTCTTCAGGTGGCACATTGTTTATATTAACTCCATCCAACAAGATATTGCCGGCAGATGGTTGCAAGAAGCCTCCGACCATCTTCAACAACGTAGTTTTCCCACAGCCACTCGGACCCAGCAGTGTTACAAACTCACCTTGCCGGACATCAAGGCTGACTTGCTTCACCACCGTTTTACTACCAAAGCACCGTGTTACTCCTTCAAGGATAAGGTACATACGCAGCATCCTTTTCTTTCTCTTTATTATGCAAAGCCCAGGCAAACAATAAATTACCAGCCATAGTGAGTAAGGTTAACACTACCGCAAATACAGCCGCTTCACCATAAAAGCCTTGGTTGAGCAGCCCGAACAACTCGACAGTAGCCACTTTGGCATTGGGCGAAATAATAAAGATAATTGAACCGATAGTCATCATCGTGGCGGTAAACGTATTGACAAAACTAACTAAAACAGCTGGTTTTAATAGCGGAAATATAATATCTTTCAAAATAAAAACGGGGGGCGTCCCTAAATCTTTAGCCGCATTTTCGATATCTGGACTGATATTAGCTAAAACAGCAGATCCAGCCTTAGCGGCTACCGTTATCTGGCGGAATATGCAATTAATGACGACAATCATAGCTGTACCGGTAAGCTCAAGCGGCTCGGTATGAAAAGCAAGAATATAGCCAATACCAAACAGCGTTCCCGGAATAATATAGGGCAAATTCGCCATCCACTCAAGCACTCTGCCACCCCATATGCCCCGGCGCTCAATATAGTAAGCCAGCAGTACTCCGACCAAACTGGCGATTACCCCAGCCTGAAACGCATACCACACACTCCGTAAGATACTGCTCCACTTATCAGGGTTCATTGCCTTGAGGTATTCGCCAGTAAATATATATCCACCAGGACTATACCTAGTCACAGCAGTCAGTAAAATGGTAAGAAACTGCACCAGCATCAAAGCAAAGAAAAACCAGGTGATAGCTGCCAGCAAACTTTTCATACCCTTGCCTAATTGTAGCTCTGGCTCTCCATCCTTTATTTTAATTCCAGCCATATTAGAAAATACACCTTGACTTTCGGTGCGCCGGTAAAAGATCCAGCCGATTAAGGCTGGTACTAAAATCATTATACTAATCACAGCTGCCTTTCCTATATCTCCACGCGAAATAACCATCAGATAAGCCTCTGTAGCCAATACACTAAAGTTACCGCCAATAACGATAGGTGTCCCAAAATCTGCCAACGATTTAACAAAAGCAATAAATCCTGCCGCCCCAATACCAGGCAGTAATAATGGCAGCACAATTCTTCTTAATGTTTCGCTGGTAGATGCACCTAAATCGCGTGATGCCTGAAGCAGCTTGCCATCAATTCCCCGTAACACCCCGATAAGCAACAGTGCCGTAAGAGAAATCTCACCTAATGCTTGCATTATAACAATTCCATGCCAGCCATAAGGGTTGCTGCTGAGACCCAAAAGAGTATTGGTAATGAATCCCCTCCTGCCAAATAACGTGATATAGGCAAGTGAGGAAACAAACGGTGGTGAGATCATCGTCAACAGCAGCAGTGGCATCACCAAATTTCTGAACCGGCCTGTAGAGTAGTTTTCATATAGGGCAATACAGAGTGCTACTAGCAGTGTCAGAATGGTAGAAAGTAGTGCAACAAAGATGCTGTTACCTAGATACTGAAAATTATCTGGCAAAACCTCCTGAAATAGCCGCAAGGTAATTTGCCCATCGACGACAAATCTCTTTAATAAAACCGCTGCAATTGGCCAAAGGATAAATAACACAATACTAGCAGCAATGGCCAGCAATAATCCCCTGTCCAGTAACCTAAACAAATGCGCTGAAGCGCGCTGCAGTACATCTTTTTTATTTCCGTACATAATCCAAAAGGGTAAAGCCGTCACCTAAGTCAATAGCAGCCCGCGTTACTCCAGCTTTAATCGCACCAATAAAATCTGCCTCATTGAGGATTTTTCTGCTAAAATATGTTGCATATTTGCCAACTTCATGCACATGATGGGCATCGCTAGCCCCAAAGATAGGCAGCCCCAGTTCACCGGCCAAACGGCAGGCTTGCAGATTACTCGCCAGATCAGTATTGCCGTTTAATCCCTCAACACCTGCAAGTCCCGGCAAGCTTCTGATACCTTCACCCAATCCCCGGTTATTATTGCGAAAAGGATGGGCACTAATGCCCACCCCACCCTTACAATTAACATACGAAATCAATTCAGTTGCATGTACCTTTTCCGCAGGTAAAACATCCACACCAAAAACGACGATATCCCCCTCATAAGTCAAAACCTCGCAGCCAGGAATGATAAGATATCCAAGAGCTTGCGAAAGAGCCCGGGCCTCATGCCTAATTCGGTTATCATCATGATCGGTAATACATATCCCGTCTAAACCAATTTTTCTAGCTCTATCTACAATTTCAGCCAGTGAAACATGGCTGTCCAGCGAGTACTTGCTTTCATGAATGTGAGTGTCAATAAACATTTATCCTAACCCCTATTGCTTCTTCCCAATTTTTGAATCCCAGGCATCCAAGGTAGCTTTCCGTTCTGTCCCAAAAATCTCCAGATCAACCTTCATCAATTTTTCTTTTGCAAAATCCTTCATAAGCGCAGGAACTGGAATATCTGCCCGCACCATCACTCGCGGGTCAGCCTCACAGATTATCTTTTGCCCTTTGGCTGATAATGCCCAGTCAACAAAAACTTTAGCATTTGCAGCATTCTGTGCATTCTTGAAGATTGACAAGCCTGCCGGAACCCAAGGAATTCCATCTTCCGGAAAATAAAGTTCGACAGGAGCTTTGCTTTTCAAAGCAAAAAATTCTCCGCTGACCGGTATGACACCGATCGCTGCTTCTCCGGCTGCCACTTTAGTAGGTGGTTCACCACCGCGTTTCGAAAAGAAAGGGACATTACGAGATAGCTCAGTAAAGTATTTCCAGCCTTCCTCCTGCCCCTTTGTCTGCAAAATACAACTTAGCATAGCATAATTTGTTCCTGAAATGCTGGGGTTAGCAATCAACACCTCACCCTTATATTTAGAATCTTTCAGATCTGTCCATGTCTTTGGTGCAGGCAAACCCTTCTGTTTCAAAATTTCTGTATTTGTCATAAACCCGACAAGAACTAGTGACACTCCATACCAATAAGAATCCTTATCTCTGTACTCTGCTGGTATAGCGGCAAGTTCCTTCGATTCATATTTTTCCAAAATTCCTTTGTTCTTAGCAGCAATAAAGCTATCTAGTCCGCCACCAAACCAGACATCAGCCATTGGCTTACCGCCTTCAGCCTCAGCACGTGCTAATACCTCACCTGATGACATATCCAAAAATTCCACTTTAATTCCTGTATCTTTGGTAAATGCATCAAAAATCTGCTCCTTATTCCCATAGGCAGCCACGACTTTCAGTGTTTTACTCTCTGCCGTTTTAGTTGCAGGAGTATTGGTAGATGAACAACCAGCCAAACTCAGTAAGAATACGATAATAAGCAATACCGATAACATCTTGTTTCGCACAACATTTCCTCCCCTTTAACCGCCTAATTGCCGCCACAGTATGATACTTATTCAATCTATTTCAAAGCAACAAAAGCATTTAATTTTCATTGGACAATAATATAATTTACTAATATCTATTATACTATATCATTATCTTAAAACAACTACACAAAACTATTTTTTCCAAAATGTAGCTGACTTACCTCCTTGTATGATTAAGTAGGCAAAAGGGGGCACCCCATAGTCCGTCCTTTCAGTCGGTGCAAGACTGGCTGATAGCAGGAAACAATGACATCATTGTCACTTTGGATAACGACGCCTCAATATAGTTGTTTATCAACGCAGCAACGTATCCAAATAATAATCCCGTTCACTACTTGCGGAAGCATTAGGAAAATAAGTTATGAATTGATGAAAAAAATTTCTAAGTAATACACCATCCTTTGAAAAAGGGGTGGTTTTTTATACCTATGCTTTCCAATTGGCCTTAGCTATGTCGAAACAAGATCAAAACTCCTTGTTTTTGGATGAATAAAACAATGGCACAAATTTTACTTATCAATCATATAATAGGTGTGAAAAATAGTTTGATTGAAAACGATTATGGAAAGGGGAGCATAAGGAAATGACTAACGGAAATCTGCATATTAATATGACTTAGAAAGGATGGGATGTCATGGAAAAAAACAATAACAAAGTTAGCGTTTGGCGTGTAATCATTATGGGCGGGGCATTAATCGGTCTCTTGATCGGTTCCGGCTTCACCACAGGACAGGAAATTATGCAATACTTCGTTGCGTTTGGTACCGGCGGTTATGCAGCAATCATTATGATGTTCGTCTTATTTGTTTACGTCGGGATCAGTTTTGTTACGGTTGGCGCTGAACAGAAGTTTGAAGAACCAAAGAATATATATCAATATTATTGCGGAAAGTATATTGGCACCTTTTTTGATTATTTTTCAGTTATTTTTATTTTCATGTCCTTCTGGGTCATGGTAGCCGGCGCCGGCGCCGTATTCAACCAGCAGTATGGTGTGCCGACCTGGGTTGGCGGAAGCGCATTGGGTGCGATTACCCTGCTTACCCTTTATTTCGGTTTCAGCCGCTTGGTTGATATTATCGGTCCCATCGGGCCTTTTGTTTCCGTTTTAGCTATTCTCCTTGGTATTTCGGGAATCATGATGAACCCGGGCGGTCTGGCTACTTTCGCAGCACAGGTGCCTGCCTTGGTTGAAGAAGGAAACGTTTTACAGGCCAGCACCAACTGGTTTATGGCATGTGCGTCCTATGTGGGCTTCTGCATGATGTGGCTTGCTGTTTTCATGACAAACATGGGTGCGAAAGCAAACAGTAAAAAAGAGGCCATTTACGGCTCAATTTTTGGCATATCCCTGTATTCATTGGCGGCTTTGCTCATGATGCTTGGTTTATCCGCAAACTTGGGCGAAGTTGCCGGCGCCGCGATCCCCACACTGATCCTGGCGAAAAAAATCACTCCCGCATTGGCCGTAATTTATACGATTATTGTTTTTACACAGATTTACACGACAGCCGGTCCTCTGCTTTGGACGCCGGTAAAGCGCTTTGCACCGGATGAAAAAAGCAACCGTTACCATATATTATTGGTGATCTTAGGCGTAATCGGTATTATTATCGGCCTGAATGTTCCTTTTGCCAAATTGCTCAACGTTGTTTATGTTATCAACGGTTATGTGGGCTTCCTGATGTTCTTTTTGATGGTTATTACGGACGTCAGGACACGTATATTCAAGAATTACATACCTAGAATCGTGACAGAATTGAAAAACGTTGCGAAATAAGGCATTCAAAGTTGGCAAAATAGTACTATCACAAAACAGAAGCCAGGGGAATTCTCCCCTGGCTTCTGTTTTGCAACTGTTTACCCTTTTTATTTAATCCTTCGCGATAATGGGGATACACTAATTGATTCAAGTCAATTTCTTGGCTGAATTCACTATTATAATAACTGTTGCTAATATCCCTTAATCCCCGTTGTTGCTTGTTTTGGGCATTTACCATAAGTCAATCAGTTGGATAGTGGAAAGCTTTTTAGTATACTTATCAACCCTCATGTCATTTAAATACTGAAAGAAGCTTGGTTCAAAATTGGTTCAAACAGTAGAACAAATGTGGAATTTATGGTATCCTTGCCTTGCAAGGAAAATCTAAATCCCATTTCCCACTATCTTTGGGGAAGTGTCATTGAAAATGTAATCAAAACTGTCCATTGCCATGTTTTAGTCATTCGTTAAGGAGTAAGTATGAAAAAGATTCTGCACATTTTATGTCAAAAACCAGGCTGCACTGGGAGCGGTACCTTTCTTCAATCCATGGTAGCTCTGGGAGAAGACCATGGCTATCATCAGGCGGTGATTGTGGGTATTTCCCAAAAGGACCGCCTGCCTGCGCTGGGGAAAAATCATCATGTTAAGGTTTATCCGGTGGTTTTTGAGACTGAGGCACTACCCTTCCCTGTGGTAGGCATGAGTGATGTAATGCCATATTCGAGTACTCGTTATCAAGATATGAACGATGAAATGATGGGGCAATGGGAAAAGGCTTTCCATGAGCAAATCCATGAAGCGGTCAGTGTCTTTCAACCGGAGTTGATTATTTCCCACCACCTCTGGATCCTGACGGCTCTCGTAAAAAAGATAGTACCAAATATTCCTGTGGTGGGAATTTGCCATGGAACCTGTCTGAGGCAGCTGATCCTTGCTGAAAAATTTGCTCACTCTGTGATTGAGGGGTGCCGAAAGTGCGATCTGGTTTTTGCCCTTAACAATTACCAAAAAGAGAAGATCGTAGAGGACTATGGGATCAAGGAGGAGAAGATCCTCGTCTTGGGGAATGGTTTTCTTAACAAGTATTTCTATCTGCCGGAAGGGAAAAAAGAAGATGGGACTGTCCGTTTGGTTTATGCCGGGAAACTTAGTCGTGCCAAGGGCTTTTTTTCATTATTAAAAGCTTTTCAAATGCTGTTGGAAGAAGGGGGTTCTGATCTGGAACTCCATTTAGCCGGTTCCTGTGCCGGAGATGATGCGGTCATAATCCAGCAAATAAAGGATTGTTCTCCCAATCGGATTATTTATTATGGAGCTGTCACTCAAAAGAGACTGGGGGAGATTTTTCGTAAGTGTGATATTTTGATTCTTCCTTCATTTTATGAAGGGCTCCCTCTGGTGATTATTGAGGGTTTGGCTTCAGGGTTAAGGGTTGTTTCAACAGATTTGCCGGGGGTGCGGGACTTCCTAGGAGAAAAGATTACTATGAGCGGTGCGATTAATTTTATTTCCCTGCCTAGGTTAAAAGGGGTAGATGAACCATTCCCTGAAGATCTGCCCTCTTTTGAAGAGCGAATTTGCCAGTCAGTAACCAGGCAGATCAATTTATTAAAAGGGGATAATCCCTGGAAACAGGCTGATTTTTTTAATGCCCTCCATGATTTATCCTGGGAACGGCTTTTTCAAAAAATGGAGGCAGATATCGAGGAAATGCTTCTGTAAGAGGGATCTCCTTGACAAAACAGGGTGGATTGAATGAAATTATAGCGATTAATTTTTACGATTATGTGGTGAGAAGTCTAGAGTGACACTAGGGGACGAGGAGTGACACTAGGGGACGTTCCCGTTTTGTCAGCATCTCGCTACAACGTCACGACACTAGGGGACGTTCCCGTTTTGTCAGCATCTCGCTACAACGTCACGAGATATTCCAGTCACCCTCTCAATTGAGAGGAAACACGGGGAGGAAAACACTTTTTCTCTTGATAAAGTTGCCAAACGAGAAGCACCCCTACTGTCCAGCTATGGTTTAGAATTTAGCTTTAACTAGCGGGTCTTTGATTCCTGTTGCCTGAATAATATAAATTCTTCCAATACCTCCTCAAATCTCTGGCTAGTGTCGGTTGTATCTTTTCCCTCTTTATCCAGCCGATCAAGTTCTTGAGATAGTTGCCAAATTTCATTATATAGCTCCGTTTCTTGTTTCTTAGAATCCAGGTATCTGATATTCATCGTCAGTTAAATTCACCCTCCTTATTTTAGCTGGAGGCTTCTATGCCCTCCTGTAATCACCCATACATGGGAATTTTACAGGAGGAAATTAAAAAGGATCACATATGCAGGATTATTCTACCCTACACATGCGATCCTAATCGATTTCTGCAACAGTATCAAGCTACAGGAAACAACCCAAATAACAGAACCCGTCAGCGTGTTCTGCCAAACCTGTAGCAAGATATGAACCCATCGAATATTGCATGCAGTCGCACAGCCATCTGCCTTGCGCGCCAATCATTACACTCCGATTGTCAAAACTTGTAATTCAGCTAACAACCGGGTATAATAAGATTGTCGTCGTGGACAGTTCGCTGTTACGTGTAGGTGTGTACGCACCTGCTCGTGCCTATAGGTGTTACCGCACCTATGGGACACGGCGACTTTACTTTTTAATTTCCACCTATTACTAATATTAGTACTCTTTTACATGAATTGCAAGAGCATAAAGGTAAAAAGATTGGTTTTTTATTAAGAAACTTACACCATCCCTTTAAGTTAAAAAACAGCCGGTTAGGCAGAATTAATTCCCGTGACCGGAAATGTTTATGCTCATAGGTGTCAGGGGGACGGGATTAATGACAATCATTACAATGCCAGATGTCAATAATCCCGTCCCCCTGACAAAAAAAACAGAAAAGAGCCTTTCGGCTCTACTCTTTTTTAGCAATTACCAACTTGAATTTTTCTTTGCGGCGGCTGCCTCGATTTTACTTGCGGTAATGGTAGCAGCCGCTTCGGTCTTACCTATTTGTTCTGTCTTATATTGTGAAAACGCAGTTTCTAATAACTTAAAGTTACAATAACAAGGTTTAATATTATTAGTGTTAATTTGTTTATGATATAACATCTCTGCCTTGTTTAAAATATCGTTTTTAAATGATTTCAAAAAATTGTATTCTTTTTCAAGCAAATCCTTATATTTAGTATCTGCTATCCTTGAAAAATCAAAAAAATCATAAAGAGTATCATCTACTGGAATCATTTTTCTTATTTCTAATACCGACAACAGCTTTTTAAACTTATCTGTACCTACTTGTTTATAAACATCATTGACATGAATTTCAGAAGATGCAATATATTCATATATTACATAATTATGTTCTGTAATGTTCGCCCACCCCAACTGTCTTGGTTTTGCAGAAGTAAGAGGCATGCAATATTTATATCCACCCAGTTGAGTTATCAATCCCAAATAAGGTTTTCTACTATAATCTGGGGTATTATCATAAAAAACTTGCGAATCCTTAGAATGCAAATATTTAACATAATCAATATTTATTTTGTAAAATCCAAAATTGTCGTATTTGATATCCATTTTACCTTCCAAAATACAGTAGGGAACTCAAATGAGTTCCCTACCAGATTTAACGTCTCACACTTATACGGCTGCGAAACACCAGATTTAACGCCTCACACTTATACGGCTGCGAAACACCAGATTTAACGCCTCACACTTATACGGCTGCGAAACACCAGATTTAACGTCTCTTATATACCCACCCGCATATTAGATGGCAGTAACATTTAACTTTTTATTTCATTATATTCAATATACTCATATATGTCAATAGAAGTATGTTATCACAGAACCAATAATAAAGCAAATTTCTTATTCATATTATATTCAAATTGTTAAAATTATTGAATGGTAATTTTTATTACCTTTCAATCCATTCGAAAAAACCTATGTAGAAGGAAACACGGGGACAGGATCTCGTATCAAAAACTCCTTCCAAGTTCATCCAAAACAAAGTACCTGTCCTCCTGTTTCCAGGCAGAATTAATTCCCGTAGCCGGAAAAAGGGTGTCAGGGGGACGGGGTTAACAGATGTCAATAACCCCGTCCCCCTAACACACCTTAGGTGCCTATTTTCCGAGAGCTTACAGATAATTAGGAAGCGCAAGAAGAACGAAATCGCTCACGCGATGGCCCTGGTAGCATACGGTGACAATTACCGTAAGAGACTCTAACGACAACAACCAGACAAAAACGCTAACGCTTAGTGGCGTTGAATTCATCCGGCAATTTTTACTGTATGTACTTCCCAAAGGTTTTGTCAAAATCAGGCATTATGGACTCCTTGCCAACCGAAACAAAAAGACCAAGCTGGAACTAAGCAGAAAACTAACCTTAAGTCCAATCTACAAACCAAAGTTTGAAGGTCTTACAACTGTTGAGATTCTATGCATTCTTGTAGGCAGAGATGTAACGAAGTGTCCTGTATGTGGAAAAGGTAAATTACAGGCAAGCTATTCGTTATCCAAAGGGGCATCGCCTTAATGGTTGCAAAAATTGAATAGATACTGCCAAGACCCATTTGGGGGAGGGGGGAAGTGTATCCAAATCAGACAAATGAACCCTAATTTATTACAAATCAGCAAAGTAAAGCACAAGAAATGTACAAAAATAGAAAAAACAACTATTAAAAATCGAGAGAAAAAGATTGAAATTCCATAGCTGGGCAGCCCGCGACTTCATTCTTCCCGGACAATCAAAAATTTTGCGCGTAGATAGTTTTGTGGCTCAACTGTCAGCCGGGAGCTGTTAATTGAGCTTTTTTGCGCGCAAAACTTCCGATTGAATCCTTCCCGAACCGTCCCCTAGCTTCAATGACAATCAATACAATGCCAAATGTCAATAATACGTCCCTCTAACACAACGAATATTTATCGTTCAACTTGAGAAAATCCTCATTTTTTTTACGAGGGCTTTTTCTTTTCGCCTTCTTTATCAAATGGTTTCATAGCAGGTTGCGGAATAAATTCGGTAGTATTCCCTGTGTACTCAAGTCTAGTGCTTTTTTGTATGCTTAGACCAAATAGCAGTATTGCTCTCATGATTGTAGCGGTTATTATCATGAAGATAAAACTGTAACCAACATGCCAATTAATAATACTAAGTATCCCCATCCTGATTAATAGCGGTAAGAAGGCAAAGGATGTAATGCCTTGAATAATAAATATAGTAACTAAATATTTCTTCCAGGTAGGGGAATACTGATAAGCCAGCATGTAGGCTAATGGAACAATAGTTAAGTCATTTAAAAATAGACTAATACCAATTGGTAGTAGGTCTATTACGTAAGTCCATTTCACAGTTGAAGTGCCCCAGTTGTCAAATATTACCCGTGAGACGGCTATGAAAGAACCAAATAGGAGTATTTCAATTACTCGTTTTTTATCAATAAATTTCCACCAGATTGCATACGAAACGGCGATTATTATAGCAATGAACCACCAATTGGGGCCGAGAAATGCTTGTTGCCAGAGTGCAGTTTTTATATTCCAGGTTTCGGCCCTTGATGCGTGCAATGCTTCCAAAATATTCACATGTAACACTCCTTGTACTTGGTAATCAAACATAGTGTGTGCCATTTTATTAAAAATTAGGCACGTGTGAGTTGCGAAATAAAAAAGTGGAGGTAGACGCAGGGACGATGATTATGTCTTACAAATACTTTCAGAAGATAAGGTTTAAGTTATTAAAAAATTGACTTATTGCAAGCGGTAGCTCAGCTTGCAATAAAACTGTATATAAAAAACCGCCTCTCCATAATCATAATGAGAGGCGGTTTTTTAAACTTTTTATTAAAGCTACTACCTAACCAACCCTACTCCACCGTCACACTCTTAGCCAAATTCCGCGGCTTATCAACATCACAGCCCCGAGTAGCAGCAGCATAATACGCTAAGAGCTGCAAAGGGATAACGGACAAAATAGGCGTCAAAAATTTATCAGTAGCTGGAATATAAATAGTATGGTCGACATATTTTTCGATTTGATTATCGCCTTTGAGGCCAATGCCGATAACAACGGCATCACGAGCCTTGACTTCTTTGATGTTGCTGAGCATTTTTTCGTAAACATCTTTCTGTGTGGCTAGCGCGATAACAGGCACGCCTTCAATAATTAGCGCCAAGGTGCCATGTTTGAGTTCGCCGGCAGCGTAGGCTTCGGCATGGATATAGGATATTTCTTTAAGTTTGAGTGCCCCTTCGAGTGCTACGGCATAGTCTAAGGAACGACCAAGGAAGAATACATCTTCATTGAAACCATATTGTTGGGCAAAGGTTTTGATGGGTTCAACATCTTCCAGCAGTTCATGGATGTGGTTGGGCAGTTCGCGTAGTTCTTGGCAAAGTTCGAGGACTCTTGCTTGCGGCAGCTTGCCTTTAAGCGAGCCCATGTAGATGGCCAGCATAGCCATAACAATGAGCTGAGTCGTATAGGCTTTGGTTGAGGCTACCGCGATTTCCGGGCCAGCCCAGGTATAGATAACTTGGTCGGCTTCGCGGGCGATCGAGGAGCCGACAACGTTAGTAATAGCTAGTACACGCGATCCCAGCTTTTTAGCTTCTTTCAATGCGGCTAGGGTATCTAGGGTTTCTCCGGACTGGCTGATAACGATGGTGAGCGTCTGGTCGTCAATAAGCGGCGAACGATAACGGAATTCAGAAGCCACATCAACTTCTACCGGAATGCGGGCTAGGTTTTCGATCAGATATTTACCAACAATGCCAGCATGATAAGCTGTGCCGCAGGCGACAATCGCAATTTTTTTGAGAGAAGTAACATCCTCTTTAATCCATTTTAGTTCTTCAAATGCTACACCACTGTTATCTTTGGCTACTCGTCCCGTCATGGTTTCGCGGACAGCCTTAGGCTGTTCGTAAATTTCTTTTATCATGAAATGCTCATAGCCGCCTTTTTCAGCTGCTTCGGCATCCCAGTTTACTTCAAATACTTTTTTAGTTACCGGTACTCCCTGACGGTTCGTGACCCAAACGGAATCTTTGGTCACTATGGCCATTTCGCCATCACTCAGGATATAGGTTCTCCGAGTGCGGCTGATGATAGCCGGGATATCGGAAGCAATAAAATTTTCCCCTTCACCAAGGCCAATAACCAGCGGATTATCCTGTTTGGTGCAAATAAGCTTATCCGGCTCATCCTGGCACATAAAGACCAACGCATATGAGCCTTCAATGGTTTCCAATACTTTTTTTACCGTGGCTTCAAAATCACCTTCATAGTATTCTTCCAACAGGTGAGCTACCACCTCAGTATCGGTTTCTGATGTGAATATATGGCCTTTGGCAATGAGTTTCTCTTTAATGTGCATATAGTTTTCGATAATGCCATTATGCACAACAACAAACTTGCCGGTGCAATCCGTATGCGGGTGAGAGTTAGCGTCAGAAGGACGGCCATGTGTCGCCCACCGGGTATGGCCAATGCCCAGATTGCCTGTAAGCGGCTTCATTTCAACCTTTTTGGCGAGAATATTCAAACGGCCAACACTTTTATCAATATTTATTTGACTGCCATCAAAAACGGCAATACCAGCTGAATCATATCCCCGGTATTCAAGTTTGCTCATTCCTTCTAATAAAAACGGTGCTGCCTGATCGGGGCCGATGTAGCCTACGATACCACACATATATATAATCCTCCCTAATTACGGCTACTTATAAACGCTCATCTGCGTCGTTGTCTGTCCGGGCGCTCTCTGCGACGTACTTTCCAGTAGGACTCCGTTCACGTCCTCCTTCTGCCTAGCATCTGAACATTTCTAAGCAACCTAAGCCTATAATACGTTTTGTCATTATTAAAATTTTTGTTTTCTGCATGCTGCATGCTGCCGTTTTGTTCCGCAAGTCACCCTGCAGTTTTGTCGGTCAGCTAACGACGGCAGTCGCCGAGAGGCATCCGCTGACTGCTCGATAAACCTCTTCCTCGTCTGCTTGGTTTCTCTCCAAGCACCAGCGCTTTTTTTCCATCTAGCTTTTGTCACAAATGCAGTAATTATTCTGCTTCCACTGTCATTCTCACCTCCAATAATAATAACTATACATATGCAAAGGAGCACTATTTAGTGCCCCTTTGCTTATCTATCTTATTGTAATATAGTTTACTCTATTGGTCAATCATGTTTAGGATTGTTCTTGTTTAATTACAGCAGCAATGGTAGTGACAATGCGTTCCAAATCAGGCAACACCGGGCCTTCGGCCATTACGCGAATAAGGGGTTCAGTGCCTGAAGGCCGCACCAGTATCCGGCCATTATCACCTAATTCCTGTTCGCCTGCCTGAATAGCAGCCGCAATTTTAGCGTTATTCTCCCAACCCTGCTTGCTCGTAACGCGAATGTTTTCCAGTAGTTGGGGGAACCTTGTCATTACCTGGGCTAATTGTGACATTTTTTTGCCGCTTTGTTTTAAGGCTGCAGCCAGCTTTAGGGAAGTGATCAGACCATCGCCGGTTGTACTGTACTGACTAAATATGATATGGCCTGATTGTTCGCCGCCAAGCACCAATTTATGTTTGAGCATAGCTTCCAGCACATAGCGGTCACCTACCGGGGTAACAAGCACTTTGCCACCAGCATTTTTCATGGCCTGGTGCAGGCCCAGATTGCTCATGACAGTAGCTACTAGTGTTTTATCAGGCAAGGT
Organism: Sporomusa ovata DSM 2662; assembly: GCF_000445445.1. Classification (GTDB taxonomy): domain Bacteria; phylum Bacillota; class Negativicutes; order Sporomusales; family Sporomusaceae; genus Sporomusa; species Sporomusa ovata. The sequence continues at coordinate 1,077,075 of NZ_ASXP01000002.1, read as the reverse complement.
GTTTTGCCTAAGCATTTCTAATGCACAGATAAGCATGATTTGGTCACCGTCAACCGCTTCTCCAGTTTCGTCAACAGCCAGGCAGCGATCCGCATCGCCATCATGGGCCAGTCCGATATCGGCCTTATTCTGAACTACTGCGGCCTGCAGTTGTTCAAGATGGGTTGATCCGCAGCCGGCATTGATATTACTGCCATCAGGTTTATCATTGATAACAATAACCTCTGCGCCTAATTTTCTAAAGGCAGCAGGAGCTGCCTCATAGGAAGCACCGTTGGCGCAGTCGATAACAATTTTAAGTCCGCTTAATGATCCATCCACTGCTTTTAAGGCGTAATCCACGTATTCTTGGTATAGATTGTGCTTATAGGTAATAAAGCCAACACCGCCGGCAGTAGGCCTGGGCATAGTATCTGGCTCAGCTTTGATCAATTTTTCCAGTTCATCTTCAACAGCATCAGGCAGCTTATAGCCTGTACCGGCAAAAAATTTGATGCCATTATCAGGATAGGGGTTATGTGACGCCGAAATTACGACACCAGCCTGCGCGCCATGCTGTTTGGTCAAATACGCCACTGCCGGGGTCGGTATAACGCCCAAGAGCACAGCTTCACCGCCTGCCGAACAGATACCAGCCGCCAGCGCAGCCTCCAGCATATGCCCGGAAATACGGGTATCCCGCCCAATATAAAATACCGGACATTGATGTTCTTTGCCAAAATAGCAGGTTGCCGCCCGGCCCATTTTGAAAGCCAAATCCGGAGTAAGTTCAGCGTTAGCTAAGCCGCGCACGCCGTCAGTTCCAAATAATCTTGCCATGTATGCAGATACTCCCTTCAAACTTTAGTGCGACTAATTACACCTTATATTCTTTAATAAAACTGATAGCTGCATTCATCCCGTCAAGAGCCGCACTCATAATGCCGCCGGCATAACCGGCCCCTTCACCAATAGGATAAAGCCCGGCTGTGTTAACAGAAGTAAAATCCTGCCCGCGAATTATCCGGACAGGGGCTGAGGTTCTGGTCTCAACACCGGTAAGCACAGCCGATGGATGATCAAAGCCTCTGATCTTGCGGCCAAATTCCGGCAAGGCTTTCGCCAACGTTGCTGTTACGAACTCCGGCAAGCATTCTCTAAGGTCTCCAGGTGTTATACCAGGACGATAGCTGGGCTTAACAAGATACTTACTACTACCGCTTTTACCAGCTAAAAAATCACCGACCGTCTGCACAGGCGCCTGATAGTTATGACCACCTACCACAAATGCCAGTCGTTCATAGCGGCGCTGGAATTCAATGCCATCAAGTACGTTTGGCCCAAAATCAGCCGGATTGACGGTTACAGCCAGCGCACTATTAGCAATCTTTGAATCGCGATTGAACAGACTCATACCATTAGTTACTACCCCGCCGGCCTCGGAAGCAGCCGCAACTACCAGGCCGCCTGGACACATGCAGAACGAGTATGCGGTCCGGGCGGTTGCCCGGTCTTGATACACCAGAGCATAATCAGCCGCTCCCAGTTTGGGGTGACCGGCGGCACTGCCGTATTGTGCACGATCAATTAACTCCTGCGGATGCTCAATACGAACACCGATAGCAAAAGGTTTGGCTTCCATCGCAATGTTCGCCTGGTAGAGCAGTTGATAGGTATCGCGAGCGCTATGGCCGATGGCCAGAAATAGTGCTTCACACGGCAAAAAGCGACTATTATTGATGGTTATACCGTTCAGACGACCATCCTTAGTATCTATGGCTGTTAATTTTGTTTCAAACTCAACTTGACCACCCATTTCGATAATCCGGGTGCGGATATTCTTGACAACTTGCCTTAGTTTATCTGTACCAATATGGGGTTTATGGAGATATTTTATCTCCGGCGGAGCACCAGCAGCGATCATCAAATCGACCACCAGCGCCATCCGCGGGTCATTTACCCGGGTGGTAAGCTTGCCGTCAGAAAAAGTACCAGCACCGCCTTCGCCAAATTGAACATTACTTTTTTCATCAAGCTTACCCGTATGCCAAAAATCAGCAATATCCCTGGCTCGCTGGTCAACACTGCGGCCGCGTTCAATTAACAGCGGTTTATAACCATGTTTTGCCAGCATAAATGCCGTAAATAAGCCTGCTGGTCCTGCGCCTACCACAATTGGACGGTTTGTCAGCTGCTTACCCCCGGGGGTAATATCCTCTGCAACCATTGGTGTTACCTGAATAACATCCTTATCACCTGATAAGCGGGCCAAGACCTGGCCTTCGGGAACGGCTGTTTCCACCTCCAGGGTATATACAAAAGTAATCGTATTCTTCCGGCGGGCATCAACGGCCTTCCGGACAACGGCCACTTGACATATGGTATCTGCCGTCAGTTTAAGACGTCTGGCAGCTAATTGTTCCAGTGGTGTATCATCAGATAATGGTACACGAAAATTGCTGATTTTAAGCAATAGTTCTATCTCCTTTAGCGTGGTCCGACTTTTATCTTCATAATGACTGCCCCTGTCGTGCCAGTCATGCCTTCTGGTATTTGAAGCTTAACTTCTTTGTCAGTATCTTTATTGATATCGGTTAAATTGATTGCTTCGGTATAAATAGCATCCAGCTTGTCAATACCTTTGTTTGGCACTGTTTCTGCTATTTCTACTTTATTTGGCTCTGTGACAACACTCTTAATGACTAAGCCTGATGGTAATTCACCCTGAGTAACCGGCCTGATATCCAACATTCTTTTCTTAACTGCAGCTGTCAGGTTAACAACTATTTTGATTTTTTCCGGATAAACAGTAAGACCTTCTACTTCTTTATTGGCGCGATTAACCGGAATAAGCACTGCATCTGCCGTAATATCGTTACTTTTGGATGATAGATCCACCATTGCTACTACTTTTGCCACTGTGTTTACGACATTTTTTGGCCCCTCAACAGTAACCTGTTCATAGGCAGGTACTGCCTTGCCTATCACCGTACCCGGAGCAGGAGTGCCAGTTAAGCGCACCTCAATAGGTAGCTGACGACTGATAATGGGATCAAGCCCCAGCTGCACTTTATCCGGACTGATTTCGACCAGTTCCAGGCTAGAAGGAATAATAGCGTTAACGGCGATATTGTGACTGCCTTCAGTTAGACCCTTTACATCAACAACTGCCTTAAGGTCTTTGGTTCGTACTCCCGCCACGACGTTGCGTGGACCACGAATTTTTACTTTGACTGTCTCAGGTGCGTCCAAGAGCACATAATCAGCCGCCACATTGCGCACCTCCAGAGGAATAATAAAGGAAGCTTCAAATGGCGGATTTTGCTCATTCATTACATACATCCACAGAATAATAGCCATTATGATAGCCAATATCTTGGGTACTATATTTTTAGTTTCTCCAGGTTTTTTGAAATAATTGTCAATCATTATGACGGCCTCCAGCTAAACAGATCGCTAAGAGAAGAACTTCTCACCACAAACAGCGGCGCAAGCTGCTCTTTTAGACTCTCAGCGTCCATATATCTGTGCAACCGTCCACCGCGGGCCAGTGAAATAATCCCAGTCTCTTCGCTGACAACAACGACGACTGCATCTGTCTGTTCACTGATACCAATAGCCGCACGGTGTCTGGTGCCCAATTCTTTGGTCAGACTCCTGTCATCTGATAGCGGTAATAGGCAACCTGCGGCTTGCACCCTATTGCCGCGAACAATAACGGCACCGTCATGCAATGGTGTATTCGGGATAAAAATATTAATTAAAAATTCACTTGATACTAACCCATCCACTTTGATACCGGTTTCAATATAATCATTTAATCCAGTCTCCCGTTCGACCACAATTAACGCGCCAATTTTATTTTTTGACAACGCAGTAACTGTCCTGGCTAGTTCCTGAAAGAGATTTTCCCGTTCTTCCGCATTTAGCTGGGTTCTATTTTGAAAAAAGCGCCCCCGTCCCAGGTGCTCCAGTGCCCGCCTTAGTTCAGGCTGAAAAACAACAGGCAAGGCTACTAATACTACCGTCATTGTCTTTTGGAGCAGCCAGTTAATCACATTGAGTTCCAGCCAACGGCTAACCATAGTAGCCAATAGCAGAACAACAAGGCCCTTTAAGAGCGCCACCGCCCGGGTATCTCTTATCATGACATATAATTTATATAAAAAGTAGGCAACAATTACAATATCAAGAATATCAAGAAACCCAATTGTAGAAATTATGCCCTTCATTTGTAATAACATGCTGTACACCTCAAACACGAAATAAAAATTCAGGTTAGCTTATAGTTTTATTCTACCCACTATTAGGAAAACCTTTTAAGAAAATGGTATTTATTAAAAAATTATAATGGCAATTTGCATAACTACCGGCAACACTTTATTCGATACTATACAAATTAGGCTTGCGCCTGGTGGCACAAGCCTAATCTTATTCTGGTATATGCAGTAAAATCAGTTTATAATTTCGTCACTTCTTCAACCCAGCCAAATTTATCGGCTACACGCCCCTGTTGAAGGCTGGTTATATAGTCGAATAATTTATGTGAGGTTTCGCCGATTGCACCATTGTTGATACTGATTTTCTTTCCTTTCCAGCAAAGCTCACCAACCGGCGAAATGACGGCAGCCGTACCAGAGCCAAAGACTTCCTGCAAATGGCCATTTGCATGGGCTTCGTATACTTCCTCAATGGAAATACGGCGCTCAGTAGCTTTCATACCCCAGTCTTTCGCAACTGCAAGCACTGAGCGACGGGTCATACCATTTAGGATGCTGCCATTCAATTCTGGCGTAATGATCTCATCATCAATTTTAAAGAAGATGTTCATTGTACCAACTTCTTCAATGTATTTTTGTTCAAGTGCATCAAGCCACAGTACCTGGGTGTAACCATCTTTTTTAGCTACTTCGCCTGCCTTAAGACTAGCTGCATAGTTTGCCGCAGTCTTGGCTTCGCCCAGACCACCTTTTACAGCACGCACATAATGATCTTCAACCTTAATCTTGACAGGTTTAAAACCAGAGGCATAGTAAGCGCCAACCGGGGAAAGGATGATGAATAAGGTATACTGAGAAGCTACTTTTACGCCAACATAGGGATCAACCGAAATAACAAACGGACGAATATATAATGAAGTTCCCAATGCTTTGGGTACCCAGTGCTTATCCAATTCAATGAGCTTTTTCAATGCGGTATGTACTACGTCAACATCCATCTGCGGAATGCTTAGGATATCCGCTGAATTATTAAATCGGTTCAAATGATCTACCGGCCGGTACATTACAACACGGTTATCTTCGGTACGAAATGCCTTCATTCCCTCAAAAATAGCTTGACCATAGTGTAACACCATGGCCGCCGGGGAAATGTTGAAATCTCCGTAAGGAATAATACGGGCATCATGCCAGCCTTTATCACTGGCATAGTCCATTACAAACATATGATCAGTAAAAATTTTACCAAACCCTAGTTTGTCATCTGTTGGAAGTGTGCCGCGTTTATCAGCCAGTGTAACAGCAATATCTGTCATGTCAACAGGCCTCCTTGGGTGTATATTTATAGTTATTATAGGGTGGTTTTTGTATACATGTCAAGGCGTTTTTGTTGTTTGTCCATGACGGACTTAGCAATACGCACGGTTTGTCCAACCTGAGTGGGCGATGTTCCCCCCAGAGAGTTACGGGCCGCTACACAGGTCTCTATTGAAATGGCATCTGTAATGTCGGCTGCAAACAGTGGCGAGAATTCTTGAAACTGTTCCAGGGTTAAGTCTGTCAATGTTTTTTGCTCATTTAGACAATAGGCTACGCATTTACCGACTACTTCATGCGCTTGCCGAAAGGGCAAGCCTTTTTTTACAAGATAATCTGCCATGTCGGTTGCATTGGAAAAGTCGGTTTTTAGGGCCTGCCGCATGGCACCCGCATTGACCTTCATACCACGCAGCATAGCAGCATAGACTGTCAAACTAAATTTAACGGTATCAATGGTATCAAACAGTCCCTCTTTATCCTCTTGCAAATCTTTATTATATGCCAGTGGCAAGCCTTTAGTCACTGTCAGCATAGCCATTAGGTGACCAAACACCCGACCGGTTTTACCCCGCACTAGTTCAGCAACATCCGGGTTTTTCTTTTGCGGCATAATGCTCGAGCCGGTGCAGTGAGCGTCATCAAGTTCAATAAAGGAAAATTCAGTTGACGACCAAAGGATAATTTCTTCACTCAGACGACTCAGATGCATCATGAGAATTGATGCAAATGATAAAAATTCTAAAATATAATCACGATCACTGACGGCGTCCAGACTATTTTCATAGACACGGCCAAAATTGAGTTCGCGCGCTACTTGCTCCCGGTCAATGGGAAAGGTTGTGCCGGCCAATGCCCCTGCCCCCAGTGGCATGATATCGGCAGATTCCCATACCCCGCCCAAACGCCGGAAATCCCGTTCCAGCATAAAGAAGTAGGCCAGCATATGATGGGAGAATAATATGGGCTGTGCCCGCTGGAGATGGGTGTATCCAGGCATGATCACCTCAGGATACTTGTGGGCTGTATCTAAAATAGCCTGTTCTAAATCAAATAATAGCCTGGCAACCTCTGCAACCTGGCTGCGCACATACATATGAGTATCAAGTGCCACTTGGTCGTTACGGCTGCGAGCTGTATGCAGCCTACCGCCAGCCGCTCCAATACGTTCGGTCAGACGTTTTTCAATATTCATATGAATATCTTCTAAGGATACCTCAAAACTGAAATTACCAGCTTCAATATCAGCAAGTATACCTTTTAGACCATCAATAATTAGTTTAGCATCTTCCTGGCTTATTATGCCGCAGGCAGCCAGCATGGTAGCATGGGCAATACTGCCGGCAATGTCCTGACTGTACATCCGGCTATCAAAAGAAATGGAGGAGGTAAACTCCTCCACCATTACATCCGTACTTTTGGCAAAACGTCCGCCCCATAGTTTACTCATTGTTTTTCTTAGCCTCAGCTTTCATCATAGCCCGGACTTTGAGTGGCAGGCCAAAGAGATTAATAAAGCCCTCCGCATCGCCATGATTGTACAATTCTTCACTGTCGCCAAAGGTTACGATTTTTTCGTTATAGAGAGAATACGGCGATGTCGCGCCAGCACTTATGATATTGCCTTTATATAATTTCAGCCGCACAGTACCACTGACTGTCTGTTGGGTAGAATCCACAAATGCATCCAAGGCTTCTCTGAGTGGGGCAAACCACATGCCATCATAAACCAGTTCTGCATATCTGATAGCTACTTGCTCTTTGTAATGCAAAGTAGCCCGGTCAAGTGTCAGATATTCCAGTTCACGATGGGCATAATATAAAATCGCGCCGCCGGGATTTTCATATACACCGCGGGATTTCATCCCCACAAGGCGATTTTCTACTATATCAGCGATGCCGACACCGTTAGCAGCACCAATATCATTAAGCTTAGTTAAGAGGGCTACGGCATTGAGCTTAACTCCGTCAACGGAAACCGGAATTCCTTTTTCAAAACCAACTTCGACGTAAAGCGGTTTATCAGGTGCTTTTTCCGGTGGAGTCGTAATCATATATACGTCATCTGTGGGCGCATTGGCCGGGTTCTCAAGATCAGCACCTTCATGGCTTAAATGCCAGATGTTGCGGTCCATGCTGTAGGGACGTGCTTTGGAAACAGGTACAGGAATACCATGTTTCTCCGCATAATCAATAGCATCCTCGCGGGAACGAATGTTCCATATCCGCCAGGGAGCAATGATTTTGAGATGAGGAGCCAACGCTTTGACGGTAAGCTCGAAACGAACCTGGTCGTTGCCTTTACCGGTTGCGCCATGACAAATAGCATCTGCGCCTTCTTTAATAGCAATATCAACAAGTGCTTTGGCAATAATCGGACGGGCAAAGGAAGTACCCAGCAGATATTTCCCTTCATATACAGCACCGGCTTTTAATGTCGGCCATACATAGTCCTCGACAAAACCAGCCGTTAAATCTTCAATATATACCTTGCTGGCACCTGATTTGAGAGCCTTGTCATGAACAGGCTCCAGTTCATCCCCCTGACCAACGTCAGCACACATGGCAATGACTTCGCAGCCATAGTTTTCTTTGAGCCAGGGAATAATAACCGAAGTGTCCAGGCCACCGGAATAGGCCAGTACAACTTTTTTAATGTCACTCAAAATGTAGTTCCTCCTTGATTATTATGTTAGTGATACGTTATAAACTTATATTTTATTCGCTTATTTGCTATTTTGTTCCTGCAAGAAAAAATATTAGTCAGCCATCAATAGAGCCATTATAGCTTTTTGCACATGCAAGCGATTTTCTGCTTCATCAAATACCACAGAATTCGGGCCTTCAATCACATCATCGGTGATTTCCTCACCGCGATGAGCTGGCAGACAGTGCATGACGATCGCATCTTTTTTGGCAACCTGCATGATGGAGTTATTAATTTGGAAACCAGCAAATGCCTGTTTGCGGATAGCCTGTTCCCCTTCTTTACCCATGCTGGCCCAGACATCGGTATAGAGGACATCGGCATCTTTGGCAGCAGCAAATGGATCATCCAGAATAGTTATCTTACTGCCTGACAGTTTGGCGCTAGCGGCAGCTTGTTCGACAATGGTGGCATCTGGGGCATAGTTTATCGGTGTAGCCACACTGATATCCATACCTACTTTGGCACAGACATGTAACAGTGAGTTAACCATATTATTACCGTCGCCAATATAACACAGCTTGCGTCCTTTTAGATCGCCCTTGTACTCAATAGCAGTAAAGATATCGGCCATTGCCTGGCAGGGATGCAGTAAATCTGTCAGGGCGTTAATCACAGGAATATTCGCATACTCAGCCAGTTCCTCCACTTCCAGATGGGAAAACGTCCGAATCATAATGCCGTCCAAATAACGGGCTAATACGCGAGCAGTATCTTTCACCGGTTCGCCCCGGCCAATTTGCAAATCGTTGGATGACAGGAACAAGGCCATACCGCCTAGCTGCCACATGCCAACTTCAAAGGAAACTCTGGTACGGGTGGATGACTTTTGAAAAATCATACCCAGCGTTTTGCCTTTTAACAGCGGATGCGGTTCACCTGCTTTTTGTTTTGCTTTTAATATTTTAGTAAAATCAAGAATTTGATAGATTTCTTCAACGGTTAAATCATGTATTGATAGAAAGTCTTTTCCTTTAAGACTCATTCCTAACACTCCCCCAGTTTAAAATTATACAGCCGCTAACGTTTTATCTAATACGGCGATCATTTCATCAACATGGTCTTTTGTTATGTTAAGCGGCGGTACAAACCGGAGTACGTCGCCAGCAGTACAGTTTATAATAGCGCCTTGACTTAGGCAGCTATTAACAATATCCCGCCCCGGAAGGGTAAGCTTGGCGCCAACTATCAGTCCTTTGCCTTTGACTTCAGTAATCAGGGCCGGATATTTGCTTTTAAGAGCCATGAGCTTAGCTACAAGATAATCGCCTATTGTCTGAGCATTTTCTAACAGCTTTTCTTCTTCGATGACAGTAAGCACAGCATTGGCTGCTGCACAGGCAAGCGAGTTGCCACCGAAGGTGCTGCCATGATCACCGGCAGTAAAGGCTGCAGCTACTTTGTTAGTGGTAATAAAAGCACCGATCGGCACTCCGCCGGCTAGGCCTTTAGCCAACGTTACAATATCAGGTTTTATGCCAAGCAGTTCATAAGCAAACATCTTTCCGGTCCGTCCCATACCTGTCTGAATCTCATCCAGAATTAAAAGTGCCCCATATTTGTCGCACAACTGCCGGACCTTTATCAGATAATCCTTGTCAGGAATATTTACACCGCCTTCCCCTTGAATGGGTTCAAGCATTACGGCGCAGGTCTTAGCCGACATGATTGCCTCTAGCGCTGCAATATCATTAAATGGAACATAATTAAAACCACCCGGCAACGGCTCATAGCCTTTCTGGTATTTGGGCTGGCCGGTCGCGGTCAGGGTAGCCAGCGTCCTTCCATGGAAGGAGTGTTCGGCGGTAATGATTTCAACTTTGTCGGCAGCAATCGTTTTGCCGTATTTCCGGGCCAGCTTGATGGCTCCTTCATTGGCCTCAGCACCACTATTGCCGACAAAAACTCTGTCAAGACCGCTTAATGCCGCAAGTTTCTTGGCAAGTATGGCTTGCACTTCGGTGTAATACAGGTTGGAACAATGAATCATTTTGCCGGCTTGCTCCGACACTGCTTTTACAAGTGCCGGATGAGCATGGCCAAGAACATTAACAGCGATGCCGCCAAGAAAATCTATATATTTTTTTCCTTCATTATCATAAACATAAGGTCCGTCACCATGGCTAAGAACAAGGTTATAGCGGGAAAATACCTGCAAATAATTTTCTTGATCAACGTCCACTATTGTCTGTTTATCCATTGATGTACCTCCTGTATTTGACTACTTCGGTACCAATACCCTCAGTGGTAAAAATCTCCAAAAGTAGCGAGTGGGGGTTACGGCCATCAATAATATGCGTTTTGGCAACTCCGGCAGCTAATGCTTTTACACAAGCCTCAACTTTGGGAATCATGCCGCCGTCAATGCCGCCTGTTTTGATCATTTCCTGAGCTTCTGCCAGCGATAAGGTAGAAACAAAGGTGCTCTTATCCTTGTAGTCCCGGTAAATGCCTTCCACATCAGTAATAAGCGCCAGTTTCTCGGCCCCTAATGCCGCAGCCAAATCCCCAGCCACGTAATCGGCGTTAATATTGTAGGTAGCACCGTCTTTACCAATACCAATAGGCGATATAACAGGGATATAGCCTTGGTCCAAAAGGCTCTCAACAATACTGGTGTTTAGTTTGAGCACATCGCCGACAAAACCGATATCCACTTCTTTGACTTGACCATTCTCGCGGACTTTAGCCAAATGTTTGGCAGCAATAATTAGGTCGGCATCTTTGCCGCTTAAGCCGACAGCTTTGGCTCCAAGGAAGTTTAGTAACTTTACGATTTCACTATTAATTTTGCCGACAAGCACCATTTCAGCGATAGCTACCGTTTCGGCGTCAGTTACTCTGAGTCCGCTAACAAAGCTTGACTCTTTACCCAGTTTCTTGAGCATGCCGGTAATCTCCGGACCGCCGCCGTGAACAACAACTGGGCGAATCCCCGCATATTTAAGGAAAATAATATCCTGAATCACATTTTTTTTGAGTTCGTCATTAAGCATGGCATTACCGCCATATTTGATGACAACTGTGTTGCCTGAGAATCGTTGCAGGTATGGTAAGGCTTCAATAAGCACAGACGCTTTTTCTACCGAGTTTATCATAGAATCATTCCTTTCCCCATTTGAATCTAACTATCAGGTTGTATATTCCCCATTAATTTTGACATATTCATAGGAAAAATCGCAGGTCCAAACAGTAGCCGCTGCTTCACCCTGACCTAAGTTTACCGTTATGGCAATATCTTTGGCAGCCATAATCTCTTTAAGCTTAGCAGTTTCAAAACCGGCGACTCCATGGCCATCTACAACAATGGTTAAATCGCCAATTGCCAGTGAAGTCTTGTCAAGCTGCGTTTTAGCGCCAGAATAGCCAACAGCACATAAAATGCGGCCCCAATTGGGGTCCTGGCCAAAGAATGCCGTCTTTACAAGCGGTGATTTGGCGATCGCCATCGCAGCGCACTTAGCATCAGCAAAGTGTGCTGCACCAGTAACGTTAATCTCCAAAAATTTGGTTGCCCCTTCCCCATCACGAACAACAAGCTGCGCTAATTCAGTGCATACTGTTTGTAATGCGCTATAAAACTCCTGATAATCCTGACTGCCGGCAGCAGCAATAAGTTTGTTGCCTGCCTGGCCATTAGCCAGGACAGCTACTGTATCATTAGTACTGGTATCACCGTCAACAGAAATCATGTTATAGGAGAGTTCAACGGCTTGACTAAGCGCTTGATTGAGTAAATCAGGCGCAATAGCAACATCGGTGGTTATAAAGGAAAGCATTGTCGCCATATTAGGGTGAATCATACCTGCACCTTTGGCAATTCCGGCAATTTTACAAGGCTTGCCGCCAAGGGTAAACTCATAAGCACAGGATTTAGGGAATGTGTCTGTTGTCATTATAGCAGACAGCATCGCTTCATACCCATTCTCCGATAACGCCGCTGCCGCTTGGCTAATGCCTGCTGTTACTTTATCCATCGGCAATGGAACGCCAATTACACCGGTAGAAGCCACTAACACTTCATAATCATTCAAATTAAGCAGCTCGGCTGTCTTGTGAGCCATTGTCCGGGCATCGGTAAGCCCTTGATTGCCGGTACAGGCATTGGCACAACCAGAATTAACAACAATGGCGCGTACCTTGCCTTGGCTTACAGCCTCCCGTGATACCAGCACAGGCGCAGCAACCATTTTGTTGGTAGTAAACTTAGCGGCTGCGGCTGTGGGAACAGTGCTATAAATAATGCCAATATCCTCTATACCATTCTTTTTTATACCGGCATGCACGCCAGCGGCCTTAAATCCCTGCGGTGCCGTAATGCCACCGGTGATTTTCGTTAACATTTGTTTCCTCCTTACGGATACACTGGGGCATTATCCAGCCCTGTCTTCTCATCTATATTAAACATAACGTTCATATTCTGTATTGCCTGACCAGCAGCGCCCTTGACCAGATTATCAATGGCGGAAATGGCAATTACCCGCTTGGTTCGTTTATCAATATGCCAACCCAAATCACAGAAATTACTGCTGCGAGTATTTTTGGTCACTGGATAGCCGCCCCGGCCTAACAAGCGGACAAAATATTCGTTGCCATACTGTGAGGTATAGGCCTCATCAATCATTTCCGGAGTTACCCCTGCTTTGAGATTGGCATAGCAGGTACTGAGTATTCCTCTGGGCATCGGAATAAGATGGGGCGTAAAGTTAATTGTCAGCTCTTCTCCAGCCAAACCGCCAAGTACTTCCTCAATCTCCGGCGTGTGGCGGTGGCCCCCCACATTATAGGCCTTGACACTCTCAAATACTTCGCTAAAATGCGAACCTAGGTTTAGACCACGCCCGGCACCAGTTACGCCAGACTTGGCATCAATGATAATAGTTGTCAAATCAACCAGCTTATTTTTCACCAACGGTGCCAGGGCCAGGATGCTGGCCGTTGTATAGCAGCCAGGATTACCGACAATGCCGGCCTCACGCACTTGGCTGCGGTTTAGCTCAGTCAGGCCATAAACAGTTTTAGCCTCGCGGTGCGTATGCGGTACTTTGTACCACTCCTCATACACAGCATGATTTTTAAACCGATAATCAGCGCCCAGGTCAATAATTTTAATGGTAGGATTGATGGCCGTTGCCTTACGTCCTACCTCCATAGCATGACCATGAGGCAAACCAATAAAAATGACATCACTCTCAGCGGCCAGTTTCTCCAAATCGACCAAACTCGTTAGTGTCTGCGGATAAAAGCGTGTAAGATGCGGGTATATATCTGCAATGGCTGTTCCTGGCTGACTTTCTGAAGTAATATATTTTACTTCGGCAACCTGATGGGATGCCAGTAATCGCAGTAATTCGGCACCGGCATAGCCGGTAGCTCCAACAATACTTATTTTCATAGTCCTCGCTCCTTTTGTAATATTATACATTAGCTATGAATAATAATGCAAGTATTTTTGTTTCATGTATACATTAAAATTTTGTAAATGTCTGCAAAATTCTTTACTGCCGAAAACTATGTAATCCTGCCGATTGATAGTATAAGTGCAAAAGAAAATAGAGGCTGTTGTTTTTCACATCAGCCTCTGTCCGACAACCGAATTTCCCCCTCAATTGGTATACTGTGCCCACACTGAGGGCATTTTTTCCCCGTCACAGTTAGACGGCTGTAACCACTGAGACGGTCAATTACCTTGTAGCCACATTGTGGGCAAAAGGTATTCGTACCACTGCCACCGACATTGCCTAAATATACATAATTAAGATACTCACGCGCCGCCGACGCCACTGCCTCCAAGGTCTCTACCGAAGTCGGCGGCAACTTCATTTTATGGTTAGGAAAGTAGCGGGAAAGGTGCAATGGTATATCGGCATTAATGCCTGACAACCATTTAGCCAGGCCGGCAATTTCCTCTACAGAATCATTAAGCCCGGATATAATTAAGGTGGTAATCTCAACATGGCACTGCCGGGCCGCCTGTTCTACGGTGCGTTTGACATGAGTAAGGTCTCCGGCACACACCTTTTGGTAAAACTCATTAGTAAAGGCTTTAACGTCAATATTCATAGCCGCAATGTAAGGCAGCAGTTCCTGTAAAGGTTGTTCATTAATAAACCCATTGGAAATCAATATATTGCTAAGTCCAGCTGCTTGTACTAACCGTGCTGTATCTAAGATATATTCATACCACACACTGGGCTCAGAATAGGTATAGGCAATGCCGATATTACCCCGGCCGACAAGCTGACTGGCCAGTGCTGCTGCTGCCTGCGGCTCAAGTAAGGTAAATTGCGGCTGTGCCTGGGCAATATGCCAGTTTTGGCAAAATTGACAGGCAAAGTTGCAACCCCAAGTGCCAAGTGACAGGATGGTGCTGCCAGGGTGAAAATGATAAAGCGGCTTCTTTTCGATAGGGTCAAGTGCTTGAGCCGTAGCTTGCGCATAATTAATATTGTATAGTTTGCCGCCCGTGTTCCGGCGTACCCGGCAAAACCCTGTCTTCCCCTCGGTAATAATGCAGTTTTTAGGACATAATTTGCAGGCGACGGCTTGTCCCTGCTGCTCATAATGGAGTGCCTCACGCACTTTTATTCACCTACTGTATGCTATTTATATCGGGTTACGGTAAAACGGTATAAATCAATCTCTTTTCCCGCTTGAATACCTGCTTTTTGCATAGCAATACTTACCTGTTCAGTGACAGTATCCACACCTTCGAGGTTAGGTAAGAGCAAACCGGAACGGCGTCCGCTACGGACAATTACCCCATAGGTTTTAGGTTCAAGGTCATCAATGCTATCAATTTGCTCCGGTGTTTCCAATACATCGACCGAAATTTCCAAATCTGCCAGTTCGTTTAGCTTAATTGGGCTAAAGCGCGGATCTTCAGTCCCAGCGCTAACGGCATTCTGAATAATTTCTTCGGCAATACTCGGCTGAGTAGGCTCAAAGGTACCAATACAGCCACGCAATTGGCCTTCTTTTTTAAAAGATACGAAAACCCCCGCCTTCCCCTGTAAATTCTCGGGAAGTCCGGCTGGCTTATCCATAAACCGGCCATGTTCCAGGTAATAGGTAAGACTTTCCCTGGCAAGTTTTACCGGCTCACTTTGTTTATCCATCGTAGTGCCTCCTACTTCTTACCTTTTATTCTATAAGCAATAACCGCATACCCAACACCAAAGGGGCCTTCATATGAAGTTGTCACCACTTCGGCATCCAGTCCCCCCATAACGCCCATAAGAAAAAACACTGACCTGAGACCGCATTGTCCAGCTTCTTCAATCAAATTTTTATCCATATTGAGTAAAGACTTAACATCAATATTGGTAAGAGCAGTAACTAGCTGCCGGTCAAACTCGACGCCTTTCGGACTATAACCGGCAGGAGCATTTGGTGTCAAACGATGTGACAAGTCACCTGAGGCAATTACCGCTACTCGCTTACCTACATGACTGATAGCCGCCTGCACGGCTTTGCCAAAGGTATACATTTCCTCATAAGCCAGCATACCTACAGATAAATGCACAATTTGCCCTTTGAACCCTGCTTTAACTAGGTAGTAGAGCGGGACAAAGGCTCCATGGTCAAGTTGTAGTGGTATTCGATAATTTTTGGCAACATCATCGGTCAGTTCAGTTAGATTAATACCGAGTCGCTGACAATTGCGAATTATATTTTTTATTAATAGATTATCGGTTTCGAAACCTAGAGTTACTTCCGGAGCACCAAACTGGGCCATACTTCCCCTCAGGCGAGGGTGAATACTAATCGCCACAGCATCTTCAAATACCGGACCATGTGGTGTAATAATAACAACTGTTTGGGGATTTTCGTCTTTTAGCATTTCTGACACTTGTCTTGCGGCTTCAACTGTACTCTTAATATTTTCGAGTTCCTGGTTTCCTACTTCCGGAATCATGATCGGGGGATGTGGCATGAGCGCACAGCCAACCAAATTATCCATAAAATCGCTCCCTCCAGCTAGTGGTGCATGGTGCTTTTTATCGTTCCACATTGTGGCTAAAATGATACGCCAACGCTTTCGTAATGGCTTCAGCCAGTTTTTGTTGATAAGCTTCACTGTTAAGCTGCATAGCCTCAGCAGGGTTGCTAATAAAACCAGCTTCAATGAGCACACCTGATACTGTTACAGATTTCAATAAAATAATGTCAGAATCCTGCTTGATTTGGCGTCTATTACCAGGGGGAAAATTTTTTAGCGCTTGCTGGATAATTTCGGCTAACTGCTTATTTTCCGCCTTATTTGGATTATAAAATACCTGAGCTCCTGACCAATTAGCCCCTTTAATCGCATTGCAATGAATACTAAGATAAAGGTCTGCTCCTGATTTTTCAATAATTTCTGCCCGCTTTAACAGATCATTGCGTTTCCCGCCTTTACCTTTGGTATAATAATCGACATCTTCCTCACGAGTAAGCACAGTTGTAGCTCCATTGGCTGCCAGGGCTGCGGCTACTTTGAGTGCAATCGCTAAATTTATATTTTTCTCATCCAGTCCATTCCACTTTGCCCCATCGTCAATCCCACCATGTCCGGCGTCAATTGCGATGGTTTTACCACTAAGCACTGCCAAATCGGCATTCTCAATATCTGCCTGCACAAGATAACGTAACGTCAGGAGGTTTAACACCACCACCGCTATACTAAATACGACTACACTTACCACTCTATACCGTTTTACCGCCAGTACCCGCATACTCATCCCGCCTTTTTTCCTGTTGCCATTGCTACTTACACTGTATTCTCTATTCGGCAATTAAATGCTAAAATAGAGAATGAAGAAGTTTGCAATAGTAGAGGTGATCTACGTGAAAACCAGGCGTATAAAAATAAGTCGCCTTCTGGCCTTATTAGTTATTGTATTTCTTGGTGCGTTTTTATGGGCAGGCGGGGGGTCCGTATTGCGTTCATCGATAGCCAAAATCAACCCACTGCCAACAGCAGCACCTGCTGCAGCCAATACATTGTCTAGCATTTCCGGAACCTGGGAGCGGGTACGGCGGGTAATTTTTCTTAAAAGCGCCATTGATGCTAAGCTTGATAAAAAAAGTTATGTCCGGCTATCTGATACGCCCCTAGCCTTGCAGCAGGCGATCATCGCCGTCGAAGACAGTCGCTTTTATCACCATGCAGGGTTTGATATTGAGGGTATTTTACGGGCCACCTTAGTTAATGTACAAACAGGCTCTTATATTGAAGGCGGCAGTACCATTACCCAGCAATTAGTCAAAAACCTATTTCTCTCCCAGGAACGAACGCTTGGCCGAAAAGTTGAGGAATTTGTCCTCGCCATTGATATTGAGTTCCGCTATTCGAAAGAAGACATTTTGGAAATGTATTTGAATACCATCTATTTTGGCTCTGGAGCTTATGGGATTGGGGAAGCTTCCACCATTTATTTTGGCAAACCTCCTTTTCACCTTAATTTAGCCGAATGTGCCATGATAGCCGGGTTACCTAATGCCCCCTCAATTACCTCTCCCTATGTCGATTTTGCAGCTGCCAAACAGCGACAAGCCGTAGTACTTGCCGCTATGTCCCGCAACAGCTATATTGGCCCGGCACAAGCCCAAGAAGCCAAACTTACACCCATCTTGTTAGCAAAATAATCAGTAACCGGCTAATGGCCGGGCCTTACTGATTAAAACATAACTTGGGGTGTCTCTCTTAATTCGAAATTAGTAAAAACCCCGTAAATTATTTTTACAGGGTTTTTACTGTTGCTATTTTTAAAACATTTGTTTTGTGGTGTAAAGAACTATGTTAGCAAACCGTGCTGCAATCATCATTGAAGCAAAAAAATAGTAAAAGTATTATAATGATGATTATAATACAGCTACTATCACGACCTCCTCCGAAATTACCAAATCCCATAAAGCATGCCTCCTTCATTACGTATTAGGGACATTACATACTATGCTATACAGGATAGGTTTGCTCCAGGAATATTATAAAAAATAACGCCAAGCAGTATAACCGCCTGGCGCTTTGGTTATACTAAACATGATTTCGTCCTCTCCCTTAAGCGCCGCTTGGTACAGGTGGCGCTATTTTTTATTATTATATCTTCATGAGACAAACAAAAATATAGTTTCAAGTCACATTACCAATAATTTATCCACTGAAAGAAACATCATCTACCAAAACAGTACCTGTATTTCTATTACCATGTTTGGTAAATACTATCCTGGCACAGGTTGTGCCCGCCGGCGCTATACTAGTTATCCGCTTTATAAAGACATAATTATTGCCAGAAAACCGCTGGTCTATAACTATCGGATTAACTGAAGGATCAATAGCTGGGGAATTGCTCGGCTGCCAAAAAACTTCGGCTAAAAATTGTGCATTACCACTTAAATTCTGGGCATTTACAGAAAAACTAAATTTATAAGGGCAACCTGGAGTAATACCGCAAATAGTTTGCTCTAAGGTAGCAACAGCATTGGTTGCATCTCCAAGCAAAGCTGCTACGTTACCAGTTAATGGTTCATTATCACTCGTGATATTTGCTCCTGTCCAGGAGTCGAAAACATCACATACTGTTGGATCAACACAAGCAATTTCAAAACTGGGGTTTTGAACTAACTCTACAGTCTGCGGACATGTCCCCTCAGGACAGGTACACGAGCCAACGGGGCAAGTGCATGAACCCGCTGGGCAGGTACACGAACCCGCTGGACAGGTACACGAACCCGCCGGGCAGGTACACGAATCCGCTGGACAAGTACACGAACCTGCTGGACAGGTACACGAACCCGCTGGACAGGTACATGTACCTGGTGGGCAGCCACATGGATTAGTGGGTTTAAGACAGCTTTTTATTGCGTTTGCGAAATTATTATTTTCTTCCGTTTCACATTCGCAATAGTGCTTTCTATCGCACACACTATCATTTCCCCCAAAACTATCATCCTCAATATTTTTACTCATAATGCTTCCTCCTAAATTAGTCAGATATTATGTTACGTTGTAAAATATGCTTTAAGAAACATTTTTGCTCCAAAAAAGCACAGACAATATATAAAAAGGATAGCCTTAGGAATCTCCCCAAAATCATATATTTTCTTAGCATAAAATAAAGAAGTTGCCCATTTTATAAGGCAACTCCTAAAGAACCTCACGATGGACACCCTTGTCTTAGGCTAACGGTTGGCACTATCAACCCCCGTATCAGACTTTCATCGACTAGGCAAGTGCCCCATTCTGGACGCACGCAAAAATCCCTACAAACACTGAGTTTGTAGGGATTTCATTTTTTCCAATATTAACGTTTGGAGAACTTCCATCCCCTGTAATTATACGTGTTTCAAGGCTTTTTGTCACTAGCAAGTTACTAACTTGAAAACCTTCAATGCTGCTTACCGGTTCTTATTTATTCAAAAAGCTTCCTTAATATATGTACAAAAATAAAGGGAAAATTATTTTCTTGACGAATATGGTAATCCATGTAAAATATAGGAGCGTGCTTACATGGATTATAATCAAAAGAGTCACTCAATAAAACTAATACTGATATTAATTTTTCTGTTTATATCTAATGTAATATTACCAGTCAATGCGAATGAGATTGTATTTAAAAAGGAACAGTCCTATGAATTATCGGATCTTATTAGCAGGTTAATGATTAGTTATAATACGGACTATGTTTACTTTCTACAAACTATCGGAGAGCAGGGTTTTAATATTTATTGGGATAGAGACTCAGAAAATCCTAATAAAGAGTACTTTAAATATCACCGCGGTGGAGTTGCTGGAATACTGCTAAATAATCAAGGGCGAACACGGTACAAACAAGAATGGGCTGACGGGTTATTAAAAAATATTCAAGCCGAAGTAGGACTTATAGCAGATATCCATATCTGCGGTGTTTTATACTGGCGTCCTACAGTCATAAAAATTGGTACAGCGGCTCCAGCTACGCTTGCAAACTTGGTAAATGAAAAGTACCCAGCAACAGAAGTCCTTCTCAAAGATTATTTTGCAAAAAGAGGGTTCAGTGTTGAGTTAATTTCAAAACAAGGTAGTTTTTCATGGGGCTCCAATTTATACAAGATATCCTTACCAAATAAAGCTCCCGCTTGGCTTTTTATTAGAACAAGTCAGGGTAACCGACTCGGAAATACTCTCATTTATTTATACTATTCCTATGAGGATTATCAGAAGGATTTACCTGTTATCAATAATCAATGGTAATACCGATTTTCCGTATTTACCATGTTGCAATAAATATACGCAATAATTCTCTCATTGCTTGATAGGGGTTAAGGAGGATTTAGTACATTGAAAAAATTAATCACCATATTTTTTCTGTTTATATTTTTAGTCTTTATTACTCCAATCGTAAATGCTCAGGATGCTAATAATCAAGATATAATGCAACTTGTAAACGGAACTTACTCAGTAGATTATCAGGTAAGAGGAAGATATCTAGATTTATTACAAAAAGCATATGGCAATGAAATTATTATAGATGATTACAAATTAAATGGGTGGAAATTATACATCGAAAATATTGTAAAAGCATCTGATACTGAATATATCGTAACCTGCACATATCTAGCTAAAGGAGTATCTTTTCCTCCGCCGATGGTTGAGGTGAAACTTCATGTCTATTTGACAAACGAGGGTAAAGTACAAAAAATAGAACATAATTCCTTTGTGGCCACAAGGTGGCCGAATGGTGAATGGAAGACAAATATGGTTTTCTACAAGCAATAAAAAAAAAGCCGTCTGCCTGGTTCGCCCTGGCAGACGGCAATGATTTAGAACAGTACAAATAATTTATTAACGGCGCGCCGGTACATGACCTGTCCGCCGTTAATTTCTTTTAAATTAGTATCGACATGTACTTGTACATCAATAGCGGCGTCCTTGCTAAAGTTTCGCTGAGCGCCAACAGGGATATAGTAATTTCCCTCATGTACGCCAATACCGGTACCAACATACCAATTTTTATAGTTATTAACTTTAAAGACACCCACATCCCAATTAGCCTGTGACGTTTTCTGCTCATTTGGCACTACAACAGTCCGATCAGTCTTTTCCAGCGCTATTGGCGGCAACGACTGATCCTGCTGATTTATGTGCTTGGTAACTATCTCGGAAGCGGCTTGGGCTGTTGACTCTTGCACCACAAAACGTACTTCCGGCTGCAGCTTCCCAGCCTGAGCACTTTCAACAGCTTTGGCCAGCAGTTCAGCGTTTTGCTTGCTTTCGTCGAGTGCATTCTGTAGGTAATTGATATCTTTTGCCTGTTGATCAGTCAATACAGTTGCCTGCTGCAGCTTGGCCTCTTGATCAGCGTTATTCCGGTAGAGCAGCCACCCCACCAGCAGCGCCACCAACAAAACAACGCCAAGCAGTATAGCCGCCTGGCGCTTGGTTAAACTAACCATGATTTCGTCCTCTCCCTTAAGCACCGCCTGTATCGGGTGGCGCTATTTTTATTACCCTATATTTTCCCTACAATAAAACCGACAGCGAACAACGCAACAGCAATGCTGAGGTTAACTAAATTGATCCCGATTTGTCCTTCAGCTATATTGCCTTCGAAGAAAAAGCAAAATAGCCGCAATCCGATTGTTTTTAACATAATAATGCCTCCTCGTTTATTCATATTTGATATTGCCGTCAAACGCCCGGCCATCAATTACTAAGTTATCAGTATACTGCCACATGTAACCCCTGATATCGTCATTGCGTCCCCACTGTGCATTCCACACAGCACAACCAAGTGACCGCCAATCAATGTAATCAGCCAACCAGGAATAGGATGCATAAACACCGCAATCTAAGCCGACATTATCGATAAATTCCCGGCACATATCGGTTATCTCTGTCGGGTCAAACGCAAATCCCTTGCGGCGTTTGTAGCCGTCCGCATCCTCCATGTCAAAGAATACAGGCAGTTCTAATAGTTGACCTGTGCTTTCAATGGCTTCACGGCAGTTCGCAGCTTCCTGAATTGCATCTTCTACGCTGAGCGCGTAGCTATAATGATATGCGCCAACTTTTAAGCCAGCAGCTTTTGCACCAGCAACGTTCTTGGCAAACATTTCATCTTTCGATTGTAGTCCATACGAGCAACGGATCATGACAAACTCAATGCCAGCATTTGCCACAGCCTGCCAATCTACTGTGCCGTTGTTTTCACTTACGTCAATACCTTTCATATCTTTACCCCTTTCTCATTTCTGATTTGCACTAGCTTATCCCTTAAAAACTGAGGTATATATTCTGAGTACCCCATCCGATCAACGTTTTCTATTATAGACATACCTTCCATCACTGAGTATGTAACCAGCACCATGCCGCGTAGCACATGCCCCATGCTGCCGGCGCAGTCAATTGTATTAGCCAACGCCACGACAGCTAGGATAATCACCTTTCGTTTAATACCATCAAAAGCTTTACTGCTTGATAGCATCCCGGTTTTCCACGCGGCGACCATCCCGGTCAAATAATCAGCCGTCATGAGCAACAAAAAATATTGAAGCGGCGCATCTATGCCGCCGACTAGCCATGAAAAAACCGCGCCCAGCGTTGAGAATAACGCCATGACGCGGAGTTCGGTTTGCGTGTACTCCAATTCCCCACCCCCATAAGTTCGCATAAAAATAACCGCTCTCAGCGGCATGGTTCGCGTGGCATATTATCACTTCCATAAATAAAATTAGACGCTTATGCGCCTCTTATTAAATCAATAACATACCATATGTCTTCCTCTCTATATTCATTTTCGGGCTTGCTTGGAGCGAAACTAGGATTAGCTGACATAAGTAATACATAATTATCTCCGTCAATGCCGTATTCTTCACACTGTACAATGTTGCCGTTTTCGCCAATGAGATTTAATTTCACGTGGATATGGTTGCTATCTTTAGACTCGACAATATATACAATGTCCTCTTTTACAATCGTGACCGGTTCTTGTACTGTTTTGGTTACATTTACAGTTTTATTTACCTCTCGCATAGTAATAGCCCCCTTTAATTAAATGTAGCTTGAATAGCTGTTATCTGGACGTTGCTTACTGCTGTTGTTGCATTTTCCGATAGATAAACTAGTTTGCTTGGCACGTCAATATCTATCACACAGGCTGTTGCAGATAGCCCTGATCCAGCTATAGCGATAAACATACCAGGTAGCAAATACTCAGATACAGCCGATACAGCAACGACATTACTTCCGGCTGTTGTTGTCGCTAGTACATTAGCACTATTTAGATATCCAGCATAAATACAACCGTGCAGGTTAGCAGATTTTACAGTAGTGGATGCCGTTGAATACACCCTGGTACCTGGAAACACACTATTACCAATTTTTCTCCTGTAAATTTGGTAATATGCTGATAAATTACTATTATCCTCTAGGGTAAAATCTTGCCCGACAAGTTGAATACCGCAAGGCGTACTCCCAACACCATAATTCGCCTGTTTTACAAACAACCCTCCCAATATAGTTTCGCTGAATCCTGTTAATGAATACCCTGTTGCGTTTGCGTCATTTATCATGTTTTTGCATCGAATATAGCTATTACCACTAATTGCGAAATTCGGAACAGAGGTTGCTGTTTCACCATTATCATAAACTGTTTCGACATTATTGAAGGTGTTGCCGGTTATCGTGATTTTTTTACCTTTGCCATATCCACCTGCAAAGGACACACCTTTTTTACTATCAGTTACTTTATTATTAGAAATCTTAACATTATCACACCCTTGTAATTGGGTAGCACTACGAAGCGTTGATGTAAGTTTATTCTGAAATACTTCTATCCCATTTACAAACTTACCAATTATACAATGACAATTATTTGTTGCAATTTCGTTTCCCGTGATAATGATATTTTGATGTTTTGACCAATCAATATCTGATTCTACGACTTCGGGCCAAGTCGAAAAAGCAATACCGATAGAACTACTTGGCGCATTTTCCAGTGTTTTTACAGTATTGTTGCGAATGGTAATATTTGTCGGGATGTCGTTTTGTCTCAGATACAAATATTCGAAATGAATGCAATTTGCATAACAATCGGTAATAATATTTTTCTCGATAACGACATTGTTCATTTTTCCTGCAAACCCCATACCGAGTCCTGCGGCGGGTTCTGTTGACGTATAACCAGTGATATAATTGTTTGTAATGTACACGTTTTCCGTATATTCGCCAGCAGCTATATTACGTTGAGTTTTATTTGTATCGCCTATTGCAATGGTATGTCCATCATTATTAAATTCGATTGCGTCCCCCTTAGGACTGCCTAAAAACTTATTACGGTTAATATGGATGTTTTTACACCATCTGCAATCATCTGCATAAATGCCGTATCCACCTTTACCTACCGTGTTGTCAAAAATGCAGTCCTCTATTAGTACGCCATCGATGTAATCATAAAGTGCAATTGACTGATAACCACCAACAAATGTGCAGTTGGTCACTTTAAAACCCGTCTTCTCTGTGGATGTACCCACAAAATGCAAATGGCGACCAGAATAAGGCTCTAAATTTTTCATTTTAAAGATAATGCCATCGAATTCGGAGTATTTAGTACAAGCAATACCGTTTTTCCAAGCAGTATCTCTGCCCCCGGTAGTATCGTTATCGGTTATGATTATTGCGTTATGACCTTGCCACTTTACCGGCACGGTAAAAACTAATGCAAAATCTGCAGGAAGCGCCGGTGTGCCATAATTCAATACGCCATAGTTTATAACAGGATTAATTAGGTATTCGCCGTCAGGGAAAAAAACTGTTCCTCCGTTTGCAGCGTCGGTTGCTGCCTGTATTGCTACTGTATCGTCGGTTACCCCATCACCCTTAGCGCCGAAAGACTTTACATTAAAAACATTATAAACGTTAAAAGGCACAAATTCAGATCCGCTGTACAGCTTGAGTTCATTGTTTGACGAATCAAGCCAGACTAAATTTTTGCTTGGGTTATCAGGACGTTCAGAACTAGATATTATGTAATTTTTTGATCTATTGTTTCCCTCAATATTTTCACTTAGAATTCCCGTTGTACCAGCAGGGACAGTAATAGTAGTAAGTTTTACCGCACCATCAGGCAAACTTGGGGCAAATGGATTCATTGCCGCCGTACCAGCAGTATACGCAACCAGGCCAAGTGAATTCACATAAATTAAATCTAATCTCGGTAGCGTCGCATGTGCTGTCAATATCGCCAATGATGAAACAGAAGACAATGTATAAGGTTTGCCACTTGGCATGTGTACCTTATTTGTCCCCAACGTGCCGAATTTAACCGTCATATCCGGAGTATCTTGGGCCAGGATTTCACAGCCACTTATTACGCCGTAGCTAGTGGATTCGACATTAGCGATAGCAACATCTCCTGTGAGAGCTATATTGTTAAGCACATTTACTAAACTGTCGTAGTCGCTATCGCTAACATCATACCCTTTGTCCGCAAAGGCCTGACCAATAGCTGACGCCATCAGGGAAGTTTGACGGAAAAGTTTATTATGCAGCGTCGGATCGGCGAATCCAGGAGCTACCCCATTTTGCCTTTGCGTCGAACTCGCATAATCTTCATCAGACATGGCGGCGGTGAAAGTTTCATTAAATACTTTAAAATTATTAGTAGCCAACTATTTCACTTCCTAATATTTAATTAAGGCCGTCAACGCAATGTTACGCGGTCTGGTTTCTGTTCCACCACTGCCACCAATCTGCTGGCCTGTTGTTGCATTAGGGGTTCCTGTATATGCACTGTATACAGTTCCGCCGCTCCCCAATGGAATACTACCTGTAGTATAACTCTGGAATGTTGTTTCTTGATATGTATGGACAAACATAGGATGACCATGAAGTTTTAAGGTATCCCCCTGATTGCTACCAAACACTCGCCCGCTATCTACGCCCCGACCATTATCCCAACCACGAATAAACTCTCCGCGCAAGTCCGGTAAGTTAAAAGTCGTACTACCATTACCAATGCCGAAAACAGTCCCTATTTCCGAATAGAGCGCGGCATAGGTTGTTCTTGATATTGCCGACCCATCACATTTTAAAAAACCACTAGGAACTATTGTATTAGCTCTGTAAATAATTGATCCAACAGGGATTATGATATCATCTTTAGTAGCTCCCCCTAGAGTGCGGGCATCTGATCCCACATGGGTAACCCAAGTTACAGTACTATCAATGGTCTCTTCACCTACATCCGCCCAAGTAGGCTCAGTGTAGTTACTATTTCCGGCCACTTTGCAATAAAAATAGCGATACATTCCCAGCTTTTTACTGAAAACAATATCACCGATTTTATATGTGTAATTTGGTTGCCAGAATAAAACGCCGGCACCACCAGCTTTTGCAATAGCACTATATATATTTTGTGTTAAAGTGGCAAAGTCTTCATCCGTAGCATCGAACTCCTGCGTTACAACAAATTGAGCGATGGCTGCCGCCATAATTGACGCTTGATAATAAATTTTATTGTGCAGCGCAGATATTGCTTTTCCTGGTACCACTCCGCCAAGACGCTGATCATTAGTTAAATAATCAACATCGGCCATTATATTTCCTTTATTCTGATCAAAAATTTTAAAATTGCTTGTAGCCATTAAGACCATGCGCCTCCATATCCACCAATTAGTTCATTTGACGATCCATAGCCAAAAACATTTGCATCCAGTCTTATCCCACCACCCTGCCAATAGGATTGATCATACCCCTTCATGGCCGTGGTATCCATGTCATAGGCAAAAATTGGCCTGTTTACAGTAATGTAGTTCACCCGTACCCCCTCAGGCTTGGGAGTTAGATATCCATTTTGTAGTAATTGCTGTAACAACGTAGAGGATAACCCTACCACGATAATATCCATTGTCATATCTTGATTGTCGTAAATTTCAAGATATAACTGGGGAAATAAAACATTCCAATATTCGTAAACCCCTGGAATAGTACCATCCCACTGATTAATTGCTATTTTTGCTTTTAACACGGTCCGGTATGGCTCGTCGTCTAGAATCGGGCTTACCCCATTAGACGGCTGAAAAGTAAGCTTCCGGCTGCGTCCAATAAGTTCTCCCAAAGTATCTAGTTGCTTCCCGACAGCGGTATCAATATCAAACTTACTCTCGAATTGAGAAAGCAGTTCGGTTATGTCTTCGCCTTTTTGTAGCGCCGTGGTTAACCAGTTTATAAAGTTAGGGCTGTCGCGATACTGAGACGTAACTAGGTTTAAGTATGTATCAATCGCCACTCCAACCCCTCCTTATACGATATTTACCACAATATTTTCAGTATCTCCCTGAGTAACTTCATTAAAGGAAGTTACAATATCGGCAGCACTCTGGTATTGTCCATGGCGCCCAATAGTTAAAGATGTTATGGAAAATAAGGGTTTTTTTAAGCTCGGTATAACAGACAACGCCGCACCCCATGTGCTGGATATAGAAAGATCATCACCAATCTGCAGGGAGTCTTGATAATTAGCAACTGCAGCTTTTATTGCATCAGTAGTCGCCGTAGTGTAACCGGCAAGTGCCTTAAGTGTAATCGTTGTATCAACAATGACATAAGCTGGACGATAAAACCGGATCAAAAAAGTTTGTCCACGGTCATTATTTATCAATAACGCCGTGGTTCCATTCGTATAAGCGCCAGGCGTTTTGCGTACATAGATCGCATTTGCGATATCTTCATCTTTTCCGCCCTCCACTACAGCAGTAAGGCTATGGGGTGGAAGACCATCAGCGTCTACTTCGCCTGTATCATTTTCATATAGTTTTAAGCGGGTAACGCTTTCCAGGGAGCTGATTGCTCCGAAAATACCATCCAAAATAGTCTGGCTAGGGTTTTCCGTACTTATTGCCTGCCTTGATCGCAATGCGGAATCAACTTCTACAGCCTGCCCTGTAGAAGCTATTACGTTGTTTGTTACACTAATCCAGCCTTTTGTCGGCGTGATTATTTTAGTAATATCACCGATTTGAGCACTGATTGCCCCAATTGTTTGACACGTTGCCGTGACCGTTATTGAGCCAGTATTCGATATAGTAACTGATGCAGGTAATGACCAGTTGTACCCGCTTGCATCCTGAACAATGCCATCCGTTATGAGCGTTCCCGAGGTTCCCATTAAAGTAACGCTACAAGTCGAATAAGATGCCATTTTTCGATAGATACCATTTATTTTAACTACAGCGTCCAAAGCTGACCCAATGGACGTTGACGGGCTGCGGTTATTATAGGCGAGTTGTACAGCCTGCAGAGTATCGCTGATTTTTAACGCAAAGACAGAGAGATACTGATAGTCCATGCTATCATTTTCGAGGTAGATGTCCTGCCCATATATTGATTTTGCCTGCTCAATTAAATCATCACGAATATCAGTATATGTCGGTATATGAAGCCCTGCACTATCAATATAAGGCGTGAAGTACGCCATGCTAGAAAGTCACCTCCCCAAAGTCAACCTGGCCATATGCTGTATCAACCTGGCATTTAAATGAGTATTGCCTTGTTTCGTTGTCAAAGGTACTCGTAAAATTGTAGATACCAGTTACATCGGTTGTACCTCTTATCCGGTCTTGGATAATAATATCAATGGCCTGCTTACCTCTGTTCGTCCGCACCCCGAGTATGGATTGGAAGAGCGGCAGTCCATCTTGCGTGTCTTCCCACCACTCTGCAAGTAATAATTTAAGGCGCGTGTAAATCGCCTGTGCTACAGCGTCTGCCTTGGAAATAAATGCTTGCTGGTTTGAGCCAAAAACATAATCGCCATTACTATCTAGCCTTCGGTAAATCATACGACACCCCCGGTGTTGCTACTCCCAGATAGTACCCCGCTGTGTGTATGGCTGAGAAATAAGCGACCATCAATAGTAGTGTTGGGGCCGATACTGATATTACCTGAGTTGATGCTGATATTACCGCCGACTATTTCAATTACCGCACTTCCCGTGTCATTACGGATTTGCAAGCCACTGGACGATACACTGGATAACTTGTTCGGCTGTGAAATACCTGTCACGATGGCCAAACCGTCAGACAGATCATGCCTTCGCCGGTCAATCTGATTTTGCACACCGCCAGACTGCCAAAACGCATCATAGCAACAGTCCGCGAAAAAAACCAGGCATTCATCACCCGCAGATACCGGGAATGTAATTGCATAGCCTCCGGCACGGGGAAATAAAATAGGGACGTCAACCAATAAAGGTATGTTCGTCCACTCCTGATTCCCGTTAATATTAACTTTTTCGCGGATGGCGGGCTGTATTGTGGCCGTTTGAGTGGCAGGGTCATATGACTCAATTATCCCAGGCATAGCTACGCGAAGATTAGTAGCAAGTGACGACAGCATCTTCCTATAAAGGTCATTATCCTCTTTTAATCTTTCTGGTATTGAATACATCTGTTCACCACCTTAAAAAGGATTTTGTGTCGCATTGTCAAGCATTAAAGGCAGGGGCATTAAGCCATTACGACTTATCCCTTCTACATCTACATACCACTCATCCCCGCGAGTATCACCCGTGTAGATCATTTTGTAGATCTGATATTGCCCATCTTGGTCTAAAGCCGTCATTTTCATTTCCTGAGTCCATTTCAATCTTCTTATATCAGAGTTATCAATTTTAATCATGTTCATTAACTTTAATGAAGGATTTAACAAGCATTTAAAGGTTATGCCGCCAAACGTTTGTTGAGGAGTCCCTATTAACCCATTTTGAGGCGTTAGCACCAGTGCCTCTTCAACGGGTACATCAGTTGCTTTTGCAATATTTACTTGCCCATCATCCACCCAAAAGGTAGCACCATTATCATTAGCTATATTACTTAAATAATTTTTCGGAGTACCAAAAAACACTTTACCACGTGGCAATTTTTGAGTGCTGAGGTTTGATGATATTCTTCCTATGCCTGTTAGGGTTTTAGCCTCCGACACTATCTTATTAATGATTTGCCTTTGTTCTAATCCGGCTCCTATGGTTTTACGAACGAGCGATCTATTTAAGAAATCTTCCCCATCCTGACAAACTAAGGTTAAGCGGTAGTTAACATTATCTTCACGGTCTCTTAATGGCTGAAGAATATCCCCATCGAATATTTTACCATATTGCTTTGTATCTGTTTTTTGTCCAGTTTCGGTATCAATAAATCCGTCATATCCGGCCTCGACAATTACGCGATCCCCTTCCTTTACTATCGCCATTTCAGTACTGGACGTTAGGTTATAAATACTTATTTCTGCATAATTAGACAGCGCACGCGCTGTCTTTTCAATGTGAAAAGTACATCGCAGATTAGAAACATCTAAGGCTACATTATCTTTACCTGCCACCAAGACTCGGTATTTTCTACCATATAAAAATTTACTCATGGTGTGTCGCTCCAAATTAACACCCATTCAGATCCTAGATTATCTGCGTCAGGATATTCAGTCGCTGCATTGCCCGTACTTAGAACGTATGCACTACCAATACCAAGATAAGCATATTGTTCAAGAATATTAGCTGCCGGGTAATCCCCAGGTACTAATGGGATAGAAGCTAATAGCATTGTGCCTGTTGCTGGGTCGGTTATGTTCATAGTCCAGCAGGTAGCGATTTCATTATAGGCAAGAAAAAAAGACAGCGTTTTATTCTGTCCGTCGATTGCTAATGTACATTGAAATGTTTGATTAGGATCTGTTGTTAAAGGAATTCTTTGATAAGCCATTTTAATCCTCCTGGGGGCTTACCCTGTTATCTGATAAGCCAGTGTACCCTTATCTTCAACTGCCTGCACGTTCCCCCGGTTTGTTTGTCCTGTGGCTTGCGGTCTTGCACTTACTGTTGTTGTCGATACCTCAACGACAAATATTTCTCGAAGTGTAACCGTACAATGCAAACCATGCAAAGACTTTGCATCATCGGGTACAGTTATTTCCTCAA
Source organism: Sporomusa ovata DSM 2662 (assembly GCF_000445445.1). GTDB lineage: Bacteria > Bacillota > Negativicutes > Sporomusales > Sporomusaceae > Sporomusa > Sporomusa ovata. Next base: position 1,045,923 of record NZ_ASXP01000002.1, on the reverse strand, counting down.
TGAGCATATTGTCATATTTACGAATACGAGTTAACACGCTAACCGGTATTCGTGATTCCTGTAAGTCTAGCAAAAAATGATATGCCGATACACTTTTGCTATAGTAACCCGAAGTCTTGCCTGACGACTTGTAATCGATAAACTGTTTGTCATAGAAATCGTCAATCGCGTCAGACATAGCAATTTCCATAGTTAAGACAGCTGGCTCAACATAGGAATGATCTGTTATATTAGCGCCGGTTTGAACAGGATGCGAGGTTATTTTTAGGGTAGAGGTATGTTCTTCTCGGAGTACAACATCAAAGAAAAAACCAGCTATATTAGTCTTAACAAGGACAAGCTGAGATATCTCTGATGGCAACCCGCTCCATTGTGGTGGTCGAAAAGCTTGTTTCTCATTTTTGGCCGTAGTATTTTCTTTCTTCTCCGCTTTTTTTATTACGACCTTAGCAAGGTTGTAATAGCCCCATGCTTTTACTATATTCATAATATTTCTACCCCCGCAAAATCTCGCATCTGCCTAAATGTGTTGCGTCCCATAACCTGCTGAACTTTATTTACGGTGGTTTGGGCTATTTGGTCTGGAGTAGCATTTGTAGAGGCAACATTAACATTTACAACAAGCGATGGGCTATATGCGTATCCATTATTAGCTGCAGATGCAGCAGGAGCATACGCTTGCGTATATGCTGGCAGTGTAACAGGAGAAACAGATGCAGTCGGTGCATAGGATACAGGTCGCGCGGCGGGTGCACTAGCGTACATTCTGCTGGTAATGCTATCTGCATATTCGTTTATGCTCGGTTCATCGCCATTGCCCTGTTTACGATTCAAGGCATTCGCTGAGTAATCAATTGCGCCTTCTCCTGCATACCACGCAATGGCAGCGCCTCTCGCACCGTATTTATCATAGTATTGCTTAAGTTTAAACCTCGCTACCAAATCCTGGTTTTCTGGTGTTGGAGCAGAACCAGGAGGCAATCCGGCTTCTACTGACCAAGACGGCCAGTTTTCTGGCATAATTTGAAATCTACCATAGGCTCCAGTACGACCATTAACTGCACTATAATCACCCCCGGATTCCTGCCCGCTTATCGCATCAACAAGACTTTCAAATGATCCGTCTCCCTTGCCACCCCAGCTCCGGCTTGTTCCATGCCCATTACCATTGTTGGCTCCAAATATCCTGCCGACATCCCCAATGATTGACTTACTAATTTCGCCTGCTTCTTTAAACTTACCACCCATAATAGCCCAATTCAGCTGTACCAATTTAGCTAAGATTGTTCCAAAGTCAGCAAGTCTTTTCAGTTCCCTGCTGAGTTCATCCCCAAACCAGGACCAAAACCCCTTATACTTAGGGCTGCTTGACAGTAAGCCCAGCTGCTTCATTACTTTGGTCAGGCTGTTGAAGATATCATCAATGGCTTTTCCAATTTCATAAAACATATTCCGAAATGAGTCTAGTACACCATTTTTTGCAAGGGACTTGAATATCTCCCCAAATGCTTCAGCAAACAAAGGCCTTAGGTTCTGAATTGTCTCTTTTAGCAACACAAACAGATCTTTTAAGATTTTTATCGATATGGCATACCCATCAGATTTTTTAAGTTCAAACCAAAAAGCCTTCAAAGATTCCTGGGCATAAGCTATTTGCTGCGCAAATTCAGCAAATAAGGGCTTGACCTTTTCAAACCAAGCAATTAGTTCCCGCCAGATGGGAGCCAGCTTTTTAGAAGATTTACGGCCATCAATGTATCCATAGAAATCTTCTATGAGCACCAGCACACCCGCTATGGCCATTGATAACATACCGAAAGGTGTAAATTTAAGTATGGCCCAAAAACCTAAAAATGCTTTTATGGCCATACTTACACCACGCGGTAGCATGTCAAAGAACGCTGTAAATCCATCATACAGCCCCTTGACAAAGCGAACCGCAGAGATACCGACATTCATTAGTGTAGCCAGAACACCGGCTATTTTTTTTGTCCATTCCGGCATCGTTGCGACCAACTTATCATTAAAGTCACCCAACTGCTTTTTGATGCTGGATAACGGTCCACCTAAATACTTAATCAGGTAGTAGGAAACCCATTCCATCGCATACTGCACTTCCAGCTTCATGCGCTTAAACTCAAACATGATTGACCGCACATACTTAAGCTGATCAGAGGCATCACCAGGGGTCTGCATTTGTCTGCCTAGCTGAATTAATTCAAAGTACTGCTGCCTTAGTTCAGGTATCCAGGCAACATCCTCCATATCCTCGCCCATGGCATTTAAGGTTGTTTTTAGCTCCTTGGCCGTTTCTTTAGTTGTCCACAAACGGAGTGCGAATTTCTGATACTGCATATCAGCATCGGCTACCTGTGAAATAAGACCGGCAGTAGCTGTATTAATCGCGGTTAATGCTGCAGTTATACCGGTAGCAGCTACGGCAAAGTTCTTAGACATCCCAGACGTAGCAGATTGGACAGTGCGCCCAAGGTCGTTGATCGCGCCCTGGGCCTTTGCAAATTCTGATTGATTAACCTGAAATCCCAGGCCTACAAGGTATGATTTTATGACATCAAGCATTTATGCGCCACCCTCTCTGTTTGCTGCGTCCTGTGCTCTTTGTTGGTTTTCTCTCTTTACACTCAGCCATTCATGCGCGTCCAGTAGATCATCCAGTGAATACGTACCATCCCATAATTCGTGTTGTTGCCAAACACCGGCCATTACCGGGGCGAATGCGAACTCATTGACGTTGGCGCATTGAACAGGGTCATACCCGAGAATGACGCGATCAATTCCTTCAATGCGTTTCCGTCGAAAAAACCCGAAATATTAAAAGCGAGAGCATGTACAGTTAAGGCCAGCACTGTAATAGTATCGTCCTCAATGTTCATAACTCCCCAAGCTCCATTTTCACCAATTACAGGGGCCTTGCCAGCAGGTAACACTTCATAGCAGACATGCAGGCAGTCAAGCTGTAAGTCGGCAAATTCCTTTTTACTCATGACTGTGCGGTCTTTAGGAGCGTTGCCGCCGGTTATTTGGCCGTCAAAACCCCCTGGGAGCATATGCCCCATTAACTTATAGGCAATATAAGAGCCGGTCATGGCATCGAATTTTTCAATTCGCCACTTACGACCGGCTATTTCTACAATTTTAAACTGTTCTCTCTTTTCCATGAATACCTCCTATATTGGTAAATTTTGCAGATCAGCACACATTAGCACCCAGGTGACACGCTGACCCTGCGCCTGGTAAGGCTGATCACCAATTTTCTGGGGCGATACTCCTGTTCCTACATGGGTTTTACCCATTTTTGGTGCCCGAATCAATACGGCTGTTTTCGTCCATTCGTCAGTATCGGCTAAGTACAAATAGTTGTACCAAAGCAAGAGCCAGTTGTGCAGGCTAGAAGTCTGCTGAGCCTGGATAGTAATACTGCCGTTACTACCGGCCAGCTTAGACACCATTACTGTGCCATCCGCGGCAACGTCATGCGCCGTGCGGTCTGTCGCCATACTGATTGTCATTTCACCAATACCCTCACCCGTGAAGTTATACGCTCCCACAGATGGATGGACGATGTTACCGGAAACATCAAGAAAACTATACGTTGATATTTTAGGCATTCCCGTGCCTCCTTTACGTTGTTTGAATATCCGCAGCCATTAGCACCCAGGTGACACGCTGACCTTGCGCCTGGTATTGACTGTCGGGTATCTTTTGCGGCGATACTCCAGCTATCTTATGCTCAATCTTCAGTGACTTACTCTTGATTAATATGGTAGTCATTAGCCATTCATTGCGCGGTGTTTGCTCATTCTGCAAATAGTTAGCCCATTTGAGGAGCCAATTATTTAGCGCTGATGTCTGCTGAATACTTAGAATCAAGGTTCCGTTATTTCCTGGTACCTGTGTTGCCAATATCGCACCATCAATGCCTATTTCATGACTTGTTTTATCATTGGCCATGCTGATTGTAATTTCTCCAACTCCTTTACCCGTTAGGGTAAACGATCCAAGAGAAGGATGGGAGATTACACCCGTTAAATCCAAAAAACTGTATGTTCCCACATGTGAAAACAGTGAAATAGCCGTAGAAAGCAATGTATTAACTATATTCCCCAAAATTCATTACCTCCCGTTACCGGCTTACATACACCCCGATAGTTACTGAATGGATTGCTCCAGCTTCTTTGATGCTGACGTAGATTGGCGGAGCTTTCCGCGCTTCACGGTCTGCCTGATCCTGGTCGTTAATAGCCTCAGATTGTACCATATACCCGAGTGGCAATAAGTCCCCCGTTTTAAGCTCTAATACATCTTGTCCTGTCCACTTCCCAGGGGCTAAAAAGCCTTGCGAAACTGCGCTAATACAAGCCTGATTGCAGGAGTTAACTAACTGGGTTACCCCCGCCTCTGTCTGAGGAACCTTTCTAGACTGGTATAAGGTGTCCATGACGTTAAGCTGAATACTATTAGACAGCATATCAAGGCCAAGTCCCTCGTCAAAGAAAGTACCGTCTGCCATTACACCTTGTTCGTACATATCGTAATAGTAACCCCTGTTGATATAAACATTGCCATTTACAGCCTCAAGATTGGTTACCTGGGTTGTAGTTAAGTTCTCCACCGTTATTCCCGGTAAGTCCTTAAATTTTAAGGTATATGCTGAATTAGCAAGACCTGTATTGGCTCTCATAGCATACGCTGCAACAGATACCGCAACATATTTTTGACTTGCTGAATAGACACCATGGGAGCGATTGTATTTGTGAGCCTTCATTTGGGCAAATAGACTTGTAGCAGCTGTAGTCAAACAGCTTGCATCATCAGTAGTATAAAAATACCGTGTTGTTGGTGTTGCGGCTTCAACGTAAGCAGCGATGGCAAGATGCTCGGCTTTTGTAGCGCCCGGGAAAATAGCAATATACCAGTCATTATTCTTCCCTCGGCATGCCCGGACAGCATCAACCGGCGTTTCTCCTATCGCAGTAATATCAATAGTACAGCCTGTTCCTCCTACAGGGCTTGCCGTCGTTGCCGCACCCGCACCAACTACATAACCTGATCCCGCTTCGGTCAAGGCTATTCCAGTAACAGCACCAACCTCACTAACTGTGGTTACTGTTACTGCGCCGCCTGTACCTCCTGCAAGAGTTAATACCTCTCCGGGGGAATAACCTGTACCAGCCGCGCCAATAGTAACAGCAGTAATTCCCGTAAGGGACTGCCGGCCAATTAGTACTTTGTATGGCTTTGGGCTTTGGCTAAAATAAATCAATGCCGCTTTATATGCCGAATCGGTAGAAGTAAAGCCGTCTGTCAGCATATCGTCAGTAGATGTATACTGCCGTACCCGCTCTGTAGCAGGAATAGTATCCTCGTCCCCAATAATTAAGCCGAGGTCAAAAGCCCTACGTGGTGCAGATAGTGGTGATATTTCCACTACTACATCAACAACAGGGTTTAAACTTAGAGTAGTCATTTATGTGCTCCTTTCAATGCGTTTTTGTATTCTGGTCAACAGAAGCGTCTGCAGATGCAGGCGTATCACTTCCCACTGTAATTTCTGCCGACTTGAGATAGGGAACCTCAGAATCAAACCGTACAAGCTCATTGAAATTGGCGGCTAAATCTGTTCGTTCCCACCACTGGCCAGCAAACAGTTCAGGGCTGCGGTGCGGTGTGTCAATCCGCGGAATAAGAAATATTTGATTATCAGCTAGCGGTTGCCGGTATTGGTCTACATAGAGCAAATTGCGTATACGGGAAGCGTTATCAAAGCTATTAGGACCATAGCAAAACCAATGTGCACGTAATACACGGGTATACGCGTTTGACTGCTGGATGTTATCCTGGTCAATTGCTTGATACACTGTATCCCTAATAACATTGAATTCATCATCTTGCTCGTAGATACGAAGGAAGATCACATCTTCATCAATCTTCCATGAAGGAGCCCCTTCCGTTGGCCAGGATATACGGACTTTGTTTGCATTAATTGTAAGAGCAGGATCAAAGCCAAGCATAAGCGTTGTGACGCGCCAGAACAGTTTTTCCAGTTGTTTTCTTGTTAAAAATAAGTCAGCCATTTAATCACCCGCCATGCGTTCACCCAACGCTTTGTAATAGCCGTAATCTGCATAGGGCCATGTTTGAAACAATCGATACCGTTCGCCACGCCAAATAACCTGGTCAGAAGTTCCGTCAGCGTTTGTTACCAAGAGTGGTTCTGTAGAATAGAAGGCCATAATACCTTTTACGCGGTCTCCCTCCGGGACTTGCAATAGGTCTTTGGTATTTGCAGCTACCACAACACCATGAAAGGGTATTTGTTGTTCAGTTTGATTATATTCACCCTCCACCCACTGGCCAGTCTTTCGGTAAACGGTAAAGGGTTGGGCAAAATCGGGGTCATGAATTAACTCTGCGATATTAAGCATTACTTTTCACCAACCACATAAGTTATTGCCTGCCGCAGACTACCAGTATCAACGAGTGGCCTGTCGCTGCCCTTTTCTTCGATGGTTTTAGGCGTATTTGGAGCCCATCCGTTTTCCGGGTCAGTAAAGAAGTCTTTGACCTTTCCAGAAGCAAACATACCCGCTTTTTCCAGTCCTTCACGTGCTCCCTGTTCGTCGCCATTTAATCTGGCCTTAAGCGCCGGTTTCAGCTTGTCTGCTATTTTATCCTTGTGCTTTTCGATAGCTGATTCGATGATCGGGCGTGGTGGCGAATGCCACAGTGGGGAACCATGCTCCTGCACGTACATTTCATAGGCCTTAGAATAAGGCATCCCTTTATTCATATTAGGCTGCATTTCTTCCCGCATTGATCCGGCCCGTATGCCATGAGTATGGATATAGGCTAGTTCAGCATTATTGATTCCCTCATTCTTATTCTCACCCTCCCGGCTTGCCTCTTCTTCCGGGATACCCACGTATACTTCTAGCTTGCCTAAATCGGCCATAATCTTTTTCAGGATGTTGGGATCACCTTTACTAGTTACAGTGGCCGTTCCCTTCATCACCATACATACATGCCACCTTTGCCAACAATCTTGGCCAGAGTAGCATACTGAACACCAAAAGTAGTCAGGTTCCATGCAGCCCACCCATCAAGGCCCTGGGCAATGGTAGAAAAGTCATAGCTTACAGATACATCCCCGATAGACTTAGACGCCATCAGACCGCGTGTTTGCCCTGCAGCAACTACCTGTGATGCTGTGCTGTTAGCATCAGCCAGGCTTTGCAAATACAGAGTAAGGAAATGGGCAATAAACAAACCCATAGCAAACTTCCATCGCACATGCCAGCGCGATTCCTTAACAACCACGTGGGCCATAGCAATATACATGTCTGCAATAGACGGATCAACTAAATAAGTAGTTACCGAGTCAACAGTGCGCGGGGCATAGGCTGGATACACTGCGTAGAAATCAGCGAAGGTATATGCCGGATTATCACCAGACCGCAAGTTAGAAGCGGCAGCAATTATGCTTGCACCGCCGCTGTCATATATATACATGATTATTTACCCTTATTGGCAGCAGCCTTGGCTTTAGCGTCTGCGTCGGTGTCTTCTGCTGCCTTTTCGGCTGCCCCTTCTTCTTTAGCCGTTTCCGTTACTGTGATATCACCGTCTTTTTTACCCCACACAAAAATAGGATCTAATGTTACCCAATCCGGCACCTCAGCAAAATCAAGCGGACGGGTAACTACTGCTTCCCCGTCCGCGTTTTTAAACTCAAATGATTTTTTTGTGAATATTCTCATCAAAAATCCTCCTTAAATTCCGTCCGCGTAGCGGATAGGCTGCGTATATCTAACCTGTATTTCCCCTACATTACCTACATACAGACTATCATAGCTGGCAGTAGATACATTAGGCTGAGTCATCACTCGGGAGAGGGATACAGGCACAGGAGCTTTAATAAATCGTTTTGTGTTTACATAAATTACCATGCGATTTGTACCGCCTGCACCAGCACCTAAGCACCACCGGCAATCTCCTATAAATAGATCAGAACCCTTTTCCTTCGCCATATTGTTATCAAGTAGAAAAGACAATATAGTCTTGTCCGCCTGACCGGATACTTTTGTACTCGCGATATACGCATAGTTTGCAGGGTCAATCAGAATGTGATTAGCGACGGCTGCCTGATCATACTGCGATGCTGTCCAAGCAGCCGTAATACCTTGGTTAACATCGTTCAAAATTTCATCTGGTGTTTTATTTTTCCATAAGGTGGACGTGCCAGCTGCATTCTGAGCCACAGAACCAGCCGTTACTTCGGAAAGATTGAGCAAACCGTATGTACCGTAAGCAGCTTGCCCTTTATAAGTGTTAATGTCCATATATTTGTCCCAGTCCAGTCGAATTCCGTCATCATAAATTTGCTCCAAGCTCCGGCCGGTAACTTTGCCGCGTTCCATATCGACAAACTTAATTTTAAGACCAACTTCATACGGAAATACTTTAAACAGATCCTTACCCAGATTCGCCTGGATTAAGCGCACATTGTTTTGCACTCCGCCAACCGCATCAGCCTGGCCACCACTTACCGCATAATCAACATTCATTACCGACGTAGTTTCTACCCAGCCACCGCCACTTTCTATTGGAATATCCCTTGCATAGGTTGAACTAGACAGTGGTTCCAATAATGTCGGGTCGAGTTTTTCTAATTCGCTTACTAAAAAAGCATTGCCGCCAGAAATAGCAGCAGCGTCCATAGTCATCGGACGCATACCGCCGTAGCCGCGCGGAATACCAGGGATACTATCAAGCGTGTATGTTTTTTTCAATGCAATTCCTCCTTATACGCTCTGCCGGGTTAAGATAGTTAATTCTGCTACACTGTTAGCATCCTTGAGCGTGGCCCATTTGGCGTTTGTGAGCTGTATCGTGTTCGTGCCATCGGCAGCAGCCTCAAATCCACCCACAACACCCGCAGGAATACCAGCATTAGCCACAGTACGGATATATACTGCGCCCCCGATAGTCGGCGTACCGACATTTACATTAACAGTTACGCCACCACGCTCTAATATATCTACCGGCTCCTGACCAGTATAGAAAGCCCTGTTTTGTGCCAAATACTGCGTGGCACCTTTAATCTTGCGCATAGCTACACCCGCAAATGCGGCGGCGGTATCGCTGGCACCAAATTTCTGTGTCGTACCGTCGGCGCTAACTATAACCGGATCGCCAAAATAGATATCATCGGTTTCGGCTTTCATGGGGCGTGTCCGGCTAATTTCATCTCCCATGCGGGAAATCGTACCAGGATACCCGTAATTAAAAGAAATTCCTATTACTTTACCAGGCATTATTTACCCTCCCTTTTCATGTGTGGATTATGCTTAGCGCAATTCTTGCCATAGTCCCCTTGCGTGGCTGCTTGGGAGTCCGCCACCCTTTGGCGTTTAAGGATTTCAGTATAGGCATCCTGAGTAGGAGCTGGCTTTTGCATAGCAGCCCGAAGTTCCTTAGTCAAAGCGTCGCTGGCTTTCTTACGCTCGGCAGCAGGCAATCCCGCAATGATAGGTTTTACGGCCTTGATGGTTGCCAATATAGCTGCTTTATCCATAACCTTAGAGCCGTCTTGGTTTTCCATTTCCTCCGCGGGAATAGTGACACTTTCCTCAGCAGTTTCGTCGGTAGTCGTTTCATCAGGCTTGCCGTTGGTCATTTCCTCTTCCAGTTCGGAAAGCGCGTCCTTGGCCTCTGGTACTGTTTTTCCGGCTTTGAGTTCGGCTACATCAGCCTGCAGGGCCTTGATAGCTGCTAAGATTTGAGCGTTAAAATTCTCCTCGCTCTGCTCGCTGTGTAGTTCTTCATCTCTGACTGGCTCTTTTTTCTCGCCCAGCATCTCATGAGCGGCCGCCAGTTCCTCCGGATCGGCATCCTGAGAAAAGGCCTTGAGAATTTTTCCTAAAAGCGTATCCCTGTCAATCTTCATCTTTTTTCCTCCTCGTGTTTTTGGTTTCGAATCTCGTATAGCAACCTGCGGCCCAGCGCGGCCCCTTTCTACCACGGCCACATGATTCCCACATATACCAACCTGATCATATCCCTGTCCATCATCACGGGGCACATAGTTGCAGTCATAACCGCAGGATACTTCCCGCTTTCCGGCTTCAATCTCGGATATCAGAATAGGGTCCGTAATAATCAAATCCGCAAGCAGCATGTCAGACAAATCACCATTTCCCCTGTGTACATTTTGAGCATGGCCCTTGCCGTATGCAGCGATATTATCCGGTCTGACATCTTGCGCGGGATGATCATCTGTAGCTGGCTTACCTTCAAAACTGGCAATAGTAGCCGGGGAAAATACTTCTTCCTCTGACCGGTATACCTTGACCGAACTGTCACCCGGCAGACCGATTTCTCGCGGTAGATAGTCCTGCCAACCGGTCCGGGCAATGGGCACATTGTGACATACTAGGAATCCTTCCGGGGTCTTGGTCATATTGGGACTGAACCTTGTCCCGTAAAACGCTCGCAATATAGCACCTCCTTTCAGGCATAAAAATAACCGCTTCTAAGCGGCTTACGGCTTATGCCAACACATTGGGCACACCTCCTCTATGTTATTTATCTAATACGTGTTCTTTACATTCTATAGTCCATCTACCGTTATCTGCGAGAAAAGGACAATCCATGGCAATCATAATACCTGAAGAACCTGCTTCTAAAACAGGTTCGCCTGTTAGCTCTGTCATTCGAAAAACATCACCCTTCGCAACTTGACCAAGACAAGAAACCTTGACCCATTTATCCCCGCGCAATACTTCCGTTACTCTCCTTGGCTTGTATGACGAATCCATATTCACGCTACCTTTCTAAACTGTTCTTTGCTCATTCTTACAATCTGACCACCATAATGTACCTTATGCGGCCAAGATATATCGGTAATATCGATTAACGGCTCCGGGTAGCACCGGCAATTATAAATCTCGCCGGCGTTGTAGCTGCCGACGTTCTTTTCATCGGCCAGTAATTCAGGTGACGGGGGAGTGTCGAACCGGCATAACACGCCCTCCATGTGCTTATGGCTACTTCTAACGCGCCCGTCTTGGCTTGTACGCCACACGTACCAGGCTAAGCCTAATCTATCCGACCTGGCTTGAATAAGGGCTGTATGCGACTTGCTGGCCTCTGTACGCGCAATTAAAGCCGCTTTCTTAGCCGACATGTGCGGGAATTTTTGCAGCAGTTCCTGCGCAATCTGTTCTGGGCGTTTTCCTTCTGCAGTCTGTTCTTGAATATACAATGTCGCTTGGCTGGCCAGATCAAACGGCATACTTCGTATGATTCCGGCGTTGCGGTCGATGAGCACATACACCATATTACCAACAGGGCCTTGCATTTCTTGACGTAGCACCTCGTATATCAAGCGGCCCTTTGAGCCACCGCGCGCCGCTTCCCGCCATGTCTGCGCCGTATCGAAGAATGTCTGTGTAATCATTCTCTTAGCTGTAGCTAATGCAAAATGATCGAAGCTACCCGTATTGGCCAAACGTTCCAGCCGACGAACAAAGTCCCAGGGACTCAATAAGTCCGGATCAATACCGATAATCTGCCAGGTGCGTTGTATCAGGCGACGAATGGCCCGATCATAATCCGTTTCTATACGTCGCTGGGCTTGCCAGCCTTCAGGTTTCATGATCGCCCTCCTCAAAATAGGCATAAAGAAAACCGCCCTATATGGACGGTTAATTTCTAACGTTAATTTATTTATAATATGCCTGACAACCAGGACAAACATGCTTTGCCTTTTCCCAATCTGATACTTCGGGGACAGCCTCTTTTTTTAATTCTCCATTACCAGCTAGTATAATATCCAAGCATAAACCGTCCTCGATATGTTTATCCAGAAGGGGACAATTTACCACTTTATCTTCAGTCATACCACTCACTGTACCGGCAGTCCTTTTCTATATGCTTCTCGTGCTTCGTTCAGGCTCATTTGATTTGCTCCACCTTTGTAGTCGGGGTCTTCTCGCTGTACTCCATCATCTTCCCAACCGCACACGGGACAAATTTCATAAAAATCCGGTTCAGTGATAGTTTCATTCCCACAGCATGCGCATTTATATTTTCCCGCCATCGGCATCGCCTCCTGTTTTTGTAAGATTTTAGTATAACCTACATCGGACAATAAATCAATCATTTTTGTCGCGCTTTTTCTCGCGAATATAATAATCCATTCCGTCTTTAGGTTTAAACATTGTGGCGATACCAATGTCTGGCTTTCCTTTTACGAAGTCATTTTCTTTAGCATCGTATCGAACCACTTGCTCTTTAGTATTAGCATGGCCATGGATATCGCCGCCTACCGGTTTTTGAACCAGATCAAGAGCTCGTTTCTCATATTGCTGCGCACTCATACCCGGATATTCATGATTGTGCTTATCCATATGTACTTTAAGATTGTTTTTACTAAAACCTCTGCTAAATTTATTAGCACCATTCTCACTGACTTTAATTGATGGTCTCTGATGTTGTGAACTTTCGCCGCCATTACCAAATTTACCATTCTTGTCCCTTGGGTGATCTTCCTCCTTGAAATCTGCATCAGTTGTCAGCCTCTGATCTTGTAAGCCCAGATCATTTAAATCCGGCAGCATTTCGCCTTGCTGTGTGGTATCATCGGCCTTTTCAATATCCTCATCCGTGATATTCGTCCACATGCCGGTCTCATCAGACATCTGACGTAGCTCTTTGAGAGCAATCTTTTGACTAACTAAACCACTGTCATACACGTCTTTTACCGCCGTGGTTCTGGTACTTGCAAGATCCGTGTTTTCTTTAGCACTCGGCGTGCGTACCTTATTGAACTGGTAATCCAGATCATCCGGTATAGCCCCAAACTCAGACATAAACAATATAGGCAGCAGCTTATCCAGCGGCGAGCGCAAATAGGACTCTTGCTTTTCCTCTATGCCATCATCATAATTCTGCATGTCACTCTCACCTGTAGCATTTAACCCGGCGGGGGAACGGCCAAACAACTTTGTAACCGGCATTTCTGCTGCTCCAGCTAAATCCAGCATGAAATTCTCATACACTTTATCCAGGCCACTAAAGGCATATTGGAAGGTCTGAAAGTCATCGTTTTTCCCAAGTAATTGCGTCCCCGTGTTGCTCATGAGCCAATTTTGCGCCTGAACGATATTATAAATATCCTGTATAGCCTGCTCGTCAAGTGTTGTAAATATCTGCGCCAAATCCTCGTATTTCATGACTCGGATATTGGCATTGAATACTAGGCTGGCTATATTCCAACTAGTATTATCACGCTTTTTCAGTTCGTCAAATACATGCTCAACCTCGGATGCACCCCAATACATTTCCTGCTGCTTTTCCCAGAAAGGTAAATCCCGGCCAGTGAAACGAACTATCCGGCTGTGATGGACCTCTATACCTCGGCTAATTGTTTCAGTCGATATAATATATCGGGCCGGCAGGCCAAAATCTGGATCGTTCAGATCCGTGACCAGTTCTGCAGATAACGGCGTAATTCCAGACCAGCGGTCCAGTACCAGCAGCCCTTTAAACGTGCCCGGCATTACCGTATCCAGATCAAGCGGCTCAGCTAACATATCACCCTGCCCTTCTATGAGAATTACGCCGGCAGCTCCACCGTACAAACGGCCCCAACGTAAGCCTTCGAGCAATCGCTTTTTCAGTTGGGTCTTGCGTACAAGCGTATCAAATCGTTTCAGTGCGTCCGGTGGCATCTGGCTTGTAATCTTAATCCAGTTTTTCAACATGTCGCCTGGTACTACGTCAATAATGCGTCGGATAAGCCAGTGCGAGCGGTACAGGCTGTTTAGGAGCTGCCAGTTTTGAGTTAGCCGTGTCAGTGGGTACTCAGTAGCCTCCAAGAGGTTTGGCGTGCCGAAGCCCAGCCGCGCCATCTGGTTGCGGAATGCATCTTTTGTTTTAACCGCATCATTAGTGCGGGTCGGTTTTCGCTTTTTCTTCATGCAGCTAACCTCCTAGATGTAATCATAGTTTTAACAATGTATCTGGCAGCGTCCGGTGCATGGTCCTCAACTTTAACAGGCTTTTCTTTACCACCATTTGCAATGGCCTTTTCATCCCAAACATAAGACAAAAGCTGTTTTACCAATACCGGGCATTTTTCTTTGTGGATTCGCATTTTTCTCTGCACCATCATAGACGACATCATGCGTATACCGTCAACCACAACATGATCAGCATTTATGATCTCTTCGGTTTCGCGTACCCGGAGACTGCGCCGGCGCAGTTCTGCTTTAAAGCTGGCCGCGCTTGGGTCGATAATTAAAAAGGACGGCGCTATGCCGTCTGTACCGATAAAGGTTTCCATATCATCGGCATATTGGCCGTCTGTCTTTTGTTTCAAACCGTTTTTCTCATCCCGGCTGTCCCAGTAATACTCATTCACAAACCACAGTATTTTACCATCGTCAATTACATCAAGGTATACTGTAGCGTTCGCGGTCCCATAATCAACGCCAATGTACCGTCGATAGGACGGGTTATTCGTTAGGCCAGGTTCCATATCTTCATCTGTGAATAACAGTTCATCGGACCAGCAGTCCCGATAAATGGCACCCTGCGCAACTACCCACAAGCCTAGAATAAAACGCTGGAAGAAAACGCCGGTGTACATAGATTTGTACCGGGTTTTCGTTTCCTCGTCCAGGCTGGGATTGTCATCCATGATGAAATGCAGGTGCAGCAGGCGTTTTTCCTGCGCCTTGTCCAGCCATTGCACTTTGAACCAGTGCATAGGGCCGTCTGGGTTGCAGTTGAACCAAAATTTTGCCCCTGTTACGCTGCAGCGGCCAGTCCCTTGATTAACAAAGCTTTCCGGCATCAGCGCTACTTCATCGAAGTAGATACCTGCCAAGGTTATGCCTTGTATCAGATCCTGACTGCGTTCGTCTTTGCCGCCGAAGATGTAGAAATAGTTGACGCGGCCTTTACGCTGGATAACAATATGCTTTTCAGGCCCAGTGCGTACCTCTTGTACGGTATACCCCCTAGCCCTTAACGCCGGTCGCAACCAGCTCCACACGTTGCGGTGAAATGAACCAATCGACTTACCGCACATACCGAAGTTCTGGCCGTCAAACTCCCGCATAGCCCAAAACACAAAAGAAAGAGCCATAGGCACCGTTTTTCCGGCCCTGATAGCTCCGTCAGCAATAATGCCGCTATAGCTTTTATATGGGCTGCCCGCCATCCACCACGTTAATATCATCAGCTGCTTTAAGCTAAACGAGACAAACTGAATGGCAGCTTTGGCCTTAACCCGGATACGCTGCATTATGGACATGGTTCTTCACCGCCCCATATATCCGGGATCTTCGCCTCCAAAGCTTCTAGGAATCCATCATCGGGAATATCGTCACAGCCGCCACCTGCTTTAGCTTCGAGAATAGCCAGTTTCTGGCGTTCGATTTCCAAACGCGCCCGTTCAAGTTCCCTCTTATCGTTTAGCTCTGGGTTCATGCGTTTCATGTCGAAAAACAGCTTAATTGCGGCAATATTACCTAGTTTGCACTGCCGGAGAAGAGCTTTCCAGACTTCGGACAGTTCGCTATCCGTGTATTTGTCAATCTGGTCATTCAGGTATTGAATATACCGCTCATCCTTCATCCAACGATAGAAAATTGTTTCCGACAGTCCGGCTGCTTTTATTTTTTCCGCTTTAGACCGTCTATCGTCAGGATTGATAAGGAATTGCGCCATTTTAACAAGTTCAGGACGCGGCACCCAAACACTGCCAGTTTTTTTACGCTTTACTGTTCGCTTTTTTGGTTTCTTCTCCACTACCACCACCTGCCATTATGTCGGGTACATCGTTGCCAAAAGCATTCCAGCGCAAGCCATATTTGTCCAGGATGCTCTGAAAGTCTTCCACGTCATGTGGCTCAATTCTTATCCCTTTAGGTCCAATGCCGATATGCTTAAGTTCATGCAGCATCAGTAATTTACGTTGATTCTCGGTCATGTAGGCCATATTAGGCTCATAGAACGTCACGATAAAGTCAAACGGCAAATACGCCTTGTAAGGACCCGTAACTTTCCGGCAATCAGCAGCTATGATCTTGCCATCTTTCTTTTTGGATTCATAGCTTAACACGTAACCGACCCGGATATCATAACCCGGAATATAAGACAACTCCGGCATACCGCTGATAACCTGTTCACCGATATGCCGGAGTTCTTCGGATACTTCGTAGTCAATAACGCCTATTTGCTTGGCATATTCTCGGATTAATTCCGATTTTGCTTGTCGGTCTTGCTCTTGGCCGATTTTGTATAATTCCTCAAGCGCACTGCAAGGTGTTTTCTCTTTCTTGCAGATTGCTTTGCGCGGACAACTCTCACATACAGGATTCATTTCAAAACAAATCCCGTTAAGCCTTTTTTACCGTTCGACTTAACTGGCGGATGAATAATTTCTGTATGCTCCGATGCCGGCTTAGGTTGTGGCTTTTTAGACATATAATTAGCCTCCTTTTTGGCAAAAGAAAAAGAGCCCGAAGGCTCTACTTTTAATAATTATTTATAGGTAAATTGTTTTTAAAAGCATTTAATCCTCGTAATATATGAAATGATCGGCCTGATTTAAAAGGCTAATACAATCCCGAAAGAAGGATATAATTATGATTATGATTACTTGTCCAAAATGTAACAAAAACCAACTCAAGATTCTATTCCCTAAAACTGATTATTATCAGGGTGCGACGGTTTTTAAGTGCCCACACTGTACTTATTTGGAAATTGCTTGGGACGCAAAACTGCGACAGTTATTAAATAATTCCCTTAGTAAACATAATTAGTATAACAAAAGCCGCCCCTTATCTGGAGCGGCACGCACGATGCAACATAATTATCTCACAGGTTTGTCAATGTGTCAAATCACACAATTAAAAACTTCAAAGCTCATGATATAACTGGTTTAGCGACTTCTTTTCAGTCTTTTTTGCACCATGTTTTTTGCTAGAACGCGAACCACCTTTAGCACCGCCACGATATGACCGGCTGACATATTGTTCACCAATAGCAAGCGGCTGCAATTTCCAAGGCTTTTCCGGCGGCCAAAATTCTCCACTACAAGTAGGGCATTTCCAAAAGCCAAAATTGTCATATTCCATAAGTTCATGACAAGCTTGACATACTACAGGCGTCGTAACAAGGTTATTCATAACTACGCTGCCCCTTTCTCAACTTTTTCTATTCTCGCTTTCAATGATTGCATTAACGCTTCCTGACCGGTATCTTTCCGCTCCAAAGCTTCTACGGCATCCTCGTCCCGTGTCCCCTCAGTCACCAGCCGCAGGACTACTATACGCCGTGTCTGACCTTGCCGATATACTCTGGCATTCGCCTGCTGGTATTCTTCTAGGCTCCATATCTGATCGAACCACACAACAGTCTGACAGCTGGAGTCCTGGAGGTTAAGGCCATGGCCGGCTGACTTAGGATGCAACAACAACAGCGGAATTTTATCGCTATTCCAATCGGCAATATCCTGATTGCCATCCCTACCTTTTCGAAGTATCCGGGCTTGCGGGAACCTTTCTTGCATCCGGCTAAGGCTATGCTTGAAATTATAAATCACCATGACTGGTTTACCGTTAGCTGCTTCGATGATATCCTCCAAGGCATCCAGCTTGGCGTCATGGATTAGCTTTACGCCACGCTCTTCGTCGTAGACTGCCCCTGAAGCCATTTGTAATAACTTATTACTCAGTACAGCAGCAGTGGAAGCCACCACATCAGCATCTTTGTAGGGCAGCAATAAATCCCTTTCTAACTGCTTGTACAATGCCCTGGCATTGTTGTTTAACTTAATCGGGATAATACGGTCAACCCGCTCGGGGAGCTGCAGCCAATCTTTCGCTGCCATGGATACCGCTATATCCTCTATTGCCTCGTAAATTCGCTGCTCCGATTCCTTTTTCTGTTTCCAGTTGTACACCACATGGCCGCTGCGTTCTCCGGGAACAAAGTATCGGTCCCGGTAGGCCGTAATGGTTTTACCTAATCTCTGCCCCTGATCCAGTAAGTAAATCTGCGGCCATAAGTCAATTAACCCATTCGGTGCCGGTGTACCTGTTAACCCGATTACTCTTTTGATCATTGGTCGTACTCTCCGGAGAGCGCGGAATCTTTTGGATTGATGATTCTTGAAACTTGATAGCTCGTCTACCACCACAGTATCAAAATCCCATTTGGTGCCGAGTTCTCCAACTAACCATTCGACGTTTTCCCTGTTCGTGACGTAGATATCAGCATTTGCCCGTAAAGCCCTACGGCGCTGATCCGCGCTGCCCAGTACTTTGCTGATTCGTAGGTGCCGCAGATGATCCCATTTATCAACCTCACGCGCCCAGGTATCATCGGCTACCCGTAATGGTGCTACAACCAACACTTTGCAGCTATCAAAGTAATCATTCAGCAACAAGTCAATGGCCGTCAGTGTGGATACTGTCTTGCCTAAACCCATCTCCAAAAGCAGGGCTATGAAAGGCGTGTCTAGTATTCGTTGTGTAGCGTATTCCTGGTATTGGTGTGGTTTATACAGCATTAGGCATTACCTCAACTATGAACGTAGCAATGTCAGCCACTGAATCAATTTTGTAAACTCTATGCCCCATCTGCCGGAAAGTCCTAGCCCATTTCTCCTGTAATGGCCTCAGTGGTTTCCCTGGGGCTTTCATTTCAACGAATACAACCTGCCCTCGAGGCAGAATTACAATCCGGTCGAACACACCGTTGTTTCCGGGTGAAACCCATTTTAATGCTAAACCACCAATCTGTTTTACGGCATTAACTAATTGACGCTCTAAAAACGATTCACGCATTTTATACAACTCCTTGATTGTTGTTGCCGTTAATTTCTCACACGCACGTATATGAGTATTTTCGCGTTTAGCATAGGAATCATATATACCTATATATCTGTGTTTCCTATGCTAATTTACTTTTATCCTTAATAGTAAAAAATACGGCAACATTGGAAACAGTAGGCTATAAACCCGCATGATTTATGGATTGTCGATGTTTCCGATGTTACATTTTTATTAGCAACATATTAGCAACAACGGCAACAAGTTTGTTTCCAATGTTTCCAGTGTGTTTCTAATAAAAATTAGGTTATTGGCAACATTCAAATACCACTTGAATCCCGTACCCCGGAAGTCGAGATTTGCCTTTTCTCTCTCTCCACCCCGGTATGCGACGCATGATATCACAAATTTCTCTGCCCTCCCATGCACGCATAGAACCTTTTTTATTACCGAGGCATTCCGTCCAGATCATAGCGGCGCACACACGGGTATGATATTTTTCTTCACCGGGATTGCTGTCCCACTCATCCTCAATAGGGGATTCCAGCCATTCCTGAATAAGCCCCTCGCGGGGATCCAATTCCATATGCATAGCTTGCTGCTTTGTTGCCTCATCACGGGATTCGCTATCTAGCGTCAAGGATTCTCCCGCCTTAAACCACTCCATAACCTCTGCCCATATTTGCCCAACTACTGCATCAGTAAGATGATCCCAGTGGCTTAATTCGGCGTTTTCCGGGTGAACCTCAACAGGCCAAAACCGGCGATTGCCAGTAGCATCCCGCAGAAAGTCCCTTGTGTTTGTGGTGCCAAAGAATACGCATTTACGGGGAAATTCGGATACCTGGCGGTCGTAGGCCACCCGGTAGCGGTCTTCGGTCTTGGACAAGAAGGCTTTGACCTCTTCCACCTCAGACCGCTTCATGGCCGATAGTTCACCAATTTCAAATATCCAGCCAGATTGCAGATGTTCTCCAGCTTCTTTATTCTCAAAAGTTCTTAGCGAGTCGCTAAACCATTCCCGGCCTAACTTGGCTAACAGACTGCTTTTCCCGGCCCCCTGCGGACCGATTAGGACTAACATCTCATCAAACTTGCAGCCAGGCATATAAAGCCGCTTAATAGCTGCCAGCAGCATTTTACGGGTTACTTGGCGCACATAATGACTGTCATTGGCCCCCAGGTACGTAATGAACAGCCGTTCTGCCCTCTCTTCACCGTCCCAGACGTAACTTTCCAGATAGGCCTTAATAGGGTGAAACGTGTTCATATGAACCACTTCAGTAAATGCGTTCTGTATGGCTTTTGAAGAGTTAAAATCATGCTTTTTGGAAAACCAATGTTGCAGCCGTTTATCATCAGCCCCTAGCCATGGCTCATAGGACTTGTGAGGTCTCTCCTTTTCTCGCCAGGGCAGCGCCTTTTGGATTACCTCGGAATTGCCAAAGGCGTCATAGGCTAAGACACCATGCCATATGCCATTAGCCAATATAAGCTCTATATTGGCCGCAGTTGGCTGTGGTAAACCGGTCTTGGCATCAACCTCTAATTTATCTTGCCATGAGTCATCCTCCTCGTCGTCTGAGTCGGCAAACTCCTCAGACAACTCTGCCAGTCGCTCCCGTTTTACCCTCTTATCATTAGCGGCAAAGGACATCATGGCCATATAGCTTGGCAGCTTGGTTATATTGGTCTTTTCATTTACCCGGTCATCCATTTTGCTGAATTTGTGAATGCGGACTAAATCGAAAGCGTTGACCTCTCTGCCGCTGCAGGGATCACTTTCGTGGTGAGAATAGGCGAAGGTGTCATCATCATAGACTACAAACCCACCATAACTGGACGCGCCTACAAAGGTATACCTGGTAGTACTGCCGGCTACTTGCTCATATACTTCCGGTAAAAATTCATCAATGGCCTCGCTGATCGTATAACAGCGGCAAAATGCGCCTACTATGCCTTGCTTGGCCCTCGGGTCTTCCATCCGCTTGGCTGACTGCTGTTTAATTGTTTCTCCTGCATGACGTGGCCACTGTAAAGGGTCCCGCCAGTTGTCGTATTCAGCCAATAGTGAGTCTACACAAACTGGCTCCCCTTCGCCGATTTCCAGCACAGGCTCGGCGTCCAGGGAGCAGCTGGGTAGATACATCAAACGGGCTACATCAAAAGTGGTTTTGTCAAAATACTCCATGCCTATCTGTTCGGCCAGCTTACGGCTAACAGCGGCGTACTCGTCTGGACTCATTGGCTTATCAGCTGGTAAAACTAGGCGGTATTTCGGCTTGTTAGGCCTGTGGCTGTGCGTGGAGTATATGGCATAGGAGCAGCCCCCCAGGACAAGCTCTACAGAGAATAGAAAGTCTTTATCTGCATGGTCAGCGTCCAGAGTAATTAAACTGCGGGTGTCTATGTTTTCCTTTTTGCGCCGACCGCCTCGGACAAGCCCACCGACGAAGGCAGGCCCATCTTTGATTTTATGCCGAGCAATGTTATCCATTAGGTCATACTGCGCCATGACTTCCGGCGTCCGGCGTACTTTACGCAGTCGGTTCAAGAATTCTTCCCATGTCAGATATTCCGGCTTCCAGTTCGTATCGGCGCGGTGTTTACCAAAAGATATATCAAGTTCCATGGCATAATACCCCGTATTCCCACCAGCACAAACTAGGATTAGGCTGTACATTGGCAGGCCATATTCGCGGTTCGCCAGTTAGGCCTTCCTTCTCCAGCCGGTGAAATACATGCTGGGCTGCTTCCTGTATTGTTTTTGCAAATACCCTTCCTGTGATGTACTTCATACTTGCATCACCTCTCATGCCAATAGATCATCGAAAGATTCCTGGACTGCCATTCGTAGGTTATTAACAGCCATTTTGTAATAGCTGTCTTTTAGTTCTACGCCTACGAACTGTCGACACATTTTAATAGCCTGATATCCCTCGCTGCCAATACCGGCAAATGGACTGAATACCACGTCCCCCGGATTACTCCAAAGTTCTATACCCCGGGAGATAACGTCAAGCTGCAGCGGGCAAATATGCTTCTCGTCTTTTTTCTCGCGTGCTGACCGATACTGTAGAGTGTTATTAGGGTTAATATCCATCCAGACAGGGGAAGCGTATTTTTGCCATACTGAGACAGATCGCCACATCTCAAATGGCCAGGGCTCCCGACCGCTCTCCCGAACTTTTGCAGCATGCCGGTCATAGGCTTCACGGCTTACATCTAATCCCTCACCGACGAACTCCTCAAATTCGCCGATAATTGCCTCCGGATTGATCCCAGGCTTTCGCATAGTCACAAGGTAATCAGGTATCCCCTGCCTACTCATGGCACTGTCTTTTACTATCTGCTTATGCAGTAATCCGAGTGCCTTTGTTCGCTGCTGAGCAATAACAGGATCTTTCCAAATGCATACTTCCGAATGATATATCCAGCCCTCAGCCTCAAAAGCGCGGATTAGCTCGCCCCTGAAATCCCGGATACCTATGTATCCGTGGTGAGCTTTTGACGTGGGCAAATTCATGCAATGAAAGCTGACCAACCTACCCGGCATGATTACCCGGTACAGCTCACGGATCAGGAAGTGGAAATGCTCAAAGAACTCTGTGTCGCTGCTGCAGTTGCCCATGTCCCGTTCACTGTTAGAGTAGGTATATAACGAGGCGAACGGCGGGGAAAAGATACTATAGTGAACGCTGCTATCCGGCATGTATCGGGTAATCTCTACACAGTCGGCATTATAAATCGCAAACTCCGGTTCTATGACTTGCTCTATGGTGTTAGCAGGCAATAAACTCACTCCTTAGCCACGCCGGAATAATGATAGGTGTGGTCGCTTTGTATTCGGTAGTTTCTCGTTCCGTAGATCGAATAGACTCTGCCGTGATATCTTTGGTGTATTTAATCATTTCAGCGACCATCTTCTGAAAGTCCGCTTCTTTACGCTTGATGTTTTCGGCGGTCGCTCCCTCTCGGCTGGAGGTAATCATATGCACCTGTACGGGCTTTGCCTGTCCAAAACGATAGCAGCGCCGGATAGCCTGGAATACTTGTTCAAAGCTATCAGACAGCCCCACAAAGGCCATATTAGCGCAGTGTTGCCAGTTCATCCCGAATCCGCAAAGAGAGGGCTTGCTGACCAGAACGCGGATCTTACCCGCTGAAAAGTCGAGCATGGATTTTTCCTTATGCTCCCGTTTGTCTGATCCTGTTACCTGGACTGCGCCTGGAATGGCTGCTGTCAGCATTTCCGACTCAATATTCAGGTCACACCAGACAAGGAAAGGTTCACTTGAGGCATTTACGATTTCAGTGCAGGCGGCTACCCGCTCGGCTACCGTTTCACGACGCGCCTTTTGGCGCTGTGATAGTGTTTTCGCTGGTTCTCCTTCGGCTTCGATAACATGATCAGTGATTGTAAGCGGAGGCAGTACATATTGATCATCAGGGTAGCCAAGATCAGAAGGCTTTTCCAGTACGACTCCCCATGACGCAACCCATCGCCAGAATACATCCTCCGCGTGGCCTTTTAACCGCCATTTCTGGGTTTCTCCCCCGTCGTGTACAAAGAACATGCTTAGCATTTCAGCCCGGCTCATGACGCCTAAGAATTCAGCATGATTGCCTATTTCCATATAATCGTTTGGCGCTGGTGTTGCCGTGCAGGCCAAACGGTAGGGAGTATAAGCAAAAGACTCAATTAACTCTGTCCGGATTTTTCCTGTAAATGATTTGAGGATAGAGCTTTCATCTAGGATAACTCCGTCAAACAGAATTGGCTCAAAGTGATGCAACATCTCATAATTGGTTACGTTTATTCCGGGCTTTACATCGTCCTGTGACCGACAGAAATGAAGCTCGTAGCCAAGTGCCGCGCCTTCTCTGATTGTCTGCATGGCCACGGCCAAAGGAGCCAATAGCAGCACGTCCCCGCCTGATAGTTGATGCACCTTTTGCCCCCACTCAATCTGCATGCGTGTCTTTCCTAATCCTGTACCAGCGAATATGGCTGCACGCCCCCGCTGTAAGGCCCAACGAACTAGATCCCGCTGGAAGTCGAATAAACTAGGATGAAATGTATCTTCATAAAATCCAGTAGGAAGCGCGATATCGTGCTTATTCTTAATAAAAGTTTCATAATCATCCATAGCTGTCAGTCCTTCTGATAAAAGTTACATTCATATGCTGCGGCTGACAATGGCAACCCTGGCGCCCAATCAATGGGCTGTCCCATTACGGTGGTTACATGCTGGAGCGATCCAGCCTCGATTGGTACATCCAAAACCACTTCGTCATGAATATGCATCGCAGTTTTATAGCCCTCAGCATCAAGTCGCATCATACTGACAGCCAGACAATCACGGGCAATAGCCTGTACCAGGTTTTCCACCAATCTGCCGCCGTAGGTCCGTTGTGGCATCCATTTTTTCTTTATTTGGTCCATACCTTCAAATACAATACCATCTTTGCCGAAGTTCGGATCAGGCTTTACCCGGGCATTCACGTATGCTAGGCTGCGGCCACTCGGAAGATCCGCAAAGAGTATACCGGCTTCATACCGATACTGTACACCGTGAGCCAGTTTAACAGTTGTTTTCTCCCGTACCGCTGTAACGGCTGCATTCTCGGTAGCATACCATAGCTTTACGATATTGGGATTTGCTTTCCGCCAATGCTTGATGATTCCTGGCAGTTCCTCTTCGGGTATACCACTTTTCAACGCTCCCATGGCGATGAGCGCTGCCGGTCCCCCCTGATAGCCACAGGCTAAAACAGCGACCTTGCCTTTGGCTCGCAGCGCATAATTCTCATGGCCCTTGACTATCGTTTCTATTGGCACATGGAACATTTGGGCGGCGGTAGCTTCGTAAATCTTGCCATGGCCTTTAAATACGTCTAATACCCATTGCTCATCTGCTAACCAGGCTATTACACGCGCTTCAATCGCGCTAAAGTCAGATACGATAAACCGGCAGCCCGGCGAGGGTATTAAGGCAGTACGGATAAGCTGCGACAAAATAAAAGGCGGCGAACCATATATAATCTCCAGTAAGTCAAAGTCACCGATATAGAGAATTTCTCTCGCTCTTGCTAAGTCTTCGATCTTATTCTGTGGAAGATTCTGTGGCTGAAAAATACGCCCAGCCCAGCGCCAAGTACGGTTTGCCCCACAAAATTGGAATACACCGCGTATCCGTTCATCAGCACAAACGCTGCGCTCCATGGCCTTATATTTATCTACGCTGGTTTTGGACATTTCTCGGCGCAGTTCCAACACTCGCTTTGTCTGTTCATCCGGCGCGGCATCTAGTAAAGCAGGCATTTGATCTTTGGACAGGCCGTCAGGAGTATCTAGCCCTTGCTCTGCCAGCCATGCCTTAAGTTGAGTCAGGCTGTTCGGATTGTCTAGGCCAGTCAGTTCTTGCGACTCCTGCACTAAACGGGCTCCATACTGGTCATCACATTGGATTGCTTGTCTTGCCAAAACCCGGTCCAGTCGGACGCCTAAATCATTGATCCGCTGATCCAACGCCCATAACTCCCATTCATGGCTAGGTACAGGAAAACGCGATAACTTGCGACGTATTTCTCTTTCAACCACTACATCCTGTCGGTTGTATTCAATAAACTCTGCCCACTTCTCCGGGTCGTGATGTGGATAGTTACGCATTCTCTGCCCGTTCGATTTTGTTGGTTTACAGGGAATAGAAAAGTACTTTATTAAGTTTTTACCCCGAGTGTCCTTTTGTGCAGATAGTTTAAGAACTTCGGCCACTCCCGCCAAATTACCAGGCAAGCCAAGCGTCAGAGCATGTACAGAAGTACATTTCCATTGCCTTGGGTCGCAAGTGATATTAAAGTGCTTGGCGATACAAGTTCTTTCAAAATTGGCGTTATAAGCAGTTTTTGTTACGGCTGGATTAATCAGGTCCTGCATAACCTTCTCCGGAATATCCTCAAACGCCATAAGGTCGATTACTCGGACCGGCTCATCATCGTAGGCATAAGCGAATAAAAGAATCTCGAAGTCAGGCGCTTCCACATACCTATATACTCCGCAGGCAATTAGGTCAACACTGGAGTAAGTTTCGATGTCAATTTGTAAAATAGTCATAAGCTTGTCTCCCCTGGCAACTCCTCGCACCAATGATCAACCTGTTCAAGTACCCATTGCACCAGTTCTTTTTCAGCTTCCTCCATATTTTCGGCTTCGATGGTTTCGGTTTCCTCAATGCCATAAAAATTGAGTGATATCTTATATTGTTTCACTTGGCCACCCTCCCATCACTGATAGAAGTAGGGGGACTCCTCAGAGTCCCCGCTATTTTTTAGCTCATGAAGTCATCGTCTTCATAATCATCAAATTCCACATCAGCGAAGTCATCTTGCGCACTAGAGCGTCCACCCAGGAATTCGCCATCTTGAACTTTTACAACACTATTAAGGCCAGCAGCTACGCCTTTATTGCCTTTTTTATCAAATGGGTAGAAGTTAATACTCACTCGGGCATAGCATCCTGAGTATACTTCGGTTGTATCAGTAATTTCCTGGAACTTCATCTTGCCGTCTGCGCCTTTGCCAATTGGTTTAACAATTTCAGGCTTAGTGTTGCTTTTGGCATTGATATAGTAGTGGTCGGCGAATTCCGGATACTTATCAAGGTCCTTTTCCGTATCCCCGTCATGCAAAGGCAAATCCAGGGAAGGGGGTATCTTTCCACCCCATTTTTTACTTTTGCCGTTTTCCTTGGCAGCATCTACAGCGGCTTTAACCATTTTGAGCGTGTTTTTATCATCTTTCGGGATCATCAGTACAGCAGAGAATTTCTCGTCGCCACCGTCGATAGACGACGGAGTGAACAGAGCAACGAAGGATAACCGTACTTTCCCGGTAATTACTTTTGTGGATTGATTGTCTTGTGTCATAATAAATCCTCCATTTCAATATCAGCAAAATCATTTTCAGCACTATTTAATTTCGGTCTACGGTCAGTTTCCGGAGCCAACGCTGGTTTACCAGGTGGCTTAATAATCAGGTCTTTCAGTACTCCCGCAATGGTTTTCTTGCCGTGCTTCTTTTCTAAAGCACTGATACTCAGCATTTCCTGTGGCTTCATAATTTGATCTAAGGTAAACTCGGCAGCAAGTAATGCGCTCTTGGCTGCTTCTGCATCCTTAAAAGCCCTGTCACTCTTGCCCTCAACGAGTTTCCATTGCGGTATAACTACCCCGGCTAGTGCCTGGTCATAAGCAAAGTCTTTAACGTTTTTAGCCCAGGCCTGCAGTTGATCGGCAATGAACAAAATTGCGCTGATTTCATCAATGGTAAGTAACGCAGGGTCTTTAAACTGATAAGATAGGGGCTCCGTGTTTTTGTCGGCCCTGGCTTTGCAATTGGCTTTAGCTAAACACCACTTGCAATGGTCTCCGGAACTAAAGTCCCCTTTACCATCGAATGCGAGCTGCGCAGCAGGCCTGACCTCATTATCTGCCCATTCTAGTAGTTCATCAATCGGTAGTACCTCAGTGCTAATATCGTCACGACGTGGCTGGATAATGGTCATACGTACTTCGCTGATATCATACAAATAGCTGTATTCATTCCAGGCACCCAGACCATATAGTCGTATTTGTGGATTTCCCTCTGCGCTAACAGGTACACCCTGACCATATTTGAGGTCAATTACTTCTAATACGCCTTCGGATATAATCACTACATCACAGGTGCCGAATGACTCCGGCACCCATTCGCTAAGGTCTATACGCTCCTCCAGTAGGATTTGAGCATCTTCTGACCGGGCTTTAGCTTCCATAAAACGCTCTGCAACCTGTTCAACATATTCCTGAATGGTATGCTCCATCTCAGAATTGTAGTATTGGTCCTGCTTTACTTGCTCCAGTTCTTTGTCCAACACTTCCCGCTGTTTGGAATTACAAACGGTTAAATTACGGCGGAGTTTAATTTCAGCAAGTTTATGCGCTACAGTACCTTCATCAGCATAGGAACTACCCTTATCAGGCATCTTCTCAGTTAACCGGGCGCTAGGTGGGCAGTTAATCCACCTAGCTGCGCCTGACGCACTTAGTAATGCATGACCGGCCATTATAGATCCTTTAGCGCGGCGAGGAATGCGGCACGCTTGTCCTCGGGTATGGCGGATATCGACGGGCTTTCAAATGACGCAAGTAAATCCTTAATGGCTTTTTTACCTTCTGGTGTTTTGCCTTTTGCAACTGCAGCTTCTTTGAGTTCATTAACAGTCGGGATAGTTTCCTCTTCGGTTTTCTCAGTTTCAGCAGGCAACGTAGTATCGGTTGCCGGTTCAGTAGCTTTCGAGGTTGCCGCTTTATTACTATGGGACGACTTTTTGCCTTCTGCCGGTTTCTGAATAGGCGTTACACCGGTCGCAGAGAGTTCCTTAATAGCTGCTAAAATCTCTTCCGTTGTGTCAGCCTCGATATTCAAATGGATATGCATGGTGTAAATTCCTCCTTTTATTTAGGCCCAATTTCGGGCATTCATCTGGAATACAGAAATTCTTATGTGGGCAGTTGTCGCAAGGAAATTTAGTCATTTTTACACTCTCCCTTGCTTTCTAAAAAATAATGGTGTTATAATGATGATGAAAAATTAACGAATCTCCTCTGAATCGGTCGCTGCGTCAACAGCGGCCTTTTCTTTTTCTGCTGCTAATGCTTCCAAGGCCTCAATACTGAAATACCTTCTTATCGGCGACAAGTAATCACCATCACAAAGTAGATCAATCAGGCTATCATGCATAGGTTTGTCCCTCCTTCCCCGTCGCCGACTACACGCGGCGTTTTTCTTTTGTGCGGATATTAGCCAATTTCCAATACCTGCGTATCCTGCGCGGTTTTGCTATGACGTAGATTAGACCTATTAGTGCTAAGGCGACTAGGCTCCATTCCAATTCGTTCTACCTCCTTTCTGGTTACGATGTTGAAACAAACAGTACCAAAACAGGGTATGTATTCCGGCTTAGGCTTGTCCTGGCATTGGCCAGCCGAGTTGTGGATACAGTTGCCGGCATTTATAATGCACTTCATGATGATTCACCTCCTTTCGCATCGCCTACATATTCATAGAACATTTTAGGCGAAATATAATAATTCCATCGAGTATGAACCTTAACCGCTGTTCCAAATGGCAACAAACCACGTTGTAGCCCTACACGGACAAACTGTTGACATTTCCCCATGATTTCAGCGGCTTGTTTGATGGTTATCTGTTTGGGCATAAAACTTACCTCACTTTTTCAACAGAATTAATAACCAGTCCCTTAAATTCGTTTTCGCGTATCCGCGACAAATTGGCTAAAAAAAATATCGCATGCTTCTGAGGTAGTTAATTGTAGTTCTTCTACAATAAGATCGGCGTCCCGGATTGTAATAGGGCATTGACCGTTTAATTTGCGGTAAAGCGTACTTTTATTAATACCAATTGCTTTTGCAAGGGCTTCAACAACAAAACCTTTTTCTATGATCTTTCCTTTTAATTTTTTAGTGTTAACCATAATTACATTCTATCCTCCTTTGTCGCGTATTCGCTACAGCATTAGTATAAGGCAGTAGTTTTCATAAGTCAATACCATTTTCGCGTATCCGTAATTTTATTTGCTTATTTTAAATATTTTTGTTGCATATTTGCGAATAATGATATATAATAAGTACCAAAGAAGGAGGAGTACCACCTGTGAGTATACATGAGCGGATCAAAGCAAGACGTAAGGAATGCGACCTTTCTGTTGACGACATAGCCTTGGAATTAGGGGTATCTAGAGCAACTGTATATCGTTACGAGTCTGCTGAAATTAAAAATATGGGGATCGATAAGATTGAGCCTCTCGCTAAAGTATTAAAAACTACACCCGAGTATTTAATGGGATGGATAGATGATCCTGTCAACTATAATGATCCTGAACTAATTGCTGACTTGCAGGGACCGGTATTAGATCATTTCGACGGCGATGTAAAAAAGGCTCTAGAGTTTAGAAAGGCCGTTGACGAAGACGCTATCTCCGATATTAGGGATAAAAATATAAAAACCTCGAGTAAAACTCTTCCACCCCTCACCCCAAAGGACGAACGAGAAATTGCCAAAGACCTTGAGGCCATGTTAGCTGCATTGGACGATAAATCAGGCATGGCAGCTTATAATGATCCTGAAGATGAAGAAGATAAAGAATTACTTAGAGCAAGTTTAGAATATTCTATGCGTCTAGCTAAACAAATGGCAAAGAAAAAATTCACTCCTAAAAAATACCGTAAGGAGTAACATATCATGGATACCAAACAAATTGTCGAAGAATTGATCATAAAGCATGATTCCAATAATCCTTTCGTTATTGCAGACAATTTAGGAATCCCTGTAATATATCGCAATATGAAAAACGTTCTTGGATTTTTCAATATGTACAAGCGGATTAAAATCATTCACCTCAATAATAATCTTTCGGAAAAATTGGAGACTTTTGTTTGCGCCCATGAATTGTGTCATGCTATCAAACACTATGATAGAAATACTCCTTTTCTAAAGCGTCACACGTTATTTTCCACCGACAAGATTGAGCAACAGGCTAATACCTTTGCTGTTGAACTACTAATGCCTGACAGTCTGCTCCGTGAATCAGAATGCAGTATCTACCGCATGGCTGAGGTATTAGGAATTCCAGAGAAACTAGCCGATTTGAAAAGAAAAGACTAGCAAGCAGCCAATTATTAAACAAAGTTTTCGAAATGCTGTCTGCCCGGAAGAATGCAAAATAAAAAGACCGCCCAGTGTTACCAGCACTAGACGGCCTTGCGTACCAATAACCCAAAAATGGTCAGTCGGTACACCCTCAACATTATTATACCCGATTGACCTCTTAAAAACCACTTATTTTAAGGAGGTCTATTTTTTTATGCCCAAAATGAAAAATCCCAATGGATATGGAAGTGTTTTTAAACTCAAAGGTAAGCGCAGGAGGCCCTATGTGGCTAGAAAAACGACAGGCTTTGATGATAGGGGATACCCGATATACCAGATTATCGGGTATTATGAAAAACCAGATCAAGCAATGCTGGCTCTCGCTGCTTATAACCTAGATCCCTATGATTTAGCAAATCGTCAATTGACCTTTACGGAAATATACGACCTTTGGGTGAAACAAAAATATACCGATAACGGTAAGAAAATAAAAAATGGGTACGCAGCAGCTTATAAGGCATGTAGCGAGTTGTATGAAATGGTATTTACAGATATACGTACAGCCCATATGCAAAAGGTACTCAATGAATGGGAAATCGGCTATGCGTCTAAGAAAAATATGCGGATACTATTTGGTCAGCTGTTCAATTTTGCTATGCAAAATGATATTGTTAAAAAGGACTATGCAGAATATATAACCCTGGAAATGCCAGACGAAGAAGGCGAGCAAAAGCATAAACCTTTTACAGCCGAAGAATTAGCTATCCTATGGGAAAACTCCGCTGATAAGGCAGCGCAGTTAGTTCTTATTTATTGCTACTCTGGAATGCGCCCTACTGAATTTGTTAAAATAAAAACCGAAGATGTATTCCTATCTGATCGCTATATGATCGGTGGCATAAAAACAAAGAATAGCAAAAATAGAGCCATCCCCATAGCTGAAAAAATATATAAATTCATTGAAAGTTTCTACAATCCTGATAACGAATATCTACTAACTGACTACGATGGACCACTATCTTATGATAAACTTAATTGGCGATACTGGAAGTCACTTATGGAAAAGTTAGACATGAATCATTTGCCCCATGATGGGCGTCACACCTGCGCGACACTGCTCGATAATGCTGGTGTAAACAAGACGATAGTAAAAAAAATACTCGGTCATGCCGGACTTGGCACGACTGAAAAAGTCTACACACACAAGACCATACAGCAGCTAGTGGAGGCTATAAATCTTATATAATTTGTCACTAATTTGTCACTAGCTTGTCACTAACGATTAGATTTTTACCCGTTTTTACAGATTCTTATTACAATAAAAACCCCCACAAACACTAAGTTTGCAGGGGTTTTAGTTTGTCCAATATTAACGTTTGGAGAACTGAGAAGCTTTACGCGCTTTTTTGAGGCCGTATTTACGACGCTCTTTTTCGCGTGGGTCACGAGTTAAGAGACCTGCTTTTTTCAGTGGTAGACGGAATTCACCATCAACCTTTAACAGTGCACGAGCAATGCCGTGACGAACTGCGCCAGCTTGACCGGATACACCGCCCCCCTCAACCTTAGCCAAAACATCATATTTACCAACAGTATCAGTAATGTTAAGCGGCTGAGTAACGATAAGCTCAAGAGTTTTCAAACCAAAATATTCGTCTAGAGGACGTGTATTTACGATGATCTTGCCTTCTCCCGGAACCAGACGAACTCTGGCAACCGAGGTTTTTCTGCGACCTGTGCCGTAGTAAGTAACCAATGCCATATATATGTTCCTCCTTTCCGGTTTTACTTAATATTAAGTTCCAACACTTCCGGCTGTTGCGCGGCGTGTGGATGATTCGGACCTGCGTAAACATTAAGTTTACGATACATTTCACGACCAAGGGTGTTTTTGGGTAACATGCCCTTAACAGCTGCTTCAATAACACGCTCAGGTTTGGTTGCTAACATTTTGCCAGCAGTAGTAAAAGTTGTGCCACCCGGGTAACCGGAATGACGGAAATAGGTTTTTTGCTCCAGTTTCTTGCCAGTTAATACAATTTTTTCAGCATTAACCACAATTACATGGTCGCCGGTATCAACATGTGGAGTAAAAATTGGTTTATTTTTGCCGCGAAGAACTTTCGCGACTTCAACGGCCAAGCGACCAAGGGTTTGACCCTCAGCATCGACAACATACCACTTGCGCTCGATGTTGGCCGGGTTTGCCATAAAAGTTTTCATTGTCTATCCTCCTCGAGAAAGCTAAAGGACTATACTATCGAAAAACAAGCTATGATGATCAACCTTGAATTCCGGGGCTAATGGAAGTCATGGCAAAATTCTCATAAAGCTATTGTAATAAATTAGTTAACTAATGTCAAGCGTTATCCCTTGCCACTGAAAAAATATTTTCTATAACTTAATATTTAACATCCACCAAATACAAGCCTTGCGCTGGAGCTGTCATCCCTGCAGCATGGCGATCGAGGCCTTTAAGTATTGCCGCAAAACCTGCCGGAGTTAAACGACGCTGGCCGACTTGGACAAGGGTTCCCACTAAGTTGCGTACCATATGATAGAGGAAACCTGTACCCCAGAATTCAAACTCAATCAAAGAGTTATCCGTACTGCGGCACTGAGCAGCCATTATGGTGCGCACCGGGCTTACAGGCGCTCCCCCTGTAGCCCGAAAAGCTGAAAAGTCATGGGTACCCACAACAGCTTGCGCAGCTTCATGCATTAAGGATACATCAAGCGGTAGCGGAAAGTGCCAGGCATAATTACGCTCAAATGGGTTTGCTATTCGCGTATTTACTAGCCGGTAGCGGTAAATCTTACTTTTTGCAGAACAACGGGCATGAAATTCGGCAGTCTCTTCTGTGGCCGCAACAACAACAATATCATCAGGCAATATGCCCTTGGCTGCCAGTGGAATACGTTCTGCCGGTATTGTGCCTTGAGTGAAAAAGTTGACAACCTGATAATAGGCATGCACCCCCGCATCAGTCCGGGCTGAGCCATTTATAGTAAGCGGATGCCCAAAGATTTTTTGCAATCGTTCTTCCACTAGCTGCTGAATGGTCATGGCATTGGCTTGGCGTTGGAACCCATGGTATGCATTGCCGTCATAGGCGAGAACAAGTTTAATATTTCTCATATGACTAACTTATATGCCCTGACGGTTATCAATACAGCAATCAATACCATAAGAATCACGGCTGCCATAATGTCCGGCGCACCCATTTTTAGCTCTTTCATCCGGGTACGGTTTTCGCCGCCCCGGTAGCATCTGGCCTCCATTGCCACAGCTAATTCATCAGCCCGGCGAAAGGCACTGATAAATAACGGCACTAGTAAAGGTACCATGTTTTTGGCTCGTTTCAGGATGCTGCCCGATGAAAAATCAGCGCCTCGCGCCATTTGAGCCTTCATAATCCGGTCAGCTTCCTCCAGCAGTGTCGGAATAAAGCGGAGGGCAATGGTCATCATCATCGACAATTCGTGCGCTGGCACCCCTAATCGCCGGAAGGGATTTAGCAGTCTTTCTATACCATCAGTGAGCGCAATCGGTGAGGTGGTAAAGGTTAATAGTGAAGATACCACAATTAATAGCACCAGCCGTAAAGACATAAATATGCCCATACGACTGCCCTCTTGGGTCACAGTCAGTGGTCCCAGGTTATATAGTACGGTCCCCGGGGTACTAAAAACATGAATAGCCACTGTCAATAGAATGATGATCCACAGCGGCTTAATTGACCGCAGTACCATTCGCATGGGAATCCCCGACACAGCCACTGCCATAACTGCAAAGGCGGTAAGGATAGCGTAAGCCAGATAATCCTCTGCCAGAAATATCGTACTAATATATGTGATTACACCCAGTATCTTGGTACGGGGGTCAAGCAGATGGATGGGTGATTTTCCGGGGAAGTATTGTCCTAATGTAATATCAGTGAGCATTTTTCCGCCCCCTGACAGCTTGGTAGATCTCCTCAGCGGCAGCCTCAGTCGTCATTGCATCATTACTAATAGCTAACCCTTTAGCCTTAATTTTGTCAAGAAGTGCTGTAATTGGCGGCACATCAACTCCAGCTTCCTGAAGTTTTTCACGGCCACTGCTGAAAATTTCCTGTGGCAGCCCATCAAGACTAATTTGCCCATTATTCATAACCAGCACACGGCTGGCAAAGCGCGCAATATCTTCCATGTTATGGGATACGAGGATAACGGTAATCCCAGTTTTTTGATGTAGTTGAACAATTTGGCCAAAAATTTCATCGCGCCCGCAAGGATCAAGTCCGGCAGCAGGCTCATCCAGCGCCAGATAGTCCGGTTCCAGGGCAATTACTCCGGCGATAGCTACCCGCCGCATTTGTCCGCCACTTAGATTAAAAGGTGAACGATCTTTGAAGGTATCATAGTCAAGCCCAACAAACTCCATTGCCCTTCTGATGCGAGTTTCTATTTGGTCTTCAGGTAGACCGATGTTCTTAGGGCCAAAGGCTATATCCTGATAAATCGTTTCTTCAAATAGTTGATGTTCAGGATATTGAAATACCATACCTACCTGGCGCCTTACCTGGCGTGCCGCCTGGCTTTTCATTGTTAGATCAATACCATCAATGGTTACTTGACCAGAGGTTGGTGCAATCAGACCGTTCATATGCTGAACCAACGTAGATTTCCCTGAACCGGTATGCCCGATTATGCCGACAAATTCCCCTTTGTTTATTACCAGATTAATATTTTGTATAGCTGTTCGCTGATAGGGGGTTCCCGGCATATACGTATATGTAACGTTATCAAAGTTTATGGACATAACGCCACCACCAATTGTTCATCACTTATTATGTCTTGGCTAAGCTGTATTCCTTGTTTCCGCAAGTACGCAGCAATTTCTGCCGCTACCGGAACATCTAATCCCATAGCCTTGAGCCGTTCGACCTGACAAAAAATCTCCGTAGGTGTTCCCTTCATGGCAATTTTTCCCTGCTCCATTACTACTACCCGATGAGCAGTCACAGCTTCTTCCATGAAGTGTGTAATATAGACAACTGTGATTCCTTCCTTATTTAATCGGCATACGGTGTCTAGAACCTCCTTACGACCACGGGGATCAAGCATAGCTGTCGGCTCATCAAGAACCAGGCACTTAGGTCGCATTGCCAGCACACCAGCAATAGCCACTCGCTGTTTTTGACCGCCGGAGAGCAGATGAGGGCCATGATGGCGATATTCTTCCATATTGACAAGTGCCAGGGCCTCTGTTACCCGCCTTGCAATTTCCTGGGGAGCTACGCCTAAGTTTTCCGGGCCAAAGGCAACATCCTCTTCCACAATGGCAGCCACAATCTGATTATCGGGATTTTGAAATACCATACCTATTTGTTGCCGGATTTCCCATACCTTATCGGCATCAGCAGTATCAATGCCGGTGATAAGACACTTGCCGCCTGTCGGCAGTATTAAGGCGTTAAGATGCTTTGCCAAGGTTGATTTGCCTGAACCATTGGTACCAATGATAGCAACAAATTCTCCCTGATTAATTGTCAGGTTAATATCAGTAAGCGCAACTACCTCCTGGTTATCGTAACCAGGGTATGTATGACGCAAATTTTCGATTTTAATAAGTTCTCCCATGTGAGGCTACTGCACCCCCCGTAAGAATAAAGGCGACCCGTTGGGCCGCCTTGTCTCTGTACTTGTTATACTAATTCGATGATCGCCATCGGAGCAGCATCGCCCCGACGCGGTCCCAGTTTCATGATCCGGGTATAACCGCCATGACGTTCGGCATATTTAGGAGCAATCACATCAAATAGCTTTTTAACTACTTCTTCGTCGTAGAGGCTTGATAACACTTGGCGGCGAGCATGCAGATCGCCCCGCTTAGCCAAAGTAATCATTTTATCGGCAAGGCCGCTGATTTCTTTCGCCTTAGCTTCCGTTGTCTCAATACGCTCATATGCAAAGAAGGAAGTTAACATGCTGCGAAATAATGCTTTACGCGCACTAGTGTCCCGTCCTAACTTTCTGTAGGCCACAACTCTTCCCCCCCTTTACTCTTCTTGTTCTGCGAGTGCCAGACCCATTTCAATTATTTTCTTCTTAACTTCTTCCAGTGACTTGCGTCCCAAATTGCGAACTTTCATCATATCATCTTCACTTTTTTGCACAAGCTCAGCCACTGTGTTGATTCCGGCCCGTTTCAAACAGTTGTAAGAACGTACTGAGAGATCCAGGTCTTCAATGGTCATTTCCATTGTCCTGTTTTTACCCTCTGCAGGTTCTTCAGACACTAAATCCTGATTCTCATCTTCTTCTGGAGGTTCTCCGGCAATATTTTGAAACAATTTCAGGTGCGACACCATAATTCCAGCAGCTTTGCTAACCGCTTCTTCAGGACGCATACTGCCGTCAGTCCATACTTCTAATGTCAGTTTGTCATAATTAGTTACGTTACCAACACGCGTATCGGTAACGTTATAATTGACGCGTACAATAGGTGAGAAGATGGAGTCAATAGGAATAATCCCGATTACATGGTCGGGTTTTTTGTTTTTGTCAGCCGGTATATACCCTTTGCCTTTTTCGATCATGATTTCCATCCGGAGCTGACCACCAGCACCTACTGTCGCCAGGTGCAGTTCCGGATTTAAAATATCAATGTCGGCATCGGCCTTTATATCGCCTGCGGTGACTTCGCCTTCTTCAAACGCTTCAACAAGCAAAACTTTAGGCTCGTCACTATGCATTTTAAGACACAGTTCTTTTAGGTTTAGAATAATGTCGGTGACGTCCTCCCGAACACCAGGAATAGTAGCAAATTCATGCAGTACACCATCAATTTTCACTGAGGTTACAGCTCCACCTGGTAAGGATGATAAGAGCACCCGCCGTAAACTGTTGCCCAGCGTAATGCCAAAGCCCCTGTCAAGCGGTTCCCATACAAATTTGCCATAACGGCTGTCTTCACTTATTTCTACTATTTCGATCTTCGGTTTTTCGATTTCAATCATCCGGAAAAACCCTCCTCATTTGGCCAAACTCTTACATTACGCCATCGCCACGGTTGAGGGCAGCTTATCTTGAATACAACTCTACGATGAGATGTTCCTGGATAGGAATATCAATTTCCTCCCGGGTGGGGTAGCGCATAACTTTACCGCTCATATCGGCAGCCGTAAGTTCGATCCAGGCTGGAACTTGCTTAGACCCTAGCGATTCAGCGATTTTTTTCATAATAGGTGATTCTTTACTTGTTTCCTGGACGGCGACAACATCACCAGCTTTTACCAGGAAGGATGGTATATTTACACGGCGGCCATTTACATTAAACAAGCCATGACGTACCAATTGTCTTGCTTGGTTGCGGCTTTCAGCCATTCCCATGCGAAAAACAACATTGTCAAGTCTTCTTTCCAACATAACCAACAGATTTTCGCCGGTAATGCCTTTTTGGCGTTCCGCTTTTTCAAAGTAATTCCGGAATTGACGCTCAAGTACGCCGTAGATGCGGCGGGTTTTTTGTTTTTCCCGGAGCTGAATACCATACTCAGAAACTTTTTTACGGGTTTGACCGGCACCATGCTGGCCGGGAGCAAAGCTGCGCACCGTAAATGCGCATTTATCGCTATAGCATCTGTCGCCTTTGAGATATAATTTTGCACCTTCGCGGCGGCATAATCTGCAAACAGGACCTGTATATTTTGCCATTCTTACCAA
Organism: Sporomusa ovata DSM 2662; assembly: GCF_000445445.1. Lineage (GTDB taxonomy): Bacteria > Bacillota > Negativicutes > Sporomusales > Sporomusaceae > Sporomusa > Sporomusa ovata. The sequence continues at coordinate 1,007,632 of NZ_ASXP01000002.1, read as the reverse complement.
ACACCTCCCATTTCCTTAAACTCTTCTTCTTTTTGGCGGACGGCATCCATTGTGCGGAATGGGTGTTACGTCTTTAATTGCATTAACTTCAAGGCCTGCAGCCTGGAGTGAACGGATGGCGGCTTCTCGGCCGGCACCAGGACCTTTTACAAATACTTCGATTTGTTTAAGGCCATGTTCCATGGCAGCTTTGGCAGCGGTTTCAGCAGCCATTTGAGCAGCAAATGGGGTACTTTTCCGTGAGCCTCTAAAGCCCAGTCCACCGGCGCTTGCCCAGGAAATGGCATTGCCTCTGGTATCAGTGATGGTAATGATGGTGTTGTTGAAAGTCGAACGGATATGAGCAACACCATGTTCTATATTTTTACGTTCTTTACGTTTTGTTCTGACAACTTTTTTTTGAGCCAAAGGTTATTCCCTCCCTTACTTCTTCTTCTTAGCGCCGACAGTTCTTTTTGGGCCTTTGCGGGTACGGGCATTGGTCTTAGTACGTTGACCGCGTACAGGAAGACCCATGCGATGCCGCTTGCCACGATAAGAGCCGATCTCAATGAGCCGCTTAATGTTTAATGCTTCTTCCCGGCGAAGATCGCCTTCTACGCGATAGTTTTTATCAATGTTTTCACGCAGTTTGGCAACTTCTTCTTCCGTTAGATCCCGGGTCCGGGTATCAGGATTGATTCCGGTATTAGCCAGAATTTGTTTTGATAATGTTAAGCCAATACCAAAAATATATGTTAAGGCAATTTCAATGCGTTTGTCACGCGGTAAGTCTACACCGGCAATACGTGCCATGTTTTAATCCACCCCCTTCTTTTAACCTTGTTTTTGTTTATGTTTAGGATTCTCGCAAATCACCATTACTCTGCCATGCCGTTTGATGATTTTGCATTTTTCACATATAGGCTTAACCGATGGCCTTACTTTCATAATTAAACCTCCCTTTAGTGCGTCCGCCGCTCGCCAGTCCGTGTTCGCTCATCGCTTGACTAACGAACTTACGAACCCACGAACACAAGCTATTTAAACCTATAGGTAATACGGCCGCGTTTTAAATCATACGGTGTAAGTTCAATAGTAACTTTATCGCCTGGCAAAATTCGAATAAAATTCATCCGAATTTTCCCTGATACATGCGCCAGCACAATATGACCATTTTCCAATTTTACCTGGAACATAGCATTAGGCAGCGCCTCAACGACCGTACCTTCCACTTCAATTACATCTTGTTTGGACATATGAGCTTATCCCCTCCTCGTCCGCTTTTAACAGCTTATCTGGTCGCCTCGATGTGGGCGAGGTCCTGACGAATAACTTCATCGGTAATTGGTAACCCCCCCGCTAAAGCATCCGTCACCTTGTTAGCAATAGAGTTAAGCTTTTTAACATGCTTAACATTCTTTTTTTTAGGATTGCTGACTCTACGTCTGCGTCCGTCAGCTACCAAAAGAGTTTGCGGCTTATACCACCCAAGTACTACATACGCGTGACCAGTATCCCGTCCGGTTGCTGCAATCACAATAGTACCTGGATTATAATTTCCCTCTGGCACAAGCCGTCTCCTCCTATAGTTTTGTTAATATTTCCGGACCATCAGGCGTAATCGCAATGGTGTGTTCAAAATGGGCTGACGACTTGCCGTCAACAGTCACTACTGTCCAGTTATTGCCCAGAGTCTTAACCTCATGCGTCCCGGCATTAATCATAGGCTCTATTGCTAATGTCATACCAGATTTTAATCGCGGCCCGCGTCCAGGAAGCCCATAGTTAGGTATTTGCGGATCTTCGTGCATATTCCTGCCAATGCCGTGCCCAACATAATCGCGCACCACACCATAACCATATCCTTCGGCATAGGTTTGAATTTCATGGGAGATATCACTTAACCGATTCCCTACTAAGGCTTTTTCGATTCCTTTATAGAGCGACTGTTCGGTAACTTCAATAAGCTTTTTCATTTCAGCATCTACTTGGCCAACAGGCACAGTAATGGCGGCATCGCCGACATAACCATTTATTGTGGCACCAAGATCAATACTTATATTATCCCCATTTTTTAACCTTTTTAATCCAGGAATGCCATGTACTACCTCTTCATTGACCGATGCACAGATATTACCCGGAAAGCCATTATAACCCTTAAAGGTCGGTACTGCACCTTTGCTTTTGATATACTGTTCGGCAATCCTATCAATTTCCAGGGTTGTGACGTCAGGTTTAACCGCTTTTTTAACTTCGTTAAGCGCTTCAGCCACGATTCGCCCGGCATCACGCAGGTAATTTAGTTCCCTTTGTGACTTTAAGATTATCATACTTGACCGCCTCTCAGGCTATCTACTATATCTTTCAAAACAGTTTGGATGGGCTGCAAACCATTAATTTCGGTATACAATCCTTTGTCTTGATAGTATTCGATTAGCGGCTGAGTTTGGACTTGATATACCGACAAACGGTTAATGACTGTTTTTTCCTGGTCATCATCCCGCTGGTACAGCTCACCACTGCATTTATCACAAATACCATTTTGTTTCGGAGCGTTAAACACTACATGATAGGTAGCGCCACATCCTTTACAAATTCGGCGGCCAGTCATACGGCCAACAAGTTCAGAACCTGGTGCCGTAATATTGACGACCCTGTCAAGTTTGATGGTAAGTTCAGCCAATGTGCGATCCAAGGCTTCTGCCTGAGCAATAGTACGGGGAAAGCCATCAAGGATAAACCCTTTTTGGCAATCGTCTTTAGCTAAACGCTCTTTGACAATGCCGATGGTTACGCTGTCAGGCACCAAGCCCCCGGCATCCATACAAGCTTTCGCCTGCTTGCCGAGTTCAGTGCCTTCTTTTACAGCGGCCCGAAACATATCACCTGTCGAGATATGCGGAATTTTGAAATTTTCTACCAACTGTGCCGCCTGTGTGCCTTTACCGGCACCAGGAGGTCCCATTAAAAGAATAAACATGACCACTACCTCCTACTTCATAAAGCCTTGGTAATGACGCATTAGTACCAGCGCCTCTACTTGCTTCATGGTATCCAAAGCCACGCCTACTACGATCAGCAGGGCAGTACCCCCAAAGTAAACTCCTTGGAGATTAGTTACTGCACCAACGAAATTCGGCAGTATAGCAATTATGGCCAGGAAGATTGATCCAGCCAGGGTAATTCTGGTCATAACCCGGTCTAAATAATCGGCGGTAGGCTTACCTGGTCTGATACCAGGAATAAACCCGCCGTGTTTTTTCATATTATCTGCCATATCTGATATGTTCATAGTAACCGCAGTATAGAAATACGTGAAAAATATGATGAGCAGCGCATATAGTGCTGTCTGCAACGGCGTACCCCACGCAAACCACCCTGCCACTGTTTTTACCCAGGCAATATCAACAAACTGGGCAATGGTTACCGGGAACATCAGCACAGATGACGCAAAGATAATTGGAATAACTCCCGCTTGGTTAACTTTAAGCGGAATGTGAGTAGAATTGCCGCCATACATTTTTCGGCCAACTACTCGTTTAGCGTACTGTACAGGAATTCTGCGCTGGCCTTGCTGTATCATAATAACAAACACAATCATGGCCACTGCAATGATGAGAAACAAGAAAACATTGAAAATATTAATGGTTCCTGCTTTTACATACTCATAAATGGTAAAGATGCCATCTGGCAATCTAGACACAATACCGGCAAAGATGATCAGTGAAATACCGTTACCAATACCTTTTTCGGTAATTTGCTCACCTAACCACATAAGAAAAGTTGTTCCCGCAGTAAGTGTAAGCGCAATAATTAATACATTACCAAAATTAGGGTTAATGATGGCTACCTTAAGACCAAATGCCATACCAATTGCCTGAATAAAACCAAGTCCGACAGTACCATAACGGGTGATTTGGGTGATTTTTTTACGACCCTCTTCGCCTTCTTTAGCCCACTGTTCGAATTTCGGTACAACTACGGTGAGTAGCTGCATAATAATTGAGGCATTAATGTAAGGCGTTATGCTCATGGCAAATATCGAGAATTTGCTTAAAGCACCACCGGAAAACATATCCAGCAGACCAAACAGATTACCACTGGTAAATAGTTGCTCAATAACGGCGGCATTTACTCCCGGTACCGGGATATGCGTACCAAGCCTGAATACCAAGAACATTACCAAGGTGAATATAATCTTCTGCCTTAGCTCAGTAATCTTTAGAATATTGGAGAGCTCTGACAGCAATTAAATCACCTCAACTGTACCGCCGGCTGCCTGAATTTTTTCAGCGGCCGACTTAGTAAAGCCATTGGCTTTAACTGTTAAAGCCTTGGTGAGCTCGCCATTACCTAATACTCTAAGACCATCAAGTACTTTTTTTATTACACCAGCTTCTACTAAAGTTTCGAGATCAACAACTGAACCGTTGTCAAACCGATTAAGTACAGCTACATTAATTTCGCTGTATTCTTTGGAGAAAATATTGGTGAAACCGCGCTTAGGCAGTCTTAAGTACAAGGGCTTTTGGCCGCCTTCAAAACCAGGACGCACACCACCGCCGGCACGGGATTTTTGGCCTTTATGACCTTTACCGGAGGTTTTACCAAGACCGGAGCCTAAACCGCGGCCTACACGAGTGCGAACTTTTTTTGAACCAGGCGCTGGAGCTAATTCATGTAATTTCATTAACAGCACCTCCTTGAACTAGTATGTTTGGCTATTGCCACTTGGAAATTATTCCGCAACTTCTTGGACGGTAACAAGGTGTTCTACTTTGTGAACCATCCCTCTGATTACCGCATTATCTTCTTGAATAACCGAGCTGTTGGTTTTTTTGAGACCCAGCGCTTTTACAGTTGCACGCTGATCCTGTGGCCGGCCAATCACGCTACGGGTTAAAGTAATTTTTATCTTCGCCATAATGTTACCTCCTTAACCCAACAGTTCCTGAACGGTTTTGCCGCGCAAAGTGGCAACTTCCTCAGCTCGTTTAAGCTGACTTAAACCAGTCATTGTAGCCCGAACCATGTTGTTGGCGTTAGATGAACCAAGCGACTTCGTCAAAATATCGTGAATGCCGGCAAGTTCAAGCACAGCACGTACTGGGCCGCCAGCAATTACGCCTGTACCTTCTGAGGCAGGCTTTAACATTACTTTGCCGGCACCGAACACACCCATGATTTGATGAGGAATAGTGGTACCGACAATAGGAACCTTTATTAGATTTTTCTTAGCATCTTCTACACCTTTACGGATAGCTTCAGGTACTTCACCAGCTTTGCCTAGGCCGAAACCTACATGGCCGTTGCCATCGCCGACAACTACCAGAGCGCTGAAGGAAAAGCGTCTGCCACCTTTAACTACCTTGGCAACCCGGTTGATGAATACTACTTTTTCTTTAAGGTCAAGACCGGTGTAATCAATTCTGGCCATTAATTTCCCTCCTTTTCTTAGAATTCAAGTCCAGCTTCGCGTGCAGCAGCCGCTAAGGCAGCAACGCGACCGTGATAGATATTGCCGGCACGATCAAATACTACTTTTGTGATACCCTTTTCGAGGGCCCGTTTAGCGATTGCCTCGCCTACAACTTTAGCTGCCTCGATATTGCCACCATATTCAACTTTAGTCTGCACTTCTTTATCTACAGTACTGGCTGATACCAAGGTCACGCCAGTTTTGTCGTTAATAATCTGAGCATAAATATGCTTCAAACTACGAAATACGTTAAGACGCGGACGTTCAGCACTGCCAATTAGGGTTTTCCGGGCTCTTAATTGGCGTTTTTGACGCCCGATATTTTTGCTCGGTTTACGCAGCAAGGTGTTCACTCCTTTCGCTTAAATTCCTTACCTTAAGTTTATTTCTTGCCTTTACCGCCAGCTTTACCCACTTTGCGGCGGATAACTTCGCCTTCATATTTGATGCCTTTGCCTTTATACGGTTCTGGTTCGCGATAGCCACGAATTTTAGCAGCAAGCTCACCAACAACTTCTTTATCAATGCCTGAAACCACAATTTTATTAGGCGCAGGAACATCAATGGTGATGCCCTTCGGCGGCTCAACTTCCAGCGGATGTGAGAAGCCTAAAGTAAGCGCCAGTTTTTGACCGGCTTTAGCGGCACGATAACCAACTCCGGCAATCTCCAGGGTTTTCGAAAAACCTTGCGTTACACCTGTTACCATGTTGTTGACCAACGTTCTGGTCAAACCGTGCAGCGAACGATGTTCTTTGTTATCTGTAGGCCGTTTGACGTTAATAACATTGCCTTCCATTTCGATAATCATATCTTTATGAAGCTGGCGTGTCAGTTCGCCTTTAGGGCCTTTAACTGTTACTACATTGTCATCCCCGATAGTTACGGTAACGCCAGCAGCAACAGTGATGGGACTCCTACCAATTCTAGACATGTTGCACCTCCTGTATCACTACTAGACTACCAGACGTATGCGAGTACTTCGCCGCCCAAACCTTCTTTGCGTGCGAGTTTATCGCTCATGATGCCTTTAGATGTCGAAATAATCGCAATTCCAAGACCTCCGAGTACTCGCGGCAATTGTTCTTTCTTTGCATATACGCGAAGACCAGGCTTAGAAATGCGCTTAATCCCCGTAATTACTTTTTCGCGATTTGGGCCGTATTTTAAGCTTACCCGAATCATACCTTGCTTGCCATCGGCAATCATATCATAGTCGCGAACAAAACCTTCGTCTTTCAGGATTTGTACTACAGCTTGCTTGATTTTGGATGCCGGAATTTCGACTTTATCGTGATAAACCGAGTTGGCATTGCGAATGCGAGTCAGCATATCGGCAATTGGATCGGTCATTACCATGGTTCAGAACCCCCTTCCTATATGTTGCTGCTACTACCAGCTGGCCTTGGTTACTCCAGGAATGGCGCCTTTGTAGCTCAGTTCCCGGAAACAAATCCGGCACATTTCAAATTTACGCATATATCCGTGCGGACGACCGCAAATTTTGCAGCGATTGTATTTTCGGACTTTAAACTTCGGCTCATTCTTCCATTTTTCAATCAAAGACTTTTTGGCCACCGATTTCCCTCCTTTGTTTAAAACTGTTAATGGACAGTTTAGTTATGCGCTGAATGGCATACCCATCAATCGTAACAGTTCTCTAGCTTCCTCGTCAGTCTTGGCGGTGGTAACGATGATGATTTCCATACCGCGAATCTTATCTACTTTATCATACTCGATTTCAGGAAAAATCAGTTGCTCTTTGATACCCAAGGTATAGTTACCGCGACCATCAAAAGATTTGGGGCTTATACCGCGAAAATCTCGAACCCGGGGTAATGAGATGTTGACTAGTTTATCAAGAAATTGATACATCCGCTCGCCACGCATAGTCACCTTGGCACCAATTGGCATACCTTCACGAATTTTGAACGCAGCAATTGATTTTTTTGCTCTGGTTATGACCGGTTTTTGGCCGGCAATGAGTGTCATATCGTTTACCGCTGCGTCGAGAACTTTGGGGTTGCCTACAGCTTCACCAACACCCATATTAATAACTACTTTCTCGACTTTGGGGATTTCCATAACATTTTTGTAGCCAAACTTCTGCATCATAGCTTGTGCTACTTCATTTTTATATTTTTCTTTCAGTCTTGTAGCCATGAGTTAACCTCCTTTCCGGAAAGAATGGTTTTACTTATCTTTATCAATAACTTCGCCGCATTTTTTGCACGTGCGTGCAAACGCGCCGCTGCTTAATTGCGTTTTTTTGATGCGTGTAGGTTTGTCACAAGCAGGACATACCAGCATAACTTTGGACGATGCAAGGGCAGCTTCTTTTACCATAATACCGCCTTGGGGCGCCTTCTGGCTGGGTTTTGTATGGCGTTTTACTTTGTTTACGCCTTCAACCACAACTTTGCCTTTTTTAGGCTGAGCCTCCACAATTTTGCCTTGTTTGCCTTTATCTTTTCCTGACAATACAACTACTTTATCGCCTTTTTTAACATGCAATTTTTGGGCTTCGGACACTCCGGACACCTCCTTAATCTAGATAACTTCCGGCGCCAGTGAGATAATCTTCATGAAATCTTTGTCCCTGAGTTCGCGTGCTACAGGTCCAAATATCCGTGTACCTCTCGGGCTTTTATCATCTTTTATAACAACGGCTGCATTTTCGTCAAACCGGATATAGGAACCATCCGGACGACGCAGTCCTTTACGGGTACGAACAACAACGGCTTTAACTACATCGCCTTTCTTGACAACGCCACCGGGTGTAGCGTCTTTAACAGCAGCTACGATAATATCACCAATGTTGGCATAGCGGCGGTAAGAGCCACCCATTACGCGGATGCACATAATCTGCTTTGCGCCGGTATTGTCAGCAACATTCAAGATAGTCTGTTGTTGAATCATAGTGCTTATCCTCCTTCCTTATGCGGCTCGATGCACTTGGCATTCTTGAGCGTTAGAAGCATATACTTGGTGCTATGCTCGTATTATTTTGCTTTTTCCAAAACTTCTACTACACGCCACCGTTTTTCTTTAGATAATGGACGCGTTTCCATGATTTTGACAGTATCCCCAACATGGCTTTCATTATTGTCATCATGGGCTTTAAATTTAACAGTTTGTTTAATCAATTTATGATACAGCGGATGGCGTACTAAACGTTCAACCGCGACTACTACTGTTTTTTCCATTTTATCACTTACTACTTTACCGATACGGGTCTTGCGGTCGTTTCTTTCAACGGTCACTTTTGCTGCCTCCCTTCATCCTCACTTCTATAATGCCCTTACTATTGAGCCTTAAGTTCACGTTGACGCTGAACGGTTTTAATGCGGGCAATTGTTTTCTTGACGGCAGGAATCCGCATTGGGTTATCCAGTTGACCGGTTGCATGTTGAAACCGTAAGTTAAACAGCTCTTCTTTCAGTTTGTTTAAGTTTTGGTCAAGTTCGGCGGCACTCATTTCGCGGATATCATTAGCCTTCATTTACTTCACCACCCGCTTTAGCATTAGCACCTGGTGCATCCATATCCAAATTCGCGGTATCCTCCCGCGTAACGAACTTGGATTTAATAGGCAGCTTATGCGCAGCAAGGCGCATAGCTTCACGCGCTATTTCTTCCGGCACGCCATCCATTTCAAACATTACACGACCAGGCTTAACAACAGCTACCCAATATTCCGGTGAACCTTTACCACTACCCATGCGAGTCTCAGCAGGCTTGGCAGTGATCGGTTTATCCGGAAATATTTTTATCCAGACTTTACCGCCCCTTTTGATGTAACGGGTCATAGCAATACGGGCTGCTTCAATTTGACGGTTGGTAATCCAAGCCGGTTCAAGTGCGATAAGCCCGAATTCACCATGGGAAACAGTAATGCCTTTAGTGGCTTTACCAGTCATACGTCCACGGAATTGTTTGCGATGTTTTACTCTCTTTGGAATAAGCATTATTATTCGCCCCCTTCAATGGCGGCAGCGGCAACAACAGTTTTCTTGGCTTCAGGCAGAACTTCACCTTTATAGATCCAAACTTTTACGCCGATACGACCATAGGTGGTATGAGCTTCGGCTGTGCCATAATCAATGTCGGCACGCAGTGTATGAAGAGGAATGCTGCCTTCACGATAGCTTTCGGTACGGGCAATTTCAGCGCCGCCCAGACGTCCACCTGCCGTTACTTTGATTCCTTTGGCACCCATACGCATTGTACGGGTTACTGACTGTTTCATCGCCCGGCGGAAAGCAATACGCTTCTCGAGCTGAGCGGCAATATTTTCAGCAACCAATGTGGCATCAAGCTCAGCCTGTTTAATTTCAGCGATGTTAACATCAACACTTTTATTGGTAAGATCTTTTAACCATCTTTTAATATTCTCAATTCCGCTGCCGCCGCGGCCAATAACCATACCAGGCTTAGAGGTATGAATGGTAACTTTCACCCTATTTGCCGCACGTTCAATAATGATTTGCGACACATTCGAAGTGTAGAGTTTTTCTTTCAGCAAAGCACGGATTTTAATATCTTCATGCAGGTTTTTAGCATAGTCTTTGTCGGCATACCATCTTGCGTCCCAAGTCTTGATAATGCCAAGGCGAAGACCATGTGGATTAACTTTTTGACCCACTAATTTTCCCTCCTTCGTCCTTAGTTTATCTCTCTTTAACAACCAATGTTACATGGCTGGTACGTTTTAAAATTTTGAATGCTTGACCACGTGAACGCGGATGAATGCGCTTTAATGTCGGACCTTGATCCACAAACACCTGCGATACATAAAGAGCATCAGTATTCAAATCACAGTTGTTTTCAGCATTGGCGACAGCTGATTTAAGCACTTTTTCCACAACTTCAGCTCCAACTTTCGGAGTGTATTTTAGTATTGCAAAAGCTTCGCCCACGTTCTTGCCGCGAATTAAGTCAACAACAATGCGGATTTTGCGGGGAGCAATACGAATGTGTCTGGCAATTGCTTTAGCTTCCATTATTTAACCCCCTTCCGGCTATAATTTCCGGATTTTTGCTAAGCGAATTATTTTACCCCGGTAGACCGCTCAGAACCGCTGTGGCCTTTATATGTCCGAGTTGGCGCAAATTCGCCAAGTTTGTGCCCTACCATATCTTCGGTAACATATACTGGCACATGCTTACGGCCATCATGAACAGCAACGGTGTGTCCGATAAAAGTAGGCAGGATGGTCGAGCTGCGCGACCAGGTTTTAATAACTTTTTTTTCATTTTTAGCATTAAGTGCATCAATCTTTTTAGTCAAGCTTGCATGCACATAAGGCCCTTTTTTAATTGATCTTGACACCTAAAATAGCCTCCTTTCGCTATGTTCGCGGATCGTTCATTCGTGATTTCTCACTACTCCTCATCCCCGAACATTTAAACTCGACTTATCTGCCTGTCGTCTGCCTAGAACTACGTCTCTTAACGATCAGTTTGTCAGAAGCTTTCTTTTTACGGGTTTTGGCACCCATAGCACATTTACCCCACGGAGTAACCGGATGCTTACGGCCAACAGGGGAACGGCCTTCACCACCGCCATGCGGATGGTCGCACGGGTTCATGGATACACCACGGTTAGCAGGACGAACGCCCAGCCAGCGAGAACGGCCAGCTTTGCCAATGGTAATATTTTCGTGTTCAAGGTTGCCTACCTGACCAATAGTAGCCCGGCAATTAATATGAACTTTTCTAAGTTCACCAGATGGCAATCTGAGAAGTGCATAACTGCCTTCCTTAGCCATAAGCTGAGCAGACGCACCGGCTGAACGGACCAATTGACCGCCTTTACCGATTTTCATTTCAATGTTGTGAACCAGGGTACCTACCGGTATATTTTTAAAAGGTAAGGCATTACCCACCTTGATATCGGCTTCAGGACCGCTCACGATGGTATCGCCTACTTTAAGACCGTTAGGAGCTAAAATATAACGTTTCTCACCATCAGCATAGCTCAAGAGAGCAATCCGTGCTGAACGGTTCGGATCATATTCAATAGTGGCAACGTTTGCAGGAACGCCATCTTTATTGCGTTTGAAGTCAATTATACGGTACAGGCGTTTATGTCCACCGCCTTGATGTCGAACAGTTAAACGACCTTGCTGGTTACGACCGGCGTGTTTTTGTAGACGCTCGGTAAGAGAACGCTCGGGACGATCTGCGGTAATATCCGAAAAATCGGCTACCGTCATAAATCTTCTGCCAGGAGCGTATGGTTTAAAACTTTTAACTGGCATGTATGCCCCTCCTTTTTTTAAGAATTTGGTTATACACCTTCAAAGAATTCTATGCGCTCGCCGGCAGCCAATTTGACAATGGCTTTTTTGAAGTCCGAACGTTTGCCGATATTCTTACCCATACGTTTGGTTTTACCCATTACCCGAATGGTGTTCACGTTAAGAACTTTTACTTTGAAGATTTGCTCAACAGCTTGACGAACTTCAACTTTATTAGCTGTAAGCGGCACAATAAATGTATATTTATTCTCAGCCATCAATGCATTCGTTTTTTCAGTGATGTATGGTCTGAGGAGAATGTCGCGTGGATTTGCCATCATGCCAGCACCTCCTCAATCTTAGCGACTGCTTCTTTGGTTACAAGTACCTTATCATGATGAAGAAGGTCAAAAACATTCAGTCCAATAGTCCCGATAGATTTAACACCCGGAATATTGCGGGACGATTTTGCAACATTTTCATCATTATCAGCAGTGATAATTAAAGCTTTTGCCGGCGCTTCAAAGTTACCAAGGAAATTTACTACGTCTTTGGTTTTTGGCTCAGCAAAGTTAATACTTTCAACTACCATTAATTCACCATCGTTGACCTTGGCGGTCAGTGCCGATTTAATTGCTAAACGGCGAGCTTTACGAGGCATACTAAACTTGTAGCTGCGCGGATGCGGTCCAAACGCAACACCGCCACCTACCCACAATGGAGACCGAATGCTACCAGACCGTGCCCGGCCGGTACCTTTTTGTTTCCAGGGTTTTCTGCCACCACCACGTACCATAGATCTGGTCTTAGTTGCGTGATTACCTTGACGCTGGCTTGCCAGCTGCATTACTACGGCCTGATGAACAACAGCTTCATTTATTTCTACGCCAAATACGCTATCATTAAGTTCCATTTCACCGGTTTTTGCACCGGTCATGTCATATACTGCCACTTTCGGCATATAGCACGTCCTCCTTTCGATGCTCGCAACCTGTACTCTACGACAAATCGCAAAGCTGCAAGCTGCGATTACTTATTGGGTTTTACTGTATTTTTAACAATGACGAAACTGCCTTTAGGTCCGGGAACAGCACCCTTAACCAGTAAAAGATTACGAGGTACATCAACGCGAACCACTTGCAGCCGCTGTACGGTAACTTTTTGTCCGCCCATACGACCCGGAAGTTTCTTACCTTTAAATACTTTACCGCCGCCACCGCTCATCCGAGAACCAATAGTTCCTGGCTCACGATGGGATTTAGAACCGTGCCCCATAGGTCCGCATGCAAAGTTGTGGCGTTTAATGGTACCAGCAAAACCTTTGCCTTTTGCAGTACCAGTTACATCAATAAGTTCACCTTCGCCGAACACATCAGCATTAAGAACTTGACCTACTGTATATTCAGAGGCTCCAGGCAGGCGCAACTCACGAATAAATTTTACCGCTTTAACGTTGGCCTTGGCAAAGTGGCCCTGCATAGGTTTGTTAACATTTTTCTCTTTAACAGCGCCAAATCCAAGTTGCACTGCATTGTAGCCATCATTTTCAACTGTCTTGTTTTGCACTACGACATTGGGACCGGCTTCAATAACAGTAACCGGAATAACTCTACCCTCAGCCGTAAAGATTTGGGTCATGCCCAGTTTTTTTCCTAAAATTCCTTTAGCCATATTATCGCACCTCCTCTTACAGCTTGATTTCGATGTCCACACCAGCCGGCAAGTCGAGACGCATTAAAGCATCTACGGTCTTAGGGGTCGGCTCCAGAATGTCAATAAGACGTTTATGTGTCCGCATTTCAAATTGTTCGCGGGAGTCTTTGTTGACATGGGGTGAACGCAAAATAGTAAAAATATTTTTCTCTGTAGGAAGCGGAATAGGGCCAGAAACCATAGCGCCGGTACGTTTCGCGGTCTCAACAATCTTGGCCGCACTTTGGTCAAGCGCCTTATGGTCATATGCCTTAAGGCGGATTCTGATTTTTTGTTGTTTAGCCATTTATTTTATTCCTCCTTATCGCCCAGTTTCTCTGAACGGACATTCTCGGTGGAAATTTCCCCGCGCGTGCGGGCCACCTTCCACGTCATCGCCGGTCAATATCCTGGTAAAAGGCGGCATCTGCCGCCCTACCAGATATTATATTTATAAAAAGAGATTATTCTTCAACAGCAGTTACAACACCAGCGCCTACCGTACGACCGCCTTCACGAATAGCAAAGCGCAGACCTTCTTCAATAGCAATTGGGGTAATAAGCGCTATATTCATTTGAATGTTATCGCCAGGCATTACCATTTCTACACCTTCCGGCAATGTAACAACACCAGTTACGTCTGTTGTTCTAAAGTAGAATTGCGGACGGTAACCGTTAAAGAACGGGGTATGACGGCCGCCTTCTTCTTTGGACAATACATATACTTCAGACTTGAATTTGGTGTGCGGTTTAATACTGCCAGGCTTGGCCAGTACCTGTCCACGCTCGATTTCCTTACGTTCAACACCTCTTAAAAGTGCACCAATGTTGTCACCGGCTACTGCCGAATCCAATAGTTTCCGGAACATTTCTACACCAGTTACTACTGTTGATTTCGGTTTTTCACTCATGCCAACGATCTCTACTGTATCACCGACTTTTACTTCGCCACGTTCTACACGGCCGGTTGCTACTGTGCCACGGCCAGTAATAGTGAATACGTCTTCTACAGGCATCAGGAAGGTTTTATCGGTAGCACGAACCGGGGTCGGAATGTATTCGTCAACTTTGGCCATCAGTTCATGGATTTTGCCACACCATTCGCATTCAGGGCTCGCGCAACCGCAGTTAAGCACTTTTACAGCAGAACCTGATACGACCGGAATGTCGTCACCCGGGAATTCGTAGCTGGTGAGAAGTTCACGAACTTCCATTTCTACTAGTTCCATCAGTTCAGCATCATCAACCAGGTCAGCTTTGTTTAAGAATACAACCATGGCAGGTACGCCAACTTGGCGGGACAGCAAAATGTGTTCGCGAGTTTGCGGCATCGGGCCGTCAGCTGCCGATACAACCAGGATAGCGCCGTCCATTTGCGCTGCGCCAGTGATCATGTTTTTAACATAGTCAGCATGGCCTGGGCAGTCCACGTGGGCATAATGGCGGGCTGCCGTTTCATACTCAACGTGAGCTGTGTTGATGGTGATACCGCGCTCTCTTTCTTCCGGTGCTTTGTCAATCATGTCATAAGCCATGAACTCAGCGCCGCCGTGTTTTGCCAATGTCATGGTAATGGCAGCCGTCAGCGAGGTTTTGCCATGGTCAACGTGACCGATAGTACCAATGTTAACATGTGGTTTGTTTCTTTCAAACTTTTTCTTAGCCATTTGAGTGTTACCTCCTAAGTTTATTACTTTAATGTTTTAGGTAAGCAAGTAAGCGGGCAAGTTATCAGCCTTTGTTCTTAGTGGCGATAACTTCGGCAATATTTTTAGGGACTTCTTCATAATGATCAAATTCCATGGAGTAATTACCACGTCCTTGCGTCTTCGAACGAAGGTCTGTTGAATAGCCGAACATCTCAGACAGCGGCACAAATGCTTTTATCGATTGTGCACCAGAACGTCCTTCCATACCTTCAATGCGGCCCCGGCGGGAGTTTAAGTCGCCGATAACATCGCCCATGTAATCTTCAGGTACTATAACTTCAACTTTCATATATGGTTCAAGGATAACCGGGCCCGCCTTAGAGCAACCAGCTTTAAAGCCCATTGAACCCGCAATTTTGAATGCCATTTCTGAGGAGTCAACATCATGGTATGAGCCGTCATAGACAGTAACCTTGATGTCAACCATTGGGTATCCAGCCGATACGCCTGTGGCCATAGCTTCTTTAACACCGGCTTCAATTGGGGAGATGTATTCTCTAGGAATAGCACCACCGACAACTTTGTTCTCGAAGATAAATCCTTGTCCTGGCTCCAATGGTTCAATTTCCAACCAGCAATGACCATATTGGCCGCGTCCACCAGACTGACGAACAAATTTACCTTCAGATTTAACTGTTTTGCGGATAGTTTCACGGTAAGCAACCTGGGGTTTACCCACGTTACATTCCACCTTGAATTCTCTTAGCATCCGGTCAACGATAATCTCAAGATGCAACTCACCCATACCCGAGATAATAGTCTGACCGGTTTCCTGGTCAGTATACATCTTGAAGGTAGGGTCTTCTTCTGCCAGACGATTGAGGGCTACACCCATTTTCTCCTGGTCAGCCTTAGTTTTGGGCTCAACAGCTATAGAAATAACAGGATCAGGGAAAATCATAGATTCAAGAACAATGATGTTTTTATCATCACAAAGGGTATCCCCGGTAGTAGTATCTTTAAGGCCTACTGCAGCAGCAATATCACCTGTATAAACTACTTCGATCTCTTCCCGGTGATTAGCGTGCATTTGCAGAATCCGCCCAATACGCTCCCGTTTGCCTTTTGTAGAATTATATACATAAGAGCCGGAAGCTAACTGACCGGAATATACCCGGAAGAATGCCAACTTACCAACATAAGGATCAGCCATAATCTTGAAGGCCAACGCCGAGAATGGCAAGCTATCATCTGCCGCACGTTCACCTTCTTCACCAGTCTCAGGGTTAACACCCTTAATAGCCGGGATATCGATCGGTGCAGGCATATAGGCAACTACTGCATCCAAGAGCGGTTGTACGCCTTTGTTCTTATAAGATGACCCGCACAGCACCGGTGTCATCTTACAGGCAATAGTGGCTTTACGGATAGCTGTCTTGATTTCCTCGACAGAAATTTCTTCCCCCTCGAGGTATTTCATCATTAGTTCATCGTCGCTTTCAGCAACAGCATCCAAGAGGTTTTGACGGTAAGTCTCAACATGTTCAGCCATATCTTCAGGTATATCAGCAGCTTCACTTACCTTACCCAGGTCATCGGTATAGACAACAGCCTTCATTTCAATAAGATCAACAAATCCTTTAAAGGTATCTTCAAAACCGATGGGTAGTTGGATCGGCACAGCATTAGCGCCTAGCCGAGTCTTCATCATGTCGACAACCCGGTAAAAATCAGCACCGGTAATGTCCATTTTATTAACATATGCCATACGGGGAACGTTGTATTTATCGGCCTGACGCCATACAGTCTCAGATTGTGGCTCTACGCCGCCTTTAGCGCAAAAAACCGCAACTGAGCCATCAAGCACTCGCAATGAACGTTCTACTTCAACTGTAAAGTCCACGTGCCCTGGCGTGTCGATGATGTTAATACGATGCCCGTCCCATTGGGCTGTAGTGGCCGCAGAGGTAATTGTGATACCTCTTTCTTGTTCTTGCACCATCCAGTCCATAGTCGCAGCGCCATCATGTACTTCGCCGATTTTGTGTACTCTGCCAGTGTAAAACAGAATGCGTTCAGTGGTAGTGGTCTTGCCGGCGTCTATATGTGCCATAATACCGATGTTCCGCGTCTTTTCCAGTGGAAACTTTCGGGCCACTATTTTCACTCCTTAGTATCGTGAGTTCACATGTTCGTTTAGACACAGGGGTTGCTTACGCAACCCGACTTGATCCGAACTCGAACCCCAGACCTTGAACTTCAAATTTTACCAGCGATAATGTGCAAAAGCCTTATTAGCTTCAGCCATTTTATGAGTATCTTCACGTTTTTTAACAGACGCGCCAGTATTATTAGCAGCATCCATTAATTCCGAAGCAAGTCGTTCGTGCATGGTTTTTTCGCCGCGCAAGCGGGAATAATTAACCAGCCAGCGAATACCCAGTGACATTTTGCGGTCAGGCCGCACTTCTACAGGAACCTGGTAGTTAGCACCGCCTACACGGCGAGCACGAACTTCCAGAACCGGCATAACGTTTTTCAGCGCAACTTCAAATACTTCCATCGGATCTTTACCTGTTTTGGCGCGAATGGCTTCAAACGCATCATATACAATATTTTCAGCAACACCTTTTTTGCCGTCCAACATAATTTTGTTGATAAATCTTGTTACAAGCTTGGAACTATATACCGGATCCGGCAATACATCCCGCTTGGGAACAGCACCTTTTCTTGGCATCAGTATCCCTCCTTCTTCCAAAAATCTGCAGCAGGTTAGTAATTATTTCTTGGCAGCAGCGGCCTTTTTAGCACCGTATTTCGAACGGCCCTGACCACGTTTGGCAACCCCAGCGGTGTCAAGAGCTCCACGAACAATGTGATAACGCACACCTGGCAAGTCCTTTATTCTGCCGCCGCGGATAAGTACAACCGAGTGTTCTTGCAAGTTGTGACCAATACCCGGAATGTAGGCAGTTACTTCAATGCCGTTAGTCAAACGCACACGAGCAACTTTACGGAGTGCAGAGTTAGGTTTTTTCGGAGTAGTTGTATATACCCTTGTGCATACACCACGTTTTTGCGGACATTCCTTAAGTGCCGGAGCAGTAGACTTTTGCAGTAACGACTCCCGGTTTTTGCGCACTAATTGATTAATTGTTGGCATGTTATTAAGCGCACCTCCTTCCCCAATGTCGTTATTTATTATTAAAAATTTCAGCCACCGACAAGCATGTGGATAAAATTAGTAACGACCTGTCCCCATACTGACTTATTTCAATAATGCTACAGCCGCCGCAGCTACTTCAATACCACAAGCTTTTCCCAGTTCGGTCATGGTTGACTGATCGTCAACCTGGACTTCTTTTTGATTACATAGCAGTGCAAGTGGAGCAACTACCCGTCTATCAGCATCAGCAGCAAGGTATACCTTGGTAGCCAAACCTTTTTCCACAGCTCGCACCGTTTGTTTAGCACCAATGGCTTTCTTGCCACTCTTGAAAACTTCCAGTTCTTCACTGTTCACGGCGACCAACTCCTTCGGAAAAATGCAATATTCCCAAGACACTCTAATATATTATCATTTTGGTTTCTAAATGTCAATAAAGTATTAGAGTTTCTGCGGATATTTATAACCACTATCCCGGGTGTTTCCAAAATGCAAATTACTGCTGCTTAATTTTTATCCCTGATGCTATATCTATATCCTAATAGCTTAGTCTTTCTAAACCTTTTGGTTGAATTAATAATCTCCAAGGCGGACAGTTCCCGTAAATCACCCCATATGCCCAGACGGGATAATTTTTCTGCATCATAATAACCATACTTATAAGCATATGCATTCCATTCCTCATGGCTGGGCCAGCATCTTTTTTCTTTTATGTACATTATAAATGCTTGCGTAGATTTAATTAACTCCGGATACATTAGCTACCTCCTCTAAGTTATCCTCAAAAATATTGATGAATTATCCGCTGCTTTTTGTCTCATAGCTGAAAGGCATTCCTTACAGACATTTTTTTCCTTGAACTTCGTTACCTCATCTCTACTGCCGCAAAATACACAAGTCAGCTCATGTTTCTGCAAAATAATTTGATCCTTATAGGTATATATTTCGAGACCATCATATTCTTTAATGCCAAAGGTGCGGCGTAATTCGACAGGCAATACAACTCTACCAAGTTGATCAACTCTTTTAACAATTCCAGTAGCTCTCATTTTTTCTCCTTTTTTTACCTTATTTATTGTAACTATATTTTGAATTATATTCCTCTATTTTTAGATTCTTTTTAGAAAAGACTGGAAAATAATTGCCGCCCATTAGGACGAACCCGATAGACGCCACGCAAAGAGCCTATAATCCTAGTAAAATCAACATTCTACAGGATTATAGGCTCTATTTTATCACTATACCGGGTGTATCATACTACTAAAACTGGGAACAGTGTAAACCGTCCCCAGTTTTAGTATGTTAGAAATGTGTATGCTTATTCAACTGGGAACTCTTCCTCCACCTGATCAGAAACAACTTTTTTTAATCGAATGTTACGGTAACGACTCATGCCTGTACCAGCAGGAACAAGTTTACCAATGATAACATTCTCTTTAAGCCCCAATAGTGGATCAACCTTACCTTTTATCGCCGCTTCGGTGAGCACGCGTGTGGTCTCCTGGAAGGAAGCCGCAGATAAGAAGGAATCAGTGGCCAGCGAGGCTTTCGTAATACCAAGAAGAATGGGTCTGGCAATGGCGGGTTCTCCGCCAGCTTCAATAGCCTTAGCATTTTCTTCTTCAAAGGTATTCAAATCAATATACTCACTTGGCAGAAGGTCGGTGTCGCCTGCCTCTTCCACTTTGACTTTGTGGAGCATTTGACGAACCATAACTTCAATGTGTTTATCGTTTATTTCAACACCTTGGGATTTATATACTTTTTGAACTTCGTACACCAGATACCGTTGCGTGGCTTTTAGTCCGCTAACCCGCAAAATATCATGCGGATTAACGGCACCCTCAGTCAGACGATCACCTGCCTCAACCATTTGACCTTCACTGACAATTAGTCGTGAGCCATAGGGTATTGGGTATACACGTTCTTCACCCAGGGACGCGTCTGCCGGATAAATGGTAACTCGGCGCATACCTTTGATTTCCTTTATTTCCGCCCTACCGTCAACTTCAGTAATAATAGCCTGACGTTTAGGTTTACGGGCCTCAAACAATTCTTCTACCCTCGGCAAGCCCTGGGTAATATCGTCACCGGCAACACCGCCGGTATGAAACGTTCTCATTGTAAGCTGAGTACCTGGTTCACCGATAGACTGAGCAGCGATAATACCGACAGCCTCACCGACATCGACCATGTGGCCTGTGCCCAGGTTACGCCCATAGCAATTAATACATACACCATAACGGGAACGGCAAGTGAGTACTGAGCGGATGGAAACCTTATCACGTACTTTAACAACCTTCTCAGCCAATTCTTCCGTAATCAGGTCGCTAATCTTGACAATAGTCTCACCGGTGGCTGGATCAATAATATCTTCCGCCGCCATCCTGCCGACGATACGATCTTTAAGTGATTCAATTACACCAGAGCCTTCTGTGATAGCCTCAACTTCAATTCCTCTAACATTATTATTCCGCACTTTTACTTCTTTAACAGAGCTAGCTAAAACAGCTTCAATATGCTCTTCGGTAAACGGCGTATCAGCAGGAACAAGCTCGACACCATCCCTGGTTTTAATGGCCTCTGTTGTGTTTTTGCCAAGCATCTCGCGAATCATAGCTTCTTTGAGAGCAGCGCGTACTTTCTCTTCCGGTGCACCAAGAACAATGGTTTCAGCAGCTGCCCGACCGACATCTTCTTCTATTTCATCTGCCTGACCTTCAATCATAATTTCCGGAACACCATTTTCGCCAATTAAGCGTAAGGCATCTTCGTCAAGTAGTGTTCCGTGGGTCAAAATGATATCTAATGTTTTGGGATCTAATACATCCTGAGCCAAAACTCTGCCTAACAAGCTATCTTTCAGCATATCAATTGCCCCAGCACTTGACTTAGCTAAACGAGCCCGTTCCCGCACTAGGTTAAGTCCGACAACATCGCAATCTTCTTCCCGAACGATAACGTCTTGGGCGACATCAACAAGCCGACGGGTAAGGTAGCCGGAGTCAGCTGTCCTAAGTGCAGTATCTGCCAAGCCTTTACGCGCTCCATGAGTAGAGATAAAGTACTCTAACACGGTCAAGCCTTCACGGAAATTAGCTTTAATCGGCAAGTCAATGATTCGTCCGGAAGGATCGGCCATAAGACCCCGCATACCAGCCAACTGACGTATCTGCTGAATATTACCACGGGCACCGGAGTTAGCCATCATATATACCGGATTAAAGCGATCCAGGCTGTTCATGAGCGCTGTGGTAACATCATCAGTAGCCTTGGTCCAAAGATCAATCGTCTTTTTATAGCGCTCATCATCAGTAATCAAGCCGCGACGATACTGTTTATCAATGGTGTCAACCTTTATCTCAGCCGTCGTCAAAATTTCTTTCTTGGCAGCTGGAATCTTGATATCTGAAATCGCTATGGTTATACCGGCGCGACAGGCAAACGAGAAACCAAGACGTTTTACAGCATCTAATACAACTGCTGTTTTGGCATTACCAAAGGTTTGGTAGGAGTCAGCAACTAATTTACCAAGCTGCTTTTTATCCATTATCTTACCTAAATGCCAGCCATCGTCCTCTTTAGAAAAATGCCTGAGCTCTGGCGGCAATACCTCATTAAAAATCACTCGACCTAAGGTGGTATGTACCAAGCCATAACCGTCTAAACGCATTTTTATTTTTTCGTGTAACCCCAGCACCTTATGCTGATAAGCTAGTAATCCTTCGTTTAAGCTTGAAAACGCTCTGATTTTACCATCTTCAGGTTCTTTTTCAATCGTTAAATAGTAAGCACCCAGTACCATATCCTGAGTAGGCGTAGCTACCGGCCTGCCATCTTTGGTGGATAAGATATTATGCGCTGACAGCATCAGCATGCGTGCCTCGGCTTGGGCCTCGGCTGAAAGTGGTACGTGCACGGCCATTTGGTCGCCATCAAAGTCCGCATTATAGGCAGTACATACCAAAGGATGAATTTTAATAGCCCGCCCTTCGGACAATACCGGTTCGAATGCCTGAATACCAAGTCTGTGCAGGGTCGGCGCACGGTTTAGGAGTACTGGATGTTCTTTGATGACCTCTTCCAGTACATCCCATACCTCAGGACGAACCCTTTCCACCATCCGTTTAGCACTTTTAATATTATGAGCATGGCCGGCATTAACCAGCTTTTTCATAACAAAAGGTTTAAACAGTTCCAACGCCATTTCTTTAGGCAGTCCGCATTGGTGCAACTTAAGTTCCGGACCAACTACGATAACCGAGCGTCCAGAATAATCCACCCGTTTGCCCAAAAGGTTCTGCCTAAACCGCCCTTGCTTACCTTTAAGCATATCACTCAAAGATTTTAACGGACGATTACCAGGCCCGGTGACAGGACGCCCACGTCGTCCATTGTCGATAAGCGCATCCACAGCTTCTTGCAACATGCGTTTTTCGTTACGCACGATGATATCAGGTGCACCTAAATCTAACAGTCTCTTTAGGCGGTTATTGCGGTTAATTACCCGGCGATACAGGTCATTTAAGTCTGAAGTGGCAAACCGTCCGCCGTCCAATTGAACCATGGGGCGCAATTCCGGCGGAATAACAGGTACTACGTCCATAATCATCCAGGCTGGGTTATTTCCTGATTTTCGAAAGGCTTCTGTAACCTCCAAACGTCTAATCGCCCGGATTTTACGCTGTCCGCTTACTTCTTTTAGTTCCTGACGGAGTTCTCGGCTCATCTTTTCTAAATCAAGTTCTTCCAGCAGCTTTTTGACAGCTTCCGCACCCATGCCAACCTTGAATGCACTGCCATATTTATCGCGGTGTTCCCGGTACTCATTTTCGTTTAAAAGTTGTTTTTTCATCAGCGGCGTATCGCCTGGATCAAGCACAATATAGGAAGCAAAATATAAGACTTTTTCCAGTGAACGTGGCGAGACGTCCAAAATGAGTCCCATCCTGCTGGGTATACCTTTAAAATACCAGATATGGGAGACTGGTGCAGCCAGCTCAATATGCCCCATCCGGTCACGCCGGACTTTGGAGCGGGTTACTTCTACGCCACATCGATCACAAATAATACCTTTATAACGAATCCGCTTATACTTACCGCAATGACATTCCCAATCCCGGGTTGGCCCAAAAATCTTTTCACAGAACAAACCCTCTCGTTCGGGTTTTAGCGTACGGTAATTAATGGTTTCTGGTTTTTTAACTTCACCGTGCGACCACTTAAGAATTTGCTCCGGTGATGCCAGACCAATACGCATTGAATCAAAATTATTTACGTCTAACAAGGGGTTATCGCTCCCTTCTAACTAGTCTAAATCCTAGTCTTCTAGGACTTCTTCCAAATCTTCATGGGAAGTAGACTTTTTAGCATTTTCCTTGAGCTTCGCAGCATTGCTTGCAGAGGACTGCAAATCAAATTCATCTTCATGGGATCTTTGAGCCGCATCAGGCTCCATTTCACCAATCTCAGCAATAATATCAAGTTCTTCTTCCAGCGGTTCGATGTCATCATTTGCTTCTAGTTCGTCAACCATATCCGCCTCAAAATCCGTCTTTTTGCGTTCAAGTGAGGCTTTCGGCATGTCATCGCCAATATTCAATTCTAATTCTTTAGCTGTTTCATTGATGTCTTCGTCTGTGTCACGAATCATAATTTCTTGGTCATCTTCTGTCAGTATCTTAATATCAAGACCGATACTCTGGAGTTCTTTGATCAGTACCTTGAAGGATTCAGGCACACCTGGTTCAGGTATATTTTCGCCTTTTACAATGGCCTCATAGGTTTTTACACGACCAACAACATCGTCAGACTTGACAGTTAGTAATTCTTGCAGAGTATAGGCGGATCCATATGCTTCCAATGCCCACACTTCCATCTCACCGAAGCGCTGACCGCCAAACTGTGCTTTACCACCAAGCGGCTGTTGCGTTACAAGCGAGTACGGACCAGTCGAACGGGCATGAATTTTATCATCAACCAAGTGATGCAGTTTGAGCATATACACGTAACCAACAGTAACATGATTATCAAATGGTTCACCTGTTCTGCCGTCAAACAGTTCGGTTTTGCCATCTTCTGATAAACCTGCTGCTTTTAATGTGTTAATAACGTCAGTCTCAGTGGCGCCATCAAATACTGGTACAGCCAAATGAATACCTGCCTTATCCGGCTTAGGCATTCCATGTTTGTCGAAATCATAGTTGACCGCTTTCAGCCTGTCAGCTACGGTCGGATCGCCCAGCTTAATCTGCATGCCAATAGCAGCAGCAGCACGACCTAAGTGAGTTTCAAGTACCTGACCAATATTCATACGCGATGGTACGCCTAGTGGGTTTAATACGATTTGAACAGGTGTGCCATCAGGCAGGAAAGGCATATCCTCCTTCGGCATTATCCGGGAAACGACACCTTTGTTGCCGTGACGACCGGCCATTTTGTCACCTTCAGAGATTTTACGTTTTTGGGCAATATAGCAACGTACCAGCTGGTTTACACCTGGTGGCAATTCGTCGCCATTTTCACGGGTAAAGACCTTTACATCAACAATCTTACCTGCTTCGCCATGCGGTACTCTAAGTGAGGTATCACGAACCTCGCGGGCTTTCTCACCAAAAATGGCCCGTAATAATCGTTCTTCGGCAGTCAGTTCCGTTTCGCCTTTTGGTGTTACTTTACCAACCAGAATATCCCCAGGACGCACTTCTGCGCCAACACGGATTATGCCGCGGTCATCAAGATCACGCAGTACGTCTTCGGCAACGTTTGGAATGTCACGGGTAATTTCTTCAGGACCAAGCTTAGTATCACGGGCATCACATTCATATTCTTCAATATGTATAGAGGTAAATACATCGGCTTTTGTTAAGTCCTGGCTTAGGAGAATAGCATCTTCGTAATTGTAGCCTTCCCAAGGCATAAAGGCTACCAGCACATTAAAGCCTAAGGCCAGTTCGCCGTTATCGGTGGCCGGTCCATCAGCAAGCACTTGCCCTTTAACGATAGTATCGTTCTTATATACGATGGGTTTTTGATTTATGCATGTTCCTTGGTTGGAACGCAGGTATTTAAGTAACTTATAGGTATCAAGCGCTCCCTTTTCGGTACGAATATGGATTTCTGTGGCTGTTACTTTTTCAACAACGCCCGCATTTTTTGCCAAAATTACAACCCCGGAATCACGGGCGGCTTTATATTCCATGCCAGTACCAACAAGTGGTGCCTGCGTTCTAAGAAGCGGTACGGCCTGCCGCTGCATATTTGCCCCCATCAATGCTCTGTTAGCATCATCGTTTTCCAGGAAAGGTATCATGGCAGTAGCAATAGATACTACTTGTTTAGGCGATACGTCCATATAGTCAACTTTTTCAGCTGGAACTACCAATATTTCATTTCTGTAGCGACAGGTAACACGCGGCTCCACAAACCAGCCATTTTCGTCTAAAACATCATTAGCCTGGGCAACAATCATTTCATCTTCTTCGTCAGCCGTCAAATAGTATACTTCTTCTGTTACCCGATGCTCTTGTTTGTTGACTTTACGGTATGGTGTCTCAATAAAACCGAATTCATTAATTCGTCCAAAAGTGGAAAGCGAACCGATAAGGCCGATGTTCGGACCTTCAGGTGTCTCAATCGGGCACATCCGACCATAGTGGGAATGGTGGACGTCACGAACCTCAAAACCAGCACGTTCCCGGCTAAGGCCACCAGGGCCAAGGGCGCTGAGACGTCGTTTATGAGTAAGTTCAGCCAGCGGGTTGGTTTGATCCATAAACTGAGATAATTGACTGGAGCCAAAAAATTCTTTTATGGCAGCAACCACTGGCCGGATATTTATGAGCGCCTGCGGCGTAATTACATCAATATCCTGAATAGTCATACGTTCTTTAACTACCCGTTCCATCCGGGACAAACCAATACGGAACTGGTTTTGCAAAAGTTCGCCTACCGAGCGCAGTCGGCGATTACCTAAATGGTCAATGTCATCAGTAGTTCCATGACCTTCTGTTAAGTTAAGAAGATAGCTGATGGAAGCAATAATATCTTCTTTCGTAATGGTACGATGCGTAAATGGCAATACTGTATTAAGCAGCAATTTTACCGATGTACCATCTTTTTGTTTAATCCAGGCTTCCTTCAGACCCACATCGTCAAAAATGTTAGCAGCAGCGATCTTATTAAGAACGTCCTCATCTACTTGTGTATTTTCATCTACTACAATTTCGCCAGTTTCTTTATCCACCAACGGCTGAGCAAGAACTTTTCCTAACAGACGGCGACGCCACCCTAACTTTTTGCCAAGTTTATAGCGCCCTACAGTAGCCAAGTCATAGCGCTTGGGATCAAAAAATAACGTTTCCAGCAATTGTGCAGCATTGTCTACCGTTGGCGGTTCACCGGGACGCAATCGCTTGTAGATTTCAACAAGAGCCTCTTCCCGTGAATCTGTGTTGTCTCGTTCCAGTGTCGCCCGAATGCGAACATCCTCATTAAAGAGTTCAGAAATTACGCCATTAGATACATAGCCTAATGAACGGATCAGGACAGTTACTGGTAACTTACGGGTGCGATCGACACGAACAGATATAACATCATTGGCGTCAGTCTCAAGTTCCAGCCAGGCGCCACGATTAGGAATTACCGTCGCATTATACAGTTTCTTACCTGTAGCATCAATGCTCTCACCATAATATACGCCGGGTGAACGCACTAATTGGCTGACAATAACCCGTTCAGCACCATTAATGATAAATGTACCGTTGTCGGTCATGAGCGGAAAATCGCCCATAAATACTTCTTGCTCTTTTATTTCCTGTGTTTCTTTGTTGTATAGCCGAACACTAACACGAAGTGGAGCGGCATAGGTAACATCCCGCTCTTTACATTCCTCAACATCATACTTAGGTTCGCCCAGTGTAAAATTTTCAAACGATAGAATCAGGTTGCCGGTAAAGTCCTGGATTGGAGAGATATCATGAAATATCTCTTGTAAACCTTCCTTAAGAAACCAACGATACGAATTCTTTTGAATTTCAATAAGGTTGGGCATGTCCAGCACTTCTTTAATTTTGGCATAACTATACCTGAATCTTTTGCCCACCGGAACAGGATTAAACATTAACCCATTCACCCCTTAGCCATTTTGCCTGGCCTATTGCATTATTCGCAGCTTACACATAAGCAAGCGATATTTCGCAAATACTAAGCCGACAAATGAATGATTAAATAAATACAAAACAAAGCAAGGTTCTTTTCATTTTGGGTAAGGACCTTGCCTTTTTTTTCGATGAAAAACGATTCATCCTCCATTATATTACTATTTCCTGCCATTCCATAATTTATACAAGGTTTTGTTATGATTCTGCTAATACTCAGTAAAATAAATATGTACGGCAATATATAATGTTATCACGTAACTTTTACTATGTCAAGAAGTATTACCCTTATATGTATAGTTTTTCAATTGAAAAAAGGAGCACCGGTAGGTGCTCCTTTCTTTATTAAGCTTAAATTACTTAACTTCGACAGTTGCGCCAGCTTCTTCAAGTTTTGCTTTAAGAGCGTCAGCATCAGCCTTGGAGATTTTCTCTTTAATGGCTTTAGGAGCGCCGTCAACAAGTTCTTTAGCTTCTTTGAGGCCAAGACCGGTAACTTCGCGAACCACTTTAATAACATTAATTTTGCTTGCACCAGCGCTGGTTAAAATTACGTCAAACTCGCTTTGTTCTGCAGCAGCGGCAGCAGCCCCGGCAGCAGGAGCAGCAGCTACAGCTACAGGAGCAGCAGCAGATACACCAAATTTTTCTTCAAGCGCTTTTACTAGTTCGGAAAGTTCGAGCACAGTCATTTGCTCAATAGCTTCCATAATTTGTTCTTTAGTCATTTTACTATTCCTCCATAAACTTTCATTAAAATATTTTTTTAGGCAACAATCAAATCAATTTGTTTACAAGATCCTCGCTTAAGCGGATTCTTTTTGTTTACGAACAGCTTCAAGCGCATACACCAGGTTGCGCAGCGAACCAGAAAGTACGTTGACAAAACCGGCAATAGGAGCCTGCATGCCAGCCAGCACTTGAGCAATAAGAACTTCCCGTGCCGGCAAACTGGCTAGAGCTTTAACACTGTCAGCATCAATCACTTTTCCTTCAACCAAACCAGCTTTTACTTCCAGAGCTTGCAACTTATTCTCTTTTACAAAGTCAGCAATGACTTTAGCTGGGGCTACCGGATCAGTGTAAGACATAGCAATAGCAGTCGGGCCTTCCAGATAAGGATCAAGACCTTCAATACCAGCTTCTTTGGCAGCAATGCGTGTCATGGTATTTTTGAATACACGGTATTCCACGCCAGCTTCCCGTAATTGACGGCGAAGCTTGGTATCCTGTGCCACAGTCAAACCACGGTAATTAGTTAAAACAGCACCTTTGGTCGTACTGAGCTTTTCTTTAATCCCAGCAACCGTCTGCAGTTTTTCTTGAGTTACAGCCATTTAGATTACACCTCCTTAAACAAGTATTCTTGAAACCAAAAAGCGACCCACGGTGTAAACACCGGAGGCCGCATAATAACTAGTTAGTAGTTATATCTTGCAATTCTCCGGCCTCGGCAGGAAAGTTTCATCAAACTTTTACATAAACCTGCTGTCTACAGCCGCATATTATTCATAAATACCCATTTGCGTTATTGCTACTGAGTATTTCTATAATAATGTTATTCTTTTTTACCCGCAGATTTAAGCGGGTTAACTTTAACACCAGGCCCCATTGTTGAGCTTAAGGAAATGTTCCGCATATACTGGCCTTTGGCCGCAGCGGGCTTAACCTTAATCAATGTATCAATCAGGGTGTGGAAATTTGCAAGCAGTTTTTCGTTGTCGAAAGATGCTTTACCAATCGGAGCATGAATATTACCAGCTTTATCGGTACGGTATTCAATCTTACCGGCTTTAATTTCGTTAATAGCACGTGTTACATCAAGAGTAACAGTCCCCACTTTAGGGTTAGGCATTAAACCTTTTGGGCCGAGAATTTTGCCAAGACGTCCTACCATACCCATCATGTCCGGCGTGGCTACTGCAACGTCAAAATCAGCCCAACCACCCTGGATTTTTTCTACCATATCTTCGGCACCTACAAAGTCTGCACCAGCAGTTTCCGCTTCTTTGGCTTTTTCGCCTTTGGCAAAAACAAGAACTTTTTTACTCTTACCTGTGCCATGAGGAAGTACAACAGCGCCACGCACTTGCTGATCAGCATGTTTCGGATCAACACCCAGTTTGACAGCAATTTCTACTGTTTGATCAAACTTTGCGGCAGCAGTCTTTTTGATAAGTTCTACTGCTTCTTCAGGATCATACAACTTATCCTTATCAATGAGCTTAGCAGCTTCAATATACTTTTTTCCATGTTTTGGCATATAATTTTTCCTCCTTTGTGGTACTAACGGAAGTACATAGCCCTCCCACATAAGACTGCAACGATTAATTAGTCAACAATCTCAATGCCCATACTGCGGGCAGTACCCTCAATCATCCGCATAGCAGCTTCAACGCTGGCGGCATTCAGATCTTGCATTTTGGTTTCTGCAATTTCTCTAACCTGATCACGTTTTACTTTGGCAACCTTCTTCTTGTTCGGTTCGCCGGAAGCAGTTTCAATACCAGCAGCCTTTTTAAGAAGAATAGGTGCAGGTGGAGTTTTGGTAACAAAGGTAAATGATCTATCTTCAAATACCGTAATTTCCACCGGAATGATAAGACCGGCTTGGCTGGCCGTTCTTTCGTTAAACTCTTTAACAAAAGCCATGATATTGACACCAGCTTGACCAAGTGCCGGACCTACGGGAGGAGCCGGAGTGGCTTTGCCAGCGGGAACTTGCAGTTTTACAAGCTTTACAACTTTTTTAGCCATTTATATTACACCTCCTTAATCAACTTTCGCAATTTGTGTGAAATCAAGTTCTACTGGTGTTTCACGACCAAACATATTGACAAGCACCTTGATCTTGCCTCGTTCAGGATTAATTTCAACTACAGTGGCTGTCCAGTTTTCAAAAGCACCTGCAGTGATACGTACCAATTGGTCAAGCTCAATATCAATTTTAGGTTTCGCATCTTCTATTCCCATTGACTTGAGGATATGTTTCACTTCATTTTCGCTCAACGGAATAGGCTTGGTTCCCGACCCGACAAAACCGGTAACACCCGGAGTGTTACGAACAACATACCAGGAACGGTCTGTAACAATCATTTCTACCAAAACATATCCGGGGAAAACTTTTTTCTTGGTAATTTTTTTCTTACCATCTTTTATTTCCACTTCATCTTCCATCGGTACAAGCACACGAAAAACTTCATCTTCCATTGCCATGGAATGAACTTTTTTCTCCAGATTGGCTTTTACCTTATTTTCATAACCGGAATATGTATGGATAACATACCAATGTTTTTCGAGTTTTTCGGATTCCATAGCCTCAAGGGACGTATTGCGTCCCCCACCCCCAGTCTACTTGATGATAGCCTTTAAAATTTGAGCGAAAGAAGCATCAAGCACCCAAATCAAGGCCGCGACAACAGTAACCGTCACAAATACAACCCCTGTAAAGGAAATAAGCTCTGCCTTGCCTGGCCATGTTACCTTTTTAA
This sequence comes from Sporomusa ovata DSM 2662, assembly GCF_000445445.1. Taxonomy (GTDB): domain Bacteria; phylum Bacillota; class Negativicutes; order Sporomusales; family Sporomusaceae; genus Sporomusa; species Sporomusa ovata. Next base: position 976,773 of record NZ_ASXP01000002.1, on the reverse strand, counting down.
GTTCAGCTTTTACTTCCCGTAAAAATTTTTTCCAGCGCGATGCATTCGACTGGATAGCTGTTTCCTGGGCGGCCATTTTCTCACATCCTGTGCATACGTTTTGGCAGGGGCAGAAGGACTTGAACCCTCAACCAACGGTTTTGGAGACCGCTACTCTACCAATTGAGCTATACCCCTACAGTGTAGCGAAGTTACCCTATCTTAGAATTACTTTGTTTCTTTGTGCAGCGTCTGTTTTTTGCAAAACTTGCAGTATTTGTTGAATTCCAATCTATCCGGGTCGTTTTTTTTGTTTTTATTGGTCTGATAATTGCGTTGTTTGCATTCTGTGCAGGCCAATGTTACCGCGTTGCGCATCCTGTTACACCTCTCTTACCAGTAAATATAGCATCAAGCCTATTTATTGATAACACTTTTTTTAAATGTCACTAATACAATTTATCATAATTATATCAGTGTGTCAATAGCCCACAGGCTCGGGTATGTCAATAAATAAAGCAGGGTTATCCCCCGCTCTATTATTATATCAGGCAATGACCAATTTATACCTTTTTTCGCATGAAATAATCTAGTAGTTATTCTTCAACAGCAGTTACAACACCAGCGCCTACTGTTCGGCCGCCTTCACGAATAGCAAAGCGCAGACCTTCTTCAATAGCAATTGGGGTAATAAGCGCTATATTCATTTGAATGTTATCGCCAGGCATTACCATTTCTACACCTTCCGGCAATGTAACAACACCAGTTACGTCTGTTGTTCTAAAGTAGAATTGCGGACGGTAACCGTTAAAGAACGGGGTATGACGGCCGCCTTCTTCTTTGGACAATACATATACTTCAGACTTGAATTTGGTGTGCGGTTTAATACTGCCAGGCTTGGCCAGTACCTGTCCACGCTCGATTTCCTTACGTTCAACACCTCTTAAAAGTGCACCAATGTTGTCACCGGCTACTGCCGAATCCAATAGTTTCCGGAACATTTCTACACCAGTTACTACTGTTGATTTCGGTTTTTCACTCATGCCAACGATCTCTACTGTATCACCGACTTTTACTTCGCCACGTTCTACACGGCCGGTTGCTACTGTGCCACGGCCAGTAATAGTGAATACGTCTTCTACAGGCATCAGGAAGGTTTTATCGGTAGCACGAACCGGGGTCGGAATGTATTCGTCAACTTTGGCCATCAGTTCATGGATTTTGCCACACCATTCGCATTCAGGGCTCGCGCAACCGCAGTTAAGCACTTTTACAGCAGAACCTGATACGACCGGAATGTCGTCACCCGGGAATTCGTAGCTGGTGAGAAGTTCACGAACTTCCATTTCTACTAGTTCCATCAGTTCAGCATCATCAACCAGGTCAGCTTTGTTTAAGAATACAACCATGGCAGGTACGCCAACTTGGCGGGACAGCAAAATGTGTTCGCGAGTTTGCGGCATCGGGCCGTCAGCTGCCGATACAACCAGGATAGCGCCGTCCATTTGCGCTGCGCCGGTGATCATGTTTTTAACATAGTCAGCATGGCCTGGGCAGTCCACGTGGGCATAATGGCGGGCTGCCGTTTCATACTCAACGTGAGCTGTGTTGATGGTGATACCGCGCTCTCTTTCTTCCGGTGCTTTGTCAATCATGTCATAAGCCATGAACTCAGCGCCGCCGTGTTTTGCCAATGTCATGGTAATGGCAGCCGTCAGCGAGGTTTTGCCATGGTCAACGTGACCGATAGTACCAATGTTAACATGTGGTTTGTTTCTTTCAAACTTTTTCTTAGCCATTTTAAGTCAATAGCCTCCCCTACTATATCTTTAATCGCCACTATAGTATACAGCTTTTTACAAAATTAGAAATTCTATCTCCTATGTAAAAATCCTGCTATCAAAAGTTACTAAATAAAACTTTCATAGATAAAAAACTCTGCAATTAATTGCAAAGTTTTTTGTTTGGTGGCGGCGCAGGGATTTGAACCCCGGACACTGCGGGTATGAACCGCATGCTCTAGCCAACTGAGCTACGCCGCCGTATTAAAATGGAGCTAGTGACCGGGATTGAACCGGTGACCTTATCCTTACCAAGGATACGCTCTACCGACTGAGCTACACCAGCGAAAATTCTTGGTTGCGGGGACAGGACTTGAACCTGTGACCTTCGGGTTATGAGCCCGACGAGCTACCAACTGCTCCACCCCGCGATATAAGGTGAAAAAGGCTTTGGTGGAGGGAGGTGGATTCGAACCACCGAAGTCAAAGACGGCAGATTTACAGTCTGCTCCCTTTAGCCACTCGGGAATCCCTCCAAGATTATTTATTAGAGAATGTTCTTACAGCTTGGAGAACTAAGCAACTCATTCTAATTCCCTACCTGCATAAGAATGGAGCTGGCGAGAGGAATTGAACCCCCAACCTGCTGATTACAAGTCAGCTGCTCTACCAATTGAGCTACGCCAGCATCATTTTTCGAGAACTCGCCTCAGTGACAAAACTTATTATATAATAGTCTATAGACTATGTCAACATCTTTTAGGCCTTAATTATATTACTTTTATTTACATTTACCTTAGGAAAAAGTAGTAATAGGATATACCAGCAACAATAAACCGATAATAGGCAAATGAAGCCAGCGTTGAGTTATTGAGGAAACGCAAAAACCATACAATGGAGATATATGCCGTAATAAATGCAACAATAAAGCCAATTATAAACAGTTTAAACTCTGCCATACTCAATTTATCCCAGATCTTCATTAAATCATAAACACAGGCAACAAGCATTAACGGCACAGCGATAATAAAAGAAAATTCTGCTGCTGCTTTACGGCTCATCCCAAAGAATAAACCACCCGCAATAGTTGATCCTGAACGTGAAAACCCTGGCCACAGTGATAACACTTGAAACAACCCTACCCAAAATGCCTGTTTTATTGTCATGTTATCAACACTATGAGTAACTGGACGATTTGCCATTTTTTCAGCCACCAACATAAAAATTGCACCAATGATCAAGCCAATAATTACAGTATACGGAGAAAATAAGTAGGTCTTTATCGGTTTATGTAAAAAAAATGCTATTCCCATGACAGGCACAATCCCAACCAGAATGTGCATAGCAGTTAGTCCATTGCCATAAATATTAATGGCTCGCGGCCTAATCATAGCTAAAAACTTGTCCCGATACAAAATTAGTACAGATAAAATAGCACCCAATTGAATAAACACTTCAAATACACTGGCCTTTTCCCCTTCAAATCCCAGCAGTGAACCAACTAAGATCATATGTCCGGTTGAAGAAATAGGCAGAAATTCTGTCAATCCCTCTACTACGCCAATAATTACTGTAATGATATTTTCACTCACATAGTCACTTCCTTAGTCTTTGTTGTCGTTGCCATCAGGAGCATGTTATTGCTTGATAACCTCTGCACTTCGAACAAAAATTAGAGCGTTATTTTTCAAAGCACCTCCAATAGGACGATGTTACTATTTTACCATATTTATCGCAATATCCTGCATAATTGAAAAAATAAATTAAAAAGTCGAGGATTTCAGTGTATAAATACACTTTGTCCCCGAGCATCCTCATTTACTATATGCAGCCGTTTATTTTGATCCATGAAAGCAATAAACACATTATGAATAGTATCTTGGTGCTGGCGGCGAAATTCTTCAATCTGTCGCTTAGAAAGTCCCATCTCTGCCAAAGCATTCTCTTGTAGCTTCCCCTCCAAAATTACCGGTATTAAAACACTGTTCGGAGTTACGCTAAAGTTAACCTGACTTGGTGTCAATGGCAGGTGTTCTGCTTTTTTAAGTACACTTAATCTGCCATACGGCTCCAAAATAGCAAGCTCTACAATGGTAATATCAAATGCATCCTTTTCCCGCAAAAGTTGCAATAAAGTCTCTACAGGCATCCGCACTTTACGCAGGTTTTTTTTGATAATCTGACCATCTTCCACCAGCACAAGCGGCTTAAAATTCAGTTTGTGATTAACTGGGCGGACCTTGATGCTAAGCCAGCCAAAAAAAAGCTGCATACCTCCAAGCGCCAACAGGGCAATTAATGAACTAACAAGTTCAATCCGGTGATCAACAATTAATGCACCGGCCACTGCCCCAATGGTGATTGAAGTCAAGAAGTCAAACGAACTAAACTCACTGACCTGACGGCGACCAGTGATCAGCATAATGATAAGCAACACGCCCATGCCTGCAACTACCCTAAATAGGGTAATGCCCAAGGTTTCCATTACAGCCCTCCACTGCATATCTATATAACTGCTAAGGTTGGCAACACACGCCTGCGCCTGCAACTTCCTTACTGCAGAAAATATAGTAAATCTACGCAATATTTAGACTTAGTGTAACCACATAACTATTTTTTTAATCTCCAAAACAAATACCGATAGACCTTCCCGCTTTTAATAATTCGTCATTAGCAGTTACATTATTTGCTTTGCCGGCAATATCTACGATTGGCACACGAATAATCTCATTTTTCCGCAAAGCCACCATGTTACCGAAAGCCCCCTCAAACAGACACTCTGCAGCCGCCACACCATAACGGGTAGATAATACCCGATCAAAGGCAGTTGGTGTACCACCCCGCTGAACATGACCCAGCACCGTACAACGAGATTCAATACCGGTAAGACTTTCTAGTTGTCGTGCCAACTTTTCCCCTGCACCACCTAATCGAATCTTCTCATGGCTGCCTTCCACAATACGTGATACCGATATCTCCCCACCCTGGGGATAGGCCCCTTCGGCAATAACAATTAAACTAAACAAACGGCCGCGCTGCTGACGTTCTTCAATCTTGGCAATAATCGCATCTATTTGAAAAGGTATCTCTGGAATCAAGATACAATCAGCACCACCTGCTATCCCCGCATGCAGCGCAATCCAGCCAGCATATCGGCCCATAACCTCCAGCACCATGACCCGATGATGAGATTCAGCCGTGGTATGAAGCCGATCAAGTGCATCGGCAGCCACACCGACAGCGGTATCAAATCCGAAAGTCCGCTCGGTTCCCGGTATATCATTATCAATCGTTTTCGGCACAGCCACTACCGGCAAACCCAATTGATAAAATTCTGAGCCAATCTTAAGACTGCCATCACCGCCAATCACCACAAGTGCTTCAATGTCCCGTTGCCGCAAATTGTTAAGTGCCTGACCGGACATATCCTTATATACGGTTTTGCCCCCTTGCATCGTGGGATAATTAAACGGATTATCGCGATTGGTTGTTCCTAATATTGTTCCTCCGCGCGGCAAGATACCGGCAACATATTCATCTGTCATCTCAATAACTTGGTTTTCTACCATACCACCAAAACCGTTTTTTATCCCCCATACCTTAAGCCCATGCCCGATCCCAGTCCTGACAACAGCCCTAATAACAGCGTTAAGCCCAGGCGCATCTCCGCCGCCTGTAAGTACAGCAATACTTTTTACTTTGCTTGCATTGATCATCTACTAATCACCTCATCAAAGTAGTTTCACCAGAATAATGCCAAAAATGACACCTACTTCTGGTGTCATTTTTGGCTGCCGTTATTGCTCAGAATTAACATTATTCAGCTAACTCTGTCTGAGAATCTTTATTAAGACTGGTAAGACCTTTATATACACCACGGATATCGCTGTCATCACCGCGGTTTTCCAGATATCGTTCGAGTTTGCGCTTTACTCGCTGCAAAGCGTTGTCAATTGACTTAACATGGCGTTCTAGTTCAACGGCAATCTCCTGATAGGACTTGCCATCAAGATATGCCATCAGCACTTTCCATTCAAGATCGCTCAAAATTTCGCCCATTTTTTCTTCAATATCAATAAATTCCTCGCGGCTGATCACCAATTCTTCCGGATCGGTCACTTTCGAACCAGATAATACATCCAACAGCGTGCGGTCAGAATCTTCATCATAAATAGGCTTATTTAGCGAAACATAAGAGTTCAAGGGAATATGTTTCTGCCGGGTAGCCGTCTTAATTGCAGTAATAATCTGTCGTGTTACACACAATTCGGCAAATGCTCTAAAGGATGAGAGCTTGTCATTACGAAAGTCGCGAATGGCCTTATATAAGCCAATCATGCCTTCCTGAATGATATCTTCACGCTCAGCGCCAATTAAAAAATACGATCTGGCTTTAGCCCGCACGAAATTGCGATATTTGTTAATCAAATACTCCAGAGCGACCGTGTTGTCATTATCTTTGGCGTCGAATACTATTTCTTCATCAGTTAAGTTATCAAAACAACCGTAAAGATCGCGTTGAGTATTTACTCGCATCGCATCGCCCCCATAAGTTTTCTTTTACTGCATATAAGTGAGTACAACCCCACTTTTTCTCTGCACAGCATTTGCACACCATAGAAAAATAAAAATGCACTAAAGATCTTAGTGCCGCAGCCTCGCCGCATGTCTGTCATATAGATTATACTTGTTCAAACTAAGTTAGTCAAGCCCATCACGCCTTATAGCATCAAGACGTTTTAAGATATCTGCTTCCAAACGGCTGCCAACTTCATGGCGGTCGCGCGCTACTATCTTTCGCGAAAGGCCAGCTGCGATTTCCTTTTTGACAGCATCAATATCATTTTTTAGTTCCCGCGCCGATATCCGATAAGCACCTGCTCCTAAAATAAACATTTGCTCGGCCCAGTCGGAGGTAACAACATAGATTCTCTTATTGTGGCGGCCAAGGTCGTATACCATTTTTTCAATATAGCTGTCAGCTGTTTCGCCTTCTTTCGTATAAACCACCGTAAGCACGCCAGTTCTACTTTGGCTGACACTTTTTTCTGTTGTCAAATGAGCATCAAATACTATTGTTGTCCTAAAGCTTTTATATGCGCCGTATTCACTGATTATATCCACGAGTTTGTCACGGGCATATTCTAGATTATCTCTAATAGCAATGAGTTCAGGCCAAGCGTTAATCACATTATAGCCGTCAACAATTAACAATTCCATTGAGAAAAATTCTCCAATCTTATCTCCTGCAGATAGCGGCTACAGCTTTGATTGTACCGCTTTAGGCTCTGGCCCAAACCGTATTAGCGTATTATCTGGAGCATATTTGTCATGCGATACGATTTCACGTTGTAATTCTTTACCTGCGCTATTACGTGTGATGCGTACAACAGTTACTTCATACCCAGGCTTGCCTTGCCTTTCTATTTTATTTTCACCTGGCAGGAGTGCTGGGTCAGATTCTTTTATAATAGCCGGTTGAATAACTTGCTGCCGGGTTGTAATAATATCAATATTTTTTTCAGGCAGCCGCTGACCAAATATACCTACATTGAGCTTATTGCCTATAGTCTCGGCCATAATCATAACCGGTGCCGGACTGTTGTTAACGAATTTAAAATCCAGTATATTGTACACGACAGTAGCATCCCGTCCCAGCGGTACGTAGGAAAGCGGTTTGGAATGATTCGTACGTTCAACAATAGCAAGTCCTGACAAGAGTACCGCATTATATAAGGTTGATGAAACCTGACACACACCTCCGCCTATTCCTGGTACAAACTCACCATTAATTATCTCCATCGCTTCTTTGAATCCCTGTGATTTTTCCCGTGGTCCAACAGTATCATTATAAGAAAAAATTTGGCCGGGATACAGTAGTTTACCGGCAATCTTCTGTGCTGACAATTTTATATTGGCTGTCCGGTTTACATCCTCAGTATTAAATTGGGTAGTATACCTGGCCATAAGTTCCTGGATACCGTTTTCAGCAAGATCGCTGGCCGTAATTTCGGGATAAACCGGAGTAACCGGCAAAGCAGCTGTACTGGCATCGGTTCGGTTAAGAGCAAGAAGTATTAGTTCTTTTAGCTCAGTTACATTAAGTTCACGCCCCTCTTTCTCTGGTACAACTCTTCCGGTCCATAGACTTAAGGTCGCGTTACAGGGCGGACGGTTAACTGTCCCTTGCAGTTGTTCTACTATGCTATCTAATTTATTTTCATTATACTTGATCCTTAGGGGGATAGACCAGCCCTCAGCCTCAGCATTACGAATTTTTTTCAGTCTGGCCCACAGGGGGCCTTCGCGTCCAAACATCCATACGGCCTCAGCTGTTGCCTCTTCATCGATGCTATAATCAAGATTTTCAGGCTCAATACGAAATGTTGTATCTTCATAAGACAAAAGGATGGGCCTGGTTTTTTGATCCTTTTGCCAGGTGACGAGCAGTTGCGCTACTTCCTCCCGTGTTTTTCCGCCAACTTCGACATTAGCAATAGATACTCCCGCATAAACGGTTTGCGAAAACAAAGGCCTGGCCAGCCCAAAAACGGCTATCCCTGCAATACTTACCGTCACTGCCAGAATAATACCGGCCCAACGTTTCACTTTCCATTCAGCTCCCTTTGTCTTAGAACTTCATACAACAGCAAGGAACAGGCGACAGAGGCATTTAATGACGCGATCTGTCCGCGCATAGGAATCTTCACAATAAAATCACAAGCCTCTTTAGTCAATCGCCCCATTCCCTCTCCTTCACTGCCGACAACAATTACTACCGGACCTGTAAGATCGGCCTCATAATAATTTTTTGTACCATCCATATCGGCTCCCACAACCCAAAGGCCCTGTTTCTTTAAGGCTTTTAGGGTCTGTGATACATTACCAATCCTGGCAACAGGTACATGCTCAACCGCTCCTGCGGATGTTTTCGCCACAGTTTGGGTAAGTGGACAACTACGCCGTTTAGGTATAAGTACACCGTGAACGCCACTGGCATCTGCAGTGCGTAATATAGCTCCAACATTGTGTGGATCAGCAAGTTCATCTAAAAGAACTAAAAATGGCGGCTCATTTTTTCCATAGGCAATCGATAAAATATCATCAACCTCAACATAAGCTACTGGTGCCGCCATGGCGACTACTCCTTGGTGTCGCACTCCGGCTGAAAGTTGCTCAAGTTTAGCAACATCCACTTCTTGTATAATGATTCCCTGCTCACGGGCTTGACTAATAATCTCGCGAACCGACCCCTGGCGTTCACCTTTAGCAATAAGAATTTTATTTAGTGACCGCCCGGCTTTCAGCGCCTCAAGCACACTATTGCGTCCTACAATAATTTCTGCATCCTCAGACATGATGATTCGCTCCTCCGGCTTATGCCTCATTTTTTATAGTTATTATTATGAAAAAACGGCAGAATATAATCCTGCCGTTTTTTAGGAGTCTTGCGGGTATTAGCCGCGCTTTCAGGAAACATCAGCAATATAAATAGTAGGGTTAGCTTCCATATCAATCGTTACTGTTTGATTGACACGCTCTCCGGACTCATTGTTAGTTATCTTAAGAATAGGTTTAGTTCTTAATTCGTCAGCATAATCATTAACAATGCCTACTACTTGATTATTCAATCGAACAATGGCCCCCAACGGATAAATAGCCACATTGCTAACTAACACCCGAATAAGTTCAGGGTTAAAATACGCGGCTCCGGCTTTCTCAATAATCGCCAGGGCATCATAGACAGATAACGCTTTACGATAGGGGGTATTCGCCGTCATGGAAGAATATACATCTGCCAATGCTGTAATTTGCGCAAATTCATGGATATTGTCGTCTTTTGCTCCCCGTGGATAACCACTGCCATCAAAGCGTTCATGATGCTGTAAAGCACAATTGGCTGCAGCTAAGCTTATTTCTGGATTACGATGAAGTATTTCATGGCCCTTCTCTGTATGCTGCTTTACAATAGCCATTTCCTCCGGGGTTAAGGTACCAGGCTTATTAAGTATATCCCGGGAAATTGCAATCATGCCCACATCCCGCAGCAAAGCCCCCAATCCCAAATCTCGCAGCCGCAGGCCTTCTATACCGCAGCCAATCCCAATCATCATGGCAAAGAAGTACCCACAAACAGCGTGTTTAAACAGATAATCATTACAATTTTGCATGGCAGTAAATAAAGGTTGCAGTTCCTTATGCATGCAACACTCATCCAAGAGTGTCATTACCCGGCCTTTTATGTGTTCGATTTGAACATATTTGCCTACCCGTACTTCTTCAAGCGCCAGATGGGATGCTAATACAAATTGACTTTTGGCATTTTGAGCTACCACATCATTCTCATCAATTAATTGTGCTTCTCCCTGCACATAAATATACTTAACATCCAACTGTGCAATTTTTGAAATATGGAATTCACTAAGTTCCACACCGCTATTTATTATTACCTGACCATTAATCCCATATATTGGCTGAGCTAATGTCATCCCCGCACTAATATTTCCCTGAAGTACACGCTGCACAGTAAATTTCCTCCACCACATTTATCGTATTGTTTAATCTAATTCTTGTATATGTATGCACTTCTCATTCTGTTGTACTTTCTACTTATTTGCATTAATTCCTGCCAAACGGCCACAGGACATTTCGCCCTCAGGACAAGATCCAAGCGCCACACAGGCAGGCCCTGCTTTGGTAAATAAGCGCGGTGCCACAGCTTGCACCTCTCTGAGCATGGCATTAGCCAAATTGCGAATTTCCCACTGAGCCCGTTGGCAACAACGTTTTTCGAAAAAATGCAAGAGAGAGCGTGCATTCATGGTTACAACAATTTTGGTTTCGGTAGCATTCGCTAATACATAACGGGCATCTTCCTGATGTACACCCAGTCCCAGCAGTTCATCATAGATTTCTTGAACTTGTCTCATAAGTGTATCATATTTAGCTTTGGCTTCAGGCTTAACAGCAATGCTTGGTGGAACAATATACTCAAAACCGTGTTCGGCAACATAGCGCTGGGACTGTTGGGAATAAGAGGCAATGCGGTGACGGACAAGTTGATGGGTCAACACCCGGGAAATCCCCTCTATCGCAAAGGTGAAGCTAACATGTTCAAAGGTTGATAAGTGTCCCATATTACTTAGTTTTTTAATTAGCTTGTCTATTTGCGCCTCAGACATACTCTGCTCTAATTCTTCCGCACCAGCAGCTGAATAGCAAAGCCGTGCTGACATAGCCACCGCCCGTTCGGGTTCCGGCGTATATTTAATTAATTTTACTTTCATGACGGTAACTCTCCCTTTTTGTTATTTTGGGGAAATGTTTGTCATTTCCCGGGAAATAACAGCAAACGCCCTGTCCACAATTTCCGACAATCTATCCTGTTTTTTTTGCAAGTACAGGTAACCAATGAGCGCCTCAAAACCAGTCGCTGCACGGTATTCTGCAATAGAGGCGCTCTTGGGCACAGTTGATTTAGCATTGCGCCCCCTCCGCACAACATCTGTCTCTTCTGGCAAAAGCTCAGCTTCCAGAGCTTTAATTGCTTTGGACTGCATCACTGCAGAGACAATCTTAGCATCAAAATCATGCAGCACCCGCACCTTGTTTTGCTCATAACCAAGCAAACGGGTACGTACATATAAGGTAAAATATGCATCACCAATATAGGCCAACACCAAAGCCGGCAGTCGTTCGATTGGAATGTCCTTATATTTAGCTGGAGAAAGTTCGCCGGTTTCATCTACGGTAAAAAAGTTATCTACTAGCTTTTGATAGTGGTCAAAGTTCACTGTCTTTTCCACCTTACTCCTTGCGGTGAATCTTCGAGAACAATACCAGTTGCGGCTAATTTATCCCGGATTTGGTCAGCTGTCGTCCAATCCTTTTTTTTGCGGGCTTCTTGTCTTATCTCAATAATGATATTCATTAACTCATTTACCAACTCAGCATTTGCATCCTGCGTTCCAACACCAGTGTCGTTTAATATACCCAGCACCTCCGCCATCTGTCCATAGGCCTTGTCAGCCTGCTGCAAAGCATCAGCGTCCACCCCTGTTTTGCCGCCGGTAACTTTACTGTGGTAGATATTAATCTCTTTAGCCAGACCAAACATGGTGCCAATTGCCAGCGCTGTATTAAAATCATCATCCATAGCAGCCTTGAATTCAGCCGTAGCTTGAGCAGCCGCCTGCGAAAGCACCTCCGATTCTTCACCACCATTTGCCGCCGGTAAGGTTTTTAGCTGCCGCAAGTTTGCCTCAGCAGTTTTTAGCCTTTCTAAGCTGCGTGCAGCCTCTTGCATACGTTCATCACTAAAATCCAAGGGACTCCGGTAATGGGTTGACAAAATAAAAAATCGTAAAATTTCCGGACGAAAGTGCTCCAGTATATCAATTACTAAGAAAAAGTTTCCTAGTGATTTGCTCATTTTCTCTTCATTAATTGTTATAAAGCCATTATGCAGCCAATATCGCACAAACGGTTCTATACCCGTAAAGGCTTCTGACTGGGCAATTTCATTTTCATGATGTGGAAATACCAAATCACTACCGCCCCCGTGGAAGTCGAAACTGGCACCCAGATATTTATATGACATCACAGAGCATTCAATATGCCACCCCGGTCTTCCCTGTCCCCAGGGACTCTCCCAAGACGGTTCGCCTGGCTTAGCACTTTTCCATAAAGCAAAGTCCATGGGGTGTTTTTTTCGTTCATCCACATCAACCCTTGCCCCAGCCTTCATGTCTTCGAGGTTTCGTCCACTCAATTTGCCATAGCCCTGAAAAGCTTCGACACTGTAATAGACATCACCACCCGTTTCATAGGCAAATCCCTTGTCAATAAGGGTTTTAACCATGGTCACAATCTCGGGAATATGCTGAGAAACTTTAGGATATACATGAGCATGGCGGATATTTAACTTATCCATAACCTCAAAATAAGAAGCAATATACCTGTTGGCGATTACATCCCAGGTAACTTTTTCCCCATTCGCTGTATTAATGATTTTGTCATCAATATCTGTAAAGTTTTGAATATGATAGACCTCATAACCTGAGTATTCAAGATACCGGCGAATGACATCCCAGGTAATAAACGGCCGGGCATTACCAATATGGGGGTGATTATAGGGAGTGACACCGCAAACATATATTTTAACTTTTCCCGGCGTTAGTGGTACAAATTCTTCTTTTTGCTTTGTCAGGGTATTATACACTTTAAGACTCATGCTTTTTTAACTCCTTTTCCAAGTGTCCGATACGTGCTTCCATTCTCATTATATTGCGTTGCATACAGTTCATCATTTCTACTACAGGATCTGGCAAATTATCATGTTCAAGATCAATCCCGTCCAAATCAGGGCGGCCTTTTATTTTTACGCCGTCATGCCAAACAACCCTGCCAGGTATGCCAACAACGGTAGAATTAGGCGGAACCTCACGCAGTACAACCGAACCGGCCCCAATTTTCGAATTGTCACCAACAGTGAATGAGCCTAAAACCTTAGCGCCGCTGGCCACAACAACATTGTTACCAATAGTTGGGTGACGCTTGCCTTTTTCCTTACCAGTACCACCTAATGTTACACCTTGATACAAGGTAACATTATTGCCGATGATACAGGTCTCGCCAATAACCACACCGGTTGCATGATCAATAAACAACCCTTCGCCAATTGTGGCTCCTGGGTGAATATCCACACCGGTTAACAAGCGATTAAAATAGCAAATCATTCGTGGCAATAATACCCAGCCTCGTTTAAACAAATAATTGGAAATACGATACAGCCAGATGGCATGCAGCCCGGGGTAGCATAACAATACTTCAAGCACACTCTTTGCTGCCGGGTCACGGTCAAACACTACGCTAATATCCTTTTTAATCCGGGTAAACATATTATTCCCTCCCTAGCTTAATTTAGAAGAACAAAATATAAAGCCACCATCTCTGTACAGAGACGGTGGCCCGTGGTTCCACTCTGCTTGGGCATAAATACCCCTGCTTAACACTGATAACGGCAGTGACCGGGATGGCCTACTTATCTTTCAGCTCACCTGCTACCAGATGCATTTCAGCGAAACCTTTCCCAGCACTGCTTTCAGCCGGTGACAGTGCCTCTCTAAGGGAGGTAAACACATACTTCTTCTGGTCCTCGCATTTCAAGTATACAAATAGGTTTATAAATAAATTATACTAATGCCAGCTTGACCATGTCAAGCTAACATTCACTGCAATGCAATAAATTAACATACTGCTCCATACTGACCAATATTTCAGTCAATTTAATCGCCTATGTGCAAAATCCGCCTACTTAGATCTTAGCAATCAGACAATCCATTCTCGCCAACGTACGCTCTTTACCAATCAGCGGAATAAGATTAATCAGCTCTAGCCCATGCATTTTACCTGTTATAGCAATCCGGACAGGCATATATACCTTTTTACCACCCAGTTTTAACTCTTTGGTAATACCTTTTAATATAGCCTGAACAGCTGCCGGTTCTACTTGATCTAATGCAGTCAGCTTGGTTTTAAAGGCTTCCAAAACTTTGGGAATATCAGCGTCTTTCATAATCTCATGCGCCTCTTCATTCTCAAAGTTGATATCATCATTAAAGAAAACACCAATATGTTCTGTAATTTGGGCCGCATAGCTGATATAGCCCTGCAGTTCAGCCACCACCTTCACCAACCACTCCCGCTGCTGAGCCGTCAGCTCCTCCCCAATAAAACCGGCTGCCTGGAGATGGGGCAAAGCTAGCTCTGTAATAAGTTCGGGGCTGGCTTGCTTGATATAATGCGCGTTGATGTAGTTAAGCTTGTCTACATCAAACACAGCTGGATTCTTGGCTACCCGGTCCATGGAAAATGCCTGAATCAGTTCTTCCTGGTTAAATATTTCTTCTTCTCCGGCAGGTGCCCAGCCTAAAAGAGCTAGGAAATTGACAATTCCTTCCGGCAAATAACCCAAGTTTCTATATTGTTCGACTGAGGTCGCACCATGGCGTTTGCTCATCTTGGTACGATCTTTACCGAGGATAAGCGAGATGTGTCCAAACTGGGGCAATGGCAGACCAAGCGCCTGATAAAGCAATATCTGCCGTGGCGTATTCGACAAATGTTCTTCCGCCCGAATGACATGGGTTATCTTCATCAGTGCATCATCAAGCACCACAGCATAGTTATATACGGGAATCCCGTCCGACTTCACAATAACAAAGTCGCCCACACCATTTGATTCAAAACTTACCGTATCCCGCACCATGTCTTTAAAAACAATTTGCTGATTTTCCGGTACGCGAAAACGCACAGTAGGTTTGCGTCCCTCAGCGATAAACCGCTCCCGTTCAACCGGACTCAAGTCACGGCAACGTCCGGTGTAGTGGGGATTTTCACCCTTATCCAGTTGCCGCTGACGCTCAGCATCAAGCTCTTCTTCGCTGCAGTAGCAGTAATAGGCCTGTCCGCTAGCCAGCAATTTTTGCGTATATTGGCGATAAATATCAAGCCGCTCGGTCTGACGGTAAGGACCGTATTCGCCCCCTATATCAATTCCCTCGTCCCATTCAATTCCCAGCCAGCGCAAAGAAGCCTTGATATTCTCCTCAGATTCCCTGGTGGAACGTTCTAAGTCAGTATCTTCAATCCTAAGAATTAGCTTACCACCCTCTTTGCGGGCCAGCAGCCAATTAAATAGTGCAGACCGTGCTCCACCGATATGAAACGGTCCGGTCGGGCTGGGAGCAAATCGTACTCTAAGTTCCTGTTCCATTTATATGTACCCCTTCCATGTACTTGAAGTAGCAGTAGTAGTGTCAATCATTGTATATTTTAGCAGATTCTACGCCAGCATGCAAAATAAAAAGAGTGCTGCTAAATTTATTAGCAGCATTTCTTTGTTTGTCATTCAACTTTGACTACAAACATACCATTCACAATATCAGGAATAACTAACGTTGTATTGGCCCCATTACCATTGTCTGATACTGGTTTTGCCCCGTCTGACAAAAGCGCCAGCCGCCACACTAATGTATTGTTAAGCCATAATTCGCCACATGTGGCTCCCTCCTGGCGGACAATAGCAATATTGAAACTAAAATCAGTTGCCAGCACCGACGAGGGGTAAAGCATAATTAGTATTGACAGTAGTAATGAAACTACTATTCTTCGTATTACTTTCCGCATAATTCGCCTCCAACTTGCGTCAGTATGAATTATTCATAATATGTCTCGCTGACAGGATTTTATGCAGGTTATTTCAAGCTATTAACCTTGTGCTGTTATGATGGTGGCCGTCGCATAAGCCGCCATACCTTCGCCTTGTCCGGCGAACCCTAACCCTTCGGTAGTAGTGGCTTTAACATTTATTTGGTTAATGGCAATGCCTAATGCTGCGGCAATATTGCTATTCATTTGAGGAATATAAGTCGCCAGTTTCGGCTTCTGTGCTACAATAGTCGCATCAATATTATTGACACGATAGCCATTTTTACTCAATATTTGACGCACATCGGCTAATAGCTTCAAACTGGAAATTCCTTGATACCGTCCATCAGTATCAGGAAAATGGCGGCCAATATCACCCAATGCTGCTGCCCCCAACAGCGCATCTTTAATAGCATGGAGCAGCACATCGGCGTCAGAATGACCATCAAGACCTAGCGTATGGGGGATATCTACTCCGCCAAGAATTAGCTTACGTTTAGGAACTAAACGATGTACATCATAACCAATACCAGCACGAACCATACTCCTTGCCTCCTGTCGCTCTCCAAGTACCGTCTCAGCAAACTGCAAATCTTCGGGAGTAGTAATTTTGATATTTTGGTAATTGCCGGGAACCACTTTTACCTTGATGCCCAGTCGTTCTACCAAGGAGGCGTCATCTGTCCCCAGATAGCCCTCCTGCATTGCTTGCTCGTAAGCCGTTAGCAGCAATTCCCGCTCAAATGCTTGCGGTGTCTGTACCGACCACAAGGTATGACGATCTGGTGTGTCTGTTACCCAGCCAGAAGGATCGGCTATTTTAATTGTATCTTTAACTGGTACGCCGGCAATAGCGGCGCGCTCTTCACGGGCAACGGCAATAACCTGATTAAACAGACTTGTCTGCGCCAGCGGGCGAGCTCCGTCATGCACTACCACAATCTTAGCCGTAGGTGCAACCACCTTTAGCGCATTAACAATCGAGTATTGTCGTTCACTGCCACCAGGAACAACTTGCCAGGGAACAGCTAGCTTAAGACTGGCAAGTTGTTCACTAGTCCTTTCCACCTCCTCAATAGCGGCTGTTACGACAATACTTGTCACTGCCTCTGCCTGACAGACCGCTTGCACTGTATGTGCCAATACGGACTTGCCGGCAAGTGGCAATAACACCTTATTAATAGCACTCCCCATTCGCTTTCCCTGTCCGGCCGCGGCAATAATAACACATACCATATACTTTCCTCCCATCAAAATATGCCAAAAAGCCCCCAAACCCAAAGGGCTTGAAGGCCTGAAATCAAATTACAATTTTGGGTTTAGCAAAAATCATTCGACCAGCAGCTGTTTGCAGCACTGATGTAACCAAAACTCCCACGGTCTCGCCAATATGTCTTTTACCACCGTCAACCACGATCATAGTGCCATCATCAAGATATGCCACACCTTGACCAAATTCCTTGCCATCCTTTACAACATGCACTACCATTTCTTCCCCTGGTAGTACTACTGGTTTAACGGCATTAGACAATTCATTAATATTAAGAACTGACACGCCCTGAAGTTCAGCCACTTTATTAAGATTATAGTCATTTGTTATTACCTTGGCTTGTAAAAGCTGCCCCAGTTTAATAAGTTTAGAGTCTACTTCAGCAATATCCTCAAAATCTTGATTTTCAATCTGCACGTTCAATGCAAATTCCTTTTGCATGCGGTTTAAAATATCTAAACCGCGCCGCCCCCGATTGCGTTTCAAAAGATCAGAAGAGTCAGCAATATGCTGCAATTCTTCAAGAACAAATGTCGGGATTATGAGCGCGCCTTCAATAAAGCCACTTTTACAAATATCAGCAATACGTCCATCAATAATCACGCTGGTATCTAAAATTTTGGCCTGACATACACTAACATCCTTAGTTTCCCTTACGCGTTCTTTTCCATCACGATTAAGCCAGGGCAATGTCGGCAGATTAGAAAACATATTTAATATCTCTTCCCGTTTTCTAATGGCAACATTAACACCCAAATAGCCAAGAATAACGCTCAGCACTAACGGAATATACTTGCCAACGATTGGAATAGGCAAAAAAGCAGACCCGAGTAAATTAGAAATTATTAGTCCAGTGGCTAACCCCAACACACCGGCTAGTACATCATATCCGGGCATCTTATTTAGGCGTAACTCTAGCCAATAAGTAAAGTTCCATAAATATTTCAGCAAAAATGGCGCCACTAAAAATCCAACAATTCCTCCAGCAAAACCGCCAAAAACAAAGGATAGAATGGTGGTCATCGTAACACCAAACACGCCAATTCTTAAAAACTCTTCACTTATCACAGTGGCCAGGAGCGGCATAATCCTCTCAGTTATCATAAGTCCGCCAACTGCAGCTAATATAGTAATAATGATCTTAAGCGTCTTGTCAATCATAGACTTAACCTCCTTTCTTTTACATCAGTATTCATCCAAAAAGTGGAAATACAGCTCTATTATGTCCTACTTTTAATAAAAAAATACGTCCCAGATGTTACTGCATCCTGACTGTATTCGGATTTAGTATATCATAGAGCTTAAGTCTTTGTCAAAATTTAGTATTGTATCATGTATAATTCAACCTTGTCAAGAAATTACCTCATAAGTATGCTATCCCCCATTATCCGGATGATATAAACAACCTATAGTTTTTCTTCCAGCAACATTGACAACTATAGAGAGCAGTTTATATAATTAAAAGCAAAGTGAGGTGAACCTAGAATGTATGATAATACATGCTGCTCAGACTTCCAGTCTGCTGTAGACGAATACTTAATCCGACACCGAAGCGTACTTGATATCCTGACAAAATATCAGGAAGCGTCTGCCCGGGTGAACCGAGCCATTGCAAAAGCAGTTACCGAGTGCGGCTGTATCCAGGTTGCCGCCGCCCGCCAAGCTGTGCCTGAAAATACTTCCTATAGTGAGCTCAAGGATCACATGTCCTCCCATCTTGTTGGTGAGCCCTGTCCACAATGCCAAGAAGTAATTGCCAAGGAGCTAGGCCACAGCATGTTCTATCTTGCAGCACTATGTAATCTTACCGGACTTTCCTTACATAAAGTAATGCAACAAGAGCACAGCAATGTTAAAATGTTAGGCGTTTTCCACTTATCTTAGACAATACCTGTATAGTAACACAGTCTTTATGAGACTGTGTTTTTTTTCGTTTAAAACAAGAACTAAGAGCAGCTTGGTCATCGGATAAACATTTCCTCTGTGGGAATGATAGTTGTAAAGGGGGGTAAATATGCACTATCTTATGAGACTTTTACTGATTATTGTTGTATTACTTAGCTTTACCGGTCTTCCCGCTATAGCGACTGAAGCCGAATCATTATCCGGCGATGAACTGGTCTCCGGCTATGTAACCCTAATTGATGATCGAGGTCTAATTGTGTTACAGACAGGTCACGAAGTACACCTGGGTGATGAATATATCAGTGAAGACAACATCCTCTATGAAGTTACTGCCGTTGAAGGTACGTTGGCCCGGTGCCGCTCTGTAGAGAAACTATCGAGTCAAGCTCCAGATAATGCCATTTTTGTCCAGGCCCCAGTGCCTGAAGCACCTAAGCCTAAAATCGCCATATATCACAGCCATACCGATGAGTCCTATATTCCTAACGATGGAACACCGACTCAGCGCGGTAAAGGCTCTATCATGGTCGTTGGTGACGCTTTTGAAAAAAAATTAACCGAGCTTGGCTATCAGGTCGAGCATTCAAAAACTTTGCACGACCCCCACGATGCCAATGCGTACCATCGTTCCCGCCGAACAGCTATGAAACTGTTGCAGCAACAACCTGCTGCTATTTTTGACGTGCATCGCGACAGTGCTCCACTTAGAGTATATAGTACTACTATTAATGGTGAAAATGTCTGCAAGTTGCTGCTTGTCGTCGGCCGTCAAAATCAAAATCGAAAAACCACTCTCGATTATGCTAGAAGTATCAAGGCCGCCACTGATGCCAAATATCGCAGCCTTATCCGGGGAATCTTTATCGCCCATGGTAATTATAACCAGGATTTAAGCCCCCGGGCATTATTAATAGAAGCCGGCACCCAATACAATAACCGCGAAGCTGCTGAGCGCAGCCTCTCTCTATTTGCTGATGTTGTTCCTTCTTTTCTAGGTCCAGGTGGCACTAATGGCGGCGTAGCTGAGGCCAGTCAAGCCGGGACTTATACAGAGATAAATGACACCACTCCTAATGGTAATACCGCAGCCGCCTCCTATGTACCAACTGACGCAGCCCCCGGTTATGATATCCTGGCAATAGCGTTGGTTGTTGGTGGTGGCATAGTCATTTTTTTGTTCCTTAGCACTGGCAGTTGGCAAGAGGCCAAGAAAAAACTTAAGCATTTTTTTAAATACGAGTTTGCCAATTTTCTAGGATCACGCAAAAAGCGCAAAGAGTAGGAGGTGCTGACTTGTGAGTAGAAGGAATGTAACAAAACTGGCCAGCCTTCTCGCCGTAGTCGCCATTGTTATCATCGGAGTTTACTATATCCCGCTTACCATGTTCTCGGTTCAGCCAAAACCTGAACAAACCCCGCAAAAAATATATGACTACTATATTATAGTAGAAGAAGATACCAAAGAAATTCTTATGTATGTCCCGGTTGTTGTCAACGTCGGCGATGAGCTTGTCAGCGACCAGAATAAGCGTTACAAAATTATAAAGGTCGAAGAAAACCAGGCTTATGCCCGATTTGTTGAGGACTTGAATTTGGAATTATATAAAAAGGACGGTCGAAACTAGTATAAGCCAAGGCCGGTTTATAGTGTCCAGATGCGAGGCGCGATGAGCATGCGAACGTAGTCGTACTGGAAGTACGTCGGAGAGAGCACGCGGAAGAGCAACGAAGTAGATGGGCGCTAGAAACTGGCCGTGTGTTAGAAGTGCCGGTCTAAAAGGGCCTGCTCCCGCACCCGCTTTAGGCCGTCTTTTATTGTCCTGGCCCGTACCTCACCAATACCCTCGACTTCATCCAGCTCTTCCAGGCTGGCGCTATAGATATGGTGAAGTGTTTTAAAACGAGCCACTAGCTTTTCCCCTACTAACATCGGCAACCGGGAAATCTGACGAAGCACCCGATAGCCGCGCGGAACAACAGGAATATCCATCGCAGTCGGGC
Source organism: Sporomusa ovata DSM 2662 (assembly GCF_000445445.1). GTDB lineage: Bacteria > Bacillota > Negativicutes > Sporomusales > Sporomusaceae > Sporomusa > Sporomusa ovata. The sequence continues at coordinate 955,626 of NZ_ASXP01000002.1, read as the reverse complement.
TAACACCATAGCCTAACAGCCTGCATATGGTAAACGGCTCAAGGCTTTCTTCCGGCAAGGCAGCAATTTGCGCCCTGACAGTTTCACAGTCTTTGGGCTCATTTGTACTGCAATAATCTTTAATCAGCAGCGCAACATCATCCACACTCGAAATAAGTTCTTCCATCTGCATACTGACAAGACGGCCTTCTATTCCTAGTTCAATGATATTTCGTTCAATCTCTCCGGCAATACGGTTAACCTGTTCAGCCCGTATCAGAATTATGGCCACATCATATAATGTGGCCAAATCTTCAAATTCCAGCGCACTTAAGTTGGTTAACCCTTTATCAAGTACTTTTTTATACTTTTCCAAGGTTTGCAGTGCCTGATTAGCCCGGTTTAATATTACGGATATATCTTTAAGTGTATAACGAAGATTACCAAGATACACCGAGATTATGTTACGCCGCTGCGAAATAGCTACAACCGGTGCTCCAGTCTGTTTAGCTACCCGTTCCGCGGTACGATGCCGCGTACCTGTTTCAGCAGTAGGTATCCCCGGATCAGGTACTAATTGGGCATTCGCAAACAGAATTCTTTTACCGTCATTGGAGAGCACAATAGCTCCATCCATTTTGGCTAGTTCATAGAAACCGGCCGGTGTAAATTCTGAGTTGATTTCGAAACCACCATCGACAATCTCGAGCACGGTTGGATTATCTCCCACTAACACCAGCGCTCCCATCTTGGCTCTTAGCACATTCTCCAAACCATCCCGTATTGTTGTACCTGGTGCTAGTGTTTTTATTGTTTTAACAAAGCGAGCATCCCATAACCGTTCTGAACGCTCTTCCCGATTTTTACTCATACGAATACCGCCTCCATAGCCTCGCTGACACTAGCAGCACCAATAAGTTTAAGTCCTGTTGTCCGGGCAAGCTTAAGACTGGATAAATTTCCCGCAGGAATTACAAAACGCTTAAAACCCAGCGCCGCTGCCTCGGCAATCCGGGCTTCAACCCTGCCGATCATTCGCACCTCACCTGTCAGACCTACTTCACCCATAACGACAGTACTCGGGTCAACCGCAGTACCTCTAAAGCTGGATGCAATTGCCAGCACTACTGGTAAATCAGCTGCCGGCTCGACAATTTTAAAGCCACCCACTGCATTAACATATGCGTCTTGATTCGCAAGCATAATACCTACCCTTTTTTCCAGCACAGCCATTAAGAGTAGTAAGCGATTGTAATCAAAGCCTGCCGCCATTCGGCGCGGCATACCAAAACAAGTAGTACTAACCAAAGCCTGAATTTCAATTAAAAGCGGCCGAACACCTTCCATATATACCAACACCACCGAGCCAGGTGCTCCCTGGGGCCGCTCGGCCAATAATAGCCCGGAAGGATTGGTCACTTCCGCCAAACCATGTTGTTCCATGGAAAAAATGCCACTTTCATTCGTTGAGCCAAACCGGTTTTTGATCGCTCGCAGCACGCGAAAAGCGTAACTGCGTTCCCCCTCAAAATAAAGCACAACATCAACCATGTGCTCTAGTAGCCGTGGACCTGCAATGTTGCCATCTTTAGTAACATGTCCGATTATGGCTGTAGGAATGCCACTTTCTTTGGCAAACCGCATAAGCTTGCCAGTGCTTTCCCGCACTTGCCCCACACTCCCTGGAGCTGATGGAATATCTGGACTATACATAGTCTGAATAGAATCAATAATAACTAACGCCGGTTTGTGCTGCAATGCCTCCACAATAATTGTCTCTAGATTATTCTCTGTAAAAATTAACAAATTATTACTTATTTTCCCCAGTCGCTCAGCTCTTATTTTTATTTGTGCTGCCGATTCCTCACCAGATATATATATAACTGAACCATATTTTTCGGCTATCCCTGTAGCCACTTGCAACAACAATGTTGACTTGCCGATTCCTGGATCACCACCGATTAAAAGAAGCGCACCCGGTACTATTCCCCCACCAAGTACCCGGTCAAACTCACCCACGCCGGTTAATAACCGCGGCATAGCAGACGTATCCACCATACTAATCGGCTTTGGCTTTGACGCTGGCATACCAGTCAGTGTTATTTCCGCCTTTTTTACTGCTACCTCTTCCACCATTGTATTCCATTCACCGCAGCCGGGGCAACGTCCCAACCATTTACTTGCTTCCGATCCACATTGCTGGCAAACAAACTTAGTTTTAATTTTGGCCAAAATTATTCTCCTTTATTACAGTAACTAATATAGCGCCAGAAGGAGTATTTTTTAATATATTCAATACAACTATCCACCAGACCAACGCAAAAAAGCACTCATTTTGAGTGCTTTTTCGCGTTGATAGAGCAAGATTCCTGCTAAATCAAGCTTTCTTGGCAAAATTTAATTTACCACTGTCATCAGTCTCAACTACTACTGTATCGCCGGCGGCGATGGTCTGACGGATAATCAACTCCGAAACCTCATCTTCAATCAGTTTTTGAATAGCACGGCGTAGCGGCCGGGCGCCAAAAGCAGGGTCCCGTCCCTCTTTTAATAGCTCGTTTTTGGCTGCCTCGGTTAACTCCAAGCTCAAGTTTGCTACTGACAATCGACTGGCTACTTCTTTAAGCATGATATCTACTATCTGTTTCAAATCTTCGTCTGTCAGACTACTGAAAACTATAATTTCATCAATTCGATTTAAAAATTCCGGTCTAAATATCCGCTTAATCTCATCAAGCACCCGTGATTTGGCTGCCTCGCCTTCGTTAGCCTTAGCTCTTTCTTCCGATAAAAAGCCCAAACCAGCAGCATCCTTCTTTAAATGCTGGGAACCAACATTTGATGTCATGATAATAACGGTATTTTTAAAATCAACTGTCCGTCCCTGGCTATCGGTCAAACGACCATCTTCCAGTACTTGCAGCAGCATATTGAACACGTCATAATGAGCCTTTTCAATCTCATCCAGAAGAATAACCGCATAGGGCTTGCGTCGAATAGCGTCAGTTAACTGACCACCCTCTTCATAGCCAACATAGCCGGGAGGTGCACCAACAAGGCGTGATACCGTATGTTTTTCCATATACTCCGACATATCCAGGCGAATCATGGCTGTTTCATCACCAAATAGCGCTTCCGCTAAAGCGCGAGACAGTTCTGTTTTACCAACCCCTGTCGGCCCCAGGAACAGGAAAGAGCCAATAGGCCGTTTAGGATCTTTGAGACCAGCCCGGGCGCGGCGTACCGCTTTGGCTACCGCCTGCACCGCCTGATGCTGGCCAACTACCCGATTATGCAAAATTTCTTCCAACTTGAGTAATCGTTCTGATTCTTCTTCAGCTAATTTTTTAACTGGAATCCGAGTCCAGGTAGCAACTACATGGGCAATATCATCAGCCGCTACAACGATGCGTTCATTACCACGCTGTTTAGCCTCTTTTTGCTTGGTTTCCAGTTCTTCGCGAATTTGCTGTTCCATATCGCGCAGGCTAGCTGCCCGTTCAAACTCCTGCGATGCAATAGCTGCTTCCTTTTCTGTCCGTACCTGCTCAAACCGTTTTTCCACCTCCTTGATATCAGGCGGAATAGAAAATGATTGTAGCCGTACGCGTGAGGCTGCTTCATCCATAAGATCAATGGCTTTATCTGGCAAAAAGCGATCAGAAATATAGCGATGCGAAAGCCTTACCGCTGCCTCAATAGCTTCATCGGTAATTTGTGCCCGGTGAAAAGCCTCATATTTATCTCTTATGCCTTTTAAAATGTCAATGGCATCTTCAACACTAGGCTCACCCACAGTGATCGGCTGGAAACGCCGTTCCAAGGCAGAATCTTTTTCAATATACTTTTTATACTCATTAAGTGTGGTAGCTCCAATGACCTGCAGTTCACCCCTCGCCAGCGCTGGTTTTAAAATATTAGCAGCATCAATGGCCCCCTCCGCAGCCCCAGCGCCAATGAGGGTATGCAATTCATCAATAAACAAGACTACATTACCGGCGTCCCGAATTTCATCGATTACTTTTTTTAAGCGTTCTTCGAATTCACCGCGATATTTGGTGCCAGCAACCATAGATGCCATATTAAGCGATACCACCCGTTTGTTACGCAAAATTTCCGGCATCTGTCCCTCAACAATGCGTTTGGCTAAACCCTCGGCAATGGCTGTTTTACCAACTCCAGGTTCGCCTATAAGCACCGGATTATTCTTAGTGCGCCGTAAAAGAATTTGAATTACCCTCTCAATCTCCGCAGCCCGGCCAATCACCGGATCAATTTTCCCTGCCTGAGACATCTTATTGAGATCGCGACCAAATTCATCTAAAAGCGGTGTTCCAGTACTACCTGATGACGCTTGACCGCCATTGGCTGTGGACTTTGGCTGTGGTGCCTGGCCTGACATCGAATACCCACCCAACATTTCAATGACCCGCTGCCGCATAAGATTAATATCTACGCCCAGTCCTGTCAGAACTTGCGCTGCAATACCTTCGCCCTCGCGGATGAGCCCAAGAAGAATATGCTCTGTCCCCACATAATTATGGCCTAGACGCAACGCCTCTTCCATCGCTAATTCAATAACCTTTTTAGCTCGCGGCGTATAGCCAATATCACTGGTCTGCTGCTGACCTGTACCAAGAATATTTTCCACATGTACCCGGACGGCAGCTATTTCCAAACCCAATGAATTCAAAGCCTTGGCAGCCACTCCTTCACCTTCCCGCAACAGCCCCAGCAATAAATGCTCAGTGCCGATGTAGCCATGACCATATTTAGCAGCTTCCTGCTGTGCCAATATTAATACCTTACGAGCTCTGTCTGTAAATCTATTAAACATAAGTACTTACCTCCTTACGCCTTCATCTTGTTTTCTTATTAGTTTCCGTGTAAACTTAAACGAACTAATTTAGCCCGCAATTTGTTGCTTTCTGCTTGATTTAACGCTACCTTTCCAGACAGATTTTGCAAAAAATTAGGCCGGGTTGTTACCAGTAACTGATTAAATACTGCAGGAAGCGCCTCATCAATAACTCCCAGATCAATCCCCAATCGCACCTCGCTTAATAGTGCCAAGGCTTCTGATGCTGACAGACTTTGTGCGTAGCGCAGCACGCCATAGGCTCGCCACACCCTGTCAGCAAGCACATCCGGTGTTTCATTAATTAGCAGGCTCCTCGCCATCCGTTCCTTATCGACAATCTGTTTTACGACACTATTAAGATTATTGATAATATCCTGTTCACTACGGCCTAAGGTAACCTGATTTGATATCTGAAAAATGTTACCTGTTGCCTCTGTGCCTTCACCATATAAACCACGCACAGTCAGCCCTAACCGTGTAGCAATAGCCACCATTGTCCCCATTTGCTTGGTTAATGACAACGCTGGCAAATGAACCATAACTGATGCTCGTAAACCAGTACCAATATTGGTAGGGCAGGAAGTCAAATAACCAATATGCTCCATAAAAGCAAGACCATGTTTGGATTCGATAATATCATCTACCGTATTCGCTTTAGTAAAGGCTTCAGTCAGGTTAAGCCCGGCCTCCAGACATTGCAGCCGCAGGTGATCTTCTTCGTTAACCATAATACTAACACTGGCATCATCGCGGACAATAAGCGCCCGATTCTTAGGGTCGGCAACATGGTTAGGACTAACAATATGTTTTTCCACAAGCACATATCTAGCCAGCGTTGATAAGCCTTCCAGTTCAACAAATGCATAGTCATGTCCGTCATCTGCCATAAGCTCGGCCGGAACAGCTTTGAGCTCAGCCATGATTTCACCAAGCTTCGCGGTCGAGGCCCGCCCGGGAAAAGGCTGGCTTTTTAGGTTGCGAGCTAGACGAATTCGGCTGGAAAGCACAATCTCACCTTCAGGCCCTGAACCACTAAGCCAAGGCGTAAGTGGCTCGCTTAACAGATTTTCTAAGATATGATCCATCTGGCATCTCTCCCCCTTACTGTTCGCTGGCGTCAGAATCAGCAACAAGCTGTCTCTCCAGTATTTTTATTTCATCTCTAAGCTGAGCTGCTAACTCATACTCTTCGTGCGTAACATGTTGCTCCAACTTATGACGCAGGCGCTTAATTTGCTGCTCCACACCCAAGCGCCTGCCGCCTCGTTTAGGTACTTTACCCGTATGGGCTGCCGTCCCGTGAATACGCTTAATCAGCGGCTCCAATTGCCCCGCAAAAGCCTGGTAACAGCCACTACAGCCAAATTTTCCGCTTTGGCAAAACTCACTATAGCTAAGACCACAGTCTGAACAAACAGGTTCAAGTGTAGGACGGGCATTCTCTGTCAACGTATAATCAAACATTTCTTTCAAGAAATCGTGGATAGAAAACTTACTGCTAAAAATTATCCCCTTACTCATGATTTCTCCTGCTTTTTGCGCACACTGCTCACACAAATGTTTCTCAATCTTTTGCTGGTTTATTACTTTAGTAATGTGCACACAGGCGGGCTCTTTTTGACATTCATCACATAACATATCTTTGCCTCCGTACTCATCCTTCATTTTGACTAGCTAAGGTCATTAATAATGACTTTAACAACGGTACCCGTTCCCTTGGGGAAATCTGATCATACAACATCGCAAAACACTTACATACAAGTGCGGCCTCGCGATTCGTCATAAGATTATGGCTTCGCAAACGGGCGACAATGGCATTTACTTCTTCTAAACTTATCGATTCATTAATTTGATTAGCGGCATCTTGATATACAATAGTTTGCACTGGGATGCGGGCAATCCGGACAAAACCACCGGAACCACGCCGGGATTCAACAATAAAGCCCCGCTCAATAGTAAAACGCGTACTGAGCACATATGTGATTTGCGAAGGTGCACAGGCAAGCTCTTCTGCCATTTCGTTTCGCCGCAAGATAATGATTTCATCTTGCTCGCTTGCCATCTGATGCAAAATCCATTGTTCAATCACATCGGCTAAATTCTTCAAATTCCCACCTCCCTACTTCATTTTTGACTTTAATTGACTTTTTGACTTTATTTTATTTTATTTTTTTTTATTATGCAATGCTACTGTATTGGGAAATTCAATCCTCTGAGTTACTACATAACGATTATTGACGAATATCTCCTGGTTTATAACTATTTCTCAGTCAGACATTATCCCTCTTACAACTACTTGCAAAACCACAAGGTTTTACTGTAATCTCTATTATTTATTCTTATTTCCTTATTTGTTTTCGTCTTTTCCACCATTCCCAAAACATATAAATTGCTACAGCTGCCATCAAACAGGCGTTTATAAGCCTATATTCCCGAAACCAGTGATTATGTTCCCAATAAGATACCGGACTTTCCACCGTATTCGCTCCTAAAGGAAAAAGATAAAAGTTAGAATATGCGCCATGTGTAAGAGCGTCTACTAGTAAATGTGTACCCCAGCCAATAATGAATGCCTGAATTTTTTTTATTCCAGGTAAAAAACTTACGACTAACGCAGTAAACCAAATTGGTACAGAATGACCTATTAGATCAATTCTTGCCACCCACGGAAAGAGGGGTACAAGGCTCATCAGCACGTCTGGTCCTAAACTGCCAAGCTCAGACCAAGCCACATAGCCTTTAAGCAACAGCAAGCCTAAAAGCACCACGTAAATATAGTCTGGCATCATAGCACCAAAGACAAACTGCCACACCTTAGGATGATGTCTGGTAAAAAAATAAATCCAAAACCCATGATGGAGGGTATGCATTTTGCCTCCTAAATTTTAGTCTCTTTATACTAGTGTGCTCCACAACAGGCACAGTATGTAGAATGGCAGCGCTCTAGCAGCACTGCCTAATCATTTAGATCTTATTCAATAATTTGTTTCCAAACTCACAGCCAAATGCAAAGCATTTATCCAGTTCAGCCGCATCAGGTACCCATTTAAGCGATAAGCCAGGCTGCTCCCAAGCTATCCCGCTGCTACTTAGCATCTCTTCGATCGTCTTTTGCGCACCGCCTCCCCAGCCATAGGCACCAAACGCAGCCCCGATTTTCCCTGTTGGCCGCAAGCCCTTGAGATAAATCATTAGGGCTCCTACTGTAGGCATCATGCCATTATTTAACGTCGGTGAACCAATCAGCACGCCACCTGCCTCCAGCATATCCCGAACAACCTCACTCCGGTCAGCTACCGATAGCTTGTACAGCTTGCCTGTAACACCAGTACTTGCGACACCATCTAGTATTTGGCGGGCCATGCGTTCCGTACTGCCCCACATACTATCATAAGCAATAACCACTTTACTTACCGTTTTACCATGACCCCAATCCTGATATTTAGCTACAATATCAGGGATATGCTTACGCCACACAACTCCATGACTGGGAGCAATAACCTTAATTGACAATTCGTTAAGCTTATTTACTGCCTTTACTACCAGCTTGCCAAAGGGCTGAAGAATATTCGCGTAATATTTCTCTGCCTCATAAATCAATTCAGGCAGTTCATTCTCATCATCAAAACGTTTTGTTGTAGATATATGCTGCCCGAAGGCATCATTAGAAAATAGAATTTGTTCGCCTGCTAGATAACTAAGCATCGAATCAGGCCAATGCAACATGGGTACAGGTACAAAGTGCAGCTTATTGCGGCCAAGGTCAAGCACATCGCCTTCTTTAATCACCTGAAAATCATAATTTTGCTGATAATGTTTAATAATACCAGTACGCCCCTGTTCTGTTAATAGTACCTTAGCCTGTGGCGCCCTAGTCATTACTGCCGGCAAACCGCTGGAGTGATCTGGTTCAATGTGATTAGTAATAATATAGTCAATTTTACCAGGGTCAATAATTTGGCTGATTCGCTCTAGCAGCTCCTGGGCAAAAGGGGCCTTAACTGTATCAATTAGACATACCTTTTCGTCGATAATAAGGTATGAATTATATGTTACCCCCCGAGGCGTAGTATAACCGTGAAAATCACGCAAATTCCAATCGACTGCACCAACATAATACACACTCTCAGATAGTTTAACAGTATTCATTTACTATTCACTCCTTGTACGACAATGCTTATCTTAGTTTCTTCGTTACTTATGTAAATAATTCCTAAATCCTATCTGAAAAATTATTATATGTTTTTTTCAAAATCATTAAATAACTATTTACATTCTTGACCATTATAAATATAATGTATAATTGTATAAATCTTAAATTATATTAGAAAACATTTACAAAATCTCTTTAATTCGCCGTTTTTCTGATATAACGTGAAAATTTGCTCATTTACCGCTGTATATCTCACGATTTTTCATAAAGGGGCGAGCATCATGACATCTATTGGAAGACATCTAACCATCGATATGTACGGCTGTAACTATGACCATCTTAATAACCTCGAATTTATTAAGACTGCTATGCTGGCGGCAATCAAAGAAACGAACCTGACACTACTCGATTTAGTTGGTCATCAAACTGAGCCTCAAGGTCTGACAGTCTTTGCCTTGCTAGGACAAAGCCATATGAGTATTCATACCTTTCCAGAGCAAAGCTACGCAGCTATTGACATTTTCACCTATGGTGATTATACCAGGCCAGAAAAAGCGCTTTCTGTTTTAAAAAAAATTCTGAGGCCTGAAAAAACTAGGATGACCAACATTACGCGAGGCTTGCAAAAGGATATGAAGCCCCGCATACGGGTGAGCATTGCACCTCTACGCCGCATGCGCAATACAAGTGCCCGGGTTTGGCGCTTTTTTCGTAACAAGTGACTCTCTCAGCATATTGCTAATTCGTATACAAGATAAAAATGTGCAGCCAGTTCATTGGCTGCACATTTTTTTGTCCAGATGTTTTCTTTACTCAAATGCAGATTTTTGGACATACTAGTATTGACAAAACGAGGAAAAAAGATAATAATAATCCATAGATAATATGTTCTATTAATTTTTAAGGAGGCCTATTATAATGAGTGCAACTGATAAAAATCTTGCTGCCGCTTTTGCCGGTGAGTCCCAAGCCAATCGTAAATATCTTGCTTTTGCCAAACAAGCTGACAGTGAAGGTCATGCCCAGGCAGCCAAACTATTCCGGGCTGCAGCTGAAGCAGAAACTTTTCATGCTCATACTCACTTAAAAACATTGGGCGGAATAAAGTCAACTTCTGAAAACCTTCAGTCCGCTATAGAAGGTGAAACCTATGAGTTTGAATCTATGTACCCTGACTTCATTAAAATAGCTAAAGAAGAAAATAATGCGGCAGCTGTTCGAACTTTTACTCTTGCCAACGAAGCCGAAAAAGTTCATGCCGAGTTATATAAAAAGGCTCTTGCCAATCTTGATAATGCTGAAACCTATGACTATTATATTTGTACAGTATGCGGCCATATTGCTGAAAAAGAAGCTCCTGAGAAATGTCCTATCTGTGGGGCTAAATCCCAAGCTTATAAAACCGTCGGTTAAAAATAATTATATCTATACCAAGTCCAATCTTACTAGGTTGGGCTTTTTATTTGCTCTTTGCTAACAAAAAAGCACCTACAACATATAGTAGGTGCTTTTCAACCAGCAACTTCCTAATCTCCCAGGCCGTTTCCAACCAAGTACCTTCGGCGTTTGTGGGCTTAACTACTGTGTTCGGTATGGGAACAGGTGGAGCCCCACAGCTATCGTCACTGGATTA
>NZ_ASXP01000002.1:0-937500 GCF_000445445.1 Sporomusa ovata DSM 2662 | reverse complement strand
TGATTTTACTGCGCATAATAAAGTTATTACGCACATCAGGGTTGACTATTAAATCAAGATAACGCTGCCGATAGCGAGTCTCAACATCCTTTAAACCATGCCATTTCTCCGGCAGCGGGCGTAAGGATTTGGCCAAAAACTCAAACCGATTTGCTTTTATACTGATTTCACCTTTTTGTGTAGTAAATACTATACCTTCAATACCTATAATATCGCCAATATCTAACAGATGAAACTGCTCATAAGCCGTTTCGCCCAGTACATCTTGACGAAAGTAAATTTGGATTCTGCCGGTAATATCCATTACATGGCCAAAACTGGCCTTTCCGTGACCACGCACAGCCATTAGGCGTCCGGCAATGCGGACAGTTTGTCCTTCTAATTTAGCATAATCATCAATAATTGTTTTCGCATGATGAGTAAAGTTATACTTGCGTCCAAAAGGTTCAATTCCCTGGGCGGCCACCTTATCCATCTTTTCCCGACGAACCTTCATCAGTTCGTTTAGTTCCTCGGTTGCTTGCGGGTTGTTATCTTGTACTACTTCTATTTCTGCCATGAAACTTCTCCCCTGTCCTTTCTCAGCTAAAATTAATGGTGACGTCTAATCTCCATAATTTCATATTTGAGCATACCTGCCGGTACATTAACTTCTACAACGCTACCGACCCTTTGGCCAAGTATAGCCTGCCCAACCGGCGATTCGTTGGAAATTTTAAGTTCGGTCGGGTCAGCTTCAGCTGAGCCAACAATAGTATATTCGAGTTCATCGTCAAACTCCAAATCCTTCAGTTTGACAGTTGAGCCCAAAGCAACAATATCTGTGCCCACTTCCCCTTCATCAATCACCTTGGCATTACGCAACATTTTTTCCAAAGTAAGAATGTCGCCTTCTATAAAGGCTTGTTCATTTTTGGCATCTTCGTACTCCGAGTTTTCACTGATATCGCCAAATTCAATTGCTTGCTTAATACGTTCAGCTACCTCCCGGCGGCGAACCGACTTTAGATGGTCAAGCTTCTGCTCTAACTTCTTCAGTCCGTCAATGGTAAGCATAACATCTTTTTCCATGGTTCATTCTCCTCTTATTAGCTATTTGCCAAAAATATTTTGCAAATATTATAAAATTTTCTTTGTAAATAGTGTATTCCGTTTGTTTTTAAAATTTCCCTTCTGATAAAAAAATCTTCATATCCAGGAATTAGACAATATAAATAGTGCCAAGTAGAACTTGACACCGTTTTATGGTAAGAGATACCTGAACATTGTGTGCAGCATCCTCTATTTTTCATTATTATAGGCATAAATATGTCCTTTGTCAATATTTTCTAAAGCACTCCTTTCGAAATCTGCAAAGTTTTTGCAAGTGCATTGGCTTTAATAGACGCAAGTTCCTGTGAAGTAATAGCTCGTTCAAAGCTGCGAAATCCTGCCAACTTGAAGCCATGCTTAGCCGCTAGTCTATCAATGATTTCCACTTGCTTAACCGTTAAGTCCCGTCCTAACGTAAAATTTTCATAGCGCCCCTCTAACGCTAATATCATGGTTTCGGCCATACACGCATAGGCTGTTTGCGGCGGAAACCCAAAATTCAGACCAAATTGTACATCCCCCGGAACCTCCACAACTCCGCCCTCTAAAACAAGTACATCATTGCGTATTTCCGCTACGCGGCGTGAAACATTACGTGGCCTGGCCACATCACAAACAATAGCTCCCGGCTTTAGGTCCTCAGGCTCAATTATGCTGTCAATAGCACTGGTTACAGCTACTACAATATCAGCATTTCTAATAGCCTGTTTAGTATTTGCCGTTACCCGGACGGCTAATCCCGTAGTTTTCAAGATTTGTTTGGAAAGTTTTTCAAGTTTGACCTCATCCCGGGCCGCCAGTGTCAGGTAGCGCACTTCCCGGGCTAAAATCTGAGCGCAAGCCGCGCCAATAGACCCGGTAGCCCCTAAGATAAGCACATTAGTCCGCAATAAATCAATCCCCATTGCTTTGGCAGCTTGGCGTGTACCTTCCAGGGCAGTAGCTACGGTGTAACTGTTACCTGTTGTTACAGCGATTTTTAAGTTTTTAGCAACTGTTATGCCTGCGTCACCAACAACAGATGTAAAAGCACCTAGCCCCATAATTTTAGCTCCAAGTTTTTCAGCTACCTTACCGGTCTTAATGATTTTATTAATTACATACGGCTCAGGCATGGCAACCATTTGCCGTGACGTCAGAGGACAACCGACAAACCAGCCTTCTGCCTTATTATGTCCGGAATCAATACCACTAATGTGAGAGACTTTGAACGGCGGTATGTATTTGATAATACCTTCTACTAACCTATCCGGCCAGTTACGGGTAAAAGAAAACTTCCGGCTAAAATCGCTAGCTTCCAAAGGATGAACTACAAAAGCAAACTTTTGCAAATACAAGCGCCTCCTTATGTAAGTTTTTTAAACCTTGGCTCAATCCCAGCTTGTTCAATAAGCTCAATATAATTTTCTACCGTTAGCTGAGCTGGATGTTTGCCAGATAAGGCCGTCAGCACTCCTTCTAATAGGTTAGTCCCAAAAGACCGGCCTCCCATTTCCGGTGTAGTTGTTACCAAGGTAGTAACCCCCCGTTCTTTTAGCAAAACTTCATCCTCTTGTGTTACTGTGTTGGTAATAATCAATTTATCTTTCATAGTATCTGGCATGTAGCGCCTAATTAAATGAAAATCACCAGCAACAATCGACGCACGGTGAAAATACTTCGCAAATTTAGGAGTCATCTGGGTTTGCTTATTGCCTGTAGGATAAAACAAACTAACAGGCAATTTGGTAATAACAGGTGCTACCAGATTAGCCAACCGATTCAGGCCGGCTAAGGTCGTAATGGGTATTGGCAGTCCCAGGCCAAACATTAAATCACCAAACACGGTTTTACAGCCCGCGCCTGCCAAAGCTTCGGCTAATCCGAACCGGTCAACAGCACATACAATAAGCGCCTGTTTATCTTTGAATTCAAAACCATATTTATTAATAAGATAAGGTATTACCCGCCGCTCCAATGTATTCTTAATGGCGCTGCCATCAACTACTGGTGTTATTTTGGCATTAGCAGCTAATACCGCTGACTCCCGGAAAGTATACCGCTTTTTGCCAGCATAAATATATAAATCAGTACCACCAAGACCAATTGCATCCACCTGACCATCCAACTCGCGGATAAGATCGGCTGCTACCTGTTTATTCCCATCAGTTCCAATTCTCTTAATTTGAAACTGTTGACCACCAAATTCAGTAATAACCGTACTATTACGATTTGATGAACCCAGACTGATGCTTACCACCTGTTTCATCCTTGTATCCTCCTGGCTAAAACCTCAGCTGCCTGATAAGCGCACAAATATCTTCCGGATTGACATATTTATCTTCAGAAATTGGCGATTCCCCAATTTGTACACCAATTACTGTTTTGTCCAGTAAGGCTTCCAGTAGCTTAATGCGCATATTTGAGCCAATAATAATTACTATATCATACTTATGGACGTTGGATATTATTTCCATAATAGTGTTAAATAATTCTATTCCGCTTTTGGTTTGAACAAAATCTAAGCGTTCCTGCTCAGATAAAACAAGGCAAAAATCAACACCTTCTTGCCTGGCAACAGTATATATTTCTTGACAATTTTTTATTGGAAAGCCTATTAGAGCTACACGGCCGCCTTTGCGAATCTCTCCAATAGCTTCGAGACGCGAAACAAAGGTGCGATCAACACCAGTTTGGCCTGCCACTTCTTGCTGTGATAAGCCATCTCGCCGCAATTCAAGAATCCGGTCAACAGTATGATGAATTTTCTGTCGATCAACAATCTTGTCGCCAATACGAAGCAACACGGCGCGTTCATCTCCCTTAGTATATGTGCACACTATTGTGTACATGCATATTTTAGCATTATCTTTACTAAATAACAAGTTTACCACGAAATAGAAACCGGGCAAAAAAAAAAGCCATTATTCCCAAGGTTCAAAAGGAAAACGGCTAATTACTCTTTTATAAGTTTCCAGCTTTAATACGGTATCATCATGGGCCATACCCTTTTTGAGTCCCTGCAGCACACGGATACCTTGATTCATAGTAATACCAATATCATCAGTAAGCTGAGACATAGTAGCACGACGAGCTTTGTCAATAGACTCATTCAGTGACTTACCTGCCTCAATATTGTTAACAAACTCTTGCGCCAAATAAAATTGGGCTAAATTAGTCATCGGATTCCCACAAGCCCCGCTGGCTGTCAAACCTAATGCTTCCGGCATAGTATGTTTAATACTAAACTCCACTGATTTTTTTAACTCATCGGTCTCCCGGCCCATAGCTTCCACCAACGTTCGTGCCGTGCATAACCCATAGGTAGTCAAAGCCCTGATAACCGAGTGTTCAATCGTATGAGCCTGTTCAAGCTCAACCAAACCACCTAAATTAGCCGTTATGCTGACTTGCTCGCCTGTCTCAAGATCTGAGCCGTAAATTGTTACAGGTATATCACTTTTATCGCGAAACTCAGTGTATCCCCCCTGAGGCGCCCAACCAGCGCCGGAGATAGCCGGGTACTGCTTACGCATCTTTTTTAGGTTGATATATTCGATATCATTTGAGTAAAGATAGCTGCCCGCGGTCCGCATAGTATACCAGCGGGCATGGCCTCTACCTTCCAATTTAGCCATAAGTACCGGAGTTTCGACATTATTATTGTCTACAGCCGTCTGACTCCAAATATTCATAATGCGGACAATTACACCAATAGGGTATAAAGCTTGTTCTTCAACAATCCAGGGACAAATAAGGATTTCTCGTCCCACCCCCACATCCAGCAGTAACTGTCCGCCGTTTTCGATAATAAACATACCGGTAATCGTTCCACCCTGCGGCCTTGGCAATACGCCGTTAGCGACAGGCATTATGAGCATATGCATCTTATCCCCCAGCGGAAACTGCTTATAAACGCCCATCTGCACGGGCTGTTACAACAAGCCCACTGCCATCCTAGAGACGTATCGCAGTCTCATAGGCGACGGTGCTGCTTCTGCGCGTGCTCTCTGCGACGTACTTCCAGTACGACTCCGTTCGCATGCTCGGCGCGCCTAGCATCTGGACATTTCTAAGCAGTTTCCGGTCTTTGCACTAAATTTTAAAGTTTGTTGGTTAATTCTATACGAAAGCTTTCCATTATGCGAATAAAATCTTCTCTGCTTATTGCCTGGTTAAACCTCAGCCTTAGTTCGGCTGATTTGGGCAGGCCTTTGGTGTACCAGGCGGCATGACTGCGCATTTCGCGAATGCCAATGTATTCACCCTTGTGCTTAACAAGCATGTCGAGATGTCTAAGCAGCATGTCGATTCGTTCATTGAGTTCAGGTGCTGGCAAAATTTCGCCTGTTGCCAGATACTCGGCAACCTGACGGAATATCCAGGGATTCCCCTGGGCTCCCCGCCCTATCATTATGCCATCACAGCCAGTTTCAGTCAACATACGCTTGGCATCTTGCGGTGTACGGATATCGCCATTACCAATGACAGGAATGTGAACAGCTGCTTTTACTTCCCTGATAATATTCCAATCTGCAGAGCCAGAATAAAATTGTTCCCGGGTACGCCCGTGAATACTGACAGCTGCCGCTCCGGCTTGCTCTGCCAGCCTGGCAAGCTCTACGGCATTCACTGATTTTTCGTCCCAGCCCTTGCGAAACTTTACAGTAACCGGGACATTACCTGCCGCAGTCACTACAGCAGCAATAATCTGGTTTGCAAGCTCAGGTTTTCGCATCAACGCTGAGCCCTCACCATTTTTTACAATTTTAAGTGTCGGACAGCCCATGTTAATGTCAATAATATCGGCCCCGGCGGCAGCAACAATTTTGGCCGCCCGCCCCATACTCTCAGGCTCTGAACCAAATATCTGCAAAGCTACCGGCCGTTCTCGCTCTTCGATCGCCAACATTTTTTTGTATGGACATTATCATAAATTAGTCCTTTGTCGCTTACCATCTCAGAGTACACTAAACCACAGCCCATCTCTTTAGCCAGCAAGCGAAAGGGCAAATCAGTAACCCCGGCCATCGGGGCCAAAATAACCGGATTTGCCAGTGAAATTTTACCGATATGCATAGGTCCCTCCTCGGCAAGTAAAAGAAAAGCGGCCACATTTTGACCGCCTCAGCGAACTACCCCTATAAAAATTCTAGCGATTACGTTCGTAAATAAGCCTAAGACCATCCAATGTCAAAAAGGTATCTACTTTATCAATCGTGTGTGACTCCTGGGCAATCAGATTAGCCAAGCCACCTGTAGCCACAACAGTAGCCTCCTGGGACAGTTCGGCACGCATCCGGCGAACAATCTCATCTACTTGTCCCACAAATCCGTAAATAATGCCTGACTGCATACTGTTTATCGTGTTACGACAAATAACAGTCTTAGGCTTAATAAGCTCGATACGAGGCAACTTGGCCGCCCGTTGGAACAAAGCCTCGGTGGAAATCCAGATACCAGGCGCAATGGCCCCGCCCAAATAGTCACCATTTTCGGCTAAAGCACAAAACGTTGTAGCAGTACCAAAATCAACAATAATTAGCGGTCCGCCATATTTATCATAAGCGGCAATGGCATTAACAATCCGGTCTGCACCCACTTCACGCGGATTTTCATATTTTATACAAATACCAGTCTTGATCCCTGGCCCTACGACAAGCGGTTCAACATTAAAATATCGCTGACACATTCTAGTTAAGGGCACAACAAGTGGTGGCACAACGGAAGAAATCACGATAGCTTCCACATCCTCCATCTTTAGGCCGCGATAAGTAAACAGATTGTAAATCAGGACACCATATTCATCCCCGGTTTTTTGCTTATCTGTAGAAACCCGCCAATGATAACGAAGTTCATCATGTTCGTAAACTCCTAAAACGATATTGGTATTGCCAACATCAAATACTAACAACATTAGAAAAATCCCCCTGTATGAACTACCTGACTGCAACTAATGCAAAACAGCCTTGCTCTTTAATCGCTATAATTGTACCTAAAAGCAAGGGAATTGTAAATATACCTGCCTAGTATTATCCTTTACTGTTATTTGGATACAACAGGACTGATAGACACGTCACCAGCTAATACCCGTTCAACACCCTGTGGTGTCTTTACTAAAAGCGCACCATCGGCATCAATATCTATGGCCACACCACTGAAGCTGCGGTCAAATCCCCGGACATCCACCTGCCGCCCCAGTGTAATTGATTCTTTGCGCCAAGCCGCAAGCACTGGCGCAAAACCAGACTTCTTGACAAGTACATACACATTTTCTAATTCATCCAGGATAGCTGCCAATAACTTCACCCGCGAAATTGAGCGGCCGGTTGCAACCGACAGTGAGGCAGCTATCGGAGCAAGTTCACTCGGGAAATGCTCAATAGAAACGTTAATCCCCATACCGATAACTACATAATTGATAACATCCAATTCGGCACTCATTTCAGTTAGAATCCCCACAACCTTGCGATTATTCCACAAGATATCATTAGGCCACTTAATGCCACAGCCTACACCTGTCACCGCGTTGATAGCGCGATTTACACCGACAGCTGCCATCAGCGTACATTTCGCAGCATCCATAGGCCCAAACGGCGGCCGTAGCACGACAGAGAGCCAAATTCCCTTGCCAAAAGGTGAAAACCAGCTCCTGGCAAGACGTCCGCGACCGGTAACCTGGGTTTCAGCCACAACGATGGTCCCTTCCGGGCAACCGTTTGCGGCTAATTTTTTAGCTTCATTGTTGGTTGAATCCACTTCACAGAAATAGTGAATTTCCTGCCCTAGCACTGCGCTGGTTAGCTGTGCTCTAATCTCAGCAGGTAGTAGCCTGTCGGTATTTTGCCGCAATGCATATCCAAGCCGTGAATGGGCTTCAATGTCATAACCAGACTGTTTCAATGCCCGAATATGCTTCCACACTGCCGTTCGTGAGACGTTTAGGTTGCGCGAAATTTCCTCTCCAGAGATATATTGGCCTGCATTATGCTTGAGTAATTCAAGTATAGCTGTCCGCAATGCTTAATCCCCCAAAATGTTTATTGTTCCAATTTCCTTAATCAAATTATAGATATATTCCGCTAACGGCACCGGCAGCGCCCCTGTTCCACAACTAGGCGTCCAAATTATATTTTGGCGCAAAACAATGCTGTCAATGCCTCGGTTAGCCAGTTCTGTGCATTGCTGCTCAAACCGCGCCAGGATGGAATCTGGTGTTTCCTGCCACGCTTCATCAGAAGTTGGTACAAGTCCCCAAGCCAGCTTCCCACCCCGGCTCAAATACCCTGCCAACCTCTCTGCCTGTAGCGCCATACCAGTAAAATAATGATAGGCATCAAAGCTTATTACATCAACTGGTAAGTCAAACAAAATCGACCAATCAATACCGGCACAGGCATGCACCCCTACTTTGACATCTTCGGCATGCAAAGCCTCTATAATAGTGGCCAGTGCAGCCGAAGCTACTTCCCTGGTCAACGTAATATAGCTAGATGACCCTATGAGGAATAAAGACGGATCATCAATAAAAATCATTACTGGTAACCCAAGGGTTTTGAGACGTCTGGCCTCAAAGATGGCCTCAACAGCCAAGCACTTTATCAAGATATCTCGCAATGTTTCATCATAAAAACAAGCTCGTCCCCGCTCATCTTTAATCTGTAGTCCCACTGTCAGAGGTCCACTAACATGTCCCTTCACACCTTCTGCTTGCGGAAAATAACTAGCGAAGTTACTCAAAAAATACTCCATACCAGCAAAGGCTTCCCCTGTTAGCGCAAACGTCTGTGTCGCAGCAGACTGTTTCTCGATAAATTCCAAATATTTTTCATAAAAGTTCGCTGCTTTCATATCCCAATCAGCTTCCTGGCGGCAAAATACAGGGTCTTTTACTGGTTGAACTGTTAATACCCCTAGTTTAATGAGCGGCTGTACATATTGCACAAGAAATCCCTGTTCCGGAATCTTGGCCGGCAGCTGTGGCCAGTGCGGCCAATGCGGCATCGCCGCGGCAATTAGCTTGATTGCTGCCAATTCATCCTGATATGGCAAACTGCCAAGCCCCGTAGCCCGGCATGGTTTTATCCAATCCATAAATTCTCCCCCTGTTCTTTACTTTCTATTCAACAGCAGCGCTGTGATTATTGCGGTTAATGGTATCGCGCAAATAAGACCGATACTGCCCGTTAGTGCCCGGGCAAACTCGGTGACAATCATGTTTAAGTTTAATATTTTTAGCATAGGCACATTCTGTTGCGAAGCGATTAGCAGCATAAGCGGCAATGAACTGCCTGCATAGGCTAGAATTAAGGTATTAGACATAGTACCCATGATATCCCGTCCGACATTCATGCCCGCCTGGACCAGTTCTTTAAAACGGATGGCCGGTTGGACATATTTTACTTCATACACCGCCGAAGCAATAGAGATGGTGACATCCATAACAGCCCCCAGGGCACCAAAAACCATGCCAGCAAAGAGCACTCCTTGAAAATCAATCTGCGACAGTACCGCTGCCTTTAGCAACATAGCCTCTTCCGAATCCAATCCTGTTAGATGCATAAATTTAATGGACAACATTGATAACAGGCCAGCTACTGCCACCCCACCGATAGTACCCAATACAGCAGCCAGTGTCTTTTTGGAAAAGCCGCTTACCACAAGCTGTGTAATCACTGCAATAATAGCCGCTACTACCAGTGTTAGCAGCGTCAGACTGTATTGGTTATTCATCACTTGGCCAATAAAAAACTTAAAAATCAACAGCATAGAAAATGCAATGACCAACACTGACTTGGCCCCGATAAAACGGCCAAATACCACCAGTACCAACACAAATAACCCAGCCAATAAATATACATAATCAAAGCGGTCAAAATCGCTGACATGATAATTAGTTTTACCAAAATCGTGGGTGACTGCGACAATAACTTTATCGCCGGCTTTGACTCTGATTTCAAACGGGGAACGCTCTGATATAAAGTTAAAGGTATCCACAACATTGCCAGCCTCTGGACCACTAGTCAACTGAATACTGACCAGTTCGCCCTTACCCATCTGATACTGTTTTTGCATAGACTGATCAAATGGTCCAACAAATATCACAACACCCTTTTCATACTCCACAGGCGAAACAGCTGGCGCAGCCTGTAAAATGCCGGAAAACAATAACATAGCAATAGAAATTAATAAAAGCAGCCTCTTCAAATTAACCCTCCAGTCTAATTTTAATAACAATAACAGCAGGGATATCCCCTGCTGTTATTTAACATCAATAGTGTTATTCAGCCAAACCAAAACTATAGACAATTTTGGGCCCAGTTTCGGTATCTGGATCAGTTTGTGCCGTAACTGGTGGTATAGCAGCAGGCGGCGAATTATCATCACTATCATTTTGCTTTTTAGTTATTTTTCCTTGGTCTAACAGTTGTGCTAATTCCTCGCCTTCGAGGGTTTCGCGTTCTAAAAGAGCCTCAGCAACTAGATGCAGCTTATCAATATTATCTTTAAGCATCTCTTCGGTTTTAGCATAGGCCGCATCAATCAACCGCCTAACTTCCTTATCAATTGAAGAAGCTACTTCTTCGCTATAATTGCGATCACGGGAAATATCCCGTCCCAGGAAAACTTGTTGTTCCTGGCGACGGCCAAAGGTAATCGGCCCTAAAACTTCACTCATACCGTACTCAGTAATCATCTTGCGCGTCAAATCAGTAGCACGTTCTAAATCATTTTGCGCACCGGTGCTAATTTCACCCAATACAACAGCCTCTGCAACCCGCCCACCAAGGAGTGTATTAAGTTGCTCTAAAAGTTCAGTCTTGGTAGCATAGTAACGGTCTTCCTTCGGCAGCATCAGCGTATAACCGCCTGCCCGTCCGCGAGGAATAATAGAAACTTTATGCACAGGATCAGTATGAGTAAGCATCATACCAACAAGAGCATGACCTGCTTCATGATAAGCAGTCAGCCTTTTTTCTTTATCACTGATGACTTTAGATTTGCGTTCAGGTCCTGCTACGACCCGTTCAACGGCTTCTTCCATTTCCGGCATTTCAATACGCCGTTTACTACGTCTTGCCGCTAGTAACGCGGCTTCGTTAACCAGATTACTTAAGTCTGCGCCAGTAAAACCAGGGGTGCGCCGCGCCAAAACGTCCAGATCAACATTCTCGCCGACAGGCTTACCTTTGGTATGCACCTTAAGTATTTCCTGACGACCTTTGACATCAGGACGATCAACCACAATCTGGCGGTCAAACCGGCCAGGACGCAAGAGTGCCGGGTCAAGAATATCAGGGCGGTTGGTGGCGGCAATAATAATTATGCCTTCATTAACCCCAAAACCATCCATCTCAACAAGCAGTTGGTTTAGAGTCTGTTCCCGCTCGTCATGACCACCGCCTAGGCCTGCGCCCCGCTGGCGGCCGACGGCATCAATTTCGTCAATAAACACAATACAGGGAGCACTTTTCTTAGCTTGTTCAAACAAGTCACGCACCCTGGACGCACCTACACCAACAAACATCTCCACAAAGTCGGAGCCACTAATACTAAAGAAGGGTACACCCGCTTCACCGGCTACTGCACGGGCTAGTAACGTTTTACCTGTGCCTGGCGGCCCAAATAAGAGTACACCTTTAGGGATACGCGCCCCTAAGTCGTTGAATTTTTTGGGATGCTTTAAGAATTCAACGACCTCTTCCAGATCCTGCTTGGCTTCATCAGCTCCAGCCACATCACTAAATGTGACCTTAGTCTTATCCTCACCATGCAGTTTAGCCCGGGATTTACCAAAAGACATAACCCGGTTACCGCCACCTTGCGTCTGCTGCATGATAAAAAACCACACACCAATTAACAAGAGAATTGGTAAAATCGAAGAAAAAATTGTTGTCCACCACGGTGGCTGTGGCGGCTGTTCCGCCTTAATATCAACACCTTTTTCCCTAAGCTGGTTGATTAGCGTCGGATCGTTTGGAGTAATAGTCGAAAACTCCTGCCCATCCTGCAGCTTACCGCGAATAGTATTGTCAACAATCGTTACCCGCTCAACCTTTTGCTCTTCAACCTGTTTCAGGAATTGAGTGTAACTAACTTCTTGCTTGGGTGTCGTCCGTGATGAATAATAGTCGATTATCGATATGGCTATAATGATAATCAACAAGTAAAAACTGACATTTCGAAAAAACTTGTTCAACAAGTAGCCCTCCTCTCGCTGGACCACACAAACGGCATTAAAGACCTGTTACCATTCATATCGCATAATTATAGCATACTAAATAAAAATTGACAATTAAGGAAAAGCATTTATCCCTCGTACGCTTCTGGTTTTAGTACCCCGATAAAAGGAAAGTTGCGATATTTTTCCGCAAAGTCTAATCCATAGCCAACGACAAAGTAGTCCGGGATAGTAAAACCATTGTAAGCAATTGGCACCTCCACCTTCCGGCGATCAGGCTTATTTAAGAGCGTACAAATCTTAATACTGGCTGGTTTACGGGACCACAAATTTTCCATGAGATAGTTTAAGGTCAACCCCGAGTCAATAATGTCTTCTACGATAAGCACATGCTTATTCTCCACATCCTCATCAAGATCTTTTAAAATCCGAACAACGCCGCTGGAGGAAGTAGTAGAACCATAGCTGGATACGGCCATAAAGTCAATGGCTACCGGCAACTTGATAGCCCGGGCCAAATCTGCCATAAAGATTACCGCGCCCCGCAAAACACCAATCATCAATATTTCTTTGCCTGCATAATCCTGGGTAATTGCTTCGCCCAGTTCTTTAATCCGGCTAGCCACTTCTGTCTCACTAACTAATATCTTCTCCAGATCATCCATCATATTATTACTCATATTCAAAATTCCTCCTGTTTAGTAATGGTAAGCTGCAAGATTTTTTTCGTAGTTTCAGTAATCCGGGCATGCTCGCTTTGGCGATAACCGGCAACCCAGATAATTTCATGTTGGTCGGCAACAATGGGAACAAAGTTGCGCACCGCTTCAGGAATCTTATCATCAATAAAGAAATTTTTGAGTTTTTTGCTGCCATTAAGTCCCGCTGGACGAAATCTATCCCCAGGAGCTCTTGACCGCACAACGAGCGGCAAGGTCAACTTTTCAAGATCAAAGGCTGCACTATTTTTCCCTTTTTTTAGTGGCAGTGCTGTCGCCAGCTCTGCCACTATTGTACTACTACCAATAGTCGTACTGCCAGGTATCACAACCGTTACTGTTTTAAGCTTTTTTGTACACACAGGCTTAGATGGATACAAAACGCCGTTCTCCACCACAAGACCTGTATATGTTTTTCTGGCAATATAGCCGCCAGGTAAGGTCAACAAAGAACCTACTGTGCCGGAAAGTACCATAGTAAGTAATTTTTCCACATGCTCAAAGCTTATTCCTGTCAAGGAACCACGTTTTTTCTCAATTGCCTGCCTGATTAACTCTCGCTGTAATGCTATAGGTAAAGCGGCTAACCCCTGGCTTTCAATAACCACACAGTCTCCCGCTTTCGCCACATTGCCCCATAGTTTAGCAGCTTCCCCACAAATATAATCATGTTCATCACCAACCAACGAAGCCAACCGCCAGATAGCCTCCCGAATGGCTGGATTATAGCTTTTCTCCAAAACAGGCAATAGTTCTAATCTAATCCGGTTCCTCCGGTACTCTGTGGAAAAATTTGAGCTGTCACGCCGCGGCTGCAACCCCTGTTCTTCACAATAAGCCTCAATCTCCGGACGACTGACCGCAAGCAGCGGGCGTATAACATCACCGTTTAGAGGTTTCATCCCCCTAAGCCCGCCACTACCTGCCCCGCGCAAGAAATTAAGCAATACAGTTTCCACTTGATCATCGCGATGATGGCCTGTGGCAATCATCGCACCGCCCCATGCGGCGGCAATTCTGCGCAAACACTGATATCTAAGTAGCCGTGCAGCCTCCTCCTGTGATGATATTTTATTAGCCTTACTATAGGCTGATACATCAATAGCCGTAACGAAACACTTTAGTCCAAGGCTAGTTGAAAAAGCCTCAACAAATTCAGCTTCCCCGGGCGCCTCCGGGCGCAGCATATGATTTACATGGGCTACAGCCAAACTAAAACCATGCTCATCTTTCAGCCTATGTAGAATATGAACCAAGGCCAACGAATCCGGTCCACCCGAACAGGCGGCCAAAATTCGGCCGCCTGGCTTAACAAGCCGATAGTTGTTAAGCCATGTTTTTACCTTATTAAGCATCTATTATACCTAGCTTCCTACTTGTATTAGTCTTTGTTGGTATTTTAGTTTTCCATTCGCGCCGCAAAGCAAAATTTCCTGCCTTAATTAACCATTATCCCTACACCTATTAAAAAAGCGCTATCGCGCCCTTGAGGATACGGCTCTAACCGCAAAGTACAGAAAGCGCAGAGGGGAGATGTATATCAAGAACATTCCCTCTGCGTACTCTGTGTACTCTGCGTCTCTGCGGTTCAAAAAACTTATACTTATCTTATAAAAAAGGAACAGGGCATAATCGCCCTGCAATTCAGTGCTCTTGACTTTTGTTAATGCAGAACCGATAGTTCACTGTCGATTTCGATAGTCTGCCGCAGCTTAGTCTGCCGATATTTTAATAAATCAATAAAAGCTTCCAGTCTTGTCATAATACCAGCCTCACCAGTCTGCTCATCATAAGCAAGCGTAAGTACCGGCATGTCTATGTCCTGACTAACCTTGGGTAAAATATTCTTTGCTACCACTTCCGGCATACAGGTAAATGGATAGACCTGAATAATTCCATCAAAGCCCTGTTGCTTTTTTAAAATAGTATACGCAATGCTTTTCAGACCGTGCCCGCCAACATAGTGACCAAGATACGGTGCCGCTATAGTCGACAGCTTTTTATATAGTTCCACATAGCTTTGGCGGTGCAACAAATGTCCTTTAACATAATCGCTTAAAAGCAATGTCTTTGAGACCTCAACCCCCATGTCACCAAGACGGCGCTCCAGATTCTGATTGACAAAAGGTTCAAGCATTACATATATCTCCCCCACAATAGCAACCCTCAGGGGATTTAACGGTTGCACTACCCTTACCGCCTGTAATTTTTGCAACAACTCTTCCCGCAAGCCCTTGAGCACCAGGCAGCTTTCTGCGAGATCAATCTCCCTGACAGCCTGTTCCCATAGCAAATTTATAGAACCTCGTACAGACTCACCAGCCCTGAGACGATTAGCCTCACTATTTATATCATCCAAAAGATTCATTTTAGCACCCGCCAGTTGAAAGGCCTTATATATTTGGTGCCAGCTTGTATGGGGAGCAACATACTTAAGCTGCCGGTAAGATTCTATTAAGCTAGGCTCCACCGTAATCATCCTGAACCGATAGCCTAACTGTTCCAATATTTTTTGTTGAATAACCCCATAATAGCCAAGACGGCAAGGGCCCTCGCCGCCACAAGTTACCAACGTATCGGCGCCTTGTTCCAGAGCCTCAATAAAGTTGCCTAAGGTTAGCTTAAATGGCAAACATACCGTTTCGGGCGATACCCTTGTCCCAAGCTCCATCGTATGTTTCGTAATCGGCGGCGGCACCAAAACCTGACATCCCAGTTGAGTAAATAATGCTTTTAAGACAATACTCATCGTTCCCATATGGGGAAAAGTTACAATCATCTATTTCTGCCTCCGCTTAACCATGTCACTAAAGGCCTCCAGCCGTGTAACTAAACCGGCTTCTGCCGTATGCTCGTCAAGTGACAGTTGCATGCAGGGAATATTTAGTTGGCTGGCTTTTTGCCGGATAAGTTCCCCTACCAACGCATCTGGTCCACAGGCAAAGCAAGTCATGAAAATAATGCCGCTTAAGGGGCGGCTCCCTGACATGAGGGCCATAGCCGCACCAGCAAGCGTATGACTATTAGACCAAAAAATTTTCTTCTCCAGTTTTGCCGCAGCACAGTTAATTTCTTCGCGTTCCACCATTTCAGGAGTAACAACCTGTATTCCTAGTTTGTTTAATTTTTCCAAAGTGTCAAGACTAACCTGGCGATCATAGATGATATAGGGGTGACCAATAAGGGCAAGCCGCGGCCGCCCATCATAAGCCCATCCCACAGGCTGTATTCGCGCCCGGTATTGCCACGCCCGAAACCAAGCATACAGACTTGCGACTACACTGCAGCCAAACAACTGTCCGATTGTAACAATAGCTTGGTACAACGGCCTGCTCTTTTTCCGCATATCGATATTGGTATCAATAATTGGCGGCAGTTGACCCGCATTATTTCTCAGCACATCAGGCATGCCAATAATCTTCGGACATGTGTATTGCCCCTGCCGAATGCTAACAATTCGCGGCAAAAACAAATAGTCTACCTTATCACACAACTGACAGGCATGGCCGAAAAAAACTTTTGCCGGCAGACACATCTCATCAAGAACACTCCCACAATCAAGTGTATGCCGTGTCGTTTCACCAGATAGTACCACTTCGGCCCCTAATTCAGACAAAAACCGTTCCCATACAGTTCCATACTGAAAATGCAATAACCCTTGCGGAACTCCTACACGCAGGCTCATGTTCTCAGACCTGGACATAAGGCTGCCGCCAGTATACTCAGATATATTTTCAAGTTACTCAACTCCTTGACGTCAATTACTTTATTTCTGTTGCATAATAGCTGTACTTAGACCCAGCTGCAATTCCTAGTATGGCACAACGTTTCAGAATTATGCATTAGTAACTTGCATAATATGGTATAATATAATAAGCAATTAGCTCAAATACTCGCGAAAGGACTGAATTCACCTATGCCTATTCGGCAAACTGAGATATTTTTTGTTAAGCTATTGCTCTTATTGCTAATCCTTTGTACTGTTCCACTTCCCGCTTGTGCGATTAACCCTATCAATGTGGCCATTTTACCGCCAACTAACACAGCCAACTTTCGTTATCCAGATGATATTCAAGTAATACAAAGCACCATAACAAAACCTTTCAAGTACCCCTATTATTTATTGCTCCCTGCTGATACAGTGCAAAAGGCTGCCAAAACCTATTTAGCTGAACATAAAACTTCCCGCTTAACTGATGAAAAAGTCATGGCCGAACTTGCGGCTAATTTATCTGCCGACCTTGTCGTTGTTGTTGAATTATCGCAAGTCCGGCAGGACAGAATGCATACCTTTTGGTTTGATGAAACATATGTTGCATCTGATATTGTGCTGAAATGTTATGCTTACTCTTCCCTATTAGACAGATTTGACATGATTAAAGCAGTAAAGTACGACAGAGAATCAGAAAGCATTGACACAAATATAGATATCATTTTTAAAGATCTTACAGAGCAAATGTTAGTAAAGTTACCGTATAAACGAATTCCGCTTGCAGGCTTTGAGAAACCTGACCCGTTAACTACTAATTTGCAGCAGATAAAGAAACTCCCGGATTAAATTCCGGGAGTTTCTTTTCCATAGTTATTGAACAATTCCTGGCCTGTCCGTTACCCTGGCTACCAGCACAGCCATATCGTCCTTTGCTATACCGCCAGATAAGTGAATGGCCTGCTGTAACAGCCTATCAGCAATATCTTGCGGCCGTTCACTGCCTGTACGTCGCAGGAAATTAACTACCCAGCAGTTATTATCAGTACCATGGACTGCATCTGTAACACCATCACTTACCATAATCACAATATCACCTGGAGCCAGTACGCGTCTAACAGGCTCAATTTCGACCTGCTCTAGTATCCCTATAGGTGGCGATACCGGATTAATTGTCGTCACCTCCCGGACCCGTTTAATAAAACTGGGAGCCGAACCGACCTTCAAGAACTCAGTTTTGCCGGTAAATGTGTCGACTACTGCCATATCAACAGTAGCAAAGGTATCGCCTGGCATTTTAATCAGCAACATCGAATTAACCATCTTTACAGCCGTATCTATATCAAAGCCTGCCGCCAATAACCGCTGTAAAAAGCTAACAGCCTGACCACTACTGTTGGCGGCGGCTTCACCACTACCCATCCCATCACTCAATATAAGTGCTGTTCGACCCCGGCTGACTGACTGAACCACACAGGTATCACCAGAAATCTGACTTTCCGCTTTAGCGGCTGTCGCCATGCCTGTTTCCACAGAATACCGTTCATCCAGCTCCATGGTTAGTTTACAATTTTTATGCCGCATTTTATTACCACAGTCGGCATGTAGTATCATTTTCTCCTGTAACAAATTGGACGTTACCGGCAATATCGTATTGATACATTCCCGTGTCCCATCACAAGCCGTTTTTTGGGCCGCTACCATAACCTTGCCTTGTTCACTAATTACCTGCACTGCACTTAGCGGACACCCTAACTCAGCAGCCTGTTCTGCCAGCATCTCAGCAACCTCCCTGTCTGTTTGTGGGCCCCTTTTCAATTCTTGTACCAGATTGCCAATAATTACTCCCGTTGCTTGCAGCTGCTCTACAGCCGCCTGACGGCACTCTGCTATTTTTTTGTGCCAATACCAATAGGTCTGGTTGGTTTCTGCGGCCTGATTAATAAGTTCAACTAGCACTTGCCGGTTTACACACGAGCTTTTGATGATATCAGGTATCGTACCATTTCTAAGTTTCCCTGCTTCAGCTAGGACTAACATATCCAGCATAGCTTGATAGGTTAGATAAAAATTCTGGTCCCAGCACTCACTTCTCCGTACACAGGGACCGCAAATCCGTTCTCCAACAGCTGTAAGCAGATGCGCTAACTGTCCCTCTTTAATTTTTTCATTACAAGCAGCCGATTTCTCGTCACTGTCGGCACTGCAGGTTTTGGCTAAATCACCAAAAATACAGGAAATATTATTCAGCTTTCCTACAGCCGCGTAAATCATTTGCTGGGCAACCTTACCCTCATCTACCTCATCAAGACATTTTTCCCGCCACTGGCTCAGTTTCGCAGCAGGTACCAACATAAAGACTGCTCCGGCAACTGTTACCTCTACCAGAACCAACAACAACTGACTTGGTTGTCCCAAATATAGCACAGCGATGGTACTCCCGAGCATAAACCCAAGCAGCACTGCCGGTTTTCCCAGTTCTCGAAATACCCCGCCAATCATTCCTGCCACAGCATACATCGCAATGGCCGTGGCCGCATCGCCATCACTTAACCCAATAACCAGTCCGGTAATCACCCCTACTGCAGCACCCACGCCCGAACCACCGCTAAAGGCCAGCGTCATAGCAATCAGTGAACCTGCAATATTGCGTAAACTATAGTCATATATCGTCAAGCTGCCCAATCCAGCAACCGCTATGGCCAGCATAATCGTGCCACCAAGCAGATTTTCAGACTCGATTTGCTGTTCCCTTGTATTGGTAAGAAATAACGGCACACCATAACGAAAAATAAAAGCCACTATCATACATAATGTCGCATCCAAAACCACCAGCAACATACCGTATAAACTTAAATCCCGCCACGGCATAAGCGCTGCGCCGCTTAGAAACATGCACCCAAACAAAAACAACGGTACAGTCTGTATTTTTTTCTCATACCGCGTCAGCTTGTCTGATAAACGCCAATATAAGAGTAGTGATAGCAGATATATGATCGCCTCCTGGTAAAAACCTGCACTCAACACACCGGCCAATGCCCAAATCCCAACAGCTGCTGCCCGCTCTCTGGCCAAACCGGCAACAGCAGCAAAGAGCGCTAGCCCGAATGGAGCCACCTCCCCCAGTAACGATACCCGCCCAAGCAGGAGTGCCAGAATATGCAGCGGCAAATTGTGCTGATAAACCAATTCCTTTCCTCTGGTCCTCATCCAAGCAAAAAATTCCTGAAAAACCGGCTTTTCCTCTTGCCTCAATTCAGCTGACGGCCTCATAGGTGGTGCCTGGAGAATTTCTTCAGGCAGAGTAATAACAGATACTTTTGGCATGGTTCTTCACCCCTGTAAAAAAGTGTCTTACGCCCAATTAAGATTTTACATAAATTACCTTTAAGAGGTTTGTCTATTTACGCCACCGATGTAATAAAATAATCTGACATAAATTCAATACAAATGCCAAAAAACCACCTGGCTACTCATCGCCAGGTGGTTCCTGCTTATATTATCATTAATTATTCCATTTTTTGTCGATAAAAACAATTCCCTTGATTACGCCCTAATGGGCAACTCCACCGGCACCGGCGCCACCGCCAGCACCGCCGCGACCGCCACTGCCACCACGTTTAGAATCAGTACTGCGCTTCAAATCAGACTGGCGCTCATCACTGTCTTTTAAAAACTTACTCAGCTTATCCTCAAAGGTCAAACTATTAACTCTATTAGAACGACGGAAATCGTTGGTATGCGGTTTTCTTGGCGCAGGAGGTTGCAGTTGCTTAATAGAAAGGCCGATTTTACCGCGATCATCTACTGATAAGACCTTAACTTTTACCTTGTCCTGCTCTTTT
Source organism: Sporomusa ovata DSM 2662 (assembly GCF_000445445.1). Classification (GTDB taxonomy): domain Bacteria; phylum Bacillota; class Negativicutes; order Sporomusales; family Sporomusaceae; genus Sporomusa; species Sporomusa ovata. The sequence goes on along the minus strand of NZ_ASXP01000002.1, from coordinate 916,974 downwards.
AAAAAATCCTTAACATCGCGGACGTATACGTCAGCAACTTCGGAGATGTGAATTAAACCTACCTTTCCACCCGGCAACTCGACAAAAGCGCCAAAATTAGTTATGCCGGTCACAACTCCCTCAACAACACTGCCAACTTCAATGGACATACTAATCAAATTTCCTCCTTAAAATCTCTCGTACTTTTTTTATTTATTTTTGGAACCCATAATCCATATTATACTCTTGCCAATGAAAATGTGTCAAGAATGACGTTCACCGGGAAGGAATATAAGGTACTTCTCCCGGCTTTACCAAACCCAACTGTTCGCGGGCCACCTTTTCAATATAGGCAGCTGTGCTTAGCTTCTCTTTTTCTGCAATTAGAGTATTATTGAGTTCAACCGCATCAGTCATGCGGGCACTCACTAGCTGAGATTCCTGACGAATTTTAGAAAGCTCAGTTTGTTGACCAATGAAGACATAGCAAAAGTATCCGACCATAACCGCGATACATAATCGAAACCAACTAAATTGTCTTGTTGTCCTGCATTTTTTGTTCATACATATCACCATATTCTTTGATTTTTAATTATATTCGCTCTTTATATAACAAATCCTCTTAGCCTTGGAAATTTATATAAATAATTCTGATCACTAGTCATGGTGGCAGTATTTCCTCTGGCGGCGGCGGTGGCGGTGGCGGCGACCGCCATCTTTTGTACCAGCATTTATACTTCCTTCCCATAATTTTAACCGGGGAAAAAAACATTCGTAGAATTACAACCAGCGGTCTAATAAGCATAAAAGCAATTATTCTTTTGGCCATATGTAAAATTTTGGCCGTAAGTTTAAACAAGCTTACAATAAGCTTCATAACATGGCGGCTGGCTAGGCGGTAATAAAAAAACAATCCGGCAAATAGCGCAATTACCACATATAATCGGAGTTCCCCCCAGTTGCTAATAAGTAATGCTGCAAACGCAATGGCCGCTGCAAGCAGGCAATATATTAAATCTGTAACTGAGGTAATTAACAAGGGCGGACGGAACCGCCATCGTAAGATCCTATAAGTATCAAAAAGTACGCCGAGAATTATGCCTGTAGCCACAATAACCCAAAATGTCTTAACCTGCGTCGAAAACTCCATCATCTCACCCCCTGGCTGGTGTAGAGTATTATCTTTTCACCATGACAACAGGACAAAAGGTATAGCCTTTATCGCCAGCGGAATCCCCGGTATCGCCGAAATAAATTCCTGCCCAATAACAATAGCGCAAAGGCAGTCATCACACTGCTCCAGCCCAGCGCCTGCGCAACTTTTATCCAGATTTGAGCTGTTAACCCAGTTGGCGGTAATCGTCCGCTTAGCTGATACCAATAGTCAACTACTCTTGCCACATATTCTGTTGTCTCAGTATATGGCGGGATTCCGCCATACCTGTCAACAGCTCCCGGCCCGGCATTATAGGCTGCTACTGCCCATTCCGTGTGACCTTCATAGCGTTTAGCCAGTTGACTTAAGTAACAAGCACCAATCGCAATATTAAGTTCAGGATTATAAAAACAGTTACTACCACATTCCCCTTCATGGCGGCCACTGCAAATTAACGCCTGGCGATTGACTAACCGCCAGGTATCTGGCATAACCTGCATAAGTCCATAAGCCCCAGCCTTAGATAGTGCCCGGGGGGCGAACGAACTCTCGGCCTTAATTACAGCAGCAATAAGCCTTGGACTAACCCCATACTTTGTGCCAGCCTGGTTAATAATCGCCGCATAAGGCAGGTCTTTCACTTCTTGTGGACTCACTGTTTCTGCTGTAAATCTTGCATATAGAGCAACACGGCTATAGTCGACCAGAATGCTTGCCAGACTAAAAGCCACAACTTGAATCACAAATACAAACAGCAAAAACAGCCACAGCGACAATGCCCGGCTGCGCACTTTATTTCAAAAACCGATCCAACAGACCTTTTTTCTGACGTGACTCTTCTTCATAATACATGCCCTTAACTGTTCCTTCTATAATAATATTACCTTGCTCCAGATTGAGCTGCTTAATATTAAGGCTTTCGCCTTTAATGATCAATATACCCTGTTCAGTTTCCATGACAATTTCCTTTTCATCATAGCTGCCCAGGCTAACAACCCCATCCACATTGAGTTCCTCCCTGTCAACCAGCGTCAACTGATGCCGCCATTTAGGAGTCTTGTTATCTATCGGCATAAACTTCTCCCTCCTAGCCAATGCTATTTCAAATCAAGTTATGTATATGCCGAAAAGCAGAGTAATAGTACAACGATTGCCTAACATCTTTTTCGAAATGCAAAAGTGGAATTTTATTTCCCTGGCTCAGTATCGAATCGCTATAATGCTAGCAGGCATGAAGCCAATTTTGCCCGCAAAACGGCGGCATTTTATGCCGCCGCTGCTACGCTTGGTCTGTGGCTTTTTACTACAGTCTGCTTAACTTACACCAGTATACCTATTAATAACAGTGCCTGCCGTCCGACTGTTAATTCCAACGTTTTTCTACTTGTACACCTTTGAAGTAATAGGTAACAATTTCTTCCGGTTTTTTACCATCTTTGGCCATCCGGTTTGCCCCCCATTGAGACATGCCGACACCATGGCCATAGCCTTTACCTGCAAAGGTTACACTTTCCTCGCTTACCATAACCTTATCTAGCAGCATTGACTTTAGTTTTGTGCTGTCTAATGCCACTCTAAGCTCGGGTCCGGATACCTCAACTTCTTTATTAATCATAAATACTGTCGCCCGCCCTGACGGACCCTTTTGAGCAATTTCTACGCTGCTAATATCACTTACTTTTTTCCCCATTTTAGCCATTGCACTTATGACATCTTCTTTAGAAAAAGCAACTGTCCAATTTTTTACATCTTCAGGCGCCAGGTCGTCCGGCGACTGCACTGACTGGATATATGCCGGCTCGGCCTCCCGGTAATTAAGCCCTTCTTTTGCTGTTGCGGTAATGCCGCCTGCCGATGCGTGGAACCAACCTTTTATGGGTTTACCCTGGTAAGTTATAATCATGCCGCGCGTCATTTCCACAGCCTTTTTGACATTGTCATTAACAGCCTTGGCATTATACGCTTGAAATTCCTTGATATCTGTGGACGCCTGGGTGCCACGTTCAGGAACACCGCCTTTGGATTCTATGGCCTCCACTGTAAAAGTACGGGCAATAATGGCTTGCGCCGCCAAGGCTTCTACCGGCCACTCGGTTTTCATCTCTCCGGCCACTACTCCGGCCAGATATTCTTCCATCTTCATGGTTTTCTTTTCGCCGGTTTCATGCATAAACACAGTAATCTCGGGTTCATTTTGCTGGAGTGCCTGCTTCTGACCCAATGGGGCCTGAGGCGTTTCGGGTTTTTTCTGTGGTTGATTATTACAACCAATGAGCACCATGCACAAAAATACTAGTAATACTAAATAACCAATACTCTTTCTATTCATCCTAAAGCCACCTCACTAAACATTTTCTTTTACATACTTTTATTATTATGGCAATTGGATGCCAGTTGCATGCATTTCAAAACCTTTTGCGGTTATGGATCTTGACCTTGATAACTTTAAAGCGTACAATGATACATGGATAATAGTAATAAGATTAAGACGCAACGCGTCGCGCCGATATTGCAAGCCCATTTCGCAATGAACGCGCGCGTTTTTTTATCCAGATAAAAAGTATTATTTTCCTTGGATAAACGACTATACCCTTATATTGAGGTTAATGACGAGGTGATCACTTTGTCGTCTACAAATAAACCAGCCAAAATTTTATTAGTCTCAGCATCTGTCGGTGATGGACATACCCAAGCCGCCCTGGCCATCAAGGCAGCTATAGAAAACCACGCGCCGGCTACTGTGCAAGTAGTTGATTTTATGGCAGGTGAAAACTCCTATCTTAATACGCTTGTAAAAGACGTTTACCTCAAACTTATCGATATTTTTCCTGATATGTATGACCTCTTATACCGCTTTTCGCAAATGCCGCTGCCAGGGAGTAAAGTCCAAAGCCTTATGGCTATATCCATGAAGCGTAGTATGCTTACGCTGATTAATACCCACCGTCCGGATGTCATTATCTGTACCCATCCTTTTCCCTGTGGTGCCGCGGCCTACCTTAAACGTACCCACAGAATTACTCATCCCCTTATTGGTGTTATTACCGATTTTGCTATTCACCGTTTCTGGCGCTATAACGAAACAGATATGTATTTTGTCGCTACTCCGGAACTCAAACAAAAATTAGCAACCCAAGGCATTAGCTTACCGCGCATTCACGCCACCGGCATACCTGTTAGTCCAAAATTCAGCTATATTCCTGAGCAAGCCGAACTAACTATTCTACGCCAGCAGCTAGGTTTTTCCAATAATCAGCCAATACTGCTTATCATGGGCGGAGGGTTAGGATTAGGCGATCTTGAACAAGCGGTACTAGCCCTTGATGCTTTACTTTTACCCTTTAACCTAGTGGTGGTAGCCGGACGCAATGCAAACCTGCGCCGTAAGCTTTTAACCAAGACGTACTCTTGTGCCCACCCGCTCAAAGTATTTGGCTATACCCGGCATGTTCCCGAACTTATGTCAGTCGCCGATCTCTTAATTACTAAACCTGGAGCCCTTACCATCAGTGAAGCTCTTTCCATGCGACTACCCCAACTCTTATATCAGGCCATCCCCGGTCATGAAGAAGAAAATGCCGCTTATTTGACCCGGAAAGGGGCGGCGCATTGGGCCCATAACAGCCAGACTCTCGCTACCACTGTCAATAAACTCCTTACAAACCCGGCGCAGCTTGACTATATGCGTGAAATGGCTGCCTTAATTGCTCATCCAACAGCTTCCCAAACAATTGCCACCACCCTTTGGCAGGAGCTGTTTCAAACCGATACTGCACTATCACGCTGACTTATCAGCGTGACACTTCTTTTAACTGCCTTTTCTGTCAGCAGCTTTTACACCATAATAAGTACATAAAACCGGTTCTTTTGACACTATGTCAAAAGAACCGGTTTCTTATAAAAGGCGTTTTGCTTTATACGGCGAATAGATACATAACAGCTCAAGGAGGTGTATTTCCATTGTCAAACACGGAAGCAGAACTAAAATTGCGGCTAGCTGATCCCACCTGCCTGAATACCCTACTCAACTCCTCTTTGCTAAAGGAACTGTCAACTCAGCCAGTCTACAAACAATTGCTTGATACCACCTATTATGATACTCCTGATCAGCGATTACTGAAATCACGCCTGTCTTACCGTTTACGGTTAGCAGACAGCCATTGGACAGCCACTGTTAAAGCTGATGGTACAAGTGACGGCGGACTTCACCAGCGCGCTGAATACAATATGGAAGTCGCCAACCCGCTCCCCACCCTTATGCCTTTTATGCTTACCGATATCGGCGCCCGGCTAACCGCGGCGGTGGGTGAAATGCCACTCGAACCAATTTTTCGCACCCGGTTTGAACGCCACATACTGAATCTTACTGCCCCAGACGGCAGCAAGATTGAATTGGCGTTAGATGATGGTGAAATTTTAGCTGGTGATAAACAACAGAAGCTGTTGGAGCTTGAACTGGAATTAAAATCCGGGCAGCCGCAAGCCTTGATTTGGCTGGGAGCGGCTTTAGCTGATGAGTTTCCGCTATTACCAGAGCAAGATAGCAAGCTATACCGGGCAGCTATGTTGTCTGGCATAACTGATGGACTTGGACAAGATAACCCACTCCCTTCTCCTTTGAAAAAATCCAGCGGGTCCCAGCCAGCTCAGCAAGTACTTGGTCAAATGATTATTTATCACCTGCATGCAATAATCAGAGCCCAACAAGCTTATTTAGCCAATCCTGACGGTATAGAAGAAGTACACGAGTTCCGCATAGCCTTTCGTAGACTACGCGCCCTGGTACAGCTGGCCAAGCCGCTGCTGCCAAACGAAGAATATACCGCTTGGCAAACCAAACTCACTGCCTGGAGTTATAAACTGGCTCATGTTCGCGATCTTGATGTATTTAGTCTAATCTGGGACGAAATAACTTGTGCTGTAACTACTACACTTCCTCAGCAGGCAAGAAAATCTGCTTTGACAGCCTTAGTTGCTGACAAATGCCAATCATCAAGAGCCAACCTCTATACCGAAATCGCCACTGGTCAATGTACACCTGTATTATTGGGTTTATGGTCATTTATCGAAAATTGCCCCGCCCAAGCTGCCACTGAGCCGCAGCCAACCTGTAAAAAATTTGTTCTGGAACGCTTAACCTACTGGCTTGCCCGCTTTCTCAAACAAGGCGATGAGTTAGATATTAATGACCTGAGTGCCGCCCACGAGCTGCGAATTGCCAGCAAGCGCCTTCGGTATACAGTAGAATCGCTGGCACCTATCCTGCCTGACAATACCCGTTTACTCACCAAACGGTTGGAACAACTACAAAATCTGTTAGGCCAAATTCAGGATACTGCCTTTACTCCACAGCTGTTGCAAGAGCTTGTAAAAGCCTCCGCCAGCCGCCTCACCCACCATGATGCCGGTCTGATCACCGGTTGGCAATTAGCCAAAGCAACCGCCGCCATAGAGAGCTGGGATACAGCTTGGGCTAAAGTAAAAAAAGCAGCAGCAAAAGCAAAAAAACTAAAACCACTCGAAAATACTGATAGTAACAAAAGAAGTCCTGAGCTATAAGCTCAGGACTTCTTTTGTTACTGACCGCTGCCAGCCATTTTCCGCTGGATATATTTACTGGGAAGTGTAAACATCAGGTTGAAAATCAAAATTGTAATGATTAACAATGCTCCAGTACCATCAGCTATTGCAACCCGGTCAGGTACAAGGCCAACCGCCATAACATACCACATATGCACCGCCAATGTTTCGCCGCCAGCCATAACATTAAAATCAGGCATGCTGCGTGATACTGTAGTTCCGGCAGTAAATATTAAAATAGCCGTTTCCCCCAGCGCCCGGCCAGCCGTCAGAGTGATACCGGTAATGATTCCCGGCATAGCATTCGGCAGTACCACCTGCCAGATAGTCTGCCATTTGGTTGCCCCCAGTGCCAGACTGGCTTCACGATAATACGCAGGTACAGTACGAATTGATTCTTCAGTTACCCGTACCAGCACCGGCAGATTAAGCAGCATCAAGGTAAGCGAACCACCAATGATACTAAACCCCATGCCAAACATATTAACAAAGATAATCATCCCGAACAAAGCCAGCACAATCGAAGGTACTGTTGCCAAGCTTTCCGTACTTAAGCGAATCATATTTGTCAGCCGGTTATTACCGGCATATTCGGCCAGATATATGCCCGCACCCACCGCCGCCGGAAGGGAAAATAGCATCGATAGTCCGAGTATATAGAAAGAATTGAATAACTGCGCCCCAACACCACCACCGGCATTGATGTCACTAGATTGCCCTGTGATAAAATCCCAGGTCAGAACCGGTAAGCCTTTGATCAGCATGTAGCCTAGAAAAGCAACTAATATGAGTAAAATAAGCATACCCGCCAACCACATAATTGCGGTTGCCATTTTATTCTGACTTTGTGCTGACAACATTATGCCATCCTCCTTGCCGCAATCTGCCTAATAAGCAAAATCATTACCAGCGATATAATTAGCAGAACTAACGCCATTAAGAATAGCGAATTCCCCCAGGCCGATCCAAAGGGTGTATTACCCATTTCGACAACAATTTCACTGGGAAGAGTCGATGTTGGTGTAAACAGCGATTTTGCCATTTGCGGCGTATTGCCAATTACCATTTGCACTGCCATGGTTTCCCCAATAGCTCTGGCCATAGCTAAAATAATAGCCGTCAAAATTCCTGGCAGTGCAGAAGGCAATAGCACCTTAGCAATGGTCTGCCAGCGAGTAGCCCCCAAGGCCAGCGAAGCTTCTTCCAAGGTCTTGGGCACAGCCCTGAGGGCATCTTCGGAAATACTGATAATTGTCGGCAATATCATAATGGCTAGAATTAGTGAAGCTGCAAATAAGCCAAATCCTGTATTGACATAGAAAAATTCACGAATAAAAGGAACTAGTACTGTCAGGCCAACATAGCCATATACAACCGAGGGAATAGCAACATATAAATCCGTGGCGGGACGCATGATTTCCCGCAGCCACTCTGGCGCAATCTTAGCCATAAAAATGGCTCCAGCCAAACCCAGGGGTGCACCAAACAATACAGCCATTATGGTTACATACACCGAACCGGTAATAAAGCTCAAAGCACCATATTGGTTTTCTGTCGGGTCCCATTTTGCGGATAGGAAAAATTCCATTGGACTGATTTCTTTAAAGGTGGCCAGCCCTTGCTGTCCTACGAATACAATGATTGATAAAATAATTACCGTCATAAGAAAAGCACTGGTAATAAATAGATAGCGTACATACCGGTCATATAGCAGAGTTCGTTGATGCTCCCGGTTGTCAGCAGTTGTTGCCATCAGAAAAGTCACATCCTGTCTAATATAGTCCTTTTCTCAATTATACTTCACTAGCTTCTCCATTTTTGTTAATGCAATGTTAAGATTGTGTTAAGTTTGCAAGAGCCTTGAACCACAAGGTCCAAGGCTCTTGGTTACAACCTATTCCGTTTCTTTTTAACCAAACTACTTCATTTTGGTAATCGGTACAAATCCGTTTTTCTCAGCATAAGCCTCCTGGAATTCTTTGCTTGTTGCATAATCAATGAAGGCTTTTACTGCACCAGTGGGCTCACCTTTGGTAAACATACGGCCATAGGAAAATACCGGATAGTTGCCGTTGATCACGTCATTAATACTATACTTAACGCCATTGTAGGCCAGAGCTTTTACAGACTGGTCGGCATAAGCGGCATCAACATAACCAATAGCACCTGGAGTACTGGCAATGGCGGCCCTTACAGCACCGTTGGAGTCTTGAATAACTGCATTATCGGTAAAGGCTGCGCCTTTAAGCACAATGTCAGCAATGGCCCCACGTGAGCCGGAAGATTTGGCCCGGTGGATAAGGGTAATTCTTTGATCCTTGCCGCCAACCTCGTTCCAGTTAGTCACTTTGCCTGTAAGGATATCAGCGTATTGTTGTTGTGTCAGATTGTCAACAGAAACATCGGAGTTGGCAATGAATACAAACGGAATACCGACAAGCTTGGTTTCTACAAGCCCTTTATCTTTAAGACTATCTTGCAAGGGAACATCAGAGTTACCAATATTCACCGAACCGGCACCCACCTGGTTTTGACCGGTAAACGAACCACCGCCGGCAATATTAACCGTTACTTTTGCATTTTTCTTCTGGAATTCTTCTTGAGCTGGTTTTAAGAACGGTAAGAGAGCTGTCGAACCAGAAGCAGTTACCGTACCAGATAATTCTGCCTGCGCTGCGCCTGCATCTTTAGGAGCCTCTTTTTGACCACCGCAGCCGGTCAGTAAGCTTACTCCCAGCACCATAGCCAACGCACCGGTTAGCATTTTTTTAGAAAGTTTCATAGTTATTATTGACCTCCTCGAAGTTTGTACATTTGATATATTCATTGTAATTCACTTTACATGTTATTGTGTTAAGGAAATGTTAAGGGAATGTTAAAGAAAAACGAGTTGGTTTCCAGACACCAGTACGGTATTATGGTACTATAGATAACGAATTTTGTTGTAAGGAGGTATTCCATATATGTTTACCCGCAACCTTCGCAACCGGCTGGTTTTATCCTTTTTAGCACTCATTCTCTTTACATTGGTAGCGCTTGGCAGCTATATACTATGGTTTTTTTACCAGCACAATATTACCAGTCTCAATTCTGCCATGCTTAACCAGGCTAGAATCATTGAAGAGTTAATCTACCGGGATATGTCCGGCCCGATCCAAAAAGGGCAAATTGATGAAAAGATTAAGGAGCTCAGTTCCCGTATTGACCTGCGGGTCACAATTGTTGATACTACCGGCGTTGTCATTGCCGACTCTCAGCAAAATCCAGAACTCATGGAAAACCACCTGGACCGGTCTGAGATAGCTGCAGCACTTATCGGCAATAATGGCAACAGCATTCGGACAAGCACTACCCAGGACAAGTCCTTACTTTATGTATCCACACCTGTTTTTTACCATGATGAGATTACCGGAGTTGTCCGGGTGGCCATGCCCCTTGATCATGTTGATGCAGGCTACCGCAAGATATTATCAGCGCTTTTGGCGACCAGTTGCCTGACCTTCCTGGTAGCTATCACCTTTAGTCTGGCCTTAGCCTATAAATACACCCGTCCGCTTGAAGAAATAATTGAAACTGCCAATAAAATCGCTCAAGGTCAACTCAATCAACGGGTATTTATCAAGACAGGAGATGAGTTGGAAATCTTAGCTCATGCCCTTAACAACCTAACCTCCAGTCTGGAAGACAAAGTCAATGACATCATTGCCCAAAAGCATAAGCTGGAGCTCATCCTCCAGAATATGGGTGATGCCGTTATCCTGCTAGACCGATTTGGCAAGGTAACAACCGCCAACAAAACAGCAATAACCACTTTCGGTATAACCGAGCAAATGATGGGCCAGCACAATATTCAGGTTATTGGCAATAGCCTGCTTGACCAGGCAATCCAAGGTACTCTGCAGCTGCAAGAAAACAAGCTTATTGACCTAAAGACAAATATTCACGGCAGAAAACGGGTATTTCAGGTATTCCTGGCCCCCATCATCAGTGCCGAGAACGATTCTACCGGCATATTAACTGTTTTTCATGATATAACAACCCTCCAGGAAATCCATGACCGCCAAGCTGATTTTGTTACCAACGCTTCACATGAACTAGCTACGCCGCTTACTGCCATCAAAGGTTTTGCTGAATCCCTGCTTGACGGTGCACTAGCGCAGCCTGAACTAGGGGAAAAATTTGTCCGCATTATCTACAATGAATCTGACCGTATGCATCGCCTTATCCAGGATTTACTCCAGTTAGCCCGCTTAAATGCCCAGGAATACCGCGAACAAATCAAGCTAGAACCAATTGATATTATCGCCGTGTTGACTGCAGTCAAGCAGGATATGGCACCACGTTGGCAACAAAAAAACCAGACAGTTACCCTAGAATACAGTCAAGCACCCCTTACTGCGTTGGCTCATCCCGACTGGTTCAAACAAGTTATTGTCAATTTACTCGAAAACAGCATTAAGTATACGCCGGCAACAGGAAAAATTATCCTTACCTGCTGGTCTAAAAATAATCAAATACACATTGCTGTCCAGGATTCAGGCATTGGTATCCCAGCTAAAGACCTGCCTCTGATCTTTGACCGGTTTTACCGGGTAGACAAAGCCCGCACCCGTTCGGCTGGCGGCACCGGCCTTGGTTTGGCTATTGTAAAGTTTATTGTCGAGATGCTAGGCGGCCACATTACGGTTCAAAGCAAGATTGATGTGGGAACCACCTTTACGATAACCCTCCCAGGTACTGAAAAATGATTTAATACTATCCATGATGTGCGCCCTTATCACCATATTTTGATTTTACCCGTTACTGTGTTAGAGAATATAAGGAAAACCTAGTACAGCAACTTTCGCTGTACTAGGTTTTCCTACTCAACCCTCTTTGACCAGAGATTCATATCTTCAATTTTTCCGCAGATACTGCAATTATTAACAAAACGACCGTAGTAGTTATATCCATTGCGAGCAAATACCAAATTAATGCCCACAGATTCTGCCCTCGCTATCGTATATAAGGTTATGAGCTGAAGTTTTTTGGCTTCCTTCTCAAGAGCAACAACAAGGTGAGACATTAGACCTTGCCCCTCATACTGCCGTAGTGTTGCACAATCAGTAAGTTCTGCACTTTTGGTGTTATAATCAATATCAATAGAAGCCACACTAACAATTTCTTTATGATGGACAACCAGTTTAAAAACCGAATTGGTTTCAAGTAGTTTCTGCAAATATTCAGCATCATTTAGCGGTGTAGGATAGGTAGCAAAAACAATGTTAAATAACTGCGTAAGTGCCGGAATGTCATTTAGGGTAGCCGACCGTATCTCATATTCATCAGTGAGCGACTTCAAATTAGGTCGCGCGGTGCGAACTTGTTTTACTATGTCTTCCTCTATATCCCATTGCAATGAGATTCGCCTTTTATTTTCCATAAACTTAGCTATGTGAAAACCCGGCAATCCCGCAAAAAATGTGGGATGTAACGCTTCCAGTACGAAGCCGCGCACAAACAACTTTTCCCAATCGAATTCCTGAGCGACCATAATAATTTTAGATAAACTGTTTGCATCAGCGATATACTCTACATAATTGACAAAATCATCGTAATTTGAACAGCTATATTTTTTTATTTTTAGTCTATGATTAATCGTATCTATAAACATATCAACTGAAAACATATTGTCTTTTTTATGATAATGGTATCCTTGTGATTTTGAAACGATGTTAACTGCATCGCCTGGTTCTACTTTAATGTTGCATAATGTCATTAACTTTCACCTTGATTTATGTTGTTAAAATTTTTCCGGCGTTTCTCACGGTTATTATCTTTGGGAATCAGACTTAGTTTTTTGTCGCCAAACAGTTTACCTAATCCTGTTTTTGGTTTTTTCTCCCGGTATTCTTCGCAAATCTTACACTCTTTACATTCACTGTTCCTGTCGAGTGGCTCGGTATATGTGCATATTATCCCTTCATAGTTGCGAAGTATAACTTTCTGGTCTGACATAGACAGCAAATATTGAGGACCTACCGGTATCTTTCCGCCACCGCCAGGAGCATCTACCACATATGTTGGCACAGCATAACCAGATGTATGTCCTCTTAATAGTTCCATAATTTCAATTCCTTTTGCAACAGAGGTTCGAAAATGGTCAAGTCCTGTTGACAAATCGCATTGATATAAATAATACGGGCGTACTCTCATCTTAACTAACAAGTGCATCAATTTTTTTATTATATAGTGGCAATCATTCACGCCTTTTAACAACACCGATTGATTCCCTAAAGGAATGCCTGCATCAACAATTCTCTCACATACTGCAATGGCTTCCGGCGTTACCTCTTTCGGGTGGTTAAAGTGCGTATTTATCCATACCGGATGATACTTTCTAAGCATATTGCATAATTCCGGCGTAATACGTTGCGGAAGTACAACTGGCGTACGTGTTCCAAAACGAATAATTTCCACATGAGGAATTTTACGAAGCTGCTGGAGCAGATATTCAATTATATCATCGTTTAGCAGTAACGCATCTCCTCCTGAAATTAGCACGTCACGTATAACCGGCGTTTTTGCAATATATGCGATAGCCGCATCCAATTCATGCTGAGCACGCGGCTGATCGGTTGTTCCGGCAATACGTCTTCTGGTGCAATGACGGCAATACATTGCACATTGATTGGTAACTAGAAATAATACGCGGTCAGGATAGCGATGAGTGAGACCAGGCGTAGGTGAATCCAGATCTTCATAAAGAGGGTCTTCTAAATCACAGGAAGCTTCATCCAGCTCCCAAGTCACAGGAATTGCTTGCTTTCTAATAGGACAATCAGGGTCTTGGGGATCCATCAAGGAAGCGTAGTAGGGTGTAATCGCCATTTTTAAAGTGTTTAAGCAATTCTTTATGCCTTGTTCTTCGTCTGGGGTTAGATTGACTATGGCTTTCAAATCCTCCAGAGAAGTAATTCGGTTTTTTATCTGCCATCGCCAATCATTCCAATTTGCTTTACTAACATTTGGCCAAGCGGCAACGTTTTTATCATGATACTCTATTTTATTCACCTCTCCTTAATATTTAGCGCATTACTGTTTTAAATATCTGGTAATTACTGCGCTGTTATAGATATTTTTTAACAAGACAAGATTTCTATTCATTTTTTAGACTCAATTCTTATCCCATATCGTCCCAAATGAAATTCAATGCTGAAGCTGGCCTAGAAATGCCTGTAATCTCTCGGTTTTAGGATTTTCGAATATCTCTTGTGGCTGTCCGGCTTCAGTAATAACTCCCTCGTGCAGAAAAATAACTCTATCTGCCACTTCGCGGGCAAACCCCATTTCGTGCGTGACTATAATCATAGTCATGCCTTCGTCTGCCATGTCTCGCATTACCTTTAAAACCTCTCCTACCAGTTCCGGATCAAGAGCAGAAGTAGGTTCGTCAAATAAAATTACTTGAGGCTCCATGGCCAACGCTCTAGCAATGGCAACTCGTTGCATCTGCCCACCGGATAAGCGGGCGGGGTACTGTTCCGCCTTATCAAGGAGGCCCACCTTATCAAGCAATCGCAATGCTTGTTCGTAGGTTTCCCTTTTATCGGCTCTTTTTACGGTTACGGGACCTTCCATCACATTTTCAACTACAGTCAAATGGGGAAACAAGTGAAACCGTTGAAACACCATACCAACCTTACATCTAATGCGATTTATTTCTTCTTCTGTACCCTTAATCATCTCACCGTCAATCCATATCTGACCATCGTTTTTTTTCTCTAAAAAATTAATACACCTAAGCAACGTGCTTTTTCCAGAGCCACTGGAACCAAGGATACAAACGACCTCTCCCTTATTCACTTCCATATCAATTCCCTTAAGAACCTCATAGTTCTTAAAATATTTGTGCAGATTTTTAACCTGTATCAATGGTTCTCCCTCCTTGCTATATCAGCATAGCCATTAGTCATAAACCTTTAATCGTTTTTCAAGCTGATTAAGTAATCTTTCCAGCACAATTGTGATGAGTAAGTAATAACACCCCGCTATAAAAAATATGGGGAAAACATTATACGTCGCGGCTACAAATTGACGGGATAGCATTAACGTTTCAGAAATTGTTATCGCACTGGCAAGCGACGAGTCTTTGACACCAATAATAAATTGGTTTCCTAATGCAGGTACTGATCGTTTAAAAGCCTGGGGCAAAATAATTCTCTTTAACACCTCCCATTTTGTCATTCCCAATGCCCGGCCCGCTTCAAGCTGCCCGTGCTCAATCGACTCAATTGCACCCCGAAAAATTTCACTAATATACGCCCCGTTGTGAAAAGCAAGCCCTATAACAGCAGAAGTAAAACTGTTAAATTTAAGTCCCATCTGTGGCAGTCCATAAAATATGAATATAAGTTGTAACAGAAGTGGAGTACCTCTTACAACAGTAACATACAGCTTGCTAATAATTTCTAAAGGTTTTATATGGGAAAGCTTAAATATAGCTGTAATTAATCCAAATCCTGTGCCAAGAACAATGGACCAGCAGGATAATTTGAGTGTCATAAGGACACCGGGTATAAACTTCGGGGCAAAATAGATTACTGTTACAAAAAATTGGGATACATTATTCATAAAATCAATCAATTACATCAAACTCGCTTTCTCCTGTATTACCCATCATTATTACTATTGCTTAGAATAACCAAATACCCCATTTATCCATAAACTACAGGATATTACGTCCAAACCATTTATTACTGATTTTTTCGTAGGTACCATCTTCCTTGATTTCTTTCAACGCCTTATTGACTGCAGCTAATAACTCCTTATCTTCTTGTCGAATAGCAATCGCAATCGTTTCTTTATACAGAGGCTCACCAATCGGTTCAATTGCGACATTGTATCGTTTTGCGCTATAGAGTCCGACTAGCTTGGCTGTAATAAGACCATCCGCCCTGCCTATCTCTACACTCTTGATATTGTCAACATCACTGTCAAACTGAAGAATTTCCTTGATGTTTTTCATATTACTTAGATGTGTTTGAAAGGTAGTTCCAGTAACAACACCTACTTTGCCATCTTTAAGCTCCGAAATGTCCTTAAGTTTCGAACCCTCTTTCGCGAAAAACTGGGCTCCGTCTATATAGTACGGGTCAGTAAAACTTATTTTTTTCTGTCGCTCCTCTGTTATGGCCATACTCCCGATAATCATGTCAAATCGTTTGCCTGTCAAACCGCTAATTATACCATCCCATGCCGTTGTAATCGGCTTAGCCTTTACGCCCAATTTCTGTGCAATAGCGTGGGCAATATCAATATCAAAGCCGACCAGTTCTCCGTTTTCGTCAATAAAGTTGAACGGCGGATATGCGCCTGTCATCGCAAATGTCATCTCTTTAGTTTCTTCAATTTTTTGAAAAGTTGTTTTGGCTGAAGAACTACAGCCCGCTACCGCAATCACCATTATTCCTAGTAACAAACCCATAAACATTCTTCTTAACAAAAATTACCCCTCCTTTATCATTTAAACTAACAACTTTATTTTATATTATAAGTTGTTATTAGTCAAGAATAAATTTACAAAATTTAACTTTAAATATTAAATGCGATGTTTGGTTCTATCTAAAAAATATGAGTCGAGGAACCATCCCTCGACTCATACACTATGTTTTCTTCTAAATTTAAATTATTCGCTTTTCTCGCAGCTCATATATTTTCTGAGTGTCCAATCCTAAAAAATGATGGAGAATTTTGTCCGTATGCTCTCCTAATAATGGTGAAGCATCACGGATACACCCAGGAGATTCAGACATTTTAATGGGAATACCCGTCAGTTTCACTTTGCCAGCAACCGAGTGGTTAACTTCAACAATCATCTTTCTAGCCAATACCTGTGGATCTTCTACTACCTTATCAATGGTATTGATTATGCCACAGGGAATACCAGCCGCCTCCAGTAGCTTTATCCATTCTTCGGAGGTCTTAGTTATGAAAACTGGGTCCAGCAGCTGCTTGAGTTCATCGCGGTTTTGAGTCCTTAAATTATTAGATAAAAAACGTTCGTCAGCTAGTAATTGCGGGCAGTCAAGCAACAAGCAGAATTTCTCCCAAGTTTTTTCGTTGCCAGCAGCGACGATAACATAGCCGTCTTGTGTCTTGAACGATTCCAGCGGAGTAACTGTCGGATGCCGGTTGCCAATCGGTTTTTGCACCACCCCAGTAGCAAAATATTTACCGATATGTGAATCCATGACCGCTACCTGACAATCAAGCATTGATACATCTACCATCTGTCCTTTACCTGTTTGCTGGCGGTGATACAAAGCCAAGAGTATTCCATTAACAATATACAGTCCCGGCAGGATATCACCAAACGGAATACCCACCCGTGTGGGTTCGCCAGTTTCCTGACCGGTTACACTCATAATACCGCCAATTCCCTGAACCGTTATATCATAAGCTGATTTACTCCGGTATGGGCCAGTCTGTCCAAAACCCGAGCAGGCTGCATAAATGAGCTTTGGATTGATTTTTTTTAGTGTTTCATAGCCCAGGCCAAATTTCTCCATCACTCCCGGACGGTAATTTTCAATAAGCACATCTACTTGTTGAACCATTTCCTTTAGCATAGCTTGTCCCTGAGGATTCTTCAGATTAAGGGTCATCGACTGCTTACCCCGATTGAGTCCCATAAAATAGCGGCTCTCTGTACCGATAAAAGGACCATAGCTTCGCGCATCATCGCCCCCGGGGGGCTCAACTTTAATAATCGTAGCGCCGAAGTCTGCTAGCATCGAAGTTGCAAATGGTCCAGCCAACACCCGCGTCAAATCTAATACAACAATATTCTTTAATGGCATTTTCTCCTCCTAGTGTTCGAATTATTTTGCATCGTCCATTAGTTCCACTGCATTATCCTTCAGTATGAAGCTTTAGAGACGTCGCGATACATTTTATACCCAAGCAAAGCGAGAACTGCCCCAAATATTTTTTTCAGCATCAAAGCCGGGATATATTGAACATAACTGGCTCCGAAGATAGCACCGCCTAAAGAGCCTACGGCCAGTAGCCCTGCCATTCGATAGTCAACAAAGCCTTTGCGGTGATAAGTAATCAATCCTGATAGAACAGTGGGAATAATGAGCAGCAATGATATTCCCTGCGCTGAGTGCTGTGACACACCAAAGCCAAGAACGAGAGCAGGCACTATAATGATTCCACCGCCAATACCCATTAAGCCGCTGAGGAAGCCCATGACCAAGCCCAATAAAAACAGTATCATCCAATCACCATCCATATTCCAACTATGATCAGTGCGCCAGAGAGATATTTTTTCAAGGTAGCTGCTGGTAACCGGCATGCTAATGTTGAGCCCAGGTACGCACCGACAATACAACCAACCGCGATTTTTGCTGCAAGCATCATATCCAAAAATCCCTGATGCTGATACAGCAAACTTCCCACAATTGCCGTCGGAAAAATTACAGCTAATGAAGTAGCATTGGCAACATGCTGCTCCACCTTCCAGCAAGTCACCAAGATTGCTAACAACACTACACCTCCGCCTAGTCCCAGAAAACCACTCCACATGCCGCCTACAAAGCCGATTGCAAGAATCGTAACAACATTTTTTGGCAAATCACATCCCCCCTCTGCAACATTAAAATGTTATACTGGGAAAAATTCATCATTAATTACTTATATCCATACTCACCTTAGCTTTTAGACTTGAAATTTATTAATAAGCATTTTTAGCTCTTCGGCTATGTCGGCTATATTTCTACTTAATGCAGAAATTTCCTCTGTTGAGGCGGATTGCTCTTCTGACGTTGCGGCAACTTCCCCGGTTGCATCTGCTGTCCCCTCAACAACCTCAGCAATAGTTGCAACGGCCTCCTGGACGTTTATCGAATATTTTTCAAGAATTTCCAAATGACTCTGCAAACTACTAATATTTCTTTCTGACTGCACAATTGCATCGGTCGCCTTTTTAATGACTTCCCCCACAGTGTCAAAATTACTTACCTGCAAATCAACCTGCGTCATACTGTCTTCCATAATACGAACCGTAGCATCTGTTTCAGATTGGATATCTTGTACAAGGTTACTTATTTGCGTTGCCGCATGGGCTGATTGTTCAGCCAATTTCCGAACTTCTTCTGCTACGACACCAAAACCTCTGCCATGCTCTCCTGCCCTTGCTGCCTCAATGGCCGCATTAAGTGATAATAGGTTGGTCTGTCCCGCGATCCCGGTAATAATGTCCACTATACTGCTGATTTCGTGCGACCGTCGGCCCAGATTCTGCATTGAACCAGTTGCAGATTTAACAATATCTTGTAAACAACTCAGTTGATCAGTTGCAGCTTGCAATGATTTTATACCTTCATTAGTAGCCTGTGAGGTCCCTGTGGCATACTCCAGTGTTGCAACTGCTTCTGCAAGACCAGCATGAACATGTTCTCTGGTGGCTTCCACTTTCTCACGAATTTCAATAATTTGCTTATTCTGTTGTGTGGCCCCTTCAGCTATTTGAGTTATAGTTATAGCAATCTTATTGGCTGTCTCGCCATTCTGGTTTGCCCCTTCCGCCATGTTGCACGAGATATCAGCCATTTGGCTTGTTGAATCTTTTATTTTAAAAATTAGCGAATATAGATTGTTCCGCATATCAGCAAACCCATTGACCAACTGACCAATTTCATCATCCGAAACAATCGTCCTTTTCCGTTCTCTTAAATCGCCATTTGCTAATAGCAAACATTCATCCCGCATTAATACTATGGGATTAGCAATACGTCGACTAATTATTATAACAAATACGATTGCCGCCACCAGGCAAACAATTGATACTGACAACATTGCCCACATTAGCGCATTGACTTCGTGTAGTGCCTCTTCTTCCGGGGCATTCACCACCATGAACCAGCGATTCCCGCCTGTTAGATTAATTGGAGTTATTATACCAATGACGTTAACCCCCTCCTCAGATATGTATTCCCCTCGCACCTGGTTTCCTGAAGAGGCGGCTTTATTAAATAAATTTACTAAGTTACTATCTAGTTCTGTTACTTTTAAATTCAAATCCGGGTTAATAGTCTTACTGCTAAGAGTTAATTTTCCTTCAACATCCTTATTGTGAGGATTTACAATAACAGTACCTGTCGAATCAAGAATATACCCATATCCCGAATCCTGAAATTTCAGTTCTTTCACCAGTTCAGCAAGACTGTCCATAGCCATAGACCCCGTAAGCACACCGGTTAGTTGTCCCTGATTGAGAACAGGAACGGCAACATTAATGCCCACTTTCCCAGTGGTTCTGCTGACTATCACATCTGAAACAACAGGCTTAGAGGTTGCTATTGTTTTTTTAAAATATTCCCTGTCACCAGCTTTAACTTTGCTGCCATCTGGACGTAACCCGGAACCACTGGGATTAAGGTATATTATATTTGCTAAGCCATCTAAATGTTTGGAACAATCATTCAAGTTTTTTACAAGTGTCTGTTCATCAACAGGATTGTATATCGGGCTAATGCTAGAAAATGATTCCAATTGAACTTTTGCACCATTGATATGACTTTCAATACGATGAGAGTAATCAGCTCCTATTGACTTAGCAGTATCTTCCACGCTCTGGCTTAAAGCCTGCCGGGATAAAAAGTAACCTATTCCAGACAATATAACAAAAGATACTATAACGAATGGCAAAAAAATTAAAAGTAGTTTTACTTTAATACTGGTAACCTTCATCTTATAATCATACCCCTCAATCCACTCAAAGCACAAATCGGAATGAAACCGCTGTCTTTAAGATTATTTTGTTTTACTACTAAATTGCAGGCAACCACAAATTACATCGCAATACGCACGTTGGTTTTCTTATAACTAACCGTATTTTATATAATACATACCCCCTTTCAGCAGCCTATCTATTAATAAAGCGCAAAAGACTTCAATACAAATTAACTCATTCACCTTTCGTCATATTTTTTCAATTTCTTCTGTGCTTTTCTACCTCTATGACTCACTCGTATCACCATTTTTGTGATTCTATTATTTGTTTCCATACAAAAACAAAACCAGACTTCGCTTTAGTCTGGTATAAAACATTTTAGTGAAACTAAAACGGCAACCTGGCAATCATAGTACCCGTGGTACAGTAGACCCATGGCTTTGCGTCCTAACCTTTCGATAAGTTTGCCAACTATGGGAGTCAAAGAGACGATTCTTTGACTCCATTTTATTTCTTTAAACTATATTTTTACTATACCCAATAGAACTGCTATTTGGCACAAAGATTTTTAATATATTCCACGATAAAATCTGAGGATTTTTATCAAATCATAACAAAACTTACTATTTTTATATTCAGTGTCATATTTTACATAAATATTAATACATAAATAAACATATGTCAACAAAATAAATAAACTATTTAGTTTTTATAGGCTTATGATTTTCAAATAGTATCCCCAAAAGGTGCATCCCTTTTGTACTTTTCTATCCAATTATGATTCTTAAAATAAAACAGGCGCGATTACTTCGCATTGCTCGCAATGACATCCCTGGTCATTGCAAGCGCCAACGTAGCAATCTCGCCTGTTCCTATTGCACTACATTCTATTTTTTCCGCCGCCGCTGCCCTGTTACCAAATACACTGTCCATTCTGCAATATTAGTGGCATGGTCAGCAATTCGTTCCAGATAGCGGGCAACAAAGATGAGCTGTGTGGCCTGGCTAATAGTTGTGGGGTCTTCCATCATATAGGTCAACAGTTCTCTAAATACCTGATAATAGATATTATCAACCTCATCATCGTTTAAACACACCTGTTCAGCCAGCGTAATATCAAGAGTAGTATAGGCTTCCAGAGAATCCTTAAGCATTTTTTGCGACATTTGCGCCATACGGGGAATATCAACCAGCGGTTTAATCAAGGGTTGCTTATTCATGGCCAGCGCTATTTTGGCGATATCATAGGCATGGTCACCCATTCGTTCCAAGTCGGTAGTAATCTTAAGGCCAGTGCCGATAATCCGCAAATCGCGGGCCAAGGGCTGCTGTCTGGCGATCAGTACCATGCATTTATCTTCAATATCAATTTCCATCTGATCAATTTCATCATCATAATCCATAACCTTATGAGCCAGTTCGTTGTCCTGTTGAGCCAACGAAATCACGGCTTCATCAATTGCCTGATCTACCGCCTTGCCCATATTTAGCAAGGCCTGACGCAGGTCTGCCAGTTCCTGATCATAAGTATGTCTTGTTACCATTTTGCAATCCCTCCTTTTACCCAAAGCGTCCGGTAATATAATCTTCAGTTCGCTTATCCTGTGGACGCGTAAATATATTGTCAGTTTTATCTTGCTCTACCAAATCGCCATTTAAGAAAAAACCAGTATAATCAGATACCCGAGCCGCCTGTTGCATGTTATGCGTAACCATAACAATCGTATATTGTGATTTCAGCTCAGTTACTAATTCTTCAATCTTCATCGTCGATATCGGGTCAAGCGCAGAACAGGGCTCATCCATTAACAGTACCTCAGGTTCAACGGCTAGCAAACGCGCAATACAAAGCCGTTGCTGCTGACCACCAGATAATCCCATTGCCGAGGAATGCAGCCGGTCTTTAACCTCATCCCAAAGTGCCGATCCAGTCAAACTCCTCTCGACAATTTCATTCAGCAGCACACGGTTGGATTGTCCATGAATACGCGGTCCGTAAGCAATATTGTCATAAATGGACATTGGAAATGGATTGGGGCGCTGAAAAACCATTCCCACCCGTTTCCGCAGCATAACTGTATCAATTTTGGGGTGATATATATTCTCGCCGTCAAGCAATACCTCGCCCTCAATTTTTACACTTTCAATCAAATCGTTCATACGGTTAAGTGTTTTGAGAAAGGTCGATTTACCACAACCAGAGGGGCCGATTAACGCCAACACACTGTTTTCCGCAATATCAATTGAGATCTTTTTTAGGGCCAGAACATCACCATAATACAGCTTCAATTTATTTACCTGGATTTTATATTTCATAAGCCAGTTTTGCCTCCTGTCGTTTCTCTTCTGCAATATAACATAAAAATAGGCGGCTAAATGTTAACATCATGTTATTTTCTTGTTAATTTTCTATGACTAACTATGCCCAACAATGCCTTAGTTTACTAGGTTTTTGCGTAATTACTTTATCATTTTTCTGCTTGTCTTCCCCCATACCCCCTGAAGAAAAAGGCGAAATTGCTTCACCTACGTCTGCAATGACGCAGAGAACCCAATCCCAATCGTCATTGCGAGCGCCGTGTGGCAATTTCGCCCTTATAACAATACAATGTGTTAACAAGTTTTTTCAGTCTTTTTTCACTATAAAATAGGTGCCCCTAACACGTTCTATCAAGACTTAGTTCTCTGACAAATCCTTAAACCGATATCCAACGCCGCGTACGGTTTCAATGGCCTCAGCAACTTCATTCTCTTGGCCCAATTTTACCCTTAAATGCCGCACATGTACGTCGACAGTTCTGGTATCACCAAAATATTCGTAGCCCCATACCTTTTCCAGCAGTTGTTCCCTGGTAAATACTTTGCCGGTATTTGTTACAAACAACTTAAGCATTTCATATTCTTTAGGAGTAAGCTCCAGCTTGACCGCCCCCAAATAGGCCTCATAACGACTAAAATTAAGTCTAAGCTTACCCAGAACCAATTCACCACCGACTGCGCTTTCTTTGTTGCTGCGCCTAAGGACAGCTTTAATTCTGGCCAAGAGTTCGCGCGGGCTAAATGGCTTGGTGATGTAATCATCTGCTCCTAGTTCAAGCCCAATTACTTTATCGATTTCCTCACTTTTAGCGGTAAGCATAATAATAGGAACGGCGGCTGTTTCCCGGGAGTTTTTCACAATTCGGCATACTTCAAGACCATCCATGCCTGGCAGCATTAAGTCAAGCACCATAAGCTCCGGCTTTTCAGTTTTAGCCATAGTTACAGCCGCCTGTCCATCACCAGCCTCAATGATCTTATAGCCTGAGTTTTCCAAAGTAAACTTTATAAGTTCACGGATATTAATTTCATCATCTACTATCAAAATCTTACCGGTCATAAATGATGTCTCTCCTTATTCGTAGATAAAGCAAAAACCAGGTTCAGAAAACCTGGTTTATTGTAATCTTGTCCACTTTTGCTTTACGCGTTTACAGTATCTTTTAATCCCTTACCTGCTTTGAATACTGGGTTTTTGGAAGCTGGAATTGTAATTTCGTTGCCAGTTTGTGGATTACGTCCTTTGCGTTCCTCACGAGTCTTCACTTCAAAAGTGCCAAATCCAATAATTTGCACTTTATCATCATTGGCTAAGGCTTCTTCAATAGCGGCGAATACAGAATTAATAGCTTTCTCGGCATCCTTTTGAGTCATATCAGCTTTTTGGGCTACTGCTTTAACCAGGTCAGTTTTATTCACAATCGTGTCCCCCTAACGTAAATCGATTACGATTAGCTTTATTCGCTACGTAATTTTTTATTCCTGCTATGAATAAAAAAAATGGCAAAAAAACTCATCCAGCGCTCTCTTTTCTCTTGGCTTCTTCCCACAACACATCAAGATCAGCCAAAATCGTGTTTTCCCAGGCTATCCCCTGCTCTTTAAGCTTAGCCTCAATATAATTAAACCGCCGCCTGAATTTGTTATTTGTGCGGTTAAGTGCGGTCTCTGGATCAATACCCATAAACCGGGCCAAATTAACAACAGCAAACAGCACATCACCTAATTCGTCTTCCGTCTTTTGAGCACGCTCAGTTTCAGGCAGTGCCGCAGCCTCTTTCAATTCATCCAGTTCTTCGGCTATCTTGTCCCATACCGGACCAATATCATCCCAGTCAAAACCGACCTTAGCCGCTTTGGCTTGCAGTTTGTAGGCCGCCATAAGGGTAGGCAGGCCAATAGGAATACCATCAAGCACCCTTATCCTTTCGCCAGCCTTTTCCCGTTTTTTAATTTGGTCCCAATTAACAACAACTTCTGCCGCATCCCGCACGGTTATTTTCCCAAACACATGGGGATGGCGACGCACCATTTTTTCGGTAACTGTATCCACCACATCCTGCATGGTAAAACTGCCGCTTTCTTCGGCCAAACGCGCATGGAATACAATCTGGAGCAATAAATCGCCAAGTTCTTCACATAACTTAACAGCGTCAGCCAGTTCAATGGCTTCCAGTACTTCATAGACCTCTTCCACGATATAACGACGCAAACTGAGATGTGTCTGTTCAATATCCCAAACACATCCACCAGGTGAACGCAGGCGGGCCATAACATCCACCACCGGATCAAGCGAAAATAGCTTACTGCACGCCGGACGATGCGGTACATATACACTAGTAAGATGATCAATGCCTGCAAGCCGGTCAAGTTCAAACAACATTACCTTGGTTATCTGTTCTTCCGGCAAACCCAGATGACGGACAACAGTAACCTGGTATTCGTCTCCCAAATAATCCATTAGTGCTAACTTAGCCTCTGACGCTACCTGGCGGCTATATACCTGGGTAATAATTAAACCAGTCACAAGATCAGGTGGCAAAAGCGCCAACTCAGCCGCATCCACAATGGTTACACCAGTGATTGGGTCTACACCCAGCCTGGTATACAATATCTCTAAAAAACTCATGGCCGGAATAATAGCCAGGCTTACCCCGGCTTCTCCGGCCTGTGCACTAATTAACTCTACCGTCTTTTCCGCTACCAGCGGACTGCCGGGAACAGCATATACAATATCCTGTCCTTGCTTTGCTTTTTCAATCACAGCAGCAGCAATTTGCTGATACAGACTGGCAAAGTCTTCGGCCTGCTCATACAAGTAGTCAAAACTGGAAAAGCTAACCCCGCGCGCTTTAAGCGTATCTACACAGGGATGCTTGGCCGTACGTAACAATAGCATTCTGTTCCCGTTCAATAGTTCCCATGTTTCCAGTGTTATGTGCTTAAAGCTGCCAGGACCAAGTCCGACAATAGTGATTCCCATAGTTATCGCCTCAACAGTCTGAATTTCGTTAAAATAACCGCCAATGTTTTACCTACCCGTGGTAGTTGCTCAATATCACGGACCGCAACCCCGCCAACCAATAAAATAACAATGCCGAATACCATCCCTCCCACACTAATAGCTCCTAATGTAGCCACGCTATTATGGAGCGTTTGGCTCATTATAGCATCATAGCTTACGAGCACAACAGCTCCCATGACAACAGAGGCTATGATCGTTTTAAAAGCATCCTTGCTATTGAGACTAAAACCGACATACCGGTAAACAAAAACCATATTTAAAAGTGCTGCCACGCCAAAATCAGCAACCGTAGCCCAGGCGGCCCCCATAATACCCAAGGCCGGTATAGCAGTAAGTGTCCAACTCATAATGATTTTTACTACAGCCGAAACGCCCATATTGATAACAGGAATAGCCGTATGACCCAGCCCCTGCAGCACGCCGGTTGTTACCTGATGTATGCCTAGAAGAAAAATACCGACCGCTAAAATGGCGATAGACGTGCCCGCATTCGGCGTGCCATACAACATCAGTGAAATAGGTGTAGCTAGTAAACACAAGCCCACAAAGCTTGGAATGGTTATCAGGTTGGAAATACGCATTGCTGTAGATATCCGCTGATAAATCAATTGCTTATCACAAAGTGTATAGGCCTCCGATACAGCCGGTACCAAACTTGCTGCCAGCGATGCCGTTAAAATTGTTGCCAAATTGACCAGTGGCACCGCCATACCGGTGAGATAACCAAACAACTCGGTAGCTTGCTCTACAGTATAACCGGCTACTTCTAGTCTGGCCGGCACAATTAAAAGATCAATATTAGATACCACTGGCAGCATAATATTCGCTAGTGATACTGGTAACGCCAGTTTCACAATCCGGCTAATAATACTGACGCTAGATTCCTGAATAACCATCGGCTGGGTTTTCATCTTATGCTTAAAACCAGGTTTATGCCGCCAATAATAATATAATAGTACCAACAGTCCGGCGGCAGCACCAGGACCAGCCCCAAAGCTCGCTCCGGCTGCGGCAAACTCCAGACCATGCGGCAGCAGAATATAGGCAAAGGCAATCATTGTGACAACCCGGAAAAGCTGCTCAAAAATCTGGGAAACCGCCGTGGGTGTCATCATTTGCAGCCCCTGAAAATAACCTCGATAACTGGACAGTACGGTTACGAAAAAGATGGCTGGGGCCAATGCAGCAATGGCATAGTAAGCACGGGCATCACGAACAAAATGATGTTCAATCAGCCACCCGGCGCCATAGTACAAAAGAAAGGTAAACACAATGCCGGTAATCGCCAATACCCCTAATGAAATCCGAAAAACGCGATTGGCGCCGCGGTAATCACTGCGAGCCAGTTTTTCAGCCACAATGATGGAAATGGCCACCGGAATACCAGCTGATGAAATACTGAGCGCCAATAAGTAAATAGGATAAGCCATTTGATACAGGCCTACCCCCTCACCACCCAACAGACGGGATAGTAAAATGCGGTTAACCGAGCCGATAATTTTAACAACAATTCCGGCTACTGTTAAAATTAACGCACCTTTTAAAAATGTATCTTTACTCAATACCGAGTCATTCCTCTCCAATCTGGTCTCTACTTGACCACTTTACCTATTATAGCAAAAACTACCTGCCATTAAAACCATAATTAATGATCCCTAATGAATACGCTAAAATAATATAAAAGTAGCGAACTTAACAGGAGTGTTATTGTCCGCTACTTCGCCTATTGTGTAACTATTATTGAGCCATTTGTTTTGCCAAAAATCCTGCTGCTGTTTCGGCTAGCTTGACCTCCATATCGGTCATTTGTATTCCCGGTTCCTTGGAGCAGATAATAACGGCACCAATGGCATCCCCTTCCACAAGAATGGGGGCAATGACTTCAGCTGTGAATTTACAGGTTTCATCGTCTTCGCATTGGGAGGCGCAATCCTGACAATGTTTGGACTCACCCGGATTGCTGATTAAAACAGTTTTACGCTCCTCCATTACTTTCTCCACTGCCGGGCCAAGGGGCTTGCTCAAAAACTCTTTTTTAGCGCCACCCGCAACTGCGACTACATTATCACGATCTGCAATCAAAATAATATGTCCAATAGCCTCAAACAAGGATTCCGCATATTCCTTGGCAAAATCCCCCAATTCTCCGACCAGAGAGTATTTCTTTAGAATAACCTCGCCCTCACGGTCGACATATATTTCCAGAGGATCGCCTTCACGGATTCTAAGAGTTCGTCTAATTTCTTTGGGTATTACAACCCGGCCTAGATCATCAATTCTGCGTACAATTCCGGTTGCCTTCACCAGTATCCCCCTTTCTATAGCTTTTGAAGAATAAAATCAGATAATACCTTGCAAGGCGACAGTAAATATCTTACTCGTTCATTGATAGTAGTATATATCTGGGTGATGTGTTTTATTCATTTTTCTGCCTGCAAAACCAAAGTATAAGTTAACATTTATTTCGAATCTGTAACTCCTGACAAACAGGTAAATAACTTCATTAATACTTCTATCAGCGGCAGGTTTAGGCGGGAAGTAGTAAGGCGCATGGTATCCGGCGGTCCGGGAAGAAAGGACAACTTGCCGGAAAAAAGTTCCCTGGCTTTGACTAAGCCCTCGTCAGTCACATTAGGCGTATCACCAAAGGATATTTCCACACGTCCGCCCCGTTCGGCGATCAATCGAACACCCAACTGGCGGGCCAAGTTTTTGATCCGGGCAACACCTAAAAGATTGGTAACAGGCAGCGGCGGCTCACCAAAGCGGTCAATAAGCTCATCAATAAGTTCAGTCAAATGAGCTTCCTGGCGAATAGCGGCAATACGCTGATATATTTCAATCTTATGCATAGCATCACTAATATAATCACCGGTAAGATAAGCATCAAGCGTAAGTTCAATTGTCGGCTCAGGCGGCGGTACGACTATTTTACCTGTTTTTAGCTCTTCAACAGCTTCATCTAACAACCGGCAGTACATCTCAAATCCGACACTGACAATATGGCCATGCTGCTCTCTTCCTAAGAGATTACCGGCCCCCCGTATCTCTAAATCCCGCATGGCGATTTTGAAACCCGAACCAAGCTCAGCAAACTCTTTGATGGCCTGGAGCCGTTTTTCGGCTACCTCAGTTAATACTTTATCCTGACGATAGGTAAAGTAAGCATAGGCCATCCGATGTGAGCGTCCAACCCGCCCGCGCATTTGATACAGCTGGGACAAACCGAAATGATCGGCATCATAAATAATAATGGTATTTGCATTTGATACATCCAAGCCATTTTCAATAATGCTTGTGCATAGTAAGACATCATCATGACCTTCATAAAAATCAAGCATAACCTGCTCTAAGAGTTCCTCCGGCATCTGGCCATGACCTGTTTTAATGGTGGCATCCGGCAATATTTCCGTCAGACGCTGACGTATTTTATCAATAGTCTGTACCCGGTTATAAACAAAATACACTTGCCCGCCGCGTTTCAATTCACGTACAATGGCCTCACGAATAATTTCTTCATTATATTCAACAACATAGCTTTGCACTGGAAACCGGTCTTCGGGTGGAGTTTCAATAATACTCATATCCCTCGCACCCACCAATGACATATGCAATGTACGTGGGATGGGGGTAGCGCTTAAAGTAAGCACGTCCAGATTTGCACGCCACCTTTTCATCTTTTCCTTTTGCGCCACACCAAAACGCTGTTCTTCATCGACAATTAAGAGACCGATATCCTTAAATATCACATCTGACTGCAAAATTCGGTGCGTGCCAATAAGGACATCCACTTGACCCGAGGCCACTTTTTGCAAAGTGGCCTTTTGCTCGCGGGCACTGCGAAAACGGCTGATAACATCAACTACAGTACCAAAATCGGCAAAGCGTGAGCTAAAGGTTTGATAGTGCTGCTGTGCAAGCACAGTCGTCGGTACTAGCACCGCCACTTGCTTGCCACCCATAACCGCTTTAAAGGCAGCGCGAATAGCCACTTCCGTCTTGCCAAAGCCCACATCACCACATAACAAACGATCCATAGGCCGCGACTGTTCCATATCATGCTTAACCTCGGCGATAGCCTGCAGTTGATCTGGTGTTTCTTCATAAGCAAACGCGTCCTCAAATTCCCGCTGCCAAGGGGTGTCCGGGCCAAAGGCATGCCCTACCTGCAGCTGACGCTGGGCATAAAGTGAGATAAGTTCCTTGGCCATGTCCGCTACAGCCGCTTTGGCTTTGGTTTTAACCTTCAGCCAGTCGCTGCCACCCATCTTGCTAAGGCGTGGTACTTCGCCCTCAGAACCAATATACTTCTGTAACAGCCCCACCTGATCGGTGGGTACATACAATTTATCATCACCAGCATAACGAATATGGAGATAGTCCTTATGAACTCCCCCCACTTCCAATGTTTCTACTCCAACATATTTGCCAATACCATGATTAACATGAACAACATAGTCACCAAGATTGATATCACGGAAATAAGTAATTTGCTGTTCTTTGCCCACGCGGAGCCGACGCTTTTTCTTCTGGCGTCCGAAGATATCAAACTCAGTCAGCACCACAAGCCTAGCCTGCGGGAATTCAAAGCCGCCTGACAGCGTGCCTGTAAGTACTAAAACAGCACCCGGTATAAGCGGCATAGGCCCTGACTGAGCCATAATTACGGTAATCCCCTCATCGGCTAGATTTCGCTCAATAATAACGGCCTTATCCTGACTGGACATAAATATAATAATAGTATATCGTTTGTCCTGCCAGCTTTTTATTTCCGCAATCAGCAGCTCAATCTGACGGTGAAAAGGTGCAATCCCTTTGGCGGTAATGCTAATAATCTCGGTCGGCTGTGTATGAGGAATTTTTTGCAGCAATAAGGATAGATACATCACATTATATGCCTGGCAAGCTGCTACCAGCTCGGCCCAGGCAAACACCCGCCGCTTACTGTCAGGATTTTCCTTAGTCAGCTTAGTCATCTGTTCCCTAAGCCGTGCTGGCTCATCCAATATTATGGTAGCAATCGCCGGTAAATAAGACACAAATACAGCCGCTTTCCCAGTGTGCTCGATTTGGGTTAACGGCATAATATCCGCCAATACCAGATCTTGTACCGACCGCTGACTAACCGGATCGAATTCACGTAGTGAATCAACCTCGTCACCAAACAGTTCAAGCCGGAGTGGTAAACTCCGGTTAACAGCAAATATATCAATAATACCGCCGCGCACACTAAACTGACCGGCACTATCTACTTGGTCAACCCGTTCATAGCTGTATGCAACTAATGAGCCGATAAGCTCTTCCCGGCTTACCACACTGTCACTATGTATTGTTATGCGGCTGTTTAAAAACTCTTGTTTGGGCAAAACCTTTTGCATCGCCGCTTCGGCGGTAGCCAAAACAATCAGCCTTTCGCCTCTGGCTAAACGATTCAAAACATCCATACGTTTTGCCGCCAGTTCAACGCTTTTGGCAGCAGCAGCAAAAGTCACCATATCAAGGGCCGGCAGTTCTACTATCGGCACCTCCGGTAAGAAAACCGCAAAGTCAGTTCTAAACACATCAATTGCTTCATGATTAGCTGCTATAATGATAGTTGGGCGCGCAGCTGCCTGAAAAGCAGCCGCAAGAAACACACTCTTCTGCGCACCTGTAAGGCCATAAATCAAACTCTGTGCATCAGGTAACGCAAAGACTGCCTGAGCCTGACGTAATGCTTTGTCCTCAGGCAAAGCTGTCAACAGCCTTAAACTTGTTTTTTCTCCCATAAAAACCCCATCCGTCCTGGTAGTACCAAAAGGGCTTTAGCCTAGGCTAAAGCCCTTACATATTTATTTTTTATCTAATACAATACCATAAGAACCTCTATTCTAGTGAATATATCCTTTATTAATGGCCGACATACCTAGCGCAACGGTATCATCATCCAATCCTATAGCGGTTATGCAGCTGTCACACAGTGCCTTTACATAGATCGCATTTTGCGCAATGTCAGTTTTAATTATATCCTGACGTTCCTGGTCAGTCAAGCAATCAAAACCAAACTTAACTTCATCTACTGCCTCTACTTCTAATGTATCAATTAGTTCTCCGCAATATTCACAATGATAGAAAATTTTCATGGTTTATCCCTCTCTCCTGAATTGTTAACCGTTTTATTCGCTAATAGCCGAACAACAGCAACATTATATGCCAAATGAAGTGCAATACCGGCAGCTAACCCCAACCACAGACTACTGGTCAGTATGAGAACGCCGGCACTACCTGCACCAAACAAACTATGCCCGGCAATACTTAAAAAAGATGCTGTAACTGCCCCACTTGTACTTTTCTGCTGCCAGTCATAGCCAGCTTCTATAACACCAAATACCGTATGTACCATAATAAGGTCAGCTCCCAGATAATATGCAAACAGCGTTTTCGCAGCTTCCTCAACTACCGGACCTGCACTAATAATACTTACTGGCCCCAAGTAACGCAGGAAGAAACGATTAAGCAAAAAACTCAAACCGGCCATAAGGATGGCAATAATATAGTCCATGGCTTTTCCTCGCAGCAGCGTATATGCACTCTGTAGATTTTCATATAGGTACAGGCGCCAGGATTATACTTATTATTCCCCGAAAAAACAGTTGTGTATACAAACGACTGTTTCAATTTTTTAAGTTTTAAAGTTAATAGGTGACAGGAAAAAACTGCTGCCATAGCGAAATTAGTAAAAAATACTAAACCAGTAAATTGGGAGGGATAATCTTGCAGAAATCTTGCAAATCATTTATGCGCCTAGCAACATTGGCGCTAATCGTTATCTTGTGTCTGCCAGTCCTGGCACTGGCAAAAGCAAAACAACCTGAACTACCGCCAGCGCCGGTTAAAATCACGCTACTGGCCACAGCCAGGGTGAACGGCCATATTATTGACTGGGATTATAAATTCCCCAGAGTAGCTGAATTTGGTCTGGTAAGAGTTTCAAGTCTAGTAAAAGAGCAACGCCAGAGTAATCCTTATACCATCTTGGTTGATGGAGGCAACATGCTTTCAGGCTCTGCCTTAACCGACTACTTCGCGACTACACCATCTAAGCTTCCTAATCCAATGTTCGCCATGTATAACTATCTTGGTTATGATGCCGTAGTGCTTGGTCCAGGCGAGCTTGCCTATGGCCCGGCCTACTTAACAAAAGTACTGCCGCTAGCCAGATTCCCGTTATTGTCAGCCAATACCCAGACCTCAGATAAAGCCCTGGCAGCCATTAAACCCTACATTATTAAAGAAATTAATGTTGGCAAAGACAAAAAGAAAGAAATAATCCGTATTGGCATTATCGGCGCCTCGTCTATCAGTCCCGATACCACCGCCGGGTATACCGGTCTCAAATTTACAGACCCTGAAGCAGCCATTGACGCTGTCACTCAAAAAATCGGCAATAAGGTTGATGCTATCATAGTTGTCAAAAATGACGGCTTACAAATCAACGGCATTGACGCCGCCACTCATGCCAAATTTAGCGTTGCCGCCGCCACCCCCGGCAAGTTCGGCAGCAGCCTAAGTAAAACCGATCTAACCTTTGAAAAGATAGGAAAAAAGTGGTTTCTTACCCACACTGATACAGCCAGTAATTATATGACTGTGACCAAGACAGATAAAAACATGAGTGATGCTGCGTGGCCTTATCATGATGCTACCTTGCAACATCTGGAAGCTACAAAAAAACTTGCCGAAAATGCTAAATCGTAAAAGTAAAAACAGAGAATGCCACGTTATGCGACGTGGCATTCTCCATTTTTACGGCAAAAATCCAATTGGATCTACCGGCTGGCCATCTTTTTGAATTTCAAAGTGCAGATGCGGTCCTGTCGAATTGCCGGTATTGCCCATAGAGGCAATTCGCTGACCAGCCCGTACATACTGACCTATCTCAACAAAGTAATCATCCAAATGCCCATATAAACTTACATAGCCACCGCCGTGATCAAGCATTACCGCATAACCATAGCCGCCCCGCCAGCCGGCCCAAATCACCCGGCCAGCCCTTGCAGACATAACATAGGTGCCTATATCATTAGCAATATCAATCCCCGCATGAAGCCGCCCCCACCGCCAGCCAAACGATGAAGATATTTCACCTTTGGTTGGCCAAATAAAGCGGCTGGCCGAAGCGCGGGCTACCGCGGTGTCAGCCCGTCCCCAGCGCGCGCCGGGAATAAAAAGCTTTTCACCAACATCTACCTGGTCACTGGTTTTAGCATTGGCCGATTTAATTGTATCTACCTGTATACCATATGTATAAGCAATATCCCATAAGGTATCCCCGGTATTTACCTGGTGAATAACACCTTTTGCCGGCAATATAATTAACTGGTCACCGGGGTGAATAAGCTCGCTGACAGCAGGGTTTGCTCCCGTCAAGGTTTCTACATCAATACCATAGTGCTGAGCTATCCCGGATAAGGTATCCCCAGCTTGCACAACGTAATGACTGATAGCCATAGCTTGTGGCGGCGAAATAGCTGTTGGTGCCTCCATAATCTGATTCTCGGTTACAGACGGAGCCTTGATAGTTTCCTGCAACACCGGCTTGGGTCCGCCAGGAAAAGCCCATATACCGGCCAAGAGTGCCATTCCCCCCAAATAAGCCCATTGTCTAGT
Source organism: Sporomusa ovata DSM 2662 (assembly GCF_000445445.1). Lineage (GTDB taxonomy): Bacteria > Bacillota > Negativicutes > Sporomusales > Sporomusaceae > Sporomusa > Sporomusa ovata. The sequence continues at coordinate 882,546 of NZ_ASXP01000002.1, read as the reverse complement.
CTTGCATTTCGGCAGATGCATACATATCACCTCGCTACTGGTCTAATTTTGGCTAACAGCTTGTAAAATAAGCCGGCAACATTATCCCCAGTATTAGCATAAGCGACAAACCCATAAAATATGCATAACTTGGATTATTTTTGACCAGAATCTGTGTATTGTTTCAGAGAGGCAGAATTCTTGACCTGTCTTAAGAATAAAAAAGTGCTACCGCGCCCTTGAGGATATGTTTAACCGCAGAGGACACAGAGAGCGCAGAGGGAGATGTATGTCGAGAACATTCCCTCTGCGTACTCTGTGTCTCTGCGGTTAAAAAAACTTATACTTTCTTATCTTATAAACAAAGCCGAGATTGCTTCGTCGCCCTCTTTGCAATAACTCCTGAATCTTAGGGTCATTGCAAGTGCAGTGAAGCAATCTCGGTTTTTACAATACTATACCCGCTTAATGAGCATGGGTTTTTTATCAAACTTATGAATAGCGTCAACAAACCGGACAGTACCTGTCGTGCCGCGCATTACCAGTGAATGAGTACGGGCACCACCGCCAAAGTAACGCACTCCGTTTAAAAGATCGCCCTGGGTGATGGCTGTTGCTGCAAAAATCACATCATCCCCCTGAACCAGTTCATCTAAGGTAAATACCTTATTTATATCAGTAATTCCCATAGCTTTTGCCCGCTTAATATCAGCATCACCTTCCGGCCATAATCTGCCTTGCATGTCGCCGCCCAGGCATTTAACAGCAGCAGCAGCCAATACACCCTCAGGAGCACCGCCGATTCCCAAAAGCATATGTACGCCTGTACCCTCAATAGCAGCATTGATCGCCGGGGAGACATCACCATCAGTAATCAGCTTAATCCTCGCCCCGGCATCACGAGCTTCTTTAATAATAGCAGCATGCCGCGGACGGTCAAGAATAACCACTGTTACGTCTTTGACCGAGCGGTTAAGCGCAGCGGCAACGGCTTTAAGATTTTCTGTCACCGGCGCATTAATGTCTATTTTACCTTTGGCCATCGGCCCAACAGCAATCTTATCCATATACATGTCCGGCGCATGCAACAGGTGGCCGCGCGGGGCGATCGCCAAAACAGCAATAGCGCCTGGCAAACCTTTAGCTACTAAGTTAGTGCCTTCCAACGGATCAACGGCAATGTCCACTGCCGGACCACCATGTCCTACTTCTTCACCAATATACAGCATCGGCGCCTCATCCATCTCACCTTCGCCGATAACCACCTTTCCACTAATGCTAACGATATCAAAAGCAGCACGCATAGCATCCACAGCCGCCTGGTCAGCGGCAATTTTATCACCACGTCCCATCCACCGGCCACAGGCAACTGCGGCAGACTCGGTAACCCGGACAAATTCTAATGCCAATTCACGTTCCATAATGCTACATCTCCTTAATTCTAGAAACAATTATACCGGGCACCTGCCCGGCCAGCATATCTCAATATTGAGATTGCTTGTTACGCTACTCCTATGTTATCTTACCTATTAGCTTTTTGCCAATCTTCAAGAAAACGTCTAATACCCGCATCTGTTAGCGGATGATATAACAGTGACTTCAATACCTTGGCGGGAACAGTGGCAATATGCGCTCCAGCCAGAGCCGCCTGGGTAACATGCAAGGGATGACGGATACTGGCAGCAATAATTTCGGTCTCAATACCATGAATGGCAAAAATATCAGCCGTATCCTTAATAAGAGCAATACCGTCCTGACTAATATCATCAAGCCGGCCAACAAAAGGACTGACAAAAGCTGCTCCTGCCCGCGCGGCCAATAGCGCCTGATTGGCAGAAAAAATCAACGTAACATTAGTGCTAATGCCCTCTGCAGCCAAGGCGCTGGCTGTTTTTAAGCCATCAATCGTTACCGGCACTTTGATTACCACATTATCGCCAAGTTTGGCTAATTCACGCGCTTCCGGCAGCATCTTTTCAAACTCGGTACTGATAACCTCCGCACTTACCGGCCCCGGTATTAATGAGGCAATCTCCCTGATTACTTCCTTGATATCCTGTTTTTCCTTGGCAATAAGTGACGGATTGGTAGTTACTCCGGCCACAACACCCATTGGTAAAATTTCCTTGATTTCGCCAATATTAGCTGTATCGAGAAAAAATTTCACAGGTAACTCACTCACCTTTTCTCATTATTGTCTATAGTAGCGACCCTATTCATTTACGGCTGGTACGCCTGAGAGGCGCTATTTCCAGAACCTCCATAGCTGATAGTCTCGCTAAAGCTTGTTCATCCTTGGCTGAAATCAGCAGTCTACCTTCGCACTGAGGGCATGACAGCTCAACCGCGTCGACAAGCACATCAACATCAACATCGGTATTACCACAAGAGCAGTATACCCCGCCCTGCTCCGCAATATCATGAATTTTGTTTAAAATTTCCAGCAAAATTTGCGAATTTTCAATTCCTGATCCGTCTGATTGCCCCGCCATCTCACTGGCTAAGCTGGCAACCTCTTGCTTATGTTTGGCAATAGTCGCAATAATCGCTTCCGTTTTACCAATAAAGCCCAGTTCAAGATTTGTCTGATCGCAATATATCTTACTTACTTTCGGCTGGCGAAACAAGTTACTATCAAGGAAAATCAGGTGATTGGTTTCGCATACTACGCAAGGAATATCAAGGAGATATTGACGCCGTCCCGAACTAGATATAGCCCCTTGTACCTGACCGCAGCTGCAAACAAGTTGACATGCAGCATTATTGATCGCAAACCTTGAGACATTATGAAGTTCAATTTTGCCACATCGCGGACAATACAACGCCAATGTAGAGACAGCGCTAATGACCATTGGATATCCCCCCTTTGCTTCCTGTATTTCGCCACCTACGGTAAAAATCCTGCCTACTTACTACAACTTAGCAACATCAGGTGAAAAGTGAGTGACCAGCAATAACCCCGGGTAGCTGTGCCCCGGGGTTATCTACCGTTTATTTCAGCCAATCATACACCGACGAGTTTCGCCAAAGCTAGTATTAATATTGTCGTGAATAATCTGGCATAGGGACATAATGTCAAATGGTTTGGTGATATAATCACGCATACCAATCTCCCGGGCCTCATTTACCATGTCTAACTCACCATACGCTGTCATCATAATAACCTGATCCCCCTGCCCCTGGCGTTTCAGCTCTTTTAGCGCCGTAATACCATCCATGCCAGGCATCTTCATATCCATTAAAATAACATTGGGATTAGTATTCTGTGCATCCTGTATACCCTCGTAGCCATTAGTGGCTGTAATCACTTGATAACCCTCGTCCTGGAGAACCTCAGTCAGCAATCTCCGAATCCCAGGTTGGTCGTCAATTACCAGAATGGTTGCTTGGGAATTACTCATGTAACCACCTTACTTTCTCGCAGTTTTGACGGAAAATTTAAATTTATTGTTTCCTAATTTATACCTATTCGTAGTCAATTGAAAATATCCTGCTAATCCATGGTAAAAATAGGAAATTTATTTTGTTTTTTCTAATTTCTGTGAAATAATTTTAAATTCAGCAAAATTGTGCTAAACTTTGTAGTGAAATCAATTTGCGAGGTAGCTATATGCAAAACAAATTACAATTACTACGCAAGCTGTTACCCTGGCTTACCAGCCATAAATCGGCTTTGTTTTTTTCTATTCTGGTAGTTGCTTATGTAGCACCATTTGTTGTTTTACGGCAAAATGCCCATTTTACCATTAATGATAACCTAGACTGGATTACCGCTTGGATAGTGCTTGTCAAAAGCGGTAAGGTATTTGCACTGACCGGAACCATCAATCAAATGCTGGGAGAACTGCCCCGCAATTGTCTGCCCAGCGGGTTTAATGTAATTACCTGGCTCTATCTTATCCTGCCTCCTTTCCGCGCTTACCTGATCAATCTCTTACTTGTTCATCTTACTGCTTTCATTGGCATGTATCTTTTGCTTAAGCACTATGTTCTACCGGCTAACCATCAACGTTGGCTGGCTTGGGCCGGCGCCGCTTCGTTCGCTACCCTCCCTTTCTATACAGTCTATGGCCTGTCAATCGCCGGACAGCCTTTACTATTCTATGCTATGCTTAATGCCTATTATGATAGAAAAATAATAGGTAGTGTCTTCATTATTATTATTTTTGCCTTGTATTCATCGTTACCACTTGCCGGTGTCTTTATTTTGGCAGCTCTTGGACTGGCCGCTCTCTATGATTACTGGCGCCACCGCAAACTGCGCCTGAAATTTTGGGGAGCGATCACCCTATTAGCCGGTTCGTATGTTATAACAGAAATATGGCTGATTTATAATGCCTTTTTTAGCTCAGGGTTCCTATCCAGCCGCGAGGAAATTAACCGTTTGCTCTTAGGACAGGCACTGGACTGGCACGGCGTACAAGCACTTATTGTAGAAAATCTGGTTAATGGCCAATATCATGCCGTCAGCCTGCATAAATACATTCTGGGTATCGCTGTGCCGCTGGCGCTTCTTACCGGCTGGCGTCAAAAACGTGAATATAAAGGTATACTGCTGTTACTGACACTCGCAGTCAGTATATCGATTTTTTATGGATTTCGCTATTCAGAATTTTTTATTTCAGCGGTAGCAGGCAACAGCTTTTTAAATTCATTCCAAATTCAGCGCTTTCATTGGCTGCACCCGCTGTTATGGTATACCATCTTTGCTTTATGCCTGGCGGTTATCGATAATATCCGCTATATTGGCAAACTACTGGCAGTTCTCCTGATTACTTTGCAACTTGGGTTTCTGTTTGGCAATAATATTGAGTATGACTTAGTGTTAAAAAAGCAAACCGGCATCTCAGTGATCGAAAACGGTTGGCTTTACGAAAACATTAGCTATGGCGAATTTTTTGCTGACAGCCTATTTAAAAAAATAGACACCTACATTGGCCGTCCGAAAGAGGACTACCGTGTGGCGACTATCGGCATTTATCCGGCTATAACCCAATATCATGGCTTCTATACCCTTGACGGACGGCTCAATATTTACCCGCTTGCTTATAAACACGCCTTCCGCCAGATTATGGCCAAAGAATTAGACAAAAACCAGTTTTGGCAAAAGTATTTTGATTACTGGGGTATAACCTGCTATCTCTTTCCCGCTGAGCTTGAATACTATGAGATACGAAAGTCTTATCAATTAAAGCTCAATCATCTGGAGCTGGATAGTCAGGCTTTTAAAAAGCTAGGCGGCGAATATATCTTATCCGCCGCCGAAATAACAAACTATCAAGAAAGTGGTCTTGAGTTTTTACAGCATTTTAGTGAAGACTGGTCAGTCTGGGAAATTTACCTATACCGGGTACGCTAAAAATGAAACGGAAGTTGGACTAAGGCTGAGCCGAGAAAAATAACAACCGCTATAGTAATGCCAATTAGCGCTAGCAAAGGAGCGAGGAGCACAAGCACAGCTTTAGAACCAGACAGCCCATGGGCACCGCGAATAGCGGCTACAGTCAAAAGTAATGTCCATACAGCTACAATCAACCCGATGATGCCAAAAGCTACACCACTCAGGCCATCTGGCAATAAAGCAGCAATAACGCCTAGTGGTATTACGACTACCCGCGGCAAGTTTGAAAAACCCAAGGCAGCAAACAGGCCGGTAGCCGTTCCGCGACCACCTGCCAATTCAGCAATAAAGTTCAGTACCGAAGCTCCCAGTATCCAAAAAAACAAACTGCCTATAAATTGCAAGGCAAACATACTGCCTAACACCGCAACACCTGGCAAGCCTCTCATTCCCGAATATATTGCCCACACCGGGACAAGCATACCAATAGTGAACATGACCAATGCCTGCCCGGTTAATTTTTTTTCGGCAATATATTCCATGGCTGCTCGCGGTTTAAATAACACATCATAAATAGTTTCCAGAAAATTGCCCATATAAATCCCCCTTAATAGCTCTGGGGTGCGGCTGCAGGGCCGGCCGAAGAGAGTATTTCTGTAAGCTGTTTAAGCATCAGTTGTTCGGGTTTATGAGTATCTTGCGCACCGAACAACGATTCAATGACATTTTTCTTGCCATATTCAATAATTTCAGGTTCACCCTGAATACCCACCATATTGGCCGCACCGTCAATCGCATCATACATATTGCCTAATTCATCAACAAGCCCCGCCTCTTTGGCTTGCCGGCCAGTATAAATACGGCCGTCAGCCAACTCACGCACTTTGTCCGGGTCCAGTTGGCGTCCTACCGCAATGACCTCTACAAATTGATTATACATATCGTCAACCATAACTTGAATAATGGCTCTTTCCTCCTCGGTCAGCTGACGATCTGGTGATAAGATATCTTTATGCGGGCCGCTTTTAATTTTTTCCTGACGGACCCCGATTTTTTTATATAATTCCTCCCAGTTAGAATAGGGCATATATACACCAAGACTCCCCGTAATGGTAGATGGATTGGCATATATTTTGTCAGTGCACGCCGCCAGCCAATAACCACCAGAGGCTGCCATGTCAGCCATAGAAGTAATGACCGGTTTGCCGGCAGCACGAATTTTCTTAAGTTCTTCACCTACTTCCTGTGAAGCCGGAACTGTGCCGCCAGGGCTGTTAATTCTAAGGATAATAGCCTTAACAGAAGCATCATCACGAGCCTGATGAAGCTGACGAATGAGAGTATCTGTCCCACCGCCCTCGGTAAATAAACCAACCTGTCCCCGACCACCAACAATCATACCATCAACATAGACAATGGCGATTTTATCATGGCCGGCCAGTTTACTCTGTTTCACCTTAGGGGCAATGAACAGTGCTCCTAACATAGATATGCCAATAATAACAACCAGCAAAATAACTACTGAGCGTTTAAACATAACCTTACCTCCCTTATGTGACTTATCAACATGGTACAGACTCTTACTACTATCTTCTTTTAAACATAATATAACTATTTGTAAAAGAAAGCTGCTGGATAATCTCCAACAGCTTTCTTTTATTATAATCCCTTTAGCGATTTACTATTACTTCCCCAGCTTATTTGTAAGCGTTGCTTTGATAAAATCCCTAAACAGCGGATGCGGGTTAGTCGGACGCGACTTGAATTCCGGGTGGAATTGCGTACCCACAAACCAGGGATGATCTTTTATTTCTACAATCTCAACCAAACGCCCGTTAGGCAAAGTACCGCCTATAACAAGGCCGGCAGCAGATAGTCTGTCACGATATGCATTATTAAATTCAAAACGGTGACGGTGACGTTCATAAATAATCTCGTCCTGATAGGCTTGATAGGTCAGTGTACCTTCCATAACCTTGCAGGGATACACGCCAAGACGCATGGTACCGCCTTTGGCTTCGATAGCTACCTGCTCAGGCATAAGGTCAATAACGGGGTGCGCTGTAGCTGGATTAAACTCAGTGCTGTGCGCATCTGCTAAGCCACATACATTGCGGGCAAATTCAATGACAGCAGTCTGCATACCCAGACACAAGCCAAAGAAAGGCACCCTGTTCTCCCGTGCATAGCGAATAGCCTTAAGCTTGCCTTCGATTCCACGGTCACCAAACCCACCAGGTACCAAGATACCGTCAACATCACCTAAATATGCAATTAGATCAGTGCCCTCAGCCTCAATATCTTCGGCATTAATCCATTTGATCTCAACAGCAGTATCATTAGCAATACCACCATGACGCAAAGCTTCCGACACACTCATATACGCATCCCGCAGGGCAACATATTTACCGACAATGGCAATCTGTACACTATACCGCGGATTCGTGATCTTATCTACCATGTGTTTCCATTGCGTCATATCGGCTCCAGTGTCTTCCAGGTTGAGCTTTTCCATGGCAATACGGTCAAGCCCTTCCTTTTCCAGCATCAGTGGAACCTCATAAATGCTGGCGGCATTTTTGTTCTGGATGACTGCATCACAGTCAATGTCACAGAATAAGGCTAGCTTTTCTTTCATATCCTGCGATATCTCATGCTCAGTACGGCACACAATGATATCAGGATGAATACCAATACTTCTCAGTTCTTTTACACTATGCTGGGTGGGCTTGGTTTTAAGCTCACCGGCTGCCGAAATGTAGGGTACAAGGGTAACATGAATATAGAGCACACCACCCTTGCCTACTTCCTTTTTAACCTGACGAATGGCTTCTAAAAATGGCTGACTTTCAATATCACCAACAGTACCGCCGATTTCGGTAATAACAACATCAGCATTGTCTTCTTCGCCAACCCGGTAAATGCGTTCTTTAATTTCGTTGGTAATATGAGGAATTACCTGGACAGTGCTGCCCAAATAATCTCCTTTACGCTCCTTGCTGATAACTGACCAATATATTTTGCCAGCTGTGACATTTGAGCTTTTGCTTAAGTGAATATCAATAAACCGTTCATAATGGCCAAGGTCAAGGTCGGTCTCGCCACCGTCTTCTGTGACAAAAACTTCGCCATGCTGATAAGGACTCATGGTCCCTGGATCAAAGTTGATGTACGGGTCAAACTTCTGAATGGTAACTTTGAGCCCGCGGCTTTTCAAAAGACGCCCAAGTGATGCTGCCGTAATTCCTTTACCAAGTGAAGATACCACGCCGCCTGTAACAAAAATATATTTAGTCATTTAAAAATCCTCCTACTAACTTCCCACAATTAACTGTCTGACAACCCTAATTATGCCAAAGATGCATGTTCTTTATCCGATGACTGAGTAGCGGCTTCGTACAACTACACCTCAGTTTCTTCGTTTTCTTCTTCTAATTCACTCTCGCCTTCCAGCAACTGGTCAGGATCAGAGTTACTGGCAGTACCCTCATTTTCAAAATCCTGTTGAATGGCAGCCAACAACTTAGCCCGTCTTTGCATATCTGGCTGGGCAGTTGCTGTTTCTTCTGCTTCGGTCACACTTATTCGCTGAGGTGACCATTCATTCAGGCCCCACATACTTTTACCTGTGTGCACAAACCGGCTGTCCAGATTAATCCGCGTATGTACATCCGCAATAGTATGGGCTGATGCACGTACTGTACTACCCTTGGCAGCGATGGCCTGATCAATTAATTCCCGGTAATATAACGGATGTCCTGCTGCTTTTAAAACCTGATATGCTGAATCGACTTCATCAATAGAATTCTTCGGTATAGCCATAATTTTAACCTCCGCACTTAACAATCCGCGTTTTATATTCAACACATAGAGGTAAATTCCTCCCGATTACTGTAAAACATTCCTGGATAGTACGCGATTTACATTTTGTCGGGAGCAGCAACCCCCAGGATACCAAGTGATTGTTTTACCGTTGCCCTTACCGCTGTCACAAGTGCCAGACGGGCGGCCTGTAAGTCAGGAGCAACGCCAATAATCCGGCATTGATTATAAAAGGTATGGAACAGGCCGGCTAATTCATGCGCATAACGGGCAATCCGATGCGGCGCACGCTCACAGGCAGCACTGGCAACCTCTTCTGGGAACATCGCCATTTTTTTGATTAAATCAATTTCTGCCTGCTCTGTTAATAGTTCCAGCTTAATTTGGTCCCATGCAGCAGGAACAGGTAAGCCCGCATCTGCCACTTGGCGAAAAATACTGGCTATCCGGGCATGAGCGTACTGGATGTAATACACCGGATTCTCATTGGAATGAGTTTTTGCCAAATCAAGATCAAAATCAAGCTGGCTGTCAGTGGAACGCATAATAAAGAAATACCGGGCGGCATCACGCCCCACTTCCTCAATAAGTTCACTCAAGGTTACGCCTTGCCCTGTCCGTTTAGACATCTTGACAAGCTGACCATCTTGATATAGACTTACCATCTGCAAAATCATTACTTCCAGGTTATCTGCATTATACCCCATGGCACTAATCGCGGCCTTGACCCGGCAAATGTAACCATGGTGATCCGCCCCCCAAATATTAATAACCTTGTTAAAACCACGGGCAAATTTATCACGATGATAGGCAATATCAGCAGCCAGATAGGTAGGCACCCCATTATCGCGAATAACTACCCGGTCTTTATCATCACCATAGGCTGTCGATTTTAGCCATAAGGCACCATCTTTCTCATAGATATTGCCATTGGCCTTTAACAGCTCACAGGTAGCTGCTACAGAACCACTGTTATGTAATGTGCGTTCGCTAAACCATACGTCAAAATTGACGCCAAACTGTTCCAAATCCTCTTTAAGCGCCGCCAGCTTTTCCTTTAGTCCCACTTCCTTGAACGCGGCTAAACGCTCCGCCTCCGGCATACTGAGATATTTGTCACCATGTTTGTCAATAATCCGCTCAGCTGTGTCAATGATATCTTTGCCATGATAGCCATCTGCGGGAAAATCAGCTGTTTTCCCCATAAGCTCCAAATACCGGGCGTTGACAGAAGCTGCCAGGTTATCCATCTGATTGCCGGCATCGTTGATATAAAATTCCGCCTCCACCTGGTAACCTGCCACCCGAAGCAGATTAACAAGGGCGCTGCCTACGGCCGCCCCCCGGCCATGACCGACATGCAACGGCCCGGTAGGGTTGGCACTGACAAACTCTACCTGTACCCGCTGACCTTGTCCGGCGTTAGTCTGGCCGAAATTTTCCCCGGCAGCCAATATATCCGCTAGGTCCTGGTATAGAATATCTGACTTAAGATAAAAGTTAATAAACCCCGGCCCAGCCAGCAAGGCTTTATCCAGCCATGGTTCATTAAGCCGGTCGATAATCGCCTGAGCAATCACCCGCGGATTCATCTTAGCCGCTTTCGCCGACTGCATAGCAAAGTTAGTCGCATAATCGCCGAACTCCTTTTGTGGCGGCACTTCCAATGCTATCTCAGGCAGATGCCCGGCAACAAATACGCCATCCGCTATCGCTTTGGTCGCTGCTTGTCCAATAGCGGCAATTAGCTGTTGTTTAATGTCCATTCTTCTTATCCCCCTGTATAAGGACAGCAAGTTTATTGGTGCTTTGCCACTGTCCGTCTATTTCCAGTTCATACTCAATATGTATTCCGGTAACCTGGCTATTATCCTCAGCACGGGTTATCGCCAGCCGGGTTGTTTGTATACTAATTTCCATTGTACCATAGGGTGTGACATACCTGGAATGTGAGCGCTGCCTAACCCGAAATTCCTGCCGCTGGTCAACGCTGCCCCTTCGCACCAGAATAACATAATCTGCGTAGACTTTTAAGAGTGTTGAGACGCCTTCCATCCCACTAATCCCGCTTTCCTGATACGTGATGTAGTGGACCCCATTTTTCGCATACCGGCGCCCATGCGTAAATAATTCAATCGCATCTTCTTCACCATGAGCATCCTGTTGTGAGCCCTTCACAGAAATGAGTACATGGCTAATATCCGTATTACTCTGTTTAATCAGACTCAATCCCTTCACAGAACCTTAACTTTATTATTATAGCGTAGTCGAAAGCTATTGCCAATATTCATAAGACTAATATTGCAAAAAATCAAGAAAATAAATTGCGCCGCCTGTCCGTGCGTACCAGACAAGCGGCGCAGTCCCCGGGAGGTAGCCGCCATACTACCTCGCGTAATTAATGTATGCAGATATTACTATAAAATTCATCCATATAAAGGCAGTGAACATTTTTTTTGCATTCTATAAATCATTGCCATAGTTTTTTCACTTCAGTGCCAGGATAATAATACCTGACAATATCCTCGGCCTGCTTGCCCTCTTTGGCAAAGGTATAGGCACCCCATTGGCACAAACCAACGCCATTACCCCAGCCGTTACCCTTAAAAATAAAGGTACCATCTTCAACGTTCATTTCCGTAACTAAGGTAGATTTCAGAACATCATAGCCGACAGCCCTGCGGAAATCAGCACCATACATTTTTTTATTGCCAGCCCCAATATAAAGAATCCGACCAGATGGCCCTTTCTCCAAAATGCGGATATCTGCCGGGTTACCAGTATAGCCGATGGCAGCTGCAACCTGGGAAGCCGGAATTTTTACTGTCCAGGTTGCTATTTGTTCTGGGGCATAGGTAAAGCAGTTATCTTTGACAGGCTGGAAATATGGCGTGTCATGAGGAATTTCTTTAGGAAAGCTTTCTTCTCTGGTAGCACCAATTTGCCCATTGCAGGAACTATAGATTGCATTAACAAGTCCACCGGCATATAACAGTACTTCACCGCGTGTCCGGGCCACGGCCTGCCGCACACTGTCGTTAACTTTCTGGGGAGCAAAAGCCTGGAGCTCCTCTTTCGATGTACTGACATCGGCATTATGGAGTTTTTTTATTGTACCAGCCTCAATGGCACTGATTGTCAGGGTACGTGAGGCAATGGCCTGTGCCGCTAAGGCCTCTGTTGGCCAATCCGGCTCCATCTCCTGGGCAATAACCCCTTCAATATACTTCTCTAACGGCATCGTCTCGATCGATCCTTTATCTGCCAGATAGACTTTTACTTGTGGCTCATTAGAATATTTAGCTGCATCAAAGGGCGCAACTCCTGGAATCGGTTGTGGTACCGGCGCAGGTGGCGCCGGGGCCGGTTCCTGCTCAGTCGGTGCCGGTATTGGTGCCGGTGTTGGTTTTTGGGCGGGAGGCTTGAGTAGTGTGTAGGCTCCCGTGAGAAATGCCAGCAAAATTCCTACGACTAGTGCGGTATTCAATGCCTTGTTTTTCATGCTCTCCCACCTCGTGTTTAGTATGTCTGGAAAGCTTCAAGCTTATACGTCAGGCAATCCCCATAGTTCCACTGTTAGCTGAGAACCTGTCTCATCAGTAAATACACGGCTTATCAGGCGATGGCGCGTGGTGTTGATAAAGCGAAAATCCTTATCTGTGTAAGTAGTGGCATCCTTGCCTGGAGGTACATAGTTTACCGGTTGGGAATGAGGATGACGCTCGGTAACTGTAAGATTTGCAGCCAATACCGCATTATATAAGGTGGATGATACCTGGCACATGCCACCCCCAAGCCCCTGCTCCGTTTTCCCCTTATCGCCAAATACAGCTGCTGGTTGAAAACCCCGGCTGGCCGTCGGTTCGCCTGTTAGTCTGTTGAAGGAAAATTCCTGCCCGGATTCAAGAACTGTGTTGTTGATTAACTTGGCTGTCAGACGGATATTCGTAAGACGCCCCGGGCTATCATCCAAAATCTGTGTAGCATAGCATCCCAGCCTGTGACTACGAGCCAGCTTATCTTGGGTAATATCAGGCGCAAAATGCTGATACACCGGTGCAACCTTGCTGCCAGGTGCTGCAGCAAGCAATTCGTTCAGAGTGGCTGACACATTGAGACGCTGACCCAGACGTTCAGGAATAACCTCGCCGGTTTCAGGGGCAAAGCCGGCATTTACGGCCGGCACATCTTTGGCCTTGGCCACGTTAATCAAAACTCTGCTGGCTTCTTCCACCGTCATAGCGCCTACAAGCTGTCCTTCAATGGTAACCTGGTCAGCCACCAGGCGAACTTCCGGTTTGGGAGCAGGCGTTTTTAGGCCACAGCCTGTATTAAGTGCCGGTAGCATAATAAGCATGAGTAACAGAAATTGCAAAAGTTTTTTTATCTCGTTCACCTCCTGCCTATAGTGGGAATACCATGAAGTATCTTATTTGCCGACAAGGAGGAAATCATATGCAGGTACTTGAGAATTGGGTTAGCAAAGCAACGGGAATTACCTGCCATTCTGCCAAGGTACAGCCAGGGTATATTTTTGTGGCTATCTGTGGCCACGCCGTCGATGGCAATACATTTGCCCAAGCTGCCGCTGACCGGGGAGCACTGGTCATTGTGAGCGATTGCCCGGACCATCTGCCAACACTGCCCATTCCGGTACTTGTTGTAGCTAACGCCAGATTGGCTCTCTCTGAACTGGCTGCGGTCTTTTATGATAATCCATCACGAAAATTGAACCTTGTAGGTATAACAGGCTCTAATGGTAAAACTACTATTGCCTGTCTGCTTGAGCATATTTTTATCCGTAACGGCTTTCAAACAGGACTTATTGGCACCGTCCGGGTCAATACCGGCAAAAATGCTATCCCCAGTACCCTGACAACACCAGATGCTGTTTCGCTTCAGCACTATCTATCACAAATGCTTAGCAACAAAGTTACCCATGCCGCTATGGAAGTATCTGCACAGGGCGTTGAAATGCATCGCGTTACTCATGTTCGTTTTTCCACAGGCATACTTAGCAATCTATGTGCCGACCACCTCGACTTTCATGGCAATTTCGCTAACTACCTTGCGGCTAAAACTAAATTTCTGGAGTTACTAACTCCCCATACACCCCTGATTGTTAATATCGACGATCCGTACTGCCAGGTCATGGCTTCCCATTTTACCGGCAGACTTATTACCGTTGCGGTCAATAACCCGGCCGACATCTGCGCCAGGATTACCCACCTGACAGCCTATGGCAGCAGCTTTACCCTTACGGTCAGCAACCCGTTGGTGGCACTCAATGGCCAGCAGGTACCAGCCGGCCAATATCCTATGAAATTAGCCATTCCCGGACGCCATAATATCGAAAATGCACTACTTGCCGCTGCCGCCGCCTTGCTGCAAGGCCTGACACCAGCAGTTATTTCCCAGGCGCTAGCCGATTTCCGGGGCGTTGAACGGCGTATGGATATTTTTCATATCGACGGACTCACGGTTGTTGATGATACGGCTTTAAATCCAGGCAGTATTGAAGCTGTATTTGATACAACAAACACATTGCGGTATCGGCAGCTTATTGTGGTTAATGCCATTCGCGGTCAGCGCGGTCCGGCAATTAACGCGGCCAATGCCGCAACCCTTGCCTGTCTCAGTAAAAGATTACCGTTTGAATTAATTATTACCGACAGCGCCGACCAGGTTGGTCCACCTGATACAGTAACCCCTGAAGAAAGAGTAGCCTTTCTGTCATCACTCAACACACTAAAAACCGCCTATACCCACACCCGCACTTTATCTGCGGCGATCAAAGCTGCTCTCAGTCATGCCTGTGCCGGTGATCTTATTATCTTAATCGGTGCCCAAGGGATGGATACCGGTCGGCAAGTATTGACCGCAATGATAAAGTCCGCCAAAATGCAAGATCACTGTCAACCCCAGGGTTATCAGCCAACATTAGCCTTAAACCTAGATACAATGCATTAAAGTTTTACTTTACCTTAGGTTCTTTGTTTATATAACCTGAGAACATCGCCTGCAACTTGGCAGGTTCTTCGGTTAACGCCAAATACAAATGCAGCGGAATGGTTGCCAGAAAAAACATGGTAATGCCGTAAAAAATAATCCGAATCCCTCCAAGACCACCAAACGGCCGACTGAGCCAAACAGCATACTCCGGGAAGAAATACGGTAATGCAGCCACTCCCGCTAGCAGGGTAGCTAGTCCCCAGGAAGTAAATAGTACTTTTTGCCCCGGGTTATAGCGCCCATAATTCGGGTGATTTTCAGTGATAAACAACGCATAGCGAAAAAAGCTGCGCAGGTTGGGAAAATCGTGCGGCGTAAACAGTACCTCGGTATATTTGCCGGTAACAAGATAGTAGTAAATCTGCCCCCATAAATTCAAAAGAAGTATAATACCGGCAATAGTATGTGTTTTGCGCATTACGCCATATGCTAGCATCCCCCAGGGGTCATGGAGATACAGTCCTGTTACAATAAGATAGCTAATGGTAAGAGCCATAATCCAGTGAAAAATACGCACAGGCAAAGGCTGTAATAATAGTTTCATAAAAATAAAATCCCCCAATTGGGGGATTTTAATGTACTCATAATTTCAAATTGACTTTGGGAATATTTTTCCCATAAAAAATCTCAGCCATCTCTTTTTTGAGGCGCTGTTTAATTTTTTTCTTCTCACCAGCCATGAGTTCCTTTTTAGCGGTTCCAAATAAATAGTTATCCAAATCAAATTCCTTTAACAACATTTTAGTATGGAAAATATTTTCTTGATAGACATTAACATCAATCATTTGGTATATGTCCCGATTCTCGCTGGAAATATAGTTTTGGATAGAATTAATTTTATGATCGATAAAATACTTTTTGCCATTCACATCGCGGGTAAAACCTCGCACCCGGTAATCAATGGCTGTAATATCCGGCTGGAAAGTATTAATCAGAAAGTTCAAGGCCTTGAGCGGCGAAATATGACCGCAAGTCGATACATCAATATCTGCCCGGAAGGTGCTGATACCTTCATCCGGATGGCTTTCAGGATAGGTATGAACAGTGATGTGGCTTTTATCCAGGTGGCAGACAACGGCCTCTGACTTAAGCTGCTCACTGTTAAGCTCACATTCTCCGCACTCCTCGCTGGTTACAGGCTCTCCCGGTTGGTTAACCGGCTCTTCCGAAATCAGCATGGTCACACTGGCGCCCTGGGGATCATAATCCTGCTTGGCAATATTTAAGATATTAGCTCCAATTATATTGGCCACTTCTGTTAGAATATTGGTCAACCGTTCAGCACTATACTCTTCATCAATATACTCAATATAAGAATGACGATGCTGCGGCGTCTTCGCATAACAGATATCATACATATTAAAGCTAAGTGTCTTAGTAAGATTATTAAAACCATACAGTTTTAGTTTTTTAATTGCTTTAATTTCCATCTTGACCGTCCTTCTCCTCACTGAAATGATTGACTATATCCAAAAGTACCATAAAAAACATCTGTTTGCGCCAATAAGAGCAACGAAAAATCCTTTAACGATTATACCACAACCAAGCAAAAAGTATAGCGGTTTACTAAAATTTTTAGACCTGCAGCCCACAGCCACAGGTCTCTTACAATAGTTTACCCGATAGCTGGGTTACTATTTTAGAATAGCAACAAATTTTTCTACCATTTTCACCGGACAATACGATTCCTTGGCTTTGCGCAACCCCTCTAATCCCATATCCTCCTCTCGATTAATATATGACAGTTTTCGCCAGGCATTGGCACAAAATTGTTGATTAATCATCGGATAAACTCCACGAATATCCGGATTGGCTTTTTCGACGTGGATAACTGCAGTATCACTGTTTAGTTGCTCACCAAAGCTAAAAGCCTCCACTTTTTCATTAATATAAATTAAGCCGCCAGTCAACTTAAGCTCGTTCCAGTGGGTAAACACTTCAATAATCGCATCCCGCTCTCCTTTTAGCATCGCATCATCATCACAGCCCTTTTTTCTACACCACTCCATTTGGGTTTCAACACAGCGCGGCATCCACTCGGACGTTAACGGTATATACTGATAGTTACTGTAATTGCGGAGAAAACTATTAACATGATTTTTCTTTCTATGATATTTACGGCCTTTTAATTCAATCAAATCCTTGCTATTATAAACATAATCGTAATTGTCCCGGTCAGCGGTTATAGCAAACTTCCCCGGCTGCCATTTTTCGAGGATGTCCACCATAAATTTTTCTATCCCCGATAGTCTAAAAATCAGGTTATGCTCTGTACAATAGTTTGCCATCTCCGCAAGGATTCTCTCTATCCCTGCATCAGGGCCAAACGGCTGCAGCATAAACTGTTTCTCGCCGCGACCAGCCTTAATAACCAAGCAGCCATCTACTTCCGCCCATTTAATGGAATATAAATTGCGCCACATATATAAATTAGTAAAATTATAATGAGCATTTTCGTAACGGCGCTGACTAAAACACTTATCAAACAAAGCTTTTTGCCCCAAGGTAATATTCTGGAAGTTGATACTAAGACCCCCCAAATATGTTCAATACTGCTAATTTAAGCAGAAATATGTGCATATTGTTTTTAATTAATACTCTCTATTATATGCTAGTTACAAGCAACACGCAACCAAAGACGGAGGTGATAGTATTGAGCAAACGCGCACCCACTCTATTATCTGGTGATTGTCCTCATCTAAAAAAACGCCACAGCATTATTGCCATTTACCGAGAAACCTATATCCCAAACCAAGCTGTACCGCATTACCAAATCGAAGAAATTGACTGCGATTATAGCGATGAATGCGGCTTAGAAAAATGTCCAATTGCTGAAAACGCGCCCAAACATCCCCCTGGCATCGGCCGGGCCTAACGGTGGATAAAAAAAATCTTGTTTGCGCCAAGCTTTCGACGACAGCAAAAGTCGCTATTGCCTGTATCCAGTCCCAACAGAAGCTATACTTTCTATTGGGACGGTGAAGAACGGTTCTTGTCTGCTGGATTCCTATACCAGCCCAAACAAGAACCGTTCCTTTTTATCTTAGTACGCGAATCAAAACTCCCGCCTCTACAGGCGGCGTTAACTCAGGTGGAGTAGACTCTCCACCTGAATCCCCAATGTTTCAGCTATGCTGAAACGAGTTCACTCACTACAGAATTTGTACAAATTCCAATCGTTCACCATCAGGCCCGGTAAAAAATAGAATCTTCTTGCCGTTAACCATCTTGGGCTGATCAAATAATAACGTCACATTATGCTGCCGGAGTTTGTCCATTTCGGCAGCAATATCAGTAACCGCAAAGGCAATATGATCAACAACGCCCGCACCACGTACCTTTACACCATCCTCCTGATATTGAATAAGCTCAATTGTTTGCTGACCTGCTTTGATAAATGCCAGGTGAATACGTTCGTCCTGGTAACTCTCTTCTAACGCACATCCTAAAACAGTGGTGTAAAACTTCAGGGATTTATCCATATCTTTAACTACTATCCCAATATGAACAACATTATACATATAGGTTTCCCCCTCTGCTGCTATTTAAAATAATTGACGCCGGCGCTAAACAGCCGCTGATCTTTGCTGCCTGGAATATTGATGGCAACATGGTCGCCAATACGCTCAGAATGAGCCATTTTCCCAAGTATCCGCCCATCCGGGCTGGTGATAGACTCAATAGCGTGGAAGGACCCATTGGGATTAAAACTAGCGTCATAGGTAGCAAGACCATCAGAATCAACATATTGAGTAGCAATTTGGCCATTAGCTGCCAATTGTGCAATTTCCTCAGCAGTGGCATAAAAGCGTCCCTCGCCATGCGAGGCAGGAATAGCAAATATCTCACCAGCCTCAACATTACTTAGCCACGGTGACAAAGTAGATACTACCTTAGTATTGACCATACAGGAAATATGACGACCAATTTTATTAAAAGTCAGCGTCGGACTATGCTCAGTTAAGTCCTGAATTTCGCCATAAGGAACCAACCCTAATTTAATAAGCGCCTGGAAACCGTTGCAAATGCCAAGCATCAGGCCGTCCCGGCGTTGCAACAATTCAGCAACCGCTTCCTTTACCCGGGGATTGCGAAACATGGTGGCGATAAATTTACCTGAACCATCAGGCTCGTCGCCGGCGCTGAAACCACCTGGCAGCATGATAATCTGGGCACCGGCAATACCCCTGGCAAGTGCCGTAATCGATTCTTCAATATGAGTGCCGGAAAGGTTACGAATAACCAGTGATTCGGCAATGGCTCCAGCCTGCTCAAAAATCTTGATGGTATCATATTCACAATTGGTTCCGGGAAATACCGGAATAAGCACCCGTGGCTTAGCGATAGCAACCCTTGGCCGCTGCTTGTTTCTTTCCGTATAAGCAGCGAAGTTTTGCGGTTGACCGCTAATAAGCTCAGGACGGGTAGGAAATACCTTCTCCAATGGCTGTTCCCAGGCGGCAAACGCTTCCTCCAAAGTGATTGTAACTCCATTAATGTTAATAACCGGGCTTTGCGTTGTCTGGCCAAGTAACTGATATTCTATATTGCCGAATACCTGGGTAAGATCCAGTCCGGCAGGCAGTTCGAGAACCAGCGAACCATAGTCGGGAGTAAACAAATCCTGGACAGCCACTTGTTTCACAAATTCAATCCCAATGCGATTCCCAAAAGCCATTTTGCTGACGGCCTCGGCAATACCGCCTGCTTTAATCGTATAAGCTGAACATATTTTACCGGTTTGGGCAAGCTCCCTCACTTTGTCGTAGGTGACTCCTAAAGCTGCAAAATCAGGTAAATCCGCTTTGTCCCGTCTAAGGCGGATAACGGCCACCTGGCTGCCGGCTTGCTTAAACTCCTGCGAGATTACTTGCCTTATGTCAACAGGTGTTACTGCAAACGCTACCAGGGTCGGCGGCACAGTAAGCTCATTAAAAGAGCCTGACATACTGTCCTTACCGCCAATTGCCGGGATACCCAACTGTTGCTGAGCATAAAAAGCGCCTAGCAAGGCACTAAATGGTTTGCCCCATTTGACGTTGTCTTGTCCCAGTTTTTCAAAATACTCCTGCAAGGTCAGCCGCACGGTCCGGAAATTACCGCCTAAGGCCACCACCTTGGCTACAGCCTCCACAATAGCATAAACAGCACCATGAAATGGACTCCAGCTGGAAAGATGGGGATTAAAGCCATAGGTCATGATTGTCCCGGTAGTTGTATCGCCTGATACCACCGGCAATTTAGCCACCATGCCTTCGGCAGGGGTAGCCTGGTATTTGCCGCCAAACGGCATCAAGACAGTGCCTGCACCAATGCTGCTGTCAAAGCGCTCCACCAGACCCTTTTGACTACCAACATTGATATTTTGCAGAGTCTTCAGCCACACGTCTTTACTATTTTGCGCAGTTACATCACCCCCGATAGGTGTACCTGCAAAATAACTATTACTAACCGGCGCAGTCACCCGTACGTTTGTATGCTGCTTGGCCCCATTGGTGTTTAAGAAATCACGGCTCAGGCTGACAATTGCCTTACCGCGCCACAACATAGTCAGGCGATTATCATCAGATACCTTAGCAACCAGCGTAGCCTCCAGATTCTCGGCATCAGCATATTCAATAAATTTTTGCGCATTGTCAGCGGCAACTACTACCGCCATCCGCTCCTGCGACTCCGAAATTGCAAGTTCTGTCCCGTCAAGCCCCTCATATTTTTTGGGAACAGCATCCAAGTTAATTTGCAGACCATCGGTAAGTTCCCCAATGGCCACAGACACACCACCGGCACCAAAATCATTGCAACGTTTAATCATCGTGCTAACCGCACTATGACGGAATAGCCGCTGGATTTTACGTTCTGTCGGCGGGTTACCCTTCTGGACTTCCGCACCACAAGTCTCCAGCGATTCTTCCGTATGGGCTTTGGAAGAGCCGGTAGCACCGCCACAACCGTCACGTCCGGTACGACCGCCAACTAATAGGACGATATCGCCAGGCTCAGGTGCTTCACGAACAACCTGATGTTTGGGAACAGCCGCCATAACAGCACCGATTTCCATGCGTTTAGCAACATATCCTTCATGATAAACTTCGGCCACCTGACCTGTTGCCAAACCAATCTGGTTACCATAGGAGCTATAGCCGGCCGCCGCACTGGTAGTAATCTTCCTCTGTGACAACTTACCCGGCAGTGTACATTCCAGTGGCACACGCGGATCGGCGCTGCCGGTAACGCGCATCGCCTGATAGGCATAGGCGCGGCCTGACAAAGGATCCCGAATACATCCTCCCAGACAAGTGGCCGCTCCCCCGAAGGGTTCGATCTCTGTTGGATGATTATGTGTTTCATTTTTAAACATAACCAGCCAGTCTTCTGCCTGTCCATCAATATTTGCCTGCACAACAATACTACAGGCATTAATTTCTTCTGATTCATCCAGATCTGGCAAGTGCCCCTGCTTTTTTAATTCTTTCATAGCAGTTGTGGCAATATCCATCAAATTGATATCACGTTGAGCCGCTTTTTCCCCATAAACGTAATTCCTGGCTTTGCGGTATTCTTCCCAGGCCTTGGTAATAGGCTGACTATAATGACCTGCTTCAATTTCAACTTGTCCTATCTTGGTGTGAAAGGTAGTATGACGGCAATGATCTGACCAATAGGTATCAATGACTTTTATTTCGGTAATTGTCGGATCACGCTTTTCCGCATCACGAAAATAAGCCTGACAGAAAACCAAATCCTCCAGACTCATTGCCAGACCCCGCTCCTGTAAAAACTGAGTCAATGCCGCCTGAGGCAGGTTGTTAAAACCATCTAGTACAGCCACATCCTCCGGCATAGTAGCCGGCACCACCAATGATGCCGGTTTTTGCAATAAAGCTTCTCTGGCCTCAACTGGGTTAATACAATATTCCTTGATTTTAGTAAGGTCTGTTTCGGAAAGCTGCCCCTCTAATACCAGCACCTTGGCTGTACGAATCTCCGGACGTTCTTTCTGCGTAAGTATCTGAACAGACTGCGCCGCCCAATCGGCCCGTTGGTCATATTGGCCTGGCAAATATTCCATCGCAAACACTTTTGCCCCGGCAGGCACAACAAATTGCTCAAGATAAACAACATCCACAGGTGGTTCAGAAAAAATAGTACGCAGGGAAGCGTTGAATTCAGCTTCGCTTATCCCACTAATGTCATACCGGTGCAAAACACGCACTTCGGTCAACCCGGTTATCCCCAGATGGTGTTTTAAATCAGAATATATTCCTTCGGCCTCAACGGCAAAACCCGGTTTTTTCTCGACAAATATACGACGAACAGTTTCCAAGGCAATACCTCCTTAAAAATACAGGTAAAGAATAGGAAAACCCACTCCTAACCTGGAATATTATTAGCATTGGACAAGATATTATTTTCATTATAATGAGTTGGTAATTGAATGGCAAGTTGTAAGAAAGTTATGCATTCTATGAATACTTATCCTACATTTAGGAAAGCAAACCTTTACTGTTAGGGAAAAAGCAGCCCCGCTTACGCTGAGCTGCTTTTTCAACTTATGATTTTTAAGTTTAGCTATGCATGAATAAAGATAAAAATTTATACATCAGTCCACTGGTTATCGCGCTGAACGGAATGGTTAAAACCCAGGCAAACAGCATTTGCTGCGCCACACCCCACCGTACCGCCGTCAAGCGTTTAGAGGAGCCTACTCCCATAATTGAGCCAGACACCACATGGGTAGTACTTACCGGCAGATGAAGATTAGTCGCGGCAAAAATAACGAGTGATGAGTTCAAATCAGCAGCAAATCCGGTAATCGGCTCAAGCTTAAATATCCTGCCCCCCATTGTTTTTATGATTTTCCAGCCGCCAACAGCCGTACCACAAGCCATTGCAGTCGCACAGGAAAGTTTCACCCATAAGGGAACCTCCAATGTCGGTATCTGTCCGGAACTTAAAAGCGCCAGCGTAATAATGCCCATAGCCTTTTGCGCATCATTCGAACCATGCGAAAATGACATCATACTGGCAGATAAAAGCTGCATTTTTTTAAATCCGGTATTTAGTTTTCCCGGCTCCTGCCTGCGGAAAATCCACATCATGGCAATCATAATAACATAACCACCGGCCATAGCAAGCAGTGGTGACAGTACTAGCGACAGCACAATTTTTTCAACACCAAAGACGTTAATGGCTTCAAATCCTGCCCCTACGGTTACCGCCCCTAGAACGCCCCCTACAAGCGCATGAGAGGAGCTGCTGGGAATACCAAACCACCAAGTAATCAAGTTCCAGACAATAGCCCCAAACAGTGCCGAAATTATAACCTGCTGGTTAACCATCGAGGCCGATTTCACCAGATCGCCACCAATAGTTTTAGCTACACCGGTACTATAGAGTGCCCCGGCAAAGTTGAGAATAGCCGCCAACATGACGGCATATTGAGGTTCCAAAGCCCGGGTCGATACCGAGGTGGCAATCGCGTTGGCCGTATCATGAAAACCGTTGATATAATCAAATGCCAAGGCAAAAAATACTACGACGTAGAGTAACGTCAAATCAGGCATATTTTACAATGACTCCCTTTAACAAATTCGCGATATCCTCGGAAATATCCAGGGTTTCTTCTAACTGAAGCAAAATTTCTTTCCACTTGATGATCTCAATAGGGTCAGTGACTTCCCGGAACAACTTAGCCATTTCCTGACGATACAACTTGTCACCCAGGATCTCATACTCAATAATCTTGGCACAGCGTTCTTCAACTTTTTCCCGCTGTTTTTTGATTTCAGGCAAATAAGAGAATGACTTGTCAATTTGTTTAGACGCTTTGACAATAAGTGACCCCAGTTCTCTGGCGCCTTCTGATGCAGTGCCCGCATTATATAATTCTATACGTTCAATAACTCCCTGGATACAGTCAATCACATCATCCAGTTTGTGGGCAATAGCATAAATGTCCTCCCTGTCAAGTGGTGTAATAAAAGTCTTATGTAACAGCCCAATAATTTTGGCAGTATTGACATCAGCTCTTTTCTCAAGTTCATCTATCTGAATCATTAATTCAGGTAAATCACCTTCCCGGTTTAAAGCCACCTGTAGTACATCAGCCGCATCGCGAATCAGCTGCGTGTTTTCTAAGAGATACCCGTAAAATTTTTCTTCACGCGGTTTTAAGCCAAATCCCATACTTAGCCTCCTCAATTCGTCGGATATGATCTGATTATAGCATAAAACCCCGACATTTGTTAACTAATTGTAAAAAAATGTTAATATTCAGTTAATTCGTTCGCTATTACGACTTAGCTACCAATATTATGCCGCTTACTATAAGCGCAAGTCCACCCAGCCTAAGCAGACTGATTGACTCATGAAAAATAAAATAAGAGGCAATAAATACCAATATATAACCAAGGCTAATCAGTGGGTACGCGTAACTCAGTTCCACTGTACGGAGGGCATAAATCCAGAGCAATGTACTCACACCATAAAGTGCCAAACCCGCGATAAGCGGCCAGGCAGCTATCGCCTTTTCCCATAAGGAACCGGTATCAGGAATTCGCATAGCACCGTATTTTAAGCCAACCTGTCCCACAGCACCAATAAAAACAGAAAGTAATATTATATATAGTTCTTTCATGCCGACACCATCCTACCTGCAAAACCGCTGGCCAAAATTCAAAGTATTTCTAACTTAGTATATTCCCTTCGCAAGAAGGTATTCCTGCCAACTCATGAAATCCTTTTTCCCATGATTAATACCCATTAATATAGTATGTCGCGTATCTATCGTAAATTTTCATTCTTAAACAAATTAACTCACCCAACCGCCACTGCTTGACGACAATTCAATTGTCATCTATTGTTAGGGTATGATAAGCTACCGCTTGAAGGAGGCTGCCACCATTGCCACAAACTGCCCGCATCACTGAACTAGATTGTTTACGGGGAATTGCTCTCCTGTTAATGATATCATTTCATATAGTTTTTGACTTAGCCTGCTTTTACAACTGGCCACTTGACTATCTAAATGGTTTTTGGTACTACCAGGGCAAGGCTGCGGCTATTCTATTTATGCTGGTATCCGGAATAAGCAATACCCTCAGTCGCTGGCCAATACGTCGTGGCCTTACTGTGTTCGGCACAGGTATGCTTATTACAATAGTAACGTATTTCTTTAATCCAGCAATGTATATCCAGTTTGGGATATTACACCTGTTGGGATTTGGTATGCTTACCGCCCCCTGGTTAGCCAAACAATCTGCTCTGCTGCTGACACTGGCAGGCACCACCTTACTTATCATGAGCAACTGGACCGACAGTCTAACGCCAACAACAACCTGGCTGCTGCCACTTGGCATCACCCCCACCGGCTTTGCCTCACTAGACTACTATCCACTACTGCCTTGGTTGGGCGTAGTGCTCTATGGTATGGCCGCCGGCAAGCTGCTGTATCCTGCCAGACAACCCTTGTGGCCATCAGCCGCCACCTGCGTCCCAATCCACACCCTAAGCTGGCTGGGCCGCCAGTCGCTGCTTATTTATCTTGTGCATCAGCCGGTCATCTTGGTCGTATTGAGCTTTCTTCACTACGATCTTTCCGGCAAAATGTAGCCGACAAAATTTTTCTTACTTAGTTCTGTGAAGGTCATCTTGTAAGTTTCCGGTGTTTCTTGTTCCCCATGAACTCCACCTGGATTTGTCCATTTGCTACTTCCCGGACAATACCAATCCAAACGCTGTTAGGGGCAAAACATGGGGACAAAAACATGGGGACAGGGACACCGTTTCTACGTTAATAGTTGAATAATTAAAACATTTCCCCTGTCCCCGTGTTTTCTCTTGGCGGTTAGAGTATTCATAGTTTTGATGTCGTTGCGTATACTGCGAGAAGTAAAGACGACAACTGAAATTTTTTTAGCCGCTATTTGTTCAGAATCTAACTGAGGAGTATCAATAGTATTGGCAAAGCACATTGTCGTTAGGGAAAACAAAAATACCAAACTGGTTAAAAACAATTTACAAAGTTTGAGCAATGACTAACACCCCTTACTATGTTTTTAATGTTTTTTACTACCTAAGTAGTTAAATATTTGTTGTATTTACAAATATTTCCTCCTCCAATGTTAAAACAAGACAGAACAAAAATTAACACAAAAATAAACTTAATATTGTACATTAAGTTTATTTTATTTTTATTTTATTCAATTTCTACTTTTCGTTTTAATGGCTTAACTTTAATTAGCTGCTCTTTATCTTGCTCCCCTTGTCTTGTGAAAAAAGCTACTTTTTTTTAAAAGGATATCCTAAAAAAATGACGAATTATCGAAACAATAACTATTAAATTGGCGAGGAGAGTTAATTATGCAACATGAGGATCAACCCGTAACCAATGAGGCCATTTTAGCTGCCTTTAAACTGGTTCTCCCATACCTAAATCAAATAGTTAGAGAAGACATGGCTGTTGGACTTACTGATTTAAAAGAATATCTCGGTTATTATCGTGCCAAAAAATTTGAACTAGACCTTCCTACAGGCAAACCTATTCAAGGAATACAAACCGTGGAAGAGTGTATCCGTACCGGTGCCAATACTTATGCGGATATCCCCCCGGAAATCTACGGACGTCCAATAAAAACAATTTTTACGCCGATTTATGGGATAAATAAAGAAATTATTGGAACATTAAGTTCAGGCATTGATTTTAATCATAGCCTTAATTTGATTAAAAATGTAGAGGAAATCGTTAGCGCAACCGCCCAGGCAGCTGACAGCGTTCATCAAATCGCAGGTAGTGCCAGTGAACTTGCAGCCTCCGGACAACGTCTATTCCAATTATCCAGCGATTTAGCAGAAAAAAATAAACATTCTACAGAAATTTTGCAATTCATTAAAAATATTGCAGCGCAAACTAACTTGTTAGGTTTAAATGCAGCCATTGAAGCTGCCCGGGCCGGTGAACACGGTCGCGGTTTTGCCGTTGTTGCCGAAGAAGTCAGAAAGCTTGCCGACCAATCTCAGGAAGCCACAAAGAATATCCAGCGCAATTTACAGGAGATGACCCAAGCTGTTGCTGAGCTTAATACTTCGATAGAAGCAGCTGGAGCAATTAGCCAGGAACAAGCAGCCACCACCCAAGAAATATCGGCTGTATTGGAACGTCTCAATGCCGGTGCTAAACTGCTGGAAACTCATGTAAGCCAATACAGATAGTTGCAGGATGATCCTCTAACGAGCCTACTCTTATCAAAGATAGGCTCTAAATTTTTACACTTTCCATAAAATCCACGCTACTTTAGCCCGCCATTTTTCGGTGATTAAGCCATTGGTAGCAATGCTCTCAAGATAACTGGTAATCCGATTAGTCATATCCGGACTTGTTTGTTTTCTCATTTTTAACATCGCGTCATATGATTTTATTGCTTGTTCAATCGTTAATATCTGTTCTATCTCGGTATCATGATATATAATCTCAGGGTAATAACCGGAGAGAAATAGAATATTTAAGGCATAATATAAGTTTCTGCCCCGGGGCATCGGCTCGTTGCCGCTAATAGCGCGGTATAGCTGATCGGCTACTTCATCTTTCCTATCAATGCATCCGCTCATAAAGCAATAGCCCTTGCTTGCCTCACACATTTTAAGCAAAGTATCGCTGCTGCTAATTCCCGGGGTCATCGACGCGAACACCAAATCGTATTTTTTTTGCCAGCCCCTGGCAGAAAGATCAAGGACTTTCCAGTCTGCAGTTTCATAATATGCACGATCTAGGTACTCGCCGGCCGTATTTTGTTTTGCAAACTGAATCATTTTTGAAGAAATATCAATTGCTGTTATGTGATTGGCCCTTTTGGCGAACTCACTGGAGTACCTTCCCGGACCGCAACCAATATCGAGCACTTTGGTTTCAGCATTTAAAATGTTGCGCTGTTCCAAAAAGTCCAGCAGCTCGTCTGCCTTCGTGTTATGGATAGTGTTATTATTATCGTTAACACGATGGTTAAAGTTACTTGCCGCTGAATCCCAAAATTCCTGAGGATTCTCCATGGTGAAAAATTCATTTTCATGCCGCCATATTTGATCAAATTCGTTGATATTCACAAATCAGTTCCCCTTCCTTTGTTCATAATCATTTTTCTATCAACCACCATCCACATGTCACGTCAATTAGCCATAATTTCCTTTTAACATCATATTATATCAACAATTAATTAAAATCAACATAAACAACAATATAAAAACAGTTGTTTTGTCCTTGTTTACTTTTGTTTGTTATCTAAAAGCGGAAAAATAACAACAAAGCCACGAATTTCGTGGCTTTGTTACTTTACTCATATTGGTCAGTAATCCCTGAGTCTCGCTATACCCGGACAATTTCGTACCTGTTACTTTTATCCCCAGCTTGGATGTCTGTAGTTTGGTTAAAGACAAATCCAGGATTAAGAATATTAACAAAGGCAGCCAGCCATTCATTATAGAGCTTTTTCATGATTTTACTGTCAGCCCCGGTCCGTTTCCAGTTGGGTTCCTGCAGACAACCCGCATTCTCCCACACCAGCTTGTCGGCAGTGCTGTCTAAAATAGCATCTGCCTGATCACAAGGCATACCATTGAGATAGTAATCGTTAATCGCCTTATAAATACCGGGCGCGGTAGAGGTTTCGTATTTACCCTGAGCATCAGCATGCCGGGCCGCGTGGACCCCATGCTCACGGAAGGCTGTTTGCGCTACCTCAATGGCGGCATCACCACAATTGTCTACCAGTGCCTGAATAAAGGCTGCTTCCCGGCTTTCGGCCACATTAATCTGCCGCTGCAGCCAGCCATGGATATTACTGTGGTCAATCTGTTCTTGTAAATCCGTTTCCGGCAAGGGCTCACCATAGCTTTGCCAAGCCTGCGAACGGGCTTCTTCTGCCGTACCGCCGCAAAGGTTTTCCGCCGCCGCCTTGAAGATAAATTGCTCACGTTCAATAACACCGCGGATTTTATTATATAACCAGTAATGGACCGGCGCTAAAAAGGCGCTCATGCTATTTTCCTCCTTGTATTCTGACTAGCTATTGGCTGGAACTACTTTGTTGAGGGCAGCCAACAACTCAGGCATGTTAATACCATGGATTTCGGCGGCTTGCGTAACAGGCTCGCCAGCTGCGGACGGGCAACCAAGACAACCCATGCCAAAGGACCGGAATACGGGAATTGTCTGTGGATATACCCGGATAATGTCACTAATAACACTGTCGCCGGTAATCTGATCGCCAAATACCAAGTTTCCTTCTGTCAGACCACCAGGTAGTGGTACAATTTTTTCTCCCGCTGCAGACTGTGACACCTTAGGCTCAATAGCAGTACTTTTTTCACCATAAAATTCTGCCAGCACATCAGTCTTAAATTTTTCCAGGCCGATACGTTCAATGAACTGGCCAATGCGTTCAATGTCCGCATGTTTCTGATAGTAACGCATAACTATGTCAATAATCCGCAAAGCATCCTCATAATCCAGGCTTTCAATGAGCTTATCGGCTAAACGGGGATGTGAACCAGCGCTGCCGCCGACGTAGATATCCCAGCCTGCATCGGTGCCAATGACACCGACATCTTTGACGAACGACTCGGAGCAAGAGTTTAGACAGCCTGATACTCCTAGTTTAATCCGGCTGGGCATTTCTTTTTTGATATACCGTTTGTCAAGTTCTAAGCCCAGCTTAATGCTGTCTTGCTTGCCACGTTTACAAAAAACATTGCCTGGACAAATTTTGACACTGCGCACACAATTGGCAAAGCCTAAGGCCGGCTGCATCCCCAGATCTTCCCAGATACTTTCAACATTTTCGGCTTTAAGCCCGGTTATCATAATCCGCTGGGCAGAAGTCAGTTTCATTGTCCCACCATATTTTTTGGTAACATCAACGTATTTTTGCATAACCTCTGGTTTGATAAAGCCGCCCGGAAGATACGGGGTTATAGCATAGGTACGATTTCCCTCCCGGATTTTTTGCAGGTTTGCCCCTTTGGGTAGCATACTGCCACCTCCTCAATTTAAACTTATACCTAGTTTGCCGTTATCAGGCTGAAACTAAACTTAGAAAAAGACAATGTCCGGCAGGTAATTTGCCGGACATTGCCTTTTATTTTATACTTTTTGATAGCCTGTTTGCAAGGCTAATTTGTTCATATTCTCAGTACCTTTAGGAACGCGGGCGAGCACGGCTTTTTCCATAGCCCCGAGACTGACAACGCCCGTAAGTTTGACGATTGTTCCTAATGCAACAATATTGGCAAACAGTTCCCGGCCACATGTTTCTTTCGCTAATTGGGTAATGGGAACTGAATGAACATTTTTAAACCGCTGCGGTACTTCCCGGACAAGCGTGCTATCCACAATGAGCAATCCATCGTCTTGTAAATCTGCACCATATTTATTCAATGCTTCCTGGGTCATGGCCAGCAATAAATTGGGTTTGGTTACTTTGGGATAATGAATGCGTTTATCACTGATGATAACCTCGGACTTACTGGAACCACCACGGGCTTCCGGTCCGTAAGACTGGGACTGTATCGCTTCTTTACCTTCATCAATGGCTGCTTCGGCAAGGATGATGCCGGCAAGAATTAAGCCTTGTCCGCCTGAGCCGCTTAATCTGATTTCCATCATAATTAACGCTCCCCTCCCATCGCTTGTTTGATGACCTTGGCATATTCAGTAACATATTCAGGAGCAGTTTCCTCATGCAACAGGCCAATGAGGATTTTCCCGGCAATCTGTTCAGGTGGCAGCTTAGCGGCAGCTTCCACGGAAATCGTATTGTCACGCTGCCAGGCTAGGAGTGCGGCAGGTTTTGCCAGCTTGTTTTGTCGCCCAAAAGAAATTGGGCAGCCTGTCATGGCTTCTACAACGGAAAAACCTTCATGTAAGATGGCCTTGGCAACAAGCTCGGACAGCTGTTTGGCGTGATAGGTGGTTGACCTGGCGACAAAAGTAGCGCCTGCGCCTTTAGCCAGTTGAGCTAAATCAAAGGCCCGGTCAACATTACCATATGGTGCCGTGGTAGCTTTAGCCATATGGGGCGTTAATGGTGAATATTGTCCGCCAGTCATGCCATAAATATTGTTATTATATACAATAAGCGTAATATCGATATTCCGTCTGGCAGCATGGATGAAATGGTTGCCGCCAATAGCCGTTGCATCGCCATCGCCGCTGATAACGATAACTTTGTGATCAGGTTTAGCCAGCTTAATCCCGGTAGCAAATGGCAGCGCCCGGCCATGAGCGGTGTGCAGCGTATCAAAGTGCAGATAACCGGGTGCCCGTGATGAACAACCGATACCTGAAACGATAGTTGTTTTATCCTGATCAAGCCCAAGCTTATCAATGGCCTTGACAATGGCGGCTGTTACAATACCATTGCCGCAGCCAGGACACCACATATGCGGCAGCTTGGGACGATAATATTTTTTCAATAATTCTTCCATGGTTGTTTCCTCCTTAATTGGCCTCTTTAATGGCTGCTAACATTTCAGCCGGTGTAATTGGTTCGTTATTCCATTTAGCTAACGATACAACCTTGGCTTGACCAGCAACAATCCGCTCTACTTCTCCAACGTACTGTCCATAGTTAAGTTCAGCCACAATAATGGTTTTAGCCTGTTTTGCCAATGCCTTAAATTGTTTTTCCGGCGACGGCCAGATGGTAATCGGCCGGAACAAGCCTGCCTTAATCCCCTGCTGACGCGCCATTTCAATGGCAGCATAGGCGGTACGGGCAGTGCCGCCGAAAGCAATCACGGCAATCTCGGCATCATCAAGGTTTTCTTCTTCAAAGGTAACAATATCATCAACGTGATCAGTAATTTTTGTATGCAGTCTGGCAATCAGTTCATGAGAAGTGCTGTTGGCGCCACTGGGGAAACCAGTATAATCATGGGCCAATCCGGTAACATGGAAGCGGTAACCGTCACCATAGGCCGGCATCGGTGGCACACCGTCAGCCTCTGGTTTGTAAGGAAGAAACTCGCCTGGCGGCAAGGTAGGTTTTTTACGGTTAACAATTTTCAGACCGGCTTGGTCGGGAATCTCAATTTTTTCCCGCATATGGCCTACAATTTCATCAAGCAGCAGTACCACTGGCGTACGGTATTGCTCGGCAAGATTAAAGGCTTCTACTGTCAGCGTGTAGCATTCCGGCACACTGGACGGACTGAGCGCAATAACGCCCCTGTCACCGTGTGATCCCCAGCGAGCCTGCATGATGTCGGCCTGGGCCGGTGAAGTCGGCTGACCAGTACTGGGACCGACCCGCTGCACATTGACAATGACACAAGGAACCTCAGCCATTGATGCATAACCGATTAATTCTTGTTTTAACGAAAATCCCGGACCACTAGTCGCCGTTAGTGACTTGACTCCGGTTAAGGCTGCGCCAATAGTAGCTGCCATACCGGCAATTTCGTCTTCCATCTGGATAAAGGTACCGCCAACCTGCGGCAACCGTTTGGCCAGCAACTCGGCCACCTCAGTAGATGGTGTTATCGGATAGCCGGCAAAAAACCTGGCTCCGGCGGCAAGCGCGCCTTCTGCACAAGCACTATTTCCCTGCATAAGTAATGCTTTTGCCATAAGTATATTCCTCCGTTCGTTATCAGTTATTTATCTGTAATTAGATAGATAGCATAATCAGGACATCTAAGTTGACACTGCCCACAAGCAACACAATCGTCAGGTGTGCTAACGACAATCTTGCCAAGTTCATCTAGCTTTAATACCTTTTTAGGGCATAGCTCAACACATATTCCACAACCTTTACAATATTTGGGCACCGTTTTTAGCATTTTGGTTCCTCCAATATAATAATTTCTGACCAACGCAATTAGGCATTAAATAGCTTGCCAGGATTTAATATCCCTTGCGGGTCTATAACTTTTTTGATGGTTTTGCCAGCAGCGAACCCTGTTTCCCCTGTCTCCCATTGTAAGAATGGGGCTTTCATATAACCAATACCATGTTCGCCTGACAGTGTGCCGCCAAGTTCTAAAGCAACCTTGAACAACTCCGCTACCGCTTGTTCTACCCGCTCCATTTCTTCGTGGTCATGCTTATTGCTTAAAATATTGGGATGAAGATTACCGTCACCGGCATGACCAAAAATAACCATCTTCAAGTTGTATTTTTGGGCTATCTCTCGCAGACGACGAACCATGGCCGGAATCTGGCTTCGCGGCACAGTGGCGTCTTCAGAAATTTTCGTCGGATTTATCTTGCCGCAGGCTGGAGAAATGGCCCGACGGGCCTGCCACAATTTATCAATGTCTTCCGGTGTGGAAGCAGTCTGGATCTCGGTCGCACCGCATTGCCGGCACACCTTAATGACATGCTCAGCCTGTTTGACGATGGCCTTCGTACTGCCATCCACTTCTATTAAGAGTATGGCTTCCGCACTCACCGGCAGCCCAACCTTAAGATAATCTTCTACCGCGCAAATTGTCAGGTTATCCATAATCTCCAGTGTAGTTGGTATCGTCCCGGAGGCAATCATCTCACTTACTGTGCGGGCAGCATCATCCAGGCTGGTGAAAACAGCCAGCAGGGTTTGTTTGGCACTTGGTTTGTCAACAAGCTTCAGATAAATCTTAGTAATAATACCCAAAGTACCCTCTGAGCCCACAAGCAGCATTCCCCAGTCCGGACCGGCCATCTCACTGTCAAATTTATTGCCTAATTCGACTACACTGCCGTCAGGCAAGACTACTTCCATCCCCAACACATAGTCCCTGGTAATGCCATACTTAACCCCGCGGGGTCCGCCGGCACATTCAGCAATATTGCCACCGATAGTTGAGGTCTTAGCACTGGCAGGATCAGGCGGATAAAAGAGACCGGCCTGGGTTACGGCATTTACAAAATCCTGGGTAATCACCCCGGTCTCAACTACCGCCACCCGGTTTGCCGTATCAATATCAATAATCTTGTTAAGCCGGGTCAGGACAAGACTAATTCCGCCTTTTACCGGAACTGCCCCACCAGATAAGCCGGTGGCTGCTCCTCTGGCTGTTATCGGCACATTATATCTCCCGGCTAACTTGACAATAGCTGCTATTTCGGCCACATTACCTGGTTTAACAACTACATCAGGGGGAAAGTCCCGGAAGGTGGCGTCAAATGAGTAACAGATTCGATCTTCCAGCTGATCCATAACATATTGAGCGCCAACCAAACGTTTTAGCTCAGTAATCACTTGTTGCTGCATCCTCTCGCCTCCTAATCCAGGCCATAAGCCTTAGCAATAATTTCAGCAGTATGCATTACTTTCATGTTACTGCCCCGCTGACCTAAGCCGTCAGTAATATGCATTCGACATGCCGAACAGCCTGTTGCCAGAATTGTGGCCCCGGTCTCTTCCGCATTGTCTAGTTTCCAATCATTGATAGTACGAGAAATATCATAGTAAGCCATGCTGAAAGTACCACCTGCACCACAGCATTTAGCAGCATCCTTCATTTCTGCATAGTGTACACCTGGTATAGCCTGCAGTAACTGCCGTGGTTCCTTTGATACCCCCATACCTCTAACAAGATGACAAGGGTCATGATAAGTAATTTTAGCTCTTACCTCCCGTAAATCCTGCTTGATTCCTCTGGAAGCAACAAACTCTGTTATATCTTTTATTTTCTTCGACAGTTCTTCCCATAATTGTTTAACTTTTGGATCTTCAATTATCGCACCATACTCATGCTTTAAAGCCGCGCCGCAGGACGCACATCCGGTGATGATATTATCATATTTTCCGGCAGCTAACAACTTAACATTTTCTTCGGCCAGATACCGTCCTACCCGATAGTCGCCAGAGGTAAAGGCCGGTGTACCACAGCAGCTTTGTTTAGCAGGAATAATCACCTCGACGTCATGAGCTTTAAGAATTTTGACAATGGCTTCACCTGCGTCGGGATAGACATAATTAAGCATACAGCCTGTGTAAAACGCCACCCTGGCCTTAGGTGAAGCTACCTTATTGATTTCCGGCAACCGGCTTCGTAACGGCGTAGCAGCTAAAGGGGGAATGATTCGCCGCTGTCCAAGTCCGGCACCAGGCAAAGGAATCCGTGCCAATTTGCCCCGGCCATCAGGAGCGTCTTTAAAGACAATCCCCTGGAACAATGAACCCATTTTGAGTCCCAGATCAAATAGCCGGCGGTAGGTCAGACCGGTAAATGCCAGTTTTTTCGCCAGCGGCAGACCATTTTGAGCAGCCAACGCTTTCCTGGCGCTTAAGAATAGTTCGTCTGTTTTAACACCTGACGGACAGCCTGCGGCACACGCCTTACATAGTAAGCATTTGGACATTCGGGCTTGTAGTTCCGTAGTTAGCGTCAGTTTCCCTTCACTAACAGCTTCCAATAGTTTAACCTTGCCTCGGGCTGTGGTATTTTCATTATCTGCGACCTGAAATACCGGACAGACAGAGCGGCATGTGCCACAGCGAATACACTTCACCAGTTGTTGCTGCCATTCTTCATACTTGCGCTCCATTATTGGACCTCCTGTAACATCAGGCGATTTAATATCTGTTTTGGGTCAAATGCAATTTTTGCCTGTTGTTCAAGTTCTGCCAGGATACCGCTGGGGCCCTTGCCGGTAAGACGGTCATATTTGCCGGTAGAGATACCGCCAGAGTGTTTAACCGCTGTGACAACTGCCTCAATAAAAGCACTGTCTGGCCGAGCCGCTGCCAAAGCAATATTGAGCTTGCCTTCTGACACCTGACCAAACATACCGGCTTGAACACCACTGCTGTTAACTATATCGTAAAATGCTTTAATAAATTCTGCCTGCCGGGTAAAAGCGAGCTTATATTCATCTGTTAACACATACTTGTCTGAAGAGCGGTAGAGCTCGCCCCACTTGGCCGGCATTTGCCCGGCTCCCTCATAGGACTCCCGGATTGTCCCGTCATATTTCTTGCTAAGAATGATTGCCCTATGCTGTTGTTCTTCTGCGTCTTCCTGCACGCCATCAAACTCCAGCATCACAAGCTGCCCTTGCAGATCATTTTGAAATATAGCTTGCACCTTGCGGTCAACCCACAGCAAGTAGGCTGGAACCATTTGGCTTTCCTTCATCTCTTTGACAAACCCCAGCATATCTTCCACGCCGGCAAAGGTAATCGACATACCCTTACGCGTCTCAGGCAAGGGCAGCAGTTTCAGCAGAAACGTAGCCGTTATACCATAATCAGTATAGGGGGCATTAAAAAAACGGGTGAAATCATAACCAGTAACATTCTTGACGGTTTTTCCACCTGTTTTCAATAATTCACCTGTCGGCAGCACAACCTCTGAACCCATTAGGAAATGCTTGGCACTCCCATACTTTAGGCTGGATAGGTTAGAACAGCCTTCATAATATAATTGTCCTACTGTTTTATCCTGATAAAATGGGGTGTCAGCAGGCAAAAAACGCAGACCTTGCTCAGCTAACCTGCCTGCCAGTATGCCTAATTTGACACCTGGTCGGACAGTTGCAACAAGGTTAGCTGCATCAATTTCTAAAATTTCGTCTAGTTTTGACAAGTCAATGGTTATTCCGCCCGGCTTACCTTGCCTATATACATATAGCAGGCTTCCCGTATCAGATGCTGTCCGTAACACGTGCTGCAGTTCCTCAACAGACTGAGGATATACTAATTGACTCACGTGAATACCTCCTTTTTTCATAAGACAGCCGTACCTTTCGGTACGGCTGCTTTGTTATTAGACTATAAATTCCAATACCGACATTCCGTCTGGTAATATTGCTATATTTTCACAAAACGCACCCGCAAAATACCTTCCACACCACCAAGGAAATCCAGAGTCTCTTGGGAAACCACGGAGTCAACAGCCAGCACCATCATAGCTTGTTGTTCTGTAAGCTTGCGGCCAAGCTGCATTGTGGCAATATTGACCTTGGCAACCCCCAATAAAGTTCCCATTTGTCCGACAACACCTGGTTTATCGTGGTTTTCGGCCACCACCATATAGGGGGTGGGATTAACATCAAATTCAAAACCATTGATTTCAACAATTCGCAATTCTCCTATACCAAAGGTGGTGCCGCTAATAGTAAACACTTTATCTTTGGATGTAACCTTAAGCGTAATCAAGGTCAGGTAATTCTTGACGGCAGATTCTTTGCTTTCAGTTACAATGACGCCCCGGCTGTCCGCAATGACATTAGCATTTACATAATTTATCCGTTCTTTTAGTACCGGCTCAAACAGACCTTTCAATATGGCAAGTGTGATAACCGAGGTTTCCAGTGCCGCTACTTCTCCCCGATACAAAATCTCCACTTTTTCAATGGCTTCTTTTTCCAGCTGATAGTACATCTTGCCCAGGGTCTCACCCAATTTTAAATACGCTTTTATTGTGTCAAATTCCTGCATCGGCAAAGTAGGAAGATTGACAGCATTGGGCACGATTTCTCCCCGCAGTGCAGAGATTACCTCTTGCGCCACAGTAATACCAACATTATCCTGAGCCTCCACCGTGTCAGCGCCGGCATGAGGCGTTACAATGACATTATCAAGATCAAGCAGCGGGGAAGTGGCGTGAGGTTCTCCTTCCAATACATCAATTCCGGCCCGTTTGACGATTTTTTCTTTCATGGCTTCGATAAGCGCTTCTTCGTTTACAATTCCGGCCCGGGCACAATTGATAACAGTCAGCCCTTTTTTGGCGGCTTTAAATTGTTCTTTGCCAATTATACCATATGTCTCTTCCGTTTTAGGAGTATGCACAGTAAGGATATCGCACAGCGCCATCAGTTCTTCCAGTTTTTCTTTCTTCTCTACACCATATTTTTTAAAACGGGCATCACTGATATACGGGTCATAGGCAATAATATTCATTCCAAACGACTTCATTCGCGTTGCGACCAAAGAGCCGATCCGCCCCAGGCCTACAATACCTATTGTTTTACCCTGAAGTTCCATACCTTTCAGACCGGCACGATCCCACACCCGTTCTTTAAGGCGGTTATGGAGCTGCGGAATGTTGCGGCAAGTGGCAAATATCAGACCAATCGTAAGTTCAGCCGCCGACACAACATTTGATTCAGGGGTATTAACAACGACAATGCCGCGTTTGGTAGCTCCCTCCATTTCAATATTATCGACACCATTACCCGCACGTCCCACCACTTTTAACCTGGGAGCGTGTTGATATAATTCTTCATTGACTTTGGTATTGCTTCTAACTATAAGGCCGTCATATTCACCAATAACTTGCAAAAGTTCCTGCCGCGAGAGATTGGCCTTTACATCAACGCTCACACCTTCTTGCGTAAGTTTTTCAACACCCTTTTGTGCAATCTGTTCAGAAATCAATACTTTCATAATCTTACCTCCATTTTTATACTCTGCCCTTGAGACTTTGTTGTTGCATTAGTTAGATAAAAAACTCACCCCATGAACATTGGGGCGAGCTTTTTAACCCGCGTTGCCACCCAGCTTAGACCGTGGAAACAATATAGGTGTTCCCTAAGCGAAAATAAAAAAGTTCTCCATCCCTCCAGGGACGAGAACTATTCCCGCGTTGCCACCCATGTTGCCTTCCGGCCAACTTTAGCCGCTATATTGGGCGGATCCCATTCTGATTCTTCACCAGTCACTCCCAGGCGGAACCTTCCTGTTCGGTGGACCGGCTCGCACCAACCGCCGTCTCTCTGAACACCTTGCATTTGGCTTCCTGTTCATCATGTTAAATATTACGTTGAAATGATTATACCGTGTGTGAAACTGTAAGTCAAGTGTATTTTTCACAAGGGCATTCTTCCGTAAGACTATCCTTGTCTCCTTTGTCTTTTACAAGCGTTATCTTTCCTGATAACGCTCAAGCCTTTTTTCATCCAAAATAATAATCTGCTGCTCAGCAAAGTCAATAACCTTGTCTTTTTTCATAGAACTCAATACCCGGCTCACAGTCTCGCGAGTTGTTCCCACCAAATTGGCTAAATCCTGACGCGTCATATCAACAGCAATCTGAACACCACCAGCAACCGGCTGACCATACTGCTGAGATAAGCGAACAAGAATTTGAGCCGTACGGGAAAGAGTATCTGACAGCGCCAAGGTTTTTATCTTTCTTTGCGCGTGAATTAGTTTTTTGCTCATCACCTGGATAATATGCAGTGCAATACGGCTATTTTGGGTCACTACGTTTTCCAGGTCATTATTTTTTATCATGCCGATAACAGAGTCCTCGATAGCAACTGAAGTAGCTGGATAGGAGCCGTGGTTAAATAGCAATACTTCAGCAAAAACCTCCCCTGGTCCCAGAATATTAATAATATGTTCTCTGCCATCCTGCGAAATTTGAACAATCTTGACCTTACCGCTTTTAATATAGTGAAAGCCCTCACCTGGCTCACCTTCCATAAAAATAATCATATTTTTCTTGTAGCGCCGCTCAATAGTCACTTCAGCTATGGCCGCCAAATCATTTGGCGGCAATTCCTCAAAAATCGGTATATTTCTCAAATAGTCCAATTCCGGCACGTAAATCTCCCCTCTCCCATTCCTAAAGCAACTCACCCAAATTTATCCGATAACCAAGTTGCTCTAAAACTCACTTATAGTTATTATATATGAAAAAGCCCAGCTCGCAAGCTGGACTTTTATCACAAGGCAAAACTACTACTCACCTGAACTAATGGCGCCTACCGGACAAACTTCTGCACAAGAGCCGCAGTCAACGCAAGTATCTGGATCAATCTCATACTGGTCATCGCCTTCTGAAATAGCATCTACCGGACAAACCGGCGCGCAGGCACCGCATTTAACGCATTCGGAACTAATTTTATAGGCCATATTTTTCCCTCCTTTTACTTGCGGCCGCCTTACCACGGCCTACATTAACTATACTTTTCAACAATCCGGTGAGTCTGTGACCAAAATCATAGATTGGTTATTGCCTGCTTACATAATAGTATCTACAAATTGGCCTGTTTTTAGGAAACTGCAAGCAAGGAAATTGTTGCATTTTTTGCTATAATTATATGCCAAAATAATACTACTCATGGTTTTTGGCGCTGCCGTTTAATTGACATCATAATAAATTTGCGGGCCTCGACCCGGTTAATGGTTTTGCGATTTTCCATATCACGGTCAGCCCTCTCCCAGACTGATGTAAGGCTTTCCCCCTGCCTGGCCGCAGCAACTCCGGTGGTTATACTCAGTGGCAACTCCGGTTGACGTAAATTATGAAGATCAATATAGTAGTTGATATCTTTTTTGAAATCCTCAACCACATCTGTCGAAACATCTGCGAGCAACGCAGCGAAGCAGTCACCGTCGATACGGGCGGCTGTACAGGCAGGACCAGCAACTGTTTTAAGAATGTTAGCAGCCACATTAATAAGCGTATCACCCGCCAGGTTGCCTAAAAAATCATTAATTACCTTCATCCCGTCAATACTAAGTACAATGATCGCACTATCAGGCTGCCCTTGTTGGGCAGCTATTTTTTCCTCAAATGCAGCTTGGGTGTACAAGCCTGTTAGATCGTCAATAGCAGGCAAATTTGACATAAGCTCTGGTACTGGTTCTTGTCCTTCACTAGGAATCGCCTTCAAGGATGCAGCCGGCATCGATTCTCGCTCTATTTCCGGTTTTGGCTCCAACTCTGACACAGGTACTGCTATTTTCTCAGACTCCCGGGAAATAACAGGAACTTTTTTAGTTGCCGACTCTATTCCTGTTCCTTTATAGGCGGCGACCGCCCGCACTCTGTCAATCATTACAGCCGGTGTCGCCTCAACCATTTCCGCAGTATTTATCTCGGCTATTTTTTTGACAGCAGCAGTTTCTAACGTTGTAGCCTCTATAGGCTTTTCTTTCGCGGCAGATATCGGCTCAGCCATGTCAGCAGCAATTATCTCCGTTATTTTTTGGATGGCAATGGTTTCCGGAGTCTCCACGACTGTTGCATCGGCAAACTTTTTTCTTATTACAGCCGTTTCTTGGTCCCCGGCAAGCGACGGTCTTGGCTTATTAACAGGTGCTTTACCTATTGACCGTTTGTTGCTGGCAACCGGCTTGTGGTGGTGCAGCAAGTAGACCAACAGCAATAGTGGTATGAGTCCTAAGAAATATACTCCCCCCAGCCAGGCCAGCCAGCGGCCAAGCTCCTGCTGCTCACCATCGCCAGCAGGTACCAGCTGTTCGATCACTGCCGTAATGGTCTCCTGGGGAATAACGCCATAAATGACACCGGTTACCGTTCCGCTGGCAGTAACAGGCACAGCTACTACGATAACATCTTCGTCCAGCTGCCAGTCTGAACCTGATACCTGGCCTGTAAATTCCCGCCCGGCAATCGCTTCCACAAAATAGTTTCGGTTAGCGATATCGCGACCACTACCGCCACTGGTATCAACCTTAACTTTCCCATCATTCCCCGCATAACCAAGGACCCTAAACTCAGCAGTAAGAAAACTGCGAAATTCGTTATTCACAATCTCCGGCTCATCAACAGTAAGTGCACTTAGTTTTGCAATACCTCTCACATAAGCTGCCTGACTTGACAGCCATGCATTTTCCGCCTCAACTCTACGGTTTATAAGCTTGTCATGCTGTACCTGACTACTGTCTTGGGTATGTTGCCTTTCTACATAAGCAACTTCAGCAATAAAAATTA
Source organism: Sporomusa ovata DSM 2662 (assembly GCF_000445445.1). Taxonomy (GTDB): domain Bacteria; phylum Bacillota; class Negativicutes; order Sporomusales; family Sporomusaceae; genus Sporomusa; species Sporomusa ovata. The sequence goes on along the minus strand of NZ_ASXP01000002.1, from coordinate 840,719 downwards.
ACGGCAGCAGCACAGCTGCAACTACCAGATACTTTACGTATTTACCTGTTGTACCTATTGTTAGCATTTTTTCCCCCTGCATCTGCCTCTTCTTTAAAGATATTCAAACTACTATTTGACACCACTGCCTAATATCCTGCCAAGATTAACTTCTAATTTCCTCCCGCATAGAATATATAAGATTATTGGGAGGTGCATATAGTATGGCCTTGTTCCGTGCTTATAAAAAATCGTCTAAACCTAAAATTCTTGCAACAGCCGACCTGGAATGTTCTACAGAAGTTTGCCCCAATCATCCGGATTTATTGCTGCTACGGGATGCTGCCGCCGACGAGCGTAATGCTATTGCCTTTTATCTGGAAGCCGCACGGGCTTCCTGTTTGCCCCGGCTATTTCTGGATGTAGCTGAAGACGAGATGGAGCATTATGTAGAAATTATGCGGGAAATTTCCCGTTTAGACCCCGTACAGGCTCAAATGCTCAGCGACGTGGGTCTTGATATGCTATTGATGACCCGGCCATTATTTAAACCGAAAACCAAGGCAGCCATCCTCAAAGAAAGCGAAGCCGACGATATCCAGATTGACCCACCAAATCGCAAGGAGATGCCGACCGTAGTTCTTTTGACCAAAGCCCTCAATGATGAACTCCAGGCTACTAATAAATATCAGCGATACATGGAAGCTGCCGAAACACCTGCTGTACAACGATTATTCTGTCACCTAATGAACGAAGAAAAAGAACATATTGCCGAATTTACTGCAGCATTATTTGATCTCACCCATGAACCACTGCCACTGGAACACGACTAGTAAGTAAAAAAGGATAGGCAAAAACCTATCCTTTTTTACTTACCACCGCGGTGTACCGACCGGTTTCCATTTGATTCCGGCTTAGTTTTAACTTTAGCCGGTACTGCTGTTAACATGACCTGATTGTCCTGGCAAGAAACCTTTATTTGATAATCCACAATTCCTTGCTTGTAAAGATTGAGCTTGAGCTCAAGCAGCGCTTTGCCTACCGACTCTTGGAGCTCCGGTGTAAAGTAGGCGCTGTTGATGTCTGCTGCTGAATCTTTCTTCGCCGGCTTGACCGACAGCCGAACAGGCTCATCATCAATCTCGGTCTCAAAAGTTGGTTGTTCATGCCAGCCTTTAAACATATCGCTGTCACTAAGATTTTTTTGGATTTTGGCCACAATAGTTACCTCCTGGAAAAAATACCCTTAAAATTTGCAACCACAACTGCTAAAATATTTATTCTAGTATTTCTTTACTTGCCTCAACAAATCCTGCAAAAAAAACAGTTGCAATTCCTTGCCAAAATCCCCCCTCTACTCACAGTCACCTAATTATCTTCCTGAATAGTACCATCTGTGCCAATTATCACAACACGCCAGGGAATCATTTTGCCGCTCTGTACTAATGCCTCTTTAACGGCATTTTCTAAGCCGCCGCAGCAAGGAACCTCCATTCTTACTATAGTAAGGCTTTTGATGTTATGCAATTGCAATATCTCGGTCAGCTTAGCAGCGTAATTGACCTTATCCAGTTTTGGACAACCAATAACAGTAATCTTGTTATGCATAAACTCAGCATGTAGATTTGCATAGGCATAAGCCGCACAATCAGCCGCCACTAATAGGTGAGCATCATTAAAATAAGCAGCATTTGCTGGTACTAACTGCAATTGGCATGGCCATTGCCGCAACTGGGAACCAGCAGCAACAGGTTCATTCCGGCTAGTTCCAGCTGCTTTTTTGATCTCTTTGGCCATACTTCCCGGGCAGCCGGGCGTTTGCGATGAACTGGCCGGAAGCTTGCCGGCAATATGCTGCCGGACAGCTCCTTCATCAAAGGCAGGTGCCTCCCGTTCAACGATATTGATGGCCCCGCGGGGACAATCAGGCAAACAGGCTCCCAGGCCATCACACAGGTTGTCTGCTACCAATTTAGCTTTTCCATCAACCAACTGCAAGGCCGCTTCATGACAAGCGCCAATACAAAGACCACAACCATCGCACTTCTCTTCATCAATTGTAACAATTTTCCGTAACATAATTTTTCTCCTCCATAATTTATTTGAACTATTTTTTATCTCTAGATAAAGGATATACTAAATCCAACTATTTATCAGTGATTAGAATCACAGAAGCAGTTGATTCTATCAAAAAGAAGCAGATCTTGTTTAACAAGAAATGCTTCTTTCTCCTCGTACTGTTTTATTATGCTTTCCAGTTATTAAGGACAAGAATACGGCACAATGGTCACAGGACACTGAGCAACATTAACTACACCGTAACTGACGCTGCCAAGTACCCCACCCAGCATCGGATTCATTCCGCGGGACCCCATTATGATCATCCGCACACCATCTGATGAACAACTGCCGGCCTCAATAGTATCGTCAATCCCTGCTTCTTGACAAATCTGATCCTTAGCATCACCGATTCTTAGTTTTAGTTCATAGGCTACACCTGAATCTTCCAATATTTTTTTAGCCGACACAATTATCTCTTGGAAAAGTTGTTGCTGATACTCACGAATGGTATTCTCATTGAAGAATATTTTGGTATGGACAGTATGAAAGCTGGATTGAACATTCAAAACAATTATTTTTTCCTGCAGCGCTTTTGCGATAGTGACAGCCCAATGTAATGCTTCAATGGCATTTTTTGAGCCATCAAATGGAACAAGAATATCTTTCTTCACAGCAATACCTCCCGTTTTATTCACTAGTTTATACCTTAAAGTAATTCGCCACAGATTATCAATATTCCTCTTTTTAGTGCAGAAAGTGCCTCAATTTTCTGTAAATAGCAATATGAATTCATACAATAAAGCCCTCCAGGTAGCCTGGAGGGCTGATTAGTCTTGAAGTCTTCCTTATTCTCGCAACTTGCGGTAATCTATCAAATCATCCACTGTAACCACCGGCATATTGTGCTTGTTCGCAAAAGTCACGATTTCCGGTAAGCGCGCCATGGTGCCATCCGGATTTGTCAGTTCGCACAGTACACCATATGGTTTGAGACCGGCAAGCCGCATTAAGTCAACATTGGCTTCGGTATGTCCCGGTCGTTCTAATACCCCGCCAGGCTTGGCCTTCAAAGGGAAAACATGCCCCGGATGACGCAGATCCCGGGAACAAGCATTATCAGCAATTGCCGCTTTTATAGTCGCAACACGGTCAGCGGCTGACACACCTGTTGTAACTCCCGCAGCCGCTTCAATTGAAATGGTAAATGCAGTTTGAAAACTACTTGTATTGTTAGCTACCATCATTGGCAACGCTAATGCTTCCGCTTTTTTCTCCGGCAGGCATAGACAAACTATGCCACTGCATTCACGAATTAATAACGCCATTTGTTTTGTTGTCAGCGACTCGGCAGCAAAGAAAATATCACCTTCATTTTCCCGCTGTTCGTTATCTGTTACTAACACACCCTGACCATTGCCGAGAGCAGTAAGCGCCCTTGCCACCCGCTCCTCTGCATTGCCAAATTGACTTAACAAATTCTGATTCAAAGTAATGCGCCTCCTATACTACTAGTAGGACTTACTAAATCAGGGCAATAGACAGACAGCGACTGAACGATAATGCAATAGAACCTCCGGTTCCTTGTATTAATGCTGACCGCCTTATCCTCTTTCGTCCGGACTATACCGTCGGCACTGGCATTTCACCAGTTCTGCTGACCTCTTCCCAAGCAGGAAGAGCGCTCGCGGGCTCCCCGGTAAAAAACCGGGATACCGCCGGTGGGGACTTGCACCCCGCCCTGAGAATAAGTCTCATACCTGTTATTATACTCGTCGACCATTATTTGTCAACAAAATCATTATTCTGAATTACCTGTTGATGATCTCATGAAATAAACGAACTTCCTCCGGCGACACATTAGAATGCACAAAATCAGCTTTTACACAATCCTTAATCAGAATTTCGCTATAATTGTTGCAGCCGTAGGCTGTGCTGGCGCTTATTATTTCTTCGCGCAATGTTTTTGCCGGCTCAATAGCTGCCGGCGGCGTTGCCGGGTCGTTTATCACCGCATCAAGATATACGGCGCGCATGGCATGGTGCATCTCGGCGACAATTGCCGCGTCGAGAATCTTGTAACATGGGCTTTGCGGAATACATATATAGGTTCGGCAGCTTGCCGGTCGCTCATTGTAAACCAGACATCTCGACAATCCATCCAGGTGGCGGCATTTCTTTTTCCCGGCAAGAAGAAATATCTCCAGTTTATTTTGGCCCACATCAACAAACAGTTTGGGAATTATGCGTTCAAGCTTTCCTTTAGACAGTTTTTTAGCACTAACACTGTCCATATTGATTTTGAACCGGCCTTTACAGCAATGTTGCTTGCAGGTACCGCATGGCAACGGATTTTCAAGTAAAAATTCATCGACAGCATCAAAAAATTCCTGTACTGTTGATCTATTGCTCAAGCCACTAATATCTACTTCATTTTCCTTATTGAAAAATAGTTTCAGTTTGACCATTCCCCTCGCTAATTTTACTTCACACTAACTACAATCACACTATTGCTAACTTCGATCACTTTTACCGGCAACTCAGTTATTGTCAGTGTATCGCTAGCAAACAACAAAAGCAATAATTATTTGCATTTTATCGTAGTACTTTATAGTTTCTTAATCCATTTATCAGTCGAAATAACCTCAGAAAACCGCATAGCTTGCGTTATAAGAATCGCCTTGTGTAGTTCTGCTGCCGTTATCTTCCCAGCATCATTTGCTACATCTAAAGTACCTGTAGCATCTGACAGAAATTCCACGGAAAATCCAAGATGAACCGCCTGTCTGGCCGTCGTATCACAGCACATCTGGGTCATATAGCCACAGATAACAATTGTATCTATACCCATACTCCTTAAAAGATCCTCAAGTCCGGTACCGGTAAAGCTTCCCGGAAAACTTTTATCAACAATACATGCATATTCTTTTTTCAGCAGTTCTTCACGAATTTCCCAGCCCGTACTGCCCTTTACAAAAGCAGCAGCCTGTTGCAATGCTTCATGTCTGATAAGAATTACCGGAATGTTCTTTTGATTGGCTGCCTCTACAGCCTGAAGAATTTTATCAAAACTTCCCTCCGGGTACATAATTGGCATTTTTCCGGTAAAATATTCATTTTGAACATCAATTACGAGTAACACTCTTTTCACTGTCAATCCCCTCCAAATTTCATTATGGATTACTCTGCCAGCCTTTGTTATACTCATTATACCGACAGCTGCAATTGTGTCGCAAAAGTTTTACACCGTTTCCGATTTCCTCAGGAAAGGATTTAATGAAAAATGCTTGATAATACTGATTGGGCGATCCTAAAACTATTAAAAGCCAACTGCAAAATGCAACTTAGAGATATCGGTGAAATAGTTCACCTAACCGGCCAGGCCGTTTCCAAGCGGATTTCCAGAATGGAAGAACTAGGTGTGATACGGGGTTACTCAGTTTTGCTTGATGAGAAACTACTGGGAAAAACCATAACAGCCTATATAACCATCTTCATGAAAACAACCAATCATAGCGCTTTTCACACCTTCTTACAGAATTATGACGCAGTGGTAGAAGCTAGCCGGATCAGCGGCGATGGCTGTTACCTGCTGAAAGTTCAGGTTAATTCGCAAGAAGATCTGAACTGTTTTTTGGATTCTGTTTTGAAATATGGAAATTACCGGGTGAATATCGCTATTGGAAAAATTAAATAGCAAAACGGGGAAACCATGTATTTTAGTCCCTATTGACCATATGCAATAAAGGACTGAGCTCAATTATTTTGAGTTCAGTCCTTTTTAATGAAAAATATTATCCAATAACCTTGCTTGCTACTGCTAACAATTCTCTGTGGAGACGCTCGTCTTCGGCAATAATACCGGCTACTTTTGCCTGCATATCCTGTTTGGTAGTTTGATCTTTTATACTGCTTAAATTAATTTTGACATTATACAGCGCACCATGTAGTCCGGCATGAGCCATCAGTCCGGCAACCGACGCGTCGCTGGCGGCATTGTTGTTGCCAATAGCTAATACCCGCACTGCCAGGGATAATACCTGTAAGCAGTTGCCAGCAACGCCCAGCGGCAGCCTGGCGGCTGCTACCATGGCCTGTTGAATGGCTTCACTGCGCGCGTTTTTTTCACTTTCTGTTGCTTTCGGAAGCTTATAAGCCGCCATTACCTTGTTAAAGGCTTCTGTATCGGCATCAACACAGCCAGCAAGCTCACTGGCTAATTGACCCGCTTGCGACAGAATACTGGCTATTTCACTTTGTACTTCGGTATATTTGCTATTGCCGACTGTCAGCCGACAGACCATGGCCGCCAAAGCACCGCCAAGTGCACCAGCCAGCGCCGCAATACTGCCGCCGCCTGGTGCCGGAGAATTTGAACCCAGCTCTTCTAAAAACTCGGTCAGTTTCATTTGCATTAACATAGTATCCGACCTCCTTTATCCAAGGTTTTCTTCCAACACCTGTTTACGCTCAAAGCCCTCCAGCCGCAGATAGAAATCGGCTGTGTCAATAAGGGCCTGCAACGGTACCATACCAACAATTTCACTGCCAATGATGTTCACACCATACCGCGCGGCTTCGGATTTAACAGTCTCAAACACCCGGTGCAGCGGCGTGCCGGTATAATCCACCATATTGATGGTAACCTGAGCCATATTCCGTTCTTCGATCATGACCCCCATAGCCCTGCAGTACTTATAACCGCCTTTGGCCTCGCGGATGCTGGCGGCAATTTTTTTTGCTATCTCGACATCACTGGTGCTTAAATTAATGTTATAGGCAATTAAAAATTGTCTGGCACCAACGACTGTAGCACCTGCTGCCGGATGCATATGGGCAGGGCCGTAGTCAGGCTGACGTTCAGGAGTGGTGATTGCTGTTTTTAGCCCTTCATACTCGCCTTTACGGACATCAGGCAATTTGACACGGGCAGGGGTTTTGGCAGCTGCTTCATACAAATATACCGGGATATTCAGTTTTTCACCAATCTCCTGGCCCAGTTCATTGGCAAGCTGGACACATTCTTCCATAGAGATGTCACTTACAGGAATGAAAGGAATGACATCAGTGGCACCAACGCGGGGATGGGCTCCCTGGTGCTGTTCCATATCGATAAGCTCGGCTGCTTTCGCACAGGCAGTAAAGGCAGCCAGTTTGGCAGCCTGGGGATCACCGACAAAGGTAACCACTGTACGGTTATGACTGGCATCAGAATTAACATTCAGCAATGTAACGCCTTGTACCTTCTTTACTTCATTAACAATTGCCGCAATAACCTCCGGCCGCCGTCCCTCACTAAAATTTGGTACACATTCTACAAGTTTTCCCACAATATCTTAACTCCCTTTATCTATTTTTGGTCTGTCTTATTCCAAACAAGCTGTCCCTGTTTAATTACTTTATCTACAATATTCATTCCGGCATGATACACCAAAAACAAATGTGACGGATATCCCAAAATAGCAATGTCTGCCTGTTTGCCGATTTCCAGACTGCCTACCCGGTCTGCCCGGTTTACCGCGGCTGCCCCATTAATGGTCAGCGCTGTTACAATCTCGGCCGGTTTCAGTTGTAATTGAATAGCAGCAAGCGCGGCTACCAGCGGAATAGAATGACTAAAACAACTGCCGGGATTGTAATCTGTCGCCAGGGCCACCGCTGCCCCGCTGTCAATCATAGTTCTGGCACGTGCATATGATTCGCGCAGGCAAAAAGCTGTCATAGGCAGAACCGTAGCGACCGTCTGGGCTTTCCCAAGTGCCGCAATGCCTGCATCTGAGGCCTGCAGCAGGTGATCAGCCGAGCAGGCGTTTAGTTCGGCAGCCAGTTCAGCCCCGCCCAAAGCAATAATCTCATCGGCATGCAGCTTTGCTTTCAGCCCCATAGATTGGGCCGCTTTGAGGAGACGCCGGGACTGCGCCAGCGAGAATACCCCCTGCTCGCAGAATACATCGCAGAATTCAGCAATTCCCTGCTTGACTACAGCAGGCAATACCTCTTTTATTATGTAATCAACATAGTCATCAGTACGGCCTTTATATTCAGGCGGCACCGCATGCGCCCCCATAAAGGTCGGCACGATTTCAACCGGCTGTTCCCGGTTGAGTTCAGCCATTACGGCCAGTTGCCGCAATTCTGTCTCTTTATCCAAGCCATAGCCGCTTTTACCCTCAACAGTAGTAACGCCCATTGCCAGCATATTGTCCAGCCGCCCAAGAGCCATTGTTTTTAGTTCTGCCAGACTAGCTGAGCGGGTTGCCTGAACCGTATTCAGGATGCCGCCACCGCGCTCTAAGATCTCCAGATAGGGAGTCCCCCCCAGGCGCCAGAAAAACTCTTCGGCCCGGTAGCCGCCAAATACCATATGGGTGTGAGAATCAACAAACCCGGGCATAACACATTGCCCGGCAGCGTCAATGACCTCCCACTCTGCCTCGCTTTGTCCCGGCAGTTCTGCGGTCGGCCCTACCCAGCAAACTTTGCCGTTTTCTGCAAGTAGTGCACCATCCGGAATAATGCCGATATCAGCCATCGCCGCCCCCATTTTGGGGGCAGCTCCGGCGCAGGTTACCAATTCAGCCGCATGTTTAATAAGCAATTTTTTTCCTGCCATCGTTTTGCTCCTTCCTCTGTGATGCTATCGCTACTTAGCGGCAAATACGTTATCAACAATGCTGTCAATCAGGCTTTCTGAGGGAATATAAGGCAGGGTCGCATGTCCCTTACCGGCGTACTGCTGATTAAATTCCACAATGGTTTCCATTGAATGTTCATTTCTGGCCCAAGCCCGGCGGGCCACCCCGCCAATAACATCCCACAGCATTGCCTGACGCAAAATGTTATCAACCCGTTCACTGCCGTCAAGCACCATGCCAAAGCCTCCATTGATTGATTTACCAATGCCAACACCACCGCCGTTATGCAGGGCAATCAGACTCATACCCCGTGCCGCATTGCCGGCAAAACACTGTACCGCCATGTCAGCCATAACGTTACTGCCATCCTTAATATTAGCTGTCTCTCTAAACGGTGAATCAGTACCGCTAACATCATGATGATCGCGTCCCAGCATAACTGTCCCGATTTCCTTATTGCGAACCATCTCATTAAATTTCATCGCAATCTTGAGACGACCTTCCGCATCCTGATACAAAATCCGGGCTTGTGTCCCTACAACCAGTTTGTTTTTCTCGGCATCACGAATCCAGATATAGTTATCCCGGTCTTGTCCACGCCGGTTGGGATCAATGCATTCCATAGCCGCCTTGTCGGTCTTGTGCAAATCTTCGGGCTTGCCGCTCAGGCAGACCCATCGGAACGGGCCATAACCATAATCGAACAACTCCGGTCCCATGATATCCTCGACATATGACGGGAAAATAAAACCGTTACGCTCGTCATAGCCGTTCCGGGAAACTTCTTTAACACCAGCGTCATACACCGCTTTCAGGAATGCATTGCCATAATCAAAGAAATAAGTTCCCCGCTCTGTCAGTATTTTAATCAGCTCAAAATGCCGCCGTAAGCTCTTATTCACCAATTCGTGGAACTGTTGCCGATCTGTTGCCAGAAGTTTTGTCCGTTCGTCAAAACTCAGCCCCTGCGGGCAATAACCGCCATCATAGGCAGCGTGACAGGAAGTCTGGTCAGAAAGCAGGGGAATGTGCTTATTATTTTTAACTGCATATTCCAGCAAATCCACCACATTGCCATGATAGGCGATGGAAACTGCTTCTTTGTTCAGGCAATACTCCCCGGCCCAGGAAAATGCTTCCTCCAAATTCGCCGACACCTTGCTAACCCAGCCTTGGTCATAGCGGGTTTTAATCCGGGAATAGTCCACCTCGGCCACAATTCCCACACCGCCGGCAATCTCAATGGCCTTAGGCTGTGCGCCGCTCATGCCGCCTAACCCGGAAGAAACAAACAAATGACCGCGCAAATCGCCGTCAGCCGGTATACCGAGCCGCTGACGGCCTGCGTTCAGCAATGTATTGAAGGTACCATGAACAATGCCCTGCGGTCCAATATACATCCAGCCGCCGGCCGTCATTTGTCCATAATTGGCTACACCCATTTGTTCGGCAATTTCCCAGTCTTCCTGGTTGTCAAACATCCCGATCATCAGCGCATTGGTGATAATGACCCGGGGCGCTTCCGGCCGGGATGGAAATAAACCCAGCGGATGGCCGGATTCCACAACAAGCGTCTGGTGGTCAGTCATAACTTCCAGATACTTTTTAATGAGCTGATACTGCAGCCAGTTTTGACATACACTCCCTGTTTCCCCATAGGTAACCAGCTCATACGGGTAGAGAGCAACCGCCGGGTCTAAGTTGTTGTCAATCATAACCTGAAATGCTTTTCCCTCGACACAGTTGCCTTGATAGTCATCAATTGACTTACCCTCGATTTTTCCCTTCGGCATATACCGGTAGGCGTAAATCCGTCCGCGAGTGCGCAGCTCTTCCATAAACTCCGGTGCCAATACTGCATGAAGTTCTGCCGGTACATAACGCAACGCATTTTTTAAAGCCACCTTGGTCTGAGCTTGCGTCAGGCAAAACCCTCTGTTGGGTGCCCGCCGGATTCCCGCTTGAAATTCTGTCACTTCCGGTAACACATTATCCAGTTTAATTGTCATAGCTTTTGCAATTCCACTGTTATCCAAAGACATCATTATCCCTCCAAATTACCTTTTGCAATTACTATAGCATGCTTGCGTCTACGAAACGTCAAAACCATTAATAGCACGATTTATAAACCTCTTACTGCAAATTAGTCAAAAAACCAAAACCGTCTCCTCTGGTTTTGGTCATTTGACATATCCTTATTGCTTATTCGCTGCTGCATAGATACTGTCCAGCATGTTTTGTTCAACTGTATTTCCGGTTTACCAAAAAGTTCTTTCCCTTGTCGATAATATTCCTCACAGGATAAGTTTAAATAGTCTGCAAATGCTTCTTGTACCCGAATATCTTGCTGCATCTGGATACGAACCTCCAATTTTGCCCTGATGATAATCCCGGCCTGGTAAGCATCTTGGTATTGCTCCGAAAAATCAGCCGCCTTTTCCAAATAACTGCGTCCCTTTGGATACAGTTGTCTCTAATGGCTAATAAGGCCAGCATACAATGTAACGTACAATAACTTCTAAGGCACGATTCAACCGTTCCCAGGGCATTTGCCCGGCTGCTAAAGCCGCCAGCAAATCCTTGATTTTATCCAGATAGCCCATAATCTGCAATTTGTTTTCAAAAACAAACCCACTATATGTTTTGCTCAAATCAGGAAATAATTCATACTGCGGACAACAGTATTTTTCCGCAAGCTTAATGGTATATTCAAGCACCTTACTCTTTTCGTTGATCTGCGAATAATGATAAGAGAATTTCCGAATACACATCCCGCCCCAAGGAATCCTTATCCATCAGTTCTTCCAAATAACTGCCTGCCCGTTTATGGATTAGTGTTTTCCTTGACAATGACAGTTGCTCATACACATAACTCCTAATACGAAAGGCGTTGCCCTCACCATTCCAGTAACTTTGGGACTCCCCAATAAAACCGCATCTAACTCGTTCATCTCTGCAATCCTCTTACCCCTATACGTGTTTTTAGTTAACTGGTTCATAATGAATCTCCCACGTCAGTGTACCCTTGCGGCTAGCATCCCTAAAAATGGGTCTTTCGTGCATACTATATCCTATTACCGAAATTTTTACAGCCCGCCTACCAGGTGAAAACTTTTTATTTTTTGTACCAGGATATACTTTTTCGACCTCGCCATTCTCCCATACAATCATAATTACCGATTTATCAGCATGCTCGCCGGTCGCTTGGAAGTTGACAATAGTTATGTCCTGGGCAGCTTGGCCGGCAATGGCTTGCCGCAATTCTATTTTTCCTTCAAAAGGTACCTCTGTTCCCCGGACAATCCGCAATGCAGGCAGCGGTGTAATCGTAACTTTATTAGAATAGTCCTCAGTATCTTCTACGCCTTTTTCAGGAATAGCGGCGCGCTTTTCCGTTCCTGAAAATAGCATATAGGCAGTTATTATCATTACCAACATAGCAAGAGCACCTATTGCAAAACTTTTCCATGACTGTACCATAAGCCCCACCTCATAATAAACCTTTTGATTACTGACATCTTGAGTATATCATCAAAATGTCAAAGAAGGAATGTCCCCTTTTAGAGGAGCATTCCTTCTTTTTACCATAACACCTTCGTTGTGCCCTATTAAATCAGCACACTACTTATGTCCATTGCCTTTATCATGCTTATGTTCATAACGTTCAGCATGATTTCTACCGTTGTCACGATCATGCTCGTGATAGTAACCAGGATATTGGTCATATTCGTCTATGTAATTTATATCTATCCTATAGAAGTGCGCCTCATCGGCAAATAAATTATACCTGTGTTTTAGTTCCTGAACTTTAAGTCCGTGCAATTTAGCGATCTCACCCCAGCCCAAGTGTTTCTTACGGAGAACAACAATATCATCGACAGGTAAATCAGCGTAGTCAGCAACGACATACATCATTGATATATCATCAAAACTAAAATCAAAATTAGCTGTTAGTCGAACTATTTCAGACGTTAGAATTGGACGATCATAATAAGACGACAGTGCGTGGGCCAATCTCATGCTATCAGAATAAGTTTTGGACTTAAAAAAACTAGCATCGCCAACATAAATGCCTGTTGTTGACGTCGTAACACTGACCGCAGCGGCACCACCTGTCGGAACAATAAAGGTCAGGGCCGTGGCAACTGCCAAAACAGTAGTATAGCGTTTTAATATCATAACTAATCCCCCTTTTAATAATTTTAGCATTTTGACTAATCAGTCATCTATAGGTCTTAAGTCCTATATTGATTAATCGGTTCATAACGATTCTGCATTTTTATACTCCCTTTGCTACCGGAGTACCTATCATCCCTGGCTTACGCCGGGACTACTTTTGCTTAGCTTCATTGGTGCTAGCTGGCTCTTGCTCGCGGGGTAATTTATTCTCAGTACTTAACTCTTCTGCGGTTTCAAACTGCATACCTGCTACGCGCAATCCCCGGTTGGTCCAATCCTTTTTAGCGGTTTCCCCTGTTAAAAATTTCTTACTGACAAAGTAAATTAGCGAATATAACGCTACAAAACTCAACCCAGCGAACAACCCTGCCCCCTGTCCGGGAATCAACGGCATGCTGGCAATGATAGCTCCGATACTTATCAAGGCCGCCCAGGAGGTAACAGGAAACCCGGGAAGCTGGCACTTTCCCCGGGGTGGGCAACCTTGTCGCTGTCTAAATTTATAGTGCGTTGCCAGAATAATCATATAGGAAAAAAGCAAGGCAAACCCACCAGAACTAACCAAGAATAGATATACCTGCGCTGGCAGAAAAAGTCCCAGGCCAAGCCCGCCAAGCATTGCCCCACCCGAAAAAATAATACCGCGATAGGGAATATCACCTTTGTCTCTCACCCAGGACGGTGCATGACCTTCATCCGCCAAGGATCGCAGCATTCGTCCTAAACCAAACATAGCAGCCAGCATTGTTGATAGAATGGCCGTCACCAGTACAATACTAATTGCATTGCCAGCCCATTGCAAGTTCCAGGCTGTTAGTGCAGTCACTAAGGGACTTTGGTCTGTTGTTAGTGCCGTAGTCGGCACAAGCAGCAGTAGCGCTGTGATGGCAGCCACATAGAGGCCAACTAAAGCAAAAACAGTATAGGTAATGGCTTGTGGTACTGTATTATCCGGCTTGGCTGTTTCCGAAGCAGCCAACCCAATAATCTCAAAGCCAGCATAAGAAAACATGACAATTAACATACTCCCCGCAACACCTCCCAGTCCTGCCGGAAATACCGGTTCTGTTGCCAATGCTCCTCCTGCTGGTACTTGCCCTGCCCCTGGCATTAACCCACTAACAATGGCTACACTCAAAACCACAAAGCCGATAATCGCAATCAGCTTTACAGCCGCAAGGCCCCCTTCCAGCTTACTTAACTGATCTGCGCCAAACAGATTGAGAATAGTAACAACGATAATAACAGCCGCGCCGAGCAAAGGGACTGAAACTCCCTGCAACCACGTCTGAAATAGTGCCGACACCGCTATTGCCTCACTCGACATCGCCAGCACCATTCCTGTCCAGTATACCCACCCTACAACAAAACCGACAGCAGGGCCATAGGCCTTTTCAGCAAATGTGCGAAAAGAGCCTGGCGCCGGATCAGCTACCGTCATTTCTGATAAAGCATACAAAATGGCATATACGAGAGCGCCGCCCATTACAAAGGACAGTACAATTGCCGGTCCCGCAGCTCGAATAGCAACAGCCGACCCTAAAAAAAAGGAGCCTCCAATTACCGTTCCTAGCGCCATCATGGTTAACTGCCAAGCTGATAAACCTTCACCTTGTTTTTTCAATCTAACCCCTCCTTGGTTAACCTATGTATCTTCATTTAAGTATCTACCAAGGAAGGGTATGTTATAACTGTATTTTTTCGTCGGGAGAAAACTCCCCGAAACTAACGAAGTCTTAAGATGGGTGCCGAAGACCAGAATCGAATTAGATTACTACTCAGCCCAAAAAAAATTTCTTTTTTAACCGATTCAACCTACTACTATAACTTAGCAAGCCTTCATGTTGCAATCTGCCAACGACAATTCCTGGTGCAATCCCGACACTATTGGCAAAAACTTGGATTGTATGCTCATCAAATATTCTTCTACTAGCAAAATACTTAAAAGCATCTGCAGGAATTAGAAGATCAGCAGCAAATGCGTTGGCCTCTTGCTCCCAGCCTTCCGTATCATCGCTAAACTCTTCATAAAAATCTCTTTTACCATGTTTTAAAATATGGGCAGCTTCATGAAAGAAACTAAACCAAAGCTGATCATCCGCCTTATATCTTAATGTCAACTGAATAATAGCTTTATTCGTTGATGGCCAGTATGTTACCCCATTGACCGGAAGCTTAGGTAATTCTCTTACAAAAATTACTGCTACCCCAGTTGCAGAACACAGTTCTCTGACCTTTGTGACAAATACATCAGGATCTGTAATTGTTAGCTTCCGTATATCCGGTAAAATCCCTAAAAATCTTTCCGAATCAAAGGGTTGACATGCAACGTCTTTTGCTTCAAGCTGCCCCGCCCGTAGCCAAGCAGCTAATGCAATACGATCCATTTCATACTTGTTCGACTTACGAAAAGCGCAACCTAATTGCTTATCCCATGTCTTTTCCCATCCCCTGACAGATGCTACCCCAAAGAAAGATAATACCTCTTTAAGTTGCTCTATAGAATCACTGTTTTTTTTTATCCAGCCGAACCGTGCCATACTATTAACCGGAACACCTTTTAACCACTCCAGTTGTTCTTGAAGAACCTCGCGTTCCTCAATACGTGCCAAAGTTTCACGATAATTCATTTCAAGATTGTTCCAAAATCTAGCTGGAACCTTGAGGACTGTCTCCAATTGTAGTGCCGTCTCAGGAGTAATCGCAGCTTTTCCTTTAATGATTTCGTTGATAGTCTTTGTTGGCCGCGCGGTTCTTTCTGCTAATTCCGCCTGGGTCATTCCTAACTCTTCTAAAACTTCAAGTAGTGTTACACCAGGTGGAATTGCAATATCCGGAGAATATTTATTTCTTTTTTCCATGATAGTCTTCCACCTCCAAAACTATTATATCGGTAACTAAATTTCTATCAATCCCACCGTCAGCTTTCTGCGGTATAGGATCATGATCGGGTTTAATAATTAACTTGGCCGGTTGCTTAGTTGTTACAGCAAATTGCCCCACCTTATTTCCCTCTAACTCATGGCATTTTGGCGGCGGCAAGTGACTTATATCCTGCAACGTCTCCGCTGCTCGCAGTTCATTTAGACGCTGAAAAACTTTAAGTGCATACTGATCACCCCACACCTTCACAGCGTCCTTAAAAATTATTACAGCATTTAGCCAGCTTTTTGCTTTTAAAATTAATATTCACAACAGCACCTGCTATAAAACATTATTAACCCTATAGGTTAATATTATACTACATAGTATGATAAATGTCCTCTATAGTTTAGAGTTAAATACGAATTTTTTCAAAATACTACCAGCTCTACGGCCCCTCGCAGGACCTTCTCAGCTACTATCACCTTACTTTCAGCATCCAAAGCTTTCCGCTATCACCATAAACAAAAAACAGACTCTCTAATCGAAAAGAAATAAGAGAGCCTGTTCTTATCTATGGTATTGCTTGAGAGAGGGACTGCCACAGGAGATGGGGTCGCTGACATCTTTCATTTTATTGCATGCTCCCACCCATCAGTGATCTAATACAAGGAGCAGGGTTTTACTTTTGGCATTGCCCCAAATCAGATGCAACGCGCACTGTAGCATCACCAGGGAAACATGGGGACAGGGATTTTGTTTCAAATCTATTTCCAACAAACACCTTCCCCATCCCCTGTTTCAGTACAGATATACAAGGACTCATCAATGTCGAGAAACAACCCGTGGGCAGGCTTGTGCTATTATTATGAGCTTAGTCAAATTCCGCAATAGCGCACAGCCTGACCCCTAACATGCTCTTGTTTTGCTTTTCAATAGCCTTACATATCTGTCTTTATCAAAAACCCTATGGGTTAAAAATTGTCCATTCAAAAGAACACCAAATGTCCCATACACAAATGGAGCTTTTTGCGCTTTCTCTGCGCTGTTAATTTTGCAAAAATGGATTTCTATATTACATTCTTTAGCGGCTTCTTTCAAATTTTTTAAAGTATCTTCAATAATAGGACATTGATTAGAATAAAAAACTGTTAATCCTTTCCCGTATGTCAACGCTCTTTCTTCCCAACCAACGTTGAAGGTTGGCAGGGCCGCTTTTCGAAACTGCTTTACTAATAATTCGTAGTAAGGCTCTGCCTTACCGATCTGCTTAAACCCCTTTTTTACAAAAAACTTTTTATCATTAACCCAAGGTTTGCTACTTGTTACAAGGGCTATTCCATCAGCATTTTGTAATTCTTCAATACACGCATTTAACAAAGCACTTCCATAACCCTGATGCGTTTGTGAACGCGAAACTTGCAAACAATGGATTACAGTATAATCTTCTGCATGGATTGTTCTCCACGCATACTTACCAGGAACATACTCAATCATTCCTGTTTGTATGTTATCTTGATTCACAGATATCTTGATTCTAAGACCTTCCGCATATCTTTGCTTATACCATAGTTCTTTTCTTTTAATTCCTTCCTTGTATTTGGTCCCATTCACACAAAAGATTCCTATTTCCAGAATATTTTCCGGTATTACATCAATAATCGTATGGCTCATTTCACTTTTACATCTCCATATAATTTAATCATATCGCTTGGAAAGAAGTAAAGTGGTAGGGTTTGTCAAGACAAAAATTTGAGGCTATATAAGATACTAAGTGCCTCCTTTAGTGATGTTTAATTTTGCCCACATTAAACCCACGTGGGCTGGTGTCTGATGTCAAGGAGAGCGTTAGCGAACGAAGTGAATCTTTGACATCAGACACCCGAGCACGTATGATGTGCGACTGGCAAAATCAATTTTTACTATGGTATACTTCAGCCGGTGTCCTATAACTGAGAGACTGATGAGGCCGAGTCGTATTGTAATGACTTAAATAAGCAGTGATGCCAGCACGCGCCTCTCGGGGATTTGCATAATTATGGATGTAAACTTCTTCATATTTAATACTTCGCCATAGCCGTTCAGTAAATATGTTGTCTATTGCACGACACTTACCGTCCATGCTAATCTGCACATTTTGCTTCAGTAAACGCTGGATATACTGAGGACTGGTAAAGTGGCTACCCTGATCGCTATTCATGATCGTTGGTGTGCCACGCATGAATGCTTGATCGACGGCATCCAGAACAAAGGGCATCTCTAGTGTCTGATCGAGTTCCCAGCTGACCACATAGCGTGAAAACCAGTCGAGAATCGCCACCAAATACATCCATCCATGTGTTAGTCGAATATACGTAATATCAATTCCAAATATGTGATTTGGATACTGGGCAGTCACGTTTCGCAATAAGTATGGATATATTTTATGCGCAAGACTACGTTTACTGAGGTTTGGTCCGGGGTAAATGGCATGAATCCCCATAGCTCTCATGTGCATTTGGACAGTTTCACGACATGTCTGAAAGTTTGACATCCGCCTAAGCGACCATGCTAATCTCCTTGGAACGGTTTATTCACCTTCAAAGTAATCCATATCGATCCGCTTGATATCATAAACAGTTTCGCTCGATACGCCTACACCACGTTCGAAGGGTAGAAAAAACGCTCAAAAAGTATACTATTACAATTATACCAGAATTATGTAACAGGTATAGGTAAATTGTTATCAATACCTCGCTAATTTTAAAGTTCTTCCTTGTTTTTATTACCAACTATCATAACTTATTCCCATTAACTTGTGTTTGACACAAAAACTATATTGTATACATTATTTTACCCATTGTGTAAAGCCCAACATTCTTTTATAATGTAACTCAGTGAGTATCAAGTTTAAAAAACCTCAAGAGTTATGAAGGTACTTGATCCACTACTACTTGCAAATGGAGGTCTATACCGATGTTAAAACGTGTACTCATTGCCAACCGCGGCGAAATTGCGGTACGTATCATCCGGGCCTGCCATGAGCTGGGAATTGAAGCAATTGCTGTTTATTCTGACGTAGATGCCGACGCGCTGCATGTTCAATTAGCAGATCGTGCTTATTTGATTGGCTCGGCTGATGCCACCCAAAGTTATCTGAACACAGAAGCAATAATCACTGCGGCAAAAGTATCGCAAGCTGATGCTATCCATCCCGGCTATGGCTTTTTATCAGAAAGTGCCGACTTCGCCGAAAAAGTAACTAATGCTGGTCTTGTATTCGTTGGCCCCCGCGCCGAAACTATTCAGAAAGTAGGTAATAAGGATGCGGCCCGCGAAGCCATGAAACATGCTGGCTTACCCATGGCACTTGGCAGCGATCCCATCCACGATGCAACCGATGCCTGCCGTGTTGCCAAAGAAATTGGCTATCCGGTAATTCTGAAACCAGTAGCCGGCGGTGGTGGCAAAAGTATGTTTATTGCCAATAATGCAGCTGAACTATTAAGTGCCGTAAATAAAGTAGATCTTACAACTACCGTTTTTTATTTAGAAAAATATATTGCCGATGCCCGCCATATTGAAGTGCAAATTGTTGCTGATAATTATGGCCATGTCATCCATCTGGGAGAACGCGAATGTTCATTGCAGCGGCGCAATCAAAAGATTTTGGAAGAAGCCCCGTCAAGTGCTCTTTCTCCGGAAATGCGCCAAAAAGTCGGTGCCTTAGCTATCCGTGCTGCCAAGAGTGTCCACTATACTAATGTGGGAACAGTAGAATTTCTCATGGACAAAAATACTGGCGATTTTTATTTCATGGAAATCAATCCACGCATTCAGGTAGAACATGCCATCACCGAAATGATTACAGGTATTGATCTAGTAAGAAAGCAGCTGCGTATTGCCTCTGGCGAACCACTCAATGTTAAGCAAGAAGATGTAACCTTCACCGGGCACGCGATCGAATGCCGCATTAATGCCGAAGATCCAACCCAAAACTTTTTACCATCACCAGGGCAAATTACTTACTATTATCAGCCAGGTGGTCCCAAGGTGCGTATTGATAGCGGCGTGTGTGCCGGTTCGATTGTTCAGCCTTACTATGATTCCCTGATTGCCAAAGTAATTGTGCGCGGCCGAACCCGCGGTGAAGCCATCAAGGTTATGCAATGCGCTTTAAGCGAATTCCGCATTGATGGTATCAAAACTATCATTGATTTCCATCTGGATGTACTAAAAGATCCGTATTTCTGCAGCGGAGATATTGATACTCAATTTATTTACAAACGTATGATTTCGTGATGACCTGCTATCGTTCTTCTAATCCCGTAGTAATAGAAAAAATCCGCCGTTATTCCAATCATCAGAATAACGCGCGGTTTTTTTTTGACCTATGGTCACTTTTTCGTTCAATCCATACCAGGACGGAATCAACTAAAAAGTCAACGATAGGGAGGTCTTGGTCTATTATATTTCTATATTCTCTAATTTAGTTCCCAAAGACTTTTTCGTTAACAATGCGTGTATCAACGTATAATATTCAGGTAAACTATTTTTTGACCATTTTAAATCAATTTGCAGCAAATCGGATGTAATTGCTGTAAGGTCAAACCCAAAAGAATCCAAAGAATAACGCATTTTTTCTGGCTGCTTGCAAGGTAAATTATCACGCCTTTTACAACGCTCACAGAGGTAGCAGCCACCAGACGCTAAACTAATACTATCAGGAATTTCACCTTCTAAGGTTAGCATTTTATCTGAAAGTTTGTTTTTTACTTCCTGCAAAGAGCGTGTGGTAATATCTGTAATTTTTTCAGTTGTATCGGCTAACTTGATGGTTTCCGCATCATAGATCACCTTAACACCTATAATGTAGATAAAATTAAAGGCTTGTAGAAACTGAGTCGCATCTATTCGGAGCGGCGGACAAGACCAGAGGGTATTATAATTTGGACACTCTTTGCAAAAAGCCATAAATTTTTCTTGGTTTTGATATTTCTTGATAAACTCAGGTACCTGTAGTGAATTAATGCTTGTGATAGTATGATACATATCAATTTCCTCATTTCATTATGTATCATTCCTGCTTTAGCAAGCAAGGGTGATACTGCCTTGGAAAAACCACTGTCAGCCTTCTAGTTATACCTTTTCGGTAAAACTACCCAGCTTAATCGCTGGAAACTTGCCAGTAATGGCTTTTAGAAACCTCCTTACGCCACCGGACTGGCCGCCTGGGGGCATAGCCGCCAAAAAAGCGTCAGGATCAAAATTAAGGTTCCTAAGCTGAATCATATCTACGCCTGTTTCGCTTAAGAATTCAAGCCAGGCAGCCTGTTCCTCGCTCCGGTCATTGAGCCCGGGAAATAGCAACATATTTAACGAAACATACACCCCATGCCGTTTGGCATATGCAATAGAATGTTTAACGTCGTCCAAACTGTACTTAGCTTGGTAATAAGCTTGGTAGGTGGCTGGCACAGCACTGATAATGCTTACCCTCATACTATTTAACCCGGCATTCACGATGGTTTTGATTCCCTGGATAAACCCGGCATTAGTATTAATATTGATTTGGCCGCGGACTGTTGACTCACGTATTTTTTTTATGCTGGCAGCAATGGTCTCGGCAGCCAGCGAGGGCTCACCCTCACAGCCTTGCCCAAAGCTGATGATGGGCTCCGGTGCCTGAGTTAAGTGATATATTCCAATAGCGGCAACTTCTGCCGCTGTAGGTACAAAGGTTATCCGGCTTTGCGGGGCCGGACAGCATTCAGCCGGCTGGAGCGAAATACAACCCAGACAATTGGCGTTGCAAGCCGGGCTAACCGGAATACCTGCTTCCCAGCGCCGGTAAAATAGATTCTGGGCCGTACAGCAATGCCAGGTAAGTGAGCAGTTTGCCAAATGCTCGACAAGTCGATTATCCGGCAAATCATGTTTTACCCGTGCAACCCGTTTCTTTAAATCCGGCGTATTGTAACGGTAGGGATGCCATTTGGCGTTATCTGCCGTTTTAACTGCTGCCACATAAATTTCATCTCTATATAGAGCAGCCGCAGTATAACCATAAAGCGGCAACAGAGGCGCATTTTCCTGGCGTTCATAGGCTGGCAGAAGCGTGCGAGTATAGCCTACCGGCAACATGACAGCCACAGCTAAGCGTCCTTTCAGCATTTGGGGCGTATCGCCTTTCATCTGTAATGCATTACGTCCTGGCAGGAACATTAGTTCCGCTCCTTCCGGCAGGGGAATCATATCTTGTGGTCGTAAGGGGAGATAGTCTTGTCCCTGGCGGCCGACAGCATGGCAGCCGGGAGCATCAAATATCTCGCCATTTCTATCTGCATAAAGCGTTGTAATCATACTTTTTACCCTTTGTTAAATTTATTCATAGCCTTATTGAAGCCCTCTTTTATAATGCATTCCACTGCATCAGCCGCCTGGCTGATGGCCTGGTTCATAGCAGAGGCTTCCTCCGGCGAAAACCGGCCCAGAACATAGTTGGCTGTTTCCCAGCCCTCAGGCGGCCGTCCAATCCCGATGCGAATTCGGGCAAAATCATCTTTCCCTGATTCAAAGAGCAAGGATTCAATACCGCGATGACCGCCTGAACCGCCTTTGAGTCTAAGCCGCAGGCGCCCTGCCGGCAAATCCAGATCATCATAGATAACAATAATATCCTCATAAGGAACCTTATAGAAAGCCGCCAGCGGCACTATCGCCCGGCCGCTTAAATTCATAAAAGTTTGAGGCTTTACCAATAACACGGTTTCCTCACCCCGGTATTCAGCCACTGCGGCATTATAGCGTTCACGCCAAGCTGTAACTGCCCACCGCCCGGCCAGTTTGTCTATCGCCATAAAGCCGGTATTGTGGCGGGTGGCACTGTATTCCTGCCCGGGATTACCCAGACCAACTATAATTTTCATTATTCCTCCGACACTTTAAGAATTTCATCAACAGTAACAAATTTGTAGCCCTGCGCTACCAGCTTGTCAATAATTATACGCGTTGCAGCCACCGTCTGCTCTCTCGGCAAAGCGGCAGCAATACCATCGCCATCATGGAGCAGAATGACTGAACCATTTTGCACTTTACCCAGTATCCGCGCAGCAATAACCTCGGCTCCAGGGTTCACCCAGTCGCGGCTAGCTACTGACCATTCGACCACCTTTAGCTGATACTCGGCCATAGCATCCATAACAACGGCATCACGGAAACCATGCGGCGGTCGCACCACATGGGGTGCATAGCCTACAGCATCAGCAATCACTTTATTGGTCTGTTCTATCTCAGTTATGATAGCTTGGCGGTCCAGTTTTAGCAAGTCGATGTGATTATACGTGTGATTGCCCAATTGATGGCCTTCGGCGGCAATCCGCCGAATTATGTCAGGGTATTTGGCGGCATTTTGACCAATGACAAAGAACGTAGCCGGTACTTGCCGCTCTTTTAGAATATCCAGAATTTGGCCGGTATAAGGCGGATAGGGGCCATCATCAAAGGTAAGCGCCACCAATTTCAGACTTGTTCTGCTTTCAGAAAATACCGGACCGTAAAAATGATTAGTCGGCAGTACGGCATTTAAGGTTAGAATAAAACCAATAATAATACCCAGAATAGCTACACTAAGTCCAAGTCGTACTGGTCGTCTGAGTATCCGCAGATAGTCCAAAAGCAAGCTAATAATCACTACTATCGTAAGCAATCCCAGCATGCTAATAAGACGGATATTGACTTCAAACATGGTACAGCAACCCCGTTTCAGGAAATTTCCTTAAACATGATAAGCCAGGGTCCCTGAGAATCATAGGTAATCCCCCCCGGATAGTAACCTGATTTTTCATAAACCCGGATAGCCGGCTGATTATCTGGTCGTACTTCCAGCCGCACTCTTTGTACTTTATTATCCTTAAAATACTTATCAGCTTCAGCCATCAGCGCACTGGCAATACCTCTGCCCCGGGCGGCTGGCGTGACCGCAATAGATAAAATTCGGGCGTTAGCAATCTTCCCTGGAGTAGCTGCAGAACGAAGAAAAGCCACTTTGTTAAGCACAATGATTTTGACAGGGTACAAACCAAAGCCATACTGACCTGTAAGCCAGCGCCAAGCCCATTTAATTAGGTGCCCGCCGGTAAGAGCCTGCCACCAAAGTTGGCTTAAGCCCACCGGGGCAAAACAATAACCAAGCACTTGTCCTGTTTGCTCTTTAGCAAGTAATGCCGCTGTCGGCTCTGCCTGATAAACCAGCGTAAACACATCCTGCATAGCCTGCGGATTAGGCAGGCGGCCACCACAATGATGCAATACACTATCTATAAAGCTTTCGGTAAACAGACGGGCAATCTCCGGCACATCGGTTAGCCGGGCGCGCATAATTACATACTTATTCATACATAGTTTATTTGCAAATAGGGCGCGATATTCGCGCCCTATTTGCGTACCTCCCATTATAGCCGTTCCTTGCCACCCTATGCTCGCAAGGAACAAAAGTGGAGTAAATTAATTGTCAAACAGTTTGCTAACCGACAGTTCGCCAAAAATTCGAATAATCGCTTCGCCAAGAAGCGGAGCTACTGACAACACCTTAATCTTAGGAGAATTCTTCCCTTCGGCCATCGGAATTGTATTTGTAACAATAAGTTCGGTAATATTAGACTTCTCAATGCGCTCTACCGCCGGATTGCTTAATACAGCATGGGTACAGCAGGCATATACGGCTTTAGCACCCATTCTGGTCAAGGCATTTGCCCCCTCTGTGAGCGAGCCGGCGGTATCGACAATATCATCAACGATGACAGCGGTTTTTCCCTCGACATTACCAATCAGATTCATAACTTCAGCTACACCGGGGGCTGGACGACGTTTTTCAATAATGGCAATAGGCGCATGCATCCGGTCGGCAAACAGCCGCGCTCTCGATACACCACCAAGGTCAGGCGACACAATAACAATATCTTCCAACTGTAATGACATAATATATTCAGCCAGGGTAGGAACACCTGGCAAATTATCCACAGGAATATCAAAGAAACCCTGAATCTGTCCGGCGTGCAAATCCATAGTAACAACCCGGGTAGCACCGGCTACTGTCAGGAGGTTGGCCATTAGCTTAGCCGAAATGGGTTCACGGCCGCGCGTTTTTCTGTCCTGGCGGGCGTAAGCATAGTAAGGAATGACTGCGGTGATATTTTTGGCCGAAGCCCGTTTTACAGCATCAATCATAATTAGCAGTTCCATCATATTATCATTGACCGGATAGCTTGTCGGCTGAACAATAAACACATCTGTTCCGCGCACACTTTCGTCGATCATTACCTGAATTTCGCCATTGTTAAACTTACCAACAAAGGCATCGCCTACTGTCAATCCAAGATAGGCGGCAATCTCTTTGGCCAGTACCGGATTGGCGTTGCCACTAAATATTCGTAATCTCTTTGTATCTTCCATTTAATCTTTCCTCCGCTGTTTTTCCACCCAGCCCTCAATATTATTTTGACGGGCGCGTGCTACTCCCAGAGAACCAGGGGGAACGTTTTTGGTAATGGTCGAACCGGCAGCTACATAAGAGCCGCTGCCAACCGTCACTGGTGCTACCAAATTAGTATTGCAGCCAATAAATGCATCATCTTCAATTGTTGTACGATGTTTATGTTTACCATCATAGTTCACAGTAATAGTGCCTGACCCGATGTTAACGCCAGCACCCATATCGGTATCACCGATATAGCTAAGATGTGGCAGCTTACTTTTCTCGCCAACAATACTGTTTTTTACTTCAACAAAATTACCCACCTTTACCCCGTCTTTAAGCCAGGTGTCAGGCCGCAGGTGTACATAGGGACCAAGAATCACATGATTACCCACAATACAGTCATGGGTATAGCTAAAATGAATAGTAGTCTCATCCCCTACCGTGGTATTGGTTACCCGGGTATTAGGACCGATTAAACAATTTGCACCAATTTTACTTTGGCCCTCAATCCAGGTAAATGGATAAATAATGGTATCAGCGCCGATCTCAACCTGAGTATCAATAAAAGTACTGCCCGGATCCATAATAGTAACACCATTTTCCATCAGGTTATCCAGTTTGCGCCGCCTAATAATGCTTTCGGCTTCTGCCAGCTGCAAGCGGGAATTTATCCCTAGCGTCTCACGGTAGTCGGCAGCTTGTACAGCTCCTACTTTTTGACCTTGTTTGTTTAAAATCGCAATGACATCTGTCAGGTAATACTCCTCTTGCGCATTATTGCAGGTTAAACCATCAAGTGCCGCAAGCAGTTCCCTCGCCGCAAAACAGTAAATGCCGGTATTAATCTCACATACCGAAAGTTCTGACGGACTGGCATCTTTTTGTTCAACAATTTTTTCAACTTGTCCAGCCGAATTACGAATAACCCGTCCATATCCGGCCGGGTCAGGCATGACTGCCGTGAGTACAGTAGCAGCGGCTTGCGCTTGACTGTGCTCAGCGTACAGCTTGGCCAACAGTTCTCCGGTCAAAAGCGGCGTATCGCCACATAAGACCATAACTGTGCCATCAAAATCTGTTAGTTCGCACTTAGCCTGCATGACTGCATGCCCTGTCCCAAGCTGCTCAGTTTGAACAACAAATTCAACCTGACCAGCTAACGCATCAGCTACACTTTGCGCACCAAAGCCTATAACGACAACGTTCTTGTCTGCCCCAGCAAACACAGCTGCATCTAGTACCTGCTGAACCATAGGTTTACCGCCTACCTGGTGGAGAACCTTAGGTAAGGCTGATTTCATCCGGGTGCCTTTACCGGCTGCCAGGATGATAGCCATCAAATTTGACATCGATATACCTCCATTCCTGACTGCGAGCACAGTTCAGGCTCGGTCTATTGAGGAACTATTCTCCTTTCGACACAAAAACGCAAATTCCTCCAGGTGATAAAATTTAAGCCGAAAACGCAGCAAATCTATATCCCTTCGCTAGTCTGAGGTTAACACCGGTCTGATGTCTGTTATTTTAGTATGTTCATCAACATCATGTAAAATAAGCAGCGACAAATAGTCTGCCACTAATTTATGCTCAGGTTCGGCGGTCGCTACCAGCACCCCTATCCCAACAACCTTAGCCCCAACCTCATTTGTTAAATCAACCATGCCTCGCGCCGTAGCACCTGCTTTCATAAAATCATCAATAATGAGCACCCTGGCTCCGCTTGGCACCGCCCGCTTAGGGAGCGACATGGTTTGAATACGTTTTGAAGAACCGGAAACATAATTTATACTGACAGCTGATCCTTCGGTTACCTTGCTGCCATGTCTTACAGTAATAAGTGGCAGATCAAAAGCCCGCGCGGTCATAAAGGCCAGAGGGATACCTTTGGTCTCCACAGTTAAAATGTAATTAGGCTCTAAATGTGCCAGCCGTTGCATAAAAATTTCTCCCACTTTTACCATCAGATGGGGAGTAAATAACAAATCTGACATATATAAAAAACCACCAGGGATAATACGGTCAGGTTCAGCCAGTCTAAAAGCCAATTCATGCAAGATGTTATCCGTATCTGTGTCCGATACTTTGGGAATAAACCGGACACCTCCTGCTGCTCCGGCTACTGTCTCAATTATCCCTAACCCGAAATGTCCCATGGTTTCTTTTATGGTTGTAATATCTTCACATATGGTTGACTTAGCAGCCCCGAACAGTTCACTAAACTGACTAAGTGAAAATAGATACCGCGGCCGATCTGTCATAATCTTAGTCAATGCAGCTACTCGCTCCATTTTCCGTACTTTATCCATGCTTACTTCCTCCACGATCATGGAAATACCGAATATTATCTCCTAAATATATTTTTTTATTCACATTCTCTACAGAATCGACAATTCCTGCCACTCATAAAAATTTTGCAATATAAGACTTGGCTTGTGCCAAGACCTTTAGGACGCCGGCAGAAGCGGATAAATAAAAAACGCGGAAGATACTCCGCGTTCAATCAGCAGGTTTGGGCAAAACAAATTCTTACTAACTCCAAATCACTTGGTTTATCGACATCAATGCCAAGTTCCGCATACGGGGAGCGAATCACCGCACCTTTAATTCTCAGAATATCACTTACCCGGGCTTCTACCTGGGTAAGCTTCAGTGAGCCTACAATAAATTTCACAACAAAAATCCAGCCTAACAGGAAGCACAGCCTAACAGGGTTTTTTCGATTTGCAATAATCTGCTCGGCGACTTGCACACATTGTGGAACAATCCGGGGGTTGACAAGAAAGATGTTGCCCCCGGTAAATGTCCCTTCCTTCAAGCGAACATAGGTCCGTTTATTACCTGGAAAACGGCGTTCATGATCACATTGAGCAATAACAGGATAATATACATCAGCATTCACACTGGCACATTGTCTGAGAAAATCATCAATAGCAGCCGCTGTCAGCAGCGGAATATCCGCCGTTACCACCAAAGTCAGGTTTTCATGTCCTAATGCCTTCATTCCCAAGCTGATGGTTTCCATAATTGTCTGACCGCCACTTAGGATGACGGCCTTTTCGGGGAACGAGCATTTGCCCAGTTCTTCGGCTGGACCAGCAACAAAAATGCGGGAAACATGGCTACTGGTCGCAAGCGCCTCGGCCACATACTCCACCATTGGTTTGCCGGCAATATCAATCAGGGCCTCATAGGGTTGCGCTGTATAGCGATGTAAATGCTCATTATTTTCTCCACCAGCCAGGATTATGGCATCATACATTAAGTTACACTCCTTTTGAGATGTTAGGCCTGACGGCGTTCGTTCAAATCCTGCAGCAATGTCTGTTCTGAGTTCTCCATATGCTCGCGGGCAATTTGCTGGGCCAGTTCAGTATTGCGGCAGGCAATAGCCTCAACCAAGTGGCAATGTTCTTCTATAGATACTTTCATACGCCCCGGATACTGAATGGAGATTGCCCGGAAGCGGGTAAACTGTTCTCTGAGATTGCTGATAATACCAACTAAGCGTTCGTTACGACTGGCCCGGTATAAAACATCATGGAATTGGCTGTCAACCTCGACTATTCTATCAATATCGTCTCCCTCGATTAATTCACCAATTTCCACCAGCAGTCGTTCCAGTTGTTCCAATTCATCTTCCGTAATACGCTCAACCGCAAGGCCGGCAGCCAACACATCAAGTGCGGTACGTATTTCAAAGACTTCATTAATGTCTTTAATTGACAGATCAGCCACATAGGTTCCCCGACGGGGAATCATCACAACAAAGCCTTCCAACTCCAACTTGCGAATGGCTTCCCGCACCGGCGTGCGACTTACACCCAATTCCTCCGCCAGTTGAATTTCCATCAACCGCTCGCCGGGTTTTAATGTTCCACTAACAATAGCTTCTCTTAACGTTTCTGCTACCACTTCTCTGAGTGGTTTATAGCTGTCTAATCGAATCGGTATTAATCGTCTCTCCACAATCACTCCACCTTTGAAACTGTTTCTGCTACAAATATTTCAGGCACGCCCTCAGCCTTTAGCTGGCAGGCAATAGCCTCTGCCTGCTCCTGGCAATGAGCAAGACCAAATACAGTTGGCCCACTGCCAGACATCAGCGCCGCCATAGCTCCATATCTAAGCATAGACTCTTTAATTTTGGCAATTTCCGGGTATGCGGAAATCGTTACACTCTCCAGTACATTAACCATATTTCGGGCCACTCCTGTCAAACTGCCCGCTGCAAGGCAGTTACGCATAACTGCAATATCCGGGCGTCGCGAAACTTTGTCTGCCTTGAATTGTTGGTACACCCAGGAAGTAGGTACTTCAATCGCTGGCTTGGCAAGTACAACATAACAGGATTTGAGCGGCGGCAGCGGTTCCAGCAGTTCTCCCCGCCCTGTTGCCAGCATGGTAGAATTATACAGACAAAATGGCACATCAGAACCAAGCTGGGCAGCAAACTTACTAAGCTCATCCAAGCTCAGATTGAGTTCCCATAGGCAGTTTAATCCCTTAAGCACAGCGGCGGCATCCGCGCTGCCACCGGCTAAACCTGCAGCGAGCGGAATCTGCTTGTCCAATCGGATATGAACCCCTTGCTGCGGGAAGGCGTATGGTTTGAGCAAGGCAGCCGCCCGATAAGCCAAGTTGCTGGCATCTGCCGGTAAACCGGAAATATTGATACTCAGCGCAATATCATTAGGCTTACTTGTTAACGTAACCGTATCTGCAAGTCGGACAGCTTGCATAACCATGGCTACTTCATGGTAACCATCAGGGCGTTTATAGAGGACATCAAGCGCCAAATTAATCTTTGCATAGGCGTTAAGTATTAGCATGTCCTATCCTTGTAAAGTAAGCTGTTTCAAATTAATGGTTTCTTGCGAACTCAAAATTTGATCAATCTCAAGCAAGATAAGTAACCGATCCTCTAGTTTACCTATCCCCTGGATATATTTCGCATCAAGAACAAATGACGGGGGCGGCGGCTCAACACTGGCGGCAGCTATCCGAACTACCTCAGCAACGGCATCAACTATAACACCGACCGTCTCGCCACTAACTTCAACAATAATAATTCGACTCTCTTCCGTGTATTCAGAAACGGCAATTCCAAAACGCTTTCTTAGATCTATTACCGGAATAATCCGGCTCCGTAAGTTTATGATGCCTTCCATAAACGGAGGCATTTGTGGTAATTTGGTGATCGACACCAGACGATTTATTTCCTTCACCTTGGTAATGGGTAACCCATACTCTTCCTGAGCCAGTTTAAAAATTACTAGTTGAAGCTCCTGGTCAACAATTGTATCGTCTTTTTCCATCCATGACACCCCCACAGGCAGTCTATATCATATATATTCTACCTGTTCGGATAGTTGCCTGCAACTACCAACTTACTTTCCATGTTTTTTTCATTATCCTTTGATTCGCATTCCGGCGACCACTAATTTCGGGAAGTCTGTTCCACACAAGCAGCCGGATTTTTGCCTCTGTTCAAACTCGGTTATCGCCGACATGACAACATCATAATTTTCGTAAAAAATGGCAATTAAGTCGTCTGCGGCGGCCTGGTTCAGAGCAGTAGTCACGGCCTCGCCTTCATCAAGGATGGTGGTTACCTGCGTAGCGGCAATCCCGGCTTCCAAAACACCTTGCAAGAGCAGGGCCGCTGTCTCACCTGGCTGCCGCCCCCGCAAATCACAATCTTCCTTAATATAGATACTGTCAAATCCCTGGCCGGCAGCCCGGCCAAGGCTGATGATAACATCATCCCTCCGGTCACCGGGTGCCGCAATGACTCCAATCAATCTTCGGGGCTTAAGGCGCCTTAACGTACTTGCCAACGCCTGACAACTGGCCGGATTGTGAGCGTAATCAACGCAAACCCGAAAGTCCGCCATCGCCATCAACATAAGTCTCCCCGGATTTTGGTTAAAGCTGGTCACGCCTTTATGAATAGTCTCTAAGGCTACCTTTTGCGACCAACAAGCTGCAACAGCAATAACTGTGTTTTGAATATTATGGTAGGCAAGCCCCTGCAAGGTAAGGGGGACATCAACAATTGTAATCAGAACTTGCTCGGTTTTTCCCTCTGCCAAATAAATGGCATCATTTTTGACAAAACAGGCCCTGCCCCCTTCACCGAGATGGCGACGAACAATGATATTGTCAGGCTGAGTACTAAAATAAATAATTTCACTCTTTACCCGTACCTTGAGCTCTGCCACCCGGCTATCATCTGCATTTAAAAGCACAAAGCCATCTGGCCGCACGCGTTCAATAACCAAGGACTTAATATAGGCCAAATCTTCAAGATCCTCAATACCATCCTGCCCAATATGATCTTCGGTAATATTCGTAATTATACCGACATCAGCAAAATCATAGCCCAATCCACCTCGAAGGATACCGCCACGAGCAACTTCCAATACTGCCACTTCTACCGCAGGATCTGACAATATCATGGCCGTACTGGCCGGACCAGTTGTGTCGCCTTGCACAATACACTCCTGATCCACATAGATGCCGCTTGAGGTGGTCATACCTGTTTTATAACCAGCTTGCCGAAAGATATGCCCAATAAGCCTGGTAACCGTTGTTTTGCCATTTGTGCCGGTGACGGCAATTACCGGTATCCGGCCATCGGCCCCATTAGGAAATAGATAATCAACAATTACTGCACCTACATCATGGGGGATCCCGGAACTTGGATATAAGTGCATTCTTAGACCAGGCGCAGCATTAATTTCGATAATGGCCCCTTGCCCGGAAGTCAGCGGTTGGCAAATATCAGGCATAACCAGGTCAACCCCCGCCACATCCAGGCCAGTAAGCCGCACTGCCCGCTCCACCAGTTGGATGATATCCGGATGAATACTGGCAGTTACATCTTTGGCTGTTGCACCTGCACTTAGATTTGCATTATCACGGATATCTACCACCTGCCCGGCAACAGGAACAGACGCTGTTGATAGATTTTGCCTAGACAGTGTCATGATGGCCGCGGTATCTATATGCAAACAGGTTAGCGGGCGACTATGTCCACTACCACGCGCGGGATCTAGATTAACCAATTCAACCAGTTCAGCAATTGTGTGGATACCATCACCAACAACATGAGCCGGTATCCGTTCAGCCCCTGCCGCCAGTTTACCATTAACAACGCACAGTCGATACTGGCGTCCTGCTACATATTCTTCTACCAACACCCGCTTATCATACTCGGCAGCCAATTGATAGGCCCGTTCCGCCTCGGCTTTATTCCATATATTTAGCGTAACCCCATTTCCGTGGTTACCATTGACAGGTTTAATAACAACCGGCGCACCGATCCTATCAAGAGCAGCGACAGCCTCTGCCAAGCTTGTAACAATATATCCCTCTGGTACAGGAACAGCATTTTGCCGCAACAACATATTGGTAAGAAATTTATCTCCCACCAAATCAACAGCCAGGGAACTTGTTTGTCCGGTAATACTGGCCCAAACCCGCTGTTGCTTATTGCCATAGCCGAGAATAAGAAAATTAGCTTCATAATCCGGACGCAAAACAGGAATACCTCGCCTTCGCGCCGCTTCATAAATAGCTGCTGTACTTGGTCCCAACCTGCCTTCTTCTCCAATTCTTTTTAGCTTCGCAACTACCTCCGGCACATTAAAAGCTTGTCCATTAAGCACTGCCACGAGCAAGCGGTAGGCACCGTCAGCGGCGGCTAATCCTACCTGACCTGATTTACAACCAAATACAACCTGATAAACGCCCCGACGCCCCGATCTGCGGGTCTTGCCAAAAGCAGAGGCATATTCGTCACCACTTAGCGACTGTAGTTCAAGCGCTACATGCTCAAAAATGTGTGCCAGATACGTTCCCTCATGCAAACGTTCTACAAAACCGCCAGGATAACCCCGTGAGCAGCTATGCTTGTGCAGTCCTGGCAATATTGCTAATAAGCACACAACAAAATCAACCATTCCACTGCTGTCTATGTCTTCATAGCTGCCAATATCAAGAGTCGCTTTAATAACCGGGCGATAACTGTAAATGTTAGGTCCGGCAATATAGCGTGTAGATAATAAATTCATGTTGCAATCCCCTTTAGCTAATTAGTAGCAAGCTGCAGTGGCAGCCTTAGATTTAAATCAAAACCAAATCCTGCAGGTAAAATGTGTAATAGTACATTAGATATGGCTAGTGGCTGATAGCGATTGGATTCAGAAATATTGGAATAGATAATACTCTTACCATCAATAATGGTCACCGTCTGTGAGCCAATTACCTGACAAAGCCGGTCAGGTCCAACGACAAGGGCTGTATCTTCGTCAATGCCGATTCCCAAAACATGCGGATTTTGGGCGACTGCTTCCAGCAAACGGTTAATACGTCCACGTTGGGCAAAATGCTGATCAACTACCCCCTCTGCTAAAAACCCCATGCCCTGAGCCATGATTAAGGAAGACTTCTTAGGTGTATCATTGGAGTTACCGGCTACAATCATGGTCTCACTCATAACAGCGGCCCCTGCACTTGTCCCGGCAATGACGGCTCCTTGCCTGAAAGCAGCCCGAATGGCAGCGTCAACTGCGGACCCTCCAAGAATACTGGTAAAACGCAGTTGGTCACCACCTGTGAAAAATATGCCGGTAGCCTGCCTTATAATCTCAGCCTGTTCCTGTTGGTTTGCCGCCTCCCGGTCGGCAACAGCCATAATGGTAACTGCCGCCACTCCGAGAGAGGAAAATAGTTGTCGGTATTCATTACCCACAAGGCGTGGCTGGCCGGTGGCAGTAGCAATTACTACAATCCGGCTATTTCTGCCGCCAGCCATATCAATAAACTGACGCAATATCAAGCACTCGCCTACTTTATCTTCATGACCACCAATGATAAGTAAACTACCGCCCGGTTTGTCTTTATTTGCTGTTGTTGTGTCATTCATCCTAACAAATTCTCCTGTTTACCCTTTGCTCCTATTTTTACCAATATTGTATAAAATTTATTCAATAGGTTTTTATTAACCAAATTGACGGGTATTGAATATAATGAAGCAGAAAAACGGGTGCAAACGGAGGTCGAAGCATATTGATTATTAGAAAGATTTATTTGCCCGAATCTTTCAGAAACATTACGCTGGCAGCAGGCGAAAATTATATCTCCTACTGTCAAAACCTGACTGCCACCACTGAGGAGGTACTACCAGTCTCCCCTATCAGAGCCAGCCACATACTGCCCCGAGCAAATATTCTCCTGGTTAAATCCCAGCGCCAAATAACCTTATTTGATGGTAATAACCCAGTCCGGCAATACCCAGTTGCCATCGGCAAACCATCAACCCCAACACCTACCGGCAATTTTGCCATTGCCACGAAAATTACCAACCCGGGCGGAGTGCTCGGCACACGCTGGATGGGCCTCAATTATGATGCCTATGGTCTTCATGGTACAAATGCCCCCTGGCTAATTGGTAAAATGGTTTCTAACGGCTGTATCCGGATGCATAACGCGCATGCTGAAGAAATATTTGCCTTAATAAATGTCGGTACCCCGATGTATATTCGGGATTAGCCGGCTTAATTGTTCTGCTACCCAGCAGGCTTTGTCACACCTGCTAACAAGAAACTCAAGCAAAGCCTGCCGCTCCGCCTTATCAGGCAGCCACTCCTCAGGAATACTATCCATAAACTGAGCAAATTTCGCATCCTCAATATTCTTAACGGCTGCAGCATACTTGAATAATTGTGCCGGCCTTAGATAATATTTCAAAAGTACACCATAGGAACGGCGATGATTTACCGTAATCGTATCAGCTAACTCTTCCAGCATACCGGTTGTCCATTTGCCGCGACGAAACAAATGTGAATTATCAATCGCATACAGCTTATAGCCATCCCGTTCTTTGCGGATTAGCAGATTTTTTCTATTTTCCGTCCGGTCAGGATTATGGAACAAGTGGTCAAACAGCATAACGCCAGCCATTTGATCTTTATTTACTGCCTGATGCAGATTGTATTTGTTTACATAGCCAACTCCTTGCAAATACTCACACCCAAAGTGCCAACCCGGCACTACGGCAGCAGCAGTCAAGCGCCGGCTACCGGCCAATACCTTTGGAGAAATGTCAATAAGTCCCCCTGGCGGAAAGCAAAGCTTTAGCCAATCGCCAAAATGAGCGGCAAGCAACTCGTTTACGAGAACCTTGGATCCAAGACGATTGGATGATAACTTAACAACACATACCTTTACTTCTCCACAGTCATTTTCGGCGCGAAATAGTTGTGGAGATGTGGCTCCCAGCCCCACCGGACCGATATATTTTAACGCCCGATACATTAGGCCATCTCCTCTCACCGCAGATTTAACCTTTCCATCCGGACCAAAAATCCCGGCAGCTTAGCGCCTCCGGGATTTTGGTGTAAGCAAATGAAAACAATACCCAGGGATGATTACTATCCCTGGGTTGCTACTCTCAACCTTTTGCATTAACCGTAGTGCTATTTACCAGCCAACTAGCTATCCAGCCAGTGGTAGCACCATCAGTAAGCACTACTTTGTACCAGCCAAAAGCCTGTTCCTTAACGGTTAATGTCGTGCCTTTGTTAACCTTTGTTACAACAGGGAAATTTGTGCCAGGTCCACTTCTGATATTAACTGTATTGCCAGTTACTGTTACTATACCGGTGGCACTAGTGGCTGTACCGGCAGTTGGTGTCATCGGACCGGTGACGATAACATTTTGTTCGCCAAACCCTGCTATGTTTCCACCACCAGTTTCTGCCGCTGATACATTTTCATCAGTAAACTGACTGGCACTGACTTTATCTGTAGATGTAGTACTTTCGACGATACCGATTTCATCAATCGGACTTAACGCAAATACATCCATCTCGGTGGTAGTAACTACCCGGGCCCAGACCTTAAGTACAATAGTAATATGCACCTTACGCCTGTCATGATGACAATGGAAATCATAGTCAACAAATTCCACAGTTGCATCGGCTGTTGCCTTCATATCAGGTTCAGCACCATCAATCACAATATCCCGTGTCCAACGAATATGCCTTTTTTCAAACGCATGTACCGGCTGATCAGGTAAATCAGCAACATACATTACCTTTACCTCTAATTCACCACGCACAATAACCTTGTCTGGAATAACATCAACTTTGTTAATTTCCAGCTCTTTCACATATACGTCAACTACTTGTTCAATATCTGGCTTCTGCGCCGGAACAAACAAATCGAGTTCCACAACCCGTTGGGCCATTTCAGCCCCCAGGACTTGTTCTACCTCAATTGTCTCCGGACCTGGTTCCGGGCAGCCGCATTCCAATTCAGCACTATCAACAGTAGTTACACCGGCAACTGTTTTGACAGTCATGCCTGAAGTATTACTTGAACCAGAAGCTGCTCTCGTTTTATCATCCATGGTTTTCCCCCCTCTCCGTTAATACCTAAAAAAACCTAACCTTTAGGTGTAGTTGGCAACGTTCCAGTTCCAATAGTAACCTCCCTGTCAGTCATAACTTTGGCGGTGACTTTTAAAATAACTGATACGTCAAATTCCCGGCAGTTGCGGTGGTGATGATGTCCATGGTGGTCACAATCATGGTCGTGATCATGGTCGTGACAGTCATTGTCATGGTTATGGTCATCATCCTCGTCGTCCTCGTCGTCATCACACTCAATAGGCTCAAAATTTTTGTATTTATAAGCACGATGATGGTCTTCAACATCATAATCCACAAACTCAACAACAACGCTAGCCTCAGCATCCATCCCCCGGCGTGCACCAGGAATATCAATATCAAGAGTCCACCGATAATGCTTAACTTCTACAGCATGAACAGGCTGCTCAGGCAGAGCGGCTACATAAATGGCTTTAATCTCGAACTCACCCCGAACGATAACTTTATCGGTAATTACGTCAACACTATTTACTTCTACTTCTTTAACAAATACATCAACAATTTGCTCAATGGAAGGTTTTCTTTCCGGAACAACTACGTGAATATCCAGTGCTTTTTGTTTTTCCTTTTCTCCCACTATTTGACGTACGATAATAGTTCCGGTTTCAATGCCAAGAGTACACTCTTTATAGGCTCTATCGTTCATGCAGATTCCCCCCTTTGTATATTCTAATTATATATATGCCTGCACTAATTTTTATGTGACAAAAAATGTATTACTGCAGGCAAATCTCTAAGCTATAACTATGACTAATGTCCGGAAAACATACCCCGAAAATTCCACTGTGTAACGACAAAAAAGCATCTGTAGTCAATAACTACAGATGCTTTTTCCTGCCTTATGCTTGTTTCGTTTACCACTTAGGGCACAATAATTCTTTTTTTCCCATTTTTCCTTTTTCCTTACTTTCATATATTTCTATCTCAAGGAAAAATCGTTCTACAATTATCTTATTAATCATCTCTTGTACCTCTTTGGCGGTTTCATCAACACCTGCTTCAATGGAAACCCAAAGTCCTTTCCTTTCTTCCAGGGTTAACGTTGATGGTACAACTAAGTTGAACGTAGGCTCAAACCATTTATTGGTATAATTATTGATAAAACTTATCATCCGCGAAGCCACAGTCTCAATGAAATCCTGATCTTCCGACACATTGAACAGCCATTCCCGAATGAGCTTCTCTATTTCCGTTAAGTTGGGTTCAGATTTAGCAGGAAACAAAATCACCTGTGCTGCCAAAGTATATCCCTCCTATAGCCGCTAAAAATTGTCAAAATCGATTATATTATATATTTTTTTATATCGCATGTAATTATTTAAAATATATTTGTCTGTAACCAATTATGTCTTACATTATTTTCTAAAGGAATTCTAAAATTATTTGGTTATACTGATACCTAAAATGTGTAGTAAAAAAATCACGGAAGATGTATGGGGCCTTCCTCCATAAGCTTGATCCATACATCTTCCGTTAATATAAAAAAACAACTTTACTTAACTATTCTTTTTAAAGAGGCTGAAATTCTTGGTTTTATAAAGATTTCAGCTTCTTTTCTTTACTATATATAGCTCATTATACTTTGACCTTACACAACCTGCCTGCGCCTGTAAACTTTTCTACTGCTGATATAAAAACTCTCTCCCGGAAAACAACATAACATTTTCTCCATGTTGTTCATAGTATATATCAGATGCTCTTCCCCCTAGGGGAGAAAGTATGTCATCAAAATAATAAGGAGGTAATACAGTTAATGAAGGCTTACAAAAAATATCCCTACTGGAAGTGTGATGATGACTACGACAAATGTAATGACAAATATGACATGAATGATGACTGCCACGATATGGATATGTCTTGCTGCACTCCCAAAATGAAATGTCAGCCTACCAAAGAATGTGTCAAAACCTTTAAATGTTACTATAAGCTTTATAAAATGTGCACCTATCGTTTGTATAAAGTATGTCCTTATTGCGGTTGTGAATTCGATTACCACGAGCATCGTGGCAGCTGCCCGAAGTGTATGTAATTGGAATAGTAAATCCGCGCCAAATGGCGCGGATTTTACTATTCCAATAAAACTGTTCCTATTTTTTGATAAACTCTTGCACTACATACACAGACCCTGCAGCGTTAGTACGAACGCCAATACCTACCTCCGTATAGTTAGAATTCAAAATATTGGCACGATGACCGGAGCTGTTCATAAAGGCTTTTTCAGCTGCCGTCACACTGCTGTTAATGGCCAGATTTTCACCGGCCGCACTATAACTAATACCCGCTTGCCGCATACGGTCGAAAGGAGATAGTCCTTCCGGATTGTAGTGTGAAAAATAGTTGCGATTAATCATATCCTGTCCATAGTTTTCCGCTAAACGAACCAAACTCATGTTGAGTTTGAGAGCAGGCAAGCCATTAGCTGCCCTGTCTGCGTTCAATAGTTGAAACGCTTTGGCTTCATCAGCGGTAATCCCTGAGGTAGTTGTTGCCGGTTGAGATGTTGAGCCTGAAGTAGATGTACCCGGAGTAGTTGGCGTAGTTGGCGTAGTTGGCGTAGTTGGCGTAGTTGGCATTGCTGGCGTTGCTGGCGTTGCTGAATCACTACTGCCACTCTTTTTCCCACTAGCAACCATCGCCAGTAAACCAAGCGCTACTAAACCGGTAATAACAGCCTTGTCGTCCCCATTTTGAACAGATTCTTCTTCTCCTACCTCTGCCGCATAAGCAGTTGTCACCCATGCACCACCAAATGAGGTAGTAAGTATCGACATTATCACCAACCCGAAAATCGTTTTAGTTACCCATTTTTTAACCTTCATAAACT
Source organism: Sporomusa ovata DSM 2662 (assembly GCF_000445445.1). Lineage (GTDB taxonomy): Bacteria > Bacillota > Negativicutes > Sporomusales > Sporomusaceae > Sporomusa > Sporomusa ovata. The sequence goes on along the minus strand of NZ_ASXP01000002.1, from coordinate 801,269 downwards.
TTACATAACCAACCTTCTAGTGTCTGTTTTTAATGATATTGTGTCATTTTTTATTGACATTTAATCGGTTTCAAACTTTAATCAGTTTGATGTTATGTAAATATTCGACTCATTTTCTTTAATTCCTGTCCCTAAATGCTAGCAATTTATGTATGGTGAAGGAGGACACACCCAAACCTCCTTTCACTGGCGCTTTTTTCGCATCTTTGCCTGCTCACCCTTGCTAATGCTCTGCTCAATATACAGGCTATCGCTTACAGATAACCCATATATCTCATAAACTACTTTATTCAGTTCATTATAGATACCATTATCTTCAATTCCACAGCCACCCTGCCCGGCCAACTGTCTTGCTAACTGAGCCAACGAACCAGCACGCTGCTTGTCAATAATTAGTGGCAGTTTTTCCACCATTTCAATGTCCACTTGCGCCATAGATCGCCCTTTTTCCAAAGTAACAGTCTGGTAATAAAAATTCATTAAACGGGAATTAAGAATAGCCACCAAATATTCTAAACTAAGTTCACCTTTATCTACCACCAGCGAATGAATATTATTTAGATGGTAGTACCCCGATTTGTCTACAGCAGCGATTAGACTATCGCCTGTCTGTCTGAGGAAAATCTTGGGTCCGGCCATGACCGCCCTATCCCAACCGCCCTTATTTAGTTTGTCCGGATTAACGTCCAGCCAGTCACCCTGATAGGAAATCCCAAAAGGTAATACCTGTGCTGAGGATACCAGCCCCGGATGCCAGGTGTCGCCCTGTCTCCTCTTACTTTTTATATCTGCCTGCACAGTAAGTGAGCGCATGCCTGTCCTGATTTTTGTTATATCACCAAACCGGCAGGGGGCTTGATCAAGCTTATCAACAATAGCTTTATCCCTTGCCAGAAAAAACAGCCGAAACCGTTTATACGCCTGTTCAGAAAAATACGCCTGCGGATATTGATAGGAAGTAGGTACGATCTCTTCATCAATTTTCCTGACCGTTACTACGGCCGTTGATTTGGCTTCCTCACTGCTTTCTTTTTGCAAAATAGTAATAGCCGGGATTCCCACTACCACGCCGCCAAACACCTTTGAACTCACCAATGCCAGTTCTTGTACCCTACAATTATCTAGAATAAATTCACGAATTTTGGAATAGTAGCGCCCTAGCAAGTAGCTGTCAGGCGTAATATAGCCGAGATAGCCCCCCGGCTTTAGCGCCAAAATGCCACGTTCCAAAAACAATGCATAATAGCTAAGTTTATACTGCGCCGAATGAGGATAGTTCATCCGCAAATACTGCGCCTGCCCGGCAGTCACTTTACCTACCCGGTTTAATCCAAAACTGATATAGGGTGGATTACCAATAACATAATCATATCTTCGCGTCCAGAAATCGCCTAACCGCAAACGGTCATTGTCGGTATAACCGTCCACCTCGATCAGCTTATCTTCCCATTTGATTAGACTGTCACAGCTAACCAAATTCATACTATCCGAATCCAGTGACACTGCTGCCTGCTTTTCCGCCAGGCGCATTTGCGCCTGATTTACTGCAGCTTCATCCATATCAGCTCCATATAAACAATAGTGGACAATGTGGTAATGCAAGTTCTCGCTTCGCCAGTAGGATCTGCCATCAAGATAATATTCAGTCATGGCTGTTTGGATCAGGTAGCGCTGCTTTGCATACCTGGCTTGCAATACAGGCAGGTTCTCAGCAAACTTAGCTAACAGCAAATCATAAGCCGCCACCAAAAAGTTGCCTGACCCACAAGCTGGATCAAGAACTTGCGGTACCGGATTGGCCACTATATCATGATGCGCCAGCGTGCATGCCAGAATATATTTCACAATATGTACTGGCGTATAAAAAACACCGCCAGCCTTACGGGCATTCCTAGTGCCTTGCGGCTCTCCTGTTACTACCACCTTAGACCCCCACATACATTTAGTATTTCAACAAGATAATAGGTTCGTCAAAATAGTATCTTTTCCTTTATTACTATAGGTCTATATGTTATTTAATTGGCGTTTTCGGCATACCTAACCGGAATTTTCCTCTGGTCTCCAGACCTCCTACGCCATCAACTCCGGTTACTGAGGCCGTAATAGCATCACTTACATCAACGATCCGGTTTATCGGTGTAAAAGCTACCTTTTCCGCAATAAAGACCGGGTCATACGCATGAATAAAAATGCGGTTAGGTGAGCTGGCGAAGTTGGCGCCCGCGGATAAAATAGCTTCAAAATGTGATTGGCAAGCCCCGGCAAATATAACCAATTCATCGCGGGAAGGCTCAACCAGGCGGGCTTTTTTTACAGCTGCCACAAAGTGTTTCGAGTTGCGGTAGTTATTGATATCATTGATATCCTTTTTACCATTGCCAATTAAGGCATCATGACCTGTAAACACCAGAATATCCGGCCGGATTTCTTCTAATAAATTGATAATAACGTCCGCCTGTTTACTTTCTTCCACCCAACGGCCCACTGCCTGAAGATTAAGTTGATTGTAGGTTTTCAGGCACATTTTAAGGTATTCTTCATCACCGTCAAGATGCAATACCCGGCCAGGCAAATCAAAAAAAGTGAATTTTTTGGTGGCCTCAGACCGCCTTAATTCAATTTGTTCCCGTTCGCGGCTGCGGCGTACCAGGACCTGCCGCAGAGTATTGTTATGCATATTTTCCATGCGAACAATTTCATTGCGTAAATGTTCTGCTTCAATCGGCTCTAAATCATCGATAGGCGAATCAGCCATTAGCCGTAAATGTAGTCCCTTTAGCACGCAGTGTGTTTGCTGGGTATCATCAACAAATATGTCAGTTACCTTAAAAACAATATCGCCGCCATGAGATTTTCTAATAACCAGGTCGCCTACTTGAATGTCCACCTTAATCCCCCCCTTAACCAGTGCTATAACTATTACATCCTATGTAGCGCCTGGTTAAAGTGCCACAAAATTACTGGCTGCACCTGGTGGCAAATGCCCTCTCTCCGCTATATACTATAGCGAGCCCTCATAAGGCTGCTTTCAGCATACATTTCTACACGCATCCTTACTCCGAGGTGATGGACGTGATTTGCGTGGTCGTTCCGGCCAAAAATGAGGGAGGGCGCATTAGCACTGTATTGCAAAATCTGGGAACATTACCGATTGACCACATTATCTTAGTGTCCAATGGTTCCAAAGACAGTACAATGCGCGAAGTTTTGCAAATGCGTCTTCCAAAACTCCAAATTATCTATTTCCATGAATGTTTAGGCATTGACACGCCCCGCGCCATTGGCGCTAAAGTGGCTTTAGCACTGGGCAGCGACGTTGTCGCTTTTGTTGATGGCGACATGGTAGGTACTTTTAATGAGAATTTGATGGAGCTGATTGATGGCGTATTGTTGAAACACCTGGATATGGCCTTAACCAATTGTTATCCTTCTCCACCACGCCATATCGAACGCTATAACCCTACTTTTCAATGGCGTCTCAATCTTAATAAAGAGTTGGGGCTTGATAAAAAAATTAATTTAGCCAGCCCGGCCCATGGCCCCCACGCCGTCTCCCGCCGCCTCCTGGAAACAGTGCCCTTGCGTGAGCTGGCTATTCCCCCTGTTACCATGGCGCTTGCGCGCAGGCACAAGTTGAAAATTGATGTAGCTACTACCATTCCCCACTACCGCCTAGGCTCCTCTGTGAAAAATCAAATTCATACCAACAAAATCATTGATACCATTGTCGGCGATTGCCTGGAAGCCATTGCTGCCTTCCATAGCCAAAGTCGCAATCGTCAGTGGCAGAACAAAACCTACCTGGGTTATCATATTGACCGTCGCTTAGATTTGTTAGATATGTTTCTTAACGAAAAGCCCTGCTCAAAATGAGCAGGGCTTTGAGGTTTTTTAATTCCACTTAGCTATCACTTACTATTTTTGACCAGGCGTTAGCAATAGCGGCAAACTCGGCCAGCGATAATTGCTCGCCACGACGCCCGCCATCTATTTGGGCCTGCGTCAATACTTGCTCCAGCTCTTCTTTACTAAGGCCAGCCGACTTAAGGCCATTAGCCAAGGTTTTCCGCCGCTGAGCAAAAGCGGCCTTAACAACCCGGAAAAACATTTTTTCACTAACAAGCTCAACCGGCGGCACCGTACGCACAGTGCAACGGATAACCGCCGATTCTACAGCAGGTTTCGGAATAAAAGCCTGCGGCGGCACAATAAACATGATTTCCGGCTCTGTATAATACTGAACAGCTACTGATAGTGACCCATAATCTTTGCCGCCAGGCTTGGCCACCATACGCTGAGCCACTTCTTTTTGTACCATAGTAACAAGCAGTTCGACAGGCTGCCTTTCTTCCAGAAATTTCATGATAATAGGAGTCGTAATATAGTAGGGTAAATTAGCGACAACTTTGTATTTTTCTTTGTTTATTTCCCGGGAAATGTCAATTTTTAAAATATCACCATGAATAACCCTGACATTATTATACCCTTCCAGCGTCCTACCAAGGATCTCCAGCAGGCGACGGTCAAGCTCAACTGCAGTAACCTCGGCCCCCGCTTCGGCTAGTGCCTGGGTCAACGTGCCAATCCCCGGTCCAATCTCAAGTACAGGTTCACCTTCACAAACGTTAGCAGCCGACACAATTCCTGCCACAACATTGTTGTCAATCAGGAAATTTTGCCCTAATTTCTTGCTCATATGAATACCAAAGGTTTTTAATATATGTAAAGTTACCTCTTTTTGTGCAATACACGGCTTAATCGCCATAGTTTGGTTCCTCCACACCGCTGCTTAGATTAGCAGCATTATCCAACTTATTTAACGCCCCGGTAAACTCGGCCCGGGTAACGCCATAATGATTGAGCCGATAAAAAAAACCCTTAGCATTAGCATAGCCGATACCCAGACTTTCACCAACCGCCGCCCGACGGAAAGTGGCGTCCGGCACACCTGTCAATCTGTTTATTATAATATCCTGCCAGCTAAATTCACTTGATGGCTGCCACTCATGCAGCCGCACTTTACTAAGCGCATCGCGAATGGCCTCCGGCGAGGCCTGTTCAATGCCAATATCGTCATTCGCATAGGCTTGTTCTCTTGGTACAAACGCATGCTTAGCTTCGGCAAAGCGCCGGGCTAAGTATTTACGAATACGCTCACCCGCACTGTCCGGATCAGTCAGAATAATTATCCCCCGCCGTTTATAGGCATCCTCAATCCGGCTTATGGTGCGCGGCAATAGGTTAAACCCATCTGTAGCAATACATTCCGCATCCACTGCCCGCTTAACGGCAGCAATGTCCTGCTTGCCCTCAACTACTATTACTTCTTTAATCATTTCGCTCTCCATTTTTTAACGTAACACGCATTATGAATATAATATCACATTTAGCGCTTTTTTATCTATCGTGTTATAAAGTAAGCAGACTCCAACGCCCTACTCCGTCCAGGGTCAATTTCTTTTTGTGATAGCTGTTTAGTGTACCCCGGTGACCAACGCTGATCATGGCCGTATTGGGCAAATGTTCACATAGTAGTTTATACAATACGCGTTCTGTGGGTTCATCAAGAGCTGATGTTGCCTCATCCATAAACAGCCAATCAGGCTTATGAATAAGAGCCCGCACAAAAGCAATCCGCTGCTGCTCGCCCAGTGACAGCACATGCGACCATTCTTCCACCCTATCAAGCTGCTCCTTCAGCCCCTCCAGCTTACACAGCGACATAGCCATATAAATGTCTTCATCATTAACCGGCTGCCGGGGACCCGGGTAGAGCAAAACCTCCCGCAGCGTGCCAAGCGGCAGGTAGGCTTTTTGCGGCAGAAACAGGGAACTTTGGCCTTCAGGCACAGTTATATCTCCCTGAGCATACGGCCATAAGCCGGCAAGCGTCCGCAATAGCGTACTTTTACCGCTGCCGGAGGGACCGGCCACCAGCAAAGAATCGCCTGCTGTCAATGACAAATTGAGTTCGGACAACAACCGCCGGCCATCCGGCAAATCCACATTCAGGTCAGACACCATCAATGCCGGCGCAGCTGCCTGGTGAATCGTTGCACCGGTATCAGTTGACGCATTTACTTTCTCCATATTACCAACAAAGCCGGTTAGCCGGTCAACGACTGCCTTCCATTCGGCCAGCAAAGGGTAGCTTTCGACAAAAAACGATAACGAGTCTTGCACTTTACCAAAGGCCAATGAAGTCTGGACCAAGCCGCCAAGCTGAATCTCTTTGGCAAAGTACCGCGGAGCAGCTAGTAAAAGCGGTACAATGACAGCAATTTGTGCATAGCCTGAGGTAAACCAAGTCAGTTGTTTCTGACGTTTCATAATCTGCCAGAAATTATCCAAGACACTTCCAAATCTGTCCATAAAAGACTGACCTTCCCGGGCTTCACCGCCATAAAAGGCAATGCTCTCACTATTTTCTCTCAGTCGAACAAGACTAAAACGAAAATCAGCTTCATAGCGCTGCTGGTCAAAATTGAGCTTAGTTAACGGCTTACCGATTTTGTGAGTCAGCCAAGTCCCAATAATCGCATACAACAAGGCAACCCATACCATATAACCGAAGATAGTTACCTCTGTGCCACCTCCTATAGGAACGGTAAGTGTCCCTGACAATTGCCACAGAATAGCGATAAAGCACACGAGCGTAACCATCGCTCTTAAAAGACCTAACGACAAACGCAGTGTGTAATTGGTAAATAACCGCAAATCCTCACTAATACGCTGGTCTGGGTTATCGGTGTTATTCTCGATAAGCTGCAGCCGGTAATAGGTCCGTTTTGCCAGCCAACTGTCCAAATATTGCTGCGTCATCCACCGCCGCCAATTTATCTCCAGCATCTGTTGTAGGTACAGCTGATACACAGCGACAATAATGTAAATACCGGCCAATACGCTAAACTCAAGCTGCGCACTGAAAAATTCCTCGCTGTCAAAATTCTGCAGGGCGTTATAAAACCGGTTATACCAGTTATTAAATAATACCGAAATATAGACATAGGCTAGATTCAGCGTCACAATTACCGCCGTTAGTCCCCGGGCCCGCCACTTCTCTTCTGAAAACCAATAGCCACGGGCCAATTGCCAACAATCTTTCAAAAAATCGAGATTTATGCCAGCCAACAGCACCATTCCTTTCACCACAAATGTAATTGTTTTTATTTCGTTGCCAGGGTTAGCTACTCCTTCTAAAGGCTGGAAAATATATAATTCAAAAAGGAAATGGCAGAGCACAAAACTCTGCCATTTCCTTACTCATCTAAGATATAGACCTTCACTGTCCGGCGGCCAAACCGATAGGCTTCACCGGCACTTTCCATACACAAATCAATTTTGTCACCAACTATGGCTCCGCCGGTGTCGGCTGCCAGCCCCATCCCATAACCCGGAACATAGACCTGGGTACCTAACGGGATAACTTCCGGATCAACAGCAACAATACCATGTCCGGCGGCAATTCCGGTGGCCGTTAATCCCTGGGATGAACCATCTGTAGGTAAATAGGCGCTGGCTTCCATATAGCGGACACCCCTAAACCGCATCGCCCCCCGCGAAGTATCTACCATATCCCGGGTCCCGACCCGGATGATTTGCGGTTTAGCACTTACTGCCACAACCTCGGACAGCACATCGGCAGAAACTTTAACACCATCTTCAAACTTTACACGAACCGTAGCTTTCTTAAGACCATTCTCTCCGGCTTGCACAGTTTCTTCCACCCCTTTTTCCAGGGTAGGATCAGGTTGGCGAATAATCTGGTACAATTCGGAAATTTCCTGCTCTTCAATTTTCTCACTTAATGTAATGGCCCTAATGTTCATACCGGCAACCGGCTTCGTGTCATCTCCCGGCACCAACCTTACTTTTTCTTGCGGTATTCCTGCCTGATTGGCAATATCGCGCACCGTAGGCTTAGCTGCAAGTAAATTAATATTTTTCCCTTGATATATAACTGTTACAGGTACGGCACGAAATACCTCAATGACTGTTCCGGTAGTCACACTGGTTGTCGACAACCTGATTTCATCTTCGGGACTAAGTGTAATTCCAGCTTGTTGCAAGATTTTATACGGACTTGAGTACAAGGTACTGACAGTATAGCTCTGACCATCAGTAACAATATGTACCTGTTTATGTGCCCAAACAAATCCGGTTGCCACCAGTGATGCCAGCAGTAGCGCAAGAATCAACACTACTTTTCGCTGGCCATACTTTGCTAGTATAGACCTTTCATCACTCATGAAATACCCCCTTTCTGCGAGCCATAAAATTATATCATAACCTGGTTAATAAGTCAATTAATTAACCATAATTATCTAGATATTGCTCGTATTATTTCCATTTATTTTAAATTTTATTCTCATAACTTATATTCCGCATGTCCAATCAAAATAAAGAGACATCTGGAATGTGAGTCATAAAAATAAAGAAATTCAGCGATATTCTATTACTGTAAAATATTCGCTGAACTTCCATTTTATTCCTGCTTGTATAATTATTTTATTTTTCCCTTTGATAACACTGACTTACGCAATGCCAAAAAGCCGCTTAGTATTTGTTGTTGCCGCCTCCGCCAGAGCAGCAAACTCCATATTCCTGACACTAGCCACTTCTTCAGCAGTAAATTTGACATACGCAGGCTCATTGCGCCGGCCCCGATAGGGCTTAGGTGTCAGATAGGGGCAATCGGTCTCTACCAGCAGCCGCTCAAGGGGTACGTTTGACGCCACCTCTTTGAGTTTGCCGTCTTTGGCGAAAGTAACCGGTCCGGCAAAGGAGATGTAAAAACCCAGCTTGATAACTTCCCTGGCCATCTCTAAGCTGCCGGAATAACAATGCAGCACACCTGTCAAACCTTTAGCCTCTTTTGTAATAATCGCCATCAAATCACCATGGGCATCCCGGTCATGGATAATAACCGGTTTATTGCATTGGCGCGCTACATCAAGCTGGCGGATAAACACCTGCTGCTGAAGTTCGCGTGGTGATAAGTCATAATAATAATCAAGTCCAATTTCGCCAATGGCCATTACCTTGGGTTTACAGGTCCAATCAGCTAACTGTTCGTAATCACTCTCTTTAGCCTCTTTGGCATCATGGGGATGGATACCCACAGCGGCATAAATAAAGGCATATTCTTCTGATAAGGCTATGGAACGAGCCGAGGACTCCATACAAGCACCAGCATTCAGTATTCCCACAAGGCCGGCTTCCCGGGCCCGCGCAATAACTGCAGCCCGATCCTCGTCAAACCGGTTATCATCAATATGGGCATGTGAGTCAAATAGCATCTTATTTCACCCTGCTGCCAGGCGGCATATCGGCAGTCACAAGCTGCAATTTTTCATCACAGGAGGCGGCCAATACCATGCCGCGGGATTCTATGCCCCGGATTTTAGCCGGCTTCAGATTGACTACCATAACCACATTTTGTCCCACAAGTTTCTCAGGCTCATAGTGTTTGGCTATCCCTGAAATGATGGTTCGTTGCTCAGTTCCCAGATCTACCGTTAACAGCAATAACTTATCGGCTTTTTTAACCTTCTCGGCCGCCAGCACCCGGACTACCCGCAAATCAATTTTGGCAAATTCCTCAATGGTAATTTCCGGTATATCCGGTGTGGCCGGGATCTCAGACTGGGGTACAGACACAGCTGCTGTTTGCGCCGGTTGTGTTTCAGCCTGACTGTCCGGTTGCTCCTCAATGCGGGGAAAAATCGGTTCAGCTTTGGCTACAACAGTGCCAACTGGTAAACGGCCCCAGGCTTGAGCCTCATTAAATTGCACACCGGCAAAGTCAGTTTTAAGACCAAGCTGCCGCCAAATTTTCGGCGATGTTTGCGGCATAAACGGTGAAATCAAAATAGCCACAATTCGTAGAACCTCGGCTAAATTGTATAATACAGTATTTAGACGGCCTTTTTTGGCAGGGTCTTTAGCCAGCGCCCAAGGTCCGGTCTCATCAATATATTTATTGGTACGCCCAATAAGTGCCCATACTTCTTTGAGAGCAGCATTAATATCCTGCTGCTCCATATATTGTTCATACCGAACGGCCGTGGTGCCTGCTAACTCAATAAGTTCCTGGTCAATAGCCTCACTCTCACCCGGTGCTTCGATAACGCCGCCATTAAAGCGGCCAATCATACTCAGACTGCGATGCAGCAGATTCCCCAAATCATTAGCTAAGTCGGCATTAATCCGGTTAATGAGTGCATCACGCGAAAAATTGCCGTCAAGCCCCAGAGTAATTTCCCGCAGCAGAAAATAGCGGATAGCATCGGCACCAAATTCATCAATCAGGGCCAACGGATCAATTACATTGCCCTTAGACTTAGACATCTTGTCACCCTCGACTACCAGCCAACCGTGACCATATACCTTTTTCGGCAATTCTATCCCCAGTGCCATCAAAATTACCGGCCAGATAATGCTATGGAAGCGTACAATTTCCTTACCAACCAAGTGGATATCGGCAGGCCAGTATTTAGCAAATTTTTCTTTATCATTTAAGTAACCAGCTGCTGTTATGTAGTTGGTCAGTGCATCAAACCATACATAAACTACATGCTTGGTATCAAAGGGAACCGGGATTCCCCAGTCAAAGGTTGTCCGGGACACGCATAAGTCTTCCAAACCGCCCTTAATAAAATTAAGCATCTCATTACGACGCGAAGTTGGCTGGATAAAATCCGGATTTTCTTCAATATATTTCAGCAACCGGTCCTGATACTTAGCCATCCGGAAAAAGTAGCTTTCTTCCTTGACAATCTCGACTGGCCGGCCGCAATCCGGGCATTTGCCGTCAGTTAGCTGACGTTCCATCCAGAAGGTTTCGCACGGTGTACAGTACCAGCCTTCATATTCCGCTTTATAAATATCACCCTGATCATAGATTTTTTGAAAGACTGCCTGTACCAACTCGTGGTGCCGCTTTTCAGTCGTACGAATAAAATCATCATTGGATATATCTAATTTTTCCCACAGCTGTTGAAATGACGCCACAATCTTATCCACATATGCCAGCGGCGTAGTATTCGTCTCCTCAGCCTTACGCTGGATCTTTTGGCCATGTTCGTCAGAACCGGTCAAAAAGAATACATCGAAACCAGCTAACCGCTTATAACGGGCAATACTGTCTGCAATGGTCGTACAGTATGCATGTCCAATATGTAATCGGTCACTAGGATAATAAATAGGTGTGGTAATATAAAAGGGGTTCTTTGACATAATGTCCTCCTTCAGTAAACGCACTACTTTTATTTTCCAATTATAGGCATTGGAAATATAGTTGTCAATAGTTGTATTTTTCGACAGAATGTAGTAGTATATGACAATGACTAGAACTATTATTCCTTTCAAATGACACATTTGAAAAAAAATTTTTTATTTTGTAAAAAATTGGGTTGACACGCTTTGTAATATTTGGTATTATTTAGTTGAGCGATTTTTGTCGAATATTGTTATTCGATGTTCCTTAAAAATTAATTGTCGAGCGAAGGGAGACAGGAAAATGAAATCAACTGGCATTGTACGTAAAGTAGACGAACTAGGTAGGGTGGTTATTCCTATCGAATTGCGCCGCACTCTTGATATCGCAGAAAAAGATGCTCTCGAGATTTATGTCGATAGCGACCGCATCATTCTCCGCAAATATGAACCAGCCTGTGTGTTCTGTGGTAATGCAGCTGACGTAACCAACTTCAAAGGTAAAAACGTTTGTAAAGATTGCCTCGAATCTATGGGACAAGCAGCTGTTTAATTCGGGTTTTTAGAGAGCAGCCTTTCGGTTAGGTATCTAATGAATCTGCAAGAACAGCTTGGTATACCTGGCGTTTTGGTAGACCATTTTGCGACGCCACCTCACGGATGGCGTCCTTTTTATTTACACCCTGCCGGATTAACACTTGCACAGCTTGCACTATATCAGGTATTGACAATCCAGCCACAGGCTGATTCTGCGTTTCATTGTCAGGATTACCCTCTACAATAAGAGTAAATTCTCCTCGCGGCTGATTTTGACTAAAATGTTGCCTTAGCGTATACAGACTACCCCGGACAAATTCCTCAAATTTTTTAGTAAGTTCTCTGGCCGCTACCGCCTGGCGATCACCAAATGAAGTTATCAATTCCTCCAGTGTTGCCCGCACCCTGTGCGGGGCTTCATAAAACACCAATGTATACGGACAGCCAGCTAATTTCTCAAGCAGTTGCCGACGATGTTTGTTGGTTTTTGGTAAAAAACCAACAAACGTGAATAACGTAGTGTCCATCCCTGATGCAATCAAGGCCGTCAATGCCGCGTTAGGTCCAGGCAACGGTACAACAGGTATATCATTAGCTATCGCCAACCGAACCAAGTCCACACCAGGATCAGAGATCCCAGGCATACCCGCATCACTGACTAACGCAATACTCTCGCCGAGCAGTAACCGGTCAATAATCTCCGGCCCCCGCTCGGCTTTATTATGTTCGTGATAACTAATAAGTTGAACATGAATGTCAAAATGGTTGAGTAAGTTACGTGTGTGTCTGGTATCTTCAGCCGCAATAGCAGCCGCTTCTTTCAAGACCCGTACAGCCCGAAAGGTCATGTCTTCCAGATTTCCCAGGGGAGTTGGACATAAATAGAGCGTGCCCGCTTCGGTCACTCGAGTTCACCTGTCCTGCTCATAGAGCTTCATAATATTTTCAGAATAGTTTCCATCAGTAGTATATACAACTAACGGCGGCAATACGTCTATTCCCGGTTTTGCCCCCCGTATACCCTCAACAAGCACCATGTTAGGCTTCTTATCCACCCGTGGATAAACAAACTGCAGCCGTTTGGGTTCAATACCGGCCTGGCACATTGTTAGCATAATCTCTGCCAGTCGTTCAGGCAAATGTACCATTGCAAACCGGCCGCGGTATTTAACAAGATGCCGGGCAGCAGCAACAATGTCAGTTAAGCTGGCTGTCAATTCATGCCGGGCCATAGCGACCCGGTCATTGGGGCTTATATACCCACCCCCGACCGGACGGTAGGGAGGGTTAGAAACGACCAATTCAAAGTTACCACCTGGCAGCAAATCATGAACAAGACGAAGGTCACTGTTTAGAATCAGCAGTCTGTCCTCCAGCCCGTTAAGCTTGGCACTGCGGCTCGCCATATCTGCCAGGTCCGGATTGAGCTCAATACCGGTAACCACTGCCGCTCCACGTGCTAGTAATAATAAACCAATAACACCAGTACCTGCGCCTAGGTCTGCTGCTACGCCATTTTGCCGCATACTGGCAAAGTGAGCCAACAAGACCGCATCAAGCGAAAAACAAAATTCTTCCGGGTGTTGAATAAGCTTTAAGTTGTTAATAATCAGATCATCCACCCGTTCGCCGGGTTTCAGACCTACTTTGGCAGGTGCCATTATTCCTTTTCCACCACTTCGTCCCAGGGAATAATCATGGTTTTCCCTTCAGCTAAACCAATGGTGGCTGTCCGTTTCTGACGATTGAGAGATATGACCTTTCCTTCGCCATCAATAGTAATTACTTCCTTACCAACTGTTGGCGGCATAACCTTTTTCGGGCAGCTACAGCCGCTATAGCAGTCATTTTCGTATTTTAAACAACACATCAACCGGCCGCAAATCCCTGAAATCTTGGCTGGATTGAGTGATAAATTCTGTTCTTTGGCCATCCGAATAGAGACCGGTTCAAAATCTCCCAAAAAGGTAGCACAACACAGCGACCGGCCACAACAACCAATCCCATTCATCAGTTTAGCCTCATCCCGTACGCCAATTTGCCTAAGCTCAATCCGGGTACGAAAGACACTAGCCAGGTCTTTTACCAGTTCACGAAAATCAATCCGGCCTTCGGCAGTAAAGTAAAATATGATCTTATTGACATCAAAAGTATATTCCACATCCACCAGGTTCATAGGCAAACTATGAGCCTCTATTTTTTGCTCGCAAACTTTAAACGCTTCTTTTTCCTTTTTTCGATTATCTTTAACTTTTTCTTCATCCTCAGCAGTCGCCTTACGCAATACAGGTTTTAACGGAGCAACAACCTGTTCTTCGTCCACCTGCCGTGGCCCAATAACAACATCACCAAACTCTAGTCCTCTAGCGGTTTCAACAATTACATAATCGCCTTCATGAATTTCAATGGCGTCTGGGTCAAAATAGTATATTTTACCCGCTTTTTTAAAGCGGACACCCACTACTGTCAGCATGTTACTCTCCTTTTTCTGGCCAATCCTTCAGATTTATTAATAACTCCTCAAGAGCTAAACGGGTGTTGGCGTTGCTCTCGATGGCACGAATGGTATTTTTAACAGCAGTTATCGCTACCATGCTGCGGCACTCAGGCCAAGCAGATACTAAACCGGCAAGTTCCTGCACAAGATCAATATTATATAGCAGTTGCTCGCCATACTGACCTGCCAGCATTAGTAAATCCCGCAACAGATATAAAAAAAATCCCAGCACTGTCACCATATCCTTGGTGTCGAGACCAGCAAGCTTGGTCGTTTGCTCCCAAATGGCGGTCATGCCTTCCTGCCCGATACTGGCAAGCAATTGCAGCGCCATATCCCTGGGTACCAAAGCATCCGGCGCCAGCAAGGTAAGTGCCTTTCCCATCCTGCCACCGCTTAAACGGGCGGCAATAGCCGCAGCAGCCGGTTCATATCCTTTATGTACCAACGCTTGTTCCAGCACAGAGGCAGGCAAAGGATAAAAAGAAACCTTCCGGCAACGAGATAATATTGTCGACAATAGTGGTTTACTGGTTCCGGCAATGAGAATAAAAACAAGACCAGGAGGCGGCTCTTCTAACAACTTGAGCAAACTGTTAGCAGCTTGTACAGTCATCAACTCCGCATCCTCAATCAGGCAAACCCGCCCTGAACCAACAGCCGGGGTTAACGCAGCAACGTTTTTAAGTAAGCGAATCTGGTCAATTTTGATCGTAGCACCGTCAGGTGCAACCTGAATAAAGTCAGGATGCTCACTACGGCCGAACAACACGCAGGAATGGCAATGTCCACAAGGTTTTTCACGATCACTGCTACAAAGAATGCCGGCAGCTACCAGTTTAGCCAGTAAGCTTTTACCAATACCTGCCGATCCGGTAAACAATAACGCATGTGGCATTTTTCCAGTAGACAACATGGCTTTAACTATGGTCACCGCATCCTGATGGCCGATTACTTCATTCCAATTCATCGTCATTAGGTAAACAAATCCACCAGCATGCCCCGCACTGCGTCATGTTTGGCCATGATGGATAATTGTCGTTCTTGGCCGACACGCACATCTTCTGTCATTTCGGCAAGTTTTTCGTCAACCTTTTTAATGGTTGTATACAATTTCTGGCGACCATGACGATCCCAACCAGCGCGGGCTTCAAGGCTGTAAGATCGCGAAACAGCCTCACCAATAAACTTACGAACCAGCTCCCGGTATGACTTGAGCTCGCTATAGGTTGGCATCTGCGATAAACGGCGTCCACTTTCATCAATCTGGGTCATAAGTGACTGTAGACGTTCCGTTGACTGTGCTTCCTGCGATTTTAAGAGATCCGCAGCGAAATAGTCCCCTGACTTTTCGGCCTTATTCGCTATCTCGCGGTCAGTCACCTTTGGCTGATTGCTTACCCCAAATGTATTTACTTTCATGCCCATTTGATTTTACCCTCCTGCCCCAAAATACCTGGCAGACCACATTCTTATTATCTTTTAAATTATAAATGTTTTTCTTAAAATAATCAAATATTTGCCAAAAATACACCAAAAATCAAAGGCAGAGCTTGTATTATGCCCTGCCGATAATTTCATTGACAATTGGATAGATTTCACTATGGATTTGTTCAATTGTCTTTACCTGCCCCTTATGAACGCAAGCAATTTTGTGCCAATTATAGGTATCGGCAATATCACAGGCATTTGTGAAGCAATATGACAGATACTCGCTGCTTTGTTCATGGATATCTCTTGTGCCACCGGTCTTGTTTTCCCGCCCACACATAAGCTGCTGGCTGACAGCAGGCGGCATAGCCAAAAAGATAACTTTATCCGGTACCGGCAAACCGCATTTTATAAACTCAAAGTCCCACAGCCACGTAAGGTAGGCTTCTTTCCCGGCCCGGTCTCTGATTTTGGCTGCCTGATGAATCATATTCGAAGTGGTATAGCGATCGGCAATAACAATGCCACCACTTAGATAGAATTTCTCCCACTCTTTTTTATAGGAAGCAATCCGGTCTACCGCGTAAAAAGCCGATGCCGCATATGCATTGACATCCTCCGGACGGTTACCGAATTCACCATTTAAATACATCTTGACCAGCGCTGACGACTGACTCTGATAATTGGGATAATCCACTTTTCGTACATTCAAGCCCTCAGCCATAAGGCGATTGACAAGTTGTCCGGACTGAGTGGCCTTACCACTACCATCAGTCCCTTCAATAACTATTAATTTACCGTGCATTTAATCCACTACCTTTATCGTTTTAAGCAAATAATCTTCCGGACCGGAAATATGCAAGCCAGCATTTTGCAAGGTATGGCAATAATCAACAATCTCCTGCGTAATCCGCTCACCCGGACAAAGCATTGGAATACCAGGCGGATAGAAAGTAACAATTTCGGCACAAACCATGCCAACCGCATCACCAAAAGGCACCATACAGGTATTACCAAATAAAGCCTCCCTTGGCGATATAACCTGCTCAGGTGCTACCGGATGTTTCCCCTCCCGGGTTATTTCATTAATCGCTGAAAAATCGCGCGTACCATTATGCGTGACTGCCATATCCTTTAACGCTGCTACCATCGCCGCCACCTCAGTCATACTATCGCCCAAGGTAATAAGAAACAAAATATTATATACATCTGATAATTCCACCTGAATTTTATAAGTATGCCGCAAAATCCGCTCGGCTTCCGCACCGGTTAGCCCCAAGCCTTTGACAGTCACTGTCACCTTTGTTGGATCTATACTATAAACGCCCGGATTGCCTACTTTCTCATTACCAAAACAGTATAGCCCCGGAATCTTGTTTATCTCTTGTCTGGCTCGGTTAGCCAAATCAACAGCGCGTTCAATCAACCTACGCCCCTCTGTTGCCATCTGCATACGGGCAATATCTAAAGATGCCATTAATATATAGTTTGGGCTGGTTGACTGCACTAACTGCAGCATAGCTTTCAGACGAGGCACCCGGATAAGACCCTGACGGCAATGAACAATAGAGCATTGGGTCATAGCCCCAATAATTTTGTGCGAGCTTTGGGCGACAATATCAGCACCGGCATCTAGCGCCTGGATGGGTAATCGTGATGAAAATTTAAGATGTGGTCCATGGGCCTCATCAACAACAACCGGAATATCGTAGCCATGGACAATCTCCACAATTTTTTTCAGGTCGGTGGCTACACCATAGTATGTGGGATTAATGATCAGTACCCCTTTGGCGTCAGGATGCTGCCTGAGAGCCTCCGAAACTGTCTCTGGTGTAACTCCCATCGTCAGTCCCAACTCGTTATCTACCTCTGGTTGCATAAATACAGGAATAGCTCCACTCAAGATAATGCCCCCAATAATAGAGCGGTGGGCATTCCGCGGTATAATGATCTTATCACCAGGCCCCGCAATGGTAAGAATCATGGCATAGATACCGCCGGTTGTTCCATTTACCATAAAATAGCTGTAGTCAGCTCCATACAGCTGGGCAGCCAAATCCTGCGCTGCTTTGATTGGTCCGTGTGGTTCGTGCAAATCGTCCAGCTCAGCCATATTGGCCAAATCAAGCTGCAGTGCTTTCTGCTGTACAACCTCATTAAAGAGGGGATGCATCCCTTTGCCCATTTTATGCCCTGGAGTATGAAAGGGAATTGTTCCGTCGTTTATATAGGTGTTCATCGCTTTCAATAATGGTACTTCTGTCTGATCAAGCACGCCGCCACCACCTTCTACTTCATTCCACTATTATACCCTTGCAGTTTGTAAATATTTTAGCACACAGCCTTATATGGTACAAGCTAAAAGCAAGCCAAAACCTGAGTCAATGATCTTTTGCTTCTTGCAATTCCAATTGATCGCCTTTTTGGGTATAGGTAGCCGCAATTGTTCCTGCCGGCAACTCAATGACATACTCCGCCCCCCACTGACTCGCCAGGCGGCTAGGTTTTAAACCCATCACAACCTTAACTACCCTATCAGAATCATCCACAAATATCACATCAATAGGATATCGCATACCCATGGTATGGACACTGCTGCATGGTTTGATCATAAGACCTGCACCATTTGACAAGCTAGGTGTAGCCAAAAGTCCGACCAACCGCGAAAAAAAGGTAGCCGCTACCTTGATATTATTGCCTAATGCCTGCTGCTTAGTTACGTTAATAATTCGCATCGTTCCCCCGACTGTTCTTATCTGTTCTATGTTTAAGTGAATACGGGCAATTACTTGCGGAAGAAGAACTTACTTAATCTAATATTACCTTTACGCCAGATGTAGATTGCCAACAGACAGCCAATGATTGTTGTTAGTAACTGATATTGCTTAATTGTTTCAAACGTTGCTAAGATATAGAGCATTATAACAATCGTGGCCACAGCAACTGTCCCATACACCTTTCTCCAAACCGCATTTCGATCAACCATGTTTTTCCTGGGACCTGCCTCCTGGTGTCTACTAGTCAACATACCTTCATTGATAACCGGCACTGGCATAGTATCATCCAGGCAGCTTCTTAGCATTCGACCGCAATGCCGGCAGTACTTTACATTACCGGCAAGTCGCTTTCCACAGAAATCACAATACATGACTATTCATCTCACCAATTCCTTTTTTCTATAGTGTTCCCAAATATTCACTGCATTTTCTCATCGACAAAGCGTTTCCTATTTTACTAAACATGCTACAATACACTATAATACAATTATAATTTTTTTATCAGGAGGCTTCGCCATTATGGAACAATTTGAAAAAGTATCTATTGTTAAAAAAGCTAATGTATATTTTGACGGGAAAGTAACCAGCCGTACGGTGATTTTTGCCGATGGCAGTAGAAAGACTCTAGGAATCATGCTCCCAGGTGAATATGAATTTGGTACAGCGGCAGCCGAGATTATGGAAATTTTGGCAGGTGAACTAATGGTATTGTTACCAGGACAGAGCGACTGGCTTACATATAAAGCCGGAGATAGCTTCCAGGTCCCGGCGGAATCACGCTTCAAACTCAAGGTACTACTAGTAGCAGATTATTGCTGTTCCTACATCGAGAAATAGCAAACTACGTTAACGAATCAGACTCTGGCAAAATTCTTTTTTGATCTCTGCCAGCAAGCCGGCTTTAGTAATTACGTCATAACCAGATAACGCCATGGCTTTAGCTGCACGCAATAGAGCCTGGTGCGCAGCAGGCGTAAAAGTAGCTGCCGCCATTTCTGCAGTATGGCCTACTAAGGTTTCATCGCCAATGCCTATATAAGGGTGAATAGCCGGTACAACACCACTCACATTGCCCATATCAATAGAACCAAAGGTCTCTGGCGGCGGATTAATATTGGTTTCTCCCACCGCCCGCAAATTTGAATTAAAGGTTTCCGACAATTTCTGATTCGTATTCATATCATCATAAGAAAGTTGATAGTTGCTGATGATTAATTCCGCACCAGTAGCCAGCGCAGCTGCCTGAGCACAATTCTTCACCTTTTTAACAACTTCATCCAGTGCCTTTCGTCTTCTCGCCCGCACATAAAATTGGGCAATAGCATGGTCTGGCACAACATTAGCCGCTACCCCGCCTTTAGTTATAATCCCGTGAATCCGCACATCAGATGCAACATGCTGGCGCAGAGCATTCGTAGCATTAAAGGTTTGAATAACGGCATCTAAAGCATTAATGCCTTTTTCCGGCGCAGAAGCGGCATGGCTAGTCTGTCCCTTAAACTCAAACTGCAAAGCATCCATTGCCAGTGATACGCCGCTGGCATAAGTTTTATTATGAGGATGAACAAGTATTGCCGCATCAACCTCAGCCAAAACTCCATCGCGGGCCATAGCCACCTTAGCGCCCATTGTTTCCTCTGCCGGTGTTCCCCAAACGGTTACTCGTCCGGCGGCAAGCACCTTACTCAGACCAATTCCGGCGCCGACAGCCATAACGCCTATCATATTATGACCACAACCATGCCCAATCTCCGGCAAGGCATCATATTCGGCAAAAAAAGCAATCGTCGGACCGGTTTTCCCTGAGTCATAGACTGCCTTAAATGCTGTTTCATAACCACAAATATTCATTTCAACAGTAAAACCATGTTCTCGTAACAATCCGGTGAGTTTGGCGGCAGATTGAAATTCCTGCATGCCTAACTCAGGATTGTGACCGATAGAATCGCTAAGGGAAAACAAGATATCTTGCAAATAATCAATTTCTTGAATGATTTGAGTCTTCATTCATGTCAGCTCCTACTATATTTTAGAACAGACCCTATTTCATTAATGTTGTTTCTATTATACTAAATAACACAATATATTTCATAACATAAAATTTTTAAATCCTGCAAAGCTTTGCTACTTTGCAGGATTTTTACGGCAACTATAGTTGGATATTATTGCCAAAACCAGTAATTCATCTCGGATAATATTAGTTGCAACAAGGCTCACTTTAGCAGACTATTGAACATCAAAATAGCAGCCGGCCCTAAGAGAACCACAAATAAAGAGGGGAAAATAAACAACACAAGTGGCAACAGCATTTTAATCGGCGCCTTCATAGCTTGCTCTTCGGCTCGCTGTCGGCGTTTTTGCCGCATTGATGCTGACTGTACTCTGAGAACATTGCCAATGCTAACCCCTAACTGGTCGGCTTGCACTAACGAAGTGGTAAACAGCGAGAGATCGGGAACTTCACAGCGTGTACCCATAGCAACCAGCGCCTCGCGTCTTGCTATACCCATACGGATTTCCTGCAATACCCGGTTGAACTCATCCACAAGTGCACCTTTCATTTTTTCCGCCAGTTTGGCCAGTGCCCCGTCGAACCCTAACCCTGCTTCCACACTGACTGTTAAAAGGTCTAATACATCTGGCAAATCCTTTTGAATGCTTACTTTGCGTTTGGCAATTTTATAGTTTAAAAGCAAAAACGGCAGTAATTGACTGACCAGGAAAGCCATGAGCATAAAGCCAATTACCTTGCTGCCGGCTATGCCGGCAAGTACCCCCAGTGTACCGGCAATGACAGGCAAAGCCAAAGCCAAAAAGCCCATCACCAGGAGAAACTCATCACTGGTCAATTTGGCAAAACCACCGGCCCTAATCAGTTTTTGCTCAATGTTGGCGCGCACTGCCTTGGGTGTAAGCTTTGTCAGGACTGTTGCCATATCGCCGCTTAGCGGGGCCAGAATACGCTGCCTAAATGGTTTTGCCAGTTCGTCATCAATGTCAGTTCGTCCTGATACCATGCTGTCTAGCGCCTTAAGTCGCATCTCAACCGGGCCGGTAATCGGTATAAAGGTGTGAAGCACCAGATATAGGAATACAAATGCCGTTATGAAGGTTAATGCTATGATTGCAATAAACATAGTTCGTTTCTCCTTTATATGATGCGTTACTATCTTGCGTTACACTATCAACCTGTGCCTGCAGACTACTTTAATACCACTTCCTTACTTGGGCCAGAAGGTCTCTTTCGGCAGCTGGATGCCATTCGCCGCTAGTTTTTCTAAGAATTTTGGCCGAATTCCTGTTGGCTTGAAATGACCGGTAATTTTCCCCTTCTCATCCCGGCCTGTTTGTTCAAATATAAAGATATCCTGCAACGTAATGACATCACCCTCCATGCCTTGTACTTCGGTCAAATGAGTAATCCGCCGGCTACCGTCCTGCAGACGGGACTGTTGAAGAACAAGGTCTACGGCTGACGCAATCTGTTCTCTAATGGCTCTGACCGGCAAATCCATACCGGCCATGAGCACCATGGTTTCCAAGCGGCTGAGCATATCACGCGGTGAATTGGCATGACCGGTAGTTAACGAACCGTCATGACCGGTATTCATAGCCTGCAGCATATCAAGCGCTTCCCCACTCCGGACTTCGCCAACAACAATGCGGTCAGGACGCATCCTGAGACTGTTGCGAACAAGATCGCGCATGGTAATGGCACCTTTTCCCTCGACATTGGCCGGTCGGGTTTCCAGGGTTACGACATGCTCCTGCCGCAGTTGTAGTTCAGCAGCATCCTCAATCGTGACAATCCGTTCATCATGGGGAATAAAGGATGAAAGGATGTTTAAAGTAGTTGTTTTGCCTGAGCCGGTACCGCCTGATACTACAATGTTAAGTTTACCCTCAACACACGCCCGCAGAAATTCGCCCATTTCCTGATTCAGCGTACCGAAGCTGATAAGGTCATTGATCATTAGCGGATTTTTGGCAAACTTTCGGATCGTAAGACATGGCCCCTTTAAGGCCAGTGGCGGAATAATAGCATTAACCCGCGAGCCGTCCGGCAGCCGGGCATCCACCATTGGTGAACTCTCATCAATGCGGCGGCCGATTGGCGCCACAATTTTTTCAATAATATGCATAACATGAACATCATCGCGAAACCGCACATCGCTAAGCACTAGTTTACCTTTGCGCTCAACATAGACTTGGGTAGGACTATTAACCATGACTTCCGAGATTGAATCATCTTTTAGCAGCGGATCGATCGGCCCATAACCTAAAACCTCATCAACAATTTCCGCAATGATCCGCGAGCGCTCACTTCTGGGTACCGGTACCGTTTCTTCATCCATCGCCACAGTAGCAATACGGGCGACCACCTCTTCAAGCATTTTACGATCAGCATTTTTATCAGCAAGAACCTTACTTTCTTCCTGGCTCATTTCCTCAACTATTTTTTGGTGAATCTTGCCTTTTAGGCTTTGATAGGGATCGGTTTTTAGTGGTGCTGCCATTTTGGGCTTTTCCACGCCTTTGGATGGCTGCTCCTGTTTTATCTGAGCTTCTTCCAAGCGTTTTAATAGCGACATCTTGTTCCTCCCTGCCTTATGGCTGATAACGAAATTCGAAACAGTATGAGCCATGAATCGATGGTTGCCGCGTCAGTTGGTGCCTTGTTCGCTGCGCCGCTAGTTGGCCGCTACTGACTCATAAGGAACAAGTGCCGCACTATACACGCCGTAATTGATCGCAGTACCAGACGTTTCACCGGCGATTACAGTCTGCATGAACTTGCCGCTTACAAGATTTTCATTTCCTGATCCAGCTACTCCCTCCAGGAAAAAGCCGGCAAAACCAACAATCTTAACATCATGACGGCCTGTATCGTTGGTAATTGATTCAATCAATGGTACAATTATGATCCGCGGCGAGCCCGCCTCTACCGTATTAAAGGTGGCATAAGGATCAAGACCTATGCGGTAGTTGACGCCTTCACCGGTACCACCTGACATATTACCGGTTTCGGTTGATACCCATTGACCTATTGACAATTTGGCATCATAGCCAAATTTAATATTATCGGTATAAGTACGTGAACCGGTACCACCCAGAGCCAACGCATCGTAGTTGCCGGCGTAGCCATCACCAGCACCGACTTTCAGAGCATAAGTCGTGCCGTAAACAAACTCCTGCCAAACTACCCCGAATGGCACCACTCCAATAACACCACTGGTTGGTCTCAAAACGGCGGCAGATTTGGCCCGGACATCGACTGAGTTCAGACCAAATACTTTGGCAAATACCATGTTAACTGTCCGTTTGACGCTAACAGCAACTGCCCTGTTTGTAGGAACAATGACCTCGATCACATCGCCGGATTGACCGTTTTGGGCGGCGTATTCCCTGCCACTGGCCTCGGCCTGAGCAGTATCGCCCGGCAGATCCTGGACCCCGGCTAAAGCAGCAGCATCAGCCATGTTAACAAGTTCAGCTCTATTTACATATAAAAATCCGACATCTACAACAAGGGCGGCAAAACCAAGCAGGACAGTGATCGCCAAAACAGTCAATACTGTTATCGAGCCTTTTTGATTAACAACAAATATCCTCATGGCAGTTCCACCCGCATCACCGACCGCCCGGTAAGTACCGGAACGTCCGGAGCAAAAGCACTAACAATAATGCTCTTAATTACAGGTGTCGTTACTTCAATCGGTTTACTGACTGTCACAGTGACTGATTTGCCCTGCTCGCGTTTGTCGCCTGAATAGGCAATGTTGACTTGCAGACCAATAGTACTAATGCCGGCAACAGCCTCAGCGACGGCAACCCGGGCGGCAGTATCATCACTCACCGCTGCAGTTCGCGCACCTTCCCGGGCGGCTGCCGTCAGTACCAGATACTGATTCAATACCATTCCAAACTCTAAGATGGCAAATAGAATTAGCAAGATAACCGGTAAAATAAGGGCGGTCTCGACCATGGCCTGACCATGGTTTTGTTTTAAATGACTGGCAGTATTCATATTTATCACCCCTGATAAATGTAAAGAATTAACCTCCGACCAAGGAAGTCAGGAGGTTAATGAATCGACAGGCCTATACTGTATTTACTATAGTTATAAAATTCGGCTTGCTAACTACTGTTTATTTGTTGAGTTCGGTAGTAGCGTCAGTAAGCTTACCACCAATCGCGGTACCCAGATTTGTAAAGGCCAGTATACATCCTACAGCAACCAACGCCAGAATAAGTCCATACTCTACCATACCTTGACCTTTCTCGTTCAAGTAACGGGCCGCAAACATTTTCCAATACATTCTCAACATTTTCCATTCCTCCTACTTTTTTATTTATTTCATTAAAGTAGTCTCTTCTGGTTCTGATTTCATTATATCAGTAAGAAGATATGGCAGCATCGTCCGCTAGTCTCATTTTCATTAGGTATCACGGCTTATTCCGGCTGGGCTTTTGGTAGGCAGTAAGTCCCGGACGAAACAACGTGAAAAGTCCTAGTCCAGGCCGTTATTCCTATTTCGTAAGTGGTACTGTAACAAAAACCAAGGTGCCTTTACTGATCTCCGATTTTATTGTAAGTTCGCCGCCTAATAGATTAATCCGCTCCCTCATCCCCATCAGGCCAAAACTCTCATTGCCGCTGGCACTGGCCGTGTCAAACCCCTGCCCGTCATCTTCAACTACTGCTGAAACCACACTTGGCCGAAAGTCAATACGTACCCAGACGGTGGTAGCTTTTGAATGTTTTTCGACATTGTTGATGGCCTCCTGGATAATGCGGAACAGGCCAATCTCAACATGGGTATCCAAACGCTTCTCCTCACCCAGTACCTTAACTTCAAAAAAAATACCGCAGCGCTCTTTTATTGTTTCCAGTACCCGCCTGATGGTTGGCACTAATCCTAAATCATCCAGTGTCATGGGTCTGAGGTCAAAAATAATGGTCCGGGTCTCCCGCAAAGCCACACGTACTTGCTCGCGTAGATCTTTAAGCTCATTTTTAGCCCGGTCCAGATCCACATCTACCAGACGTTCGCATACTTCTGCCCGAAAAACAATATTGGCCATAGCCTGAGCCGGGCCATCATGGATTTCCCGGGCCACCCGCCGCCGTTCCTCTTCCTGGGCACGAATAATTTTGGCCCCAAAAATCTGACTGGCCTGGAGCGTCTCAATCTGGGTCACAACCGACCCCATTTGATTGCCTAAATATCCCAAAACGGCACCAACCTGAGAAACCAAACTTTCGGCCTTTTCTACTGTATTTTTTAGTGCTTTAAGCCGCAGTTCCAAGTCGTCGCGCTGACGGCGCAAATTTTGCTCCTGCAACTTGGCCATAGCCAGTTCAAGCTGAACATTGCTGGTATCCTCATAAGCTGCTTTGATATCCGCCTCTGCATATTTCCGGAAATTGCGGCTAACCTCCATCAATCTGAGGCGGGAACGACGTTCTTTTTTTTCAAACTCATCTACTTTAAAAATAGCGTCTGCCGTTTCCGTTTTTATGCGCTCAACATCCCGCCTGACCTTCTCCATTTCAACTTTTGCCGCTTCATATATATCAAATATTTGGGTTTTACTTTTTTCAACAGTTGCAATAGTCGTTTTGACAATCTTATCGAGAATTTTCACATCAAGGTTTTTCATTCATTCACCACTCTTGCTTTCAAATGCTATAAAGCAAAATTCGCCATAGTAACGGCATATCCTGCTAAAAATAAACACCAACAGAGGGTGGAAATATCCCCCTCTGTTTTAGATATCAATATTGACGATTTTTTGAATAGTCACCATACCCAGCACCTGCCCTAAAACAGCTACCCCTAGCATGACTTGACCAGTCGGGTGAGTAAACAGCAGATCAACATAACCAGGATTAACCATCGTAAGAGCCACCAGTAAGGCTACCGGCAGCAGACTAACAATAATCCCCGACATCCGCCCCTGAGCTGTCAGCGTCTTAATTTCCCCTTTAATACGTATCCGCTCGCGGATAGTACCGGCAATATTATCAAGCACTTCTGCCAGATTTCCACCTACTTGCCGCTGAATTAATATTACGGTAATAACTAAATCAAGGTCATCACTGTTCACCCTTCTCGCCATATTGGACATTGCTTCTTCCGTAGGTACACCTAAATTCATTTCCTTCAGGGTCCGGCCGAACTCAACCGAAATTGGCGGCAGCATCTCACGGGCTATCATCTCAATAGCCTGCATAAAGCTGTAACCTGTCCGCAGTGCATTGGCAATCAGAATTAGTGCATCACCTAGCTGATCATTAAAGGCTGTGGCCCGCCGTTTAATTTTTATTTTTAAAAACAGGAACGGCAGGCCATAGCCGCAAATACCACCAAATACCGCCCCCGGCAAACCACCTTTCAACATAACCAGCAGGGCGCTAGCTACGGCGGTTCCCAGGCAAATAACTAAAAATTCCTGACCTTTTAACGGCAATCCGGCCTGAACAAGCCGATGTTCCATTCGCCTTGTCCAAGAACCGTCAGAGGATGCAAGCTGCTGCCCCAACCCTCTGATGATTGCCCGCCAGCCGCTAAGCTGACGTGTGGTGCCAGCCTTATCTTCAGCCGATTTTATCAGAGTAGCGGGCGCTAAATATTGTTCCATTCGTTGGCCGATAGCCATCTTATTATGGCTTTGCCAACGAAAAATAATCAGACAAATAACCAATAGGTTAAGAAACAGCACAAACCCGATTATAAGCAGCATGTCTCTATCCCCTCTCTAGCCAAATAGACGCTTAAAGCGCCCTACAACCCCTGTTGCAGGCTGTTCTTGCCTTTTCTTTTGCCAGTCACCGCCAGAAACCAATTGGGCTAATTCAAAGAGGCTCTGCGCTACTGGTATTCCGGGATGACTAACAACAAAAGGGACACCTCTATTTACTGAAGAAACCACTACTTTGCCATCACTGGGAATTAACGCCGAAAACTTATACTGCAAACTGGCTTCCACTTCATCAATGCTAATATCGGCATTCGTATCGGCTCTGTTTAGCACCACCTTGACTTTATCTTGCCCATAGTTCAGGGACTCCATAATTTCTAAACACAGCTTGACATTTTTTATTGTAGGTAAGTCCATCGCAGCCACTACTAAAACAATATCTGAGGCATCAAGCACAGCGAGCATACTATCAGAAAAAGCCGGGGCGGTATCAATGATCGTATATTTGAAATTAGAACGCATGGTCTTAAGAATAGGTGACAAGTGACTGCCTGTCACCGTTTCTCCCTGTTCAGGGCGTACCGGTGCCGGCAATAGCCTGACATTGTTGCTATAGTGCGTCAGATAGCCTGATAGCACATGATTATCCAGGTGGTCGATATCACGCACCAAATCAGCAATAGTGGCACAAGGTACAAGATTTAAAAATAATGCCACATCACCAAACTGCAAATCAGCATCAACAATCCCCACATTGGTTTCTGTTATTTCTGCCAGGGCTACCGCCAGGTTTGTTGAAATAGTTGTCTTGCCAATACCACCTTTGGTGCTAAATACTGTGATAATTTTACCCTGAACCTGTGGTTTTGGCTCAAATTTAAGTACGTTGCGGCGTTTTTTTTCATTGACAACCCCCTGCTTAATAGCCTGGAGAAGTTCATCGCCACTAAAGGGCTTAACCAGATAGTCTTTGGCACCAGCCACCATAGCCCGTCGCAGATATTCCTGTTCACCCTGCACACTCATAATTAAAATGCAGGCATTAGGCACTTCAGCGGCAATTTGCTCAGTAGCTGCTATGCCATCCATACCTGGCATATTAATATCCATGAGAATAACATCAGGCTGCATAATCTTTACCTTTTCCACAGCCTCAGCACCAGATTCAGCCTGACCAACAACCACCAGATCAGGCTCAAACTCTAGCAGTTTGCAAATATTTTCCCTGGTAGCCGCAATATCGTCAGCAATAAAAATTGTTATTTTTTCACTCATCAAACTTACCCCCTAAATGGGTTTTCTTTAGCAAATGCTTGCATTTCCAAAGTTTGTGCCGGGATGTATTCGTCAGGATTCACAATCGTTGGCGTAATAAATATGATTACTTCCGTCTCCCCCCGGCTAAATGAGGTACTCTTAAAAAGATTACCAAGAATCGGAATATCCCCCAAGAGCGGCAGCTTATACACATCTTTGGTAACCTCACTGGAAATCAGGCCACCAATAGCCATGGTTTGTCCGGAGGACATGGCAATGGCGGTTTCGGCCTTACGCAGTTTTATCGGCGGAATCTTCATACCTAAACCAAGTTCAATTTTATGTTCGTCCGTCCAGTCAAGAGTACTCACTTCTGCTTTTATTTTACTTTGTATAAGCTTATCAGCATTTACTTCCGGCGCAATGTCAAGTTTAATGCCGTATTCCTTCCACTCTATTGAAATCCGTCCATCATTGAGGCCAATAGGAACGGGGATTTGACCTCCGACCATAATATTGGCCTTATCACCACTCAAGGTGATCATATTAGGCTGAGATAATATCTTGGCAACGCCATTTTGAACAAGAGCGTCAAGCTGAGCATTGACAGGGCTGTAGGTACCTAAGTTACCAAAAACCTTTGGTGCCAGGGAGTTTATGGAAGACTGTCCAAAGGAAAAATTGCCTGATGTTCCTGCATTGTTCCCCGACCATTTAATTCCTAAGCTTTTCGCCGATTCCCGGTTAATCTCCACTACCCTGGCCTCAATCCGTACCTGTACAGGATGGGTTATTTCTAAGAGGTTAACTACCTTATCCGCGTACGCTGATGCCACTTTTTCAGCCCGGTTTTTCTGATATTGGTCATTGACTGTTCCCTCAAGAATAATTGTCTTATTCACTTTGCTTACAGTAATATCAGACAACCCCAAAATATTCTTAATGTCATTGGCAATAGTAATATCCGCTGCCCCGACTTCGACCAGATAACTATAACGACCCCCACCAGCCCAAATGTGAAGGGTTGTTAAACCCGGAGCCTTGCCAACAAGTAATACCTCTATCCCAGACACAACTACTACGTCGGCAATCTCAGGGTTGGCAACCGCTACCCGTTCAACGGCATTAAAGCGCAAGACCCGGGACTGGTTAACAGCTACCGGCATTTTCTCCTCGGCAGCTACCATCATGCCATTGGCCAAGATACTAGCAATTACAATAACAACAGCAACAAATAGCTTCAGCTTATTCATCAAAATTCCTGCCTTTCTGCCAGTCCTGCGTTCCCGGTACTTTAACAGCTAATGAATGGCTATAACCTCAGTTTTCGTTCCCCGAATCATTTGGATACCGCCGGCCTGCTTATCTGTTGACGGTGGAGCTGGCGGCGCTTGTTCTGCCGGTTCCTGACGGGGAACAAATGAGTTATTATGTATACCGACAATATCTTGGGGCGTAACCGGGCCGGCAATGCTAACACCGGCATTTTGCATGAATGGTCTAAGTGTCAGGCGCACTTTGCCCTTATCTTCTGACAGCGTAAGTTTCGCCGCTTCGTCAGGCGTTACCGCCAACGTAACAGTAGCTGTTTTGATGACCTCTTTTTTATCCTTGGAAGTAGTATTGTTTGTCTCAACAGCTCCCCCCTCGATTTCACGGTTAGCAGCTAATACCAGTACATTCTGCAGCATCATGTGGCTGACATTGTCACCAACCGTACTTTTCTCAAAAGTGACAACCACATCCACATAATCGCCTGCTTTAACAAATCCGGCCACACCAGTTACTTCATTAACACCGATAGTTATCGCTCGTTTATCGACGGGAATCAACCCGGTAAACCCAGCGGCCTTACCTTCACCAAGTAGCCGCCGTGCTGTTATCTGCTCACCAGCTATAATCGGTTCCCTGGACAACATCCCAATGACCTCTTTCGACTCTTGTACAACACCCGGCTGCAAGTAGGCGCTAGGAACCTTAGTCACCTGTACCATCTCGGGAGTAATTCTGGTCTTGGCACCAATATCCATCTTAGCTACGACCACGGCTGCGGTATCGGTTGGGAGATTACCACTCGTTTTCTTCAGATAGCTATACACAAGCCCGGTTGTCAGCATACTTAAAACTACTGCAATCACTAAAAGTCCTTTATTAGAATACTTGAGCATATCGTCCCTCCTGCCATGCACAATGCTAAAAAAGTAAGTACTCATACAAGAGTTACCACCTGCAAATTAGTAATGCAAACTAGCTAGCGTGTTTACTCTGTACTTAAATTTTAAACCCAAATCAACGCAAAAACCAGCGAGGAGATTCTCCTATCTTTTTTTAGGACTTAGGTCAAGCAGCTCTTACTAGCCGGGACTTTTATCCCACTATAACCACTGCTTTTTGCGAAAGTAGCGCACCATCAACAAGCTTATACCCAGCATAATGGATACAATCATTGGATAACCATACTCCCACTCCAGTTCCGGCATATGCGTAAAGTTCATCCCATAGACGCCGGCAATAAAGGTAAGTGGTATAAAAATAGTTGAAATAATTGTCAGCATTTTCATAACCTCACTCATACGGTTGCTGACACTGGATAGGTAAATATCAAGCATACCTGACAGCATATCCCGGTAAATCTCCACTGTTTCGATGACCTGAATCACATGGTCATATATATCGCGCAGATAAACAACTGTTGATTCCTTGATATGAGACGTCTCTCCCCGCTCCAGCACACTCACCAGCTCTCTGACAGGCCATACCGCTTTTCGCAAAAATAGCATGTCATGTTTAAGCTTATGCAGTTCCTGCAATAGTTCGGGACGTGGCTGATTAGCAATCTGGTTTTCCAGCAGCTCGATTTTCTCTCCCAAAAGTTCCAACACTAAAAAATAATGATCCACAATACTGTCAAGTAAGGCATAAAACAGATAATCGGCTCCCAGCCGGCAAATCTTACCCCGCCCGCCCCTGACACGCTCATAAACACTAGCTAATACATCCTTGTCGTCAAACAGATTTTCCACAAAGGATATTACATAGTTTGGCCCCAGAATCAGGCTGACCTGTTCGGCCTCATAGTCATCTGTTTCAGCTTTTACTGTCAACGACTTAACAATTACACATAAATAATCTCCATAGTCCGCCACCTTAGGCCGCTGATTCGTGTGCAGTATATCTTCCAATACCAGCGGATGGATAGTAAACTGCTGGCCAATTCCCTCAACAGCTTTAGCAGTAAGCCCCTGCACCTGTATCCAGGTAACGCCCTGCCTATCGGCTAACTTCTTCAAATCACCCAGGAAAGCATCCTTTGTTTCGGTAAAACCAATACCATCATAATTCGCCACACTAATATAAGCCCTATCAGCGCGCGTATCACCAACGTGCAGCAATGTACCTGGCGGCAAGCCAACCTTAGAGGACAAATTTCTTGTAAAATTCGGCATAATGGCCACCTCGCAAAAAAATATGTAAGAAAAGATGTTCTCCTTCCTTACATATTTTACCTTCTTACTGCAATTTCAGCACCTGAAATTGTTTAGTTGTTTTTTTATAACCAAAATGATATAATTTATTTTAGTAAAAAATTAAATTATTATTGTATAAAAGGCAGCTAAATAGCAAAGGAGCTTATAACCAATAGTCTTAGGGGATTATTGGTTATAAGCTCCTTTTGTCCTGCGTCTAACTTACGGGGTATCTTTATTTTATTTTTCAAGGAGTGGTAGCATGTATTATTGGTCTTCCATTGGTTTAATTGTAATCTCAAATATTGTTTATAACATTTGTCAAAAGGAAATTAATCCTGATGTTAATCCGTTTGCCTCCTTATTCATCACTTACGTCATAGCAGGCACAGTAACTCTGATAAGTATTCCCTTTTACGGCGATGACTCTTTCGGGTTCGTCAAAGCCTTCAGTGGTATAAATTGGGCGACAGTCGTACTTGCACTAGGGGTGCTCGGCATTGAAATAGGTTACCTCTTGGCCTTTCGCGCCGGGTGGAATATCAGCACCTGTTCTGTAATAGCTAATATTTTGTTAGCTCTAGCCTTAATACCAATAGGTATGGTTATGTATGGCGAACAAATAAATTGGCTGAAAATTTCCGGGTTTATTGTTTGTATTATTGGCTTAGTAATGATTAATAAGAATTAATACTTGTTATAAGTAGGTTGAACTACATTTTCTTCTGCAAACAGACCAGTTTTGTCTCCAGCCAGCCTAACCGTTGATAAAAATCCAGCGCCCTGTTGTTACGCCGGTCGGCCAGCAAATCAATGCGTTTCGCCCCCTGGCGAGCGGCCCACTGCTTAATTGCCATTAGCAGTTGTGTACCCACTCCCTGTCTCCGGCAGCTTTCAGCAACTACTACATCTTCAATTAGTGCTTTTATTCCGCCTTCCGCTGTAGACACAAGCAACTGCGCCGTGCACATGCCCACAATGTGCTGCCCACATTCCGCCACCAGCATACAGCCGGTATTTTCCGCCTGCAGTAAGAGCGTTAACCCTAAACGCTGCCTATCGCCATCAAACACAAAGTCAGTCTCAATAGCGAATAGTAGTCTGAGTAATTCAAGCATGGCGTCAATATCGGCAGCTACTGCTTTTCTAATTAGTACCTCTGAAGTCATTATCATTTCATCTTCCTTAGTTTAAAGACATCTCTACCTCAAAGCTCTTGTCCCAATTCATGTAAATCTCTTGTAAGGCTGGCAGCCCCTGGCCTGAAATAATAACTAATTCTGATACAGTCCGAGTTATATCTGTTGACTTAATATCTATTTGACTACCGACCATATCAACTTGCATCCAGCCATCGTTTAACAGGAAAAACCCTTTTATTCGCAGCGTCCAAGGCACTAAAGACTGTAAAAAACCCATAAATTTTTCTCTGTCAAAGCTGCCTGCAACACTGAGAATATGCGCAACAGGTCTGTTTGCAGGAGTATTACAACACTGCTCACTGCCAGCACCTGATACATTCTTTAATTTTTGCTGTAAAAAATCTAAACCACCCTCACAATGTTTAGTTTTCAAGAGTTCGGCCTCAGAATTAATACTACGTATTTTTTGCTCTACCTCTGACAAAACCTGGTTATCTATCAAGTCAACTTTGTTGAGCATAATAAAACTACTTGCAGCAATTTGTCTTTCAATCGGCAACAATACATCAACCTGATCTAAAAAATTTAGCGCATCCACCACACAGATGGCTCCCTGATAGTCATACTTTTGCCCCTTTACTTTACCAATAATGGAATTAAGTATATGCTCAATACTTGACGGATCAGCCATACCCGAGGCCTCCACAAATAAGTACTCAATCGGCAATTCTGAATAGGTAATTAACGCGTCAATAAAGGCCCCTTTCAAACAACTGCAAAACACAGAACCGTTATTAATCTCCAAAATATCAACCCCGTTTTGTTGGAGCAAAACACCATCAACACTGATTTTGCCAAATTCGTTCATCAAAATGCCAATTTTATTATTGACAAGACTGGCAATAATTTGTTTTAAAAAAGTAGTCTTGCCTGCCCCCAAAAAGCCAGTGAGTAAATAAAGTTTTATCGGTTTCCTGTTCATAACTACACCCCCCTAATATATTGCGGTTTTAACACAGTAGCCTAGAGCAAGCTCTAGGCCACTGTAAAAACTATCCAATAATTAGCCAATTCGTTTTTCAATGGCTTCAATTAGTTCATTATCTGATGGAATAATATTATCAAACACTACTTCATTATTAATCAGCATCGCAGGTAAATTCTTAACTCCCAAGGTAGCCATGCGTTTGATACCGGCCCGGGTTTTCACAAGCGATTCGCGCCAAGTCAGCCGGCCTTCATAACGAGGCAGTACCTTCTTCACCGATTCGCACATATACTGGCATGGCGGACAGCCTTCCGAATCCAGGGTTACAATCTCGATAAACACCTGGCCAGGCTTTATCTCAACATCTTCAAATACGGCTTCGTCTTCTTCATGGAACTGTTGCTCCGATTCCAGCAATTCCAGTGAAGAGGCTTTGCCATTAATAAAATTGGAAATGGCAACCAGGTTGTTTACAGGCGTATCGAATGGTATATCACAGCCTGGAGAAAGAATATATCCCACACCCTGGCCAAGTTCTATTTCTTTGCGCGCTTCCTCGACGTTTTCCAATGGCGAACCAAACATCATTACCGTTGTCAATGGTAGATTACCGCCATATGATACTTTATATTTAGTGGCAATCTCTTTCGCATAGGCCAAACTGACGTTTTCGTCAAAAGCAATGCCATCAGTCTCGGTTTGGCACATAAGTTCGATATTCTTGGTAGCATTACCACAGCAGAAGCTTGTTACCTTAAGGCCCAGCGATTTTACATAGCGGTTTAATTCGATCGTAGAAGGCTTGACGAAACGGTCGAATTGCTTGGGCGCAATCTGCGAAGTCATGGGATCAACAACAGCAATGATATCAACGCCGGTTGCAGCATACATCCGAGACAGGTCTTTACATACAGTAGTACAAAACTGCATTACCTCATCGACCTTTTCATGCCGCTTGATCATATCGGAAAAAAGGTCGGTTCCCTTTAAATGCAGCGCCAGGGTAAATGGTCCACAAATAAGTGCATAGAGTGCAACCTTATCACCAAGTTCAGCTACCAGGCGGCGCGAGGCCTCTAACGCAATCGGATAACGGCCATCTTGCTCGGTAGGTAATGTTAGTTCAGACAATTCCTTATGTTCCAACACATGGACATCTACGGCCGGCGGATTATCTTTTGACCATTTCAGTTTACACCCTAAGGCTTCAGCCTCCATTTGCACATCAAATACAATTGGCAGCCCATCTGGCTGGTACAATTCATAGGCCTTCATGATACCTTTTACAATGTTATCAACATCCTTTAAATAGGTTTCGGCATCAACGCCAATCAAATTGGCTGTCTGGACACCAGCATAGGGAACCCACGGTGTTCTATCAACAGGTTCAAAACTCAGGGTTTTTAATACTCGCTCTTTGCCATTCATTATTTCATCCTCCAAAAATTAATAGTATTCTTATAACATCATGACCTAGTTTATAGATTAGAGCCCCATTTTTGCGTCATCATGGTGCTCGTGTACTTTTCAATCTTCCAAGTCGGAATCTTGCATTTTTTGCAGGCACAGACACACCATTTATTACGCAGCCACCTGGCCGCCCTGCTGGTACGCGAATTCCAAACAATAAATTTTTCGTCACAATGGGTAATGATTTCCGCAATCTCCCCGGTAATCTTAATAGATTTAATGCCATGGAGCATACCTGTTCGCGACGGCCATAGCTTAATCTTCTCAATAAGCTTGAAAAATTCGACATTCTTCCGATAGTATTTTTTCTTTTTATTGGCCGTTTCCGGTGAATTATTTTTAACAAGCATAACCCCACTCTTGGCCATAGCTGCTCCCTCCTTTTAGCATTACTCTGTTAACGCCGTAAACAGCATGGTCGCTACTCCGATCTCTAAAACATCGTGAACTAAATGTTCAGCCAGCAGCTCGCGGCACATTGGGTTTAACCCCAGCGGTATCCCCGGCGCGGCAACACGGGTAGCACCAGTAATGTATTGTTGAATAATAGTATCCTCAGCCGGTGTAGCCTCAAGCACTAAATTGCACTCAGCTAATGCCGTGTCCAGTTTGGGGGCTACATGAATACCTGGTATAAGCTCCCTTAGTTGGCTTATCTTTCCAAAATCCGGATCATGCACTACTACTTGAGCCCCCTGCTGTGCCAGATAGAGTGCCGCCCCGCTGCCCACCGGACCTGCACCGATAACCAGCACCTTGCTACCTTGCACACTACCGGCCATCAAGGCCAGTGCCGCCGCGTAGCCCCGCCCGGTGGCCTCACCATTGTCACTGACCTTACCACTGGCTATATTGAGCGCAACAAATTTATCATCATCTGCCAGAAAAATTAGTTTAGCCCCACGACTTATGGCTTCGCCCAAACCACTAATATTGGGTGATTCGGTAACAAAAGCAAAAAATCCCAAAAATTCAATAATATCCTGGAGTGTTTCAGAAAATCCATTGATTATGCCCTGCCCATAGGCAATCGGAACAATTCCTACGGAAATACCCTGTCGCACAGCGGCAAAATCCTCAGGAACTTTTCCCAAAGCATGGGCGGCAATACCTGCCAACCCCTTCCCCGTACGCTGGAATAACTGCAAATCATAATTTTCTAAACGCTGACCAACATAACAAATATCTTCTTCCCGCAGCCTTGTCAAAACCTCACCTCCTGTGGTTACTCCTTATACAGCCTTGTTGATACGCAACACTTGCCTGACAGGTACCGGCGGTTCCTCGTCATGATACCGGTTCACCCGGGTATGGTTCATAATGGTAGTTATGACCTGGCAACGCTGCGCCCAAGCCTGCTGCCGGTTCTCAGCCGTAATAATCAAGGTCGCCACCCATTCCTGTTTATCAGGACTATAGTTAGATAATGCCTCTGTAGCGCCAAAAAAGTTTTGGTATAATGTTAGCTGACCAGCTGAAGCCATAATATGTTCACCACAGACTTCCAGCCGCTCCGGGGTTACCTTGATATGTTCATAGATCACGCCTTGGGCTACGCTTGCCAAATTCTTTTGGTTACTCGGCTTGAACCCATTCCACAACACTTCCAATACGTTTATCCCCGTCGAATTGTACACTGCTGTCAGCGTCTGGCTAGGCAGTCTGGCGTCAATTTCCAGCACTTTAAACAGCCCATCGTGGTAGATGGCTTCCACATCCATAATTCCGTTTAATTGTAACTGTCCGGCAAGGGTTAATGCTATCTCACAAAACTCCTGCTCCTTAGCAGCAGACAGTACGGTTGGTGCCAGAACCCGCTTGCAATCATACATTTCGTCCATGGCTAACTCGGTGACTTGAAATGTGTGATACTCTCCGTTACAGCCGGAAACCTCAATCGAGTAAGAAGGCCCCTCCAAAAACTCCTGCACCACCCAGCCTGTAAAACCACCTAACTGTTGCCGCAGTGCTTCCAGCTCCTGACGATTCCTAATCAAATACACATCCTCACTGCCGCTGGCGCCTGACGGCTTTACCGTAACCGGAAACTCGCATAAGGGCCAGGGCTTAGGTGCAGGCACGTTCAATTTGGCAAATAATTTGTCAGATGCAAGCTTGGATGCAGAAAGCGCATAAGCCTGCTGATCATAAACCACCTTTACGCCCACCTGTCCGGCACACTGGTAAATGTTATCAAGTACAACCTTGTCTTCCAGAGCTGGTACAACAAATTGTACTGTTGACAATAAATTCATTAATTTACTATTATCCATAAGATCAAAGCAATAAAAATCATCACATAGTTTAGTTGCCGGCGCTACCGGATTTTTATCGACAAGCGCTACCTGCCAACCAGCCTTCCGGGCAAGATAGCAGGCCTCGACTCCCTGCAGTTTTCCTCCTAATACAGCTACTCGCATACCATGCCCTCCTTAAGCCCATATCCCAGCCGCCGGTCAAGCCACTGCGCATATTCTTGCTGTGTGGCTGGTTCTAAACCACACTCCCGTAAAATAGGTGTTACTCCCCTGACAGTCCGGTAGCCTTCCGAAATATCCAGTGTACTCTGCGATACCCCGGCTAAACCGGCATCCGGCGGGATGATTGAAGTAATTACATTGGCGCCGGCCTCCAGACGCTGCTTCAATCCCTGAATACCTTCTACATCCAGCGAGGCCGGTATTAACCGGTCGGGAAACAACAAACGCATAACCGCAATAACATTGAGTTCATATATCGAATTCACAGCAGTTGTTTTATACAATGGCGTTCCCGGCTGCGGTACAAAACTCATTGTACGAACCTGATCAGCACCAAGCTTGTTCATTTCCCGCAAAGAATGAGCTGCGTCCTGAGCGTTGTCGCCAACACCAACAAGCAGTCCCTCTTCAACCAACATACCAAGCGTTTTGGCAAAGACTTTGATGGCCCACCGCTGCTCGTATTCTTGATTAAGCCGCAATCTACTGTACAACTCACGGTTATGAGTCTCCTGATAGCAGGCATACCACTCAGCTCCAGCCTGCTGCAACCGGCGCAACACTTCGCGGGGAACGACACCAGGTGAAATCATAATCGGCAGCCTGGTCGCCTGCTTGACTTTTTTTACTACTTCAATCAACTGTTGATGCCCAGACTGATTGTTTGACAAATACTGCGGGTCTTCACCCATTGTCAAGTCAATCAAATGGACTCCCGACTGCCCCAATGCACCGGCAATATCCACAATTTCGCGGGATGTTTTGCGATAACGCTGACAGTGACTGTTCGATTTGCGATAATAACAAAAAGTACAGTCATTACGACAATAAGTGGAAAAATAAACAAAGCCGTAAAGGAACACTTTGTTGTCAAAAATAAGCTGACGACGTTGTCTGGCGGCCCGGTACAGCTGGTCCCTGTCTGCAGGTTGGGTAAGCTGCAATAAATACAGCATGTCTTGCGTTGTAATTGCGCTGTGCTGGACAGCTTTATCAAGAATAGTATCTAGTTGTTTCATATCAATGCATCCTCCCTAGCCGGCAACCAAAGCACCGCCTTCAAATATTTAGTCGCACCCCATCCAGGTAGGACAGGCTTTTCCCCATACTGCGAACATTTTGGCCGCCTTCTTTAACCATAGCTAAACGCTCTAAACCAAAACCAAGCCCTACCCAGGTACTGGCGATACCCCATTTGCCGTCAAGAAAGTGCGGCCCCATAGCACCCGAAGCTAGTTCTATATCGTTATGCATAACATCCAGCGTGTCGCCATATACCACCGAAGACGTTTGCTCCAGCTGGTAATTAGCAATGCCGGCTGCCTGCATTACAATATTTGCCAGTTCGGCCAGCCGATGATGCCGGGTTTCCTCCGGCAGGCCCCATTCGACTAAATTGAGCATCGTAAATTCATTCAAATGGTTATTTCCCTGTGACTCTTTACGAAAACAGGAGCCTATCTCAAAAATGCGCACAGGCTTTTCCCATAAGCGCATTAAGTCTTTAGAAATATAATACAGATTAGGGGCAAGCATCGGGCGCAGACATTTTTTATCATCAAGCCAAAACACCTGAGAAAACAATTCATGCCCTTCATCAATAGTCATTTTAGCAAGCAGACTTTTGGCAAGAATAATGGGTGTAGTCACCTGCACAAACCCGTTATCGTTTAACGCTGTAATCAGCTTGGCCTCCATCAGACTAAGCGTTGGTCGCTTTTTCTCGGTGCGCAGTTGCTCCAGGCGGAGTTTAGCAACACTAATTAAGATAGACTCTAGTTTCTTAAAGCTTGCATTTCTATCTTTTACTGTGGCAAACGACATTTGCCGTTGGGCCCCGGTTGCATTCAATTCCGTTAAGCGTTTTCTTTGAATATCGGTCCAAGTTACCATTACCATCTGCACCTCCACTTACAACCAACCTACTTTAGTTCAATCTGCCACACTACCGGATTTTTCTGAATGACAGGCGTACTTTTCATACAATTATGCCCTACCAGCCTGACATCCTTATGCTCGGCTACTATATGGCATAAGCTGTCACCATAGGTATGTGCCTCCGGAACTGACACCGGCTTAGCTGTGCAAAAACCGGCACGTTCCAAACTAAGCGAACTTATACCGCATAGGTGAACCAGCGCCCCAGCCAATTTGTTTTCTAATTTTTTGAGAATATTATAGGAGCTTTTACCACTTAATTCCCGGTACAGCTTGGGACCTAGCAACTCTAATGCCCCAGTGGGGTCTGCGTAAGATATAATTGTTGCACCTTGGGCTACACAGGCTTCTATATATTTCACAATACTTTTTTCCAGAACATGTAAGGTTCGGACCATCAATTCGCGGTGTAGGCAAATCCCTTTAAACAGCTCCATCGAGTCTATAAGCAGCCCAAGTATGGTAAATGGGCCTTCTACATTAACGGCAATTACATTACCTCTATCTCGCAAAATGGCAATACAGCTTAGCACCTCATTGATTCTGCCGCAAGTCAAGTCAATCTCATCCAATTCAGCTAATTGCTCTATTGAAATAAAGCGATAACCCCTTATGGTTGGCCCGGTATTATCCTCTGGTATCACTACTTTAGCACCAAAGGCCTCTGCCTCTACAGTCACACAAAAAGGAACCCTGCAGATGGAGTCACGCTCTACTATACACTTGCCCTCTGCAACCAGCGCCATCGCCTGCCGCTCGGTATGTGCCTGATAATAGCCAATACCAGCCGAACGCAGTATTGTGTCAGGCAGCACCTCAGCAGTATCCCACTTACATTGAAATTGAATTGGCTTACTCATGGATTACTGCCTCCTCCAAGACTTTGTCAGTTACCTTTAGCTACGAACGGGGAATCTTATCAATTATCCCTGCAATATGCAAAAACTGGTCGCGGCCATGAGGGAAATACATCGCCTGCAGGAATTCCTCCTGAAAATTAGGTTCGGCGGCGGTTTCCACAAACTGTACAAATCGGGCAACTTCCTGAGCTTCGGAACGTTTTTCATTGTCACACAGGGCCAATTTTGCGCCTTCACCGGCGGCATTTCCTACCGCTACTACACTGGCAGGGTCACAATCGGGAATCATGCCTATGACTAACGCATTTACCTTGTTAATATAGCTGCCAAAAGCACCTGCTAACGCAATGCATTCAACTTCCGCTACACCCTTTTTCTGCATAAGAATCTTGGCTCCGGCATAAAGTGCCGCCTTCGCAAGCTGAACCGCGCGTATATCCTTCTGAGTAATGGTGATATCCTGGTCAATGGCAGTTTCAGCCGCCCATGCCAGCACATATTCGAATTTGCCTGTAGCCCCTTTGCGCAAGCGGGAACACTGAATATCTTTATTGAAACTGCCATCCTTTCTGATAATGCCTGCTTTAAATAACTCGGCCACAGCGTCAATTATTCCTGAACCACATATTCCCCTGGCACGAGGCAAACAAGTTTTATTATCTACAAGTGACTCAATAACCTCAATCTCAGGTTCTTTGGTTTTACGGTCGATGCTGATGTTAGCAATAGCTCCTGGTGCCGCCCGCATACCAAATTTGATTTGAGCGCCTTCGAGCGCCGGGCCAGTGGCACAGGAGGCAGATAACACACCCTCGCTATTACCAAAGTTAATCTCGCCATTTGTCCCAATATCTACAATTAGGCTCATCTTACTTTGACGATGTGGCTGCTCAGCGATAAGTACCGCCACATTGTCAGCACCAACAAAACCGGCTTCCAGCGGCAAACAATGAATATATCCGCTTGCGGCAATTTTTATCCCCAATTCGCGGGCTTTAACATTTACAGCCTCCTTAATAACAGCGGCAAAGGGGGCACTCCCAATATATTGGGGATTAATATGTAATGCAATATGGTGCATGACCGTATTAAAAACAAGTACAATTTCCAAAATATCTTCCGGGTTAATCGTTGCCTTGTCACTTAAATTGCTGACAAGGGTGTTAATGTCAGCAATAATTAATTGCTGTAATTTAGCAAGACCATCCTCATTAGTTACGCAATAGGAAATTCGCGACAGTACATCATCGCCATAACCAACCTGGCTGTTCATGCACGATGCCTGGGCTATCGTCATGCCTGTAGTAAGCTCACACAAATACGCGGCTATGGTTGTTGTGCCAACATCAACGGCAATGCCATACGACTTCGCAACCTTTCCTGGCTCAACAGCAACAATCTCACTGTCCTGCCATAACGTAACCGTAACCTTCCAGTCACTTTGCCGCAAGACATCAGGTAAACTGCCAAGAACCTGATAGTCAATTGTTATTTGTTTGTCAAGCTGAATAAACCGACTTTCCATGGCCGCTTTCAAACGGGAAAAATCATCCCGGCAATCAGCTAAAGTCGGCTTATGCAGTTCCACATAATACTTTTTTACCGCCGGGTTTATACTAAAGGGCCGTACTGTTCCAGTTTCCAGCACCACTTGGTTAAGCAAACTGCTTTCCGGTGGTACAATTACCAAAACATCGCCGTAGATTTGCGTACTGCATGCCAGGCGATAGTTATTTGTCAATTCCTCAGCACTGAGAGTTTTTTTCTCTTTCTCAGTTACCGGCGATACATTTGACATCTCATTAATTATTACTTTACATTTGCCACAGACCGCGCCGCCACCACAGGGCGCTTCCATAGCTACCCCTAATTCTCTGGCGGCAGTAAGCACACTATTCCCACAAGAAATCATTCCCCGGCAGCCTGCCGGTTGAAAAACAACTGTACTTTTCATAATTTCACTCCATAAATGGCGGAGAGTCCGGGAGTCGCACCCGGCTGCATGAATTTAGAGTCCATGCGATCTCTACGATCCACCCTCCAGTTATAAGGGGATTTCCCCCTGAAAGAATTTCTCCGGCACAAGCTGTGAAATTCCCTGCAGGGGGAACCTCCAGCTTTATTTTTCTGTCCAGTAATCCAGACCTAAACCAGTAAGAATCTTAACAGCTTCATCATATACATCCAGATATTCCTGGGTAGGGACAAGTTTGACTACATCGTAGCACTCTTCAAACGATTTACCCTTGGGGGCCGTTTTATAGTCTTTTTCATAAGTAGCTACCAGCTTATCCAATATTTCATTTACTTTGGCAGTTTCCATTCCCGCTACCGCCCAGGCAGCTTCAGCCATCATTCTGGCTTCTAAACCAGTGGTGAAGTTAGTAGCCACACCCTTGCTGGCAGCTACCCCGGATAATACTTCCCGGCCGCTGGCTGTATCAGTTATAGCTTGCGCCGCTGTTTCCAACAGGCACATAACGGTGCATGGACCTGCCAGTGTATAGTATTGGTTGCCTAACATAAAATTGGTGTTGGCCTCGATTGCCATGGCGCAGTGACCGGCTACAGCAAGAGCCTCTCTGGCTGTAGTAATGCCCCAGCGCACATGAACCGGACCGTCCAAATGCCAGGTCGCCCCTGTCATAACAAAGGCATTGATGGTAGTGGCTACGTCGACGATGGTTGTCTCTTCCAGACCACCGGCATAACCTCCATAGATAGGCATCTGCTCGCACATGATGAGATTGCCAGCTAGTTGATAATGAGCAGTGAATACCAATGCACCTACATCGATTTTCAGCTCATTTAGCTGGGACACTTCATGGCTGTCAGAAGGCCTCATACCGCCAGGGAAATCGGCTGCGATTACTCCTGCGGGTGAAAGTGAGGTTTCATTCCCCTAGAGCCCCATACCGGTACGTCCGGCTCTGTCTTGCGCTGCCCGTACCATAATAGCTTCTGATTTTACAGCAGCTATTTCATAAGGACTGCCGGGAACCGGGTCATATCCCTTGATGGTCTGAAGAACACCGTCAACGATGGTATCAACCAACGGTTCCTGAGCATAGGATTGATGAAT
This sequence comes from Sporomusa ovata DSM 2662, assembly GCF_000445445.1. Classification (GTDB taxonomy): domain Bacteria; phylum Bacillota; class Negativicutes; order Sporomusales; family Sporomusaceae; genus Sporomusa; species Sporomusa ovata. Next base: position 757,420 of record NZ_ASXP01000002.1, on the reverse strand, counting down.
GGCTAAGAAATGCTCTTCGGAACAAGGAGCTCCGGTCGGCCCACCTTGAATAATCGGCGCTTTTTTATCCATATAGCTGCGCGGCGTCATTACTACCGCCTGTTTACCCTCGCCATATACTGCCCGGGTTGGCGCAGACTTAATGGCTGCCAGTACCTCATCTTTGGTATACTTAATTACCCGGTTAGTATCAATACAGTAGATACCGCATTCCACCAGCATTTCCAGACCAGCTTGGAACAACTTATTAATTTGCTCTTTGTCGGTTGGGATAATCTGTTTTTTATCCATTTTAATACCGTATTTTTTCTTTAGCTTTGCAGCCGTTTGCGGAATGATTTTAAAATCCCATTCCTTCTCTTCTACTTTCGGACCAGTTTTGGCTCTTTCATAGATATCAAATACTGTCAATGCTTTGGCAATTGCCATTTACTTCACCCCCGTATTTCAGCCATTAAGGCTTTCGCTTTTTCAACAGCTTCAGATGCTGTCTCGGCATAGGCGTCGCCGCCAATTTTAACAACCCATTCAGGAGATACCGGCGCACCGCCAAACATGCACTTAAACTTATCGCGGATACCTTCCTCTTTTAATATAGAAATGATATCCCGCTGGGCCGGCATAGTGGTTGTCATAAGTGCTGCTCCGGCAATAATGTCAACATTATACTCTTTAGCTTTATTGACAACCTCTTCAGTGTTTGCATCCCTGCCAAGGTCAATGACTTCAAAACCACTGGCCGATAGCATTGTTTTAACAATGTTTTTGCCAATGTCATGAATATCGCCTTGAACAGTAAATAGTAACACCTTCCCTTTGGAAGCACTGTCCTGTTGGTCTTTGGGAATGGCCTCTTTAAGAATAGCCACCGCCGCATCAAAAGCCTCAGCAGCTACAACCAATTGGGGAACGAAGGCTTCCCCTTCATCAAAAAGGTCACTCATGGTCTGCATCCCTGCCGCCAATCCGTCATTAATGGCAACAAGCGGATCCACTCCAGCTGCAATTGCCTCTTTTGCTGCTGCTTCTGAAAGCTCACTGTCCATTTCTTCAACTGCAGTTTTCAGCTTTGCTAAAATTTCACTTTGGCTCATTGAGTAAAATTCCCCTCCATTCTTTTGAATTTATCCAATAAATAAATACCGTTTTAAATTATTGATGACTTCAACTACAAATCGAGTTTCATCTACCTTTTTTATTGTTATAACGGTATGTATTTACTTGATATTCTATGTTTCGTATTATATCACCATCAATTTTTTAATGCAATACCCTTTTAAGTCTTTTTTTAATTTTAATAACTTTATTTTTAAAACATTACGTTTTAGATTATAACGCCATTAATTTATTTGAAAAATAAGTGGGTCTACCCCATCTTTGTCACCCCTCGCAATGTCTAAAAAAAAAAGACAATGGTGCTCATTTCAACAAGCGCCATTGCTTTTTAAAAGTTCTCTATATATTGTTATCTATATGGCTACCGCTAATTCGCGTCAACACTACACTATTTGTTGGCTGACACAGGGGTAGTTTTAATATACATATTATTCTGGTTAGGCGGATCAACCACCGCTTTTCTATCTGCGGATTTCAAAATTTGCCGCACAGTCTCAATAGAAATGGAATGTCCGATTCTTTCTTTTGCCGCCTCTGTCAGATAAGCCAGCGTCCAATTTTTGATCTCTTCCGGCTGACTGCAGGCCAAACGGATAATTTCCAGGCGCTCTTCTTCCGTAAACGTATCCGGCGCACCGCTTCTTTCTAAATCAAAAATACCATCAAGCCGCTTTTCAGCAAACCGGTTTCGCCACTTACGGCAGGTTTTTTCCGAGACGCCCAGCATTTCCGCAATCTCGATACATTCCTTGCCTTCTGCTGCCAAAAGAATAATTCTTGACCGAATATAAAGGCGTTTCTCAACCTTATGACCTTTTACATTCTTATCCAATTCGGCCCTTTCCTCATCAGTTAATTCAATTTTGACCGCTACCCTAGGCATAAACTCAACCTTCCTTTGGGCTGTTCCCGATAAACTGCACGCTGCGAACGCAAAAAGCAACCATACCTCTATGCAGGCGTATAATATCAGTTTCTTCTAAATTTGTCAAGTCCCGTCTGGGTAACCGTCAGCCAAACCACCTGCTACCCGAATATCAGCCATTAATAACTTGGCTTTGACTACAGCATCAGCAGCTGTTTCGGCATAGGCGTCACCACCAATTTTCTGTACCCAGTCAGCAGATACCGGCGAACCTCCAAACATACATTTAAACCGCCCACGTATGCCTGCTTCGTCAAGAGCTAGTATAAGCTCACGCTGAGCAGGCATAGTAGTCCGCATAAGCGCCGCCGCCACAATAATGTCTACCTCATACTCTTTAGCTTTGTCAATAGCCTCCTCAATAGCTACATCTCTGCCTAGATCAACAACCTCGAACCCACTAGCCTGCAGCATAGTCTTAACAATATTCTTACCAATATCGTGAATATCGCCCTGCACAGTAAAAATCAATACCTTACCTTGTACTGCCCGCAGTTTGTTCTCTGCAGTCATTGAGTCTGTCAAAATTGCAACTCCTGCTTCAAAGGCTTCAGCAGCAACTAATAGGTGCGGAACAAAGGCCTCTCCTTCATCAAACAGGTCGCTTACTGTTCTCATCCCCCTGGCTAAACCCTCATTAATTGCAACAACAGGATCAGTTCCAGCGGCAACAGCTTCCCTAGCAGCCTTCTCCACCAACACTATCTCCATTTCTTCTACTGACTTTTTCAGCTTCTTTATAATTCTATCCGGACGCATGAGATAAAGCCCCCCATTCATTAGTTCCCTTCACATCATAGCCAAATGATAATTAAAAAAATATAAAAAAACGTTCTGCGAGTTTAACACTCAGCAGAACGTCTTTGTTCTATAAATTATTAAAGTTATTCTCGAATCCAACATCTATAGATTGATAATAACAAATTACAGCCACTACTGTCAATGGCTATGAAGAATAAGAAGATATTTTCTATTTTCAAAAAAATTAGTATCGTTATTTATTAGTGGAAAAACTTTTATTCAAGATCTATTGCATTTATAAAATAAAGATGATATAATTCATTTCATAAAAAACAAGTAATTAATTACCGTTATGCCTGTATAATCCGAATAATTTATGAATAGTATCCAATATTATCTCATATACCAGATATTTAATAACGGTAAAAATTTAATAGATGTGATTACGTTTTTTTAGTAAGCAAAGGCGCTTAATTCAGGTTTCTTGAAACAAAAACCTCATTAAGCACCTTTTTATATTGCTAGTCTTCATCTGGACAATGACGTCCTGGAGTTTTTTCTCCAGGACGTTCTATTTTTACTATTTTATATAGGAGGTGCTTATCATGATAATAATCTTACATCATGATACATCAGATATCCTTTGTGTTTTACAAAAATATTTGATTTAGTCGTAGAAATTTCGTAGTTAATACTTCTCTACAACAAATAAAGGAGGGAAAATTCTATATGAAAAAATTATCCACATTTTGGGGTATACTTCTGATTTTGACAATGCTCTTCGCCCCAATAGTTTTAGCCGCTGAAGGTGACGTGTCGGCAACACCTGTTGAACCACCAAAAATTGATACCGGCGATACAACTTTTATATTGATTAGCGCAGCTCTTGTAATGTTAATGACTCCAGCCTTAGCACTCTTCTACGGAGGAATGGTCCGGACTAAGAATGTATTGAGTATCATAATGCAAAGTTTTATTTGTCTTGGCGTAATTTCAGTTCAGTGGGTCCTCTGGGGCTATTCGCTCGCCTTTGGCCCAGACATCAATCACCTGCTAGGTAGTCTGGATTGGATTGGATTAAGTGGTGTCGGCACCGATCCTAACCCCGATTACGCTGCTACTATCCCCCAACTGGCTTTCATGATGTTCCAAGGCGTATTTGCTATCATTACTCCGGCAATTATTTCCGGTTCTGTTGCCGGACGGGTTAAGTTTCCCGCGTTCGTGGTCTTTGTATTACTTTGGGCTACGCTTGTCTATGATCCTGTTGCTCACTGGGTTTGGGGTATCGGCGGCTGGTTGCGCGAATATGGCGTACTCGACTTCGCCGGCGGTACTGTAGTACACATCATCTCCGGTGTATCCGGCCTGGTATTTGCCTTAATGGTTGGTAAACGCAAGGGCTACGGCAGCGAAGTAATGGCTCCCCATCATTTACCTATGACCGTTTTAGGAGCCGCCTTGCTGTGGTTTGGCTGGTTTGGATTTAATGCCGGCAGTGCTCTTGGCGCCAACGGACTGGCAACCGTCGCTTTCGTTACAACTCACGTCGCTGCCGCTGCAGCCACAGTGTCCTGGGTAGTCGCTGAGTGGCTTTATCATGGCAAACCTACCCTGCTTGGCGCAGCTTCCGGTTGTATCGCCGGTCTTGTCGCTATCACGCCGGCAGCCGGCTTTGTTACTGTACCGTCCGCCATTATTATGGGGCTTTGCGGTGGCGTAATTTGCTTCTTTGCTGTGGCCATAGCCAAAAATAAGTTAGGTTATGATGATTCTTTAGATGCCTTTGGAGTGCATGGTGTAGGCGGCACCTTTGGCGCTATCGCTACCGGCTTCTTTGCCTCCTCGGCAGTCAATCCCGCAGGCGCCGATGGCTTATTCTACGGAAATGCCGCCCAGGTTCTCAAACAACTTGCCGGCGTAGGTACAAGCTGGATATTTGCTGCCGTCATGACTTTCCTTATTGTCAAAGCCATCGGCTTAGTCATGCAAATCAAAGCCGATGATGAACAACAAATTCAAGGAATGGATATTACCGAGCACGGCGAACGCGGTTACGCCTATCAAGATCTCATGACAGGTTCCCCGCTCAATATCCCGGTAACCAGTATCTCCAGTAACGAAGTAACCGTTAAAGAAACTACACTGGCGTAACCTTAGTGCCCAGTACAATAGGAGGGAAAATTATGAATCCAATATCCAAAGTTGATATTATCACTCGTCCGGAAAAACTGGACGCACTCAAAGAGGCCATGAACAAAATTAATGTTACCGGTATGACTGTCACGCAGGTATATGGCTGCGGCCTCAGCAAAGGACACAAAGAAGTTTACCGCGGCCAGGAATACACGGTCAATTTGCTGCCAAAGGTTAAAGTTGAAATCGTGGTTTGCGAAGTTCCAGTGGAACGGGTTATCGAAGCGGCAAAAACAGCCTGCCGGACAGGGAAAATGGGCGATGGCAAGATCTTTGTATACCCCGTTGCCAATGCAGTACGAATTCGGACAGGCGAAGAAGGAGATATCGCCATTATGGATCCTGCAAAATTTAAATAAAACTACAAGGATCCAATGTAACGATATAAAAAAGATTACTAAATTTTAGGAGGTTAAACGAGTGGGAAGAGAACAGATTCTCAAAGAGGCTTTTGATGCAATTACAGAGTATGATGAAGACAGAGCTCTGGAAATTGCCAAACGTTCTTTAGCCGAAGGCCTGGATTATGCAGACATTTTAGCAAATGGATTTGGTGCAAGCATGCGGAATTTAGGTGATCTTTTTAGCAGCGGTGATGTGTCACTACCAGAATTAGTTGTAGCTGCTGAAGTTATGCAAAGCGTAGCGAAATACTATGATGAGCAAGCTTTAGCCTCCGGCAAAAAAACAATGCGACAGGGAAAAATTGTACTAGCAACGGTAGAAGGCGATATTCATGATATTGGCAAAGGAATTGTAGCTTCATTAATTAAGAGCCAGGGATTTCAAGTAATCGACCTTGGTCGTGATGTGCCGGTAAGTAAACTTATCGATGTTGCGGTTAAGGAAAACGCTGATATTATTGGAACAAGTGCTCTTTTAACAACAACCATTCTTCATCAAAAAGAACTTGAAGAGCAATTAAAAAGGCATGGCTTAAAAGAAAAAATTAAAACAATGGTAGGAGGTGCACCCTGCACGCAGCGCTGGGCAAGCCGTATTGGTGCTGATGCGTATGCGGAAGATGGAGCAGAAGCGGTGAAAAAGACTTTTGAACTGCTACAATTATAGAATGTTTAAAGATGGAGGTATTAAAAACTATGGGCACCGAAGCTAAAATTTTTACACGCTATGGCGATGGTTATGGCACTTACATGACCAAGGATGAAATTAGGCAGGAAATTAAAGATGGTATCCAAGACGCTGTTTCAAGAGGTAAACTTGACCCATTGACCAAGGCTGAAGAAGATCATTTATTTGATATTTGCACAATGCCCTCCAAAAATGTCTGTGTAGATGCTGGCGATGAAGTTGTCATGACAAATGATGAGGGTACGTTAAAGGTTTCTGTACGCTGTGGTTTGTCAATTGACCGTACGACCGGAATAATGATTGATGAAAGAATTCTGTGTATGGATACAGCGGAACTTGCACATATAGATTACAGCTATAAACCAATAAAAACTATTATTCATGATGAGCAGTGTGCTATGGAACATGCACAATTAAATTCAATTATTCCTATATTTTATGGTGCGATGCCAAATCTAGGTCTTTATACACAACCAGACGGTCCTGTTGGAAACTGGGCAGAACTTTTACCTGCCGGTAAACTCCAAGAAGCTCGAGAAGCACAAGAAAAAGCATGTGAACTGGCAGTCCGTGATATCGTTACTGTGGCGCATAAGATGTATGAAGCTGGTGCTGATGGGATAAATCTTGATACAGTAGGCGCTTCTGGTGATGCAGATGCATTAGCCGCATTTACGGCAGTCCAACAAATCAGACAGATGCACCCTGACTTTCCGATTGAAATGGGGATGGCTGGTGAGTTCTTTTTAGGCATGCATGGTAAATTAGAATTTGAGGGCCAAAAGCTAGCAGGCATGTATCCTCATAATCAAGTAAAAATTGCAGAAAAAGCCGGTGCAACCATTTTTGGACCGACTGTAAACACTAACAGTAGTAAATCATTTCCATGGAACCTAGCCAGAGTATGTACATTTATCAAAGCTTGCAGTGAAGCTAGTACCATTCCCATTCATCCGAATGTTGGTATGGGTGTCTGCGGAATGCCAATTACAGACTCTGTACCACTTGATGTCGGATCACGCGTGGATAAAGCATTGATAGAAATCGGAAAAGCAGACGGATTGTAGATAGGCGTAGGCGATTGTTTTGGAATGCCGATTAATCATGCCGTATCCGCTGGCATGAGTGGAATTAGAGCTGCGGGCGATCTCGTTGCACGAGTGCAAATGGCTAAAAAAATGCGGATTAAAGAAGCAAAGGAATATGTTGCAAAAAAACTCAATGTACGCGTCCGCGATTTGAGTGACTGTGCAGTTATGCGTGATATTCGCAATGAACTCAACATCGGTGAACCAAATGCACGTCCACATTCCGCATTTGGGTTAATTGCAAAATCAAGAATCGCAAAAATTCTTGATATTGAAATTAATTCTGTAAATCGATTTAAAAACATGATTAATGCAGAGTGATTAATATATCGCTGTAAGAAAGAATAGAAAAAAGCAGGGCCTTCTTTTCTATTCCTTTTTAACGCATTACTAAAATCAACTTAAAAGTAAATCAATGCAAAATAGTTAATGAATAGCTGTAAAAAGAATAGAAGAAAGCAGGGTCTTTTCTTCTATTCTTTTTAGCTCATTACTACTGGCTAGGTTGCTCACTTCTAATATAATTTCTTTTTGCAGTGCTGGGCACATCTTATGAAATGTATAGGAAAGGAATGGTTATAAAGTGAATACGAAATTGCTAGATATAATAATAGCCATAACAATTTTTATTAGCTTTCCCGCAGTTAGTTTTGCAAGCGAAGAAGCGGCGGCTACCATTAATAGTGGTGATACGGCTTTTATGATTATTGCTACTGCGATGGTTTTGATTATGACTCCTGCACTTGGACTTTTCTATGGTGGAATGGAAAGACCTAAAAATATGATTAATATTTTGATGATGTCCGTTATTTTGATGGGAATAACCTCGGTGCAATGGGTACTATTTGGCTATTCCATTGCTTTTGGACCTACAGTTGGTGGATTCTTTGGTGATACAACGTTTTGGGGTTTTAATGGCGTAGGTGTTGATCCCAGCCCAGACTATGCACCAAATCTTCCTCATGTATTGTTTTCGATGTTTCAGATGGTATTTGTCATGATTACGCCGGCAATTATCAGTGGTGCAGTTGCTGGCAGAATGAGATTTGGCGCTTATGTTCTACTGATGATAGCTTGGATTACTTTGGTCTATGAGCCAATATGCCATATGGTGTGGGCAATTGGTGGTTTTATCGGAAAAATGGGTGCGCTTGACTTTGCTGGTGGTACAGTTGTACATATCAGTTCTGGTACATCCGCATTAGTAGCTGCGCTTATGATTGGTAAACGTCGCGGAATATCTGGTGTTCGCCCGCATAATGTACCGTTTATGTTGTTAGGCGGCGGGTTGTTGTGGTTCGGTTGGCTCGCTTTCTGCGGTGGTTGTGCAACAGTAGCCAACGGGTTTAGTTCGCTGGTTATTATGAATACCAATACAGCGGCAGGTGCCGGTATGTTGACATGGTTACTAATTGAAAAACTACACCATGGTAAAGTTACTTTGCTTGGCGCAGTTACCGGTGCGGTTGCAGGCTTGGTCGGTATTACACCATCTTGCGGTTTTGTTACCACGTTGAGTTCGATTGCCATAGGAATTTTAACGGCTCCAGTTTGTTATATTGCGATTATATTCGCTAAGAAAAAACTTGGTTATGACGATGCACTTGATGCTTTCGGTTTACACGGTGTTGGTGGCATATGGGGAGCTCTTTTAACCGGTGTATTTTGTACTACTACGGTAAATAAAGCCGGTACTGATGGTTTGTTTTATGGCAATGCAGCACAACTCATCCCACAACTTGGGGGTGTGCTTGTAACGATTGTCTGGGCTGGGGTTGCTACGTTCCTTATTCTAAAAGTCATTAGTATCTTTACTCCACTTAGGGCAACCGATGAAGAAGAAAAACAAGGTATGGATTTGAATCAGCATGGTGAAACCGCCTATTCAAGTTTGTAATTAATCTTAAAAAGTAATATTACCGTTGATACGCAAATGTGCATAATACTCACGCCAGTTTAATTAAGGAGGGAAAACTATGCAACCTATAACCAAAATTGATATAATTACCCGGCCGGAGAAGCTAGACACCCTAAAGGAGGCCATGAATAAAATTAATGTAGCCGGCATGACGGTTACCCAAGTATATGGCTGTGGCCTTAGTAAAGGACATAAAGAAATTTATCGCGGTCAAGAATATGACGTTAATTTGGTACCAAAGGTTAAAGTTGAAATCGTGGTCTGCGAAGTTCCGGTAGAGCGGGTTATCGATGCAGCAAAAACAGCTTGCCGAACAGACAAGATGGGCGATGGTAAAATTTTTATCTACCCGGTTGCCAACGCAGTACGAATTCGTACCGGCGAAGAGGGCGATATTGCCATTATGGACCCCAAAAACACATAATCACCAACCAAAAGAGCCACCTGCAGCAAGAAGCAAGTGGCTCTTTGTTTTGCCATTATAATCTTATAGATACCTGAAAGCAAACCCGTCTGCTCACAGAAGGGTTTGCCTTCTCTGTACAGATCTCATTACCCCGCAGTAGCTAACTCAAGCTTGGCCTGAATTGCTTTATATACTTCTTCCCATACAACAATTTGCGTTTTGGCAAAGCCGTTGAATACGGTTGCCGAAGCCGATGTATAAGCCCCGCAGTTAGGCACCAGAATCAAGTCGCCAATCTCCATCGGCACAGTATGTTTATCCCGGAACATAATGTCCAGCGAATCGCAGCTTGGACCGGCAAAAGTAGCCGGAATCGTTTTACCAGTCTTAAAGGTCTCCAGTTCAAAATCCCAGTGATCAAAGATAACGCCTGAAAAAGTCCCGTACAAGCCATCATCCAGGAAGTACCATTGCTGGTTATTGCGCACTTTGGTGCCAATAACCTGGGTAATCAGATTAACTGCCGTACCACAGATATACCGGCCCGGTTCCGCCCAAATCTCAGTATCAGGAAAATATTGTCTAATAACTTTATAAATAGCGGCTGCCATTTGCGCCACGTCAGGCTCCTCGGTCAATGTAGGAATAGGAAAACCCCCGCCGATGTCAAGAATATGAAGCTGCATGCCTAACCCTTTAGCCGCATCAAAAAGTTTACGGCAACTTTTGAGCGCAGCAATGTAAGCTTCACTGCTTGTTGACTGGCTGCCCACATGGAAACACAACCCGGCCACATCAAGTCCGGCCGCCTTCGCTTTGGTCAAAAGCTCCAGCGCCTCATCCGGATGAACGCCAAATTTTTTATTAAGATCAACCAATGCATGCGGGTTGTCCACCCGGATGCGCAACAAAACAGTGCCGCCGGGAGTAGCTGTTGCCATTTTTTCAATTTCACTTTCACTGTCAAAAGTAAATTTATGCACCCCAACATCATGCGCTACTTTCAAGCCGCTGTTTGTTTTCACCGGATTAGCATACACCATGCGGTCAGAGTCAATCCCTAACTGATTCAACATACGCATCTCCCCGTCAGACGCGACGTCGAAATAACCACCAAGCGTGTCAAGCTTCCGGATAATTCGTTCATCCGGATTGGCCTTGATGGCGTAATATATTTTAACATCTGGCATATTCTCAGCCAGTAGCTTGTAATTTAATTCAATTTGTTCTAAAGACAGCACCAACAAGGGAGTGCTGTAGGTATCAGCCAGTGCCTTGACAGCGTCCTGGGATAACCTAAAATATTTCACTTATCATCGCTCCTTTTTACCTGTTTTTTTTTGAAAAGTACTATATGATTGTATCATAAATGACCCAAAGTGCAAGCAAATTTTTTATAAAAACAAAACCCGCGTACCGCTATAGGATACGCGGGAAAATCGCTTCTTAATCATGGGCTTTTTTATCTTCATAGCTTGATTCTTTTAGGTCAATATTGGCAAAACTATTGAGGTTCCAATACATTCAGGATAAAATGTATATATATGATATCAACAAGGGGGACCAATTATGACAAACCAACTTACCTATGAACAATTTTCCGCCGAGGCCGCTAAACTTATGCCCCAAAATGCCTTTATGACAACTGCCCATGGCGGTAAAACCAACACTATGACAATTGGTTGGGGCAGTGTCGGCATTATGTGGCGTAAACCGGTATTTACCGCTATGGTACGGCAATCACGTTATACTAAAGAGCTTGTTGAACAAAGCAATGAGTTCACTATTACCCTGCCACTTACAGACATGAAAGAAGCGCTGGCACTGTGCGGCTCCAAATCAGGCCGTGACCTGGACAAAATTGCCGCTGCCAAGCTTACCCTCGTTGCCGGCCAGTCCATATCTACCCCGGTTATTGCTGCTCCCGGCCTCCAACTGGAATGTAAGGTATTATATAAAGAGACCATGACACCAGCGAACCTGGATTCAACCACCAAGAACTCCTGCTATGCCGATGGCGACTACCACACCCTGTATTTTGGTGAAATTGTCGCCGCCTATAAAATTGAATAAGAAATAGAAATAGCTATAAAAAAGCGCTGGCGGTCATTACCGCCAGCGCTTTTATTTGTCTTGTATTCTAGGCTGTGGCGTTAATCGGCCACCGCTTCTGCCGGTACCTTTTTCCCATCCCGGGTGGCTCTGGCCGCATGCCAGGCATCTCTTGTCAGTTTAAATACCCTCGGTTCCAGCTTGGCTGCCGGATTGCCGACAACCTTACCTAAATATAATAAGGCTTTTTCTATTTGATCAGTCCGCCGTGCCAACTCACCAATTAAATAACTGACCGCCGCTTCGCTCAATGTACCGATAGGCAACCGTTCGCGAGATAACGCTTGTTCATACTGTTCACAGGCAATCGCGAGGGCGGATTTTTCGTCTTCTTCATCTTCTCCCTCCCGGTACAACCAACTAAGCTTAAGATACAAGTCTGCCAGTTTGCTGGCCGGAGCCGTGATAAGTTCAGCAAAAAAAATAGCTAACTTATATGTCGCTATAGCCTGCTCACGGGTACGGTTGCCGCTGTAATTTACATTTACCGCTCTGCTTGCCAGAAATTTGGCTATCTTATCTTTAGCGGCCACTGATAACTCTGCAAAATAGCTGTCAGTGGCCGCATAACCGCAATGAGGGCACACCCAAATTGTATAATAATACGGATTTATATCTCGAAAGTACGAACAAAAATCACTGTCCTGTTTCACCAGGATCTGCCTGCCGCGTGTGCGGGTAACGTTAAATTTCTGCTGACACACTGGACACTCTTTTTCCACCGAGTAGGTCGGCTCTGTCATAGGTATCGCCTCCACTATATACCTTACCATAATAGGGAAGCTACCTCAAGCACTATTTAATGTATCTTGCTGCAGGGTCCACATCTGATAAAATAAGCCTCTACCAGCCAGCAACTGCTGCCAGGTCCCCTGTTCAACGATTTTACCATTGTCAATCACAAGGATCTCATCCATGACCTCTAACCCTAACAGCCGGTGCGTTATCAGAAACACCGACCGACTGCCTGCTGCCTGCAAAATATGCTGCATCACCATCTGCTCGGCTTCAGCATCAAGCCCGGCAGTTGGCTCATCTAAAAGCCATATGGGCGCAGCCTTGAGTAACGCCCGGGCTAGGGCAATACGCTGGCGTTCGCCACCAGATAGAGCTAGTCCGTTTTGCCCTGTCCGAGTATCCAGACCGTGAGGCAATAGGGCGATAAAGTTGCTGAGCAAAGCCCCTTCAAGGGCGGACGCAAACTCGTCCGGCGTCGCCTCCGGGTTAGCCAAAAGAATATTATCCCTAATGGTTGCATTAAACAAATAGGTATCCTGACTCACTACGCTAACCAGCCGGCGAACCGCCTCAGAATCATATTCCCTAATATCAGCACCATTTAATAAGAGCGTTCCCTGATTATAATCCAAAAACCGCAAAATAAGTCCGGCCAACGTACTTTTCCCTGCCCCACTTGCACCTACTACCGCCAGCCGTTTGCCAGGCGACAGGCTAAAGGCTATGTCTGACAACACCGGCGGCTGCTCCGACCGGTAAGAAAACGACAGCTTATCTGCCGTCAGCGTCAGCGGCCCGCACGGGGCAATACGGGTGCCTCTGGCAAGAGCAGATGCCCCTTTACAGGTAATATCCTGCAAACGTGCCACAGCTGCCGCACTTTCCTGCAAATAATAGACTACTGCCGGCAAGGGAAGAATAGCCTCAAAACTGGCCTGCACCGCCAGCGCCACAACAGCCAGATAAACGCCATCAAGTTGCCCGGCTCCAACAAGTGGTGCAGCCAGCATAATTACAATAAGGACAGTTAGATTTACACCCAATCCACCTATAGCCTCAGCCAATGCCATCACCGCATTGGCCTTTTTTTGCCCAGCCCGCAAGGTTGCGGCTGCCACAGCAACCTTGCCTGCCTGTGCCTTAGCCTGCCCCATAGCTGCCAATTCGGTAAGACCGTCAATACTGTCAGCTAATACCTCGTTAAAACCGGCTCTGGCGGCAACAACTATTTGACCGGCCTTATACCCCAGCCAATGAAGGAGTATCGGCAAAATAAACCCTGTCAGGACAATCAAACCAAGCACCGCCCACGCCAGCCAGGGTGCCAGCCACGCTACTAATACCATCGTCGCTATAACCACTAACACGGCAATCACTACCGGAAACACGCCTCGTAAATAAAAGAACTTCAAAGTCTCCACATCAGCTACCAAACGGCTAAAAATATCGCCTGTGGCAAATCGGGCCAACCCACCTGGTGCCAGCGGCTCAATCCGGCTATACAGCCAGATCCTGATTTCAGCCAACAAGCGGAAGGTAACCTCATGGCTTACATACCTCTCCCCATAGCGGCAAATAGCCCGCGCCAATCCAAAGAAACGCACCCCTACAATAGCTACCGCTAATTCAGTTACCGACGGATGTAGCGCAGCGGCTGAGATTAACCAGGCCGAAGCCGCTAACAATCCAACATTGGCATAAATCGTAAAACTACCAAGGATACAGGCTGCAGCAGCCATGATGACAGTCTCCCGCTTGCCTGCCAGCAGCTTAATCATGTCGCCACCTCCCTGGCTTGAGAAGCTGCCACTAACCGACTGTAGATTCCTTTTTTCGCCAGCAGCTCTGCATGCGTTCCAGTCTCGGCAATCCGTCCCGCATTCAAAACCATAATCTTGTCTGCCTGACACACAGTGGTTAACCGGTGCGCAATAATAATCGCTGTCCGCCCGGCAAGCAGTCTTGAGAGCGCCGTATCCAAAGCGACCTGAGATTTTACATCAAGTCCTTTGGCCGCTTCATCTAAGATAACCAGCGGCGCATTCTGCAAAAAAGCCCTGGCAATCGCCATACGTTGGCGCTCACCACCGCTTATTCCCTGGCCGCCTTCGCCTACCAATGTATCATAACCACTGGGTAAACGCATAATAAAGTCATGCGCCCCTGCCGCTTTGGCAGCGGCTACTACCTCAGCAAGCGAGGCGTCCGGTCGTGCCAGCCGAATATTGTCAGCTGCCGAGCCTTGAAATAAATGCGGTCGCTGAGGGACAAAGGCCACCTGCCGCAACCAGTCACTCGCACATAACGTACGCAACACCAGGCCATTTACCATAATTTCCCCAGCCTTCGGCGCCAGGAAATTTAGCAGTAAGGCTGCCAGCGTACTTTTACCCGCCCCGCTTGGTCCCACGACAGCCAAGTGCTGACCGGCCTTTAGCGTAAAAGATACCCCCGCCAAAGCAGGCCGCTCCCCTTGTTGATACGCAGCATAAACCTCCCTGAATTCCAGTCCAATCTGTTGCTGCCGCGCCAAAGGCACTGCACCACTTGCCATTACCGGCCCTTGCAGTGCCAGTAACCCGAAAATATCAGCCGCTGCCGCCTTCCCGTCCATACCGGCGTGAAACTGACTGCCTAGTATGCGCAGCGGCAAATAGTATTCAGGCGCTAATAGCAGCACAAACAAAGCTTGCGCAAAGGTAACCTCCCCATATAAGAGGCGGAGACCAACAGTCACCGCTACCAAAGCGGTGCTAATGGTAGCTAATAATTCCAGAGACAAGGCTGATAAAAAGGCTACCTGGAGCACTTCCATGGTAGTATCACGAAACTCATTACTGACCCGGGCAATGATTGCCAGCTGTTCCCGGCTCCGGCCAAACAGCTTTAGCGTAGTTAATCCCGCCAGGACGTCTAAAAAATGTGCACTCAGATTATTGAGCGTCTCCCATTGTCTGCGATTCCGCTTCTCTGCCAGCTTGCCAATCAGAATCATAAAAACTGGAATTAAGGGCGCAGTCACAACCATAATAACAGCGGTAGTACTATCAAGCGGCCCCACCACCATTAGAATAAATACAGGAATAATAACCGCCTTTAACAGCTGTGGCAAATATTTTGAAAAATACGCGTCAAGGTTTTCTACACCCTCACTGATAATATTGATCAATTCGCCTGCAGGCTGCTGGGCCATTGTCACCGGCCCCAATGCCAATACATGACTGACCAGACGCTGCCTGAGAGCTGTTTTTATCTCTGCTGCCAGCAGAAAAGATAATACCCCTTCGCCATACACAACAATTGCCCGCAATAGCGCCAAACCTGCCAACAACCATAAAACTGGCGCAACAACGCCTAACTCTTGTTTACCTAAAAATATCTGATCAATGACCTGCGTAAGATAATAGGCCTGACTAACCACCAGTACCCCGCCGCCGGCGCCAAGAATAGTAACAACAGCCAGCAACCAGCGCTGTTTTACCGCTTCTTGAAGTAACTGCTTATCAAGCAATGTTATCACCTGCCTATAAATAAAACCGCCAGCGTATGGCGGTTAGCTTGTTACTTAGAATACTACAAATAGAAGCCCAATTCCTGCTCCTTAGCAAACTTCTACTGCTACAGCTTCTTTTTAGTGCAATTGTTTTATCGGTCCTGTTTCCTCAAGCTGATCAATCCCAACATGGATCGTATTATGCTCTTCCAGGTAGGTTACATGCGCCGTATTCCGTCCTTTATCAATATCTTCAATCCAGACATAATTATTACGGTACATCACACCAATAATATCTGATGATTTCATAATTTGTTCGGCACGACTCGCATCCATGAACACCACTCCTTTTTACAAGTAGTATTTCACAAAGCGGCCACATAGTATTCCAGCTTTGCCAAGTATGGCTGACGCAGCACCCTTAACATACATTTAATGCCAACTCATACCTTATAACTGCAGCGGCGGACATTCGTCCGGGAGAAGCCCAAAGAGTTCAAGATCAACATACTTACCTGCGAGAAAAGCCGCCTTACGCAGCGTCCCCTCATAGCGGTAACCGCATTTTTCGGCCACCTTGCGACTGGATTCATTACCAACAACTACTGTAAGTTGTAGCCGGGGAATGGGTTTAGACTCAAATAAAAACGCGGAAAACAACGACAAAGCCTCAGACATATAGCCTTTTCCCCTGTCAGCGCGCCGGAAAATCTGGTACCCAACCTCATAACCAGCCCGGTAATCGGCATTGCGATAATAGATAATTTCGCCGACAACTCTCCCCTCATCTTGATGATCAGTAATAAGCAAGCGGCCAAAGTGTTCATACCAAAAACCTCTATCGGCAAATCCCCGGCGAAATGCCGGTTCGGCCGGAATATCGATTAACCAATATTCACCCTTTTGCGATACATCAGTCATCAATCTATAAATTAACTCAAGATCAGATTCGCGTACTGTCCGAAGACAAACTCTCTTACCTTGAAGCATACAACCACACTCCACACTACCAACGCCCTTCATTTTCACTTTTCTATCATTGTACAGCAAAGAATACAGCGCTGGGAATTAGCGAGTCTCTACTGCCTCCTATACTGATAATACCGATAGTCTATAGTATTCCTTATTATCTAATATTATCATAAAAAAGTAAACGCCGGCAGTTAGTAGCGTGTTGATTTAAAAGGAGGTCATACCATTGAAAGTAGTAATCAATAAATGTTTTTTCTTGAACCAAGCTCTTCCTATCATTGATTTTGATCGCATTACGCTTGCTGCCTATGGCGGGGTCTTATCTGTGGCCAGCTTTGGAAACACAGTTAATTTCCGGGTACCGGCTTACGTTGTGGACCCTGGCCAAATATTTCTCTCGCATACTGAATGGAGTAACCTTGTTAACAAGATAAACTCCGCGCCAGAAAGTATGGTAGATATTGAATTGTGAGATATATCCCAATGGTACTCTTAAATCGGCTGTTAGATCTAATACTTATTGTAAGTAAAGTCCCTCTTAGCTGAAAGGCAGGAATATACCTTCCTGACCTATCACCCCAACGCAACATCTAAAATCATCATAACGGCAAATCCCACCATACATCCAATCGTCGCCACATTGGTGGAATTCCCGCCTGTATGATTTTGTGCTTCAGGAATTAATTCTTCTACAACAACATAAATCATTGCTCCGGCAGCAAAAGCCAATGCATATGGCAAAATTGGCTGCATTGAAATAACTGCGAATGCGCCCAAAAAACCGGCAATCGGCTCAACAATACCTGACGCCTGTCCGTATAAAAAGGCTTTTGTCCGGCTAAAGCCTTCTCTTCGCAGTGGAATCGAGACAGCAGCGCCTTCCGGAAAATTTTGCAGGCCAATTCCAAGGGCCAGTGCAGTAGCGCCCGCCAGTGAAGCTGAGGGTAAATCAAATGCGGCAGCGCCAAAAGCAACGCCCACGGCCAAACCTTCCGGTATATTATGAAGAGTAATTGCCAGCACCAAAAGTACGCTTCGCTGCCATCCTGTCTTTATCCCTTCTGCCTGATCCCGCTCAAGCCCCATGTGCAAATGCGGTAAAGTCACATCCACAGCCCATAAAAAAGCACCACCCGCTAAAAAACCGACTGCAGCAGTAAGCCAGGCCAATTGTCCCAAATCCTCGGCCATTTCAATAGCAGGAGCCAGCAAAGACCAAAAGCTTGCTGCAATCATAACTCCGGCAGCAAATCCAAGCATGCCATTTAATACTGTTTTGTTAATTGATTTAAAGAAAAAAACCAACCCGGCTCCTAAAGCGGTTACCCCCCACGTAAATAGAGTTGCAAACACAGCCTGAACCACAGGAAAAAATGAAGCTAACCATTCCATCAGTTTGTGCCCCCATCCATAAGTATATTTTCTTCCTCTACACGCCTTGTTTGTATGGCTTGTTCCAGTTTCCTGTCTCAGTCCAACCTCCGAAATTACATGAATGTCTAATTTATGATAGCACGATCACTGCCGGGGGAAAATGGGGAAAAGGAACGGATAAACAAAAAATCTGGTTTGAAAACGCATAAAACTAGAGTATGTCCTTTAATATATAACCAAAAAGTCGTATCTGACAACAGATACGACTTTTTGAACTTATATTTTATCTGGTGGAGACGGCAAGAAAGCTATGATATCACTGTCTGCCTGCAAGCGCTTGACCTTATCCGGCAAATCAGTAAAATCATCGACATAGGCGGGTGCGATAACCAGGATTTTTATTGCCGGTTCGAGTTCCTGCAGTTTTTCAGCAACCCCCAGGCGAAAGCGGCTGTGAAAATCGCCCTGATAATGAACAACCTTCCTGCCTGGATTCTGCCGGCAGTACCTGACAATGCTTTCCGCCATGGCATCGTCTTTTAGGCACTGGGCGCGGTAAAAAGCTTCCATCTTTTCCGGCGCCACTTTCATCCCGCTGTTTTTGGCCGGCATCGCCTGCAGCTGGGTAAAAAAGCGTTGCTTGTATTCACCGTCCGGATAAAGGTGAACAGCCGGCAAATATGGCCGCATTGATTCAGAAACACCGTCCAGCAAACCCTGTCTGGCATACTGTGCGGCCACGCTGCGCGGAATATTGGCGGCAATAACTCTCAGCCCCTTCTCTTTCGCCAGTTCAACCAGCGGCCGGTAAGCACTTGAATAGTTGTTCCAAGGACGCGCGCTAGCCAGAAAAGCAATTTCAGTAATCTCGCCGGCCAGGTAACGGTCAAGTTCCGGCTGGATATCCTGTTCGAACATCTCCAGGGAAACAGTCAGCTGCGGATTTCGGGCGTAGGCCGAAGCCAATACCGCCGCTTCCAGACGGTGGAGCCGGTTATCATCATGATATTCGCCAAACAGTACAACATCATAGCCGGTAAGGCGTTGCCCCAGTTCGGCAAGCGATACCTGACGCCCGGAAACAGTATCATACAAAAGAACAGGCTCCGGCTCACTTGCCCGCGCTAGGCTGCCTAAAAACAGCAGGAAAAGAATACTCAGCAGCCAAAACGATTTAAGTAAAGTTTTCATTATCATTAGAATGTATAATTCATGCCAAACCGCCACAGACGTCCTTCCAAGACAAGCTCATCAATTTTCTTGTCCAGAATATTATCCACGCCAAAGTAGGTGCTATAGCACTCGTTCCATTTCTTATTGATTGTAAAATTCAATGTATTATAACTATAATCGACATCACTGTAGCGGTAATCACGCACCCACTCCTGCCAGAGGATGCTGCTCACCCCGGAATTTTGCGAATCGTCGTAATGCAATTGGACAGAATACCGGTTCTTGGCCCGGCTGTCTAAAAACTCATTGGTTTTTGCATTGCGGGCATCCAAATGCGTATAGGCTGTTTTTAAGGTAAACCGGTCCGAAAGATGCCGTCCGCCTTCCAACTCCCACCCTTTAATCTTCGCCTTGTCGACATTTACATACTTGGAGGTGTAAACCATTCCCGCCCGCGTAGTCTGTGTATCAATGAGATCATTAACATCATTGTCAAAATAAGTCACCTTCCCAAAGTTAGCGCCGCTTTCCCCTTCCAGACTAATGTCATAGCTCGTTGATTTTTCCGGTTTTAAATTCGGATTGCCAGAAACAATTACCGTCATCGCCGGGATGGGCCTATGGGTCATTTTCATATATAACTCGCTGATGCTGGGCGCTTTAAACCCTTTGCCAAAATTTGTCTTCAGCCGGAAATTGCTGGCGACCTTATAGGTCATTCCCAGCTTCGGGCTTAAACTATCCTCAAATTTGTCGCTGTCATCATACCGCAGTGAAGGAATGAGCAGCAGTTTATCGCTCAGCTTCCACTCGTCCTGAACGTAAGCAGCCTGATACTTCACACTTTTTTCTGATATTGCTTTACTGATGCCGTGCTCGGTTATGACCGAAGCAGCGTCCCCGTTATCTTCCAGCCGGGTTCCCCGGTATTCATTGGAGCGGTATTCGCCGCCATAAGTCAGTACATGCTTATCATTTAACCTGGTTGTATTTTTCCCGTCAATAACCCAGGTATTATACCTGGCCCGGTCAAAATCACTGTAGGTACCGGATGCCAGCACGGTATCATTATTTTTTTCCAGCTCATTATAGTATGTACGCAATTCATAATTGCCCCGATCGGTCTGTCCTCGCAGGGTCACCCCGTAAGAATTTCTTGTATTGGTGTAATAGTCGCGGCTGTTGTCGTCGCTAAAGTCGGATTTCAGATGTTCGCTCATCCGTTCATAAAATACATCCAGCTTCTTGTCTGCGGCCAGATCATAGGTCCCGCTGAAATTGTAGAACTGGCGAGGCCCATACATATTAGTACTGTCGGAGCGATTTACTTCTTTAATATCGGTAAAAAGGGTATCCAGGGACCAGGCCCATTTGCCCTGCTTGCCCATATCGATATGATAGGATGCATTTTGCTGCCGGCTGCTGTTCGCAAGGCCGATAGTGCTTTGCTGCTTTTCCGGCTTCCGCATAATAATATTGATAACGCCGCCCAACGCATCGGAGCCATAGAGCGAACTAACCGGCCCCCGCACGATCTCAATCCGTTCGACATTATTGATGTTGATGCGGTCTAATTCATAAAAATTGGCTGTCGTGCCGGTATCTTCACCGGCCAGCCGCCGTCCGTCGATCAGAATCAGCGACTGATTGGTGTTCATGCCGCGCAGGCTGACCTGTTTGCCAGTCATGCCGGCCTCGCTAAGATTCAGATTCAGAGCCAGCTTTAACGCCGCAACAACACTTTGTGCCCCCATAGTCTCGATATTTTTCCGGGAGATGACTTGCACGCTGGCCGGTGTTTCCTTCACACTCTGCTCGGTGCGGGTAGCGGTAACCACAATTTCGTCGAGTTCAAAGACCTCTTCGGCCTGTACCGGCAAACTCAGCGCCGAAATGAGACCAAGGCTTACTAGCGCAACTTTTCTTAATTTCGGATACTTACTTCTTTTCACTTGGACAGTCTCCTCTCCGTCTATTTTAAAACCACTTTAAATTACCTATCCTATTGCCCCACTCTTTTGCAGTCTCAACCCTCCTGAACCGCCTCACTCCCGGCTGTCCGGATATAACAATCCGGCCAGCACGGCAACCGCTTCGCCGACCTGCGTACCGGGATTTACCGCAAATAAATGATACGGCAGCTTATACACCCGGTTTTGACGTACTGCTTCAATGCCTTGCCACGCAGGCTGTCTGGCCAGTTCACTGCGGAACTTGGTCTCCACCTTTTCGTCGGAACTGTGCGTAATATACAGAATGACCTCCGGCCTGGCTTTGACCACAAACTCCAGGCTTAGGGGCGCATACCCGCCCGCCGCAGCGGTATGTTCAGCCGCTTCGGCAACATTGACGCCGCCCAGTCGTTTCACCAAATCACCGGTGAAACTGGATGACAGCCCCATATTAAAACTTTCCGTTGTTCCCCACAAAATGAGCACCCGGGGCGCGGGTTTGCCGTTAGCGCTTACAGTAGCAGCCTTATACCGGTTTTCAATCCGTGCAATCTCGGCAGCCGCTTTGTCCGGCTGCCCGGTGAGTTCTCCGTAAAACGCCAGAGTATCCAAAACCTGCTGGTAACTGTCCAGTGTTTGCAGGAGGATGGGGATGCCTGCCTTTTCCAGAACAGGCACCAGCACATGGTGGAAAGGAATATTGGCCGCCAGCACCAGGTCCGGCTTCAAAGCAACCAGCTGCTCCAGATTCGGGTTCGGCGGCAAACCGACCGTCGGCACATCTTTTACAGCCGCCCGTACAGCGGGTGGTAACGTATTGGTTGCCGCCCGGCCGGTAAGTTTACCGCCGGCGCCAAGATACAAATCAATGTTAGAGGCATTAAGCGCCACGACCCGCTGCGGTTGCTCAGGAACAACAATCCGGCGTCCGGCACCGTCGATCACGGTCTTAAAAGAGCCGGACTTAAGCTCCCCCCTGCTTTCCTGGCCAAATACCAGGAAGCTGCCGGCAAGCAAAAAGAATACGATAAAACCGCCGATTAACTTATGGACCATCCGCAACACCTCCTTACTCAGCCCGTTTTTACAATAGCGGCTACCCCGAGAAAATACAAAAACCCCGTGCTTCACTTGCTAGCAACGGAGCTCTAGGCTCTCTCTTAATGTGCAATTATCTGATCAGTGCCGTTTTCATTATTTAGTATATATAATAATGATAATCATTATCAATTAGTTAATTATTATTTCCTGCCTTTATCCCGGAACCACTCCTTGTTGCATCTCCCAGGACCAGGCGCCATGCAAGAGGGCATTGATACATTCCAGTACAGATTGCATTAGATTCACATACCAGAATTGTCCGGCAACCGTCAGGCGGACAATTCTGCTTTCCCAGGTTACCAAACCGTTCTTCTCCCACAAGGCCAGCAGCGCCTCCAGTTCGCCGATGCGGGGATCAAATTCA
Organism: Sporomusa ovata DSM 2662; assembly: GCF_000445445.1. GTDB lineage: Bacteria > Bacillota > Negativicutes > Sporomusales > Sporomusaceae > Sporomusa > Sporomusa ovata. Next base: position 734,659 of record NZ_ASXP01000002.1, on the reverse strand, counting down.
GCCGCAAGCTGGTTAATATCAAGATAACCGAGTTTAATTTGATTCTTAACCGCATCATGCAAATTGGCCGACGCCGGCGATGCCGTCATCATAATAATGGGTTTTTCCCCGCTGTCGATGCGCTGCATATACCGTTTTATATCCTGTTCCTGCATGATCGAAAAATCACCGGCTTTCCCTCCCGCCCCGGCGCCAAAGGGGAGCATGGTATGGCCTTGCTGGGCCATGATATTGTACATGTTTCGCTCACGGCTGGTTTTTGCCCAGTGACAAACGCTGATTTGAGCAACAGGCCACCCCGACAGTACGTGGTGAGCCGCAGCAAACAGTTCCGCCTTTTCCCGGACATTGGCTGCGGCGGGCAATCGCCCGGCATCCATTTCTTTCTTTAGCGCACTGTTTTCGTAAACATTCAGTTGATACAGATCCCAGCCGTCCACCGCCGCCGTTTTTAAGAGCGCAATATCGTCCAGCCACACCTGGTGCGTCTGGTACGGCAGCCCGTAAATCAAATCAATGATTACAGTTGCCTGATTATAGCCTGATAAAGCCGCTAACCGCTCCAGTATGGCTTCCCGGTTATCCAGGCGGCCGGCGGCCTGCCGCACTTTGGTATTAAAAGACTGTACGCCAATCGATACCCGGTTGACGCCATTTTCCAGCCAGTTCTCCATCTTAGCCGGCACCAGGTCATGGACCCGGCTTTCCCAGGTCAGTTCACAGTCATTAGTTAGCGGCAAGTAGGTACGAATGGCCTTTAGCAGCCGACCGGCGTTAGCCGGTGAAAGAGAACTGGGTGTCCCCCCGCCGATAAATACAGCATTAACCGGGACTGACAGGTATGGACTGCCAGCACCCAGCTTGAGCTCGGCAATCAGCCGGTCAATATAGGCATTCTCCAGTTCCAGTTGGCTATAATTTTGAAAGAAACCGCAATACAGGCATTTACTTTGGCAAAAAGGGATATGAATATAGGCTGCGCGTTTTTCATTGAGCCCCGGCTGTTGTAAAACCGACTGCCAGCGGCGAACCCACTCCCCCTTTGGCAGCATGGCGCCCCGGATATCACCGTGGAGAACACGTTTGGCCGGAAACGCCTCGTAGAGCGGCTGATCGGTCTGGCAGCCAACTACCAGCGAATACAACTCCGGTTCCATAGCAGCAAGTATGGCCTGTAAACTGCCGCCTCTGCCCTGGCCGGTATAGAGCGCCTTTCTCATAGGCCACCTGTGTGCAAATTCTGCCTGAATTCGGCAAATACCCTTTTGGCGTTGGCCAGATCGTTTTCATCCGGGTGCTTAGCCGCTTCCTGATGCCGGGCGGCGCGTTCCGGATTCATAGCGTGCGGGTGACTTTCCGGCAGCTTTTTAAACTGTTCCACCAGCTTTGGGTCAATTTTTCCCTGACAGATAAAACTACCAATAAACTGATTGCTGTCATCTATAAGCGCGACGGCATTGGCCATGCTCTGCCGGGCATGCTCCGAATCCGGGTACGCCCCAAGGGTTGCGAACAGGGCTACCTTCTGATTGCAGAGACCGGTAATGTACTCCTGCGCTTTTTTATCCGCCGTGCCCCGGTCCACCCAAAAACCTACGGCAACCAAATCGTAGCCGTCTGCCGGCGGCTTCTCCTCTACCGGGAAAATGTAGGCTTCCTTGCCAAAAACCTCTTGTACCGCTTCCGCCACTTTCCGGGTATTTCCCGTCAGACTTGAATAAACAATAAGTGTTTTCATAACAATCTCTCCTCAACGTTTTTTCGATTACCCGCGTGGATTACTATTCATTATACGCGGCCAGCTTTCTTACTCCCAGCCACAGCATCAGGCAGCTAATCAGCACTAAAACGGCAGCTTTGACTAACGCCTCCTCCCCCCAGGCCGGCAGCCGCAATAACCCGTTCACCAGACTTAACGGCAACACAGCGACAAAACCGTGGAAAAGACATACCCCAATTTTCCCATTTTCTTTTGCATCAACAACAATTCCCGGCAGTAGACAATAAAACATCCCATTATTCCGCCCCTCTCCGGATTAAAAGTAAAAAGGCATCTTCCAGGGTACCCGGCAAATCGCCTTCCCTTGCCGTCATACTTTTAATTTCCGCCGGCGTTCCCGTCACCAGAATCCAGCCTGCCTTGAAGGAGGGCCAGCCGGTCGCAAAGCTGTTCCGCTTCATCCATATAATGCGTGGTTAGGAATATGGTTTTTCCTTTGTCCGCCAATACACGGATCACCTGCCAAATGTCCTGGCGCACATCCGGATCAACCCCACCGACGGTTCATCCAAGAGCAGCAGTTGCGGCTCAGGCAGCACCGCCCGCGCAATCAGCACCCGTCTCGCCATTCCGCCCGAGAGCATGCCGATATTCCGCCCGCTGATCTCCTCCAGATTAAATTCCGCTATGATCTGTTTTACCTTCAGACGGGCGGATGGAATACCAAACAGCAAAGCATATAAGAGCAGCGCTTCGTGGACCGAGAGTTCCCGCTCCAGATTGTTCTCCTGCGGCACCCAGCCGATCCGGTGTTTGACAGCCGCTCTCCCGCCAAGACCGTCCCGACCGAAGATGGTAATCGGACCGCTGTCAGGCCGGCTCAGACCGGCAATAATTTTCATTAACGTCGTTTTACCGGCGCCATTCGGCCCCACCAGTCCAAAAACCTCACCAGCCTTAACCGTTACCGACACCCCATCCAAGACCTGTTTTCCCTGATAGATTTTTGAAATTTTCTCCAGGGTAATCGCTGCATTATGCTCCATAGCTGCTGCAAATGTCATGCGGGAGGCAGACAAGATGCTCGAAACCTCCCTGCTCCATCGTTACCACCGTGGCTTCCACGCCGTATAAAGAACGGAGGTTGGGCACCGTCAGCACGTCCCCGGCTTTCCCGTCGGCAAAGATTTCGCCTTTTTTCATTGCGATAATGCGATGACTGAAGCGGGCGGCATGATTCAAATCATGGAGTACCATAACTACCGTTAACTTTCGCTCCCGGTGCAACGAATTGACCAATTTCATAAATTCCAATTGGTGATGGACATCCAGATAGGTAGTCGGCTCATCGAGCATCAGTATTTTGGGTTGCTGGGCCAGCGCCATCGCCAGCCACACCCGCTGCCGTTCACCACCCGACAAAGTGTCCAACCGGCGGAATAATAAGTCCGCAATCCCGGTAGCTGTCGCCGCCGACTGAACCGCTGCCTGATCATCCGCCGACAGATGACCAAACAGGCCGATATAGGGGGCACGCCCGTTGGCAACGAGATCACGCACCAGCATATCTCCCGGCGCCTGTGCCGACTGGGGTAATACCGCCAGCAACCGGGCTACTTTTTTTGGCGATAGTTGGTGAATATCCGTGCCATTTAATAATACACTGCCCGCCTCCGGCGGCAACAGCCGACTGAGCGCTTTAAGAAAGGTGGATTTTCCTGAGCCGTTCGGCCCGATTATGGCCACAATTTCCGGTTCGCTTATGACTATATCCAGGCAGGTGGAAATTATTTTGCCGCTATACCCCAGCACCAGCTTCCTGGCCTCAATGGTGCAGTTCATCTTTTCATCCCCTTCCGCAGTAAATAGATAAAGAAAGGCGTTCCCAGAAACGCCATGAAAATACCAACCGGAATTTCCACAGGCCTAAAAACCGTACGCGCCGCCAAATCGGCCGCTACCACCGTAACCGCCCCAAACAGGGCCGAGCAGGGCATCAGATACTCAAAATCAGATCCTATCAGCATCCGCGTAATATGCGGCACAATTAAACCCACAAACCCCAGCAATCCGACTACGCTCACAGCCGAAGCCGCCAGCAGCGCCGCCAGGATAATCAGGCCAAACCGGACCACCTGTACCCGCGCCCCCAGGCTTTTCGCCACTTCATCGCCAAGCTGCAGCAAATTTAAGTACCGTGAGGAAAAAACAACCCCCAGCACACCAAGCAGACTGTACGGCAATATCAGCCGAATATGATCCCAGCTTTTGCCCTGCAGACTGCCGGCCATCCAGTTTACCGTTCCCTGCAGCTTATCCGAGTAAAAAATCATTAAAATGCTCATCCCGCCACCTAAGAGTGCGGCCACAGCCACACCGGCCAGAACCATAGGCAAGGGCTGAACGCCCTTATTCCAGGCCAGAGCAATCACCATAGCCAGCGCAGCCAGCGCGCCAAAAAATGCAGCCAGCGGCACAATCGCCGTCAGTTCCGGCCAAAGAATCATTACCAGCATAGCGGCAAGACCGGCGCCGGCCGACACACCGATGATACCGGGATCAGCCAGCGGATTGCACAATACCCCTTGCAGGACGCAGCCTGCCAAAGCCAGGTTCATCCCTACCAAGGCGCCGGTAAAAACGCGCGGCAGACGGATATTATAAATTATTTGATACGCGTCTCCTGAAGTATCGCCAAGCAGCGACTGCGTGATTTCCTGCAGGCTGACCGGAACTGCGCCGAGCAATACCCCGGCAGCGAGGGCCAGCAGTAAAATCACCAGAGCCGCCAGGCCGATCCCATTGCGCAGCATAGCGTGCGGATCTTGCTCTACATACCTTACCATATTCATAAAACATGACCTTTATAAAGAAAATCAGCCAGAACACCCAACGCATCTCCCAGCTGCGGGCCGGGATTGACCGCGAACAAATGGAACGGCAATTGGTAGACAGCCTGCTGCCGCACTGCGTTTAGCTGCTGCCAGGCCGGCTGCTCTGTCAGTTCCTGATAAAAGCGGGTTCCGGTTACGGACTCAACACCATGATTAACCAGTAAAATTACATCCGGCTGAAAAGAGGCAAACGCTTCCAGACGAAAAGGGACATAACTCAAATTTTCATCAATGGCTATATCCGCCACATTGACGCCGCCCAAACGTTTCACCAAATCCCCGACAAAACTGTGGGAGAGAGCCGTATACAGCCCGTCGGCAATTTCCCATAAAATCAGCACTTTGGGCGATGGGTTCCCCCAATGCTGCCGCACCAGCTCCCTGCGCCTAGTTTCGATCTCTTCAATTTTGCCGGCAGCTCGTTCGGGATTGCCGCTCAATTCGCCGTACAGGCGCAGTATTCTTAAAACATCGGTATAGTGTTCCAAAGCCTGCAGCAAAACCGGAATTCCGGTTTTCTCCAGGACGGCGGCAAGCGAATGATGCATGGGTGCATGCATCCCCAGCACCAAATCCGGTTTCATCGCAATAATCCTTGCCACATCCGGACAGGGGGGCATTCCGACTGTCGGAATGCTCCTGACCTGTTCCGCCATATCCGGCGGCAGCATGTTGGTTGACGCCCTCCCGACAACATTCCCGCCGCTGGCATAGTAAAGGCCTAAATTCGATGCATTTAATGCGATTACACGCTCCGGTCGTCCCGGTATCGCCACCATCCGGCCGGCACTGTCGGTTACCACCCTCGGCACTCCGCCGAACAGAGCCCCGCCCGGTTTGGACCACCTGCGCTCCCCGCCTTTAAACAACTGCACCACACCGCATTTCGGGCATTTAATTTCAATGGTTTGGGCAACACCCCGGTATAGCAGCCGGTTGCAGTTGGTGCAACGTATCGCCGGCAAATCTCCCCGCAGTTCTCTTACCTTTTCGTACCCAGCCATCATGTTAATCACTCCTTTGCTTTTGTTTCCTACAATTTTGGCACACACAGGTCCTTACCGCTGAAAAAAAAAACAAAACTCCGTGCGTATAGATTGCGCAACGGAGCTCTTGGCTCTCTTCCTTCTCATTATTGAAGAAGCAGTTTATGTATGTATGGAGCTCATCTCTGATATTTATTTTAATGATAATAATTCTCATTGTCAATATGTTTTTTTAGAAATTTACATTCTGTTAACCGGAAGGGTATAATAATAATATTACTGGCATAAAAATGACCCGAAGTCTTAATAAAAACTTCGGATCATTTTTTTATTTATTTAGCGTTTTGATGTATTTCTCCATTCGCTTTTCCTTCTTCAGCTATCGCTTGTTCCCCTCGTTTGATGGCTTCTCGTACCATCGAACCGACTTCACCTGTAGTAACATCGCTCCAATCATGGTCTTCGACCTTCTCGCCAAAACCAAGATCATGAGCTAATTTATACTTTGTTTCTTCCGACATAACTTTTCCCATATACAGCCACCTCCATCAATGATTTTAGAAGCCTTTGTATACTATGTGCCGTTATATCAAAAACTATTCATTTATAAAAAATGTTAAATAGTATCACACCAACGAGCACCACCAAATTGATGCACACCCTAAGGGTTCTTATCTTCTCTACTTCTTTATTGCTTGTACGATTCTAAAATCAGCCAACTCAAAGCCCTCTATATTAAAATATCTATTTGCCAATTGATTAGAAGTCAATTCCTGGATCAAGTCAAATTTATAATTAACTAAAAAATCTTGTATGGGCCCTGCAACCATAAACCCTGGCCTCTCGCCTGCCTTGACAAGGGCTTGATATTGTTTTTTTGTTTTACTATCACCACAAAATTGTTCTTCTTTACCGGCGGACCCAATTGCATAATCAAAAATAAGCAAACTGTTTTTCTCAGAATAGTCGCTCATAAGATTAAAGACGCTATCAATAGCCTCGTGATTTAAATAATATGTTAAGCCTTCTAATAAAAAAAGGCATCTCCGGCTTTTCTGGAATCCGGCTTCTTCTAATTTTTCAAGTATAGATTCTTTCGTAAAATCAAGCGAAACAAACGTTACATTTGCGGGAATTTCGATCTTCTTTTCCATAAATATTTTTAACTTGGCCTGCTGGGTTGCCGAAGCATCAAGCTCAAACACATTAGCATTTCTTAACTCATTTTTGAACCGAATGGTACGGGAATCAAAGCCAGCCCCAAATATCAGCACCTGCTCAATATTTTCATCAAAGTTCTTCACTATCTCGTCAATAAATTTGGTCCGTGAAATTACATACTCGTATATACCTGGAACTTTAAACAGAGATTTCTTTAAAATAGTCCGCAAAAAATCATATTTAAGCATCACATTAAGAAATAATGGCAAAAATAATGACGCGATATAATCATCACTCTTATAGTATGGACCTTGTTCATAATATGAAGTTGCCCGCATAAGGCAAGTCCCTTGTGCAGTTTTAGATACTTTTATATCACGGTTACTCATAATTGCCTCCTAAAAAAGTTTTATATTAACGACCGTTCGTTAGGTAAATACTATCCTAAGTTAAAATGAAAGTCAATAACAAAGTTAATATGCATGGCAATATAGTAGTATATTCTATGTTTTTTTGTAAAAAAAGGACGCCGGTAACTTCCGGAGCCCTACCTGCTATCTGCCTTCTATCCCCTGCCAGTAATTATGCCAGACCTTATCAATTTTATCTAATTTTTGCTCCTCTGTCAGCTCATGCATAAATACATTCATGAGAGAATAGAGTCCCTGTCTTAAACTATAATAGGAAAGCAGAATTTCTTCCGGTGAATCTTTTCGGATCAACCCTTGCTTGATACCATCCTGAATAATTTCCATGTATCGCTCTCCAAGCTTCATTTCACGGTTCAGTGCCCGCATTAGCAATCTATCCTTAAGGTCAACCGGAGGAAAAAACATGGCACGAATCCAAAAAGCCTGCACTACCGGCGCTTCTTGTTGAGAAGGATTCTGCGAACTCATTAGATACTGTTTAAACAGATAATAAAGTCTTGCCGGCGGTAACATATTTTTTGAATCGTCCAAAACCTGTTCCATATAATTATGGTATTGGTGCTCAAGCTCTTCATAAATTTCCCAAAAAAGTGCTTCTTTACTTGTAATAAATGCATATAGGGATGATTTCTTAATACCAACTGCGGATGCAATTTTTTCCATGCTTGTTGCTTCATAGCCATTGTTGGCAAATAGAATAAGCGCATTTTTTTTAATTTTTAACTTAGTTTGACCACTCATGCTTTTCCTCCATAACGACCGCTTCTTGTGTAACCCTAGACAAGCTGCAGACTCCATAAACTCATTGATTACTGCCGACGCACGATAGAAAGGCTTATCCACCCAAACTGTTTGTTGGGCAACTTGCATGTCAGGCCTAATAGCCACTAATCCTGATAGTGCAGCAGCCGACTTTTCCTCCAGAGAAAATGTATGGATTTCGTAATGACCGTCAGTAATAATATGATCTGTAACTGTTTGATAACCGCTAATGGGTGTTACTGATGTATACAGCGGCTGCCACCAGGCGTCATAAAGTAAGCCCTGCTGATTTTCACGATCTTTCTTGGCGTACTTAAAAATAATGGTTTGAAAAGCCTGTTTCTGTTCGAGCGTCTGAAATTCAAACGAGATATCATATTCTTTAGCATAAGCAATATAAATGGTCTACAACTTCCAGCAGCTTCGTATCCTTAATCAACTTTGCATTCTTCCATGTCGAATACACTTTGCCGTATATATCCTCATCTGTAATATACCCAAGATAGTTTGCCGGTAAATATTCACCGTGAAAAGCCAATACCTTCGTTAACAGCACAGCAGCTAATTCTGGTGTAACCGCTTCATTAAGCTGGATAATTTTGCAATAAGACTGTGGCAGCAACTCGCTATCAATCACAACTGCTAACGCGTTCAGCAAAGCTACTAACCCGATACGATTAAAAACCAGGTAATCTTTTTATTCTCAAACTTACTCGTCATCGGCAACTCCCTCCGCAAGTGAAGCTAAAATACTATTTCATTCCCTACAGACAGAGAGATCCTGCCAACTCCACACACTTGACAGGATTCTCTCTATTTTTCGCCGTTACCAATAGTACGGTTGCTATTTTATTGTTTTTCCCATAAAATGCAGGACTTTCCTCTGTAGGCCTATTTTTATCATACAGGATGTAAGTTAGAACCAGGACTAATAAAATAATGAAAACATAGCTATCCCTGGATTTACGTTGTTATTTTAGTTTGAAGGAGCTACAGTAATTTCTTTTTCGTTCTGTATATCCCAGCCGGCAGCAATCAACAGCGGCATAGGGTCAATACAACCGTTCTTATACGGATCATTGGTTTCAGAATAACCTACATGTAAATGTGGCGTGGTTGAATTTCCTTCATTTCCAGAAAAGGCAATCGTATCTCCTTTATTAAATGCATCGCCAAGTTTATGAAGGCTAAAGCTGCTTTGCAAAATATGACCATAAATTGTCTGTTTACCTGCGCCGTGATCTAGCACAATATAGTATCCATAACCGTCCGGATCAGTTTCCATGGCGATAATGGTTCCCGGTAGTGGTGCGGGAATAGGAGTGCCAACAGGTATCATTAAATTAATCCCGTTATTAAACCATGTATGTCCGTCAGGATCTGTATTCCAGCCAAACGGCTGAAGAACATTCCAGCTAGTATTTGCACTGCAAATTGGAATTGCTAAACAGAAAATCAGCAGTAGACAAAGAACAAATCGTTTTTTCAATTGGATTCTCTCCCTTGGTAATATATTTTTTATTAGTCCTTTAAACTAACGGTAAAATATAGGCATGTCTATCATACTACTCTTACTCCATTTTTTAAAGGTAAAATGTAAGCAATTACCCCCTGGGCATATCATCTGGCGACAAGTTATATGTTTCATCCAATCGGCTAATTCTTAAGTTCATACAGATCAAATTCCAAAACTGCGTATTGCTAACATAGCAACCATACCGCCTCCCATGGTCACCAGGGGCGGTTGACGAAAGTAGGCTAAAAGCGTTGCTATTGTGCCGGCAATAAGATAGCTATTCCCTGTTGAAATTTCAATGTAGCCTTGCGGTGCAAAAAGTGTTGGGGCAATTAAAGCAGTAAGTATCGCCGTTGGTACATGCTTCAAAAATCGTTTAAGACGTGGGGAGATGCCCGCACTTCCAAAAATCGCAAAGCTGCCAAACCGCGTAAAGAAAGTAGCAATAGCCATAGCAACAATGGTGATAACAACTTCAGTTCTCATCATTTTCAGCCCCCTCCAAAATTCCACCAGCCACAACCGCAGCCAAGCAGGCAATAATAATATACCATTTTCCAGGGATGGTAACCGACGCCATTATGCTAACCCCAGCGGCAACCAAACAAACTAATACGTTAAGTTTGTCAGTAAGGCGCGGAATTAATAAAGCCAAAAATGTTGCCGGCATAGCAAAATCCAGTCCCCAAGAGAGTGGGTCACTAATGCGGCTGCCAAGAAGTATTCCTCCAGCGGTTGATACGGCCCAGGTAACATAGCCAGTCACATTACTTCCTAGTTGGAAAGCGGCACTATAGCCAGTTGCTTGAGCACGACTAATCGTTACAGCATAAGTCTCGTCAGCCATACCAAATGAGAGGAGAGCTTTCTGGGGCAATGATAATTCAGTCATATATGGGGCAAGAGACAGCCCCATTAACAGATGACGGAGATTTATCAGCAAAGCGGTTAGAGCAATCATTGCCATCCCAGCTCCTTCCGCAAACATGGGGAGGCTGATAAACTGGGCTGCCCCAGCAAATACCAACAGCGACATTAGTAACGCCTCGCCTGGAGTAAGTCCGATGGATTGAGCAACAATACCATAGGCAAGCCCAAACGGAAACATCCCCACCATGATGGGAAGGGTGTCTTTAATTCCTTTGAAGAATTCTTTTGTTTTCATTAATGTCCCCTCCACCCAGCTTGCTTTAAACTATTGAAAATTTGTAGTGTTTTAATTATCATAGTCGGCAGGAATATAATTGTAAATATCCAATATATCAATAAAAGAATACCAATTACTCTTTTTTAAGGAGAATAAGGTAAATGGATATTACCAAAATGCTAAGTGGGGTTCGGATTGACCCAAAAGCATCCGCACCCATATATTTGCAAATCGCTAATAGCTTAGCAGCCAAAATTAAAGAGTGCACACTTCCCGTTGGCACCAAGTTACTGCCAGAACGCGAACTTGCCGGCTTGCTTGAAGTAAGTCGCACAACGATAATCAATGCCTACCGGTTATTGGAAGAACGAGGGTTAGTATCAACACGGATCGGTAGCGGAACCTATGTGGCAAATTCGAACGCCGCTGATCAACAAACCAACGATATGCCATGGGGACAGTTGTTTAGTCCCCACTACAAATCGCCATTATCTTCGTTACTTCGCTCGTTAGTCGCTACACCAACGGCTGATGAAACTATTTCTTTTGCCGCAGGCATGCCAGACCCAGCCCTTTATGACCTTAAAATTATTGAAAAAGCCCTCATTAATGGCAATTCTGGCTTAGAAGCAGTGGATTACGGCCACATACCAACTGAAGGATACCCACCCTTTAGACGCGCCTTGGCAACCTGGCAAACCTCCCAAGGCATACGCGCCACCCCTGATAATATTCTTATTGTGTCCGGCTCACAGCAAGGACTCTATCTCATTGTTAAAGCCCTCATAGAGCCAAGAGATTATGTTATCGTGGAGTCACCTACATATCTTGGGGCCATCCAGGTGCTGGAAGCAGCCGGAGCCCGCATTTTATGCTTGCCCCAAGCTAGCTCTCTCGATTTTGGTATGCTTGAGGACTTTCTAATACGCTATCGCCCTAAGCTTTTCTATACGATCCCTACCTTCCAAAATCCCACAGGGCAGGTCATGTCTCTTCACCATCGTCAGGAATTAATCCGTATTGCCGCGCGCTACCGCCTCGCCATTGTGGAAGATGACCCATATAGTCAGCTATATTACGGACAACAGCCCCCACCTTCTCTCAAGAGTCTTGACACCTATGGCGGAGTAATTTATCTGGGGACATTCTCCAAGATCCTTTTCCCCGGGCTTCGAACCGGTTGGATAAACGCCACTCCTCAAGTCATTAATCGACTGGCTCAGGAAAAACAATATGTCGATCTCCACAGCAATAATCTTTCCCAAATAATTCTTCACAATTGCCTGGAACAAAATCACCTGGCAACTCATCTATCGTTTGTCCGTGGAGAATATAAAAAACGTCGCGATACACTTGCGGGAGCTATCAGGCAATACTGTAGTACCAATTTAGATTTTGAACTGCCAGAGGGCGGGTTTTATCTTTGGTGCAACGTCCGCTCCCCCGCCTCTTTGCCTGAACTTCTTCGCCGCTCTGCTGCTGCAGGCGTCACCTTTGTACCTGGCGAAGCATTCTATCTTAACAATACCGAAATTCGCCAGATCCGACTCTGCTTTGTGACGCACAGTGAGGATCGATTAAAAGAAGGTATTCGACGACTGGCGAAACTTCTCACGTCGGGTGCTGCCAATACTGTATTTCCCTCAAGAACAGCTGGTCGCCCCTTCATTTAAAATCATCAATTTAGTAAATATCTTGAAGCTAGATCCCTTTGCTACCGTATAATTCTTTTAATATCCATTAAAACTAACTCATAGTTAAAATTTTTGCTTCACATCCGGCAATTGGCGTTGAAAAGGACTTCACCCTCTCACTTAGAGTAGGAGCTTTGAATAACAAGAAAGAATTTTCGCCATACCCAAAAGCTTCCATGTGAGCAAAATGAGCATTATCCATTGACAACATATGCAAAGGGAGACGATGTAATGAAACAAGAATCAGAAAACCATCTTACCGCCCCTGAGGTCGGCGTACTTTGGGCCCAATATGTGAATGCGACTTTGACAAATTGCATGTTTAAATATTTTCTAGTGCAAAATGAAGATAAAGATATTCGCCAGGTCATTGACTCTATCCAACAAGTAACCCAGGATAAAATCCAAAGAAGCAGTAAGCTTCTTCAAAGTAACAATTACCCAATGCCTATAGGATTTACAGACAGCGATGTCAATACTGACGCACCCAGACTCTATTCTGACCCGTTTTTTCTTTCTTATATACACGACATTTCCCGTCTTGGCTTAACTACATATGCTCTGGCGCTTACTACATCTGTCCGACAGGATGTAAGGATGCATTTTGATCAGTGTATCACTGATCTAATTCAAATTGATGAAAAGGCAATTCAGGTGGAAAAAGCTAAAGGCTTCCATGGAAGGTCACCCTATATATCACCCCCAGAGAAAACGGAATATATTCAAGACACCGACTTTTTTGGCAGTTTTTTTGGGAGTCAGAGGCCTTTGATTGCGATAGAAATTGCAAATATTTACTTATGCAGCCAAAAGAACATGATGAGTAAAACACTATTAATGGGGTTCGCCCAGGTAGCAGAATCGCGAGAGCTACGGAAATTTTTCCTGAGAGGCAAGGAAATAGTTGATAAACATATCAAAATACATGCCTCCCTTCTCAGCAATAGCGACGTGCCTACCCCTGCAAGCCTAGACTCTGAGGTTACTAACTCCACTTCAGCACCGTTCTCCGACAAACTGATGCTGCATCATACTATTCTCGCTTTTCAGGCTGCACTCACATACTACGGTACAACGCTGGCCTTTATCCAGAGGGTAGATATATCTGGCAGCTACGTTCGGCTGATGACAGAAACATCGCAGTATCTAGAAGATGCTTGTATGCTAATGATTAAACATAAGTGGATGGAACAGCCACCTATGTCCGCCGACAGGAGAGCGCTCGTGCTGAGATAATACGCACAAATTTGAGTGATAAATGAGTAACGTTACCATGAAAAAGAACAGACAGGGGACTTCCTCTTTTTCGCTCGATATAGTTGCTTAAAGAGAAACGTCCCTACTGTCCACCTACGGTTTAGGATTTGACTTTAACTAGCGGGGCTTTGCCTCCTGCTGCCTGAATAATATAAATTCTTTCAATACCTCCCCAAATCTCTGGCTAATGTCTGTTGTATCTTTTCCCTCTTTATCCAGCCGGTCAAGTTCTTCAGATAGTTGCCAAATTTCATTATACAGCTCAGTCTCTTGTTTCTTATAATCCAGGTATCTGCTATTCATAAGTAGTTAACCCACCCCTCCTATTATATCTGGAGGCTTCTATGCCCTCCTGTAAGTAATCACCCATAAAGGGGAATTTTACAGGAGGAAATTAAAAAGGATCACATATGCAGGATTATTTCTACCCTACACATGCGATCCAAATCGATTTTTGCAACAGCATCAAGCTACAGGAAGCAACCTAAATAACAGAACCAGTCAGCGTGTCCTGCCAAACCTGTATCAAGATATGAACCCATCGAATATTGCATGCAGTCGCACAGCCCCTGCCTTAACGCGCCAATCATTACACCCCAATTGTCAAAACTTGTAATTCAGCCAGCAACCGGGTATAATAAGATTGTCGTCGTGGACAGTTCGCTGTTACGTGTAGGTGCGCTTTCACCTGCTCGTGCCCATAGGTGTTGCAGCACTTGTGGGACACGGCGACTTTACTTTTTAATTTCCACCTATTACTAATAGTAGTATCTTTTTACATAGATTGCAAGTGTATGAAGGAAAAAAATTGATTTTCTATCAAGTGGCGCACGACAAGTTATTTATCCCACTAGTGATCAAAGTGGCTTTCTCCTAAAATGAAATTTTTGCTGCATCTGTGTAAACAGACAGCTTGGACGGTGGAATTGTCCTATTGTCAGACACATCCACCGCCCAATCGTCTTGTTCTAAATCGTCCCAGGGTTATTTTACTGCGCCCTTATTTTCTTTGTTGTCTTCAAGATCAACGATTGGTTGTTTGATCAAACCTTTTATCATTTGTTCAAGATCAAACCCTGACACATTTTTCAACATATCGGGTGCTGTTGCCATCAAGGAAGTAACATATTTACTAAGCTTCACAGCACCGTCACCATCGCCCCCTCCTGCATCGACAATAGTGAGTTTATCAATGGATTTGAGTGGTTCTGCTATCCTTCCGGCCAGTTCGGGCAGCATTTTTGTAACAATATCTAAAACTGCCGCATAGCCAAATTTATCGAATGCTTCAGCAATCTTTTCTTTTGCTTCCGCCTCCGCCAGCCCCTTTAATCGTATAACATCAGCTTCTGCAGTACCTTTAGCTCGCTCGGCATCAGCAATTGCCAAACCCTCTAGACGCTTTTGTTCTGCATTTCCTTTTGCCTCAGCCTCAATGCGGTATTGGAGCGCATCAGCTTCCCGCAGCAGCCTTGCTTTGGCAGCTTCCGCCGCTTGCTCAACTGCATAGCGATCTGCATCTGCCTTCTTTTTCACTTCAGCATCAAATTGTTTCTCACGACGCAAGATTTCTTTGTCCTGTACATCAATTTCCCGCTCCTTGCGTACAATTTCGATCTTCATCTGTTCTTGTATGACCATCTGCTCTGAACGGGCTTTTTGTATGCCATACGCTTGATCGGCTTCGGCTTTCGCCGTATCCTGCTCTCGTTTAAATGCGGCAACTTTAAGTTCTTTTTCTTTTGTTGCCTCCGCAACATTTGTATCGCGTAGCAACTCTGACTTTTGTCCTTCTTCTTCGGCTTGAGCCTTCTTGATGCGGGAGTCTCTTATTGCTTCTGCCTCGGCAATATCAGCATCCCGCTTGACTGCAGCAATACGGGGTTTACCAAGGGCTTCGAGATATCCATGTTTATCACGTACGTCCTTTATAGTGAAAGATACAATCTGGAGTCCCATCTTTTTTAAGTCTCTGGCTGCCACACCCTGTACTTCCTGAGCAAACTTATCCCGGTTACGATACACCTCTTCTACTGTCATCGTGCCCAATATAGATCGCAAATGACCCTCCAGAACTTCCCGCGCTTCTGCTTCTAACGCTTCAGTGGGTTTACCGATAAATTGTTCAGCTGCTGTGGCCACATCTTCAATCGCACTCCCTACTTTAATAATGGCCACCCCATCAGCTAGAACCGGAACCCCTTGCCCGGTATAAACCTCCGGTGTAGAAACATCAAGTTTATGGGATAGCAAGGAGATTTTTACTGATTGTTGAAAAATGGGTAAAATGAATGCACCGCCACCTCTGACAATCTTAGTTCTACGTTGTGAGTCGTCAGTTACTACATCTGCACCCATTAAAAAAGAACCGGTTACAATCATCGCTTCATCTGGTCCGACAGTATTGTATCGCGCCCAAAAAGCTACTCCTAAAACAAGAATTACTACTAAAACAATGACAGGTATGACTAAAAAAGTAACGGTCATGATACTCCTCCTTTATTTTGTTCCGTACAATTAGACACATATAAAACATTCTCCCTAACATCAATAACGATAACCTGGGTGCCAACAAAAAGTTCTGCGTTATCATAATTTGCAGCAATTTGATTGGTGTTTCCTGCACCAATTTTAATTAAGACCTCACCATATCCACTAACAGGTATAGGTACTGTTACTTCTCCCGTTCTCCCAATAAGATCCCTTATAAAAAAGCCCACTGAGTTTTCACAATTTCTCATTGGTTTAATATAAAGGAAATAGATGAGCATAGACAATAGGATCGCTGTAAACAACGAGAATAGTATTACCCACGAAAACGCTAGTTCCGTATACCTTGTCAGCGTCAAGCCCATGCCGCCAAAGATAGTGATTCCCCCTATGATAACCATAGGTTGTAACCACTCTAAATGCTCTAAAGGAAATACATGAAAGAAACCATCTAAATGGCTGTCTAAAAGATCTCCAAATAAAATTGTTACGGTCGCAAAAATAACGCCAAAGATCAAACAGCCCCAATATAACTCCAGCATATACCTTCCTTTCAATACTAAAATCCATAGTTTTAACCCTCTACGCAGGTTAATTATTTGATTTTTATATATATTCTTCCATAAAATATAAAATTCCTGCCGAATTAATACAAAATTTGGCAGGAATTTTTTAGCTATTAAGTTCTAAGGTTCTATCTTCCTGGCAATGATACAATTCACCGCATGGCGATGCGGGATGCCCGCAGAATTGCAGTCAACGATTTTTTCTTCACACCGCACAATCTCCCAATCATGATAGAATCTGGCTAAGTCACCCGACGAAAAGAAAAATTCATTCGTCTCCCAATCAGGTGCCAGTTTAATGAACGGTTTTTCGACAAAGACAAGATGAGCGTTTAGGCCACCAGGCTTTGTCTGCTGCTTATATTTATCAAAATGCTTTCGGCGCTCTGCCAGCGGCAAAAATTGGAGCGAGCCGCAAGAGTAGATCACATCGTATGCTTCCGACAGGTCATAGCCAATCATGTCGACCTGGAGAACACGAACTGCATAGCCCGCCAACTGGCTATATTGTTTAATTTTTTCCACGCCTGGCGCAGAAATCTCCAAGGCATCCACCTGAAAGCCGCATTTGGCAAAGTAGATGGCATCCCGACCTTCGCCGCTGCCAATGTCCAGCAGGCGTCTGTTTTCTGTGTCGTCCTGTACGATATCCGCAATTTGCCTGGCAAGCTCCGAAGGCTGTATTCCCCAATAGAATTCCTCTTTCCGATACTCTCCGTCATACGGCCCCGTCTTGCCTACTGCACTTTCTCCTGTCAGCAGGTAATCAATGGATACGCCGAGCAATCTGGTCAACGGCGGCAACAACAAGGTATCGGGAAAGGCATTGCCTTGCTCCCACTTGGAAATGGCTTGCGGCGTTACATTCAGTAAGTCGCCAATTTTTTCTTGCGTATAGCCTTTTTCTTTTCTCAGCGCGGCAATTCGCCGCCCTAGTTCACTACAATTATGGCTCATAGTATCTTCCTTTTTTTTTAGATGTTCAGTACTGACAATCTCATTGTAAGCTGATCACGATTTATAAGTCCAGCGAACTACGGTTGCAAGAACTCAAAGCTAATTCAACCTGTAGTTGTTTTTTATCGTTTGGGAAATGCCACGGGGGAAATGCCACGGGGACGGGGTTGCTGACAAACTTGAAAACTTCTGCCAAGTCCATGCAAATTTGGCAGGAGGTTTTGCCGTTACCAATAATATTTTGTTCTCCGTATCATCTATAACGGTGAAAAGTTCTGATTGAATTCTACTGTAAATACAGTGCCTTTTTGGGGCTCACTTTCAACAGTAATTGTTGCTCCATGACGCTGTGCAATTCGATAACAAACAGCAAGCCCCAGACCAGTCCCATTATCTTTGGTGGTAAAAAAAGGCTTCCACAGATTTCCTTTATTTTCCGGCAGAATACCTATACCGCAATCCTTTACTACTAATAGCACCTTTGAACCGCTTGCCCAGGTTTTAATGTCAATTAAACCACCCCCGGGCATAGCATCCAGTCCGTTCCTTACAATATTGAAAATAATCTGACGAATACTATTCCGATCTAATATCAGATTAGGAATGTTTTCTAAAGTAATTACTATCTCACTATTATTACGTAAAGCATCTGCCTGCAGTAATGGATAGATATCGCGTATAATGTCATTTAGATTACTTTCTGTGAAATCCATAACCTTGTTTTTAGCTAAAGATAAAAATTCCGTAATAATACTGTTGGCACGATCTATCTCGTTTATCATAAGTTCAAATTTATCTCTATGCCCGGTTAGCTCTTGTTTGTTTTCCAAAAACTGCAATAGACCTCTTACAGTTGTCATAGGATTTCGCACTTCATGAGCAATACCAGCTGCCATTTCGCAAATTATATTCAATCTGTCCAAATGAGTCATTTTCTCCGTTTGTTTACTTATGTACTTTAGAATAGGAGTAAGTTCGGCTATTTCACTGTTAAATTCAAGGGCACGCCCGTCATACATTGCTTGAGCAAATGAGTTCAGGTCCATTTTTAGTTGATCGAGAAACGCGGCAAGCGCCGCTTCTTTTTGCTCTAGAGTATTGTAAAGCAACGCATTCTCAAGCGAAATAGCCGCTTGAGCGGATAATAGCTCTATAACTTTTACTCTATCAGGTGAAAATACATTCTCCGCTAGATTATTTTCTAAATAAAGAACTCCTTTCAGCTCATTTTTAAGTATAATTGCCGTCGAAAAAAAAGATTTTGGTTTATTAGCACTAATATAAGGATCATTATCAATTGAAAGTTTTTGCAAATTTCCAGGAAATACAACGTTTTCCCCAGTTCTAGCTGTAAACCGAATAACTGTTTTAGGGATACTTTCACATTTATCAAGAGGCATCGCTATTAATAGCTTTTCTTCTTCCCATTCTTTATCTACATATGCTTCAATCAGTAATTCATCTTCTTGCTTTAGGATTAGGAATCCCCGCTGTGCTCCCATATTTTCAAGCATCACGGTCATCAAGCGGTTAAGTAATGTCTCTAGATTGATTTCACTTGAAATTGCTTGTGATGCTTTGATAATAGTCAATAAATCAATATTTTTCGATATGTCCTGCAAATTCCTACTTTTCATAAAAAATTTCGGATATTTATCTTCCAATTCATTTACTTTCGCCTTTGCTCCCCAGAGCTGATATCGATAACGAGCTTCACGAAAATATGCTTTAGCACTATTTTTTCGACCATCACTTAAGTAGAAATTTCCTGCTAATTCATAGGCCAACGCCTCTTCATTTAAGTATTCGTTTTCCTTAGCCAAACCAATGGCCTTGTCATAATGTTTTCTTGCTTCAAAAAATTTTCCCGTTACTCGACAAATTTCTGCCTCAACCAAATAAAATTTATGGAGAAAATTAAACGGAGAAAATTCGGACCAAATACTCATCATTCTTTGATTTTTATTAACCTTTTTCAAAATCACCTTTTTTTCAGCATCTGACCTAATTGAGTATAGTGCAAGTCTTGTAAGAGAATCGTAGAAATAATAAATAGCTATATCTATCGTTGCCGAAGCTCCTGCCAAATTTGCTTTTACTTTTTCCCCAAATCGTAAAGCGGCAGAGTAATTCCGGAAGTGATAATTTAGAATCATTTTGCTCAAAAATAAAAACACCATTCCCAGCAAATCACCAATGTTCTGCATTGTTGAAAGCATTTTATCTTCATCACATAAATCTCCGGTAAGTTTAAGCGGATCTTTTGTTTTCCCCTGCATATTATGAACAAACTGACCAAAGATAGATTCCCAGTTTAAACTAAAACCCTGTTTTATTCTTTGTAGTCGTTTTATATTTGTTTAAATTTCTTTTTCCATTTCATCAAGTGGTTGGCCGGCATATAATGAATGCTTAGTATAATTCATCAAGCAGTAGCCACCATACTCAAAACTACCATTTTCTACTCCAGCCCAATAACCTTCCATGAGTGGTTTAAAGGTTGTTTTGAGGTGCTCTTTCCATGGTATTACACAACAATGATCTACATCCAATACGGTAGCCTTACACAGCTTCATATTCTGTTTTTTGATAAGCTCAACGTTAATTTTTGCTATCTTATGCGCACATTCAATATACTTTTTCAGTTTATCTCCAACTCTATATCAGTTATTAAAGAACAAAGCGTAAGTCCATACAGTGAATAAACTGCAGGCGAAAAAGCAGCATTACCGAATTTTATGGATAATTCTATCATTTTACAGGTAATGATCGGCATTAATATAGGCGCTGCCTTATAGGTGACTGATACACTATTCAACAAAATTTGCATAGCTGCCAACTTTTCAGGATCTTTCATTGGCGGTAAATTAGCCAGATTTTCTACTTTGATTTCAGCTATTGCCTTCCATGCACTTTCAAAAATTTCTTCAATTTCTAAACGGGTTGGTTCAACAGGAATCTCAATCCCCAGCAAATTAAGTACCGTGATACAAGTATTCAGCGCTTCTTTCAAATTAAGCTGCGCCTGCAAGGCTTCTATTATTATTTTATAAACAATAATTTTATCTATTAGTGTTTTTGCATTTTGCAGCACTATATCTGCAAATTTATCCATTTTTGTAAATTCACTTATCAGATAAGCCGTTTCTGTTATTTGCGAATATAGCCGCAAACTTAACTCATAATGTTCTTGCCAAGCATTCTTATCTAATAATTCAATACCTATTTCAAAATAAATAAATGCTGAATTATAGGCCGCTGAACTCTTTGCCATTGATCCGGCCTTCAAATTCATTTCTGCCAATTTTATTTTTTCTGTTTTATCAATAATCATCATTCTACCAGTATTAAGTTGCCAGATCATTTCAAATAATTGTTCGGTTTTGATAGTATTTGAATAGCTTTTTAGAAATGATCGTCCAAGCTGTAAATGAATAGAATATTTATTATTATCGGCTAGCATTGAATAAACAGCCTGCTGCACTCTATCGTGGACAAATTTGAATTTGCTATTAGCCTGGGCTACATGTCTGTCTTCATTTTGATCAGCAACTACTAATCCCTCATTAACGGCTGCCTGTAATTTTGCTTGAATAGATTCAAACGATTCGCCATCAATTAAAGCTATTGAATGCAAATCAAATTGATTACCAATACAGGCGCCATATTTAAGTATCTGAATAGTCTTTGAATCTAGTCTTCCAATTCTACTTATCAGCAAATCTACTACATTTTCTGTTATATTTAATTCTTTTATTTTTTCTATATCCCAGCACCAATACAAATAATCATAGTCAAACCATATATATCCTTTATTATATAAAGATTTTAAAAATTGTTTAACAAAAAACGGATTTCCTTGTGTTTTATCATATATAAAACCTACCAACTCCTGAATGTCATTCTGGAAGCTTATTAAAGTATCTTCCAACATGGCTTGAATTTCTTTCATGTGAAGCTCATTTAGTTTTATCTTGTTCAAAGTAATGTTATTTTTAAGCAACTCATCTATTAATGTCAGTTGAAACCGCTCATCCTTGTTATCGCGATATGCTCCGATAACTAACAAATATTTATTGTATTTATTAATCATCAGCATTTTTATAAAATTCAAGCTAGCAGAATCTGCCCATTGCCAATCATCAATAAACATAACAAGAGGATGCTCTTTATTAGCAATTGTTTGCATAAAGTTTTCAAAAACAAGATTAAATCTGTTTTGAGTTTCAGTTGCTCCTAATTCAGGGACTGAAGACTGTTCCCCGATGATTAATTCTAAAGACGGAAGAACATCAACAAGTACTTGTCCATTATTTCCCACTGCCTCTACTATTCTTTGCCGCCATACTTTCAGGCGAGCAGAAGAGTCCATAAGTAATATTTTTATAAAATTTTCTAAGGCTTTAATTATAGCACTGTATGGGGTATTACTTTCTAATTGCTCAAATTTACCGATAATAAAATGCCCTTGTTTCTGTATGACTGTCTTATAAAATTCCTTTATCAATGCCGATTTCCCTATTCCCGGTGACCCGGCTACTACTAATAATTCTGATCCTCCGTCTGAAACCCGCTCAAATGATTTTAATAATATTTTAATTTGATCTTCACGACCGTACAGCTTTGTTGAAATAGACAATTGTGAGCTAAACTCTCCCGGTCTAAAGTTAAAATCAGAAATATTTCGGATATTCTTCAAGCATTTTTTTAGATCTATTTTCAAATCAATTGCCGATTGATAGCGTCTTTCCGGGTTTTTTTCTATTAATTTCATGATAACATCAGATATTATCTTTGGAATTGCTGGATTTATTTCCTTAACAGGTTTTGGATGTTTAGCAATATGACAGTAAACTAATTCAGATAAATCTTTTGCTTCAAAAGGCAAATGACCTGTTAGCATCAAATAATACACTATACCTAACGAATACAAATCGCTTCGATAATCAACAATCCTATTGATTCTACCGGTTTGTTCCGGCGAAATATAGTAATACGAATCTTCCGAAATGCTTTGTACACTGCTTTTAAATGATAAGTTTTCAGCACTCCCAAAATCAATTATTTTCACTTGATTATCAGACTTGCTGAAAAGAATATTTGATGGATTGATATCCTTATGAATTATGTTGCCCGCATGGATTTTCTCTAATCCCTCGCTAATACTAATTGCTGCCGCTAAAAACTCTTCGACTGAAAACAAACCCGCTTCTATCAATTTTGCCAAAGGTTCACCTTTAAAATATTCTTCAATGATTACGGCCTTGTTATCATATTTTATTATTTCAAGATATTTAATAACAGCATTGCTGTTAATACTGTTTCCTAATATAAACTCGTGCTGTAGGCACTTACTATCTTCATTAGTGGGATATTCCTTATTTTTCAATTTAAGTATCACAGGCTGATTATCGACAATTCGCTCAGCCTTATAAATAATAGATTTTTTTCCACGATAAATTTGAGATACTACTTCATAGTCTTTTAAGCTAAGGTTTATCATTTACTCACCTCATATGATACTTGTTATTAGAAAGTATGAACAACCCATAGTCCGCCGTATATTTTCCCGTAGACCAAATATATAATATTAATTCGATATTCCCCTTTATTTTCCTGTAAACTATTAACATTTTACTCATTTATTGCAATAATATAACCTGAACCCTAGTTTAAACAAGGATTCAGGCCATTTTTTTGCCATTACCAATGATACGGTTCTTCCAGCTAATCATAAACTTCCATTGTTACAGTTAACATGTTATTTTTACCATCTGTTAAAATTTCCTTTAACTACTTTTGCAGTCTGCAGGCGACTGATTTAAAGTTAGGTACAAGCCCAATACTATCACCGCAGCCCCGGTCAATTGGATCATCCCAAGGGTTTCGCCTAAATAGGCCCATGCAAAAGCAATCGATACAACCGGACACAAATACTGGGATAGTGATGCTTTCGTACTTCCTAACCTGCCCACTACCCAGATCCATACCGTATTCGCCAAGACTAACGCAAACATAGAGGAAAAAAAGATGCTGTACAAAGCCGCTTCTGGTATGGTACTCCAGTCAGTACTTGTTAGCTCTGGCAGTGCAATAATAAGAAATAGTACGGCATTAAAAACCATTATATAAGCAAAAATTTGGTAAGTGGAGTATCTATCATTTAACTCTTTAAGAAACACTGTATAGTAACCGTAGCAAAACTGACCAACTAAAAGAAGCAAGGCTCCTATTAAATGCGGACCAATCAGACTCAACTCCTTATTAGAGCCCACTACAACAAAGAATACTCCTAGCAGCCCTGTTATAACGCCTGCCGTCATACGCCGTGAGATGGCTTCTATCTTAAATATACTGTTTATCACCGCGACTTCAACCGGAAGAGTGGCAAGTACTAATGACGAATTCCCCGCGGTAGTCTGGGACATTCCAAATGTAATAAGCACCTGGTTAACAAAAAGACCCAACCCACCAATTATGGCTATTTTTTTGAGGTCGCCTACCGGCATGGGCTTGTATGCTTTTGTAATAAGCAGGACTGCTACAGATAAAACTGCTGCGATTATAAGCCTGCATGCATTGTAAACCAGCGGAGACAAAGACATTAGACCAATTTTCATTACTGGAATATTAAGTCCCCATATTATTGTAATAATAAGCAAAACTATTTTAGCATATCTATCTCTGTTGCCGCGACTAGTATCCAATTATTTCTACCTCGTTTCTGTATACGTTGTATCAATGCCTCCGAACGAATAAGTGCCGCGGGGACGAGGGTGCTGACATCTTTCATTTTCCTTGCATGCTCCCACCCATCAGTCACGCTTACTTAAAGCATAACTTGTGGCAATAACCCCATCACTCCTTGCTTAACTTTGCTAATACTGTTCCGGGGCTTCTCCACGCGTTTCTAAAATAATCGGCTTTAAAACAGGATCATCCGTTTCTAAAATCTTTTCAACTTGTATCGAAAATGTCCATTCATCGCCAAAGTCATACAGGTACAAAAACTTCTGCTTTATTTCCAAATTCAAATTCCCCAATTTAATTTTATCAGCATACGGCCCCTCATCATTGTTGGGACTCCAATAAGCTTCTCCCCGCCACGGCTGACCATTCATAAAAAAAGCATATAAATGGTCATCAAAAAAATCATAAGCTTCCAGTATTGCTTTATGCAAATCATGCAACGTATGCCTGGAAGATAACTGAATGCGCCGCCAAACTCCCCTTCGTAAAAGTACTTTAACAACAAATAGATTATCAATCATGTTCTCATCCTCCAAAATATTACTCCAAACTTAGAAACATCTGTATGTTTCCTTAAAAACCTGAAAACTCCTGCCAAATCCATAAAAATTTGGCAGGAGTTTTCGCCATTACCAATGATACGGTTCTCTCCGGCTAATCATAAATTTGAAATGCTGTAAAGTTTGCAGCATAGTTGCAATGTCCATTGTAAGCAGAATCATTTTTATGATATATTACGCGCTTTCTTGATCCATTGAAAATTGGCTAATTAGGGCCGCTGAAAACACTCCTGATGATGTCAACATGGGCAATCAGCTTAACGGCCTCGACAGGTACCATGATGTAGATGTCAAAGGCCTGCTGATAGTCAGCTGCTTTATCATGCTCCTCGGCAAATGCGGGCGGCTATGGTATAATTAATAGGCTTATTGAATAAAAGACGATTTAAGAGGCGATGGCATGAAAGAAATGAGTTTAGAAGAATTGTGGCAGCTTTATCCTATTATTCTTAAAGACCATAACCCAAATTATCAATCGTGGTACGCCGAGGAAAAGCAGCGGCTACTTCACATCCTGCATGACTACGATATTTGTCGTATCAATCATATAGGAAGCACGTCTGTTGAAGGACTTATTGCGAAACCAACCATTGATATTCTATTGGAATTACCTAAAGACTATGCTGTAAATGACATTGCTCAGCTGTTGCAGAACGATGATTGGATTCTAATGCAAAAAGATGATAAACAAAGAACGCTTGATCTGGGAAAAGGCTATACGCCCAATGGCTTTGCAGAAAAGGTATACCATCTTCATGTAAAACCGTTGGGAGATTGGAACGAACTTTATTTTAGAGACTATCTGCGACAATACCCTAATGTTGCACGGCAATACGAGGCGTTGAAGCTGGGTCTTAAAGAGAGGTTCGAACGTGACCGTGATGCCTATACCTATGCAAAGTCGGATTTTGTCATGGAACAATCTTAAAAGGCTAAATTGGAGTTTGCAGGACGTTATTTGCCTCCTGAACACTAATTCGCCTTTCAAGCAGTAGACGCCCTAATCCTGTTCTTTGGAGGAGTCGGGGGCGCGTAGCCCCGCCTTGACTTTATAGCCTCCGCAATTTGTATATTCCTCATGATAAACTAAAAGAAGTAAGGCACTTTAGTAGGCGAAGCCTTTTCAAAACATAAAGAAAAAATAACCGTCCCAATCTCCTCCCATACCATCCGTCAATCGAGACCTACTCTACCGTTCTTGTACCGCATTCAGCGCAAAACTTCGCTCCATCTGCAAGTTTGCCTCCACATTTTGAACAGTGACTTTTCCTTTTCAGTTGGGCCCCGCACTCTGGGCAGAACTTTGCATTAGAAGACAGCGGTGCCTCACATTCCGGGCAACTAGCCCGAATAGTTTCTCGCCATTGCTGCTGATCGAGTTTTTTATCCTCTTCAGCCATAGCGGCATGTTCCCAAACTTCTTCAACCGATCGGCGTGCCTGCGCCGCAGCCATCTCAACTCCTAAGTCCGGAGCGCACTCTTTACAAAGACCCTTTTGATTATTCCAGCAACCCTTGCGGCAAACCCAAGCCATACAGCTCGGGCACTGGATGAAATCAGACTTCAAATTTTGTATCGCCTCTGCGAAAGCCTGGTCATGACCTTTTTCCCAAGACGCTGACCTCACTCGCTCACCAATATCTGCTGCTTGACCAAAAAAACCGCCAAAGAGACTACTAGCGGCATCCAATACGTTAGAAATCGTACCTGTCACCGAAGCTTTAAAAAGTGTACGATGCCCTGTACCGCATCGGTCGCAATAAAACTCAAACTGAAAGCCCCCGTTTGTACTAAGATCATTGTAGTTTCTAACAAAAACAATTTTCTCCGACAAAAATTTCTACCCCCATTTTTCTAAATTCATCTGGCACTCTCACCCGCTTGGTATCTGACATTAAGCCAGACCACAGACCTTAACTTCTCTAATAGTTGAAGGCCACAGCAATTGTTAATCTCAGTTTCAGTTATTTTGTTTAGCTTGCATCTTTTTATTGTTTTATAATTTTCACAATTTTGTCTACATATTTATAATATATTTGCAAATGCCAGAACACAAGTAAAAATTAAAAAATACCTACTTAATATTTACCATATAATACAAGAACTCCTGCCAAATATACAATAATTTGGCAGGAAGTCATTTTTTTCGCTGTTACCAATGGTACGATTCTCCGTATCAGGTCAAACGGTGCTGGAAAAGGCAATGAGGTCTGCCCTCATTGCCCTGAACTTTCTTCATACTTACTTGAGGACATAGTCTCAAAGAGCAACACATTATTGGTGGTTACGATCTCCGCATCGAGCATAACAGTGAATTTATTATGAATCCACTTTAAATACAAAAACATAGTAACATATCAAATAAACTATTTCTTAAGTTCCTAATTTGTTTCATTTAGCATTCGCAAAAAATATGCGCATTTTATTATCCATGTACTAGAGTTTACCGCTTTGCAGCTTTGTGCATATCCTATTATCTCTAGTCTATCTTCAAACACTATTTTAAACCACTCATTATGTGAAACTTTATTTATATCATTTTTAGTAACATCTGGAACAGATCTCTTTAACCTGCTTTCAGATAAACTCTTGTTATATACACTATTGTAATTAATAGAATATTGGGTATTTGTTGGAATCAAAGTAAGTAAATGTATAAATCTAGAGTTTTTAGACCAATAATCTAATTTATCTAGAAAAAATGTTATTTTCCGCCCCTCTTGCAGACAAAGCTCAAATAGTTTTTCTAATTCACGTTCTATTAGTATTCTATTACTAAAAACTTTTCTAGTAATCAGATCATAATAACTACTTTGATTATTTTTGTCTGTTACATATTTATTAATTAATATTTTTAATTCATCCATATTCTCAAAGTTACCTGAAGGGCTTTCCATTTTACTAATATTAAATTTAGTAAAAACTTTTTTTAAAAGCTTATGATTTCTAATTTGATCAAGAATATTACCTTTAATACTTTCTAGTAAATTATTGGATTTTTTATCTGAGGATATTAAGTCTAGATCCATACCATTTTCACTCACATATATAAGTAACGGAATTTTTAAGAAACAGACATTAATATCTTCAACATTATCTATACTAATTAACTCATCAGGGATTTGATTGCTATCGATACTATAAATTTCATTTTCTTTATCAAAAATTTCTCTAATTTCAGCAATTCTACTTCTATAAAAGTCTAAGTCAATTCCATCAAATGTATGATGCATTTTATGATCATTATCTATACAATAGTCAATGCAGTTAATTTTTTCTTTAAGAATATCTTTAGTTACAGCATTTATGTAAATATTTCTGATTATATCAGTTTCTTTCTTAGAAGCTTCTAGATTCTTGAGAACTTCCCGTCCTTCTCTCATTAGATAGCACTTGTTAGATGCAGGATATGCGAGATTTTTAATGTAAAGATCTCCAATTGTAACATCGAGAATTTCTCTTGTTAATCCTAACACTCCTGCAATTTCACCAATATCGCTAACGCCACAGTTTGTTATTCGTAAAACCATTTCTTCCACTAAATTTAGTCTCGTTTGTTTTCTTTTTGTTATTGTGAGCGTAATACGATAAATAGGAATAAAAATATTCTCTTCGCCTATATATACATAACCTTTATTATCAGGAACAAAATCATTAAATATTTTCTCGATATACTTATTCACTCAAGTCACCTTCAACTAAATCTATGATTTTACAGCTATTCGAGTTTTGTCTAATATAGTCGATAACTTCGACATATTTATTCTCGCCATCATCCCAGGTATAAAAGAAGTCTATATCTCCACAAACAATTAATAATTTTTTTGCCCTTGAAAAAGCAACGTTAATTCTTTCTTTTTCTTTTTGGAAGCCAATACTCTTGCTTGTTCTTACAGTACTATAAATAATAATATCATTTTCACGGCCTTGAAAAGCATCCAAAGTATTGATATCAATTTTTCCGATATTGCAATAATTACCATTATTAACAGATTTTTTAATCAAATCCTTTTGAGCACTATATCCTGTAATTATTCCAATATCTAATTTATTAGCCTTAGGTAAATTATTCATTTCTCCTAAAATATTTTTGATGATTTTATTTTCAGTAACTCAACTTTCGCAGCGTAAATTAGGCAGGTAAGCCTTGATATAACTAGGTAGTCTGTGAATGTCAATGAATTTCTTTACCACTTGATACTAAATTAGTTTACCAGTAGTGATATTGAAAAAGTTTACCGCATATGTATTTTTGACAATGAAAAAGTTTACCACTTAGCACTTACATTTAGGGAAATACCGATCATGCAGCATTTCCCCTGTAGTTAATTATTTATTGATTGCTGATAATTTTCCTGATCTGTTCCCAAAGGTCTTGCTCTGTATATTCATAGCTGCATCCGTCCTCATCTGGTTCAGGTTCCTTCCCAAACTGTTCAAGAATGTATTTCTCGGTCTCTTCAGATATATTAATGAAGGATTTTTCTCTCAAATCACGGATGTATTTTTCAGTTACAATCATGGTTATCTCCCTTTATCATATATTAGAATTCATTATGCACTAAATACTTTGTTGGAATGTTCTGCTCTGTAAGGGTGGTCAGAGTTCATGTTTAATACATGGGATCTAAATGTCAAACGATCAATTAAGGCTGTCACCATTGTTGTATTTTCAAACATCGTAATCCAATCTGAGAACTTTAAATTTGTGGATACGATAACGCTGCGGCGTTCGGCTCTATCAGCAACGACTTTGAATAGTAATTCTGACTGATGACGGTTAAATGTAAGGTAGCTAAGCTCATCAATAATCAGTAGGTCAATTTTTGAAAGTTGCTTCTCTATTTTGATAAGTTTCTTGTATTCCTGGGCTTCAATGAGTTCATTAGAAAGATTGGCTGCCGTATAAAACTTTACGTTCATACCCTGCGTACAGACCTTGACTCCAATGGCAATACTAAGGTGCGATTTGCCAGTCCCAGGGTTCCCAATCATCACTATGTTCTGCCGTTTGCTGACGAAATCACAACTGGCAAGCTCATGAATAAAAGCTTCGGTAAGGTGCTCGAAACAACTGCAATCAAGTTCGTCAATGGTTTTCATATACGGAAAAGTTGCGGTTCTAATCTTGCGCTTCTGGCTACTGTCCATACGGGAATCAAGCTCCATCTTCATCAGGGCGATAAGAAATTCTTCATAGCTTTTATTGCTTCCCAGCTGACGTATGACACCACTGTAATGATTAAAGGCGGGCAACCGCAGTTGTACGGTCGCTTCACCCCAGTCAATTTGAACAGCCTCGCCAGGTGCGTAAGAAAGTGGGATACTGCTTTGCGGTGGAACCGTTCTTTCAGCTCTAAGACTTCTAACTGTTGCACGTATTGTGGAATATGCGCCTATGAACTTCTTTTCGGCAACTAATCGATCATAAATCTTCTTTGCTGAGTGTTTTTGCTTTTTTAAGTTTTCATCCTCGTCTTCTTTGAAGCAACCAAGAATAAAAGCTTTGATATTATCAGTAATGATATCAGGTTCTCTTTGGTAGTTTTTTCGCACTTCTGGATGAGTAGCGCCTTCACAGTATTTTTTTACGGACTGCACCTAAAGAATAAATATCACTTGCTTCCGTAGTTTCTCCGCCCGCTACAACTTCAGGTGCAGAATAGTACTGAGAAAACATTGGTGCAGTAGTTTCTTTTTCTATAATTGATTTAATTTTACTACTTCCAAAGTCAATAACTTTTACTTTCCCATTTAAATACATAATATTATCTGGTTTAATGTCACGATGTATAATGCTATTATTATGGGCATTCGCGACTGCTCTTAAGATTTGCAAACATAAATCCTGTTTTTTTAACTCGGAAAGCTCAGACAAATCTACTTGTTCTAACGTTTCACCTTCTACAAATTCTAAAAGTATACCACCTAAATTTGCTTTATTCTCAAAAGTCATATGTATATCTGCATCATAAATTTTTACAATATCATCATATTTATTCAAAATCTTTAAGGCATTTATTTCTCTTTTGAAAATCAAATTTTTTAAATTATCAGTTAGCGGACCAATCAATTTTAAAGCATAAAATTTATCACTATTTTTATCTTTTACTTTCAATACTGTTGAACCTGTTTCTGCTCTATGCAAATATTCAACAGGTTTGTAATTTATCATACTATTTACCTCCCCTACTAACTATAAACATTATACTTGTTTATTTACATTTTCATAAGATTTTTTTTAATCCACTTTATTCTTACATAAGTAGCCAAAATAAGCTAGAAATATATTCCAGGATATATATTTCTAGCTTAAAGATTCTATAAACTAGCTATATAATTTTTTAAATCATATTTACTTTGAATATTAAAGCTATCTTTAACTTCTCTAAAATAACTTTTTATAGATTCCTTTTTGATGATTCGGTTGCATATCTCGTCCGCTTTGCATTCTCCGCGCGCTTCTCTCCATGGATTTTCTCTATGTGTTAATTCCTCTAGATATTTTGCATCATATCGGACATATGCAAATTTAACCATTTCTAAAACATCTAATTGATCTTCATCAAAGATATTATCATCAAAGTTCTCAACTTTTGGTATAGAGCTATAACCATGTTTTTTATATTGATAATATAGATTAGGAATAACTGGACCATGTACCCATGCTTGAAAATCTTCTTGAAAGAATGTTCTATCCTTTAGAGCTAAGAGCCAGGCTTGAGCATAATAGATAATTTTTTGAAGTTTAAGCGGAGTAATAACCTCTTCAGCTTCAGTATCTATCTTAGATAAGAAATATTTGGCAACACGGACTACGCCATGATCTTCAACTTCTCTAAAATCATCTATTAATTGACTAATCCGATTAAATAATTTTCTTTGAGCAACTTCAGAAAGACTACTTTTATTTCTCTCAAATAACTCTAACATCTTATTCGGATCTTTAAGTTCCTTTAGTTGATCGCTATAAATCTTACGTGGAGTAAAACCATCTAGATACCTTATAATAGTAGCTTCCCCCCACCCCAGCAAAAAAGCTAGCGGTTTTTTACCTATCTCATAGGTTTCCAGTAATTCTTCAATTTCAGCGACTTTAATTAGCCCCGCTAACTCACGGTATTGATCATTAGCTAATTTTAAGTTTTGGTCACTAATTTCAGCAATATAGACTTCATTACCGCATGACTTGCAATAAGGTATTTTTGCAAGATATTTGAAAGTTAAATTATCAATTGTAGATTCTACTTCTCTCTCCAGAAGTTCTACTTCTCTATCAGTGTCGCATTCAGGGCAGTATGTTTTCATTTTGCATCCCTCCTGGTTACATCAAGATGTAACCGTTTCTTCTTTAGTGTAAAACTCAGTTATAAGGATAATTTAAAGGGAACTCTGCTTCATGGAATGACATACAAACCACTCTCCCTCTAATTTTCAGTTTAATATATACTTGTACAGGTTTATCTACAATAGGCGGTAATATAAATTGACCAAAGATCAGAAACTCCCCGCCTATCTCTTTATTATGGTCATCGTCTGTATACGAATAATTGCTAACATCTAACCGCAATATTTCGTCACAAACCATCTGGTGATTAATTCCATATTTTTCTCTAAACTCTCGTGTTTTATCTCTAATTCCTGTTTTCTGAACTATAGATAAATTATTCGGATCAGTAAGTAAATCCCTAACTTTCTGCAGAAATTTCCCAACATCTTCCTCACTTTCCGTCCATCCCCGCTGTAAATCGATCACCGCCAATGCTGCTATTCTTTAATACTATTATATACAAACCATTATAAAAAAACAGCAAAATAGTATCAAATGATACCATTTTGCTGTTTGTAAAATTTTTACTATCACGGATTCGTATCAACTTCTGTTACAGACTTCACTGAGAACCTTTCTAGTTTCCAACTCAGGCGCATTCGCGGAAACAACGGATGAAAGCCGATCACCTGCATTTTGTCCGTAAACTCTCCTAGCTTCTCCAGAAAATATTCCTGTCGTTTCTGAACAGCCTTACTGGTATCTCCCGCTTTGCCCCAGGCAATGATGATTGCGTCCACACGCGCTGCCGAGGCTAAAATCTGTTCCAAATTCTTCTGTTCGACTTCATCCTTCATGCTCTTTCTGCCGTCAACAGCCGAAAAGAGATTGACGATTTCCGCAGTGCCAAAATCCATGCGGTACAGATTATTCAATACATACATGGTCGTAGGGTCAACCAGCATGCCATCGGCATAACTGGGACCAACCATCAGCACCATTGCTTTCTTCTTGTTTTTGTCCCATTCCTTCCGAAGCAAGTAGCGGTGCTTTCGGTCTTCAGAGAATACCGCTTCCGTTTTAACTACACTCTTATCCGTTACCATACTTTAATTCCTCCTGTTAGAACCATTAATCCAGACAAATCCTCGCGAAAAAGCTTCATAAAGGCTGTTTTTGAAATCACTCCATGTTCAACCACATCGTCATTTTCACCAAGCAATCGGTAATAGATGGTTTCGCCTATGATGGCATACTGTAGCAAATATTCATCATCACTGTCCATAGCAGCATCAATCCACTCATCATCAGTAACACTGTCCATATCGCCGAAATATGTCCGCTGATCCTTACTAATAATCTCACAATCCCGCTTGGCCACGTAATGAGCCGCCGGATCGCCCACGTTTACCCGATAAGAATCCTTTCTTTCCGACAGCACCTGAAATTCCTGGCCGATCTTCTTGGCGTACCAAACGTCCGGCGAAGACACCCTGATAATCCGAATACGAATGCAGTCCTTACTTATTGCCATTGACATTTACCACCCCCGTCACCAAGCTGGCCTAACTGCAAAGCATCTAGGCTTTGTATCTTTCTCACATGAGCCATTTTTTGCATTTCTTATCTCCCTCTCTTAGGAATAGTACAGCAAAAGCAGAAGGCCTATCAGCTTCCTTCACGGCTGATAGGTCTTACTTTTGTACTGCTATTCTGTTACACACCATTAATCGTTTATCGGCTGCAATATTGCCTTGGCCGGTATGGGAATCATTGGGACGGTTCTTTTGCTCCTATAGTCTTCCTCTTCGTGAAAAATATCCTGCCGGTTGATTCCCCTTACTATAACATGATAGATTCCGCTATTACTTTTCTTTCTTGCAGTTCTTAGCATTTTCCTCCTCCGTCATCTTTTTCCTTCAGTTTAGCATAAAAGAAGAATGGAAGCAATGGAACCGTCCCTTTGATTCTACCGGCCATCACGCACAAGTTTTGCTATGGTTAGTGCATCTTTTTTATCACTCTTTGTCGGGCTGTTATCGTTAAGTTCCTTTGCCCGTTTTGTATGATAAGGATTGACCATTACCACCGTTATTCCATGCATTTATCAAGTAGTTTGCAAGCGGCTTCCAGTAGTGCCCTGTCGGTTCCAGCCCTACGATAACTTCAGTCCATCTTCTGTGTTTGCAATTTGCTTCAATACTTGCTAAAATACTTTCAAAGCCGTTTTTGTCGTTTCGGAATTTCAGGGCTTTTCCTAATTCCAAACCTCGATAATCCACAAACCTTGCCCAATGCAATTCTTTCGCAATATCTACTCCAACAATCAGTGTACTTGGCGTTATTGCTTCTAATTTTTGATCGTTGCGGTTCTTCACTGCTTACAACCTCCTGTTTTTTATGATTTTTGTGCGTTCGCGAGGCACACATAAATCATATCAGGGGGTTTTTTATTTTTCAACGTTCATTTCACGCATTACAGGAATGCTTGTCTTTTCCCGTCGCGCTTACTCAAAGCATAACTTATGTCAATAACCCCCTCCCCTCGACATCCCTCTTATCGCCTGTCAACCTTACTTGCTCCGGGTAAATAGCAGGCAGTGGTCTCCCAAGTATATATATCTTAGCCATGTTTCGACCAACTATCTTTTTCCAGTATGAATGATGCACCAACAAATTCTATTGGATTCCCTTTCAGGGTTTTCCTAAATGAACTAATACTTTCACCTGTCTTGCAAAAACCCAGCTTATTTAACAACTTACACGACGGATAATTTAAAATTGCAATTCCACTTGTTAATCTTTCGACATATAAAGTACTAAATGCATAATTAATTATAGCA
Source organism: Sporomusa ovata DSM 2662 (assembly GCF_000445445.1). GTDB lineage: Bacteria > Bacillota > Negativicutes > Sporomusales > Sporomusaceae > Sporomusa > Sporomusa ovata. The sequence continues at coordinate 699,654 of NZ_ASXP01000002.1, read as the reverse complement.
ATAGATGCTTCAGTGGCATAACCCTTACCTTGATAGACAGAGTTAAAGCAATAACCAAAATCCATTACCTTGTCATTGCTGCCTTTCAAAGAAATATATCCAATAACTTTGTTATCTGACAATTTGCATACCGCTAAAAACCTATCCCCATTAGCAAACCTCTTAGTAATTCCTTGCACCTCATTATCTAATGTAGGAAACTGGTAGTCATAAACTGCATATTCCGATGCTTCCTTGCTAACAACGATTTCCTGTAAATCTTTCCAGTCATCAACGACAAAATTCCTAATAATTAATCTACTTGTCTTAATATCTCCTATCATCTTCTGCTTCCCCTACACCCAATTTATATAATTTTAACTTACATAGTCTGCTGCCAGTAAACATGCGCTATGTTTGCGGCATTTCCCGGACGATTTGTGGACTTAAGTCAATGGGCCGAATTTGAACCAAATGATTTATTCACAACCAACAGAGGTATAAATTGGTTATTGTATATGGTAGTAAATCTTAACAAAAATATTTCTGAGTATGAAAAACATATTGAACTTGGAATCGGAAAGTAGGAACAAAAAAACTTTCCCTATGCTAAAAAAGGCAATTCCATCCAGTAATATTCAAGTAAACTCGTTTCAGCATAGCTGAAACATTGGGGATTCAGCTGGAGAGTCTACTCCACCTGAATGAACGCCGCCTGTAAAGGCGGGAGTCTTGACTCCCGTACTAAGATAATGAAATGTACTCATACTTTGGGCATAGATGTTGCATTTGTATGCTTCCCTAAAAACCTGAAAACTCCTTCCAAATTCATGTAAATTTGGCAGGAGTTTTCGCCGTTACCAACGATACGGTTCTCCCCGGCTAATCATAAACTTCCAAGGTTACAGTTTTCCGGCAAACCCTGTTATTGTTACCTTGCCTGCAGCATCAACAATAACCTCCAGGGTTTGCCCCTGACTAGTAACAACATCCGGGTGCTGTTTTAGTTTTTCAGTAAGAAATACCAGTTGCTGATTGGCAGAACCTATGAGATAGTCTTGCGCAGGCAATTCCTGTTCATAGGGTCCGGCAATCAGCAAATCGGCCGCTGCCAGCAATCGCTGCCAGGCTGGATCAGTTGCTGCCGTAAGTTCAGTAACTGTATAACCCGTAAAAATCGTGATATTCAAGCCCCTGGCCGTCAGTTGCTCTGCTAATTCTGCCAAAACCTGCGCCTGAGCAAACGGCTCACCACCTGAGAAAGTAACACCCTCAATATCTTCACTAGCTAAAATGCACGCTGCCAACTCCGGAACCGCAATCATCTGATTTTCCCGGAAATCCTGCATGTCCTGATTAAAACAACCAGGGCAATTGCGGGAGCAGCCCTGCACCCAGAGAACAGCCCGCCGGCCAGGACCATTACTGCGCGAGACAGGCAAAAAGGCGGCCATATTAATCAGGCCGCCGTTGGAATTTGGTTGCGCTATCATCGCTGGTTATCCCGCACCTTGGCAGCATCAGCCGGCTGCTCATAATATTCAGGCGACATCTGACGGACCTTAACTTCTCCGAGCGCTTCTTCGATTGGTTTGGTGATATCCAGACATTTGCCGCCTTTGGCTCCAGCCACCTTGATACTAACCTGCCCACTGGCGTCAATGGTGATTTCCAATTCTTCTTTATCCATGGTTTACCGTCCTTTCTCCTTAGTCTTGGTCCTCAATTTCCAGCAGCACCTGCCCAGAGCCTGTTTCTCCGGCAACCTCGCCCGGATAGGAGGCAGACTGGGCCCGGCCTTCCTGAAGCCACTGTCTGAGGTACTGAATATTTTCCCGTTGGGAGACCGACAGTGGCACCTGGCGTTTTAAGGATATTACAATATCTTCGGTCGTAATCTCGCGCATGTGATCGCTAAAGGCTAGGTACATGGCGTCAATAATAGCCTGTTCAATTTCCGCGCCAACATAGCCGTCCGATTCTTTCACCAGCCGTTTGAGATCAAAATCACGCGGATTGCGGTTGCGGCGTTTAAGATGGGTGGTAAAAATCTCGCGCCGCTCGGACATATGCGGCAAGTCTAAGAAAAAGATTTCATCAAAACGGCCTTTACGCATAAGCTCCGGCGGCAAGGCCGCGATATTGTTAGCAGTAGCAACAACAAAACAAGGGGCTTTTTTATCCTGCATCCAGGTCAGCAAAGTAGCAAAAACCCGCTGGCTGGTCCCACCATCACCGGAACCAAAGGCAAAAGCCTTTTCAATTTCATCCACCCACAAAATACAAGGAGCAATGGTCTCGGCAATATGCAATGCCCGGCGGCAGCGGTCTTCAGACTCGCCAACATAAGAGCCAAACAAAGCGCCTACATCAAGCCGCAGGAGCGGCAGCTGCCATAAACCGCTAATCATTTTGGCAGTTAAACTCTTGCCTGTACCAGGAATACCGACCATGGCTATGCCTTTAGGTGCAGGCAAACCATAGTCGCGGGCATCTTTTGTAAAGGCTTGTTCCCGCAAACCCAGCCAGTCTTTCAAAACTCCCAGACCACCGACACTTTCCGAAGTTTCGGTAGTGCTCAGGAATTCAAGTGCTTCACTCTGACGCACCAGCTGGGCTTTTTCCTCGGTAATCATGGTAATGCTGCGGTCATCTAAACAGCCGCAGGTAACAATGGCCTTGGAGAATACCCGGCGGGCCTGACCGGCCGTCATTCCCATGGCGGCTTGAACCACCTTTTCCCGGCCGGTTTCGGTAAGATTCATTTTGACATTAGCCCCTTTTAGCAGACTCTCCAGCACACCGTCCAATTCCTCGCCGTTAGGGCGCCGGAGGTGGATAACCACGGCTTCATCCTGCAATTCATCCGGAATCTGCCCGGTAGGTGTGGTAATAACAATTGAGGTTCTTGTCTGCGTCAGGCGTTGTACAACACTTCTCAGCTTACGCCTGACCGGCGGATTAGACCAAAAGTCGTGAAAATCCTTGCAGACAAAAATATCCCCGTTATTATCCATACCGGTCTTTTCTATTAGGTCCAGCGCTACCAGCGGGTCCCGGCACTTTAGATCAAGCGCCGTCTTGCCTGTTAGTACCACAAAGCCATCAGCTACATCCCAAGACAGACAGGTACGGTTTTTTTGCTCACAAACAATTTTAACGTGCTCAATAGCCCGTTCTTCTTCCGGGGTTACGATAACAATGAGTGTAACCCGCGCTCTAATATAAGTATCAAATTGCTCAGCAAAGTTGTCCATACGCTTACCTCCCTATACCCATCTGCGTACTACTAATCTGATTTCGCCGCTACTTTCCTGCTGTTGTTCCACCACATTAAAACCCTGACGGCTAATCTTGTCCATTACAGTGGTTAAGGCGTACTGCTGTTGGACCTTGGTAGTAAACTGCTGTTCATTAACGCCCTGCACCCCAAACCAATCGGCTACAAAGCTATAGGTGCCATCATTTCCCAGTACAAAGCCAATATCATAGCCTTGCTTCATCCGCACAGCAATATCGACTGGTGTTTCCTGGCCTCGATAGCCTTTTATACCTGTTTTCTCCTCCACATCATAACCTAACTCTTTCAAGCAAGCTATCAGCATCTCTTTATTCGTAATTTTGGTTGTTACCTGAGTAAAATGCGACATCCTTAGTCCTCCCTTCACTACACAAGCTTAGCTGCTGCAATATTGTGAGCGATAACATCCCCACTCACCAGCTCATAAGCTGTTACAACCAATTGTCCTGCCCCGTCAAGGCTGCCCCTTACAGTAATGACAGCTTGCCCCTTACCAGCCGGTTTTCTGGTCCTGAGTAACAGCGGGTTATCTTCATTCATACACTGTTCTTCCATACGGTATATCAATACTGCAAATTCTTGCTGTCCATCATAGCTAGCTTTGATCGTAAACTCAGCCACAAATCCGTCACTCGGATAAAACAGCCCCTGCGACACTACTTCGCGATATTGATAGCCATCTGCCGTCAAATAACGTAAGCCATAGCTATGTCGCAGATAACCGCTGCCATCCACTCCGGCAGTTAGCACCGCAGCACCGCAAGCAGTTGCCGCCAATGACTGCTTATCATAGATGGGAATGCCGGCAAACAGCTCATACACCACAGCCAGCATATCGATTTTTACAGCACTGCCAGTTACTACTATCCCGGCAAGACTAGCGGCCGTATACCCGAGCAGCCCCGCCTGCCGCAATACCTGTCGGATCAGGGCAGCCAATTCCTGCGGTGGCTGAAAACCAAATTCTTCCTCATTAGCCAGCCAGCCAGAGCTATAGCTTACTACCCGGATATGGCGCTCATTACTGCCATCCCCGCTTTGGCTCGCGGCCAATACCATCGCTGCTTCCATAAATTCAGCACTTAACCTGACAACAATATATTTGTCTCCCGGCTTTACCTTCATACCGGCACCCCAGGCAGCAGCCCACGGCTCTTCAACAAGCTCCAGACGGTTAAAACCAGCCTGCCTGACCGCCCCTGTAAGCCAACGCCGGTATCGCCGCCACGCCGGCAGCGAATTACAGGCCGCCAGCGGTACCGTAAAGGCAAGTACCGCCTCGCCGCTTAAACCAAGCGTTTGTCCGGCCCGACTGATAATAGCAGCTACATAGTCTTTGGCCATATCCTGATTACTGAGCCACCGACCACCTGCCATGCTGTATACTAGTTTACCTGTGACAACAGCAAACTGCAAATCCTGAAATACACCTTCTGTCTGACCACTTTCAATAACCTCTTGCCCAACCAAACAGTCTTCAGCGGCAGTGCCATAGGCAATACACGACGGTGCCGCATACACACCCTTAGTGCTTCCCGGCATAGGCCGCGTTATGCCAGGGACATAAAGTGTCTCTGCCTGACGGGACGCTTGCCGCCAATAGGCAGCTACCGTATAGCTATTACCAAAATCTATAGCCAGCTGTCCAGCCATTGCCACCACCTCATAGCTTATAACATGATATCATAACGAAATTTAGCCGTAAGCAGGCTGTGTAAGAAAGAACCGGCCTGCCTGGCTGGCGTTTCAAGCCCGGGCGAGGCCAACATGTCCGCCATATAATGCCAGTCGCCATGTGTAGCCAATGCCAATGGCTTCTTCATCCGCAATTGCCTTATTGTCACCGTACCTTGCGCTGATTTTAAAATTATGAACGCACCACTTTGGCTAACTGCTAATAGCTTACCTTGCTCTTTGATACTCCATAATTGCTGGCCATTGTCTGTTTGCCACACCTTTATTGTTCCGTCCATCCCGTTACTGACCAGCAGTTGGCCATCACCGCTATACAGCAGGCCTTGAACCGGTCCGGTATGGGCGGCCCATAGCTTATTTCCGCCTGATCCGCCCGCTAACGTATAGATGCGAATCCGGCCATCCCGTCCGCCGCCGGCCACAGCACGTTTTTCCAGCGCAACCGAGGCTGCAGAAAACAAACTGCCTGGATACTGCGCCTTAGTGGTCATATAAGAGCCATCCCACCACCAAGCCCTTGCCGGTAATACTCCCCCCGGGCAGGCTAATGCCAGCATTTCACCGCCCTGGCCTGCTGCCAGCGCCATCACAAATCCAGGCTGGCCTTTAATACTGTCAACCCATTTAACAGCAGGCAGCTGCCAAATATGAACCAGAGCATCCCTGCCGGCTGTCACCAAATACCGTCCATCCGGCGTAAAGGCTACAGCTGTGATGCCCTCATCATGAAGGTTAACTGTCCGCCACAATTTACCACTGGTTATCTGCCATAACCGCACCCGGCCATCAGCGCAGCCACCGGCCACAATTCGCCCGTTAGGATGAAAAGCAGCACATTCCACATTGACCTCTGCTTGGTTCGCCTCCAGAACAGCTAACAACCGCCCGTCCGGCACAAACATATTTCGGCCTGTTTGCGGGCAGCAGGCTAAGCTGTTCTCCCAGTCAGTACATTCCCAGGCTTTTGGTTTCCAGTTTGTATTACCCAGTGCCAATACGAACTCAGCTGCCCAGTTAGCCGGCGCACACAAAGCTAGCCGGTATAACTCTGACCACCGTTCCTGGCTTGTGAGCATATCCAACATAGCGGCCCAGTCTTCGTCCGTTATTTCCTCATATTCCTCCTGCTGGCCACCTTCCAATAGTAAACCTACCAGCAGTAAGCTGTGACCGCTTTGGCGGGCCGCCGATAAAAATTGCTGTCTTTGTTCTGTCGTTGCCTGACTGTAACCTTTTTTTAATAACGGTCTTGTTTCCTGCCAATCTAATGCAAAATACTTATCCCACTGCCTGGTAATGCAATAATACAGCGCTGCTTTACTATCAATTGTAGGCGCATAGTGGGCAATGACCGCCCAATTCGTAAGTTGTTCCTCACCTGTGGTAAGTACGGTTTCACATAGCGCATCAATCGCCTGCCTGTTAGTCAAGGTCAACAGCAAGCGTCTGGCGCGCCCGGCAATACTCCTGTCAGCGTCATCTACCACCCGCAAGAGCTCGGGGATAAGTGCCGGTCCCTCATTCAACATCACCCGGTCTGCCCCGGTTTTAAGCACCGTCAACAGCCTCAGCCCTAACGGCTGAGAGGCCAAATAACCGGCCGCAACCAGAATGTGTTCCAGTTCCGGGCGGCGGGTATTTGCCCATAGCCGGCATAACGCATCAATCGCCCCGCCATCGTTTAAGCAGCGTAAAGCCTGCCGCGCATTATCCGCAACAATTGATTCTTCGTGATCAAGAAAGCCTACGAGTGCTGCTACAGCCTCAGGTCCCATCCCGGCCGAAATATCGGGCTGACCGGCATGTAGTGCTGCCAGCACCTTTTGCCGCACCGCATCCTCGGCCGCCGCTTGTGCTGCCGCAGCGTCAGCATCAGCCTCAGTCTCAATAGTACCCTCAGCCTCAAGCTGGAGCCTGGTCATGATGGTCCCAACTATTTCACGGATATTCTGGCGCTCACCGATAGCCAGTTGCTGGTCCACTAAGGCCTCAGCCAACTGCCTTACCTTAACCATATAGTCAGCTGGATAAATCCAGGCCAGATGCCGCAAATATTCTTTATCCTCATCACCAAGCCCCATATTTTCACCACCTGTTTACGCTAAAACCGTTAATATTCTAAATTCTTGGCATTGACCCGTTTACGAAATACCCAATAGACCCAGCCTTGATACACCAGTACTAGCGGCACCAGTGCCAACGCTGCCATTGTCATAATCGACAAGGTAAAAGGCGAAGAAGCGGCATTAGTAATCGTCAGACTCCAGGCCGGATTGATACTTGACACCATCAACCGGGGGAACAAACCCCAGAAAAAGGCTATGGTTGTAAGCGCCACCGTCAGGCTGCTTAGAATAAAGCCAATCCCATATCGCCTGCCATATACACAGCCATAGGCTCCGACAAACAGGGCAACGGCTCCCCAAAGAGCAATCCCCGCACCAGTACTAGCAAATAAATCAGTATGGGTATAGGTCAGTCCAACAAGCACCAGGCAACATACTGCCGTCAGAACTCCCACTTTTACCGCAGCACTACGGGCCCGTTCCATCAGTTCGCCTTCGGTCTTAAGCGTCAGATACAGCGCCCCGTGGAAAGTAAACACCAGCAAGAAGGCAATGCCCCCAACAAGTGTATATGGACTAAGTAAATCAAAGAAAGTTCCAACATACTGCATCTTGGCATTAATGGGCACCCCTTGAATTAAGTTGGTCACAGCCACACCCCAGAGCACTGCCGGGATAGCACTGCCAACAAAGATCAGCCAATCCCAGGTGCTGCGCCAAGCTGGATTTTCATCTTTACTCCGGAATTCAAAGGCTACGCCGCGAACAATCAGCGCCATCAGCATCAAAAACAATGCCAGATAAAAACCGCTGAACAAAGTAGCATATAAATGCGGGAAAGCCGCAAACATCGCACCACCGGCAGTAATCATCCAGACCTCATTGCCATCCCATACCGGACCAATGGTATTGATAACCACCCGTCGTTCAGTGTCACTCTTCCCCAGGAAGGGAAGCAAAATACCTACACCATAGTCAAATCCTTCAAGAAAAAAGAAGCCAATAAAGAGAACTGTCAGCAAAATAAACCACAATATACTTAACTCCACAATGACGCCCCCTTTGCTACCGGTTTATTGGTTGTAGCCGGAGTATCCACAGGACCCTGCCGGACAAACTTCTGTGCAAGATACACCGCTGCGATTGCCAGCAATGCATAGACCAAGGTAAAACCAATCAGCGAAATCCAGATGCTGACAGACCCCACTGAAGGTGATACGGCTTCGCCTACCTTCTGCAGACCAAATACAATCCAGGGCTGCCTGCCACCCTCAGTGACAAACCAGCCGGTCGAATTGGCGATATACGGTAACGGTAAACTCCACAATACAGCTTTTAGTACCCAGGGTTTTGCTTCCAGTTGGCCACGCCACCAGAGAAACCCTGCGGCCAGTACAATAACCATCATGGCACTGCCGGCAGCCACCATAATTCGGAAGCTCCAGAATACCGGCGTGACTGCAGGTACATAATTGCCTGGCCCATATTGGGCAATATACTCTTTTTCAATATCTTTTATCCCTTTAACTGGTATATTGGGATTATTGTTAGCCAATATAGAAAGCATTGCTGGAATTTTTACTTCCACCAGATTGGTCTTATTCTGCTCGTCAACGATGGCTACAAGCGCGAAGGGCGCAGGATTAGCCGTCTCCCACAACGCTTCAGCTGCTGCCAACTTCATTGGCTGCGCTTTGGCAATGAACTGTGTTTGAGCATGACCACTGCCCATCAGGAGGAATAAGCTTACTGTCGTCCAGATTAGTCCCAGCTTGAACGAAGCCCGAAAAAAATCAACATGTGTTTTCCGGATAAGGTGAAAAGCACTAATAGATAATACAAAGAAACCAGCTGTTACCAGACCTGACAATACAGTATGCGGAAACTGATTGAACACATAAGGATTAGTAATAAGTGCAACAAAGTCTGTCATTTCGGCCCGGCCGTTATTAATTACATAACCCACAGGCGACTGCATAAAAGAGTTAGCTGTCAAAATCCAGAATGCCGACAAATTTGTAGCTAACGCTACAACCCACATACTGGCAGCATGTAGCTTCTTAGACAGACGATCCCAGCCGAAAATCCAGAGACCCAGAAAGACCGACTCCAGATAAAAAGCCGTGAGTGCCTCTAAAGCCAGTGGTGCACCAAAAATGTCCCCCATAAACCGGGCGTACTCCGACCAGTTCATCCCAAAATGGAATTCTTGAACAATACCTGTGACTACACCCATAGCAAAGTTGATAAGGAATAGTTTACCCCAGAATTTAGTCTGTTGTTTGTACATCTCATTACCAGTGCGGACATACATAGTTTCAAGAATGGCTACAATGAGCGACAACCCCAATGTTAGTGGCACAAAAAGGAAGTGATAGACTGTTGTTATCCCGAATTGCCACCGGGATAATAGTAATTCTTCCATGCTCTTACCCCCTACTAGATTTATTTGTTTTAGCAGCCAATGCTGCAAAGGTAACCTTGGCTAAGTCGGCAGCTAACCGGTCTTGCGTTGCGGCCAGTGCCTGATGTACCGGACATTCCTCACCACAATGGCGATTGCATGCGCTGCGGTCGGCCAGGCAGCGATGAATACCGAGCGATCCTTCCATGGCGATAATTACATCATAGAGTGTGATTTCTTCAGCCCGCTTTGCCAGCGCAAATCCCCCCACTGCACCGCGGTATGATTTTACCAATCCACCTGCGGCCAGCATCCGCATAATTTTTTGTAAAAACCGTCGCGGAATGGTTTGACTTTCAGCAATAGTTATCCCGCTTGCCACCTCCCCAAACGGCAGCCCAGACAAATATAATACAACTCGAAATGCATAATCTGTAGCCTGATTAAGCTGCACAATGCCACCACCTTCTAGTGCAATAGCGAATGTATACTGAACTAGTATAATATCAATTTTATTTTACTGCTTCCGACCAGGGATTGTCAATATCTATTTGTTAGAAAATCGTATTAATGGAAAATAATTAGTGAAGTCGTTAAGGGACTTTATTATAACTATTATATACAAGTTTACCGCATTACCTGCAGGTAGTGTGTTAGTAAAAAAAATAACCGCAATACTTGCGGTTATCCGATTATTCCCTATCTGGCATTAAAAATTCCAGCACCAATACCATCATTTCTTACTAGATTTTATACTTCTTAGCCCTGCATATTTCCAAAAATACATCTACAATCTCCGGATCAAATTGTGTCCCCTTATTTCGCTCTAATTCCTCCATCGCTACCGCTTGTGACATTCCCTTCCGGTAGGGTCTATCGGAAATCATGGCCTGAAAGCTATCGGCTACCGCGATAATTCTTGACCCAAGGAAAATATCCTGACCAGCCAGCCCAGATGGATACCCTCGTCCATCATAGCGTTCATGATGATGTTTTACTATCTGTTGAATCTGATTTAGCGAAGGGATCTCCTCCAGAATTTTCGCGCCAATAACAGTATGCTGCTTGATAATATTAGACTCGGCATCAGTAAGCTTGCCTGTTTTATTGAGAACAGTATCTTTAATGCCAATTTTACCAATATCATGTAACAGCGCCGCAAAATTTATCATAAATTTTTCTTCAGTATCCATATTCAATTTATCCATAATATCTGTTGCCATCAGGGCAACTTCTGTTGAATGCCCATGTGTGTATTGATCTCTTACCTCTAAGGTATTAACCAATGTCATTATTATTGAAATAAGTATTTGCTCTTTCTCTACCGTAAACTTCTGAATCAATTTGTTAACCCGGGAGGCGAGTAGATTGACCTCATCCTTCTCCTTGTAAAATTGAGTGGTATGGCGTTCATCCTCCAGGATAATATCAACGGCCCGCTTTACTCTGTTTAGGCGGCTAATTATGCTTTTGGCCAATATCAGACTAATGAATAGCATGATAACCATACTCACCAGCGAATACAACAGTATCTGCTTTTGTCTCTGCCCAATCCCGTCCTGGATACTGCGGGCATCATAATCTATACCTATAATGGCAACCGTTTCTCCGCGAGAGTTTTTTACCGGCGCATATCCGGAAAGCGTCATGCCCCATTTATCGGTAGTAAACTCAGCATCTACCGCCGGCCGACTAAAGCCGCTAATCATTTCTGGCGCAACTTCAGCATCATATAGCTCATCGAATTCAGCCGGGTCCGGGTCAGCATCTACTAAAAAAACCAGTTCCTTATTTGTTGCACCTTTGCGCATAATATAGATATCGTTTATTTTCTGATTGGCTTCCATAAGTTGCGCGAAAAATCTTTTGATAGCCATATACTGCTCAGTTTTCTGCTGCTCAGGCTCACGCAAATCATCCACAAAATCCCCGTTAATAGAAACTGCGGTAATAGCAGCGATAGACTTTAGTTCATCTTTGACCAGTTCAATATGACTGTCTGCTATATTTTTTTCTAACTGATAGGTCAAAGCCAAAACAGTAACCGTAAACACCAGAAACAAAATAATAACCAGCTTGGAATAAAGTGATGCATGTGCCAGAGGGTTCCAGTTGCTATTACCAAAACTATAGTAATTTATTTTTGGTTTGAGAATACGCCTCATGCTCCTTACCCCTTTACTATGCGAGCGGCCAGCTAGAACCGCTCGTAAATTGGACTTCGCTTATTCTTTATTTATGCAAATATCATGCCAAAAATCAGTTAATCCTTGTTGGTTAACTAAGGAGCTTCTTAAAAATAGCAACCGCGCTACCTAAAATAAAACAAGGTCCACCGACATCAATACGTTGCAACTTACCTTTGTTAATACCAATAATTGCATATCCACCAATAGTTGCTATGCAATTATTGGTGGATATGCAAAAAAATGATCACCTTTACTCTTCTTTTTTTCCAGCATTTCGATTGCGCATTTGTTCCAGGCGATAACACAAAGCCCGCAGTGACATATCCAGATACTTGGCGGTTGCCGTCTGATTACCGTTATGTGCGTCAAGAACTGCCTGAATAATAAGGTCATTATATTCCTTTATTGACAGCCCTCCGTCAGGCAAAGGCAATATCACTTGTTTTTCCGTGGTACCGCCTGCAGATTTCTCACCTTGGGAAGCGATTGCACAGCCTTGAACCACTTTTTCCAGATGAAAGGGTTGCAGCTCAGTATCGTCATACATAAAGACCACCCAATCCATGGCATTGCGCAATTCCCGCACATTGCCAGGCCAATCACATTGTTCCAGGAGCTCCCCAGCCTGAGAACTAATGCCGGCAAAGCCTTTTCTTTTGGTTTGGGCAAACTCCCGCAGGAACATTTTCGCGAGCGGTACAATCTCTTCCCGCCGGTCTCTTAGGGGGGGAATAACAATGTGCCCAATTTTCAGGCGATAATAAAGATCGCGCCGGAACGCCCCCTCTTCCATTTTTTTTCAAGATCAACATTAGTAGCGCAGATAATGCGGACATCGGCCTTGATTTTTTTCAAACCGCCGACACGGTAATACTCCTTGGTTTCAAGAACTCTAAGCAGCTTGGCCTGCATTTCCGGCGGCATCTCGGCTATTTCATCCAAAAATAACGTCCCGCCTGCCGCGGCATCCAGCTTACCTTTTTGCCCACGGCTTGAACTACCACTAAACGAACCGCCCTCGTAACCGAAGAGTTCGGTTTCAAACAAATTATGGGGAATAGCCGCACAATTGAGCTCAACAAGCGGCCCTGACGGCGATTTTAGGTTAGAGCCATAATGAATGATCCGCGCGACTACTTCTTTACCAGTACCTGTTTCTCCCTGAATCAGCACAGTCAGTGCCCTATCGGTGTGAAAACGCTGGGCAAGATCGGTCACCTGCTGCATACTTACAGAAAAAACACCCATATTGCCGATAACTGTCTCGGCGACCATCTTGCGCATGCGGGTTAACTCTTGCTCCGTATTCTTAGTCGCAGATTGGAGCTGGGCGTCAAAATTCTCGGTCAGCGCTTTATTCTCCCTCAATAACGCCTGATGTTCTGACACACGTTGCACAATAGCCGCTAACTCCTGGGCGTCAACAGGTTTCAGTAAATAATCATAGGCCCCGGCTCGCAGGGCTGCCACCGCTGTTTTCATATCTCCATAGCCGGTAAAAAGTACAACATCGGTCCGCCAGCTGTCCGGCTGTTCAGTAATAACCTGGGCCAATTCAATCCCGGACATGCCTGGCATTTGAATATCAGATAATACTAACGGATAATCGGCCAGCTTCCACTTAGCCAACGCCTCTGCAGCATTTTCACACTCCATCACCATATGCTCCTGTTCGCGCAAAAACCAGGCCACTGCCGCCCGACTATGTTGATCGTCATCTACCAACAATATTTCCATAACTAACCCCCTAATCGGCCTCTTCCCTAACAGCAGGAAAGGTAATCAAAAATGCAGCTCCTTCATTCTCACCCGAAACAATGCTAATTGTTCCCTTGCAGGAGGTAACAACAGAATGCACTATTGATAATCCCAAACCAAGATTATCGCTGCCGGGTTTGGTAGAATAAAATGGCTCAAACACTTTGGTTTTGTGATCAGCCTGTATGCCGGGACCATTATCAGAAATTTTAATATACACACTATTCTTATCTGACCATGTCCGGATCGTAAGCTGTTTATCCTGGCATTTAGCCGACTCCATCGCTTGCATGGCGTTAGCTGCCAAGTTAACTGCAATTTCTTCCAGCGCGGTAGGCATAGCATAAATAAGGGGCAATTGCTTGGCCAACTCCCTGTGTACCCTAACGCCGTGCGCAGTTAATTGACTGCCAATAATTTTCAGTGCTTGCTCTATGGCCTCATTAACATGGCAAACAGTAACTTGGCTTTCATCCCGCCTGATAAAGCTCCGCATGTGTGTAATTATGCTATTTATGCGATCCGCTTGATTGGAAATCTCAGCTATATTCCGCATAATATCTTCTACCGGCCGCTCTTTGCCATTATGGTACGCATAAACCATTCCACTAGCGATCATTTTAATCGAGTTAAGCGGCTGATTAATCTCATGAGACAGACCAGCCGCCATGGTTCCCAGTGAAGACAATTTTTCGGCCTGAGCTCTTACCTCGTCGGCTTTAACCATGGCTGCTGCCGCCATTTTTTGTTCCGTAATATCTTCTTTTATCGCAATAAAGTTCACTATTTCCCCGCAATTATTCCGAACAGGTGTAATGCTCATAACCTCTTCATACAAACTGCCATCCTTCCGGTAGTGGGCGAACTCACCCCGCCATGCCTCAGCCGAAGAATTTAGCTGTTGCCAAAAGCGTTGACAAAATCCCTCATCCTGATAGCCTGACAGTAACATCAGATTTTGCCCGCGAGACTCGTTCTCTGTATAACCAGTCAACACAGCAAAGGCCGGATTAATCCATTCCACATTACCATCCTTATCAGTAATAACAATGGCATTGGCGGCTGCCTCCAGCCCGACCGTCAGCAGCCTGCGGCGTTGACGGTCTCTGGCGGCATTAATGGCAATAGATAGCTGATCAGAAAAACTCTGCAACCGGGTCACAATCCGTTCATCCCAATAATATGGTCTCGTACTTATGAGATAGAATGCCCCCGTCATACTGCCTGACAGCTTGAGCGGCAATGCAATCTCGGACTGAATTACAGTCTTGTCCAGTTGTAATTCAGCCAGAAGTTTTTCTTGCCAGCAGGATAATTTTTCGTTACATTGAACTACTTGGATTGCACCAGCCCGAATGGCTAATCCACTCAGCCTGCCTGTGTCAGTACAGTTTAGTTTGCTGCTCCCGGCTGCTACAGCTAGCTTCCCTGCTGCAGCACTTATTTTGATAGTGTCATCAGCCTCTTTTAAAATAACCCGCGCCAGCGATACTTCGAAAACTGCCGTCAATTGCTCACAGACATAATTAAGAATTTCCTCAATACTGGCCTCTCCCAACACTTTGTCCGCAGTTTGCATCAATATCCGTTCACAGGCTTCATCTTGTTTTTTCTCAGTAATATTGCGAATGATAATTGCTATTTCATCCATTGGGCTCACTACCAAACGGGCTTCAAACTCTTTCCTAATACCATCAATTATCAATTGATACTCTGCTGTTACCAATTCACCTGCTACCATGTTTTGGCTTAGCTCTACGAACTTGTCGTATACATCAGCCAATAAAAGCCGGGCTGGTAAAACTTCAGCCAGGTTTCTATTCAATAGCTCCCCACGCGACAAATACAAATCATCCTGTTTATTGGCTTCAACATCCAGAATAATTCCTTCCCGGCTAACCCTGAGCAGGATATCGGGAACAGCGGCTAGCAGTGCGGCCAGCCGGCGTTCGCTTGTAAGCAAAGCCTGCTCGGTCTCTTGATGTTCCAAAATTTCCAATTCCAGCTGTTGGTTTTTTTGCTGAAATTCATTGGTTTTTGCAGTAATTGCCTGTGTAAGCCACTCTTGCCTGCGAAACAAACTATTGAAAAAAATTAGCAACAGGATAAGTGCGCTGCTGCCTATTCCCCAGATAAGTCCGCGCATATATGGGCTAGGCTGCGGCACAGTGCTCCAGCCAACCTTTACCTGCCAACGTGTATCCGCAACCGGCAAGGTAAATTCCCGGACAGATGACCGCGGCGCCAACTGATTAAGGCTATATATCTCTTCTCCCTTTTCCGCACGTATCTCAACATAATAGTGTTCGGCATAATTCGTAAGCACTGACTCGACCTTAGCTATAGCCTCCTGCAAAAACTTGTCTACCGCAAAACTAACCCCGACCGTACCACGAAAGTGTTCTTCTGTAAACAACGGCGCTCTCAGCGCAAAAACAGTAACCCCGTTATGTATTTGCATTGATGCTTTATTGACCGTTATCCGCTCGTGCACAGCCATATGCGCAGTTGTGGTAAAATGAGGATAATCTTTTGCATCAGCCAAGCTTGTGTCAAGCTGGTGCACATCTGAATCCGCAGGATACAAATAACGCACGGTATAAGCATTGTCAGCATATGCCATAGCTGTTACCGCAGGATAATACCTTAGCAAAGAAGCAGCAAACTGTTCAAAAGCCTCTTTCTCCGGAAAAGCTTCTCCTATTTGCAGAAATATCTTTACATCTTCTACCACATGCAAACCCTGGTCTACTTCAGCTTGCAGTGACTGCTCCAACCGTTCGGTAAATCTATTTAAAACCCAGGCATAGCGCTCTGTTTCCTGCTGGCAGTAAATCGTATCAACACTAATTATGCAAAACAACCCGACACATAAAACAATCGCAAAAGTCCAGCGTTTTACCACTATTTCGCACCAGCCTCACACTGACAGTATTATCACATAGTATTTTTCATATTTTCGATAATCTTTGCAAAATCCCTGTCCGTTGCGATAAAAACTCAACATAAAATCGTGCAATATATCTTGGCATATACCTGCTAAAACACATTTATCGCATCTGCAAATAAAATAAGCGGGTACACCCGCCTATTTTATTTATTCTTAAATTGGTCACAATACCGCTAAAATCGATTATTTTTGATGTTCCTTCATTCATGCACAATATTGCTCTAATTTTACACTTTGAATTGCCGAACAGCCTGCTGTAATTCTTCTGCCATTTTTGCCAATGATTGGCTTGATGCAGCAATTTCCTGCATCGATGCCGCTTGTTCTTCCGTTGCTGCCGACACTGTCTGCACTTCACCTGCTGCCATTTTGCTCAGATCATCTATGACCTTCACGGAAGAAACGATCTGCCTGCTGCCAATTTCCATCTGTTGCATGGCTGTGGATATTTCGGCTATCTGATTTGACACTTGCACGACCATTTCCTCAATCTCCTGAAATGCAATACCGGCAATCTTTATAACCGCTGCTCCCTGGCTAACCTCACGTGTTCCATTGTCCATGGCTGAAACCGCTTTCGCTGTTTCCCGCTGAATTTCACCGATTAGATCAGCAATTTTTTTTGCCGCATCCTGGGACTGCTCTGCCAATTTGCGAACTTCTTCGGCCACTACCGCAAAACCGCGACCTTGTTCCCCTGCCCGTGCAGCCTCTATTGCCGCATTAAGTGCCAATAAGTTTGTCTGGCCAGCTATTCCTGCGATTGTGTCCACTATCTGCCCTATTTCTTTGGACCGTTCTCCTAAATCGGCAACTACTTCAGCCGATGTATTAACTGTCTTTTCAATCCGCCCCATCTGGGTAACTGCCTTGTTAATGGAAGTACCGCTTTCTTTAGCCTTTTCTGCAGCTTGTAAGGATGTCGCCGCAGCTTGTTTGGCCCCGTCACCCACCTGTTGAATACTTGCTGTCATCTTTTCCACGACACTTGCAGTTTGTCCTACCGCAGCCAATTGCTGTTCCGCACCTGCAGCTATCTCGGTTACCGAGCCTGCCACTTGATTGGACGCCTGCGCCGATTCCTGGGCACTTGCGGTAAATTCTTCCGACGAAGCCGCTACCTGTTCGGCATTAGTACTCACTTGTACAATCAAATTGCGCAAATTATGCACCATTTTATTAAAACCAGTCGCAAGCTTGCCAATTTCATCTTGACCGTCAATTTGTGATTGTACAGTAAGGTCTCCGCCAGCTACTAAATCCACCTGACCAGCCAAAACCTCTATTGGATTGACAATACGCTTAACTGTCACAAAAGTAACTGCAACCACTAGGATAACAGCGATCATGGCTATCATCAGCAACAGCCATTGCAAATGTTCCAACGGTTTAAAAACAATCTTCTCAGGTACATTGATTGCCAAAGTCCAGCCTGTTGACGGCACTTTTTGATAAACCACCAGCATGACTTCACCATTTTCACTGTACTTGGTAAAGCCCTGATCTTTACCTATCATCTCTTTGAAATAGGCTGACATATTTTTCAGTTTGTCCTCATCAAAGATATTCTTAGATACTATCTCCTTGTCCGGGTGAGCCAGCATGAAGCCTTTGGCGTCAAATAAATAGGCATAGCCCTGGCCCTTTAAGTTGATACTCTGTATATTGTCAACAAGTGTTTGCAATTGGATATCCTGAGCCATAATTCCGCGTAATTGGCCTGTCGATCCTTTGTAGGGCATTAGCGCCGGTACCACCATTTGTTTAGTTGCTCCATCCAAATAAGGCTCACCAAAAGCAAGTTTCTCCTGCGCTATGCCTGACTTGTACCAACTCCGGGTACGCGGGTCATAACCAGCAGGGGGATGCCAGCCACTTCCATCCACAAGCTGGCCTGCTACCGAAGCAAAATACACATCAGATATCTCTTTGTCCACAGTTTTATAACCGGCCAACATGGGCACGGTTATTTCGTTGTCACCAACTGAACTTTGCAGCGTACTAGCTGTTATTTCCAACATTTTTGCTTTCCCAATAAGCCAACCATCTAGTTTGTTTACATGAGCATTTACACTTGACGTCATTTCTGCCTGAATTCCTGAAAGCACTTGTTCTTTAGTAAACATATAACCCGCGATTGACGACACTAAGAGAATTACTATAGATAATGCCGAAAAGATTAACGTAAGCTTCTTTTTTAAACTCATTCTATCCACCCCTTTTATTGCAAAAATTTATTTCACTCTACATTTTCCCGCAAAGTAGTTCCTGCCTGCATACTGCTTATCTCGATCTCTTTTAACGCCTGAAAAAAGTCGTCTCCCAACGGCTTCTTTAATAAAATATAGGGCTGACCCTCAGTCTCAGCCTTGATATTGATACATCCAGATATAATAATGGCTTTTAGCGCAGGATTCTTGATTCGCATTTTTTGTAATACCTCAAAACCATTTAAGCCAGGCATCTGGTAATCAATTACTGCGACATCATGACGTTCAGGAAAATACTTCTCAATGGCTTCCAGCGGCGATAAACAATCATCACAGGTATAACCCATCATCTCAATTGCAAATTTCATGCCTAACAAAGAGCCAGCATCATCATCAACCAGCAATATATTCATGAATAATCACGCTCTCCATTTCTATATATTCCGCATTAAACAAGTTTGCAGACCCAGGTAAGTGTATTGACAAAGCACCACCTGCTGCAAAAAGCTTTAACACATTATATATAACAATACTGCTCAATTATGATGCAATAATCATGCCAGAGAAAATTAACCCTAAACAGCACTATTACCCGAAAATACGCTATTTTCAGGTAATACGTGTTTACAAGAATTGCATACCTATGCAATTTTTGTTGGTATTATTTGCATATCCACCATCATGCTGTTACCTTACCCACGACCGCCAAGCCTTGTCCAGTTGAGCAAGCGAGCTGCAGCCTCAGCTGTAAACAGCCCCTGCTCCACCCGCCAGTTCCAGTTACACCCTACCGTACCTGGGGTATTCATCCGTGCGGCTGTACCCAAGCCAAGCACATCCTGCAGCGGCAAAATAACTGTATCTGCCTGACTCTGATAGGTTAGGCGAATAAGCTGCCGACACACACCGGTGTCACTTTTATCGCCGTCGGCATTCAGCCTGGCAAGATGATCCAGAATAATGCGCTGCAGCTTAGGCTGAGTACTACCCAGTTTTTGATACCAACCTAAAAGAGTATCATTATCATGGGTACCCGTATATGCAACAGTATTAAAGCCGGTATTGTGAGGAAACTCCGGTGCTGAATTACCATCACCAAAGCTAAACTGCAGCACCTTCATGCCTGGATAGTTAAATTTATGTTTTAGTCGGTTAACAGCAGGCGTAATACTGCCCAAATCCTCTGCCACTAATGGTAGTTTCCCCAGATACCGTTCCAGTACGGCAAAGAATGCAGCACCTGGCCCGGATACCCAGCGGCCCTTGACAGCCGTGGGCTCACCAGCGGGAATTTCCCAGTAAGCTTCAAAGCCCCGAAAGTGGTCAATGCGGATACTGTCAACCAGCGTAAGCAGCCACGCCAGCCGCCGCCGCCACCAGCGGTAGTCATCGTTAGCCTGCTGTCCCCAGTCATAGAGCGGATTGCCCCACAATTGTCCATCGGCACTGAAGTAGTCGGGCGGTACACCGGCTACCTTCTCCGGATTTCCCCTACTATCCAGTTGAAACAGCTCCGGATTGACCCAAACATCAGCACTGTCATGAGCCACAAATAGCGGCATATCGCCTAACAGCCGGATTCCCTGGCGGCCGGCATAGCTTCTTACCTCTTGCCATTGCTGCCAAAAGACAAATTGCAAAAAGCACTGATATGCTATTTCCTCTGCCATTTCCTGCCGGTAATAGTCCATAGCCGCAGCTTCCCGCTGCCTGATATCACTATCCCATTGGTTCCAGGGCAAACTGCTGAACCGCTCTTTGAGGGCAGCAAACAGCGTATAATCCGGCAGCCAGTCACCGGACGCCCGGATAAAGCTTTGATAAGCCGTTGTCTCTTTCGACTGTCTAAAACGTTCAAAAGCTAAACGAAAAACCGTTTCTTTGCCATGTTTAACCTGAGAAAAATTAATATTGGCGGAATCCTGCTTGCTAACGTCTATTAGCAGCAGTTCTTGTTCGCTCAGCCAGCCGGCTGTCAGCAATTTTTCCGGTGAAATCAGCCATTGATTGCCCGCAAATGCCGACAAACACTGATAGGGCGACTCACCAAAACCGACTGGATTTAGCGGTAAAATTTGCCATATATGTTGTTTTGCGTTTGCTAAAAAATCAATAAATTTGTACGCCGTCGGACCTAAATCCCCAATGCCAAATGGTGAAGGCAAGGACGTCGGGTGTAGTAATATACCACTTACCCGCTGCCGCTCTGCTGATCGATCAGGATTGGCGATTAGCAACCTGCCGCTAAGCGGCGGCAACACCAATTCCAACTTCCTGTTATTTGGCAATGGTATTTTTTCATCAGTCAGCACATCCATAATATAATCCTGGTCGGCAAACCACGCCATGGTGTCAAGCCGGACACTGGCTGACTGGTGCCGGCTGCGGTTAAACACAATAACAGCCGTATTATCTGCTGCTAACTCACCAAAAACATCCTGCCCGCCCCGGATGCGGCGTATATAACCGAACACATCACACTCTGTTAGCAGCGGCAGCCATTCGCCTGTCCGCAATACCATATATTGACGGCGAAGCCCTATTACCTGCTTATACCAGGATACCAGGTCTGCCTGTTCCTGTCCCCAGGGATAGGTGCGACGGTTTAGCGGATCGCTATACCCCTCAAGTCCGGCTTCATCCCCATAATAGACGCAAGGCGTTCCCGGAAAGGTCATTTGCCACAATACAACAAGTTTGAGCCTGGCAATCCCCAGTTCACGCTCTGCAGGCGAAAGCTTATGTTTAAAGATGCCAAGCTTACTCTGACTACCCTCAGGCGGTGCCTCGGCCAGCAGTGTCAGGATGCGCGGCACATCATGACTGCCGATAATATTCATCGTGGCATAAAAATTTTCTTTCGGGTAATTTTCATACAAGCTAAACAGCTCACGCTGCACAGCCTGGCCTTCTTTCTTCCCCAGCATAAAATCCAGTACAAGCTGGCGGAAGGGATAATTCATCACACTGTCCAGTTCAGTGCCATTAAAGTACTGCCGCAACTGACCGTAAGCCACCTTGCGGGAAGCATCCTCCCACACCTCGCCAATTAGCACAGCTTCCGGGTCGGTTTGCTTGAGTGTTTTATAAAATTTTTTCAAAAAACCTTCCGGCAGCTCGTCGGCTACATCCAGTCGCCAGCCTTTTACCCCCATCGTAAGCCACTGTTTAAGCACACTATCAGGAGCCCCAATGATAAACTGTTGGTAGGATTCATCTTCCTCGTTAACATTGGGCAGATTATCTACTCCCCACCAGGACTCATATTTATCCGGATATTCACTGAATTTGTACCAGGAGTAGTATGGGGACTCCCGAGATTGGTATGCGCCAACTGCGCCATAAGTGCCTTCCTTGTTAAAGTAGATACTGTCACTGCCGGTGTGACTGAATACACCGTCTAAAATAATAGCAATGCCCAGTTCCCTGGCTTTAGCACACAACTGGATAAATACGTCATTATCGCCAAACATAGGATCAATACTGTGATAATCTCCTGTATCATATTTATGGTTTGAAGGTGCCGCAAATACAGGGTTAAAATAAATGGCCGTTACGCCCAATTCAGCCAGATATGGCAGCTTGGAGATAACCCCGGCCAGATTGCCGCCAAAAAAATCATAGGCCAGGATAGCACCAGTATCCATATCGCGGGTATATATTGGCGTATCCTGCCAATTGGCATGAATGAGACTACCCGGACGAGGGTTTAGAACTTTACCCAGCCCATTATAAAATCTATCAACAAAAATCTGATAGACGATCGCATGCTTAAACCAGCCAGGCGTAGCCGTTCCCTGAAGGTATGTGCTAATCTGGTAGGAAGGAGGCGGGCTAGCGGCAATGTGCCCCACACCGCCTGTTTCTTCAGTATTATTGCCATAGTAAGAAATTTGTCCGCCCTGCCTGACAATAAAGTAGTACCAAAGAACACCGGGTACAGCCGGAACAAGAAAAACAGCCTCATATAAGCACCGGTCCTGCTGTTTTTTGCTAACTCGCATGTCAATGATAGTTTCTCCAAGACCGTCCTGCCACAGCCGCAGCTGCACAGCATCTACAAGTATCGAAGCAGGCTGCTGCGGCCCGGCAATAAGCAGTCTTAGCGTGATCTCTGTACGACAAGAAACAGCCCCAAAGGGGCTGCGAAAATCCGTGTTGTGGGAGTCATGCAGTATCCAGTACTCATTCATTCCCGGTCTACCTCCAGATTTAATTTTCTCTAATAACTACCGGCTTAATCTTCCAAATACCAATAGCATATTCCGATACCGTACGATCACTGGCAAACCGGCCGGAAAAAGCAATATTGTTAATGGCCATCGCCTGCCAGCAGCGTTGCTTGCTATACAGGCTATTAATCCGTTCCTGCGCAGCCGCATAATCTGCAAAATCCTTCAATACAAAATATTCATCATTGGTACGCATGAGTGAGTGGTGAATACTGTCAAACTCATCCGGGCTAACTGGCAGAAAACCATTAATTAATTGATCCACTGCCAATTTAAGCCGGGGATTGTTATTATATACATCAAGGACATTATAGCCGCCAAATTTATAATAGTTCATCACTTGCTCTGCTGTCAGACCAAAAATAACAATATTATCATCACCAACCTCATCTTTAATCTCAATATTCGCACCGTCAAGCGTACCAATCGTAATAGCTCCGTTCATCATCAGCTTCATATTACCGGTGCCTGAGGCCTCTTTACTGGCTGTTGATATCTGCTCGCTGACATCAGCCGCCGGAATAATAAGCTCAGCCAGGGAAACACTGTAGTTTTCCAAAAAAACCACCTTGATTTTGCCATCAATAGCCGGATCATTATTAATAACCTGAGCCAATGTATTGATAAACTTAATAATCCGTTTGGCCAGATAATAGCCTGTAGCCGACTTACCCGCAAAAATAAACGTACGCGGTTCAATGTCAAGCCCGGGGTCGGCTTTAAGGCGGTTGTACAAATCCAGAATATGGAGGGCATTCAGGGTCTGCCGCTTATAGGCATGAATACGTTTTACCTGCACGTCAAAAATAGAATCTACGTCAATAGTTATGCCCATTTTTGCCTGGATATAATTAGCCAGCCGCTCTTTATTAGCCTGCTTAACAGCCTTTATTTCCTTTTGTAAAGCACAATCATACGCAAAGCGGTGCAAATTTGCCAGTTCGTCAGGATGGGCCATCCAGCCCGGACCAATGTTCGCGGTAATCAGTGCCGCAAGCTGAGGATTGGCTTTGGCCAACCAGCGGCGATGGGTAACGCCATTCGTTTTATTCGTAAAGCGATGAGGGAAATAAGCATGGAAGGGTGCCATAACTTCATTTTTGAGGATATTACTATGTACTTCGGCCACACCGTTAACACTGTAACTGCCAACAACCGCCAAATGCGCCATATGTACATAGCCGTCACCGATAAGTGCCATTCCCCGGATTCGCTCCCAATCGCCAGGATATTTTTGCCAAAGAGCTGCACAAAATCGTTCATTCAACTCGTTAATTATCATATACATTCGCGGCAATAATGTCTTAACAAGTTCAATCGGCCATTTTTCCAGCGCCTCCGGTAAAATAGTATGATTGGTATACGATATCGTATTTCGAGTCACGTGCCAAGCCTGATCCCATCCCAAGCCCTCTTCATCCATGAAGATGCGCATTAGCTCCGGAACTGCCAGTGCCGGATGAGTATCATTAATATGAATAGCTATTTTTTTATGAAAATTGGCCAAATCAGCCGGAGACCCGCCATGGGTCCGCTTGTAGCGCCGTACAATGCTTTGCAAACCGGCGGAAACAAAAAAGTACTGTTGCTTTAGCCTGAGCGTTTTGCCCTCAGGGTAATTATCATCAGGATAGAGAATCTGCGAGGTGGCCTCCAATGAATATTTTTCTTCCACCGCTTTTAAAAAATCGCCTTTACTAAACGAGGAAAGATCAAAATTATTGGTTTCCGCACTCCATAGACGCAAGGTATTAACCGTATTACAATTGGCACCAACAATTGGCACATCATACGGTACGGCCAGCACCCGCTCATAGTTTTCATGAATAGCAATAAGCCGCCCGCCTTGTTCCTCCATATGAACATTGCCGCCAAACTTAACGGTTACTGCACGGTCAACCTTGCGCGTTTCCCAAACATAGCCGTCCCGTAGCCAATTATCAGGCAGTTCTACCTGATAGCCATCGACAATTTTTTGTTCAAACATCCCATGGCGAAAACGAATACCAGTGCCATGCCCAGGCAAATGCAATGATGCCATAGAGTCCAAAAAACAGGCAGCCAGGCGACCTAACCCACCATTACCAAGCCCCGCATCATGCTCTACTGCTTCCAACTCGGTTAACTCAATACCTAATTCTTTGAGTCCCTGACAGCAGATTTCAGTTATCCCCAAATTAAACAAATTACTGCCCAGCAGCCGTCCGAGCAAAAATTCCATGGAGAAATAATACACTTGCTTCTCTTTACTAATGCTGTATTGTTGATTGGACTGATACCAACGTTTGCTAATAATCTCGCGAATCAGCGTGCTCAAGGCTTCATACTTAGCAGCAGTTGACGATTCCTCCAGACTTTGCCCAAACAGAGTCTGGATTTTCTCAATAAACGCTTGTTTAAACTGCTCTTTCGATTCAAACATTGATCCATCCCCCTCAAAAATCAACTCCAGTCCCCATCTCCAACGCATAAAAAGCACCTGAAAATTTTTACCAGCTCACGTTACAATACAGCCTTGTTCCCTGTTAACTTCTCATAAAGCTGACAATACTGGCTAGCTGATTGTTGCCAGCTATGCTCAGCCCGCATGGCATTTTTAATTAACTTATGCCACTGTGTTTTATCCTGGTACAGTTCTACCGCCTGCTCAACTACCCAGAGCATCTCATGCGCATTATAGTTGGTAAAGACAAAACCATTACCCTGCCCTGTTTCTAAATTAAAAGGAATAACAGTATCCCTGAGGCCGCCCACCTCACGCACAATGGGTATACTTCCATACCTAAGAGCAATCATTTGACCAATGCCACATGGTTCAAACCGCGAGGGCATCAAAAACAAATCTGAGCCGGCATAAATCCTGTGGGCTAACGTATCCGAAAAATAAATATTTGCCGCTACCTTAGCCGGATGACGCCAAGCTGCATCACGAAACAATTTCTCATAACGTTCTTCCCCTGTTCCCAGTACAACCACCTGTACATCAAGAGCTAACAATTCTTCCATGACATGGGCAATCAAATCCAAACCCTTCGATGCTACCAGACGGGAGACAATGCCAATAAGCGGAATATGCTTGTCTACAGGCAATCCTAACTCACTTTGCAGCTTAAGCTTGTTGTCAAGCCGTTTGCTACTGTCCGACCAAGTATAATTGCTATAAATATCTGGATCGCCAGCCGGATTATATACTTCATAATCAATGCCATTAATAATACCATAGATGTCAGCTTGCCGTTTAATCAGGAACCCATCCAGATTTTCGCCAAAATACGGCTGCCGTATCTCTTCGGCATACGACTTACTGACAGTGGTAACAACATCGCTGAAGGCCAGCCCGGCTTTTAAATAATTCACCTGTCCGTAAAATTCCAGGCCATCGGCTGTAAAGGCACTGTTTGGTAAACTAAGCAAATCATTCAGTATATCACCCGAAAAAATCCCCTGGTACATTAAGTTATGGATGGTAAATACTGTTTTGATTGCTGCATATTCGGCTCTTGCAAGATACTGCAGCTTGAGCATGGCTGCCAGCGGCCCTGTCTGCCAATCATGACAATGAATAATATCAGGTATAAAATTCAGCTGAGGCAAAGCTTCCAGCACTGCCCTGCAAAAATAGGCGAAACGCTCGGCCTCGTCGTAATGACCATACAGGCTGTCACGCTTGAAATAATACTCATTATCGACAAAATACCAGGTAACCCCCTGATGCGCAAGTTCAAACAGCCCGGTATATTGTTGGCGCCAGCCCACAGGTACAGTAAGGATTGCCTTTTGTACCATCTGCTCCGCAAACCCGGCGGGGATGGCACTGTATTTTGGCATAATGACCCGAACATCAATCTCCAGGTTACTCAGTTCCTTGGGCAAAGAACCAATTACATCACCCAAGCCACCCGTTTTAGCAAATGGCGCTGCTTCAGATGCTACAAATAATACATTTAGCATATTAAATCACTGTCCCCTTTTCAATTACAATCGGGTGATTTAATTCTCCTTTAAGTTTTTTGCCTGCTGTAATTTTAACATCTTTATCACAGATTACATTCTCAATAACTGCACCTGGGCCAATTTCCCCCTTTTGCATGACAATACTGTTTGTGACCCGGGCATCTTTATGCACCTTGACACCCCGAAACAAAACACTATTTTCAACCTTACCCGCTATAACTGAACCATTGGCTACCAGCGACGATTTAACCATCGCATCCCGCTGGTATTTTGCCGGCGCTTCATCTTTTACCTTAGTATAAATGGAGCCATGGGCAAAAAAGATCTCCTGCCATATTTTCGGGGTCAAGAGTTTCATGCTATGGTCAAAATAATTTTGCATAGAGTCAATACGGGCCAAATAACCAGTAAAGGGAAATCCATAAATTTTGAGGTTTTCCATATCTCTCATAATACAATCGCGGGTGAAATTAGTCCCGCCCCTTGACACGCTGGCATCAATCAGATCCACCAGCAGCTGCCGTTCCAAAATAACCATCTCCAGTGACAATTTATTGCTGCGGGGATTCACCGGACATACCTCCATATCAACAACCCTGCCATCACTGTCAGTCTCAAGCATAGTAGCCTCAGACAAGCCTTTGGCCTCATCAATACTATATTCTTTGTATAATACTGTTATATCAGCCGCTTTCATAAGATGGTAATTGTAGGCAGCCTCGTAGTTAATATTACAAACCGCCCGACTGCCTGAGAGCAGGGCAAAACGCTGACGGCTGCTTTTGATATAGTCAAGATTACTGAAAAAGTCAGCTAAATCATTGGGAAATGCCCCTTGCACATTGCCAGTTTGCCAGGAAGGCAATAAAAATAAACCATCCCGCTTACGGGCCAAGTCCCATTCCTTACCAGAGCGGATATGGTCGAAAAGTGCGCGGGAATTGCCGGCAGATAAGATGCCAACATTCGTTATCCCGGAATTAATGAAATTAGATAGCACAAAGTCTATTAACCGATAACGGCCGGCAAAAGGAATGGCCGCAAGCGGACGGTGCTTGGTTATCTCCCTGAATGACTCATGACTTTCGTGTAAATTGATAATACCCATCGTATTCTTTAACAAGCTTACCCCCCCCTAACGCTATCTGCTTTCTAGGAATTACGACCGGCAAGCAGCACATTACGCCGAATCTTGGTCTCTCTGCTAATTGTCAGGTTGTCGCCGATCAATGTTATGCCGGAAAACCAGTTACTGGCATCCTGTTCCAGCTGATTTACCCCCAGCTGCGCATTGGCTTCAACCCTTGATTTTCGTCCAATAATAGCTTTAGTAACTATGGTGTTTGCACCAATTGACGCATAAGGCATAATAATGGAATCTTTAACTATTGCACCTTCCCCAATAAACACCCCAGGAAATAATACTGAGTTCTCCACCTGCCCCAGAACCTGGCAGCCTTCACTAATCAACGAACAAACTACGCTTGCCGTATCGGCAATCACATGGGGGGGTTGAGCCGGGCTTACCGAATAAATCCGCCAATCAGGGTCATATAAGTCCAAGGCAGGCTCATCGCTGAGAAGATCCATATTAGCCTCCCAGAAGCTTTCCACTGTACCAACATCTTTCCAATAGCCGCCAAAATGATAGGCGCTTAACCGTTCATTACCGGCAAGCATTTGCGGGATAACATCTTTGCCGAAATCATGGCTGGATTTAGTATCAATAGCATCGGCTGTCAAATAGGAGCGCAACGCTGCCCAGCTAAATACATATATGCCCATCGAAGCTAGATTACTCTTAGGTTTCTTTGGTTTTTCCTCAAATTCGACAATCCGGTCATCTGCAGCCGTATTCATAATACCAAACCGGCCGGCTTCCTCCCAAGGCACCGCAATAACGGCAATGGTAACATCAGCCTGCTTGGCTTTGTGGTAATCAATCATATGCGAATAATCCATTTTATAGATATGGTCACCTGACAATATTAGTACAAACTCAGGATTAAACATCTCAATAAAGTTAATGTTTTGAAAAATGGCATCAGCGGTCCCTTTATACCATTCACCACCCTTTTCCCGTACATAAGGCGGCAATACGTAGACACCGCCATCCCGCCGGTCAAGGTCCCAGGCACTGCCAATTCCGATATAGGAATGAAGCGCAAGCGGCTGATACTGGGTAAGCACGCCGACCGTATTAATCCCGGAGTTATAACAATTACTTAGAGGAAAATCAATAATTCGATACTTGCCGCCAAATGGTACTGCAGGTTTGGCCAGTTTTTTGGTCAAAGTTCCGAGGCGACTTCCCTGACCGCCAGCCAAAATCATGGCAACACATTCTTTACTGCGCAAAGTGCTTCACTCCCCATGGTATACTGTTTCCGGCAGCCTATCGGCTTAAAATATATCGTCGCCAACGGCGGCAACGTAATAACCAACGAATTCGGCTGGTTATGGCAAGCCACTGCCTCAGGCACCCTTTTGCCGGTATTACCTTGACCAGAACCGCCGTAAATCAAGCTATCGCTATTAAGTACCTCAAGATAATACTCGGCCTCGGGCACACCAATCCGGTATTCTAGCCGAACAACTGGTGTAAAGTTTACTACCGCAATAATAAAATCATCTGCCTGCCGTCCCTGCCGTTTAAATACCAGGACACTCTGCTGCCAATCCTGACAGTCAATCCAGGAAAATCCCCGCCAATCCCGGTCATTTTGCCACATTGCCGGGTTTTCTAAATAAAAATGATTCAGATTCCGGACATAGTTATGCAGCTTACCATGCATTTCATAGTCTAACAAATGCCAATCCAGGCTATCCTGGTAATTCCATTCAATAAACTGGCCAAATTCTCCACCCATAAATAGCAGCTTTTTACCCGGGTGAGCCATCATGTAGGCATAAAAAGCCCGCAAATTAGCAAACTTCTGCCAATAATCACCCGGCATTTTATCAAGCAGCGACCGCTTGCCATGAACTACCTCATCATGCGATAAAGGCAATACAAAATTTTCTGAAAACGCATACATAAACGAGAAAGTTATTAAATTATGATGGTACTGGCGCTGCAGCGGATCTAGCTCCATATAACGCAGCATATCGTTCATCCAGCCCATATTCCATTTAAAGTTGAAGCCAAGCCCACCCATATGAGTGGGGTGAGTAACCAGCGGCCAGGCTGTTGAATCCTCCGCAATTACCAGGGCCGCCGGGAAGCTGGCAAAAACTGCTTTATTGAGTCGTCGTAAAAAGTTGATAGCCTCCAGGTTTTCTGTGCCGCCATGACAATTCGGTGTCCATTCTCCGTCTTCTTTCCCATAATTCAAATATAGCATGTTGGCAACAGCATCAATTCTAATACCGTCAATATGATATAGTTCCATCCAAAACAGCACATTAGAAATAAGAAAACTCATAACTTCAGGCCGGCCAAGATCAAAATTCAGCGTACCCCAGCCGTGATTTTCCTTCCGGTTCGAATCAGCATATTCATAGAGTGTTGTACCATCAAAAGCTGCCAGGCCATGGGCATCTTTACAAAAATGCCCGGGAACCCAGTCCAGAATAACCCCAATTCCCCGCCTGTGACAGCAGTCTACCAGATACATAAAATCCTCTGGCGGACCGTAGCGGCTGGTAACCGCATAGTAGCCTGTAGCCTGATAGCCCCATGACCCGTCAAAAGGATGCTCTGCCACAGGCAACAGTTCAATATGGGTATAACCCATATTAGCGGCATAGTCGGCTAGTTCCGGCGCTAGCTCCCGGTAGGACAGCCGCAGGCGATCACTGTCCCGTTTCCATGAACCCAAATCTACTTCATAAATATTCATAGGTTGTTCGTAAAGAGACTGCTTGGACTTATTTTCCCGCCAGGCCGCATCCTGCCAGGTATAACCAGCCAGGCAGACCACCTTTGAAGCTGTCTTGGGTCTGATTTCGGCAGCAAATGCATAGGGATCTGCCTTATGCAGTATCTCGCCCTCAGCAGTAATAATCTCATATTTATAGATATCGCCGACTTTAACTTCCGGAATAACCAGGCCCCAAACACCGCAGGTGCTGATTCTTTTCATTCCATGTCTACTGCCATCCCAATTGTTAAAATCACCAATAACCCGAACAGCCTGCGCATTAGGCGCCCATACGGCAAAGCGTACTCCATGTCCAGCCGCTGCCACATGTGCCCCCAACAGGCGGTAACTGCGTTGCAGAGTACCTTCATGAAACAAGTACAACTCTTGATCACTAAAACAAGCAGCAGTCATTGTTTATCATCCTTTATCATCTATAGTAACTGTTATTTCCTTTATACGCTTCTCTATTA
Source organism: Sporomusa ovata DSM 2662 (assembly GCF_000445445.1). Lineage (GTDB taxonomy): Bacteria > Bacillota > Negativicutes > Sporomusales > Sporomusaceae > Sporomusa > Sporomusa ovata. The sequence goes on along the minus strand of NZ_ASXP01000002.1, from coordinate 668,580 downwards.
ATATACATATTTCCTGTTAATTATTTGCATTTCTAATGGATTACTATATTTTATACCGCCAGACTAACCTGCAGCGCAGCCTCTTGGGTTGTTGACCGGGTGACAACCTGAATAATACCGCTATTCTCCTCGCCACTCATCCTGGCAGTAACTACAGTATTGGGAATAACTATAGCACCGTCAACACTCGCGTTTTGCTCCATCCTGGCACCAGGCATAATAACACTATTTTTCACCTTAACTCCATCCCCAATATAAGTTCCCGGAAAAATAACCGAGTTTTCTACCTCTCCCAGAATAGTGACTCCTCCGGCAATCAAAGAACAGCTTACTCTGGCCATAGCACCATGAAAATGGGGCGGCAGACTCCGCTGCTGTGAGTACACTGGCCAGGCCGCATCATCAAGTTTTACTTTCGGCGAATCCCCCAACAAATCCATATTAGCTTCCCAATAACTAGCTAGTGTCCCAACATCTTTCCAGTAGCCATTAAAATGGTAAGCATACATGCGCTGACCAGCGGCTAACATGGCCGGAATCATGTTTTTGCCAAAATCATGGCTGGAACTCATCTGGGCCGCATCCTTAATCAAATATTGTTTTAACACCTTCCAGGTAAAAATATACACACCCATAGATGCCTGATTTCCCTTGGGATGATAGGGTTTTTCGACAAAATCAATAATTCGGCCACTAGCCGTTGTCTCCATAATTCCGAATCGGTTAGCTTCCCGCCAGGGCACTTCCAATACGCCAACCGTAACATCAGCTTGCCTCAGCTTATGCTGTTCAAGCATGACACTATAATCCATCTTATAGATATGGTCACCTGATAACACCACTACATATTGTGGCTCAAAATGATCAATAAACTCTCTGTTTTTATACACCGCATCAGCGGTGCCTGTATACCACTCGCCGCCCGTTGCACCGGCATATGGCGGCAACATATGTACTCCGCCCCCTCCTTTGCAGTCAAGATCCCAGCCGGCACCATTTCCAATGTATGCATGCAGGGTAAGCGGCTGATACTGAGTTAAGATGCCTACAGTATCTATTCCAGAATTCTTGCAATTGCTTAAAGTAAAATCAATAATGCGGTATTGACCGCCAAATGGGACGGCGGGTTTGGCTACTGCCTTTGTCAACACGCCCAACCGTGTGCCCCGCCCTCCAGCCAACACCATTGCAATCCATTCTTTATTCCTCAAAATGTCCCCTCCTTAATAATTGACCCTATGGCGGATACAACCAGTTTATGCAGAAGGGGCCAAATATAGAACATATATAAAAAAGCGCCTGCCCCGCATAATGCAGACAGACGCTTTTAGACCTTATTTTGCTATTCTTACTGATTGGGATTTCAGCCGTTTTGTTAACTATGTTATATTTTCGCACTTTTTCCCTCGGGGTCATCATCATGGTGTTTTTTGCTCTCTTTGGTCATCTTTTTAACCAAAACCTGACCATTGTCATAATCAAGCTCAATCTCGTCACCAACAATGTTGGCCCATTGATATTTGTCATATTTTTCATCCCACCATTGTTCACAAGCTGTCGATACTTCGCCCATTTCCTGAATAATCATATCATACAGAGTGCAGTACAATTCTTCCTTGTCCATATCAATAAGTCTCTTTAGCTTTAGTTTGAGCTCGGCTTTGCGGTCGGTCAAATATTTGATGGCTGCCACCTCTTCCTCAGTAACCACCCCGATGACGAGTTGGTCCGGCTCCCTGACAGCCTGCCCATAAGACTCTTTTTCCGCAAGTTGCTGTTCATCCTTTTTTGAAGGAAACTGCAATGCATCTTTGACCTTTTCCGGCAATATGGTTTGTAACTCCTGCGGCTTTAGTGGCTTAATGAGGTAATCATAGGCTCCCAGTTCCAGCGCCTGCTTGATACTGGCCGTATCCGACACGGCCGAATAGACAATTATGGGAATATGCTTATAAAGCACACTTGCCTTAATTTCTCGCAATACGTCAAAGCCTGCTACTTCACCTGGCATAATAAGATCCAGAATAGCCAAGTTGATCGTTTCACTGTGAATAACCTTCAGCGCATTGACACCATCAGCTGCTTCCAAAAAGGTAACGTCCGGCAAGCCGCTTAATGCAACTTTGACCACTTTACGATTTAAAAGCACATCATCAACCAGTAATATCTGGTACGCCATATTTTCACCTTACCTTTATATTATAATAAGCGAGCAGCATTTTTAAGGGCTAGCCCCACCTGTCTGCATTCCATATCAATTTTACTCATCAGCATTCTTGCTTCCGCATGATTATCACAGCTATCCCTGATAGCAAATTGCTCCATGCTGCTGAATAATTCACTCAGACGTTTAGCCCCAATCGTTCCACTCATTGACTTTAAGCTATGGGCTACCATACTGACTTGGACGCTATTACAGGTAAGCATGGCTTGTCTGAGCTTGTCAGTAAGCAACGGCAGTTCTTCCAGATAAGCATCAATAAATATATCCAGTTCTACCTGGCCACTATCAGCTAATTGTTTTAACTCCCTAATCACAGTTTTATCAATGCTATCAGTGGGCTCCTGTGGCAGCCATCGCTCCACCATTTGTTTGATATCCTGGATGGAAACGGGCTTCACCAGGCAATCATCCATCCCCGCTGCCAAACACAGTTGCTGTTCGTCAGGCATGGATTTGCCTGATAAAGCTATAATTGGAGTATGCCGGCCAATAGCTGCTTCCCTGTCCCGAATAAGACGGGTAGCAGCAATACCATCCAGCAGTGGCAAACCACAATCCATGAAAATCAATTTATAGCCTTTTTTTAGTGCCTTTTGTACAGCTTCCTGACCATTTCCAGCCACATCAGCGGTTAGACCAAGATGTCCAAGCTGGGAGACAACTACCTGCTGAATTACCGGATTATCCTCAACAATAAGGACATTGCCGGTCTCCTTTGTCAATGTCACCGGCTGAGTTAACCAGGCAGGTACAGCTTCGATTGGCTGCGTAGTGATAGCTGGTTCACTAACCACTGATTCACTAGCTGAGTTGACTACTGCCAAAGGAATGCTGCACCAAAAGGAAGAACCTTCACCTTTGCTACTGAAAACTCCAATCTCACCACCCATTAGTTTTATTAGACTGCCTGATATGGACAGACCCAGTCCTGAGCCCATATATTTACGGGCATTGGCACCGTCGGCCTGAGCAAAGGGTTGAAACAGCTTCTTAATTTCAGTGGGGTCTAGACCAATCCCCGTATCAGTAACTGAAATTTTTACCTGTACCGTACTGGTATCTTGCCGCAGGCATACGGCCGCGATTTCGACCTTCCCCTTTTCGGTAAATTTTATCGCATTACCAACAAGATTCAGCAGGACTTGCCGCAGCCTAGTCGAATCACCGCCCACCAGTTGCGGAATGCTTTGATCAATCGTTACGCTAAGCTCAAGCCCTTTGTTATGAGCAGTTGCCTGCAGCATTGCAGCCACACCCTCCACCAAGGGGCGAAAGGCAAAGTCAATGTTATCCACTGTCATTTTGTTGGCCTCAATTTTAGAAAAATCCAATACCTCGTTAAGCACAGTTAATAAGGAATGGGCTGAGTAAGTAATTGTACTGACATAGTCCCGCTGGCATTTATCCAGCAAGGTGGTTTCCAACAGCTCACACACACCCAAAATGCCACTAACCGGCGTGCGGATTTCATGGCTTAAATAGGCCAGGAACTGACTTTTGGCCTGACTAACAGCCTCCACCGCCTCTTTAGCCTGTTTCTCCACCTGGTATACTCTGGTAGCCGCTCTTGCTGAGGTATGTAGTGCATAAAACAAGGCATATATCATAAACAGTACGGCTAGTGTAACACCCATGACGGTAAGCCGCGTATTAGCTATAGCGGCCTGCCAGTCCCTAGCCGCTATATCCATGCCCAAAGCGGCAATCACCCGCCCGTCTGCCGGATCGCGCACAGCAGCAATCCCGGATACCCATATTCCCCATTCATCGCCTAGTGGTCCCTCGACAAAAGCCTGGCCATCTGAAAATATTTGGTACAACTCATCAGATGCCTGCTTATATTCGTAACCAGGCGGGACGTAGTCTTCAGAAGTCGTCGGCTCTGAGTCCAGAAGAAACACCATCCGGTTATCAACTTTTTTTAACAAGTACACAAATCGGCAGTCAGTGTTAAGCGCACGTGTAGCTATCAACTGCTCCCTCAAATATTCGTAATCAGAAGAACCACTGTCAGCCGCCATTGCTGTCAGCCGCGCTATCCGGTCGTGACTAATCATAGTTGCTGCCGTCACAGTCCTTAGCAAGAGCTTGCTCTGCAGCTCCTCTTCGGTTAGCTTTACTGCCAAACTCATTCCCAGCCAGCCAGCTGTAAATACTATTATGGTTATTATTATCAGCCAGCGCCGGTAATTGTCCAAGCCTTCTCCCCCTCATAACCCGAATGTTAACTATATCTTAACTGAAAATTCGCCATGCTTCGATCTTTTCCTGTTAAAGTTCAATTTTTTCCCAACAATTATAGTCACCCGTTTTTCCGGATACACTAGGAATGGAGGGATGACACATGAATGATATTGTATGTATGAACTGCCATAATTATTTGCCGGCAGACTTAACTGCTTGTCCTGGCTGTGGCAGCGAGCTTATCCTTGACGGTGACAAGAAAAATGTTATTGATCATTTGCAGCCCAATTGCCTGATTCACCGCTATGAAGGCTCTGACCTGCTGGAGCCAGCTGTTCTTATCAAAGAAACTAAGGTCAATTGCAAGGTAGCCACCAAGCTTAAAGAGTATTCCAAGCCACTTACCTTACCTAAAGCCAAGGTATATACCTTTGATCAAAAAATCCTGGGGGCCATTCAGGCCCTGAGAAATGAACGAACTGCCACGATGTACCGTTATGACCAGTTAATCCAAGCCCACTGGCAGAGTTTAAAGCCCTATAAGCTTTAATGCTTATTGGCTTTCTTCGTAATACTGCATAAGCTCACTCATAGTTACCAACTGGTAGCCCTGGCTTTGCAGTTTATCAATAATAATAGCGGCTGCCTGTGCGGTAGGAAGCGGATACTGCCCGTCATGCATCAGGATAATGCCACCGGGCTTAACATTGTCTACCACCGCCTGAACTACTTGCTGAACCGGCGGTCGCCGCCAGTCCCCGGCATCAATTGACCATAGTACGGTGGTATAACCACGTTCACGAGCCAACGCGACTATATCATCATTATAAGCACCGTCAGGCGGCCTAAAGAAGCTTGGTTTAGGCGCAAGCGGTTGAGTAATGGTTTCAAAACGCTCAAATTCTTCGATTACCTCAGTTTTCGTCAGCTTATTTAGCCGCTTATGACTATAGGCGTGAGATGCTATTTCATGCCCATCGGCAACTGTTTGCATTACGATTTCCGGGTGAGCTTCTACATTTGCTCCCAATAAAAAAAAAGTTGCTTTTACCTGTTTTTCTCTTAATACAGCTAATAACTCGGGCGTTGTTTTGTAATGCGGCCCGTCATCAATTGTAAGCGCTACTACCTTGTGCGTGGTAGGAACGCTTTTGATTACTTGGATTTTATCATCGAACACCATAGTTGCCTCATACACCAGACTACACACTAAACTGATACCAAACACAGTAAAACAAAAAAAATTACGCCGCAGCAAACTATGCAAAACCAACCCCCCCACACATAGTACTATTCATTGATACTACGCTGACCGGGAGTAAAATATGACTGCAAATAGATGATGCGCTGCAATTTAGAGGAGGTATTCCATGTCCCGCAGGTTACTACGCTCTGCCACCTTATTGGTATTTTTTTGGTCGCTAACCACCAGTATGGTTTATTCCGCACCACCGGTAATGTCCGCTCAAGGGGCTATTTTGATGGATGCAAAAACCGGTCAAGTGCTTTATGACCGCAACATGAATAAAAAGCTGGCACCGGCCAGCACGACCAAAATCATGACTGCCATCATTGCCATCGAAAGTGGTCGCTTGGATGAAACCGCGCGTATAAGTGCCCACGCTGCCGCCACCGGTGGCTCGTCACTAAATCTTTATCCAGGACAAGCTATTACACTGCGAGAGCTGGTTACCGGCCTTCTGCTTCGCTCCGGTAATGATGCTGCTGTTGCTATTGCCGAGCACCTGGCCGGCTCGGTTGACGCTTTTGTCGAAATTATGAATAAAAAGGCCCTCAGCATTGGCGCCATACATACCCATTTTCGCAATCCCCACGGGTTAAGCGCCCCCAATCATCTGTCAACAGCTTATGATTTGGCCTCAATAACCAGGTACGCCTTACTAAATCCCGCATTTTCCCAAATTGTCAGTACAAAGGAAACCAGCATTGAATGGCTTGACCGCAAAGGCAAAAACCATAACCGTAATCTCCGCAATACCAATAAACTACTCTGGATGCTGGCAGATGCTGACGGTGTAAAAACCGGTACAACCAATATCGCCGGCCCCTGTTTGGTTTCGAGCGCTACTCGCGATAATCAGAGGCTCATTGCCGTTGTCCTGCATGATCACGCCCGCTGGTATGATTCAATGCAACTATTAAAATATGGATTTGATCAGTATGATTTGTACGAATACGCCGAAGACGGTGCTGTTTTCGCCGCATTACCGGTAGAAAATGGTTTGACAGACATGGTCGATGCTCTGGTAGCCGGACCCGGCTCACTGGTAGTTACTGCCACCGACTACCCAGCTATAACTGTAGAAGTGGACTTACCCGAAAAAATTAAGGCCCCGGTATACCAGGGCCAAAAAATCGGCGAAATCGTATTTTATGTTCAGGATAAAGCCGTAAAAACAGTTGATCTTGTTGCCGGCAGCACGGTAGAAGAATACACCATAAATAAAATCCTGCTCCGGCATTGGCTTAGTACCATCCAACGGTTATCTGGCTGGGGACTGCTATAGAGGTTTCCTGTAGAAAAAGGGCAGATAATGATTAAATCCAATTTCGCGGAAGTTCAGGATGGCCTCTGTACCACCGACAAACAAAACTCCTCCCGGCTTAAGCGCAGCAAAAAACCGGCGGTAAAGTCCTTCTTTCGCTTCCTCCGTAAAATATATTACTACATTACGGCACAAAATCAGGTCAAACCCAGTCTCAAACTTGTCCACCAAAAGATTGTGACGCTGAAAATCAATCCGGGCTTTGATATCATCACTAATGGTGGCTAATCCGTCTGCCTGCGCAAAATATTTTTTAAGCCTGGCAGGCGGTATATTTTTCAACTCATTTGCGGTATAGCTCCCTTGTTTCGCCTTGGCCAGCATCTCGACATCCAGATCTGTGGCCAAAATCCGGTGCTTGATATGAGGCGTAAGCTCATTAAGCATGATGGCCAGTGAATACGGTTCTGCCCCAATCGAACAGCCGGCACTCCAAATAGAAAGTTTAGTACTCTGTTTTAACAAATCAGGGACAACCTTTTTTTCCAATTCATCAAACTTTTCCGGTGTCCGAAAAAACTCGGTAACATTAATAGTCAAAAAATCAATAAAATCTTTATATAACTTAGGGTTAGCCTCCAGCTTACTGAAAAAATCAAGATACCCACTCGCCCCATGGCGACTCATCATATTACCAATACGCCGCTGCATTTGCGCCGGTTTATAGTCATTAAGGTTAATTCCTGACTTAGTATGAAGTTTTTGCTTAAACAGCGCCCAATCTTTATCGCTCATGACAACCCCCTGTTGTTATTAGTTATATCTTGTACCGTATTATGAGAAATTTCGACACATGTCAATTGTTTTCCTGCAATAAGACTAAGAGGCAGTCGCTGCTGTGACTGCCTCTTAGTCTTATTGCAAAATATGGCTAAGCCAAGACTTCCTCCACCGGCGTAAACGCCAGCTTATGAGCTTCGGCAACCCCTTTGAAGGTAATCTTACCAGCATAGGTATTAAGGCCTTTGGCTAAACCGGCGTCAGCCCTGAGTGCGTCCTTCCAGCCCTTATTGGCAATTTGCAGGGCATAGTCAAGCGTTGCATTGGTCAGAGCAAACGTAGAGGTGCGAGCGACAGCGCCCGGCATGTTAGCCACCGAATAATGAACAACACCATGTTTTACATAGGTAGGATCGCTGTGCGTAGTAACACGGTCAATAGTCTCGACTGAGCCGCCCTGATCAATTGCCACGTCAACAATGACCGAACCGGGTTCCATGGATGTAACCATTTCCTCGCTAACCAGCTTGGGCGCTTTTTCCCCAGGCAGCAATACAGCCCCAATAAGGAGGTCGGCTTTTTTCACCCAACCGGCAATATTGTAGCTGTTGGACATAACGGTTGTTACTCTCCCACCAAAGATATCATCAAGATAAACCAGACGGTCTGCTGATGTATCAAGCACGGTAACCCGCGCGCCCATGCCCACAGCCATCTTAGCAGCATTAGTACCAACAATGCCACCGCCGACAATAACGACTTGAGCCGGCTCAACACCAGGTACACCGCCTAATAAAATGCCTTTACCGCCAAATGGTTTTTCCAGACAGTGCGCGCCTACCTGCACCGCCATTCTCCCTGCAACCTCGCTCATGGGGGATAATAAAGGCAATGTGTGATTACGTTCAATTGTTTCGTAAGCAATACCGGTTACCTTTTTCTCAAGCAAAGCCCTGGTTAATTCAGGCTCAGGTGCCAAATGCAGGTATGTAAAAAGAATTTGTCCTTCATGAAACAACTGGTACTCAGGAGACAAGGGTTCTTTCACTTTAATAATCATTTCAGTCTGGTCAAACAACGCTTTTTTGTCTGCCAAAATCTGCGCCCCGGCTGTTATATAGCTTTCATCCGAAAACCCACTGCCAACACCGGCGCCTTGTTCAACAAGCACCGCATGGCCAGCCTTTTTCAAGGTTTCAGTCCCAGCCGGCGTAAGCCCCACCCTGTTTTCATTGTTTTTGATTTCCTTTACCACACCAATAATCATTCTTTTACCCTCCTTTACTAAACGCTGGACTAACAGCAATACCTTCTTGTCATACTAAACATTATTATGTAAGGGAAGTTCCGAAGAACCTCCCCCATTATCTACCCTTTTTTAGTTATCTTCCTGGAATATTGCTCAGGGGCTTCACGTTCCAGCCCGCCTTCTTCCCATAAGTATTTTTTTGTATCTGCAACAATTACGCCACTAAGCGCGATAAGTGAAACCAAGTTAGGAATAGCCATTAACGCATTCATGGCATCGGCAAGATCCCAGACCAGCGTAAGGGAAGTCACTGAACCCAAAAATACAGCAATGACCCAGACAACACGATAAGGCGTGATTGACTTTTTGCCAAACAAATACTCCATTGCCCGCTCGCCATAGTAGGACCAGCCCAGAATGGTGGAAAATACGAAAGTCAACAAACCAATACTAAGCACAATAGGCCCAACAACTGGAATCTGGGCAAAGGCAGCTTTTGTCAGAGCTGCACCTGATAATTGGTTGAGAGCTGTCGGATTTTCAATAACGCTGCTCACAAGAACCAGGCCTGTCATAGCACATACCACTACGGTATCCCAAAAAGTACCTGTCATAGATACCAGCCCCTGACGCACCGGGTTCCTGGTCTGAGCTGCAGCGGCCACGATTGGCGCCGAACCTAGGCCTGACTCATTAGAAAATAAACCCCGGGCAACACCATAACGCATCGCCATCATCACACTAGCCCCAACAAAGCCACCGCCTGCAGCCTGGGGCGTAAATGCCGCCTCAACGATTAGCGAAATCGTTGCCGGCAGATAAGAAGCATTCATGCCAAGGATGATTGCACAACCAAAGACATAAAAAATTGCCATAAACGGAACCAGCTTTTCACATACGCTGGCAATAGACTTGACGCCGCCCAGGATTACCACGGCTGTCAGCACAGCTAAAACACCACCTGACAAATAAGGACTTACGCCCATAGTCTCTTGCATCATAGCAGAGATTGAATTAGCCTGCACCATGTTGCCAATACCAAATGCAGCAATAGAAGTAAATACACAAAACAGCACAGCCAGCCATTTCATATTTAAGCCATTTTCCAGTGCATACATCGGCCCACCAAGCATAGTACCATCCGATGTCTTAACGCGATAACGAACAGAAAGCAAAGCTTCTGCATATTTGGTTGCCATACCAAATACCCCTGTTAACCAACACCACAACACAGCTCCGGGACCGCCAAGACCAACAGCCGTGGCCACACCCACAATATTACCGGTACCAATGGTAGCGGCAAGCGCTGTTGTCAGTGCCCCAAACTGGCTGACATCCCCTTCACCTGACCGGTCTTTACTAACTGACAGCTTAATGGCTTTCCATACGTATTTTTGAATAAATCTAAGCCGGTAAGTTAAGAATAGATGAGTTCCAAATAATAAAATAAGCATCGGTGGTCCCCAAAGATAACCATTAGCCCAGTTAATCAAATCATGAAACCCCTGCATACATAATCCGCCTCCTTTATATTTAACATAATTCGACCCGTAGAACCTATTGCATTTCCCCCTTTACATTTTATTGCTATAATCCCTTAAAGAATATAATTATTTTCACTGTTAGTCAATCCTTTTTGGCAATCCGGTTTCTATACATTCGTGTATACACGCGGAACCCGCTTACCGACCATACATACCAGCTCGTAATTAATTGTCCCTAAGATACCGGCTACCTCATCTGTCGTTAACGCCGACGTGCCAAACAAAATGGCTGTGTCCCCCGGCTTTACATCAGTAATACCAGTAACATCTGCCATACATTGATCCATACAGATTCTCCCCACTAAGGGCGCACGGTTGCCATTAATTAAGACATCTGTCCGTCCAGATAATAATCTTGTCCAGCCGTCGGCATAACCTATAGGCAAGGTGGCAATTTTACGTTCATCAGCTGCAATATATGCCCGGCCATAGCTAATGCCGGTTCCTGCTGCCACGTTCTTGACATGGGCAATCTTCGCCTTAAGACACATAGCCATTGCCAAAGTGATATTTTGTTTTACTTCCGGTGAAGGCCACAGTCCATACAAGATAATTCCCGGGCGAACCATATCCAGATGCGTCTCCGGCATTTCTAAAGTGGCTGCGCTGTTTGCAATATGCCTGATGGGAATATCAATTCCCCTGGCTTGTATTCGTTCCAGTGCCTGCAGAAATCTGGCATACTGCTCATACGCATACGCTTTGTCCTTTGCATCAGCGGTGGCAAAGTGCGAAAACACTCCTTCAATCTCGACCCCGCTCATTGCAGCTGCCGCAGCAGCAAAGTTGCCGGCCTCCTCAGGCAGAATACCAATCCGCCCCATACCTGTATCAATCTTGATATGCAGTTTTACAGGTTTGCCTGTTTCGGTTCCAGCCGCTGCCAGTGCCTGCACGGCATCCATGGAATACACCGTCTGAGCAATACCATAAGCAGCCACTGTCCTGGCCTGATGAAGCGGCGTATAACCGAGCACCTGAATGGGCACCAGAATACCAGCTTCCCTAAGTTCAATAGCCTCACCTAAAATGGCTACTGCCAGCCTGTCAGCACCTGCAGACAACACGGCGTGTGCAACGGCTACTGCCCCGTGACCGTAAGCATCAGCCTTGACCACAGCACAGAATTTCACACCAGATTTTAGGCCTTTTTTTATTTCCCTAACATTGTTCTTAATAACAGCCAAATCAATTTCTGCCCACACAGGACGTTCCAACATAACCCACTAGCCTCCTAAATGAACCGAATCACCAATTATCATCACGACTTGCGTGATCGTACAGGGTAGAAGATCATCAAGCCTACTAACCAAACCGGACCAATCCAAAGCGACAGCACCGTATCAGAATCTTGGCTCATAATAAAAACTACCAGTGCCAGCATTACCAAACACAAGATACCTGATAGAGGATATAAGGGCATAGGATAGACCAGTTTGGCTGCCACTGCCGGCGGCAGACTTCGCCGAAACTTAATCTGAACCATAAGAATGATGGCCCACACCCACAAACAGGCAAACGTACCAATACTGGTTACATAGGTAAACACTTTGGCCGGAATAAAATAATTGAGTGCCACACCAACCATTAAAAAAGCAGCTGAAACCAATACCCCCCAGACAGGAACCTGACTTTTATTTAACTTACCCAGAAGCGCAGGCGCTTCCCCTTGCCTTGCCAGAGTATACAGCATCCGGCCTGTGCTAAAAACGCCGCTGTTACAGGAGGACAGAGCTGCTGAGAGCACAACAAAATTCATTATGCCGGCGGCACTGCTTATTCCTAATTTCCCAAATACCGCTACAAACGGACTGCCAACATGACCAAGCTCATTCCAGGGGTAAATTGACATAATAACATATAATGAGCCAATGTAAAATAATAGAATTCGCCAAAACACTTTGTTAATAGCGACCGGCAATGTCTTTTCCGGCTCTTTGGCTTCTCCGGCGGTAACGCCAATTACTTCAATACCCACATAAGAAAACAGGACCATCGCAAGGGCCATAATCGTCCCACTTACACCATGCGGAAAAAAACCGCCATGCTGCCAGAGGTGCCCTATCCCTACAGGAACACCACCATTACCAAAGCCAAACAAAATCATCCCCAACCCACCCATAATTAACGCAATGATGGCAATGATTTTGATTAACGCAAACCAGAATTCAAATTCGCCATAGGCCTCTACCGCAATAAGATTAACCCCTGTCATCAAGATTACCGCCAGCAGCGCAGGAATCCACTGCGGCAATTCAGGCAACCAGTAATTTACATACACTCCCACGGCTGTAATCTCAGCCATGCCTGTCACAACCCACATAAACCAATACGTCCAACCTGTCAAATAACCAATCAGCGGTCCTAAAAATCTGTTGGCATACGCGCTAAATGAACCCGCTATCGGGATAGCAACAGCAACTTCACCCAGCGCCCTCAATAAACAGAAAACCACAATACCACCAATAAAGTACGTAACTAGCAAGGATGGACCTGCTGCCTGAATAGCAGCAGACGACCCTAAAAATAGACCTACACCAATCGAACCGCCAATTGCGATAAGCTGAATATGACGCTCTTTGAGCCCACGCCGGAGCTCCTGCCGGTTCTCCTGTCTATGCAAAATTTTCCCTCCGCCGCATTTACTACCAAAGAAAGCGAGTCCCCCTTACTACTATATACTTGCGGTCGTAGGCTTAGAACGTTGTTGTTTCTTTTAAACTGACGCCAGTTTATCTGTTTTTTTCCGGCGGGTATTAGTCATCTCATATTTGACAATAAGCTGATCCAGGTAGCCGCTAAGTTCAGTTACTTCGACGTCAGTAAGATCGCCCAATTTTCGTTCCACCAGCTGATGTAACCGCTCACGTACAACCTCAATTTCCCATTCCATTTCCGCCAGAATTGCCACAATACTCCCCCTAATCACATTTTCTAATTAACTGCACCTGCTGCTTAAGCCATTCTAGCCAGTCAGTTAACCCTGCTCCCGTTCTGCAGGACACCTTCATCAAGACAGCTTGTTGATTTAAACCGGTAATATCTCGTACCGCACAATCAAGAGAAAAATCAATATAGGGAAGTAAGTCAATTTTATTCAAAATAACAGCTGCAGACTGCCTAAATACAAGGGGATATTTTAGCGGCTTGTCCTCTCCTTCCGTAACGCTGAGGACTACCACTTTGGCATGTTCCCCAACGGCAAATTCGGCTGGACAAACCAGATTGCCAACATTTTCGATGATCAGAATATCAATCTCACTCAAATCCAATTGGTCAAGAGCTGACTTAACCATCGTCGCATCAAGATGACACCCGCCCTGGGTATTGATTTGAACCACCGGCGCTCCATAGGCAGCAATACGATCCGCATCTTTAGATGTATATAAATCACCCTCAATAATGGCTATATTAAATACACTTTTAAGTAGGCTTACCGTCTGCTCCACAAGAGAGGTTTTTCCACAGCCAGGAGAACCCAACAGATTAACTGTAAAAATCCCCTGTCTGGCCAACATGGCATTTAGCTCGGCAGCCACTTCCTCATTCTTTTCCAGGATATTGCTCATTACAGTAATTTCCAACTATTACTCTACCTCCACACTTTCTACTTTTAGCTCACGCCCGGTTAAAATATCAACCGCATGAGAGCCACAGCTTGCACAAGCAAAACAATATTTATCAATACTGCTTTGAATGCCGCAGTCCCGGCAATGTCCTGTCAGCGGAATTATCCGGATTGATAAACAGGCGTTCTCTGCCATTGTTCCTTTAGCCAACGCCACAAAACCAAATTCCAGCGCCTCCGGTACAGTCCCGGTAAGTTCACCCACAATTACTTTAACGCCCAAAACACTAGTGGCGTTATGATTAACGGCCGTATTCAAAGCAATATCCAGTATCCCTTGCGCAATTGCAAGCTCATGCATGGCAATACCCCTAACACAAAATTGTTGTTTACCATTAGTACATCATTTAAATAAATCATTCTCCACTTATCTGTTAATTCCTTCCAGACAAAATTCGTCATTTTCTGCGGTTTTTCTGTTATTTTTCGTATTAATTCAATAAAAAATAACAGTTTCCTTTATCCTTTGGGATTTTCTTACTTAATTAACATAATATTTATAGAATAACCGGTATTTGCGCCGCAGATACTAGGATTAGAAAAATTTCAGGAGGTGTTTATTCTATGGCTAGAAGTAACAAACCTGTTAACCCAGGTGCAGAAAATGCACTTGACCGCATGAAGCTAGAAATAGCAACCGAACTGGGTATTAGTGATCGCGTACGCAGTCAAGGCTGGTCAACCATGACTTCGGCCGATTGTGGCCGGGTAGGTGGTCACATGGTTCGCCGCATGATCGAACAATATGAATCATCCATGGGGGGACAAACTTCCACTTCAAGTGGATCCACCACAACTTCAGGTACTATGACTTCAGGTAACATGACTTCAGGTAACATGACTTCGGGTACCATGACTTCCCAATACGATATTAACAGCAAATAAGTCATAGTAGTATAAAAGGCGGCCTAGCCGCCTTTTATTGTTGCTATCCAAAATCCCACTTAGGTTGGCAAATTCTTGATTTAGCAATTCTTTGCCGCTGCTTCTATGTATCAGCTTATCCACCCGGCAAATTTGTATTCACTGATTCAAAATATACAATAATCTCCGTGCCCGGCTTGACTGGTGTATTGGGAGCAACACTCTGCTTTGCAACCATTCCGGTACCTACAGGTACAAAGGTGAGCCCAAGTTCATGTAAAGTGTCACCAGCTTCTCTGATGGATTTGCCTGCAAGTGCAGGAACTAATATATGCCCATACGGCACTTCCGGAGGTGGCCCGGGGCTAGTTGGGACATCTGACGGCACCAGGGACTCTACTGTCTTTACAGGCGGTACTATGTAACTGCCCCCATCAGGGTGAATATTTAACACCCGCATAACCTGTGTCATAATATCACTAAATACCGGTGCTGCAATTGTCCCGCCATAATAAATACCACTCGGATCATCAAGCACTATTAATGCTGCTACCTGCGGATCATCAACAGGCCCAAAACCGGCAAAAGAGGCAATATAATGCCCGGCTAAATAGCCGCCACCGTTGGGATTTAACTTTTCAGCTGTACCTGTTTTCCCAGCAAAGCGGTAGCCTTTAACGGTCGCCAGTTTACCGCCGCCTTCATGTACTACCTTCTCTAGTAACACGGTTAGGGTACGGGCTGTTTCCGGGCTAATAACCTGTCTGACAACAACCGGATCAAAAGTTTCCGCCAGCGTGCCATCCTCGTTACGATATTCTTTAATAATCCGCGGTTTTAGCAGCACCCCATCATTGGCAATAGCGGCAATAGCAGCCGTAAGTTGTAGTGGTGTAACCGCAATACTCTGTCCAATCGACATGGTTGCAGTGTCGCTATCGCGCATCTCCCGGGGATCAAACAGCAGGCCTTCGGCCTCCCCTGGCAACTCTATACCTGTGGTCTTGCCAAACCCAAATGCCCGTGCATAGCTTGTCAGTTTGGCCGCACCAACCCGCAAACCAACTTCAACAAAACCAGTGTTGATAGAATTCTTTATAATTTCAGTAAATGGTACATTGCCATAGCTTTCGCCACTCCAGTTTTGGATTCTCCGCCCGGATACCTCTACATACCCTTTATCGATAAACCGCTCATCCGGTCGTACCTTGCCCTCCTCCAAGGCCGCCGCCGCAATAACGGCTTTAAAAGTCGAACCCGGTTCATATACATCAGATACAGCGCGATTTTTCCAGGCTTCTGAGCTATAGCTGCCAAATTGATTAGGGTTATACGTGGGGCGGCTGGCCATAGCGAGAATCTCTCCGGTCTTAGGCTGCATAATGATAACCGTACCCGTCTTTGCACCCGTCTTCGCCATGGCAGCATCAAGTGCCCTTTCGACAATATATTGAATGTTGCTGTCAATCGTCAGGTAAATTGAACGACCCTTTTTTTCCGGTATAAAAGAAAATATGGATTGGAATATGGGTGTACCATAGCTGTCTGTAGCAATAACCTGTTTACGAATCTGACCCTTAATAACCTTATCCAGTGACATTTCCAGTCCTTCCAGACCAACATCATCTGTACCTACAAAACCCAGCACCTGCGCCGCCAGATTATCATTAGGATAATACCGTTTACTTTCCTCGATAAAACCCAGTCCTGTAAGCTGGTGGTCCTTGATAAGTGCAGAAACTGCCTTAGCTACATCCGGTTCCAGCGTCCGTTTAAGCCAAACAAAACGAGCTCCGTCCGTTAATCGCTCCTTAATATCTGCGGCTGTTACACCAAGAACCGGTGATAATAAAGCCGCTAATCCATCAATATCTTTTACTTCCTGTGGATCAGCATAAAGGGACTTATTTAGACTGCTTACCGCTAATTGCTGCCCGTTCCGGTCATATATCGTGCCCCGTGGCGACTGCATTACCCGGCTTTCGCTAACTTGATCCTTTACCCTGTTACTCAGACGTTGCCCCTCACCGAATTGAATCCAGGCAATTCTCCCTGCTAAACCAAATATCACCAGCATGGTTACAGTCAAAAACCAAGCCAGGCGTTTTTGCATATTTACCGGCGTTGCCATCTATGTCAGCCCTTCCTTGGATAGATATTCTATAGATTATTCGGCATAGAGCCTTAATACCCTGCAAAAAAGAAGGAAGACATCGCCTCAAAATGCGATGTCCCCCCAACAGTGCCTTTGCACTGCAACATACATTATTGCACCGAATTTCCCTCTTTTGCACAGGCTTCGGTACCCTTTTCTTTATGTGTGCTCTTCCACCAGAGTCCAATCGCTACTACCCCTGCCGTAACTGCCGCCGGCAACAGCCATTCGGGTATCTCAGCATGAATAACCGGACCAATTTTTTCATCAGCCACCATCATTTCGCCGGCCGTCCAGGCAATAAGCGCGGCTCCGAGATACACAACTATCGGGAACTTGTCCATAATTTTAATAATAATTTGACTGCCAAAAACAATCAATGGGATACTAAATGCAAGTCCTATGCCAAGCAAAACATAATCGCCTTTGGCTACCGCAGCAATTGCCAGGGTATTATCAAGACTCATAACTAAATCTGCGATAATAATGGTCTTTACAGCCCCTACGAACGAAGTGTTGGCTTCAATATTTTCACCGCCATCATCCTCCATAAGTAATTTAGCCGCAATCCAAATAAGAAGTAAACCGCCAAAAAACTGAACATAAGGAATTTGCAAAAGTACAATAGCTACAATTGTAAGAATAACGCGCAGGACTATCGCCCCGCCACTACCCCATAGGATCGCTTGCTTTTGTTGCTTCGGGGGTAAAGAGCGGCTCGCCAAAGCAATGACCACTGCATTGTCGCCGCTAAGTACGATGTTAACCATCATAATACTAGCTAGTGCTACCAAAAACTCCACTTTTTCGCACCCCTTTTATTATTATCACTTTGTAGCACTGGTGATAAAGGACACTATATCTTATTATCAGATTTCAATATCTTCTATCAAGAGGTACTACCACAAATGATTTTACTCCCCCGTATCCGAATGTGCAAGTCTCTAAATGACTTGTTACTTCACTAATCAGATTTCAATGTAATGTATCTTTTATCACTCTGAGGGCGTTTTTCCAGCATATCTTATCAATTTCCGCCTGACTAAATCCTGCTATTCCCAAAGCATCTACCAGTTTACTCATTTCGCCGGCATGAGCCAATTCCAGTTCTGGGCTAATGCCGTCAAAGTCTGACCCAATAGCAATGACCTCTATCCCACCCACGTTATAGATATGTTGGATATGAAGAACCATATCTTCAACCCGGCTGACCGGTGAACTGCCCAAAAAGGATTTTTCAAAATTAATCCCCATAACACCACCCTTTGTGGCTAACAGCTTAATCATCTCATCAGTCAGGTTGCGATGATGAGCGGTTACGGACCAGGCATTAGAATGGGAAGCCACAAACGGTTTTTGTGTCAGTGCAGCCACCTCATAAAAACCCTGATTTGATAAATGGGATACATCAATCATCATCCCCAGCTGGTTCATCTCTGCCACTACTTCCCGGCCAAAGGGCGTAAGACCCTGCTTACGGCATTCGGGCAAGGCGCTCGGATAGCCAATCTCATTAGGATAGTTCCAGGTGAGCGTAATCAGCCTAACACCAAGACGGTAGAAATTACGCAAATTAGTCAACTCACCCTTAAACGCCCCGCCTTCCTCAATCGTCAAAAAAGCAGATAATTTGCCATCTGCTTGATTTTGCTGGAATTCACCATAATTTCTTGCCAACGCAATATATTGTTTATTTTCCTCTATTTCCTGGTAAAAGCGATCAATCATTCTAAGTGCTCTTACCAACGGGTCACCATCTGTTTGCATATTAATATACATAGCAAAAAATTGAGCCTGAGCCTTACCTGCCTGCAGCTTTTCGATATCCACACTAAGCGAGTTACGATAAAGGCCCTCTGACTTATCTCCCTCCATTAAGCACATTATCGTATCACAATGCAAATCAATACTATTCAATTACTGTTCCCCTCTCCTGTCCTGAGTCCCTTTCCGGAACTTTCTACCAGGGTTCACTATGACTTATACCACTGGCATATATAATACTATGAAACGCATTTGTTTTTATTCGCCTTGCTCTTCCACTACCTCGACACCAGTGGCAAGCTGATGGCTAAACTCATCAAACTCCGCACTGTTCATTATACCGGCCTTACTTAATGCCTCCCGCAGCTCGTCCTGGCTAAGACCTCGCCATGCTTCATACTGATGACTATCAATCAAGAAGTTATTAATAAGATATCCTAACAAGATGTCTGTCATAGTTGCTCCTCCTATCAATTATCTTTAGCTACAGCTATACTATAATTAGTATAACCCAAAATAATATCCTTAACTTTAAATGAGGTGTCCGGATGAACAATATTCTACTTCCTGCGGGTAATACTCAACTACCGGGTGTTTTCCATCCCGCACGCCATACCTCAGATAAAACGCTAATTATCTCTCACGGCTTCCGGGGCAGTAAGGACGGCGGCGGCCGGGCAATCCGCCTGGCAGAAACCATTGCTGCAACAAATGTTAACGTACTTCGCTATGACTTTACTCCCCTCCAAAACCTATCTTGCCAAATTGCCGAGCTTACAGCCGTTGTTGCCTATTCCCGGCATACAATCGGCGGACAGTTATTTTTGCTGGGGCGCAGCCTGGGCGGCACCACCTCTCTGGCAGTAGCCGCCATTGACCCAATGATAAGAGGACTCATCCTCTGGGCTACACCCTGGAACCTTCCCGCTACCTTCCGGTTGGCACTGGGGGCTCATTATGAACAACTGGCGGCCGGCACCCCCCTGCAGCTAACAGATGAGTATGGTGACCTGTTGCTTACACCAGAATTCATCCAGGATTTTGCCCATCATAACATCCTTGCTTATATCCAACAAGTAAAACAACGGCCCCTCCTTATTCTCCAAGGAACAGCCGATACCATCGTGCCAGTCAGTCAGGCTCAAACTATTTATGAGTTAGCGGCAGAACCAAAAAAGCTAATCCTCTATCCAGACGGCGATCATCACCTGGCCGCACAAAGCAGCCAAGTTAGTGAAGATATTGCCAGTTGGCTCAGCAGTTTCTAGTTCGTTAATGCGACATAAAGGGATGATTATTTGAAAACAAACAATTCCCAATTCCTGATATTGCATAAAAAAACGGCTGTTTACCTCTCGGTAAACAGCCGTTTTTTTATGGCGGAGTGGCAGGGATTTGAACCCTGGCAGGCCTCACGACCTCTAACGATTTAGCAAACCGTCCTCTTCAGCCACTTGAGTACCACTCCATGTCATAAACTGGTTAGATTATAGCAGATACTCTGCCTTAAGTCAATTGACTTATATGGCGGAGGGGGTGGGATTCGAACCCACGGTCCCTTGCGGGATCACTGGTTTTCAAGACCAGCTCCATAAACCGCTCGGACACCCCTCCGTATCAAGCACAGTTAACAGTTAGTATTATAACAAATGGCAAGATGGCTTGTCAACAAAACAAACCCCGGTAATTTCTGTCTGTTTCGCCTTACCTGTTCTTGTCTGTGTGCACATTGACTAACAGATGTAATATAATAATACATAGAATTGATAATCTAGTAGTAAGAATACTTGCCGCATGCTATAGCCCAGGTTAAAACTAGGTTATTTTTTTATAAAAGGGTTGACTATTAAGGTAAACAGAATTATATTCATTATAGAGATATTTTAAGATAATCATTAATATATCAAAGGCAGGTGAGATAGATGGACGTAGGCCGACCTAGTTGGCGTCTGTTGTTTAATTCAATAAAAATTAGGGGAATATTCCATTTTTTTCGCCGAATTTATCTGAGTACACCCCTTAGCAGCCTTGGCTAAGGGTTATCTGATTGACTAGGTAACTATTTGCATTCCCCTAAAAAGAAAAAAGGGGGAGCATTATGTTTAAAATTTATCGCAGCAATTGCACAGATCTATATGAACTGACTCTTCAGACGCTGGAACGGGGTGCCTGGTTTAATCTGATCAATCCCACATCCGCGGAACTGGAGCAAGTGGCAGCTACCACTGGCAGCCCGCTTGATTTCCTTAAAGCAGCCTTGGACGAAGAAGAACGTTCCCGTATCGAACTGGAAGAAAATCATATGCTTGTTATCACCAATATTCCCGTTACGCGTGGTCATGATAGTTATGACGCGCTGCCATTAGGCATCGTGCTCACTACCGACTACATCATTACGATCTGCCTGGAATCCAACGAAGTTCTAGCTGATTTTAAACCTGAAAATCACCGGTTGTTCAGTACCTTTAAAAAGACCAGATTCCTTTTTCAGATATTGTATAAATCGGCTACTTTATATTTGAAATACTTAAAACAGATTAACCGCCGCACAGACGAGATCGAACGTTATCTGCGCCGTTCCATGCAAAATGAGGAAATATTCCAGCTCTTAGAGCTGCAGAAAGGCTTAACCTATTTTGCCGCTTCCCTGCGTTCTAACGGCATTGTCTTGGAAAAGCTCTTGCGACTCCGTTCTACCAGCCAAGTGCAACACCTGATTAAAATGTATGAAGAAGATGAAGATCTGTTAGAAGATGTTATTATTGAAAATAAACAGGCTATTGAAATGGTCGAAATGTATAGCCGCATTATGAATGGTATGATGGATACGTTTACTTCCATCATCTCGAATAACCTCAATCGCGTGATGAAATTTCTGGCCTCTATGACCATTATTTTGGCAATACCAACTATGGTTTCAAGCTTTATGGGAATGAATGTTGATGTACCCTTTGGCGGCAACGGTGGCTTTGTTATTACGCTATTATTTGCTGTGGCTGTTACCGCACTTAGTGCCTTTGGTTTATGGCGTAAAGGCATGTTCTAGTAAAAATAATGAGCAGGCAGCTTCCTCCCCCAAGCTATGGTTTGTATAAAACAATATTAATAAGCATCCTAAAATGGCTGTACGGGAACTTGGGTTCCAGTACAGCCACTTTTTCCTTTACCCTAAACCATCTAATTTAATCTCACGCCCCAACCGGAATGCATAAATATACTGTTCCTTGACCGGTCGGTCGAGTATCCGCTCAATTGCCAGTGCATACATGCTAAGCTGAGCTGCGTATTTGGTAACCAATTCATCTGCCGCAACGACGCTATCGGTCTTATAATCAATCAGCACCAAACCGTCATCTTCGGCAAACAGGCAGTCAATAATCCCTTGCACAAAGATTTGTTCCCCACAGTTTTGCAGATCTGGATAAAACTTTTCGGCTGGCAGCAGCAGGCTAAACGGCATTTCCCGCCATACCTCGTTGGCTTTCGTCAAACGCTGGCCAAGCTGAGAGGTAAAAAAGGCCTTGATTAAACCAGCATCAACCTCTGCAGCCTGACCAGTCGGCAAAATCTGGCAAACTTCCAAGGCACTGGCCTGCTCAGTAATGGCTTGGTTAGAAAACTCGCCAGCTAAGTCAATATGTTGCATAACCGTATGCAGCATCACCCCATACTCTACCGGTGTCAACTGCGAGGTGGCTTGCAGGAAGCGGGGACGGGCATGCACGGTCGACGGTTTTGGTGCAAATACAACCTCAGCCTCTTCCCTTTCCACAAATTCAAGACGGCGTTTAATTTCCGACACTGACAGTTTGGCCGGTTTGCTAACTGCGTTCATACATGGATATTGCCAGTTTAAAAGCGTATCTACCCACCGGATATCAGTATCACAGTCAACCGGTTCCAGCCGCCGAATAGCCGCCAATAATGCGTCATCTGCCTGACCGGCCTGCATTAACGGTTTATTATCTGCCAGCTTAACTATTTTGATGTTCCAAGCTGAAAGCTGGCCTGC
Organism: Sporomusa ovata DSM 2662; assembly: GCF_000445445.1. GTDB lineage: Bacteria > Bacillota > Negativicutes > Sporomusales > Sporomusaceae > Sporomusa > Sporomusa ovata. The sequence continues at coordinate 645,669 of NZ_ASXP01000002.1, read as the reverse complement.
TAACGCTGTCACCGGCTGGTCATTGCACTCACCATACTGGCGGATAGCCTCACCATCAGTATGCCGGGCAACCGCCATACCAACCCAATCCAGATAACTTTTAGCTTTTATGACTTGGCTGACTGGCAGTTTTGCCTGCTGTTCACCCACTGCCCGACACCAGGCAGCACACTTTTGGGACAACTTCTTGGCCGAACCAACTAAAATGAGTTTTTCCCTGGCCCGGGTCAGGGCCACATACAAAATCCGCTGTTCCTCGGCCTTAGTTTCCAACTCAAGCTTATGGGCAATACCCCATCGAGCCGGTGTCGGATAGCGAAATCTAAGCTCAGGTAACGTAACATACGGCCCAACACCCAGCTCCTTATGACATAATACCAACCCCGTCGTATCCATAAGGTTAAAGTTTTTTCCCATATCAGCCACAATAACTACTGGAAACTCAAGCCCTTTACTTTTATGAATACTCATGACCCTGACAACATCCTCGCTCTCGCCCAACGCCCGGGCTACCGACAAATCAGAATCCTTATTCTTTAGCCGCTCAACAAACCGCAAAAAGCGAAACAGTCCCCTAAAGTTAGTGGTCTCAAACTGCCGGGCCCGATCATACAGCGCCCGCAGATTAGCTTGCCGTAAAACTCCACCAGGCATCCCACCCACATAGTCATAGTAACCGGTATCCTGGTAAATACGCCAGATAAGCTCGGCCACACCCTTACGCCGCGCTAAATTACGCCAAGTCGTTAGCTTAGCCAAAAAGCCCTGAACCTTGTGGGAAACAGCCTGAGTATGGCTGTAGGCCTGCACTGCTGCCCACAGGCTGCCTTGTGCCAAACACAGACGAATTTCAGCCAATTCATCGCCAGTCAGACCAACCAGCGGCGAGCGCAGCACAGCGGCCATTGGAATATCCTGGTGGGGATTATCAATAACTTGCAACAGGGCTAACATAATAGAGATCTCGGTCTCCGAAAAATAACCGGAATCCATTTCTGCATAACAGGGAATCCCGTTTTGCCGCAGCCTGTCCTGCAGTGCCTGAGCCTTACCCCGTACCGAACGCAGCAAAATAACAATATCGCGGTACAATAAGGGACGATAGCCGCCCGCCTGTTTATCAAACGCCAAATAGCCACTGCTTATTAATTCCTGAATACGCCTGGCAATAAGGATGGCTTCCTGCTCAAAAGCAGATAGTTCTTCTTCCGGTATACCATTACCCAGTTGGCTACTCACACCCTCGCTTTCAGACTCTGGACTACTAAACGCCTCGCCCTCGTCAGCGATGCTCTCATCCCCCACTTTCTCCCTGTCAATCATAATGATTTCTACCGGTCCCTCCAAACTGTTTCCTGCCGTCACCGGATAATCAGGGCCAGGATTAAGCTGCTCTGCCGGTCCGTAATCAAGTTCAGCCGTACGCTCTGTCATGAGCTGAGCAAACAAAAAATTGACAGCATGAAGAACTCCGGCACGGCTACGGAAGTTTTTACTCAAATCAATGCGTTTACACCCGACCCGCGTGCCGCCCTGATACCCATGATATTTGTCCATAAACAGTGCCGGCTCAGCCAGGCGGAAACGATAAATACTTTGTTTGACATCGCCCACCAGGAAGAGATTGGGCTGATCGACACTTGCGACAAGCCGGATTATTTCTTCCTGTACTCTATTGGTATCCTGGTACTCATCGACCATAATTTCGCTAAACCTGGCCTTAAGCTGGAGAGCTACCGGCGAAGGCTTGGTTTCCTCTTGCACTGAATCTGCCGCTCGTAATACCTCCAGGCACAAATGCTCTAAGTCATTAAAATCAACAATCCCCTTTTCTTGTTTCGCCAGGGAAAATTTTAATGCAAAGTTCTGAACCAGTTGGACCAAGGCAGCCATAAGCGGCTCAACCTGACACAAATCAGCCACAAGTTCTGCGCCGCTGCGTTCAAAATAGAATACCCTGGCATCGGTTATCCGCTTTTTGGCTTTATTGCGCTGGCCTTGATAATAGTCCTTAACCTCCTTAGGCACTTCCTTGCCAACTGAGGCAATCCGGGGAAAACTTACCTCTGCCAACGCCTTAGACAACGCTGCCCAGGATGACTGCGCAGCTACCAGCAAGTTATCAATAATTTTAATATCTTCAGCATAGGTCTGGGCATAGGCTGATGGCTTACCCGGTTTGCTAACCTCTGCCATTAATGCCTGCAGCTGCTGGCGGACCTCTTCCCAGTCCAGTACTATTTTATCCCGGACCAAGGCTGACCAGGGAGTTTCATCAAAAGTTGCTGCTGGCGGCAAAAGAAAAGCGCCAGATAACCCAGTTAACCAAATTTCCGGCCAGGGATGACTGCGGGAAAACTCATATAACTTCAGCACCAGTCCGGCAAGAGAATTATCGCTGACTTCGTCTCCATAATGGTCAATCAACATCATAAAGTCTGCATCTGCCTGCAGGTAGCTTTCCTCAAACACAGCCTCAAGCACATCACTTTTGATTAAGGCCACCTCGGTGTCATTAGCCACCCGGAAATTAGGTTCAATGGCCAGCAGATAAAAATACTGCCGCACAATGCCTTGACAAAAGGCATGTAAGGTTGAAATATTGGCTGCATTCAGCAGCACCAACTGCCGCTCGACATGGCGCCTAAGCTCAACATCAGTGAGCTCAGGCTGCCTAAGTACAGTATTTAAGGCTTCACCAATGCGACTGCGCATCTCGTTAGCCGCCGCATTGGTAAAGGTCACCACCAGCAGACTATCCACACTCAGCCGTTCGTCAGGGTCAATGATCCGGCTGATAATACGTTCCACCAGCACCCAGGTCTTACCCGACCCGGCAGCTGCCGCCACCAACAGATTATGGTTACGGGTTTCAATCGCCGCTTGTTGCTCAGGAGAGCATTGCATTACTCACCGCCTCCTTTCCGTTGACGCAATTCCCTCATAATAGCCTCATCAGCCAGCTTAGGAAGCGCCAAATAATCATTTTCCGGCAAATTATCATCAAACTGGCATACTGGCAGGAAGGCACAATAGCCACAGGGTGTACTTTTCTCCAGGCGATACGGCCTAATAGCTGTTTCGCCATCAAGAATGGCGGCCGCTACAGCCAGCAGTTCCTGTTCAACATGAGTTAATAATACCTTGAATTCTTCTTCTGTTTTAAGCTTATCCCTACAACTTTCGTAAAAACCGTTTTTACCCAACGCAATCTTAAAAAACTCAGACCAACCGTTAATCGCTGCATCCAGTAAGCCGGCAATATCTGTATCAGCCAGTAACCAGCCTGGCATTTTGAGCCGGTTGTTAATATCTTTTTCAATTTGCTCTGGTGTTTTCAGAGTTGTCCCCGAGATAACAGGATTTTTTAAAAAATAATATAATACCCCTGCCGGCAGACAGGCATTAGGACCGTTCCGGGCGCTCACCGCCACTAATAAATAAGTTAGCAATTGCAGCTTAAGACCATAGTAAACCTCAGTCAAACTGAGCCAAGCCCCACCTGATTTATAGTCAATAACCAGCACATAGTTTTGGTTGTCATACTCACCCATGTCCAGGCGGTCAATCTGCCCGGCTACTTCCACAATAGCATCCGGCAGAGTAAGCGTAAGCGGCGGCAGCGCGTCTAACCCCCGGCCAAAAGCCTGCTCAAATGCCACCGGCCGAAACTGAGTAACCTCGCCCCAGGCTGCCAGGCGACTGACAGCCCGGACAGCCCGCCGTGTCAGCCTGGTGACCAAATGCTCATGCTGCTTGCTGCTTAGCAGTATTTCATTCTGCAGCTTAGGGGCTAACTGGGTAACAATATCCCCACATAATTCACTAATTTGATTGCCGGTAAGCTCTCCCCAGCTTTGACTGCGTGCAGCCAGCCTGTCACCAAATGATTTCAGCACAGCATGCAAAAACTGTCCCAAATCAGGTGCCGCAAGTTGATAGACAGCCCGCTCCTTAAGGTTTAATCCATACTGGGCAAAATGCTTAAACGGACAGGCACGAAACGCTTCAAACCGGGTCACACTACCTCGCAGTACACCATTTTTCATATATAGGCGGCCAGGAAGTCCAGGCTGTAACGGCTCTAGCTGGTTATGATGAAATAACCCTGCTAAACTTACCCTAAGCGGTTCACGCCACTGAGGCTGCATCAGCGCCCAGTTATAAACATCCCACCAGGCCGGGCTGATATTTCCCGTCTCCCGATATAGCCTAAACGCCCCGGCCAGTGCTGCCAGCGCCCGCTCAGGCCTGGCAAGGTACTCGGCTTCCCGCCCTGCCGGCGGCTCAATTGGCAGCGGCATAGGCAAAACACCAGTAATTTCTTTTAAGCGTCTGATAATGGCGGACGGTGCCAACGCTTTTCCTTCCGCATCAGCCAGCGGATAGCTAACCCATAGGTGCTGGCTAGCCCGCGTCAAAGCTGTGTATACCAAAAACTGCTCCGCAAAGACATCAGCCACTGCCCCGCTGCCAAGTTCCAGCCCCAGCGTTCGCAGCAACGCTCGTTCACCATCATTCAGCAGCCCCTCGTCCCTGCGCCGGTGCGGCAATATGCCATCACTCACCCCCGGGACAAAGGCGGCCTTTATTCGCAATCGCCGCGTCCGTTCGAGGGCGGCAATTGTAACATAATCAAGCCCTGGCGGAATTAAACTAAGATTGGTACCCTCCAGCCCTTCACTGACAATAGCAGCAAACTCCGCTAGGCTTAACGGCTGCTCTGCAAACGTATCCACAATCTGATCTAACAGTTCCACCAGCTTAGGCCACATCTGCTGATGTTCCCTGGCCTGTTCAAGATCCCCGGCAACTTCAGCAGACACAGCCCAGGCTGCCAGCGTATCAGCCACATGTAAGCTTTGTAAAAATTCATAGACAGCTTGTACTAATTCTACCGGTATTAAACCCTTCTTTATCGCCGGTGTTATTTTCTCAGCTAAGAGTATCAGCGCAGCTGTGCTATCTTGGCGAATAGTATTAATCTGGCGCAAATACTCCTGCTCAGCAGCATCAGGCTCAGCACCAATCCACTCGTCCTCAGCCAGTGAGTACCGACGCCGGAACGCCCACTCTTCCGGGTTTGTCCACCTTGATCCGCGAATACCAAATTCCAGACAGTAGTTTTCCAATAGATCCACCTGGTCACGGGTCACTGGCAGTAAATCTGTTTTTAAACAACGAAAAACCGGCTCATAACTCCATCTTTCCAGCACAATATCAAGTGCCGAACGCAGCAATTCGGCCAGCGGATGATGTACCGCCGGACGGCTATTATCACTGAAAAAGGGAATATCATAGTCGGTCAGCACGGTTGTCATTAACTCGGCATAGCTATCCATGTCGCGAATAAGGATCGCCATATCCCGCCACCGTAAGCCTTCTTCCCTGCTCAGCCTAATCATTTCCCGGGCAATGGCCTCAGCCTCTGTCCGGCGATTAGCCGCTTCTGCCAACATAAAGCTATTATCCGGCGTAACCGGCTTAGCCGGATTCCGACCGCTAAAAAACTGCTGTTCAATAGCTGCCAGAACTGGTCTGACAAAGCGATACGGCAGCATGAGTTCCTGCTGCTCAGCTTCAATCTGCAGCTCGGCTGCAAGTTTTTTTAATTTCTGATATGTTTCCCATTGACGATGAAACAACGCTTCTTCTCGGGAATGCAGCTCACTTTTCGGCTGGCTCAGACATAGAGTTATCGTCACAGACTGTGTCGCTTCTAGCATAGCTGTTATTACTGCATATTCCTGTGGGGTAAAGAAGGTAAAGCCATCCACCCACACTTCAGCCTGCCTCAGCAGAGAAGACCCGGGAATTTTCTCTGCCAGCAAGGTAAGATAATCCTCCGGATCGATATACCGTCCGGCTAAAAAGTCCTCAAACCCCTGGTACAATAACGCCAGATCCTGCATTTTAGCCGTTAACGCCTGATTACAGTCTTGTTCGCTGGCTATCGATGTAAGTACGTCCGGCCCTACTCCATAGGTTTTAAACTCCTTCACTAAGCCCGCAACCGTAGCGGCAAAACTTTTTTCCGCAGCCGCCCGTGAGAGCAGTTTGAAATTACTCTTATTTTCCATCAATAACCGGCTAAAGACCATGCGTTTTCCTAGTTCCGAAATATGCGGTCTGGCTGCACCCCCGGTTTCATTGAGTACCCGGTGCGCCAGCCGGCGAAATCCGAGCACATGAGCCCGCATAAAGCCCTGAGACGGACAGGCGGCAGCCAGCGCCTGCTCAACTTCATAAGTAGCCTGTTCAGGCACAATAAAAAGAAGCGGCCGGCCATCAGGCGATTCGGCCAGCCGGGCGACTATCTCATGAAAACACTGCCAGGTCTTGCCATAACCAGCCTGACCTAGAATAAGTTTTAGTTTCAAATGCCGTCCCCTCCTAAAAATTAGCCTTGATAAAATTTTTTCGTGAGAGCAACTATGTGTTATCTGTATTTAATCATATAAAAGAATAGCGTAAACTGCAATACATATTCCGCGCGTCAATATCTCCTTTGTAACTATCTGTAACTTTTCTCGGTTCACCCAAAAGAAAAGACCCATCTACGGATGAGTCTTTCCTAGTTACACTGGTCGCTTATTGCGGCTTTTTTCCAAACCACTGTTCATATATTTTGGCATATTCGCCATTTTGTTTGATTTCATCTAACGCCTTATTGATTTTACCTGCTAGTTCAGTGTCTTTCTTAGCGACTGCAATGCCATACTCCTCAGCATTAAGAACCTCACCAACCAACTTGGCATCTTTGCTGCCGCCTTTGGCCAAGTAGTATTCGTTTACCGGCAAGTCATTGACAACTGCATCCGCCCCGTCAGCCTTGAGCTCAAGATAGGCTTCAGACGCACTGTTATACTCGCGGACTTTGGCATCTTTGATCTTCTTAACGGCTTCCGCACCGGTAGTGCCTATTTGTACGGCAATCCGCTTGCCCTCTAATTCTTTGAAATTATTAATTGTTACATTGTCTGACTTCACTACAATTGATAAACCAGATTTATAATACGGCTTGGAAAAGTTGACCTTTTTAGCGCGTTCATCAGTAATAGTCATAGCTGATGCAATGGCGTCAATCTGACTGCCTTCCAGCGCCGGAATCAAGCCATCAAAACCTGTATTGACTATTTGAACTTCCATCCCCATCTGTTTGCCAATAGCCTTCATAATATCCACATCAAAACCAACATATTCCTTGCTGTTTTCTTCTTGAAACTCAAATGGCGGAAATGTAGCTTCAGCACCCACCTTGAGTACTTTGGCAGCTGGTGACTGATTACCACCGCAGCCGGCAAGACCTAAAGTCAAGACCAACAAGATCAGACCAGCAAAGGCCATCCATCTTTTGAACATACTATACGCACCTCTTTTAATGAGTAATCTTCTCTAATTATACACCGTTTTGTATTGACCGCAACCTAAGCTACCAAGCAAATTAGAAAGAAAAACAGGTGCTTGCTTACGCAAGCGCCTGTCTTATCCGCTTTTCTAACCTTTGCAACGAAACCCTGACACCTTACCTGTACCACATTGGTATCAGGCTACATACTCTTTTAGTTCCTGATAATACGTCAATTGCTCGGCAAACAATATCCGCGTCAAACCACTAGGTGACGGCACAACAAAATCAGCCACCCCTGATACCACACTGGCAGCTTGCCAACCACAGGTAACACGCGCCTGCTTCGTAAACTCCCGATACACCCCCACACCGGCAAAGCAGGCAACCTGCGGTTTATATAACAGTAGCTTCTCCTGTAAAATTATTCGCCCGGCCTGATACTCCGCTTTTGTTATTTCTGCGGCTGTCCGGCTGGGACGAGGCACGATGTTGGTAATCCCCAGACCAAAAGCCAGTAACTTGCCATCTTCCTCTGGTTTAAACTGATAGGGCGTAAGAGCGGCTGCCGCCAGCAACTTCCAAAACTTATTCGAATAACCGGCAAAATGATGCCCTGTTTCCGCCGATCTGGTTCCTGGATTAAAGCCGATAAACAGAATTTTAAGATTAGCAGCAATGATGTCTGGTACTTGCTTCATAATATCCCCCGCGTTAACTTAAAAAAGCTAACTTCTGCCGGACAGCCAATACGCAGTGGCAGCCAATGCCCTGCTCCGGCGCTGACATACCCATAAGAACCATTTTGCCGGAACATACCCTTCATATACCTATATTGTACCGGCAGCACCGATGTGCCAAAAACCGCCACCTGGCCACCATGTGTATGTCCGGCTAGTGACAGGGGCACTCCCGCCATAAAGGCATTGTCCAAAAAGTCGGGGTGATGAGTCAATAGAATAGTAAAACCGTCGGCAGGTATTTTGCTGACTGATTGAGCAAAATAATTCTGTCGCTTGGTTTCCTGTTCGGCCCTGTTTTTTCCCCATGGATAATCGACTCCGGCTAAATACAGGCCGTCTTTCACTGCCTGATGGCTATTTTCCAGCACTGCAACCGGACTGCTATAAAGCGCCCTGCGAATGCGGCTGATATCCCGGAAATATTCATGATTACCCCAACAATAAAAAATACCGTACGGCAACTCAGCCTGAAAGGCCGTCAACCGCTCAATCGTTGGCGCCAATAAATCTAAATCATCCACCAAATCACCTGTAATGGCAAGCAGGTGCGGCTCCTTCTGTCTAACCATGTCAAGCACCCGTTCCAGCTTATCCATCCCGAAAAAGGGCCCGATATGAGTATCACTTATTTGTGCAATGGTAAAACCATCCAAAGCAACGGGCAACTGCGCAAAAGACAGTGTATACCGATTGGCAACAATCTTGGTATCCCCGTCAATTACGCCATAAGCACTCATAGCAAACGGCACTGCCGGAACTACCGTTATCGCCCGCTGTAAAAATTCGCGGCGCGTTAAGCCCCCTGGCACCATCCTTTCAACTTGCACAGGTCTGAATTGTGATTGTTCTTTTTCTGTCCGACCACTGAACTGCTGACCAAACTTCCTCACCAAAAGTCTTACAATATGACCTGCCAATAACACTACCAGCATGAATACCAATCCAACCATCCATACATAGGCAGCATAAATAAAATACCTGAACCATTCCCCCGGGAACCCACTTAGCGGCCGCAGCCAGCGGCTAAAAATAAGAATAACCACTGCCAAAGCCGTAACTAACCAGTAACCAGCGCGAGCTCTTTTTCCGGCATAGACCGGATGCCATTTGGCTAAAACCCGCCCACTCAGCCACATTATTCCCGATAAAATCAAAAAAACAATTAGCATGGCAACAATTGATGGACTGTGCTGCATGTGTGCCTCCAGACTTTCAACCTATACTATTGTCATTATACCCCAAAGTACTTTTAGTATAGTTGATAGAGAAAAAAAAGAATAGTCTAGTAAAATTAATTGCCTCACAACCTTTGTATCATATAGATATGTTACAGTTTTTTGCGGTTATATTTAGCCACCGGCATACATACGGCATATAGTATAAGTATCTATAAGTGGAGGTTTCGGATATGGCCGATAGTACGCAAACTATTATTAATACGATATTAGGTGATATTACTGGTGTTATTCCTAATTTCTCTTCATTAGTTAGCTCCTACCGGCTGCTGGTTGGCTCAGCTGAAGAAATACAACGCACGCCTGGCGTACCTTTTGAGATCTTTGAACGGGCCGTTATCCGCTTTGACCGGGCGGGGACACTGATTGATATTTTACTTGAGCTGTTATGCTGTAAAATAGCTTTTAGCAGCCAGTTTTTGGCCGTAACCTGTGCGCCTGTTGATATCATCCGTCTCCTAGCCAACTGCGGCACCCTGGAGGATGACTCCTGCCGTACGGCAGAACAAATTGTTATCCTTGAATTACTACGCCAGGTGCTGGACCACCATTGCCATGACAATTCCTGCTTTGGTCCGCCGCCAGAAGGAATAACACCATCAACACCGCCGCCACCAACACCAGTAAAGAAAAAGACTGAGCCACTCATTGATAGTGATCTTGAGTCAACAAATGAGTTGGAAACAGAAGTTACTCCCGTTGCCAACTCGTTTTATAAATATACTAGCCCGTTAAGCCGCAGGCATATATAAATACATGGCTGCAGGCTGACTACTAATCAAGCAGTCCAGCCTTCTTATATAAAGTATAAAAATGGTGGGTTGGCCCTACCCCTTTACCAATAGTCAACGAGTGTTCAATAGCAATAGTTATGTACTCCTTAGCCCTTGCTACCGCGTCTGTTACCGGTAATCCCCGGCTCAGACTGGCCGCAATTGCCGAAGACAAGGTACAGCCTGTGCCATGCGTATTTTTAGTCTCAATCCGGCGGGATTTAAAGTGAACAAACTCTTGGCCGTTGAAAAGAATATCTGTTGAATCACCATCCAAGTGACCACCCTTAATTAACACATTTTTCGGACCCAGCCCCAAAATGGTGCGGGCTGCTGCCTCCATATCAGCTAACGTAGCAATGGTTTGTCCAGTAATAACCTCAGCCTCAGGGATATTCGGAGTCACAATCGTTGCCTGCGGCAACAACTCTAATGCCAGTGTGGCCTCAGCTGCGGGATTTAAAAGATGATAACCACTTTTGGACACCATAACCGGGTCGACCACAATATTTATCGCACCATACTCCTTTAATTTGGCAGCAATGGTTTTAATAGTTTCAATTTGCGATACCATGCCAATTTTAACAGCGGCAACCGCAATATCGCTAAAAATAGCATCCATCTGCTTGCCAATTACCTCAGGCGTAATATCCTGGACCGCAAACACGCCTTGCGTATTTTGCGCCGTAACGGCGGTGATAACACTCATCCCAAACACGCCATGTGCCGCAAATGTTTTCAGATCGGCCTGGATGCCGGCACCACCGCTTGAATCAGAGCCAGCAATTGTTAACACACTTTTCATTATTCTCACCCCTGAAGTTTTGCAATGAATTCTTCCGGTGGCAACGGTTGGCTAATAAGGTATCCCTGAATAGTATCGCAGCCTTTTTGCTTAAGATAAGCAAATTGCTCTTCAGTTTCAACGCCTTCTGCAACCACAACCAAACCCATTTCATGCGCTAGTTCAATAATACTGCCAGTAATAGCACTATTATGATCCCCTACTGCAATATCGTCAATAAAGGCTTTATCTATTTTCAGAGCCGTAATCGGTAGTTTTTTCAGATAGGTCAGCGATGAATAACCACTGCCAAAATCATCAAGCGCAATCCGCACTCCCATGCTCCTGAGCTCTCCCAACTTGCGAACATTGTCCTCAAACCGCTCCATTAATACACTTTCCGTAATCTCTAACTCCAGCAGCTCTGGTGGTAACCCGATTTCAGACAGTGCCGCAGCAACTACTTGAACAAAATCTGCTTGCATAAGCTGCACCACCGAAATATTTACCGCTGTACATAACCGTCCCTGACCACGTGCATATAGTTCCTGACTAAAACTACAGGCTTCTCTTAGCACCCAATTGCCTATACCAAGGATAAGTCCTGTTTCTTCTGCCAGCGCGATAAACTTTAATGGTGACACCATGCCATAGTCAGGGCTTTTCCATCTAAGCAAAGCCTCAAACCCGCCTATCTGACCAGAATTCATGTTGTACTGTGGCTGATAGTGCAGTTTAAGTTCGTTATTGTAAACGGTCTGACGCAGCCGGTCTTCCATTAGGGTTTTTTCTACAACTGCATCCTGCATAGATTTATCAAAAAACCGATAGGTATGTTTCCCTGACGTTTTGGCCGAATACATAGCCATATCTGCCGTACGTAAAAAATCTTCCACATTATCGCCATGCTCAGGATAAATAGCAATACCAGCACTGGCCGTAATGTGAAAAACATGTCCGTTCACGGTGATTGGCCGTTCAAGCACGTGCATCATCTTGTCTGCATATGCAGTTACGTCTTCACTTTTAGCTATGACCGGTAAAAATATAACAAATTCGTCCCCACCCAGGCGGGCAGCCATACCTGTTTCAACCACCAGCGCTTCCAGCCGCTTGCTAAGACTAATAAGCAGCTTATCACCCCACGAGTGGCCATAGGTGTCATTAATTCGCTTGAAGTTGTCAATATCAATAAAAACCAAAGCCGCTCTCCCGTCGCTTGAGGCAGCTGAACATAATGCTTCCTTGACAACCTCTACCAGCCGTTCCCTGTTAGCAAGACCGGTAAGAGCGTCATAATAAGCCATATGCTTAATTCTTTCTTCTTTATATTTGCGGTCGGTAATATCTGTATACGAGCCGGCCATTCGCAACGGTTGCCCATTACTGTCAAACAAGGCTTTGCCCCGTGATAGAATCCAACGGTAGCCGCCCTGTGCTGATTTTGCACGATACTCAGCTTGATAAAAAGGGGTCTGACCACTAAAATGACGTTCCAATTCAGCCACCATGCGCGGTAAATCGTCAGGATGAACAATCGTCTGCTTCCATTTCGCTTTCGTAGTTATTGCATTCTCAGGCAATTTCAGCATATTCCAGCCGCGCTCAGACATAGTCTTAGCATCAGTAACAATATCCCATATCCACAGCCCATCATTTGAGCCTTCGGTAACAAGTTGGTATATTTCATCATTTTGTCTAATGGTTTCCTCTCTTAGATACAATTCATTGAAATTCTGTCTAAGCTCTTCCTCCTGGGCGGATAATTCTTCATGGACTGTCATAAATTCTTCATTCTGCTGCTGTAATAACTTTATAGTCTGCTTATACTTTTGAACATTTGCCAGTAAATAAGTAACAATGCCGCCAAGCACAATAATTGTAACATAAATATAGTTGTTTGATACTAGCCCGTTATCAGCGATATTGGCAAAGATTGTATCCACTGTTTACACCTGCTTCTTCCAAAATCACCGAAGGAGAAACATGACATAATTAGCCTTATAGATATTATACACTAAAAACATTATTTTTTTTGCGATATTTTTCTGATTTATAACAAAATTATTTGTGATAGATGCATAGGTAAAGTCAATAAAGGTCAAAAAGTCAGAAAAAGTTAGAAAACTTGCGTCCGGCTATATTTTTGGCTTCAAATCACTCCACTATGCCTAAAATCGCCTGCTATGCCTCATTATTCAACTCCAATTAATACCACTTTTCTGATAATATTTAATTGTAAGCATTACCTATGAATATCTCTGCTGAAAGTATGACATAATTTTTTTAGGAGGTATAGTCATGAACAGCGAAAAATATACCCAAAAAGCAACTGCCGCCTTGCAGGAAGCGCAACAGCTGGCAGCCTTGCACTACCACCAGGAACTGACGGCCAAACACCTCGCTCTCGCCCTCATTAAAGATGCTGATGGCATTGTGGCCTATCTGCTAAGCCAGCTAACTATTGATGTACGGTTACTAACCACAAAACTGGAACAACTTTTGAAAAACCTGCCTTCGGTGCGTGGCCAGGAAAGCGGCTTACGCATGAATACAGCCCTGATGCGCGTATTGGCCTTAGCCGCGAAGCATGCAGAGAACATGAAAGACGAGTATATTAGTGTCGAACATTTGCTGATGGCGATTGCCGAGGATGGTGACAGTGACTTAGTGACCACCTGCCGTGATTTTGGCCTGACACGCAGCCGGATTCAGGAAGTAGTAAACCAGTTTAGACGCGGTCAGTCCATAACCAATGACAATCCTGACGAAAATCTTACAGCACTAAACAAGTATGGTCGCGATTTGACTGAACTGGCTAAACAAGGCAAACTAGACCCGGTAATTGGCCGGGATGAAGAAATCCGCCGGACTATTGAGATTCTATCCCGCCGCACCAAAAACAACCCTGTACTTATCGGTGAACCCGGTGTTGGTAAAACAGCCATTGTCGAGGGACTGGCCAGGCGTATTGTTGCTGGTGATGTACCTGAAACCTTGAAAAATAAGATCGTATATTCCTTGGACCTCGGAGCCCTGGTTGCCGGTGCCAAATTCCGTGGTGAATTTGAGGAGCGCCTCAAAACAGTATTAGCCGAAATCACCAAAGCCGAAGGTAAGATTGTTTTATTCATCGACGAGCTGCATACTGTCGTCGGAGCAGGTGCTGCTGAGGGCGCTATGGATGCCGGCAATATCCTAAAACCCATGCTGGCCAGAGGCGAACTCAAATGCATCGGCGCCACCACATTAAACGAATACCGCAAACATATTGAAAAAGATACCGCTTTAGAACGGCGCTTCCAACCCGTCCTGGTAGACCAACCCAACACCGAAGACACTATTTCCATTCTCCGGGGCTTACGCGAACGTTATGAAGTACACCACGGCGTTAAGATCAAAGATGCCGCGTTAGTGGCCGCCGCCGTGCTGTCTGATCGCTACATTGCTGATCGATTTTTACCAGACAAAGCCATTGATTTGATGGACGAAGCAGCAGCCAAACTGCGTACTGAAATTGACTCCATGCCCAGTGAGTTGGATGAACTCCTCCGCCGGGTCATGCAGCTTGAGATTGAAGAACAAGCACTCAAAAAAGAGACTGATTCTTCTTCCAAAGACAAGCTAGAACGCATCCATCACGAATTAGTTGGCCTTAAAGAGCAGGCAGACGTGCTAAAAGCCCAATGGCAACTGGAAAAACAGGCTATTATTGAGCAGCGAAAAGTCAAAGAAGAAATTGAAACCGTTCGTACCCAAATGGAAGCAGCTGAACGGGCCTATGACTTAAACAAACTGGCTGAACTTAAATATGGCCGTCTGCCGGAATTGGAGAAAAAGCTTACAGCCCAGGAAGGACAGCTTACCCAGAACCGCTCGCACAAAACCATGCTTAAGGAAGAAGTGAATGAAGACGACATCGCCAAAGTAGTCAGCCGTTGGACAGGCGTGCCGGTAACCAAGCTCCTGACAGGCGAAAGGGAAAAACTTGTCAACCTGGAAACCCACCTGCATCAGCGGGTAGTAGGTCAAGAGACAGCCGTAACCGCTATTAGTGAAGCCATTATCCGGGCCCGGGCCGGCATCAAAGATCCTAACAGGCCGATCGGTTCCTTCATCTTTTTGGGACCGACTGGTGTCGGTAAAACCGAGTTGGCCAAAACTCTGGCTGAGGTACTTTTTGATGACGAACGCAGCATGATTCGCCTGGATATGAGCGAATATATGGAAAAGCATACCGTAGCCCGCCTCATTGGCGCACCTCCCGGTTATGTTGGTTATGATGAAGGGGGACAATTAACCGAAGCCGTACGCCGCCGTCCGTACAGCGTTATTTTGCTGGACGAAGTGGAAAAAGCCCACAATGACGTATTTAATGTATTGCTGCAGATTCTGGATGATGGCCGGTTGACTGACAGCAAAGGACGTACTGTTGACTTCAAAAACGCCATCATTATTATGACTTCCAACCTGGGATCACACGAAATTTTGAATAATGATTTTGCGACCGCGGAAAAACGGGTGTTGGAACTTTTAAAACAACACTTCCGGCCCGAATTTTTAAACAGAATTGACGATATTATCGTATTTAAGGCGCTCACTACTAAACAAGTAGCTAATATTGCAGCCATTATGCTGGAGAATTTGAATAAACGGCTGCAAAAACAGCTAACCATCACCCTAAATTGGGATGACAAGGCGCTTGCCCTGCTCGCTCAAACCGGCTATGATCCTCAATTTGGCGCCCGCCCCCTAAAACGGCTTATCAGCCGCATGGTAGAAACCGAACTGAGCAAAATGATTATCCGTGGTGAAGTACCCGAAGGCAGCACTGTACACCTAAGTGCTGCCACTGATAAAATAGTCTTATCAGTAAAAACCCGTTAATTTTCCCGATAATGGATAAAAATCCCAGTATTATGCTGGGATTTTTTCTTTTCCCTGGCATTAATACATTGGTCATCTAGGACTTTAGTACTAAGCACCATGACTTTTGACTGATTGTCTCCCATTATAATCTAATTTATACTTATGTTACCATTATATTTTTTTCATTTAAAAGGAGCTGGTATTGTGTCCACCAGGATGATCGCCGTCAAAGAATTGGTTCCCGGCATGGCTATCGGCGAACCAGTCCTGTCAGTCAGCGGCAAGGTGCTGCTTGGGAAAGATGTCATCATTGCGCCTCGTACTATTTCGTTGTTAACTATGTGGAATGTTAGTCATGTGTTTGTGTCCAGCGAAACTACTAGTTTACCGGAAAGTAACGCACCAGGAGAAACATCAGCAAGAAAAGATGGGCTGACAGAAAATTTTACTGACTTTTTTAAAGAATATGACAACTTAATAACAACCTCTGTTAACTCCTTTGATTTTATTCGTAATACCAAGCAAATTCCCATACAGGAACTAAAAGAAACCTCCTTTAGTATCTATTCTACTGTACTGTCAACCGGCCCTGCCATAATGGATTACCTCTTAGTCAGCGACTATAATTTAGCTGATAAGGTTACCCGCCACTCGGTCATGGTAGCTTTTATTAGTACCATCATTGGTCATAAACTCAAACTCTCAGACGATAAAATACATGTGCTCTGTTTGGCAGGACTCTTGCACGATATCGGCAAACTGGTAGTTTCAAAAGAGACCGGCTTAGAACCCAAAGCTCATGTAATAAATGGTGCTAAACTATTGCAGCATGTACCTTCTTTGCCCCAGGAAGTATTGCTGTCAGTTCTGCAGCATCATGAATTGATGGACGGCAGCGGAGTTCCCATGGGCTCTGCCAATAATAAAATTCACCTTTTCGCCCGCATCATTGCGGTTGCTGATCTGTTTCATCAACATGCATACTCAGGCGAAGAAGCCAATCCCCTGCCGGTTTTAGAATATATGTCCAAGCAATTATTTGATAAATTAGATCAAGGCATCTGCCAACCCTTTATTCGCTATATACGCGATTGTCTCATCAATTCCCCTGTTCTGCTAAGTGATGGTCGTACTGGACAGATTATTTTCTTCAACACCGATCACTTAGATAAACCGGTAGTTAAAACCCATAGCGGCACAATCATTGATCTTGCCACTACCAAAACCCTCTTTATCAAACGTCTCGTTAATCCGGAATATTGGGCAAATGTTAATTAAAATTATTGCCGGGCAAAAGAAAACGCCTGTTTTGAGTTCGTTCCCTCAAAACAGGTGTTTTCTTTACTTGTTAACCCTGTCGTCTTCCTTGTGCTTGCCAACAAAGCCGCCTAACAGTGCCGTTACCGGATAGAACAATGCCTGAGCAACAACCGTATTGGCAATTGTCATTGTCACTACTACCGGTAGCATGCCATACAGATAAACCTTAAGCGGCAAACCCAACATGAGCTTTGCCAACGTTGTAAACGTCAGACCGCTGGCCACGGTACCACATAACGCGCCAATGGCTGGTCTGAGATCCAGTCGCCCCAATTTCATACTAAGCGGCAACCCCACTACCAGCGCACACACCAGCGCCCCGATAGGTTCGCTAATCAGGTTACCATACGGAAAAACTGATTTGGAAGTTGCCAAACAAAGCGCACCTGCCACTAAACCGATACCCATAGCCCGGCTGGCAGGCAGACGAAATAACACAATCGCCAAACAATACATGGCTATAATCCAGTTAGGTGAAATTCCGGCAATACTCGGACTTACCAACCTAAGTATGGCACCAATCGCCAGCAACATGGCGGAAACAGCCGCCCAGCGAAACCGCCCCTCTTGCCCGGTAGTAACCGTCACTAACTCTCGCTCTTTGTTTTCCATTACTCAACATCCTCCTCTAAAAATCAATAATGAATTGCCGGAATTGCAGAGAAGTTGTCAGCTGCTAGGCGCCCCGAGAACGGAACGCAAGCGTACTGGGGTTGTACACTGGAGTGAAGCCCGCAGGAGCAACAACGCAGATGGCAGCTTATCTGCAATTCTAAAGTATCAGCCACAAAATAAACAAAACCCCGTCTCTTGGATAGTATAATCCAAAGGACGGGGAATAACCCGCGGTGCCACCCTTATTGATCACAGCAAAACTGCTCTGGTCCGGCTCATCAAAGTACGGGACACTTGTCCGATACCTGCTTCCTGATAACGGCGGAAAAATCCCGTCAGCACCTACCCCGCTTACCGGCTCAGACTGCATCTCCCAGGCCCATTCAACATACCGGTCGGCGCCAAACTCTCACTACCATTGGCTCGCTGCAGCTTCCACTGAATGTTTACTCTCCCTGGTCATTGACATTCACAATATACAACTATGATGTATATAGAATACCAAGGGACACGTACAGTTGTCAATACTCAGATTACTTGGCAGGTATTTTTATTTTAATGACGAACCATTTTTATTATCTATCTCTATTAGAGTGAGGTGCAACTATGCCTGTCTTTATATCCTATGTCACCATGTTTATCGCCATTATTTTTTTATTTTCCCCGATGCCTGCGGCGGCTGAGCTGGCAAAAACACTCCCTGCCAGCGTAGTCGCAGTAAAAACATTTCAGCTTGATCACAAAGATGTTGTCGCCGTAGCAGTGGAAACACGTTTGCCTGCAGCCGGTGTTCCTGACCCCCTGGCTTACACCTTTGAGCCGCACTATCATATAACAGAAAGAAACCACATACTTACACTCACAGTAGCTGCACAATCAACCTTGCCTGCCGACTCCAATGCAGCTACTCTTATAAACTTCTCTCCGCGTTTAACAAAGCTAGCAATAAATCCTGACAGCAAAAATGATTTTATACTAACTGCAGCCTACTCTTCACGAAATACCACAGCCACAGTAACGACCGTAAAACGCAAACGGGTAATGCAGCCTGACGACACCATTATCTTTCGCACCTATCTTGTCTTGACTTTTTCTGATATTCTCACCTCTCCTCCGCATAAAACCATAGTACTTGACCCCGGACACGGTGGTACAGCCTTAGGCGCAACCAGTAACTATCTGCTGGAAAAAGAGCTAAACCTTGATATCTCCCTGTTAAGCCGTGATATCTTCCGACAGCATGGTTATGATGTGTATATGACCAGAACAGATGACAGCAATCCCAGTCTGTTAGACCGGGCCGATGCTGCCAACATTTTACAGGCTGACGTTTTCCTTGCTATTCATAATAATTCTATGCCTGCTGATATGCCTGATGCTGCCAGAAAGCTATACCGGGGAACTACCGCCCTCTACAACTCAGCAGCTCCCAAACCGGCTAAAGAATTAGCCACTCTGTTGGCAAATGAGCTGGCAAACACGCTCCATCTTCATCAATATCCACTGCAAGACCGTCCCGGCCTGGTCGTCCTAAACTCCAGCTGGGTTCCGGCAGTTATTGTCGAAGTTGCCATGATGCCTTATCCGCAGGATGCCAAAATGCTATCCCAGCGAGTTTACCGCCAGCAAGCTGCCCAGGCAATTTTCCAAGCTACAGAAAAATACTTTTCGGTTTCCGCACTGACAGCAAGGAGGAACTAAGCATGGCACCAACCGCCTTATGCAAGCAGATAGTAATCGTTCTGCTTATCCTGTGGCTAGTTATTATCCCAGCCTATATTTTTGCCGTTCCAGTTCCTAGCCCTCCAGCAAATACCGCCAATAATGGCCTGGCTGTTGCTGATAACGACGGTACTCTGTATTACCTTGACCTTACCGGCGATATTTATGCTGGCGGTCAAGAGAATATCTACCGGCTTAGGCCGGGTGAAGCCAGACCTGTCACTATCAGCACCGACGAAGCCTGGAGCCTAACTATTTCCGGGAAATATCTATATTATTCCAATTGGTCAGACCAGCATCATATTTACCGGATGCAGTTTGACGGCACTGAAAAAACCAAAATTGGCAGCCAACCTGCCAGTCAATTAACCGTAGTTGGTAACTGGTTGGTATATATTAACTGGAGGAATGACAATTCTACGCCATCTAATACCATCTACAAATTGGCCTTAGACGGTCAGTCTGAGCCGCAAAAGTTATGTGACGACCAGGCTGAAAATCTTACCATCGCCGGTAATTGGGTTTATTATCTCAATGCTTCTGACGGCTACAAGCTATACAAAATTAAGCTTGACGGCACTAGTCGCAGCAAAATTGCCGACGATCAGGTTCTTTTCATGGCCGTAGCTGACAATACTATTTACTATAGCAATTATAGCGACAACCAAAAGCTCTACGCCATCAGCACCAACGGTCAGGGGCGCACCAAGCTGACAGATGATCAGGCCGGTTTTATTAATGTTGCTAATGGCTTTGTCTATTTTACCAATACATCAGCCAATCACGCCTTATACCGAATTAATCTTAATAACCACAACCAGCAGCTTGTTTGCGATTTAGGCATTGGACCGCAGCCCATCATCCTTATCGGCAATTCCGTATATTACAATCGCCTATTTTTCACACCCTAGAACCTATTCCTCCGGTAAGAAAAACGCCACGCGTCCTTTGTCTTACGTTGAGTCAATGGAATACAAGGTGCGGGGTTTTACTTTTGGCATTGCCCCAAAAGTAACAAAAGGTCTAGGCCCCATGCCTCCAAAAGCTGAAAAGCCAGGCGATATTCCTAAAATCCGTAAACTCGCTACGCTCAAACAGTACGGATTTTTTAACGGAATACCGCCCGGCTTTTCTCCTGCGGAACGCTTTTTCCGGCAAAGGCCGGGGGGTTACGGGAGTTACGAAGGGTACCGGTCGCCCGTGCTTGGTTTTGTACTTGACACCCCTTGTTTTATTAGGCCTCCGCGACTCCCAAAACTTATTCTGATACAGGAACAGGTGCTCCTCATATAGCACATTCCAGGCATTAACTCTAAGGAGGATCCCTATGGTCTCTAACCGCTTGGGAAAATATTTAGCCCCCGCCTTGGCAGGCATTGTCCTTATCCTAAGCCTGCCGACATCCCCTGTCCAGGCAAACCAACTTGAACCGCCACCAGGCTACTATGTCTTACCGCCTTATAAGCTGCCCGCTAACCCAACGGATCTTGATAAGCAATTGCTGACAACCATGGAAAAATACAAAGTTGTCGGCCTGTCAGCGGCTGTCTTCAACGAACGCAAACTTATCTGGAATGGCAGCTACGGCTGGGCTGACCTGGCCACCGATCGCACCGTAAACACTGAAACAGTATTTCGCGCAGCCTCCCTGTCCAAGATGATCACAGCCACGGCGCTGATGCAGCTTTATGAGCAGGGCAAGTTTGGTCTTGATGACGATATCAGTCAATACCTAGGCTACCAAATAAGAAATCCCCGCTATTCTGATGTCAAAATCACTTTTCGCCAGTTGCTGACTCATACCTCCAGTATTGTTGACAGTGGCGCCTATACTACCATTTTGGAAGGGACACCTGCCTTGTTGCAGGAAATTGATATCCAAGATATGCTAGTTCCTGATGGCCAGTATTATGATCCGGGCACCTTTGGCAATTATGCCCCAGGCACACAATTTAGCTATTCCAATTTTGGCACAGGCATTGTTGGAACGCTTGTTGAAAAAATTTCCGGCCTTCCTTTTGATAAATACTGTACCAAATATATCTTCCAGCCACTCGACATGAGTGCCAGCTTCGAACCGTCCGATATTATAAACTGGCAAAACATAGCTGTATTATATCGCCCGGATGCGTCCCTAACCAGCTTTCGGCCAACAAAGGATAATTATAACGGCACTAAACCCACGCCAGCAACAAGTGCTGGTGCACTTGCTCATTCTCCGGCCGGCGGATTACGCACCAATTCAACTGATTTAGCCAAATTTCTCCAGGTTCATATGAACGGCGGCATGGTTAAACAACACACCCGTATCCTTAAACCAGACACAGCAGACCTGATGCATAGCATGCAGTGGTTTGGCTATAGTATGAGTGGCTTTTACAAACAAAAAGGTCTAAACTTCCATATTACCGATGACCTGGTGCCAGGAAAACGTCTTGTTGGCCACTCTGGCGAAGCCTATGGATTGTCCGGTGATGCTTACTATGACCCTGACAGCAAATTGGGTATCGTCTTCCTAATGAACGGGGCTAACCTCATAGATGCCAATCCCTATTACAGTGTGGAAAACGCCATTGCCAAAACATTATTTACTACCTTTGCTCCCAAAGCCAGCAATAAACCCAAACAGATAAAAGCCAAAGCCGGAGCCAGCTTTATTACTGTCAATAATCGCAAGATCTTCCTGCAAACCCCTGTCTCCATAATTAAAACTGGAAAAAACAACTTCTCTATCTCCCAGCGATAACAGCAGCTGATACCCTTTCTACCGGTCTTGAGCAAACAGATGATACCGTTACCTTTACTATTGCCGAAAGTAAAGCTACCCTAACTGCAGGACAAGCAAGTATGACTGTTAATAGCAAAACTCTGCCCTTGCCGCAAGCTCCTTATATACAAAACGGCCAGTTGCTGGTTCCTGTTCGCGAATTAGCTGCTGCCCTCAAAATCAAGATAATTTTTAGCTTATCGTTATCTGGCTATACACCCCACTAGCAAACGTCATTCCTGCGATATATCAACGGTCCGCCGACTTGAACCCCGGCAAACCTGTTTATTTCAATAGCATAATTTTTCTTTTCAAAACACAAAGATCTGTCCTCAACAATTCTCTGCTGGCTGCGGACCCGCACCAAATCGACTGCCTGTATAACTATATGCAGGCGAGCACTCAGCTGCTAAGCCGGGAGTACTATCAGACACAAGGCAACCAGCCTGTTGGTTATGCTTGGCCAATAGTTGACCGGCAAGCAAAGAATCCGTTTGATCAGTGTACGGGCTAAGGTCAGATTGACAGTCAGCCGCCTCAACATACGAAATGCGTTCATTGCATCTAAGCTCCAAACCTAAGTCCAGTATAGCAGTTTCAACCGCCGCCACAATATAAAACAGACATAACAGATTGTTTGTCGGCAACTGGAGTGCTACATGCACGTGATTTTCATGCACTCGCCGCACAGAAGGCTTTTGCCCGCCATGCAAACTGCCGGTTATTCGCCCACCACCGGTAGCTGTCTGAATATCCACAAGATCAGGGTTAAGCACTCCGGTACCCATCATTGTTGACTGCTGTACAGCGATGGTACGATACCGTTCAAGGGCTGAACAAACATAGTAGGCTGCTACTTGATGATTGATCGCACCACACTCGTGAAAAATATCTAAATGACCAATCCTACCACTGTCTGATCGGTAATAAAAAACTTGACCAGCGTCAGTATTCACCATGATTTTCACATGCTCAGGGCTATGTGAATTAAAAGCATGCACTTTGCTGCTGAAAACAGTACTTTGTCCAAGGCGTATCCCCTGCCCGAGTCCTAGAGCCTCATCAATGGCTGCCGCTGCCGCCCCTAAACGGGATAGGGATAATTGCGCAAGGCTGGTATTGAGACTATCAACCATGTGACTTGATTTCCTTCGTGACCAGCTGCTCGTCAGGTAAGCGGCTAAGCGGTATGGCTGGTTTAGGTGGTGCAATAATCCTGGTATATAATGGATCAATAAATTGCGCTCTCCCCTGTCCGCCCCAGTTGTCACTGCTGCCCTTGCCACTGCTAGGTAACAGAAAATGGCTTTGTAGCAAAGCCGCCAAACGTATTTTAAGTGCCGCCTTTATCGCCGCCAAGCCATCAGTCTGAATATGAAATGGGTGCCCGCTTACAAGTGCCGCCACCGACATCTCAACCACGCGAAACAAATCTTTGTTACCACTATGGCGAATGAGTCGGTAATATTCGCTCATACTACTTCACCCCCTGGATTGTTTTTCTTGTTAGGTATTGTTCCCCAGGTTAGGTTATGCATACAGAAAAATAGAATGCAGGCAAGTATTCTGCATCATTCTAACCTGACGCAGAAATCCCAGCCTGCTTTTCAGCGCTGAATCTATATGATATTATTATGAAAAGCATAGGATGCGGAGGTATTGATGCTAGCCTATATTCATCACTCTAATACAGTCATTATTGTTTTACATGAAATTTACGGTATAAATAAACACATAATTGAAGTTTGTGAGAAGTTTTCAGAATATGGATTTGACAGTATTGCGCCTAACTTACTTAATGGTAGAGAGTCATTTTATTATGACCAAGAAGCAATAGCTTATAATTATTTTATGAATAGTGTTGGTTTTGAGAGTGCGTTCAATCAAATAAAAGAAGTTCTACGTAATGTGCGCACAAATTATAAAAAAGTTTACGTGTTGGGCTATAGCGTGGGGGCTACACTTGCGTGGTTATGTAGCGACACAGGTTTGTGCGATTTAGCTATTGGCTTTTATGGTTCAAGAATACGAGATTACCTCGAAATAAAGCCTGCATGTCCTGTCTTGTTATTTTTTCCGACTGAAGAAAAAGCATTTGATGTAGACAACTTGCTTTCTCGTATAAGTAACTTCGATAATATCCAAGTTAAAAAAATATCAGGTCAGCATGGATTTGCTAATCCATTTTCGCAAAGTTATAATAAGAGATCCTCAATTAAAACCTGTACGGAAATACTGTCCTTTATTAAAAAGTATAACGTGTGACTAATTTATCTAGGCCAGTACATTATCACTAGCACTCCCAGCAGAGATATGTCGTAAACTTAGGTAGTAAAAGAAATAATTCGAATAGCAGCGGAACGGTTCTTGACTTGAATAACTATTCAAGTCAAGAACCGTCTCGTACTGTAAAAATCTATGGGTTATTTTATTCTTGCAAGTCTGTTAGGGGCAAAGGAAGTATCTATGCGATTGTTGGTGCGATTATTCTAAGGAAGCTTCCGCAAAACCTTTTTTGTCGAACAACAACTGCCGCCACTATTCTGACAAGAGCCGGTATTTTCACAACTGCAACCAGGTTTTCCGCTAATGCTTTGCCAAACCATATATCCTGCGTATCCAATCGCCGCTATTCCTATGAGACTTACTAACAGAGTTTCCATATCACGACCTCCTTTAAAATCACTTCTTTATCTGATGACTAAGTTGCTCTAAGATTCGCTTTATGCAGTAGCTACTAGACTGCGAATTTCTCCGCCGCCACTGCTAATAAGTTTATTCTTCGTAGACAAATCAACCAATATCGCTACTATATCTGGATCAAATTGAGTGCCCTGACAGCGCTGTGCTTCCGCTATCGCCTGACTAAGAGTAAATGCCGTACGGTAAGCCCTGGCGCTGGTCATCGCGTCAAAAGCGTCAGCAACAGCCACAATCCTCGCTCCTAACGAAATATCATGCCCTCGTAAGCCATCAGGGTAACCTTTGCCATCAAAGCGTTCATGGTGATGGCGAACAATATCGGCGACTGAGTGGAACAGCTTGAGTTTACCCACAATGTTATCGCCTATTGCCGGGTGCTGACGAATGATGTTGAATTCATCATCTGTCAGCTTTCCTTGTTTATTAAGGATCACGTCAGGAATACCTATTTTACCAATATCGTGTAAATGTGCCCCAATATGAATCCGCGTCTGTTCTGCCGGCGATAACCCCATGGTATTAGCCAATAACAGCGAGAGCATCGCCACACGTTCAGAATGTCCGCACATATATGAGTTTTTGGCATCAAGCGCGGTGGTCAGCGCATCCACCATTTCGTGCAGATCGTCAATTGTAATTTGATGCAACAATTTATCATGCCCTTTCTCAACTCAACATCTTACCACCTGATAAACAACCAGGGTAATGATCCAGGCCAAAACGGTGGAATAGCAAAAACTAAAGGCCGGTCATTTCCATGAATTGGTTTCACGCCGCAAGACGGCGAGTGCAGCCAGGCAAGGAGAATAAATTAGCGTAAATATCATCAGGCAATAGGCCACCAGCGGACTAAAAGCCGGGTCGGCAGCTAGTGCCTCTTGCAGACTGCTTGAATCCTCCTCATCGACCTCGCCTACATCGTAGATAGTGCTAGAGTGCTTACCAGGACTTCTTTGGCAGCCATCGCAGATACTAAACCGACACCAATTTTCCAATCAATGCCTAATGACCAAATTACTGGCTCAATTGTTTTCCCAAATTGTCCGGCATAACTTTTGGCCAGTTTCTCGCCAGCCCTGCTCTTTATCGATTTTTTCAGTTTCTGATCGTATCCTCCCAATATTAATTAATATTGGGAATCATTCTCGTTTTACTGGCAAAATAAAACTTCTAAATTAGGCTTAAAAGCAACCTGAATCCCTTGCCGACCTAATGTTTCCCGCATAAAATTCAGACATTGTTGCCCCTTTAAACTGATATAATAGGTGGAATTAAGCTGAATATCCATTTTCTTAATTCCACGTCGAGCATAAGAAAAACTCATATCCCGTAAAAATTCCGCATGTTCTTCGTAAATATCTCCATCAATAAGTAAATCTACCCTTTCCTCATCTGAATTTATTTGTAAAGTCATAATTACTTACCCCCTGTATATTCGCAGCCTTACTAAATAATCTTACTTTCGCGAAGTTTTTCTTCAACTGCACTCCACGATCTTTTTGCAAAAACTAACGGTATCGATTGCGCTTTAGCTACAAGTTTTGCATTCTTGGCTGCACAGTGATTAACATAGTCAGTCAATACTAAAACAAAAGCAGTATCTCTTGGTACATTTATTTTGTTTTTACCGAAAGACTTTCTCCCGGAAATATGTAGTAATTCAGTAACACCCATAGAGTACAAATTTTTTTCAATACTGCCTAGATAATCACCCCCAACAACTACAACTGACATACAAATTCCCCTCCTTATCAATTGCATTTTTAGCTGACTGTTACTACTGACAAATAGTAGGATCAAAAATAGAGATACTGTTTCGCCCGTTGTTATTAGAATAGTACAATGCCTGATCAGCATACTTATATAAATTATTTCTGGCAAAACATGAACATACTCCCTTGTGGGATGAGCATCATCACAAGAAATAAAAACCGAAGCTTACGCCTCAGCTTGATACCTCCTTAAACTTGGTACATTATATACAGCATACCTGATAGAAAGTAATAAGTATCGGTTTTTGTTTACGCGGTCATCGTTAACAAGTTCTTTCGCTGACAAATACTTTGCATAACATTACACCTGGCCATATCATATCTACGAAATAATCTATTCGCCTCCTGGGGTTTATGATAGACTTTCCAATAACCGCAAAACAGAAACTCTGATCCCCCATTTTCTATAAAGCTAGTAACATCTTCCTTGGATATACCAAGAATTAAACCTATTTTATGGGGAAATCCATACATAAATCGTTCCCTAAGAATTTGTAAAATTTGTTTCAATGATAGTTCTTCTTCATAACCTATGCCTAATAAAAAATCTTTGTTTTCAGTGTCTAGTACAATTTCCGACAATAAAACAGGATTATAGAATAATACTAATATATACTTTTCGGTTTTTCTCATCTCAAAATATTGCAACTTCAGCCCCTCACAACACTTATCCTTAAATGTTTCCCAAATTTGATAATGATTACGTGAATCTTTGCTGAAAGTCATTAGTGAGGATGGTTTTAACCCTACAAGTACTGGTGCAACTTCTAATTCAACTTTAGCCATAAGATATTCGCTATCACTAAAAGTATTTAATATAGCAATAAATTTGTGCAATAAAACGTTTTTCAAAACTTCACCCCAAACGCTCACATATTATTAAAATCACTTAATCGATATCGGGAATCATTCTCAATTAAATATTATTACTTTACTGCCTTTTTGTCAATCTTTTTTTTACAGCCGCCTAGCAATTTATCTTAGTTTGCGAGTCAAGACTCGCGCCTCGACAGACGGCGATAATTCAGGTGGAGTAAACTCTTCCCCTGAATCTCCGATGTTTCAGCTATGCTGAAACGAGTTCACTAAAATCGCCCGATAAAAAACAGGCTTACGTGATAACATATTAGTTACTCACTCGCCTGTTATTGTATCCCATCTAGCTCTGGCCCCACCGTACCTGCTCCTTCACGATCACCTTGTACTGGATGAAAAGGCCCGACCTCTGAAAGCAGCTGAGTACACCTCTGTTGTTTCCTTAAACTAGCACTAACTACACCTAAAAAAGGCTAACAGCTTGCTGGAGTTCCTGCGCTAGTACCGCGTTCTCATTACAAGAAAGCAGGAAGAATATTCTTCTACTTCACCAAACGAAGCACAAAAATGATCCTCCTGCTTTAGGTCTTATAAACTTAACTTAGTTTTAATACGTTCAATAGCTTCCTGGGTACTTTCTTGACTACCGAAGGCGGTAAGACGGAAGTACCCCTCGCCAGCCGGGCCAAAACCAGCTCCCGGGGTGCCGACAATGTTAGCTTCATTCAGGAGCTTATCAAAAAATGACCAGGAATCGTAGCCTTGCGGCGTTTTGAGCCAAATATAAGGTGCATTAACACCACCAAAAACATCTAGCCCGATACTTTTTAACCCTTCCCGGATGGTTTTTGCATTATCCATATAGTAGTTAATAAGCGATTTAATCTGCTGCTGCCCTTCCGGCGTATATACAGCCTCCGCTCCCCGTTGAATAATGTACGGCACGCCGTTAAACTTAGTGGTCTGGCGGCGATTCCATAGCTTGTTCAAAGGATACTGACCACCATCTTTAGTGGCTGCCAAAACGGTCTTAGGTACTACAGTAAAAGCACAACGCGTACCGGTAAAGCCAGCATTTTTGGAGAAGGTTCTAAATTCAATAGCTACTTCTTTTGCGCCTTCAATTTCATAAATACTATGCGGAATGCCTGGTTCCTGGATGTAGGCTTCATAAGCGGCATCATAAAGAATAATAGCTCCATTAGCTTTGGCATAGTCCACCCATTTTTTTAGTTCTTCCTTAGGCAGCGTCGTGCCTGTGGGATTATTGGGGAAGCAAAGATAAATAATGTCTACCTTCTCCTCCGGTAACGCTGGGGTAAAATTGTTTTCAGCATTACAAGTCAAGTAGGTCACCCCGGCAAATTTGCCATTGACCAATTCACCAGTGCGTCCAGCCATAACATTAGTATCCAGGTAAACCGGATATACGGGATCAGTAATAGCTACTCTATTGTTCACGCCGAAGATTTCCTGAATATTACCGACATCACTCTTGGAACCGTCACTAACAAATAGCTCATCCACATCTAAGCTGACGCCCAGTGATTGATAGTCAGTTGCAATGATTTTCTCAATAAGGAACTGATAGCCTTGCTCAGGACCATAGCCGCGGAAGGTCTTAACATCAGCCATTTCATCAACGGCCGTGTGCAGCCCCTTAATTACAGCCTCAGGCAGGGGTCGGGTAACATCGCCAATTCCGAGTCTGATAACATCGGCGTTGGGATTATCTTCCTTGAATCTGGTAATACGACGTGCTATTTCAGCAAATAAATAGCTTCCTTGCAATTTAAGATAATTCTCGTTAATCAGGGCCATTGCTGAAAACTCCTCTCCTGTTTGAATAAATTGGCAGTTTTTAAATTATTCCCCAAAACAACGGGGTCAATGCAATCATTAATGATTAATGATTGATATTTGGTATTATATTCTGCTACATGTATATTTTTCCTTCATGTCCTTACAAAAATAGTTGCTGCCGCTTGTGGCAACAACTATCTCAATTTATCGTAAAATCGTCAAATCAACCGTCAGCAGGATCATAAACAACATGGCGGCATAATCAGAGCGGCTGAGTGCCACATCGGCAGTAAACTGCCGTCGTCCCTTGCGGCCAAACCCCCGCAGTTCCAGGCTCATGGCCATAGTTTCCGACCGGGAAATAGCCCGCAAAACCAAGGGCTCAACAATAGCTATATAATCCATGAGCCGTTTTACCGGATTACCGCGAAAAACATAACCGCGGCAAGCCTGCGCTTCGCGCACGGCCTTGCTCTCTTCAAGGAAATCAGGCACAAAACGTAATGCTGAAGTAAACATAAAAGCATATTCATAAGGTATCCGGCACTGACTAACCAGCGCAGCCGTCAAATCCTGCAACCGGGTAGTAGCTAACATAAAGACAAAGACTAGCGACATCGCAAGCATCTTGAAACCGGACATCAGTGAAAACTCCAGGTTACTGCCAAATACATACTGAATAGCTACCAACAGGCCGGCAAATAGTGCCAATCCACTAACTGCCTGCCAATGCTTACCTAAAGGGCGATAGAGGCCCAGTAGCAGCAATTGACCAATAACTAATGCAATTTGGCCTGTTAACGTAGGAATGAGTAACGCCCATACCGATACAACAGCTGTAAAAATGAGTTTGGTAAGTGGGGCAAGTTTAGGCATAGTCTTCACTCCTTTCTTTAATTGTTGACATAACCCGCTCGACTAACTCAGCCGCATTTTGTGCATTTACGCCAGACAACTGCTGACCAAGCGCAACAGCCGTTGGCGGCAGTAAGCCCCAGGCAGCGATATTGCGACTGTCAGAAAACAATTCGGATGGCGTACCATCAAATACTTTTTGTCCCCGATCAAGCACAGCAACCCTAGTCGCATATTTGGCAATAAGCTCCATATCATGGGTAACCAAAATTATGGTAATACCTTGCTGATTTAGGCGTTTTAGCAGTTCCATCAAGTTTTGTCCATCCCAAGGGTCCTGACCGCTGGTAGGCTCATCCAAAATGAGCATTTTAGGCTGCATAGCAATAGCTGACGCAATGGCTACTTTTTGCTTTTGCCCCCGGCTGAGCAAACGAGGAAAACTGTCGGCCAGTTCTTTCAGACCGGTCATCCTAAGCGCCGATGCCACCGACTTGCTCAGTGCCTCAGGAGCAAAGCCAAGCTGCTGTGGACCGTAAGCTACTTCCTTGGCAACCGTATCATGAAAAATTTGCCTATCAGGATTTTGAAAAACATAACCAATACTGCGGGCCATATCAGCAGGTGTCATGGCTGCCGTGTGTTGCCCCTGAAAGGTAATTTTGCCACTGGCCGGCTTTATCAATGACATAGCCAAACGGGTAAGTGTTGTCTTGCCACTGCCGTTGCGCCCAACTAAGGCTACAAATTCACCGACATTGACGGCAAAGTCCACCCCAGCCAACGTTTGTTCGGCATTTTTATAGGTAAAAACTAATTTTTGTATATCTAAAAGTGTTTCAGGCACTTTTGGCCACTCCTTCTGCACACGTTCGCATCAGTTTGTTCAGTTCTACGGCTGCTTCGTCTTCGCTTTTCCAAGCAGTTAAGGTTAGTCCAGTCTGTTCTTCAAGGGTCAGTTTAATGGCCCACAGTGGCGGTACGCCTAACCTTAGCGCAGGTTGCTCCCACATAAATGCCAGCGTCTGTCCCAGGTCACCTGCAAATTGCAGGTGACCTGCCTGCAAAACAACAACCTGACTGGCATAAGGTAATACGCGCGCCAATTGATGTTCCACAACAACTATTGTTTTCCCCTGGCAATTAAGCTTATATAGCAGTTCATAAATCCCGGCTGCTCCTTCCGGGTCAAGCGCCGAAGCTGGTTCATCAAGAACCAGTATCTCTGGAGCGGTAACAAGCACAGCAGCAATCGCCAACCGCTGCTTCTGACCGCCTGATAACCCGGCCACCTCGCGCTCCTCTAACCCAGCCAGCCCCACCAGCGCCAGCGCCTGATTAACCCGCTCAGCAATCTCACTCCGGCCGAAGCCGGAAGTCTCCAGACCAAATGCTACTTCTTCTGCTACCGTTAATGCCACCAGCTGACTTTCGTAATCGGCCAGTACAGTACCTACTTGCTTAGCCAGCTCGCCCATACTGCTTTGCGCGGCGATAACGCCACCAACCTGCACAGAGCCTCCCTGCCGCCCGCCAAAATAATGGGGCACCACACCGGCAACCGCCAGTGCCAAACTGGTTTTCCCGGCCCCGCTGGGCCCGGTAATAACGGTAAAGGAACCCCGGGGAATATCCAGAGTAATATCATCAAGAACCACATCACTGTTCGGATAAGCGTAAGAAAAATGTTCAAAATTCACAGCCATCACACATACTCCACCTTTGCTTTTATTCTAAATACCAATGAATCGCCGGAAATGCAGAGAAGTCGTCAGCTGCTAGGCGCCCCGAGGACTGGAACGCAAGCGTACCGGGCGTACGCTGGAGTGAAGCTCACAGGAGCAACAACGCAGATGGCGGCTTATCTGCATTTCTAGAATATACGCCACAAAATATAGCAAAAAACCCCATCCCTCAAGTCACACATACTTAATTGTATGACTTAAGGGACGGGGTATCATTAACCCGCGGTGCCACCCTAATTGGCCTGATAAACCGGCCCGGCTTACTAGGTACGAGAAAAAAACTGATACCTGCTTCCTGGTAACGGCGGAAGAATCCCGACAGCGCCTACCCCGGCTACGCCGGCTCAGACTGTATCTCCCAGGCCCATTCGACATGCTGAGCAGCGCCAAACTCCCACTACCGTTGGCTCTCTGTGGCTCTCTAACATATGTACTCTTTCTGGTCATCGACAATATCATTATATATTTATAGCAAAGTATAGCAAACCCTCATGCTGTCTGTCAATTACTTTTTGCTATATAACTATTCGGTCCGGATGGTAATACCATCCACAGCCTCATTGTTATCAGAAAAAACCACCTTACCATTAACTTTTTTTCCTTTAAGCACAGCCGGTAACCAGTAGCAGTCATCTGCCCACATTTCAGAATAAGGTATCTCAGCAACATCAAACCACACTGGCTTCATTTCTTGCATTTCCTGTGGCGCACCCTGCCACTTATGCAGTACATACAAATGCACATCATGATTAAGTTCCGGATTGGCAGGAAAAATAAACAGCAACTCTCCCGCTGGCCTGAGATCAGCCTCCTCAGCAACAATACCGCACTCTTCGGCCAACTCGCGCACCACACAGCCCAACGGGGTCTCGCCAGCTTCCAGCTTACCGCCAAAACCATTGTATTTACCCCGGCCAAACCCCGTCTTTTTCATTCCAAGCAAGATTTGCTGAGCCGGATTACCTTGAATGGGAAAGCACAATGTTGTTGAACGCATAGTAGTCCCCCTTTTAGTATATAGCCTAATTTTGATGATGAAGTGTACACCTTTCGTTCAGGACAGTTGAAATACCTTCAGTTTTTTCGTAACCGTAGAAATAGTCAACGGCAGCAGCGGCCCCTGTTCACCATCCAGGTCGCTTTCTACGGGTTCATCACATTCAATATACAGCTCTTTGGCCTGTAATTTCCGGATATGCTTGCTTAGTATATGCCGTCCGGAAAACATACTGACAAACAAACCCATAAGCTCTGAAATACTACATTTATTAATAATCAATAAGTCCAGTTTACCATCATCAATTCTGGCCTCTGGAGCCAATGAGGGAAAGCTGCCCACTATGCCACTATTCATCACCAAAAATAGTAGAATATCGCCGTCAATTACCTGGCCATCTGCTGTTATTTTCACATGCATCGACTGGAAGTTAGGCAATTGTCCTAAGCCCTTAAAATAATATGCCAGCCGCCCAACCGTATTTTTAAGAGAAGCATCCACACTATGGGCCACCGAAGTAAGTAGTCCCGCACTAGCAACATTTAGAAAATATTCTTGATTTACTTTGCCAACATCAACCATTCGCCACTGCCCGCCGGTGACAGCACTAAGACACCTGGATAAATTCTTATCACAGCTTACATGACTGGAAAAATCATTACAAGTCCCGCTGGGAATAATGCCAACAGGCAAATCAACATTTTCTGTCAACATAGCATTAATTACCTGATGCACTGTGCCATCACCACCAGATACAATCAAGCCGTCAGCGCCGATCTCTTTGATCTGCCTGATAAATGGCCGGATATCTTCCTTATATCTGGTGCGAAAAGGCAACACTATCCCATCAGATACTTGTAAGTATTCCACAACTTCATCCAGTCTAGACTTAAACTTTGCATCACCTGCTACTGGATTGTATATTAATACATATTTTTTCATATATAGCCTCTCCAGTGTTATGTAAAATCTACCCACTGCCATCAGTCGACACCTGCACTGGTGCCAAATCTCCGTTTCCCTTGCTCCCATTCAACACTATTTCGCATTTTTTATCAAAATTATAACACAATGCTTGCTATCCTGGACAGCCATGGGGTAGATAATCTTAACGAAAAATTTATCCTACATAGAAAAAATTATTACGCCTCCTCTATACTAACCCGACTGCCGCGACCAGCCGGTTCTGCCGGCTCAACCAACAAACGGCGCGGCATTCGCTGCTTTAATTCAGCCACATGGCTGATAATACCAATGGTTAAGCTCTCAATGTGCAGTTTTTCCAGTGTTGCCATAGCAACATCCAGCGCCTGTTGATCAAGCGAACCAAATCCTTCATCTAAAAAAAAGAATTCCAGCGGATATTTGCCCTTAAGTTGAATCTGGGCAGACAGTGCCAACGCCAGCGCCAGGGAAGCCTGGAAAGTTTCTCCGCCTGACAGTGTGCTAACCGGACGCTTTACCCCACCGTTAGTATCATCACGAATAAGAAAACCGCCATCAGAACTCATTTCCAGTGCATATCGATTTTGCGTAATCTCTTTTAATCGTTCAGATGCCTGCCAGGCCACAAGTCCCATCTGCTCCTGTGCCAAGAACTCAATAAATACATTACCCCGCAGCAACATTTTAAGTGCCTGCAAGCCGTCTTTGCGTACCTTAATTGCCAGCCGCCTGGTCTCAAGCTGTGACCACCGCTGATATTTCTCTGTGAGATCGCGATACTCCTTATCTGCTTCCACCCGGCGCTCAATAGCAGCACTTTTGTTCGTTTCAGCCTGGATTAGCTTCTTTTTGCTCTGCTCCCACCCAACCGAAGTTACACTCCGCCCCCTAAGCGTTTCTACCAGTTGTTCGCACTGGGCGCTTAGCCGCTGCTCAGTTTCTGCGTACTCCTTAAGCAATTGGCGATATTCCTCCTGACGTTCTAACGGCAACAGGGCGCCCTTAACGGCTTCGCTATCGACAAACCCCTCTTCGTTAAGCTTGGCCATTAGACGTACTTGCAACTTCTCTCGCCGCAGGACGGCTTCTTGCCAACTAGTTTCCGCACTGGCACGCGCCTGTTCGGCTTCAGCAAACGCCTCAGCCGCTTGCTCATAAGCAGCTTGTGCCTCCTGTTCCTCACGGCGAACAGTTTCGAGGGCCTGAGCTGTACGGGCTCGCAATTGACTTGCTGGTATTTGCCCTGTAACCACAAAAAGCTCTTGCCGCTTGGCTGCTACCAGATCAGTAAGACTCTCTAATCTGGCAGTCAATGCCGCCAGTTCCGCTTCACCTGTTTGAATAGTGCGCTGAATAGAAGTAATTTCCGTCTGACAAGCTACCTGTTCCTGACGGTAGCTTGTCAATTGCCTAGCCAAGCTTTCAGCCAGTTGATCTTGCTTACTAATATATTGCTGCAGCTCAACTACCTGTGTAAGAGCGGTCTCATTAGACAAAAAAGCAACAATACTTTGAGCCTGTAGTGCGGCAATAAGCTGGTTATCTGCGTCGGCAACTGCCGCCTGCGCCTCAACATATTCTTCTCTTATTTTATCCAGTTCAATCAGAGCACTAGCTGCCTGCTGGGTAAGTGCAACTGCTGCCGTACGGGCCTCATTGAGGCTTTGACGTTCAACAACTGCTTTTTTACTTGCTTCAGACAAAGTTAAGGTTAGTCTAGCAATGTGCTCTTTGGTAGCCGCAATCTCCTGCTCAAAATTAACCTGGTTACGCAACTCCCCGCCATCTTGACCAACACCTGCCGGTTGAGGGTGACTTACTGAACCACATACCGGGCAAGGACTGCCTGCAGTTAGCTCACCTGCTAACCGCATAGCAGCTGCCTGCTTTTCACCTGCAAACAATTGGTTAAGCTGAGCCACCGCAGCAGTTAACTGTTCTTCTGTCAGTTTGGCTTCAGCTGTTTCCCGGTCACTAAGCCTTATTTCAGCTTGACGTAATTGTTCTTCTGCCTTGTAGGCAGCGCTCCGGGTAACTTCATACTGTTGTTTGCGTACAGCACCCGCCTTTTTTATCTTATCAGCTGCTAACCTATTTTGCTTTACCATCTGCGCCAGCGCCATACAGGCTTGCACCTGACTCCGTTGTTTGGTGCTGATTGTGGCTGACAGTAACTGCTGCTCAAGCTTTTGAATGCTATCTGTTAACGTATGGCTATGGAAGCCCTTTTCAGCGGCTGCTTGGCTGGCGGCTTGACAGGCCTGCCGGCACACCTGCTGTTGCTTTGCTAATCCGGCTGTCTCCGTAGCTAATTTATTTACTTCAGCTTCAAGGTTAACCGCTGCTTCTAATTTTGTCCGCCGTTCAATCAGTTCCGGTTCTTTTCTTAACCTGGACTGCTGGGCCGCTATATAGCCAGCACTTAGCCGCTTACAATCTTCAGATAGCTCATTAACCCGCCCCAGCACTTGTCTTTTGTTTTTATCAGCTGCCCGCTCAGCCATTTGACTGGCTAAAAACTCCTCCAGTGCCGGGGCAATCCGCGCTGCCCTTTCAGCGGCAGCCAGCACTGCTGCCTGCTGCTTCACCACATCTTCGCGCTGACGGTGAACTGCCTTCTCAGTCTCTTTTTTCTTTAATTCGCTTTGCAGGTTGTAGACTTCATTGGCTTCCTTATAGCCTTGTTCTGCCTCCTGGTATTGTTTTAAGACGGCTGTTTCCTCTTGCTTAGTAACTGTCAACACCGCCTGGGCAGTAGCAACAGCTGCCGGAGATGCATCCCCCAGGCCTTTTTGTTCACTTTCTATTTCAATATAGCTTATTTCCACCATTCTATATTGCTCATTGATCTTATTTAGCAGTACATTGCCGTATTGTTCCAGCGAAAATAACCGCTGCAGCATCTCACGCCGTTCCTTGCCACCTAAATTAAGAAATTCGGCGAACTTGCCCTGTGGCAGCACCACAGCCCTGGTAAAATCTTCTTCACGCAATCCAAGCAGGGTTGTAACCTGGTCTGTAACTTCTCGGTCCTTGTCGGCAAGAACCTCTTCCTGCTCATTCATTATTGACACCAGACGGCTGTAGGTGTTGGACACCGCAACCTGATCTTTACGGGTATATCGGCGTTCGACCCGATAAAGGCACCGCTCGCCGCCTTGCCCTAAGGCAAAGGTAAAGGCTACTTTAACCTGCTTTTCTGCGTGATTTAATATACCCTGCGTTCGCCGTCCGGCTCTAACTACAGTTCCATATAATGCCAAAGTCATGGCATCAAGTATCGACGATTTACCACTGCCTGTCGGTCCAAAAATCCCAAATACACCAAGCTCACATAGCTGTTCGAAAAGAATCTCCTGCTCCTCGCGGAAGCTGTGGAGACCAGCAATTTTGAGAGTTATCGGTTTCATGCTTGCCCCTCCCCAGCTAACTCCGGCTCAGCCATCTGTTCCTCCTGTATAAGACTCTGGCTTATGTCCAGAAATAGCTCCACAAGGTTATCATCAGGCAAAAGGCCGCCATTTTGCTGCTTATAAAACCGAATAAACAATTCATTAAGCGACAGGCTGTTAAGCCGTACCGGCTGTTTGTCAGATTCTTCTTCAGGGGAATTAAATACCGGCCTAATAATAACAAAACCGGAATGCAAAGCCCTAAGTTCATGAATCTCCTCCAAAGTCAAGGCCTTGTTCATCTCCAATTCAACTTCAATCCAGGCATCTTTATCCCGCCCGGCTGCTACCCATTCGCGCACCTGAGCCAGACCACCGGTTGCCCGCCATCTAGCTAGTGGCTTGCCTGAGGTCACATGCACCTCGCGAATAACTGCCATCTTACCTGGCTTAATATCAGCAAGTGTTACTGACTTAGCATATCCAATCTCGGAAAAGCTGTAAGCTAGTGGCGAACCGGCATAACGGCAAGGAGCTGCTGTAGAGCCTACATATTGCGGTCGATGAAGATGACCAAGTGCAATATACTGGGCATCAGCCGGAAATACCAATGGGTCAACAGCATAAGCCCCCCCGATTTGAATCTGTTGTTCCGAATCAGACTCAAGCCCACCGCGCACATATAAATGACTTACAACCAAATTTACAGTATCTGACCGATACTTAGTATTTAGTTGGCTAAACAAGCCCGCCAACCGGTCATTATATCCTTGACGTAAATCTTTATCCTCCAGCGACTGCGATAAAACCTCTTTGAGCCGTCCTTCTGACGGATATGCCAAGGCCGCAATAATAGCCGTATGGTCAATTCCCGGCACAGCCAATTCCAACCAGGCCGGTCCGCCATTCACCCGTTGCACCCTTCCAGGCACTGGATTAGTGGGACCAAGCCCTTCTTTAGGGAAACCAGCTAACGTAATACCTAATCGACCAGCCAGCGGCGACACAGCACACAATCTGTCAGGATTATCATGGTTACCAGCCACAATGACTACACCACGTTTGCCATTATTGGCTAACTTGTCCACGGCATAGTAAAAAAGCTCCTCCGCAGCGGCACTAGGATTAGAACTTTGAAATACATCACCAGCCACCAACACCAAGTCAACTTGTTCCTCTGTACAAATAGTGCACAGTTCTTCCACAAAGGCCACTTGTTCAGGCATTCTGTCTCGCCCCTCAATAGACTTGCCAAAATGCCAGTCGGCTGTATGTAAAATTCGCATGATATTGCTACTCCTTTTACGTATCCATATGTATTATCTTTTATTAAGCTTGTGAGCAAAATAATCACCACTAGACTGCACGATCTGCACCATTGCAATTAGAATGATTACTGTAGCCAACATAACATCAGCGCGAAAACGTTGATAGCCATAGCGGATGGCCAAATCACCTAATCCACCGCCACCTATAGCACCTGCCATAGCAGAGTAACCGATGAGACTAATTACTGTCAGCGTTATTCCAAGCACAATAGAAGGCATAGCTTCTGGAATAAGTACTTTTAAAATAATCTGGCTAGGTGATGCTCCCATCGACTGTGCAGCCTCAATTAAACCAGCATCCACTTCCTTAATTGCCGACTCAACAACCCGGGCGAGAAATGGAATAGCAGCAATAGTAAGCGGCACAATGGCGGCATTTGTGCCGATAGATGTACCAACAATAATCCGGGTAAAAGGAATTATAGCTACCATCAGAATAATAAAGGGGGTTGACCTGGCCGCATTCACAATGGCGCCCAACGTTTGATTAAATAAAAGATTTTCCTTGATATGACCTTTACCGGTTATCACTAGGATAACCCCTAAGGGAATCCCTAAAAGTGCTGAAACCAGCGATGAAACAGCTACCATATAAAAAGTTTCTCCTAGTCCCTCAACCAGCAACATGAGCATGTCTTGCGACATAACCAATCACCTCTGTTCTTAAATCTAGATCCTGCAAGTAAATTAGTGCATTTTGGATATCTTCATCCTTACCAGATAGCTCAATCAAGAGCGTGCCATAAGGAGTGTCTTGCAGATGATCAATATTTCCCGAAATAATATTTACATCTACAGCAAACCGACGAATAAGTCCAGCTATGACTGGTTCATTGGTTGCGTCCCCGAAGAAAGATAATCTCACAACGAGATTTCCACCAGCTACTGGCGTATCTGACAATAAGGCTACTAATGTATCTGGAACTTTGTTATTTACTACTGCTTTAATGAAATCCTGCGCAGTTGCTGATTGTGGATTAGTAAATACATCAAATACTTTACCAGTCTCAACCAACTGTCCACCTTCAATAACTGCAACTCTGTCGCAAATTGCCTTAATAACATGCATCTCATGAGTTATTAAAACAATAGTCAAACCCAACTTTATATTTATATCTTTCAAAAGCGCCAAAATGGATTCCGTAGTCTGCGGATCAAGCGCCGAAGTTGCCTCATCACATAAGAGAACTTTAGGCTGACTGGCTAATGCCCTGGCAATACCCACTCGCTGTTTCTGTCCACCACTAAGTTGAGCCGGATAAACATTTTTCTTATCTGTCAGGCCAACCAATTCTAATAGGGGTAATGCTTTTTCCTCTCTTTCAGCACGGCTAATACCAGCTATCTCCAACGGGAATGCAATATTTTCAAGTACAGTGCGAGATGAAAGCAAGTTAAAGTGCTGAAAAATCATACCCATGCTTTTACGTGCTTCTCGTAACTCGGCTTCAGATAAACTAGTCATATCTTGACCATCAACTAATACCCGGCCAGCAGTAGGGCGTTCCAGCAGATTGATACAGCGAATTAGCGTGCTTTTCCCTGCACCGCTCTTACCAATTATGCCAAAAATTTCACCCTGCTCGATTTCAAGAGATACATTGTCAAGTGCCTTTACAGTACCTGTTCCTCCATGATATATCTTTTGTAATCCAGTTAATATAATCATTTTTATATAGGTTCCTCCTTTAAATTCAGACAATAAAAAACCTCTTCACAGAAGAAGAGGCATAATATCTAACTATGCTATTCTTCATCTGCCAGTCCCTTGCGGGCTTCTGCAGGAATTGGCACCGTTCCGCCAATGCAAATGCATATGCGATGGTTGCCGCGGCTTCATAGGGCCAGTCCCTCAGCCAACTCTTGATGAAAAATAAGGTATTCATTTCATGGACTATATTAGCATAGTAGCACAGGGCCTAAATGCTGTCAAGCAGAAAAATGTAAGTTATTATGCTTACAGCACTCCCTCACTTGGTTATCATATCCCGTAGTCATACTTCCAGTACGACTACGGCGCCGTCCTCGCTCCGCCTAGCACCTGGGGCACTCTGAACAGTCTAAGCTTTACGGCAACAAAAAAACACCTACATATTTAGTAAGTGTTTTACCAACCAGCAACTTCCTAATCTCCCAGGCCGTTTCCAACCAAGTACCTTCGGCGTTTGTGGGCTTAACTACTGTGTTCGGTATGGGAACAGGTGGAACCCCACAGCTATCGTCACTGGATTATTTGACATTCGATTGTCGACTTACGACTTTCGATATATCTCTTTTATAAAGGTATGTTCCTTCAAAACTTCACAGAAGAAAGACTGTGCACAATTAGATACTGTTAGTTCACTTTCTATCGACAGTCGAAAATCGAAAGTCGATAGTCGATTAAGTCAAGTCCTCGGCCTATTAGTACCAGTCAGCTGCATGGATTACTCCACTTCCACATCTGGCCTATCTACCTTGTCATCTGCAAGGGGCCTTACTTCTTTCGAATGACAGACCTCATCTTAAGGCTGGTTTCACGCTTAGATGCTTTCAGCGTTTATCCTTTCCGAACGTAGCTACCCAGCTCTACTCCTGGCGGAATAACTGGTACACCATTGGTTCGTCCACTCCGGTCCTCTCGTACTAGGAGCAGTTCCCTTCAAGTCTCTTACGCCCGCGATGGATAGGGACCGAACTGTCTCACGACGTTCTGAACCCAGCTCACGTACCACTTTAATGGGCGAACAGCCCAACCCTTGGGACCTACTTCAGCCCCAGGATGTGATGAGCCGACATCGAGGTGCCAAACCTCCCCGTCGATATGGACTCTTGGGAGAGATTAGCCTGTTATCCCCAGGGTAGCTTTTATCCGTTGAGCGATGGCCCTTCCACTCGGTACCACCGGATCACTAAGCCCGACTTTCGTCCCTGCTCGTCTTGTCTGACTCGCAGTCAAGCTCCCTTCTGCCTTTACACTCTTCGCGCGATTTCCATCCGCGCTGAGGGAACCTTTGGGCGCCTCCGTTACTCTTTCGGAGGCGACCGCCCCAGTCAAACTGCCCGCCTGACACTGTCCTCAGCGTCGTTACTTCTTGAGTTAGAATTCCAGTAAATAAAGGGTGGTATCCCAACATTGACTCCATCAAGACTGGCGTCCTAATTTCTCTGTCTCCCACCTATCCTGTACATCATTTACCAAAACTCAATGTCAGGTTGCAGTAAAGCTCCATGGGGTCTTTCTGTCCAGTCGCGGGTAACCTGCATCTTCACAGGTATTTCAATTTCACCGGGTCCCTCGTTGAGACAGTGCCCAAGTCGTTACACCTTTCGTGCGGGTCGGAACTTACCCGACAAGGAATTTCGCTACCTTAGGACCGTTATAGTTACGGCCGCCGTTTACCGGGGCTTCAATTCACAGCTTCGAGTTACCTCTAACCGCTCCTCTTAACCTTCCGGCACCGGGCAGGTGTCAGCACCTATACGTCAGCTTTCGCTTTAGCAGGCACCTGTGTTTGTGGTAAACAGTCGCTTGGGCCTCTTTTTTGCAACTCATTTTCGCTTCAACCGTTTCAAGTTTACACGATATATAAGCTCCCCTTTTCCCGAAGTTACGGGGACATTTTGCCGAGTTCCTTAACGAGGGTTCTCCCGCGCACCTTAGGATTCTCTCCCCGCCTACCTGTGTCGGTTTACGGTACGGGCACCTATTATCTCACTAGAAGCTTTTCTTGACAGTGTGGGATCAATCAATTCACCGTTATTGCTAACAGCTACCCATTACTTCTCAGGTTCCAGCAGAGCGGATTTGCCTGCTCTGCACCCTACAAGCTTAGACGCGAATTTCCATCCTCGCGCTCATTTACCCTACTGTGTCACTCCATCGCTCAAACGACTCTAGGTGGTACTGGATTTTTAACCAGTTGTCCATCGCCTACGCATTTACGCCTCGACTTAGGTCCCGACTTACTCTGAGCGGACGATCCTTCCTCAGAAATCCTTAGGCTTTCGGTGGACAAGATTCTCACTTGTCTTTTCGCTACTCATACCGGCATTCTCACTTCTTATCAGTCCACAACTCCTTACGGTATTGCTTCTCTCTAATAAGAACGCTCCCCTACCCCTTCTCGACAGTCGACTTTCGATTTCCGATTTTCGATTATTTCATGGCTTGTATGAATTTCGATATTTGTCTACTTAGATGGTCATATATCTCTTTTAATTCATTATACTCTTGGTCGATATATCCAAGATCTTTTACCATTTCCAGTAGTACTTGTACTTCGTTGCAAGAGCCTAATGCGTTTATCAAAAATGATTTAAAATCATTTTGATGAATCTTTCGTCCATATCCTTCCGCTATATTTAGCGGTATAGATATAGCTGCTCTACGCATCTGACTTCCTAGTTCATACGTTTCATGTTTTGGAAATGTGACTGTCAATCTATGAATTCTTAGCGATGTATCATATGATTTCTGATATATTGCTAATTCTTTATAGCCAGACATTTTTCACACTCCTATCGAATATCGAATGTCAAAAGTCGACTGTCGAAAAAGCCATAGCTTCGGTTCCGTGCTTTAGCCCCGGACATCTTCGGCGCACAATCTCTCGACCAGTGAGCTATTACGCACTCTTTAAATGGTGGCTGCTTCTAAGCCAACATCCTGGTTGTTTCGGAAATTCCACATCCTTTGCCACTTAGCACGGCATTGGGGACCTTAGCTGATGGTCTGGGCTGTTTCCCTTTTGACTACGGATCTTATCACTCGCAGTCTGACTCCCAGGTTAAAGTATATCCATTCGTAGTTTGACAAGGTTCAGTAATCTATAAGACCCCTAGCCCTATCAGTGCTCTACCGTCTATACTCATTACCTGAGGCTAGCCCTAAAGCTATTTCGGGGAGAACCAGCTATCTCCGCGTTCGATTGGCATTTCACCCCTATCCACAACTCATCCCAAAGCTTTTCAACGCTCACGGGTTCGGTCCTCCACGCATTTTTACCTGCGCTTCAACCTGGCCATGGATAGATCACTGCGGTTTCGGGTCTACAATAACTAACTCTCGCCCTATTTAGACTCGCTTTCGCTTCGGCTCCGTGTTTCCCACTTAACCTCGCTAGTTACTGTAACTCGCCGATTCATTCTTCAATAGGCACGCCGTCGACCATATAAAGGTCTTCGACTGCTTGTAGACATACGGTTTCAGGTTCTCTTTCACTCCCCTCCCGGGGTGCTTTTCACCTTTCCCTCACGGTACTATGCGCTATCGGTCGCCAAGGAGTATTTTGCCTTGGAGGGTGGTCCCCCCTGCTTCCCACAGGGTTCCTCGTGTCCCGTGGTACTCTGGATTCTGACCCTCAGATGCAATCTTTCGTTTACAGGGCTGTTACCTTCTGTGGCCTACCTTTCCAGGTAGTTCAACTAGATATTTTCTGATTTATGTCAGTCCTCAACCCCCTGCTCGACATTCGACCTTCGACTTTAGACTTTCGATAGGGGTTTGGTAACTTTCGTCTCCCTTCGAATGTCGCATGTCGAAAATCCAATGTCGAACAGGGTTTGGGCTCTTCCCCGTTCGCTCGCCGCTACTTGGGGAATCTCAATTGATTACTTTTCCTCCGGGTACTTAGATGTTTCAGTTCCCCGGGTGCCCTCCTAACTTACGTTAGGTGACGGTGCATTACCACCGCCGGGTTCCCCCATTCGGAAATCCAGGAGTCAAAGCTTGCTTGCAGCTCTTCCTGGCATATCGGAGCTTACCCCGTCCTTCGTCGGCTCCTGGCGCCTAGGCATCCGCCGTATGCCCTTAGTAACTTGACTTATTTTAAGTCTTGTTGCTAATACATTGTCGACTGTCTATAA
The DNA here is from genome assembly GCF_000445445.1 of Sporomusa ovata DSM 2662. Taxonomy (GTDB): domain Bacteria; phylum Bacillota; class Negativicutes; order Sporomusales; family Sporomusaceae; genus Sporomusa; species Sporomusa ovata. The sequence continues at coordinate 601,290 of NZ_ASXP01000002.1, read as the reverse complement.
ACGGCCATGCTGCGGTGCCGCACAATGTGCGTTGCACATATCTGCGACAATCTGAATGCGTTGATAGAATCACGAATCCAGAACGTGCTACTGCGCTCCGGTGCTCAACGTACAACTTGTACGCCTCCGCTCCGGTGCTCACTGCGCCTAGCATCTGTCCATTTCTAGCCAGTCTCTCGGCTATATTTTACTATGCCGAGGTTTTAGCTTACGTTTTGCCTTCAGTTAAATCCTAATTGCACTTCGTTAAGTTTGCTCTTCATATTTGCATATGAGGCATTCTTTACTTTTGCTTTCTTCTGTGCAGTTTTCAAGGAACACTTACTCGACTTTCGATTTGCGACTTTGGACTTTCGATGGTTTATCGAAGGTCATACGTCTAATGTCGACTGTCGAGATGAACCAGCAACTTCCTAATCTCCCAGGCCGTTTCCAACCAAGTACCTTCGGCGTTTGTGGGCTTAACTACTGTGTTCGGTATGGGAACAGGTGGAGCCCCACAGCTATCGTCACTGGATATGTTGTTTTCAGGAATACTAACGTTATCATAGTTACTCGTGTATTTCAACAAGTAATTTTTGGTAACTTGCATTCCCTCAAAACCAAACAATGTAAGAGTATTCGACAATCGATTTTCGACCTGCGACTTTCGAAAAAGGCAAGGTTTCTATCTCTTGTCTTGCATCTGCCAAATGTACCGACCTGGAAGTTGATTCGTGTTTATCGTCGAAGATCGAAGGTCGACCTTCGAACGTCGAATCGGTTCTCCCTAGAAAGGAGGTGATCCAGCCGCACCTTCCGATACGGCTACCTTGTTACGACTTCACCCCAATCATCGGCCCCACCTTAGACGGCTAGCCCCGTGTTCGACATTCGACCAAAGGACTTTCGATTTTCGTGTTTTTTCGAACGTCAATTGTCGAAAATCCAATGTCGAATCGGTTACCCCACCGGCTTCGGGTGTTGTCAACTTTCGTGGTGTGACGGGCGGTGTGTACAAGGCCCGGGAACGTATTCACCGCAGTATGCTGACCTGCGATTACTAGCGATTCCGACTTCACGGAGGCGAGTTGCAGCCTCCGATCCGAACTGAGAGCTTGTTTATGCGTTTGGCTTACCCTCGCGGGCTTGCTTCGCTTTGTTTAAGCCCATTGTAGTACGTGTGTAGCCCAGGACATAAGGGGCATGATGACTTGACGTCATCCCCGCCTTCCTCCGCATTGTCTGCGGCAGTCTCCCTTGAGTTCCCACCATTACGTGCTGGCAACAAAGGATAAGGGTTGCGCTCGTTGCGGGACTTAACCCAACATCTCACGACACGAGCTGACGACAGCCATGCACCACCTGTTTTCGTGTATCCCGAAGGATAGGAACTAATCTCTTAGCTTTTCACTCAATGTCAAGTCCTGGTAAGGTTCTTCGCGTTGCGTCTAATTAAACCACATACTCCACCGCTTGTGCGAGCCCCCGTCAATTCCTTTGAGTTTCAACCTTGCGGCCGTACTCCCCAGGCGGGGTACTTATTGCGTTAGCTTGCGGCACAGAAGGGGTCGATACCCTCTACACCTAGTACCCATCGTTTACGGCCAGGACTACCGGGGTATCTAATCCCGTTCGCTCCCCTGGCTTTCGCGCCTCAGTGTCAGACACAGTCCAGAAAGTCGCCTTCGCCACTGGTGTTCCTCCCAATATCTACGCATTTCACCGCTACACTGGGAATTCCACTTTCCTCTCCTGCACTCAAGATCTCCAGTTTCCTGCGCCTATACGGGGTTGAGCCCCGCACTTAGACACACGACTTAAAAATCCACCTACACGCCCTTTACGCCCAATAATTCCGGACAACGCTTGCCACCTACGTATTACCGCGGCTGCTGGCACGTAGTTAGCCGTGGCTTCCTCCTTTGGTACCGTCATTACTCTACATTATTTACATAGAATACGTTCGTCCCAAACGACAGAGCTTTACAATCCGAAGACCTTCTTCACTCACGCGGCGTTGCTCCGTCAGACTTTCGTCCATTGCGGAAGATTCCCCACTGCTGCCTCCCGTAGGAGTCTGGGCCGTGTCTCAGTCCCAGTGTGGCCGTTCATCCTCTCAGACCGGCTACTGATCGTCGCCTTGGTGAGCCGTTACCTCACCAACTAGCTAATCAGACGCAGACCCATCTCTAAGCGGTAGCATATTCAGAGGCCACCTTTCTTATCTCAGTCATGCGACCTAGATACCACATTCGGTATTAGCACCACTTTCGCGGTGTTGTCCCCAGTTTAGAGGCAGGTTATCTACGCGTTACTCACCCGTTCGCCACTAGGCCATACTCGACTTTCGACTCTCGATTTTCGACTTTCGATATTCCTAAAGCAGAATATTTCCCATCAATACCATCGTTATTCTTTCGATGGTCGAATGTCCAAAGTCGAAGGTCGAGCATGGCCCCGTTCGACTTGCATGTGTTAGGCACGCCGCCAGCGTTCGTCCTGAGCCAGGATCAAACTCTCCATAAAAGGTATGTCGTCTATGAGCTTACAAACTTAAATACCATTGGCTGTCTTAATTAAAGTAGACAAGCTACATTAACAGACGCACCAGGCACAAGTTCAAAGCCACAGAGTGACTACATATTATATGGAGCCATTTGTTGGCTCTATAAATCAAATTAAGAAATTGTTTATTTTGGTTTTATATGTCGCAAGCGACATACAACCGCACATCTGGCTTTTTGATGCATTTCTTACATTGTTCAGTTTTCAGGGAACGTTTTGTCGTTCGCATTGCGGCGACAGCTTTTATATATTATCACGTTTATTTCACCGTGTCAATATCTTTATTCTTAGTATTTCTTTCTGTCATTATTCTTGGCTTAGCTATAATGCCTCGCTTGAACCGACTTGCTTATCTTATCATGCATAGCTTATTGGTGTCAATACTTCTGCCATCTTTTTTTCTATCGAGCAATGGTAAAAAAGGTAAATCTATTGTTTTTTTATCGTAGCATACCATAACCTAACTTGTCAATAATTATTCACTCAATACTGAAAATTCTGTTTGTTAATATGTATTTACCACCCAGATGAAAAGAACAGCCCGCGACCGGACTGTTCCATGACCAAGATTCTACTATTTATTTTAGCACAGCACCCGTATTTGCTGAAGTCACTAGCTTAGCATATCTGGCAAGATAGCCAGTAATCACCTTAGGCTTTGGTTGAACCCAGGCTGCTTTCCGTTTTGCCATGTCTTCATCACTTACTTTGATCTCAAGCTTACGCCCTGGAATATCGATACTAATCATATCGCCTTCCTCCACGAGGGCAATTGGTCCCCCCTCCATAGCTTCCGGGGAAATGTGACCAATACAGGCGCCTTGTGTAGCACCGCTGAAACGTCCGTCAGTTAATAATGCCACTTTAAGACCCATACCAACAATTATGGCTGTTGGATTTAACATCTCCTTCATTCCCGGGCCGCCTTTTGGACCTTCATAGCGAATAATAACTACATTACCGTCTTTAATTTTTTTACCAATAATAGCTTCAATAGCCTCTTCCTCGGAATTAAATACACGGGCAATACCTTCAAAGACAAGCATATCTTCTTTCACAGCGCTTTCTTTTACCACTGCACCATCAGGAGCTAAATTACCATTAAGAATAGCGATACCACCAGTCTTGCGATAGGGGGACTCAACTGTTTTGATTACTTCCGGGCGCAGGATAGCAACATCTTTAATCCGATCATTGACAGTACCGGTTACTGTTAAAGCCTCAGTATGAATGCGCCCAAGCTTAGAAAGTTCTTTCATTACTGCAGAAATACCACCGGCTTCGTTAAGGTCTTGAATATGCTGAGTGCCGCTCGGACTTAACTTGGTTATATAAGGTGTCTTAGCACTAATTTCATCAAACAACTGCAATGGCAATTCAATTCCGGCCTCACGAGCAATGGCTGTAAGATGTAATACTGTGTTTGACGAGCCACCGATACCCATATCAACAGTCATGGCATTCTCAAAAGCTTGTCGGGTCAAAATATCACGGACCTTAACATCCCGTTTAACTAAATCAACAATAATTGAACCAGCTTGTTTTGCCAGCATGCGGCGCGCACCAAAGTTTACTGCAGGAATTGTCCCGTTTCCCGGTAATGCCACCCCTAACGCTTCAGCCATACAGTTCATAGTATTAGCCGTAAACAGCCCTGCGCAGGAACCACATCCAGGGCACGCCGATTTTTCCATTTGGTCCATTTCCGGTGCTGTTATTTTCCCTGCTTCAAAAAGCCCTGCAGCTTCAAACATCGTACTGACGCTAATATCCCGTCCCTGATAGCGTCCAGCCATCATCGGACCACCACTCATTACAATACAAGGGATGTTGATTCTGGCAGCAGCCATAAGCATACCTGGCACAATTTTGTCACAATTAGGAATGAGTACGAGTCCATCAAAACCATGACCGATTACCATGGCTTCAACCGAGTCAGCAATAAGCTCGCGGCTAGGCAACGGGTATTTCATGCCATCATGCCCCATAGCGATACCATCACAAATACCAATAGCCGGGAATTCTACCGGCATACCACCACCAGCAACTACACCCATTTTTACGGCTTCAGCTACATCTTTAAGATGCATATGTCCAGGAATTATTTCATTAAAAGCATTAACAACGCCGATCATTGGTTTTTCTAGTTCTTGTGGAGTATAGCCCATGGCATAGAACAAAGAGCGATGCGCCGCCCGGGTTGATCCTTTTTTAACAATATTACTTTTTAAAATCATGAATTTATCTCCTTTCTGATATGAACACTTGTTGTCTGTCACGGACATTTTTCCTTTTTAAGTAGCCCGACAATTAACACTGTATTAAGTATTCAACAAAATATCTTTAAATCCTTGCACTATCTTTTTCTCTTGTTTTTATTTTTCTTAGAAGGTTTCTGTTTATTTACTTTACTAGCTATCGGCCAAACTGCTTTATTATTCCGTTTGCGAATGACACATTCGTCTGGCAGCAATTCATTCCGACGCTCTCCCAGATATACCTCAGCCAGCGGATAAAGAGTTTCCCTGCTGTTATACTCAATTTCAAAATCAAGCATTGCCGTTGCCGCTATTTGATTTTTAGTAAGCTGAGTTATTGCCTGTTCATTAGGCTTTGGCAATATATTAATTTTATTATCACTTTTTTTATAGATAGTAAGTAGTATTTCTAATGCTCCTACAATGATTTCCCTAAGATCATATGCCGTCATATACTTATATTGATAACTAAATTCCACTGCTTGTCGTAAATGCTCAGAAGCTTTTTCAAGCTCACCACATTCGATAAGTATTTTCCCTATCGAGTAATGGGATTCTACTTGCCCTGCATCCTTAACCAATGCTTGTTCATGAGCAAACACCGCTAACTCCGGACGCTTTCCTCTATAATAAGTATTTCCTAAACGATTCCAAAAATAAGCATTGTCTGGTGTCTTACTCAGCTTTTTCAGAAAGTAACTCTCCGCATCACTTCCCCAGCGTGGTAAAAAAACACGATCAATAATTGCTTCCCCTAATATAATTCCATCAGGCCTGTCCGTTCCATTAAGGCTACTGATTGTGGCCGCAGCCATTTTCGCTGCAAGCATTGTTTGGATGCGCGGTGATAGTTCCCATTCCCCAGCAGCATTACAATGTTTGCAGCGAAAATAGCCAAGTGCCTGAAACTGATCTACCCCTTTTCTAGGTTCCGTAGCATCTGTTGAAAATACTACAGTACCTAAATCATAATCACCACTCTTATCGCATTTTTTACATGTCAATCGAAAACTATTTTCGGGAAACTCAGCATTGACTGTTTTGATATGCTTGTACACAAGTTTAGAATATTTGCCTGGCAGCATAGCAACGGTAGGACGCGGTGAAAGACTAACTACATCTTGACCGGTAGCTACGCTGATAAGTAAAGGGTTGATACCATATTTTTGATATTTTTCCACTTTATCATTCCTTTACAACAATATTATCTATCTAACTGAAAAAACCCCACCCGCGGTAGTGGGTAAGGGTTTTTTCTTGTATTTTTATTATATTCCAGTATCTAATGACTGTCAACAAAAAACACCTACATATTTAGTAGGTGTTTTACCAACCAGCAACTTCCTAATCTCCCAGGCCGTTTCCAACCAAGTACCTTCGGCGTTTGTGGGCTTAACTACTGTGTTCGGTATGGGAACAGGTGGAGCCCCACAGCTATCGTCACTGGATATGTTGTTTTCAGGAATACTAACGTTATCATAGTTACTCGTGTATTTCAACAAGTAATTTTTGGTAACTTGCATTCCCTCAAAACCAAACAATGTAAGAGTATTCGACAATCGATTTTCGACCTGCGACTTTCGAAAAAGGCAAGGTTTCTATCTCTTGTCTTGCATCTGCCAAATGTACCGACCTGGAAGTTGATTCGTGTTTATCGTCGAAGATCGAAGGTCGACCTTCGAACGTCGAATCGGTTCTCCCTAGAAAGGAGGTGATCCAGCCGCACCTTCCGATACGGCTACCTTGTTACGACTTCACCCCAATCATCGGCCCCACCTTAGACGGCTAGCCCCGTGTTCGACATTCGACCTTCGACTTTCGATTTTCGTGTTTTTTCGAACGTCAATTGTCGAAAATCCAATGTCGAACACGGTTACCCCACCGGCTTCGGGTGTTGTCAACTTTCGTGGTGTGACGGGCGGTGTGTACAAGGCCCGGGAACGTATTCACCGCAGTATGCTGACCTGCGATTACTAGCGATTCCGACTTCACGGAGGCGAGTTGCAGCCTCCGATCCGAACTGAGAGCTTGTTTATGCGTTTGGCTTACCCTCGCGGGCTTGCTTCGCTTTGTTTAAGCCCATTGTAGTACGTGTGTAGCCCAGGACATAAGGGGCATGATGACTTGACGTCATCCCCGCCTTCCTCCGCATTGTCTGCGGCAGTCTCCCTTGAGTTCCCACCATTACGTGCTGGCAACAAAGGATAAGGGTTGCGCTCGTTGCGGGACTTAACCCAACATCTCACGACACGAGCTGACGACAGCCATGCACCACCTGTTTTCGTGTATCCCGAAGGATAGGAACTAATCTCTTAGCTTTTCACTCAATGTCAAGTCCTGGTAAGGTTCTTCGCGTTGCGTCGAATTAAACCACATACTCCACCGCTTGTGCGGGCCCCCGTCAATTCCTTTGAGTTTCAACCTTGCGGCCGTACTCCCCAGGCGGGGTACTTATTGCGTTAGCTTGCGGCACAGAAGGGGTCGATACCCTCTACACCTAGTACCCATCGTTTACGGCCAGGACTACCGGGGTATCTAATCCCGTTCGCTCCCCTGGCTTTCGCGCCTCAGTGTCAGACACAGTCCAGAAAGTCGCCTTCGCCACTGGTGTTCCTCCCAATATCTACGCATTTCACCGCTACACTGGGAATTCCACTTTCCTCTCCTGCACTCAAGATCTCCAGTTTCCTGCGCCTATACGGGGTTGAGCCCCGCACTTAGACACACGACTTAAAAATCCACCTACACGCCCTTTACGCCCAATAATTCCGGACAACGCTTGCCACCTACGTATTACCGCGGCTGCTGGCACGTAGTTAGCCGTGGCTTCCTCCTTTGGTACCGTCATTACTCTACATTATTTACATAGAATACGTTCGTCCCAAACGACAGAGCTTTACAATCCGAAGACCTTCTTCACTCACGCGGCGTTGCTCCGTCAGACTTTCGTCCATTGCGGAAGATTCCCCACTGCTGCCTCCCGTAGGAGTCTGGGCCGTGTCTCAGTCCCAGTGTGGCCGTTCATCCTCTCAGACCGGCTACTGATCGTCGCCTTGGTGAGCCGTTACCTCACCAACTAGCTAATCAGACGCAGACCCATCTCTAAGCGGTAGCATATTCAGAGGCCACCTTTCTTATCTCAGTCATGCGACCAAGATACCACATTCGGTATTAGCACCACTTTCGCGGTGTTGTCCCCAGTTTAGAGGCAGGTTATCTACGCGTTACTCACCCGTTCGCCACTAGGCCATACTCGACTTTCGACTCTCGATTTTCGACTTTCGATATTCCTAAAGCAGAATATTTCCCATCAATACCATCGTTATTCTTTCGATGGTCGAATGTCCAAAGTCGAAGGTCGAGCATGGCCCCGTTCGACTTGCATGTGTTAGGCACGCCGCCAGCGTTCGTCCTGAGCCAGGATCAAACTCTCCATAAAAGGTATGTCGTCTATGAGCTTACAAACTTAAATACCATTGGCTGTCTTAATTAAAGTAGACAAGCTACATTAACAGACGCACCAGGCACAAGTTCAAAGCCACAGAGTGACTACATATTATATGGAGCCATTTGTTGGCTCTATAAATCAAATTAAGAAATTGTTTATTTTGGTTTTATATGTCGCAAGCGACATACAACCGCACATCTGGCTTTTTGATGCATTTCTTACATTGTTCAGTTTTCAGGGAACGTTTTGTCGTTCGCATTGCGGCGACAGCTTTTATATATTATCACGTTTATTTCACCGTGTCAATATCTTTATTCTTAGTATTTCTTTCTGTCATTATTCTTGGCTTAGCTATAATGCCTCGCTTGAACCGACTTGCTTATCTTATCATGCGCATCTTGTTTATGTCAATATCATTTTTAATGACATAATTGTTTTTTATTTAAATTTCCTAATATAGATTAAACATGGCTTGTACCAAGCCTATAGCAATAGCATAAGCCATGTTTACTTATCCTTTAATTAGTTTTAATCATTATTAGCTCTATTTTCAACAACCGCCAAAGCAACAACTTTATCCTCAGCATCTGTACGCATAACTTTTACACCCTGCGTGCTACGACTAGTAATTGATATGGTATCAATCTCCATCCGGATAACAATACCCTCACTAGTAATCAGCATCAGTTCTTGCCCTGGTTTGACAATTTTTATGCCAATAACATATCCGATTTTTTCCGCTGAATTTGGTTTAATATTAATAACACCTTTGCCACCACGTCCTGTTATACGATAATCGTTTGCATTTGTCCGTTTACCATAGCCTTCTGATGTTATTGTCAGTACTTCGCCATCTTTTTTCACAACATCCATACCTATTACCTGGTCGTCTTTGTCTAGAGTTATCCCCTTTACGCCATGCGCCGTCCTACCCATGATCCGAACATCGGCTTCATGGAAAACAATAGCCTTGCCATCCCTGGTACCCATGATGATATCGTATTCACCATTTGTTAGTTTAACACCAATCAAATCATCATCCTCATCCAAGGAGATAGCTATTAAACCACCTTTTCGAGCTGTATCAAATTCGAGTAACTCGGATTTCTTGACAGTACCTTTTTGCGTAGCCATAAACAAATAACGTTTGGCGCTAAACTCTTTAATCGGAATAACTGCTGTGATTTTTTCATCCTTTTCCACCTGGAGCAAGTTGACAATAGCCGTGCCTTTGGCTGTACGCCCGGCCTCAGGCAGTTCGTATCCTTTTAATCGGTACATCCGACCCCTGCTGGTGAAGAACAAGAGATTGTGATGTGTTGTCGCCACAAATAAATGCTCAACAAAATCTTCTTCTTTAGTTCCCATTCCATGTACACCTCTACCGCCCCGGCGCTGACTGCGATAGGTATCAACAGGCAGACGTTTGATATAGCCTTGGTGCGTCAAGGTAATTACAATGTCTTCTTCAGCAATAAGGTCTTCCATATTCATCTTAGACACATCGCTGGTAATAACAGTACGTCGTTCGTCAGCAAAACGTTTTTTGACATCCAAAAGTTCTTCTTTAATTATGTTCATTACTTTGCCTTCGTCTGACAGCACGCCCTCCAACCATTCGATAGTCTCCAAGATGTCCTTGTATTCGTTTTCAATTTTGGCGCGTTCAAGTCCAGTCAAACGCTGGAGACGCATATCCAAGATAGCCTGAGATTGTTTCTCACTTAGGCTAAACTTGTCCATTAATGCATTTTTGGCAATTTCCGGTGTTTGTGATTGTCTAATTGTACTAATAACAGCATCCAGGTGATCAAGCGCAATTTTTAAACCTTCTAAAATGTGCGCTCTGGCCCGTGCTTTATCCAGTTCAAACTTAGTACGGCGGATAATTACTTCTTTTTGATGTTCCAGGTAATACTGCAAAACTTCCTGCAGGTTGAGTACTTTTGGATGCCCTTTTACCAAAGCCAACATATTTACCCCAAAAGTATCCTGCATTTGTGTATGTTTATAAAGCTGATTTAAAACAACATCTGCATTAGCATCCCGTCTGAGTTCAATGACCACCCGCATACCTTTGCGATCACTTTCATCTCTAAGATCAGTAATACCATCGATCGTTTTATCCCTGACAAGTCCGGCTATATTTTCAATCATTCTGGCCTTATTTACCTGATAAGGCAATTCAGTAACTACTATTCGTTGCTTGCCGCTAGACATATTTTCAATTCTAGCCTGCGCCCGCATTTTGACACTGCCCCGTCCAGTAGTATAAGCCTGCCAAATTCCTTCACGTCCAAGGATCAAAGCCCCTGTCGGAAAATCTGGGCCTTTAATAGCCAGCATTAATTCATTAATCGTCACATCCGGATTATCAATCATCATAATGAGCCCGTCAACTACTTCTCCCAGATTGTGCGGAGGAATATTAGTAGCCATACCAACAGCTATACCGGATGAACCATTGATTAATAAGTTAGGTACCTTAGATGGCAATACTGCCGGCTCTTTTAATGATTCGTCATAGTTAGGAACAAAATCAACCGTGTTTTTTTCAATATCAGCCAACATCTCTTCGGCAATTCGCGACATTCGCACTTCCGTGTAACGCATGGCTGCCGCCGAGTCGCCATCCACTGAACCAAAGTTGCCGTGTCCGTCAACCTGCATGTAGCGGGTAGAAAAACTTTGCGCCATTCTAACAATGGCATCATATACCGAACTATCACCATGGGGATGATATTTACCCAAAACTTCACCGACAATACGCGCTGATTTTTTGTAAGGTTTATTAGCCGCCATCCCAGCCTCGTGCATAGCGTAAAGTATCCGGCGATGAACTGGTTTCAGACCATCGCGGACATCAGGTAATGCCCTCATAACAATTACGCTCATAGCATAGTCGATATATGAATTTTTCATTTCTTCCTCAATTTTGATTGGTAAAACCTTACCTAATCCAAAATCCAAACCATCTTGCACAAAACCACCTCAATAATTCGACATTCTACTATATTTTCCTCACATATGCAAAAAAATCCTGCAAATGTTAGACAAAAGCATAAAAGTATCTGAATACGCTGCCTGTAACCCATTTTATTCTTTAACCATATACTAAACATGAAAAGAAAGTTTTATCATCATAACAGGAGGCGTACTATTCATGAGCATTTTTTATGTTTTACTACTTGGTTTAGCTGTAAGTATTGACGGTTTTGTAGCCGGCATCGCTTATGGCTTAAAAAATATCCGCATGCCTTTTACTTCTTTGAGTATTGTCGGGGTTGTAGCTGGTATTTGTACCGCTATAGCCATGGTTATGGCCTATCTTGTTGGCCAGTTCATCAATACAGACATTGCTATTGCCATTGGAGCATTACTCCTGATTATGCTTGGTCTTTGGAGCCTTTTCCAACAATACATAACCAAAGATATTGCCTCCTATGAAATGGATGGCGAAGTTACTGCACGCAAACTAACTTTTTCAATAGGCCGCTTAGTTATCAGTATCATGGCAAAACCAGAAACCGCCGATGTCGATAAACTTGGTATTATAAGCTCACTGGAAGCTGTGTTTCTTGGATTTGCAGTTGGCGCCGATGCTATGGTTGGCACCTTTGCTGCCGCCCTCATGGGCCCGCTTCCCTTCTATACCCCTTTGGCCATCGGCATAATTCACATGCTTTGCATTGCCACTGGTTTTTATTCATCTCAGAAATTTATTTCCGAAAGAATGAAAAAACGGTTTCCCTATCTGCCGGGTGCACTCCTGATATTGCTTGGCATCCTCCGGCTTGGTTAGACTGGACGTATTGGTGCAGCCGCCATACCGGTCTGCGGTAAAGTAGATTATATTATGCTCACTGGTGGTATGGCTTATTCAGAGCAGCTTACAGCCAAGCTCACAGAATACGTCAGTTTTATTGCCCCAGTTGTTATCCTGCCTGGAGAAAATGAACTACAGGCACTTGCCGAAGGAGCTTACCGAGTGCTTATTGGCGAAGAAACAGCAAAAGAGTATACCCCTTAATAGAAAAACTAGATTGAGACTAAAAGTCTCAATCTAGTTTTTCTATTCACTATACATCCCACACAGCTACAAACTTGTCTTTGTTACAACGCACAATTTTATCTTTATTATTAAGCTTTGTCTTTATATCTACCCGGTCTCCCCATAACTCAGCGACATATTTAATTGTCTCTTTGGCATAATTCATTTCTAATTCCCGCCCATCATAGATATGTTCGAGTACTAATACCCCATTCTCCACATCCTGTGGGCGAATTTCCGGCACCATTCCCAAACCAACCATATTAGCTAATTCGTCACGAATAATTTTCCAACCCTCTTCATCTGCTACCTCTGTCACCACAATATCTATTCCACGCATTTTGTAGTTAAATAAATATAGTTCTTCACACAACTCTTGGTTCAAAAACCGCCGCAGAAACGACTGATCCCGTTCTTGCTGACGAATTTTAAATATTTCATCCCGCCCATTATTTTTATCCAGATACTCAAACATTTTAAATCCGATAAAATAGGGATTAATTTGCCGCTCATACGGACGGACAACAAGATTATGACGCTGGAGAAATTCAAAATGCAAACCTTGCGGCAGTGTAAGCTCTTGAAGCAAGCGATAATGCCAGTAACTGGCCCAACCCTCGTTCATAATCTTGGTTTCCAGTTGGGGCAAAAAGTAAAAAGTTTCCTCTCTGACAATACTGATTAAATCCCTTTCCCAGTAAGACAATTTACCCCGCTCACTCAAAAATCCTAACAAATCCAATTTTAAGCGGTCTGGCACACCATCTGGTACTTCTTTAGCCAATTCACTCTTAGTAAGAGGCTTACCTTCTCCCTGCCGTCTGATTTGGAATCGAAGTGCATGAGCAGCATCCAATATTCGCTCCACTTGTTTTGGTCCAATACTAGGATCAGCAATATATTCCCGCACCCGGCTGGCATGACTTTTAAACATTTCAACAGTCAATTCCGCCCGGGTGTTTTCTCTAAACAGCCGATTATTTTTGAAAAAATCATTATGCCCATATACATGAGCAATTGTCAATATCTGCAACAGCAAGGTATTATCCCGCATGAGATAGGCGATGCAAGGATCAGAATTAATCACCATCTCATATGGCAAACCAGTTAAGTTATACGTATAGTAGGTTTTTTGCCGTTCATAGGCTTTACCATAACTCCAGTGAGGGTAGTGGGATGGCATACCGACATATGATTCATAACATAACATATCTTCGTAGCTGCAAATTTCAAACTGCTGTTCATAGCAATTTAGACCAGATTTGGCAATTAGTTCTTCAATTTTATTATTCCATTTTTCCAATTCATGCATGCCATAATCTGCCGTCATTGTCCATCACCTCCACCCTCTGTTTCAGGATGAATTACCGGTTCTGCTTCTTTTTCCAATATTCGCTTAAGGGCTGGCCAAACATCTTCTTTTCGCCCCATAGACGCAATAATGAAGTTTTCGGCCTTAATGTTTTGCTCCAATTGACGGCGAATGGTCACACCATAACTATAATTAGACAGGATCTCGATATAGCCTACCAGGTTGCTGACACAAACCAACTCGTTAGCCTTCTCAATGGTTCGTGCATTATCTTCTGTCCAGTTGTCGCCATCGGTACAATGGAAGGCATAAATATTCCATACATCAGGATTATAGCGTTGCTCAATGATCTCTAGGGCTTTAGCATAACCACTGGAAATCATTGTGCCACCAGACTCACCATGGTGGAAAAATTCCCGCTCATTTACCTCTTTTGCTTCGGTGGTATGCGCAATAAATACTACCTCTACCTGTTCGTACTTCCAGCGTAAGAATTGATATAATAAAAAGTAGAAGGTACGCGCCAAATATTTTTTACTCTGATCCATTGAGCCTGACACGTCCATGATGCAAAAAACCACCGCATTAGAATGACGACGAATATCTTCTTTAACCCGAAAGTATCTCAAATCATCTTCACGAAACGGTATCCGCTCCCGTACCTGTTGGCCGTTTTCAAAATGAACTTGTTTACAAATATTTTCTCTAACCAGTCCCTGCTGCCGTTTGAACTTTTCCACTAATGTCCGTTTTTTAGCCAGTCGTGGCGGGATGCCTTTTCGCTGATATCCAGAGCGTTTTAATATATACTCAGTCTCTTGCACCGCAAATTTTTTACGCTCCAAATCAGGTAGCTTTGCCTCCTCAAACATATAATTGACGATTTCATCCATGGTAATTTCTGTTTCATAAATTTCTTCCCCTTGTTCACTACCGGCCTGCCCCATCCCTTGTTCCTGTTGACTGTTAGTTCGGCCGATAACCTGACCACGTGCTTCTTTGCCATTACCACTCGCTGTACCGCTGTTATTATTGCCATAAATAAACTGATACTCTTTGATACCGCGAATAGGTATCTTTATTTTTTTGTTCTTACTTTGGCCGATAATACTTTCGTCAGCAATAATATCACCCAAATTACGCTTGATGGCATCTTCGACCAGTTCACGGTGGCGCTTACGGTCATATTGCGAGCGATCAGACTCTCCTGTACGACCTTCTTTAAAAATTGCCATAGGTCACCTCCGCTATCACCTTAGTCTTTCCATAAATTATTGGCGGCATATTTTAGTACGACATTACAACAATGCTGACAGTATCCATTATCCTTCATGGCTTCTACCATGGTGTTATACTTAGTATCCTGTTCTTTGTCACGTACTCTTGCCTGGGTAATTATCCGCGAAAGCTCTTTAACTGAAGCAGTTAACTTCTTTTCAATGGCTTCCTTTAACGGTTCATAGCTCTTATATTCAATTTTTCCGCCACTACGCATAATTGAAAACATGTAGGAGGTAACATCTTGGCGAAATCCCTGGGCTGCTGTACTGGTAATACCAATTTGCTCTTCAATAGACTGCATAAATTTGATGTCAGGTTCTAATTCTTCGCCTGTATTTACATCTTTTAGCTTAGTCTCATTGACATAGGCCTCGGCATGATCAAGATAATTGTTAAATAAACTTTCGGCCTGTTCCCTATAGCCATGAATAAACGCTTTGGTTACTTCTTTTTCTAGTATTTTGTTATATTCTTTTTTAATTGTATCTTGCAAAAAGCCAAGATAGCGTTTCTTTTCATCATCGGCAATGGCTAGCTCCTTGGTTGCCTTAACCATGGTTTCAATAACAGCAATTGGGTTAATGCAATTAAATTCAGATTCAGATAATGTATTATCAAGGACTTTCATAATAAAACGGGTAGATATACCGGTCATACCTTCACGAGGCGCTTCGTCACGCAGTTCAACAATATCCATTCGTTTTGTCGATCCTTTTTCCACAATTTCTTCACCATTATATATCTTTAATTTAGTCAACGGGTCAACCTTTGAGGAAGGTGTCAGGCGGGTCAAAATAGCAAACATAGAGGCAACTTCAATGGTATGGGGAGCAATATGCGCGTCAAAACTGCTATTTTTCAAAACTTTGCGGTATATTTTAACCTCTTCATCAAGTTCCAAACAATAAGGAACCTCTACTTTTACGATCCGGTCCAGAATAGCTTCATTGGTATGATCTGATTTAAACTTGTTCCACTCGGCCTCATTAGAGTGAGCCAGAATAATGCCATCAAAATAAATCATAGCCCCTTTACCTGGTGAGGGAATTGACTTTTCCTGGGTAGCTGTAATCATTGTATGGAGATACTCTACATCATTTTTAAATACTTCAATAAATTCTACTACGCCGCGATTCCCAACGTTAAAAGCGCCATTTAAAGACAGCACCCTTGGGTCATCTTCCGGATAAAGATCCAATTTGGATATATCGACAGAACCTGATAATACAGAGGTATCTTGATTATTAGGGTCAACTGGCGGAACAACGCCAATACCTTTGCGTGAGCGGATAGAAAACTCTGATGTTGTAACCGGAAACCGTTCAAATTCACCATTAAAATCATGTTTTAGCCGGTAACGGCATATCGGGCATAAGTCCCCTTCGATAGTTACTCCTAGTAATTCTTCAAACTGAGGACGAAGATGCTTGGGAATGAGATGCAATGGTTCTTCGCGCATCGGACAATCCTTCAACGTATAAATTGGTGGGCTCATTTCCAGCGCCTGCTTTAACGCTTCCATGATAGAAGACTTGCCAGCTCCTACTGGTCCAACCAGATAGAGTACCTGGCGGGATTCTTCCCCTTTCATTGCCGCTGAATGGAAATAACGCATAATCTTCATAATGCTTTTATCAATACCAAAAAACTTATTGACAAAGAAGCTATAACGCTTAATGATATCGTTGCCATATATCCGTTTTAGGCGTGGATTTTCCTCTGTTTTAATAATTTCGATGCCAGACTTAATTAGTAGTTCCTGCATTCGTTGATGGGCTAATACCGCTATACCTGGGTTATCTTTTACGATTGCCAAATAGTTTAATAGTGTACCATCAAACTTATATTGTTTATGCTCGTCGCGATCTTGCTTAATAAGCTTTTCAAAATCATAAGCCAAATTACTAGCCTCCTTTAATTTTTTGGATTAACCTTAAACTATTTTTAAATATTCATAAAATATACACAGCCTCACCAAAAGCAATTACACCTTTTTACTAATTTATTACGCCAATTGAATTTTTGGGCCTGTCTCAATAAAAAAAAGCAATAGATGTTTTGGTAACACCTATTGCGTCTCTATTATTCACTGGACGTATTCGTTTTAAAATTATTGTATCTTCCAAAAAAATAATGTTACTCATAATAACATTACCTTCTCCAGCCTCACATTCATTGTTCCCTGTCATAGTATGGTAACAGAGGTGATAATATTGGGCTATTCAATTAAAATTATTTTATCCAAACGACGCTTACTTCTAATAAAAAACAATACAATACTTAGAACTTATGTTATCGGTGTTGGAAAAGCACATACTGCTACTCCGACCGGAAACTACCAAATTGCTAGCAAAATCCCCAATCCAGGCGGTCCGTTTGGCGTTATGTGGCTTGGGCTTAGCCAGCCACATTATGGTATCCATGGCACTAATAATCCTGCCACTATTGGCGGTGCTGTTTCTAAAGGCTGCATCCGTATGTATAACCGGGATGTGCTGGAACTGTCAGGAATGGTAGCTATTGGCACCCCGGTTTCTATTGAAGCTTAGGCTTTTGTAGTAGTATTCACTACAGCAGCTATGCGGGAAAAGCAAATTTCAGCTGTTAGCTGTTCAAAAAAGTTTATATTAAAATCGCCAGGAATAATACCATTAGTAATACGATTACTATGATAACCAATTACTACTCCCTGGATTACCGCCTTTACCTTGCTTCCCGGCATAGGTATTCCACGCAAAGGGTTAAAATCAAGTGGCGCAATATAATAGTTCAACACTCCGTCACTGTTTACCACTAACCGGTTAGGGTCAAGACCATCTGCTGTATATACAGCATCAGTAGGCGCGGCTGGTTTTAGACCCCTGTCAGTAAGAAACCAAACAGTATAAACACCTTGAGGGATCAACCCCTCAGCTGATAAAGAAATACTACCAGTACCATTATTATAACCGCATACCTCGCCGCTCGCCGTCGCCTGTACCCAAAATCCAGCATCAATGACCGGCGGCCTATTTGTTGGCAGTATAGTAAATTCAAGTTGACAGCAGCCTTGGCAATTATCAATTTTTCTATCGTTCATGTACATCATCTCCTTTTTGCAAGTTTACGCTTATTTGTATAGCATATGTTTGATAAAATACATAAGTTCCTTGCAAAAAAGAGACTACTATAATAAACGCTCCTTGCAAAAAAATGACTAACGGAAAATCCGCCAGTCATTTTTTAAAACAACATAATCGCTTATAGAGCGTGTTTCAAAAAACACACTTTCCTTACTACTTCTTTAAACTGTTATAAAATACCCCGGTGTTAAACACCAAAAAGTCGCACAGCAAGGGCATACCCGATTTCTATGCTGAAAGGCTCAACGGCAAAGAGGGGTATTTTGTAACAGCCTCTTATATATCCAAATTTCTAACTTTACTGGCATTCTCTTCAATGAATTTTCGCCGCGGTTCTACCTTGTCACCCATTAGTACTGAGAATATATCATCAGCTGCTATCGCATCCTTAAGATCAACCCTAAGAACAGTCCTGGTTTCAGGATTCATGGTTGTCTCCCATAGTTGTTCAGGATTCATTTCGCCTAGACCTTTGTAACGCTGGACATTAATATTATCACGCCCTATTTTATCAAGTAGGATATCCATTTCGTCATCACTATAAAGATACCATTGTTCCTTACCTTTTTTAACAAGATACAGCGGTGGCTGAGCAATATAGACATGACCATTTTGAATTAATGGCTGCATATGGCGATAAAAAAAAGTTAACAACAATGTTCTTATGTGTGAGCCATCAACATCGGCATCTGTCATAATAATAATTTTACCATAACGGCGTTTTTCTAAATCAAATTCTTCTCCAATACCACTGCCGAATGCAGTAATCATAGCTCTAATTTCTTCATTATTGAGGATTTTATCCATACGGGCTTTTTCTACATTAAGAATTTTTCCTCTAAGCGGCAAGATAGCTTGAAAGCGACGGTCGCGCCCCTGTTTCGCACTGCCACCGGCGCTGTCACCTTCCACCAGATATATTTCGGCCTGATCAGGGTCTTTAATTGAGCAGTCAGCCAATTTACCTGGTAGTGAGCTGGATTCCAAAGCGCTTTTACGCCTAGTTAATTCCCTGGCTTTGCGGGCAGCTTCCCGGGCACGGGAGGCCATAATAGATTTTTCGATAATTTTCTTGGTTACAGCTGGATTTTCTTCAAAAAATTCATTAAGACCCTCTGAAACAATATTATCAATTACGCCTCTAACTTCGCTATTACCAAGTTTTGTCTTGGTTTGTCCCTCAAACTGAGGTTCCTGAAGTTTGACGCTGATAACGGCTGTCAAACCTTCACGTGCATCTTCGCCACTTAAATTTTCATCGTTTTCTTTGATTATATTAAGTTTTCGGCCAAAATCATTAATGGCCCTGGTTAAGGCAATTTTAAAGCCGCTTAAATGAGTGCCACCTTCCTGAGTATTGATGTTATTAACAAATGCATGTATATTTTCGGCATAACCATCATTGTATTGCAATGCGATTTCAGCAAGCGTAGTACCTTTAGCACCATTTAGATAGATAGGATTAGGATGAACAACATCTTTATTTTTATTTAAATATTCAACAAAGGATACAACGCCGCCTTCATAGTAAAACTCTTGTTTTTCTTCGGTACGCTCATCTTCCATAACGATGGTCAGGTTACGGTTAAGAAACGCTAATTCCCTTAGACGGCTTTTTAGGGTATCAAAACTATATTCTAATTCTTCAAATATCTCGGGATCAGGCTTAAATGAAACCTTTGTACCTGTTTCTTCAGTCTCACCAATAATCTTGAGGCTTTGTACGGTATTGCCGCGTTCAAAGCGAATAAAATGAATTTTGCCATTGCGTTTTACCTCTACTTCCATCCACACTGACAACGCATTGACTACTGAAACACCAACCCCATGGAGACCACCGGAAACTTTATATCCTTCACCACCAAATTTACCGCCAGCATGAAGGATGGTAAGCACAACTTCCACAGCCGGTTTTCCTGTTTCATGCATATCTACCGGAATACCACGACCATTATCAATAACGACAATACTATTATCATGAAGTATTTTTACATAAATTTTGTCGCAAAAACCAGCTAAGGCTTCATCAATACTATTATCAACTACCTCATAAACTAAGTGATGCAATCCTCTGGCTGAGGTGCTGCCTATATACATACCTGGGCGCTTACGAACAGCCTCTAACCCTTCGAGAACCTGAATTTGCTGCGCGCCATAGTCACCATTTACTGTTGTATCTTCCATATCATTTATGTTATTTATATCTTCCATTATGTGTAACCCCCGTTATTCCTCGTCTGCAACTGGTATGTAACCAGCTCTTTTTTTTAATGTGTGAGATGATATTGCTGAAAAATAAATATTCTCGTTGGTGATAATAAAACTTTTGGCATTATTATCAGAAATATCAACGATCTTGCTATTTGCTTTTATATTATTTATGTACTGATTAGTAATCGCCGAATTAATAATTTTTAAATCAAAAATAGCAATTACATTCCGCAAAGGAATAACAGTATCAGCGCCTAGATGCAGAAACATAGCTTTTCCTCCTGACTTTTTCCGCAAGTCGCCCCTTTATCTTGCTAATTACAGTATTAACCATTGTTTCGTTTATTCTATCCGGCTTAACGCCTGTCATTAACATAACTAAAGTAGCCTCATTAAGCTTGTCCCATCCAGGCTCAAACAAGGCATAAATTAATTTATGAACTAATCGCTTTTTGCCTGTGTGGAATTCACGCGGGCTACACGGAACAAACTGACAAGATTCATGATAAGTAAGCCAGGGAGCCTCTGTTAGCAACTTAGTAACTGCATATTTTCTTTCCTGCTTATATGCAAGACTACATACACTACAATAACTTTGTCCTGGTGGCACTAATACACTGCAATGTTTGCAGGATTGCCAGCCTGCTTTTTTTTTTGTTATATT
Organism: Sporomusa ovata DSM 2662; assembly: GCF_000445445.1. Taxonomy (GTDB): domain Bacteria; phylum Bacillota; class Negativicutes; order Sporomusales; family Sporomusaceae; genus Sporomusa; species Sporomusa ovata. The sequence continues at coordinate 580,396 of NZ_ASXP01000002.1, read as the reverse complement.
AATCCCAGTTTGCTTTATTAATACATAGTAACACTTTTTTCTTAAATTATTGTCTTGTATTGCTGCTGTCGCCTGCCACAAAGAAGCTAGTTCTTCTGAGTCCAATTTAGTAGGTTGTAATATGGAGGTATTTTCCCTATCTTCTTCACAATTCTGGTATTTTCGTAAATCTCCTGCTTGAAACCTTATATCTATTACCATTTTTTCATTGAGAAATGCATTGATTTTATTAATAATTCCGGACTTTAACATCATTAAGTGATGACTCCAGACCGAATTATTTACAGCTAACAGCATAATACCACGCTGAATCGATATGGGCCATGCATGACTGGCAATTTCCTCCCCAGCAATCTCCTGCCAATGAACAATAACCGACTGAGCATTATATTGCTTAGTGACACCCAGCGATTTTAGAGTGCTTGGCATTACATCCTTTATCCGAAACATACTATCACTCCGTTACCATACCATTTTTTATGTGGTAAAATTTACCAAATTTTATTTGAGAAAAATACTGTTCATCAGCAGCGGTGATAAAAGTCTGGATACGCTCTCTAATAAATAAGAGTAACTCAGAACGGCGGGCGGCGTCAAGTTCACTCATAACATCGTCAAGTAATAAAATAGGATATTCGCCTGTTTCTGATTTAATAAATTCTAATTCCGCCAGCTTCATAGCTAACACACCAGTCCGTTGTTGGCCTTGTGAGCCAAAATTACGCAAATTTTTACCATTAACTAAAATTATAAGATCATCCCGGTGAGGACCAATACCAGTACTACCATTTAAGATGTCTTGTTTACGTTGTTGATCAAACTGGCCATGATACCATCTATGTAGATTATCTATTTTATCTTTTTTAGCTCCGCTCAAATAATAATTTACCGTAAGATTTTCACTATTGCTGGTAAGTTTACGATGATGAAGATTCGCTAACATGGTGAGCTTTTTTACAGATTCAAGGCGTTTTTCAGTGATAGTAGCAGCAACCTTTGCCAATTGCTCATCCCAAGGGGATAGCAAATCAGTACTAGCTCTTCCTTCTCTGATCTTTTTTAATAAGTTATTACGTTGTCCCAGTATCCGGTTATAATTTAATAATTGCCGGTAGTAGACAGGATTTGCCTGTGATATTTCATTATCCAAAAAGCGCCGACGTAAAACCGGCGCTCCTTTTATCAATAGTAAATCTTCTGGTGAAAACAATATAGCATTAAGTGAGCCGATAATTTCCCTTACTGGTAAGGGGTGACTATTATATAGTATCTCCTTGTTTTGACTGGTTATAAATTTAAATTTTAATGAATTTTCGACGTCCTGACGAAAAAAAACAACCTCAATACTAGCTGCAGACTGATTCCAACGTATTAATTCCTGATCAGTATTAGTCCGGTGTGAACGCCCCATGGCAGCTAAATATAAAGCTTCAATAAGATTGGTTTTACCTTGGGCATTAGGACCAATAAAGACATTGATACTTGCTGTAAAATTTATATCTATATTTACATAATTACGAAAATTATGTAAAATAAGTTGATTTACTCTCATGCCTCACCTGTGATTATTCTCCAACAGCCAATTCCATCAATAGCAATAACATCATTAATCCGTACTTTTTTCCGGCGTTCTGTGACTGTCGTACCATTTAGTTTTATTAATTTATTCTCTAGTAATGGTTTAATTTGAGCTCCATTGTCAATGATACCTGCCCATTTTAGTAATTGGTCAATATTAATTTCTGAAGTATATATTTCGATTTCTTCCACGGCATTTCCTCCATAGTAAAATTATACAAAAATTTAAACTTTCTGGTAGGGTATAACGACAGAGTACTATTTGTCACGCTAGTATGTGAAATATGCCTGTTTTTCATTCTACTAACTGGTACGAACCGGGGTTATGATATAGGTATAGGTTTCATCATTTTTAGGTTTAACTCTTGCTGGACTCAAGGGCGTATTTAATGAAAATTGAAGTTCATTTGTACCAATATTTTTTAGTATATCAGTTACGTACTTGGCATTAAAAGCAATTGCTATCTCGGTACCTTCCGTATTTACGGGAATTGTTTCATAAGCTTTGCCGACATCAGGGTTATTAGAGGTTATTATAACTTCATTGCTATTAAATTGGAATTTAATAACATTATATTCACCATCTTTAGCCATAAGAGAGACACGCTCTACAGCATCCATAAATAACGCTGTATTAATAGTTGATACAGTTCCAAATTCTGGTGGTATAACCCGGTTATATTCAGGATATTGTCCTTCAATTAAGCGTGATTCGAGATAAACATCATCAAAACTAAAAGCGACTTTGCTTTTTTCCCAACAGATAGAAACATCAACTGGAAGTTCTGAGGTTAATAATTTGGCTAATTCGTTTAATACTTTGGAGGGAATTACAATTTTTAGAGCACTATTCGTTGTATTTTCAATAGTACTTCTTTTCAGAGCTAAACGATGAGTATTAGTTGCTACCATTCTGACGTCATTGTTGGTTAATTCTAATAAGGCTCCTGTAAATATTGGCCGACTTTCTTCTGTAGCACAAGCAAAAGTCGTTCTTTTGATAATATCTCGTAAAATATTATCTTTGACGATAAATGAATTTATACTATTTGTTTTATGAAATAATGATTGTAATACAGGAAATTCTTCAGCAGGCAGGCTCAATAAGTTGAATTGAGATGAGCCTGCTGAAATTTTTATTGTATGGTCTTTTTCGGAAGAAGCAAGTTCTACTGTTTCGCCGGGAAGACGTTTTACTAATTCTTGAAAATAGCGACCAGATAGAACAATTTTTCCGGGAATATCTACTTGGGCATCAATAGTGCAGCTGATACCAATTTCGTAATCAGTTGCTTGTAGCTGTAATTTATTATTCTCAGCAGATAGATAAATACCTGATAATAGAAGAAATGTCGCTTTAGCAGAAACTGCTTTTTGAACGATTTGTACTGCATGGTGGAGTTTATCTTTAGAACAGGTAATTTTCATTGAAAAACCTCCTTGAAATTATAAAATTAGATAAATTAAAAAAAACAGACGGTTCTATTATTAATAATTAATGCATATAGTAATAAATAGCCGTAATAGTAGTAGGTCCTGTTGATATGTTGATAAATATGTCGAATGCTTGCTATTCATAGAAAAAGTATGTTGGTAAAATGTCGATAAGTAATATAGTAGTTATCAACATTTTACCACAAAAAGTGTAGATTAAAGTTATCAACATTTTGTGTACAACTTATATTGGTAGTTATAAACATAGTTATACACTTAGGACTCAATGCGTTTAATCAGGTCTTTTATTGTATTATTTAGTTTTGTATCCGAATTTCGTTCTCTATGTATTTTGTCATGGGCATGGATTACTGTAGTATGATCACGGCCACCAAAAATTTCGCCAATCTTTGGTAAAGATGTTTCGGTTAATTCACGGCATAAATACATAGCAATTTGTCTGGGAAATGCAACATTACGGGTTCGTTTTTTAGCAGAAAGGTCTTCTAATTTAAGTTTAAAATAGGCGGCAACAATATCTTTTATAAGATCGGTTGTAATTTGTTTTGGCCGACCATCAGGGAAAATATCTTTAAGAGCTTCGGTGGCTAAATCAATATCAATTGGCTGATTGTTGAGAGATGCATAGGCAATTACGCGAATGAGTGCGCCCTCAAGTTCGCGGATGTTGTTTTCAATCCGGCTGGCAATATAAACAATCACTTCGTTAGGAACATTAAGGCTTTCCATCATGGCTTTTTTTCGTAGAACAGCAATACGTGTTTCTAAATCAGGCGGCTGGATGTCAGTTATTAGACCCCATTCAAAGCGGGAACGCAATCTGTCTTCTAATGTTTGGATTTCACGCGGTGCTCTGTCACTGGAGATAATAATTTGTTTATTAGCATCATGTAATGTGTTAAAGGTATGAAAGAATTCTTCTTGGGTATGCTCTTTTTTAGAAAGAAATTGAATATCATCAACTAAGAGAACGTCAATATTGCGATATCGTTGGCGGAAATTTTCCGGGTTGCCGCTAATAATAGAGTTAATAAGTTCGTTAGTAAATTTTTCGCTTGATATATAGACAACTTTACTATTGGGGTTATTTTCTTTAATACGGTGACCAATAGCATGCATAAGATGGGTTTTCCCCAGACCTACGCCTCCATAAATGAAAAAGGGATTATAAACTTGGGCTGGGGCTTCAGAAACCGCTAATGAAGCTGCATGGGCTAACCGGTTAGAATTTCCAATTACAAAAGTAGAGAAAATATATTTAGGGTTTAAATTAAACTCTTCCGAAATTGGTGGGAGATTTATGTTGGGACGATTAGGGTATCTTTCTTTTTTTATATTGCTTTTTGTAGTATCTGTTATATCTGTATCTGCAGTATTTGGTGGAGAAATTTCGCTAGAGAGGGCTGCTGCAGCCTCTGGAATATCTCCAATATCGTCAAGGTATTTTAAATAGTCAGTAGTAGTAAGAGCATCATTATCAGAAACTGGTTTTTCTGTGATTTCAGGAATAATTGGTTGAATCTCTGTTTTTTCAGATAGTATATTATGTTCTGGTGTAACTTCAATTGTCGGATCTTCAATGGTAAGGAGTGCGGTTTCTTCTTCGACATTTTCGATATCCATATCCATATTGATAAAAATTACTTCAAAATCTTTATTGGCAGCAGCTTTTAAGGCAGCTTTAATAACAGGTACATAACGGCTTTCCAGCCATTCTTTCACAAATTGTTTTGGGGTGCCGATTTCAATGACATTATCATTTATTGATAGTGGCATTGTTGATTTGATCCATGTTTCAAAAAGAGGTTTAATAAATGCCTTTTTCATATGTATCAAAGCTGTTTGCCAAATACTTGCCATATAAGCGGTATCCGCGCTCATGATAGTGTTCAGTCCTTTCTCATACGATATTTTTCCACAAAATGTGATGGTAATTAACATAAGTTATCCACAAAGTTATTAACAGATGTTGATAACTTTTATTCAGATAGTGTTTTGGGCGAAAAAAAAATACAACAATGGTTAAAATATTTCGAGAAATGTGTATTAATAAGTTATCAACCGTTGTGGATAAAGTTGTTAGTAAGTATAAAATTTTGGGGATAAGTATAAAATTAGAGATATTGCGTAATATTATTAAAATGTCTGTTGATAACTAAGTATGTTTATATTAACAAATCACATGGCAGTTATCAACAAGATATTTTGCTTATACCCAAAAAGATATTAATTTATCCACATATAGACTTAGGTGTTATAGGCAGATATTCTTGACATTAGGCCTTGCGCTAGTCTATAATCTATACTAGTGAAATTTTGTAGATTTCAAAGTTTTTTCTCTTATATATAAGGAGGTGTGATAATGAAACGTACCTATCAACCAAATACATTGTGGAAAAAAAGAACTCATGGTTTCCGCGAGCGTATGTCATCAAATGGTGGTCGTCTTGTACTTAAGAGAAGACGCGCTAGAGGCAGAAAAAAATTATCAGCATAGTAGGCCGCTTTCGTGGCCTATTTTTTCCATTGATGAAAAAATTTATGAAACCGGATGATTAAAAATTATGGTCAAAAGGTTTACTTTACCCAAGATGGGTAGGCTTTGTCAAAATAAAAGTTTTCAGACTGTTTATCGATCAGGTAAGTCATATGCCAATAAATATTTGGTGCTATATGTCTTGCCTAATCGTTCTGTCAGCCGTCGGGTTGGTTTTGCTGCTGGTAAGCGGCTGGGTCCGGCTGTTATGCGTAATCGTCTGAAACGTTTATTAAGGGAAGCCTACAGACATCATCAAGAGATGATTATAAATGGTGTTGATCTAGTGATTGTTGCCCGCCAGCCACTGTTAAAGGCAGGTAAAGACCAAATTGTCAAAGCTTTTATTGAGCTTTGTGCAAAAGCGAAAATATTGGTGGAAAAATAATGAAGCGAATAATTACTTTGCTTATTATCAGTAGTATTAAGTTTTATCGCCTGTTTATTTCCCCATTTAAGCCGCCTAGCTGCCGGTTTGTGCCTACTTGTTCCGAGTACGCACTTATGGCTATTGAAAAATATGGGGTATGTCGTGGCGTGGTAATGGCTGTTAAGCGTATTTTACGCTGTCATCCGTTCCATCCTGGTGGATATGATCCTGTTTAAATAAACATCCGACCATTTGCAGGAGGGAATTTTTTTGGATTTTATGAACTTTGGTTTTTTAAGCAATATAATGCAAACTGCATTGACTTTTTTCTATGATTTGACAGTGAATATGGGGGTTGCCAGTTATGGTATTGCTATAATTCTGCTTACCATCGCGATTAAGGCAGTGCTGTATCCATTAACTGTCAAGCAGGTAAAGTCAATGAAAGCCATGCAGGATATTCAGCCTAAGATGAAGCAATTGCAGGAAAAATATAAAGGTAATCCCGAAAAGCTTAATAAGGAATTGGCATCGCTATATAAAGAGGCAGGCGTTAATCCTTTGGCTGGTTGTTTGCCGTTAATTGTGCAAATGCCGTTTTTGATTGCTATTTTCTTTGCTATACGCGATTACCATTATATGCAACAACCACCAAGCTTTTTGTGGATGACAGATTTGGCGCAGCCTGATCCTACATATATATTGCCTATATTATCTGCTTTGACCACATATATTCAGCAAAAGCAGACAACTGCCGAGATGACCCAGCAGACTAAGATGATGATGATATTTATGCCGTTGTTTATTGGATATATTAGCTTGTCATTTCCTGGTGGATTAGTGCTTTACTGGGTAGTAAGCAATTTATTTCAGATTTTTCAACAGTGGTTTATGTATCGAAATAAATCATCAGTTGCTGGTGAGGAGGCACGCTAAGGATGAATGGTAAGCTTAATACTGTAGAAAAAACAGGAAAAACGATTGATGAAGCAATTGAACTGGCCCTTGCTGAACTTGAAGTAACCCGCGATCGAATTGATTATGAGGTGTTGGAAGTTCCTAGTAAAGGATTGTTCGGGTTTATCGGTTCTAAGCTTGCCAGAGTACGTATAACTGTTCGTGCTATTGATCCGGTAGAGGAAGCTAGACAGTTTTTAATAAAAGTATTTGAGGCTATGAATATTGCGGTTACCATGGAGAAAATAACACATGACGATCATGTGGTTATTAATCTTCATGGCGAAGATTTAGGTGTGCTTATTGGTAAACATGGCCAGACATTGGATGCATTGCAATATCTGACCAATTTAGCAGCTAATCGCGAGGCGAATGAGCGTATCCGTATTATTCTGGATGTGGAGGATTATCGTAAACGGCGGGCGGAAACCTTATCTAGATTGGCTATGCGCTTGGCAGATAAGGTTAAACGGCGTGGCGAAAAGGTGGTACTCGAACCTATGAGTCCGCAGGAGCGTAAGATTATCCATATGGCATTACAGAATGATTATCGAATTGTTACATATAGTGAAGGTGATGAGCCTTATCGCAAAGTAGTTATTGCATTAAAAAATAGTAGCAAATAGTAAAGCCGGGGATATCCCCGGCTTTACTATTTGTTTTATCCAATAAAGAGTTATTGTTGATTATACAATAATAGTACGTTGATAAGGTTTGCCGCAATGCTGGCAGTGTGTTTCAGTAGGTGCATGCGCAATTGTATCTTCTGATCTGTAGCCACAGGTTATGCAATGAGTTTTTATTTTAATTAAATATTTCTGGGCCAATTTTGCTTGTTCTATTGATCTTTTGGCAGAAGCTACAAATTCCCGCGGTATTGTAAAGACATCATTTTGCTGAACAGCAGCATTCTGATAATGTATGATTAACTGAGTTTCCTGTTCACCCAGATTAAGAGGGTCATTAAGTTGTTCATAAGGGATTATTAACCAACGGGACTTGGTATCACCAGCAGGCTTATCAATAAAATAGATTGCATGGCTGGACACTACTAAGGCACCAGCTTCATCTAAAAAACTTGCTGGAATAATACGGTGGATGGCCTCGCCCAGCCAAAGGTTTTCTGGGACATCGATAAGTAGTGCCTGTAGATTGGGGTTTATATGCAAAAAATCCCGGTATTTTTTGGCGATAGGTAATGTAGGAGGAACACCATCTGCAAAAATGGTAATAATTGCATACTCTGTTATCAAAGCTTTAAAGATTGGAATAATAGTGTCTACATTACCTTTATAGATAATAACACAGGGTATAGTATCCAAAGCCATTTTTATAGCTAATCGTCCGCGCAGCAAAATTTTTTCCAGGCGGCGTTCTAAGTGTTCACGATTATAGCATCCTTTTAAAATAATGCTATAATATTTATATTCACTGCTCATACAGACACCTCACTCATCAATATTGTACAATGCTTAGCGGCTATTGACAATAATAAGAAAAACGAAAAATTGACTGCGCAGTATTTCTTAAGAGGTATAGAAATTGTTAAAGTGAAATAGCTGGAAAAAGAAATACTACCCGCGGCGGGTAGCATTTCTTTTAAAGAATGAGTTTATCAATTAGATCAATTAACTCAGCAATCTCTGGTTTGGAAACTTGTCCATTAGCGCCAATAGACTGTCCTTTTAAACGCATTTCTTCATTGATTAGTGATGAGAAGAGTATAACAGGCAAATGTTTAAGTTTTTCACTTTCCTTGATGCGTTTAGTGAGATGATGACCGTCCATTTGTGGCATTTCAATATCGGTGATTACCAGTTGCAGTTTATTTTCAATAGGTTCGCCAGTAGCAGCCAGTTTCTCAATTTTTTCCCAGGCATCTAATCCATTTTCAGTTAAAATTATACTGGCATAACCGGCATTATGCAGTGTGCCTAACAATAGATCTCGCAGTAGTTTGGAATCTTCTGCTATTAGGATGGTTTTATTTTTGCGAATATCCATAACATTAGGGGCTGCGGAAGTAATCTGATTAAATTTCTCGTTCATTTCCGGGTTAATGTCAGCTACTATTTTTTCAAAGTCTAATAAAATGACCATTTTTTCCGCCATTTTTATTATTCCGACAACCATTTCAGAGTTGGCAATATTGGGTGGTTGCTCCATGGATGTCCAGGAGATACGGTGAATACGTGATACTTCGTCAACAAGAAAGGCAACAAAGTAATTATTGAGCTCGCTTACAATTACCTTGGGTGATGTAGTGGATGACTCAGCACCCAGGCAGCGGGGCAGGTTGACCAAAGGCATAACCCGTCCGCGTAGAGTAAAAATACCATCAACCCATGGATGAACATTGGGCATTTTGGTAATTGTTAAGGGGTTAATAACTTCTCTTACTTTTGCTACATTAATGCCATAACTAACTGGACCAATAGAAAATTCAACGATTTCAAACTCGTTAGTTCCGGATTCCAGCAAAATCCCCTTCTCAGACATTGCCATCCCTTCTTTCTTTTTAATAATATACTAGCAGGATACGTTAATAATTATTATTTCTAGGCTATGATTAGTTTACCTGCTAAAAGTTTATGTCTAATAATAAATTTCTGAGTATTTTTACTTAATTCAACAAATAATAACTATTCTGCATTAAAAATACGGCAGACAGAGGTGGCTATGTGTTGAAAAGTGATTGTTCCTGCTTATGAAGATAAGCAGGAACATGACAGAGAGCAGGGAATATTTATATATTTGCATAGTAATAAATAATAGATATGAGTTACAATTCTAAATGAGTTTATTTGAGAAAACCTGTAAGGAGTGGAATATTGTTGATTGGGTTGACTAGTGATGATACTATTAGCGCAATTGCGACCTCAATCGGGGAAGGAGGTATTGGTATTGTAAGGGTAAGTGGTAGTAAAGCGTTAGTTATTGCGGACAAGCTGTTTGTTAGTAAAGCAGGTAAAAAATTGACTGACGTTCTGTCTCATAAAGTACTGTATGGTGATATTATTGATCCGGATAGTGGTGAAAAGGTCGATGAAGTATTGCTACTTATCATGCGCGCTCCCCGCTCTTATACTTGTGAAGATATTATAGAAGTTCATTGTCATGGTGGACCAGTACCATTACAACGAGTGTTGGCACTTACTATGAAAGCGGGAGCAAGGTTAGCTGAGCCGGGGGAATTTACCAAACGGGCTTTTTTGAATGGACGGTTGGATTTGGCACAGGCTGAGGCGGTAATTGATATTATTAGAGCTAAGACTGATACCTCACTCAAAGCGGCAATTGGCAATTTGTCTGGTCAGTTATCTGAACAGGTGAAAGACTTGCGTTACACTATTTTGCAAATGATTGCTCAACTAGAGGCAGCAATTGATTTTCCAGAAGAGGATATTGAAGAGGCGGCGGCGAATGATGTTGCAAAATTAATACAAGAGGCTGATCTACAACTTAGTGCTTTGTTGGCGACTGCGCAAACAGGCAGAATTTTACGCGAGGGATTGGCAACTGTAATTATTGGTAAACCTAATGTTGGTAAATCGAGTTTGCTTAACGCTTTACTTCGGGAAAAACGGGCCATTGTAACTGACATTCCTGGTACAACCAGAGATATCATTGAGGAATATGTTAATATTCGCGGTGTACCGCTTAAAATTATTGATACTGCAGGTATTCGCGAAACTGCCGATGTGGTGGAAAAAATGGGCGTGGAACGGGCGCGCGAGTTAGTAGGTCAGGCTGATCTTATATTGGTGTTACTAGATTCGTCTGCGCCATTATCGTCTGAAGATAAAGCAGTGTTGGCTTTGTTATCAGGTAAAAAGGCCATTGTATTAATTAACAAGAGTGATCTACCTGGCCAGTTAGAGTCTGAGGAAGTAGAAAAATATACAGATGACCGGTTGGTATTACGGATTTCGGTTGAACTGGGTCAAGGTTTGGCTGAGCTAGAACAAGTGATTGTTGATATGGTGTATAGTGGTCAGGTTTGTCAGGGTGAAGCCGCATTTGTTAGCAATGTTCGCCAAGCTGATGCTCTGGAACAGGCCCGGGGAAGGCTGACTGAGGCTTTGGCAACGATTGAGGCTGGAATGCCAACAGATTGTATTGTTGTCGATCTCCGGGCTGCATGGGAAAAGCTTGGCGAAATAACAGGAGATACGGTAGGCGAGGATATTATCGATCAGATATTTACTCAATTTTGTATTGGTAAGTAGAAAATTGGCAAGAGTGGCAGTACAATGAGGTGAAAATTTTGTATCAATCAGATAAGTATGATGTTGTGGTAATTGGTGCCGGGCATGCTGGTTGTGAAGCAGCGCTGGCTGCAGCACGACTGGGGTGTCGGACGTTAATTACTACTCTTAATTTGGATAATATTGCAATGATGCCGTGTAATCCGGCAGTTGGTGGACCGGCCAAAGGACATTTGGTGAGAGAGATTGATGCGCTTGGTGGTCAAATGGGTGTCAATACCGACAAGACATGTATTCAAATACGAATGCTTAATACTGGTAAAGGTCCGGCGGTGCATGCTCTCAGGGCCCAGGCTGATAAGCGCCTATATCAGTTGACTATGAAGCATACCATGGAGATTGAGCCTAATTTGGCTGTTAAACAGGCGTTAATTGATAATATTCTGGTGGAAAATGGGCGTGTAACCGGGGTAGTAACTGAATTGGGCGAGATATATAGTGCTAGTTGTGTTATTATTGCGACAGGTACATATTTGCGGGGTAAAATAATTTTGGGAGAAATTAATTACCCTGGCGGTCCGGCAGGGCAGCGGGCTGCGGAGAAGTTGTCGACAGCACTTAAGGAACTTGAAATTTCGCTGATGCGGTTTAAAACTGGCACGCCCGCACGGGTGGATGCGCGGACTGTGGATACCAGTAAAATGAGTATTCAGCCTGGTGATGACTTGGCTCATAATTTTTCTTTTTTGAGTGATACCACTACTCGCGAACAAATTCCCTGTTGGTTGACTTATACTAATGAGCAGACCCATACCATTATTCGGGAGAATATGCACCGTGCACCTTTATACATGGGGATTATTGAAGGGACAGGACCGCGGTACTGTCCGTCAATTGAGGATAAGGTAGTACGCTTTGCTGATAAATTAGCACATCAGGTATTTGTGGAACCAGAAGGAATCAATACTACGGAAATGTATATTCAAGGGATGTCTACAAGTCTGCCGGTAGATGTCCAGTTAGCTTTTTTGCGAACCATTCCCGGTCTGGAGAAGGTTGAGATTATGCGTCCTGGTTATGCGATTGAATATGATTGTATTGACCCTACTGAGTTGAAACCAACATTAGAAACAAAAAAGGTACATGGATTATTTTCTGCTGGTCAGTCAAATGGCACTTCAGGTTATGAAGAGGCGGCGGCACAGGGCTTAATAGCGGGGATTAATGCGGCGCTACAGGTACAAGCACGACCACCTTTTATATTATCTCGTGCTGACGCTTACATTGGTGTATTGATTGATGATCTGGTGACTAAGGGAACCAGTGAACCTTACCGGATTATGACTTCAAGAGCCGAATACCGTCTAATTTTGCGGCAAGATAATGCCGACCTGCGTTTGACTGAGAAGGGGCGGGATATTGGCCTTGTTACTGATGAGCGGTATAAGAGTTTTATTCGTAAGCGGGAAGCTATTGAGCAGACGTTAGAATTGTTGAAAAGCACACAAATTACTCCCTTGCCTGAAATACAGGAAAAAATGATGGCTCTTGGTACGGCTGAACTTCGGACAGGCATTACTTTATATGATTTACTTAAACGTACAGAGGTTGGTTATGAGGCGATGCGTTTGCAGTTTTCGTTGCCTGAGATACCATCAGTAGTACGTGAGCAAGTAGAAATATCTATTAAATATGAAGGATATATCCAAAAACAGATTGAGCAAGTAGAGCGTTCGTCTAAACTTGAGGCTAAACGTCTGCCTGAAGATATAGATTATAGCCAAATTAGCGGGCTATCACTGGAAGCTCGCCAGAAGCTAATTAAAATTCAGCCTCTGTCAGTAGGCCAAGCTGCTCGTATTTCCGGGGTTTCACCTGCAGATATTTCTATATTGATGGTTCATTTGGAACAGCGGCGGGGTAGACAATAATATAGGGGGTTAGCTATGAATCATTTTCAGGATATTCTGGCTAAAGCAGCTGCTGAATATGGGCTGAGTCTTGCGCCAAAGCAACTGGCCGCCATGGATAATTATTTCCAACAGCTAGTAGTGTGGAATGAAAAGGTCAATTTAACTGCGATTACAGAGCCGTATGAGGTGGCTGTTAAACATATGATTGATTCGCTATCTTGTTATCAGGAAGAGCTGTTTACTCCTGGTGTGAGGATAATTGATGTTGGTACAGGCGCTGGATTTCCGGGTATTCCGCTTAAAATCTTTCAGCAGGATATTAAGTTGACATTAATGGATTCATTAAATAAGCGGTTAAATTTTTTGCGGGCGGTTATTGATGATTTATCCCTTGACGGGGTTTATATTGTTCATGCCCGGGCCGAAGAAGCAGGAAAAAACAAACAATATCGGGAACAATATCACCTTGCGGTGTCGAGGGCTGTAGCCAGGCTTAATGTATTATGCGAGCTTTGTCTGCCTTTTGTTAAAGTCGGTGGCTGGTTTATAGCCTTGAAGGGAGCTCAATACGAAGAAGAGGCACAGGAAGCCGCCAAAGCTGTTACTCTGCTTGGCGGGAAAATTGAAACTATCAAGCCAGTGAAATTGCCTGGTCTTATCGATAAACGGGCGGTAATTTATATTAAAAAAGTTGCGGTTACGCCGCAAACCTACCCGCGTAAAGCTGGCACTCCGGAAAAAAAGCCATTATGATTTAAAGGAAAATACCATTATCTGCAGAATATAAGAACTAGCATAGATAATCCAATTGTTTTGTAGGTGGTGGAATCATGAGAAATTTGGCTAAGCTGTTTGGAATTGGAGAAGCTTCGCCAACTATTCCCGCGGATATTACGGAGAGTAATTCTGTTGTTGCGAATGAACAAAATAATGCAGCTAATACTGCTTCTATTACAACAGAAGCAGTCAATGTTGTTGATTTGCAATCAGTACATAGAGTTTCGCCGGATAATATTATACCGAATCCGTTTCAGCCGCGTAAAACCTTTAATGATGATTCGTTACAAGAGTTGGCTGGGTCTATTCGTGAGTTTGGGGTAATTCAACCACTATTGGTACGTCGGCAAGGTGAGGCTTATGAGTTAATTGCTGGTGAACGTCGCCTGAGGGCTTCTCGTTTAGCAGGTCTCACGGAAGTTCCTGTTATTGTGCGAGAGCTAGATGACAAGGAAATGGCTGAGTTGGCCATGATTGAGAATTTACAGCGGGAAGATCTGCACTTTTTAGAGGAGGCCGAAGGATATCAACACTTGCTTGCTAGCTTTAGCTTTACCCAGGAAGAGTTAGCACGACGGGTAGGTAAAAATCAATCGACAATTGCGAATAAACTGCGGTTGTTGAAGTTAGCACCGGAAGTACGCAAGGTTCTTGTTGGCCGGAGTTTGACAGAGCGTCATGCCCGTGCGCTTTTAAAAATAGATGATCCCCGAATCCAGTTGGAAGTACTTGCTGATGTGAAGGAAAAGGGTTTGAATGTCCGGGAAACAGAAGACTTGATTGAAAACTTCTCTAATAATATTTCCCAGGAAAAGCAGCCTGTTCCTAAACAGACAGTAGTTAAGATAATTAAAGATGTTCGCATTTTTATTAATACGATTAATAGCGTAATATCCCAAATGAAGAAAAGTGGTATGGATATTAAAGTAAAGCAGGAGATTGAGGGCGACTATGTCAATATCAGTATCCAGGTAAAAAATAGCCGCAAGTAATAGGTTACTATTGCGGTAAAGGGGCTGTGGGAAACTTAGTGATAAGATTCCTACAGCCCCTTTTTGGTAGTTATGTAGTTTGGTTAGCTGCGCTTCTTTTATTTGCCGGTGGCAAGCAAGTGTTTGGCAATATTAACGGCTGTTACGCCATTGTCAGCGTAGGCGTCTGCGCCTGCCTGCCGGGAATAGCTATCAGTGAGTACAGCCCCGCCTACGATGATTTTACCAGTAAAACCGTTCGCGTGGAGGGCGGCAATCGTATTATCAATTTGTGGCAGCGTGGTAGTCATTAGTGCACATAAGCCGATAAGCTGCGGTTGGTGTTTTTGTGCGGCTGCTGCAATGGTTTCAGGGGCAACATCTTTACCCAGATCAATAACAGTAAAGCCATTGTTTTCCATTAAGGCTGCCACAATATTTTTTCCTAAATCATGAATATCTCCTTTTACTGTTGCGAGGAGTATTGTGCCAAGGCTTTGGGTTTGATGGGCGGGTAGTACTTCTTTAATTGTATTAAAGGCCGTACGCATAGTTTCAGCAGATAGCAGCACCTGGGGCAGGAAGCAACGTCCCTGGCCAAAGGCCTGGCCAACTTCGTTCATGGCAGCTGTTAATGCCTGATCAGTAATAGCCAGTGGGGAATAGTTTTCGTTGAGTGCCTGGCGTACTAGTGGTGCAACTCCGGTTGTTTCGCCATTAATGACGCTCTGGCGAATTTGAGATAATATATCAGCAGCAGTAGCGATATTTGTTGCTGTGGCCGGCATATCTACATATTTTTTGCTGTATTCAACAACGGCTTGTGGGTTTCGCCCACTTAAAGCAACTGCGGCTGACCAAACATCCTGCATTAATGGATCAAATGGATTCAGGATTGGTGCGTCAAGGCCGGCATCCACTGCCATAGCGCAAAAGGCTGCATTCATTAAATCGCGTCGCGGCAGACCAAATGAGACATTGCTAAGACCCATGACAGCAGGGCATCCGAGTTGTTCACGATATAATTTGAGGGTTAGCAGGGTTTCCGCAGCAGCCTTAGCGTCAGTTGCTACTGTCATAACCAGTGCATCCAGCAGTAGGTCATGATGGTTTAAACCATATTCCTGAGTAAGGGCTACTAATTTTTTAGCTACTGCAACCCGGTCTATTGCTGTTAGTGGTACCCCGCTGTCGGTTATCGGCAGACATAATACTGCGGCACCGTATTTTTTGGCAAGCGGGAGGAAGGATTCCAAACGGTCAGGTTCGGCAGTGACTGAGTTAATAAGTGCCCGACCGGGGTAGGCTTTTAGACCAGCCTCAAGCGTTATTGGATCAGTGGTATCAATGGCTAGTGGTACATCAACTAGTGTGGATAAGTCCTCAATAGCCTGTTTCATGACAGTGGCCTGATCAATACCTGGTACTCCCATATTTACATCTAAAATACCGGCACCGGCTTTTATCTGAGCCAGGGCTTCTTTTTTTACGGTAATAAAATTTCCTGCTTTTATGTCGGCTGCTAATGCTTTACGACCAGTGGGATTGATGCGTTCACCAATAATTACTGGAGCAAATTGTGCGCCGATATTTATCGCCCGGGTGCGGCTCGTTAGAGCGGTAAAAGCTGAATTTCGATGTATTTTTATTTGTGGTAGTACATTAATTGCTTGGCGAATGGCTTTAATGTGGGCTGGTGTAGTGCCGCAACAGCCACCAAAATAGGTAGCACCGGCAGCTGCTAGTTTTGGAATCCAGCCAGCCATTTCCGTTGCTGTCATGGGGAAAATGGTTTGCCCGTTGATCAATTGTGGCATTCCGGCATTTGGCTGCACACTAAGGGGGATGGAACAATTTTGTGCTAGTGTTTCAATTATTGGCAAGAGTTGTGCCGGCCCTAATGAGCAGTTGGCACCAATTACGTTGGCTCCTAAGGCTTCCAGGGTGATGGCGGCTGTGCGGGGATCAGTGCCGGTGACAGTCCGGCCGTCAGCATCAAAGGATAGCTGACAGATAACTGGCTTACATGTGGCCGCCTTGGCTGCAAGGAGGGCGGCCCGCATTTCTTGGATATCAATAATTGTTTCAATGATTATATAGTCAATACCGGCTTGGTCAAGCGCTGAGATCTGTTCATAAAAAGCTTCATAAGCGGCATCAAAGGTAAGTTCCCCCAGCGGTGCAATAAATTTACCTGTTGGACCAATTGATCCGGCTACTTTGGTATGAGTACCTGCGGCTTCGCGGGCAGCGGTTACGGCTGCTATATTTATGGCAGCAACTTTGGCTTCTAAGCCATAGTGGGATAGCTTTATACGGTTAGCGCCAAAAGTATTTGTTTCAATGATATTGGCGCCTGCTGCCACATAAAGGCGGTGAATAGCTGTTATTTTAGCAGGCTCTTCAATATTCCATAACTCTGGACATTGGCCTGGCTTCAGGCCGGCCTGGTGCAGCATTGTGCCCATAGCACCGTCAAATAGATAAATCATTTTATTCATTAGTCTCCTTTCGTGCATGACAGCCGGTTTGATTGCATTTGTCACAAGGCAGCTCTTGTTGATGAGATAGGTTCAATGTATGGTGGTAAGGGTACAAACCAATAATAGCGGTAACCGATTTGCGTGGCACAAGCATTTTGGTATCGGAGACACTAAGGCCGATAGTGGCTCCTGTTGCCAACTCTAATATTTCAGGCTGAAGCTCAATTGGCCAGTCACCATAGCCGGGGCTAAAGCGTCTGCCGGCTGATAAGCCGGCTTGGGCAGCTTGCTGCGCAATTACGCTACAGACTGCTGCGCAAGACATATCTACTGCTGTTGTTCCAGCGGCATCTAACAGCAGTCCTGATGTATATTGATTTTTTAAAAACAAGGTAGACACTTCTTCTTCCAATGGCAGACCAATAGTTACTGCCATTACGGCTACTTCGACCGCTCCGGTTAGATGCTTAATGATGCTGTTAACGGTTAATACAACAGGTTCATTTGCCAGAATGGTATGTGCATCCTGGTCATAGGAGTATAGCTGCCAAACTCCTTTTGGGATGGATAGTAATTGAGCCTGTGCACAGGCTTCGCTGAGCAAAGTTGTTGAGAAGTCTACTTTACGGCCTAGACCAGCATAGCGTCTGGTTTCATCAAGATCAACTATGGATAGGCGAGGATAATAAAAAGGCATTAATAGGAAACCTCCTTAATTAAGTGAGGTATTATTAGCATTATAGTATATTTTGCTAATTAGTTAAAGCGATATATATATTTTATAGTTAATTTAGCTTGTAGGCAGATAGGTGATGTATTAAAACTCAGCATGCACTATAAAAGATTGGTACATAGTATATTGTTTCGATGCAGCAAATTATTAATAGTTATGTTAACATAGCTATTTTTCTGTATTTTTTGGCAGGAAATCACATAGATATGTGGAATGGAAAGATGGAAGTAAAATATTTTTGAGGTGAAAATAGTTTGGTTAAAGTGATTGCTATTGCCAATCAAAAGGGAGGAGTAGGGAAGACGACTACTGCAGTCAACCTTGCGGCTTGTTTGGCAGAGTTAGGAAAAAAGGTATTGCTGATTGATATTGATCCGCAGGGTAATTCGACTAGCGGCTTGGGCTGTAATAAAGGTACAATTAAACATTGTGTTTATGATGCGTTAATTAATGATGTTCCGGTGGAATCAATTGTTGTACAAACTGAAATTCAAAATCTTAAGCTTTTGCCAGCTACAATTCAACTGGCTGGGGCAGAAATTGAATTGGTATCGATGATGTCGCGTGAGGGCAAACTTAAGCGAGCATTGGATAAGGCCAAATTCAGTTATGAGTTTGTTCTTATTGATTGTCCGCCGTCATTAGGGTTACTTACTATCAATTCATTAACAGCCGCGAATTCAGTGCTTGTGCCTATTCAGTGCGAGTTTTATGCGTTGGAAGGTTTGACACAGTTGATGAGCACGATTAATTTGGTACAAAGAAATCTTAATCCGGTGCTTACTCTGGAAGGGGTAGTGCTAACCATGTTTGATGCTCGTACTAATTTATCCATTCAGGTAGTGGATGAGGTAAAAAATCATTTTCGTCATAAAGTGTACCAAACTATTATTCCCAGAAATGTTAGGTTAAGTGAAGCACCTAGCCATGGGAAGCCTGTTATAAAATATGATCCTAAATCTAAGGGTACAGAAGTATATTTTGATTTAGCGCGTGAGGTGATTGGTGATGAGTAAACGTGGCTTAGGACGAGGACTAGATGCTTTGTTTGGTGAACCAAATGTGGGGCAAGCTATTGAGAGTGGTGAACCTATTAATGAAATTGCTATTCAGGAGATTATTCCTAACCCACATCAGCCGCGTCGTGATTTTGATGAAGAGGCGCTAGCTGAGTTAGCTCAATCGATTAAACAGCATGGAATTATACAGCCGGTGGTTGTCCGAAAGACGCTTACTGGTTATGAATTAGTGGCTGGGGAACGGCGGTGGCGTGCATCTAAATTAGTGGGATTAAAGCAGATTCCGGCTGTGGTGCGTGAATATACTGACGCTGAAATGATGGAGATAGCGCTGGTTGAAAATTTGCAACGGCAAAACCTTAATATTATTGAAGAAGCTATTGCTTTTCGGCGGCTGATTGAGGAGTTTGGTTTAACCCAGGAGGAGGTTTCTCAAAAAATTGGTCGTAGCCGTTCCATGGTTGCCAATATTGTACGGTTGCTTAATCTTCAACCTGAAGTACAGGCTTTTGTTTCACGTGGAACATTGACGATGGGGCAGGTAAGACCGTTACTAGTTTTAGAATCTCCTGAAATGCAAATTAGTGCAGCTAATCAAATTATTGATGAAGATTTATCAGCCCGTGATGCGGAAGAATTGGTTCGCCGATTATCATCCAAACGTCCAACTAAGACGGTCGAGGTAAAACCTGAGATAATAGAGGAAGACAATCAATTTTTTATGAATGAATTTGAAGATAGATTAAAATTAATATTAGGTACACAGGTTAGAATTAAACCTGGTAAATTAAAAAGTAAGATTGAAATAGAATACTATTCAAATGAAGATTTAGAACGGATTATGGAGATGTTGTCAAGAGAACAGCAGAATGTTGCTTCAAAATTTCAGGGACAACTAGTAGTCTAAATTTGCAAATGTTCCACGTGAAACATTTGACCAGGGATTCTTTGGTAACAGAGGTGAGGAAAGATGCGGATAGAAAAAGATTTGCTGGGTGAGCGGGAAGTACCGTTAGAAGTATACTATGGTATCCATACCTTACGGGCAGTGGAAAATTTTCCTCTCTCAGGCTATCGGGTGTCAGCTGTTCTTATTAAGGCAATTGCACTAATTAAAAAAGCTGCTGCTGAGGTCAATGCGGAACTAGGGTATTTGCCAAAAGAATTAGCCCAGGCAATAATGGTTGCTGCAGATGAGATAATGGACGGTAAATGGCAGGATCAATTTGTTGTTGATGCGTTGCAAGGAGGAGCAGGAACCTCAACCAATATGAATGTTAACGAGGTATTGGCAAATCGGGCGATTGAGTTGTTATCAGGACAACGTGGTGAATATAGTCTGGTGCATCCGCTCAACCATGTAAATATGCACCAATCTACTAATGATGTTTATCCGACAGCATTGCGGATTGCCGCTATTTGGCTGCTTAAACCATTAAGTAATGGATGTGCAGTTTTACAAGAGTCTTTGCAAGAAAAGGAGGCCCAATTCGCTGGAATAATAAAAGTTGGACGGACAGAAATGCAGGACGCTGTGCCAATTATGCTTGGTCAGGAATTTAGTGCGTATGCAGGAGCCATAGCTCGTGATCGCTGGCGGTTGTATAAGGTTGAAGAACGCTTGCGGCAGGCTGCACTAGGGGGGACCGCAATTGGCACAGGTTTGAATGCTGACAAGAAATACATATTTATGGTTAATGACCGGGTACGACAATATGCCGGTATCGGTTTAGCCAGAGCAGAAAATATGATTGATGTCATTCAAAATGCCGATGTCTTTGTTGAAGTATCTGGGTTACTGAAGGCATTAGCCGTAAATTTGGGAAAAATGTCTCATGATTTACGGCTTATGTCGTCTGGTCCACGGGCTGGTATTGGTGAGATACAACTGCCTGAGCGCCAGGCGGGGTCTTCAATTATGCCTGGTAAGGTTAATCCAATAATTCCAGAGGCCATTAATCAAGTGGCTTTTCATGTTATGGCTTCTGATATGGCAATTGCTATGGCTGCACAATCAGGACAACTGGAATTAAATGCTTTTATGCCGCTAATTGCTCATCATTTATTGGAAAGTTTAGCTGTCTTAACAAATGCGGTCAAAATTCTAAATGATTTTTGTATTCAAGGGATAATGGCAGACAATGAGCGTTGTACAGCTTTATTAAATCATAGTCAAGTAAGTGTTACCGCTTTAGTGCCCCACATTGGTTATGATTTAGCATCAAAGGTGGCGCGAAATGCTATGGAGAAAAACATTACCATACGGGAAGCGGCACTGCAACTGTCTGTTTTGCCGGAAGAGCAAATTGATGCTGCGTTGAATCCTCGGGCAATGACCCGACCGGGAATTGCCGGAATGCCAAAATAGAAGGAGGGAAAGGTATGGAAGAAACGCCAAAGGGATCACGGTTGCATATTGCTATTTTTGGGCGGCGAAATGCCGGCAAATCTAGTTTGATTAATGCGTTAACAAGTCAGGATATTGCATTGGTTTCTAATGTTCCTGGCACTACAACTGATCCGGTATATAAGGCTATGGAGATATTGCCGATAGGGCCTGTTATGATTATTGATACAGCAGGCATTGATGATGTTGGTGATTTGGGTGCATTGAGGGTCGAACGGACAATGCAGGTGCTAAATAAAACTGATTTAGCTGTAATTGTTATTGAACCAGAAGATGGTGTGACAAATTTTGAAGCACAGCTCATTAAAGAAATAAGAAAGCGCAATGTCCCTATTGCCGGAGTAATCAATAAAAGCGATCTTATGGCAGTAGCGCCTGATAAAGTTGCTGTCTGGAGTGAAGCCTTGGATTTGCCACTGCTGACTATTAGTGCTAAAACAGGGCAGGGCATTGAAGAATTAAAACGCACAATGATTAAGTTGGCTCCGGATGATTGGGAAGGACCTCAGCTAATTGGTGATTTAGTATCACCAGGAGATACCGTTGTTTTGGTAGTGCCAATTGATTTAGCGGCACCTAAGGGTCGGCTAATTTTACCGCAGGTTCAGACTATTCGCGACCTATTGGATAATGATGTATGCGCAGTTGTAGTCAAGGAACGAGAGTTAAAAGAAGCCTTGGAAAATTTAAAAAATCCGCCACGCTTAGTTGTTACCGACTCGCAGGAATTTATGAAAGTAGGAGCAGATACTCCGCCAGGGGTAATGTTAACATCATTTTCAATATTATTAGCACGTCATAAAGGAGATTTAGAAACCTTGGTAGCTGGTGCTAAAGCTATTGAAAATTTGCAACCAGGTGATAAGGTGCTGATTTCAGAGGGATGCACACATCACCGTCAGGCTGATGATATTGGTAAAGTGAAGATTCCCCGCTGGTTAAGGCAAGCAGTAGGCGGCGAACTTGATTTTGAATGGGTATCAGGCGGTACTTTTCCGGCAGATTTGGAAAAATTTAAATTGATTGTGCATTGTGGGGCCTGTATGCTTAACCGGCGGGAGATGTTATATCGATTGGCTATGGCTAGAGAAGCGGGGATACCGATTGTCAATTATGGACTCTTGATTGCTCAAATTCACGGTATTTTGTACCGGGCCCTGGCACCCTTTCCTCTGGCACAGATGATTCTTGAAGAATAAGGGGCGAACTGATTGTGATATATCTTGATAATGCGGCTACGACTTGGCCCAAGCCAGAATGCGTTTATCAGGCAGTTGATACCTGCTTGCGTACCATGGGAGCCAACCCGGGAAGGGGTGGCCATGGTATGGCGCGGACAGCTAGTATGCTGGTATATGAGACGCGCGAGGCATTAGCAGAGTTGTTTGGTATTGCCGATGCCAATCAATTAGTTTTTACTCATAATGCCACCGACGCCATCAGTATGGCCGTATTCGGAATAGTGCGTCCCGGAGATACCATTGTAACGACAGCAATGGAACATAATGCGGTAGCCAGGGCTGTGCGTGTTGCTCAGTCCCAAGGCGTAACTGTTAAAGTTGTACCTTGTACCTCAACAGGTCAACTAGCGATGGAAGAGATGGATGCAGCCATTAGAGAGAAGCCCAAAGCTGTTATTATGACCCATGCTTCTAATGTGACAGGGACAATTATGCCGGTAGCAGAGGTTGGTAAACTAACAAAAAAACTAGGTGTAACCTTACTGGTTGACGCGGCTCAGACAGCAGGCGTAGAAGAAATTGATGTGGCGGCTATGGGTATCAATATCCTGGCCTTTAGCGGCCATAAAGGCCTTCTGGGACCGCAAGGTACAGGTGGCCTTTATGTACAGGAGACAATTAGCATAAGACCGCTGCGGGTAGGAGGTACAGGTAGTATGTCTGAATCAGATATACAACCGGAATTTATGCCTGACAGATTGGAGAGCGGGACGCCTAATACTCCTGGTATCGCCGGTATGAAAGCCGGAGTTGATTTTATTTTGGCTACTGGGCGCAGTAAAATTCAAGCCAAAGAAATGAAATTAACAAACTTATTGTTGAAAGGGTTAAGACAGATTCCGGAGGCAGTCATATATGGACAGCAGACTGCTCATGGCCGTACCGCTGTCGTGTCTTTTACCATAGCTGGAAGAGATAGTGGTCAGATTGCGCATCTCCTTGACAAGAACTATAATATTGCCTGTCGTTCAGGGCTGCATTGTGCTCCATGGGCTCATCAAACAATTGGAACAATAAAGACAGGGACAGTAAGGCTTAGTCCTGGTTATTTCAATACGGAAGAAGAAATTGGGCAGACGATTGTTGCTGTCAGGGAACTTGTTGCCCAGGGAGGATAAGAAATGAAGGGAACGCTAGTGAACGCAGCCGCAGTTATCATAGGGTCTGGGGTAGGTTTAGCCCTTAAACAGGGGATTCCCGATAAATACCAAAATACACTTATCCACGGCATGTCCCTGGCTGTAGGGGTGATTGGCCTGCAAATGGCATTAAAGACACAAAATATGCTTATTGTTATTTTGGGAATAGCTGTCGGTGCCATTATAGGCGAAGCGCTCAATATTGACGGCGGACTGAACAAAATTGGTGAATGGCTGTCTGAAAAGCTAAGCGGCTCAGATGAGGCTGGGAAAAGTAATATAGGGCGCGGCTTTGTTACTGCTAGCCTAGTGTATTGCATTGGGGCTATGGCTGTTGTTGGCTCAATTCAAGACGGTTTGACAGGAGATACTAGTATTTTGTATGCTAAATCCTTGTTAGATGGCATTATTTCAGTAGTTTTTACTTCAAGCATGGGGATTGGAGTTGCTTTTTCCAGTGTAAGTGTATTGGTCTATCAAGGACTAATTACGCAGCTTGCTGGATTTTTTAGTGCTGTGTTGTCTGAGCAGGTAGTCACAGAGCTAACGGCAACTGGTGGGATTCTTATTGTAGGAGTGAGCATACTAATGCTGGAAATAAAGAATATTAAACTGGCAAATTTATTGCCAGCAATACCAGCAGCAGCTGTAATTGCTTATTATTGGCCAATATAGCCAATATAACATATTAGGCATAAGAAAATGACGGTACTATATTTTCGATAGTATAAGTGAAAATTGAAAGGTGGTATAAGGACAGACATGGATTTGTCACAGTATACATTATTTATTACTGCTAATTTACCATATATATTAGCGGTTTTAACAATACTGATTTTTATAGCATTAATTATATTTATTAGTGTTAGTATTAAAATGAGCAGACTTAATAAACGCTATCGTAAAATGATGACAGGAATGGAAAACGCAAATATCGAAAGTCTGCTATTAGGACATATCGAAGAGGTTCGTCAAGCTGTAATTAAGGTAAATAATTTGGACGAAAAATGTCGCCGCCTGGATGTTGTTACCACAACGGCAATTCAAAACCTGGGAATAGTACGATTTAATGCCTTTGAAGATACTGGTAGTGATCTTAGTTTTGCCTTGGCGTTGCTTGACCAAAATAAGAATGGCGTTGTATTATCAAGCATTTATGGGCGCAACGAATCCAGGGTATATGCTAAGCCTATTTTGGATGGTCAGTCTACCTATCATCTTACAGCGGAAGAAAAAGCAGCATTAAATAAATCATTGGAAAAAAATCATAAATAGGAAGGAATTTTGTAGTCTTTGGCGAATATATTCAAAGTTCGGCGTATATAACGCGTAAGAGTATAAGAGAAGGTGATCATTTGAAGCAAAGCACGCCAAAGCCTGATAGACGCGAATATACTTTGATGATTGTGCCCCACCATGGCAAATCTGTATTCAGTATTCGCATACCGATGAAATATGTCAAATATACAGCTGTGACACTGGGTATTTGTCTAACAATACTTTCCGGTACAATGCTAAATTATCGTTATCAAGCCAATATATCCGCCCAGGAAAAACAGGAGTTGAATCAACTGCGGGTAGTCAACAGCAAACAACAGGTCGAGTTGCAAGAATTATCGAAAGCTACAGCAGATCTTCAACAGGACATGAATCGTCTTAATCAACTGGATAACGACCTTCGTCGCATTGTGAGTAGTGAGGAGATTGTAGATACATCCCGTTCGGCTCCGCCTAGACTGACATACTATAATGGTCAAGGTGGTCCTGTTATACAACCAAATGCTGCAGACTTGAAGAATTTAGTCAAAGAACTTCAAGCAGTGGCAAATGAACGTGAAAACAGTTTGATTAACCTGAAGGATTCTTTAACCGAAAAAAAGGAACGTCTAGCCGCGACTCCTTCTATTTGGCCGACAAATGGTGAAGTGACCTCACGTTTTGGCTGGCGTAGCTCACCTTGGGGTTCAGGGAGCGGCGATTGGCACCCTGGAATTGATATTGCGAATGACATCGGTACACCGATTACTGCTGCCGCTGATGGAACAGTTGTAAACAGCAACTGGTATGGAGGTTATGGCAATATGGTGGAAATTGATCATGGTAATGGCATTGTAACTATTTATGGTCATAATTCCCAAAATTTTGTTACTCCCGGGCAGCAGGTTAAAAAAGGACAATTAATTGCTCGCATGGGAAGTACTGGTTATAGTACCGGGCCACACTTGCATTATGAAATCCGTGTTAACGGTACAGCTGTTAATCCATCTAGTTTTTTGTAGGAGGTAAGTGCTAATGTTTTGCAGCAAGAAACAAGCCGCCCCCATTGGTGATCAAGTAGCCACTATTATTGGGAAAGAAACTTTTTTTAAGGGCAGTATTACGTCCCAGGGGACTATTCGGATTGATGGACAGCATGAAGGTGAACTTACAACTGACGCTGATCTTGTAGTCGGTGAAAGCGGGAAATTAACATCCCAGGTTAAGGTTCGTAGTGCGCTGATTGCCGGGATCGTTAAGGGCAATATTGAGGCTTCGGATAAATTAGAACTTTTATCTAGTGCTAAAGTGTATGGTGATATCAAAGTTGGAACACTAACCATTGGTGAAGGCGCAGTATTTCGTGGTACTTGTCATATGAGCAAGGATACAATAGATGAGAGTAACAACTAAATTGGGTGAGTTAATTGTAAGAAACCAGGATACTATGATTGGTATCCTGGTTTCTATTATATAAGAGCATGCAATTTACTATTGTCAAGAATTGTGATTACGGCCTAAACCAAAGGAGATACTGTGCGCAATGGTGTCTGCCATTTTCATAACCAAGTTTAGGCGCGTACTCTGCAATACCATATGTTCCATAAATCCGCCGACATTGACAATGCCGGTGATATAAGCATTACCAACTGCAGGTAGATCCTTATTAACAGCTGCACCGGGTTTAACCGCCCCATGCCCCAAAGTTACGCAACCAACATTTTCTAGTTTTCCAAGACAGGCATCAACGGCAATGACAAAAGGATGGGAAAATGACGTGTTAATTGAGCTTAATTTGCTTTCAAGATTGGTGGCATGAACAGGTTCGTCAAGGGTACCATAAATATGAGGGAATAGATTAAGCATTTTCAATTTAGTACCTGTTAGCGGTCCAAGGGCATCGCCGGTAGACCGGTCAGTGCCAATGCATAAGACAACAAGCTCATACCCATCGGATGTCGCTGCTTGAACTATATTGCGGATAGAGACGGCTAAGTCATAAATGACATTGGGATGACTGACATTAAATTTCAGTTCTCGTGCCGGTTCAGGGACAGGTTGATATTTTGGCGGCGATAGTTTATTAATTCCGGGAAAGTTAAAAATGTTATTTAACATAGTAGGTAAGCTCCTGTTACATAATTTGTGTTACCATTATGTGTAAAAATGGACCAGTCTATACATGACAGCAGGATTTTTTTAGCAACTAACAGGAATAATAAAGTGAAATATTTAATTTACTTAGCAATAGTGTGTCAAATAAAATGTAGAGAGGGTTGTTAGTAGTATGGAAATTAATGACAAATTAAGGTCGTTGCCGGCCATAGACAGTCTTTTGTCTGCTGTCGCAACTGACCTAGAAATAAAGCAATATCCCCGTGATCTGGTAATCAATTGTCTGCGGCAGGCTGTTACTAGTGTACGGGATGAACTGCGAAAAGGGGATGATAGTGGTGCTAGTCCAGCGGCGCTCATAAGTCAGGCCAGAATTTTATTAAAAAAACATAATCAACCCAGTTTGCGGCGAGTAATTAACGCTACAGGCGTAGTGCTACATACAAATTTGGGACGGGCGCCATTAAGTCAGCGGGCCAGGAAATGTGTGACCGGAATTATGGAGGGGTACAGCACTCTCGAATATAATGTGGCATTAGGGGAGAGAGGAAGCAGGTATACCCATGTGGAGGAACAAATTTGCCGATTGACGGGGGCAGAAGAGGCGCTGGTAGTAAATAATAATGCCGCCGCTGTGCTATTAGTATTATCGGCTTTGGCTAACGGTCGGGAGGTTATTGTCAGTCGCGGGGAGCTTGTGGAAATTGGCGGCTCTTTCCGCATTCCTGATGTGCTTAGGCAAAGTGGTGCTACGCTAGTGGAGGTAGGTTCAACTAACAAAACACATCTATCTGATTATGAACAGGCAATTGGACCCAATACAGCAGCCATTTTAAAAGTGCATACCAGTAACTATTGCATTATTGGTTTTGCTTCACAGCCCAGCGGAGTGGAGTTGGCCGCATTGGCGCATAAACATAGTTTGCCGGTAATTGAAGATCTGGGTAGTGGAACAATATTACCATTAACTGCAGGTGGGCAAAGTGAACCGACTGCAGCCCAGCGGTTGCAAATGGGTTTTGATGTAGTGACCTTTAGTGGCGACAAGCTGTTAGGCGCCAGTCAGGCTGGTATAATCGCCGGGAAAAGAAAGTATATTGGCCCACTGAAAAAACACCCATTGCTGCGGGCTATTCGTATTGATAAATTGTCACTGGCTGCGTTGGAAGGAACCCTTATGGAATATATAGTGGGTGAGCCCACCCAGGATATACCGGTACTGGCCATGTTACATAGCGACAATTCCATACTAAAGGAACGTGCCAACTATCTTAAAGAACTAATATTGGAGCAAAATACAGGGGTTATTGCCGAGGTGATAACGCTCAACTCGCCCGCAGGCGGCGGGGCACTGCCTGCTGCAGTATTGACTGGTTATGGAGTGACTGTCAATAGGCAAGATATGAGTGCCACTCATTTGGAAAATTGTCTAAGGCAACAAGCGATACCCATCGTGGCCCGTATACAGGAAGGCAAGGTGATCTTTGATGTACGTTGCTTGCTTGAACAGGATTTAGCGGACATTGCATCTGCGCTTAGTAGGATTTTCTAAATTAATGTATTGTAGTATACGGAGGATATTCTAATGAAACATGTTATAATTGGTACAGCCGGGCATGTTGATCATGGCAAGTCAGCTATCATTAAAGCGTTGACTGGTATTGATACTGACCGTCTAAAAGAAGAAAAATTACGGGGAATATCCATTGATTTGGGTTTTGCCTCACTGCCTTTGGGAGATAAGATTATTGCCGGAGTTGTAGACGTACCTGGTCATGAACGATTTTTAAAAAACATGCTGGCCGGAACAGGCGGCATTGATTTGGCGATGCTGGTTGTAGCTGCTGATGAAGGAATTATGCCACAGACCAAAGAACATTTAGCTATGCTCCAGCTATACGGAATCAAGAATGGTTTAATCGTAATAAATAAAATTGACAAAGTGGATGAAGAATGGTTGGAACTAATAGAAAGTGAAATACGCGAATATGTAGCTGATACCTTTCTAAAAGATGCGCCTTGTTGTAAGGTATCAGCTGTGACAGGGGTCGGAATTGTTGAGCTAAAATCTACATTACTATCCCTGGCTGACAAGGTGCCAGTCAGGGATAGTAATGCGCCGTTTAGACTCTGGATTGACCGGGTATTTTCCATTAAAGGCTATGGGGTAGTTATCACCGGTTCAGTACTAAGCGGTCACGCCAAAGTTGGCGACAGTTTCCGGTTATATCCGACAGAGGCTATTGTCAGGGTGCGTGGCTTAGAGTGGCATGGTGAGAAAGTGGAAAAAATTTCAGCAGGACAGCGGGCGGCCATTAATTTAGCCGGGGTTGAAAATGAACAAGTAGCGCGTGGTATGGCGATTTGTGCGGTTGAACGGGGCGAAGTGAGTACGATATGGGATATCGTAGCCGAGTGGCAGCAGCCGGTAGAGAGCGGCCTGCGTGTTCGCCTGCATTTAGGAACTGGTGAATTTCTAGGTCGTATCTATTCATTTAAGGATACAGATTATCATTATATGCGGTTAATACTGGAACAGCCGCTGGCAGCTGGAGCTGGAGACCGGGGAATAATCAGACTGTACTCGCCGCAGCATTTACTTGGCGGCGTGACTTTAGTAGCTCCAGGGCGCAATAGCAGACGCTTGACTGCCGTGCGGGCGGCACTTGCCGAGGCTAAGGGCCAGGCTGACGAGTTAAGTTCACTGTATCATCGTCTGGCGGAAAGCCGGCAGGTATTAACTAGAGAAGATATTAGGCGACAGAGTGGCTTTTTACCAGATAAAACAGTAGATCAGGCTGTTGACAAATTGATAGCAGCTAAGCGATTGTATTGTCTGGATAAAACCTATATTGCCGCGGAGATGTTTGATTGGCTGACTAATATGGCGACAACAATTATTGGCAGCTTTCATAAAGCACAACCTGACAGGAGCGGCCTAGCAAAAGATATCGTGCGACAAAAATTGGGTATCAATGAAAAAAGTTTCGAGATCTTCCTGGCGCAGTGGTTGGAAAAAGGGGTTTTTGTCAGTAATGGCGGTGATCTTGCACTAAAAGTACATGCAGCTCAGCATGGGAATTGGAGACAAGAACTATTGGCTAGGGCCGAGAGTGCTCTTAGTGATATTGGTTTAACAAGTATAGATATGGTGTTATTGGCGCAAAAAATGGCGTTGACAACTGAAAAGGCGAGATCAACTCATGATTTACTAGTCCGGGCAGGTACGTTGATTAAAGTCGGTGATAATTTTGTATACAGCAAAACAATGCAATACATTGTTCAAGTTATTCATAAGCACTTCCAAGAAAAACAGACATTAACAGTGGCAGAGTTGCGAGATTTATTGAATACTTCACGCAAAATGGCCCTACCAATAATCGAATATATGGATATGCATAAATATACATACAGGGAAGGCGATTTGCGCCGCCCAAGCAGCAGAATGCTGAATTTGTCAGAATAAACTTACTTTAATTATGCATATTGACAATGTCTTAATAAGTTTTTATAATTAGATTCAAAAGCAGCATGTGTACATTAGTGTGTTTTTATAAAGTATAAATGTTCTTTTGAGGGAGCGTGTCTAGGGTTCCGCGCAGTAAATGCGGCTGGACCAAGCGACACAAGTGCAGCGAGGCACAGCACTACACCGTGGGTATAAAAGACCCGGCGGAAGGTCCCAATGATAGGGGTTCTTCGCCAGGTCTTTTTTTATCCGGATGGAAAGGTAACTTTCCCTGGATAGAATAATTAAGGTTTCTGCCGGCGTCCTAAAGGAAGGGACTTGGTACAAGCCAAGTCTTATCTTATCTCAACAAAAAGCGTAACTTTATTAAAAACAGGATAAGGGAAACAGCGGCTTGTGTATTCGCCTAGGGTTCGACGCAAGCCGTGTTTTCTTTACTAAGAAAGTAGTTCTGAGCAATTATTGGAGAGGATGGGAGAGTAGGATGTGTAGAATCGGAGCTATAAAGAGTAAAATAGCATTTCATCCGTCACTGGCGTTGCATTTAATGTTGCCCCAGCAAGAGGGACATGACAACTCAGGATTTGCCATGGTTATGCAAGATTTGGAGGGGGTTTTTGCCAATTGCAAGGATAAGCCGTTATTGTCATTAGCCTGCACACAAAAAGGTGCAACCATGGTAGAGCATTTTATGGAAACTAATAACTTTGTCCCTGTTCACGAGTGGATTCCACGGGGTGTTCGCCAACCAGGCCTTGACATTAAGGCCATGCCCTATTATATTTTCCGGGCCTACGATTATCCGGAGTATTATCGTACAGCTACGCAGGAGGCCAAAGAGGAACTATTATTAGATACCCGTTTAGCGCTCAGGACGCTATTAGAGGCCGAAGACCAAGGTTATGTATATTCATTTTGGCCGGATATATTAACTTTGAAAGAGATTGGCGATCCTCGCGATATTGCCGTCTATTTTAAGCTTTGGGATAATAATGGTGACTTGATGGCCAAAAACGTCGTTGTCCAGTGTCGGCAAAATACTAACTATGATATTGTACGCTATGCCGCCCATCCCTTCTTCTTGCAGGGCTATACGCTATGTGCTAACGGGGAAAACACTTTCTATACCAAAAACAAAGAATATCAAAAATCACTGCATCGCGGTTATATTGGCTTTGAATCTGATTCCCAAAACTTTCTTTATACGTTACACTATGTTCTTAATGTGCTCAAGTGGCCGATAAAATATTACAAGCATGTTATTACTCCATTGCCATTTGATGAAATTGTTCAACGCGCCGACCAGCGCGAATTGATAGCTATCCGCCAATCGTTGGGTCATCTGGAAATAAATGGGCCCAATACCATTATTGCAATGTTGCCAAATGGGCGTATGATGACCTGTTGCGATTCTAAAAAACTGCGGCCAGTTGTTGTCGGCAGTGATGGAACTACCATTGCTATTTCTTCAGAGGTTTGCGGTCTTAATCAGATATTACCCAATCGAAATCAGGAGCTTGATATTTATCCAAATGAACGTGAAGTTGTGGTTATTACTCCAGAGTTGGAGGTAGAACGATGGAAGCAATAAACGTACAAGATGTTAGCGTTAATGATTTGCCGTGGAAAATACAATATACGCACGAACGCTGTACCATGTGTGGCAGTTGTGTGGCTGCTTGCAGCTTTAATGCTATTGAAGCTGCCATGGAGCGCCGGTCAGTTACCATTTCCACAGGGCACCAGCCTGAACCCAGTCAACGTCACATGGCAGTGCCTGTTATTAAACAGAGAGCAGTAGTAGCTAACGCCTGTGTTGGCTGCGGTATGTGTGAGAAGGTCTGTCCCAATAATGCCATTAAGCCAGTACGCAACCTTGACTCGCGGATTAATTATCTGAATCGCAGCGGTGGTGCACCAGTTAAGCGTGGTGGCCGTAATAATATCTTTGGCAGTGAACGGACATTGGATAAAATTGTTGTTGGGCGCATTTCACAGATGACTGACCCGGCCTTAGATTCAGAACGGCATACCTTTGATATCTTAGCGCCATTTGGACGAGTACTTCTGCCTAGTGAACTGCCTTTTGTCTCTGATGGGAATGAACTCAAGCTGACAGAGAAAACACCGCCGGTAAATTGGATTTATCCGGTAATTTTTAGTGATATGTCCATCGGGGCGCTTTCAACCCGGGCTTGGGAAGCGGTTGCCTTGGCCACGGCTTACCTAAATGAAAAGCATAATATGCCTGTGAGAATGTGTTCTGGCGAAGGTGGTATGCCGATTAAGCTAATGCAGTCAGAACATCTAAAATATATGATTCTGCAGATTGCCTCAGGGCACTTTGGCTGGAACCGGATTATTCAGGCCATGCCTCACATGAAAGTAGACCCGGCCGGTATTCTGATTAAAATCGGGCAAGGAGCTAAGCCTGGTGATGGTGGTCTCCTGCCGGCGGCAAAAGTATCTAAACCGGTTCAGGCCATCCGGGGTGTACCAAAGGCCGACCTTTTATCACCGCCTAATCATCAGGGTTTGTACTCTATTGAAGAGTCGGTACAAAAGATGTTTATGTCAATGAACGCAGCTTTCAAATTCCGGGTGCCTGTTGCCATTAAATGTGCGGCTTCAGCAACTTCGGTTTCGGTATACAATAACCTTATACGTGATCCATACAAAATCTGTGGCGGATTTTTTATTGATGGTATTCAGGGCGGTACCGGCGCAGCCAATGAAGTCTCACTGGATCATACCGGTCACCCGATCGTAGCCAAAATTCGGGAGTGTTACCTGGCTGCTGTTAAACAAGGGCGGCAGGGTCAGATACCTCTATGGGCCGGTGGTGGTGTTGGTTTAACCGGCAATGCAGCTGCCGATGCCTTCAAGCTCATTTGTTTAGGTGCTAACGGCGTATTTTTAGGTAAACTGCTAATTCAATTATGCGGCTGTGTCGGTAATGAACATGGACGTTGTAATGCCTGCAATACCGGCAACTGCCCGGCAGGGATCTGTACACAAAACCCGCGGCTGGTTAAGCGGCTTGATATTGATAAAGCGGCCCAGAATATTGTTGAATATATGTTAGCCTTGAATAGCGAACTCAAAAAAATGATGGCACCGGTTGGTAACAGCTCATTACCGGTTGGCCGTTCTGACGCGTTGGTAACTACGGATAGAGCCATTGCCGATAAATTAGGCATTCAATATGTATGCTAGGGGGAACTGCGCATGTTTAAAATAAATACTATTGACGGTAATAATCGGATGTCAACGCAGGACCTCTTAGAGCGTATCAATATGGCGTTGGCACAAGGAGAAACCGAGTTTCACATTGAAGCAGCAGGTCAGCATGATATAGGTGGTCCGCTCTGGCATCCGGAAGGAAAGCCTTTAAAATTTTATATAAAAAATGCCGGTCAACGTGTGGGTTCCATGTGCTTGCCCGGAACAGAAATTATTGTTGAAGGTTCGGTTTCCGCTGATGTTGGCTGGCTCAATGCCGGTGGCCGCATCGTAATAAAAGGCGATGGCGGTGATACAACTGCTCATTGTGCGGCTGCAGGCACAATCTATGTAGGTGGCCGGGCAGGAACACGTTCCGGATCACTGATGAAACATGACCCATACTATGAAGCACCAGAATTTTGGGTACTAAAAAATGTCGGCAGTTTTGCCTTTGAATTTATGGGTGGCGGTACTGCAGTAGTATGTGGCTATGATAGTGAGCAATTTGAATCCGTATTAGGTGATCGCGCTTGTACCGGTATGGTTGGTGGCATTGTCTATTTTCGGGGCGCTGCCGGTGGTATATCGGCTAAGGATACCAAGATACTAACGCTGGATTCGGAGGATATTGCGTATCTTGATGGCAAAATGGATGACTTTCTGGGTGCTGTTGATCGCTCAGAGCTACGGAATGAATTGACTGATTGGCGTCAGTGGCAGAAGGTAGTACCGCTTGCTTATGAAGAACGGCCCAAAAAAGCTAATACTAATATCCGTGACTTCCGTACGGAGCAGTGGGTGCCTGGTAGTATTTTTGGTGATGTATGTGAGGATGATTTTGCAGTAATTGGTGCTATTACTACTGGCAAATACCGTCGGCGCGTACCTGTATGGGAAAACGGAAAATACAGTGCACCCTGCGAATTCAATTGTACTGCCTCTATCCCGTCACAGCAGCGCTTTAACCTGCTGAGAGATGGTAAGATTGATGAAGCCTACAGGCTGGTGCTTAAATATACACCATTTCCAGGCTCGGTGTGCGGCGCAGTTTGCCCCAATCTGTGTATGGATGATTGCACTCGTAAAACAGTGGATATTTCAGCTCAAATTGGTAAATTGGGTCAATATTCCGGTCAAGCTGAGCTGCCAAAAGCCGAAGCCAAAACCGGCAAGCATGTGGCTATTATCGGTGGTGGTGCCGCTGGCTTAACCGCTGCTTGGCAGTTAGCTCGTCTGGGACATGAGGTTACCGTGTTTGAAGCTGATGAAAAAGTGGGCGGTAAAATGGAACAGGTTATCCCCCGTTCCCGTCTACCGCAACAAACGCTAAGCCGGGAAATTGCCCGGATCGCTGAGATGGGTGTTGCTTTCAAAACCGGAGTTAGCGTTGATAAAGCAAAATTTGCTACAATAAAAGACAGTCATGATGCAGTTGTAATTGCTACCGGCGCTCATGTTACCAAAGTCATCCCCTGGCCGGGACATGAGCGAATTGTTAAAGGTCTTGATTTTCTCAAGGCTATCAATCAGGGCCAAAAGCCGGCTATTGGCAAACGAGTTATTGTTATCGGCTGCGGCAATTCGGGAATGGATGTAGCGGTAGGTGCTTATGGCCTTGGGGCAGAGCAGGTGACCTGTATTGATGTTCAGCGCCCGGCAGCTTTTGAACAAGAGATTGCTCATGTTAAGGCATTGGGGGCCGAAATCCTCTGGCCGGTATTTACGAAAGAGGTCACAGACGAGGGCATTATTACCCAAGAGGGACAGCTGATTAAAGGTGACACAGTAATCATTGCCATTGGTGAAGCACCTGATCTCAGTTTTATACCTGAAGGGATTGCGCTTGAACGTGGCTGCCTAAAACCAGACAGTGACAATAGTATTGCTGCTGGTATCTTTACTGCCGGTGACACCGTCCGGCCAGGCAGGTTGGTTGATGCTATTGGTGCTGGGCGTCAGGCCGCGCTTGCTGTTAATGCTTATTTGGGCCAGAGCAGTTTTACTCCGGTAGAGAAAACGAAAATTCCGGCAAACAGGATAAGCACAGCCTACTTTAAAAAATGCCATAGCTGCGATGTCCCGGAGGCAAATAGCGACTATAGTCGCTGTATTAGCTGCGGTACATGTCGTGATTGCCATATGTGTCTCAAATCCTGTCCGGAGAATGCTATTACTCGTACTATGGGTGAGAATGGTGTCGAGTATACTTCAGATCCTGATAAATGTATCGGTTGTGGTATTTGTGCCGGTATCTGTCCTTGCGGTGTCTGGAATATGGAAACTAATGCCGAACCTACCGCTTTTTACAGATAGCGAAACAATGAAATAGTAACTTCTGGGTATTGTAGACTACCCGGCAGGGGGTAAGGTTATAACCTTACTCCCTTTTTATTGGAATAACATAGAAATGTCCGTTAACGATAGACATTTAAAGTGATGTACTATGCTGAGAGTATTGACAGCAATGGACAAGCCCCCTATAATTACACTGTATGGCATACACCTATGTGTTGTTAGTGGACATGGAGTACTAACGGCGGGAGGATTGGCGGCGAACTGTCAGGCAGGTCCTCTTTCATTTGGGGGGCGATAATGTACATACTAAATCGGCGTTAGTTTTATGTAGAGTTATGTATTTGGGAGGGGAACAATCATGTTAAAGACAAGATTCACCAAGCTAGTCACTGTTGTGGTAAGTAGCCTTATGCTGGTAGGTTTAGTAGCAGGCTGCGGTGGCATTGGTGGCCAACAGGCAGATGTAATTAAATTGGGAGCTAATTTAGAAATGACCGGTAATAATGCTACTTTCGGCCAATCAGCGACCAATGGTGCCAAACTGGCAATTAAACAAATTAATGCCAAAGGCGGTGTTCTTGGTAAACAACTTACCCTGGTTGTAGCTGATAATAAGAGTGAGGCCGCAGAAGCAGCTAATGCTATGCAAAAGCTTGTAACCCAGGATAAAGTAGTAGCCGTTATTGCACCGATTGCCTCCTCAAGTGTTATTGCAGCGGCTCAGGTGAATGCCGATAACAAGGTACTGGCCATTAGTCCGACAGCCTCTAACCCCAAAGTTACCGTCGATCCTAACACCGGTAAGGTTCGTGACTTTAATTTCCGGGCTGCCTTTATTGATCCATTTCAAGGCTCAGTAATGGCTACTTTCTCGCAAAAGTCACTTAAGGCTAAAACAGCCGCATTATATATTGATAACACCAGTGACTATGCTAAGGGCTTAGGCCAATTTTTCAAAGAAACCTTTGAAAAAAATGGTGGTATAATTGTAGCGAACGAAGCCTATTTGGCCAAAGATACCGATTTTAAAGCTACCTTGACTAAAATTAAGTCGCAAAATCCTGACGTGGTATTCGTACCTGGCTATTATCAGGAAGTGGGTATGATTATAAAACAAGCTCGTGAGCTTGGCCTAACTGTTCCGTTTTTGGGTGGTGACGGCTGGGATTCTGCTAAATTACCTGAAATTGGCAGCCCGGCAGCCTTAAACAATACGTTTTTCAGTAATCACTATTCACCAGATGATAACAGTGCAGCAGTAAAGGAATTTGTTGAAGCCTATAAGCAAGAATACAATCAGACACCAGATGCCTTTGCGGCATTATCCTATGACGCTACTATGATGGTTATTGATGCCATGAAACGGGCGAACAGTGCTGACCCGGTTAAAATTAAAGACGAATTGGCTACGACCAAAGAATATCAAGCTGTATCAGGTTTAATTAGTTTTAATGCTTCGCATGATCCGGTTAAGAGTGCTGTAATTATTGAAATGAAAGACGGCAAGCAAACCTTTAGAGAAAAGGTAAATCCCTAACTAAGGCTATGGTGCGTCCTCTGTGGCCGGGGCAGTTTCTGCCCTGGCTATCCGGACCAACCGGCCCTTCAACATATAATACTATTTTTAGAAATGGAGTGGAGAGCGCAGTGGATTCCTCAAGTTTACTGATACAAATCGGACAACAGTTAATTAACGGTATTTCTCTGGGCAGCATTTATGCGCTCATTGCGCTGGGTTATACAATGATTTACGGTATAATCAGGCTGATCAATTTTGCCCACGGTGATATCTATATGGTGGGTGCGTATGCAGGCTTTTTTGCCACTACAATGTTTAAGTTTTCTTTTATTCCCGCACTAATTTTTTCGATGGCTGCAGCAGGTGTTATTGGTATGGTCATTGAAAGAGTGGCCTATCGGCCACTACGAAATGCACCTAAAATTGCCATATTAATTACGGCAATTGGTGTATCACTCTTTTTAGAATATGGCGGAATGCTGCTGGTATCACCACAACCGCGTACCTTCCCCGTGCTTTTTGAGTCCGAGGTATATAATATTGCCGGTATGGTGATAAATAGTCAGCAAGTGGTTATTTTAGTGGTATCCCTGCTACTAATGGTCATTCTGACCTATGTCGTAAATAAGACCAAGATGGGCAAAGCCATGCGTGCGGTATCATTTGATACCGAAGCCGCTCAGCTTATGGGTATTGATGTGGATAAGGTAATTTCCTTTACTTTTGGTATTGGATCAGCATTGGCTGCCGCAGCTGGTGTACTTGTAGGCATTTATTATAATTCGATTGACCCACTGATGGGCATTATGCCAGGTCTCAAGGCTTTTGTTGCTGCAGTACTTGGCGGTATTGGCAGTCTTCCGGGTGCCATGCTTGGTGGCACGATTCTGGGGATAATTGAAGCTTTAGTCAGTGGTTTCTGGTCTTCTACTTTCCGGGATGCGGCAGCTTTTGCCATTTTGATTATTATTTTATTGTGGAAACCGGCAGGCCTGTTGGGTAAAAATATCCGGGAGAAAGTGTAGGTGACAGGCCATGAAATTATTGCAAAAAACTAAATCAGATATAATGGCATTGGTGGCCTGTATAGTAGTGTATGCCACTATTCAGGGTTTGATATTGACGGATGTCATTGGTCCTTTTTGGCAACTTAATATAGTATTAATTGGGATTAATATTATTTTAGTAGTAAGCTTGAACCTTATTAATGGTTTTACCGGCCAATTTTCTATTGGCCATGCTGGATTTATGGCAATAGGTGCTTACGTTAGCGCGGTGCTCACAGTGAAATTTCAATTACCGTTTATAATTGCTATTGCAGGTGGAGCACTTGGGGCCGGGGCTTTAGGCTTTGCGATTGGTCTGCCGACACTGCGGTTAAATGGTGATTACCTTGCGATTGCAACCTTGGGTCTTGGTGAGATTATTCGGATCACTATTCTCAACATTCAGTATGTTGGTGGTGCGTCAGGCTTTATGGGGATCCCCCGTTATACTGATTTCACCTGGATATTTGCCTTTACCGTGTTTACCATTTTTGTAATTAAGAATTTTATTGATTCAACACATGGCCGGGCCTGCATCTCTGTCCGGGAAAATGAGATTGCTGCCGAAGCTATGGGGGTTGACACGACAAAATACAAGGTATTAGCATTCACGATTGGAGCAGCCTTTGCCGGTATAGCCGGTTCCCTATTTTCTCACTACTTTTATATCGCCCATCCCGCCTCCTTTACATTCATGAAGTCTTTTGATATTTTAACTATGGTGGTATTGGGGGGGCTTGGCAGCATAAGCGGGAGCATTACTGCCGCAGTTTTGCTGACCTTTGTTTCGGCAGCGCTGGCTAGCTATCCGGAGTGGCGGATGATTATCTATTCATTGCTGCTTATTATACTCATGCTGTATCGTCCACAAGGCTTGTTTGGTAACAAAGAATTAAGCCTGAAGATGTTAAGCCGCTGGACAGGAGGTAAGAAACATGGCTCTACTCAAGACAACTAAGTTATCTATTGTCTTTGGCGGACTGAGGGCAGTGTCTAATTTCGACGTTGAAATTGCTCCTGGCGAGTTGGTTGGACTAATCGGCCCTAACGGTGCGGGTAAGACAACGGCTTTTAATCTGTTAACCGGCGTGTATGAACCAACAGAGGGGCAAATTGAGTTTGATGGTAAAAGTATTGTAGGTCTTAAACCGTATCAAATTACCCAAAAAGGCATAGCGCGTACATTTCAGAACATTCGTCTGTTTGCTGATCTGAGTGTGCTTGATAATGTTAAGATTGCCTATCACTTTCATGTCAAATATGGGTTATTGGAATCAATGTTGCGCGTTGGCCGTTACCATAAAGAAGAAGCTGAAATAGAAGAAAAGGCCATTAAGTTTTTGGAAATATTCCAACTGGCCGATAAAAAAGATGAAATTGCTAAAAATCTCCCCTATGGAGAGCAACGACGGTTAGAGATTGCCCGGGCTTTGGCGGCTCAACCTAAGTTGCTATTATTAGATGAGCCTGCTGCGGGGATGAATCCGCAGGAAACGCAGCAGCTAATGGAAATGATTCGCTGGATTAAGAATGAATTTAATCTAACCATTCTTTTAATTGAGCATGATATGAGTCTTGTTATGGGTGTATGTGAGCGGATTTATGTGCTTGACTATGGTAGCATAATTGCACAAGGTACGCCGATGGAAATTAAAAATAATCCGCGGGTTATCGAGGCCTACCTCGGGGAGGAGGTTTAGCTCATGACAATGTTAAAAGTTGATGATATAAATGTATATTACGGTGCTATTCACGCCCTAAAAGGCATCAGTGTAGAGGTTAACCAGGGAGAGATTGTAACCTTGATTGGTGCCAATGGTGCAGGCAAAAGCACAACATTGCGTACCATCTCAGGGCTTTTGAAGCCCAAAACAGGGCAAATACTGTTTGAGGGTCAAAATATTGCCGGTATACCAGCTCAGAATATTGTTAAGCTGGGAATTTCCCAGGTTCCTGAAGGCCGACGAGTGTTTGCTCATATGTCGGTGCTGGAGAATTTGGATCTTGGTGCTTATCTACGATCTGATACTAAAGAAATCAAGGCTGATATGGATTTGGTGTTTGGGCGTTTTCCACGGTTGGCCGAACGGCGTAGTCAGCTTGCCGGTACGCTTTCCGGTGGTGAGCAGCAAATGCTGGCCATGGGGAGGGCGCTAATGAGCCGCCCACGTATTCTTTTGTTAGATGAGCCGTCAATGGGCCTGGCACCGCTGTTAGTGAAAGAGATTTTTTCTATTGTTAAAGATATTAATGCGAACGGTACAACCATCCTTTTGGTCGAGCAAAATGCTCATATGGCGTTATCTATTGCCAATAAGGCTTATGTACTTGAGACCGGGCGGGTTATTCTGTCCGGCGATGCCAAAGAGTTGGCCGCAAGTGAGGAAATTAGAAAAGCATATCTTGGCGGCTAATCTGCCGCGGAATATAGATTATCCCAAATTTCATAAGTAGGGAGTGTTATGCTATGATCGTATCAAAACGAATGACAGCTAATCCTACTACCATTACCTCAGCCATGACTGTTGTTGATGCCTTACAACTTATGCGCAACAACAAATTTCGTCGCTTGCCGGTGGTAGATAATGGAAAATTGGTTGGTATTGTTACCGACAGAGATTTGAGGGAAGTATCTGCTTCGCCGGCAACTTCTCTGTCAGTATTTGAACTAAACTACCTTTTGTCAAAAATGCAAGTTAAAGATATTATGACAAAAAAGGTAATGACAATTTGTGTTGACGCCGCAGTGGAAGAAGCCGCGCTCGTAATGTATAACAATAAAATTGGCGGGCTAGTTGTTGTTGACGCCAATCAACAGGTTGTTGGTATTTTAACAGAAACTGATATATTTAAAGCTTTTGTTGACGCTATGGGGTTGCCTCAGGGAAAAACTCGCCTTACCATTCTTGTGCCTGACCGGCTGGGCGTTGTCAATGATATTTCCGGTGTGTTTAAAGAGCTGGGTATCAGTATGGGTAGCTTTGTCTGCTATCCGACAGAGGATGGACAGTATGAAGTAATTATCCGTGCCGACATAAATGATGTAAAAACACTTACCGACAAGCTGGCCGCACTGGGATATCCGGTGCATCACACTGCTCATATTGGCTAAGTAAATGGAAAAGCTGTGAAAATTTTACACATTTCATTGGCTGTGCTAATATAATAAGTATAGGAACAGGCGGTCGGCTATTGCCGGCGTAGCCGGGCAAGTTAAGCAGCAGGTTAAGCCTGCGGGACCTATGCGGTTCCGCGGGTTTAACCTACTTTGTTTTTAATGGAGGGAAGAGTTTGGAAGCGAAGAGCGATCAATTAAAGCAGCGTACGGCGCGGCTATCGATAGTATCTAACACGCTGCTTGTTGTACTCAAATTATTAGTCGGTGTATTTACTGGGGCTGTCAGCATTATTTCTGAGGCTGCTCATTCGGCAGTTGACTTGATTGCTGCCTTGGTAGCCTATGTTGCTGTAAAAAAATCCAGCCAGCCACCAGATAGTCAACATGCCTATGGCCATGGTAAAATTGAAAATCTGTCAGCTGCTTTTGAAGCTGTTCTCATTGTAATGGCTGCACTCTGGATTGTATATGAATCAGTACAAAAGATAAACTCGCCGCATATTCCGGAATATTTAGAGTACGGATTGTTTATAATGGCTATATCGATGATTGTTAACTATTGGGTATCCAGAAAACTTTATGATGTAGCTAAGAGTACCGGATCACATGCTCTAGAGGCCGACGCCTTACATTTGAGAGCCGATATCTGGACAAGTGCTGGCGTGTTTATCGGGCTTGGAATTATCAGAATGACTGGGCTATACTGGCTTGATCCGGTTATTGCTATTGTTGTAGCTTTAGTCGTATTTAAAGCCGGCTTCAGTATGACCATGAAAAGTGTTTATGAGTTGACTGATGTTAGTTTGCCAGAAGAAGAGGCAGCAGCAATCAGGGACATTGTTAAGAATCATCCGGCTGTCATAGCCTTTCACCAGTTGAGAACCAGGCGTTCCGGCAGCAATCGACAGATTGATATGCATCTGGTGCTGCAAAAAGATATGAATCTTGCCAAGGCG
Source organism: Sporomusa ovata DSM 2662 (assembly GCF_000445445.1). Classification (GTDB taxonomy): domain Bacteria; phylum Bacillota; class Negativicutes; order Sporomusales; family Sporomusaceae; genus Sporomusa; species Sporomusa ovata. Next base: position 537,609 of record NZ_ASXP01000002.1, on the reverse strand, counting down.
CATACTGTATGCGATGAGATTGAGGCAAAGATAAAGATCCAATTTTCCCCCTGTGATGTTGTTATTCATCTGGAACCATGTGACTATCTTGATGGTTTTAGCTCTTGTCCGTCAGAATGCAGTGAAAACTGCAAATTCGAGTGAATAGTCTCTATATGAAATCCAATAAAGTTTTTTTCTCAGCAGGGTATAAGCTATTCAGGGTATAATATATAAGAAAGATAATAGCAAAGGAGGTGCATTATTTGTGGTAAAACTTACAGAATATACCCAGCGTGGTGGCTGAGCGGCTAAGGTGGGGCCAGGGGACCTGGCCGGAGTATTGAGTAAGCTGCCAGTGATGCAAAATTCCAATGTGCTTGTGGGTATTACTACATCAGATGATGCCGGAGTATATAAACTGAACGCAACAACGGCTTTGGTACAGACGGTTGATTTTTTTACACCTATAGTCGACGATCCTTATCTGTTTGGACAAATAGCGGCTGCCAACAGCCTGAGTGATATTTATGCTATGGGGGCAACGCCGTTGACGGCACTAAATCTAGTAGAGTTTCCTAACTGTAAATTGCCTGGGGAAGTTTTATTAGCAATTTTGCAAGGGGGACAGGATAAAGTAGCTGAGGCTGGAGCCGTAATTATTGGCGGTCACACTATTGATGATAATGAGCCTAAATATGGATTGGCAGTTACCGGGATTGTACATCCGGATAAGGTTTGGACAAATGCGGGGGCTCAGCCTGGAGATTGCTTAATTCTTACGAAAGCTTTGGGAACTGGTATTTTAGCGTCGGCCGCGCGGGCAGATCTATTTCCTCACGGAGTAGCTGCAGCCACAACCAGCATGGCAACCCTCAATGCGATGGCTGCAAAGGTGGCAGAAGGTTTTAGTATTCATTCCTGTACAGATATTACAGGTTTTGGTCTTATTGGTCATGCGTATGAGATGGCGGCTGGAAGTAAGGTAATGCTGGTTATTGACAGTGGGGCACTACCACTGTTACCGGAGGCCGTTGAGGCTGCGGCCATGGGATTAGTGCCAGGCGGGGCATATGCTAACAGGAGTTATTTAACAACAGTCACTTTTGCAGAGAGTGTGCCGGAACCGGTTAGAGATATTTGCTGTGATCCGCAAACATCAGGCGGGCTATTGTTTGCAGTACCCGAGGCGGAGGCTGACGAACTAATGCTGGCACTACATTCAGCCGGAGTAGCACCAGCCAGTAAGATTGGATATGTAACTAGCAAGGGAAGTGGAGAAATTCATGTCAGATAGAATTGTTGATTGTCGGGCCATGGCTTGTCCTGGGCCGGTTATTACTGCGAAAAAGGCGATGGAGGAGACTGGCTCTGGACGGATTATAGTTATTGTTGATAATGAGGTAGCCAAGAACAATGTTACCAAATTAGCTGCAGCCAATGGACTGGGGGCCGCCGTGGAAGTCAAGGATGGACACTACTATATTAGTATTGTTAAGGGGGCGGCAGGCCAACAGGCAGAGGTTGATAAATGCTCAACGACTACTATTGAAGCTGGCAGTCAGGTTTACTTAATCACCCAGGATACATTGGGACATGGTTCACCCGAACTAGGGGCTGTACTTATCAAGGCGTTTATGACAACTTTATTAGAGGTCAAGCCGCTGCCAGCGACAATCTTGCTACTTAATGCCGGGGTCAAGCTCGCAGTGCAGGGCTCATCTGTGCTGGATCAACTGATAATCCTTGCCAGTCGGGGAGTGACCATTCTGTCATGTGGCACCTGCCTTGATTATTACCAGCTTAAGACCAAACTGGCTGTTGGTGAGATAACCAATATGTACACTATTATAGAGACCATCACTCAGAACAAAACCGTGACCTTGTAAGCAGGTGATTTTATAATTTATCCGGAGTATGAGCGGTTGATTTCTTTTGATTCGGTGCATCAGTCCATAAAAGCCGAGAAGGTTTTAGGACAAAACGGCATGGACTTTTATGTTTTGCCGACACCACGGGAAATTGATATTAGCTGTGGACAATGTTTACTATTTAAGGCATCTCAGCAAGTGGCCATTATGCAGTTATTTGCGGTAGGCAAGGTGCGATGGTCAAAACTATTTCGCCGGATAGCAGTAGGCCAGACGTATCTTTACGAAAAGATTACCGAGTATGGAGGTTCACGTGGAACAACTGCTGACATCTGATTTTTGGCTGGGGATTGCTGTAAAAATTATTCGATTGGCGGTCATTATGATTGGTGGCTCGCTGGTGCTGCGCTTTACCAATCTAATGATAGAGCAATTTTTTATTCCCAAGCCGGGGAGTAAAACAATTTACCTGGAGGAGCAACGTGCCAGAACTTTAAGCGGGCTTTTACACAGTGTTATCCGGTATACCATCTATTTTATTGTGATTGTGATGTTGTTGCAGGAATTCAAGATTGATACTACTTCTATTGTTGCTGGGGCTGGTATTATTGGTTTGGCGCTGGGTGTTGGTGCTCAGAGTCTGATTAAGGATTTTGTCACTGGTTTTTTTATCATTTTAGAAGATCAGTATGGAGTCGGTGATTATATAGTTATTAGTGATATGGCTGGTACGGTGGAGGAAATTGGCTTTAGGGTTACCAGACTGCGGGATGCCAATGGTATCCTTCATATTGTTCCTAACGGCTCGATTACTAAGGTAAGTAATTATACCAGGGGGCATATGCAGGCTATTGTTAATGTGCCTGTTCCTTATGAGGCTGACATGGAGCAAGTGTTTAGTCTTTTAAATGCGGTCTGTGTTACTGTAGGACAGACTATACCTGAGGTAATTGACGGTCCCAGTGTACTAGGTGTAGTTGATCTCAAGCCAGGCGAGATCATTATTCGTATAATTGCTAAAACTGTGCCGTTGCAACAGGTTAAGGTAGAAACCGCATTGCGCCGTTTAATTAAAGAAAAGTTTACCGAAGCGAAGATTCCGCCGCCGCAGTTGTTTAATCAGGCGGGTTTACCTGAAATAAGAGTATCCAAAGCAGGAGGTTAATATGAATCAACAAAAATACAACTATAAGGTTGGCGAGGTTGTAAGAATGAAAAAGCCACATCCTTGTGGCTGTGACCGCTGGGAGATAACTCGTACAGGTATCGATTTTGGGCTTAAATGTTTGCAATGTGGCCGGCAGGTTATGATTCCACGACCTAAGTTTGAAAAAGGGGTTAAGGCCGTTATTTCGGAGGGAAAAGGTTGAATTTTGGCCGACATTATTTTAAAATAAACAAGTTAATATAGTAAACAATCGGGCTGTAGACAATAACAGTCTTAAAGGTGGAGTAATATTACATGAGTACTAATCTTGAAGTAGGTATCATCGGACTGCCTAATGTCGGCAAAAGCACATTATTTAATGCTATTACCAAAGCGGGGGCCGAGGCGGCTAATTATCCGTTTTGTACCATCGAACCCAATGTTGGGGTTGTCGATGTTCCTGATGCGCGGTTGGAGAAATTGACCGAAATGTATAAACCTAAGCGGACTATGCCTGCGGCTATGCGGTTTGTTGATATTGCTGGCTTGGTGCAGGGCGCAGCTAAGGGCGAGGGTCTGGGCAATAAATTTTTAGCGCACATCAGGCAAGTGGATGCGGTAGCGCAGGTGGTACGCTGTTTTACCGATGATAATATTACCCATGTTGCCGGCAGCATTGATCCCATCAGAGATATCGAGATTATCAATACGGAGCTTTGCCTAGCTGACTTAGAAACAGTAGAAAAGCGCATCGACCGGGTGCAGAAAATGATAAAAGGCGGCGATAAAAAAGCGCTGACTGAATTAGAAATCTTAAAGCTGGTACGGCAGACTCTTAGTGATGCACAACCCGCTCGACGTGTTGTCAACGATGACGATACGGCAGAAGTGCTAAGAGAACTGTTTCTACTGACATTAAAACCCACCTTATTTGTGGCTAATGTTAGTGAGCAGGAAGCCGCCGGTGCGGGTAGCAACCCATATGTTGCTAAGGTGCGCGAGTATGCCGCCCGCGAGGGGGCTGAGGTCATTGTCGTATCTGCCAAGGTTGAGTCTGAGATTGCCGAGCTGCCTGATGATGAAGCCAGAGAGTTTTTAACTGACCTGGGGCTGGAGGAATCAGGGCTGGATAAACTTATTCGTGCCAGCTTCACACTTTTGGGGCTGATGACCTTCTTTACCGCCGGCGAGCCTGAGGTACGAGCCTGGACGATTGTGCGTGGGACCAAAGCGCCGCAAGCAGCTGGCAAAATCCACAGTGATATCGAACGCGGCTTTATTCGGGCCGAGATTGTCTCCTATGATGACCTAATGACTAATGGAACCTATGCTGCCGCTAAGGAAAAAGGCTTGGTGCGACTGGAAGGTAAAGAGTATATTATGCAGGATGGCGATGTTACTTATTTCAGATTTAATGTGTAATAGAGAGTGTTTTCGCTTGCATTTACCGGATAATTAATGATATAACCCGACTTTTACAGTTAGCAGAATATACGAAGCAGACAGAGTGGAATAATATGCTTATAAAATGCGGATTTCCGCATTTTTTTGCGCTTTTTATATTGTGTTATACTACAGATATGCTACAATATAAAGGAGGTGATGTTCCATGATAAGAAAAGACCGTGTAAAGCGTGGTGGCGTTATTAAGACGCACATCCGTGTTGTCGAAGGGTATCGCCCTGGACCGGGGATGCCCACCAAGCAGCGTACTATTAGAAGTTTTGGTTATTTCGAAGATCAGCCAGATCCCGAGGCTTTCATGGCTATGGTGGAGGAGTTCGACGCTAACTTTAAAGATAATGTTCCCTTACGAATCGAAGTTGCAGCCAATGCGCTGATGTATGGTGGGGAAAACCGACGGCAGAACTACGGATACAAGTTCCTGGAGGCCGTCTATAATCTGCTCGAAATTAATTCGTTTATCAAGGACTATGAAAAATTACACCGATTTCGAGGAGAATATTCACCCAGCGATATTTTCAAGTTTCTAGTGTTGGCAAGAATTCTCTGGCCGGACTCGAAGCGGGCCTCCTGTCAAAGGAAGGACAACTTCTACGGGATGCACACGAATTTCACACTGCCAGATATCTACAGATCGCTTGACCTCTTCGCGGATTTTGAGGTGGAGTTGCAGCGGCATTTGAACGAACGTGTCAAAAAGACGATCGGCCGCGACCTTTCCTATGCATTCTATGACGTGACCAATTATTTCTTCGAGATCGATTTTCCCAATGGCGAGGATGACCTTCGGAAAAGAGGCGTATCGAAAGAACACCGCACCGACCCTATTGCCGCAATGGGGCTGTTTATGGATTCCAACGGGTTACCGGTCAGTATGTCGGTATTCCCCGGCAACACAAGCGATTCTCTTACGCTTCAGCCGACTATGAAGGATATCAAGGATTCGTACGGATTAGGAAGACTGATCGTGGTGGCCGACAAGGGGCTCAACTCGTCAAAGAATATCGACGCTATCGTGTACAACGGGGACGGTTTTGTATTCTCACAGATACTAAAAGGAAAAAAAGGCCAGCGTTACAATGAAAAGCTATTTGACTCAAGCGGATGGACATCAAACGAAAAGGATACGTACAGATTCAAGTTGTTCGAAGAAGAATACGAGGGAAAGGACCAGGATGGAAAAAAAGAAATCCGGGTAAGAAAAGTACTTTTATATTGGAGCAAAGCAGAAGCCGACATGGCGAAGCGCAAACGGGAAGAAAAACTGGAAAAGGCAGCGCGTTCGGTCAAAAACAATGCCTACAGTATTCCAAAAGGTGTCGACGAATATACAAAAGAAGCCATCGTTGACAAAGAGACCGGGGAGATATTGGAAAACACAAAAAAGCTCCGCAGCGTGGACTTGGAAAAGGCGGAGAAAGACGCGATGTATGATGGGTATTTTTGCATTATTACTAGCGAAATGGACTACGATGAGCGGAGAATTCGACAGGTGTACAGCGGACTCTGGCAGATAGAACAGTCATTTAGAATTATGAAAACCGATCTTTATGCCAGACCCGTATTCGTTAGCAAAAACGAACATATACGTGCGCATTTTCTGATCTGTTTCGTCGCGCTTCTTGTAATCCGAATTATTCAGCATCGTATGGGAGAAAAAGCTCTGTCGGCCGAGCGAATTGCAAGAGCACTGGGTACCGCGACATGTCAGGTTTTGAAGGGTGGTATCATTCACCTCGACGATGTCGGCGGTGCGATTGCATTTCAAAAGGTGCGAAACAAAAAAGGCGAGATAGTGGATACGTTGGTCTATTCGGATAAAGACGAAATCGCGCTGGACTACAAGTTAATTCAGGAAACGTTCGGCACGAATTTTTACAATGTTTATCCGAGGCAGGAGGTATTCAATAAATTCCTAAAAAATATTACTGTAGCATAACAGAATTTACATATGAATCAACTACAAAGAAGCCCGTAGTTTCAACGGCTAGGGGCTTCTCGCGTTTTTTAAACTGTAAAACTCGGGGCGACTGGAAGGTAAAGAGTATATTATGCAGGATGGCGATGTTACTTATTTCAGATTTAATGTGTAATAGAGAGTGTTTTCGCTTGCATTTACCGGATAATTAATGATATAATAATTTAGTCGCATACATAATGTGACATTGGTTTTGTTATTCAAGACCTTCCCTGCTCTCACTGTCGGGGGCCAATAGTCCAGAGGAGGAGGTGATTTCGTGAGAAAATACGAAGTCGTGATTATTGTTAAGCCTGGTGAAGAAGAAGCAATTAATACTACGATCGCCAAGTTTGAAAACATTATTAAAAACACAGGCGGCAACGTGGAAAAGGTTGACCGTTGGGGTAAAAAACGTTTGGCCTATGAAGTAAAAGACTTCATGGACGGGTATTACACCCTAATTAACTTTACATCTGAGCCGGCAACTGTATTCGAACTTGAGCGTGTGCTTAAAATTACCGATGATGTTCTGAAACACATGGTTATTAAATTGGAAGACTAATTCTTGAGCCAGGAGGTGTGAGGATATATGAATAAAGTCATCCTTGTCGGCCGCTTGGCACAAGATCCTGAAGTAAGATATACTCAGAGTGGCAAAGCGGTAGCTTCGTTTAATCTGGCAGTTAACCGCTTCAGTAGCGGTCAGGGACAAAATAACGCAGATTTTATTCCGATTGTGGCCTGGGAAAAATTGGCCGAGACCTGTGGAAACAACTTGACAAAAGGCCAGAAGGTACTTGTCGATGGTCGGTTACAGATTCGTTCTTATGAAACTAATGATGGTCAGAAGCGTCGCGTCGCCGAAGTCGTAGCGCAGTCCATCGAATTTCTGGAACGCAAACAGGCACCCAGTGGGGATGCCGGAAATATAGATGTAAATTCATTCGGCAAAGATGTCTTCCCTGATGAAGAAATCCCATTTTAAAAGGGGGGTAAAAAGATGGCTATGAAACGTGAAAGAGGCCGCAAACCAAAGAAAAAAGTTTGTAGTTTCTGTGTTGATAAAGCAACTGATATTGATTATAAAGAAATTCCTAAATTGCGTCGGTATACCACCGAGCGGGGCAAAATTTTGCCGCGCCGCATTTCAGGCAACTGTGCTAAACATCAACGTCAATTGACACTGGCTGTAAAACGGGCACGTAATATTGCTTTGCTGCCATTTACTGCAGAATAACAAATCGAAAAGGGCAAAATCCTATGAGGGTTTTGCCCTTTTTTTACAGTAGGGCAAAAAATGCGATTTTGTTTTACTGTAAAAAAAGGGATATTTTGATTTTCATGAAAATATATTAGGAAAAAGAGTATTAAGAATCTACTGATAAAGATATCTCCGGTGAATAAACAGATACCAAGAATGGTACAGATACCTATCAGAATGGGAGGATAAATCTGTGCAATATGAGGATTCGGTTTAGTTAGTAAGTTAATGATAACATATTACTTTGGCCCCGGTTTTATAGCCGGGGCTTCCTACTATTTTCACCAGGGTAAAATGAGATTTGCTTAAATAGGTTAAAGTCCCACCTGAAACGCTTGTCTTACTTTATCTAAAGTTAAAGCAGGAAATATGCATTTGCTTTTAGAATATAGTAGGATGGAATAAGGAGGCGGTCGCGTGTTCTCCCAGGAATCGGATATCTTGCACAAACTAAGGTTAATTGAGGGACTCAAAGCAGACCTGTTGACTGAAGTGGGAAAACTATATCAGGCTATGGCTCATAATAAGCGAGAAGCTATTGGGGATGCGCTGGCTCAACTAATAATTTCGGCCTTTATTCTTGGGCGGCGTCTGGGGATTGAGTATCCCGAGATGGAGGAGATTGTAAATACTCGGCTTGGGCACAATATAAAACAGGAAACAGAAGCAGAACGTTGGTTTGGAGATATGAGCGAATATCGCCGCTATCTTCGCCAGAAGAGGTGAACTATGCAAAAAAGTCCGGTTAGACCAGTTGTTGAAGGCGGTGTACTTACTGCGATTGCCATACTATTTGCGTTTATCAGCACATATGTGCCTGTGCTTGGTGACCTGGTCACATTAATTTGGCCTGTGCCGATTGTGCTTTTGGGTGTAAGGCATGGATGTAAATGGAGTATTATGGCTGTGGTTGCATCAGGCATTCTTATTGCCCTTTTTATGCCCCCAAGTGCAATCATAACGGTGGTCGTCGGATTTGGCTTAATCGGGATTGTACTTGGTTATGCGATGAGACAAAAATTTTCTTCAACAAAGACATTAATACTTGGTTCTATTGCCTCAATGATATCCATGGTGGCACGGATTGTGCTTACTCTCACAGTATTGGGATTTAATCCTTTTACCCTGCAGATCGCAACAATGTCTACGGGGCTTGAGCAAGGGCTTGAGTTTTATCGAAATATGGGGATGAAGCATGAGGATTTGGCTCAAATGGAAGTAATGATGCGCTCCATGATTGATGTAATGAAAATTGTTTTTCCTGCCAGTATCGCATTTGGGGCGATAGCTATTACTTTTATAAACTTTCAGATAGCTAAAGTCGTACTTAGAAGATTAGGGTATAAATTTGAGTCATTCCCACCGTTTCGCCACTGGACAATGCCGCGTATCACAGTACATGTATTGGCGGTGTCTTTTGTAGCCATCTACTGGGGTGAATCCCGGGGGATTGAGATTTTGTACAACTCGGGAATGAACCTCCAAGTAGCTGCCATCGTGCTATTGTTTATTCAAGGGATGGCGCTGGTTTACTTTCTTACCGATAAATACAATTTGTCAAGAATTGTCCGCGGTATTATACTATTCTTGATACTGTCTAATCCTATATTCATGCAGGCGCTGATTATTGGTGGTGCCTTTGACCTTATTTTCGACTATCGTCAACTGCGTACTCCAAAAATGGAGTGACAGGAGGAAAAAACAATGCCGCAGGGACCCTCATTTTGGTTTGATACTCGTATCTACCTGGCCGTAACTACAGTCTTTGTGCTGATTATCAGCTATTATAATCCCTACGCGGCCGCACTGGGCGCGGTTCTATTATATATACTTTATCTATATGGACGGGAACGCTATTCGGCCAGGCAACGGGAAGTAAAGAATTACTTGGAAACTATGGGACGTTGTGTGGATACCGCCGCCGCCCAGGTTTTTAATAAGTTGCCGCTAGCCATTGTAATTATTGATGATCAGGGAAGTATTCACTGGCGTAATAAATTGCTGACAGAATGGGTGACAGAACCGGTAGAACTCGGTCAATCATTACTAAAAATCTGGCCAACACTGCCGCTTGATAAAATTGCAGGTAAAGATGGACAGATTAAGTTTTCAGTAGGCACGTGTCATTATGAGATTATTTACCGCGTGGCTGAGCCAACAGCTCTTACGGTGCTCTATGTGTCAGATGTTACCGAATTTGAGGCTGACAGGGAAGCAGGTAACCGCATTCAGACAGTCTTAGCCTATATTCAGATTGATAATTATAGTGATGCATTAACTGGACTGACAGAAAGTCAGCGTACGGCTATCTTAGGCGAGGTTAACCGGATGCTGGCAGAGTGGATGACAGAGATGGATGGTCATCTGAAAAAGTATACGGAAGATACGTATATCGCTGTTGTAACCCGCTATGCACTTGATCGCCTAATGACTGGTGATAAGTTTGAGATTTTAGACAGAATTCGCGGCATACAGGCAGGCAACAAAATCCCTGTGACCTTAAGTATTGGTGCAGCAACTGGGGAAAACTCAATGGCAGAACTTGGCCAGCGGGCGCAGGCCGGGCTAGATTTGGCCTTAAGCCGCGGCGGGGATCAGGCAGCCGTCAATATTAGCGGGAAAGTCCAGTTCTTTGGGGGGAAAGCCAAGGCGGTTGAAAAAAATACCAGAGTTAAAGCCAGAATTGTAGCGCAGGCCATTAGGGAACTTATTGACCAAGCGGATAGTATTGTGGTTATGGGCCATACGGGTGAGGACTTTGACAGCCTGGGGGCAGCCCTAGGTGTGGCCAAAATGGTTCGCCATATGGGTAAACAAGTGAAAATTGTTGTTAGTCAGCCAGGGATGGCTATTGATAAATTGTCGGAGTTACTGCTTGATTATGAGGAATATCGGGATCTATTCATATCGCCGATGCAGGCAGGGCTTTTAGTTAATCCTAGAGCACTGGTGTTTGTTGTTGATACCCATCGCCCTGAGCTGGCGGCTGCGCCGGATGTCTTAGCCAGAGCTGAACGAACGGTTATTATTGATCATCACCGTCGGGCTGAGACGATTATTGCCAATACCCTGCTGGTTTACCTGGAACCGTCGGCTTCTTCGACAAGTGAGCTGGTTACAGAGCTGTTAGGTTATTTTGATGACAAAATCGAATTAAACCGACTGGAGGCATCGGCACTGTATGCCGGTCTGGTCGTAGACACCAAAAACTTTGCTGTTCAGACCGGAGTTCGAACCTTTGAAGCTGCTTCCTACCTGCGGCGATCCGGGGCTGATCCCACGCTGGTTCGGCATTTATTCCGAGTTGATTTTGAGACTATAAAGAGCCAGGCCACTATTATTGAAAATACTGAAATGCCACATGACGGGGTAGTGATTGCTGTCTGCCCGGTTGATATAAGAAATGCTCAGGTAACTGCCGCTCAGACAGCAGATATGCTGCTCAATATTGAGGGAGTACGTGTAAGCTTTGTTTTGTTTAACATAGAAGATGGTATTGGTATCAGTGCTAGGTCTGCCGGCGATCTTAATGTCCAAGTCATTATGGAACAGTTAGGTGGCGGTGGCCATCAATCGGTAGCTGGTGCTAAAATAAAAAATATGGATGCTAAAACAGCTAAAGCCAAGCTTATAGAGATTGTTGATAGTTATATAAAGGAGAGTGCAACACATGAAAGTAATACTGCAGCAAGAAGTGAAAAAACTCGGTAAAAAAGGTGATATAATTGAAGTATCAGAAGGCTATGCCCGCAATTATCTTTTACCGCAAAAACTGGCCGTTATGGCTACTGCCAATAACGTGAATAATGCCAATTTGCAAAAGGTTGCTGAGGAGCGCAAAAAAGAGCGTGCACTTGATGAGGCTAAGCTACTGGCAGCGCAGATGACTAAAATTACTGTCAGTATTCCTGTAAAGATGGGAGAAGGCGGTCGATTATTCGGCTCAGTTACGGCAAAGGATATTGCTGAGGCTTTGGTTAAGGAGCATAAGCTTGAGCTTGACAAACGCAAAATTGAGCTTAAAGATGCACTCAAGTCGTTAGGAACCTTTACTGTACCCATTAAACTGCATCCGGAAGTTAGTACTCAGATTCAAGTGACCCTTAAAGCAGAGTAAGTTACAATTAGAAAGGTACTACCATGAAAGATTTTTTTAACAAACTAGTACGCAGCGGTAAAGCTGACCGCGCTGCCAGCAGCAGCAATCAGGAAGATCAACTTAAACGCCAGGTAGCCGCACTGTACGGTTTGTACACCGGTGTTCTAGGTGCAGAAAAAGTCGTGCTTAAAGCCGGAAAGCTGGGCGCGTTGGACCTTATGCGTTCTGTCCGCCTTGATGAGCGGGTGTTGGCGCTACAAAAGCTGGTATTTGAGGATCCTACCCTTGACCAGCTGCCGGCCTTGCAGAATATTCCCGAGATACTAAGTGAAATTGAAGACGAGTTGGCAGACCTTTGTGCCCGTCGTACGGTCGAAGACCGTATTGAAAAGAAAATTGCAGAAAAAATGGAAGAGCGCCATCAAGAATATGTACAGGAAATCCGCACCCAGGTTATTAAGGAAGAAAGTCCTGCTAATGTGGAAAATCCCCAGACACTCAAAAAATACGCGCAATTGGAAAAGCTTGAGACCCGCAAATTAACCTGTTCGGCTATGGAACTTTTGCGTCCGGCCACTCTTGATGAAATTATTGGCCAGGAGCGGGCGGTAGAGGCTCTAAGAGCCAAACTGGCTTCTCCCTATCCTCAGCATCTTATTCTTTATGGGCCACCCGGAGTTGGTAAAACTACGGCAGCCCGACTGGTATTAGAAGAGGCCAAAAAGACAAAAGGTACACCTTTTGCCCAAGAGGCACCTTTCGTGGAGGTTGATGGCACGACCTTGCGCTGGGACCCCCGTGATGTTACGAATCCATTGTTAGGCTCAGTTCATGATCCTATCTACCAGGGGGCTCGTCGTGATTTGGCAGACAGTGGGGTGCCTGAACCGAAGCCAGGCCTGGTTACCGATGCCCATGGCGGTATCTTGTTTATTGATGAAATTGGTGAAATGGATCCTATGCTGCAGAACAAGCTGCTAAAAGTGCTTGAAGATAAACGGGTATTTTTTGATTCGGCTTACTATGATCCATCAGATAGCAGTATTCCTAAATATATTAAAAAACTGTTTGAAGAAGGTGCGCCTGCAGACTTTATCCTTATTGGCGCTACCACCCGAGATGCCGGTGATATTACGCCAGCCGTGCGTTCACGTTGTGCCGAAATCTACTTTGAGCCCTTAACTCCCAAGCATATTCAGGAAATTGTGTACAACGCAGCAGTCAAGCTTGCTGTGGTTATTGAGCCGGAAGTGCCGCAAATTATCAGTGACTATACGATTGAAGGCCGGAAAGCTGTCAATATTCTATCTGATGCCTATAGTATGGCGTTGATGCGGGTAGGACAAGACCAACAGCTTGTTAGTATTACCAAAGAGGATGTCTACCGGGTAGCACAGGTTAGCCGCCTGTCACCCTATGTAAACCGCAAGGCAGCAGCTACATTGGAAGTAGGTAAGGTATTTGGTCTTGGGGTCAGTGGTTATCTTGGCTCTGTGTTGGAAATTGAGGCTGTAGCATTTCCTGCAGAAAAAGGCAAAGGTAGTATCCGGTTTAACGATACGGCCGGGAGTATGGCTAAAGACTCGGTATTTAACGCGGCTGCGGTTGTTAGGAAACTTACTGGCCAGGACCTGGCTAGCTATGACTTGCATGTCAATATCATTGGCGGCGGTCGCATTGATGGTCCGTCAGCTGGTACAGCGATAGTTTCGGCCATTATTTCCGCCATTACCGGTAAACCTATCCGCCAGGACGTAGCCATTACGGGAGAAATCTCTATTCAAGGCCGGGTCAAGGCGGTTGGTGGTGTATTTGAAAAGGCCTATGGTGCCAAACAAGCCGGTATTGTGACGATGATTATTCCGCAAGAAAACAAGGCAGATATTCCGGAAAATCATTTAGGGCTTATTATTCGGCCTGTTGTCACAGTCGAAGAGGCCATGGCAATTTTGTTTGATGAAATTGAAGTTGCTAGCGCCTAGAACGTTATTATATCGGAAAAGTCGCGCTGAAACAGGTAAGCAATGTAGTACTATGCCTGGATAAGCGTGGCTTTTTTAATTAAGTGAGGAGAAAATTACATGATTGACCGCGTTCCCCCCCAAAATGTTGAAGCTGAGCAGTCGGTACTGGGCGCTATGATGATTGAACGCGAAGCGATTTCGAAGGTATCCGAAATCATAAGATCAGAGGATTTTTACCGCGAGGCGCATCGCCTGATTTATAATTCCATGATGGAGTTGTTTAATAAAAATGACGCCGTGGATTTGGTAACCGTTGTTGAGATATTGCGCCGGGATGAAAAGCTGGAGGCTGCCGGTGGCATTTCTTATGTATCCGCCCTAGCTAACAGTGTGCCGACCGCGGCAAATGTCATTTATCATGCCCGGATTGTTGAAGAAAAAGCACTGTTGAGGCAGCTTATTACTACTGCCACTTATGTAGCGGGTATGGGTTACGAGGCTAATGAAGAAGTGGCCGTCATTATGGATAAGGCGGAAAAGATGATTCTGGAGGTATCCCAGCGCAAGGTTGGTCAGGAATTCGCGTCAATAAAAAATATTATTTTCGATGTATTTGACAGGGTTTCTGAGCTGTATTCCTCTAAAGGTGGTATTACTGGCTTGGCAACAGGCTTTAAAGACCTGGACAAGCTGACATCAGGCTTGCAGCCTTCAGACCTTATCCTGATTGCTGCCCGACCCAGTATGGGTAAAACGGCCTTTGTTCTTAATATTGCTCAGAATATTGCTATAAAGGAAAAACAAGCGGTAGCCTTTTTTAGTCTGGAAATGTCCAAAGAGCAGCTGGTACAGCGGATGCTTTGTTCGGAGGCGCCCATCGATGCCCAGCGCCTCCGAATTGGAGAACTTGAAAATAATGACTGGGATAAATTGGTGCGGGCTGCTGACCGTTTGGCTGCCGCCCCAATCTTTATTGATGATACTGCTGGCATTACTATTATGGAGATGCGCTCCAAAGCCCGCAGACTCAAAATTGAACATGATCTAAAGCTTATAATCATTGATTATCTGCAGCTTATGCAAGGTGGTACCGGCAGTTCACGCAGCGAAAACCGGCAACAGGAAATTTCGGAGATATCCCGATCGCTAAAGGCCTTAGCCCGAGAGCTCAAGGTGCCGGTTGTTGCCTTATCTCAGCTTAGCCGGGGCGTAGAATCCAGACAGGTAAAAAAACCGATGCTCAGTGATTTGCGGGAATCGGGTTCACTTGAGCAGGATGCTGACATTGTCGCCTTTCTCTACCGTGAAGATTACTATGAACCGGAAACGGAGAACAAGAACATTACCGATGTTATTATTGCCAAGCACCGGAATGGCCCTGTCGACAGTGTCCAGCTGTTCTTTCACAAGCAATTTACAAAGTTTAGTGATTTCTCCAGATTGCCTGGGTAGTAGATACCATGTTATGCGGTTGTCTTAAAATGGAGAGTTGTGGCGAAATATGTATGATTCTGCGGTCGCGGAGAGTAGTAACCTGATATAAGATAGTAGAATTTAAAGAATTAACAATAAAATAACAAAAAAAATATATATATGAACATAAATTCGACAGTAAATGATAAAGAGATTGTTTTATAATGAAATAAAGATAAATATTCGGTAAATTTGTCGAAAGGCAAAGACACAAAGCTATGGGTCTAAGGACGAAGAGTCTATGATTGCCAAGCCGTCAACTAGCGTATGGTTGATTTAGAGACAGGCGTTAGTCTGTCTTCTTTGTTGTCCATTTTAAGCATAATTAAGACCGTATTACGAGCAAGTGTATGATAAAATAAAAATGATAACAAGGAGTTGCTGGAGTGCTTGAGTCATGTTTTGATAGTGATGGCTGTGTTAACAATGAAGAGTTTGAAAAAATTGCAAGACAATATAATAAGGTGATCTTGCGATATCTCAAAACCTATTACTTGCCTGGCGGGGATTATCATGATATGTATCAATGGGGCTTAATTGGCTTATATAAAGCTGTGCGCCATTTTGATGAGCAACGGGGAAAATCGTTTCGGATGATAGCAGAACTTAATATTAAAAATACAATTAAATCGGCTGTAACCATGTATAATCGCAAAAAGCATTGTTTTCTCAACGAGGCTGTATCATTGCATGGGGTGCCAGATTCACCCGGTATAAGCCTGGAGGCGGTATTTATTGATACCAAGCAAACAGACCCAGCTGTTCTTATTGTCGAAGAAGAAATGGTAGAACGAATTGAGGATGAACTGGAACACAGTTTGTCCTGCATGGAAAAGCAGGTCATTGATCTATATATTGCAGGTTATAAGCAACGCGAAATCGCTAAAAAGCTGAACGTACAGGAAAAGGTTATCGATAATGCGATCCAAAGAGTTCGCAGCAAAATGTCATTGAAGTTGAAGGACAGGGGCAGCTATAGCAAGAAAACCGGGCAGCTTAGTAAGCTCGGGTAGCGACAAATCTTGCTTAGGTTGGTAATGCTGTATCTGGGACAAAGTTTAAATTAGCAGCAAATAGGCAGGCACTTTTTCATCAAAAGTGTCTGCCTGTCTATATTCGTAAGATTATCTTTTATGGTTTGCTTTACAACGCCGCATTGCAGTACAATAATTTTAGTAGTTAAGCTGTACTTTGGCCGACCAGCAGGTCGGTTGGTGCTAGATATTATTAAGATAGACCGTACGCGGGATAGTAAAATTTGCGGGGAGGCTTTTGATTAATGAAAAAGGTTATTAACAATGCCGAGCAAGTAGTAGAGGAAATGTTGCAAGGGCTGGTTTTGGCTCATCCTCAGTATGTAAAACGAGTAGCAGGGTTTGATGTACTGGTGCGCACCAATTCACCAGTACAAGGCAAAGTGGGATTAGTTTCAGGCGGCGGCAGTGGACATGAGCCATCTCACGGCGGCTATGTAGGGCGCGGGATGTTGGATGGTGCGGTAGCTGGAGCCGTATTTACCTCGCCAACACCTGATCAGATATATGAGGCTGTTAAAGCCGTTGATGGCGGGAAAGGAGTATTGCTTGTCATCAAAAATTACACTGGTGACATTATGAATTTTGAAATGGCCGCCGAAATGGCAGCAGTAGATGGCGTCAAAGTGGCCAAAGCGATTGTTAATGATGATGTGGCAGTAGAAAATAGTACTTGGACTACTGGACGGCGTGGCATTGCCGGTACTGTATTTGTACATAAAATTGCTGGTGCTAAAGCTGAGCAGGGCGCGAATTTAGCCGAGGTACAAAAAACAGCAGAAAAGGTTATTGCCAATGTGCATTCCATGGGAATGGCATTATCGCCATGTACAGTACCAGCGGCAGGTAAAACTAGTTTTACACTGTCTGATAATGAAGTTGAAATCGGTATGGGTATTCATGGTGAACCAGGTACCCACCGGGAGTCCATCCGAACAGCTGATGAGATTGCCGAGCATTTACTTAATAAGATTTTGGGTGATAGTGAGCTAAAAGCTGGCGATGAAGTGGCTGTAATGGTCAATGGCTTAGGCGGCACGCCACTCATGGAACTATATATAGTTAATCGCAAGGTAGCAGCCATGCTTGCTGAAAAAAACATCGTAATTGCTAAGACGTATGTTGGCAATTATATGACTTCGTTGGAAATGGCCGGTTTCTCTATTACTGTATTGAAACTTGACAGTGAACTAAAAGCGCTGCTGTTTGCACCGGCAGACACCCCGGCATTCGTTCAATTCTAGAAGAGAGAAGGGATATAAGTGGCAAATGCTATTGCGGCAATAGAGGCCCTAGCGGATGTAATAATAGCCAATAAGGAAAAGCTTACCGAGCTTGATGCTGCCATCGGTGATGCTGATCATGGGATTAACATGACACGTGGTTTTGAAGCCGTGCGCAGCAAGCTGGCAGCTGTTGAGCAGTTGAAGGATATTGGTAGTGTCCTCAAACTGGTTGGTATGACGCTGATATCGACAGTGGGTGGCGCCTCCGGGCCGCTTTATGGTACCGCTTTTATACGGGCTGCAGCGGTTGCGCAGGGGAAAACCGTCATTGACATTGATATGGCCGCACAGATGTTTGAGGCGGCTATTGGAGGAATTAAAGACCGGGGTAAAGCCGTTCGCGGCGAAAAGACCATGCTTGACGCGCTTGAGCCTGCGTATGAGGCTTTTACCCAGGAAATGGTCAAGGGAGAGTCGCTGACAGGTTGTTTGACATTGGCGACTGCAGCTGCTGCAAGTGGGGTTGAATACACTAAAACTATTATTGCGACAAAGGGGCGAGCCAGTTACCTGGGGGAACGCAGCATCGGTCATCAGGATCCAGGTGCGACATCCTCGTATCTCATACTAGCAACACTTACTGCATTTGCTATCGAGCAGGAGGTGTAAGCATGGTAGGAATTGTTGTAGTTTCGCATAGTGGCAAGATCGCAGAAGGCATCTGCGAATTGGCCGCACAAATGGCGGCTCCAGGGCAAAAGCTCATTGCCGCTGGCGGCATGACTGATGGCGATACCGGAACAGATGCTTATAAAATTCAGGCAGCTATTAAAGCGGCCAATAGTGGTGATGGTGTTCTTGTTATGGTTGATCTAGGCAGTGCGGTTCTCAGTACCGAACTGGCAGTAGATATGCTTGATGACGAGTTAAAAGGCCAGGTAGTTATCGCCGATGCCCCCATCCTGGAGGGAACTGTGGCTGCTGCTGTTGAGGCATCAATTGGTCAGTCTCTGGTGAGTGTGGTAGCTACCGCAGAGGGGGCTCGTGAACTGCGGAAACGATAAAAACTTTAACAAGATTGATCTGCAGATAGTGGCTGCAGGTCAATCTTGTTTTTCCGAACGATATCTATATTATTGATGGAATCATTCGATTTTTATTGACAGCTATTATCTGCTAATGCTATGATAAACAAGGGAAAAAAGGGGAAAAACTAGATAGAGTTTATAGTATGCTCATTATCTTTGTTATGTAGATGCGATTATGACTTGGCACGTGGTTGTAATAATAGAATAAGCGAAAAAGCTGCAACTGGATAGAAATGGTTAGCTGCGAGGCGCACCGGAAGACACTACTGCGCCGCGTATTAATGTACGCAAGTAATGTGTCTGAATGATAGCGCCGCAGATAGCCGTTTATATCCAGTTGCGTATGAAAGGATTGATGATATGTCTTCTGTAGTTGTCATTGGAACCCAGTGGGGTGACGAAGGAAAAGGCAAGATTGTTGATTACTTAGCTGAACAAGCCGACGTTGTGGTTCGGTATCAAGGTGGTAATAATGCCGGTCACACTGTAGTTGTTGACGGTACGGAGTTTAAACTGCATTTATTGCCATCAGGCATATTATATTCAGGCAAGACTTGCGTAGTCGGAAACGGTGTCGTAATTGATCCACCTGTTATGCTTAAAGAACTGCAGGGCATGAAGAATAAAGGCATTGATACCTCAGGGTTAAAAGTGTCTAATCGTGCTCATGTCATTATGCCGTATCACCGGCTGCTTGACGAAGTGGAAGAAGAGTCCCGTGGGGATCGTAAAATTGGCACAACAAAACGCGGCATTGGTCCGTGCTATATGGATAAAAATTCCCGTTCTGGCATCCGGATAGTTGATTTGATGGATGAAGAAGAATTCTGCTCTAAACTGGAGTTTAACCTGGAAGCCAAGAATCATCTTTTAAAAGCGGTGTATGGTGTGGAGGGCTTTGACTTTGAACAAGTCAAACAGGAATACTTAGAGTATGCCCGTCAGCTCAAACCGTATGTGACCGATACGGCATCTGTGCTGCATACTGCCATTAAAAATGGTAAAAAGGTGTTATTTGAAGGGGCACAGGCTACCCAATTGGATCTCGATCATGGTACTTATCCTTATGTAACATCCTCTCACCCTATTGCTGGCGGTGCCTGCATTGGCGCTGGTGTAGGGCCAACGCAAATCAATAAAGTAATTGGCGTAGTTAAAGCCTATACCACACGGGTTGGCGAAGGTCCGTTCCCGACTGAGCTTACTGATGAAGTAGGCCAAACGATTAGAGAAATTGGTCACGAGTATGGTACAACAACCGGTCGTCCGCGTCGCTGCGGCTGGCTGGATGCTTGCGTAGTACGTTATGCTGGTTATCTCAGCGGCATTGAGTATATGGCAATTACCCGCCTGGATATCCTTGACAGCTTAAAGACCCTTAAGATTTGTACTGGCTACAAATATAAAGGTGAGCTCTTAAATGAGTTTCCTGCCAGCCTTAAGGTCTTAGCGCAGGTTGAACCGATCTATGAGGAACTACCAGGTTGGCAAAAGCCTACCTGCTCCGTTAGAAGTTATGATGCACTGCCGGCCAATGCGCGGCGTTATATTGAACGACTAAGTGAAGTCAGTGGTATTAAGATTGGTATTGTTTCAGTTGGTCCTGGACGTGAGCAAACAATGATTCTCAATGATATGTTTTAATGGGCACCACAAACACTCCGCTGCGGCGGGGTGTTTGTGGTAATTTTATTAGCAGGTGGAAGACTTCGCCTTAATGCTCTGCTCAAGTGGACATTATTAAAAAACAGTATTGACAAGCCTATATTCATATTGTATAATTTAACCTTGTGAAGATGATCCACTAGCTCAGTTGGTAGAGCACCTGACTTTTAATCAGGGTGTCCCGCGTTCGAGTCGCGGGTGGATCACCAACTTAAACTTTAGATGCTGGATGTTAGAAAATGGATAAATAATCTAACGTTCACAATTCAAAGTCCAATATCTAAATGGCCCGTTGGTCAAGCGGTCAAGACACCGCCCTTTCACGGCGATAACGGGGGTTCGATTCCCCCACGGGTCACCATATCGACGTGTGATATTCGACATACGACATTCGATAATTCAATCTGAAAATCGAAAGTCTAACATCGAATATCGAATACGTACGGGCGATTAGCTCAGCTGGGAGAGCGCCTGCCTTACAAGCAGGATGTCGGCAGTTCGATCCTGTCATCGCCCACCAAAGAAAAGGAAGAGTCTTTGCATTTGATTTCAGAGACTATTTCTTTTCTTTTTTATTAGCAGAATATTAAGTAATATAATCCTCAGCCAGTATCCAAAAACAACTCTTCAGCAGCGATATTATGCACTTCAGTAATTATTTGTGGTAGGTGGGTGAAATTGCCATATATAATAGTAATAAGTTCATGTTGCGGGTAGGCGGAAATGTGTTCCTTTAGCACCAGGTAAATTTATCGACTGATTTGTCTGAATAGTTAAACAAGTGCATTTCTGTCTTTATGCCTTGATGCGTGATCTATACAATAAGGAGGGAGTGTTTTTATGAAGGGAACAAACTACCCTAACCGCTGGCTGATTGCTTTGGCTGGTATTGTTATGCAAATTTGCCTGGGGACGGTATACGGCTGGAGTGTGTTTACCAAGCCGTTAATGGCAGCGCATAACTGGAGCAATTCAGAGGTTACCTTGACTTTTACTATTGCGATTGGCTGTTTGGCCATATCTAGTGCTGCAGGCGGCTATATTTTGGATACTAAAGGGGCACGTATTGTGGCTACTATCGGGGGCATTCTTTTTGGTTTAGGCACTCTTATTACAGGTTATGGTGATCAAATTGGGTCGCTCACAGTAATATATATTGGTTATGGTTTGGTTTGTGGTCTCGGCCTCGGCTTTGGCTATATTACGCCAATTGCTACCCTGGTTAAATGGTTTCCGGATAAACGGGGTCTTATTACTGGGTTAGCTGTTATGGGTTTTGGCCTGGGTTCGCTTATGCTTACTATGCTTTCACCCGGGATGATTGCCAGCATGGGTACTGCCATGACGTTTTACATTTTTGGTGGTATTTTCTTAGTTGCTGTTACCGGAGCTGCTCAGCTAATGGTGGAACCACCAGTTGACTATGTACCGGCAGGTTGGATGTCGCCGATTGGCAAAAAATCATCTGACGGCATGACCTTGGGTCAGGCTGTCGGTTCTAAGTATTTCTATCTTTTATGGACCATGCTGTTCCTCAATATTACGGCTGGTATTGCACTTATTTCTCAGGCTTCGCCAATGGCGCAAGAACTTATGCCAAGCACCATGAGCGTTGGAGAAAAGGCCATGCAGGCAGGTGTTATTCTGGGCTTATTTGCTATAGTTAATGGATTGGGTCGGTTGTTATGGGCATCTGTTTCTGACAAGATTGGCCGCCGTACGGTATTTATCATTTTGTTTAGCACACAGGCCGTTGCCTTTTACTTCCTGGCCGGCACGAAGGATATGATGATGTTCACCATAATTTGTTCCTACATTTACGCCTGTTATGGCGGCGGCTTTTCTACTATGCCAGCCTATGCGGCTGACATCTTTGGCACAAAATATGTAGGCCGAATTTATGGATGGATGTTAACTGCCTGGGGAGCCGCCGGTATCATGGGACCTATGTTGTTTTCCCGTATTCGTCAGGCTTCCGGCAATTACAGTGAAGCGCTCATTATCACGGCAGTGGGTTTAGCGATTGCGCTAGTGCTGCCACTATTAGCTGTGCCGTCCAAAGCTAAAAGTAAAGATGCTAAAGTGGCATAAGAAGACTTTGTTATGAAAAAAGATACCACATTAGCTGTGTGGTATCTTTTTATGTTGCAACGCCAGGGAATTTAGGGACCAGGAACGGGAGGTTGGTACTGTTGCCCAGGTATCAATCGGAATAAAGCAGGTAGCAGCAAGTGCAAACAACAAAGCAATACGTGCTGACAATATGGCAACGGCGATAAAGCTTTGTTTGAGTTGATCGGCCAGTTTCTTGGAAACGCCGATATAAAACATTCCGATAATACGACCAGAATCGTCTTTTATTGGGGCATAACCAGTTTGGTATTTAACGCCGACAACCTCAGCTTCACCAATATATATTTTACCTCCAGTTAGCACGGTTTCGGTAACATAATCAGCCGCAAAAGTACCAGTTGCCCGGCTGCCATCGCGCATGATATTGGTAGCAACACGTGTATTATTTAAAAATATGGTTACTGTGTCATCTGTTAAGCGACTAATTCTGTCTACTAATTCAGTATTATCATTAATCAAAGAAGTTCCTTTATATAACTTACCATTGACCACATGCCAGGGACCGGGGTGCATATAGTCGGCAATTTCCTGGGCAGTAGCCAGATCAGATTTGGCTTTTTCAGCGATAGCTGCTTCAATTTGAGTATGCATGTCGCGGATTGTCATAATGCCAATAACCAGAGATAGCAGCATTGCCGGCCCAATGAAAAAGACAGTAAACTTGGTTTTGAGACTAAGCAGCATAACAAACCTCCTTACAGAAAAGTTCTACTTAAGACCAAGTATAATTTTAAGCTGCTTTACCCGGTTGCGGCTGACTGGAACTTCTTGTTTGTTAGCATCATTCATGCGCAGCAAATAGGAGCCGTGAAACCAGGGTATGATTTCGAGTATTTCATCTATGTTAATAATATATTGTCGATGGATACGCAGAAAATTGGCTTCTGTCAACAAATTATCAAATTCCTGTAAGGTAAGCATGGCCGAAAATTCTTTATCGCGGGTACGTATATAAACATCTTTATCCTTGACATAAATAAAAACAATATCGGTTTTGTTCATAGGTAAAATTTTGCCGTCAGATAATACGCAGACTTTGGTAATTTGCGGCATCTGCTCGGTTGCGACCTTGGAGGACAAATGTCGTACTTTGGTCAAAGCCTGAGCTAATTTTTCAGCGGTAACCGGCTTAGTAATATAACCAACAGCCGGTGTGGCAAAGGCGGCGACGGCATGTTCCGGATAGGCGGTGATAAAAACAATATAGGGTGGTCTATTCATACTGTTTAGCTTTTGAGCCATTTCAAGGCCTGACATACCAGGCATGCTGACATCCAAGAAGACTAACGCTGGCTTCTTTTCTAGAATATAAATAAGTGCATCAATACAGTTGGTAAACTTGCCGCATATCTCAATATCCTGATGCTGGCCCAGGAGGTATTCAATTTCATCACAAATAGGCTGTTCATCATCAACAATAACTGTTTTTGTTCTCACATTACACCACTTTCTTTCTGAATGTATACATTTTGCCGGAAAGGAATGCGCAGTCGAACTTCTGTGCCAAACGGTGGCCTAGAGGTTATTGTCAGGCCGCATTTGGTTCCATAGAGACTAGTTAAGCGCTGGTGGACATTGGTTAAACCCACTCCGTCGGAATGACCAGCCTGGATTTTGGCTAGTTTCTCAGGGGGAATGCCTACACCATTGTCGGAAATAGTAATAATCAGGGTATTTTCTTCAATATAGGCTTCAATGGATAGGAGGCAGCTCCCGAGTTTCGGAAACAGACCATGATTTAAAGCATTTTCTACTAGGGGCTGCAAAGATAGAGCTGGAATTAGGGCAGTGGACGTTTCGTCATCAATATTAACGGCTATGTCGAGCCTGTCGCCAAATCGGGACATGGCAATTTCCAGGTAAGCCATAATAGCCGCCAGCTCATTTTGTAATGTTACCAGCTCGTCCTGATTAGAATAGCCTCGCTGCATCAAAGTTGCCAGATTTCCCAGCAGGCTGCGGGCTTTATCCGGATCAGTACGGCAAAAAGACATTATTATATTAATTGTATTAAAGAGAAAATGTGGGTTGATCTGGGCGCGGAGGGCTTTTAGTTCGGCCTTTTCCCGCATTTTTCGTTGTTTATCAACTTCGGCCAGTTGAATCTGAACAGACAGTAAATTGGCAATTCCATCAGCAATGTGGATGTCCAGTTCTGACACTGTATTTTCGTGAACGCGGGCTATTTCAATAGTTCCAATTACCCTGTCGCTGGAGAACAGCGGCACCACAACGCTAGATTTTAGTGGGCAATGCGGAAAGGGACAACCCCGGTCAGAAGGAGTGTTAACAACTTTCAGGGTTTTGCTGGTGATAGTCTCCTTTACGACAGCCGAAAGAATTGGCCCACTAGGTTTGTGGTGATCGGCACCCTGGCCGATAAAGGCTAGTCGTTTATACCTGCCGGTGATGGAAACAGCATCTACTTGTGCTAATTCATAGATAATATTTGCCGTTATTGTAGCTGAATGTTTGTTGAAGCCCAGTCTGAGAAACGGAAGCGTACGACTGGCAATATCCAAAGACAATTGTGCAGCGCGGGCACTATAAATATCCTGTTCTGCTTCAACCCAATTAATGATATATAAAAATAACCATACACCGATAATGCTAACACCCATCGTAAGAACTGCTGATGTAAAGTTTAAAAATTGCGTAGCTGTAGAATCGGGGAACAATGTAATCAGACTTATTTGACAAAGCTCAATAATCAAGGCCACACTGGCGCCGGTTAGAGGCGTAATCTGGTGAAAGGTGAATCGGAGGCGTAACATCCCGGAAAGGGACCCGGCTACAATGATAAAAAGCGGCAGTATAATGGACGAGTATTCTATCATTACCAAGTAGCTAGCACAAATAAAACCAACTCCGAACCCTGATACAGGTCCGCCGGAAATGCCTGCTAAGATCACACCAATTAACCGGGTAGTTATGCGCGACTCATCCCAGGGCAAGGTGCTGTAGTTGCCTGTTATCGCTAGAAAGGCAAATAACACAATTAAGGAGAATTGGCTTGCCGGGTGGAAAGGATAACGAGCGCAACGCATAATAAAGCGGCTGCGGGCTGTAAGATAGGCTGTCATAGCGATAAAAGATAAAGCACTTATTATCTCTAATAGAGTAAAAACCGTCATATATTGCCTCCGTGTTAATCTAAAAAAGTATTCGGCACAAGGAGGATTTCCCCTTTTTTTCCAAAGGGGCTTCCAAAATTTTATCTAAAATTTAGTTTTTGTATACTTCCATCTGGATAAAAAAAACCTTGCGATATGCAAGTTTTTTTGTATTAAAATCATAACAGACACAAAACATATAAGTAGAAATTTAAGGAGGGTGAGCTATGTTTGATGATCGTACTCATGCTGGAAAGCTGTTAGCAGAAAAATTAGCTACACTAGCCCTGAAAAGCCCTTATATACTGGCAGTTCCTCGTGGTGGCCTTGCGGTGGCTGCTCCCATTGCCGCTAAACTACAGGCTAATATGGCCGTTCTTATTGCAAAAAAAATTGGGCATCCGCTTAACCCGGAAGTAGCCATTGGTGCAATTATGCCTGATGGCAGTCTGATTCATGATAATCAATATGTTAGCGGTATTGGAGTAAAGCAGGATAGTTTTGATCAATTAACGGCAAAAGCCCGTGAAATATTTGATCAGCGGGTTAAGGCCTATGAAGCCCTGATTGTTAAAATTCACGAAGTCAGAGGGCAGGACATTATTATTGTTGATGATGGTATTGCTACAGGCTATACTATCCGCGCTGCAGTAAAATGGCTGCAAAAGTGGAATCCGGCTAGTATAATAGTCGCTGTGCCGGTAGCGCCTAATGATGTTACCCGTAAACTGCGGGAAGCTCAAGTCAGGGTGGTGTGCATGGATGAACGGGATGTCTTTCAGGCAGTCGGAAGCTACTATAAAAATTTCGAACAAATGACAGACGCCGAAGCTTTAGAGTACCATCGGTTTGCACCGAATGCAATTGTTAGACTGTAAGACCAAGCAATTATGCTAAGGCTTCTTATACAGAGCGAAAAGGTTCATACAAAAAGGCAAGGTCAGTACCTCATTCGATACTGACCTTACTTTATTGTGAGCCCTTTAATACGATCGCATTGGCTTTGAAGTTGCAGTGCAAAGGGGTAAGCAAACTAAAGTTAGATCGAGCTTTTCCGGAGGCATGTATTTAGAATAAGCTTTCAAGGAGGAGAATTGCAAAGAAAAATTAAGTGAATAATAACAAGTTCATTGACAAGCTTAGAAATTAATGTTATGTTTTCCTATTCATTGACAAGCTTAGAAATTAATGTTATGTTTTCCTATACATGCGGGCGTAGCTCAGAGGTAGAGTACCGGCTTCCCAAAGCGTAAACTTGTTATGGACAATCAATAGAAAAAATAAGATAAATCAAGGCCTTGCGGCAGTAGCCGGCAAGGCCTTTTTGGTACGTTGACGCTTATTTGACGCAGAAGTGGAATTTTGGCTGTTAACAGTGTCCGCAAAAGTAGCTTAGTGGACCCATTTAACAATAAGAAGAGAAAGCCTCCCGGAGTTCCAGGAGGCCAATTACTTACTCTGAATCTTTTGTTGCAGCAGTCTGCCTTACCCTCTGGACAAAAGCGGACATTCTATTCGTAGCATCACGGGCGGCCACTCCAGGCGATGAGTGTATCGATTGGTTGTACCTACCCGGGTATGCCCCAAATCACCTTGTACGGCCTTTAGTCCAGCGCCTTCCTGTAATTTATAGGTAGCAGACATATGCCTAAAATCGTGCGGTGAAATAGGTGGGAAATTATTAGCTGACGTGAATTTCTGCAGCCAATTATGGAAAGTGTTAACGTGCATGAAGCCACCAGAGTTATTAGTAAAGACGCGATCGGAGGATACCCACCTTTCGCCTTTCTTATTTTGTTGTTGGATCTGTTCCTCTTTAAGCAAGTCCAGCAAATCTATAATATCATCGGATATGCTTAACTTGCGTTTTGAGCCTTTGGTTTTCGGGTCTTTTGTGGTTAAAGGCTGTCCAACAATATATTCGCTTGCTTGCCGGACATAAATTTGGCCTCTTTCAAAGTCTATTGCAGACCATTCTAATGCTAGAATTTCACCACGGCGCATACCAGTTATCAGGGCGAGGTAAACCAGGACCTTATATTTAGTTTTTACTTTTTGATCTGTCTCAAGTGCATTTAAGAACTGACCCAAAGTTTCTTCATCATAAATATGGATATTTTCCGGATCATAGTCTACTTTCGGCGTATCGACTGAAGCACAGGGATTTTCCGACATAAGTTTCCATTTTACCGCTTTATTGAAGATTGCTGAGAGTAGGCGGTAATACATCTCTTTTGACGATCAGACAATACTCCTGGCTTCCCATCCATCCGTACGCCAGGTTTCTGCAGTTCCCGCAGAAACCTGAGAATAT
This sequence comes from Sporomusa ovata DSM 2662, assembly GCF_000445445.1. Taxonomy (GTDB): domain Bacteria; phylum Bacillota; class Negativicutes; order Sporomusales; family Sporomusaceae; genus Sporomusa; species Sporomusa ovata. The sequence goes on along the minus strand of NZ_ASXP01000002.1, from coordinate 509,818 downwards.
GTCCTGGCTGGATTTCATCAAGGCATAAATGCCCTAACGCCGGAATTATACGGCCGTTCAGCAGCTCATTGTAACGTTCATAAGTCTTTCGTGACAAGAACTTGGGATTAGAGCCGTAATTTTCACGCCAATAATCGACGTAGGCCCGGAGTACCAATTTGGTTTGCTTTTCTTGTTTGCCGCTAACAACCTCGGCGTAGAATAATGCAAGTTGCTTTTGGGCGTCTGCATCAGACTTGGCTTGGACCGTTTTATAGAAGCGGTTTTGTTTACCACTATTATCATATCCGTGACATACAGTTAAATAATACGCGCTGCCGCGTTTTCGAATACTTCCAGGCATGGTGAATATCTCCTTTCCCAGTGGTGTTATATTACTTGCTGCCAGTATGGACGGGCATTGATTTCTGTTCTCCGTTCATTCAGCCGGTCTAAATCAAAGAGGTAACGGTTTCCGCGCTTAAAGTAGGGCAGACTTCCTGACTTAGCCATTTTCAATACAGACCAGTATGAGATTTTGCCATCAAAAATTGTTCAGAAACTTCCTGTGCAGTTAACAGTGTCATAATTACGATCATCCTTTCAATTTGAGAAATATAGTCTTGATTTGTGGATAAAGCGGCATGTGCGGATGGCCGTAAACACGAAAGCACGCCAACACATGCGTGGCAACCCGTTAGAGGAGTGCCAAATCTCATGCGCTGACGCGCTTTTATCATAAATGTAAATTATAGGCCGTGATGATATTAAGTTGTTTTTGGTGGCCTATATATAGGAATGCGTAAATGCAAGAAACGCGCTCGCATATGATGAAACAGGCAATTTCTAAGAAATGCCTGTTATAAACATACGCAAGCGCGTTGTATTTTTATCTGAAAGTTGTGTAATGAGCTGCAGTTGTTCGGCTCAGGTTATCTAAAGTGAGAAAGCCAACCTCTCTTTCTGCATCTATTATATATCATAGTAGGATGGGTATGGTCAAGGGAAATATTTGGGGTGGCGTTGGTCAGTTGATTTACGTAATATTTGGTTCGGCAGTTTGGGCAGACATGAAGTTCCAGCCAGGAATTGATGCTTGCTCCCTGATGCATTTCAACAAATGAGCCTGGAGTTTCTGTGATTTGGTTATATTCGCAATGGGTGCAGGGATCTTCGCCGTCATTACTGCTATGGAATTCCTCCAAGGTGGTTGGTCTTATGCAAGGTTTCTAGTAAAACGGCAAATGTGTCTGAAGCATTCCCCTTGGTACGCAGGCATATTTCATGAAATTCCGTCTGAGTGGCGGGCGTAGCGCAGGTTGGGCATTGGAATTACGATTGGTGGCAAGGCGTTGCGTGATCATTTGGATGCTATAGGCCATGCACGGGCTTTTGATTTCATGTGGGAATTGGCGCAGCGGCTGGAAATAACGGAATCGGATATTAAAAAACTCCATAAGTTTTGCTTTCAACCCAGTGAAGGAGAAATGGCCGGCCATTATCGGAAGGTAAATGTAGTTATTACTGGTTCGCAATACAATGACAGGCTTTCTGCGTGTGAAAGTGTGCCTGATGATATGCGGAAACTAGTGGGGGCGCTTCAGGCGTAGAGAGAAAAACTACATCCTGTGGAATATGCAGCATGGCTTCACCGGTCGTTTATAATGATTCATCCTTTTTCTGACGGTAATGGGCGTGTAGCCAGGCTTTTGTTAAATCACGCGCTGATCTCACAGGGATTTCCTCCGGTGATTATTTCACCGATGTTTAAGCATGAATATATTCAAGCGCTAGAGCAAAGCCATGAGCGTTCGCAAGTATTCACAGGATATATTGCTGAACAGGTGTTGCAGGCGCAAGGGGAATATATTCGTTTGTTGAGGCTTGCCTGATCTGAAGGTACTGTCATTTAAGACTTCAAAACCGTCGGAGAATACCAACGTTCTACTCTTGATATTGGATTGTAAATATGCTATAGTAATACTCGTTAGTTAACCTTGATAGTTGACGCAGATTTGACGCACAAATGACGTTCAAGAAGTGCTAAAACTACTCAAAACTAACAAATACTGAGGCTAAGAAGCTCAGTAAAATCAAAAGATGCGGGCGTAGCTCAGTGGTAGAGTACCGGCTTCCCAAGCCGTGGGTCGCGAGTTCGAATCTCGTTGCCCGCTCCAGTAAAATCAAGCCTTCTAGCGATTTGCTAGAAGGCTTTTTTGTGATTTTTGGTATTTGAGGACCGATTTGCGGACCGTTTAACCAGGAATAACGGTAAAAAATTAGATGGACTATATAAGATAGGTAGTAACTAAACTGAAATGTAAGTAATTTCAAAAAGAGATTTAATCTAAGAATAGGATGCTGTTTGATCCCTATAGGACATAGTAGAAGTGAATGCAAATTGCCGCAATTGTACAAAATATGGAAAAAGGTAACAGGAGGTATAATAATGGAGCAATTTATAAAGAAAATTAGTTGCATAAATTGCGGAATAGATAATAAGTGGCAAATACTGAATGATAGTGGTAATGTGGTTGCTTGGTGTAGTTGTGGTCTTAAAATGCCTATTGGTTTTTATCACGAAGAAGCAGGTACCGTATTACCGGATACTTCGGCCAAAGTATTGAACGAAAAAGAACTTGGACAATGGCTCAGTATATCTAACTGGACAGTGAGGTCATGGCGATTAAAGGGTGGGCTACCGTTTATCAAGGTCGGTAATCGTATTTTCTACAATGTACCTCAAGTCGAAAAATGGTTGAACGATTGTAAGACCACTCAGTAGAAGTGGAGGATCAGGAAAATATGAATGGTAAGATGAAGGGCTACGGTACAATAAGGATGATTAGGTGATGAGGGTGTATTGCGAATTTCTTATTGAGTTAAATAGCTAAATTGCTTTTGATTGCTTGTGGTGAAAAAGGCGAATACTAGTGCATGACTCAAAATCAAGTGTCCTGTCAAAGGAGGGCACAGAAAATTTTGTGTAAATAGGTTTGAAAAATCTTCCTTACTGGCAAGAATAGGAATGAAACTATTTAAGTCAGAAAGGAAGATTTTTTATGGCAACAATACCAAAGGAAGCTATCAAAGAGTTAATTAAAGAGCAAAAATTCAACAATACCACGGAAGTCATGAACGCGATAAAAGACATGTTCAGAGATGTACTCCAAGAAATAATGGAAGCAGAATTAGAAACTGAACTGGGTTACGTAAAACAGGAACGTCGGTCGGATGATGTCGAATCAGGTGTGTCGAAAAATTATCGGAATGGTTATTCGAAAAAGAAAGTAAAAACGCAACTAGGTGAAGTAGAGATTACGATTCCCCGTGATCGAAACGGTGAATATGAACCACAGATCATTGGTAAATACAGCCGGAATGTTGATGGTATGGAAGAAAAAATATTATCTCTATATGCCGCCGGACTAAGTATTCGGGATATATCAGAACAGATAAAGAGCTTATATGATGTAGAAATCTCACCAGAACTGGTAAGTAAAATAAGCGAAAAAATCATGCCTCAAGTTACTGAATGGCAAAATCGACCACTAGAAGCAGTATATCCGTTCGTTTTTCTAGATGCCATACACTATAAAATCCGTGAAAATCACCAGATTATTACGAAAGCAGCCTATGTAGTATTGGGAATAAATCTAGAAGGCTATAAGGAAATATTGGGTATATGGATTGGAGAAAACGAAAGCAGCAAATTTTGGCTTAGTGTACTAAACGAGCTGAAAAGCCGCGGCGTACAAGATGTTTACCTATTTTGTGTTGATGGGCTCAATGGTTTTCGAGAAGCAATCGGAGCCGCCTATCCCAAAGCTGGAATACAACGCTGTATCATTCATCAAATCCGTGCAAGTATGCGGTATGTCAACTACAAACATGCAAAGGTATTTACCGCAGATTTGAAAGAAGTTTATACGGCAGTAACGGAAGAAGCAGCGTTAGAGAAACTACTAAGCTTTAAAGAGAAATGGGGTGATAAATATCCGGCTGCCATAAAAAGCTGGGAAGATAATTGGGATATTTTGTCTACCTTTTATGCATATCCTCCCAGTATTCGGAAAATAATATATACGACGAATATTATTGAAGGATTGCATAGGCAATTCCGAAAAGTAACTAAAACAAAAGCTGTTTTTCCTAACGATGATTCTCTGCGCAAAATGTTATATTTAGCGTCGAATAATATTGTCAAAAAATGGACTCAACGGTATCGCGATTGGGATATGGTTTTAAATCATTTAGCATTATTGTTTGAAGATCGGTATGCAGGCTGATTGCTCCAGTAAAATATGATTCCCCGGTGCGAGACGAAAGCATTCACGCTATCGCGCGCATACTTCCATCTCGCCCAGGGAGAAGATTCATCAAGGTGCAATGAGTAACTTTGCTTTTGTAAAAAGCCACTATTTCTTGCTGTAAGGAATTTCTATTTACACAAAATTATCCGCAGACCCTGTCAAAGGGACCGCAAGACCCAAATCCCACCCTCTCCGCCAAAGATATCAAGGCTTCACGCAGATTTTGAGTGAAGCCTTGATTTTTGTTTGTAAATAATAAGAGTTGTTTTTGACCCCATTTTGACCACATCTGTATTATTGTAATGAATTAACTTATCGCTTTTTGGGATTCAATGGTTTTTCAAAGCGTCTGTGCCGAGCGATCCTGCGTGTTGCTGTGTTCGATTTGCAAACATTCCCGCCATAATGAAATGAAGGCTTCTGAGGTAACCAACAGCAATCATATTAAATTAATGTATCCCAAGGCTGTCCAATATCTGTTCGAATTTTTGGGGATTTTCTTTAATCGAGATAGCCCAAAATTTTCTAATTCCGGGCTCAATTACTTGTTCATGTTTTTTCGCGGACTGTTTAGTTCGCCATTCTTCATGTCTAATATTATCTTCAAATCGTTGTTGTAATGAGTGATTACCGACAGATGAATATAATCTTACAATACGTATTGATAATTTCATCCAGAGATGTATGGCATTGGTTGATGTATTTGGCCACAGTTGATCTATAACAGCAACCGCATCAAGCAGTGCATCGGCACAATATCTGATATCTACTGTTGACGCAGCACTTGCGTGTTGCATATTGTTTCTGGTGTCCCTGCTTTGCTGGACTCTTGCTCCGATTCCATTTGGATCAAGTGTGACGCCCGGCGCGTTCCAAGCAGCATGAAAACCACAAGTCGTATTAAAGGAATGATTGTTTTGTTTAGCTCCTGTTTTACATGCCATCTCAACTAAGTTATCACATAAGATAAAGGCAGCTCTTTCTTTGTGTCTTATATCCGACAAAAAAATCTGTAGGATTGATTCGAGTGCGTCCAAAATCTCTCTCGGGGCGATCATATAATCCCCCCTTCAGTGAATAGGTTTGATACTTGTTTTTTAGCGGATTCAAGTAATCTTTTTGTATCTTCAAGAGCGGTATAGGATTGTATAACCATCTCTCGAACCTGATCCTGAATTGGTTTAGGGGCGTTCCATATATAGAACTTAGCAATATCTTCTGGATATAACTCAACTTGCCCCGAAGAACCGCGCTGATGTTTTTGAACCTGCAGTTGACCTGCGATACTATTAAGAAAAACAGAAAGATAGATAGGGTCAACTTGAGAGGTTCTAATAATTGTTACATGGGCATCAGGAATAGCTGGTTGATCATGTAAATATGCTGCACATCTTCCCACCGTACCAACTCCGGTCCCATTGACTAGGACATCGCCGAAGTTTAATACTAGTGAATTATTACTATTGGAGGTGCATCGTCTATTTCTATCTAGTATTACTTGACCAGCCTGCACATGTTTAGAATTAACGACGGGTAATCCGTTAAGATCATCACAGTACAGGGGTTGTCCCCCTCTTTTGTTCTCCGTTACTAATCGCCCGAGGAGATATTCCTTGTTAGATCTTATGGAGTAATCAAGGATTAGTTTTTCGATAGTGGATGATTTGCTTGTAAAGTGTTCGGCGTCCATTCGACCACTAGCGGTGGTTCCTTTAAAAGTATGTGTTACAAATAGGTTGGGCTCTAAGGTTAAGCTATCTACCCCGAGATTGTAGGTAATGATGTTTTCTGCTTCTAAATAAAACCTTTTACTTTCGCTTAACCTTTGCACAATTTCTGTATAAATCTTAGTAGCCCATTCATGTTTTTCATATGGGAATGGAATTAGGATTTTCTTAACTTTAGAGGGGAGCAAATGTTGCTGGCCAGTCGCTCCAGTAATTTCCCGAGCGATTAGTCTTTGTCCCATATCCGACATGAGAAATAATGCAAGAAAGAATGGGTTTACCGTTGAGTTTCGTAACACTGTAACTTCAGAAACGGTACCAGTTGTATTTTCTTCTCCAAGATAAATAGAAACTTTACCTATTGATCCACAACCAATCGATGAAATTAGTACATCGTGCTTTTTTAGGTAAAATATCCTGTTTTCGGTTGGATCGGCTTTGAGGAGATTATCTTCGGTGATTAGCAATTCGGAGAGATCTCCAGAACGAATTATAGGGATTCCATTTTCTGAGTATTGAGGGGTGTAGCCGCTTGTTACGGTACAAAGGCCTGCTCCTATCGGTTCGGCTTGACATGAATCTAATAGGTTGCCGATAATATCCAAATCAGTAGGATCAAAGTACTCGCTGTCTAGTCTCTGGCCTTTGAGGGTTTCTGTATAATATACTTTACTCCAGATTGCCATGCGATTGACCCTCCGGTAAAAAGCTAAAACCCTCATCTTTTACAAAATCCATAAAGGCCTCAGCGATGGTAGGATGTTGTGGGAGTATTTCTAACAATCGAGTATAAGCTTTATTGTATTTAGCTATGATTTCAGGATCCTGAATTGAGTTTAAAATACGCTCCCATTGTTTTTGGATAACTAGCCGTTCGGAATAAAGATCATGGTCAACAATAGGGTGTCCGTGTAGATCACGAAGAACCTGATCGGTCTCATCTTTAAGGAAAACGTACTCTCCGGTACTATCCTTTCCACACTTTTGGCTAGAGGCAAAGAAAATGGGATAATCCTCCTTATATGGGCATAATGGTCCATAATCTTCATTATCATTCCATTTCTGAAGGAATAAAACGCTCGTTTTTGTGTTAGTGTGCGGTTTAAACGTATTGATCTCCAAGCCAACAACGGCAAGAATCCTGGCGTGTGCACCTATATATCTTCTTAGATATTCGTCCGTAAGATTGTTAAATCGTCCTTGAGGGAGAACAATGGCCATTCTTCCCCCAGGCTTCAAGAAGTCCAAATTTCTTTCGATAAACAGCGCATCTCTACTTTGTTTGGTGCTCCACTTACTGGACTTCGTAAAGTGTCTTTGTTGGAAACTTTCAAGATCATTGGGATCATCTGGGTCGACAGCATTCCACTTGGCTGCTAAATCATATTGATATAAAATTCGAGAATCCTTAATGTCCCCTGCAAACGGTGGATTCGTTAGTACAATATCAAAGTTGAATTTGCGGTAAGAATCTTGATTGGTACTATGTCAAGAAAAAGTACAACTTAAATGTGGAATTTAGCCCAACAAACATTTTGTAAATATATGTATTTTTCTTACCCTGCAAGCTGTACTTTCTTATGCACTTTTTCATATTGATCTGGTGAAAGATATCCACAATGACCATGGATTCTTCTTGTATTATAAAAAGTCTCGATATATTCAAAAATCAATCGATATGCATGCCTATAATCAAAGATCTTGTATCTGTTTAGCCATTCTCTCTTTATTAAAGCATGAAATGCTTCAATACATGCATTGTCCCAAGGATAGGCTTTCTTTGAATAGCTCAGTATCATTCCTTCCGTCGCATTTCGGTAATCCTTTGATACGTACTGACATCCCCTGTCACTATGCATTACCAGGGGTCTGTCAATTTTGCGTTTTTCTTTGGCTTTATTTATTGTCGCTATAACATGTTCTGTTTCCAGCGTATGACTCAATGTCCATGCAATAATCTTTCGTGAAAATAAATCCATTATACTTGTAAGGTATACAAAGCCATCCAATGTCCAGATATAAGTAATATCTGAGCACCATACAGCATTTGGTTCCTTTGGATTGAACTGCTCATTTAATACATTTATTAATTTGCTGTCAAAATCCGAATTGATGGTGGTTACGGTATAAGGTTTAATATACTGAGCCTTAATTCCCATTTCTCTCATATAGTTCCCAACCGTTTTTTCAGCAATGACTTCACCCTGAGTAAGAAGTTTCTCCTTTATTTTAGGAGCCCCATAATTCTGATGAGATTCGTCATATATTTCCTGTATCTTTTGCTTAATTCTCGCTTTCCTTTTTGATTGCTCAGAGGGAGATCTCTTGAGCCAGGCAGTATAGCCTGATCTTGAAACGCCTAAATGCTTCAACATTCCGCTGATAGAAACCCGGCGTTTTTTATCGAGTTCTTCTTTTTTAGCGGTAACTTCAATGTATATGGCTTCTGTCATTTTCCCAGAATGTTGATTGCTTTTTTTAATACATCAAGTGCATCCTGCGCATCACGTAACTCCTTCTTTAAGCGCGCGATTTCTTTAGCTTCATCACTTGAATAATTACCCGCTCCCCTGGTTGGTACTTTTCCACCTTGTTCTTTTGCAGCATTTGCCCATTTGCTTAATGCTGATTTACTGATGCCTAGATTTTTAGCACATCCATTCACACCTAAATCCTTATGGTCATTGTAATAAACCACTGCATCTTCTTTAAATTTCTGAGTATAGTGTATGGCCATGTTAAGTCCCCCCATCTTGTTAGTTATTGTAACAATTTATTGGGAACTTTCCATATTTAATTTGCACTATTTTTATTCTAGCACCAGATTGCTTCTATCATCTGCTCGGTTTCCAGTTTTAAGGAGCCGTGATTTTAAACCGAGTTTTACATCTTCGCTCCAATTACGCGGATCCAAGGTATTCGCGCGGAAAACGTTCGTTTTTCCGTCCCCTGCAATTAAGTTAAGTGCCTTTGCGATTTTGATTGATCGAGGATCAAAATCAATGGCATAAACATACTTGCTAGCGTAGTTTTTTTGCCAGTCGTTGGGACCTTTCGCCTCAAACAAATTGCCCCAAACGTGGAATATAGTATGAACCGTAAAGCCACATGAGCCTGCCGCAGTATCAATTATGTACTCATCATCGTTTGGATCTAACATTTTTACAGCCATGTCAATTACATGTCTAGGCGTAAAGTATTGTCCCTTTTCCCCTTTAGCATCTTTTACGGTTAGATATTCGAATGCTTCATCTATTACCTGTAAATTAGAATTAAAGAGCTTTATATTCTCAAGGAATGAAACGCAAGTCTTCAAGTGATCCAGGCTTAAATCGAAGGTTTCACCTTCTCTAAAAACACCGACCCAATGGTCCTGGGCTTCTTCAAATAATTTTGTGACTCTATCAAAAACTTCCTTACTTGTTCCTGTATTACGGAACTGAAGGTACCTTAACTTACTGCTATTTGCCGATTTCCACTCATCGTATAGTTTTGCAAAGATAAGCTTAAATACTTCTTCAAATCCATTAACCCCGGCATTTGCAAGTACTAAATCCTCCATGTCGAGAATGACCGATTTTAATGTTGCTTGTGTTGTATCAAGCCTATTAAATTTTTTCAAGTCATCTAGAGTCCAGGGGTTATTTAGGACATCTGAAAGCGTTTGATTCGCATGAGGTATGTCTGGGAGATTGCTATAAATATTTGGTTCATCGCGATGTAGAACAACAATATCACCGCCGTTAGTCCAGACACCTATTGGAGCCCCTTCCGCATTACAGTATCCTTTTAACTGATCGATTCCATCTTTACGATTTGGTTTCTTTAATTCAACTATTATGTAGGGAGTTTGATTGTCTTTATCGTAAATAACAATGTCCGCAGACTTTTCATGGACGGTAGCCCCGAACTGGACACTTTTTTCAAGTTTGATTTGTTCTCGAAGATACCCGTATTCTTTAATAAGCTTAACTAAAAATAGCTGCCGTACGATTTCTTCTGGTTTGGCTAAAATTTCTTTTTCTCGTATAATACATTTTAAGTACGGCTTACCTTTTTTTTCATAGAGGGTTAGCGCACTTATTTCTTCATTACTAAAAATCTTGAGGTTCCAGGAGACATTTCTCTGTCTCATTATGGACATTACTGTGATCTCGTTTAGCATAAACTACCCCTTTTGACTATTAAGTTAAAGAAACTTAATTCGATATAATATGGTGATTGTCCTTTGTAAAAGAATCATGGAGGGGCGTCTTTGTAGAAATATATTGGGAGTTACAAGGATATAAGGAAGGATACAAGGGGAAGGTTCGTATTGTTTCCTGTTGATTAGAGAAAGCAAGGGGACATTGTTTTTACTTCTATTTGAGATAATAAAACAAAGAAAAATTGAAGTAAACTATATAAAAGTTTTGAAGAAAGTAGCGGCATTAAATCTTTTCTGGATATTGCCAAAAAAAGACCAATATAGTAAGGTGCTTAGTGCCGATCATTTGATATATAACTTTAAAGGCCGTATATATGCAGCCAAAAATAAGTCAAGTCGAGCAAGTAGTTGCTGCAATAAAACGTATAATACAGCCACTTAGTAAGACCAAAGATCAACTACAAAATGATTGCTTTTCGTCCGCTGTCCGCCGGAAGTTTAGAAAAATCCAGATATATCAAGGCTTAGGTATATATTTTATTTTAGCGGACAAGGTGGACGTGGCGGACAAAAGCGGTTTATGCACAATAAAAAAGTGCATCACTTTTTTATTGTATAATTAACGATTTCTTGAAATTTTTGCTGCAAAATATAGGGCTTAGCACAGTGGCTAAGCCCTATATTTATGCTAGTTTACTTTGTTTTAAGACATACTCAATAACGCCTTGCTTAGGAATTTTCCAAACCCGGTTGTAGCGGAACGATTTTAGCTCACCGGATGCCAATAGCTTATAAGCGCTGTTTTTGCCGATGCTTAGCATTTCACACAGATTTTCCACACTTACCAAATCCCCATACTCTGTATACACGATTACACTCCCCCGTTTCCCGTTTTTTATTACTATGTTCACCCTGGTAATAAAAATAAAAACAATAAGTTTACAATAGCAGCTATGATTTGCAAAAAGACTGTTTCATCCAGCATACAGTTAGTGGGGGGCTTTAGATTTAAAATAATCTTCGATAGCTTCAGCTGGAATCTTCCAGGATTTGCCTGCTTTGTAAGCCGGGAGCTCTTTGCTATGAATCAACTCATAAATCTTTTGGGAGCTAACGCCAAGCAGACTGGCCGCATCCGAGACATGCTTGATTATTTGCGTATTTGCAAATGGTAGTAAGGAAAGACAAATTACATAAACTACCGTATTTGTTACTGTCCCATATTTCAGTTATATATTATAGACTTGATACCAGCAGGTCTTACGGCTATACCGTAAAGCCCTTGCAAAGGAACATAATAAAGGAACATAGAAAGACGCTGACGTATTGCTCAGCGTCTTTCTATGTTCACGAAGGAGGTCAAGTCTGTGTCCAGGATACATGAAAAAATAACTCCGCTCGAATATCTGTCAGAGGAAACACTGCTCAGTGAATTCGTAAGCCCAGAAGTGGCAAAATTGCTGATTGCCGAACACAGCAGCATCTACAACCTGCTCCTGCATACGTCTGAACTGCAATGGGAAAATATCTCTGGCATGGGAAAAGCCAAAGTCAAACGTCTGGCCTATATCAAAGCAATCCTTAATCGCATCGAAGCAGAGCGGCAAAAACAAGTAAACGAGATTAAGAGTCCCCAGGATGTAGCTGCGTTTTGTGCAGATATGCAGGACTTACTTCAAGAAGAATTCCGGGTAGTGTTTTTAAATACCAAAAACAAGGTATTAGGGCAAAAGCAAATATTTGTAGGTACAGTAGATTCGTCGTTAGTTTCCAGCAGGGAAGTGTTTTATGCTGCTGTACAACATATGGCGGTAAATATCATCATAGTGCATAATCACCCTTCAGGAAATCCAGCACCTAGCAGGGAAGATATTGAATGCACGCAGTTATTAGTAAAGGCCGGAAACATCCTCCGCATAAGCGTATTAGACCATGTCATTATCGGCAAGAATGGCTACTGCAGTTTAAAAGCAGAAGGATATATCCCGGTAAAAGAGGCAGAACGATAAAATAGCTGCCTCTTTTTCTAATAAGAGTAAGTATATTTTGAAGCGGCTACTTCCAATTTTCAATGCGGAAAAAAGCGCGGATAGGCCTTTAGCCTATCCGCTATTTTTATGGGTTTATGAAAAATCCTCTATAGAAAAATTTTAAAACTCAAAGGAGCGAACCATCATGAAACAAGGAAAAAGTATTATTCAATTAGCCCAGGAATTAGAACGTCAACGACAGGCAAGAAAGGACTTTATTGCTGACACGCGCAGCTTGCAAGTACAGACCGATGTCAGCCGAAGTCAATTACGTATTAAGCTGGATCAGGCTGAGGAAAATTTCTGGCTCAATGAATTAGCCCATAAACAACTGGCAGAACGGTTGCAGATCCCGCAGAAATATTACAACAAAATGCGGTTTGAATACCCTGCATTGCTGGATGAAAATATTAACTCCTGGCTGGAAAAACAGGCGGAACGGCGGATGATTCGAACTCTGGACGGACAAGTCCGGGCATTTTTAAGCGATCGTTATCGCCGTCTGGATAATCTGGAACTGGCTGATGCCATATTTCCCATTCTTCAAGACCTGAAAACGATTGAAGTCGTATCTAGCGAAGTCACGGAAACGCATATGTATATTAAAATCACTAACAAGCGCCTAAGAGCCGAAGTCGCCGTTGGTGATGTAGTGCAGGCTGGACTAGTTATATCCAATTCTGAAGTCGGTTTAGGAAGCTTAAAGGTTGAACCTCTCATCTTCCGATTAGTCTGCAAAAATGGCCTTATCGTAAAAGATTATGCCCAAAAACGTTACCATGTCGGTAAACAAATTGAAAACGAGGACAGCGCCTATGAGATCTTTTCCGATGAAACCTTAGCCCAGGATGATAAAGCCTTCTTTATGAAAGTCCAAGATACTGTCCGGGTAGCCATTGATGAGGTTAAGTTTCATCTATCTGTAGACAAACTGAAAGCTGCCATGCAAGAATCAACAGGCCGTGACCCGGTGAAAACCGTAGAAGTTTTGGCTGACCGTTATATCTTAAACCAGAATGAACGGGGCAGCATCTTGCGGCATTTCATTATGGGAGGTGACAACAGTTGGTATGGCTTAATCAATGCCGTAACTCGCGCTTCTCAGGATGTTGAAGATTATTCCAGGGCAACAGACTTAGAACGTTTAGGCGGAGAACTGCTGGCACTGCCGCTGGATAAAGGAAAAGTGCCTGTTTCGGTAACGCCAGTCATTAAAAAGAACCGCAGTAATATTATACCGCTGGAAATGGTGAAATAACTAAATCATGGGAAAAGTGGGGGAAAGTATGTTTATCAGTACTTGTATCGCTTATAACGATGTGGAAATGGAACTGGGAAGACTGGAGGAAGTCTATGTGCTGACAATACGGGATACTGAAGATAACGCAGTTAGTGTTACGTTGAACTACACTCAGGCAAAACTACTGGCTGAAGGAGTCAGCCAGTTTTTAAGTCAAACGCCGATTCACTTATTACTGAATGCGCAAAATGGCGCATTATTAGGAGGAGCAATCTTTCAGAGTAATATGCCTGAGACTAGCTATATCGAACAGGAAGGAGAGGAAAACTCATGCCAGCAACTCAGTTTATCTGCCCAGATGGCAGACGCATCTTAATTCAGGAATGCTTAACTGCCTGCCCCAGAAAGCAGCGCTGCATGTTTCTGCCGACATTACGGGCTGTAGCCAACTCCTTAAATCGGGGAATTACGGAGCCTACAGTAACTGAACTTATTGCCGGGACACGGGAAACCTATTTAAAAAAGACCATTAATTATGCCGTCAATCCCCAGGATGTATTATATGCCTTGCATGGACAGGCCGTGCATACCATCAATGAAGGCCATACTGAGGGAAATATATTGACAGAAGTACGCCTTACCGATGCCATAACCTCCGGTAAATTTGATTTATATGGTGAAATCTTAGACCAGGATAGCGGCGTACTGGGAGATATTAAAGTAACCAGCAGCTATAAGCTGATGAAAGCACTGGGAAAATATAAAGTAGATGTGCCGACAGGAGAAGTGTATAAAACCGGAGCCAGAAAAGGCGAACCTAAATACAAAAAAGAATGGCGGGATGACGGTGTAAAAGCCATCACGGATTGGGCCATTCAGCTAAACTATTACCGTATTTTGTTGGAGCAACAGGGATTGGTCGTAAACAAAATGATTATTCAGGCTATGTGCAGGGATAATAGTCTGCGGATTGCCAATGAGCGGGGTATTTATCAAGCCATTTATTTAATACCGATTCAAAAGATCAGCGACCAGTGGCTGAATCTTTATTTCAAAGCCAAGGCTTTTGTATTACAACAAGCCTTGAACAACAATCGCCTGCCAGCAATTTGTAAGCCAAGAGAACGTTGGTATGACAGAAAGTGCCTGGATTATTGCCAAGTAGCTTCTCATTGTCAGTATGGTATTGAACTCGCCCAACGATATAAGCAACCCTTACCAGGAGCCGGTTAACAAAGAAAAGAGCTTGCTATCCCATGGATTAGAGAATAGCAAGCTCTTGGTATTTTTGAATTTGGATAGCAGGGGGAATGAAGGTTGAAAAACATTGCTGGAAAATTTGTAAAAGTGATGGAAGAATGCAGCAGTATCCGCAAAAACGGCACTAATGATTTTCACCACTATAAATATGCCACATCGGCAGATGTACTCGAAAAAGTTAACGCTTCACTGGTAAAACATAAGGTGGCATCTATCGTAACACCGGAAATCATCACTACTGCCGATGTTCTGAATAACAAAGGAAATACCGAGCATTTGGTAACAGTGAAAGTTACCATTACGCTCGTAGATACCGAAAGCGGCGAAAGTATGGTAATCTCCGGTGCAGGCGGCGGCCAGGATGGTGGCGACAAAGCAGTGATGAAAGCGCAGACAGCGGCTATTAAATATGCCTATATGCTTAGTTTGGCAATCAGCACGAATGATGATCCGGAGGCTGACAGTAAAACCGATGAAAACGTATGCGCAACAGAACTGGTAAAAAGCGCGGGTGCCAGTGATACTCCTTCATGCAGTGATTGTGGAGCTAAGCTGACTACCGGCGTAATGAATGTATCGATGAATAAGTACGGAAGGCCGTTATGTATGAAATGCCAAAAGAAAGTGCAGGTTGTGGCATAGCGGTAAGATATAAAAATCAGCACTATTTATGTCCGAAGATACGGCATAAATGGTGCTTTTTATTTTTGCCAACAATGACGGAGAACGAGGACAGAGTACACTAAAAATCTCCGATATTTGGGCAATTAATTAAAAATATGTAATTAAGCCCATATAAAAGGACAGATGGTGTCCATGCTGCTTTGTATACTTATTGATACAGGACAAATTAGGAGTGATTTTTTATGAATATTACCAGAAAGAGGATAGTAGGCTTGTTTGAAGTAGGGGCGATCATAATATCGATTGCTTCATTGTTAACAGATTGGCCGTTGTGGCTGCTAAGCAACATGGTTAACTGGCAAAGTCATTGCATTCGGGTAGTTTTCACACTTTTTATTTTAACTGGCTATGCAGGAGTTGTGGTACTCATCATTCTTTGGCAACAGAATTGTTCTTTAACCAAAAAAGTTCAGCATTGGAGACAAGTAGGTAACGAACTTCGTTTTTACAGCTATTATGATGCCATGTCCGGGGCTTATAACCGGAATGCATTTATTAGGAAAGCAAAATCATGGAATAATGCCAAAAGCGAAATGGCTATAGTTTCCTGTGATATTGACGGTCTTAAACTGATAAACGATACATTAGGGCACAACATGGGAGATCAACTTATTTGTGCAACTGCGGAGATTTTAACAAAAACCTGCAACCATGCCGGACAAGTATATCGTATTGGCGGCGATGAATTCCTAATGCTTTTGCCGGTGAAAACACTGAATATGGAACTGGATATACTGATTCAAAATATTAGAAAACATGTAGCTGCGTATAACCAGCAGCAACAACTGCCACTGAGTATTTCGATGGGATGGGCTTTACCGGATAACAAGCATACACTGACTGAACTGATAAAAATTGCGGATTATCAAATGTATCAGGAGAAATCGCTCCATCGCGAAAAGGTGCAGAAGGAATGGGTACAATCGTTAATTAATAATCCGATAAGATGAATATTGGTTAAAATTCGCCAGGCAAGCATTTTAAATTTTATCCAGATGGACTAAAAATGTCCATGATATTTTGTAAAATTATAGATGAAGGAAAATGGATAAAGGAACCTAGTTAGGCAGTTTCTACTGCAAAGTCTTATATAAATCAATAATGTCATTATGATGGTGAATTTAGGTACTATTATGGAGAACTTTGTAAATAATTATTATGTCATACTTACTATAAAGGGTAATTTTTTACAAGGAGTGGTTTCATGCATTCAGAAGAGTTTGAGATATTAGGACGAAAAATTGCTTATTATAGAGGGTTAAAGCATTTATCCCAAGTGCAATTAGCTCAAAATATTGGTATTAGCACAAGTTATTTAAGCAAAATTGAACGAGCTGACGTTGGAAGTATCTCTTTGGCTACCTTGATGCAAATTGCGTCAGGGCTAGGCATACAAGTACATGTACTACTCAAGAATGAGGACAATGAAATTTTACGGAAAAGGGGGCAAAATAGCACGTAATTTCAAGATCACAGCTCAATTTAGGCAATAAGGGAGAGGATGTTACTGTGGAAAACAAATTTTGTGTCAAATGCGGTTCAGAATTGGGAGACGGTATTAAGTTTTGTACCAATTGTGGAACACCTGTTAATCCGGAAGCAATCCATGAACTAAATGGCGGTGGTTTACAATCAATCGCACAAAAAGTGAAGTCTTTAACAGGCACTTCAAAGGCAGTTATCGGCGCAGTTATTGGACTGTGTGCAATTATTTGGTTATTATTTGGAACAGTTAAGACAACGAGTAGTCCGGCACTACAAATAAAAGCCGCAGAAATGATCGACGATTATATTCGCGACCAGGCAAGTGCTGAAACTAAGTACAAGGATAAAAAAGTAAGTATTACCGGACGGTTGGCGCGTAAAAATCAATTTAATAATTCACAGAATTATGCTATGTACATAGCGGATAAAACTGTCGGTGAGAGAACCTATACGATTGTTATCGACATTCCCAAGGAGCAAGTCGATGCGGTAAACAAAGTTAAATTAGGAGACTTTGTAAGTGCGGAAGGGACTTGTGTCGGAATTGTAAAACAAAACAATCCTACGGAGATTTCTGTCCAAATCCATAGTACAAAAGTAAATCAATAAAGGGGGATTTGATATGGAGAAATTCTGCGGTAAATGCGGCGCGAACTTACAGGCAGGTGTAAAGTTTTGTCCTGCTTGCGGACAACCAGCAGAAGTATTCGCCTTAAAAGAGGATGGAAAAGTTTGTTCAAACCAAGCTTTATATCAACGTCTGTTGGGAGTGCTTGTTGTTTTAATCATAGTAGGAATTGGCGGCTTTTTTATCTATAAAACCGGACTTATGAGCAGCAATACGCTGGCTAATGATCAATTCCCAGACAAGCCTATTTCGGTAGAACAAAGAGCTGCAGAAAAATCAGTAGAAGGAAGCACACTGGCAAAAACACAAAAGGTATTAGAGCAAAACAAAATACAGGGAAAAGTGCTGGCAACATCTTTGGGGAATAACACAAAGGGTTTTTTAACGATAATCAAAAACAATGAGCAATGTAGCTTCATTATTTTTGATCAGGCAAATCAACAAATTGCCGAAGTTCCTTTTTCGCAGGAGAAATATTCTTTCCAGGATAATGTCGGTCAAAAATATATTTCGCCACTCATTTTTAACATGACTATTTTTCATGACAAGCATGACCGTGATGAGAAAAACGGTGTATGGAATGGCGAAAATCATCTAATTCCTATTTATGCGTTGTACAAGTTTGACCAAAACGGTAATGTGGTTCCTGGCATGTTACATACTGCCTGGGGAGCAAAACCTTCGCATTATCAGGGATACTTAAATGAGCAAAAAAATGTGGATATTGCCAATTTATTTCTGACTGAAATGAAGGCATTGCGGGAAAATGGCACAGCCAATCAAATTTCTGTTCCTATGAACTGATCCCTATCAATTAGGTCAAGTGGCAGAATGGCCTTTAACTGCTGGGAGAATAGCGTGAAAAAGTACATTATGCTTATGGTGTTGGTATGTTGCACGGTTTTTGTCTTAGGAAATACACCAGTCAGTGCTGCTCATTTTAGCGAAAGTGAAGCTTCTGCGATATTGAGTGACGGCGTATGGATTGATACGACTACCGGAAGAAAAGTTCGTTTCAGCAGAGAGACAACCTTTTTACATGAGAATGGCTATACAGATCCGTCAGGTGAAAGTCTCATTTTCTTTGGGAACAGAGGCGCTGAGTTTAAAATGTATATCACTTATTATCCTGATGAAGGTAAATATTACGCCCGGATCTTATGTAATATGCGCGGCAAAGGGTATGAATCATTTTCTGAGTGCTCGGTTAGAGAATGAGTTTGTAAGTGGATGTGTGGCAAATAAACTAAAAGGATAAAATCTCTATTGGTCAAGAAGTCTGGAAAATGTTAATTTCCAGACTTCCTGACTACGCGAATTATGCTATTTTTATTATTTTTTTGAATACCAATAAGTAACTTGGAAGGATTATATTGCTAAATCGTTGAATTTATTACAACTGAATGTCGAAACAAGTAGGTGTTTGTAAAATGGCTAACAGCAATACGCAGTTAAAAACACATCGTGTCTTATCTTTATTCAAACGGCTTGCCAGCGGTGAAATTATACAAAAATCTGTTGAAGCTGAACGGTTTCATGTAACAGAGAAAAGTATTCAGCGCGATCTTGATGATATTAGAGAATATTTAGCGGAAGAACAAATAGAGGGTAAGTGCTGTGAGGTTATTTGGTCGCCAACTCATAAAGGCTACACTCTGGTTAATATAAGCAAAACATGGTTAGAGAAGCATGATGTACTAGCTATTGCCAAAGTACTGCTTGAAAGCAGAGCCTTTTGTATGTCAGAAATGGATAGTTTGCTTGATAAGCTATTACTACAGGTATCACCGGAGGAACGACAGCATATTCAGAAAATAATTAGCAATGAAAAATTTCACTATGCTCCTGTAAAGCACGGTAAAGAGTTAATACATAATTTGTGGATTTTAAGCGAAGCTGTGCGGGAACAGCGTCAAGTACGACTAAACTATAAAAAAGAGAATGATGACCAGTATATTCAACGGATTGTTGAACCACAAGGAATTATATTTTCTGAGTATTATTTTTACCTTATTGCCTGTATTCATGGAGCAAAATATGAATTCCCAGCAATATACCGAATAGATCGTATTCAAGATATGGTCATTCTATCAGAGCATTTTTCTATATCGTACTGTAACCGTTTTGAAGAAGGAGAATTTCGCAAACGAGTTCAATTTATGCATTCAGGCCCGCTATTGCGTATTAAGTTTAAATATTGGGGAAAGTCGTTAGATGCTGTGATGGATAGATTGCCAACGGCCAGAGTTGTAGAAAGCGATGGGAAAGTTACCTTGCTAGAAGCAGAGGTATTTGGCAAAGGAATTAAAATGTGGCTGCTTAGTCAGGCAGAGTGTTTGGAAGTATTAGGGCCAGCAGAGTTTCGCGAGGAAATGAAATGGAGCGTTGGCAAAATGCTCAGTCAATATACTAGGTAGAATACCTTGATAGCTAGGAGCTAGATGTAAAACTATAAAATCAAACCAAGCAATTGTTATGTATAGCTGCATTAGGTGCTATAAAGTGAGTTTTTCAAAAAAATCCTAGTCGGAGGGAGTGATGGAATGGCAGAGAAAAAGCGTAAGGATGATGCTTTGAGGGACGCTGCAATTGGTGTTAGTGCGCAAAATATTGTTGATAAATTTGGCAGTGCTTCAGCAGAATATATAAAAGGCTATCAAGGTACTGTTGATCAAACTGGAAATATTGTTTCAAAAGGGCTTAATCATATAGCAGAATCTAAGGTAAACCCGAATTTTGAGTATCAAAATTTAAAGCAGCAAGCTGGTTTTTCGGCAGAAGTGCATTTTGTCAATAAAGAAAATGCTGAAAATATTATTAGAGATAAAGCTGTTCGATATAGTCGCTCAAACGACGTGGGGTTAGGTAATGACCAAAGGATTGATGTTCTGGCAGTGGATATAGAGGGAAATCCTATTACCAACAGTGGACAACCTTTGTGGAGTGCACAGATGAAATTCTGTGGCCGGTATGAGACACCGGAGGAAATTAAACAAAGTTCGGAAAACTTGGCAAAAACACTTGCCGGTGATAAATGGGCTAAGTACAGGGGAAATAGAGTTCTAATCCCTTCGGAACAATATGAGCATGTAAAAAAATATGCAATTGATGAAGCTCAAAAACTTCATGACAAAGCGGTTGAATTTAGACAACAGGGAAATTTGGAAAAAGCAGAGTTATTAGAACAAAATGCTAAGAAGTTTGAGCAGGTTGCAGAAGATGTGCAAAATAGCGGGATAAGTAGTAAAGAGGCAATGTTTCTCCGAGAGCATGCAAAATTGGCTACAGCCAAATACGTAACTGAAACGGCGCATCGTGCTGGTATAGAACAAGCAAAAACAGGTGCCATAATTTCAGCTGCAATTTCCGTTTCGCAAAACATTATTAGTGTAATCAGAAATGAAAAAGAGATTAAAGAAGCTTTAAAGGATACTGCCATAGATGTAGCGAAAGGAGTGGGCACTAGTTATATAATAGGAGCAGGGGGTGCTGCGATCAAAGCAATTTTGCAGACAAGCGGCAACAGTGTTTTTCAAAATCTTTCTCGAACTAATATGCCTGCTATGATGGCTACTGTATCTCTGCAAGTTGGCAAATCAATTGTTAGTTATGCCAAAGGTGAAATTGACGAAACCGAACTTGTTGAGGAACTTGGCGATAAAGGGACTGGAATGATTGCGGCAAGTTGGGGTGCTGCTATCGGTACGACAATATTTCCTGGAGTTGGAACCGTTATTGGTGGCATGATAGGCTATATGACATCTTCCACTATATATAAATCGGCTATACAGGTACTGCATGAAGAGCGAGTGTCCATCGACAGAAGAAACAAGATTCATGCGTTGACTAACGCGGCATTAGTAGCTATGCATACACAAAGAAGAGAGCTTAGCAAATTGATTGATGACCATTATAAAAACCGACAAGTTCTATTTGAACAAAGCTTTATGATGCTTGAAAAATCAACGGAAAGTAATGATCTTGATTCGTTTACTGTGGCACTCAATAATATAGCGTTAGAAATGGGTAAAGCATTAGAGTTTCGGGATTTTGATGAGTTTGATGCATTTATGTGCAATAAAAATATGGTGCTTGAGTTTTAAAATATTCATGAAAAGGAGATTGATGAACATGCCTATACCTTTAATTATCGGAGGAATTGCTGTTGCTGCGGGTATTATGGGGGTAAAGAAAGGAATCGACGCCAAGAACGACATGGCGGAAGCAAAAGAGGTTAATGAAACGGCAAAAGCCATGGCAAGAGAGGCGGAAGAGTTTATTGTCATGGCAAAAGATAAGACAAAAGGGGCAATTGAAGTTTTAGGGCAAGAAAAGATCCGTATTCTTTCAACCTCTGTTAATGATTTTGTTGTGTATTTTGAAAAAATAAAAAATATTAATCTAAAAGACAGTGATGGTATTGAAGAACTAAAGAACTTTAATCCGTTAGGCGAAGAGTTTAAACAACTAAAAGCGGCATCCTATGAAGCTAAGCAGGTAGCTGCCAATGGTCTTACTGCCATAGGATCTGGAGCATTACTTGCCTATGGAACATATAGTGCTGTAATGAGCGGGCTGGGTGGTTTAATCGTTACAGCTACAACTGGTACGGCATTGGGGACTTTGTCCGGTGCGGCTGCTGTTAATGCTACACTTGCTTGGCTGGGAGGTGGTGCGCTGGCAACTGGTGGATTTGGGATGATGGGGGGCATGATGGTTCTCGGTGGTATTGTTGCAGGCCCGGCACTTGCTATTGGCGGAGCTCTTTTTGCCAGCCAGGCTAAGAAAGCTTTGCAGGATTCTTATGGTAATTATGACAAAGCAAAAGCGTTTAAAGGTCAAGCTAAGTCTATAGGTGTGGCTTTAAAGGCAATATTTACACGCGCAGGCCAACTCACTGAGTTACTTCAACAGCTGGATGGTTACTTTGTTGCATACATAGCAAAAATGGCAGCTACCATCAATCTAAAAGGCACCGATTGGCAACAATATAGCTTATCCGAACAGCAAGATATTTATAAGTGTGTACAGCTAGCTCAAACAATAAAAATGGTTCTTGATACAGCATTACTTAGACAAGACGGTGAACTTGAGGAAGCAACTGTACGAGTCCTAGAAAACGGCAATAAATATCTGCAAAAGATTAACCAAGTGTAAGCGGTGTTTATTTGCAGCCGCTGCGGCCTATGTTGCACGATGGTTACCAGAAACGACATCTATAAATACTTAAATAGAGGTGACGGGGTTTGCATTTACTTTAATTGTGCTACAAAACTATGCAGCATTTATAAGGAGCGGCCAATCATATGCAGAGTTGACGATGCTTATGAACAGTATTTTCGTAATGAATTTACATTACAAGAGTATTATGAAGAAAACTATAAAGCCTGTGAAAAGTTTAAAAAAATGGATGGTGTAAAAATGAGTAATATAAAAGCTGCGTTACAAGCAAAATTCGAAGGAATATTTGGTTTTGCACCTGGAGATGATTATGCTCCACGCGTAAGAAATGCTCTTGAAATCATTTGCCAAGGAAAGTATCGAGAAGCTGATTTGCTAGATATAACAGACACTAGTATTATGAGTAATGGCAAGTCCGGGTTGGTACTGACCTTGGATTCTGTCTGTGTTAAGGATTCTGGCAATAGTACTTCGAAATTTATTGCCCGTTATGAAGATATCGATTATATGCATATGAATGAAGACAGCTTCTTGGGAGTAGATATAACCGCATTAGAACTAAATATGAAGTATGGTACAACATACAGGATTAGTATTGATAAAATAAACAAAGATAAGCTTATGGAATTCATTAATTATGCAATTTCTTTATATGAAAATGATGAAAAATTAGAGTGGTAATTGTACTGATATAAATAGTCTTGTAAGTTTTTATGTTTGAGACATAGCTTTTACTTTATCGAAAAATTGATAAAGAAAGGCTATGTTGCTAATAATCTGGATTTCCAGAAATACATAACGAGGTGGGTTCAAACCCGCGTCATTACTAGAAAAATGCATAGTTATGTGTTGATGGCTCGTAACTATGCATTTACTGCACTAAAATCCTGTAAAGCACTGACTTTGTTGACTATTTAAGAAAACCCAGTTATGAGTCAGTGGGAATCAAGGGAATAAGAATTCGGGACAGGGGCGGGCAGCGTACCCAAGGTAAGTAGTATTCTAAGTTTGAAAAATAAACTGGCTGCAATGCAAGTGCAAATGGTTACCTTCTTGCGTAAGCTATGCAGAAAAGGGTTAAGACCTAGAATTAGAATGTATTTCAAAACGCGGCAACAATATATGCAAGATTACAAGAATAAAGTCGCGGTGTGAAATAAGAAATTGTATCAAGGGGAAAAAGCAAATTCTAGCCACTTGTTCCAACTGCCAGTGAATTTGCTCTTTTAAGAGCGGTAGGGCAGGTATGCAAAAGATGGATTGTTCAGTGAGTCTTGAGACTCAGCTAGTATTCTGCCCTTATAGGGCGTAATCAAGCCACCCGTTATACGGGTGGTCCTGACTGGTGATACTTAATTATATTATTTATGTAATATTAAGATATTTTTACTTGCTTTTTAAAGATAAAATGGGGGTAGGTATGTAATTTTGATAAAATATAATAATAAGTTAGGTATACAAATGATTTTTAAAAGAGGCTCACTAATTAGACATGCACTTTACCACTCTATACTGTATTCGATAATTGCAACGATAGTCGTGGGGATTGATTTATGTTGGTTTGAAATTAAATTTAGTACAACTCCATGGGCTATTGTCGGAGGTGCGTTAGGGCTTTTACTTGTTTTCCGTACTAATACGGCTTATGATCGCTATTGGGAAGGGCGAAAAGCAATAGGCGAAATTAGCATAACTTTACGCTCGCTAACAACCTTAATAGTGAATACAACGAAAGACGCGGATAAAAAGAAGAAATGGGTAATACTACTAAAGTTGTTTATGTTTGCTGTAAACAATAGGCTGCAGATGCGAAAAATAGATTTCCTAAATAACAATAAGGAATATCTAGACATAAATGAAATATTATTATTGCGTGACTCAGATAATCAACCGCTTTCTTTAATTTTGATATACAAAAAAAATCTTGTCGAACAAGTAAATTGCGGCGATCTTGATAATATTTTGTTTGTACACATTGATTCGTTATTTAATATATTAATTAAAACTGTAGGAATTTGTGAAAGAATAAAAAATACTCCTATTCCATTCCCATACCATATTCATATTAAAAGCTTATTAGTACTATTTTGTATAACACTACCTGTAGCTTTAGTAGATAGCATGGGAGGGGCTTCGATCATAGCATGTGCCTTTATTACTTTTGCATTTGTCGGAATTGAAGAAATTGGAATAGAAATCGAAGATCCTTTTGGCGGTGATACGAATGATTTTAATCTAGATGAATATGCAACTAACATTGAAATGGATATTGTGAAACTATATGAATGCTAAATCAGAAAATTCAGTTTATATCCTTTGAAACTTCTGCTAATACCGGGCATAATATTGGAAAAATTAGGGTGATAAAAACGAGGAAAGACACGGGTTGTAACAATTCACGAAAAATATGTAAAGTCTCTAGAAGATGAAACAAGTATCGAGTAATGTAAAGAAAAATGAGTAGGGAGTATGTAGTCATGGACACACTTTATTGCAAAAGGGAGGGCACAGAAAATTTTGTGTAAATAGGTTTGAAAAATCTTCCTTACTGGCAAGAATAGGAATGAAACTATTTAAGTCAGAAAGGAAGATTTTTTATGGCAACAATACCAAAGGAAGCTATCAAAGAGTTAATTAAAGAGTAAAAATTCAACAATACCACGGAAGTCATGAACGCGATAAAAGACATGTTCAGAGATGTACTCCAAGAAATAATGGAAGCAGAATTAGAAACTGAACTGGGTTACGTAAAACAGGAACGTCGGTCGGATGATGTCGAATCAGGTGTGTCGAAAAATTATCGGAATGGTTATTCGAAAAAGAAAGTAAAAACGCAACTAGGTGAAGTAGAGATTACGATTCCCCGTGATCGAAACGGTGAATATGAACCACAGATCATTGGTAAATACAGCCGGAATGTTGATGGTATGGAAGAAAAAATATTATCTCTATATGCCGCCGGACTAAGTATTCGGGATATATCAGAACAGATAAAGAGCTTATATGATGTAGAAATCTCACCAGAACTGGTAAGTAAAATAAGCGAAAAAATCATGCCTCAAGTTACTGAATGGCAAAATCGACCACTAGAAGCAGTATATCCGTTCGTTTTTCTAGATGCCATACACTATAAAATCCGTGAAAATCACCAGATTATTACGAAAGCAGCCTATGTAGTATTGGGAATAAATCTAGAAGGCTATAAGGAAATATTGGGTATATGGATTGGAGAAAACGCAGAAAGCAGCAAATTTTGGCTTAGTGTACTAAACGAGCTGAAAAGCCGCGGCGTACAAGATGTTTACCTATTTTGTGTTGATGGGCTCAATGGTTTCCGGGAAGCAATCGGAGCCGCCTATCCCAAAGCTGGAATACAACGCTGTATCATTTATCAAATCCGTGCAAGTATGCGGTATGTCAACTACAAACATGCGAAGGTATTTACCGCAGATTTGAAAGAAGTTTATACGGCAGTAACGGAAGAAGCAGCGTTAGAGAAACTACTAAGCTTTAAAGAGAAATGGGGTGATAAATATCCGGCTGCCATAAAAAGCTGGGAAGATAATTGGGATATTTTGTCTACCTTTTATGCATATCCTCCCAGTATTCGGAAAATAATATATACGACGAATATTATTGAAGGATTGCATAGGCAATTCCGAAAAGTAACTAAAACAAAAGCTGTTTTTCCTAACGATGATTCTCTGCGCAAAATGTTGTATTTAGCGTCGAATAATATTGTCAAAAAATGGACTCAACGGTATCGCGATTGGGATATGGTTTTAAATCATTTAGCATTATTGTTTGAAGATCGGTATGCAGGCTGATTGCTCCAGTAAAATATGATTCCCCGGTGCGAGACTGTTTAAGGAAGTGTGTAAATGGTAATAATCCCCATAAAGGAGATGTTACAATATGCACGAACGCGAACAAGAATTAGTAGGCCTGTTATCCAAGCAATGTACAAACATGGAGGATGTTCACAAGCTGCTTAAATCGCTGTTTAAAAGTACGCTTGAAGAGATGCTTGAAGCAGAGATGGACGAACACCTTGGTTACCAAAAACATGATTTGTCGGGGAATAACAGTGGAAACAGCCGGAACGGCTATGGGAAAAAGACCCTACAAACCGAGCTTGGTGAAACTGAATTACGTGTCCCTCGAGACCGAAACGGCACATTTGCCCCTCAAGTGGTAGAGAAACGACAGACAAAATCGGAGGATTTAGAAGGCCGAATTATCGCTATGTATGCGAAAGGGATGTCGAACCGTGACATTGAAGACCATCTGCGTGACATCTACGGAGTAGAAGCGTCGGCCAGTCTTATCAGCCGGATCACCGACAAAATCATGCCAGCGGTACAGGAATGGCAGGTCAGACCCTTGGATGGCCTCTACCCTATCGTATTTTTGGATGGCATCGTGTTCAAAGTACGAAAAGATGCCAAAATTATCAACAAGTGTGTCTATTCGGTGTTAGGTATCAACATGGATGGCAGAAAAGAGATCCTGGGCATATGGATGTCGGAAAACGAGAGCGCCTCTTTCTGGCTGACCATCTGTAATGAGTTGAAAAATCGGGGCGTGCAGGACATTTTGATAGCCTGCCGGGACAATTTGAGCGGTTTTTCGGATGCGATAGCCACGGTTTTCCCAAAAACAGAGCAGCAGCTTTGTGTCATTCATCAAATCCGCAACTCCACAAAATATGTGCCGTACAAGGACATTAAGGCGGTTATGGCCGATCTGAAGCTTGTCTATGGAGCGTTATCTTTAGATGATGCCGAGTACCGGTTAGAGGAATTTGGCGAGAAATGGGGCAAGAAATATCCTCAGATTGTAAAGTCCTGGGAGGCAAATTGGACAGAGCTTTCCACCTATTTTAAGTATCCAGAAGAAGTTCGGCGGCTCATTTATACCACCAATGCAGTGGAGGGGTTTCATCGGATGCTGCGCAAATATACCAAGACCAAGACGATCTACCCTACCGATGATGCTGTCAGAAAGTCAGTTTTCCTGTCGATACAAGAAATTACCAAAAAGTGGAGTATGCCAGTTCGTGATTGGGGAATTATAATAGGGCAACTCATGATATTTTTCGATGGCAGGTTCCAGCGATCACTTAGTGCTTAATCACGGGGGCTCAGCCCCCGAACCCCCGAGGTTTATCGCTTTTGTTTTCCAAGGCGGCTACCAGAAAGGCGACGCTCTCGTGAGCATCGCCGCCTCGCCTAACCTCATACGCCGCTCGGGTCGCACCTCTGCGTTGCCCTATCCTGCATATGAGTAAAAGCATGAGTTAGCTTACCCAATAATCTGGATGATTATTCCATTTACACAGTTTGCGAAACACTCCCCGCTATCGCGCGCATACTTCCATCTCGCCCAGGGAGAAGATTCATCAAGGTGCAATGAGTAACTTTGCTTTTGTAAAAAGCCACTATTTCTTGCTGTAAGGAATTTCTATTTACACAAAATTATCCGCAGATCCCAAAAGGCCGCAAACGACTACCACGTTCCAAATTATCCTTTCTATAAGCCAAACATTCACAAGGGTGTTAATATTGCTGCAAGAAGTTACCTATTTCCCTGTACTCCTTCAAGGCGTGTCGCTCTAATCAGTTTTTAAGGAAACATTCAGTTTAATCTTTTCTTCGTCCAAGTTAGAAGTTACTTCATGATCGTGGGGACGGTACTTATGATTCCGTGAAATAATAGGCTGACGCAACAGTACAGTCCCTATTTGGCTGACTGGCTACTTGATTAGAAAAGGAAATGTCCCCTTCCAATGTCAAATAATGAAACGATATCCCTGTCCCCGTGTTTACTTCCTGTCCCCGTGTTTACTTCGCAGAAACGAAATAACTTGCTACAGCGTATTGTTGACAAGATTACGTATAGTCGGGAAGCTAATAATGTGTATTTAGGGATTCAGTATAATTGAAAATTGTAAATATATTGGAAACTCTTGCACCGTTATGTATTAATTTGGCAGGAGTTTTTCTTTTTTATAGGAATTATAATTGTGAAAGAGCTAATTTTTGATGTAGATAAAAGACATTATAAAAAGGAAATCATGAGATTAGACGTTAGATGAAGGTGTGATGTGAATTCAAAATGTTTGACTATTGAGTATTCCGGAGCACTTTACGCCACCTGTCCGGCCAGTGGGAGCCACCCTTCCGGCGGATGAGAGCCAGTCTTTTGGTGCGTTTACAATACCGCTATTAAGTTTAATTTTGTAAAATGATTCCCTGTTCGGATATTGTAACACCTTCCAGCATTAACCCAAGGGTACGCTTCGCCGAGCAAAATGCGCTCGCCCTTGACTGAATGCCTCCAGGAGATGTATGGCAGTCAACAGGGACACCATTCTGAGAAATACATAACTAAATTATCAGCGGTGGCTCCGTTAGTCCGGAAGGGTGGCTCTCGTCACACCGGACTGGCGGCTCCGCCGCACAAGAATATTCAACTATAGAAAAATTAGCGAAATGTGCGAATTTATTGGGTTGTTACAGTAGTCAAAATGGTTTTTACATATGAAAGGATCTTAATATATATGCTTAATAAAAAGATAATTGGCCCCAAAATACGCCAATTAGTGTAGCTGCTCGCTATTTTTGTCCTTGCCTTGCTCGCGACATGTGCCAAAATCTGCCCGGCATTTTTGCCGCATAACGATCTAAAAATTGGCATCTCTCGGCAGATACCAATTTTTAGGTCGTTATGGAAGTTCACTCTCAATGACGAGATGAATCAAATGCTCATCAATAAGCTTTTTGTTTCGTTGCGCCGCACTCAGTAAGCTGTGCATACAGACTTTGTTAACGGCACGAAACGCGCCGGATGAATATTTGTAGATTTCATCAATGGCTTTATCTGTAAAGATGTCCTGCTGCCCATCGGCATAAACAAGATGCGCTTTGATGTAGCCTTCTGTTTGCGAACGATCAAGGAACGGCAGATTGCATTTTAAATCGATTCTTTGGCGAACAGCGGCATAAACCTGTAGATTCAGCTTATCCCACAATTCATTCTGACCTGCGAGGATAAGCGCCATTGGATTTTGCGAATCCATTTGGTAATTTAACATGAACCGGATTTCTTCCAGGGTTTCACGTTTTAAAAGATGTGCCTCATCCACGATGGTGAGAACTTTCTTGTGCTTGACCTCACGCATGTATTCAAGCTGTCGATGCAGGCTAAGTTTCGCGTCACCACGATAGAATTTTCCCTCGGCGCCAAGCTGCTGTAGAAGTCCGTTATAAAACCAGCGCGGTGTCAGCTGTGAATCAGAAAGATAGAGCACAAGATATTCTTCCGGGTCCAAGCTTTTCGAAAGCCTTCGGATCAGCGTTGTTTTTCCACATCCAACCTCGGCAGTAACCACGGCAAACAGTTGATTTTCCGCAGCGTAACAAAGCCTGCCAAGGCTTTCATTCACAGCATCTGACATATATAGGCTGTCTACCGGAATGCTGTTGGTAAAGGGCGTATGCTTCATGGAAAAGAATGCTTTATACATTTGGCGTTAGTCCCTTTGCCATGCTGCTAAAGCTTGTCGCAATGGTGGCTTTAGGCTGTACTGATTTGTTTTTTAATCCCTCCAGCATGCGTGAACTCTGGGCGGTTACCTTTTCTAGTGTTTCAGGAAACAATTCCACTTGCCGGCAGTTTTCTCCAATTTGCAGCCGTTTGGCTTTAAACGCGGGAAAATCGGTATGATGAATTTCTAATTCGTCCTGCCAGGTAGGATCATAGAGGACTTCGACCTTGCGGCCAATCAGTTTCATGCTCACTTCATATTTACTGCCATTGAAGCTGATACAGCCGGTTTTGTCTACCTCACGTTCCTCCGTATGCAAAAATGCCTCACGGCAAGCTTCGATGTCTGGAAATCTAAGCGCCTTTTTATCGGTTAGGTAAGCAATTTCCGGTGATACTCCGTCAAGTCCGGCATGTGGATCCTTATGGTACTTTTCCTGTATCCACAAATCAAGGTAATGATTGAGTTCTTCCAGGCTTTGCGGTTTTTGTAAGGAAGCCTCAGCAAGAAAAGAATCCAAGCGGCGATTGAACCTTTCAATTTTACCTTTCCCTTCGGGATGGTACGGCCGCGCATGAAGAAGCTTAATGCCAAGTTTTGCGCATGCCTTGGTCAGCCAGTTGCTGCGATATTGTTTACCATTATCCACATAGACAGCATCCGGCAATCCGTGTGTTAAGATGGCGTCTCTGAGCGTATCTTCAATGATGTCGAGCTTCTGGTTTTCATAGAACTTCGCACTAACAATGAAACGTGTGGCATCGTCAATCCAAGCAGCAAGGTAAACCTGCTTTTTGGCATCATCCTTGCCAATTGGCAAATATGGTCCATACTTGATATCCCCTTGGTAAAGCATACCGCGATGCGGCTTGGCAAAACGGCGAGCTGCCGGGCTTGTTTTGGAATACATACGAATTTGCCGCATACCAAATCCTGCTTTTTGCAAATGACGCTGCAAGGTGCTGCGGCTAATGGTATCCTTTGGAACAACGCCTTCAAGCTCAAGGATTTGGATGATGTCCCGCACACTCCGGGACGGACATTCCCGCCGAAGCGTAATCGCAGCCTCAACAATATCTGCATAACCTTCCGGCAGTGCAAAAGCTGTTTTGGGAACGGTTGTCTTGGGTTTCAAACCCTCAAAACCGTCCGCTTGATAAGCCGTTAGCCATCGCCCAATGGTGCGATACGATTTGCCAGTATGCCAGGCAACCTCTTTCTTCTTGCTAATGAGTAAGGACGGATCGAGTGCCGCATCAAGCAAAGAACTGATGATTTCAAAACGCTTTGCGGCGATTTCTTCTGCTGATTTTATCACAGATAACAACTCCCTTCTTTTAAAAGAGAGTATATACCCTTACCCCGGCGGCACCAAGGCAAACTGGGTGGCAGGATAGAAATCGCTAGCGCAGAGCAATGGCGTGACAAGAATGGACCAACGGCGAATCTTTCGGCGAAGGATTGCAAGCAGGGGTTCACCAAACAGAGGAACTTTTTTCGCACATGCGGCATGAAGCAAAGTTTCTATATATGGTGCTGAAGCCGAAAATTCAGCTTTCCATCTGCGTATGGTTGAGTCATCAGCGGGGCAAGTCATGAGCGATTTATCATCAACGACATCTTGCATAACCGAAGCTTCATAATGTTTATATGGCCTTACGAAACTCGGCAGTTCGGTATGCAGCCGCTGACATTTAGCACAATACCCACGAGGCACTGCAAGAGCCACACGAATGCCGCAACGAAGCTTCACGTAACGGACTCTGTGGTCATGACAAGAAAGAGGAGTGCTACAATGAGGACAAACGGAAAGAATCTTACTTGAAACTAAAAATATGCGTATTAATATTGAAATGTATCTCGTAACGTGATAATATGACCATGTTGTTTATTTTGGTAACCACGGTACGGGATTGAGGGATCCTCGCCGTGGTTTTTTCATTTTCACCCCGGTACCAGCTAATACTGGCATTATACACCTAAAAAATGAGGCAAAACAAGAGAGCAACCTTCAACATTCATGGACAAAAGTACTGAGCAAGGCATGGTTATTGAAGGTTAGCAGCTACACAATTAGGATGAAATAAACATAAAGAAGAGGTTGAGTAATGAATAAATGGGACGATTATTATATAAGAACAAAAAATAATGCTCTAAGCTATCTCTTTACATTTAGCTCTCTTAAATTAACAGTGTAAGCGATAGACTCAAGCCGAGAAAGAAGTTTGAGTTGACGCTGAAAACAAGTGGATTAAAACAAAGGCAAGAAAGATTTGAATAGTAAACAAGGGAGGAAGCAAAAATGGTTGACGAAAACAACATCCTGAAAATTAGAGACGACTCAATTATTAAACTAACTAAGAAGGATGATAATAAGTACGCCATTGTGGATGGGAAAGTCCCATCATGGTTAAATGCCACTCAACAGTCATCCCTTCTTGGGCTGCCTGAGCTCCGCACTGGAATTGAGCCGTGGCTTACATCATTGTTTCAGTCAGAGCATCTTTCTGTTTTGACTGGAAACGGCTTATCAACTGCTGTCCAATTTCTTGCTACTGGTAATAGGAATACGGCCATGTCAGGACAAGATATTGATTCTGCTTTTAAAGACAAAATTTTCGAAGCAGCTAAGAAATCTTCCGGTGCAAGCGGTCGTGGTGAGAAAAATATAGAAGACGAAATTAGGGTAATAAATGAATTGATTCGCGGTCTTGAAATACTTGGCTATGATACAGATGCAGCTAAAAAAGATGATTACAAAAAACTGTGCCAAGGCTTAGAAGCATTGATTAAAGACTTTACCGATGGAATCGCTAAAATCGAAGCATGTGTCGCCACTGCTGCACTGATGGAAAGAGAAAGAGCCTTTGGATATCTTGTTAGTTTTCTTATGAGTTTCGCAAGTCGAACAGGAACCCGTGAACGCCTAAACATCTTTACTACCAATTATGATAGGCTGATAGAAGCTGGTGCAGAACTTGCGGGGTTGCATTTACTTGATAGATTTGTTGGCACACTTGCCCCCATCTTCCGCTCATCCAGACTCGATATTGATATGCACTATAACCCGCCCGGAATACGGGGCGAGCCTCGCTATCTCGAAGGCGTTGCAAGATTTACAAAGTTACATGGTTCTATTGATTGGGTTGACGTAGGAACCGATATTCGCAGAATAGGACTACCATTTGGTTCAACTGATATTAAGAACTTTCTAAACGCCCCTGGATTAGATAACGTTGATAGGCAGAAAGTGATGATATATCCGAACTCATCAAAAGACCGCGAAACTGCAGAATATCCATATGTTGAATTATTCCGCGATTTTGCAGCCGCTTTGTGCCGTCCGAATAGTACTCTCGTTACATATGGGTATGGTTTTGGCGATGACCATATTAACCGAATAATAAGAGATATGTTGACCATTCCATCAACACATTTAATTGTCATATCCTATGATGATGCTGGTGGTCGCATTGAGAGAAAGTATGAGGAATTTGGACGTTCATCTCAAATCAGCTTAGTAATCGGCAAAGACTTGGCTAATTTGCCAACGTTGGTTGATTATTTTATGCCAAAGCCGTCCATAGACAAGGCCTCAATTAGGATGGGCGAGTTATTAAAGCAGCGATATTCTGAGGCAAAAGTCGAACCTGTTCAAGCTGATTTTTCCGATTTATCTGGAGGTGCTGATTTATGATGACTCCTTTGGCAATGGCTGATGCCTTGCGAATCGGAAATGTAGACTTTGTTTCTCCAGACGAAATCAAGGTTCTTATAGATATTGAAGCGCCTAATGATGTTGCGCTAAATGCAGGAACCCCACGCCCGTTCCCACGCATTAACAGCTATGTGCTTATTTCGAGTGAAAGTGGCTTTCTGGTAGCACAAATTGAATGGATAACGATTGAACGTTCACAATATCCGAAACGAAAGGGATTACAGGATTTCGGCTTGATTGACTTGCCTTTTCCATTAAGAAAGATGAGTCTCAATCCTCTTGGTGTATTGCATGAAAACATTGGAAAGCCCGAGAAACCTCCGTACACATTTTCACGTGGAGTCGAAGTATTCCCAACCGTTGGCGATCCAGTTCTATTACCATCACAGATCGAATTAAAATCTATCGTTGAGTCCGGCGATAATCGCAGGGTGAAAATCGGTGTTAGTCCACTTGCAGGTAATGCCGAAGTTCGTGTTGATCCGGACAGACTATTTGGACGTCATTTAGCAATATTGGGAAATACAGGAAGTGGTAAATCCTGTTCGGTTGCTGGAGTTATTCGGTGGTCTATTGAAGCGGCAAAACGAGAAGTGATTTGCCCCGAATGCAGTCAATCAAGAAAAATTAATTCTCGCTTCATTATCCTAGATCCAAATGGGGAATATTCACGAGCATTTAAAGATATGGACAACGTGCGAGTTTTTGCTGTTGAGGCAGACCCACAAAATATGGTAGAGCAATTGCAAGTGCCGCTTTGGTTATGGAATAGTTCGGAATGGTGTGCATTTACGCAAGCAAGTAGCCGCGCACAGCGACCTGTTTTGATTCAAGCCCTAAGAACAGTGCGTGACGGAACGTTAGATATTGCCTTAACGCCAAGTGCTGATATGCGGAGATATTTACGGACTTTGGTTGATATAATTAGAATTGAGCTTGCGAATGGCGAACCTTGGGCAGCGGGTCAGAAAAATTATGGGAAACGAAAAGGGTTTTACGATGGACTTATTGCGTGGAGAAATGGCACAACTGAGGATGTTTCTTTTGCCCAAGCAGAAAAAGATGCATTAAGCGACCTTAATATTAAACTTGATTCGATGATTGACGCGCATACGCAACAATACGCCTCTTATTTATTTGATCAAGCTACTATCATTGAACTAATGGAACTTACCTCAAAGGCACATTCAGCTTTTGGTGGCTCTGACAGAGATATACTTCCAATTGATGCGGATATTCCCCGACCTTTTACAGGCGACCTATTTCTTAGAAGCATACAATCCAATGCGGAACTACTGAAATCGACTGAATACGTTGAAACAATGCTCACAAGGATACGTACCTTGTTATCGGATTCGCGTATGAAGGTTATTACGAACTGTTCACCAGACCTAACGCTTCAAAAGTGGCTTGAAATGTATATATGCCCTACTAATTCATCAGATGGCTCAATAACAGTTATTGATTTATCATTGGTTCCGGCGGAAGTAATTCATATAGTGACGGCAGTTATCGCTCGTATGACATTGGAAGCCTTGCAAAGATATCGGCATTTGAATGGCGGCAAAACATTGCCCACCACTCTTGTTATGGAAGAAGCCCATACTTTTATCCGCAAATATGCTAGCGATGCAGAAGAAACAGCCGCATATTCGATGTGTACGCAGGTGTTTGAGAAAATTGCCCGCGAGGGTCGCAAATTTGGGCTTGGACTTGTATTGTCTTCACAACGTCCGAGCGAGCTATCACAAACTGTCCTATCGCAATGCAACACTTTCCTGCTTCATCGTATCAGCAATGATCGAGACCAAGATTTGGTGAACAAGCTTGTGCCGGACAATTTGCGCGGTTTACTACGTGAATTACCTTCTTTGCCATCGCAAAAAGCCATCCTGTTAGGATGGGCTTCTGAATTACCTGTTTTGGTACAAATGAACTACCTTGAAGAGGACCATAGACCTAAATCAGATGATCCGGAATACTGGAAAACATGGACTGACATCGAGAGAAATGCTCGTACTGTCAATTGGGGTACTATTGCAGATATTTGGCAGGAAAAAGAAACGGATGTTGAGGAAGGCCAAGGGAATGATGAAGGAGCGACAAAGCAACAAAAGAAAGATGATTCGGACTACGGCGATTATCTTTGTCACGTGCAAAAAGACCAGCAGGCGATGAGTAGTGCTAATACCGATTCAGAAACCGATGATGAAGAACTACCATTTTAGGGGAAAGTTAATACAAGGCAAGTTATGTATTGGTTCGTGCTACGTTGGAAATGAGGGCACAATTATCATTTTTTGTTCTCAGTATAGTGAATCCGAATGGTATGATCAGCTTGGAGACAGCGCCAGTCCGTTAGCTGATGCTACGCTGGATCGCATCGTTCATGATGCGTATAAGATTAACATTGAAAGTATCGATTTAGCAAAAGATATGTCAATGCGTGAAGTTTATGGTTTGGATAAGGCATTAAGCAAATAATATTAGTGATTTCCCAGTTTCGGACAGGCGGTTTCCGCTTCGCCGGAACTGCGGTATTGCCGCACCGTAATATTCAATGAGTAAAATCACTAAAACTCATTTGAGTGTTATGATTGGCTTAAGCCTATAAAATAAGAGCTTATGACCCGTTGTAAAATTACCCCAATAAATTAAAAAATTAATATTCCATGCTGCCCAAGCTAGCTGCGAGGGTTGATTTCATTCACTCGCATCAGAAAAACACCCATCGTTTACTGAAAAGTAAGTGATGGGTGTCTTCCTATATATAGAATTTTTAACAAGTATTTAGATAGCGAAAGAAGATGTGAAGTTAATATCTTAAAGCGGGTTGTAAGTTAACTAGTTCTTTTATTAAAGAAATTTGTTGTGCAGAGTTGATCTCATCTGTTTTTTTGTAAATATTATCCCGCTCAGACATATAATTACTTCTATGCGTAAGAGTTCTGTATACTTTATTGGAAAAATCTATGTAGTTTTGGTTAGACACATCTGATGGAAATTTATAGTATGGGTTAGGTACAAATGGATTTTCGGGACTGTATTCGAATAAGTCATATAATTCAGTTTTTATCAATTCATTAAAATAATTGTCAATAGATGTTTTGAAAAAAGCTTTAAATTGACAAAATTCAGTGGCTAAATAAGCTAAATAATGAAATACCAAGTCTAATATAGGTAGGGTACACAATAATTGATGAAGAATGCTTTGATGCAAAAATAGATTCCATTCAGGAAGTTCTAAACGATGGTGTTCAAAATATTTATTATATTGAGATTCGCAAAAGTCCAGGAAATCCAATTTAAAGCGAAGCAATGGACAGTTAGTTAATTCTAATAAAGCAGATAAAGAATCGATTGATAAAGATAGTTTTTGTTGTAAATTGTAGAGTTTATTTATAAAATTAAAATTTCCAATTCGTTCAAGAAAAAATTGATTATAGATATAAAACCTATTTTCCGACAGATGATATTTTTTTATGCTAGCGTTATCTACTAAAGATAGCATCTTAATTCGTGTATGTTTGTTTATGCTAATGTCTTGAAAAGCTTTAATAAAAAGTCTTATATTAGTAGGCTCTAATTCGTCTGTTTTTGGAACAAACGGATTTTTACTTTTTACTGCGGAATCAATTAGCCCTAATACTATCTCGCTATCATACCAAGAGTTAAAAGTAATCTGAGTGTCTTTATAGTCAAGGAATGAAGATAAATAAACAAAGTCATTTTTATTGAGTATATAGATTTTGTTAAGTTTATCATATATAGGTCTGGGGTTGCTTTCGCCACTGACCGAGTTATATTTTTTAAAATTAAGAATTCTAGATATGATCTTTTTCTTAAGGGGGCTTTTGCATTTGCTAAGTGAGTAGACATAGGACAATATCATAAAAGTCTTTAATTCATTGATAAATAAATCAGAATACATACATTCTAAAAACTCCTTAATGGGTTGAACAGGAATAAAATTATTAGACTGAATGAAAGCTGCATTGCTTACTTGTACTTCATGTTTTAAATAAGGATCACAAAGAGATAGCGTAAGCTCTGCGAGCTTTACTATATCAGAGTCACCAGAAGCTTCTTTAATGATATTAATGAGGTCTTCTTTGTATTCCGTAAATCCATGAACAATATTAGATTTTAAAGGAATGTAGCGGTAGATTACTTGTTCAAGAAGCTCGATCTTTTGTTTTTTGCAGAGGCTTATGTCGGATAAAAAATCACTTGTTGTCAGAGAAAAAATATTTTTCATAGGAGCACACCCCTCTATTTTACAATTTATGGAATAAATTAAAGCGATTTATCATTTATATACTGATTTTATAATATATAATATACGTAAATTGGTAATATTTCAATAAAAATTGTTAAAAATTACGTTGTTATAATTGAATACTACATGGTAAATTACGTTCTAGAATTTGATTTTAATTTTTTATATTATATTAATGCGAGCAAATTGTTCCTGTGGCCACAGGTAAAGGAGAGTAGTATCATTCCTAATTAATCCATTTTTATTTATTTTTTTTTTTTTCTAAGATAGGAGTGCTGACCCAGAAAAGAGGTAAAAATGGCAAAACACAAAAAGCAATCTAAAAGGATCTCTGTGAGTGTACCAGTTGAGCTATATGAGCTTTTAGCGGAAAAAGCGGACTTAGCTGGCGTGTCATTAAGTCGCTACGTGTTTTTCGTGCTACGACGCAAAAAGATTATAATAGTTCCTGGAATTAATGAATTAGTGCAAGAACTAAAAGCTATCGCTGAAACCTTTAATACAGTGCATAATCCACAGTTGGCGAGAGCTGTTGTTGACAAGATCAATAATACCATTCAAGCCTATGACCCAACGGGAAGTAGTTATCCATTGCTGGAGGAAACGAATTCAGGCAAATATTCTGTTGCTCAGTCCCCAAAGAAATTTTCTTCATTATTGGAGTGATCTAATTAACTTTACAAGAAGGTGAACCGTGTGGTGAACAGCCAACGATTTCGAATCACGTTACCAGACAAAGAAGCATCAGTATTACAATTGGAAGCCAAATTGGCGGATCTATCAGTTAATCAGTATATGTGCAAAGTTTTATGTAAACGAAAAGTCGTTATTGTCCCAGGAGTTCGGCAACTCTATGCTGAGCTTTACCGACTTCGGATTGAGTTGTTGCGTCTGCAATCTCCAAATGATATCGGTCATGTCAATAAATTAATTGAAAGGGCGGAAACCTTATGCCAATTCTGCGGTACTTTTCTGGTAAATGCTGCTACAAGTATCAATTGCGGCAAAAAATAAACTACCTTGACAACGTTGCTAAACGCCGATGGTTGGGAAGCAATCTCCCACGGGATTTAATGGTTGGAGCAGTTGGAGCTAATTTTAATGCTGCGTATGAAGATTTTATGGTTGCCCATATGCTTACTGGGTTTAAAGGATCTAGGTTATTTTACCACCTTCTGCTTGATTTTGAAGCGGGTTTACTGAGTCCCTACCAGGTTAGGCTAGTTGGTCTTTCTCAATGTTTGTACTTACAAGGGTTAGGTGCAATGTATGCGTGGGGCATACATTGCATACCCCACCCACACATGCATGTTGTTATCAATAGTGTGCTTCCAGTTGAAGGGAAAAAATTACAAATAAGAAAAGGCAATGTAGTAGAGCATAAGATTTGGGCGAATAAGGTGCTATTGCACCATAAATTACCTTTAATTTCTATGTGGCAAGACGATACTTATCTGGAGGCGATAGAATGAACGGTTTAATACTTAACAATGATGACAATTTTAACTTTAGTCTAAAGACAACAGAAGAGAAACCTATTCTAATTAAGCCGCCTATAAAAAAATTAGACGCAAGTCCAGAAATTGTTAAATTCACCAAACTAGAAGAGTATATTTGTCGGCAAGAACCAATTATAGCATTGCGACCATTACATGCAGAGTATAAGGATAATAGGTGGTTTGCTACACTACCTCTGCAAAAGCGTGAAAAAATAACAACCGTTCAGAGGTCTGCTGTAGAAATGGACTTATTAGAAGAGACAGGATATTACAAAGAAGCTGCAGAGGGTATTTTTGGCATAAAAAATGACGGAGAGGAGTATCAAATAAGCAATGCGCGAATACGAATACAGGCACGTATTCTGCAATATACCGATGAACACTCTGAACCGGAAGAATATCTGGAATGCTTAGTGTTCCTGCCAGAACATACAAGTCCTAAAACCATTGAGATACCTCGTACATCATTCAAGAACATATATTCGACAAGCTTGAAAGAAAAACTTCCAGAGATATATCTTTCTGTTAAAGGGCGTGACTGCCTCGATAAATATTTGAGCGCGGTATATCAGTACTGTCAAAAAAGTTGGCAAGAAAGGGTACGCATTCATTTTATGGGGTGGACTTCCCTAGGTGGAGATATACGTTATGTTATTGGCGATGATGCAGGTAAAAGAGGTTATCAATTTCCAGACATTACCAGAATTAATCCAAAACAAGCATTTATTGACGGATTTTCTTTTTTAGAAATTGGCGATTGTAAAGCTCCAGTTCTTATTCCATTTATTTTTTCACATTTTGCTTATCTGCGTTATTTTGTCAAACAAGCTCAACATGATTTTGAAAGCGTGCTTTTTGTCCGTGGGGAAAGCAATAGTAAAAAAACATCGGTCATGAGCGTATTAGCAGACGTATTCCGCCTAGATCGGAAGCGCAAGCTGAGTTTTGGTAGTACGCCAGCGGCATTATACACAACTTTTTCCCAATCGCGTGACCAGATTGTTTTACTTGATGATTTCTCGTGTTCAGAGAAGGATAAGAAAAGAGCTGACACTCATTTGTTTGAACTGGCTATACGCGCAGTGGGTGATTCGTCGGCTCCTGCCAAAATGAAAGATGGTAATGTTGATTACCGAGAGTTTCGATCAACGCTTATTATAACGGGGGAGGATAATCCGGCTCTTTCCGCATCCAGCTACTTTAGAGTTATTACTGTAGCTGTAAATAAGACAAGCTATGATGGAACTGTCCTCACAAAATTTCAACGAAGTCCTGATATACTGCGTCGCTATTTTGGGCTATTCATAGAGTTTCTTAGGCAGCATAGCGACAGCATAATTGAGTTGTTTGGCAATGAAGTGGATGTTCGAAGGGCGCAATATAAACAACAGTTTTTGGTTGACCGCATTTGTGATGCTGCGATTAATCTGATAATGGTAGGTCAAGTGATTCACAAGTTTGCCATTTGGTGTGGCGTGACTGACTCGGGCATAAACGCATGTCTGTTAAACTTTGAAAAGACCATTATGGCTACCATGCTGGAAAATCAGCAAGAAAACCGAGTACTGGAGCCTGAAATTATGTTCCTGTACGCTCTAAGGCAGGTGCTAGAGACGCGAGATAACCTTAAGTTAGCGGACACTGAAGAAACTTACTGCCGAGAAGAAAAAGCTTATGTTGGCTTTAAGGAAGAGGCGACTAACACGCTATGGTTGCGCCATGAAGATATTGAGCAAATCATTAAAATGTACTGGGAAAAACAAGGACATGCTTATACCATAAGCTCCGAAAAATTAAGGAAGCTGCTGTATGAACGAGGTATTTCTCAAGGTGTGAAGTCTTCTTCGGGCAAACTTGAATATTTAAAAAAGGCAAAAAAAGGAAGTCGTAAACGAATGTTGGTTATCAATAATAGTGCATGGGAGAATATTGAGAATCCTAGTCTTGATGAAATTTAATAAAAATATTTTATAGCAGGAGGAATAAGCGATGTTTTTTTCTATGGTTTTTGAACAGGGGTATGGAATTTCAAACATTTTTGATGCAGCTTATGGTGTTTCAAGCTCTTATAACGAAATAAGGTTTCGGATAATGGAATCTTTTGAGCAGGGGTATGTTTATGTTTGCAACCAATATGCCGATCAGTGTGTAAATAGGAAGCACACAACGCTTGCTCCTTTTCCTGACCTTCAAACGTTTCTGAATAGTGGAGGAATCTACATAGATCCAACGTTTAGGCCGGAAACAATTCGTGTTGTAAGTCGTGTTCATATTATCAATGATGCCCAAAAAAGATACGCTAAAAGATATTTTTCGGCTGTAGTGCCACTGGTCGGATTTGGCTATTTTGATTCAGTGGAGGCATTATTTATGGCTATTAAGTGTTACGGGACTAAAGTCTATAATAACTTAGAGGTTCAGGAATATTGGTCACTTGAAGACGCTAGGTATCAAAGTTTTCGTAAGTATAAATGGCATATACAACGTATGGTAGGCTATTTGGTTTGCGACATAAATTTTCCAGCCGATCTACCCGTTAATGATTTCTATTTTCTCAATAACCAAGTGCGCGAAATATTACCACCTTTTTTTATAGCATAATATACTATGTAAACTATAAGAAAATCAATTATATATTATAGAATTGACATGGCAAGGAGCCTGTCTCAGAAGACTATTGGGTACAAAACATGAAAAGGGTGAGATGATTATGTTGAGTCAAGGAAAGAAGCTGTATAAATTAACAGAGTTGCTTTCAGCTAACGGTGGCCCTATACCACTTAGTAGATCTGGGATATACAATGCTGCAGCAAAAGGGGATATTCCAACTGTAAATATAGGCCGTTGCCGGTTTGTTCCATCATGGTATGTAGATCAACTACTGATGCCGCCAAAAGTTCAGGGTGCATAATTTAAATATGTGGGCTGGCTTAATAGCCAGCCTTCCTTATTTGACGAAATCTTTGTGTTACAGAAGAAGTTCTTATGGTAATAATAATATTTATGCCGGTATAGCATATTGACGAACGCTAAAAAGAGATCATAGAGGGCGTACGGTATTAAACGAATGAGCTGACAGATAAGCCTGTCAGTCTTCTATTAAGGAGAGAATTTTCTATGGGTAGAGCTAAAGGAGACGGTACTATTTCATGGGACGAGCAGCGAAATTGCTGGTTTGTCAGGGTAACTTACAAAGATCCTAAAACAGGTGAAACAAAGCGGAAAAAACTCAAAGGATCTAAAGACAATACACCTAAAGGCAAATCAGTAACGTTAAGAATAGGCCAAAATTGGCTTGAGCAAATTCAAACAGGTATGTTGCCAGATGCTGATAAGATGACTCTTGGAGACTGGATAGATACATGGTTAAAGGAATATATCAAACCTAATGTTAGAATAAAGAGTTATGACAAATACGAAGGCTGCCTAGTTCAATATGTTAAGCCTAAACTTGGGAATATTGTATTGGGCAAGATACGAGAGGTGCATCTTACTGCTTTGTTTAACGAGTTGTTAACCAGTGGTGGTAAGAAACAGATAGGATTATCGTCAAGTACAGTAAGGGCAACTCGCCGCTATTTGAGCATGTGCCTTGAGCAAGCAATAAAATCAGATTTGTTACAGAAAAATCCGGTAAAGCAAACAAAGCCAATCAAACTTGTTAAAGCTGAAATACAAACACTTACTGAGGGTCAAGCAGATAGTCTTACAGCAGCAGCTTTTGCTGCAGTGCAGAAGGCGGATCAAGATTATGCTTTAAGAGCAGCTAAGGCAGCAGAAAAAGCAGCTCAAACAGGAAAATATACGCAAGTTTCCATGGCTAATATTGTTCATTACAGTGCATATATGGCAATCTTATTAGGATTAGGTACTGGTATGAGACTGGGCGAAATATTTGGGTTGTCCTGGGATGCGGTAGATGTAGAAAAAGGTATTGTTTACGTAAAACGTGCTTTGGTAACAAGTAGACCTGGAGTTAACTTTGAAGAACCGAAGACTAAAGCATCTCGGCGACAGATTCCTCTATCTTCAGATATAGCTTCAGAGCTTAGAAAATACAAGGCACTTCAAGAGTGGCGTAAAAATTTGCTTGGCGATCAGTGGTCTGAACTTAACTTGGTTATCACAAATGAGTTTGGCGGGGTTTTTAATACAAGCAATTTTACCTCACGCTATTTTAAGCCATTATTACTGCAGATTAGTGCTCCGAAGGGGTTTAAATTTCATGATTTACGGCATACACATGCAACGTTGCTATTGCTGAAAGGCATTCCAGTTAAAGTCGTATCAGAGCGGTTAGGACATAGTACAGTAGCTATGACGCAAGATACGTATGCGCATGTGTTACCGGAAATGCAAGAAGAAGCCGTTAAAGTTTTGGAAGGAATGTTTACTAAAGAGCTTAAAAAATAAATTTGGTTTAATAATAAATTAATTTACAAATATTGAATAAATTAAACTGTAGGTGTAATATAATATAAAGGAGGTGTAATTAGTGGAAATAGGGAAAAGATTATTGGCAGCTAGAAAGTCGGCTCAAATGACTTTGAAAGATGTTGCAGAGCGGATGGAAATGTCTCATACAGCTATTGCCAAATACGAAAAAGATCAAGTCGCGCCGAACTCGACAGTATTAATACAGCTTTCTAAAGTGCTAAAGGTACCAGTTAGCTATTTTTTTGAAGAGCCTACTGTTCAGCTTACTTTGTTGGGATATCGCAAGCGGAATAGATTGACTAAGGGTGAAATGGGTGCAATTTTAGAAAAGGCACTTGATTGGGCAGCAAAATATCAAGAGCTGGAAGAGTATTTAGAAATCGGAGGACAAGATATCAACTTTCAGGCAGTAGTATGTGGATTAAATTTCCCGATTGCTGAGCTTGGTCAATTAGAAGAATTCGTACCGAAATTCCGTGAGCGGTTACAGATTGGTCAAGATGCTATCGAGGATTTGGTAGAATTGCTAGAAGATATAGAGGTCAAAGTACTGCTGATAGATGGTCCGGATAAGTTTGATGCAGTAAGTTATGTGAACGAAAAGGGTGCTTTCTTAATC
Source organism: Sporomusa ovata DSM 2662 (assembly GCF_000445445.1). GTDB lineage: Bacteria > Bacillota > Negativicutes > Sporomusales > Sporomusaceae > Sporomusa > Sporomusa ovata. Next base: position 465,043 of record NZ_ASXP01000002.1, on the reverse strand, counting down.
GTTACTAATCGTCGGTATCCCTTAGCACGGAGCCGTTTTACCCTAGCTCACGAACTTGGGCATATTGTATTTCATTTACTTGAACGGCAAAGCTTGGTCAATCATGAGCTAGACGAAGAGAAATTTGCCAACCGATTTGCAGGTGCTTTTTTAATACCAGCAATGAGCGTCTATCGAGATATAGGTAAGAAACGGACTAGTTTTGGTAAGCAGGAACTAATTGAGTTAAAAAGAAAATATGGACTTAGTATGCAGGCATTAGTTTATCGGGCGAAAGACCTTGGTATCATTACGGAAGATACGGCAAATAAGCTTTTTAAGGAGTTTCGTAGACGTGGCTGGCACAGGATTGAGCCTGACGAAGAATTCAGCCAGTTTGTTCCGGAACAAGCAAAGCGTTTTGAACGCCTTGTTGCCCGCGCAGTGGCAGAACAGTGTATTACGCAGTCAAAAGCCCGTGAATTTTTATATTATTTGCCGAATAGAGAATGCTGTGAGGTAATGTAACGTGGCGTCAGAACAGCGGGAAGAGGTTGTATTAATTGTTGATTCATCTATGTGGATGGACTTGTATCAATTTGGACTATTGGAACAAATTAGTCAGCTTCCCTATCAATTAAGAGTCCCCGATTTTGTATGGGATGAATTGGTCATTCCGTCAACGGAGGAAGTTGAACAACTGGGGGTTACTATAGAAGGTTTTGATAGTAACGAGATTGGCGAGATACAGAAAATTAGGGCTAAGCGGTCAGGTTTATCCGTTCCGGATGCAAGCAATATTGTACTGGGATTACGTTGTCTAACTCATTTTAAGGTGGTATATCTTGCAGCGCATGATTCAAAGCTGCGTAAGGAAGCGGAAGTGCGAGGATTGCCTTGTAAAGATGGTTTGGATTTGCTTGATGAAATGGTTTTGGCAGGTCATGTCGAAATAGTTGACGCTTTAAAGATTGCGCCTGAACTCGCCAGAGGTAAAAAATCTATTAGCCAGCCAAAGGTAAATATGTTGATTGCAAAGTGGATTAAATAGGAGAATACCAGTTACGATGCTGTGTAACTGGTATTCTAACTAGCTATATGGATGAATTCGCTTATCGCTTTAATTGTCAGAAATTTACCGGTTAATGGTTTAATCGGCTCCTTCCCACCTGCATTTCAGCAAAAACAATTACTTACCAACACTTAAGTTGCCAATCCTGATGTAATTTGATAATCATTTTTAAGAATGCACCTAACTGGAATATTCATAGTGACGCCGAGGCACTGCAAAAGCTTTTGTCGTCTCTAGTGCCGAGTTATTGTAAAATCAATGCCGTTACCGATTGACTTTGTGTCAAGGTGACGGCGTTTTTTACGCTTACCAAATACTCCAGTAGCAAAACATTTAGTTGTTTTAATCATACTCATTTGCCATTCTGGTGCTCTCTTGTGACGTTCCCGTTATCGGTGATACATTAATAACTATTAAGCTGACTTGTAAAGAATCTATTGTTTAGAATCTGTAATACCTGTTTTGTTTGTTAAGTATTGTAGAGCACCCAAACAACTTTTACAGAAGGTGGGGTTCCATCCATTCTGTATGGCAACTCTTTTTGCTTCTTCTATTGAATCAACGGGACCAACCCACTCGACATTATCTCCGGGTAATTTATGCATACCATTTCCATCATTGCAACATCCGCAAAAGTTAGCATGGATTTTAGAATACTTATGAACCTTGTTATAGTGAACCCAAAAATTCATAAAAAGTCTCATTCCTTTCTCTATGTGTCGTACAGGCGGCCCGCCGGTCAAGGCACAAAAATATATGAAAGCAATTTAGTTCTCCCCACATCTGTAGTACACTATAATCAGGTAAGCAAATACGCTACAGAGCACGGTGTGTGTGTAAGTGGTTTTAACGTCCGTTGCTTCAAGTATCAATTTTAATTTCGGGATTAGAATCATACAACTCAGTCCATTCAGCATATGGGCTGCGGACTAAAATGAAAAAAGCGGTGGAATCGCCTTTTTTCCCTTTAAATTATATCTTATTTTTTGACCTTTTTTCAATTTAAACCCACATTTTGGATAAATATTATTTTTATAATTTCATAATAATTCGATGGATATTAGTTGATATTTAGCAGGATTTTTATATTATTATGGTAAATGTTAGTAATATAGGTGATTTTAATGGGTTTAAAAACTATCTTATGGGGGGGTTAGTTAAAAGAGATGTTGTCGAATAAATACATAAGAATAGCATCAATAAGCTTATTAAGGATGATAATATGAATTTTGTATCTATTTCAATTAAGAATTTCAGAAATTTCGAGGAGATACAAATTGAGTTAGCTAATAAAAATGTTTTCTTTGGTTTAAATGATATTGGAAAAACCAATTTTTTGTATGCTCTTCGATATGTTTTTGATAAGGACATTCGGAAATTAAATCTTTTAGATTCCGATTATCATAATAAAAAGATAGATAATCCTGTTGAGATAATTATTACACTTGATATAAGCGATGCTATTTGTATTGATAACCAAAAGTTGCGTGCTCGGCTAGGAGGAGCACTGTTAAGTTCTCATAATAAGGTTTACATTAAATTAGTAGCAGAATATGATAAAAAGGAATTAATTGGAATTCCAATATTATACTGGGGGGCGATAGTAATAATCTTCGGGAGATGAAGCAACGAGGCTATTTGTATGAAATAGATTATGTGGTCAATGTGTTATATATTGATTCTTATGTGGATTTAAATTCATTGTTTAAAAAGAATGTTAATTCGTTGATTAAAAACGAAAGTGATGTTGATAAAAAAGTATTGGAACGTATACAACAAACGATAATTAAACTTAATTCTCATATCTCATCCTTATCAGGTATTAAAGAATTTGAAAAAAAAGTCACTCCCGAATATAAAAAATTCAGAAACGAAAATGTATCTATATCTATAAAATCAGAAATAGCGGTTAAGGGATTATATTCAAATATCGTTCCGTATATTAAACAAGATAGTGATTCAAATTTATATCCGACAGCTGGTGAGGGACGAAAAAAGTTATTGGCGTACTCTATTTTTGATATTATTTCAGATGAATACGCCGAGACGAAAATCAATCTGTTTTTAGTTGAAGAACCTGAAAATCATCTTCATAAATCTATGCAAATTGCCTTATCTCAGATTTTGTTTACTGATGAAAAGTATAAATATCTTTTTGTGACAACACATTCTCCGTTTGTATTATATGAAATGGAATCAGTTAATCTTGTACGTATTTATAATGAGACTAAGATAAACAGTGCCAGTACGTTTTATAAAGTACCTAAAGAGTACAAAAAGAATAGGAAAATGTTAAACCGCGGACTATCGGAAGCTATTTTTGCTGATAGAGTTCTTCTAGTTGAGGGTCCATCTGAATTAATGTTATTTGAAAAAGTACTATCCTGCATCAATCCGTTCTACGAAGCTGATGGTACATATATTTTAGCGGTAGGGGGTATAGGATTCGAAAAGTATTTTGTTATTTTGGATAAATTAAACATAGATAATGTGATCAAAACTGACAATGATTTGCGTTATGTAAAAAGCACAAAAACATATAGTTTACTTGGATTTTCTCGGTGTAATAAAATTATAGACGAAAGGTTACTGCCAACTAAACGAATAAAAGAAAATAGCATTGCCGCAAAGAAAAAGTTATATGCACACAACATCACTCAATTAAATGAAATTCGTGATGATTATAAAGTTTTTTTATCCAAATGCGATTTAGAAAACGATTTAGATGAAGTTCTTCACTCTGAGTTAGTAAAATATTTAAATACAGAAGATGCAGTGGCCTATCTGCAGGATGCAAAGCATTATAATATGGTTAAATTAGTTGAAAAACTTACTGACACTGACTGCAGAAAAATATACAATCATTATAATTTTGCTTGTTTGAAAGCAGTGATGCTATGATTTTATCGCCAATTCAAAAACAAATTATTTCAACTTCTGGAAACTTGATAGTACGAGCAAGTGCTGGAACAGGCAAAACGCATACTATGGTAAATAAAATTGCAAAAGAGATAAATGATAACAAAAGTCATAAGGTTGTAGCGGCAATCACTTTTACAATTAAAGCTGCACAAGAAATTAGGGAACGCTTAACGGTAGATAGTTCACAGCATTTTATTGGTACAAATAATAGTTTTGCGATTGAAGAAGTAATTAAGCCTTTTATGAAGGATGTGTACGGAGCCGATTTTGATTGTGATATGAACACGGATTATTCATTAAAGATTGACACGTTAGAAGATGGAATACAAAAAATTGCCGATGAATCTACTCTATGTTCGTATAATAATAATAAGGCAAATTTCATTTTTGAACTAGCTCAGCAAATCGTTGAAACCTCAACTGCGTGCAGACTATATCTTCAGGCAAAATATTTTAAAATATATATTGATGAGTACCAAGACTGCGACAAAGATATGCATAAGTTTTTTATGTATTTGTGTGACAAATTGGGCATAGAAACATTCGTGGTTGGTGATGAGAAGCAATCTATTTACATATGGCGTGGAGCATATCCAGATGCATTTAAAAGTATTTGCCAGAAGAATAACTTCAAAAAAATATTTATGGGTGACAATTACCGCTCCTGTCAGCAGATACAAAACTATTCTAATTTACTATGTGAAGAAACCAGAGATTTACATGTTCCAATAGATTCAATTGACAATATAGTTTATTTATCCGCTACTAGTAATACTTGGGTAACGGAGGTACTGAAGAAGATTGATGCTTCTCAAAATTCGGCATTGCTAAGATTTAGCAATGCTAATGCTAAAAGTGGGGCATTATTGTTGGAGAGGCAGGGAATGGAATATGTTTATATTCCACAAACACCTATTGCAGACATTACTACTGACTCAGCATGGCTTTATTCGGCTGTTGCAAAATATATGATTTTAGATCAGTATTCGGTTTATGATTTGATATCAGAAATACCTGTAGAGGGTAATGATTCTAAAAAAAACGTAGCGACAATTAAAGATTACTTAAAAAATATTGAAACCAGCATTAACATAGAGGATGTTGATGAATTTGAGAGTAAAATTCAAGATTTAGCTAAATATCTTGGCTATTCAACCAGACGAAATCATATAGAAAAATTATTTCAAACAATAATTGATAGTACTTTTCATGTTGCATTTGAACCTGAAAAATATCAACATATAGCTATAACTTTTCATTCTTCTAAAGGATTAGAATTTGATCAAGTAATTATATTTGCTGAAGATTACCGTTTGTCTGACATGGCAAGTATCTATAATCACTATGTTGCTGTAACAAGAGCGAGATATAAGTTAATAATTGTTAGACTTAACAATTATAATTCCGATGTTTTCCATAATAACATTACTGAAATAATATCTACATGCAATTTGCACATAGGTGATGTGGTTTCACTAGTTTGAATTATATAAACTTGCGGACCTTTTTGCGGACCGATTCTTAATAATACGGTTTGGATTTAATGGACAAAAAAGAAAAAGTGAGCCGCAGATTATCCGGTTTGGATGAACTTTAAAATACATAGTAGACGGCTAAAAATGTATTTTAACCAATTCCCAAGCCGTGGGTCGCGAGTTCGAATCTCGTTGCCCGCTCCAGTAAAATGAAGAATGACGCGGGTTTAAAGTCCACGTCATTCTTCATTTTTTTTGCGGAAAAAGCGTAAGCGTCAACGCATCGCCACATAGTGTACATGCTTCAACCCTGAGATAATAATCTAAGGAGGGATAAGCTGTATGGAATTTAGAAAAACAAGCAAACGAAAAACCTATTCAGATACTGAAAAAGCAGTGTTGCTAGAAGCATATAAAACCAGCGTCATAGCAAAAAACAATGGTGCAAAGAAAATGCTATTGGCCTGACACTTGAACGCTGGCTAAAACAAGACAACAAAAAAAATCAATCACAAGCTAAACAAAACTGGATTCCCCTTGGGGCAATCACACCAGAACCATCTGGCGAAATTGAAATTCAACTCGGCAAATACAAAATTGTAGTAAATAACACGACGGATAAGAAACTCTTAGCCGCAGTGATCGGTGTGATGGTGGAAATATGCTAAAATTCTCAGATCAGGTGCAAGCGCAGGAACAACTCGAAAAGGAAAATGCACAATTAAAAGCTCGCGTTCAGGAACTGGAACCAATGGTACACGGAGCAGCTGAAGCTGCTTTGCCAAAAACAGTTTGGCGTTTCTTCGGAAAAAAGCAAGCGTGATGACCAGGAACAATTAAACCTATTTAACGAAGCAGAAGCAGAGCGACAGGTCCTTGTTGTTGAGCTGGATGTGGAAAATATCAGCTATCACGCAAAAAAGGCAAACGCGGAGAAACCATTAAGAATTTGCCGGTAGAAGTTATTGAATATACGCTGCCGGAAGGAGAAAGAGCCTGCCTGCGGTGAGGAACTGCACTTCACGGCTATATAAAATCTACTTTTACCAGCAAACTCGGTGTCGCTATTTGCATTAACCCAAATAAAGTGGTAGGTTTTGTCGCTAATGCATGTTTTGGATTCATAAAATGTAGGATATGTAAAAGACACGGTACCGTCCGAGGGTGCAACGTCTTTTAGGAGAACAAATGTCATCCATGTTTGATACCAATTATGCTGATAGATGCCTAAAAATAAGAAAAGACACTCGATAACATAAAATATAAAAGCAAATCCTATGCAATAGCGAATGCTCAAATTCTGTATTGCAATTAATACTGCAACTGCTGAAAAAATCCGGCAAACTATCACCACCTATTTAAAGCCGTACCTACTTACTGAGGCTCTGTAGATAGCAGATTTTAGCGTTACTTTTAAGATGTCTGAAACGTTATATTTTATGTTATAAACTCTGAAGCGAGAGAAGGGTGAGTATGATTAAAAAGATAACAAGTATCTATCTGATCGTCATGATGCTCTTAGCTGTAAGTGGCTGCGCTAACAAAGGGGTTACTCCACCCCAGGAATCTGCTAAACAACAGGTTGGACAGGACGCGGTAGCTGCAGAAAAAGCCGTTATGTATAACTACAATGCACTCTTGCAGAAAAAAGATGTCACTGTTCCGGAATTAATTAAGTATATTGACGAAAATATTGGCTCTATATCCCAGGCGGGCGCATCGTCGATGATCATTGGACTTGAAAAGGTTCAGAAAGAGAAGCTGCCTAAGTTGCAAGATAAGTTTGGGGATAGTGAAGCAGTCCCAAAAGCCTTGACAAAAATCTATGCTAATGGCCTGACAAGTCAGGCCATTAGTAGTATCGAAAATCAAGAAACTAAAGATTTATTATTTGATGCCCAGAGCAACGGCTTTAAGATTGAAACAGCCGAAGGAATGTATTTCCCCGTAATCGACTACTCGGCTTATAAGAAATACCGTAATGCTGTTACACAAGACATTACCGCATACATTGATATTATGGCTGTTGAATCAGACAAAACCCCGATTAAAGATGCGGCACTAATGATAAGCTGGAGTGAAATAATCAAGCGGGCGCAGGAACAAGAACGGTATATCAAGGACTATGGAAATTCAGCCAAAGTAGAAGACATGAAACAACTTCTTAAGCGGTATACGGTTTTTGCCATGTACGGCGCTAATAATACGCCTCTTTTTAGCTACGATACGAAGCAGATGATTCCCGAGGCCAAGAAAACGTATTTGGAAACTGGCTTCGATGCTAATAAGGGCAGTTTTTCAAAGGTTATGAATGAGTATCTTGCTGTGTTAAAAAAGAATTACTACAAATTAACCCCCGAAGTACAAGAATACAGAAACAAAGCCTCAGAGGAAATTCGCTGACGCAGCAAGGGTTTTTCTGCTTCTTTTTCTTTCTCTCCATGCCTGACCATCTGGTATCCCTAATCCTACACAGGCTATTTTAACGTCATTAAGCCCAACTATTCGGTTCAACTTCTCTCCTTCCAATTCCCATCCTCTTGCACTTGAAGTCCAAAATCAAGAAAAAACGCTTTAGCCTCTGAAAGATCATTTGCGTTCATACTTACATGATCTATTCTATTGATCTTCATATCCCACATCTCCGATGTTCCGTTTTTGCAATCCTTGAAGTTAGGTGTAGGGCTTTTAGTAGCACTTCTCTTACGACTTTTCAAGCGTTAATTGCCACGAAACTCCATATTTATCTTCAAGCCAGCCGAACTTTTCACTAAAAGGATAAGCAGCCAATGGCATTAATACTTTGCCATCTTGAGATAACGATTTAAAAACCCGGTCAATCTCGTCTTCTGTATAGCATTTAACATATAGCGAAATAGCAGGAGTAAACGTGAACACATGTTCGACATAGCTGTCTATACACATAAAGACCTGTCCATGTAGCGAAAACATAGCCTGGAAGACCGTTCCTTCTTTGCCAGCCTCATCTGCTCCATATCGAGTAATATTTATAATCTCTGACTGGTCAAAGCAAGAGGTGTAAAGTTTCATCGCCGCTTCAGCGTTGCCTGTGAACATTAAGAAGGTATAAATTTTTTGATTTTCCATCGTAGTACACTCCTTTGTCTCAGTTCGCGTCTTACAATAATATGTAGCGAACACAGAAGTTTTACTCCTTTAATGTTATCACCGATCTGAGTTGGTTAATCTATCCACTGTGCGGGAATTCTATATTACTAGTAATCCTTGCTATCATCGTCTTTAGGCAATGGTTTTGCTGCTGATGGCTGTAACTTGTAATTTTTTATATCTCTGGTACTAAGTAAAGCATCGTCTTGCCAGATTTGATAGATATATAGTACTACGGCGTGTCCTAGAGTAATTGGTAGGGAGAATAAAGGGTTAATATTAAATTCAAAGATACCCCTCACCGGTAAAAAATAGCTTAATAAGAAAAAATTAAAACCTATATCCAGTACTAGATTTACAAGCATATACAACCAAAATCGCCCGTAAGTAAATTTGAAAACCCATATTGTTAAGACAGGCATTGTGCCGTAATAATAAGGTAGCATTTCACTGAACGGAAAAATTGGTTGGATTGTAGCCCAAAATCCTAAAGTAGTTCCAACGTCATGTATGATTGTCGTTGTAACAATAGCGGCCAAGCCAACAGGGAACCATTTCTTAATTTTGTCTTTTTTCATAAAGAAAAGAGTTAGCCAAGCAGTTAAAAACATTGACCACATAATCAAATTATTATTCAAAAGACTTCGCTCCTCTCGGCATGAGATAAGTTTAGTTTTCAATTAATTACAGAATTTATACAATAGGGGACAATATGAAAGGTAACTGTGCGGTAATCTATCCTTTGTATGTAGCCTTGTGGTTGTTGTATAGAGTGTAAGAGCCGTCAGACTTGTGATAAAGTCTGTATATGGAGAATGAGAAGGATGGTGGTGCGGGTGATGCTAATAGAACATTAGCTTACCAAATTTAAACCATGACAGGAATGACCATTTGCTTTTATGCTGTTTACTTATTACCTGCATGTAAACTTTGGAATTTATCTCTTGTAGATCCAATCAGGAATACTCTTGATAATCTAGGATACGGAAACCGTAATGATTTACTCCTTGGTGCTGTGATTGCCATAGCTGACTTGATTGATTGCGAAGAAATGACTATGGATAAGGTTGTGTTATGGCGGGATGTTTATGGCAAAGAAGAATAGAAATTGGTGACTTTAAGCCTGGACGCGTGCATGGATATTAGAGAATGTGCCGTCCGATTGATTCGATACGGCTAAAGGACGGCAGCGGCTTTGGGAGTGGGATAGCCAGATTCTATCATAAGGGGCAGTCGAATAGATTTTTTAGCTATGCGAATAATAGGTGCAATTCAAATAGGAGGAATGATTGATGCACCTTGATTTTGGAAAAAACTTAGGCAATACTGACAAGATAATAAGGGTAATATTTGGTATATTGTTGATTGGTCAATATGTGAGTGGCGCCATTCGCGGGGGATGGGGGATAGCAGCGGTAGCTTTTGCCTTAGCACAATTCGTTGAAGTATATTTTTCGTATTGAATTGTCTATGATCTAATGGGTTGGTCAACCCGTAGAAAAAGATCAGAACAATAAAATAAAAAAGAAATCAACTACTCAAATAGACAATGAATTAGCGGCTTCCAATAACAAAAGTAAGTTACAAAAAGCAGTAACCCCATGAAATCGATTTGACAAAGTGGTACTCTAGACATAGAGGCGATACCCATTAAAGTCAACATAATATAAATGAAAAGACCGGCGAAAATGCTGGTCTTTTTTCATGCCCCAAAACGGGCAATGGCAAGCCGCTGGTGGTAATTTTATGCTATATATCCCTTCGCTCTTGGGAACAATGTAGTTATCCAAGAATGAAAGGAAGATAATATGGCTGAATTAGTTGAACTTCAGGAAATGATTGAAAAACTACGCAGTAAGATGAATGAAGTTGCGCTAAAGAAAACATTAACTGATCCAGAAGTTGTCCGGGCAAGCCAAATGCTTGATGTGCTATTAAATGAGTACCAGCGAATGCTATCAGAAAAAATGAATAAATAGAGCCCTATGGCTCTTTTTTCATGCCAAAAAATCAGGAGGCGAAGCTAAGAGTGACAAAGCAAAGCCAAAACCAAGGGATTCGCTTTTATTCCGGCAGAAATTATCAAAATGTGCCGGGTGTTTATTTAACACGTCGATTGGCGGTCCCTGGGTTGTGCCGTGTGGAATGCTCAGTGGAGTGACTCAGACGATATTAGAGGTTATATGTGGCAGTATACAGATTGCTTGAAGATCGGTGACCGGTATTATTAGTTATATGCCGCCTGTCGGGTTTGTCCTGGCGGGCGGCTTTTTTATAAACTAACCTGGAGGCAGATTCATATAATATATAAAGCGCAGAGGGGGAGGTTAGAGTGTCATTTGATAGCCCGGATCTGTTCAAGGTTGTAGTTATTATATTTGTATCAGTTATTTATGGTATCTTTGCTATAATCAATTCGGATAATGTTTAAACCATAAGCAACACCTCTGGCGTCGGTGCAATTACCGCACAGTAATTTAAATAATAATTAGTTAAAATCTCACTCTCAGCTGCTTAGTTGGGGGTGGGATTTTTGTTGTATTCACAAAATGGAATATTTGTTCTATTGACAAATATCATAATATATATACATCCGAATATCAGTAGGCTGGCAAATTATAATGTAGCCCGTTGCTCATTGAGAGAGGTTTTTTGTTAAAGAGAGTGCATGGGCATTAACATAATGTACTACAATTCGCTGCATCTTCCAGGATGCGGCTTTTTATTTTAATGTTCCCGGAGCAAACCCATCCTGTATAGCATAGTATGTAATGTCCCTAATACGTAATGAAGGAGGCATGCTATATGGGATTTGGTAATTTCGGAGGAGGTCGTGATAGTAGCTGCTTTATAATCATCATTATAATACTTTTACTATTTTTCTGCTTCAATGATGATTGCAGCACGGTTTGCTAACATAGTTCGAGCGTATTAAAAGCCACAACTAAATCTAAAGTGCGGCCCGCTTAAATATCGGTTGTGCCAAGTCGCCTGTCCTTAGGGGTGGGCGACCTTTTTTTCGTACCCCCCTATTTACATCTGCAAACATTTGTTTTGCAAGGAGATCCTTATGCGTACAACTGATACACATGTAACACTAAAAGGTATTGGTGCTGGACTAATTTACAAATTTTAAAGTAAAAAAGTCGTTCTTAATTGAGCGGCTTTTTTTGTATTCCAAAATACAGTGTATGTAAGGGATGGATAAAATTTCCGGTTGTTTCTCTCCAACCTTTGCGTAAAGAGGGTTATTGGCCTCAAGGACCGGTATTGAGGAAACTTCAATATAAATATTTTTTTAAAGGTTGCAGGATTCTTCTTTGGTGTGCAGAATCAATATTTCAACAAAATAAAACGAAATTAAACAAAACATATCATTATTAAGTGGTAAGTTAATTTTGTTATGATTAGTTAATGTTTTCTTATCGCTGACGCGCGGATGAGACAGTGAGACCAAAGTTTGTGTTCCTGTTTCTCGCGACTAGTATCGAGTTGAGTAAGGGTGGAAACGAATAGTCTGTGAATGGGAGTAATAGGTAGTGAAAAAATGTGTTATACTTGTGGGCTTTGGCCTATTGTTACTATTAGTAGCGGTATACTCAAAAACAATGGAAGTATCCCAAAACACGCAGAATCTAGATATTCAGACAATTACTGTGACCGACCAACTGGGTCGACAGGTAAGGGTTCCCCGTGATATTCAACGGATTTCCGCCATGAACACTCATATCGGGGCATATATTGTGTATGCCCTGGGACAGCAGGACAAGCTGGTAGGAAATGTATTTCTGGGCAGCAGGCTTAATCAGGCGATGGATTCAAAGGAAAAAAATAAAATGTCAGGTAATGGCATGGAACGGAATCATACAGCAAATATTGAAACACTGTTGGCTTTGAAACCGCAGGTTATTTTTTGCGAAGTAGCTCTGGACGGTTCTGCACTGCGACAGTTCGAAGACGCTGGTTTGACGGTGGTGGCCATAAAAGGTGAAACCATAGAGGAAAGCTTTGCGGCAGTTAGATTGATGGCTAAAGTTCTAGATTGTGACGACAAGGGCGAGGAATACATTAATGCCTGTGTGAAGCTATTGGGTATGGTTGAGAACAGAGTGGGTGATGTGCCGGCAGATAAGCGACCTAACATTTTGTATTTAGAGGGAGGGGCTAATCTTACAGTAGCTTCAGGCGACATGCTGCAGACACACATGCTGAAGGCAGCAGGGGCTGAAAATGTGGCGGCCGATTTGAAAGCTCGCTGGCCGATGGTATCGCCAGAACGGATTATTCAATGGAATCCGGATGTAATTATCCTCGGACCTGCAGCGGGGGCCAGTGGAACGAGCGCAATCTTTGACAATACCAAATTTAGTACATTAAAAGCCGTTGAGCAAAGACAGGTCTATGCTTTTCCTTCCAATATAGGCTGGTGGGATTTTCCCGCACCGCACTGTGTGCTGGGAATTGTTTGGATTGCCAAAACAATTTATCCTGATAAGTTTGCTGATATCGATATGACGGCACTTGCTGATGATTTCTATAGAAGATTTATGGGTCAATCCTTTACCGAAATGGGCGGAAAACTTTAAAGTTTTGAAACAAAAAACAACATAAACAAACTAAAACAAATTAACATATCATATATTGATTTATATTATATTTAATAGTATCATGTTTTGTAAGGAAGAAAACGCAAGTATATATATTGATAACACATGGTGTTAATCCTGCTGGGAATGGTGTGCCAGCCAGGTAATTGAGTTTTTGGAGGGAGAGGTATGAAACTTATTACGGTATCAGGGGCGCCTTCTTCTGGTAAAACTTCAGTAATTCTCAGACTGATTGATTGTCTTAGAGAAAGTAGCCAAGAGGTCGGTGTTATAAAATTTGACTGCCTGACTTCTTTTGATCAACTTCTTTATAAAGAATATGGCGTACAAGTTCAAGTGGGGTTTTCCGGAAAATTCTGTCCGGATCATTTTTTTATCAGCAATATTGAAGACGCTGTTGAGTGGGGAAATCGTGCCGGCCTGGATATACTGATTAGCGAAAGCGCCGGTCTATGCAATCGCTGCTCTCCACATATTCAGGGAGTTCTTGCCATTTGTGTTATTGACAATCTTTCTGGAATTAATACTCCCCGTAAAATTGGGCCTATGCTGAAACTGGCGGATATTGTTTTGATTACCAAGGGGGATATCGTCTCGCAGGCTGAACGGGAAGTGTTTATGTTCAATGTCCGGCAAGTCAACCCCGGTGCCAGTATTTTGTTTGTAAACGGAATTACCGGTCAAGGGGCGTTCATGCTGAGCAAACATGTTAAAAATGCTGCAGATATTACTACGGTGAGAAATCGCCGTTTACGTTTCTCAATGCCTGCTTCAGTATGCGCCTACTGTACCGGAGAAACGCGAATTGGTGAAACTTACCAAATGGGAATGTTAAAAAAGATGGAATTCAGGTGAAAATATGGCACAAAATGTAAAAATAAGAGAGATTATCAAAGATAAGACGATTGCCGAAATCATCAAGTACTATCCGGTCGTGCAGGATTTTTTTATAAATTATAATTTGCAGGATCTGCAGAAAAATCTCACGGTAGCCCAGGCATTAGAAAAAATATTGCCAGAGCAACTGGAGGAGTTCGGACTTGATGTATTCAGCTTAACTGAAGAATTAGTAAAATTCATGGCAACGCTGGTGAATCACCGGGAAGAACGGGAAAAAGTACAAAATATTACAATTATAGGCGGCAAAAATAAACAAGGGGAAGCGGAGAACGTGACGCTGACGATGGCGGTCGGTGAGGTTATTAGTATTGTAGGTCCTACGGGTTCAGGGAAAAGCCGTCTGTTGGGCGACATCGAGTGTCTAGCTCAATGCGATACACCGACCAGACGCCAAATATTAATTAATGAGCACCCGTTGAGCGATGAAGAACGATTTGATATGGGAAATAAAATGGTGGCGCAGTTATCGCAAAATATGAATTTCGTTATGGATCTGAATGTCGCAGAATTTCTGGCAATGCATGCGAAAAGTCGCCTTTGTGAAAATGCCGAACAGGTGATAAAACAATGTTTTGTCTGTGCCAATGAACTGGCTGGTGAAAAATTCACCATGGATACTAAAGTGACACAGCTTTCGGGCGGGCAATCCCGTGCATTGATGATTGCCGACGCGGCCTATATGAGTTCCTCGCCTATTGTCCTGATTGACGAAATCGAAAATGCTGGCATTGACAGGAAACAGGCAATTAGCTTGCTAACGGAAAATGAAAAAATTGTATTGATTTCTACTCATGATCCACTGCTTGCTTTGAGTGCTGATAAGCGTATTGTAATAAAGAACGGTGGCATCCATAAAATCATGGAAACTTCGGATGAAGAAATAGAAAGTCTGAAGGACATTGAAAAACTGGATACTATTATGCTGGGAATTCGACAGCAGTTGAGGTATGGTGAAAGAGTTTATCCTCTGAAGTTTGTCTTATAGCGGTGGGTGCCGGCTATAAGGAATCAAATTTTTTTAACGCGGGATAAGGAGAAGGATTGAAAAAATGTGGGAATTATATGATGCCTTAATTGAAGGAATACCGGAGGAGTCCCTTGTTGATGAGTTTATTTGCGGCACTTATGCTGTGCTTATACGCAGCGGCAATGGATGTGGCTTTAGCCAAATTTTACCGGGAGATAGCCTGCCTGAAACGATGAAGAAATCGCTCAATATGCCGCTGAAAAAACTGGCGGAATGCATTAAGTCCTGGAATTTTGTTGAAGCCTCTGTTGGCATGGCGGCGATAAACGCCTGGTATAATTCGCCGGCAACGGCAGTCGGCAACGGAATTGCACTTTCTAAAAGTTTGTACAGTGAGGATCGCCTTAGTGATCCTTTTATTGCCTATCAAAATGTAATAAAAAATAAAAAAGTTGCCGTTTACGGTCATTTTCCTTATATTGAGCAACTGTTCCAACCAGTATGCGAGCTTGCAATAATTGAACGTGACCCGCTGGAAGGTGATTACCCTGAAGCGGCTGCTGAATATATCTTGCCGGAAAGCAATTTTGTCATTCTTAGTTGTACCAGCCTGGTTTATAAAACATTACCACGTATGTTGGAACTAGCCAAAAATGCTTATGTCATAATTGTTGGACCTTTTACTCCTTTGGCACCAGAGTTGTTTTCTTTTGGTGTTAATGACTTATCTAGCTTTGTGGTTAAGGATAATGCCGGTGCAGCGCGTATCATATCAGGATTAGAACGAAGTAAAATATACAGAACAGGACAAAAAGTAACTATGAAATCAGAATAAAGTTGTATTATAAGTGCATTACTATTAGCTGTTGTAAATTTGCTGATAAATATGGGGCTTGGCGATTAGCCAAGCCCCATATTTAAATGATTCAGGTATGCCGATAATTAGCGGTCCACAGGGGATTACTGTTGAAACTATTAACCTCAAAAAGCAATGGGAGTATTCGAGCCAGACCCAGGCTTCGAATACCCCATTGCTTCCAATCAGCTGCACAGTTGTTCTTTTATACTAAACCTTGCGCTTTCATTGCTTCAGCGACTTTAATAAACCCAGTTATGTTGGCGCCAACAACCAGGTTGTCCTTAAAGCCATAATCTTCTGCCGCCTTGCTGGAATTTTTAAAAATGTTAAGCATAATTGTTTTGAGTTTAGCATCAACCTCTTCAAATGACCAGGCTATCCGCATGCTGTTTTGAGACATTTCAAGACCGGAAACGGCCACGCCGCCGGCATTGGCTGCTTTTGACGGTCCAAGATATACGCCATTAGCCAGGAAGTACTCAATTGCGTCGTTAGTACAAGGCATATTTGATCCTTCACAAACAAATTTCACCCTGTTCGCGACAATCTTTATAGCGTCTTCGATAAGGATCTCGTTTTGAGTAGCACAGGGGATAATAACGTCAACTTTAGCACCCCAAGGATTTTCACCCGGAAAGAATGTAACGCCAAACTTCTCAGCGTAATCTTCAACCTGATCGCGGCAAGACGCCCTCATTTCGAGTAGATATTCAATTTTTTCGCCACTAACACCGTCAGGATCATATATATATCCGTCAGGACCTGAGAGGGTAACAACCTTGCCGCCCAATTCAGTAACCTTTTTCACTGTGCCCCAGGTAACATTGCCAAAACCGGATACTGCGACAGTCTTGCCCGCAAAAGATGTTCCTTTAGCTTTCAACATTTCATGACAGAAATACACGATCCCGAAGCCTGTAGCTTCCGGGCGAGCCAGGCTGCCGCCAAAAGAAAGGCCTTTTCCAGTTATAACACCATTTTCATAATTGCCTAGTAGTCTCTTATATTGTCCAAAAAGGTAGCCAATTTCCCGGCCACCGACGCCAAGGTCACCGGCCGGTACATCTGTATTAGGGCCGACATAACGATATAGCTCGGTCATGAAACTCTGGCAGAATCGCATAACCTCGGCATCTGATTTGCCTTTCGGATCAAAATCGGAGCCGCCTTTGCCGCCGCCCATCGGTAAACTCGTCAGTGAATTCTTGAAGATCTGTTCAAAACCGAGGAACTTAATGATACCATTGTTAACCGACGGGTGAAAACGCAAGCCACCTTTGTAAGGTCCAATCGCACTATTGAACTGAACCCTAAAGCCGCGGTTCACTCTTACCCTGCCAGTGTCATCCATCCAAGGTACACGGAAAATAAATTGGCGCTCCGGCTCTACAATTCTCTCCATAATTCCCAGTTCGATATATTCGGGATTTTTCTCAAGAACAGGCACCAAAGAACCCATAACTTCTTGGATTGTTTGATGGAATTCAGGTTCGTTTGCGTTTCGTTCGACAACGCGGCGATAGAGTTCATCACAGTACTTTTGAGCATTTGTAGTCATGTCATAATCCCCCTAAATGTTTTGTTGGTAATACATCCAATTAGCTTTACTTACGCTTCTGAACAGCATATACGTTACTGAATTCAATTAATTCGAGTCTTTTCAGGACAAAATTCTACACAAATGTCACATCCTTACCTTCGGCGGAGTATATAAATTTAGTATTTCAATTTAGTATATACTGATAGCAAGGTTTGCTGAGATTATTTCAGGGAATAGGAGAAGTGCTATGAAGAAATTCGGTGATATGAAGGCCCGTTTTTTAGGTATTCATGACCTAATGAAATTCAGGGTTACGGAAATACTGTTGATATCTACTGAGTACGACGCATATGTCCTGGAAGAAGATGGACAGTTAGCCGAGCAAATTTACCATCAGTTCAACGATTTGAGTATTCCTTTTATCCCCAGGATTCATTGGGTAGCCAACGGGGAAGATGCTTGCGAAGAATTGGAAACCAGAACCATTCATCTGATTATTACTATGTCCCGCATAAGCGACATGAGCTCATTTGAGGTTGAAACAAAAATCCATAAAACCTACCCGGACATTCCGATTGTTATGCTTTTCTATGACCGGTTGACTCCGGAAATGATTGCCCGAATCCGGAAAATTTCTTGTATCAACAGGGTATTTCACTGGTCAGGAGACAACAGGGTTTTATTAGCGATTATTAAATATATTGAGGACCAGCAAAATTTAGCGGCAGATAGTAAGTTGGGAGTTCAGTCCATCCTTTTGGTAGAGGATTCTCCGGCGTATTATTCGCAGATTTTGCCTATTATTTATACGGAGATTTTGACACAAACTCGCTGCTTGGTGTTGCATGCTATGAATATCAACCATGGGTTGCTTAGAGTTCGCCTTAGGCCGAAGATTCTGCTTGCGGAAACCTATGAAGAAGCAATGGCAATTATCAGCAAGTATCGCTACAATTTATTGGGAATAATTTCAGATGTAAGGTTTCCTATGGCAGGAGAGCTTAATCCCTTAGCTGGCTTTGAATTGAACCAAAGAGTACGGGAGATGATCCCCGACCTGCCGTTTTTATTACAATCAGAGGAATTGGAGAATGCGGAACGAGCGATTGCATTGCATTTGGATTTTCTGAACAAAAACTCGCCTAATCTACTGCACAATCTTCGTACCTACATTCTGGAAAACTACGGGTTTGGTTCTTTTGTGTTTAAGTATCCTGATGGAAGAGTTATTGCTGAAGCAAACGACATCACCAGTTTAGAAAGGATAATTCGTGATCTGCCAGATGAGAGTCTGTACTATCATGCGACCAAAAATCACTTTTCGCGCTGGTTTCGTGCGCGGGTTGAAGTTGAAGTGGCGGACAAATTGCGATTTGTGGACACAGAGCAAGTGGGCAGGGCGTCTGATATTCGAGCCTATATCCTAACAGTGTTAAATGATTATTTTCAAAAATACCAATCTGGTTTAGTTCTTGATTTTGCAGGACTTTCCAAAAAGGATATGGAGAATGCGTTCATTAAACTGGGGACAGGCTCCTTGGGCGGGAAGGCCAGAGGGGTTGCCTATATGAACGTAATGATTGCCAAGGCCCAGCTGACAGATAAATATGAAGACATGAAGGTCAAGGTGCCGCGGTCATTTGTTATTGGCAGTGATGTTTTTGAAAAATTTATTGAAGAGAATGAACTTTACTCTTTTCTTGCCACTAACCCAACAGAAGCAGCGATTGCGCAAAAATTCACCCAAAGCCCTTTGCCAACTGCTACGCAAGAAAATCTGCGTGTCTTGACCCAACATATAAAATGTCCGCTCGCAGTGCGCTCATCGAGCATCCTGGAGGATTCGAGAATATTGCCTTTTGCCGGTATCTACAATACCTATGTAGTTCCCAACAGTCACGCAGACTGTGAAGTTCGGTGTAAACAGCTTGCGGATGCGGTTAAGCTTGTTTATGCTTCCGTGTTTTATGCGGCTCCGGTGCAATATGCCAAGAATGCGGATATTCGGATTGAAGAAGAAAAAATGGCTGTCCTGATTCAGGAATTGGTTGGCGAACTCTATGGCGACCTTTATTACCCAGCCATTTCCGGCGTGGCTCAATCCTATAATTTTTATCCTTATTATCCGTTGCAGCCGGAAGAGGGGACAGTAAGTCTGGCGCTGGGATTAGGAAAAGCCATTGTTGAGGGTGAGTGGGTATACCGTTTCTCCCCGGCTCATCCCAAACTCAACCCGCTCGTTTCTGGTCCCAGGGAGTATTTAAAAAAATCGCAAAATGCATTCTATGCTATTAATATCGAAGAATCTGCCGGTATCACGCTGCATGCCGACGAAAACTATATTTACAAGAAACTGACAGTTTCTCAGGCATATAAAGATCAGTCACTGGAGTATATCGGCAGCACTTATTCGGCTGAAGATGATTGCATTTATGACAATGTATATCAAGCGGGTCCCAAATTGGTGACGTTTGCGCCCATTCTCAAGTACAACAGGCTGCCACTGACGCAAATTATTAAAGACTTGTTGAGACTAGGAAAACAATCGTTTGGCACAGATGTTGAAATTGAATTTGCCGTCAATATTCCTAAGGATGCAAACAAACCTAAGGAGTTTAATTTCTTGCAGATTAGGCCGATGGTGGTCGGCAGAGAAGCTTTCCAGATCAATATGGACGAGTCGATAGAGTCCTGGTGTTACAGTAAACGCACCATTGGTAACGGAATCTATCAAAATATCCACGATATCATTTTTGTAGACCCTGAGACCTTTAATTTGCAGAAAAGTGTGCAAATTGCCAGTGAAATCAGTGAGCTGAACAAGAGGCTGTCCAAGGGAGGGCGCCGATGTATTCTCGTTGGTTTTGGGCGGATGGGAACATCGGATCGATGGCTGGGAATTCCTCTGGCATGGGAGCAAATGTCCCAGGCGCTGATTATTGTGGAAGTCGATCTGAAAGACCTCCGTCCCGAACCTTCGCTTGGCAGTCATTTTTTTCATAATTTGACGGCTACCCATATGGGATACTTCCATATTCAATATGATAATGAAGCTGAGGGGATGCTCAATTGGGAGTGGCTGCTCAAACAACCTGTCCTGCAGCAAACAAAACATGTTAAGCTGGTTAGACGGCAGGAGGCCTTCCAGGTCAAAATTGACGGGAGGAGCTTTAAGGGTATTATCTACAAGTAACAGTTTTTCTCTGCCGGTCATAAATTACATTGATAGGTTATTTACGCGGAGGTATATGGCCATGTTCTTTAGTTGTGGTTGTGATTCTCTCACTCCGGAGCGTGATTGGACTTGGCTTATATTAGTCATCGTTGTACTTTTGTTAAGAATCTTTTGCAGTTCGAATAGTACTTCTGACTATTAGTTTCTCGCGCTGGAATGGAAAAAGTGATGTAACCATAGTTCAGCCCCTGGCGTGTGCCGGGGGCCGTTTTTGGGAGAACAAGTCAGACCTATTTCTCCTGCAGCATAACAATTTTCTCGGTTGGAACAAGGTGATCTATATACTGTCTGATTACACTGCATTTTAAAATTGTATTTTGACGAATTGCTTCGCCAAGTATTTCCGCTCTTATTAGAATTTAGTCTCATTTACGCCTAGTAAAGAGCGCATTCCCGTGGAACTGCTGAGGGTTCCGTAAAATAAATGATGCTAAAGTGAGGTTAGTCAACAATTTTAGATACCGGGGCTGTAGTTTGAAGGCCTAATTCTTCCAAATAGCGGATCGTTCTTTTAGGCAACATAATATTTGAATCGTATTGCTGAACAATTTTAAGAGTGTTTAATACAGGGAGAAAGCTGGCCAGATCTACCGGCAGATCAATGTCCGGAATCATTTCCACGAGCATAATAGGAATAGTATGTTCCGCAGCTTTAAAAGCAATCATGTCCAAGGCTGTTACGCCGTCTGGATTATAGAAAACGCCATTAAAAGAAAATGGTGTTGAGTAAGTGTACCCAATTAAATTAAAGCCACCTTCTTGATCGACAGACTCAATGATTCCTGCGCCAATCGTTGGATTTACTATTTCTGTCTGCTTTACACAAGTAAATGCTTGGGGGCCGGATGCAATTAGCTCAAGTTTTTTTACTGCTTCTCGTATCGTGGAGGGCTGAAGTGAAGGGATATCTCCACCCATAATAAAAACACTGTCTGCCAGCCTTTGACCGGAACCATCTTTAAATATGTAATCAACCGCATATTGCATGCCCTGATCGAAAGAGCGGCCCTCATCTGTGAAGATTTCCTTTATTGCTTCTTTGCCGAACGTTGATTCAATGAGCTGATTCAGATAGTCTTTATCTCCATTCAGGTTTTGGCAAATATACACATCACCGCAATTTGCAGCAATACAGCTATCAATTACATCTAACAGAGAAGCCTCATAAAATTCCTTTGCTTCTTCAACTGTTAAAATGCCGCCACGTTCTGTTGTGAGCCGAGTCTTGTTGTCACCAATTTTGGGGACCTTTGTAAATATGACAATAGCATTCCTCAATTCTCCGTACCTCCCTGTAGTGTGGAATCTCTTTTTATGCGGCAAAATCAGCAATCGTAATAACCGCATGATCCAGTAAATATTGGATTGCCTTATTTGCTTTTAAATCAAACAGCACTTTCTCAACTAGCGGACCAAGGTATTTAGTTGATTCTATTACTTCTTTTATAGATATGTGGGAGTTCCACCTGAGTATTATGGTATTATATTCCCAGGATTTAAGCAAGTCATAGTGGGGAGTATTAGATATTGGTAAGCCCTTCATAGGGCACCTAGCTGTGTCCTATGAAGGGCAGGGGTCTCAAGAAACGCTTGTTTTAAATGCCTTACTATTAATAGAAGAACTCAACCTTCGAAAAATATGATTTGCCGAGGTCGCTTATTCCGCCAGTAAGCTTGCTATCCTTAATTTTGAGGTCTTGCATTCCAATCGTCCAAGTTACATTCTTAGCAATCGTACTAGCCAGGGCTATGGACACACCCTTGATGTTGTCAGTGCCTTTGTTGCAACAGGTAATATAGTTGCAGCTTTTTTGTTTGAGCCCCCATTGCCTGAAAAAACAAGCCTTTGGAATGTCCAAGGCCTTGTTTTGGTTATGCTGAAATGAATAGGGCAAGATCAAGTATTCTGATCTAATGAAATATTTTGTGCCTAATTATAGTTTATTAATTTATGTGAAAGAGCATATTTGTAAGCAGTGATAACTATATTTCTGTTAAAAACTGCTTCTGGATCATTGCCGTAATAGGCTCCACCTGGCATACTGCCAGTGGTTTTGTATAAGCATTTTTGCGGGAAATTTCCCCAGAACTCATCATTTTTTACTAAAATTAAACCGTCCTGGTTCCACTGATTGCTATTGGGATTAAATGAGCACTTAAAGGTAAATGTTTGTTTTTCAAAAGAAATATTATTATTGAAAGTTTGGGCTCGCAATTTATTTAAAGTACTTTCATCTGGTATGCAGATCAAGCTATAGGTCATTTCAAAAAGTGAATCTTGCTCAGTTTTAGATGTTACTTTTGCTTGTAATGATTCTGTGCGAAGATACTTAACAAAGCCGTTTTCGGTAACGGTATATATATCTTCCGCAAAGCACACATTGGTTAACATGACAAAAATAATTGTGAGTAAAAATTTTTTCATGATCGCAGCCCCCTTGATTTAAACTATTCTCCGTTCAAATGTAAAATCCTTCCATTTAGAAGAGGCGTTTAATATCCTGACCATATATTTTACATGTAATAATTCCAACAATTACTACACAATGCAAATTTTAACAGGATATAATATCCATAAGGCAATATCGAAAGAGTGCGGAGAGGGTATATTTAGGTGAATGAGGCTATTGAGCAGGTTAATCTTGGAGCGGTTAAGGACAGACGAATTTCTGCCTATTCTTATGACATGAAACAGAGGCTGGGGATTGCCCAAGCTTTATTGGGTAATCCCAGCTTTTGATCTTGGACGGTATATGTGCTCAAAAGATTACAACTAGTAAGGATTACTTAAAGTTTAAGGCAAGCGGTCCCTTTTTACAGGCTATCTATAAGTTCTAGATTGAATTGAAAAATGTGAGAAAAGCTCCTATCGCGGTTATTTTACCGGGGTAGGAGCTTTTTGTATGCACTGTTCTAATTTACAGTATTCCAGTGAGTAAATAAATCCTTGGGTGGTGAACAAAGCAGGAATTTGGTAATATGAACAATTACAGGTAGCAGCTTTATTTCTTTAGGGAATCTTTAAAACATCTCTTGGATTAATATAGTATAATTACATTAAAAATACAGCAGGTGTCTAGCGAGAGACTATAAGTAATTGCTTTAGTGTAGTAATCGTGGAGTAACAATTATTATGTACGGGAATAACATTTATCCATTTTCCCTATACATATAGAAAGGAATGATCGATCTATATGACAAGCAAAAACTATGCAATAAAAATTTCTTTAGTATATTTTGTCTTTGGGGTAATATGGATTTTTTTTTCTGATACTATTGTTGGATTTTTATCTTTAAACAGAGATAGTACAATTTTGTTTTCCGTCATAAAAGGCTGGATTTTTGTTAGTTTATCAGCTTTTCTTATTTATATTATAGCTAACCGATATATACATAAATTAGCTCACACTAACCAGGTGCAACAAGGAATTTTGCAATCGATTCCAGATTTAATTCTGCGTATTGATTGTAATGGTAATTTTCTTGACTATAATAAACCGACTAACCTTGATTCATATGTTCCTCCAAATCAATTCCTGGGGAAAAATATTATGGACATTTTTACTCAGGAATTGGCACTGCAAGTCCTTGAACATATAAAACAGGCCATCTGTAGTGGAACTATACAATTTATGGAGTACCAGCTGCCGCAAAATAATCAAGTACATTATTTTGAAGCGCGTTTTGTTAAAAATGGTGATTTCGAGGCAATGGCAATAGTGAGAGATATTACATATAAAAAGCAAATAGAGCAGAGGTTAGAACTTCTTAGCATAAGGGATTCTCTTACTGAAGTATACAACCGTACTTATTTCGAAGAGCAAATACTTAAGAGTGGCAAACAAAATGGTAACGTTGGTATTATTGTCTGTGATGTTGATGGTCTTAAATTAATTAATGATACATTAGGGCACTTTTCAGGCGATGAGTTACTCAAAGCTGCAGCCAAAATACTGAGTTCCTGTATATCTTCTCCAGATATTATTGCCAGAATTGGCGGCGACGAATTTGCAATATTGGTGTCAAATCCCGAGATTCAAAAAATGGACAAGTTATCTAAGGCAATTAAAATAGCTATTGAAAAATATAATGATACTAACCGCAATTTTCCGTTAAGTCTTTCCAGCGGCTGGGCAATAGGTCATGAGGATATCAATTCGCTGTTTATAGAAGCGGATAACAACATGTATCGGGAAAAAATGCATAAGGGTTTAAGTGCGCGTAGTGCAATAGTCCATGCAATGATACAGGCCCTGGAGGCCAGAGACTATATTGCGGAAGGGCATGCCGAGCGACTGGAAAGCATTGTTACAAATTTTGCTCAAAAAATACAACTGTCTGACCCCATGCTTGCCGATTTGAAGCTTTTGGCAAAATTTCATGATACAGGGAAAGTAGGTGTTCCTGACAATATTCTATTTAAGCCTGGAAAACTAACGCCTGATGAAATTTCTGTTATGCGTCGTCACTGTGATATTGGTTTTCGGATAGCGAAATCAGTGCCGGACTTAGCTCCTATTGCCGATTGGATTTTAAAGCATCAAGAATGGTGGAATGGAAATGGATATCCCCTTAACCTTGCTGGCGAAGAAATTCCATTAGCCTGTCGTATACTTGCCTTAGCCGATGCCTTTGATGCCATGACGAATGATCGTCCATACCGTAAAGCTCTAAGTTATCAAGAAGCTATTGACGAAATACGCAAATGTGCGGGAACTCAATTTGATCCAGTTCTTACTGAAACTTTTATTGCCATGCTAACTAATTCGACAAAGATAACCCAATAAAGCTTGAACTAAAGTTGCCAAGCCTGTCCAGAGCGGAAAGGGCTTGGCAATTTTAGTTTAAGCGATTTTCAGCTGCCTAAGTATCTGGTAAGTTAGTCTGGATAATCTAAGCTTTGTTTTAAAACATAAGCTTGATAGATGTGCGGTAAAAATCAATGATTTCTTCATCGCGCATGCGACCGATTTCTCTGGATAAAGCAGGGCGCGAGACGTACAAGAAATCAGCCAATTCATTGCGATTTAAGGGCAGTGTAAAGGTTTTTTCCCCTCTATCTTCATATTGTTCCAGAAGATACATACAGAAAATACAGTTCTTATTCCGAATGATTCCCCATTTTTAATTTTTTTTATTAGCATGGACTTTCCCGACAAGTTTTCTTTTATGATAGATGCTTTCCCATGAATTAGTAAACCCAACCCGGCTATTTTTTCATTTTTTCGACAATATAGGAATCGGCTAAGCAATGTAACAATTTCGGTTGAAGATAGGCAAACATAATGTTTAACGTGCCAATGGAAATACCGGAGAACATCGGTGATTTTGAAACAAATTTGACAAAGTTGTTTTGCAATATTACCACAACCTTTTGTGATTAGTAACCTTGGTTACCGACATAATCTCTATAAGTAAGTATACTATAGTAAACACAACAATAACAAACAAAACGACGAATAATTAACGGCATGATATCATTTTTGTTTACTTATGGATGACGATGTAATAATATAGCGTTAAAGGGAGAATTGTGTCTATTAAGTGCAACATACATACAAAAATAAATTGCAAAGCTTTTTACAAAAAAAGAAAAAGATTGAGGGCGGGCAGAATGGAAGAAAACATAAGATTCGTTTGCCACGAATTATTGCCGCGCTTTTGGTTGGCGCTGCTTTAGCCACATCAGGTGCTGCTACCAGGGGATACACGAAAACAAGGGCTGGGCTTAAGAACGGGCATCATAAGGAATAAGCTGCTGAAAGGATTGAATAGCATGAAATTAGAGGTAAAAAATGTTTCCTGTGGATATGACACTAGGGAAGTAATCAGTGACATATCACTTACCGTGGAATGCGGTGAGTCGCTATGTATTTTAGGGCCAAATGGTATTGGCAAGACCACACTTTTTAAAGCAATGTTAGGCATTATTAAACTGCAGTCCGGACAAATCCTTGTGGATGAAGAGGACATCAGCTGTTGGGAGCGGCGGAATTTAGCCAGAAAGTTGGGCTATGTTCCGCAAGCGCATAATCCCCCTTTTCCTTTTAAGGTCATTGAAGTGGTAACGATGGGAAGAACGGCTCATTTATCGTTTTTCTCATCATCAACCAGGCGGGACAGGGAAATTGCCGAAGAGGCGTTGAAAACCCTTGGAATAGTGCAGTTAAAAGACCGTATCTATACGCAAATAAGCGGCGGGGAACGGCAACTTGTGCTGATTGCAAGGGCGTTAGCGCAGCAGCCGGCCTTTTTGATTATGGACGAACCTACGGCCAATCTTGATTTCGGGAACCAAATCAAGGTTTTGAATCAAATCAAAAAGCTGGTGAGAAATGAAAACTTGGGGGTAATCATGACAACCCATTTCCCTAATGATGCCTTTTACTGCGCATCGAAGGTGGCAGTAATTGAAAAAGGCAATGCTTTTCGAATTGGGACCGCTGAAGAAGTGATTACTGAGGATTACTTAAAAACCGTTTACGGAGTCGATGTACAAATAATCAGCATCGGGGATAAAAATGGCGGTCGAAGAGTTTGTATTCCGTTTTCTTCCAATTGCGGTTGATTACGTTTTGGGGAGGAAAAGATATTAACGGGTAACTTGCGTAATACAATGTTAGGGGGGTGTAGTATGTGGAAAATATGGGTTATTTGTCTAATTATGACCTTATTTTTAATACTTATTCCATTTTGTAATAACCTGGCATTTGCTCAAGGCAAGGAGAGTAATCGCGAAATTACCGATATGGTTGGGCGAAAAGTTACCGTTCCCTGTGAGATCAATAAAATCTATGCCCCAATCTATGGCACAGTTATACTTAATGCAATTGTACCTGACAAGCTTGTCAAGCTGCCGAATTTAATGGGAGATTCAGGAATCAAGGTGCCTATGAGTAAAAGGATTGGATGACCGCTGGAATGTAGACGGTGGGATAAGGCTCGATAAACGTCATATTATATCAGGAACCGGTGAAATTACAAAAAGAATAGATGATCAATGGCGCAAGATGGGGTGACTTATTCGCTGGGGACTTCGTACAAATTAAACTCTATATATAAATGGACAGAAAAGAGCGGGCCAAAGAGTTGGGTGACTATTGTGCCAAGGCTCTAAAAGAAATTAAAGCCACGGTGGACAAAATACCGACAGATAAATTAGTTTGTGTCTATTATGCCGAAGGGCCTAAAGGTCTGACGACTGACCCTGCAGGCTCTAGGCATACTGAGGTATTGGACTTTGTCAGGGGTATAAATGTGGCGCAAGTTCAGACTGGTTTGGATTCAATGCCGACAGGTGTTTCTTTGGAACAGGTGATGATCTGGAATCCGGATGTTATTATTACAGGAAAAGGCAAAGGCATAATAGCGGCGGTGAATTTTATAATTATGCTTTAAAAGAGGATAATTGGGGAAATATCAAAGCTGTTAAAGCCGGACAAGTTTATGAGATTCCAGCTTACCCATTTAATTGGTTTGACCGACCGCCTTCAGTCAGCCGGATTATCGGGATTAAATGGCTGGCAAACCTCCTTTATCCCGACTATGTACCTATGGATATTAAAGCGGAAGTAAAAGAGTTTTATGCTAAATTTTTTGGCTATAACTTAAACGATCAAGAAGTGGAAGATATACTACAAAACGCTTTGCGAAGGTAATATAAAAATAGGTTTGAGAGTATTCCTCTCAAACCTATTTTTTCAACAGCCCTGCTTTTGCATTATAACCTCCCTTTGGGCTAATGACATAACACAATCTGACTCATGAGCCGCATATGATAAAGTAACATAAGATGGAGGTTTAATTATGAATAAAGAAAAAATCAAAAATATGTTTGATGATGTTGGACGTAAAGCTAACTATGTTATAGATGACTTTGCCGCTTTTCATAATTTTGAAAAGTGGCAAGTGTGGCTTGCTATTGCTATTGTAATTGTATTGATTGTGTTAATGATTACATTCATTTGATAAGCGGTATAAAAATAGCGCCGCACAATGGCGGCGCAAAAGGGAGAAGAACGAATATATGATTAGCTTAACCAAGTGCCTGGGCGGCTATTCTGCTTGGCGTTATTTTATTATGCATACCGGGGTGGCTGCTTTACCAGCCCGCATAATTT
The DNA here is from genome assembly GCF_000445445.1 of Sporomusa ovata DSM 2662. GTDB lineage: Bacteria > Bacillota > Negativicutes > Sporomusales > Sporomusaceae > Sporomusa > Sporomusa ovata. The sequence goes on along the minus strand of NZ_ASXP01000002.1, from coordinate 436,238 downwards.
TTCTTGGTTTTTTAGGTGCATAGTGCTATAATATATCCATATTATGGAAATCGAAGGATGTGATAGTATAGTTACTGGTATGGAAAAGACGTTAATAGAAAAATTAACGGTACGTATACGAGAAGAGCTAGTGGTAAAAGGGATTACTGATTTTAAGATTGCCGACGGTAATTTTTATTTTGCAAATGCTGCTGAAAAGACTAGAGCAAATGTCATTATTCGTGATTACTTAACTGATTTGCTTGATAATGATGCAGAGAGTTTAATGTAGTTAGCCGGCCCGCCGGGTTCATCCTGGCGGGTGACTTTTTTGTTGATATTATTTTGTTCTAAGGCCATAGTATTATATGTGGATTACAGCAATCGAATGGCCGGCATAGTCGGTAGGGCCGGCAGTAATAAGGCCGGCAATGATACGGACGACAATTAAACGGGATGCAACACTGACGATGGTATTGTTGTTCCTTCCATTCGGTTATTTCGGGATATTCTACAGCCTTCCATTTTTTGCGGTCCATAATATAACTCCTTTGTTTAGATACTACATGATATGCAGACAAATTAGCTTTGGGTTCTCTTTATACCATCTAAAAAGATTAAGCTGGAAAAACCCCACTAATATGGTATAATATTGTCTAGTTAAAATCAAAGGAGATGGTTTTACTATGGCAAATCCTGTAATATCAAAAGTAAGAACCCTTCATACATATAGTGGTGAAACTGCTACTTATGCGGGGGTAGCGACAAAAAGCCTCGCGTTAGTTGGAATTGTTACAGCGTCGGCGTTAATTACTTGGGTAATGGGTTATGCAACTCCAGTTACGGCGACAGTTACCTCAATTATGGGATTCATTGCGGCTCTCGCCATAACCTTTCGGCCAGCATGGGCTGGATTTTTATCGCCGCTTTACGCAATATTAGAAGGCATGTTTTTAGCGGCTGTATCAGCAATGTTTGCCAAAATGTATCACGGTATTGTTATCAACGCCGTGATGATAACATTTGGTATTGCAATTAGTTCAGCGCTTATTTACGCCAAAGGGTATGTGAAAGTTAACGAAGGCTTTATGAGGGCCGTCTATATGGCTACACTCGGTATCGCTATAACGTATTTGCTTGAATTTGTTTTAAGTTTCTTCGGCATCCGCATCCCCCAAATACACCAAGGTGGAACTGTCGGGATACTATTTAGCCTTGTTGTAATCGGTGTAGCTACCTTGAATTTGTTTATTGATTACGAGAATATCAGCCAAAGTGTACGACAGGGATTGCCGGCAGAATATGAATGGTTTTGTGCCTTTGGACTCCTTGTTACGCTTATTTGGCTATACATTGAAGTTTTAAATCTTCTCCGTAAATTGAAAGAGGAATAGGCCGGCGTGTGTCAAGATATTTACCGATTTCCAAGTTGTGTGTGGGTCGCAAGTTTGAATCTCGTTGCTTGTTCCAGTAAAATAAAACCTTCCAGGCATTTGCCTGGAAGGTTTTGTTAATCAATTAGGCGATACCCAGATCTTCCTTCAAAGCTTTAACCACTTCTGCTGCAGTTGTAGAAACCCGGAAAGCTCGGTTGAAACCCATTTCCCGGAATCGGCGTTCAATTTCAGGCCAATTCTTATCAAGTTCAAGCGGAGCGGCAACAGTACCACCCACATATAGGATGATATCCTTCAAGCAAGCCTCAATGCACTTTCCCCTAAACCCTTAAAATGTACGAAAACAGAAAAAATCAACGATCTAGCCTTTACTTCTGTTTTATTCTTTTATAGCAATACGTTTGCCCGCTCTGGCCCTTTTAACGATAGCTATATGATTACCACGTATTTGTCTTTGCTCATATTTTTTACCGGCAAGTACATATAGGCAGTCATAACCACATGAAACTGCACGTTTTCCATTCCTAATTAGTGATATAAGAATGGGATCATATATAAAAAAATCGGCTAGTAATATGTCTGATTCATTACTTTTACCTCGTCTCACATTATTCGTCGTTCCGCAAAAATATGTAGAGGCGTTATCTATATTTACTTTTTCCTGCGGATGATCGTTGGTGACTGGTTTTCCCTCAAATGATGCTATTGTTAAAGGATTGAATAATTCTTCGGCTGTTCTAGTAACTTTTACCTATCAATATTTATACCAATTTTACTTCCGCAATAAGTATGTGTACCTATACGGGCAATTGGAACATTATAAGTTATAAGATATCCTTCTGGAGTCAGCAACTGATTGGCACTAATAAAAAAGCCATAATAGGTTTTATTCACAAATTATCATCTCCCAAAGATTCCAACTTACCGCAGTCTAATATATTAACTATTAAATTTATTTTTTCGTCTTAAACAGTATTTGCTAATTAATGATGTTTTTGATAAATTTTAGAAAAATTACCATTTTATAAAAAGGAGTTCAGAGTTACAACTAGAATATTTATTTGTTAGAAGATACTAAATGCTTGTATGCGATTTAAATTGATATACGGTGGCAAACGTAATGAAGACTTTAGTAAGATCGCTCCCTCCCTGGCAGTTTTGGCAGTTTTGGTTTATTTATGGATTTTTTGGCATAGCTTTGTTCGTAAAAGTAGCTATTAAATTTCATAAGAGAGCAAAACCTGTTCCATTTATATTTAAATGGGCTTGGTTATTAGGCATGCTTTTGTTTTTTCTTGTAATAGCAGAAAGTTTTAATGATGGAACTGGTCTATTGGCAAGCTATGAATTATTTTTTAAAAAAATAGACATGCCAATAGTGCTATTATTTATATTATCATACGTTATTTTTGCGATCCAACAAATTATGCGGACTGAATTTGATCCTGTAGAAAGAAAAATAGCTCTTATTAAATTGCTCATATTGGTTGGCTGTGTGATAATGTTAACTTGGTTACTAGGACCGTTTATATGGGAGCATTATTATAAGTAAGATGAAGCGAACATTCACTGACAATTTTCAGTAGATTAAACGATATTATCTTCAAAAACTAACCCCTCATATTTTTAAATATGAGGGGTTAGTTTTATTGTGTTTAATTTATTGAAGCGTTTCTTTCCAGGAACTAATTCCTTTATTTACAAGATACACTAATCCACCACTTGCAACCGCAAAACATATTGCAGACCATCCAGTCAGGCCCACAAAAGCTCCTGCTAACCCAAAAATGACAGTTGTCCCAATATCAGCAGCTGCAGCTTTTGCAAAATTCGATGTCAAGCCACTAAAGCTTTGATAGTCTACATAAACATCGTATGTTGTCTGCCCTATAGCTACTACACCAGAAACTTTATAAACTGGGTTTTATACCCTCTTATGTTATCATCAAGTTTGGATGCATATACGTCTACAGTCATTGGCTTTTAGACCTGAAGGCTGCCAATATTTTATTCATTTAAGGGATTAAAACACCCTCAAAAAAAGACATATTTATTTCCGATACTTATAAACTTATATTCCGCATGTCCAATCAAAACAAACATAAAATTTTTGTCCAATACATTAATCCTGTGCAATGGGGACATAATAAAGGATTACTATTCGCTGCAATAAAAAAAGAGGCCGCAATTAGCGGCCCCGAGTTAGTGCTATTCTTGATATTACTATTCTTGCTTTTGCGGAAGTTTATCGCCTGTTCCACTCATTCTTGCTACAAGATACATCGAAAGTGCAACGGCAATTAAGCCGCCAGTAATTGTGGCGGGAGTCAAATAGTGACTGGGTAAGTACTCATATAGGCCAAAGAGGCCAAACAAAATAAAGATAATAGCGGCGAACCATTTAACTGCTCGTTCGGGAATTTTCTTTCCAAGAACGATACCGATTATTATACCGATGCCGTCAGCAACCAGCATGCCGGCGGTCGTTCCCAGCCACACTGGAATAATTGTGTTAAATTGAGCTGCTAACGCAACGGTTGCTAACTGAGTTTTATCACCCATTTCAGCAATAAAAAATGCAATAGCTACTGTCCAAAACGGGCTGCGTTTCGAAGCCTTATCTTCGCCATCAAGTTCATCCCCCCTGATTGTCCAAAGGCCGAAGATAATAAAAGATACAGCTGCCGCAATTTGAATGGTATTCATGGGAATAAAGTGAGTAAGGTAGCTGCCTACGACTACGGCAAATAAATGGTTGAAAATAGTGGCAACGAATACGCCCCACATTACTGTTTGCCACTTGTAGCGGGTAGCAAGGGCCATAGCCAACAGTTGTGTTTTATCGCCCATCTCTGCAAGAACTACAAACACGAGAGCAGTTAAAAATGCAGTCATGATCATCCTCCTAAATTGTAGTATATATAAAAAACGAGACCTCTAGTATGACAATAATAGCCATACTAAAGGTCTCGCTAATTGACGATTTGTCAACAACAGAGCCAGATGATTACTCATCAGTATGTTGACTCTGTTCTATGAGCTACTCCCCTTTAGGAGTATAATATTTGCTATTATATTACAATAAACAAGCGGGAATGTCAATGTGGACATCCCGATTAGGGCCCATGTTACTTTTCTATGATAGTTAGTTCATAGTTTTAACCTTTAAGAAACGGAGGATTTTTATTTTACTTAGTCGCAAAGCCAGCCGATCAAGCATAAATTGTAATATACCTTAGTCAAGGAGCAAAGGAGGTTTATTTATGGGGCATGGTTTTGGTGGATGTGGAGGTCATGGTGGTAGTTGGTTTATAATTATCATTATAATAATCTTGTTATTTTTCTGCTTCGATGATGACTGTAGCTCAATCTGCTAACATAGGTTACTTATAGGAAATTCACAACTAATTTGAAGTGCGGCCCGCTTATCGGTTGTGCTGTAGCCGTCTACCTTCGCGGTGGACGGTTTCCTATTTTCCCATTCTTTTCTAAAGTAATTCTAAAAATAGGTAGATATAATTCTAAATATAGAAAAATTCCTAGAAGGCAATGCCTTTCTATTGAATATAAATTTGTATATTCCTCTCTCATATAAAAGTACTCGGCAATTGGTCATGGTTGCGGGGTACTTTTATATTTTGTAAGTTTCGATCCGTTCCGTTGAGTTCTTAGTGAAAAAATTATAAAAAAGGATTACCGGTATTTGGTTTTGAATTTACAATAAAGATATACGGAGTAAGCAGCTATTTTTCTATATAAAAAATACAATATGTGACAAATAAGTCATAAATTATATGTTATAATATAAACTTCGATAGTAGACTGACGTATTAATAATTAGTATCTCGGGAGGATGGAAAATGAAGCGTTCGTTAGGTATAAAGCAAAAATTGGTTATCTATACTACCTTATTCATCGCCGTTGCTGTTTTGGCAGTTGCGGTGCCTGCACTGTATTTCTTTACGATGAATATGGAAAAAAAGTTCGAACTGCAAGCAAACCAAGGGTTAGAAGGTCTAACTAGTATATTAGAAGGTTATAAGAGTGATGCAGCAATTTATGCGACGCTTTTGAGCCGCCATCCCGAGGTTGTTAAAGCAGTGGAGGCGCGGGATTCGGCTGCGCTAGTACAGATTATTGGACCATTGGCTAAAGCGGCTAAACTTGATTCGGTTACTGTGTCGGATGAAAAGGGCGTGGTGATCGCCCGGACACATGATCCGAAAAAAGGTGATAGTGTGATGAATCAGGTCAATGTGCAGCAGGCGCTCAAAGGTACGACATTTGCAGCCATTGAGTCAGGCACGGTTATAAAGCTTTCGGTTCGGGCGGGGGCACCAGTGTATAATGCCGAGGGACGGGTTATCGGCATAATAACACCTGGTTACAATGCTAGTAGGGATGAGATCGTCGATAAGGTTAAGCAGCTGTTTGGTGTTGATATCACGGTGTTTCTGGGCGATGAACGGGTTGCCACAACGATTATCCAGGATGGTCAACGGGTAATAGGCACTAAACTGGATCCTGTAATTGCCGAAAAGGTACTGAAGCAGGGGCAAAAATATGTTGGTCGCGCTGAAATTATCGGTAAGGAATACATAACGACATATTTGCCGTTGGTGGGACCTGAGGACAAAGCCATCGGGGTAATGTTTGCAGGTAAAACTATTTCAGAACTTAACGTTGAAAAAAATAAGATGATGCTGAGTATTGGCGCGATTGCGCTTTGTGCCTTAGGTATTGGAATGTTTTTGACCTTTTTATTGGCTAAGGGTATTACAACTCCGATCAGCCACTTGGTGGAAGGTGTCGGCAAAGTGGCTGCAGGCGATCTTTCTCAAAAAGTGATAGTTACTTCCAGTGATGAGATCGCTGTTTTGGCCGGTCACTTCAACGTTATGGTGGATCAGCTAAAAGCGTTAGTGACACGCGTCAGTGGTATAGCAGGAAACTTGTCCGCAGCGAGTGAAGAACTTACAGCCAGCGCCGATCAGACAGCCCAGGCTGCCAACCAGGTTGCTATTACCATTAGCGAAGTCGCGAATGGTGCTGAAAAGCAACTGAAGGCTGTTGATAATACAGCTTTGGTCGTAGATCAAATGTCAGCAGGGATACAGCAAATTGCGGTCAACGTTAATACGGCTGCTGATACTTCAAAAGGATCTACGGATTCAGCTCAAATGGGCAGTGTGGCTGTGGAAAAAGCTATGAATCAGATGAGGCAGATTGAAGACGTTGTTATCAATTCGTCTCAAGTAGTTACTAATCTAGGAGAACGATCTAAGGAAATTGGACAAATTGTGGATACCATCTCTGGCCTCGCGGGGCAGACTAACCTGTTGGCTCTAAATGCCGCCATTGAGGCAGCGCGGGCAGGCGAACAGGGGAAAGGATTCGCTGTCGTAGCAGATGAAGTCCGAAAATTGGCCGAACAATCAAATGACGCAGCAAAACAGATTGCGAAACTGATCTCTATAATTCAACAAGATACTGACAGTGCGGTAGTGGCGATGACCGAAGGAACCAAGGAGGTTCATGTTGGTTCGGAAGTGGTGAGTGAGGCAGGCCGGACTTTCAAGGAAATAGTACGCTCAATCACTGAAGTAACGACCCAGATTCGTGGAATATCAGAGGTCACAGCGCAGATGGTGAGCGGTAGCCAGCAAATAGTAACTGCAGTACGCGCTATTGATGCCGTAAGTAAGGAGGCAGCAGGGCAAACACAAACAGTATCTGCTGCCGCTGAAGAGCAGTCTGCCACTATGGAAGAAATTGCATCTTCTAGTCAAGAGTTGGCGAAGATGGCAGAGGAACTGACAGAGACTGTCAGTAAGTTCAAGATATGATGTAATTTGCGGAGCGTTCTAAGTTCGAATCTGGTTGACAGAGTAAAATCAAGCCTTCCGGGTATTTGCCTGGAAGGCTATTTAAATGTATCAGAATTTATAAGTTTTGGGAGTGGCGGAGGCCTTATAAAAACAAGGAGTGTCGAGTACAAAATTCGTCACCCTTCGAAACTTCCGTAACCACCCGGCCTTTGCCGGAAAAAGCATTCTGAAGGAGAAAAGCCGGGTGGTATTCCGTTAAAAAATCCGTACTGATTGAGTGTAGCGAGTTTACGGATTTATATCGCCCGGCTTTTCAGTTTTTGGACGCTTGGGGCCTAGACCTTTTGTTGGGGCAATGCCAAAAGTAAAACCCCGCTCCTTGTATTCTATTGACTCAACAATAGGATTCATGGATTGGGTATTGGATGGCTGATGTGCTCAAATCCAAACGCCTAGCGTTTTACTTAAAAGCCTGGCCCAAAGGAAAATATTTTGTGTACCAAACAACTGTTCCGTGTTATACTAAACATAGTGATTTAGAAAGCTGGTGTAAGCTATGTCTGACCCCAAAGAGTTATGGAAAGAAGTTGAACAGTTACAAGGCATACTTCATGAGACTGTTGGTAAAAAAGGTGCTAACTCACCTGACGCGATTCGGGCAATTCAGGCATTCAGGAATAAGCTGCAGGAATATAATGATTTAGTCAATCATCGATGAGCCGTAAGGCTCCTTTTTTTATGAGGCACGGAATTTAGCAGGACTGTACGCATTTGGCGAAAGGATCAATTCAGTTCCCGTGTTCACATGTGATAACGATGGGTGGATTGACGTCAAAAGGGGAATGAAAGCAATAGGACTTTCTGCAGCAGGCTGGCTGTTTTCCTGAACACTTCATCTGAGAATACGGTTTAATCCATTAAATGTGGCTATGGGTTAGGAACGATTTCTTAGGCGGATGGATTTTCTGGTGCAGAAAATATTGTAGAAGAAGTATAATAACTAGTAGAGAAAGTTTAATAATGTTATGGATGGTATTAGATATTGACATTGACTTAACTTGCCATAGTAGAACAATCAACTATTTAGGAGGCGAAAGTATGAACTGGGATAATATGCCGCTATTAGTTATTCTGGTATTGTCGGTCATTGGAAACAACAATTCTGTATCCCTGGCCGTTTTGGCGCTGTTGCTAATTAAACTAATGGGTTTGACATCCTGGTTTCCTAGTATTGAAAATTATGGATTAAATATTGGTATTACCATTTTGACAATGGCAGTGCTAACGCCGTTGGCACAGGGCAAAATTTCCATAGGAGAAATGCTGGTTGCCTTCAAAACGCAGGCTGGTCTGATTGCCATAATTGTTGGGGTACTTGTATCTTGGGTGGCAACACAAGGCATGTATTTTTTGAAGGCATCGCCTGAGACTACGACTGCTTTGGTTGTCGGTACAATCGGCGGTGTTTGTTTTTTGCACGGCCTGGCGATTGGCCCACTTATTGCCGGCGGCGTAGTAGCTATGATAATAAATTTATTGAATATATTTAAACAGTAACTTATGGAAAATCCTGATGGAAGTGGCAAGTCCGGTTTGGACATATTGGAGCAATACTCTAATATTTAACGGCGATGCGCTGTATCGATAGAGAACGTCCATTAGTTGGAACGTGTGTTCCTTGGCCACGTCCAGCATCACAAGTCTTGAAAAAATCCGGCAGTCGAAAGAGAATCTTTCATCTTCTTCTTTGTCCGTTCTATACACGCAAAAGAAATTACTGTCCATTGACCATATACAGGAATGGTATTATAATAAATTTGTGCCTCTTTTTTGTTTATTACTTATATAATCCTACTGTAATTATTTTTACCAAAGAGGTAAATATGCGAAAAAAGGAGTTGTCTTTTGCGTGTTCAAATCTTTATTTTCTGCGATAAGTAAAATTAGCCTAGTCAAACAGATACTAATTGGTTTTGTTTTTGGTCTTATCGTTGCGTTGTATGCACCAGACCTCGCCAACCGGGTAGCCCTTTTTGGTACTTTATTCGTTGGTGCTTTAAAAGCTGTAGCACCACTATTAGTACTAGTTCTCATTATGAGTGCCATTTCTAGCCAAAGGCAGGGCGTAGAAACAAATATGAAATCCATTGTATTTTTATATATTCTGGGCACTTTTTCGGCTGCTTTTATCGCCGTGGTAGCAAGCTATCTCTACCCAGTAGATCTCAAGCTTGTTGCTAATGCGTCAGACGTAACACCACCAAATGGTATCGTCGAAGTATTGCGTACTCTTGCCTTGAATGTTGTTGAAAATCCGGTAAAAGCATTAATGACTGGTAATTATATTGGTATTCTCTCCTGGAGTATTGTTCTTGGCATTGCACTTCGTCATGCCAGTGAAACAACCAAAGAAGTTATCAATAGTTTTTCCAATGCCGTATCGCAAGTCGTACGTTGGGTTATCCAACTTGCTCCTGTGGGTATTTTGGTCTAGTAGCGGATTCTATCTCTCGTAATGGCATCGAAGCCCTTATCGGCTATGGCCAGCTACTTGTGCTGCTAATTGGCTGCATGCTTTTTGTTGCCTTGATAATTAATCCACTTATCGTATTTTGGAAAATTCGTAGCAATCCTTATCCACTGGTATTTACTTGCCTACGTGAAAGTGGTATTTACGCTTTCTTTACGCGTAGCTCCGCAGCCAACATCCCTGTAAATATGAATCTTTGTAGAAAACTTGAACTTGACCCTGATACATACTCCGTATCGATTCCGCTCGGCGCAACAGTCAACATGGCTGGCGCAGCAGTAACTATTTCTGTACTTGCCTTAGCTGCGGTACATACCATTGGCATTTCTGTTGATATCTGGACTGCTTTGCTACTCAGTATTCTGGCTGCTATTGGCGCTTGTGGTGCCTCTGGCGTAGCCGGTGGCTCGCTGCTGCTTGTACCGATGGCCTGTGCTCTCTTTGGTATCAGTAATGACCTTGCGATGCAAGTTGTCGGGGTAGGGTTTATCATCGGCGTATTGCAGGACTCATCCGAAACAGCCCTCAACTCGTCTACCGATGTACTCTTTACTGCGGCTGCAGATATCGCCAGCCGTAAAAAGAAAGAACAGCTACAAGAAGAGTTGCAAATACAATAAATTTTATAAGAACAATAGGACCAGCTGTTAAATGGCTGGTCCTATTTGTTCTTATTCTATCAGTTAAGATTTCGATTATTCCCATAGTTGAGTCTGTTTTCGGCTCGATAAGAGATATGCTATAATTACCCTATCTGATAATTTTTTATTATTAAAAAGGGGTTTTTTATTATTAGTAGAATGCATAAAATATAAAAGTAATTTTGAAAACTAGTATTGGAGTCTGTTATGAAAGCTAAAAAATTGCTTGAAACATATATTCCGTTAGTAAATTTTATTGCAGATATTGTTGGTCCACATTGTGAAGTGCTTTTGCATGATGTTGTAGATGTGCAAAACTCGGTAATAGCCATTCGAAATGGTTATATGAGCGGGCGACAGTTGGGATGTCCTTTGACCGATTTCGGGTTGGCGTTATTGGAGAAAAAATCTTATTTAAATCAAAATGCGGTTGTTAATTATTTAAGTCGTACGGCAAACGGAGATAAGTTGAGATCATCTACCTATTTTATTAAAGATGAAAATAACGAATTAATTGGTATGTTATGCGTAAATATTCTCCTTTCACCAGATAACGTGAGTGTTAAGAATTTGACGGATAAGCTTATTAATGTTTTATTAGCAAATAATCCGGAAGCAAATACAGGCGTAACCGAAGAGGAAAATGTAGTGGAATCTTTATGCTCATCTATTGAAACTGTAGTAGATTCGGCAGTCGAGAAAATTATTGCCGAATATGATATGCCTGTTGAACGAATGTCTATTGATGAAAAAACTGCTATTGTTCAAAAATTAAGTGGCAATGGTATCTTTAAAATTAAAGGAGCCATAACTAAGGTGGCCAGTACATTGCAAACCTCAGAAAGTACAATTTATAGATATCTATCTTGTAAATAGATATTTATAAATTCCAATATTTAGGGGATTTTTTGTTCTAAAATAATAAAAAATAATTATTACGATAAAAAATTACTAAAAATAGCATTGCCTGATAATGACCTTGTTTCAGTAAAGTGGAAACAGCCGAGTTTTGGGTGACAGGCTATACTACTCCGTCTGTAGCGTTAGTCGTTTCTCACAGTGGGAAGAAAAGTTATTAATCAATTTGAGTATATAGTTTGTTTTATTTGGAGTATAGATGAGCAAATTATTATTTAGGAGGAATCACAATGAAAGGAGTGATTGAAACAAAACAGGCACCGCAGGCGATCGGTCCCTATTCGCAAGCAAGGATGTCAGGAAACTATCTTTTTTGTTCAGGTCAAATTCCTATTATTCCTCAAACAGGATCTCATTTGCTGCAGAATAAATAAGGAGTGCTAACATGAATATCTCATTGGAAGATATAAAAAAGGCCAGGGAAACGCTGACTGGAATTGCTGTCCGAACAGAGCTAGCCTACACAAATACATTGAGTGATTTGACTGGTAATCGTGTTTATTTAAAAATGGAAAATCAACAGCGTACAGGTTCTTTCAAGTTGAGAGGCGCTTATAATAAAGTGGCCAGTTTGAGCGCCGTCGAAAAGAAAACAGGAATCATTGCTTCGTCCGCAGGCAATCACGCCCAGGGGGCAGCTCTTGCAGGCACTCTGTTTGGTATTTCATCTACTATCGTGATGCCGAAGAATGCCCCCTTATCGAAGGTCAAAGCGACGAAAAGCTATGGTGCAAAGGTTATTCTCCATGGCGGGGTTTATGATGAAGCCTATGCAGAGGCGTCTCGCCTCCAAAAGGAACGACAATTAACTTTTATTCACCCTTTTAATGATCCCATGGTCATTGCCGGTCAGGGAACAATTGCTTTAGAAATCTTAGACGATTTACCTGACGTTGAGGCCATTGTAGTACCTATCGGTGGCGGTGGATTGATTTCCGGCATAGCCTTAGCGGTTAAAAATGTAAAGCCAAGCGTAAAAGTCATTGGAGTTCAGACAAAAAATATGCCTTCAATGGCTGAGTCGATTGCGCAAAACAAGATTATTACTTGTAATGGCAGTCCAACTATTGCTGATGGAATTGCAGTGAAAACTCCTGGCGATATAACCTTTGAGCTTGTTCAGCGCTATGTTGATGATATTGTAACGGTAGATGAAGAAGAAATAGCCGGTGCTATTTTGCTTTTGATGGAGCGTGTAAAGACAGTTTCAGAGGGTTCGGGGGCTGTTTCAGTTGCAGCGGTATTGAATAGAATGCCAGAATACAGAAACCGGAAAATAGCAGCGATTATTAGTGGTGGCAATATTGACGTAAATATGATGTCCCGTATTATCAATAAAGGGTTAGCAAAATCGGGACGAAAAGTAGTATTTAACATGGTGATTCCCGACAAGCCCGGTTCCTTATGGCAGTTGCTGAAGCTGACGGCGGAAACGGGAGCCAATGTACTGACAGTTACCCACGATCGGGAGACACGTGGCGCCACCTTGGGATATGCCTCTGTCCAACTGGAGTTGGAGACTGCCGACCAAGAGCAAATAGATGCAATTAAAGAACTTATGGAGCAACATCAGTATTGTGTAACTGTTGTCTAAAATTAGAGAGAGCACTCATGGTATTCAACATTGGGTATGATGAGAATGCTTACATATTTAGGGGAGAGGATGATTTTTTATGAAGAGAAGAATGAAGATGATGGACGGCAATACGGCAGCCGCTCATATTTCTTATGCTTTCACAGATGTAGCCGCTATTTTTCCGATTACGCCGTCGTCCAATATGGCTGAAAGTGTTGATGAGTGGGTGGCCCAAGGCCGAAAAAACATCTTTGGACAGACTGTCGAGGTTGTGGAAATGCAGTCAGAAGGTGGTGCGGCCGGAGCGGTACATGGTTCATTACAGGCAGGGGCATTGACTACGACCTACACCGCTTCTCAAGGGCTGCTATTGATGATACCGAATATGTATAAGATTGCTGGTGAGCTTTTACCCGGCGTATTTCATGTTAGCGCCAGGGTTGTTGGTGCAAATGCCATCAGTATTTTCGGAGATCATTCAGACGTTATGGCTACAAGGCAAACCGGATTTGCCTTGTTAGCAGAAAGCAGTGTTCAGCAAGTTATGGATTTGTCGGCTGTCGCTCATTTGTCAGCTATTAAAGGAAAAGTTCCTTTTCTCAACTTTTTTGATGGCTTCAGGACTTCTCATGAGATACAAAAAGTTGAAATACTTGAATATGAGGAATTGGCGAATTTATTAGACCGGGATGCATTGGATGAATTTCGGCGGAAAGGGTTAAATCCGGATCATCCGGTATTACGGGGAACTGTTCAAAATTCCGATATTTATTTTCAGCAAAGAGAAGTAACCAATCATTATTATCAGGATCTTCCGGAAATTGTAGAAGAGTATATGGGCGAAATCACGAAACTTACTGGACGGGAATATCATACTTTCAATTATTACGGCGCCAAAGACGCAGATAGAATGATTATAGCGATGGGGTCGATGTGCGAGGCAATTGAAGAAGTGGTAGATTATTTAAATGCTAACGGAGAAAAGGTTGGCTTGTTGACTGTTCATTTATACAGACCCTTCTCCATTAAACACTTCTTTAAGTATATTCCTAAAACGGTCCAAAAAATTGCCGTATTAGATAGAACCAAAGAGATGGGATCGTTAGCCGAGCCACTATATCTTGATGTAAAGACGGCATTTTACAACAGCGAATGGCATCCAGTCATTGTTGGCGGCCGCTGTGGTGTTGGGGGTAAAGATGTAGTTCCCAGACATATTCAGGCCGTATATGAAAACCTCAAGCAGGAGCAGCCAAAAGATAATTTTACTATTGGTATTGTTGATGATGTAACATATACATCGCTGTCTTTGGGGGAAGATATTGACACTACACCAACAGGAACTAAAGCTTGCAAATTCTGGGGCCTTGGTTCAGATGGAACGGTTGGTGCCAATAAGAGTGCCATCAAAATTATCGGTGATCATACCGAACTATATGCGCAGGCTTACTTTGCCTATGATTCTAAAAAATCTGGCGGCGTTACCATTTCTCATTTAAGATTTGGCAAACAACCGATAAAAGCGCCTTATCTTATTAATAAGGCAGACTTTATTGCGTGTCACAACCAATCTTATGTAGATAAATACAATGTATTGGAAGGCTTGAAGAAGGGCGGCAATTTTCTTCTTAATTGTACCTGGAACGAGCAGGAAGTGGATGAAAACTTGCCTGCCGCTATGAAACGTTTTATTTTCGAGAATAATATCAACTTTTATACTATAGACGCAGTAGGCATTGCTCGGGAAATCGGCCTTGGCGGCAGGATCAACATGATCATGCAAGCTGCCTTTTTTACAATTGCCGGTATTATTCCTGTAGAAGAGGCTGCTAACTATTTGAAAGAGGCGGTAGAAAAATCATACGGCAATAAAGGTGAAAAAGTTGTTGCTATGAACAACGCAGCTATTGACAGGGGTGTAAACTCTAGTGTGAAGTTCAGTGTTCCAGTTTCTTGGGGAAATGCTCAGGTTGTAACAGATATTGTAAAAGAAGTTCCGGCATTTATTGAAAATATCCTAAAGCCAATGAATCGGCAAGAGGGGGATGCGCTGCCGGTAAGTACCTTTATTTCTGTGGAGGATGGCGCTTTCCCTTTGGGTACGGCTGCTTATGAAAAACGCGGCATTGCTATCAACGTGCCTGAATGGCAAGTGGATGAATGTATTCAGTGTAACCAATGCGCTTATGTTTGTCCGCATGCTGCAATTAGACCAATACTTGCTGATGAAGAAGAAATTAAAAAAGCTCCGGCAGGTTTTACGACTAAGCCGGCTACCGGTGTAAACGATATGAATTTTAGAATGGCTATATCGCCACTTGACTGCACTGGCTGCGGCAATTGTGCCCAGATATGTCCGGCCAAAGAAAAAGCTTTGGTTATGAAAGAACTTACTACTCAATTTGGACAGGCAAAGCTTTGGGATTATGCAATGCTTTTAGCTCCTAAACCCAATCCTCTTAAAAAGGAAACGGTTAAGGGTAGCCAGTTTGAACAACCGCTGTTAGAGTTTTCTGGTGCTTGTGCAGGCTGCGGGGAAACTCCCTACGCTAAATTAGTAACTCAATTGTTTGGCGATAGAATGATGGTAGCTAATGCTACCGGGTGTTCTTCTGTATGGGCGGGCAGTGCGCCGTCTGTGCCGTATACCAAAAATCACCGTGGCCATGGTCCGGCTTGGGGGAATTCTTTATTTGAGGACAATGCTGAATTTGGTTTGGGTATGCTTTTGGGCGTAAAACAAGTAAGAAACAAATTGATTATGGATATTGAGAAAGCAGCTCAGCTACAATTGGGAGAAGAATTCAAGAAAGTATGTAATGATTGGCTGGTAAATAAAGATGTTGGGGAAGGTACACGGGAAAGAGCCGATAAACTGATTGAGGTTCTGGAAAGGGCTAGAGGTAAAAATCCGCTTTTAAATGAAATCTACAAAAATAGGGATTTTTTAGTAAAGCGCTCACAATGGATATTTGGTGGCGACGGCTGGGCTTACGATATTGGCTTTGGCGGCTTAGATCATGTATTGGCTTCTGGTGAAAACGTTAATGTTTTGGTATTTGATACAGAAGTATATTCCAATACGGGCGGTCAGTCATCCAAGGCTACTCCGACAGCAGCTATTGCCAAATTCGCAGCCAGCGGCAAACGTACCAAGAAAAAAGACCTTGGTATGATAGCCATGAGCTATGGCTATGTATATGTAGCGCAAATTGCCATGGGAGCCGATAAAAATCAAACTCTCAAAGCGATTGCGGAGGCGGAGGCTTATCCAGGCCCGTCCCTGATTATTGCTTACGCTCCTTGTATCAATCATGGCCTGAAAGCGGGTATGGGCTGTAGTCAATTGGAGGCCAAACGGGCGGTTGACAGCGGTTATTGGGCGTTATATAGATACAATCCTCAAGCAAAAGATACTGGCAACAATCCTTTTACTATGGACTCGAAAGAAGCAACCACCGATTTTAAAGAATTCCTTATGGGTGAAGTGCGTTACTCGTCACTGCAGAAGCTATTTCCCGATATTGCTGACGCCTTATTTGAAAAAACCGAGCAAGATGCTAAGGAGCGTTGGGAAAAATACAGGCAATTAGCAGGTCGGTAATGTTGTTCTTTACCCGTCCTTATTTAATACTTTCTAAATAAATTCTAAAAATTGGCGTTTATTATTAAGTTAGGTTACCACAATAAGGAGGGGGAGGAATTCATATGCAAAGTATGGCGAAAAAGGTTATGATATACTCAATGGTCGGACTAATGCAAGTAGGCTTATTTGCTACTGTAGCCGAAGCAGCACCACAGCCGGTGGAACTGCAGCGGTATGAGTATGAGCACCAAAGAGACCACCATCATAACGGTTGGGAAAGAGAAAGAAACCGTCGAATACACGAGGAAAATATTCGTCATGAAAGAGAAATGAAGCGGCGTCCGTTTGAGACGAGGCGGGCATGGCGTGAAAGACAAAAATATGAAATTGAGCGCCACAAAAGAGCAATACACAGGATTATGGAACACCGGGATTGGCATAGGTGGTAATACTAGATAAGTAAACAGGATAAGGGCAACATCGGTTTTTGCACTCGGCGCAAGTCATGTTTTCTAAAAAACACCAGACCTTAATGGTCTGGTGTTAAGATGGATAGTAACCAGAGTAGGAGCACTGTTCCGATAGGAACAACTGCTAAAGAACCGATTGCCAGTAATACGTCTAAAACCATGATATCCCCCGGTACATCATATGCGGATTGGCTGTGATAAAGAAGCAATAACGTTAATAGTTTGGATGTCCGGATAAAAAAGGCTCAACAAGCAGTGATACCTGCTTGCTGAGCCTTTTTCAAGTCTTAATTGTGTAAAGCCGTAGTGGTTAGTTGTTTATGCTTTTGCGGACTGCGAGGGTTTGAAGGAGAAATTTAACAGCCATTTAGCACATTCAGTAATAAAGAAGGGGATGACAGCTGCTGCTATCAAGAAAGGCCACTCGTGTAAACCAGGTTCAACAGTTTTAAAGATCACATGTAAGGGACCTTCAACCGACAGCAAGAGCAGCACGAAGGAGAGGCCAACGCCGGCGTTTAAGTACTTGTTGCTGAAAAAACCCAGGGAGAACGCAGAATAGTATTCTGAGCGGGCAACAAAAGCGCAGGCAATCTGGGTGGTAATCAGGGTAGTAAAGGCAAAGGTCCGGGCCATAGCAAGGTCACCATTATATTCGGTTAAGGCATATTGGAAGGCTCCTAAGACCGTGAAAGCAATAGCCATACTTTGAACCAAAATCATAATTTTTAGGTTTCTATCCATTAATGGTGCAGCTGGGTCGCGTGGTTTGAGGTTCATTACATTCGGTTCTTTCTTTTCAACACCTAGTGCTAAGGCAGGAAAGGCATCAGTTACCAGGTTAACCCACAATAACTGGATCGGTAATAAGGGGATAGCCCAGCCGAAAAGCATGGCAAAAAAGATAACCAGGATCTCGGATACATTACAAGCAAGCAGGAAGAAAACAAACTTTTTAATGTTGGTGTAAATAACCCGGCCTTCTTCTACCGCTGAGACAATGGTGGCAAAGTTATCATCAGATATTACCATATCGGCGGTTTCTTTGGTAACATCGGTGCCGGTTATGCCCATAGCCACACCGATATCGGCTTTTTTCAAGGCTGGGGCGTCATTTACACCGTCACCAGTCATGGCGACAATATGTTTGTTACTACGCAAAGTTTCGACAATCGCTACTTTGTGTTCTGGGGATACGCGGGCAAAGACGCTGGCAGTTTCTACAGCCTTCTTTAAGTCATCAGGAGACATGGAATCAAGTTCTTTACCAGTACGTACCTGGGAATTACTTGTAGCAATACCAAGTTGTTTGGCAATGGCGAAGGCAGTATCTGGATGGTCACCGGTAATCATTACCGGGCGAATGACTGCGCTCCTGCATAACTCAACAGCGTCCTTAACTTCCATACGAGGCGGGTCAATCATACCTAGCAGGCCGATAAATACGAGCTCGTTTTCAATATTGCCAGGAGTGGTCATATCCGGATTGATGTCAAAGTCGCGATAGGCTATTGCCAGTACTCTGAGGGCGTGAGAAGCCATATCCCTGTTAGCAGCCTGGATGGCGGCCTTATCCTCTGCGTTTAAGGGACGAATTACTCCATTTTCAGCAATGGCGGTGCAACAGCTTAACAGGACATCAGGGGCACCTTTGGTGAACGTACGAAGTTGCCCATCTATTTGATGCAGGGTAGTCATCATTTTCCGGCCAGAATCAAAGGGGATTTCCTGTAGCCGGGGGAATTGTTCGGTCAGTTGTGGTTGCGTATAGCCGCCTTTGTAGCCGGCAACAACCAATGCACCTTCGGTAGGGTCACCGATAATTGACCAGCTTTTATCCTCAGAGGATTTTAGCTGAGCATCATTGCACAAGATGGAACCACGCAGCAGTACGGCAAGGTCTTTTTCTGTGGTTACGTCTATGGCTACTTTATTATGAGTAAATTGTCCTACAGGGCTGTAGCCTTCACCGCTTACTGCAAATAGCTTACCAGGGGTGAAGATCTTAACTACGGTCATTTGATTTTGGGTAAGAGTGCCGGTTTTATCAGAGCAAATTACCGAGATACTACCTAAGGTTTCTACGGCATGCAGTCTTTTCATGATCGAGTTTTTCCTGGCCATTCGTTGCATACCCAAGGCTAACACAATGGTTACAACAGCAGGCAAGCCCTCTGGGATGGCGGCAACAGCCAAACTAATAGAGGTCATAAGCATCATCTGGACTTCGTTAAAGGTTAACGTACCATCTTGATAGCCTTTCCATAGCCCCATAGCGAAGATGATGGCACAAACGGCTAAACAAGCAACGCCAAGACCTTTGCCAAACTCTGCCAGCTTTTTTTGCAGCGGGGTGGTGTCTTCTTCGCCAGTCTGAATCATTTTAGCAATTTTGCCAATTTCGGTATTCATTGCCGTACCGACAGCGATGGCTTTACCGCGTCCATAAGTTACAACTGTACTCATAAAGCCTAAGTTGTGGCGATCTGCCAGCGGCGGTTCCCCTTCAATCGGAGAACAATCTTTCTCAACCGGTACCGATTCACCGGTTAAAGAGGCTTCCTCGATCCGCAGATTAAAGGAATCAAGAATACGCACATCGGCAGGAATATAATCCCCGGCATCAAGGAGAATGATGTCACCAGGAAGCAACTCCCGGGAAGGGATTGTGGCAGTTTTACCATTACGGATAACCTTAGAGCTTGGAGCGTTCATTTTCTTTAAGGCTTCTAGGGCTTTTTCTGCTTTAGCCTCCTGGAATACGCCTAAGGCGGCATTAAGTAGTACTATGGTAATAATAACCAGGGAATCGGTAACTTCACCAACTGAAAGCGAAATAAGGCTGGCTACGATTAGAATTACTACTAAAAAATCTTTAAATTGATTAAAAAACTTTTTCCATAAAGGTTCGCTGGCTTTTTCCTGCAATTCGTTATAGCCATATTGCGCCAGGCGCTTGGCTACTTCGGTCGAGGACAGACCGTGCTCCAGGTCAGAATTAAGTTCAGCTACAACCTGTTCTGAGCTCAACTGGTGCCACTGCTTTTTCATTAAGTACGCCTCCTTGTTATCTTTTATTTGTGTAGGGAATCAAAAAGGCAATCCCCCATTGGTTTTACTAATTTTAGCGAACGCCCGAAAAAAATAAATCAGCGCGACTGGTATAGTCAACCAGAACACAAGGCATAAAATGCCGGCAAACAAGCCGAGAAGTAATTCGAAAATATGTCCGGTTATTTGCTCTAGATAAATTCCTGTCACAATAATGGCGTAAACCCATAAATAGATTGCCCACCGAATTATTGCTTCATGGGATTCAATATTTAGAAAATTAGGGGCTAAAGTTGCAATCAATTGGGCTAAGACGGCAATTATGATGCATAGCAAGCCGAAGTAGCCAGTTGCTTTTTTCCAGTCCAATTACATCCCCCCAGACAGCATGTTGTTTGTACCCAACATTACAAACATCTAGAATCCGGTTAATAGTAATCACCCCTTCTGTTAGATAAGATAGCATTATAAAAAACAGAAAAGACCTTACCTTTAAAAAAGGCAAGGTCTTACCAACAGTATTATACTGCCAACAAAGCCGGGCGCACGCACCGTTCTTGACGACTTTGCCGTATGGTTACTCCCCTTGAGACAATATTTAAATATTTTATATATTATATGATTAAATAGCAATATGTGTCAATTAATAAATTATTTAGATGAGTAAGATAAGAAAAAATTTATAAACAGACGATACCGAATCCGGGATTATAGTATATTGAATTGTGGCGAAGTTAACTAGGAAATGGTATGCAATTTAAAAATGTTCAGGTATAATTATATATATGTTTAGATCATGGAAAAGGGAGTGTGCTCAATGGAACGAAAACCGACGTCGATTCCGCCAATTGAAAGATTAGGGAAAATCTCGCCTGTACGTCCCATTCAGTACTTTAACCAACTAACTAACCAAAGTATGCCGCGAAAAAAGAATAAGCTGAAAAATCCGCAAGCAGATAAAGGAAATGAGAAGAATTTGCCGCAAAAAGAGGGCTCAATCGATGTTAAGGCTTAGCATCTTTAGAACTTGCAGGGATGCTTTTTAGGTATACATTACTCAAAAGGAGAGTTGTACATGAAGAAATTATTAACGGGAAATGAAGCAATCGCCCGTGGAGCCTATGAAGCAGGCGTAAAATTTGCGTCAGCCTATCCTGGTACGCCCAGCACGGAAATACTTGAGAATATTGCCACCTATAAAGAGGATATTTTGGCAGAATGGGCACCCAATGAAAAAGTCGCATTAGAAGCTGTTATTGGTGCATCCATCGCTGGCGCGAGATCCATAGCTTCCATGAAGCATGTTGGGGTAAACGTGGCGGCAGACCCGCTGTTTACCTATGCCTATACAGGAGTAAACGGCGGAATGGTGCTGGTTACGGCTGACGAACCTGGTCAACATTCTTCGCAAAATGAGCAGGATAATCGTAATTATGCTAAATTTGCCAAGATAGCTATGCTGGAGCCGGCAGACAGCCAGGAAGCCAAAGACATGACGAAAGCTGCTTTTGAAATCAGTGAGAAATATGATACACCGGTTTTGCTCAGGATGACGACAAGGGTATGTCACTCTAAGGGCATTGTCGAGTGTAACGACCGCCAGGAAGCTGGCATTAAAGATTATGTAAAAAATACAAAGAAGTATATCACAGTACCAGCTCATGCCAGAATACTGCGATTAAAAGTAGAAGAACGACTGCAAAAACTATTGGAATTCTCTAATAACACCAGCTTGAATTATATCGAGTGGCATAGTGCCAAAATTGGTGTAATCGCCTCAGGGGGATGCTGCAGCTATGCTAAAGAAGTATTTGGCGATAGTGCGTCCTACTTAAAACTAGGCTTTACCTATCCGCTGCCCACCGAGAAGATTAAAGAGTTTTGCCAAAAAGTCGAAAAGGTTTATATTATTGAAGAAAATGATCCGTATATTGAAGAACAGGTTCGCATATTAGGCTTTGATTGTATCGGTAAAAACCTGATTCCCTTCTGTGGAGAATTAACACCTGATGTAATCAGAAAAGCAGTTTACGGTAAAGAAAATCCGTCCATCGACTATGATGCGGATAAAGTTGTTCCAAGACCGCCAACCTTATGCGCCGGTTGTCCGCACAGAGGCTTATTCTATACCTTGGGTAAGCGGAAAAATCTCCTGCTTTCCGGGGATATCGGCTGCTATACTCTGGGTTTTGCTGAGCCGTACAATGCTATGGATTATAATATTTGTATGGGCGCAAGTATTAGCGCCGGTCATGGGGCACAGCAAGTCTTTAGCATGCAAGCGAACTCACCGATGCGGGCGGTTGCTATTCTTGGTGATTCTACCTTCTTTCACACTGGCATTAATTCTCTCCTGGATGTAGCCTATAACCGGAGTAATACCATTACCGTAATATTGGACAACCGCATCACCGGTATGACAGGACATCAGGAGAACCCCGGTTCAGGCTATACCTTGCAAGGCAAAGAAACCAGGCCGGTAGATATAGAAAAACTTGTAAAGGCCTGTGGCATTGATCAGGTAATAGTTATCAATCCTAATGATCTTAAAGCAGTGGAAGACGCGTTGGATTGGGCGCTCAGCCTAAATGAACCAGCGGTAATAATCACAAGATGGCCTTGTGTATTAAAGAAGTTTTCGCCGCAGGACAAAGAAGAGTTTAAAGGAAGCTTTACCAAGCGCTGTACTGTGAATACTGAAGTATGCGTCGGTTGCAGAAGTTGTATTAAAACAGGTTGTCCGGCAATATATTTTGATAAAACCAGTAAAAAGGCGAGTATCGGCTTAGATTGCGTAGGCTGCGAGGTCTGCCTCCAGGTTTGCCCGAAACAAGCGATTCAAAAGGAGGAAGCATAATGGTGAAGAGCATTCTTTTGGTAGGAGTAGGCGGCCAGGGCACCATACTTGCCAGCAAGCTTCTGACAACAGGCCTTATGGAAGCAGGGTACGATGTAAAAATGAGTGAAATTCATGGCATGTCGCAAAGAGGCGGATCTGTATCTTCGCAAGTTAGATACGGAGATAAAGTGGAATCCTCAGTTATCGAAGTAGGTGGAGCAGACATCCTGGTATCTTTTGAGAAAATGGAAGCCTTACGTTGGCTGAAATATTTAAAACCAGACGGAAAAGTTGTGGTAAACGATTATGAAATAAACTCAATGCCTATTCTTTCGGGAAAATTTGATTATCCGACCGGAATTTTAGAGGAATTAGCAAGCAAGGTACCAACAAAAGTAGTCCATGCAGCAAAGCGTGCGGCAGAGCTTGGTAATCCCAAGGTTATGAATGTCATATTGTTAGGCACTATTATCAGATCCATGGGACTTGAGGCTATTGATTGGGAAAAAATAATCTGTGACAACGTTAAAGCAAAATTTAAAGAACTAAATTTAAAAGCTTTGACAGCAGGCATGGACTTAGTATAGCACCTGATAGCGGGATAATTGGATTATCTATTGCCTGTTATTGAATTACTAGTATTATTGGGTATCCAACAAAGGGAGACGGTATATATGATAATTGACGGTGTAAAAGTTGTTGCCGAGTCCGAAATTACGGAAGAAGAGATTAGAGAAATTGTTGCTGCGGAGCAGCAGCTATGGACCCGCAAAGGGAAAGAACTTGCTGCCGTACAGTTAAGTATCCATGGGGATGAAATTGAAGTTAAGGCAGTTGAACGCTCCCCAATTAAAAGAGTGCGCCGGATAACCGGCTATCTTAGTACAGAGGATCGCTTTAATTCGTCGAAGCAAGCTGAATTGGCAGATCGGTGTGCCCATATTTAGTACTGTGTTGTCCGCGGTAATTGGTGTATCAGGATCATTGCCGCGGATAAATTTGTTTAAGGCGGGAAAAAACTATGCTGTTTACTATCCATCCTAGTAATTTAGTAAGTGCATTATCAATAGCACTAGAACTGTCAACAGACGGTTTATCGAAACACCATTGGCGGACAGCACTGATTGCAGGACGGATTGCTGAGCATATTGGCTTGAATGAGGGACAACAGCAGATCTTGGTATATGCTGCGCTGTTGCATGATATTGGTGCTGTATCCAATTGGTCTGAAAGAAAAAAACTACAGGTATTTAAGGTCGCAGATGACGTATACCGTCATGCCGACGCAGGTTACGAGCTATTAAAGGATAACCCGCAGTTTGGTATTCTGGCTGAGACAATCCGACATCACCATGATAAATGGGATGGCTCTAGTCCATCTGGTCTGGCTGGTAAGGATATTCCTATAACCAGCCGGATAATAAACCTGGCCGATCGTCTGGAGATATTGCTGAAAGACAAGGTCTACATATTTGAGCAACGCCCGGATATGTTATCAGCGATACGAGAGTTAAGCGGCAGTTATTTTGATCCTGAGTTGGTGCGGGCTTTGCATGAGTTTGCCCGGCAGGAGAGTTTTTGGCTGGACTTAACCAATCCTAACTATTACCAGAATTTTTTTCGTCAAATTGATACCTATGGCCGAATGGTATTTAATATTGATGATGTAGTAAATATTGCCGGGGTTTTTGCGACTATCATTGACAGGACCAGCCGCTTTACCGGTATGCATTCCCGCAGCGTTGCTCAGGTTTCGGCGTTTTTGGCTCAGGCTAGAGGCTATAGCCGGGAAGAAATTAAGCTAATAAAAATTGCTGGTTTGTTTCACGACTTAGGGAAGTTGGCAATACCCAATGAAATATTAGAAAGTCCGAATAAACTAACAGATAAAGAATTTTCCATAATTAAACAGCATCCGTACTACACCTACCGCATTCTTGAGCAAATTGACGGCTTTTCACTTATTGCTGAATGGGCAGCTTTTCATCATGAAACCTTAGATGGTGCAGGCTATCCATTCCGTAGGGCTGAATCTTCTTTGAAACTGGGTTCAAGAATTGTTAGCGTAGCCGATGTTTTTGTAGCGTTAAGCGAAACCCGGCCTTATCGTCAGGCACTTGCGGTACGCGAAGTCGAAAGAATTATGCGGGGTATGGCTGATAATCGCAAAATAGACGGCCGGGTTGTCGCTGACTTGTTTAG
Organism: Sporomusa ovata DSM 2662; assembly: GCF_000445445.1. Classification (GTDB taxonomy): domain Bacteria; phylum Bacillota; class Negativicutes; order Sporomusales; family Sporomusaceae; genus Sporomusa; species Sporomusa ovata. The sequence continues at coordinate 411,221 of NZ_ASXP01000002.1, read as the reverse complement.
TGATAGTGGCAGCCTAAGTAATCTGTGCGATCAGGTTGCACAAATGAGTTGGACAACAATTGAAAGTTAGTCATGTTGACTTTTTGCCCGGCAGCGGGTAAAATAAGAGTGTCCAATCCGCCGGTATAGCTCAGTTGGTAGAGCAACGCTTTCGTAAAGCGTAGGTCATCAGTTCGAATCTGATTATCGGCTCCAGGAAAATCAGGTATTCGTGGCAATGGTGCCCATTAAAGAGTGGGTCAAAGTGGTGCAGTTGTCCCAAATTTAAGAGACAGGCGAGATTATTCGTTTGTCTCTTTCGTATTTAGACATTTACATAAATCCGAGTACTTTCTAGGGCCTTTAAAAGTTGCAATAATATATCGTCTTCATCTAACTAACAATGTGCCAACTTTGACAAATGTGTTAAGTGCTTTTTAAAAATAGTAGTGGTAGAATAAGTATGTTGAAATATAGTAAGGAAGTCGTTTATATGTATTTATGTAAGTATATTTTGATAATCATTGTTATTCTCTCGTATTTTATTGGCAGTCACTTACCACCATCCTGGGGATGGGAAAATAGTCCGTTAGAGTGGTCACAGGTCGTGATACTATCCGTAGGAGCATTGCTAACCGCAAAATGGCAGCAAGAGGCCAAGTCTGACGGACAGTACCACCATGCTCGTTTCTTAGCTTGGTCAATTCCTCTCTGGCTATTAATGGTAGGCCGGGAAATGAGTTGGGGCAGAGTGTTTTATCCTGTGGGTTTTGATCCTATTACTGGCCCTTTTTTCATATCTGTCTCTCAACTTCCCTATGCCCCAATTGTTTACCCGATGATTGCAGTTGTTATCCTTTCATGGCTATTCGCGGTTATTAAGTATAAGCTGTTAGCGGTTCCCTATAAACTTTACCAGCATGGTCGCTTCCCAACTGGTGAAATTTTGCTAGTCATTTTTTCTTTCATAGTTGCTAATATTGCCGAAAAACTGCTGCACTTCGAAATCATGGAAGAAATAGTAGAAGACGTTGCTTATCTTTCCCTTATCATCACGGCATATCGCGTAAAAGTTGCCTTGAAGCAATTTACGGACAAGAATAGAAGATGAAAAAAGTATTCCTTTCAATTGATTACTTGCTACAATGTTTCCTGAGGGAATATTTTCTAAACAAATTCTAAAAATTATAATGTAAACTCAAACTTGGTGATAATAGTTTGCCGCTATTGCCACCCTTTCAGTTAAACCGCATCTTTCGGGGTGCGTTTTTTTATTTCTTCTTATCCCAATGTTTTCTAAACAAATTCAAAAAAAAAGAGTATAATATTAAATTATGGAAGTTCGGAATTCAAACATATGAAATAGGTGGATTAACAAAGTAACCCACCCCTTCCCGAACCGTACAAGCGACTTTCACCGCATACGGCTCTCCATATTCCAAAAAAAAATTATCGTCGGTTGAGTTGATTGAGTTGGAAGCTGTTAGCATCAACCCTAGCAAAGCAATCCCGGCACAGCGGTATCTGCCGTCGATTAATTGCAAGCATGACGGTGATAATCGGTGAATAGGGCTTGACGAGTTTCTTTTTCGTTTTCCTGTGATACATGCTGACATGATGATGCGGATTGCCGCAAATGTAGCAAGTCCGGGAAAGCGGATTTATCAAACTGTAGTCAGGTAGTTGAAAAGATGCGATAGCCGACTTAATGGTAGCAAAGAAACTCTTTTGTCGTGCAAATGATTTGTACAGAGCCAAACTGACCGAACGGGCGTAACCCTTGGCGTTTTCATAATTCACAGTGAGTGCCTTACCATAGCGAGCAAACACTTTCTTGAGGCTGATGTCAAACTTGCGAGCTAGGGTTTTAGCGATGGAAAACTGCACAACGTATTGGATACGCCAACCTTCAAAGAAATTGCAGCAACCGCGCTGCTGAGTTAACAATCCTCGCAAAACTTGGTTACCATACTTGATGATGTCTTCCGGAAGCTCTCGAAGAAGCCGGGTGATGCCGATAGGATAGCCAATTGCAGTACACATACCGTTATCCCGCAGTTTGTTCAAGATACCCTCCGTATTCATATGGACACAGAGGGCTGAATCAAAAGGGCGGATTTGAAATTTACTGTGCTTGCCATAGCCTTTGCGGATAATATAACCCAGAAAAGCTACGTCATGATCAGCGGAATGTGTAATTTTAGTTTTCTCGTCGCTTAACCGGAGACAGAGTTTGTTTTGGAGGAAATCCTTGAGTTGTTGTTTTAAATTCACTGCATACGCTTTAGGGGCGATCAGGCCAATCAGAAAATCATCCGCATAGCGCACATATTTTATTCTGCGAAAATGAGGGTCATATCTGTCTGTAGACGGGAGCTTGTTCATTTCGTTTAACAAGGCATTAACCATCTTCGAATCGCAGCCATTGTTGACTGCTTTCTTGTACTGGTACCTAGCCTTGGCGTATTGTGGATTTTGTCTGCGGTAGTCCCCCAGCGTGTCACGGTTGATAATGGACTCCATAAATCGGTCCAGCTTATCAAGATAGATGTTGCAGAGAATGGGGCTACAGCAAGAGCCTTGAGCGTTTCCGGTTTTATTCCTGTGATAACTATGCTGCATATCGAAATAACCGGCCTTGAGAACTTTATTAATGAGGCGGATAAAGCGCTCATCGTTAATCCGTTCTCGAAGTATTGACTCCAGTATGCGATGGTCAATTTCATCAAAACAAGCGGTAATGTCACCCTCAAGGAACCAAATGGTACCGTTCCAAGTCTCTACCTCGGCGATGGCACTTTGTGTAGAACGTTTTGGCCGGAATCCATGGGAGAGGCCGGAAAAGGTAGGCTCGTAGATACATTCTAAGATAATGCGGATGGCCTCCTGAACAAGTTTGTCCTTACCGTTGGGAAAACTTAACTTGCGCATTTTCCCGTTACTCTTTGGTATCATCATGGTTTTGTTTGGCTGAGGCTGATAGGACTCAGCGTGCATGGCAGCGATCAGTTCAGCAACCCACTCTTGGCAAAAGCCGTGCAGAGAAGTGCCATCAGAGCCAGATGTTTCTGCACCATCATTAGACTTGACGGAGTTGTAGGCAATGATGTACAAATCCTTATCGTACAATAGCCGATAGAGATCACTGTTGACATACTCATGATTGGCGGCGTTTCGACGACGATAACCTTCCAATTTCTGCATGAGTTTCGATTGCTCCATTCAAAGCAACTCCTTTCAAAATGGGAACTTGGAATACTGCCCCCCTTCACCATGGACCTTCCATTACAGAAGGTCGTTAGGCTACTATTAGGGCTCTCTGCCATATACCGAAGGGGTACTTAGGCAGGTCACGTTTGACAACCCCATATAGTGTATCCATACGTAGGTATCCGGTTGGTCGTTACCCTGCTTACCACAGGTGTGTCAATGGGCCTGCTTATACCCAATCTCTCCTATATTGGAGATACCCATTGATACCGGAATGTCCGGCAGCGTTCCTGGCCACAGACCCGGATTCAGCCCCAAAGGCTTTACCATATATGGCCTGACTCGCCAGGCCACTCGACAGCAGGCGCTGTCTAATCCTGACTTTACCGACATGCTGTTGTCCCCCAGAGGCTTTCGCGTGAGGTAAGTCGGTTGTCTTACATCGCAACGCAGGAGCGATGATTTCTGTGAAATATATATGAAGCGCGCAACGTGCGCACGAAGAGGAGATGTAAGAAGTGAAAAAATTACTTATGCTTGTTCTAATCGGTGTACTATTATTGGTGCCAGGATTAAATGTCTACGCCGCCCATTACTCAGATGTGTCTCCTTTACACAGATATTATAATAACTCAAATGGGGATCACTTTTACACAACTATGTTTAATGAACTTGGTTATGGAGACGGTGGTTATGTATATGAGGGCGTCGAAGGATATGTTTATAACCATCATAAGCGAGGAACAGTTCCTCTACATAGATATTGGAACAACAAAACCGGGGATCACTTTTATACTACCAATTTTGAAGAACTTGGCAGGGGTAGAGATGGTTACGTCTATGAAGGAATCCAATGCTACGTCTATAAGCAGAAACATTCCAAGACAGTTCCTTTATTTAGGTATTATAATAGTTCAAGTGGCGATCATTTCTACACCACGAATTTTCATGAACTCGAAAGTGGTCAGGGTGGGTATGTTTTTGAAAATATTCAATGCTATATTATTAAATAATTTCTCGTATTGCCGCCTGCCGGGTTGGTCCTGGTGAACAACTGATATGTATTTATTCTCTGTCCTTTGGTAGGGGGCGGTTTTTGCCACCGGTTGCAACCGGTAATAGCTGAATCACAGTAGAAACTAGTAGAAAGGCAAAAAAAAGCCGCATTAGCGGCTAAGAGTAAAATTACATTTTTACTGGTTTACTTGCTCTACGGACGGCAAGTAATGCTTGAGACACTACTTGCCCAATCAGACTTTTGTCTAGTCCTAAGGGGCGAACCATATTTATAACTTCAGCTCTAAATTTTCGTTCATCAAAGTTAATAATCAAATTATCACCACCTTATAGTGCGGGTTACTTTATTATACGGGTTAGGTTGTTAGGAAGTGATAAAAAATGCATCGACTGTACTGCACAAACTACGTTAGAGGGCGGCTATTCTGCCGCCCGGTCTTTAATAACCTGTTCCAATTCCTTAAGATATTCGGCATCGTTAGCATTAGAGTTAGAGTTGGAATTTATTGAACTATTTGTTTGTTCACGTGAACAGGCATTGTCACCAGTGCTCTTGACATTTTCACTGGCAAATGACTTTATTTTAGATTTTTTAAGCATGCAAGCACCTCCTGATATAGGTTCTGTCAGGAAGTGCTTGTGCATGCATTTTTATATTATTTTGAAACTACCCTTGCCGGGGCTGGGAAAGGATAGATAAATGAGTATACAGGATGTTAGTAAATTATTAAAAGATGTCCCGCCAAAACAATGCGAGATAATTACAAACTTAGCTCAAAAGGTCATTCAAAACATGAACGGACAAGACCTTTTAGTGTCAGAACAATTGCTATTACCTAAAGTACTAGAAATAGCCATAAGGGATATTAATAATACGGACAGAATAGGAGCCGTAAAAGATAGCGTGATTTTAGCCGAAAGAAACGCACAGGCCGGGGCGGAGAAGCAAGGAGCAGGATTAAAAGTGATAAGCGGCTTGAAAGAACGGGCCATTTAATTTGATTTTAGCATAGTCTTCGTCATCTTTAACCTTAAGGTCAAATGAACGATAGCCAGCAGTTAAAGAAATGTCTTTTTCCATTTCATGCTTGATGCCAGTTTCGAAGTCATAAATATGGCCATAACTGCCAAGTGGTAATCCGGAAATTTCAGCAAATGCCGTAGTATTTGGAGCAATTTGTCCTTGAGCTGCTACCCCAATGGTAGGTAATGCGCAGCTGAATTTTTTGGAGCTTTTGGTTAAAGCGGAATCAATGGCCGTGTCAAAGGTAAATCCTTTAATATCAATCATCCATTCTGAGTTGAAGTTGGTTGATTTTGACAACGGATGAATCATGGTAGCACGGTAATATTTAATGTCTATTTTACTCGTAACATTCTCATTAAGATCATAGTGTTTACCATCGAAGTCGATAGATCGATCAAGCTGGTTGTGTCCGGAATAATCAAAATTGGTATAAGCAACCCGGAATTTATCTTTTTCGCCGAAGGTTAAGCGAATTTCATTAAAATTTTTGTCGCCTATACCAAGATCACGGTTAAAATCTAAATTGGTACCTACACCGTTGTCAGTTACTTTTATACTGCCATCAAGATTTGGATTCCAATGGCGTACTTCAATAGTTATATTCTCCTTATTTAATTTATCGGCGGCAGCTGTGGCTACAGTATTCATACTGGCCACGCAAAGAGCAGTTAAAACACAAGCTACGATTTTTTTTCTTTTCATTGTAATTACCCCACCTTTTCTATTTGTCGAAATATGTATATTTATATCTAAATACAACCTTTATTGTCAAATATCCTTTTATTTTGATATTATATTTATAAAATTAATGAGAAATAGTTAAGCCCCTCAGCATATCAATGTGCCGGGGGCCTTTGTATCCATAAGTTCAAAACAACTGCATACAAAAATTTGCAGAAAAACAATAAGCTTGGGATTATGGCGCTTACTGGGGAGTTTTGTAGGTAGCAAGGCGATAAAGTTGGTGAAGCTCAGGGGGCTATAATAGCCCCCAAACGGCAATATAGTTATTGCCAGGGATAGGATACCATTTCAAAGTACGCGATGGCTATAAGACATACTCCGATTACAACTAATGCTGCAATTGCTATTGTTGTCATAAAGCATACGCCTCCTGGTTTGGTTAAACTATCCCACTATAGTATCAGTGAAAACTGATTATTTATGTGGGGGTGGTAGCGTCAGAGTTAAGCAAATATCTAGAAAGTGCGGGGTCATTCTTCCTATGCAGGATTTTCTTTGCTAAGCTCGAATATCTCTGAACGACAAAGTAGGGAGGTTATCGTAATGTGTGGAATGAACTGGTACCGGGAGGAAATGGAAAGGGCTGAGGAGGATTTAAACCGCCTGAGTGAATTACTGGTGATGCTGGAAGAGCGCTATAAGCTGTCACCGGACGCTGATCCCAGTATTTTAGCGAGGTTAAGTTCCGATATTATTACTGTTTACAAGGAAATCATGTGGCGAAAAGAGATGCTGTTAACGTCAAAATCCCCACAAGGTAAATAACTGTGGGGATTTTTTATCTTAGTCGATGACTTAAGACGCATACCTTTATGGCAAAACTATGGCAGAGAATCATCAAGGGCTTTATTCATGGCTGCATGATCGGAGGCTTCGTTGGTTATGTTATTGGAGATAATAGAGGAAGTGACTTCAGTGCGGGTCTGGCTGTTATCCCTGCCATAATCGCTTAACTTATCTGTTGTGTTTTCGGGTGCAGCTTCATCATAACCAGTGGTAGCAAGCAGTAACTGGGCATCAGGTACACTTGAAAACATACCGGAAATAAGTTTTTTCATCAAATCCCTCCTCATGTTTACGATTATATATAGTGTTCCCAAACTTTTTATTTCAATAGCTTTTGGCAAAAAAATAATAGAGCTGCATAGTGCCGCTCTATTATTATAAGGGGGTGAGGCTTACTTATTGAGAAGATTTTGTGTTGGTAAGAGATTCTTGTTTTGAAAGGGCATCATTAGCAGTCGTGTTTTGTGATGCTGTACTTTTGTTAGCAGCGGACTGGCTTTGTTTGGTGGCTGTGCTGCCTGGTAAATCTTTAAATCCCATTTCACTCACCTCCAATTCTAGTATTCCCTAATTTGGATAAATATACCATGATAATGTTAATATTCTAAAAAAATAAAAGGGTGGAAATATCCACCCTTTGGTATTATTTACGGCATTTTTCTTCTTTTTTGGCTTCCTTACTATCAGGGCAAATCTCTTTACCGAATTCTACATTCTTGGACTCTTTACAGCCACCGCTATTGCATTGTTCTTGTTTTTTAGCCATGGTATCACCTCCTTTAGCTAAGATGGGAGGCGTTTTTAGTCGTCGACGATTTCGTTAATCATGAATTTGGCGGCTTGATAAATAAACGCGCCGACTGCCACGACCTTTAGCATGGAGGTCATGTCAAAATCCATATCCATGTTCAGCATAGAATTACGTTTCCTTTTATGAAACATAATTACCACCTCCTCGTTTGATAGTTTAACCAGAGTATAGCAATGGTACACACAGTAAGAATTGGATTGAAATCCAAAAAATATTCCGGTTGCTTAATAAGCAACTGAAATAGTATATTTACCAGAGAGTTGGCAAGTGTTGCTAAGCGTTAGGCTAGCAGAAAAGAAACTAGGTTTTCTGAGTTAGTGCATCACTAATGGGCATAATAGATACAGAATTTCTAAGCAATGGTGATGCGTATAATGAAGAACGTAAAAACAGGTCTGGAAATTGTCCGGATCCATCAAGAGTATGTGGATAAGATTAATGAACTAAATGTAGCGGTACATAAGCTCGAAGAGTTCGGCTACACAAAAACAGTGCTCAAAGAGGAACTGGCCAAGTTAACTACTGACTTGCAGACACTTGAAAATACACGTTTTCAAGCGCTTGAGCCAGTAGTTATTACAACCTCGCTGCTTGGCGGCCGGTAATGAATGAAATAAAAATCCGCACAATTCAATGTGCGGATTTTTATTTCATTTAGTTCATCGTCACAGACGGTTTTGGTACTTTTTAGCACTGCCTGCTTTACGTGAGGGCATTAGTTTATTCCTGTAGCTATGGCAAGATCCTCAAAACCGCGACGACTCATAGTTTGCCCTAACCGTTCACCAGGTTGTCCATAAGTTTTATAATAAGCAATTATTTTGGTAACCAAGGGCAAAACTTCTGCTGGCGGTATTTTTTCAGTGATAATACGTCCGGGCCGTGCCTGGCGGCTAGAGTTACCGCCGACAACAACTGTATAGCCGGCAGGTACTCCATAAAGGCCAATATCCTTGACAAACACTTCTGAACAAGCGTTGGGACAACCGCTGATGCCAATGCGCAGTTTTCCGGGAAGTTTAGCTCCGTAAAACTTATTGTCAAGTGCCAGTCCAAGGGCGGTGCTGTCTTGCTGAGCACGTGAACAATAGGGTTTGCCTGCACATACGACTACGCTGCGTACGGCCTTGGCTGACAACGGTTGATTAGTAAGGCCGAGTTCAGCCAAAGCCAGAGTGCGATCTTGCGGGTTTAGACCCAGGATGACAATACTATTACCGGTGACCTTGATGGCGCCCGTGTATTTTTCTGCAATATCTGCCAAGCGGCGTAGCATGCCAGGCGTAACTAGGCCACCAGGCATGCGTGGGGCAAGTGGTAGGGTTGTTGGTTGATGAGTCATAATATCCTCCTAAGTTTTTCCTTAATTATAGCAGGTTTTATCAATTCGTAAAGTGATTTAGTTCACGAAGATAGTGGGCAAGTAAAAAATTGGCCGGAAAAAATCGCGAAGAATGTAAAAATAATAGAGGAAAATATCAATATTGGCGCGAATAGTACGAGGAGAATGATTTCCAACAAAATACAATAATTTTTAGAATATTGGAGTGGATTCGATGAAAGGAACAGTTGTTGGAACATGGGTCAACACGGCCCAGAAGATATGGGGCGAGTCATTGGCCACGGAAGCAATGCAGCATGTTGGTTGGCAGCCTGATAAAATGTTTTTACCCACAGAGGAAGTTGAAGATGTTAAACCCAAGGCATTTGTTAAGTATTTAGCCGAAAAGACAGGTAAACACCAAGATGAGATATGGTTACATATTGGGAAGGATAATATTGTAACTTTTGCACAGGCCTATCCGGCCTTTTTCCGCCAAGAAAGCCTATATTCTTTTCTCCGGTCCATGTACGATGTTCATGTTGTTATGGTAAAAAGGATACCGGGGGCTAACCCGCCAGAACTGTTGGTTGATCTGGTGTCGGAATATAGTGCGATAGTAAGCTATCGCTCTAAACGCGGCATGTTTGGCTATATGAAAGGCCTATTAGCAGGGGCGGCCGAGTTTTTTAAAGAAGATATTAAGACCGAGATTGTGGAGTCTTCGGCAGAACATTTGAAGATGCTCATTACTTTCCCCAAACCAGTCAGCCATACCAAGGTTTTCCGCTTGAATAAACTGTTATCTTTTGGGGTAATTAGGAGTATTCCAGCCAAAATCGGTCTAGGGGTGACTGTTGCATCACTGGCGGTAGACGGGGTGCTGATGGCTGCCGGGGTTAATGTACCGTTGTGGACGGCATTGGTTAGCGGCGGAGTAGCTGCTGGTGGTGCTGGGCTGCTGCTTCAGCCGTTTGCCGCCATTAAAGAGGAACTGATCGCTATTCAGGAGCGGAAGTACTATACTGAGACCAAGCTGAAATCTAGCGACGAGTTTGAAGTTATCATGAATATGCTGGCAGAGTACAAGCTGAGGGTTAAGAGCGAATTCATTGGTTTTAAAGGGATAACCGATGAGATGAATAAATATGGTGATGATTTTAATATTCTGGCTTCACGGATGAAGGATACTTCAGATGAAATATCAGGAGTGGTGCATGATGTGGCTACTGCTGCCACCAATCAGGCCATGGAGACCGAAACGGCCGTGGGTATCTTAAATGGTAACCTTGAAACCTTGCGGACGGTAGTAACTGAGCAAAGTCAGAATAAAGAGCGCTTGGAAGCAGCGGTAGATGAAATTAATAAGGGCTTTGCCGATATACAGGTATCCAGCAATAAGCTGGGGCATAGCTTAGACAAGTTTTCTGAGGTTAAGTCTTCTGCAGGACATCTCCAGAATCAGGCGACTAAAATCAACGAAATTACCGGTATGGTGGCTGCTATTGCCGGCCAGACTAACTTATTGGCACTTAATGCTGCCATTGAGGCCGCCCGTGCCGGTGAGCAGGGCCGTGGTTTTGCCGTAGTAGCTGAAGAGGTTCGCAAGTTGGCAGAGCAGTCGCAGCATCATTCGGAAAGTATTTCAAGCGACTTAAAAATACTTATGGATATTATCGGCAGCGTTGTGCAAATGATTGAAGATGAGTTTGACATCCTGGCTACTGAGAGCCGTCAAATGAATGAGGTGGTGGTTGGTAACACCCGCCATTTAGACAACATTCATCTGGTAGCTGAAAATATTGTAGATATGATTATTAAGCTGGAACAGGAAATGACCGGTCTCAATGAGGTATATGGAAAAATTGAATCATTGGCAGCTATTTCGGAGGAGAATTCCGCCGCCAGTGAAGAAGTTAGTGCTTCGGTACATATCTATAATGAGAAATTGCATGATATGATGGGGAAAATTACCCAGTTCAAGACTGTAATTCAACATTTTAGTGAAGATATTAACACCTATCGTACCTAATGCTGCACCAGAGGCGGGGGCTACACCCCGCCTTCGCTTGCTTATCCAGATAGAAAGGTTAACCTTCTCTGGATTGAACGACTAAGGCTTCGGCTGGCGTCCTAAAGGACTTGACACAAACCAAGTCCTTTAGGACGCCAGTCGGTGATGACCCAGGCGGGAATAAAATCACCTGATTGTAGTGATAGTATTTTTAGGAAACAGTGGAGGTACAGCATGATTCGCGAGCGCCGTAACAAAGCGAAATTGGAAATGTATTATGATAAATTTATCAAAGAAGGCGTTATCGACCCGAATATTCACCCTTGGGTAGCTGAATCCTGGCTACGCAGCAAGAGACTGGGCGTTGGCACAGAGAGTTTTTCTCTTGATGAAAAATTAACGGCTCAAGAACTTGCTCAGCGTAGGGAAAAGTATTGCGCGGCTATTAGCTTTCTTGATGGGTTATATGAGGAAATCAAGGAGCATTTTACTACCTATAATCTAAGCATGTTACTGTATGATCAGGATGTATATGTGCTAAAAAACTACGCCCTGCCTTTTTATCAGAAAACGGCAGGGGAACTGGAAGGAGCCCGGATGCGCGAAGAGGATGTCGGTACTTCCAGTGTATGTATTGCCCATAGGCATAAAGTTTCTTTTTTGATGTTTGGCCCTGAGATGTGGATCAAAGCTTGCCAAAACGGGGATGCCTGTTCGGCTCCGATTATTGTGGATAATCAGGTAAAATATATTGTGACAGTGGTGTCTGTCCAGCAAAATGAGTTGCCATATAGCTCCGTGGTTGCTTTGGTACTTAGCATTAAATATGCCATGGAACAACATCTCAAACTAATTGCCAGCCTTACTGCTAAACATACCATTCTTGATGCTGTGCCACTGGCGGTATATCATATTTTGCCTGGCGGTGAAGTGGCTTATGCTAACAAGTTGGGGCACAGTCGGCTTTCAGGCATCGTACCTCCTGGTAGTGAAGAGAAAGAGGAGGGACCTAATCTCAGCAATGTGTTATTAAATTACCGTCACACGCCGTTGTATAAAGGATTTTTGGGTGTACCATCTTATAATCGAGAGGTAACATGGATAACTCCCCGCAAAACCTATGAGGATATTACCACAGTAGTACCGCTTGCCGGAGATGACGATGATATAGAAAGTATTGTAGCTGTGTCACTGCCGATAGAGGATCTTCGTACTTTGGTTGCTCATACGGCAGGCTATACAGCCCGCTACAGCCTCTCCAGCATGGTAGGGACTAGTAATACCTTCATTACCATGCAGGATAAGGCCAGTCGCACGGTAAGACACGATTATCACCTGCTGCTACAGGGGGAACCAGGGACCGGCAAACAACGCCTGGCTCATGGTATTCATCAGGCGAGTTCCCGTGCCGCGGGACCGTTGATTGCGGTTAAAGGCGGTGATATGCCACCTGAAATTCTGGAATTCGAGTTATTTGGCAGGGGGGGCAGTGAAACTGGCGATCGTCCAGGTAAACTGGAACTGGCCAGTGGCGGAACCCTGTTTCTTGATGAGGTTGAGAAATTTCCGGCCACACTCCAGGAGAAACTGGCAGAAGCCCTGGAATCTAAGCAATTGTCACGTTCTGGCGAAACCGTCCACCGTCCGATTGATGTCCGGGTCATTGCAGCCTGTGATACAGAGTTAAAGCGTCTTGTGGAAAAAGGCGTATTTTCAGCCAGGTTCTATGAGATCATTTCGCGTGCTGTTGTGCGGGTGCCATCGCTGCGAGCCAGGCGGGATGACTTGCCTAGTATAGCCACCCATATTATTGAAGAACTGGCGGTGTTACATAATTTGTTGCCCAAGAACTTAGAACCGGCTGCGGCCGAGCTCATCATGGGCTATGACTGGCCAGGAAATATCAAGCAGCTTCAAGGGGTTGTTGAGCAGGCTTTTTTCCGTACGTCTGGCACGACTATTACCTGTGCAGATATTATTATGCCTGGTGAGCAGGGCTTAAGCAAAGCCTGGAAAGAGGATAAAACAGCCTTTATCGAGGCCTGGAAAGCTGCTGGTGGTAACATTAGCCGCCTGGCTAATATGCTGGATGTCAGCCGGGTGACTTTGTACCGGTACTTGAAAAAATACGGGTTAGATAAAGAGTAGAGGAGGATACTTGTTGCGACTGCGAAAAAAGCCATGGGTAGTTGAGGCGCTGACCGGTTTTAGTGATATAGTAGTACAGAACCCGGGGGAAGAACTGGCAGGAAACTGGCATGATTTGTTCGGGAACTTGTTGCCGCTGCATGTTGAACTTGGTACCGGTAAAGGCCGTTTCATTACAGGAATGGCCAAGCAGTACCAGGACTTGGTTAATTTTACCGGTATTGAGGCCAAAGAGGAGATAGTGTATAGTGCCGCACAAAAAGTTTGCGAGCAGGAGTTAACCAATGTCCAACTTCTGGTATTTGATGTTAATGATATTTTAAAAATTTTTGCACCTGGGGAGATTGAAAAGCTTTACATTAATTTTTGTGATCCCTGGCCCAAAAACCGTCATGCCAAACGGCGGCTTACCCATGTTAATTTTTTAAATAAGTATCGTACTGTGTTAAAGCCGGGCGGGCAATTATGGTTTAAGACTGATAACCGTCCGCTATTTGAATTTTCTTTAGAGCAGTTTAGCCAGCTTGGTCTCGAAATTAATGCTGTTACCTATGACCTACTGAACAGCGGGTTTGCTGGCAATATTATGACAGAATATGAAGCGAAATTCAGTGCTTTGGGGCAACCAATTTGCCGGTGTGAAGTAATTTTTTGATGTCACTTAACGGATTAACGCGCATACAATAAAATAAAATCCTTTTTTGTATGGGAGTGTGTTGTTATGCCGCGTCATTCACTTGGTACAGGCAATGTCCGGCCCGTGCCGCCGCTTGATTTGGAAGAGGTCAAGTTTTGGCTGCATATTATGGAAGAGCATGCGCTGTTCATTAAGACCGGTTTACCATTTGATAAGCCTGATTTGATTGAAGAGGCTGCTGCTTTTGAACGTGAGTTTAAGGCTTTGTATGTGCGAGCCGATAAGCTTACAAGTGAGAAAAAATTTGCTGAACTAATTGCGGAAAGTATGGAATCGCTTAAGGAATTTATTCGATATAAACAACTCTTACTAGGGTTGTCGCTGACCAATAAGCTCGGCAGTGCGTTGCCGCCGCTGTTTTTTGATCATGTTATCCGCGAAGCCGAGTATTTTATGGCTATTTTGGAAAAACTCCATGCCTGCAAGAAGCTTGCTGTGGTTAAAGCGCTGGAAGCTGATTTTTGGCTAAGGCTAATGGCCGAACATACCAAGTTTATTGGTAGTAGGATTGACCCTTCTGAACGCAGCCTGCTGGATGTTGTTGCCGGCTATCAAGCTGAGTTCGATAATTTATCTATGCAAGCGCGTGATTATGTGAGTTTCCTTGCGCATAAGCCCATGGATTTGCCAGCCTTCGATCGATTTTTGCAAGATAGCCGGGTCGCGACTGTACGGTTGCGGGACTTTAAACAGGCTGTTCATGAAATGATTGTTACGAATAGAATGTTAAGTACCATTCCAGCTGCGATGGCTGACCATGTCCGCCGGGAAGCTGATCATTTTTTGTTAGTGCTGTCGATGATGGAAAAGGGTGTAATCAAGGTAGAAAAAGATGTTGTGGTTTTCAAGAATAAGTATCCAAGTATTTTTGATACGCTGGTGGACGAAACGATTGATGATGAACTGATAGATCCTGCCGAATTCCTGGGATCTGGGCGTGAACCTAAGGCCGGGGAAGTCATTGATAATGAGCAAATCAATCATAATGAGGAAGTCATTGATAATATTGAACTTGATTATACTCCTGGTAGTGAGCGGGAACAGCTGCCTATTAGTGAAGATACCAAGGCCAAGTGGGATGGTACTGATAGTAGTGCAGAGGAGACAGTGAGTCTTGAAGGTGATACTAAAGCTGAGGTGGCAGAGGAGGTAGCCGTCAAGGCCAAGGTCGTAGCAGCGGAACAAGTGGTATTGCCTTCCAAACCGGTAACCGAGCCTAAAAGCAAACAGGTCAAGTATAAATGGGGCGGCAACTGGCCGCGTCAACTGGGAAAAATAAAAAAATAACCACTGTGAAAAATACCCCTCTCGCTTTGGCGGGAGGGGTTTGGCCTAGTTATAGCGAATATCTATGGCAGAATAGCAATGGTAGACAGTAATTGACGCTTAGTATTGGTAATAGCCAATAATGGTCCGCCGGTTAAATCGATTAGGCTTAAATCGGCAAACAGGTTGCTGGTACCAATGGCTAAATGGCTGTCAGGAAGTAAGTACAGGCGGGATAGTGATCGTCCAATTGTCAACCGGTCAATTACTTGTGCAGTTTCCAGGTCAATGACAAAGACAGATGCACCATCCTCATTGACAATATAAGCCGTCTTGTTATCGGCGGCAACAGCGGCATGACAGGGGTAGGCCGACAATCCGCTGGGACAACTGGGACATTGTATGGTAACAACGGCAGGTGACGGGCGGTTTTTGCTTATATCAAATAATGCAATTCCTTCACTGGTAAAGGCTGTGTTGGTAAAAGGCACAATCAGACGGTCTTCTACTAATAGGATATTGGTAGGAATACCAGCGATGTCATACTGCCAGGTGATAGTGCCGGCAGTTCCTAGTTCCATGACAGTACCGCCTGCCGTATGTTCCCACGCCGTATAGATGGCTTCAGCGTTAGCTGCTAAACCTACGCAACTGGCTTTAGCGGCAGGTGCTCCCAGCAGTTCTAAAGACATGGTTGTAAGGTCTATGCGGTGTAAGTTGCCGCACGGCTCAGCAAGATAAGCGATGGGTGTGCTAGTATTTGGCAAGATAAATTGGGCAGGATAGGGAATTTCTATCGGCAGGCTATAGAGAGACTGGTTAATCAAGTTAACTGCCAGGATGCTATTTTTACCAGATGTAGCAGCACAAGGTAGATAGACTTTTGTGTAATCCGGAGTAACGGCAAGCTCGGTAGGTGTTAGCTCGGGGGAGAACTGTAATTCATGGAGAATTTCACCGCTAGGTCCGTCTGCAATAAGTACGGCAGGGGTAGTTGCATCTACAGCTACTATTTTGTATGGTTTTACCCCATGGGATCACCTCTTTTTACCTGAAGTTTTGTGGCTTTTTGTAAGTCATCCAATATATACTATTGGGCTTACTGCCATTTTGTTAACGTGTTTTTGGAGGGAGTGTCAGCTTGTGAATGAGAGGAAAGTCAGAAGCTTCCCCAAGCTGTGGGTCAGTCCGGCAGAGGCCGTGTTCTTTATTGCCGGGATTTTATTTTTGATTGGCACGGTGAATATTTTCAGCGCCAGCTTTGTGCTGGGGGGACAGCTATTTAAGGATGGATATTTTTTTATAACAAAGCATTTGATTTCATTTACGGTAGGTTTTTTTGTGATGATAGTAGCTGCTGTTGTTGATTACCGCAAACTGAAGGGGGGGTGGCTGCTGCTGGCAATAATTACGACCATTGGGCTACTCCTGGCTGTTCATGTTGCCGGTCAGGATGCTAATGGTGCAAGGCGTTGGCTTAGTCTGGCGGGCTTTAAATTTCAGCCCTCTGAAATTGCTAAGCTAACTGTAATCATGGTTACGGCAGCCTATTTAGGGGCCCGCATTGACCGGGGGCGGAGAATAACATTAAACTCTCTACCGCTTGGTGTAACGCTCATAATGGGTCTTCTTGTCCTTAAACAACCGGATATGGGGACAGCTGCGGTCATTGTAGGCTTAAGCCTGGTGCTGTATGTATTAGCAGGTATACCAAAGCAGGAACGGATCTACCTGGGAATGACTGTTGCCGCCATGATCGTATATTTAGTTCTTGCGGCTTCTTATCGGGCAGAACGTATCTGGGCTTGGATTGACCCCTGGGCGTATCAACAGACCTCTGGTTATCAGACAGTGCAATCCCTGTTGGCGATTGGCTCAGGCGGCCTGTTTGGCTCTGGTCTGGGGATGGGAGCCAGCAAATTCAACTATTTGCCGGAAGCGCATACTGATTTTGCCTTTGCTGTATTGTGTCAGGAAATGGGGTTTGTCGGGGCTCTGCTAGTACTGATACTGTTTAGTGCTATGGCTTGGTATGGTATTCAGATTGCTAGTCGGGCAGCCGATGGCTATGGCTTTATGCTGGCATCAGGTATAACCGCCTTAATAGTTGGACAGGCTGTTGGCAACATTGCCATGGTGTCAGGCGTAATTCCGGTTACAGGTGTACCGCTGCCATTCATTAGCTTTGGCGGTACTTCGCTTATTGTCAATTGCGCAGCTGTTGGACTGCTTATTAGCGTTGGCCGGCACATAACAGCCAAAGTCTTTCAGCCGGGCAGTAGAAGTTTCGGTGCCGACCGACCCCGGCTTAAACTGGTGAAAAGGCCTCCTCGTTCAACCGGCGCCTAAGGTTAGATGTTTAAAGGTCTTCCTTTAAGGTAATAATTACTAATGAACTGTTATTTAGTGATTATTAGAGGAATTGGCATACAGGCCAATTTCCTTAAGGGAGGCCTTTTCTTATGCTGTGGCTTATTCGGGCCGGCGCGTACTTATTTAGTGGTTTGACAATTTGGCAGTTTGTTCAGGGTGGGTCACCTGATATGGCAGTAATTCAGCGTCATTTAGCCCTTGATCAGGCGCATGGTATGGTTTTTGGCGTATGTGCCGGTTTTAGCAGCTATACAGGACTGGATGTTACTCTAATCCGACTGGTCTGGACATTGTCAGTGCTATATCGCGGGGCAGGCTTGATCCTGTATATTCTTGCTTTCTTAATTATGCCTGTATCTTAATATATATTTCGGTACTTTCTTCGATAGGTTTTCACCTGTCGAATTTTTTTATAGTTGTTGGGTGACATTTGCCATGGTATTCACATAAAATACACTAAGTCAATGAGAGGAGGCATCATTGTGAAGAAAAAGACCAGACATCAAATGTATAATAAACCTGGCAAAAGTAACGTCATGAAAATGCAAGGGGATCATGACATGGATGATATGTGTGAGATGGATGACATGGATGACGATATGGAAGACATGGCTTGCGAGAAGCCGAGCTATATGGGATGCGTAAAGGGTATGGAGAAAGATATGTGTGACAATTTCCCGGAATGTATCCAGTTAGCTCATTCCTATGTGCCTTGGCAAACTTATGAAAAGGCGTTTACTCCATGTGAAGCACTTATGAAAGGGACCTTGTTTCCAGAACTCTGGGGTGTCTACAGAATTCCTAAATAGATAAGCTTGGAGGTGTAAATAAGTGAAATATGAAAAGCAAATGATGTTACTTAAAAAAGTGCAAGAGATTCAATTTGTCGCAGTTGAACTTAATCTATATCTTGACACACATCCTTGTGACCAAGATGCGCTTAACGATTTTAATTGTGCGGTCGAAATGCTGAAAAAATTCAAAGATCAGTACGAATGTGAATACGGACCACTGATAAATTTTGGTCATGGTGGTATGTCCGGGGAGCCTTGGCAATGGGCGCAAGGACCTTGGCCATGGGAACTTTAACTATTTGATAAAGGAGCAGTGAATATGTGGTTATATGAAAAAAAACTCGAGCATCCCGTGCGCGTCACCTGCCCGGACGTAAAATTCGCCAAAATGGTAATAACCCAATACGGCGGTCCTGACGGCGAATTGAGCGCTTCGCTCCGGTATTTGAACCAACGGTATAGTATGCCAACAGATGGAGCTAAAGGGGTATGTACATGTAGATATTAAAAAATTAGTCCTCAAACTCGATTCCTACATGCCCGTCAGCAAAGACATTAACCCGCTTTACTAGGCCGGCAAGGATGGATTTATGCTCTTCTTCGGAAGTGATATCCCAAATATGTTTGAAGTTCTTCAAGCTTTCCAGGAGTTCGATTTTTGATGTTGATTTACTGCTCTGGGCCATGATTCGTTCTTCTAAAGACTGCATTTCGCTTTCAAGATAATAGCGCCGATTTTTCAATTCTTTTGTGCGCTCGAGATATTCATCAATATCTATACCCTTACTTTCAAATGCTGATGCCCATCGATCGATTCGTCCCTTTATGCCGCCATGTTCTTTCTTAGCTTTAAGTAATGCAGATTCCAACTCACTTGTATCGACTTCTTTGAAAACGTCTCTGGTAATTTGCTCATAGTAGTCTTCATCAACACTAATTCTGGTAAGTTGTTCTACTACCTTAGCATCAATATCATCAATAATTTTATAACCAGGCTTGCAGTTGATATCCTTGACCATGTATCGGGGAGATCCTTCTTGTGAATAGCAAGCATAGTAGCGGCTTGCCGTTCCTGAGGTCTGGTTAACTAATTTGTACCGCATTCGGGCGCCGCATTCACCGCAATAGACTATGCCTTGAAGTAATCCGCAGTTTTGTGCAACCGGCCTCGATCCGCCACGGGACTGTTTTAATCTTTGAACCTCATCCCATTTCTCAGGGTCAATAATTGGTTCATGTTTACCTGGGTGCAGTACTCCCTTGTGGGGAATCATGCCGATATAAAAGGGGCTAGATAGAATCGCGCGGATGGTTGTTCGATGCCATTGCTTTGCAGTATGGGGCGGGACTTTTCTTGTCTGCAGGATATCTGCTATACCCTGATAGCCAACTTGACCTTTTAGATATTCATCAAATATGAAACGGACTATATCTGCCTGAAGCGGATCAACTTTAAGTGATTTGGTTGCGGCATCATGGGAATAGCCATAAGGAGATATACCACCCATAAAGCGGCCTTGTTTGGCTGCTTCTTTTTTTGCGTCGGTAACGCGCTCTACGATAGTTTCCCTTTCCAACTGGGCAAATGCGGCCATAATACCCAACATGGCACGACCCATTGGCGTTGTAGTGTCAAAGTTCTCCGTTACTGATGCAAATCCGATGTTCTTGGGAATGAGTATATCCTCAATAAGATACATGACATGCTGCTGGCGGCGGGAAAGCCGGTCAAGCTTTACCACTAAGACCATATCAAATTTACTGGCTTTTGCGTCGCTAATAAGCCTGGACATATTAGGGCGGGATAAGTCTTTGCCGGAGTATCCATCGTCAATGTAGAAGTCAAATAGGTCCCATTGCCTAGATTCGCAATAAGCTAATAACCTGGATTGCTGCAAGGGAAGTGAGATATTTTGTTCGGCTTGTTCTTCTGTTGAAACGCGGAGATAGGCCGCAACTTTTATCATAATTATTTATCTCTACTTTTCTGTGTTATTTTTTTAATTTCTTTATCAAAATCTGATAGAAAATTTCGGTCTTGAATTACTCGGAACTTTTGATATTCACTTTTTGCAGATTCAATAACTAATTGATGTGAGATCTTCCCGGCGTTTTGTAAAACTTGGTATTCATTAAACTGTAAGAAAGCATCTAGCTTTTGTATCCAGTCTTGCATTTTCATAGGGATTTGTCGTGCAGCTTGATTTTCGGCATAATCAAGATACATACTGACAATTCGCTCTAGCTCTTTAATTTCCGTTTGTTGTAAATAATTCTTGGCAACAACGGTATCTGATTGTAGAATTTTCCCATCAGGAGCATTCTTCCATGTTTGTAATCCCATATGGTCTTTACTGGAATCTGACCTATCAGCGATAATTTCAGCAGCGGTCATTCCAGTAATTGCCCAATGCAGTTTATTTTGCACGGTTTGATAAAAACGAATTGTTAGATCTGATTTTGGGCTATAATCAATACTGCACTGCGCATAAATATCGGTAATCTTTTGATAAAATCTCCTTTCAGAAGCGCGGATTTCACGAATGCGCTCTAATAGTTCGTCAAAGTAGTCTTTGCCAAAGCGTTTTCCTTGCTTCAATCGTTCATCATCCAAGACGAAGCCTTTGATGATAAATTCTTTTAGAACTTGGGTTGCCCAAATGCGAAATTGAGTAGCTTCTCGACTATTAACTCTATAACCTACGGCAATTATTGCATCAAGATTATAATATTCTAGCTTTCTTGATACTTCTCTTTCACCTTCAATTTGAACTGTCAAAAATTCTTTGACAGTTGCTTCACGCTGCAACTCATTTTCTTTGTAGATATTTTGTAAATGATAACTGATATTTTGTTTAGTTGCCCCAAAGAGTTCTGCCATACGGTTAATTGTTAGCCAAAAAGTTTCATCGTAAAAATATAATTCTACTTTTACATTACCGTTACTACCCTGATATAAGATTATATCATTCGACTGATTTGGGAGGCGCTCTGATGTGCTATCACCAGTGTTTGAGTTCGGATAAATTTTATTATTCATCCTGAATTTATCTCCTTTTTGTTCACCATCATAAACAAAAAGCGGTATTAGCCGCTTTTTGTTTATGATGATATTAATCGAGTTTTATCATATGCAAAGTCGGGCCAAACTTCAGCAATACCTTATCTTGTCAGCTGTCGTTCTTTCGGCTTGGTAAAGTGACTGACTTTCCTCGCAGTCTTTTTTTTTACGTAGTCTAGGTAATCCGAAAGAAAATCAAATGATATCCATATTTCTTTCGGATCTGGTTGGTATTCTTCACCGCAATAACTACAATCACGTAATTTAAGTTCAATATCATCTAAAGATGAAACGGAATAATCAGTGTGGCCATTGGGGCATTGAAGTTCATAATAAACTCTTAGTTTCTGACCAACTTGTGACAGTAAGTATTCAATCAGTTTCTTCAGGTTTATGTTGCCGGAAAGATGACGGGAAACATAAAGGGGGTGAAAATGCTTAATACCCTGAATAGCCATGGTATCCAAAACATAATCCACTTCATATGTCTTCATGTCCATCCTCCTTCCGAAAACTAATAGATATAAATATTATTATACTACCCCTGGGCAGTACTTGCCATTCTTAGATGTTCTTGATTTTTTTACGAATTTCTATAATGGTGTTAGCTACATATCTGATTGCACCTTCAGATGCATTCGTTCGAATAAAAAGGTGTCTAATCAGGCCATGTTGTATAATGAGAAATAATGTGATAAAATAATAGTTTATTTAGATTGACTAGTTAACTTTAATTTGAGTATAATAAATTAAAGAAGGTTTCGTTATTTTGACATTAGGGGAGGTGTATTTATGTATGGACGAAACAGATTATGTCTATATTCTGCCCAAACATCATTTTATATCTCTAAGATATGTCTGAATGCCATTATATTTTGTTTTGTATTTATCCTCCAAATGATTCTCTTTGGTTTTTTGCCTTTATTAAAGGATCTATATATAGGTGATATACTTGTTAGTGCAGTAGTTTTTGGGGTAACCAGTTGTATATTTGTTTGGAAATTTGTAAGAATCACTAATAAATAACAAATATAGTTGTGTATCTATGGCCAAGCTTAATTCAAGCTTGGTCATTTTGATTTTGTGGAGCTATTTCTTCGGGTGACTTAACGTCTAAATTCTGCATTGCAAGAGCTATTTGTTTTAATTTTTCCTGAGCTGCTGCTGATTCTTCGATGGCTTTTAATAATTTATCAGAAGTTGTGACAGATCCCTCTGTTTTGAAATTCAACTTTACACCTCGCCAACCGATATCAAAGTTGAATTCACCGCCTTGCTTCAGGAGTTGATTAACAGCATAAACCCCAGTAGCTACGATAGCAATAACGCTGGCGCATGCAATATATTCTAGTGGCCCTGGGGATTGGACGTTTATTTTAACTTCTAGTTTATCGAAATCCTCTTGTGAAGCATCAAGATCCGGCAAATTACATAGTTGCACTACATCAATAATACCGTCCATAAGAAGAGACAAATCTTTTAATCGAACGGCATTTTCTGTATTTATACGTAGCACTAGGTGAGCCCTATTGTCTTTCATGTATAGAGAGTGAAGTGTTCTGTCGATGTACAGAGCATAATCATCGGCATTGGTTATCGTGTGATGCGAATAAAGAAGACGATAAAGGTAGGGGTCGAGGCTGTCTCGTGGAATGGTTTTTAACCAATGAACATTGCGCCGTTTTTTGAACGGACAGGCTCCTTCAAGAGCATCATCTTCCTTAATATTTACTAAATTCATATCACTTGTAATAATACCGAAAGATACAAATCTTGAATTTTGATTTGGAATAATCACAATATCGCCCTTGTTAATTTCAATCATAAACCGTTTAAGTTGTGAGAATGATAGGCCGGGCTGTTTGTCATTGGGGTCGGCTTCGCGTATCTTCTGTATAAAGGCTTCATAGTGTTGTTTGGGGCTATCTCCTGCCTGTTTTATTTCATCTATGCTACAAAAATCATTCCATCCAATTCCAATAAAATTTCCATGAAAAAATTCATCATAGTATTCCCCTTGCAATGTCCTAATTAACCAATATCTTTGATGAGTTGGAATATTGGTGATGTTGACTTCGAGAAGTTGGTTAGTCGAAGAAGATTGTATGTTGCTCATGGTTTCCCCCTAGAATTTAATTTGTGAATAAAGACAACGCTATATATCTTTTTCATAACCTTTCTACTATTTTCCCGGCACCCAAACCCATCGGCTACGAACCCTAGCCGCCAAATTTACGCACCGTTAATCACCCATTCATCGGTGCCGCCAGCCTTGATCAAACAACTAACTCCGAAGCATTGTTACGTGTTAACCTTTTGAGCTAATGAATTCTCACAGAAAATTTTGCTGAGACGGCTTATTTGTCTGTCATATTCTGCTTTGCTGATTTTTCCACAAGTAAAATCATCTTTAATATCAGATAAGACCTGCTCGTATATCTGGTCTGCTGATATAGTAAGCGTGCATGAATTCTTTTTGGTTTTGCTTTTTATAGTTGGTTGTTCTTCAAATATACCTAACTCTATTGCGAGTCTGTACATATGTTTACAAGGAAAACGGCGCACTGAATAATCTCGGCATGTACAAGAGCACAGAGTAACATCGTAACCATTTATTACTGCTATCTTGTTTTCAATATCAAGAGATTCTACACAAACCTTAGCGGCACTCTTTTGCCTTTTTATTTGATCTTCAGTTGAGTGAACTTCAAATCCTTGTTCATCCCAGAAATCGCGAACATATTCAAAAGTTTCAAAGGTTGACTGCATATCTAATAAATCAAAGCAATCAGTTATATGTTTTAAGTTTAAACAATTGCAAGCATTTAGAGCGATTTTAGCGCATGCTAAAGCATCTGAAGATGAATTATGGTGATCTAAGGCAATTCCTAATGTGTTTGCTATCGTTGATAATTTATGATTTTTTAGTTCCGGCCAAGCCCTTCGAGATAATTCTACAGTACATACTGATTTAAATACCGGAAGTTCTAAATTATAGACAGCAGTAGTGTTGTGCAATACATTAATATCAAATTGGGCGTTATGGGCAAGCAATATTTGATTGTCTATGTAAGGTTTTAAATCTAGCCAAATAGCCGCTAAGTTAGGAGCATCTTTTACCATCTCTGGCGTTATACCATGTGTTTTAATATGACGATAATCAAAGGCAAGGTTTGGTGGTTGAATTAGCCACTGTTTTTGTTCGGTTATGACCCCGTCTTTAACTACTACTAACCCCAGGGAACAAGCGCTTGCAGGATCACGGTTTGCAGTTTCAAAATCAATGGCGACAAAGTTCATTTATTTTCCCCCTTAGAAATATAAAAACACAGCCTGTCCAAATCCAGTGCTGTGTTTTGTGCTGCAATTACAAAGCTTTGCGCAAGCTTCTAATGTCTGCGTCGTGTTGTGCTTTGAGTAAGAAAGTATTTTCATCTGCGATATTATCAAGTTGTGCTGCTACTTTTTCAGTTTCACGGTAGGGTTTTTTCGATTAGATCAAGGATAGCATCGTTAGCCTCTTTAGTGTTCTTAAACCCGGTATCAATTTTTGCTTCAATTTGTTTTTGGCCTTGTTCCAAGTGAACCAACCGATCGGTAATTTGCTTTTGACCTTCGAATAATTGGTTCTGACCATCCAAGAGTTGCTTTAAATAATTCTTCCATGGGATTCACTTCCTATAATCTTTCTGGCTTTACATAAGGACACAGCTTGTCCAATTAGTGCTGTGGTTTTGGTCAAATGCTTGGAATTAGCCATTAGTAAGCATATTGCTAAAATAAAGTGTAAGCTAATAGCTTGCAATCGCTATAACGATATGTTATATTTTATACAAAGATATAACATATTTTAATAAAAAACATGTTATATTTTTATAAAAAAGTGTATAAGCTTGTAATGAAAAGACTTTCAGAGGATGGAACTGGCAGCCTTCGCCGGATAACCCGAATGGGTTTGAGTAGGAGATGCGGGATAGTCACCCCGCCTAAAGTCTTTTCACAAGAGGTCACGGTTAATAGCCGTGGCCTTTGTTATTTATATTCCATAAGATATCCACCCGTCATGAATTGTTCGAATTTCCAGGGCGGGAATACAAACAGTGTCCGAGCGAAAGCCTTGCCTTTACTAGAAATACGGACGCCTACTACTACATTTTCATCCAGTTGCTTTATATACTTTATAGAGTTATCTCGCGGGTTAAGATTTATAAAATCGGGTTCGGCAAGTATAGCGCTTAAGGAACTGAAGTATTTTTCAAAATCTACTGGATGTTCTGATTTCATGTGTTCGATATTGCTTTCGCCTAATAAGATTGGTGTTCCTGGACTAATAGGCAAAGAAAGCAAGGAAACGACTTTTGAGTCGATGTAACCAACAATGTCAGCCATTTCATGCTCCTAACGCTTTTTAGTCAACGCAAAAGCAGCCTGCAAATTGATCTGTAACAAGCTCTTAACCTGCTCAGGTTCTAAACCATGATTGGCTGCTAAAGAAACCACATCAGACCATCGCTCATCCGAGTCTTCTTTGATTCGTAGCATGCGCGAATAGTCGGGTAACCCAGGTGCTTGTTTTACTAAATTGGTTAATATTCCTACAATATGATGATTCTCAGTAAAGACAATGTCTTCATATTCTGGATTAGCCGAACGCAACGCATAATGGCCATTGTCTTTTACAAAAAACTTTAGATTTGCTTCCCAGTCGTAGTTTTCAACAGAAGCTACGACTATTTGATTTATCGGTAAATCACCATTGGGCTTTTTAAACATTGCCAAGTCGCCGCTATGAATACCCACATACATCATGCTATCGCCAACAACATAAGCGCCAAAATCGGCTTTAATGTTATTGGGAATATCTATATATTCTTCTACATTGCCATCGACTAGGATTGGCAGGCCAGCTCGAACTTTGGACGTATAGATCGGTATAGAATGGAAGGGCTCTTTTTTTTCTTCATCAACACGTCCAAGAAGATGATCAATTGTTACTTTGAAAAAATTAGCAATATTTTGTAGTGTAGCGAGGTCTGGCTCCCGCTTCCCGCTTTCATATAGGGAAATTGTAGATTCAGCAACACCAATTTTTTCGCCAAGCTGAGATTGAGTTAATCCAAATTTATCACGAAATCTTCTAATATTGATTCCTAATGTTGACATTTAATCACCTCGCTAACTTTACTATACGTAAAGTTTGTAGAAAAATCACGTGACAATATGCAAAGTTTATACTTGACAATATGCAAAGCGATGATATAATTAAGATAAAGTTTACAAAATGCAAAGTTTGGAGGTGGTTCAAATTGAAGCAATTAAAAGATGTAACCCTGCAAGAGATGTTAGAACAAGCTAATATAAAGCAAAGAGAAGTAGCTAGTTTGTTGGAGTTGCATGAAAGTACTGTATCCTTAAAAGTATCAGGTAAAAGAGAAATAAGTTTGCATGAGGCTGGAATTATTGCTGAGAGGTTGCAGACGTCAACTGATCAAATTAAACACGCCATAGACTTTGCAAAATGCAAAGTACATAAATCCGACCAGCCAACGTTGCCGAGAACTGGGTAATCAACAAGCCAGCCGCTACGCTGGAGCGGGCGAGGTAAGGGAGACGGCAGTTGATTTATCTTTGCGCTATTTCACTTGCAATTTTCTCACAAACACCGTTTATAAAGACGATAGAGATACTGTACTTATGAGCAGACCAAGTATAAAGTGTTGCACCAGGAATGCCATGAGAAACTACATTAGGTTGTCCAACCACTGTTACAATTTCTTCTAATGTTTTACCTTTCATATTTCCAAGGGATATAAACTTTTGCTGTAATTCTCTTCCTTCTGAATCCATAGTGGCAAATTTGATAATCGAAGAAACTAAGCCAGCTCCGCCTAAAAGTAATAATAATGTCATAAAGTCCATAGTATCAGCTCCAAAATGTTGTTAGAACAGCAACCGGCGCTGCCAAAAACTGGGTGAGGGTTAATCTGGATTAATTAAACTAAAAAATACATTTTCGCTTATTATTTCTAAATCATATCCACTAAGAATAAGAGACTGTGCTTTTTTAAGTTTTGAGCTTTGACCATCTTTGATGGTTTTACAGTATTCAAGGTTACCTAAGACTAGATAATTTGTTTTTTTAGTAACTGTATTAGTGCAATATCCACCTAGATCAACTACAAGTTGCATTGCATTTTTACGTTGTATTTTCTCTAATGTGCCAGTAAAAACACAATATTTTTCATAAAGTAGATGTTCTGTATCAAATGTTGTTTTAGTAGTAGTAACTTGAGGACATATTCTTTTGTATCTTGTTTTTTTAAATAACTCTGGTAAGTTTATCCCGCTTTCTTCCACATTGTTAGTAATTAAATCGTAAAGTTCTAAGGTGGCTTCGCAATCTGCCATTGCACGATGCGCAGGTAATTTATTTAACTTAAAATGCTTTGCAAGAGTTATAAGTTTGTGGTTTGGTGCATCTGGGAATAGTTTTCTTGTCAATCTTAGGGTATCAATAAAATTATTCGAAAGTGGTTTACCAGTTATCTGAAGGCTGTGATCGTAAATAAAATTAATATCAAAATTAACATTATGACCAACGATGATGTCATCGCCAATAAAATCTAAAAATAGCGGCAAAACTTCATTAAGGATCGGAGCAGATTTTAGCATATCATTAGTTATTCCTGTTAAGTCAGTGATAAATTCGTCGATTTCAATCTCTGGTTGAACAAGAGATTGAAAAGTGTTTTGTATTTCCTTATTGCGAACTTTAATTGCGGATAGTTCTATGATTTCGTCAAAATTAACATCATACCCGGTTGTTTCAATATCTATGATAGTAAAATTGTTTGAAATTGTTGTTGAACTTTTGCCTTTAAATTCACGTTTAGTGGAGAGATTTTCAGTAGGCATGTCTTCTACAATTTCAACAGTCCCATCATCATTTATCATTACAGAAATTTCCATACTACATCTCCTCTATATGGTATTCACTTATTGTAAATTATAAAGGAACTTAATAGAAAAATTTGTAAGTTATCGTCGTATTATGGTTGGTCATCTAAAGTTTCGCAATATCCAATATAATTAGCCGCTGGGGCGGGGTAAAGGGGGAGGTGAGAAAGATGAAAACTGTTTGGACAATCATTGATTTTATAGTGGAAAAGCTTCCGATACCGGAATGGCTTCCGATGGTTGTTTCTCTTGTTGCATTAATAGCGTCATTTTTCGCAATACATATTACTTCGAAGCAATAAATATTGCATAACAAGACAGCAAAAACCGGTTGTTATTCACTATAATCAATAGATTTAAAAAGGAGGGTAAAGATGACAGGGCCACACAAAGAACGTAAGCCATTAAATCCTAAGATTCTAGCAGCAGTTCGTATCATGGCTCAGGCCGTTCTGCGTGATTTGCAAAATAAAAAAGGAAAATCGGGGTGAGAAGTTGGCAAAGAAAAAATATTGTGCTGCCTGTGGAGCCAAGATTGCAAAAGGCAAGAGCAGTCAAATGTATGATGAATCTAGGGGCGGGATTGTTGATGTCTGTGACAAACCAGCCTGCTGGCGGAGATATTTGAAAGTGCAGAAAGGGGCGGTGGGAGCATGAGCAAGAAGCGCAAGGCATTTATTTGGTCAGGTGTAGTTAGGTCAGATTTTAAAGTCACAGTTGGGCCAGCCTTCGACAAGCCAGGAGAGTTAATTAATCTCTCAATACAAAGCACTAAGACACATAGGTCTGATATTGACGGAGTCCGCTTTTCTATTTACTGTGACAACGAATTTGATGTAAAGATCAGCAATAAAGGCAAACTGCTAATGATTATACAGGGAGAAGAGGTTTACAAGTACTGGTGTAGCACGGTTGAAGAGGCTGTGGAACGTGCTAAAGAGTTATTGAATGAAGATGATCCGGTTTATTGCATTTGCAAGAAGGCTGAGAATTATTATGTATTCCATTCAAAGAAAATGAAATTAAGCGCCCATGAAATAATTGAAACCGTTACGCGGCAACCGGAAAGCGCCGAGGTGAACCATGAAGTCATCAACTGACAGCCAGCAGATGAAGAATTGTCGTTGGCGTGGTGATCTTGCTACCAAACATGAATGGAGCCCAACCCAACGATGGCTGCTGATAGCCATGTTTATAATTGCGCTGGCAGTATAAAAAAGTAGCCCTACCGGGATATGGCAGGGCGGAAAGGGGTGGGGTAAAAACTCCCGATTTAGTTTTATTGTAGCAGTGTTATACGCAAAGCTTCAATCCACTAAAGTTTGCATTTTGCAATGAAAGGAGGTCAGTTATATGGATATCAGTATGATCAGTCCGGACACCATTGCTTTTGGGCCAGATATCTTGACTTTGATACAAATCGAGTTACAAGTGCGAAAGATCAGCTATCAGCAGATTGCTACAAAAGTTCATACCGCAACAGGTACCGTTGGTTCTTGGTTTAGTAGAGGGGCGATTCCTTCTGATAAATTATGGTCTGTTATTTCGGCTGTTGGGGGAGCAAAGCTATGGATGCAAGTTTTATCACGCATACCTGGTAACGTGATTAACTCCCCATACCTAGATGGTACTGACGAACACCCAAAATCAATCATAGAAGATGCGGTTGACGTTGCTGAAGCATTGCAACTGTTAGCTAAAGAGGCACAAAAAGTAATTCGCCATCGTGACAATGATTATCAGTTTACCAAAGAAGAAGAAGAGATTCTGAAGCGTTTTGAAGATACAGTTTCCGACTCTGTAACAATCAATCAGATGGTATTAGTCAGGATGGAAGAATACTACCGGCGTCCAGTTAATGAAATATCCTCTAGGCAAATGAAAAGAATGAAAGAAAAAGGATACCTTCGAGGCAATAAAAAAAGCCCGGCGGCAACCGGACTTAACGAAAATTCTCTACTGCCAGTATACCACGCCCGGTAATTGGTAGTCAAATGGAGGGCATGAAAATTGAATAAGGTATTAGTTTTTGCGCTGATCGCCGTATTTACAGTAACGATTGTGCTGGATGTATATGCTAATGAAAAGTGGGGTGGGAAACGGGCTATTATAGTACCGCTTTCGGCAACATCTTTAGTGCCAGATCCTGGGGTACAAGCTGTTCAAAAGAAGCTCTTATTGCTCGGCTATGATTGCGGTGTAGTAGATGGTTTCTTTGGTCCAGCTACTGTAGAGGCAGTGAGGAAATTCCAAGTAGATGCTGGCCTTAAAGTTGATAGTACGGTAGGACCTGCAACCCGGCAGGCACTTGGATTATAGGAGGGGTTATTATGGCAAAACTTTTTGATCCTGATATCCATGAACAGCGGATGTCTGAGAGCGAAGAATATCGCAAGGGATACCAATACGCTGCTGAGTGCATTGATAGAATGAAGATTACTCCTGAGAACATCAAAAAAATGGCGTTTATATTTCTTGAGTTTAAACAGCCCAATGCTGCTGGTATGGCTTATTGCTATTGGGAGCGGGGAAACGCACTAACAGCGGCATGAGTCGGTTATTATGGCACATTGTAAGATTTGCGGCAGATTACTCAAAGATAAAGAGTCTATTGAACGAGGGTATGGACCGATATGCCAGCATAAACGAAAAATAGGCCAATTTCAGACAGAGTTAAGATTTGAACCGCTGATTGACCGACGGCTAAGCATGTTAGAGCAGTACAGAATTATAAAAAAGCTACTTGAGTAAACTTCCCCAATATATGATATGCCAATACCAGATTAATTATGCACAGGATGTGAAAATTATGACCGGCAAAAAAGAAACCGTCACTAATGGTAGCGACGATGAAGAAATGCAAACCTTTGAAAAAGTAATGGCTAAAAACACAAAGCAGGAACTAAAAGAAGCGTGTATGTATGTTGTTGTTCCGGCAATAGTAGCTTTCATTATTTGCTTATTATTTGAAGATAACAACGATTTAGATTCTCCTGTTAATTCGTGAAAAGCTGTTTGCATAATTATCGCTCCTTTTCACGCAATTACTTCGACAAAAACCAATAATTACCTGTAAGAAATTCTATATATGAAGGGAGAGCCAAATTTATGTCAGAGATTCAGGGGTTAAACCTATCCAATGTATGCGAAGGTAAGCTCGATCGGCAGTTTAAGGCCAAGTACCCGGAGATTATTAGCAATCTTCGCGAGGGGCAAAAAGCGACAATAACGGTTTCGCTAACTATTGAACGGCCTGCTGGCAGCACAATGATGACCAGCATCACTGGAAAGGTTACAACAAAGATGCCGCCTGGTGCTGCTGTTGCTGGCCTGTATGCCTTTAACAATGACTATCAAATTAAAACAGAAGAGCCTGTACAGCAGGGAGTTATCCAGTTCCCGGCATCGGGAAATTAAATCAATATAAATTTGGAGGAATGTAAACATGGGTTACGATGACAAGCAAGAGCAGTTCCATATTACCACAACGGGTGAGGGCCTTACAGTAAGGCATGGTAAGGCCCCGGAAATCTTTGTCTATGATGGTTTCAATTATACCGCAGATTCAACCGACAGCTTAATTGCTCTGGTCCGTTCAAAAGGAAATCAGCCCAATACGGTTATTGCCTATAACGAAAACGGTATTAAAGCAATTCTTGATGATACCGTAAAAGAGCGCATCCAGGATCGTATTAACTACGCATTTAAGTTGTCGCAGCAGTATGAGGAGTGGGAAAAAATCCTTACAAAGGGCAGTGCATTCGACCAACGGGATTTTATCAAATTTTTGCAACGTCGGGAGCCGGGAGAAATCGAAGATATTGAATTTTTGATTGGCAATCTACAGAATTTCAGATATGCAATTAATACGGCTGCTGACTTCTCACGTGCTGATGATCAAAATTACACATTCATGATTAAGATAGGAGAAGTGGAAGGGAGTGTTAAACTGCCACAGTTCCTGACCGCCAACATTGAAATCTATAACGAATCTGAATTTATTCAAGCGGTCGAATTAGAACTTGAAGTATACAAGCCTAAATCAGAGGGCGAAAAGCCATTATTCGGTCTGTCTTGCCCGAAGTTGCAGCGGTACCTTAAAGCAGCTGTTGAGCATGAGATTGAACGGCTCAAATGTGAACTTGAGGGGTATTTAATAGTAGCCGGAAATATCTAATTTGTATAGGGGCGCTAGCCTTGGCGCTGGCGCTCTATCTTATTTTGGGGGGCGGGACGGAACATGAGTCAAGAAGGATTATCTCTTAGCGATATTCATCTTGAATTAAATACTTTGATTCTTGGGTTGCATGCTCATTGCCGCGAATTATCATCGGCAGAGAAAAAGCGAATTGAAGGTATTTTACAGCAGGCCAAGATAATGATTGGCGGTCATTTTATCAAATGCAGCCGTAAACCACCTAAGCTAACTAATGGAGACATACCGGCTGAATTACGGTGCCTTATTATGCATTTACGTGCTTCACGATGCAAGCTGTCCGAAAATGAACAAGAGCGAATCGAGCAAGTAATATGGCAGGCAATTAATGCTATTGGCAGCGACTTTGTAACTAAGGAACGTTTTGAACAGTTATATGAAGCTGGCTTAAAGGGTAAATCAGCAAGTTATCGGCATAAGCAAAAAGAGAGGGCGGGGTGATTGCCCATGTGCAATGAGTATGACAGCGGGAAGTCCCAGGGCGAGGAATGTCCGTATGATAGGTTGCAGCGGTGCTGTAAAGAATGCCAGGCCAATGATGCTTGTGTAATGTCATGTGAGTGTGCAGATGAAGTAGGTACTCCTGTTAAGGGTTAAACGGGGTGATAAGTTGAAGATCCACTCATTGTTTCAAGAAATTATAGTAGATAACTTCGCTGGCGGGGGCGGGGCGAGTACGGGAATAGCACAGGCAATAGGGCGTTCGGTTGATGTAGCAATAAACCATGATCCTGCGGCCATAGCAATGCATAAGGCAAATCATCCTGATACAGAACATTATTGTGAATCTGTTTGGGATATCAACCCACGACAGGTTACGGGAGGCAGGCCGGTAGGGTTGTGCTGGTTTAGCCCGGATTGCAAACACTTCAGTAAAGCCAAGGGTGGTAAGCCGGTAGAGAAGAAAATTCGCGGTTTGGCGTGGATTGCGGTCAGATGGGCGGCAGTAGTGAACCCCCGGGTGATAATGCTAGAAAATGTCGAGGAATTTAAAACCTGGGGGCCACTACTGAAAGATGGCAAGCCAGACCCAGATAAAAAAGGAAAGACGTTTCAGGCATTCATAAACGCACTGAAACGTCAAGGGTATCACGTTGGTTATAGGGAGTTAAAGGCTTGTGACTATGGAGCTCCTACAATCCGTAAAAGGTTTTTCTTGGTTGCCAGATGTGATGGCAGGCCGATTGTTTGGCCAAAACCTACACACGGAGATCCGAACAGTTTAGAAGTTAAGTCCGGCAAGCTAAAGCCCTGGCGTACAGCCGCTCAAATAATTGATTGGTCGCTACCATGTCCAAGTATATTTGAGCGAAAACGGCCACTGGCTGAAAACACTATGCGGCGGATTGCTCGTGGGATTCAGAAGTTCGTTATTAATAATCCCGAACCATTCTTAATACAAGTCAATCACAGTGGCTCAGATCATCACTATTGCAGGCCTACAGATGCACCGTTTGCAACAGTTACATCTAAAAACGGATATGGAATAGTTACTCCATATATTACACGAATCGGCCAAACTGGGTTTGGTGGAGATAGGATGTCTTATGGCATTCAAGATCCGCTTACAACAGTAGTGTCAAAGGCGGAACACTTGCTGGTAGCACCGACACTGATTCAGTATCACAGTGAGCAGTCAGGTAATGAGGTTAGGGGTCAACAGTTAGAGCAGCCATTAATGGTAATTGATGCTTCACCGAGATATGCGCTTGTGAGTAGTTTTTTTGCTAAACATTATGGTGGTAATTACAGCGGCCCAGGAGCAAGCATGAATGAGCCAGTGCCAACAGTAACAACGGTTGATCATAATGCCTTAGTAACAAGCCACCTTGTAAAAATGAAAGGCACTAACATCGGACAACCAGTAACCGATCCAGTGCAAACGATTACGGCAGGTGGATTGCATTTTGGAGAGGTTAGAGCATTCCTGCTGAAATACTACGGCACTGGTGGCGGACAAACATTAAATGAGCCAATGCATACCATTACCACTAAGGATAGATTCGGATTAGTTACCATCCATGGGCAGGATTATCAAATCGTAGATATTGGTATGAGGATGCTTGAACCACGCGAATTATTTGCGGCACAGGGGTTTCCTGCGGATTATATTATTGATCAAGACAGTGACGGCAAGCGATATTCTAAGGCTAAGCAAGTGGCAAGGTGCGGCAATGCAGTACCGCCGCCGTTCGCTGAAGCGTTAGTTAGGGCGAATTTACCGGAACTGTGCGAAGAAAAGGTACCGGAAAAGCAGTATGCAAAAGGATAGTGTCTATAGGGCGGGGTGGAGAAATGAAATGGTTTCGCTTATATTCGGAAATAAAAGATGACCCAAAGATGCTGGCACTTACAGATCATCAATTTAGAATTTGGATAAATTTGCTGGCTATGGCTTCGGATACTAGTGAACGGGGTATAATACCTCGTTTTCCTATGCGCGGCTTAGCAGCATCATTACATACTACAGAAGATCAACTAATAGAAGCATTAGACCTATTTGCATCAGAGGAGTTTAACTTAATTGCTCGCCAGGAAGATGGGTCTATTTTTATAACTAAATTCGCTGATCGCCAGTATGACAATCCATCAGATCAGCCAAAAAAGGTAAATGAGCGAGTTAGGAAGCACCGTGAACAAAAGCGAAACGAAAATAAAACGCCTGATTCTATTGCATTAACGACTTGTAACGACAATGTAACGTCAAGTAACGCTCTAGATACAGATATAGATACAGAGTTAATAAATGATGATGATAATGCGCGCGTGAATTTGAGTTTGATAAAAAAGACCGAAGAAACTTACCGGCCATTATCTACTGCAGAAATGCAATTCCTTCTTGATTGGCAAGATACTTTCCCTGATGACGTTATCCTTGATGGCGTGAGGCGATCCTATGAGGCCGGGAAACTAACAATAGGCTATATGAGAACTGTCTTTGTTAACTGGCAGCAACAGGCTGTAAAGTCAATGGATGATGTAAATCGGCTTGATGTTCTATGGGAATCTAAAAAGAAATCCAATAAGCCGAGGGGACAACCACAAGTGCAGACCAGCGCTATGGATAATCTGCAAAAATATAAAGAGCGAATGCTAGGGGGTGCAGTGCCTTGACGATTGACGAAAGCATAAGTGTTGTAGAGTTTCTAATAGCTGCCTATCCAAATGCGAAAGTAACTGAAAAAACGATTGAGCTTTATACTCAATTCCTGCATTTTGTGCCGTATGAACTAGGGCAAGCGGCAGCTTTGAAGCTTATCGTGAATAAAACATTCTTCCCGACTATAGCTGAATTGAAAGAGGCTATGCAAAACTTAGCGCCACCTAAAGACGGACCACCAACTCCCGAAGAGGCATGGGGAGAAGTACGGCGGCAATTAGATATTTATAAAGCACCTACTTGGAGCCATCCGGCTATTGAAAAGGCGGTCAGGGATATTGGGCTGCGCAATATGTGCAATAGCTATTCGCCCGGTACTGACAGGGAACACTTTTTCAGGATTTATGAAACATATAGACGGCGTGATGTTGATAGGGTCGAAAATGAATCCATACGCGAATTGACAACAAGCATAATAGGGCAGATAGGGAATGCCGATATGAAAAAAATGTTAGGAAGCGTCGGCTAATGTGGCAACAATGGCAGATAGAAATGCTTTTGGAAGCATGGAATCGTGGACTGCCAATGTGGTGCATAGAACGAGAATTTAGCATGACACGGAAACAGGTGACCGGCATGATTAAACGGCAGGTGCTAATCGGGCGAGTAAGCGCGATTAGGCCTGGTGGATATACGGGGAGGGGTGCAGCATGAATATAAGCCTAGAGCCGGTAACAGTGCCGGAAAACTGGACATTGCTTAATCAACTAGAAAAAGTCAGGGAGGAATCAAGCGAGGTGCTCGAAGCTATGGTTGACGATGATCCGCAGCATGTCATATATGAATTATGGGATACCATACAGGCCAGTGTTACCATGCTTGATATGTTTGAGCGGCAGGGTTGGGATATTCGCAAGCAGTTAAAGCTTATGAAGCGCAATAATAAGCTACTTGGCCGGTATGCAGAAAAGATTGGTGATAGTGCATGAATAAAGTTATTCTTGTTGGCCGCTTAGCGCAAGACCCAGAAGTAAGATACACCCAAAGCGGCAAGGCAGTAGCGTCGTTTAGCCTGGCCGTTAATCGATATGCTGGTCAAGGTCAAAATAGTGTCGATTTTATCCCGATTGTTGCATGGGAAAAGTTAGCCGAGACTTGTGGCAACAACCTGAATAAGGGTCAGCGGGTGTTGGTCGATGGCCGGCTGCAGATCCGCTCTTATGAAGCCAATGATGGTCAGAAGCGCCGCGTTGCGGAAGTCGTAGCACAGTCCATCGAATTCCTGGAACGTAGACAGACACCGCCTAGTGGAGCGGCTGAGAATATAGATGTAAATTCATTTGGCAAAGATGTATTCCCGGATGAAGAGATACCGTTCTGAAAGGGTAAAGCTGTCGGCGGTGCGTCGACTCAAGGCGGCAACCGTCGACAGCGGGCGGCGGCCAAAGCACGGACAAAAAAGAAGAGAGGGGCGGGGTAGTGTTACCAATAAATGATATTTCACCTAAATTCCGCTGGAATGCCTATGATGCTACAGTAGCTGAAAATATAATAAGGCTTGAAGGAACTCCTGAAGCAATCAACTATTTTTCAGGGGTATGTGAAAAACTGACTAACTATGCCTATTGGTTTTTCCTCTCAACACTTTGGGTTAAATACAGTGGTCATTCAGATATCAACCTATGGAAACGGCTGTTTTCATCGAACAGAATTCAAAGGCTGCGGTCTATAATGAAACCGTCAGAGTTGACGGCGTATGACCGGTTACCATACTTTCTAACAGCTTACCGTGCTCATAGACCAGGGGAAACCGAATGGATTTCATACACTCTTAATATAAACATCGCATGTCGATTTGCAAGGGAACGCGGAGTAAACCAAGTTTCACAGTACGTTATTAAGAAGCGGGATGCATTGGCGTTATTTCTTCGGCGGGGTGAAGATGAAATACTGGTGCTTGATAAGAGCAAGGCAAGACATGTAAGGGATATTAAAATTGTATTGGGGGCGGGGTAGAAATGACTGTTGATGCAGAATTATACGATTTTTTAAAGCAAAATGAGACTGGACTGTTTTGCCGAAAAAATGAAGTTATCGCCTATGTACATGTCAACTTCTGCGATCTTGATGATTTTGTAAAAATGATTGGAGTAGACTATTTATCCGAGGGTGGCATAGAAGTACAGCTTATGGATAGTACGGTTTGTATTGAACTTAACGACATTATCGAAGATGGTTTTGAACATGAATTAAGCGATTACAAAAACTGTTTTAGTGAGTATAACGAGTACTTTTCACGGGAGGCGGGGTAAGAATGAACACCTATGTGATGGAAGTTAACGGATTGACGCACGAGCCATACCAAGCTATTGCCGAAACGGCGAGCAAAGCTAAGTATGAATGCTTTAGGTATTTTACCCTTGAGCTAAGTTATGATCTTGATTTTAAGGAGTTTTTACATAGCCTTGAATATTGCCGTAAAATTGGTGGCTTTAAACCAAGCGACTTATATGGCGATCGTGAAATGTTTGAGCGAATGAAAGTAATGCGTGATATTCCTTTTGCCTATATGGGAATGAGAATTGAGGTTTGTGGTAAGATGGGCACCATTGTAGGCAGTAATTCTGGTTTAAATCTTGATGTAGTAAAGGATGGTACATGCTACAAAGATAATTGCCATCCATGGTACAGGACAAGGTATTTTGACCGAAATGGCTATGTAATAGCTGAGTATGGAGATTAGTGGGGGAGTGGGGTAGTAACTGATTGGCAATAGAAAAGCCAGAGTTCTGCTTCATACAGTCGCTCCGGCCTAAGGAGTTGCGCACCCCGATATTATTATTTCATAGTTTGATGATTATATTCATACGGGGGAGGTCAAATAAATGGACACATGCCAAGACTGCAAAGAACTAAAACCACGTAATCCGAAGGAACTAACCAAGAAAACGGTTAAGCGGCATGGATGCGAGGAAAGAAACCTGCTCAGGACGGGCAAAGAGCCTGCTTGTATGCTGTTTAAACGGAGGGGTGTGGGCGCATGAGTATATTACTAATATCATGTTTTGTGATCATCATAGCGCTAATGGCTGCAGTAGCCTTTTTAATAGACGAACTAGAAAAGCAGGTAGCATGCAAGCCGATAGATAAATCAATTCCGGCAGTGCAGCCGACC
The DNA here is from genome assembly GCF_000445445.1 of Sporomusa ovata DSM 2662. GTDB lineage: Bacteria > Bacillota > Negativicutes > Sporomusales > Sporomusaceae > Sporomusa > Sporomusa ovata. The sequence goes on along the minus strand of NZ_ASXP01000002.1, from coordinate 372,525 downwards.
ATGCCAATAGTGCGGATATTCCGAGTATGGCCACCACGGTTCAGGTGGCGTAATTTAAATAAAGCGAAAGCTATGTTAAAGGGCGGCTATTGAGCTGCCCTTTGGGTGTTTAATAATATGGGGGTGGGGTACACATGAATAAGAGTTGTGGTAATTGTATCTATTGGAGCGCTAATCATGCTGAACATAAGAAGTGTAAGGATTGCATGGATTTAAGAAATAATTTTGTACCCAGGGACATGCTTTGTCCAGTGCCTAGCTGTCAGTCTAGCATGATATATTACAAAAAGGATGCATATCTTTGCTGCCCGGATTGCGGCACAGAAATATGGCCGTTTAATTCAGAGCAGAGCGATAGCAAGAGTATTCGTGAAGAGTTTGAAAAGCAGCTGCCGTGTGATCGGAATAGTGATACGACTCATGGAACGCTAGTCACTGTGCATAGCAAGCTTAATGGCGGCAGTAAGAGCAAGGGAAGCAAGAAGCCAGCAAAAAAGAAATCAACAACCCAAATCAATAACGAATTAGCGGCTTCGGGGAATAAAATTAAGCTAAGAAAAATAGAAAATAGTTGAAATCATGCTTGACAAGTGCTATTATTGGAGACAGAGATGATACCCTAACTAGTTTACATAACATAAGTCGGGAGAGATTCAAATGGGCGTCTTCGGTGATTTATTATTGCTTATCATTTTAATGCATTGTTGTGGTTGTTTTAAAAAAAAATTATTGATAGAACAAAAAAACATATAGAAACCGATAAGAATGTTATAAGCGTCCTCAAGGGGGCGCTTTTCTTATGCTGTAACTTGCAGGAAATTACTTCCTTTTTGCCGAAGAGGGTATAAAAATGGTGAAAGGGGTAATTTACAATGAAAAAAGCGTTTATTTACACATTGAATCCAACGGACTACTTTGTTGGTTTCATGACCGAAAGAGAAGCTTTAGATGCAGAAAAAGGTGATATTGAAGACGGCGAGGAAATCTTGAAACAAAAAATTGAAATAGCAAAGAAATTATTTAGGGAACACACATGCTGGGAGGGCGACGGCGAAGTTTATATTTCTGGTCTGCCAGGGAGAAACTCAAATAATTATCCAGAGATATTTGTTATAATTAAGCAAAGAAATAATGGCTCAACTTTTCTTTGTTCTCCAGTAGAGTTGCCATATTTAGAGGAATTTCTAGATAAACAAGTTGATTTTTAAAAATAATAATCAGCGTCCTTCGGGGCGCTTTTCTTATGCCCAAAAACAGGAGGCGAAGCTTATGAGCGATAAAGCAAAACCCAAACCAGTACCAACAACTACAGCCATTGTTCACCCGCCTACGCTGCCAAGAGGCAAGAAAGGCAGCAAGGTGACTGGGGTACTACGATGAAGGTAACTCCAATACCGAAAACCCCGCGAATCCATGATAAAAACTGCATAGACAAGATTAGAGCTATCGGGCATTGCGAGGTGTGCGGTAGCTCTTATTTATTGCAAGTTCACCATATCAAGAGCCGGGGTAGCAATGGCGGTGATACTGAAGATAACACTGTATGCCTATGCTGGATATGCCATAGGAAGGCGCATAGTGGGGAGATCAGTAAGGAGACGCTACTGCACATTGTGGGGAGGCGAAGAAGATGCCTGACATTTTAGAAATAATCATACCAGAAAACGCGGGATTGCAAGAGTATCGTTACCTATTGTCGTTGGCCGAGAACGAGATAACAAAGCTGACGCCGATAATCAGTAAATACAAAGTCAATCGAACTAATGCTAAGGCTGTTTATGATGATGCGCTATCGTCGGCAAAAGTAATGGCCATGGAAGTGTACGGACTTAAGGCGAATCACCAGACTATGATCAACGCCAAAGCAAACAGTGATCCGGGAGTTAAGCAATTAAAGCAGGCTTATATTGATGCAAAGGCACTGGAAATTAAGGCAGTTGACCGATTAGAACAGATTAAAGGGCTGAGGGATACGCTTAAGGCCATGGTGAAATCAGAACATGTAAGCTATTAGAGGTGTGAGGTAAATGAGCGAAATACAAATACATTGTGTATATAATGAACTAGCTGATATAACAACGTTGGTACCATGCCCGCGAAACCCTAATCAGCATCCACAAAAACAAATTGAATTATTGGCCAAGATAATAAAAAACCAGGGCTGGCGTGCTCCAATTACAGTTAGTAACCGCTCTGGTTTTGTTGTGCGCGGTCATGGTCGACTTCTGGCAGCACAGCTTCTTGGCGTAAGTCAGGTACCAGTAGATCGGCAAGATTATGCAAATGAGGCGGAGGAGTGGGCGGATTTAATTGCTGATAACCGTATTGCTGAACTATCGCAAATTGATGATAGTTTATTAGCAAGCATGTTAGCTGAGTTGAGCGCTGGCGAATATGATACAACTTTAACCGGATTTTCGGATAAGCAGATTGATAATTTGTTGGCCGACTTTAAAACTGTGGAGGTCCAAGAAGATAACTTCGATCCGGCCTTATCAGCAGCAGAAATCAAAGAGCCAGTGACAAAACCAGGAGATATTTGGAAGCTTGGTTGCCATCGACTTATGTGTGGTGATGCTACAGTAGTCTCTGATGTTCAAAAACTAATGGGCGGGAATCTGGCAACAATGGTTTTTACTGATCCACCATATAATGTTGCCTATGAGGGCGGGACCGCTGATAAGTTAACCATTCAAAATGATAATATGCCGGCGGAACAGTTCAATTATTTTCTTCAGAGTGCATTTACCACGATGTTTAGTATTACTCAACCGGGCGGGGCTATTTATGTTTGCCATGCAGATACTGAGGGGAGTAACTTCCGAGGTGCGCTACAGGATTCTGGTTGGTTGCTCAAGCAGTGTTTGATATGGGCTAAGAATCAGTTCGTTATTGGTCGACAGGATTACCAGTGGCAGCACGAGCCCATTCTTTATGGGTGGAAGCCTGGTGCTTCGCATCGTTTCTTTGGTGGCCGAAAGCAAGGCACCATCATAGAAGAGGCAGCGCCGATCGTCGTCCAGCAAGACGATAATGGGGCGCTGCTTACTTTTACAGCAGGTATTCAGAGTGTGACTATACGGGTACCATCGTTTGAAGTGTTGCAGGCTGGTGATGATGGCTTGTTAACAGTTTGGCGCTTTGAAAAACCACTCCGAAATGGTGAACATCCAACAATGAAACCGCTCGGGCTTTGTGCTAGGGCAATACAGAATTCAAGTCGGCCAGGTGAGAGTGTGGTCGACTTTTTTGGTGGTTCTGGTAGTACGTTGATGGCTGCTGAGCAAACTGAACGGGTCTGCTTCATGATGGAACTGGCTCCGGTGTATTGTGATGTGATTGTTCGGCGATGGGAAGAGTTCACAAACCAAAAGGGTATGAAGTTGAAATAAGGTGAGGTTATTCTTATTCATCGGGTTTATTATCTGAAATTGGTTTTGATGCTGCAGGTTGTAGGCCTATAGGAGAAGGAGAAATTTTCTGTTTAGGCAGAACTAATCCTTCATCTTGCCACATTTGGTAAAGGTAAACTAATAAAAGGTGCACAAGAGTTGTTGAAAATGCTCCTATGCCAGCTAAGGCATTATTTTGATCAACATATACAAAAATCCCTCTTACATGCAGCCACGGTTGAACTATAAAAACAAGAATTGCACTACCAACTAACTGAACAGCGGCATATAACCAAAATCGTCCATAGGTATATTTAAGAATCCACATTGCTCCAACAGGTAATGCACCATAAGTAAAACTTATCATATGACCAAGAGGGTAAGTATTTTCATGTGTTTCCCAGATTCCCCATGTGAATCCTACTTCATGAATTATCGTAGTTGTTACTATTACAAACAAGGCTGCAGGCATCCATCTTTTAATTTCCTGTCGCTTCATAAAGAAAAGTGTTAGCCATGGCGGAATTAACATAGACCATACTATAATTTGATTACTCATGTGCTTGCTCCTCCTTATGTTTTATGCATATTATCTGTTTCCTACATATCTTTAATACCTAAATATTAGTTTTAATTTTGACATGACAAAGGACGGATGCGCTAACATCCGTCCCATTCCGGACACTCCCGGCAGGAGATAGTAGGCTGTACTGTGGCCACAGATTATGATGGCTACTATCTCACCATCATTTTACAAGATGGTTGGGGGTGTTGACAATATCAACCACAAACAAATGTTCGAAAAATAATAAAGATAGCTTGCTTATTCAGCATCAGGCTACCATTATCGAAGGAATAACAGAATCTAAAGCAAAGTATCGCAAGATTGTCCAAGCTGGTATTGCTAAATGGGTTAACGACTTTCAAAAGGGCAATATCGAGATCAATAGTGTTGATGATCTTAAGAAGCTCATCGAACTTGATATTGAACTCCAGAAGGATGATCTATAGTGGAGGTGGGTGATATGTAATATGGCGGCAAAAAGGAGCCCCAAAAGAGATAAGGCTTTTGAAATATGGAGGGATAGTAATAAAACTATCCCTCCTAAAGAAATTGCTAAACAACTTGAAGTTACTGAAACATTGGTCAGGAAGTGGAAGTGCCAGGATAAGTGGGATGAAAAAATCAATAGTAACATTACCAATCAAAGCAAGGGTAATATTACCAAAAGAGGAGCACCCAAAGGAAATAAAAATTCTGTTGGACATGGTGCACCAAAAGCTAATAAGAACGCGGTCACTACCGGTGCTTATGAAACTATATGGATGGATTGTCTTACCGATAAGGAAAAGGCGTTATGTGAAACAATCAATACAGATATGTTGGCTCAGATAGAAGAGGAGTTATGGTTGATTACGATCCGTGAACGCCGTATGATGGAACGCATTCAGCGGCTAATGGATGGCCTGACCGAAAAAGAGCGTAAGATTTTACAGGAACTTCAGATTCAGAAGAATCCTGTGGAGGTTTACGACGAAAAGACCGGTACCAGTAAAGTAGTGATTATTCCAGAAGCTAAGATGGTTATTACTGAGATCACTGAGGTCGAGTGCAGGAAAATCGATGACATCCTAAAAGTTGAACAAGCACTCACGCAGGTCCAAGAGAAAAAGGCAAGGTTGATTATGGTTAAACATAAGATTGTGTACGATAATGAAGTGCTGAATCTACGAGAAAGAGAACTTAAACTAAAGGAATGGTAACATGGCGCAATCGTTTTCCCGTAATCTTTATACGTCGAGGGCATGGATAGACCTAAGGTTCAACCTAATACTAGAGCGTGGCCCGATATGCCAGCGCTGCAATAAAGTCATGATTGATACGTCCAAGCTAATCGGTCACCATTCAGTCACGCTTACGCCGCAAAACATAAACGATATCAATATTACTCTTAATCCTAAACTGATTGAACTAATCTGCTTTGATTGCCATAACGCTGAACATAAGCGGTATGGATATAATCGACACGATGTATTTATAGTCTATGGCTCACCACTATCAGGCAAGACAACACTTGTTAATCAGTTGTCACAGTATGGCGACATGATACTCGACATTGATAAACTGTATGAATGTATATCAGGTCAGTCATTATATGACAAGCCGAACAATCTGAGATTTAATGTGTTTGCTCTCAGAGATAAAATGCTAGACATGATTAAGACTCGATATGGTGAATGGCATGACGCGTACATTATTGGTGGTTATCCCCACAAGTTCGAGCGTGATCGACTTGCTAAAGAGCTTGGGGCAGAGCTCATATACTGTGAAGCAACTAAGGAAGAATGTTTTAATAGAGCGAGTGCATTGCAGGCAGTTAAAAGCGACTGGATAAAGTACGTCGAGAAATGGTGGCAGGAGTACATTAAGTGACGCCCCCCGCCTTCGCGTTTTCAACCAGCCGCCAGGAAACCGGGGAATGGGCAACATTTTCATACACACTAAAATTTTGACTTTTCCCTGGATGGTTTTCGAAAGCGCAGGAACTTGGAGGTAAATCGTGGATACTACGAGTGAGTATGAGAGAATCAAGGCATTATTTGCCGGCGTTGATGAAAAGCAACTGGCACTGGTAGACGGGGCGATATGGGAAGTTGCCCGTTTACGAGTTGAGTTAAACCGCCTGAATGAAATTATCAAGCAAACAGGGTTAATAAAGCTGAACCCAGATAACCCAGCTATGCAAAAAGAATTGCCGGTTAGTCGAATGATTGTTAAGGTAAGGGCTAATTACTTGAATTATATTGCTAAGCTGTCAGGGATACTGGGTCGTAATGTAAATGACGAAGAAGACGATCTGGCTGAGTTTGAATAGAAGGTGGTAGATCATGAGAGATATAGCCTATAAATGCTTAAATGAAAAATGCAATGCAATATTTCATGGAATTGATCTAGAGGGCATATGTTGTCCGTTATGTGGAGACTGCGTTGTTCCTGTTGGTGAATTTGAAGATTATTTTATAAAGGATATTCCGTCCTATAAATCTTTAAAGAAAACTCAGTTATCAGGGAATCAAATGGTTTCTGAAAAAAGTATTGAGGAGTTTAGAGAGTCGGGAATGCTTTGGCTAATCAATAATCTACTGCATATTTTTGGTTGGGCGGTAGTTGTGGAAACAGATGGTGACAAAGTTGTAAGGATGTATCCAGCAAGGGTTAAATTCCGAGGATTCTCAGAAAAAAGCAACACTGACGGATATATCAGTGTGTCAAGATACATGAATGATAATGCTGAGGAATTACTCAAGGAAGCAAATGAATAAAGGTAGGTGGTCCCGGTGAGTAATCATTGGCAATAAAAATTAAGGAGGCTGCGGCATGTTAACTGAATTAAAAACGAAATATCCGCAGTCCTATCTGCTGGAATACTACGAGAAGTGCAAGTCTGATGAAATTATTATTGGACATGAGTTAGTACTTTGCCTTGAAAACTTAATTACTGATCTACTGGACAATCAGTTTAGATATGAATTAGAAAGCGCATGGAAGCGCATTAAATTTATCGAAACCAAATGCTGTCATAGTATTTCGCCCTTTGCAGGTAAACCGTTCTTGTTGGAGTTATGGCAAAAGGCTTTAATCGAAACGACTTACGCTTTTAAGATTTATGACGAAGAAGCAAAGCAATGGCTCAGGCGTTTTACAGAAGTAATTTTAATAATAGGTCGGAAAAACGGAAAAAGCTCGCTGTGTGCCGCTCTTGGCAACTGTGAGTTTTTTTGTGGGGAAACTGGCACAAACATCCTGTGTGCATCAAACGATTATGAGCAATCATCCATAGTTTTTGACGAAATCAACAACATGCGGGAAGAATCCAGAAGCCTTGAAAGGGTTAGCCGTAAAAACATTAAGGGAATATTTATGGGAAACCCAAAGCAAAAGTCAAAGAAGGGTAAATTCTCCCGCCAAAACAAGGCTAAAATAAAAAAACTGTCAGTTAAGACTGGTGCCAAAGAGGGTAAAAATGTTGACTTTGCGATAGTTGATGAAGTGCACGAGCTCAAAGACGACAGTTTAGTTATGCCGATAAAGCAGTCAATGAGTACTAAGTTAGAACCTATATTATTTGAGATTACCACGGAGGGATTTACTGACGATGGATACCTAGACAATCGTTTAGCCTATGCCCGGCGTGTACTAAAGGGCGAAATACTGAATAAGAGGTTGTTAGTGTGGCTTTACACTCAGGATAGCGAAGAAGAAATATATCAAAATCGCAGTTCTTGGGTAAAATCGAACCCCAATTTGGGAGTATCGAAAAAATGGTCATACCTTGATGGCCTGGTTGCACAGGCCAAAACAGAGACAGCTGTCAGAAGTTATATGCTGGCAAAAGATTTTAATATCAAGCAAAACAGCGCTGCGGCCTGGCTAACCGAAGCCGATATAAACAATCCAGCAACCTTTGACCCGGAACAATTTAGAGGTAAATATTATATAGGTGCTTTAGATTTTGCGGAGACAACAGATCTCTGTAATGCCAAGGCGCTATTTTATGATAAGGAAACAGGCCGAACTTTTACCATGACAATGTACTTCATTTGCGAGGAAAAAGCCGATGCTATTCTGGAAGATGAAAACAAACTGAACCCCGAGAAAAAGAATTACCGCGAATGGGCAAAGCAAGGCCTGGTAACAATTTGTCCCGGCAGCGAAGTGGATGCTGTTTATGTTGTGAAATGGTTTTACGGATTATATGAACAATACAAAATGATGCCGTTTAAAATAGGTTACGACAACTGGCACGCACTTGATTTTAAAAAACTGGTAACAGAATATTTTGGAGAGGAAGTCCTGGAAAGAATAAATATGGACTTCCTTTCTTTGTCTGGACCGATGCGGGTGGTTGAATCTGACCTGAAAAGCAAAAAACTTAACTACAATAACAACGAGGTTGACCGCTGGTGCTTGAAAAATACATCGTACACTGTAAATAAACTCGGGCTGATTATGCCGGTTAAGCTGCAAGGACAGTCGAAAAATCGTATTGATGGTACGTTAGGATTTATTATTGGACAAGCAACTTTCAGTCGGTTTAAATCTGAATTCTTAGCAAGGGGGTGATACATTGATATTAAATTATCTAAAGGGCGTGCTTGATCGTTATACTGATAGAAAAATATCCAAGACATTAACCTCCATCTTAAACGATGGCCGGGCAATATTTAGCCAATTCGGCGAGGATGTTTATCTCAGTGATTTCGTTAACAACTGTATTGACCGTATAGCCACTGAAATTTCCAAGATAGATATTGTTTCCGTAGTGCAAAAGCCAGGCAATATTCGCCAGCAAAACGATGATATTACACGGCTTTTTAGATTTAAGCCGAATCCATTACAAACCACAAAAGACTTTCTGGCTTGTTGTGAATGGCTGCGGCGTAAGGACCATAATTGCTTCATTTATCCACAGTATGACATTGTTTATGATATGCAAGGTAGTCCATACCGCAAATATACTGCGTTTTACCCTCTTAACCCGACACAGATTGAGATCGGTACCGATGATACCGGTAATGTTTGGGAGATTAAATTTTACTGGCGTGATGGCACTTATGATATATTGCCATACGACGATATTATCCACCTAAAATGGCGGCGCGGTAAAAATACTATTGTTGGCGGCGGTAATGATTTTGGCCGTCCGGACACGGCGAATTTACTAAGTTCAGTTAAGGTGCTGGACCAGGTACTACAGGGATTACCAAAAAGTATTGAAGCCAGCTTAAAAATTACTGGACTATATACTGCGAAAACACTGATTGATGCCGATAAGATTAAGGCCGCAAGGGATAAATTCGAGGAACATGTTTTTAGCAGCAAAGCAGGCATAGTTGCCACAGACCTTGCAGGTGAGTTTACGCCGCTAAACATGAAAGCGGTGGAAATAAAAAGTGAGGTAATGGCGTTTTTAAAAGGAATTGTTCGCGAGCGCTATGGCATATCAGAAGCTGTATTATGCGGTGACTATACCGGTGAACAGGCAGCGGCATTTTACGAAACCTGTATTGAGGATTTTATCGCCGAATTTGAACAGGGAATGTCAGCGTGTTTATTTACCTCGCGAGAGCAGGATGTTGGGCATCGGGTTAAATGTTATTACAATCGCCTGGAATATCTGTCAATGGCAAATAAGATTGAACTTGCAAATCTGGCGACCAGTACCGGTCTTATGACATTGAATGAAATTTTAGGAACGCTGCTTGGCATAGAGCCATTTGATGGCGGTGATCGGCGGCTGCAGAGCTTAAATTTTGTTAATACAAATATTGTTGACTCGTACCAGTTAAACCAGGCGGGAGCTAAAAAGGACGGTGAACCGAAAAAATGATAGTTTGGTTAGTGCAAAGATTTGTTAAGGGAATATGGGATGAGCGCAAACAGGAATGGGATGATTGTGTTTTTAAGGTTACAGGTATTTTTGACAATGAACAAAAAGCGATTGACGCTTGTCGCGATCATAACAATGTTATCTCTCCGATTGAATTAAACTACAGATTTCTTGAGGAACGGGTTAATATTCCGGGCGCTTACTACCCGTTAGCTAAGGATTTCATAGAAGATGGTGATAATAAAAATGCCAAGGAGTAAAAAGGATGAATCCATGTTCTTAACTCGGAAATTTAAAGTTACAGATTTTAGAGCTGTGCAGCCGACAGACCAAAACGAGACAAAAAGTCTTGAAGGTCATGCGGCTGTTTTTAATTCCATGACTTCAATAGGCGGCTGGTATAACGAAATTATTGAACGTGGCGCCTTTGATGGTTGCGATTTTGACGATGTATTATTCTTTGTAAATCACAACACCGATAAGATCCCACTGGCTAGGAGCCGTCGGAATAACGGTAACAGTACTATGCAGTTAAGCGTTGATAATACTGGTCTTTTAGTTAAAGCTGATTTGGACACCGAGAACAACCAGGAAGCCAGACAGCTTTATTCTAGTGTCGAACGCGGCGATATTGACGGCATGTCCTTTATGTTCCGTGTAAAGGATGATGCTTGGGAGAATCTTGACACTGATACACCGACACGAAAGATTAAAAAGATTTCCAAGGTCTACGAGGTAAGCGCTGTAAACTGGCCAGCCTATGACGATACCGATATTAACGCCCGTGACAAAGCGGCATTGGATAATGCCAAACTTGCATTGGAGAATGCGAGGTCGCAAGAGTTGGAGAACTCGAAGGCGCTTGATATATTAAAACTCAAAAATAAAATTTTAGGAGGACTATAGAATGAAAGATAAATTATTAAAATTACTGAAAGCAAAAGAAGAAGCCCGCGCCGCTCTGGTTATTAAATCCGAAAAATCCGAGGATGTTGCTGAACTTCGTTCTATTCAAGTTCAGATCGAAGCACTTAATGGTGAAATTACTGAACTTCGCGGTATGATTGCTGAAGCAGAAGCTGCTGAAAAACCTAATGAGCCTGAGGAAGCACGCACGGCAGCTGTCAATGGTGCTCAGGAACCTGAAAAACGGCAGTTTACACCTGGTACAGGTTTTAAGCCGCTTGATGGCGCTAAACTGGAAGGCGAAAAGCGCACCAAGGAAGAAATCGACCTGGCAGACCGTGAAAAACGTGGCACTGATCTAAAAGAAATGCGTTCTGTAACTGTTGGTAGTTCCAATGTACTGTTGGTAGCTCATCAAGCTACTGATATTGGGCAAGGTTTTAATAAGGTTTCATCCCTGATTGACAGGGTAACTTATATGTACTTGCCGGGTGGTGAATCATTTACTCAACCATACTTAAAGGATAATCCCGAAGGCGATTATAAGGCGGAAGGTGAGGCCTATGCTACTGCTGATGCGACCTTTGGGAATGCTGCAATTAATAAGAGCAAGGTTACTGCCTACAGTGAATCTACAGAGGAATTATTAAAGTTGCCGGCTGCTCCTTATGAGCAGGAAGTCATGGCCGGTATTACTAAGTCTGTTCGTAGAAAAATCACCAAAGAAATCCTTGTTGGTACCGGCGCAACAAATCATCTTTCCGGTATATTTTCAACTACGGCTGACGCTATTGATTCTGCTACTGATCTGGGTGTTGCCGCAATTACAAACACCACACTGGACGACATTATTTTTAACTATGGTGGCGACGAAAACGTTGAGGATGCAGCTGTATTAATTTTGAACAAAGCTGACTTGAAAGCATTTAGCCAGCTTCGTACTACTGACGGGAAGAAATTCCATACCATCGTTACTAATGGTAACACCGGAACGATTGATGGTATTCCTTTTATTATCAATAGTGCTGGGTGCAAGGCTATTAGTGCAACAGCTACCACTGTTGGTGCATATTGCATGGCTTACGGTCCGTTGTCTAATTACAAACTGGTAGTATTCAGCGATCTTGATGTTCAGCGTTCGACTGATTTCAAATTCTCTACCGGCCAAATTGCCCACAGAGGCAGCGTATTTATCGGCGGCAACGTTGTTGCGCAGAACGGCTTCCTCCGGATTACCAAGAAAGCGGCAGTGTAAATGAAAAACTAATGTATGGGGGCGGTGTTAACCGCTCTCCAATTAGTTTCAAAGAAGGGTGATAAAATGGCAAACGAAAATGATCCTGCAAAGGAAACTGTTGCTAATGAAGGAGCGCCGGGAGTGCGGGTTGCAACAACTAGCGAAGATCCAGTAGTACCTATCGTTACCGTCGAGGCAACTACCATAGTTCAGAAAACTGAAACGGTCGTTGTCTTTAAGGTAAATCGTCCATTGATGGACTATGAATACGACGAACTTGAAAAACGTGTACGCCTTGAAAACGAAAAGTCAGGAGTAAAGATTGTGTTGGTTCCTTATAGTGTTGATGCCTCTATATCGGAGGGATAAAACGTGGAACTTGATGAGCTAAAACAGTTTTTGAAGGTTGACGGTACCGATTTAGATGTAGTCTTGACCGGCTACCAGGCGGCTGCCGAAGCGTATTTACTGAATACTGGTATTGCTAAAGATTATACCAATGCCCTATATAAAACGCTGGTAACAATATTTTGTGGGGTACTACTGGAAAACCCAACATTGTTAGAGGTTAAGGGTGGCATAGACAGTATTGGCATTACGTTTAATGCACTGGTTGCGCAGCTGCGGTTAAGCCAGGTGACGACATGAAAATCGGCAAAATGGATAAACGAATAATCCTGCAAAAACCGGAATTAATATCTGATGGAGCAGGCGGATATAAACCGGCAGGGGCAAATAAGTTTGTTGATGCTGGGACGGTATGGGCTGAGTTTAAAACGCCGAAATTTAGTACTCAAGAAGTAGCTGGTGCTGTTGCCAGCGTTGGGATTAGAGAAATTAAAATTTGGTACCGGGCGGACGTGGTTAAGGGCTGGCGAGTTTTATATGGTTCTGATAAATTATCAGTTAACCATGTATATCACATCGGTAGGAATGAAACGTTTTTAGTGGTCAAGGAGATGGTTAAGTAATGGGCAAAAAATCGTTTTACGTTAATCTTGCAACGCCTGAGCTGAAAAAAGTTCTTAAAAATATGGAAAGGTACGATACTGAAACTCAGGCTAAACTACGCACTGCTGTAAGAACTGCAACTAGTGATGTGTTAAAAGGATCAATGCGTAGAGCGCCAATACGAACTGGAAAAATAAAAGCCAATATCACAATGGAGTATGACAGCACTAAAAATACAGGGATTGTTAAGGCAAAATCGCCCCATGCGCATCTCATTGAGTACGGGCATGCTGGCCCCACACCTGCGAGCAAAAGAACACCTGAGCACCCATTTATGAGGCCTGCGTTTGAACAAGCAAAACCGGGACTGATTAAGGCCGTAGATAGCGCGGTGAAGCCATGATAAAACGAATACCGCTAGCTGCTTCCCTAAACGCACTGATAAAGGTGCTTAAGGATTACCAAGACATACCTGTCGTAAATAAAGTAACCGACGATATGCCTTATATAAAGGTTGGGGCCTTTACATGTAAGCCGAATGGCAGTAAGGATATTGATGTATCCGATATAACTTCTCAGATTCATATTTATTCCGAATATGACGGGGAGCTAGAACTAAATGAGATAGCAGACACGATAATACACATTATAGGTGCGGTTAAACTTGATTTATCTGCTAATAATTTTAATGTTATGGATCAAAGTTATGATATGTTCGAGTCATTCGAGGATGAATATGGGTATCACGGAGTAATAACATTTACAGCCAGAGTACAAAACAAAAAGCAGGGACCTTAGTTGAGGTTCTTTTTTATTGTCTAAAAATAATTAGGAGTGTGAATAAATGAATAGATTTGAGTTTGACTTACAACGATTTGCATTAACTATTCCCGATACGCCAGTTGGATCAGCAGAAGCCACAGCGGGTAAAGACTATCTGCTTTATATCGCGGCGATCGTCGGACCGGCAACAACTGAATCATGGTGTATTCTAGGCGGTCAAAAAGGCGCGACAATTGATGAGTCTAGCGACGATATTGACGCGACCACAAAGACAACTGGTGGTTATAAAGCAACACTTCAAGGATTAACTAGCTGGTCAATTGACTTCGATGCGCTTGCACTTTTACCGGGTAGTGACAATGGTGTTACAGCCTTAAAAATAGCTAAAGCCCAGCGTAAACAAATAAAGGTTAAGGTTCGCTATCCCGATAATTCCTATCGTGTTGGATGGTGTTCTAGTTCGACTTATACTGTTGAGGCTAGTCACGACGGCGCAGCTACTTTAAAAGGCAAGTTAAACGGCAATGGTCCGCTCAGTAATGAATCTGTATTTGTATCAATTGCAGCGGCTGCTGACCAAATATTTTATTTCGATAAAAAGTCAATTGCTACTAGTGTGAAACTTGACGGCACTGCTGTTGCCGCTGAAAACTTCACGGCGACAACCGAAGGGCAAATTACTTTAAAAGGCACTTACCTTGCCACGCTTGCTGCGGGCGAGCATTTGTTTTATGTTTATCTGTCAACTGGCGGGTATGCGCTGGTTGCTATTAATGTAACAGCATAAATTAAAGGCGGCTTAATTGCCGCCTATTTGGGAGGAATTTATAATGCTAAAATCAATACCTTTCGACCTATTCGAACAAGGCCAAACAATTTACTTCGATATTAAGCGGCTGGAAAAGTTAGAGCTTATTATGGGTGTGCCGATAAATACTACGATTCGGAAAGGCAACGCCGGTATTCATTTCTGTCTTGCTGGTTTGCTTGTTGGTCTGCAGCATGAAAATCCAAAAGCAACAGCCGATTTTTACGCGGATAAAATCGATGAGTATTTTGATAATGGCGGCACACTGGATGAATTGGCCATTCCAATTGTTCGGGCAATTCTGGCTAGTGGTATTTTTGGCAAGCAAAAGGAAACTGAAGAAAAAAACGCGTAGAGGACGGCAAGACCGTCCATTCGTTTGTGGAGTGGTTGGAGTGGGCTGAGCCCATTGCTTACGGACCGCTAGAATTAATGCCGTGGCAATTCGGCAGATTGCAACCATATGAATTGATGGACCTTTGGGACGGGTATCAGTGGCGCAGAAAAAACAATGATGACACGTTGGCTTACTATGTTTGCCGGTTAATGAATTTACAGCTGAAGGACCCCATACAGCCAGCACAGATAAGCCGGTTTAACGAAGATCCTGAGATAAAGAAAAAAACAGAGGTAGAGTATTTGCAAGAGCGGTTTAAGGATGCATTGAAGGAATAAAAATAAGGCGCACTTCGCCTTATTTTTGAAAGGAGGTAAATAAAATCAGTACAATCGCAGAATTATTAGTGAAAATTGGTGCCAATAACGATGGGTTAAAATCAAAGCTGTCTGAAAGCGAATCCGCAATTCAAAAAGCATTTTCGGCTAATCCTGTTACCGCGTTTACCGATTCGCTTAGCGGTGTCACTTCAGGGCTATCAGGCGTAATTGGTAAAATGTCTGGATTGGTGGCTATCAGTGCTGGTGGTTTTGGCCTTGGTGCTATCATTGACGGTGCTGTAAACGCTGGTGAGTCAGTTTATCAACTATCAACTAAGTTTGGTATTACAGCAAAAGAAGCGTCCGAGTTAAACCGGATTTTGAAGCTTACCGGCAGCGATACGCAAACATTTTCTACTGCTATGTTGCGCCTGGACAAGGCTTATACCGCAAGTGGTGATGCAGGCGATAAATGCCGCGCTGTATTAGAAGCTACTGGCGTTTCATTAACTGACAGCACAGGTAAATTACTGCCATTAAACCAGCAACTGGAGAATTTAAGTAAAGGTTACACTTTGGCAGCTGCCAGTGGCCAACAGGAAGAATTTATTATGAATACGCTGGGTGCTCGAGGCATGGCGTTGGTCGGCACGTTGAAAAATCTTGCTGAGGCAAAAGAAGATGCGGCCAAAGTTACGGGAGCTGGCCTTGACCCGCAACAAATGCATAATTTAAAACGGGAATTAGACGTTATATCGCTGCAATCTACGCAGGTTGGCTTGGCGTTGACCGGTGCTTTAGCCCCAATAGCTTCTGAATTATTTCCACCAATTATGAGTGGATTAAAAAATACTGCTGAATTTTTAGCTGCCAACAAAACCGGTGTAATTGAACTCACAGAAAATGCCATGGGATTAGTGGCGGCATATAAAGGTATTCAACTAATATCCGGTGCCGGTAGTGCAGTAAGCACATTTTGGGCTAAGGCGGCAGCAGATGCAGCGGTAAGTACAGCGACACAGACATTGGCCGCTGACGAATTATCAGTTGTTCAAGAAAAGGCAATATCCCGGGCAGTAGCGGCCAGCAATAAGGGCTACATGAAAATGCAGGCCGATGCTGTTAAAGCAGCACAGGCCATGGGGTTAAGCGCTGAAGAATATGCCACGGTAGTAACTGAAAAAAGCATACAAATACAGACCGAAGCGGCAGCAGCAGCAGAAGCTATTAGAACTAAAATGACTACTGCATACCTGCAAGTAGGGACTGTAGCGACCGAATCCGCGACTACTCAAATAGCTTCTATAGAAAGGGTTGGCGCGACGGCCGCAGAGATGAATGCGGCTAAAACAGCTTCGACTATAGAATCAGCGGAATTATGTATGACAGCAGTAGTTGAATCGTCAGCAGCGCAAGTAAAATCAATTGAAACAGTTGGGGCAGCATCAACATTAGCTGCTGAAAAAACAGTTGCGGCTAATGCTACTGCAGCTGAATCAACTGGAGCAGTAATTCTTGCTAATGAAAGAGTTGCGATTTCTCATGCGACGACTGGTGACGCTGCGATTTTAACTGGTGAAAAAACGGTTGGTGCTATGGCGACAGCAGAAGTTGCAGTTGCGTCTTTGGGTAGGTCGGTATGGGCCCTGATGGGTGGATGGCTAGGATTAATTGCTATTATGGGTTACGCTGCATATAAATCATACGAGTATGGCGGTGTAATATACGACAATTACACAAAGAACTATGGAGTTAAACCTGAAAACTACGAAACAACAGATAGCTTTCATGAACAGTCAAGTGGTACTCGCGCTAGTAATAGTGCAAGTGATTTTAAGCGAGACGAAGATACGAATACTTTACCGGAAGTTGAAACCTTTGAAGCACAAAAACCATCGCCAGTAGACCTAACAGGGATCGGCGCTGATACTGGTAGTAAATCCGGTGGCGGTAAGTCGGATGCCGGAAAAGAACTTGAAAAGCTTCAAAAACAAGCTGAACAAGCAAGCAAGTCTATCGAGCGCGAGTGGATGCAATTAACCAACACCAAAATGGAGCAGCTTGACTCTTGGCGGTCAGATGAATTAAAAAACCTCAATGAATCCGCTTCGGTCAATGAAAATTATCAGCGGGATTTAACCCGACTTGATGAGATCTATGCTGAGAAAAAGAAAAAAATCTTATCGGAGCAGTTAAAAAATTCAACTGATATTTGGATTGAAGCGGCAAAAAACCAGCGTGAATTAAATGATTTAGTATCTACTGCGGGGATTACTGGTGTTGAAAAACAACGGTTAGACTTACAAAACAGATATAATGATGCTCTAGCTGAAACAGAAGAAAGATACAAAAAACTATCTGTTGCGTTTATGGGTATGGATAAAGAGAGTCAGACTCAATACCTACTGGCTAATAAGGGTGTTACAAAAAACGACGATGGTTCGCTTAATTTTTCAAAGCAGATAGATGCTGAGAATCTGGCTCATAAAAAAGAGTTTGAACAACAAATGAAAGATTTGCATTATGACAGTACTAAGTACCAAGAAGATTTAGATAGAGCATACGCTAATTATAGCTTTTCCGAACTACAAACTCTTCTAAACTCCGAAGCCGCAATACAAGACCAATACCGTACTGGCCAGACAGCTCTCATGAAAGAATACTACACCACATGGCAAGAAACCCATCGGTCATCCATGGAAATCATGGCCGACGCAATGGGCCAATTCCGATCAGGTATGACAAGCGTTTATAAAGATATTATCAAAGGTGTAGACGGTGCTAAATCAGCATGGGTAGGGTTTCGCGACACGGTAATTGATATTATAGCTGATATTTATGCAAGGCAGTTATCCGCGAATCTGACTAGCGGTTTAATGAGCTGGTTGCCTGGAATTAGTACGGGAAGTATATCCAATGGATGGACAGGAGTGGAACGTGCAAACGGCGGTTTACTGACCGGGCCTGGCACTGGTACTTCCGATAGCATTTTAATGTGGGGATCAAACGGTGAATTTATGATGCAGGCGTCAGCTGTAGACTCAATTGGGGTAGATAATCTTAACTATATGAATAAAACGGGTAATCTGCCTGGTTTTAAAAACGGAGGTCTAGTAACTGGCGCACCACTATCCAGTATCAGTAGCGGGTATAATTCAGCGGGAGTGAGTGGCGGCAATCCTAGCACCGGTGGAAACGTAAGTATCACAGTAAACAATAATTCCAGCGCAAAAGTAACAGCTACAGACGGCGGCATAATGGACGGAATACGGCAAATCATTATTGATATTGCACCAGATGCAGTACTGAATAAAGCATCCAGTAGTCCCACGTATTCCAGGAACATGAAGGCAGTATTGGGGTGATAGTATGTTAACATTTCCAACAGATTTCCCACAGCCAGTAATTCCTGAAGTTGAATCCGGAAGTTATAAAGAGGACTTTAAGGATAGCACAGTGTCCAGTACGACAGACGCTAACTATAAAATAACCAGGGCCAGGGCATCCAGGCTTCCGGGTACATGGAGTTATTCTTGGCGAGGGGTGCCCGATGCCGACTATAAAAAATTAATTGATTTTTGGTTTGCTGTTGGCGGTACCGCAGGCAGTTTTTATTTTATTCCGTATTACGGACCCTATGCCGGGGTGCAAAAAGTGGTCCGATTTACAGCTAAGGGTGATTGGCAGCCGTACACGGAGGGTTATCGCGGCTCAATAACCTTTGAGGAGGTCTAACAAAATATGTTAGTCTGGTCAGCAGCCGGAATTCTAGAGAAAAATAAACTCGCTAATGATAAACCCTTCCTGGTACTAGTTGAAATTACTGTAGACGGCATTGACGAGCCGATTCGGTTAGTAAGGGATAATCAAGATCAATTATGGAACGGCAACCTATGGCAGCGTTTCCCGATTGATTTTGATAAGGTAACTGAGGATGGCAAAGACCTGCCGGCAGTAAACCTGAAAGTTAGTAATGTTGAAGGGCTGGTACAGTCTTACGTCCAGCAGTATAAAGGTTTCTGCGATTGTCCGGTTAAAATTATGATTGTTCACGCAGCACATTTGGATAATACGACTCCGGAAATTGAGTTGGATTTTATTATCACAGAAACAAAATACGATGAGGAATGGGTAACATTTGTTATTGGTGCCTCGAATGACCATTCGTTTCGGTTTCCGTTTTGGCGATATATGCGGGATTTTTGTCCATATCATTTTAAAGATATTCAATGCGGGTATGCGGGGACGCTGACTGAATGTGATAATACGCTAAGTACATGCCGGATTCGAAATAGGTTTGGCGGGGAACAAGGGATACAGACAGCATGATAAATTTAAATGATTTGATTGGCATTCCATTTAAGGATGGTGGGCGTGATTTAACCGGTATTGACTGTTGGGGTTTATCCTGCGAGGTGTTTAGCCGCTATGGCATTACATTACCTGACTATCATATATCTGCAATGGATACCGCTAAGATAGGCCAGCAAATGATCGAATCAGAATGCGAATGGCTCGAAGTTACCGCCCCCTTGCCGGTCCCGTGCTTGGTAGTTATCCGTCTTGCTTGCGGATCATGGGCTAACCATGTCGGTGTTTATATTGGTTCTGGTAAGTTTATCCACGCCTATTCAGCCAGTGGTGTATGCATTACGCGAACTTACGATCCTGGGTGGAAAAACAAAATCATAGGCTATTACGTACCAAAGGGGTGATCCCTATAATTGAAATCGTAAAAATCAAAAATCCATTTAATCTAACCTGCCGGGAGTCTGAGCAGGCTATTTTTGTTCCTGGGAAACGGCTAACGGAATACATTGACGAGCCAGATATTGACTACATACTAAACAGCAATTTTGTCGAACAGCCCGAACTGACATATCCGTCTGACGGCGATCAAATTGTTATTATGCCACATGTCGGATCTGGATTAAAAAAAATACTAGGCATGATTGCAATGATTGTGCTGAGTGTCTATACGAGCAATATTTCTGGCGGGTTATGGACCGCTGGTAAAGTTGGTTTAACATCGTATCTAGCAGCCGGTGCAGTAATGGTAATAGGCGGTAAGCTAATTAATACTATGTTTGGCACCAAAGCAAATAGTCTTAGTTCCGAGGGATCATCCCAGACATACGGCTGGAATACACCATCACCTCTGTCAGGCGAGGGAAATATCATTGGTGTAACTTATGGCGAATGCATCCCGGCACCCCAAATAATAGAAACTCATATTGATACCGTAAACGATAAGCAGTATTTAAATGTTTTGCTTTGTGGTGGTATGGGGCCGATTGACGAAATTACTGATATTCAAATCGGCGGGAACCCAATAGCGAACTATACGGACGTGTCATACGAAATTCGGTACGGTACGAATGATCAAGAAGTAATTCCGAACTTCGGGGACACAACTAACAACCAAGAACTTTCATATGAGCTGTCGGAGTCTACATGGGCTACGCAATTAATTGACGGTAGCAACGCAGAAGGGTTGCAAATTACTCTTGAGTTCCCTAACGGGTTATACCACCTAAATAAAAAAGGGAAATTAGAAAGTGCATCTGTAACGCTTGCAGTTGAGTATCGCTTACAGGGCGATACTGCGTGGACTAACTGGTTCGGTAGCGGTTCGCATATTGCATCTACATCAATAGCGGGGGCAACGTGTTATCCCACTGCACCTATAGAAACATGGACTATAAGTGTAATGAATTTTGGTACTGGCACTAATACGGTAATAGTAAAAGGCTCAGTATCTGGTGTACAATTACCTACTACTGGAGGGGCAATAGTTGATAATGGGAGAATAAAATTTACTGCTCCTAACAAAAGGGGTACGTATAAAATCGTGGTTGCCAATAATTCAATAATTTCAGCATCGCAAAACACGGCAGTAAGACGATCGTTTAAGATTGATAATCTAACTGCTGGTAAATACGAAGTGCGCGCAAAGATTACTGCTAGGTCAGCCGCTACAACATCGACTATGGACTGTACGACGTGCTACTGGACGCAACTTACTAGCATAATTTATGATGACTTTTCCCGACCTAACAAAGTACTGGTCGGGGTTCGAATTTTAGCCACCAGCCAGTTATCGAGCGGTATGCCAGATTTTACTTGGCGGCAAAAACGCAATACCGTTTACGTTTGGAATCCTGAAACATCAGCATACGAAACCAGGGCCGCAAATAATCCGATATGGGCAGCCTACGATATTTATCACCAGTGCAGATATCTCAAGAATATTAACACTGGTTTGTATGAATACACAGTATTTGGCGTGGCCCATACCCGACTTGATCCGTACTGGGGGGAATGGGTGGAATGCGCGGCCTATGCTGACGAGCTGGTACTGGGAACGGATGGAACGACATATGAAAAACGTTTTGAGTTTGACGCATTTTTTGACACTGCTCAAAAACGATATGACGCAGCGCAGCAAGCCGCGAATGTCGGCCATGCTACCATAATGCCCCGTGGTAATAATATTGGTATCGTTTGTGACAAACCCGGGACTATGACACAGGTATTCGGTGAGGGCCGGACAACAATGTCGAGCCTGCAGGGAACATTCTCCGGCATAGATGACCGAGCCACAGCAGTTGAAGTTGTTTTTTCTGATACCGATAACGACTTTGTAAATACTCAATTCATGGTCAGATCTTCAAAATGGGCCTCACAGATGGCGGCACAGGACAACCCTGCACAGCTGCAATTATTTGGCGTGAAACGTAAATCACAGGCGTACCGCGAAGGTGTATACACGCTGGCAAACAACTTGTTAATAACACAGTTCGTAGATATCGGCACCGATATTGACGCGATGGTCTGCCAGTATGGGGATATTGTTGGACTAAACCATACAGTTTCCCAAATGGGAATTGCGTCTGGGCGTATTGTGGCGGCTGATACCAGCACGGTCACATTGGATAAAACAGTAACATTAACGGCTGGACAATCATATCAGATTATAATTACCCTGTCCGTTAGTGATGTGATTGTAAAAAGAAGCACTGTCCCGGTTAGTGCAGACACTGAGACGAACGTATTAACAGTAACTCAACCGTTTGCCGTTATCCCGGCACAGTACGATAATTACATGTTTGGGGAAGCCGACAAAGCTGTCAAGCCGTTTCGAGTGGTGGGAATAGAAAAGTCAGGGGACCTAACCTGCAAGCTCAGTTTGGCAGAATACTGTGAAGGTGTTTATACAGGAGATCTAAATTATCCTATTATTGATTACACACCACCGATTATTGAAATACCTGAAGTTATCAATTTGCAAGCAGCTGAGGAAAGCTATATAACAACTGATGGTGTAACTGTTTCCCAATTATCTGCAACTTGGAATCTAGATAGAGATGCAAAAATAGATAATTTTTTAGTTTATTATTCTGTTGATAATGCAAACTGGAAGTATCTTAAAACAACGGCAGATATGGTTGCCACTATAGAAAATGTAGTTGTTGGTACAACTTACTATGTAAAAGTAAAAACTGTAAGAGGTGTAGCGATTTCAAGCGGAGTTGTTTCAGCACCACTTATAATTCTTGGTAATATGCTAACACCAGAAATACCAAGCAATATGTCTGTTACATTCACGGATAAAGGTTATTGGGTTTGGGATACACAAGAACCAAATATAGATTATTGGGAACTTAGAGCAGATATAAACGTAGGTAATACAGTTGGATTATATATAAAAACAAGTACAAATACAGCTACATTTACACCTGCTACTAGAAGTGGTCAGGTGTTTTTATATGCCCACAACAAAAATAACATTTATTCAGAACCATTAATTTATAACTATAGTAAACCTGCTCCTTTTGCACCAACCAATATAGAAATAAAAGATATTTTCCAAGGTATAGTTATTACTTGTGATACAATACCAAATTACTGCTTGGGTGTTAATTTCCATATTAACGATGGAACAGGCGATAAGATATATTTTAGTGCTAATAATAGTTACACATATAAAACCACAGGTGGAATATTTGATATTCAAATTGCATATGTAGATATTTTTGGCGAAGGTGAAAAATCTGCAACAATTCAAAAAATAGTTAAAGCAACAATAGACCCTGCATTATTAGAAGCAGAATCAATATCTTTGGAAAAAATGGATACTGTGATTAAAAATGCTATAGCAAAAGCAAATGTGTCTGTTGATACAACCACACTTAATACCGCTATTGATGGTATAAATACAGATATAATAAATATAAATACCAATATTGCTGGTATCAATACAGATATTACAACTATCAATACCAATATTTCAAATGTAACAAACACAACAATTCCTAATCTGCAAATTGATTTACAAGGAAAAATTGATACAATAAATACAAGTATGACAGCATTGGATAATGCAAAGGTTAGTCATACAGAATTTACAACAACACAGAATACTTTAGTCCAGGCTGATGCAGATAATAGATCATTGATAACACAAAATGCTAGTTCAATTACAAGTATGGTTGGTAAACTAAATTCTGCCCCTGATGCAGTTGGACAATATACTTCCATTTCTACACTGAAGCAAACAGCGGATTCTATAAGTTTAACTGTTGCGAATAAAGCAAATATTAGTGATTTGACAATTACAAATAATAGTATTACTAATATGGTTGCAAAGTTAAATTCTGCACCAAATGCAGTTGGACAATATACTTCCATTTCCACTTTAAAACAAACTGCTGATACTATAAGTGCAACAGTTTCGGCTAATAAAACTGATGCTGATGGGAAAATAACTACAGCAAACAGTAATATAACACAAAATGCAAATGCAATTAGTACAACTGTTGCCGAATTAAATAAAGACCCATTTGGCACAACTCCACCAACTTATACTGCTTTTACAAAAATTAAACAGACAACAGACACTATAAGTGCTACTGTTGCCACAAAAGCAAATGTTTCAGATTTAACGATTACGAACAATAACATAACTGCAATGGTGGCTAAACTAAATTCTACTCCAAATTCAACAGGTCAATATACAGCAATTTCTACTTTAAAACAAACAGCAGATACTATAAGTGCTACTGTTACAGCAAACAAAACAGATGCTGATAATAAAATAACTACAGCAAACAGTAATATAACACAAACAGCAAATAGTTTAACTACTACCATTGCTGAATTGAACAAAGACCCATATGGAACGACTCCACCAACTTATACTGCTTTTAGTAAAATCAAGCAGACTACGGATGCAATTAATACAACTGTTGCAACAAAAGCAAATGTTGCAGATTTGACTGTTACTAATAATAATATTACTGCAACTGTTGCAAAATTAAATTCTGCACCTGATGCAGTTGGACAATATTCAGCAATAAGTCAATTGAAACAAACGGCAGATGCAATTAGTTCAACTGTTAGTAATATTTCTATTGGTGGAAGCAATTTGTTTCGAACAAGTGGTAATTTTGGCTCTACTATCACAAACTGGTTTGATAATAGTGGAGGGCTTGTTGTTGACACAGTTGAAAAATATAGAGGTTTTAATACTATTAAAACGACTGTTGGAGGAGGAATTGTTGGTAACTGGTATAAATTAGAAAACAACGTAGAGTACACTTATTCTATAATGTTAAAATCTTCAGTGGCTTTCACAGGAAGCACAATTACTCCAACTCATTTTTGGGCAGGATTAAATAATGTTAGTCAAAGTAAATGTTCTGTATTAAAACACAATACTTCATACACTACTGCTGATGTTGGGAAATATAAATTATTATCGGTAACTTTTAAATTAACAAGTGATGCAGATTCATTCAAACCATATGTATATTTTGGTACAACACAAACTTGTGTATTTAATATTGCTTATTTAAAATTGGAAAAAGGCAATATAGCAACTGACTGGACACCTGCACCAGAGGATATTGATTATTCAATTAGTCAAATTACACAAACAACCGACAGTATAACAAGTATTGTAACAGCGAACAAAACAGCACAGGATGGAGTTAATACAACCACAACTACTGCTATAGCACAAGCAAATGCAGATATTCAACTGAGAGCAACAAAAGCAAATCTTATTAGCCAAATAAATATTTGCCCTGAAACAATTAGTCTGAAAAGCAAACTAGTTCATATTGCTGGTGATACGGTGATTGACGACAATGTAATTGTCGGCAAAATGATTAGTGCAGGTTCAATCACAGCGAATAAAATGGCAACAGGTAGTATTACTATTTCCAATTTTGATACAAATACAGCAGGATTAATCACTACTGCCCAAACAACAGCTAATACTGCTGTAACAAATGCAGCAACTGCACAAAGTACAGCTAATACTGCTGTTACAAATGCTGCTACAGCACAAAGCACAGCAGATGTAGCAAAGGCTAATGCCCTAACAGCACAAAATACAGCAAATACAGCTGTTACAAACGCAGGTACTGCAAATGCATTGTTAGCAGACATTGCTTCAGATGCTAAACTAACAGCAAATGAAAAGGTTACTATAAAACAAACTTGGGATAGTATTGTTTCTGAATACACTCTAAACCTTGCACAAGCAACTACATTTGGAATCACTACAACAAAAACTGCATATACAACAGCATATACAGCATTAAATACTTACATTACGCCATTGTTAACAAGCCTTACAACAACAAGTACTATTGTAAGAGCAACATTCAATTCAAATTTTAAAGCTTATTATGATGCAAGAACAAATTTACTAAATGCAATAGCATTAAATGCAAAGACATTGGCGAACACAGCACAAGCAACAGCAGACACAAAAACAACACAATTAGCGGTCTATAACAGTTACATCGATCAAGTTAATCCTTTAGTTTTTAATCACGTAACAAATGTAACTGTTTCAGGGAACGATATTTCCAAAACTGCTGGTACTGCTTCCACTTGGGATGCGAGTTGCAGTGCTACAAGATTATTATATAATGGCAATTATGCAGAATATACGGTTGCAATACTTGGTCGAAATATTATGTTTGGGTTAAGTAGTTCCTGGGTAAATGCTAGTTATACTAGTATTGACTATGCAATATACCAGACAGGCAGTTCTCTTAATGTTTACGAAGACGGTCTTAGTAAATTAACCACGCTTGTCCCAACTGTTCTTGGAGATAAATTAAGAGTTGCGGTTGAAAATAACCAAGTTAAATATTACAAAAATGGTGTTTTATTTTACACTAGTCTAAAAACCCCAACACTACCTATGGTTCTAGATACTTCTTTCTATGTTGTAGGTGACAAAATCAATGACGTAACTATTGGAACAACTATACTTGCTGATATGGCGAAATTAACTGCTACTGCCCAAACAACTGCTAATACTGCAAATTCCTTACTAGCTGATTTAGCGGACGATAACAAACTAACTTCACTAGAAAAACATACAGTCCAAAAAGAATGGGATGCAATTAAATCTGAATATAGCTTAAATCTTACTTTGGGAACAGCTATGGCAGTATCAACAACAGCATATACTACAGCTTACAATGCATTAAATACTTATATAACTCCATTATTAGCAAGTCTTACAACTACAAGTGCAATTGTTGGAACGACATTTAGAAGTACTTTTAAATCATATTATGATGCAAAAGTAAATTTATTAAATTCAATTTCAACAGCTACTGAAGCCACAGCAAATCAAGCAGTTACAAATGCAAGTATAGCACAAACAACAGCAAACAATGCTGTGACAGCAGCAGCAACTGCCCAGACCCAAGCAAATTTAGGCGTTACAAATGCAGCAACTGCAAATGCACTATTAGCAGATATGTCGAACGATTCAAAACTGACTCCAATAGAAAAACAATCACTTCAACAAACTTGGAGTATTATTGGTTCTGAATACACATTAAATTTAGCACAAGCAACAGCTATGGGAATAACAACAACAAAAACTGCCTATACAACAGCCTATACAGCATTAAATACCTATGTTCCACCACTGCTAACAAGTTTAACTACCACTTCAGCAATAGTTGGAACTACTTACAGAGCAAATTTTAAAGCGTACTATGACGCAAGAACTAATTTGTTGAATGCGATTGCAACTGCCACAGAAGCAACAGCAAATACTGCTGTTACTAATGCAAGTACTGCCCAAACAACTGCTAACACAGCAAATACAAATGCTACAACTGCAAATAATCAATTAACTGCCTGGAAAAAAACA
The DNA here is from genome assembly GCF_000445445.1 of Sporomusa ovata DSM 2662. Taxonomy (GTDB): domain Bacteria; phylum Bacillota; class Negativicutes; order Sporomusales; family Sporomusaceae; genus Sporomusa; species Sporomusa ovata. Next base: position 345,209 of record NZ_ASXP01000002.1, on the reverse strand, counting down.
GGAACAACACAAATCAATGGTGGTGTAATTGCAACAAATTCTGTTACTGCCGACAAATTGCAGATTGGTTCAACCAGTGGAGCACGAACAGAAATAGTGAATAACTTGATAAGAGTTTATGATGCAAATAACGTTCTTAGGGTACGTTTGGGGGTTTGGTAATATGGCACAAGGATTACAATGTTTTGATAGTGCAGGTGCTTTGGTATTGGATGTGACAGACAGATTAACAAGAATTTTAGGAGAATTTACTACCACTACTGCAAATGGTAGTATTACAGATGCAAATCTTACAAGTGGTACACCTTGGTTTTTTCAGGTCACTGAAGAAAATCCATTTAATGCAATTTGCACAATAACAATTAGTGGTCAAACCATTACTTGGACATTTAGCAGTTATGGCGTAAAAACTGCACAAACTTTTAGATATGGAGTATTTTAACTATGAGTGCAGGATTAGAAGTATATAACACAAATGGTTTTTTGCAAATAACAGATAGTTTTAGAAATTTGCAATATCTTGGAAAAGAGACTATTAGCGTGGGCAGTGCTAATAGTCCTTTTATTTGTTCTGCATATTCCAGTGTTGTACCCTTCACAGATACAAAGATGCTTGCTTTTAGATGTACTAATGGAAAACGTGTTCAAAGGGTAACAATTTCAAAAAACACAACAAACAATACTGATTGGGTTGACGTTTATGCAGAAGCAGGGGCAATTGTCACTGTATACAAATATGGTTTTCCAGTTACAAAAACAGGTGCATACTTTGAAGTTTACAATTCAGCAGGAAGTTTAGTTTTTTCTGACAACGCCAAATATATGAAAGTATTAGGTATGTACAGTGGAACTACTACTATTGCAACAGACTATACACCTATTATTTCAGATTGGAATGTGGCTGGAAATAGTCAAACCATAAAAACGCCACGAATATTAAAAAATGTTGCAGTCGGTAGTGCAATAACTACTGCTGTTATACCTTCCCAAAGCACATATTATTGGGATAGGTTTCCCGCAACAGTTGGGCAAGACACTAGAGAATATCAACAATATTGGACATTTGCTTCAACAACTGTTGATACAGGAATAATTTATTCAAACTTCAATGAATATCAGGGTTTAGGCAGCGGTTTGATTTTTAAGGATAGATACGATTTTTTAGTAATTGATGTAACAGGTTTATGATAAAGGAGTGGTTAATTTGGCAATTCAATGTAAAATAACAACAATTCAAGGCGTTAGTTTAGACGCAGCATATATAAATATTCAAAATCCACAAATCATTAAAACTAAAATAGAAGATATTAACAACTATTCTTTTCGAGGGAATGTATGTGTATATGCAAATAAGGAATCATATAATTCAAATCTAATTCCATTAGAAGTTTTTGATATAGTGTAGCTGCTCGCTATTTTTGTCCTTGCCTTGCTCGCGACATGTGCCAAAATCTGCCCGGCATTTTTGCCGCATAACGATCTAAAAATTGGCATCTCTCGGCAGATACCAATTTTTAGGTCGTTATGGAAGTTCACTCTCAATGACGAGATGAATCAAATGCTCATCAATAAGCTTTTTGTTTCGTTGCGCCGCACTCAGTAAGCTGTGCATACAGACTTTGTTAACGGCACGAAACGCGCCGGATGAATATTTGTAGATTTCATCAATGGCTTTATCTGTAAAGATGTCCTGCTGCCCATCGGCATAAACAAGATGCGCTTTGATGTAGCCTTCTGTTTGCGAACGATCAAGGAACGGCAGATTGCATTTTAAATCGATTCTTTGGCGAACAGCGGCATAAACCTGTAGATTCAGCTTATCCCACAATTCATTCTGACCTGCGAGGATAAGCGCCATTGGATTTTGCGAATCCATTTGGTAATTTAACATGAACCGGATTTCTTCCAGGGTTTCACGTTTTAAAAGATGTGCCTCATCCACGATGGTGAGAACTTTCTTGTGCTTGACCTCACGCATGTATTCAAGCTGTCGATGCAGGCTAAGTTTCGCGTCACCACGATAGAATTTTCCCTCGGCGCCAAGCTGCTGTAGAAGTCCGTTATAAAACCAGCGCGGTGTCAGCTGTGAATCAGAAAGATAGAGCACAAGATATTCTTCCGGGTCCAAGCTTTTCGAAAGCCTTCGGATCAGCGTTGTTTTTCCACATCCAACCTCGGCAGTAACCACGGCAAACAGTTGATTTTCCGCAGCGTAACAAAGCCTGCCAAGGCTTTCATTCACAGCATCTGACATATATAGGCTGTCTACCGGAATGCTGTTGGTAAAGGGCGTATGCTTCATGGAAAAGAATGCTTTATACATTTGGCGTTAGTCCCTTTGCCATGCTGCTAAAGCTTGTCGCAATGGTGGCTTTAGGCTGTACTGATTTGTTTTTTAATCCCTCCAGCATGCGTGAACTCTGGGCGGTTACCTTTTCTAGTGTTTCAGGAAACAATTCCACTTGCCGGCAGTTTTCTCCAATTTGCAGCCGTTTGGCTTTAAACGCGGGAAAATCGGTATGATGAATTTCTAATTCGTCCTGCCAGGTAGGATCATAGAGGACTTCGACCTTGCGGCCAATCAGTTTCATGCTCACTTCATATTTACTGCCATTGAAGCTGATACAGCCGGTTTTGTCTACCTCACGTTCCTCCGTATGCAAAAATGCCTCACGGCAAGCTTCGATGTCTGGAAATCTAAGCGCCTTTTTATCGGTTAGGTAAGCAATTTCCGGTGATACTCCGTCAAGTCCGGCATGTGGATCCTTATGGTACTTTTCCTGTATCCACAAATCAAGGTAATGATTGAGTTCTTCCAGGCTTTGCGGTTTTTGTAAGGAAGCCTCAGCAAGAAAAGAATCCAAGCGGCGATTGAACCTTTCAATTTTACCTTTCCCTTCGGGATGGTACGGCCGCGCATGAAGAAGCTTAATGCCAAGTTTTGCGCATGCCTTGGTCAGCCAGTTGCTGCGATATTGTTTACCATTATCCACATAGACAGCATCCGGCAATCCGTGTGTTAAGATGGCGTCTCTGAGCGTATCTTCAATGATGTCGAGCTTCTGGTTTTCATAGAACTTCGCACTAACAATGAAACGTGTGGCATCGTCAATCCAAGCAGCAAGGTAAACCTGCTTTTTGGCATCATCCTTGCCAATTGGCAAATATGGTCCATACTTGATATCCCCTTGGTAAAGCATACCGCGATGCGGCTTGGCAAAACGGCGAGCTGCCGGGCTTGTTTTGGAATACATACGAATTTGCCGCATACCAAATCCTGCTTTTTGCAAATGACGCTGCAAGGTGCTGCGGCTAATGGTATCCTTTGGAACAACGCCTTCAAGCTCAAGGATTTGGATGATGTCCCGCACACTCCGGGACGGACATTCCCGCCGAAGCGTAATCGCAGCCTCAACAATATCTGCATAACCTTCCGGCAGTGCAAAAGCTGTTTTGGGAACGGTTGTCTTGGGTTTCAAACCCTCAAAACCGTCCGCTTGATAAGCCGTTAGCCATCGCCCAATGGTGCGATACGATTTGCCAGTATGCCAGGCAACCTCTTTCTTCTTGCTAATGAGTAAGGACGGATCGAGTGCCGCATCAAGCAAAGAACTGATGATTTCAAAACGCTTTGCGGCGATTTCTTCTGCTGATTTTATCACAGATAACAACTCCCTTCTTTTAAAAGAGAGTATATACCCTTACCCCGGCGGCACCAAGGCAAACTGGGTGGCAGGATAGAAATCGCTAGCGCAGAGCAATGGCGTGACAAGAATGGACCAACGGCGAATCTTTCGGCGAAGGATTGCAAGCAGGGGTTCACCAAACAGAGGAACTTTTTTCGCACATGCGGCATGAAGCAAAGTTTCTATATATGGTGCTGAAGCCGAAAATTCAGCTTTCCATCTGCGTATGGTTGAGTCATCAGCGGGGCAAGTCATGAGCGATTTATCATCAACGACATCTTGCATAACCGAAGCTTCATAATGTTTATATGGCCTTACGAAACTCGGCAGTTCGGTATGCAGCCGCTGACATTTAGCACAATACCCACGAGGCACTGCAAGAGCCACACGAATGCCGCAACGAAGCTTCACGTAACGGACTCTGTGGTCATGACAAGAAAGAGGAGTGCTACAATGAGGACAAACGGAAAGAATCTTACTTGAAACTAAAAATATGCGTATTAATATTGAAATGTATCTCGTAACGTGATAATATGACCATGTTGTTTATTTTGGTAACCACGGTACGGGATTGAGGGATCCTCGCCGTGGTTTTTTCATTTTCACCCCGGTACCAGCTAATACTGGCATTATACACCTAAAAAATGAGGCAAAACAAGAGAGCAACCTTCAACATTCATGGACAAAAGTACTGAGCAAGGCATGGTTATTGAAGGTTAGCAGCTACAATATAGAGTGCGAAATAGATATTGATGCAAATATTTTAATTCAAGCATATACAGAATTAAAACTTAATACTAGATTAGAAAATATTAATGAAGCGTAATTTAATATGACAGTAATAGAACTAAAGGCTGAAATCTTTGACATTGTTGCCACGGAATAACACCTTAAAGCCCAGTTTAAACAACTTGATGAAACAAGGGAAACTCCAAGAACTCCAGCAATTATTGCTACAAGATAACGAGAATACGCTAGCTGCTAATGACGCATAGGCGTCTATTTTTATTGGAGATGATAATATGCCGCGTGAACCTTGCCGCTAAGAGCGGTTATTTTAATTTATGGGGGTGGGTAATTTTGAGAGAAATCTTTGAAAATGTGTTAGCGGCAGCAAAGTCAGCTGCAGTATCGATTATGGATGTGGCACCGGTTAAAGCAACAGCAGCCGGTGTCTTTGCTTTTGTGACAGGTAGCCACGGTACGGCATTGGCGGCGTTTGTCGGGCTTATCTTGATTGACTTGTTGACTAAATACCTTTCGCTGTCGGCTCAGCGATTAAATGATCGTAGCTTGCCGTCGGGACTTTGGCAGTGCTTGTTGGGAATATATCCAGCGTTTAAAGATGGATATATCAAATCTGAACTGATGAAAACAAAGTTTGCCGGGAAGATCATTTTATATATGGTTCTAGTGGCTGCAGCAGTACAAGTTGACGTGATGTCCGGCGGTGAAGGGGTGTTTTTGAAAGCATCCTGGTACTACTTGGCTGCTACTGAAGCAATCAGTATTGTGGAGAATCTTAGGGATGCAGGGGTCCAGAGTTTAGATCCGTTATTGACGTTTATTAGAGCGAAATTGGGAGGTTTAAAGTAATGCGAGGTATTGACGTATCAGAAAACAATGGTGTAGTTGATTGGCAGGCTGTAGCCGCTGCCGGTATTGAGTTTGCGATTGTTCGCTGCTCATACGGCAAAAACTCAAAGGACGAAATGTTCTTGCGGAATGTCAACTGTGCCCATGCTGCTGGTTTGAAAGTTGGCGCATATCACTACAGCTATGCGTTGAGCGTAGAGGATACAATTCAGGAAGCCGTCAACTGTCGGGATACAATTGCTGAGGCTGGTGTACTGCTTGATTTACCGGTATTTTTTGATATAGAGGATGCGGACAGATACAAGGAACGCAAAGGCTTTTCCTTTGACCCGGCAGAGATAACGGCCATGTGCAAAGCGTTTATCGATAACCTTGGCCTTGATTGCGGCGTTTACGCCTCATATTCATGGCTGACAGACTACATTGACTGGCGGGCGCTGGGCTGTGCCGTTTGGAATGCTCAGTGGAGTGCCAACGATGATGTTAAGGGTTATATGTGGCAGTATACTGACAAATTGGAGATTGGCGGTCAGTACTTTGATGGCAATATCAAATATTAGTAGGGAGGTGTTACCATGTTAAAAACAATCGGATTGCGGCTGTTTTGTTTTTTCTTTATGGGCAACATAGCTGAAGGTCAAATTGGCGTTAATATAATTAACCTCAGCATTGCGGCAACGTTCTTCGCTGCCGGTTTTATTGTGGGCAAAATATAGGGTATTAAAAATAGCGCCACCCGATACAGGCGGCGCTTAAGGGAGAGAAAGAATTATGTTTAGTTTAACCAAGCGCCAGGCGGCTATACTGCTTAGCGTTGTTTTGTTATGCGTAGCGGGCTGGCTACTCTACCAGCACTTCCACCAGCCACAGCCGATTACTGCCGAATCCCAGCTGCAGGCTGAAACGGCAGCTGGGGTTGATCTGGCGGCAAAGAACGCTCATATAGACATGCTGCAGTCACAGCTAACTGAAGCAGCCCAGCAGATTGCCGAATTAAAAAGCCAACCACCAAACACGATCGTCAAGACTGTGCCGGTAGAAGTTATCAAGACGATTGAGGTTGAGCGGCAGAAATCCGGTGCCGACTTTGCTATAGTCACCGATCCGACGCAACCGGACAAGCAGGTGGATTCAAAAGAGGTAGAAAAGCTGCCGACGGATACATCGGTTACATTAAATCAATACAATGTGTTTGCTTACAAGAAGGTTATTCGTGGCATTAACGTTTACCCTGATTGGAACAAGGCAGTCCAGGGTAAATTCAAACTAGACGAGGTTACTGCCGATGTTAGCCGCAGAATCAGCAAGGATGGTAAGTATATAGGCGTTGTTGCAGGGTATGATTTTGAGCATGACAAAGCTAAAGCCGGTCTGAGATATTCGTTTTAAATCTCATCTTGCAGCGAAATTTGGTTGCTGGGGACGCTTTGTATTTTGTGCTTAGGTAGGGCTTTTTTAATAGGATAATATTCATATGATAGATATAGAAGACATAGTAAATATACATCACCTAATTCTACAAAGCGCCATATAATGGTAACAAATGTACAGAAAAGGAGGATAATATGAATTGCCCCAAATATTTCATGAATAAAGTGCCAAACACTTATCAGGAAATTGACCTTGGTCCAAAACCCTTTATCATAAATATAGAGCAGGCAACAAAACAAAATAAGGCATTTCGCACCACTATATGGACGGGTTGCTTTATGCAGTTAACCCTAATGTGTATCCCTCGTTGTGGTGAAATCGGGCTGGAAATTCACCCTCATCTTGACCAGTTCATTCGTATTGAAAAAGGGTTGGGGATTGTTAAAATGGGCGCTCGCAAAAATGATTTATGCTTCCAAAGAAAAGTCGGTGATGGTTATGCCTTTATTATTCCAGCAGGGATTTGGCATAACCTAATTAATACGGGGGAAAGCCCATTGAAACTGTATTCAATTTATGCGCCACCTCAACATCCGAAAGGAACCGTGCATCTAACAAAGGCAGATGCCGAGGCAGATGAACACAGCTATTAAGAAACAGCCCGTGGATAGCGAGTAGTTCGCCATTCGAAAATTATCTGATTTTATTGCAAAAGATATTGTCGCCTGCCGGGTTTGTCCTGGTGGGCGGCTATAATTATCTCTATAGTATTAGGAGATAGTTTAATTATGAGTTGCAATAGCTGCAAGGAAAACAGATTTGAATGTCGAATGATATAATATTTTCCATGGATATATTTACGCACTATATGATGGATATTATTAACAGAGTATAGTACAATATTAGATAATATTGTACTGATTGTATTATGTGTCAAGCTTGAAGCGAATAAGACTTGGTATTAGTAATTGGGAATGGAGGGTATAGGTATGAAAACATATTCTATAAATTTGGGGGGCAGAATAAAAAACTTTCCGCTGCCTAAGAATCGACCTCTCATTCCTCTTTATGAAGCCGTTGTAAATTCTCTACATGCCATCGAAGAAAAAAGAAAAGAAAATCCGTTATTCACTAGTGGAAAAATAACAATAGAAGTAATAAGAAGTGAGCAACAAGCACTTTTTGATGGAAGCGAACTTCCGCATGTAATTGGTTTTATTATAACTGATAATGGGGTTGGCTTTAATGAAAGAAATATGCTATCTTTTCTAGAATCAGACTCCACGTATAAGGCTGATATTGGGGGAAAGGGCGTCGGTAGATTTTCTTGGTTAAAAACATTCCGAACGGCGGCTATCTCTAGCGTCTATAGAGAAAATGGAAATTTACTGAAACGTGATTTTGTATTCTCATTAAATAATCCGTATGTAAATGACACTTTAGTAGATTGTGAAGACGACCAGGAATGTTATACAAGAGTAACTCTTGATACCTATCTAAAAGAATATTCGCAAGATGTTCCCAAACAGATAGATACAATTGCGATGAGAGTAATCCAGCATTGTCTCGTATATTTTTTGGGTACTGATTGTCCTCAAATAGTAATAAAAGATAATTTAAATAGCATTATGCTAAATCAATTATTTAAAGATAAATTCAAAATAGAAGACAACACTATTAATTTCGCAATAAAAGATTCAGTCTTCAATTTGCTCAATGTAAAAATTGAAGATAGTGCATTCCGGGGTAATCGTTTGTATTTATGCGCAAATAACAGATTGGTGGACAGTAAAGATTTAGAAAATAATATAGTCGATCTCGATAGGCAAATTTTTGAAAGACATGGTTTTTGGTATGTTGGTATATTAACAAGCAATTATTTAGATGATCATGTTGATATGAATCGCTTGTCTTTTAGTATACCCGATAGTGGAACTAGCATGTTTGATAATATATCTATAGAGAAAATTATAAAGGAATCTTGCATTCGAATCCAAGATTATTTAGATGAATACTTAAAGCCTATAGCAGAAGAAAAAACTAGGAGAGTTAGCGAATACGCTACAGAAATTGCACCACAATTTAGACACCTGCTAAAATATATGCCTGATGAAATTGCTTCCATCAAACCAAGACTAAATGATGATAAACTTGATGACGAACTATATAAGATTAAAAGAAAATTTGATAAAAATGCAAAAAATGAACGTAAGGAGTTACTTGATAAAATTGATGAAATAAATATGTCAACAGATGAATACGAGGAGTATTTCCAAAAGCAAATTGAAAAGATTAGCGATGCTAATAGTGCAGTGTTGGCTGATTATGTTGCACATAGAAGAGTAATTATTGATCTTTTTGAGCGTGGATTAAGGAGACAAGATGATGGTAAATTTAATAAAGAAAAATATATGCACAGCTTGATTTACCCAATGAAATCGACGGCAGATGACCTTGGATATGAGGCCCATAATTTGTGGCTCATAGATGAGACACTATCTTATTGTAGCTATATATCATCAGACATACCATTTGACAATGATCCTAAGCAAGAACGAACAGATATTATGATTTTAGATCATCCTGTAGCTGTCTCGGAAAATAAGAATGATGGGAAAGAGTTTGATACGATTGTGTTGTTTGAATTAAAGCGTCCAATGAGAGATGATTATACAGATAGTAATAATCCAATCACTCAACTTTACGATTACGTACACAAAATTCGTAACGGTGAAGCAAAAGATAAGTACCATAGACCTATAAGGGCTGGAAACACGACTAAGTTTTATTTATATGCTATATGTGATATAACTAGTAAATTAGATCGTTTTTTATATCAGCAGGACTTTAAGCCCACGCCCGATAAACTAGGGTATTATAAGTTTAATGATAGTTATAATGCCTACTTTGAGATTTTATCTTACGATAAGATATTAAATGATGCAAAAAAGCGAAACAGAGTTCTTTTTGAAAAACTAGGTCTTTAACAGTCCAGCCGCATCCTCTGGGGTGCGGCTTTTTATTATAATGTTCCTGGAGCAAACCCATCCTATATAGCATAGTGTGTAATATCCCTGATATATAATTAAGGAGGCATGCTTTATGGGATTTGGTAATTTCGGAGGTAGTGGTAGTAGTTGTTTTATAATCATTATTATAATACTTTTACTATTTTTCTGCTGCAATGATCAATGTAGTTCAACCTGCTAACATAGTTTAATCGTAGCCAAGTCCACAACTAAATCTAAAGTGCGGCCCGCTTAGATCGGTTGTGCCATAAGTCGCCTGTTCTTAGGGATGGGCGGCCTTTTCCCATTAATCCCCTCTTTACACCTACAAACGTTTGTTCTATAATAAGCACAAACAAATGTTCTATAAGGAGGTTTCTTATGTATACCGATACCCCCAGCAAAACAAAAGTATTCGTTGCTATCACTGCCGAACACGACACGAACGGCATAATTAAACCGACCATCCTGCACTGGGAAGATGGCCGGAAATGGGATATTGACAAAGTTTATGACGTTCGCCAGGCGGCATCGTTAAAAGCTGGTGGACAGGGCTTACGGTATACCTGCCGGATTGCAGGAAAACAGGTATTTTTGTTTTGTGATGATGGTAAGTGGTTTATCGAAGGGAAATAATACCGCCTGACCAGCAGTAAATAAAATGCTATAATTACATTAAAATAGCTGCCAGCAACGGCAGCTTTATCTATACCTAGATTGGGTGATACTATGCGTCCTATCTGGAAAGGCATGCTCAGCTTTGGGCTAGTGAATGTTCCAGTGGCCTTGTATAATGCAACCCGCAAGAAAACAATTAGTTTTAATCAACTTCGAAAAACAGATTACAGTCGTATTTCATATAAAAAAGTCGGCAATGACGGTCAAGAAGTTCAGCAACATGAAATCGTTAAAGGCTACGAAATATCGCCAGACCGTTATGTTGTGCTTGATGAATACGAATTGGATGCAATTACTCCGGTAGCCAGCCGAGTTATCGAAATAAACGATTTTGTACGGCTGGAGCAGATTGATCCGCGCCATTACGACGCATCTTACTATCTAGTTCCGGAAACCGGTGCTCAAAAAGCATATGCCCTGCTCTTGCAGTCCATGGCCGAGGCAAATGTGGTCGGTGTAGCGAAATTTGTATTACGGAGTAAAGAATACCTAGCGGCGATCCGGCCAGCAGAGGGAGCGCTTACACTTTCAACAATGCTATTTGCTGATGAAATAGTGAAGCCGACAGAATTAGAAACGTATCTTCCAGGTGACGTTAAGCTGACCGACAAAGAGCTTAATATGGCTCGGCAGTTAATAAACTCGTTGGTAACTGAGTTTGAACCTGAGAAATATGAGAATGAATATTATAAATCCGTTATGGGTTTAATTGATAGCAAAGCCGAAACGACAGTCGGAGGTAAGGAACTTATTGGAGGTAAGGTTATTGACATTATGGCGGCAATTGAGGCAAGCATTGCTGCCATTAAAGAAAAAGAAAAGCCAAAGAAAAAACGCAAAACAAGTTAAGTAACGAAAGTAACTCGGTTTAATGCCGGGTTACTTATTTTCTGCAAATTAACCATATAAGTACAAATAATACTTGCTCTAAAGCAAGTATTATGCTATAATTAAGACATAGAAAGGAGGTGAACAAAAGGGGTGACGGAACTAAAGCTCCAAGTGATGCTGGTGGTACTCGGGATAATCGCTACACTACTTACAATTGCCCAAAAGATACTAGAAATAACCCTTAAAATTCTTGAAGCCAGCAAAGCCAAAAGCCCATCTAATCCGCCAGCCGACCAAAGCAAGACGGAAAGATGAGCCACCGGGAAAGGGGAGGGAAACCTCCCCAACTTCCTTGGAGATATTATATCACCTCTTTTAATAAAATGAAATGGCTTAACTCAGAAGTATTATTTATTGTGGTGGCCGTTCTATACTTTGCCTCTCGGAAACCAGTGGGCGGACTAGAAATGACAGCCGATGTATTGATGGTGATCGCCTTGGTATTGATCGTAGTAAAACATATTGTGTATAGGTGGTACAAATGAAATACGAATACGAATTCGAATCGGAAAAAGATTTAATCCAATTTATCGTAGATAATATAATCACTACTCGTGATGCTATGGAGATACTTGGCTGCTCCCGGCAAAACATTGACGACTTGATTAAACGTGGGAAGCTGACACCGGTTAAGAAGTGGGACAGGGATAAGTTGTTCTGGAAGTCGGATATTATGGAACGGGTAAAGTCGGTGTAAGATAACAAGCCCTCAGCACTGGCCGGAGGGCATAGTAAACACAGCCCACCGAGTTTTTTGTGGGTGGTATTTTTAATATTAGTTTTTGGATTTTTTTGATCTTCTTCACAGGTTTTCGCAAAAAACCTCGACCGCTATGGCCGAGGCTTTTGGTTTTCGACCTCCCTTTTAAGTTTTTCATTTTCTCTTAGTACCGCATTAGCCATTATCCGCAGAGCTGCCAAAATCTTAGGATTTAAAGGCTTTTTCATGATACAATATATGCAGTTAGGTGCTAATGGATTACAATGCCTACACGTACATATCGCTAAAGCGATATTGACAGACATAGGGACCGAAGAACTGGCACATATGGAAATGATTGCGGCTTTAGTATATAAACTTGTTGATGGTGCCACTTGTGAAGAGTTCAAAGAAGCCGGTTGGGAAGGGCAGTTTGCTCAACATGACCATGGGCTCTTTTGGACAGACGCCAACGGCGTGCCTTGGAGTGCAAAATATATCGCTTGTTTGGGCGACCCAATAACCGACCTTACAGAAGATATGGCCGCAGATGGTGCAATCATGTAAAGGCAACGGAGTATAAAAAGCCTTATTTCTTGCGGCTTTGCGGGTTTGCGTTTTGTAAGACTGAGCAGCTATGCTGCATATTTGTAAGGACAACCTTAACTATGATAAAGACAAGCCCCCTACATAATAGCAAAGAGCCAAATTGAAATTCACCTCTAACTTTCTTTAAGGTACAATTTCAATTTGGCTCTTTATATATCCATCTGGTTAATCTGCATTTAATACCTTTGCAATAATTTTATAGTGCATTTGGTCTGTATGAATATCTCCTAAACTTATGACTAATAGGCAGTCTTGATTATATTTATAATTTCCTTTTTGATATTGTAAGTATGTATTTTCAAACTCTGTATCAGTTATGCTCATATACCGATATCGATTACCATTATAGTTAAAACTTAGTGTGACTTTCTTTTTTTCAGGAAATTCCTGTACATGTATACATACATCCTCTGGTAAAATTAAAATTAAAGAATGCCTATCCTCTTCATTAATATTTTTAAGGAAAGTACCAGAAATACATCTATCAGTGTCGTGGAATATAAATGGCATCTTTTCTGAAGGATGAATTTGTAGCAGTTCTTTAATACTAGCTTGTCCTGTTTTTTCCCAATAATAAGAGTTATTTAGCACGTAGTTTTCGGGCTGATAGTAATTAGGAAAATATTTTTTACATTTGATTTTTATTATATCCATTATTTGTGGCATAGATTCGTCTTCATATACCATATCATCATGGGTAACGGCATGTTGAATACTTTCATTATCTGAGACAATTCTAACCCAATTACCTGTTTTTATGTCTATCCCTGTTGTACAAAAACCACCTTTTTTTCTTGACATCGTAAGTAAAATAATCTCCTTATACACTCAATTCCCCTCCCCCAAGAATTATCAAATATGCATTATATCTATATTTAAGTCTGGGTAATTCTTTAGTATGTATTCTGCTACTAGTCTTCTATGACATTTATCATTAGTTGCTTCACTACAAAGAAGACAGATATGGTCAAAATCATTACTTAAAATTTTATATAACCGATCTTTTATATTTCGTTGATCTAAGAGATCATTAAATAACAGTTCATATTCTTCCCAAGTTATTATTTTGTTTTTATAATCATCAAGAATTTTTTTTGTAGGAGCTAACTCTATATCATGAATATATTCAATATTACAAAATTGATTTAGAAAAAATTTAAGATCTTCTCCTTTTGTGAATCCAGCTAGTTGAGATACATTATTTAAACGAATATCTACAACTTTTTTAATATTGTTTTCTCTTAACAATGTAAAAAACTGTCTAGCAGTTTTTTTAGTAAACCCTATCGTAAACAATTTCATTCTGCTAAGCTCTCCTTTTCTTCGGATATACTATAGCCAATATCCTTGTTTCTCAGTCTATATGCTTGCTCTATAAGCTCTAAACTATTACTATTATCTCTAGAATCAAACAATGTTTGTTGCATCCTGTTAGGAAAGTACGTGTCTAATAACCTTTTCTCTACAACGCGTTGATTCTGAATTTCACCATTTTGAAGTATATTTTCAACTTGGTAATTTTGCTTATAAAAGTTACGCGCCACTAATATGTTTCTATGGCAGTTAATAGGATCTTTTTCTGTGCACATTAAAGCAATGCTGAATCCTTTTTCAATTCCAGATTTAATTCGTTCAATGCCAAAGTTAAATAGGCTAGTATTGCTGACTTTCTCAAAATCTAAATATCCCTCTTTTGTATAAAGACTTTTATCTTCACGTCTTGCGCCTAATTCCTTACCCATGAACAAATAGTAAAGTCCATTATTATTCAAGAACTTTTTTAATTCGTTCATATTAAATTGAGGTGTGTATCTTGAAAAAGGCATACTTCTAACATCCACTAGGCAATTGATAGAATGGGCTTTCAGTAGATACAAGAAATATTCAATTTTATGTGATGAATGACCAATAGTATAAATTTTATTCATAGTTATCATTTCCTTTATTTTATATACTCAGTATACCACATTTCATATATTTATATATACTATTTGCCACAATAATGCAATCAAAACCATGTAAACATATTCTAGCTAACTTTACAAAAAAATTAACACTTTTGTATTGATTGATCGAATTTTGTGGTATAATTTTACATAATCAACTAATATATTTGCGAATATTCAGACAAATTAGTATTTTAAAAAGAGGGAATGAACGTGTCATATACCATTCAGTCGACTGAAAAAACTAAATCAAAAGGCTCAGAATTTGAAACAAAAGCCTTACTATATTTAATGAGTTTTAGATATTCTAGCAAAGCTTGGGATTTACAGTCAAAAGCAGCAAAGAAAAACCATCAAACAGCTATTGGTAAAGAATTAGTTACATTATTTAAAAATTATTCATCTAATTTTCACTTTGACTTTTATATTCTTTTTCTTGGCGGAGTGGCAGACTCAGTAAGAGTAGATAATAATAAAAATATTTTTGATATTAGTGATATTACTTTAAACTCACAAACGAAAATTCAGAATGCTTTAATCAAGGAGTGCAAATCAAAAACCTATATAGAAAATTCTAAGGTTACTAGAGAAAATATAGAGGATTTTCTTAATAAAGTAATTTTTGTAATTGATGATAAAGAAAAAAGTGAATATATTAAAAGCATAGTTAAAGTTAATCCCCGTATTATTCCTCCCAAGACTGTGTTGGATCAAATTTTTAATCAGATTCGAGATGTTCAATCATCAAAGAAAAATAATGGTAGTGTTGAAGGGATAACAATCAACGCAAAAGAAGAATTCATATATTATAATCGCCATTTAACAACTCAAGAGATTAGAATGATGGTATTAAGTAGAATTGTTAATAATAATCTTATGCAAAAGGGGATAACACCTTCATTTATTCCAATATATTGTAAGCTACCTGATACCGAACAGAAAGATATATTGGAGGATTGTCAACTTAATATTGCTAAGACATTATTTGACAAAAATAATACCGAGAATTTTTGGGATTTGTTTAATAATATATATGAGGTAGTGACATCAAACGAAAGCTTGTCAATTGATACTGCTTACAAGTTATTAAATATGGATATATTACATAAGTTAAATTATTTAGATATGTTATCAGTTAAATACTTTATGGCACTAATAAAGGATGGTATTTATGAAAATTAAGAGAGTTCTAGTCGGAAATATTAATGAGGCATTTATTGAAAATCGTTTTTCAGAGGGCATAAATATAATATCTAGTGATGATAATAATAAAGGTAAAACTATTATAATTCAATCTATGATGTATGCTTTAGGTAATGAGCCAATATTTCCGTCTTCTTTTAAGTTTAAGGATTACTACCATATTGTTGAAATAGATATAAATGATGATGTTATTACAATATGTAGAAAAGGGAATTCCTTTACCATCTTGTATAAAGGCAATATCTCAGTTTTTGATAATCTTTCAGAATTTAAATACTTTATTAACAAAGTTTTTTTTAATATTCCTTTTATACTTAAGGATGGTTTTAAAAAACTGGTTGATCCTGTGCTTTTTTATCAAATGTTTTTTGTTGGTCAGGATAATAAAGATACATCAAATACAATTTTACATGGATACTACAATAAAGAAGACTTTGCAAACATGTTATATAGCTACTATGGCATAGAAATAGAGGATAATACTAATCCTGATGAGATAAAAGAGCATATAAGATTATTACAAAGCGAAAAGAAGGAGTTGCAAAAACAAAATAAAATTTTAAAATCAACTTTTTCTGCAATTGGTATTGCAAGTATGGCAAATGATCGATTAAAGTTTGAAAAAAAATTGTCTGAAATTGATAAGTTGAAAAATACTATTATTAATCTAAGCACTAAAAGAAATAATGCTATTTCTAGGCAAGTAAAAAATGAAATTACTTTAAAAGAATTACGGTCTTTAAATCAGTCATTGACAGCGGGCAAACTACATTGTCTGGATTGCAATTCAACAAAAATTGGATATTCAACAGCAGATAGTTCTTATACATTTGATATTTCAAGTATTGAAATACGAAATCAAATTCTTTCATCAATAGAGGACAAGATTGAAGCTTACACTGAAGAAATCGATAATATAACTATTGAAATAAACAAATATCAGCAAGAATTAAAATCATTATTAACGACAGACGAAGTAAGTATTGAATCGTTACTTATGTATAAATCTGATTTAGTAAAAGCAAGTGAGGCTGATTCTAAATTAATAAATGTTGATAATGAGCTAAAAAAATTCAAGGCTATGCTTGAGACTAAAGAAAGTGATTCACAAAATACCCAAGAAGAAAAAAAAGAATTGTACAATAAAATTATTGATGAAATGAATAATTTTTATAAAAATATAGATCCTCAAGGTAATTTATCATTTAATGGTCTATTTTCAAAGAGACAATCTGTATACTCTGGGTGCGAGGAAACAGAATTTTATCTGTCAAAGTTATATGCGTTACTTTCAGTTTTCAAACATAACTTTCCTATTGTCATGGACTATTTCAGAGCAGGAGAGCTTTCTTCGTTTAAAGAAAAAAAGGTAATTGAGTTATTCAATCAATTTGATAATCAGGTTATATTTACAGTTACATTAAAAGAACAAGAATTAGGAAAGTATGATAATAAAAGTGACATAAATCATATTGATTATACGCCACACATTCCTTGTAAACTTTTATCGCCTGAGTATGTTGAAGAATTTGTAGAGAATATCAAGAGATTTTCATTAAATATTAATTCATAAAAAAGGCTTATGATATTCTCGCATCTTTTTTAGTTTACATATAAAGTTTACACATATTATTGATGTTACAAATAATTTTTCAGAATCTCTAGCCGATTATGTCCTAGCAACTGAGTAAGCGCGCGCTTTACTTCCCTAATATTTCTGCCTTTGCCCTCCTCCCTATTATAAAAATCTTTGGCAAATTCCTTCCTCATGCTGTGAAAACCGCAATATTTGTAATCTTCTGAAATGCTATCTCGTATTCTCTCAAACGCCCTCTGGTAGCTGCCGGATTTATTTGCAAACATTCTGTCGTAGTTACCTCTGATATTTTTGAAATGCTCATATACTTTGAGAGCATTTTTTACCTGTTGGTTTGTCAAATGTACCGACTGGATTTTCCTATGCCGTCCGCCCTTAGAGCCATGAATATATATAGTAGTTAACTTTCCATGCTTATCAAACCAAAAGTCATTCATCCTAAGATTAGTAATCTCTGATACTCTAAGCCCCAAGCTTCTGGCAATATCAAACGCCAATCCAGTTTCATATTTGCTTTCATATGCCCTGCTAATTATCTCGTCATGTATTTCTCTTGGCATTTGAAGCTTGCTTTTAACGCTGGGTAACTCAATTTCTTTAATTTCATCCACCCAAGCGCATTCTGCTTCAAATTTAGCATTATATCCATCCTGCAACTTTGTTACTGCTGATTTATAAGCATTGGCAGTTTGTTTATTATATCCTGCTCCTTCGTTACCGCTTTTAATAAACTGGATAAAATATTCCGGCTTTATCTCTGATAGCTGTCTTACCTCGAAATATTCTTTGCAATAGCCAACAAAAGTACAGCATTTTTGCAGAATACTTTTATAGCTGTTCCTGCTGTAAATTAAATTGTCACCCTGCATATTTTTCATATTGCTATGCTTGGACACTCCGAATCCTTTATTAAAAAGTGGAGACAATACTTCTTTTGTTTGAAAGACAAGCGATGGTCTCTTCAAAATACATCAATCCTTTAGTATTGTAGCTTTCTGCCGTTTCACCGAGCAGTTAATGCCGACACGACAAGTACGGCATTAACTGCTCTATACATTGCCTAATTTGTTTAAGCATCCAACGATATTTTATCGACTTACCGCTGTCGTAACGCTCCGCAGATCCATGGCTCTGCATTACTGGAGCATTAAATCTTAAAATAGGTAAATGCAGGCAAGCATTTACAGACCGCGATATCAACTCTGTGGATGATATACTACTGTCTTACGAGTTCCTAATTATAAACCCGAGTAAAGTTAATTACTGCCTTTCAACCTCCTTTGTTTTCAATGTCCTATACTTAAACTCGTAAAGGTAATGCAAAACAAAGCTTAAGAGAATGACCCTAGTTTTGCATTGACTTTGCGAGTACTGCGGAAGAGGGTGCAGGGAGACACCGCATAGGTCTCCCTGCTCAAATGGGAATACCCTAGATTAATCTTGAATAAAGCCATAAATGCTAATTCTTGAAAGATAGTAATCTAACTGAGATTGATTTGTGAGGGTAACCCTAATCCATTCTTCACCGTCTGTACTTGTTAATAACTTCCCATTAACAACCTTTTGGTGTCTAATCCTTGAACGCACTTGTTCGATTGTCAACATAGCTCTCGACCTCCTTGATTTTCTTTTTCCGTTAAATCTTTTTTTAGATTCTGCATATCATCTACGACCTGCTACTGTGTAAGTCACAACATATGTTTACATATTTAATTTCAATAATTAACATGATATGTCTTAGTTTAAAAAGCGTTACAATAATTGATAATAGAAAAGCACAGCAGCACCCTTCAATTTGCAAAGGATGCTTCCGCGCTGACGCTTGGATTACGAGCTAAGAGAGTTCAATTGTCATTTGAACTCTCTTAGCTCGTCTTATAATAATAAAAAAAGAGTTATTCTTTTCAGAATAGCCCTTTTGCCTTTAGACTGACATATTCACCACATTCACCAACAATAATGTGGTCTAAAACCTTTATCCCCAAAAGCTGTCCTGCATCCTCGACTTTCTTTGTAAGTTGAATATCAGCATCACTTGGCTCAGAATTGCCACTTGGATGGTTGTGAAACAGTATTATAGAGGATGCATTGTTTAACAAAGCCTGCTGAAATATTTCTCTAGCACCAACAAATGCCTGATTAAGACTACCAACAGCTATAAGATGCAATCCGGCAATCTTATTTTTCACATTCAATGTTATGATTCCTAATTTTTCAACAGTAGATGTACTTAAGGCAAATACTCTTTCAATAACATCTTTTGCAATTTCTGGACTAATTACAGCTTCTTCCAGCGAATAGTTGATTCCCCCTTCTTTGATAAGTTTTACAGTATACCTGTTTATCCTCATCTCCCTCACCCTTTCTTTTTTTCGGAAGAGCACAATTCGAGTGGCTAATGAGGAATACTTCTTTACGGAGTGAATTTCAAGTAACCGTGGAATAAGTTGAGCGGCATAAGATTCATTCTACTTATGCCGCGAAAGTACTTGAAATTCTAGCGGAGTAAAATTGTATAATGGGAGGATTAGGAAAGGGCATTAAGATAATTAAGTTACACTTTAAAATACTCTAATTGTTACGAGAATTACTGATATTTTTTATTAAATAAGTATTATATTTTTTAATTCCTAAGCTCAAGAAATGTGATAGAAT
Source organism: Sporomusa ovata DSM 2662 (assembly GCF_000445445.1). GTDB lineage: Bacteria > Bacillota > Negativicutes > Sporomusales > Sporomusaceae > Sporomusa > Sporomusa ovata. The sequence goes on along the minus strand of NZ_ASXP01000002.1, from coordinate 325,269 downwards.
TATCCCAACGCTGTAACTTATTACGATAGCTAGCAATAGAATGCCTGCTCCCATGTCATCTTCTTGTAGTTTAACTGGAAACATTAAACTAATAATAGGATTAAAGATCAATACTACAATAAATATTGATGGATAAATACTTAGCAAAAAAGTCAATATTGAACATCCAAATAGGCTGAAACTCTTCGTGAATGTCATTTCTTTAGTCAGTTTATAATTAATTGGAGTTAAGGCTATCGTTGTGCAAGCAATAATTGTATACAATATGAATTCCAAATAGTTATTTAAGTATTCTAATGAATTTATTACTTCAAATAGGATTATGCTAGTTAATCCATTTAATAATCCATATAAAACAATTTTCATTATCTGCTCCTATCTTAGTCAAATCTAATTTAATAATATTTTATTTAACTTCTGAGTCTATGTCATACTTAACCATACCTTTAGTTGTCGATTTAAAATCATCTGGGTCATCTCCCAATGATGGATAAATGACCCATCTAAATTTAGCTGTCGTTTTGTGTTTCATTATCATGGATACGATATTTTGGTACTGATTATAAGCACCCGCGGCTGAAAACAAGATGAATTTGGGAAATCCCATAGATACTCCAGTATACCCATAGTTAATATTCCCCACATCCGCACCACTAACTATAGTTCCTTCGTAGTACATAAAAGGCTTATAATTTTTTTCATCACCATTAAGTTCTTTACCATCAAAAGTTTTGTATGGATATTGCCAGTCAGTCTGCTGTTTTAAATCCCACCTTCCACCACCTTTAACGTTGTTGAAGAAAAATGCCAAATTAGCAAATAAATTATATTTATGATTATTAGCATATTCTTTGGCGATAGCTCCATTTTGTTTAATTAATTGAGAAATTTTATCATTAGCGAAAATATAGTAAGTACCTTGTAAGGCTTTAATTACTACATCTTCTTTCAATTTTTCTAAATTCTCTTTTTCAAAATTACTATTTAGCGATTTTGAGTATGCGTCAATATCATCTAATATTTTAATAGTATCTTGGCTTACTTTTAAAGTCCATGAGCCATCAGGATTTTTTATTGCATTTGGATATTGAGATAAATCCCTGCCAGTAAATACAACTTTTGATTCCGAATTAGAACCACCCCCGGCAGTGTTATTTGTATAATTAGACTGCAATGAATTATTGTTAAAAATGTATTTGTAAGTCTTATTACCTGAGTCCCACCAAAAACTAACTGTATTAGGCGAATTTATAAATTTAAGGATTATTTTACTATTATTTAAAACAACTGTGCCTCTTTTTAATGAATTATCAAATTGCGGCTCTGTTAATAAACTAGTAGATAGTATTTGTGAAATTTGATTGTCTTTTTCACCAATGATTGTAAGACTGTCAAAAAATCCACCACTTCCTTGATTTGAAACATATACTAAATCTTGCTTACCACGAATATTTATTAAATAAATATGACCACTTTCAGGAAGAATTAAATTCTTTATATTCTTGCCATTTTTCGATAAAGACATTGTAATCGTTAAATTTCGATTCATCGACGATAAGTTGACATCATAATATTCATTATTTCCATCAAAGTCAACTTTAAAATTTCTTCCGTTTGGTTCAATAATGCCAGAAGACGCGTATAATGAAATGCTCCGTGGCACTAGTAAAAAAATCAAAATAAGAATTAAATGATTAATATACTTTATTTTCAAATTAACTTCTCCTTATTATTCAACGTCTTTTTAATAAATATTTTATCATTTTTTAGTTTATATTACCATTTTTATGAAACATTTCGATTTAATAACAAACATAATATCACTTCTCCAACCTATCAATCCTCTCCGCCGTTGGCGGGTGCGTCCTATAAAGTACCTGCCATATATTTTGTGGTGCACTCTCTAGAGCCTCTATCCTTCTCAAAAACTTAGCCAACGGCTGACCATAGCCAATATTCTTAGCAAACAAATCTGCCCGGAATTCCTCATTTCTTCCAACTGCTTTAATGCTTAAATCCATGGAAAGCTGAGATACAAAGCAAAATGCTTGTAATATAAGCCTTGCTACAAGCGCAAACAATGACCAAATTGCCCCTATCATGGCGAAAACACCTCCACCGGAACGAGAAAAGCCAGAACCAATACAGACAGAACCTTGCCCCAAACCGTTTACAATTCTAGCAAGTAGATTAAGTACATTATATGCAAGTATGCCAAGCTGGTTAACAGTTATAGCAATCGCCAGCCGCTGAGAATCCCCAAAATGAAGGTGTCCTGCTTCATGTGCAAGCACACCGGCAATACTTGAAGTAGCCGATAAATTTAATAATCCTTTAGTTACACAAACAGTATTTCTCCCTAATGCAAATGCGTTGGGGAGTTTTTCATCACTGACAAACAGATTGACTTTTTCAAATCGTTCTCTAACATTAATATCCAGCGATTCGCCTATTGAATCTATTACTTGATTCCACGCCCCTAAGATCTTTCTTGTTTCTTCTGTTGTTGCTGGTCTGCATCCTAAAGTTATCCTACCAATGCTTTCATTGATAGGCGATATGGCAAATATGCCAGCAGCTAGAATTATTAAACCGGGATATATCAGATTTTGGGGATAATCAAAGAAAAGAGAAAATATTAATGCAAGAGGAATCCAGTTAAGAATAAGACCAATAATCAACACAATAAAGCCTGCCATTCTAACTCCCTGCCTTTCATATTTTTAACTGGCAACTGACAACTGGTCACTGGCAACTGATTTTCCTTATGGTTGTTTCATGTGTCTGGAATTTAGGTATTTTACGAACTATTACGGCTTGACCTACCTCTAGCCGTTTGACTTGATCAGGATGGATTATAAACTCTTTAACAAACCTAATAGAGCCAAGACCAGTACTGCTGGTGTTATTTACTTGATGAGTCATTGCCCAAGCATCCTCAGTACCAACTATCTTTGAAAGTTCTTCCGCATCTTTGGCATCATTTTGCCGTTGAATAATTAATGTATTGCAGTTTTGTATGATTTGATTCTTTAAGGCATTATCAACAACATCTAAGTCGGCAAGGCTTTGAGTAGCAATAAGTGCTGCGAATCCTTTTGAGCGAGATTTATTGACCAAATCAACTACATTTCTGCTGGCAAAAACGTTAAATTCATCGTATATGGTCATTACTAAAGAATCATTGTTTCTCCTGCCAGATGCTACAGCTTTTAAATCGTTTATAACTAAGCGTCCAATGAGTTTAGCGTATAGCGGATATGCCAAAGAATCTAAAGAAAAGAGGACGATATTTTTTGAAGCTATAGCGTCAATAAGAGAAATGGTATTGTCTGGCTCATCGGCGAATAAATAGCCGATTTGACTTTCAATAATGAGCGTAAGCCGGTCAATCAGTCCGGAAATTGCTTTTTTATCTACGTCAGCCAAGTAATCAGTTACGCTGCTGGGAGCATCTAATTTCCGCGCAATCATTTCAAGCTTTCCCGGTGAAAGGCTGCTGATAAAAGAATATAAATCGTATTTCTCATACATCTTTTCAAACAAGGTTAAGGCAATTTGTAAATATCTTTCAGCCATGTATTGATAATACGGCTCTTTCCATTCACTAAGCTCCATTAATCGGTCTTTTTGTTCAGTTGGACCGCCGCTGGCTAATGGATTGTAGTGGCATGAATTATCAGGCTGTGCAATTGAAAACAGTTGAAAAGTACGATTATGCTTTTTTGCCATATTTGCTACGCTTTGAGCAAAATCATAGTCGCCTTTACCATCAATCATAATAAGCGGTATATTGGACTTTAGCGCAAAGTCAACAAAACACAGAATTGTTGTTGTTTTACCGCTGCCAGTAGTCCCACATAAAAATATATGCTGGTTTAATTCCTTCGCTCCCAAAATGATAGGCTTACCGGAAGTACTATCATTTCCAAGAAAAACACCATCATTTGAAGAAACATTTAATTTCTGAATTTCTTTAGGTTTAGGCATTTTAGATAATCCAAACAATGACTTAAACAAATAATCACCTTCTCAAAGGAAAACTATTTTCTACGGAAAAAATCTTTTGCTTTTTCTTCCTCACTTTTTTTAGGTATTATTGCTGAATCCGTTTGTACATTTGAATTAGGCTGATGCTTAAATTCAATCATATCCGACAATGAAAAGACTCTGATTAAAGAAGAATTAAAAGCCTGAATTTTGGCTGCAATAGCATCTGATTTTACAAAGTACCAAACCTCTTTATAATGGCTCTTTGCATAATACTTTAAAATATTTTCTAATCGATTTGTTCCCTTTGCAGATAATTCAAGCTCAACTGCAATTTTTTCACCTGACGGAAATTCCAAAATACCATCTGGGCTATGCCCTTTAGTTCCAACTCCTGTTATTCCTTTTTGATGCCTCACCTGCCTATCAGTAATCCAACAAGCTCCTTGCTTTTGTTCTAATTCAATCGCTAAATCAACTAATGCCAAATCATGCTCATATGATCCAAGCCGAATTTTACATGTAGGCAACTCATCATTTGTAACTGCTACCCCCTTAGATGTCGCCCTGTAAACTCCCGGTTTACTTTGAAAAACCTTATCGTATACTAGATACTCCACTGTTCTCAACTCATACATTCGCTTCTTAGCCGCTAAAAAACTCATATTAAATTTCTTTCGAACCTGCTCAACTGTCACCATCCTATGACTATTAACCCAAATAATTATTCTTAAATCTCTCTCTGTAAGTCTAACGCCTTTCTTTTTCTCTTCTGTCATTTCGCCACCTTAAATACTCAATACTCACTGCCAAGCTGCGCGAAGTCTGGACGGCTACTGACCTCATCATCGAAACGAAGTATGTTGAGAGGGTGAGGTCAGCAGCAAAACTCTGTAGCATAGCGAAAGAGTTTTAGTCCAGAATTCGTGCGGCTTGCGGCTTTTCTATAGGGTAAAAATGGGGTATAAAAATCGTATTCTCTCCCCTCCCTGTTTTAAGGCATATTAAAACACTCATTTTGGAATGCTGCTAAAAATATATGACAGGCATATCAATGTAATTCACTCTAAATTATTAATTTAATATGAATGCTTATTTATAAGTTTTCAGTAGCATATTGTACATCCGTCTTCTCATAAGTTGGTTATGAGAACCAAAACTGAGGTGATGTGATGGAAAAAACAAATCCTAAAGTCATCTGCAAAAATATTTTTAAGAGCGGCGATATTGAGAACCTAAAGGCTACATTTACTCGAATGTGGATTGAGCTAATCAATCAATTTGAAAAAAATAAAAATACTACAACTAAAACATAAATATTTACAAGCCATCCTTTCTGATATAAAAAAAGTTTCTATCGAAACACTTTGAAGCTTTTCGGTAACTTTTTATGAAACATAGGATCAGTAAAATCTTGAAGAAAATTTTCCTATGTTATAAAATATCATCAGGTAGGGTGGCTTGTTTTTATCAAATCTGAATAAGAGGAGATAAAACCATGAAAGTAGCCATATATTGCCGCTTATCTGAGGAGGATAAAAACAAGCAATTAGAAACAGATGACAGCGAAAGCATACAAAACCAAAAGTCAATGCTAATACAGTACGCTATGGACAGACAGTGGAACATTTATAATATATACAGCGATGATGATTACACTGGCTCTGACCGCAACAGACCTGCATTTAACCAGCTTCTTGATGATGCAAAGAACCATAAATTTGATATTGTTCTTTGCAAAACGCAATCAAGATTTACAAGAGAATTGGAATTGGTGGAGAAATACATTCACACTCTCTTTCCTTTGTGGCGTATCCGCTTTGTAAGTGTGGTTGACAATGCGGATACCGAAGTAAAGGGTAACAAAAAAGCCCGACAAATTAACGGGCTTATCAATGAATGGTATCTTGAGGATATGTCAGAAAACATCAAAAGCGTGCTGACTAACAAACGAAAAAATGGTGCTCATATTGGCTCTTTTGCTTTGTATGGATATCAAAAAGACCCCAATCAAAAAGGGCATCTGATTATTGATGAAGACGCAGCCAAGGTAGTTCGAGAGGTTTTCACCTTATTTTCACAAGGCTATGGAAAAACTGCTATTGCTCGAATACTAAATGACAGAGGTATACCGAACCCAACAGAACATAAACGGCTTAAAAACCTTCGCTACAAGCAGCCAAAAACCCAAAATAGCACTCTATGGAAATACTTTGCTATATCAGATATGCTTACCAATGAAATTTATATTGGCAACATGGTACAAGGTAAATATGGCAGTATTTCCTATAAGACTAAGGAAAATAAGCCTATTCCTAAAGAGCAATGGATTAAGGTAAAAGGCACTCATTCCCCTATCATTGACCGTGAGCTTTGGGATAATGTGCAAGAACTTGTAAGAGAGAAGGCTAAACCGTTTATTATCGGCACTATCGGGATCTTTGCCAAAAAAGCAAGATGCATGTATTGTGATTATGTAATGCGTTCTACCAAGAGTCATGACCGATATTACTTAAAATGTGAAACAAAGCATGTTGCTAAAGATGCATGTATAGGAGCATTCATTCCAGTAGAAGAACTTGAGAATGCAGTTATATCTGAACTTAGAAAAATTATAACCGAATATCTTGATAAGGATGAATTGGAACAACAAGTCAGCTTCAATAATAACCTAAGTGAAAAACGCGAAAAGCTCAAAGTTGAAATTGCCACTTTTGAAAAGAAAGCTTCCGAATATGCAAAAGGCATTAAGGACTTATACTTAGATAAGGTAAAAGGCATTATTTCTGAAAGTGAATTCCTGCAATTTTCTAAGGAATTTTACACAGAAAAGGAACGCCTCGAAAAGGTGGCAATGGAAGCAAAAGAGAAACAGGAAGCTATAGACCGCAAAATGCAGTCAGCTGACAATCGCCGCCAGATTATTGAAGAATACATCGACATTACAAAACTCAATCGGGAAATGACTGTAAAGCTGATTGATTTCATCTATGTTGGTAGACGCAATCCCGAAACTAAGCAGATTCCCATTGAAATTCATTGGAATTTCTAGCCCCAAAAATGTTGTCGTTACACAATCGCCGCAGAGCAAAAAGCCCGTACAACATATGAGCATCTGATTGCTTGTACTGACGACCCTTGTGTCAAGGATACCCTGCGCTTCTTGTGGGAGCGGGAAGTCGTTCACTTCCAGCGGTTTGGCGAAACGTTAAATGATGTGCAGGAATGGATGTGCAAGTGTAAGCATGTTTGGCATGGACATAAGTGCGGGTGTGAGTAAGGAATTGATAAAAAATAGATAATACGAAGGGCTTGCTCTACTCTGTAGGGGGAAGTCTTGAATATAAGGCTCAAAGCTTTTTATAAAATTGAATACGAGATATCCTCATTATCAGAACAATAAAATGCCTTTAGTCATTACAGAGGTAATGACCAAAGGCATTTAAATTTATATCCCCCAAATAGGCACAATCAAATTCTGGCTGTCAAACGCCGACAGTCTATCAGTCGTACAAAGTACAGCTCCTGTTCCGCGCTCTAAAGTAGCCTTGTCAATCACGCCAAACACACGAGTGAGCTGCTTTTGAGGCGTGGCAGTTTTCTTGATTTCCATAGGGTATAGCTTGCCGCTGTCCTCTAGTAGAATATCAATCTTCTTAGTATCCTTATCCCGATAGTAATAAATAAAGGCTTCCCAGCCGCAGTTCTGATAGCTCTTGATAATCTCAGATACCACAAAATTCTCAAGAATCGCACCACTCATGGCACCGTTCATCAGGGTATCGCTGGTACTCCATTTGGTCAGGTAGGCTACCAAGCCGCAGTCATAGAAATAGAGCTTTGGCTTGGTTACCATGCGTTTAAGCATGTTGTTAGAATAGGGGTGGAGATAAAACATGATACCCAGTCTCTCTAAAATCCCAAGCCAGTTTTTGGCGGTAATCTGGTCAATACCGGCAGCGTCAGCAATGGTTTTGTAGTTGAGCATCTGTCCGCACAAGGCTGCAGCGGCCGTGATGAACTCCATAAACTTGAGCGAATCTATAGAACCGGAAAGCTCTTTTACATCCCGGTCGATATAGGTGCTGATGTAACTGGAATAAACTGCTCGATAGTCGCTATACTGCCCGCTAATGAGAGCAGGCATACTGCCTCTAAAAATACGTTCATAAAGTGCAGGCGTATCAATAGGAGTGCGCTCCTTTACCCGCTGTGATAGCTGTTCCAAATCCAGCACAAAAGGTGTAGTGGCAGTACCGTAGATTTCCGCCTGTGACATGGGAGCCATATGCAGTAGGCAGACGCGCCCGGCAAGCGACTCCTGTATCCCTTCCATCAATTTAAATACCTGCGAACCAGTCAACCAAAATTCACCGGCTCGATGGTTTTGGTCAACGTGTATTTTGATATAGGTAAACAGTTCTGGTGCATATTGTACCTCATCGATAAACACTGGCGGCTTGTGGATTTGCAGGAACATCTTCGGGTCGTTCTTCGCCATTTGGCGCTCTGTTAAATCGTCCAGTGTCACATACTCCCGTCCAATGTTCTCTTCTTCAGCTAGTTTTTGAAGCATGGTTGTCTTGCCAACCTGCCTTGGACCTGTGAGCAAGAGCGCTGGAAATTGTTTGCTGAGACGGAGAAAGGTATCTTCCATTGCCCTATGAATATAATTCATGAGATCACCTCGTCGTCTAAAAGTAATATTTATTATAGTATAGCCGATATAAGTCTTATGAGCAATGAAATCTCGGCCAATATTTATATATGTTATGTTTTGGACGAACTACCAAGACAAAGAGCGCCTTCGTTTCCGATGACGCTCTCATGAAAATCTTGTACTTGACTACAATGCATATAGTAGATAAGTGGACAATGCCTATTATAGACTGGGGTTCTATCTTAGCTAATCTTATGATTTTCTTCGGCGACAGAGTAAAGATTATTCTGTAATTCCGCTATCGACCTTGTCCTAACAATCGGGATTTACACAAAATCGGAATTTTGCTTATTTTCTTAGTTACTCTTTATCTTGTAAGCAAAAAAGCACTTTGCGTTTTGCGTAAAGTGCTCAGATCGTCGACAAAAAGGCACTTTACGCAAAGCGTAAGGTGCCTTTTTTAAAAGTAGGGAATAAAAAAACCAATCAATAATGATTTAATTTGTGAATAAAATTGAGCAACCGGAGGCAATAGTCCCCTCCTGCGTTTCCAGGTTGCTAGCTTTTTTAAATTCATACACGCAAAAGTTTGCGTCACCTGCATATTGACTCTTTGCAGACCACGCAATTGGGTGTATCTCATAGCATGTTTTTCTTTAGCATCGGCAATATTCGGCTGCCATAAAAGCTGGGAGGATAATTGGGATATTTTGTCTACCTTTTATGCATATCCTCCCAGTATTCGAAAAATAATATATACGACGAATATTATTGAAGGATTGCATAGGCAATTCCGAAAAGAAACTAAAACAAAAGCTGTTTTTCCTAACGATGATTCTCTGCGCAAAATGTTGTATTTAGCGTCGAATTAATATTGTCAAAAAATGGACTCAGCGGTATCGCGATTGGGATATGGTTTTAAATCATTTAGCATTATTGTTTGAAGATACCGCGCCAGTTCTTTACCCGACAAGTTAAATACAGTCAGTTAAAAAGCAGATATGAGCTTGAAAACTTTTCAGGAGTTACCCCGATTGCTATTATGCAGGATTTTTATGCAACAATATATTTATCAAACATTATGACAATGGCAAAAGCGGAAGCAAATGAAACCGCAAAATTAAATAAAGAAGGCTTGAAATACGAATATAAAGTGAACATGAATATATTAATATTAAAGCAGACGAGAACACTAATAGCGTGTTTCTATGAGGACGATCCTAAAAAACGAACAATTTTATTTGATAAAGCAATGAGTATCATAACCAAGAATCTTGTCTCCGTACGACCGGACAGGAGCTTTCCTCGAAGAGAACCTTCCTAATGTCCTCTCATTCGCATCTTGCATTGTACGCTGTTGCGTACTAAAATTAATAAAGTAAGACTTGTTCAGGTGGAGTTTTAACTCCACCTGAAGTTTAGTCCACTTATCCAGCGACTAAGTCATCAGATAAAATCTAATATTTGCCTCAATTAGGGGGGGATGGGTCATATGGAATATATGACGGTGCAGGAAGCGGCAAAAAAGTGGGGCATATCTGTAAGGCGCGTACAATATCTTTGCAACCATAAGACAATACGAGGAATTACCAAGCTGGGAAAGTTCTGGATTATCCCCAGAGAGCTCGGTAAACCGAAGGATAGCAGATATAAACTAAATGAAGAAAAGCAAAATGACAGTAATCAACCTATGCAATCGCTAGGTGAAAATATAGAAGTGTTTTCAAAGATTATAGAATTTTTTCCTTATCCAATTCACGTATATGCACCGGACGGAACGATGATTTTAACTAATGAAGAATGCTTGCGAGTAATGCATATCCCATCAAAGGATAAAATAATTGGCAAATTTAACGTGTTACAAGACCCGATTATTGATGAGTGGGGGGAAGATACACGAAGACAAATAATAAGATCATTTCAAGGCGAATTTGTTCAATTTCAGGGGTTGGTTATGCCTATTCAAAACATATTGCGTAGGTTTGAATCAAATGAAGTCTGTTCCGACATCAGCATTCAAAACATTATCTGTTTTCCTATTTTTCATAATGACTCTCAGCTTGCTTATGTGGTGCATGTGTTTATTACAGCCCGGATATATACTGATGAGGAGAAGATGAGTAAGGCGAAAAAATACATAGAAGAACATTGGATTGAAGAATTTGACTTAAGCAGAATTGCTCAATCAGTCAATCTGAGTAAATATCACTTCTCACGCCTATTCAAAAAAGAAACCTCGATAACTCCTTTCAATTATTACCAGGATATCAAGATTGCTAAACTGAAGGATACACTTTGTGACAGAGGTCTTTCAATTAGTGAAGCTTTTTCGGCTTGCGGGTTGGATTACAATGGGAATTATGCTAAAGTATTTAAGAACAGGGTTGGACTGACGCCATCCCAGTACCGAAAAATGATTGGACAGAAATAGAAAAGTACAAATAGCTTTCGTGATCTGTGAAGATTGCGGAAGCTTTTCATATTGAATAAAGCAATATTTGTACTGAAAAACACTTGTATTAATATATATGTTCTTTTTGGTATTTGATACGATACGATTATATGAAAAATTCGAAAATTTCTTTACGGATAAGCAAAACGATGTAAAACTCTACGCTGTTTATGGAATAAAATGTCAGGCGGTAAAGTGATGTTTGAGAAACGGTGAACCTGAATAGGATTATTGGGGGGAATAATGATGATTTTACGTAAAGCGTTGCTGATGTCTCTGGCGGTTTTTCTTTCTAGTTCAATAGCTTTTGCCAACCAGGATAGGGGCGGGGATGCGCCCTATTTTTCTCGCATGCCGAATTCCTATGTTGTTGAAAATATCCAGAAGGAGTATGACTCCCACTTGTTTACTATTCCAGATGGTGAAATTAGTGTTGAAGGCAAAAAAACTGTTGTTGAATATGGTCCGAATGACGAGGATAATCCGCCTTCTGCTCTGCAGATTATTCGCAATTATGCTAATGCGGCTGTCGGTAAGGGTGGAACCGTGTTGTACACGCATGATGATGGAACTCTTACCGCTAGGATGCAGAGTAACGGCAAGGAAGTTTGGTTAGAGGTTCTTGCCTGGATGAGCGGGGAGTACCGTGTGACTATCATCGAGAAAGAGACAATGCGGCAGGATGTTAAAGCTAGCGATTTGCTTACCGCGTTAAATACGAATGGACATGTGCCGCTGTATATCAACTTTGATACCGGTAAGGCCGATATCAAGGCGGAACATCAAACTGTAATTAGTGAAATCGTAGCGTTATTGCAGCAAAACTCCGGCTTGCGGTTGATTATTGAGGGACATACCGACAATGTCGGTGAGCCGGACAACAATAAGCGGCTGTCAGAGCAACGCGCTCAGACGGTAATGAATGCTCTGAAGCAGAATGGGATTGCCGCTGAGCGACTGCAGGCGGTGGGGTATGGACAGGAAAAACCGGCTGCCGATAATACCACAGATGACGGTCGGGCAAAAAACCGCCGAGTGGAACTGGTGAAAAGATAACTATAGACCAGTGCTAAGAAAGGGTGTGATTTTTATATGCGAAAAGCAGTTAGCCTCATCATGTTTCTCCTGCTGCTTATAAGCCAGGTCGCAGTTATGGCGACCGGAATCAGCGATGCTGGACTGAAGGCAATATTTCCGCGAGGTGAAGTTGTAGAAAATAAAACCCTTGACGTGCCTGGACAGGGCTATTTTGGAACAGAGATTTTTGTGACAATTCCCTATAAAGAAAAAATTTCGGGAGCGGACGCAGATTACGATGTACAGTTCTATTTTCGCAGGCAGATATTGGATTTCAACAGGGGACAAATGGAAGCGATCGTTGAGCAGAAATTAGCTCAGTTTGCTAGCGGGAGCTACGAATACTGGGGTACGCCTATGGGGTTTGAAGAAGCGGGTTCGACCAGCGGGACAGACGGTGTTGGTGGTTTTGTTAGTACGACAACGATTGACTCGCCGCAAAAGACAGAGGTTGCTGGCGGAATAGTTTGGTCTCAACGTTCCGAAACGGTGTGCGAGGGATGCCAGCAAATCTATTATACATGTCGTTATGCGGTGCGAGTCGGCGATTTTGTGGCTACACTTGATGCTACCGTTCCCGATTCTAGAGGACAGGCTGATGAGTGGTTTCGAAAATTGATTAATGCCTGTAAATGATATCTGAATGCAATGTCTGACAATAACCCAATCCATTCTTGCCGCCCGACGAGTTGGCGGCTGATGCTGCGGACTGCTATAGAGGAATTGGCTTATGTATCCTGAATTAAAGTCGCCTATAGAGGCCGGAGTCCTGGTTCGTATCAAAGATAAAAAGGCCGGCACAATGGCCGACCTAATTAATAATGCTGGGTGGAAACTTTGGGTGGTTCGATAGTATGGTTTTCTTTCTTTTCAGGTGGCGCGTCAGGGTTTAGCTGAACACCCGTACTTCCAGTAATAAACTTAGCTTCGGTGTGAGCCGATACAGTAGTACTCTGATCCTGATTTTCTCCTGAAGTCTTATCGAATCCGCTAAATAGTGCGTCAATGTAAGCTTTAGAGCTATTATTGGGGGAATTAGTTTGAGTAGACGATTGTAATCGTTGTTCCATGTCGGCTTCACTGGGGGCGATTTGATCATTCATTGAACCGCTGAGCGCATTTACAGTATCACGCAAAAATATCACCTCTAAAATAGTGTTTCTAATGCAGGGTATTTTAATACCTTGGACTGAATAATGGTATAATGGATTACAATATCCCCTAATGTCCTAAAAAATAATACAGTACCGAAAATATTCTGGAGCTTGCCCAAGCTTTTTGGCTTAAGGAGGGAAGCGCAGTTTCATTTGATTTATAATGGCGTTATAATGTTTCTGATAACACGAAAGGAATGAATACTCTATGGATGTGAATGTTTTACTGTTTCCAGATTTTGAAACATTAGATGCATTTGGACCAGTCGAGGTACTTGGACGTATTGACGAGTGTTGTTTGCATTTTGTTTCGGCAAATGGTGGTATTATAAAAAGCAGTCAAGGGGTTGCGATTTTAACGGAACCTTTGGAAAAGGTTGATTGTTCCGGAGTACTTTTAGTTCCTGGCGGTGAAGGAACGCGGTATTTGATTAACGATAATATGTTTATTGAAAAGTTGTCAGACATTGCACTTCAATCTCAATATTGTCTTACGGTCTGTACGGGATCAGCGTTGCTTGCTAAAGCAAATATGTTAAATGGTTTCAAAGCTACATCGAACAAAAGAGCCTTTGATTGGGTTCAGTCAGTGAACTCCGAAGTTGAATGGATCAGTCATGCCAGATGGGTTGTTGATGGAAAATTCTATACTTCGTCTGGTGTATCGGCAGGAATAGATATGGCGTTAGGCTTTATTTCCGATAGGTTTGGTATAACAAAAGCTAAGGAACTTGCACAAAGCATTGAATATATTTGGAATTCAAATAAAGAAGCGGATTTATTCGCAAAATAAAAAAGAAGTAAATTGTAGAATAGGTTGAGTTAAGCTAAAAGTGGAAGGTGGACGCTATTTGTATTACATGCCGGATTATAAAGAAACAAGTAATACCACCTGGCGGAATTATCTATAATAACAATTTTGTTATATTGCATCATTGCTTAGATATACATGTAGCCGGATATTTTATTCTATCACCAGTAAGGCATGTGGAGAATCTGGAACAAGTAAAACAAGAAGAGCTATTTGAATTAACAAATATTTTAAAGTCAGTAACTAAAGCTCTTGTTAAAGAAAATGACATTGATAGGGTTTATATACTGAGTCTGGGTGAAGAAACTAGTCATTTTCATTTTCACGTATTTCCTCGGTATAAATGGATGCTAAACTTTCCCAATGAGGACATCTGTATAAATGATAAGCTAGATGGAGCCAAACTGTTTAGCTTTATTCGGCAAAAATATAAGGCAGATAAGCAAGAGCTATTTGATAATAGGCTGTTTTCAATAGTAAGTAGAGTTAGAGAATTGATGACAAATTTATAGATACCAAAGAGGAGAGAGACAGGGGATTGTATGTATAAAGCAAGGAAAGAGTTAGCCAGTATGTTAGTCTGTGTTGCCATAGCTATTATCTTTAGCAATGCGAATGCGGCTGGTCTTGCGTACAGTGATCAAAACAACTGGGCATATTATGGTAATGGTAGTAGTGACGCGCTGGATGTGGATGTGTTTTTTGTTTGTCCTACTGTATTTTTGGGCAATTCTACACAATTTAATATGCCGATTGATGATGCCGATGTTCGTAAAAACTTTATTGGTGCAATTAATATGGAGAAAGGCATCTATGATTTGAAGGGCAACTTTTATGCACCCTACTACCGGCAAGCGGGGATAAATACTTATAAATTAGAACCGGTTGCAGCGGCTCCTTATTTTGAGTTAGCTTATCAGGATGTCAAGGCTGCTTTCGAGTATTATTTAAAGGAACAAAAGCAAGATCGCCCCCTTGTGCTGGCAGGCTTTAGCCAGGGGGCAGATATGATTGTCAGGCTTATGAAGGATATGTACCATGATCAAAGGCTGCAGGAACAACTGGTAGCTGCTTATGTTATTGGCTGGCGGGTGACACCTGAGGAACTTGTACAATATCCGCACCTGAAAATGGCGCAAGGAGAAGATGATACCGGGGTGATTATTTCTTTTAATACCGAAGCTCCCAATGTGAAAACATCCATACTTGTGCCTTGTAAAACATTGGGAATTAATCCGCTAAACTGGAAAACAACAATCCAACCAGCAGGTAAGTCTCTGAATAAGGGCGCAGTTTTCACAGGCTATGACGGCAAGATTAATAAGGAAATTCCACGTTTAACGGGCGCGTATCTTGATAAAACCAGGGGAACTCTCAAGGTAACAGACATCACGGCTGAAGAGTATCCACCGGTATTAGATTTATTTGAGAAAGGCGTATATCATATTTATGACTATCAGTTTTTTTATAGAAATTTGCAGGAGAACGTCAAGACCAGAATAGAGGCTTTTAAGGATAGAAGGGTTATCCGCAGAGCTTCTTAGCGGATAGGTAATGTTGCTATCCACAAAATGGTTTGGCAGGGAAATATGAAAAGACGGCTATAAAAAGCCGTCCATGGAGATTGATCTATTTAAGAACTTTACCGTTTGCCACCGCAGCCACCACCGCAATCCTTATCATTACGGCGATCTTCTACGTTAGATAACTCACGGGCGAAATCAAGGTTCTTTTGGTTCCTCTCATTACGGCACTGTTCGTTATTTTTCTTACGGTTTTCATTTCTCATAAAATCACCTCCAGCAATATTTTGCCCGAATGAAGAAACAAAATAACTGGTAATTAATTACGGGTTTAAAGTCCCTGGCGTGTGCCGGGGGCTTTATTATGCCCAGGGGGTCAGGTATTTTTTGTAATGATGGTAGATGGTTTATATAAAAGTGATTTTTTCACGTATGATGCATAATATATAGTAGAAATGCTTAAGCCATGAAGGTGTTACCATTATGCAAACGAATCAGATAATAATGTACTTAATAGTTTTGCTTGCGATAATGATAATATCTAACCTAATAATGGTGTTAGCAATGATGGTAAAGATATTTTTAATATAAGTAATAGTCGCATCCTACGGGCGGCTATGAGTTGTCCCTTTTTAATAAGCTGGTCGTTATCCCTTTTCAAAATATAAAGAGACCTTCTGTTCAGCGCAGATGAGTCTCTTTATATTTGACATCTTCATACCACTACCTTTACCGTAGTGATATCAATGATTTTTAGGATACTATAACTTGTAACAGGGAAAAAAGTTTGTCACTTACAATTAACGGCTGACGAGCTATCTATTTTGCGATATACTGTGTTCTTAGCTGCCTAAAGCAAGCTTATATATATATATGGCGTAAATGCTATTCTTCTGATTAGAAGAAGGTCAAGGCAACGTACCCACCCTCGTTTGTCCTTGCACGCATTGTTGAGACTTCTACGAGAGTCTCATTTTTTGCTTGTGTTTGCGTTGTTTTTTTAAGTATGATATACTCAAATCAATGTAAATTATTAAAATTTAAGCAATGGGGCTTATAGACGTATTTCGTTTATAAGCCTCTGTCTATTTCTATTTACTAATAAATATTTAATAGTAAAATCCATATCACCAAACGATATCGTCAGTGTCGTCTATTTCTCTGAGGTTATTGAAGAAAGTTTACTCAGTTGTTAACCCTTGTTTTTACAAGTATAATGAGTTTAAGAATAGAAATAATAGGATAAAAGGAGAAAAATATGAAATTACTGCAAGTGAAACCTCAAATTCATAAGTTTAATCATTTTAAAGATTTTGCTGAATTTTTTGCTATTGCAGCGGGAGATTTCGTATTAACAAACGAATTTTTATATAATTCCTATATGAAAGGATTAAATCTTAACGCTGACTTCATGTTCCGGGAAAAGTATGGGAAGGGTGAACCTTCAGATGAAATGATTGATGCTATTATGAAAGGCATGGGTGGCAAAGAGTATCGGCGAATCATTGCTGTTGGCGGTGGCTCAGTGGTAGATATAGCTAAGCTTTTAGTTATCCAAGATGCTACAAGTGCGCTAGCGTTATTTGAAAAGAAAATTCCCTTAATTAAAGGAAGAGAGCTTATAGTAGTTCCAACTACTTGTGGTACAGGTAGTGAAGTTACCAATATATCCATAGCTGAAATAAAATCAAAACATACCAAAATGGGCCTTGGAGTAGACGAATTATATCCTGATTATGCAGTATTAATACCAGAATTAGTAAAAGAACTTCCCTATAAGTTTTTCGTAACAAGTTCAATTGATGCCTTAATTCATGCCGTCGAATCATATGTTTCGCCTAGATCTAATAGTTCTACCGAATTATTTAGTGTAAAAGCTATGGAATTAATACTTAGGGGATATATGGATATCCTAGATAAAGGTCCTGAGTATCGATTAGAAATAATAGAAGATTTTCTAATTGGCAGCAATTTTGCGGGGATAGCTTTTGGAAATACAGGTGTGGGAGCAGTACATGCATTATCCTATCCACTAGGTGGCAATTACCACGTTCCTCATGGAGAAGCGAACTATCAATTTTTTGTTGAAGTATTTAAGACCTACAACCAAAAGAATCCTAATGGAAAAATAAAAGAACTTAATAACATAGTAGCTGGAATTTTAAAAATTTCAGATACTACTACTGTTTATGATGAACTTTCAAAACTTCTTGACAATTTATTAGCTAAAAAACCTCTTAAAGAGTATGGAATGAAAGAAGCGGAAGTTGAAATTTTTACAGATTCCGTAATCGAAGGCCAACAGAGACTCTTAGTAAACAACTATGTTCCACTTAGCAGAAATGAAATTCGTGACATTTTTAAAGCTTTATATTAGATGCGATTATGAGGTTATGCAAACTGACGACATTTTTCAAGTGGCGTCAGTTTTGTTTTGAGTTGATACGCTTGATACTTACTCTTTCGTCACTCCCCGAGGTTTGGTCAAGGCCAGACTAGCGGTGGGAGGAAAAGGGACCATTATTGGAGAAATATTGATATAATAAAATTTTGTAAGGCAGTATTTAGTGGTGGTTATCCGGTGTTTAACATGAGCTATTATCCAATTCAGGATAGCTGGATGTATCTGCTGGTGGCATTTATATTTTCCTTATGAAAGGTTGAACAGCATGAAGATATTATTGGTGGATGATCATGCCCTATTTCTTGAGGGAATTAGAATTTTTTTGGAAGTCAATGACATTAATGTCATTGGCACAGCCAAAAGTGGGGAGGAAGCGCTGACCAAAGTCGAGGTGCTGAAGCCGGAACTGATTTTGATGGATGTTCAGATGGCAGAATGCGATGGTATTGAAACCACCCGCATGATAAAACGAGAATATCCAGAAATGAAAATCGTCATGCTCACTGCCAGTGAGGATGAGGACAGCCTCTTTGCCGCGATGCAAGCTGGGGCGGTGGGGTATTTAATAAAAAGCATGGACCCAGAGCAATTTCTCCGGCAACTATTTAGTCTGAGGGAAGGGGAAGTGCCGCTTGCTCCGGGGTTGGCCAAGCGGCTGCTAGGGGAGTTTTCCCGTCGTAGGCAAGTGGCAGATGAACTGAGTGATGAGTCAGAACCAGAATTGACCAGGAGGCAGACAGAGGTTTTGCAATTATTGACAGATGGATGGACATATAAAGAGATTGCCCTGAGGTTAGATTTGAAGGAGGTTACTGTCAAGTACCACGTCAGGGAGATCCTTTCTAAACTTCATTTGTCTAACCGGACGCAACTGATCGCCCATGCGTCCCGGCTAAGATTGAATGGAAAGAAGTAGCCTTATAATACTGGCTTCAACGTATCAGATTATCCAAAAGTATAGTTGGCAAACTATCTGAAAGTATAGTGCCGGCTATACTTTTATTTTTTTTCGGCTATCCCAAAGGTAAGTATCAGGAATAAATATTTTTGCTATTATGATTTTAGATTTTTTCTATTTTCTATGAGTGGAATAGGCGGGTGATTGTTCTGAAACAATGTTTGGAAGTAGGAATATGCGGCAACAGTCTGTTCTTGAACGGAATGGCGGCAAGTCTCCAAGAGCAGAGGCTGTTCCGGGTAAGCCGACTGGAAAAATCATTGGCGGACGCGGTACTGGATATTAAAATGCTTTCTCCCCATGCCGTGCTCTTTGAATATACTGACGCCGAACGACCAATTATAGCTGCTCTACTGCGGGAATGTCCGGGAATTAGGCTAATCGGGCTTGAGGCCGAGCGCAATTCCCTTATTGTTTTTTCCGGCAGTGAGCATGCTGTAACCAATGTGGAAGAATTGATACAGGTGATTGTGGATAAACAAGTTTCCAAGTGAGGAGAATGGTGATGACAATTCAAACATTATTGGTTTATGATAAACCAATGGCATTAGCCAATTTGCACGATTTACTGTCATTTTTCTCGGAATTTGCTGTACGGGAAACATGTAACGCATCAGAGAGCGCCTTACTGTTTTGTGAGGAACATGAGGTGGATGTTGTCTTCATTGACCTTGAAATGAGTAAAGGCCTGGAATTAGTGGCAGCAATACGGGAAGTGAAACCCAATATAATTATTGTCTTTGTTAGTGATTATAGTGATTACGCAGTCAAGGCGTTTGAACTTAATGCGCAAGATTATTTGGTGAAGCCAATTACGAAAAAAAGGATAGCCATTACTGCCGAAAAACTTAACTATCTGATCAGGTTGCGGCAAACGGTTAAATCATCTGCGACGTTGACAGATAGTGATTTAATCCCCGGCAAAAACAACGGACGTATTTATCTGCTAAAAGTACAGGATATTCTCTATTTCACTACTATAGGCAGGAATGTTTTTGCTGCCGTTGCCAACGGCAGGTATAAGCTGCAAGGCAGTCTTTCGTATTGGGAAGGTCGTTTACCGGGGGAGAAATTTATCCGGTGTCACAATAGCTATATTGTGAACCTGAGTAAGATTGAATACATTGCGCCTTTTTTCAAGAATGCCTACTCGATCAAAATCACCGGGAGTACAGAAACAGTTCCGGTCAGTCGTACCTTTGCCAAAGGCCTGAAAGAACGTGTCCGGCTTTTGGCGTGACAAAGCTGGAAGAACCGTCAATATTCATCTGCGCAGTTCAGGAAATGTTGCGCCGATTGTGGAAAAAACAGCAGAACTGTATATGCAGGAAAATCCGGGCATTGTGGTAACTATTTCGTGTCTTTTCCTATGCAAAGAGCTTCGTGCGGCAAGGAAGGATCGCAGTCATTTTTGTAGAAATAGATTTTTAATACTGTTGTACTTTGATGAGGATGAGTTTATGTCTGAGTTAAGTTTTTACCCTATACAGGATATGTGGTTTTATCTGCTGGTGGCGTTTATTCTTGAAGCGTTGGCGCTGTATATTTGGCAGTACCGTCAAAGCAAAGGAGCTTTGCCGTTGGCGGGGGCATTAATAAATCGGACGGTCTGGTTATTGAGCCTGGTAGTCATCGGTACGGCTGAAGAATTGGAAAGTAAGCTTTTGGGGGTAACCATTCAGCAGATGACGGCAACACTGCCTGCTCTTTTTTGGCTGTTATTTCTTTTACAGATTACTAACCGCGGGCAATGGATAAACAGGCGGACATTGGCATTTCTTTTGCTGGTGCCTGCTTTGACTTATTTTCTTCTTTTTACCAATGCATGGCATGGTTTGTATTGGAAAAAAATCAGTTTAGACGGAGAAGTGCTAACCGTTGCCCGGGGAATTGGCAATTGGTTGATGCTTGTTTACAATTATTTTTTGGTACTACCCAGTCTATACATCAGCTTCCAGTGGATAAGACAGTGCACCGGTCTTCGCCGCCGGCAGGCTGTCATTGTTACCTTGGCGCCAGTCATTGGAGGAGTTGGCAACTCGATTTGGCTCTATTTGCAGCATACCGGACTATTTGCCTCGCTGCCCTTGAGTTCCTTGATTACCAGCATAATCTGGACCTACGGCTTTTTTTACCTGAAAATTATTAACCTTTTGCCATTAGCACAGGCCAAAGCGGTAGATGTTGTGGGAAACGGCCTGGCTGTCATTGATAACGAAGGCTGGGTTGTTGATTTAAATGCCGCCGCCGCGAACCTATTAGAAGTCACGCCGGCGCAAATTGAAGGTAAACAGGCTGCCGAGGTTTTTGCAAAGTGGCCTTCTTTGGCGGCCCTGTTAAAAACAGAGCCTATGGCGATGCAGGAAATCTGCCTTGAGAAAGATAATTACGTACACTATTACGAACTGCATATCATAAAACTTTCTGACCGGGGCGGCAGCAGTATGGGAAAAGCCATTATCTGGAAGGAGATTACCGCGCAAAAAGAGGCGCAGGAGCAGCTTGTTGAACAGGAAAAGGCTTTATCCATTCTGTCGGAACGAAACCGTATCGGCAGGAATTTTCACGACGGGCCGGGGCAGCTCGGCGGCTGTCTCCAAATGGAATTGCAAACGATTCTGATATTATTGAATAAAGAACGGCTAAAAGACGCAAAAGCACAGGTTAAACACCTATTAGAGATTGCAAAAGACTTCAATGTCGAAGTTCGGGAAACCATTGCAGACTTGAAAACGGGAGTTTCTTCAACGCAGGACTTTTTACAGCTGCTTAAAGATTACCTTGACCGTTACCAAAAAAATTATGGTATTAAGACTGAGCTTATTCTTCCATCACAATCACTTGACGGACTCATGGACCCTATGGCAGCGTTGCAATTGCTGCGGATTATTCAGGAGGCTGCGAACAATGTCCGCAAACATGCCAAGGCGAACAAATTGTTGGTGAAGATCGAAGTATCAGCTATGAAAGCAGTTGTGATTATTGCCGATGACGGACAGGGCTTTGATTTATCCCTGCAGAGCGTGGGTCAAAACCATTATGGGCTGGCAATTATGCGTGAAAGGGCTGAAGAGGTCGGGGGTAAACTCCGGTTTGAATCAAAACCCGGCATTGGCACCAAAGTAATCATCGAAATCCCGTTAGGAAAGGCGGAACAGCATGAAGGTATTGGTGGTTGATGACCACAGCTTGTTTCTGGAGAGAAATAGGGACTTTTGGGGGTAAACGAAGACAAGTAACCGCTTTATTTATAAAGAAAATTATCCAAAAGTATAGTCAGTACTAGCTAAAAGTATAGGTGCTGACTATACTTTTATTTTTTTTATGCCTATACCAAAGGTAGGTATCAAAAACAGATTTATTTGCTATTATGAGGTTTAATAGACTGCAAGGTGTCAAGTATTTCTAGGAGCAGGAGAGAGAAAACATGACCCTAGAATGGCATTGAGGTTATGCACAGAAAGGACAAATCGAAGAAATTCAGTCTGTCCTTTCTGATGTTGCATTTAGTAAGGTAAAAGCGAAAAATAGCAAGTCATAAGGAGACATCTCATGAAAAAATCATCCCTTGTAAAACGACTGCTGCCTCTGTTCCTGAGCATTCTGCTGCTCTTGCCTACCGGCGGCAGCCGAGCCTGTGCTGCGGAAGCGGTGCTGGCAAACACTTATCAGCCTACAGATACCTGGACCATCTACTGGTATGTCTGCGGAACTGATCTTGAAAGCAAGAATGGTGCCGCTTCAGCGGATATCCAGGAACTGCTGCAGGTCCGGCTGCCGCCGAACGTCCGGGTACTCATCCAGACTGGCGGCGCGGTGGAGTGGCATACGACAGGCATTCCGTCCGGCGCGGTCGCCCGCTATCTTTATGATGCCGACGGTATTCACCCCTTGCAAGGGCTGCCTGATGCCGATATGGGGTCGCCGGATACCTTGGCGGACTTCCTGCGCTATGGCGAAAAGAACTTCCCGGCAGACCATCGCGTCTGCATTCTCTGGGATCATGGCGGCGGTAGTGCCGCCGGGGTTTGCTATGATGAGCGTACCCATCACTATATGAATCTCAACGGTTTGCGTTCAGCTTTTGAAGCTGCCTATATACCTGACCATGATCAGCCGCCATTTGAAATTATTGGTTTTGATGCCTGCCTCATGGCGACTGCTGACATGGTACACGATCTCCATGGGCTTACGCGCTATATGGTGGCCTCGGAGGAGATTGAGCCTGGAAATGGCTGGGACTATACCGGCTGGGCCGGCGCACTTGCCCGGAATCCGGCCATGAACGGTGCGGGGCTGGGGCGGGTCATCTGCGATACCTATCTCGCAGGCTGTGAGGCTTATGGCACAGCCGCAGCCGCCACTTTATCTGTCACCGACGTAAGGCAGCTGCCGGCTCTGCGCGACGCCTACGAGGCTTTTGGCGTTGAAGCACTCCGCAAGGCAGACAAAAACCCGCAGGCCTTCTTTACTGGCTTCGCGCGTATGGCCGCTGTGACAGAAAACTATGGCGGCAATACCCGTGAGCAGGGCTATGCCAACATGCTGGATCTGGGCAGTCTTGCCCAAAACGCCCGCAGCCTGCTGCCAGGTACCGCAGAAGCTCTTCAGCGTGCCGTACAGGACAGCGTCGTCTACAAAGTAAGCGGCCCTTATCGGCAGGAAAGCAGCGGCCTTTCCGGCTACTACTCCTACAATAACGATCCGGAGGGGTTTATGGCTTACGCACAGCAGGCTGCGCCGCTTTTGCCCGTAAAATGCCTCTATTACAACCTCATCTTTGGGACGATGCCGCCACAGGCTGCGCCTTATCTGAGTGATGCGGCAACCGGTAGCGGGGAAATCCTCGAACAGCCCGCTGAGCGGCAAAAGCTCTATGCTGTGAGTAACCTCGAAGACACTCCGGTGGATATAGACAAAGATGGCACCGCCTTCGTAAAGCTACGTCCGGAGCAGCTGGAAAACCTGGCTTCTGTGCATTGTCAGCTCATATATCAGAGTGAAGAGGATGACATAATGCTGTATCTTGGCAGCGACGCAGACATAGACGCAGACTGGGAAAAAGGCGTCTTCAAAGATAACTTTCAAGGCAACTGGCCAATGCTTGACGGTCATCCGGTCTATATCGAAATCACCTATGAAGGCGATGAGTATAACCTCTACTCCGTACCGGTCAAGCTTAACGGACAGGAGTGCAATCTGCAAGTCGTCTATAACTTCAAAGACAAAGCCTATCATATTCTCGGCGCGCGCCGGGGACTTGCGACGGACGGCATCGCTAGCCGGGAGCTTATCCGGCTCAAGGCGGGTGACACCGTTACGACGTTGCATTATGCGATGACTATCAGCGGTGATGATAAAGATTTCAGCCAGTTTGACGCCGATACCTTTACCCTAGGCGAGCAGCCGTGCATTGCTGATGAAGAAATGGGAGACGGCACCTATGGCTACTACTTTGAGTTTGTTGATCCACAGAATAAAAGTGCTCTCTCGCGTATCGTATACTACACCATTCAAAACGGTCAGATTACCACTACTGTCGGCGCGGATGGCTAAAACTTTTTAGCACGAACTGGATTGCGGTAAGGGAGGTGAGGCTTGGTAGAGAAAATTGAGGACATGATTCTATGGAAGATGACTAAAAAAAGAAAGAGAGGAACTCCATATGTCGAAAAAAAGTGTAGGTTTAGCAATTTTCTTAGGAATATTCGGATTTGGCGGCTTTTATGCGGCCGGTTTAAAAAAAGGCTTGATGCTTTTTGCAGCGGTAGCTATAGTAGGGGCGCTGATTGCCAATTTCATTTCACCGAATTTGGCATTTATTACCACTATCGCCAGTGTCTACGTGAGCTACAAATGGGTCAGCGAGCATAATGCGGCTTTGCCGATGGGAAAAGGACAGGCCTGATAAGAAGTTATGGAGCATGTATCAGGTGGACGAAAAATGCTGGCGGCTGCGGCACATTGCGGATGCTTTTTCGGCGGCCTGGGGTTTGGCCTGCTCCCGCTGGTGATCTGGCTCTGTAAGAGCAAAGACATCTTTGTGGCACATCATGCGAAGCAGGCGGCAGTTTTCCAACTGGCGCTGGTACCGGTGATCCTCTTGCTTGTTTTAGCGCTTTCACCGTTGATCGAAACAGAAACCGCTGCGTGGATCATCGTCATCGGCGCCGGACTTTTATGGATGGGCTGCGCAATCTTGGCGACCGTTCGGGCTTTGAGCAGAGAGTACTATGTCTATCCGGTTTTGGTGCCCTTTGGGGTAAAAAAGCCGAAATAAAAAGTATAGTCATCACTATCCAAAGGTATAGTCGGTATACTATTCCAAGGTATAGTGCTGACTATACCTTTATTTTTTTGTGACTATACCAAAGGTAGGTATCCAAAAGAAATTTGTTTGTTATGATGGGTTTTAATGGACAAATGTATATTGACACTATACTGAAAATTCCAGTAAAATAATAATATATAATAGCAATGATGTTATCTTCAGAAAGGACAAGCATACTAAAAGAAAGGAGGCTTGGTCGGTGAAAAAGGGAAAAAGCATGAGGTTTATTAGTGTGGGGATGGTACTATTGTGGCTGCTAACGGTGCCGTTGCTGGCAGGAGCTGTACAATCTACCGGTGAAGCAGGAATTATTATTGACAAAACATCATATGTACCTGGTGAACAGATCAGGTTACAATTTAAAGCGCCTGCTAATTGGCCGGGAAATGCCTGGATTGGCATAATCCCGTCAAATGTAAGCCACGGCAGCGAGTCTGTTAATGATCAGTATGATATTACGTATCAGTACATTGAGCAGCGAACTAGCGGGGTGATGGTATTTACGGCTCCAGGGGTTGGTCAGTGGGATTTGCGAATGCATGATACAGATAGCAATGGTCGGGAGATAGCCTTTGCGAGCTTTACTGTCAGCGATAGTATGCCTGCTGCTAATGACACGGATTATCAGTTACGGCTGGAAAAGACAGTATTTGCTCCTGGTGAGAAAATTGCGGTAAGGTTTCAGGCGTCTGCTAATTGGCCGGGGGATGCCTGGATTGGCATAATCCCGTCAAATGTAAGCCATGGCAGCGAGCCTGTTAATGATCAGTATGATATTACATACCAGTACATTGAGCAGCGAACTAGCGGGGTTATGGTATTTACGGCTCCAGAAGTTGGTCAGTGGGATTTGCGAATGCATGATACGGATACCAATGGTCGGGAAATTGCCACTATTTCTTTTCGTGTTAGATAATAATTTTGGTAGTAACTTATCTGTAACACAGTTGTGAGTCGTTTGCCTCTCTGGTAATGAAAACCATGCAGTAATTAGTTAAGGGCAGTGGAAAACTTAGTGATAAGTTCCACTGCCCTTAAACAACTTATTACTCTATAAAACGATTTCGGAGTAAAAATGTAGTAAAAAACAACATTGCTGCGACAAGAATAATGGTTGCTCCTGTTGCTGTATTCCAGTAGTACGAAAGGATTAATCCTGTTACACCCGCGAAAATAGCTAACAAAACAGAAACAAGATGATATTGCCTGACATTGCTTGTTACATTTCGAGCAGCGGCTGCCGGTAAAACTAGCATGGAATTGATAATCAAAAGCCCTACCCATTGGATGCTAATGGCTACAACGATAGCCAATGCTGAGGAAAATAATATCTCGACAAATAATGTATTAATACCCCGGCTTGCCGCTAACGATGGATTTATGCTAATGACAAGTATTTTATTAAATATCACAAGCCACAACAACACGATGCCAATAAACACACCAAAAAGCATACCAATCTCAACTGGCGTTATACTTAATAAGTCGCCAATCAGGTAAGATGAAAATTTAGCAAAACTGCCGCCTTGAGACATAATCATCAAACCTAATGCGATCGCTGTTGATGAAAACACTCCGATAATGGTATCTGTGGAAACGCTGCTCTTGTTCTTAATAACAGTAATAACAATGGAAAAAAATAAAGAAAATAGGATAAGGGCTGTAAGGGGCTTAATGCCTCCTAGCAGCACCCCGATTGCGATGCCGGTAAATGCTCCATGGCCAAGTGAATCAGAGAAAAATACCATCCGGTTGCTAACTACCATGGTGCCCAGCAAGCCGAACAGCGGTGTAACCAGCAGTACTGCCAGCAGCGCATTTTTCATAAAATTATGGTCCAGCCATTGAAAAGGAAGCAGGAAAGTGGTTAACTCATACCACAAATCTAACATGAAGAGCCCTCCTTGTCAGGCTGGACTTTCCCCTGCATAGTATGCTGCACTAACATGCCAAACACATTTCGGGTTCGAACATCATTAAATACTTCTTCCGGAGAACCATTACAGATCACAGTTCCATTTAAGAGAACGACTCTGTCTGCATATTTTGCAACAAGGTTAAGGTCATGTGATATTAAGATAATTGACAGATCATGGTTGGCCCTAAGATCTGAAACGATATCATAAAACAATTCTAATCCGTTTTGGTCAATGCCGGAGACAGGTTCATCGAGCAGCAATAAGTCTGGTATGGGTTCAAGCGAGAGTGCTAACAGTATTCTTTGCAGTTCGCCGCCTGACAATGCGCCAAGCCTTCTATCAATAAGATGTTCGGCTTTTACTTTCACAAGAATTTGACAGACTTGGTCTCTGATACGTTTGGAACTAGTTAACCAACAGGGAATGTTGGTTAGATAAGCTGTAAACAAGTCGAGCACACTTGTCGGTGTACTGAGATCAAAATTCAGGTATTGAGGAACATATCCAATCAAAGGGTGTCCGCTATGGACACCCTTTGCATCAAAATAGTTAAGTACTCCGGTATGCTTCACTTCACCAAGAATTGCTTTCAAAAGGGTACTCTTACCTGCCCCGTTAGGCCCAATTATTGCCGTAAGTTCCCCACAGTGAATATGAAGATTTACGTCATGAAATATCTGTGTATTTCCAAAAGTAACGTTAAAATTTTCGATTTTGGTGCAGCATAACCGACAACAGTCATTTTCGCTGTGAGAGCAGGGATGCCAATTATTTTCTATCATTGCAAAGCCTCTTGTAATATTTTTAAATTATTTTCCATTATGCGGATATAAGCATCATAGGCATCAGATTTGGCTTCACCAGTTACCGCCGGATCAAGGGTATAAACTTTTGCGCCTGTTTCCTGCGCAATTGTTTGAGCAGCCTTTGATGAATACTGCGGCTCAGCAAATAATGCTTTGATATGAGATTTTTTTATTGTATTGATAGTAGCTTCCAGTTCCGCCGGGGATGGTTCTGAGCCAGGCTCTCTTTCGATAACTGAAACAATGTTTAAATTAAACTCCTTGGCAAAATAGGGAAAAGCTTCATGGAAGGTAATAATATCCTTGTTTTTGGTACCATCCAATGATTTATGCATGGTATCCCGCAAGGCTTCCAGTTTTTTCACGTATTCAGCCGCATTGTTTTTATATTGTGCTGCATTTTTCGTATCTACCGCCGCCAGTTGTTCGGCGATGTTTTGGATCTGAAGAATGGCATTAGAAACACTAACCCATACATGAGGATTTTCTTCCCCGGATTCATCTTTTAGTAGTTCAATGTTTTTGCTGGCATCAATTATTTTTAGTTGCGGTTGCTGCTTTATTGTCTTATCTAAGAAAGCTTCCATGCCTGCTCCGTTGATAACAAAAGCATTTGCTTTTTCAAGCGTTTTTAAATCTTCCGGAGTTAGTTGGTAGTCATGCAGGCAGCCAGTCTGTGGTTTTGTCATATTAACTACCTCAACGCCGGGAATGCCTTTGGTAACGTTAATAGTCGAAATATACATGGGATAAAAGGATGTTACTATCGTAAAATTGTCTTTTTGTCCCGTATTGGTGGAGCTTTGCGTAGTAGAACCTTTATTTTGTCCACAACCAGCCAACATCGCGGCACTGATGACCGCTATTACTAATAACTTAACAAGTTTTGAAAACATTACAATACCTCCAAGTGTAATTATTGTTCAAATAGGAACGCTGTCAAATAGGAATATTCCTATCTACAGTATATATACCATTTATTCCCTAGTCAAGCATATTTTTTTGTTCCTGTGTTATTGCTGGAAGCTAAAGCCCCTGCTAACCTTGCGGCACATAGCTTACAACAGAAGCAGGTTTACTTGTGGGTAGATTTACACTTTTGGCAGTAGCCATAGATTTCCAGTGAGTGCCCGGTAATCTTAAATTCTGAGCCGGCCGCCGTTTGCAGACGTTGCTCATCAATCGGACAATAATCTAAACAATCGGCTTGCCCGCAACTAAGACAAACCAGGTGATGGTGGTGCCCATCAATGGATAACTCGAATACTTTCACGTCTTTACCTGGCAGGTTAATTGAGTTAACGATGCCAATTTCTACAAGCAGATTGAGATTCCTATAAATAGTATCCAAACCCACGTCAGGATTTGTTGCTTTAATATCGTTAAAAACCTCCAGGGCAGTAGGAAATTTACTAAAATTGAGTAAGGATTGTATTATGGCTCTACGCTGGGGGGTAATTTTACAGCCTTTTTCTTTAAGTTTCTGTATGATTCTTTCCAATTGCAACACCATCCTAATTAATAATATTACTATTTTAACATAGGATTAGTAATATTTATTAGATATTAGTAAAAAAAATAACATAATTAAACTAATTGATAAATGAAACAGACAAAAGTAAACAAAAGCAAATAGAGATGTAAAATAAATCACAAGTATGTTGATTTATACTAGTTTTTATAGTATTATGGTCAATAAGGGAAAAGCTTGCCCGATTATCCATAATATTCAACATCAGGAGTGCGGTATTCATATATGGTTTGGTGTGGGGATAGGTTTTTACCTGGTATTGTTTAGGGAGGCGTTTGGTGTGAAAAAACAGGGATTTATTATTGCTTTTGTTTTATTATTGTATTGTCTTGGGATACCAGGTGCTGTAGGGATTGCAGCTGAAAAACAAGCAGCGGTGGATGATGATCAAATAATTGCCGACAGCAATGAAATTATTGCTGATAATCCTTATGATACAGTGGCTTATTATAAACGCGGTAAGGCATATTTTGCGAAAAAACAATATGACTTAGCTCTCAAAGATTATAATCGGGTAATCGCAGGCGCTTTTTTGGATCAGGGGTATCTTTATGAGAAACGAGGCGAGGATGATAAGGCGATTGAGGATTATCGACTAGCAATACTTAATGATCCTACATACGAAATGGCTTATGATCACCGGGGATTTATGTACAATAAAATTGGTAAATATGATTTAGCCCTTATTGACTGTAATAAAGCTATTGAGCTTAATCCTAAGTATCCTGCGGGGTATTTAAACAAAGGTACAGCATATGAAAAACAACATTTATATAAGGAAGCAATTGCAGCATATCGCAGCTTGTTGGCAAATGTGCCGGTAGAAGATACGCATCATCGAGAGGCAGCTATAAAACGTATCCGTGCATTAGGTGGGACTGTCGAATAGAAATGATAAGAGTCCAGATGACACCGGTCACAATACTGGTGACTGGTGTTATTTTCTTACTATGTGGAAAAGCTTAGTAATTGTCTTAAAAACTATAAGCTAAGTTCATATATAATTAAGTGTTAAGGCAATTACCAGTTAGTGATTTCTTGTTGGAGGGAAATATGAAAAAGCTATGTTTGTCGTGGATAGCGATTGTCGTCATTATTCTAGTTGTTTTAACAGGGTGCGGGAAACAAAATAACTTAGGACCTGATACGGCGGTCAAGGCAGATAGCGGCAGGGTTATTACCGACATGGCCGGACGTAAGGTTGTATTACCGCCGGTAATACAGAAGGTGTATCCGGTGTCGCCAGTGGAATCGATACTGCTTTATACCATTGATCCTGAGTTTCTGCCAGGTTGGAGTTATTTTATGGGTGCTGATCAGGCGGACTATATTCTGCCGGCCTATCGTGACTTGCCGGTTCTTGGCTGGATTAACCGCGGCTCTACCGGCAATGTTGAGGAAATTATGAAGATGAAGCCAGATATCATCTTGATGGTGAATGATATCACCCAGGCGAATAAGGATTATGCGGACGAATTGGAAAAAATGACAAAAATACCAGTAGTTTTCCTGGATAAAGAAATGACCAAAATGGAACAAACTTATCTGACTGCCGGCAAAGTGCTTGGTCGCGAGGAACGGGTGACCGAGCTCGCGGCATATTGCCGGGAGACAATTGGAATGGTAGCCGAAAAAAAAGCGCTTTTGGCGAACCGTAGACCAGTCACAGTTTACTATGCGGAAGGCCGCGGCGGTTTGGAAACTGAGCCGCGTGGATCGTGGCATACCGAGATTATTCAATTTGTCGGAGGGCTAAATGTCGCTGACCCTGATTTGCCGGGTGGCAGTAATATTGGCCGTAGTCCGGTGTCGCTGGAACAAGTGATGGTCTGGAATCCGGAAGTTATATTGGTAGGTTACTTTCGTGATGGTGAAAGCAGCAGCTTTCCGGCGATCATGGAAGACAGGGGATGGCAAAACATCCAGGCGGTAGGCAACAGAAGAGTGTATGAGATTCCTACCGGTCCCTTTAACTGGTTTGACCGTCCGCCGGGGATAAATCGCCTTATTGGTATCAGGTGGGTGGCAAATTTGCTGTATCCTGATGTATATCCTTTTGATTTTCGTTCTGAGGTTAAGCGATTTTATGCGCTATTTTATCATTATCAGCTTTCTGAGCAGGAGTTAGACAAGCTGGTAACCGGAACGCAAAGGAAGTAAAGCGTTATGTTTATATCTCAGGGGAGCATGAAGAAGGAAGGGATAGCATGAAGTGTAATTATTGTGAATGGCGTTGTGAGCTGGGCGACGGTAACTATGGTGTATGTCGCATGTATCAGGAGGAAGGCGGGATGGTAAAAGAGCGCTTTCCTCATAAATGGTGCACCTATGTCATTTCGCGGGTTGAATCGGTGCCGTTTTATCATGCTTATCCAGGCAGTAGAAGTATGACCATCGGCACAAGCGGGTGCAATATGGCATGCCGGTATTGCGTGAATGCTTTTATTGCCAAAGAAGAACCGGCTACACTTCAGGATGCAATGTATACGTTTACTCCGGCAGAACTTGTCCAAATGGCGATTAAACGCGGGTGTCATAATATCGTATTTAATGTTAATGAACCGACCGTTTCACTGCCTTCACTGCTAGAGGTTTCTAAGGAGGCGCGCTTGGCGGGAATACCGATGGGCTGTCTTACTAATGCGTATACTACCGAGGAGGCGACAGAGCTTCTGGCTTCGGTGTTTTCATTTGTTAATATAAGTTTAAAAGGGCTGGCAGCAGATTTTTGCCGTGAGTATGTAGGAATTCCAGACGTTAAGCCAATATTGCGGAACATTAAAAGACTGGCATCGCTGACCCATGTGGAGGTTACAACTCCGGTAATCGAGTCAGTTAATGATAATGAGCTGGATCAAATTGCGGCTTTTCTGGCCGATGTTGACAAGGAAATTCCGTGGCATGTTTTTCGTCTGTTGCCGGAATACAAAATGAAGGAAGCCGAGTATCCCAATATTGAGGCGATAAATGGTGCATTAGAAAAAAGTCGCCAAGTATTGCCTTACGTTTATTTTCATAATTTTGTCGGTTCTAACTGGGTCAATACACGTTGTCCCCAGTGTGGCAGTGCGGTAATAGAACGGTTTAGCCTGGGGTGCGGCGGGGATAAGCTGGATCGCTATAACTGCAGGAATAAGGCGTGTCCTGAATGTGGCTATAGGATTAAGCTGCATGGCGATCGCATTGAGTGGAATGGGCAAGGGGGTCAGCTATGAGTTTGGCAATTATAGATGCCAGAGAATGGCAAAATACATTTGATCTTAAAACAGGTCATAAACGGCAGGATAATTCTCCGAAAACCCAGATGGTAAAAGCTGTATTGGGAGAGCATCCGTTTCCCGGTGATATTGCTGACAAGGGTAACCAATGGGTGACAGATACGGCGTTGGATTTAGTTGACAGGTACGACCCGAACTTTGTTTTTTTGATCTATGCGCAGCAGTATTATTCATTCCGGTTTGAGCACCCAGGGGAGGCTAAACGCCAGCAGCTCATTGATGCCGTCTTTGAAGAAGTGGAACGCTTTAGAGACGAGTCGGGATTTTTTCCGGTAGTTGTGGGAACCGGTGACATGATTCCCGTAACCGAATATATTGACTTGAGTAGGTTGGATGGTTTGGCTATTACGACCCACTGGTTAACCCGGTATGCCGGTCTTTATGGTATCACTCCGGCCGATATGCGCTATTTGCGGCAGCTTGCCGGAATTGAAAGGCTGGTCAGCAAAGAAGAATTCATGTCTTTATTCAGCGGTGAACCGGTGTCTGCTGACCGGTTGCCGGAATATCTGGCAGTAGCCAAAGAGGGGTATTGTTTCAGATCTACACTATTGCGTCAGCCACTCATGATACCCGCCTGTAATCATTCTATTCCGGTATCAGGGGCATTGGGGGAGATAAACTCCATTACTGATATCAGTGATGGTATTGACGCTATTTTGCGGGAGAAAAAAGTGGCGCTCATTTTAGTCGAGGGTGTGGGAACCCAGGATTTTCGTCTGCCATATACTTCGTGCGCTAATGGCAAAGGCTGGTATTGGTACGAAAACAGCGAAGCGCAGTATTTGACAATAAGCACAGGTAAACATCAGGTTTTTGCTTATCCGCCCGGCTATAGATCCTATCAGGAAGATGATGAAAACAAGGAGTATCCTTTTTCCGGGTATTTGACCTCAATTCCGTCCGGTACGGTGGGGGAACGCTTTGGCGGTAAAAGCATTGCAGTGGGAAACCGGAGTATGTTTATGCATACAGTGACAGGCACAGATATTGCAATTGAATGTTTTGCCAGGAATTTAGCTAATCAGGGCTGCCTGGGGGTAATTCATCGATAAAGTGAACCTAAGCTTGTAGAAGAGGGAGTCTTAGCGCAGCTTGGCCAGTCAAATAAAAAGAATGCGGGAGGATATGAGGGAATGGGATTTGAATGTTCGGTAGATTGGAGAAAAGTAGTTGAGTTTCATGGACATGTATGTCCGGGGCTGGCCATAGGCTATCGTCTGGCCAAGGCGGCATTGGCGGCACTAGGGTATCAGGACCCGGAAGAGGGTGATTTGGTGACGATTGCGGAAAGCGATCGCTGTACAATTGACCCCTTCCAAATTGTACTTGGTTGTACTATTGGTAAAGGTAAATTGTACATAAATTCTACTGGCAAACAGGCTTTTACTGTGGGCTGCCGGCAAAGCGGCAAGGCCGTACGGGTGATTCAGTTGCCACACAAGTATTCAGCGGAAAGTGATGCATTAACAAGAAAAGTAATGAGTGGCAGGGTGTCAGATGACGAGTATCGCCGCTATAAGAGTGAGCGTGAGGCACGAATACAGGAGATCCTGACAGCACCGGATGAAATGCTGCTGAAGGTGGAACCGGTTACTGTCGTTTTGCCGGAAAAGGAAATGATCTATAATTCGCCGTGTTGTGAGTATTGTGGTGAACAGGTGATGGAACCATGGACTAGGTTGCGCGAGGGTAAGGTTGCTTGTGTTGCCTGCGCAGTAACGGTAACACGGTAGTAGATAGCAGCAGTATAAGGAGGCGATGAATATGGAAAATGGCCTGCTAACAACCCACCAGGAAGAGACGCCGGCAAACCGGGTGATGAAGAGAGACGGAGGCACTCGGGCGCGGCATATGCGCGTCGGGATGCTGAAGGTATCAGTAATGCTGGTAGTACTTGTAATCGCCTTTTTCGCTTCCTTTTTAATTGGGCGTTACCCGGTTGCACCAGATATGGTGATGGCTATTCTCTGGTCTAAGGTGCTGGCACTGCCACAGGTTTGGACTGACACCATGGAAACAGTTGTACTGGATATACGCTTGCCGCGTATTGCCGCTGCCTTGCTGGTAGGCGGGGCGCTGGCGGTTTCCGGGGCAGCTTATCAGAATTTGTTTCGTAATCCTCTGGTAGCGCCGCACCTATTAGGTGCTACCTGGGGGGCTGCTTTTGGCGCAGTGCTGGGTATGATTCTCCACTTATCCTGGATATGGGTGGAGGTATCAGCTTTTATCTTCGGCATGGTGGCTGTTTTCATTGCGATTGCCGTCAGCTCATATTTTGGCAGTAAGTCAATGATTTCGTTAGTACTTGCCGGGATTGCGGTCTCGGCCTTTTTTCAGGCACTTGTTTCAGTTCTAAAATATCTCGCTGATCCGATGAATACTTTGCCGGAAATCAGCTTTTGGCTGATGGGCGGGCTATCGAAGGTCAAGGAGCAAGATGTAGTATGGTCGCTTATTCCCATACTTGTTCCGATGGTAGTGCTGTATTTCGTGCGTTGGCAGATTAATGTACTTAGTGTTGGCGAAGAAGAAGCACATACGCTGGGTATTAATGTCCGGCATACCCGCTTAGCGGTACTGGTCTGTGCCACTTTGCTGGCTGCTGCAGCCACCAGTCTCGGCGGCATTATCCAATGGGTGGGTTTACTGGTTCCCCATGTGGCGAGGATGCTGTTTGGGGCAAATTTTGCAATAGTGCTGCCGGCGTCATTGGTCATCGGAGGTACGTATATGCTGATAATGGATAATTTGAGCCGCAGCATAGCTTCACTGGAAATCCAGGTTGGTATTCTTACGTCTTTAATTGGTGCTCCCTTTTTTGTATTTCTACTGGCCAGAGCCAAAAAGGGCTGGGAGTAACTGCCGTTTCAATGTAATAGAGTTCATTACTTGCAAGTGAAGGAGTGTGTAGTTGTGACTGAGCTAACAATAACCGATGGCAGTGTGATCCGGCCGGTAGGATATGTTGAAAGTCCCTGGCAAACCACTCTGGCTGTACCGCTTGGTGGAGTAGCCGCAATTATTCATATTAAGCCAGAGTATCAGCCTGCTTTGTATCGGATTGGCGATCATAGCCATTTGTGGATTTTGAGCTGGTTTGGGCAGGCTGACAGATCGGTGCTGCGGGTTGTACCGTCGAAAGTAAATTCAGATTTACCAAAACATGGCGTGTTTGGGCTGCGAAGTGCGGCACGGCCGAATCCAATTGCGTTAACATTGGTGAAACTGGAAAAAGTCGGGGAAGATCGGATATATGTGCATGATTTTGACGCAGTGGACGGTACGCTAGTGCTGGATATAAAGCCATATTTTGAAGCAGATATTATTTTTTCCCCTAAAACTCCTTATTTGCCGCCTCGTGAATACCAATCGCGTAAGGCACTTTTTTATAAGCAAGCGTTAGCCCATCATGGTGAACAATGTCTGGGTTTGGAGTTGGCGGTAAAAATGGCTTTGCTGGTTGAAAATCATTTTGGGCAAATTCAATCGCCATATCTCCAGTTGAGGGTAGAAGGAGATGCATGCTTAGCTGATGTCCTCCAGGGTTTGACCCGGGCACGCCTGGCTAATCCAGCCAGGTTCATTTACCAGAATAATTCATTGCGTAATAGGGTACAGTGGTTTAAAAACGGTCAAAGTCTCACGCTAACGGTGCGGCCGGATGTTGATATAAATACAGCAAGTCAGTTATCTGAACAGGAATTATTTATACAGGAATAATTATTACAGCAAGTGCTTAAGGAGATGGTCGGTATGTATGATGTCGTGGCGAAGGGCGGGGTCGTGTTTTGTATCATTATTACTTGCTCGCTGCTGGCGATGACAGTTGCGATTCAACGTTGGTGGTTTTACCGCTTGGTAGAGCGGGAAGACAGCAAGTATATGCCAGGGTTAGGCCAAGCTGTTGCCGCCGGCAATACCCGGCCTTTTGGCGATAGCGACGGGCCGCTGGCAAGGTTGTGGGCTGTTATGCAGGCAGTGTGTACGAAAGAAAGCGGTGAAATGAGTGCTGCAGCCGAAGTGGTGTTGGATAAAGAGAGTTTACGGTTAGAAAAATATTTATATATATTGGCAACAATTGCTACTATTGCACCACTGCTTGGTTTATTAGGTACAGTGCTGGGGATGATTAAAACGTTTCATGTTGCGGCAATGAGCGGGGCCGGTAATCCCCAGTTATTAGCTGAAGGCATTGCGGAAGCTCTGTATAATACAGCTGCTGGTTTGTTTGTTACGGTATTTTGCATTATTTGCCACAATTATTACCGTAACTGGTCGGCGCGGCGGCTGTGTATGCTGGAGACCAGAGCGAAAGAATTTTCGTCTTTGCTAATTAAAGGGGGAAATAACAGTGGCCACTAGAATGCGGCGGCAACAAATCGGAGTGCATGTTGATATGACGCCGATGGTTGATGTAATGATGCTGTTAGTCATTTTTTTCATGATGACAACAGCTTTTGTTACCGTCTATCCGGGCTTTGCTGTAAATTTGCCCCAGGCATCTGCGGAAAAACAGGCAGAAAAACAGATTGTGGTATTAATTGCCAAGGATGGACGGATTGCGGTGAATGGGCAGCCGGTAGCTAAAGAGCAATTGGCAGCAACGGTAAACGGCATGGGAAAAACAACAGTATCCATTCAGGCCGATAAGGAAACCAGCCACGGGCGGGTGGTAGAGGTTATGGATGAAATTCATAAAGCCGGGATATCTAAGCTGGCGATAGCTATCGAGGAGAAAGGAAGATAGTGAATATGCGGGCGAACGTATGGTGGGCAGCCTTTGTCTTTGCGGTTATCTTTCATATCACAGTTCTGGCAGTAGTTGGTCAGGTAATATTGGGGGAAATAGCCTTGGAACCCCAAAAAGAATATATGGAAGTCGAGTTGGCAGCGAAACCGGCTGCTAAAGTACCAGCTCAGCCCCAAGCTCAAGCCCAAGCTGCGCCGGCAGCGGCCATACGTCAAAGTAATAGCATAAATAACAATGCCGCAGTCCCGGCCAGTGCACCTGCGGCAAAACCGGTTTTTGCTGCAAGTGAGGAAAAAAGTGTTACTCCCGCTGCGGTTGCAGATGTGTCTGGAGGCGGGACGATTGCAGTAACAAGCGGCGATTCTGGTGCAATGGCAGGAACAGGAGTAGTGGAAAACGCAGAGGCGGGAACCGGCGGATCGGGCAGTGCGCCTGCATCCGCGCCGCCGGGTTCAGAAGACCAGGAGGTTGACAGCCAGCCCTATGTGGTATATTCGACTTTACCGGAATACCCGTCTGAAGCCAGAAAAAATAGATGGCAGGGAAAGGTGGTCGTCAGAGTTTTGGTAGAGGCTTCGGGAAGAGTAGCGGACGCCAGTGTCGCCAAAAGTTCTGGGTATAATGAGTTGGATCAGGCGGCAGAGGAGGTTGTATACCAGTGGCGGTTTAATCCCGCTTACCGGGATGGCCGGCCGGTGACGGTTTGGGTAAAATTACCTGTTTCTTTTACGCTGACAATGTAAAGCTTGGCTGACCTGACGTACATGTATGGCGTTTACTATGTAGATGAGGAGGGATAAACTTGCTTGCGGTAGAGAATATCAGTTTTGGTTACCCATCGGCTGGCGATTTGCTTACTGATCTTTCCTTTTCCGTCGCTAAGGGAGATGTTGTTTGTCTCCTGGGTCCGAACGGCGCCGGCAAAACCACATTGCTGCGGTGTTTGTTGGGGATTGCCGCGGTGCGGACAGGCAGTATCAAAATTAGGGGGCGCAAAATCGGTTCCATACCAGCAAGAGAGCTGGCTAGCGACCTGGCGTATGTACCGCAGGCGGCAACAACAGTATTTCCGCACCGGGTGCTGGATATGGTTGTTATGGGACGTACGCCGCATGTAGGCTTTACTGCGGTTCCCTCTGATGAAGATTACGCCATGGCGGAAGCGGCGCTCTCTGAACTGGGTATAGCCCATTTGGCAGATTGTTTATTTAGTCGTATCAGTGGCGGTGAGCGGCAACTGACACTTATTGCCCGCGCCTTGACGCAGCGTGCGGGGTTATTAATTATGGATGAGCCGACATCCAGCCTTGATTATGGGAACCAGGTCCGGATATTGCGGGTCATCGACAGGCTGGCAAAACAGGGTTATTCGATTATTATGACCTCCCATTTTCCTAATCATGCTTTTTTGTTGTGCAACAAAGTATTGATTATGAAAAACGGCAAAATTACGGCAATAGGTACTCCGGAAGAGATTGTTACTGACAGTATTCTAAGTGATCTGTATACAACCAAGGTTAAGATCGTCGAAATTGACGATGGGGTGTCGAAACAGCTGAAGGTTTGTGTGCCGCTGCTGGCGTGAGAGGATAACAGTAGGCGGAAATTACGGGTGCAGCTGATGATATAAAAACTGCAGAAGGAGGGGTAATATGAATAAGGATATTCGTGGCAAACTGGCAATTATTAATTGTCTTTTACTGATGCTGCCTAGTTTGGCTTGGGCAGATGAAAGTAAAGCGGTAACTGAGGAAGGTACAACGTTAGACGAGGTCGTGGTTAGTGCAGTTCCTTTGGAAAAATACCTTGTTACAACAAGCGTTATTACTGACAAAGATATTGAAGCCAAAGGGGCGCGAAATTTGACTGAGGTGTTGGAGGATGTGCCGGGACTAAACCTGCACAAGGGCAGGAAGGGCAACACTGCAGTTGAAATTCGAGGTCTTAGTTCATCGGAAGTAAAGATCTATATTGATGGTGTGTTAGTTAATCCGCTCGCTAAAATGACCAGCAGTGCAGCAGTGGATACTTCTATGATTCCAGTGGACAATATTGCAAAAATCGAAATAATTAAGGGGCCGGCACCGGTTATTTATGGTGCTGACGCTAAAGGCGGAGTAATATTAATTACAACGAAAAACGGCAGCACGAATCAGGGGGGCAACCTCTCTCTTGCCACTGGCACTTGGGGGACACAGAATGCTTCGGTGTCCTATGGCGGTGGCGATAAAAAATTCAATTATTATTTTGATGCCGCTTCTGAACGTACTGATGGTTATCGGGATTATGAAAATGACACTCAGCACTTTAATACGAAATTAAAATGGATGTTTGATAATGATGCGTCACTGACTTTTACGGGAGGATATTCGAAAACCGATAAAGACTGCCAGAATGCCATCGATCCGGTTACAGGTAAAGTGATAAGCTATAAGACAGGCTTCTTTCCAGGATTACAGGATTGGCAATATCGTGATTGGGAAAGAAGCAACTTGTCCTTGGATTATGTAAAAAAAGCAAACAAAAAGCTGGATTTTGATATTAAGGTGTACCGTTTTGATGAAAGCCAGGGCTTATGGGCTAACGGGGCAACATATGATTCGAGCTCAGGAGCGAGTTCGAGCAGTTACAGCAAAGATCGGTGGAATGCCAGCTACTGGGATAGTGATTTAACCGGGGTGGAAGTGTCAAGCAATTGGAAACTGAATAGTATGCATACACTAACATTTGGCATGCTGTATAATACGATCAATTGGAAGAGTTCTGTTTCTGCTCTCGCCGATCCTGATAATTATACTTGGCAAGATTATAATAACAAACGCTATGGTTATTATGTGCAGGATAATATTTTGGCTAATGACCGCACTACCGTTACGATTGGCGTTAGACACGACCGTAATGAAGTAGAGGGTGACGGCGTCGGCAGTAGTGATGATTCAACTACCAATCCCACCATTAACATGGTCTACCGGATGGATGATCGTAACACTCTGCGTACGTCTTATGGTCAAACTTATAACTTTCCAAGCGCTGAACAGCTTTTTGGCACTACTTCTGGTAATCCTAATCTCAAACCGGAAAAGGCTAAAAACTATGAAATTGGCTTAAAACATGAATTTGATTCAACTCTGACAGGTGATATTGCTATTTTCCAGAATGATATTGAGGATAAAATTAACCGGGCTAGCAATAAAACTAGGTACTATAATATGAACTGGGCTAAAATTAAAGGAATAGAACTTGAATTAAATAAAAAGTTCTCTGATAGAGTCAATGGTTTTCTTAATTACACATATTTAGATACCAAGGGTGAAAATGCAGATGGTACGGTATCAGAACTCACTTACACTCCAAAACATCATATTAACTATGGCGTAAACTATCAGGCGGGTAAGGGTTATTCTCTTAATCTAACCGGCCATTTAGTAGGGCGGAGGGATACCGGTGATACCGGCACAGGTGACACTCGGTCAGTCAAAACCATATATTCTGATCTTCCCAGCTATAATTTAGTGGATCTAAAAATAAGTCGTAAAGTTAGTGAAAAACAAGATTGGTATGTCACGGTATATAATATTTTCGACAAAGACTATGAGGACGAACTGTTTTATCCTTGCTCAGGCATATCGATGATGGTAGGAACCAACTACAGATTCTAAGATGAAAAAGCTGTGGTGGAAGATTTATGTGGCGCTGCTGCATAAGAGGCTACAATAAGCAAAAATTACGGATGTAATCCGATGATATAAAACCAACCGCCAGGGAAATTCATATTCGGATTAAGGAGTTTGCCCAGTACATTGAAATAAAGATGTATACTTGTTGCCACAGACCATTCTTTGTACTAGGTTTATTCATTAAAAAGGTGCGTAATGGGATTGCTAATGCGGTGGTAGAGCAAAGTCAAGAATCTATTAAGGAGAGAGGGAGTTATCGTATGCGAAAGAGTTTAAAAAAAATGGTCATTCCATCGGCGGTTTTTGTTTGTGTCTTAAGTCCATTCAATCTTGCTTGGGCAGATGATTCCAATGAAGCTACTCTTGATGAAGTGCAAGTCCATTCGACAGTATTAAAAGACTATCTGGTAACGACAGAGGTCATTACTGCCGAAAAAATTAAAGAGATGGGCGCAACCAATCTGGCGGAGGCAATTAAGATGGTCCCAGGGTTGAATATCGTTACTGGCGATAAAAAAGCTCGTCTGGCCCGCATCCGTGGTGCCGCAACTGACCAGACAAAAGTCTACATCGACGGCATGCCGGCATTTCCTTTGTCGGGCATTGCATCAAACTCTGCCTCTAATTTGGAAAACATACCTGCTGATAATATTGAGAAGATTGAGATCATTAAAGGGCCTGGGCCTGTACAATACGGGACAGATTATAAGGGCGGCATTATTTTAATTACTACAAAAAGCGGAAAAGGCCCGGGACAATTCAATCTTAATCTATCAGGCGGTTCACATAGTAGTTTTGATAACTATATCACATACAGCGGCAGTGACAGCAAGGCCAGTTACTACGCAACCGCTGGTAAAAAACAAGGCAATAGGGAATTGAACAATACTGAATTTGACACAGAGTTTTTCAATGGTAAAATTAAATGGAATCTCAACAAAGATACTGATTTGACATTAAGCGGCTA
This sequence comes from Sporomusa ovata DSM 2662, assembly GCF_000445445.1. GTDB lineage: Bacteria > Bacillota > Negativicutes > Sporomusales > Sporomusaceae > Sporomusa > Sporomusa ovata. The sequence goes on along the minus strand of NZ_ASXP01000002.1, from coordinate 282,978 downwards.
CTATATGAATACAGACCGTGAAATATCTAATGGCGTTGACCAAATTACCGGTCAGGAAACTAGCGCTACTACTAATAAATGGTCAGGTGACACGTGGGTAGATGGAAAGTCGGACGTAAAAAATTGGAAATATAAGAATTTTAAGCAGACGAACATTGCTTTGCAGTTAGATCAAAAAACCAGTGACAAGTTTAAATATAATGTAAAATTGTATCATATAACAGATGGAAATGACCTGTGGGTATTAAACGGAAATAACGCCGCTAACCACATTAATACCCCTACCCATCCGACCTGGTATAGTAGTACCTGGACGTCCAAAGGAAATGGTATAGAATTTACTGGCGATCTACAGACTGACCGGAATAATACCATGACCTTTGGTACAAAATACAATAAAATTGACTGGGACTCAGATGACATTCTTAATGTTACTAATAGTGGTACCGATAAACGGATTGGTTATTATTTTCAGGATAGTCTGAGGCTTGGTGATAAAACCGAGCTTACGCTGGGAGTGCGACATGACAAGGTAACACAGTCGTTCCTGAGGGCCAAAGATGTGGACGATAGTGTTACTGATCCAGTTTTTAATATTACCCATAAGCTGGATAAACAAAATACCTTACGCTTATCAGCAGGTAAGTCGCATATCTTTGCTACCGCCAAACAAGCGGAAAATAATGTTACTAAAGGTTATGCAATTCCTGATCCTGAAAAGGCAAAAAACTATGAATTAGGCTGGAAACACGATTTTGATGAGAAATCATCGCTGGATGTTGCCGTTTTTAATAATAAAATTACCGATCGCATCGACAGAATTCCTAAAACTGACCCGTGGATTAATATTAACAAAACAGATATACATGGTGTAGAATTGCAATATAATCGGTCCTTTACAAACCGACTGAAGGGCTTTGTCAATTATACCTATCTGGATTCCAAGGATACCGACACAAAAGGGGTTGAAACCAGATCGACCGATTTGCCCCATAACACGGTTAACTACGGGTTAACCTATACGGTAGACAAGTTCCAGGCGAGCGTTCTTGGTCATTACCTCGGCAACATTCTAACCCCCGATGAAACCTATAAAAAACTTGACAGCTATCACACCGTAGATCTTAATTTCAACTACCAGCAAAATAAAAATATTGAATATTATCTGCATGTAAATAATATTTTCGATACCAATTACTGGGAAACATACGAGTGCCCTGGTGATGGAATCAATTTTATGGCTGGTGTTACTGTTAAAATGTAAGCCAAGTAATTAAGACAATGAGGGCTCCCGGTTTTCCGGGAGCCTTCAGTCTTTATTGCTATGCTTTTATAGCTTAAGCCTTTATAAATACACCAGTACGGTTTGTGATAAACGGTTTTATGCAAGATTACGGAGCTTGACGTAGAATATACAGCTTTGGTGACATGACACATAAAAGGGAAATTGGAAAGTGGTAGAGAATATGTATTATTATGGCACAATTAATACTTATTAGTCGATTAAGCAACCTAAATTAATTGGCAGTTACAAGTAGGTTTCGCGCTTATTAGATACTATAAATATACCAAGGAGGAGCAAGAAATGCGGGTACTGTTGGTGGATGATGACCAGGTCAGCAGAGTAGTAGTGAAACGTCTTTTACAAAACAGCGATTGCGAGGTTACGGAGTGTTCTAATGCGGCTGCGGCGCTTGCTAAGCTTGTTGATGCAGACTATCCAATGGTGCTTTCTGATATCAATATGCCGGGCATGTCCGGCATTGAATTGGCGCAGGCCATCAAACAATTGCCAGACAGTTGGCGGACCGATATTGTTCTTTTTACAGGATATGCGGATATAAAATCTGCTGTAGCCGCTTTACGTGCCGGGGTTTATGATTATCTGCAAAAGCCGGTTGATGCGCAGGAACTGGCACTTACAATTGACCGGGTTGCTGAGCATCAGGCCTTGTTGCGGGAGAATAAAAAGCTAACTGATCGATTCCAGGATGAAGTCTGTGCGGCAACTGAGGCAACCAGGCGCGAACTCTCTACCGTTAAGAAGGTTTTGGCAGAGTCAATCATCGGTCAAGTGGGGGTTTTTGGAGATAGCACTCGTCAATTGCTGGAGCAGGCGCAGCAGTTTCATACTGATAGGTCAATCCCGGTGCTTATTCAAGGGGAAACCGGTGTTGGCAAAGAAGTCATAGCCAAAGCCATTCACTATGGTGTGAAAATAGATGAATTAACAAACAGACCGTTTGTTGCTATCAATTGCAGTGCTTTGACGCCTTCCCTGTTTGAAAGTGAAATGTTTGGCTATGAGGCCGGCGCCTTCACCGGCAGTGCAGCTCAGGGGGCGAAAGGCAAATTTGATATGGCGCAAAACGGGACACTATTCCTTGATGAGATTGGGGAAATACCGCTTAATTTGCAGGCAAAATTGCTGCGGGTACTTCAGGAAAAAGAGTTTTACCGGGTTGGCGGACTGAAAAAGATTAAAATTGATATCAGGATTATTTGTGCTACTAATAGTTTACTTGAGAATCAAGTTAAGAATGGTGCTTTTCGCCAGGATCTTTATTATCGCCTGAAGGTCGGATATGTCAAAGTACCACCGCTGCGAGAGCGAAAAGACGAAATTGTGCCGCTGGCGAACGCGTTCCTGCTTGATGCTGCGCGGCAAAAAAAGAAACGGTTTCACCATATAGCTCCTGCGGCGGCAAGACGATTGACCGAATACCCTTGGCCGGGAAATATAAGAGAACTAAAAAATGTTATTGAATATGTTGCCTTTGCTTATGATGCGGAAGAATTGCAAGTGAATCATCTCTCACATTTATTGGGGGAGGAAAGCCGCAACCAGGCATTCAGCCAAGTACTGGGTACTGATGCGGCCAAGCAACAACTAGTGCTACCCTTTCCGTCTGGCGGCTATTCATTAAAAAGCTTCTGTGATGATATCGTTGACGAGGTCATAGCTGCCTGTGATGGTAATCATGCAGCCGCAGCTAAATATTTGGGAATTTCCTTGCGGGCTTTATTTTATCGATTAGAAAAAAAGCGGATCAAGCAAGAAATTAGTAGGATCTAGTGAAATAAACTTCATACAAAAACTTCATTTTTACTGCAACTTTTGGTAGAAATAGTAGCTTTGTAAACTTTTGTGTAGTGGAACCGTTGGCGCTACTGCTGAGTATAGGGTCGGTGAATTTGGCGAAGATACTGTGTTTTGCCTGTTGTAATACTATTATTTTAATAGCAATTCGTAAGCGTGCCGATTTTGGCACGCTTTTTGCACTAGTAGTTGGTAGGTGCGGACACATTTTGATCTGGTTATCATTCATACATTTACGGATAGATAATAAAGTGTCACTCTACGCTAAGCAGTAAGCATTTTGATGACAGGTGTGGCAGGCGGCGTGAGTAACTGGAAAAAAACGTGAAAGTGAGGATGGCATGAATGGAAAATTTACAAGAGCAGGAATTAAAAATCGAAGACGCTCGGACTCGACTGGGTGAACTAGTGTTGGCGAAGGGCTTTAATATGCAAGATGCTGATCTCATCTTGCTAAGTGATGAGATGAATCGTCTAATTGTTGATTTTGAAAAGGCGAAACAGGCATGCATTATGAGACGCCGGTTATAAGATAGTCTTACTACATATGAGCCAAACGTATTAGGAAAACTGCAAAACCCCTTATTCTAAGTAGATAAGGGAATATCAAAATAAAATATGAGCTATCACATTACACAGGATACCGCCTAATTGAACAAGATAGGCGGTATTTTTGTATCTGGATAGCGGAACTTCGGGTCAAGTTGGCCCGAAGTGGAAAGGAGGGATTGCAAATATCCCCGTGGGGCTTGACCTAAAAAATCAAGCCCCTTTTTTCATGCCATAAAACAGACAAGGAGGAAAAACGCATGGCAAAAAATGAGCCAAACAAACCGGACGAAGTAAAAACCGCCCCGGCACAGGAAACAACAGCAGAAGAAAAAAACACACCTGCTCCCATGCCGGAGATTGGCGGCGAAGCTCCTGCCCCGGAAAAGACTGCCGAGGAAACAACGGCACTTCCTCATGAGGACGGAGCCGCCCTGCATAAAACCGATAAGGACGGACCGGAAACACCTAACCCCATTGACATTCCCGCCCCCGGTGATGTGGTGGTTTCCTTTGACAAAATCAATGAGATTGTTTCCGGGAAACAGGCGGCGGTAAAGGAAACGGAACAGACTACCCCCGAAAAACAGGAAGCGGAGCCAGGAGATAAAACGGCAAAGCCGAAGAAAACAAGTCCGGATAAGAAAAATGACAGTAAGCCCAGAACTGCCGAAAAAGCAGATAAAAAGCTTACCCGTCTTGCCAAACAGGAAAAAGCCCCAAAGGCTATAAAACCGGAAAAGCCGGATAAACAGAAACAGACCGCAGAAATTGGCGGCGGTGCTTCTGCTTCCCCGCAAGCTACGGAACAGGCACAGCAGGAAACGCCGCTCTCTGCCCCGGAGCTGCCGCCCGAACCGAGGCAAGCACCCCGCCCCGGCGAACAGGAACAGATTGTTTATCTCAATCTTTCCGAGCTTTACGCTTTCAAAGACCACCCATTTCAAGTCCGAAATGATGAAGAAATGGCTGCTATGGTGGAAAGCGTCAAGGACAAGGGCGTTACCCAGCCTGCCATTGTGCGCCCCCGCGAAGATGGCGGCTATGAAATCGTATCCGGCCACCGCCGCCAGAAAGCCAGCGAATTAGCCGGATTTACGGATATGCCCTGTATTATCCGCAACATGACGGACGAGCAGGCCATCACGCAGATGGTAGAGGACAACACCAATCAGCGTGAAAATATCCTGCCCAGCGAACGAGCCAAAGCCCTGCAAATGCAGTTGGAAGCCATCAAGCGGCAGGGTGCGCGAACCGGCAACGGACAGCGTTCCAATGAGGTCGTAGCCGAGCGCAACAAAATGACGGTCAAGCAGGTTCAGCGGTATATCAAGCTCAATGAGCTGGTTCCCGACCTTATGAAAATGGTGGACGAAAAGAAAATCGCGTTCACTCCCGCGGTGGAGCTTGCGTTTATCAAGCCAAAAAATCAGCGGTATATTGCTATCGCTATTGAGGGCCAGCAGTCGGCTCCCTCGCTCTCACAGGCACAGCGTATGCGTGACCTTGACCAAAAGAAGCTGTTAAACCCCGATGTGATTGACGGAATCATGTTAGAAGAAAAAAAGGAGGCAGACAAAGTGATTATTTCAAGTCAGGAACTTTCCCAGTATTTCGGCAAGGAGAAAACACCCCGCGAAATGAAGGATACCATTATGAAGCTGCTTGAGGAAAACAAGGCAAAACTGAAAGAGGTTTCGGCTCCTCAAAAGAAAGCCGAACAGGAAAAATAAGCACTTCGGGTCAAGTTGGCCCGAAGTCGGTATATGCGGGGCTTTGCCCCGTGCCCCAAAGCTCTAAGGATAAATATATTCCCCGTCGCCGCTTATTGGGTAGCATAGCCGGGAAAATCGGTCAAGAGCTTGCCGCCGTAGGCGGTGCTTCGCACTCTTGACGGATTTCTCCCGGTTATGCTTTAAGGCAGTCAAGCGACGGGGATATATATTCCTTTGAGCCGCGCCCTTTCCAAGCGTGGAAAGGGCGGGGGGATAGGTTGACACATTCAGCGCAACAAGAACGGAGGTGCTTAAATCATGAAACGACCTTTAGCATACATTACTGCCGCGTGGTGCGGCAATCACGATACGGATACCAAACAGGCGGCGCAGTATTGCCGGGCAGTCTATGAAGCCGGGTTTTCCCCGGTTTGCCCGACCCTGTATCTTCCGCTTTTTCTCAATGACGCAATCCCGGAGGAACATAAAAGCGGCATTGATATGAGCCGGGATCTCCTGCGCCGCGCCCATGTACTTGTCGTATGCGGAAGCGATATTGACGAGGACGTGAAAAACGACATTGCCGTTGCCGGGCGGCTGAACATCACGGCAACCACGCTGGACGGGATTCTGACCGTGAAAACACAGGGGCAGGAAAAAGACCATGCTTGAAGCCTTTGTTACCAATCTTGGACGGTATAACGAGGGATATTTGGACGGGGAGCCTTTAAAGCTCCCCGCCACCACCGAGGAAGTGCAGGCTCTTTTGAAGCGTATCCATGTGGACGGTGTGCGGTATGAGGAAATTTTCATTACTAATTATGAAACCGACATTCCCGGTCTGCGTGACTGCTTAGGAGAATATGAAAGCATTGATGAGTTGAACTTCTTGGCTTCCCTGCTGGACGATATGGAGGAATGGGAGTTAGAAAAGTTTTCTGCCGCCGTGGACTTCGGGGAGTACAACAGTGTACCCGCCCTAATTAACCTTACGCAAAATCTGGATTGTTTTGAGTTTTACGCCGGGGTTGAGAATGAGGAAGATTTAGGCCGCTACTATGTTGAGGAAATGTGTACGCTGGAAATCCCGGAGCATTTGGAAAACAATATTGATTATGAAGCCTATGGGCGGGATATGAACTTGGACGACGACGGGCGTTTTACCGATGGCGGCTATGTGGTACGGACAGGCGACAGCTTCACTGAGTATTACAGCGGCAGGGACGATTTACCGGAGGAATACCGAATTTTTGCTTATCCCGAACCGGAAAAATCCATCAAGAAAACGCTGGAAAGCTACGGGAAGATGATAAACGAAACCGTCACCGCCGCCCGTGAGCGCCCCCACCCCGCCAATGCGGAACGATAACCAACTTCGGGCCAACTTGGCCCGAAGTGTGAAAGGAGGTTAAAAAAACTATGGCAAAAACGAAAACTACCGCCGAGCCGATTTTGGAAAATGAACACGTTAAGGAGCTTTTGGCGATATTGCGGGAAAACAATTCCCCGTCCACAAAGGATTTTCTTGCGGTTCTGCATCATGTCGGAGCAATGGAAAAACAGCTTGACGCCGCTGTAAAGGAGCTTGCCGCCATGCGGCAGGAACTCCGAACAGCACAGGAACAGAACCACCCGGTTAAGACCGCTTTGCAAAAGGCGGTCATTGTTATGCAGGGGCAGGTATTGGACTTGCGGGATAAATTGGCGGAGCTAAAGCAAAGCGTCATAGACGGTTGTAAGAACGCCGTTACCGCTTTTAAGGAAACCGGCATTTCCGCGCTGGATAACGTAGCCCGGTTCTTCAAGGTGCGCCCCACTTTAGAAGCCATGCGGGATATGCTCACAAAGGATATTCAGTACGACGATAAGGCTATTGCCAAAATCGAAGCCATCAGCACCGAATACCATCAAGCCGGGCGGCATTTGAAAAACATGGGTCGGGTCATGCTTGGCAGAGAAGCGGCACAGGAAGTAAAACAGCCCGGCAAGCTGGCGGCGGTCATATCCGCTCCATTCCGTGCGGAGCGTTCCCATTTTTCCAGTATAAAAAGCCATATAGAAAAATCTTTGAATACGCTGGCACGGTTGGAAGAACGGGCGGCAGAGAAAAAGCCCTCTATCCGGGAAGCTCTTGCTACTCACAATGAAAAAATCGCGCAGGCACAAAAGGACGCTCCCACCACAGAACGCCCCCGCCCTGTCAATGCAGAGAGGTAACACACTTCGGGCCAACTTGGCCCGAAGTCCTCCCGCCTATACGATTGCCATATCTGGCAGGAAAGGAGGAATTTCATGCAGGAAGATATTGAACGCCGGACGGTTGCCCTATCTGTCAATGCTACAAAACTGACGGGCCGGACGCTGGCAAAGGTGCTGGCGGCAGCACTCCGGCAGATACAAAAGGGCCATCAGAAGCGGCAGACCCCGCAGGGCAGACAGAGCGTAAAAAAGTTGATGAACCACGGCGTTTCTACAAACAGTCTTGACCTGTCCGGGGATACGAAGCTCTTTGACCGTGTGGCCCGAAAGTACAATGTAGATTATGCTTTTCACAAAACCGGGCCGGATAAATATTTGTTATTCTTCAAGGCCGGGCAGGCTGACGCTATTACCGCCTGTTTTGGCGAATATACAAAGCTGGTGCTGAACCGGGGCAAGAGCCGCCACCCCTCTATTCTGAAACAGTTAAAAGCCTTTGCCGACAGGGTGCGCACCAAACCGCGACAAAAGGAACGAAAACGGGAGGTGGTGCGGAATGAACGATAAAATCCGTAGATATGTGATTCCCAATGTTCCCTATCTGTTGGTGCTGTGGTTCTGTCTGAAGCTCGGCACAGCCTACCGCCTTGCGGCAGGTGCAGACTTCGGAAATAAACTGGTTGGCATGATAAAGACTATAAGCCCGGCGTTTGCTTCATTTGCGCCGGGCTTTGTGCTGTCCGATTGGCTCATTGGCCTTGCCGGGGCGGTCATACTCCGGCTGGTGGTATGGTATAAGGTAAAAAACGCAAAAAAGTTTCGGAGGGATGTGGAATATGGCTCGGCCCGGTGGGGAACGGCAAAGGACATCAAGCCCTTTATCGACCCAAAATTCAGCAACAACGTGATACTAACCGGGACAGAGCTTCTTACCATGAATACCCGACCCGCCAATCCCGCCAACGCCCGAAACCTTAACTGCTGTATCATAGGCTCCAGCGGAAGCGGGAAAACTCGCTTTTGGCTGACCCCACAGCTTTTACAGGCTCATTCGTCCTATGTGGTGGTTGACCCAAAGGGCGGCATTTTAGAGCAGGTCGGCTCTTTTCTGAAAAAGCAGGGCTACAAAATCAAGGTATTCAATTCCATTGATTTTGCCCGGTCAATGCACTATAACCCGCTGGCCTACTTAAAGACGGAAAGCGATATTTTGAAGTTTGTAAACGCTCTGATTGAGAACACAAAGGGCGACGGTAAAGAGGGTGATCCATTCTGGACGAAAGCAGAAACCTTGCTTTATTGTGCTTTAATCGGCTATATCGTCCTTGAGGGGCCGGAGGAAGAACGCCATATCAATACCCTAGTGGATATGCTGAACAGCATGGAAACAAGGGAAGATGATGAAAATTTCAAGAACGCCGTGGACTATATGTTCCTTGGCTTGGAAAAGCGCAATCCCAACCATTTTGCGGTGCGCCAGTATAAAAAATTCAAGCTCGCCAGCGGGAAAACCTCGAAAAGTATCCTGATTTCCTGCGGAGCCAGACTTGCCCCATTTGATATTGGACAGCTCCGGGAGATTATGAGCTATGATGAAATGGAACTTGACCGCATGGGCGATAAGAAAACCGCCACCTTCTTCATCATCAGCGACACCAATACGACCTACAACTTTATTGTTGCCCTTGCTTTTTCGCAGATGTTCAATCTTTTGTGTGAACGGGCTGACAGCAAATACGGCGGCAGGCTCCCCCATCATGTAAGGGTATTATGGGACGAAGCCGCCAACACGGGACAGGTTCCGCAATTGGAAAAATTGGTTGCCGTTATCCGCTCCCGCGAAATATCCTTATGCCTGTTTTTACAGGCGCAAAGCCAGCTCAAAGCCTTATATAAAGACCACGCTGAAACCATTATGGGGAATATGGACAGCGTGATTTTTCTTGGTGGGCGGGAACATTCCACCATCAAGGAGCTGTCGGAGGTTTTGGGGAAAGAAACCATTTCCATGCAGACGGAAAGCCGGACGCGGGGCCAGTCAGAAAGCTACGGACAAAATCTGCAACGGCTTGGCAAGGAGCTTATGACAATGGACGAATTGACCACTATGCCGGGCAATAAGTGTATTTTACAGCTTCGCGGCCTGCGTCCGTTCCTTTCCCCGAAATATGATTTGAAACAGCACCCCAATTACAGGGATACCGCCGAAGCCGACAAGCGCAACGCTTTTGACGCTTCAAAGCTGGTAAACCGCCGCATGAAAAAGCTCAATCCTAATGAGCAGTATACCGTTTATGAAGTAAGTGCTGACGAGGAAACCGCCGCCATAGATGAGAACGAGGACATTCTCAACTATGATGATGTGGACGAACCGGAAGCATTTGCATAACTTCGGGCCAACTTGTCCCGAAGTGACAGCCGCCGAAAATGGCGGTTTTTTTGTACCCAAAAACAATATAAAAACATGGAGGTAATTAGATTATGGGATTTTTTACGAGTGCAGTTAGTACCTTACAGACCCTTGTTGTGGCTCTTGGCGCGGGCCTTGCCGTGTGGGGCGTTATCAACCTTTTGGAAGGGTATGGTAGCGACAATCCGGGCGCGAAATCGCAAGGCATTAAACAGCTTATGGCCGGGGGCGGCGTTATCCTGCTGGGAACAACGCTTGTACCTATGCTTTCCAGCCTGTTTTAAGGTAGGCCGGTATGGATTTTCTCACCGACTGGATTAACGAATGGATAAAAGGTCTGCTGGTAGACGGTATCATGGGCAATTTAAGCGGCCTTTTCGAGAACGTGAACGACCAGATCGGAGAGATTGCAACGCAGGTGGGAACCACGCCGGGGAATTGGAACCCCGGCGTGTTCTCCCTTATACGGCAGCTTTCCGAAACGGTTGTTTTGCCGATTGCCGGACTGGTGCTTACCTTTGTCATGTGCTATGAGCTGATTCAAATGCTGATTGACCGGAACAACCTGCACGACATTGATACATGGATTTTCTTCAAATGGATATTCAAAACCTTTGTCGCGGTACTGCTTCTATCCAACACGTTTAATATCGTGATGGCGGTATTTGATGTTTCCCAAAGCGTCATTAACAGCGCAGGGGGCGTGATTGCAGGGAATACAGGGGTAAGCCCCGATATGCTGGACAGCTTGGAAGCCCATCTCATGACAATGGAAATCGGCCCTCTGCTCGGTCTGTGGATGCAATCCTTTCTGATTAAGATTATTGTCGTAGCAATCAACATTGTTGTGTTTGTCATTGTGTACGGCAGAATGATTGAAATTTACCTACTCACCAGTTTAGCACCTGTGCCGATGGCAACCTTGGTCAACCGGGAAATCGGAGGCATGGGCCAGAACTATCTGAAATCCCTGTGCGCCGTGGGCTTTCAAGGCTTGCTGATTTTGGTATGTGTGGGAATCTACGCAAAGCTGGTGCAGAGTATCGCCGTAGGCGGCGACCCCATTGGAGCCATATGGACAGTAATCGGCTATACGGTTCTATTGTGCTTCACCATGTTCAAGACGGGAAGCCTTGCGAAATCTATTTTTGGAGCGCACTGACAACTTCGGGCCAACTTGTCCCGAAGTGAGAAAGGAGAAATTTTTACTATGAGCAACGAAAACACAACAGTTCCGCAGGAAACGGAACAGCAACCCGAACCGGCGGCTCTGCCGCTGAAGCTGGACATTACCGCCCGGCTCATTGAGCCAAAGGGCAACCTTGTAGGCTTTGCCAGTCTGAAACTGAATGACTGCTTTGTGATTGACGATTTCAAGATTTTGCAGAGCGACAAGGGCATTTTTGTGGGTATGCCGAGCAAGCCGGATAAGACCAGCAAGACCGGCTACCGGGATACGTCCCGCCCCATCACAAAGGAGTTTCGCGCGGAGCTGACCGAAGCCGTGACAGCGGCCTACCATGCAGAGCTTGAAAAGTTGCAGACCCGCGCCGCTGCCATTGCTTCCCCTGAAAAGCAGTCTATCCCGAAACAGCTTGCGGAGGGCGCAAAACAGGCGGCACAGGAAAACGCTGCCCGTCCTGCTCCTGCAAAGGCAGGTAAAGCCAAAAGTGCAGAAAGGTAACAGTGCGACTTCGGGCCAATTTGGCCCGAAGTGGAAAGGAGTTTTTATGTATCAACAGCCGGAACAATCACCGTGGGGCAAGGTGCAGACCTGTGACGTTCTCTGCCCCGGCGTGTTTCTTGTGAGTACCGCCAGTCATGGCGGCACAATGGTTGCAAAGGATATGGCGGCGGTGCTTTCTCCTGCCGCGATTAAGTGCGGCTTTCGTCACAGCGGTTTTCTCTGCTTTGAGGAAGATACGCAGGAAGATGTTGCCTTGCGGGAGCTTTTGGATAAAAAGCTGTTGGCGGTTCCAGACCGTATAAAAGACAAGGCCGCTTTTGAGGAAAACATCAATAAGTCGCTCCGGGAACATAACCCGGACTATTGGCGGGTACGGCAGGCTGGACTGGAAAAGACCCCGGCACGGCAGACGGTTCCTATCCACAATGCAGAACGATAATCAACTTCGGGTCAACTTGGCCCGAAGTCAGAAAGGAGGATTTTTCATTGGCCTATGTAAGCGTACCAAACGACCTATCGAAAATAAAAACCAAAGTGGCGTTCAATCTCACCAAACGCCAGCTACTATGCTTCGGAGCGGCGGCGGTAGTCGGTATTCCGACTTATCTTTTTACCCGTACCGCCATTGGTAATACCGGGGCCATGCTCTTAATGATTGCCCTTATGCTCCCTTGCTTTCTCATTGCCATGTATGAGCGTGACGGACAGCCGCTTGAAAAAGTGGTGCGAAATATTGTCCGCTCCAAATTCCTATGGCCCCGCACACGCCCCTATCAGACACAGAATTTCTATGCGTATCTAAGCAACCCCGGAAAGGAGGTTTCACCCAATGGCGCAAAAAACAAAACGCCCGCCTGTTCCCGCAAAAAGCGGAAAGCCTAAAAAACGCGGGCCGCAGTCGGCACAGCAGACCATTCCCTACAAAGAAATGCTGAAAGACGGTATCTGCAAGGTGCGGGAGGGCTACTACACTAAGACCCTTTCCTATGAGGATATTAACTACGCCGTAGCTTCCAGTGACGACCAAAGCACCATTTTTGACGGGTACTGCGGCTTCCTCAATTACTTTGACAGTGCCTTGCCCTTTCAGCTTTCCTTTATCAACCACCGCTCCCGCCCGGAAAACCGTTACAGTGTGAACATTTCCCCGCAGGACGACGATTTCAACAGTATCCGGGGCGAATTTACCGCCATGCTGGAAAATCAGATTGCCAAAAGTAACAACGGCATTGTCCGCTCCAAATACATCACATTTGGTATCAACGCAGACGGGATCGGGGCGGCCCGCCCCCGCTTGGAACGTATCGAAGCGGATATTGTGGGGAACTTCAAGAAGCTGGGTGTACAGTCGGCAACCCTTTCCGGGCGGGAACGCTTGGAAGTGCTGCACAGCCAGCTACACCCCGGAGGGCGGGAGCCATTCCGCTTTTCGTGGGATATGATACCCAAAACAGGTATGGGGACAAAGGATTTTATCGCTCCCACGTCCTTTGACTTTCGCCAAAGCCGCGCTTTTCGTGTAGGGACTACATGGGGCGCGGCTCTGTATATGCAGATTATGGCTTCTGAGCTTTCCGACAAGCTATTAGCGGAGCTTTTGGAAGTGGACGCAGAAATGACCATCACCCTGCATATCCAGACGGTAGACCAGACCAAAGCGGTGAAAACGGTCAAGGCAAAGCTGACCGACATAGACCGAATGAAAATGGACGAACAGAAAAAAGCCGCCCGGGCCGGATATGACATTGATATTCTTCCCCCGGATTTGCTCACTTACAGCAAGGACGCGGCGGCACTCTTGGCAGACTTACAAAGCCGCAATGAGCGAATGTTTCTTCTCACGTTCCTTGTGGTGAATACGGCCCCCACCCGCCAGCAGTTGGAAAATGACATTTTCACGGTGTCGGGCATTACACAGAAATACAACTGCTTTCTCAAACGGCTGGACTTTCAGCAGGAACAGGGCTTTATGAGTAGCTTGCCCCTTGGCTGGAATGGCATTGAAATACAGCGGGGCATGACCACAAGCTCTACGGCAATTTTCGTTCCCTTTATGACGCAGGAGCTTCGCATGGACGGGCAGGCATTGTACTACGGCATGAACGCCCTTTCCCATAACGTCATTATGGCAGACCGCAAAAAGCTGAAATCCGCCAATGGTTTGTATCTTGGCTCTACCGGCTCCGGCAAGAGTTTTGCCGCAAAGCGTGAGCTAATCAACGTATTCCTTGCCACCAAAGACCGCATTATCGTGGTAGACCCAATGGGCGAATACGCCCCGTTAGTCCGGCGGCTTGGCGGGGAGGTCATAGAAATATCACCAAACAGCCCCCATCACATCAACCCAATGGACTTAAAACTGAACTTAGCCGGAGAGAACAGCCCGCTTTCTATGAAAGCGGATTTTTTATTGTCCTTATGTGAGCTGATTATCGGCGGCAAGGAGAGTTTACAGCCCATTGAAAAAACCGTGATTGACCGTTGTGTGCGGCTGGTGTACCGGGAGCTTGCCCTTGGGATCGGGGACTGGAAAATGCCGCTTCTGCAAGATTTATATGAAACCTTGTGCCAGCAGCCCGAACCGGAAGCCAGACGAATTGCAACCGCCTTGGAGCTTTACTGCATCGGTTCCCTTAATATGTTCAACCACCCTACCAACGTACAGACCGACAGCCGCATTACCTGTATCGTGTTGAAAAGCATGGGAGAAAACCTACGCAAAATCGCCATGCACATCACAAACGAGCTGGTGACACAAGCGGTAGACGAGAACTTTTCCAGAAGTCTTTCGACTTGGTGTTACTATGATGAATTTCATATTTTGTTGCAGGACGCACTTTCTGCCAGTTATTTTGTCCGTGTGTGGAAAATGCTTCGTAAAAAGGGCTGTGTACCGAGTGCACTCACGCAGAATGTAAAAGACCTTTTAGCCAGCCGTGAGATTGAAAATATTCTGGAAAACAGCGACTTTATGATACTGCTGTCACAGGCACAGGGCGACCGGGCGATTCTCGCCAAACAGCTTGGCATATCGGAACATCAGCTTTCGTATATCGCTCACAGCAATTCCGGGGAGGGGCTTTTGTTCTTCGGCAATACCACCATTCCCTTTGTAGACCGTTTCCCCCGTGGTGAAATCTACAATCTGCTTACCACAAGGCCTGAGGACGTCAGGGAGGCCCAAAATGCGTGATACAGGCAGACCGGGCCGCTTGCGGTTTAAGCCAAAGGGACAGGCAGCAACTTCGGGTCAACTTGGCCCGAAGTCAAAAAAGCGGGCTACACCGAAAAAAGAAACTGTCAGGAAAACACCACCGCAAACCGCCGACCCGTCAGGAACTTCGCCACTTGTAGGTAATCGATCTGACCCGGCTCCGCCTGATATGGAGAAGCAGAAATTGCGATTTGAAGATGAAACTGCCGCGGATACCGCAATCCCGCCAAAATCTGCTGACCTTGCCACTTCGGGCCAACTTGGCCCGAAGTCGGGAAAGCTCCGACAGGACAGTAAGAAGCCCCGACCCTCGGAACGTCTGCGGCGTGACGGAGATCCACCGCCCGGTGGTGAAACTGCTGGAGCTGATTCACATTCTGGCTCTGCCAACAAAAAGGCGGCGCAGAACGGTAAGCGTATGGAGAAATCAAAGCTCTGCATGGAAAAAAGCGGCGAAAAGCTGAATACCGCCCGTGAAAAATTAGAGAGCCAGAAACCGCAGAAAAAGCCCGGCCCGATTAAAAAAGTGAGCCGTGCCGCCGGGTATCAGTCATGGCGGTATGTTCATGGGAAAATTCATCAAATAGAGCATGAAAATGCAGGAACGGAAGCCGCCCACAAAACGGAACTTGCCGGGGAACACCTTGCCCGGGGCGGTACACGCTTTATCAAGCACCGTATCCGCACTCGTCCCACCCGGCAGGTTCGCAAATGGGGAAACAGGCATATCAGCGCAAGAGCCGATTACGCCTACCGCCAGCTTGTGCAGGACAATCCGGGCTTGCAAAGTAACCCGGTTTCCCGGTTCTGGCAGAAGCAACAGTTAAAAAAACAGTACCGAAAACAGGCGAAAGAAGCGGCAAAGCAGGGCAAAAAAGCGGTGCGCTTCACTGAAAAAGTAACCCGAACGGTTGCGGCCTTTGTAAAGCGCAATCCAAAGATTTTATTGCTTGGGCTGGTGCTGTTCCTGTTGATTGTGATTCTGCAATCCTGCATGGCGGGAATCACCACCATTGGCAACGGCCTGATTAGCGTGGTGGGCGGCACTTCCTACGGTTCGTCGGACAGTGATATTGAAGTCGTCGAAGAAAACTATACCGCACTGGAAAAGGATTTGCGGGAACGGCTCTCCCAGATAGAAAGCGATTATCCCGGCTATGACGAGTACCGCTATGGTGCTAGAATAAAAATAGTGCAAATTAAATATGGAAAGTTCCCAATAAATTGTTACAATAACTAACAAGATGGGGGGACTTAACATGGCCATACACTATACTCAGAAATTTAAAGAAGATGCAGTGGTTTATTACAATGACCATAAGGATTTAGGTGTGAATGGATGTGCTAAAAATCTAGGCATCAGTAAATCAGCATTAAGCAAATGGGCAAATGCTGCAAAAGAACAAGGTGGAAAAGTACCAACCAGGGGAGCGGGTAATTATTCAAGTGATGAAGCTAAAGAAATCGCGCGCTTAAAGAAGGAGTTACGTGATGCGCAGGATGCACTTGATGTATTAAAAAAAGCAATCAACATTCTGGGAAAATGACAGAAGCCATATACATTGAAGTTACCGCTAAAAAAGAAGAACTCGATAAAAAACGCCGGGTTTCTATCAGCGGAATGTTGAAGCATTTAGGCGTTTCAAGATCAGGCTATACTGCCTGGCTCAAGAGATCTCCCTCTGAGCAATCAAAAAGGAAAGCGAGAATTAAGCAAAAGATACAGGAAATATATGACGAATCTCATCAGAATTATGGGGCTCCTAAAATAAAGGAGAAACTTCTTACTCAGGGTGAAGTCATTGCTGAAAAAACGGTTGGGAACTATATGAGAGAAATGGGAATTAAGGCTCAGTATATTAAACCTTATACCGTAACCACCATCAATTCGGATTTTGACAGCAAATTAATAAATGTATTAAATGAGCAGTTCAATCCAAAGGAACCAAATGCTGTATGGTGCTCAGATATTACTTATATCTGGACATTGGATGGCTTTGTATACCTTACAAGTATAATGGATTTATTTTCACGAAAGATTATTGCATGGACATTGAGTCATACGCTGGAAACAGAACATGTTATAGCGACAATAAATAAAGCCAAAGAAAAACGCAAAATTGACAGACCCCTGGTAATGCATAGTGACAGGGGATGTCAGTACGTATCAAAGGATTACCGAAATGCGACGGAAGGAATGATACTGAGCTATTCAAAGAAAGCCTATCCTTGGGACAATGCATGTATTGAAGCATTTCATGCTTTAATAAAGAGAGAATGGCTAAACAGATACAAGATCTTTGATTATAGGCATGCATATCGATTGATTTTTGAATATATCGAGACTTTTTATAATACAAGAAGAATCCATGGTCATTGTGGATATCTTTCACCAGATCAATATGAAAAAGTGCATAAGAAAGTACAGCTTGCAGGGTAAGAAAAATACATATATTTACAAAATGTTTGTTGGGCTAAATTCCACATTTAAGTTGTACTTTTTCTTGACATAGTACCACTATTCCGTGGATGAAATCGGGCATGACCCCTTTGAGCTGGCTTCCTATCTGACTGCCAAATACGGCGGCTACACCCCGGCACAGGTACAGGCCGAACTGCAAACCCTGTTCGGACAGCAATATATCCTGACCATCACGGAAACGGTAGAGGTGCGCTACCGCACGGAAACCGACACTTGGACGGACGAAAACGGCGAAACCCATACCGACACCTACGAGGTTCCCTATAATTACTATATCCTCAACGTATCTTTGAAAAACAAGTCATTGGGAGCAGTGGCTCTTTCCAATCTTAACCCGGAACAGACGGAACGCTATACCATTTACCAAAAGACCAAAGGCAACCGCCCATATCTGTTTGAGGGAAACATTTACGCCCATGCCGGGGAATACACCGATTACGACATCCCCCCACAAGCTCTGGCCGACCCGGAATTTGCCGCTATGATTGCCGAAGCGGAGAAATACTTAGGCTACCCCTATGTTTGGGGCGGTTCTTCTCCCTCCACTTCCTTTGATTGTTCGGGCTTTGTGTGCTGGGTCATCAATCAGTCGGGCGTGGGAAGCGTGGGGCGAACCACCGCAACAGGGCTTTTCAATTCCTGTTCCCATATCCCACCGGACGAAGCACAGCCCGGCGACCTGATTTTCTTTCAAGGCACCTACGACACTTCCGGCGCAAGCCATGTGGGAATTTACGTTGGAAACGGCATGATGATTCATTGCGGCTCCCCCATACAGTACACTTCCATCAATACAAACTACTGGCAAAGTCATTTTTTAGGCTATGGACGTTTGCCATAACCAAAAAGGAGGTAACTTTTGAACGCAAAAATTGAACGTGTCTGCAAGGACATACAGAAAACAAAGGATAAAATCAATGAGTTTCAAACAAAGCTGCGGGAGCTGGAAAAGCAGAAAACCGAGCTGGAAAATCTGGAAATTGTGGACGCGGTGCGCGGCATGGATATTTCCCTGACCGACCTTGCCGACCTGCTGAAAGCAGCAAAGGCAGGCGGCGCCACTTCGGGTCAACTTGGCCCGAAGTCCGCAGTACCCGCCCAAACTGAAAAGGAGGAAATCGAAGAATGAAGAAATTTCGTATGATGGCGGTGCTATGCGCCGCTTTTTTAATGGCCTTTTCCTTTAGCACTGTGGCCTATGCCAGCGGCGGTGAGGAAACCCCGGAGGTAACGGAAGCTCCGGCGATTTCTAAAACAACCAGTGACCCCAATCCCTTTACCCCTGACGGAACGGGAACGGTAGTCAATACCGCCACGGACGAGGACGGCAAGCAGTTTTACACCATCACCACCCCGGACGAAAATGTATTTTACCTTGTGATTGACCTTCAGCGGAAAACGGACAATGTGTATTTTCTGAACGCCGTGACGGAAAAAGACCTGCTGGCCCTTGCGGAGAAGTCCGAGGATACCGTGGAAAATGAAACCGCCGCTATTACCACTCCCGAACAGGAAAGCAGTTCTGAAACAGACATAAGCTCTGAAACTTCTTTAGAAACCTCTGCGGAGCCGGAGCAAAAAAGCAATCCTACCATGCTCCTGCTGGTGCTGGCGGTTGTTGCAATCGGCGGTGGAGCCGGATATTACTTTAAGATTTACCGCCCGAAGCAGGAGCGGGCCGCTTTGGCAGAGGACGAATTTGACGAATACGAAGCCGACCCTTACGACGAGCAGGAGGACAATACCCCGCCGTGGGAAGTAGATGGGGAGGACGAGGACGTATGAATTTCACCAACAGCCCCTATGAAAAAATGATGAAAGAAAAGCCCCGCCCCTGCCGCCCGGCTCCACCGCGCAAGCCGCCGAAAGGCTCTCCCTGCCGGGATTGCAGTTATTGGAACGGCTCTGTCTGCGTGGGCGTTTGCTACCGAGATTTGATACTGCCGCAAAGAGAGGGAACTTCGGGCCAACTTCGAGGTGTTGACAAAGCCCTATAAATTTTAGACAAAATTTAAGTGGTGTAATTAGAGAATAAAAATTAGATAAAAAAGAAACGCTCTATGGCGTTATCCCAGACATTTTACCATCCGCTTCAGATTTAATGCCATGGCTGATAAGAGGCAGTGCTCCTCAGCTGCCTCTATCCCTCGCCTGAACAGGCCGCTTAGATTGTGGTGTGCTTTCTGTGTGGCAAAGCTGCCCTCACACCAAATCTGGCGTTCTTTGAGTATCTGACGGTGCAGGGGGCTTCCATCCCTCTCCCGTTGTATTTTCACTGCTTCCTCAAAGATATTTACACGTATCGTCCGGCTCCGTTGGCTGGCACTGACACATTGGCTCAACATTGGACACATTTGACAGTCCTTCCGGTCAGCCCGATAGATTCGGCAGATGTTGTAATGTTCCCTTTCGAGGCTGCGCAGCGTCAGTTTCTTTCCGGCGGGGCATATAAAATAATCTTTTTCTTTCTGATACTTGAAGTTTTCACGTTTAAACTCTACCTTATAAGTTGCCCCACCAGTGGCTTTAGGCGTATATAAACGGATTCCCATCTCATTCAATCTTTGGCAAATCAGGCTGGCACTGTAAGCGCTGTCCGCACTGACTGCTTTCATCTTAAGCCCCAAATGACTGCACATATACTCAATACGTTCAAGATAGGGCTCTGAGTCATTTACATTTCCGGGTGTCACCGCCACATCCACCACGATCCCATAAGCTGCGTCCACGCTTTGATGACTCAGATAATGCATCCCGACTGGCTTTCCCGGTCTTTTCATCATTCCCGCATCCGGATCTGTAGGGCTGATAATCCTTTGCACCTGCGATTTTTCTTCTTTTAACCTCCCGTTACGCTGGGGCTTGATTGCGCCGCAGGTTTCCAGCCGTTCCCGTTCTCTTGCCTCATAAATGTCCAGCCGCTCCATATAATCTGTTGTTTCATGCTCCGCCAGTATCTGTATGTTCCTTTTGAAGGATGCGTTGGCTTTTACATGAGTGGAATCGGTTAGAATGAGTTCTTCTTTTACCAGCCCCATTTCCATGCATTGTTCTAAAACCTGCTCAAATAAGCGGCGGATTACATTCTCTCCCCGGAACCGTCTGCGCCGGTTCTGTGAGATGGTAGAGTGGTCTGGAACTCGTTCATCCAAATCCAGCCCCAGAAACCAACGGTATGCCATATTTACCTGAATCTCCTGCTCAATACGCCGTTCTGATGCTATGCCATAGAGGAAACCAATAAGTAGATATTTTATCAGAACCACAGGATCGATGCTGGGCCGTCCGTTCTTTTTACAGTAGTAATCCTGGGTTTCTTCATAAATAAAGGAGAAATCAACCAATCTGTTCAACCTACGTAAGAAGTGGTTTTCCGGCACAAGATTTTCTATTGTAATCATATGAAATTTTATTTGTTTGTTTTCCGTCCGTGTCATCATAAGTAAGCCCTCCCTTTTTTTCATATATTTATTTTATCATAAGGAAGGGAATAATACAGGTCTTTGTCAACACCTCGAACTTGGCCCGAAGTCAGAGCTATGAGTGCCGAACCCCGGGAACTGACCCGCCGGGAACGCGCCTCAATCCGCAGGCTGGTAACAGGGATATGCGCCAATTATGACCCGGAATACGGTTGTCTGCCCCTTGATTACGGCGGCTGCTATATGCTGGATAAATGCTGGACGGGCGCATACTGCAAATATTTTCAAAAGGCCGTGCTTCCGCTTGAACCGGTGCTGGAAGCTGATTTAGCCGGAACCCCCGCTTTGCTTTCCCGCAAGACCTGCCCGGTCTGCGGCACGGCCTATCTTCCTGTTACCAGTCAGATCTATTGCTCCGAAGCCTGCCGCCGGAAAGGAAAACGCGAAGCAGACCGCCGCCGCCAACAGCGGCACAGGCGCAGAAACAAGGGGTAAGGTGTCACGAAGTTCACCTAAAAAAGCCTTGATTTCCGGGGCTTTCCGGCCCCGGTTTCAAGGAAAAGGTATCTACGCTTCCTGCCCCCGCTTTTTGAGGGTAACAGCGTGACATTTCTATGTGTGAAAACGGAGGGAAAATGAGCGATAACGTAAAAGGATATGAAATCAAACGGGCCATTGTCTTTGAGAATGACCGGGGCTTTGCCCTTGGGGAAAATCCACAGGCGGTACAGCCCTTTGCCACATGGCAGTTTACCGAGGACATAAGCGGCAGGCGCGATTACTATTCGGGACACTATACCGCCGATAAAGCCGCCGCCACAAGGGATTATGAGAACCGTGTAGCCGAATATCAGCATAATTACGGCGTATCCGCAAAATCAGCTTACCGATATTATTCTACACAAAGGCCAGTGGATATTGGTACATTCCCCAAAACGGAGAACGGCCCGTTATATCTCGTGAATTTTGATAAGCGGGAAAGTGTGGAACATTACCGCTTTCTGGCGTGGGGCTATCTTGT
Source organism: Sporomusa ovata DSM 2662 (assembly GCF_000445445.1). GTDB lineage: Bacteria > Bacillota > Negativicutes > Sporomusales > Sporomusaceae > Sporomusa > Sporomusa ovata. Next base: position 261,179 of record NZ_ASXP01000002.1, on the reverse strand, counting down.
GTATGACGCGCCCCTGACAGAAAAGCAAATGGCTGACTATGAGCTTCGGGCGGCTCCCGGCAATCCCGACAGGGAACCGGAAAAAAGTAAATCCATTGCCGCCCGGCTGGCAGAGGGAGCCAAACAGGTGGCACGGGACAACGCCGCCCTTACTGCTCCCGCAAAAGGAACAGAGAAAGACCGATAACCACTTCGGGCCAACTTGGCCCGAAGTCACAAAAAGGAGGTTTTTGATAATGGAAAAGGATAACTATTTGAACAATGCAGAGCTTTCCACGGAACAGAATTACAACATGATTGATGGGATTCCGAACAATGCCCCTTTGCCTATTGTGCAGGCCATGCCGGAGGAAAGGCCGAAAGACAGGGTAAAGGAGCCGCCGGCAAAGCGCAGGAGCCGGGAACGGGAGGAACGGTGAGCCGCCCCAAACGCAGGCGGGGCGTTCCCCTTTATGTTTGGGTGAGTAATGATGAATACGCCGCCATTCAGGAACGTATGGCACAAGCCGGAACACAGAATTTAAGCGCCTATATCCGCAAAATGGCGCTCAATGGCTATGTGCTGAATGTTGACCTTGCCCCCGTCCGGGAGCTGGTTTCCCTGCAACGCAGATGTGCCAACAATCTGAATCAGGTTGCCATTCATGCCAATACCTACGGCGTTTATCCGTCCGAAATTGCCGCCCTGCAAAAAGATTATACCGAGTTATGGGGCCGGGTTTCAGAGGTACTCAAACAGCTTACGGCGGTAGTGGAGCTATAATAAAGGGGACAGATTAATCTGTCCCCTTTAAATATTTTATTTTTTTGTATGGACTACCCAACTGTTTGAACAAGGCTTTCTTCAATAGTGCAAATTTCATTATCACAATAATTAAGAACATATTGCGGTACAATCTTGTACTGCCTTGGATTAAGTTGGAATAAATAATCGTTTTGCACATGGAATGTTTCATCTACATATTTTTTCATTGCGCTGCCCCGTTCCATATCTCCATCTTTTAACATCCTATATATTTGAACCTTTTCATAGCCACTTGCAGAGTTGCGATACAGTGCTACCATATCCGAGATATTTTTGGTACGCGCATATACAGTTGAATAATCAAAGTCATCAATCTTTTGTTGAATGATACTGGTAGCTAATACAATTTCGTCAGGAGTCATATCCCGCAGACTTCCGTCTTCATCTTTGATTTGGGGAATATCTCTATCTTTGTGAAATACGTTAGAAAGTAAATCCCAAACTATATCCTTTTGATCGTTGATTTCGACAAGCCGCCTATAATAAATCAGCTTGTGGATTATATCGGCAGAATCAGCAATATTACTTTCACATACCGAAACACATGATTTGACATCTGTATTTGTAATTACATGTTCGTCTAACGTTCCATTAATATTTGAAATAAAGTATGCTTTCGCTGACGGTGAGAAAATATCACGCAAGGTGCAAACAATATCAATAATTGGCTCAAAATCATGTGTTAACATCAATACAGTTTTTCCTTGAAAAGAGTTTGTCCCTCTAAAAAGCATAGACATAATAGCAAACTTTTTATTATTATCAAAAGATGAAATAGGATCATCAAGTATTATAAAATCCGCATTTTCTTTAAGCGCTTGATACATAAACAATACCAAAGCGAAAGCATTTCGCTCACCGTAACTTAAATGTTCTTTTACATTTCCGATACCCTCGCTCTGTTCTGTATACGTTAAGATTAAGCGGTAGCTTTCCCCTGTAGATTGAACGATTGAAACTTTGTATTGATAACCTGCTGATTCAAGAAAACCATTAATATCTTTACTATGTTTTTCTATAGTCTTTCTTATTTCTTCTTTTTGCTGAGCAACTTGTCCTTGTAACTGCCCCGCAACAGTAATTACTTCGTTCAGCGAAGCATTAATCCTGTCAATTTTAGATTTTGTATAATCGCTTTCTAGCTGACGGTAAAAGGCTAAGTCAATAATGTTTTCGCGTAATGCATCTGCTACCCGATCTACATTGCTCAATGAAGCAAAACCTAAGTATTTTAAACCAGTTAACTTATCGCGTAAAGTAATTACCTCGTCTTTTAGTCGTTTAAGAAACTCAATTTGTTCTGTTGTTATACCAGTAGCATTTTTTGAAATAATTTGCACAGCCGCTTTTGTATCTTCTGAAAAATAAGCCTCTAAGGAGGTAAATACATCTAATATTTTGCTTAATGAAGAAAGATATTTAGTATCATACTCTTGGCTTACTTTTAAGATGGTTTCTTTAGGTGTTGAAATGTTGGAAACACAATACGGACATTTATCAGTGATTTCCAAATAATCTTTTCCCTCGGTTTGCCACTTTAGCCATTTTAGATTTGTCCCTGCTGTTCTTAAATACGGAGCATATGCAGCAAGTTCAGGGGGAACATTCTCAAGCTTGTTTCCTTTACCAATACTTTTTCCGAGATCGCCTGCTTTTGAATATCCGCTCTGTGCTTTCCCAAACCCGTCGATAAAAGTTGTCAAATCATTAATAAGGGCATCTAGATCCGGGTCGTCACGAAAAGCTGTTTGTATGCTAGAAATTAACTCGGAAATTTTACGCATATGTTCTTCGTATTTGGGCGTTTTAACAAATATCTCAAAACTATTCGCTACTAACTCATCCTTTTGATAAGCATAGGTTTCAATATATTTCTCATCGAAGACAGCCACTTTCTGAATGGCATCAGATATCATAACACTTGGGTTATGGTCTTCTTCTCCATCATTCAAATACTTAAATGGACGTAAATCTGTTAGTGCCCCACCTGAAATATGTAAAGATATAGCTTGGGCAATCGTTGATTTTCCAGTACCATTAATAGCATATTTAATATTTAATCTTCCATTTTCAATATGTATATCACCAGAGTCAATATTATTGCAGTTATGAATAGAAATGTCCATTTTTGCTCCTTTCCGAAAAAGCAAAGCTACTGTTTAGGTTCTTCATACAAATAAATCAACACTCAACTATAATGCAACCCATGTTTCGCTTTAAAATTTTATTTTTCTCTCTAATTATACATAATTTTCCTTGTAGATTCAAGCCAAATATAGCTAACTTCGGGCCAACTTGTCCCGAAGTCCCGGGACAAGATCGGTGCGGCCTCGACAACATTGTTGTACTCTGCCTGAAATGGTAAAATATAGGTAGAATACAATAAGAAAGCCACTCAATGAAAGGAGAATTTTTATGAAGTTTATCAAACTAATATTTAAGATTATCGCCGCGCCGTTTGTGGTTCTGCTGACGATAGCAACACCCATGATTGAATTTGTATTCTGCTATGCCGCCGCTTTCTTACAGGTAGTTTCCGGGATAGGCGTTCTTATCAGCATTGCCCTGCTGATAAGTGGTGAAAAGCTAGGCTTCGGCGTGTTCCTGTTCCTGTCGTTTTTGATTTCTCCCCTTGGTATTCCTGCCATTGCGGAATACCTCATTGACGGACTGCACAGCCTGAACAATTCACTTCGCTTTTTCATTGTAAGCTAACAGCAGCATAACAGAATTGCCGGGCAACTTCGGGTCAACTTGGCCCGAAGTTGTTTTTTCGAGGAAAGGAGGAAACGAACATGGCTACCACCCGCCTTATGACCCGTCACACTGGAAGCGGCATGACTATTATGGAAACTTTAAAAGACGGTTTTGACTACGGGAAAAATCCAGATAAGACCCACAACGGCGATTTAATTCTTGCTTATAAATGTGACCCCGCCACCGCTGACGCAGAATTTTTACTCTCCAAAGCAAAGTACAAAGCTATCACAGGACGGGAGCAAAAACGGGAAAATGATGTGCTATATTATCAAATCCGGCAGTCGTTCCTGCCCGGCGAAACAGATCCCGAAACCGCTCTTAAAATCAGCTATGACTTTGCCATGCGCTGGACGAAAGGCCGACATGCCTTTTTCGTAGTTTCCCACGCTGACCGCCCCCACCCCCATTGCCATATTTACTACAATTCTACCTCGCTGGACTGCACCCGGAAATTCCGGGATTTTATCGGTTCAGCCCGTGCGGTGCGGCGGCTCTCTGATCGGATATGTCTTGAAAACGGACTGTCTGTTATCACCAATCCCAAACGCCACAGCAAGGGTAAATTCAAACACTATGGGGAATGGTTGGGAGGTCACAAGCCGCCGACATTTCAAGAGAAATTAAAGGCGCAGATTGATATTTGCCTTGCAACGAAGCCGCCGGATATGGACACCTTTTTACAGACAATGGCGGCGGCTGGTTATGAAATCAAGCAAGGGCGCGGCGGCACAATCAGCTTTCGGGCAGAGGGGCAGGAACGCTTTACCCGGCTCCGTACTTCCACGCTTGGCAAGGGATACGGGCAGGAGGATATACAAGCGGCGATTGAGGGCAAAACTGCTCCGCAGGAAAGGCGCAAGTTCAATCTGATTGTGGATATTCAAGCCCGTATGAAAGCCGGAAAAGGCCCGGCCTATGAACGCTGGGCAAAGGTATTCAACCTCAAGCAGATGGCGGCAGCCTTACAATATTTGCAGGAAAACGGCCTGATGGAATACGCGGATTTGGAGCAAAAGACCACAGAGCTTACCGACCGTTTCCATACGCTTTCAGACAGTATAAAAACCACCGAAACCGCAATACGTATCAATGCAGAGCTAAAGGCGGCTGTGGTGGATTATGCGAAATCCCGGCCTGTGTTTGAGGGGTACAAGGCGGCGAAGTACAGCAAAAAATATCTTGCCGAGCATGAAGCGGATATTGCCGCCTACCGGGCGGCGCAGGACACGTTCCGGCGGTTACTGTCCGGGGCAAAGCTCCCCAAAATGGATACGCTCAAAGCAGAGTTTCAGTGGTTGTCGGCCGACAAGAAGAAGGCTTACCGGGAGTACCGGGAAACAAAAAAGGCCATGCAGGAAATTGTAACGGTAAAAAGCAATATAGACCATCTGCTCGGCCTGACGGACGTGCAGAAAAATAAGGAAATGGAACGATAGCGAACATGACGCAACATGAGGTGCGAAGCGCCGACTTTGGGCCAAATTGGCCCGAAGTCGCAGGGTTTGGGGAAGGCACTCCCCAACAAGCAATTTTTGAGTTTTCCCGCAAGGGAAAATCTCAAAAATGTGCAAGTGTCAATACACTTGCCCTGCTTGCGGGTTAGCGTAAGCCCCAAAAATGGCACAAAAATTGTGGTTTGCTTTTAATATCCTTCCGCCCCAAAATTCCGATTACCAAATTTGTATTTTAAATTTGCATGTCTATCGAAAATCATTATCGCACTTTTTCCTTTGAGATATCCCATGATTTGCGATATACTGTATTTTGGTGGAATTGAGAGAAGCAAATGAATATGGTCGGGCATTATATGTCCTTCTATGATCGCAATTCCCTTCCTTTTGCATAAATCTCTTATGATTTGCCGTATGTCGTCCCTCAATTGATAATAGATTATCTTTCGCTGATACTTCGGCGTGAATACGTGGTCATTATGTCTGTCTGTGTGCGGTGATGATGGTGAAACTGTAAGCATTTACGGTAATTTCGCTGCCGAGATGTACTATGATACGACTCCAGAGGCAAGATATATGGAGCTATGGTTGCCATTAAGTTCATCGCAAAGTATAATGCAAATATGGATAAAAACAATGGAATACAAAAATAATCTACTCCGGTTTTTTGCCTATTGGTATGGCGATTTTTGGGCCTTTAGCAGATGTTGTCCCATTTCGTTGGGTTATGGTTTGGTTCAGGCGTTGCGTTAATTATTATTGCTACAGTTACACACTGCAATCTCATTTAGCAAATAAATAGATGTATCATGGAAAAATGCGAATGGATATTACTCGCTATTTATATAATTTGGAGGGTTATAAAGTTGAATAAAATAACAAAAAAGAATGTCATTCCCATACTAAGCGTTACAGTGGTTGGTGTTTTATTAGGTCTTTTTTCGGCCTATATAGACAATAGGCATATCCATATCAATTTCTTCTTAGGTCAAATAAATGTAAATGCGATTCTTTCAAATTTTGGTATATGGATCCTTATTGCATTATTTATTTCATTAAAAAGCGAAAAATCTATTTCAGCTGCAATTAGAGTTTTGTTTTTTTTCTTAAGTCTAAATATTACATTTCATATATACCATTTATTGATTCATGTTAATGTTAATAGCTATATGTTAATTTGGTATACAATTACCGCAATATCGCCGTTTTTGGCCGTTTTATGTCATAAAATAAAGCAAGATAATATCTTAGCGGTATTACTATCAGCAGGTGTTATTTCGGTAATGCTTTTGCAAATTATGTCCAGTAATCATGATGATATGTATTGTGAGATAATATTTTTAATTTGTGCTATAATTCTTATGCATAAAAAATTGATTACAACATTAATATCACTGTGTATAGGACCTGCTATTGCCTTTTTTCTGTATCAAATGCCTTTCTTTTCCTGAATGAGATGGTTTTTTAGTAAAAAGTCTGAAAATATGAAGGATTAATAGATGTTTACGACTTTTGCGAAGGATTTTGGACTGGAGTATATTTTGATATAATAATGACGCTTTCCAAAGGAAAATGTCCTTATCTAATACAATGGAATATTGATATGTGTTTGCGAGGGAACTGAACAAGTTGAAAAAGGTAAGACCTGACCTCTAGACCTGTGGCTAATACCGGCGTAAGAAAGCAATTTCTTACGCCATCTTTGCGTCTGAAAGAGCTTCCGAATTAATTGAAGTCTCTCATTTACACCCCTTGATAGATTACATAGATAGAGTTATCAAATGACAAATTGAATTGCCATACAGAAAAATAGACTTGCTCTGCGATTTTATTAGCCCTTAATAAAAAATCAACTTGACAATAATACAATGACAGTTTTGGTTACTTGGTCTTTAAAAATATTGAAGTCTAAGCCGTTGTGTGAAAATGCAGATTTTTCCTGTCTAAGAGCATCAATTAAAATGCAGCAAGTGTAAACTTTTTCAAATAAGTCATCTTGCGTTATGCCATTTTTATTTAATAGCTCTTTAATTTTTAAAAAATATTCATTTTCAAAATTGGAAAAATGACGATTGATATCAGTATCTTCTGATATCATCATTCTTAACTGAGCCAGAGCGTGACTGGTATCGGCATATAAGTCAATATAATAACAGATCCAATTTTCGACAAAACTAGCTAGTGAAAAAGGTTGTTGCAAACTTAATTTTTCAAGTAAATGGCCTGAAATATTTTCAAGATAATCGTGAAAAGCAGCAATGTATATTTGTTTCTTATCTTTAAAGTAACTATATAGCGCTCCTGTTGAGATACCAGCACGTTTGGCAATCTCAATTGTATTGGTTTTATAATATCCTTTTTCGCAAAAAAGGGCAAACCCGGCATCTAGTATTTTTTTCTTTGTTTCAATAGAACGTTTTTGAATGGGTTCTCTTACATCATTCATAATATCACCTCTTTTTTATTATACTTGGAACTTTAAATCAGGTCAATGAAATGTGAATCATTATTCGCATTTTGTTGACATCTATCAATGCGGGTACTATAATAATAATGTGAATAATCATTCGTATATAGGAGGAAGAATAATGGATTTTTTAACACTGGCAAAACAACGCTGCACAACACGCGGCTTTACGGGAGCACAGATTCCAAAAGATGACTTAAATCAGATTTTATCGGCTGGACGTGTCGCCCCTACAGCCTGTAATAAACAACCACAAAGGATTATTGTTGTTCAAAGTGAAGAAAACATTTTAAAAATTAAAAAGGCTTATCAAACGTTTGGTTCTAAGTGTGTTTTTATCGTGTGTCGGGATCGACGGGATGAATTAATACGGCCATTTGATCAAAAATGTTCTGGCGATTTGGATATAGGTATTGTCTGTGACCACCTGATGTTGGCAGCAAGAGAATTAAATATTGGAAGCGTAATGGTTGGTTTGTTTGATCCCGCAATTATAAGCAATGAATTTCATTTACCAGAGTACATAGAACCGACAGCTTTACTCTTAATGGGGTATCCAGAAAAAGGCTTTTTAAGTCCAGAGCGTCATATTGCCCAACGCAAAGAAATAAGCGAAACGGTGATGTATGAGAAATATATAGATTAAGGTAAAAGTCTTCCATAGGAGTTGTTGAGTATGAAAGTATTAGTAAGTGCATGTGTACTAGGATGTAATTGTAAATATAATGGAAGAAACAATCGCAATGAAGCTGTGATTGAATATCTAAAAGGAAAAGAGGTTCTCAGTATTTGTCCTGAAATGTTAGCCAATATGCCTATTCCCCGACCATGTGCTGAGATTGTTGATGAAGTAGTGATGGATGATAAGGGAAATAATGTTGATTCTGATTATAGGAAAGCAGTTGCGCTTGCATTAGAAAAAATAGAAGGAGAAAAAATTGATTTGGCTATTTTGCAGTCAAGAAGTCCAACTTGCGGAGTTAACAATATATATGATGGAACATTTACCGGGAAGCTAATATCTGGTCAGGGACTTTTTGCTAAAGCCCTGATTACTAAAGGGTACCCCGTAAAAGATGCAGAAGATTTTAATATGTAGATTCGAAATAGAAAAATTCAATGTTTTTGCCGAATATCAGTTGGTCGTCGTGTCTAACTTTTCATTACATTAGAAAGAGGGATTAGCATTGCTGATCCCTTTTTCTGTACTCCAAAGGGGTACAGCCAATCTGTTCTCGGAAAGTTTTCGTAAAGTAGCTGCTGCTTTGAAATCCGCATTGAAAGGCAATATCGATAGAAGTCATATCTGTATCGATTAACATTTGACATGCTTTTTGGATTCGATATTGTTTCAGGTACTGATTCGGTGTGGAATGGATTGTACGGTGAAAACAGCGCAGAACTTCGCTTTCACTGATCAGCGCTACCCTTGCTAAAGTAGAGATGGTTATGGTTTCTGAAAAATGCATCTGAATGTATTGAAGCATGGTTTTTATTCGATCGGCATTTCGAAGATTTCGAATGCTGGGTTTTGCTTCACATATGGAATGATTTGTTAGCACAATTAGAATCAATTGCGATAATTCGTTCCTGACATATATTTCAAAACCATTTTCAGTGTTATAAAGTCTGTTCCATACAGAAATCGAGTAAGCGAGTATTTTGTCCTGCCAGTTAATGAATGGGTCTAATAAAATGTATGGCAGATTTTTATTCTGGATAATCGGCTCAATATAATTTTGCCAGTATATACTATCTATGCTTCCGATTAGCCTTGGATGAAAAACAATGGATCTTAAAACGTATTCGCCATCGTTTGTTGCATGAATGGAATGAAGAAAGCCTGCATTGATAAATATCCCTTGATTTTTGTTTAGGATATGTTCTGTGCTATTAACAGATACTTTTATCGATCCTGAGATTACCCATATAATCTCAAAATCTTCGTGCCAGTGCCAGGGAATAGAATAGCTTGATAAGTTTTCCTCATAAAAAGCAATCGGGAATTCTGACGTTCCATGCTTTTGAACTTCTTCACCGGAAGAATTCACTGTTACATTACATTTTGCTATGCTCATACAAGATACCTTCTCTTTGACGATTTTATTATATAATTTCGAGTGAAATATTATATAAAAGTTCGTTGAATGATGATATTATTATATCACAAAAAAGAGAAGGAGATCAATATGTTTCAATTACTGTTAGTAATTATCTATATTGCATTTATTAGTCTTGGATTGCCCGATTCCTTATTGGGTTCGGCATGGCCATCCATGTATATGGAATTTGGGGTGCCGATTTCATACATAGGCGTCATTTCTATGATTATTGCAATCGGAACCGTTGTTTCAAGTTTACAGAGTGATAAACTTACCCGTAAATTTGGAACCGGAAAGATAACGACCATCAGCATTACTATGACGGCAGTTGCTTTATTTGGCTTTTCCAGTTCACACTCATTTGGTTTGCTTTGTTTCTGGGCAGTTCCTTACGGACTTGGAGCAGGTAGTGTTGATGCATCCTTGAATAATTATGTAGCACTTCACTATGCAAGCAGACATATGAGTTGGCTTCATTGTATGTGGGGAATCGGCGCAACTATTGGGCCTTATATGATGGGATATGCCTTGAAGCATGGTCAGAATTGGAATGCAGGTTATCAGTATATTTCCTTTTTACAGATTGCTTTTGCAGTAGTTTTGTTTTTTAGCCTGCCGTTATGGAAGAACCAAAAAGGGACGGCAGAAGAGAATGATATTTTAGCGGGAAAAGCATTGCCTTTGAAAGAGGTAATTCAGATTTCTGGAGCAAAAGAAGTAATGCTTTGTTTCTTTTGCTACTGTGCTTTGGAACAGACGACCGGCTTATGGGCAAGCAGTTATCTTACCCTGATCAAAGGATTTTCAATTGAGACAGCGGCTGGTTTTGCAAGTATGTTTTTTATTGGTATTACCATTGGGAGGGTATTAAGTGGATTTATAAGTATGAAATTAAGCGATTTACAAATGATTCGTCTGGGGCAGGGAATCATTGCGGCTGGTATTATTATGATGTTACTGCCGTTAAATGAAGTAATATCTTTGGTCGGCTTGCTTTTCATTGGTTTTGGATGTGCGCCAATCTACCCGTGTATTATTCACTCCACTCCGTCCCGTTTTGGTGCGGATAAGTCACAGGCAATCATCGGGGTTCAGATGGCAAGTGCATATGTGGGAACCTGTGTGATGCCGCCGCTATTCGGCTTAATTGCAAAGCATATAAATATTGTTTTGCTGCCGGTATATTTGCTAATCATTCTTTTATTCATGGCGATGATGCATGAATTGCTGGTAAAAAAAACTGCTTGAAGGGATGAAGAAAATGTTTGCTGATTATCATGTTCATACAGAATTTAGCGATGATTCTGTTTATAAAATGGAAGAGGTTGTAAAAGATGCAATACAAATGAAAATGGAAGAAATATGTTTTACGGATCATGTAGATTATGGAGTTAAACTGGATTGGAGTGATAAGAAAGAAATTCAATATCGTGATGGTATGCCTATTGCAAATGTGTATTATCCAGAATATTTTGAGACGATCAAGGAATTACAATATTTATATGGTGACTTGATTGCTATAAAAAAGGGAATGGAGTTTGGAGTACAGGTGCATACAATTTCTCAATATGAAAAACTCTTTGTTAAATATCCATTTGATTTTATTATTCTATCTGTGCATCAAATAGATAACTTGGAATTATGGACACAGGATTTTCAGAAAGGAAAGAGCCAGAAAGAATATAACGAAAAATATTATCAAGAGCTGCTGGAAATTGTAAAACAATATAATAATTATAGTGTTTTGGGACATTTAGATATTATTATAAGATATGATAAAAATGGCACATATCCATTTGAAAAGACTTCAGACATAGTGAATGAAATTTTAAAAATTGTCATTCGTGATGGAAAAGGAATAGAAGTAAATACGTCATCCTACAGATATGGACTTACGGATATGACACCATCCAAAGATATACTTACTTTATATAAAAAATTAGGCGGTGAGATTATCACAATTGGGAGCGACAGTCATAAAAAAGGACAGCTAGGTGCACATATTGAAAATACCAAGAAAGTATTATTCGATATGGGATTTCGATATCATTGTACATACGAGAATATGAGGCCGCATTTTCATAAGTTGATATAATAGAAAATTGTCCGGATAACTTAGTTTATCTTCACTATAAAAGGAGACACAGTATGCGATCAGAAAAAGAAATGATGGATTTAATCATAGCAGTTGCAAACAACGATGTCCGCATTCGTGCGGCCTACTTAGAAGGTTCACGTGCAAATCCAAATGTACCAAAAGATATCTTTCAAGATTATGATATTGTATACGTTGTTACAGAAACAAGGTCATTTAGAGAGGACAAAGCCTGGATTGATCGATTTGGTGACCGCTTATATATGCAATATCCAGAGGAAAATATCTACTACACTTCTGATGTTGAAAATTGCTATGGTTGGCTAATTCAATTCACTGATGGAAATAGATTGGATTTACATGTAAAGACATTAGAAAATGTACTTAATAGTCTAGAATTGTATAAAACACTAGTTGACAAGGACAATATCATGCCTCAAAAACAAGTATTGTCCGATGAAGAATATTGGGTGAAAAAGCCGGTGCCAAATCAATTCTATTGTACATGTAATGAATTTTGGTGGTGTTTAAATAATGTGGCGAAGGGATTATGGAGGAATGAGATTCCATATGCAATGGATATGATAAATTTTCAAATAAGGCCAATGCTTAGGCGGCTGCTGGAATGGAAAATTGGGATTGATAATGATTTTTCAGTCAGCGCAGGGAAATCCGCAAAATACATGGACAAGTATTTGCCGAAAGGGATTTATGAACAATACTTAGAATCTTATTCGAAAGCACAAATAAACGCTATATGGGATGCTGTTTTTCTCATGTGCGATTTGTTTCAGAAAATTTCTTTGGAGGTAAGTGAGAAATTAAATTTCCCCTACGATTTGACAGAAGCAAGAAATAGCAAGAGCTACCTTGAGCGCGTTAAAAGCTTACCGTCCAACGCAACAGAAATATACTAGATTTGCCTATTGCGATGAAGAGGAAGCGCTTTGCCTTAAGGAATACGAATATAAGCGCAAGCAAAATAATACACCCGAAGATATGTTTATACAAATTGATATTCCACTGACATTGGTACATCAATTTGAACTTATGAAAAACGCCGGTTTTAAAACGGTTGAAGTTTTGTATCAAAATTGTGGAACAGTAATTATTAGAGCAGAAAAATAGCAACTAATGAAATGATGTAGGGGGTGATAATGATTGAAGTTCAATGGTTACTATGTCCTATATGTGGCAATAAAACAAGACTGAAAATTAGGAAAGATACAATCCTCGAAAACTTCCCCCTATACTGTCCCAAATGTAAACAAGAATCTCTAATCAATGTGCTACAACTCAATATGTCAGTTATCAAAGAGCCAGACGCAAAGACGCAGAGCCGATAATCAATGAGTACATATCTCTTGATTATCGGCTCTTTTCATATAACAATTTTCTGTTATACGATTGCTGACAAATTTAACAGACATACAAAGCCGTCATTTTCCGTTAAAAATCGGAAAGAGTATACCTGTAATTCTTCTTATTCTGGCGGCTTTGGGATAAGGAGGTTTTTATGTACCCCAAAGCATTTTTTTCTCTGAGAGAAACGCCGCCATATTGTGACGGTTTAATATAGCAGAAAAATTTCATTTACATAGTTTAAAAGTATTATATCAACTTGTGGGCGGCTATTGCGCCCATTTTTTAATATATCAGAATTTATAAGTTTGAGAAGGCTGTGGCAGGAGAATTGGCGTGGGTTTGCGGAAAAAGAAGAATATGAAAAAAAATATCTTATGGCAGATCTTTTTTGATGTAAAAGAGAATTGGAAGCGGTTCGTTGAGAAGCATGAAAAACGAATACGACCTATAGTACGCAAAGAGGTTGAAAAATTTCAACAGTGTGGAGATCCGAAACAAGGTTTTAAGTTGTTGGTATGTGAAGGGTGCCATGATGTAAAAATTGTGCCTTATCGATGCCATAGCCGATTTTGTACGAGCTGCTCGAGTGGTGAAGCGGAAGAATGGAGTCGAGTACTAAGCCATGATGCCTATCAAGTATTGCATCGGCATGTGATATTCACGATAGATGAAGAGTTACGCCCGATCTTTGCAAAACACCGATATCTGTTAAAGGATCTAATGGATCGGTCGGTAAAATTGATACAAGAATTCTTTCAACGCAAAAGTAAAGTGATGCCAGGGATAATAGCGGGATTGCACACATTTGGAGGAAAAGCCCAATTCAATCCGCATGTTCACATGATGGTAACAATGGGAGGAATGACGGCAAAAGGAGAATGGAAACAATACGATTTTTTGCCATTTGAAATGTTAAGAAAACAATGGCAGACAGTGGTATTGAAGATGTTGAGAGAGAAATTAAGTCGGGAAGAAATCAAACGAATACAACCGATATTGCAACAAGCCTGGAATAATCACCAAAATGGCTTTTATATATATGCGCCTAAAGAAAAAGGTAATATCAAAGAACAATTACGATATATAGGACGATATTTAAGGCATCCAGCCATTGGGATGTCGCGGATTATTGCTTATGATGGTGAAACCGTCAGTTTTCGATACAAAGATAAAAAAGATGGGCAAGAGAAAATAGAAACCCTGAGTGTAGAAGAGTTTATTGGACGGTTAATACAACATATACCTGATGAGTTCTTTAAAATGATACGGCATTATGGTATTTATGGTCGGAGAATCCGGAGTATATGCAGAAAGATTCTGGGGAAGTGGCAGGAACGAGTAAAGAGATGGATAGTAAAAATGAACCGATTAAAAAGACGGAACTGGAGTCAGAGGCAGAAAGACCAAGGTGGTCATGATCCGGGAATCTGTAGGAAATGCGGCAATTATTATGAATACAAGGGAGAAGTCTGTCTGAAAGACGGAAAATTAGTGATTAGATATACAACAGATCTAATGGCAAGAAAATACTTGGAAAGGATGATGGGCTATCAATCGGGGAATGCAGAAAAAGAAGAAAAAGGCAGGAAAGCCAACCCCTCCGCGCCCCAGTACAGTACGCTATATTTGTTTGGGTTGTGAAAAACAAGAAGAAATCCCCTACCAAGTGGTAAGGGACTTTGACAAACAGGATATTACAAGGGACTTAAGCTACCCGCCACAGTTTCGGTGTGAATCTTGTGGTGGAATAATGCATCCGCATTACTATAAAGGGGTTCATGGATTTGAGTACCGAATTTCGGATGTACTCGAAGCCAAAGGACCGCGCTAGCGGTTTTTCTTATTCGACACCTTTCGCGCTAATTTGCGTAAAGGTGTTTTTTTGTATCCTTTTTTCACTGACAACGTATGGAACAAGCCTTGTCACTTCGGGCCAACTTGGCCCGAAGTCCGACCTCGCTGTCGTTCCCCTCCCGCTCCATTTCGATTCACTATTCCCTAAAAAATCGAAATGGAGGAACGCCTTATGGCAAAAATCAATCTGCGGGATTATTACCCGTTTTATAATTCAGACTTTTTTGTTGAGATATCAGATGAAATCAAGGACGCTTTGCTGGAAGCAGAACGTTTGGAGAAAAACTACATTCGCCGCCGCTTCTATAACAAAGCCCACTATTCGCTGGACGCTGACGACGGGATCGAAAAGGATATTCTTTTTGAATCCCTTTCCCCTTGCGAGATTTACGAGCGTAAAATTACTTCCGAACAACTGCACTCCGCAATCGCTTACTTGCCGGACAAGCAAGGAAAACGAATTTATGCCCATTACATACTCGGTATGAGTAAATCCGATATTGCACGGGCAGAGGGTATAAATGAAAAAGCCGTCAGAGTTGCTATTGAGAAAGGGTTGAAAAGCATGGAGAAATTTTTGAAAAAGTCTTAATTTCCAGTTCCGAATTTGCCTTTCAAATCACATGGCTATTAGAAGGAGTTTTTTCTCCATCTGCCGTTCTTTGACAACTGAATACAGATAACCCGGATACGTTCAATCAAAAGGGAGCCAAGCCACAGGGTACGCCAAAACCGCCCGTTGAAAGGGGGAAAAACCAAACGGAGCGTGAGCGATTCCTACCAACTGTGACAGAGCAGATATGGCAATCTACCCGGCGATAATCTTTTGATTGGTACAATGATACTTACGGTTTGAACGCGTCACAGTATTGACCGTCGCGCCATCAGCATGGGGCGGGGTGAAATTCCCATGAGGGCGGTTGCCGCCGCCTGTCCGGGTTATCCTCTTATTTACCATATAGGAGGCCGCGCCGGGCATTTCTGTCTAATGACAGCCCATTCTTTCCCGGCGCGGCACTCCCCCTATTCTGGCATAGGAGAATCGAAATGGAAAAAGATATGAATTTATCGGAAATACTGCCTGAACCGTGGAGCAACAATGCTTGTCGCGGCTATGTCATTTGGGCAATGGAAAGCTGTGGTTTTAGCTCTGATGATATTCGGCGCGTGGTTATGGAACTGAACGAAAGATTTGACTTCAAATCCATTCACGAAGCAGACGGGCATTACCGGAACAGTCCCTATTGACTTCGGGCCAACTCGGCCCGAAGTATGAGGAAAGATTAACAGCCATCACTTTTGCTTATAAAGTGGTGACTGTTTATGTTTCCTCATAGGACAGCAGGAAACATAAAGTACATTTTTCATTTGAGAAGGAGGCACAAAGCGATGGTAAATCTGGAACAGATCATCACAATGCAAGATGTGGATATTGCCACAGTGGATAAATCACAGTTGACAGATGTTAGCGGAATCGACTTTGATAACAGCCTGCCTCAAAGGGAACGTGCGGCACATATTTTGAAGCAGGTAAAAAACCCTTACTGCTTCCGTCATGGAGATACTGCGGTAAAGGTAGAGTTCCCGGAGGACGGCCCCCCCTTGCAGGATGTAATTACAAACTTTCTTATACGGCAGAAAAGCGGCCTGTAATCGGTCATGTCACTTCGGGCCAACTTGGCCCGAAGTCGGTAATATCAGCTATCTAACAGTATTTTTAAGCCCTCGACAACATTGTTCGCATTATGCTGAAATGGTATAATGTAAGTGTAATGTGATAGGAAGGAGGAAGCATGGCACGAACCAAAAACAGGGAAACAAATACTGCTGTTTCTCAATTTTCGTATAATCCTACACGGTGGAATCTTGCAAAATATATCCGGTTATCCAAAGAGGACTTGAATCGTGGCAAGGACGACAGCAACAGTGTCACCAATCAAAAAAAGTTGCTTGATGATTATTACAGACAGCACCTTGATGAATTTGAAAGCGCCGAAACCTATGTTGATGACGGTTGCACAGGTACAGACACGAACCGGGCAGATTTTCAAAGACTGCTGGCCGACATTTACGCGAAAAAGGTAAACTGCGTGATTGTCAAAGACCTTTCCCGTCTTTCCCGTAACTATACGGACGCCGGGAGCCTGATTGAAAATTTGTTTGTTCAGATGAATGTACGCTTTATCAGCTTGGCAGAGGGCGTAGACAGTTATTTGAACCCTGACAGCGTATCAAGTATTCTTGTTCCTATAACGAACGTAATGAACGACCAGTATTGTTACCAAACTTCAAAGAAAATCCGTCAGGTGTTTGACTACAAGAAACGTAATGGCGAATTTATTGGCTCCTATGCCCCCTATGGCTACATCAAAGACCCCAATGATAAACACGCTTTGTTGGTAGACCATGAAGCCGCCGAAGTGGTAAAGAAGATTTTTTCCATGTGTCTAAGCGGTATGACCGTCAGGGCTATTGTGAATCATCTGAACGACCACGGTGTTATGTGTCCTTCCGTTTACAAGCAAAGTCAGGGATTAAAGTACAAATGCCCCAACGGACAGACACAGCCCATGTGGAGTACCATTACTATCAGCAATATGCTGAAAAATCCCGTCTATGTTGGAGATATGGCACAGGGGCGAAACCGTGTGAAAAGCTACAAGATACACAAAATCGAAGCTGTACCTGAAAAAGACTGGATTGTTGTCCCGAATACCCATGAACCGATTATTGACCGCGAAGCCTTTGAAAAGGTTAAGCAACTGCTAAAGCGTGACACCCGCACTTCTCCAAAACAGAAACAGCTTTATCTGTTTAGCGGCTTTCTCCGCTGTGCGGATTGTGGCCGGGCAATGTCGCGGATAGCAAGCAAGGAATTGTACGTTTACTACCAATGCGGAACATATAAGAGCCTTTCTAAAAAAGCCTGCACTATGCACTCTATTAAAAGCACAAGGCTTGAAGCGGCTGTACTCTATGCAATCCGGCAACAGGTACATCTTGCAGTCAGCTATTCCGCCATTGTATCAAAAATTAACTTGGCTCCGCTCAAAAAAAGCCAGTCGATACGGCTGAATGAACTGATTACCGCAAAAGAAAAAGAGCTTACCAAAATCATGCGGTACAAGCAAGCACTTTATCAGGACTGGAAAGACGGTCATATCACACATAATGATTACCGCCACATGAGTGAAGATTATGAACAGCAAAATGAAGCCATTGGCACAGTGATTGCCAATCTGAAAAAAGAGCGGGACGAACTGGAAAATGGCATTGACACCGAAAATCCTTTTTTAGCAACTTTCCGAAAATACGAGAACATCGACAAGCTGACAAGAGAAATCTTAATCGAACTGGTTGACCATATCAAAGTATACGAGGGCGGCGACATAAGCATACGGTTTAAGTTTGCCGACGAGCTGCGCCGCATTATCCAGTATATCGAAGTCAACTCGCATTTACAGGTAGGATAAGACACCTACACACGAACAGAGCTTGTTGGTTTTCCTAATATATAACACTCATAGGTGAGTACTATAAATTTCATACAAAAATTGCGTTACTATGCAATTTTTGTATGAAATTTGTAAGTTTATAGCCTAAGTTGAGGAAAAGCCTGTCGCTATTACCACCGGATCTGCATAAATTTATGAAGGAACAGTGCGCCTTGCAGGGGTGCCGGAAGACTATTTTAAAAGTAGTATAGGCAACGCGTACATGTTGGCGCGCTTTTTGCATATAAAGTTAGGTAAGATACTCGAATGACAAAAGGGGGGAGTTACGCATGCGGCAAGCACTAAAGATTGAAGATATGCGTGTCCGGCTGAATGCCCTAGTGGTAGCGAAGAAATTCGATATGCAAGATCCTGATGTCATTTCTCTTAGCAGGGAATTGGATCGCCTGATTGTCGAATTTCACAAGGCGAGACAGCTTGTGTGTATCAAGTGGAATATAGCTTCAACTGAGGTTGTAACTTCTTCGGAAGGGTAGCTGGCTTTGGGTCTCAGATAAAATAGCGTGAGAAAATAAATACTATGTATGTGGCATGATTGGTTTTGGAGAATAATTGGTTTAACAAGAGGGTAAGTTGGGAATAGTATAAACTAGCTTAGTAAAGAGTGAGGTGAGGGCTAGTTTGCTTCGATTTCGCCATAATCCTATTGTGATTTTCACAGCCTTGTTAACAATTTACACGTTTTGCAGTTCGATCTCAGCAATTTTTAAGTAGAGCCAGTAATGTTTTCTTTAGGAATTAATCCAGAAAAACAGCCGCTCCGGGTAGGACGGCTGTTTTTCTGCCTCAGGCAGTGATAGTCAATGTTCGGAGATACGAATACTGTTTCGTAAGAAATTGAGGATTTCTTTCCCTTCTTCATTAAGAACAGTTCCTGTTCCCTGGCAAGTTTGACAAGGCTCGGTTCCAATTTTGCCTGATCCTTTGCAGCTAGAGCATGTTTCTTCCAAAGTTGCGTTTGTTTTCATGAGATACTCCTTAGTGTTTTATTAAAATTTCTCATAATTTGGTGATGCTGTCAAGTCAGCTAGCATAAAGAGAAAGAAATTTTGATATAGTTAAAGTGTAATATCCTGGCTTTCTTTAGCAATTGATTGTTCCGGTTCGGTGGGCGTTTCCCGGTTGCCGTTAAGTTGTGCTAACAAATCAATCATCTGTTTGTTCTGTGCTACCAGGATGCTTTGGTTTCTGGCAATTTGCTCAAGTGGTGCCAGGGCAAGCTGAAGCTTTTCTACCAGGTACTTTACCATTTTGTCATAAGAAGCCAATCTGAAAACCTCCTTTTACTCTTGTTACAATATATTGCTGGTAAGCTTGAAATGTGTGCAAGATCTTGGCAGGATAGGGGAAACATGGGGTTGTCAAGGCCCGGAATAAGCGTGTTTTCTTTAAAATAAAGGATTTTGCCAGTACTCAGGAGAATTTCCTATGAGATTATCATAAGGAGAGGAAGCTTATTGGTGGAGGGGAACAGGATGACACTGGGGGAATTAGTTAAGAACCCAAAGGGATTTAAGGTAGTGGGCATTTACCGGATTTCGCGGTTTGAAGTTAAAACAGCAAGAAATGGTAAATCTTACGGAGATTGCCTCATTAGTGACCACAGTTTTGAGGTACCAGCTAAGTATTGGGATATATCTGGTGATAGTGCAATGCTGTTTCAGCAAAATGGAATACTGCGGCTGGAAGCGATGTTAGATTTTTTTAAAGACAGCCCGCAGCTGACAATTGTTGGTGGGTATGTACCATCACCAGTGGAAATTGATCAAGCATTGCAAAGTTTGGGCATGATGGCTCCCCGGAAGATTGATGATATGGTTAGTGAGTTAACGGCTATTATTGCCAGTATCAAGCAGGAAGGGCTGCGGGACTTGTTAATCGCTATCTTTGATACCAACAAGCCGTTTGCAGAAAAGTTTAAGCGACATCCAGGCGCTGTCAAGAACCATCATGCGTATATTGGCGGTTTGCTGGCACATACTCTTGAGGTGGCCGCAGCTGCCTTGGACCATTGTAACCGCAATGACAAGATAAACAGGGATATTCTCCTGGCGGCTGCCTTGGTTCATGATATTGGCAAAGTGCGAGAGATTGAGGTGGATGCGTTTGGTATGGGCATAGGCTTTACCAGAGAGGGGAAGTTGTTGCGGCATATTTCACTGGGTATGGAGATGCTGGAACACGCCTGCCAGGAAGTGGGTTTGGCGCCGGAACTTGGATTAATGCTTAAGCATTGTATTCTTTCTCATCATGGACAGGCCGAGTGGGGCAGTCCGGTGGAACCAATGTTGTTGGAGGCCGAGTTGTTGCATTATCTGGATAATCTTAGCGCGAAAACCGAGCAGTTTTCCCGTGAGGCCGGGCGGGCTGAGCCTGGCGGCTTTAATCGCAGTGCTACGCTGCGGCGAGAGGTATACCGGCCAAGTATAGAATAATATACTGAGAAAACGATGGTAAAACAGATTGATGAATTTATAAGTATGGTGGTGGTATTTTGACAAACCTAACTATTTATCAGCAAGCCGTTCGCGAGATGTACGAAGCCATTGCTGGCGTAGATACTGTTGAAACTTGTAAGATTCAATACAATGCTGTAATTGAAGGCAAAACCTCAACTCATGAAGCGGATGTGTATTGGGAATTTACTGATGGAGATCTTACCTATAAGGCTGTTATTCAGGCCAAAGAGCAGGCAAGTTTGGCAGAATTGTTTGTTTTTTTGCGGATGCTCCGGGATATACCAGGACAGGTTATGGGGGTCATCGTAACCCAACCGGTGTATCAGAAGGATATTAAAGACATGGCAGCTAATGCGGGTATTCTATTATATGAGCTTACTCAACCAATTACCGGTGAAATATGGGAGCCGGTTGTCAGTAACGTTAAAGTTAGTGTGGATAAAGTCTGGGTTAAACAAGCTAAGGAGCAGGCTGGACTGGATGATGAGCCAATACAGGTGAGTGTAGAGCCTAAATATAGTTTTATTTATGATGAAGCGGGAAATTGCCTGGATACTGTGCAGGGAATTTTTGACCAGTATGGCAAACAGCAGCAAGCCAGTGGCCGACAAACCATAGTACATACCTTTGCTGCTCCGACATTTCTGCAAACTAACCATGCCTTGGTGCCGTTTATAAAGTTGGACAACATAACTTTTGATGTAGAATTGGTCAATGTCAATCAATGGGCTGGTGTAGACATGGCTGCCGACATCCTTGAGAGTACTGTGCGATACTTTGGTAAGTAAAAAAGAAGTCCTGACGGTGCTCAGCTGCCGCGGACTTCTTTTACTTTTGCTTAATTAAACTTATGTTCGCCAAAAGGAATATCAATATATTTTTTTGTTTTATCAGATAACTCAATAGTAAATAAAAAAGATTTCTTTTCCCAATATGCAGAAGGGTTAGTATCTGGACGCAGGATAATGGTCTTTATCGGTGAATGATCTGTCAGATCCAGTGAAAGGGTGCGGTCTGATTTGAAAATTATATAATGATCTACATTGAGCCACTCAGTTGTCGGCTTTGGCTTAGTATGTATAGATTCGGACCAAAGAATCGGTGCTATCTGAGCCGATACAGGCTGTAGCAGTGTAATCAGAAAAACAAATAGGACTAAGCTTATTTTCATGCGTCAATCCTCCTTATTTCTACTTATTAGTGTAGCATATAAACAGCTAATAGGAAAGAGTAAATCAATAGCTGTGTTGATTCCACTCAGTAGTTTGTTGTACAATTAAGAAGAACGTATGTTCCAAAACGGAAATGAGGTGAGCTTATGCAGCGCTGGATTATTCATGTAGATATGGATGCTTTTTTTGCAGCAGTTGAGCAACGGGACAATCCTGAACTGCGGGGCTGTCCGGTGATAATCGGAGGCACAGGGTCGCGAGGCGTTGTAGCCACTGCCTCGTATGAAGCCCGTAAATTCGGAGTTCATTCGGCTATGTCGTCTCTTGAGGCTAGGCGGCGCTGTCCCCAAGGCATTTTTTTGCCGTCTGACCATGAGAAATATAGTAGGGTTTCGCAAGAAATATTACATATATTTGCCGACTTCTCGCCCCAGGTGGAGCCGCTGTCCCTTGATGAAGCCTTTCTTGATGTCACCGGCATGGAGGGATTATTTTCCAGCCCGGTTGCTATTGCCGTCAAAATTAAGGCAAGGATTAAAGCTGAGCTTGATCTTACTGCCTCCGCCGGAGTGGCTCCGAATAAATTTTTAGCCAAACTGGCTTCAGATATGAATAAACCGGATGGGTTAATGGTTATCCGTCCGGAAGAGATCCATAATATATTAGCCGATATGCCTGTTAACCGGTTATGGGGAGTAGGTAAGACAACAGCACAGATACTGACTAAGTTAGGGATTAAGACCATCGGGCAAGTGGCACAGGCTGAGCCGGAGTTGCTTGCTAAACACTGTGGACAACTTGGACATACTTTACATCAGTTGGCAAATGGTCAGGATAGCCGCCTGGTAGATTCTGAGTGGCAACCCAAGTCAATTGGTAAAGAGGTTACTTTTACCAAAGACCTTACGTCCTTGGAGGATCTCAAGACCGAGTTATGGTCCCAGGTAGAGAAGATTGGCTGGCGGCTCAGACGGCAAAAGTTAAGTAGTCGAACGATAACAATCAAGATTCGGTTTGCTTCATTTCGCACGATTACCCGCAGTCAGACATTGGCAGTAGCCGCCAGCCTTGACGAGACTTTGTACCATGTTGCTGAAGAGATAGTAAGCAAGATTGCATTAAATGAGGGGGTAAGGCTATTGGGAGTTACAGTAAGCAGCTTAGTGGCTGCAGGGGTACAGATGTCTCTTTTTGACCAGGGCGATGAAAAGGCTGCTGCTGTTGCTCAAGCTATTGACAAGGTAAAAGAGCGCTTTGGTGAAACTGCTGTTACCCGTGGACGCTCCATGATAGCGCGGCAACGAAAGTAGCAAGAAATTTTACCACGTTGCATATAGATTATAGCCGGGAACAACGGGCCAAACGATGACGAAGTTTATCGGTAATCTGGTCGGTAGTTAGACCGGTAATATTGAGCAGCATAGTGGACGGGTGATCAGTTACAGTATAATGGTAATTACCCACAGTAATGTCTGCGTGCTCAGCCTGAGTTCCAGCCCAGGTATCTGTATCAGGATGGTAGCTGGTGTATAAATAAGCGTCAGCAGCTTGACCTGGACGGCCAAGGTGCGAACTGTCTACTACCCGGAATCCCTGGGCGGAAAGTTCGTTAGCCAGTTTGTCATTATAGTGGGCTAACGCAATTGTTTTTGACATGAGGAGCACCCTTTCTACAAATGCTAATGTCAGACGTAACATTAATATAACTGGGTGCAGCATTAAATATGCAGGAGGGATGTAAATGATTAGCCGGAAACGGATACTTGATGAATTTTATGAACTGGTACGGATTGCATGTCCTACCCGCGCAGAGCGGCAGGTGGCTGATGTTATTAAGAAAAAACTGGCTGACTTACCTATGGAGGTGGCAGAGGATGATACCGGTAGCAAAATTGGCGGCAATTGCGGCAATGTGCTGGCCTTTCTTACCGGTACAGTGGCAGGTGCACCTAGCCTGCTTTTTACCGCTCACCTGGACTGCGTAGAACCTTGCGGCAATATTCAGCCTGTCTTAAAAAACGGTATTATTACTTCGACAGGTGATACCATCCTTGGTTCTGATGACAAGGCTGGGGTAGTGGCTATCCTGGAAGCCCTTCGCGTGATTAAAGAACAAAATATTCCTCATGGCAATATCCAGATTATTTTCACGGTCGCCGAAGAAGGCGGTCTCAAGGGTTCCAAAAGTATTGACCCGGCATTACTTCAAGCTGATTTTGGTTATGCGCTGGATTCCGGAGGAGCACCGGGGGAGATTGTCACTATGGCTCCTGGTCAGAATAGGCTGGAGATTAATATTTATGGGAAGAAAGCCCATGCTGGCGTTGCACCTGAAGAAGGCGTAAATGCTGTCATATTGGCAGGCAAAGCCTTAGCCAAAATTAACGATGGTCGTATTGATTCAGAAACCACGGCCAATATCGGCACGATCCAAGGAGGCTCAGCCACGAACATTGTGCCTGATAAAGTGGTGATCCTGGCTGAAGCCCGTAGCCGTAACATGGAAAAATTAGCCGCTCAGACAAAGCATATGTGCCAGGTATTTGAAGAAACCGTCAAGGCTGCCGGTGGCAAAGCAGAAGTCAATGTAACCAAAGAATATGACGCTTATGTCTTGCCAGAGACAACACCTGTTGTACAACTGGTTTGTCAGGCTGCCGAAAGTATTGGGCTCAAACCAGTAATTAAGGCAACTGGCGGCGGCAGTGATGCTAACTACTTTAATAGCTATGGTATTCCGACAGCCGTACTCGGTATAGGTATGTCTAAAGTGCATACCACGGAAGAGTTCATTAAGGAAGAAGATCTCTATACTATTAGTGAGCTGGCCCTAGCCATTATTAAGGCTGCCGGACAGGTTGAGCTATAAAATAATAAAGCGAGATTGCCCTGACGTACTTCACCGCAATGGCCTATCCTTTTCTTCAGACAGTGCGAGTGTTTTTGTGGCAATCTCGCTTTAAAATTGGTGCTGCTATTTATAGCATATGTTTTTTCCGCAACAAGCGGCAGAGACCATACATAAGCCGGGGATACCAACCAGCCGAGTGCAGCAGACTGTTGCGAATGGCGCATTCTGTAGGTGGCGCGGTTTTGGGGTCAGACAGGTACATAGCTAATAAACCGTCAACCACGGTTCGAACAAAAGCTGTTTCTGGCAGCAAATTGGCTTGTGAGCGGGCTTGGTGAACAAAAAGAGTCAGTCGTGACAGGGTTTCCTGACTACTCCCATAGTAAGAGACAAAGTTTAGGTCGCCGCTCTGACGGTCTTCGGCTTCATCAATAAAATAGTCCAGCAAAATATGCAGACCATTTATCCAGGGAAAATAGGCATGACCAATTGTCTCAACCTCGCTTGCGGTGAGGTTGGGATTATGAGCGGCTGCACATAACATAAACAGTCCTAAGGTTGAACCAGTGGCCGCGGCAAATTCCCAGGCAGTAATACCCGGATAGTGAGGCAGGTGGGGATTAATCCAGGTCAGCATTTTTTGTTCCCGTACCAGGGGGTCAAGATGTTTATAGGTTTGAAGCTCGCTGTATAATCCGGCTTGGCGCAGTGCCTCTGGTTTGACTAGACAGTAAGAGGGGAGTTTAGCAATTTCCCGGCGGCAAGTCGTGACAAGCGCCTGTAAATAACCACCGTCGTCTTTATACGGATAGGCGGCATAATAATCGCTTAAAGGCCGAGCCGGATCAAGGGCATCAGTCATAGCCAGATGCAGTTGGCGAAAGGCCGCTTCGTCGGCAATACCGGCCCGGTCACAGAGATTGTCAAGGTAATCGCTGATGGTTTGTAATGCGACTACCAGCCGGACAAAATCACCAGTAGGCATGCCTTTATATAAACTATAGACACTGCCGCCCTGGCAATGAAATTTTTTTGTGCGGATACTGGCAAGTGCTTGCTCTGATAGTTCGCGCATGCCATGTGTGGCTGCATAATCCTGCCAACAAGCAAGCTCCCTGTCTACAAGCGGAAATACTTCCCGTACAAACCTGATTAAAAGGATAAGGCCTGAGGTGGAAGTGGTCAAAGACGAAACCATAACGCCCTCCTTTGTTTACTTACTCAATAATCAGTTCAAATCCCAGCTCTTTTTTGAACCATTTGCGGTGCGCGGATGCTGCCTGGCGTTCGATACTGACAGGATCACTGGTGATTAGCTTGAGCAAAGCTTGATTGCCAGTGATGGATGGTTCAACATCTTGCACTAAGCCAAGCTGGGTTGCTTCCAGACCTTCTGCCAGCGCCAGTAAAAGCGCCAGCTTGCGGGCTGTTTGCCAGTTGTGTTGATCGAGAAATTCGTTATAGATTTTGTTGCGGACATATTTAGCGGCTGGTCCATTATGCCAGCCGGCCACAACTGCAACAAGCATTTGTTCGCGGTGAGTCAGGCCGAATAGCCGGGCATTTTCAACAAGATAGGCGCTATGACGGGCATGATCATAGTAGTTGATGGTAATGCCAATATCATGCAGTAAGGCGGCTACCCGAAGGAGATGCCGGTCACGACCGGTCAGGCGTAAAATGGGCTGCCATTTTTCAAACATAGTATCTGCCAGTTTAGCGACATGATCGGCATGGGGTTCATTGCCTTTGTAGAATAACAGCATATTACGGGTAGAGTGTAGCAAAATATCAGGGATAATGACTGAAGACTGTTGTTTGGATAAATAATACTCCAGGAACATTCCTTCCCGGACGCCGCACCCGCTGACCATTATGTTGGTGGCCTGTGATATATCTGCCAGTGATTTAACAATGGTGGTTCCAGCGATAATAATGTCGGCGCGCTCACTGCTGAGACCGGGGTATTTGCGGCGTTGGGTCAAACTGGTCTTAGTCAATTCCCGCCATAACTCCTCAAAGGCCATTAGGCCAAACCGGTAATTGTGCACCTTGGGAAAGGGATAGTTTTTACGTTTTTGGTCCATTTTGGCAATATTACGGGCAGTACCGCCTACACCTACAAGGGGTAGCCCTAACCGCTTAAGCCAAGGTAGCTTTGCCAGATGATTCACAATATATTCCCGCATGGCTGTTAATTGCGATTCACTTATTTTATCCTGAGAAGCAAATTTTTCCGTAAGATTGACAGCGCCAAATGGGATACTAAAGACCTTAACCGACTGGCGGTTTTTAACTAATGTTATTTCAGTGCTGCCGCCCCCCAGGTCAAAAAGCAGCGCATCCTCAATATCAATCGTATTAATAATACCAGTGTAGCCAAAACGGGCTTCATTCTCACCGCTAATCACTTTAAGGGGAATACCAGTATGCTGGTGTACTAAATCAATAAACTCTGCGCCATTTTTTGCATTGCGTACCGCGGCAGTGGCTACTGCCAGGATCTTATCCACCTTCACCAGTTCACACATATGAGCAAAGACCTTTAGCGTGCCAACGGCGCGCCACATAGCATCACGGGTGAGTATACCCGTTTCAGTCATACCTTCGCTCAACCGGACGGTTTCTTTTTGGTTATATACTAGATTATACGCGCCATTATGATAAATAGTCATCACAATCAGGCGGGCCGAATTCGAGCCTAAATCAATGATTGCTACCCGTTCGGTCAAAATGTTCAGCTCCTAACTACTCTCATGTAAAAGATTACTACTGTTTTTCGTTTTTATTGACAAATTCCTGCTCATATTTATTGTGAAGAAATTTTTTTTGCTTTATTACAGCATAACTATCTGTTTTTCATTTAAGATTGTGTTAATTTGCAGTTAATTTAGTATTAACTCATAAGCGAAACACAGGATTTTTGTTCTAATCGTCGAAGATAGGAATACAATATCATATTACAATTAAGGCACGATAGGGGGTTCTATATGGGCAGACATGCACCTGATAGGTTTGCCGCCATTCATGTCGGCTCAGAACAAATCGGTATTCAGATAGTAGAATATACCAACATGGATGACGTCAAAATTATAGAACAGAGTTATCGCCAGGTTATGCTGGGTGAAGAGACGTTTAAAACCGGGCGTATTAGTTTTGGTGCCGTAAGCGAGATTTGCGAACTTTTGAAAGGGTACCGCCGCCTGCTTGGCGAATACGGAGTCCGCGATTACCGCCTTGTAGCCACTACGGCTATTCGGGAAGCACAAAATCAGCCTTATATTATTGATCAGATCAAGGTAAAGACTGGTCTAAATGTTGAGGTTGTTGACATGCCTCAGGAAATATTTTACAAATACGTATCGTTGGTTAAGACCGTTAATGATCGTGGCCTGCTCAATTCCCAGGATGGCATGCTGTTTGTTGATATTTCTTCAGGTGGTCTTGGGTTTACGCTATACAAAGAGGGCAATCTCAGATACCAGCAAAATATGCATATTGGAGCGCTCCGCATTAAAGAAAGCTTTGATAAAAACCAACGTGACTCTGCCCATTTCCAGCAAGCATTAGCAGAATATATTGGCAGTACAATCGAACCGGTAGAAACGGAAATGAGCCAGCATAATGTCAAGCGTCTGGTATTATCAGGCCCGGAAACTAAACTGCTGCTAAAAATGCTGGGCAAAGAATCGGGGCGGATTAACTTTGTCAGCTTATCTGAGTTTAACAATTTATATAAACAAGTAAGCTCGCTCAACCTGCCGCAGCTTATAACAACCTATCGTTTAACAGAAAATAAGGCTGAGATCGTATTGCCGACTATCGTGCTGTATAAGAAGATTGTATCGCTGACAGGCCCGGAAGAAATTGTTGTCTTAAGTGATCAGTTTGCTGACGGTGTTATCATTAAACATATTTCCGAAAAAACATCGCATGCCCATCAGAAACTTATCGATAGCCAGATCATAAGTCTATGTTGGGAGATAAGCAAAAAATACTACTATGATCCAACTCATGCGGCTGCAGTGGAAACGTGGTCGATGCTGCTATTTGATAAACTGGCACGGATTCATGGTTTGAGTGAGCGCCATCGGCAATTATTGAGAATAGCTGCCATTCTTCATGACATTGGCAAACATGTAAATTTACGGCGGCACTATTTCTATTCTTACCGATTAATCATATCCTCAGACATTTTGGGCTTTTCTAAAGCGGAAAGACATGAAATAGCCAATATTGCTTATTATCATTCCAAAGGTGTACCTTCTGACGCAGATGCCAACTTTGCTTACTTGACACCTGATCAAAAGGTTGCTGTGTCCAAGCTTTCAGCTATTATTCGATTGGCTGATGCGATTGACCGCAGCCATCGCCAAAAAGTTAGTCAGGCAGAAGTTGCCTTGCGCGGGGATGAGTTAATCATTACCGTAACCAGCAGGGAAGATATGTCCTTAGAAGAGTGGAACTTTGCTGATAAGGCTGGTTTTTTTGAGGATGTTTTTGGGATAAAGGCGATATTAATCAGACGAGCGAGGTGATAACAATGGCAAACGTCAAAAGCTGTGAGATACATGATGCTGCTGATTATTTTTTTAACAGAGAATTAAGCTGGCTTAAGTTCAACCGGCGTGTATTGGGAGAAGCCGATGTTAAGCATAAGCCACTACTAGAACGTCTTACCTTTCTTGCTATTACCAGCTCTAATCTGGATGAGTTTTTTATGATTCGGGTAGCAGGCCTCAAACACCAGCTGGAAAGCGGGGTTAATAAAGTAGATGCTGCCGGCTTGTCAGTGCGACAGCAATTAGTCTGCATTGCAGAGGATGCTCATGAACTGGTTAAACTGGAATACCGGTATTTAAAAAATATCAAGGCGGAATTGGAAAAAGTCGATATCTGTTTCTGTGATATTGCCAGACTGGATGAGGGGGCGCTAGAGTGGATTGAGAATTTTTTCAAAAACACCATTTTTCCAGTCATTACCCCTATGGCAGTGGATGCCGGGCATCCGTTCCCTTTTTTGGCTAATCGCAGTCTAAATCTTGCTATTCTTTTGTGCCGGGAGAAGGGTGATGATTGTGCTGCTGTTATTCAGGTTCCGGCAGTATTGCCGCGGATTGTAGAGGCACCTGGCAATGGTGCTAAACGGCAGTTTGTTTTTCTTGAAGATATCATCAAACACTATTGCAGCCATATGTTCCACGGCTACACGATAAAAGATGTTGTGCCCTTTCGCATAACGAGAAATGCCGACCTTTCCATTGATGAAGAGGATGCCGAGGACCTTTTGGCGGAGATTGAAAAGTCGCTGCGTCAGCGGAAACGAGGTCAGGCCGTGCGCCTGGAGATCGGCAAATCCAGTAACAGACCGTTACGTGAGCTGTTAGTATGCAACTTAAATATTGACGAGCAGGATATCTACGAAATACCCGGGCCACTGGATACTACCTGCTTTTTTAAGTTCAGTGATTTCTCTGGCCTTGGGCACCTAAAACATACGCCGGTATCGCCTCAAACGCCGCAGGAGCTGATTGGCGTAACTGATTTGTTTGATGCGATCAGGGAGCGCGATATCCTCTTACATCATCCCTATGAATCTTTTCAACCAGTGACAGATTTTGTGCTTCAGGCTGCGGAAGATCCCCAGGTACTGGCGATCAAGCAAACACTATACCGGGTCAGTGGCAATTCGCCGATTGTAAGAGCCTTGGCGCAAGCTGCTGAAAATGGCAAGCAGGTTACAGTACTGGTAGAATTAAAAGCCCGTTTTGATGAGGAAAACAATATTATATGGGCCAAACGCCTGGAGGAAGCGGGTTGTCACGTTATCTATGGTTTGGTTGGGCTTAAAACGCATGCTAAAATGATATTAGTGGTACGTCAGGAGCAAGCCGGTATTAAACGCTATGTCCATATGGGTACCGGTAACTATAATGACACTACTGCCAAAATATACACAGATATGGGTCTGTTTACGGCTAACGACCAGTTTGGCGCTGATGCTTCTGCCTTCTTTAATGTGCTGTCAGGCTACTCAGATCCACCGGTATGGAATAAAATTGTTGTAGCACCGCTCGGACTGCGGGAAAAAATCAAAGAACTTATCGACCGTGAGATTGCATTTGTCAACGCCGGTAAAAGCGGACGAATTATTGCCAAGATGAACTCACTTGTGGATAAAGACATTGTTCTCAAACTGTATGAGGCTTCTTGCCACGGGGTTAAAATTGATCTTATTGTTCGCGGCATTTGTGTGCTCCGGCCAGGTGTACCGGAAGTAAGCGAGAATATTTCTGTACGCAGCGTTGTCGGGAGGTTTCTTGAACACCATCGTATCTTTTATTTTGGCAACGGCGGCGACGAACGGATTTTCTTATCAAGTGCTGATTGGATGCCACGTAACCTCAATGAACGTGTTGAACTCTTTTTCCCAATTGAAGATTCTGGCCATATCGTGCGGATTAAAAGAATATTAGATATGACACTCAGTGACAACCAAAAGGCATATAGCATGAAAAAAGATGGTACCTATCGCCGGGTTGACAAACGGGGTAAAGCGATTACCTGTCAGATGGAATTCTTTGCCCAGGCCCAGAAGAACGGGCAGGAGCCAGATATCAGTATTGAACAGCGTTTTACACCTCTTTACCGGCGAGTTGAGTAAAACTTGTCTGGCGGGATTTGACAAATCGTCGTATAATATTGGCGGCAGTGGAAATAATTTGTTTCTAGAAAAGGGGCGATATTTTTGCAGGAAAACTTTAAAGTAGCAGTTCAATATAATGATGAGATCGGTTATGTGGAATACGAGCAAGCAAGCAAAACAATTAAGGTCGTTTTTGATAATGCGGCTACCCACCAAATCATTGAATCGTATCTGGCATCCGAACATCGTATCAGGGTACCTGGCGAAGGATTGCTTGATTTCAAAGAGGTAACCATCAGGCCGACAGAGAGTGTGGATAATATGAAAACAGTACTTACTCGGATGTGGGAAAAAACTGGCGTGCATGTAGATTGGAGCCGCCCGGTAGCGTGACGTAAGGTCACGCTTTTTTATCTATCCACAATAACAAGTTATCAACAAAGTTATCAACAAAATACCTTAAAATGTGGATAACTTAGGACGTTATTGTGGAAAAAGAGTTTGGTTGAGTTAATAAGGCTACAAATATAAGCTTTTTATCTGTGGATAACTGCTGATGGCAGAAATGTGGATAAAGTTAACCTAAGTTTTATGGTCAGTCTGATATATGGGGAAGTGGACTTCGAAGCTTGTACCACGCGAACTTGTGGTTACGTTGATTTTAGCATTATGGCGATGGGCTATCCCATAACACACGGCCAATCCCAAACCTGTTCCGTGGTCTTTGGTGGTTAGAAAGGGCGTGCCAAGCTTATCTAAGATCGTTTCATCAATACCTGTCCCGTGGTCTTGAACGACTAAAACAACATGCCGATCCTGGCTAAAGGTTTTAAGGGTAAGAGTACCCCCCATAGGCATTGCATCAAACCCATTTTGGACAAGATTAAAGACCATTTGACGAATTTCCATTTCATTGATAAGTATTACCGGCGTGTCTGCAATGCAATAGTGCAGTCGATTATGTTTTTCTAGTGCGTTGGTCTCTAGTAAAGGTTGTATTCGCTCAAGCAGTTTCTTTAAATCTTGTACAATATATTGGGAATGTAACGGATCGCTTTCTGTTATGGACAAAAAATTTGTTATGATTGAATTAGCTTTATCTAATTCACTTATCATTAGCTCGAAATAATCTTGATGATGAGCATATGCTGGTTTTCTCATGAAAAACTGCAAAAAACCCCGTACCGTTGTTATGGGATTTCTAATTTCATGGCTTATTCCTGCTGACATCTGGCTGATTAAATTTAGATTTTCCAAACGAATAAATTCTTGTTCATACTGTCTTTTGACTGTGATATTATTCATTACAGTCAATAGATAAGGTCTACCTTCAATCGTAATAAATTCCCCATTGAAGACTGCGTTTAAAATGTTGCCATTTTTACAACTAACGAAAGTTTCAAAACTCTTAAAATATCCATGCTCGTTAAGTAGCTGCAACATTTTTTGGCGATCAATACTATCCAAAAATATGCCTAATTCCAGCGGCGTTTTTCCAATAACCTCTTCTTTACAGTAACTCAGGGTATCAAGCAGCGCATCATTTACCTCAATATATGTGCCATCACTTATTTCACTAATCGCCATAGGACAGGGGTTAGACATGAAAACTTTTAAAAATAACTCATTTTTTATTAATCTCATAATTTAACCTCACATATAAATCTATCATTAATTTTCTACATAAGCGCAAGAACCCCTTCTAAAATATACCATAAATGTAAAAAATATAAATATGTAAGGAGAAAACAAAATTTTTTTATCAGGATCTATTGCCAATCTGATTGTGGTGGAGATTGCTAAGCGTGATCATATCAGTATAACGGCTTGGGATTATTTTAAGGTTTGGCTTTCCGCTTACTGTATTAACGTTTATGGCTGGAGTTCAGTGGTTGTCTTATTTTGCTTTGTACGGTTGATTTTTCCAGGCTAAATAAATCATCAAGTTTTTCGCCCATGAAAAAATGGGCGTCTTTTATCGCCTGATTGTAAATAAGAGGACCGATGTTTTCCAGGATAAAATCCAGCAGCAGTATTGCTGAGAGATCAGTAATTGATTCCTCTTTCTCCGTAAAGAAGTAGCTTTTTATATTTTCAACTGCAAGTTGTTGTTCCTCTTTCGTTAATTCTATATTTTTCATTTTTACCTCCAAATTTTGGCTGTGGTTGGATTCAATTACGGCTGTCCTTTTGAAATTGCTCTTGTAGCAACAAAAGCCCTTGCTTGATTTCAGCTGGTTCCAAGTGGCCGTAGCCCAAGATTAGTTTATCCAAGTGGATGCCTTTACAGATACTATGATCGTCTACCGGAGTGACATAAATCCCGCATTTTTTGCAGCGCCGGGCAAATTCATGATCAAAGTGCATGCCGGGAAACTCCAGTACCAGATGTAAGCCGGCAGCATCTCCCCAGGGGAACCAGGTTCTGCCAAATAGTACTTCAAGTGTTTGGAGAAGTAGTTGACGGCGCTGCCCATAAAGTCGGCGCATCTGCTGTATATGCCGGTCCAGCTTGCGGGTGTGTAAATACTCTGCAAGTGCAGCCTGTTCAAACGGAGGATTCTGGACATCGGCATAGGTACGCAAGCGGCACCAACGTTTGTGCAGCTCTGGGGGGAGTACCACATAACCGATTCGCAGTGCAGGAAACAGGATTTTACTGAAAGTGCCTACATAAATAACCCGCTGTGTATCCATTGAATAAAGCGGTGCTACAGGTGTGCCGCGATAGCGGAACTCGCTATCATAGTCATCTTCTATTACATAAAGATCTTTATTGCGGGCAAACCGTATCAAGTCGGCACGGCGACCTGCCGGTAGAATTCCGCCAAGTGGAAATTGGTGTGAAGGGGTTACATATACCGCACAGGCCCTATCACCTGTTAGAAATTCGGTCTGAATACCCTGGTTATCAACAGGTACAGGCCGGATTTTGAACCCTTTTCCGTGTAATACCTGCAGCATTCCAACATGACAGGGATCCTCAACTAAAATCTCTCGTTCTTCTTCCGCTAATAAGCCTGCAAGCAAATGCAGTGCCTGGGTAGCTCCGGCAGTAATGAAAATATCACGGGAATGAACGGTAAGCCCTCTACTCCTAAGTAGCCAGGCCGCAATTTCCTCCCGTAATACCGGTAAACCCTCCGGACCTGTATAACCCCATTGCATCGCAGATAGATTTTCGGTAGCTTTGCGCAGCAATTGGAGCCACATAGTGCGGGGAAAGCGTTGTAGATCAGGCCGGCCTGTCCGAAAATCAGCCAAATAGGTAGCGGCAGATTGTACCGCCTTTCGCAAATCCTCCAGGGCGGGTGCAGGCTTTTCCAGGTGAAGACCAGCAGCTACCCGGGTTTGGGAACCCTGACGGCTTACAATGTAGCCCTCGGCAGACAACATCTCATAGGCTTCATAGGTAGTATTACGCGATACAGATAGTAGTTTTGCCAGCTCACGTGTGGATGGCAGTAGTTCACCAGGACGTAGCTGACCTGCTGTCATTTGCTCGCGCAACACTTGGTAAATCTGGCGCGCCAATGAAACTTCACTGTGGCGACGCAAGTTCATTATCCACATAGATCCTCCAACTGGCCCTATAAAAACAGCCTTAAACTGGCTCTAATACTAGACCGGTTTATCTGCTACCATTATACCATAATAGTAGTTAATTATTGTAATTTGTAAATGCATTGGAGGATGAGGATGGAACGGTTTGCAGGTGTGCTTTTTTTATTGGGGGCCTTTACCTTAGCAGGAACTTCGGTGATAGCCGGTCGTTTTGTTGTGGCAACGCTGGGGACTTTTACGATAACTGTCGGGAGCTTATTTTTTGCCTTGTTGGGTTTACTGCCGCTTTGCGGGAGAAGGCTTGGGCCAAGCATTTGGCAAATGACCCGGCGGGATTGGGCTAGTTTGTTCATCCAAGCCTTGTTCGGTATCTTTTTGTTCCGGATGTTTTTACTACAGGGGCTATTACGTACTAGCGCAGGAGAAGCGGGGATACTCACCGGCGTAACGCCGGCAACTACGGTGCTGCTTGCCTGGCTGCTTTTGAAGGAACCGGTGGATCGGATACGCTTTCTTGGCATAATCAGCACAGTTACTGGTATCGTAGTTCTCCAGGGTTTTTTTTCGCCTGGCATTGTATTTTCCACAGAACATTTAATCGGCAACGTATTGGTGCTTTGTGCAGCAATGTGTGAGTCGATATTTAACGTACTATCACGTAGCAGTAATATAAAATCTGCTTTGCGTTCAGCTCAGGTCTTGCACCCAATTGTTCAGACTACGCTGGTAGTAATCATTGCTTTGTTGCTTTGTCTTGGCCCTGCCCTGACCGAACATCCGGCCGCTGCCCTGCTATCTCTCAGTATAGTAGGGTGGGCAGCATTAGTCTGGTATGGTCTATTCGTTACTGCTCTAGCCTTCATTCTCTGGTATGCTGGCATCAAACGTTGTGCTGCCGCAGTGGCGGCAGCTTTTTCTGGTATGATGCCGTTCACAGCGATGATTTTGTCGGTGCTATTATTAAACGAGCAACCTGACTGGCAGCAATGGCTGGGAGGGCTGCTGGTTGTGCTTGGTATGGTGCTGACTGGTCTAAAAGGGCACTCACCGCAGCGGCAGGAAAGCTGCTATACTTGAAAAACAAAAAGCTTCAAGAGCTTACATACTCTTGGAGCTTTTTGTTTGCATAGTGTGCATCTGAGATAGCTCGAAATATACGCGAATAGTTGCCGGACATTGCTCCGCAACTTCAAAATACCCTCTTTGCCGTTGAGCCTTTCAGCATAGAAACCGAGTATGCACTTGCTGTGCGACTTCATGGCGTTTAACACAGGGGTATTTTATAAACAGTTTAAAAATATTAAGGAAAGTGTGTTTTTGAAACACACTCTATTAGCAAGTAAAGTCGATGCATAATATATAAGAGTTGCCACTGTAAGCTTGAAAAAGTATAGATCCGGTAAGACACGGCTGACCATTTGCAAGGGATATATAGGGTTCACTTATGTATCTTTCGAAGCCTGAATGAATATAGAGGTAGTAATCTTTTAATGACTGGTCAGATCCTTTGCAATCTGGATGAAACATTCCGTGACAGTGCTCAGTATTATGCAAATACGCTTTGACGGTTTCGGTTATCTGGGTACCATTGATATCTAATATATAGTAACACTGAACGCAGGTTTGATCTTTTGCTATTTGATTTAGTTTCATTTCAAAGTGTTCAGGGGGGATACAAGCAAGTTTTTTAATAAGCCCTTCTAAGATCTTCTCGTAGAACTTTCTCTTTAAGGACATATTCCGGATGTTTTCTACTATGGATCTGCGATATGCTGAGCTCAGAAGACGCATAGTTTTTGCGCTCACACTGTTTATGTGCTGGGGAAAGGGTGCCGGATAGGCAGTGTAATAGCCTTGCAGAAAGTCAGCGCCGAGTTCAAGGCTGGTTGTGGCTTCACTGTGAGTTTCGACCCCCTCGGCGATGATAAGAGCGCCTGTTTTTTTAGCGACAAGAACTAAAGCCTTAAATAATTCCTGCTTGTAGTAATCGGTATTGATATTACAAATAAGTACGCGGTCAATTTTAATAATATCCGGGTGAACTTGTAAGATTCTATCCATATTAGATGAATCACTGCCTACGTCATCCAAGGCAATTAAAAATCCGTATTGCCTATAAAGTTTGATAAACCTGGTTAAGTTCTCGATGTCATGAACTTTAGATTCAATAACCTCAATAACGATTGATGACGGCTTTAAGCCTAGCTGATTAACCGCTGTTATTAGATGACCGGAACCGACAACTCCTTCATCAAGGATGGAAGTATTAAGATTGAGAAATAAAAAGCTATCGTTGTCTGGAATCCGTTTATAATTTTCAAGTGCTTTTTCGCGGCACAATCTATCAAGTTCAACGCTTTTTCCCGTAGCGGCCGCCACTGTGAACAAGGGTTGCGGCAAAATCAGATCATTGTTGGCATTTAAGCCGCGAGATAAAGCTTCCAACCCGATAACGGTCTGCTGCCGTATAGAGATAATCGGTTGAAAGTAGGTTTGGATAGCTCTGTGTTTCAGTATCCATTCTAGATTTATGTTATCACCAGTTACCATTAAGATTCCTCAATCCTTCTATGTCATTTAAAACACAAAGTGGACAATCTCTACACACATTGCGCAAAGATTGTCCACATTGACAAGATATATAAATATTACAATGTGGATATAAATTAGTCAAGCTGTTAGTGGGATAGCATTCACTAAGATGGTAATAAGTTGACATTTCAACCAAACTAAAATAAGATAAGACTATCGATTACACAATAAAGAAATTTCCAGGCATAACGGAGGTGGTAGTATTAATGGTTTGACAAGCAAAATACTTCGAGAAGTGGGGACGGTAGCTCGCTGCATTCAATCAATCAGTGACATCACCTATCGAGAAATTAAACTGCAGCGAGGGCAATTCATCTTTTTAACGCGTATCTGCGAGCAGCCGGGTATTAACCTGATCGATCTTTCCCAGGTTCTTAAAGTTGATAAGACAACAACGACTAAGGCAATACAAAAACTGTTAGAAGAAAATTATGTGCAGCGAAAGCGGGACAATGCAGATAAAAGGATGTGGCATTTATATCCGACAGAGAAAGCTGCCGGAATTTATCCTTATATCATTAATGAAGAAAACCAAAATATTGATGTTTGTTTTGCTGGTTTTAGCCAGGATGAAAAGGAAATGGTATATCACTTAGTCAAGCGGATGGGTGAGAATATTGAGCAGAATTGGAAAACGTTGAAAAATAATCAAGGCTAACTATAGTCAGTGTGTATAGAAAAAGTGGTAATTCACGGAGGGGACTGCAAATGGATGTCATTGCCATAGAAAAGTATCGGGAAGCCTATAAAAATGAAGTAATTGATCTAATTTTAGATGTGCAGCGAAATGAGTTCCAGATTCCCATTACGCGGGAGGACCAGCCAGATTTGAATGATATACCGAATTTTTACCAAACAGGGAAAGGAAATTTTTGGGTGGCAATTGGCAATGGTAAGGTGGTAGGAACAATAGCATTACTAGATATTGAAAATAACCAGGCTGCATTACGAAAACTATTTGTAAACCCGGCTTACAGGGGAAGTCATTATAATACAGCAAAGCTATTGTTGTTGACATTAATTGAATGGGCCGCAGAACGCAAAATAGAAGAGATTTTCCTGGGAACAACGGCAAAATTTTTAGCTGCTCACCGTTTCTATGAGAAAAATGGGTTTTGCCAAATTCAGAAGGAGAAGCTGCCGGCAGCCTTTTCCATTATGAAGGTAGATACAAAATTCTATTACTATCGTATAATAGTGAACAGAAGTATGGAATTTCCAGAGATTTTATAATTACAGGTAAGGGGTGGAAGGTTATGAAGCAGTCAAAAGTTTTCTTTACCAATTTGCGCGCAACCCCCAAGATGAATTTGCTGCAAAAGTTAGAGAAGCTTGTAAAAAAAGCTGGAATTGAAAAAATTGATTTCAAGGGTAAGTTTGCCGCAATAAAAATACATTTTGGTGAGCCAGGCAACCTTGCTTTTCTCAGACCGAATTATTCCAAGGTTATTGTTGATGTAATCAAAGCCCAGGGTGGCAAAGTGTTTCTCACCGATTGCAACACGTTGTATGTAGGCAGACGTAAAGATGCCCTGGAGCATTTGGATGCTGCTTATGAAAATGGGTATAATCCGTTTACAACCGGCTGTCAGATTATTATCGGTGATGGGTTAAAGGGAACTGATGAGGCCTATGTTCCTGTTCCTAGCGGCGAATATGTTAAAGAAGCCAAAATTGGGCGGGCCATAATGGATGCCGATATTGTGATCAGTTTGAACCATTTTAAGGGCCACGAGCTTACCGGATTCGGCGGTGCATTAAAAAACATTGGCATGGGCTGTGGTTCAAGAGCCGGTAAGATGGAGATGCATAGTGACGGTAAACCTAAGGTAAGAAGCAAAACTTGTGTAGGTTGTGGTGCCTGTGGAAAAATCTGTGCTCATAAGGCAATAACGGTTACCGGTAAACAGGCTCAGATTGACCATGACATATGTGTCGGCTGCGGAAGATGCATCGGTATTTGTCATGTTAATGCGATTGCTCCGGCATGGGATGAGTCCAATGATATTCTCAATAAGAAAATTGCCGAGTATTCGTGGGCTGTATTACATGACAGACCACACTTTCATATCAGCTTAGTTGTTGATGTAGCACCATTTTGTGATTGCCATGCCGAAAATGACGTACCCATAATTCCCGATATTGGGATGTTCGCCTCGTTTGATCCGGTAGCACTTGATATGGCTTGTGCCGATATGGCTAACCAGGCTCCGGTTATCTCAGGCAGCTACTTGGCAGAACAACTAGCCAACCAAGGGTGTGACGGTGGAAAACAGGATCATTTTTGTGCTACTCATCCGGAAACCAATTGGCAGATGTGCCTCGATCATGCCGAAAAAATTGGTATCGGCACAAAGGGCTATGAGCTTATTGAAATCTAATCAGGCTTAATACATATGTCTTCAAACAGAGTAGTAAAAACTTCAGTACGGAATTTGGTTGAATTTGTACTGCGGTCAGGGGATTTATCAGCAACATTTACCGGCAGTTCCCGCATGGTTGAAGGAAGTAAAATTCACCGTAAAATCCAGCAAGCACAAGGGTCAGAATATGAACCGGAGGTAAGTTTGGCAATCGTGGTTGAGCGTCCGGATGTGAACCTACAGATCAGCGGGCGAGCCGATGGTGTTATTACCACAACAGACGGGTCAGGCAATAAACAGGTAACTATTGATGAGATCAAGTCAGTTACCGATGAGCTTGATGAAATACAGGAAGAATATAATCCGCTGCACTGGGCGCAGGCCAAGTGCTATGCTTATATGTATGCCGTCCAGCAGGGGTTACCAAAAATAAGTGTCCGGATTTCTTATTGTCAGGTCGCTAGCTTAGAAATGAAGGTTTTTGAAAAAGTTTATTCTATTGGCGAACTAACAGATTTTTTTGAATCCCTGATAACACAGTATGCACTATGGGCTAAGCGGCTTGGTGACTGGATAGAGGTTCGGAATGTTTCGTCTCAATTACTGCAATTCCCTTTTCCGGAGTTTCGTCATAGTCAGAGGCAATTGGCTGTGGCCGTATATACAACATTGACTAAGGGGCGTAAGCTGTTTGCCCAGGCACCAACAGGTACCGGCAAGACGATGGCAACCATATTTCCAGCCGTCAAGGCATTAGGCCTGGGGCAGGTGGAGAAGCTATTTTTTCTTACAGCCAAAACGGTAACCCGGGAGTTAGCCGAAGAGGCCTTTGCCCGGCTGCGGCAAGGAGGGTTGCAGTGTAAAACGCTGACACTGACTGCCAAGGACAAAACTTGTTTTATGCCGGGGGCAGCCTGTACCCCGGAAGAATGCCAGTATGCTAAGGGTTATTATGATCGCATTAACCTGGCGCTGAACGATTGCTGGCATCTGGAAGCCTTCACGCGGGAGACAATCGAACAAGTTGCCCGGGATCATAGGCTTTGCCCCTTTGAATTATCGCTTGATTTAGCTTTGTGGGCAGACATAGTTATATGTGATTATAACTATGTTTTTGATCCCAGGGTATATTTGAAACGATTCTTTTGCGAGAATAATGACCAGTATTGTTTTTTGGTGGATGAGGCCCATAATCTTGTTGACCGGGCCAGGGACATGTTTTCAGCAGAAATAACCAAACAGAGTTTTCTGGATTTAAAGAAAAGCATTAATCACGAACTTCCCCGGCTGGCTAAAGCTGCGGGCAAGATAAACTCATATCTGCTCACGGCTGGAAAGCTGTGTGGGGAAAAATCCGCAGTGGGTGAAGCCGATTATTGGGTGGGGGCATCGCTGCCGAGTGAGGCTTTGCCACAACTCAGAAAATTTATGGAGTTGGCTGAAAAATGGTTGGCAAAGAATGAACAGACCGGTTTTCGTGAAGAGCTATTAGAACTGTACTTCAAGGTCAATGCTTTTCTGCGGACTGCGGAGATGTATGATGAGCGGTATGTGACATATTGTGAAAAGCTGGAAAAGGATGTAAAACTCAAGTTGTTTTGCGTTAATCCCTCAGAATTGCTGCGGCAGGCGGTTAAACGGGGGCGGGCCGCTATCTTTTTCTCGGCTACATTAACGCCGCTTGCCTATTTTTCAGAGATTCTAGGTGGTGAGGAGGAGGATGGCAAAATAGCGGTTCCTTCCCCCTTTTCTTATGATAATCTGGGACTCTTAGTTGCCGATACGATTAGTACGACCTATAAAATGCGGCAACAAACCTATGAAGCTATTGTCGATAGTATAACAGCAGCAATTGGGGTAAAAACGGGAAATTACCTGGTGTTTTTACCATCGTACCGCTATATGGAGGAAGTATGTCAGCGCTTTTCCTCAAAAAACCCGTCAACAAGGGTGATTCGTCAAATGGGTGAGATGACGGAAACAGAGCGAACTGAGTTTTTACAACACTTTTCTGATGACAACACGGCTACCCTTGTGGGCTTTGCTGTTTTGGGAGGAGTATTCGGTGAGGGAATTGATTTGACTGGCGAGCGTCTTGTTGGGGCCATTATTGTTGGCGTCGGTCTGCCTAAGATCTGTCTGGAACGGGAAATCGTCAGGCAGTGGTTTGATAGGACAAACAGCCAGGGGTTTGAGTACGCCTATGTTTATCCGGGAATGAACAAGGTTTTGCAAGCAGCTGGACGGGTAATTCGTACCGAGCAAGACCGGGGACTGATACTCTTAATTGATGCCAGGTTTTCGCAGCCACGGTATCGGCGGCTATTTCCACCAGAATGGCGGGGGGCGGTAAGTGCCAAAAGTGTTACTACTATTGCGGACAAGGCAAAAATGTTTTGGCTTAAGCGTTGAACGACAAAGGGGCTATTGCACTAAGAAATTAGTGTGGTGCTCCTGTTTTGCTCCGTTGTCCTATCTCTGCCGCCCTTGTTAAAGGGAGGTGGCGCCGCAGCGCCGGAGGGATTGGATTCCGGTTTTGTTCGTTCTTTTCTTATCATTCGCTTTTCAATCCCCCTGTCACTGCGGTGACATCCCCCTTTAGCAAGGGAGACAGGGGTTAAAAGCCA
Organism: Sporomusa ovata DSM 2662; assembly: GCF_000445445.1. GTDB lineage: Bacteria > Bacillota > Negativicutes > Sporomusales > Sporomusaceae > Sporomusa > Sporomusa ovata. The sequence continues at coordinate 218,491 of NZ_ASXP01000002.1, read as the reverse complement.
TTTTGAATCAAAGGGTCTGCCGCACAAGTGTGACAGACCCTTTATTTTACATTAGCATGTTTCTTCTTATACGATTACGTTACTTCAAGGTATGACCGGCATTCTCAGCCATAGTCAGGAGCTTTGGCTGGCTGTTTATAGCATCTGCCGGTCCCAATTCACCGCCAACTATATTTTGGACTAGCTCCATCTTGAAAAAGCTGCCAAGCCAATGATTGAAGTAATCTGTTAATGATTGAAATACTGCCGCCGGTGCGCCACTGGCGGTTACAGTAATATATTTTTTTCCTGGCAAATGATAAATATGGTAGTTCTCACCTAGGAATGGGTACCACCGGTCAAAAAAGTTTTTCATTTGCCCGGTCATTTGACCCATATATACCGGCGTTCCAAAAACAAGGCAGTCAGCTTCAATAATTTTGGTATAAAGTTCTTGCATATCATCTTTGATAGCACAGCACGTAAACTTGTCGCTCTTACAAGCGCAGCAAGCAGTGCAATCGGAAATTTTTAGGCTAGCGAGGTTGATTATCTCTGTCTCGTGGCCTGCGCCAGCGGCTCCTTTACAGACGGCATTGACCATAGCAGTTGTATTGCCATTTCGTGGACTACCGAGAAATGCTAGTACTTTCAACTGTGATTCCTCCTATCGTTTTAATGATTTCAAGGCAGACTTTGGCCTGAGATACCCTTACATTTGCTGATTTCTCCATAAAACGTCAATTCCCTCTGTCTTTCTAAAGGTTTCATGTTTTGTTAACAGAAGGCTAGAGTTTATTGTGGTGAAGTGGATTATTTGTGATATGATATAGCAAGACACGGTTAATTGGAGGATGCAGTATATATGATGATTATTGCCATTGGTTTTATTAGCTTAGCCGGCCTTTTTTATACTTTAGCTGTATTAGCAGAAAAGGCACAAAACAATTTGAATTGGTGGCACGTAGTAGTTTTTTGGTTAGGACTAGTATTTGATAGTATCGGTACTACTGCAATGAGCCAGATTGCAGGGAGATTTCAGGCTGATTTTCATGGCTTGACAGGAATGTTTGCTATCCTGCTTATGTTTATTCATACAATATGGGCAACATGGGTATTACACTCAGAGAATGACTATTTAAAAGCTAATTTTCATAAGTTAAGTATTTTCGTATGGCTAATATGGTTAATACCAATGGTTTCCGGTGTACTTTTTAGTACTTTTAAACTGCATTTTGTCGAACTTATTCAGATGATTTATAATTTTTGAATTAGGGGTGACAGATAAAATGAAAGGTGCAAAAAGAGTGAGCTTAAGCTATGAACTTGCTCAAGAAAATTTGAAACAGATATTTAACCTCGTGCGGCAAGAAGTCCCCTACCTCTTAGTCGCGGTAGCGAGAGCGAAGGTAGGGGATGAATTGCCGCTCTTCGTTTTCTTCTTGTCTCAAAAATCTGGCCATGATATAATCAGTAGCTCAACTCAACTTGCAAACCGCCTATAAGAATTTCTTTCGTGATAAGTCAACAGGTTTCCCAAAATTCAAAAGCAAGCACCATGACAAAAAATCCTATACCACAAATAATCAAGGCAGTACAATTCGGTTCATTGATAGCAAAACAATCCGATTGCCGAAATTGAAAGATGTACAGATTAAGCTTCACCGTCAATTGCCGAAGGATGCAGTCATAAAGTCCGCAACCATAAGCAAAACACCTACAGGCAAATATTATATTGCCATATTGGTTGAGTATCAAACCGATATAGAATCAGTAGCGAGCAAGAAGAAATGTAGTAGAAGAGTTAATTGATTGTGCGCCGTATGTTATAACGATTGGTGATTGTGTATCTCCCTCTACTATAACGACAGCAATTTATCAGGGATATCATGCCGTACTTGATATCTAATTGGGGATTCTAAGGTTCGAGTTTTTTTAATTAGACGATGTGGAAAATTTTTTATAAATAGTGGAGAATCTTCCTAAATGGCCAGAATAGGATTAAAACTATTCAAGTCAGAGGGAAGATTTTTTACTTTTTACCTTCATACACTTGCAATTCATGTAAAAGAGTACTAATATTAGTAATAGGTGGAAATTAAAAAGTAAAGTCGCCGTGTCCCATAGGTGTTGGAGCACCTATAGGCACGAGCAGGTGCACTGACACCTACACGTAACAGCGAACTGTCCAACGACGACAATCTTATTATACCCGGTTGCTAGCTGAATTACAAGTTTTGACAATCGGGGTGTAATGATTGGCGCGCAAGGCAGATGGCTGTGCGACTGCATGCAATATTCGATGGTTCATATCTTGATACAGGTTTAGCAGGACACGCTGATGGGTTCTGTTATTTGGGCTACGTCTGTATCTTGATACTGTTGTAATAATCGATTTGGATCGCATGTGTAGGGTAGAAATAATCCTGCATATGTGATCCTTTTTAATTTCCTCCTGTAAAATTCCCATTCATGGGTGATTACAGGAGGGCATAGAAGCCTCCAGATAAAATAAGGAGGGGTGGCTGACTTATGAATAGCAGATACCTGGATTTTAAGAAACAAGAGACGAAGTTATATGATGAAATTTGGGAACTATCTCAAGAACTTGACCGGCTGGATAAAGAGGGAAAAGATACAACAGACACTAGCCAAAGATTTGAGGAGGTATTGGAAGAATTTTTATTATTCAGGCAGCAGGGAGGCAAATTTTTTGATGATGAAGAACACTTCTTTTAAGGAGGAATAATCTAATGAATTTATTTCTAATTAAAGCGGAATTGAAAGATGCAGAAACTATTCATACGATGCAAATCAAGTCGGTCATTGATGGTGTAATTAAATGTCATCGAATTTAATTCCAATGGGTATTTTCGGCAAACCTGAGGATGTTGCTGATGCTGTGCTATTTTTAGCATCTGTAAAAGCAAAGTATATTACTGGACAAGTACTTAACGTTGACGGTGGTATGGTTATGTTTTAACTTGACACGCCGTAGCCAAGTAGTATAACCAAAACTATAAAATTTTGAAGGAGAGGAAAGTATTTATGGATAAGGTTGACTATAAAAAAGAATGGAAAGAGTTGTATAAGGCGTCAGCAAAAAAGCTTTCGATAGTAACAGTCCCACCTCTGCAATATTTGATGATTGATGGGAGCGGAAATCCCAACAATTCCATTGAATTTCAAAACGCTGTCGAAGCATTGTTTAGCGTATCTTATACATTAAAGTTCATGGTTAAGAAAACATTAGAAATCGATTATGGAGTGATGCCATTGGAAGGGCTATGGTGGAGTGATGATATGAACAATTTTAGCAGTGAGAATAAAGAAAATTGGAAATGGACGCTTATGATTATGCAACCCAAATATATCACTTCAGCACTATTAACTACTGCGATAGAAAAAGTTCGTCAAGACAAAGGATTATCTGTCTTAGATAAAATACGTTTTAATACCTATGATGAGGGGATGGCAGCTCAGGTCCTACATATCGGACCTTTTTCGGAAGAAGGTCCAACGGTTGAGAGACTACATACTTTTATTACAGACAATGGCTATCAAATGAACGGAACGCACCATGAAATTTACCTTAGTGATACCAGACGTGGCGACCCGAAAAACTGGAAAACTATCATTAGACAGCCGATTGTGTTAGGTAGAGGGGATTAGTAAGCAACATACTTCGTCATCGGACTTATAATGTAATAAAAATACAATTATTGTAATTTTTATTACATTTATTATAATTACTTTAGTATTAATGAATGGGAGGCTTTTTATGAGTATCTATTCGGAATTCAATAAATTAAGTAAAAATGATTCTACTAGTCAAATTAAATTGTTAGAAGAAGTTAAAAATTCTGAATCCATGTGTATTGATGACAAAGGATGGGTATATTGGAATTTATCTGATATTTATGCCGTAATGCGTCAATAGCCTTATTTCAGGTAACGTAATTCCACTTTTCAAAAGTGATAAGCCTAATTTGCAAGAAATGACATTGCTAGGAAGTTGGGATTGTATAAATACTTCGCGGGACTCGAAACAATCAATGCTTGTTTCAATTCATAATTTGGCATGTACGTTAAATAGGATTGAAAGATTTAACGATAGTTTAAGGCTATTTAATCTGGCAATTGAAAACGGACTTAATTTTAACACAGCCTATGGATTGGCACTATACTTACAATCTTTATGGAAGGTTAATAACAACAAAGAAGAAGTGAATCAAATTTATAGAAATTTATCACATGATAGATTCAAATTAGACGAACTATATAAATTTATACCTGAATTGCGAGAAATTTTGGTTAGATTATAAGAAGGGTAAATTAAGTATAGCTTATAGTCGTAAGTATCATCGAAATTAGAGAATGATATAATAATCTGGGGGGAGAAATTTGGAATACATAGACTTAGATAACTGGAAACGAAAGAACATATTAACTTTTTTCGTAGGATGGATTATCCTCAATATAATATTTGTGCCAATATTGATGTAACCAATTTTCTAACCTTTGTAAAAGCGAAGAAGATTTCGTTTAATTATACAATGATTTATGCTTCTACTCATATTGCAAATGAGGTAATTAATTTTCGATATAGAATTAGAGAGAATCAAGTCATTTTACATGATAAACTTCATCCTTCATTCACTTATATAAATGCGGATGAAGATGATTTATTCAAATTCATCACAGCGGAAATGAACGATAATATTTTTACATTTGCTGAATATGCTGAGGAAAAGGCTAAAAATCAAAGCGAATATTTCAACTTAAAGGACGTTGCCGGAAGAGATGACTTAATATACATAACTTGTATCCCCTGGGTATCTTTTACGCATTTGTCACATACTATTTCATTAAACAAAAATGATTCTGTACCAAGAATTTCTTGGGGTAAATATTTTTCAGACAATAATAAAGTCTTATTACCGTTTTCTGTACAAGTGCATCATGCATTCGTGGACGGTATACATGTCGGTATTTATTTTTCGAAATTACAAAATTATCTGGATACCCTATAATATACATGAAAAATGTGAAGTTTCCGAAAGTGGATGCTTTAAAACAATGAAATTTCGAGGAAGTAGCCGCATGGCCTAGCAAGAAGGAGATGCATTGCTTAGGCGACTAAAAGAATGGAGAAAAGTACGTAAGGCAATTCATTTATTTGGAGGATATAAGATGAACGTAATAATTAGATCTGCGACTATTAATGATAGTGAAACATTAACGCGAATTTCATTTGCATCCAAACGATACTGGAATTATCCAGAGAAATACTTTGAGATATGGAAAGATGAATTAACGATTACTCCAACATACATAACCAATAATATTGTGTATGTGGCGGAAATGGACGGTCAGGCTATAGGATATTTTTCTTTAGTTGAAGTAAAGGAAGATTTTTGGGCAGGAAGGGTCTTTGTAAATAAGGGTTTTTGGCTGGAGCATATCTTCATTCTGCCAGAGCATATAGGTGCAGGAATCGGTTCAAATTTAGTTGCTTTTCTTAAAGAAAAGTGTAAAGAAATAAATGTTGATAAAGTTAATATTTTTGTTGACCCAAATGCTAAGGGGTTTTATGACAAAATAAAAGCTGATTATTTGGGTGAAGAACTGTCAAGTATTGAAGGTAGGAAAGTGGCATTATACAAATTACAAGTGTGAAATCATTGACAGCAAGGTTAATAAGCATTGATTTGGAATAGAGTAATATCTGATTACAATTCAACGAGGAAACAACTGATGATATAGTTATTCTTCGAATAATGATAGGTGATGAGAATTATTTTGGAAAAGGTATTAGTATATTGCTGTTGTTATTCCCACTACCTTACAATTGACATGCCATACCTAAAATGTTATACTAAAATTCGCATCTCAACTGATGCCGAACCTGCCAGTTATGCCGATTTGCCGTTACTCAAATGATACCGTTTGAAATTCCATTTGAATTCCATTCGTGCTTAAAGTTGATTTTTTAACAAAAATAGGCTATGATAAGATAGGTAAACTTTATGGCTAAAATACAGATAAATCAATAGTTTGTAACATGTGCGCCCGTAGCTCAGGTGGATAGAGCGGTGGTTTCCTAAACCGCGTCTCGCGGGGGTTCGAGTCCCTCCGGGCGCACCATCTAAATACTACAACGGCAAGGCTTTGGAGAGTTCCAGCCTTGCCGTTTTTGTGTGCTTTTTTATAGTTTTGTATGCTATTTGTATGCTATGGCGCTTTCTTGCGAGCGTAGGAAGAGAAAAATGGATGATTTTTAAACGAGTAATTTCTTTGTTTCAAGAGTAGGTATCAGAAGTAGTTCTGATAGGTGCAGGCACTTTAAGTACAATAATACATCCAAAACTTTGCTTGAATTTTCAAAGTCTGTCTTGTATTTTTCTAAAAGGTGAAAATTGAGACGGATAAAAATTTATCTCCGCAGGTCGGGTGTTCGTTTCCCCCCTGAAGCGTATTCCAGAAATATCAGGGAACCGAGTATCAGTAATTGGTTGCAACTCAGTTACTTTCAACCAAGGCTGTTTGCCTAAAATTTTTCCATTGTTTAATATCTGTCGGAGCCGAAGTGAACCATTTCCTTGTCGATGCATTAAGTATTTGTAGATTACATATTCATGTAGTACGGCAGTTGCCCTCTTAGGCACGCTCCCCCCTGAGTGCTAGGTTAGCTCATTTGAAGAATTATATGTAGAAAAAAAGTGTCACTGGTATGCGCCAGTGGCACTTTTGCTATTAGCTTATCGCCCTATGGGTATAGATGCCGTTTTCAAGCTTGCTTATAAGTGCCTCCGTGACATCTTTCTTGTAGCTGCTCGCTATTTTTGTCCTTGCCTTGCTCGCGACATGTGCCAAAATCTGCCCGGCATTTTTGCCGCATAACGATCTAAAAATTGGCATCTCTCGGCAGATACCAATTTTTAGGTCGTTATGGAAGTTCACTCTCAATGACGAGATGAATCAAATGCTCATCAATAAGCTTTTTGTTTCGTTGCGCCGCACTCAGTAAGCTGTGCATACAGACTTTGTTAACGGCACGAAACGCGCCGGATGAATATTTGTAGATTTCATCAATGGCTTTATCTGTAAAGATGTCCTGCTGCCCATCGGCATAAACAAGATGCGCTTTGATGTAGCCTTCTGTTTGCGAACGATCAAGGAACGGCAGATTGCATTTTAAATCGATTCTTTGGCGAACAGCGGCATAAACCTGTAGATTCAGCTTATCCCACAATTCATTCTGACCTGCGAGGATAAGCGCCATTGGATTTTGCGAATCCATTTGGTAATTTAACATGAACCGGATTTCTTCCAGGGTTTCACGTTTTAAAAGATGTGCCTCATCCACGATGGTGAGAACTTTCTTGTGCTTGACCTCACGCATGTATTCAAGCTGTCGATGCAGGCTAAGTTTCGCGTCACCACGATAGAATTTTCCCTCGGCGCCAAGCTGCTGTAGAAGTCCGTTATAAAACCAGCGCGGTGTCAGCTGTGAATCAGAAAGATAGAGCACAAGATATTCTTCCGGGTCCAAGCTTTTCGAAAGCCTTCGGATCAGCGTTGTTTTTCCACATCCAACCTCGGCAGTAACCACGGCAAACAGTTGATTTTCCGCAGCGTAACAAAGCCTGCCAAGGCTTTCATTCACAGCATCTGACATATATAGGCTGTCTACCGGAATGCTGTTGGTAAAGGGCGTATGCTTCATGGAAAAGAATGCTTTATACATTTGGCGTTAGTCCCTTTGCCATGCTGCTAAAGCTTGTCGCAATGGTGGCTTTAGGCTGTACTGATTTGTTTTTTAATCCCTCCAGCATGCGTGAACTCTGGGCGGTTACCTTTTCTAGTGTTTCAGGAAACAATTCCACTTGCCGGCAGTTTTCTCCAATTTGCAGCCGTTTGGCTTTAAACGCGGGAAAATCGGTATGATGAATTTCTAATTCGTCCTGCCAGGTAGGATCATAGAGGACTTCGACCTTGCGGCCAATCAGTTTCATGCTCACTTCATATTTACTGCCATTGAAGCTGATACAGCCGGTTTTGTCTACCTCACGTTCCTCCGTATGCAAAAATGCCTCACGGCAAGCTTCGATGTCTGGAAATCTAAGCGCCTTTTTATCGGTTAGGTAAGCAATTTCCGGTGATACTCCGTCAAGTCCGGCATGTGGATCCTTATGGTACTTTTCCTGTATCCACAAATCAAGGTAATGATTGAGTTCTTCCAGGCTTTGCGGTTTTTGTAAGGAAGCCTCAGCAAGAAAAGAATCCAAGCGGCGATTGAACCTTTCAATTTTACCTTTCCCTTCGGGATGGTACGGCCGCGCATGAAGAAGCTTAATGCCAAGTTTTGCGCATGCCTTGGTCAGCCAGTTGCTGCGATATTGTTTACCATTATCCACATAGACAGCATCCGGCAATCCGTGTGTTAAGATGGCGTCTCTGAGCGTATCTTCAATGATGTCGAGCTTCTGGTTTTCATAGAACTTCGCACTAACAATGAAACGTGTGGCATCGTCAATCCAAGCAGCAAGGTAAACCTGCTTTTTGGCATCATCCTTGCCAATTGGCAAATATGGTCCATACTTGATATCCCCTTGGTAAAGCATACCGCGATGCGGCTTGGCAAAACGGCGAGCTGCCGGGCTTGTTTTGGAATACATACGAATTTGCCGCATACCAAATCCTGCTTTTTGCAAATGACGCTGCAAGGTGCTGCGGCTAATGGTATCCTTTGGAACAACGCCTTCAAGCTCAAGGATTTGGATGATGTCCCGCACACTCCGGGACGGACATTCCCGCCGAAGCGTAATCGCAGCCTCAACAATATCTGCATAACCTTCCGGCAGTGCAAAAGCTGTTTTGGGAACGGTTGTCTTGGGTTTCAAACCCTCAAAACCGTCCGCTTGATAAGCCGTTAGCCATCGCCCAATGGTGCGATACGATTTGCCAGTATGCCAGGCAACCTCTTTCTTCTTGCTAATGAGTAAGGACGGATCGAGTGCCGCATCAAGCAAAGAACTGATGATTTCAAAACGCTTTGCGGCGATTTCTTCTGCTGATTTTATCACAGATAACAACTCCCTTCTTTTAAAAGAGAGTATATACCCTTACCCCGGCGGCACCAAGGCAAACTGGGTGGCAGGATAGAAATCGCTAGCGCAGAGCAATGGCGTGACAAGAATGGACCAACGGCGAATCTTTCGGCGAAGGATTGCAAGCAGGGGTTCACCAAACAGAGGAACTTTTTTCGCACATGCGGCATGAAGCAAAGTTTCTATATATGGTGCTGAAGCCGAAAATTCAGCTTTCCATCTGCGTATGGTTGAGTCATCAGCGGGGCAAGTCATGAGCGATTTATCATCAACGACATCTTGCATAACCGAAGCTTCATAATGTTTATATGGCCTTACGAAACTCGGCAGTTCGGTATGCAGCCGCTGACATTTAGCACAATACCCACGAGGCACTGCAAGAGCCACACGAATGCCGCAACGAAGCTTCACGTAACGGACTCTGTGGTCATGACAAGAAAGAGGAGTGCTACAATGAGGACAAACGGAAAGAATCTTACTTGAAACTAAAAATATGCGTATTAATATTGAAATGTATCTCGTAACGTGATAATATGACCATGTTGTTTATTTTGGTAACCACGGTACGGGATTGAGGGATCCTCGCCGTGGTTTTTTCATTTTCACCCCGGTACCAGCTAATACTGGCATTATACACCTAAAAAATGAGGCAAAACAAGAGAGCAACCTTCAACATTCATGGACAAAAGTACTGAGCAAGGCATGGTTATTGAAGGTTAGCAGCTACATCTTTCTGTTTAAATGTATCAGCGTCATTAATATCGTATCCAGAGTTATCTATTACTTTTGTCGCCTCTATAAAGTAACTTAAACAGAGACTACTGTCGTTAAGAATAGTTATTATTTTTGTACAATACCCCTCAATTTTACTTGAATTAAAATTCGGCAAATCGGCTGAGTTTGATATTCTTCTAAAAATAGTAAGAAGGTGAAACTTACATTTACGATACTTTGGATCGATGTTATTGCTCCTAAAGTAGTATTCAAGACGATAGAGTGCATATGCACTAACGTAGTATGGAGCATATTTATGGTCTTGCTTAAAAAACTGTTCCCCGACATTGTTCACAATTGTGCCATAATACCTCGATACTTGATGCGGTAGGTCTAGGAACATGGAGGCAAAAGCCTTAATTTGAGTAGGAATGGATATGATTTTTATTTTGGGTATAGTGTCATCCGTACTGTACTGGTTAGTCCTACGTTCATAGTAAAGCCTGCCATCGCCAGCGAAAGTATTATAATATTGCTCCAGACCCTTTTGGAAGCCAGAAAGAGCTTCAAGTTGTTCAGGTTTGATTGCGGTTTGGCTATTAGTTGCAACGGTTATTTCATTTTTTATTTCGTCTTTATCTGTTGCTATTAGCCTAAAGGGTATAGTTACTTTTTCGATGCCTTGTACATTGCGATTTGAATAGAGCACATGAGATGTTTGGCATCCATTGACTATCTGGTAGTCACTTATCGAAAAACGGTTGCCTGATGAAGTTAAAGTAGTAGCTACAACTGTGATTCCGTTATTAAGAACGCTGAAAAAGTCAAATTTGCCAAGATTAATTGTAGCCGCAATTTTATCATTTACAGGGTTATCACCTAAAAAGTCCCTTATGTTATCGCTAAAGATATTTTTTATTTGCCTGTTTTCATCACAAATCACTTTCAGGAATTCCTCGTAGGGCAGGAGACCAAAATACGCCTCTGTTATTCCTTCTGCATCAGGAAGTGTTACCTTATCTCGGAATACAAAAGTAGCTGAAACACCTTCTTTAGTCTTATTATAATAGCTTTGAATTTGACTGCCATCGCACGGTTCAAAGCTTACATTAGAGAACAGATTTAGAGTAGCTAAGTCTTTACACCCGTTGTCGATAATAGCTAATAAGTTCTGGTCGTCTACCCATATCCCGGTTGTGACGTAGTAAAGTTTTAATTTTGGTTTTCCACGGGTCATCTTAGGAGACAAGTCATATATGTGCTGTATTAGTTTGTGAGCATGTCTAAGTTCGCTATTAAGGACAATAGATGGTCGTTCTTGAAATAATTCTTTCACGGTTATCGCAAACATTCCCATATCATTTCCATTAAAAGCGCTAGAAGTTTTAGATTGTATAAAAAGATATGTAACTTCTAGATATCTATTTAGGTTGCTTAGGTCGTCAATTTCTTCAACGCTAGTGACTAAGCGACCATTAACAATAATTGCAATTCCGTCAACACCTTGGGCTTCGCCTGTAGAAATATCCTCAATTTTGAATTCTCCATTATACTCCTTAGAAACGATAGAGTAATTAACGAACTTCTCAAAATCAAGAGAATCAGATTTAGGTCTTATATCTTGGAGGGTTAAAAACTCTCGCAAATAGCTTTGAGTAATTCTATCCATTTACTAAACGCCCCCTATTAAACTATATGATTTATAGATTTCTGTAGCAAAATGTAAAATCCTTGTATTTATGTGCTGAAGTTTAATTAAAAGTGACATTTAGGTCACGCATAAAAAATATTAAAAAGGCAAAAATATACTGGGCTAAAATTGGGATAGTCTGCGCGAAAGCTACGAAGATAACGAAAATAGTGTATTAAATTCTTTATAAACCGCACCAACTAAATATAAAAACGGCAATGTTTCAGAAATTCTGAGCCTTGCCGTTTTTGTGCTTTTTAGGAAGGAAGCATAGGGACGGTTCTCGTGCTCCCGTAATATTACTAGCTTGGCGGATAGGTTTAAAGGAAAACCACCAGCCTTGTGTTAGTAAAATAAGGGGAAGCACTAGAAGAACGAAATCGCTCACGCGATGGTCCTGGTAGTCCCCCGTAAATAAAAATTTCATGAAAAATGTAAAAAGTACGCCCCTTTGTGGTATTGTTTAATCGCCAAACCAAACAAACCAGAAAGGAGAAACGTACTTTTTACTTTATGATTATACCATGTCTTAAGATTGAAATACAGAGAATGTTAGGGGGACGGGATTGTTGACACACTTGCTGTCGATAACCCCGTCCCCTTAACATCCTTCACTCAACCTTCTTTACTTCATCCAAAATAGCATCAATACCGTAGCTTATATCATCAAGGCTAACTTTACTTATACTAAGCTTCAAAATTCTATCATTATAATAAGTGTCTATATAATTTTCGCATATATTATTAATGATTATATTTTTCTTTTTAAGCCGCTGTATCAGTTTACCTATATCGGTAACACGCAAAAATTCGCCGCAGGAAAAAAAGCCGGATTTCGGGATATGCCAGCGAATATGAGGAATGGGCGCTGCCTCTACTAACTCATTAAGCAGCTTCATCTTTTCAGTATGGATTTGTCGTATCCTTTTGCGGTGCGTCTTAATCATACCAGATTTTATGTATATTTCTAAAGCTCCTTGTGATAAAACTGAGGTACTTAAATCTATCCATTTTTTATACTCTGTAAAACGCTTGGCAAGCACTCCGGGTATTACTGCTGCGGCAATTCTGAGGCCTGGCAATAGTATTTTAGAAAAGGTTTTAATATAGATTACTCTGTCCTTCATATCTTCATAATACAAAGAATAGGCGTTATTCTGCAGTTCTAAATCACTTAAATAATCATCTTCGATGATATACACATCATATTTATTGGCAAGCCTTAAAATTGCTTTGCGTTCATTTTTATTTAGGCTTGTGCCTAAGGGATTATGAAGCCTTGGCACAGTATAGAAAAGCTTGATGTTATTTTGGGCAAAGTGCTGTTCAAGTTCGGCTAAATCTAGGCCGGCAAAGTTTCTTGTGACTCCGTATACCGGAAAATTACTTGCTTCCAAAAATTTTACTAGTCCATTATACGTTGGTTGCTCTACTAAAATATTAGTTTTATTATTGGGAAACGGCATAGCTGCCAAAATATTTAGCGTTTGCTTTGCGCCTGCCGTAATAAACAGATTGTCCAGGTTAGCAAATATCTGATAATCCTCCAGATACTCTTTCATAGCTGCAATTAGACTGGACAAGCCTTGTGGCGGAGCGTAATTAAAAAGGACATGCTGATACTTATCAATAGCTTCGTTTAGGCAATGCTCAATTTCCCGATAAGGGAGAACTGTTTCATCAGGGGTGGTTGAGACAAAGTTTATAAGTTTGGGGCCGACTTCAGCTTTTTTGTTATTTACCAGATAATAGCCATTCTGCGGAACAGCAAAGACTATATGTCGCTGCTGCAGTTCGGCATAAGCTCTGACTGCTGTCACCTTGCTGCACTGAAACAGTTCTGCCAGTTTACGAATAGTCGGCATGCGTTCTTCCGTTCTGATTTCGCTGTTTTCAATTTTCTTTAGCAAGTAATTTGCAATTTCCATATATTTAGGCATGGCTGACCTCTTCTATAATTCTTGTACTAGTACAACGTACAATTTTATTCATTGTGGTAAAAAATGTTTTGCTCTATAATAACTATTGTACTACGTAGTGACAAATAATTCCTATGCACAAAAAGAGAGATTATATATGTTTATTTTGATTTTGAAATATACGAGCACGCTTAGCGAAATTGACAACGCCTTGCCTGCCCATATAGAATATTTGAATAAATATTATGCCCTCGGCAAATTCATTTGCTCAGGCCCGCAAAATCCGCGCGTTGGCGGAGTTATTGTGTGCATTGCTAAAGACAGAGCGGAAGTTGCTAATATTATTGCCGAAGATCCATTTTATGCTAAAAAACTGGCTGACTATGAAATTATTGAATTTTTACCGACAATGTATGCTGATGAATTAAAACCGCTGCTTGGGTAACTGGCAAGGGGTGTCGATAACCCCGTCCCCCTGACACGGCCTGACACCCCCTGACACAGCCAAAATTAGTAACGGCAAGGCTTCTGAAAATCTAAGCCTTGCCGTTTTGTAGATCTAGTTTAAAGAAAAGGCGGTTCAGCCAACACCATTTTGCTGGTACCAGATACCTTTGCCACGTAATATATTGCCGCCTGTTCCAGGATCATCACCCTCTTTAAGTACCCACAGATCCCAACGCTCTACGCTGTTTTGCGGGCCGTATTTTCCCTGCGGATAACCGTTCGCTTCATAGCCCGGGTCGCAGCCATCCATATTGTCGGCAGCTTCAGCGTGGGTCATAAAGTGCTTGATATCAATGGGAATATTCAATGCCTTGCTTAAAACAGCGGTAATTTGCGCCATGGCCTCAATTTGCAGTGTTGTTGGCGGCTCGGGGCCTAAGTCATTGGCTGATTTGGCGTCATAGGCGCAGGCGGCCGCAATACCGATTGCACCGCTGTTGCGAAAATAGGTATGACTTTTTTTTGTACTTAAGTCGTTGGTGCTTACAAAGACCGAACCGTCTTTGCCGATGTTCAAATGATAGTCATTAAAGTATTGGTTATAGTGGCCGGCGCTCCAATGGTAATACACCTTAATCGGCCAGTCATAGTGCTGAGCGGCTTGCTGTAGAGCCGGTTTTGCCTGTACGGCAAGAGTTGTAATTTCTTCTAATGTAACTTGGCGCATAATACAGGCAGTCAGCTTATTCAATTCGGGGTCATCATGTAAATTGGGCGTAGTAGTATTAGTCGCTTTCTGCATTTCACGAATAGCCGCAACCTCAGAATCAATAATCCAGCCAATTACTTCTTTGGGGACAATTACATTCCACCAGCCTAAGAGGGTGTTTATTTGTTGTATTGCAACGGCTCTTTTTTCCTCGTTCGCTAATTTATCGGCCAATTCATCCAGTCTGTAGATAATGTTGTGGATTATTCTCTGCAATTTACCGTTGGGCAATTTCGCATACAGCACAAATAATGACATAGCCGCAATATTGGCAGCTATCAACAATCCCGCCAGCCAGATAATAATCTGGACTTCATTTGTACTTAACATTAGCATTTCCTCCACATCTTTTAGTATTAATATATTTAGTGGAAGACTTTTTTGCCACAAGGGTGTTAGGGGGGACGAGGTTGTTGACACTCCGCTGCTTGGGTAACTGGTAAAAGTTAAACCGAATCCTTCCGGGCGCACCACTAAAATACAAAAAAAGCAAGGGCGTGTCATTTTACGGTTTTTACAAAACGTAAAGTGACACGCCTTTTTTGCGGGGAAGGATATGGGAGTTCTGTCCCGATATAACATGATGTCTTTCGTGGACATTTTCAAAGGGATTATGCAGGCTTGTTTCACAAAGGGTCTCACCCTGATTAATTTGTGTTATTGTGTAATTTAATTGACACTATATATTTTGAATGTTATAGTAAGAACTATAGTAGTAACTAAGGTGAGAACTGTAGTTGCGACTAACAATTGTGCTTTATTGTATTTACGAATGGAGATGGCTGAAGTGAAGTTTGTAAATTTCAGAAGAGAAAATCAAATTCATTTTGGAGTTAAAGTTGAGGCCGGGATTATTGATGTGACGGAAGAGGCGAAAAAATACTCTATGCAAATGCCTGCAAGTATCGAACAGTATATTAATTCCGGTGAAATAGGAAGTTTTGCACTTAATGAATTAATGGAAAGGGAAGTGCAAATTATTCCAGAGGGACAAGTGGTGTATGCCCCTTGTGTTATTAATCCAGAAAAAATAATTTGTGTAGGATTAAATTATGTTAGCCATCAAGATGAGTGTGATATAACGATTCCCCAAGAACCAATACTCTTTAGTAAATTTAACAACGCACTGGCTGCGCACAACGAAAAAATTGTCTTGCCGAAATCAGCAGTTAAGTTTGACTATGAGGCGGAGCTAGTTATCGTAATTGGCAAAAAGGCAATTAATGTTTCTGCAACTGATGCTATTAATTATGTATTTGGGTACACAGTTGGTAATGATTTTAGTGCAAGAGATCTTCAATTTAGAACAGGACAATGGCTATTAGGCAAGACTTGTGATAAGTTTGCTCCTATTGGTCCGTATTTAGTATCTGCTGATGAGATAAATCCCGATAATTTGGAGATTAGCTGTACTGTGAATGGAGAAATTAGACAAAAAGCTAACACTGGGGATATGATTTTTGATTGTGCTACGATTATAAGCTATTTATCAAAATATATGACCTTACAGCCTGGCGATATTATATTCTCTGGCACGCCGGGTGGAGTGATTTTAGGCTATCCAGAAGAAAAACAGAAATGGCTTAGATCTGGGGACATAGTTGCTGTTTCAATTGAAAAGATAGGTACTTTGGTCAACATTCTTAAATAGGGATATAGTATTTTAGGCGAAAGGAACGTAATAGATGGAAAATGAGTTATTAGTTACGAATTTGCAAAACTTTGGTTTAAGTCAGTATGAGGCTAAAACTTATATTGCTTTATTGCATATAGGAACTTCAAATGCTTATAGTATAAGTAAATCTTCCGAAATACCCCGTTCAAGAATTTATGATATTTTAAATAATCTAGCAGCACGCGGGATTGTTATGGTAGAAGAAACCAATGATGGCGTGAAGAACTACACTGCATTACCAGCAAATGTATTTTTAGAGGAAGCGTATGAAAAGTGGAGTAAAATTTATACGCATGTTAATCAAGAACTAAAAGCTATAGAAGCAAAAAATAAACAAGATATTTATGTTTCAACTGTAAAAGGGGAAACAAATATTCTAGCTTTTTGTCGCAAATTATTGCAGAAGGCAGAAAAAAAGGTGGTAATTTCTATTTGGAATCCGATGTATCTTGAACTGCTGGCTGATTTGCAAAATTGTATAGAACGTGGCTGCAGTGTTTCAGGTATAACTTTTGAAGTTGAATGTCCGCTTAGAACATTAGATAAACATCGGCTTAATAAAATAAATAATCTTCCGACCAAAAAGAAGTGGTTTATTTTATCTATCGATAGTAAAGAACTGCTATATGGGCATGCTGCAGAACATAATAGCAATTCATTTTTTACGACTGACCCTGTTCACATTTATCTTTTGGAAGATTATATATTTCATGATGTTTTAGTGAATCGCATTATAGAAAAAGAAAATAAAGAAGAAATGGCTGTTCAAATGTTATCAGATATATTGTCTGAAGTTAAATCCGAATTTTAAATTAGTAGAACAGAATCTTAGCTAGATAATAGCACTTTGATAATATAAACCAAGAAGGGAGTGCGTAATAATGAGAAGTGCGATTAAAGCTATATTAATCGGTGGAACTGGAGGTATCTGTGCTGGGATGATTGGAATTGGAGGCGGTATTATTATGATTCCAGGCATGGTACTTTTCTTAGGTTTAACACAGTATACTGCTCATGCAACTTCATTAGCGGCTATTGTTCCTCTTGCTGTCATAAGCGCTATGGTTTATAGCACTTATGGTAATTTTAATATTACATTGGCTATATTGTTTGCACTAGGTGGTATGTTAGGTGCATATATTGGCTCTTCGCTGATGCCGTATGTTAATCCAAACATATTAAAACGCATCCTCGCTGTAGCTTGTATAGTAGCGGCTGTAAGAATGGGGGTGTGATTTTTGTTTACAATGTTATCCATTATAACGGGTATGATTACTGGTATATTAAGCGGTTTATTGGGAATAGGTGGTGGGGCTATTTTGGTTGCCATAGCAATATCTATTTTGAATGTTTCGCAGCACATCGCCCAAGGGGCGGCATTAGCAGCTATTGTTCCAACAGCTATTGTCGGAGTTATTAAACATCATCAAAACGGGTTAGTAAATTATAAAGTGGGTATTTATCTAATTATTGGAGGCTGTTTTGGAAGCTTTTTTGGGGCTCATGGGGCCAATATGCTTGATGAGGCTATGTTACGCCAAGTTTTTAGTATGTTTTTTGGAATTATAGGTATTCAATTACTAGTATCATCATTAAAGTAAACGGAAAAGGCGACTTGTAAGAAATGGAACCACACTGTCTAAAAATAATTAATATAGACAATTTTATGTTGTTGTTATATAATAAAGTTAATAAATGCGAGGTTGCAGAAAATGCACCTCGCTAATTTTATTTTAGGTAGGTGTAATCATGAAAAGTGCTGATAAAATTGAATTTGATATGACTGAGAAAGAATTTCAGAAACTGCTTGATGAGCTGCCGAAGCTTTTGCAGGAACTTGAAAAAGAACGTGATATAGAAAATAGTGAGTCATTAGCCTCCTAATGATAATAAGGGCGTGTCGCTTTGCGTTTTGTAAAAAAACGTTTTGCGACACGCCAATATACAACTTTTTGATTATATTTGATCATTGCTTAATTTTTTTTGTTATGGGTTTTGGTGGGATGCCTGCGTGCGGTTAGAATTAGTTTTTCAAACTCTGTTAGAAAACATAGATTTTAATTCATCATAGGACGTAATAATAACCATATTCTTATTTAATTCCGGAAAGATATTAGATTCTAAACCTAATACAAAGTACAAAGAACTCGAGGTTGTTATTTTATATAGTTTCTCCAAATCAAAATATAAATTAGGTGTATCTATAACATAAACATCGTATCCACCATATTCAATTTTAGAATAGATATCTTGTACCTTACTAAATTTATCAAAAATAGTAAAACCAACAGGAGGCTTTTGGTTATCTAGTCTAGATTTTAAATAGTGTGCAGCAGAAGATTCTCCGTCAAAAAATAACACTCTTTTACCTGCTTCTGCTAATTTAAGGCTTACCTCAATTGCTTTTGCCGTTTTACCAGAGCCAGTATGACCAATAATTAGTTTCATTTCAAATTATTCCTCCCACAAATAAAAAACTGTATGTATTTAATTCCATCCTTTTAAATAGTTTCCCTCTAAAACGGTTGAAAAAACTTTTGTTCGAGATTGGACATATAATCCAATAATGAAAGCAAGGCTTCAGGGATTCTGAGCCTTGCTTTTCTGTGCTCATTTTTATGGTTTGTATGTTATGATGTTACAGCAAGTAAAGCGAAATATATAAAAAGTATAACCTATAGGAATAAAGGTAACATATGAATTGCATACTAGAGAAAAAGGAGTTGATATTATGGATAAAATTGCATTAACTTTAGTTATTGTTGGTGCACTCAACTGGCTATTAGTTGGTTTATTTCAATTCGATTTGGTTGCCGCTATCTTCGGTGGGCAACAGTCATTGCTTAGTCGGATTGTATATTCATTAGTCGGAATAGCGGGTCTTTGGAGTATTAAAATGTTGTTTAGCAATCCGCTGTCAGTATCACAACCTGCCATGAAGCATATGGAAAGTAACGAAGATGATAAAAAAGACCAATAGTATTCTGGGCTGGCGGTTGTTAGCCTATTTTTAGTATTTTGGCTGGCTGGTGCTGGCCTGTTTTTTTATTTTCTCAGCCTCATAAGGGGTATTGAGAAGGCTACGATTATCCGAGATATTTTGCAGCTTTTGGATCATAGATGAACGGGAAGTGCTCGGTTTTTATAATCAGGGCGCAGTGGGAACATCGGCTAAAGTCTATGACTGGGACGTGCCAGCGCTTCAACAACTCTTCTTCGGTAAGATAAGTGTAGTTTCCGAGAGTCCAGGGGTCCATAAAAAATATTCTATCTCCATCATATCCGCAAGCGATCACATAATGCGAGTCCTTCCAGTCCGAAGCGTAGTCGACACCGTTATCCCCCCATGCCTGAAGCTGAATCATAGGGGTTATCCCATAGGCAATAAATGATTTGAGTTGATCAATACTCATATTCTTAATAAAAGAAGCTTCAAAACCAATCATTTTCATAAAAGAAATCATTTTCCCGGAGTCCGTCCCAAGTTTCGGCTTCGATTCCAGTATTAGAGCCAATTCGTCCTGACGGTAATCGAAGCCGTAGCATCCCAGTATCGACTGCAAGCATGCTACACCGCAGGTGTATTCGGTTTCCTGCCTGCACAACGGCACGTCGATAAAGTGAGTGCAACCGCGGGTTCGATTTTCCGGAATAGTAATGTTTTCAGGTGTGGTTGTCATTGCTATTTATCAACCCTTTGCTTAAAGTTAGGGAATGTTCCCTATGGTAATATTATATGTTAACGACTGAAATATGGTGTTTTTCTAACTGGCCGCTACGTTTGTTGTTAAATATATCCAAAAGAAATAAATTGTTTTTTTGTTCTGATTTATGATATAATAAAACTGTTGCAACGGAGTGGTGGGGGTCAATAAGGTTTGTGGAAGGCCTTATTGATTTGGAGGAGCTCCGTTGCTCGGAATAAATATTGAGGTCCATTTTCAGCATGACGGTTGAGAGTGGACCTTTTTTATGCATAATCTCACTACATATAGTTTAAGCTATTTTAAAAGGAGTGGTTGGAATTGATGGGTTATGGTTATGGATATGGTGGTTTTTTCCCATTCGGGATGATATTCGTGATTATATACGGTGTTGTAGTTGTCTATGCACTGATGCAACTGACCGGTATAAATCGAGCGCTGCAACGGATTGCGAGCGCTTTGGAAAGAAAGCAGGAGTAATAGTCATTAGTTAGCCGTCTACCGGGTTCGTTCTGGTGGGCGTTTTTTTATCCAGAAGAGTCTGTTTAAAAGGTACACACTATATAGTGCTTTTTGTTATAGTACCTTAGATAACATAAAACATCTTTTGCTTGACTGGAAGTAAGCAGCTTATGGAAATGGTGGTGTAAAGGTAATGAGAAATGTTAAAATTTTTAGATTACTTATGCAGGACTTTGTATGTCTGATATCAAAATAATACTATTAAAATGAATAATATAAGCAAACCTTCTGAAAGGAAGGGACGCAAAGCCATGGGTCTAAAGAGGGTTAAATCTATGATTGCCAGGTTGCACTTAAAGTGTAATCTGGCAATTTTTATTTCATAATGACAAGTGGGGTGTTTGTATGGACCATGTATTTGTCAGCGAAAATAATGAATTAAGTAAAGAAGAATTAAAAGAAATAGAGGAACTGTTGGCGGAGTTGCCCAATATTATCGAAAAATTAGAACGAGATGTGTCCAATGCAGAATCCGAAAGTGAACATACCGTTCCCGCAGGCGTTTTACAAAACCCATAGCTAGTTGCGTTGTTTTATAGCAGCCGCATAGAAAAACCTGTTTTCAAAGAAGCTGGATTATTTGATAGCACGGCGCATTAGGTAATTGTATGATGCAATTTGCCAGCCGATTAAGCAAATAATTACTGTCGAACTTGAGATAGGCAGAGCATCGTAGGATAGCAGATTTTGTTTTTCTATATTTTCAGCTGTCTGAGGAATTTTTTTTGTCGTGAAATCAAACTGCAAACCCAGTGACAGCACTCTGCTTTTTCCATCCACAGCTTGCTCTGGCGGCACCTGGTATACAGAAATCTGAAAGCAAGAAAGACAAAATAAAAAGAGCAATATAGCAAGGGTAGTCAGCATGGTGTTTTTTGCCGCTTGTCCGGTCAAGAGCACTTCACGTTCGTCTCGCTCTTTGAGAAAAGTAAGTTTCGCCAATACTTTTTCTCTACATGAGGCTGACACCATGAGCCTAACACTTAGACAAAGAGAAACTGCCATCCATGATCCAAAGATAAAGCATCCACCAAAATCATACCAGACTTTGGCAAAACTATTTCTCTGCGCAGCCGCTTCCAGGCCAAATATAGAAATTGAGATAAAATAAAGTAAAATTATAGGCAGCTCATACAAAAATATTTTTAAAATAACGCTGTCAAATCTCTTCATTCTGATTCCTCCCTAATCGAAAAAATAGCATTAATGTCTGTTTTAAAAAAACGGGCGATACGAAAAGCCAATTCTAAAGAAGGGTTATAACCTCCGCCTTCAATCGCGACAATAGTCGCCCTTGTTACGCCAATCGCTTTTGCTAGCTGCTCCTGGGTCAGTCTGTGCTCTGCCCGATATACATGTAGGCGATTTATTATTTTTAGCTGTCCTGTTGATTTAGTCATACATTACCCCCTTTTATAACAAAAGTATAGTATAAATGTACAACTGATTAGACTAAATGTCAAGTTTATTTTACATTGATAAGCAGAGCAGGGCAAATATAACCCTTTATATAAATGTTGTAGAATATATGAAAAACCAAAATAGTAAATTGGAATATGCATCTGTAGATGATTTCGTCTATGGATTTTTTCATGTTAAAGAAGCTTAGTTTAAATAATGCTATATCAACGAGAAGACTAAGCAGCAGGAAAAAGTATAGACTTGTCGAATGACGCCTATGGGGAGCATCCCTCAGTCATATGTATGGCATAAGTGAAGGCAGTTCTCTTAATTGTCTCTAGCTCTCAGACGAAAATGTAAATAACAGGAAGGTGATGCTTGCAGGTGGGAGTTGAATGGCATAAGCTGATCGGCGATGAAGCTCAATTCTCAATTGAGCATAGGTTGCTTAATATAGTACTTATTTTTGGCTTTATTATAGCCGTGTGGAGTGGTGTCACTAATTATTTGCTTGACTTAGATTCCTTATTAGTGTTGACCTGCCTAATTGGTGGTGTTATTATGGCAGGCCTTTACTATTTGTCTTTTGTGCGAAGAAAGTATGCAGTTACGGTTTTTCTTTTGATAAGCGCAGTCTTTATAATTACCCCGGTTTCATGGATTTTAAATGGGGGAGTTTCAGGGAGTATCCCATTCTACATAATATTGTTTTCCTCGGTGGCGGCGAATGTATTTTCCGGTTATAAAAGAATTGTGGTAATCGCTTATTTTATAATCATATCGGGCGTGCTCCTGTTTTTCGAATATAAACATCCATTTATAATTGTCGGCTATTCCAGTAATGTTGAAAGATATATTGACATTTTTATTGGGTTAGCAACTATTTTAATTGCCAATACCGTAGTGTTTGTGATCATTCTCAAGCATTACAACAAAGAACATGAAAGAGCCAAAAAATATTTGGCTCAAAGCCAGGCAGCACAGGAAAGCTTATTGTATTTTAGCTACCATGATGCCTTGACTGGGCTTTATAATCGGACGTATTTTGAAAAAGAAGTAACTGATTTTGGGCATCAGAGAGAAAGTGGCATTGGTGTATTTGCGGTAGATATAGACAGATTAAAGTTTATTAACGATACATTAGGCCATGAGCAAGGTGATGCAACACTGGTTCATGCAGCAAAAGTCCTTCAAGCGTCATTTGGTGAAAATAGTACTATTGCAAGAATTGGCGGTGACGAATTCGCTATTATAGTTCGAGGGGTCACTAGGAATGGTATGGAGGCTATGTATAAACGTATTCACGATACTATTCAGATTGAAAATAAAAAATCTGTTGAGATTGCTATTCCTTTGGAAATGTCGATTGGCTATGCATATTCTATAGGTATTGATAAGTCAAAACGCGATCTGTTACGTGAAGCCGATAATAAAATGTATCGGGAAAAACTTTACCGTAAGGCTGGCACGGAGGGTTCGATAATACATACTGTTAAAAATATGTTATCGGCGCGAGACTATGACACCGGGGTTCATGGCGATAGATTGCAAAACTTAATAGCAAGTTTTGCAATTGCTGCAGGTATACCCGGGTCGGCGATTGCTGATATTCAGTTATTTGCTGAGTTTCATGACGTAGGGAAAATTGGTATTCCTGACCGCATTCTTCATAAGTCCGGACCATTATCCCAAGAAGAGAGGGAGCAGATTCAACGGCACTGTGAAATTGGTTATCGCATTGCTCAGGCATCCAGTGATCTCTTGCCGATTGCAGACTGGATATTAAAACATCACGAGTGGTGGAATGGTGAAGGCTATCCACTAGGGATCAAGGGTGAGACAATTCCCTTAGAATGTCGTATTGTGGCTATAGCCGATGCCTATGATGCGATGGTTAGTGACCGGCCTTATCGAAAAGGCATAAGCCATGAAGCTGCCAGTGAAGAATTGAAGCGGTGTGCTGGCACTCAATTTGATCCCGCCTTAGTACGAATATTTACTATGATTAAAGGTTGTAATCTGAGTTAAACTTTAGTAGTGATGGTTTCTTATGCCGAATATATAACTGGTTTGACATTCTAGAGTAAATGTTGACAAGCCAGAATTTATAATCGAACTATTTTTACTGGATGATCCCGTTGTAATTGTTTACCCCTATCTGATAGTTCGACAATGTAGGCGGGACTAAAGTCAGGATCATCATCGATGGTATCTTGAACGATATAATCTGATAATTCCCGCTTATTTTTAACTTGATTAAGATGGGATAAGGCATTATTAGGAGCAATAATATCAATTGACATATGACTTTACCTCGTAGCTCATATTCTTTATTACTACTATGCTATTATTGGGAAGATGTGTCAATATAGAAATTTGCTAAATTGATAAAATAAGTCTAAATTATTATTATTGGAGGCGACGATATGTTCAAAAAAATTTTGGTTCCTATTGATGGTTCGAATAGAGCACTATTAGCTGCTAAATATGCTCGAATTTTAGCCGAAAAATTTGACAGCTCAGTCACATTGATACATATTATCCAAAACCCGGCTTATATTATGCCGGACACCATAATCCCTTCGTTGCTCTTAAAGGATTTAGAAGTAAGTGGCAAACGTATTTTGGATAAGGCTTTGGAAGTTTTTGATGATTTTGACGGTAGGGTTAATACGTTGGTGGAGTACGGACATCCCGGTATAAGAATTGTTGATGTCACAGAAGAAAGAGACTATTCCTTAATTGTCATGGGACGCAGGGGTTTAAGTGATGTCAAAGGGTTATTGCTTGGCAGCGTCAGTAATCATGTTCTTCATCACGCGTCTTGCCCAACCCTGATTATTAAAAGTAATGATGAAGGGTAAGATCAATTAAGAGCTAAAATTGAGAGTTGCTGAAAATATCCAATAAATTCTAAACAAATTCTAAAAATTGGTGATTATTATTAAAGTATGGATTTAGGATCAAAATAAAGGAAGTGTTCCTATGAAAATCGTATCTAAAAAAATAGTTATATACTCAATGCTTGGTATAATGCAAGTTGGCATGGCATCATCGGTAGCTGCTGCAGCATCAGGTCCCTTGCTTAACAGTGACTCGCAACAAATAGTGCAGCTGGATCGTTTTGATCGCCATGATCGTCATGATCGCCATAACGACCGGGACGATGCCCGGCGACGGCAGCATGACGAGCGGATGCGCAGAGAAAATGAGCGGCACGAAAGAGAAATGAGACGGCGCCATCACGAGAGCGAACGAGCATGGCGTGAGCGGCAAAGGCGTGAAAATGACCGTCATGACCGTCATTTGCGTGAGATTGCAGCCTTTTTGATTGGGATTGCAGTTGGCAGCGCGTCAAATGATTAAAAACAACGTAGTCGTATTGCCTTTGGACGGCAAATTTTTCCCTAGAGATTCCAGTCGACTAAATGGTCTATTTCTTTTATAATAGTAATATTAATTATTACTGGAAAGGGAAAATGCCGTGAAATCCATACGATATGTGATAAATATTTCAGCATATCTTCGCCATATCTATAACATTGCCTGTAGAAATAAGGAGATTGAAGTTACAAGATGCGAAGTGGCTCAGATTCAGCTTAGTAGATAATCCCATAAAAAAAGTCCGGCGGCTTCAGCTGCCGGGCTTATATTTTGTTGTATACTACTAATTGATGGAAAATTACAAAAAAGAGCTTATCCATAAATTATTATAGATTTAATAATTATTTGTGCAAATGTGTGTTACAATAATAGTGTAGCAAGCAGTATCATAGGTGGATTACATATTGAGGTTGTTCGCCAGAAAAATAAACAGTGACGAGGAGTGTATATTATGTGCGATGAACTAGAGCCTGAAATGACTGATGAAATCCCGGTACTCTTTACCGATGATGTTGAACTCCTTGGAGACCGTTTGATGGACATTATAATTGCAATGGGCTTGCCGGAAGAGCAGACCAATGCGGCGCTAAGACTGATTAATGATGCAGTGGAAGAGCATCATGAAAACATTCTTGATACCTTTGAGGATACGATTGAGATTGTTGAGAATGAAGAAGAAGAGAACGATTAGTTTTTTAAAAGCCGCGAATTTCGCGGCTTTTAATTTTTTCCCCCTTGTGCGGGGTTGCAATATGATATTTAGGTTAAAAAAAGCCGGCAAATAACAGGTCGTTTCCTATTGAATTCCGGAAACTAAAACACTATAATAGTTTTTAAGTGGAGATTAGACCACGCATTGATTTGGCTTTATAGAAGAGGGAGATACAATGGATGATATAAAAAGCCTTATCCTCGACAAAGCAACCGAACGAATGGATCGTTTTGGTTTTAAAAAGACAACGATGGATGAAATTAGTAAAGACTGCAGAATTTCAAAAAAGACAATCTATGAACACTTCATAGATAAAGAGGACATGTTTAGATGTCTTCTTTTGCGTGAATGTCATAAAACGATTGAGATACTATTTGCACAGATGGGCGAGGTATCTGACCCACTTGAGCGACTGGTTCTTCTCATTAGGAAGTCAATCGCGTATTTTAACCAGGATCACTTTATTACCAGAATACTAAAAGACGATGATTTATATGTGGCTTTGGCAACCAGAAAATATCATGAAATTATTGATGAAGAAATTATTGCAATTATTGCCGGGATTATTCGCGAAGGTAAACAGCAGGGGAAGTTTCGGGAAGTCGATGAAAAAGTCGTAGCTTATGCTGGGTTTAAATTATTTCAAGCCTTCAGCTATGCGCGTACAAGGCCGCTGCACAAAGAAGAAGATTATACAGAGGTGCTTGTTGATTTCATCGTTAATGCGCTTGTGAAGAAATGAATGCGAGGGAGGTTTTTCTTATGCAAAAGGCTATTGCCGGCTGCATTGCACTGACTATTATGATTCTATCGTTGAGTTTTGCCGGCTGTTCAAAGAGCGAAACAGTCCAGGAAGAAGTGCCGCTTGTTCGCTCACAAACAATAAAAACGAATGCTATGGGGCAAACGGCAAGCTATTCCGGAGAAGTACGGGGGCGGTATGAGACTCAGCTGGCATTTCAGGTTAGCGGAAAAATTGTCAAACGTAATATTGAGCTTGGCAGTGTAGTTAATTCCGGGGATGTCCTTATGGAAATCGATGCCAAGGATGTTCAGCAAACGGTAAACATTTCCTCAGCCCAGGTTGCTTCGGCTCAGTCACAATTGGGTTTAGCC
Organism: Sporomusa ovata DSM 2662; assembly: GCF_000445445.1. Taxonomy (GTDB): domain Bacteria; phylum Bacillota; class Negativicutes; order Sporomusales; family Sporomusaceae; genus Sporomusa; species Sporomusa ovata. The sequence goes on along the minus strand of NZ_ASXP01000002.1, from coordinate 191,346 downwards.
CGAAGTAACCTGGAACGCTATCGTAAGTTGTATGAGCAAAATGCGATCAGCCAGGCCCAGTTAGATCAATATGAGAACACATATGAAGTCGCGCTGGCCGCCGTCAACCAGTCAATAGCCCAGTATGCGCAAGGTGCTAACCAGCTAGGCTATACTTCACTGGTGGCAGATAGTGATGGCGTCATCTCCAGCGTCAATGTCGAAGCCGGACAAGTAGTCAGTGCCGGCCAGTCGGTCGTGACCCTGGTAAAGGGTAGCGAACGGGAAATTGAAATCAATGTTCCGGAAAATCGTATTGACGAAATGCGTAATGCCGAGCAAGTGAATATTAGCTTTTGGGCTCTGCCTGATGTTACCACAGCGGGAAAAGTCCGGGAAATTTCCCCGGTGGCTGATAAAGTTGCCCGAACTTATAGAGTCAGAATTAGTTTAATCAATCCACCGGCAGCCGTGAACTTAGGCATGACTGCCAGTGTTGCTGTGGGGAGTTCAACTAGCCGGCAAACTGTGTATATTCCGCTGGCAGCCATTTTCCAGACTGGCGACACTCCGAATGTATGGGTTATTCAAGATGGCATAGTCAGTTTGCGTCCCATAAAAGTCGGGGTTTTTGGTGATAACAAGGTGCAGGTTCTGGAAGGACTTCAGGATGGTGAAGTCATTGTTACCGGCGGAGTACAGAAATTGCGGGAAGGGCAGAAGGTACGGCTATGAGTAAATTAAATTTGACCGAATGGGCTCTTAACCATAAGCCACTTGTATATTTTTTTGTATTCCTGACATTCTTGTCAGGAATATTGTCCTACCAGCAGTTAGGGAGAATGGAAGACCCCGATTTTGTAATCCGTCAGATGATCGTGTCTGTCTCCTGGCCGGGCGCAAGTGCCAGGCAGGTGGAAGAACAGGTAACAGACAAAATTGAAAAGAAGCTGCAGGATACACCGGGGCTGGATTATCTAAAAAGTTATTCACGGCCAGGTCAGGCTGTGATTTATGTGAATCTAAAAGATACGGTAAATGAAAAAGATGTCCGGCCTACTTGGGTGGAAGTGCGTAATATGGTTAATGATATCAAAAGCACCTTGCCCCAAGGGGTAGTTGGGCCTGCGTTCAATGACCGGTTTGATGATGTTTTTGGCAATATTTATGCCCTCACAGCAGAAGGTTATAGTTTTGAAGAGATGCGGGAAAAAGCCGAGAAAATCCGTAGAAGCTTACTTGGTGTAAGCAATGTGAGCAAGGTTGAGCTTATCGGTGTTCAACAGGAAAAAATATATGTTGAAATGGAAAGCAGTAAACTAGCCAGTCTGGGAATCGATCCTGCTATTATTATTGCTGCTGTTAAAGCGCAAAACGCGATGACTGCTTCAGGCATGGTTGAAACAGTCTCCGATAATGTATATTTGCGGGTGTCGGGGTTGTTTGAAAATGTAGAGGGCCTGCGCAATCTGCCTATTCGCGTCAATGAGCGCACCTTCCGTCTAGGTGATATTGCCAAGATAGAGCGCAGTTATGTTGACCCCATGGAGCCCAAAATGTATTTTAATGGACTGCCGGCCATCGGTATGGCGCTTTCGATGGAAAAGGGGGGAAATATTCTTACTCTGGGAGCAGATCTGGAGAAAACTATTTCCTTACTAAAAAAAGATTTGCCGCTGGGCATGGAAATCGGTCAAGTATCCAATCAGCCCAAAGTGGTTAAAGAATCTATTGCCGATTTTGTTAAATCACTGTGGGAAGCCATCCTTATCGTATTGGTAGTAAGTTTTCTCAGTCTTGGTGTTCGCTCCGGTATTGTTGTTGCTTTATGTATTCCCCTGGTTATTGCCGGTATCTTTGCTTGTATGAAGATAGGCAGCATAGATTTGCATAAGGTATCGCTGGGTGCGCTAATCATGGCCTTGGGCTTATTAGTTGATGATGCTATTATTTCTATTGAGATGATGACAGTAAAATTAGAGCAGGGCTGGGGGCGCTTTGAGGCCGCCTGCTATGCCTATAAGGCTACTGCCTTCCCCATGCTTACAGGAACGCTAATTACTTGTGCCGGTTTTATACCCATCGGTTTTTCCAAAGGGTCGGCGGCTGAATTTACTAGTAGTTTGTTTCCTGTAATGACTATTGCGCTGTTGATTTCCTGGCTGGTATCGGTTATGGTAACCCCACTCTTAGGCTATAAATTAATTCAACCCAAACATACAACAGCGGAAGGTCATGATTTATATGATACCAGATTTTACCGGCTGTTTCGGCAGACACTCACTTGGTGTTTGTATAACAAGAAGCTAGTGCTGGGCATAACAATAGGGTGTTTTATCGGATCAATATTTTTGTTAAGGTTTGTACAACAGGAGTTTTTTCCGCCCTCAGTTCGGCCTGAACTTATTGTTGAGCTGACATTGCCGGAAGGCGCCGCCATAGCGGCCACTGAGCAAGAAACACAAAAATTGGCAGCTAGTCTTACTGATGATCCGGATATTGAGGCTTACAGCTATTATGTTGGCAAGGGATCACCACGCTTTATCCTTACGATCGAGCCCAAGTTACCGGCAAATAATTATGCACAGTTTATCATTGTTGCTAAAGATCTGAAATCCCGGGAAGCCTTGGAGAAAAAAGTCACGAAACTATTTGCCGACAACTTCGAGAATGTGCGGGGAAATGTTACTTTAATTCAGACCGGCCCGCCTTCGCCGTATCCTGTGATGCTGCGTGTTTCCGGCTATGACCATGAGCAGGTACGCGCGCTTGCGAAACAGGTTAGCGATAGTATGGCAGGCAATCCGGCTCTGAAAAATGTTAATTTTGACTGGAATGAAAAAAGCAAAGTCATGCATTTGGCAATTGACCAGGATAAGGCCAGAATGCTGGGAATCAGCAGCCAAGGCTTGGCTCAGGACTTACAGACCCAGCTATCAGGGGCATCTATCGCCGAATATTATGAACAAGATAAAACTGTGGGCATTGTATTTCGCATTGATGCTCAAAACCGGAAGAATCTAGCTAATATTAAAGATTTGCCAGTACATATTGGTAATGGCAAATTTGTACCTTTAGAACAAATTGCTAAAATAAGCTATGAAGCCGAGGATGGTTTAATCTGGCGGTATGATTTAAAGCCAACAATTACTGTACAAGCAGCGGTTGTTGCCGGGGTAACTGGTAATGATGCCACCAAGCAGGTTTATGAGAATCTAAAACAGTTGAGGGACAGCCTGCCGGCTGGTTATAGTATTGAGGTTGGTGGGGCGTCAGAAAAAGGCAATACTTCTATAAAATTTTTGCTTAAAACAGTGCCGGTAATGATCTTGGTTATTATGATTCTGTTGATGCTGCAGTTGCAAAAGGTATCCTTAATGATTCTGACCATTCTTACGGCACCACTCGGAATTATTGGAGTTAGTCTAGCCATGTTATTAACTCTGCGGCCGCTGGGATTTGTCGCCGAACTTGGTATCTTAGCCCTTAGCGGCATGATTATCCGTAATTCGGTTATTCTTATTGACCAAATTGAACAACATATTAAAGCCGGCGAGACGCCGTGGGACGCTATCATCAATTCTGCTGTGTTGCGGTTTCGTCCCATTATGCTGACGGCAGCGGCGGCCATACTTGGCATGTTGCCGTTGGTCCCCAGCACGTTTTGGGGGCCGATGGCAGTGGCTATCAGCGGCGGCCTGCTTGGCGCAACGGTGCTGACACTACTTGCGTTGCCGACAATGTATGCGGTATGGTTTAAGGTACAACCGGCAGACAAAGCAGAGGAGACAGGTAAGTGAAAAGGGGAGCAACATGAAAACTAGAAATACGGAACAACACATCCGACGTGACCTCAAGAATCGTCATATCCAGATGATTGCACTAGGGGGAGCTATTGGTACAGGGTTATTTTACGGCTCGGCTACTGTGGTAAAAATGGCCGGGCCAGCCATTACGTTATCGTATTTGATTGGCGGTATTGTTATCTTTTTTATTATGCGGGCGCTAGGTGAAATGGCCGTAGCCCATCCGGTATCTGGTTCGTTTAGCCAGTATGCCTATCAATACTGGGGAGAACTGCCGGGTTTTGTTGCCGGCTGGAACTATTGGTTCAATTATGTCGTTGTTGGGATGGCCGAATTATCGGTTATTGGCACTTATATTAATTATTGGCTGCCTGATATCCCCACCTGGGTTTCGGCACTGGTGTGCCTGGTGCTTGTTACTTTGATTAATGTGATTAATGTAAAAGCCTATGGCGAGTTTGAATTTTGGTTTGCTATTATCAAGGTATTGGCAATTATCGGCATGATTGTTTTTGGTATTGCCATGATTGTTTTCGGGGTTGGTAATGGCGGTCAGCCTGTCGGCATTAGTAATTTGTGGAGCCATGGCGGTTTTTTTCCTATGGGGCTATATGGAGTTGTTATGTCATTGGTTTTAGTTATGTTTTCCTTTGGCGGTGTTGAGCTTGTGGGTATTACTGCCGGTGAGGCGGAAAATCCTAAGAAAATCATTCCACAAGCCATTAATCAGGTGGTCTGGAGAATATTGTTATTTTATGTAGGCGCAATGACGGTTATTTTGGCAATATTTCCTTGGAATGAAATGGAGACAACAGGCAGTCCGTTTGTCCAGATATTTTCTCATGTAGGTATCTCCGCCGCGGCTAATCTGTTGAATTTTGTAGTTCTTACAGCTGCCTTATCGGCGTACAATAGTGCTCTATATAGTAATGGCAGAATGTTGTATGGTCTGGCCCAGCAAAAAAATGCCCCGAAGTTTTTTGGTAAGCTCAATTCGGCTGGTGCGCCGGTAAATGCAGTGCTGGTTTCATCGGCATTTACCTTAATCACTGTGTTGGTAAGCTATTTAGACCCGGAAAAGGTTTTCTTATATTTTATGGCGCTGGCAACGATATCTATTATTATCAATTGGGCAATCATTTTAATTGTCCAGTTGAAGTTTCGCAACCACCGGGTGCAGGTTAAGGAACCGCTCGTGTTTAAAATGCCATTTTATCCATTGGGGTCTTATTTTTGTTTGGCTTTTTTAGTGTTGGTTGTCATTATTATGGCGTTTATGCCAGATATGCGTTATTCGCTGTATATTGCACCAGTTTGGCTGCTGTGTTTGTATATTGCCTACCAATTGAAACTAAAAGCGTAGGGTGTAAATAACAGGCTCCGTAGCCAGTTGGGCTATGGGGCCTTGATTTTGAATTCACTGGAATTGCACAATGGTTTTCTATAGGGTAAAATGTAAAATAAGAAGTTGCTAAGCAGCTAAGATCCCCAATAGTAATTTGTATAGGTATTAAAAATGAATGCTAAACCAAGATGTATAAAATGCCAATATTATTATATTACCTGGGAAAAAGTTTTCCCTTATGGCTGCAAAGCGATGGGGTTTAAGAGTCATCGGATACCGTCGACTGTTGTTAAGGAATCATCTGGCCAGGAGTGCTTTGCTTTTGTAGAAAAGCAGCAGAAGAAGGAGTAAGTATTGGCAATTTTTTACAATAACTTGAAAAGGATGCTTTAATTAGGTATAATATAAAATAATAGGGCATATTTAAGGTTGAAAGGGAAAAAGGTACAACTGACATGCGCTAATCATTCTTTAGTAACCCCAAAAGAGCGTGGAGAAAACATAGCCTGGTATGAGACAGGTTTGTTTTGGTGCTCTTTTGTGATTCTAAAGGGGATTGGGTATAGACGTATGTTTCTTTATGCCCTTTTGTCTGTACATCATCCCCTCTTTATCAAAAAGGAGGGGTTTTTCTGTTATTAAAATTAGAAAAAATCAGTAAGTATGCGGGAGAACGCTGCTTGTTCAGGATTGATCGGCTTACACTGGCTGAAGGTGAAAAAATTGGTGTGATAGGCCAAAATGGTGCAGGAAAGTCCACCCTGCTAGGAATTATGGCAGGTAAAGTGCAACCAGAAGAAGGGTATGTCAGCAGATATTGCAAATTTTCCAGCATTACACAACTTGATTCCCTAGAGGATATCAGGCAGATGGTCAATCCAGTTGTTGGCCGACAATTTGCAACCAGACGAAATTATACGGATTTTATGAGTGGAGGGGAAAGAACTCGCTATAAAATTGCGGCAGCTCTTAGTGAAGAAAGCTCCTTACTGTTTGCTGATGAGCCATCAGCAAATTTAGACATAAAAGGCACAGCTCTTTTACAGTCTAAGCTCCAGCAATTTGCAGGAGCGTTGGTTGTGGTGTCCCATGACCGTGAGCTGCTTGATGCCGTATGCACAGGTATTTGGGAACTTGAGGACGGCGAAGTAAAGGTTTACCGGGGCAACTATACCAGTTATTGTAGGCAAAAGGAAACGGAACAAAAACGACGGGAACGCGAGTATGAAAATTATATTCAGGAGAAAAACCAACTGGAAGTGGCTATTGTTGACCGTAAGAGCCGCTCTGCATCAACACGAAAAACGCCCAAACGGATGGGCAATTCCGAAGCCAGGCTTCACAAAATGGGAGATCAAAAGGCAAAGGCAAATCTCAATAAGGCTGTTAAATCCCTGGAGTCCAGACTGGATAAGCTGGCGATCAAGGAAAAACCAAAAGAAAGTCTGGCTGTGGCGTTTGATTTTGCCAATACCGGCGGCTTATATAGCAAGGTAGTTGTCCGGGGAGAGAAAATTAGTAAAAAATTTGGTAATCGCGTTATATTTGAGGCCGCCGAATTCAGCCTGCTGAAGGGTCAGAAGGTGGCGCTGCTGGGTGATAATGGCTGTGGCAAGACTACGCTATTAAATATGATTGACAAACGTGAAGCGTCGATTTATGTGTCAGCCAAAGCGCGCATCGGTTATTTTAGACAAGGCATGGATGACCTGGAACTGAATAAATCAGTTCTTGATAATATTATGGCAACAACCATTTATGAGGAGGGTATTATTCGGAATTTGCTAGCGCAATTGCTGTTTCGCCGTGAAGATGTATTTAAACAGGCGTGTATATTAAGTGGCGGTGAGCGGACGCGAGTGGGCCTGGCGAAGATTATTGCCAGTGAAGCCAATGTTTTGTTTTTGGATGAACCGACAAATTACCTTGATCTACCTTCTGTCGAGGCTTTGGAGACGGTTTTGAGCGCCTATCAGGGAACCATGTTGTTCGTATCGCATGACCGGCAGTTTATTGATAAGGTAGCAACTCATCTTATGATTATCGAATCCGGTAAGCTCAGTTTGTTGCAGGGAAATTACAGTCAATATATCAACCACCAAAATGACGCCAAAAACAACAAAACGCAGGAAGAACAAATTATTCTGGACTATCGACTGTCAGAGGTCCTTAGCAGGTTATCTGTGGCGAAAGAAAAAGAGAAGGTAGCACAGCTAGAGCGGGAATACCATGAATTGCTGGCAAGAACGAGACAATAGAATGTCTTGCCATTAAGATAGTCTGGGGCGACTTGACAGGAGCAAATTATGCGTTGATAATGACTGGATTGCCATAGCAGCAAGAAAGCTATAGCCAGCAACCAGGAAGAGAAGAGGACGATGCCAATGTTGATCACAATAAACAGAGCAATACTACACATATTAGACTTTAATTCTGGGGTAACTGTTTTTTCACAGCAGGAATTAGACCGGGAAAGCAACAGTGTTATAAGCTTTTTAGCCAAGCATATTGAAAAATCGTATACCGGGCAAAATGCGAAATCAGGTACTTTTTATCCCAATAGTAAGTTTAAAAGTCAAATGTCAGAGTATATTGCCGGTACATTAGACTTTATCAGTTTTTCGGTATATGTAGCAGAATTAATGTATACAGCAATCGCTCAGTCTGATACGCTAGACTCTACCGATGTGCTGCTCTGCGATTTTACTATCGATGATAACCGGGTAATTGGCCTCTTGAAATGCACGAATCGGGTGGGCTTTATTCATCAAGTAGTTCAGGAGAATGACCAGCTCAAAAATGATATTATCAACCATTATGCGATTTTACCTAGCCTTTCGCAAAAAATTGAGGAATATGCCTTTATTAATGTGGATTCGCTGGACATTAAGTTTATTGAGAAAAAGCGGTCAGTTAACGGCATAGAGACATATATAATTGCTGACCATATACTGGAATGCAGTTCCCTTATTTCTCCCAAGAGTACGCTCGAACTGGTAAATTCGATTGCCCGGACAGTAGCCGAAAATCATGGAGAAAGTACGGTTACAGCTGCTTTAAAAAGCAAGAGTTATATTGTTGAGAACACCGAGGTATCTGAATACCTTGATCCAGTGGAGTTAGGCAAGGCCGTGTTTCCTTCCTCGCCGCTTATGCAGCAAGAATATATTCAGGAAGTAGAAAAGGCCGGGATTCCCGCAACGGTGAAAATTGATAAAGATTTGGCCATCAAAGCAGGGAAAAGCCATAAGATTAAAACCGATACAGGCATTGAAATTACATTTCCTGTAGACTATTTTCAAAACAATGAATATATTGAGTTTATTAATAATCCGGATGGAACTTTGTCGATTGCCTTGAAGAAAATTGGGAGTATCGTCAATAAGTAGTCTGGAAATTACTTTACAACACGGGATTTGCTGTCTTAAATAGTAGAGGAATTTTGTGAAATTTGAAGAATTAGAACCAAGAAACATAGGAAAATCGTCCAATGATTGGTGCGGAGGGAGGCGGAGTATGAAAAGTAACTACCGTGTGGCGTATGATAAAGGTTGGCAGGATGTAAAACAAAAAGAGCCGACAGACATTGCCCGCAATATGCAAGTTCACTATTTACCAGGAAAGCAGCAATTTATTGTGCCTTTTCTCAATGAGAACTATATTGTCGATCTGGCACGGGAAACCATAGTGCGCGAAAACGATGGTGAAACTCCCGAGATTAGTGCCGCCATATTGGTATTGCACTATCTATCCTTTTTTCAAACAACCGCAGAGGTAACAGGTAAATGGGTGAGTTTGAAAGAGATACCCAACGGGGGTATGCTGTTTTATCCCGCTTTTCATAAAGATGCAATTTGTGGCTTGATCAAGGCTTTTGGTCAGCAGACGGGAGCATTTCTTGCTTGTGCCGCTATTCTTGGTGGGCAGATGGCCAAATTTGGTGATGTATCTGCATATTTTCCCGTATTTCCGAAAACGCCTTTGTGTGTCACTTTGTGGGAGGGCGACGGGGAAATACCAGCCAATGCTACTATGCTTTTTGATCCTTCAATTGAGTATTTTTTGCATATCGAAAGCATTATTGCTTTGGGGGGATATCTTGCCCAAAGACTGATCAAGTTGGCGCCGCAGGTGTCAAGCTGATAGGACGGAAGGTAAAAAACAGGCATCTGTAGACGTATATATCTACAGATGCCTGTTTTATTGGTATAATAAGAAAGTTAACAAATACCGAAAGGGGACTTTAGCAAACCCAATGGCCAAAATAATGTCATTATTTACTACAATTCCTTTTGGATTACTTCTTATCATGGGTATAGTCTATTCGCGCTTACTTATGAATAATTACTTGTTACCTGCAGCTATTGCAAACTTTTCTTATGGCATATATGGTATTGGCCTGGTGTTGAGTTGGTGGTTTAATCGCAGTCGGGTCTTCTTTATGATGATAGTACTTGCAATTTCGCAGTATGCTCTCAGTGATTTGGCAACAGCTATTGCAATTCCCGCTTTTTCAAGGATAATTTATGCTGCTATTTGCATTTTACTGCCGATAAACATATTTATCTTTTCTTTAATAAAAGAAAGAGGTATATTTAATTTTTGGGGATTAGGGCGTTTTGGTATTATTGCTTCCCAAATGTTTTATATTGCACTGGCAGTTACATCGAATGATGACACATTACTCAATTCTTTTTACCAGGAGCCGTCGCTGGCGGTAGATATGTTTGTTATTACAACAATTCCGCAACCCGCTATTTTGGTGTATAGTGCTGCGTTCATATTAGTTTTAAGAACGCAGTTACAGCATTATTCGTATATGAATAATACCTTTAACGCTGTGCTGGTTGCTTCCATGCTGGCGCTGCATTTAAAAGCCGCGCCGTTAGCAATCCCTATTTTCTTTGGTACAGCCGGAATACTACTTATTATGGCTGTTATCCAGGATTCGTATTCAATGGCTTACCTGGATGAGCTTACAGGTTTGCCTGCCCGGCGTGCTCTTAAAGAAGAACTAATGAAACTGAGGGGCGAATATACGATTGCTATGGTGGATATCGACTTTTTTAAAAAATTTAATGATACATATGGACACGATACCGGCGATGAGGTACTGCGCCTTGTGGCTTCTGTGCTCAAAAAGGTCGGAGGAGGTGGCAAGGCCTTTCGCTACGGCGGTGAGGAATTTACGATACTATTCCCTTACACTACCAGCGCAGACGCTATACCCCACCTGGAAAAATTGCGAATGGCAGTAGAGAAAACTCCTTATGCGTACCAGAAGCGACAAATGAAAAAGACCAAGCGAAAACCAGCTGTTAAAAAACTATCCGTAACCATTAGCATCGGGTTAGCAGAACGTAGCGAGAAGAATAAAGAAACCGAAGCAGTAATAAAAGCTGCCGATTCCGCCCTTTATCGTGCTAAGGAGAAGGGTCGGAATTGTGTGAGCAAGTAAGTAAGCGGCAGTGATCGAAAACGAGCTATAGGTATAGATTTGAACCAGTAAAATGAGCATCCCCTTTAGCGATCGCAGGGGATGCTCATTTTATCACTTGTATAAGTAGCAGTAAGAATGTCCCATTGGATTTTCCAGGTTAAGAGGGAATGGCTAAATCAGATAGTTTTACCAACGGAGTTTCTAAATCTAACCGCTCTTTTGTAGATAGCAGTTGTATAGGATCAAGAATAATAATCATACGCTCATCCACTTTGCCGATTCCCTTTATGTAGGTTAGGGTAAGATTGCTACCCAGGGTGGGCGCTGGTTGTAAATCTTCTTCATTAAAGTGAACAATATCTGTTACTTCGTCGGCAATACAACCGACGACCTGTCCATTAATATTCAGCATGATAAATTTGGTTTCTTCTGCGTCAGATATTTCGCTTAGCCCGAATTTCTTGCGTAAGTTAAAGATATAGTTTACTTGTCCGCGGAGATTGATCATACCCTCGATTTCGCGTGGAAGTCCGGGTATTTTCTGTATTTTGTATTTTTGGGCTCGTAAAATGCCATTAACAGTTAAGGCATCAATGCCGTATTCACTGCCATCAATTTCAAAAATGACTAACTGGATGTTTGCCATAAGCTTATTCCTCCGTTCCTACTAGATCAGGTTTCATTTGCCAAAGCTGTTAATTGTTCAGTTATGCTAGTGATTTCCTGTACACTGGCGGTTACCTCTTGAATAGCTGCTGCTTGTTGTTCAACAGTTAGCGCAGTTTCACTACCCATAGTAACGGTGCGATCAACAGAATTTCTTATTAGGGTTGTAAATTCTTTGATTTTACCAACCGTTGCTTTGGAGTCTGCGGATAGCTTTCTAATCTCTTGCGCCACAACGCCAAAGCCCAGACCAGCCTCGCCTGCCCGGGCCGCTTCAATAGCTGCATTTAAACCTAACAGCCGGGTTTCATCGGCGATTTCTTTGATAAGATCCATAACACTATTGATCTCACCGGTAACCGAGCTAACATTACCAATTTCAGAATTTAAATTAGCCTGATTGTCACTTACTGTGCCAGCCGAAGCGGCTAATTCCTCCATAGTGGCCGAAATTTGATGCAGGCTGTCATCTAATACCATGGCTACTGCTTTAAGTTTTCGATGCTGAAAGGCATTCTTGGACATATTGTTAGCAACCGTGAAAAGTACATTGGCGGCTGATTCGATACTCTCTCTTGACAGGATGCGTACTTCTTTGGTAGCTTCGACATAGCCGTCGGCGTCAACGCCAATTTCGCCAGCGATTCTTCTGTATTTTTGTTCGTCAGGACTTGACGTGAGAACTTGACCGCCTAAGATTGTTCCCAGCAACTTTCCTTCAATTACTATCGGTGCAGCAAAGTCAATCAACCCTGCATGGCATTCGAACACAAAAGGTTTACCGGTGCGTACGGCTTCTTCGCCGCCTTTGCGATGTGATTCCGCACAGCGTTTGTCACCACATTCTGTCGAATGGGTATAGTCTGTACAGAATCTGGTATACATACTGGGATTTGTCACTGGCTTGCCGTCCTGATCAACTGTGACGCTGGCTACACCAACGCCTTTAGCAAAATCATCCTGAAATTTTTGTAGAAACTCAATATCGATTACATCGGTTAGCTTAAGAGTGTCTAAATTCACTTCATAACTAACGGCTCTGTTTTGTGGGCCCTGCTGGCTCATGTAAATTCCCCCTTATATGTTGTTAGTAAGGTACCGAATTTTCTAACTAATTAGTAATATTCTAGTTGAATTCGGCAAATCCTGTATTGGAATATAGTTATTATTTTCACATATGTAGTAATAAAGCGAAATAACAACAATAGAAGAAATTTATGTCGAATAATGTAATAAAAATTTTAACCTCGGAAGCAATAAGCAACAAGGTAAGTAGGATAGTGTAGCGAAGTATATTTAATAATAAATATAAATTTTCAATGAATAGGAAATATTAAATGGAGGTTGAGAACATGGAGAAAACGTATTTGGCGGCAGTGAAAAACAGAAGAACCTTTTACAATATTAGTAAAGAAACTGTTATTACAGATGAACGTATTCACCAGGTTATCCAGGAGGCTGTCAAGTATACCCCCTCAGCGTTTAATTCGCAAAGTGCCAGAGTGGCTATTCTCGTAGGAAAACACCACGATGTACTGTGGAATATTGCCAAAAATGAGCTTAAAAAAATAGTTCCGGCCGAACGATTTGCTCAGACAGAAGAAAAAATTAATAGTTTTGCTAATGGATATGGTTCGGTGCTTTTCTTTGAAGATATGGCAGTTGTTGAAAATATGCAAAAGCAATTCCCAACGTATAGTGACAATTTCCCCATCTGGTCCAATCAAGCTTCCGGCATGCTGCAACATGTGATTTGGGTAGCGTTGGAGCTGGAAGGTTTCGGTGTATCATTGCAGCATTACAATCCTCTTATTGACGAAGCCGTCAAGCAAGAGTGGAGCATACCGGCGAAATGGAAGCTGATCGCGCAGATGCCATTTGGTAAACCTACAGCAGCACCTGGCGACAAAGAGTTTCAGCCGCTGGCAGAACGGATAAAATTTTTTAAATAATTAGTTAAGCGTTAGCTGGAATTTCCCGCTAACGCTTAGTTAAACTTATCCAGAATGTAGGATATTGATTTTTTTCGGTGAGCAGGATATAATAGCAAAAGTAAGTGTAAAAGCCTCTTGTGATGGTGAGAATATGGATAACAACTACTATATGGGTCTAGCGCTGGCTGAGGCCCAAAAGGCCTTTGACCTTGGAGAAGTGCCGATTGGGGCTGTTCTGGTTATAGACGACCAGGTTATTGCCAGTGGACATAATATGCGCGAAAATTGGCATGACTCTACTGCACATGCAGAGGTAATAGTCATCCGAGAAGCCTGTCAAAAGCTGAGTCGCTGGCGGTTGACGGGAGCGACACTTTATGTTACGATAGAGCCGTGTCCCATGTGCGCTGGTGCGTTGGTCATGAGTCGGGTTGACAAGCTGGTATATGGCAGCCCGGACTACAAGGCAGGGGCCGTTGAATCTCTTTTTAATATTGTACAACATTCTGCGCTCAACCATCAGTTGGAAGTAACAGCTGGAGTGCGTGCTGAAGAATGTTCCCATATTATGAAAGAATTCTTTCGTATGCGCAGGAAATAGATACGGAGAGGTGTCCGAGTGGTCGATGGTGCTTGACTCGAAATCAAGTGTCCTGTCAAAGGGACCGTGGGTTCGAATCCCACCCTCTCCGCCAGAGAAATCAAGGCTTTCAGAGCTTTTGCTCTGAGGGCTATTTTTACGCCATTTTGGCCATAGTACAGCAACCGTACAGCAACGGCTGTAAAGTGATACACCAGACTCAAGGGGACGGTTCTGTGCGCTTCTTGGCGCACAGAACCGTCCCCACGAGTCCCCGCGAGTCTCCGAACCGGATAAGTTAGTAGTAAAGACGGAGTATGAATTTCATATTCCGTCTTTTGGCAATAAAAGATATAGGAGTTTTTTCGCGAGAATATTGATATTTATCGAATATAAAGATATAATTGCGGTAATAATCATTTTAGAGGAAGGTGATTGTGTGCTAATAAATCCTTATACGCCTGGGGCAGGGCTAATACCTAGTTATCTAGCTGGACGTGATGATACTATTCAGGCAGCAAAAGAAATTATTGCTTATGTAGCGCATGGTTATCCTGCTCGTTCAGTTATTTATTATGGGCTACGTGGGGTTGGCAAAACGGTTCTGCTAAATAAAATTGAAGAAATTGCTGACGAGTATAATGTTTTATACGAACACATTGAGGTATCGGAGCGATCTTCGTTTAAAAACGCTATTTCGTTACATTTACAAAAATTAATTCGCCAGATGAGCGTTAAGGCAAAGGCTAAGGGTTATTTTCAAAAGGCCCTATCAGTATTGAAGGCATTTAAAATTACCTACTCGCCCGAGGGTGAAATAAGCGTAGGAGTAAATGATGAAATCGATGCGGCGGTCGGAGTATCCGATACAGGGAATTTTTCCAATGATCTTACGGAATTGCTGGTATCGATGGGGGCGCTTGCTAAAAATAGCGAAAGTGCGGTTTGCTTATTTATTGATGAAATACAGTACCTGAAAGATGACGAATTTGAAGCTCTGATTACGGCATTGCACCGTGCCAACCAAAAGGGGTTGCCGGTAACATTGGTTGCAGCTGGTTTGCCTAAAGTAACTAAGATTGCGGGGGATATAAAATCGTATGCCGAACGGCTATTTAGCTTTATTTCGATTGGTTCATTAGAATCAGAATCGGCTAAGCTTGCACTGGCTGAGCCAGCTAAGCAGTTAGGTATCTCTTATAGTGAAGATGCTATTGCTGAAATCATCAGAATAACAGAAGGGTATCCATATTTCTTACAGGAATATGGAAAGCAGGCCTGGGAGTTTATCAAAAATAATGCTATTGACCTCGAAGCAGTAAAGGCAGCTTATCCGGCCTTTGAGAAAAGCTTAGATGATAGTTTTTTTAAAGTGCGCTATGATCGCGCCACGCCAAAAGAAAAAGAATTTATGGTGGCGATGGTCGAGTGTGGAGAATTACCCTGCACTGTTGCTCAAATTGCCGCCAAAATGAATACGGCTGTACAAAGTGTTTCACCGGTTAGAGGGCAATTAATTTATAAAGGCTTTATCTATGCTCCTCGTTATGGCGAGGTTGATTTTACTGTACCACAATTTAATCAATACATAAGACGAGTTCATGCGATTAAGCAGATAAACTGATTTAAAAATGTATCTACCACTTTTCTACTCATTGTGTTAGAAAGTGGTAGAATAGTAGAAGGAACAACTTGTACATCGGGCTTTTTTCATAGCATAATAAAACAAGATACCAAGACAAACAAGGGGGAGTGGGGTAGTAACTGATTGGCAACAGAAAAGCCAGAGCTCTGCTTCATACAGTCGCTCCGGCTTAAAGGAGTTGCGCACCCCGATAATAATATTCCATAGTTTCCTGATCATATTCATACGGGGAGGTCAAATAAATGGACACATGCCTTTAGATAACGGGGTTAATAATGAATTTGCCTTCGGTAACTTTACCATTGAATGCTATGCCTGGACACTGGACAACGTTCGACTGATCGATCCGGTATCAGCCAAGGGAATGCAGCGGCTTTGGGAATGGGAGGGACCATGATAGTTTGTTATTAGTGGGGCTCACTATCTTTATAAAACCACTTATGGAATGAATACCAAATGTACCAACTGATTAACCATAGGACATACGAATGATACCAATTATATCCATTGTGATATACAATCAGGTTGGTATACTTTACAGCAAAATATTCAAATCCTGTTAGAATCGTTGTCCAAAGAAAAGTCCACTTAATCCTTGACATTGGAGAGTACCTTACCCAAAACATAGCTAGGACTGGTACAATAACAACATTTACGGTAAAGGAAATGTCTTTTACGCCAGTAAAAAGTCTAGTCGGAAATTCCCACCAGTTAAAATAATTTGCAATATAACAACAAAGATTAGCATAGTAACTGGCAAACAATCCAACAGGAATAAACCGTTTCAATTCTTTACGAGCAACAATAACAGCCACTATAGCAATAAGTATAGAGAAATATTGTATTAATAACTCAGTAGACATAATATCATCCTTTGCTAAGAGAATACATTAGATTTAGACTATGTAGTTTAGGTCAATAAAATCAATAAAATCAAAAAAATTAAAGAAGTAACGTAGTACCAATGACGTATCCATTGCGAAAGGGAACGTCTACCACATGGTTAGGTCGATAGTTATGACCATCGGGTTTTGCTTGGTCATTCCAAGGTTCATTGACATTAAGGTTATAGCTGACTGGGTTAGATCTTGGATTTGGAATAAAATAAATTAGTAGTGATAAATTATACATTTTTAATGAAAATTAACTTCTAAACGGGTTCTAAATCGGTTATAATATGCATAGAACATAATGAACGTCCCTATTTGGCGTAGGGACGTTCATTGAATAGGGAGGTTACTTGGTTGCTTCATGGATGATTTGATAGATCAACCATAAGGCACCACTTGAAACGGTTAGCGTAAACCATCTCGTTTTCAAGTGCATAGTACTCAACTCCTTATTCGATTTAGGGCGGGCCGTAACCCCGTCCTATCTTAATTATACGAGAAAAGTTGTAATAATTCAGTCGCTAGAAGGGTGATTTATCCGACTAAGATGTATTAAATTAGGCGATTTTCCGACAAACTACCCTCAATTTGTGGGTAATTGAAAATGCTTTTTAGCATCTTTAGTGAATGTGCAGTTCCCCCGGTTCTAGCTTCCGTTATCAAATTGGTTTCAGCTATGTTGCTGTAAAAACCCTCGGACATTCCGAGGGCTTTGTTATATGCAAAAAGAAGTGTTAGTCTGGGGGTTGGGGTCGATATTGAGCCGAGAATCAATAGAGTCTTTTACTTTGATTATTTTTGGTGTGTAACCGGCTGCTTTTTAACTTACAAGGGGCGGTGTAAGTTTCTTGTAGGAAACCAATCTTTTTTACCTTCATGTACTTGCAATTCATGTCAAAGAGTACTAATATTAGTAATAGGTGGAAATTAAAAAGTAAGGTCGCCGTGTCCCATAGGTGTTGGAGCACCTATAGGCACGAGCAGGTGAACACACACCTACACGTAACAGCGAACTGTCCACGACGACAATCTTATTATACCCGGTTGTTAGCTCAATTACAAGTTTTGACAATCGGGGTGTAATGATTGGCGCGAAAGACAGATGGCTGTGCGACTGCATGCAATATTCGATGGGTTCATATCTTGATACAGGTTTGGCAGGACACGCTGACGGGTTCTGTTATTTGGGTTGCTTCCTGTATCTTGATACTGTTGCAAAGATCGATTTGGATCGCATGTGTAGGGTAGAAATAAATCCTGCATATGTGATCCTTTTTAATTTCCTCCTGTAAAATTCCCATTCACGGGTGATTACAGGAGGGCTGGATATTTTTTTTGAAGATGTGGACGTACCGCTTTTGCGACCGCTTCTTGAGAAAATCGACAGGCAGTATGTTAAGGTAAAAGGCAAAAAGCTTTGGTATAATGTCATTGAAACTCCATGGATAAATGTCAAGAACAACAACGTTTCGAGGCAGGCTCGCATATTCAGAAATATTCCATGTTTACGTTACGTCGGAGAGGTGCATGAGCAGTGGCATGCCTTAGCCGGTGGCTACCGCAAGGTCTATTTCATAAAAACACCTGCCATATATCATACCGGGTACGTGTGGTTCGAGGACGGCAGTAAAGAGAAAAAAGGGGAACGCAATTTCGAAGTTGCCAGAAAAGCTTTTAAAAAATCCCCGGACTGTTCAAAGCTTCAGCTCTATGCAGCCGAAGCTCTGATGTTACAAGGAATATAGTGAGGCGGAAAGATACTTCTCCGAAGCTATGAAAAACAACGACGGATCTATATGGCCAGAACGTCGAGTTCATGAAACTAAGAGTATGTGATACTTTTTATAGACGAATCTCTTAAAAAATACTATAATTTTATTTAAGAATATTTATTATAGCAGTCGACAGATGCAAGTGATTGTTTTATAAGTAAACATTGCCGGGTCATTTTGATAAACTAGCAATGATGCTGGGCATAGGCCTGGCTTTTTTTTATGATTTGTATGCCGAAAGGGTGGCACTAAAATGTTCAATTCTATGCGCAATAAAATAATCACTGCATTTATCATTGTTACTACAGTCCCCCTAATATTGCTAGCTTTTTTTGTCTATCGGGAGATGGAAGGAGCTCTGGAAAAGGAAATAAGAGAGGGTACTAGTAAAGAAATGATCCAAATGGATCATGCGATTGTTACTATGCTGAATGGCATGAAGGAAGACTGCCAGTATTTAGCTATAAATCCGTTTGTTGAAATGGCGGATACTGTGGATACATTTTATAATACACAACAAGAATTTGTACCTCCGGGCAATGACAGTGTACACGAGAAGATTTACCGGGAACTTGAACGATATGCGCAGCAACATCCGGAGACAGCTTATGCCTATCTGGGAACAGAAAAAGGCGGATTTATCGGATGGCCGCGAAGGACTGCGCAAAAGGGCTTGGACCCGCGCAAGCGTCCCTGGTATAGGCCGGCGATAGAGAATCAGGAAGAAACTTTTCTGTCTGAACCGTATGAGACCTACGACGGCAGTAAATTTACCGTGACTGCAGCGCATTTAGTGCGGAATTTCGATGGTACAGTGATTGGTGTATTGGGTATTGATGTAAGTTTGGATCAATTTACTAGAAAAATTTCGGAAATGAAAATAGGTAAAACGGGATATGTTTTTATGCTGGCCAGGGATGGAACAATTATGGCTCATCCAAATCCAGAATTTTTGGGGCATAACATTGCCCAATTGGCGAGTAGTGGGGCATTAACTCCAAAAGGAAGTACTACCAGTTGGGAATTTCCTGAGTACCAGCGCCTTTTGGCAGGCTCAAATACATATTTTGAAACTATGATTGAAGGGCAAAGATGCTTTGTCAATATGCAGACTTCGGGCATGAGAAACTGGACTTTAGTCACGGTAGTATCTGTAGAAGAGATTGCTGGCAGAGCGAAAAAAGTCAGTATTCCTTTAGTAGCCGGTACAATTGTCCTAATTATCATGATTTTGCCCTTTATTCCGGCATTTTCTTATCAACTGACCCGGCGCATGGATGAATTAGTCAGACACCTTAACCATATGGCCAGTGGCGATTTTTCAGAGCGTTTACCAGATAAGCTGCTTGGCAGTCATGATGAAATTGGCGGAGTAGCTAGGGCCATTGACTATATGCAGATAAGCCGTCAGCAGGCTGAAAGGGAGTTGCAGGCCAGCAATGAGGAGTTGGCGGCTACTTATGGGCAATTGGCTGCGACGGAAGCGGAACTGCGTGTGCAGCTTGATCGGCTTAATATAAAAACACAGGAATTGGCTCAAAGCGAGGAGCGATATCGCTTAGTGGCTGCGGGTTCGAAAGATGCAATATGGGATTGGAATATAAAAGGAAGAACGGTCGCTTTATTAGGACAATGGGCAGATAACCTTCATTTCTCACATATGTTTACAGACTGTGATATTTTCGATCCCCGCGTTGTAAATAAAATACATCCTGATGATTTGGATAAAAGACAGCAAAAATTGGAAGGGCATTTGGCGGGAAAAACACCTGAATATATCTGTGAATATCGAATTATAACCCAAGAAGGTGAGATGATATGGGTGCTTGGCCGGGGTAAGGCATTATTTGATGCAGATGGAAAGCCTATTCGTATGGCTGGCTCTTTGACAGATATAACACAGAAGAAAATGCAAAGTATGAAAATATATCATTTGGCTTACCACGATATTTTGACAGGATTGGCCAACCGTTTGTCATTTTTAGAAAAACTGTCGGCCGAATTAGAGGATCAAAATAACCGTATGGCAGGCGCTTTACTATTTATAGATTTAGATAATTTTAAGATGATTAATGATTCCATGGGCCATGCTGTAGGCGATCAGTTTCTGTTGCGAACCGCAAAAGCTTTAAAGAAGGTTGCTCAGGAGCAATTTGTAGCGCGGTTGGGTGGAGATGAGTTTATAATTATCCTTTCTGGTGAAACTGATCGTCAAATCATAAGCGAATTTGCGCAGAAATTGATTCAAGTGGTGGGGGAGGTATGTATTTCCACCCATGATCCGTTGGCGGTGACGCTCAGCATCGGCATTGCATTATATCCTGATGATGGTTGTGATACGAAATCCTTATTGAAAAATGCCGATATTGCTATGCAGTGTGCCAAAAAACAAGGCAAGCATCGTTATGAATTCTTTACAACTGATATGGAAACAGATACTATTAATAAAATGCGACTAGAAGCTGGTTTGCATAAGGCTTTAAAAAATGGCGAATTTGTTTTATATTATCAACCGATTGTTAATGCGGATAAACAGTTGGTTGCTTTTGAGGCTTTAATTCGCTGGCAAAGTCCAGAGTATGGTTTGGTTTCTCCGGCTCAATTTATTCCTGTCGCCGAAGAAAGTAATTTAATTGTGGAAATTGGTGAATGGGTTTTGCAGACAGCATGTTTATTTGGCAAAAGGCTGCATGATGCAGGTTTGACGAAGGTGCATATGTCTGTTAACGTGTCGGTTAAAGAATGGCTGCAGGATGATTTTACCGCAAAAGTTGCAAGTGTTTTAGAGAATACTGCTTTTTCCAAGAGTTGTCTAATTTTGGAAATTGTTGAGACGATACTTATTGAAAATTTCAAAAAGGTGACTGATAAAATCTGTAATTTAAAGAAAGAGGGAATCAGGATCTCTCTGGATGATTTCGGCACAGGTTATAGCTCTCTGACCTATCTCAGCGAATTACCGGTAAATACCATTAAAATTGATAAATCTTTTGTAGATGCTTTGCTGGAGAAAAGAAATTATGCAGCCATTGTAGGAACGGTTATTCAGTTGGCACATAAAATGGGATTTGACGTTGTCGCAGAAGGGGTTGAAACGACAGAACAAATGTCATTTTTGCAGGAGTTGAAGTGTGATCGAATGCAAGGTTATTTCATCAGCAGACCTTTGACGGAAGAAGAAATATGGAAAAAATATTGTTAGGGTATGACATAAAAAAAACAGCCCGTTAAGGCTGTTTTTTAGATACTAATATCAATTACGTTTGATATTAATTCTTTTAAAATATCATCGCGATTTTTTTTGAATGAGTGAATGCAAAATCAAATTCGCCAAATAGTTGAGAAACAATTTCCCTGTTTAATTTTATTTCATCGAAATCAGCTCCTTTGATCTATTTTAGCATTAAGGAATATTTGAGCTTTTGATTACTCCATATAAAGGTTAGGCTATACTAGTTATCCGCTATAGCGGCGTCAGGGTTTATAGGGGCAGCAATAGCATTATACCTGACAAAATAAAATGAAAGGGAGCACAGTAATGGACACCGTATCCTTCGGGGGTGCGGCTTTTTCGTTTTGGCAGTAACTTCTCTAGGGAAAGTGATATCGACTTTCGTAATTTGAAGCTACGGTAACACGATTGCCAACTTATGAATAGTATAATGTAGATTACATCGACAAAGGGGGATTTAAGATGTTTTGGGGTACGAATAGAGAACTTTGGTTTATCGTTTTGGTTATTAGTCTATTTATCCTTTTGTTCCCAGAATTTGGAGATACTTGTACTACCTAAACCCTTGAATAGGGGGATTTTTTAGGCAATTTGTTATATAGTTATTTGTAGTAAAATTCACAACTAATTTGAAGTGTGGCCCGTTTATATTGGTTGTGCTGTAGTCGTCTATCTTCGGATGGGCGACTATTTTCAATAACCCAGCAATTGCTGGGTTATTGAAAATAGTCTTCGGTGAAAATTGTGTGTTGCGAATAGTGTGTTAATTTATTGGTTAACGATAGAATTTGGATTGGTTGACAAAATTTTTAAGGTAGTCGTATAATTTGTTTAGATTTACTTGAAAATGTATAGTTTAAAAAAATATAATATGCGGAGGGTTATAATGAATACAAAAGGTAATCTAACAGATTTTATTTATGCAGCTCTTTTTGCAGCTCTAACGGCAGTATTAGGATTTGTTTCTATACCACTACCCTTCAGTCCGGTTCCTGTTTCAGGGCAGAGCTTGGGAATAATGCTGGCGGGAAGTATACTAACGGTGCGACAAGCATTATTTAGCGTCCTGACATTCATTTTAATTGGTGCCGCGGGCATACCGGTTTTTTCGGGATTTGCTGGTGGAATTGGAGTTGTTTTTGGTCCGCGAGGTGGATATTATTTCGGTTTCTTGGTAGGTGTCGTTGTTATTGCTTTGTTAAGAAGACACAGGAATACTATTTGGTGCTTAGCTTTGGCAAATAGTATAGGGGGTATAATTATTGTTTATCTTTTTGGTATATTGTGGCTGAGTTTTATTACTGGTATGGGAGTGGAGAAGGCATTTATGGCAGGCGCACTTCCATTTATACCGGGAGATTTATTTAAGGTTTTTGTAGCGACTATCATTGGGGTAGCGATAAACAAACGATTACCCCATTAACAAAGAGTTCGAGGGGTAAAATGTTAGCATCCGGCGGGGGCAAAATACCCTATAGGGTAGACTTTTTTCATTGTCTACGCTATAGGGTATTTTTTACTTTACGGCAACCAGGGGTTTATATTTTGGTTGAATTATTTAGTGACTATGTTTGTGGTTATGATAACGTAGAGCATCTATTACATCAATTACTGTACCAAGCAAGAATAAGCCACAAATAACTTTTACGATAAATTTCAGGCTGTCTAGTATTGTAGCACAAATGTACCATTCGCGCACCAACGGAGTGAGTAAGACCATAGCAAATAAAATTACTGATGATATAAGAAATAATTGAGTAGCAGGATAATCTTTAAGCATAGTAACCATCCTCCTTTATTTCTATTTTCATTATATTCTGTTTTTTATATTATGTCAATACTTGGTAATAAATTGGGCAACCCATTGCCAGGCCATTACCTGTATTTTCTAAGCGAATTCTAAAAATTAGTGTTTATAATTAAAATATCATTTCAAATGCGGGAGTTTGACACTTGCATAAACAAAAAATGCTCTTGGAGCCTTGAAATTGGCTTATTTTTTTGTCAAATTTTTCAGTTTTATATCGAGTACTTTTGAGTACTTTGATATAATATAGATATAAACAAGCTTATTTGAGCGATTGGATGGAAGATGAATTGCGCTTAAAAATTACAGAATCAAAAAATGCTAAGTCTTTATATGTTATCCGATCTACCTATGAAAACGGAAAACACTCTTCCCAAATTGTAGAAAAGCTTGGTACGTATACCGATTTATTGAAAAATCTAAACGGCCAAGATCCTATCGCCTGGGCTAAAGCCTATATTGCTGAGCTCAACAAAAAGGAGAAAGCCGGCAAACGCGACGTAAATGTCTCATTCTCGCCGACAAAATGTATCGAGAAAAATCAGCAAGTTCTATTTAATGGCGGGTACCTTTTCTTGCAAGCTATCTACTACGCTTTAGGTCTTGATTCGATCTCGAAAGCCATTTCGAAAAAACATAAATTTGCCTTTGATCTCAATTCCATTCTTTCTAATTTACTATATGCCCGAATTCTTTTCCCCGCCTCCAAACTTGCCACCATACAAATTGCGCAAAAATTTCTTGAACCTCCCTCCTTTGAAATTCAACATGTTTACAGGGCTCTTGGCATTATTTCTGAAGAAAGTGATTTCATTCAATCCGAACTGTATAAAAATAGTCGCCGCACCATCAATAGAAATACTCACATTCTCTACTACGATTGCACCAATTATTTCTTTGAAATCGAACAGGAGTCCGGTCTTAGACAATATGGCCTCTCTAAAGAACACCGACCGAACCCCATTGTTCAAATGGGCCTCTTTATGGATGCTGACGGCATCCCGCTGGCATTCAACATTTCCAAAGGCAACACCAACGAACAAGTGACTCTGACTCCGTTAGAACAAAAACTCCTGAATGACTTTGAACTATCTAAGCTTGTTGTTTGCACCGATGCCGGTCTTGCTTCTAACGCAAACAGAAAATTCAACGATAAAAAAAATCGAGCTTTCATTACCACTCAGTCGATAAAAAAATTAAAGAAACCATTATTGCAGTGGGCTCTTGCAAAATCAGGATGGCATATTCCGGGTACTGACGGCACTTTTGATATAACAAAACTCGATACAGACAATACCCTTTACGAGACCTATAAAAATACCACTTTTTACAAAGAACGTTGGATAAAAGAAACTGACTTAGAACAACGCCTGATTGTTACTTTTTCTCTGAAATACAAGGATTATCAAAGAAAAATACGTAGTTCCCAGTTAG
Source organism: Sporomusa ovata DSM 2662 (assembly GCF_000445445.1). Classification (GTDB taxonomy): domain Bacteria; phylum Bacillota; class Negativicutes; order Sporomusales; family Sporomusaceae; genus Sporomusa; species Sporomusa ovata. The sequence goes on along the minus strand of NZ_ASXP01000002.1, from coordinate 166,816 downwards.
AACGCGCCATGAAGCTTGTTCAAAAAAATCCGCAAAAAATCGGCAAATGCCATTCAAATGACTTCAAACGCTTTATCGCGAAAAAAAGTATCACTCCCGATGGTGAAATCGCTGCAAAAAACTTGTATAGCATCGATGCAGAACTCATCCTAAATGAAGAAATGTTTGATGGATATTATGGTATCTGTACCAATCTGGAAGATGCTGCACCATCCATCATCCATACAAATCATCAACGTTGGGAAATTGAAGAAAGTTTTCGTATTATGAAGACAGAATTTCAGGCACGCCCCGTTTATTTGAGCCGCGATGACCGCATTCACGCTCATTTTACAACATGCTTTTTAGCACTGACTCTGTATCGCCTTTTAGAGAAGTTCCTCGACGAACGCTTCTCCTGCCACAAGATTATAGATGGCCTTCGTAATCTCAATTTTTATAAAGTCGCTTCCGAAGGCTATATACCTACCTATGTCAGCGATGACTTTACCGATCTACTTCATGAAAAATTTCGATTCCATACAGACCGACAGATTATTCCAACTCAAGAAATGAAAAATATTTTTAAAACCACCAAAAACAAAAAAACATTACTCAAAAACTAAGAAAATACGAAGTGCCTAGATCCCTTTATTTTCAAGGGATCTAGGCACTTTTTTCTCTTGCAAATGTCAAACTTGGGATTATGTCAATACTTGGTAATAAATTGGGCAACCCATTGCCAGGCCATTACCTGTATTTTCTAAGCGAATTCTAAAAATTAGTGTTTATAATTAAAATATCATTTCAAATGCTTTGGACTACAATTCATAGAAGGGCAGCAGCCTTCTATTGAAAATAGATTCTCCCCTATTATAAACGATCTATCCCGGTGACAATTTGTTGCTGGGTATCTTTTTGAGTAACAAAGTTTCCTAATAAGAAGTGGCATGGTATACTATAATTGTTGTTATTTGACACTGAATATTAATTAAATATAAATGGGAGTGATTATAATGGTAGCAGAGCAGGAAGCATCTAAACCGCAAATAGGCGAGATCGAGAAGCGGGCTTGGCCGCTTAAAGGAAGTATAGTAGCTTTTGCCAGTATTGTGTATGTATTTTTAATGATCATGTAGTGAGCTTTGACAGGTCTCTTAGCTGCGGTGCGGGTAAGTGATTTTTCAACGGCATAATTGTCTTGAAGTTTTTATAAGTACACCCTATACTATACATAGTACTTTGGAAGAAGGGGGTGACAGCAGTGCACGCATTGGTTGTTGACGATTCAAAAGTCAGCCGGGAATTCATTATCTCGCATTTACATGAGATGGGTATAACCATGATTGATGAAGCTGTTGACGGATTTGATGCAATTAATAAAATCAAGAAGCTGTCACCAGATAGGAAGTACGATCTTATCACTTTAGATGTTGTTATGCCTAAAAAGGATGGTCTTGAGGCGTTGAAGGACATTAAACTGTTGTCTCCTGCATCCAAGATCATAATATGTAGTTCGAATAATGATGCTTACACAGTACGCATAGCCATCGGTTTTGGTGTTGATGGGTTTGTCGTAAAACCATTTTCGCGACAAAAATTTCTTGACGCGCTTTGGCGTAGTTTGAAAATAGATAAAAAGTAAGATGATCATTGACAAAAGAGTAAAGGCGAGTGATAATAGCAACATACTGACTGGTAGGTATGTTTGTTTAGGGCAAGGGGTAGGAATGACATGACGAAAGAAAATATCATCATTGCGGCTTTGCGTCTGTTTGTCACGCGAGGCTATAAATCGGTTTCTCTTACTGATGTTGCCAAAGAGGTTAGCATTACTAAGGGGGGGATCTATCATTATTTTTCGAGCAAAGATGCTTTGCTGCAGGTAGGGATGCACTATTTACTTGACCGTCTTGAGGCAAAGTATACGGAGTTATTGAGTGCTAATAATAGTATGCAGGATGTGCTTACTGCACTATTAGTGGAAAAAATGCTGGAGCGATATGCTAAGGACCTGCTAGGGGTGGAAGGGGATTGCCGTGTTGACTGTGCTCATTTTGTTATTGAGATAATGAGTAAATTCCCGGATATTCAAGCGCGAATGGAACAAGGGCGCCTAACAGTATGTGCAGCCTTTGCCAAGAAAATTGAGGCAGCTATGGAGCAGGGAGAACTGAAGCGTGGTCTTGACAGCTATGCTGTGGCGGCGATTATCATGGCTACAGTCAATGGACAATTATCACTGGGTCGTTTCTTTCAGTCCCTGGAAATGCGTAACCGAATGCTGGAAAATGTATGGTTATTGTTAACTATATAAGATGCAACCTACTATCCGCCTGAAAAAATTTTAGCACGTTGCATATACACTTGGCGCAGAACAAGAGGCGCCAAAATTTTTAAACCATGACATACCGACTGGTAGGTATGCCCATTGCATTAGCAGCCCAAATTTGAATGGAGGTTTATTTGATGAAGAGCTGGAAACCGAAGTACTGGATAATTCCGGTAATTATAGTAATTGGTATTACCTTAATTGTCCGCAGTGGCGTATTTGCCTTTGGTAAAGCTGATGGTAAAGTCGCTGACAGCGTGCTTAGTGTGAAAGTTGCTACAATCGGGAATGAAGATATTGTACCAAGTCTTACGTTTAATAGCTCAATTGAAGGAGCGACTTCGGCAACGGTGAGTGCCAAAATTGCGGGCCGGATTGAACAAGTTCTGGCAGAGGAAGGGCAAGCTGTTAAAGCAGGCGATCCGTTGGTGAAGTTAGAAGCTGTGGAGTTGGCAAATTCAGCCCGGCAGGCTGGTGATGCGGTAAAGAAGGCCCAAATTAACTATGAGTTGGCGCTGAATGATTACAATCGCTATCAGCGGCTTTTTGATAAAGGCGCTATCTCGGAACAGCAGTTAGATAATGTTAGAGCTAAATTGAAAACGGCAGAAGCTGATGTTTCAAGCGCAACAGCTAATCAAAGCAGTGCTGAGCAGCAGTATGGCTATGGCATAATTAGCGCGCCGGTGGATGGGGTGGTTGCCAATAAAAATGCCACCATTGGGCAAGTAGTTTCTCCTGGTGTTGCACTTATGGTGGTGCAAGACATCAATCAGGTATATGCTGTAATCAATGTCGAACAAAAAGAGTTGGGCCGTGTTAAAGTCGGTCAACAGGCGAATATTACGGTAGATACTTACCCTGATACAATTTTTACAGGCACAGTTGAGGTTGTGAATCCGGAAGCGGGTTCAAGCAGCCGGATGTTTAGGACTAAGATTAAAATTGATAATGATAGTGCCAGTTTAAAGCCTGGTATGTTTGCCAAAGTAGCACTGCTAACAGGTGAGCGGGTAGCGGTGCAGACGGTTCCACAGTCAGCTGTTGTGCAAAAGCAGGGCTTGTACTATGTGTTTACTGTCGAAAACGGTAAGGCTGTCCGCCAGCAAATTGAGATTGGCGAGGTAACAGGTAATACCGTTGTAGTTAAGTCCGGTTTACAAACCGGAGCTCAGGTCATTGTGACAAGTACCAACCGAATTAAAGATGGTGACGCAGTACGCGTAGCCTCATAGATTAGGGGAACAAGACATGAAGCTTACAGAGATTAGCATAAAGCGCCCGGTCTTTGCTACGGTGATAATTTTGGCGCTGGTAGTGGTAGGCTTGGTTAGCTATATGTCCCTGGCTGTGGATCAATACCCCAGCGTGGAATTGCCGGTTGTTGCTGTGATTGTTCAATATCCCGGCGCAGCCCCGGAACAAGTAGAATCAAAGGTTACGCAAAAGATAGAAGAAGCAGTTAGTGAGGTTGCTGGTGTCGAGCATGTAACATCAACGGTAAGTGAGGGTGTTTCTACAACCGTTATTCAATTTACCATGGAAACAAATGCCGATGCTGCTGCGCAAAATGTACGCGATAAATTGGGCGGGGTTCAGGCAATTTTGCCCGACGATGCTAAAGCGCCGATCATTTCCCGTTTTGATCCCACTGACATACCAATTATGTCGATTGCCATAACAGGTGATGTAACGCGTCGAGAATTGACAGTGCTAGCCGAAGATATAATTACCAAACGGCTTAAGGCAGTCAATGGGGTTGCCTCTGTTGATGTAAAGGGTGGCCTGGACCGTGAGATTCAAATTCAGTTAGATAGCAATCAGATGTCTGCCTATAGTCTAACTATATCAGAGGTTCTGAACAGCCTGCGTAATGAGAATATTGATTCTCCTGGTGGTAAAATTTCTGATGGCCAGCGCAAAACTGACCTCCGGGCAGTAGGCAGTATTAAAGATACCAGCCAGTTTCTGGACATTGCTGTTGGCCAACGTGGCGGTGTGCCATTGTATGTAAAAAATATTGCGACCATTGAAGATACGACCGAAGAGCTGGCAACAGTTACTAAGCTTAATGACATGCCGGCGCTCGGTCTTGACGTTATGAAGCAGTCTGGCAGCAATACTGTACAAGTAGTGGATAATGTCAAAAAGCAATTGGAAAGTATTAAAAAGGAATTGCCGCCAGGAATTGATTTGGTGGTAGTTCGCGATAATTCGAAAACAATTAAAGAGTCAGTACAGGATGTTGAATTTAACCTCGTCGTTGGTGGTATCTTAGCGGTTGCGATTGTATTTTTGTTCTTAGGTAACTGGCGAAGTACTATCATCAGTGGAATTGCGATTCCAGTTTCTGTTATTGCTTCCTTTATGGTAATGAAGGCATTGAATTTTACGCTCAACACCATGTCACTGCTGGCCTTATCGCTGGCTGTTGGCTTGTTGATTGATGATGCCATTGTTGTTATCGAAAATATTGTGCGCCATCTGGAAATGGGCAAAGATAAGGTAACTGCCGCACTAGATGGAACTGCAGAGATTGGTCTTGCCGTTATGGCAACGACCTTTACCCTTGTTGCTGTCTTCGTGCCGGTAGGTATGATGAGCGGCACCGTTGGCCAGTTCTTTAAAGAGTTTGGTATTACGGTGGCGGCCAGTGTGTTGGTATCTTTGTTTGTTGCATTTACACTGACTCCTATGCTGTCGGCTAAATATCTGGATTATGCTGAAATCAAGGGTAACAGTAAGCTAGCCAGGGCCTGGTTTACATGGAATGCCAAGTTTGATGAGTTAACTGCTAAATACGGGCAATTTTTGCGTCTGACCCTGAGGCAGCGCCGCAAAGTCATATTGGTAGCGGCTGCTCTGTTTTTGGGGAGTTTGATGCTTTTGCCACTACTGGGGTCAACCTTTATTCCTGATGCCGATAATGAGGAGATTACCGTATCGGCTGTTGTTGACCCCGGCATGAGTGTAAATGCTGTGGGAGATATGGCAGATAGTATGGTTCAAATCATTCGCGGTCTGCCGGAAGTCAGGCTGACCTATAGTGTAGCCAATAGCAAAGATATAACAATTTTGGCAGAACTTACACCCAAGGGTCAGCGTGACCGCAGTGACGAGGCTATTATCAAAGAACTTCGCCAAAAATTTAGCGTTATGACTGGTGCGGAAATTAGTGTATCCAAAAAAGCAGCTATGACAAATGGCAAGCCAGTATCACTGGTTGTCCAGGGAACCTCGCTGGAAACTCTGGCAGAAATTGCTGAACAGGTAGAACAAGTTGTTGCCAGTATACCTGGCGCTGTTGAAGTATCGTCAAGTTATGAAGCTGGCAACCCTGATGCGCAGCTTGTAGTTAAGCATGACCGGGCGGCAGATTTGGGAATTTCAACAGCAAGTATTGCCGATACGCTGCAAACAATGTTTAACGGTAAGGTTGTCACCCAGTACAAAGAGGGTGAAGACTCCTATGACGTACGGGTAATATTAGATCCGGATAAGCGCCGGAGTCTGGCAGATGTCAAGGATGTGTATTTGTCTGGCAGTGCCCAGGACAAAAGCGGACAAGTTGTAATGGTGCCGCTTGATCAGGTAACAGACACGGTGTATGCTACCAGCCCGGCCCAGATTAAGCGCTATGATAACCAGCAGCAAATCACCATTTCAGCCAACCTTAGCGGGATTACGCTGGGAGAATTCAACACCGCATTTCAGAAAAAAGTGGCTGATGTAGCCATGCCGGAGGGTTATCAATTTGTTACTACCGGCCAAACCAAGTCCATGAATGATGCTTTCAGCAGCATGGTTGTCGCACTAACAATGGCGGTATTGTTTATCTTCTTCGTATTGGCTGCCCAGTTTGAAAGCTATCTTGACCCTTTTGCTATTATGCTGGCTTTGCCGCTGGCGATTATTGGCGCGATAATTGGCCTGTTAGTGATGGGGAGTGAACTCAGCGTAATGTCCCTGATTGGCATTATTATGCTGATGGGATTGGTAACCAAGAATGCCATTTTGCTGGTTGACTTTGCCAAACAGCGCCTTGCTCAAGGCGTAGAACGCAACCAGGCATTAGTAGAGGCTGCCACTAAACGGATGCGCCCGATCATTATGACGACGGCCGCTATGATTGTCGGTATGATTCCGCTAGCCTTAGGTATCGGACCTGGTGCCGAAGCACGTGCGCCTATGGCTCATGCCATCATCGGCGGTTTGGTGACTTCAACTATTCTTACGTTGGTTGTGGTGCCTGTTGTGTATACCTTGTTTGACGATATTAAAAATGGTAAATTTACTGTGAGAAGGGTATTTAAAAGAGTCTAGCAAGTTTCTCTACGGAAAAGCATCCTGCGCACACCTATAGGTAGTATAGGAGTACAGGATGCTTTTTTCGAGAGTGGGAGTAAATTACGGAAAAAGATGCTTGACAAAAACGTAAATGAGTGTAATAATACAAACATCTTAGATGAGAATGATATTCATTATAAGTTAACAGGCGAATAGATGTAGCTTTAGAGCTATTGATACAGAGTGGTCAAGCGGGTTAACGCAATGATGAGGCGTGTCTGACTATGTCGATTTGGATAAGGCTATCAAGAATATGAGGGTAAGTCAGACAACGGCGATAATATTTGATTTTACGTGTGGGAATGTGCTTAATAATAAGACGGCATCGACCTATGAGATAATAATTGAGGAACTTGTTGCTTCAGGGGGGTAGTGCGAATTGGTTGCTATACACTGGACTATACGGCTTACTTCCGCAATTTTGATGGTTTGAAAGAGGTTGAGTTTGAACTTATTAAGAAAGTAAATGCGCAGTAAGGAAAATTTTTTTAAAACAAAAAAGAGAATGATTACTAATATCAATAATATTAAAAGCTACAACGGAGGAGGAAGAAAGAAAATGGTCAAACTATTAAGTCAGTTATTGCCGGGGGAAAAAGGTATAATAGCTAAAATTCATGGTAATGGTCCTATCCAACGCCGCATTATTGATATGGGAGTTGTTCTGGGGTCAAAGATTGAAGTTCAAAAATATGCACCACTAGGTGATCCCATGGAGGTTAAGGTCATGGGCTTTAATCTCTCTTTGCGAAAAATAGAGGCCCAGAATATTGAAATTAAAATGAAATAGCAAAGGAGGGGTGGTTATGCAAATTCAGAGTATTGATCAAGGACAATTGATGATAGTAACCGCTCTGGGCGGCTCCAAGGAAGTAAGGGCAATACTTACTGATTTGGGTTTTACACCAGGGACGCCGGTTGGCATACTAAGTCGTAGTAATGAATCCATTATTGTCAAAGTCCGGGGCAGCCGGATTATGTTAAACAATTTATTGGCTTCTGCCATAAATGTGAAACAAGGGCGGGATGAAGGAGGTCTTTATAGTGGCAAATGCCAAAGTCAGTATTGCCTTGGCCGGTAATCCGAATTCAGGCAAAACAACTATTTTCAATAGTGTTACCGGTGCTAGGCAACATGTGGGTAATTATCCGGGGGTTACGGTTGAAAAAAGAGAAGGGTTCCGGCGGTATCGGGATAAAGAATTATTAATAGTTGATTTACCAGGCACCTATAGCTTAACAGCCCATTCAGTAGATGAACTTGTGGCGCGTAATTTTATCATTAAGGATAAGCCGGATGTCATTGTTGACATTCTGGATGCCAGCAATTTGGAGCGCAATTTATATTTGGCGGTGCAGCTTTTAGAACTGGAACGACCCATTGTAGTAGCTCTTAATATGACTGATGTCGCTGAGAATATGGGCACCAAAATTGATGAGCAAGTATTATCCCGGAAACTGGGGGTAGCGGTAGTTCGGACTGTTGGCAATCGCCACAACGGTATCGATGAGTTGTTAGCAGCGACTGTAAAGGTAGCTGAGGAAAAGGCACAAAAACCTTTTATTATTAACTACGGTGATGCGGTTGAAGGAAAAATTGCAGAAATCAGTGCCTTGTTAGCAGAAGAACGGCATAATTTACACTTTCCGCTGCGGTGGTTGGCGATAAAGCTGTTAGAGAACGACCCGGAGATCCGAAATACGGTGCAAGCATTGCCCGGGGGAGTGCGGGTGACTACTGTTGTCGCTGCTGCTAGAGAGAGCCTGCAGGCTACCTTTGAGACTGAACCTGAACTGGCGATTGCTAATTTACGGTATCAGTTTGTAGGCTCACTATGTCAGGATGTTATTGTTTCCAAAAGGGATGGCTGGTTAACGACTTCTGACAAGGTTGACAGGGTACTTACCAACCGCCTGTTAGGTTTGCCTGTATTCCTAGGACTTATGTGGCTATTGTTTAATATGGTATTTACTATCGGAGCTTATCCGCAGGAGTGGCTTGAAGAGGGCGTAGCGGCCATTGGTGCCTATGCAGGCCTCTATATGCCGGCAGGTGATCTCAAGTCATTGGTTGTCGATGGCATCATCGGCGGTGTTGGCGGCGTCATTGTATTTTTGCCTAATATATTGTTATTGTTTTTAGGAATTGCCGTTTTGGAAGATAGCGGTTATATGGCTAGAGCGGCCTTTATTATGGATAAAATTATGCACTCTGTAGGACTACATGGTAAATCGTTTATTCCGCTATTATTGGGTTTTGGCTGTAGTGTGCCAGCCATTATGGGTACCCGGAGCTTAGAGAATCCACGAGACCGGCTAGTGACTATTCTGGTAACACCACTAATGAGTTGCAGTGCAAGATTACCGGTATATACTTTGTTGATTGCTGCCTTCTTTAGTGAAAGTATGGCAGGTACGGTGTTATTTTCCGTTTACGTATTAGGGATAGTTTTGGCTGTAATTATGGCGCGTGTTTTTCGCAGCGTATTATTCAAAGGCGAGCCAGAACCCTTCGTTATGGAGTTGCCTCCTTATCGTGTACCTACATTGCAATCCATTTGCATGCATATGTGGGAACGCAGTGTGCTCTATTTGAAAAAAGCAGGTACCATTATTCTGGCAGTTTCGATTTTGGTCTGGTTTATGGTCAATTACCCTAGTGAGGTTAATTATAGTAAAGACTATCAAGAGTTAATCGCCCAAGCAGAAGCTGGTTTTAGTCAGCAAGTGGCAGAGCAGGTTGGTGCGCCGCTGAATATTGCTGCTGTAGAAGACTATGCACTGTTGCAGACAGTAATTACCGATATAAGTACCATTAATGAAGAGTTTGAGGAGCAAGTCGAAGGGCTGGAAGAAGATAGTCCTGAATTAGTTGCTTTAACAACGGCTAAAGAGACAAAGCTGCAGGAAATACAAGCAGCTAACACTGAGTTATATCCGTGGGCCATGCGTTATCTGGAACTCAAGACTGAAAATGAAGAGCAGATTGAACACTTCCAGAAAGAAGAGGCTGGGGAAAAATTAGCCCAAAGCTATGCTGGGCAGCTCGGCAAATTTATTGAGCCGGCTATTCGACCATTGGGTTTTGATTGGCGGTCAGGCATTGGTTTAATTGCGGCCTTTACCGCGAAAGAGGTTTTGGTTAGTACCATGGGTACTATCTATAATGTAGGTGAAGCCGATGAAGGGTCGGTTGCGCTGCAGCAAGCGCTGGCCAATGACAGTAGTTTTACCCCATTAATTGCCTATTCTCTGATGGTGTTTGTGCTTATCTATTCACCGTGCCTGGCAGCACTAGCAGTTATCAAACGGGAATCCAATTCCTGGAAATGGCCAATTTTTGCTACCATATATACAACTACCCTGGCATGGATAATGTCGTTCTTAGTTTACCAAATAGGAAGTCTTCTGGGCTACTAGGGAAAAAGGCGTGAGCGGGATGGATACGATAATTGTATTTATTGTCGGCTTTAGCCAAAATAATTTGGCAGGAATTGCAGGGGAAAACGCAATGCCATCGTTCTAGTAGCTGCGGGAATGATTGTTATAATAAGGTCCAACCACTTTATTCAGAACAAGTGGTTGGACTTTATTTTATAAAAATATTTTGGTGTAATTTTCCAGGCCGTCTTTATGACGGTCCAGTCGCTATTTATAGCCGATAAACATGAGCTTTTTGGGGAATGACGAGCTACAACATGCAAAAGAAAGCGTGACTGTGAGCGAAGAATCCAGTATTGTTTAGTGAGTAGCCATGACATCTAGTAGGCGCTAAAGAAGCATAGGCGAACTTTATGTGCGATTAGAAAAGCAGTATGATTACAGTTAGTTAAACATAACATAATGCCGAGTTCCATTTTGGAAGCGGAGGAACCACTTTTTGGGGTTAATTTTGTCAATTAGGCAAAAGGGATGTTTTTCTCTTGTCATCCTACCCGTCAGCTAACTTCGCAGGCTAAAGCAGGGGTCGAAAGACCGACAGGTCTTTTTTTTGTGTTAAAAAAATGAATAATGAAACTGGAGGCGCTACTATGATGCGCGTACTTCGCCGATTACTTATCGGCAAGCCACTTCATAACCGGGAATTGGCTCACGAAAAACTTCCAAAATGGAAGGCATTGTCTATTTTTTCCTCAGATGCATTATCATCTGTTGCCTATGGTCCGGAACAAATTATGCTTGCATTGGTTGCTGTTCCCAGCCTGGTAGCTTACGGGTTTATGGGGCCTGTGGCTATAGGTATTCTGTCACTGCTGGCTATTGTAGTGTTATCCTATGTGCAGGTGGCTAAAGCCAATCCTGAGGGTGGCGGGGCCTATACGGTGGCCAAGAAGAATCTGGGCAAGATGCCAGCGTTGGTGGCAGCTGGCTCAGTCTTTGCCGATTATGTACTGACAGCTGCGGTGAGTGTCTCGGCAGGCACAGCAGCTATTGTTTCGGCTTTTCCTGCCTTGGCGGGGCGGGAAGTTACCATTGATGTACTGGTTCTTTTTGCCATATTAATGCTAATTAATCTGCGCGGAGTCCGGGAATCCTCCAATGCCTTCGTAATACCTACCTACGCTTTTTTGTTTGGTATCATCATTTTAATTGTAATAGGTATATGGAAGTCCGTTACTGCTCCCTATCTGCTGCCACCAGAGTCCTTAGCCCGCCAGCAACTGGATTGGGCGATGCTGTTTGTGATTTTACGGGCCTTTGCCAATGGTTGTAGTTCAATGACAGGGGTAGAAGCCATTGCCGATAGTGTCCCCATGTTCCGGAAGCCGGAAGCCCGCAACGCTGCTATTACTACGTACTGGATGGCAGGAATCCTGGGTTTTATGTTCCTGGGTATTACCTACCTTGTCATGCATTATCACATTTTACCGATAGCTGAGGTAACGGCTATGTCGCAATTGGCAGAAGAAATTTTTGGCCGTTCGGCTGCCTATTATTATATTCAGATTACTACGATGCTGGTGTTATATCTGGCAGGCAATACGGCCTATAATGGCTTGCCGGTGCTGTTATCCATTGTGGCTAAGGATGGGTATATGCCCCGTTATTTGGCGACACGTGGCGAGCGGTTGACATTTTCTAATGGTATTATTTTACTAACTGTTGCGGCTGCTTTGTTAATTATCGTGTTTCAGGGAAATACTGAGCATCTCATTTCGCTGTATGCTATTGGTGTATTTATTTCCTTTACTATTGCCCAGTCCAGTATGGTCGTTCACTGGAACCGGGAGCGTGGTAAGGGATGGCAGGTTCGGGCGTTGCTAAATGGCATTGGCGCTACAACTACCGGTCTGGTTGTCCTTATTATTACCATAACAAAATTTCTCTATGGCGCCTGGATTATTTTGTTGTTTATTCCTATTATGATTTATATCTTTACAGCCATCCGGGGCCACTATAACTCTATAGCCGATCAACTACATCTGCCGGAAGAATGCTATGAAAAGGGAGCGGCTACTTTTCCAGAGGGTAAACATATTGTTATTGTACCTGTATCGACAACAACGCGCGTGGTGTATGAAACCATTAAATATGCCAAAATGATTGGTGATAATATTTTGGCTGTTCATGTATCTAATAATGAAGAAACGACAAAGAAAGTTGTTGAAAAATGGAAGCTGTGGGATCCGGGTATAGAATTGATTGTTATTCGTTCGCCCTACCGGTTACTAATGCGGCCGCTCCTGCATTTTATTGAGAAGAAGGAGCGGGAAAAGGGACCAGATGATTATATCACAGTCATTATCCCTGAGTTTGAGACGCGAAAATCCTGGCACCGGATCTTGCATAATCAGACTGGCTGGTTTTTGCGGAATACCCTTATTTGGCGGGAAAACGTTATTGTAACTACCGTTCCCTACCACTTGAAAGAATAGTAAAAAAGTGGGTTGTCTCAAAATGAGGCAACCCACTTTTACCAGGACATTCATTGATTGCATTTAGCAGCATAAAAATAGAAATATGCTGAAGTTTTGGTTGGAGCAGCTTGACAAGCCTTTTGGTACTGGTTATAATTAAGCAGTATTCTTGCTTAGCATCTTATGTAGTCTGCACGACTGTAAAAAATGCTAACAATTACCGGTTGCATTGTATGTCCAAATAAGCTATAATAATGTTCTGTTGAGAGCACTTGGAGAGATGTCCGAGCGGTTGAAGGAGCACGCCTGGAAAGCGTGTGTAGGGGAAACTCTACCGAGGGTTCGAATCCCTCTCTCTCCGCCATAGTAGGAAAATCAAGCACTTGTGGCCTATTCTATTTAGGTTTATGAGTGCTTCTGTTGTTGTAATTGTTTTTATGCGGAAGCATAGGAACCGTCCCGTTGCTTACCTAACCCATAAATTTCATAGTATTTAAACTTGCAATCCGATATTATGTGTAGTATAATCATCTAGTATAGAGGAAGGATATACGCTTTCTTCGCCATAAATTAAGAATTGAAGCCGGCTACGGCTTTTTGTTTTCCAGGACGGGCTATAGCAGTACCGGGTCTTACGCAATAAGAACTCATGAACCGCGTCAGGTCCGGAAGGAAGCAGCGCTAAGTGATCCTTCTTATGTGCCGCAAGGGTGCCTGGTTGCTGCTGTGGTCCGTCGTGGGAAACAAGGATGTAGCAATAAGACAGACAAAAGCATAATTTCCGCATGAAGTAGCCCAATAAGCAGGCTGCTTTTTTGTTATCTAGATGGAAAGGCTAAATCGTATTATTAATTATTTTCTTCAAAAAGGGAAATATTTTAACGTTGTGGAATAATAAAGGAGTTATAGCCTACAAATTTTAATATGTTGCATAGAGTTATAAATGAAGTTTTACCTGGATAGGTGGTGTAGGGATGGCCTATGTAGCTTTATATCGGAAATGGCGACCGCAGGATTTTGACAATTTAGTTGGTCAGGAACACATCAGCATTACCTTGAAAAATGCGATTACTACTGGCAAAATTGCTCATGCTTATTTGTTTGCCGGGCCACGCGGTACCGGTAAAACCAGTACCGCCAAAATTTTGGCTAAAGCGCTCAACTGCCAGGATGGCCCTACTGTCAACCCTTGTAACCATTGTGACAATTGTGATAAAATTACCACTGGTACATCAATGGATGTCTTTGAGATTGATGCTGCTTCCAACCGGGGGATTGATGAAATCCGCGAACTTAGGGAAACTGTTAAATTTGCGCCTGTAGATGGCCGCTATAAGGTGTATATCGTTGATGAAGTGCATATGCTGACAACAGAGGCTTTTAACGCTCTGCTCAAAACTTTGGAGGAACCACCGGGTCATGTTGTTTTTGTTTTGGCAACGACTGAACCGCATAAAATTCCTGCTACAATACATTCGCGCTGTCAACGCTATGATTTCCGGCGGATTAGTGTTAAGGAGATTGAACAACGGTTAGCCAGTATAGCCAAGCAGAGTGAGCTTAGAGCTGCCCCGGAGGCGCTAAGGCTGATTGCTGTACAAGCGGATGGCGGTATGCGTGATGCTCTGAGTATTCTGGACCAGTGTTCCACCTTAGATGATAGTGAAATGATAACAGCAGAGCATGTGCGGCAATTATTAGGATTGATTGGCCACGAGTGGGTGTGGCAGCTGACTGATGCGATTGCCGTGCGGGATGCACATACCGTATTGTTGAAGCTTGATGAACTCATTCAACTGGGCAAGGATATCCGCCAGCTGCTGCTGGAGTTGGCACTGCATGCCCGTAGCCTGATGCTGTATAAAGCCGCGCCTAATATTGATACTATTGAGGTGTATAGTGAGGATAAAGCGGTGCTTGCCATGCAGAGCGCCAAATTCAGTCATCAAGAACTGGTACATATGCTGGAAGTCTTACACCAGGCTGCCAGTGATACTAAGTGGGTAGCTGAGCCGCGCATCGCCGTCGAGATGGCACTAATTACCCTGTGCCGGCGAGCGGCAGGCAGTGATGTGGCTGCTTTACTTGAACGGGTTGCTGCGCTTGAGGCCAAACTGGCTAACCAGCCAGCGGTAATAACCGCTGCGGCTAATCCGGCAGCGAGTATACGAACTGCAGGGCAGCCGCTAGCGTCTTCTGCTCAGCCACATAATCAGACGCTTCAGTCCGGGGGAATTTCGCAGCCACACCCAGGACAGCAGCCGGAGACAGAACATCAGATATCTGCTAAACGCCCTGTACCGGTTCAACCTGTTCCCACTCAGCCTGAACAGGCTGCTCCCGCTGTCAATGCCGCCAACCTATCAGAGGTATGGGCAGCGATGTTGAAAGAGCTGTTAGCTAGTGGTAAGCGGTCTGTCCATGCTTGTGTCATGCAAGGCCACTTAACAGCGATTACTGACCAACAGGCGATGGTTCGTTTCACGGCGACCTTTCCTAAAGAGCGCACTGAGAAAGACGATTATCGGAACATAATAGAAAAAACGCTGGAACAAGTCTCGGGGCACAAAGTAAGACTGATTTGCTCACTGGGTGTAGATACGCCAGCTGTCAAACCGGCTAAGCCGTCAGTGACAGCATCGCCGCCGGCACTGGCTGATTCCGAACTCAATGATCCGGCAATCAAGCAGGCACAAATGATGTTTGGCGGCAAAGTAATTAAGATAGAAGAATAAATTATTTTAGGAGGTTGATAACATGTTTGGAAATATGGGAAATATGGCAGGAATGATGAAAAAAGTACAAAAGCTTCAGGCTGAAATGGCCAAGTTGCAAGAGGAATTGAAAGCTCGCAGCCTTGAGGTATCTACTGGGGGCGGTGCAGTGAAAGTGGTTATTACCGGTGAAAAGAAGATTCAATCGATAAAAATCGCACCTTCTGCCGTTGATCCTGAGGATGTAGAAATGCTAGAGGATTTGGTAGCTGCTGCTGTTAATGAAGCGATAAACAAAGTGGATGATATGATGGCTCAGGAGATGGGCAAGTTAACTGGCGGTCTTAACCTGCCACCAGGAATGCTTTAAACCCATGAGTTATATTGCGCCGATTGGCAGGCTGGTTGAGCAGTTTCGCCGCTTACCGGGCATTGGACCGAAATCTGCGGCCCGTCTTGCTTATCATGTGCTTAAGATGGATAAAAGTCAGGTAGCAGCGCTGGCACAGGCCATTATTGAGGCTAAAGAACGGGTAGGATATTGTTCGGTTTGTTTTGACTTAACCGATACTGATCCCTGCCAGATCTGCCGGTCTGAGGGGCGGGATCAGTCAGTGGTATGTGTAGTCGAGGACCCCAAAGATGTGGCCGCCATGGAGCGTACTCGTGAATTCAAAGGTCTATACCATGTATTGCACGGTTCTTTATCACCGCTTGAGGGTGTAGGTCCGGATGATATAAAAATCAAAGAACTGTTAGGCAGGGTTGGTAAAGGTATTCAAGAGGTTATAATGGCCACTAACCCCAATGTGGAAGGTGAGGCTACGGCTATGTATATAGCCAAGCTCTTAAAGCCACTAGGAGTAAAGGTTACCCGCATTGCTCACGGTTTGCCGATGGGCGGCGACCTGGAATATGCCGATGAAGTGACATTATCGAAGGCATTAGAGAATCGCCGGGAGATGTAATGTGTTTTATTCTGCCTGTTTATGGGAATACTCATAAACAGGGGGAGATGTACATGAAAACAGCGCTAATGCAAATTTTTAGTAGAGTGCTGCGAAAAAACATACCTGTTACCAAATACCAGCCGTTGAGAGATCAACTGGAACAAGCAAGGCATGAATGGCTTAGTGCTCAAAATTACTATAATAATGTGTCAGATGCAGATTTAGTTGACTATGCAGCCTATCATATTCAGGCTACCGAAAAGAAATATACATATCTGCTGAAACGAGCCCGGCATGAGGGACTCCGGGCATCGCCGTTTGATTAGTCAACTAAAAAATACCGGATGTTTATCCGGTATTTTTTCATTATTTTTAACTGGACAACATATATTGAGGTAAGTAGTACAGTATTATGTTGGAGGGATAAATATGGGTGTATGGCGCAGGCTATTAGGATTTTGGGATACCGAGGAAGCTAGTACCAAAGGTAAGGATAATCTGACTGATATAATAGATCAGGCCCGGTTAGATTGGATCGCTGCTCAAAGATATTACCTAACAGTAACTGATCATGATTTAATCGACTATGCGATATTTCTGACTAAAGCATGTGAACGCAGGTATATGTATTTACTTAAAAAGGCGCGACAAGAGGGAATTCGCCACCCGGAAATAATAAGTATGTCAGGCATTACCGAGGTTGGGACTATACGCCAGGCGCTTTAACGTGGTAAAATGAGGGAAAGGGCTGCGTTAAAGAGGAGGAACTGAAAAATGGAATTTTTACCAGTAGCTTTAGAATTTAATGTTATCATTGCCTATGCATTCGGAATCCTTTTAATTTATCTTATTGGCAGGATGTTGACGATGCCGATAAGAATTGTGCTTAAATTGATATATAATGGCTTGGTCGGCGGAATTGTGCTCTGGGTGGTTAATTTTATTGGAGCCTATTTTAGCTTTACCATCGGAATTAATCCAATTACTGCACTTATTGCTGGTTTCTTGGGTATACCGGGAGTTATTTTGCTGATTTTGTTTAAACTATTTATTAACTAAAGAAAAAGACTTGGCTTATGCCAAGTCTTTTTCTTTCCCTCAGCCAAATAAATAACAGCATGGAACAAGGAGTGTATGTGCTACGTGAATGCAGAAAAGGCGTCAGAACAGATGCAGCCAATAGTCGAAGCCTATGTAGGTGAATATGCCAGCGGTAAAAGTGAAAATGCCGTAAATCGGGCCATTTACTTAAAAAAGCAAGGTTTGGCGGTAACCATTGTTGACCTGGATACTGTAGAGCCGTGCTATACACTCCGGCCCATCAAACGGGAATTGGAAGGATTGGGCCTTGACGTAGTAGCCTGGGAAACACGGGACACTACTGGTCTGGGTGAGGCGGGAAATGTCATTACAGGCTCGATGCGCTGGGTACTGCGGCGCAAAGGCAGCATCATTATGGATATTGGCTATGGCGTGCATGGGGCCAGGATTTTTAACATTATCGAGGGTGCGCTTGAGAATCCCTACCTGAAAATCATTGCGGTTCTTAATATGTCACGCCCGTTTACTTCCACGGTAGACAATATTTTAGAATATGTTGCAACTCTGGGGAGGGTAGATGCAGTACTTAACAATACCCACATGGCAGAAGAAACGACTGTGGATATTGTTGAGCGCGGGGCCAGGGGGGTAACTGAGGCGGCCAAGCGCATCGGTGTACCGGTGGTAGCTACTGCTGCCGTAACGGAAATTGCTGAAAAAATTGGGTCAGCAGACTGTATGGGCAACCCGGTGTGGCAGCTGGAGCGCATCATGCCACGCACTTTCTGGTAAGAAGAGACGAAAAACCAGCCGCAATCACGGCTGGTTTTTGTTGTGCTATTTCTGAATATATCTGCGGGCACCAATATAATGTTCAGTGTAATAATCTTCCGATAAAGAGTTAATAGTGACTTGTTTAGCAACTGAACTGGCGTGAATAAACTTGCCATCGCCCATATAGAAGCCCACATGGGAAGCGCCGGCCTTATAGGTTGTAAAAAAGACCAAATCACCGATTTTTAAGTCGTTTTTATTTACCGCAATACCACTATTAAACTGCTCGGCAGCTGTCCGGGGGATGGTAATACCACTTTCTTTCATTACATACTGGGTATAACCGGAACAATCCCAGCCAGCAGGAGTAGTGCCGCCCCACACATAAGGGACGCCCATATATTTTTGAGCATTTTTGATGATTTCAGTTGCTTTTGTATCAGTACTCGCAGCAGTTTTCGGGATTATTGCAGCCCCTAACGTTGAGGATATATCGTTAGAGTTACTAGTATCTGACGTACCAAGAACCTTGCCAAGTAAGAGTGCCAGCAAAATGTTTAATAAATTGCTGGAACCGCCGCTGCTTTGGGTGGAAGAGCCTGTAATATCTGAAAGTGAAAACGCCTGAGCAGGAACTGCTGGGATAAAGAGCGTGGTAAAAACGGCAAAAAGCAGCATAAAAGCAATGTGATGAGTATAGCGTTTCATAGACGCCCTCCTGGTTGTTTATTGTATTACCTATAAATAATAACATAGTCTATTTGTTATGTAAACAATATAAATTTGGCATAAAGAAAAGACCTTACCTTGTAGCGGTCCGAAGGACGGTCAAGAAAGGTCCAGGCGGTACAGAAATTATGCTTTAGCGCGTAAAGACTGCAATAACAGTTTGGCAGTGGAGGCATTGGTAGCTACCGGGATGTTGTGAACATCACAGAGTCTAAGGAGTGCGGTAATATCGGGTTCATGCGGCTGGGCTGCCAGCGGATCGCGCAAAAAGATAACCATGTCAACTTTTTGGCAGGCAACACGTGAACCAATCTGTTGGTCGCCGCCGAGTGGTCCGGATAGATAGGTTGTAATAACCAGTTCAGCATTTTCCTTAATGATTTTTCCCGTAGTCGCAGTTGCAATTAGGTCGTATTGTGAAAGTACATCTCTGTTTTCTAAGACAAGGCTAAGCATTTCTTCTTTTTTACGGTCATGTGCAATAAGGGCAATGGTTTTCATAGGCTCACCTCATAAAAGATTAGTCTGTAGTCTTATAGTACCATAAAACGCTGGTATATAGACAAATATTCCTTGACTTTGTCATTGCTAGCTGGTAATATAATCCCCGAAATACAGTAAATAAGATATCAAGTTATTTTCTTATAGTTTAGAAGTGGAAGTGTGCCTAGGGTTCCGGCAGTATTCTGTGTCTGGTCCAAGCGGCGCAAGACCCGGGATGGGTTACACCGTGGGTACAAAAAACCCTAGCGGAAAGTTCCTGCCAAGGAATTTTTGCGGGGGTTTTTCTATATCTAAGAGAGGAGTCAAGATATGAATACATATTGGAACAAGCCAGCAGAAACAATGGAACGGGAGGAAATGAGCAATCTCCAGGCTGGACGGCTTAGAGAAATTGTCACCAGGTTGTATCGGCAACAACCGTTTTATCGTTCCAAGATGCAGGAACAGGGCCTTTTGCCAGAGGATATTGTTACTTTAGAGGATATTAAAAATTTACCGTTTATTTCTAAACAAGATATGCGCGATAACTATCCCTATGGTCTGTTTGCTGCTCCCATGTCTGAGATTGTCCGGGTTCATGCTTCTAGTGGGACTACTGGCAGGCCTACGGTTGTTGGCTACACCAAACGGGATATTGGTATTTGGTCGGAAGTTGCGGCCCGTTCCCTGGTCGCAGCAGGACTTAGCAAGCAGTCCTGTATTCAGATAGCTTATGGTTATGGCTTATTTACCGGCGGACTGGGTATTCACTATGGTGCTGAGCTCTTAGGGGCTTCGGTAATTCCCATTTCCAGCGGCAATACGAATAGACAAATTATGTTAATGAAGGACTTTGGTACTACTGCACTGGCGTGCACCCCGTCCTATGCTCTCTACATTGCAGAGACGATGCAGGAAATGGGAATCGACCCCAGGGAAACAGGGCTTCGAACAGGGATATTCGGAGCTGAGCCCTGGACAGAACGGATGCGACAGGCGATTGAATCACAACTAGGGATTAAAGCCATGGATATCTATGGCTTAAGTGAGATAATTGGGCCAGGCGTAGCCATTGAGTGCTCTGTTCAAAATGGACTGCATATCAGTGAAGACCATTTTTATCCGGAAATTATTAATCCGGTTACAGGGGAAGTGCTGCCTGATGGCGAAAAGGGAGAACTAGTACTTACTACTCTCACAAAAGAAGGCATGCCGATGATTCGCTACCGGACCCGTGACCTTTCGGTATTGCATCGCGAAAAATGTGCTTGTGGCCGGACACTCGTTCGAATGAGCAAAGTACTGGGCCGTAGCGACGATATGCTGATTATTCGTGGTGTCAATGTGTTCCCATCGCAAGTGGAGAATGTGCTGCTTGGTATTGGCAACACTTCACCCCATTATCAACTAATTGTTGAGCGTAAGGGTAATTTGGATCATCTTACTGTGTTGGTCGAGCTGACAGAAGAAATGTTTACTGATGAAGTACGTGGGCTGGAAGAACTGGAGGCCAAAATCAAAGGCGAACTGTCCAGTGTCCTTAGTGTATCGGCTACCGTGCGTCTTGTTGGTCCCAAAACCATTGAGCGGAGCGAAGGCAAAGCGAAACGGGTTATCGATAAACGGGAGCTGTAATTATTCAATAAAAGATATGGGAGGTACAGCATGATTATTAATCAATTGTCGGTGTTTGTTGAAAACCAGCCTGGCAAGCTGGCCGAAGTATTAGGGGTACTTCATACACATGAAATTAATATCCGGGCGATGTCGGTCGCTGATACGGCTGACTTTGGCATCTTAAGAATTGTTGTTAATGAATCTGAAAAGGTACAGCATATATTGCGTGGTGCTGGTTTTACCGTCAAAATTACGCCGGTGGTTGGTATTATATTAAGCGATCAGCCGGGCAGCTTGTTTGAGCATGTGAGCAAATTGAGCTCAGCTGGCGTAAATATTGAATATATCTATGCTTTTGCCGCTAATTCAACTGATAAACATGCCCGCGTTGTGTTGAAGGTTGATAATTTGACTTTGGCGGAACGCCTAATTAGTGGTGGGTGTGAAGCAACTGAACCTTATAGAGATGATGCTTGCGCTACGCCTAACTTCTATTGGTAATAGTAGCTTGTTTCATATAGAGAAATAATAGTCAATAAAAAACCTCTTGACAAAACACATAGGTACTGGCATAATGTATACAATATTACATGTTGCCGTAAGGAAGTGCGTCTAGGGTTCCGCTGATGGCAGGACTGGGCCAAGCGACGCAGAGCATAGGGGAATTTACCTGTGTTACACCGTGAGTAGAAAAGGCTCTGCGGAAAGTTTCTTACTTTTTGAAGAGAAACTTTCTGTCAGGGTATTTTTATAATTATTTGACAGCATATTAATTAAAAGCGATGATTGGGAGCAAGGCTTAACATCCTGCTTAAGAGAGCCGGTGGTTGGTGCGAACCGGTGCGGAAGTAGGCTATACTCGCCCAGGAGCTCTTTGTTGAACTGTATAGTGTGGTTTTGATACACATATACACTAGGCAATAGCGGATGCCGTCCGTTAGCAGCAAGTTGTGAGACATTCATGACTAAATGAGTCCAAAGTAGGGTGGTACCGCGCATTTAGAGCGCCCCTATGAGCAGATACTATATCTGTTCATAGGGGCGCTTTCTTCATTTCAATAGAAAGAATACCTTTCTTATAGTGGTACTAAACTAATGGTAAAGGAGAGAATATATGGAGGTGGAAATTGTGCAGTCTAACGTTCTTTCGGTGCTAGTACACAATCAGCCAGGGGTGTTGGTCCGCGTGGCGGGGATGTTTTCCCGCAGAGGGTTTAACATTGATAGTTTGACAGTGGGTGTTACTCAGGATCCTGGATTTTCCCGGATAACAGTTGCCGTCAGGGGCAATCAGGCGTTTATTGACCAAGTGAAAAAACAGATTGAAAAGCTGGTGGAAGTAGTAGCTGTGCAGATTTTGCCACTCGATCAGTCTGTGGTTCGGGGTATGGCCCTCCTAAAAGTCAAGGCTGGCGATAATCGTTCCGAAATACTTAAACTAGCCGAGGTTTTCCGGGCCAATGTTGTTGATATCTCAGGCAGTACAGTCACTATGGAGGTAACAGGTGAAGATAGCAAGATTAGTGCTTTAACAAAACTATTGGAACCATATGGACTTTTGGAAACCATCCAAACCGGCCTTGTTGCGCTGGAGCGTGGTGAAAATACAATTTATAAATATGAGGAGAGAGAGAATTATGAGCAAAATGTATTATGAACAAGATGCACGTTGGGAACTTATCCAAGGTAAAACAGTAGTCATTGTCGGATATGGCAGCCAGGGTCATGCCCATGCCTTAAACTTAAAAGAGAGTGGTGTTAACGTAATTGTTGGTTTGTATGAAGGCAGCAAATCAGCAGCAAAGGCCCGTGAAGCCGGCCTAACCGTTATGAATGTTGCCCAGGCGGTAAAAAATGCTGATATTACTATGATTCTTATTCCTGATGAAAGACAAGGCAAAGTGTACGCAGAAGAGATTGCTCCTAACCTAAAACCAGGTTCGGCACTGGCTTTTGCTCATGGCTTTAATATTCACTTCAATCAAATTGTTCCTCCCGCTAATGTCGATGTATTTATGGTAGCGCCCAAAGGCCCTGGCCATTTGGTACGCCGTCAATTTACCGAAGGCAAAGGGGTACCCTGTCTCATTGCTGTATATCAAGACTTTAGCGGCAGCACGCAGGACTTGGCCTTGGCTTATGCTAAAGGCATTGGCGGCGCGCGGGCCGGCGTATTAACTACTACCTTTAAAGATGAAACTGAATCTGACCTCTTTGGTGAGCAGGCCGTACTGTGCGGCGGCGTAACTGAGTTGATCAAAGCAGGCTTTGATACCTTGGTAGAAGCAGGTTATGAGCCGGAAATTGCTTACTTTGAATGTCTGCATGAAATGAAGCTAATTGTCGATCTCATAAATGAAGGCGGCATGGCAAAAATGCGGTACTCCATTAGTGACACTGCCGAATATGGTGATTACGTAACAAGCCGGAGAATTATTACGGATGAAACCCGCGCCGAGATGAAAAAAGTGCTGGGCGAGATTCAAGATGGTACGTTTGCCCGCAACTGGATCTTGGAAAATCAGGTTAACCGCCCGATGTTCAATGCCAGACGCCGTCAAGAGGCAGAACACAAAATTGAGACTGTCGGCAAAGAACTGCGCGGCATGATGTCCTGGCTGAAAAAGTAAGAAGTACAAATATAGGAAAGCGAGGCAATGACATGGAAGCTCGAAGAATTCAAATATTCGACACTACTCTCCGCGATGGTGAGCAAACGCCCGGAGTAAGCTTACAAACAGAAGAAAAGGTGGAAATTGCTCTAGCACTCGCAAAGCTACAGGTTGATGTCATTGAAGCCGGGTTTCCGGTTGCCTCGCCCGGCGATTTTGAGGCTGTGAGCCAAATTGCCGCCAGGGTAAAAGGCCCGACAATTGCGGCACTGGCCCGCGCCACTGAAAAGGATATTGAAACAGCGTATAAGGCTGTAAAAAGGGCTGATAAGCCTCGGATACACACCTTTATCGCTACCAGCGATATTCATCTTAAACACAAATTACAAATGACCCGTGCTGAACTGTTGGAGCGGGCCGAAAAGGCTGTGCGCTATGCTAAGAGCCTGGTAGCTGATGTTGAGTTTTCGGCAGAAGATGCTTCACGCTCTGATTGGGATTTCTTATGTCAGGTATATGAGCGGGCCATTGCTGCCGGTGCTAATGTTATCAATATCCCGGATACAGTGGGTTATACTACACCGGTAGAATTTGGGGCACTCATCACTTATGTCCGCGAACATGTACCTAATATCAATGAAGCCGTCATTAGTGTGCATTGTCATGATGATTTGGGTATGGCTGTGGCCAATTCACTGGCAGCAGTTGCTGCCGGTGCCGGTCAGGTGGAATGTACTATTAATGGTTTGGGAGAACGGGCTGGTAATGCCGCCATGGAAGAACTGGTGATGGCACTGCAGACTCGCCGTGAGTATTACCACGCGGTGGCTACTATCAATACCAGGCAGATTTATCGGACTTCGCGCCTTGTCAGTGCGCTGACAGGCATTGCCGTACCGCCGAATAAAGCAGTAGTGGGGGATAATGCTTTTGCTCACGAATCCGGTATTCACCAGCATGGGGTGCTTAATAACCCATTGACCTATGAGATTATGAGTCCCGAATCAGTGGGCGTTAGCCGAAATGCCATTGTGCTTGGCAAGCATTCCGGGCGTCATGCTTTCGAAGAGCGGCTTAAATATCTGGGCTATGAATTTGATGTCGACACCATTAATACGCTGTTTGCCAAGTTTAAGGATTTGGCAGATCGAAAGAAGATGGTATTTGACCGGGATATTGAAGCTTTGATTGTGGAAAAATCAGCGGTAAGGCCGGAATGGTATACACTTACGTATCACCATGTAGCCAGTGGCAATAACATATTGGCTACAGCCTCTGTTCAGCTCAGAACAAGTGCCGGCGTAGCGGAAGCCGCCGGTTGCGGTACCGGCCCTGTGGATGCTGTCTTCAAGGCCGTCGAGCAGGCTGTAGGGTTTCCAGTGGGTCTTAAGGACTATCAATTGAAAGCAGTCACTTCTGGTGAAGATGCGCTGGGTGAAGCGACTGCCTGGATTGAGCGGGACGGTCGAATCTTTAGCGGACGGGGTCTGGCCATAGATGTAATCGAAGCAAGTGCTAAAGCCTATGTCAATGCAATTAACAAAATGCTGGCTGTTTGCGGTTTTCCCGCAATTGAAGAAGCTAAGGGGGGTAACCATCATGGCTAGACCGATGACGATGACAGAAAAAATCTTTGCCAAACATGCCGGTTTAAATGAAGTCCAGCCAGGGCAGCTTATCAAAGCTAAGCTGGATCTGGTGTTGGGCAATGATATTACATCACCGCCAGCCATCAAAGAATTTGAGCAAATTAGCGATAAGGTTTTTGATAAAGACAAAATTGCACTTGTTCCTGACCATTTTACGCCGAATAAGGATATAAAATCGGCAGAGATGGCTAAAACCATGCGGGAGTTTGCCAGGAAGCAAAATATAACCCACTATTTTGAAGTCGGACGGATGGGTATTGAACATGTACTATTGCCTGAGCAGGGATTGGTGGCTCCAGGGGAAGTAATTATTGGCGCTGACTCTCATACCTGTACCTATGGCGCCGTGGGTGCATTTGCCACTGGTGTTGGTTCTACCGATATGGCTTGTGCGATGGCAACAGGGGAAACCTGGTTTAAGGTTCCTGCCAGCATTAAAGTTGAACTGACCGGTAAACTTACTAAGTGGGTATCAGGTAAGGATGTAGTGTTAACACTTATTGGCATGATTGGTGTTGATGGGGCACGTTACCAGTCGTTAGAGTTTACAGGGCCGGGACTAGCTTCACTTACCATGACCGATAGGCTGACAATTGCCAATATGGCGATTGAAGCCGGGGCAAAGAATGGCATTTTCCCCGTAGACAGCATTACCGAGCAATATTTATCCGGGCGGGTTAAACGGGCGTATACGCCTGTTGCTGCTGACCCGGGTGCCGAATATATAAGAACAGTTACGATTAATTTAGATAAGCTCACACCAGTAGTGGCATTGCCGCATTTGCCGGAAAATGTGCGCTCGGTTAGCGAAATTGCTCCTACCCCCATTAACCAAGTAATTATTGGCTCCTGCACGAATGGACGAATTGAGGATTTAGCGCAGGCGGCTGCCATATTGGACGGTAAACAGGTGCATGAAGATGTTAGAACCATAATTATCCCTGGTAGTCAGGACGTATATCTGGAAGCGGTAAAATTAGGGTATGTGGAGATTTTTGTGAAAGCCGGCGCTGTTGTCAGCACACCGACCTGCGGTCCATGTTTGGGCGGACATATGGGTATAATGGCCAAAGGCGAGCGGGCAGTGGCAACAACAAACCGCAACTTCCGCGGACGGATGGGGCATGTTGACAGTGAGGTATATCTAGCCAGTCCGGCGGTGGCGGCAGCAAGTGCTGTAGCAGGCCGGATTGCCAGTCCTGAGGAGGTAGCATAATGAGGTTTACCGGAAAAGTATGGCGCTATGGCGATAATGTGGATACAGATGTCATTATTCCGGCACGGTACCTGAATACTGCCGATATGAAAGAATTGGCCCTTCATGCTATGGAAGATATTGACCCGACTTTTGCCGGCAAGGTTAAAGAGGGTGACATGATTGTCGCAGGTAAAAACTTTGGTTGTGGTTCGTCACGGGAACATGCACCAGGGGCACTGAAGGCTGCAGGTGTTGCCTGTGTAGTTGCTGAAAGCTTTGCCCGTATCTTCTACCGTAATGCGATTAATATCGGGCTGCCGCTTATTGAGCTGGGTGAAGGCGAAATTAATATTAAGGATGGGGATATGCTGGCAGTGGATTTAGCGGCTGGTCAGGCCGAAAATCTGGCATCTGGCGAAAAGTTCACCATCCCGGCGCTGCCTGGTTTTATCCAGGATATTGCACAGGCCGGTGGTTTGGTTGCTTATACACAGCAACAACTGGCAAAGAAAAATAATTAAAGATGAAATTGCCTCGTCATCGCACTGAGGTAATTTCTCTCCCCAGTGTTGGGTAGGGAGGTAACAATGAGTAGTAAACATATTGTAGTTATTCCTGGTGATGGCATTGGTGCCGAAATCACAGCAGAAGCTCTGCGGGTATCGCAGGCGGCAGCAAAGAAATGTGGTTATAGTTTTACTCATGAAACTAAGCAGGCTGGAGGGGCAGCCATTGATGCTTATGGTGTACCGCTGCCTGAAGATACAATAGATGCCTGCCGTAAGGCTGATGGTGTATTATTAGGCGCTGTTGGCGGCCCTAAATGGGATCATGTTGCACCAGAACTCAGAGCAGAAAAGGCTATTTTGGGTTTGCGTAAATCCTTGGAGCTATATGCTAATTTGCGACCAATCAAGGTTTTCCCGGCGCTGGCTGCGCAATCACCATTAAAGCCGGAGATTGTAAACGCAGTGGATATTTTGATTGTGCGGGAGCTTAATGGCGGCATTTATTACGGGGCTCGTCAGGAAGCAACCATAGTTAACGACGTTGAACTGGCCTGGGATCGGGAAGGATATAGCCGTCCGGAGATCGAGCGGATTCTACGTCTGGCCTGCCGGAGCGCTATTGGACGTAAAGGTAAAGTTACATCAGTGGACAAAGCTAATGTATTGGCTACTTCCCGTCTCTGGCGCAAGGTGGCCAACGAAATGGCAGCAGCCTTCACGCAAGTGGAAATAAACCATATGTATGTAGATAACTGTGCCATGCAGTTGGTACTAAATCCGGGAAGCTTTGATGTACTTGTCACCGGCAATTTGTTTGGTGATATTTTGAGTGATGAAGCCGCCGTACTCTCAGGCTCAATTGGCCTTTTGCCATCAGCCAGCCTGGGTGACGGCACCGGACTATATGAGCCAATCCATGGCTCAGCACCGGATATTGCCGGGCTGGGCCTGGCCAATCCACTGGGAACCATTTTGTCGGCTGCCATGATGTTTAGATATTCCTTAGGCAGTGAACAGATAGCTGCTATGATTGAAGCTGCCGTGGATCAAGTGTTGGTTGATGGCTATCGCACACCAGATATTTATCAGCAGGGACTTACCAAGGTTTCTACCGAGGAAATGGGGCAACAAGTAATCAATCGGTTGAAGTGAGGTGAACCGCTATGCTCATGACAGGTGCACAAGCTATTGTTGCATCTCTGCTTAAAGAGGGCGTAGACACAGTATTCGGTTATCCGGGTGGAACAAATTTGCCGCTGTTTGACGCGCTTTACGATTCAAAGATACACCATGTGCTGACCGTACATGAGCAGGGAGCCGCTCATGCGGCTGATGGCTATGCCAGAGCAAGCGGTCAGGTTGGGGTATGTCTTGCAACATCGGGACCGGGTGCTACTAATTTGGTCACCGGTTTAGCCACGGCATTTATGGATTCTGTACCCGTTGTGGCGATTACCGGGCAGGTACAAACAAATCTAATTGGCCGGGATGCTTTTCAGGAGATTGACATTACCGGCATTACTATGCCGATTACCAAGCATAATTTCTTAGTCAAAGATATAAAAAAGCTGCCTGAAATTATGTGGCGGGCTTTTGACATAGCCCGCTCAGGACGGCCTGGGCCGGTACTTGTCGATGTACCACGCGATATTCAAAGCAATACCTATGATTTTACTAATATTGAGTCTGTGTATTCACGTTCAACCCTTGTCAGGCAGTCGCCTGATCTTCCGGCCCGGATAGTCAAGGCAGCAGCTGCCATCAGTGCGGCTAAGCGGCCGGTTATCATCGCTGGCGGCGGCTGTATTAGTGCCAATGCGGGTGCAACGTTAAAAAAATTTGCTGAGCACTGTAATCTGCCAGTTGTTACTACCTTAATGGGTATTGGTGCATTTCCAGGCGGACATAGCAATCTTTTGGGTATGACAGGTCTGCATGGTCTCAAAGCAGCTAATCATGTAGTTCATGATGCCGATGTGCTGATTGTAACAGGCAGCCGGTTCAACGACAGGGTAACAGGTGACCGTGCCAGTTATGCTGCCGGCAAGACTATCATTCATATTGACATCGACCCGGCAGAAGTACATAAAAATGTAGATGCTGCCGTGCCGTTGGTTGGTGAGATGAATATGATTCTGGAAGAACTGCTGCGGGCGGTAACACCAGGCGATCTGTCAGCTTGGTGGGCTGCCATTAGACAGTCCCAGGCTGAGAATAAAACCGTTATTCCTGAGGATGTACTTACAGCTCCTTTAGTTATGCGTGAGCTCAACCGGCAGACAGGTGGGCAAGACGTAATCTATGTTACCGATGTAGGTCAGCACCAAATGTGGGCTGCCCAGTACCTGGAAGTCAAGAGTCCGCGTGGATTTTTAACATCCGGCGGTCTTGGGGCCATGGGATTTGGCCTGCCTGCTGCCGTTGGGGCACAACTGGCTATGCCCAATAAACGGGTCGTTCATATTGTCGGTGATGGCGGATTCAAGATGACAGGGTGTGAACTCTACACGGTAGCGGTTGAGAAGCAGCCGATTATCTCAATTGTCATCAATAATTACAGCTTAGGTATGGTCAGACAATTGCAGCATTGCTTTTATGGCAAACGGTATGCAAATTCGCTGTTGCCCCATGCAATGGACTTTAAGGCCTTTGCCGGCGCCTTTACTATTCCGGCAACTGTGACCAATAGTCTGGCCGAATTTAGTGAAGCCTTTGCTGCTGCCTGGCAGCGACAAGGCCCGGGGCTTATTGTAGCAAATATCGCGACCAATGACCTGGTAACACCCATGATTGCTCCCGGCGGAAGCATGGATGAGTACGTGAATATGGATTAGGATAAATTAGGGTGAAATTTTTAAAGAGTAGTGGTATTATTACTATAATAATAACCACTACTCTTTTTGCAAATGGGGGTCAGTGCAGACCCCAAGAAAAGGTGATACTATGAATGAAACTGTTGTCAGGGCGGAAAACTTGGGTAAGACCTATGGTGACTTTCGGGCGCTCAAAGGCATTTCCTTTAGCATCAAGGCTGGAGAATGCTTTGGTTTTCTGGGACATAATGGTGCAGGCAAAACAACAACCATGCAGATGATGTATGGCATGTCCACAGTGGAAGAGGGTGAATTATGGCTATTTGGTGAGTCCTTCCGGTTAACGCCGCCAGCAATTAAAGCCAGGTTAGGGGTTGTATCCCAGGAAGACAATCTCGATGCTGCTTTGACTGTTATTGAGAATCTTGAAGTGTATGGTCTAATTTATGGGTTAACCCGCACTGAGTCGCGGTTGCGGGGCAAAAATTTGCTGGTGTTTATGGGGCTGGAGGATAAGGAAAATAGCAATATTGAAAGTTTATCAGGTGGTCTGAAACGCCGCTTGGTTATTGCCAGAGCACTCATGAACCGTCCGGATCTTGTTATCTTAGATGAACCTACGACCGGCCTTGATCCCCAAGCAAGGCATTTGGTGTGGCAAAAACTACGGAGCCTCAAAGCGGAAGGGGTAACCTTGGTGCTGACGACGCACTATATGGAAGAGGCCGTACAGCTATGTGACAGTTTGGTGGTCATGCATGAGGGCACTATCCTGGCTGAAGGCAGCCCACAGTATCTAATAGCAACCTATGTCCGGCCTTATGCCATTGAAGTGCATCTGCCACTATCACAGGTACCGGAAGGGCTGACTGATAAGGTATCAGCCTGTGGCGGTGAGGTTATCCGGGTGCTTGACAGCTTATTTTTGTATGCCGACGATGGGGAAAGTTTATGGGATAGTCTTGCCGGATGGGGACTACCCAAGCATGCTTGTTTGCTGCGGCCCTCCAATATGGAAGATGTGTTTCTGAAACTTACTGGCATGGGGGGAGAAGCATAATGGCCGCTTTACGAATTTTTGCCCGCCATATGGCGGTATTCCGTAAAATTTGGTTTACCAATATTATGTTTAATTTTGTTGAACCATTGCTCTATCTTACTGCTATGGGTTATGGTCTGGGAACCTTTGTACAGGATATGGAAGGCATGACGTATCTTCAATATATCGCGCCTGGGATGGTGGCTTCTTCATCCATGTTTGCTGCGTCCTTTGAGTGTACCTATGGCAGTTTTATCAGGCTGCATTACCAAAAGACATTTCAGGCTATGCTGGCCGGGCCGGTTACTGTTCGGGATATTGTGGCCGGGGACATTCTATATGCCACCTTTAAGAGTATGATCTTTGGGCTGGTCATTTTAACGGTTATTAGTATTTTAGGTCAGACTCAGTCCTGGTGGGCGCTCCTTATTCCTCTGTTTCTGGTTATTCCCGGCCTGACGTTTTCTCTATTGGCTATTTGCTATACAGGCATAACTGCTAATATTGATAGCTTTAATTACTATATTACCTTGTTTTTGACGCCAGCCTACCTATTTTCGGGTGTTTTTTTCCCGATACATTCAATGCCTGGCTGGGCGCAGGTAGTGGCCTGGCTTAATCCCATC
The DNA here is from genome assembly GCF_000445445.1 of Sporomusa ovata DSM 2662. GTDB lineage: Bacteria > Bacillota > Negativicutes > Sporomusales > Sporomusaceae > Sporomusa > Sporomusa ovata. The sequence continues at coordinate 135,546 of NZ_ASXP01000002.1, read as the reverse complement.
TTCCATAGTGTTGAGGTATGCCGGGCTTTGGCACTGGGAAACACAAACCCCGGTCTGCTGGTGCATGCCGGGGTGCTTGCGCTAGTAGCGATGGTGCTAATGCCGTTGGCTGTACGATTAATGACCAAAAGGCTGATCGTATAGGCTTATATGTAATACCCCGGTAAACCGGGGTAATTTCACCGGTAGCTAAGGCGATGACGGCGGTTTGGCATTTTGAGCCGGGTAATTTTGGGGAGAGTGTCTGAGACAAACGTAACTCGTCCACAGGTGCGGCAGTGGGTAGTGCCATACATGGTGTGATCTAAATGGATTTCAGGGCAGCCGGTAATTGTATGCCATAACCAGTATAGTATTGACATTGTCTCAACTCCTTACAATAGAATAATCTTATTGTACTTCACCCTAGGCGGTGGTGGCAAAGGACGATGTAGCTGGCATGCTAGGGTAGTGGCAGATAACAGGTAATGACAGGCTGCCATATCATCTAAGCTCACGAAATGGACGGCTACGTGCTGGCTTTCAATAATTGGCAATAATTTTGTGGTAACAATGCTTTAGGCGTGTAATATTAATAATAGATTTTCAAGAACAAGAGGTGCTAGGTTGACTGTTAATAATGCTTATAAAGCAGGGTTGACTTTGATTGGGGCTGCAACTGGTTTCGCTTTAAGCTATCCGCTGCAGGTTAGCTTCTGGGGCGGCTTGATTCACAGCGGTTTTGGGGCTGCTATGGTAGGGGGTTTAGCCGACTGGTATGCGGTAACTGCGCTATTTCGTAAACCGTTATCCATTCCTTACCGGACAGCGATTATCCCTAAAAACCGGGATCGCATCTTTAAGGCCATTGTGACGATGGTTGAGGAAGAGATTGTAACAGCAGCGAATATTAAGGAAACGCTGGAAAAGGCGGGGATAGCCCGACTGGTGCTAAGCTATGTCAATAAGACTGACTCCAGGCAGCAACTCTACTCTTTAGCTGGTGGTGTGGCCAGGGAAGCCGTTTATGCGATGGATGCTGCCAAGCTATCCACGGCGCTGGAGTTACTGCTGCAAGAGCATCAGGATAATATCAGGCTGGCGCCGCTGTCCGGACAAGCTCTGGAATGGTCTCTTACCAAAGGCTTTGCTGATAAAGTGATTGAGTTGGTCATAGCCGAAATAAAACATATGGCAGGTGAGCCATACTTAACCGAGTTGATTGCCGATATATACAGTCAGGCATTGAATGCATATGCGTCCAGGAAAAATCAGCGTAAGCTGGTTGGTTGGCTAATAGAAAACCTCCTAAACCTTGACCCCATGACCGTAGCTGCTTTAATTCAGGACAAGCTTGTCAGTTTGCTGGAAGAAATGGAGTCTGGGCGGGAACTACCGCTGCGCCAATGTTTACGGGCCTGGTTGGCCGAATTTGCCAGTGGTTTGCAGCAGGATTCAGTATTGGCAGCAAAGGCTGAGGCTGTGTTACGCCCCTTGCTGGTAAAGTTGGCCGAACACGTGGTTGTTTTGCCGGCGTCCCAGCCAGAACTTACCGTGGGCTGGGTCACCTGGGTGGTAAAAAAACTGGCAAAGCTGGCAGACGACGTTGCGGCTGACGAACAAAAAATGGCTTGGGCTGATCGATATTTGACTGTTTTACTGGCCCGTTGGGTTAGCCAAAATCATGGGCAGATCGGGCAAATTGTCAATACTTATCTAGAAAGCTTTAGTAATGATGAGCTGGTGGTGTATATTGAGGATAAAGTGATTGATGATTTGCAGATGATACGAATCAATGGCTCGGTTGTCGGTGGTCTTGTTGGAATGCTGCTATATTTTATTAGCTATGCGGTAGGGGTGAAATTATGAAACCGGTGAAACGGCGGGCGAATGCTGTATTGGCCGCTGCTGCAGGCTTATTTGCGCTGGCGCTGGCGCTAAAATATAATTATCCAGGCAGTAGTATGGTAACTGGCTTGTTGACTATTACAGAAGCTAGTCTGGCAGGCGGTGTTGCCGACTGGTTTGCCGTGACCGCACTATTTCGGCGGCCACTTGGTTTTCCCTATCATACAGCGCTGATTCCCCGTAACCGGGAACGGGTTATTAGGGCACTCTCCCAGGCCGTTGAACAGGATTTTCTCAGTAAGCAGGCTATAAAGGCACGGCTTAATCAGGCTAACCTGCTGGATAAACTATTTGCCTATAGCCAGAGCACTGCGATGCGGCCAATAGTTAAGGGAGGCATTGAAAAAGCAATCACCGAACTGGCAGAAACCATTGATCCGACTGCTATCGCCAAACTGGGGGAGCGGGTGTTTAAACTTCTGTTGAGACGCCAGTCGCTGGTGCCTTATGTAACTGCAGGTATCACCTGGACGCTGCAGCAGGGAAAAGACCGCGAAATCTATGGTGCCATTGTGGATAAACTGACGGTACTGGTACGTCAACCTGAAACTAGAGATGCTATTTACCGGTATTTAGAACAAATAATAGACAAGACCGCTAACACAAATTGGTTGTCAGGATTGATTACCGGGTTCCTGGAGATGACCGACGGAATTAACCTGACAGATGCTACGAATGCATTGCATCAAGAGCTGATCAAAGCAGTGGATGAGCTTGCGGATGAGCAACATCCGGTGTGCCTTTGGTTTCAGGAGGAACTGGGAAAAATTATCGTAAGGCTGGAAACACCGGAATGGAAAAGGACGATTGATAACTGGAAAGATGAGTTATTAAACCGCATTGAACTTGCGGAACCGCTGAGCGCTTTGGCTGAGGCAGTATTGACAGCCTGTGCGCAGCCGACAGTCTACCGGGGCTATGTAGTAGATTGGCTAACCGCTCAGGCTGCCAACTACTGGCAGCAGTTTAAAGAAAATGCGGCCCTGAAAAACCAGGCTGAGGATTATTTAAAAAGTCTGATCCTGAAGGTTGTCGACCAGGAGCATGCGCTTATTGGCAAAATAGCCAGCCGGGCGTTAAACAAGCTTTCGGATGAGGATCTTAACCAATTTATTGAAGATAAGGCCGGAGAAGATCTTGACTGGATTCGGATTAACGGGGTCATTATTGGCGGGCTGGTAGGAGTGGGTATGGCGATTATTAGACTGCTTTAGACTAGAAAACAGTGAGAAGTCTGGCACAGGCCAGTCTTTTTTCTTTATGAGTGTTGCAGGAGTTTGCTTTTATTTAAAGAATGTACTAAAATATGGTTTTTGAAGAAATTTATTTATTTTTTGATAAGAAAGGACAAAAATTTACAGAAGTAAAACTCAAAATGATTCTGCGAAGAATTTGGTGGCTTTAGGGGGCGGATTAGATATGAGCATCAGAACGAAAATGGTGTTGGTTTTTTCGGTTTTGTCGGCGATCATTCTGTTAGTTGCTTCAAGTGCGGGCTACTTTTTTACGAAAGATCGCATTTCCGAGAATATTGAAAAGCAAATGACGGCAACTATAAATGCACACGTTAATAAACTGGATGGTTGGTTAGTGTCTAAAATGAGAGAGGTTGAAATTACAGCCGGAACTATCCGGGCAGTGGGTAACAGTAAAGTTTCTGCTGCTCTGTTGCAGGGATATAAGAGTATGGACAAGGATTTGTTAGATGTTTATTTTGCTTCTGTAGACGGTAAGCTGGTGAGTGGTGATGGCTGGGTACCTCCAGCAGATTTTGATCCGCGTACACGTATTTGGTATAAGGATGCTCTGAAAGAGAAAAAAACGATTTTTACTGTCCCTTATATAGATGCTGAAACAAAACAAATGGGTGTGTCGGTTGCACTGCCTTGTCAGTTGGCCTCAGGACAAATTCTGGGTGTAGTAAGTGCCGATATATTACTACCAATGCTGGATGAAAATATAAAAGAAATTAATTTAGATGGGCAAGGATATGCTTTTTTAGTTGATAAAACAGGGGTTATCTTAGCTCATTCATATACCGATATGGTATCAAGTAATCTGTTCGAATCAGAAAAAATGCAGGAAATTTCTAAAGAGGTAAAAGGAATACTGGGGAAAGAACATGGGATTAGATATTATCGGGAAAACGGCAAAGATATGCTTATGGTATATAAACAAATCCCATCTACGCAGTGGACGTTGTGCATCAATGTTGAACAGGCAATTGCTTTTCAGCCGCTGACATATATGAAATGGCTGTTTATTAGTATAACAGTAGTATCTATTCTTATGGTAATAGCGGTAACTTTTCTTGTAGCTCGCCGTATTACAAAGCCTCTGGATATTTTAACCCAGCAAGTGGAATTGCTGGCACAAGGTGATCTTACCGTACACGCAACGGTTTCGGGAAATGATGAGTTTTCGAAGCTGGCCGGCGGTTTTAACAAAATGGTAAATGATTTTCGCGGAATGATCAATGATATTCATAGTTCGACGGCAGCACTGCAAAGCAGCTCAAGCAAATTAGTGGATACTGCGTCGCAGGTGGCGGCAAATACGCAAGAAATGAGTGCTACCGTTAGCATGATAAGTGCTAATGTGGAACAGATTTCTGCCGGTGCGGAGGAAAATGCCAGTTCTGTAGAACAGGTCAATCATAATGTTGAGGCAGTTGACAAGATGGCCGGCGAAGTGTCAACCATCGCGAAAGATGCTGTTAATGCGTCAGAGCGGGTAGCTGAAGAAGTGAAACAGGTTAGTGTTCTGATTGAAGATGTTTCGCAAAGCATAAGCAAAGTTGCGGCTTTCGCTCAAGAGGTGGCAGTATCCTGTAAACGATCCATTACTATTACAGAGGAAGCTAAAAAACGTTCTTGTGAAACTAATGATATTATCCGGAAGCTGAATAGTTCATCGAAACAGATCAACAGTATTGTCGGTATTATACGCACAGTAGCGGAACAAACCAATATGCTGGCGCTGAATGCCACTATTGAAGCGGCTGGTGCTGGTGAAGCCGGAAAAGGCTTTGCTGTGGTTGCCAGGGAAGTAAAAGAACTGTCCAAACGGACAACCGAAGAAGCCGGGTATATTGCGCGGCAAATCGAAGAAATGCAAAGTGATATGAATGAGGCGATAGCCGTAGTAGGGAAAATCACGGAAGTCATTGATGAAACTATGGATATAACGCAGGCGATTGCCTCCGCTGTAAGCGAGCAATCGCCGCAGGGTGATTATGTTATTGAGGCTGTAGCTACAGAAATGAACAAACGGACAACGATAAGTAAAGAAGTGGCTGTTATCGCTACAAAAAGTGCGCATGTTGCCCAAACGGCGGTGGAAGCAGCGAAAAATGTTGACGATATGTTCCATACCACTGCTGATATATATAAGATGGCTGATGATGTGGCCAAAAAAACGGAAGAAATGGCTTTGATGATGAATAACATTTCGTATGCCACACAGGAAATGGCCAGAGGTAACCAGGATATTGCCCAAAGTATACAAGAGACAGATAAAGCGGTTGCAGATACCGCAATGAAAGCTTCTACGGTGAGTGAGTGTGCTTTTGATGCGGAAAATATGGCCAACCAACTGAAGGCGCTAGTAGATAAATTCAAAGTATAAGAACAATTCTGGTTGTGGCAGGTGATCAGCTTGGAACTGGACAGTAGCCTTCTAGATGAATTCGGTCTTGAAGCAAAAGCACATATTGCATCAATTGAGGCAGGTCTTTTGCGTATGGAAGAGGGAGAGAGTGACTACGAGACTATCAACGGGATCTTTCGTGCTGCTCACAGCATTAAAGGTACTGCTAGTTTTTTTGAACTAAACAAGATTGTAGAACTAGCTCACGTCATGGAAGATGTATTTGGAGAATTTCGAGAGCTGCAGATCGAAGTCAGCGCGGACATGGTAGATGTTTTACTTGTGGCTACTGATGTATTGAAGGGACTAATAAATAACCTGGCAGACAGTGAGAATTATGATACGACTGACACTGTGGCCTCGATTAAGAACATTTTAAATAGCTTACAACAACCTCCTGATCAGTCATCTGCTTGTTCGGAGAAACCTTCGGCCTGGGATTTATGGAACCAGCTTACAAGCAGTAACGAACAAACTGTAGAAGTGCCAGTGCCAACTTTTCAGGCACCAGGCAACTTACTGGAGGTTCAGCCTGTTGCTAGTAGCGGGGCAACGGTTATTGCAAAGCAGCCAGGATTGGGTAATCGCAGTGAGAAATTCCATGAATTTATTATCGAAGATAGCGTTCGAGTGAATGTTGGTTTATTAAATGACTTGCTTACGTTAGCAGGAGAAATGGTTCTTAGGCGTAATCAATTGCTCAGAGTTGTTCAGGATCAGGGTAAGCAGGTGGCGCAGTTGGAAGTAGTAGCAAACGATATTGATGAATTGACTACGCAGTTGCAAAAAAAGATTATGAAAACCAGGATGCAGCCGATTGCCAATATCTTCAATAAATTTCCGCGTATTGTCCGTGATTTATCCCGTAAAGTTGGCAAGGAGGTTGATTTGAGCCTGCAGGGAATGAATGTTGAGCTGGATCGTTCTTTCATTGAAGCTCTGGCAGATCCGATAACCCATTTGGTACGTAATGCACTTGATCACGGTATTGAAGCGCCGGAAGTACGGGAGATGAATCATAAGCCGGTTACAGGTTCTTTAGAGTTACGGGCTCATCATGAGAACGGGCGAGTAATAATTGATGTTTGTGATGATGGTGCCGGCATTGATTGCAAAAAAGTAAAGTCTAAAGCGGTGCAAAATGGAGTTGTTAGCGAAAAAAAGATTGATGAAATGTGTGAAGCTGAGGTGCTCAATCTGATTATGACGCCAGGTTTCTCTACTGCAGATCAGGTCACAGACCTTTCCGGTCGCGGTGTTGGTATGGATGTGGTAAAGACTAATATAGAGAAATTGGGCGGTAAGATTGAAATTTTTTCTGAAATAGGTATAGGCACCACGGTGCGCTTGATTTTACCGCTAACACTGGCTATTATTTCCGCTTTACTTGTGGTGGCAAATAAGCAGACTTTTGCCATACCCCAAGCTAATGTACGGGAGTTGCTGCTGATCCAACCTGGCGAATCGGATGAAAAACGGATCGAAATAGTGAATAAACGGCCAGTGCTGCGTTTGCGGGGGCGCCTAATGCCGCTCGTTTTACTTGGGGAAATACTTACTGCCAACAGTACACCTGATTCACAGAAGAATTATGACTATCTTTGCCAGAATGATGCAATCCTGCGCGTTTTAATAGTAAAATCGGGTAATTTGGTTTATGGTCTGGCCGTCGATGCTGTTTATGATAACGAAGAAATATTGGTAAAACCTCTCTCACTTGCACTTGGCAGTTGCGGTCTTTATTCCGGTATGACAGTTCTTGGCGATGGCAGTATTGCAATGATCCTTGACACGGAAAGCATCAGGCTTCGTGCTGGAATTTTAGTTGCAGAGGATACGTCTTTGCCTGTGGATGTCCGGGAGACCAAGACCAACGACGAAGACAAGCAATATTTATTGCTGTTTCAATGTTCTGGCGGTGAAATGCTGGGGTTAGATCTGGCAATGGTGTCAAGAGTAGAAGAAGTGGAACTATCACGGCTGCAAAAAATTGGTGCAAAATATTATGTTACCTTTCAAGGGCAGACAACCAGAGTTATCCGGCCGGAGCATTATTTGCCTATTTCCAAGCGTAAGAATAAACTTGTCAAAGTGTATGTCATCCTGCCGAAACGGGTAAAATACTCAATTGGGATTATTGCCGAGAACATACAGGATACTGTTTTTACCAAAGTATCATTAGATAAAGACGGGGTTTGCGGTACAGGTATTCTGGGGTCGGCACTGATTAATGATATTGTAGTCACGTTAGTAAATATGCACGAACTATTTGTTGCCGCAGCTCCTGAATATTATAATCGGCTCTCTGATTGCCAAAGAATTAGTGAAGGACAGCATTCCGATGGAGCTAATGAAGCTAGAAAAATTACAGTATTACTTGTAGAAGACATGCCATTTTTTTTGAAAGTTGTTAAAAGCTATCTGGAGAGTGCTGGTTATGCGGTTATTACTGCCGAGAATGGACGTGAAGCTTTAGAACAATTGCTGCAAAGTAAAATAGATGCGGTAGTAAGCGATATCGAAATGCCTATTATGACTGGAATTGAACTGGTAAGGGCCATTCGTGCCGATGAAACCTTACGGCATTTGCCAGTGATTGCGCTTACTTCCCTAACGGGAGAGTCCAATAAGGAAAAAGGACTGAGGGCAGGATTTGATCAGTATGAATATAAGCTTGACCGGATACGGCTGCTTGATAGTTTGCGCGATGTCTTGCAGAACCGAGCGTAAACTAAAAAAGGTGGAGATAAGATGGCTCGTATACTTATTGTCGATGACTCTTTTGTGGCCAGAATGAGTTTGTCCAACATTATGATAGCGCTTGGGCATATTGTCGTTGGTGAAGCTATTGACGGAATCCAGGCTCTCGAGGAGTATACCAAGCTGCAGCCGGATATAGTGACCATGGATTTGACAATGGCAGGCAGTGATGGAATTCAGGCTACTGCTGCCATTCTTGCTGAATTTCCCGAGGCTCGAATAATTGTAGTCAGTGCACGGCAGGATAATCGGATTATTGTCGATGCCTTGGAACAAGGGGCCAGACATTTTATTATAAAACCTGTTTCTCAGGATAAGGTCAGGGCTGTGTTAAATAATGTCCTTCAGCAAACATTTGACAAGCAAAAGCAGCTAGAACTTATCCGCCGTCTGAAAAAAACTTATGATAACGATGCTAGTTTGCAAGCAGGCAACCAACAACGATCAGCGCGAGTGCTGATTGTGGATGATTCAACTGTAGCACGTAAGCTTCTGCGGGAAATTATCACAGAATTAGGACATATGGTAGTTGGCGAGGCTGCTAATGGTACGCAGGCATTTGTAGAGTATGCTAATTTGCACCCGGACCTGGTGACCATGGACTTGACAATGGAGGGGCTGGGTGGAGCCGAAGTTATCTCTAAAATCATTGCTGTTGATCCCCAGGCCAGGATTGTAGTAGTAAGTTCCATGGAGGTGCGTAGGGGAATTATTGACGCACTGGAACGGGGAGCCAGGCATTTTATTGTAAAACCTATTCGTAAAGAGACGGTAGCGACTGTACTGAACAATGTTTTGCAGCAGGAATTTAATCTGCAAAAACATATAGAATGTGTGCGAAAACTGAAACAGGCTGAGGATTCGTTAGCTCTATTAGAAAATGATGCAAAAAAAGTTGTACCTCCTTATGCTATTAGTATTGCGGATAAAAGCTTACTGCATATATTCATAAACCAAAGTATTACATTAACTAGTTGTGAGACTTTATTTTTGGAATTGGAAGAGCATCTTACTGATACACCGCTGCGGGTGTTGCTTGACTTTGGAACCATGTCGAGTCTGGATGATCAACTATTGACAAAGATTAATGAATTAATTGAGGCAATCGAAAACAATTTCGGTATAGTAAAGGGGATTTCTAATGATAAGAAATTCGTTGATAGGATTACTTCTACACAAATAGAAAATAAGGCTAACGCACTAGCAGATATATTGAACTTTTTCGAGCATTGAAATAGGAGGAAATATGTCGCAGATTTTAATTGTCGATGATAGCCTGGTGGAAATTAAGATCATTCGCAGATTTCTTGGCGATAAATATGAAATACTGGAGGCAATTAACGGCCAGCTTGCGCTTGAATTAGCTAAAGAAAAGAAGCCGGATTTGATTCTGATGGATATAATCATGCCTGGAATTGATGGTCTATCTGTTTGCAAGGCACTTAAAGCAGAGCCAGCGACTGCGGATATTCCCGTAATTTTCATTACGTCCATATCGGATTCGCAAAATGTAGTTAAGGGATTTGAGGCCGGAGGACAGGATTACATAACAAAACCATTTTATTCTCCTGAATTATGTGCAAGGATAAAGGTACATCTGGACCTGAAAAAGTCCAAGGAGACTTTGCTGAAATATGCTCAGGAATTAGAAGCCAGGAATGAGAAATTGAATGTGACGCTGGCAAAAATTGAGACCACTGCTATGACAGATTATTTAACCGGTTTATCAAACCGATGGTGTATGACCAAACGGGTCAAAGCGGAAGCAGCCCGCCTGGAGCAAAGCAGGGGCAAGACAACGCTTATTTTAGGTGATATTGATAATTTCAAGCGAATAAATGATACCTACGGGCACGACTGTGGTGATTTGGTGCTCAAAGATGTTGCTAATATAATGAGCTCAGTTTTGCGGGAAGAAGATGCCATAGCGCGCTGGGGTGGCGAAGAATTTTTGCTGATGCTGCCTGATATTGATCTGACAGGAGGCATGGTTGTTGCTGAAAGAATACGGAAAGTTATCGAAACGGCCAATTTTCGTTATGATGAAAAGAATTTGTCGGTGACAATAACGCTGGGTGTGGCAGAGTTAGATCGAAATTTAGGCTTTGATGAAAGTATTAAAAATGCAGATGAAGCCTTATATAAAGGCAAAAGTATGTCTAAGAATTGTGTTATTCTTTATCAGAAGCTTCCTTAAGCTCCCCTAACTCGGTAAAAAACAGGCCCCAGGCTCAATTGAGCCTGGGGCCTGTTCGCAGTTACAGCCTCAGAGAGGCCTCAGCGGCCAGTGGTGAACGTTCGCATTCATCATGATGTAAAGTTACTTGAAAACAGAGGTTGCTGCCTTTCATTTTTTCTGCTGCATAGACCAGACCGTTGGTGCGACTGTCAAGGAAGGGGTGGTCAATTTGTTCCGGGTCACCGAGGAGGATAATTTTGGTGCCAAGGCCGGGGCGGGTAATGACTCCTTTGGCCTGACGGGGTGTGGAGTTTTGCATTTCGTCAAGGATAATCCAGTATTTTTGCAGTGAACGTCCTCGCTGATAGGCCAGGGCTTCAGTTTGCACAATACGTTTGTCAAACAGCATCTGTACGGTGTCTTCAGCTTGTTCGATTTCTTTGGGCTCGGTTATGTTATGGCTGGACATAAGGGTAAATAAGTTGTCGCGAATGGCTCGCATGTACGGATCAATTTTGTCTTGTTCAGAGCCGGGAAGGAAGCCAAGGTCTTCGTCCATTGGTACATTGGGGCGGCAGATTAATAGGTGATGGTAGGCACGGGGGCGGCAGTCAAGATGGTTGTATAGGCCGACAGCCAGCGAATAGAAGGTTTTGGCTGTGCCGGCCGGACCTTTAATAATAACAAGTGGCGCCTCTTCCGCGCTCAGCATCAGGCATTCTTGCATGAATACCTGACCGACATTGCGCGGCGAAACGCCAAAAGGATTGCGACTCCGGTATTGTAACTGCACGACTTTTTGACCGTCAAATCGCCCAAGGGCAGTGTGGCGGTCGTTGTCTGAAGAGCGGATTAACAAAAATTGATTGGTTACAAGCTCAATAGGGGTCATTCTATGGCTGGCTTCATCAAAAACCTGGAGCTTGTCAGGGTCTAACACATTGCCATCATCTTGATAAAAAGTGTCGATAATTCCGGAAGAGGTATATACTATAGCGCGGCCAGTATACTGTTCTTCGACACTGGCTACTTTTTCATTACGGAAGTCTTCGGCGTGAATGCCTATAATGGAGGCTTTTACTCGCATGTTGGTGTCACGGCTGACTAAAATGGTGTCCAGATTGTCTTCAGCCAGACCTTTACATACTTGCAAAATACGGTTGTCATGCTTTCCTTTTTCCCAGTACGGCGGCATTGGAGTATCCAGGTGGTTGGATTCAATACGCATTAGCCCACCTTGTTCATTGAGTGCGACGCCAGTCAAAAGATTGCCCTGGGTCCGGAAATTGTCAATCATCCGGCTGACCAAGCGGCTATTGGTGCCGCGTTCACTGGTTTCAGATTTGAACCGGTCAAGTTCTTCCAGCACTACCTCGGGAATGATTACCGTGTGTTCGTTAAAAGCAGTCATCGCATAGGGAGAGTGTAACAACACATTGGTGTCTAACACATAGTACTTAATCAAAAAGCAATCCCCCTTCTTATCTAAACATAACTGAGTAAAAAACGGCAAATAGTTAAGTGGCCTGCCTATATATTTAATTGTACGGGCAAAGGTGCGGGAGTATGTTAGCATTTTGTAAAATAGAAGTTAAATTCTAAAACAGGCGTTTGCACCACCTAGCGTCTGGAAACATATATTACAAGAGCTTACTATATTGTATGAGCACAAGACAGGAAATGTAACCTAACAATGGATGGGGTGGCTGGAAAGAATGAGGCATATCGGATTAATTGGTGTTGGCCGAATGGGCAAAGTATTGGCTGGGAAACTAGCAGACCATGTAAAATTGAAAATTTTTGACCGTGAAGATAGCCGGCTACAGGCGGTAGCGGAGGAACTGGGAGTTTTGCCTGCTGCCAGTCTGGAAGAACTAGCTGAACTGGGAACAATTATTCTGGCAGTTCCTGACCGGGAGGTCATCAGTTTGATAAAAGATTTTAACCAGTTGCACCAGCCAGTAACTATCATTAATGTAGCTACAAATGTAGCCCAGCATGCGCTGGAATCAGCATCAGCAAAACAGGTCGTCTGTATTGGGGCTAAATTTGTTGCTCAGGCCAGTGAAATGGCATTAGGTGCCGAGCCGGTTATTATTGTAAATGAAAAGCCTGCTGAACTGGCGTTACTGGCACAGGAGATTTTTGCGCCGGTAGGCAAAATTATAATTGGCAATGCGGATATTGTAACCTATATAAATACGCAGGCGGCCGAAAAGGCCTTGACAGCTGCCGTGCTTATTGAAGAAACATTGCGCTGCCAGCCTTATGCCAATGCGGATGTAATAAAAAGCGCTATCCGTCAGGTGGCTGCCGGGATATTGAAAGCCTATGCTGATGATGACCTGGGTCCGTTTGCCCGCGATATTGTCAGGGCGATCAGGGCAAAACTGCGAATGTAAAGTAAATAAAGGCAGTGTATCATTGGGAGATGCCATAAGGCGTCTCCCAATTTAACATTTCGGCAGGATAAAAGAATTTTATTACGAATAATTTTTAATGCCGGCTATGACCGGAAAACATGTCAGGTAACACCTTCGGAGTACCGGAAAACGCACGTACGTCATTAGTTGGAGAATAATAGGGGATAAGCTATGAAAGAAACCTTTCGGGCGTTACAACATCGCAATTATCGATTATTTTATTTTGGCCATGGTCTGTCGCTTATTGGTACCTGGATGCAGCGGACGGCAACTGTTTGGTTGGTATATCGTTTGACACAGTCACCAGAAGTATTGGGTACTGTTGATTTTTCCGGCCAAATTGCAGGAATTGTGCTCATTCCGCTTGCAGGGGTATTTTTAGACCGTTGGAACAGATATCGGGTGATCCTTTGGACGCAGGTATTAAGCATGGTGCAGGCACTGGCGCTGGCCGCACTGGTATTTAGCGGTACAATTGAGGTATGGCAGATTGTTGTACTTAACATGATATTAGGGATGATTAACTCATTTGATATGCCGGCCCGGCAGGCGTTTGTTGCTCAGATTGTTGAAGACAAGGCAGATTTACCTAACGCTATTGCATTAAATTCTGCGATGTTTAATGGTGCACGGATTATTGGACCTTCAGTGGCAGGACTGGCGATTGCTGTCTTTGGCGAGGGATTATGTTATTTGTTTAATGGACTGAGCTATATTGCCATCCTTGGGGCACTGTTGGCAATAAAGTTGACAAAGCCGCAGATGCCGGCAGCTGATTCGGAAAATATTCTGGCAGGCTTGAAAGAAGGCCTTGTTTATACCTATAAGCTGCTGCCTATCCGGATGGTGCTTTTCCTACTGGTGCTGGTAAGTTTAGTAGGTTTTCCTGTACTGCCGCTGATGCCGCTATTTGCCGGACAAGTGCTCCACGGTGGCTCAGAGACGCTAGGCTGGTTAATGGCAGCCTTCGGCCTGGGTGCGCTTATGGGTACCATTTTTTTAGCTTCCCGCAAAAGTATAGTAGGTATTGAAAAAGTCATTACAGTAACTTCCATTGTTTTTGCGGTGGGATTAATCGGATTTTCGTTATCAACAACACTATGGATATCGCTTAGTATTGCCCTTGTTATGGGTTTTGGAATGATTGCCCAGCTGGCCTCAACCAATACGATTGTGCAAACGCTGGTTGATGAGGATAAGCGTGGACGGGTGATGAGTCTATATGTATTGTCTTTTGGTGGTATTGGGCCAATTGGCAGTTTGCTTGCCGGTCATGTGGCAGGTCTGATTGGGACTGCGGCTACCTTTATCATTGGCGGTGTGCTGGTACTGCTTGGTGCAGTAATTTTTGCCTGGCACTTAACGGCCTGGAGGTCTGAAGCACAGGCTGTACTGGCCCAAAAAGGTATTTTATAACTGCGTGATGCACTGCCAGTATACACGGCTGAAAGTAATATACAGAGAGAAGTTTAGGGGCGCTAAAAGATAAAAAGACAGTAGATGGTGCAGTTCAGATTGATGCACATCCTCTGTCTTTTTTAATAATTTTCATAGATAGGATATTGACAGTTAAGAATAATCAGAATATAATCATATACAAGAACAAACAATCACAAATAAGCACGGAGGATCAGCGTGCAAAAAGTGGGGATTTAAAAATGTTATATGAGGAAGAACGCAAGTTGAAGATTGTTGAATATCTCCAGGAAAATGCAAGGGCTTCAGTACAACAGCTTAGCAAAATATTTCAGGTATCGGAATCAACAATTCGCAGGGATTTGCAGGAATTAGAGGCTGCAAAACTCTTAAAAAGAACCCATGGTGGTGCTGTGTGTCTGGAGACTGTTAATTTTGAGCCAACCTTTATTGAAAAAGAAGATCAGTTCCAAAAGGAAAAAGAAAGTATTGCCAGAAAGGCCGCAGAGTTTATTCAGGATGGAGATACCTTAGTAATTGATTCAGGAACTACAACTGCTTATTTAGCTAAAGAGCTGAAAAGGTTTGCTAACTTAAAGATTGTAACTAACTCGCTTATATTAGCTCAGGAGCTGCAGGGAGTGGAAGGGATAGAGGTTATTATTACCGGTGGAACGTTGCGGCAAAATACATTGGCGATGGTCGGCCCGATTACGGAGCGTTCTCTTAGTATGCTGCGGGTGGATAAGGCATTCATGGCAACGAACGGGCTGGAGCTGCATAAAGGGCTGACAACTCCGAATATTGTGGAAGCAGCTACAAAAACTAAGATGATTGATATAGCCAAACAAGTTATTCTATTAGCAGATTATACAAAGATCGGGAAGGTAGCCTTTGCTAAATTTGCGGAGGTATCAAGAATTGATACCTGTATAGTTGATGATAAAGTAACACAGTCTGTAGTTGATGAAATGGAAAAATTGGGAGTTCAGGTTTGCATAGTAACCCCATAGGAGGCGATTAGTTTGAAACCATATGTAGTTACGGTAACCTTAAATCCTGCAATTGATAAAACTGTAATTGTTGATAAGCTCCAGATTGGTGGATTGAATCGCGTACAAAGTGTACGAATGGACCCGGGCGGCAAGGGAATTAATGTCGCCAGAGTGTTACATCAATTTGGTGTACCTGTTACTGCCACAGGATTGATCGCTGGTGCTCAAGGGCAAACCCTGCTGCAATATTTGGCTGTAGAAAGAATCACTGCCAACTTTTTGACAATAGCCGGTGAAACGCGAACAAATTTGAAAGTGGTTGATGCGAGTTCCAATATTACAACTGAAATCAATGAGGCTGGGTTTGTGGTAGGGGAAAAAGAAATAAATACTTTTAAGATTCAGCTTGCAAAACTCCTGGAAGGTGCTTCTTATCTAGTTTTGAGCGGGAGTTTGCCGCCTCAGGTCGAGTATGGTATCTATCGCGAATTGACGGTAATCGCAAAGAGTAAAAATGTGAAAACCATTCTGGATGCAGATGATGAGGCTCTTTTCTCCGGGATACAGGCAGCACCTTTTGCAATTAAGCCTAATATTCACGAGTTGGGAAAATTAGCAGGTCGCGAAATGGCAGATGATCAGGACATTATTCATGCAGCCCGGGAGATTATGGAAAAGGGTATTGAGCTTATCATTGTTTCCATGGGTGCGCAAGGCGCCATTATCCTGGACAGGGAGGAAACCTATCGAGTAAGGACTGGCTCTATAGTACCCCAAAGTACAGTAGGGGCAGGGGATTCAATGGTTGCAGTGCTGGCCTATTCGCTGTTAAATCAGTACTCTTTGGCGGAAACAGCGCAGTGGGTTACTGCCGCAGGGACGATAACGGCTTCCAAACCGGGTACACAGGTATGTTCACTGGTAGAAGTCCAACAATTTTTGCATAACGTGCAAGTCGAAAGAATGTAACGTCAACAATTTCTAAAATGAAGGGGAGGGTTTGATGTGAAAAAGATTCTAGCGGTTACAGCTTGTCCGACAGGTATAGCTCATACCTACATGGCTGCTGAGGCTCTGCTGCAGGCGGCCAAGGAAAAAGACGTTGAGATCAAGGTTGAAACCCGTGGTGCAGTGGGAATTGAAAATGAATTAACGTCAGAGGACATTTCCGCAGCTCATGCTATTATTGTTGCCGCGGCTACAGATGTAGAAGAATCCCGTTTTGCCGGTAAGCCGGTTGTAAAGGTTGCCATTGGGGAAGCAATTAAAGATCCCAGGAGTGTGATTGACCAAGCGTTAGCCAGTAAGCCTTCTAACCAGAATTTTGTTGACCAGGAGGCACAAAGCAAAGAAATAAAAAAAACGCAACTGACAGGACCGTACAAACATTTGATGACAGGTGTGTCGTATATGTTGCCGCTCGTTGTTGCCGGTGGTTTACTGATTGCGGTTTCGTTCCTATTTGGCATTGAAGCTTTTAAACAACAGGGAACGTTGGCAGCGGCACTGATGGATATCGGCGGCGGTGCGGCATTTGCTCTGATGGTTCCGATACTGGCAGGTTTTATTGCATTTTCGATTGCCGAAAAGCCTGGTCTTGCTCCAGGGCTTATTGGCGGGATGCTGGCAACTAAGGTTGGAGCAGGTTTTCTGGGAGGGATTATTGCCGGATTCCTGGCAGGTTATGTTGCAAAATGGATGAAAGAGAACATTAATTTGCCCAAAAACTTTGCCGGCCTGGTACCAATATTGATTATTCCTTTCTTTGGTAGTGCGATTGTTGGCTTGCTGATGATTTATGTGATTGGTAGTCCAATGAAAGCTGTTATGGACGGACTTAGCGGTTGGCTTACCAATCTTGGCACAGGGAATGCAAGTTTGCTGGGCTTGCTTTTGGGGGCAATGATGGCCTTTGATATGGGTGGGCCGGTAAATAAAGCGGCATACACCTTTGCGGTCGGGCTGCTGGGAAGTGGTCTGTATGGACCTATTGCTGCTGTTATGGCTGCAGGGATGACTCCTCCCCTTGGTTTGTGGCTGGCTACTGTTCTTGCACCAAAGAAATTTTCCGTTGAAGAGCGAGAAGCCGGCAAAGCGGCGGGAGTGCTGGGTATTTCCTTTATTACCGAGGGGGCTATTCCGTTTGCGGCAGCCGATCCTTTCCGGATTATTCCTTCCATTATGGCTGGCTCTGCAGTTGCCGGTGCGTTGTCGATGGCCTTGGGGGCTACGTTAAGAGCGCCGCACGGCGGAATTTTTGTACTCCTGATTCCCAATGCGGTGGGTAATTTGGCCATGTATGTACTTTCTATTCTTGCTGGAACCGTAGTGACAGCAGTATTAATCAGTATCGTAAAAAAGAATAAAACGTCCGCATAAAGGTAAATAAATAGAACGACGTAAGAAGTGTCTTTAAAATAACAGGAGGTGCAACACCGTGGAAATAGTAAATATTATTAAAGAAGAAACTGTTTTCCTGGAACTAAATGCCTCAAGCCGGGACGAATGCTTGCAGGTAATGATTGATGGCATGGAAAAGGCTGGATTCGTGAACGATAAGGCGGTCTATTTGGCTGCGGTAAATGAGCGGGAACAAAAAGGGTCAACAGGTATCGGCTTTGGTGTGGCAATTCCTCACGGCAAATCCAGCGGTGTAGCTGCTGCCGGTTTGGCATTCGCCAGACTGACTAATCCGGTTGAGTGGAATTCTTTGGATGGAAAGCCGGTGCAAATTATATTTCTTATTGGTGTACCTGACAAAGATGCCGGGAACGAGCATATGAAAATTTTAATTGCTTTATCCAGGAAATTAATCCATGAGGATTTTCGGAAAACGCTATTAGCGGTTAATTCACCGGCAGAACTTTATGCAGTTCTAAAATCTATTTAGGAGGTGCGGTATGATTGTTGTGGAAGGAGTATTGCAAAATAAGACTGGTTTTCATATTCGCCCAGCACAATTGTTTATGGAAAAGGCCAATGAATTTAAGGCCAATATTATGGTTAGAAATCAAGAAGGCCTGGAAGCTGACGGTAAAAGTATTTTAGGATTAATGACCATGGGCTTTGAATATGGGTCCAAAATTGTTATTGAGGCCAGCGGGGATGATGAGGAGACAGCAGTAAAAGCACTCCTGGACTTGGTCAACAATAAATTTGGCGAGGAATAACTTTTGAAAGGTGAAGAGCAATGGCTGAAATCAGATTGTCTGGTATAGGGGTTTCGGAGGGAATTCGGATTGGGAAAGTAATTCGCTATGCTCATAGTGTTCATAATCAGCAATTTAATGATATAGCAGAAGCCGGCGTTGCCCAAGAAATAACACGGCTTGCAGAGGCCAAAGAAAAATGCATTCAGGAAATTGAACAGCTTATTGAGCAGGCACAGCAGACAGTTGGTGCTGAAAAAACAGGTATTATTCAGGCGCAGAAAAGTATTTTGCTTGATCCCACATTTTGTCCTGAAATGGAAAAGCTAATAAGTAAACAACTATTTTCAGCCGAAAAAGCAGTTGATCAAGTTGTAAAAAAAGTAATGTCGATATTTGAAAATATGCCGAATGAATATATGCGGGAACGGGCAGCTGACGTTCGAGACGTCGGTAACCGGCTGTTGGCAGCGTTGACCGGAGTAAAGGGTATAAATTTGGGAGAGATTCGTGAGGAAGTTATCCTGATTGCGGATGATCTTGCGCCTACCGATACCGTACAGCTTAATAAAAAATATATCCAGGCTTTTGTTACCCAAAAGGGTGGTAAAACGTCACACACCGCCATCTTTTCCAAAACCTTGGGTATTCCTGCAGTTATTGGAATTAGTGCGGGACTTGAGCAAATTCAAGCTGGTGAAACTATTATCGTTGATGGCACGGCTGGCCTGTGTATTGTTAATCCTGAGGAAGAAACGATTCGAATCTATTTAGAGAGAATGGCTAAAGAAGCGAAAGACGAAAATGCTTTAGCGGCTTATGCATCCCAAAAGGCTATTACCAAGGACGGATATCAAGTTGAGGTGGGGGCGAATATTGGTACGGCAGCAGATGCTCTATATGCTG
Source organism: Sporomusa ovata DSM 2662 (assembly GCF_000445445.1). Lineage (GTDB taxonomy): Bacteria > Bacillota > Negativicutes > Sporomusales > Sporomusaceae > Sporomusa > Sporomusa ovata. The sequence continues at coordinate 116,183 of NZ_ASXP01000002.1, read as the reverse complement.
TGGAACAAGGAGCCGAAGGCATAGGTTTGCTAAGAACGGAGCTTGTATATATGTCAGAAGCCAGTTTGCCGGACGAAGAAAGGCAATTTACACTATACCGGGATATTGTCCAGGTTATGGGGAATAAGCCGGTAATTATTCGGACGTTAGACATTGGTGGTGACAAGGAACTTTCTTATTTGAAAATTCCTAAAGAAATGAATCCGTTTTTAGGGTATCGGGCGATACGGCTGTGTCTGGATCAGAAGCCACTGTTTATTACGCAATTACGGGCGATTTTGCGAGCGAGTGCCTATGGTAAGGTAAAAATAATGTTTCCGATGATATCTGGCCTTGAGGAATGGAGAATTGCCAAAGGCATAGTGGAAGAAGTCAAAGAGCAGCTTAGAGCGGAAAGCAGTTCTTTTGATGAGAAAATCGAAGTGGGTATTATGGTGGAAGTGCCTTCGGTGGCTATTCTGGCAAAGCAGTTTGCCAAAGAGGTTGATTTCTTTAGTATCGGTACGAATGATCTTGTTCAATATACGTTGGCAGTTGACCGGATGAATGAGAAAATTGACTACTTATACGACCACTTTAATCCGGCCATTATCAGTCTGCTCCAAAATGTTGTGAATGCTGCTCATGCTGAAGGAAAATTCGTCGGGATGTGCGGCGGTATGGCTGGAGATCCTAAGGCCGTTCCACTGCTATTGGCATTGGGCCTGGATGAATTTAGTATGTCGGCGACCGCGATTAGGAAAGTAAAACACACAATAAACCAGCTGGAATTGGAAAAATGCCAAAGTTTGCTGGCAGATGTCTTGCAAATGAATACTGCCCGCGACATTCGGTTAAAGCTGGAATCTTTCGGCAATGAAAATGGAATTTGAATCAAGTATAATTGGCTATTACCGGTAATGTCAATCCTGCAATACCTTACATAAGGGGTTGCGGGATTTTCCTTTTTAGTAGCAGTATGAAGAATGTTTGCATATTATGTAACAAAGAGGAGTGAAAGGAGGGGCTTGCGTGGCGAATAAAAAACGTCCTTATTGGGAAGAACCGGAGATTGAAGATTGGGATGATGACGAAGAAGACTGGGAAGATGAAGAAAATGCCAGAGGAGATAGGCAACTACTGCCTTTTATTGCTGGTTTGGGGTTAGGGATAGGGTTTGGCTGTTATCCGCGGCGATATTGCTATCCACGGCGATATTGCTATCCGCGCTGGTACTGCTATCCACGTCGGTACTGTTATCCACGTCAGGGATGTTACCCACGTCTCTGTTTCCCGCTATAATAGAGATTTACTTGATTTGGCTTCCTAATGTGGAAGCCCTTTTTTATAAGATAGGAAAACCCGGCACCCCTCGTAACTTCCGTACCCCCCGGCCTTTGCCGGAAAAAGCGTTCCGCAGGAGAAAAGCCGGGCGTTATTCCATTAAAAAATCCGTACTGTTTGAGTGTAGCAAGTTTATGGATTTTAGGAATATCGCCCGGCTTTTCAACTTTTGGACGCTTGGGGCCTATAAAAAGAAGCAAAGGGAAGTTCAATTTAAAGCAAGAAATTTTTTAAAAATTTTCTATATTTACAAAAATCGTTTTTGCTATAAAATATCATTAATTAGCAAAATTGAAAGGCTGGTAAATAAAAATGCTGACAATTGGACAATTGGCTAAAAAACATACTATTTCCGAGCGAACGTTGAGGTTATATCATGACGTCGGACTGCTTGTTCCTCAGCGTGTCGACGAGACAACTGGCTACCGCTATTACTCCCCGAATCAGTCGGCGAGATTAGACACCATTATTCAGATGAAAGCGGTGGGTTTATCATTAAAACAAATAAAAACTATGTTGAATTCCTGCGACTTATCTGCTTGAAGCGTTACTGTGTGAACAGCTTGATATGGTCGAAGCAAAGATCAACGACTTGATTGCTATTCGTAACGCTCTCCAAAGAAACCTATTAAGCTGTAAAAATCTTCAAAACCATCCTATGCTTGATCGAGTTTATGTTGAGTACTTTCCCAAACGAAAAATATTCTATTTTGATATTGAGCCTTATAATTTTGCCGTTCAGGGCGAAAACAGTAAAAATTATTGGAAAAAAGCATTACATATTGTCAGCCTGGCGGTGCGATTCCGGCCACTATTTCAATACCCTGCCGATAAAACGCAGCTTTGGCAATTAATTTGCCCATTTTCCCCCGTGGGGCGGTAATAATTACTTTCAAATCTATCTCTCCATTCTTTTGCCGATTTTTTAAGCGGTTATGGACTGACGTAATTTTACCCATTACTGCGGCATTGTTTTTATGCTATACCTACCTCCTTGTATGATTAAGATAGGCAAAAGGGGTTATCCCTTAGCCCGAATGATCTTTGAAAATTTATCTTGTTCAGAAATGGATCATAGCAAAAAGTTGTACCCGCTATGCCTTTCATCGTGGTATAATCACGTTCGGTCAGAGAGATAAACGTGCGTTCCTCCTGGGAGGCTATTAAGCCCATACCCGTGAATTAGCGTGTTACTCCACCGGAATGATTCGATGTTTGGCTGGTTGGGTCACCTTTTGTAGGTATTACCCGTATCACACGCAAGGCTGTTTGACATTCTGTGTGTTGTGGATGCTCTGAGCCATTTCTGTTCGATTGATTCGATTGAAAGGATGTTGTTCTCATGTCTCAATTTTCTCGCGATTTTATTGTCGGTATTGATGTAGCTTCTGAATTTTCCTATGTTGCCATGCTGGATCCCGATGGCAATCTGATCCGCAAGGCTTTTCGGATTGACCACACTCCTAACGGGTTTCAGTACCTGCTTCAAATCCAGAAAAAAGAAGAAGAACGGTTAAACAGTAAGCCCATCTACTTTGTAGAATCCACGGGCATCTACCATTTACCGCTCTTCTTCTTCCTAAGGTCGAATGACCTCAAAGGATTTGTCCTGAACCCTTTGTGTGTCCATTCTACCAAAAATTCGAACGTTAGGAAAGTCAAAAACGATAAAAAAGATGCGGAGGCCATTGCCCGTCTGGTTCAGCGCGAAGATGTCAAGGTGTCTTTAGTTCCTGAACCACAGATTCTTTCTCTTCGCATGTTAGTGCGGGAATATTTTGCCCTTGCCGATAACCTAACCGACTGCAAGTTACGCTTTTCCAATGATCTACACCTAGTATTCCCAGGTTTTAAACAGGTTTTTAAAGATCCTTTTTCGGCAGCAGCTCTAGCTGTTCTTGAAGAGTATCCTTCGCTACACTCTTTGCAGTCTGCTGATTTGGACAAGCTCACCGGCGTTGTCGCTAAAGCTGCTAGGAGAAGTTTTACCTGGGCTAAAGAGAAACTTGTCAAACTCTTTGATTATGCCAGCATTGCTGATTCCATCGGACTGAGTTCGATACTTATGGAAGGAAAACTTCGTATTCAAATTCAAACTATACAATCCATTGCTTCAAGCATGGCGAAGCTTGAAACAGCCATACGCCAGCAGGTTGAATCCAATGCTTTTCCTAAAGAGGTTCGAGATAATATCGAATTGTTGGATACTATGCATGGCGTCGGCTTTATTTCGGTGGTCACCTTACTTGCTGAAATTGGTGATTTTTCGAAGTTCACTTCTGCAAAAGCATTAGCTGCATTTTTTGGAATTGATCCTACCGTCAAAGAGTCTGGTAAGTTCAAAGGCGATCGCATCCAAATGTCTAAACGGGGTACTAAACTGGGTCGAAGAGTTCTTTACACAATTGCCTTAGCTTCTATCCGCAGAAATAAAAAAGGCGATTCCATCAATCCAATTCTTAGGGCCTACTACGAAAGCAAGACTGCTTCGAAGAAAAAGAAGGTTGCGCTAGTAGCCGTTATGCATAAGTTAATTCATTATTTCTTTGCTGTACTTCGCAACCTTACGAATGTCGTACGCCCGAAAACCATCGGCTTAATCACATGACTAAACACGTTGCTTAGGCCTAGTCTCTAACCTATCGTGTATTCTCCTGCCATTGTTCGGTTTTTTCAATGGTTAGCTTTGCTGTGCCCTTTTCATCCTCCTGTTTTTTCTAGCCATTTTTTAAAAAATCACTTGACTTTAATTAGCTGGTCTAAAAATTTGTTATGTTAGTTATGTAACTATAACCTAAGCATAAATCATTGACACAGCGTAAAAGTCAAGAAAACCTTTCTAATCTTCTATATGTACAAATTTTTTTATAAATATGTATAACTAGCATTATTGAAAGGCTAAAAATGCTTACAATTGGCCAATTGGCTAAGAAATATATTATTTCTGAACGAACACTGCGATTGTATCGTGAAGTTGGACTGCAGTTGCGTATAATTATAATTTACCAAGTTCTTTGCAACGGGAAACACAGGCTTTTACACCCTCTTTTAGGCAACAGTCAAAGCCGAGTGCATCCATTTTATCAAGCGCTGTGAGTGTTGTTCCTCCTTGCAAGCGAAGTTTATCCTCCAATATTTCAACACTCATTCCAGAATTTAAGAGCATCTCCGCGCTGCCTTTCATGGTTTGAGCGAAAAGTCGTAATGCACTACTTTCGTTGAATCCCATATATACAGCTTCTTCCAGTATAACACGAGTCATATGGTAAAAATAAGCCGGAGCAGATCCATTAATTGATACTACCTCACACATAAGAGATTCCGGTATTTCCTCTACAATGCCGCAACTTGACAAAAAACGTTCGACTTCTTTATAGTCATTGTCAGATACTGTTTCAGCACGAGAAACTGCAAAAGCACCCAGGCCGACTTGGGCTGTTATCGTAGGCATACATCTAATCACTTTACAGCTTTTTCCCAATCGTTCCTGATACCATTTGATATCGATTCCGGCTGTAAGAGAAAGAAAAACTGTTTCAGCAGATAAAGCATTCCTAATTTGATGCATGATTGAATCTATTACCTGAGGCGTTATAGCAACTACAACAACGGAAGCTCTTTTAACCAAATCGTCAATTGATTTAAAAACGGTGTATCCCCTTTCCATAAAATCATCACGAACATTTTGTGAGACATCAAAAATTCCAATCTGATTCGGAAAATAAATACCACTCTACTCCCGAAAGCATTGCCTTTACAATGTTACCGGCACCTATACATCCAACTGTTGTGCTCATACTCATATGTATATTAATCATTCCTCTCTTTCAAATAATAAATAATAGAAGTTGACAAAATATAATAATTTCTTGCCATATTGTATACCGCTGGGTATTTACTGAGCAACACCCTCTCCTATCCGAAAAAGGAAACGTACCATATTATGATCATAACAATTGACGCAACGTAAAAGTCAATGTAATATTCTTAATATTTCCCTGCTTTTTCGCAGTGCCGTACCACGGGATCAGTTCTTTTCAATTTACTGTCGAAGCTGATTTTCATACTCCGCATCGTATTCTCTGTAGCCGGCATCATCGGTGCTTTCCTGCTCATAGGACAGGCCAAATCCATGGAAGAAAAGAGAGAAAAATTTTTAAAGGATTGAATTCATGGAAAATGCAACAGATGGCGGTCACCTATTCATTGGTGGCCGCCACCTTCTTTATTGTGTAGCAATACGAAATATTTCACGGCAGAAACTGGCGGCATACATAACCACTTATGGTAAAGGGGAACTAGTTGTATCGCTGATAGACTGGGCTTTATATAAAACAGAGTTAATTCCAAGCCGGCGGAGGTGATAATGCAAATTTTGCCTGGTAATACCGAGTTGAATAGCGCACTGGCTGACGTTGCCATTATTTAGTATTAGTGCGTTCTCAATGGTTTGTTTCTCGTATTGACGTACAAGTTCAGGCAGTGGTTTGTTAGCTGTTGCTTCCATATTACTTAAGCCGGTGGTTTCTTGATCACTCATAAGTCTTTTCTTTAAAATCCTCGGTAGATGTTCATTAGATAATATTGCTTCTGTGCTTTCAGTCATACTCATAGCGCTTTCAATTACATGCTCTAACTCGCGAATATTTCCCGGCCAACGATAAGATAAGAAAAGTTGCAGCAAATCTTGTGCTATGAGTTTTATATTCATGGCTAGTTGATCATTGAATCGGGATACAAACTCTTTTGCGAGCATAGGTATGTCCTCTGCTCGCTCGCGTAAGGGAGGAATATCCAGAATAATGGGTGTCAAACGGTATAAAAGATCTTCACGGAAAGCGCCGTTGCGGGCCATAATAAACAAGTCCTGGTTGGTTGCGCTGATTATCCGGCACGAAATCTTGCGTTCTTTATTATCGCCCAGACGTCGAACTGTTTTATCCTGTAGTAATCTTAATAACTTTGCTTGTAAAGAAATAGACAACGAGTTTATCTCATCCAAAAATAAAGTTCCATTTTCGGCCTGCTCAAAAAAACCGGGGGTGTCTAATGCTCCAGAAAATGCACCTTTACTTGTTCCCATCATAAGACTTTCCATTAGAGTTTCTGGTATAGCCGCACAGTTTACAGCAATAAATGGGCGAGAGTTGTATGCACTCGCATTATGTATGCCTTGTGCAAACAACTCTTTACCTGTGCCTGTTTCACCCAAAAGCATAACAGTAGATTGGTTTTGGGCTACCTTGCGGGCTTGTTTTAGGGTTTTCTGGATTTCGGCGCTGTTACCGATAATATCTTCTAATGTATAAAGGGTACCATTGGTGATTCTGTTAGATTTTTTATTGTTAAATGAATTTAATGCCATGGTAAGCAATTCGTTTATTGATGGCTTATCTCTGCCAATGGAAATAACGGCAGATAAAGTTCCATTCTGAAAAAATGGGTATGAATTATATACAATATCGACTTTTTTGCCGGTGATCGTTGTATAGGTCATGTACTGATCTAGTAATGGTTCGGGATTCTTTGTTACAGTATAGCGTTGGAAATTTTCAAGCTCCAAATAATATACGTCAACGTCTTTTTTTCCCACCACGTGGTTATGGGTTGTCCCATCCATTTTTTTATGAGCTTTATTGCAGATAAGAATAGTTCCATCTACGCTCACGGCATAGACTCCATCGGATACCACATCAATAATGGAATGTAATAAACGGTTTTCATTTTCTAAATCTTCATAAGTTTTCTTTATCATCAAAAACAACCCCCCGCCAATATTGCAAGACGTTTACAAAGTATCTGAAAGCATTTTTATCATCTGAAAGGAAATCTTTCAGTGTATTGTAACGCTTTTTAAGATGATTGGCAAGCTTTGTTTTGTTTGAAATATTCGAAAAATAATGATGGTGCTGTGCGCGTTTTTCCGTGTTCCAGTGAAAGGAATCCTTTCAGTAGTGGATGAAGTCACCACTAATTTAACTGAAATTGAAAATAAGTAATCAAGGATCACTAGTAAAAACGACTCCAAAATGATTTTATTATTGATAATTTATTGAACAAAGCATAAATTATTTAAAATATTGCTGTTTTTACACCGTTATTTTTAACATGTAAAAAAAATGGCACAAATTGTGCAATGGTTAAAAAGTAACGGCACAATAGTTCTGGTTATAAGAGAATTTTCAGAGGGGTGAATTTATTTCAGTATTTATTGTGTCATAACTATATAACAAATTTATAGGAGGTATGAATTGTATGAGTAATTTCGAAAAGTTAGCAGAAGCGGTGTATCAGGGGGATGATTCTGAGGTAAAGACGATCACCCAAGGGATGATAGCATCCGGTGTGAGTCCGATGGAGATTGTTAGCAAAGGTTTGTTAGCTGGCATGGACATAGTTGCGCCAAAGTTCAAGGCAGGAGAAATGTTTATTCCTGAAGTTATGATGTCGGCCAAAGCATTGTCGGAAGGGTTAACCATTGTCAAGCCGCTATTGTCCGCGGAAGATTCAGCCAATGTGTCCACCTTTGTCATGGGAACGGTAAAGGGTGATTTACATGATATCGGCAAAAATCTTGTAGTCATGCTTCTCGAAAGCGGCGGTTTCAATGTAGTGGATCTTGGTGTAGACGTTGCGCCTGAGACTTTTGTTGCGGCAATCAAAGAACATAAGCCACAGATTGTTGGCATGTGCGCGCTGCTCACCACTACCATGATGGCCATGCAGGACACCATTGATGCGATCACAGAAGCCGGTCTGAGAGATAAAGTTAAGGTTCTGGTTGGCGGTGCTCCCTTATATCCGGAGTTTGCCGATAAAATCGGTGCCGATGGCTATTGCGTTGATGCTGTGGCTTGCAAGGAAATGGCTGCTAAGATGGTAGTTAATAAGTAATATGGAGGTTACATCGTGCTAATCGTAGGAGAACTGATTAATACGAGCCGGAAGGCCATCAGTGAAGCTGTTGAGGGTAAAAATGCTCAACATATTCAGCAAGTAGCGCGGGAACAGTTAGAGGCAGGCGCTAACTATATTGACGTTAATTGCGGCAATAAGGTTTTTAATGAAGTGGAATATATGAAGTGGCTGGTAACTACCATTCAGGAAGCGGTACAGGCACCTCTTTGTATAGACAGCCCGAATCCTTTGGCGTTGGAAGCAGGCTTGTCTTTGGCTAAATACGGTACGCCAATGATTAATTCCATTACAGACGAGGGGCCACGGTTTGAGGCAATCCTGCCCTTGGTGCTGAAGTATAAAGCCAAGGTAGTTGCCCTGTGCATGGATGATCATGGCATGCCTGAGACGGCGGCTGACCGTATGCGGGTGGTGGACAGCTTGTATGGTAAATTGACTGCGGCAGGGGTTAAAGACGACAATATCTATTTTGATCCTTTGGTAAAACCGGTAAGCAGTGTGCAGACAGCAGGGGTTGAAGTGCTGGAGACCATCAAACTGATTAAGCAAAACTATCCCAAAGTTCACTTTATGTGCGGCTTAAGCAATGTGTCGTACGGGCTGCCTAACAGGAAGGTGCTAAATCGGTTGTTTGTGGCTCAGACCATGACATTGGGGATGGACGGGTATATTTTGAACCCCACAGATAAGAGCATGATGGGAGTCATCTATGCCGGCTCGACCCTGTTAGGAAAAGACGATTACTGCATGGGCTATTTAAAAGCTCATCGCAAAGGACTTTATGAAGAGTAAACAAATTATAGCAAGCTTCCATTTTCAAGGGGGAGCTATTTTTAAGGAGGAATAAAACACATGCAGAGATACCAGGCAGTTTCAGCGGAAGAAATTGTAAAGATCCATGAAACCTCGCTAAAAATTATGGAGGAAGTTGGCGTTATCTTTAGTTACGCGCCGGCTAGGGAAATTTTGGCCAAAGGCGGCGCTAAAGTTGAGGGAGAAAGAGTCTATTTTCCCAAAAGTATGGTGGAACAGGCATTAAAACAAGTTCCATCCTCTTTTACCTTGCATGGCCGCAACCCGGAAAAAAGCGTTGAAATTAATACTGAACAGATGAACTTTGTGGGTCCTTATGGCTCGCCTTTCGTCTTAGATCTGGACAAAGGCCGGCGGCCTGGCACATTAGATGACTTTATTAAACTGGTAAAACTATGTCATAAGATGGATAATATCGACATTCAAAGCCACATCTCCTGCGAACCTGGCGATACTGATCCCGATACTCGTCATATGGACATGGTTTACAACACAATTAAGTACAGTGACAAACCGCTTATGGGCAGTGTTTTGGGATATGAAGCTGCCAAAGATAGCATTGAAATGGCAGCAATTGTCCATGGCGGCCTGGATGCCATCAAAGATAAACCTGTAATAATTGGTATTTCCTGCACATTGACGCCACTTAGCTATGACGACAAAATGGCCGGTGCTATCATCGCTTATGCCGAATACCGCCAGCCTCAATTGATCAACTCGCTCTGCCTTGCCGGAGCTACCTCGCCGGCAACTGTTGCCGGGAGCATTGCTGTGCAAAATGCGGAAATTTTAGCGGGGATTGTTTTGGCTCAAACAGTAAATGCTGGCACGCCGATTGTCTATTCCGCTTCTGGTTCCAGTACAGATATGCGTTATGGCAATCTATCCATTGGCGCTCCCGAAGGCGCGCTCTTCTCCCTGGTCAATGGGCAACTGGCAAAATATTACAATCTTCCTTGCCGGATAAGCGGCACTCTTTCTGACACTAAACAGGTCGACGCCCAAGCCGGCTATGAGTCCATGATGACCTTGCTGATGGCTCAAATGGCTGGCGGCAACTTCATTCTCCATGCTGCCGGTATTTTGGATACTTATAATTGTACATCTTTCGAGAAATTAATGATAGACGACGAAATTATGGGGATGGTAAGAAGGATTGGCCGGGGCGTTACCGTAAACGATGATACGTTGGCATTTGATGCTATTAAAGAAGTCGGTCCCCGTGGCGAATATATCACTAACAAACATACCTTCGCTAATTTCCGGAAAGAGTTCTTTCAAGCACAGCTCAGTGATAGAGCCAGAGTTAACCAAGACGGTTTAACAATCGAACAACGGGCTAATACACGCTGGAAAAAGATGTTGGCTGAATACGTAGAACCATCATTGCCTGCAGATATAGACGCTGCTTTGAAGCGCTATATGGAAAAAAGAAAGTAATATTGTGCAAACCCCATTCCCCTCTGTGGAGGGATGCCGGGAGAGCGGGGTGGTTTACCCTATGCCGACCACGCCGTTGCTTTGCGGCACCCCTCCCCAGAGGGGAATGGTATAATTGGGGTTTGTATATTGAAATGTAGGGGGAATGGCAAATGAAAAATGGTAATGGTTCTATTGATAAACTATTGTTTTGGCCGCCCTTAGTATTGGTTGGTATTATTTGTGCAGCTATTATAACCAATCCCGAGGCAGGCACTGCCGCAGTTAATAAAGTATTTGCGTTTCTAACCGGCCCGATGGGCTGGACCTATGAACTTTTCATATTAGCTAATTTTGCAGTAGTGCTTTATTTTGTGTTTGGCAAGTTTGCCAATAAACGTTTCGGTGGCGATAAGCCTGAGTTTAGTACTCTTAGCTGGCTGGGGATGCTGTTTTCCGCAGGCACTACGGCCGCCATTGTTTATTGGGCTCCCATTGAATTTTACTTCTATTTATCTTCGCCGCCTTTTGGCTTAGAACCGTTTTCACCGCAGGCTATGGCCGTAGCATCCTCGTACCCGTTGTTCCATTGGGGACCAAGCAGTTACGCTGTCTATGTGGGGATTGGTGTTGTATTCGGCTATATATTCTTTGTTCAAGGCACCGATGTGTTCAGGCCCAGCGCAGCCTTTCAGGCAGTTCTGGGAAACTTCGGCGGCAGATATGCTGGCAAGGTTATTGACATTTTTTACATGGTTGGCATGATCGCCGGCATTAGTACTTCCATCGGTTTGGGGACACCGCTGTTAAGTGAGGTTGTCACTAAGATTACAGGTATACCGCATACGCTTGGCCTGGATGCGGCAATTCTTATTATCTGGACAATTATTGTCGCCATTTGCGTATATGGTGGACTGGATAAAGGTATCAGACGCTTGAGCGACTTTAGGAACTGGCTGGGTTTTGGGTTACTGGCATTTGTTTTAGTAGTTGGTCCGACTGCGTTCATTTTCAACAATTTCTTTGATAGTTTGGGCGTAATGCTTAACAACTTTATGAGAATGAGCTTATATACTGATCCGGTTCAGAACTCTGGTTTTCCCCAGGGATGGACAATTTTCTACTTTGCCTGGTTTACTGCTTTTGCCATAGGCACAGGGATGTATCTTGCCAGAATATCCCGCGGAAGAACGGTACGGGAGTTTGTTCTGGGTGCGACACTTTCGGGAGTAACTTGTGTATATACCTATTTTGCGATATTTGGCAGCTACACGCTTGACTTACAAACACGGGGAGTAATCAATCTGGGGGAAATTATTAAAGCACATGGTGTTCCCAGGGCCATTGTCGAAATATTTGCCACATTGCCTGGCAGTTTTATCATCTTACCCCTGATTTTGGTGCTGCTATTTATCTCAACCGCAACTGTTATTAACGGTATTGCCTATACTCTCGCTATGGTTACGACAGCAAAGCTGGGGGAAGGTGAGGAACCTGCCAAGTGGAATCGCGTATTTTGGGCGATGGTTTTGGGTGGCCTTTCGCTCACCCTGATATTCCTGGGGGGGATGAAGCCGCTTCAGGCTGCTGCCGTTGCTGGTTCTTTTCCGGCTATGTTTATCATTGGGATTATTATATATGGTTTTATTAAGCAGGCAGGTAAAGACTGGCTCGATTCAGATTCGGAACTTTAGAGGAATACACATAATTTCAGCTCAGCTAAAGGTTCTGAAGTAGTATTGACTGAGTCGCGTAATGATGATGAGTCCTGCTGATGCTGAGTGAATAAATTCATAATTTTTGTTGTTGGTCGATAGGGACGACAAATTACCGCGTTGGCTACGAACAACTTGAGAGAAAAATACAAGGCTAAGCTGGAAGAAAACCCAGGCTTACCTTGTATTTCTCACTCTATGGCTATAACGTATATGGAGTTTACTGCTAAGAAGAGTAGTTTAGGTAAAGCTTGATGGCGAAGAATATTTAGTCAATTCTTATGGATCACCAACGACGGGCTGGAGATATTTGGTTGTAGTTTGATTTATACATCCCATCCATTTAATAGCAGATCATTATAAGAAATTGAAATCTGGAGACTCTACCAGTTATTACCGGAAAGTCTGTTAAATTGAAGAGACGATTATGGTGCCTTAGCAGTTGGTTTAAGCAAGACAGCGGGTACTATTGCTGTATTAGTCAGAAAAATCCAACAAGTTGTGCGGTCGATAAGTTACGGCAGAAGAAATATCGTCAGCCGTTCAGAAGTTGCTAGTAGCGTCCAAATCAAGGCAAATGAGAATTGGTTGGGGCAGATAAATAGGACTTAAAACTATTGTGAGAGGAACTGAAGATATGAAGCAATCACTATCAATTGAAGATCATCCTTATTCACCTTTTCTTCGAAAATTAACAATTTACACAAGCGGCGGTCCATTCTTGGATGGGTACATTTTGGTTATTATTGGTATTGCTTTGATTCAGTTGGAACCGTTCCTCAAGCTGGATTCCTTCTGGTTAGGGATGGTTGGTGCGTCTGCATTACTAGGATTGCTGGTAGGCGGTGCCCTTTTTGGCTATGTGACTGACCGAATGGGAAGACAATTAATGTATCAAATTGATTTAATTGCTATTATTGTTTTTTCAATTGCGCAAATGTTTGTCACCACAGCAGTAGAGCTTTGTGTATTACGATTTATGATTGGAATTGCTGTAGGTGCAGATTATCCTATTGCCACTGCTTTGCTTACCGAGTTTTCTCCGCGAAAGCATCGAGGAATAATGCTGGGTGTACTAATGTGTACTTGGTATCTAGGGGCAATTTTTGCAGGCCTTATCGGCTACTGGATGCTTGAATTAGGCCCTTCTGGGTGGAAATGGATGCTGGGCAGCTCGGCTATTCCTGCAATAATTCTTGTTATTGGCCGCTGGGGAACGCCAGAATCACCGCGTTGGTTGGTAAATAAAGGACAAATTGAAAAGGCACGTGATATTATCAAGCGTGTTTATGGACCTGAATTTGATGTAAGTGATTTACACGAAAATAGTGAGAATGTACCTACTAAAGTCAGCAGATTATTACAAAAAGAATATTTAAAGCGTACAGTTTTTATAGGCCTATATTGGATGTTTCAGATAGTTCCGTGTTTCGCTATCTACACCTTCGGTCCGCAAATACTGGGGGCTTTAGGTCTAAGCGGGGGTAATCTTTGGGTTATTGGCTATGCCCTAATCAGCTTGATGTTTTTACTGGGTTGTATTCCTGCTCTGTTTTGGGTGAACTCAATAGGCAGGCGCCCTTTGCTTATTTGGAGTTTTGTTATAATGACAGCAGGTATGCTGATTTTGGGTGTCGTGCATGATGCTCCGTTTTGGATGGTGCTTTTAGGATTTGGTGCTTATGCATTCTTTTCCGGCGGGCCCAGCATATTGGATTGGGTGTACCCTAATGAGCTTTTTCCAACTGAAATTCGTGCAACGGCAGTAGGACTGGGGACTTCTATCAGCCGTATTGGTGCAGCAATTGGTACTTTTGGCGTTCCCTATTCTATTAATTATCTTGGTATAGAAAAAACAATGCTAGTGGGTGCGTTCATTACTTTTCTTGGTTTGCTGGTGTCCATTGCCTGGGCTCCGGAAACTAAGGGAATGTCGCTTGCCGAAGCTAGTTTAGTGGAGGACACAAAGTAGGATTTGTAAGATGCAGGATAAACCCAAAAGGGGAACTGCAATTTGTGTCGTCTGTAAAAATCCGGAACGTACATAAAGAGAGGGGAAGTTTACAGCTGACTAGTACCATATTTCCAGTTTAAAGAGCAAATGAGGAGGATGACTAAAAAAGCCTGTGGCAACAGAACAAAGCGACCAAAGAGAACTAAATAATTTGACGTAACTATCAAATATTTATGAAGAATTTAAGGAGGTAACTAGATGAAACAAAATAGAGCAGCTGCATTAGCCCTAGTGTTTGGACTAAGTATTGCGGGGACGGCTTTTGCTGCCAATCCTTTTGCGGATGTTCCGGTGAAACATTGGTCATATGATGCTGTTCAGCAGTTGGCTAATGATGGCATCATTACCGGTGGCGGTGATGGCAGTTATCAAGGTGAACGCGCAGTTAGCCGTTATGAAATGGCTGCTGTTGTTGCTGGCGCGATAGCTCACGCTGACAAAGCCAATGCGGCTGATAAAGCTCTCATTGAAAAATTGGCAACTGAATATCAAGCCGAACTGGAAGGTCTAAATGTTCGCCTGACTAAGGTGGAACAAAAGCAGGGCAATATTAAGTTTTCCGGGGAGTACCGCGAGCGTTATGAGTGGACAAAGGTTGATCCTAATAGTGGTATAGATTCTACTACACTGAAGACTCGCGTACGTGTAAATATGGCTACACAGATCTCCGATGATTTAATTTTTAATACCCGGCTCCACAGTGAGTCAAAGAAAATTAGTGACAGCGGCGATGTGTATATAGATCAAGCCTATTTATCAGGCAAACTTTTCGAAGGTGTGAATTTTACGGCAGGTCGTATGGTTATGTCTGTTGGCAAAGGTCTTGCTTGTGATACCTGGCATGACTGGGATGGTGCGAAGGTTAGTTTCGGAAATAAGGTAAAAATAAGTGCCGGTACTGCCAAGTATCATAGTACATCAGGTTGGGATTCACCAAACTATTCCTATGCTGATATGAACTATGCGTTTAGTCCCAAGTTGGATATGAGCTTAGCTTATTTTACCGATAGCCGGGATTATAATGAGTATAAGACAAAAACCATTGGTTTCAGTTATGCGTTTAACGATTTTGTTTTAAGATCTGAGTATGGTAAAAATGGAGCGGAAGCTGCGAAACAAGCAAATAATGGCTCTGATGCCG
Source organism: Sporomusa ovata DSM 2662 (assembly GCF_000445445.1). Taxonomy (GTDB): domain Bacteria; phylum Bacillota; class Negativicutes; order Sporomusales; family Sporomusaceae; genus Sporomusa; species Sporomusa ovata. The sequence continues at coordinate 100,840 of NZ_ASXP01000002.1, read as the reverse complement.
AAGCTTGGTATGGCAATCTGAAATACCGGGGTGCTGACGGTTCTAAATTACATTCCTATGGTGTTTGGGTAGCCTACAGAGAGGCCGATAAAAACTTTGACCCCGAATGGTGGAGTACTCCGGAATCCAGCGATGTAGCCGGCGGCCTCGCCGCTTTTAACGACACCAAAGGATTTGAATATGGTGTTGAGTACACGGTATTTAAAAATGGCATTCTAGCTGTACAATACAATGATATGAAAGATAAAAATGGCAATAGCCCAAATGGTAGACGCAATCTTATTACTAGCTTATCCTACTCCTTCTAGCTTTACTCTGAATGCAACTCTCACAATATTTGCCGGGTACACCGGAAAAAATTATGGCAATGCTTACTTACAGGTAGAATAAGTAACAAAAGCAAAAATACACTAGTGAGTCATATTTGTAGACGAATTAGTGTATTTTCTTACTGTAAAACATCTGAATATATGTTGTTATGACTCCGGTTATTGGAGACTGAAACTTTGATCTATGCTATACTTAATCGTAAAGGGTACATTACATAGTGGTGAGGTTATTATGATTTGCATAGAAGGTTTAGTGAAAAAATACGGGGAACGGACAGCTGTAAATAATTTAAATCTGACGATTGCGCAAGGGGAAACATTTGGCTTGCTGGGCCCCAATGGGGCGGGGAAGACTACTACGATACGAATATTGACGATGCTTACTCGTGCGACGGCAGGCACTGTTACCATTCATGGGTATCGTCTGCCACAGGAGGAGTTGGCCGTTAAAGCGGTTATTGGCGTTGTGCCGCAGCATTTTAATCTTGACATAGATTTAACAGCCCGGGAAAATCTCAACTTACATGGTCGCTTGCATCACATGCCGCGAGCCGGGCGGGAGCAACGGGTCGAAGAGCTGCTGGATTATGTTGAACTGAAAGAGCGGGGCAATGACATGGTGAATACTTTTTCCGGCGGCATGAAGCGACGGCTGATGATTGCGCGGGCACTATTGCATCAGCCCAAGGTGCTTTTTTTAGATGAGCCTACCGTTGGACTGGACCCGCAGGTTAGGCGGCGGCTGTGGGATTTGATTCGCCGGTTAAATGCGGATGGTTTGACGGTGTTATTAACTACCCACTATATTGAAGAAGCCGAAAATCTTTGTAAGCGGGTAGCCATTATGGAAAAAGGGAAGCTGATTGCGCTTAATACTCCAGGGGCATTATGTGAGCGGCTAGGCAGTTATGTTGTTGAATGGAGCGAAAGTGAAGGCATGCAATACCGGTTTTTTGCCAGTCGAGCGGAGGCCGCCGCGTTTTCCGGCATCTTGGCAGTTAATGCTACGCTGCGATATACTAACCTGGAAGATGTTTTTATTGAATTAACCGGCCGCAGGGTGAGCGGCTAAAGCCGCAGCCATGACGAGAACGAGATTGTCAGAGAGAATAGGAATAAGCGTAACACTTGTGTCCGGTATTTAGCCCTAAAAGCCAGGAATGGTTTTGTTGGTTTTTGTACAAAATACACTTGACTGCTGGCAGCGCATATTGTATAATCGAAAACAAGTTAAATAGCTTCTGCACGATGAACAGGAAGTTGATTGCTGTGAGCTTCAGAGAGCTGGTGGTTGGTGCGAGCCAGTGTGAGTAGCAATGAATTCCGCCTGGGAGTGGCTGATGATGAATCTGACGGGTCCGCCCGGTATAGCGGCAAAAGTTGGCTGAAAAGCAACATGGGTGGCAACGCGGGAGAATGCTCTCGTCCCTGTAGAGGGATGGGGGTTTTTTTATATATAGTTAACGTTGTCTCTTCCGTTGTGGATGGCTTGAAACTGGGTGGTACCGTGGGATTTTATCCCGCCCCAATACCTTATACTATTGGGGCGGGATTTTTACTTTACTATTACTATTATGAGGTGATTTTGTGAATAACAGTGTTAAACGAGCCCATAATTTTAATGCCGGACCGGCAGCATTGCCGCTGGCAGTTCTTGAAAAGGCCCAGGCAGAACTGCTTGACTTTAATGACACCGGCATGTCGATCATGGAACACAGTCATCGTGGCAACGCGTATGAAATTGTTCATAACCGGGCCATTGAACTTTTAAAAGAATTGCTGTCAATACCGGAAGGTTATGAGGTCTTATTCCTGCAGGGTGGCGCCAGTCTTCAATTTTCTATGGTGCCGATGAACTTTTTACCTGCTGACAAAAAAGCAGGTTATGTGATGACCGGTGTCTGGTCAGAGAAAGCCTATGCTGAGGCCGAAAAACTCGGCGAGGTATTTGTAGCCGCCACCGCTAAGGAAGGAAACTATTGCCAGATACCGGCTCTTAAAGAAATTAATTATGATGCGGATACGGCATATCTGCATATTACCTCCAACAATACGATTTATGGTACCCAGTGGCATGCATTTCCCAATACAGATGGAGTGTCATTAATTGCCGATATGTCCAGCGATATTTTGTCTTGTCCTATTGATGTGAGCAAATTTGCGCTTATTTATGCCGGGGCGCAGAAAAACATCGGGCCTTCAGGGGTAACGGTTGTTATTATTCGCCGTGATTTTTTAGAGCAGGCTAGGAAAAAGGGCCCAACAATGCTCCAATATGCTACCTTTGCCAAGCATAACTCTTTATATAACACGCCGCCTACCTTTGGTATTTATATGATGAAATTAGTGCTGGAATGGATGAAAGGGGAAGGTGGTTTGCCTGGTATTTACAAGCGCAACCAGGAAAAGGCAGCCTTAATCTATGATATTATTGATGCCAGCAATGGCTTCTATAAGGGGCATGCTCAGCAAAGTGCCCGTTCATTAATGAATGTCACTTTTCGTCTGGCTGACGAGAACCTGGAGAAAAAGTTTTTGGAGCAAGCTAAACAGGCTGGCTTTGTAGGTCTAAATGGTCACCGTTTAGTTGGCGGCTGCCGCGCTTCTATTTATAATGCCGTACCCTACGAGTCCTGCCAAGCGCTGCGCGACTATATGCTTGCTTTCCAAAAGGAAAATTCTTAACTTGCCCAATATTGCATTAATGCAGTTGAATACAGGATGGAAAATGGCGACTAGTGCTCATGAATTCGACGAACGATATGGGTTTTTTGTATAGCGGTAATGAGCAAAAAAGGCTATAGTAGTTACTAAGGCGAAATTGCCACTGTTGGTGAGCAGTTTCGCCTTTTAGCTGCTTATTTTCTAACATGCTGCAGATATGTTGTTTTTGGGGATAATTTTGGCAATAATAGCAGGGATTATAGTAAAAGACGCGAACATACTATAGTAGTTAATAACAATTACAGATAAACTCAGTAAAGGAGTTGTATAATATGAATCAAGATAATGGTTGTAATGAAGCTGGTTGCGGCTCATCCTGTGACTGCGGTTGCTCCGGTTGTGGCCCGGTTGTCGAGGTAAGTCAATTCAGTAAAGACATGCAGGCCCTTTATGATGCCGGTAAAACGGCGGACATGCTGGCAGCGTGCAGCAAGCTGCTGGCTGCAGAGCCTGATAATAGTGAAGGCTATTTTTGGCGCGGCGTAGTGGCAGCTGTCGCTGGTAATTTTGAGCAGGCGATTGCCGATTACAGCAAGGCAATTGAACTTAATTCCCGCAAAGCAGTTTATTATTCGTATCGTGGCAGTGCCTATGCCATGCTTGAGGATATCAAAAATGCCGTGATGGATTATTCGCAGGCGATGTTTTATGATCCCAAAGATTGGATGAATTACGCCAACCGTGGTGTGCTGTATCTTAATAACAGTATGTTTGAGCATGCTATTGATGATTTATCCAAAGCTCTTGAGTTAGAGCCGGCAGATATGGCATCTTACGTAAATCGGGGTGACGCCTTTGCTGCCCGCAATTTGTATTCAACCGCGATTGCCGACTATAATAAGGTAATCGAGCGCTTCCCGGAAGAAACCACTGTATTGATTAAGCGGGGACAGGCTTACAATGAGATCGGTCTCATTAAGGAAGCATTGGCAGATTATAATAAAGTAATTGAGTTGGAACCGGAAAATATGCAAGCTATTGCCATTAGAGCATCTATCTATATGGGCCAGGAAAGAACCAGCGAGGCCGTTGCTGATTTTACCCGCGTTATTGAGGGCGATCCTAGTGATGACAGACCATACTTTTTCCGGGGCATTGCCTATGCTGCCCAAAAGAATTTCGCTGCGGCCATTGCTGATTTTACCCGTGCGGTAGAGCTTAATCCGGACAATGTGCTGGCTCACCATAATAAGGCATTATGCTGTGAACTGCAACAGCGTAATGCTGAAGCTATTATTGCTTATAAAGAACTTATCCTGCGAGCCAGGCCAGAGTCACCGGAAGCAGCTCATGCTAAGGAACGGCTGCAGGCTTTAGAGCAAGAAGCTGATGGAACGCAGTTGCAATAGGAGGGATTACTTCGATGGAAAAAAGACGTTTAGGCCGAACCGGCTTTTTGGTCACACCAATTAGCTTTGGTGCACTGCCGATGCAACGCTGTACAATGGACGAAGCCGGTGAAGTGCTGATTGCTGCTTTGGATGCCGGGATAAACTTTTTTGACACTGCCAGAGCCTATACGGACAGTGAAGCAAAAATTGGCAAGTACATAGCCGGCCGCCGCAATGAATATTTTCTGGCTACGAAAAGTATGGCCAGAACCAAGGCGGCTATGACTGAGGAAATTGCTGCTAGTCTGGCTACAATGAAAACCGAGTATATTGATATCTATCAACTGCATAATGTTAAGACGGAAGAGGAATGGGAAGCTGTTATGGCGCCGGACGGGGCGCTTGCCGCCTTGAAAGAAGCTAAAGCTGCGGGGAAAATTCGTCATATTGGCATAACCGGCCATAATGTGGATATGCTTATAAGGGCGGTTAAAACCGGCGAATTCAGTACTGTGCAGGTACCCTTTAATTGTGTGGAACAGCGGGCTATGAACGACTTGTTTCCTTTGGCGAGGTCGCTTGATGTCGGTATGATTGTGATGAAACCACTGGGGGGCGGCCTTATTGACCATGTAGACTTAGCATTACGCTTTGTATTGCAACAGGAAGGTGTAGTTGCTATTCCGGGGATGGACCGGGCAGAGCATGTTACCGAGAATTTGGCTGCGGCTCAAAACTTTAGACAACTTAATCCTGAGGAAACGGCTAAACTGACTGCCTTAGCTGAGGAACTCGGCCCTAATTTCTGCCGCCGCTGTGGCTACTGTATGCCCTGTGCTGCCGGAATTGATATTCCACAGATGTTTATTTTTCACTTACAATATACAAGATATGGATTAAAGACGGCTATTCCAGCGCGGTACCAGGGGGCAAAGGTCAAAGCCTCAGCGTGCATCGAATGCGGGGAATGCGAGGCGCGTTGTCCTTACAATCTACCCATTCGGGAGCGGATAAAACAGGTGGCCAAAGACCTCGGGTAGTAATACAAGGAGGAATATACATATGGCCGAAGATAACAAGTTTGATATTGCCATTATCGGTGGTGGCCCGGCAGGGTTGTCTGCCGCATTGACAGGACGCATTCGCAATAAGAACATTGCGGTGTTTGAACATCTCGATTTTAGTGAAAAACTGCAAAAAGCGCATAAGGTTGATAATTATTTGGGATTGCCGGAGGTTAGCGGCAAAGGTCTGATGCAGCATTTTACCGGACATGTGCTGGCCCATGGGCCGAAGCTTGTTAAAGAAAAGGTGATGAACGTATTTCCCGGTGACAACATGTTTACCCTGCTCACACCGCAGACTACCTATGAAGCCAAGGCTGTTATATTTGCTACCGGCGTGGTAAGCACTCTCTTATTCGAAGGCGAGCGGGAGCTATTGGGCCGGGGAGTCAGCTACTGCGCTACCTGCGATGGCCGGATGTTTGAAGGGAAGGATGTAGCTGTTATTTCCTATACTGAGGAAGGTGAGAACGAAACGGTATTTTTAAGTGAACTATGCCGTAATGTTTATTTTCTGCCGCAGTATAAAGGTGACTTTACTAAGATGCGGGCACCGATTAAGGTACTTTCGGCCAAACCGAAGGCTATTGTTGGTGACGGACAAGTGGAAAAGCTAGTAACAGATAAGGAAGAAATTAAATTGCATGGGGTTTTTATTATGCGTCAGTCCGACCCTGTTGAGAATCTGTTGCCAGGCTTGGAATTAGAGGGTGAAGTCATCAAGGTCAACCGGGACATGTCAACTAGCATCCCCGGGGTATTTGCTGCCGGTGATTGCACCGGAAAACCCTGGCAAATAGCCAAGGCCACTGGCGAAGGGCTTGTCGCTGTGCTGAGTGCGATAACGTATATTGATAAAATAGACTTGGCTTGAGATGGGGTTTAAACCCCATCTTATGCTTTTATAAGGAATTTTTGCTTAATCTGCTAATTTTTCGTTCATTGTATAGTTCTAGTAAGTTTGGAATGGTTTCAGATTTTAAGTCATTACCAGGAGCCAGTTCCTGGCATTTTTCTACGGCGGCTTTCATGTCATAATATACCTCCCACTTGGCCTTAACCAGATCTTTGCCGGTTAGTCGCAGGAGGTAAGCCGGGTGGTAAGTGGCAATCGCCGGGATGTTATATTTTGTAGTAAACCAGTGCCCCCGGTCTTTGGTAATTCGAGCAGTGGGCGCCAGCAGATATTTTAGAGCTACACTGCCTAAAGCAATAATAACTTTTGGCTGGATTATTGCTATTTCTTTATCTAACCATAGACTAGCGCAAAATTCACCTTCCTCTACGGTTGGCGTGCGATTTTTATTAGGTCTGCATTTTATAACATTTGAAGTGTAAGCTTTATCTCTTGTTACACCTACGCTCCATAAGGCCTTATCTAATAATTGACCGGATGGTCCTACTAAAGGCACCCCATATTCATCCTCGACGCCACCGGGTCCCTCGCCAATAATAGCTAATGGGCTACAAGCAGAACCATTGTATGATGTTGGCCCATGATTATTTTCCTGACACAATTTACATTGGTCGCAGGATAATAGTGCACTTTCAAGATCAGAAATAGAAGAGAACATGTACGATGACCTCCTTGCTTGATAGTAATTGTTTACTTCGAATATGGGTTAGTTCGCGTAACTTACAGGAAAATCCTTTTGTGAAAAAGGATAATAAAAGATCGGTACAGGAAAAACTTTAATGGTTATGTCAAGGGTATTTAGCTAGTCATGGATGATACGGTGCTGCCAGTACTTTACATTCTGTGCTGAATAATGTATAATTTTATAATACATAATAATTGTATCTTGATATCGTTAGATGCAATGACAGGGCATGCATGATGGAGCGTTTTCAGAGAACTGGCGTAAGGTGCGAGCCAGTAACAGCATTATGCTATCCACCCTCTGAGCATGCGGTGAGGAGCCGCACGGTCCACGTCCGTTATGCGTGTCAAGTGGACTGTTGGTAGTCAAGCAGGGTGGCAACGCGGGAACTAAATTCCCGTCCCTATCATAAGGGACGGGAATTTTTTATGTTAAGGAGGAAGAACCATATGTTGGATATTAAATTTGTGCGGAGTAACCCTGAAATTGTGGAACAAGCACTAAAAAACAGGGGATCGGCGATGAGTTTGACAGAATTTATCAAGCTCGAAAAAGAACGGCGGGAGCTATTAGCTGAGGTTGAAACGCTCAAGAACAAGCGGAATACTGTTTCGCAGGAGATTAGTCAAAAGAAGAAAGCCAAGGAAAATGCCGATGATATGATTGCCGAAATGCGGGAAGTAGGCGACAGTATTAGCGCAATTGATGCCAAGATAAAGGAAGTCGAAACTGGGCTTGCCGACATTATCATGAGCATACCCAATGTGCCACATGCCTCCGTACCTGTAGGCAAAGATGAACAGGACAATCAGGAAATGCGCCGCTGGGGTACGCCGAAGGAGTTTGCTTTTGAACCGAAAGCCCATTGGGAGATCGGTGAAAAGCTGGGGATTCTTGATTTTGAACGGGGCGGCAAGGTAACAGGGGCGAGATTTACCTTTTACCGGGGCTTAGGTTCCCGGTTAGAACGTTCACTTATCAATTTCATGCTGGACCTTCATACCAAAGAGCACGGCTATACCGAATTTTTCCCCCCTTTTATTGTCAACGAGGCCAGTATGACCGGTACCGGTCAATTACCCAAGTTTGCCGAGGATATGTTCAAACTGGAAGGTCTGAACTATTATCTTATCCCAACAGCCGAGGTGCCTATTACTAACCTGCATCGCCAGGAAATTTTGGATGCCAAGGATCTACCGCTCTGTTATACTGCCTATAGCGCCTGTTTCCGGGCTGAGGCCGGTGCGGCCGGTCGCGATACTCGCGGCCTTATCCGTCAGCACCAGTTTAATAAGGTAGAAATGGTTAAATTCAGTTTGCCGGAAGAATCTTATAGCGAGCTGGAAAAGCTGACCCTAAATGCCGAAAAGGTTTTGCAACTGTTAGGTCTTCCATACCGTACCATGCTGCTGAGTACGGGTGATATGGGCTTTTCTTCGGCCAAGACCTATGACCTTGAGGTCTGGTTGCCCAGCTTTAACGCGTATCGCGAAATCTCGTCCTGTTCCAACTTTGAGGATTTTCAGGCCCGGCGCGCTGAAATCAAGTTTCGCCGTGAGCCCAAAGGTAAGCCGGAATTTGTTCATACTCTAAATGGCTCCGGTGTAGCAATTGGCCGGACAGTAGCTGCTATTTTGGAGAACTATCAACAGGAAGACGGTTCGGTTATTATACCTGAATTGTTGCGCCCCTATATGGGTGTTGATGTAATCAAATAAAATAACCGGACTATACTCGGAGAGCGCATCCGCTTATGCGGGTGTTACCGATGGGGAGTCCTATAGGGCAAATCTCTCAGGTACAATGGACAGAGGTAAAGGGAATCGTTCCCTTTGCCTCTGTTTTTAGTTTGTCCGAATGTACCATTTTACTAGATGAAATAGGTGGATTAACAAAGTAACCCACCCCTTCCCGAACCGTACAAGCGACTTTCACCGCATACGGCTCTCCATATTCCAAAAAAAAAATTATCGTCGGTTGAGTTGATTGAGTTGGAAGCTGTTAGCATCAACCCTAGCAAAGCAATCCCGGCACAGCGGTATCTGCCGTCGATTAATTGCAAGCATGACGGTGATAATCGGTGAATAGGGCTTGACGAGTTTCTTTTTCGTTTTCCTGTGATACATGCTGACATGATGATGCGGATTGCCGCAAATGTAGCAAGTCCGGGAAAGCGGATTTATCAAACTGTAGTCAGGTAGTTGAAAAGATGCGATAGCCGACTTAATGGTAGCAAAGAAACTCTTTTGTCGTGCAAATGATTTGTACAGAGCCAAACTGACCGAACGGGCGTAACCCTTGGCGTTTTCATAATTCACAGTGAGTGCCTTACCATAGCGAGCAAACACTTTCTTGAGGCTGATGTCAAACTTGCGAGCTAGGGTTTTAGCGATGGAAAACTGCACAACGTATTGGATACGCCAACCTTCAAAGAAATTGCAGCAACCGCGCTGCTGAGTTAACAATCCTCGCAAAACTTGGTTACCATACTTGATGATGTCTTCCGGAAGCTCTCGAAGAAGCCGGGTGATGCCGATAGGATAGCCAATTGCAGTACACATACCGTTATCCCGCAGTTTGTTCAAGATACCCTCCGTATTCATATGGACACAGAGGGCTGAATCAAAAGGGCGGATTTGAAATTTACTGTGCTTGCCATAGCCTTTGCGGATAATATAACCCAGAAAAGCTACGTCATGATCAGCGGAATGTGTAATTTTAGTTTTCTCGTCGCTTAACCGGAGACAGAGTTTGTTTTGGAGGAAATCCTTGAGTTGTTGTTTTAAATTCACTGCATACGCTTTAGGGGCGATCAGGCCAATCAGAAAATCATCCGCATAGCGCACATATTTTATTCTGCGAAAATGAGGGTCATATCTGTCTGTAGACGGGAGCTTGTTCATTTCGTTTAACAAGGCATTAACCATCTTCGAATCGCAGCCATTGTTGACTGCTTTCTTGTACTGGTACCTAGCCTTGGCGTATTGTGGATTTTGTCTGCGGTAGTCCCCCAGCGTGTCACGGTTGATAATGGACTCCATAAATCGGTCCAGCTTATCAAGATAGATGTTGCAGAGAATGGGGCTACAGCAAGAGCCTTGAGCGTTTCCGGTTTTATTCCTGTGATAACTATGCTGCATATCGAAATAACCGGCCTTGAGAACTTTATTAATGAGGCGGATAAAGCGCTCATCGTTAATCCGTTCTCGAAGTATTGACTCCAGTATGCGATGGTCAATTTCATCAAAACAAGCGGTAATGTCACCCTCAAGGAACCAAATGGTACCGTTCCAAGTCTCTACCTCGGCGATGGCACTTTGTGTAGAACGTTTTGGCCGGAATCCATGGGAGAGGCCGGAAAAGGTAGGCTCGTAGATACATTCTAAGATAATGCGGATGGCCTCCTGAACAAGTTTGTCCTTACCGTTGGGAAAACTTAACTTGCGCATTTTCCCGTTACTCTTTGGTATCATCATGGTTTTGTTTGGCTGAGGCTGATAGGACTCAGCGTGCATGGCAGCGATCAGTTCAGCAACCCACTCTTGGCAAAAGCCGTGCAGAGAAGTGCCATCAGAGCCAGATGTTTCTGCACCATCATTAGACTTGACGGAGTTGTAGGCAATGATGTACAAATCCTTATCGTACAATAGCCGATAGAGATCACTGTTGACATACTCATGATTGGCGGCGTTTCGACGACGATAACCTTCCAATTTCTGCATGAGTTTCGATTGCTCCATTCAAAGCAACTCCTTTCAAAATGGGAACTTGGAATACTGCCCCCCTTCACCATGGACCTTCCATTACAGAAGGTCGTTAGGCTACTATTAGGGCTCTCTGCCATATACCGAAGGGGTACTTAGGCAGGTCACGTTTGACAACCCCATATAGTGTATCCATACGTAGGTATCCGGTTGGTCGTTACCCTGCTTACCACAGGTGTGTCAATGGGCCTGCTTATACCCAATCTCTCCTATATTGGAGATACCCATTGATACCGGAATGTCCGGCAGCGTTCCTGGCCACAGACCCGGATTCAGCCCCAAAGGCTTTACCATATATGGCCTGACTCGCCAGGCCACTCGACAGCAGGCGCTGTCTAATCCTGACTTTACCGACATGCTGTTGTCCCCCAGAGGCTTTCGCGTGAGGTAAGTCGGTTGTCTTACATCGCAACGCAGGAGCGATGATTTCTGTGAAATATATATGAAGCGCGCAACGTGCGCACAGAAAGGGGAAATAATAATGAATATTCCTAAAGAATTTAAGTATTCCAAAGACCCATATGGTGAAGGCTGGATTGCTAAAATTGAAATCATCGACAGTGCTGAACTTGCTGAACTGTTAGACAGCGAAATCTATGAGCAGTTTGTGGCTGAGGGAGGGCATTAACATGCCGTGGAGCTATCTGCCGCACACCCCGCAAGACCGCAAGGCAATGCTGACGGCTGTGGGCGTATTCCTGCTGCTTGCGGCTGAACCGCCCGCTGAATTTGCCGCAGCAGGCTATGTCTGAACTGAATTGGCAGCCCACCTGGCGGCTATGGCCGGTAGGAATGCGAGTGTGTTGAGTACAAGTCCAGTAAAGTTAATTTTGCTGCTAACGGTACAGCGGTAACAATGGGTGAAGCTGATGGACTGGTAAAAATTATTGCCGCGGCGGCTACAAATATTGGGAATGCACATCCTGGGGCCGCATGCCAGTGATGTTGATTATGGAAAGTGCCCATGGTATATATGGTGATATTATTCATTAGGTGAATATTTTGCAATTATAAAAAGTATAAACCGTAGCGGTAGATACTGCTATATTAAACGATCTGCATTATAATACAATTAATCCAAATCGAGAATTGTTATCAAACATCTGTCAATAAGTAAGGAAGGTGAGGCTATGTTTAAGTATAATGATCAAAGCATTATCTGCTGGTTGAGGGAGTGGGTTGCTCCGCTTTGCAGTGGAAGGAGTGGCAGAATGGGTAGAGACTGCCTGAAGCCTGTCCAAAATAATAAAAAGGGGGGATAGAGTTGAGTAACGGCACTACTAGTAGAGTTGATTACAGTTTTCAACATAAGAAATGTGTACGTCGACCTAGTAGTTTTGATATGCATGATTCAAAGCAGGTATTCAGTGAACTGAGCATTAATGAAGGCGATATATTTCTTGATATGGGCTGCGGTGCTGGGGATTATACAAAGCGAGCTTCACAAAGTGTTGGTGATTCAGGTTTGGTATATGCGATGGATATTAGAGAAGATATGATTGAGAGTTTGAGGGCAGAAGTCAATTCACAGGGATTTAGGAATATCAAAACAATTGTTGCCGATATCACTGCTCCATTGCCTATTGAGAGCCAGTCCATTGATATTTGTTTGCTCTCGACTGTGTTACATGCTGTTGAAATGGATAATAGAAGGACTATTTTCAGTGAACTTCACCGCATTTTAAAATATGGCGGACGGGTGGCAATTATCGAGTGCAAAAAAGAAGATATGCCTTTTGGCCCTCCTAAACATATGCGTTTATCACCGGAGGAAGTCGAAAGAGCAATGACCCAGTACGGATTTGAAATGATCAATTTAGTTGACCTTGGTTACAACTATATGATTCAGTGTAGTGCAAAATAAGTATTTAAAGTACGAGGATTATTTTGAGGAGTGAAGAAAATGAGGAAAAATTTTTTATTTGTTTTTTTAATGATGACTATGGTCGCAAGCATGAATATCGGTATTTGTAGCGCAAATGACGGGGATGGTGATGAGGCATACGCAGAGGAGCAAATCCGCATAGCTGAAATGGCTAAACCGGTTGTTCGTGACCTGGAATATCCAGAGTGGGGATTTCGAATTCATGCATGGATTACCGGTATGGGCAGTGAAACAGTTGCGCATGTCCAAGTAATCGACATGAATTCTAATTTGGTAATCAAGCAATTGGACAGGAAGTGCAATTACATTGATGTCATCCCTGAATATAGCAGCAATTAGTAAGAAAAGATAAACAAAACAATAATCATTGATATTTGAAAAGAATATCAATGATTTTGTTTTTATTGACATAGATTTAGAAAATTGTAGCGGCAGATACTGTTAAAGCAAATGTATTCGCTTTATAGTATAATCAGCAATCCGGTAAAAGGGATCATTCGCAAAAAGTTGTTAAAGAAAAAGGAAGGTGAGATATTGTTTAAACAACAATTATTCAGGAAATATATGCTGGTGGTGGGAATAATTTGTTCCGCTTTGCTATTTGTAGGATGCGGCAACAGTAAGCAGACAATGCCGGCTCAGCCAAAAGAAGTAGCTGTAAAGGCGGTAACTGTTGTACAAAAAGATACTCCTGTTGTATATGAGTACGTGGGTGAGGTTACTGCTACAGAACAAGTGGAACTTAGATCCAGAATCTCCGGTATTATCGTAGAAAAGCTGGTAACAGGCGGCGCTGCCGTGCATCAGGGGCAGCCGTTGTTTCGCATTGATTCCAGAACATATCAGGCGGCGGTGCTTACCCGGCAAGGTAATATGGCAGAAGCCAGTGCCGATTATAACCGGGCTGCACTGGATTTGATTCGTTATCGTAAACTGGCAAAACAGGGTGCGATTTCTCAACAAGAGCTAGACAATGCTGAGGCGGCGGCACAACAGGCTGCCGCCCGGGTGGAAACCGGGCGTGGCATGGTGGAACAGACAGAAGCAGACTTAGCTGATACTTTAATTACTTCACCAATAGATGGGCGAATTGATATTAAAGATTTAAGTGTAGGTAATTATGTTGATGCCGGTAAAACAGTTTTAGGCAATATTTGCTCAGTCGATCCGGTGTGGGTCAAATTTAGTATGAGTGAAACGGAGCATCTCCGGTTTATGCGTATGGGCAATGGACAGTTGCCGAGTCAGTGGGAGCATCTTACATTGTATCTTAGTGATGGGACAGATTATGGGCTGGAAGGCAGGGTTACTCAGATTAACAGCGTAATTGCCCAGAATACGGGAACAATCAATTTGCAGGCTATATTTCCTAATGATCAAAACATCTTGGTGCCAGGGATGTTTGTGCGTGTCAGGTGTGAAGGGGAATTCCGTAAGAATGCAATGCTTATTCCGCAACGGGCAGTTCAGGAAATGCTAGGTAAGAGTTTTGTTACTGTTGTGGGTGAAGGGAATAAGGCGGAAAGCCGCGCAGTTAAACTGGGGCCGCATGTTGGTAATCTATGCGTTGTGCAAGAAGGCTTGCAGGCAGGGGATTGTATTGTTATCGAAGGTTTTCAGAAAGCACAGCCGGGGACACCTTTAAAAGTAAGTATGGTTACAATTGAGGATTTATCGGTTAAAGCCGATAAGTAGGGGGTACTCCAATGGCAAAATTTTTTATTAACCATCCTATTTTTGCAATCGTTTTGTCAATATTGATTGTAACAGGAGGCATAATATCCGCTTTTTTTCTGCCGATTGCTCAGTATCCGCAAATTATTCCCCCGCGGGTGGCAATTACCGGTAATTATATGGGGGCTAATGCCAATGCTGTGGAAGAAGCTGTGGCCTTGCCGATTGAATTAAAAGTCAATGGCGTGCCCGATATGACGGAAATGCAGTCAATTTGTTCTGACAACGGCTCTTATACACTGGCTGTTAATTTTGATATGAGTAAAAATGCCGATATGGCTGCTGTTGAAGTGCAAAACCGTATGTCACAGGCTGAACAGCAGCTGCCGGATACTGTTAAGGATGCCGGTTTAATAGTTAATAAAGTGTCGGCAGAAACGGTGATGTATTTTGCGCTTTGTTCGCCGAATAACACCTATGATAAAGGTTTTCTCAAAAACTATGGTGATATAAACTTTGTAGAAGACTTAAAACGTATCAAAGGTGTAGGGAATATCGCGGTATATGGCGGAGCGGATTTTGCGATGCGGATTTGGCTCCAGCCGGATAGAATGGCTAAAAGCGGCATTACGACAAATGATATTCATCAAGCCATAACCAGTCAAAATATTCAGGTTGCTCCCGGTAAAATCGGACAGTTGCCGGCTGTTCCCGGACAGGAATTTCAATACACTGTACGGGTTAAAGGCCGGTTGGTTAAACCAGAGGAATTTGGTCAAATTATTGTTCGCAATAATCCGGATGGTTCTTTGGTGCGGTTGGCGGATTTAGCCAGAGTGGAACTGGCTGACCAGCATTCGGATATTTTGGCTAATTATAATAAGGGTGATACAGTCATTTTCGGTTTGCAGTTAACTACAGATGCGAATGCCTTGGAAACAGTGAAAGAAGTTAAGCGGGTCCTTGCGGAGGCTGCTGAACATTTTCCTAACGATATGGATTATAAAATCGTAATTGATAATACAAATTTTATCAAAGAATCAATGAAAGAGGTCCTTAAAACCTTCGCTGAGGCGTTTTTGCTTGTTGTTCTTGTTGTATTTTTGTTTTTGCAGACATGGCGAGCCACATTGATCCCGTTATTGGCTGTGCCGGTTTCGCTGATTGGTACATTAACCGCTTTTCTTTTCCTTGGGTTTTCTATTAATACCCTCACAATGTTTGCTATGGTATTGTCAATTGGTTTGGTAGTAGATGATGCAATTGTTGTTGTGGAAGCTGTCGAACATCATATCCGTTATAATGGACTTTCGCCACGTGAGGCTACAATCCGTGCTATGAATGAAGTATCAGGCCCAGTTGTTGCGATTGCTTTTGTACTGATATCGGTATTTGCGCCGGTTGCCTTTTTAGGCGGTACAATGGGTGTGCTGTATAAACAATTTGCCCTCACTGTGGTTATTTCCATGGCCTTGTCAGCATTTGTTGCCTTGACCTTGACACCCGTATTATGCAGTTTGCTTTTAAAACCTATAGATGCTGAAACAAAACCAACATTTACTGGGAGAGCGTTTCATTCGCTTAATGTTTGGTTTGAGCGTATGACGGTGTCTTATGGTAGAGGCGTAAGAAAAAGCATAGAGCGGACTACTGTCTGGGTATGCTTTTTGGGGATTATGCTTTTTAGCATTGGCGGCATTTTGAAGGTTCTTCCGCCGACGTTTGTGCCTGAGGAAGATCAGGGGTATTATTTGACAATTATTACCTTGCCTGAAGCAGTCAGTTTATCCCGTACCTATGAAGTGGTCAGAGAAATGGGCGACATTATCAGGTCTAACCCAGTAGTAAAAGAAACAATTGCCATGATGGGGTATGATGTACTTTCTGATGCCAATAAACCTAACAGCGGCTTGGTATTTACCGTTCTTAAACCGTGGGATGAACGAAAGACTCAGGATTTACATGTTCAGGCACAGGTACATAAAACATATATGGAACTGGCTGAGATACCGGGAGCTACGGCAATGTCTTTTAACTTTCCTACCATTCAGGGGATAGGCAGTTATGGTGGATTTACTTTCATGCTTGAGGACCGGGGCAATAACACCATAGATGAACTTGACCGCGTAGCGCGGGAACTTATTGCTGCTGCCCGTAAACGCCCGGAACTGGGATTGGTTTATACGAATTTTCGCAATGATATTCCTTCCTACCGGTTTGAAGTTGACCGGGAAAAGGTAAAAAAAATAGGAGTGGCAGTTGATGATGTTTTTAATGCACTGAATGTGTTTTTAGGAGGACTCCAGGTAAATGATTTCAATAGTTTTGGCCGTACCTATAAAGTAATTATGCAGGCCGAACCTGAGTTTAGATCAGATGTAAGTGCATTACGCTTCCTTTATGTCAAAAATAGTGCTGGTACAATGGTACCGCTGGATACGTTAGTAACTCCGGTTATGGAAAGCGGCGCGGCCGTCATAAAACGCTTTAACGGTTTTAGAGCTGTTCAAATAGGCGGCGGGCCGGCTCCGGGCTATAGTTCAGGACAAGCACTTGCGGCGCTTGAAGAAACCGCTAATGAAGTATTGCCGCAAGGCTTTGGCTATGAATGGGCAGATATTAGCCGTGAAGAGAAAGAGGCTGGCAATAAGACCCCAATTTTATTTGGACTTTCGCTAATGTTTGCTTTCTTGTGCTTGGCTGCGTTATATGAAAACTGGCGGATACCTTTTGCCGTGCTGCTTGCTGTGCCGGCAGGAGTATTTGGTGCTGTTTTGTTTCAGTATATTTCTAATTTGACGAATAATGTGTATATGCAAATTGGTTTGATTACACTTATCGGGCTGGCAGCAAAAAATGCCATTCTAATAGTGGAATTTGCCAAGTTGAGGGTCGATAAAGGAATGAATCCTGTCGAAGCGGCTGTAGAGGCTGCAACACTGCGTCTAAGGCCGATTCTTATGACCTCGCTGGCATTTATTATTGGCTGCCTGCCGCTTGCTTTGGCTACAGGAGCCGGTGCCGGAGCGAGAAATGCAATGGGGACATCTGTGGTCGGCGGTATGATAATGGCTACTACAGTCGGTATTTTTTTAATACCGGTGCTCTTTGTCCTGATTGAACGTCTGGCAGGAAAGTCAAAACCGTCAATAGCAAAGGAGAATAATATTGGTGGATAATGGAATAAAGCAGTAAAAAGAAAAAGCATCACCATCTTTAGAGATGTTGGTGCTTTTTCTTTTTAGTTGAATTCAAAATATGCAATTAATCAATTAATAAGGAGTATAGTTTTTCTTTTTGAAGAATTTTAATTTTTTTATCATTTACTTCTATAATTTGGTCATCGCATAGAGTTTTTAATTCCCGGCAAAGAGACGGGCGGGATACATTTAAGTTTTCGGCCCATGATTTTTTGGAGTAAGGTAAATAAATGATATCATGAGTAGTATTATCGTTGTTATTAAGTAAAAAGTACGCTATTTTTTGTTTAATTGATGAATAGGAAAGTAATTCAATCTTTTTATTTAATTGCGTGACATGAGTAGCAGCAAGGCTTAACATTTTGTGGAAAGTATTATTTTTGTATAGCAGGTCTATTAAGACATTCTTATGAATTAAAATAATCTCACTGTTTTCTTTGGCTATTACGTCAGACTGATGGGGTTGGTCTAAAATAGGTGCTGCTCCTCCAAAAATTTCACCTTTTTTTCTATACATAACACTGATAATTTTTCCCGAGGGGAAATTTTTTTGAGCCTCAATACTGCCTTTTATAATGATGCCAACATAAGTTCCAGGCTGATCTGCTCTAAATATAAACTCATTTTTTTTATAATTGCAGATTTTATATTCAGTTTGAGACAAAATATCTTTTATTTCTGTTTTTTCTTTACCTTCAAATAGAATGCTTTTCTGCAATACATCTACAATTCTATCCATTGTAGCCTCCATTTTTCAACCCATAGCAGGAGAATAGATTGGTAATTGACTTTTGTTGTAATGCATTACTTTTCTATACCTGTAAAATGGTAACTATTCATGCTGGACATTAATGTAAAACAAGTTTCTTTCGGGAAATGCTTTTTTGTCCGTCCATGGACTTTTCAGGCCAAATGTAGCCGTAAAATCCAAATTTCTCTTCTAAGTTTTTATATTCAATAGACAGCAACAACAATTTTTGTTTTTTACTAAGCGTTTCAATAACAACAAAATTCCCTTCAGCTTTACGAATGATGCCGACCTGGGTAGAGCGACTGTCGTCTGATCCGATAATAATGGCACCAACCTTGGCATTTTCTGGCATCGTCTGTATGATCCAACCCTGATTACGGGCGTTTGTCAGCCAGAATTTTTCATCTCCTTGCCAGTCAATGCCTGGTGCTGGTACTAGTTTATCAAACTCGCCGGCAATATAACCAGACACTTGGTTAGTAGGATAACCCTTATACAAAGGGCTGGAGCTGCAGTTTCAGGTGTCTGCTGAGACAGGAGTGATACAAAGCATTAAAAAAACGAGGATATATAATAGTTGCAACTTTATCAATGCAGTTTCCTTTCATTCTTGTGAATAAGATTATTCTTATTTAACAATATAATTTCTAATTTATATTGTCAATAAGAAATAATGGAGTTCATTATCAGTTAAATGCGGGGAATTGCTTATGGCAACAAAGGCGGTAAAGCAAGGGGGAAAACCAAGTGCTTTGCCGTGTGTGCGCAGGCCAGGAATATTGTATTCATAGTACTTTTGTCGATGGTACAAAAAACAATGAATTAATAAGCCATGAAGGCTAACACGTCCTATAAGGCACAGTTTGTACTTGACATTTTTCACTTTTAATCATACAATTTAGTTAATTCCATAGGGAACAGGTGCCCAATTGGGCTTAATAGGGAAGCCGGTTCAAAGCCGGCACGGTCCCGCCGCTGTGATGGGGAGCCGGTTTGCAACAAGCCACTGAAATAGAACATTATTTTGGGAAGGCGCAGACTAGCAATGATCCTAAGTCAGAAGAACTGCCTGTTTAACAATCACCGTTTAACCTACGAGCGATGGGGAGGGGATTTGTGTGCCGATTTTAGGCAAACAATCTCTGTTATCTCCATTGAATGGTGACAGAGATTTTATTTATGTTAAGGAGTTGTTTAGTATATGGCAGGAATTTTTTACGGCATCGGCGTGGGGCCTGGCGATCCCGAATTACTAACTTTGAAGGCGATTAACGCGATTAAAACAGCAGATGTAATTATTGCTCCCCGGACGGAGAAAAAGGATGAAAGCACGGCAATGTCTATCGCCCGTCCTTATATTCAGGAAAGCAGCGAGATTTTAGAATTGGTATTTCCGATGAACTATAATGCGCAGGCACTGTCTGATGCTTGGGTGAACAACAAAAAGACCATCCTGGGACTTTTGGATGCAGGTAAAAAAGTGGCCTTTTTGACATTGGGCGATCCCATGCTGTACAGTACCTATATGTATGTACATCGCTTGCTGGAAGATTCCGGTCATGAGATTATCAATATTCCGGGAGTGAACTCCTTCTCAGCCATTGGCAACCGCCTGGGGATGGCGCTCGCGGAGGGTGGCGACATTCTTAGCATTGTGCCGGCAACCATTGATGATGAACGGCTAGAAAGAGTGTTGGCTGTATCTGACAATGTTGTACTCATGAAAGTATACAAAAATTTTACCGAAATTGTTGAAAAACTAAATAGACACGGTATGGTGGAAAACGCTGTTATGGTTTCGAAATGTGGTTTGGAAGGCGAAGAAATCATTCATGACCTGGAAACTAATGGCAGCAAAAAAGTGAACTACCTGTCAACCATTCTAACGAAACGCTCCAAAGTGAGTAAACACGCACTGGCATGAGCACTAGCCCGTTAACACCGCTGCTCCGTTATAAACAAGCCAAGGTGCGGGTGGCGGGTCTTGTACTGTTGGCAGCTATGGTGCTATTCACCTTGGCAGCTATCGGGTTTGGCCGGGCAGATATTAGCATGGCTGATATCGCCAATGTAATTTATGGACAACTTACAGGCAATCCAGAGGCTTACGCCCATATCAAGGCAGCTAAGATTGCTATTATTTGGGATATCCGTCTGCCACGTATTTTAGCTGCCATTATAGTTGGCGGGGGACTGGCAGTTGCTGGTGTCGTTTTTCAGGCACTGTTAATGAATCCGTTGGCTGATTCGTACACTATGGGAGTATCGACAGGGGCGGCATTTGGTGCTAGTGTGGCTATTTATCTCAATGTTTTTGCGCAGGGCGGTCTGCCGGTAACCTTGTTTGCCTTTGGTGGAGCGGTGGCGACATTACTTATTGTTATGTCTATGGCTCGTGTAGGTGGCTATGTATCATCAGCCAATCTGATAATTGCCGGGATTATTGTCAGCAGCATCTTATCGGCGGCTATTAGTATGGTCAAAAGCCTGGCCGGCGAGCAGGTATCTGCCATTGTCTCGTGGCTTATTGGCAGTCTGGCAGCTAAGAGCTGGGAGCATGTGCTGTATGCCTGGCCGCTGATTCTGGCGGCCTGTTTTCTTTGCTACTATTATGCCGCAGATTTGAATATCGTATCTTTAGGGGATCGGGAAGCCCGTAGCCTGGGTATTAATGCCTCCCGTCTCCGAACCGTGCTGTTAGCCGCCGGTGCGTTGATTACGGCAGTATGTGTAGCTATTGGCGGTATTATTGGTTTTGTTGGCTTGATTGTACCGCATATGGTCAGGATGCTGACAGGCTCGGATAATAAGGTGCTCATCCCACTGTGTGGTTTAACAGGTGGAATATTATTATTAACTGCCGATACTTTTGGGCGATCGGTGGGCAATGTTGAGATACCTGTTGGCGTGTTGACGACTCTTTTGGGCGGCCCGTTCTTCGTTTATATTTTTAGGATGCGTAACAAGACGCTTGGGTAGGGGCGTTACTATGATAAAAGTAGAAAATATACAATTTGGCTATGGGGCCAAGCCTGTGCTCAACGATATCAGCCTGAATATCAGACAAGGTTGCTTTTGCGGCATTGTCGGACCCAACGGCTCAGGCAAGACAACACTGCTAAATCTTATTACCGGGCAGCTGCAGACGACTTCCGGCAATATTAGCATTAAGGGGCGGGATATCGGTTCTTACAAGATTGAAGAACTGGCCCGCCATATTGCTGTTATGCCGCAAAACATGGATATCAAATTTCCCTATACTTGCCTGGAGATTGTTGGCATGGGGCGCACTCCCTATAAAACAAGGCTGCAAGGGCTGACAGACCAAGACGTGGCGATTATTGAAAATGCCATGCGGCTTACAGATACACTTGATTTTGCCGGACGGTTGGTCACGGAGCTCAGCGGCGGGGAAAGACAGCGGGTATTATTTGCTAAGGCCCTGGCACAGCAGCCGGAAGTTTTATTTTTAGACGAATCTTTTTCCAATATGGATATTTACTATAGCATTAAGTGCCTGAGCTTGTTGAAAGAATTATGTGTTCAGCAAGGGCTGACAGTGGTGTCAATTATTCATGATCTTAACCTTGTCAGTACCTTTTGCTCTGAGGCCGTTGTCTTAAAGGCAGGTCAACTGATTAAGTATGGCTCGGCTCCAACTGTACTTGACCCTGAACTTATCGGCGAAGTATTCCACATCAAAGTGGTTCGGGCGGGTGAGACAGGTTTGGCCGTCCTCTCCAATCTATAATATAAAAAGATTTGGCTTGTAACTCATTAAGGGTGTAGGTGGTTAAGAAATTCCTGGAGGAAATGGATTATGAAAAATAAAGCGTTCTATCTGGTTATTCTTCTTCTCTTGCTGACAGTTATAGCTGGCTGCGGTACTTCCAAACCTGCTGCCACAGCTAATGAGGGTATAATAAAAATTACCGATGATCTAAATCAGACCATAGTTCTTAAGCAGCCTGCCAAACGAATTATTTCTCTGTACTCCGCACATACCGAAAATCTATTAGCATTGGGTCTTGAGGCTGAGATCATCGGCGTCAGTCCGGCAGAATCTGATCCGGCAGCCAGGAACAAGCCGGTATTTGACTATCGGGCCGATCCGGAAAAGGTATTGGCGGCTGAGCCTGATTTGGTCATTATTAGACCATTTATTAAGCAAAGTCACCCTGACTTTGTCAAGACTCTGGAGCAGGCTAATATCAAAGTGGTTTGTCTTTATCCGGAGAAGTTTGAGGAATTTGACAGTTATATTAAAAAACTGGCCATATTGACAGGCAAAGAGCAGCAGGCTGAGGATAAACTGGCTGCTTTTCATGCTAAGCTCAACCAAGTTGCCGAGCATACAGCTAAGGCGCCGATTAAAAAGCAGGTATATTTTGAGGCCACAGCAACCGAATATCGGACAATTACGGCTGCTAGTATGCCGGGGACAGTGCTTAAACTGGCTGGAGGGATAAATGTGGCCGCCGATGCGCAGCCGTTGAAAGCTGCAAGTAGTATTGCTGCTTACGGCAGCGAACATTTATTAATGAAGGCTGAGGAAATTGATATTTTTCTGGCACAGCGCGGCCCGATGAATCCCGGCGTTTCGCCTGATAGTATAAAACAGCGTCCAGGCTTTGATAAGATAAAGGCAGTACGAGAGGGTAAAGTTTATATTGTTGACGAAGGATTTGTCTCCAGTCCTACCTTCCGGCTGGCTGAAGGTGTTGAACAATTGGCTAAATTGATTTATCCCGAAGTTTATACTGGGCAATAAGAAAAATGAAATTGCAAGAGTGTAAAAGTCCTGCTTGACAAGGTGTCATTGAATTCATATAATAAAACTGAGAATAAATATCAGTTACGCGTCAATATCAAAAGGGCGCAAATTTTTTACGTAATTGATGATAATGATTATCAATACTGAGGGGGGAAATATATCATGACACTTTCACAAGCTAAACGTGGTCAGCGTCTTTTAATTGCTGCCATTCCTAATCCAACTATCAGGGCTCAAGCCATTCGCTTCGGTATTGCCGAGGGTGCTGAAGTAGAATGTTATGAAAAATTGCCTGCTGGCCCAGTTGTTATCGGCAGAGGCAAGCAAGAGATTGCGATTGGGCGCCGTTTAGCCGAAAATATTGAGGTGCAGCCAGCCTAGTAGGTGAATATTATCAATCAGAAGGGCTCTCAGGTAGCCAGGAGGAAAGAATGGACCATTGTCATAATAACTTAACTCATATAGATATTCCTGAGGGAGCTAAGAAGATAGTTCTAGTGGGTAATCCTAATGTGGGAAAGTCAGTGTTTTTTAATGCATTAACAGGCATGTATGTGGATGTGTCGAATTTCCCCGGGACCACTGTTGATATATCACATGGCCGTTACGGTAAAGATGTAGTCATTGATACACCCGGCGTATATGGTATTTCCTCTTTTAATGACGAGGAAACGGTGGCCAGAGATGTTATTTTGTCTGCTGATTTAATTTTAAATGTAGTCGATGCTGTGCATTTGGAACGTGATTTATTTTTGACGTTGCAGGTTATTGATACTGGTATTCCTACCATTATTGCCATAAACCTGATGGATGAGGCTGAGGAACAAGGGCTAAAAATAGATCTTGATTTGCTTGAGGATCTATTAGGTGTGCCAGTCATTGCGACAATAGCAGTTAAGGGCAAAGGTGTTTCTGAGGTCAAGAACCGGATCTTTGAAGCTCGTACCGGGATCATACCTACAAAGCTGAAAAATAGGCTGGAAGGGATGATGAACCGGATTGGTTCCTGGGGTGAAGCATTACTTGTACTTGAAGGTGATCCCCATGTGGCTGAGCGCCATGGGGTACCGCCAGGTGAACTGCGGGAGGAGATTTATCACGACCGCCGTCACCGTGTGAATGATATCGTTAAGCATGTAGTAACCGAAACACAAGAAGGTGCGACGTTTGGTACTATATTAGGCCGGTATATGTTGCGGCCCTGGACAGGTATACCTATCTTTGCCCTAGTACTATATGCTATGTATTATCTGATTGGCGTTCTTGTTGCCCAGGATATTGTCGGCTTTACTGAGGAAACAGTCATGCAAGGCCTGTATGAGCCGGTAGTGCGGGATTTTGTTGGACGCTTTATTAGTGAACAATCGATAATTGGTACGATCCTAATTGGTGAGTTTGGTATCTTAACTATGACAGTAACCTATGTACTGGGACTGCTGCTGCCCTTAGTTGTCGGTTTTTACTTTGCGTTGTCAATTATGGAGGATTCAGGTTATTTGCCGCGGCTAGCCACACTGGTTGACCGTGTTATGACCAGTATTGGCTTAAACGGAAGGGCTATTATTCCCTTAATTTTAGGTTTTGGCTGTGTAACTATGGCGACTATCACGACGCGAATTTTAGGAACCAAGCGAGAGCGGACAATTGCGACCGCGGTGCTGGGTCTGGCTATACCTTGTTCGGCACAACTTGGTGTTATTGCCGGTATGTTAGCTGGCATTGGCGCCAAATTTATTGCGATTTACATTCTGGTTATTTTATTGGTATTAGGGATAACAGGCAAGATTCTCCACAAAGTATTGCCAGGAGAGTCGTCGGATCTCTTGATTGATTTGCCGCCTATCCGTTTACCACGTGGTGAAAATGTATTGAAAAAGACAGTAACCAAGTCGTATGCGTTTCTCTTAGAAGCTACGCCGCTATTTATGTTGGGAGCACTTATTATTTCAGGATTGCAGCTTAGCGGATTGTTAGATAGTATTCAAGTAGCTTTAGCTCCAGTAACAGAAGGGTTACTAAAATTGCCAAAAGAAACAGCAACTGCCTTTATTATGGGTCTTATCCGCCGTGACTTCGGGGCGGCTGGTTTAAATGATATGGTACTTACACCGGCACAGACTTTAGTATCATTGGTAACCATTACGCTGTTTGTGCCATGTGTTGCCACTGTCATTATGATTTTTAAAGAACGGGGTAATAAAGAGGGCGCTTTAATTTGGCTTAGCTCGTGGGTGTTTGCATTCCTTATTGGTGCTATTGTAGCGGCCTTTGTTATTTGAGTTAATAAAGCAGAGGTGATTCGTATTGGAACAGCAACTTTGTCCCCAATGCAAGATGACCTGTGATCCAGGGAAGATACGCTGCCCCCGATGTAACAAGCTGCTTTTAAGCCAGTGTAATGGGAATTGCAGCAAGTGCAAGGGGAAAAATAAATGTTCCGGATAGAAGAAACCCCAGAGTTCAATTCAGAACTCTGGGGTTTCTTCCTTATATTCTTACTTAGACATATCAGCCGGGTCGGCAATAGCGATATCGCCTTCTTCGCCGGTACGGATGCGGACGGCATTGGCAATAGGATAAACAAAAATTTTGCCATCACCGATTTTTCCGGTTCGGCAAGCCGTCTTAGCAGCCTCAAGCACCCGTTCAACCGGTACTTCACAGACGACAATTTCGATTTTCACTTTGGGAACTAAGTTAATGCTGTACTCTTGCCCACGGTATACTTCAGTGTGGCCTTTAGTTAGGCCGCAGCCATAAACTTGCGTTACGGTCATACCGGTGACGTTAATTTTTTTCATGGCTTCTTTAAGTTCCTCAAGTTTTTCAGGGCGGGTAATAATGTCAATTTTCGTAATCGGTCTCATGATAAGTTCCTCCTTTTTCTATATACAGCGTGTTAAAGCTTTTTGCAGGCAGATGTGCATTGGTACTACACCATCTGCCTGCACCTACAACTTCTTTAATCGGAATATATAGCCTATATTAGTTACAGTTTACGCGAGAGTCGTTTTTTTCGCAACTAATTCTTGCGGGACGCCACTTGCAGAGGAGCCAAAGGCAATTGGTGAACCTGTCATGAAATCTTGATAAGCATAGCCCCGTTCGCCGTGTTCAGTAAGGTCAAGGCCTTGAATTTCTTGTTCAGTAGTAGCGCGAACTTCTAAAAATAAGCCAATGGCTTTGAGAATAATGAAAGTCATTATGGCGGCAAATACCCAACTGATGCCAACACCAAGAAGTTGAGTGGTTAACTGACTGGCATTGCCGTAGAATAGGCCATCAGCACCAGCCGGGTTAACAGCTTTGGAGGCAAATAAACCGGTGGCGATAGCACCCCAGGTGCCACCAATGCCATGCACGCCAAAGGCATCAAGGGAATCATCATAACCGAGCTTAGGTTTCAGGACAGCCACAGCCAAGAAGCAGATAATGCCAGCAGATAAACCGATGATGACTGTCGGGATAAGGCTGACAAAGCCGGCTGCTGGGGTAATAGCGACAAGACCGGCGACACATCCGGAAGCAGCGCCCAAAATGGTGGGCTTGCCATGATATAACCATTCGGTTAATACCCAGGAAACAGTGGCAGCAGCAGCGGCTACATGAGTAACCACGAAGGCGCTGGCAGCAAGACCATTGGCAGATAAAGCGCTGCCGGCATTAAATCCAAACCAACCAAACCAGAGTAGGGAAGCGCCAATAACAGTCATTGGCAGGTGATGAGGCATCATGACTTCAGAGCCATACCCTTTGCGTTTGCCAATCATAAGGGCAATTGTGAGGCCTGAGACCCCGGAAATAATATGAACAACAGTACCACCGGCGAAATCCAGTACACCCAATTCGCGGATCCAACCACCTACACCCCATACCCAGTGAGCCATAGGATCATATACTAAGGTGGTCCAGAGCAAGGTGAAAACTACGAAAGCCCCAAACTTCATTCGTTCAGCAAAGGCACCGGTAATTAAGCCGGCAGTTATAACTGCAAACATAGCTTGGAAGATCATAAAAGCCTGATGCGGAATGGTTGCGGCATAATCGGCATTAGGTTCCATTCCAACACCGCTCAGGCCAACCCAGTCAAGAGAACCAATGAAATGATTGATGTCTGGTCCAAAGGCAAGGGAGTAACCAAATAATACCCATTGTACCGTGACTAACCCAATGATAAAAAAGCTTTGCATGAGGGTACTTAAAGCATTTTTGGTTCTTACCATACCACCATAGAATAAGGCTAAACCTGGAGTCATAATCATAACAAGTGCAGCGCTAACTAGAACGAAAGTTGTATCCCCGGTATCAATCTTGGCTGCTTCAGCTGGCGTTTCGCCGTCAGCAAAGGCAGCAGGTGCAAATACGAGCATTAACAATAAACATACTGTAATAATAGTCCAAAGCTTTTTCATTTTTACATCCCTTCCTTTACTTAATAATTTTTTTTGAATGAAAGTATATTTTGGAATAAGTACATCCCCCCTTTGCGATATCCGGAAATAAAAAAAGCGCCTTAAAGGGTTACCCCTTCAGGACGCCATTGTCCGGAATCGTAGACACAAAAGCCTTCGCAAATAATTGCGAAGGCTTCATTGCCTAAATGATTAACTTGATGTAGTTACTATAACAAATGGTACAGCCTAGTGTCAAGTAAAATTTTAGTTTTTAAGTAAAAAAGTATTTTTATTGTGGAATTTGAAAAAAATGTCTAATTGAGATGTACCTTGAATAAAAAAAGGTCTTATGTTATATTATATATGTAAAGTTGATATGGGAGCGGATGGGGCCTGGTGGCTCCTGCAGTCTTCAAAACTGTCCGTTGGGCGTTAATCCGTCCATGGTAGGTTCGATTCCTACACGCTCCCGCCAGTAGAGAATATAAGGTTTCTGAGGTTTTTCCTCAGGAGCCTTTTTGTCATCTTAGGCAGGAAAAGAATTTATGAGGCAGAAGGATTGTCTGGTTTTAATTGCATAGCCTGCTCAAACTGTTGCAAAACAATTATTCCGGTAATTGAAGAAAAAGAAATTTGCGTGATTTTATTAAAGCTTGGTTTTCGATGTCTGAAACAGCTGCTGATGAATTCACTAAAAATTTCTTGAGAATACCTTCATGAGCAGGATTACAACTGATGAGGATAAGCGGCTGCTTTACAATATGCAGCGTGAACCTAATTCATAATGTTAGGTGCATAAAAAACCAGGGGATAAATTATATATATAGAAATCTGGATAAAAGTATATCCGTTGAAGAGATAGCGGAGCAATGCTGCTTTTCAAAGTATTATTTCAACAGAATGTTCAAGGTAATCGTGGGAGAAAATAAGCAAGTGCTCCGATCGTGGAGTCCAATATGCAAGCAAGCAATACCGCTCATTGCTTAAAAAGTATGGTTTTATTCAAAGCACGAGCCGCAAAGGAAATTGTTGGGATAACGCCTGTATGGAGAAATCTTTTTTTGGCACGCTAAAAACCGAGCTTATTTATCATGAAAAATATAGAACAAGAAATCAGGCACGCGCATCCATATTTAACTATAATCTTTTTCCCGAAAGCTATGAAAAACTTAGAATTTCAGCGTAATTACGTGTCTGGCTGAGGCTGGCCTGGGTCATCGGTATCCAAGAAGCAAAAACCGAGCAAAAAGAAAAGCCAAGGGAAGTCCCAAGGCCAACGACAAATTGTAGTCAAGTATATTTGTTTAAAGTGTAACGAATGTAACGAAGAGGAAGCAATTCCTATGAGGTAGTCAGAGACTTTGATGCCAAGGATGATGGAGACCCAACAGTACCGCCGCAGTTTAGTTGCGAGAAATGTGGTGGGGCCATGTATCCAGAGTATTAAGCTATTCACGGATATGAGTATAAGGTATCGGATGTGAGATAAAGACCAAGGCCTGCGTTAGCGTTTTTTTTTACACCGTGTTGCCTTACATCTTTTCCTCAGAAAGCGCTTTATATATGCTGTAGCACATGGCCAGCATAATCAGCATGAACGGAAAAGCCGCGGCGATAGAGGCTGTCTGCAGGGTCTTTATGGCCGCAGTGCCACCGACCAGAATCAGCATGATAGTGACAGAACCCTGGGCAATGCCCCAGAAACCACGCAGTTTTTTGCTGGGGTTCATGTCCCCGCCTGAGGTCAGCATGCTCAGTACAAAGGTAGCCGAGTTGGCGGAGCCGGCAAAGGAGGCTATAATCAGGAACATTGCCAAGGGGGCGGTAATCATATAAAACGGTAGTTGTTGAAGTGTTACATACAGGGCTGTTGTATAATCGCTTTTAACAGCTGCCTGAATGGCACCACCTGATAATACATCCAGTTGGAAAGCTGCCCCGCCGTATATCGCCAGCCACACAAAGCTAAAACCGACAGGGAGAAAGGTTGCGGTCAAAATGAATTCGCGAATAGTACGACCTCTGGAGATACGGGCAATATACTGGCCGACAAAGGCCGCCCAGGCAATATACCAGGCCCGGTAGAAGATCGGCCACGCGGTAGTCCACTCAATGTTGCCCATCCACAGCGTCTGGCCGACAAAGTTCTGCAGGTACGTACCCAGTGTATGGGTAAACAGATTCAATTGGAAAACTGCACCGCCGAACAGGAAGATAAATACCATGGAAGCAATCGACAGCCAGATCTTGATGTCGGCAACCAGCTGCATAGCCTTATGCAACCCGGAGACAGTGGCCAGAGTGAAAATTACCGTCATGATTGCGATGACGACAGCAGTCATCGCCGGTGTTGCCGGAATCCCCCAAACATACTGTAAACCAGCGGCAATCTGGCTGGAACCCAAGCCTAAGCTGGTAGCCACGCCAAATATGGTGGCAAATACTGCCAGAATATCAATGGATTTGCCGATAGGCCCGTGAATGCGCTCACCTAAGAGCGGGTAAAAAGCCGAACTGATTAAGCATGGCAGGCCTTTTCGAAATTGGAAATAGGCTAGCGCCAAACCGCAAATGGTATAAATAAACCAGACATGGAGACCAAAATCATTAAATACCAGCATCATGGCTAAATACATGGCCTCTATGGTTCCGCCCTGACCCACGGGAGGTGACATATAGTGCACCATGGGTTCTGCAATCGACCAAAAGATCAGGCTGATACCCATGCCGCCGCCAAAAAGCATAGTAAACCACTGAAAATCAGTAAATTCTGGCTTCTCGTCATCCTTCCCCAGCCTGATGTTGCCAAAACGGCTAAAAGCAACACCAAGGCAGGTCAATATAAAGATTCCTACTGACAATAGATATAACCAGCCAAAATTGGTAGTTAAAAAGCTTAATATGGCATTAGCCGCTTTCCCCATTTGCTCTGTCATGATTATGCTAAATGATATAAATAGTAAGGCTATAGCGGCTGAAACGTACAAAACAATATTGCTTTTTGATCCTTGTTCGTTTTCCACGAATTATCCCTTCCCTTCCTAAAAACGTGCACTATACCTCAAACACCTTTTTGCCTTGTTTCATCATCACGGCTCTTTTTTCAACGCAATCCACACAAAGTGACATTTGCGTATTATAAGCATTATTAATCCCTCCTTTGCCGATATGGAAATAATAAGCTGCAAGAAATGTGCCAATAATAGGCATTGCACGAGTTATTCTTCTTCACCCAATAGGTGAAGGTAAAAAAGATACAAAAAGAGTTTCACCCAAACACATAAAGAAACTCTCATGCCTAGTTTAGCGAATTTACAGAACTTTATACACAGGGTGAATAACATGGCTGCTCTTATGCGATACGCCTTAAAGACAATCGAGTGCTTCGTGAAAATGCCTCTCACTTGGAAAAAGGAGGTACTAGCAGCGACAGCACTCTACCCTGAAAAATTCACCATAGCTTGCTACGGTGAATTTTTCTATCAGGCGGGAAGCTGGGAATATGCTCGGCGCGTTATCTGTAAGATTGAGAAGCGCCCAGAAGAACTTTTTGTTCGCTATACCTTCATTGTAACCAATAACTTGACGCCGCAGAAAATTGTAAAGTTTTACACTAATCGGGGATGTATGGAGAATTTCATTAAGGAATCCAAGAATGAATTCGGTTTTTCTACGCTGCAGCCACTCTATGCTTGTGAATGCAAACCGTTTACAGATATGTATCGGCTCATACCTAAATATTTCGCAATATTTTCTTTGGCATGGTTGCTTGTACCCTATCTTTTTAATGCCTCTACTATTGCCTTCTTTTCTAAAAAATCTGCGATAGACTGTACACTTTCTTGGGGCTGGGACGGTTGTAAAGCTAACACGCTTTACTTTCCCGTCCCCCTGCTAAGACCTCCAGGTACTCTCCTACAACAGCAACCTCGTAATCAAGTACGGCAGCAAAGGCAGCGGCTACCCGTTGGATATAATCCTGAATAGATTTAAGAATTATGTCTGAGCCATACTTCTTCAAAATATTACCTCCTTTATTCCGGAGATACATAGGATTTTTAATCTTGGGCAGTATGCTTCCAGATTATAGGCAGCGGTATCAATGACCACAAACCGGGTATAATGATTCAGCATTTTTTTGACTAACCGCAGGGCCTTCTGCCACCATAACGCTCGACCCATTCTGTATAGGACCACATTATATTCCTACGGGGTTTAGCCAGTCTTTGGTTAAAAAGAAGGTACTAGCCTCGTCGGGAATGTTTCGGCGAGTTTCTGTGGAACCAAGCAGCATGGTAATGCAGTCGTCAATCCGGGGGATGATAAGCGTAGCTTTGGCAAATTTTATTCCTACCAGGCCGTTGCCGAAGCAGCCAAACAACATAAGAATAATATTGGCCTCCAGTGTGTCGATATACTCTGGTACTTTCCCGCGCAGCATTTCCGGAGAGTTGTGCAGGCCTGATTCCAAATATACTACTCTGTTAGCTGTATTGCCGCCGTTCTTTCAACTTCTGTGGGATTGTTTATATTGCTTGCAAAATCCCCAAACATTTGTTTAAGCAAAAAGGAGAACAAATCCTCAACCATCAATTCTGAAGCCGTATTTTCAACAATTCTCATAGCGCTTTCAATGGTACCATCTTTGTCTGTGGTATAAACTCCTTCTGATATCGCGTCAATAATTTCATGCAATAAGCGGTTTTCCTTACGCAGCTCTTCCAGACTTTTTTCGCATTATCGGTTATATCGTGGCTCCCTTTTGCTCTGCAGGATATATATGAAATATATACCACATTACATATAGTTTAAAATTTTTTCAATGAAAAAAATTTTTTCACGTAATGTATAGCTGTTGATATGTCCCGTTTAGCCGTACTTTTTTGGCAAAATAAATGACAAAAATTTTTTCACTAGATGAAAAATTCAGAATTAACTAGAAAACACAGTTCTGCAAAAATATTATGACTTTTCTCAAGTATTTCATAATAGTGGTAGTTGGTGATTTGTACCCAAAACTCATAATTTACATGTGATTTTTACAATAATAATCAAACAAAACTGACCGCATAATGATAATTCGGCAGTCAGTCCCTAAAAAAGCTCTTTAAATAATGGTTATCATATAGTAAGCTTTTTGATATTTTTTTACTCTTTAATATGTTATATATAGATGAAATTTATATATAAACATGATACAATGAATGAGTATACTATGTACAACAAATACGCCGATATCCCGGCCATTACAGCTATCTGCGGCCGTCGGAATTTGAAGTTGATTGTTGACAATACTTTTTTAACTCCTTACTGGCAGAAGCCGCTTGAACTGGGCGCGAATATCGTGGTTCATAACGCCACCAAAAAAGGTAAGGGATGAGCTGAAAGACGGAGCTAAGATTGCCATCTTCAACGTTCCGTCTAACGAATACCGGAATTTGCTTCTGCTACAAAATAACGGTCTGATTAAATTAAAAGAAGGAGTAAGTCAATATTCTGCGACTCCCAATAATATTGTTGAAAATCCGAAGAAGTTGAAATATGTCTCCGGCCCAGCTTACCAGAGCATTGCCTGATGTCGACGATGCTGTAATTGCCACTAACAGAATTCTTAGGGCAAAAATGGATCCCAAAACCAGAAGATACCCTATCCCCCTACGGCAATGTTATGGTTGTACGCAGAGGGGACGAAGCCTGTTCGGAAATTAAAAAGCTTACCGAGTGCCTGCTGTCGTCGGATGTGAAGAAGTTTATTCAGGAGAAGTAGGCGTTGCAGTAGTGCCAGCGTTTTAGGGGACAGGCAAGGTTCCGTTATTCCAACCCAAAAAAACAAGGCTTTGCAGGGGCGCCTATGCATTACAACGACAGTTGCGATGGGCGTATAACGGGGTTGGTCGGCCAAAATGGCCGACTTGTGAAGTGTCACTAAAACAAAAGTAAAAAAGGGTAGTAAGTAAATTAATTTGGAGGCATAAAATGATGGTTGAAAGTATTTCTGTAAACTTAGATGTAGTAGAGGCTCTATTGTTTTTCTGGCAATCCATAAAAGATAGAAAAAAGGTTTCAGAACGATTTATCTACGATGTAATGGCTATGCAAGGACTGAAAGACGCTTATGACGATGAATTTAATCAGGAATCTGTACGTGGAGCGCTTAGTGCTATTACAAATAGAGAAGTATACTCAGGCAGAAATAGAAAAGAAGGTCGCTTTTATAGCAATAATTTATGGATGTTAGAAGATCCCAACTATACAGATAGAATGGTGCAGCTAGTGAAAAAACTTAACCTCCATTCTTTAGTTGATAAAATTAATGCCACTCAGACCAGTGGGCATTTTAGAGAACTAGAGGTTATATTTTCGCCGCTCCATTTTGAGGAATATATCATTAAGAATAATAAGCTCATCATAAACTTTTTTGCTGTACGACCAAGTGATACAGGTGAAGGAGTATATATCGGTGAAAAGGAATGGTTGAGCTTTATTGAAGAAAAGCTTATTGAATTAATTCATAAGTCAGATGTGTAAAGATTGAATAGAACAGTGTTCAATCGAGGCCATGTGAAGATACGTTACTGTAGTATTAAAATGTTTATGTCCCATCATTTCTTGAATAAATACCGGATCGATGCAAATACAAAGAAACTGCTTGATAGGATAAAAAAGAGTTGCATAATAACTATTATTATGTTATTATCTAATTAAGCACCATCCTTATAGTGATCTAGATTCAACTAAGTATTGCAGAGGTAGAAACTTTCAGTTTCGTATTGCAAAACGGATAGTATATCTGGCTCAGGATCGTGTTTTTTATTTATAATTAAATTATCTGAACCCTAAGTATTGAAGTTGAGTAAGTGACTGTTTGAAACAAGTTTTTTCATCTGGTTTGTAGTGGTCTATCTGATCTATATCTCACAGAGTACGGACGAATCAATGTGTTAAGTTTGGAATAGGTTGTTTGAGATTGTCGTGTGTAGTTTAGTGCTATAGGGATGGATGCGAATAAAAACAGGTAGGAAGGTTAACTTCCTACCTGTTTTATGTTGTGCTAATAATGAAAAAGCCCCGTCAGGTTCAGTACTAACAAGTGTAAAGTAAGGGTGTAAACTTGTCACTGCAGGGGTGTTTTTTGTCTTTCTAGACTTGGTGATGAAATTCAACCTGTGGTTGTGTTTCTTTCAGATGTCTGCAACTACGGTTAGGTAGACTTTGACAGCAACCAACGATACAATGGTAGTGTCAATACTGTAGAATCGAAAAAGGAAGAAAAACTATGTCTAACGATAATAATATTGGTCAGCGTATTGCTCTGTTACGAAAACAACGAGGCTATACGCAAGAACAAACCAGCTTGCTATTGAATGTCACCCCACAAGCGGTCTCCAAATGGGAAAAAGGCAATGCTTTGCCCGATACCCCATTACTGCCGCTTTTAGCGAAGGTGCTTGGGACATCAATTGATTGATTCTCAGGCAGCTGGCTGTGAGGTCAATATTCTTCAGGCCGATATGATGGGATATGAGTTTGCTGTTGCATATGACGTAATTTATTCTCATGGTTCACTTCAATTTTTGCCATTGGAGCAACGTCAAAATCATTTTGATAAATATAAACGGTATACGAATATCGGCGGACTTAACGCACATTTACTATTTGTTGAAAAGCCATTTATAAAGACCGCGCCTGATTGGGAAAAAATGAGTTTTTCTATTTGTCTGGTGATCTGGCTAAGTATTACTATGAATGGGAAATCCTTTGGTGTGAGGAACAAATTATAGACTGTAATTCGGCAGGAATTCCACATCAGCATGCGGTAAATAGCATAATTGCCAGAAAAATAGATCGTACTTACTGAAGGGGAAAATATGTCAGATGAGAAAAAGATAGTTGCTATTGGTGATTCTATCACATATGGGTTTCCTTATTTACAATGCTTGTCATGGGTTCATTTAGCCGGTGAGGAGTTAGGCCTTTCGATAATCAACAAAGGTGTAAATGGTAACACTAGTTCACAAATGTTGGAACGGTTTGACTATGACGTTATCAGGCAGTTGCCATCACATGTCATTATAATGGGTGGTACTAACGATGCTTGCACCAGAGTTGAGGCGGAAGAAGTAGATAATAATATTCGTTATATGGCAGAAACAGCATTACAATATGGGATAACACCGATAATTGGACTACCAATACCTTGCAATTATCCTCAAGATGAATATATTCTCGGTCTATATCGCGAAGATGTGCGGGAATATGCCCTTACTAATGATTTATATGTGATTGATTTTTATACAGCCTTTTTAAAATATGAAAGCAAGCAGCCACAAGTAGAATTTTACGCAGATGCGTTACATCCTAATGAGCGAGGCTATAAGGTTATGGCAGGGCTTGTTGTTAAAGCATTACAGATTTTTTTGAAAATCTAGAGGAGAACTTTCTTTAGCTTCTCTCTCGATGGTAAAGCCCTTATAAGCAGCTTTAGGGTAGCCATCTACCTGTTCTTTGCATTCGCCCCAGATCCGGTAGATTCCAGGAACACGTCCTGTTTTTACAGCGTAGAAATGTTGCAAGCATGTCCAAAACAAGAGGTAAAAATAAAAAAAACAATATACATAATCATCAATAGCAGGAAAATAAAATTAAAAACGGAATATACAGAAAACAATGGGACCTGGACTGTGACCTTAACTTTCCAGGTTTTATAAATAGTTAAAGGGGGTTAAACATGAAAAAGATTGTTATGGTTATTATGGCTTCAATGCTAGTAATGAGTTTACTCTCAGGTTGTGGTGGAGAAAAGTCAGCTGACCAGAAGGCTCCGGCGAAAAAATTTATTAATATTGCGACAGGTGGTACAGCTGGGGTTTACTATCCTCTTGGTGGTGCAATTGCTGAAATACTGAACAAAAATGTTCCGGGTGCTAATGCTACAGCTCAAAGTACAGGTGCATCGGTAGCCAACATTAATATGCTCAAAGATGCTAAAGTTGAATTAGCTATGGTACAGAATGACACAGCATATTATGCTTTTAAAGGTATCGAAATGTTCAAAGATAAACAAGTTGCTAATATAAGAGGTGTGTCTACTCTTTATAATGAAACCATTCAAATCATTGTGTTAGAAGACAGTCCGGTTAAAAGCATTAATGATTTGAAAGGCAAGAAAGTGGCTGTTGGCTCAATTGGTAGTGGTACTGAGGCTAATGCTCGTCAAATATTAGAGGCCTATGGCCTTGCATATGCCGATCTAGATCCACAATATCTTTCTTTTGGCGAAGCTGCCAATGGTTTAAAAGACGGTAATGTCGATGCTGCCTTTGTAACAGCAGGTGCTCCGACGGCGGCAATACAAGATATTGCATTTCAAAAGAAGGTTAGATTGATTCCGGTAGAGACTGATAAAGCAGAGGCATTGATCAAAAAATATCCTTTTTATGCTAAACAATTAGTAAACGCAAATACCTATCCTGGTCAAGGAACAGATGTTACGACTGTAGCAGTGAAAGCCATGTTAGTCGTTCCTGAGAGCATGGACGCTGAAACGGTTTACCAAATCACAAAAGCGATTTATGGTAACACTGATCGACTAAAAGCCGCTCATAAGTTAGGTGAAGGCATTACTAAAGAAACTGCTTTGGAAGGTATGCCAATTCCTGTTCATCCTGGTGCGGAGAAGTTCTTTAAAGAAAAATAAGATGTAGGAGCAATAAAATGCCGGGATTACTTTATGGGTACCTGGCATTTTATCCAATACTATGGTAAAGAAAGTAAGTAAGCAAAAAAAAATGCTTGTGACTGGTTTTTGTTTGTTAATTGGTATTGTAATTTATTGGTGGTTTCTCCCACTAAGGATCGTGATAGAGACAGAGTCAGGGATTGCACTTTCCTTGCCTACCTATCCAGAAGATACTTTTAGTATAAGATTTACTCACTCGGTTCATAAAACACCAGTGTGGGAAAATTTTGTTGTTAGAGGAGTAGATGAACTTACTCTTACATCAACTGAATATCGGTCCTATGGTGTTGGGATGCCCTCGTTGCCTTCTGAAGGTGTATTTACTCAACTTGGAGACCGGTTTATATTAACAAATTTAAATCGTTCTTTCAGGCAAATACCAGTAAGGGTAGGGCCGGAGGCAAAACTATCCTTTATTCACCAGGAACAGGAATATCCTCTTTACCAATGGTTTGATGCGGGGACGTTGGTGACTGTGCGCATCAACTATGATTACTGGTGGTTTGTTTCGGGTATGTTTAATCAGAATTAGTTTTAGTCTGGCATAACTAAGGAGTGAGTAATTTGGCAGTTGAGGAAGAACAAAAACAGTTTGATGCAGATGAACTACTTAAAGAATTTGATTCAGAGGCTGATAAGCGAGTCCTAACAGGTTTTATTGGTAAGATTGTATCGGCCATTGCAATTTGTTTTACTCTCTTTCAGTTATATACTGCTTTTTTTGGCGTTCTTGATGCCCAATTACAGCGGGCCGTCCATTTGAGTTTTGGTATGGGTCTGATTTTTTTATTGTATCCTAGTCGCCATAATTGGTCGCGGACAAGTATACATCCCTTTGATTTATTGTTAGCTATTGTTGGGGCAGCAGTGCCTATGTATGTTGTTGTGACATATCATCAACTGGTATTGCGCGCGGGAACAGTGACTAACCTGGATTATGTAATTGGTGGTATTGGAATTTTAATGGTAATCGAAGGCTGCCGTAGAGTTGTAGGTAAGCCAATGGTTATTGTTGCGCTATGTTTTATCGCATATGCTTTTGCGGGGCCTTATCTTCCTAATATTTTAGCCCATCGGGGCGTTAGTCCCTCAGATTTAGTAGCACATTTGTATTTTACAACAGAAGGTATTTTTGGAATTCCATTGGGTGTTTCATCCACGTTTATCTTTCTGTTCATCTTATTTGGAGCTTATTTGGAGTCAACTGGCTTGGGTAAATTTTTTATTGATATTGCCAATTCTATTGCTGGCTGGGCTAGTGGTGGTCCTGCCAAAGTTACTGTTTTGGCTAGTGGTATGATGGGGACAATATCAGGCAGTTCAGTAGCAAATGTTGTGGGAGTTGGTAGTTTCACCATTCCCATGATGAAAAAATTGGGTTATGAAAAAGAATTTGCTGGTGGAGTTGAAGCCGCCGGGTCTACAGGTGGTCAACTTATGCCGCCGATAATGGGCGCTGCCGCTTTTCTTATGGCTGAGTTTATTGGAGTTCCTTATCTTGATGTAGTGAAAGCCGCAGTTATACCAGCACTTTTATATTACATGGGAATTTGGATTGCTGTTCATCTTGAAGCCAAACGAAAAGGCTTAAAAGGTATCCCCCGCCATCAATTACCCAAACTTAAAGAGGTTTTTTGGAATCGTGGGCATCTTGCATTACCCTTAATTGCAATTCTATATTTGCTTGTGGATGGGCAGACGCCAACAAAAGCGGCTCTGTGGGGAATTGTTATTGCCATTCTTGCAAGTGCATTGCGTAAGTCAACTCGCATGAACCCGGGTCAACTGATTGAAGGGTTAGAAAAAGGCGCCAAAGGTGTTCTAGGTGTACTTGTTGCCTGCGCTACCGCTGGTATTATTATTGGTGTTGTGACGAAAACCGGTGTAGGGCTAAAACTTGCTGGTGGGCTCATTGAGTTAGCTGGTGGCATGTTACTCCCGGTCATGTTTTTTACAATGATTACCTCCATTATATTAGGAATGGGTGTGCCGACAACAGCAAATTATGTTATTACAGCAACCATTGCTGCGCCGGCATTAATACAATTGGGCATTCCAATTATCGCTGCCCACATGTTTGTATTTTATTTTGGTATCATTGCTGACATCACGCCGCCTGTTGCTTTGGCCGCTTATGCGGCGTCAGGCATATCTGGCGGCAACCCCATGAAAACAGGGATTACGGCATCAAAACTAGCGATAGCAGCTTTTATAGTTCCCTATATATTTGTTTACGCGCCAGTGCTATTGATGGTTAAAGCCACTCCAGTAGAAGTAACTATGGCTGCTGTTTCTGCTGTAATAGGGATGTTTGGCTTAGGGGTAGCGATGATTGGTTATTGGTATACAACTGTGAGCGGGGCCGTGAGGGTCATATCCTTCATCGGCGGCTTAATGCTGATTGAACCAGGTCTGGTGACTGACATCCTTGGAATTGTAATACTTATTGGTCTTTATTTTTTCCAACGCAATAAAGCAAATGCACAGTAATCTTACTGCGCAGCTGAATTGAATAAAGCCGCCTAAGATAAGTGTTACTGGTTATGTCCTGCAGTTTATTGATGAATAAGCTGCAGGACATTTGTTATAATGTAATCTATTTATGGTCGCTCTGTTGCAACCGAGAAAAGCATATAAGAATATCAAAAAAACAGAAGGAGCAGAGATGCCCCCGATGCTTTGAACGTATTGGGGGCGTTTCCTATTCCCCGTGTGGGGACTCCACCTGAAGTAATGCCGCCTATAGAGGCGGGAGTATTAGCTCATCGACGAAGCTAAAGAACCAGTTAAACGATTCTGCTTGCATTCATTATTATAAACACTTCCAATATATTAGTAATGTCACCTGGTAAAGTGATATTGTGCCGACCGCTGATACTATTTAAAGCTGAAGTCAATGCTGCTTGAAAACTGGGTGTTAATACCACATCCGGATTAGATGAAACTAGGGCACTAAGGTTGGTATATAAGAAAATTTCAAGCTCGTCGCCGATATCAGGACTGATTATTGACTCTGCTCTAGAAAGCGAAATTTTGTTCATGTTGACACCTCATCCTAACTAATAATATATATAGTATATGTGGCCACATCTTCTCCAAACACATATTCAGCAATTCAAAAGCTTGCAGACATACGATGGTTATATGCATTTTCATTTTAGAAATGGCTTGGTGTATGCTATGATTTTGCTATGATTGGCAGGAAAAGCGGTTGGGGGACAGAAAGATTTTCTTGTGGTGGAATATAAGAATGATGCAAAAAAATAGTTGGTGTTTAGATAATAGTATTAGATTTTCGGCAGGAAAATAATGTAATCCTATAGAAGATATAACAAAAATGACCATTTATGTATTGTTTTGCCGGGAATAACTACGATAAATTGCAATAAAGCATACTGCCGTCTCATTTGTTGATCGAGTAACGAAGAATTGCAGAGCATGAATGAAGAAATGGAGACCGCCAAAGAAGAGCTCCAGTCGACTAACGAAGAGTTGATGACCCTGAATGAAGAATTGGGAATCCGCAATATGGAATTGAACCATGTCAATAACGATATGATCAATCTACTTCGTAGCATTAGTCTCCCTGTTCTTATCCTTAGCAACGATTTACGCATCAGGCGTTTCAACTCGGCTGCTGAACCGGTATTTAACCTGATCAGCACCGATGTCGGACGACCGATCAGTAATATTAAGCCGAATATTGCTGTTCCCGATTTGGAGCAAGCGAGCCTCCAGGTAATCGACACGCTAAATAGCGCAGAGCAAGAAGTTCAGGATCGATGGGGGCACTGGTATTCTATGCAGATACGTCCTTATCGGACTACAGATAACAAAATTGATGGTGTTATTATTACCTTTGCCGATATTGACGTTATCAAGCAAAGCATAAGCGTTGCCCAGGAGGCTCGGGAGTATGCCGAAGCCATTGTGGAAACCGTAAGGCATCCCATGGTGGTTCTCGACTCCGACTTGCGGCTGAAGACAGTGAACAAGGCTTTTTGTCAGACTTTTCGGATGACGCCTGGAGAAGTGAGTGGTCAATCTATTTTTGAAATTCTAAACAGCAAGTGGAATTTACTGGAGTTGCGCACCCTGCTGACTGCTCTTCTGGAGCAAGATAAGGCGTTCGAAGATTTTGCGGTTAGTGGCGACATCACTGATAGCGGCAAATTAACCATGTTTATAAATGCCCGCCGGATTGTAAAATTGCACGATAATACCAAATTGATTTTGATGGCCTTTGAAATTATTGTCTCGTAGCTAGGATAAGGGTAAAACCAAATGGATAGGCGGATAGCAGGATAATGCCAGGAGATGCCCAAGTGAATCGGGTGGGAATAATGTACTTGGTCAGAAGGAGGCTATATATGGCCAGACCAGATGCCGAGGGTAAGCGGGGAATCGGTAATTCCGAGAAGCTGCTTCTATCTTTGGATAATGCCGGAACAGAAGAAATAGAGCAGCTAAAAGAGAAATTACAGGCCCAGGAATGGGACTTGGAAATTCAATGCCAAGCGATGCAAGAGGCTCTAGGGGAGTTGGAAGAATCACGCAACCGCTATGCTGATTTGTATGATTATGCGCCGGCGGGTTACGTGACTTTTGATGACAAGGGTTGTATCAGTGAGATTAATCTTGCTGGCGCGGCTTTATTAGGCTTAGAGCGTTCACGCCTGCTCGGCATGCCGATGACTGTTTTTCTCGATAAAGGTAGTTATAAGCTTTTTTTTGATCATCTGTGTTCATGCAGATTGACTACTAAAAAAGTAATTAGTGAAGTGGAAATAATATCAAAAAAAACTACGACTATCTATGCGCAGATTATCAGTATGCCGATGTCGGGCGCAGGTAACTATGGAGCAAACTATCGGTCAATTATCACCGATATTACGGAACGCAAGTTCATGGAAAAAGAAATGTCCCGCATGGAAAGGTTAAATCTAATTGGGGAAATGGCTGCTGGTATTGCTCACGAGATCAGGAATCCTTTGACGACAGTAAGAGGGTTTTTACAGTCTTTTATGAGGAAGAAGGAATTCGCCCAGTTTGATTCGCGGCTTAATTTGATGATCACCGAACTGGACAGAGCCAATTCCATCATTACAGAATATCTTTCGCTGGCCAGAAACAAGCTGCTTGATCAGTCACTGCAGAATATGAATACGATTGTCCAAAAGTTATTGCCACTATTGGAGTCTGATGCACTGCTTAATGAAAAATGGATTGTCACGAAATTAGCGGTCGATATACCTGATTTGCTTCTGGATGCCCAGGAAATGCGTCAACTAATTCTCAATTTTGTCAGGAATGGGCTGGAAGCAATGTTGCCGGGAGGACAATTGACGATTGGCACGTATGCGGAAGCTGAACAGGTGGTTTTATATATTCAAGATCAGGGTATCGGTATTCCACAGGAAATTGAGCAAAAATTAGGTACGCCCTTTGTGACAACGAAAGAAAATGGCACTGGACTGGGGTTGCCGATATGTTTTAGCATAGCCAATCGGCATAATGCAAAAATAGAGGTTAAGACCGGAGACTCCGGGACCACTTTTATGGTAAAATTTCCACAGCCGTAACCAACTGTGATATGTTACAATCTGAGTAAACCGGCAACTTGCTATTTAAAGATTAGGAAAGGAGCCTTGTTTTATGCCAATAGCGCCTACTCCGCCAACAAAACCCACGCCGCCGATTGCGCCTGCGCTTACTCCGACAGGCTCCCATACAGGGACTGATCATCCGCCGGCATCTTCAGGTAGTTCAACCCCCAATTCGGATAAAACGGTGAGTACAGGACTGTCAGATACAGCCAGGAAGCTAGATGATTTAGGAAAGGCTTTTCAGGGAAAGTCAGCACAGACTAAGGATGGCGAAAAGTCAGCACCTGCTGCAACAACGACAAACAAAACAAACAGTATCCAGGCAGGTCCCGCCGCAGGCCCTGATTCGCAGGCTGCGGTTTCTGCGCAGACTGCTGTTCCTGCGAAACCGCCGGTGGTAAATAGCAAGCCGTCTGGACTGAACTATTTTCCTTTTATTGGGCTAGTGGCATTTACTGCCGTGATTTTAGTGGGTTTACGCTTATTTAAAAAGAAACCAAAACAACAGCATACGCTGAGTGATTGTGCTAAGAAAACAGCTACGGTAACTAATAAAGAGGGCCTAGATATAGTTGTATCGCCACAGACGACAGCACCTAAAGCAGAAAAACACTTTGAAGTGCGAGTGTAGTTGACGAGAGAAGGAGAAATTCGGCTTTAACCTGAAAAACACCTAGTTATGAACAGATAATTAGGTGTTTTTTGATTTATACAATGCTTTTTCCAATTGTATATTGTAGACAAGAAAAATATTATATAATATAATTAAAAGTACGTTTAAAATGTGTTTTTAAATAATTACGTTAGGGGAAAGGATGTGAATATAACGAAAAAAGAGATATGCACAGATAAGCCAACAGTTAATAAACTTATTGAAGCGGCCATTCCTTTATTTGCCACTAAAGGGTTAGCGGCTGTTTCAGTAAAAGAGTTGGCTGATGCTGCCGGGGTTAATATCGCGCTAATTTCGTACTATTTTGGCGGGAAAGATAAATTGTATGCATTTGTACTAGAAAATCAATTAGCGATACTAAGAGATGCCATTGATGCCATCAGCAAAGAAGAGATTTCAGCTGTTATGAAACTAAGACGCTTTGCGGATCTATTGATTGTCACTAATAAAAAAAATCCCTACATAGACCGTTTATTTTTCACGGAAGTATTCAATCCGACCAAATATTTTGACAGTTTGGTGAAAAGTGCTACACGCCATTCACATTTTTTTTTGCAGGGTTGTATTGAAGAAGCGAAACGTAACGGTGAATTTAGATCAGATATTGATTCAGATCTTGCTGCTATGTCACTGTTGAAAATATTGAACTTATCCTTTACAGCTCAGGATCTTTTTAAAGAATTGATGCCAAGCAAACAAGACATTGCTGCAGAATATATGTCACAGGCCCTTGAAATCTATTTAAATGGCGTTGCCAAGCACTCTTAAAAACAGTAAAAAATGGGAGGGAAAATGGTGAATAAAAAAAGTATTTTATGCCTTGCTGTAGTATTTCTTATTGTAGCAGCAGGCTGTAGTAAACAACAAGCGCCCCGTCAACATAAAGAAGTGGCGGTCAAGGCTATGCAGGTTATACAGCAGGATACGCCTGTTACATATGAGTTTGTTGGCGAAATTGTAGCCAAAGATGAAATCCAAATTAAAGCCCAGGTTACTGGTAATATTTCCCGCAAACTATTTAATGGCGGCGACACGGTTCAGGCCGGGCAACCGTTGTTTGAAATTGATCGGCGTAAATATGCAGCGGCAGTAGCCGATTCCCAGGCTCAGGTCGCGCAAGCGCAGGCTTCGCTGAGCAACATCCAACGCGATGTTGTGCGGTATCAGAATTTAGCTGATCAAGGCGGTATTGCTATTCAAACTTTGGATACCTCAAAGTCACAGGCCGAACAGGCGGCCGCACAGGTAAACGCTTA
Organism: Sporomusa ovata DSM 2662; assembly: GCF_000445445.1. GTDB lineage: Bacteria > Bacillota > Negativicutes > Sporomusales > Sporomusaceae > Sporomusa > Sporomusa ovata. The sequence continues at coordinate 56,075 of NZ_ASXP01000002.1, read as the reverse complement.
TCAGGCTAAATTGGATCAAGCCCAGAATGATTTATCCGATACGGTGGTTGTGTCGCCGGTAAATGGCCGGATTGGTGTAGGCGAATTAAGTGTCGGCGGCTATGTTCAGGCTGGCAGTACAGTTATGGCGACGGTTTCCACAGTAGATCCTGTGCAAGTTCGTTTTAGTATGAGTGAGAATGAATACTTAAAATTTGCCCAAATGGGCAATGCACCTGATGCCTGGGGACAAAATCTTAAACTCATTCTCAGCAACGGTAGTGAATATCCAATTGCCGGTCATTTGGAGCAGATTGACCGGGGGATGGCTAACCAAACAGGTACATTGGCGATGAAAGCCTCTTTTGGCAATCCGCAGCAATTGCTGGTACCTGGTATGTTTGCCCGGATCGTGGCTGTTGGCGAAACCCGGCAGGGAGCACTGCTTATTCCTCAGCGTGCTATTCAGGAACTGTTAGGCAAAACTTTTGTCACTGTTGCCGGTGCCAATAACGAAGCTGTAACTAAGCAAGTAAAATTGGGACCTAAAGTCGACAACCTGCAAATTGTAGAAGAAGGCCTTACAAACCAGGATATCGTTGTGGTGGAAGGGTTTGCGAAAACCCAGCCAGGAACACCGCTTACTATTACCATGATCGGCCTTAACGATCTAATTATTCCAGGCGCGAAGTAGGGGGGCGGGTTCATGGCAAAATTTTTTATTAACCGACCAATCTTCGCTATCGTCATATCCATACTTATCGTGCTGGCAGGTGGTATTGCTGCTTATACCCTGCCAATTGCCCAATATCCCCAGATTACACCGCCACAGGTCAGTATCGGCACCACCTATACCGGTGCTAACGCGGATGTAGTGGAAAAAACGGTAGCCCAAGTCATTGAGCAGCAGACCAATGGCGTACAAGGCGCGGTCTCTATGACCTCTACCAGCTCAGATACAGGCAGGTATTCACTTAATGTTAAGTTTGAATTAGGGGAAGATCCTGATATGGTGACAATGTACACCCAAAACCGGGTAGCGCAGGCGAATGCCGGCCTGCCTCAGGACGTGCAGCAATCGGGCGTAACAACCCGTAAAGTTTCACCTGATACGGCAGTGTATTTCAGTCTTGTTTCCCCCAACAACAGTTATGACAGCGTGTTTCTCAAAAACTATGGTAGCATTAACATCCTTGATGACATTCGCCGGGTTAAAGGTGTAGGCGATGTTAGCGAATATGGTGCCGACTTTAGTATGCGTGTTTGGCTCAAACCAGATAAGCTGGCGCAGATGGGAATTACGGCTGCTGACATCGTTAGTGCCATTAAAGAACAAAATGTGCAGGCACCAGCCGGTACCATTGGTCAGCTGCCGTCAGTAGCAAAGCAGGAGTTCCAGTATACGGCCAGTATCCAAGGCCGTTTGGTTACTGAAGAAGATTTTAGAAAAGTTATCATTCGCGCACAACCGGATGGTTCGGCTATTCACTTGGGCGATATAGCTACAATTGAATTAGGTTCCAAAGATACTGCTGTTAAAAGTAGCTTTGACAGTCACGAGGCTGTTGTTTTTGCCGTCCAGCTGACAACAGAAGCTAACGCCCTGGAGACAGTTAAGGGCGTTCGGAAAGTCATTGAGGATGCATCCAAACGCTTTCCACCAGATATGGAGTACCGTATCCTTACTGATAATACCAAATATATTACCGAATCGTTAGAGAAGGTATTACATACTTTCGTGGAAGCCCTTGCGCTGGTACTGATTATTGTATATTTGTTCCTACAAAATTGGCGGGCCACTTTGATTCCCATGCTGGCAGTGCCGGTTTCGTTGGTCGGAACCTTTGCAGCCTTTGTTATATTAGGATTTTCCATTAACACCCTGACTCTGTTTGCGATGGTACTGGCCATTGGCCTGGTAGTTGATGATGCTATTGTTGTTGTGGAGGCAGTTGAACACCACATGCGTCATACCGGTCTTAACCCGAAGGAAGCGACAATTCGGGCAATGGAAGAGGTATCTGGTCCAGTTATCGCGATTGCTTTCGTGCTTGCGTCTGTTTTTATCCCGGTTGCCTTTTTTGGAGGAACGACAGGCGTTTTGTATAAACAATTTGCTTTGACAATCGTGGTTTCTATGGCGCTATCGGCGCTTGTGGCGCTAACATTGACTCCGGCGCTATGCGCTATGATCTTAAAGCCGTATACCGGCGAAGAACGCCCCGGTCTGATGGGCAGATTTTTTAACCGTTTCAACAATTGGTTTGATCGTATACTTGAAAAATATTCTAATGGTGTCCAGCGTTCGATTCGCAGAGCTGGCTTATGGGGTGTAGGCTTAGCAGTAATTGTTATCTTGTGCGTCTGGACGCTGCGGGTTATTCCTTCTACCTTTGTGCCTGATGAAGATCAGGGTTTCCTGTTATCTGTTGTTAGTTTACCGGAAGGGGCAAACCTAAATCGCACCACAGCGATTGCCAAGCAGGTCGGCGAAATCTATCATTCCCTGCCTGGCGTAGAAACTACTGGGGAAATAGCCGGGTATGACGTTTTAGCCGGTGGACAAAAGCCAAACGGCGCGATGGTAATTGCCGGACTGGCGCCGTGGGGAGAGCGGACAACACCGAATACCCAGTTGAAAGCCATAATTGGGCAAGCCATGGGCAAAGTAAGTAATATACCGGAAGCTACTATTTTTGCCTTTAGCCCACCTGCATTGCCAGGCATTGGTACTGTCGGCGGTCTGACCTTTATGATTCAGGATAGAGGTGCCTCGACTATGGCGGAAATGAATGATGTATCTCAGCAGTTCATTGCCGCAGCCCGGAAGCGTCCGGAGATCAGTATGGCCCAATCAAGTTTCCGGGCTGATACGCCTTCGTACCGTTACGAAGTTGACAGGGAAAAAGCGAAAGCTTTGGGAGTTCCTGTTCAGGATATATTTACAGCCTTGCAAACCTTTCTAGGGGGTATGCAGGTAAATGACTTTAACCGCTTTGGCCGTACTTATAAGGTCATGCTGCAGGCGCAGCCGGAATTCCGCTCCGATGTGGATGCAACCCGTTTTTTCTATGTGCGGAGTTCTGCCGGTACTATGGTGCCGCTTAATACTTTGGTAACACCGGTTGCAACCAGCGGCCAGACGCTGATTAAGCGGTTTAATGGCTACCCGGCCATGCAAATTAATGCGACCACAGCTCCAGGCTATAGTTCTGGCCAGGCAATGGACGCATTGGAAGAGGTAGCGGCCGAGGTGTTGCCTCAAACCTTTACCTACGAATGGTCAGATTTAAGCCGTGAAGAAAAAGTTTCGGGCGGACAGACACCGATTATCTTCGGTTTTGCCCTGTTATTTGCTTTCTTGTGTTTAGCTGCTTTGTATGAAAGCTGGAACATCCCCTTTGCGGTACTCTTATCGGTTCCCACAGGTATTTTAGGCGCAGCCTGCTTCATTTACGCCCGGGGACTGGAAAATAGTGTTTACATGCAAATTGGTTTAGTTATGCTCATCGGTTTGGCAGCTAAAAACGCGATCTTGATCGTAGAGTATGCCAAAGCCAGAACAGACAAAGGCATGGAACCAGTGCAGGCAGCAGTGGAAGCGGCCAAGCTCAGGCTGCGGCCTATCCTGATGACTTCGCTGGCCTTCATCTTAGGCTGTATTCCGTTAGCGATATCAACAGGTGCCGGCTCTGCCGCCCGTGCGGCATTAGGCACTACCGTTGTCGGTGGTATGACGGCAGCTACCAGTTTGAGCATCTTCCTGGTGCCTGTATTATTTGTTGCTATTGAATACGGGGCTGCTAAAATTAAATCCCTTAAAGTAAGTCACAAAGCTTAAGATAATTTCCCAAAACAGCCGCGCAGAAAGTTCTGTGCGGCTGTTTGCGTGCCAAAAGAGGCAGACCTCTCGTTTCTAACATATTATTAATATTTTTACAGTAAAATAGAACAGAAGTGATGGTAACGTTTCCTGAATTAATAGTAGTTAGGAGGTCTTCCTATGATGATAAAATCAAGGCAAATCGAACTTGCACAGTCAGTACCGGCTATTGTTGGAATACTGGCAGCAAAACGGCAGGCATTAGTAGAGCGTGCCGGCATGGAAGCGGCCGCGATGGTAGCTAAAGCTGGTTTAACAATACGTGAGCAGCAGGCTGCGATGGCTGTAGCTGATTTGTATTTGCAGTTTTGTCAGGAAGATGAGAATAATCAGAGGTGGAGCGAACTTATGGAGGACGCTATTCGGCGGGATGATACAATATAAATAGAGATGAATTTTTTGGCATTTAAATACGGAAAAAACTACCAGGGACAGTCTGCTAAGGACTGTTTCTGGTAGTTAAAGCTCTGGCACGTAGAGCCGCTATTGTTGATGCCTACAGAAACTTAGGTGAATTTGTGGAGGGCGTACGTGTTGATTCGAAAACCTACGTAAAAGACATGGTCGTGGAAAGTGATATTGTAAAAACAAAAATGTCAACTTTGGTAAGGGGTGCCAGAGTGGTATCTAAACAAGCCAATTTTGACGGAAGTTATCAGGTGGTAAGGATTCACGGGTATTCGTGGATCCTTTGCTGTTTGTATGACGTATTGTATGTATCTAGAAATAGGACTTTTGTCCCTGGAACTGTTTTACATAGTATGTTATTCTTAAAGCAAGAAACTAAAGCATAAGGGGGAGGCTGTGACAAATGCTTGATTATTTGTTTACATTGTGTGCCTTTGGTGTTTTGATTCTGTGCTTTAGCGGTATCATTAGGGTTTTATTTGATAATTTATTTAGAAGTGATAAATGGTGATGTTTACAAGCACGGATAGTAGGGGCGGTTCTGATTGGAATGATAGCTATCATTTTAATCAGAACCGCCCTTTTGTGGTTAAGGACTCTAGTACCTGCGATCTTTGGGGCTTATTTGGCTAAATATAATCCAGCCATGGTGGTTTTTGTGTTCTACCTGCCAGAATTGTCCATCGTCCGATTTGCTATACACCCGGACTATGTCACCTAATTTTAGCGTTTCGATAACTGGCGCTGAGGGGGTTGGCTTAGCGAAGACTTTGACTTGATCGACATTGGTTACTGCTGAGAAGACAGCTTGTACAGGCAAAACCATGCAAGTAATCAGCATAAGCAGAAGGAGTAGTTCGGGGAAGAAGGGGATTTTTTTCAAGGTAATTCCTCCAGTCAGGTAAGTCTGATGATAATAGAATTCACCAAGTTGAAACGAAAATCCTATGTGGCGGCCCTAAGTTTGTAGACAATTTTATGTACGCTGAGGATTATCTTAAAAAACATGTAGGGATTTGGCATTTGGTTGCGAATAAATAAATATGTTATAATGTGTTGCTGAGAAACTTCACAGAGTTGAAAAAGGGAGAGAAGCCCAATGACGGATATGATAGAAGATTATAAGTACTTGTTTGCCTTGCATTTGGAGGATATCAGCAAGCGTTACGGGTTACTTTATTATGATGTTCTTAGAGGTAAGATGCCGGCCGAGGTTCAGGAAGTATATGCGGAAGGCTTAGCTCGGGTATTTGAGTATATGAACCTGCGTCATGGTTTAGAAATGGAAGAGGTTATGGCTGTTCATGAGACGATAATAGAAACCGTGCTGGTCGAATTTGTTATTGCGGCATTGCATAACGCTACATTAGACAATCCACAAGTGCTGCATTGATGCAAATGAAATATAGCTGACCGAGTTGGTAGGAGGGGGAGTAAGTGCATAGAAATATGGTTTATGTGACACGGGTGGCAATCCTGGCAAGTGCAGCCACAATTTTGATGCTGCTGGAGCTGCCAATTATTTTTATGCCGCCTTTTTTGAAACTGGATTTTAGTGATATACCAGCTATTATTGGTGCTTTTGCACTGGGGCCATTGGCAGGGTGCTTGATTGTGATGCTGAAAAACATCCTGCATGTAAGTAGTACGCAAACGGCGGGTATTGGAGAGATGGCCAATTTTTTGGTTGGGACAGGTTTTGTTGTACCTGCAGCTGTTATTTATCGCCAAATAAAGAATCGTACAGGGGCGGTTCTGGCTCTTGCTGCCGGAACATTTTCTATGACGTTGGTGGCGGCGGCAGTAAATTATTGGGTTTTAATTCCACTATATCAATCAGCACTACATCTTCCCCTTGAGGCTATTATTACTATGGGGAGAGTAGCGAACCCATTAATTGTTGATCTTAAGACTTTTATTGTTTTTGCTATTGTGCCATTTAATCTAGTCAAGGGTATTATTATTTCGCTAATTACCCTGTTGGTCTACAAAAAGCTTTCCCCAATTTTGCATTAACAGAGTGTGTTTCAAAAAACACACTTTCCTTACTATTTTTTAAACTGTTATAAAATACCCCGGTGTTAAACGCCATGAAGTCGCACAGCAAGGGTATACTCGGTTTCTATGCTGAAAGGCTCAACGACAAAGAGGGTATTTTGTAACAGTCTCTAACATAAGGAGAAGAGGATGACTGAAAAAAAGACACCTAGAGTAAAGAATGGAATTTATCGTCATTATAAAGGAAAGCTGTATCATGTTGTCGGTGAGGCTATTCATAGTGAAACTGGGGAGACGTTGATTGTCTACCGGGCATTGTATGGAGAATACCGGTTATGGGTACGTCCGAAATCTATGTTTTTTGAAAATATTGTACTAGATGGCAAGGAGGCCCCACGCTTTGCCTTGGAAGTAGAAGTTGACAATTGACTGTAAGAATAATGGTATAAAGGCCGCCAAATTGGCGGCCTTTTGCTATATACTCTTGTCAGGCAGGGTGACATTACCGGTGATTGCCAGTATTTGACGCACGGCGACTTCCAGTGAACCGGTGTTTTTAACTACATAAGTGGCCGTTTGCCACTTATCGAACTCACCGGTACTTTTGGCGTATTCAATACGACGGTTGATAAGCGCGTCAGCATCACCGCGGGCCAGCATGCGGGTTATGATAGTATCATAGTCGGTCATAAGAAATATGGATTCAAGGCGATTGGCCAGTAATTTTTTTAGCTGAGTAAGCCCTTGCATTTCAACAGCTACTAAGCTTACTGGGTAAAGTTTGACTTTATCTAATACCTCTGCTTTACTCAGTCCGTAGAAATTTCCCGAGTATTCTACCCGCTCAATAAGCTCAGTTTTTTGAAAATCATCTTTACTAACAAAATAATAGTGAACACCATGCTCTTCACCGGGTCTGGGCTTACGGGTAGTATGGCTGACCATTTCGGGGATAGCATATTGGGCAAGCTCATGTAAGATACTGCTTTTACCAGCGGCTGGGGGACCAATCAGTGCATAGACCTTGTTCATAAAAGACCTCCTCGTCGGTGTGAATAGAGACTGTTACAAAATACCCTCATTGCCGTTGAGCCTTTCAGCATAGAAACCGAGTATACCCTTGCTATGCGACTTCATGGCGTTTAACACCGGGGTATTTTATAACAGTTTAAAAAATATTTAGGAAAGTGTGTTTTTTGAAACACACTCTGATACTAATATATCGTTAAAAAAAGCCGCTGAGTTTACTCCCGGAAAACAATAAAGCCTCCCAAAATATATTTTTAATAAAGCTGTAAAGATTACTGATGCTGTATTAAAGACGCAGTAGCAGCAGTTTAGATTACTTTTACCTGGTGCTGCCGATGTAAAGATTTGGCCGCTACTTAGTTATTAATACTATGGCTGCAATAATGAGCTTATTGCGCAGGTTAACCAAACGATTCCTATTGTGCTTATTGACCGAAAAGCACCTGATATTGATACTGTGACGGTGGATTATATTTTGGGTCTAATTTTGGATAAACATCATATACTGTTTATTGTGGTACTAAATTAGGAGGTGGCAGGATGCTGGTGCATATTCAGTGTGGGGTCGTAATGGAAGTAGATCAAGAGGGCAATCATATTTGCCCGAAATGTGGTAAAACCATTAAACCCCGTATATCCCGTAAGTAGACGAAGGCTTGTTGACTGTCCTGGGGATTTTTGCTACACTAATAAAACGCATAGACTCAGTTAATAAAGGGTGACAATAGATGCTGCATGAATTTTCCCGGACAGAATTATTAATCGGCACAGAAGGCCTGAGTAAATTAGCGAAAAGCAAGGTTGCTGTTTTTGGTATCGGCGGGGTTGGGACATATGTTGTGGAAGGCCTGGTGCGCTCAGGTGTAGGTAAGTTTGTGCTGGTGGATGATGATTGTATTTGCCTGACTAATATTAACCGGCAACTGCATGCTACTAGAAAAACGATTGGGAAGTTTAAGGTAGAGGTTATGAGGGAACGTATCCTCGAGATAAATCCCAAGGCAGAAGTCACTGTTTTTCAGGAATTTTATTTGCCGGATACGGCAGACAAACTGCTTGCTGACGATTATACGTATATCGTGGATGCCATTGATACCGTTACCGGTAAGCTTGATCTTGTTGTCAGGGCCAAAGCTAAAAATATTCCGGTGATCTCCTCCATGGGGGCTGGCAATAAGTTGGATCCAACGCAGTTTGAGGTGACTGATATTTTCCGTACTTCAGTGTGTCCATTGGCCAAGGTGATGCGCCAGGAGCTGAGAAAGCGGGGTATCACTTCACTTAAGGTAGTCTATTCAAAAGAGGCGCCGCTTACCCCGGTGGAGACAGAGAGTTCTAGCTGCAGCGAAGGCTGCATTTGTCCGCAGGAAACAACGCGCAAATGTACATCGCGCCACCAAATTCCCGGCAGTATTGCTTTTGTACCGTCAGTGGCTGGCCTCATTATTGCAGGGGAAGTAGTTAAAGACATAGTTTTTGATAGAAAGTAAAAGAAGCTAAATGGACAGGAGAGTCCATTTAGCTTCTTTTACTTGTTGGCACGTTTTTGGGTGTATACTTCCCAAGCGCTCATAACCTTTTGCCGGGAGTACTCCAGGCGTTTGGCAGTTACTTTACTGTTGTTTCTTTCGCTCTCAGCCGAGAGATCGTAAAGGGTGTTGTTGAGGGAAGATACTAAGGCTGCCAGCAGTTCATGTACATTATCGTTAGAAGTTTCCATAAAGTCAAGTCTCCCTTCGAGGATTTGCAATCTACCGATTGAGGGTAGATTGCAGTTTATTAAAAGTATAGCCGGATATTTAGGCAAATGCAATAATAAGTCAAAATACTTAATTACATAAAAATTAAATGTTTCAATATATCCCGAACTATTGCGGGTAACTAACAGCTATGGTATAGTTAATTCAAAAGATAATGATTTTTAGCGATGAAGCTATTGGGCAGAGAATTCTGCTCATAGCTTTTTATGTTTTTACGGCAGAGTATTTTCTGCAGATAGTTTACTACTAGTTTATTTAGGCTGACCACGGTTAGTTACTGGGTTAAGCCTTTTAATGGAGTGTAAATGTAATCTTCTTATTATAAGTCCTATTTAAAGAAAGGAAGTGGCCCGTTTTATGACGCGCATACTTACCGATAAACACCCCTGTTTTTCCAGTCAAGCCCAGGATCAATATGCACGCATGCATCTGCCGGTAGCGCTACGGTGCAATATCAGCTGCAACTATTGTAGTCGCAAGTATGATTGTGTTAATGAAAGCCACCCTGGAGTAACTAGTGAATTGTTGTCACCGGCAGATGCGCTTGCCAAATTTGAACAGGTGAAAGCTGCTATCCCCAATCTTAGTGTGATTGGGATTGCTGGTCCCGGGGATGCCCTGGCTGACTGGAAGGAAACCCGTGAGACTATTGAACTTATTAAGAAAAAAGACCCGGGCATGCTATTTTGCCTGTCAACCAATGGCCTGCTACTGCCCGAATACGCTCCGGAAATAGTCAAACTTGGTGTTCGCCACGTCACGGTAACCGTTAATTGTATCGACCCAATTGTTGGTTCACAGATCTATGGAGCTGTTAATTACCAAGGTACTCGTTATGTTGGGGCAGAAGGTGCTGAGATTCTTTTGAATAACCAGCAGGAAGGAATAATGTATCTGGCGGGGCATGGTATTGCGGTCAAAGTGAATCTTGTAATGATAAAAATGGTTAATGATTGGCATATGCCTGCTGTTGTCAAAAAAGTCAAGCAATTAGGTGCTTGCCTTACCAATATAATGCCCTTCATTCCCACGCCGGGTAGTGTATTTTCCGGGCTGCCGCAAACCAATATGCGCGATGTTATGGCCATGCGTGCAGCTTGCAACGATGAATTGAAGCAGATGACCCATTGTCGCCAGTGCCGGGCAGATGCCATTGGTCTTCTGGCTAAAGATCGTAACAGTGAGTTTAGAAACTGTGTAACTGCCACTCCGGTTGAATTGGTTGAACATAAAGTATTACCGTTTGTCGGTCATTACAAGGTAGCAGTTACTACCAAATTTGGCAAAATGGTTGATTTAAACTTTGGTCAGGCCGATGAATTCTATATTTATCAGGTAAATAATAACCGGTATGAGTTAATGGAAACGCGCAGCTTGAAAGAAAGTAGTAGTAGCGATGGGGACTGTGATGCCAAAGAGAAGCGGCGGGAAGCAACGCTGGCGGCACTGCGGGATTGTGATGCTTTATTGACTATGCGGATCAGCTATCAGGCGCAAAAGCGTTTGTTAAAGCAGGGTATCATGTCGGTGGAATATTGCTATACTGTGGGAAGTGGGCTCTATTATGCCGTCGAACAACTTGAATTAAAGGAAGCTGCCAGATAAAGGTCTGGAGGGATAGTAACGGAGATGGAGTAATAGCTACTGTTGTATGCAAAAAACTTAATTTTCGAACTTTATTTGGAAGTGTTGCGGATGGGATTTATCTATGGTATAGTGTGTTTAATAGAAATTTGTTTTCAGCGATGAAGCTATAAAGTAGAGATTCTACTTATAGCTTTTTATGTTTTTATGGCAGTGTATATTTCTGCAGATAGTTTAATAGTTTTAACAAGCAATGAGGCTTACCACAGTTATTGATTGTGGTAAGCCTTGTCTTGTTATCAACCAAAAGGTAACTTTTTAAAAAGCAGGATAAGGAAGGGGGGTGATTATCTTCCAAACAAATAAAAGGCCTCACGAGTACTACCAATACGCGTGAAGCCACAGCAAATCGCAATCCCAAGCGGGCAGCAAGGGTTTATTGATTATGCCTAATACTATTATATTCTACACGCTAACTTTTTTCAACAGATAAACCCGCCATGCCAGAATTATCGTTATAAAAAAGAGGAGGAAGTTAACAATGAGACAGGTTGCTATTTATGGTAAAGGCGGTATCGGTAAATCGACTACAACGCAAAACACAGTTGCGGCGTTAGCTGAAGCTGGAAAAAATATTATGGTAGTTGGCTGTGATCCTAAGGCCGACTCTACGCGGTTACTCTTAAATGGACTTTGTCAGAAGACAGTGCTGGATACACTGCGTGATGAAGGTGATGATATTGAACTTGATGCTATTTTAAAAGAAGGTTTTAAAAATACCCGTTGTGTTGAATCCGGTGGTCCGGAACCAGGGGTAGGCTGCGCTGGCCGTGGCATAATTACCTCAATTAATATGTTGGAATCGCTGGGAGCCTATACACCTGAACTTGAATATGTGTTCTATGATGTACTTGGCGACGTTGTTTGTGGTGGTTTTGCGATGCCAATTAGGGAAGGCAAAGCCGAGGAAATCTATATTGTAGCTTCGGGAGAACTAATGGCTTTATATGCGGCCAACAACATTGCCAAAGGTATTCAAAAATACGCAGCAACAGGCAAGGTTCGGTTGGGCGGTATCATTTGTAACAGCCGGAAGGTAGATAATGAATTGCCGCTTTTGAAAGCATTCGCTGAAGAACTTGGTTCTCAGCTCATCTATTTCGTACCAAGGGATAACCTGGTTCAACGTGCTGAAATTCACAAAAAGACGGTTATTGATTTTGATCCTGAAGCGAATCAGGCCAATGAATACCGTGCTTTGGCAAAAGCCATTGACGACAATAAAATGTTTGTTATTCCTAAGCCTATGACGCAAGACCGTTTGGAAGAACTCATGATGCAACATGGCTTCCTTGACGCCATTGCCTAAGCTTAAACGACGAAAAATGAAGGAGTGAATGTTGTGATATTAATCAGAGCCATTATTAGACCAGATAAAAAAGATGAAGTGCTGGCCGAATTGTCACAAGCCGGATTTAACGCTGTTACTGTCGTTGACGTTGTGGGCCGCGGTAAACAAAAAGGCATTAAAATTGGTGGGGTCGTTTATGATGAAATTCCCAAAACGCTGCTCTTAATGGCAGTGCGGGCCGAATATAAGCAGGAAATTATTAAGGTAATAATGGAAGCGGCCAAAACGGGAGAAAAAGGTGCCTATGGCGACGGCAAAATATTCATAACGCCTGTTTCCGAGGTATACACCGTGTCAAGCGGTATGAAAGAACTGTAAAGGAGGCTGTACCATGCAAGAGATTCTAGCCATCGTGCGCATGAATAAAACAAGTGCTACCAAGAAAGCATTGGTAGAAGCCGGGGTAGCCGGATTCACAGCCTTCAAGGTCATGGGGCGGGGAAAACTAATTGATGATCCAGCCGTTGTAGCCGAACGGAAAGACAAAATGATGAGCATGGCTGGTGCTGACGAGGCAGATGCGGAAATGTTGATTGATGGTTTTCTCGATGGACACCGGTTGTTCCCACGGCGATTATTTACGATTTTAGCCCACGATGAAGATGTACCCAGGATTGTGGAGGCTATTATGTCGGCAAACCGTACCGAAAATAAGGTGGGGGACGGAAAGATCATTGTTATGCCCATGCTGGATGCTATCAGGGTTCGTACCGGTGAAGCCGGCGAAGACGCAGTATAAGCTTGGTTAATAAGGAAGCAAAGGGGGAAAGCAGCATGGCTGTTACTGAAAAGGAGTTACAAGAGATACTTGATCAATATCCATCTAAAGTCCAAAAAAATCGTACAAAACACATCTTTATTAAAGATGGAGCAGAAAGTGCGCAGGTAATTGAAGCCAATACCCGAACGATTCCAGGTATTATTACCAACCGCGGCTGTGCCTACGCCGGTTGTAAAGGCGTTGTGCTCGGCCCGCTTAAAGATATGGTTCATATTACTCATGGCCCCATTGGTTGTGGCTACTATTCCTGGAGTACTCGCCGCAACAAAGCTAAATCGGATGATCCCACTCAGAATTTCCTTAATTATTGTGTATCAACTGATATGCAGGAAAGTGACATTGTGTTTGGCGGTGAGAAAAAACTTGCCAAGGTTATTGATGAAGTGGTAGATATCTTTCATCCCAATTGTATTACGGTTTCGGCTACCTGCCCGGTTGGACTGATTGGTGATGATATTAGTGCTGTCGCCCGGGCAGCTGAATCCCGCCATGGGGTTCCTGTTCTTGCCTTTAGTTGTGAAGGCTATAAAGGCGTCAGCCAGTCGGCTGGTCACCATATTGCCAATAACATCTTGATGGAGCGGGTTATTGGAGCAGGCGAAGCCGAGAAGGCTGCTGGTAAATATCCTATCAATATTCTCGGCGAATACAACATTGGCGGCGATAGTTGGGAAGTTGAGCGAGTTTTGAAGGAGATCGGTTATACTGTTGTATCGGTCATGACTGGTGATGGCTCATATGAAGAACTAAAGAATGCCCACACAGCAGAACTCAATCTGGTTCAATGCCATCGCTCAATTAATTATATCGCAGATATGTTAGAGACGAAGTATGGTACACCTTGGCTCAAAGTCAATTTCATTGGCATTCAAGGCATGTGTGAATCTCTCAGAAACATGGCGTTGTACTTTGGCGATGAAGCGCTCATTGCTAAAACGGAAGAAGTAATCGCCCGTGAAGTGGCGCGAATCGAACCACTCATTGAGCAGTACAAGAAGATTTGTGATGGCAAGACGGCATTCTGCTTTGTTGGCGGCTCGCGTGGTCATCATTACCAGGGGCTTTTTGCCGAGATAGGGATTGAAACAGTATTAGCAGGCTATGAATTTGCCCACCGGGATGATTACGAAGGTCGACAGGTCATTCCTACCATCAAAACCGATGCTGATACTAAGAATATTCCCGAGCTGCATGTGAGTGCGGATGAACAGCGTTTTCGCCTGAAAGTATCGCCAGAAAAAATGGAAGAACTTAAGCAGAAAATTCCGTTAAGTGACTATGCAGGTATGGCTGTGACGATGAAGGACGGCAGTATCATTGTTGATGATCTCAATCACTTTGAAACAGAGGAGTTTATCAAGCTTCTCAAACCGGACATCTTTGCCTCCGGTATCAAGGATAAATATGTAATTCAGAAAATGGGTATCCCGGCCAAGCAGCTCCATTCGTATGATTACAGTGGTCCCTATGCCGGTTTTAACGGCGCAGTTAATTTTGCGCGAGATGTGAGTATGGGATTTGCTTCTCCTAGCTGGAACTATATAGTTCCGCCCTGGCAGGATGAACCGCTGTTAACTGGTACTGTAACTGAGGAAGGAGTGGCCTGATATGCTGGATTGTACACCTAAAGAACATAAAGAACGTAATAGTGGCGGTATGATTAACCCGGCTAAAACCTGCCAGCCTCTTGGGGCTATGTACGCTGCCCTGGGGATTCATGGTTGTTTGCCGCATAGTCACGGTTCACAAGGCTGCTGCTCTTATCATCGTATGCACTTATCCCGGCATTTCCGGGAGCCGGCCATGGCTTCTACTTCGAGCTTTACCGAAGGAGCCTCGGTGTTTGGCGGTGGTGCCAACCTAAAAACCGCCATAAAAAATGTATTTGCTATTTATAATCCGGAGGTTATGGCAGTGCACACTACCTGCCTGACTGAGACCATCGGTGATGATATTCCCAATATTATTAAATCAACCGAGGTTCCTGAAGGCAAGATCATTATTCACGCCAATACGCCGAGTTATGTAGGCTCACACATTACCGGCTTTTCCAACATGACCAAGGGGATGGTCAGTTATCTGGCAGAAGCTACTTTGCCGGTAAAAAGAGAGCAGGTCAATATCATACCCGGTTTCGTTAATCCCGGTGATATGCGGGAGATTAAACGTATTGTTAAGGTCATGGGAATTAAGTCAATCCTGTTCCCTGATACCTCTGGTGTGTTGGATGCGCCCATGACAGGAAAGTTCACCATGTTTCCACAGGGGGGTGCTACTGTGGCGCAGATCAAAGACAGCGGAAATTCTAAACTGACATTGGCTCTCGGACGTTTTGCCTCAGGTGATGCAGCCGAGTTATTGGCCCAAAAATGCCAGGTGCCGGCAACTACCTTGAAAACACCGATTGGAATTAAGGCTACCGATGCTTTGCTTGTAGCCTTGCGCCGGGCGTTTGCACAAGAAGTACCCTACGAGCTGGAAGAAGAACGTGGTCAATTGGTAGACATTATGACTGACACTCACTTTCACTTCCATGGCAAACAGGTAGGTATCTTTGGTGATCCGGATATTGTAACCGGTTTGACAGAACTTGTCTTGAGTCTGGGAATGAAACCGGTCCATATCTTAACAGGTACACCGGGCGGGGCCAAGGGATCAGTTACCGGAAGTTTTGAAGAAGAGATTCAGGCTATGCTGGCAGCCGCGGGTGTGACAGCTAATATCAAGTCAGGTGGCGATCTATTTACTTTCCATCAGTGGCTCAAGAATGAACCCGTTGATTTGATTATGGGTAATACCTACGGTAAATTTATAGCTCGTGCGGAAGATATCCCGCTGGTACGAGTTGGTTTCCCCGTATTGGATCGCAGTGTCCATTCCTATTTGCCGATTGTTGGCTATCGCGGCGCTATGCGACTGATCGAGAGTATCAGCAATGCGCTATTAGACCGGGCAGACAGGGATGCTGCTGATGAAGATTTTGAGTTGGTTATGTAGTTAACCAGGAGGTGAAGATATGAGCGAGGCGACTGCGGCTATTTCGGAACGGGAACAATTTATAGCTACCAAAGGACGAAGAAAAAACACGATAAAGTGCGATGCTGACAGTATTGCCGGCTGTGTCAGTCAACGGGCCTGTGTGTACTGCGGGGCCAGAGTAGTTTTAAATCCGGTTACTGATGCAATCCATCTGGTGCATGGCCCGGTTGGTTGTGCCAACTACACCTGGGATATTCGCGGCAGTTTGTCCAGCGGCTCCGAACTTTACCGTAACAGTTTTACTACTGATTTGAGGGAAAAAGACATTATTTTTGGCGGTGAAAAGAAGCTGGCCCGGATGATTGATGAACTTGTGGCAAAATACCAAGCCAAGCTGGTATTTGTGTATTCGACTTGTATCGTCGGGGTAATCGGTGATGATTTGACGGCTGTGTGCAAAGCGGCGGCCAGCCGTCATGGTATTGAGGTTATTCCAGTGGAATCCAGTGGTTTTATTGGCAACAAATCAGCTGGTTACCGGGCTGCCTGTGAGGCGCTATTAAAGCTCATCGATCCGGTTGACCGGCGCGAAGCCGCCAGTAGAACCATCAATTACCTGGGAGAATTTAATCTGGCAGGTGAAGCCTGGATTATTAAAGACTATCTCCAGCAGATGGGGGTAAAGGTCAACACTGTATTTACCGGTGATTCGACCAGTGCCACCATTAAGGGAGCAGCTAAGGCTGCACTCAATATTGTTCAGTGTGCCGGTTCAATGTATTATTTGGCAGGCAAGCTGCAGGAACTATATGGTATTCCGTACCAGCAGGTGTCTTTCCTGGGGCTTGAAGATACCGCACAATCGTTGCGCAATATTGCTGAGGCTATGGGCGGCGGTGAACTCAGGGCTAAGGCGGAAGTACTCATTCGTCAGGAAACTGACAGGGTGGCACCCATTATTAAAGGTTACAGAGAAAAACTGGCAGGTAAAAAAGCAGCCGTCTATGTTGGCGGTGGGTTTAAGGCCATTTCGTTAATTAAGCAGTTTCGGGAAATTGGCATTGAGGTGGTAATGGTAGGTACGCAGACCGGGCGCCCGGAGGAATATGATACCATTAATGAACTTGTCAGTGATGGTACTGTTATTTTAGATGATGCCAATCCGGCAGAACTGGAACGTTTTATGACTGGCCAAGGAGCGCATCTGTTGGTAGGTGGTGTCAAGGAACGACCGCTGGCCTATAAGCTGGGACTCGCGTTCATTGACCACAATCACAACCGCAAACATCCTTTAAGCGGTTTTGTTGGCGCCGTTAACTTTGCGCAGGAAGTGTATTCTACCGTGTGCTCACCAGTATGGCAATATACCGTTCGTCAAGGAGGTGTCTGATATGGAAAACCCCTGTCACATGTGCATGCCGATGGGTGGAATATTGGCGCTTAAAGGTATCGAACGATCAATGGTAATTGTTCATGGCTCGCAAGGGTGCAGCACCTATATGCGGCGACATATTGCTGAACATTTTAATGAGCCAATTGATGTTGGTTCCTCTTCGCTTAATGAAAAAGGGACAGTATATGGCGGTGAGGCTAATTTGCGCCAGGCCCTTGATAATATTAATAAAGTTTATCAGCCAGAATTAATTGGTGTGGTTACTACCTGTCTGGCTGAAACCATTGGGGAAGACATAGCCAGGATAGTAGCTGACTATCGGCGGGAACGTAAGCTTGTTATGCCGATTGTTACAGCCAACACTCCCGGTTATGGCGGCAATCATAGTGAGGGTTATTGGCTGACTGTCCGGCGTTTGGTTGAGACGATGGCAACTGCCACCGAACGCCATAACAAAGTAAATATCATTATACCCAGCATTAGTCCGGCCGATATTCGTGAACTAAAGCGTTTGCTTACTGCCATGGATTTGGAATATATGTTGTGTCCTGATATAGAGGACACTCTTGACCGGCCATACCTTGCTAACTATAGTAAATTACCTGCAGGCGGCACGCCGATTGCAGACCTTTACCGTATGGGTGGTGCGCCGGCAACCATTGAAATGGGTGCTACCTTAGATAGTAGTGTATCACCCGGAAAGTATCTTGAAGATACCTTTGGTGTACCACTGTATTCTGTACCATTGCCGATTGGTATTCAAAATACGGATGCATTTATGGGTGCGATCGAGACTATTAGCGGCAGGAAACGGCCGGCAGACATTGAGAACGAGCGGGGACGGCTTATTGATGCCATGATTGATTCTCATAAATATAATTTCTTCGGACGCAGTGCTATTTTTGGTGATCCTGAACTTGTCTATGCTGTGACGCAGCTCTGCCTGGAAAACGGTATTCGCCCAGTAGTAGTAACCGGGGATAAAAGCGGCAACTTGTCGCGGCTTTTACCCAAAACTGAGATGGCAGCCGAAACTGTTGTATTATCAGACCCTGATTTTGATTTAGTTCAGCAACAGGCCAGGGCGGGCGCGGTTAATATCGCTATTGGCCATTCAGATGGGCGCTTTCTTACCGAAAGAGATCATATTCCCCTAGTGCGTTTAGGATTTCCCATTCATGATCGAGTGGGTGGTCAGAGGCTGTTGTCAGTAGGGTATACCGGTTCTATGAACCTGCTAGACAGAATTACCAACACCTTGCTAGCCGAAAAATATCAGTACTACCGCCAGAATATGTACCAAAAATATTATAAATCATCATAACCCTTACTTGAAGAAAGGAGGTGACCGCTCTATGGCGAGCGTGCTTACCGATAAACATCCCTGTTTTTCTAGTGAAGCCCAACATCAATATGCCCGTATGCATCTGCCGGTAGCGCCACAGTGCAATATTAGCTGCAACTATTGTAGTCGTAAGTATGATTGTGTTAATGAAAGCCGCCCTGGAGTAACTAGTGAAGTGTTGTCACCTGCAGAGGCTTATGCAAAATTTGAAAAAGTGAAAGCTGCCATCCCCAATCTGAGTGTGGTTGGAATTGCCGGTCCGGGGGATGCCCTGGCTGATTGGAATAAAACTCGTGAGACCATTGAGCTGATAAAAAATACAGACCCTGATGTGTTATTTTGTTTGTCAACTAACGGATTGTTATTGCCCGAATACGCCCCGGAAATAGTTGAACTTGGTGTACGGCACGTCACGGTGACTGTTAACTGTACTGAACCGGTCATTGGCGCCCAGATCTATGGAGCTGTCAACTACCAAGGTACTCGTTATACCGGCGCAGAAGGTGCAGAAATTCTCTTGAACAACCAACAGGCAGGCATTAGGTATTTAGCTGATCATGGTGTTATTGTCAAGGTAAACATTGTAATGATTACCATGGTGAATGACAGGCATATACCTACCGTGGTCAAGAAAGTTAAGCAATTGGGTGCCAGTTTGACCAATATTATGCCCTTCCTTCCCGCGCAGGGTAGTGTATTTTCCGGGTTGCCGCAAACCAATATGCACGATGTTACGGCCATGCGGGTAGCTTGTAATGTTGAACTGAAACAGATGACCCATTGCCGTCAGTGCCGGGCAGATGCCATTGGCCTTTTGAGTCAGGATCGTAACAATGAGTTTAGAAGCTGTGCTGCTACCACGCTGGTTGAAGCAACTGAGAGTAAACCCTTGCCATTTGCCAATTATTACAAGGTGGCAGTTACTAGCCAAGCCGGAAAACTGGTTGATTTGCACTTTGGTCAGGCCGAGAAATTTGATATTTATCAGGTGAATAATAACCGGTATGAGCTAGTGGAAACGCGCTGCTTGGAAAAATATTGTTCTGGCAATGAGGAGTGTGATAGCGAAGATAAGCGGCGAGAGGCTATAATGACGGCCCTGAGTGATTGTGATGCAGTATTGACAATGAGGATTGGTTATCAGGCCCAAAAACGTTTGTTAAAGCATGGTATTATGTCGGTGGAATATTGCTATACTGTGGAGAGCGGGCTTTATTACGCTGTTGAACAGCTGGAACTAAAGGCGGCTGCCGTGTAAAAGTGAAGGAGGAAGGAAAATGGCGCGGGACATAGCGGTGTTTATTGGGAACAAAGGCAGTACAGCATCTCTGGAAGATCCAGGGGAAATAGTTATTTACCGCCGGCAGCAGGGGAAGTGGCGGCTGGCTGACTCCTTGCCATTTCAACTTGACCGCACCGGCGGTATGGCTGGAGTACGGCGGCAATTAGCGGACATAATTCAATGGCTGGGTCACTGCCGGGTATTTGTCGCGCAGACAGTAGTGGGTCTGTTATACAAAGAATTAGAACAAAATGGGTTTAGCATTTGGGAGTTTAGTGGTCGTCCGGCAGACTTTTTAGAATACATTTTAGTGCAGGAAGAGTTGGCAGCCCGCGAGAGTGAAACAAGTAAACCCACAGCTCCAGCTATTGTTGAGACTGGGCCGGGTTGTTTCAGGGTGTCGCTCAAGGATATTCAAAAAAGTGGTAGTGGGTTAACCTCCAAACAAGTATTGCAGCCGCTATTAACGGGGAATTACTATCAGGTGGAGGTGCTGTGCAGTCATATCCCGCCTTGGCTGGAGGTCGAGTGGGAAAGTGGCCGTCTGGACTGTCAATCAGAGCGCTTGGAAAATGGTGTCAAGCTGGTGATAAGAAAACAACGCTGCGGGTGATTAATGTGAAGAAAATTATGTGGCTAGACCAGACTTTGAATATCGCTATCAGGCAGAAGTTTGCTGCGCAAAAGCTTGTAGATTTTGCTGGTTTGCTAACTGCTTTGGGGATACAACAGGCAGTTATTCACCTTGATGAATGGCAGTGTAATCGTCCGGAGTTGGCGGAGGTGCAATCCCAGATTCAACTTTATGGGTTTCTTAACTTTTTAGGCTGTAAACTGTCACTGGCCGAGCAGGCCGGTATAAAGCAAGTTGTCCTGGTTTGTGATGCTACAAACCAAGTGGAGTTTGGCACTAGATTACGGGAGATTATGGAAGAGGCTTGCCCGCGAGGCTTGGTAGTTTCTTTGTTTATTGAAGGGATAGACGTTCTTACGGTAGAAGCGTTGGCAAGCCTTATCGTTAGTATAAAAAAATATCCGATTGCTGCCGTCATATACCAGGATAGAGTTGGTAAGGGAAATCCGTTTGCACTATTTGATCAAATAACTCTCCTGAAAAATAGCTTGGCTTGCCCCATAGGCATTTCAGCTGGTAATGCCTATGGTTTGGCAACTGCCAATACTTTGGCAGCATTAAAGGCTGGTGCTACACAAGTGGTGGAATCAGTAGGCGGGATTGGCGGCTATGCTCCGTGGGAAGAGGTGCTTCTGGCTGCCAGACAACTTTTAGGGATCAACACTAAGCTGCCACCTAAGCTTGCGATAGGCTGTCGCCAGATTTATTCTATGTTGGATCTGACGGTGCCGGTAAACAAAGCTATTATTGGCCCCGCTATTTTTGCCCATGAATCAGGTCTGCATGTTGACGGCATTACGAAAGCTCCGCAGCTGTATGAGCCATTTGCCCCTGAGTTGGTGGGTTTAAGCAGACAGCTTATTGTTGGTAAACACTCTGGGACGGCGGCGATTAGAACAAAATTTGCGACTTGGGGTATTTGTCTGAAGGAAGAGGAGAGTAAGCATTTGCTGGCCGGAGTACGGGCGTTAGCTGTTCGTAAGAAAACAGCCATAAGCGATGATGAACTCCGGAGATTGTACCTATCAGGCTGAAAGGAGCCAATTTATGCAAGAACTCAAACCCGGATTTCTTATTGATACTACGATGCGGGATGGGGAACAAGCGGCTGGAGTCGTATTCTCTGCTATGGAAAAACTGGGAATTGCGATAGCTTTGGATAATGCCGGTATTACTTGGATAGAGGCAGGTACCCCGGTGATGGGGCAGGAAGAGGCCGAGGCCATGCGGCTCATCCTGAATGCCGGGCTGAAGGCCGTTGCTTTTTCCTGGAATCGTGCATGCCACCAAGATATTGTGGCTTCTGTAGCTTGTGGTTTTGAGTTTTTGCATATTTCTGTGCCTGTATCTGACCTCCATATTTATCGTAAGCTAAAGCAAAGCCGGAAATGGGTGTATGAGCAGCTTACCAGTGCTGTTTTTTTGGCTCAGAGCCATGGCTGCCGTGTATCTGTGGGAGCTGAAGATGCTTCGCGGGCCCATCCTGATCAATTTCTGGAATTGGCTGAATTGAGTGAGCGTTTGGGGGCTGTACGTATTCGTTATGCAGACACGGTTGGCCTGTTAGATCCGTTTACTACCCGGAAACGAATAAGTCATTTGGCTGCCCGCTGTTCACTGCCGATAGAATTTCACGCCCATAACGATTTTGGTCTGGCTACAGCCAATACGGTAGCAGCCCTGCAAAGTGGGGCATTATTTGCCAGTGTAACTGCTACTGGTATTGGTGAGCGTGCTGGTAATGCTGCGTTGGAAGAGGTGCTGGCTGTTCTTGAAGAGACTGACATTATACCAGAAGGTACTAATCTGGCTGCAGCCCAAAAAATAGGCTGCCAAGTGGCAGCCATGAGCAGTAGACATAAGTTTTCATAGAGTCTAAAATATTTGGTGAGCCTGCCCGTTACTTTGTCGCTCTGGGTGGGCTTTTTTGATGTTTTTCTGGATTTCCGGGCTGGTGCGAGCACCGGCTACGATGGTAACTGAGGAGAGATTTTTACTAAATCCTTTACCGTGAGAATATTTTATTTTTGTTTTCACGGCAGACCTCCTAGTATAGTAGTTGCTAATTTTTTAGGCGCTGGTAAAGTTCCTGGTATTTTTTAAATACAGGATCTGCGGTTAAATCGTTATCAAGATTGTGATCAAGCACGGTTTTCGGGCAGAATTCTGAGGAAAATTCACAAGAGCTGCTTTCGATGCAATCGTCGCATCCCTTTAATTTATGCTGCAGCATAAAAATCGCCTCCTGATAAGTTATTGAACGTAAAAATTTCAACACGTACAATATATTCCTGCAGCCAAGAAGTTTGTAAAAGCTTTAACGCTTGTAGATAGTTTCCCGCTAACAGCAGTAATTTATTACAAATGGATAAATGAATATTTTCCCTTATGATTTGGTTAAAATTACAGTGCCAAGCCTGCTTGCTTTGATTATCCATATGGTTAATGATATAATATAAAAAATAAAACTATATTCGAAAAGTGGTGACAAGTTGTGCAAACAGGCCAGGTTGGGCAGCCCTATATACCAGGGCAAGATAAGCTGGAAGAAAAGATTAGGTATCGTTTGGATAACGAGGGGCATAGTTTGCTTATTGTCAAAACTAAAATTACCGCTCAGGAAATTGAGGATGTTGAGAGTGGTGCAGCTCAGTTAGGCATATATGTTGATGGTCCTATTATTTTTTTGCTCTTTAAGTTTGGGACAAGTAAATGGAATGATGCGCCATACTCTTGGCATACAGTGCCGTCAGGTATTCGTGTGTATCCGCAGGAAGCTCTAGAGGTTAGTACGCTTATGGTTGTGTTGGTGGAGGCAACTGACGGTCTTGTGAAAGCAGTGCGGGAAATCCCGCTAACTGCGGAATTTGCCGGTCAGCTGAATGAGTATATAACGATCCAGGCTAATGGCAGTTTTAACGGCTTATCCTATGCCAAGCATATAAACATGGTGTACAATCAGTATACTGCTGATGAAATGAGAGAAATGGCTGCCGCGTATATGAACAGCAGCTATTAATACCATAAGGCGTAATTGAGGGGAGAACTGATCATGAATGAATTAAAAACATGGCACAACCAAACAATTGCAGCTAAAGTGGTTGAAGCCTTGCAAAAGAATCATTTTGCTGCCAGCTATGTTAATACCAAACAAGAGGCATTAGATAAACTGGCTGCCCTTATTCCAACTGATGCTACTGTGGGTATTGGCGGCTCATGGACAATTAAAGAAGTTGGGATTGATACGCTGCTTGAGGAGCGGGGCAATACCGTATTTAATCATAATAAACCGGGTTTATCGCCGGAAGAGGCACTGGCGGTACGCCGCAAGGAAATGACTAGTGACGTTTTTTTAACAGGCACGAATGCGCTGACCCTAAAGGGTGAGCTAGTCAACGTGGATGGCGCAGGCAATCGGGTGGCTGCGATGATCTTCGGGCCCAAGAAAGTTATTGTAATTTCTGGTGTTAATAAAATTGTTACAAATCTTGAGACTGCAATGGACCGGATTGAGTTGTTTGCTGCGCCTATTAATAATAAACGGCTAAATCGACCAAATCCTTGTACCGTGACAGGGGAATGTATGGATTGCCAGGGGCCAACCCGGATCTGTAATGTCACTACTGTTATGCATAAAAAGCCATCCGCTACTGATGTTGAGATAATCATCATCGGTGAAGAATTAGGTTTTTAAATATTTTAAGCTCCGATCCTTGTGAAAAGTGCTTTCTTATCCAGATGAAAAGGTTAACTTTCCTTGGATTGAACAACTAAGGCTTTTGTCGGCGTCCTGACGGACTTGTCACAAACCAAGTCTTTTCTTATAATTTATTTTCTGTAAGAACTGAATTTTTTAAGCGTCCTGCGGGACGCTTTTTTCAGTGCCAATCAGCTAAAAAATTGCAGACTCTTCCCGTGCTAAAAAAGATGCCCAATATTTAAATTCATTTGCATTTGGTAGTTGCACAATACCAGATAACAGCTACAACAATTAAAATAGCCGAAGTACTGTAAATATAACTAAATCCAAATGTCTGTGCTACAATTCCCCAAATAACGGAACCAATTATGCCTCCCATATCCTGCGCACATAAAAATGTCGCATTGGCTGTTCCTCTTCGTTCAGCCGGAGCAAGTGAAATAGCCAATGCATTTAACGCAGGTTGGACGGAGCCGTATCCCAACCCGTAAATTAGAGCGGCAAACAGAAACATGGGCAATGAAGCAGATGCAGATAATATTTGTAAAGCGATTGCCAAAAGAAACATACCTGGTACTACAACTTTGGCAGTTCCATATCGGTCAGCTATTCGACCTGTTGTTAGTCTTGTGAACATCATCGCCAATGCAGTAACGGTAAAAAATGCTCCAATATTTGTTATTCCTCTATCACTTGCGTATGGAGGCAAAAAGATCATAATGGTGGAATAAGTTGTAACAATAATGAAAAACAAAAATGACGGATATAAAGCACTTTTTTCGATAACTGTCAATTTTATATTTTGTTTTGATGAAGTATTCGTTGACTTTTCGTTGGACAGTTGCGTACTATGGTAGTTTCGACGGCAGTAACTTGCCGAGAAACCAGTGATTAGTGCCAGTATTATGAAACCAGCCGAAAGAATGAAAAGTGAAGCATAGCCATAATGTTCCATAATATATAAGCCTAACCCAGGTCCGACAACCATTGCCACCGATATTGAAATTCCAAATAAACCCATACCTTCACTTCGGCGGATTGCTGGAATTAAATCTGAAGCGATAGTGCTTGTTGAGGTAGTTACAGTACTCCAGCCAATTCCGTGTATTGCCCGCAACATTAGCAATAAGATAACCGAATAGGCAACTATATTATAAGAAGCTGTTATTATCAACAACAGGCTCAAACCGGCAATCAAAATTGATGTTCTGCCTTTACGGTCTAGTAAAGGGCCTATCTGTAAACGGGATATAAATGCTGTCAGGGAATAAATTCCGGTTATCAGTCCCGCCATTAACTTGCTCCCGCCTATATGAAGGACCAGTATAGGCAAAGTTGATAACAACATGAAGTTGCCAACGCAGGTAAGGAAATTTACTGTAATTATAAGTATAAAAGGTATTATCCATAATTTCTCCCGAACTAGCGTTTCCGTATTTTCCATATATGGTATTCTCCATTCCTCTTGGTTTTATTGTGATATATTTCAATTCGTGTATAATTATAGCAAGAGGAAATTCATATGTATAATATTTAAAAAGTTGTATTTTCATATGAAAACAAGTATGAAATTACAAGGAGAATGCTGACTGTATGGATATTAGGAAACTTCGATACTTTCTTGCGGTTGCTGAAGAAGGGCAAATAACAAAAGCTGCTAAGCGGCTACATATGGCACAACCTCCACTTAGTCAACAGCTTAAACTGCTTGAAACCGAACTGGGAGTTAGACTAATAGAAAGGTCTGGGAGCCGTAAGATTAAACTTACGGCTGCAGGGCAGGCATTACGTATTCGGGCAGAGCAAATGATGGCACTGTCGGAAAAAACTGTAAAAGAATTAAAGGATATCGACGAAGGATCGCAAGGAATATTGCCCATTGCCATCACAGCATCCTGGGATGCCACTTTTTTGCCAAAAAAAATTAATTCTTTTCATGAGCAATATCCGGGAGTCAATTTTCAAATTTGGGAAGGTGACACAAATAAGGTTGAAGAACTGTTACATAATGGAATAGCAGAAATTGGGATCATGCGGATTCCTGCTAATTTAGAAACCTATGAAACAGTGGTTTTGCCGGACGAACCAATTGTAGCTGCCTTTAATTCCAAAGATGCTTGTGTCGTAAAAGCAGATTCTGTGCGACTGGTCGAACTTGCTGATAAACCCTTAATAATATGCTATAAACATGAGGATCTTCTAAATTATTATCAAGAAGTTGGCTTGGAACCGAAGATCATTTGCCGCCATACTGATGTAAGATCGATGCTGGCCTGGGCAGTTGCCGGACTAGGTATAGCAATCGTACCAAAATCCGCAATAAACGTTATTCCTAGTAATAATTTAAGCTTTAAAGAAATTATTGAACCACCACTTAGAACAATGCCCGCTGCGGTCGTTTGGATGCGAAACCGATATCTATCTGCTGCTGCTCGGAATTTTATAAACATGTTTTCCAATGCAAAACAGATTCTATAAATAAATACTTGCTTTCTTTTTACATATTATGTTATTATCGAATTGCTTGACATCCATCATTTTTAGGTGGCATCCGCGAGGAGTCACACTAAGTAACAAAGAGAATGGATGTGGCGGAATTTCATAGTTAAATATACCGCTTAGATCCGCAGGACTGAGACGGGAGGTAGCAAGGGAGATCTATGCCTTTCGGACACGTGCCGGAAGGCTTTTTGTATTACTTGCTTCTTTACGGCGTGGGGCGTAAGCGGGAGGGAGTGAGAAATGGAAAAACCAAGTTTTGCTATTATTGGAGCAGGTAAGGTGGGAGACGCGCTTGCAACAAGTTTGTGCCAATGCGGTTACAGATTAACCGGAGTTGCGAGTAGGAGCCCGGCGTCAGCTGCGATGCTGGCTGAACATTTTGCTGTACCGTGGTCGGTGAATCCGGTAGAAATTGCACAACAGGCAGAGGTTGTCTTTATTACTACAGCAGACAGATATATTGGCGATGTTGCAGGGCAGATTGCCCAAAATGGCGGTTGGAATGAAGGGCAGTATGTGTATCATGCCAGCGGGGCTTTGCCGGCCGATACCTTAGCAGCTGCCAAGCGGCAGGGGGCCTTTATTGGTGCTTTGCATCCATTGCAATCCTTTGCAAGCAGGAAAAATAAGGGCGATTGCCTGTCTGGCGTATATTTCGCTGTAGACGGTGACCACGCAGCAGTTAATCTTGCTAAAACCATGGTGCGGGATATGGGAGGGGATAGTTTTCTTATACCACCAGATAAGCGGGTGCTTTACCACGCAGCAGCCTGTATAGCGTCAAATTATTTGGTGGTATTGGTGCATAATGCGGTTAGCTTGTTGCAACAACTTGGATTATCTGCCGAGAAAGCGACAACTGCATTGTTGCCGCTCTTGCAGGGAACGGTGGATAATTTGGTCAATAAGGGGACTCCTAAAGCGTTGACAGGGCCTATTGTAAGAGGGGATGCCAATACCGTGGCTGCTCATCTCCAGGCGTTGGCGCGACAGGATAATAACAGTGAGAAATTCTACAGGCAATTAGGTTTACATACTTTGCTGCTAGTACAACAAATTGGCAGTCTTGAAAGAGCACAGCTGGAGACAATGAGCGAAATGCTGAGCGATAATGCTGGAGGGAAATATGAGCCATAACAAAATAACGACAAGTGTTTTGCGACAATACAAAAGTGAAGGCAGGGCAATTACTATGCTGACCGCATATGATTATTCCATGGCTAAGCTCTTGGATGAGGCCGGGGTGGATATGCTTTTAGTAGGTGATTCATTAGGAAATGTCATTTTGGGCTATGACTCTACGCTGCCGGTAACGATGGAAGATATGTTGCATCATGTTAAAGCCGTATGCCGGGGTACAAAACGCGCGATGGTGGTTGCCGATATGCCGTTTATGTCTTATCAAGTATCGATAAAAAAGGCTGTCAAGAATGCGGGACGCTTGCTGCAGGAAGGCGGCGCGCAGGCGGTCAAACTGGAAGGCGGCACAGCCATGGCCGATACGGTGAAGGCCATTGTGACAGCAGGTATTCCGGTGGTAGGTCACTTAGGATTAACACCGCAGTCAGTTAACCAATTAGGCGGCTTTAAGGTACAGGCCAGAGATGAACAAACCGCGCAAACCCTGTTGGATGATGCCCGGGCATTGGAGGCTGCAGGAACATTTGCGTTGGTTCTGGAATGCATACCGGACGGGCTGGCCAGGAGAGTGTGTGAGGCGGTTGCCATCCCCACGATCGGCATCGGTGCCGGCGCCGCCTGTGATGGACAAGTACTGGTTAGCCATGATTTATTAGGTTTACATTCAGGATTTACGCCGAAGTTTGCTAAAAAATATGCAAATTTACACCAGGAAATCAAGGCTGCTGTTGAAATGTATATCAAAGAGGTGCAGGAAAGACAATTTCCTGCACCAGAGTATAGCTTTAAAATGGCTGACACTATGCTGGAAAAATTGTACTGATTGAATTGTGGTAAGGAGAGGAATGTAGGCAATGCGAGTAATAGAAACTATTCAGGAAATGCGTACTTTTGTTAGTGCTGCCAGGAAACAAGGGAAAAGCATCGCTTTGGTTCCCACTATGGGGGCATTGCATGAAGGCCATTTGGCGCTGATGCGGTGTGCCAAAGCACAGTGTGATATTGTCATCACTAGTATCTTTGTTAATCCTACTCAATTCGGTCCGCAGGAGGACTTGGCGTGTTATCCGCGTGACTTGGCAGGTGATAGTGAAAAAGCAAGTGGTGTGGGCGTGGATGCCATTTTTCATCCAACTGTAGCTGAGATGTATCCTAATAGGTATGCCAGTTATGTATATGTCGAAGAAATAACAGACAAATTATGCGGGCTTTCCCGTCCCGGACACTTTCGTGGCGTTACAACTGTTGTTAGTAAATTATTTAACATCGTACAGCCGGATAAGGCGTTTTTTGGACAGAAGGATGCCCAACAGGTACTGGTAATCGACCAGATGGTTCGTGACTTAAACATGAATGTGCAGCTTGAAATTGTACCGATTGTGCGCGAGGATGATGGTTTGGCGATGAGTTCACGTAACAGATATTTATCAACTGAGGAACGCAGCGCGGCGCTGGTCTTGTCACAGAGCCTTTCGCTGGCAGAGCGGCTTGTTCATGAGGGCGAGCGGGATATAGCGAAAATTCGTGCAGCAGTAGTTAGTGTTATCACGGAGCAACCATTAGCTAACCTGGAATATGTTGAAATTTACAGCTATCCTGAGTTGGAGTCTGCCAGCACTTTATCAAAAAAAGCATTGTTAGCACTTGCAGTCAGGTTTGGTACAACCAGACTGATTGATAACATCATACTGGAGGCAAGCTGATGTTGTTGACTTCACTAAAAGCAAAAATTCATTGTGCTACTGTCACCGAAGCCAACTTGAATTACATGGGAAGCATTACGATAGACGAGGCATTGTTAGAAGCAACAGGTATTTTACCTAATGAAAAGGTTCAGATTGTAAATAACAATAATGGCAGCCGGTTAGAAACCTATGTAATCAGCGGGCCGAGAAATTCAGGGATCATTTGTTTAAACGGGGCTGCCGCCCGGCTGGTGCAGCGCGGTGATGTGGTTATCATCATTGCATATGCGATGATGACAGAAGCAAAGCAGAAAAAATATCGGCCCAAAATAGTGATGGTTGATGAGGCTAATCGGATTGCGGAAATAAGGCAGGGTGAACTCCATGGTCAAACAGCCGCACGGTAAGTTCTACGTCATAGTCTATGCCGTTTAAGTAGATCAATAGGTGGTTATGAAGAAAGGTGCTGGAGAAAAACACAGTTCCTTTCTTTTTTTGTGCTTGTCTGACAAATTAGCGCATATCAACCACTTCAACCTCATATATGTTATTGTCTTAAGCATTTGCTAAAAGGGGATGGCTGTATGAATAAAAAGTGGGTATACAAACAGGTTTTTTGGGTAATCCTTGTTTTTATCATGACTATTTTGCCCGGCGATGCTCAGGCTATGATGTCAGATTTGTTACCACGAATTATCATCAATCTTCCCAGTCATACACTGGAATTATACAAAGGGGATACTCTACTCAAAGAATACCAGATTGCTGTTGGTAAACCGTCTTCTCCTACGCCTACGGGAGAGTTTTCAATAATAGAAAAGGAAGTAGATCCCTGCTGGTACCCTCCGGACAAAGGAACTGTAGTGCCGTCAGGGCCGAATAATCCCCTGGGATATCGCTGGCTGGGTATTGCGCCTATGTACGGCATTCATGGAACAAACGCACCTTGGTCGATTGGAGGAGCTGTGTCGAATGGTTGTGTACGAATGCAGGAAGCAGATGTGGAAGAGTTATTTGAATATGTTGCTTGTGATACGCCGGTTAAGATAGAGTATGAACGGGTTAAAGTACGGGTTGACGCCAACGGAAAAGCCTCTATTGGCATTTATCCGGATGTCTATGGCAGGCAGAGGATTACACTAACTGGTGTTAAACAGGCACTTGCCAAAGCTGGTTTAGATGGTTTGGCTGAAGATACCTTCTTGAAGTCATTGATTCAGGAGGTTCCTGACAGACAAATAGAATTTGCCCAAATTCACAAGCTCAAGATAAACGGAACAATGCGTTCAGAACACATAATTTCTATAGCTGGTGAAAAACAAATACCGGTTATGGCATTGGCTGATAGTCTAAATACTTCGGTAAAATGGGATGAAAGCCGCCAAACAGTATTCCGACAAAATAAAATAGTTCCCGGCAAAAAACGTGGTAATACAATATATATTAGTCTGAAATACTTGCCAACATTATTTGGTGGCAGGGAAGTATGGAATGACAGTCAAAATTGCCTGGAATTCATTTTGCCTGTGGCCAAATTCGACGGGCAAATCCTATCTTGCGACATTTACCAGCAAGAATCCGTCTGGATGGTGCCAGCGTTGACCGTAGCTACCGTGTTAGGTGAACGGTTAAAATGGCAGCCTGGTACACCGGAATTGCTCATTCACGGGAGAGCAGCCCCCATTATCATTGTAGACGGACAGCCATTTATAACTGTCAATGATATGGGACAATTATTTAATATGGCAGCCCACTGGGATGGTCGGACACAAACGTTGGAGTTGTCTTATCCGTTATATATGATAGATTATTCGATGTACCTTGATCCTGGTGAGGAATATCTTTGAGCAAGGTTGGGATGTAGGAAGAAGGCGACTCGTTTAGGTAGTCTACTTTGCAACTGTGTGATAATATACATAAATTCGCAGTTGACGTAACCGGTAAGGCATGATACTATAAGTGAGTCGCCTTGATGAGCGATGAAATATTCCAAATCAAGCTAACAACTTAGTTGGAATGAATAAAAAATGTTGACACAGTGAAACAAATGTGATAACATATATAGATGTTGGCTCCGCGAGGATGCGAACGACAAAATGTTCCCTGAAAACTGAACAATGTAAGTAATGCATCAAAAAGCCAGATGTGCGGTAGTATGTCGCTTGCGACATACAAAACCAAAAACAATTTCTTAATAGCTTTAAAGAGCCAATTGGCTTTTCATAAAATTCTTTATGGAGAGTTTGATCCTGGCTCAGGACGAACGCTGGCGGCGTGCCTAACACATGCAAGTCGAACGGGGCCATGCTCGACCTTCGACTTTGGACATTCGACCATCGAAAGAATAACGATGGTATTGATGGGAAATATTCTGCTTTAGGAATATCGAAAGTCGAAAATCGAGAGTCGAAAGTCGAGTATGGCCTAGTGGCGAACGGGTGAGTAACGCGTAGACAACCTGCCTCTAAATTGGGGACAACACCGCGAAAGTGGTGCTAATACCGAATGTGGTATCTTGGTCGCATGACTAAGATAAGAAAGGTGGCCTCTGAATATGCTACCGCTTAGAGATGGGTCTGCGTCTGATTAGCTAGTTGGTGAGGTAACGGCTCACCAAGGCGACGATCAGTAGCCGGTCTGAGAGGATGAACGGCCACACTGGGACTGAGACACGGCCCAGACTCCTACGGGAGGCAGCAGTGGGGAATCTTCCGCAATGGACGAAAGTCTGACGGAGCAACGCCGCGTGAGTGAAGAAGGTCTTCGGATTGTAAAGCTCTGTCGTTTGGGACGAACGTGCTTTATGTGAATAATGTAGAGCAATGACGGTACCAAAGGAGGAAGCCACGGCTAACTACGTGCCAGCAGCCGCGGTAATACGTAGGTGGCAAGCGTTGTCCGGAATTATTGGGCGTAAAGGGCGTGTAGGTGGATTTTTAAGTCGTGTGTCTAAGTGCGGGGCTCAACCCCGTATAGGCGCAGGAAACTGGAGATCTTGAGTGCAGGAGAGGAAAGTGGAATTCCCAGTGTAGCGGTGAAATGCGTAGATATTGGGAGGAACACCAGTGGCGAAGGCGACTTTCTGGACTGTGTCTGACACTGAGGCGCGAAAGCCAGGGGAGCGAACGGGATTAGATACCCCGGTAGTCCTGGCCGTAAACGATGGGTACTAGGTGTAGAGGGTATCGACCCCTTCTGTGCCGCAAGCAAACGCAATAAGTACCCCGCCTGGGGAGTACGGCCGCAAGGTTGAAACTCAAAGGAATTGACGGGGGCCCGCACAAGCGGTGGAGTATGTGGTTTAATTCGACGCAACGCGAAGAACCTTACCAGGACTTGACATTGAGTGAAAAGCTAAGAGATTAGTTCCTATCCTTCGGGATACACGAAAACAGGTGGTGCATGGCTGTCGTCAGCTCGTGTCGTGAGATGTTGGGTTAAGTCCCGCAACGAGCGCAACCCTTATCCTTTGTTGCCAGCACGTAAAGGTGGGAACTCAAGGGAGACTGCCGCAGACAATGCGGAGGAAGGCGGGGATGACGTCAAGTCATCATGCCCCTTATGTCCTGGGCTACACACGTACTACAATGGGCTTAAACAAAGCGAAGCAAGCCCGCGAGGGTAAGCCAAACGCATAAACAAGCTCTCAGTTCGGATCGGAGGCTGCAACTCGCCTCCGTGAAGTCGGAATCGCTAGTAATCGCAGGTCAGCATACTGCGGTGAATACGTTCCCGGGCCTTGTACACACCGCCCGTCACACCACGAAAGTTGACAACACCCGAAGCCGGTGGGGTAACCGATTCGACATTGGATTTTCGACATACGACAATCGAAAGGAAAGACGAAAGTCTTGCAAGAACCCAATCGAAAGTCAAAGGTCGAAGGTCGAATGTCGAACCGGAACTAGCCGTCTAAGGTGGGGCCGATGATTGGGGTGAAGTCGTAACAAGGTAGCCGTATCGGAAGGTGCGGCTGGATCACCTCCTTTCTAGGGAGAACCGATTCGACGTTCGAAGGTCGACCTTCGATCTTCGACGATAAACACGAATCAACTTCCAGGTCGGTACATTTGGCAGATGCAAGACAAGAGATAGAAACCTTGCCTTTTTCGAAAGTCGCAGGTCGAAAATCGATTGTCGAATACTCTTACATTGTTTGGTTTTGAGGGAATGCAAGTTACCAAAAATTACTTGTTGAAATACACGAGTAACTATGATAACGTTAGTATTCCTGAAAACAACATATCCAGTGACGATAGCTGTGGGAAGGAAGGTACTCACGTACCTTTGAATATTACACTGTGTGTTCTGTAATGTAAAGAGAGTCTTCGTCAAAGCCGTGAGGTAGTATATATTTTTAGCGGCGATAAAACGTGTGACCTGTTCCGCATACCGAACACAGTAGTTACGCCCACAAACGCCGAAGGTACTTGGTTGGAAACGGCCTGGGAGATTAGGAAGTTGCTGGTTCATCTCGACAGTCGACATTAGACGTATGACCTTCGATAAACCATCGAAAGTCCAAAGTCGCAAATCGAAAGTCGAGTAAGTGTTCCTTGAAAACTGCACAGAAGAAAGCAAAGTAAAGAATGCCTCATATGCAAATATGAAGAGCAAACTTAACGAAGCGCAATTAGGATTTAACTGAAGGCAAAACGTAAGCTAAAACCTCGGCATAGTAAAATATAGCCGAGAGACAAAGTATGTAGCAACAAGACTTAAAATAAGTCAAGTTACTAAGGGCATACGGCGGATGCCTAGGCGCCAAGAGCCGACGAAGGACGGGGTAAGCTCCGATATGCCAGGAAGAGCTGCAAGCAAGCTTTGACTCCTGGATTTCCGAATGGGGGAACCCGGCGGTGGTAATGCACCGTCACCTAACGTAAGTTAGGAGGGCACCCGGGGAACTGAAACATCTAAGTACCCGGAGGAAAAGTAATCAATTGAGATTCCCCAAGTAGCGGCGAGCGAACGGGGAAGAGCCCAAACCCTGTTCGACATTGGATTTTCGACATGCGACATTCGAAGGGAGACGAAAGTTACCAAACCCCTATCGAAAGTCTAAAGTCGAAGGTCGAATGTCGAGCAGGGGGTTGAGGACTGACATAAATCAGAAAATATCTAGTTGAACTACCTGGAAAGGTAGGCCACAGAAGGTAACAGCCCTGTAAACGAAAGATTGCATCTGAGGGTCAGAATCCAGAGTACCACGGGACACGAGGAACCCTGTGGGAAGCAGGGGGGACCACCCTCCAAGGCAAAATACTCCTTGGCGACCGATAGCGCATAGTACCGTGAGGGAAAGGTGAAAAGCACCCCGGGAGGGGAGTGAAAGAGAACCTGAAACCGTATGTCTACAAGCAGTCGAAGACCTTTATATGGTCGACGGCGTGCCTATTGAAGAATGAATCGGCGAGTTACAGTAACTAGCGAGGTTAAGTGGGAAACACGGAGCCGAAGCGAAAGCGAGTCTAAATAGGGCGAGAGTTAGTTATTGTAGACCCGAAACCGCAGTGATCTATCCATGGCCAGGTTGAAGCGCAGGTAAAAATGCGTGGAGGACCGAACCCGTGAGCGTTGAAAAGCTTTGGGATGAGTTGTGGATAGGGGTGAAATGCCAATCGAACGCGGAGATAGCTGGTTCTCCCCGAAATAGCTTTAGGGCTAGCCTCAGGTAATGAGTATAGACGGTAGAGCACTGATAGGGCTAGGGGTCTTATAGATTACTGAACCTTGTCAAACTACGAATGGATATACTTTAACCTGGGAGTCAGACTGCGAGTGATAAGATCCGTAGTCAAAAGGGAAACAGCCCAGACCATCAGCTAAGGTCCCCAATGCCGTGCTAAGTGGCAAAGGATGTGGAATTTCCGAAACAACCAGGATGTTGGCTTAGAAGCAGCCACCATTTAAAGAGTGCGTAATAGCTCACTGGTCGAGAGATTGTGCGCCGAAGATGTCCGGGGCTAAAGCACGGAACCGAAGCTATGGCTTTTTCGACAGTCGACTTTTGACATTCGATATTCGATAGGAGTGTGAAAAATGTCTGGCTATAAAGAATTAGCAATATATCAGAAATCATATGATACATCGCTAAGAATTCATAGATTGACAGTCACATTTCCAAAACATGAAACGTATGAACTAGGAAGTCAGATGCGTAGAGCAGCTATATCTATACCGCTAAATATAGCGGAAGGATATGGACGAAAGATTCATCAAAATGATTTTAAATCATTTTTGATAAACGCATTAGGCTCTTGCAACGAAGTACAAGTACTACTGGAAATGGTAAAAGATCTTGGATATATCGACCAAGAGTATAATGAATTAAAAGAGATATATGACCATCTAAGTAGACAAATATCGAAATTCATACAAGCCATGAAATAATCGAAAATCGGAAATCGAAAGTCGACTGTCGAGAAGGGGTAGGGGAGCGTTCTTATTAGAGAGAAGCAATACCGTAAGGAGTTGTGGACTGATAAGAAGTGAGAATGCCGGTATGAGTAGCGAAAAGACAAGTGAGAATCTTGTCCACCGAAAGCCTAAGGATTTCTGAGGAAGGATCGTCCGCTCAGAGTAAGTCGGGACCTAAGTCGAGGCGTAAATGCGTAGGCGATGGACAACTGGTTAAAAATCCAGTACCACCTAGAGTCGTTTGAGCGATGGAGTGACACAGTAGGGTAAATGAGCGCGAGGATGGAAATTCGCGTCTAAGCTTGTAGGGTGCAGAGCAGGCAAATCCGCTCTGCTGGAACCTGAGAAGTAATGGGTAGCTGTTAGCAATAACGGTGAATTGATTGATCCCACACTGTCAAGAAAAGCTTCTAGTGAGATAATAGGTGCCCGTACCGTAAACCGACACAGGTAGGCGGGGAGAGAATCCTAAGGTGCGCGGGAGAACCCTCGTTAAGGAACTCGGCAAAATGTCCCCGTAACTTCGGGAAAAGGGGAGCTTATATATCGTGTAGACTAGAAACGGTCGAAGCGAAAATGAGTTGCAAAAAAGAGGCCCAAGCGACTGTTTACCACAAACACAGGTGCCTGCTAAAGCGAAAGCTGACGTATAGGTGCTGACACCTGCCCGGTGCCGGAAGGTTAAGAGGAGCGGTTAGAGGTAACTCGAAGCTGTGAATTGAAGCCCCGGTAAACGGCGGCCGTAACTATAACGGTCCTAAGGTAGCGAAATTCCTTGTCGGGTAAGTTCCGACCCGCACGAAAGGTGTAACGACTTGGGCACTGTCTCAACGAGGGACCCGGTGAAATTGAAATACCTGTGAAGATGCAGGTTACCCGCGACTGGACAGAAAGACCCCATGGAGCTTTACTGCAACCTGACATTGAGTTTTGGTAAATGATGTACAGGATAGGTGGGAGACAGAGAAATCAGGACGCCAGTCTTGATGGAGTCAATGTTGGGATACCACCCTTTATTTACTGGAATTCTAACTCAAGAAGTAACGACGCTGAGGACAGTGTCAGGCGGGCAGTTTGACTGGGGCGGTCGCCTCCGAAAGAGTAACGGAGGCGCCCAAAGGTTCCCTCAGCGCGGATGGAAATCGCGCGAAGAGTGTAAAGGCAGAAGGGAGCTTGACTGCGAGTCAGACAAGACGAGCAGGGACGAAAGTCGGGCTTAGTGATCCGGTGGTACCGAGTGGAAGGGCCATCGCTCAACGGATAAAAGCTACCCTGGGGATAACAGGCTAATCTCTCCCAAGAGTCCATATCGACGGGGAGGTTTGGCACCTCGATGTCGGCTCATCACATCCTGGGGCTGAAGTAGGTCCCAAGGGTTGGGCTGTTCGCCCATTAAAGTGGTACGTGAGCTGGGTTCAGAACGTCGTGAGACAGTTCGGTCCCTATCCATCGCGGGCGTAAGAGACTTGAAGGGAACTGCTCCTAGTACGAGAGGACCGGAGTGGACGAACCAATGGTGTACCAGTTATTCCGCCAGGAGTAGAGCTGGGTAGCTACGTTCGGAAAGGATAAACGCTGAAAGCATCTAAGCGTGAAACCAGCCTTAAGATGAGGTCTGTCATTCGAAAGAAGTAAGGCCCCTTGCAGATGACAAGGTAGATAGGCCAGATGTGGAAGTGGAGTAATCCATGCAGCTGACTGGTACTAATAGGCCGAGGACTTGACTTAATCGACTATCGACCTTCGATTTTCGACTGTCGATAGAAAG
The DNA here is from genome assembly GCF_000445445.1 of Sporomusa ovata DSM 2662. GTDB lineage: Bacteria > Bacillota > Negativicutes > Sporomusales > Sporomusaceae > Sporomusa > Sporomusa ovata. Next base: position 18,394 of record NZ_ASXP01000002.1, on the reverse strand, counting down.
TGAACTAACAGTATTTAATTGTGCGCAGTCTTTCTTCTGTGAAGTTTTGAAGGAACATACCTTCATAAAAGAGATATATCGAAAGTCGTAAGTCGACAATCGAATGTCGAGCACATCGCGGGATGGAGCAGTTGGTAGCTCGTCGGGCTCATAACCCGAAGGTCGTAGGTTCAAGTCCTACTCCCGCAACCATGATAGTTAATGCTAAACAAGGTAATGTACCTTGCTTAGCATTTTTTATTTGTCTGAAAGCGTCATATATCAATTGCGTAAGAGGAATACAGACCACACTCTAGTTACGAGTGGAGGTCTGTTTTTAGATTTTCATATTTCTTTACACAAATTTTCTGCAGCCTCATACACTATCCTATGAGCAGACTTGAAATGTTAAAGTGAAATACTGTGGTATATCAGATATCAAGAATAATGAAGAAACGAGAGTTAATTAAGGGAGAATTTCTACATGTTTAATAACAAAACCATATTAATTACAGGTGGAACGGGCTCATTTGGAAATGCTGTAATGAAAAGATTTTTACATTCGGATATTGCCGAAATACGCATATTCTCAAGAGATGAAAAAAAACAAGATGATATGAGAAAACTATATAAAACAGATAAATTGAAATTTTATATCGGTGATGTTAGGGATTTAGCTAGTGTAAAAAATGCTATTCATGGTGTTGATTATATATTTCATGCGGCAGCATTAAAGCAAGTCCCCTCATGCGAGTTTTTTCCTCTTGAAGCTGTGAAAACAAATATTATCGGCACAGATAACGTTCTAACCGCAGCTATAGAATTTGGCGTAAAAAAAGTAATTTGTCTATCCACAGATAAAGCGGCTTATCCAATAAATGCCATGGGAATATCAAAAGCTATGATGGAAAAAGTTTTTGTTGCAAAATCTAAAACAGTTTTATCAAAGGCGACTCTTATCTGCGGTACTAGATACGGAAATGTTATGGCGTCCCGTGGTTCTGTAATTCCGCTTTTTGTTGAGCAAATACTGAAGAAACAATCGCTAACTGTAACTGATCCTACTATGACTAGGTTTTTGATGAGTATTGATGAAGCTGTAGATCTTGTGATATTTGCATTTAAAAATGCTGAAGCAGGAGATATTATGATTCATAAGGCTCCGGCTTGTACAATAGGAGTTCTGGCTCAAGCTATAAAAGAAATATTTAATGCAGATAACGACATTAAAATAATAGGAACAAGACATGGTGAGAAACTATACGAAACTCTCCTTACAAAAGAGGAATATGCAATAGCTGAGGATATGGATGCTTTCTTTAGGGTTCCTGCAGATAAACGAGATTTAAATTATGAAAAATATTTTAATATAGGTAACCAACAATTATCTTCCCAGGATGAGTATAATTCTCATAATACACTCCGCCTTAGCATCAATGAAGTAAAACAAAAACTCCTTGAGCTTGATTACGTAAAGTTAGAATTAGAGCGAGGGAGGAGAAATTAATTGAAATTTTTTGTTCTTGGGGCAACTGGTATGGTAGGGCATGCTATATCCTTATATCTACAGGAACAAGGTCATCAGGTTATCACATTCACAAGAACCCCTTTTTTATTAACTGAAAACATAGTTGGTGATGCTTGTGATTCAAAGCAAATAAAAGATTTAATAAACCAATACCAATTTGATGCAGTGATTAATTGTATCGGAATACTAAACCAAAATGCAGAAGTAAATAAACAAGAAGCAGTATTTATAAATAGCTATATCCCACACTATTTGGCTTACATTACACAGGGAACTAATACTAAAGTTATTCACTTGAGTACTGATTGTGTTTTTTCCGGGCAAAATGGTAATTATCATGAAAATTCTCTTAAAGATGGAGTAACTTTTTATGATAGATCTAAGGCTCTGGGAGAGATAGATAATAAGAAAGATGTAACATTTAGAAATTCTATAATAGGTCCGGACATGAAAGAAAATGGTATAGGACTTTTTAATTGGTTTATGAAACAAAATGGCGATATTGCCGGTTATTCAAGGGCTATTTGGACAGGAGTAACTACCCTTGTTCTAGCCAAAGCCATAGAAAAAGCTACACAAGATAATTTAGTAGGGCTATATCACCTAGTGAATAATTCTAAGATAAGCAAGTATGAATTAATCAGGTTATTTAACCAGTATTTTAAAAATAATCAATTAACAATAAATAAAAATGATAGTGTCATTGTGGATAAGTCACTTATAAATAGAAGGACTGATTTTAGCTTTATTGTGCCGTCTTATGTGGATATGATAATAGAGATGCAGGATTGGATCATAAAACACAAGGAGTTATATAGGCACTACATACTATAACATGTATGTTTCATAATTAAGGTGGTAGGTGACAAATGGGGAAGACAGTAGTCATTCTTCAATCAAATTATCTCCCGTGGAAGGGATATCTTGATCTTATTCATGATGCAGATATATTTGTATTCTATGATGATGTGCAATACACGGTAAATGATTGGCGCAACAGAAATAAGATAGTAGCTAACAATAGGTTAATGTGGCTAACTGTACCAGTATATAGTGATATAAAAAAAAGCATAGATGAAATCTGCATTGCAGGAGATAAATATAACTGGCAAAAAAAACACTGGGGAACAATTGTTCAGTTTTATGGAAAAGCGCCATTTTTTGCAGAATATAAGGAAAAGTTTGAAGAGGTTTATGTAAAAATGGAATGGGATCGGTTATCTGATTTAAATCAGTACTTAATAATTATGATTAGTAGGCTGCTAGGCATAAAAACTAAGTTTGTAAATGTACGGGATTTAGCAATTTCGGGAGGAAAAACAGAGCGCTTGGTGAACATTGTCAACCATTTTAATGCTTCTACTTATATCTCAGGACCTGCTGCGAAGGATTATTTGGAAGAAGAGCTATTTTACTCGAACAACATAGAATTGCGATACAAAGAATATGCAGGGTATCCACAATATCCACAGTTTCAGCAGCAATTTGAACATGGCGTATCAATAATTGACCTTTTATTTCATGTAGGTAAAGATGCTCCATATTATATTTGGGGATGGCGTAGCGGGAATTTTTCATAATTTATAAGGGAGCAATAGTATAATCGCGGGGTATGAGAGATGAATACGCATAAGCTTGAAATGAATGCAGAACAGATTGTTTTGCGTTCATTTAGCGAAGCAAATTTGGAAAAGTCAAGAAAATGGGCTAACACGAAGTTATTACACCCTCTTATATTGCGATCTTCATTTGTTTCGAATGAAGAGCATAGGATGTGGTATCAAAATTTGTTAGTGGATCCAAGTAAAATTGTTTTTGCAATACATGAAAAAAGTTCAGATATTTATATAGGTAATACGGGATTTTATAATTATAGTTGTGAGCATAAACGTGCAGAGTTTTGGATTTTGATTGGCGAACCGGAATTCTGGGGTAAAGGATTTGGGTTTTCTACATTGCGATTGATGCTGCAATATGGTTTTCAAGAACTAAGTCTAAATAAAATATGTATTTTGGTGAGTGTGAAAAATAGCCCAGCAATCCGATTATATCAACGATGTGGATTTTTTACAGAAGGGATTTTACGAAAGCATTACTATATTAAAAATGAATATATTGATGTATATTCCATGTCTCTTCTGCGAGTCGAATACAATGAACTAGATTAATATTGGAAAAAGGATAATTTGATCATTCAATCTGAAATTACTTCTAAATTGAGAGAAGGCGAACAATATGTCATATACAAGCAATTTAACAAAAGTCAATCGAATCGAAGAAGCAGTTGACTTTCCTAAGGTCATCTTATTAGACAATACGAGTGCGTGCAATTTACGGTGTTCTATGTGTGATCACCAAAATATCAATAAATATCGTAAGATTCAGATAATGAATATGGGACTATATAAAAAAATCATTGATGAAATTGCTGTTGAAAACCCAAGTGCTCGAATTTGGGAAATCTTTTTTGGAGATCCTTTTTTGTGCCGTGATATGCCGGAGCGAATTCGCTATGCAAAGGACAAAGGCTGCGAGGATGTAGTACTCAACACAAATGGGGTGCTAATGAAAGCTGAGTGGAGCAGACAGTATATTGAAGCTGGCTTGGATGCTATCTATGTTGGCATAGATGCTGCGACTGAGGAAACCTATGAAAAAATACGCATTGGCGGTGATTTTGAAAAGACGGTTCAAAATGTAATAGCATATCGTGATTTATTAAAGAAATATGGAAAGCCTTCGCAAAAATTGTTCGTGCAGTTTGTTGTCTCGGAGTTTAATGAAGAAGAGGTTGAAACATTTAAGTGCTTTTGGAATGAAAAAAAAGTTAATCTCAAGATTAGACCTAAAATTAGCTGGGCGGGTCTTGTTACAGCGGAAAACCTGATTGCTAATGAAACAATTAAACGGCGTCCATGCTACTGGCTAATGCAGACCATGAATATTTGTGCAGATGGAAGGGTCGCTTTATGTTCTGTTGATCTTCATTGCCGAGTACCATCCGGTGATGTGACACAAAAATCATTAAAAGAAGTATGGAAAAATGGAATTTTGAGTACGTATCGAAAAATGCATTCGGAAGGTCGCTACGAGGAACTGCCGGAAATGTGCAGGTTATGCTCTGACTGGCAATCGGCATATGCAGATTATGTATTATATTAAAGTTCAGATAAAGTATTTGGTGGTGGATTGTTTATGATTCGGTTCAATAAACCATACATTACTGGTAATGAGATGAAAAATATTCAATCAGTTTTAAATAAGGGGCGAATGGCCGGAAATGGAGAGTTTACGCAAAAATGTCAGGAATGGTTAGAATGTGAAATTGGCTGCGGTAAAGCGTTATTAACTACTTCGTGTACGGCAGCACTGGAAATGGCAGTCATTCTCGCTGATATCGGATATGGCGATGAAGTGATTATGCCATCATATACCTTTGTCTCTACTGCCAATGCAGTTGTTCTAAGAGGCGGAGTTCCTGTTTTTGTTGATATTCGCGAAGATACGCTAAATATTGATGAAACAAAAATTGAAGCGGCAATTACACCACATACCAAAGCAATTACTGTCGTACATTACGCGGGAGTAGCCTGTGAAATGGATACGATTATGGCTATTGCTGAAAAGTATAGGTTGTTGGTAATTGAGGATGCTGCACAGGGAATCCTTTCAAAATACAAAGGTCAACCACTAGGTAGTATTGGTCATTTTGCAGCGCTTAGCTTTCATGAGACAAAAAACCTAGTTTCTGGTGAAGGTGGAGCTGTGCTTATAAATGATACGACTTTTCAGGATCGTGCTGAGATAATATGGGAAAAGGGAACTAATCGGAAGGCATTTCATAAAGGCTTAGTAGATAAATACTCGTGGGTTGATATCGGGTCATCATACCTACCTGGTGAGTTAATTGCAGCTTTTTTGTACGGTCAACTTATTTCCTGTGCGATAATTGACAAAGCCAGAATGAAGGTTTGGAATCAATACCATGAATCATTTGCGGCAGCAGAGAAATATAATAAGTTCAGGAGGCCTATTATTCCACAAGAAATTAGTCATAATGGTCATATTTATTATTTGCTATTGCCTACTGCCAGCAAAAGAGATCAGATGTTACATCGACTTCAAGATAAGGGCATTGGCGCTGTTTTTCACTACATTCCGCTGCATAGTTCACCTGCAGGTATTAGATATGGCCGGACGTGTGGGGAAATGGATGTGACTGATAGTGTAGCTTCTCGGTTGCTCAGGTTGCCGTTGTGGGGAGAAATGAAAGAAGAAGATGTTCAAACGGTTATTAGAATAGTACAGGATGAAGTAAATTATATAGAGGAAAATGTTCTAAGTGAATAGTAGGTTACAAAATATGGGGAGGCAATAAAATGGGGTTGGAGGTTTTTGATAATTTATTGCGTAAGATTATAACAGACGAATTATTTGACTTTTCTCTGTTATTGCCATATTTAAAAATGGAATCAAAAAAGGATAGGATTTTTGTAAATACTAATTTAGCAATCGCTTATATGCAAAAACAAGATTATGATCAGGCAAAAGTTTTTATAAACCGTGCATGGTTATTATCTGGATTTGCGGATGAACTTCTAAATTTATATATTAAAATTCACTTTCAAACCAATGATTATAATGAAATTAGAGAAGCATATAAACGAATTGGCATGAGAAAAGCTAAAGAAAATAAAATTCAAGAGGCTTTATTTTATTTTCAACAAAGTCATATGGCAATGGCCCTTTTAACAAAAACAGATAATTATGAATATGATTTTGATATATTAGATAGCATTGAAAGGCTTGCAAAACCGCATCAATACATGAAGTATCCATGGATCACAAGCTCTAAAAAGGAAAAGATGCGTATTGCGTACCTGGTATATGGCATGCTTCAAACTAATTCAGCAATTATAAGAGTGATCAACAATATTGTGCAATATCATGATCAGTCCAATTTTGAAGTTGTAATATTTTCACCGGATACGAAAGAACAAATCGAGGCATCACAAGATGGTAAGCAACATATGGAGATATTTGAGAAGAGTGGTGTTAGAGTTGTTCTTGTAGAGCGTAATAGCGCGACAATGGATGAACATTTACGCTCGGTGGCAGCGCAAATTTATAGTTTTCAACCTGATATTTTAGTATTTTCTACACTACTTGCCGAACTGAACCACTACTATATTGCTTCTTTACGTCCTGCGCCAATTATGCTGGGACAGGTTTCAGGGCCTTTGCCGCAATTTGCAGCACCTCTGCTGGATGCGACAATATCATGGTGTCTTGGGGAATGTATAGAAACTCCATGTGATAATTATGTTGTTGTAGCAGAAGTTGAGAAAGTTTTACCAAGCCAGACGTACCATAGGTCTCAACTTAATCTCACTAATGATGCTGTAGTTATGATTATGGCAGGTCGCCATACTAAATTTCAGGATGCAAAAATATGGCAAGCAATTTTTGAAGTGCTCCGATTAAATGATAAAGCATATTTAATTGTTGTTGGGATTCAAGGCAATGAACCGAAATTTCTACAAGATATGATTACCGCAGATATTCAACATAGACTACTGTTTTTTCCATATAGGAAAGACTATTTCAGTATTATGGGGGTCGCGGATATTTTTATTGATACTTACCCTTCTGGTGGTGGTCAGCTATTATTTGATGCCATGTCATTGAAGATGCCAATCGTTTCATTTGAACATGATTATTCAAAACCATTTTTTCATGCAGCTTCACGGTCAGTCATGGGGGAATATGCTGCTAGCGGGAACTTGAAACCGGAGTTGCTTCCATTAGTGGCCAAGCGGGATGATTTTGCCCAGTTTAAAGAGATCGTAAACAAGCTGATTTTGGATGAAACCTACCGTAAACAATGTGGAGAAATGACGTTTCAGTGTTTTCAAGCGGTGTTTAACAATCCACAACGGATGACGCGGAATTGTGAAAAAGTATATGTTGATTTGTTTAACAGAAAAATCGGAAACTTTACATGAGATTAGGTTAATAAGTAATTATAGCAATGAGAGAGCTTTATTTGAAAAGTGGGGAGTTTTTTAAATGAAGGTATTAACAATTGCTGGTACAAGGCCGGAAATTATTAGACTAAGCAGGATAATTCCAATTTTGGATCAAAATTGCCAGCATGTTCTAATGCATACAGGGCAAAACTATATCAAATCATTGAATCAAATATTTTTTGAGCAGTTGAGTATAAGAGAGCCTAACTATATATTTGCGTGTAAGGCCGAAACATTAATGGGGCAAATTTCGCAGATACTAATAAATGTTGAAAAAGTAATACTAATCGAGCAACCTGATCGAATACTGCTATTGGGGGATACTAATAGTGCGCTTGCAGCTATTGTTGCGAAACGTATGCGAATTCCCGTCTTTCATATGGAGGCTGGCAACCGTTGTTATGATGATAACGTACCTGAAGAGGTAAACAGACGTCTTATAGACCACTGTAGTGATACATTATTGCCTTATACGGAACGTAGTAGAGCCAACTTAATTAAAGAAGGCATTGCAAGTAATCGAATCTTTGTTACCGGCAATCCGATTACAGAGGTTTTACAATATTATGAGTATCAGATTCGGAAAAGTAGTATTCTTGAGCAGCTAAAGATTACGCCGAAAAATTATTTTTTGGTAACGCTTCATCGAGCGGAAAATGTAGATGATACAAATAGACTGGAAAATTTTTTTGAGGCTTTTATAAGCTTAAAACAAAAGTATGACATACCGATTATTTTTAGTGTTCACCCTAGGACACGCTCGCAAATGGAAAAAAATCAATCGATAACCAATTGGGACGGACTTACTAGTTTAGAACCAATGGGTTTATTTGATTTTGTTCAATTAGAAAAAAATGCTGCTTGTATATTAAGTGATAGCGGTACAGTTCAAGAAGAATGTTGTATTTTGAAAGTACCTAGTATCACGCTGCGCGACGTTACTGAACGGCCAGAAACCATTGAGACTGGAAGCAACCTATTAACAGGAAGCACTCCTAATGACATATTACGTTCGGTAGAGTTAGTTATAAATAAAGCATGTGAGTGGACTCCACCGAGCGAATATGTAAAACAGAATGTTAGCCAGACAGTTGCGAAAATAGTCCTAGGAAAATAGTTCTTTTATGGAGGGAGCTAAGTTTGAACAAATATTCAATAGTATGTATATGTCAGATCTATAATGAAATTGAGAAAGGAAACCTCGATAGATTTATCCACTATATAAAACCCATAGTGGATGCAGTGGTTATATATGATGATGGCAGTACAGACGGTAGTTATGAACATATGCTAACTGTCACACCTTATGTTATCAGAGGAGTAAAAAATAACTTTGATAATAGGCGAAGGCATAAACAAAGATTATTAACTGAGGCTTTAAAGTTGTCACCGCATTTTATACTTTGGCTGGATGCAGATGAGGTTTTGGGTGCTAATACTGCTGAAAATCTGCAAAATTTATGTCAATTTTGTATACAAAACGATTTCGACGGGGTTTCCCTCCAAAATATAAATATCTGGAGGAGTAAAACGTGGAAAAGACTTGATAGCTTATATGATACGGAATGGTTCGTGCGGTTATGGCGTGTGACTCCTGAAATATCTTTTGATCAACGTACATCTGCTCTTTATCAACAGCCATATCCTGAAAACTTGAGGAAAATAGTATGTGTGACAAATTTTAAAGTTTTGCATTATGGATTTTCAACAATCAAGAACCTCGCTTATAGATATTTAAGGTATAGGTCAAAAGGACAGCGTGGATATAATATGTTGGACCGGCTCATTAGTGAAGAAACTCTTGTTTTGGAACAAGTTCCAGAACAAGAGTTTCCCGAAGGTTTATGGCTGGATGAAGATCCGCCAGTTGCAATGAGTTTTTTCGAATCTCTATCCGAAGTCGAAAAATACCGGGAAGCGGTATTTCGTCCCCAATATTCGATAATATGTTTAATAGATAAGGATGTTGAATGGCTTAAATTTATATATAATCAAGTATTAAAATATACGGACTTAAGTGATAAAGAATTTTACTTTGTGACAAATAATGCGACAGAAGTTGTTTTAAATTATCTAAAGGATAATTATATACCACATTATATATATAATAATATTCCCAATCAGCCGGATGAATGGTACATAAATAATGTATATCGTGCATATAACTATGGTGCGAGAAAAGCAAAAGGTGATTTTTTAATCTTTATTAATTCATATATGGCATTTTCCCCGAATTGGCTCGAAAACATGCTAAAAGTATATAATGGAACTAATTGTGTAACATCTCGGTTAGTTGAATCTGGAAAGTTAACAAGCGGGCTGTATGAAATTGAAAAGAATTTTGGATATACGTATAACTCATATAATGAAGCTGAATTTAATAAATATGTAGCCAAAATTATTGAAGAGTTGCATCCTGATAGTAGGTTATACATGCCCCTATTAATCAGGAAACAACATTTTGATTTAGTGGGAGGATATCCGGAAGGTAATATTATTCCAGGCAGTAATATTTTTAGTCCTCAATTGGCGCAAAAAGGAGAAGCGAATATATCTGGAGATAAAGTCTTAATAAAAAAATTACTTATTCATACTATCAAACATCAAACATCATTTGATAGTATCGTTTATCACTTTCAATGTGGTGAGTCAGATAGTGAACCAACAAAGAGTTTTGCTCAACCAGGTGCTAGAATTGCTATTTGTAACGATAGTGTTACCGGCTCAATGGGAGAAAAAGTTTTATGGGACTTTCTGCTGGATAACTGTCCGTCTACTATCGGTGTTGATACTAGGATAGTAGGTGAAAATAATTTTTCTTTAGCGGCAAAAAAATATATAGATTCCCAGCATCCGGAGGTATCAGTTGTTTTACAAAATGCAACATGTATAGACTTTGTTGATCAAGAAAAGTTCACAATTGCTTTTTTACAAGATGATTTACGCCAAATGGGAAAGCCTTCCTTACAACAGGAAAGAAATCTAAAGTTAGCACACAAATTAGTAACAAATTCTATCCAAACTGCCCTATCCTATCCTGAGTATGATTTTGAAATTATTCCCATAGGTGTAGAGGAAACTTTATCTCAATGGAATGAACTATTTCAAAAGGTCTTGCAAGATATCTCCTGGCAACACAGTAGAGTAAGTAATAAATCAAAGCCTATTGTTTCAATAATCATGCCGACTTATAATCAAGATCAATTTATTGCCCAATCTATTCAAAGTGTAATAGAACAAACATTTACTGACTGGGAATTAATTATTGTAAACGATGGATCAACAGATAATACGGTTGATATTATAAGGAAGTATAACACATATTGCTATGGTAAAATAAAAATAATTAATAAAGAAGTGAATCAAGGAATAGCGTTAGCAATTAATGATGGTTTGCGCGCAGCCAGAGGAAAATATTTTTGTTGGTTAAGTTCTGATGATCTATTCACTTCAAATAAGTTAGAAAAACAAGTATCATTCTTAGAACTATACTCAGAGTATGGTATGGTCTTCAGTGGGTATGACTGGATAGATGAAAAAGGCAATTATTTAGGAACTATTATAGAAAAGGAGTTAGAAGGAGCCACATTATATCGAACATTATTAGTACGAGATTGTATACATGGTTGTTCTATTATGATTAGGAGGGAATATTTGGACGAAGTCGGTATGTTTAATCCTGACTTCAAGTATGCCCAGGATTATGATATGTGGTTACGGTTGGCGACGAATTTAAATATAGCCTACTTATCGGAAAGTTTACTAAAAGGTAGAATTCATAGCAAGGCAGGCACAAATGAGGGGAAGAATGAAATAGATGCAATACATGTTATTTTTACTTTTATTTTAAACAATACTGCTTCTACCAGATTATTTGAAAAGGCTGGATTTGACAATTCTATCGATGCTTTGACTTGGATATTAGAAAGGTTATATGATCAATTCTGTAACAAAAATGAAGAATTGATGCAAATTAAACGAGGAATAGAATGGATTTTAAGTAATAGAAATATTCCGGAAGAAGTATCTAACTTTAGTATAATGCTTGACAAAAAAATTGAATGCAAATTAAATCCTCAAATAAACCAGACATAAATTCTACCCAATGCAACAAACCCGCGAATTTCGCGGGTTTGTTGCATTGTTTTAAGAATTAAATTAGTGGAGGTGACTCAGGAAAACAGTTCTTTTTAATTAAGGGGGAGTGTTTCGCAAACTGTGTAAATGGAATAATCATCCAGATTATTGGGTAAGCTAACTCATGCTTTTACTCATATGCAGGATAGGGCAACGCAGAGGTGCGACCCGAGCGGCGTATGAGGTTAGGCGAGGCGGCGATGCTCACGAGAGCGTCGCCTTTCTGGTAGCCGCCTTGGAAAACAAAAGCGATAAACCTCGGGGGTTCGGGGGCTGAGCCCCCGTGATTAAGCACTAAGTGATCGCTGGAACCTGCCATCGAAAAATATCATGAGTTGCCCTATTATAATTCCCCAATCACGAACTGGCATACTCCACTTTTTGGTAATTTCTTGTATCGACAGGAAAACTGACTTTCTGACAGCATCATCGGTAGGGTAGATCGTCTTGGTCTTGGTATATTTGCGCAGCATCCGATGAAACCCCTCCACTGCATTGGTGGTATAAATGAGCCGCCGAACTTCTTCTGGATACTTAAAATAGGTGGAAAGCTCTGTCCAATTTGCCTCCCAGGACTTTACAATCTGAGGATATTTCTTGCCCCATTTCTCGCCAAATTCCTCTAACCGGTACTCGGCATCATCTAAAGATAACGCTCCATAGACAAGCTTCAGATCGGCCATAACCGCCTTAATGTCCTTGTACGGCACATATTTTGTGGAGTTGCGGATTTGATGAATGACACAAAGCTGCTGCTCTGTTTTTGGGAAAACCGTGGCTATCGCATCCGAAAAACCGCTCAAATTGTCCCGGCAGGCTATCAAAATGTCCTGCACGCCCCGATTTTTCAACTCATTACAGATGGTCAGCCAGAAAGAGGCGCTCTCGTTTTCCGACATCCATATGCCCAGGATCTCTTTTCTGCCATCCATGTTGATACCTAACACCGAATAGACACACTTGTTGATAATTTTGGCATCTTTTCGTACTTTGAACACGATGCCATCCAAAAATACGATAGGGTAGAGGCCATCCAAGGGTCTGACCTGCCATTCCTGTACCGCTGGCATGATTTTGTCGGTGATCCGGCTGATAAGACTGGCCGACGCTTCTACTCCGTAGATGTCACGCAGATGGTCTTCAATGTCACGGTTCGACATCCCTTTCGCATACATAGCGATAATTCGGCCTTCTAAATCCTCCGATTTTGTCTGTCGTTTCTCTACCACTTGAGGGGCAAATGTGCCGTTTCGGTCTCGAGGGACACGTAATTCAGTTTCACCAAGCTCGGTTTGTAGGGTCTTTTTCCCATAGCCGTTCCGGCTGTTTCCACTGTTATTCCCCGACAAATCATGTTTTTGGTAACCAAGGTGTTCGTCCATCTCTGCTTCAAGCATCTCTTCAAGCGTACTTTTAAACAGCGATTTAAGCAGCTTGTGAACATCCTCCATGTTTGTACATTGCTTGGATAACAGGCCTACTAATTCTTGTTCGCGTTCGTGCATATTGTAACATCTCCTTTATGGGGATTATTACCATTTACACACTTCCTTAAACAGTCTCAATTAAGGTTGAGAACTCAATGACCTACATTTTGCAGTTGGGCTTTCAAGTCATTAATGGTAGCTAGAAGACTTATTATTTGATCCACATGTTCGGTTTCATCTGCAAATTTCCATTCAAGCAGTTTACTATCATTCCAATCACAGGACGATATATTGCTATGAAAATTACTCTGCTTACTACTTTCGATCAAATCTTGCAATATACTATGATTATTTACCAATGTATACTCACCTTTATTATCATTGTATAACTCAATATCCTTTCGTACTTGCTTTACATCGGATAAGTACTCAATCAATTCCGGGAACCCATTAAATGATTTTCCGCAATTGTATTGCTTTATCTTTGTCACGATGTTCCCGCTAATATTATTTGATAATATGAAACAACCTGCGGCCAAACTTTCAAAGAATGTAAAGGAATAGGTTTCCGGACAATTTGACCAAAGAAAAGCTATATCAATTTTATGCGCTCGTATGGCCTCTACCATCTTTTCGTCTCCCTGTTTCAGCACCGAAACAGGAATATAAGAAACTCCCGCCAGTTCTTCCTGCCAGCTTCCGAGATGATAGAAGTCATAGCTTTCCTTATATTGGTTAACAACTTCTTTCCATTGGAGATAACCTTTAATTGGTGATTGCCCTCCAATATAGCCGATTTTAATCTTAGGGCTTGGCATATCAATAGCATTTCTTAGCTTTATTAATACGTTTTGGTGTGGAACTACTTGACATTTTTTTTCAAGGTCTCTATAAACTGATCCCCATATCTGTTTAGGGATTTCTGAAGGGAAAACAAACCTGCCCTGATAGCGATAAATGAAGGCTTCCATCTGACTCCCAATCTTATTTCGGGCATCACAATAACTACAATCTTGGCATGTCGACGATCCAAATGGTTGTGCTCCACAGTATTCAAAATTATTTTTAAGCAAGTTGTACTGTGGACAAATGGTGTAAAAGTCATGTATATAAAGATAACTTTGACGCGGTTGTAGTGATTCTTCTAAAATGCTTAGCGCTTTTAAAAAGAAACCCATCAGGTGATGAATTAGAAGAGCCAGTACGTTTATTTGTTCGGTTTTCCTTAAACGCTCGAAAAAAAGTGATAATTGCTTAACCGAAAAAAAGCCTATAAAAGCGCTGTCAATATTTAATCCTAATAATTGATTCCATTCAATATTTCCTTCTTCATAACCATAGTTTTGAAGCGGAAATAGTTGCACATAATGCAGATTGTTGTCCTTACAAAACATTTCCTCTACTTTTATTAGTTTTTCCACGCCTCCGGTTGTCGCCAGTAAATAATTTGTATGAGAAATTGCAACAATCACATTATGCCGCAAGAAAAATTGATCAAGCATTTCAATTTTTATCTGTGATGAGTTGGTCAATGAGATACCTCCTTGTATAATGCTGTGAAAGTTGATTTAATAAGGAAACAAGTTCTTTGCATATTCCTCCAAAAAAACCTTGCGGTATGCATTGAACCCGTTACTAACATTGACAATCCCGCAATCATGAACGCACCAGGGCTCAACCTGGCAGGGAATACCTACCTGATATCCGGCGCGGATAAACTCCATGCTTTGGGATAGATCATAAAAGTGCCAACCAGTAAAAATATCATCCCTCCACGGAACATCATACTGAGTAATCATCATAAGTCCATCTATACCCTGAACTTCTTGATATTCACCATTAATGTCCAAAAAAGAAAGCAGTTCCATTTTTCCGCTATGGCTGTCAAAAACTTTACCATAATTACACTTCGAATCCCACCAGACACCAGTAGTTGGAATTTTGGCACTACCCGCAAAGCCAAGCATACCAATATTCGGATGTTTAAGAAATAAGTCAACAACATTGTTAATAAAGTTTTTATTAATAATAAAGACATCCTGGTGTAGATATACCTTATACTTTGCATCAGAGGACCGCATTGCAGAGTTGTATGCCTTAGTTATATATTCCGCATCCTTAATTTTAATAATCTCAATTTTAAAACCATCGGGTATTATCAGATGATTTATATATATAAGAGACTCCTGATACATTTCTTCATCACTTACACAGGTGATGAAGCATATTTTATTTGGATTCATGCAGTACCTCCTTGATCTTAGCAATCAGTTCCAGAATCTTGGCATCCTTTTGTTTTAGTTGATTAAGCAAGCCAAGTGCAACCTCTGTCTTTCCCGTCTTAGAAAGAATACAAGCAAGATGGTAAGCCGTTATGGGATCTTGTTTATCCCTTTGATAGGCGTTCTCCAACAGTGTTAGCGCGCTTTCAGTCAATTTATGTTCATAACAGCAAACTGCTATTGTTTGCAGAAGTTCTTCTTTTTTAACCATATCATTTTCGGTAACCTGTATTATATCGTTTGTTGAGAAAACACCGCTTTCAATAAACTCCATAAGAGTATTGAGGGTCTGTGCTTTATCGATGTCGTGTTCTATTCGTCTTAATAAAAACACGAGACTAATCGGTGGCTTTAATTTAGCTGCAAATATATATTGATTTGCCCGATATTGCTGGGCTAAGTTCGGATCACCCATTAATTGAGTAACTTTTTTAATAAAATCACTATCTTGCTCAGTTTCAGGAGAAGTCGTCATCCGATACTCCTGAACACAGTACCCTAGCTCTTTAAACGTTTTATCAATCTCATACAAGGTAAAAAAGTGCAAGGGAGTTTTGTCTAAAATTCCGGCAGCCTCATAGGTCCAACATCCCTGCAGCATTTTCTTTATTACACTAAAATGCATAACATTAGGAATAGACACCAATAATTTCCCATATGGTTTTAAATATTGTTTGAATGTGGTAAGAGCCATCCAGGGATTTTGTAAATGTTCCAACACATCCGTAAGTAGGATATAGTCAAAAAAATTCTGGGGATATGCCAATTCTAATTCCTCTATGTTTTGATCAGATACTTCTGCAAACAGTGCAGCACTACGTGCGGCAGCTTTATTTATTTCAATGCCATAAAGTGACGCTTTTTTATACTTATTTTTCAAGTGTAAAAGTGTTCCACCACAGGCACACCCAACTTCTAGAATAGTTAGCGGAATATCTTCCGGACTATCTGCCAATGCTGCAACCTCAAATCTAATTAAAGAAAAATAACTTGAGTCAAACCCCCATTTGTCCGCAAACTTATTACCGTTTTCTTTTAGTAGGGCCGCATATCTGGAGTTATCTTGTTTAAAAGATACACTTCCAAAATGATGGATAAACGTGTCTTTACATAAAATTAGGCGAAACCCCGCTAGCCGAATTCGATAGGATAGGTCGTCATCTTCAAAATTTCCAGGGCTGAATTGCTCATCCAAGAGCCCAACCTGCTCCAAAACACTTCTCTTAATAAGCAGGCAAAAGCCAACAAGTTTCAGACGTTCTTCCCACAGCTTGGGATTAAACTTATTTACCGTTTCTGCAAATAGCTGCATCTCTGTCTCAGAATGATAATTTACGCTAATTGCCTGATAGTTGGATACATTGTTAGTTATGGGGCCTACCGCCCCAATCTCATTTTGGCTATAAAGGCACTGCACAAGATTATCCAACCAATTACTCGTAACTATGACATCATTATTAAGTAATAAGATATTATCCCCAGTGGATACGGCAATTCCTTGATTGCAGCCTTTGGGAAAGCCAACATTTTCCTTGTTAAAAATAGTTTTTATATCGTGTTGCTCTTTGAGCCAGGAATTTGTTCCGTCTGTGGAGTTATTATCAACAATGATAATCTCATACTCGTTCTTCTTAGTATATTGACGGATACTATCAATACATTTTTTTGTATACTCCAATTGGTTAAATGTTAATATTACAATGCTGGTTTTCATTGTGTCCCCCTGTTTTAACTTTGAAAACAACATTTCTACTTGAGACTATCAGCTAAATGGCTCGGGGAAATGCTGTTTACTAACAAAAGACTTCCGCTTCTTTTTTGATATCATTCTATATATTAAACTATGCCGAACATATTTTTTTGGTTCTTACTAGGAAGGCACCAAAATACTGTTTACAAGAAATCGCCTCTACCTATCCAAGGTAAGAGGCGATTAGTATAACACATTTCCCTCATCTTATTGATGAGGGAAATGTGTTTGGCAGGCGATGGTAGGGGTGTAACCTTACCCAACCGTATTACCTTGGAAGAAGACGTTGAGGGTTACGGCACTATTGGTGGCATCTTGTGCATAGTAGTACACACGGGCGTATTTGAGGAAGACACCGGCGACAAGGGCTGCTGTACCGTTGTAGGCGATGGTATACGTGGCGCCATCCTTTATCCAATTGTTGCCGTCTGGGCTTATTTGCAGGTATGTTATTGCGTTATTTGGTGACGGGGAGGCGTTAACTACGCCATACGTCCATTGGCCAAGGCCCAATACTTGTCTTTCGAAGCCAGGGCCGCCGTTAGTGATGCCTGTGAGAGAAGGAAACACGACATCAGTTGTAGCGAGAGACACAGAAACGGGAAGTAGTTCACCATTAGTAGTGATAGGCAGAGCGGTATCAGCACTAATAGGAGTAATAGTGGCAGCGCTAATAGGAAGCGCGGCAGAAGCACTGATAGGCAGAGCGGTAGAAGCACTAATAGGAGTAATAGTGGTAGCGCTAATAGGAAGCGCGGCAGAAGCACTGATAGGCAGAGCGGTAGAAGCACTAATAGGAGTAATAGTGGCAGCACTGATAGGCAGAGCAGTATCAGCACTAATAGGAGTAATAGTGGTAGCGCTAATAGGAAGCGCGGCAGAAGCACTGATAGGCAGAGCGGTAGAAGCACTAATAGGAGTAATAGTGGCAGCACTGATAGGCAGAGCAGTATCAGCGCTAATAGGAGTAATAGTGGCAGCACTGATAGGCAGAGCGGTAGAAGCACTAATAGGAGTAATAGTGGCAGCGCTGATAGGCAGAGCAGTATCAGCACTAATAGGAGTAATGGTGGCAGCACTGATAGGCAGAGCAGTATCAGCACTAATAGGAGTAATAGTGGCAGCACTGATAGGCAGAGCAGTATCGGCACTAATAGGAGTAATGGTGGTAGCACTGATAGGCAGCGCGGTAGAAGCACTAATAGGCAGAGCAGTATCGGCACTAATAGGAGTAATAGTGGTAGCACTAATAGGCAGAGCAG
>NZ_ASXP01000001.1:542500-1375116 GCF_000445445.1 Sporomusa ovata DSM 2662 | reverse complement strand
GGTAAACACCGCCAATATGCTCAAAGAAAAGAACATGTGATTCAACAAAGCATTCTGTCTTTTGTTTAGGAAACAAATGTGCATAACGGTAATTGCCATATGCGCTGGTAAATGCCGCCATTTGAAAAGTTTTTAACGTTCCGTCAATGTAGATATTTACTTCGCCCCAGTCAAATTCACATACATCACCGGGAGCATAGTCAATACGGATAAATGCCTCTTTTCCTGATTTTCTAAGCGCATCTACTGTGTTTCGGACGGTTGGGTAGCTAATTTGAAAACCTTCATCCAGTAAAGCTTGATGGATATCAATAATCTTCTTTTGCTGTTTAGACTGGCCATTTCGCTTTTTAACTTCGTTTTCATCCAGATAATATTTAATTTTATCGATCATGTCCTCCGTTAATTTTCTTTTTTCCCGGTTAGCCACTTGATATTTTGGCGGTTCTACGAGATCTGTAATGAGGTCAATTTGATCGATGCGGGTAGTATCTTCCGATTGGATTAGTTTTTGCCGGGCTTGCTGATAAGCGTTAATATATTTACTGACTGTTTTCCGGTCTACACCAGTTTCTTTGGCAATTGCTCTTTGGGATTTTCCTTCCCGATAAAAATTTAGAATGATTTCTTGTTTCTGATTCAGTGTGATCAACCCCAGTTCGTCCCCTCTTATGTCAATTACAGCACATAAGAGTTTAATATACCGTGGGGGATTTTTGAAGTAACATTTTTACTAAAAGTGGGGTACTTTTAGTTTAACAAAAACAGCAAATGGCATAATCTTTTTCTTTCATACGTTTCAATACATCCATGTTACGGTCAAAGGTATATTTAATAGCCATTGGCTATATAAACAATCCAGTTTCAATACATCCATGTTACGGTCAAAGAAACTATGCTCCAGCAATCCGCCCTCTTTAGCGCCGGTTTCAATACATCCATGTTACGGTCAAAGTTGATGTGATCGCTTATCTTCAAACAGAGATTTTTGTTTCAATACATCCATGTTACGGTCAAAGATAGTTAGCTTTATCCCTTTGGCTAGTAGTTGTTTTGTTTCAATACATCCATGTTACGGTCAAAGCGGAAGGGAAAACAATTCCTGCGTTTCTGTCAAAAGTTTCAATACATCCATGTTACGGTCAAAGGTAGTTCGTCGGCTATTTGCTCGTCAGTTTTACCGGGTTTCAATACATCCATGTTACGGTCAAAGGCCAAGGAAATCTGTGGTTATACTCCAGGTCAAGCGTTTCAATACATCCATGTTACGGTCAAAGAAGTAAAACTTATGGTGTCTGTAGTGCATGTCATAGGTTTCAATACATCCATGTTACGGTCAAAGTCTTAGCTCCAGCAATCGTAACCGGCCTAACTTTTGGTTTCAATACATCCATGTTACGGTCAAAGTCCATAAAGGTGTCGTACTGTTCAGCTTTGGGTAGTTTCAATACATCCATGTTACGGTCAAAGGTAGAGTAGACTCTACGGACTTGTTCGTTTCCTTGTTTCAATACATCCATGTTACGGTCAAAGGCACTCGCTCCCCGGCCTCTGCTGGCGTAGACAACAGTTTCAATACATCCATGTTACGGTCAAAGTCATTCCAGGCGTGAACATATGAACCAACAAGGAAGTTTCAATACATCCATGTTACGGTCAAAGCCAGATGTCAATGCCCATATTCAGGTTGCATTAGCGTTTCAATACATCCATGTTACGGTCAAAGTAAATGGACATGCACATTATATGCTTTTGCAAAAGTTTCAATACATCCATGTTACGGTCAAAGAGCCTGTAAGCGTATGTGTACAAGTTGTATTGCTGTTTCAATACATCCATGTTACGGTCAAAGTTATCTGTGTCACGAATTTGTACACCATTAACTCGGTTTCAATACATCCATGTTACGGTCAAAGCGGTTGTCTGCCGGTTGTCTGGAAGTTGTCAATGTCGTTTCAATACATCCATGTTACGGTCAAAGCAAACTCAGCACTTAACACAACTTCCGGTTCTCCCGTTTCAATACATCCATGTTACGGTCAAAGATATTTACTAACGTCACATTGTTCGTTGCAATCTTGTTTCAATACATCCATGTTACGGTCAAAGTTGTTTCCCATGACCGCTGCGTCCATTCCCCTTCGAGTTTCAATACATCCATGTTACGGTCAAAGGGGGTGTAATTATTGGCTTTGATTTGGCATCTAAGTTTCAATACATCCATGTTACGGTCAAAGGAATGGGATCTCGTCGGGATTGACATCTTTGCCGAAGTTTCAATACATCCATGTTACGGTCAAAGATAGCCCCTTCAATTGCCCGATAAGGTTTAATGCCAGTTTCAATACATCCATGTTACGGTCAAAGGCCGGAGTTTGTAAGCGGAATTGAGGAATTGAACTAGTTTCAATACATCCATGTTACGGTCAAAGTGGCTGGTGGATGGGTGACGAAGGGCGTTATACCGGTTTCAATACATCCATGTTACGGTCAAAGGAAGAAATGATTGTCGAAGGTTACGCGGCTGTATTGTTTCAATACATCCATGTTACGGTCAAAGACAATCCAGTTTGTCCGTTACCTACCGGCATAATGTTTCAATACATCCATGTTACGGTCAAAGATATTGGCAAACCAGCGATGTATTTCAATCCTTGGTTTCAATACATCCATGTTACGGTCAAAGTGTTGCAATCCGCATTTTATAGCTAGTTCTCTTTGGTTTCAATACATCCATGTTACGGTCAAAGTTCGCCCTCGGCATATTCAACGTTAGGAATATCAATGTTTCAATACATCCATGTTACGGTCAAAGGCGGCAACTCCAACAATTGTTACATTTACCTTCCCTGTTTCAATACATCCATGTTACGGTCAAAGCCAGATAATCTTTGACCATTTGTAGGCGTTCGGCAGTTTCAATACATCCATGTTACGGTCAAAGGAAACTAGGGAACAAAGTAACAAAGCTGATTGGCTAGTTTCAATACATCCATGTTACGGTCAAAGGCCAATAAAATCAAGCTTGGCAAAAACACCTATAGCTATACAATACAATGTTTACAAGGAATTAGCAATATTTTCCCAACCGGAAAGTCACATTTAAGCACTTGCCCCAAGATTACTCTTCATCCCTTATAGCTCTTGGGTGCAAGCCTCGCCTAGCGATTATGCCGGTTGGGAAAATTATTACAGTAACATTGATTCTTGATCATGGAGACGAACCCCAATAACTTCTTCATCAAATACATAATCACCGGTCATTTTAAAAAGAGCTACAAAATCGACTTTTTTATCAATGACTTTTTGAAGTTCACTTCGAAGTTTAATTAAGTTTGCAGGAGTAATTTCGCCACGAAAAACCGACTTTTGGAAAGGAACCAAATACTTCTTACATATCTTAAACACTTTTCCTACACGCTTCTCACCAATATCATAGACAAGAATAACATAATTATAATTTTTTGCCATATATGTGCTTACCTCCGGTCTTTTTCCAGAAAAGGTGTAAAAGAAGTTCCCTCAACAACATGCTTTTTCAGCTTGTAAGCATCATATTTGATCGCAGTCAGATAGCTTATTTTTCGCTTCATCGTGCCATGCTCAAATACCTGTTGTAAGCGTTCTTCCATGGCGGTAATGAATACATCACGTCCCGGCTCGTTTAATAAGCAGTAATTATATTTCTTGTCAAAGTGCTTACTGACCTGAATTCTTCGATTGTTAACAACTTCAAAAATAGTACGAAAAACAATCAATGGTTTGAATGCTTCTGACAAATCCAGGCTCAACGAGAAGCGACGGTCACTAGGCTCATGCAAAAAGCTGATCGTCTGATCTAAATGCGTATGATAGATTTGCGATATCGTTTTTGTATACAGGATTGTGTTACCGAAACTGACCAGTGCATTGATGGGATTGTCAGGAGGCCGCTTCACTCTGCGATTCATCACAAAGTCCTCAGGCAAAATCAATTGAAAAGTTTCATAAAAGCGCCGCCAGATTTCACCCTCTAAACTTAATAGGGTAGGAACATTTTTAATTTTAGGCAATAAATCAGGCACATCTTTTTTAAGCCAATCCAAATAGGGTTTGATTTCTTTATTGCCGTGCTTAAAGTAATGGTACAATACCTCATGGATATTGGCTGCAATCGCTCCAACAAAGGCAACTGCAATCGGCAGACGATTTTCCAAACAAGCCTTTGCCTGCAAGAGCATAACTTTACCACTCACCCGAGCCTCTTTGGGATAGAAAGTACCACGGAATTGTCCATAATAATCGAAAAAGTGGACTGTAATATTTGCCATTGATAAAAACGTGAACACCTTGCTATTCAAAGATATTTCATTCAGTAAATAAAGCTCTTTCAGCCCATTTATCGGAATGTGCGTAATACCCTTTTCATTGCGGAATGTTAATGAATTGTCTTCACGCCCTAATGTTCCAGGCGTACGAATATAGCGCGTAGTCGGAGCTGACTTTGACAAACTTCATCCCTCCTTAAATATAACAATAGGCATAGTAAGCACAACGCTCACATTTCTTGGCATAAATTGCCGGCACCGGCTTATCTTGTTGCAAATACACTTCTATTTCTTCCAATAGACTAATCAATTTTAATTCCGTAGGATTGTCCAACTCCAATTCAACAGTTTTGTGCATTTGTTTGTTGCGCTCGATAAACTCCAGTCTCCCTTTGCGTTCCAACCCCTTTTGTTTGAGTATGTAAAGATAATACAGCGTCTGCCATTTTGTTGCTTCAACATCAGCATCCGATTTCTTTAGCTCAACAACATACTCATCAGTCATTTTATCAACTTTAATACCTTCAATTTGAATCTCCGTATTAGTGCGTCCTTCACTGCGGATTTCGTGTAATATGCGCCCGATACGCACATCTTCACTATCATCTTCAAAATTCATCTTGTGGGCAAACAGCCAGCATTGCCGCTTGCAATGGATGTAGTAATTAACAATAGTACCTGTTATTCTCATAAGAGCAGCGACATCCCCTCATCTGTATAAGCTTGACGGTTAAACTTCTTTGCCCCTGTATTTTCATCCAACTCCATGAAACGTTCACCATCCGGTACATAATATAGCGACCCGACCACCTCAGTATAATTTTGTGGAATTGTTTGTTTAAAACTATGTTGAATCCCATAATTGAAAGTAAAATAAGCCATCTTTTCTTTGATTTGTGAGAGTTTCACTATTCGCGTTGCATATTCCATTTCCCTATCTGCCAAAAGAGACTTGAATTCTTCCCAAACTTGCGCCCCATCCAGTTGTTCTATCTCACCGTTATTATTTTTGCAGGTCACCTTATGAGCAATAAACAGGGTAGATTGTTTTTCCGTAATTAGCTGCATGGTCTTCTCTACGTCTTTGAACTGCAATTGTTGAACACAGGCGATAAAATAGGACCAATTTTTCGGATTGGCTTTTTGCCGCTCCGCATTGATCTTTTCCATTATCAATTGATAAAAGCCCCTAAAGTCCTTCTCCTGCAACAGCAGTTGACAGGCCTCGTCTTGCAGATCATATGCCGTTCGCCGGTCGTCGCGATAGATCAGCGTTGCTTTAACCATATTAAAAAAGTAAGCGTGGCAATCCGGACGCAGGCAGGAACGGTTGATCCGCCCCAAGAACTGTTCCTCACTATCGAGCATGGAAATATCCTTAAAGCCGATATCCATATCAATATCAACGCCTGCTTCAATTACCTGAGTGGCCACAACGATGGCATCAGACAGATAAAAATTGTCTTTTTCATCCTTGCCAAGCTGTTGTAAAACTTCTTTTCGCAATAAATTACTGTCATCACCTGTCAATTCAAATAAGGGAATGTCAAGCTTCACTGACTGCAGGCAACGATAAAAGCTTCGCGCAGCAGCCTTCGTGATGAATTCAATCAATAAGCGAGTAGATTTTCCCTGCGCCTGCCGGTTTTTGAGTTTTTGAAGTACTTCGGCGAGCAAGTCCTCTTCCGTTATGACTTTCTTATCGAGAAGTTCAAAATGCAACTGCACCCGATTGCGAAATAATGGGTTTTGAAAATATTGTTCTCGTTCAGTAACTAGAGAACATGTATCGCTTTCTCCCGCTACTAACGAATCCCAATTAGGCAAAGTGGCTGACATGATAATTATTTTTATATTCAACAGCTTGGCAAAGGACTGCAAAAAATGAATGATTTCTTTCCAGATTGCATTTTTATAGCTTTGGATCTCATCTAAAATAACAACACTATTGCACAAATGAGTAAAAGCCAAATTTGACTCTCTTCCCAGCCCAAACAGATAATTAAAAAAGTTAACATGAGAAGTCAGCATCACAGGATATTGCAGCATTTGCCGCTGCAGCAATACTGACTTGTAGTCAAATTCCGGCTCTGTTTCTCCATTACCGGTTTCAGCAGCCTCTTCCTTTTTGCTTATGATAGGTGTTATTGAATTGATTACAGGTATGGGGTATTGGTTGCGCAGTTCATCAGGGAAAATCTTATCTAAGGTCAGCTTAGTCTGCTCAATCAGTGCGTTAAAGGGAAACACATAGATTAACTTATTAAGCCCTAATTCGCTGCTTAGCAATTTTAATCCTAAATTAATCGACATATACGTCTTGCCGGAGCCTGTAGGTGCCTCCAGATAATATAGCTGCTTATCTAAATTGCGCAGCAGTTCTGCTTCTGTAGCTAAAAACAAAGCTGACCGCAATCTGTTAATAGGACTAAGCATTGTGGTCTGCGGATTATTGCGTAATTCTTGTACACCACGATAGATTTCTGTATTTTGAAAGGTCTCAAGCACAGGCCAAAGTGCTTGCTTCTTACTAAAATACTGAAACTCCAGACTTTTTTCTGTGTCATAGGCATAGGTAGCATAAAAATCACAGGCTGCCATAGTGGAATATAACAATTTCGCTAAAACATAAAAAGGAAAAGGTGAATGCATATCAGTAAAGCGTTGATATCTGCTCTTCAACATCTCTGCCATGATTTCTCTAGAACACAATCTCTCTTTATACCGGTAGTAATGCACATAACCAGGATAACGCTGAATTTTTTTCTGCAACAACTGCAGCTGTTTTTCAAAACTGGTTTCTTCGCCATCCGGTTCTTCTATATTCGCCAGATACGTATGGTGCCGCGAAATAACGTAGGCAAATACATATAGCACTTGCTTCATAAAACTACCCACCAACGAGTTAGCTCCGGAGAACTCAACTGCATCAAGCTCGGCAAGATAAATATCCAGGTACAGCAGTGCAGATAGGAGTGCGTGAGTAGAATCCCCAGGCAGGGGTAGTTTTTCTATTTGCTGATTGCACATTTTTTTCTTTTGAAAGACGGGATTAATTTTACCCAAATCATGCAGATATATTGCTTGCCTAAAACATTTGATAACCCAATACTGAGCCGCAAGACTAAGCGGCTCATCCTGCACGGTCAGGGTTGCTACCGCTCTTTGAATAGCTGCCGCTAAGCCGTTGTGCTCCGAAAGCTTATCTACATAGTGAAGCACTAAATCAGAATGCTCGGCAAGTGATTCCGGTTCTTTTCCGGTTTCCTTCTTCGCCGTGTGAGCCAATAATATCTCAGCACCGTCAATCAGATAGGCTCCGATTCCCATAAAAAAAACTCCTTTCTAAAGCAATATCCGGGATGCCGCACATCCCGGATAACTATTAGATAAAATATAATACGCGCTCCCTGTCACAATACAAATTGCGATAATCGTTTTCACTAATGGAAGCTTGATCAATCTCATGATTGGTAACTACCAGGGGATGGAAAACATACCCGTTGTTTTCTGCATTAAGGGCAACAGGCATACATTCTTTGAAAAAGCTTTTACCTTGGCCAGGTTTAATTTTGCCTCTCGCCTTATAAGCAAGAGTATCACTGCTGTGCAGTGAGTCAATAAACTGTACCTGCCCGGCCGGACTAACCTCCACCAGCGCCGGATCTGTTATCGCTGCCGGATGATCGTTTTTTCCGAGATATGGCATATATACACTTTGCGACTGCAGGAAGGCTTCGGCCAGCTTCGCAAAAATACCATCTGCCAACCCCTTATCATCGGCGACATAAATTGTCCAATGTGGTTTTTCCAGCCATTGTTCCCGTACATTTAAGACTTTGCCTTCTTCCTGACTGGCGTAGCCGACCGTATTATTAAAGATCTGAAGCTTTTTAGCAAAATATCCGCGATCGCCGTGAGGTACGATGCTAATCCTGACGTACTGGAATACTTCATAAAATCCGGGAAACACCTGAATCTCTTTTGCCTTTTTCCCATTACCAGTCAGCGGATAATTAGCCTCATATTGCTGCATATAACCACCAAGGCCAAGAATTGCCCCAAGCATCCCGGACAAGGCTATTTTATGGATATGGCTATACGTAAAATAGGCATATTTATTAACGTCTGGTTTCTTAAAAAATGCCGTTTCGCCTTTTAATTCAAACCGAAGTGCACGCATGGTTACAGCGCCGCCCTCGTAATAATATTGTAACACTTGAGGCCGTCAAGCTCTAGACAGACTTCTGCTGCATATGGATTGATGTAGAGTTCAATTTGTTCAACCTGCTCCTGGATGCCTGCCACCATCGGGGCAATTGCCAACAGATCATATATTGTTTTATTCTCTTTCTTATATACCGTAACGTAAGGGTCTAGATTAGGCAGATAGGCTAGTGCATTCTCCTTTAATACAATAAATAGGCTAAAAGCATTTTCGCTGCCGGACTTACTGTTTGTCTGTAGGGCAGTGGCCCCAAGCAAAGCGCCCTCTTTGAAGGCGGCATAAGCTTCCTGTGTATAGCCTTGAAACTCATCTAGCCCTGGCAACCCAATATAATTTTCATAATGGTTCGGGTTTACTGTGAAAGGATAAATATAATGCGCTTCATCGACCATGATTTTCTTGCCAATAGAAGTGGCATCATTTTCCTGACTCTTCTCATTGGAGTTGCGAAAAGGGGATAAGATATCCTGTACTTCTACATTGGTCTCATCATACTTGTTGAAGCCTTGTCCAATTTGTACAACGCCGGTTAGACCGATATTCTGTCCTTCAACCGCAAACGTAGCTCCAAAATTCATAACATCAACACACGAAAATAATCGTTTTAATACAATCGTTGAATCCTTGGACACACTTTCACCAAATAATTGCTGGTATCGCTCCGGCAAATCCCGGGGCTGCAGTTTATCGCCCTCTTTGCCCTTGCCCAGTTTGTAGGAACGAATATACAGCACTTTTTCTCCGTTCAATTCCCACAAACGCTTTATGCTATATTTCAATGCTTTATCGCTGCCGAAAATATTCCCGTCACTCGTTGTCTTCGGCAATCCCGTAAAATCAGCATTCCAATTAGCCATTCTGCTAACAATACCGATTAAGCCAATAACACGCTGCTTCATTTTTGCCATCTCATTCCACTCCCTTAGCTGTTTTTTCAAACAACAAATTATCTGCGAAAATCCCTGCCAATAAAAGTTCTCGGGCACTGCCTTGATTATCGGTCTCCGGCACATAACCCAGCACTAGGGAAAAGGCCTGATTGAATCGGCGATAACCGGACAAAATCTCATGCTTATAAAGCATATACGCTTCTTCCAGGCGTTTTTTCAACTGATGGCCATTTTTTGCCCGTAAGAATGGCTCATACATCTCGCCTGTTATTTTTTGCGCTCTGGACTGATTAATCAAATAGTACGCCAATTGCCCGGCCATAAAATAAAACTCTTCATCATTTGCACATACAACAAGCCCTTCACTTACCAGCTTGCCGCGCAAAGAATCTACTGTTTCTTTAATGCGATCTGCCATTATTTTGCCTCCCTTATCATTAATTGCCATTTGGATAGATAACCGCAGATTGAAAGCATCGGCAAGCTCTGCTAGGCGTGACGTTTCCACATGAATGAATTGTTCCACCAGCAATCGAAAAGTCACTTTAGCAAAAATCCCCCGTAACGAAACGGTTGTCCCTTTATAAAACCAATCATGAAAAGCCTGCCGGCTTTGCAAATACAAAGCTGCCATCAGAGCGGTAAATTCCCCGGCTTTGACCTCCGGTTCATTCAATATAAATGACTGATTCATCCGGCCACGAAAGAATCTACTGCTAATCACTTTTTGCAAAACCTCCGCATTTTGGATGGTTTCGTAATATTTTTCATCACCGGCAGGATCTTTTAGCTGCAAAATATTAAGCCACTCTACTTGTATCGTTATCGTTGGCGGGAAAGGAACATTCTCAAAGCCATAGAGTTCATTATATTTGCCATCCATATAGACATGGAAGGTACCTTCCGGTGGTACATGACCGGTTGGCGGAACAAACCCCGACTCATAGCCGATTTTATTAGTAGCATAGGACGGCTTAGCCGCTGCCAGCCATTCGGTAGTTTGCTTGGCCAACATTGCCTGCTGCAGGGTAACCCGGTCAGGAGCCTGACTGCGCATTGTTTTATGCTCCATAAAAGGCTTCTTACTGTTCATTGTCATATCATAGCTTGGCAATCCGACAAGTTCTTCAGCTACCAATTGATTATAATCATTGCTGTTATAGATTTTGGGGATGGTATATAGTAAATATTCGAAAACATACATTTGCTCACAAGAAAGGTGTTGGGTTGGCGAATCAAAGGTAAAAAACAGCTTCACATAATTTTTAAAAGGAAGTTGACCAATATATTCTGTTAACACTGCAAGATTGGTGCGATACCACTTTGTTATCTGTCCGATCAGTTGAAGTCGTTCACAGCTATCCAGATAAGTCAATGTCACTGCATATTCAGAGTGTTGAAAAAATTGCAGTTCTTTTTCTACCCCATTCACGGAAGGCTTTACTTCCCGCTGACTGTTATCTTTGCTGCTCCTGCTTTTCACCTTTGGTATCATTTCCAGCCATTTTTGCCGCACCGGATCACTGCCGGTGGCTAGTAAGTAGCGCTCCAGGTTCTCCTGGGTAGTGTACTTACCACCCTGTTTTTCGGCCAAGAAAACCTCCCTTTTCATGAACAGCGCCAGCGGGTTATTACTATGTACCTGTTTTTTTGAATCAACCGGCTTATTCATATCTACCAGCGAGCTTAAATAGTCCTGACATTTAAACCAATTGAACAATTCAGTATTTTGCGATTCTTCTTCTTGGCGCCGAATAATTAGATGATTCTGTTCAAATGAGGCAACCTGGTCTTCCCAGCTCTGATTCAAATTTAGCCGGATGAAAATCCCTTCTTTTAGCTTATAATTATCCTGAATAATGGTGGGAAACTTTTCCTGTGCCTTTTGAAAGCCCACTGTCAAATCTCTGATCAAAAAACTTCACCTCCTTGCCATCATTTGAGGTATTTTGCCAAGCAAAAGCCTGCTCCAAGAATCGAGCCCTTCTCTGCTAACCCAGAGCCCATGACCACGTTGGCTAATTTTTGTGAATACTCATCTTCGTGAATAAACAAATGCAGTTTATTGCCTAATAATTTGCGGCCTTTATAAGCAATAGCCAGCGGCTTGCGGTTTTCAATGGTAATACCCTGGATAAATGGCTGCCCCTCCAGCACCTGAGAGTCAGGATAAAGCGATTTAAACTTTTTTTCAGCATTAACATGGAGCCGCTTTATCAATAATTCAATATTGTCCTCTGGCACCCATGGCCGCTGGTCGATTGTCACAATCGCCGGTGTAATCGTAAGCAGCTCCGTAATGTGTCCTAACTGTCTCGTTCGCTGTTCGCAGGCAACAAGTTGAAAATAGTCACTTTCCCGGCATTTTTTCAGGCACTGATGAATACGGGTTAAGGTATCCTCAACCGAACTGCGAATCGTCAGGACATATACCCGCCCTTGTTGGTAGATTCCGTCTTTTTCAGTAGGATACAGGTTACTAAATACAAAATGCTTATAGGTTTTGTCATAATGGGTTTGCTTTAACAGAGGATCAATTAATTGGGCCTGACTAATCCAGTTCCCGATAGGCGCCAGCATCTGTAAATGATGTGTTGATTTTTTCAGTAGTACCGTTATTTTTAATTCATAGAACAAATTCTCACCTCGTTATCTCTAAGTTAATCTCATTGTAAGTAGGATTGGAAAATAAATACATACTATTATATTAACACACATATTATAGTTTAGCGATATGATTTTCTCATTTTTTGAAAAATTTGTTAAAAAAACTCCTATATAGCGAAAGTGCACTACACTAGGAGTTTTTTACGCCTATTAATTTTAGCATTTAAAACAGTACACTACGTGTTACGGTTAAGCAACAACCTGATCCAAACCTACTTACAAATTTCAATACATCCCACGTTGCAGTTCATTAAAACGCATATCTGAAGTAGCTCCAGCCTTACTGCGCTTATACCAATCTTACCAAAACCACGCTATAATGTAAATGGGACGAGAGTCCACTCGTCCCAAACTGAATAAGGAGGTGAATACCATGTGGATTTCTCCACGAGTGATTGTCTGGTTAATTATCGCCATAACGATAATGTTACTTAAACCATTAGCAATCACTATTTGGCTCAGATAGCCTCCCTATTTCAAAGGCAAAGCACACCTGTTACCAGCAGGGGCGTTTTGCTGTATTAATCTATGTCTATTATACCCTATTTATGTGAGATATAAAAGTAATTTTCAAACGGTACCGTAGATAGACTAAGAAACAAGAGGAAAATAACCCCCGTCCCTCGTCTACCCCCGGTTGAGTGGATTTGAACCTAGAACCGGCCGGTTATGAGCCGAATGCTCTACCAAGCTCATTATTTTGCCTGACAAAAGCTTTGTCTGACTTGTATTCTTATATTATGTACCATTCGCCATTTTTGTATTGTACCAGTCCTGCACCTTGCAAATGAACCTGTGCATCGTGCAAAACACTCATTTTCTGATAAAATAACTCATATTCATGCGAAGTTGGAAACGAACTGTCACACATTTCTTTTTGAAAATTCCAATCACTGATAATACTGTTCAGAGCATCCTTAAGTGTTAGTATATCAATCACCTCACTGCAAATAATTACTTTAAATTACTTAGCCAACTGCAGCAGCGCCTCTTTATTTTCGCTAATAATATATCATCCATGGCTGTTACCAATTCGCTTTGTTGTTTGTTGTTAAGAATGACAGTTGGGGACGTTCCCGTTTTGTCAAATTTATGACAAATGATAAAAAAGGAACGTCCCCAACTGTCACCCTTGCAACTGTCACCCTTGTGAAATATACTTTTCTAGCTTTTGGTCAAATGTATAGATAGTATGATCCGATATCTTATGATAAGCATACAATATCGTATCAACAACATCAAACTTTCTTGTTTTATATAAATCTAGAGCAGCAGCTATCACATCTTTCTCTGCTTCAATGTTATCATACGACAGCAGTTCTATAATTGCATCAAAAATATCTGTTCTTTCAATTTTATATACTTTCTCAAGAACATAAACAACTTCAACCAATACTTCATTCGGAATATGCACAAAATTATTTTCTAAAATATCAGCAGCTCTTGTGGCTAACTCTTCCTCATCATTTAATAAGTACCTCAGAATAACATTTGCATCAACGATATTCATGCTTTTCCTTCACCGCCTCAACCCAAGCAGTGGACTCCCTATCAATGAAAGCAGGATTTTTATATTTAGCTAAGATGCCCTTGGCAAGTTTATGGTTTTTATTAGAACTATCATTTATAGTATTATCTTCCAATGGAAAAACTAAGACTTCAACTTTTTTATTTTTTAACCCTTCAGGTACGTCGATAATTCCAGCTAAGATATTACTATTAACGATTTTTCTTACAAATGGCATCGATAATCATCTCCTTACATTGGCGACTATGTCAAAAAGTATATACCATGAGTATAGCACAAGGTTTATTGTCTTACCACTCATCAGCCCACAAATCATATCTCTAAAAAAATTTTAGCAGTTAAAAAATACTGACTTTCCCAAAGAGTACGAATTCAATCGACACTCGACCGTTTGTACCATTTAGAATTATCAATTCTTCATATAAATTCACAAGATCTATTTCAATTTTAGCCGCATATTCATCGTCTACCCCCGGTTGAGTAGATTTGATCCTAGGACCGACCGGTTAGGAGCCGAATGCTCTACCAAGCTCATTATTTTGCCTGACAAAAGCTTTGTCTGACTTGTGTTCTTATATTATGTACCATTCGCCATTTTTGTATTGTACCAGTCCCGCGCCTTGCAAATGAACCAGTGCCTCGTGCAAAACACTCATTTTCTGATAAAATAACTCATATTCATGCGAAGTTGGAAACGAACTGTCACACATTTCTTTTTGAAAATTCCAATCACTGATGATACTGTTCAGAGCATCCTTAAGTGCTAGTATATCAATCACCTCCATACAAATAGTTACTTTCGTTATGTTAAAATTATTAGAACATCATGGCTGTCAGGACGGGGTTATTGACATAAACAATACTGGTATATAGGAGACAGACCAATGATGATTTGAAACAACTTGACGTTCTCATTAATACTTTTTTGCTATACTAGTTGAAAATGCGAATCCAAGTATCAAGTACCTTTTCAAGAAAAATGGTAAAATAGCTGCCACTGGTTCAATTATACGTTTTATTTTATGATTTAAGAGAGCCATTTTATTAAAATTCAGAATGTATTTTTTTGCAAATAGGTTATAAATGTATGGACTACTAATAACTTTAAATCCATTGTTTTCTAGAAGATCTGTCACTTCGTTGTATGTATATTCTTTAAAATGGAATCCTTTAGCTTCCGTTCCTTGGGGATGAAACTTAGCCGTAATATCGGTAGGCCGTAAATGCCAATTGGGAGTAATCGTAATTATTATACCATTATGGGACATTTTGGAATAAATCATTTCCAATAGCGGATTAATTTCGTCAACTGCAATATGTTCAAATACATCATTCCAGTAAAATATATCAATACTTGAGTCAGGTAACGTACTCAATACTTCATAAACCGCCCCCTCATATACCTTAACATTGTCAGGGAGAGAAGAGGCAAAATCTATAATTATGTCACAGCCACTAACATTAATGTTGTCTAGTAATGCCAATTCTTTTAAAATTGAGCCTGTCCCAATTCCAGCCTCAAAAAATTGTATGACTTTTCGATTAGACTGTAAATCCGTTTGCCTATATTCGTTTAAAACTTTTATAATAATTTCAGAATAGATTTTTCTGGAGCCAAGATGTAATTTCTTGCCTGTTTTTGCGGCGACTTCTTTCATTATTTCCGTAATAAATTTGTATCCTTCTCTCGCTAATAGTAATCTTCTTTGACTAAAGGGTTGTGCCTTTAGAATCTCATTAGCATATGCTACCTCTTCCTCATAATGAGTTCTGTTTAGATCTTCAATAGATAAATTAGCTATGTCAATTTTTTCTCCCGTAAGCCTTGTAAGAACATTGGACATCCGGTATTCCTCCCTAAATTCCCCAGACTACTTAACTTATAATGAAGTCTTCATCATGCATAAAAGATCAAGAATCGAAGGATGAACTTGGACTTCTTATATGTTATATCTGTATTTTATCATACTAACCCCCAGCATTCTACCCATATTTTGGTTAGAGTCAAGTAGCAAGGTTATTGACATTATGGCGGCGATCGAAGAGCTGCAGCTATTAAGGATGAGGAAAAATCTAAGAAATGAAAACTAGATAATAATATTTAGCCCCTGGCATGCGCCAGGGGCTGTTTTTGGAAAAATTATACTGGACTATAGGAAACAAACCGAGATGATTTGCACAAATTAGTTTTTCTGAGCTGCAATAAGTTCTGCAATTCCGGTCTCTTTTACGATTTTCGATAATTTTTTATTATCTTCTATCCATCTGTCACCAAAATCCTCTGGCCCCATATACTGGACTGACATTCCCAGTTTCTCCATATTCTCTTTGAACTCAGGGTCATTGACCATTTCCCTTAGTCCGGATATCAGCCGGGCCTTTTCGGCTAGCGGCATTTCTTTGGGAGCCGCGATTCCACTCCAAAAATTGAAAGCTACATTGATTCCCTGTTCTTTAAAGGTTGGCACATTCTCAAAGCCAGGGAGGGTTAATCTATTTTCCTCTGCAACCCCCAGTATTCTGATAGTGCCGCTTTTTACATGTTCTTTTAAAACCGTGGGACTATACGCTCCCATAAGCTGCACATGCCCACCCAAGAGAGCCGCAAGAACTTCCGATTCGCCCCTGAAAGGCACTTGTTTGATCGTGATACCGGCTTCTTTGGCAAACATTTCTTCTGTAACATGTACTGACGTACCCAGTCCTGAATGACCGACCTTGATTTCACCGGGATGCTGCTTGGCATAACTAACTAATTCATTCAAGTTTTTCCATGGTTTATCAGCAAGAGTAGCCAGCATTACATGTGAAGATACAACATTAACCAAAGGCTCCAGGGCAGAAGGATAATGGTATCTTGTCTGCCCATAAAGCGGTTGCAATATTACGCTTGTGGCAACAATTCCGATTGTATAGCCATCAGGTTTGGCGCCGGCAAGTTCATTCATGCCAAGGGTGGCTCCGCCGCCAGGCACATTGACTACTACCAGCGGCTGACCCAGATGCTTATGGGCTGACTTTTCCAGCGCCCTTGCCAGTATGTCTGAGCTTGAACCGGCGACAAACGGCACAATCACCGTAATGGGTTTTTCCGGATATTTTTCAGCAACCATACTTTCTTTTGCTCCCATGCTACACCCTCCTAGCGTGATTGTCATACCTAACAGGCTGGTAACTCCAATAAGTAAAATCCGTTTTGCATTCATTAACCTAATTCCCTCTCCTCTCGTATAATGGCTTTATGAAATGCTTTTTCTTGGGGATTCTCAGTTGGCATCACCTCTTATGAATTACTTATTTTTTGCAAAATTGTGTAATATTATAATTAATAATACCACAAAATAACAGTAAATTCCTGCTTTTGACAAAAATAATTACACATAGAAGGGATTGATCGGCTGTTCTTAGCTGAATCCGTCGGGTACCCTTTTTTTGTTTTTGAATGCCTTGATTAGCTGGTTTTGAAATATTACAATAGTATTAAGCCATTATTAGTAGTATAGAATGAGTAAAATTCCTGGTACTTCAGCAACCAATGATAGAAAGGAGCGATTCCATGAAAAAATGGAGGATTTTATGTATTACCTTGTTAGGTGTTTTTTGTTTTTGTAATAGCGTATTGGCATCATCATTTCCCCAGAAGTTCGATGATCGGCCGCTTGAGCTTATCCCGGGCAAGATTATAGGTTATTTTTTGTGGCAGGATAAAGAAGGCGTACATTTGCGAATGACAACTGATGGAAGCGCGCACAATTTCAGCGGAACTATAAGTACTGATGGTAATTTTGAGGATGTCTTTGGTAAGTACAACAAAGACAATAATGATTTATTTGAGATTAATAAGAAGGGCAAAGAAATAACCTACAAATTTACGACTTCAGGTGATGAGCGAGCGATTGACTTTCACATATCTACAGGAAAGTATGTGAATTTTAGGCTGTCTATGGATGAGAACGATGTTGATCCTAAATACATAACTATTGGCAAAGACGGCTGGCATCCTATCAGTAACGAAGTTGTTTTACGGTATAAAAAGTACAGTGAGCATGATGAGCCGAATGTAGTTATTTTTGAGCGGGATATCTGGTGGCCTTATGGGTATTACAATCATAGGTATTGGCGCGAACCAAGATTCCGTTAAAAAATAGATGATCCATACCTGGATAAGATTTTAAAGGGGCACAAAATAATGCTGGAATTACTAGATCAAATAAAGGACTATCTTATGTGGGCGGCAATTATTTCTGTTGCTGTAATTATTGCTAAATTTAATAAATTTCGATAACTTGTCTATATATTTTAGGCCCCCGGCGTATGCCGGGGGCCTAAATACTATAAAACTTGAAGATCTTTTAAGATTAATTTCGTAATCTCTCTGGCCTTTCCACCGGTTGCGCCATCTGATGCTTGAATATTGGTGGCGAAGAAATAGCGATTTCCCGGTTTTTCCACACAGCCCACAAACCACCCTAATAGCCATTTATCTTCCTGGAATCCCGAACCGGTTTTCCCCATGAATCGCACGTCATTATATTCCGATAACGTAATATTCTTTTTTACTATCTCCACATTTTGGGGCGATACCGGTAATTTCCCCGAGTATAATTTTTGCAGCAAGTCCACTTGTTCACGTGCTGAAATCTGTAAGGAAGACCGCAACCAGAATGAGGTCAATCCGCCTGAAATGTCCCGATTCCCGTACCCTATTCGATTAAGATAGGTCTGCATTCTTTCTGTTCCAATCCGCGATGCAAGCTCTTGGAAATACCAGACAACCGAATCCCTTGTGGCAGATGCCAAGGTTTGATCATGGTTCCAAGCAGGAAAGTTATATTGCGTTCCATTCCATTTAAATAAAGTATATACATCTTCCTGGTCTAAGACACCTGTTTCCAACCCAGCTAGCGAATTATATATTTTAAAGGTGGAACACGGTGACAAGCGTCTTACACTTTGAGGCTCATTGAATACTGTATACTGGTCATTGGCCTCATCATACATAACAAACGTGCCAGTGGTAAATTCCGCAAAGTACTTTCCAAAGTCTGCCCTTTCCATGAAAGCCGCCGCATTGGCGTTAGTCAATGAGCCGAGATTTACAAGGAGAACAATCACTAATATTAAAAACCATCTTTTCATTTCAAACATCCTTCCCTATTAGAATTGTAATCGTTTAGTAACAAGCGAGTTTCTTTATTATTGCATCACTGCTGGCGAGTATTAGTAAGAAACCAATCATAGATTTCATGGTTTTTATATACACCAGCAATGTAGTGTCCCTGATCGGGCAAAATCGTGAACCGTGGCGTACCTCCTTGCATGCGCAGGGCATTAATCATTGCTTCATCATTTTTCAATGGATGAATGGAATCTTTTTCACCATGAAAAGCCCATACTGGCATAGCGATCAGTTGTTTATTCCAACTGTTGGGAATTATTGGTTGAGAGGCTAGCGGGGCTATTGCTGCAAAGTATTCTGGATGTTGACCAGCCAGACACCATGTGCCATTCCCACCCAAACTTGTTCCAGTCAAATAAACTCTATCTTGATCTATACGATATGTTTTATAAACATCATCAAGTAGTGCAGTCAAACTATCTGGCTTATTCAGCCAATCTTCACCCTCGGCACATTGTGGTGCAAGAACAACGAATGGGAAATCTGTGTTTCGTTCTGCAAACCAGGGAGGCCCATAATTTTTTACCAGGTTTAGATCTTGTCCGCACGAAGACCTTCCATGTAAAAATAAAATCAACGGCCAACGATTTGTAGTTTGGGTGTATTCCGCAGGAAAAATAAGCAGGTATTGAATTTTTTGATCGTTATATGTAAAAACACCTCTTTTTTCCACATAAGTACCTGTCGGTTCAATTGATTCAGAAGTATTTGGCGTAAGCGTAGATGGTTCACTAACTTTATCCTTTTGCTCACTGCTATTAAAAGCCGTCACCGCAAAACAGAATACTATTACAATTACCAGACAAATAATGATCCCGATAACTTTCTTCAAAATTAGCCCTCTTACCAAATAATCTCCCCCTCATTCAATGATTACAATTGTAGTCCTTTAATTAAATATTACACTTGTAATCTTCTACTGTCAATATAATCCACCTAATTGTTATGAAAAATTAGGTGGTTATTAGTCAGGCCCTCCAAACCTATAAAAGACCTGGAAGAACAATGCCGGCTTCGTAAACAGAGAAACGTGCGGCAATTACCCACACGTTTCTCTGTTTATAAATTTCTATAGAATATTTTTATCTTTAAGAATTGAACACGTTATATTTTTGGCGTTTGCCCCGTCTGCTCGCTCTTTTCCCTGAATATTTGTTGCGAAAATATAGACCTTACCTTCACTTTCTACATACCCTACAAACCATCCATTAATGCTATTGCCGTTCACGATTCCGGTGCCGGTTTTCCCATATAAAGTTCCTCTGTCCTGCTCCGACACTTGGATTACCTTTTTAACGATGTCGATGTTCCTGCGAGAAAATGGCATTTCATAAGTATATAGCTTTTTGAGCATCTCTACCTGTTCTATAGGTGAGATTTCCAAAGAAGATTCCAGCCAAAAATCAGTAAGGCCGCCAGCAAGATCATAATTGCCATAGCCAATTTGTTTTAAATAGTTTTCAATTATAGTTTTGCCCACAACAGAATCGACTTTTTGAAAATACCAGCTTACCGAGTAAGCCATTGCGGAAGCTAGTGTTTGGTCACTGTTCCAGCGTTCAATGGAATAAGTAGTTCCGTCCCACTCCAATCGAGTAGTTTCATCTGTCAGAACTCCGGTCTCAAGACCAACTAAAGAGCTGATAATCTTATACGTTGAATTGGGAGATACGCGCTTTCTGCTGTTGTCATCATTATACACCTGATAGCGATCTCTTTCCAGGTCAAGTAAAACGAAAGTTCCATTGTATCCCCTAAAATAACTGCTCAAATCTTCATAGGCAATGTTTTGATTTAGTTTTGGTGATTTTCCGGTCTGAGCTGCACCATACGTTCCCTGTGCACTTGTGAGCACAAAACACCCCGCCAAGAGAAATAGCAGTATTCCCCAGATGACTCTGGCTACAGTCCCTTTTTTATAGGTTGCAATCATGGCAATTCTGTTCTTGATATGATCTTTACCGCTTGTAAACCCGGCTATCGTGTAACTCCAAGCTGGATATGAGTATTTTTCTAACAAAGAGATAATCGTAGCGCCATAGCTTTTATACTCATCAGGTTTTAGGGCAGAAAGCACATATGCGTCGCAGGCCACTTCCCGATCCTGTCTCATTTGGTAAAAGGCATACCAGATAAGGGGGTTAAACCAGTGGAGAATCTGTAAGTAGACTGTAATCCAATTGATGTACAGATCTCCACGTTTAAGGTGGGCCAATTCATGCAATAGAATAAATCGTAATTCGGACTTGCTTACATTATCGATAATTCCAGTCGGCAGTATGATATGCGGCCCAGTTGCTCCCACTGCCATCGGGCTTCGTATTGTCGCTGATTCAACCAGCAATGGACTGCCTTTAACGTTAATCGTGTGCTTACACTCCGCAAACAATCTGATAATGCCACTATCCTTTACTCTAAGGCTATTCTTAATAATGACATTCTGTTTAATGGTCATTTTAATCAAGTAAGCGGTTAGGCTTATTACCCCAATTAACCAGACCGCAAATACAACACCATCCCCAGAGTCGAAGAAAGTTCTGTTTACCGATAATGCATAATCGTCAGAGGTATTCCATAATTTCGTTATCGGGGACCTTTTATCTGTATACAGCTCTATCTTCTCAGCATCTTTGGTCTGAAAGTAATTCCCGGTGGTCAGATGATTTAAGATGTTGAACACGCTAAAGGAGCTTTCAGGCGCATAGGGAATTAGTAACTTCAAAATTAGCAAAAACCATATCAGGTATTGCCAATTAGCGCCCATCCTGTTTTTGAGGACCAATCGAATCACTATGATGAACCCTATCAGAATACTCCCCATAAGTGAAGAGTATAACAACCAGGAAATAAAGGAATTCAGTCCCATGAAGAGCCCTCCGTTATTTTTCCTTTTGTTCAATGATACGCTTTAGTTCCGCTATTTCTTCTGATGATAATTTTTGTTCTTCCAGGAAATTGGCAAACATTACATTCAAGGCTCCTGAGAATACTTTTTCTAAAAAAGACCGGCTTTCCGCTTTCACACACTCATTCTCTGTAACGAGCGGGTAATAAACGTATGTCCGGCCATCCTTATTAAACGTAATTGCTTTTTTCTTAACCAGTCGCCCAAGCAGCGTTTTCACTGTCTTTGGCTTCCACGACGTAATACCTTCACATTTCTTAATAACTTCGTTGGCGGTAAGCGGTGCGCTCACCCATAAAATCTTCATGACTTGCCATTCCGTATCAGAGATTTGTGGTAATTTATTCATAAATTTCACCTCCTAGGATTACAAGTGTAGTATTATAATTAATATAGCTGTTTGTTATTTACTTGTCAAAAAAATTTGGTATTAATAAATGCAGCCATCAATTTAATTCGATGGCTGCATTATCTTTACTATTTCAGGTTGATTCTAGAGTTCACTCGTTACTTAGCAGTTTCGGCACTCTGGGTGCCCTTAAATGCGAAGGTATTTGCAATCCGGACCCCAGTAAAGGCCTGATATATAATCTAAAGGCGTCTGTGACATGGTTGCCTTCCTTATTGATATACTCATCTGCCATAACCCTTGTTTTTGCTGCAATTTCTTCCACACCCGCCAAGCGATAGTCAACAGAATAATTGCCGGTTCGCTGAATAGTGAGTGATCCATTACCATTATTCCAATAAGCCATTTGAACGGCTCTTTCACCTACTTCCCTCGCCTCGTGCTGATCAATATCGGAAACACAATCCACAAATGATCGCTGCAGGTAGCCGAATGTATCACTCCGAACCCGTGAAATTCCCAGCCGGGCCTTCACTTGCTGCGCCAATAAATCTCCTATGGCACCTGTGCCGGAGAGACTTACATTACCATGAGCATCGATTTCGAGATCCTTGCGCATAGTAGCGATAATCGGCACACCGCCGGCATCACATATTCCTTCTGAAACAGCAATAATACACATCCCATGACGGTCATACATCTGTTTAACATCTGCTAAGAACTTTTCCATAGAAAATTCCCGTTCCGGAAGATATATAAGGTGTGGTCCATCATCCGGATACTTTTGGGCAATAGCGGAAGCTGCTGTCATAAAACCCGCGTGCCGGCCCATCACAACACCAATATAAACGCCTTTAAGGGCTCTAACATCCAGGTTTATTCCCATGAAGGCCTGAACTACAAACCTAGCTGCTGAACCGTACCCAGGGGTATGGTCATTTAGAATTAAATCATTATCAATTGTTTTGGGAACATGAATAATCCTTAAATCATAATTAACCTTTTTGGCCTCTTCACCCACGATCCTAACAGTGTCAGCAGAATCGTTGCCTCCAATATAAAAGAAATACCTGATATCATGGGCTTGTAATACTTGAAAAATCTCATGGCAGTATTTGCTATCCGGCTTTATCCGCGTAGACCACAAGGCTGACGATGGTGTCATGGCAACCTGTTCCAGGTTATGACTCGTTTCCTGCGTCAAATCCAGGAAATCCTCGTTAACTATACCTTCTACGCCATGAATCGCCCCGTAAGTCCGGGTCATTTCTCCATATTTTCTCGATTCTAAAACAATGCCTGCCAACGTTTGATTGATAACCGCTGTAGGACCCCCACCTTGCGCAATCAGCACTTTTCCTTTCAACATCATCATATCCCCCCCATTTTGTTGTCGCATAATGCATTTAACAACCTTTTATTGAACTACCACTACGCAAAATTGAAATCCGTTCTGCACAATGACCATCTCGACTTTGCTTATTGTAACGGTATGCTACCTGACTGATTGCTGCGCGTACAACCGGTATGGTGGAAACTCATGAATTCATTTTCTGAGCAATCACAGCGAACAGGATTATCAGGCCGTACTCCCCAAATATCCATAGCATATTTGGTAAATACCCGATCTGCGGCAAATCTCCCCGAATGAGCAATGTTAGCAATACACATTTTTGACCACACTTTATGCTCCCTATACCGGCTTTCAAGCAAATTCTGAGCTTCAACATAAGAAGCAAAATCTTTGAGCATAAAGTAACGGTCATTGTGATAGAGCAAGGAGTCGTACAGTACTTTAAACTCTTCCCGTCCTTGCGGAAAAAAGCCATTAATAAGCTGCTCGGTAACGGTTTTGATTCTTATATCGTTGTTGTAGAGATCCCATGAATTGTAGCCGCCATGCCAGTAATAATCCAGTACTTCCCGGGCAGTAAGTCCAAATATAAAAATATTTTCATCGCCCACAATATCGCGAATCTCAATATTGGCTCCATCTAATGTACCAATGGTAACGGCACCATTCATCATTAATTTCATATTGCCGGTACCGCAAGCCTCCCTGCTGGCAGTAGGAATCTGCTCACTGACATCAGCTGCAGGAATAATAAGTTCAGCCAATGAAACGTTATAGTTTTCCATAAATACCACTTTTATTTTGTCACGAATGGTTTTATCGTTATTTACCACATCAGCCAGTGCATGAATTAGTTTAATTGTACATTTTGCCTCAAAATAGCCTGCAGCCGCTTTTCCTCCAAAAATGAAGGTTCGTGGCGTGATATCAAGCGACGGACTATCTTTTAACCTGTTGTATAAAT
Organism: Sporomusa ovata DSM 2662; assembly: GCF_000445445.1. Classification (GTDB taxonomy): domain Bacteria; phylum Bacillota; class Negativicutes; order Sporomusales; family Sporomusaceae; genus Sporomusa; species Sporomusa ovata. The sequence goes on along the minus strand of NZ_ASXP01000001.1, from coordinate 1,350,745 downwards.
CCATAATATGCAGCACATTCATAAGCTGCCTTTTATAGGCATGGATACGTTTTACATGCACGTCGAAAATGGAATTGGTATCAATGTTTACACCATATTTTTCCTTAATATGCCGAGTCAAATTTAGTTTGTTCTGAAATTTAATTTTGGCAATATCCTGCTGCAAACCGGCATCATTGGCATATCTCATTAACTGCTCCAGATCGCAGGGATATTCAATCCAATGCGACCCAATCTTATCATTTATCAGTGCAGTCAGCGACGGATTGCTCAGCATGAGCCAACGTCGGTGAGTAACACCATTGGTAACATTTTTAAACTTAACGGGTGAAAAATGATAAAAGTCTGCCAGAACCTGCTCTTTGAGAATTTGGGTATGAAGTTTTGCCACCCCATTTACGCAATGACTGCCTACAACAGCCAAATGGGCCATGTGAACTTGTTCATCGGCAATCACTGCCATATGGTGAATATGCTCCCATTCACCAGGATATTTGCCCCACAATTCCCGGCAATACCGCTCATTGATTTCGTTAATAATCATAAATATGCGCGGCAACAAAGTTTTCACCATTTCGACCGGCCACTTTTCCATGGCCTCCGGCAATATCGTATGGTTAGTATACGATATGGTCTTAGTGGTAATATCCCATGCTTCGGTCCATCCCAGTCGCTCTTCATCCATCAGTATTCTCATAAGTTCAGGAATAGCCAATGCCGGATGCGTGTCATTGATATGAATAGCTATGTGATTAAATAATTGACCGACATCGGTGTTTACAGCCTTATAATTCCGGATAATGCTTTGCAACCCGGCTGATACCATAAAGTACTGCTGCTTTAGCCTGAGAACTTTACCTTCATAAGTACTATCGTCAGGATAAAGGATCGTTGAAATAGTTTGCAAGGTTTGGGTATAATCAACTGTTCCCTGACAATCATCACGACTAAACCCGGAACATACCAAATTTTGCAATTTTGCTTCCGCACTCCATAACCTTAGCGTGTTAGCAATATGATTATGGTAACCGACTACAGGAATATCATAGGGAATCGCCATAATTGATTCGTAATTTTCATGAATATACTCGGTTTTTCCGTTACTCTGTATTCGTATGTTGCCGCCGAATTTAACTTCCACTGCTTCATCCGGTCGTCTGTATTCCCATGGATAGCCGTTTTTCAACCAGTTGTCCGGATACTCCTGCTGATATCCGTTAACAATCTTTTGTTCAAAAAGTCCGTACCGGTAACGTATACCGCAGCCATGCCCCGGAATATGTTCAGAAGCCATAGAATCAAGATAACAAGCGGCCAGACGGCCAAGTCCCCCATTACCAAGTCCCGCATCTTCTTCCTGAGCTTCTATTTGCGCCAAATTAATCCCCAACTCATCCAATACTTCCTGACAAATATCTTTTATTCCCAAATTTAGCAGGTTAGACCCCAATAGTCGGCCCAGCAAAAATTCTATGGAAAAATAATATACCTGTTTGCTATGCTTTTCCGCATAATGCTGTTTGGTAGCAATCCAGTCTTTGCTGATATAGTCCCGCACTACACTGGCTAATGCACTATACCTTTCCCAATCAGAAGACGCGGCTAGTGTTTTTCCATGCAGACTTTTTAATCTATCTAAAAAATGCGCCTTAAACCTTTCTTTCTCAGTCTGGTTTTTCAATTCACCCAATTCATTTCCAAAACCTGCCATAGCTAAAGCTGTCTCTGTTTCTACAACCGTCTTTCCATGCCGCTCTTTGCTTTTAATCATCATTTGTTTCCTCCTGTTTCTAAATACAAGTTGCCGTATAGCAATTGATATTGCCTTGCCAGCCGCCACCAATAATCCAACGCCGTAGCGTTTTGCATCATTCATGTCCAGACCTCGCTTTTACAGTCCAGTCTTATTTTCTGCCTGCCTTCAAGTATTTTTGCAGTATACGTTTCATCTTCTCATCAAAGAAGGACTGCCAAAATCCAATGTTGAATTGCTTTTTATTTTGGATACAGTCTGTTTTACCTTTTCGCGACTGTCGAGTGCATATGGCAAAACATCAGGAATGGTAGAATTCTCACTAGCTACTGCAATCCGCGAATAGCCATCAATATCCCCCAGCAAGCTGTAACCATCTCTAATATATGCCCCAGGTCCAACAATTGCTCTCTCAACACATGCCCCTTCACCAATTACAGTTCCGGGCATAACTACGGAATTTTTAATACTGGCATTTTTCCCAATATATACGTTAGAAAAAATAACCGATCCATTAATTAATCCGTTAATTGAACTACCGCTATGTAAAAGCGAATTTCTTTCTTTATCAAATAAAATAGCAGCCTGGGCCACATCTCCTGTCATGGCAGAAAAAACAGGCCAACTGCCATCTGCGAGAGTAAGTGCGGGGGGCTCTCTTAGCAGGTCCATATGCGCATCATACAAGCTTTCTACTGTTCCCACGTCTTTCCAATATCCTTGGAATGAATAGGCATACATTTTTTCTTTCTGGCTCAGCATAGTCGGGATAACGTCTTTACCAAAATCATGGCTGGATTTTTTATTGCAATCATCCTGTAAAAGATATTCTTTCAAAGTTGCCCAAGTAAAAATATAGACTCCCATAGACGCAAGATTGCTTTGGGAATTAGTTGGTTTTTCGGTAAACTCTGCGATAGCTCCATCTGTCTTAGTAGTCATGATGCCAAACCGATATGTCTCAGCCCAGGGAACAGTCGTAACTGCAACGGTTGCCACTGCACTTTTTTCCCTGTGATAATTAAGCAGCTCAGTATAGTCCATTTTATAAATATGATCACCCGATAATATTAAGATGTATTCCGGGTTGAATTGATCAATAAAATCCGCATTTGCATGTACAGCATTAGCAGTTCCAGTATATTCGCTGGCTACACTACTTTGCAGTCTATTCATTGGCGGTAAAGAATAGATTGTCGAACTGGCATCTTGCCGTTTAATTAGTTTTGGAAGCCTAAATGGTTTAGCTGGTGTCAAGACACCTATCGTATCAATATGGGAATTGAAACAATTGCTCAGAGTGAAGTCAATGAGACAATGATTTCCGCCAAACGGTACTACCGGTTTGGGAATAGCTGACGTTAATGAACTAAGGCGGGTACCTTTTCCTCCGGCAAGTACCATAGCAATACAATCTTTTTTTTTCATATGCAGCCTCCTCACAAAATAATACAACTGCCAATATTGTTCCCACTGAACTGAAAATTTACATGCACTGTTTATTTTTCTATTATTAATACTTACCAGTAATCTACAGGAATGATGGAATTTGATTTTGAAATACTAAACTATATGCGATAGAAAGGAGATGAATTATTGAAACGCCAAAAACTCGAGAGCTAATCACCAATAACGGTCTCTTGTATCAAAATGGCACCTCCGAGGTCTGTGCTCACGTAGGTTTGTCCCTTGATTATGAAACTGAAATATGCAAAGTATAAGGAGGAAATACTATGATCTTTAAGGCAAACAGCAACGAGTATTTAGCTAACAGTGTGATTATCAGCCCTACCAATCCCCGTCCAGGTGAAGATGTGAAAATCTGCTATAACGGATTATTACCCCAAAGTGGTGCTTCCTGTGTTCATGCCCATATTGGCTACGGCTTTGAATGGCAAAATACTCAGGATGTGCATATGACCAGAACACCTTCTGGTTTTGAGACTACTGTCACAGCTAACAACCATGATACCTTATGCGTCTCCTTTAAAGATTCAGCAAATAATTGGGATAATAATAACGGTCTAAATTATAATTTCAATATCCATCAATGATCTTCAAAAGGGGCTGTCCACAAGCGACAGCCCCTTTGTTTGGTTGAAAAATAAATACAAGAGGCGGATTCTGCAGAACCCGCCTCTTGAGTGTGCCTAATTAATCTTTGTGTGCCTTTTAGCCTGCATTCATGGAGCTATAACCTTAGACTACGCCTTTCTTCCCGGTTTAAACCAGCCGTTTTTTCTTTAAACATTGCCTCCCACCGCTGCTGAAAATGGCGATATATCACCGGATATCGTTTTTTCAGCAAAATAATACCGGCAGCATACTCTTCATCCATATTTACAATTTCCTCATGAAACTCTGGCGGCAGCCAGTATGTCATTTCTTCCAGCTCTTCTTCAAATACATGGAATTCTTCACTCACCCAGCGCAATGCTTCAATTGTAACACCTGGAAACAGTCTTTTATCGGCCAAAATACGGTCAAACTCCCGTATTATCTGCACTACCGTTTGGACTTCCAACGCATATTGCTGTAAATCCGGATTTTTCCGGTCTGCCATAATGGCTAAATCAATGAACAGCTTAGCACCCTGATATTCACTTTCCTCACGGCATTTTTCATATTCTTTACTAAAGATCTTTGAAATACCTGCCAAATCTGCCGGGTTAGTAAAATTCTTTAGCCACTTTTTCGTGGCACTCAACACTCTGTCTGTTTTTTTTCCGCTCTCATCGAAAGCAATTACCACCTGAATCCAGGCTACATACAGCCCAACATTAGCCTGCTCGGGTGTCTCAATAGCGTTTATGGCCGTTTCAACCTCTGCCAGCAGCAGCTCTTCTTCTCCTGCCTCGCCATAGACATTTATGTATACAGGCCACAGTTTCTTAATAGCGTCTGGCTGCCTTGCAGTTACTTTTTGCAATTCATCAAAGGCAGCTGTTACCCGTCCCACTTGCAGCAGTTGGGTGATTTTGCTTCCCATTATGGTAAGCCACTTATCCGGCCCTGCCTGCCTTATAAGCTCGAAAAACTGTCCCTCAAAAGCAGCTTCCTCATCACGATAAATATGTGCATAAGCAAGTGCCAGGCGAGCCTTGGTATGCAGGGGATCAATCTTAACTGCCCGTTGCAGCAACTTAACCGACTGGGCGGTTATTCCCCTGCTGCCAACTGCCTCATTTAATAAATCTTCAATTGATTCGCCGTATTGGCGTATAATATCATATTCTTTACGTTGCGCAGCATCCCGTAATGTATCATAGGCTCTGCGGATCTGTTCAAACTCTGCCGGATAGTTCTCAGGCGGGTACTGCCTAAGCTTTTGCAAATAGCCCCGCTTAATATCCGCAAATTCAGCATCTTGGTTTACCGCCAGCAGTGCATAATAATCTTCTACCTCACGACTGGCCTTTTTACGCCGCCTTACTCCTGCTTTGCCCCCTGACTTCCCGGTAGCATTCTGTCCGGAAACAGGGCTCTCCTCTTGGGGAAGCAACTCTGCAAACAGCACTTCCTGCTTGGGCATTATTCTTCAGCCTCCATCTCCAAATCAATCAACAGATCTGTCGTCTCGTCGAGAATTTCCTGGATGTCTGCTGTAGTTTCCAACAGTTTGGCCTCTTCCAGTCTGCGTGTAAGCTTATCCAATTTTCGCCGCTGAAGCTCGTTGCTGTCTTGCATTATTACTGCTAGCCGGCCCTGCAGGCTGCTTAGTTCCTCGCGCAGTTCTTCGATAGAAGCCTCTTCGGCCTCATCCTCATCATCTTCTTCAATGTCAAAATCAGGTAAATAAAATTCACTGTCCTCATCAATTTCTTCTTGCGGCGCATTTTCATACAAGGCTTGCAGCTTGTCCAGACTTTGCACAAATTGCTGCTTGGAATCCCTTGCTAAAGCATCATGGACGGTCAGTGTCGCTTCCCGGTCATTACTGACACATTTGGCCGTAACCTCCAAAATGCCATTCAAATTATAGCGGTAGGTGATATCAATAGGCTCCACTTTCTTATAAGTAGTCGGAATATCTTCCAGCAAAAACTCTCCCAAACTGTGATTATATTTTACCAGTTCGTGCTCTCCCTGATAAATATCAATCTCAACGGCAGTTTGCCCTGGCATGGCTGTATAAAACCGTTCGGTACGCGTGACTGGTATAGTAGTATTGCGGGGAATGATCACACTGAACAAACCATCGCGGGTTATCCCCTGACGCTCGCCTAAAACGCTGGTTCCCAGCGAGAAAGGAGCCACATCGGTAATAATCAAACCACTGTCTGCTAACTCACCGGATTTTAAACCAGCCTGCACCGCTGCCCCTAAAGCCACAGCTTCGTCAGGATTAACATCACAACGCGGTTCTTTGCCAAAAAACGCGGTCAGCAGCTCGCGCACACGCGGTATGCGGGTTGAACCGCCTACCAGCAGAATTTCCTGAATCTCAGACACGTCTACCTTGGCGTCAGCTATAGCCCGCCGCACACAATCCACAGTTTCGGTAAGCATACCCTCAATAAGGCCAACAAAATCCTGCCTGGTAATTTCGGTGGACAAACCCACCGGACGGTTATTTTTCATCAATACTAACGGCAAATGGATAGCTGTTTTTTCGGCAAAAGACAATTCAATCTTAATCTTTTCGGCCTGTTCCTTAAGCAGGCTCTTAGCACGGATATCTTCTAGCGGATCAATTCCATGGCTTTTTTTAATCTTGCTTGCCAGCCAATCCACTAACAGCCAGTCGAAATCTTCCCCACCCAGTTGATTATTACCGGCAGATGCTTTTACCTCCAAAATACCACTCATCATCTCTACAACCGAAACGTCAAAGGTGCCGCCGCCTAAATCATACACCAGAATATGCTTGTCTTCCTCAAGCCGTTCTAATCCAAACGCCAGGGCGGCTGCCGTTGGTTCATTAACGATCCGGTCTACCACAAAGCCGGCCAGTTCCCCTGCTTGCTTCGTCGCCCGGCGCTGCTCATCAGTAAAATAGGCAGGCACAGTAATAATAGCCTCTTTTTCCCCTTCACCAAACGCACTATCCACATAGCTTTTGAGTTCCTTTAAAATCATGGCCGAAATTTCCTGGGGCGAAAAAGCCTGCTCTGCCAAATATACCGGTTCATTAGAGCCCATTTTTCGCTTAACTGCCGCTACAACCCGATCCGGCATAGCTACTTGTGACGCCTTTGCCGCGTCACCGACAATAATTTTACCCTGCAAATCAAGCAGAACTACCGAGGGAATAATTTCCTGTCCCTGAGGCGACGGAATGATCTTCGGTTTGCCGTTAACTATGTATGCTACTGCCGAATTTGTCGTTCCCAAATCAATTCCTACTACCGGACGTGTTTTGTTATTCATTGGACCCTGTCCCCTCCTGATAGGTAATCACCTGCGCCTTACGTAATAACTGTCCCTCGCCAGTAATAAAACCGCGTTTTACAACTTCTGCTACTTCATAGGGAGTGACAGCCGCACATTCCGGTGGTCTGGTCACACTGCTCACCCCTATAGCCATTTGGGGGTCAAATACCTTGCCGAGGACAGGAATCTCATAAATCCCCATTTCTGCCAATGCGGTTATTATTCGCTGCGCCCACTCCTTAAATAACGGTTGCCAGGCATTATCTTCCGTATGAATAAGCCCGGCAGAAACACTATCAATGTCATCAAGCTGCGTCAGTAATACCTCTAGTGCATATTGACGCTGTTGCTTTAACGCCGCAACATGTTCTTCACTCGCAACAAGCTGTTGCACCGCCTGCAAGCCCTGAGCTAATTGCTCCAGTTTACTCTGCATTTCCTGTCCGGATTTATACTGCAGACGCGTTAATTTTGTCAGTTGCCCACGGCTCTCTTCCTGCTGCTCCCAACACTCAGTAACCGTATTACTCATAGCAAGCATTATATTTTTTATTTGCTGCAGACTTTCATCCAGCTGCTCTATTCGGGTATCCATTTCCTTATAGTTATTGCTTTTCCAAAAAAACCAGTTCATTATACGCCTTCCTTTTCTACAATTGTGCAGAACTATGTTATAGTATACCATATTTTTAAAAGACATTTCACCCTATAACTGCCTGATGTCAAGGTCAGCAGGGAACAACAAGGGACGTTTCATGAAAAAAATCGCATTAATGAAGGTCTGGCACATTCACTACCAGTTTCCAAAGATACCGCTGGAAAATTCCTAATAACATTTAGATAATCTTCAATCGTTTTGCATGAGCTAAATTGATAGATAGTTGAGACCATAACCTCAATACAGTTTTCATATATCGTTTTTAGAGATTCCTCAATTACTTTTCCTGATGAAGGATGTTGATACCATTCTATATTGTCAAACAATTGACGATATGTAGGTTCAATCGACTTAGGATAAAATAATGCACTTATTTTTTTCATTTCATCGTTCGCTAAGCCAACAATACGTAATAGGCATTTTATAAAATAATTACTGAATAAACCTTGATATTTAATGTAATTATTTAAACAGTTCTGAGTCATATCAACTTCTTTAGCTCCTGTATTTCCAAAATACAACAGAGCTAAGTTTGTTATTAATGTAGGTCTATGTAACTGCTCAACTATCACTTTGGCACTTACCGGACCAGTGTATCCCGTCTTTTCTAAATAATACAGATCTAGGTGGGCTTCTATTTCCCGATGTTTAACTATCGCATGGTTTCTTTTATTACCGTCAGCTTCATAATAACCTGTAAAAAAATATATAAAAGGATGAAATTGACTATCAATTATGATATGAGTAATGCACCCTACTGCGAACGCAATTACCGTTTCACGACAATCATCGCCATAACTTTCAAGTAATTTTATAATCGGTTCCCAAACATCACACGTTTTAACACCATGAAGTTCATTGGCTTTTTCTGTGAGAACATGACTATATTTTCCTCTACCAAAAAATGGAATATCATAGGCAATTGCCCCAACTAAGAATGAAGCATAGTTATTGCTAATCACCCTTTTTATGTGTTCATCCCGTAGCCGGTTACTAATTTCCGCTGCAAGTATCCAATGGGTTTTATCTTTTGGCATTCTACTATTCCTCCCAAAATTTAGTAACCTAAATCTATTTATTTGCTTGGCGCACGGTTTTTAATATTATAAATATAGTAAACCCCAAATGAAAAAGCCTATAACCCTAGAAATACAAAAGGTTATAGGCTTTAATTCATCTACTTTTACCAGCAAACTATTTAGGCCGCCGCCAAATAGGACGATAGGCACGCGGCGGCTGAATTATTTCTGAAAAAATCAGGCCATTTTCCACCATCTGTGGTGAAAGCTTGCCTTGCCATGGTGAATCTGCAGCTGTGATGTGTGGTACGTTTACAGGCGCAGGCATCGTTATCGCTGGTTTCGGAGAAGTAACCCAGCTTTTCGGAACTTCTACGCTAACATCCGTTATTGGTGCAGAAGCAGGCTTACTAATTATATCAATTGGTGGTCTATGAGATGGTTGAGGCACTTTATCCGGAATATCAGGATATTTATAGTCTTTAGGATTTTTTCGCCGTTTTAATAACTCAGGTACAAGATACAATACCAGTAGTAACAGCAACGGAATTAAATTTTCCATAGCTTCACCTACCTATTTTTAGGTTCATCTGTCTTTGGCGCAGTCGAGGTTTCTACCGGCCCTGCTTTGGCAATGGTTTCACGCATTTGCGTATCTGCCAGCACATTGTTCATATTATAGTAGTCCATCACGCCAATACGGCCTTCTCGTAAGGCCACTGCAAGCGCTTTAGGCACGTCAGCTTGCGCTTCTACTACTTTAGCCTGCATTTCCTGTGTAAAGGCCTGCATTTCCTGTTCCTGGGCTACTGCCATAGCGCGGCGTTCTTCGGCCTTGGCTTGCGCAATACGCTTCTCGGCTTCCGCCTGGTCGGTCATCAACTCAGCGCCAATATTGCGGCCCACATCAACGTCAGCAATATCAATGGAGAGAATTTCGAACGCAGTGCCGGAATCCAACCCTTTATTCAGTACAGTATGTGAAATAAAATCAGGGTTAGCCAATACATCCCGATGGTCATCAGTTGAACCAACGGTAGTAATTATACCTTCACCAACACGGGCTATAATTGTAGCCTCGCCCGCGCCACCAACCAACCGGTCAATGTTAGCCCTTACAGTAACCCGTGCTTTTACTTTGAGCTCAATACCATTTTTAGCTACCGCTGACACAAGCGGGGTTTCAATAACTTTGGGGTTAACACTCATTTGAACAGCCTCAAGCACGTTCCGTCCAGCTAAGTCAATGGCCGCAGAACGTTCAAACGACAATGGAATTTCAGCACGATGAGCGGCAATCAGAGCATCAATTACCTTATCAACATCACCGCCGGCCAGATAATGGGCTTCAAGCTGATTAACGTTTACACTAAGGCCTGCTTTGTTAGCCTTAATCAAGGGAAGTACAATATTACTTGGTGGCACCCGTCTGAGACGCATGCCGACAAGAGTAAAAATACCAACATTGACTCCGGCCGCTAACGCTGAAATCCACAAGCCAAGGGGAACAAAATGCAAAAATAAACTGATAGCAACAATCACTAGCATTACAATAAACGCACTACCTAATAAAGCTGACAAATACATTACCTCCCACTATTTTATTATTTAACAGGTCGTACTACAATACGATTGCCGGTTATACTCACCACCTTTACTAATTTATTAGGCGCAATATACTGGCCCTCAGAGACTACATTAAGTTGATTATCATCAATTATTATCGTTCCGGCAGGACGAAGCCCTGTAAGGGTTATTCCCGTTTTATCAAGGTATAGACTATAATCAAGGCTGCTGCTAAAACCAGCACTTTTAGTCTCACTTTCATTTAAAATAAGCTTTGACCACAATTTACTTGAAGGCAGACGTTTTACCAATACTAAAAAAACGATAATGGAAATCACTAAACTAATAGCTAAAAGATTAATGGCGGCAGCATTGGCCCCTAATGTCAAAAACAAGCTGGCAAAGATCGCAATAATGCCGCTAATTCCAAACAGACCTACACCTGGTGTATAAAGCTCAAGGAATACCAGCAGAATACCTCCCAAAAACAGAAGGATCTCCAGCCAGCCGGCAATACCGGTAATCCACTGGCTGCCAAAAAACAGTGCCGCCGCCAGTATCCCAATAAGAGCAGCTACCCCCAGCCCCGCGGTTTTAATTTCTGTCAATACCGCTAAAAATATAATTGACATTAAAAAAGATTTAACTGTCGGATCAGCCAGCCAGCCTGCCGCTTTTTCCTGCCAGCCTAATGAATATTCTATTACCGGGCTGCCTGCAAACCCAAAATGCGTTAGTACCGCATCGCGATCAGAGGCCACGATATCAGCAAAACCAACCTTAGTTGCCTGATAATCAGTAAGCGCCAGAATTTGACCTGGTTCGGCATAACCCGGGAAGCCTAACGATTTATCTACCATGGCTTCAGCTACCTGGGGATTACGGCCGGTTTTGTTCGCTGTTGCAGCAAATTCAGCTTTTAGGGCAGCCACCGTTTTCTCGGTAGTCGGTATTGGTTCTGCTGCACCAATACTACCACCAGGTACTATAGCAATATGCTTATGAGAAATAGCAATAAGTGCTCCTGCCGACCACGCCCGGTTTTTTATATAGCAAATAGTTGGCACCGGTGAGCTTATAATCATATCCCGAATACTAACAGCCGCGTCAACCAAACCGCCAAAGGTATCAATTTCCATTAAAATAGCCTGTGCCTGTTTACTTTCAGCATCAGCCACAGCCTTGTGAACAAGAGCGGCCTGCCCGCCATTAATCTCTCCTTTAATGGCTATGCTAATTACTGGTCCGGTTCCAGCTGCTTCAGCCGGCCTGTCCACAATAAATGAGAAAAACAAAGTCACTAACAGTACAAATAAAATTTTATTTACAACGGTATACCGCATAGATTCACCTCACCTTTTGTTGATTGTCTTGCCTTACTAGTATATTCGTCAGCAAATAGCAGCATTCCTGTTTTTCCTAAAATGTGTTTTGTCGAAAGTTTGAAAATTTTAACTTATTGTTCGCCTATTGACATGTCGATTATTGTATGTTATTGTCTTAATATAGTTTGAGTGAAGCCTTTGAATCACTTTATTAGCAAACCATTTCTATGATTTACTCAATTTAACATAGCCTATATATGTAGTACCTGTCTCTAGTACCTGTACAATTTAACACAGCCTTTATGTAACAACTAACTCTATCACATACAGAACGTAAACACAACTATAATGTCGCAGCTATACTAGCATCTTTATACTCGCTTTTAAATTATGTCTATACTACTACTAATGAAATAACGTACTACTATTCCTACCACAAGTTACAGTATCTGTTATAGCAACAACATAGAATTTTGCTTCGCTGACTATAAAATAAGACAAGCTTTTGCTTGTCTTATTTTTTTGTAAGATAAGAAAGTATAAGTTTTTTGAACCGCAGAGACGCAGAGTACGCAGAGGGAATGTCTCGATATACATCTCCCTCTGTGCTCTCTGTGTCCTCTGCGGTTAGAGCCGTATCCTCAAGGGTGCGATAGCGCTTTTTTATTTTTGTCAACACTCTGCCCACCTGCCTGTTCCAATAACTTCTTACTGCCAAAATAGTAAACTAAAATCCGGCGCTTTTAACGCCGGATTTAAATCTGTTCTACTTATTTAAGAACTCGCGCACAACGGTATTTACTAACTTACCATCAGCGCGCCCTTTTACTTTTGGCATCAGCACAGCCATAACCTTGCCCATATCTTTAGCGCTCACAGCTTGAGACTCTTTTACAGCTTCAGCCACAAGCACACGTAACTCTTGCTCGCCTAATTGTTGAGGAAGGTACTGCATCAGAATATCGATTTCGTGTTCAAGGTTCTCCACTAAATCAGGGCGATTGCCCTTTTTGAACTCTTCGATCGAATCCCGCCGCATTTTGACTTCTTTAGCCAGTACATCGAGAACCTCCTCTTCAGAAAGTTCTCTTTTTTTGTCAATCTCTACATACTTGATATTAGCACGAACCATCCGGATAACAGAAAGCTGTAATTTTCCGGCTTCTTTTGCCTTCATGGCCAGCTTCATATCTTCAGTTAATCTGTCTTTAAGAGACATGAAATTACTCCCTCCGCAACTAGTTAAACTTACGTTTACGTGCTGCTTCGGATTTTTTCTTGCGTTTTACGCTCGGTTTTTCATAATGCTCACGTTTTCTAACTTCTGCAAGCACCCCGGCTTTTTGGCAAGTGCGCTTGAACCGGCGGAGTGCGCTGTCAAGCGTTTCATTTTTGCCTACTTTAACTTCAGACATCTGATCTCCCTCCCTCCACTAGAACCATTACGAGGAAGTGTACTTGAATAACATACACCTAACTATTATACACTAGCGCACTGAATTTTGTCAATATTAACCTGGAGGCCAAGTCATGAATTTACCGCCCAATATGTGGAAATGAAGGTGATAAACTGTTTGTCCACCGTTATCTTTGGTATTGATAACGGTGCGGAAGCCATCCTCTGCTAATCCCGCAATGGTTGCTATCTTGGGAATAGTCGCCAAAATATGTCCAAGTAAAGCAGTATCTTCAGGAGCCGCCTCAAGTATATTGTCAATATGCTTCTTAGGTATTACCAGCAAATGTACCGGTGCCGCAGGCTTTATATCAGGAAAAGCAATAAGATATTCGTCCTCATAAACGGTATTTACCGGAATGGTTTTCGCTGCAATTTTACAAAAAATACAGTCCTGCTGCATGGGCATTCCCTCCGCAGTAGATAGTAATATACACTTACTATCTAAAATATTCTGCTTAATTTTATAAACTCCTGCTGAAAATATGGTATTCAAGAAAAATATTCCGTTATTTCACCCCAAAGACCATCTTGATAAAACTGTTCCAGCTTAACCGCAGCAATTCTCCCAATACTTTCCTGGTTACCAGCTGCATATATGCGTGCATAATTGCCTGTTAAGCCAGAGATAATCCCCTGTTCCTCTACGGTATCAAATAATACATCCAGCTTTTGTCCCAAAAATGACTGGTAAAACTCGCTACTCTGCTTATCAGCAAGCCGCTGCAAGCGTTGTACACGAATTTTCTTATCTGCTGCCGGCACCTGCTCCGAAAACTCAGCAGCAGGCGTACCAGTACGACGAGAATAAGGAAATACATGAATTTTGGCAAAACCTATTGTAGCAACAAAATTCAGGGTATTTTCAAATAGTTCGTCAGTTTCACCTGGAAACCCTGCAATGATATCTGTTGTAATAGCAATTCCCGGCACCTGGGCTTTTATATTGCTAATTAATTCCCTGTACTGAGCTGTAGTGTACTGTCTGTTCATGGCCGTTAAGATCTGGTCATCACCTGATTGTAATGGCAAATGCAGATGCGGACAAAGACGGTTATCGGTTTGCATTAAAGAAATCAATCGATCAGAAAGCTCTATCGATTCCAGTGAGCCCAGTCTAAGGCGCATGAGTCCTTTGACGCCTGCCGATAACACCGTCTCAACAGCCTCAACCAATGTGATTTCGGCTCCATTATTATGTACTAAATCGCGGCCAAAAGCGCCAAGATGAATTCCGGTAAGCACGATCTCATTAAATCCTGCTGCCACCAGTTTTTCAGTCTCAGCAGCAATGCTGGCAAGTGACCGGGACCGCAAAGGACCACGGGCATAGGGAATAATACAATAGGTGCAAAAATTGGTGCAGCCTTCCTGGATTTTCAGAAAAGCCCTTGTTCGCCCAGGCATCGAAAATAGTGGTATATCTTCAAATTCCTTAGCCTGCATAATGTCGCCAACAACATTAACCTGGCAGGTACGGTTATTGTTAGCAGCCTCTTCCACCAGTTCAACAATCCGTGTCCGGTCCTGGGTACCGACAATAACATCAACACCGGGAATTTGTGAGACTTTGTCAGGCGAAACCTGCGAGTAGCAGCCAGCAACAGCAATAATAGCCGCTGGATTTTGCCTGCCGGCCCGTCTAATAAGCTGACGGGATTTTTTTTCGCCAAGATTAGTAACCGAACAAGTATTAATTACATAGATATCGGCATGTTGGTCAAAGTCCACTACTTTGTAACCACGAACCTTAAACAGGCCTTCCATGACCTCAGTTTCGAACTGATTTACCTTACACCCCAGCGTTGTAAATGCTACTTGTGGCATAGTTACCCCCCAAATCGCCGCATTCATACATAACCGCAGAGATAGCTGCTAACGCGGCGGTTTCTGTACGCATAATACGCGGTCCCATGGTTACAATTCTTATGCCATGTTCCTGGCATAAATCAACTTCAGCTAAGCTAAAGCCACCTTCCGGACCAATAAACAACAGATAGGTCTGACTGCTAGAATCAGTAAGCGCCTGTTTTAATCCCTGGACGGCTTGTCCTTCATACAGCATGATTTTATTGGCTGCAGAAAATTCGTTATTATCCAATACTTGCGCCAGACTAGTTACCGGATAAACTTGCGGAATATAGCTCCGGCCACACTGTTTGGCTGCTTCCCGGGCTATTTTCTGCCAGCGCGCTACCTTATCTGCCTGTTTAGCAGCATCGTAGCGAACTACTGAGTGGGCGGCAGCAACCGGAATAATACCATACACACCAAGTTCTACTGCTTTTTGGATAATAAAATCCATCTTTTCACCTTTAACTAAGCCCTGAACCAACCAAATGTTAATCGGCGGCTCGGTTGTATCTTCGAGAAATTCAAGCAGCCTAAGCTCAATCGCCTCTGGATTTGCCGCCATAATTTCGGCCTTGCCCGATTTACCGTCCTGATCAGACACCAGAACAGTAGCACCGGCACTAAGCCTAAGCACAGAAGCTATATGGCGGGCATCGGCATTCGCAATAACCATATGCTCGCTAAGTGGTGCATCAATAAAGAAACGACGCATAACAGCCTTACCGGCTGACGCTGTTAGCTACAATGGCTACCCAGCCGCCTTCTTCAATCACTTTATCAATAACAAACTCATTCTCAATCAGCGCTTGGGTAACATCGCTTAACCGTTCACAAATAATACCGCTGGCAATGAAGACACCGGAATTAGCCAGTCGGTTGCGGACATCTGGCAGCATTTTTATTATTATGTTAGCAATAATATTAGCAACAATAACATCAGCCTTACCTGTTACACCTGTCAACAGATCTCCCTGGGTAATCGTAACCGTATCTACAACCTTGTTAAAGGTAACGTTTTCTGTTGCGACCCGTACTGCCACCGGATCAAGATCAATCGCATGAACCGAAGATGCGCCCAGCTTAGCTGCAGCTACTGACAAAATACCGGAACCGGTACCCACATCAAAGACAGTATATCCTGGTTTGATTACATCCTCCAGTGCGCGTATACACATTGAAGTGGTATGATGGGTACCAGTACCGAAAGCCATCCCCGGATCAAGTTCAATAATAATGTCATCTTCAGCGGGCAGATATTCTTCCCATGATGGTTTTATGACAATATGTTCACTTACCCGCACTGGATGGAAATATTCTTTCCAGGACGAGGCCCAATCCTCCTCCTGTACTTCCCGGCAATGTATACAGCCACGCCCTTTGTCAAGATCATGCTCCTTTAGACTGTTGAACCGTTCTTCAAACACGCGCAGTTTATCATCCAAGAACTCGTCAACAGGCAAATAAGCCTTAATAGTTACAACTTCAGTCTCCAGTTCTTCGGGGATGTCGCAGTAATCCCAACTTCCTGAGCGACGGTAAGTATTAATCAATTCAGGATCTTCTATTACTACCCCGCTTGCCCCTAGATCATGGAAGATATTAGCTACTGCTTCTGTAGCTTCATGGGAGGTTTGAATGCTGATTTCAGACCATTTCATGCGCCATCGCCCCTTAAACTTCAATTAATAAGCCACTACCATTTACAAAACACCGAAGACGTCTTTAAACTTTTTAAAAAAACCCTTTTCCTCGGCAGTAGGATCAGCCCCGCCGGCATTCGCAAATTCCCGCAACAGGTCTTTTTGGCGATTGGTTAATTTTTTCGGTGTTACGATCTTAACACGCACATGTTGATCGCCACGCCCGTGCCCTCGTAAATGCGGAATGCCTTTGTCTTTAATGCGAAATACAGTACCGGTTTGTGTCCCTTCAGGAACTTTAAGCTGAACTTTACCATCCAGGGTGGGAACTTCAATTTCATCACCCAAGGTAGCCTGCACAAAATTAATTGGTACTTCACAAATAACGTCATTGCCTTCACGTGTAAACAGTTTATGCTGTTTTACAAAAAGATAAACATACAGATCTCCGGGAGGACCGCCACGTTGCCCGGCTTCTCCTTCATGGGTCACTCGAAGCCGGGAACCATTATCAACACCGGCAGGAATTTTAATTTTAATTTTGCGGTTAACACGCACTTTTCCCCGTCCATGGCACTCTTTACAAGGTGATTTTATAATTTTACCTTCGCCATGGCAGCGATCACAGGCCTTAACGTTAACCATGCGGCCAAACGGAGTATTTTGCGTTACCTGAACCTGGCCTGTGCCGCGGCAGTCAGGACACGTTTCCGGATGCGTTCCCGGCGCAGAACCTGAACCCTGGCAAGCACTGCAATCTTCGGTACGAGGTACTTGAATTTCCGTATCTAATCCGAAAGCAGCTTCCTCAAATTTAATTTCCATGTCGTAGCGTAAATCAGATCCACGTTCAGGTCCTGGATTACGACCGCCACCAAACCCTCCGAAACCAGACTGGCCAAAAAACATATCAAATATATCAGAAAATCCACCAGCACCGCCACCAGCGCCAAATCCACCAGCGCCAAATCCGCCACCACCGTTAGCAGCATCAAACGCAGCATGACCAAATTGGTCATACTGCGCCCGGCGCTCGGCATTAGATAGAATTTCGTAAGCTTCGTTGACTTCTTTGAACTTTTCTTCGGTTTCCTTAGGATTATCGCGGTTAACGTCAGGATGGTACTTGCGGGCCAATTTACGGTACGCCTTTTTCAACTCGTCTTCAGATGCTGTTTTGGCTACACCCAGCACTTCATAATAGTCTCGCTTACTCACTTCACACCATCCCAGCTATTTTATTTCTTATCTTCGTCTACCACTTTATACTCAGCATCAACTACTTTGTCGTCCTGTGGAGCAGCGCCCTCAGGAGCTTGTTGACCGCCTGGCTGTGCACCCTCGGCTTGCGCCGTTGCCTGATACATAGCAGTTGATAATTCATAAAGCGGCTTGGTAAGAGCTTCGGTATCAGCCTTGATCACTTCAATGTCACTGCCTTTTAACGACTCTTTAAGTTTGTTAGCAGCTTGTTGAACTTGCTCTACCAGCGCTTTGTCGGCCTTATCACCAAATTCTTTAATGGTTTTTTCCGCATTATATACCAAAGAGTCGGCATTGTTGCGTACTTCTATTTCATCTTTGCGTTTTTTATCTTCAGCGGCGTGGGATTCGGCCTCTTTAACCATTTTTTCTACTTCGTCTTTATCCAGACCGCCGGAAGAAGTAATGGTAATCTTCTGCTCTTTACCTGTACCTAAATCTTTTGCCGATACATGAACAATACCATTGGCATCAATGTCAAAGCTAACTTCAATGCGTGGTACACCCCGGGGAGCCGGCGGAATACCTGAAAGTTCAAAACGTCCCAGGGTTTTGTTATAGGAAGCCATTTCCCGCTCGCCCTGAAGGACATGAATATCAACAGAGGGTTGATTATCGGCAGCAGTCGAGAAGGTTTGGCTCTTGGAAGTCGGAATCGTAGTATTGCGTTCAATAATTTTGGTAAAGACCCCGCCCAGCGTTTCAATACCCAAAGACAGTGGGGTAACATCTAACAGCAGGACGTCTTTGACTTCACCGACAAGTACACCGGCTTGGATAGCTGCGCCAACAGCCACACACTCGTCCGGGTTAACCCCTTTGTGTGGTTCCTTGCCTAACGACTTTTTAATGGCTTCCTGAACAGCAGGAATACGGGTAGAACCACCAACAAGAATAACTTTAGCAATATCGCTTGCAGATAATCCGGCATCACTTAATGCCTGACGGGTTGGTCCCATAGTCGATTCGACAAGATCAGCTGTCAATTCATCAAATTTGGCGCGACTCAAGTTGAGATCAAGATGTTTCGGACCAGTTTGATCAGCCGTTATAAACGGTAGATTAATATTGGTAGTAAGTACCCCTGACAACTCGATCTTAGCTTTTTCAGCAGCTTCTTTCAGACGCTGCATAGCCATACGGTCACTGGACAAATCAATACCCTGTTCTTTTTTGAATTCGCTTACCAGCCAATTTACAACGCGCTCATCAAAATCATCACCACCAAGACGGTTATTGCCGCTGGTAGCCTTAACTTCGAATACACCGTCACCTAACTCAAGAATAGACACATCAAATGTGCCGCCGCCTAAATCAAATACCAACACAGTATGGTCATTACTTTTCTCCATACCATAAGCCAAAGCTGCTGCTGTAGGTTCGTTAATAATCCGCAGTACTTCCAGCCCGGCAATAGCACCGGCATCCTTTGTGGCTTGGCGCTGACTGTCTGTAAAGTAGGCAGGTACAGTAATTACTGCCTGACTTACTGTTTCACCAAGATATGCTTCGGCATCGGCTTTAAGTTTTTGCAAAATCATTGCCGAAATTTCCTGGGGAGTATAGTCTTTACCTTCAATAGTTACCTTATAAGTAGTACCCATATGACGTTTGATGGAGCTAACAGTACCGTCAGGATTAGATACTGCCTGCCGCTTAGCTATCTGCCCGATAAGACGCTCACCGTTTTTTGAAAAACCTACAACGGAAGGGGTAATACGACTGCCTTCAGGATTTGGAATAACAACAGGTTCGCCGCCTTCCATTACAGCCACACAGGAGTTAGTAGTACCAAGGTCAATACCAATTACTTTTGCCATTATCGAATTCCTCCTTAAGTAAAAATCTTGTTAATTAGTTTCCTACTACTTTTACCAGGCTGGGACGGATTAATCGTCCCTTTACTTTGTAACCTTTTTGCAATTCTTCAACTACCATGCCATCAGGCTGGGTATCATCTGCAACCCGCATGACGGCTTCATGCTGAGTTGGGTCAAAAACAGTACCAACCGCATTGACAGACTCTACACCCATTTGGGTCAGAGCATTGTGCAATTGTTTGAAGATCATTTGCACTCCTGTTGCCAATGTATCAAGATCTGTGGCCTTACTGGCCGTTGCCCGTTCAAAGTTATCTACCACAGGCAGCAGCTCACAAACAATTTGTTCAGCTACGACTGTTGATAATTCTTCCTTCTCCTGCCTGGTACGCCGCCGAAAATTATCAAAATCAGCCTGTAAACGTTTATACCGGTCAGTCATTTCGTCAAGCAATCGACTCTTTTCATCTAACGCAGTCATAAATTCATTTACATCTTCAGGCACAAAACATATTTCAGGATTTTCGTCAGCTGCTGTTGCATCAGAAACACTTTCCTGTTTTGCATCAAGTTGCTCTTGCTCGGTTTCCTTTTGTGTCACTAACTTTCACCTCCACATTAAAAATCAGGCATGCTGTTATCGGCGTCGCCCGCTTTCTGGGCATTGGCTCCTTCTTCTTTTTTCTTAATAATAGTATCAATACGCAAAATAGCCACCGCCACTTCACCAGCGGCCTTGATAGCATGAAGCTTGACTGGGACAGGATCAATTACACCCCGTGCCAGCATATCGACTACTTCACCGGTATCACAATCAACACCTAACGAATCTGTGTTTTGCGCCGCTTGCGTAGTTATAATTTCTTCTACTTTTTCCAGTGGATTAAAACCGGCATTCTCTACAATTTGCGACAATGGCTGTTTCAGTGCATTGGCCACACAGTCAAGACCATAGGCAGCCATGCCTTTGAGATTCTCCCGGTATTTAATAACCTCGCGCGCCATAGCAATTTCGGTTGAACCACCCCCTGGCACATAGCCGCCTTTCACTGCCGCCTGTACACTGGATGCCGCATCTTTAGCAATACGCTCGCGTTCTCCCACCACCTCTTCTGTAGCTGCGCCAACCAAAATAGTGGCCATAGGTTTTCCATTACCACCAATAACGCGCACTTGTTCAAGCTTTTCATCCTGGTATACCTTTTCTGCAGTACCCAGGTACTTTCCAATATCGGCAGAATCTTTTTTAAGACCTGTGCGTTTAATCATGCGTGCACCTGTGTGATCGGCTACCCGCCGCAAATCCTTTGAGGATACACGCTCAATAACCATTATATTAGCATCTGTAAGTATTTCTTCAGCAGCACTATGTACGCCCCGGTCCGCCATCACTACGCTGACACCAAGCTCGACAATTTTCTGCACGTTTTTCTTAAACTCATCTTGCAGATCAATATAGCGTTTAAAGCCGGTCTCGGTACTTAAAGCTTCATCTTCAATCTCTTCCGGTTCAAGCGCATCATCAACAAGCAGTAACTTGGCATCTACTATTTTTTCCGGCATTTCCTGGGACATACGTTCTTGATCTACAATAACGCCCATAAATACTTCATTGTTGGCACTAGCCTCGGCGGTGATAATTTCAGATAACTTGAAATTGTATTCATTAAGTTTTTCCACGCCGATCAGCTTAGCAGCTTCTACAACTAAATCGGCAATATCCTCATGCTCCCGTCCGGCAATCATGGCAATACTCCGCAAAATAGGGTCATTAACATCAGTAATGCTGCGTGAACGCTCGCGTACACCCGCTAAAATCTGGGCAATACCATATTTCACACCTTCAATGACTCTGGCGACCGGCACGCCGCGCATGACTTGGTTTACACCCTCTGAGACCAGACTGCCGGCCATAATTGTGGTTGTGGTTGTCCCATCACCAACTTCTGCCTGTTGCGCTTTGGCTGTATTTATAAGCATTTTTGCTGCTGGATGGTTAACATCCATTTTATCTAATATAGTGACACCATCATTGGTAATAATGACCTCACCAAAACGGTCAACCAGCATCGTATCCAGTCCTTTAGGACCGATAGTGCCTTCCACAGCAGCAGTTATTGCCCGTACAGCATTGGCATTTGTTAATAGCGCAGCTAACCGTTCATCAACATCAGCTCCACTGCCGGCTTGCTTCAAATTCATGTAGTTCCTCCCATCTATAACACTTTATACTGTTTCAAAATTTCACCTAAATGACGTTGCATAAATTTAAGAACTGACATGGTCTTGCCATATTCCATTCTGGTAGGTCCAAGCACGGCTACAGTTCCTACTACCTGACCATCGATACGGTAGGTGGCCTGAACAACACTGCAATCATGAATGCCAGTATATTTATTTTCCTGACCAATTGTAACAATCACACCATCACTGTTGGACATGTGGAGAATATCGCACAGTAACCTGTCTTCTTCAAGCATGGTTAAGAGGCCTTTGATTTTATCAACATCCCTGAATTCAGGCTGATTTAGCATTTGCGTTGTGCCGCCAAGATACACCTTCTCATTTTTTTCCACAGTAAGTACTTGCTTTAAAAGTGTGATCGCCCGCTCATACACTTGAGGATCAGGCAAAATATCATTCTGGATATCTTTTAGAACCGGCGTTGTGATCCGGTCAATAGCCAACCCTCCCAGACGGGAATTTATCGCATTGGCCACACGCCCCAAATCCTCATGATTAAGCCCCTCAGGTATGGCGATAATTTTGTTTTCTAACAGACCCGTGTCTGTAACGATGACAACAATCGAACGTCGCTCATCCAGTGGTAGAAACTGAATGTATTTAAAGGTACATTGCGACACTTGTGGTGCTAATACCATAGATACATTACTGGTCATGCGGGACATAATCTTAACAGTTTCCTGAAAAACCTCTTCAATTCGACGCGCTTTAGTATGATACCAATTATCAATAATTGCGATATCTCTATCGGAGATCTGAGGTGGAGCCAGCAAGCAATCAACATAAAAGCGGTAGCCTTTGACTGACGGTATTCTGCCAGAGGAAGTATGTGGTTGTTCAAGATAGCCCAAAAGTTCCAAATCTGCCATTTCATTGCGAACAGTGGCCGGACTAATACCTAAATCATACTTACGGGCAATCGTCCGTGAACCAACCGGTTCGGCAGTAGATATATAATCGTCAATAATAGCCTGTAGAATTTTCCGCTTTCTTTCATCTAATATGGGGTCCACCTCCCTCTTGTTAGCACTCATGTCAGTCGAGTGCTAACACCTACTAAAAAAATACCACTCATTGGAGTTAATGTCAAGATAGTAAATGTGTATTTATTCAGGTAAAAACGAACGAAATACAATATTGCCAAACTTCATACCGCGCTCAGTCAGCCATATCTGGTTAGTATCTCCTGCCACTAAGCCCTGACGGTTGAGCTTGTCCCAAACCTCACCAAATTGACTGAAAAAATCAGTCGCAAAATATTGGCGAAATGCTGCAACTCCCATTCCCTCTACAGTCCGTAAGGCTAAAAAAATATATTCAGCCATCGACTGGTTTTTCGTAAGCTGTTCTTTCATAGCAACAGATGAATTTTGGGCTGCTATCGCTTCAATATAGTCCTCAATCCCAGTTACCTGGCTTATCCTCTCACCCTGTAAAAAAGAATGCGCTGCACAGCCAAGACCCAAATATGGCTGATATTGCCAATATTTTAGATTATGGCGGCATTCGTTTCCCGGACGGGCGAAGTTTGAAATCTCATAGCGCATGAGACCGTGAGCGGGTAAAAAATCAGTCATACGATCATACATGGATTCTTCCTCTAGCTCATCTGGTAAGACAAGTACGCCTTGGTCATAAGCAGCAGCCAGCGGAGTGCCTGCTTCCAATTTTAGACCATAAACTGAAATATGACTGGTATTCAGTGCTACTGCCTGCTCAAGTTCCCAGGCAAAACCATCACTAGTCTGTCCTGGCAAGCCATACATCAAATCAATACTTATGTTAGTAAACCCAGCGTTGTAAGCAGCCTCTATCGCCGCAAGACTGTCTGGCGTTCGATGAATCCGTCCCAGGCAGGCAAGCAATTTGTCATTAAAAGATTGAATACCAAAACTGAGCCTATTTATACCCATAGCCTTTATGGCAAGCAGTTGCTCTTTGGTGACTGTACCCGGATTGGCCTCCATACTGATTTCCGCCCCAGGCTGGATCGTGAAGTTTTCAGTAAGGCTTGAAAATATTTTTTCCAACAAAGGTACAGGCAGTACACTGGGTGTGCCGCCGCCAATATAGACTGTGTCAACAGGTGGCTTACACAGCATACCGCCCTGATCAGCAATCTGCTGACACAAGGCGGTAGTATAGGCATCAAACAGATGCTCAGCCAGAGCATAAGAAGAAAAGTCACAATATAAACATTTTTGCCGGCAAAACGGTATATGCACATATAGACCAAGCTTACTCATAGTTATTTTGTCCTTAGTCCATTTTCAAAATTGCCATAAAGGCTTCTTGGGGAACTTCCACATTACCCACTTGTTTCATGCGTTTTTTACCCTCTTTTTGCTTTTCCAGCAGCTTTCTTTTGCGGGTAATATCACCGCCATAACATTTCGCTAGTACATCCTTGCGCATCGCTCTTACTGTTTCGCGGGCAATTATTTTGCTGCCGATAGCGGCCTGAATAGGAATCTCAAACATTTGACGGGGAATAATCCCTTTGAGTTTCTCGGCAAGCTGCCGGCCGCGATAAGCAGCCCGGTCCCGATGGACAATTACACTCAGAGCATCCACAGGTTCGCCGTTAAGTAAAATATCCAATTTAACAAGCTCTGAGGTCTGATAGCCACATAGTTCATAATCCAGAGAAGCATACCCGCGTGTCGAGGATTTCAGCTTGTCAAAGTAATCAAAAATAATCTCACTAAGTGGCAAATGATAGGTTAACGTAACCCGGTTCGTATCCAGATATTTCATATCTTTAAATTCACCGCGTTTTTCTTGTGAAAGCTCCATAACCGGGCCTACATAATCATTAGGTACAATTATGGTTGCTTTTACATACGGTTCTTCCACATAATTAATTTCTTGTACTGTCGGTAACTTTGACGGGTTTTCAATCTCGATAACCTGGCCATCGGTTTTAAACACACGATAAATTACACTTGGTGCAGTAGTGATAAGGGTTAGATTATATTCACGTTCCAGGCGTTCTTGAATAACATCCATATGAAGAAGTCCCAGAAAGCCGCAGCGAAAACCGAAACCAAGCGCAATGGAAGTTTCCGGTTCAAAGACCAGTGATGCATCATTTAGCTGTAGTTTTTCTAAAGCATCCCGCAAATTATCATAGTCAGTGCTTTCTACTGGGTAAAGCCCGCAATACACCATCGGCGTAATTTTGCGGTAGCCAGGCAAAGGTTCAGTTACTGGGCGTTCGGCCCCGGTAATGGTATCGCCTACCCGGATATCGATTACATTTTTTACACTGGCAGCAACAAAGCCGACCTGGCCTGGCCCTAATAGGGCAACATTAGCCAGATATGGTTTGAAAACGCCAACTTCTGCTACCTCAACAATCTTATTTGTGGCCATCATTTTAATTTTCATACCTGGCTTAATACTGCCGTTCATAACCCGTATATAAGCGATTACGCCCTTATATGAATCAAAATGAGAGTCGAAAATTAAAGCGCTTAACGGTTCGTCAGCCTTACCGGCAGGCGGGGGAACCTTTCTTACAATCGCTTCAAGAATTTCCTCAATACCAGTACCAGTCTTGGCACTAGCCAGAACGGCATCAGAGGTATCTAACCCAATTACTTCTTCAATTTCGGTTTTCACTCGCTCCGGTTCGGCGCTTGGCAGGTCAATTTTATTGATAACAGGGATAATCTCCAGATCATGCTCAAGAGCTAAATAAACATTAGCAAGCGTCTGTGCTTCAATACCCTGTGCTGCATCAACAACTAACAACGCACCCTCACACGCTGCTAAGCTGCGGGAAACCTCATAAGTAAAATCAACATGTCCGGGAGTATCAATAAGATTGAGCATGTAGGTTTCGCCGTCTTTGGCAGTATAAGACAGCTGCACAGCCTGGGCTTTGATTGTAATGCCACGCTCCCGTTCAAGGTCCATATGATCTAATACCTGTTCTTCCATCTCACGGGCAGAGAGAGCTCCTGTATACTCCAACAACCGGTCTGCAATGGTAGATTTACCATGGTCGATGTGGGCTATAATTGAGAAATTACGTATATGTCCTGTATCCATATAACTGGGGCTCCTCCCTGGTATAATAAAGCTTTTTTACATACTTCTATAAATTATACCATTACCAGCCCGCAAACTGCAAGTTTTACCTATATTCACGAATATACTCATCCATTTGCTGTACCCCTTGCCGGGTTTTTATTCTTAGATTGTGCATAGCAGCTTCAATATAAGGCTTACTTTGCTTCCAATATTCGCCAGCTGCCTTTTTAGCGCTAAATGCTTCTTCAACAAATTGTTGCTGCCAGATAGTAAACCAATATGCTAATCGCGAAAAATAAGTTTCAATTTTCATTGGCACAGGAATTAAATAATTAGCAATAGTTACTACGACACGATATGCAAAAATGTCCTGTGCCGGACGATGAGTCAGTGTTGCCATCTGGTATTCAACTATCCCTACACCAACGGCAATAATTGTTAGCAATATAAACAGACCACGAATAATCAACCTTATATCTGGTGTCACCACCTGTCGGAACATGGCAATCCTCCTTACTGCAACTACCGGTTTTCAGCAAGTATCTCGACCAATATGTCTCCCAGCAGTTCCATGCTCCGTATTGCTTCTTCCTTGCTGCTTTCCTGCGAACCTACCTCAAGTAAGAGAGCGCGCGGATGAAGATGCTGGTTATACCGCCATTCCTCAAGCAGAATACCACGGCATAGACCAGGATATTTTTCATTGAGTTTAGCCTCAATTAATTTTGCAAAAGCGTGATTCTGCTGCCAATGGGGCTGGGGTAAATCCTGATGTCCGGTAGCTACAACAATAGCAATTTTGGCTACTTGTATGCCATTGATGATAGTTGTCACATTTTCACGTTTTTCAGCATCACGATGAATATCAAAAATCATTTGCAGCGAGGGGTTTTCAGCTAACATTTTTTGGACTGTAGCTTCTGAAGGTCCATACGCTTTCATAAAGCTGGGATAATCATGAATAGCCCGACTATGGATAGCTTTAACACCAGCCTGTTCGAGCTGGTGGGCTAAAGCTTCACCTACTTCTACAATATCACCGCATTGACCGCCTGGCCGGTGGGCAACACCGGAATCAGGAATAAATGATTCTGCCGTATGGGTATGATAGATCCCCACTAATGGCTTTTCTTTGCTTGCACTTTGAGAGTCAAATTGGGGGAAATTCGGTAGAGTTGCGGCACTGACAACAGGCGTACCTGACTTTTTAAAAGCCAGCATAAAAGGAATCTCTTGGGTAAATAAGGTGCGTAAATCCCTAAAATCGATATTTGTCAATAATGACACTAAGCGATGACTGACAGTCCTGGAAGTTACTTCAGGCGTTATTTTTACTGCATTTTGCGTCCTGGTTACCTCAGATAACCCTGGTACACCTAAAAATAGCACGGTTTTCGCGTTAGGCCATAAGGCTGGAAGACGTTGACCAGAATAGGCTGACCCGCTTACAGGAATGGCACTGGTTGTACAAGTAAGATAAGTACTAAATGCTAATCCTGCTGCCATCGCCATCATACAACTAATAAATGCTATATTTATTAGTTTAGAGGTGTTGTATACTCGCAGGAAATTGATCCAAATCCTATTGGTATTGCTTTGTTTTCGCTCTTTTCTTGATACCATTGCTGCCTCCACCAGACTACCCTGTTGGAATTTTGTTTACATACAATCTATATGCCTGGCAGCAAGACGATAGTACACTTATTATCGGACTAGCTATATTATTAATGTAAATACATATGAATGTTCTCATAATCAATATTAGGATGCATAGCTTGATTGATACCACCGGCCACAACAGCAGCAACATCCTCAATAAGCCGGTCAACTTCTTTTGGCGTTACCATGAGGTCGCCGAGCATTTCCGGCAACACTTGCCGAACAATAGTGTGACGGTCCTGATCAGACAAATTTGCCATACTTTTAAAATAACGGCCAAAAGCAGCATGTTCTTGTAAGGCATTAATGGTATCCATAGCGATTGTGGTGGCGTGGACTACAGTTGGCACTCCAATCGCGACAACAGGCACGCCTAAAGAAGCTTGTGTAAGACCAAAACGTTTATTGCCTACACCTGAACCAGGATGGATACCAGTACTTGCTAATTGAACTGTGGTAATTACCCGCTGACTTGACGCCGCAGCCAGTGCGTCAATAGCAATTACCAACCCAGGCTTTATTTTACTTACAATTCCCTGGATGATTTCACCTGTCTCCATACCGGTTATCCCCAGGACACCGGGAGAAATAGCACATACCGAACGCACACCGTCTTTTAGTTCAGGGGACAGCATATCCTGAAGATGACGAGTTACAACAATTTTATGTGCCGCCCGTGGTCCTAAAGCATCAGGAGTAACGTTCCAGTTGCCAAGCCCTACAATTAAAACAGTGGCATTACGTGGTAATTTGATCATGCTAACAAGTTCATTAGCCAAAAAATTCATGATCTTTTGTTGCAGCGGGGTATTTTTGTAGCGGAGGCCTGGTGCCTCAATAGTAATGTATTTCCCTTGCATTTTGCCCATCATTCGTTCAGCTTCCGGTGTAGTAATACTTACACGGGTTATGATTGCATCCTCATCTTCACTGGTTTCAATCAAAACACCGGGAATGTCTTCGCGCACCCTTTTTGTCAACATTTCACGCGCTTCTAAGGCCAAGTCGGTCCGTACTGTAGTAACGATTTGGTCCATAAATGTTCTCTCCTTTAGTGCCCAATATGTCTTAGACCTATCTTTTCCGAAAAAAAAGGCACCTATACGAAGTTATTTATTATGGTGTTTTGCTTGCTTTTTCCTGAATGCCATGCTAAAATATTTTAGTAATATATACATAAGGAGGTGAATTACTTGCCAAATATTAAGTCATCTGAGCGTAGCGTAAAAACTGACGCTGAACGGCGTGCCCGCAATTATTCGGTAAGATCAGCAATTAAAACTTCTACCCGTAAGGTGGAGGAAGCTGTGAATGCTGGTAAAGCAGATGAGGCCAAGAACCTCCTGATTAATGCCGCAAGCGTTATTGACAAAGCAGCCGCCAAGGGCGTTATTCATAAAAATGCCGCTGCCCGTAAGAAATCCCGCTTGGCTATTAAAGCCAATGCTACTCAACAAGCTTAATAAGTAAAACCCTGTTCGCCAGCGAACAGGGTTTTCGTTTTTTTTACTCGCACAGTTCTATGATTATTTTTTCCAATACTACCGGTCCACTTCGGCTTGCTTTTAAATCCCGGTCAGCGGCTGCCAGGCTAAGTAGAGCGGCTTTCAATTTACTTTCATTAAAACTACGGCTTTGTTTGACCAGCTTTTCACCAATAAAACCAGGAACTTTGAAAAAATCGGCAACTTCCCGGCTGCCACAGCCCTTATGAATGAGCTCTTTAGCCTGCCAAAGCTGTCTAACTTGCCGGGCTAAAAGAACCAGTATCCGCAGCGGATGTTCACCTGCTGTCAATTGCTCTGCAAGTAACGCCAGTGCCTGAGGCGTTTGTCTTTGACTTAATGCTTCCACCATGGCAAAAACCGATACTTCCGGCACAGTTGATAAAATCTGCAATAAGTCTTGCCGGGTAATGCGCGACTTGCCTGCTGTATATAAAAGGACTTTTTCTAACTCATTATTCACAAAATCGAGTGAAACCTGCGGCATCATGCTGACAGCCGCCAACAAATGTTCCTGGGCATCAGGAGCCATTTTTATTTTAAGCTCTGCCAGCCGCTGTGTCAGCCAACTCCTTAATTCTTTTCCTTTTAGTGGTGCTGCTTCCAACACCACTCCGTTTTTCTCCAACACTTTAAAAAGTTTGCGCCGTTTGTCAGGTTTATCCGGTGTAATAAATACAACATGACTATAGGCAGGCATGTTGCCAAACAACGTAATTAACCGTTCGGTGGCAGCATCTGTTTTAGCTTGAACCTCACTACTGCCTGTTTTGCGGCCAGCACTAAATAGCCCTGTATTGCGCACAATAATCAGGTTCTTTTCGCCAAGGAATGGTATTGTTTCAATCGTATTAATAAGTTCCTCCCGCTGCGGATCAGACTCAAAAATAATAAGATTCATATCCCGGTCTTCTACGGGCACGACACTGGCAATAAGCGCCTGCTCAACCTGACGTATGTAATAGGGTTCCTCACCGTGTAAAAGATATACTGAAGCAATTTTATTCTGTTTAATACCGGCAAGCACTGCTTTATAATCCATATTTCACCACATTTTTATTATTTAATATAAGGTTCAACCGTTAACTGTTTGCCGTTTGAGGTAAACACTATCGCACCCTGTTTATCTGTACGATACACTTCA
This sequence comes from Sporomusa ovata DSM 2662, assembly GCF_000445445.1. Lineage (GTDB taxonomy): Bacteria > Bacillota > Negativicutes > Sporomusales > Sporomusaceae > Sporomusa > Sporomusa ovata. The sequence continues at coordinate 1,320,428 of NZ_ASXP01000001.1, read as the reverse complement.
ATTTTCCTTGCGGCAAGCCGGTTTAGTGTTTCCGGGTGCGGGTGACCGAATTGGTTACCATAGCCGGCAGAAATAACCGCAAATTCAGGAGCAGCAGCTTGCAGAAAAGGTTCGGTAGTGGATGTTCTGGAGCCATGATGTCCTACCTTTAATACAGTACACGCTGCAAGGCCTTTTGTCAAAAGTGCCGCTTCCCCCTGTGCCGGCAAATCGCCGGTAAGCAAAAAACTATGCTGCCCATAGCTCGCCCGAATTACACTGGACACTTCATTTTCACCAGTGGCAGCGGCACGCAAAATGGTCTCAGATTCGTCCCCGGCCTGCTCGATACTTACTATTACTTTGTCAAGCTCAAAGCGTTGACCCGTATAGGCAGGAATAACCGCTACCGGTGGTTGGGTGCGAAGCAAGGCTTGTACTGCCGGTGAATATTCTTCTGGCGGCAAGAGCACGTTAGCAACCTTAATGGCACTGGCAACACCAGCTGCTCCACCAGCATGATCCTGATGCCCATGGGTTAAAATCAGATAATCAACCGCCCTCACGCCGTAATGCTTAAGATAGGGAGCAACTACCCTTGCCCCGATATCGAAATCTGACTCTCCCATAGTTCCGCCAGTATCAACCAAAACCGCTTGGCCATGGGGAGTAATAATCAATGCTGCATCCCCCTGCCCCACATCAATAAAATGCACTGTCAGGGGATTCGGATACCAGGCATACACTGCCATGGTGATACTAAGCAGTACTGCTGACAAACTGCAGGAACGCGGCCATTGACAAATAAGCTGCCCCGGCCCTGGCAGTTTAAACGGACGCCAGCCATAAACCCAGGCTAAGACGAAATAATATACGGCACTGCCTGCTATCCCGATTGCGGGTATAAATACAGTACTATAAGGCACTGCTGCCAGTAGTTCGGTAAGCAGCATAACAAGACCGATTAAGAGACTGCTAATCACAAAGATTATATTGCCGGCAACCGGAACCATTGTATAAATAATGACTCCTGCCAAGCCCAGAATAATTACCAGCTCGATAACAGGCAAGACAATAATATTAGCTGCAAAAGAGATCAGTGAGAAACTATTGAAATACCAGGCAATTACCGGCAATACACAAAGCTGCGCCGCAAGCGTCACTGCTAACGGTCCTGCTAGCCAGGAAGGCCAGCGTGACAGATAATCTACCGTCTGCTGATACAAAAAGACCAACCCGGCGGTAGCGCCAAAAGATAATTGAAAACTGATATCAAATAATAACAGCGGCTGATAAATGAGCATCGCTAATGCAGTAACTGCCAAGGCTGCCGGGGCATAACTCTCCCGTTCAAGTATTACCGCCAGCAAGCTTATAAGCCCCATAAGCGCAGAACGTATGACTGGTGGCGTTAGCCCGCTCATGCAGGCATAGAGAATAACTGCCACCGCCGCCAGGGTTACCGTGAATAAAGCGCCCCAGCGCAGACGTCTGCCAAACCAGGTTATCAAACCAACCACAAGCGCGATATGCGCACCTGATACGGATAAAATATGAATTAACCCTGTCGCCGCGAAATCAGTGATAACATCCTTATTTATCCCCTGATAGCCGCCAAATAGAACAGCTGTTAAAATAGCAGCATCATTTACCGGCATTACTTGTTGCAGCCCGGTGACCATCCTGTCGCGCCAGTTGGTCAGGACTACCTGCCACGAATACCCCTTGTAAGGAGTAAGCACCTGCAGCATTTGTTCTTGTCCGCTCATGCGGGCGCTGATACCCTGCCGTTTAAGAGCGGCAACCATATCAATCTGACCTGGATTATTGTAGCCATGAAGTTCTAATAATTTTCCAGTAACGGTTACTTTGTCGCCATAGGCTGCCGGTTTACTCGTTTTCTCTTTATACTGGGTATTTATTCTGATATTTCCTGTAACAGAGCAGGCAGCCTTTGCTCCTGCGGGTGTAACCTTTTCCGCTTTGAGCAAATAGCGTACCCGTCTTGTTTGTTCGTCAATCGGTGTTATCTCAGGAACAGCCACCAGAGTACCTTCGATAGTAACAGTCTGGCCTGCATAATAGCCAATATCATCAGCTCGTACCATAACAGCCTGATGATAGCAAAGCATTCCAGCTACAAAAAACAGGGCGATAACAGGCCAAAAGCTTTGCTGATAATTACGAATAATTCGCCATAATGAGGTTATTATCAATAAAACAGCCAATAGTACAAGAGTGGGAAAATGCCAGCTATATAATGCCGCCAGCCAGATGCCTGCGGCAAAAGCAGCACAGGCAAATAAAAGGATATTGGTTAGTTCCATGGCTACAGGGATATCTTATCTTTAAACTGATTGTATTTGGCTTCCCCAATTCCAGGGACTTTTTTGAGGTCAGCAAGATCACTAAACGGCCCGTTAGCTGTACGAAACTGTGCAATCCGTTCCGCCAGTGACGGACCAATGCCTGGCAGCTTATCAAGCTCAGCTGCAGAGGCGGTATTGATATTAATTTTATCATTAGAATTGCCGGCAGACGCGCCTGAATTGAGAGTACCATTACCGGCAGCAGTAATTATATAAGGAACATTGACTTGCATCTCATCTTTCAAATGCAATGCCAAATTAATTTTGGCTGGATCTGCGCCGAGGGCAAATCCTCCTGCTGCAGTAACCGCATCAACGATCCGGCTGCCCTGGGGAAGTTTATATACACCGGGTTTATTCACTCCACCACTAACATAGACAACAACCTCGCTGCCTGCAGCACTATTCGCAGTAGCAGCAGTATTGGTGGCTGTTACTTTTCCAGGAGCAGTTGACACCTCGTTCGCCCCTGATTCATCCGTTGTTTTTTGCCAAAAGCCGTAGAAACTAACGACTACTATCCCGCACGCCAGCAGAACCACAATCAGCAGCTTTTTCTGTAGAATCCCCATAAGTCTACCTCTCATTATGCTTTTGACAATACTATTTCAACATATAGCGCCAATATCCTGCTATGTTTGCAATATTTGTAAGTTATTTTACAAATATCACCATTGACACATATTACCTAATTGATTACCATAAAATTTGTAGAATTTGTTTTGGCCCGATAGTGTAGGATGGCAGGATTGTAAGAGCCCGGAAAGTGAGTGATTGTGTTTACCCGGCCAATAACTAGTTAGGTGTAGAAAGGTAGGATGGAATATGTCGGTACAATTTTCAATCGTAATTCTGTATATTTTTATGCTTTTTGTCATTAGTCTTTACGCTAAACGTAAGGCCGCAGGCGGCAGTATAAACTTTTTATTTGGCGGACGGCAGATGAATACGCTGTTAGTTGCTGCCAATGTTACCGGTTTGGCCGTAGGCGCTGCCTCGACCATTGGCGTTGCTGAAAATGCCTTCACCGCAGGTATTGCCGCCGGTTGGTACAATGGCGCCTGGTCAGCAGGCGCCTTGGTAATGGGTGTACTGGCAGCCGGTAAATATCGTGCAATGAACTGCACTACTATTCCTGAATTATTTGAGCGGTATTATGATAAAAAAGGCCGTGTAATTAGTGTTATTGGTTTAATTACCATCCAAGTAGTCATAACCTCCATGCAATACCTGGCCGGCGGAGCGATTTTGTCTTCTTTGCTGCCCGGGATCTTCTCTTTTACCGGTGGTATGATTACCAGCGCCGTTGTTTTCATTGGTGTAACTTTGATCGGCGGGTTATGGTCTTCAGGCCTATCAAATGTCGTTAGTATTATTCTCATCTATATTGGTGTTATTACGGGAACCATCATGACAGTAAACCAGCAAGGTGGGTTACCCGCCATCGCGACCAAATTACCGCCTGGCACCGATTGGTTTGGCCCACTCGGCGGTCTGGGACTAGCTACTATAATTGCCTGGTTTGCGGTCATGATTACCCAGTCAATAACAGCACAGGGTCCGGTACAAATTGCTTGTGGCGCTGCTAGTGCCAAAGCTGCAAAACACGGTTTTATTTGGGGCGCAGTCCTAATTTTCCCGATTGGGTTCCTTTGTGCCGTCATGGGTCTTGCCGCCAAAGTAGCGATGCCTACTGTTCAGGCAACCTTGGCAATGCCCAAGATTATTATGGGACTTGATCCCATAATCTCCGGTACCACCCTGGCCGCATTATGGGCAGCCGATGTATCAACAGCCTGCACCCTGCTGCTCGGCGCGGGCACCTTGTTTTCCCAGGACATCTATAAACGCTTCATCAACTCTGAGGTTACGGAGAGTAAATATGTAATAATTAATCGCGTAACCATTTTAGCCCTTGGGGTTATTACGCTATGGCTGGCCTTTAATGCAGTAGGAATTTTGAAAACCTTATTACTGGGCTTAAGCTTAACAACAGCTTTTACACTTGTATTTCTTGCCACCCTCTTTGCACCAAGCTTATGTCGCCGGAGTTCAGCTTTCTATACAACACTTGCCGGCATCCTGGCGTTATTGGCTTGGCAATTCATTCCTGCAGTGCGAGTATTTGCCCACCCCATCTATTTAGAGTGGTCAGTCTGTTTGCTAACCTTCCTGACAGTGGCGATCTTTGATACGCAGAAAATTACTTCAGATCAGCCTATCATTATTACGAACGAATAACAGGAGAGCATTTATGAATAATGATATAACCAGTATCGATGTCGGACGAGCTGCTTTGCGAATGGCTATTAGTGACAGCAGACAAGATGAACAGGCTATCCGCCAGTTGCTTACAAAACAAAACATACTGACAGTAGCTGTAGATTTTGGGGGCGAGTTTATTCCCTCAGTGAAAAAAATTATTGAAAGGGCCGCTGTGGCTGCCCAGCGTCAAAATTTAGTACCCTCCAATCATATCGGTGAAGGTGCTGTTGCCGGTGCTGTGCATGACGCCTTAGAGCAAATTGCCACTAAAGCAGTAGGCCTTAATGTGGGCGGCAAAATTGGTATCGCCCGTTATGGCGAGCATCTTTGCGTAGCTGTTTATTTTGGAGTTGGCGTATTAAATCTTAATGAAGTTGCTGTAGGACTTTCCCATCGTTCATTACCGTTAGAATAACTAAAAGAAGGGTGTCTCGCATAGGTTGTTTTTACCTATGCGAGACACCCCCATTTTGTTTTACTCACTATTTTTCATCTCCAAACAAGCAACTGAAGCATATTTTCTGAATTTGGAGGATAAGAAATGCAAACATTATTTCAAGAAATATCAGGCTCAGATAAATGGACAATAATTGAGCCAATTTACAAGGGTTGGTCTGATGATAAAAAGTATCATATTGTAACTAATGGGGGAGCGCAATTTTTGTTGCGTATTTCTGATATCTCAAAGTATGAAGTTAGAAAAAAAGATTATGAGACGTTAAAACGGCTTGATGAAATTGACGTGTTAATCTCAAGGCCGATTGATTTTGGTGTTTGTAATAAAGGAACACATGTCTATTTTTTGTTAGCTTGGATTGAAGGAAAAGACGTAAAAGATGCTCTATCTACTTTGAATAATAAAGAACAGTATAACCTGGGAGTAAAAGCGGGAAAAGCACTGAGAAAGATGCATTCAATTTCTGCACCGGAAAACTATATTCCCTGGACAAATCGTTTTAATCGAAAAATTGATCGTAATATCAATAAATATTATGCATGTGGTATTGAAATTCATGGTGTTGACAAAATTCTAGATTATATTGAAAAAACCAGATACCTTCTAGACACTCGTCCGCAAACATTCCAGCATGGTGATTACCACATTGGAAATATGATCATTACCAATAATTACGAACTAGGTATTATAGATTTTGATCGGCTGGACTATGGTGATCCCTGGGAAGAGTTTAACCGCATTGTTTGGTGTGCATGTGCAAGTAGTGTATTTGCGGCGGGACGGATCAATGGGTACTTTGAAAATGATGTACCGGAACTATTTTTTCGGCTGATGGCACTTTATATTGCATCAAATCTTTTGTCATCAGTACCATGGGCTATTCCATATGGACAAGAGCAAATTGACATTATGCGTAACCAGATAGAGTATGCTTTGGAGTGGTATGATCAGTTTCAAACAATTGTTCCTAAATGGTATTTGCCATATAGCAAAGCAAAGTAACCGCCCTGGCTCAATAGTGCGGTTACTTTCTTTAATCTCGCATTTTGGGCTAACCGTTGGTTAGGCAACCCAAGGCTGGCATGTTAGAGCATGTCGGCCCTTTTTCTTATATTGTACCTAATTAAAGAAAATTATTCAAGCGTATTGCTTAGATATTTGAGCATCTCCAAACAAGCAACCTGGTGTCCTGCAGCATATTCCAGCAAAGGTACCGGTTTTTCCAAACAATGTTTCTTAGCCAGTGGGCACCTTGAGTAGTACAGGCAACCGGCTGAATTCCCTGCTGCATTCTTTTGCTCCTGATAAAAAAGATCCACCTCTGACAACGGCCTGCCAATGACCGGCACAGCGCCAATTAACTCCTTTGTATAAGGATGCAGCGGCTGCAGCATAACATCCTCTACTGCTCCCAGCTCCACAATTTTCCCGAAATACATGACGGCAACCCGGTCAGAAACATACTTGACAACAGATAAGTTGTGAGAAATAAAGATATAGCTAAGACCTAAGTCGGTTTGCAGCTGCTGTAGCAGATTCAAAACCTGGGCTTGCACGGAAACATCCAAAGCCGAGGTAGGTTCATCTAAAATAAGAATTTCAAGATCGTTTATTAACGCACGGGCAATTGACAGGCGCTGCCGCTGGCCGCCGCTGAATTCATGTGGATAGCGATGCAGATGTTCTTTTGACAAACCAACTAATTCCAATAGTTGTACTACTTTTTCATCAATTTCACGAGGCATCCATTTCCCTATAACCCGCATGGGCTCTGCCACGATTTGCCTCACCGTAAACCGCGGATTTAAGGATGAATAGGGATCTTGAAACACAATTTGAATACGCGAGCGCAAGGGGCGCAGCAGCGCCTCAGAAAACTGAGCAATATCAATACCACCAAGTAAAATTTGACCACTTGTCGGTTTTTCCAAACGAAGTATCAGGCTGGCCAGTGTGCTTTTCCCACAGCCGGACTCGCCGACAATCCCGAGCGTTTCCCCTTTGTGCAGCGTCAGGGAAACACCATCAACAGCACGAATGGTCTGCGTCTTATCTAATATAGACCTTTTGGTAAAATGTTTCTCTACCATTTTTAATTCCAGTAAATTAGTCATTAGTATCTCTCCTTGGAAGCTTGCCAACAATTAATACGATGGTTTTCCGGCAACGTTATAGAAGCCGGTTTTTGTTTGCTGCAAACTTCCTGACGCTCAGCACACCGTGGATGGAAACGGCATCCATTCACAATGGCCCGCACATCAGGAACAGTCCCGGGAATAGACGTTAATGTCCGGCCTTTGGTGGAAAAATCCGGAATTGAATGCAATAATGCCTTCGTATACGGGTGCTTTGGATCTTGCAAAATGGTTTCAACCCTGCCACATTCGACAATTTCTCCGGCATACATTACAGCTACTCGCTGACAAAGCTGAGAAATAACACCTAAATCATGGGAAATGAAAATGACTGACGACTGAGAATTTTGCACTGTTGTTCGTAACAAGCGCAGAATTTGCGCCTGAATGGTTACATCCAGGGCAGTTGTTGGTTCATCGGCAATTAACAGCGAGGGCGAACAGGACTGGGCCATGGCAATCATTACCCGTTGCCGCATACCGCCGCTTAATTCATACGGATAACTTTGGAAAATCCGCTCAGAATCAGGTATATGTACTGCCTTGAGCATATTTAGCGCCTGTTGGATAGCCTCATGCTTGGTAACGGCCTTATGGGTGCGAATAATATCAACAAACTGTGTCCCGATTGTAAATACCGGATTCAGGCTGGTCATTGGTTCCTGAAAAATCATTGCCATCTCATTGCCGCGAATAGCTTGCATCTGCGCCGGTGTCTTGTTGACTAAATCCTGTCCTTTAAATAAAATTTTTCCGCCGGCAATGGCTTTGCTGCCACCTGGCAATAGCTGCATAATAGCTGCGGCAGTAACTGATTTTCCTGACCCTGACTCGCCGACAAGTCCGAGAATCTCGCCTGGAAACACGTCAAAACTGATGTTCTGCAATACCTGGCGTATTTCACCGCCTGACAACAATTCTACAGTTACATTTTCTAGCGATAAAATGGTTTGTTTCATGGTATTCTCCTGTTCAGTTTTTCGAGCGGGGATCAAGCAAATCCCGAATCCCATCACCTAAAAGGTTAAAACCAACTACAGTAATAAAGATGGCTATGCCGGGAAAGGCTACATACCACCATTGGTCAAGCGCATAGATCCGCGCTGTACTAATCATGGCCCCCCACTCCGGTGTTGGCGGTTGGGCACCAAGACCAATGAAGCTAAGAGAAGACGCAGTCAAAATGGCTTCCCCAATACCAAGCGTAATCTGAATCAAAACCGGCGCCAGGCTATTGGGAATAATATGACGAGACAAAATCCAGGCTGGGGATGCCCCAAAAGTCTGGGCCGCTTTAACATAGGACTGTTCTTTTAATGACAGCACCTGACCGCGAACCAGCCGCACATACACGGGAATTTTTACAATGGCTACCGCCAGCATAGTATTATACAGGCTGGGTCCAAGGGCAGCAGCCAAAGCCATTGCCAGCACAAGCGAAGGGAATGACAGCAAAATATCAGTTACCGTCATAATCACCTGATCAAGTAAACCACCCTGATAGCCGGAAATACTGCCGACAATTGTTCCCACAACCGCTGCCAGCAAAACAATATAGAGGCCAACCTGGATTGAAATGCGACAGCCATATAGTACCCGGCTGAAAATATCCCGGCCGATCTCATCTGTACCAAACCAGTGTGCAGCCCCAGGGGCCTGGAGTTTATTGACAATATCAATAGCAACAGGATCATAGGGAGACAATACCGGTGCCGCCAAACCAATGAATAGCATGACCAGCACAATAACGCAGCCAATTAGGGTTAACGAATTTTTTCGCAAAATCCAGTAGACCGAACCAAAAGACGTCATGGATTATTCAACCTCCCGAATTTGCGGATCCAACACACGATATAATAGATCAACCAGTAAATTTATCAATACATAGCTAAGAGCTACTACCATCGTAAAGCCCATGATAGCGGGAAAATCCAGGAATGCAACTGAGTCAACCACATACTTTCCCATCCCCGGCCAGGAAAAAATGGTTTCCGTAATAATAGCTCCCCCCAATAGTTCACCAAAAATCAGTCCGGCAACGGTTACAGTGGGAAGCAGCGCATTTTTCAATGCATATTGACAAATGATTTTGCGATTCGAAAGACCAAATGCTTTCGCCGTACGAATATAATCCAACGCTAATACCTGAATCATACTTGCGCGTACCTGGCGGGCTATAACAGCCAGCTGTACATAGGCAAGGCAGCTGGCCGGCAAAACTAAATGTTCAAAAGCACTTACTACTACTCTGCCATCGCCGGCCAGCAGTCCGTCAAGCAAATATAACCCAGTTACCTGCGGCGGCGGTGTGAGAAATGTATCCAATCGCCCGGAAGCCGGGAATAATTGCAGCCATTTATAAAAAACAATCATAACCAACAGCCCTGACCAAAACAAGGGGGTCGATACACCCAACAGCGAAATAAAGCGGCTCACATGATCACCCCAGCGGTCTCGCTGCACTGCCGCTAAGATACCAAGAGAAATGCCAATAAGTAAGGTTAGCAGCATACTAACAAGTGTTAGTTCTAAGGTCGCCGGAAAGTATTTTTTTAGTTCAGTGGCTACTGGCTGTTGGGTGCGAATGGACGTTCCCATATCACCGTGCAGCAAATCCCCGGCATAACGGAGATATTGTACATAAACCGGCTGATCCAGGCCAAGTTCCACCCGTATTTTGATCAATGTTTCCTGGCTGGCTTTTTGTCCGGCCAGCATCCGGGCCGGATCACCGGGAATCACGTGCGATATGGCAAACGTAATAATCGATACACCCAAAAATACAACCAATAACCGGGGCAGCCTTTTTATAAAATATCGCAGTATAGACATTCCGGACATCCTCCACCATGAATGGTTACGAGCAAGGAGTTTCTCTGCCCGTAACCCGCTTAATTTACTTTTGACTTACCAAAATGTAACGCTTACTTCTTGTTCATTGATTCGAAGTTGTACATATTTTCCAGCATAGGATTAAATACAAAACCTTGTACATTTTTCCGCATAGCGGTCATAATATCGCTTTGGAATAATAAGATATAAGGCGCATCCTCGAGAGCAATTTGTTGGGCTTGCTGATACAATTTGACCCGTTCCGGCTGCTCACTGATGCGTTCAGCCTCTCGCAGCAGTATATCAATTTGATCATTTTTATAGAAGGCCCGGTTTCCTGATAAACCCTGCATCCGCGAATCATAAAGATAGGTCATAAACATTTGCGGATCAGCATAATCAGGACTCCATACGCCAAGACAAAGATCAAAGTCTGCTTTATCTACCTTTTCCCGGAGCGTTGCCCAGGCGACCTTTTCCAGTTCCACCTTGATACCGACTTTACTCAAGTTATCCTGGATGAGCAAGGCTTCACTTTCCCAATAGGCTTTGTAATCCGAGTATAATAATTTTAAAGTTAAGTTGGAGCCTACACCGGCTTCTGCTAATAACTGTTTGGCCTTTTCAACATTTGTACTGTAGCTTTTCAGATTGGCATCATAACCCCAGAGACCTTCCGGAACAGGGCCTTTCAACTGAATCCCTTTCCCTTTGATTGCCCCCTGAATAAGCGTTTGATAATCGATTGCATAGTTTAAGGCTTGTCGCACTTTTACATTATTCAGCGGAACTTTTTTATTATTGATGTATACTAGATTGGCATTCAAGCTGTGAAATTCTGAAATCTGCAGATCGCTTTTTCCTTTAAGAGCATCCAACTGATCAGCAGGAATACTTTCGGCAATATCAAGATCGCCATTTTCCAATTGCAGCCGCTGGGTAGACGCATCTTTTATAAATTGAATCAGGATTGTTTTTAATGCCGGATTTCCACCCCAGTATCCTTCCATTGCCTGCAATTTGATATTTTGTTGGCTATTCCATTCTTTTAGATCATAGGCACCACTGCCCATTGTATGGGAAGCAAGATATCCGGAAGCCAAATCACCATCTTTTTCATACTTCATAACAGCCGGATTTATAATGCTGGCTGCATTGGTTGCCAAAGTATACAAAAACGGCGGAAATGGTTTTTCCATGATAAATTTGACGGTATAGTCATCAACCACTTCTACTGTTTTCAAGGTCGGAAAATAATCCGCAGGACCTTTACGAATTTTCAGCACCCGATCAAAGCTGAATTTGACTGCCTGGGCATTAACTGGCGTACCATCATGAAACTTTATGTCCTGGCGCAGTTTAAAGACCCATTCCTTTCCGTCCGGACTAACCGTCCAGGACTCTGCAGCCATTGGTTCAACCTCGGTACTGCTTTTGCCATCCACTGTTTTGTACTTCACAAGGCGATCATAACAAGGATAGGTTATTTTCCACGAGGCATTATCCATGGTTGCTGCCGGGTCAATTGTTGCCAGATCAGAAGCCATACCAATAACCAATGTGTCTTTAGGGACCTTGGCCTGCTCTGCCGGTTTTCCGCCGCAGCCGGCTAATAAAAAGCAGAGCATAACCAGCATCAAGATTTTTTTCATACAAAACCTCCTCCAATAAAACATATATGTAAAGCTGCCTTCTAAACAGAATTACTGTAAAGAAGGCAGCTTTACCTTTATATTTTAAAAATTTTCTCTAGTTATTCAATATTATCCCTTTAAGGACGTTTGCCGTTAAGTATTTTATCCGCTTCTTCTGCAGACAGATCATAGTTATAAAAAGTTTTAAAGAAATCTATTGTTTCTTTAACCATATTGATATTCTCTCCCCCTAAATTATTTTGTTCTTAAGCTGATTCTATTGCAGTTTAAATATAACAGGTACAACAACCCAGGCGGGAACCGGCCGCCCGCCTTTATAAGCCGGACTGAACCGCCAGCGGCGCAATCCGTTGATAGCCGATTGATCTATGCTGTCATAACCGGAATTTTGCACAATTGCCGAATCACCCACGATTCCATTTTCGAGGATTAAGACCCGTACGCGCACTGTTCCCTCCCAACCGTGAACTCTGGCTTCTTCCGGGTAAGACGGCGGTGGACCGTCAATGACATAGGGAAGCCTGCCTGAGCCGCCGGATGGTGAACTATCGACGGTGCCATTACCATTACCTGACTGACCGGTCGTAGTTGCAGCAGAGCCATTGCCGTCAGCGATTCCGGCCAGTGTTGCCTTACCTTGGGATGCCGGTTCTGTGGCAGTGGCATTCGCCTGTTCGGAAGTGGGTGCCGGCTGAGCAAGAGCAGAAGCCTTCTCGGCTGGAAATCGACTATCTGCTGCCGCTTCGGCCCGGCTAGGCGGTGAGGAAGCTGCCGCTTGCACTGGTACATCGGCAGAATTGTCATTACTGATATATTCGCCCAATTCCACTTCAATGGGAATCAAAGGCTCTGACAAAATCTCCTCTTGTTTATCCTGTATGTATATAAGCCCGATGCCAGCAACAATCATCAGATGAATAATAGCGGACAGTGAAAATGCCATTCTCCAACGTTTTTCTATCATTGTAGCCATAAATAAAACCTCCTTTATTGTTGTACATCGTCGAAAGTAAGTACATAATTCCTGTCAAAATAATAACCGGACGTTTCCTATTTCTGACAAGGAAGCGTCCGGTTATTATCGTTAAATAAATCCGAATAAATTACATTTTCCGAATAGAAACTAAGTCCTGTTTTTGAAGTCACAACTTTAGTGTAAATTCAAAACCTGGCAGTAATATGTAATGTAATTTGTATGCTCCTTTTCAAAAAGAAGACGCAGTCTTTTCCAGCTACACCCCTCGGTTCCGATCATGTGTTAGAGGGTTAAATAAAATAATTCGGAGTTACATAAAACTTAACGAAAAATGAAAAAAGATATAAATTTAATTTAGTCTGTTCATGCTTTAACAAAATATCTTAAACAAATTCCGTTTTAGACATTTTTTCTTTTATTTCTACATTATTATATACTATAACTACCAAAAATGTAAAGTATCATGTATGATCTATAACTAATATAAACATAATTATATAACTTTCCATATTCGTTTATGTGTATTTATATTTGATATAATGTATTCTTATTCTATTTTAAGAAGCGCGTTTATGTAAGTACACCAGGCTCCAACCCGGCAGAAGGCAAAAAAAAATACCCAGCTTAGTGCTGGGCAAAAAGAAAGTGATTGAAATTTGACATATAAATTATATATCTTTATGGTTGTAATATCAATCACTATGTACTTTTTTCACTTTTTAGTGGCATGCTTTGTATATAAAACTATCCAAGTGTAGCCGTAGATACAGTCTTATCCAATTAATTGCATTATAATAGGACTATAAGTAAATGAAATAAAGGGGTGGTCATGTTAAAATGAAAATTCTAAATCTATTTTGCTCTTGTACAGGCAATACCAAAAAAATTGCTTTGCAAATCGAAAAATCAGCACAATGTCTTGGCCATGATGTTACTACTATTGAAGTAGTTGCTAAAACTAACGAGAATGTATTTAATTTTTTGGATTTTGATTTTGTGTTCATTGGCTCAGGAGTGTATTCATGGCTACCACCAAAGTTTATGTGCGATTTTCTTGCTGCAATGCTGAAAAAGCATATTAAACAAGACGATGTAAAAGGATGTGCTCCAAGAATTGCTGGAAAAAGAGCAGTAGCGTATTGTACATATGGGGGTGCACATACCGGGATAAATGAAGCTGTTATTACTCCGAAATATTTAGGTCAACTACTTGATCATCTCGGCTTCGAAATAGTAACAGAATGGTTATTTGAAGGTCAATATAATAGTGAAGGTTACGCCCACTGGTCTGTAGACGGACGCCTGGGAGATATTACCGGTCGGCCAAACGCTGATGATCTGCGGAAAGCTGGAGCTTTGGTAACCGGTATTTTAAAAGTATAATCTTGAATCTGCGTACAAATAAATTCATGGGGCTAAATAGCAATTATAAGAGGTAGCTTATTCACTTTTTATTTAATTCAATCTGCCTAAATAAATAAATTTAACCCAGAATCGTCTGTGGCAGCTAAATAAGAAGCCACCCCAGCAATTTCAACACCATCGATAAACTCTTCTTGTTTTATGCCCATTAAATCCATTGACATCGAGCAAGCTACAACCTTTACACCCATATGCAAAGCATTCTTTATGAGAGTTTCTACATCGTCTACGTTGTTCTTTTTCATAATATATTTAATCATCATAGGACCCATCCCACCCAAATGCATGTTTGATAAAGGTAACTCACCTGCATTGTTAGGCAGCATAACATCAAACATTTTTGCAATAGTATCCTTAATAACTACTGGCCTATCTTTTCTCTTAAGAATATTGAGACCCCAGAAAGTAAAGAACATAGTAACCTGTTTCCCTAACGATGCTGCCCCTGTAGCAATAATAAAAGCCGCGATTGCTTTATCCAAATCTCCGCTAAATACAACGAGCGTTGCTCCCTCTTTGCCTTTTTTACCTGCAACGGAGTTATTGTTCGCAGTATCATTCCCGATATTTTTAGTTCCCTTCTGAATTAGCGTCACTATTTGTTTTGTATCTCTTTCAAACTCGCCTTTAAGCAAAGTATTCCCCGTTTTATTACACCAAGCAGAAATATCTTTTTTAAATCCTGGGTCTGTGGCTCTTACTTCCAGTATGTCACCGTCCTTTAATTTAGTCATTTCTTCGAAGACCCTTCGGATTGGGCCAGGACATTGAAGACCACAAGCATCAAGTTTTACAGTTATTTTGGTAGAATTCAGAACCTCAGTTACCTCATTATCTTGTGTGTTATGCCAAACTTTGTCCCCCTTATCACCATTAATTCCTTTTACTAAAGCATACGTTTTATATCCACCGTCTATATTTTTGCACATATACCCTAATTGAGTAAGAATCCTACAAGCTACGTAACCACGCAGCCCGACTTGGCAATATACATATATAACTTTATCTTTTGGCAGCTCGTTTAGCCGACCACGCAGCTGGCCAAGAGGAATGTTAACAGCATTCTCAACCGTACCCAAATCTGCTTCAAAAGGCTCTCTTACATCAAGGACTAATCCACCATCACGAATGATGTCATCCACTTCATGCCATTGGATAGTGTCAACTAGACCCTCTATAATATTGGTGGCAACATATCCTGCCATATTTACAGGGTCTTTTGCGGAAGAATACGGTGGTGCATAGCATAATTCCAAATCAGGTAAATCAAACACAGACAGCTTACCTTTAATGGCGGCTGCAATAACATCTATACGTTTTTCTACCCCTTCAAAACCTACCCCTTGTGCTCCAAGTATTTTACCTTCTTTCGCGGTAAAGATTAGTTTCAATGAGATTGGAAATGCCCCAGGATAATAAGCAGCATGAGAACCTGGATGGATGTGTAAAACGCGATAGTCAATACCGACAGCGTTGAGGGTCTTTTCATTATTCCCGGTTGCAGCAACTGTTAAATCGAATACTTTGGCTACAGATGATCCTAAGGTACCGGGATAGTTAGCAATTCTACCTGCTATATTATCGGCAACAATTCGCCCTTGCCGGTTGGCCGGCCATGCCAACGGAATTAAAGTGGAGTTACTATTTATATAGTCCTTGACTTCTACAGCATCTCCAACTGCATATATGTGGGGATCAGATGTTTTCATAGAAGAATCAACTATAATTGCATTTCTGGCATTCAGTTCAAGACCGGCATCTTTTGCAATCTTAGTTTCCGGCTGAACACCAATAGAAAGAATAATCATTTCCGTATCAATTTCCCGGCCACTCTTTAATGTAACTTTTCTGCCATTATTACTAAAAGATTTCACACCATCTTCTAGTATCAAATCTACGTTCTTGTCCAGCAGATGATCATGAACAATACATGCCATTTCATAATCAAGTGGTGCCATGACTTGGTTAGCCATCTCTACAATAGTTACATAGATACCGCAAGCATGCAGGTTTTCCGTCATTTCAAGACCGATAAATCCCCCGCCAACCACTACAGCGCGCTTAGGCTTGTTGGTATTGATGTAATTTTTTATTGCATCTGTATCTGGAATATTTCGCAGCGTAAATAAATTTGTTGCTTCTTCTATACCGGAAATTGGTGGCTTAAGCGGGTTCGCTCCTGGAGAAAGTACCAAAATATCGTAAGTCTCGTGATAGCTTTCGTTAGTTCTTAAATTTTTTACGGTTACAGATTGATTAGCCGTATCAATTTGTATAACTTCACTTAAAATTCTTATGTCAATATTGAACCTGGCACTCATTGCCTCAACTGTTTGTACAATAAGTCTGGATCTATCCATTATTGTTCCACCGATATAATAGGGAAGACCACAATTTGCAAATGAGATATATTCGCCTTTTTCAAACATAATAATCTCATAGTTCTCATTGAGTCTTCTAAGACGAGCAGCAGTTGAAGCGCCACCAGCAACGCCACCTACGATAACAATTTTTTGGATCATATTGGATTCCTCCTGTTTTCCGCATTATGACTACTGCACCACCAATGGCGTATACTATTTATAAAGATATTGTCCATTAGTTTCGATGTTTATATGCGTTCATTAGCACTTACGATTTCAGAATGTCAAGAAATATTACGATTCTGCGATATACGAAAACCAGGCCTTAGCCTGGTTTGAAAATAAGTCATCCCTTTATAATAATCCTATTTTGTGTTGGTTCATTTGCAGACTTACGATTATATTGTAATGCGTTAGTCGGACAAACAGCCAAACAGGCTGCACAAGAGTAGCAATCGGGTTTGATATTGTCTTTATTCAATAAATGTTCAGTATAACCTGTAGGGCAAGCAAGGCGGCAGGCATTGCAACGAATACACCTTTCATGGTTCCAACGAATACGATACCATGAAAAATATTCAGCTAACCAACCTGTTAATCCAAACGGACAGGCCAATGTACACCATGGACGATAAAAAAATAATGATAAAAACAGTAACGCAACAATAATAACCCCGCTTACCATTGTTAAATGAGATGGAGCAAAAATTTTAAAGGGATCAATCATCCCTATAAAATCAAAGGGAACAGCAAAGGCAACAATTGTAAAAGCAATAAATACGATGATCCGGATACTATTAGTTACAGCAAAGGGTATCCGGATTTTTTTCTTCACAGGTGATACTTGATATAACCAATCCTGCAAGGTACCAAACTGACAGCCCCAACCACAAATTAGTTTATTACCAACAACCACCAGTAGGGTAAAAATCATGAAAGCGACTAATCGTGGTGGAAAAATGATTCGCTCTGCCCCATAAAGTGCAATGGCATCTTTTACTGTCCCCATTGGGGAAGGATCACTGCCCAAGAGAATACCAAATATGGTAAAGGCTCCTGCCAGAAACCATGTCCGCCGTCTGGGTGTCACCCAGTTCCTTTTCATAAGCAAGATCGCCATAATGGCTACTATCCACCACAAGGAAAATTTAAGCAAAATAAGCTTCCAGTTCTTACTCTTCTCCTCTGTTGATAGCACGAGAATTTTACGTATGGCAGCATTCGCCTGATCGTTAGAAATATTAAATGCTTGTAGCTTGGCCGCACGGGTTGCAGGCGTATCAGCTATAGCAAGCTGTTTGAGTAAAACCGCCGCATCTAAATTATTTTCCTTCGCTATTTGATCTATTGTCCAGTCCGGCTGTAGAACTGATTGGGGTGCTTCCTTGGCCGCCAGCACCATCAGACTGTTCGACAACAGTAGCATCACTGTTATCACAAGGATAAATAAGCGCTTCATAAGTGTTTTAACTCCTTTCACCAATTTTTTGGTTAATTATTAATTCCATTTTGATTTTTAGCACTACCAACATTTCAGTTTTTTAGAAGGTTAACGCTTTTTTAGGGCATTTTTCTACACACCGATTACATTTCAGACAATCATCATGTGTAAATCCATCTGTACTTCCTTTTGCAGTGTAAGGAGACAATTGTAACGGACATGCTTTTGTACAGAGTTTACAATTCACACAGGAATTTTCAACCTTTAACGGCATAGGCTTGGGTTCTGTGCTAAACCAACTTGCGAGAGTACCCATCGGGCAGAAAGAACACCATGTACGATGATGATAGATTACTCCAAGTACAATACCAACAATTGTTGTAATTAAGATAATACGAACAAACACTGCCCCCATCGCGGACAAATCACCCCATGAATAATACATTTGAATACTAAAAACACCGATAATAAACATAACCATAAATATGCGAAAGCCCTTACTGCGAAAAATAGCCGGTATTTGTTTCTTAGGTGATATTTTTGCCATTACATTATCATAGAAACTGCCGCGAGGACAGAAATTTCCACACCAATATCGTCCTTTATAGGGAGCCATCAGAACTGGTGCAAGCATACATATTATTGCAATCATGCCAATTGCGGGGTAAATAATGCCTACCGTTAAAAAAACCAATAAAATCCAAAATAGGTATTGTTGAATATTATTTTTCATGCTAGTAGCCCTTTCAAATTAAAAAATTAACCTCACAAATCTCACTTTTTTAGCATGGTAATCATTGCTTTAGTTAAGCCCTCAATTCGTTGACGTGCTATAGTATCATTGATATTGACCTCATTCAAGCATATCAATGTATAGTCTTCAAGTATATAAGCATTTAGTTTATTTATGGCCCCCATTACTGCACTCAACTGGAATAAAATATCCTCACATTTTTTGTCTTCTTCCACCATTTTTTCAATTCCAGCAATATGACCTTTGATTGTACTTAATCGTTGAAGCACACTCTTTCTCATCTGTTCATTAGCCATGACTCCTACTCCTTACGTTGGTAATATTTATTGTACTCATTACGTAAGCTAACCACTGAGGATATTATACCACACCCCCTAGGGGGGGGTATAAGGTTACTAATAATATATACTATAATCTTCTTAAAATCAACCCTTAAAGTAAAGTAAACTATTTTTATACGAAATATTCATACTACCTTTGATTGCAAAAAGCAGTAGGCCATAAAGTGGGTGGAAAGCTTGGTATAGTGACGTATAGGAAAACAGAGTACCGGTTGACCGGTACCCTGTTTTCTTATTATATTAATTCATCTATCAATACCGATTATCAATAACCCTGGGTGTTTTCTTTTCACTACGCGGCAATTGCCCGATACTGAGCGCCTGAGCATTAATTGTTAAACCCACTTTGGTTTTAAAATATTTTTTCACCCGCAGTTCCAGGCTATTGGCATCAAAGCCTTCCTGCTGCTCAAACCGTAGCAGCATAGCATCCTTACCTTCTTCGCGGTCGATGACAATCTGGTATTCACTGCTAATGCCCTCAATATGTTTTAAAACATCTTCCACTTGACCGGGATAGATGTTGACTCCCTTGACCTTAACCATATCATCAGTTCTGCCCATAATTAAGTCATGGCGGGGATGGGGCAAACCGCAGGAGCATTCCCCTGTCAGCAGCCGGGTAATATCCCTTGTCCGGTAACGAAGCAGCGGTGCCCCCTCTTTAGTCAAGGTGGTGATAACCAATTCGCCAAACTCTCCGTCAGCAACAGGCATGCCTGTTTGGGGATCGATAACCTCAAATAATAGATAGTCATCCCAATAATGCAGGCCATTACAGGCGCTGCAGCTGATAGAAATTCCCGGTCCATATATCTCAGTAAGTCCATAAATATCATATAATTCAACACCGAGTTCCTCACGTATTCTAACACGCATCTTGTCGCCCCAGCGTTCAGAACCAAGAATTGCTTTTTTTAGTTTGATATGGTCTTTCAGGCCGCGTTTGTGAATTTCTTCCGCTAATAATAGCGCATAAGAGGACGTTGCGCAAAGGGCTGTTGACTGTAAATCCATCATCATTTGCAATTGTTTCTCGGTATTTCCCGGTCCCATCGGAATCGCCATTGCCCCTAATCGTTCAACACCGGCCTGAAAGCCGATACCAGCTGTCCACAAACCATAGCCTGGTGTAATTTGCACCCTGTCTTTGGCTGTCAGACCGGCGACACTCATACAACGGTGCATTATCTCGGCCCAAACTGCAACATCATGGGCAGTATAGGGAATAATTATCGGCTTTCCTGTTGTTCCCGATGAGGAGTGGATTCTAACAATTTCTTCATCAGGGACAGCTTGGATATTAAGCGGATAGGCCTCGCGTAACTCCTCTTTAGTGGTGAATGGAATTTGGGCAATATCTGCCGGGGTTTGAATATCAGAGATATCAAAGCCGGCCGCTTTAAATTTATGCTGATAAAAAGGACTTTTTTGCTGTACTCGCTGCAGCAGGGCCTGTAACTTGGTAAATTGTTCTGCGTTCATTACTCAGCACTCCCTTATTTATTACACATATTGCTGGAAGTTGTAGCCAATTTCCAGTGCTTTTCTGTTTAACTCCAAAAATTTCGCTGGCAGATTTTCGGTAATTGTCGTTAAAACCTCTTCCCGCGAAAAGGGCAATAACTGCTGCTTAATGGCAACTCCCAGCATGATAACATTAAGTACCTTGGCCGTACCAGCGGCAGCACACAGCTTTTGTCCATCGACAAATACCGCCTGCCGCCTAGTGCTTTGTAGATAATCAATCATATCAGCTGCCTGGTAGCTGCTGCCTCCCAGGGAAGATGTCACCGGGATAATTGGGTTGATATTAACTAATAACTGACCATCTGATTTCAAAAATCCAATATTCCGCAAGGCTTCAGCTGGTTCAAAACCGATAATTAAATCTGCCATACCTATTGGAATGGCCGGCGAACAGTTTTGATCACCAATGCGCACATGACTCACTACACAGCCACCCCGCTGTGCCATGCCAATGGTCTCCGAAGTTCTGGCAAAACACTGGTTGCTAATGGCTGTCTGGGCAATTATTTTGGAAGCAAGCACTGTCCCCTGACCACCAACGCCTGCTAATAAACAATCTATTCTCATCAGTTTAACCCTCCAATTGCCTGCACCGGACATATCTGCCCGCACAGCTGACAGCCATAACATAAATGCGGATTAATTGTTACCTTATCATCGACTGCACTCATGGCCGGACAACCAATCTCCTTAATGCATTTTTTGCAACCTATACAGGATTCTTTAATTTCCTGAAAGGCATTAGGTTTGACAATAGCGATACAGGGTGCTTCAAAAATCACAACAGATACGCCCTGATGATTTACGGCTGCAATTACTGTTTCAACCGCCTGGGCTAAATTTAGCGGATTAGCCTTGGCAACAAATGGTACACCACAGCCTTTCAGCACATTTTCGATACTGATTTTTTCGGAGATATTCCCCATCATAGTTTTGCCTGTACCAGGATGAGGTTGGTGACCTGTCATGGCTGTTGTACTGTTATCGAGAATAATTACCGTAATATCTGTTTCGTTGTAAACAGCATTAATAATTCCGGGAATACCTGTATGGAAAAAAGTTGAATCACCAATAAACGCAATTTGCTTCCGGTCCGGTTCAGCCAGTTGCAAACCTTGAGCAATAGTAATGCCGGCTCCCATGCAAAGACAAGTATCTACCATATCCAGCGGCTGGGCATTGCCTAAGGTATAACAGCCAATATCCCCGGTAAATACTGCTTTTTGTCCGGTCTTTTTCAGGGCTTGCTTGACACTGTAAAAGGAAGCCCGATGCGGACAGCCTGCACAGAGTACCGGTGGTCGCAGCGGTAACTGCGGCAGCTCAACCGTCTTAGGTAATGCCGCCTGTGCCTGCCCGAGGAATTTACTGATGGCTGCGGCTACAATTTCATAGCTATATTTACCAGCTACCGGCATAGCCTTGGTCAGCTTGCCTGTTATGCGGACGGCAAGACTTAGCTTGCCGCATAATCGAAGTAAATTTTCCTCAACCACCGGATCTAATTCCTCGATCACCAGAACTTCTTCCAGGCCTTGCAAGAAGGTAATAGCCAACTTGTCAGGAAAAGGATGTGGTGTTGCCAGCTTGAGCACTTTAACAGGAGTGTTGATCGTTGTTAGCGCTTCCGTTACATAAGTAAACGAAACACCACAACCAACAATGCCCAAGGGGCCTTGCCCACTAATGTGGTTATAAGGGGAAACCGAAAAATCCTGACTGATTTTAGCTTCATTCGCATCAATTTTTATATGATTTTGATATGATAAGCGTGGAAATATTACCCACTTGGGATCTTTTATAAAGCCTGCTATTTTGTTGCGATACCGTTCATCATCAGTTTCAACGCTGGCGCAAGCGTGGCAAACCTGGGTAGTGGGTCTAAACAGTACCGGTGTATTATATTTCTCAGACAAAGCAAAGGCCTCGCCAATCATGGTATAGGCTTCCTCCGGCGTCGACGGATCAAAAACCGGCAGATGCGCATAGCGGGCAAAATGCCTGGTATCTTGCTCAGTTTGCGAAGATATCGGGCCAGGATCATCAGCTACCAAGACAACCATACCGCCTTTTATGCCGATATAGATCAAACTCATCAACGGATCGCTGGCAACATTAAGACCTACCTGTTTCATCGTAACCAATGTCCTAGCCCCGGCATAGGCCGCTCCGGCAGCTACCTCCAAAGCCACTTTTTCATTGACCGACCATTCTACGTATATATCATTACCCCGGTACTTAGCTATAGTTTCAAGAACCTCAGTCGAAGGTGTCCCTGGATAGCCACATACAACGTTAACGCCAGCTCTGATAGCACCAAGCCCGATTGCTTCATTACCCATAAGAAGTTTGGTCTTCATATATTCTCCCCCATATTTTCTGGACAAATAAAAAAACACCTATCCTTTTTTACAAGGACAGATGTCTAACCTGCGGTACCACCTTGGTTGTCAAACATTGTGTTTGACCGCCTCATAAGAATGCCATCACATTCTTGGCTCGGTAACGTGAGCACACGTCCAAAGCTAGTCAGTCCAAAAAACTTTTCACTCCACCCTCAAGGGTCCATTTGTTCAGTCCGCATTTCTGCCAAGTTCCCAGCACTCCTGGCTCTCTGTAAGCGCGTGAATGATTTAATCTCCCTATCATCAGTTTACAATATTAGATTGGAAATTAAACTTTACTATATAATATATTTAACCACACGGCATTCTTATTGTCAATATGTACTTAGGTGAAGCGCTCCTCCCGGAGCGCTTCACCTACTTAATAGTATCCATTAAAGAGACTCTATTAAAGACCCGTAAGTAACTGAGCTAATATTTTATACTTAGCTTCACGGAAAATCTGATCATAGTCAACAATGTACCATTCCCCATTGATTTTCTCAAGCCCTACTGGTTTAAATACAAGACTAAGTGAATTTTGTTCTGCTTGCATAGTTGCCAGGGCTGCAGCATAATTACCTTGCTGTGCCACAATCCTGACTGAGAGTAAATTAGCGTTTTTGATAGTAGCGCTGCTCTGCCCAGTCACAAACTTCAGGACTGTTTGCGTATCCCCAACAGATGTTGGCGACACATATAACGCAGCCTCATTCATACGACTGCTTTTGGCAGCATCAAAGAAATGCTGGATTACCGCTTCGGGTGATAGATTAGCCTGACGTGTAAGAGTAGAACCGTTACCGCCGCCACAGCCTGCTGTAATTAGCAAAGCCATCATAAGTACTGCAACTGCAAGAAATTTGTGTTTCATGATTAGTTTACATTCATCCTTTCGCTCTAATATTATGGTAACAGGATACGGTTTCATTATATCACATTGCAACTGTCTTTTTATCTGGAAATTCCCACCATCAGCAAATACAAAGAGCGCCCCCCCCCCCTTATTGGTTGACGCTCATTGTATTTTTAGTTCTACCCCTTGCTTCGCAGCCCTGGTAAAAGCAGTGAACTCGTTTCAGCATAGCTGAAACATCGGGAATTTAGGTGGAGAATCTACTCCACCTGAATGAATGCCGCCTATAAAGGCGGGAGTCTTGACTCGCGTACTAAGATAAATCTGACTGATAAACTCACAGGCTACCTCAAAACCAGTTTTTCCCGCTGCATTTCAGTAAGTATATTGGAGGTATGGTTTATCCCGGCCACATTTTTGTTGACAAATTCAGTCATGTACATAGTCCCTCTCTAGAATTTGCTATTGCTGGTCATCTTGAGGATGATCTTTCATAGGAACTTTGCCATTGATCATATCGTCGACGCGATTTTCCATATTAGCTTTTATTTGCTTAGCTTTATCTGCTGGAATTCTGCCTTCTTTTACATCTTGATCAATACGTTGAGCCATCTCTTCCAGCATCAATTTTCTAAGACTCTGTTCGCTAACACCATGCTCTTTCGCAATTGTCAGTAAAGATTTCCCTGATTTCATCTCCGTTTTCAGAGTTGCTTCATCTATGTTGAGTAGACTTAATAATTTTTCATTATGGAACATGTGACCCATAGGCCCATGCCGATGCATAGGAGCTTGGCCATTAATAATGTCTGTTACATGCTTTTCCATATTGGCTTTCATTTGTGCTGCTTGATTCTCCTGGATACAACCTGCTTTTACATCCTCATCAATACGCTCAGTCATTTGTTGGGTCATGAAAGCCGTAAGTTCTTGTTCGGAAACATTATGCTCTTTCGCAATCGTTAGTAAAGATTTTCCGGATTCTCTCTCCGTTTTCAGAGTTTCTCTGTCTATGTTAAGTAGATTTAATAATTTTTCACTATGGAACGGGCTGTGACCCATCGGCCTAAATCCATGCATGGGAGCTTTGCCATGAATCATATCTGCTACCCGTTGATCAATATCAGCTCTCATTTGCGTTGCCTGAGCATCAGACAGCCTACCTTCTTTTACCTTTCTGTCTATATGTACAGATAGTTGTTTAACCATAAAATCTGTGAGTTCCTGCTCTGAGATACCTTGTTCTTTGGCAATAATCGCTAATGTTTTGCCATCTTTTATATTGGCCTCAAAGGTTTTAGCATCGACTTTCAAGAACTCCAGTAAGGCTTGCTTATCCTCATGAAAGCCTTTCATCCCACATCTTTTAGGAAAATCACCTTTTTCAAATTGAGTCTGTTGCAATTTGCCTGTTGAATTATCTTGCTTATCTACAGTAGTAGCAGCCAACACAATTCCAGTTGCTGTAACCATTGTTGCCACACTGATTGCTAATAACCACATTCTCTTCTTATTCATTTTATTACCATCCTTTTCTTTTCATTTAGCCTGGAGGCTATAGTTGTATTATGAACTCCAATTTTTTGAATAACTTTTGAAAATATTAGAAAAAAGTAAAGGACTATAAAAAACGCAAAAAAAAAGAACCCGGCTGGATTCTAGTTAGCTGCATACATCCGGGTGCCGGGAAGACCATTCAACAGTTTAACACAGTATTTACCACTATCACCTATCAATATATTTGTACAGCAATAGTCTTGGGTGATGCGAAAAAGATTTTCTATAGGCATACCAAGAACATGACACAACAATAGTCTATTGATTCCGGCATGTCCAACAATAAGAATATTTCCCTGGGTAGTATTCACGATGTCTGTGAATGCAGCAAGAATCCTTGACTGGCATTCGGCAAAACTCTCAGCTCCGGGAATACGATAATTGGCAATATTGTTCCCCCGTTTGGCATACTCTACGGGATAGGCTGCTGCAATTTCCCGGAAGGTTTTCCCCTCCCATTCACCCATGCTGATTTCCCGCAGTTCGCGCTTACTTGTCAGCTCAATATTTAATTGCTCTGTAATAATTCTGGCAGTATCAACCGAACGTATCAGATCACTGCAAAAAACTGCCGTAAGCTCTTGCCTGGCAAATTCTGCTTGCAGCAATTGGGCCTGACGCATCCCCTCAGCAGCTAAGGGAATATCAATATGACCAATATAGCAGCGCTCCTGTTTTTCCATGACTATTTTACCATGGCGAAGCAGATAAATCCGTCGTTCCTGCCTGTTACCTGCCACTTACGGCATCCTCCCTTGGTCCAATTACACTAATACTCCGCTTACCAGGAGGCAGTGACAAATCACAGGCAATTGCTGCTTCAAGCACAATACTTCGTTCTTGTTCAGCTTGCCGGATAACTGGTAATTGTCTGACAGCCTGTAACACAACCGCTTCATCCAGTATTCTTTCCTGGGATAATACCTCTACAACAAGCTTTACCTTACTAGGCTGGCCAGTGAAAACGGTAGCTGTAAAATTGATAACCTCAGGCAGAGGCAACAGTACTTCATCAAAATCAGCCATAGTAATTATACCGGCTTGCCCCAGGCTTACCCTTCCATCCTTCCGGCAGCGGACGCGTTCCAAACACCGCAATATACTGCCGCAGGGACATAGCTCAGGAATAAACCGCGAAATATCCCCTGTGCGGTAGCGAATTAGCGGCATGCCCTTCCTTGTCAGAGTAGTAAATACGACCTCGCCATACTCTCCGTCTGGAAGCACGCGGGTAGAATCAGGATCAATAATTTCGAAGTATAAATCAGCTTCCCGTAAATGATGTCCGGTATGGGCACTGCATTCCATTCCGCCACCTAAACCCATTTCGGTCATGCCATAATGATCGTATATTTCACAATTCCAGATGCGCCTTAGTTCGTTCACGACAGCAGCAGGTACATAATCAGTACTTAATAAGCCGCATCTTGGCGCCCAGCTGCTCTTGCCCCATTTTTCCCAATAACGAGCCATTGCCAGAACTTGTACCGGAATCCCAACAATACTCGTTGCCTGTTCCAAACACATTTTCCGGACAGCATCTGCGGGATTTTGCACAAGACCGTAGGCAACAGGCACTACCCCAATAGCAAGCAATCCTTTTAGCAACAGATCACCTACACTACCGGGACGCTCGCCAGGCAGCAAAATCAGTGTTTTGTCACCTGGCCCCACTAAGGTAGACATACCACAACCAAAATGCTCAATTGTCAATTGCTGATCAAATTTACTGAAATAAACCCGCTTGGGATTGCCGGTAGTACCTGAGGTAGCAAGCGTCACCACCCGGTTGATTTCGCTTTGGGAACCACATACCATCTCAATGGCATGCTCAGTCACATCATCAGCTGTAGTAAAGGGATAGTCGGCAAAATCTTCCAGACGTGTAAGGGATGCAACTTTTTTACCGGCCAGACGCCGCCGGTAAAAAGGACTCAGACTCTGCACTCTTGTTATTGTGTCCTTTAACCGTACTAGCTGGTAGCCAGACAGTTGTGCCTGGGTCAGTTGCCCGCCTTCTGCCCCTATTTTCGCCGCTGCCAATGCATCTAACGGTGTTTTCTCCACTCTGGCTGTCATTGTCCCCTCCGGTACAAAGCCTGCCCTTGCCTGTTAGTAAGATTATAGGCGCAAAAGGGAATTAGTTTATTATCAGGTCCCACCACATGTATAAAACATTGTTTTAACCGCTCCAAATCCAAGGTCCAGGCATCCTGAAATGCCATTCCTGATACAGCCAGCTTATAGGTACTTACTCGTTCCAAAAACTCATCAAGGCTGGCTACATTGCCCATACCGGCTTGTGGTCCGGGTTGCTGTTTTCGCTGACCTGCTTCTGAGTGAGCTGCTGACCATTGCCTGGCAACAAACTGTCTGGCACGTTTTGCCCCATCGGCTATAGGTTCACTCTGACAGCAGCAACCACTCGTATTTTCTTGTACCAAAGGCTTTAGATGTCCTCCAGGCATTAAGACAAAGTTACCATGAAAAGAGCAATGGGAATGTTCACCACCCGGCGGCCTAAAATGCGCTATTTTCATCTGTCCATCTGTCTGTTTCTCAATTTCCCGCAGAACTTGGGGAATAGTAATCCTGTCAGTATCTTTCGGTTCTACCGGATATCTGCCAAAATAGCTTACCGGCTGAAAGTGAACGCCCCGTACAGCAGGTATCTTGCTTATAGCAAAGTTCAGGATATCGCCAATCTGGCTGTCATTTACCCCTGGTACCAAAGTAGGCACAAGCACAATCCCAATTTCATGGGCGGCACAAACCTCAATGGCTTTTTTCTTGCTATCAAGTAATGCTTTCCCGCGCAATTTGACGTAGACATCGTCGCTCATTCCATCAAATTGCAGAAAAACACAGTTTAGACCTGCCGCTTTCAGTCTGCTGACATACTGTTCATCAGTTGCCAGCCGCAGGCCATTGGTATTAACCTGAAAAAAAACCAAGCCTAACTTTTTTCCCAAGGCAATGATTTCTGGTAAATCATCACGGACAGTCGGCTCACCGCCTGATAATTGAATATTATAGGGACCGCCGCTGTTCATGAGCATCCGGTACCACCCCTCAATAACTTCAAGTCCTGGTTCGTCCTTAGCCACCGGCGAAGTGGCGGCAAAACAGACAGGACAGTGTAAGTTACATTGATTTGTCACTTCCAGCAGCACACAACAAGTCTGCTGACGATGCTCCGGACATAAACCACAGTCAAACGGACAACCCTGGCTGACTTCGGTTGCGCACACCGTCGGCGAAGTTGGTATTTTAGCATTAGTCCAGCCTAAATAGCTGGGCTCTCCCTCCCAAATACAAACTTGGTACTCGCCATGCTCTGGGCAATGCTTCCGCAAAAACACCTGATTGCCTTTTGCCACCCGGGTTGCCGGAACCCGCGCCAGGCATTCGGGGCAAACACTTTCCGTTGTAGAAAGTACGATTTCTTCTGTTTTTTCAATGGCATCCATCAGTACTATCTCTCCCTGTCAGCAGTCTGCTGTTTAAGCAAATCTTCTAAAAATATTTCAAAGTTAGCTTTGCATTCCTGTGGGTTGCTGTCTGGAAAGCTAACCTTAATCACCGAATCCGCGATAATTCCTTTGACTGTTGTACCATCTGTTAGAGTGGCTTGATAACAAGGCCGCGGAAAATTCTTATGATATTTAATGACACCAAGCGGTGCAAAACATTCAATAAACTCTTCCTTGGCTTTTATGGGCAGCCGATACTCATAAATATTGGCACTGCTAAAACAATTTTCGACTCTCTTACATTCATACTGTTTCATGTGTCAGTGCATTGATTGCCTTAAGACAGTAATCAATGTCCTCATCAGTAGTAAACCGTGATAAGCTCAGCCGTATTGTGCCGGCAGGAGCTGTACCCAAATAAGTATGAATCAGCGGCGCACAGTGGAGACCTGTGCGGCAGACGATCTCAAAACTTTTTTGCAGCACTTCGCCAGCGTCTTCTACCGTCCAGTCCTTTAGTGTAAAAGAAATAACCGGTGTTCGGGGCGGCTCGACATGTATAACATTCGCTCCGGCTGCCACCAGTCCGGTGGCCAACCGCTCGGTCTTACTTTGCAGCGCACTGACGTTAAGAACATGCCCGGCACTCCACTTTAGGGCCGTTGATAGTCCGGCGATGGCAGGATCATTGGCTGTACCGGCTTCAAAACGGATGGGCATAGTTACCGGCATCTCGTCAAGATCACTCTGGACGCCTGTTCCACCTACCCATACAGGTTCCAGATCAACTTCGGGGGCTATATATAAGCCACCTGTGCCAGACGGGCCTAACAAATACTTATGGCCGGTAAAAGCTACTAAATCAATTCCCCAAACTTCTGGTAGAACTGGCACAATTCCCAGGCTTTGCGACGCATCCAAAAGCGTAACTGCGCCTGCCTGTTTAGCCAGCCTGCCAAGCAAAGCGGCGTCATTTACTGCGCCGGTAACATTAGAAGCATGTGTAAAGACAGCCACTTGCGGCTTATATTTTGCTAATGCAGTTTCCCATTCCTCCGGGTCAACCCGCCCCAGCTTATCCACGGGAAGTATATGAACAGCTACCCCCTTAGTTTTTGACAGATAGTGCAAAGGGCGCAGTACGGAATTATGTTCGGCAGCTGTAGTTATCACCGCGGCCCCCGGCTGCCAGTGAATACCGTGCAAAGCAATATTTAAGGCATAGGTAGCATTTGATCCCAGAACAATGCGGGTGGCATCTTTTACCTGCAGCAAATCAGCCAATAATTTTCGGCATTCGCCGGCAATATCCGGCCCGGAAAAACCAGAACGTCCGGCATGATAGGGCACGCCGCTAACATAAGAAGCCACTATTTCACCAACTTGTGGTGCCTTGGGCCAGGAAGTCGCAGCATTATTTACATATACCTGCATTACAGATTCGCCCCCTATTGTAATACTATTTTCTCCAAACTGCCTATTCCCACCAGGGCTGTTATCCGGTCCCGGATAATTTCTGCCGTCTGCTGTCGACGCAAAACCGCCGCTAGTATTTCAGAATTTCCGGAAAACTTTGCCAGCGGCAAACTAAACCGCTCGTTTAGCGATACCCGCCTGTCACCTTGTACTAACTTGTCAGCAAGAAACAGCACCGCTGCTTCATCAATTGCCTGCCCTGCCGTTAATTCTAAATCCATATGTGCAGCTACAATACCAGCTAAAGCGGAAAAACCATTGCTGGTAACCAAACGTCCCCCCCGCAGGGGATGATTAGGTTTACCTTTAGCAAGATCATGCAACAATCCCCCGGCGACCACCAATTCACTGTTAAGCGTAAAACCAGCGCCATTAAGCAGGTCCACCAACTGCTGCGCGACCGCAGCAACAGTCTGCCCATGGCGCAATACCTTATCGCCGGTCTGATACTTATCTAATAAGGCCAGACATTCGTCATATGTCGGTATATTCCGTTTGACATAAAACTTGGCGAGTTGCCGATAGTCATCCAGAGTATCCATATCCATCAGTATACCCTGATCAGCGACCGGTACAACCACACTGTCGGCAGTAAACTGTTCTAAAATATGACGAAGCCCACCAGTACCATCCCCGCTAAGAATGCTGGCAAAACACTTGTCACTAATCACCGGCGGATGACCACGCTTACCGCTAAAAGTTGGATATACCACGGCTGCGCCTGTCTGCCGGTATTTTTTTATTAGTTTCTTAATACTGCTGCTTCTTATCAGCGGGGTATCACCAGGCAGCATCATAAAGGCCTCTGCATCTGCGGCCAAAGCTCTAACACCAGTAACTATAGAAGAAAACATGCCTGACGCATAATTCGGATTTTCAATAATGCTGACAGACAAACGTTCTAATACCGGATATAATTCGGCCGCCCTGTGTCCAACTATCACCCGGATATCATTTACCCCGCCCAGTCGCAAACTGTCTACTGCTGTTTCAATTACTTTTTTTTCCCCTAAGGGCATCAGTGGCTTGAATGTCCCCATACGGGAAGAATAGCCTGCAGCAACAATTAATCCGGTTATCCCTGAGCTATACATTTTTCCCGCTCCACCCTGGCTTTTATCAATTCAGCGACAATGCTTACCGCGATTTCCTCCGGAGTTTCCGCATAAATGTCAATGCCAATTGGTGAATAGACTTGTTGGAGCTTGGCTGCGCTAACGCCTTGCTCTTGTAATATCTTATATAAATGATCCCGTTTATTTTTGCTGCCAATCATCCCAATATAGCCTGCCTCAGTTTCTAGCGCTTGTTCTAGCACAGTTCTGTCGTGAAGATGTCCGCGCGTAACAATGACTAGATAACTATCTTGGTCGATAGGCAATTTTGCCATACACTCAAAATTGTCTACAACCATAATTTCCGACAGAGGAAACCGTTCCCTATTGGCAAAAGCCGGTCGATCATCAATAACTACTGTTACAAACCCTACCATTTCTGTCAGTTTGGCAATCTGCTGGGAAATATGACCAGCCCCAAATAGATATACTGTACTAATCGTACGGATAGGATCAACAATAAAAATTCTGTTCTCGTTCGCATCAGCATGGATAGAAATTTTGGCCGGACCTGAAGACATCTTTTCCAAAAACTCCGGTTCACAGTGGAAGTTTCCGATAATAGTACCATCCTGCATAACAAGGCATTGCTGTCTTGTTTGACCAGCCACCGGATGGCTGCTTAATTCTGTCATTAGCCATGCCTTTTGCGCCTTATTCATTGTGGCGAGAATGGCTTCATAAATCAGTCGATTATCGTTATTGGCCGCATCCAGATAATCCAGCAGGATTTCGCCTTTACCGCCACAGATCATGCCCAACCCAGCTGCATCTGCACCTGTCAAATCAAAAGGCAATATTACCGATTGGCGGTTTGCCAACACTTCTTTTGCTAATTCAATTGTATCGGCTTCTACCCGCCCGCCGCCAACGGTACCAATAATGGAGCCATCTGGACAAATTATCATCTTGGCTCCGGCGGAACGCGGGGCTGACCCAGCACTATGAAAGATGGTAGCCAAAACAACATTTTCGCCAGTTGAAAGCAGCTTAACTAAGTTTTGGTATAGCTTTTTCATGCAAGCCTCCTAACATTTCTTAGATACAACTTGTTAAACAGGTGGTATGTTGGCAATACACCACCTGACTGTATCTATAATCTTCTTTTGTGCGCGAAATAATTTATAGGAGGCCTAAATTTCGAGCCGGCCTGAGAGGTCATAGCCATTGGCTTCTAGGATTTCCTCAACTTTATCAAGCGTCTTTAACACAAGGTCCGGGCAGCGTGATGCCCGGTTTTGCGGGTTCTTCTCTAAAATAATATCACAGGTACTGCCGCTATATTGAGAACTTGCTTCCTGTTCAAACCATTCCGCAAACTCTCTTATCATATCATTGACACGACTATCTTCTATTTCCTCGACTGATCCCTTACCGGCATATAGACCGATCAGACAGGCCCCGCCAGTCAAAGCGCCGCAAGTCCTGCCACTGAACCCCAGGCCGCCAACAAGTCCTGACATAGCCCGCACCAGATCAGGATTTTCTTTTCCCTGGGCTTCCAGCCCAATAATAAGTAAGATTTGGCTACAGTAAAAACCTGCTTGTGATAACTCAAGCAACTTTAAAAATCTGTCTGTCATATTTCCAGCCCTTCCTTTCGCCTCATCATAGCTTATATGACCTGAATAAACACTTCCATGATTCCTCCGCAGACCATCCCTTCATCTGCAGCCACATCATTCAGCATTCTAACTGTATACATTTGGGATTGCTTATTATCTAGTGCGATTAACGCCTGACGCCTAACATCTGCTTCCCCACAGCCACCGCCAATGGTACCACAAGATCTGCCATCAGGTAAAATCAGCATTTTGCTGCCTGCCTTACGGGGAGTCGAACCACGGGTTTCCACAATAGTGACTAAGGCTGCCTGTTCCCCTTTGCTCTGACATTCACAGATATATTCTAACAAATCCCGGTCCATTAGAACGCCTCCTTATGCCCGCTCAGTGGACAGCCGGACCCACCACGAAAAGCTGCTACCACTTCTGCTGCAATACTAAGTGCGATTTCTGCAGGCGTTTCTGCTTTTATATCAAGACCAATAGGCGCGTGAAGCCGCTTTTCAATATCTATTGGTGCTCCTTCTTCCTTCACCAGATTAATAATCTCTCTAATACGTTTTTTACTGCCAATCATTCCCATATACCGGGCATTGCTTCCCATAGTAGCCCGCAGGCAATCCAAGTCATAGCGGTGTCCGCGGGTGACAATAATAACAGCTGTACCATTGTCTATTGTTAGGTTTTTCATAGCTAGCTGAAAATTATTGCAGACTACCTGATGAGCGCCAGGAAATCTGGCTGTATTGGCAAATTCCGGACGGTCATCAATAACCGTCACGGCAAAATCTATTAATGACAGTATCTGAACCAACGGCTGACTAATATGGCCGCCGCCAAATACGATAGCGCGCAACTTCTGGACAATTCTATCCCAAAATAGTTTGTATGTATTTTTCTGTTGATCTTCAACTAAAATAATTACCGGCTTGGTCCAACTCGTTGTCCGCACTATATCCAATATTTTATCCATCACAAATGGCTCTAGTTGTCCATCCATTTTTATTTCTGTTTTGCCATCTGATTGAATAATAATCATTTGCCCAAGCAGGCTAGCCTGCTTGGGGTTACAATCTATCACCGTCAAGGTATCTATTACTCCGGCACTATTCGTATTCAACGCTGACAGCAATTTAGAAAAACTCATCCCTGCTCCTCCTCGTTGTCACACTGGGACTGATCAGGGCCTTTTCCAAACAAATCAGTGATTTTAGCTAAGGCGGCATCAGATAAAAAGTTAATTTCTGCTGGCTTGCCGTCAAAGGTCTCTCCCGACAAGATTATGCCGTTACCGGTTTCCAAATATCCTAGCGGCAGGTTCCGTCTAAATAGTTTGCCT
Source organism: Sporomusa ovata DSM 2662 (assembly GCF_000445445.1). Taxonomy (GTDB): domain Bacteria; phylum Bacillota; class Negativicutes; order Sporomusales; family Sporomusaceae; genus Sporomusa; species Sporomusa ovata. Next base: position 1,286,144 of record NZ_ASXP01000001.1, on the reverse strand, counting down.
GTGTTTTTATCAATAACTTCGACAATAACCTCGTCTGCCTCAATTTTTTCTAAAAGCTCTGTTTCTTCTGTCATTATTCGTGCCACCACACTTTCTTATTTTCCCGTTGGAACGATCAAGCGCGGCCCCATATTACATTTAGGACATTTCCGGCCATTATTGCTCTCTTCACAATTTTTGCAATAATAGGTAAAGCACCTACAGCATTGATACAAGGGGGCATTATTCGTTAGTACACTATTACAGCGAGGACATGTTTTTTCGTCCAAAGTATTTCATCCTTCCATTTGCCTTTTTTCAGCCACTAGTAAAAAGTATCCCGCCTTCGTCTTGGGAATGGATACACATTGCCACAGTTCTTCCACTGATCCGTATTCCATAATATAGCAGGCAATAAACTCCCGCAAAAATGCCGACTGATCTTCCCAAACAACGATAGTAAAGCCGGATTTCTCCAGCATTTTTTTTAGTTGGTTTCTATTCAGATATCCAGCCGTACTATCGGAAACCGGTAAATAAACATCTGTTATCGCCAGCTTTCCTCCTGATACAAGAACACGGCTAATTTCAGTTAAAACTGTACCGGCATCTTGCATAACCGACAGACTACATTCAGTTATTACGCCATCAAATGAGACATCGGCAAACGGCAGGCTTTCGCCTGCTGCCTGAATAAACTGCAAATGTGGCGAGCGCTTCCTGCCTTGCTCCAGCCGGGCCTCAGATACATCGACTCCTACTGCCTGTAACCCACAGGCATCCTGCAGATACTCCATAGTTACTCCGGTGCCACAGCCAACATCAAGCACTTTTGCACCAGGCATAAATGCACAGTACTTAGCAACCTGCCTGGTCAATGTCAGCCCGCCCGGATGTTGGTGAAGCATCATTTATCCTCCAACGCTGCTTCCACCTTTTTCATTTTGCCATTAGCTAATTCCTCAGAAATATAAACTAAGCCACACTGCGGACATCTATACAGCTCAACCGGAAAGTTGCTGCCAAGATACGACAACTCTACCTTTCCCAGTGTCAGCTTAATGCCACATGTAACACAAACAATATCTAATGATTGTTCTTCTATATACTTGCTCATGTTTCCTCCATTACCCTTCAATTTCTATTCTGTGACAATAAGCATTTTGAACGACAAATTCATCCGCCTGCGGCAAGTACTCTACCCAATAGGTCACGCTGGCTGGCTTAAAATATGCTATATAATGGCCGCTCTTGGCGTCCTTGAGTTTACTGCCCGAACTTTCCGCATGGGCAATAACGTTAGTAACATCATCGACAAGAATCCGCCTATCCTCCATCAGTTGCAATACATCTGCAGGAATAGTGACCTTGACCTCAGCTTGCGGCTGTGCCACCTCTTCACCCCAAACTTCTCTTAATAATGTTTGTTTCAATTTGGCACGGTTTTCCTGACGCTTTGAATAACCAGGCCCTGCTTGCGCAGCCAGATTTTCCTGGCCACCACCCAAAATCAAATCCAGGAGATGGTATGTACGTTTTCCCTGACTGGCAAAATTATCCCGGCACATGCTACAGTACGCGAGATAGTCTAATTCACTTTCATTAATTCGTCTATCTATAACTTTATGCGCAATCTCCTGGTTGGCATATAGCATTAAACCTCCATAACCGCAACATACTGTAGTTTCACGGCTTAAAGGCAACTCTTCAATTTGATATCCCAGTCTACCCAAAAGGTTTCTTACACTGGTCTGAATCTCAGCATCATGCCTTGTGGTACAGCTGTCATGTATCGCCAATTTTTGCGGTGTCTTGGCTAGTTGGTTACTGCCTTCCGGCAAACCGATACGTTCCAGCAATGTCCATAAGTTTTCCACCGGCATGTCAGGTGAATCATTTTTAAATAGGCTCAAACAGGTAGGACAAGCCGTAATAATCTTGGGACTTCCCAAACTACGCCAGTTGCTTTCCAGATTATTCCTTGTCTCCCGAAACACTGCCTCCTGTCCTGCCCAACTGGCTGGTGCTCCACAACAACCTAATAGTAACCCGACACCACCGTCCAGCTTTTCACGTAAAAAACTGTACATCTGTTGCACATATTGCGGTGATGAGGCTGCTAACTGGCAACCGGGATAAAATACCCACTCACTTGATGAAGTGCCAGGCTGATTTCTAGTCAGAGCACATGCTTCGCTATTGCTAAATTGCATATCCTTTAAAGCAAAATCGTGAGTCGACGGAGGCATTTTTCCCTTATTTACCATTATTTTTCTTGCTTCATGGCAAATTTCACCCATATTCAAATTTCCCGGACAAATTTCTTCACACAGACCACATAAACTGCAAGAGTTAATCATATTGTTAGCATGGTGGATTCCCATAACAATGGACAAGTTATTGTATACCTCGCGTGCATACCGTTTGGGGTACCCCCGATAATGTGCAAGATATTCACAGGCTTTCACACACTCTTTGCACTCACATAGCAAACAACGATTAGCTTCCTGCACAGCTTCTGTTTTACTGTAACCGCTGTCACAATCACCGGCAATTACCATGGGTTCAGATTTTATCCCTTTTATGTTGGTATATAGCGCAGTCTCATAAGGTCCCTCTTTCTCTCTATTAGCCGTAAGGGACGCATTTTGAAACAGCCGGTCAATCGAAATGGCCGCGGTTTTACCATCGGCTATGGAAGCAATCGGCGATGGATGTCCGTATTCACGGCGAAGACTGCCACCGGCGAACACCTTGCTGTTGCTTGTTGCTAATGATGTCAAATCAACCTTGATTTTGCCATCTGCCGCTAACTCCAGACCCAAATCTGAATTGTCAGTTTTTTGAAAACCTGTAGTTAGATAGATCGCATCATACTCCGCATACAAACTGTCTAAGGCATTAATAGCTGTATTATAGCGAATTTCTATAGGAAATTTGGCGATAATTTCAAAATCATTATGAATCAATTGCCGTGGCAGCTTGTTTTCCGCGATATCCCAGATGCTTCCTCCCAAACGGTCTGCAGCTTCAAAAACAGTCACTTTGTACCCTTTGCGACTAAGCTCCAACGCTGCGGTCAAGCCGCTCAACCCGGCGCCAACAATAGCTACCTTCTGACTTTTAGCTTTCGGTAATAGTAACTTGGGAGCAGTATTGTTGTTGTTATCAACACAAATTTGTTCTAAACCCCTGATAAAAATAGATTCGTCAATTTCATTACGCTTACAGGTTTGCCGACAGGGTTGATCACAAATTCTGCTAATAATTCCGGGAAAAGGGACCATTCTGTTAAATAAGGCAAATCCTGTCGCGTAATCTTCTTTCTGTACAGCTTTAGCCATACCCCGGGCATCAACATGAACCGGACACCCCGCAGTACAAGCCGGTGGATTTTCCTGAATACATTTTGATTCCCGTTCACGCAATAAATTTTGATCCATTTGATCCATTGAAACACCCTCTTCCTGGTATAGAAATCCTAAAACGACCGGAAAGCGATACGCTTTCCAGTCTAGTTTTAGAATACTACATTTTATTTATTCGCTTATTAACCGCTAATTACTTTTTAGCAGCGAGTGCGTCCAGGCCTGCTTTGATTTTTTCCGGCAATGCAGGTACTGAGTAAATACGTACGCCGCAGGCATTATAAATGGCGTTAAGAATAGCCGGATGCGGAGCCGTTAACGGCCCTTCACCTACGCCAGCAGCACCATATGGTCCGTTCTCACGCGGGGAGATATTGTAGATGATTTCCATATCATCCGGAATATCCTTAATAAACGGCAGGCCGCAACCAACAAGGCTGGTATGTTTCTTGAGGTCTTCAAAGTCTTCAGTAAGAGCAAGACCGATACCTTGGGCCAAACCGCCGTAGACCTGGCCATCACAAGTTGTTTTATTGGTAAGTGTTCCAATATCCTGAACAGTTACAAACCGGACTACGGTTGCCTTACCGGTCTTCATATCAACTTCCACTTCAGGCATAAAGACTGCATACATGTATATGGCAAATGGGTCACCTTGCATGGTTTCCAGATCGCAGTCAGTGCACATGGATGCCGTCCACGAACCATCATAGTGGAGAGGAATTTTTTCAGCTACCATTTCGTCGTAAGTCCGGAACGTGCCGTCAGGTTTACGCATAGCATTGACCAGCATTTCACTGGCAACCCTCGTGGCGTTACCAGTCATAACGTTTTGACGGCTACCGCCGGACGGACCGCTGGCTGGTGTAAAGGCCATATCATTCATGACAAGCTTAATTTGATCAGGAGTAATCCCCATCTGACGGAAGGTTTCATGAGCATGTGTCAAAGTAGCCAGGTCGGCACCTTGACCATGATCCTGCCAGGAGTTACCGACAGTTATTGTGCCGTCCGGGTTAAGTTCTGTCCAAGCATGTGAACTGTCCGCACCATCCAGACCGCAACCATATATTCCGAGTGATAAGCCAACGCCGCGTTTCTTTTCAGGGGTTGAAAGTTCTTTACAACGTATCTTGGCTTCCTCCCAGTAAGGACGAATTTTATCAAGCATTTCCGGCAGGCAGAATACTTCCGGTACCTGGCCGGTCGGTGTGGTAGCACCAGGGCGATATACATTCTTATAGCGCAATTCCAATGGATCCATGCCGAGTTTTTCGGCCAGCTCATCAATGCAGATTTCTGATGACAAGAAAGCTTTCGGCGAGCCGTAGGCGCGGAATGCAGATCCCCAGCCATGGTTGGTGCAAACACACTGGCCTTTACCGCGGATGTTTGGAATATCATAACCAGCACCGGTAAACTGACCTTGACGGATGCAGTTCAGGTCACCGAATTCACTGTACGGGCCATGATCCAGCCACCATTTGGTTTCCATTGCCAAAATTTTACCAGTTTTATCAGCAGCCAGTTTTGTTTTAACAAGTGCAGGTGAACGTTTGCCTGTGTAAGTAATTTGTTGGAACATATTGAAGATAAGAGAAACAGGTTTACCATCGCAAGCAAGACAGGCAACACCCAGTAAAGCTTCATTAGTCGGGCTAAATTTGTAACCAAAAGTAGCACCAGTCGGGTTGGCTACAAGACGGCATTTTTCCGGTTCAATACCAATACCGGCAACAATCATGGCATGGTGCAAGTGTAATGCGATACTCTTAGAATGAATAGTCAGGCGGCCTTCTTCATCAATATAGGCACAGCCGCAATCAGGCTCAAGCGGAAGATGCGGCTGACGGCTGCAGTAGGTTTCGACTTCTGCAGTAACAACATCGGCGCGATCCATAAATGGTTTAGTGTCTTCGCCTTTTACTACACCAGTTTCAAAGTAAATATTAGGCGTTCCGGGATGAATTTCAATAGCATCAGGAGCCATTGCAGCAGGCGCACTCATATATGCCGGCAATACTTCAAGATCAACCTTTACTGCTTTAGCTGCAGCTTTGGCATGTTCTTCCGTATCTGCGGCAACTATAGCAATAGCATCGCCAAACTGGAATACTTTCTCATCGCAAAGAATGGGGCGATCCCAGCCGTCACCTTTATTAGTCGGGAAAGTGATCAGACCGGAAATCCGGTTTTTGCCTTTTACATCTTTATGGGTGATTACTTTATATACACCAGGCATTTTCTCAGCTTCCGAGTAATCAATGCCTTTAATATTCGCATGAGATACCTCTGCCTGAACAAGAGCTAACCGCAAAGTGCCTGTAGGCATTTGCAGCGCAACATCGGCGCCAAAATCCCAGGTGCCGGTAACTTTCTGCAAGGCAGACGGACGAATATAGGTTGTGCCGTAAATTTTGTTGCCGACAGGTTTGAAAATCAGTTCTTCTTTGCGCATTTCCCCGCGAAGAATACTAGCAGCTGCCATAACAGCATCGACTAAAGGTTTGTAACCTGTGCAGCGGCAGGCATTGCGGTGTTTTTGGAACCAGGCGCGAATATCTTCTCTAGTGGGGCTGGGATTCTCATCAAGCAATACTTTCGCTGATAAAATAAATCCGGGACTGCAGAAACCGCATTGAGCGCAGCCATAGGCCATCCAGGCAACTTGCAGCGGATGGAGGTTAGTAGGTGTAGCCAATCCTTCAATGGTAGTAATATTGGCTTCATCAGGAACCTTTTTCATCTTCGTGACGCAAGACCGTATTACCCGGCCATCCATGATAATTGAACAAGTCCCGCATTGGCCTTGATTACAGCCAACCTTGCAACCAGTCAACAGCAGTTGGTCCCGGAGCACACTAGCCAAACTGGCTTCCAGATCAACAATTAGCGTTCTGGGCACACCATTGATAATCAGAGTTTTCTTTTGCATCTGCTCTCTCGTCTCCCTTATTATTCAATAATCTATATTTCAGGGGATTTCTTCATCCCCGAAATACGCATAACCTTACTGTGCAGCTATTAGTAACCTTTGCCAAAGCTACATTCAGGATAGCGGCATTCTTCACAGACAAGACATAACCCGCCATAGCCAAACTTTGTTATATCTTTCCTGGACAGTACTTCTCCTGCCAGTATGCGGGGAACCACTAAATCAAATATCGTACTTTTATGATACATTACACAGCCAGGCAATCCAAGAACCGGAACAGTTCCTAAATAAGCCAGCATAAACATTGCACCAGGCAGAGTAGGTGCTCCATATATAACAATCTCACCGCCTGCCGCCCTGATACCGGAAGGTGTTACATCATCCGGATCGACAGACATGCCGCCGGTAGTCACAATCATATCGGCGCCTGCGGCGCGCAAACTATGAATGGCCTCTGCAATCATAGAAATATCATCCGGTACAAACACTTGCTGCAAAATAGAACTGCCTAATTGTTCAAATTTATCTGTCAATACCGTACCGAAACAATCCTTTATCCGGCCATGATATACTTCACTGCCGGTAGTTACCACTCCCACCTTGCAGGCCTTTAAAGGTTTAACCTCCACAACCGGGTAATAGTCAATACCAATCTGTTCAATTTGTTGAAGCTTAGCTGCGTTAATTACTAATGGAATAATTTTGCAGCCTGTAACTTTTTTCCCCGCATTCACCACCTGGTTGGTGTGTAAAGTAGCTGCAGCCACTTGGTCAATATCGTTAATTTTTTCCAGGGCTTCGACATTTACTTTTAGCAGGCCAAGAGTATTAGCTCTTATTTCAACCTTGCCTTCTGAGGCCTCATTCAAGGCCAGACCTGGTCCGGCTACGGCTTTAGCAAATCTGGTTGCCGCATCATTTTCATGAATTGTCTGCGCATTTACTTCCCAGACATAAATATTTTCCTTGCCAATATCCAGTAGTCGCGGAATATCTTCCTTACAGATTACATGACCCTTCCTAAATGCTTTGCCTTTACGTTTTCCCGGGATAATTTCAGTAATATCATGACAAAGAACCATACCTTCTGCCTGATATACAGGAACTGCTCTCATTGATCTTCCTCCTTAGCTAATACCAATCTGCATATATAGCCTCTTGCATCACTAGAGTGTTCTGGAATGTTCCAAAATGTCCTAGAATTATTTTAGAGCAATTACGAAATTATATAATTGCAAGATTTATGCCAATTTTGACTATTTTTCAAAAATACAAGCAGTGCCATTTAGTCTCTATTATTTGTTTCCTCTCCATACGGACATATTCTTTTATTCGGAATACATTATCCCGTATTTATGGCTATAAATGGCATTTTAAGGCAAATAAATTACTTAAATTACCATTACTTTTTTTTTGCAAAATAATAAATACAAGCGTGTACTAGACATATAATAACAATACTTCTCTCTCACAGTCTGATATGTGTACCTTAATATGTGCATAATTGTGATGCAAAAGTGACACTTATGCACTATTTGTATATTTCATACTGTTTCATTTTTCGGTACAGGGTATTTCGCGAAACTCCCATGCTGCGCGCAGTCAGACTAACATTTCCTCGATGGTTGAAAAGTAATTCCAGTATTTCCTGTCTTTCATGCTCTTCAAGCATGAAGCGTCGCCCCTGTCGCCCCTCTCTCCCGCAAAAAGATTCTGCAGCATGACGATTTGAAGAAACCACATTTTCGCTATCTGTATTCGCTGGTTGCCAATTACAAATTTCTTTCGGTAAATTCCCGAGATTTACCACCTGCCCTTCTGTCAAACTAACAATTCGCTCCACCACATTCTGGAGTTCACGCACATTTCCTGGCCAGTCGTATCGTACAATTCGTTCAATAACCTCCGGACTAACCAAAAAGTTCCGGTCATGTTTATCCTGCTTTTCTAAAAAATAGTTAAATAATGCTACGATATCATCGGAACGCTCCCGCAGCGGCGGTATTGTGATCGATATAACATCTAACCGATAATATAGATCTTTGCGAAAGGTCCCTTTTTCTACTTCTTTCAATAAACTCTTATTGGTAGCACAAATCACCCTGACATCAACAGGAATTACCTTATCACAGCCAATTCGATTTACTTTGCGCTCCTGCAAAACACGCAGCAGTGCTACTTGCTGCTCCAACGGCATATCACCGATTTCATCCAAAAACAGCGTTCCGCCGCAGGCGAGCTCGAATTTACCTGGCTTCCCCCCACGTTTAGCCCCGGTAAAGGCACCCTCCGCATAGCCAAATAGTTCACTGCCAATAAGTTCCCTGGGTATAGCTCCGCAGTTTACAGCTATAAAGGGGCCGGTGTTACGTTCACTTCGATTGTGGATAGCCTGAGCAAATATTTCTTTTCCTGTACCGCTTTCGCCTTGAAGCAATACGCTGGATAGTGAGTTTGCAGCAAGTGAAGCTATCCGGACAGCTTCCAGAATGGCTTTACTTTCGCCAATAATGTCGCTAAACTGTAAAGTCCCATAGTTTCCGCTAAACCGGTTCACCAAATTTTGAATTTGTTTAATGGGCCGTAGAATAATAACACCGCCTGTCACTGCTCCCTGTTCATCGGTAACAGGCTCCCCTGATGCCCAGAAATGACTAATCTCACCGTTGATGTCAAGCATGATTTCAGTGTCTGCACAGGATTCTTTACACATTAGCATTCTTCTAACAAAGGAATTTTTAGCTCCCAAGATGCTTTCTACCTGAATTCCACGCGTATCCTCAATGTCATTTATACCAATACCAAGTATATTTTTGGCAACCGGGTTCAGTTCGCTAATAACACCATTATTGTCAACCATAATTACGCCATCAGACATAGTATTGAAAATACTTGTCAACCGATTATTAATTACACTTAGTTCTTTATTTTTTTTCTAATACCTAGCTGAGCCATGATTGCTTCCGCTGCAGCCATCACCATCCCCAGTGTATGTAAATGAGCAGCCTCTGATTTGCCTGAAACATCGAGAATTCCCAGAACTGTCCCTTTCTCGTCAATGATCGGGGCTGCCGAACAGGTCAAACAGTGATGTTTGCGGCAGTAATGCTCAGATCCTGAAACCTGAATTGATTGCCCGGTAATCAATGCTGTACCAATAGCGTTAGTACCAGCCTCGGCTTCACTCCAATTCGCGCCTTGAAAAAAACTCGCCGTCATTGGGTTTGTTAAGGTATCCTTATCGCCGAAAATTTCCATAATATAACCACGTGTATCGGTTAGGGCCACAACAAAACCAGAGCCTGCGACAATTTGATACAAGTTTTCCATAAAAGGTTTGGCAATAATAATAAGATCCCGGTTTCTTCGCAACATAACCTGAAGACTGGCCATTTCCAATTGGCGATGAATGCTATCATCATTGGGATTAACCTTGGCTTGACGGCACCTTATCCATGAATCCCAAATTTCTGGTCTGATAGAATAATTATAATTCTTGTCAGCAGTTTTTAGCGTGGCTGTAAAATTTAGCCATCCGTCCCAGGTACTATCAATAGTATTTTCGGCATACACAGCCATAAGTCACCCTCCTGTCTAAATTTTAACGCAACATCAGGTCCTGCAAATAAAGAAAACACGGCTTGTGCCAATCTTTTGCTAAGCAGCAGCCGCTGTTGTCCTTATTCCGGTTTTAAGAAAGTTATGCTTTTGGGAAATTAAAAGACAGAGCACACCCAAAAAGGATGAGCGCCCTGTCTCAATAGTAGCACTGACTCCTTTCCGCAACGGGAGGCTTATCGGTTTCCCGGTAAACCCAACGACCTGGTTGTCGTAGTTTCCATTAGACTACCAGATTCGGAGTTAATGAATATTCAGTTGATTCTATTTAATATTATTCGTTACTAGCGATTAAAATCCTGCCTCATCGATGAAATATTCTCCAACGAGTTACATTTATCTGTTTAATGCGATATTTATTTCTTTGTGGCAAACTTTATATTATTTTCGCTTCTCCATTACCTATTAATTAGCATGTAAAACAAACACCCCATGTGGCATACCGTAATCAGCATAAATAATATCCCAGTTGAGAATTATAACCATTGTGCATAGTGCCATTTTCTTTTGCTGCACTTTGCTTTTTTATCCAATTAATACAGCTTGTTTTAAGTACTTTCATAATATGAAATAGGTGGATTAACAAAGTAACCCACCCCTTCCCGAACCGTACAAGCGACTTTCACCGCATACGGCTCTCCATATTCCAAATAAATTATCGTCGGTTGAGTTGTTTGAGTTGGAAGCTAGGGTTTTAGCGATGGAAAACTGCACAACGTATTGGATACGCCAGCCTTCAAAGAAATTGCAGCAACCGCGCTGCTGAGTTAGCAGTCCCCGCAAAACTTGGTTACCATATTTGATGATATCTTCCGGAAGTTCTTGAAGTAGCCGGGTGATGCCGATAGGATAGCCAATTGCAGTACACATACCGTTATGGCGCAGTTTGTTCAAGATACCCTCTGTATTCATATGGACACAGAGAGATGAATCAAAAGGGCGGATTTGAAACTTACTCTGTTTGCCATAGCCCTTGCGGCTAATATAACCCAGAAAAGCTACGTGATGATCAACGGAATGTGTAATTTTAGTTTTCTCGTCGCTTAACCGAAGACAGAGTTTGTTTTGGAGGAAATCCTTGAGTTATTGCTTTAAATTCACTGCATACGCTTTAGGGGCAATCAGGCCAATTAGAAAATCATTTGACTCCAGTATGCGATGATCGATTTCATCAAAACAAGCGGTAATGTCACCTTCAAGGAACCAAATGGTACCGTTCCAAGTCTCTACCTCGGCGATGGCACTTTGTGTAGAACGTTTTGGCCGGAATCCATGGGAGAGGCCGGAAAAGGTAGGCTCGTAGATACATTCTAAGATAATGCGGATGGCCTCCTGAACAAGCTTGTCCTTACCGTTGGGAAAACTTAGCTTGCGCATTTTCCCATTACTCTTTGGTATCATCATGGTTTTGTTTGGTTGAGGCTGATAGGCCTCAGCGCGCATGGCAGCGATTAGTTCAGCAACCCACTCTTGGCAAAAGCCGTGCCGAGAAGTGCCATCAGAGCCAGATGTTTCTGCACCATCATTAGACTTGACGGAGTTGTAGGCAATGATGTACAAATCCTTATCGTAAAATAGCCGATAGAGATCACTGTTGACATACTCATGATTGGCGGCGTTTCGACGACGATAACCTTCCAATTTCTACATGAGTTTCGATTGCTCCATTCAAAGCAATTCCTTTCAAAATGGGAACTTGGAATACTGCCCCCCTTCACCATGTACCTTCCATTACAGAAGGTCGTTAGGCAAGTCGATTGTCTTACATCGCAACGCAGGAGCGATGATTTCTGTGAAATATATATGAAGCGCGCAACGTGCGCACTATAAGGAGTTGAACGGATGAAAGTCGTATCAGTATACGAAGCGGAAGGTATGGTATTATGCCATGACATTACAGAGATTGTTCCCGGCAAATCAAAAGGCCGGGCATTTAAAAAAGGTCATGTAGTAAAAAGCGAGGACATACCTAAACTACTGAATTTAGGGAAAGAGCACCTATATGTCTGGGAAATAAATGAGAATGCTTTGCATGAAAATGATGCAGCAATTAGAATTGCTAAAGCCGCTGCCGGCCAAGGCATTACCTTGACTGAGCCAGTGGAAGGCAAGGTTGAACTTAGAGCGAAAATGGCGGGACTGTTAAAAATTAATACCAGTGCATTAGAAAAAATAAACGACATTGATGAAATAGTGTTGGCTACGATACATTCCAATCAGATGGTCGATGCCGGAGATGTTATTGCCGGCAGCCGGGTTGTTCCGCTGGTAATTAATACTGACAAGATACGTGATGTGGAAAAAATAGGTAAGGAGTTTTTCCCAATCGTGGAGATCAAACCGTTAAGATCGCTAAAGGTAGGAGTTGTAACCACCGGCAGCGAGGTTTATCATGGACGCATACAAGATCAGTTTGGCCCGGTTATACAGAGAAAAATAACGGAATTAGGCAGTCAAATTTTGCGGCAGGTCTTTTCTGATGATAATGTTGCGATGATTTCTGAGTCCATCCAAACGTTAATCAAAGAAGGGGCCGAAATGATTATAACCACCGGCGGGATGTCGGTTGACCCGGATGACGTAACCCCAGCAGGAATTAAAGAGGCTGGTGGCTATGTCATTGCTTACGGAGCACCGGTACTTCCGGGGTCGATGTTTATGCTTGCCCGTATCGGCGATATTCCAGTATTAGGTTTACCTGGTTGCGTGATGTATCATAAAACAACAATATTTGATTTGCTTGTTCCTCGTATTTTAGCAGGAGAGGAAATTACCCGGAAAGACATTAGTCGCTTGGCCCATGGGGGATACTGTTTCAATTGTGATTTATGCCAATACCCTCATTGCACTTTTGGTAAAGGCAGTTAGGTGATGAGCGTTAGTATTTATTTATAATCATGTATAGAACAGCTGATGTTGGAAAAAGCTAAATAAGTATTTTAGAACTTGATATTGAAAAAGGAGGCCAAAATGTGCAAAAAAAGATTCTAAATATTAATGGTTTGGACAGAACCTTAATTGTCAGTCCGGAAGCAACCCTGGCTGATGTACTGCGGGAACAACTTTTACTGACAGGCTGTAAAGTTGGTTGTAATCAAGGTCAATGCGGTACCTGCTCCATCATTATGGATAATAAAGTTGTTCGGGCCTGTATTGTTAAAATGAAGAAAGTTGACGATGGTGCTAAAATTACTACCATTGAAGGTCTGGCCACTCCCAACAATCTCCATCCGCTGCAAGTTGCCTGGATGGCGTACGGCTGCGCTCAGTGCGGATTCTGCAGCCCTGGGTTTATTTTGTCGGCCAAGGTTTTGCTTGACGAAAAGCCCAATCCTACCAGAGAAGATGTTCGCGACTGGTTTCAGAAAAACCGCAATGCCTGCCGCTGCACAGGTTACAAGCCACTAGTTGATGCGGTTATGGCAGCAGCAAAGGTTGTTCGCGGTGAAATGCGTAAAGAAGATTTACTGTATTCACCTGCCGGCAATACGATCTTTGCAACTACATACCATCGTCCATCTGCGTTAGCAAAGGTTACTGGTACCTGGGATTTTGGTGCTGATGTTGCGCTGCAAATGCCGCCCGGAACACTGCGTCTGGCTTTAGTGCAAGCAGAAGTTTCCCATGCCAATATTAAAGGTATTGATACTTCGGAAGCGGAAAAAATGCCTGGTGTTTACAAAGTTGTTACCCATAAAGACATCAAAGGGAAAAACCGCATTACCGGACTTATCACCTTCCCAAGCAATAAAGGCGATGGCTGGGACCGTCCCATTCTTTGCGATGAAAAAGTGTTCCAATTTGGTGATGCCATTGCCATTGTTGCCGCTGATACGGAAGAACATGCCAGAGAAGCGGCCAAAAAAGTAAAAGTAGATCTGGAAATACTGCCTGCCTACATGAGTGCTCCTGCCGCCATGGCACCTGATGCCATTGAAATCCATCCCGGTGTACCCAATATTTACTATGAGCAAGGGATAATTAAAGGCGATGACACCAAGCCCATTATGGAGCGGAACGATGTAGTAACCGTGGAAGTTGAAACCTACTGTAGCCGTCAGCCGCATCTTCATCTTGAACCTGACTGTGGCTGTGCCTACATGGATGAAGAAGGCCGCTTGACCATTCAATCAAAAAGCATCGCGCTGCATCTGCATCATGCTATGATCGTGGCAGGCATCGGTATTGAACCGGAAAAATTGCGTCTTGTTGCCAACCCAACAGGTGCTACCTTCGGCTACAAGTTCAGCCCGACCAATGAAGCGCTGCTGGGTGTCGCCTGTCTGGCCTGTGATGGTAAACCTGTCTCCCTGGTATTTAATATGTTCCAGAATATTACCTATACCGGCAAACGTTCACCTGGTTTTGTTAAATGTAAACTTGCCGCTGATAAAACAGGCAAACTGCTGGCCATGGAAACCGACTGGTCAATCGACCATGGTCCGTACTCGGAATTCGGCGATTTGCTGACAGTACGTCAAGCCCAATTTACCGGTGCCGGTTATGACATTCCCAGCATTCGTGGTAAAGGCCGTACTGTTTGCACTAACCACGCCTGGGGTTCCGCTTTCCGGGCCTATGGCTCACCGCAGGCTTTCCTGGCTTCAGAAATAGCTATGGATGAACTTGCTGAAAAACTCAGTATGGACCCGCTGGAACTGCGCTTTAAGAATATTTACCGCCCTGGTGCTACTACTCCTACCGGTCAGGAACCGGAAGTATACTGCTTTGAAAATATGCTGAATACTCTTCGTCCAATGTGGGAAGAAGCGAAAAAACGCTGCAAAAATCTCTCTACTCCAGAGAAAAAACGCGGCGTAGGACTCTCGCTAGGTATCTATGGCTGCGGTCTTGATGGCCCGGATGGGTCAGTAGCTTGGGTTGAATTGAATGCAGACGGCACAGTATCTGTCGGTAATTCCTGGCAAGACCATGGTCAAGGTGCAGACCTTGCTTCTTTGACCCATGCTCATGAAACTCTTAAGCAAATGGGCATCACCCCTGAGCAAATCAAACTTGTCATGAATGACACCGCTTTTACTCCGGCCAGTGGTCCGTCCGGCGGCAGCCGCCAAAACGTAATGACCGGTAATGCCATACGGGTGGGTTGTGAAATGCTGGTGAACGCTATGCGCAAACCGGACGGCAACTACCGGAACTATAACGAAATGGTCGCCGAAAATATTCCGGTTCGCTACGAAGGCAAATGGGCTGCTTCCATGTGCACTGACTGCAATTCGGAAACCGGTCAGGGTAATCCGTTCTGCATTTATATGTATGCGCTCTTTATGCCGGAAGTAGAAGTCGACATGAAGACAGGTAAGGCTAAAGTAGTGAGATTCGTTACTGTCGAGGATATCGGCACGCTTACTAACAAGGCCACTTGTGACGGTCAAATCTATGGCGCTCTGGCACAAGGCATCGGACTTGCTCTTACCGAAGACTTCGAGGATCTCAAGAAACACACCAGCCTGGTCGGCTGCGGTTTGCCATTCATTCACGATGTTCCTGATGATATGGAAATCATCTATAACATTACGCCGCGTGAACATGGACCTTACGGCTCTGCTGGCGTAGGTGAAGGCCCGCTGACCGCTCCACACCCTGCAATTCTCAATGCCATCTATAATGCATGCGGTGCAAGAGTATATGCCGTACCTGCATTGCCAGAGAAAATAAAGGCAGCTATGGGAGCAAAATAAGAGTTTAGGAACAATATAAAATATGAGGAGGATACAAACGTGGAAAAACAAAACAAGCATCGCAATAACACGGAAGATACTGACAAATTTCATGTTCCCTTCGAAGTCGATGGTACCAATTCATCAGCTTTAGGCGGGACTTCACCGGAAATGAGCGCACTAACCAAACTTACAACGAAGTTAACTCAGGATTAAAATAGTATCCCCGTTAGTATATACAAAGGGGCTATCGCACTAAGAAATGCGACAGCCTCTTTTTCTCTCTATAAAATGCTAATTCCGGCTCGTGAATAGACTATTACGGAAAGGCGCCTGCTTATTTTATGCAAGCCTGATAGCCGTCCACTACAACTTCAAGTTGTCCTGTATGTGGATTAAAAATCAAACCATGAATAGGTACATCCTTCGGGATAAGTGGATTATTGCGAATTTTTATAACTACTTCCTCGATGTTATCTATGGGGTGATGAAAGTGATCTATCCAATCCCTCAACTCTGCTTCTATCATTTTGATAGCATCTGGTGAAATTTTGCGTACTAACATTTTTTGAATAAGGCTCTCAGCTGTTGTATGAGCCAAACCACAGTCAAGATGACCAATCACCATTACTTCTTTGACACCTAATTCGAAGATACTAACAATTAAACTGCGAATCGTAGATTCAAATGGACCAGTGACCGAATTACCTGCGTTTTTTATTACCTTTGCCTCACCGCGTTTGATACCCATTGCCGGCTCTAAAAAATCCACCAATCTTGTATCCATACACGTAAAAATGGCTAAATGCCGGTTAGGCAATTTGCTGTTCTCAGGACAATCGTGAGCACCCTCAACAAAACGCTCCACAAATTGACCATTAGCTGCTAGTACTTGTTCTAAAATATTCACAATGAATCTCCTATCATACTATTTCTACTATAATATATGTTTAGTATAACACAACAAGCCGCCGTCACCGTATAGGCATAACAATTTTCGTCAATAGCTCGCTCTCAGAAACTTCTTGTGGAGAATTGAAGTAATATTCAAATGAAACGCCTGTCGCAGTATAGCCGTTTTCCTCAAGCCACTTGGTCATCTCGCAATAAGGCTGTTCCATGCCGCTGTAAGGGCCTTTGTACATACTGGAAATCACCTTACTTGCAGGAAGTTCGCGAGCCTTCATGTTGCCTTTTTCCGGCAGCAGTTTGGCAACAGGGAAGCCCATCTCAACATCAAGGTTTTGCATATCCAGGTTATGATAAGCGGTAAACGGAGCAAATACGGGTTGCTCACCAAGTTCCTGCAAATAGGACATAATTTTCATATAGCTTTCACCAATGACGTGGGGAAGTAATTCCAGAGTGGTAGTGGTTCTGATTGACACTACTGGTTGTACCTTTGCTTCACTTATCTCAATTAACATTTTTTTCGCTCTCCTTCACAAACCTGTTTTTGCTGCTTAAACTTGTGTGCTCTTTAGCTTGGCCACCCTGTCGTCAATTGATTTTTGGTGTGCTGCATCACTTAACTCCGGGTCTTTCAGGGTAAACCAGGTTTTACAGGGTAATTTTGCGCAGCTACCGCAATTTTTATAACCGTTCTCCACTACACACTGGTAAACCGGGCACACAACGGCATTAATATGCTTTGTCCAAAACACCCGGCCTTGCAGGGCTTCACATCCCCCGTTACATTCACTGTCACGGTAGGTGCACCCATCACAACTGGCTCCACAAACACATAGCATTTGTTCTATCAACCCCCTCCATAATTTAGTAATAGCATAGTGACCTACCATAGTTATAACATATAGCTGAGGAATACGCATGCTAATAATGCCTTTTATATTTCGCTTTTTATTCGTTTTAGATATAATTAACTAGGAATCTTTAGTATAAAAGGAGAACTATGAAAATACTGATTGACGCTGACGCCTGTCCCAGGGCAGCATTACAGTACTGTTTGGAATCAGGAAAAAGGCATAATATCCCCGTTTGGACGGTAGCGAGTTTTAACCATACTATTCTGTCCGATCACCATGTAACAGTGGGCAACGCGTCACAGGAGGCCGATATAAAAGTCATCAATCTAACTGAAGCCGGCGATATCATCGTTACCCAGGACTGGGGTCTGGCTTCGATGGTATTGGCCAAGTCTGCCTATTGCCTCAACCCAACAGGTATAGAATACTTACCAGACAAGATGGACTTTTTATTAGAAGAACGGGAAATCAAGGCTAAGTTTCGCCGGGGCGGCGGACGGACAAAGGGACCCAACAAACGAACCCCAGCGGATGATTCGCGCTTTGCTGCCGGGTTGGAAAGAATTATCTGTAATAGTAAGAGCTAAGACATAGTACCCACAAAATGGAAAATAGGCATAAATCCCTATTAAATAAGGATTTATGTCTATTTTTCTATATCTCAAGTGCGTTGTGCCACTTTCAGCAAAAAAGCATTCACATATAAGTAAGTTTTTGCATTTTCCCATCCATCAGGGAGCTATAATTTGTTCTCTTCTTCATCATTAAGATAATCTGTGATAGCCCTATGGAGTGCATCAGCTGCAATATTTGAACACCTCAATTTATTAGGCGGCAGTCCGTCTAAAGCTTCTGCCACATCTTCATTCGTTATTTGAAGCGCTTCGTTAAGTGTTTTGCCAATAGCCATTACTGTAACCATGCTGCTTGCAGCTATTGCGGCAGCGCAGCCGAAGGTTTTAAATTTGACATCAGCCAGTGTATTGTCTTTAATTTTTATATATATTGTTATCCTGTCACCGTCTACAGGATTGCCTACACTGCCTATCCCATCTGCAGCTTCTATTTCTCCTACATTTCTGGGATTTGAAAAATGATCAAGCACTTTATCATTATACATGTTATACAAGATTTTCGCCTCCTGCTACAACGGCTGTACACGGCTTATGTTTATATATGATTCCACTGCCAAAAGTACCTTGCAAACATTGCAACGATATATAAAGCTTAACCACCGCCTACTGGTGGGAACAAAGCAACCCGGTCACCATTGGTTAATAGCTTCTCAAGCTCACACCCGATGCCATTTATCATAATCAAGTGAATCTCTGTCGGATCAATTTCAATTTTTTTAACTAAATCAAGTACAGTCATGCCCTCAGGTATATCGACCATTATGACTCCATTTGGGCTTGATGGCGCATAACGTCTCAATGTGGCATATAAACGCACTTCCAATACCATAAAAAAATCCCCTCCTCTAGGATTATTTAAAAATTATGCTTATATATTATCATACCTATCAACTCTAAGCAAAACTAAGTGATAAAAAGCCGAGCAATGAGCCCGGCTTATCCAGATGGAAAGGTTAACTTTCCCTGGATTGAACGACTAAGGCTTCTGCCGGCGTCCTAAAGAACTAGACACAAGCAAAATCGGCTAGAAGTTATAGACTTCGTCGATTTCTTCAGGCGTGAAATCCCAAACTTGGTTATGTGGCGGGCAAGGCTCATATTCAAAGAATTCCGGCAGACGATCATGAGCGTTAGTAAAACCAGCTGCTGCATTAAAGTTCCGTTCAACTTTAAGAATTGATTTTCCGAGGGCAGTTACATCGTCTGCAGTCAATGACAGACCATAGCGGGCATTGATCATATCGACCAGAGCGTTGAAGCCTTCCGGAATATCCAGGATAGCGAAGGCAATGAAGAGACACATACCAGTGCTGTCAACAGCAGCGGTAGCGATTTGCAGGTTACGAGAGAGTTCTACTTGTCCTTCCTTCTGGAGCGGATCTACATAGCCGCCAACTTTCAATATGTTGGTAGCAATAGTGTAACCAGAGGTGTGGTCTGCTCCCATTGGAGAAGTCGCATAGGTCAGGCCGATCCCCTTAACGTTACGTGGATCGTACGCCGGGATAGCCTGATCCTTAACTATAGGAGTCCGGAACAGACCGCAAACCTTGCCAACAATGGCTGTACCACCACCAATGATTCGGCCAAGTGGAGTAGGCGTAGCGATTTCCTTGATAGCAGCCAGAGCAGCGTTGCCATCACCCCAAGGCAGTAAACCACCTTCAATAGCGGTAGCTACGGCAACAGAAACATCGATAGCGTCTACGCCGACATCGTCCATTGCCCGGTCAATATAAGCGATGGCATCCAAATCTTGAATACCGGCGTTAGCGCCAAGAGCCCAGATAGTTTCATACTCAAAACCACTCGTAATGTAATTGCCTTCTTTGTCCGGATACCACTGTGAACAACGAATGATGCAGCCAGTGTGGCAGCCGTGAGACACTTTGCCTTGGCCGCCACGCTCACTGATCGTGGCATTCAGGGTTTCACCGGAGATTTTGTCATTCCAGTCGATGCGACCAGTAGTAAAGTTCTTGGCAGGCAGACCGCCAGCTTCATTTAAGATATTAATCAACACGTCCGTACCGTACGCCGGCAATGCCTGACCAGTAACCGGATGAGTAGTCAACGCCTTGGCAAACGCTTTGGCTGCCGCTCTGAATTCCTCTGGTTTCGCGATGGTAACGCCTGGTGCGCCGGCATCATCAATTATCAGCGCTTTTACCTTCTTCGAACCCAGCACTGCACCCAAACCGCCGCGGCCAGCACTACGAATGTTGCCTTCAGGATCTTTAAAGGAAATATTAGCGGTGGGCAGACGGTATTCACCAGCCGGACCTGCCAACGCAATACCAACTTTCGCACCATATTTCGCGTTTAAGACAGTGATTGCTTCGTAGTTGCCACAGCCGCCAAGTATTTCAGCCGGAGCCTCATCGATGGTTACACCATTCATATCAATTTTCAGTATATAGAACTTGTCTTCTTCAGGCATTCCTTCGATAACCAGAGCTTTGATACCCATTTTGGCCATCTTTTGAGAGAAAGTTCCGCCAGTGTTACTTTCCTTGATGGTACCGGTCAGCGGACTCTTACCACCTACAGAGAGCCGTCCGGACTGAGCAGCAGTAGTACCGCTTAGGAGGCCGGGAGCAAAGATCAGCTTGTTGTTTTTTCCCAGCGCATGGCAGGTGGGCTTGACTTCATCGTTTACGAAATATGAAGTAAGAGCGCGACCCGCTAGGGCTGCATACTTTTCTGGAACCTCACTTGTTGCAACCTCCTTGGTTGTCATGTTTATACGGATAAATTTGTCCATGGAAACCCCTCCTAAATAATTTTTAATAATAATAGAGGCGAATTCGCGGGCGCGATAATTGCTCATCACACCTTAACATTTATTATCTCCTGTAAAAGGATAATAAAGCAGCAGGAAAATATTAATTTTTGGTTTCTAACTTACACCACATATCATACACAGAGTATCAGACCCAAGTACTTTCTTATGACACCAAGACAGACAAAAGGCTCTCTTATCCAAATCAGCGGAATAAAAGAGCCTTTTTGTCGTTCCGGCCATAGCCTGTGACAACAATATTTATTTCACGGCAACATCTTCAAGAGCAAACACCGTTTCTTCTTCAATAGGCTTGTTACCCCAATAGCTGGCTAATACGCTGCCTGTAATGTATTCCCAAACAGTCATGACTGCAGCTGGTAAAGCTGCCATCGGATCCAAATGCGCTAATGCCAGGGCAACAGCGAGACCTGAATTTTCCATACCGATTTCAAAAGTAATTGCCCTGGATTTTTTCTTTGACATGCCAACCACCCTGCCGGAATAATAGCCAAGAAGCAGTCCGGCTATATTATGAATCGCTACCGCTACACACAGAACCAGCGCCACTGTCGCTAGCTTAGCTGCATTCAACGCCACTACGGCAGCAATGATAGAAATAATACAAGAGACCGACACAGCCGGAACCACCTTGGTGAGTTTTTCCACTAAAGCGGGTGCCAGCATATGCAGTGCAACTCCGGCAGCTACCGGAACTAATACGATTTTGACTATGTCCATGAGCAGTGCGTTAACATCAATAGGAATCATGGCCCCTGCCAAATAGGCAAAAATATAAGTGGTAAGTACCGGTGCCAAGATGGTATTAATACTTGAAACTGTTATCGAAAGAGCTGTATCCCCTTTGGCAATATATGTCATAACATTAGAGCCAGTACCGCTGGGAGCGGCTCCCAAAAGAACCATCCCTGCGGCCAATGCCGGTGGCAAACCAAGCATGTGGGCTACACCAAAACCTACCAAGGGCATAATCAAATAGCGAAAAAAGACTCCATAAAATACATCTTTAGGCCGGGTTAACACCAGACGAAAATCTTCAAGTGACATGGTAAGACCCATCCCCAGCATAATAACTCCAAGGAGGTACGAAATATTCTTGCCGATTGGTTTAAATGGTTCCGGATAGAAAAAAGCAACTACTGAAAAGACCACCACCCAAAGCGTCATATTCCGACAAATAAACTGAGCCAATTTTTCCAAATACTTCATTACTAATAACCTCCTGCAAAATAAAAATCCTCTTGCCCTTCAAGTCAATAGACTTAAAGGGCAAGAGGCAATTCTCGCGGTACCACCCTTTTTTACAGATAAAAATATCTGCATCTCTTCAGGTCAAACAACCCTAGCAGAATAACGACTGCACTCCCTGCGGAGCCGAGACCGGCAAAGCTTACTTTGTAGTTCAGCTTTGCTGTTCAGGAGTGATGTTTGTATTCCCATCGTACTGATTCGCACCAACCATCAGTTCTCTTAATCGACATAGAAAGCAAGTTCTCCTTCATCACATTTATCATATTAAATTAATTGTAATTTTAGGTTATATATACTATACCCTGATAGTTTTCTCCTGTCAACATAATTTAGCATTCTACTTAGCTAAATCTTCCACCTTTTTACCTGCATCTGGTACGAAAAGCGGCTGACCATATTTACTTACGCCGAAATCCTTGATGATGGCCTGGCCTTCATCAGACACCATGAAATCAGCGAACGCCTTGGCTCCGTCTTTATTAACTTTAGAAAACTTCTCAACGTTGACTTCCACTACATGATAAATGTTCAGCAGCGCCGGCTCTTTTTCTAATACAATATCCAAATCCAAATTCTTTTTCTGAGCAAGATAAGAAGCGCGGTCTGTTAATGTGTATCCCTTTTTCTCAGAGGCAATCTTCAGCGTCTGTCCCATACCGGCACCGGTTTCCTGATACCATTCACCTTTAGGGGTTATAGCTGCTTTTTTCCAGAAACTTTTCTCCATTTTGTGAGTTCCCGAATCGTCACCACGCGAAACAAAGATCTTTTCAGTTCCTGCAATTTTTTTGAAGGCATCTACTGTGGTTTTTAAGCTTTTAACGCCTGCAGGATCATCCTGAGGTCCGACGAGTATAAAGTCGTTGTGCATAACCAAGCGTCTGTTAACCGCGGCACCACTGTCAACTACTTTCTTTTCTGCGTCAGGAGCATGAACAAGCAATACATCCGCTTCTCCCTTTTCTCCCATAGCCAGGGCTTGTCCAGTACCTACAGAAATAGTTTTAACTTTATAGCCGGTCTTTTTTTCAAAAGCGGGGATGATTTCATCAAGCAATCCACTATCTTGGGTACTTGTGGTTGTAGCAAGGATAATGTCTTTATTAACTGGAGCAACCTCGGCTTTGTTCTGTTTCGTTTCATTTGAGGAACAGGCCGCTATTGTAAGTGAAAAGGCAACTAGCAACATGAGCAATACATAAAGCAGATTCTTATTTTTCATTTGTAACCTCCAAAAAA
Organism: Sporomusa ovata DSM 2662; assembly: GCF_000445445.1. Classification (GTDB taxonomy): domain Bacteria; phylum Bacillota; class Negativicutes; order Sporomusales; family Sporomusaceae; genus Sporomusa; species Sporomusa ovata. The sequence continues at coordinate 1,262,869 of NZ_ASXP01000001.1, read as the reverse complement.
TTTTACTACCTGTTATCCACCGTGTCCAGAATTTCATAAAACTCCTCTCTTAAAAATAGAAACCAGCTTCTCACCCCTTTCGCTCCTAGGCCGCATGCCAGTCTCCCTGCAAACGCTACAACCCTGGAAATCATAATTCAAATTATTAGATGACCAGGAACGGAACAACTACAATAGAGACATAACATGTTTCCCGTCTATATTTCTATCTAGATATATATTATCCTTTTATTCCCGAAGATATTTCTATATTCACTTCCCTTTCACCCTGGCCAACAATATATTTTTCCCATTTTCATAGCGATAGCGGATACTTTCACACACGTACCCTTTATAAGCATTAATCCGATATCATCGTCTCTCACGCCTTCCTCAAGCGGGTTTACAGAAACTCCCACGCTTTCAAACACAAATTCTAATTGGCCACTTTTTTCTGAATAGGCAAAGGTAAGTGTAATATCGGAAAACTCTGTTTGCAAACCTAAAACTTCCTCAACAAGCAGCAGAACATTAGTAGAAACTTTTCTTGGTAACAGATGTTTTGCACAAAAGGCTTCAATTTCTGCATTCATAGCATACAGATCATAATTTTTGCTATTAATATGGTAGCTAAAGCTACGTATTCTGTTAATAAATGCTTTTGTTTTTTCCTTTTGCGGATTTTCAAATATCTGTTGTGGTGTACCCTCCTCGTAAATTATCCCTTCGTCCATATAAAATACACGACTTGAGATATTGCGGGCAAATTCCATTTCGTGAGTAACAATCAGCATCGTCATACCAGCTTTGGCAAGACCGCGGATAACCGCTAAAACTTCACTTACCATTGTCGGGTCCAACGCTGATGTTGGTTCATCAAATAGTAAAACCTCCGGGTCCATGGCCAGGCAGCGGGCAATGGCCACCCTTTGCTTTTGCCCTCCGGATAGTTCATCAGGAAAGCTGTCCGCTTTCTCGGCAAGCCCAACCAGCTTCAGCAGTTCTAACGCTTTGCTCTCTGTAGCGGCTTTGCTTTTGCCCAGTAGTTTGATCGGTCCTATTGTGAGATTTTCTAGCACAGATAGATGCGAATACAAATTAAACGACTGAAATACCATTCCGACTTTTTGACGTATTTGGGAAACATTTGTGGTTTTTGCCAACAAAGGGGTATTGTCAATAAAAATGCTGCCGTTGCTGGGAATTTCCAGAAGATTAATACACCGTAAAAATGTGCTTTTTCCTGTGCCGGAGGGCCCGATTATCGAAACAACCTCACCTTTTTGTATATGGGCGCTTACATCTTTTAGCACCATAAACCCGCCATAGCTTTTGGAAAGATGTTCGGTTTTAATCATTTGTCACCCTCCCTGCGTTACGGTTTCTTTTCGGATTACTTCTTGCTTCCATATAGTCCAGAACAAGAGCAAGTGACCATGACACAAGAAAGTAAAGCACAGCTACCATGATAAGGGGGAAGAACGCATCAAAGGTACGACTCCTGATAATATCACTAGCCTTTGTCAAGTCCTGTACCGCAATGTAGCCAACGATTGAAGTCATCTTTACTAAGGAAATTAATTCTCCCTTATAGACAGGAAGCACCCGCCGTATTGCCTGTGGCATTATAATATAAAAGAAAGTCTGGGTTTTGGTAAAGCCGCCTGCAATCCCGGCTTCTGTTTGGCCTTTATCTATACTTTCAATTGACATCCGAAACATTTCAGAAACATAAGCTGCAAAATTCATACCAAAGGCCAAAACAGCCACAAGGATAGGACTAATATCTACCGAGGCAAACACTACATAGAAAATAATCATAAGCAGTACAAGTACCGGGATTCCCCGCATGATGGAAATATAGAACCTGGCGATAGTATTTGCAAGCCAGGTTCTGCTCATTCGCATAAAACAGACCAAAGCGCCAAGCAGAGTACCAAAAATTGCGGCCGCCAGAGCGATTACCGCCGTTGTTTTTAAGCCGTCAAATATAAGTAAATAGCGATTTTCACGGATAATATTATTATGAAACCTAGCAGACAGATTTTTTATTAATGGTATGGCAGCTGCTGTATCTGGCTGTTCATCATATTTGGCAATATTCTTTTTAAGGGCAAACACACTTGCCCCCAATTCATAATAGGGGTCAGAAAAATCAATTTGCTGCTTTCTTTCTTCTGTTATCATCATAGAACTGGCAATCATGTCAATCTTTTTGGTAGCAACAGCGGTAACTAAGCTACCAAACTCTGTATCGACCGGTTTAAGTTCTTTCCCCAGATAGGCCGCGAATCGTTCGGAAAGTTCTACATCAAAACCTACCAGCTTATTATCTTTAACAATCGCGAAAGGCAGTCCTTTATCACTTACCATACCTACGATAAGGACACCATTGGTTTTTGGATTATCAATCACCGGCATATCGGTAACACCGTTATTGATCCAACGATTAACCATATCGTCATACACGCCGTTTTCTTTGCTTTGTTTTAAAAAAGCATTAAACTGCTCTCGCAAACCGCTATTTTGCTTATTAAAGCCAATACCGATAGGAGTTGAATACACTCTTTCTTCCAAAAAAGCCAATTCATTATCGTTCCGAAAGACTTCGATCAGTGTTTCCCGGTTATAAAAAGCGGCGTCAACTTTTCCAGACTTTACGCCAAGAATTAGGTCTGGCGAGCTTTTATACTGCAATAGCTGGGCCTGGGGATATGTTTTGGTAACATATCCATCGTGAATAGATCCGAGTAAAACCCCAATGCGTTTATTTTTTAAATCCGCAGCTGTTTTTAGTTTAGTGTTTTCATTTATTACGGCAGTTTTTGTATCACCCTGGATGGCCGTTGACGACTTTGTGGTTTTTCCGGTTCCGCCATTACACCCGACGAGCGACAAAAGCATAATAAAAAGCAATACTACCATAACCGCTTTGTTTTTCATGACTTCGCTCCTTTACTTATTTACCTTTCTTGTAAGTTATCGCTATTTTCTCTACATTTAATCGTATTTCCTGCTATATTGTATTATAGCAGATTGTGTTTGTAATAACTTTCAGGAGTTATTGACACTATTTATGCAAAATTTAGAGAGTTACCCCCGCATCTAAATTATCAAAAAACACTACGCGGTTTCTGCCGACACGTTTCCCCTGATACATACCTGTATCTGCGTTCTTAATGATACCATCCGCGGCATCGCCGCTCTTAATTACAGCAACGCCGATTGTCACTGTCACCGCTAAGGTATTATTTTCATAAACATACCGGTGTTTCTCCACAGTCTTGCTGATACGTTCAGCCAACTCCATAGCGATTTTCGCATTTGTTCCCGGCAGCAACAAGAGAAATTCATCGCCACCCCACCGCGCAACAGTATCAGACTGCCTTACAGATTTACGAATATCTTCAGCTACAGACTGCAACAGGAAATCGCCACAGGCATGCCCATACCTGTCATTAATCACTTTGAACAAGTCAACATCAATACTAATCAACGCAAACTCCATACCAGTTCGTTGATACTGCTCATGCTCTTCCTGAATTCTCGTTTCCATATGCCGCCGGTTATAAAGGCTTGTCAAACTATCTGTTCTTGATGTCAACTCTAATTGTTGATTATACTTAGTCTGGTCTATGGATACTGCGATCAGGTAATAAGAAAATCCCATCATTAATGTGAATAGTACTAAAGGAATACATGTAAACAACGAATATGTCGTTTGCCCGGCATAAAAAGCCACCAATGCAAAAGACAGCATGGGAAAAAAAGAAAAAACACGATGTTGCTGATCAAGGACATCAAGGATATTTTTAATATGAGGCCTAATATATTTTCGTATTAATGGTATACAAGCCAGTTCCAGCAAAAGTCCTGCTAACAGCAACCAGCCTACCATATTCTTAAGCGCCAAAATTTCTAAACTACAAAAAATGGAAAAATAAGCCTGCGAAAAGGAAGAAACCATAAAAAAAACAAATAGTTTTGCATGGAGAGTTTCCTTAAAAACAAGCGAAAGAGGAATTAGTAACAATAGGCTTAGTATATAACCAACCCAATAATGGTTCGGTGCTATTGGCATAATAAAATCGCGCAGGCAATTTATCGTCGCCCATGTACCAGCAAAGGCTATTATCTGAAACCAAATAGGCCGGTTTTTCGCTGTTAAAAAGGAATAAAATAGCCATATATTTACTATAACAAAAACGACTCTACTTACATTGATAATAATTAATGTGATGTCTGACAAATTTGCAAAATCGACTACAATCTGTGTACTATCTGACATATTTCCTCCATGAATTAGCAAACTTCAATCTACTATAGCACACCGTAACCGATGATGTAATGACCATCATAAGTTTCTCGGCTATAAGTCTCGAACATAAACGTCCAGTTTTGATCCTGGGAGAAGAATCAAGGTCGAGTAGGAGTTCACAGAACCGGCCGGACTTGCCCTAATTTAACTATATTATACCATTTTTTGAAGGAAACAATAGAAACAATAGAAGTACGAAATCGCTCTCGCGATGGTTTTGGCTTATCACTCCTTTGTCTTATGTTGAGTCAATGGGATACAAGATGAGGGGTTTTACTTTTGGCATTGCCCCAAAAGTAACAAAAAATCTAGGCCCCACGCCTCCAAAAGCTGAAAAGCCGGGCGATATTCCTAAAATCCGTAAACTCGCTACGCTCAAACAGTACGGATTTTTTAACGGAATACCGCCCGGCTTTTCTCCTGCGGAACGCTTTTTCCGGCAAAGGCCGGGGGATACGGGAGTTACGGGGAGTTGCGGGAGTTGCCGGGGTAACCACCTTATGAGAGCACAATTTCTTTAAAGCAAGGAGGTGGCGGTACTATCTTACTAGCCTTATTTATACTAAGGCTAGTTTTCGTTTCATCCACAGTATTTTGAAAATTTCTATCGGTTTTAAAAGTATATATTTATACTATTAATAATTTGGCAATTGACTAAATGAATTCTTTGAACATTTGAACATTTGATACCATTCTTCTATTTGAGATTCAGGATAAATTTTCAGGAGCTCAATTATGAGACGGGCAAACTCAACCGAGCCCCGAGTTTTACAGTTTAAAAAACGCGAGAAGCCCCTAGCCGTTGAAACTACGGGCTTCTTTGTAGTTGATTCATATGTAAATTCTGTTATGCTACAGTAATATTTTTTAGGAATTTATTGAATACCTCCTGCCTCGGATAAACATTGTAAAAATTCGTGCCGAACGTTTCCTGAATTAACTTGTAGTCCAGCGCGATTTCGTCTTTATCCGAATAGACCAACGTATCCACTATCTCGCCTTTTTTGTTTCGCACCTTTTGAAATGCAATCGCACCGCCGACATCGTCGAGGTGAATGATACCACCCTTCAAAACCTGACATGTCGCGGTACCCAGTGCTCTTGCAATTCGCTCGGCCGACAGAGCTTTTTCTCCCATACGATGCTGAATAATTCGGATTACAAGAAGCGCGACGAAACAGATCAGAAAATGCGCACGTATATGTTCGTTTTTGCTAACGAATACGGGTCTGGCATAAAGATCGGTTTTCATAATTCTAAATGACTGTTGGTGCTAGAATAAAAATAGTGCAAATTAAATATGGAAAGTTCCCAATAAATTGTTACAATAACTAACAAGATGGGGGGACTTAACATGGCCATACACTATACTCAGAAATTTAAAGAAGATGCAGTGGTTTATTACAATGACCATAAGGATTTAGGTGTGAATGGATGTGCTAAAAATCTAGGCATCAGTAAATCAGCATTAAGCAAATGGGCAAATGCTGCAAAAGAACAAGGTGGAAAAGTACCAACCAGGGGAGCGGGTAATTATTCAAGTGATGAAGCTAAAGAAATCGCGCGCTTAAAGAAGGAGTTACGTGATGCGCAGGATGCACTTGATGTATTAAAAAAAGCAATCAACATTCTGGGAAAATGACAGAAGCCATATACATTGAAGTTACCGCTAAAAAAGAAGAACTCGATAAAAAACGCCGGGTTTCTATCAGCGGAATGTTGAAGCATTTAGGCGTTTCAAGATCAGGCTATACTGCCTGGCTCAAGAGATCTCCCTCTGAGCAATCAAAAAGGAAAGCGAGAATTAAGCAAAAGATACAGGAAATATATGACGAATCTCATCAGAATTATGGGGCTCCTAAAATAAAGGAGAAACTTCTTACTCAGGGTGAAGTCATTGCTGAAAAAACGGTTGGGAACTATATGAGAGAAATGGGAATTAAGGCTCAGTATATTAAACCTTATACCGTAACCACCATCAATTCGGATTTTGACAGCAAATTAATAAATGTATTAAATGAGCAGTTCAATCCAAAGGAACCAAATGCTGTATGGTGCTCAGATATTACTTATATCTGGACATTGGATGGCTTTGTATACCTTACAAGTATAATGGATTTATTTTCACGAAAGATTATTGCATGGACATTGAGTCATACGCTGGAAACAGAACATGTTATAGCGACAATAAATAAAGCCAAAGAAAAACGCAAAATTGACAGACCCCTGGTAATGCATAGTGACAGGGGATGTCAGTACGTATCAAAGGATTACCGAAATGCGACGGAAGGAATGATACTGAGCTATTCAAAGAAAGCCTATCCTTGGGACAATGCATGTATTGAAGCATTTCATGCTTTAATAAAGAGAGAATGGCTAAACAGATACAAGATCTTTGATTATAGGCATGCATATCGATTGATTTTTGAATATATCGAGACTTTTTATAATACAAGAAGAATCCATGGTCATTGTGGATATCTTTCACCAGATCAATATGAAAAAGTGCATAAGAAAGTACAGCTTGCAGGGTAAGAAAAATACATATATTTACAAAATGTTTGTTGGGCTAAATTCCACATTTAAGTTGTACTTTTTCTTGACATAGTACCATGTTCTATCTGCCAGAGTCCGCTGTACACCTGTCGAATTCTCCGCTCATCGTAGTCCATTTCGCTAGTAATAATGCAAAAATACCCATCATACATCGCGTCTTTCTCCGCCTTTTCCAAGTCCACGCTGCGGAGCTTTTTTGTGTTTTCCAATATCTCCCCGGTCTCTTTGTCAACGATGGCTTCTTTTGTATATTCGTCGACACCTTTTGGAATACTGTAGGCATTGTTTTTGACCGAACGCGCTGCCTTTTCCAGTTTTTCTTCCCGTTTGCGCTTCGCCATGTCGGCTTCTGCTTTGCTCCGATATAAAAGTACTTTTCTTACCCGGATTTCTTTTTTTCCATCCTGGTCCTTTCCCTCGTATTCTTCTTCGAACAACTTGAATCTGTACGTATCCTTTTCGTTTGATGTCCATCCGCTTGAGTCAAATAGCTTTTCATTGTAACGCTGGCCTTTTTTTCCTTTTAGTATCTGTGAGAATACAAAACCGTCCCCGTTGTACACGATAGCGTCGATATTCTTTGACGAGTTGAGCCCCTTGTCGGCCACCACGATCAGTCTTCCTAATCCGTACGAATCCTTGATATCCTTCATAGTCGGCTGAAGCGTAAGAGAATCGCTTGTGTTGCCGGGGAATACCGACATACTGACCGGTAACCCGTTGGAATCCATAAACAGCCCCATTGCGGCAATAGGGTCGGTGCGGTGTTCTTTCGATACGCCTCTTTTCCGAAGGTCATCCTCGCCATTGGGAAAATCGATCTCGAAGAAATAATTGGTCACGTCATAGAATGCATAGGAAAGGTCGCGGCCGATCGTCTTTTTGACACGTTCGTTCAAATGCCGCTGCAACTCCACCTCAAAATCCGCGAAGAGGTCAAGCGATCTGTAGATATCTGGCAGTGTGAAATTCGTGTGCATCCCGTAGAAGTTGTCCTTCCTTTGACAGGAGGCCCGCTTCGAGTCCGGCCAGAGAATTCTTGCCAACACTAGAAACTTGAAAATATCGCTGGGTGAATATTCTCCTCGAAATCGGTGTAATTTTTCATAGTCCTTGATAAACGAATTAATTTCGAGCAGATTATAGACGGCCTCCAGGAACTTGTATCCGTAGTTCTGCCGTCGGTTTTCCCCACCATACATCAGCGCATTGGCTGCAACTTCGATTCGTAAGGGAACATTATCTTTAAAGTTAGCGTCGAACTCCTCCACCATAGCCATGAAAGCCTCGGGATCTGGCTGATCTTCGAAATAACCAAAACTTCTAATAGTACGCTGCTTGGTGGGCATCCCCGGTCCAGGGCGATACCCTTCGACAACACGGATGTGCGTCTTAATAACGCCACCACGCTTTACACGGTCTTTTCTTATCATGGAACATCACCTCCTTTATATTGTAGCATATCTGTAGTATAACACAATATAAAAAGCGCAAAAAAATGCGGAAATCCGCATTTTATAAGCATATTATTCCACTCTGTCTGCTTCGTATATTCTGCTAACTGTAAAAAGTCGGGTTATACCATTTTTTGAAGGAAACAATAGAAACAATAGAAGTACGAAATCGCTCTCGCGATGGTTTTGGCTTATCACTCCTTTGTCTTATGTTGAGTCAATGGGATACAAGATGAGGGGTTTTACTTTTGGCATTGCCCCAAAAGTAACAAAAAATCTAGGCCCCACGCCTCCAAAAGCTGAAAAGCCGGGCGATATTCCTAAAATCCGTAAACTCGCTACGCTTAAACAGTACGGATTTTTTAACGGAATACCGCCCGGCTTTTCTCCTGCGGAACGCTTTTTCCGGCAAAGGCCGGGGGATACGGGAGTTACGGGGAGTTGCGGGAGTTGCCGGGGTAACCACCTTATGAGAGCACAATTTCTTTAAAGCAAGGAGGTGGCGGTACTATCTTACTAGCCTTATTTATACTAAGGCTAGTTTTCGTTTCATCCACAGTATTTTGAAAATTTCTATCGGTTTTAAAAGTATATATTTATACTATTAATAATTTGGCAATTGACTAAATGAATTCTTTGAACATTTGAACATTTGATACCATTCTTCTATTTGAGATTCAGGATAAATTTTCAGGAGCTCAATTATGAGACGGGCAAACTCAACCGAGCCTCCACCGTTAGCCGTTATGATATTACCATCGCGAACTGCAAAATCAACAACATAATCCGATTCATTACAATAATCAGGTGCGAATTGATCTAGAAAGCCAGGTGCATTGCTTGTATGTCTAATGCCTCTTAAAAGCCCGGCTCGGGCCAGCGTTATTGTAGCGCCGCAAATTGCTGCTATTGGCACTCCTTGTTTATGAAAGTCAATTAACATACTTTCAAGAGTCTCAATATAATCAAAGTACTTCCTAAATTCAGGTTTTTTCTTTTGCCACATTTCGCCGCCTGGTAATAGTAACAACAGTGTTTTATCATAGCTGATCTCTGATAAGGTTATATCTGGCGTTACCTTTAAGCCACCCATAGTAGTAATTGACTCTTTTGAAAAACCAACACTGACAACAGAGAGTTGTCCCCGCCGTCTTAATTCACAAAGAGCAATAGCCGGTTCCCAATCGGCCATGCCATCAAATACAAGGATATAAACGTATTTTCCGATATGCACATTTTTTGATCGTTCCTCGTTTATATGCGTCGTAGCCATACTGTTATCATACCTCCTTTTAGCTTGGATACGAGTCAAGACTCCCGCCTCTATAGGCCGTTGTTAATTCAGCTATGAAATACTAATCATTTAATTTTATTTTCCCTTGAAATAAGTCTCTTTGACCTTATGGGCCTTTTCCTCTGCCCATTTTTCTAGCCCCATTTTTTTTATTAGACAAGAATTAAACACTTTTGTATTGTGCGTTCTTTGGTCGGCTTGATCAGCGTAAGGGTGTAAATAGTCACATGGAAAGTCGGTGCAATCGTAACAAAAGCTTATCCCTTTTCGCTTAATACATTGATAGATGTAATACCATACATTGTGGTATATTAATTATAGAGTTAACATTATAAAAAAGGAAGTAGTTACATTATTTGTAGCTACTTTACCAGGAGAAACTATGGAAAAATGTTGTACTTGTGAAAAATGTAATGCCGCATTAAAAGAAACGCTCTCTATTATTGGAAGTAAGTGGACGTTTTTGATCTTGTGGAATCTTTATGAAGGGACAAAACAATTTAGTCAATTACAAAAGTCTCTACAGGGAATAAGCCCTAAGACATTGTCTTTACGATTGCATGAATTAGAAGCCAAAGGAGTAATCATTAAAACTGTCTATCCTGAAGTTCCACCACGTGTTGAATACTCTATGACTGATAAAGGCAATAATTTAAAAGATATATTTGGCGAATTAATTAAATGGAGTAATAATTGCTTAAAATAGTACTCATTCTTCTACAAAGCACGATAAGGTGAGTTGAGGCTGCTCTGCTCATCGCACCTACTTTACCACTGATGGTTCTTTACAACAAGAAAAGCACTCTCTTCTGAATGAGAGCGCTTCAACGGCAGGTTAACATGTAATAACCGTTCTGATAGCATTCACTATCCTTGCATTATAACAAGATAACCAAATGACTGAGGCACCCAATTTATAAGTCAGTAACTAACAGGATTACTCGGTTTTATTATATCGGTTCATAAGACAAAACCGCACCTGGCTGAATATCGTTTCGCAAATAATCCCGTGGGTCAGTTGACAGTATCCGAACTATTCGATATTCATTATCAGCGGTTTTCTCAACCAACATTTTTGTTCCTGCGTATTCGATTTCTTCATAATTCGGCTGGTACTCCTGGGAAAGTAGTATTTCCATTGGCATTATTGTCCACAGTACCATTACTGCTTCAGCCCCTTAGTTTCTTTCTTCGCATGAATCATTTCCTGCAATGTAGTCATGGCTTGAGCAATACCGCCAATTTCGTCAATAAGACCATAGTGAACTGCATCTCTGCCTGCTAAGGAAGTACCAATATCCCGCGATAACTCACCTGTCTTAAATAATAATTCTTTTAACTTTTTCTCCGATATATTAGAATGCGAAGTAATAAAGTTATTAACACGATCCTGCATTTTTTCAAGATAATCGAAAGAACTCTGCGCACCTATTACCAGCCCAGTCAGACGTATTGGATGGATTGTCATCGTAGCACTTTCGACAATAAATGAATGAGTAGCTGATACAGCCACCGGTACGCCAATACTATGCCCGCCTCCCAGTACAATGGAAACAGATGGCTTCGACATACTGGCAATCATTTCAGCAATTGCCAAACCCGCTTCCACATCACCACCAACTGTATTTAATAATAACATCAGTCCTTCAACTTCAGGGCTTTGCTCAATAGCTACCAGTTGCGGCATTATATGTTCATATTTGGTAGTTTTGGAGTTTGGCGGTAATACCATGTGGCCTTCGATTTGACCAATTATTGTCATAACGTGTATATTGCTTTTCGCTATTGGCACTTCAGTAGCGCCCAATTCCTGGATAGTTTCCGTTGGGCCTGCTTTTTGGGCTTGTTTGCTTTTTTTAGGAGTCTCAGTCGGAGACGGATGTATTTGTGGCTCTTCAGGATTAGTACCGGGAGGAGCAACTACCGGATTATCATTCACTATCATATGCGTATCCCTCCAGCTAATTTAGCTAGTCTTTTTTACTTAACAGAAAGGTTAACTCTCTGCTGAGCACCGATAAGTAACATCACTTGTGCTTTCGTTATTATACATAGTATTGGCATTGACGGTGATTTCATACAGCTATAAAAAAATAATAAAAAAGCCCTAACTTACCAGACCGTCTTGCAGCAGGTAGGCTCAAGGCTTTCTTAAATATATCAGAAGTATAAGTTTGGGGAGTCGTGGAGGCCAAAAGTAAAGCCCCTCGCCTGGCGGTCAGTACCCCTCGTAACTCCCGTAACCCCCCGGCCTTTGCCGGAAAAAGCGTTCCGCAGGAGAAAAGCCGGGCGGTATTCCGTTAAAAAATCCGTACTGTTTGAGCGTAGCGAGTTTACGGATTTTAGGAATACTGCCCGGCTTTTCAGCTTTTGGAGGCGTGGGGCCTAGACCTTTTGTTACTTTTGGGGCAATGCCAAAAGTAAACCCCCGCTCCTTGTATTTCATTAACTCAACAATAGGATTCATGGATTTGGGTATTGGTAACTGATGTGCTCAAATCCAAAGGACGAGTAGCGTTTTCTTATTAAGAAGATAGAAAGTATAAGTTTTTTGAACCGCAGAGACGCAGAGTACGCAGAGGGAATGTTCTCGATATACATCTCCCCACTGCGCTCTCTGTGTCCTCTGCGGTTAGATCCGTATCCTCAATGGCGCGATAGCACTTTTTTTTATTATACTTCCATAATAATTGGTAATATCATTGGCCGGCGTCGCGTACGTTCATATAAGTACTTACCAAGCGTATCACGAACATTTGATTTAATTGTCGCCCATTCGGTAACACCATTAAGCTCACATTTGTCCAGGGCCTGTCGCACTCGATCTTTAGCATCATCCATTAGTTGCTCAGATTCGCGCACATATACGAAGCCGCGGGAAACAATATCTGGCCCGGCAGCTACTTGACCACGCTGTTTATCCATGGTTACAACAACAATTAGTATTCCATCTTGCGAAAGTTGGCGACGATCCCTCAGTACTATGTTGCCGACATCACCAACGCCGAGACCATCTACTAAGACATTGCCAGATGCAACCTTGCCGTTAATTATACCCTTTTCGGCAGTAAATTCTAGTGATTGTCCGTTTTCAGCAATAAAAATGTTTTCCTTCGGCATCCCCAATGATTGTGCTAATTGGGAATGTTTGATTAAATGCCGATATTCTCCATGCACAGGAATAAAGAATTTAGGACGTATAAGATTGTGCATTAATTTAAGTTCTTCTTGACTGGCATGCCCGGAAACATGGATACCGGAGGTTGACTCATACACAACATCGGCCCCCTGCCGGAAAAGAAAATCTATCGTACGTGAAACTAACTTCTCGTTACCTGGTATTGGCGTAGCCGAAATAATTACTGTATCTCCGGGAACAATCTCGACCTTTTTATGATCTGACATCGCCATTTTGGTTAGTGCCGACATCGGTTCACCTTGGCTGCCGGTTGTTAAAATAACAATTCCTGATGCAGGATAATTATTAATTTCATCAACATCAATAATCACGCCTTCTGGTACATTCAAATATCCTAGTTCCAGTGCAATAGTAACAACATTGACCATGCTGCGGCCAAGTATAGCCACCTTGCGCCGATACTTGCAAGCCGTGTCAATGGCCTGTTGAATTCGATGAATATTGGAAGAAAACGAGGCAATAATAATACGTTCCCGCGCAGTACGAAAAGTATCATCAAAAGTTACACCAACCGATTTTTCACTCTGCGTATAACCAGGGCGCTCTGCATTGGTACTATCGGCCAAAAGCACTAGCACCCCTTGATCACCTAACTCAGCAAATTTATGAAAATCGGTCACCTTGCCATCTACTGGAGTTTGATCAAGTTTAAAATCACCAGTATGAACGATCACCCCCGCTGGGGTCTTTATCGATAACGCTACTGCATCAGCGATACTATGACTTACCCGGATAAATCCTATCTTGAAATTGCCAAGTTGAATCTGGTCACCGGATTGTACAGCATACAAATTATTGGCAGCAACATTATTCTCTTTTAAACGTCCTTCCAAAATTCCAAGTGTCAATCGAGTTCCATATACCGGTACGTTAAGCTGTTTTAACACATATGGCAAAGCCCCAATATGGTCTTCATGCCCGTGTGTCAGCACAATTGCTTTTACTAAATCACGATTATCCAATAAATAGGAAATATCAGGAATAACCAGATCAATGCCCAACATGTCATCTTCGGGAAACATCAAACCGGCATCAATTACTATTATCTCATCACCGTATCGGATAACAGTCATGTTTTTACCAATTTCCCCCATCCCGCCCAGGGGAACTATCTGTACTTTGTTTGGTTGTCGAGCCAAAAAAACATACACCTCCAGAATTTAAAAATTCAATATAAATTAAGTTGTAACCGCCCGTTCATTAAACCACTGAAAAAAACCGGCCGTCCTGCCCACTTGTCAATAATTATAACCTATTTAATCTCTGACAACAAGTGGTACTGCTCACCAGCAATATTATATGCAATAGACATATAAAAAAACCGGTAGCCTCCGCTACCGGTCGAAACTGTAGTTATATAGCGCCTATTGATTTCATTACCTTAGTTAGTTGTTCCTCTTCACTGGCAGTAGGAGGAACCAATGGCAATCTTACTGGTCCGGTATTTATCCCCAGGATATTTACCGCTTTTTTGATCGGTATAGGATTGGTAGTAACAAAAATAACTTTAAAGAACGGCATAAGGTCAAGATGCAAGGCCTGCGCTTTATTCATATCACCAGCCAAAAAGGCGGTTATCATCTCCTGCATGCGTTTACCTACAACATGAGCAGCTACACTAATTACCCCGTAGCCACCCACAGATAAGCTCGGTAAAGTTAGTCCATCATCACCGCTATATACCAAAAAATCATCGGGAGTTATACGGATAATTTCAGAAACTTGATCTAAGTTACCACTTGCTTCTTTAATTGCAACAATATTATCTATTTTGGCCAGACGTGCAATCGTTGCCGGTAAAATATTAGAAGCTGTCCGCCCGGGAACATTATATACGATAAGTGGCAGACTTGTTGATTCGGCAATGGCTTTAAAATGCTGGTAGTACCCTTCTTGCGGCGGCTTGTTATAATAGGGACCAACGAGCATTGCGCCATGCACACCAATTTTTTCCGCCTCTTTAGTCAATTCAATAGAAGCTCTCGTATCATTTGATCCAGTGCCAGCAATGACTGTAGCCTTATCACCTACAGTCTCCATTACTATTTTGAATAATTTCAACTTTTCATCGCAAGTTAATGTAGCTGCTTCACCAGTGCTGCCGGCAACAACCAGTCCATCAGAACCGTTATTCACAAGATAATTGGCCAAATTGGCCACTTCACTATAGTTTACACTGTAATCAGCATTAAACGGGGTTACCATTGCGGTTAAGACTCGCCCAAAATTCTTCATTACACTCGCCCCTTATTAATTTGATAAACCAAATTTCTCATGAAGCGATTTAACAGCAGCACCAATGTCACTTTGCAACACAAGCACTGAAATAGAGGTATGAGAGTCTACTGTCTGGAGAATAGCAATTTTATTACGAGACAGAGCTTCAATAAAGCTTGCCATCACACCTGGTACTTCTCGCATTCCGCCGCCAACAACAGATACCTTTGCACAATGTTCTACTATTTCAAATTCATAATTTAAACGTTTGAGCTTTATTGATGCTTTTTCGGCATGGTCAGCGTTAATAGTAAACATGATCTCGCCGGGATGAATATTAATTAAATCAACGCTAATACCATTATCAGCCATAGTTTTAAATACCTCAAAACTTGCATCAGTTCCCATAGTATCGTCTAAATGAACTTTAACCTGAACAATATTGGTCAAGTAGGTTACGCCTGTTGCAACACGGTCAATTACTGCTGAACCACCGGTGTCTTCTTTGGCAATATTAGTAATAAGTGTTCCGGGAGCTTCAGAAAATGTCGATTTTACTACAAGGGGAATATTTTTTTGCATGGCAATTTCAACCGCGCGGGGATGTATAACCTTGGCACCCTGATGAGCCAGTTGACATACTTCCCCATAACTTATGCAATCAAGGATTTTTGCATTCTCAACAATTCTTGGATCAGCGGTCATGATTCCGTCAACATCTGTATATATTTCAATAATATCAGCATTCAGAGCCGCCCCCAGGGCTGATGCGCTAGTATCACTGCCGCCTCGTCCCAAGGTAGTAAATTCGTTTTCACCAGTCATACCCTGAAAACCACACACAACAGGTACCTTTCCCTGTTTTAACAGATTGATTATCTTTGTGGGATCACACTTTAAAATGCGGGCATCAGTAAAATGTTCGTCAGTAATAATACCCGCCATTCCTCCTGTTAACATAACTGCGTCCATACCTGCGGCCTGCAGCATACCGGTCATAATCACGGCTGAGATTATCTCGCCACAACACATAATCTGATCAAGTTCGCGATCAGCAATATATTTATAGGCTGACCGCGCGATATCAATTAGTGTATCGGTAGCGTAAGGAGCCCCCTTGCGTCCCATAGCCGATACTACAACTACCGGATTAAAGCCTTGATCCCGCGCCTTTTCAATTTTGCGCAGTGCAAGTTCCCGCACTTCGGGTGACGCAACAGATGTGCCCCCGAACTTCTGGACAATTATTCGCATTTTGTACACCTCAAATTAAATTATGCTCAATCATATACTCAGCTATTTGCAGAGCATTAAGCGCTGCACCTTTTCTAATTTGATCGCCTACTACCCACATGTTTAATCCATAAGGTACAGTTTTATCGGCCCGAATACGACCGACGAACACTTCATTACTGTCCGAAGTATATAACGGCATAGGATACAGCATTTCAGCCGGGTTATCTTGTACAATTACACCCGGAAATTTAGAGAGTACCTGTTTTGCCTCTTCTGGAGACAGCGGGCCATTCAACTCGATGTTGATAGATTCAGAGTGACTGCGATATACTGGTACCCTAACTGTCGTCGCAGTTATCCCGATGGTATAGTCATTGAATATTTTATGGGTCTCATTTATCATTTTCATTTCTTCTTTAGTGTAATCTTCCTCAACAAATACATCTATCTGTGGTAAGAGATTAAACGCTATTTGATAATGCTTGGGCAAACTGGCACTTGGTAAAATATTCGCTTCTACAGGACGATTTTCTACAACCGACTTAACCTGGTCGGTCAGTTCATCAATGCCTTCTTTGCCGGCACCCGAAACAGCTTGATAAGTAGAAACAACTATACGCTTGATCTTTGCTGCATCATAGACAGGCTTTAATGCCATAACCATAATAATTGTTGAACAATTAGGGTTAGCAATAATCCCTTTATGATTTTTTATAGCTTCAGGGTTAACTTCCGGCACAACCAAAGGTACTTCCGGGTCCATACGGAAAGCACTTGAGTTATCAATAACAACCGCTCCCCGTTTGGCGGCCTCGGGAGCTAATGTTTTACTAATTGAACCGCCTGCAAATAAGGCAATCTGCACACCATTAAATGAATCTGGTGTTGCCTCCTCAACGATGTAGTCTTTACCCATAAAGAAAATAGTTTTACCTGCTGAGCGTTCAGATGCTAACAACTTCAATTCGTTAAATGGAAAATTGCGCTCTTCAATAAGTTTTAAAAATTCTTGGCCAACTGCTCCAGTTGCCCCTAAAATTGCTACATTATACTTTTTCATTTAAGTTTTCCCCCATTCAAATAATTACAACTCATAGTTCTTGCAATATCAGCATTCTTTGGCACGCTCTAGCCCATTATATGCTCAAGACCAAAAATCAGTCCATCAACGGTTAGCACTTTCTTACAAGCCAGTACTACTCCGGGCATAAAAGATTCTCTGGATATCGAGTCATGGCGAATCGTCAGCGTTTGTCCCAAGCCACCAAAAATTACTTCCTGATGAGCTACATAGCCAGGTAACCGAACACTATGTAATCGAATACCTGCGTCCTCGCCGCCACGCGCTCCAGGTAATTTTTCTTTCTCATCGGGATGGCCTTGCTGCATTGTTCCCCGTACACCGGCAATTAATTCGGCAGTTCTGAGAGCTGTGCCAGACGGAGCATCAAGTTTTTGGTCATGATGCATCTCAATAATTTCAACATGCGGCAAATACTTGGCAGCCTCTTGTGCAAGTTTCATCATAAGAATAGCACCGATGGAAAAATTAGGTGAAATAATCGCATTAACTTTAGAAGTGGCGCATAGTTCACGAATATCCTCAATATCAGGTTCTGTTAAACCGGTTGTACCTACAACCGGACAGACGCCATTTTTAATTGCAAGCTTAAGGTTATTTAAAACTGATTGCGGATTGGTAAAATCAACCATAACCTGAGGTTTCGTTTCATTGATAACAGTAAGTAACTCATTGCCAACCGTTACCCCTGTTTTACCTGCACCGATAATATCGCCTACATCAGCGAAATCGGAATTTATATCTACTGCCCCTACTATGCTTAACTGTGAATCCTTGTGAACGGCTCGCAACACTTCCCGTCCCATTTTGCCATAGGCACCACATACCATCACTCTAATCAAGCACTATCCACCTCCTGTTTAATAAGAAAAGAAGCCTTGTTCAATCCAGAGAAAGTAAACTTTCCAGCTGGATAAAAGATAAAAAGCAGCTGGTGAGTACATTTCTCACCAGCTGCTAAACAGCATTTTCTGACCTTAGGAAAATATATGCGTATATATCGTCCCTGACCAGATGAGATAGCACTCCACCAAGTACTGGTGACAGTCTTAAATCTATTTGATGTAAGACCAGTAAGAAGATTTGGCGTTCTTTCTTACTTCGGCGGTTACCCCTTTTCTTTCAGCTCATCGATTCCACTCTCACTGAAAGTACTCTTGACTCCCGCACCTCTACTTCATCCTTTACAGGATGTTGCTTATTCATTTTATACACATTTTATATCAAATGTTCCTGCATTGTCAAATAAATATTGAAAGCTGTTTATTTATTTTATCACCCAAAATACTTCTAGTAAAAACACATGTTTAGGTTAATGCATGAGTTTCAACATCTTTTGCCCCGTTTTGACGCAGGATTTGAGCTGCTTGATTCGCTTTAGCGGCATCAGAGCGGATTATTGCCAGAATCCCGCCTTGTACTACATGTTGTTCATAGCGCCTGCCTGCTTCCGCCGGAATACCCCAATCAATAAGGCCACCCGTAATACCGCCTGCTACCGCCCCACTTAAGGCAGCTGCTATTGGCCCTGCGGCTAATACAGGTCCTACACCAGGAATAGCTAAAGCACCTGCCCCCAAAAGCAAACCGCCAATACCGCCTAACGTGCCGCCTGTTAAGGCACCATCGGTAATATCATCCTCAACATATTCAGTTTCCCGGCCTTGCTGTTTTTTGTTCTTAGAAACAATATTTATTTCTTCTGTTGTGAACCCTTGCGATCTAAGCGCATTTACCGCCTGCTCAGCCTTATCATGAGAATTAAATACACCAATTACGCTCTTAACTCCTGGGGTGCCTGCCTGCATTGCAGACGGCTGAGTCTGCACCGCCGAACCCGCAACCGGTGTCTGAGCATTTGCAGTTTGCGACTGGGTGCTTGTATTACTATTTACCAAAGCATTCTCTGTATGGCCTGAGATTTGAGTTGTTGGCTGACTGCCAGTATTTCCTTGCAAAATAGAATCGTTTGTTATTGACATCAATAAGCCTCCTAACATTAATCTGATATACAGTTTACTGTTAGGGTTGACAAATACCGCATTTTTTATGCTAGATGGAAAGGTAAAGAATAAAAGACTTGACACAAGCCAAGTCTTTTATTCTCCAAACTTAGCTAGAGTACATGCGCTCATACGCATTATCTAAGTCAACAATAACAACTTCATCCCCAATGCGTTTGATTGCCTCCCATGGTATTAGTACTATCTGATTGTCACCTAAAAAATTAAATACTGTTTTTCGTTTGGGGAGAATTAAGCCGCCAATAACACCGGAGCAACTGTCAAAAGTAAGTTCACACTCGCCAACGATACCTAAACGCGCACCGTCTCCCAAATTAATAACTTCTTTTCCAGTCATTTCACTTATCCGCATGCTTTCACCTACTTGCTATCAAATAATTTACTAACAACCGGTTGAATAACCGCCACTGCAATCGCCGTCATGGCCAGAGGATCGAAAGTAATTATACTGATAGTTATCCGTTCAGGCAGCTCCAGCTTTAAAAATGAAACAATCATTACCAAAGAAAGATATACGCCGCCGGCAGTGGCAACTAAATCTTGTACAGCATGGGAAAAGGGCGATGCTTTTGGCTCAATATGGGGTATATTGTCCAAAGACATGCGCAAACGACAAACACGCAGCCAAACAGACCCCATAACCATCAAGATAATTAATACTAATGTCGCCCAGGTATACATAGTAGCCCTCCCTTAACCTGCTTCTACCTATGTATATGGTTAATATGAATAAGTTATGAAAAAAAATCACCATTCATTCACTGACCTGTACTCCCAAAGCCGCCTGAACGAACAGTATCAGTACAATCGTTATCTGCTTTTAGATACTTATAAAAAATCGCCTGTGCTAATCTGGTTCCTTTGGTAATTGTAACAGATTCTGACCCATGGTTAAAAACGGCAATTAAAATATGTCCCTCATTCTCCTTATTATTATAATAGTCAGCATCAATAATCCCTTGCCCATTAATTAAACTCAAACTATGCTTAATAGCCAAACCAGAGCGAATATGAATGCCTAGGTATTCGTCTTCCTCCATATAAGCTTTAATACCTGTCGGAACTAACACAACCTTTCCGGGAAACAAAGTAGCATCCTGGGCAATTGTAAGATCATACCCGGCACTTAACGCAGTCTTGCGAATAGGTAATTTTATATCATGCTCTTGATATTGACTAATTACCTCAAATCCTCTTGCCATAAAATTCCTCCTTAAAAACTAAAATTAGTATTAATAGTTAATGAGCCAATAGGGCCCAGCGCAGTAAAGCATAGTTTTTCAGCAACAAGCATTTGCTCTATCATTTGGTTCACATCAGTTAGCGTCACCTGATCTATCTTGTTTACAACTTCATCTAAAGAAACAAATTTTCCCAAAGTAACTTCCATTTTTCCAATACGGGACATCCTGCTGCTTGAGCTCTCTAAGCCCAGCAGCAAACTCCCCTTTATTTGCTCTTTGGACTTAATCATTTCTTGCTCACTTATGCCTTTACTTCTAAATTCCCGCAAGTTTTCTATTATAAGGTCTAACACCTGATTTACATTTACGGGTCGAGTACCGGCGTAAATTGTAAGCAAGCCGGCATCCTTGTAGCTATTTTGATAAGAATAAATGGAATAGGCCAGTCCACGTTCTTCGCGAATGGTTTGGAATAATTTAGAGCTTATTCCGCCACCTAATAGATTATTAAAAATATAAACGGGATAGATTTTGGGGTCCTCCTGGGGCACACTCAATGTTCCTAAGCAGATATGCACTTGCTCGGAATCTTTGCAAATAATTGTTCTGGCCGACTCAAAGGTCGGGGGAGTTATCGCTAATTCTCTTTTTTGTCCTTTAAAGCCATTAAAATAACGGGTCGCTAATGCTACTAATTCTTCATGAGTTATGTTTCCGGCAGCAGCAATTACCATATTATCAGGCGTGTAAAAATCCTGATAATATTTCAGTATAGTATCTCGATTAAAGCGTTCAATTGAATCAGTCGTGCCCAAAATATTTCGCCCAAGTGGATGAACAGGCCACACAGTATCCAGATGAAGGTCATGCACCAATTCATCTGGGGAATCTTCATACATATGTACTTCTTCCATTACTACCTGGCGCTCACGTTCTATATCTTCTTCGGCAAATTTTGATGACAGCAGCATATCGCTTAGAATATCCATCGCTAAATCAGCATGAGAATCCAAAACCTTCAAATAGTAACAAGTACACTCTTTAGCAGTAAATGCATTCAACTGCCCACCAACAGCATCAACTAGCTCAGCAATATCCTTGGCCGAACGCCGGGCCGTTCCTTTAAACATCAAGTGTTCAATAAAATGAGAAACTCCATGATTATATTCTTCTTCAAGCCTTGATCCTGTTGCAAGCCATACGCCCATACTAACTGATTTCACATAAGGAATCGTTTCAGATACAATGCGAATTCCATTTGGCAATACTGATTTTTTGTACATAAATCTCCTTTTCATTACAGCAAAAATAATGCCTTCGTATTTTACTACAAATTGTTCTTATTGGTAACCATTTCAAAAGAATATCTTCCCAGGTAGTATAAACCTTATTATACCTAAATTTGCTAAAGAAAAAAACAGAGATATTCACACTACGTTTATCTCTGTTAAAAAACAAACTAACATTACTAGTTGTTAAAGTATTTTACTACACCATTAAAAATACCCTGAGCTATTTTATTCCGGTAATTATCTTCCTGCAACTTACGGGCCTCGCCTGCATTGGTCACAAAACCCATTTCGACCAAAATGCTCGGCATGGATGTATTGCGCAGCACATAGAAAGTTGCCGAGGAAGTTCCTTTATCTACAGCACCGGTTTCTTTAATGATACTGTTTTGAACCTCAAGTGCCAATTTGGATGATTTGCCACTCGGATAAAAAGTCATCGTTCCATATATGGAAGGGTCGGGATTGGAGTTCGAGTGGACACTGACAAAAATATCTGCATTATTCGCTTCAGCAATATCCACGCGTGCTGCCAACTCCTGACCTAATGAACTACCTTCCGGTGCAACAGTGCGATCACTTTCCCTGGTCATAATAACTTTTGCTCCAGCTTTAGTCAGCTTATCTCTCAATTTGAGACCAACTGCCAAGTTGTTATCTGTTTCTCTGGTGTAATTAGCTACCGCACCGGGGTTGCTGCCACCATGACCAGGATCAACAACAATAACTTTACCGCGCAATATACCGCTGTCTACAATACCTGAAGTCCCTTCATCAGCAGGAAGCGGTGTCACTTTTACCGGATTATCGGGTAAGGTGGTTGCGGCTTTGCCACCACTAAAAATATTCAATATTGGCCCGAGTATTTTATCAAATAATAAGCTAAATAGCTTGCTAAATACGTCTGACCCGCCAGCCCCACTATTGGTGGCTGAAACAGTCGAAGCTGCCAGAGTATTGATAACACTGTCCAAAGCCGCAGCATGACTTACTTGTACTGGTCCTGCTATATTAAATACCAAGACCAAAAGCATGGTTACTATCACTATTTTTTTACTATACACCATAAACCTCCTGTATTGAGTTTTATTCATTTGGAATCACTTGCGAAACGTATCCCGCAGGATTGTCCAAACTCCGGGATCTTCTTCGCCAAGCTTCCACATAGCTGCACCAGCAATGTCATATTTAGTAATAAGTGCCAGCTTATGTTTTATACTTTCGCTGTTTTCAAACCAAACGGTGTGAGCAATACCATCAGCGGCAGTATAACTAAAATACGGAGATTTTGCTGCATCATCCCATTGCACTGCTTGTCCATAACGCTGGGATAGATCCATTATCGCCTTATACTCTAACGATTGTGTTCCCTGGGCTGACCAATCATACCCATAGGCCGCAATACCAAGGTATAATTTATTCTTAGGGATAAACTTGAGTGCATATTTTAGGTTGTTTTCTACCCAGCCAATATCCGCAATCGGGCCGGGCCCACTCCACATGCCATGATTGTCATAAGCCATAATCATAATCTTGTCAGCGTAGTTAGCCAGCTCTGCATAATCATAGGCAGCGGCCACATCATTATTTTCATTTTGTTTAGGAAAAACATCAATTGTAACAAGCAAGCCCTGTGGTTTGAGGCGGGCAGAAAGCTCCCGCATAAATGCTGTCAGGTTATCGCGGTCCTCAGCAGGCACCATTTCAAAGTCAACATTGATACCGTCAAGATTATACTTCTTGATATAGGCCTCAAAATTGTCAATCGCTTTCGTCCTAAGTGCCGGATTTGCCAGTACGGTATGAATTGGCGCAGACGTGTTGTTATCTTGTTTGGCATTATTAACCAGCAGCAATACTGTCATTTCCTTCTGTTGAGCAGTTTTAACCACTGCAGCATGGTCATTGCCGCCGCGGTCAATCACTGTACCATCTGCCTGCATGGTAGCCCAGAATGGTGCAATTGTTTTAATTACATCAGTATTTTTTATCATTGAGTTATAGGAAGAAGTATCTGCTCCCCACCATTCGGCATAAAAACCCACAAATTCTTTCGGTGATGAACTGATTAATCCACCGGCAGAGCTATTGTTCGTTGCCTCATTGGTAGAACTGTTAAAAGCATTGCCCAAAAATTTGCCTAGTAATAGGCCAAGAAAAATATCCAGCATGCCTTTACCTGTACTCATGCCAGTCGACACACCAGAGTCATTAGCCGCAGTAGCTTGTCCTAGTAAATCAGCTATTGAAAAAGCGGCATATGCAGGGGTAACAGGCAACATAATAGTCATCATAAAAACCATTATTACTACCCAGGATAGTACATTCTTGTATTTGTTCATATCCTAACCTCCATTCCAAAAAGCATAGCTTACTTGCAGCCATTGCGAAAAGTGAAAGGCTGCAAGTAACTTAGTTCTCAGCTAAACATAATAAAAGGTTTTCAGCTTATGTAAACATAATACTATCACAGATGATACAATATGGCAATAAAAAAAACAGGCTTTCGCCTGCCTATTTATTCTATTTTAGTATATCAGATACTGTCGTTATCGTATATCCACGTTTCTTTATTTCAGCAATTAACCCTGGAAGAGCCTGAGCTGTTGGTGCTGTCGGATGCATCAGAATAATAGCACCATTATGAAGTTTTTTTAGCACCCGCTCGGTGATAACTTCAGGGGGCGGGCGCTTCCAGTCAATGGTATCAATACTCCACATAATAGTAGTATAGTCGAGTTCTTGGGCAGCTAGCAGTACTGTATTGTTGTATTCACCATAGGGCGGTGCATATAAATTTGTTTTTATCCCTGTAACGCTGTTCACAAGCTCCTCTGTTTTTACTATCTGTTCTTTATTTTTTTCTTTACTTAAGATATTAGGATGCGGATGACTATAGGTATGGTTTCCAAGTTCGTGGCCTCTATTAGCCATATCTTTAAGTACTTCCGGATATTTGTTGGCCCAGCTGCCACCAATAAAAAAAGTAATATGAATATTATTTTCATCAAGTGTTTTCAACATGTCTGGAAGATATTCCTCTCCCCAAAATACATTGCAAGCTAATGCAATCTGTGGCTGAGATGGATTACCCTGAAATACCGGCGGCACTGCAGCAGCTAGCTGCGTAGTGCTTACTAGTGGTTGAAGACTGCCTGCCAGCATAGCGACTACCATAAAAACGCCAATAGTAAAATATACATACCAAGCACGAACTTTTCCTACAGTTACCACTTTACACTGCATATAATCAACTCCCGCTCACTACTCTTGCGTAGTAATACAATGTATTACTATTGCCTGTATTTTATGAGCCGAAATAAAAAGACTTGGCTTTGCCAAGTCCCAGCTGATTATCTACTATTTTCCAGCATTTTCAGGCTGATTATCTTTTTGTTCGGCCTTCAACAATTCTTTACGAGACAAATTAATACGTCCCTGGCGGTCAATTTCGGTCACTTTGACCATAATTTCATCGCCTACTTTAACGACATCTTCCACTTTGGCAATACGCTCAAGTGCGAGCTGCGAGATATGCACAAGGCCTTCCTTACCAGGAATAATTTCGACAAATGCACCAAAATTCATTAACCGAGTGACTTTACCAGTATATGTGGCACCAACTTCGACACTGCGTATTAAGGCTTCAATGATGCTCACTGCCTTTTGGCCAGCTTCAACATCAACAGCGGCGATGAAAACCTTGCCATCATCTTCAATATCAATGCTAACGCCGGTCTCTTCAATAATTTTTTTAATTGTCTTGCCACCTGGTCCAATAACATCCCGGATTTTATCCGGATCAATTTCCATGGTAATAATGCGTGGTGCAAACGGGGAAAGTTCTTTTCTGGGTTCTTTGATCGCCTCAAGCATTTTGCCTAAAATATGCATCCGGCCACGTTTCGCTTGTGCTAACGCATCTTTAAAAATTGCTTCCGTAATCCCCGATATTTTCATATCCATCTGCATGGCAGTTACACCTTTAGTAGTACCAGCCACTTTAAAATCCATATCTCCAAGCGCGTCTTCCATGCCTTGAATATCAGTTAAGATTGTGTAATTGCTGCCATCTTTAACTAAGCCCATAGCTATGCCAGATACCGGCGCTTTAATTGGGACACCTGCATCCATTAGGGATAAGGTACTGCCGCATACACTGCCCATAGAAGTAGAGCCATTGGACTCTAGTACTTCTGATACTAAACGAAGGGTATACGGGAACTCCATCTCGGAAGGGATAACAGGTACTAGTGCCCGCTCAGCTAATGCACCATGACCGATTTCACGGCGTCCAGGCCCACGTGAAGGTCTAGTCTCACCAACACTAAATGACGGAAAATTATAATGATGCATATAGCGTTTGGATTCCTCAACCCCAAGACCATCAAGAATCTGTTCGTCGCCAATAGCTCCTAACGTAGTAATAGTAAACACTTGTGTTTGACCGCGTGTAAATAGTCCTGAGCCATGAGTACGGGCCAACAAACCTACTTCACAGGTAATAGGACGTACTTCGTCAATCTGACGGCCATCAGGACGAATTTTATCTACTGTAATCATTTTCCGCACAATCTCTTTGAGAATCTTTTGGAACATATTATTAATATCTTTTCCGTTCTCAGGGTAAATTGACAAGAAATGCTCAGTAGCTTCATTTTTAATCTGCTTGATATTTTCCTCACGTACCAGTTTGTCCGCATTAGCTACAGCAACTTTTAACTGTTCGGTTATGTACTCACGCATAGCCACGTCAATTTCGGCTGGCACTTCATAAATCGGTTTTTCCTTCTTAGGCTTGCCAATTTTAGCAATAATAGTTTCCTGAAAAGCCACTATCTCTTTAATTGCAGCATGCCCAAATAAAATCGCTTCAAGCATCGTATCCTCAGACAATTCATTTGCTCCTGCTTCAACCATCAGGATAGCATCTTTTGTGCCTGCTACAGCTAAGTTAAGATCGCTTTTTTCTTGCTGCTCTATCGTAGGATTCAAAATAAATTGATTATCGATCAACCCAACGCGAACGCCGCCAACAGGCCCGTTAAAGACAATGTCAGAAATACTTAAAGCGCAAGATGCACCAATCATAGCTGCAATATCAGGCGGGTTATTTTGATCCACCGACATTACTGTCGCTACTACGTGAACATCATTACGCAATCCATCGGCAAACAGTGGTCGAATCGGACGATCAATTAAACGACTGGCTAAAATAGATGCTTCACTTGGACGCCCTTCCCGCTTAATAAAACCACCTGGAATTTTACCTACTGAATATAAGCGTTCTTCATAATCAACTGTTAACGGGAAAAAGTCAATCCCTGGTCTCGGTTCAGCTGATTGGGTTGCTGCTACCAACACTGCAGTATCGCCGTAACGCACCAACACCGCACCGCTGGCTTGTTTAGCCATTTTCCCTGATTCAATGATCAAGGTCCGGCCACCTAGTTCCATCTGGAATTTTTCCATATTTTATTTTCCTCCTCTGTATAAGCCCCTTTTCTTTTAGCAAAGATTAACTGTTCGACATTTTTCTTATTATTCCCTTTTTTATTTTCTTTAACCTAAGAAAAAAATAAAAAGCGGAAAATCCGCTTTTTACTTATTTCCGTAAGTTAAGTTTTTCTAAAATTGAACGATAACGTTCAATATCGCTTTCACGCAGATAATTCAAGAGACCTCTGCGCTGACCAACCATTTTTAGCAGGCCGCGACGGGAGTGATGGTCTTTTTTATGTTCTCTCAAATGTTCAGTTAGATAATTAATACGTTCAGTAAGAATAGCAATCTGAACTTCAGGAGATCCGGTATCATTTAAGTGTACACGATATGTTTCAATAAGCTTTTGTTTGTTTTCAGGTGTCAACACTGTGGTTCACCTCCTTTTTCTTGTCTATCCCCATTAGCCAAGACATCGCCGGAGACTCGATTATCCTCGCTACGGTTAATGATGTGATTTACTCACTAAAAAATATTTTACCATAAAAATTAAAACATGTAAACCACAGAACAATTAAAAATAATGTTTACGAGCAAATTCAATATCTGACTGCATTTGCTCTTTGAGTTGCCTAACGTTAGTAAAAGCAATTTCACCACGAATTCTATCGATAAATTGGATCTTTAGCTGCTGCCCATAAATAACGCGGTCAAAATTCAATATATGTACCTCAATACGGTGGGTTTGACGAGTAAAAGTAGGATTGTTGCCAACATTGGCAACACCATTATACTTAGCACCGGCTTCATCATATACGTAAACAGCGTAAACCCCGTCACTCGGAACCAAAAGCCCCTGTACAATCGCCAAATTTGCTGTAGGAAAACCAAGTTTTCGCCCGCGTTGGTCACCTTTACTGATTTTACCGGACATAGTTATCAGCCGGCCAAGTAAGTTTGCTGCCTGCTTAACCGCCCCTTCTGTAACCAGTTGCCTAATGACAGTACTGCTTACAATAACGCCTTCCCTATCCACCATATTAACCACATCGACAGTAAAACCGTGTTTAGCACCGGCAGCTGTTAATAGCGCCGGCGTTCCAGCCCCCCGATATCCATAAGTGAAGTTAGCACCAACAATTATATGCCGCAGATTAATGTTAGTAACTATTTTCTCAATAAATTTTTCAGGAGTTAATTGCAAGAATTCGGTAGTAAAGGGAACATTAAATAACATGTCCACACCCAACTCGGCAATTAAATTTACCTTTTCCTGATTAGTTATAATAAGTGGCGGACAGCGGTCAGCATCAATCACGTCAAGCGGATGATTACTAAAAGTAAAGACAGCACTGCTGCAGTTGTTATTTTTAGCCTGTTGCAGTGTACGCATAATGATTGCCTGATGTCCAATATGAATACCATCAAAAGTACCTAAAGCCATATAGACAGGTGGATGGTGCTTCACGTTCTCTATCTGGTTAAAGACTTTCATTCTTTTTCTGTTTCTCCTCATTACCCGCCTATGTAAGAATCCGGACCGTTACAGGCCCGGACTTAATATTTTCACGGGAGTTAGTGTTACATGTCCGCCCAGTTGACATGTTTCTCGACCAATACCAATGAAGGTGCTTTCCCTGTCATACATTTTTATTAAATCAGAACCGCTTTGCTTGCAGCAGATACTACGCCCATTTTTTATAGCCTGGGCTTCTTGTTCTGACAACATGATCGCTGGCAGATGAGTCAAAACACTATCCGCAGTTTGAATAGCTTGCTCTTTATTAGCGGCAATTTCTTCAAGAGTTAAAGCCTGCTCTAAATGAAAACTTCCTACTCTTGTCCTGACTAGAAAACTCATTACTGCCAAGCAATTTAACCGGGAGCCGATATCAGCACACAAGACCCTAATATAGGTTCCTTTAGAACAGGTTACATCAAATACAATACCTGTTTCGCATTCGGTTACAAGTGAGATCGTATTGATTATAATTTTACGTGGTTTTCGCTCAACAACCTGACCTTGCCTGGCCAGTTCATACAGCTTTTTACCACCAATTTTTATAGCAGAATACATCGGCGGAATTTGCTCATTTTCACCGACAAAAGAAGCAAGTGCAGCCTCAATCTCACTTAACTCAGGCCGAATATATGAGCGACTATTTAAAATTTTTCCGGTATCATCACCAGTATCTGTTTCAAAGCCAAAGGTAAGCTCAGCCCGATAGCTTTTATCTGCGTCAGCCAGGTATTCTACAAGCCTTGTTGCTTTGCCAATAAACACGGGTAATACGCCTGCTGCTGCAGGATCCAAGGTACCCGCATGCCCAACACGCTTTATGCTATATAGCCGCCGGATATACGACACAACATCATGTGATGTCATGCCCGGTGGTTTAAGTACATTAATTATCCCGCTTTGCATCATCGACTCCTAATCCTGTAACTAACAGTTGTTTGGCCGCATCTATAATCAAAGTTTTAGCTCTGCCAAGAGTTTCTGTCACCGTACAGCCAGCCGCCCGGGCATGACCACCGCCGCCAAAGGCAAGTGCAAGCTGACTTACATCTACCATTTTTGAACGTAAGCTAACCCTAACACTGTGAGTATCGGCTTCTTTAAACATAATGGCAATTTCAATGCCTTCAATATTGCGGGGATAGTTAATAAATCCTTCTGTATCGTCTTTGAAATCAGCTAATATTTCCTGACTCAATGTCAAGACTGCGATTTTCCCATTTTGACCACCTTCAATAATTTCGAGCGTTTCAAGCACTTTAGGTAATGCCTTAATCACAGCCAGTGGCTTAGCATCCAGATATTCAGAAATAGTATGCGGCTTTGCACCCAAAGCTACTAGTTCTGAAGCAAGTTTTAGCGTTTCTGCTGAAGTATTGGCAAAGCGAAAGAAACCGCAGTCAGTTGCTATCGCCATAAACAAAGCGGTAGCCATACCGCTGGTGATAGCTGCATTCATTTCTTTTAGCAGTTTAAAAATCAATTCTCCTGTTGCCGCTACCTGACTGTCTATATACCAATACTCAGCAAACTTAAGATTAGATATATGGTGGTCAATATTAAGGATAGGCGCTGTGACAACATCCTTTACTTTACCAATCCGTTCTAAGTCACTGGAATCAAGCACTACCAGCAAATCGGTCTCAGGCATTGCACTTTGGGGCTGTTCGATTTTTTTCCAATCAGCAAGAAATCTAAAAGCACGAGGAACCTCATCGTCAAGTAGCATCCTGACGTTTTTTCCTTGGGCTGATAAACTGGCATAAAGTGCCAGCATTGACCCCAGTGCATCGCCATCAGGATGGATATGGGCAGTAAGCACGATATGATTAGCCTGACTTAACAGCTTAGCGCTGTGTTTAATAGACACTTCCATCTTGTTACTAATTGCCTTCTTCCTGCTTGATTTTTAAAATCAATTCCTGAATGCGCGCACTATACTCTAAGGTTTCATCAAGATGCAAAGATAGTTCGGGAGTACATCTCATTCTAATTCGTTTGCCAATTTCTGCCCGCATATATCCTAAGGCTTTAGTCAACCCGGCCCAAGTCTCTGCCTTTTGATCATCATTTCCCATTAAGCTGACATATACTTTAGCACTTCGCAAGTCACCAGTAGCTTCCACTCTGGTTACTGTTACAAAACCAATGCGTGGATCTTTAAGCTCAGACAGAATGATTTTACTGATTTCTTGTTTAATGAATTCCTGCACTTTTTCTACCCGCAGTTGTCCCATCGTAATTCCTCCACCATCTTGACATACCGTTTACGCTTAAGCCTTCGGGGCGACCTCTTCCATGGTAAAGGCCTCAATCGTGTCGCCTTCTTTAACATCCCGAAACTTTTCAATGGTTATACCGCACTCATATCCTTGTGCAACTTCTTTAACATCATCTTTAAAGCGGCGGAGTGATTCAAGCTTTCCTTCATGAATAACAATACCATCTCTAATCAGTCGAACTTGTGCAGTACTTGTTATTTTCCCTTCAAGAACATACGAACCTGCAACTACTGCTTTAGGAATAGAAATAACTTGCCGTACCTCTACACGTCCTAGTATAACTTCCTTAAACTCGGGTGCCAGCATTCCGGTGATAGCAGCTTCTACATCATTAATGGCATCATAGATAACACGATAAAGCCTGATATCAATTTTTTCACTATCGGCAGCCTTACGGGCATTCCCTGCAGGCCGAACGTTAAAGCCAATAATAAGTGCGTTCGAAGCAGCTGCCAACATAACATCAGATTCATTAATAGCTCCGACACCGGCATGAACAATGTTTACCCTGACTTCCTTGTTTTTGATATTTAACAATGATTGCCGCAGTGCTTCAACAGAGCCCTGAACATCTGCTTTAATAACTATATTGAGGTCTTTTATGCTGCCTTCCTGAATTTGATTAAACAAATCTTCCAGCGAAACTTTCTGCGATTGTTTAATCTCGTCAGTACGTTTTTTGGCCACGCGTTTCTCAGCCACAGCTCTGGCTGTCCGCTCATCCACAGCTACTAAAATATCTCCGGCTGCCGGGACATCTGCTAAACCAAGTACTTCTACCGGAGTAGAAGGCTCAGCTTTCTTTATCTTTTCGCCCCGGTCATTAGTCATGGCTCGAACTTTACCATAAGCTGTTCCGGCGATAATTGTATCACCGACCCGCAGTGTACCTTTCTGTACAAGCACTGTTGATACCGGACCACGTCCTTTATCAAGTTTGGCCTCAATAATTATGCCATAGGCAAGACGGTTGGGGTTTGCTTTAAGATCAAGCATCTCAGCGACTAGTAAAATCATTTCAAGTAAGTCACTAATGCCTGTCTTTTGATGAGCAGACACCGGTACCATAATGGTCTCGCCGCCCCAATCTTCAGGAATTAACTGGTGTTCTGCCAACTGTTGCTTAACTCTGTCAGGATTCGCCCCTGGGCGGTCCATTTTATTAATAGCTACAATAATTGGTACTTTCGCTGATTTAGCATGATTAATAGCCTCTATCGTCTGAGGCATAACACCATCATCAGCTGCAACTACTAAAATGGCAATATCGGTAGCTTGTGCACCACGCGCACGCATGGCTGTAAAAGCTTCATGCCCTGGGGTATCTAGAAAGACGATTTTCTTTCCTTTGCTCATTACCTGATAGGCGCCAATATGCTGTGTAATCCCGCCGGCTTCTTGCGTTGTGACATGTGTTTGACGGATAGAATCTAAGAGTGAAGTTTTACCATGGTCAACATGACCCATAACAGTAACAACCGGCGGCCGGTAAACCAAGTCCTTTTCCTCATCCTCGATTTCAGGGATCTCTGTTGGATCTTCCTCAGGCGGAATTGCTTCTACCTCAACCCCAAATTCTCCGCCTAAGATACAGGCAGTATCAAAATCAACTTCTTGATTAATACTCACCATGGTTCCCAGCATCATCAGCTTTTTGATAATTTCGCTGACTTCGCGACCCATTTTCCCGGCAAGATCTTTAACTGCAATTGATTCGCCAATCCGAATACTCTTCGGTTTGGGCATCTCAACTTTTACATGAGGAGCCTGATTTTTCCCAGGTTGGTGTCTGTGTTGATTAGAACGCGGATTCCTATTTCCATGTCCTGAACCACCGCTATTGCGAGAGTTATTAGTAAAGGGACGACGATTATTGTTAGCCGTCTGTTGTCCTTGCTGACCAACCCCCGAACGCTGTTGGGTATTTGGGGTTTGCCCTGCTGGTTGCGGACGATTATTAGATTGTTGTTGATTAGTATAGCCTGGACGATTAGTTGATGGCTGCTGTTGATTATTGTAGCCCGAACGGTTATTAGATTGTTGTTGATTGTTATAACCCGGACGGTTACCTGTTTGTGGCTGCTGATGGTTATAGCCCGGACGGTTGGTTGATTGCTGTTGATTATTGCTATATCCCGGGCGGTTACCTGCTTTTGGCTGCTGACGGTTATAGCCCGGACGGTTAGTTGATTGCTGACTATTGTTATAGCCCGGACGATTGCCTGCTTGTGGTTGATTGTTATAACCCGGACGGTTACCTGCTTGTGGTTGATTATTGTTAGAACCCGGACGATCACCTGCTTTTGGTCGCTGATGGTTAGACTGAGGACGATTTGGCTGCAAGCTTGCAGTTTGGGCTTCCTTTACCGATTGCAGCACATTCCTTGGTTCGTTCTTTTCAGATTGAACAGACTGCGCAGCCTGTGTTGGTTCATTTGTTCCAGTCTTTCTGGCAAAAGTCCGTTCAATAGCAACTTTGGCATCCTCATCCACACTACTCATGTGATTTTTAGCAATAATGCTATGCCGTCCTAAAATATCTATGATAACCTTGCTGGTTGTATTATGTTCTTTGGCTAATTCATATACTCTATATTTGGACATTGATCCACCCCCATTTTCTTTCTCTCCCATAGGCTACAAAATTACCCATGCAAACTCAAGGTAATTGGCTTGACAAAACCTTCATCAGTTATCACCACAGCAGCCCGTAATGCTTTGCCGATAGCACCACCTAACTGTTCTTTCGATAAAACACAGAAAACAGTGATATTATTGGCTG
Source organism: Sporomusa ovata DSM 2662 (assembly GCF_000445445.1). Classification (GTDB taxonomy): domain Bacteria; phylum Bacillota; class Negativicutes; order Sporomusales; family Sporomusaceae; genus Sporomusa; species Sporomusa ovata. Next base: position 1,229,013 of record NZ_ASXP01000001.1, on the reverse strand, counting down.
CTGCCAAATGTTGATACTCTTTTTTAGTACTCTCAGAGGCATCAGCAGCAATAATAAGCAATCTGGCTTTACCTGATTTAATAGCACCCTGTACAGCAAAATCACCAGAAACGATTTTACCTGCCTTTTGAGCCAGCCCCAAAAGCGACATTAGTTTTTGTTGATTCATTCTATGATCCCAAGTCTAAGCGCAGCATAAACCTCTTCTCCAATCGGATGTTTCAGCGCCTTTTCCAGTCGTTTTTCTTTAAAAGCTTTTGTCAGACATTGCTCACTACGGCACATATAAGCACCTCGTCCGGCCTTTTTACCGGTCGGATCCAGAACAATCTCACCCTCTGGAGTTCGAACAACTCTTAACAATTCTTTTTTAGATTTCATTTCCTGACAGCCCACACACATTCTGAAAGGAATTTTTTTTGGTTTCACTCCAATTCCTCCTGCACCAAATTCACTGGCGCATTCGGCAATTGCGCAGCTTGCGACTCGCTCTTAATGTCAATTTTCCAGCCAGTAAGCTTAGCTGCCAGCCGTGCATTCTGCCCTTCTTTCCCGATTGCCAATGAAAGTTGATAATCAGGCACAACCACCCTGGACATCTTTTCTGCTTCCTGAACCTCTACTGAAATTACCCTGGCAGGACTTAATGCATTGGCTATGTATTTTGCCGGATCAGTATTCCACTTAACAATATCTATTTTTTCACCTTTGAGCTCATTCACGATAGTCTGTACCCGCATACCTTTATGACCTACGCAGGCCCCTACCGGATCAACAGTTTCATCACGAGAGTAAACTGCAATTTTAGATCTCATTCCAGGCTCACGTGCTACTGATTTTAATTCAACTACACCATCATGAATTTCCGGAACTTCCAACTCAAACAAGCGCTTTAACAGTCCGGGATGTGTTCTGGATACAAGTATTTGTGGTCCCTTAGTAGTTTTTTTCACTTCCACTATATATGTTTTCAGTCTATCATTATGTTTATATATTTCATCAGGAATTTGTTCAGACGGTGCGAGAACAGCTTCCGCCTTGCCCAAATCAATATATACATTCTTTTGTTCAATACGTTGTACAATACCTGTTACAATGTCGCTTTCCCGATTAGAAAATTCTTCATAAATCATGCCCCGTTCGGCTTCTCTAATCCGTTGAACAACCACTTGTTTAGCTGTTTGGGCCGCAATTCTCCCAAAATTCTTAGGAGTAACTTCAAGTTCAACTACATCTTCCAGCTCGTAGCGTGGATCGATTACCTTGGCTTCAGTAAGAGATAGCTCAAGCCGGGTATCACTAACGTCTTCAACAACATTCTTGCGGGCATAAACATGTATTTCTCCGGTAGTTCGGTCTAAAGCTACCCTTACATTTTGTGCCGAGCTAAAGTTACGTTTATACGCAGAAATCAAGGCTGCTTCAATTGCATCAAACAGAATTTCCGGCGCAATACCCTTTTCTCTTCCCAGTTGTTCAAATGCCTGCATAAATTCTGCATTCATAACAATTCCCCCTTATTCAATTTTCCATGCTAAAATTCTATATGAAGTCTGATTTGCGCAGTCTTTTCTATTGGGATAGTAACAGTTTGACCATCCATATCAATCTGAACATTACCATTGAGTAAACCAATTAACGTCCCCACTAGTAGTTTTTTTCCGTTAATAGGCTCATAGGTTTTCACTTCTATCTTATCACCAGCATGACGGATAAAATCCCGGTCTTTTTTTAGCGGACGATCAAGACCAGGAGAGGAAACTTCGAGATAATAATGATCTTTTATTAAATCACTTTCGTCCAGCTTAGCTTCAAGTTGTTCACTCACCCACTGGCAATCATCAATCTCAATACCTGATTCTTTATCAAGATAGACTCTAAGATACCAGTCCCGTTCCTTAACATATTCAACATCAACCAATTCGAGTTTACTATCAACAATAATATCTGAAACAATGGTTTCCACTATTGCCTCTATTTTTTCTCGCAACACAACAATTAACACCTCCAATTAGGGCTTACTAAGCCGTAACAGTTCTTACTTTATATTGTTTCCTAATATCCTACCTCTCATACCTAATTATGGTAAGAGCGACTAGTGCTAAAATACGATGAAAGAGTGGGTGCTCAATACCCACTCTTAAAAAGTCAAATACCTTTTATACACTCAACTATTATACCACTAAAATGGAAATTTTACAACCGGCTTTTCACTCGAATTTCACTTCAGGCAAACAACTGGATTTGATCTGAATCATCAAGTCCGGCTAAACAGCCATGATTTTTTAGAATATCAATTACCGTTTTTGAAACTCTGCTGCGCGAACGCAAATCCTCAATTGACGAAAAATCTCTGTCTTCGCGAGCTGCTACGATGTTATGTGCAGCAGATACTCCTACCCCTTGCAAAGACCCAATTGGAGGTAAAAGCCCATTATCAACTATCAGAAATTTTTCAGCGTCAGATTTATATAAATCCACCCGGTGAAAAACAAACCCGCGCAAGTACATTTCGTGCGCTATTTCTAAAATCGTTTGGATACTCTTCTCTTTAGTTGAAAGAGCATTTCCTTTTTCCTCTAACATCACCAGCTCATCTTTAAGTACTTTAGCACCTTTGACAATTAAGTCTGCATCAAAATCGGTAGCTCTAACGGTGCAATAGGCGGCATAAAATGCCAACGGATGATGCACTTTGCAGTAGGCTATCCGGAAAGCCATCATTACATAAGCTACGGCATGTGCTTTGGGAAACATGTATTTTATTTTCTGACAGGATTCGATAAACCACTCCGGTACATTTTTAGCCCTGATCTTTTCAACATCATCCGGCTTTATCCCCTTGCCTTTACGCACACTTTCCATGGTTTTAAATGCCAGCAGCGAATCAACGCCTTTCTGCATAAGATAAACCATAATGTCATCACGCGTAGAAATGGCCTCAGAAAGCTTAGCAGTTCCACTGCGAATAAGATCCTGGGCATTATTAAGCCAGACATCTGTCCCATGAGAAAAACCGCTTATTCGTATCAGTTCACTAAAGGTCTTTGGTTTCGTATCCTCAAGCATTTGCCTGACAAATTTAGTCCCAAATTCCGGTATTCCGAAGGTGGCAACTGTACTGTTAAGTGCTTCCGGCGTAAGCTGTAGTGCGGTTGTCGAAGAAAATAGGCTCATCGTCGCAGCATCATCAAAAGGAATGGTCTTGGGATCAATATGGGTCAAATCTTCCAGCATTTTGATCACTGTCGGATCATCATGTCCTAGAATGTCAAGTTTGACCAGGCGACTACTGATGGAGTGGTAATCAAAGTGAGTCGTAATTGTTGCTGAATTCTTATCGTCTGCCGGATATTGGATTGGTGTAAAGTGATGCACATCCATATCCCTGGGTATAACCATAATACCACCAGGATGTTGACCAGTAGTTCGTTTTACGCCGGTACAACCTCCCACAAGCTTATTTATATAAGCATTACGGGCGGTAGATCCTTTGTCATTCAGATAATTTTTTACATAACCATAAGCTGTCTTGTCGGCGATAGTGGCAATCGTCCCGGCCCTGAATACATTATCACGGCCAAATAATTCTTCAGTATATTTGTGGGCAACCGGCTGATAATCACCGGAAAAGTTTAGGTCAATATCAGGCACTTTATCACCATGAAAACCCATAAATACAGCAAAGGGGATATCATGGCCATTTTTCTCCATATCAGTCTGGCAATGAGGACAAACTTTCTCCGGCAAATCGAAGCCACCACCATAACTACCATCAGTAATAAATTCACTGTATTTACAACTGGGACAGCGCCAATGCGGTGGTAACGGGTTAACTTCGGTTATCCCGGTCATAGTAGCAACAAAAGAAGAGCCTACTGACCCCCTGGAACCTACCAGATAACCATCATCCATCGATTTTTTTACCAGTTTATGGGCAATAAGATATAGTACAGCAAAACCATGATTAATTATCGAATCAAGTTCATTCTCAAGTCGTTTAGCCACAATCTCCGGTAATGGAGTTCCATAAAGTTGTTCGGCATTTTGATAGGACATAAATTTAATATCTTCTTCTGCCCCGGGGATTTGCGGCGAATACAATTCTTCCGGGATAGGCTTAATGCTTTCAATCATCTCATTAATACGCTTAGGAACCTCAATTACTACTTCATGGGCTTTCTCTGCTCCCAGGTAGCTAAACTCAGCCAACATTTCGTCAGTTGTTCGAAAAAAGAGTGGCGGCTGCTTATCCGCATCATCATAACCCCGCCCCGCCATAAGAATTCGACGATATACTTCATCTTCAGAATTTAAAAAATGAACATCACAGGTAGCGGCAACAGGTTTTCCCAATTGCGCGCCAAGCTCACAAACTTTTTTGTTGATAGCGCGCAATCCTTCTTCATCGGCAATCTTACCTTTGCGTACTAAAAACTCATTATTGCCTGTTGGCTGAATCTCAAGATAGTCATAATACTTAGCAATAGTAAGTAATTCTTCCTGGCTGGCACCATTTATCATCGCGTGAATTAACTCACCCGCTTCGCAAGCTGACCCCAACAATAAGCCTTCCCGATAATCGTCTAATATCATCCTTGGTATGCGCGGCGTACGATGCAGATACCTAAGATGGGATATCGATACCAACCGGTATAAATTGCGCAGGCCAATATTGTTTTGGGCCAAAATGATAATATGACGAGCCTGATTGATATCGTCATCAAACAGATAGCCTTCCATGCCATAGATCACTTTAATACCAGCACTGGCAGCTTCCTCATAGGCTTCCGGGAAAGCTTGCACTACACCATGATCAGTAATGGCAATGGCAGAGTGACCCCATTTAGCAGCCGTTTTTACTAAATTTTTTGCAGAAACCACAGCATCCATAGCACTCATACGAGTATGGGCATGTAGTTCAATCCGGCGTATAGGCGCATTGTCCTGGCGCTCTTCGACTTTTTCTGCACGACACATACTGTCGGTAAATAGAATTAATTCATTAGCAAATTTATCATATTGAACTGTCCCTTTAACTGTCGCCTGCATACCGTTTTTAATAAGTCCGGTTGCTTTATCAAACTGCTCTTTATTATCAAAAAAAGCTTTGCCACTTATACCATCAGTAGAATCAACCAGATCAAATGTCAACAAAAAACGGCCTGATTTCAATTCTTTTACTTCATGGTTAATAATCTGACCAGTAAGAACTACATTGCGTGCTTCCTCCTGGATGACATTGATCGGCTGAACAGCGGCCGCCGCTCTACGAATAGTACGGCCAAATAGTATTGGACTGTCATTTGCTGCTTTTGGTCTATCCTGGGATATAACAGCCTCCTTATATGCGGGAGTTAATAGTGCCTCGTCACAGTTAATTTCTTCTTCCATCTCTGAATAAAGAAATTTCACTTCACAACTGTGACCAAAATTTTGCATAATGAAGGCTTTTATTACCTGCTCGATGCCATGCTCTGCCAAAATTGCTGTTGACAATCCCCCAACAGTTTCAATGCTAAGCGTTTCCTCATCATACGACCAACTCGCTTGCAACAGCAAATGTTGAATACCGTAATGGCCTTCCGTAATTTGTTCAACAAATTGCGGCCAGTTCTCCACCAGATATTGCTTCAAATCTTTTGTCTGCTGCATAAAACGAACAGTAGTTAAACCACATTGTTGACATAGATGCTCTGCTATAATTCCAATAGTCTGTTCAGAAACAGGTTTAACTACGGTTATAAATATGATCCAGGTCTTAGCAACAGGGTTTACCTCAACTTTATTAACTTGCGCTGCCTTCACTAATTCCCGGTTAACCGCATCAACTGGTAACTGTTCAACAAATTGAAAAAAACTTTGGCAATTTTCTGGTATAACACAATAACTAGACATTCAACCTCTCCCATCAATAACAGGTCACCCACTATTTTACCACGGTTTATCAATGGATAGCACTCCGTCAATTTCGGCTAGTTCAGCAAATATCTGTATCATATCAGCATTTACCGGGATTATTAAGACAAACTCAAGGTTTATCACATTTTGCTCGTGGATATGGTGCATGGTTATATTCTTAATACCAACATTATGTTTTCCAAAAAAAATACCCACTTGACCAATCTGTCCTGGCTGATCGCGCACAATAATTTTTATTTTATCACGACATTTATTACTCCAGTGACGGCGCTCCACTTGCCCAAATAGTACCAATGTTAAAAATACCAGAGCAGTACCGGCGATACCGGCAAAATATAACCCACAGCCAATAGCCAGACCAATTCCGGCAACAACCCACAAACTGGCTGCCGTTGTAAGCCCTGTAACAGTCAAGCCTTCCCGCAGAATAGTACCGGCACCTAAAAAACCAATCCCACTTACTACTTGTGCCGCAATCCGTGCAGGATCCTTGGTAACAGCATCAAAGCCGGAGAACCCATAAATAGACACAAGCGTCATTAATGTCGACCCTATACATACCAATATATGAGTACGCAAGCCAGCCGGACGATCCAAACTCTCGCGTTCAAAACCGATTAAACCGCCAAGAATACACGAGATCACCAACCGTAAAGTAATATCTATTTCACTGATTGGAGCCACCTTCTCACCTCGCATACTTTCCCATATAGTTAAAAAGGCGTGATCATCATTATCACGCCTTTTAGTATAAATGGATTATCGTGTTACAACTTTATTAAAAGCTCTTTGACATTACTAAGATATTCTGCTTGACTAAAATAAAGCACTTCCCCTGTACGCCGGATTTTAATCTCAATTAAATTTTCATTAATTGCCTTGGGACCAATTGTAATTTTAATAGGATAACCAATAAGGTCTGCATCTTTAAATTTAACACCGGGTCGCTCATTGCGATCATCCAGAATAGCCTCTATCCCATTCGCATTTAACTCAGTGTATATTTTTTCTGCTAAGGCCATCTGCTGTTCATCTTTACTGCTGACAGGAATAACTACAACATGGTAAGGAGCAATAGGTGCAGGCCAGATAATACCATTCTGATCATAATTTTGTTCAATAGCCGCTGCCATTGTACGGCTGACGCCAATGCCATAGCAACCCATAACCATCGGTTTTTCTTTACTATCAATATCAATAAAAGTAGCCTGTAATGCCGCACTATATTTGGTAAATAATTTAAATACCTGGCCAACTTCTATTCCCCGGGCAGTTTTAACAGGAGCACCACAGTGAGGACAAGGATCATTTTCTTTTATCAGACGAAGATCTGTAACAAGGGATGGTTTAAAGTCACGGCCAGGATTGACGTTGATATAGTGGGTATCCGGTTTATTAGCGCCGCATACCGCATTACTCATATTCATAACAGTTGCATCGGCAACAATGATAATATTCTCATTATCGTCAAGCCCAACAGGACCAATATAACCAGCTTGACTGCCTAATGCATGGGTAATGGCTTCTTCATTAGCCATATCCAGTTGTATACAGCCGACTTTATTTAATAATTTAATCTCATTTACTTCATGATCGCCGCGAACAAGTGCTAGTACAAGCGTACCAGTATCTGTCCGGTAAGCTAATGTCTTGATCGTCTTTTCTGGTGTGATGCTTAAAAACTGACAGAGCTTAACAATAGTCTTCATTCCCGGAGTAGTTTTTTCGTCTAGCGGCAGCTGTTCTTCTCGCGGAAGACAAATCGGATGCAATTCGGCTTTCTCATCGTTGGCTGCATAATCACATTTTTCACAATAGACAATGCCTGCTTCTCCTGATTCAGCAATTACCATAAATTCGTGTGAGCCACTGCCGCCAATAGCACCAGAGTCGGCTTCCACAGCGCGGAAGGTCAGACCACAACGGGTAAATACGCGTAAATAAGCATCATACATTTTGTTATAGCTTTCGTCAAGACCTGCCTCATCGCGATCAAACGAATATAAGTCTTTCATAATAAACTCACGACCCCGCATAAGTCCAAACCGCGGCCTAATCTCATCGCGATATTTGTTTTGAATCTGATAAAGCATAAGTGGCAGCTGACGATAAGAGCGAATATCCCCGCGAACAAGAGTCGTAATCATTTCTTCATGAGTAGGTCCTAGACAAAATTTGCGATCATGACGGTCTTGCAAGCGAAACATTTCTTCACCATAAACGCTCCACCGGCCAGTTTCCTGCCACATTTCGGCTGGCTGAAGAATTGGCATTGCCAATTCTTGCCCACCTTTCGCATCCATTTCTTCACGTACTATTTTTTCAATTTTTTTCAGCACCCGCAAAGCCAATGGCAAATAGGAATAAATTCCACCTGTAGCTTTACGGATAAGTCCTGCCCTGAGCATTAATTGATGGCTTACTACCTCAGCTTCAGCCGGGGTTTCTCGTAATGTAGGTGCAAATAATTGGGAAAAGCGCATTAAGTATTAGCCTCCTTACTAAGTTTATCGATTTCAGCAAATAATGTACTTACTAGTTCGCCTTCCGGCACTTTACAAATAATCTCGCCTTTACTGAATAACAGACCTTCCCCTTTACCACCGGCAATACCAACATCGGCATCTCTGGCCTCTCCAGGTCCGTTCACAACACAACCCATTACTGCTACCGTAATGGGAGTTTTCATGGTTTTTAACTTACTGTCTACCTGCTCAGCAATTTGAACCAAATTGATTTGGCAACGCCCGCAGGTCGGACAAGATATAAGCGTAGGACCATACTTGCGTAGTCCTAAAGACTTAAGAATCTCATTTGCAACATACACCTCTTCGACAGGGTCACCAGTTAATGATACTCTGATTGTATCACCAATTCCCTGGGCTAAAAGTGCGCCAATGCCTACGGCTGACTTAATTACCCCTGAGCGTATTGTCCCCGCCTCAGTAATTCCTAAATGCAATGGATAATCTACAGTCTCAGACATAAGCTCATAGGCGCTAATAGTAAGCGGTACATCATGCGCCTTTAACGATATTTTTATATCATGAAAATTATGATTTTCCAAAATTGCAATATGACTTAGCGCGCTTTCGACCATAGCTTCTGCTGTCGGATGCCCGCCATATTTAGCAAGTATTGCTTTACTTAGTGATCCGGCATTAACCCCAATGCGAATCGGAATTCGCCGTTTTTTGGCCTCTTTAACGATTACGGCCACATGATCGGCCTCGCCAATGTTCCCTGGATTCAAACGAAGCCCATCAATGCCGTGCTCCATGGCCGCAACCGCCAAACGGTAATCAAAGTGAATATCTGCAATAAGGGGAACATCCTCGACGGCGGCTTTTATCTGCTCTATAGCCTGAGCGGCAGTCATATCAGGTACAGCAACCCGGACTATATCACAGCCGGCATCAATAAGCCGCTTAATTTGCGCTACCGTATCAGCAACATGGTCTGTACGGGTATTGGTCATCGATTGTACCGATATAGGGGCACTACCGCCTACCACCATTTTGCCAACTTGTAGCGGCTGTGTTTTCTTACGCTGCATATTTCATCACCAGCTTAAAACAAATTTAATCGCACTATATCTTTGAAGGTTGCCACAACAAATAGCAGCAGTAACAACGCTAAGCCAATCATCTGAATAAACTGCATTTGGCTATCACTAAGCGGTCTACCTCTAATACCCTCAACCGCCAGTGTGACAACATGCCCACCATCCAATACCGGCACTGGCAAAAGATTAATTAATCCTAAATTGATGCTTAAAAAAGCGGCAAATTGCAGTAATGGAATAATTCCCAATTGGGCAACTTCCCCTGCCATTTGGGCTACACCAATGGGTCCGGCAACATCGGCTGCTGTTTTACCAGTAATCATTTCACCAATACCAATCAGCATAGCTTGCGCTACAGTAACTGTTTGTTTTGCAGCCAAACCAACTGATTCAATGATTCCAGGCTGATAGTTATCAATCTGGGGAATGACACCAATAACTCCGCGCTTGCCTTTTTCATCATAATCAGGTGTAAGCACAGCTGTTTTGTTAGTTTCCAAAGCGCGGGAATAGGTTATCGTAAGTTTGTTTCCTGCATTTATCTGGATAACACTAACAAAATCCCGCCAGGAATCTATTACTGTTCCATTTACTGCTGTTATTTTATCACCAGGCAGCAACCCGGCAATAGCAGCTGGCTTATCCGGAAAAATTTTACCTATTATTGGCTGGTTGGAGGGACTGTCAATACCTGCGCTCACAAATACAATAAAAAGCAAGAGCACAGGCAAAACAAAATTCATGACTGAACCAGCCACAATTACTAACATTCTTGCCCAAATAGGCTTAGCACTAAATGAACGCTCATCCTGCTGCTCGTCTGGGTCCATACCCGCAATTTTATTAAAACCGCCAAGTGGTATGATACGAATAGAGTAGATGGTCTCACCAATTTTTTTACTTATCAACTTAGGACCAAAGCCGATGGCAAATTCATCCACCCGCATACCCACGCTTTTCGCTGTAATAAAGTGGCCTAACTCGTGAAATAAGATAAGTAAACCGAAAACAAAAATAGTCGCAATGACTGTAGACAAATTTCCACCAACCTTTCAAGTATTGGTTCATTTTTTTAAATCATTTACTGCCAGAAGTGCCAAGTGACGTGCCCATGCATCAGCAGCATCAATCTGCTCCAAATCAGGATTTGCAATCAAGGTATGTTTTTCCATAGTATATCGTATTACCTGAATGATATCAAGAAAACTAATTTCGCCATTTAAAAAAGCGTAAACCGCTACTTCGTTAGCTGCATTGAAAATACAGGGCATAGTTCCGCCTGCTTTCCCTGCACTATAAGCTAGCTTTAATGCCGGAAAATTCACCGTATCAGGTTCCGCGAAAGTCAGTGCCGCTAATTTTGTCAAGTCTAACCGTGGAAACTCAGATGATAAGCGTTCAGGATAAGATAACGCATATTGAATCGGCAGTCGCATGTCCGGCATTCCTAGTTGCGCCATAATACTGCCATCAATAAATTCAATCATCGAATGAATTATGCTCTGAGGATGAACACAAACCTCAATATTGTCATAATCAACACCGAATAGCCATTTGGCTTCAATGACCTCTAAGCCTTTATTGGCTAAGGTAGCCGAATCAATGGTGATTTTTCGTCCCATTGACCAATTGGGATGTTTTAGACAATCTTCAACCGTCACATTGCGCATTTCTTCTATCGTACGCCCACGAAATGGTCCACCAGATGCCGTTAAAATAATCCGCTTTATCTGCTGTTTATTTTCTCCATTCAAACATTGAAAAACAGCACTATGCTCGCTGTCAACCGGGGAAATACTAACATTATATTCCTTTGCTAATGACATCACTAATTCACCGGCAGCTACTAAGGTTTCCTTATTAGCAAGCGCTATATTCTTCTTTGCCTTTATCGCAGCAACTGTTGGCTTCAAGCCTGCAAATCCAACAAGTGATGTCAAAACAGTATCTGTCTGATAAAAAGTAGCCGCTTCAAGCAACCCTTCCTCACCAGCCAAAATTTTCGTTTTACCCTGATAGGCAGTAACCATGCGATCAGCTGCCAATTTATCAATTAGTACAGCAATCTTCGGCTTAAAATACTCAATCTGCTCGGCTAATAATTTCTCATTTTGATACGCAGCTAAGGCAGTTATCGTATACCTATCGGCATTAGCTGCAATGACAGTCAAAGCCTGAGTACCAATCGAGCCGGTACTTCCTAAAATAGCAATATGCTTCATCAAGGAGTTCTCCATTCTAAGTTTCTACATAATAATAAATGCCTTAATATAATAATAAACTACTGGTACAGAAAACATAATAGCATCAAAGCGGTCAAGTATCCCACCATGCCCAGGTAAAATATTACCAGAATTTTTTATGCCAGTAAACCTTTTTAATACTGATTCGGCAAGATCGCCAAAAGGAGCCGCAATACCGATTAACAAACCGAGAAAAGCCATATGCACTAGCGGCAATCCACACAAATGTCCTACAGCAACTACACCTGCGATACTGCCAAGTAAGCCGCCGCCAGCTCCTTCAATGGTTTTTCCAGGACTAATATCCGGACACAACTTGTGCCGGCCAATTAATGACCCTACAAAATATGCCAGCGTATCACTGGCCCAAGTCCCAATAAAAGCTAGCCAAAGATAGACGGCACCTGCTGATAGATTGCCAAGCGCCGTGTACATATAATCATATTGATCTGTAAACCGAAGCAGTAACAAATGAGCAAATGGCAAACTGATATACATTGTGCCCAAGATAGTAAAAGCGGCCTCAGTAACCCCGAATGTTTTATATTTTAGTATTGTTTGCGCCATAGTAACTAATACAACTAACAACATTACCATAACCAATTCCTGCGTGTTGCCAAGCCAAGCACAACCTGATGCCAAAATAATACCAATAAGACCAATATTGTACTGAATTTGAATATCTTTGGCCTGCATCATGGTAAAAAATTCATGCCAGGCAACCAATGCGAGCGCTACTACTGTTGCTGCAAACAGCCAACTGCCATAATTAATAATAACTATAGCTATTGGAATCCCAATAACTGCTGTCAAAATACGCATACCAAGCAATATAGGCACCTACCGTTACTTTGTATTTTTAATCCCGCCAAATCTTCGTTCCCGCTGCTGGTAATCGCGTATAGCCTGCAAGAAATTCTCTGATTTAAAGTCCGGCCAATTAATCTCTGTAAACCAGAACTCAGCATACGCAACTTGCCATAATAAAAAGTTACTAATACGAAAATCCCCACTCGGCCTAATTAATAAGTCTGGTGCTGGAATATTCGCTGTATATAAATTTTCTTCAATAATTGCCTCATTGATATCTTCTAATGCCAATTCTTGATTTAATACTTTTTCAGTAATTATTTTAACAGCACGCGTCAACTCAGCTCGTCCACCATAGTTAACAGCCAGGTTTAAAATTAAACCGGTATTTTGAGCAGTCTGCGCCTGAGCTTTTTCAATTTTTTTTCGTAAAGTTAGTGCCAGTTCCTCGATCTTACCGATAAACCTGATTTGCACATTATTTTTGTCCAACTCATTAATCTCATTATCAAGATACTCAGCAAGTAAACCCATAAGCAACCTAACTTCATCAGCTGGCCGCCGCCAATTTTCCGTAGAAAAAGCATAAGCAGTAAGAACTTTTATGCCGATCTCCGAAGCTGTCATAACAATTTCTCGTAGCGTTTCCGCGCCAGCCCGGTGACCAAACGCCCGGGGAAGACTTTTCTTTTGAGCCCATCTGCCGTTTCCATCCATAATGATTGCCACATGGCACGGAAGTCTAGTCAAATCAATCGAAGTATAATCATTTTGCTTATTAGCAGCCTTATCACTAAACCACTTTTTCCACACACTAAGCCCCTCCGCCAAACTGCAGCATAGTTATTACCAAAATTATCTCCAAAATCCTGAAAAGTTAGCCAAATAAATATAAATTTAAACCCCCTCTTGCGAGGGGGATTTAAATTACTCTGGAGCTACTATTGCCCCAGTAGGGCAAGCTTCAGCACAAGAACCACACTCAACACACTCTTCAGCATCAATGCTGTAAATTGGTTCCCCTTCTTTAATAGCTTCAACCGGACAGGTTGCAGCACAAGAACCACAAGCAACACACTCATCTGTAATCTTGTAAGCCATTTATTAAAACACCTCCTTTCCCATTTTAGCAGCAGCTATTAAATTATAAATACCATCAGCATCTAATTGCTGCTTGATAACATAAAGCTTATCTTCCAGTTGAAACAGTTCGCGCGAAGGCTTAGTAACAGTAATGTTATATTTACAATTCGCTTGTTCCAACCTGCAGATAACTTTAGACAACGGCTGCGCAACTGTATCCACCATATTACACTTCCATTATGTCTTTTTCTTTTGCAGCCATAACCTGATCTACTTCTTTAATATATTTATCTGTTAATTTTTGAATATCGTCTTGTGCTTTTTTGGCCTCATCTTCAGAAACCGTTTTGTCTTTTTCAACCTTCTTTATCGCCTCATTGGCATCACGCCTGAGATTACGAATAACAACTCTGCATTCTTCCGCTTTTTTATGTATAACTTTAACAATTTCCGAACGGCGTTCTTGCGTAAGTTGCGGAATAGTCAATCGAATGATAGCGCCATCATTAGTAGGCATCAGCCCTAAATCCGACTTTTGAATAGCCTTATCAATGGCGTTAAGCATCGTCTTTTCCCATGGTTGAATGACAATCATCCTCGGTTCAGGAACTGAAACATTGGCTACCTGATTAACTGGCGTTGGTGAACCATAATAATCAACCATAACCTTTTCCAGAAGCGAAGGAGTTGCCCTGCCTGCACGCAGACTGCCATACTCTTTCCGTAGGACTTCCAAAGCCTTCTTCATTTTGTCCTCATGGGCAGAATGAATTTCCTTAGTTGCCATTTTTTTCTCCTCCGACGATAGTTCCAATATCTTTGCCTAGCGCAGCTTGCAAAATATTGCCTGGCTCATCAATACTAAATACTACAATTGGAATTTTATTATCCATACACAGCGAAGTAGCTGTAGAATCCATAACTCCTAACCCCCGCTGTAAAACTTCAATATATTCAAGTTCTTTAAACTTCTTAGCATCAGGATTGTGGCGTGGATCAGAATCATATACGCCATCAGTGTTCCTTTTTGCCATCAAAATTGCATCTGCTTCAATTTCGGCAGCTCTTAGTGCAGCTGTCGTATCTGTTGAGAAATAAGGATTCCCCGTACCTGCGGCAAAAATAACTACGCGTCCTTTTTCCATATGTCGTATAGCCCGACGACGGATGTATGGCTCAGCAACTTGTTGCATATTAATAGCCGTCTGCACTCTTGAATCAACACCACAATGTTCAAGCGCATCTTGGAGTGCCAGTGAATTCATAACAGTTGCCAGCATTCCCATATAATCAGCAGTGGCACGATCCATGCCTTTCGCACTGCCGGCAAGGCCACGCCAGATATTCCCGCCACCAACAACAATGGCTACATCCAAATTACTTGCTTTAACCTCTTTTATTTCTTTGGCAATAGAATCAACAACAACAGGATCTATACCATAGCCCTTATTACCAGCCAAGGCTTCACCACTTAATTTTAAGACAACGCGTTTATATTTACCAGCGACCAAAAGGGAAACCTCCTTTAAAATATATGTTTCTACATTTTGCGAATAAATCCTTTATTTCACAAAATATTTTTTTGAAAAAAGAGAACACTTAGTGTTCTCTTATTTATTGACAGCCGCCATTACTTCAGCTGCAAAATCATTAGCCTTTTTCTCAATACCTTCCCCTAATTGATATCTGGTGAAACGTCGAACTGAAATATTTTCACCAATTTTTGATACTCGTTCAGTTATTAATTGAGTTATTGTTTTATCAGGATCTTTGATAAACGCTTGCTCCAATAAACAATTTTCCTGATAAAACTTTTTCAAACGACCCTCAATCATTTTTTCAACAATATTAGCGGGCTTCCCTTCGTTAAGAGCCTGCGCCCGCAGGATTTCTCTTTCGTGATTCAGTATTTCTTCTGGCACTTCTTCACGAGAAACATAACCAGGGTTAGCGGCAGCAATCTGCATGGCTATATCTCGCACTAGTGATTTAAAATCATCAGTTTTAGCAACAAAATCAGTTTCGCAGTTTACCTCAACAAGAACACCAATACGTCCTGCTCCATGTATGTAAGATTCAACAAGTCCTTCAGAAGCTATACGGCTAGCTTTTTTTGCTGCTGCAGCCAAACCTTTTTCCCGCAAAGAGTCAACAGCCTTTTCCATATCACCGTTAGTCTCACTTAAAGCCTTTTTACAATCCATCATGCCGGCACCAGTGCGTTCCCGTAGTTCTTTAACCATTCCTGCAGTTATCATTTAAAATCCTCCTAACTATTAGTAAAGGTAAGAGGGCCGAAAGCCCCTTACCTTTACTGTGCACATAATAGTTTACTCTGCCATCTGTTCGCCTTGGCGACCTTCCAGTACAGCGTCAGCAACCTTTGCGGTAAGCAGCTTAACAGCGCGAATAGCATCATCATTTCCAGGAATAACATAATCGATTTCATCAGGATCGCAGTTAGTATCAACAATCCCAACAATAGGAATACCTAAGTTACGAGCTTCTGCCACAGCAATGCGTTCTTTGCGCGGATCAATAATGAAAAGTGCGCCTGGCAGTTTGTGCATATTTTTAATTCCACCAAGGAATTTTTGTAATCGTTCCATTTCGTGGCGTAAAGTAAGGACTTCTTTTTTAGGCAATACTTCAAACATACCTTTAGCTTCCATATCTTCAAGCTCACGCAATCTGTTAATGCGTTTTTGAATTGTTTGGAAGTTTGTCAACATACCACCCAGCCATCTTTCATTGACATAGAACATTTCACATCTGATAGCTTCTTCTTTTACAGCTTCCTGCGCCTGTTTTTTGGTACCTACAAACAGCATAGTTTGCCCTTGAGCAGCTAAGTCACGTACAAAATTATACGCTTCTTCCACCTTTTTTACTGTTTTTTGTAGGTCAATAATGTAAATACCATTACGCTCCGTAAATATATATGGAGCCATTTTGGGGTTCCACCTTCTGGTTTGGTGACCAAAATGTACACCAGCTTCCAAAAGCTGTTTCATAGAAATAACTGACATAAATACACCTCCTGTTAAATTACCGCCGCAACCCGCATCTTTTGCCTTCACCAGTTTTGGCACAGTAGCAAAATTGGATTGCGTGTGTGATACACCGAAAAGTAGTATAGCATAACTTTCCGCTGATAACAAGTCAAATTCTCTCATAATTTCTTGCTTTTCGCTTTTTATTATACCAATTGCCTTACTTTTTATTCAATTGCAGGAGCAGCATAATTTCGCCCTTGCCCATACCTGTAGCTTTAGCAATTTCCGTCACAGTGTAATTCTGGTCTGCCATGGCAATAATGTGACGATATTTTTCAACGTTTACTTCTTTAATAGTATGTTTATTCTCTTCGGCCTCAATTGCCAGTTCAGCAATAGGCTGAACTGGTTCAGGCAAAACATCTTCTGCAACCGGTAGCACTGATGCATTACCAATCTCGGCAACAACTAGTCCTGTATCCTGTTGCTTAGCTATACTTTGTTTTTCCACTAACGCTGACAACTGCTCAATCATCTTATTGGCCTGCTCAACTTGCTGGTTAAGCAGGCCAATTTTCGTCTCCGCTTCTTCAAGTAATAGCTCAAGTTGAGCAGCTTCCTCTTCAAGGCGTCTAATAATAGCATCAGCTGTTTGCTCTAGTTGCGCTGTAAATTCATTAGCTGGAGCAGACATCTTTAACATAAACATTTTAACAATCATATCTTTTTTATATAGTAATAAAAAAAGAAAAAGAACGATTGCCAGTAAAACAATACTAACACTAGCCGGCAAGAATATCACCTCCATAATACTACGTTTTAATATCGATAATATGTCCTAATACCGGATCCGGAGGCATTATCTCTTGCTCTGAATTTTCTGATTCTAAGGATTTTTGGGAAACCACATTGTGATTTTGGTTAAGGTCACTATCACCGCGTTTATTATTTTCTTTTTTATCATCGCGTTCAACCTTGCCACCCTGGCCTTTTTCTACACTTTGAACCTGATGCTGACGTACCTGGGCCGCCTTTTCCATCTGTTCAGCAAATTGCTGTTGCTGAAGTGTACCTTGATGGGCAAGATTATTTTGTTGTGTCCCGACTTCTGTCGCCTTTGGAATAATTACCTGCATATCAATTGGCCTGATACTCATTACATCACCATCCAACCATAAAAGTAAAAGCTGATTGGTAGTTAATCACTATTTATAAGAGCCTGTTTTAATTTCCCCGTCTTCAGCATAAAAATTCGCAAACTTAGTAGCATCCCGTACTGGTTTCACTAATGTTCCGATAACTAGCTTGACCCCAGGGTAAACTGTATCTGCTACTTTAATGTGACCATAGCGCATTTCTTCCAGAGCTATTTCTATTTCTGCCAGTCTATTACGCATGGTTTCAGTCTGACCAATTAAATGAAACTGAGCTTTCGTCAATTTAAGCAACATTTCGTGTTTATCCGGAGGCATCGTACTCTGGTTCATTGTTCGTAATATATGTAAAGCTTTTTGCGCTTGCTCTAAATCAAATTCAAACTTTTTAATATCTTTGCGTAATATTTGGTATTCTTCCCGTAATGCCGGATTTACTCCGACCTCAATATCAGTATTTGTAGCAGAATAAGTACCAATAGTCTTGGCCTTAATTTCTTCACCGGCGGATATCTGTCCACCAACAATAAGACCACGCCGTTCGTCAACAATTACTCTTTTGCCGGCGCTCACTTTACTATGTAAAATAACATCACTGACAATGACGTCTTTTCCTGCTAATACTGTTGCATTTTCAATATACTTTGTAACAACATTCTCACTTGCTTTGATATATCCTTTGTTCATTCCCTGAATACCCATACGAACAGTAACATTCTTGCCTTCAACAATACCACCACTGACATTACCGGCTATCTCTACATTTCCTTCAGCCTTTACTGTAAAACCAGTCTGTACTGAGCCTTTAACGATTACACTACCGACAAATTCAATGTTACCTGTTGATAAATCAACATCACCTTTTATTTCGATAAGAGGAATAACACCTATTTTTTTGTTCACAACAACAAGTTGGCCGTCTTGTCCCGCATATGCCTTTAATCCCTCGACAGCATAAACATTTTTACCTGTTGGCAATACTACATCTTTTCCTGGTTTAGCCTGAACTTCATTCCCAAAAACATCAATTCCCTCGGTTCCTTGTGTTGCAGGCACTTTTTCAGCTAACAACTCATCTTTGTGAACAACGGTAAACAAATTAAGGCTTTTAAAATCCACCCTGCCGTCATCTAATTCTACAGGACGCCCTTTGTTTTCTAAATCCAGGAAATATGTAATTTCGGCATTAGCTCCATTAACAGGTGGCAATCCTTTTGCGCAGACGACCATGCTTCCCGGTCTGGTGCGTGCTGCTTCAATTGCCGCGCTGTCAATTCCATAAACTATACCAGCCTGTTTAATTTTATCCATAATCTCATCAATAGTAACTGGTCGACAGCCTTTTGGCATGTCTACCTGCAGAGTGGCCTCCATTCTATCACGAGAGACCAAAACCTGAATAACCGGTTCTGTTTCAACTAGTTTCTCTGCTACTTTAATGGGAGTACCTAACGCCTCTTTTACTACACGGACAAGCAAAGCATTCTCTACTTTATCAATGCCGCGTCCTCTCAAAAGTTCAGTAATTTGAGGTACTTTTACAGGCTGTCCCTCACCTTGCGGAGAATACACAGCCAGATAAGTACCATTTTCATCTGTTGTAATCGTAAAATATCCATCAAGTGAACTTACATTATCCTCTGCCTGTTCTAATAAGCGTGCATCATCCATACGCAATCTCCCATCACTAGCACTAACGACTAGGTTTGATTATTAAATAAAGCTTGATTTTAGTCTTGACAGAGCACCTCGTAACCGGAAAATAGCTTTAGTATGAAGTTGAGATATACGAGCTTCTGATAATTTTAATATCAAGCTGATCTCTTTTAATGTCAGTCCTTCGTAATAGTAAAGACTAACCACCAAACGCTCTTTTTCTGGCAACTTATCAATACTTTTGGCTAACATATCTTTTACTTCTTGCTCTTCTATATGTTGTGCAGGGTTCGGCGTATGCTGCGAAGCTGTCTCTGTTCTGGCAAATTCTTCAAGTGGAATAAGTGTGCTGGCATTTAGCTGATTAATAAGCTTATACAGTTCACTGAGTGGAATTTTCATTGCCATCGCAATTTCTTCATCTTTTACTGAGCGTCCCAGCGCATGTTCTAACTTGGCGACTGTTTGTTCATATTGTCGTGCCTTTTGTCTAATGGTAGCCGGAACCCAATCTTGAGCTCTAAGGGAGTCAAGAATAGCTCCCCTGATTCTTACAACTGCATAGGTTTCGAACTTAACTCCTCTATCAGCATCAAAGCGTTCCATTGATTCCATAAGACCAAAAAATCCATTACTAATCAAATCATCTTTATCTACATGCTGAGGAAGACTAACTGCAACACGGCCTGCCACTAGTTTAACTAAAGGCAAGTAGTTCTCAATAATTTTCTCCCGAATCTCCGGGCTTTTGTTATTACTGTACTCCCGCCAAAGTTTGAGAGTGTTAGCAGCCTTCTCTTCAGCATTATTATCTGCCATTGGCGCTTACCCCTCCATCGTTACTTTTGCGTTAGTGTTATATTCTCAAAATTCTTAGGATTAAGAGGTTCAAATTCTGCCGGCGGTAACTCATCTCCCTGTTTGTCATCGCTACTTGTAATAGAAACATCCACACCCTTAGGTTCCGATTCATCCAGGGTTTCTTGAAAATAGCGCTCAGCAAATTGACCACAAACATATCCAATAATGGCAAAAAGAACTAACGATACTAATGTTCGGTATACCATAGCAGTTAGTGTAATATTATTATGCACACCTACCAATAATGTTAAGCCACTGGCAATAAGTGCCACATATAAACTAAGCCGCAACTTTAGTGTCATAGTTCTTCCTCCAATTATAATTCTTTTTCACCTTTATCAATGGTTTTGACGCGAAAAATGCCAGTGTCCAATTTCAACTCAACTGTACGTCCATAATTACCACCGGTATCTTCAGCTATTAATCGTATCTCCAGCTTCTTTAGTACTAAACGCACAGCTTCTGCATTACGCTCACCGACCCGCATAATATCAGTAGCATTAGTAAATGTAAACATTTGTGCGCCGCCGGCAATCTTCGCCGTAATACGCGACTTGCTTGCACCTAATTTTATTATATCATTAAGCATGGCTGGTAAAGCCGTATCCGCAAATTTTGCTATATTCTCTGCTGAGCGGGCTTGCGTACTGTCAGGTAACATTATATGGGCTAATCCACCTACCTTAGCAACCAAATCAAAAAGCGCGATACCAACACAGGATCCTAGTCCATAACTAATCAGGCTAGCCGGATTACGCCCAACCTTGTAATCAGCCATGCCGACTTTTATTAGTTCAGCCATTATTCTGTCACCCCGATTGCAGCCAAAATTGTACTCAAAGAACCGGGATCAGGAATAAGGAAAAAGTGACCCTTAACGCCATCATTATCAGTCGTAAATTCAGTTTCGATTACCAATGCGTGATCGCCCATTTGACCTAACTGACTTAAGACAACGCTTAATATAGCACCAGCCATATCAACGGCTAAAGCCGGAATAGATGGTAATAATGTCAGTTTAGTAAAGTGAGAAAGCGCATTCAAATAGGCACCTGCCAAAATATTACCAATTTCCATCAGTGCTGATTCATCCATAGAATTAAGGAGTTGAGTTTCACCCTGGCTGCGCCCCATTAGCATATCAACCAAGTAAAAGGCACTGTCACGAGGAAGCAAAAATAAGATACTCCCAGGTGCCAAGCCAAAAACTCTGAGATAAACACCCGCAACCATAGCATCTGGGCCACCTACCACCTCTGGTACTTCACCAAGAGGAAGAATAGCCACTTCTGGTACTGTCATATCAATTTTGTTATTAATGATTTGAGATAGCGCAGTTGCCGCATTACCAGCACCAACATTACCTATTTCCCTCAACGCATCTAACTGCAATGGTGATAGTTTTAAAATATCCTCAGACAAGTTTTGCCACCCCTTTGCTATCTACACCTAACTATTAACTAGCTTTAACTTCTTGACCCACACCAATAATTGCATCCGTATTAAGTAATATTAACAGTCGATTATCTAATTTACCTACACCACTTAAATAATCTCCAGCAATACCACCCACCACCGCTTGCGGTGGCTCAATATTATTTTGGTCAATTGTTGTTACTTCAGACACAGCATCGACAATCATGCCAACCACTATATCTTCAACTTTTATAATAATAATTCGCGTATCTTCCGTATACTCTTCCGGAGGTAAATTAAGTCTTTTCTTCAAATCAATAACAGGCAAAATACTACCGCGTAAATTCATTACACCTTTAATATAATCAGGTGAATGAGGAACCCGGGTAATCTCCGTTATTCGCTTGATCTCTTGAACTTGCAGAATACTGACACCATACTCCTCGCGCCCTAATTTAAATACTACTAACTGAATATCATTACCAGAATATGTTAGTTCAGACACTCTTCTTCCCTCCCCTTTTTACTGTTTTAGCGCCCCAACATCTAAGATAAGTGCTACTTGACCATTACCTAGAATAGTAGCGCCGGCAATAACCTTAATTCCAGCTAATAATTTCCCCATAGATTTAATTACTATTTCTTGTTGCCCAATAAGCGTATCTACAATGATCCCGGCACGCTCTTCCCCAATATGAACGATTACTACAAATAATTCTTCCTGACTATGCTGGCAAGTATTAGCGACATTAAGCACATTTGCCAAACGAACTATGGGAATGATTTGGCCTCTAAGTAAAATAACCTCTTGATTTTGAATTGTTTTTATATCCTGGGGTGTAATATTAATGGTGCTATCAATGGAGCCAAGCGGAATAGCATAAATTTCTTCACATACTTTCACTAATAATGCCTGAATAATAGCCAATGTTAGTGGCAGTCGAATCTTGAATTTACTACCCATATTAATTTTGGTCTCAACATCTACCATGCCGCCTAATGATTCAATTTTAGTCTTAACAGCATCCATGCCAACGCCACGTCCTGAAACATCGGTTACTGTTTCAGCCGTCGAGAAACCAGGCAAAAACACAAGTCGAACAGCTTCAGCTGCTTCAAGCTTATCAGCTTCAGCTTGCGTAATCATCCCCCGCTCCACAGCCTTTTGTTTGATAGTATCGGCATTAATGCCTTTTCCATCATCTTCAACCATAATAATAACATTATTACCTTCATGACGGGCAATCAGGCGAACTTCACCAACAGGATTCTTGCCTTTGGCTTGCCGTTCAGCCGGATGTTCAACACCATGATCAATCGAGTTTCTCAAAAGATGAACTAAAGGATCGCCAATTTCATCGATTACAGTACGGTCAAGCTCTGTTTCCTCCCCCTGAATAATGAGGTTAATCTCTTTATTTAATTCGCGTGACAAGTCTCTAACCATTCGTGGAAAACGATTAAACACCTGACCAACAGGAACCATCCGAACTTTCATGACTACTGACTGCAAATCTGTCGTTACCCTATCCATTTGTTCAATCGTTTCGACAAGATCAGTAAGTCTGTGTGTTAATCCAATTTGCTCCAGCCGGGTCTTGTTAATAACTAATTCTCCAACAAGGTTAAGCAAACTATCCAATTTATCAATGTCAACTCTTACTGATTGACCACTTTTAAGCTTTTTATCATTATGTTGTTCATTAGCAGCCGGTTTTTCCGGTTTGTCACCAGAGACACTTTTATCCTGTTTGCCGACAGTTGGTTTATCTGCTTGAGCCTCTGGGATTGCGGCTGATTTTTCGGTAGTTTCCGGAATTATCACTGGAATAACAGCAACTTTTTCAACTTCTGAAATATTGAGAACAGCTGTTTCAATATTCTCCGCATTAACACTTGTCAAAACACTAACCTGGAAAGAATTGTCGAAGTTTTCTTTTTCCAATTCTTCAACAGTTGGAACACTCTTAATAACCTCACCAAGTTCTTCTAATGCGTTCATTACCATATATGCCCTGGCAGATTTAAGGAGACATCCTGCCCGCAAATCAATATGAACTTCATAACACTCAATGCCTTGCTTTCTTGCAGCTTTAACAACATTGAGCTCTGTTTCATCAAGATTGACGTTTTGAACTGAAATAGATTCCGCTTCCGGCGTTGCTGCAACCTGCACAGAGTGTTGTTCAGATACCGAACACGGCTCACCTTTAGCAATTGCTGTGAGTTTGGAAATGAGCGGTTTAATCTCAATAGGCGTATCAGAATTCGAGGATACGTTTTCGACTAGCTGCTCCAAGGTATCAACACATTTAAATAAAATATCAGTAATATCATCATTTGCCTGCAGTGTCCCTTTACGAAGCAAATCAAGAACATTTTCCATCTCATGTGTAAGCTCCGCAATAGTAGTAAATCCCATGGTAGCAGACATACCTTTAATGGTATGAGCACTTCTAAATATTTCATCAAGTACATTTAAATTGCCAGGATCATTTTCAAGATCAAGCAAACAACTATTTAAGGCTTGAAGGTGCTCACGCGATTCTTCTAAAAACATTCCCATATACTGATTGATATCCATTCATCTACACCCCCGTATCACGATTTATGTTTATTGTTTAGCTAAAGCTCTAAGAATTTCAGCGGTTATACCAGTAATGGGTGCTACCCTATCAACTACACCTGCTTCAATAGCTGATTTAGGCATTCCAAATACAACTGCCGTTGATTGATCTTCCGCAATTGTCTTGCCATTTTGATGTTTAATTGCTTGGATACCTTTTGTACCATCATGGCCCATACCGGTTAAAATAACCCCGATTGCCTTACTGCCAAAAATACGGGCTACTGATTCTAGTAAAGGATCTACTGCTGGTCTATGTCCGCTAATGGGAGGGTTTTGGTTAAGCTTAACAAGTACCTTACCACCTTCTTTTGCAAGCAGCATATGATAATCTCCTGGTGCAATCAACACAAGTCCTGGGCACACAACATCATTATGTTCGGCTTCCTTCACTGTTACAGCAGATAATGAGTTCAGCCGTTCCGCGAGTGACTTAGTAAATCCTGGCGGCATATGCTGGACTATAACAATTCCACAGGGAATATTGCCGGGAATTTTAGTTATAACTTCTTGCAAAGCCCGCGGCCCACCTGTCGAAGTGCCAATAGCAATTATTCGTTCTTCCGTTTGTACACCTGGTGACGAATACACCTGTTTCGTCGTCGGCATATGGTTGATAGTTTGCGTTTTTGTAAGCTGCGATACATTCGCTCTAACAGCAGCCCGACATTTAGCAAGTATTTCAGCTCGCACATCCGTTATATTAGAGATAGGTCCTGCCGTTTTAGCAACAAAATCAACAGCACCTAGTTCAAGTGCCCGCAAAGTAGCAATAGCGCCTGCTTTCGTCAAGCTACTGATCATAACTACCGGGGTAGGGCATTCTGACATAATTATTTCTAAGGCCTTAAGACCATCCACAATCGGCATCTCCACATCAAGAGTAATTAAGTCAGGCTTCAGGCGTTTTGCTTTATCAATTGCATCTTTACCGTTGCGTGCAGTCTCAATAACAGTAAAATCAGCTTCATTAGAAAATAAATCACCTAACAGCTTACGCATGAACACAGAATCATCAACAACCAGCACTTTTATCAAAAAATCACCACCAATACCTTTTAGTTATTCCAACTCTTTGCGGCGCTGTTCAAGCTGTTTTTTAAAAATAAACTTGATAATATTACTACGGTCTTTTTCGGCAATTTCAAGAAATCTTATCCCCACCCAGAATACCGCAAGTTCATGCTGCGGCTGAAACACCCTAACCACTTCACTTTTAAAAGTAAGAGCACCAATCTGCGGATAATGAATTGTCACCATCAATTTAGTTCCAATAGGCCATTTGTGACCAGTAACAATTTGTACACCACCACCACTAATATCTTTTGTTGAAGCGTTAATTATTGTATCATCAAGCATTTCATTAGCATCAATCGCTCTAATTTGAACAAGTATAGTCAAATCAATCCTGACAAAAGCCCTTTGCTGAATTTTTTTTATATTATAAGGCAAGACAATCATCCATACAGGCAACGGGTTAATCTGTCTGCTGAGCAGAGAGCTGGTAAATTCAAAAGCCATGTGGTTAATCACTGTCCGTCCGAAGAAAATATCACCTTGCTGCAATCTGACAGGAACGCCCTTACTCATTGGCATAGCTATCACCATATTCTCAGCAGTTATATCTTCAATCCGGCTGCGGTATTGCTCTGCAAGACCACTTCGGTCAGGAACAATTACTTTAATACGTTGATTAATTTTAAAAATATCTCTTGACTCACTACTAATAACGACACCCCCCATTTGAGGACTACTACATATATTCTAAAAACTTATAAAAAAATCCTTTCATTCCGCGGGGCTTTTGCTGTACATTTTCACCACGAAGTATTTGTTGTGCGATATCTTCAATACAACGGGATGATATCGCTTCTGGAAACGATATCAATAGTGGTATTTGGCTTTTAACAGCCTTTACCAGATTACGGTCTTCATAAACATATCCAAGATGCTCAATGGCTACATTGAGAAATCGCTGAGAGACTCGCATCAATTTATCAACAACCATTTGACCTTCATCACGATCTACAATACGGTTAATCACCAGTTTAAGCGGCGCCGTCCCCTTTTGCCCGGCATAGGCTTTCACCATCGCATAGGCATCAGTAATTGCGGTGGGCTCTGGTGTCGTAATAATAATAACTTCATCAGCGGCCACAACAAATTTTAAAACATTGCGGCTGATTCCAGCTCCTGTATCAATTAAAATAAAGTCAGCCCAATTATCAAATAAAGATATTTGGCCTATTATATGGTTTAAATGGACATCGCTTAAATTGGCCAGATGATAAATACCAGAACCGCCGGCCATAAACTTAATGCCGTGCGGACCTTCTGTGGCAATATCAGCAATCTTCATACCATCTTCCAATAAATTAAGAATAGTATAAGTGGCTGAACAACCCAGTACCACTTCAACATTAGCCATCCCTAAGTCAGCATCAATTACCAATACCTTTTTGTTAAGTGCGGCTAAAGCAAGCGCGAGGTTTACGGTAAAATTAGTTTTTCCTACACCGCCTTTACCACTGGTAACTGTGATTACCCGGCTCTTAGCATTTTGCTTAATAATCGGACTTGTCGGAATTGAAGAATGTAGTGTCATTTGACGCAATTTCTCAGCTTGATCACTCATTTTAATCCCTCAAAATCATATTCGCTAATTTGGTTGAACTAATTAACTCAATATCATCGGGAACGCTTTGTCCTGTAGTCATATAGGATAAAGATGCCGGAAAATGATATACCAAATTTAAGATAGTTCCCAAATTACTTGCTTCATCCACTTTTGTAAATAAAAATTTTTGTGGCGAACAAATCGAAAATTTATTTACTATTTCTAAGATGTCACGATATTTGGTTGTAGTACTCAAAACAAGATGTGTTTCAATATCCGGATCCACTGACAATAATGCCTGGAGTTCCGCTAATTGGCATTGATTGCTGGGACTGCGGCCAGCGGTATCCACTAGCACCAAATCTTTATCCTGATGACGGCAAAGAGCAGCCTTAAACTCATCAGGCGAATATACAATTTCAATGGGTACACCAATAATATCACCATAAATTTTTAACTGCTCAACAGCTGCAATCCGATACGTATCAGCGGTCAAAAGTGCTACCTTATATCCCTCTTTTAAAACAAAATTAGCGGCTAACTTAGCAATAGTTGTCGTTTTCCCAACACCGGTCGGACCGATCAACGCCACCGTCTTACAGCCTGAAGGCATTATATCAATTCCGTCAATTTTTGGGAAGTAATTAATAATACGGTCAACTAAAAGCTTACGAACACTCCCCTGATCGCCACCAACAATCGAGTTTTCATCTGGCAATCCCTTAATTAGGTTGGCAGCAATCACCGGATCAATATCATTCTTAATTAATAAGTCCATCAGCGGTGATAATTCGTTACCACTTTTAACAACTTGGCCTACCATCTGTTCTATCATTTTTCGCATAGTAGCCATTTCAGTCTGCAACGCCGTTATTTTTGTGTCATCAATATTGACTACAGGCGGAGTAGAAATGATGGACTGCTTTTTCTCGACAATCGGGGGCTGAACAGTATCTATGGCTGCCATAATTTCTACCATTTCTTTGCCGAAAAAACCAAAAATTCCCCCTCTTTTAAACCGGCGGGTATGCAAGATAACAGCCTCTCGTCCTAAATCCTGCTTTACCTGAGCCATTGCTTCCGGCATGTTATATGCGGTAAATAGTTTAACTTTCAACTTACAATTTCACCATCCCTAGTGCCTGTACTTCAGCTTTTGGATCTAATTCAGCATAGGATAAGACCGTTAAATTTGGCGCTACACGTTCTGTAAGTTTGCGGAAATATAGCCTGGCTCCCGGATTTGTAAGAACTACCGGCTGATAACCCATATTAGTCAGCTTAGAAAGTTCATTTGTAAGACTAGTAATTACAGCTTGCACCACTTTCGGTTCTAATGCAACATAGGAACCTTGTTCAGTGCGCTGTACTGAATTGACGATCATGTTTTCCAACTGCGGATCAACTGTTAAACAGGTTAAAATATTATTATTTACAAATTGACGGGATATTTGACGAGAAAGCGCATGCCTGACATACTCAGTTAGAATCTCCGTATCTTTTGTTAATTGAGCATAATCAGCCGCTGTCTCAAAGATTGTTACCAAATCTCTAATAGAAATTTTTTCACGTAACAAATTTCCCAATATTTTTTGAATTTCACCAATTGATAAGAGATTAGGTGTCAATTCCTCGACTACAGCTGCATTATTTTGTTTAACAGACTCAACCAGGGTTT
This sequence comes from Sporomusa ovata DSM 2662, assembly GCF_000445445.1. Lineage (GTDB taxonomy): Bacteria > Bacillota > Negativicutes > Sporomusales > Sporomusaceae > Sporomusa > Sporomusa ovata. The sequence continues at coordinate 1,200,386 of NZ_ASXP01000001.1, read as the reverse complement.
GTACTTCTTGCCGCCCTAGAATCTCAGCAGCATGGCTTCTGATAATCTCAGTAAGATGTGTTGCCAAAACAGATACCGGGTCAACTACCGTATAACCCGCAAGCTCAGCTTGCTCACGATAAGTCTCTTGAATCCACAGCGCCGGCAACCCAAAAGCCGGTTCCACAGTCTCAATTCCAGGCACTGATTCAAAAGCCGCCCCTGAATCCATCGCTAAAAAGTGATCTAACATTAATTCGCCTCTGGCAATTTCAATCCCTTTTAATTTAATTACATAGATACTAGGTTTTAATTGAATATTATCGCGAATTCGTATTGTTGGCACAATAAGCCCCAGTTCTAATGCACACTGGCGACGAATCATAACCACCCGGTCTAATAAATCACCGCCTTGGCTAACATCAACAAGCGGAATAAGACTATAACCAATCTCCAATTCCATCGGATCAACCTGCAGCAAAGCAATGATATTTTCGGGCTTACGGACCTCTTCTTTTTCGATTTCCTCTTGTTGAGACATTTCGGTTTGAACATCTGTTTGTTGAGTTTTTACGAGTGCATAACCAATGACACCAGTAAGCAAACTGATCGTCAAGAACGGAATACCAGGCAACCCTGGTATCAAGCCTAAAAGCAATAATACCCCGCAAGCGATAAAGAAAACGCGGGGATTATTGATAAGCTGACGAGTAAGATCTGAGCCTAGATTAGAATCGGAAGCAGCTCTGGTTACCACTATACCGGTAGCCGTAGATATCAATAACGCCGGTATCTGATTAACCAAACCTTCACCTACCGTCAATAACGTATACGTATGAAGCGCTTGCAGCACATCCAGGTCACGCTGCACCATCCCAATAATAAAACCACCGACAATATTTATTACAATAATAATAATAGCTGCAATGGCATCGCCTTTAACAAATTTACTGGCACCATCCATCGCACCATAAAAATCAGCTTCCCGCTGAATATTACTGCGTCGTTCACGCGCGTCCTTATCCGAAATAAGCCCGGCATTCAGGTCAGCATCAATGCTCATTTGCTTACCTGGCATAGCATCCAAAGTAAAACGTGCGGCAACTTCAGCGACACGTTCGGCGCCTTTGGTGATTACAATAAACTGAATGATAATCAAAATAACAAATACAATAAAACCAACTACCGCATTACCGCCAACTACAAAATTACCGAAAGCAGCAATGACTTCCCCTGCATGGCCCTCAAGCAAAATAAGACGGGTAGAAGATACATTAAGCGCCAACCGAAATAAGGTAGCAATTAAAAGCAATGATGGAAATACTGAAAAATCTAAAGGCTCAATATTATAAATAGCCACCATTACAATAATTACAGCCAACGTAATATTTAGTGTCAACAAGAGGTCAAGTAACATTGTTGGCAGCGGAATAATCATCATGCCGACAATAGTAATAATAAACACAGCTACCATGACGTCACTGTATTTTTCCAGATTTGTAAATAATTTAGATTCTCGAATAACAGCCATCTATTTTATCGCTCCTTCTACTAGGACAAGCGTTTCTTCAAACGATATACATAAGCCAGAACTTCTGCAACCGCTTGATATAACTCAGCAGGTATAACATCGCCAATCTCTACCACAGGGTATAAGGCACGGGCTAACGACTTATTCTCTACAACAACAACTTTATTATCCCGTGCAATTTGTTTGATACGCTCAGCCAAAAAATCCTGACCTTTAGCCAAAACTACCGGAGCTGCCATACTTTTCTCATATTTAAGGGCAATCGCCAAATGAGTAGGATTAGTAACGACTACATCGGCTTTGGGAATTTCTTGCATCATTCGCCGCATCGCCATCGCCCGCTGCCTTTCCCTGATTTTACCTTTAATTTGCGGGTCCCCCTCTGTTTGTTTCATTTCCTGTTTGACTTCTTCCTTAGACATCTTCAAACTTTCATTATGTTCCCACCATTGATAAATATAATCAAATATTGCCAAAATCATCATAACCGTAATAATTTGAAAAGCTAAATCAATAATTAGCGAACCTGTTAATCTAAGCGAGTCAATTAATTCCATGCTAATTAGTTTAGAAATATCACTTATTTGAACAATAGCAAAGCGATAAATAAAATAACCAATAATACCTACTTTAAAAAGAGCTTTGGCAAGTTCAACCAGTGACCTTTTCGAAAATAGTCGCCCAAAACCAGATAGCGGATTAATTTTACTAAAATCCGGCATTAATACTTCGGTTGAAAAAATGACTCCTACCTGCATAAAATTAATAACCACTGATATTACCATAATAACTAAGAGAATCGGCAAAACTGTCTTTGCCATAACTAATCCCACATTAAAGAATAATAACTGAACAGCATTAATCGTCAAATCTGTGGTAGTCAGACCAGACAAAATGGCTGTCATGTAGCCTGCTAATTCATTATATACACCAACACCTACCAATTTAAGCGTGTAAAAAGCAGCCAGAATAACGAAAGCAGAACTAATCTCAGAACTTTTGGCAACTTGCCCCTTTTTCTTAGCATCCGCTTTTCGCTTAGGGGTAGCTTCTTCCGTTTTTTCGCCATTAAACAACTGCAAATCAAAGGTATTCAGCTTATATCGGCTATCTTTAACTTGGGGCAAAACTTTCCAAGAGGCGGTACATATTATGAAAGCCTTCACTGAAAACCACCTCCAAAAATCCTATATAAAAAGGCAAAGCCAACGATAGTACAAAAATGCCGACAATAATTTTGCCCGGCATACCAACAACAAAAATATTCATTTGCGGCATAGTACGGGCCAAAATACCTAACGCAACATCAGTAAGCAGCACTGCTACCACTACTGGCAAACTAATCTTAATGGCAATAATAAAAATATCACCAACCATATCTACCACAATATTGGCAAGTTCAGGACGAAACAATCCGCGAGTTACCGGAATACTTGTAAAACTGTATACAATTGCTGATATAAAAAGATGATGGCTGTTACTAGTCAAAAACACTAGTATAGCTAAAATGTATTTAAAATTGCCAACAAGTGGTACCTGCTGGCCAAATTGAGGATCTATGACATTAACCATTCCGAAACCAATTTGTGTATCTAGTAAGGTGCCTGCCATCTGTATCCCGTAAAAGATAAATGAACAGGCAAAGCCCATAATCAAGCCAATTAAAAATTCACCAACTACTACCGCTACATAGGTGAGTATGGCATCTGGGATAATGAGGTTCGATTGGATTAATAGTGGTAACAAAATATAGGAGATTAGTAATGACAACCCAGCCTTTACTATTAACGGAACATTTTTAGCACCAAAAATAGGAGCTGATGAAAAAATCCCACTCAATCTTGCAAAAATCAACAGAAAAAATCCCAACTGGTTTTGCAATAATGTAAACAGATCCACTCTTTCTTACCACCTATCTATTGGTAGAACTACCCCATTTCCTCTGTTAACGAACCATAGTAGGCAGACTCAAAAACAATTCTCTGGTATAGGTAATCAATATACTCAGCATCCATGGACCAAAAACAAGGACAGCGATAAAAACAGCGATAATTTTAGGGATAAAGGCAAGTGACTGCTCTTGTATTTGTGTTGTCGCTTGAAATATGCTGACCGCAACACCAACAACCAGTCCCAGAATAAGCATCGGGGCTGACACCAGCATAACCATTGATAAGGCGTCACGGCCAATCTGAATAGCCATATCACCAGACATAAGCGCCCCCCCCCTAAATAAAGCTACTGATTAATGACCGTGTAATCAAATGCCAGCCATCCACCAATATAAATAATAATACCTTAAAAGGTAATGATATCATTGACGGCGGCAGCATCATCATCCCCATAGCCATGAGGGTACTGGCAACGACCATATCAATAACAATAAACGGAATATAAATCAAAAAACCAATCTGAAAAGCAGTTTTAAGCTCACTAATAATAAAAGACGGAATTAATACTGTTGTAGGAACATCTTCCGGGCCATTGGGCCGGGGCATCTCTGATAAATTCACAAATAAGGCTAAATCGTTTTCGCGAGTTTGCTTAAACATAAATTCACGCATCGGTTTCACAGCCTCAGTCATTGCCGTTTGTTGATCCATCGTCCCAGCCAGCATAGGCTGTAAGGCATTTTGATTCACCTGATCGAAATAAGGGGACATCGTATAAAAGGTCAAGAACAGCGAAAGCCCAACTAAAACTTGATTCGGAGGCATCTGCTGAGTCGACAAAGCACTGCGTAAAAATGACAATACTATAATTATACGAGTAAATGAAGTCATCATAATCAAAATAGACGGTGCCAGTGAAAGCACCGTTAACATTAACAGAACTTGCAGGCTAAGCGCAACATCCTGAGGACTATTTGCTTGTTCCACACCAACATTAATATTGGGAATAGGTATCAGCGGCGCGGCTCCAGCTACAGCTGGAAAAGCTAGTACAATAATTATGGTCAAAGTCAAGCCTTGTTTTTGCCATGATTTTACATAGTTAATCCATTGTGACACTCTATTTACCTCTTCCTACTATCGGTATCCTGCTCCTTCGCGCGAAATTCGGGAGTGTCTGAAGTAAAATTAAAAAGGGTTTTTTTTGCATTTGCCTAAGCATACCAATTTGCCGATGAAAAACACTGCTAAATTGTTCCGGAGGCATAGCGCTATTTTGAGTAGCCTTAAGTTGCTCAATATCTGATAAAGAGGTAATCTCATTGAGCATCGTAATACTGTGTTCGGTTACTCCCAATACCATATACCTGCCTGCTATCTCTATTACATAGATAGCGCGGTTAGGTCCCAAAGACAAAGTGGCATAAATCTTACCGCTACCAAATCTACCACTATTAGTCATTCTTTGTCCTAAAAAACGCGAAGTAAGATATGCAAGAGCAAGAACTAATAAAAACGTTAATAGTAACGATACAATATAACCACTGGTTGCAAGCCAGGATGAGGTTGCTGGTTGAGGCTCCTGATATTTTAAATATTCGCCCGTTTCAGCAGCAGCCAACACCTGACCTGTAAACAAGAATAACCAACTAACAAAGACTAGGATACTGCCGTGAACGCGCAAATTACCAAACATCTATAAATTCACCTGACTAACCAACCGCTTTGCGGACAGCTTCCAAAACACGATCAGGCTGGAATGGCTTAACAATAAAGTCGCGGGCACCTGATTGAATTGCTTCGATAACCATAGCCTGCTGTCCCATTGCGCTACACATAATAATAATTGCACCAGCGTCCATCTTTTTAATTTCTTTTACGGCAGCAATTCCATCCATTTCCGGCATAGTAATATCCATAGTGGTCAAATCCGGTTTAAGTTCTTGATACTTTTCTACCGCTTTGAGACCATTTTCCGCTTCGCCAACTACATCATATCCATTTTTAGATAAAATATCTTTAATCATCATTCTCATAAAAGCGGCATCATCAACAATTAAAACTTTAATGGCCATTAAATTTATCTCCCCTATCTCAAATAAAATTCGGAATTACTACTGAAGATGGCTAGCCCGTTCCAAAGGAGTTATTATATCGGTAATCCGTACGCCAAAGTTTTCATCAATTACAACAACCTCACCTTTGGCAATTAGTTTCCCATTAACAAGAACATCTACCGGTTCTCCTGCCAGTTTGTCCAATTCAACTACTGAACCTGGTGTCAATTCCAAAATATCGCGAATTAGCTTGCGAGTCCGTCCCAGTTCAACCGTAATCTGTAGTGGAACATCCATAATAAGGCCAATATTGGCATCCACACCCGGCATCCCGGCCGGTTTTAAGGCAGAAAACTGCACAGGCTGTACTGTGACATTTTGCACTGGTTGCTGTTTCGGTTGGGGTGCCGGTTGAGCGGCGGCAGGAGCAGGTTGCGGCTGAGCTGTTGGCTGCGGTACAGCTTTTGGAGCAGCTGCTGTAGGTGTTTGCACCGCATTTAACAGATTTTCTACCATTTCTCTAGCAACATTAATAGGCAATATCTGCATAAGCTCACTGTCAATAAGATCCTCCACTTCCATACGGAAAGACACCCGCACTAACGAATCGTCACCTGAAACAATGCTATCAATATTAGGATCAACAGCAAAATCCAGCAGATTGACTTTTGGTGGTGCAATATCAACTTTTTTCTTAAACATAGTCGATATGGAGGTTGCCGTTGATCCCATCATTTGATTCATAGATTCACTAACAGCACTCATATAGAGTTCATTTAGTTCTGTTGGCGGATTAGTGCCATCCCCCCCATCATTAAGTCGGCGATAATTAACGCATCCTGCTCGCGTACCGCCAAAATGTTGGTACCTAACAGGCCTTGTGTATACCCTACCTCAATGACTAAATACGGCAGCGGATATTGGCGCTTAATTTCATTTAAGCTAGTTATCGAAACCTTAGGTGTAGTAATAGATACTCGTCTGCCTAAAAGCACAGACAGCGTCGTAGCCGCAGTACCCATAGATATATTGCCAATCTCACCTAACGCATCTTTTTCAATATCAGATAAATCTTGCCCAGCCGGAGATGGCGAGGCTGCTACTGGTTCGCCTCTTAGCAAAGCGTCTATTTCTTCCTGGGACAGGAATCCATCACTCATTATTATCATCTCCTTGGGAAATTACTTGAGTTATTTGTACTGCATTTCTGTTAGCGATAAGGCCTGGTTTACATTTAAATTTCTCTCGGCTGCCAATCATTAGGCTTAGGTCATTTTCCGCTTTTGTCTCCAGCTGCAGTACATCCCCCACACCTAAATCTAATAGTTCATGGACAGTAACTGTGGCCCGCCCAAGCTCAACTATAAAAGGAATCAGTGTTCTTTCAATTTTTCGTTTTAATACATTCATGGTTTCCGGTGAAGCCTGCTTTGCAGTTGCAGCAGACACCCAGAAGGTTGTCGTCAATTTGGACATAATCGGTTCAAGTACCAAATACGGAATACAAATATTCATCAAACCTTCAGCCTGACCAATCTTTGCTTGCAGAGTAATAAGTACAACCATATCATTAGGAGGAACAATCTGGGTAAACTGTGGATTGGTCTCTAAAGCCTCCATGCGGGGTTCAATCGCTACTACCTGTTTCCAGGCCTCCTGCATGTTCTCCATAGCTTTATTAATTACTTTCCTGATAATCACTTCCTCAATATCAGTTAAGGAACGTGGCTTAGCAGGTGGTAACCCTGGACCGCCAAATAACCGGTCAATGATAGCCAGTACAATATTAGGATTTATCTCTAATATTGCATTACCTTTAAGTGGTCGCATCTGAAAAATACTAATAACACTGGGGTTTGGCATTGACCGGATAAACTCCTCATACGTCAGTTGGTCAACAGAGGCCACATCAATATGAATAAGTGTCCGAAGATGCGCTGACAGGTAGGTATTAAGCAAACGCGCAAAGTTCTCATGCAACATATAAAGAGTACGAATTTGATCCTTAGAAAACTTATCCGGGCGTTTAAAATCATACATTTTAATTTTCCGCTGTTTTTCTTCGGTTTTTATCTCTTCAGCAGTTACAACGCCCGTAGATAAAGCTGACAAAAGTTCATCGATCTCAGATTGTGATAAAACATCGGGTCCTGCCAATCCTCCCCCTCCTTTCACATAAAAACTGCTATTACACCGTAGCTAACTACTAGCTGTTTTTTATTATACTAAAAGAATAAATGTAAAGCTACTGTAAAACAAAGTTGGTTATATAGATATCATATACACGATCTTCACCAAGTGTTGTATTAATTTCATTTTTTAACATTTCTTTTAACTGTTCTTGCTTAGTTGGGTCAAAGTCTTCGATCTTTTGTGAACGCAAAACGTAAACAGCAGTATCTAGTATCTTTATTTCTTCAGGTGAGAGCGTTTTCCCTTCCTTGGCCGCTGTATTTTTACTTGGTTTCAATTCCACAATAACGCCAATTTTAAGATAGCGTCCACTATTTACGCCACCAATATTGAGAATCAACCCGTCTTTTGCATCACCGAGCTTAATAAACTGACCTGGCTCATGCTGAGAACTTTTTTTCTCAACCGTTTGATCTGATACAACTCTGGTTGCAATTAAATACGAAATACCACCAGCCAAAATCAAGCCCACCACAATCAAGATGATAATTACCATCATCGACATCTTTTTGGGTTTTTCCTCTTCAGCCACTGTCTCACCTCCAATATACAATATTTATATTACTCATCTTGCCACTAGTCCCAAGGCATGCATTTACTAACGCATATTTCTGAATAACGCCCGGCGATAATCCATTACCTTACGCACAATTTCATCCATAGCTTCTTCCACAATAAGCTTCTTGCCGCTAGTTAGGGTAATTACTGTATCTGGTGTCTCTTCTATGGTTTCAATCAATTCGGCATTCACTACAAAATCACAATCCTGAGACTTAAGTTTCGTAACCTTGATCATGTCTATCCCTCCCTTACTATGTTTCAAAAAACAGGTAGCGGAAGGGAGGCCTTCCCCCCGCTACCTTTTCCTGAGATTATCGTTTCAGATTGGCTATTATCTCCAGCATTTCGTCAGAAGTAGTAACATCTTTAGAATTCGCCTGAAAACCACGCTGGGTAATAATCATATTACTGAATTGCTCCGCTAAATCAACATTAGACCCTTCCAGACTTCCTGGTTTAAAAGCGCCGTCAGATATAACCCGGCGTTCGCCTGAGTTAGCTGATTTAACATAGTAGTTCTGACCTGATTTTTCCAGACCGCCGGGATTACTAAAGGTAGCCAAGGCCACCTTAGCCAGCGTCATTGTCCGTTCATTACTGAAGGTACCAATAAGCTCTCCGGAAGTATTAGCCACAACATTTTTCAACGTGCCGGCCGCATAACCATCTGTTTTGGTAGCAAAAATCGTGGACTTGCCACTATGTTGGGTAAGAGCCGGAGTGCCATCTTCCTTAAAGAGATTCATTGTCACCGGGAAGTTGGTAGCGCCAGCAATGCCGGGTACTGTAATCTGTGGCCCACCATTAGCTGAAGCCGGTGAAATTAAGACGCCCTTGGAATTAAAAGCAATTTTATCATTAGTAACGTCAGCCTTTTTACCGTCTACCGTGGCTGAAACAATCCATTCACCTGGTACACCGGTTTTGGTATAAGTATATTCCACTTTGTGAGCCGCTCCCAAACTATCATACACTTTGAGCGCGGCATTAGCGGTATCAGCCGTTTTAGATGTAATGCCTGACATGTCTAGCGATAATCCATCTACTTTAATCGTAGAAGTATTAACACCTCCAACGATATATGTAGGCGTAGCAGTAGCAGGAGTAACAGTAATAGTACCAGTAACGTCATTCACTGTACCGCTGGCATCAGTATAAGTAGCCTTTGTAACTTTCCATTCGTTTTCAGTTGTATTATTAGTTTTTGTAAGCGTTATTGTATATGGTACACGTTGGCCACCATCAATAACCTGAATAGTAGTCTCTACAACAGCACCTTCTTGGGCATCCGCAGGTAACACGCCACTTAGTTTAATTCCAGAATCATCGGTTGCTGTAGACAAATCGGTTTCCCCTTTTAAAGCATCAGTTGCTCCCGCTATAATACCAGTGGTATCGACAGTAACCGGCATAGTTCCGCCTTTACCATTGTCAATGGAAAGTGTAATCGGTGAAGGTGTTGTCCCTACCGTAAACGACTGTCCGCCAGTTGTGCTGTCACCGGTTGTAACACTCCAGGTATTCGTACCAGGCTCGCCCGTTTTTTTGAAATTAACGGTAACAGGCACCTTTGCACCACTTGCCAGATACGTTTGTACCTGAAATGACACTACTTCACCTACAGCTGTATCGGCATTCAACGTTCCTTCAAAATTCATTTTCGTATCGGCGGTAGCAATACCTGCTGCTATCCCATAGCCATCGGCACTCAAATTATTTTCAATGTCAATCTTGGTAGATACTTGAGGCGGCATCGAGGTTCCCTCCGGAATCTGAATAGCGGTAAGTGATCCTGTTGCATTTATCTCACCGGAAGCGTCTGCCATCCAGCCCATAACTTTAAGACCGGTGCCAGTGACACCATAATTGCCACTACCATCAAAATCAAAATTCCCTGCCCTGGTATAATATTCTTGTGTACCATCGCTGAGAATAAATAAGTTTTTACCTGTGACAGCTAAGTCGGTCATCTTGCCAGTCGACTGATAAATACCATCTGTAAAGATGGTATCAATACTAGCCACACCCACACCCAGTCCAACCTGCAGTGGGTTAGTACCGCCGCGATTTCCTTGAGCAGCACCTGCCCCTTGCATGGTTTGGCTTAAGATATCCTGAAAGTTAACTCTGCTGGCCTTATACCCGGTGGTATTAACGTTGGCAATATTATTACCAATAGAATCCATCGCTATTTGATGGGCTTTGAGACCTGATACCCCGGAAAATATTGAACGCATCATAGTAAAACTGACCTCCAATTTATATCTAATTTTTATTTACTGACTGCTTCTGTCATTCAGCAGCCTGAGGGCTCCCTCAAGAGGTCCAGCCCTAAACAATTACCGCACTATCAATATTAGTAAATACATTGTCCTTAATATTGGCACCATCCATAGCCGTTATGACAGTCTTATTTTTGACACTAACGACAAATGCCAAATTATCATTCATCAATACCAGCGACTCTTTAGCCCCTTTTTGCGCGGCTTTCTCTACTGCTTGGCTCAGTTTGCTTAATTGTGTGCTGTCAAGTTGGATTTTGCGGCTATTTAAGCGTTGTAAGGCATGCTGGGAAAATTTAACTCCCGTTATTTCCTGTTGTAACAGTTGATTAAAGTTAGAACCATTATTTATTTTATTAGTGACCGGGTTCGCTTTAGTTGTGGTGGATGCTTGGCCTGGTGAACTAAGCGTAGGCAGCGGCTGGTACGAATTATAGATACGATTATCAGGCATTCGTACTTACCGTCTTAGGGAGTTCAACCCCGGTTATTTTGCTTAATTCAATGGAATCAGAGCCAATTACCAACTTAGGCGCACCATCTACTAACCGTACGGAATCAACTACACCTGTCTTCACTTCCGCACTGCTGCTATCTGTCCAAGTTACTTTCATCCCGATCATGCTGCTGGCCTGCGTCATCTGCATCGACGAATTCATGTTCTTCATTTGTTCCAAACTCGTGAACTGCGCCATTTGTGAAATAAATTCCTTATCTTCCATTGGATTCAGTGGATCCTGGTACTGTAATTGAGTGATTAGTAGTTTTAAAAAATCATCTTTACCAAGGGAATCAGTCGCTTTTCTGGTAGTTGTTGTGTTAGTAGTGGCCGAAGATTGACTATTGCCGGCAACTGCATTTGTATTAGCCATGTTAACACCTCCTTTTTCTAAATACGGTAATCTACACCGGATTGTAAGCCCATTCCAGAACTATTCCCGCTTGCTAATTCACCATCAATAGCTTCGACAAAATCATCGGCAGAATTTTTATTAGAAAATTTCATTAACTGCTGGCGCGAGTTTTGACTTTGATCCTGATTAGGCTGAAATTGGCTAAGGCCAGCATAAACACTAACATTATCCACTTTAATCCCCGTACTAGCTAATTCTTGTTTGAGCTGAGACAAAGACGCTTCAATCAAACTGCGCACTTCAGGATTATTGGAATGGAAGCTGGCATTTACCACGCCATTTTCAACAGCTACTTTCAGGGTAAGTTCACCAAGATGCTCCGGTTTGAGTTTCATAATCATTTCAGTATTTTGCGGTTTAGCAATAATTTTTGTTTGCTCCACAATTTGATCAAGGACTTGATATACATCAGCAGCTGGAGTTGTTTGCGATTGGGGTTCGGTAGTTTTAGCTGACATCGTTAACCCATTTGCAGATACTAGTGCGGCATCTAAATTCTGAGTGAACGCCGAAAAATCCATTACTTCATTGCTTCCAGGGGATAGAACTTGTGTACCCTGGAATGTACTGGTATCTGTTAGATTATCTTTTTGACCGCTAAGGTCTGAGCGTAAAGATTTGTCCTGCTGGCTTGTTTCAACTGTCGGCATAGCGATTTGTTCACCAGCTTGCTGCACTTGCTTGTTAGCTTTGCCGTTAGCATCTTGGTTTGTTTCTGCTTTTATGGCTTGTGCCTGCAGGCCTGTTACCGCTTGCGGTAAGATTGTGCTGTTTGAAGTTGGCATTGCTTCTACCTGCTTGGCTTGGGTTTGTTGTATATTTGTTGCTGTTTGCGCTGCGGCTGTGCCATTTACAGTTGGTGTTGTTTCTATCTGCGACGCCGCGGTTGGTTGACCTGCTGCCGCTTGCGCTGCAGCTGTGCTATTTACTGCTGGTGTTGTTTCTATCTGCACCGCCTGAGTTGGTAGGCCTGCTGCCGCTTGCGCTGCAGCTGTGCTATTTACTGCTGGTGTTGTTTCTATCTGCACCGCCGGAGTTGGTAGGCCTGCTGCCGCTTGCGCTGCAGCTGTGCCATTTACTGCTGGTGTTGTTTCTATCTGCACCGCCTGAGTTGGTAGGCCTGCTGCCGCTTGCGCTGCAGCTGTGCTATTTACTGCTGGTGTTGTTTCGATCTCCGACGCCGGAGTTGGTAGACCTGCTGCCGCTTGCGCTGCAGCTGTGCCATTTACTGCTGGTGTTGTTTCTATCTGCATCACCGGAGTTGGTAGGCCTGCTGCCGCTTGCGCTGTAGCTGTGCCATTTACTGCTGGTGTTGTTTCTATCTGCACCGCCTGAGTTGGTAGGCCTGCTGCCGCTTGCGCTGCAGCTGTGCTATTTACTGCTGGTGTTGTTTCGATCTCCGACGCCGGAGTTGGTAGACCTGCTGCCGCTTGCGCTGCTGTGCCATTTACTGCTGGTGTTGTTTCTATCTGCATCGCCGGAGTTGATAGGCCTGCTACCGCTTGCGCTGTAGCTGTGCCATTTACTGCTGGTGTTGTTTCTATCTGCACCGCCTGAGTTGGTAGGCCTGCTGCCGCTTGCGCTGCAGCTGTGCCATTTACTGCTGGTGTTGTATCTATCTGCATCGCCTGAGTTGGTAGACCTGCTGCCGCTTGCGCTGCAGCTGTGCCATTTACTGCTGGTGTTGTTTCTATCTGCATCGCCGGGGTTGGTTGACCTGCCGCCGCTTGCGCTGCAGCTGTGCTATTTACTGCTGATATTGTTTCTATCTGCGACGCCTGAGTTGCTAGACCTGCTGCCACTTGCGCTGCAGCTGTGCTATTTACTGCTGGTGTTGTTTCGATCTGCACCGCCTGAGTTGGCAGACCTGCTGCCGCTTGCGCTGCAGCTGTGCTATTTACTGTTGGTGTTATGTCTATCTGCATCGCTGGGGTTGGTAGGTCCTGTGCTGCTATTGCGGTAGTAACTTGCTCTGAAGACACCATAGACTGGGCATTCACAAGTGGTGGATTTGCCTCTGCCATAGCAAGCAATATTTGTGTGGTTACAACAGGATTCATAAGGTTCATTGACAGATCTTGAGCAAACAGTGCGTTTTCTTCAGACTGATTTGTATCCTCCTCAGAACTCTCGTTAGAATCAGCTGACGTTTGATCATTGGCAACAGTATCCTTTTCCTTAAACGCATTGGTTAGCACAGCATTCATAAGATTTCCCGCAGTAACCTGTTCCTTTGCTTTGACAGTTACTTCATCAGTCTGTGAAACAGCATTGCTAAGCACATTGCTAAAGCTAGTCTTGGATTCACTATTAGAAGTGCCACTTGAGCTAGTATTAGTCGCCGTTTGGAATAAACCAGCCTTAGTTAGGAACAAATTAAGCGCTAGATTCATTTTTTCACCTCCCTTCACTAGTTTGCTTTGCACTATTACGCTATAACTTAGGTACTTGAGGCTGACCTCTAAGCATATCCTGGGTTATGCGAGCAGCACGCGTGGAGTCAAATAAAGCTAAAATTTTGGAAACTTGCTCTTCTTCCATTTTGCCCAAAATAGAAATAACAGTGGGATCATCTAATTCTTTCATAATCGCTACCGCTGCCTCTGGTTTCATTCCCCCATAGAGTCGGGCTAACTTTGAGGTTCGCTTAGCTTCTTCTTGACGTTTAATTTTATCCTGTTTCTCTAACTCTTCTTTGGTAATAATGGTAGATCCCGGAAGTTGAGGTGTTGGTAACAGCGAAGTTGCTGGCAGCTGAGCCTGTTTGGGATCACCCTGTGCTATTGGCTGATTGGCTGCCACATCCTCTTCCAGTTCGACCGGCTCAAAGTTTGTTTTCGGAAAGAAACGAGCCACTACCGGGTATTGCGATAAGTTCGCATCCCGGGTAAGTTTCTCTAGATCAATTACTTTTAAATATACTCCGGCAGCAAAACCTATGGCTATCAAAATACACAGCGCGACAAGGATGGACAAAACTTTAAAAATCCCACTAAATTTTGGTTTGGGAACCTCTGCCTCTGGAACTGTCTTAGGCGCCACTATTGATGCTTGTTTAGTTTTGGTGGCAGGAGTTTTAGGTTTTTCAGCCATAATTAATTATAGACTCCTCTACTTAGCCAGTGATAGAACTTTGGCTACATAGTTACGGGTTTCACTGTACGGCGGAATACCATTGTAGTTTTTTACTGCTTGTGGTCCGGCATTATAGGCAGCTACCGCTTTGGTAACATCGCCATCAAAAGTATTCAGCATCTGCTTCAGATATTGAACACCACCATCAATATTCTCACGCGGATCATTAATATTACGTACACCGAGTGAGCTGGCGGTTTCGGGCATAAGCTGCATTACACCGACTGCGCCAACAGGAGATACAGCCTCTTGAGATAGTCCTGATTCAGCTTCAGCAACAGCCATTGCCAGCTTCGGATTAACACCATATTTCGCAGCAGCTACCTGTATCATCTTTGCAATGTCGCCGCCTTGAGTGCTACTGCCGGTTGTGGGGCTTGGGCTATTAGTTGATAGCTGGGCATTAGCAGCTGAAAGGGTTGTAGCAAAATCATTGCTGGATTGAGTTGCTGGAATTGTTGGGGTAAAGCGCCGTTCTATGGCGGCAATCCGCTGAGTTACTTGGTTAACACTTGACATCATAGTTATTCACTCTCCTTGTTACGCATAAAAGCCTGCGTTCCAAGCTCATCAAGAAGTTTTTGTTCTTCTTGCAATAGTTCGGTATGGTACTGTTCTAAACGTTTTTCCCGTAAATTATCAACAAGTTTTCTTTGCTTCATGGCCGCTTCCAGAACAACAAGGCACTCTTGACGGTAAGTTTCTGCATTGGCAACTTGTTCTTGCTGATGAATAATTTCGCTCTTAATTTTATCGATATAATAGCCGAAAGTCTTAAGAGTTTCAATGGTTGGAGAACCAGACTGTTCTTGGCTGAGTAAATCAAGACTGACTACTAGATTATTTTGCAATTGATTTAGTAATTCTTGTTCTTTATATAAGCGGATACTGGCCTCAGTCAGCTTGAGCTGCGCCTGTTCTTCTTCCATTTTGCGAAATTTAAGCAGCGTCTCCAGGCGAAACCGGAATTTCTTCATGGCCTACCATCCTCAGTAACTGTTAGGCAACAATCATTTTTAATCGTTTAATAGTCTCAGACATAGGCATATTCTCATCGACACCTTGTTGCAGAAAAGCTTTAATTTGGTCAATAACCGTAATAGCGCGATCAATGTTAGGATTACTGCCTTGGGCATAAGCACCAATATTAATTAAATCTTCGGCTTCGCGATAAGTAGCTAGTAAAGCCCGTAGTCTTTGAGCACACTGTATATGTTCTTTATCGACAATTTCCGTCATTACCCGGCTAACACTATTTAATATATCAATGGCCGGATAATGATTTAGTGCCGCCAAGCCTCGAGACAACACAATATGTCCATCCAAAATACTGCGCACAGCATCAGCAATCGGTTCATTCATATCATCCCCGTCAACTAATACGGTGTAAATGCCAGTAATTGAACCTTGATCACCAGTACCTGAACGTTCTAATAGTTTTGGCAACATGGAAAATACGGAAGGGGTATACCCCCGGGTAGCAGGTGGCTCACCAACTGTCAACCCCACTTCACGCTGCGCCATGGCAAAACGTGTTACTGAATCCATCATTAGCATGACATCCATGCCCTGATCACGAAAATATTCAGCAATGGCAGTAGCTGTCATTGCCCCTTTAAGTCTAACAAGGGCCGGTTGATCAGACGTTGCTACAACAACTACCGAGCGTTTAAGACCTTCTTCTCCTAAATCGCGTTCGATAAATTCCCGCACTTCCCGGCCACGTTCACCAATAAGAGCAATTACACTAATATCAGCTTCTGTATTGCGCGCGATCATGCCTAACAGCGTACTTTTACCAACGCCACTGCCAGCCATAATTCCTACCCGCTGACCCCGTCCAAGTGTTAACAAACTATCGATAGCCCGTACACCTACGCCAAGCTTTTCTTCAATGCGTCGGCGGGTTAAAGGCGGTGGCGGCATAGTGCTAAGCGGATAATCAGTATTGCTAAATAGCGGACCTTTATCATCTATCGGATTACCAAGCCCGTCTAAAATACGTCCTAATAATTGACGTCCTACGCTTACCCTGAGCATTCTATGAGCTGATACCACTTCGCAGCCCGGACCAATACCTTGCAGATCACCAACAGGCATCAGTAAAATGCGGTTCTCTCTAAATCCCACAACCTCAGCAGGAATTGGTTCTCCTTTGCGAGGATAAACATAGCATAACTCTCCCAAATTCACATTAGGTCCTTGTGATTCCATCACTAAGCCAATTATTTGAGTAATCTTACCGTTTAGTTTCATGTTATCCGCATTAGCTATTGCAGACAAATAGCGAGAAGAATCAAATGTTTTACTCATGGTAATACGTCCTCAAGGGCCTTGTGAACTAGTTCTAACTTAGTGTCTAATCTTGCATCAACAGTCCCTAACGCGGTTTCAATAATACATCCGCCTAAGGCTACCGTATGATCAGCAGTTATCGTAATGGTATTATCCCGTTTGAGCATTAACTGCAAATCACGTTTGGCCATTAGCACCATTTCATAATCTTCAGGATTAACTCTGATTGTTATCTGCTCCTGATCGCTAACCTTGTCTAAGGCTTCCTTAAGTATTGGCAAAATTGTTGTCGGATTATCGGCAATCTCTCTCGCTACTATTTTACTAGCTATGGCAAGTGCAATTTCAACGATTTGCCGTTCGGCATCAAGAAACATTTTGGCAGCTTCTTGTTCAGCTGTTTGAATAAGATGTTGGGCTTTTTCAAGTGACAACTGCATCGTTTGCTGCATATCAGCAAGTGCTGTTTGATTACCTTGATTATATCCTTCTTGATAACCTTGCTCACGGCCTTCCTGATGGCCTTGAGTGTGAGCTTCATCGTAAGCCTTCTGAGCTTGCTGAGCTATTTCTTTGGCCTTACTTTCAGCCTCACTCAAACACTGTGCAGCGGTTGTCTGAGCCTTAGCCATAATAGCTTCGGCTTCACTGCGAATTGCTTCCAAATCTATTTCTGGTGGTGGAGCAGGCAGTGACTGTTTCTCTTGCACTACCACCGGCTCAGGAACAGATAATGGCCTGTGTTTAATGATAACCGGCGACTTTCTTTGACAAAGCACACTTTTTATAATCTTAGACAATTATTTCGTCTCCTTTACCACGCGAAACAACGATTTCGCCTGATTCTTCGAGACGACGGATATTATTTACAATTTTCTGTTGAGCTTCTTCCACATCTCTTATGCGTACAGGACCCATATATTCGATTTCTTCCTTAAGCATTTCAGCAGCCCGTTTGGAAATATTCTTATAAACCTTGTTAGCCACTTCACTGGCTGTTGCTTTTAGGGCCAACGCCAAGTCTTTATTATCGATTTCTCTAAGCACAAGCTGGAGTGATCTGTCATCCAACAATACAATATCCTCGAAGACAAACATACGTTTTTTGATTTCTTCCGCTAATTCAGGGTTTTGTACTTCCATATTTTCAATAATGGTTCTCTCTGTAGTCCTGTCAACACGGTTAAGTATTTCAACAATGGAGTCTACACCGCCAGCTGCTGTAAAGTCTTGCGTTACCAATGATGATAATTTGCGTTCAAGTATTCTTTCCACATCCCGAATAACATCAGGCGATGTTCGATCCATTGTGGCAATCCGCCGTGCAACATCTACCTGCCGCTCCGGCGGCAATGCGGAAACAATAGCAGCAGATTGCTCTGGTTGGAGATAAGCCATGATCAACGCAATTGTTTGGGGATGTTCATTTTGGATAAAGTTAAGCAATTGGCTTGGATCAGTTTTTCGTGCAAAGTCAAACGGACGAATTTGCAGACTAGTGGTGAGACGGTTAATAATTGACACTGCTTTATCAGAACCTAGCGCTTTTTCCAAAATCTCACGCGCATAATCTAAACCGCCGCTGGAAATATATTCTTTGGCTAAACACATTTGGTGAAACTCATTTAACACCTTATCTTTTTGTTCTTGTGATAATTTACGTTGATTAGCAATTTCCAACGTCAGCTTCTCAATTTCATCTTCCTTCATATGTTTTAATACTTGGGCGGAAATGTCAGGCCCTAAAGCAATTAATAAGATTGCTGCTTTTTGCTTGCCTGTTACTTCATTTGACTGATACATAGCCTGGTGCCTCCCGTCATTCTTCTGCTAACCAAACCTTCAGAATCTGGGCCACATCTTCAGGGCGCGATTTGGCAAATTTCTCAACCGTACTTCTTTGTTCAGCCCGTTCTTTTTCCTGGGCATCCATTTCTTCTTGAGCAGCCTCTGTTTCATCCATTATAGGTTGCGCTTCCAGTGAAATAGCTTCCAGCATTTGTTCTTCTTCTTGCTCGCGACGGCGAGCATACCGTCTGTATAAATAGTATAGAATCGCACTAATAATAAGAACAGCAAGTCCGACTTTCAGCAAAAATTCCTGTTGCTGTTTTTTAGCATATTCTTCGTCTTCTTTGCGTTGTTTATCAGCCAATTCGGTATTGAACTGTATTGGTTCAACAGCAATTGTATCTCCCCGGGTAGGATTAAGTCCAATGGCCGAAGCGACAGTTTTATTTAAGCTTTCTTGCTGTGCTCTGGACATCGCTGCATCTACAAGTACTGCTACAGTTAGCCGTCTGATAGCACCAGGGGTACTTACTACTTTTTCCTTGGTTTCATTAATCTCGTAATTACGGGTTGCTTCCCGTTTTTCATAATTGGATTGCGAATTATTATTATTATTTGCAACATAGCCGGGAATATTGGTTGTCGTTCCGGGAACACCTCCAGGAGCTGCAGCAGAATTCCCTTGATAACTCTCGTTAGTCTCCTGTGAACTACGGATAATACCTTTGTCATCGACAACAGGCTCAAAAATTTGGCGATCCATAGTTCGTTGGTCAAAGTTGAGTTCAACATTAACCCTGGCAGCAGCCTTACCAATACCCAGAGTCTGATCAAGTAATGATTGTACGTTCTTTTGCAGGTCTTCCTGTACTTTTTTGGTCATTTCAAACTGAGTAATCGCCGCAGTGCCGGCCAGAGGTGGCGTTTCTGAATCTGACTGGTCATTTAAAACCCGTGCCAAACTATCGACAACAGTAATATTCTCCGGTTTTAACCCCTGAACACTATGGGCGACCAAATTAACGATTCCTTTCACTTGTTGCTGATTCAATTTTGCATCTGGTTTAAGTTTAAGCATAATGGAAGCCGTAGCTGGTTTTTCTGTTTTTTTATAGAGGCTATCTTCTGACATTACAATGTGAACTCTGGCTTTTTCCACTTCTCCCATTTGTTCAATTGTACGTGTCAGCTCTCCCTGAACGGCTTGCAAAAGCTGCACTTTATTCTGAAATTCCGTTGCGCCAAACTTATTTTGTTCAAAAATTTCAAAGCCTTTATTTCCTCGTGGCAAACCCTGACCTGCTAATTCCAACCTTAGCTTATGTACATCTTGGGCCGGAACTAAAATGACAGTACCGTTACTGCCAGTTTGAACTTCATAACCAACCTTCATTTCTTTCAGTTTTGCAGTAACTTTAGCTGCGTCTTCGGCTTCAAGCGTAGTAAACAACGGTACATTGTCGGGGCGACTTCCCCACCAGTAACTCCATGCTAGAATAAAAATAAATACAAATGCCACTGTACCAAGGATAATGTACTTATGTTTTTTATCTAATTTTTGCCAAAGACGCAGAGACTGTTCTTTCAAGTCAGTCATGTCTCCACCCTTTCAGTTACGGAAAAATAATTCCAATTAAACACCCATTATAGTTATCTATTCGCTTATCTTACTTATTTTCAATTAAACATTAAACTTGCATTCTCATAATTTCCTGATAAGCGTCGACAACTTTATTGCGGACCTGCATCGTCAGTTGTAAGGCCACTGTCGCTTTTTCGGCAGCTATTGTAACTTCAGCTATATCCTGAATTTTGCCTGTGGCCAAATTTATTGACGCCTGGCTGGCTTCGTTTTGCAGCTGATTTACATTGTTTAATGCTTCATCTAAAAATTCGCCAAAGGTTTTTTCAGGCTGTTTAGTACTTTCAGAGATTTCAAGTATCTTGCCGGTAATAGGCGCTAATTTTAAAGCTTCAATTTGCATTTATTCCTCCTATTTCCCAATATCTAAGGCCTTCATGGCCATACTCTTGGCTGCATTCGCAGCAGTAACATTAGCCTCATAAGCTCTAGAAGCAGTAATCATATCCACCATTTCACTAACTATACTAATGTTCGGCATCTCCACATAGCCTTCCGTGTTAGCATCGGGGTGGTTAGGGTCATACATAAGCTTAAATGGTGTCGTATCTTTTGTGATTCCGGTTACCCGAACACCATTGCCTGTATCCATTTCATCCCCTGTATCCATTTGCTTAGACAGTATCTGTCCAAAAGAAGCTTGTTCTGAACGTGGTTCAAATACCACCATTTGCCGGCGATAAGGGCCACCCTCGGCAGTACGGGTAGTATTAGCATTAGCTATATTATTAGAAATAACGTCCATCCGCAGGCGTTCAGCAGTCATACCGGAAGCGGAAGCGTCAATGGCCTGAAATAATCCCATAATACTCATTTCCCT
Source organism: Sporomusa ovata DSM 2662 (assembly GCF_000445445.1). Taxonomy (GTDB): domain Bacteria; phylum Bacillota; class Negativicutes; order Sporomusales; family Sporomusaceae; genus Sporomusa; species Sporomusa ovata. The sequence continues at coordinate 1,179,294 of NZ_ASXP01000001.1, read as the reverse complement.
CCGTTAATTACAGATTTGAGATTAGAAAAATATTTATTAATCCGATCAGCAACTGCATTATAATAAATCGAGTTTTTTGCCAAGCCTGCCATTTCGCTGTCAATATCCACATTATTGTCATCATTACGAAAAGATGTAGTAGTAATCGTGTTTATCATTGGTTCTACATCATTTATTCCGGTTGATTTTACTGGTAAATGTCGTTCGTGAGTTCTGGCAATTGGTGCCTTTTCAGAACTCATAGCTAACTCCAACTGATTTTCAAAACTTACTTCACTCTTCTTAAACTTAGGAGTATTTACATTCGCTATGTTATTGCTAATAACTTTATGCCGTAATGAAGCAGCGCTTAACGCTTTTTCTAATACAGACACCTGCGATGACTGCACGAGTGAGTTAAGCATTTTGCCAGCCCTCCTTTAACTTGATCCAAACTATTTACTATAATAATTTTGTCTATATAATTATATAGTATTTCTACAAATCACATACTATTATTTCTACAAAATACATGAAAATCCTCTAACTTTTTTGTGAAAAATGTTTGCCAATGCTTAAACTTAGGACCTTCGACCTATCCCGTCTACATAATACTTTCTAGTTCAAACTTTTCTATTATCAATTATTGTTTAAATTGTTTTATTACTCAAAAATATGTCGATTACTATCCCTTTTACTCCGGCATAATCAATGGAGTTTAAAAAAAGATGACTCCATTGCAGGAATCATCTTTGTAAAGCTACATAGTCTTTTTTACGTTTCTCACCAAAGGGTACCTATTACTCTCAAAACTCGATTTATTATAAATTATTTTTTTAGTTTTTGTAATTCTTCTAATAATCGTTCGTTAAGAACTTTTATATATGTTCCTTTCATTCCAAGCGATTTAAATTCAATCACACCTGCACTTTCAAACTTACGTAATGCATTGACTATTACGGAGCGGGTAATACCAACGCGATCGGCAATTTTACTGGCAACTAACAAGCCTTCATTGCCTTCTAGTTCGCTTAAAATATGCATAACTGCTTCTAATTCCGAATAAGACAATGTTCCCAGGGCTACTTGCACAGTAGCCTTTTTTCTAGCTTCTTCCTCTATTTTTTCGCTGCGGTCTCTGAGCATTTCCATGCCAACAACCGTTCCACCGTATTCAGCCAATATTAAATCATCATCAACAAATTCAACACTAAATTTAGCTACAATTAATGTTCCTATACGTTCCCCTACGCCATGGATAGGAACAATGGTAGTAAATTTATCGTTAAATAAGCAATTGGTTTCTGCACTAAAACTACATAATCCGCCTTCCAAACGAAGGTTAGGAGATGTCTGCTCAATCTTGCGCAACCATGCTACATACCGTTCAGGAAACCTTCCTGCTTGAAGCACTTTATCCCGCATAAGATCACACTCAAAATCATCAAGTAATGCATAGCCCAAAATACTACCATCTTTGTTAACAATATAGACGTTAGACGCCATAACGTTGCTAAGCACTGTCGCAACTTCGCTATATTCAACTTTTTCTGATTTCTGAAGCAACTTATTAATAGTACGTGTACGTTCTAATAATGACATTTACTATTCCCACCTTCCATAATGTGAAACAAAACTATAAAATGTAATGACTTAGATCTTGATTTATAACTATATGATCCAATTTGGATTTAACATAGTCACGATTAATAATGACCTGCTTTTCAGCAACATCAGGCGCATCAAAAGCTAGATCTTCCAACAGTTTTTCTAAAATAGTGTGTAGTCGCCGGGCACCAATGTTTTCAGTCTGGCTATTCACTCTACAAGCGATATCAGCCAATTCATCAATAGCGTCCTCGGTAAACTCAACTTTAACATCTTCAGTTTTCAACAGGCTAATATATTGTTTGATAAGTGCATTAGCCGGTTCAGTCAGTATTTGCCGAAAGTCCTCTTTGGATAGATTAGTAAGTTCAACCCTAATGGGAAAACGCCCCTGCAGCTCTGGTATCAAGTCAGAGGGTTTAGAAACATGGAACGCACCTGCGGCAATAAACAAAACATGATCAGTTTTTACTGGGCCATATTTAGTAACAATTGTAGAGCCTTCAACAATCGGCAAGATATCACGTTGAACGCCCTCGCGGGAAACATCAGGTCCTGAACTTTGACCTCTGCCAGAAATCTTATCAATTTCATCCAAAAAGATAATCCCATAGTTTTCGGCTACATCAATAGCACAAGTAATCACTTCATCCATATCAATCAATTTTTGCGCTTCTTCCTGCGTAAAAATTTTTCGGGCGTTGGCTACTGTTACTTTACGTTTCTTCTGTTTCTTTGGTAGTAAATTACCAAGCATATCTTGTATATTCATGCCCATTTCTTCAATTCCTGTCCCAGCAAACATTCCCATCACTGGTTGAGCACCATCTTCTACTGTAATTTCAAGCAATTCTTCTTCAAGTTCACCGTTAAGCAGGCGTTTGCGCCACCATTCACGGCCTGTGTTTACTACTTGCGGCTCTTCTTCTACTTCTGGTGGTTTATCTTGACTTGTTCCGATCCCCCCGGAGAATAGCATCTCAAATGGATTGCGGGACGATTCTTTTTTTGCCGGTGGAACAAACTGATCAAGAATGCGCTCCTCTGCCAATTTTTTGGCCTTATCGTTAACTTCCAGCATCTTCTGGTGCTTAACCATACGAATGGATGTTTCAACTAAATCACGCACCATGGATTCGACGTCACGACCAACATAGCCTATTTCCGTAAACTTAGTTGCTTCTACTTTTACAAAAGGCGCGTTAACAAGTTTGGCTAAGCGGCGGGCAATTTCAGTTTTGCCAACTCCTGTAGGACCAATCATCAAAATATTTTTAGGGATAATTTCTTCTTTAAGTTCTGCAGGCAGTTTCTTACTACGCCAGCGATTTCTAAGTGCCACAGCTACTGATTTTTTTGCTTGCTGCTGACCAATTATATATTTATTCAATTCCTTGACTATTTCTTTTGGCGTTAATTCCAGCAAAATCATCCCCCCTTTTTTCTTATAACTCTTCGACCGTAATATGGTCATTCGTATACACACAAATGTTGGAAGCAATTTCGAGCGCCGTGCGCACAATATCGGTGGCGCTTAATGGAGAATGCAGTACTAGGGCTCTGGCAGCAGCAAGTGCATATGGCCCGCCAGAACCAATCGCAGTAACGCCGTCATCTGGTTCAATTACTTCACCATTACCAGATATAATAAGCAGATGATTATCATCAATTACAATAAGCAGCGCTTCCAGTCGTCTCAGTACCCTGTCCTGGCGCCATTCTTTCGCAAGTTCGACAGCTGCTCTCATCATATTGCCATTAAACTCTTCCAGTTTTCCTTCAAACTTCTCAAATAGCGTAAACGCATCAGCCACTGAACCGGCAAATCCCGCCAATACTTTACCATGATATAATCGGCGAACTTTTTTTGCATTGTGTTTCATTATTGTGTTTTGACCAAAAGTAACTTGTCCGTCACCGGCAATAGCTGTCTTCCCCTGATGGCGAACAGCAACAATCGTTGTGGCATGAAACATGAATATCACCTCCCAGGAAAATCAAGCACGCGGATGAAATTTCCTGTAATTTGCTTTGAGTCCTTCGGTTGTTACATGAGTGTAAAGCTGAGTAGTAGACAAATTAACATGACCTAAAAGTTCCTGAACAGTCCTTAGGTCAGCACCATTGTCTAATAGATGGGTCGCAAAAGTGTGGCGAAGGGTATGTGGACTGACATTTTTTTTAATTGCCATTATCTCAACATATTTGTCAACAATTCTTCGAATGCTCCTGTCAGTGAGTGGACCTCCCCGACTATTTACAAATACATAGTTATGAACCTTATCTATTTGATGGCCATATTCCCCCGGGTTCGCACATAACCCAGGGCGTGTATTGGCTAGATAAAGTTGCAAAACTTCAGCCGCCGTCCGTCCCATCAAGACAATTCGCTGTTTAGCACCTTTACCAGATACAACAATTGCACGTCCGGAAAAATCAATATCTGAAAGAGTAATTCCAGTAAGCTCACTGACCCGAATCCCTGTTGCATATAGCATTTCCAATACAGCTTGATCACGAATTCCCAGCGAACTGTTGCCTGACAAAGTGATTAATTCACGAATTTCGTTTATGTCAAGAAAAACAGGTAATTTTTTATCCAGTTTTGGTGTGCTAACCACTTTACAGGGATTTTCCTTTAAAATATTTTCCCGGCATAAAAATCTGAAAAACGACCTAAGCGCCGCAATCCGTCGCATAATGGTCGCTTTGGCATACTGTTTCGATTTTAAGAAAGCCAGATAACTGCGGATTATAAGCGGGTTGATATCAGCAAACAGAGCCACACCACTATCCTGGTTATCCACAAATTCTACAAACCGCCAAATGTCACGTTGATAGTTGCGAATAGTATGTTGCGAAGCATTTTTTTCAAGTTTTAGGTATAAGACAAACTTCTCTACTAATTGGGCAATACCATCAAATGCTTCGCCTTTTGAGAGCATTTTTTTATCATTCTTTCCGACAATATTTACTCTTGTGCCATTCTGGCGGAAATTACTATAATACTAACACACTTGCTACAATTGCGCAATATTATTGTCATATTATTCAAATAAATTCTCGTAATGCCGCTAATGCTCTGTTGGCAATGGTTTGATTCTTGACCTTCTTATCTTTAATCTTATGCACTAGTGGCGGAAGCAGACCAAAATTTATATTCATTGGTTGAAAATGTGTCGGATCAGCATGTGTAATGTAATGACACAAAGCGCCATGGGCAGTTTGCTCGGGAAATACCTGCAGTTCAAGTCCTTGCAATAACCTACTGGCATTAATTCCAGCTACCAGACCGCTTGCTGCTGATTCAACATAGCCCTCAACACCAGTAATTTGACCGGCAAAGAATACTTGCGGCTGGGCTTTCATTTGTAATGTAGGCAGCAAAATTTGCGGTGAGTTAATAAAAGTATTCCGGTGCATTACCCCATAGCGGACAAAATCCGCATTCTCCAAACCGGGAATAAGTCTGAAGACACGCTGCTGTTCAGGCCATTGTAGATGGGTTTGAAAACCAACCATATTATAAAGTGTTGCCGAACGGTTGTCTTGCCTTAGTTGGACTACAGCATATGGCATTTCGCCGGTCTCTGGATGCCGTAAGCCAACAGGCTTCATTGGCCCAAAGCGCATGGTGTCAATCCCACGGACAGCCATAGTCTCTATCGGCATACACCCTTCGAAAACTACTATCTTTTCAAAGTCTTTGACTGGTGCGGTCTGAGCACCGGTAATTTCCTGCCAAAACAGTTCATATTGTTCTTTGGTCATGGGGCAATTTAGATAGTCGTCGTCCCCTTTGCCATAGCGAGAAGCGCGGTAAATTATATTCATATTAAGTGAATCAGCGGTAACGATAGGCGCCGCCGCATCATAAAAATAGAGATATTCATTGCCGGTGAGACCCGCAATGGCAGTAGATAAGCCTGGGGAAGTAAGTGGCCCAGTCGCAATAATTAAGGGACGATCAGCAGGTATTTCCTGAACTTCAGAATGTTTAACCGCTATCCGTGGATGGTTACTGAGTGTATTGGTAATCATCTCACTAAAATCATTACGATCGACTGCCAACGCCCCGCCTGCGGGTACACAGTGAGCATCAGCCGCTTTCATAATTAATGAATTTAATATTCTCATTTCCTCTTTTAAAAGGCCTACCGCATTTTCTATTGCGGCCCCTCTAAGCGAATTGCTGCACACTAGTTCAGCAAATAGAGCGGTATGATGAGCCGGCGTCATCACCTGAGGGCGCATTTCATATAAGTCCACATTAATACCGGCTTCGGCCAGTTGCCAGGCAGCCTCACTGCCAGCCAAGCCAGCTCCTAGTATAGTGACTTTATCCATTATTTTTCCTCCGGTTAGCTGCAGGTTTCTTTTTCGCCTTTGCCTGTACTTCTTTTTCTTCTGCGTCCGCAGCGGTTTTAGCACTGTCAGTTGCTTGACGGGACGAGCAGTTCTCATTACTGCAAATGCTAGAAAAACCACCATTTTTAAATTTATGTCTGACCATATAGGCCCCACATACCTGACAATTCTCTTTCAACGGCATATCCCAGGTATTAAAATCACATTCCGGATATTTCTCACAGCCGTAAAAGACTCGCCGGCGTTTTGTGTGACGTTCAACAATAGAGCCGCCGCATTTGGGACACTTAACACCAGTATCTTTTAAAATCGGCTTAGTATTGCGGCAAGCCGGAAACCCGGGGCATGCTAAGAAATTGCCATACCGCCCCTGTTTGACGACCATCATTTGGCCACAATTTTCACAGGGAACATCAGATACTTCGACAGGTAATTCGACATGGCCAATCGCTTCTTCAGCCAAACTTAGATCTTGCGCAAAAGGGGCATAAAATTCTTCTAATACATTTAACCACGAGGCATCACCTTCGGCAATATCATCTAACTTATCTTCCATTCCAGCAGTAAATTCAACATCTAGAATCTTATCAAAGTATTGCTTTAGAAGGTCAAGTACCACAAATCCCAGCTCGGTAGGATGAAATTTTTTCTCAATTCTCTCAACATAACCCCGGTCAACAATTGTCTCAATGGTTGGTGCATAGGTGCTGGGACGTCCAATTCCCTTTTCCTCTAAGACTTTGACCAAGGATGCCTCTGTGTAGCGAGGCGGTGGTTCGGTAAAATGTTGTTTAGGTTCTAGCCTGTTAAGTTTCAACACTTGCCCTGCCAGTAATGCAGGTAGAGTGGTTTCCTTATCTAAGTCACTATCAGCAGTTTGTTCTACCTCTTTACTCTTACCAATTGCGCCACTAAACGCGGCTAAAAAACCCGGGAATTTTATTTGTGATCCAGTAGCTCGGAGTTTATACCTTCCAGCAGTAATCTCGATAGTAAGTGTATCATAAATCGCAGGTGTCATCTGACTAGCTATGAATCTTTCCCAGATAAGTGTATAGAGCTTTAACTGATCTTTGTTCAAGCTAGTGGCAACAGCATCTGGAGTTAAATCCAGGGTAGTTGGCCTAACTGCCTCATGGGCATCCTGAGATTTTTTATTAGCATAGGTTGGTGCCTTCGCCGGCAGATAATTTAGCCCAAATTTATTCTCAATATAACTTCGAGCTTCCTGTTGAGCACTCTCAGCCACGCGGGTAGAATCGGTACGCATATAGGTAATAAGACCAACTTGCCCCATATTACCAATAGTAAGCCCTTCATACAATTGTTGCGCAATTATCATGGTCTTACGGGAAGTAAACCCCAATTTACGGGCAGCCTCTTGTTGCAAACTACTGGTAGTAAAGGGCGGTTGAGGATTACGCTTTCTTTCCCGTTTTTTAACATCACTCACTATATATTCCGCTTGATTCAACTCACTGACAATGCTCTCTGCTTGCAGCTCGCCATTAATCGCACTTTTTTGACCATCAATAGCTACTAATTCAGCATCAAACGCTTTTGAATTCGTCTTTTCTTTAAGTTTGGCTATTATCGTCCAATATTCTTCCGGAGTAAATGCCTGTATCTCTTTCTCTCTATCACAAATTAGCCGGACGGCAACTGATTGTACCCGGCCAGCACTTAATCCCTTACGCACTTTCCGCCACAAGAGCGGACTCAGCTTATAGCCCACTATCCGGTCTAGAATTCGCCTGGCTTGCTGGGCGTAAACCCGCGGCAAATTAATAGGGCGTGGGTTTTTGACCGCTTGCTGAATAGCCGTTTTTGTAATCTCGTTAAACTCAATCCGGCAGGTAGTTTGCTCCGGAATATTGAGGATGTGCGCCAAATGCCAGGCAATAGCTTCCCCTTCGCGATCCGGGTCTGTTGCCAGATAAACAATATCGGCATTTTTGGCTGCTCCTTTTAGGCTTTTTATGAGATCTCCTTTACCTCGGATATTAATATACTTTGGTTCAAAGCCATTTTCAAGATTAACACCAAATTGACTTTTAGGCAAATCACGCAAATGTCCCATAGAGGCTTTGACTGTATAATTTTTCCCAAGAAACTTTTCTATTGTCTTGGCTTTAGCCGGGGATTCTACTACAACTAGAGCTTTGCTCACTTAATTCCCTCCCTGGCGGTACAGGTATAGCGCTGACCGCTATGTTCGATCGTCAAACCCCTTAATGATAGTTGCAATACTATATATGCAGCCGTTGCCGGCAATACATTCAATTTCATCACAATTTCTTCAATTCCTATAGGCTCTTCAAAATTCAGCAAACTATACACTTGCTGTTCTTCCGGAGAAAGTTCAGGCTTAGCTTGCTTACCCTGACTTGTCTCCCAACCATACTCTTCTAAGATGTCTATTGCACTATCTACTAGCTTAGCTCCCTGTTTTATCAGACGGTTTGTGCCTTTACTATTAGTTGCAAAAATGCCGCCAGGTACAGCAAAAACATCTCTGCCTTCTTCTAGCGCGAAATCAGCTGTTATCAGCGCTCCACTTTTTTCTGCAGCTTCAACGACAATAACGCCACGCGCAAGACCGTTAATAATACGGTTGCGGGCCGGAAAATGCCCTGGGTGAGCAATAACACCGGGTGCATATTCCGAGAGTATTACTCCGCTTTCAGCAATACTGGCCAACAGTTTGGCGTTTTCTGGCGGATACGAAATATCGACACCTGAACCAAGCACGGCAACAGTATAGCCTTGTTCCAACGCACCTAGATGAGCTGCTGTATCAATCCCTCTGGCAGCCCCGCTAACAATACCTACTTTGGCAGTTGCTAATGCTGCGGCCAACATAGCTGCAATATTTTTCCCATAAGTTGTGGCTTTACGTGAGCCTACAATAGCTACTAGCTTATCATTTACCGGTAACATACCGCGGTAATATAGAACATATGGTGGATTAAAGATGTTACGAAGCAGGATCGGATAGTTTTTATCCAACAAACAGCAGAGACCAATTTGTTTTTTTGTTAATACTTCAGCTAGTTTATGTATATCTATCTTATCCCGCTGACCAAGTAAATTATTACAGACTGTGTTATCAAGACACTTGGATAAAAATAAATCGCCCTGGTCAGCCAACCAAGCCTGCCGGGCGCTACCAAAATAATCAACCAAGGCCTTAATGCGTGAACTGCCAATACCTGGGACCATCTGCAACGCAGCCAAGTAAAATTGTTCCATATCCAGTTCCTCCACATTTAGCTAACATTGAAACGCCAATAGCACATAGTAAATACTTGGAAAATTGTAGGTAATAGCAATTATACCTGGAATAAAATCAAAAGGTCAAGTGCCTACAGACCTATTTTTAAAACTTTTTATAATAATTTTGCTTTTTGGGCAATGATTTCTGCAATATCTGCAGCTGCATTAGGTCGACCAAGTAATGCGGCCTGCCTGTGTAATACTAATAAATCATCATTATCTGCAAATAGTAACCGAGCTAAAATGGCATGCAATTCTGGTAAAGAATCTGCCCTGAGAGCAACATGGCCATCCAATAAGAATTGTGTGTTTGCTTCTTCCTGTCCCGGTATAGGACGAAAAATAACAAGTGGAACTGCCTTGGTCAGAGCTTCTGCCGAGCTCATCCCACCAGGTTTGGATATTAATAAATCGGCAACACTCATATACTCATGTACATTATCGATATAACCTAAAACCTTGACTGGATGCCTGGCAGCTGCTGCAATTTGAACAAGTTCCCTGTGAAGCGGCTGGTTTTTTCCCGCTATAGCAATAAGTTGTAACGGTCTGTCAATTTGATTACATAAATTTAGTATTTTATCTATTGGTAAAACACCTGCACCGCCGCCCATAATCAATATATTCTTGCGCCCCTGAGCAAGTTTAAGCTTAGCCATTAGCTTTTCTTTACTATTTGGTTGACTAAACTTATTGCTAACAGGTATTCCTGTAACGGCAATGGAGTCAGCGGCAATGCCATACTGACGTAAGTAATCAGCCAGAGCAAGGTGAGCTACAAAATAGTAATCTATTTCGGGGTATACCCATAGACGGTGAACAACAAAATCCGTAACAATAGCTGCCGTTGGAACAGTAACTAGCCCCTTTTTCTTTAGCCATGCCACTAGTCCTGCGGGAGTTGCATGAGTACATACAATAACCGCCGGCTGGAACTCATTAATATAATTAAGCATGCGTTTAGCAAGAAATCGACTGATTAACTCTCGTCCAAACAATGCCATGCGGCTTTGATTCCCCCAGCCATAGGCAGTTCCATAGAGCGCAGGAAAAATAGTAAGTATTTTTAAGTATAGTGTAAGTATTGCCTGACCAATAGCGGGGGGAAAGAAATCAAATACATTGCATAACTCAGTTTCACACGCATACCTCATCGTAAGAATTTGACTGACTGCCTGCGCTGCCCTGATATGACCTGCACCTATCGGAGCACTAATAAATAAAATTCGCTTACTACTCAAGCGCAGCCGCCTGCTCAGAAGATTTTATTGCACCATATACATTGACTTGGCTGTCATCAATTGTGGACAACAGCAGTTCTTGTGCAGTCTTTCCTTTGTATACTGCTAAATGGCCTGCAATCTCTGCTAACGGAATTAAAACGAATTTTCTCTCAGGCATGCGTGGATGCGGGAGTTCAAGCACAGTAGTAGTCATCTCTACGTCATGATATACCAAAAGGTCAATATCAATGTTACGCGGGCCCCAGCGAACTTCTCGAACCCTTCCCATTTGCCGTTCAGTTGCCAGGCAAATGGCAAGCAGTTCTAGCGGCGGCAAATCAGTGTTAATTACAATCACAGCATTTAGGAAACTAGGCTGCTCTTTTAAACCCACCGGTTCCGTCTCATATAAGAAAGATACTTTTTCAATTGAAATTCTGGGATGATTACCTAACAGTCTAATTGCAGTAGCAATATTTTCTTCCCTGGTATGCATAGCATTGCTGATATTAGAACCCAGTCCTAAAACGATCATTGTTCACGTCTCCGTACAGATTCAACTTCCACATAATCAAGTGCTGCCGCAATTGGCACCGATGGTTTGCGCACTCGTACAATCACTTCTTCTACAAGGGGGTGCAACCGCAAAACCTCCCCGGCAATATGGTAGGTTAATGCTTCTAAAATCTGAAAACGATGGTTTTCTACAATCTCTTTAGTTTGGTTATATATAGATACATAGTCTACCGTCTCTTGAAGATTATCGCTTTTGCCAGCCTGGCTTAAATCAGCCTTCATATCAAGATCAACATAAAACCGCTGTCCTAACTCCCGTTCAAATTCATATACCCCGTGAAAGCCGTAAAACACCATGTTTTTTAAAGATACTCTATGACTCACTTTGACTCCCCCTACTTGTATTTCGCATTGAGCATTGCATCAGTCATACGAGCAACGCGGGCGATGGCTTTTACATCATGTACTCTAACAATATTTGCACCTTTAGTAATTCCTAATGCTACCGTAGCAGCTGTTCCTTCCACCCTGTCATTAGCTGGAGCATCTAAGATATCGCCTATAAAGCGTTTGCGCGAAGTACCTAAAAGTACCGGGCAGCCAAGCGACTTAAGTTCATCTAGCCGGGCCATGATAACCAGATTGTCTGAACCCTTTTTGACAAAACCGATACCTGGATCTACAATAAAGTTATCTGGCCTTATACCGGCAGTCTCACCAATCTGCATACTGCGCCGTAAAAATTCAAGCATATGAGACATAATATCCCTTTGATACTCAGCCTCGCCTTGATTATACATAATGACCACAGGAACATTATACTCGGCTGCTACTTTAGCCATTTCAGGGTCAAACTGCAGACCCCAGATATCATTGATAATATGAGCACCGGCTTTTAGCGTTTCCCTGGCAACACTGGCTTTATAAGTATCAATAGAAATCGGTATACTAAAGGTATCGAGAACTTTTTCTAATATAGGCATTAGCCGTTCCAGTTCTTCTTCCGCTGAAATTTTATGCGAACCATATGGCCTGGTCGATTCGGCACCAATGTCAATGATATCAGCGCCCTCTTTAATCATTTGTTCGACATGTTTTAAGGCAACGTCTATATTGTTAAACTTTCCGCCGTCGGAAAAAGAATCTGGTGTAATGTTTAAAATACCCATAATCAGGGTTTTTTCCGGAGAAACTGATAGCGTATGCGCCCCAAGCTTATAACTACGCTGGGGAAATTTTTCGTCAACCGCTATTATAGCTTCCAATTCCTCAGCTAATTTTTTCAGTCCCCATGGCTGAACTTTCAGTTGAGGAATACACTGTTTGAAATGTTTTAAGCTGCCGCTTAACAGCACATCCGTATATTGGCTGCTATAGTCAGCTGCTCCTCTTGAGACTGAGGCTTCACCGCCTTTAGAAAGAAAGGTCTGCTTTAAAATAAGCGCAGCCTTACTTACTACATTTTCAACTTTTATCGTCTTATACACAGCCTTATTTGACATAATAGCTGCTCCAGCAGGATCACAATTAACCATTGCCACTTCTTTTTGAGCCTGCTCCCGGTTTTTTATTTCAATTATTCGCATATTATACTGCATTAGCATCCTCCCCTATTGCGGAAAAATATGATTTTATTGTATCATAAAATTATGTAGAATAAAGATTATTATGCAAATTTTAGAGAATTACCATTAGATTTGCAATATCTAGGAGGCATATTATGAGACAACGCCTATCGCCTGATCATTTTAATCTCCCTGTTGAACAGATAAAAAGTGGCTATTTCAGCGACAGTTATTTTTTACGCACCCAAGAAATTCTAATCAAAGACAACCACCGTCCCCGAGTAGTAATGCAAGTGTTTCAGCGTCAACAAGCTATTGTATGTGGTATTGATGAGGCTATTGCCATTATTAAGAAATGTGCTCATGATCCTGACAATTTACTAATTCATGCCTTGTATGACGGCGATCCGATTGCCCCCTGGGAAACTGTTATGACTATTGAGGGCGATTTGGCAAATTTTTCGCATCTGGAGACTGTTTATCTGGGTTCACTCTCCCGCCAAAGTAAAATTGCCACTAATGTGCAGCGGGTAGTACAAGCGGCTAATGGTAAACCAGTTTTATTTTTCCCTTCACGGTTTGATCATTATGCTGTCCAGGAATCTGATGGTTATGCGGCTCATATTGGCGGTGTATTTGGTGTTTCTACGCCTGCTAATGGCTCACTTTGGGGCGCTGATGCACTTGGCACCATTCCCCATGCTTTAATTTCTGCTTATGGCGGCGATACTGTACGGGCCACTAAAGCCTTTGATACCCATACGGATCCGAAAATAGGCCGAGTAGCGCTTGTCGATTTTTCCAATGACTGTGTTGCAACAGCTTTGGCCGTAGCCAGAGAAATGGGTGACACTCTGGGGGGTGTTCGCCTTGATACGGCTGATACCCTTGTTGATGCTTCGGTACTCCCTTATATGGGTACATTTAAACCTACCGGTGTTTGCGCCCAGCTGGTTATAAATGTCCGTCAGGCTCTTGACCGTGAGGGATTTAGTCATGTAAAGATCATGGTATCTGGCGGTTTTAATACTGAGCGTATCAAGCAGTTTGAGGCGGCTAATGTGCCTGTTGACGTTTATGCTGTTGGCAGTAGTTTATTTAATGATAATATCAACTTCACGGCAGATGTAGTAATGGTAGATGGTCAACCTTGTGGTAAGGTTGGCCGAAGTTACCGTCCAAATCCCCGTCTTGCTTTAGTAAAATAATAAACACTAAAAAGGTGAAACAACCAGATCGGTTGCTTCACCTTTTTTTGTTCACTATTATTAATTACCACTTTCGGCTCGAGCCGCCGCCACCACCGGAACCTCCGCCATAGCCGCCACCGGAACCTCCGCCACCGCCACCACGAAATCGCAGTAACGAAAGAATAAGATAGGTAATACTTCCGCCTAGAAATAGCCAATCACAGATAAATAATGCCAATGCTCCTGCTGCTAGTGCAAGCTGTGCCCACCATGGCAGAGTATCTAACCAAGATTGATTGGCAGCAGACTGTACCTTAACTGGCTTGGCATCAGTACTTATATCCAAATTATACTCTTTAGCCGTTATATTAACTAACGCCTGATAGCCATTCCAAATACCCTTATTGTAATCATTGGCGGCAAAATAGGGTATCATGTAGGTATCTTGAATGGCACCTGTTTTGGCATCATTAAGGGCGCCTTCCAAGCCATAGCCTACTTCTATTCTGGATTGCCGGTCATTTACGGCAACTAACAGCAATACACCGTTATTTAGCTGTTTATCACCAATACCCCACTGTCTTAGCACCTCTAACGCATACGTCTCCACTGGGATTTCCTCAAGCGACTTGATTGTCAATACCACAATTTGTGCTTTGGTTTTAGCCGCCAATTTACTGCCTAAGCTATTAATTTTGCTCTTGGTTTCAGAATCCAATACGCCAGCATGGTCCTGAACATATATACTCTGCGTCGGTGCCGGAGGAATTTGAGGCTGAGCCCAGGCACTTGCTGCTAGTAATATATACCCTACCAAAACTAGCCAAGCTAACCTTTTATTCATAAGCTATCCCCCCGCTTGGCTAATTAGAATTTAACCTGTGGAACTTGTTTTGCTCCTTCTTCAGCTTTAAAATACTCTTTGGGTCCAAACCCCATCATGCCAACAAACAGGCTTGTTGGCAGGGAACGTATTTTTACATTATAACCTTGCACAGCATCATTATAATCTTTTCGTGCCACGGCAATCCGGTTTTCGGTACCACTAAGTTCGTCCATAAGTGCCCTGAAATTTTGGTCAGCCTTAAGATTTGGATAATTCTCGACGACAACCAATAGTCTGCTGAGAGCTGAACTCAGTTCAGCATTGGCCTCTGCCTTACCAACCGGGCCTTGCGCTCCTGTCAGCTTTGCACGTGCATCAGCTACAGCTTGAATCGCCTGTTGTTCATGGGCAGCATAACCTTTTACGGTATTCACCAAATTGGGAATTAAATCGGCACGACGCTGCAGTTGATTTTCAATCTGACTCCACTTACCATTAACACTTTCATTCATACTAACCAGCGTGTTATAACTGAACACAGCACTTACCAGTAACACCCCAACTATAGCAATAACAATCCATACTGGCTTATTCATTTAAAATCCCCCTTTTTTAAACACTTTCTATTTTTATTATCTCTAACGTGAATAAATATATCATTGATAAGGTATTATTTCCTGGAAATTGTTTGGAAGTCATTGCGAAATTGAATAGCTTCCGCAATATGATTTGCTTCAATTTGAACTATGCCACTCAAATCTGCAATCGTCTGAGCTACTTTTATTATTCTGTCATAGCCTCGCGCACTGAGATTCATCTTGATAAACGCTTGCTTAAGAATATCTATCGAAGCAGGAGTCAGCTTGCATAGTTTTTTTATATGTTTGTGCTCCATCTGGGCATTTGCATACAAACCGAAGCTTTGAAGCCGTTTGTGCTGGATCAACCTTGCGGCCTCCACACGCTGTCGAATAGTGACCGATGACTCTTGCTCTGTATTTCTTATCAAATCGTTATAGTCAAGCCGTGGCACGTGAATGGTTATATCTAAACGGTCCAATAATGGTCCTGATATTTTCTTTTGATATCGGCGGATATCACTATGTGTGCAACTGCACTCCCTTGACGGATCAGAACTAAAGCCGCACGGACATGGATTTAAAGCAGCTATGAGCATGAGCTTGGCAGGATAGGACAAAGTCGCATTAACTCGCGAAATAGTTACTTCGCCATCCTCAAGCGGCTGACGCAGGACTTCTAGTACGGTTCGGGGAAACTCAGGCAGTTCGTCCAAAAATAGCACACCATTATGGCTTAAGGTAACCTCCCCTGGTCTTGGCACACTTCCACCGCCAATCATGCCTGCGGTTGACACTGTATGGTGTGGACTGCGAAATGGTCGATTGCGGACTAACCCAATATTATTCTTAAGCAGGCCGGCAACGCTATAAATTTTTGTTACTTCAAGTGCCTCTTGTGCTGTCATATCTGGCAGTATCGATGGAATCCTTCTTGCAAGCATTGTTTTCCCTGAACCGGGCGGTCCAACCATCATGACATTGTGAAAACCCGCTGCGGCTATCTCCAGTGCCCGCTTGGCAACGATCTGACCCTGTACGTCGGCAAAATCAAGTTCAGCATTATGGTTTTGACCTTCGGATAAGTTCGGAAGCGCTGCGGGCAAAATCTTCTCACCCTTAAGATGTGCAACAACCTCTGTCAGTGTTTCCGGTGCATAAACTGTCAAATTTCCAGCCAATAGCGCTTCTTGCACGTTTTCTGGAGCTACAATCATTTCAGCGATATTATTATTTTGGCAGTTCGCCGCCATCGATAATATCCCGGCTACCGCTCGCAAACGGCCTTCTAAAGACAATTCCCCGGCAAACACCTGCCTGCGGCAATTCGTTGGTTTAAGCTGACCGCTTGCTGCTAAAACGCCTACGGCAATAGGCAAATCAAGTCCTGAACTATCTTTCTTAATATCAGCTGGTGCTAAATTTACAGTAATGCGCCGGGCAGGAAATTCGAAACCACTATTTTTAATCGCAGCCCGTACGCGTTCCCGCGATTCACGCACAGCAGTGTCCGGTAAGCCTACAATATCAAATGCTGGAATACCATTGGCAATATCTACTTCAACATTTATTAATATCCCGTTTAATCCTAATGTTGTTGCACCAAATGTTTGCGCAAACACAAATTACCCTCACCACCATTCAGCCAAACATGTAATTTATTGTATGTAGTGAAAACTCCTGTTGCGATAATAAGCCATAATCTGCACCGCTGTCATCTGCGTTGTGTCCAAGGGTGAAATACCACCAAATTCAGCTGTTTTAGTTATTCTTGATAATTGCTGCAAATCCTGCTTATTAAGGCTTTCGCACTAAGAAATTAATGTCGCGGCCTCTTTTGCGCAAAAAACCTGCTAAGAAAAACAAGAACTTTTCGGCTCCGCATATAAAACATTTATCGGCCAAAAACTTTGGTTCTTTTAAATAAAAAACCGCACCCCCGCCAAACGGCTGAGAGTGAGATTAAATTATTACTGTTGAGCAAAACAGCAGTTATTTTAGCCATCAAAACTTCTTTTCCAAAAATTAAACGGTGAAAGACTTAGCCTCCGTCGTTTTGCAGATAAAAACATGCTTTCCCCCGAATCAAATTACCACCTTCGTCTTTCTCTGTGCCGGGCAAAAACCATAAATCCCAACACTCACAAGTAGTAGCCGGACCATAATCGTCAAGATCAGCCACTTCCGCATGTGTCTTAACATGATCTATGTCGATGGTTAAATCTAATGCTTCACAAAGTACAGCCACACACTATGCCATTGCTTCAATTTGTGCCTCGGTTGGCGGCTCTGGCCCAAAATCACTAATATCTGCATTATAGCAGCATTCTAATACAATACCAATCGCCCCAGAATTTCGGTTCCACGTATGAGTTTTTAGTTTAGACAAATCATCAGTGCTGACATAAATACTGCCATCTTGGTCAACGTTGATATGATAGTTATAAAAAAACTGACCATAATGACTGGCAGACCAATGCAGGTACAGGGTAATATCTCTGTTTACCAAATGCGCCTTCATGCGTAAATCATCCTTGCTATTTATTGCAAGTTGCTTTAATTGTTCCAAGGTAACTTTTTTCATATAAAACACCTCCTCAGCTTCAATTCCACATGGAATTTACTTTTATGTGACATAGAAATACCCCCAGACAAGACAATGTATTTTTTCACTGTCCTATCTAGGGGTAGCATATCATACCACCAAGGGGCTTATTTATGTCCAATACATAATTTACAATTTTGCATTGCGGCATTTTAGAGCAAACTGAATATAACTCTCAAGACTCTCAATTATTTCTTGTTCTTCTTCCTGTGAGATGTTTTCCAACGTAGTCGTACCTATAGTATCTTTAACTATTTCATGGATTTGATAAAGGGGGTAGCCTAATTTACTCAGTTGATTAATCAGATCTTTTATCAGTTTGTAACCCACTCCTAAACCTCCTCTTTTTTCCCGAATAAAAATAGCCAGATTGCATTTTATTGCAACCTGGCTGTCATAGACTATTAAATCCTTAGATCCATGGCTTTGCGTCTCTTCCTTTCAGAAGGTTTGCCAAATATTTATTTTTACTATATATTTTGTATTATATACCAATATATAATATATTACTAGTATGCAAAAATTATACTAATCAATTCAATGTCAACCATTATTTAAGTATTAAAGATATGTAAGAAACAAATAATATGCATAAAACATAAGGATCAATCACATGACTAATCAAGTTATAGTATGGTCTATGTTAATTCCGCCATGGTTAACACTTTTCTTTATGAAGCGACAGGAAATTAAAAGATGGATGCCTGCAGCCTTGTTTGTAATAGTAACAACTACGATAATTCATGAAGTAGGATTCACCTGGGGAATCTGGGAAACACATGAAAATACTTACCCTCTTGGTCATATGATAAGTTTTACTTATGGTGCATTACCTGTTGGAGCAATGTGGATTCTTAAATATACCTATGGACGATTTTGGTTATATGCTGCTGTTCAGTTAGTTGGCAGCTTAACACTTGTCCTTTTAGTTCAGCCATGGCTTCATATTCGAGGTATATTCGTGTATATCGATCAAAATAATGCGTTGGCAGGTATTGGAGCATTCTCGACAACGCTAGGGCACTTCTTGTTAGTTTACCTTTACCAAATGTGGCAAGATGAAGGATTAGTTCTCTCAAAACGAAAAAGCTCTTCTATAAGCCTGCAACCTGCAGCAACAAAACCAGATCCAGATGATAAGCCCAATAAGTAAATGCACCTATCCCAACTTCGTACCCTTTATATTCGAAATACCTTTTCAGTGTTCATGGGAATGCAAAGGACGGATGTTAACACATCCGTTCTTCTAGTTTTGGAAAAAATAATAAAAGAACCCATAAGCTTGTCCCCGGATTTTTATTGGCTTACTATATATTATTAAAGGATTTATGAGTATTACCTTTGAAGAGCTCTCAATTTATTATACTCGTCTTTTAGGATACCCATAAAAATAGTATCTGTATAATGACCGTTAATATAAAAAGCTTGCCTGGAACGTCCTTCCTCTACAAAACCACACTTCAAATAACACTTATATGCTCGTTTATTATAATCGTGTAAATTCAACTCTATTTTATTCAAATTTAACCTATCAAATACAAAACTTTGTAACAATTTAATGGCCTCGGTTCCAAGCCCCTTCCCTAGCAAATCTTTTTTACCGATAACGATACCCATTTCGGCAATACGGTTTTTCCAATCAATTCTAATAATATCTATCTGTCCAATAAATTCCTCTGTCTGTCTATCAGCAATTACAAAATGCTTTTGCATTTTTGACCCGCCGTCAAGAACTGTTTGTAAAAATTTTTCAGTTTCACTTAAGGAATGAGCATGTAAGAATATATCGGACAAATTATCAACTATTTCCGGATCATTAACCCATTCGCGCATGCAAGCCAAATCCTCTTTTTTGTATTCCCGTAGCATTACATTTGAACCGAAAATTCTTGGCATAAGAAGCACCCCTTTTCTGCATATTTTTGGAAAATGATAATTAAAGGTAATTATATCACTAACAAAATTAGTACGTCAAACCAGTTCTAATTGTTTCGCTTTATTACTGGAAGATTATTTTCAACGCCTTATAATCACATTATCTTTTAACGTCTATGCCATTCAAATTACGCTGATTACAGAGTTATTCGAGATTATCATTATGCTAGCAAATTGAATTGCAGTATAGTTTTTCCGGCAATGTGTGTCTCCTCCTGTTTTTGGAAAAAGAAAAGAGCCCGTGTTGAGGGCTCAATTGTATATATACATTATTTGCAATTCACAACTAACTGTTTACTTTTTCTAGCAAAAGAGATATAGCTACCTAAGTATTCAATTAGCTCTTGGTAATCTTGTTTATTTAGTTTTTCAATTGGTTGATCTCCAGTTATGTCATGTATAAATGCGTTTACTTCTTCTTCTCTGTAACCCAAGTCAACTAATTGTGCTTTTAAAGAATATATTTCTTCAACTTTCAATTTTATCACCCTATATATAATTCTACAAAACAACCCATAACCCTTTGTTTTTTAATCCTGTGCTATTTGTAATAAGAAAAACGGCTTTTCTCCTACGGAACGCTTTCTCCGGTAAAGGCCGGGGGGTTTACAGGAGTTATGAAGGGTGACGATCGCCTGTGCCAGGTTTTATACTTGACACTCCTTGTTTTATAAGGCATCCATAACACATTGTCCTAAATGGATAATCATGTTAAAATGGAAAAAAAGTTGTTTGGAGGGTTATACATTATGAACCACATAATTAAATTCTGTTTAGCCTCACTAGTATGCATCTTCTTCTCAATAACCGCGTTGCCTTTGGCTCAAGCTGCATCTCAGGCTACAATACAAGTGAATGTTGAAATTAGCGACTCTAAATTTTGGGATTGCACTTTTATCAAAGAAGCTATCCCTAGCAAGCCTTCAACTGTTAAGGTTGAATGGAGCTTTGGAAATAATGGTAATAACCCAAAGGATGCGACCATAATTTCTGCAGGAAAGACTAAAGGTCAAACAGCTATTGTATCTGCAAAGGGAGAATTAGTAAACCTTAGTATTTGCGTAAAAAACGCAAAAAATGAGACTCTCGGTAAATGGGGTATGCAATTTACTAATAAGGGGCAAAATGAAAGGATTACGATTTCACTTCCTGAAACAATAGAACCTTTGTTTCAGCGGGAGTCTTGACTCGCGTATTAAGATAAAGCAAAATCCGCCGTTACCCCACTGAGTAGGGGATAGGCGATTATATTCCCCCTTAATTAAATTTCTACTATCCAAGAAAATTATGCCACTTACTCCGCTATATATATATTCAGGCAGAAACTTAGAACTATTATGTTGCTGCAGGATGCATGCGGGTGCTTTTGTCCCTTTTCTTCATCTAAAAAACGAACTAAAATCTCATCCTAACAGACTTTCCTACCTCAATGTTACTTTTCTCCGTTTCCGTTACCAATGTACGGATCTTCCAGACTAATCTTAAACGCCTGTTAGAGTTTATTTATACACAATGAACCATTTACCATTATTGCAGAAAGAACCATAATTTCTTAGAACAGGAAAAAAAGCAAGAGACCTCCCTTCAATCTGGAAGATCTCTTGCCTTTTACCTACTGTTTGGGCCGTGCTTTTATGTCTTTCATTTGCGGAAAAACTTTCCCAGCGTCTTTATTGCTAAGATGATCGGTTTCCTTCCCTCCGTAGGGTCCCTGATGCCGTTGCTCAAGACCACTTGGACCGTGAGCTGACTTCGAATTATCGTCGTAAATATTACCCATTTTAAAAACACCTCCTAAGATAGTATTTAAATATACACCACAAATATCCCGTAATTAATTACCAGTCATCTTGTTTCTTCATATGGGCAAAATATTGCTGGAGGTGATTCTATGAGAAACGAAAGCCGTCGCAAAAATAACGCACAATGCCATAATGAGAGGAACCCACAGAACCTTGAGTTCGGCTATGAGTTATCAAACGTAGAAGAATGCCGCAATGAAAACAAAGCGGTGGTGGCTACGGCTATAAACGGTAAAGCTTTTAAATAGATCAATCTCCAGGGACGGCTTATTATGGCCGTCTCTTCACATACAATGTTTTTTCCTATCGAACGATAAAACCCGCGATATTCGCGGGTTTTATCGTTTATCCTATATTACTGCCGACTACCAGCACCCTATCTGACCATCTCCACTACCCCTTTTTTCGCATAGTCAAGGCTGTACAGCCCGGTATTCAGCCAGCGATACTTTCCTTTATCCGCATCCAGGCGATAAATCCGGTAATAACCAATCTTCCTGTCGCCATTTTCATCCATGGCAACCAGTCCGCTAACCCCCCGGAAAACCGAGTTTTGGATAAATCGATTAACCGTGTCCCTATCGGCCAAAATTCCCTTATCAAGATAGGCGCAGCCAATCATCCACAAGGCATCAAACGCGCTAAGCGAACTTTCGTGCAGTGGATGCGCTATGGCATTTGAAACCCGGTAATTCATCACCTGATACAAAGGGTCAAAATAATTGCCATAAGCGCTATAAGTGAGCGCAGTAAATTGCACCCTCGCAGCTGTCTCGGCTGCTTGCCGGTCATTAGCCAGCGCACTGTTTAGCGCGGTGCTGTCTGTGCCGTACCAGCGTACCCGGTTTAAATGGCTTCCCGTTGGAAATCGCAGCAGCTTCGCGGCTTCATCATAAGCAACCAGCAACACCGCCGTGTGGTCCGTGCCTGTTTTCTCAACCAATTGCTCAGCCTGTTTCAGAATCCCGTCAAAATTCCGGGCATCTTTCTTGTAGCTTATTGGAATGACCTTGCCATCATATGCCGTACGGAAAGCCTCCGACAAATTGCTTCCATAGACGTCGTCACGATACAATACAATCACCTGAGTAACTGCATCCTGTTTCATTAAAGCCGCCAGGGCCTTGCCCTGGTACTTGTCATTCATAACCAGCCGGTAAATATGATCGTTTTGACATAATGACGTGGCCGTTGCCGTGGGCGAGATGCAGGTGGCTTCAGTTGCATTCATCAAGGGTGCCACCGCGGCAAGTTCGGCGCTGCTTATGGGACCAATAATATTTTTTACCCCTTCAGCTAGCAGTTTTTTGGATGCCACCGCTGCGGTTTGCTGGTCGCCTGCAGTATCCTCAATCTGCAGTTTAACTGTTAATCCAGAGCCGCTTGCCGCTGCATACTGGTTAAAGCAAGCAGCCGCTTCCTGCAGGACAGCCTGGACTTGGCGGCCAATTTCACCTGTAGAGCCCCGCAGAGACAGCAATGCCCCAATCCGGATTTCGCCGCTTTCTTTCTTTATTTTAGGTTCCAGTGTTTGTATAATCGGCGGACTGATTACCGGATTTACATAATGTCCCCGGCAACGCCACACATAGCTCCCTTCGCCTTCTGCGTAAAGCTGATAGCGCAAAAAGCGGGCACTGCTAGTATCCCCATTTTCATCCATAACATTAATCAAGCCAAAAGAATTACGGTATTGTCCGGCGGTAGCCGTCAATTCTTTCTTCAGACTCTCTATGTCCGCCTGCGGACTTCTGCGACAAGTCTCGGCAAGCAGCCAAAGACTGTCCCAAGCGGGAAGGGCATATGGAGATACCTCAGCCGCCCCGTTCAGAGTGTAATTGATATATGGCATTACATCCAGGGCAATCCCCTGGTAGCCGGTAGCTATGCCTTCCATTTGTACCCCGGCGGCAAATGCGGCCACTTTTTTGTCGGCCAGTAACTCCTTACTTGTGGCAATATCCGCACACGCAAACCATTTCATGGACGCCAGCGGATTATTGGGTTCTATGTGGCGAATCATTTCGGCTGCATCCTGCGCAGATCCAATCAACATAACTGCGGTTTGACCACGGTCTTCCCCGGCGGCCAGAGTGGTCAGTTTTTCCACAGTTGCCGCAAAGTCGCCTGACGCTGCCGGGAGAGCAATACTCCCGGCCATGATATTGCCGCAATTTACCGCCGCTTTCTGCAATTGCTCACAAAAACCCCGGCCAAATGCATCATCCCGATAAACGACAATAAACCGGGGGAATTTTTCTGTTGTCATAGTTTTCATGAGACCTTCTGCCTGCTTTGAGTCATTGGGAATTACCCGGAAGAAATTATCTTTTTTTGCCAACTCTGTCACCGTCGCCGACGGACTTAATAGCAGCATGGAATGTCCGGAGGCAAAATCATTGACTGCATTTGCCTCCTCACTGCTCATCGGACCAATGACCAGTTGTATCCCCTGACCGGCAAGTGAATCCATCTGACGTAATGCTTCCTGCGGATTTCCCGCTGTATTGCGGATATCTAATTCGAACTTCAAACCGGAATCTGCCAGATAATGATTGACTTGATCCAGCCCGGTTGTGAGCGCTTTCTGGGCACTGGTGCCGTGCTCGCTCCACTCACCACTTAGTGGCAGCAAAGCGCCGATTCTGATAGTCTGTTTTTCTTTGGCGCTGCATACCGGCAGGCCAAACGCTGTCATAGCCACCGAAAAACACAGAAATATTGTCAGCAGCCAACTCAATTTTATCCTAGTCATTCCACAGCCTCCTTAACTATTTATAATTTACCTATAAATTCTTCATATTGCAAGATTATCCTTTCACAATTATGGATTATCATGTATTAATTCTTTGTTTTTGGAGGGAAATGCTCCGCAAACCACGAATACTGTTACAATCTTCGAACAATATCGAAAAAGTTGTTGCAGAAAGTGGTGAATCTATGCCTTCTCATGCCAAAAAGCATACCTGGCACAAGTTGCTCTTAAGACTGACTGCCTGCTGTGCACTGACCTTCCCGATAACACAGGCCATGGCGGCTGAAGTAAAGTCAGTTCCGGAATATGCGCTCGAAACCATTTATGTAATGGGTACAAAAACAGCTGAAGACCTTGAAACCATCCAAAAAACGACCGTGGAAGTCAAGAAAAAAATTGATGCCGGACAAATTAACAATGTTACCGACCTTTTGCGTGACCTTGCCGGTTTTACCGTACTGTTCAACCCGAATTCCGGTACCCAGGTCACACTGCGCGGTGTAGGCGGTGAACGGTTTCTGGTATCGGTTAATGGTAATGTTCTGCAAAATCAAGGCGGGTTAATGCTGGGCCGCGGTTTCTCCTGGGATTCCATTCCGGTTGCCACTATCCAAAAAATAGAGATTATTCGCGGCGCCAGTTCGGCAGTTTACGCCGGTACCTGGGGCGGTGTTATAAATCTGGTAACTATCCAGACACCCGGGGAAACCCGGACCGAAAGCAAAGTTAGTTACGGCAGCTTTAATACCCGGAAAATGACCCTTACCCATCAGGGCACTACGCCTGACGGCAAAGTGTCCTGGGTCATCGGCAGCAGCAAAAATACGTCTGACGGTTTTTACCGCAACAACTGGAGTGACGATAAAAATGCCAACCTTGACCTGAATTACAAAATCAATACGCAGGATACCCTGTCTTTTACTTTGACACATGACATTCGCAAAGAAGGAATTATCACCGGCAACAACGCAAAATCACCCAACGGGTATAATCCCGCTTATCCGGTTGTCAACGATCCGCCGAAATTATTTGAGACGACAGGTCTTGCCTGGATTGACGGCAGCTACCGCTTCTGGCGGACAAACAATTATGCCCTCAACTACAAAACCGCTGCCAGCAAAATAAATCTGTACGAAAATACGCAATTCCGGACCGAATGGGTGCGCACAGCTGCAGATCCTGCCTTGAAACTAAACTGGAAATCGGATTTGAGTAACCGCGGCTTTGACTGGCAGCAGTCGGTGACGACTGGCAACCATCATCTGGCGTATGGGTTACAGTACCAAACAATGAAGTATGACCTAACCTCTTCCCAATCGGTGTTGGATCACAAATTCAGCGGCCTCTTTGTTCAAGACAACTGGAACATAATGCCGGACTGGACCATTGGACTAGGCGCACGATACGACTTCTATAAATTTACCATGGATGTATTTGATACGACAGCGGCAGCAAAACCCTATAGCAATACTGCAAATTATTTCAGCCCCAAATTTAGCATTACCCACGCCCTCAGCAGTCGGGATACTGTCTATGCCAGTGCCAGCGCCGTTTTTCGCCCCCCCACGCCGGCCGATTATTTCCGGTGGAGCTATAATTATTCTAATTGGAGTACTGGCAGCAGTCCCATATTACTGTCGAAATCCCTGGGTTTCACCTCCCAGTCAGAGTGGCAGCAGGCTTTTGGATACCTCGGACCGGAACAGGGAAAATCGTTTGAACTTGGCTGGCGCAAACAGGCAAACGACCGTTTTTCCTGGCGCTTCACCAGCTTCTATAATGACATTGATAACTACATCAATATTTTGATCTCCCGGTATACCACCAAAGGCTACTATCCGACATATAATATTGACAATGCCAAAATTAAGGGGTTGGAATTCTCTGCCGATTATATTTTTGACCCTAACTTCAGTATAGCTGCTACCTTCTCCCGTCAAAAAGGCACCAAGAGTGGTGACCGACTGGATGCCTCCCCCAAACTGAAGAACCTGCCTGAGAACACCATTACCTGTGGTCTGCATTATCAAAAAGACGGATTTTTTGTTGCCCTTGATACCCGTTACACCGGACAGCAGTATGCGGGACCGCTCCGCCTGGCAGGTTATTCCACGACCGATTTATCTTTCCGGGTAGAGCGCGGACAATCAGCCATCAGCCTGGCCTTATGCAATCTTTTTGACAAAGAATACCAGGAAGCCGGATACACCATGCCGGGAAGAACCTACACTGTATCCTGGCAGCAAAAGTTCTGACTGTCAGCAAAGGCTACAAGGTAAACTAACTAATGTTCATGTAAACAGACTTCGCTCTTTTTGCCGTCGTTCAATTTCTTTATCAAAAATATATTTTGCAATTTTATTGGTCATTTTAACGTCTAGTTCGCAAAACTTAATTGATGCAAAATGTTTCTGAGATGCTGTTTTGGGGTATTTAATACGAACAAATTCCCCTTTCACTTTCAATGTTGTTTGTTCCCACAAGGATAACGTAACCATAACCTTTGAATCTGCAGGTGGTGCTACTGGCATAGCAACCTGCAATCCTCCAGCACTAAAATCTTTTGTGAACGTTTTTATTACTTTTCTTTGACAATGTTCATCTAGAAATTCCAGTAGAACCTCTAAGCAAATCTTTAGTCTTACATATTCACGCATTTGAGTCCGTTGAATATCAATTGGCAGAGAAATCTCCCACAAAGAAATTACATCCCACCTATACCCAAGCAAAATAGCTTTTAAAAAATAGGCACATTCCTCAGCCGTAATTCTCGCTTCGATTATATCACCAATGCGGGATTGCATTTTCTTGTCTTCTCGAAATGGAGACAAGATAAACATAGACTTTTCGCCAATTGAATCAATGAAACTCGAATAAATAATTTCTTCTTGTGTTTCCAAATCATTATATCTAATATCTATTTTTTCTAATGCACTCAAAATACTGATGTCCATAGCTCCCCCATAAATCTTATCAACTCATAAAAAATCACTAATCTGTCCGCGTCACAATTAATATTAATACGGCTCACTCCCTGGGCCTACTTCTCAGTAATTTATGGGTATTTCTTCACATTGATCCGTTTGTCCTGCTGCATTCTTACCATTTCTTAACAAATCTCTGCATCTTTTCAAGACAACTAATCTATCCCCTGTAAGATATAGGGAATTTGAAAGAGTTTAATAAAAACGCCATTCCTATACTACGGAGTGGCGTTTTTACGTTAACACGGCCCCTTTTTTATTGTCCTTAAAAAAGTTCAAATATTATTTTTTTTGTGGTAAAATTAGGATATATAATAAAGAAAATAATTTTATTTCAGAAATCAAAAGGAGTTCCTATGATTAAATGTCTATATTGCGGATATGAATGCCCCGATACTGCTAATATATGCCCCAACTGCGGTAAACCAATAATTAAAACAACCAGCGGTAATCAACCTACTTTCAATGATATTAAAGAAGCTCATCTCCGAGAAAAAACAGGAATAAAACAAGAAGAGACAAATTCAAAGAAACAAGTTATTATTGCTGCTTGTGTACTTTTAATATCAGCTTTACTAATCTACAAATTTATGTAGGAAATGCCGTAATAGTTGGTGGCACCAATGATACGGCTGTTTTAACGGCGATAAACTTGGCGGCCAGTGTACGCCGCCGATGGGTTTGGGTGGCGGAAAAGTAAAAAGCATTTTTGCATAGAGGTGATATCCCGTGCCGCTTACACGAAAGGAGAAACAAAAAATTTACGAGGAAGAACTCGAACGAATAAAAGCCCGGGAACGCATCCAAGCTGCACGTACTCGGCAGCCGAAATCTTCGGGTTTTATGAATTGGGTTATTGTCTTAGGTTTTTTGCTTATGCTTTATATTGTATTGGGTGGTAAGTAATAGCAGAAATGAAAGGAGTTAGCTTTATGAGAGCTATCGTGAGCAAAGACTTTTTTCTGAGCCAAACTCTTCCTATAAGAAAGATTGAGCGTGTAACTATTTCCGCCTATGGTGGAGATTTGTCCGGAACAGGCCTTGGTAGTTCTGAAAACTTCCGTATACCAGCTACTGTGTTAGAACCTGGTCAAGTTATTCTATCAACAGCTGAATGGATTAGCTTACTTAATAGAGTTCAAAATTGGCCTGCTGGTATAGGTATAATTCAACTGTAGGTGTCCCTTTATATTCTGAAGCAGATCTTACACCAGAGCTACTGCATAAACTTCTCAGGTAACATACCTGTATCAACAATTATCCTTATATCCTAAGACTTTTTTTGCACCAGACCCAGACAATTCTCGTTACGATGTGCCGGAGCGATCATCTGATAGAAGAACAACAGTGCACCTGCCTCACCGAGCAGCATGATAATTGCCATCGGCATTGCATTGCTGCTCCCGGCGCTACCTACGAGCGGAGCCATGATTCCACCCGAGATCATCGAAAAAAAACCGATAAGTGCTGAAGCACTGCCTGCATTATTGCCATGTGCCCGCATCGCCAGCGAAAAGCTCGTCGCACCCATAACGGATATCGTTGGAATCGTAAGAAGCAGCGCGATGAGCACGATGCCCAGCGGAGCTTTCCACCAGAAACAGCCCAGGAGAAGAATACTGCCCAAAAATGCCTGCACGAGCGATCGCCGTAGCAGCGTTGCGTCCGCTACACGTCCCGCCAGACGTCCACTCAATACACCACCTAACATGATGGCCACGCCAATCCCGCCGAAAATCCCGCTATAGACCTGCGCAGAGACACCATAAATATTCTGAAACAAAAAGGATGACCCTGAAATATAAGCAAAGAACGCTCCAAACGAAAAGCACTGCATGAGGCAATGACCAAGAAAATACCGATCTCTCAGCAGTCTGCCAAAACTCATGAAGCTCGACTTGATACCGGTGATACGCTTTTTTGCAGGCAGCGTTTCCTTGAAGATAAAAGATGTAATAGTAAGCACCAAACCGATGAATCCGAGAAAGGCAAAGATACCCCGCCATGAGGCCACGAGCAGAATCTGCCCGCCGACGACCGGCGCGAGGACCGGTGCCATTCCGTTCACGAGCATGAGCATCGAGAAAAATTTTGTGAGTTCCGATCCCTCGCAGACATCTCGTGCAATCGCACGGGCGATGACAATGCCGACTGCACCGGCAAGCCCTTGAATAAAGCGAAATGCAAGGAATACCCAAATAGACGTCGCAAATACGCAGATGAGCGTCGAAAGCGCGAAAACAAAAAGACCAACATAGAGCGGTCTGCGGCGGCCTTTCATATCGCTGACCGGACCAGCGAAAATCTGCCCGATGGCCATACCCGCCATCGTGGCTGTAAGCGTGAGCTGGACCATCGATGTAGCGACGCCAAATTCATCCGTCATGAGCGGCAGCGCAGGCAAATACATATCCATCGAAAGCGGTGCAAGCGCCGTAAGTAACCCTAAAAAAATCGTGAGCCAGACCTGACTCTTTTTGTTTTGTACTGTCATAAAATTATCCTCCTAAATCAAGGCGTTAGTTAGCACTAACTAACACAGAATCGCTAAAAATATTACGGCTGTATTCCACGTGCAAAACACTTTGCGCCAAAAATGATTTCTTCTTTTTTGCTGATAGCACTGATCGGACCATATACATCCAACATCTTATTACAGAACAAACCAAAGTTAAAACTCATGAAATGAATGGCAAGTTTCTCATTATCCGCCTTGAGAATCTTACCCTGCGCATACATCTCGTCAAAATACCACACGAGAAACTCCTTGAGCAGACTCGGATCCCTTTTTACATCGATATCGCAGGCAAGCAAATTCTTACTTTCCTTGAAACGGATAAGGATAGCCTTTTCATTACGTAAGTTGAAATGATATTGCATCTCCGCCAGGAGCAGCAGATCATGTTCCAACTCCCAGATCAACTGCTCACGAAGACCGTTTTCTATAGGATACTCAAAGGAATACTGCTTCATGATCGCTACAAGGATCGCCTTTTTCGAGCCAAAATGGCGAAATACTGACATCTCGCTCACACCGGCGGAGGCTGCAATATCCTTCGTCGTCGTCTCCTTAAATCCTTTATCCACAATAAGCTCCGTCGCCGCCTGCAGAATCTTCTCCCGGGTTGATAGATTTTCTGACTGCATATAGCCCCCTGTTTGTTAGTACTAACTAACACTGTAATATTTCAGGAAGATTTGTCAAATAAATATCACCTATTTCTCTACACTTTCCTGGAGTAATGTCTTGGCTTGCCGCGTAGCCCACTTGATTTCATTTGCTGTTACAGCCACTTCAAGTAACCCATGCAAATAATAGCTGCCTGAAAGTCTGGGTTGCCATTGCTCAATTGCCTTAGTTAAACTTTCCCAATACTCTTCACTGATTTCCTCCGGGTTTGCGGTACCGCCATCAAGAATAACAGATCTAATTTTTCCGTTGACACGAATAACTATTGTGCAACCGCTTTCTAATAGTTGTAAAATCGCTTTAAATTCCTCACTAATAGGTGGAGTACCAGATTTTATTCTTCGCTCCAATCGTGTAGGCAAAAGATCAAAGATCCGGTCACCTTTCTTAGTAATTGATTCATTGTACTCAAGTAGTTTTTTTGCCAATAAAACCCACTCTCTGGGTTCAGATGATTCAGCGACCACTTGGCGCTCTCTACTAAGCAAATCCAACAGTATTCGTGCTTCCTTATTTAGTTTGTTAACCCGCTTACGTTGTTCTGTATCTATATGAAGCTCACCGCTGTCAAGGCCAACATAATCCTGTACCGCCCGGCAAAAATAAAGAACTGCCGCCTCGTTGCTTTCTCTCAGTTTCTCTTTAAGTAGTTTGCTATACTTTGGCGGCCATAACAATACGTTGATAAGCATAGCCGAACCAAGACCGACAAAAATTACTCCTGATCTGGCAAGGGCATGAAATAAAAACTCTTCTGTGCTAGAACTTAAAACAAAAAGAGCAGCAACTATACCCATAGTTATGCCGCTATGTAGTTTAAACTTTATATATATTGGTATAAGTAAAACTACTATTAAGCCTGCTGATAACGGATTAACCCCAAGAAAATAGCCAAAAAAGAAACCTGCAGTAACCCCCAGCATATGGACCAAAATCTGATCCCGCGCGGCCCTCAAGGTCAAAAATATTGATGGTTGTATATTTATCACGGCAGAAACAGCACCAAAGAAAGCTGGTTCCAAACCAAGATATTTGCAGATAAACATTGTAATTGCAACAGCTATACCTGTTTTAATAACGCGTGCACCAATTTTCATTTTTCAACTCAACTCCTACCACTATTATCCGTTCAGCTGCCAAACGCATTTATTATGTGATTACATTGAATTGATTCTTTTGTTAGAT
Organism: Sporomusa ovata DSM 2662; assembly: GCF_000445445.1. Taxonomy (GTDB): domain Bacteria; phylum Bacillota; class Negativicutes; order Sporomusales; family Sporomusaceae; genus Sporomusa; species Sporomusa ovata. Next base: position 1,147,709 of record NZ_ASXP01000001.1, on the reverse strand, counting down.
ACACTTCCAAAATATCAAACCTGCAGGCACAGTCGGTGATTTTACGCTGATTTAAAAAACATAATGCAGTATTTATTATTTTCTGCTGTTTTCTAAAGTTAACGGCTTCTGCCGGAAACCCATAAATCGTCGAACGTCTAGTCTTTACTTCCACAAACACCAGGCAGTCTTTATCTTTCGCAATGATATCTATTTCGCCAGTTTTAGCACGATATTTGGTAGCAATAATTGCATATCCCAGTTTACTTAGATAACTAGCAGCAGACTGTTCGCCTTTGTCACCTGTCGCAATATGATTCATTATCTCCTCCAATAACTTTAGAACTGCCGGTTGCCTAAACGCTGGTCTAATCGATAAATATACGCTAATACTTCAGCCACCGCTTGGTATAATTCGGGCGGTATTTCTCTGTCTAGTTCAACAGCCATCAGCATGCCTGTTAATGTTTTATTCTGATATATAGGTACCCCATGCTCCATAGCCGAATGTATTATTTTTCCAGCAACAACACCTGCCCCTTTTGCTACAACTTTAGGCGCAATACCGTCCTGTTCATTATATTTGACTGCAACTGCTTTAGGTAGTTTGTCACGTTTTTCTGTATCTGGCATAGTCTCATCTCCTTGGTAGTACAACAATTACTCTGCACAGCCAGTTGCAATCGCAGCAGCCTTAACCGGGGCAAAGCTCTGCCGATGGTAGGGACAAGGTCCGTATTTTGCAAGCGCTTCCATATGTTCTTGAGTACCATATCCTTTATGACGGCTAAATCCATACTTTGGATACCGGCAGTCAAGCTCATTCATAATTTGATCCCGTTCTACTTTCGCGATAATGGATGCCGCCGCAATAGAAGCACTAACCTGATCACCACTGATAATGGATTTCGATGGTATAAGCAATTCAGGTAATGGTACCGCATCAATTAATACAGCCTGAGGTACTGGTAACAAACCAGCAATCGCACTATACATTCCCCTTATTGTAGCTTGATAAATATTAATATCATCAATTATTTCAGGGCTCACTGCACACCGATTTACTGCAATCGCGGTATTTTTTATTTCTTCATACAATTTTTCACGTTGAGACGATGTTAATTTTTTGGAATCATTTAGCCCTGGCAGGTAACAATCTGGCGGTAAAATCACAGCAGCAACCATTACAGGGCCAGCCAATGGTCCCCTGCCGGCTTCATCGACTCCGGCCACCAGACTGTAACCTTCATTATTTAGCTGTCGTTCATATTCATATAGAGCTGCAATCCGTTCACGCTCGCGCTGAGCCTGCCGGAGATGAGTCTCCCATCTATCAATAAGACGCTTTACCGAAATACGGGCATCCATTTTAAGTCTGTTTATTGTTTCTAATGAAATTTCCTGCTCTGATAATAACGCAGTAATTTGCGCGACTGTCATCTGTGCCGTGTCCAAAAGTAAAATACCTCCAATTTCTGATGCTTTAGTTATTCTGCGGTGAAGACTGCAAATCCTGCCCCACCCTCCCACGGCAATCAAAAAAATAGCCCAGCTAAGTCGCTGGGTTGGAGAAGTGTCCATAATAAGGTATGGTGTAGTTAGAATTATATATCCTTATTTTTAGAATTTCCTTAGAAATGTTTGGAAATTGAAAATAACCGTTCAAGCTACAGTCCGTATACCAACAGTTAATTATTTAAGGAATATAAATCAACCCAGCTAAAAAAGTATTACCTTGGTTGAGTAAAAAAATCTTAAACTCCTGCAAAGCATTAAATACGGGTGTAAACTTTAGGCGCAGCCAAAAATGAAAAAATGTATGCGTCCCGCCCCCGAAAATAGGAATTCGATTTAAGGTATACATTGTAGAATTCGTCCTATTCCGTCCAAAATTCACAGTAAAAGCGGCTCGATACCCGGCTTCTTTTGCTAACTGAATAATTCGCTGGTCGCATTTTCCTCCCGGATAGGCTAGATATTCAACTTTTTTCCCAAGCCTCCATTCCAATGCCTTCTTAGAATTAACCAATTGGGCATAAACCTCTTCATCTGAAGCCTTGGGCAATATAATATGACTTAACGTGTGACTTTCAAAATTGATACCATTATCACTCATTTCCCTTATTTGCTGCCACGTTAAATATCTGCTATATTTCCCCGCGAAATCAGTAATTAAAAATATCGTCGCTTTAAAATGATATTTTTGCAGAATTGGATAGGCTACTTGATAATTATCCTCATAGCCGTCATCAAAAGTAATCAAAATCGGTTTATTGGGAAGCTCTTTTCCATATTGCAAATAGTCCGCTAGCTGTTCCGGTGAAATAGCGGTATACCCCTCTTGATATAAATACTTGATTTGTGCTTCAAACTCGGTATCACTAAGCGTTAATACGTTATGGTTTTCGTTATTGATTTGATGGTAATTTAGAACTGGTATACCTTGAAAATAAGTTAAGGCGATATAACTCAGTCCCAAGATAAAGAATAAAATTAACGTTACAACTTGATTCATTTTCTTTGAAAATAAGTGCAAAAAAAAAGCATCTCCTTATGTGTTTTTAACTAAGTGTCCAACAAGTCTGCCCTAGGTCATAGGAAGCTCTCCATTTTTCCCTGACTTATTATTATCACGGGATTTTTTAAAGGATCCAGCCATTCCAGCAATTCAGCCAGGTCTTTCTCGCTCATCGCAACACAGCCTAATGTAGGACTATCATAACTCCGCCAAATATGTGCGAATATAGCACTTCCCCTGCCTGCTGCTCTTGCTTCAGTATTATATTCAATCACAAAGCCTATTTTATATAAATTATCATCTCGCTTCATCTTCTCGCATGATCCCAAAGACGGACGTTGCCGTACCAATCGATTATAGTTTTCAGAAGCCGGATCATCAACCCAATAATCATTTTGAGTCAGATGAATATATGGCAGTTTTGTAATAAATGTGTCATAGCCAAATGCACGTTTAATGTCATAAACGCCATCCGGTGTATACCCATCCCCTTCTTTCTTTTCCCCAGATGAAAGTATCCCATTTCTTCCCAGCGATGCTTTCATTGTTGGAGATATTTGTTTCCATTCTCCTTTTTGTTTTTCCCAGGAAGTTACTATTCCTTGCATTTTTTCGTTTTCTCCCGGTTGAACCAGTATTACTTGGCAAACTCTCTCGTCTATTACTACCATAGCAAACATCACCGTTACGCAAAACTTATAAAACTTTATAAAAAGTTTATGTTTGCTTCCTCGTTCAACGCATCCGACCTCGTCAAACCTACTATCAGCTTTTCCAATTTATAACTTCTTTTAAATATATAAAATTCCTGCCAAATTCAGCTGAAATTGCAAAAATTATTATTTGAATAATCAAGTGCTGAATGATAAAAATTACCATTCAGCTTGGTATCTTGCCCTCATTCTTCGCGGAAGTGATTTATATACCAGATCATAGGAATGGTCGATTAACTCTCTTATTTCTCTTTCTGGAATACTACCGTCGATTATTAACGTATTCCAGTGATGTTTATTCAAGTGGTAACCAGGAGTTATGCTTGGATATTGTTCTCTCAAAATCTCCGAATAGCCAGGATCACATTTTAATGAAAGATTATCCTGTCCATTTCTACGTGATAGTAGTGCAAATATTTTGGCTGCTACTTTAATAACAATGACATCGGGACCGAAAGGATAATCCTCTACGGCACCTGGCTTTGTTAAGCAATATGCAAATAGGTCTTTTGAAACCATAATCTTCCTTTCTATAGTCACATGGTTACTTAACGCCCCTGAGAGGCTTGACACCTTGCTCTCAAATCCGGCTCAGCGCAATATCAAGTGCCTCTGCAGCAGTATTTGCGTAGTCCAATTTAACCCACTTTCGCTCATCCAGATAGGAACCCTCGTAGGCCATCCCCCGTACTCTTGAAGCCCACCCACCAGAAGCTTCGACAATTACGACAGGCTTACGGTTTAAATAGGCTGCAGATAACTCGCCTAGAGTACCATTGCCTCCGGCTATCATGATTATTACATCAGAAGAATGCACTAAGATTAGACTTCTATAATCGAAACTCAGTCCCGTCGAAATCGGGATATCTATATACTCATTCGCAACTTCCACGTTATCGCCAGGAAGAATACCTACGACCAGCCCATTTGCTTGTTTCGCTCCCCGTGATACTGCACCCATTACCCCACTTGTCCCACCAGTAATAAGAATTGCACCGCGCAACGCAATTTCCTTACCTATTTCTTCAGCTAATACACATGTTTCTGCTGGTATTTCGCCAGACTGTCCAATTACCCCGATCCGTATCAAAATCAACCCCGCCCTTTCAACTTATTGTTTAGTATATTATTCCACGATATTACAGCTGAGCCCTGCAAAATCAAGCAGTATCTGCCATATTCCTACCTTGCCGCCAGGAAGGATTCTACATTAAAACAAAGAATTGTTTTAAGAGGAGGAATGTGTAATGAAAAAATTTTTACTTATGATTATTTTTGCCATGGTAACCAACGTATGTTTTGCCGAAGATGTATACACTGTTACAGAAAATGGTTATACTAAGTATCTTCACACCGAATCAGTAAAAGCGAAAGTTATTTCTAAGACTGAGCAAGAATCATTTTTCGAAATGACATATACTTTAATCTGCATACCAGATAAAGATTCTTTAGCCAACTTAAGAAGTCAAACCTTTGATAATAAAATTAACTTTGAAAAACAAACTTTCACTTTTAAATGCTCTTTTGGTAAAAATAGTAATCAATGGAACCAAGACGGATCTGTTTGGCTAAATAGTGATCAACTTTGGGGCGATTCCCCGGAAAAATGTTTGTATGAATCACACGGCAACATGCCAGGTGGAGCCTATTATGGAAACACTCCTGAAGCAGTCTTTAATAGAAATATTATTATCGCCGCTTACAATTATGTTATTGCCCATAATTTAATTGTATATTATTGAATCTAAGAAAAGACTTGGCACAAGCCAAGTCTTTTCTTATTGCAAGAATACTATTTCATTTATTAGAATATTTCTCTGTTTCAGGATTTTCTACAGGGATATCCAGTGTGAATTTTCCCAGCTTTCCTGAGCGAAAATCAGTAAGAATCATTCTTCTCGTCTTCTCACAGTCTACTGTACCGCCGCTCTGCAAACAGCCCCGTTTGGCAGCGATTAAAGCAAGCAGCTCATTTGTATCTTCAGTCAACTGCTCTGGAGTAAGTTTATAACGTTCACATAAGCGGTCACGGTAACGCGCATTAAGTATTTCGAGTAAATTCAGGATAACTTTCTCCATATCATAGATATCATCTTTAATTGCACCCGTTACAGCTAATTTAACAGCAACTTCCTGATCATCCATCCTCGGCCATAGTACACCCGGAGTGTCCAGTAATTCAAGATTTTTACCAATCTTTAGCCATTGCTGTCCGCGTGTGACACCGGGTTTATCCCCTGTTTTCGCTGTTGCCGTACCTAACAGACGATTGATAAGTGAAGATTTGCCTACGTTGGGAATACCTAAAATCATAGCTCGTACAGCGCGTCCTTTTATCCCTTTGGCAGCTAATTTAGCAATTTTTTCACTGGCCTCTTGTTCAACTTTATTTGCCAGTTCTTTGGTTCCTTTACCACTGGCGGAATCAAGCGTTACTGTTGTAAATCCCAAATGGCGGAAATAGCTAACCCACTCGGCTGTCCGTGCCGGCTCAGCAAGGTCGGCTTTATTTAATGCCACTACTTTAGGTTTACCCTCCACAAGTTCAGCAATAACAGGATTTGCACTACTTAAAGGGATACGGGCATCTAATAGTTCTATTACTACATCAATCAGCTTGAGCTGCTCGCGAATCATACGTTGTGCTTTGGTCATATGACCGGGAAACCAGTGAATGTGCATTGTATCACACTCCTTACTAAGAAACATATACTATCGATAGTGTATAGTTACGGCAATGTTTTTATGTGGTCAAGAGGCCAAAAAATAGTAACTGCTTTTCCCTTTATGAGTTCTAGCGGGACAAAACCGACATCTTTAAAACGGCTGTCTTCGGAATTATTGCGGTTATCGCCCATTACATAAATATGCCCTTGTGGAACAGTTGCCACAGGATAAGAACCCTTAATCCGTTCTAATATGTAAGGCTCATTTAAAAGCTGCCCATTAAGAAATACTCTGCCGTCTTTTATCTCGACAGTATCCCCAGCTACTGCTATTACCCGTTTAATAAAATCGCGGCTGGGATCACGAGGATAGCGAAATACCAGTACTTCGCCTCTTTCGGGTGTTTTAAAACGATAAATAAACTTATTGACAACAAGACGTTCGCCATCTACCAGCGTTGGCCGCATCGACGGTCCTTCGACCATATATAGTTCAACAATAAAATAGCGGATAAAAAACGCCAGCAATATGGCTATGATAATAGATATTACCCAGTCTTTTATTTCCTCACTAGTATTACTCACAGCCTTCCTCCTTTGAACAGAGACGGTGCCCCTGTGGCGATATAAATTCTATTAGGAGAATTAAGAAAAGGGACTGAAATCAGTCCCTAAACACATTGAATTAGCGTTTTTCTTTAATACGTGCTGCTTTACCAGTAAGATTACGCAGATAGTATAACTTCGCTCTGCGAACAATACCGCGACGCATTACTTCAATTTTTTCAATACGGGGAGAATGTACTGGGAAAGTACGCTCTACACCAACATTATAGGAAACGCGTCTTACAATAAAATTTTCTCGTACACCACAGCCTTGACGGTTAATGACCACGCCTTCAAAAACCTGAATACGTTCACGAGTGCCCTCAACAACTTTTACATGTACGCGCACGGTGTCACCTGGCTTAAAGGACGGGATGTCCTGACGCAATTGTTCCTGTTCCAAAATTTCAATAATATTCATTTGATTTTCCTCCTTATATCAGACGTTCGTACTATATGCAGAGGATATATGCAGAGGACCGTCCGTATTTCACAAAACGTATTATATCACATATTAACCAGCAACTCAAACTAAAAAACTGTGATTTACGTGTTTTTCCACCAGTATTCACCTAACAGGCGGTCAAGAATGATCGCGACAGCGGCACGAACAGGCAAGTGATTATAATTTCCTGGCCCATAAATAGGTTCTAATATATAATCAAATTGCTTCATTACTGCATTCTCTATACCCCAACCAGTACCAAACAAGAGTAAGAATGGTCTATCGGTATCACTAAGTTGCTGGCGAAGTTTAGCATAGGAAACAGTATTGTCATAGTTACGGGCATCGGTAGTAACTATTATGGGCGGCATTCCTTCCTTGGCTGCAATATAATCAACTGCCGCCGCAATATCGGGAATAACCTCCAGTATGCTTAGCGCCTCTTTACGATCAGGATTATACTGTCCCCCATACCCTTCTTGCCAATAACTAATAATTTCTTCCGCTAACGCCTTTTGTGCCTCTAGGGGGTGAATAATAAAATATTTTAGCACATTATACGTTCGAGCCGTACGGGCAATATCATGGATATCAAAATTAGTAATAGCAGTCGTAACTATTTCATTATTTTTATTATATATTGGATAATGTACTAAACCTAAATATACAGGCTTTGCCATATTCAGCCTCCCGCCTGTTCAGACTTTATTTCCTGCAAAAGTTTATCATCAAGAGGATCTAGCTCAACGTTATTCATTAAATCCGGCCGACGTTCGAGAGTTGCCCGCAGTGATTCTTTACGTCGCCATTTTTCAATTTTAGCATGATCTCCGGAAAGCAGTATTTCCGGTACTTCCCAACCGTTAAATTCACGCGGGCGTGTATAGTGCGGATATTCCAGTAAGCCATTATAAAAAGAATCATGCTGCGCACTATCGTCAGCGCCAAGAACCCCTGGGATCATGCGAGCCACTGCATCAGTAATTACCATAGCAGGTAGTTCACCACCTGTTAGTACATAATCGCCAATGGAAATTGCTTCATCAACCACATGTTCACGAATCCTGGCATCAATACCTTCATAGTGACCGCAAAGAAATACCAGCTGTTCATACCCGGCAAGTTCCCGGGCTTTCGCCTGGTCAAATGACTGTCCTCCCGGGCACATAATAATTATCCGCCTACGTAAAGCGTTATTAGCACTTACTACACTTTCCACAGCACGGAATATTGGCTCAGGCTTCATAACCATGCCTGCTCCACCGCCAAAGGGGGCATCATCAACAATACGATGTTTGTCATATGTAAAATCCCGGGGATTTGTTACATGAATAGAGATAAGCCCATTGTCCTGCGCCCGTTTTAGAATGCTATGACCTAGCGGACCTGTAAACATTTCGGGAAATAGTGAAATAATGTCAATACGCATAACTATCCTCTGTTTAGTCCATTTCTTCCTGCAGTTTTACGATCATCTGCTTACCTAAAATGTCGATTTTTTTAACAACTTCTTTTATGGCAGGGATTAACACTTCACTTTTGTCTTGTTGCTTAACAACATAAACATCATTGCTGCCTGGTTGCAGTACATCAATTATTGTTCCCAGTAAATTGCCTTCTTCAGTAAATACATTGAGCCCAATAATATCAAAAATATAATAGCGGCCTTCAGGCAGTTTAACTGCATCTTCACGCCTGATTTGAATCAATTTGTCACGTAAGTGCTCAATATCATTAATCGAATCAAGCCCCGAAAATTTGAGTAAAATAAACTTTTTATGTTGTCTGGCCGACTCTAATGCAAGCTCACCAACACCATCAACAAGCACCTTAGTAAGATCATAAAATCGGTCAGGAAAATCGGTCAGCGGTACTATACGAACGTCACCCCGCACACCGTGCGGGGCAACAATTTTACCGATGGTAATCAACTCGGTTTTAGGCATATTAGCTGCGAAAGGCAATGACTTTGCCATCTTCAAGCAAAATTTCAGTTGCCATCAGTTTATGAAGATCATCGCCAATATTTATAGTAACGACTCTATCCATAGTACCCTGAACAATTTCCGCACCGATTTCCAGTTGGGCTGTGTCTTTCAACTTATCCAACATATGGTTTTTAAATTCAAGGCGTTTTTGCCGCTCAGCATCAATCTGCTGGCGAAGACCAACAAGACCTTGAGCATCTTGCTTTGCCTGTTCACTCATCATACGTTTAGCATGAAAATCAATTTGCTGAAGTTCCAGATCTGCCTTTTTAATGGCTTCCTGAATTTCAGCTGCCACTTGTGCTTTAAGATCCTCGGTTACTTTTGCTTTAATGGTCACCGGACACTTAATTGTCAAGTTCTCGATATTAGCCATTTGCTCCACCCCTTCGGTCATCAGATTAACAGTTTACTTATAGTATTTCTACCATTACTCGTTTGTTTTCCCGGGTGGCAGCAGCTTTAACCACAGTGCGAATAGCTTTGGCGATACGTCCCTGCTTACCAATTATCTTTCCCATATCTTCAGGGGCGACATGCAGTTCATAGACTGTACCCGCATTATCATTTGTCTCGTTAACATTGACTTGTTCCGGGTTTTTCACTAATGCTTTGGCGATAACTTCGACTAATTCTTTCATGTAGTTATCACGCCTCGTTTCTATGCTTCTTTCTTAGAGCGCTTTACTTCATCCCATTTTTTCAGGATGCCGGTTTGGCTGAATAGATTTTTAACAGTATCAGTAGGCTGAGCACCTTTTTGGAGCCATGCGATGGCTTTTTCCTCGTCAATCTTGATTACTGCTGGTTCAGTAGTCGAGTCGTAATGTCCCAGATTTTCAATAAACCTTCCATCCCGCGGCGAACGAGAGTCAGACACTACTACACGATAGAAAGGACGTTTTTTTGCGCCCATACGCTTTAAACGAATTTTAACTGCCATTATAAGTCACCTCCTTTACAGAATATCTAACTATTTTGAGAAAAATCATTGCATAAAGGGAAGTTTAAAACTTGGTTTTTTGCCACTTTTTTGCATATCTTTCAGCCGTTTCATCATCTTTTTAGCCTCAACAAACTGCTTTAACAGGCGATTGACATCCTGAACCCTTGTGCCACTGCCGATAGCAATGCGCTTGCGACGACTGCCATTAATAATAGCTGGGTCACGACGTTCCTTAGCCGTCATCGAGTGAATGATGGCGATGATATGCTTGACTTCTTTATTATCGATATCCAATCCCTGCAGCCCTTTGAGCTTCCCCATGCCAGGCAGCATACCCAGGATTTGATCAAGTGGCCCCAATTTGCGGACTTGTTCTATTTGCTCCAGGAAATCATCTAAGGTAAATTCTTCTTTACGAAGCTTCTTTTGCATTTCTTGTGCTTTTTCTAAGTTAATGGTTGATTCGGCCTTTTCAATAAGGCTAAGAACATCGCCCATACCCAAAATTCGTGAAGCCATACGATCAGGATGAAATTGTTCCAACGCATCCAGCTTCTCGCCCATACCAGCGAACTTGATTGGCTGACCGGTAACGGCCTTGATCGAGAGAGCAGCACCACCACGGGCATCACCATCAAGCTTAGTCAGGATAATACCATCAATACCCAGGTCATTGTTAAAGGACTCAGCAACATTAACTGCGTCTTGACCAGTCATAGCGTCAACTACCAGCAGTATTTCGTGAGGCTTAACGGTTTGCTTAATGGATTTGAGTTCATTCATAAGTTCTTCATTAATATGCAAACGGCCTGCGGTATCAATAATCACGATATCACGAGCCATCATCAATGCCTGATCAACAGCTTTCTTGGCAATGTTGACCGGATTATCCTGCCCCATAGTAAATATGGGAATCTCAAGTTGTTCGCCCAATACTTCCAGCTGCTTTATGGCGGCCGGACGATAGACGTCAGCCGCTACCATAAGCGGTCGTTTTCCCTGACGTTTTAGAAGATTTGCCAGCTTTCCGGCGGTTGTCGTCTTACCTGCCCCTTGCAAACCAACCAACATAATAACTGTCGGCGGCCGTGATGCAATAGCAATACGACTTTGGGTCCCCCCCATTAGATTGGTTAATTCTTCATTTACAATCTTTACCACATGTTGAGCAGGCGTCAGACTTTCCAGCACTTCCTGGCCAATAGCCCGCTCTTTAATTTTAGCAACTAAATCTTTTACTACTTTAAAGTTCACGTCAGCCTCTAAGAGGGCCATCCGCACCTCTTTAAGTGCCTCTGCAACATCACTTTCAGATAATTTTCCCTTACCGCGCAGCTTCTTAAATGTCTGCTGAAGTTTGTCAGCCAAACTTTCAAAGACCATATATAGATCACACCTCCCGGGTGTCTTCTAGCAACGAATTTAACATAATTATTGCTTGATTTAATTCAGGTAATGCCTTTATAGAATATGGTAATTGTTCTAAACTACCAACAACCTCAACTAGTAGTTTTCGTTCTTGCCGGTAACGAGCAGCCAAGCCTAGCTTGTGTTCATATTCTTCCAAGGTTTGTTCAGCCCTTCTTAAGATATCATGTACTGCTTGTCTTGATACACTGAATTCTGCAGCGATTTCGGCCAGCGATAAGTCCTGTAGATAATGCATATTAAGACAGTCACGCTGTTTTTCCGTTAAAAGTGCATTATAAAAATCGTACAACTGTCCCACTCGTAAAACTTTATTTAACATGTGGTCCATACATTCACCTGCTTACCTGGCAAGTAAAAATCCTTTACATCGCAGATTATATCAAAAACAAAAAGCTATGTCAAGTAAAATTACTTGTCAGAAAACAAAGCAGCGGCAAATTCAGCAGCAGCAAATGGCCGGAGATCATTGACCCCTTCACCCACTCCTATCCATTTGACTGGCAGACTAAGTTCATTATTAATCGCAATTACTACCCCACCCTTAGCAGTACCATCTAATTTAGTTAGTACTACACCAGTAAGGGCAACCACGTCACCGAATAGTTTTGCCTGACTAATTGCATTCTGACCGGTAGTAGCATCTAGCACAAGTAGGGTTTCGTGTGGTGCCGCCGGTATTTCTTTTGCTATTACTCTATTGATTTTCTTCAATTCTTCCATTAAATTTGCTTTGGTATGCAAACGTCCGGCAGTATCAATCATTACGATATCAATTTTCCGGGCTTTGGCAGCCTGAACAGCATCAAAAGCCACTGCTGCCGGATCTGATCCTTCGGCATGCTTAATAATTTCCGTACCGGCCCGTTGTCCCCAGATTTCGAGTTGATCAATTGCCGCTGCCCTGAAGGTGTCTGCGGCAGCAATAAGTACCTTTTTCCCGGATTCATGATAATAGTTGGCTAACTTACCAATAGTTGTTGTTTTTCCAACTCCATTTACTCCAACAATCAGTATAACAGTTGGTGGATCATTTTCTATTGGTTCAGCGTGGTGTTTGCAAAGCAACATAGTATTAATTTTATCTTGTAAAAATGGTTTTAAATCATCAGGAGAATTAATTTGCTTATTTCTAATTCCATTACGAATTTCTGTCATTAATTTGGTGGTGGTTGGCACACCGACATCTGCAGAAAGTAGCACTGCTTCCAAATCATCCAGTAATTCATCTTCAATGGTAGCATAACCGATAACCAATTGTTCTATTTTTTCCGTAAAACTTTTTCTCGTCTTTTCTAATCCAGCTTTCAATTTATCAAAAAACCCCATTGTCATTTCCCCCAACCTAATAGTATATTTTATCCTGCTTTGTCAATAAATTTCACTGAAACTAATCGGGATATTCCAGATTCCTCCATGGTTACACCATGTAATACACTTGCCGCTTCCATAGTGCCCTTGCGATGGGTAACAACAATAAACTGTGTACTTTGGGCATAGTCGTGCAAAAATTCACTGAATCGCTCTACATTGGCCTCATCAAGTGCTGCGTCAATTTCATCAACAACACAAAACGGGGCTGGGCGAACCGTTAAAATAGCAAATAGCAGCGCTATTACAGTAAGTGAGCGCTCGCCACCTGATAAAAGTGCCAGGTTTTGCATCTTCTTACCCGGCGGCTGCACAATAATATCAATTCCTGTACTAAGAATATTACCTGGCTCAATAAGCACAAGTTCTGCTCGCCCGCCACCAAATAGCCTAACAAATACATCACCGAAAGATTGGTTAATGGCCTTAAATGCCTTATTAAACTGCTTTGACATAGTTGTATCAATATCGCTAATTATCGATGTCAGATACTCTTTAGCTTGCAGTAAATCACCTGTCTGTTCTTGTAAAAAAGAATATCGTTCTTGCACCTTATTGTATTCATCAATAGCTGCCGGATTAACAAAACCAAGAGCCTCAATTTGACTTTCCAAATACGTTATTGCCTTGAGCAGTTCATCGATATTGTCTGTTCTCTTTAATGCACGAGCCTCCTCAATAGTCAAAGCAAGCTGCCCGGCAAGTTGTCCACGGCAATTCTCTGCTTCATAACCATATTTGGCGATAAGCAGCTCTATTTCATGAAGCCGTGCCTGAAGCTCATTACTCTGACGGCGAAAATCTTTAGTTTCTTTATCTAATTTTTGCATACCTGACAATAGCTCTAGCTTGGCAGTATACTGTGCCTGGCGAGCAGCAGTTAATTGACATTTATCACGCTGCAGCTTTTCCTTACATTCTGCCAATGAGGCAAGCTCGGTTTGCGCCTGGTCAGCCTCAGCCAGAATTTGTTTTTTCTCATTTTGGAGACGAGACAATTGCGTAGTCATCGACACTAGCGTATCTTTAACCTGCTGACAGGCTGAATCAGTAACTGCTATCTCCTGGGTAGCTGCACTCAGTTTACTCCTGGCAGCAGTTAACTCTGCATTCAATACCTGCTGTTCATATTTCATCGACTTAACTTGGTTTTGCCAATCAACAACCTGAGACTTATGACTAATTTCCTGGTTTTCCAAGCGAACAAGAGCTGACTTACTTTGCGTAATTTTATCCTGAAACGCAGCAGCCTGTTGCTGACACTCGGTTATCTCGCTACTAATTGTTTTAAGTGCCAACTCACATTTTTGGGCATCAACTTGATTTCTATCAATATGAATTGCAAGTTCGGTTTGACGAAGTTCTATTTCTTTTAGTCTAGCTTCAACACAGCCAAGCTTGGAATTAACTTCAGCCATCGCAGTACTGCTAACGTTTTTCTCCTGTTGAAAATTTATCCGTTTTTCTCTTAATCTTTCTAAGCTGTGTTTAAGTGTATCTATTTCATTGGTTCTAGCAATAAAACTGGCTTCTTTCCTTCCCCTGCTTCCACCCGTCAATGAACCGCCGGGATTCACCAACTCACCATCCAACGTTACAATTCTCACTGAAAAGCCACTATTACGGGCAATTGCAAGAGCCGCATTAATGGTTTTGGCAATAATTACCCGTCCCAGCAGATAGTCAGCTACAGGCTTATACCGCTCATCAGTACTAACTACCTCTGCTGCAAAACCCAACGCGCCTGATTGACTAACCGCCAGCAATTCTGCATCTCTGGGTTTAGTGATTCTAATTGTATTTAAGGGTAAAAATGTTGCCCTCCCCAAATTTTGTGTTTTTAAAAGGGTAATCGCCTGTTTGGCTGTTTGGTCAGTATCGGTAACAATATGCTGTTGAGCACCGCCTAATGCTACTTCAATCGCATTAACATATTTATCAGGCACAGAGAATAACTGAGCAATCGCACCACAAATACCACTTTTCCAAGAATACTGGCTCTTTAGTATACCCTTAATGGCCCGTCCAAACCCTTCTAGTTCATACTGCATACTTGTTAAAACAGTTAACCGGGATGACTGCTCCTGGATGATACCGGCAATTTCGCGCTCCCTCTCGCTTATAGTAGCAAGCTGGTTTTCCAACTGATTTGCATCCTTACGCAGCAGCACAGTCTGTCCTTGCAGTTCTTTTTGCTCTGTCGCCAAATATTCAGCCTCATTATGCAGTTGACGTTCCTTAGTGCTAAATTCAGCCTGTTGCTTTAAATAATCATGATATTCTTTAGCAAGAATATCATGTTTTCCCATTAACGCGACCGCATCACGTTCAAACATGCGTAGCGAATTGCGCGCATTTACTACCTGCTGTAAATGATCGAAGGTCTGCTCCTGTCCAGACTCTAATTGACTTTCCATTTGTTTAATACTGGTTAGCAGCTCATCATTACGAATCTCCTTCTCAGCTACCCATTCCTGGATTATTAGGACTTGTTGCTGTTTGACATCTAGATCGCTTTGCAAATCAACAAGCTTCGAGCCTGCCGCCACATATTCGTTTGTTATTCGGTCAACCTCACCACTAATTCTTGCTTCAGCCTTATGAGCCTGTTCAATTCGTTCTGTTAGTATTCCGCTTCGACTGTCTATACGCTCACTTTCGGTGGCCATTGCCGTTATTGCCTGGTCACTACAGATAAGTCTCTCTTCCGCTTGAGCAATTTGCAATGTCAATGACTCTTTTCTATTATCGGCTGAGGTTAGCCGGGTAGTAATGGCAATACTCTGATCGGTCAAATGGGTCTGCTCAAGATTAGCGCTTTCGACCAACTTGTCGGCTTTTTCTAACCGTTCCAAAAGCACAGTCGCCTGACAGGCTGTTAGTTCGGCATGTAATTTATTGAAAGTAACCGTCCTGGCGGCGCTTTCTTTTAAAGGTTCAAGCTGGGTTTCCAGTTCCGCAATAATATCTTGCACCCTGGTAAGATTTTGTTCCGCGTCCTCGAGTTTACGTAATGCATCCCGTTTACGTTGCTTATACTTAGTTATTCCTGCGGCCTCTTCAAATAACAACCGTCGCTCCTCTGGCTTACTACTCAATATTTCATCCACTTTATTCTGACCAATTACCGTCATTGACTCACGGCCTAACCCTGTATCGGCCAGCATTTCATGGATATCCTTTAATCGGCAGGCAGTCTTATTAATATAATATTCGCTATCCCCTGATCTAAATACACGTCTGGTAATAATAACTTCATTAAACGCCAGCGGTAATTGTCCATCACTATTATCAAAAACCAAGGACACCTCGGCTACTCCTAATGGCCTGCGTTTAGTACTACCGGCAAAGATAACATCTTCCATTTTTGTGCCCCTCAAAGTACGCAAACTCTGCTCACCGAGCGCCCAACGAATAGCATCAGAAATATTACTTTTTCCACTGCCGTTCGGACCTACAATGGCTGTAATTCCCCGCCCAAATTCTAATTCAATTTTCTCGGCAAACGATTTGAAGCCATAGGCCTCAAGTCTGCACAATAGCACAATAATCACCCTTACCTGTTATTTAGGTCAATCAAAATTTTACCACGAGCAGTAAGGTAATACAAGTTATATAAAAAAGCCTGCTGCATTTGCAAACAGGCTTCTTCACATTAAATTCCCTCTAGTTACCGGGGCTCAACAATAAATTTAATTGCGGTACGCTCTTCCCCGTCAATCGAAATTTCCGCAAAAGCGGGTATGGCGACCAAATCAATGCCATTGGGAGCGACAAAACCACGTGAAATCGCAATAGCCTTAATAGCCTGATTAACCGCCCCTGCACCTACTGCCTGCACTTCTGCGGTTCCCTTTTCCCGCAAAACTGCTGCCAGAGCGCCTGCTACGGATTTGGGATTTGATTGTGAAGATACTTTAAGAACTTCCATTTTTCGCTCTCCTCCTTTGAATTCCAGGGCCTATACTATAAAGGTATTCTGCACATTTCCTAAAAATTCCTTCTTTTACATGATTTTTAAATACATTTTATCAAATTTTTATTAAAGAGAACTACCCTGCCATGCTGTTCAAGCAGCAAGCAGCCTTTTTTTACAGAAGAATCTGCATAGAGAGTAGGTTTTGTTATGTTATAAGCAGCCATAAGCTTATTAATATTATTATTGTATTGCCCTCTCACTTTAGAACAATCCTGTGGATGATGACGAATAATTAACTCATCTTCCGAAGCTCTCCATTTTTGTTCCATAAATCCAGCTACCATTAAGTAAAAGATATACGAATCTACCAGTTCGCCAAAAGCAGGATGATACGGGCCGGAAATAACATTTGTTTTGTTATCAAGTTCCGCTGAAGCCTGCAGTCCTGTACGAATAACCTCAATACCTTGCTGCTCGAATACCAACTTCATATAAGCCGAACGCGCCACTGCCTGTTGCAAAGACAATGGTTGATAATTCCCTTGACTATATAATCCGGCAAGCACAGTATCAGCAATAACTATGACCGGATAAATACGAACAAATTCAGGCTGCAACATAATCACCTGACGCACCGTCTGGATTAAGCTGACCCAATCCTCGCCTGGTAAACCTGGCATAAGCTGCAAACCACAATGCATTCCTGACTCTTTTAATAACTTTACCGCATTAGTCACTGCTTGACTATCATGTCCGCGTCTCGCACTGGTAAGTACGTGATTATCCAGTGATTGAACACCTAATTCAACAATAGTTACTCCACGGCGAATTAAATTGGCAATACTATCTTTATTGATACAATCAGGTCTTGTGGAAAGGCGAATCGCATGAATAGATCCATTTCTGAGGGCCTGACTGGCCGGCGCCAGCAATTCGTTTTGAATATTTTCGGGCAAAGCCGTAAAACTGCCACCATAAAAAGCCACTTCAATCCAGCGCTTTTGGTTAATGGTGTTCAACCGTTCACAAATCATTGTGCGTACTTGGTTAGCCGTAACCGGTGTATGACAACCAGTTATTTTTTTCTGATTACAAAAAATGCACTGATGTAAACAACCTAGGTGGGGAATAAACACTGGAATAATATAATGTTTCATAATAACCTCTACTAAAAAGGACGGCCAAGCTGGCCGTCCAAATCTATTGTTATTGTGCTAACGTTCCAAGCTTTACTAATGCCTGCTTTGCCGCATGCTGTTCCGCTTCTTTTTTACTTTTACCCCAACCCGAACCCATACGTTCGTTATTAACGAGTACAGCTACTTCAAACGATTTGTCATGATCCGGACCACGTTCGCTTATCACTTCATACGCAATTTTGCTGTCGTTATTTTTTTGTACTATTTCCTGTAACCAGGTTTTATAATCTTTTAAGTAATCACCGCGTTCAACCAAAAATAATTCTGACTTAAGTTGATTTAACACATATTTGGCAGCACTTCTAAAGCCGCCGTCAAGATATACAGCACCAATAACAGCTTCAAACGCATCGGCAAGAATTGATATCCGTTCCCGGCCACCTGACAAAGCTTCCCCTTTACCTAAGAGAAGGTACTCTCCTAAGCCTAATTCCAATGCCCGTTTGGCTAATGTATGTTCACATACAACTTGAGCCCTGGCCTTGGTAAGTTCGCCTTCTGGTAATTGTGGACACTGACTAAATAAATAGGAGCTAATAATTAAATCTAACACAGCATCGCCTAAAAATTCCAAACGTTCATTATGCCTAATAGTAGCACCTTTGGTTTCATTGGCATAAGAGGTATGGATAAGGGCTTGGTGCAATAATTTGTAATCGCTGAACACAAATTCTAACGTTTGGCACAACTCGGATAATGCCTGTAGGCGGTTAGCATCCAGCATTCCTTTAGCGTGTTTCATAAAAGCATTTACGCCTGGTATTTTTTCACCAGGATAGTTGCATTATGGCCGCCGAATCCAAATGAGTTTGAAAGCGCCACATTAACAACTTGCTCCTGTGCTTTATTAGGTACATAATCCAGGTCCAATTCAGGATCTGGATTCTCCAAGTTAATCGTTGGTGGAATAACACCATTTACAATGGCAAGTACTGTTGCAATTGCTTCAATACCGCCAGATGCCCCTAAAAGATGCCCTGTCATCGATTTTGTTGAGCTAACCTTAAGTTGTTTGGCATGCTCGCCAAACAATGATTTTATTGCCAATGTCTCATTTTTGTCGTTTAGAGGGGTCGATGTTCCATGAGCATTAATATAGTCCACTGCGCTGGGCTCAATTCCAGCATCTTTAAGTGCCATAGCCATACACTTAGCCGCTTGAACACCTTCGGGAGCCGGAGCAGTAATATGGTACGCATCCGCATTTGAACCGTAACCGATAATCTCAGCATAAATTCTAGCCCCACGTGCTACAGCATGGTCAAGTGCTTCCATAACAATTATACCCGCACCTTCCCCCATAACAAAACCGTTACGGTCAGCATCAAAAGGGCGAGATGCCTTTTCGGGCTCATCATTATGAGTAGACATAGCTTTCATTGCACAGAACCCGGCTATTGCTGATGGTGATATAGCCGCTTCTGTTCCGCCGGCAACCATAACGTCTGCAGCACCACGTTGGACAATTTTAAAAGCATCGCCAATCGCATTGGTTCCTGTTGCACAGGCAGTAACTACACAACTGCATGGTCCCTCTAAGCCAAAAGTAATTGAGGTTTGGCCAGCAGGCATATTGGCAATCATCATCGGTACAAAAAATGGGCTAATTCGTCCAGGACCTTTATCAAATAAAGTTTTAAATTGGTCATGCAGCGTATCCATGCCGCCAATACCAGTACCGATTAGAGTACCCATACGACTCCGGTCTTCTTGTTTAAAGTCAATACCAGCATCCTCAAACGCCATTTTTGCAGCTGAAACAGCAAATTGAGTGCATCGGTCCATCCGTTTAGCTTCTTTTTTCTCAATATACGGAGTAGGATCAAAATCTTTTACTTCGCCCGCAATCTGCGTAGTATATTCACTAGGATCAAAACGGGTAATACGGCCAATACCTGATTTTCCAGCAATCAAAGACTGCCAAAAGGCAGCTGTTCCAATACCTACGGGTGTAATGGCTCCCATGCCTGTAATTACAACTCGGTTCTTCAAAAAGGTCACCTCACTAGTTTATTTCTTCAACTTCTTTAAGAAGTCTTGCGAAAATTTCTTTAACAGGTAGTATTTTATCTATTTTATGAATATACTCGCCGGTGAATACCAACCCGGTATCAACATCACCCTGTTGGGCCCGAATCAGTGCACTGATTATGCAAAAGTTCCTTGCGCAATGTTTTAGACAGGCCCCACAAGTTTCTGGCTCATCAGCTGTACATTCAAGAATTTTCTTAGCAAAAGGATTTTTTATCGCCCGCCCTGGCAATCCTACCGGGCTTTTGATTAATACCACATCTTCCGGTCTAGCTTTTAAATAAAACTCCTTTAACGCTGGAGCGGCATTTGACTCGTCACTAGCAGCAAATCTTGTGCCCATTTGCACACCATCTGCCCCAAGTTTTATTACTTCAGCAATATCCCGGCCAAACATTATTCCACCGGCTCCAATAACAGGTATACTCACTGATTTTTTGATATCAGGTAAAATATCTCTTAGCGATTGGTCTGTTCCTAAGTGCCCACCAGCTTCCTTGCCTTCGACAATGATGGCAGCAGCACCTAGTTTTTCCGAAATTTTGGCCCCTTTAACTGTTGATACAATAGGCACGATTGGAGTTCCAGACTTTTTCCCCATAGGAAATACATCGCGAGAAAAACCAGCTCCTGCTACTACCAAATCAATTCCTTCATCAATAGCAGTATTGACATAACGTGCAAATTCCCTTGCTGCCACCATAATATTTATACCGATGATTCCCTTAGTTAAACTGCGTGCCAAACGGATTTCATAACGCAACTCATCAAAGCCCATGCCAGATGCCGCTATAAGTCCGATCCCACCCTCTTCAGCCACTGCTGCTGCCAAGCGCGCAGTTGATAATCTTATGGCCATACCACCTTGGATAATAGGAATCTTAGCAACATGTTGGCCAATTTTAAGCTCCGGAAGTTTCAAGTAACAACTCCTCCAATCAATAACCATACCCTTAACTACATCCTGCCATTACCTTTAAGAAAGTCCCGCGAAAAAAGTTTCCACGGGACTTTCTTCATTGTCGTAAGGTAATGTCATTAATTATGACACCAGCAAAGCAGTGTTACGCTTGTTTTTCCTTGTCTATGTACTCCACAGCGTCTTTTACTGTTTTGATTTTTTCAGCTATTTCATCCGGAATTTCGATACTGAATTCCTCTTCAAAGGCCATAATCAGTTCAACAATATCCAGTGAATCAGCGCCAAGATCGTCAATGAAAGTAGAATTGATGGCTACATCAGCTTCATCAACGCCAAGTTGCTCAACAACGATTTCTTTAACCTTGTCAAAAGTTGTCATGATGGTGTTCACCTCCTTCCAAGGCATGTAATCTTAATTTTTTAAAGTCATATATTACATTACCATACCACCGTCAACATTTAAAGTCTGTCCGGTAATATAATTTGCAGAATCTGTTGCTAAAAATACTACAGCGGCAGCAACATCTTCCGCAGCACCTAAACGATTAAGAGGTATTTTGGCTATCAAATCAGTCTTAACTTGTTCAGCTAAGGTATTGGTCATATCTGTGGCAATAAACCCTGGTGCAATGGCATTAACGGTAATGCCCCGTGATGCCAATTCCTTGGCCATAGATTTAGTAAAACCAATAACCCCGGCTTTGGCAGCGGCATAGTTTGCCTGTCCGGCATTGCCAGTAATCCCAACAACCGACGTCATATTGATTATTCTACCACTTCTTTGCTTCATCATAATCTTAGCTACTGCCTTCGTGCAATAGAATATGCCTTTAAGATTAGTATTTATTACAGCGTCCCAATCTTCGTCCTTCATGCGCATTAACAGTGTATCCCGGGTTATACCCGCGTTATTTACCAAAATGTCAATTTTCCCATAGGCTTCGATTGTTGCTTTTACAAGCGCTTCAATCGCCCCATTATCTGCAACATCGGCCTGAAAGGTAAATGCCTGACCGCCAGCATCAGTAATGGTTTTACAAACCTCTTCAGCAGCCTTGGCGTTACCCGCATAATTGATAACAACCCTTGCGCCAACTTTCGCTAAAGCAATAGCTGCTGCCCGGCCAATTCCTCTTGAAGCCCCGGTAACAATTGCCACTTGTCCATCTAAATGCATTTTAGCGAACCTCCTTGAAATAATCAAGCACTTTTTCGCAAGAAGCCACATCTTCAATATTCAAGGCTGCCATTTCTTTTACAATCTTCTTAGTAAAACCGGTAAGAACTTTACCAGGACCAACTTCAACAAAAGTAGTAGCGCCAGAATTCACGATTTGAGCAATACAGTCTTCCCAAAGTACTGGGCTGGCTGCCTGTTTGACTAGCAATTCTCGTAATTCTCCACCTTGAGTTACAATCTGCCCATTAACATTTACAACAACTGGAATTTGAGCATCTTTAATGTCAACTTGAGCAAGCTCAGTTTCCAGTTTTCTGGCTGCCGGTTGCATGAGTGTACTGTGAAAGGGAGCACTTACAGGTAAAGATACTGCCCGTTTAGCGCCGGCTGCTTTTAACAACTCATTCGCTTTTTCAACAGCTTGCGCCGTACCGGCGATAACAATTTGGCCTGGGCAATTAAAGTTTACTGCTTGCACAGCACCAAGTTCGCCTTCCACTTGCTGACAAATCTCAACAACTTTACTGCGTTCAAGTCCCAGGATAGCTGCCATGCTGCCTTCTCCCAGCGGCACTGCTTCTTGCATGAACTGACCGCGTTTTCTTACCAACCTCACAGCATCAGTAAACGCTAACGCTCCAGCAGCCACCAAGGCTGAGTATTCACCTAAGCTATGACCGGCCACAATATCCGGTTTAATACCTTGCTCCTTTAGTACCTCATAGCATGCTACGCTAACCGTCAAAATAGCCGGTTGTGTATTATAGGTTTTTTTTAGTTCTTCTTCAGGACCATCAAAACACATGTCAGTAATTGAAAAGCCCAGTGCCTCATCGGCTGACTTGAATATGGCCCGAACCGGTTCAAATTGTTCATATAGGTCTTTACCCATACCTACAGCCTGAGAACCTTGTCCAGGAAAAACAAAAGCCAGTTTTCCCATTTATTTCCCTCCTTATGTATCTATCTATATTTTCTGTGAAAGTTCAGCCATTACTTCAGGAATGTGCTGAACTATATCCTGCATAATTTCATTTACCGGGCGTATAGTAGTAATCATACCAGCCACCTGCCCAATCATTACTGAACCATAATCCACATCGCCGTCGCGCACAGCTGCTTTGAGCTTTCCGGCACCCAGGCGTTCCAATTCTTCTGTTGACGCACCGCACTTTTCTAATTCAGCAAAATCGCGGGTTAACTTATTGGCAATAACTCTAACAGGATGGCCTGTTATGGCACCAGTAACTACCGTCGAGCGTTCTTTGCATTTGATAATGGCCGCCTTATAATTGGGGTGAGCTGTACATTCCGTCGTGGCTGCAAACACTGTTCCCAACTGAACACCTTGAGCGCCCAGAGCTAAAGCCGCCACAACGCCGCGCGCATCACCAATACCGCCTGCGGCAATAACTGGCACACTAACGGCATCAACAACCAATGGCACTAATGCCATTGTTGTTACTTCACCTACATGACCGCCGCTTTCCATACCTTCAGCAATAATCGCATCAATACCTACCCGTTCTAATCGTTTGGCAAGCGCTACGGAGGCAACAACAGGAATTATCTTTGTTCCAACTGCCTTTAAGGCTGGGATATATTCTCCCGGATTGCCTGCCCCAGTAGTAACAACAGCTACGCGTTCCTCAATAACAACCTGCATTACCTCTTTGACAAACGGCGACTTGAGCATAATATTGACGCCAAAAGGCTTATTTGTCAGCTTTTTGGCCTTGGCAATCTCCGCTCGTAGTGCGTCAGCTGGCATATGTCCCGCACCAATAATTCCCAAACCACCGGCATTAGACACCGCGGCTGCCAATTCAGCTGTAGCTACCCAGGCCATTCCACCCTGCAGGATAGGATATTTTATCTGTAACAGCTGGCAAAGTTTGTTATTTAACAATTAGTATTGGCCTCCTTGCCCCATTTCATAACCGCAGAGGCCCACGTTAACCCAGCGCCAAAACCAACAAGCACAACATGATCACCTTGTTTAATTTTGCCGCTATGTACAGCCTCTTCCAGCGCAATGGGGATAGATGCAGCTGAAGTATTGCCATATTTATCAACATTGACTATAACTTTATCCATCGGCAATTTAAGCCGTTTGGCTGCCGACTGGATAATACGAATATTGGCCTGATGCGGGATTAAACAATCAACATCGGCAGCACTAAGACCAGCAGCTTCCAAAGTCTTATTGGCAGCTTCCCCCATTATTTTAACGGCAAATTTAAATACTTCATTACCACTCATATGAATAAAGTGCATTCTTTGGGAGACAGTTTCATCGGTTGCCGGATTACGTGAACCACCGGCAGGAAGCTGTAACAAATCGCCACCTGCACCATCAGCCCCCAGCTGCGAGGCTAAAATACCATAGCCTGGTGACGTCTCAGCCAGTACGGCCGCGCCAGCGCCATCCCCAAACAAAACACAGGTATTACGATCCGTCCAGTCCAGTATTTTGGAAAGAGTTTCCGCACCGATAACTAATACTTTTTTATATAAACCGGCCTTAATAAATTGACTGCCAGTTACCATTGCATAAACAAATCCGGAACATCCTGCTGCCAAATCAAAAGCAGCAGCGTTAGTAGCCTTAATATTGGCCTGTACCAAACAAGCTGTAGACGGAAAAAACATATCCGGTGTAGCTGAAGCAACAATGATGAGATCAATTTCTTCGGCAGTAACACCAGCATCATCAAGAGCTCTTTGTGCCGCTTGGCTGGCTAGATCTGAGGTTGCGATATCAGCAGCAGCTATCCGCCGCTCACGAATACCAGTTCGATCGATAATCCATTCATCAGAAGTTTCTACAATGCTTTCTAAATCTTTATTTGTTACTATCTTATCCGGTAAATAAGTACCAATACCTATAATACCAACTGCTATAGTATCACTCATTTGTCACAATCCCCTCTTTAGCAATGGTTTCGCGAATATGGGCAACAACTTCTTGTTCGGTAAATTCTTTAGCTACTCTTATCGCACTCTTTATATCCTTTGCCCGTGAACTCCCATGACAGATAATAAAACCACCGTTAACACCCAAAAGCGGCGCACCGCCGTATTCGGCATGATCAAGCTTTTTCTTTAGTCCCCTCAAAGTAGGCATTATCAGCATAGCAGCCAATTTTGTCCAAAGGTTGCCGGACTTGATTGATTGTTTAAGCAATTGCAAGATAGCACTGGCTAAGCCTTCACCAAACTTTAAGACAATATTCCCTACAAACCCATCGCAAACCACAACATCGACAGTTCCTTTCGGAATGTCCCGTCCTTCAACATTACCAATGAAATTTACACTATTAAGCTGTGTTAATAGCGGATATGTAGTAAATGCCTGTTCATTCCCTTTGCTTTCTTCTTCACCAATATTTAAAAGACCTACTCTCGGCCTTGGAATGTTAAGTACATACTCAGCATAAATAGAACCCATAATAGCATTTTGCACCAAATGCTTGGGTTTGCTATCAACATTGGCACCTGAATCTAAAAGAACTGTTGTACCAGTAAGGTTAGGTATCGGTGTCGCAATAGCCGGCCGCTCAATACCTTTTATGCGGCCTAAGCCAAATAAGGCAGCCGCCACTGCACCACCGGTACTGCCAGCTGATATTACTACATCACAATGTCCTTGTTTCACTAATCCAGTGGCAACAACTACTGAGGCATCTTTTTTTTTCCTTACAGCAGCACCCGGTGAATCGTGCATATCAATAACTTCGCTGGCATGTTGAACAGTAATATTTCCCTCTTTCCACTTACCATGACGGTCAAGCGCTTGAATAATTTGAGCTTGGTCGCCGACTAAAACAATTTCAATGCCTTCTTGTTCATATTCCTGAGCAGCTTGAAATGCGCCTAGAACAATCTCGTCAGGCCCATAATCTCCACCCATAGCATCAACGGCAACCCTCATTTGGTATCTCCCCTCACACAACCGACAAAATACAAACTATTGATCTTTAATGCTATTTATGCAAATTAGCTTCAAGTGATACCATAATAAATTTGGCACGAAATACTTCCTGTTTATCATTTCTAGTTTTTACCCAAATAAAATATTTATTGCCTCTTTTTTTTATAATTTCAGCTTTAGCTACCAGTTTTTCGCTTTCATGCACTGCAATCTTATATTTGACATTTGCGACCCCTGTAACGGCTATGGGTGCATCTATAATTGCCAGTGCTAACGAATTGGCCTGAGCAAAAACATAATGTCCCCGTGCAACTTTCGTTTTTTCAAATACCATTTCAGGTGTTACTGTCATTAGCGATATACCAGATCTGCCTAGTTCAAGATCAATCAATTCACCAACGACATCGGCACTGGAAATAGACTTGAGCTTGTTCCGTGCTTCTTCCGCCATCAGCTTAGTACGCTCCCTAAGTTCAGGTATACCAAGTTCCAGCCTGTCAAGCCGGATAGTTTGCACACTCACATTCAAATGTGCAGCCAATTCCTCATCAGTAAGAAAAGGTGTGTTTATCAGCTTTTCTTGCAAATGCTCCTGACGTATTTTTTTTTGAATTCGCGCCATAACATCACCTAGTTTTATCAACAAGTTTTAATACCATATGCTAGTATTAATTATAGCTAGTTACTACTAATTATGCAAGTAAAAAAGTGAGCAAGATAAAATTGATCGTCTTTTATCTTGCTCACTGCTTATTTTTTTATTCTGCTTGAACCACAACTTTACCATTATAATGACCACATTCAGGACAAACACGGTGAGGCATTTTCTTTTCGTGACATTGAGGGCATTCTACTAATCCAGGAATAGTAAGTTTCCAATTAGCACGACGTTTATCACGGCGGGCTTTGGACATTTTGCGCTTAGGTACTGCCATTTGTTTCCACCTCCTTAACAAAATTGGCTAACCTGCATATCTCAGTCCTTCGACAAGAGTTTTTCTAAAACCGCAAGCCTTGGATCAGTTTTAACTAGGTTGCAGCCGCAGGTATTTACGTTTAGGTTGACTCCGCACTTAGGGCATAAGCCGCGACAAGTCTCGCTGCACACCGGTTTAATGGGCTCGGCCAACAAAAGAGTTTCGCGAACAAGGTCGGTAATATCAATTTCATCGCCTTTAAAATAGTCAATTTCCGAATCTAAAACATCTCTTGATTCTTTGCAATCAACTTCGCGGTATTCTTCACTAAACACAGCAGTTAGTGAGGTAACCATCTCTTCCAGACAACGGCTACAGCATTGCTTTAAGCGAGTATTAATTTCGCCGGTTACCTCAAAAACTATTCCTTTATTGGTAACCAGACCTTCAACCAGTACACGCTCTGACAAAATAAGCTGCTCTTTACCAAGACCTAGTTCTTCGGCTGAAGTTCTAAAAGAAAAGGATTGGGTGCTGCCAAGCTCTTTTTTAAGTTGAGCTATATTAATTTTCATCATTTTCCACCAACCTTCATCTATTATATCGACACGCCGAATGTTTGTCAAGAAATAAGCAAAGCAGGGAACGAATGTCCCCTGCCTGTCCTGCGAAGGCTCATTAGCAATTATGCAAGATTGCCACAGATTGTCTTGGTATCGCGGGCGATAACAAGTTCTTCATTGGTCGGAATAACAAAAATTTTGACTTCAGAACCGTCGGCACTGATTTCTTGCGCTTTGCCCCGAATATTGTTTTTGACAGGGTCGATGCGAGTACCCAAATATTCAAGACCATTACAAATTTTCTCGCGCATAGTAATCGAGTTTTCACCAAGACCAGCAGTAAATACAATAACATCAACGCCACCTATAGCAGCGACATAGGAACCAACATATTTACGAACTCTATAAGCAAACATGTCAAGGGCCAGAGCCGCCCGCTCATTGCCTGCATTAGCGGCTTCCTCAATATCACGGAAATCACTGGATACACCAGAAATACCAAGTACGCCCGATTTTTTATTCAAGTAGTTATCTATTTGCTCGGCAGTCATTTTTTCTTTTTTCATCAGGAAAGGAAGAATAGCAGGATCAATTCCACCGCTGCGAGTTCCCATTACAAGACCATCAAGGGGAGTAAAGCCCATGCTGGTATCAATACACTTACCATTTTTAATAGCTGCAATACTGGAACCATTTCCCAAGTGGCAAGTGATTATACGCAAATCAGCTAATTTTTTGCCCATAAGCTCAGCCACTTGTTGTGAAACAAATTTATGGGAGGTTCCATGAAAGCCATACCGTCTAACACCATATTTCTCGTAAGCTTCGTAGGGAATAGCGTAAAGGAACGCCTCTTTAGGCATTGTTTGATGGAAAGCAGTATCAAAAACAGCTACCTGCGGAACACCAGGCATAATTTTGGAGCAGGCATTTACACCCATAATATTAGGCGGATTATGCAACGGCGCCATTTCAATACACTCTTCCAAAGCTTTCATAACGTCAGGCGTAATCAATACGGAATCGGCAAATTTTTCTCCACCATGAACAATCCGGTGACCAACAGCGGCAATTTCCTTCATACTGGCAATTACACCATGTTTAGCATCAGTTAACGCCTCAATAACTAGTTTAATACCAATGCTATGATCGCTGATATCAGCATTAATAATTACTTTGTCTTTACCTTCCGGCTGATGAGTTAACACCGAACCATCTAAACCAATTCGCTCAACTAGACCCTTAGCCAAAACGGACTCATCGTTCATATTAACCAATTGGTACTTAATCGAAGAACTTCCACAGTTAACAACTAAAACTTTCACAGAATAATCCTCCTTATTTTTGGGGTACATAGTAGTAACCAATTTTTATGTTTTCGACGCCTGACTAATTTTCCCTTCATTCAAGAACATTATTTAATAAAAAATTTCACAAATAGCGAATATAGGGTAAAATAACATAGGGTGAAGTGTAATGAACGCAGTAGGTATGATCGTTGAGTATAATCCTTTCCATAATGGGCATTTATGGCATTTGAACGAAGCTAAACGAATTTCCGGTGCCCAATTCGCTATTGGTATTATGAGCGGTAACTTTTTACAACGCGGCGAACCGGCAATAGCGGATAAATGGTCACGAGCGGCGATGGCCGTTCAGGCCGGTGTTGATTTGATAATCGAACTGCCTGCCGTCTTTTCCGTACGCAGCGCACAATATTTTGCAGCAGGAGGTATTCAGCTGCTCAGTCGTCTGGGAATTGTCAGCCATGTCTGCTTTGGAACCGAAACGCCAGACTTATCTCTGCTGGCTTCTGTCGCCAATGGTTTAAATAACCAAGGTGTGATTGACAGGATGCGCCAACAAATGAAAACAGGTCAAACCTATGCTGCCAGCCTGGCGGCAGCACTATCGACAGAATCAGGTATTGCAGCAAGTCTGATACAAACCCCAAATAACCTTTTAGCCATTGAATACTTACGGGCAATCACAGCCTATGCTCCCCAGCTTAAGCCTCTTCCCATACAACGTCTGGGTGCTAACTATCATGATAATCAGGTTACCTCTACCATTGCCAGTGCTACTGCCATTAGAACAGCCCTTTTAGAAAACAGCACGCTTTCTCCCAACAGTATGGCCTGGCAATCACTGCCGCCAGCGTGTGCCAAACAAATTAATTATTTAGTTTCGATTGGCAAAGTGCCGGTTACATTACAGGCTTTCAGCAATATGATTTTGGCCAAACTCAGGACTATGGACCTTGATGAGCTGACTGCTTTACCAGAGGTTACCGAAGGACTTCACAATAGAATAAGCGATGCTGCCCTCAAGGCAACAACGGTACAAGAATTACTACTTTATAGCAAGAGCAAGCGCTACACATTAACCCGTCTACAACGAATTATTATCTATGCGCTATTAGGGATAACCAAAGATAAGCTTACACAATTTGACCTATTAGGCCCACTCTATGCCCGCGTATTGGCCTTTAACCGCAATGGGCGGACACTACTAAAAGAAATCAGCAATCAAGCTACCGTGCCTGCAATAACAAAAACAGCTCATTTCCTTACTAGTAAACAGCGGCAACATAGCAACTTACCGCCCCTGCAAGCTATGTTAGCTTACGACCTTGTGTCAACAGAAATATATGTACTTGGCTCACCTAATGATCAGTGGCGGTCAGGTGGTCAGGATTATCAGACTTCGCC
Source organism: Sporomusa ovata DSM 2662 (assembly GCF_000445445.1). Classification (GTDB taxonomy): domain Bacteria; phylum Bacillota; class Negativicutes; order Sporomusales; family Sporomusaceae; genus Sporomusa; species Sporomusa ovata. Next base: position 1,117,673 of record NZ_ASXP01000001.1, on the reverse strand, counting down.
ACACTATATACCGGACTAGACAATAATTTCTTAATTTCCGGAATGACTGCTTCAGCGGCCAATTCTCCTGCTAAAGCACACTCATCCATTGTATCAAAAGAACTGGGTGACAGCTTACCCACATCAGGCTGAATAAGAATATCACAATCAGGCTGGCGCTGCCTGCATAATTCTCGTTCCATAATATCAATGGATTGAATGATTACATCAAACATGTTACTGATATTGCATACTGTACCTGCATGCGCCAAATCAACAGCAATCACAACATCTGCGCCCATATTCCTCACCGTATCAATAGGGGTCGGATTGATAACTGCACCATCTATGAATAGTACATCATCAATAGCAAAAGGAATAAACACTCCCGGTACAGAAATACTAGCCCTTACTGCCTTGGCAACATCCCCTTCGGTAAAGACAACTTCCTGTCCACTGTTTAGTTCGGTTGCAACAATTGCAAGCGGAATTTTTAAATCTGCAAACGTCTTTTGTTTTGTTAGTAGACGAATTGTCGCTAGCGCCCGTTCGCCGGCAACAATTCCCATCTGAGGGATTACAAAATCCAACCAGTGACGTTTTTTTAAATTTTTGGCTAATTTCAAGATAGTTTCCGGGTCAAGCCCTGCGGCATACAGCGCGCCAATCAAGCTGCCAATACTACAACCAGCAATATAATCTATCGGTATCTGATGATTTCTGAGTACCTTTAACACTCCAATATGCGCAATCCCCCGTAAACCGCCGGATCCTAAAGCCAAACCTATTTTTGGTAACACAATTTATCCTCCTCCAATACAACTAAGTGTATTTGATACTTCATTTTAGTTATATTACCGCTTGCCTATCAATATATATATTATCAAACCGCACGGCTTGGAGGAGGAGATTAATATATGCGGACTTGGGGCAGTGGCAGGCGTTATCGTTCACGACTACTAGTATATTTTATGGCCTTTTGTACTGTATTTATTACCATTACTATGGTTACGTATCCTAAAGAAACCTTTGATTCGGCCATCATGGGCTTGAACCTATGGTGGAATGTAGTTTTTCCCGCTCTGCTGCCTTTTTTTATTTTGTCCGAGATACTTATGGGAATTGGTGTTGTTCACTTCATCGGTGTTTTACTGGAACCGTTGATGAGACCTATTTTCAATGTCCCCGGTGTTGGTGCTTTTGCCATGTCCATGGGACTTGCATCAGGCTACCCCATGGATGCTGTAATAACCTGCCGCTTTCGAAAAAACCAACTTTGTACAGCTGTCGAGGCCGAGCGCCTGCTATCTTTCACTAACACTGCTGATCCACTATTTATGTTTGGAGCTGTAGCAGTAGGTATGTTTGGTATGCCTGAATTAGGAGCAACCATTGCCCTGGCCCATTACATATCAAGTTTTCTCGTTGGGGTTGCTTTCCGATTTCATGGCCGGAGCAGGGATAGCTATTCCCCCGATACTCCAGCAGCAAGCGGCAATATCATTATTCGTGCCTTTCGGGCCTTATACAAAGCCCGTCAAGAAGATAAGCGCTCATCAGGGCAATTGCTTGGTGATGCTGTAAAATTATCCATGAATACCATTATATTGATTGGTGGCTTTATCATTGTATTCTCCGTATTTATTCGTATCATGACGATAGTTGGCATTACTGATATCCTGACTGACATATTTGCATCCGCACTAAGCTTGATCAACTATAATACCAACCTGGCTCCGGCATTGGTAAGCGGTTTCCTGGAAATTGATTTAGGAACACTAGCAGTCAGTCAAGTAGCGGCTCCTCTAGTTGAAAAAGTTGCTATTGCCAGTGCCATAATTGCTTGGAGCGGTCTTTGTGTACACGGCCAGGTAGCCAGTATTGTTATCGAATCAGGTATTCGTATGACTCCTTACATAGTAGGTAGACTGCTGCACGCCGTACTTGCAGCTATCCTCACCGTATTACTGCTTGGATCAGGACAACGCCTTACCACACTAATGGTTATTCCCGCATCCATGACTATGAGTCAAAGTAATAGTTTTATTTTTTGGCTGACTAGAATTGAGCAGACTACGTATCAAATTGGAATACTGCTTAGCATCCTGATTGTAATGTCAATTGCAGTTCATCTGCTAAGAGGAATCTATCGCTATGCGAATAGAAAAGGAGCCTAGCTCCTTTTTCTATTTTGTTAAATTATTTTTATTTTGCTGCAAATCACGATGTCCCTGCCTAACTACTTCTAGTGTTTGCTCCAGGTTATTCAAAACATGCTTAAATACTTCGTCTGCATAATTGACAGCATCATTTTGTAGGTTTTTAGCAGTTAAACTAGCTTGCGTCATAAGGTCATTTGCTTGCTCCTGGGCCTGTTTATTAATAATATTTTCATCTGTAAGCTTAATAACATAGGTTTTAGCTTGTTCTACGATATTTTGTGCTTCTTTTTGTGCTTCATCAAGAATACGCTGACGATCAGCGATAATCCGTTTTGCTTCCTCAAGCTCCTTAGGAAGCAGTTCACGGAAGTCATCTAGGAATTTTGCCAAATCATCTTCTTCAATAACCCGCTTATTCGTAAAGGGTAGGCGGGTCGCCTCAACCAGTATAGTTTCCATCTCATCTAACAACTTGTCAATACTCATAATCTTCTCCCTTCCCCTTCAAACAATTCTAGCTTTTTTCACGAATTCTTTTTGTAATTTTTTCTTCTAAGCATTCAGGTACCAAACCAGTAATTGGTCCACCAAATTTAGCCAATTCTTTAATACTACTTGAACTAACAAATGAATACTCATTACTTGTCATCATAAAAATTGTTTCTATTTCCGGAACTATTTTTTTAATGAGCAAAGCGCGTTGAAATTCATATTCAAAATCACTCAAAGCTCTTAAGCCCCGAACAATAAAATTACTATTTTGCTGCAGCACATAATCATATAAAAGACCGGAAAAACTATCAACCTTGATATTAGTAATATCCTTAGTTGCCAGATTTAACATTTCCACCCGTTCTTCCATGGTAAACAGTGGTTTTTTGTTAGGATTATGAAAAACAGCTGCAATGACTAAATCAAACATTTTACTAGCCCGCGAGAATATATCCACATGCCCGTTTGTAACCGGATCAAAACTTCCAGGGCAAACCCCTATCCGCATATCAGCTTCCTCCTGAAGTAATTCGTAATATCGCGTTAAGATAAGACTTGGCTTGTGCCGTCCTTTAGGACGCAGGCAGAAGCCTTAGTCGTTCAATCCAGGGAAAGTTAACCTTTCCATCTGGACAAAAAAGCCACCAATGTTTCCCCATAACGTTCGTTACGAACTAGCTTCAAGTGTTGCCAATCCGCATTTAGTTGTTCATGTTTAGAGTATTCAACAACAATTAGTCCGCCGTTTTCAACAACATCAGTATTATCAAGTTTTTGCAGCACAGCATTTACCAATCCCTGATTATATGGAGGGTCTACAAATATAAGCGTGAATGACCGCCCTGATTGGGCTAATTTATCCAATGTTTTTAGAGAGTCACCACGGTAAACTTCAGACACTTTACTTAAATCAGCATGATTAATGTTTTCTTTTGTTGTCGCTAGACTGACTATACTATGGTCTACAAATAACGCATGGACTGCTCCTCGGCTTAAGGCCTCCAATCCCAAATTACCTGTACCGGCAAATAAGTCCAGTACTTTCGCACCCATAATTGCATTTCGATCAACTTGCACTTCTAAGTTTGCAAGAATATTAAATATAGATTCCTTAACCCGGTCAGCCGTAGGACGCACATCAAGTCCTTTAGGTGCTTTAAGCTTGATTCCTTTGGCAATTCCTGTAATAATCCGCATACCTACCTCAAATTGTAATTTAGATTCACTTAACATTAGTATTTTAGCACATTTAAACAACCACAGCACTTTTTGAGAAAAATAATATTTGTCTTCTAGTATACCCGCCTCAATAGTAGACAAACAAAAAATAACCGGATAACCGGCTATTTTTGATTACCGCTATATATAAAACAGGTAAAAGCGGAATATATATTATCTAACTATACGGAAAGCTCCTAAAAAACGCGTCTGGTAATAGTCCTTAGACATTGCAGTCAAGGTTACTTCACTGGCACCAGAACTAGCATGGATAAATTGCCCATTTCCCACATATATACCAACATGTGAAGGACCAGGGGTATAGGTACTATAGAAAACTAAGTCACCAGGCTGAATGTCATTCATTGACACCCTTCGCCCATAATTATATTGTTCATCTGCAACCCTTGGCAACGAGATACCATATTGGCTATACACATAGTAAACAAAGCCAGAGCAATCAAAACCACCAGGAGCAGCCCCTCCCCAAGTATAAGGCACGCCTAGAAACCCTTGGGCAAAATTAGCAAGTTGCCGTCCAAGTTTTCCATTATAATTACCACGACTTGATTCAGCAGTACCTGTAAAGCTGCGAAGCGTCTGCCATGTTTCGAAACCAACAATACCATCAACTTGAATTCCAATCATCTGTTGGAATTCAAGAACAGCTTCCTTAGTATCTGAGCCAAATTTGCCATCCACATCTGACTGATAAAAACCTCTTTTTTTAAGTTCTCTCTGTAAGGTGTAAACAGCATCATTAGCGTCTCCTATCCTTAATACCGGCATATCCTGGCCTGATGCAAGAGCTGAATTACCAGGAGTTAATAGCAATGCAACTATAAAAACAACCATAACAAGAGTAATTTTGACTAACTTCAAAAACATACCTCCATTTACTTTAATCTGTCTTTTCTCGATTTCGACATTTTCTATAAAATTCCTGTGGGACTTAAGACTCATAATGTACCATTCAACAATCCTTATAATTTACAATTTTCCACTGTTGACAACAGTATTATGAATGTGTATACTTAATAAATGTGAGCCGGGGCGTAGCGCAGTTTGGTAGCGCGCTTGGTTCGGGACCAAGAGGCCGCAGGTTCGAATCCTGTCGCCCCGACCAGATAAACCCAGTAATATCAGGCATCCCGAAGCCTTGATAAATCTCTAAAAAGCATAATAGGAAGTAAACTTCTAACATTCTTCTAACGAATAATTTAAAAGCAGATATTACAACGTATTCAACAAACCTCTTATTTCAATATAAGAGGTTGTTTTTATTTTCATAATAAGTTTCTTCCTATTATATTATATGCATTTAAAAACAAAACGCCACCTATCAGGTGTAACAAAATAATAAAGTAGTCGATTCTAATAAAAAAGTTATTTGAAACCGAATAATGTTTTCGAATAAGGACTTATTTAGGGTAAATATTTATCTTCTTCCTCTTGTTCTCCTGAAGCAATTTCCCGAAGAATTGCTTCAGCTTTTTGAGATAACTCAAGTGCTTTTTTTAGGTTTATTTTTGCATCTTCAACTTCTTTGCATTGATAGTCGCACTCTGCACTGAGTATTTCAGCTTTTTCTAAAGCAAACTCTAAATCATCATTAGCATCTTTAATGGATGAATGTACTTTTATAAAATTCATTTTATTTCTCTCCTTTTTGTGCGCACGTTGCGCGCTTCATATATATTTCACAGAAATCATCGCTCCTGCGTTGCGATGTAAGACAACCGACTTACCTCACGCGAAAGCCTCTGGGGGACAACAGCATGTCGGTAAAGTCAGGATTAGACAGCGCCTGCTGTCGAGTGGCCTGGCGAGTCAGGCCATATATGGTAAAGCCTTTGGGGCTGAATCCGGGTCTGTGGCCAGGAACGCTGCCGGACATTCCGGTATCAATGGGTATCTCCAATATAGGAGAGATTGGGTATAAGCAGGCCCATTGACACACCTGTGGTAAGCAGGGTAACGACCAACCGGATACCTACGTATGGATACACTATATGGGGTTGTCAAACGTGACCTGCCTAAGTACCCCTTCGGTATATGGCAGAGAGCCCTAATAGTAGCCTAACGACCTTCTGTAATGGAAGGTCCATGGTGAAGGGGGGCAGTATTCCAAGTTCCCATTTTGAAAGGAGTTGCTTTGAATGGAGCAATCGAAACTCATGCAGAAATTGGAAGGTTATCGTCGTCGAAACGCCGCCAATCATGAGTATGTCAACAGTGATCTCTATCGGCTATTGTACGATAAGGATTTGTACATCATTGCCTACAACTCCGTCAAGTCTAATGATGGTGCAGAAACATCTGGCTCTGATGGCACTTCTCTGCACGGCTTTTGCCAAGAGTGGGTTGCTGAACTGATCGCTGCCATGCACGCTGAGTCCTATCAGCCTCAGCCAAACAAAACCATGATGATACCAAAGAGTAACGGGAAAATGCGCAAGTTAAGTTTTCCCAACGGTAAGGACAAACTTGTTCAGGAGGCCATCCGCATTATCTTAGAATGTATCTACGAGCCTACCTTTTCCGGCCTCTCCCATGGATTCCGGCCAAAACGTTCTACACAAAGTGCCATCGCCGAGGTAGAGACTTGGAACGGTACCATTTGGTTCCTTGAGGGTGACATTACCGCTTGTTTTGATGAAATTGACCATCGCATACTGGAGTCAATACTTCGAGAACGGATTAACGATGAGCGCTTTATCCGCCTCATTAATAAAGTTCTCAAGGCCGGTTATTTCGATATGCAGCATAGTTATCACAGGAATAAAACCGGAAACGCTCAAGGCTCTTGCTGTAGCCCCATTCTCTGCAACATCTATCTTGATAAGCTGGACCGATTTATGGAGTCCATTATCAACCGTGACACGCTGGGGGACTACCGCAGACAAAATCCACAATACGCCAAGGCTAGGTACCAGTACAAGAAAGCAGTCAACAATGGCTGCGATTCGAAGATGGTTAATGCCTTGTTAAACGAAATGAACAAGCTCCCGTCTACAGACAGATATGACCCTCATTTTCGCAGAATAAAATATGTGCGCTATGCGGATGATTTTCTGATTGGCCTGATCGCCCCTAAAGCGTATGCAGTGAATTTAAAACAACAACTCAAGGATTTCCTCCAAAACAAACTCTGTCTCCGGTTAAGCGACGAGAAAACTAAAATTACACATTCCGCTGATCATGACGTAGCTTTTCTGGGTTATATTATCCGCAAAGGCTATGGCAAGCACAGTAAATTTCAAATCCGCCCTTTTGATTCAGCCCTCTGTGTCCATATGAATACGGAGGGTATCTTGAACAAACTGCGGGATAACGGTATGTGTACTGCAATTGGCTATCCTATCGGCATCACCCGGCTTCTTCGAGAGCTTCCGGAAGACATCATCAAGTATGGTAACCAAGTTTTGCGAGGATTGTTAACTCAGCAGCGCGGTTGCTGCAATTTCTTTGAAGGTTGGCGTATCCAATACGTTGTGCAGTTTTCCATCGCTAAAACCCTAGCTCGCAAGTTTGACATCAGCCTCAAGAAAGTGTTTGCTCGCTATGGTAAGGCACTCACTGTGAATTATGAAAACGCCAAGGGTTACGCCCGTTCGGTCAGTTTGGCTCTGTACAAATCATTTGCACGACAAAAGAGTTTCTTTGCTACCATTAAGTCGGCTATCGCATCTTTTCAACTACCTGACTACAGTTTGATAAATCCGCTTTCCCGGACTTGCTACATTTGCGGCAATCCGCATCATCATGTCAGCATGTATCACAGGAAAACGAAAAAGAAACTCGTCAAGCCCTATTCACCGATTATCACCGTCATGCTTGCAATTAATCGACGGCAGATACCGCTGTGCCGGGATTGCTTTGCTAGGGTTGATGCTAACAGCTTCCAACTCAATCAACTCAACCGACGATAATTTTTTTTTGGAATATGGAGAGCCGTATGCGGTGAAAGTCGCTTGTACGGTTCGGGAAGGGGTGGGTTACTTTGTTAATCCACCTATTTCATGTATAAATTCGATAACTTTATTTTGTAATTAAATCGCGAGCTTTAAATATTAGATTACTGACTATTATTTAATATTCGACAACTTTATTTGACGTAGCAATTCTATAAATCAAGGGCATCTAAATTAGATATTCGAAGACTTTATTACCTGATTACATCAGGACAAACCTGGAAGGCGGCAATGATTAAAACAAATATCTTAAACCAGCCTTGGCATGGTCATGCTTAAAATCGTATCCAGCAACAACACCTATATACTTACCATCCTTAGTAATCCTCCGGCTAACATCGGCAGTAACTTCATCAATCTTAAAATTACCCCTAACCACTTCGCTCCAATCCGGATACACATTAACGCCGCGAATCACCTTCTTATAGGCAAATACATTGTACTGATTTAGGGTGACCGACGTTTCTGTCGGCAGCTTTTCAACCTCTTTTAAATCCACCTGCTTGTCCGGCTGCTTCGGATCTGTAACAATAGCGAAGTTAGCGCCAGATTTCTGCCGCTCAACCTCGACAGTTTTGATTACTTCCACCGGCACGGTCTGAATAATCGTGTCAGGTGGTTTATTTTTCAACTCGGCAATCTGCTGGGCCGCTTCATTTAACTGCGATTGCAACATATCAATATGAGCGTTCTTTGCTGCCAGGTCTACCCCGGCTGGGGTCTCGGCCAGCTGCTGAGATTCGACAGTTACCGGCTGCGGCTGGTGAAAATATTGGTAAAGCAGCCAACATGCTACAAGCAATAAAACAACGCCAAGCAGTATAACCGCCTGGCGCTTGGTTAAACTAAACATAATTCTTTCCTCTCCCTTAAGCGCGCCCGGAACATGTGGCGCTATTTTTATTGTCCTATATTTTTCCCACAATAAAACCGGCAGCGAAGAACGCTGCCGCGATACTGAGGTTAATTAAATTAATCCCGACTTGACCTTCGGCTATATTGCCTTCGATGAAAAAACAAAGTAGCCGCAATCCAATTTTCTTTAACATGGTAATGCCTCCTGTTTATTCATATTTGATATTGCCGTCAAAATACCGGCCACCGATCTCCAGGCTATCAGTGTACTGCCACATATATCCTTTGAGATCATCTGTTTTTCCCCACTGCGCGGACCAGACGGCACAGCCAAGACTACGCCAGTCAATGTAGTCCGCCAGCCAGGAATACGAGGCGTAAACGCCGCAATCCAGGCCAAGGTTATTGATAAACGCTTTGCACATGGCCGTTATCTCTGACGGGTCAAAGGAAAAGCTATTTCGCTCTTTATAACCGTCCGCATCCTCCATGTCGAAGAATACGGGAAGTTCTAAGCACACACCAGCGTTTTCAATAGCTTCACGGCAATTAGCTGCTTCCTGAACGGCATCTTCCTCTGTCAAAGCATAGCTGTAATGGTATACCCCCACTTTTAAACCGACAGCTTGAGCGTTAACAACATTTTCTGCAAACCGGCTATCCTTGGATTGTAGTCCGTATGAGCTGCGTACCATTACAAACTCAATGCCAGCATTTGCCACGGCCTGCCAATCTATTTCACCATTGTGGTAACTTACATCAATACCCTTAATCATTTCAATCCCCCCAGCCTTGTTCTAATAAACACCAGTAACGGGTCTAAACTCTGTACTCCTGCATCCCTGAGATTTTCTGCAATACTAATAAACTCTGTGCCAGCCAGATAGTACCACGCGGCTTTCAGGAATAAGTCTTCGCCCCTTGCCATAACATCAACCTGAATTGCCGCTGATACTAGGACCATATATAATATGATCTTCCCGGCAAACTTGGTTTTCATCAGTTCAGACTTGATATATCCGTCTTTAAATGCGGCGTAAATACCAATAAGACACTGCCATAGTCCCGATGGCAGGTTGCGGTCATTCAGCCTCTGCGCTGATAGCGACAGGTATTTAGTCAGCAAATCAATCAAGATCAGTATGGCAAATGCCATCAATGCCGTACCATGGCTGCCGGTCGCAAAAGCAAGGGCACCGGCTGCTGTTGCTTTAACCGGTGCCACATCCATAATTGATACTGCGGCTGACTTCGCCGCCGCTAACACATTTTCAAAGATTTCTCTCAAAATTTCTCCCCCCAAATTTTGTACATAAAAATAACCGCTCTCAGCGGCATGGTTCGCGTGGCATATTATCAGCTCCAATAAATTAGAGCTACGTTTTCACGCAGCTCTAATTAAATCTATGATATACCACAAATCACATTCTCGATATTCATTTTCCGGTTTGCTTGGTGCGAATGTTGGATTAGCAGACATCAATAACAAATATTTATCTCCGTCAATGCCGTATTCCTCGCTCAGTACTGTATTACCACTTGCGCCAACAAGATTTATTTTTACGTGGATGTGTTTATTGGCTTTGTCCTCGGCAATACTTATAATATCCTCTTTTACAATCTTAATAGCCTCTTGTACTGTTTTGGTTACATTTACAGTTTTATTTACCTCTCGCATAGTAATAGCCCCCTTTAATTAAATGTAGCTTGAATAGCTGTTATCTGGACGTTGCTTACTGCTGTTGTTGCATTTTCCGATAGATAAACTAGTTTGCTTGGCACGTCAATATCTATCACACAGGCTGTTGCAGATAGCCCTGATCCAGCTATAGCGATAAACATACCAGGTAGCAAATACTCAGATACAGCCGATACAGCAACGACATTACTTCCGGCTGTTGTTGTCGCTAGTACATTAGCACTATTTAGATATCCAGCATAAATACAACCGTGCAGGTTAGCAGATTTTACAGTAGTGGATGCCGTTGAATACACCCTGGTACCTGGAAACACACTATTACCAATTTTTCTCCTGTAAATTTGGTAATATGCTGATAAATTACTATTATCCTCTAGGGTAAAATCTTGCCCGACAAGTTGAATACCGCAAGGCGTACTCCCAACACCATAATTCGCCTGTTTTACAAACAACCCTCCCAATATAGTTTCGCTGAATCCTGTTAATGAATACCCTGTTGCGTTTGCGTCATTTATCATGTTTTTGCATCGAATATAGCTATTACCACTAATTGCGAAATTCGGAACAGAGGTTGCTGTTTCACCATTATCATAAACTGTTTCGACATTATTGAAGGTGTTGCCGGTTATCGTGATTTTTTTACCTTTGCCATATCCACCTGCAAAGGACACACCTTTTTTACTATCAGTTACTTTATTATTAGAAATCTTAACATTATCACACCCTTGTAATTGGGTAGCACTACGAAGCGTTGATGTAAGTTTATTCTGAAATACTTCTATCCCATTTACAAACTTACCAATTATACAATGACAATTATTTGTTGCAATTTCGTTTCCCGTGATAATGATATTTTGATGTTTTGACCAATCAATATCTGATTCTACGACTTCGGGCCAAGTCGAAAAAGCAATACCGATAGAACTACTTGGCGCATTTTCCAGTGTTTTTACAGTATTGTTGCGAATGGTAATATTTGTCGGGATGTCGTTTTGTCTCAGATACAAATATTCGAAATGAATGCAATTTGCATAACAATCGGTAATAATATTTTTCTCGATAACGACATTGTTCATTTTTCCTGCAAACCCCATACCGAGTCCTGCGGCGGGTTCTGTTGACGTATAACCAGTGATATAATTGTTTGTAATGTACACGTTTTCCGTATATTCGCCAGCAGCTATATTACGTTGAGTTTTATTTGTATCGCCTATTGCAATGGTATGTCCATCATTATTAAATTCGATTGCGTCCCCCTTAGGACTGCCTAAAAACTTATTACGGTTAATATGGATGTTTTTACACCATCTGCAATCATCTGCATAAATGCCGTATCCACCTTTACCTGTGGTGTTGTCAAAGGTGCAGTCTTCTATTAGTACGCCATCGATGTAATCATAAAGTGCAATTGACTGATAACCACCAACAAATGTGCAGTTGGTCACTTTAAAACCCGTCTTCTCTGTGGATGTACCCACAAAATGCAAATGGCGACCAGAATAAGGCTCTAAATTTTTCATTTTAAAGATAATGCCATCGAATTCGGAGTATTTAGTACAAGCAATACCGTTTTTCCAAGCAGTATCTCTGCCCCCGGTAGTATCGTTATCGGTTATGATTATTGCGTTATGACCTTGCCACTTTACCGGCACGGTAAAAACTAATGCAAAATCTGCAGGAAGCGCCGGTGTGCCATAATTCAATACGCCATAGTTTATAACAGGATTAATTAGGTATTCGCCGTCAGGGAAAAAAACTGTTCCTCCGTTTGCAGCGTCGGTTGCTGCCTGTATTGCTACTGTATCGTCGGTTACCCCATCACCCTTAGCGCCGAAAGACTTTACATTGACTACATTTATAACGTTAAACGGTACAAAATCGTTCCCGTTAAAACGTTTTATTTCGCTTCCAGTCGGATTAATCCAAATCATGTTTTTAGTCGGATTATCAGGATGCTCAGAACTAGATATTATGTAATTTTTTGATCTATTGTTTCCCCCAATATTTTCACTTAGAATTCCCGTTGTGCCAGCAGGGACAGTAATAGTAGTAAGTTTTACCGCACCGTCAGGCAAAGTTGGGGCAGAGGGATTCGATGCCGCCGTACCAGCAGCATAAGCTACCTGACCGCCAGAATTAACGTAAACCAAGTCAATCCTCGGCAACAAAGGATCTGCCGCTAAAATAGCCAACGCCGCTATTGCTGCAATCACAAACCTTTTTCCGCTCATCATATGTACTATACCCCCTTCGACATATACTGACATATCGGGAGTATTCTGCGCAGAAACGGTAAGTCCTGCTATTATGCCGTAGCCGGTTGATTCAGCAAAGGTATTAGCAATACCAACAACATCGACTAATTGCGCCGCTGTCATGTTAATTATCTTTTTGCCGGTATTATCCCACCCCAGCCCCTGCTCCGCTACCGGTGCTGGCAATTCTAACGACACATCATCACCAATAGACACTGCATGCCGCAACGTTCTGTCTAAATGTTCCTGCTGCTGCTGGTCTATAGCAGTTGAGCGATCCAAAGAACTTTCCACTGTCTTGGCAAAATAAGCCCCTTGATTCGGCAGCGCGGTTTCTTGGACAATATCGATTTCACGCTTGAGCGTTATCTTATATCCGCTAGGCAGCTTAGTACCAGACGTGGGATATGGGTATAACACCTTTAAGTTAGCGGTATCAACGTTGTAGCCAGTTGTCAACTTGGTTACAGCGCCGTTTTCATCAGTTAGGTAGACCTTAATATCTGAGGCAGAGAAAATAGAAAAAGTATAGGGCCACTCGTATGTGACCCCATTCCCGGAATAGGTATGTTTATTTAGAGTACTGGCTATCGTCATATTTTTGCACCTCCTTTAAAAAGTACAGGAGCCGAATTAACGGCTCCTGCTGATTTTTTATTTACTTGTTTGCGGCATTGACACATACTTCATACTGTCATAGTACCACAGAAAACCCGGATTAAAAGACTGGCTATTTAGATTTTTTATCTTTCTTTTTTCGGCCGACGGCGGATGATGTCTCTGGCCTCCGGGGTCATGTCGTTCGCAATCATATCATAGGCGTTCCAGAACCAATCATTAAACTGATCGGGATATTTAAACAAAAATGCGGCGGCACCAGTGGCGGATTCAGCTGCCCCCTGAATATCTCTCTTTCCTTCGAGATATTGAATTATATTACCCGGAACCTTTAGCGCATCACCGATACCGCGTTCGACGCTACTTAGACTGTACCCGAAGGACCTAGAACCAAACGCTATTTCAGCTGCAACTTTTACAACCGATCCCACAACTGGGAACATAGAATGCGGCCAACTTAATATTTCTTTTGCCCACCACAGCAGTGGATTATCGTCATCCTCATCATTCAGCCAGCGGAAGGAAAGTACTGCGGACAACGCGCCAAACAATAGATATTTTGTCGCAACAAAGGTCATGGCGCGCATATAATCCTTTTCCTTCATAACAATTCCATACTCTTGTTGCCAGCGGTTTAATTGAGTACTCAAGAAGGTGTAAAACATAGTAAACAACCGCTGTGTAGGCGTTCCTTTGAGAGCTTGAGCTACATCCATCTTTCGTGATGAGCCACTGCTGCGTTCAATAACAGTATCCGCGTATCGTACCCTTTCCGCTTCCGGTAGACCGCGCTGTTCGGCAAGCTCATACGCTCCCAGCCACATTGGAATATCAGTCAGTTGATCCATATAGGCCAGTACGTTAGAGCCAAACTCTATTACTTTACTCTCTTTCCCTTTTTCGTGAAATTCCCGAAGCGTATAATCTGGATTCTCCATCTTATCCCGCATAAGCGCTGATTTGGCAAACACATACTCCCTAAGTTCTTTTGCCCGTTTGGTATTACGTACGGCATTCGGGATATAGTCACCCCAACCGTTATTCAGGTAAGATCGCAAAGCTTCCTTTTCGCCAAAGCCTTCCACGGCATTGCCATACAGGGTTGGATTAGCCAGATTTTGCAATGCTGTAGCTGGCCGAAACAGCAAGTACGCAACAACCGCCCTTTCGCGCAGTACATTGGCCTTATCATCAAGCCAGTCCCAGCCGCCTTCCACAACACTATCCCTGCCTGTTGCCAAGCCATTAAGCCATTGCCTAAAGGCTCTATAGCCATCGTCTCCTAACTTACGGCGCAGTACTTCTTTAATTTCCTCTCTACGCAACAGTTTACGAAAATCATTCATAACCGGACGAAACGCAATATCGTGAGTCACATCATTAATATGACGGTACAAATTAGACAACTCCAGATCAACTGAATAATGAGCACCAGACAAACGGCCTTTGGTGTACCCGGTTTCAGTAAATGGCATCACAGCCAGGGACTGCTCTTCATATAACGCCTTATTGGCCTGCAGCTCCGCCTCAATTGAGGCGCGGGGATCTTTGTATAGTGGATAATAACCACCGTCTGTCTGCACAACTTCCCCATTCTTCGCTGTAAAAACGATTGGCACAGGCTCTACCTTGTCCATGGAAAAACCAGTTATCCGCTTTACCATAGCATTGGACTCTTCATAGAGATTAAGAGCTTTCCACAGCCGGTTAACCAGACGGAAATCGCGGGCTTCCAGATACCGTGATAAAGTTTCTAGAATAGCTCTTTCATTCCATACCACGTTAGGATTAATCCCAACAGGCGGTGTACTACACAGTCTGCCTTTATTCGACTTTGATCCCATATTAAGCGCAATTGTCAGTAAGGTGTTTTTAGTAACCGAGTCATTCCATTCTTCAATATATATAGCTTTATTCTTATCCGCATAATCCGCCCGCTCCTGCGCAGTATGTTCAACTGACCAGGCTTCCTTAATCTTATCCAACACCTGGTTGCGCAGTTTGCTTTGATGGTTTTGGGCCTCATATGCCTGTTGGAAAAAGTATGGTCCCATAGCCCAAAGTCCTTATATCCATCCAGCTTCAGTAATTGCTGCGATATCTTTTTCAGGCCAGTCATATAACCGGGAGGTCTATTCTCTCTTTCAATTTTATCTGTTTGGACATTCTTAACATTGACATCTGCTAAATTATATAAAGTCGCAGCCACTTCACCAACAGGTTTATCACTTATCTGCACAAAGCCGTCACTATTAACCCCAGCCTTAGCAATCTTCTTAATATTGCGCAGCGCATTCTCCACATCCCGATATTCATTCAGCGATAAGGTGCGGGAATTATACACCTGATCCTCATAGGTTGCCAGCCAATCTGCAATACGAATCATATCCGGATTCTCTGTTTTCTGCCGGGTGATATATTGCCCCAGGCTCTCCATCTTCTTGCTGGGATCATAATCCTTGCGTACAAAACCAAACCGCCGCAGCAAGTCTGCTGCCTGAAACCAATCAGTTTCTGAAACCCATGTCAGCTTATCAACTGTTCTTTGCCGCTTCAAATAACGGTTAATCCGCTCAAACTCCCGACGGGCATTTAACGAAGCCATAACCATAGCATGGTTATGAAGCTGGATCTCTTTTTCTTTTTGCGCTGCTACATAGTCCCCTTTAATCCAAGCCGCCTTCCCTCTTTCTGCGGCTCTGCGTTCTGCGGCAATATAGGTGGTTACTCTCATTGCCCTATCCAGTGAAACTTTTGCGATACTTTCCGCCGCCAGCGTTTTCGCTGCATCACGTTGACGAATAACCTCCCGGCGCTGCTCCTCCCGAGTAATAACCTTCCCCAGCTTTTCCTGCAGGATTTGATCTTCAATAGCCAGCAAGGTCGCGCCCTCTTCATTGAACATGGCTTGCTCGGCTTCCTGACGTAACAAGTTCTTACGTTCATAAATATCACCAAAGGTATTTTGAATATGCTGATCAATACGGGCTTTAACCTCATTCTTCCAATCTTTACTATCACTAATTTTCTTCATCATATGATCGGCGGAAGTAAAACCATATTGATCGGCAATTATATTGAACAAAATATTTTGAGATGCATTGGTCAATCCGCGAACATACTCATTGGCAACATTGCGGGGATTGCCGCCGCCGGATTGCTTGCGCAATTCCTCCATAGCCAGATAGATCGGCTCTTTAGCCGTTTCTTCTTCTATCTCCGGCCTGACTCGCTCCATTTCGGCCTTAATCTCCGCCTTTTGCTCTGCAGTAAAACGTTTCAGCACCCGGCCGCGCAGAATATCTTTGGACTTTTCCCGTACCTTATCCAGAGATTTATCCAGCCAAGCTATTTGCTTCTCAGACAGAGTAGACAGTATTTCCTGCGGCATTCGCCGATGATAATCTTTTATCAGCTCCATGTGGGCAATCTCATCCTGGCTGGCCAGCATCCGGTCAAAGACCTCCCGGATCTCTGGTTTCAAGTCCAGATCGGCACGGCGAATCTGTTGATATACGGCAGTCAGCCATTCAGCAAAGCGCTGGAATACACTGGCCAGTGCCTGGGATGGTGATTTTCCTTCTAATATATATGTTTCAGCAGCTTCGGCCATCTTTTCATGAGCAGCAGTTTTCTCTTCCCTGGTTGCCGTTTCCCAGTTTTCAATACCAACATACTCTAGGACGGTTTTCCGGTCTTTTTTCATCCATTCCGGTGCAGTATCCAACGCCCCCTGGTCGAGTAAATTTTGGGTGAAATAATGACCAACAAGCTCATGAATGACAGTGGAGGCGTCAGCTCCTTCCATTAGAGTTATGATAGCGCGACCGTCATCACCCCAATGGATAGAGCCTTTGGGATTGCCTTCATTTTGGAAATAATTAATGTCCTGGCTATCCTTAGCACCAGGACTATACGCAAATTCCCGGCCACGATAAAGAATAATCGCATCCGCTCGGGTCTCAGGTGGTATAGCCTGTCTCTCATCAGCAGTCATGTTAGCACGTCTAGCAGTGTCGCGTGCCTCGATTTCCCCGTGCAGGCGCTGATACTGTGAAAAAGCTGTCAGAACACTGCCGGTTTCGGCCATCTGTTTCAGTTCATCTTCCTTTTGTGCTAACCGTTTTCCCCATTCGCCGGTACCATTATATACACTATCATAAATTGTATCCAATTCATTTTCTTCCGCATCTGTGCGTTCCTCTTCCGGCTTTGCCTCTAACTCCCAGGCACGTTCTATTTGTGTCCGGGATTCCGGATGTTCATTAATAATGCTGTCTAATTCCCCCTGGAGGCGCTCAAGCTCATTATCTGTCTGGTCTATATCATCAAACATGGTTGGGTTGCCACCAGGTGCAAACTGTTCATAGCTCTGAATAACGTGCTGAACCTCATGGAGCAAGGTTTCTTTCATTTCATCTGCCGTAAGATTCTTATTCAGCTCAATAGTATTAATAGCCGGACGGTATGCCCCCTGGTTGCCTTTAGGCAAGTCACTGAAAACAATCTTGGTATTGGCAATAGCCGGATAAGCAGCATAGAGCGCTGGGTGATCTAGAACCCGGCTTAGCTTAGTTGGCTGTTTACTGGTATATTCGGCAAGGACTTCATCACCCTTGGCCCGTAATTCAGCCGCTTTGGCTGGGTCTTTAGCCTTATTGGCCTGACGGTATAACTTGGTAGCTTGCTCCTCCATGTCTTTAAGCCCGGACCAGTCAACCATTTTAGCTTTTGAGTCGTCAATTTCAAAACGCCACTTATTATCCTGCCCCTTATGCCAGCCGGTTTTCTGGCGGATACTTCCAGCCGCGCCGACATCCTCACCGGCGGCTTCCAGCTTCTGTGCTTCCTGGAGATTTAGCCGATCAGCAGTCAGGGCCTGCGTTCCTGCGTATTGATGGAGCGCACCAGGTACAGAACCTTGCTTTTGCCTGCGAACCTGCGGTGCTTTATCGCGCAAAAATTGGACAGGGTTATCGCTTTGCGTGTAGGCGTTACTGACTAACAACGTGAGGGCATCTCTAGCAACGTTTTTGGGCATGCCTGCGTCAGTCCATGACTGAAATATTTTATCAGATTCCTGGCGAACCTCATTCTGTTGCTGCTCAACTTCTTTAGAAGCTTCCGCAATATCCTTTGTGTTACGCTGCTCATTAACCCGGTGCATGGTAATCCCTTCCTCATCGCCGGAGATAAACTCTTTGAGAGCATCTTGTACTTCCGGATGAGTGGCCGCCACAGTAACATATTTACCTACCGGTATCTCCACCATAGCGCCGGTAGCCAGTGCCTCCTGGGTTTCCGTTTCAGATACGCCTAATTCTTCTGCCAACCTGGGATTTTCTGATTGAAACAGTACCATAGCTTCCGGGTCAACACAGACATTTTCACCCTCTGTAACCTCATCCAAGTGTTTTTCTATGGTTTCCGGACTGATTTTCAGAAGAGGTGAGTCTGAGACCATGTCCACCAGTTGGTCAATATTTTGAACATAAGCCTCAGCTTGCTTCTTTTCCATAGCTACCTTAACTGCACCACCCAGAAAGCCAAAAGGTGCAGCCACCAGCCCCTGGTAAATACCCTCTTGGGTTGTCTCGGCAAAATCCTGCATAAACTGAGCACCACGCTGCTCAGGTGTATACTCAGGGTGTCGCGCCCAGATCTCAGCCGCCGATTCCGGATATTGTTGAATCCATTCGGTTATCCCTTCAGTCAGACCTGATTCCATGATTTCCCGGACCTTTAACTTGCCAGCTGGCAGCTTCTTCATGATCTTGTTTAAGCCAATACTCTCTAGCGGCGCTTGTAAAGCAGCATCACCCATACTTGCACCAAACGCCCTTGCAGGTTCAATCCCTTCACCGCGCAATTTTAGATATTCGCTACCAGCAATCTGTGAACCCATAAAAGCAGTTGCGCCTACACCACCAGTAAAATAAGCTAGAGCAATCTGTGCGGCCAGTTGCGGCGCCTGCTGCAATACAGCATGAGTATATTCCTGCGCCTTTGATGCATACCGCTTGGGTTTGTCAGGTGCAAAATAATCAGCAATATTACCAAATAAATTACTGATTCCCTGCCCTGCAGCCCCCATTGCTTGCCGCCCAAATTCATTATTACGCGCTGCCACTTCTTCTGGAGTATGGCTGGCCGCAAACGTGTCATCAGCATTTTGCCGCAAAGCAGCTCCAAAATCCATAACACCCTGGCCAAAACCAGCGGCAGCCTGCATAACCCCCTTGCCGCCTTCTTTCAGATCATGCCAGGATAACCAGGAGTTTTCAAGATTTGACAGGGTCGCAACATTTTGCTGATCACGTACAGCAGCCATATGCAAAGGATTATTTAGAAACTCATATGTTTTAGGTGATTGCTGCAGCACATTATCCCAGTCTATCTGGTCAACGATATCCGTCTCATAGGCATGCAGGTTATTCGCTACCAGTATAGGCGCATCTCCGGAGGCCAAAGAATATTTAAGAATCTTTGCTGCCTGATCTTGCGGCAAATTCTTAGCGACCTGCATAACCTGCCCAAGTGGATTTGTCGTTGAATATTTATCTATAAGTAGTTGCTCTTGTTCAGGATCTAAAGCCATATCTTCATCCCCTTATATTCTGTTGTTCGCTCTGGCATGTTCGTTTCTTATACCCCAGAAGGTTTCTTCAGTAAACGGCAAACCATTATCAACTATAAGATTCCATGCATAGGTAGCATCCGGGTCACCCTCTTGAACCATACTACTAAATTGGTTTAACATCTTCACCCAGCCATCAGCATCCGCATTCGGATCTGCCTTAAGAATGAGTGAAGAAATAGGTGTTTGCCCTTCGTCAACAGGGAAAAATTGATCTATTTGGTTAAACCCTTCTGCATTCCGGGCACGATACCCTAAAATGTATCCTACGTCCTTTTTCTGATTATCTATATACTGTCTTGCCTTAACCGTCCGGTCACCGCCATTTGCGCCTTCATTATCCAGAAAAGCCTTAAGATCGGCAATATATTCATTCTGCTGATTTGCTTTTCCTGGGAAAAGTTCACTTTTTACCCAAGAATGCCACTGGGTATCAGCATTATCATTGGCTTTTTCCGCATCAGTTTTTTGTTGGCTAGTAGCTTTAGCTAACCAGGATACATACTCAGTAAAACCTAATTGGTTCTTCATAGCTTGTACTGCATCCACGGTTAACCCGCCAGAAGCTTTAAGCACTTCTAAAGCGCCATTTGCTGATTTACTCAAATTGCTTTGATAAGCAGCTGTAATTTTATCACTCCAGTCTTTTTTCATAGAATCCGGTAATGACGAACTATTAATCGTTTCTAATTGTTCCTGCGAAGTCGTTACATTAGCTAACGCATTCTTTACTCGGTCAACTTCTAAGCCCAATCTTTGGCTTACGTCCCGTACTGAATCGCTTACAGTTGCCCGTGTTAGATTCTCTAATTTTGCAAACCTGACAGGGTCGTCATAGGCCGCAACCGTCTGGGTCGTTGCTCCTCCCTGTAAACCGTCATTCCCTAAAGCGTTTATGACATATTGTCTAACAGAAGGATATTCGCCCTGCGGAGCATCGGCAGAATAAGGCTGACCATTATCTCCTATTAAATTTTCGCCCTTAATATATCTCTCGGCATTGGAATCACCGGCATATACAGCAACCAATACACCAGCAGCTCCATACTCATCATAGATTGGCTTATACTTTTTCTCAAAAGCTAACTCCTGATTTTCTGGAGTCATCGGTGCATCACTCATAATGCCGCTCCAAGTACCTGGCATAAATTGATACTTGCCATGCGCACCGGAATCATCATTATGTGCATCATAATTGCCACCGGATTCATTCCTGGCAACTAAGCCTTTTAATTGTTCAAAACTAACCTGACCCCTACCTGGAACATTAACCGTCTTAGTAACACCAGGGCCACGCAATGAAGTGGTTTTAGCCAGTGCTTTATCCATATTAATACTTCCGTCCGGATTACGCAGACTAGGGTCATTTTTTATTTCAGTTTCTATAAACCGCAAATCTTCATCCTGTTCAATAATCGGCTTCAATTCCCCCTCAACTAATGCTTTGGTATTCACATCCAAATCATTTTTAAAGTAATCAAACATCCGATTTGCTAAATCTATATTTTTTGCTTTAGCCTGAGCAATAATTGTTTTGGCAATCGTTGAACTTGCGTATGCGTCATTATCCTGCTTCAACGCTTCTGCAGGTATTCCCAATGTTTTACCAGTTGAATTAAAGGTACCCATTCCTGTATTTAACGCAGTTACTGCCCCTGGAAAATCCCCTTTTTCAGCTAACGTTGCAAACAGGTTAGCATAACTAGTCCGGGAAGCTTCCCGGCTCTGTTGAAACGCAATATCCCCCTGCTGTACCTCATGCTGCATGGCAGCCCTAGTATAAATTCTCGCCCGATCATCAAACATTTGACTGAATACCATCTTTTCCTGATCATCTGCAAAGCCATCCAGATACTTTTTACGAATCCCTGCCAAAGCATCAGTCACACGCTGCCCCACGCCGGGAACAGCTGCAGTATCTTTAGTAGCGACTTTAGGCAATGCATTTTCTCCCTGTAAATGCAACAGTCCTTCCTGACCATACAACAGATTAGTAATTTCAGTCTCAGAATTTGTTTCCGCATTCAATACATTCATCTTTCGACGCTTTTCCTGCTGTATAAGATCATTTTTAAACACAGCCTCGCCTGCACTACTGATAGCATTGCCAACATTCCCCATAGCCTGACCCACACCAGCTCCAAAAGCATTCGGGTCAGCAGTTCCCTGTACCCGAGTTTCCGCTATTGGCCCCGGAAGCGAATCCAAATAATACTGTCCTATCTTTGCCATCTTCCTCACTCTCCTAGCACATTAATTTACTTAAGGTTTGTTCGAATTGGGGTTGTTGTCCCAACCTATTCCATACTTTTTCTTGTTCCATCTATCAGCAATTGTCGTCGCGCCACCAATCAGCGTGCTCGCCATTTGCCACTTTCCCGCCGTTTTGGCATTACTGGCAGCTGCCCGGTCAGACCGTGCCTGATAGGTATAATTATTAGCCTGCTGCCTAAACCCAAGCGCTTCCTGTCCCGCGTTATACCTAATATTCGCCGCATCCATTTCTGAACCGAACGCCGTGTCAGTCAGCACCTCAAGTGAGCTCCCCGAAGTTGAATCCACTCCGGTCGCGGCAAACGCGGCCTTCTGTTGCGCCTTAAAACGTGCTGCCTTCTGCCGTTGCTGATCCTCCTGGACTTGCCCCCGTGCCACTGAATCCTGTGCTTGTTGCTGCGCAATCCTTGCATTTGCATCATTCGCCTCCGCCTGACTGTTATAGGCCGCCGCTGAAGCCTTCGCCTGTTGATTTGTGGCCGCCATACTCACTACCGTTCCTACCGCGGCCAATGCATTGGCCGCCCCGGCCACTGCTGCAACACACATCTTTCATTCCCCCTTGGTTCAAATTCCCAACGCTTGGGATTTTGGCATAAAAATGATAGAACAGACTGCCATCCTTGCCGTAAGGTGCAGGTTCATCAAAGGTAAAACCAAGCCATTTCAGCCAGTCAATAGACAAGGAATTGTGTATATCTACCCAGTTTTCCAGGTAGCCGTAATACTGCAGCGCTTGCCGGAAAAACCGCCTGCTGCCCCGGAAAAGCGTCACAGGATATTCCGCCACCATATCAGAGCCCAGGAACCAAGCCAGCGCTCCCGGCTTACCTTTCAGCTTCGCGGTCCCCCACATTGCCTGCACCTGGCCGTCACATACTGCAGCAAAACAGTATTCCGACTCAAAAAATGACAACAGCAGCGCCGCCTCGCCGTTCAAGTGATGAGAGGCCGATACCTCACACCGATCTTGTTCCCTAAGCCTAGGTGCTAACCGATATACATCAGCCAGTTCAGCCTCTCGTATAGTCACTGCCTTTATGTTAGACATCTTCAAACTCAACCACCGCCATTAGAGCCAGTACTGTCAGCGGCAAAGGATCATACTGCTGAATAACAAGACATGCGTCACACGTTGGCTCAGAATAAATTTCCAATTCCTTATCCCCGGTAAACAGCCGGATAGCTTCATCATAATTCTCGGTTGCCCGCCATTTTATTTCCCGCATCTTCTCCCGGCGCGGCCCCACCCAGGCACCGCGGGAGTTCTCCAGCCGCAGCGTCACCTTGGGTATTCGTTTCTTACGCCCTTGAACCGTTCCATCATTAGACGGGAAATCCACGTTCAGCGTTTCAATTTCCGCCAGATAGGGCAGCCCAATATGAGCAATCTGACACGCCACCGGCAATGTGACCTTACCTCCTGTCACAACCTGCTGCGGCAAAACGTTCCCATCAGCCAGAATCGACACGGTTTTCCCCTCCAAATGTTCCAGTCCGCTAATTGTTGTCGCCGGATCACCCCGGTATGTCAGCCCTGAGTCCACATAAAACTTTTCCTTTGGATCGCTTGTTGTCGACCTCGCAGCCAGACGTTCAATATATCTCTCAGCCTGGCCATTCACCTCACGCTGCACAACAAACCATATTTCCGTCCTGTCCTGTCCAGGTATCGCACAAACTGACTCAAACTTTCCATCCGTTTCATGCCGTCCCCAGGCCCAAACATCCTGCTCCCGCATATAGGTCAGACTGAGCAATATCCCGTCATCCCTCACCATCCAAACAATACTGTCCGGCTCCTGCTGATAAGCAATACTCACAATCGTATAACCGGCAAATAAATGCCTTGCCAGAATGCTCAGATCATTGCCGGTATACGAATCCACATCAAGCGCATATCCCAGGTCTCTAATTGTTGACCCCATATCCTGTACATACAGAATGCGGTTACCGATAATCACCGGCGCTGCTTTAGATGCTCCACGATAACCTTGTATCCTTGCCTGTATACTTGTTGGCGTAAAGGCCGTTCCATTTGGTCCCGGACCAATCTTCCATTCAGAGCCGCTGGTTAGCGCCAGGATCTCACTTAAAGCTACTAAATGCCGGATTTGATTAACCTGCCTGGAAACCAGGATATTGGTAATGGCATCTGTATCCAACGTTTCCGGCAGTGATGTACTCAGATTACTATAATCACTAGTCTGACTCATCCAGTACGTACTCGGACCATACTGGCTGGCGGCAAACATCATCCGATCATCATGAGTAAATACCGCACAGGCCGGATAACCCCGGATAGCAGACCAAGCTCCTTCCGCCCAATCCTTAGTTGCTTCGGCCTTGCCTATATCCTTTTTAACGGTAAATTGTACATGCTTCGCATCAATATAACCACTAACTACACCCCAGCCGTCGTATTCACTTGCCGCTGTATCAAACTGGAAATATCCCCGGTCATAAGCTTCACCGGTATTAGTCGGTTGAAAGGTATCACCAACAACCCTAAACATCGCCGGTTCATCAATCTCTCCACTTTCGGTGTAATTTTTATTCTCCGTTCCAGTTAAATTGAGAATTGTTTTCCAAATGCCGTCATCATATTGCTGCAGCAATAACTTTCCCTTCCAAAAACCGGTCGTAACTAAGTGCCAGGAATGATAGACCATTATTTGGAAGGATGTATTTTCACTGCATTCCTCCCAATGGGATGTATCGCTGGGAGGAGGGATCGCTGAGGCAATATCTGATAAACAAAAATAAGCTTTACCGCCATACGTGACGCAGTTGTTTAGCCCATAGGATGCTGACGCAACCCACGCCCCTGGATTCGGTGTTCCCCACATCCTTTTTGCTTCCAGAAAGTGCCGCAGCCGCCACAACGCTCCAACATGCCCAGCCTGAAAAATATCTGCTGTGGCCGTCAGTGTAATCACTCCAGTTGTTCCTGACGGCGTAATTGATATTTCCGCTGTATTTGTTTTTAGCCAAGGGCCACCCCGAAACTCAAACGCGCTCAACGTCCAAGCTGTGTGTCCTGTTCTGGTCAGCATCGCCGGTGGATAGCCCTGATGAAAAATAAATAAGGTATCAGCTGACTGAGTAAAGGTAAGCTCCTCCAAGACATCTTCCAAATAGGTGGATGATACTTGATAAGGGGTTCCATCTTCGATTACAATCTGACCACCATCTTTATAAAACCTAATATACTGAGCACCGAATTCCAACGTATACGCCTGCACAGTACTAAACTCAAAATCAACTACTCTACACTTTTTTGTTCCACTATACCGCGCTTTAGCAATAAACTCAGTTCCCGGCCTATTTGATACACCTCCATGCAGATGAGCGTAACAGTTATACATAGCCCGTAAACTCACCGCATATTTCGCCATATCTGTCCGGCCATACATCGCTGGAGCCACTTCGCCGCCAGCGAAACTGTTTTGAATTGTATGCACCACCGCCATCAGGCTACCTCCCGTCAACCCAGGATGATTTATACTGCCGTTCCTGGTATCGTTCACGCATAGCAGCCGTCTTGGCTTCACCGAGCGTTTGCTGGTACTGTGTATAAAACTCCTGCTTACGCGTTGCATTCCCCAGCAGCTTAATAACCAGTTCCGAAGCGAGCTTAAAGGACAAAGCCTGACTGAACTTTGCGTCAAACAGCACCGGATCGACTACCTGCACTGTATACTCCAGATAAGCTGAAGCTACATTACAAAGCAATTTGTCTTCATAAATATCAAAAGGATTGCTATACTCCAACATGTCATTGCTAGCAAATACCCGCCTTGCCCTAAGGCATTTCGCTGGCAGCTGATAACAATAGTCCCACCCTGGGACACTCTCCCCGGTAAGAGCTAATACCTGTATCCGCCGCGCAAACGGCCAGGGGAAATCCCGCAGTACTTCATCCCGCGAGTTTTCATAAAATAGATTGCAAGATCTGGCGGCTTCAGATGCTTCATCCAGGGAATTAATTTCGCCCCCGCCAAAGTGGGACAGGGCAATATTGCAGATTTGGATCACGCTGTTCACAATAAAACCTCCTGTTAGTAAAAAGATAAGGGACCCTATTGGGTCCCTAACTCTTTTTATCCGATCTTTACATCTTTGTTAATTGAAGCAAATACCTTACCACCTGTCGGAGCGTCTGTTGCTGCAAAACTAAGTCGCACATAATCATCATGTTTAAAAGGTAAAGCTAACTGCATTAAAGTCTGTCCTGCTTTTTCCTGATTAATCGTACTCCCTGGAATAAAAGTGCAAAGCGTCACCGGCGTTGTAAAGGGTTCATCAGATGCTGTCTGTACAGTAATACCGGTGATCGCCTTCCCTGTCGCAAACGCTGCAGTTAGTTTAACATCAATAAAAGGTGGATTATAACCAGTCCCTTTTCCTACATAGACCGCGCTTGATGTTTTCGTCGCGGCATCGATCGCCAAATCATTAGCCAGTATCAGATTTCCATCAATATTCGCCATGTTATTCCCTCCTTAGTAATCGTACCGGAGATATATTCCCCGGCTATTAGGCCAACTTACTTTCCGTCCTCAGGATTCCATCACAGCGGCGGAAAGGCATACCCCAGAAATGGGTAGTTTTTTTGCCTGCAAACATATCCACGGTCATGTTTACATTCACCTTTTTCGCTACTAACTGATCAACTCTAGTCATTGCCTGCCGATTAAGATAGATTGCCGCTTTACCAGCATCCGGATCTTCCAACCGATTATAGCCGTCAATCAAGTAATCAACTAGGTCGTCACCGGTAATAGTAGCTAAATCAAGGTTACAAATACGTACACCATACCGATAATCGCGAACAGCAATACCCAGATCCCAGTTATATTGCGATTCATAGGCATAAAGCTCACCACCATCGTCATCATAAGCTTTTTGGCGACCATTATCCCGATATTCGAAGCCCAAAGTAGTTCCTTGAGGATAGAAGCCATGAATTTGGTTTTGACCCCATACAATAAAATATATTGAAGTTAAGTTATCGCCAGTTCCTCCGGCATCAATTACATAATCAGCCGCACTGCATTTTGTGATATCCGTCGAGTAATAATATGCACCCAGCCCTGTAAAACCAGCTGGTGAAATCTTTTCATCACCATAAAACGTCGTCAATGCCATTTTTTTATTCATAGATTGTTGATAAGCAGAATTCTCACCCAAACGCCAATCATTAGCTTTTTCACTACCAATACCGCCATTAAGTTTCAGCATGCGTTCATCAACCTTGGCCAGTGCTTCCATACCGCCAGAGGTAAAGGATACCTGGCTGGTTTCCGACTTTCCAGCTTTAACACCGCGATTTAGCATACGCCAGGCAACTTCCGGCAATTTCGTGCGAACAGTCGTTACGCACCTAGTCTTTTCATTAGCCTCGGTAATGAGCATGTCATCCAAGACTCGGTTTGTCTGAGATTGATATTCAATAATCTTACGAGTAGCCGGATCAAAGCCATCACGTGAGGCAAAATCCGCATAAGTGGCAAAAGTAGCTGTATTTCCAGCCATATTTCATTCCTCCAATACTTAATTCAACTTATTTACTATTTGGGAAAAAGAGTTGTCCAGTGGTAAGGTTTTCACTGCCACCTCTTCCATCAGGGAAATCATCATCACCGACTTTAGCTCTTATCGCCATACCCATTCTAATAAACTGAGGGTGACTGCCAAGGCCGGTGCTGTCGAGCAGTTCCACCATTGCCTGACCTCCAAAGCGGGTAAAGACTTCTTTCACGGCTGCGAGATTCTTGTCAAAGTTTTTCGCAATAACCGGATCAGTCTTTGCCTCGTTAGTCCAGGCTTCCACCCGTTGCTCATGTTCAGCAATCAGCGCAGCCTGTTCATTCTGGCGAATCCCGGCGTACATGGTGACAAACTCCTGAGCCGCCTCTTGGGATAAGCCATGCTTTAAGGCCACAGTGCTAAATTGGTCATGCAGCGTCTGATCATAGGTTGATCCTTCCGGCAAAGTGAAGTTTTCATATTTCTCCGGTACTTGTTGCTGAGAATTTTGTTGATCGCCCTGACCTTGCTGTTGATCACCTTGTTGATTTTGCTGTTGACTGCCTTGTTGTTGAGATGATTGCTGCTGCATCCCCTCTCCCTGGTCACCTTGACTTTGTTGCTGATCCCCTTGCTGTTGCTGATTTCCCTGATCCTGGTGTTGCCCTTGATCATCGACTTCAGCACATAATTGCAGATCAAAACCGTTAAACTTGTGCCCTTTTTCCGCATCGTTGTCATACTGAGCGGTATTTATTTGAGTAAGCATTATTTCCCTCCTATTTATTAGACGTCCCTTCGACACCGCGCTTATCCCGATCAAGTTTGCGTTTCATACTCCAAAGCAATGCCTCATCAAGCTTGGTAATAATCATTGAATTTTCGCGGCAAGGAAAACGTTGATTAAATACTGTAATTACATCTTTGGCAAATTCGATAATATCGTCAATTTGGCAGCCGTTTACGCCTACTTCTTTAATCGGACCACCTTGACCAACGAAAGTTACGCTTTCATCATTGATATAAATGTAGGGCTTGTACTCGCCACTTAGGAAAGGATAGGCTCTTTGACCCTCCGGTCGCATCGGTTCTTTTCCCGCTTGATTCGGCCAAGCATGGCCACAACTACCACAAACGTGGTTACCATTTGGCCTTCTTTCAGTGGATATTCTCACACCAGAACATTTTGGACAATTCATTACTAATCCCCCTCTTCCCTTAGTTCTTCCTGAATTTCCAACAAAAACTGATTTCCGCGCCGCTGATATTCTTCTTCTGCCTGATGCTTTAAATCCAGCCCCTCAGGAATCAGGAAGATTTGCGACTGCAGATCCAGGCCAACTTTGCGCATTCCCTCATTAAAAAAAGTATGAGAGTTACCGGTGAAACTGAGCTCACTCATCCGGCAAGCATCCATCAGCCAACAATATACGTTCCGGCCTGCCCTGGTTTGAAGTACGGTTCGTAAATCTTGCAGGAATTGTACGGTTTGCTTTTGTTTAATCCGCGTTTTCAATTCTTGTTCATTCATCAGAATACCGGCCCTCCCAACAAGTTAGTCAACGCGCTTTGTTTTGCCGTATCAGCCTCAGACAGCTCCTTCACGCTTTGGGCCGCCTGGGCTGCCACTGGTGCCAGCTCCGCTAGCTGCCGCTGCTCTTGCTGCTTCCTTCTATTTTCCCGGATAGCCGCAATCTCTTCATCACTGCGAATAATGTTTTGAGGCGCCCGTTTAGCAATGGCAAATTCATTGACTGCCTCATCAAAATTGACAATATCCAGGACTTCAGGTGCAGTGGGCGCTACGCTGTTTACAAAACCGACAACCTCCATAATACTGGTCGATTTATTAAGCATCCTTATGGCCTGCGAAAAAATACTGGTATATTCAATGTCCAAGTCATCCAAATTCATGCCAACCAATTCTCTTGGCGGAGGCGGATGCAATCCACGCCGCTCCATAATAGCAAGCCCACGACTAATTGCCGGTCTATGTACATCATTTTGAACATTTTCTATAACAGGCCCCAAAACCGTTAACTTTTCTTGCTGCCGGACACTCATTTCATAGGCTGTCATAGTCTTGTCAGCACTGGACGCCATTAAAAACAAATCATAATAATAGCATTTCTCAATAATTTCCTGAAAGCGTTCGATCTTATATTCCGTGTCCTTTACATTGGGTTCCATTTCAAATAAGGGTTTTACCGCCAGTTGCTCTTGTTGTGCATTAAAAACAGTCATGCCGCCAGGGAACATGTTAACCTGCAAATTGTCCGGCACCAAAACAGGCGGTTTAATCTGCAACTCAATGGCTGTCAACAAGTCTTTTTGCATCACCTGCAACGATTTACTTTCACCCAGTGCATTATGTCCCGGCCCATCCTCACCGTAAATCCTAGAACCAATAACATTCCAGCGGCCTGCCATTACAGGAAACTCTTCGTAACCAGAAATTCGCAGGAATTTGTCTTTATCGTCACAACCCTCTTCCCAATACAAGGATCGGTATGGTTTTTTTACTGCATTGATTTTACCAGGAAGATACATGTCGTTAGGCTCAATTATATTCATAACAGTGACGGTTTCCGTATATTTTCCCCGGTCATACAATTCCTGTACACGGGTAGACGCATTCTCTTTTCCAAAACATTCAACAACTTGCGGCACTGTCATTTTAATATAGCGGGCAAAAGTATTGATTTCATGTCCCTCATTTTGCGCTAAAGCGTATTCCCCGACAGTAAAACTCCGGCAACGTAGTACCCGTTTATCATCATCCAGCATAATTACCGGTGCTGTCGAAAACGTTCCCAACTCTTGATAACACCCAAACATTGCCTGGTAAAAATTGCTACGTTCCAAGACTTGATACAACCGCGTCTTAATTTCATCAAGATATTCACGAACCGGCTTATAATCGGCTAATTCCTTATCACGTAGCGTAAGGCTAAACCACTCTTGGGATTTTGATGTTAAACCACCTTGCATACCAGCCCCCAGTACATTGGAAACGCGCCTAGCTGTCTGATCAATCAACCGTTTATCTTTTCGCCTGCCATCGTTAGCCAGTTCGTTGTCAAACTCACCCCGGGCCGGATGGATGAATTCACGAATCTCTTTATAAATCGGGTCGTACTTTGTTTTGCGTTCAGTCATAAGATCGTTAAACCGCCGCCATACCTTGCCCTTATCTGTTAATTCGTCAATCATAACTTTACTCACCCGTTAATTTTTTCTTGGTCGTGGCTGCCGCAGCCGTTACGCCCTGACCGCCTGTCGGGTTTGTCGATAACTGCGACATGGCCGCAGCCGCCCGTTTTCGCTCCTGTTCCCTGGATACCTTTACACTTTCGCTGCTGGTTGTGCTAACTGAAGTCGCAGCAGCGGCTACAGGTTTGGCCGCTTCCGGGGTTTTAACAGAAGGACTGCCTATACACATAATCATCACCCTCCTATATCGGACTGTATTCTGTATTTGCATACCGCGCGCCGCTCCGGCCTGCCGGGCCGCGCTCTTTTTTCTTGATTTCATAAGCAAACGAAAGAGCTAATGCATCAGCTTTATTGGGAGATGGCAATCCTTTAGCCTTCATGTCCTTTTTGGATTCAAGCTGAATGATACCGTCTGTTCTGGGTACAGTCTCAGGACTAACTATCTCATCATACAGGCCGCTATCTTCCGGTATTGCGCCGCCTTCTTTTATCCAGCTCTTCATCCTTCCCCAGATATACGCACGCATATTCAAATAACCGGGGTCAGGAGAACTGCTACTAAACTTGACAAGTACCCATTTCCTGCCCATTGTATCACCAGCGCTCTTGATACCTGTACCATAACCGAAATCTATAATTACACCGTCAGCCTGCTCCTCATCTTCCAATAGCGCAACTATGTTGGCAATCTGGATGTCGTTGTCGTTTTTCGGTATAACCCGGAGTATCCTAAACGCAAGCCCCTGCCGTATCGCAATAACCAAATCATCATCACCATCCCAGGCCGGGTCAACAGTAAGGATTTTAGGAGCGAAACTATACTGATCTTTACGCAAATGCCTGCCATAAGCTTTGTCTACATCTTCCGCCGAGATAAACTGGCGAGCAGAGATAACCGGGAACATGCCGCGAACGCGAATTTTTATAAAGTCGCTATCAATGCCGTGAGTATCGATCCATTCCTGGATAAGATGCTTATTAGACATCCTGGCTTCACGGCTATCCACTTGCCATGTTTTCCAGAGCTTTTTAAACTTGCGCCAACACTCACGGAAGCGGCCTATATTCCTGGTCGGGTTGCCGAATACACACCAGATGATCTGCGTATTTTCGTCTGTCATGGCCCCTTCGGCCACTTCCCAGATCTTATCATCTACCGTAGAGGCTTCATCAAAGATCATCAGGATGCGCTTGCCTTTATTATGCAACCCTGCAAAGGCTTCCGGTTTTGCTATAGACCATGGTACCGCATCAATACGCCAATTGCTTTCGTGACCGGGAGTCCTGGAGTAGATCGCCGTCGCGGTGACCTCTGTCCAGTGAGCGGTAATTCTCATCCTGGACCATTTTTGTATCTCCGGCCAGGTTTTAGTCCGCAGCTGGGTATCAGTGTTGGCCGTAATGACGCCGCGCGTGTCTTCGTGAGTATCCATAGCCCAATTGACCAGCCAGGATACCAGCGCCGACTTCCCAACGCCATGGCCGGAGGCAACCGCTTCCCGGATAACCTCCTGGAAGTTGCTTAACAAGCCTTTTTGCAGCTTTTCACCGATATCCAATAGGACACTGGTCTGCCAAACGTCTGGGCCATCATAATCAGCAAGATCATCTTCGCCCCAAGGATACGCATAGAGTACATAACCATAAGGATCTAGCTCAAACCCGGCAATATCTTCTAGGAGTTCGTTTTCTTCATTACTGATCGGTGCTTCTTGCCGATTGAGCATTTCTTACCCTCTCCCGCGCCTTCTTCATGTTCAATGCCCGGTCGGTTGTGTCTTTAACTTCGAGACGGTCGGTGTACATACCATCAATTTTACAAAGAAGGTCTAACATGCCTTTTTGATCAACAAGCTTAACTTTAATTACATTTCCCTGTTTAGTCGGCGTCACCATAATTTCCTGAATCGAAGCGGAATCAAGTTCGGATATATCCTCCATATTCTTGACGGTAAGAACTCCATCTTTAACATCTACAATATTTCTAATATTGGCATAAGCTCCACAAGCAATTTTTTGCTTTGTCCGTTCCGGCGATATTCCTACCCGCGCGGATATCCAAGCTTCTCTTAGGTCAATAAGCTCTCTAATATCAGGATTATGTAGTAATTCATAAGCAATATCCTTGGCAGACCGGGGAGAGTAACCGGCACGAATAGCAGCTGCGGTTCCGTTATGGTCTACAAGATACTCTTGCACAAACCGTCTTTGCTTATCTGTTATTCCCTTTTTTCGTCCCACCTTCTTCACCACGCTTTTAAAATAAAATAAGTTGCTCTGATTCGGGATCAAGTTTAGCCGGGTTATGTACGTCTTTTACTGTTAACCAGCGAGTGCAGTATGGACAGCGTATAATCGCTGAAGGATAAGCCCATATTCCTGGACCACTACATAACGGGCAAATAAATTCAACGAGTACCGCTGCCATATCCATCCCTCCTCGGGTTTTATCGAGTATCTAAAAATATTGCCACTTCTAACCTACGAAACAACGCGCTCCTAATAGCAGGAAACAATGTTATTTGCCCTATACCTCGCTAAAGCTAAAAAACTTGACTAACTAGCTTTAAACAGTATGTTGGGGAAGTTTTTCATGTTTTATAGTGTTTTTCTCGACGCTTCCGAGCAGTTTTGCCACCCGCATCGTTGCTATGTGTTTTACAGTGCCATAGTAACACAGAAAAGCCGGATTAAAAGACTGGCTATTTAGATTTTTTTTAAATGCTTGGTTTTAATTTTAAGCAATACCCTCGCTGTAAGCTCAATAATTTCCGTCCACCATTCCTTCATTGTCGTTTCGCTAAGCCAACAATCCTCTGGTTGTTTATTCTGCAGTTTAGCCATTTCTTCCGCATAATGCCTTTGTACATAGAGCACCCATGCTGATTTCCCGCGGACTTTTTTGGTGATATAGGCGGCTTCCCGCCTATACTTCAAGAATACTAATTTCTTTTCCTCAAGATTATCCTCTACCGTTTCAACTGCTTCCAGCCATTGCTCACACGCATCAAGACTACATAAGCGCATTGCATGAAATGCAGTAGGATTACCAGGGCCTGTCCGTATCACTACCTCAGGTAGACTTGATGCATAGGTTTCATCTTGCTTATTTTTATAAAACTGCCGCCGTCTATATGAGTAATAGAGTAACCAGTCCGCAGCCTCGCAGTTCTCTTCTTTAATTTCCGCTAATATATTCATAGGCATTAGATATCACTCTCTCTTTAATCTAAATAGTGTTGATACAGTCTGATACATTTTTTGATACAGTTTACCAAGCCCTGAAACCCTTGCCATACCTGGCTTTATCCTTGTTTGATACGGTTGATACTACTTTATTTTACCTACGCGTGTACGGGGAAGGTATTATATATATATATTAGGAGTATAAGCGTACGCGCCACGTGTGGAGTTGGGAAAACCCGCGCAAATCGCTAATCCCTTATCCCGCTTGGCTTAGCGGGTTTGCCTGCTTGTATCGTGCCTGTATCAAGGTTCTCATATTTTCTCCTTGGCATCGTTCACAAGCGCAAGCTCCGCAATGCCTACCCATTTCCGAATGCCATGAGTATCTTCTCTGACAGACGGGTAGACGGTCTTAACATGGGTATTAAACTTGTTCCTGGATATGGCGTGGTAATTGCCTGCATGACACCATTTTTCATAGGACTTGTAGAGCTGGTCTTTGGATACCATGGCACCAACACGCAACTCACAGCATTCTTCAAAGAAGATACGCACGTTGTCGTTTTCGTTTTGATAGGCGTTAATTTCTGCGGTAACACTGGCGGGAATAGAGAATTTTTTCTGCGTAAATAGACGCACTAGCGCCCCAATAACCTGATTAAGCAGCCCTGACAGTTCTTCCGGTGCCGTGATTTTGGCCAAAATATTGGGATCACGCTTCGGACTTCCCTCAGGGAAAGAGTTACCAAATCGAATAATCACCCAGCGCCGGAAGAAACCATGCGAAAGGTCTTTTGTTGGTGGCAGTTTATTAGCACTAAAAACAAGCCGCGCATGATTCTCAAACTCAAAGCTCTGTTCGCCCTTGCGTTCGGCGCTGATGGCATCACCACTAACCAAGGCTTTAAAGAGTGCAGTGTCTTCCAGCCTTTTATCTGGCAGATCAGAGAAGATATTGACCAGCTTTCCCGCAAGGCTGGCAGCACGAAAACGGTTTTCACCCAGGTCTTGCAGGCTCTCAGCCGAACAATTTTGGCGGCCAATAAATGCCTGCAGTAAGCCCAGGAATTTACTTTTGCCGTTAGCACCGCTGCCAAGCAGCATAAAGGCTTTCTGAAAGGATGTGTCCGGCAGTAGGCAGTAACCAAAGAGTTCATAAGCCAAATCTAAACAATCCTCCGGCAACGTGTCCTGAAAAAAGGTATCTATTTGCGGACAGGCAGCTTCCGGATCATAGCGCACAGGAATGCGGATAGAGGAAAAATAGTCCGGGTTATGCGGCAGCAGTTCCGGCGGATCAGCCATCCAGTCCAGCAGGCCATTCTCGACATTGATATACCGGGCGTCGGTGTCCAGCATAGGCTCGGAGTTCCAGAGTATGGTTTCGATGTACTTTCCTACCTCATTGCCGTGGACGTCACGATATTCATTTTCCATCAGGCCCAAACACCGCGCTTTTATAAACTGGAAGCCTTTGGGTTTGTAGTAGCCATCCTGGTAAAAATAGAGCATGTTCCGGTCATAGACAAAACGATATTTCTTTTGCATTAGATGTTGTGCCAGCACTGGCGGAACAAAGCTTCCGTCTATGTCAAACCATGCGCGGCTGGCAGCGGTTTCTGATCCGGCCGCTATTTCTTCCCTTATAGCTTTAACGCTTACTTCAAGGGTTTTAGCTACTCGTTTTAAGGCGGTTTCTCGTTCTACTCCTTTAAGCCGCAGCAGGAGCGGGACAATTTTCTGGCGGTAAAACTGCAGTTTTTCACTGGTTATAGACAAGAGCTCAAGCCCGGACAAGATTTCTTCCGTGGTTTTCAAGGATTTCTCGGCTTGAACTTGTTCGCGCAGCTGCAGCAGTTCTTGTTTTTCTTCCGGACTGAGTAATTCTGTTATGGATTCATCGTTTGCAGCCATATCAACATCCTCCTAGCCAAGCGCCAGGCGCGAAGTTTATCAGCCTGCGCCTGAGCGCTGGATAATTCGTCTATTATCCCTTCCAAAATCGGCAGGGTATGCACTAGTTTCTGGTTTTGCTCAAATTCGTAATAAGTACTAAGTTTACTTGCAATGTCATTTTTTAGCGTAAGCAACACAAGATAACAACGCTCATAGTCAGCCTCAAAGGCCACATCAATATTGCGACTCTCTTGCCGTTGCTGAATTTTTTTCTTAACTTCCGGGGCAATCTGACAAGTACGCAAGCCAAAATCCCTGGCAATAGTCGCAACAGCTGTTTTAAAGTCAACGCCCAGGGCCACCATAACCATATCGATAACGGTACCGCCCTTTTGACAGCCATAACAATACCAGTTATTGCGGTCAACATAGAGCGTTAGACTGGGTGAACTGTCGCGGCCATGCCAGGGACATGCCGCCACGGCTTTCTTACCATGGTGGCGCAGCTTACCACCGACATAACTGTCAAAGATTTGCAGGATAGGAATGCGCTTAAGCTGGTCAACAAGGTCAATATAGTCTGCTTGCGTGTTTTTTGTACGCATACCCTACACCGCCAAAGTACTCAGAATGGTATTTCTTCGTCAGGGAACACATCTTTACCAAACGAATCAACTGTCAAGCCAGCATCAGCATTGCCTTCACTTGGCGTCCGTTTCTTTTCCAAAAACTCAACTGACTGAGCAACTACCTCAGCAATGCGCCGCTTCTGCCCGTCATTGGCTTCATACGTGCGGATCTGCAGCCTACCTTCAACAAGAATCCGGCTCCCCTTAAGCAGGTTATTTCCGCAAATTTCGGCCAGTTTCTCCCAAATAACAATAGGAACCCAGTCTGCCTCGAGATGAGCGCCCGACGCTACCCGGCGGTTGACAGCCAGGTTAAAAGTACACACTGCCTTGCCGGATTGCGTATACCGCACTTCCGGATCTTGGCCGAGTCGGCCAGCGAGGATAACTTTATTCACGCCGTCTCCTCCTCATTCCCGGCAAGAGCCTGT
This sequence comes from Sporomusa ovata DSM 2662, assembly GCF_000445445.1. Taxonomy (GTDB): domain Bacteria; phylum Bacillota; class Negativicutes; order Sporomusales; family Sporomusaceae; genus Sporomusa; species Sporomusa ovata. The sequence goes on along the minus strand of NZ_ASXP01000001.1, from coordinate 1,080,620 downwards.
ACAACCGCATACGCCCTACGTTCCCAAGAGGACATATTATAAAACTGAATATCTTTCATTTCTTCGTATAACAGTATTGCTTTGTCCCGTAGCGCCTTTTTGCGCCCTTCCGCTTGCTCGACTCTGGCAGTCAGTTCGGCAACTTTCTTGTTCAACCGGCTAATATCGTCAATCACTTCCATTTGATCTCGTTGCAAGTGAGTAATCTCTGAAATTAGTTCATTCCGGTTCCAATTGTTAAATGTTTTCACCGGCCGCACCTCCCCTATAGTTCTCTAAAGCCCGTTTAGCTTTCCACGCCTCCCTTGACACTACCATCTTTTCAGCAAACACAACTGGATTATACTGTTTGCGCTGATCATACTCGACGCATACCGGCGGACAGCCTTCTACCCTTGGCTCATATCTGCATCCATCAACTGAGTTATATCTACAGTCACACTTCTCACCCATAACACACTTTTGCATTACCATCCCTCCTACATCAAACTTTTTTACACTGACCTGGCTTCCCCGTCATATTCCTAAAATCAAAAACTGGTTTCCTCTTTTTTAATGGGCACACCACAGGCTTAACTCGATCTGCATTAGGCATTGTCTCCAGCATACGCGCAAACTCCTCACTACTTGGCTTGATGCTTCTACACTCACTATGGTTGCTCTCTCCAACAGGCTCAATGGCGACCAGGGCCGGGTCCATAATCACCCCGACACCATTGCCAAACTCAATGCACTTAGCCGCTTTCGTTTTACGCGCAGCAGCCCTTGTTTTTGCTGGCATTTTCCCTTACCCCTTTTCTAATTAATCACAACTTATCCGACATTTTACCGATTAAGGCGATAACCGCGCCCCGGTACTTTTCATGCAATTCCGGATTAGTTTCATGTACTTCAGCCAATGACCCCAGTAAATTCCTAAATCCGGAAACAAGAGCTTCAAAGTAAACGCCATATTTGTGGATGGCGGGAGAATCTTGCTGTTTGTTTTGTGCTTCGAGCTCCTGCGTTTTTTGTCTCAACTCAGCAAGTTCTTGCTCAATTTCCGCAGGAACTTTATCCACCACCGCAGCCTCGATAGTAATCGGTTCATTCAGTTGATCGGTGAGCTTTTTGACCTGTTCATTAGCTGCTTGCAGCTCTTGCTCCAGTTCCTGAACCTTGGTATCTGAACTGCCATTTTCTTTAGCTTCAACCAACATTGCAGTCAGGCGCTTGACATTTGCTTTAGCCTGTTTTTTTTCGTCCTTCAAAGCACTCTGAAGAGCCGTATTTTCTTTTTTCAACGTATCTCGTTCAGCAGAAATATTGTCACGTTCTTTGATCAGCCGCTGAATTTCGCGTGCCGACTTATTTTCGATATCATTGGTTTTAGCAAAATCTTCCCGTTCTTCTTCCGGCACACCCAAAAGGGCAATAGCTTTGGTATAGCTCAAATTCCCAAGCGTTGTGAATTTGCCGTCACCGTATTCCCGGTAGAGTTGCATGAGATTGTTGGCCGTGGACTGCGAGTAATTAACCGCGCCTTTCAGCCAGTCTCCCCATTCGCCATGAGGCAGCAAGTCTTTGGCCTCCACCAGCCGCTGGCCGATCTCCAGGCAGCTGATTAGCAGCACACTCCTGGCATGACTGTCAATACTGCGGATCTCAACCGCAATTACATCCGGTGTGCGGGTAGCAACTTCATTCATGACACGCGCCTCCCTCCATTACGCCGGAACCGTAATCCGGTTTTGTATGCTTTCTTCTTTACCAAGCCGCTCAAGCGCAAAAGCCTCCATAAAGGCCGATACATCCGAACCGGGCTGAGCGTTATGCTTACCCCGAACCTGCATAACGGTATTATTACGACCATGAACCTCAACCGTAAAATAGGGTTTATCAGGCTCTGCGATCTTACGGATAAAAAGGATAACTGTTTCCCCTTTGGCGTATTGTTGGCCATACATACCCACACAATGGTGCAGGGCCTTTCCTTCATCGATCAGCTCCAACGTGCTTTCCGCCGGCCGGATCAGCAGCGTATCACCGGAATAACAATACTTACGCAATGACTTCAGCCGGACCGCAATTTTTTTATTCAGACCCGCATCCTCTTTAATTTTGATTTGCCTTATCGTATTTTGGTGGGCGTTGTGCAGATTGGCCGGGAATAATACACTTTCCTGAGTCAGATCCATATTAAGAGTATTACAGTCCGTAACATAATCCCGCCAGGTCATAAGCACTTGAAACTCTTCCCTATAATGCTTTTTGTTAGGATTTTTTTCTTTCAGCTGCCTTTCCATATAAAAAAACATTTTACGAAGGGTAGTGAACTGGAGCATTTTTAATATTTCTCCCAGGTATTCGGAATAACGTCTTTCTGCCATAACAGACAACTCAACAATAGACAGATTAGAGCCGTCCTTCCTGGATATCTGGAGCAATTTTAAAAACAGGGGCGTAACCGATATACGCATAGACTTAATCGCTGCACCTCTTGCTTTGTCAGAGAAACGCGTAGTACTTTTTGCAGCGTTTTGCCACGCCAGTTAATGGCACCATAAGTATAATGACCTGTCAGCTTGGCAGTCACCAGATCACCCATACCCAGCTTGCTTAAATACTCTATACAAGGATATTTTGAATATAGATCAAAAAAGCGAACCATATCGTCATCATCGCCGGAATAATCCTGCCATGTGCTGTACTGAAACGGCGTATTTTTCACCGCTACAGCAATACTTTCATAGCAATAATCAAGCTCCATTTTTTCCGTGTTATAGCCCCAACCATTTGAACTATGACGGGAAAACAAAGAGAATACCGACTTGCATTCCGTAAGCCAACCATACGCATGCATACAGCTATCACGCCAGGAGTAAAATCCGTTCTGAAGCAACATACAACTGCCGCCCATTTCAAATAGATAGTAGCCCTTAACTAGAAACTGCGTTCTTACATTATAAAAACTATCCCGATAATCACGGACAATATAAAAACCCCTGGCCATTACCACATCCGGCCTAAGCGTCGATTTTTCGTAATATACAAAGTAAGCTTCGTCAATCATCTTTGACCGGCCCATGCCGCTGGATTTAACCTGACAACGGCTGCCGCAAGACGGGCAGGTAGTAGATTCATTGTGCCTAAGCCCCTTAGTCGATGATTCAACATGGCAGTGAGTACAATAGGCAAATTGCCGTTTCCCTTTCCGGCGAGTAAAAAGATACCGGCTGTCTTCCAGCACGCTATCATCAGCATACCGCTTTATATCAACACTAATATCTGCCGGGAAATGACTCAAAATCTGTTCAGCATCATACGCCATAATACACACCCCTCCTTTACAGCAAGTCAGCCAGGCTGACATCAAAATCAATATCTTTGGCCTTAGGTTTTACTGACGCTGCTGCTGGCTGTCGGGGAGTCATTACCAGCCCGTCCGACTCGGTAATCCCAAAATACCGCATAACAATATCAAAGCCTTCCTGGGGAGCCAATACGGCGAAATTGCCGTTTTTTTTCTTACTGGCGTCCTGTCGCATAGCATCAAGGCTTTTAGCTATGGTCTTGCCTTCAGCGGCGATATTACCGGCATCCTGGGGGTACTTCTCCAAATGAGTCAACAGGTAGCTACCTACTACCTGTACATAAGAATTATTTCTATTCTGATCCATTTCCGTCCGTAGCTTGGAAACGGCTTTTTCAACACTCATGATACTTCGCCTCCATTTTTATCTTGTAATTATGCCGCCAAAAGACTTTTTCACGGCAACAATGCCAGCTGCTGACTGCTGATCCTGAGCCGCGATCCGGATGATATCCATCAGCTCATCCGGCGTAAAAGCGACTTCACCGGCAGCCTGTTTATTCTGCACCCTGTCTTCATCCGGGCAGATCCATATTACATCACCGAAAACCACCCGGTATTCAGGCAGTACCGGAATCAAACAGCTCTGGCGCAGGCGGCCATCAAAGGCCAGCTTCAATACCTTCCAGGTATCTGTTAGCTCATCCGCCTGATTACCTTTTTCACACTTGGACGCAGGAATAGGCGGGGTGCATCCCCGCCTTTTCTCAAATTCACCGAATAGATTCATACTGCGTATCCTGCGCCGAGCTCAACCCAAACATGGATAACTGCCCGGCAAGGAGCTTCCTGGCTTCTGCGGCTTCCTGTTCGGCCTGTTCTCTCCCCTCCCGGATCAGGGCGATAACTGCCGAGGCTTTGCCCCGTGACTTAGGATTTCTATCTTTCCGCAAAACTTTCAGACCTGCGGTCAGTATTGATGTCGATGCGCTGGTCCATACCGGGTTTGTCATAATAAACCAATAGCCGTTAAGCCAGCTTTGCCGATCCCTATTTTGGGTGTATGTCATGACTTGTCTCCTCCTCTTTGCTTGTGGTATAATCAGACTGTAGATTTTCATTAGCCGCTCGCTTATGGGCGGTTTTTTTCTTTTTGTATATATTCGGTCAAAAACACCATATCTGTGCCACCGGCCTTTAACGTTCCCTCACTATACATGATTTCCAGTGCCATAATACTAAGCTTAATCTGACTCAAGCGGGCCATCATTTCCGACGTAACGGTATTATTGCAAAGCATGCGTGCCAGTTCACCCAGCATCTGCTCTAGACCGAAAAGATTACTAATAATACTTAATCCCGTGGTACCTGGTTCAATCTCACCATACTGATAGCCAAGATATCTACCTAACTTACATTCGTTACTGCAATACTGGTAACCAAGTTGCCGGTAATCATCCAGTGCCACACAAAGCCGCTGTATTTCTTCCGGTTTTGGGGGTGTGCCTTTCTGATTAACTAATTCAGTCATCCTGTTTTTAGGGATTTTAGCCACCTTACTTACCTCAAGCTGTGTCTTATTAAGCCTGATAATCACCGGTTTCAGCGTTGTCCCCACTTCCTTCCTATGAGATAATTAAGACAAGATATCACTCTTCACTAACGCCTGCCTATGCCAAGGTAGGCTACTTTTTTAACCGTCAATTACCGCCAGCTCGCGGCCAGTAAATGAGCACCAATATAGGCACTTCCTGCCCATAGAATAGCCAGTGTTACGGCAGCCTCATATTGTTGTTGGAGCTGTTCTCTACGCACTTGCCGCTGATTGCGGATTTTATCAATTGTCATGCACCCTTCGCTCCTTTCATGGTTTTCAGGAATGGACGCAGGCAGCCGGTTTTTTCACAAACAGCTACGACTTGCTGATGGACTTCATCATATACCTGCGTACTTCTCCCTTTCGCGATCTTAGCGCCGCAGGTGGCGCAGTATTTCTTCTTTGCCAAGATATCACCCCGCTTGTCCGTATTTTTGTTACACGATTCTGACTAACTTAGGCAATTCTTCTGTTGCCACTACTTCATGCCGGGATAAAAACTCCTCAGCAGCTTTACGGCTAATCATTTTTCGACCATCAACTTGTACAAAGGTAATTCGGTTTTGCTCCATTAATTCATACACTTTACCACGAGATATTCCAATTACCTGGGCGAATTCGCTTACAGAATAAGCCAGTTTGTCAATATACTTAATGACCACCGGATCTGTAGATGCCTTTACTTTTTTTACCTTGGGAGCAGCGGGAATCTTTGCACCACAGTTGGGACAAAACTTTGCTTGTTCAACATTTTTACCACAAGCTGTACACTTCACAGGCTCACCTCCTTTCAAAAAATAATGGCTACTAGCCTTCCTCCTTTGGCGAAGTGCGGCACTATGCAGACACTGTGCCGCACCGTACTGCACTTTGCACGTTTTTTGCCGCACTTGTGATAGTTTAGAGGTAACTGATCTCCAGGGAGGAGTCACAATGCCGTCAAAATTACCAAAAATAGAATCCCGTACTGATGATGAGCTATTAAAGCCTAAGCTAAAAAAGCTAGCCCGTAAGAATGGCCGCACCCTGAGCCGCGAAGTCGAACAGATTTTAAAGCGCTATGTCGAACAGTATGAAAAGACTCACGGCGAGATAAAGGTAGACAAACCATAGATATTTGACAATTTAATACAGGTATTTTATTCCTCCTGTCGAAATGGGATAGCGAGAGGAGGTGAATACTATGACTGTAAAAACTTGCCCATTAATGAGTAAAGTTTGTGTAAAGGAAAAATGCGCTTGGTATTTTGAAGATACCAATCAATGTGCGATATATAAAATCGCAATTAAATCACCAGCTCCAACACCGGTAAAAGGCTAAATTACTTATTCCCGAGAGCCGCCGCAACGGTATCTTGGGAATCTTTCTTATACTCGGTGATTATTTCCGCAAGACTATTTACGTCATCTGCCTTAAGAACGCGATACACATTTGCTAGCACCATTGCTCTCTCTCCTGATGGAAGTTCAACTATACATGCTATGTCAGTTAATGTGCTTTGCGAATCCAGTACAGTTGCTTTTCTTATCATCAATCCTCACCCCCCTACCCCTGTTTTTTACAGGCAGACTGACTGTTGGTCTGTAAAACCATACAAAGGAGTTATTTAAAATGACCACAAAAAATCGATTAAAAGAGATCTGTACACTGCTAGGTGCTCACTACCGCATGGACACTGTTGATTTTGAAGATGTAATCTACAGAGATTTTGGCAATGGATATGAGATCGTCATTAGCAGCGGTAACAACCACAAGGAAGACCTAAACTTATGGCTGGACGTGCGATGTAAAGAATATAGCGCCCCCGTTAAAACTATACGAAACATAACATCAACGATGGAATTAAAACAGTACCTCGACATGATCATTTCAGAACATGTTCATTCCCAGGCCGGACTTTGACCACTTTTAAAATTGTCATCAGATCAGTACCTGTAAGATTCTTTTCCACCATTAACTCTCTAAATTCCTTAATGTAGTCCTCATTATCTGTTACGCGCTCCAACCGTCTCCAAAACGTTTTCAACTTTTGGTCCCAGCCGGACACACCGTCTTTTTCTACAAGCTGTACCAGATCATTCACTTATTCATCACCCCCTCACCCTGTTTTAGGCAGACAAGCTGCCTGCTGTATAGTAAAATTATGGATAGGCCGTGCTGCATAACGAAAGGATTGATTTACATGTTATCAAACGAGCAAATTGCCCATGACTTGGCCGTAGCAGCGGCAAGCGTCATGTTTAAAAACACTATTGAAAAACAGCCTGATTTAAGCGAAGACCGCGCTCTCGCGCAAATGGTTTACTATTACAAGAAGACACTTACGACTTTACAGCCTCTTTGCGATGAAGAACTGTAAGCTGACCAAACCTAGAATAGATCAATTGACCGTCTAAAGGATTTACTTTATTACCAAGTTGCACGGCCTTTTTAACTTCATCCAGCATAATCAAAGCCTGTAATACGGATAAATCATTGCAACTACTTAACACCTGGTAAATCTCGTTAATGGCCTTAACCTTTTCTTCATCCATCTCTCTACCCTCCTCACCCTGTTTTAGGCAGACAGGCTGCCTGCTGGTCTGTGGCGTCTAACAGCTCGGCTATGGTTACACCTAAAGCTGCGGCTAGCTTTACAAGTTCATTTGGAGTCAACATCTTGCGAATACCGCGTTCAATATTAGAAACTTCCTGTTGCTTCATATTGATGTTTTCGCCTAATTCTTGTTGAGTTTGTCCGCTTTTCTCTCTCAGTTGTTTAACGCGGTCACCAAGTTTCATTGTTATTGCACCTCCTTATAAACCGATTTTACAAAATTTCTTTGTTATTGTCAATGGTTTTCACAAATAAACTTTGTTTTAACTTTAGCTATTAATAGCGTACAATACAATTAATCTTTGTATATAGGTAGGTGAACACATATGAACATTGGAAACAAAATAAAAGAACTTCGGCAAATAAAAGGTCTGTCTGCCACTGCTCTTGCAAGTATGATAAACACTACTCAGCAAACTGTTAGTAATTATGAAATAAATAAAACAGAGCCGTCTATTTCCACAATCCAATTAATTTGCAACGTATTTGAAATAACGCTTGCCGAATTTTTCGCTGAACCATCTAATGATAAAACAGCAAAGGAAACCTATGATGAAAAAATAAAAAATCTCCCGGAAAAAGACCGGAAGATCATAGACACGATTATTGAAGTTAATAAACCAAAAGAGGAACAAGCAGCAACTGCGGAGGGAGGGTAGCCTGGCGAACTAAAAATTTTACCTCGAATTGTCCGACAAAGAATGAATTTGACGAAGAAACAAAAATAAGCGGAAAAGTGCCGCACCTTTAAGGGGGATATAATACCATATGTCTGTTTTTTTACTCGCCCTTATTCCGTCATTATTTTTTGGAACTGCATTTAGATATTACACTATAAGCCAAGACATTAAAGAATTATTAGAAAAGAACCGTGTGTACGTTAGTAACGATGACTTAATAACCTTAACTCATCCTTCCTTATTACAAAACCTTGGAGGAAAACTATTTATAGGCGTCCCTGTTTTGATTTTAATAATTGCATACCACAAGGATTTTACCACAGCATTAATTGCGTTATTTGGCATTATTGTGTGTACAATAGCTATGGGAGTATTTTTTCCACCTAAAAACTATGTCTTAAAGAAAATGAGAGAAAATTTATTAATAAGAAAGCGTGAACTGCCAATTCAATTAAGAAATCGGTTAACTGATTCTGATATCAGTCATTTATTAGCGACTATTAGCGTTATGCATATTACATCTAATAAAACAGGCAATACTACTAGCACCACAACTAACGATAATATGAATGGAGTACTCGAAAGATTCAAGGAGTTTAAAAACGAAGTCGATGCTGGTCGCAATCCCAATGAAGTATTTTCGGATATCTATAGAGAAAAAGAAGTAAAACACAAACAGAATAAACCCAAAATTTTACCTGGCGCTCCGATAACCTGTGAATTCTCTGAAGATGAAATTGATATTTTAGGTAAAAAATTTGCAAAACTAGCTCATCTATTCACTAGACATGAAGAACTCGGAAGTTGTGGAATTGTGCACGATACGGAATATCATTTACTTTTATGTGAACTAATCAAATTTCGTTTAAGTTGCATTGACTATATTTTAAATAAAAGAATTAGTTCTAAAATGTATTTTTTATTGATAAAGCAATCAACTACAAAACATTTCTATAGCGAAATAGATCGTATCCAAAAAATAATCTTCCCAAATGATCCTAAACAGACTGATGATAACCAGCCATACGAAAGCCAAAGACTATATTATTTATCCTTTCTTGAAGAAGAAGAAACTCAAAAAGCTTGTTCAATGATCGCATATTTTATGATTGAACATATCAAATTATGCCTTCCTAACATTAAACCCAAGTTAAGTCCGCATCAATCCCAGCAAATCAAAAATAGTTTAAAGAATATATTGTTTCAAGAGCTATCTGAAGTGCGTGGACAGGTTGAATTAATTTTAGTTGGTGTATAAATAACAAAAGCGAGGTATCACCATGAGCGAAGAAAGATTAAAGCTAGCAAGGAGTTGAATAATAATGACAGACCATGAATTACTGGAATTGCTTTTACAAAAAATAACGAATATCGAATCGCAAATGGCCACAAAAGAAGATGTTAAAAATCTTAAAGACACCGACCAATCTATTATTGAGTTGATCCAGCAATCATACCGTGACCTTGATAAGAAAATAGATACTGTTTTAACCACGCAAACTACACAAGGCGAATCCGTTAATATTCTTGCGTTACGTCAGCTTCAAACAGAATCAGAATTATCCGCATGGAGAAAAGCTAAGTGAGGTACAACCATGAGTGAAGAAAAATTTGACCGTATCGAAAAATTACTGGAACAGCTAATCGGAGCCGTTGGGCATGTTGGATCTGAACTAGAAGAAATCAAGGCTACAATGGCAACCAAAGAGGAGTTAGCTGCAGTTAAAGCCGAACTTAAATCCGATATCGCCACCCTCGAATCCAAAGTCGATTCTGGTTTTGAGGGCATAACCAATATGGTAAATTTGCTTGGCGAAAAAACTGACCTCTTGCCAAGAATTGATGCCAAAATGGATGCATTGCACGACATTACCTTTGAGCATGAAGCCGATATCAGACTGCTTAAGAAAGCGAGATGAGACTATGGGTGAAGATCTATTAAAAAACATATTTGACAAGCTGACAATTATGGAAGCAGATATTCAAAGCGTTCGTTGTATAGTAACTGAATCCCACACTCAAGTAATGGATGAACTTGATGCTGTACGCAGCGAATTAAAATCAGACATAGCAGAAGTTAATGCCAAAATAGACGCTTTAGGCCATGAAACCCAGGAAGATGTCAAACCCATGCTCCAGCATATCGACAAAAAACTGGACAAACAGGCTATGGCGATTCTCGAAGATTTTAAATCGGTTACCGAAGTCACCGGCGACCATGAAATCCGCATTCGCACACTCGCCAGGCGTCCATTTGAGTTGCGTGGGGATGAAATCAGCCAGCTTAAAGAACACCTTGACGAACGTTTAGACGCTCTGCAGACTGATTTATCTTATGTGGTAAGCAAGGTTGCCCAGCATGACAGAAACATCGTGCAACTGAGAAAACAGGCTAAATAGCAGGGTAACACCTAATAAAGTAGACCCAACATCATCAGATCAATAAGGCACAGCTTTTCCGCTGTGTCTTTATCATAGTCCCAATCGTTGGGATTTTGCATATGGAGGACTTAGCATGGCAGTTATCAAGAAAGGGAATAAGTACTATGTCGTAATAGAAATGGGCATTGATCCCAAAACCAAACGCCGCAAACAAAAATGGCTTTCCGGATATGACTCTGAGGATGAAGCCGAAAAGGCGGAGCGGAATATTGGAACCGACAGGGACCGCGGAGTCTGGGTTGAACCAAGCAAATTAACTTTTTCTGGCTTTCTAAAGAATCAATGGCTCCCAACAAAAAAGCTCGCAGCCTCCACCAAGGAAACCTATGAACACTTCCTAAATCGCCTGGAGAAACATTCTATCGGGCAGATGAAACTACAGAAGGTGCAGCCCTTACACATCGAAACCTACATGACCTACCTATTCGAGCAGGGACTGTCTGCCACTTCCGTCCGCCATGAAATGTCGTTACTGAAAGGAGCATTAGCCTGGGCCGTAGATAAAGACCTTCTGGTCAAAAGCCCGGCCAGGACAGTGATGCTACCCGAACGCTCGAAGTTTAAGCCGCATTTTTTGGAGGCGGAAGATCTACAGAAAATGATTACATTGGCTGCTAAAAATGATCAGCCAATGGACATGCCGATCAGGCTTGCTGGTACCTGTGGTTTACGCAATGCTGAAGTCGCCGGACTACGTTGGCAAAATATTGACTTTATCAAGCAAGAAATTTATGTAGAAGTTGCCTATGACTATATCAAAGAAGGCGAGAACAAAGGAAAGCTGGGCTTCGTCGATTTAAAGACTGATAACTCGGACAGGTTTGTTCCAGTACCGAAAGATACCCTTGCGGCCCTGAGTCAGCTCAAAGAAGAGCAAGAAGCGGTACTAACAGAAAAGAAATGGACGAATACTGATAATCTGGTTAACATTCAGTTAGTAAATGGCCGTCCGTATAGTCCGGATTATATTGACCGGCGCTTTGCTAAGTTTTTGACTCAAAATAGTTTAGCGGCCATGCGCTTTCACGATCTACGGCATAGCTTTGCTACTATCTTGCGTGACTCCGGTGTCTCCATGGAGACCATCAGCGAGCTCTTAGGCCATTATGACGCCAGCTTTAGTCACAAGACGTACGCGCATCCCTCCAGCAATACGCATCACAACGCTATAAAAGCCTTTCAAAAGCGCATGAATAAAGGAAAACGGAAGCCCGCAAAGCCGAAAGAAGCGCCTTTACCCTCTTCTAACACTTCTAACGAACTTCTAACGGAGGGCAAATAAACCATTATAAAACATGCTACATAGTTTACAATAATAAGCAAAAATACCGAATGTATGTATACGATTCGACAATATTAGACATAATATCTTATTTCGGGACCAAGAGGCCGCAGGTTCGAATCCTGTCGCCCCGACCAGATAAGTCTACTAAGGCATCCCGAAGCCTTGATAAACTTCTAACAATCAAAATTTAAAGTAAGCATTCTATTGCTATTTACAACCTCTTATTTATATAAAGAGGTTTGTTTTATTATTTTTCATGTTTCCTTCCCTATTATTATATGTAAATGAACTTACATTCGCCATGCAATTTCAGCAGTAAAAACAAAAAGCCACCCCCAATTGAAGCTGAGAGTGAGCTACACAAACAAACCGCCCCATCCCTGATGATGGAGCGTCAATTTAGCCTGCTTTCTTATATACAGGATATTTTACATTTACAACTTCTTTAACTTTTTTCTTAGTGTGCCCAAAACGGGGATTGATCATTGAAATAACAAAAAATACTATACGACCAAACGCCTTAATCATAAAAGCATCCCCTTATCAATAAATAATTATTTCTATAATTTTTCATTTCTACATTCTTTTCCAAAAACCTTTATTTCTGGCAGATGAAAATAAAAAACAGCCCAGGAACGAACCAGACAGGCAGCAATAAAACATAACAATTTATCATATTGTGGCTGCATTAGGGCTTGAAATTGCTAAATAGACATGATAGAATATGTTTTATTGAATGTGCCAGAGCAGTTCAGCTAGTTATCCTGGAGGGATTCCCGAGTGGCTAAAGGGAGCAGACTGTAAATCTGCCGTCTTCGACTTCGGTGGTTCGAATCCACCTCCCTCCACCATAGAATATAATCATGTTAGTACAACAATAGTAATAAAAGCAGAGCGAACCGCTCTGCTTTTTGTTTATATTCCGAAATCCTTATTCTTGACACACACCACATCTTTTACACCCTGCACTACATGGCGGGGTGTATTTTTCTGCTCGCGCTTGATGATATTCAGCCAATAGATATGCTGTGTCGAAACCCATGCTCAAGTTATCCCATGGCAAAACTTCGTCCTCACCTCTTGGGCGATATAAATAGAACTCTTCACTAACCTGATGCGCTTTAAGAGCCTGTTTCCACCCCTTGACACCACCATTAGTCGCAGCGATAAGCAATACTTGCCCTAACCTGCGATCACCTCGCGCCAAAACACTTTGGATATACGCTTCTTTAGGTTGCTCAATTAATACCTCTACACCTTTCCTTTTTTTCAAAATGGTTTGGATATATTTCAATCTGGAAGACACTTCCTCCATCGAAGCCATCGGCAACCACTGAAATGGCGTAAACGGCTTAGGAATAAAGGGATTAATACTTACTGTTACCATTGCCTTATTCCCTAAAAATTCCATATGGTCCTTGACCTTGTGGACCATTTCAATGATAGCCTCAACATCCTGCTCACTTTCTCCCGGTAACCCAATCATGGTATATAACCGGACATGGGGAATTCCGGCCATTGTCGCAGCAGCTATGGCGTGGAATAAATGCTCATCAGTAATCCCTTTATTGATTACCCGCCGCATTCGCTCACTGCCGGCTTCCGGTGCCAGCGTAATGGTCTTGTGGCCGCTGGCAGCCAAAGCCTCTACCAAGCCAGGCGTCAGCGAATCAGCTCGTAGTGATGCAACTGACATCGTAAGCCCCGCATCTAAAATGAGCTGACAAAGAGCATCAATTTCCGGATAGTCAGAGATAGCGGCACCCATTAGGCCGACTTTCGCCCTGAGCAACTTAGCCCTCTTTACACCTTCAGCAATCTGTGCTAAAGGCCGAACTCTGGGATTACGGAAACAATAACCAGCCATACAGAAGCGACAATGCCTTCCACAGCCTCTGGCAACCTCAATTAGAAACATATCCTTAAACTCAGTTTCCGAGGTAACAATCACCGTTTGTGCAGGATATTTCCCTAAATCCTTAATAAACCGGCGCCTCACCTTGGTAGCTGGCAGTGCCGGATGTCGTTCATAGCATTCAATAATGCCGTCATCAGCATATACAGGCTGATAAAAGCGGGGAACATAAACGCCTTCAATTTGCGCCAACCGCAACAATAGTTCTTCTCTTGGCAGCCCTTGGTGCATACTATCATAATAACTATCCAAGAAGTCCTGGATTACTTCTTCTCCCTCACCAATTATACAAACATCAACAAAGTCAGCCAATGGTTCGGGATTAAAGGTAGCACATGGACCGCCGATAATTACCAACGGATCACTGTCTCCCCGGTCAGCCGCCAATACCGGAACTTTACCTGTCAGTAAAATAGCAAGCAAATTAAAATAGTCCATCTCAAAAGAAACAGCAAAAGCAATCAACGGAAATTCATATAATGGTAACTGATTCTCTAATGTTAATAAAGGCGTGTTTGTTCGAATATACTCGTCTAGTGTTTTTTTATCAGGCAAAAACAGCCGTTCACAGGCTGTATCGCCTCGGCTGTTTATCTGCTCATAGATAATATGCATTCCAAGGTTGGACATCCCAACATGATACGTATTCGGGTAAACAAGAGCCATAGGCTGGCGGGAACCCGGCGCATAGACCAGAGTTCCTTGCTCAGCAGCCACAATTTTTTGCAGGCGTTCTTTTAAATGCCAGGACATTTTTATCACATCCACCTGTAATGTCTGCCCATAATCGCAATTATGGGTAACACTACAATAGTATACCAATATTTCATTAAAATTATCTGATGACAAGTTACTCTAAGAATTCGCTTTGAAAAGCAGGGTGCTTTACGCCCAGCGTTTTTGCAAGCTATCTTCCCATAATACCACTCGCCCAGCGGAGATTGTTGCTGCTACATCAATCAAACGCTGATTTCGAGAACCGCGGAAGGCCAGCCCTAAATCACGTTCAGCTGCATGATATAAACCGTCTATCAAAATGTCGGTTTGTTTAACCAAATCTCCAATGCTTTTGTGATTGACCGCCATCACTGCCAACTGCTCAAAAGTAAACCCACTGTAAGTAACAATGTTCAGACCCAATATCTTTAATTTTTGAGCTAGCAAGGACAGCTGTTTCGCTTGAAGAAAGGGTTCTCCACCGGAAAAAGTTACCCCCTTTAACAATTTATTACGGATAAAAATTTTTTCAATGTAGAGAAACAGATCCTCAACCTCAGTAACATAACCGCCATTTATATCATGTGTATCCGGGTTATGACAACCCTCACATTTGTGTGAACAGCCTTGGGTAAATACTACCAGTCGTAATCCCGGACCATCCACAATACTTTCTTCCGTTATCCCAGCAAGTCTAATTTCCATTTTTTACTCCTAAATATGGCATACGCGCTGGTTTAATTCCTTTAACTTGGCATCATTAAACCGGTCAACAGTACTTAAATAACCGGTAATACGGCGAACACGCCGAATACTGGTAGTCCCGCATGATGGGCATTCATCAGTGTCAATTACTCCCAGATGTCCGCAACCTTCACAGAAATCAACGGGAAAGTTAAAGCCGGCATAGCCAAAATCACATTTGCGCATATAGCGAATAATTTCCTCTAATGCTCCTAAATTGTTGACAGGAGGTGCACCAAATTCAACATAGCTGATATGTCCGGCATTAGTGTACTTATGATATACACCCTCAATACGAATTTTGTCAAAAATGCTTATCGGATAGCCAACAGGGATATGAAATGAATTGGTGTAGTATTCTTTATCGGTAACACCGGGAATAATACCATACTCCCGGCGGTCCATTTTTACAAATCGTCCTGATAGCCCTTCAGCCGGTGTTGCTAGTAACGTATAGTTCAAATCATAATGCTCAGCAGCCCGGTCGAGCTTATCACGCATAAAAGCTATGATTTCTTCCCCCATAATTTGGGATTCTTCATTTTCGCCATGATGGCATCCTGTTAAAGCTGTCAGCGTTTCAGCCAAACCGATAAAGCCGGCTGATAACGTACCCTGTTTTATAACCTCTTCAATGTAATCATTGGGATTTAGCTTGTCCGAATCAATATATAGACCCTGTCCCATCAAAAACGGCATATCACGCACCCTCAGCTTAGACTGCACCTGGAAACGATGATAAAGCTGCTCACATGTTAAGTCAATCAGTTCAGCAAGACTTTCATAGAATTTCATAAAATTACGCTCGGCTTTTATAGCTAAACGCGGCAAATTAATTGTGGTAAAGCTCAAATTTCCGCGTCCATCAGTTACTTCCGGACCGCAGCGATTAGCCATTACCCTGGTACGACAGCCCATATAGCCAACTTGATCTCCATAGGCTTTATTAAAGGATGAATCCATAAAACTAAAAGTAGGATTAAGACGTTGAGCTGCAACCCGAATTGCCAGCTTGAACAAATCATAGTTAGGATCACCAGGATTAAAATTAACTCCTTCCTGAAGGCGGAAAATTATATTCGGGAAAATAGGATTTTCACCCCGCCCTAACCCTTTTTCATAAGCTAACAATACATTTTTTATTACTGCCCGCCCGGTTGGAGAAGTTTCAGTCCCGATATTAAGACTGGAAAATGGTACTTGCGCACCTGCCCGGGAATGCATACTATTTAAATTGTAGATCAACGCTTCCATAGCCTGATATACTTCTTCATTACTAGCCTTTTCCATAAAGGGTGCAATATCACGGTCGAAAAAAGCAAACGACTGCCCGCCATGCATATCGTTTTGTGAACTCTGCAAGATAATGGCCGCAAGCGCAGTAGCTGATGCAGGGCGTTTGGGAGAACGAATATAGCCATGCCCGTTATTAAAGCCGCTGTTAAGTAGTTTTCCCAGAGGAATTTGGACACAAGTCAATGTTTTCCCATAAAAGTCCAAATCATGAATGTGATAATCCCCTTTAACATGAGCTTGCGCAAACTTTTCTGGGATAAGTCGGTTTAAATAGAAGGCTTTGCTGGCAGCACTGGCTATTTGCAACATCTTCGCCGATGGTGAATTCGAAACATTCGCGTTCTCACGACTGGTTTCAACCAGAATTTCACCCACTGCGTCCATTAGATCTGATTTAGCGTCTCGCAAGCGATTACGCTTGTCCCGGTACAAAATATAAGCTTTTGCTGTTTTGGCATGGCCTGTTTCAATTAATACCTTTTCAACAGCATCCTGCACATCTTCTACTCCAAATAAACCACCATTATATTGTTGTTTTAGAAATTTTAGTACATTAAGCGTGAGTTCTAATGCCAGTTCCCTGTCTGCCCCGCCTACTGCCTTCGCCGCTTTATATATCGCTTCGGTTATTTTACTTTCATCAAAATCAGCTTCTCGTCCATCACGTTTCTTTATCCTAACAAACATTCTCTTTCCCCCATATTGATTACTCTTTATGCTGTGTTTTCATAAGTAACTCAAGTTCCTGCATAAAGTTATTAATATCAGCAAATTGCCGATACACTGAAGCAAACCTTACATAGGCAACCTGATCAATCTCTTTTAAATGCTGCATCACAGACTCACCAATTTGCCGGGTAGAAACCTCTCGTTCCACACTATTATAAAGATCTCTCTCGACTTTGCTGACAGCTGTTTCAATCACATTAACAGGAACTGGGCGCTTTTCACAGGCTCTTAACAGACCACCTAGCAGCTTACTACGCTCAAATCTTTCCCGACGTCCGTCTTTTTTTATAACCATTAGTGGTATTTCTTCAACTACTTCATAGGTAGTAAAACGGCGGACGCAAACCGAACATTCTCTTCGCCGGCGAATAGAATTTCCTTCGTCGGCTGCTCTTGAATCAACAACTTTACTATCAGCTGCTCCACAAAAAGGACAGCGCAAATTTCACCCACTCCTTGATTACTTTAGTAAGTATGTTATACTATTTGTAGGTCATTACCCGCAGTACTATATATTGTACCCTACATGTTATATATACGCCACATGTTGTATATCTCCTGCCTAATAGGAAATTTTAACATAAAAACTCTAACCACTACCGGTTAGAGTTTTTATGTTATTCATGCTTTAGCCCGCCAAGGCTTGCGCCTTCAACCAAAATTACATCCATGCCGATTTTATTGATCTTATCCCACGGAATAACCACATCTTCATTACGCCCAAATAGTCCTAAAAATTTCCCCATCCCCGGTACAACAATAGCGGTAAGCCGCCCAGTGTCAACGTCAATTTCTATATCAGTAATATGTCCCATACGTTTACCATCAATTACACTTATTACCTCTTTCAACTTCAAATCACGCGTATTACCAACAATGTTTTTATCTGGCATAGTTAACACCTCCCTGATAAATATCTATGATAAATATCTATGATAAGGTGAAGATAATTATGTTTCCTCACATATACTCCTAATTATAGAAGAAACCTCCTGTCGCAGTTATCCTACAACAGAAGGTTTTTTGTCTTACTGTCCACTTTGATGGTGGATTCTTCACGACTTCTAAGTTGAACGGCTAAAGGAAGGTTAGTCTTTCTTCGGTGCGGCGGGTGCAACATGAAAAATTATCCGTATAACCCATAGAAGTATAACCGCTCCGACAGTACTTGAAATGATTGATCCGATTATTCCATATGTGGATATTCCTAGATAGTTAAATATACTTCCACCAATAAAAGAACCTATAACACCTGTTACCAAATCGCCCCAAAAGCCAAATCCCCCGCGCGAGATCATGCTGGCAAGCCATCCGGAAATCAGTCCAATTAATAAAAACCAAAGCATTATAATACCACCCTTCCTGTAATGATTCTATAATTCCCGCTTTAGTTTCATGATATACAGCTGGACGTAATCAAAAGATGTGGCTGGAAGAACATTTGTTTTGAGTTGCAAAGAAACAGTACAAACTATTCCTTTGGATCGTCCCTAGGGGCAGCCTTGGTAGAATTACCGCAAAAATTTCACTGTAATATCAGGCAGATACCTGGCAAAAGCACTAATTAATTCAGTAGTAAGTTCTTCATCAGTAACAATACGTTTAATTGCATTTACCTCCATTACACCGTACGGCTTAACCAATCCCAGTAATGGATGGTGTATTCCTGAATCTAGTTGACCAATATCTACACTTTCTACACGTAGTCCCTCCAAATGAAATGTGTATTCACCAATTACTTTTCCCTCCTGGGTCACCTGAAGACCAACTTTGTTTTTACGGCCAGCCAGGAGGCTATCCGCTACAGAGTATAAATAAGGATGTTTTTCTTTCACGACACTGAGAATTTTTTCCCTAAACGGCACAACCTTTTCTTTGATGAGGATGTCTGTTTCGGTCATATACATTCCCCCCTTAGTATTCATAATAATATTTCCACTGGCATGATTTTAATTATGAAGCCATGAACCAAAAAGCCGCCTATCGAAGGTAGACGTTGTTACTGCAATTACCGAAATAATATATAATAGCTTGACATCGCAATGCTAAGTATTTCCTTTTCCTCTAAATTATTCAAAGCTATATCTGTGTTTTCTAAATTGTCTAAACCAGCTTTTGTTTTGTTGTCATTTTGAGTTTCCACATTTCGTCACCCCTTCTTTTTCACAACCTATATTATTATGCTTCTTACTATTGATGATTATCCAAATTATCATCAATCACAATCATCGCCGACACTTTATACCTTTATTTCTAAATTTTTACTGCCTTATTTCATCGCACCTCGGAAATACTAATTAGGAGGTGATTTTATGGACAGAAAACATCCTGATCGTATTAATGATCTGTTTAAACAAGACATAAAAGCTAATTCAAGGAAGGTTACCTTCGGTGATCCAAAATATAATTCAAATCGCGATAGCGCTAAGGAAAAGAATACGCAAAGTAAACCATACTTACCGGATAAATGATGTTACTAGCTTTACTAGTCGGCTTACAATGGCCGGCTTTTATCTTTTTACGCCCGCTTGTCCAGTTTTAAACAGCCGGGAATTACCCGGACTGCCGCTCCTGCTGCTCGTGTTTTTTGAAGTATCCTTCTAGCCAACCTTGCTCTATGGCAGCTTTAATTTCGTCTGGCAGATTGTCTGCCGGGTACTGTTCTGCCGGGTACCATATATTATCAACCTGGCATCCTTTGAAGATAAATTTGAGTTCCCTTTTCACTACCACCCTATCACCCCTGATATAACTATATGCTAGATAACCTGAAAACTTGCCCCTTATCCCGGTCTCGCTATTGGTAAGACTTCATGGGGAGCATCGCATAGGAAATTTAGTGAAAAATTTCTCATCTTACCAGGTTATTGCAGTGTTATAAATTTAGACGATGTACATATCATTATGGAAGGAGGGGATGAGAGATCTCTATGAATGCAGTGTACGTTCGTGTAAGCTCAGAAGAACAGGCTAAATCCGGCTATTCACTTGGAGACCAACTTCAGGTTTGCCGCACCCGCCTGCTAAGTATGCGATTTACAGACATAAAAGAATATATTGATGACGGCTATAGCGGCGAATATCTTGATCGTCCCGCCCTTGATGAACTTAGAAATGACCTTCGTGCCAAGCTTATTCAAAACATCTGCATCTATGATCCAGACCGTCTGAGCCGTAATCTAACCAATCAGTTACTCATCGCCGACGAAATTGAAAAGTCCGGTGTCGCCCTCTACTTTGTGACCGGAGACTATGATGCCAGCCCGGAAGGCCGTTTGTTTTTCAGTATACGTGGAGCCATCAGCGCCTTTGAAAAAGCAAAGATTCGTGAACGTACTCAACGGGGCCGGAAAGCAAAAGCTAACTCCGGTAAAATAGTCCATAATGCCCGGCCGTATGGGTACAGCTTTGACAAAGATACTTCTATGTATATCATTAATGAGGATGAAGCCAAAGTAGTACGAATGATCTATGATCTGTGCATCAACCAAGGCATGGGTGCCAGAACAATTACCCTGAAGCTAGCACATATGGGAATTCAAGGACGTAAATCCGGCAAGCCCCTTTCTATCAACTGTGTCGAACAGGTACTGACTCGCGACATGTACTATGGCCAGCACTACTTGTTCCGCCAGTCTGTTACCAAGACCGGACAGAACACCCGGGAAATCAGGAATATACCCCGCGAGGATTGGATACCAATAGCAGTCCCCCCCATCATTGATTATGAAATATACCAGCAAGCCCAGAAGCAACGGCAAAAAAATAAGCGCTATGCAAAGCGCAATACAACCCATAATTACTTGTTGCAGGGTATCCTCTACTGTGGATTATGCGGGCACTCTATGACGGCCTACGGACGGCCAGGAGCCCGTAAAAAGACAGATCCTAAGATGTATTACTATTACTCCTGTATTACTAAAGAATCAGCTATCTATATGCTTGATGAACCTTGTCAATGCCGCAGAATACCGGCTACTATTTTTGACGAATTTGTCTGGACTATTTTTGTTAATTCGGCTAAAAACAGTAACCGCCTGGACCAGTATATTAAAAAAGATGCTGTTAAGGATTACTCAGATGAAATTGAAAAAATGTCAAAGCTTGAGGAGACTTTATTTAGTAAGTGCACTGAAATTACCACCTGGTTCCGCGAGGATTTAATTGCTGCCGACACAGCAAAGAAAGAACTACAGAGTATTAATAGGGAATTGGCTACCGTTACAACAGCCCTTACTACTCTCCGCCACGCTCAAAGTAAATTAACTATAACCAGCTCTGCCATCTTACCAGCGGAAATTTTAGCTGCTAAAACCTTTGCTGATAAGCAAGATATCCTCCGGCGGTCAGGTATAACCATCTATGCTGTACGCCTTGAGGATTCGGTAGAATTTGAATTTAAGCTAAAAAAAGACTAGGTACCAGTTTTACGTTTATTATTGTACTTCTGATTTGTTCAAGTCGCTAGTCTTTAACATTCTCCCCCTCCTCTATTTAAAAATCTTCACACATGCAGCTTCAAGATTCTACAATAATTATATGAAGGACAAGGGATAACTGTGCTAGTTATATTTATTTTATTTTTTCAGTGCTTAACAACCCCCGGATTTCCTGGAGTAGATAATTCTACACCTGATTTCGTATTAAACACGCAAACTTGATTACCTCCGGCCTTCTTCGCCTCATATAATGCTTCGTCCGCATAGTTAATTAATGTCTCCAAATCAAGTAAAACTTCATTTTGTATGGATACTATCCCAAAGCTGGCAGTAACAGTTATTTTCCTTTCTCCTGCCACAAGTATCATTGACTTTACGGCCCGCTTAAGACGCTCAGCCAGTTCAACTGCTTCGGGAGTATTACTATCAGGTAAAATAATAACAAATTCATCCCCGCCATAGCGTCCAAAAATATCTTGGCTGCGTAAATTATTCTGGCATGTCAATGCAAAATGCCGCAAAGCAGCATCGCCTATTATGTGCCCGTATAGATCATTCACTTGTTTGAACTTATCCAGATCCGCAAGTATAATTGCTATCGAACCATGTTTACGGCAAGCCTGAATCAATAACGCTGTTCCATCCTCCTGCCACCGGTTCCGGTTCCATGCTTTAGTTAATGGATCAATAGCCGCTTGCAGTTGAAGGCTTTCCACAATATTTGAAAAATGGGTAATATCCCGGCAGATTACCATGAAACCGACAGTATGATTTCTGTTATTATATAGCTCAATGCGCTGTAACTGATACGTGCTCTTTTGGTCTCCCGCTTGCAGCGTCATTGTTTCCTGTTCGTTAACAGAATCAGCAATAAGATTCATCAAAATTGGATAGTCCCGGAATAACTCGGAGCCATTTTTCCCTTTTGCATCATTTTCCAACTTTGGAAACACCTTACAGCTGGCTGCATTAAAATCGACCAGGCATCCTTCCCGATCAAAAACAAGTACACCTTCGGATAGTTTTTGAAACACAGCCTGCCGGGCAATTGGAGCAATTTCAAGCATTTTTAAGTCAAATACAGCCCAGGCATAAAGAAGTCCCGGAACTAGAAACGAAACTGGAACTGGATCTATTCCCCAAGGAATGATTCTCAACATGTATGCAAGAAATACAACCCAGGGAAACATAGAACCTAGAAAGATAGCAAAAGCTTGTTGTTTTTTATCCTCTGAAGCGTTTTTCCAGGCACGGGTGTAGAGTATATTGCCAATAACGATTGCTACATTTGTGAATACATTATGGAACCAATACCATGGCCCTGCTACAAAATCCACTACGGGAAAAGGAGCTTCAGAGTTTAGTCGCATATCAACATAATGGAGATGGTGTAATTCTGACGTATTACTGATAATAAACGTGATTGCCGACAGCATCAAAAATAAAGCTTTAACTTGAGGCCAATATTTGAGTTTCGTTTTAGTAAAACGGACAGCAAATATAACCCAGGCAGTTGGTATGAAAGCAATACCGATAGATTCTACATGAAGCCAGAATCGAACCTTCTCCAAGGTACTGCTAACAAACTCAAACATGTAACCAAAGGTATAAATGGTCGTTAGAAAGATTAAAAGGAAAAAGGCTTGCCCCAAGGGGCTCTGTCTGCGCCGCCAAGCAACTAGTGACAGAGTTCCCATAATCAAAGTACTTAACGCAAGTAGAACTATCAAAACAGATTTTTCCGCATACACCGTATTCACCCTTTAAAATTATATATACACCATGTAAGTCAATGGAATTTTATCATTATTTTAGCAGTTTAGCAATAACCAAACCCAAATCGCACAAAGCATAGTCCTTATTTTCTTCGTTCAGGAGTAATTTTTCTTCTTGCCATAAGAAAAACCTCCAAGTTGATGCTATTTTGCATCAACTTGGAGGTTTTTCCAATTTATTGGTCGATCCCCAGCTACTCCTAAACCTTCATTGGATAAAAGAGCTTTTGAGCTAGTTCTCTCAGAACCGGCGAGCAACGAGCCGGCTCGATGATCATTCCTTTAGCCATACCCTGCCATGAAGGGGACAGGTTCTCTAATCTATGAGCCATACCGCCATTGTCATCAGGCGCAGCATAATAGATTTTTTTCACACCTGAGTTAATTATCCGGGTGAAACACATCGGGCAGGGCTCTACAGAGGTATAAAGAATACGCCCCTTCATATTGTCGCGTGGGTTAGGAGAGGTGGAATTACTAAGATCACGTGTACCTCATATGCTCTTCATTACCGGTCCAGCACAACCATTTCGGCGTGCAGGTCGCTTCTAAAATAGGGCATATGTTGCTGATTTGGGCTTCGTTCCACAATCTCGCCGGTTGCCTCGCACACAAGACAAGCTCCTATTCCGCCATTATGTTGTCTGGTGCCCGCCAATGCTTCCTTGACTGTAATCAGGATAAACGGATTATCCTCGTAGCGTGGATCAGGCAAATAGGTATCAATCGCCTTGGCGATTTTCGTCCAAATTGAGTTTATCAGTCCGTTGTTCTGCAGCGGCAGCAGCCAGTCCACAATTGATAAACAATGTACTAGCCAACATAATGATAACTGCTTTTAAAACCCAGCCTAAGTACCAATATTTCACATTACCGTTATTCATCATACTCACTCCTTAATTACTTTCGAACCAACCATCACTGCGTTAAACGCTCATTGCCCACAAAACAAATCCGTGGCAAATCAAATAGTTGAGCCAGACCCGCTACAGTCACCCCGTAGTAAATCACCGGCTGCCCCTGTAATTCACGGTATGTGTCATTCATCAGTACAGTGCCGGTAGACAACACAATATCCGCCCAACGGGCATGTTCCACATTCAGGGTCGCATCGTAAATGCAGGTGTCACAACAAATCTGGCCGCCCTCCTAAAATTATTATCTAAAGCATATGTAAAACATCGCCACTTATTGTTTAAGCGGCTTTATTAAGTCTCTTAATTCTGCCGGAATGTAAGGCAATTCCCTGGTGCGAACTAACGGGTTCATAGAAATAAAACCTGCATCATTTAGATATTTTTGTCCATCTGTCAGAAGAAAGTGTATGAATCGCAGCGCTTCCTTGGTATGTGGTGCGTTATTCACCAGAGTAAGACCATAAATTATTGGTTGTCCATATACTTGTTCAATGCTGCCTGTTTTTTTGCCAGTAAGCGCCAGTGTTGCTTGCTTGTAATAGTTCGCATAATCCAAGGAAGAAAAGTCGAGTTCAACCGGCAAGGTAATATAGCGATAGCCGCCTTGTTTGGCTGACGACTCATAAAAGAAGAAGTAATCCAACCGACCTGAGTTCAGTATTTCTCTGATAGTTTTCCCATCATTGACAGTGTTAGACTCGTGAAAATTATTTTCCAGCGCTTGATACAAGCCTTGTTTATGATAGTATTTTTCGGCTAACTGCAATGTTAGGACTGCCCGGTAGCCGCCAGGATCCAAATTCGGGTCGGTATGACCATACTGCACATCTGGCCTTGATAAAATATCATACCAATTCTCACTGGTAATCTCATTAGCATACTTACTCTTGTCAGTAAAGGCTACAACTGTTTTATTACGGGCGAAAAATATATTAAACTTTGCATATTCAGGCATCATCAGATTATCAATAGTTTCATAGTCAGCAGAAGCAACCACGTCACAGGGTCTCTTCAGTTCCGTTACTTTCCGGGCGGCTTCCCGGCTGCCACTTCCCTCTAAAGTGATTTTGATATCCGGATGAGACTTTTCATAAGCTTCAGCCGCTTTTTGGAACGGTCCACTTAAACTGCCAGCATGAAAGACAATAACCTCTGTAATTAGATGGTTTGGTCTCTCCTCGGCAAAGCTACTTTGTTGCCCCAGGCCAATGAGTACTACACATAGAAAAAGACCCATTAGTTTCATTAATTTACGACTCATTATACATACCCCTTTTGCCAACATTTTACAAGCTGCTTTTGAAAACAAATTTATCACGATATAATTGCTTTATTAAAATAAAATAAAAATAAAGTAATATAAACTAACAAATGCAGCAATACCCTGACTCTATTATAGTATTTATTTATTTATACTGGCAAGAGTTTAATTGACAAATCAATTCAACCCCATTTTATAAAGACGAAAAATCAGCTTCAATCTTAACCTCGCAAAATTTTTTTAACCAACATATACCAACCATATTGATTTATACACCGTCAAACAATATAATAGTAATTAATTGTTGATGTTTGTTTATGTTAGTTTTCATTATCAAAATACCTCTTATTATAGTTTCATAATTGGATAGTCTGCTCCCTTAGCCGATTTACCTAATCCTTTCGTGGTATGGTATCCGGCCGATCGGTATAGCTGAAAACGGCTATATCTCCCTTCTGGAAAGGAGCAATATTTCAAGCAGTGCTAAGTTTTGCTCTTGTTTTATGTTATATTACGTTCGCTTGAATTTATTGCCAAGCCCTTTCCGTTCCGGAGAGGCTTGGTATATTTTTGTTTAAGCTTGTTGCTTCAATTAGCCAATAAAATGTTCTAGGGAGGAAAAATTATGTATTCACGAATCAATGATCACAGTGATGTTTTAACCAATGGGAAGATCATGCTATTTACCGACAACGAATCCGGTTGCTATACACTAACTGACTTACAATACTCTGAACATGCATTTCAAGAACTCCTTGTAGATACCCATAAAGCGATTCGAGAAGCTACATTGTCTAAGAACGACTATACGTTTGATGCCTATGTTAATATTCTGGTAACGTTAACAAATAACCTAAAAAATATTACAGAGTCTCTGCTTGCAGTCAAAGCGGCAATACAGACAGCCAAAGGCGAGCGAAGCACAACAATTGCTGCGTCTTACCAAATAGAAAGTGTCGAATGTATTACAAAAAAAGTTGTGTAAAGAAATAGATTGTTTTACTTTAAATACAAAAAGGATGGTGATACCGCATGAAGATTTCAGATTTTATATTGGTAGCCAACAATATCCCGGTTGATACGCTTCCTCTTTTTGTCCAACTCGCTGGCGATACATCATCGGCATACAAAGAAATAGACTCGCTTTATGAAATCGATAAAACTCGTTACCAGACCGCAGCCTCTCAGTCTTCTTATGCTAATCATCCTTTGTTCACTACCAGCGGCATTGATCGACAAATTTATGCTTTAAAATACTTAGGAATGTTGCTTGTGGCTGTAGAAGATGGCCCTTGTTCTCCCTTATTCGAACAGGTAATACACATTCTGACAAAACGCTGGAGCAATTTGTATGGCTATATTAAAAATTCCGAAACAATTGATTTATCAAAAGCCGTCCAACCAGAGTATTATGCCGAATCCATAAAAAACAGTCAATATCACAATCTTCTTACTGGCGCCACAATACAATATCTTCAATATTTTATTGCAATGTATCCAGCTATTGATTTACCACCTCATGCCTCCCTGAAATTTGCCATGTTTATTACCTGTATTTTAGGCAAAAAAGCAATCATACCCGAACCTGAAACTTTATTTGTTGTGCAAACACTTGCCAGCAAACTTGATAACACCGGCGATTTTCAACAATTAAAAGGCAGGCTGAATAAACCAGCAATAAAAAAAATGGCCCGTCAACTTAAAAATGCGATATATCAAAAAGTATTTTATAATTATCTTGAACCCTGGAACGGCGACCACTTCTGGGAGGGAATGGCTCACTGCACCGCGTATCTGTCATCCTCAACTGGAATATCCCTGGCTTCACCAAAAATTCTGACAAAGATTAAAGAACGAGATGTTGAACTACTTTGCCGCCTCTATATTATCAAGATGACTTCAGAGTTATTTCGCTCCAATCATAAGCAAAGCCAAGAGGATCTGGAATCAAAATGTGCCGAGTTTGTAATGCTCGGCTTAAGTTTACTCGAATTCATACGTGAGTATAAAAAAACGAGAAAATATTATTTTGAACAAAACAATCCTTTTATATATGCCGAAATTGATAATCTCAAAAAACAACTTCAAGCCTACGAAATTGAAGTTCGCAGAATGAGTGCGGATTTGGCAGCCAAAACCGATTTACTGGCCCAGAAAGAAGAAGAGCTTAACACCTTGGTTCTCAAACAAAAGTTTGTGGTAAATGCCTTAAGCAAAGAAACTGAGCTACTTCAAACTAAGCTCACTCAAGTGGAAAACCGCCGAAAACAAATTAAAGACATAGAAAGCTCTGATAATATTATAAATTTAGCAACATCTAATCAACACTACAATATCGAGGCAGCTTTAAACACTTTAAGCACCATTCACGCCCTGGTTATCGGCGGTGCTGAAAACTGGCAAACCAAGTTAAAGACCCAGCTACCTAATTTTGTTTATCTCTCCGGCGATGCAAATGGTTTTGATGAAGCACTTATCATTCATGCTGATATTATCTTTGCCAATGTTCGCTGCAAATTCAGCCATGACTGTTTTTATAAGATGATCAAACTAATTCGCTATTACGACAAACGTTTAGTGTTTTTGTCCAAAACCAACATTCCCCTTACCATCCAACAGATGGCCAGTGCTGCAGTTCCTACCTATTCATCAGTAGAAAAAAGCGTTGTAACACAAAGCAATATCAGGCGCGTTGTCGAAGTATAAATAATCTCAGTAAAGTATCATGCCGTGATTACAAGCAAAAAAGAGCTTTATAAGTCGAGTTTTCCAGTCTACATAGTTAAAACAGCCTCAACTCTGCATTTCGCAGAGTTGAGGCTGTTTTTTGCCTGTTACACAATTTATTAATTGAAAATCTCAGCCAGCTTCCAGCAAATTTTTAAGGGTTTTTGGCCATCTTCCTGCTGAGTATACTCATTAGAAGAAGTAACTGGGGCTAAGGTCGTGTTAGTACCATCAATAAAACATAGAGGTGGAAATAACACGCACCACCAATTTTGCCCGGCACCCTCTCCCAGGAGAATGCGAACAGCCTGATACTCTCCCGCAGGCAACACTAAGCTGCCGTAGGAACGCACCGGAAATTCAAAACTACCAATTTGGATAGCTACAGGATAATCAACGCCGTTTTCCGCCAGCGTGTTTTTAGCCACCAGAATAAGTTCCTCTTGGCGGTTAGCTATAATATTTTTAGCCGTTTGGGCGTTACTCACATCTTTGACCTGCGGGGTTAGATAGGCAATAACTGCATCGCGAACCTTTAGTTTAAGCTGTTGGTCTTGGACGCTATCACTATTTGCTAAAATATGCAATCTAACATAGTCACTGCTATTGGGTGTCACCGGCACCCCGTGTTTTTGCTGATAAAAAAGCACATTCCAACCACCAGCAATAAAACAAATTACTAAAATTATCAATATTCGCTTACTCCACAAAGGTAAACTTCTCTCCACTACACTGCCTCCCTGGTAAATCATAAACTCTATATGTATTTGCGCATATGGCCTAATGCGGCCTTTTCCAACCGTGACACCTGTGCCTGGGAAATACCAATTTCATCGGCAACTTCCATCTGCGTTTTACCCTCAAAGAACCTAAGAGTAAGTATATGTTTCTCGCGGTCACTCAGTTTGCGCAAGGCTTCTTTAATTGCCACTCCCTCAAGCCAACTTAAATCTAAATGTTTATCATCACTAATTTGATCCATTACAAAAATGGGATCACCGCCATCATGATAAATAGGCTCAAACAAGGATATAGGCTCTTGAATTGCATCAAGGGCAAATATTATTTCTTCTCTTGGCACCTTAAGTTCATCAGCAATCTCATTAATTGACGGCTCCCGTGAAAACCGGCTGACTAACGAATCCCGTACTTGCAGCGCTTTATAGGCAACATCCCGCATTGAGCGGCTTACCCTTATGGGGTTGTTATCTCTTAAATAACGCCGGATTTCACCAATAATCATCGGTACTGCATAGGTAGAAAACTTTACATTCTGTGCCAGATCAAAATTATCAATGGCTTTCATTAAACCAATGCAACCAACCTGAAATAAGTCATCAACATATTCTCCCCGATTGTTAAACCGTTGAATTACGCTAAGCACTAATCGGAGATTGCTATAAATCAGCTGTTCCCTGGCGGCTTTTTCGCCCCCCTGCATTACCTCAAACAACTCACGCATTTTAGTGGCAGAAAGCACCGGGAGCTTTGCTGTATTTACACCACATATTTCGACTTTGTTGACAATCACATTATTACCTCCCCAGTTTTTCTAAGCTACTAAAACAACTTGCCCCACACAAGCATTATTGCCATGGGCTGACGATTTTATACTTTGCCGTGCAAGAGAAGCTTGCCGTTTTTTCAAAAAAGATATAAAAAAGCCGGTATTCCATTGAGTCAATAGAATACCGGCTTTTCTCCTACGGAACGCTTTTTCCGGCATAGGACGGGGGGTTACGGAAGTTACGAGGGGTGCCGGGGTACCACCTTATGGAGGCACAATTTCTTCACGGAGGTGGCGATACGAACAAAAACCGCACCCCGGAGGATGCGGTTTTTGCGATTAATTTATAAATCAACTGCCAACAAAAGGCAATTATACATCTTTCCAATGAAATATAAAAAACCCACCTTAACCAACGGCTGATAGTGGGCTAAACAAGAAACTGCCCCACCCGAAGAAAGGGCGACTAAAATGCATTTAACAAAACCTTACTCCATACGAGATATCTCTTTGCGCAGCCTCTTTATTATCCTCTTTTCCAGCCTTGAAATATACGACTGGGATATTCCCAGTATATCAGCTACTTCTTTTTGTGTACGTTCATTACCATCATCATTAAGGCCAAACCGTAGTTCCATAATTCTTCGTTCCCGCCCTGACAACTTGCTCATGGCTGTGTATAACAGGGTTTTATCAACCTCTTCTTCCACTGACTTATAAATAATATCATTATCTGTACCTAACACATCAGAAAGTAACAGTTCATTACCATCCCAATCAATATTTAATGGTTCGTCAAAGGATACTTCGGCCCGGGTTTTACTGTTACGGCGTAAATACATTAAAATTTCATTTTCGATACATCGTGAAGCATATGTGGCCAGTTTAATCTTTTTAATGGGATCAAAAGTGTTTACTGCTTTGATTAAGCCAATCGTACCGATGCTAACTAAATCTTCGACACTTACGCCGGTATTTTCAAATTTCCGGGCAATATAGACGACAAGCCGGAGGTTACGTTCAATGAATACACTTCTGACAGATTTATCCCCTTTTTGCAAACGGTTAAGTAAAAATATCTCTTCATCACTTGATAAAGGTGGCGGTAAAATTTCCGCGCTACCAACATAAAACACTTCATCAGGCTTCAGCCAACCAATTGCCTGAAGTAATGATATGATCCTTAGCCTTATATACAATTTTATTATTGGCCAGGTAATTCGCATGTACTTTCCCCCTTGGTTCTATTGATGTCTGTTATAAGCGCCGGATGTAAAAGTGCCTGACAAGCACTACCATCAGCAAAGGTACCATCGTAAATGCCGATGAGTACTTCTGAGGTATAATACGAGCCTACCTTACTCATCACGGTAATACTATCCGGTCTAAAGCCAAGTAACATATTGCAGCCGCCAACCGACTGGCAGGGAATAATCTCCACCCTGGCTAGCCAAGCTGAATCCTGGCATTCGTCAAGATTAGCTAACCAGGAATCTGGCCGGTTAGCTGTTAAGAATGCTGCAACCTGCCGGCCCAGTAATTGAAGTGCAGATTGCAGAGACAGCAGAACTACCGGTTTACGCCCCAGCAGCGAATAGAGGCCATTGCCAGTATCCAGCATACCCGTAACTTCCTGCAACTGCCCGGCATATTCTATTCTTGCCTGATAAAAAGTCTTATACCGGTACATTCTGGCCAGCAGTCTTTTGACAACCAGCAGGATGAGAACTATAGCTATGACACTGCCTGCCACTAAATGGCCCCAGGAGAGTTTAATAGTAGTACCAGCTCTAAAAGGCGCTTCAGTCTGAATAAAATACATCCAGCCCAACAAGGCCCCACCCAGAATAAAAGATACTATAAAAAAAATGCCGGTAAGTGTTACCGTCAGCTTTACTGACCTATAGCCAAAAGCCAATAAAATAATCACCACCGACGCCAAGAACTTTCCGGGAATACTATATAATACAGCCATCTCCGGAAAGATACCGATTAATGTATATACGCCTCCCGCTACAGCCGTCATCAACAAGCGTTTCCAACAAAAAGAAATGCCTGCGGCATAAGCTGTTACTACTAAAATAATACTATTCATAATAAAATTGATTAACAATACCAAATCAGCATAAATGCGCACAGTTTATACCTTCTTGGATCAAATTTCATATATAAAAACATTATACACATAAGACTATATGCTTGAAATCAACTTGTTATTCTAATTATACAAGGTATTCCTTTAATAAAATGTAATTTCCTGCCATTTTAATAGTTTCAAAAATAGACATAAAACCCGGCTCGTAATGAGCCGGGTTTTATGTTACATTCCTTATTTACTACTATCTACCGCCGCATCCAGGCCGGAATATCTAAATCCCGCCCTTTAAACGGTTCAATAACCTTAGTTTCGCTTTTACCTGCACTTACCTTCAATGGCAGGGGATCAAAGCCAGTAGCAATGACAGTTACCCGAACTTGGTCTTCAAACGCTTCATCAATGGTTGCACCAAATATAATCGTAGCTTCCGGATCAGCCGCTTTAGCAATAATATCAGCAGCCTCATTAACTTCAAACAAGGTAGTATTAGGACCGCCAGTAAAATTAAGTAATACACCTTTAGCGCCATCAATTGACATTTCTAAGAGCGGACTCTTAATCGCCGCTTCAACAGCCGTAATTGCACGATTATCCCCTGTACCAAAACCAATACCCATAAGTGCTGAACCAGCATCGCTCATAATAGTCTTAACATCGGCGAAGTCAAGATTTATTAATGCAGGCACAGCAATGAGATCAGAAATTCCCTGCACACCTTGACGGAGTACATCATCAACAATCTTGAATGCTTCCATGATCGGAGTGCGTTTATCCACAACCTGTAGCAACCGATCATTAGGGATAGTAATCAACGTATCTACTTTTTCCTTCAGCTTGGCAATTCCCCGTTCAGCTTGGAGCTGACGCTTGCGTCCCTCAAAAGAAAAAGGTTTAGTAACAACCCCAACCGTTAAAGCTCCCACTTCCCGGGCACACTCAGCTACTATCGGTGCCGCCCCTGTGCCAGTACCGCCACCCATACCAGCTGTAATAAACACCATGTCTGATCCTTTAAGAACCTTGATGATGTCATCCCGGCTTTCCTGAGCAGCCTTCTCACCGATATCAGGATTAGCCCCCGCTCCCAAGCCTTTAGTTAATTTCTCACCAATCTGAATACGATAAGTAGCTTCAGAACCAATCAATGCCTGTGCATCTGTATTTATAGTGATAAATTCTACACCCTGCAAGCCAGCGCCAATCATTCGATTGACAGCATTATTGCCACCACCGCCCACACCAATAACTTTTATTGAAGCAAACTGGTCCAAGTCCATGTCAAATTCCAACATTACTAAGTTTTCCTCCCTTACCATCTATCAAATTTTCAATAATTTTTTCGCCTTACGGATAAACGCATTCCATGCACTGTAGCCTTCTGCAACTGGCTCACTTGTTGAAATCCTGGCTCCATGGCTTATAATACCATAACACACAGTATTAGTTGCATAAGCATATTCATCAGCCAATTGCGCTGGTTTAATCGTTTCGGTATGTATCTGAAACACTTTGGCTATGCAAGAGCCCATACTGGGCATTGTCCCTGAACCACCCGTCAAATAAATGCACTCCAAAGTTTCTCCATTTACGGTTAGATGCTTGTCCAGAAGCGGCTTAATAGAATCATACAGCAAACCAACAATTTCATCTACTCTACTTTCAATAATATCATATAAAAAATCGAAAGAAATATGCTTATCTGTAGTTCCGTAATCATTACAGTCCAGAACCACTCCTTGATTATGCAAATCAGGCGACAACCGGGAATAATATCGCTTAATTTCTTCAGCATGGACTCGGTTAACACCCAATCCCTGCATCAAATCACTGGTAATATAATCACCACCCAAGGGTAATGAGGCTGAAGAACAAAGCTTACCACCAACATAAATAACAACATCGGCCGTACCTGCCCCAATGTCCATAAAAATAAAGTTATTACTCTCATCAGGTAACTCTTTCCTCAACGTTTCTGCGGCCACAACACCATTAGCAACAATTCCATTTAGTTTAAGCCCGGTTTCGGCAAGAGCCTGGGTTAGTCCTTGCACAATTACCTTCGGCGCCGATATTATGTGAGCTTCTACCTCAAAAGCAGCGCCTGGTTTGGCGACAGATTCTCTAGTTGAAAACACATGTAAAATTTCGTAATCATTATCGGCAACGGCAAAGGTTGCTGCTTTACAGGCGCGTCCAACATCTTCGCGTGTCACAGTTCCTGCAGTTATTGGAGCTATACTACCAATACTATTTTGCATAACAAGTGATGAACCGCTAATACCTAAGTATACACAACCTGTCTCCTGGCTGTCAGCTGCCATAAGAACACAATCTACTGCCTGTCTTATAGAATGAGTCAAAGCGTTACTGTCACTGATAACCCCTCTATCGTAGCCAACTGTTGGAGCAGCACCACTGCCTAAAATGTCCACACTGCCATCAGATAGCATTCTGCCAACAAACACTTTGATCATACCTGTGCCAACATCAATAGCTAATATAGTTTTTTTATTCATAACTCCCTCGCAGCACAGTATTCTGTTTCTTCAAGAATAGTTTCAACAAAAGTGCCATTTTCCCTTTTTTTTAACCGAAAAATCTATATTTATTTTACATTTAAACACAAGGAAAGCTCCAAAGCCAAAACGATGCTAGGATGACTTTGAAGCTTTCTTATTATTTCTTTAAAAAATAACGACGAATAATTGCTAAATTTTGAAATATTCGCAAGCCAAAAGCCAATAAGGCAACATAATATAAATCAATCCCCAGGCGGTCGCCAATATATACCAAGCCTGCGGCCAACAAAGCATTTGTAAAAAAACCGGTGATAAATATTGTATTGTCAAATTTTTCTTCACTGCCTGCTCTTAGTCCACCAAACACAGAATCAAGCGATGCCAGCAACGCTACTGACAGAAACTTAGCATATTCTACAGGCACTGTAATCGGAAAAAATATACCAATAAGCACGCCTATAATAAGTCCGGCAATCGGCAATGCCATATTTAAAGACCACCTTCCTGCACCGGCTTGGCTAATTCAAACCGAAAAGTGCCCTTAAATGCCGGAACTTTTACTGTCTCTTGCGTTTTGATTGTTACCTGAATACCCCAGAACTGTAAGGTTTCAACTACTCCGCCACGCATTTTTAGTGCATTCTCCAATGTTGTTGGCTCACCAATAACACGAATTTCATAGGGTGGTGAATAACGCGAATTATTGACTGATAACGTTGGCCCGGCACAACGAATTTCGGAACTGGCAATAAGCCGTTGTTCGTTAATCGACATCGCTTCCGCACCGGCTGCCCACAATTCATTAATCACTTTAAGTATATCATCATCATGAATTAGATACAAATTAGGGTTTTCCCCCGGCTTAGATGGCCGCTTACTATCATCAATCGTTACAATAATACCAGGTCCTTCGACTGCTACTACACCGGCCCCCATTTTTATCCTCTCAAATTCTTTAGACGCGGCTTCAGCACCTGAAGTACGCTTTAATTCATGAACTTGGTTAACTAACGTGTCCCGCTCCTTTTCAGTCTGACTTAGCCGTTGGGATAAGTCCTCAACCCTTTGATAGGGAATACTTGACTTAATGTCTTGCGTAGTACGGAATTGCACCGCCAGCATAATGCCCAATACTACACAGACCAGGGCAATGGCAAGCTGCCCTTGCTTGATGGGTAACAAAATATCGTCTCCTTTCAAAATTGAACCCTATTTACTACGTATTTTAATAATTGGGGAGGTATAGTTTAGATCGACATACTCGACAGTCATTTTTTTAGCAGCTATTTCCTGTAAGATTTCAGCTGTCAGCTTAGCTTTTTCTATAAGACGCTGATTATCTCCAATCCGGATGCAAACTGAATTGGTAGTGTAAACAACAAGCTCATCCGGTGATTTAATGTTTACTTCCGATAATTGGTTTAATGCTCCCTCATCCAGTTCGGATAAATAGGTTAAAACATTAGCAAGCCCTGGATCATTTATCTGATCGCCAACATAAATATTCCCCAACCGAACACCAGTTATAACAGGCACTTTTACTTCCTTTAGGTTTTTCAATGCAACCATTACTATACCTTGTCGGTCAATTTCTACAAAACCATACTGGCTGGCAACAAAAGCCACCGGCTGGCGTTCCCCGATATGAATAGTAATCGTAGCCGGAAAATTTCTCTCAACCTGAACCTCATCCACACGCAGATCACCAGTCAGCCGTTCTTTAATTTCTGCAGGTTTTAGTCTAAAGATATTTATTTTTTCTGGAACTCCGGCTATTCGCAGCACTTCTTCAACAGTTACATACTTATTGCCCTCAACCACTACTGTCCCTACAATAAAATAGGGAGAATTAATAAATAAAAAAATAGCTATTAATGCTACCAGCGCCGCCAACCACAACGCCAGTATGGAAGCGCGCCGCTTTCTAGCTGCTCTCAAGCGTTCTGCGGTCTGCATACAATCACTCCTGTAGACATCTTCTGCAGTAATTATACAACGTATTGTCCACTAAATAAATAAAAAAATGAGCAGTAAATACTGCCCAATTTTTGCTAATCAGTCACCATCTGCAGTATCTGCTCACACAATTCGGCAAAACTTATGCCAACAGCAGCAGCCGCTTTGGGTACTAAACTAGTAGCTGTCATCCCTGGAATTGTGTTAATTTCCAAAACGTACGGCTGATTATCGTCACTGAGCATCACATCAACCCGCCCGATTCCCCTGCATCCCAATAACTTATAGGCATCAAGCGCAATTTGCTGGATATGCTCTGCAACCTTAGCTTCCAACCTGGCTGGTACAATATACTCTGTCGCGCCTTTTGTGTATTTAGATGTATAATCATATCGTCCTGATTGGGGCACTATTTCAATGATCGGTAATGCTTTCGGCTCTCTACTGCCAAGTATAGAAACAGTCAGTTCTTTTCCTTTTATAAATTCCTCAACAACAATATGACCGCTGTATTTAAAAGCCTCTGTTACAGCACCTTCAATGTCTGCAGCATCTTCAACGATGATCACGCCAATACTTGATCCCTGCGCAGCCGCTTTTACTACCACAGGTGTGCCGAATACCTCTTGAATCTCTTTTGTCACCACAGCAAGGTCAACATCCTGTTTACTGTATAGCCGCGACCGCGGAGTAGGTATTCCGGCTGACATAAACAATCGTTTGCTTACTGTTTTATCCATTGTCATCGCACTAGCCAATACACCTGAGCCGGTATAAGGTATACCTAACATTTCCAGCGTGCCTTGCAGCAAGCCATCTTCACCATAAAGACCATGAATAGCATTAAATACAACCTCGATCTTCTCTTGTTCCAGTTGTTCAACAAATTTTCGGGGGTCAAGGTCGATGCCAACGGCATGATAACCTTTCTCTTTTAACGCCGCTAGAATGGCCCGCCCCGTATTCAAAGATACTTCCCTTTCTGCAGACGGTCCACCCATAACAACTGCAATTTTTTTATCTTTCATAAAAAGTCCCCCTTTATCTCCCTTACACCTTTACAATATTTGCTCCTAATGCTTGCAATTTTTTATCTATACTTTCATAACCACGCTCAATGTGATATACCTGCTCAATTTCTGAGGTTCCTTCTGCTGCTAAAGCGGCTAATACCAGCGCACTGCCAGCCCGCAAATCAGGAGCAGCCACAATGGCACCAGTCAATTTCGCCACCCCGCGAATAATAGCTGTTCGTCCTTCAACCTTAATTTTAGCTCCCATTCGGGTAAGCTCATCAACATGCTTAAACCGATTTTCAAAAATAGTTTCTGTGATAATGCTAGTACCTTTAGCAATGGTAACCAAGGATAACATCGGTGCCTGCAAATCGGTAGGAAAACCGGGATATGGCAGCGTCTTTATATCTACACCCCTGAGTTCCCCAGCCTTTATCCTAATATAATCCTTACCAGTTATTATTTTCGCCCCAATATCCTGCAGTTTATCTGTAACTGAGAATAAATATTCAGGAACGACATTCTCAACTACAATATCACCACGTGTCATAACGCCTGCGGTTAAAAAAGTACCAGCCTCAATTCGATCACTCATTACTGTATGTTCTGCCGGAACTAGTCGGGCTACACCATCAACTCTAATCGTATCAGTACCTGCACCATTGATTTTTGCTCCCATTTTATTTAAGATAGCCTGCAAATCAACAATTTCAGGCTCACGCGCTGCATTGCGAATAATCGTAGTACCCCTGGCCAGCGCGGCCGCCATCATCGCATTTTCTGTAGCACCAACACTGGGAAAATCAAAATTTATTTCACCGCCGGTTAACTCTTTCGCCTCAGCATCAATAAAACCAAAACTTTCATCAACAATTGCACCGATTTTCTCTAATGCCTTGATATGTAGATTAATTGGCCTGGGACCGATAGCACAACCACCTGGATAGGACAGTCTGACTTTGCGAAATCTTCCCAAAAGAGGCCCCATCAAAAAAACTGAAGCACGCATTTCCCGCATCAAATGTTCAGGTATTTCAACCTTACTCACATTGCTGGTATCGATTAGCATGGTATGACCTTGCATGCGTATCTTAGCGCCAAGCAATATCAAAATATCCTGCATGGCTTGGATATCGCGCAAATACGGAACATCATGGATAACACTGATACCAGAACACAGAAGCGTTGCTGCCATAATTGGCAAAGTAGCATTTTTCGCCCCGCTTATCCGGACGTTGCCACTTAGTTGTACTTCTCCTTTGACGATAAATTTCTCCATCGTCTTCCCTCCCAGAAAAGTACAATCACCCTATACTCTTCTCTAATATAATCTAATCTCTAGTACTACACATGATTCGCTTGCGTAAGTTTTTCTACCAACTCTTCGCCTACCTGATAAATATTGCCGGCGCCCATAGTCATTACTAAATCTCCCGGCTCAACAATTTCAAACAAATAACGTGCAATTTTACCTTTGTCTGGTACATAAGTTACCCGCTGATTGGTTTGCTGTTCAATTTCATTCTTAATCGTTTCCCCGCTGACGCCGGGAATAGGCTGTTCACCAGCTGAATAAATATCGGTAAGAATTAACAAATCAGCTTGTAAAAATGCCGCACCAAACTCTTTTTGCAGAAAATTCGTACGGGTATACCGATGCGGTTGGAAAACACAAATTAGTCGCTTAGGTTCTGTTTGGCGTGCACCGAGTAATGTTGTACTAATTTCAGTCGGATGATGGGCGTAATCATCCACTACCCATATGCCATTAACCCGCCCTTTTGTCTGAAACCGGCGTTTTGCTCCCTGAAATAAGCCAAGACCTTCGACAATTTGGGCAAAACTTAACCCGGCATAAATACCTACAGCAACCGCAGCTAACGCATTAGATACATTATGGATTCCCGGCACACAAATTTTAGCCGTGCCTAAAAGATTGCCATGATAGTATACATCAAAGGTTGAAACTGGACCATCGGATTTTATATTGCGGGCGATAACATCTGCCTCATGCTCCAGCGCATAAGATATATAGCGTCTTTCGAGCTTAGCAGCTATATTTCTTACATGGGAATTATCAAAACATAGAATAGCTACCCCCTCTGCCGGCGCAATCTTATGCAAGAATTTATCAAAGGTACGCAATATATTATCCATAGTTTTGTAGTAATCCATATGATCGTTTTCAATGTTGGTTACAATGGCAATCTGTGGTGAAAATTTCAAAAATGAGGCATCACTTTCATCAGCTTCTGCCACCAAATAAGGACCGTGACCAAGTTTTGCGCTGCCGCCTATTGATTCTAGCTCACCACCAATGACTATGGTCGGATCTATACCTGCCCGTTCCAGCATCAGGGCAATCATTGACGTAGTAGTAGTCTTGCCATGAGCACCAGCTACAGCTATTCCCTGCCGTTTAGACATTAAAAATGCCAGTACATCGGCCCGGTGATATACAGGTATTTCCTTGTCCCTGGCAGCCTTTACCTCCGGATTGGTCTCAGGGATTGCAGTAGAAACAACTACAGCTTGCGTATCACCAATATTTTCGTAACTGTGGCCAATATGCACTCTTGCACCGGCTTGAGCAAGTTTGGTGGTAACGGCTGATTCCTGAGCATCAGAACCAGACACAATATACCCCATTTCCAGCAGTACCTTCGCAATAGAGCTCATACCTGAGCCACCAATACCAACAAAATGAATTTTTTTATATTATCTAACAACAGTATTTCTCCCCTTTCTTGCGCACCGGTAACTCCAGCGCCTATATCTGCAGAAAGAGTTATTCCCTAGCCCATCCGGCTGCCGCTTTGGCATACCATAGTGTATGCACTCTTGGCACCCGATGTTACCTTATTAGTAAGATTAAGGTTTTTTCAGACTAAGTGCCAGCCGGGCAATTGTTTCTGCCGCTTGTGGGCAACCTAACTCTTTACTTTTCTTAGCCATACTGGAAAGTACTTCCGGATTACCTAGCAACCTCTTGATCGTATCTATCAGTTTACTATCTGTCAGTTCTTTGTCGATAATTACTACTGCTGCCCCCTGCTTTTCTAAAGCTCTGGCATTAAACTCCTGATGATTCTCTGCAGCAAAGGGGTATGGTATCAGAATTGCCGGAATGCCGCGCGCGGTTAATTCAGCCAAACCGACTGCCCCGGCTCTGAAAATAGCTAAATCAGCAGCCGCTAAAGCTAACGGCATATTATATAAATATGGTTTGATGATAATATTACCAGCACTGGATAGCTCTATACCAGATTGCTTACTATTGCCAACCATGCTATTATACTCGCTTTGTCCTGTGACATGCAATATTTGAATCTGTGAATTGCCGCTAAAATAGTTGTATACACCAGACATCGCCTTATTGATACTGCGAGCCCCCCGGCTTCCTCCAACTACCAAAACAGTAAGTTTATCAGGTGCAAGTCCAAGTTCAGTCAAACCTTCTTCCCGTTTAGCTGACATGACCTCCGGTCTAATAGGATTACCGGTAACTACAATTTGCTCAGGCCTGCACTTAGTAAAATAGACTGCAGCGTCTTGATAGCCTAAAGCAATTTTATCAACAAACCGGGATAAAATTTTATTCGTGATGCCAGGTATAACATTTTGTTCTTGAATAATGGTTGGTATTTTCAGCAAGCTAGCCGCCAAAAGCACCGGACCACATACATAACCACCAGTACCAATAACAACATCTGGGCGAAAATTTTTTATAATTTGCGCAGAATTCCACACACTTCCTACAGTAGTAAAGAGGGTTCGGACATTCTGCCAGGACAACCGCCGTTCCAGCCCGCGCACTTCGATAGTAGCAAATGAAAAACCTTCCTTAGGAATGATATCTGCTTCCAGCCCATGTTTCGTCCCCACAAATAGTATCTCGCAGTTATCGGCTAACTTGGCTGCCTCTCTGGCGATAGTAACGGCGGGGTAGATGTGCCCACCTGTTCCCCCGCCAGAAATAATGATTCGCATAACCTTTGCCCCCTACATTCATTTCAAGCTGACATACCGGGAAATATTAAGGAGTATACCCACCGCAGCCAACGTGAAAATCAGGGCTGAACCACCGAAGCTAATGAAGGGCAATGGGATTCCTGTTACCGGCATTGAGGCTGTAACTACGGCAATGTTCATAAGCGCCTGCAGTACAATCATACTGGTTATACCTCCAGCCAGCAGGCTGCCATATATATCTGGCGCTGATATAGCTGTCTTAAAACCTCTCCAGGCAAATAGAAAAAATAAAATTATAACTGTGGCTGTACCAATAAAACCAAGTTCCTCACCCAAAATAGCAAAGATAAAGTCAGTATGAGGTTCAGGCAAATACAAGAATTTTTCCCGGCTGCGCCCCAAACCAACACCGAACAGACCACCAGAACCGATCGCATATAAGGACTGAATGATATGGTAGCCGCTATTTAATGGATCAGCCCACGGATCACTAAAAGCTAACAAACGTTTTAGCCGGTAGGGTTCGGCAATAATTGCGGTAATTATGCCGAGCACGCCGGCAGCACCCAGGGATCCCAGGTGCGTAAGCTTAGCACCTGAGGCAAACAATAAAATAAAAACCGTTCCACTAATAACAAGTGCGGTCCCTAAATCAGGCTCTTTCAAAATTAATCCAAATACCAGTATCAGCATCAATAATTGGGGCATAACCCCCTTAACAAAGTTACCAATTTTATCTTGTGACCTTGCCAGACTATTAGTAGTAAACAGTACCATACTTAATTTTGCAATTTCTGACGGTTGTAGATAAAGTGAACCAAATCCCAGCCAACGTCTGGCACCGTTGACTACCTTTCCTAACCCAGGAACAAGAACCAAGACCAATAAAAGCAAGGTAATTATCATAATCGGTTTGGCTAGTTTGCGCCACACGTGATAATCAATATTCATCGTAAACAACATAGTCAGTATTCCTAGGGTAGCCCATATCAACTGTCGTTTTAAAAAATAGAAACTGTCATTATAGTTTACATATGCGGAAACAGCACTTGAACTATAGACCATTACTATCCCGAAACCCAACAAGCCCATAATGGCAAAAAAAACGACATAATCGGGCGACTTAGGCCTGACTCCCATCTTGCTCCCTCCTTACCCTAATTGGCGCACCAAGCCCTTAAAGGCTTTCCCCCGTTCCTCGTAATTATTGAACATATCATAACTGGCACAGGCAGGCGATAATACTACCACCTGTGGTGGCTGCGCCAACTTGTGTGCCAGCGTTACTGCCTCGGCAAATGTAGCCACCTGATGAATATTGTTCACCCCCTGTTGCGTCG
Source organism: Sporomusa ovata DSM 2662 (assembly GCF_000445445.1). Lineage (GTDB taxonomy): Bacteria > Bacillota > Negativicutes > Sporomusales > Sporomusaceae > Sporomusa > Sporomusa ovata. The sequence continues at coordinate 1,037,799 of NZ_ASXP01000001.1, read as the reverse complement.
CTGCCTCAGCGAAACGCTGCCGGGCCTCTCCAAGCAGAATCAGGTGATCCACACGTTCTTTTGCCAGCTTCATAAAGGCGGTTAAATCTGTATTCTTATCCCGTCCACCGGCAATGAGAATAATATGACCGTCAAAGGCTTCCAGCGCTTTTATTGCCGATTCAGGATTAGTGGCTTTAGAATCATTATAGTAGGCTATGCCGGCAATTTCAGCCGTAAACTCAATCCTGTGCTCCACACCGGAAAAAGTTTTAAGAACCTCTGCCATTGCTTCAGGCCGAACTCCGGCAAAATAAGCAGCTCCACAGGCAGCTAATGCATTTTCCACATTGTGGCCGCCTTTTATGTTAATATCATTAACAGCGCAGATCTCGTTACAATTACCATCCAGGTTCATTTTGATCCTGCCATTTTCAACATAAAATCCAAAATCAAGACACTGCTGCCGGCTAAAATATACTACTTTTCCCTTGGCCCGCTTAGCCATACCGCGCACAGCCATATCATCATAGTTCAAAATTAAATAATCGCTAGCTTCTTGCCTGTTAAATACTTGCTCTTTCATTTGTTGATAAACTTCCATCGTATGGTGCCGGTCTAAATGATCAGGAGTCAGGTTCAAAATGGCAGCAATATGGGGGCGAAACTCGATAACACCCTCAAGTTGAAAGCTCGATATCTCGGCCACAATAAAACCATCTGGTCTGACCGCAAGCGCCTGCTCTGACAATGCAGCTCCAATATTACCCCCTACCCCAACTTGGTGACCGGTAGTTTTAAGCATTTCGCCAATTAAAGTTGTCGTTGTTGTTTTACCATTAGTACCCGTAATCGCAATCATTGGTGCCTCACTCAGACGGTAAGCCACCTCCACTTCGCTCATAACACAAATACCCCGGTTTTGTGCAGCCATAACCAGCGGGATATAAATGGATATACCGGGAGACACCACAAGATAGTCTATGTCATCAAGTAGTTTCTCATTCTGGTGTCCCATCATAAAGGTAATACCAGCCGCCTGCAATTCAGAAAAGTCCTGATCAAATTGATCCATAGATTTAGCATCACTTACGACAACACTTGCGCCTAACCGCTGCAAAATCTGAGCTACGGAAAGCCCGCTGATACCAGCGCCTAATACTAGAATTTTTTTATTGGCGAATTCTGTTTGTCTAATCAATTTATATTCCTCCAGCCCGGCTAACTGCCAAAATACTTAATGCTATAGCGGCAAACACTGTTCCTGCCAGCCAGAATACTGTCACAACTTTTGTTTCCGACCAACCGGATAATTCAAAATGGTGATGAATAGGACTCATTTTGAATACCCGCTTTCCGGTTGATTTAAACGAAATAACTTGGATAATGACCGACAATGCTTCAATTACAAATACACCACCAACGATAACAAGCAGGAATTCAGTTCTAGTCAATACCGCCACTGCCGCCAGCGCCCCACCCAAAGCCAGCGAACCGGTGTCACCCATAAATACTTTGGCTGGATGAGCATTGTAGCGTAAAAAACCAAGACAGGCTCCCGCCAGGGCTACACAAAAAACGGCTAGGTACGGTTTACCAAAATACAAAGCGATTACCGTATACGCTAGCGCGGCCACAGTGGTCGTACCTGCAGCCAAGCCGTCAAGTCCGTCAGTAAGATTAACCGCATTCGTCGTTCCGACAAGCACAAGAAAAATCAATACATAATATAAGGCCCCAAAGTCAACACTTGCCCCGAGTACTGGTATCCATAAATCTGTGCCACGACCAAAATAAATACTGGCAATATAAGACAAAGCTAGTGCCATAATTATCTGCCCCAGCAACTTTTGCCGGGCTTTAAGACCCATTGAGCGTTTTAATACCACTTTAATAAAATCATCCAAAAATCCAATTAGACCATGCCCAAAGGTAACAAATAAAGCCAATACTACTTCCGGATTTCTACCCGCAAAAATCAAACTGGGAATAACCAGTGCCAGCAAAATCAACACCCCGCCCATAGTGGGAGTACCGGCCTTGGCATAATGACTCTCAGGTCCTTCTTCTCTAATACTTTGCCCGAATTTCAGCCGCTTCAGCATGGGAATAAAGAGCGGCCCTGCTGCTATGGCAATGACAAATGCCATAGCAGCAGCATACAACAATTCCTGCATGGTAACCTCCTAAATGTGTATAACGATTTAAAGCCTTTTGCAGGCGGGTGGTGTGGTTGACTATATGTCTTGAAAAGCCTCCAGCATAGTTTCCATCTTCATGCCACGGGAGCCTTTAAGTAAAATATAATCCCCTGGCTTTAGCAGCTTGCGCAGGGCGTCAATCGCCGCTTTATGTCCGGTAAAGGATTGCGCAGATTTTACACCTTGTTCGCCGGCAGCAGCAGCAATATGTTTTGCCAGTTCTCCAACCGCTATGATACTATCTACACCCTGCTCTGCTGCTTGCATGCCAACCCGGCGATGAGCCTCAATCGCAGCATCACCCAACTCTAACATATCACCCAGTACAGCAATTTTACGGCCGTTACTGATATTGGCTAAGGTAGTAAGCGCGGCCGCCATTGACAACGGACTCGCATTATAAACATCATTGATGACCGTATACGGGCCATACCTATTTATTTCGAGCCGCATAGCCCCAGGGACAAAACTACTAATTCCGGCTTGTATTTCACTTGGCTGCAGGCCTAGCTCCCAGCCTACAGTAATAGCTGCAAGTGCATTATAAACATTATGAATACCGACTGTTGGCAATGTAACCGTAAAAGAACCGCGGGCACTGCAGCAATCAAAGGTCGTACTCAGTTCAGCACTTTTCCCGGTAGTTATATTCTCAGCCCTGACAAATGCATTAGAAGCTATACCATAAAATACGATTCTCCCCCGGGTTTTGTGCTGCATATCCCGTACATGTGGATCATCAGCATTGAGCACCACTAAATCATCAGGTGCAATTGCCTCAACAAGTTCTGCTTTAGCAGACGCAATATTTTCAATTGATCCGAGAATTTCCATATGGGTTTCGCCGACATTTGTTACTACGCCTACTGTGGGCAATGCAATTTCAGTCAACTCGCGGATTTCCCCGCTGGCCCGCATGCCCATTTCAACAACAGCGACCTCATGACTGGCTTCCAGCTTTAATAGTGTAAGTGATAAACCTATTTCATTATTAAAATTAGCTTCCGTCTTAAGCACTTTGAACTTGCTGGATAATACAGCGGCAAGCATATCTTTGGTCGTAGTTTTACCATTAGATCCTGTCACAGCGATCACCGGAATAGTGTACCGTTGCCGATGAAATCCGGCCAGAGCCTGCAACGCCGCCAACGTATTTATTACTTGGATTACAGTGACATAGTCCGGCACATTCACCGTCTTACTGACAAGTAAAGCTGTTGCCCCTTTAGCTACGGCCTGAGCGACAAATTCATTGCCGTCAAAACGTTCGCCAACCAAAGCAACAAACAAATTCCCGGCCTGAATGCTCCTGGTATCAGTCGAAATACCCTGGAACAGCTTGCTATCACCAGCATTAATCAATTGACCGCCAGTAGCCTTAAGCACCTCGGTTAAAGTAAAATCAGCCATTGTTACTCATCTCCTTGATGACTTCACGTGCTACTTGCCGGTCATCAAAATCAATTGTTTTATCTTTTAAGATTTGATAGGTTTCATGACCTTTACCAGCAATAAGCACAACATCATGTGCTTTTGCCAATCGGATAGCGTGCGTAATTGCCTGTCGGCGATCAGAAATTACTTCATAGCTTTTTCCCTTGTTATCTGCACCTAAGGCCTCTTTGATACCCACTTCTACATCTGCCAGTATCGTTTGCGGGTCTTCACTACGCGGATTATCTGATGTCGCAAGGACAACATCACCATATTGAACCGCCAGTTTACCCATAATTGGCCGTTTTGTACGGTCGCGATCACCACCACAACCAAAAACCACAATGATTCTTCCCTGGGCAAACTCTTTTGCCGTTTTTAGTACATTTTCCAAACCATCAGGCGTATGGGCATAATCTACAATCACCGTAAACGGTTGTCCAGCCTGCACTAGTTCAAACCGTCCCGGTACACTAGTAAAACCCTCCAAGGCCTGTTTGATAACCTCGGGGGGTACCCCCTCGGCCAAAGCCGTCCCCACTGCCGCTAAAACATTATAAACATTAAACATGCCTGTAATGCTAAGTGATAGCTCCATAGTTCCAAATGGGCCTTTTACCTGGAAACTCGAACCAGTTTCTCTAACAGCAACGTTGCCGGCTGTTAAAACTCCCTCTTTATTAACAGCATAACTGATTACCGGGCAAGCTGCATTCCGGGCCATAATGGCCCCGGCATTATCATCCAAATTGACGACTGCTGTTTTACCTTGTTTCGTATTGGTGGGTTTGTTCAAACTGCGAAAAAGTTCAGCTTTGGCATCAATATAATTTTCAAAAGTCTGATGAAAATCCAAGTGGTCCTGGGTCATATTGGTAAAGATACCAACATCAAACTCACAGCCGGCCACCCGGTTGAGCGCCAGGGCATGAGAAGAAACCTCCATAATAACATACTCCATACCACTATTGACCATTTCCGCCAACGTACTTTGCAACTCAATAACATCTGGGGTAGTGTTTTTTATTGGTAGTGCCTTGTCATCAATAAGCGTCTGGATTGTGCCAATTAATCCGACTTTATGACCGGCTTTTCGCAAGATATCGCGAATTAAGTAAGTAGATGTGGTTTTGCCGTTGGTACCAGTTACACCAATCATTCGTAACTTCTGTCCAGGATAATCAAAAAAGCACGGTACAATGGCCTGCATTGCCACCCGGGTATCGCCAACCCTGATTATCGTAATCGTAGCATCAGCTACATCTGACACCTCTCTCTCAACTACCACAGCAACTGCACCACGCCGGGCAGCCTCAGCAATAAAATCATGCCCATCAACATGAACACCGCTTAAACAAAAGAACAATGTCCCTGGAACCACTTTGCGGGAGTCATGCGCCACTGCTTCAATGGTTTGATCAAGCTTTCCCCAAATCATAGCATCTGCTAATAATACCGTTAATTGTTTTAAATTCTTGGCCATCCAAAATCCTCCTGCCCAAAATACAAAAATTTTCTAATCAATACGCTGCTCTTATTTATTTTTACCATTATTCCCTATTCTAACGCTTTACTGAAACAAGTTCACTCAAAATAGATAGTAATGCTTGTGCCTGATAATACTTTACTCCCTGCCAACGGGTCCTGTTTAACAGCCTGCCCGTTTGTTCCTACCGGTTTAATTGCCAAACCTAATTCAGCCAGCGAATCTGACGCTTCCCGCAGTGTCCGCCCGGTTAAGTCCGGAACAGTTACTTCACCAGCTGAATATCTTGGAGTCATAGTATAGAGTAGCACACCGCCGCCGCTAGGTATACGGCTACCCGGTTTAGGAATTTGATCTGCAATCCTATCACCAGTCTCCTCAATGCGCGGGATTAATCCGGCCTGTTGTAATTCCTTCACTGCTTCAGGAACACTCAGGTTTATAACACTAGGAACCGGCACGTGCGCTTGTTCCGTACCGGTTTGGCTATTTGCCGATAATTGCGGATTAACCTTAAGATACTGCAATACATCCTTCATTACTGCACCAAATACAGGCGCAGCAATCTGACCGCCATAATATAGTCCAACAGGCTCATCAATGACAACCAGCATAGCTACCTGTGGATCATCAGCAGGCGCAAACCCAACAAAGGATGCGACGTATTTATCCGGCAAATAGCCACCTGCACCAACTTTTTGCGCAGTACCCGTTTTGCCGGCAATCTTAAAACCTTCGATATACGCATTTCTGCCAGAGCCTTGCGATACTACTGACTCTAATATTTCTTTGACCTGTTTTGTGGTGGAAGAATCAAGCACTTGCCTGACAACATCAGGCTGAAAGGCTCTAATTACTTGCCCTGATTTATCCTTTACTTCTCTTACAATCTGCGGCCTTAGTAGTTTACCATCATTAGCTACTGCCGCTGCTGCCGTAACCAATTGAATAGGAGTAACAGCAATACTTTGCCCGATAGACATTGTCGCAATATTAATCGGCGTTGCTTTAGCTCTGTCAATCGTTATGCCTTTTGCTTCTCCCGGCAAATCAATATTGGTTTGTTGCCCAAAACCGAAAGCATCAATATAGCGATAAAACGACTCACGGCCTAACCGTAATCCTACATTAACAAATCCAACATTGCAAGAGTTCTGAACTACTTCGGCAAAAGTCTGGCTGCCGTGCCCACCATGCTTCCAGCAATGAATCCTGCGCCCTTGTACTTCAACTTCCCCGGGATCAAAAAACTTTTCGTCAGCCTTAACAAGATGCTCAGACATGACAGCAGATGTAGTAATGATTTTAAAAGTAGACCCTGGCTCATAGACATTCGATACAGCAATATTCCGCCATAACTTAGGGGAAAACTCACTAAATTTATTAGGATTATAGTCTGGTCTGTTAGCCAAAGCCAAGATACCGCCATCCCTGGGATCAATGGCAATGATGGTAACTGCCTTAGCCTGAGTTTCCTTCATTACACGATCCAGCTCACGTTCGACAATCTGTTGGATAACCAGATCAAGGGTAAGATAGATATTATGACCTTCAACTGGCGGTAAAAAACGATGCGAAGCATTCGGTATTTCCTGGCCTCTGGCATCATACTCAATGACAATACTGCCAGAACGGCCTTTTAAGTAACTGTCAAAAGTCATTTCTACTCCGTCAAGTCCCTGACTATCAATACCATTAAATCCGAGGACATGAGCAGCTAAATTATCATAGGGATAATAACGCCGGTTTTCCTGGGTAAGGCCAATACCAGGAAGAGTAAGCATTTGTACTTGATGACCAATTTCTGGTTCAATCTTGCGTTTTATCCAAGTAAACGCCTGACGTTTTTTTAACTTGTTTGTAAGCTTGGTTTCATCTAACGCCAAAATAGCAGCCAGTTTGGCTGCTGTTTCTTCAGGATTACGTATTTCGGCAGGTATTGCGTAGACAGATTCAGTACTAACACTAACTGCGAGCTCCCGGCCATTCCGATCATAAATAATACCCCGTTTAGCCTCCACCGGAATTTCGCGAATGCGTTGATCAACAGCATTTTCTGATAACCAGACACTTTTGTAAAACTGGAGATATAGTAAGCGACCAATCAACCCCATCATAATTACCGATATAACAAGAAAAAGGAACGCCACCCTTTTTCTGATGGTAACATGCGAAACAGCTGCCACTTATTTATCTCCCCCATCCTTAAGATTACCGCCCTTTACTCGCCTCCACCGTGTGTACTTTGATTGCGCTTAACACTTTATCAGCAATACCATCATTACTATCAACAGGCGTTGACTGTGAGTGACTGCTTTCAGGCATAACTGTAGTTGCAAAATAAGCGTTTTTGGGCACAACCATTCCCAAGTTCTTGGTAGCATACTCTTCGATACGTTGTGGTGATTTAAGTTTAGCAATATCAAGACGTAAAAGTTCATTTTCTTTTTCAATTTTTGCTACTTGGCTTTTAACCCTTACCAAATCATAGCCTGCTTGAATAATGGCAGCACTCTGTATGGTTGTAACCGCCGCCATTACAGCAGCCAGGATTACTAGCATCAGACACTTGGCTCGTAATTGTTTATCAGCTTTTCGTACCATCTTCGGCGTAGGTAAAGCGGTTTCTTGCTCACAAACAGGTATCTCCTGCTTTTTATGTACTAACATTTTTATTGTTCCTCCTTACTATTTAGAACAATTCATTACGATAACTTTTCTGCCAACCGCAGCTTAGCACTGCGGGCTCGTGGATTGTGCTCAATCTCAGCTAACGATGGCAGTGTAGGTTTTCTTAGAACCTTCACTTTGGGTTTAGTATTACACATACACACTGGTAGTTGTGGCGGACAAACACATGATTTAGATAACTCTTGCAGCGTTTGTTTGGCAATCCGGTCTTCCAGTGAATGAAACGTTATTATTCCAATACGTCCTCCCGGTTTTAACCTTTCCACCGCAGTGATGAAAGTATCCCGTAAAATCCCCAGCTCGTTATTGACTTCAATTCGAATGGCCTGAAACGTTCGTTTGGCCGGATGGGGTCCATCCCGGCGTGCGCCAGCCGGAATGGCTTTTTTGATAATATCGACCAGTTGCCTGGTTGTATCAATAGCAGCGTTTTTCCTGCTTTCCACAATAAATTTAGCAATTCGTTTAGCCCAGCGTTCCTCACCATAGCTGCCGATAACCTCAGTCAACTGCTGTTCATCGTACGAGTTTACCAGTTCATAGGCCGAAAAATCAGCCTCCGGATTCATACGCATATCAAGCGGCGCATCCTGCATATAGGAAAAACCCCGCTCGGCAACATCCAGCTGGTGCGACGAAACACCTAAATCAAACAAAATTCCATCTACCAGGCCAGTCTCTAAACGGTCAAGTATAGCACCTAAATTTCGAAAATTATCCTGCACAATGCTAATCCGGCAAGCGGCCTCTGCCAACCGTTGCTGCCCTGCCTGAATAGCTGCAGCATCTTGATCAATACCAATCAGCCATCCCGCTGGTGCCATACGGGCAGCTAAACAAGACGAATGACCTCCTCCTCCTAACGTACAATCTACATAAATACCCTGCGGATTGGAAAAAACCCCGGCAACACTTTCTTCCAACAATACGCTGGTATGCTCAAATTCAAAACCCTGCATTATTAACAACTCGTTTCGGTTATAATTAAATACCCAAATCGGCGAGATTTTCAGCAATTTCAGCAACCGTGGGGCTAACTTTCTGATTATATTCATCCCAGGCAGCCTTGTTCCAAACCTCAATTCGAGTCGACACACCAATTACTACTACATCTTTATCTAAGCGCGCATGCTCGCGCAAATTTGTCGGCAACAATACTCTTCCCTGTTTGTCACATTCCAGTTCAGCAGCTCCAGAAAAAAAGAAGCGAACAAATGCTCTGGCTTCAGGTTTAGCTAAAGGAAGCTTTTTTAATTTTTCTTCTAGGATAGCCCACTCACTGCGGGTATATACAAACAAACAATTATCCAGTCCTTTGGTGGCAATAAATACTTCTCCCAACTCATCCCGAAACTTAGCGGGAAAAATCAGCCGGCCTTTATTGTCAATGGTATGCAAATACTCCCCCATAAACACGGCTGTACCACCACCATCCAGAAAAATTCAACCACTTTACACCACTTTATACCACTTTTAAAGTCTATTCTTGGTAAATAAAAAAAATCCTGCCTAAAACTCGCAGGATTCTAAAAAAACAAAAATTTGGACTTAAGTCCTATATTCCATTACATTAATTTCTTATCAGACCAAAGCGTTCCAATACAGGTGCCGCGTTAAGCCTGACAAAAAAGCTTCGAAACGTATGTTGTCCTCTAAATATCGGTATTCGTTCAAGTGCGTAAGGGTTACTTCCCGTACCAGCCTGACCATAGCGAATGGTAAAGGCTGCTTTATAGCCTGCCTGTTTAACCATTTCTTCAATCTGGTGATTATATACGCCGGTAGGATAGGCAAAATATCGCGTTTTAACCCCTAGTTGCCGCTCCAGTTCTTTTCGTGAGTCAGCCAACTCTCTCATAGCCTCCTCACGTGATAACTTGGTAAGAGCGGCGTGGGATACTGTATGTGAACCAAAAACAAAACCGTCTTTTTGCATTGTGCGTACTTGATCCCAGGACATAAAGTTTTCCTCATGTCCTACTTTATTGGTCACTAAAAATATAGTAGCCGTAAAACCATATTTTTTCATGATCGGATAAGCGTTGGTGAAATTATCCAAATAACCATCATCAAACGTAATCAAAATGGGTTTTTCCGGCAGTTCCCGATCATGATTGAGATAAGCCATTAGCTGGTCAGGTGTTATTGTCGTAAACCTATTTTGAGCTAAATATGCCATTTGCTCTTCGAATTCCGCTGGTGGTATTGACAACGCATGATAAAAGTTGTCCACTTTATGATAATTTAAGATAGGCACATCTGCAAGTGGACTGCCGGCAACACGATTCGTATTGCGTCCCGCCACTACAGCAGTGGTGCTTACTACAGAAGCTGATACTATTAGTAAAAAACCAAGGCTCATAATGAGAAACCATCCCTGACGTCGACTAATGCGAACCACCGTCTCGCCTCCCTAAAAAACTAAGCTGGATCCTGCTTTGCGCTTATAGTTGCGCCACAACATAAGTACTCCGGCCACTATTATGACAATGACGCTAACTAGTTGCGCTAATCGCCACACTCCAAACATTTCACTATCCAGCCGCAAGCCCTCAATGACAAAGCGGCCTGCTGAGTACAAAATAATATACAGCAAAAACACACTGCCGGTTGCTGACTTACTTGGATATTTAGCAAGCAGCCAAGTCATAATAATAAGTATACTAAATACAATTAAGTCCCACAAGCATTCATATAAAAAAATCGGATGAAAAAAATCAAACTGTTCATAACCTGGCGGGCGATAGTTATAGTCAATATAGATGCCCCAACCAACATCAGTCGGATAACCAACTACATCCTGATTAATAAAGTTTCCCCACTGACCTATTGCCTGCCCAAAAATAAGTCCTGGTGCCAGCATATCGGCCCACCGCCAAAAAGAAATTTTTTTAACTTGGCAATATACCCAGATTGTCAAAGTGACACCGATAATAGCTCCATGGATAGCCAAACCACCATGCTTCACTTGCAGGATTTCATTGGGGTTAGCTGCATAAAGCTGCCAATTTACAATAACATAGTAGGCTCTGGCGGTCACTAAACCTACAGGTAAACTATAGAGTGTCAACTCTAACAAACTGTCTGAATTTTCATTACGCAGACGGACATAATACCAGCTAATAGCCACTGCTATAATTATAGCAGTGGCTAAAATTAGCCCAAACCAGTTAAACTGAATTGTCCCAATAGAAAAAGCAATTTTCTCCATATAAAGCTCCTAACATAACTAGTGATTTCGTATAAAAAAACATAAATCAGTTAATAAATAATAGCATAATTGCCATTCTCTAATTTCATAATAAAGTCATGACAAATATTAGTCAAGTATGCTATAATGATTTATATTGTCAACATGTTCCACTCTCAACAAAAGGAGGTTGTTAAAATGACTATCACTAAAGACATGAGTATTGTTGATGTTGTTCAACAATATCCCCAAACCGTAGAAGTATTTCGCAATTTTGGCATGGGTTGCTTAGGTTGTGCCGCCGCCCGCTTCGAAAACATTGAACAAGGCGCTGCTGCCCATGGTATTGATATACCGGCTCTGATTGCCGCCTTAAATGAAGCCGTAAAGTAAGTGCATAATTGCAAAAACAGGGCAAATTACAGCCCTGTTTTATTTTTTTGGGTTGACTGCCACCTAGCTACGGTAATACCAAATGCCGCTTCATAGTCAAGGGCCAACTGGGTATTATCAATCTTAAGAACATAAACCGGAAAGGTCTGTAGCACTTCGATCTCCCTGCCAGGTAACAACCCGAAAACGATAAATTTTCTCATGCTAGCTGCGCTATGGCCGTGTATGGCTACAACTTTAGCCTTCTCACCTGTTTTAAGCTCGGTTACAGATTGTTCTGTCATAACACCCCTCACCTTCCTATGGTTAACAAAGTAAACACATTATGAATGAGTGCCGCCGAGCCATAAGCAATCACAATTATTACCACCACCATAGCTAAAGATATTCCCAGCCCTCGTTCTTTAACCATGACAGCCAATTGAGCCACACAGGGAACAAATAAGGTTAATGCAATTGCTGCAGTAAGCAATTGCGCATCTGTTAACTGCCCTGCCACCGCAAGATCATAGAGTCCTGCTGCTCCATAGTCACGCCGGAAAAAGCCCAGTAAAAATGCTTGCGCTGCTGCTGCTGGTAACCCGATAAACATCATAAAGGGCTTAACATAGCTTATCATCTGATCTAAAATGCCGCTACAATCGCCAGCCCATAATAAAATACTGGTAATAATAAACACCGGTAATATCTCCATAAAATACCAATACATGCGGGCATATGCTTTTTTCAAGACATTACCAACAAGCGGCAATCGTAATGGCGGTATTTCCATATAAAATGCGCTTCTGCTTCCCGGAATACACTGAGCACTCAACCAGCCCACACTGGCAAAGACTAGCAGCATGTACGCGCTCCAGATAGTTACAATCGTTGTGTTATGAGAAAGTAATGCCAAGACTACTCCCAACTGAGCCGAACAAGGTATTGTTAAAGACAACAAAAAAGTTGCTAATAATCTCTCACGCTTGCTTTCCAGTGTGCGTGTTACCACTACCGCCATGGTGCCACACCCCAAGCCCAGCGTTAGCGGGATAACAGCACGGCCATTAAGCCCAAAATACCGGAAAACAGCATCAACCAGCATAGCCAGTCGCGGGAGATATCCAGTATCCTCCAAAAAGGCGAACACCAAAAAAAATGTCCCGACAATGGGTAAAATAATTGCAGCTGCGTACCGAAATCCCATCGTAAAGATACCATATTGACCGGCTAGCAGCGACCGTAGCCACTCCCATGGAATATAAGCATTGGCACCCATTACCACCACCGGATTGATGATGGGTACAAATACACTATCATTAATATAGTCAACAAGATATCCGGCACCAAATTTTCCCACAAACTGGTATAATCCAAAATAAAGCACCAAACATAAAATTGGAATTCCTGTTAACGGTTCTCTGGTTATTTTGCCCAGCCAGCCTGCCATGTTTTTAAATGGCTGACGCTCAAAGCTTGCATATCTGACAACATTAGCCACTATTTTATCAATAATAGCCTGCTGCTCTATCGCTACCAGAGCGCCAAGGTTATTTTTATTTTTCAATGCTAAGCCATCAATAATAGCAACTAGCTCCGGCCATGCTTTTTCGGTCTGGGCAGCACTATTGAGTACCATCGGGTCCCCTTGCAAAAGCAGTAAGGCAGTAATCCTTTTGCTCATACCATAGGAGCAAGTTAACAGAGCACTTATTTTAGTTATTGCTTGCTCAAGCTCATCATTTAGTGTAAAGATGCTTGGCTGTAGTTGTTTATATTGACTAATTGCTTTTCTTAACGCTTCTAATCCAGCCTTATTGACCACCGAAGTCGCAATTACCGGAATCCCCAGCATTTTTTCGAGATGCTGAATATTGATGAGCAACCCCATATTCTGAGCTTCATCCATAATATTCAAATTAAGAATAACCGGCAACCCTGCATCAATAAGCTGAATTGTCATATTGAGCATCCGCCTTAAGTTTTTTGCATCAACAACATGAACGACAACATCTGGCAATTGCCTGGTCAACAATAGCCGAGTGACCCTTTCCTCCTCTGTCAGGGGAATTAATGAATACATTCCGGGTGTATCAATAATCTCAAAACGCTGCAGGCCATATTTAAAATGGCCTGTGGAAATGTCAACTGTCGTACCTGGGTAATTGGACACAGCGACATAGCTGCCTGTCAAATAATTAAAAATGGCACTTTTGCCAACATTAGGCGAACCCACCAATACTACTTTTACTGCCTTATCCCGCACCACTATATCCTCCGCTGCTTCAGAAATACTTTTAATATTTCCTATGCCATTGTATGAGGGGATATGCGTTACAGGACAAATAAATTCCCGGCCATATGGCCGGGAATAATGGTTAAACCAGCTTTTGGAGTTTAGAAGTTATGTTGGCTTTAGGCAGATAACCTGTCAGTTTCTCTAATTGCTCACCGTCTTTGAAGACAATCATTGTAGGCAAACTCATCACACCGTATTTTTGGGTTAGTGAACGATTTTCATCAACGTTAACTTTTACAACTTTAATTTGGTCACTCATTTCTTGCGCCAATTCATCCATAATAGGTGCAAGCTTATTGCAATAGCCACACCAAGGAGCCCAAAAGTCTACAAGTACCGGCTTAGCCGTATCAAGCACTTCCTCCTGGAAATTGTTATCGTTAGCATTGACTACAGTTGCCACAGACAGTCCCCCTTTTCACTTAACTGAAGTACATATCTACTTGTGGTTGCGCAGTTCAACCAATATACAGTTTTGATCAACCACAGTAAGACCAAAATTGTTAGCTGCCGCTACTACATTAGCGGCATTGGCCCCAGGCTGCAGCCATACATTTTTAATACCAAGTTCAGAACAATTATTCATAATTTGTTCTCCGACTTTCGGCGGTACTACAACATTCACAACCTCAGGCTTGAATGGCAAATCCTTAAGAGCTGGATAACATTTATCACCAAGTATCTCGTTTATACCGGGGTTTACCGGATATACACTATACCCAGCGTCCTTGAGCGCTTTAAATATCTTATAGCCAAACTTCTCTGTGTTGTCGGTAGCTCCTACAACAGCCCAGTTTTTCGCTTGGAGCATAGTCTCAACAGGAGTCACAGATTGCCCTCCTTACCTCATTTTACGACCTTATCAGTTAAATCATTCCTCATTAATGGTAACTTTATTCATTATGTCGCCTTGGCTGATTTGATCAACAACATCCATACCTTCAATAACCTTGCCAAAGACTGTATGTACGCCATCTAAGTGCGGCTGAGGCTCATACACAATAAAAAACTGACTGCCACCAGTATTAGGGCCGCGATGCGCCATTGACAGCGATCCCCGTTCATGCTTGTTCGGATTGTCTTTCGTTTCACAAGGAATAGTATAGCCAGGACCACCAGTACCATTACCATTCGGACAACCACCTTGGGCCACAAAACCTTTAATTACTCTGTGAAATTGTAATCTATCATAAAAACCCTCTGTAATTAGCTTTTCAAAATTAGCAACCGTCTTAGGTGCATCTTTTTCAAACAACTCAATAACAATCTGGCCTTTATCCATCTCAATAATTGCTTTTTTCAAAGTTTATCCCTCTCTTAAATCGAATTATTTTTATTATAACATAGTGGATGCCCTTTGGCAAAATTGGAAATCGCTTTACACGCAAAAAATACTCTTCCTACCGAGAAAGAGTATTTTATAAAATAGTATGTACGCCCATGGTACCGTGCTCTCGTATGTTCATACCCGCCGCTAAGCAGGTGGGCGTTTTCTAGTTAGGCTTTTGCCTTCCACTCCAAGGAGGCATGGCAGCGGCATCACATCAAACTCCCCAAGTAAATGAGTAGGTTGAACATATAAGAGTGTAACGAGCACCTCAGGCATTAATTTCTACTAACACTATGTATTTTATCATGGTTAAACCTTTACCTCAAGGTTTAAAAATAGTCAAAAAACTGGGGTTTTGGACTATTTCTTTTAACCCCCCCGGATCATTCCTTTTCGTCCTTGACCTCACGCAATCACTAAGCGTTTGACTTTTTATTATTTTCAAGGGTTTAACGCTAACCAGCCAAATGTTGATCCGCTTCCGCCCTCGTTTTATTCCTTTGCAATCCATTTAACTCCGCTTGTTGCTGTAAATTGTACATTTCCATTTGCTGCTGAGCAATAATCCGTTCTGTCTGAGTTTTCATCAATTCCGGCGGCAGATTAATTTGGCAAATCAGAACGCTTACACATTCTACATGATACAGTGTTGCTTCTTTGTCGAATAGAGAAAAGGCACCAAAAAATGCAAGTGTGAAGAGGGGGTTAATGGAAAAAGGCCGCCCATCCCTAAGGACAGGCGACTTATGGCACAACCGATATCTAAGCGGGCCGCACTTTAGATTTAGTTGTGGATTTTACTACGATCAAACTATGTTAGCAAACCGTGCTGCAGTCATCATTGAAGCAGAAAAATAGTAAAAGTATTATAATGATGATTATAATACAGCTACTATCACGACCTCCTCCGAAATTACCAAATCCCATAAAGCATGCCTCCTTCATTACGTATTAGGGACGTTACATACTATGCTATACAGGATGGGTTTGCTCCAAGAACTTTATAACAAAAAAGCCGCCCACCAGGACGAACCCGGCAGCGACAAAAAAAGAGCACCCCAACCACCAGACTGAAATTGGTCAAATGACAAAAACTACTCCAATCCCCAAGGACAGAGCGGCTAAATAAGACATTATGGCATCCAATTAAAAGCATAAATCAAAGAGCACAATGTAATAGCCGCAACGGAAACAAATCCGCAAATAAAATCCCAGAACATTACTAATCCCTCCCTTTAAAAACAAGAACATTTACAGTATATGAGGGAGGGTTTATTTTGATTCCTGAAAAACATGCCAAATAATGGCGTGTCAAGGGGAGAGGGCGTGCGGAAGCACAGTGAGAGCACAGGGACGGTTCTTTCGCTCCTATATTTTAAGTACAAGGCTCTGGAATGTCAAGGGGACGCGGGGTATTTCTTGTTTTGCAATCAAATTGCTGCAACTCCATTGCATTTTTTATAGTAGGGGGACGCGGGGACAGGTAGAAACTACTGAAAAAGCCTCTTTTTTAAGCAACATAATCAGCTTTTTTAATCATAATTTTTGATGAATTCTTTATGCTAAGTAAAATTTGTTTAAAATAGGCAAGACATAAGGATACCAGCGCGGCTATCCTTTTTAAATTGACAGCCAAAGCTGTTAACTTGGCTTGCATACTCATGCTTTTAAGACCATACCCTCGGGCACGGTCTAATCCATGGAAGTGCTTCATCTCACCGTTTTTCCATTCATGCATTCATAGCTTGCACGCTTTTTATATTTTTCTTTAAATTCCTGAGTTTGTGCTCGTTGACTATCCTTGGCATCAATTTTCACTCCATTATCTTTTTCCTTCATTTTACGATCAAATAAGAAGCAATAGAACCGTCCCGTTGCTCCCTTTGATTAAGAGCCAGTTTGGCCGCAGTAGTTTTGCGTCGCTGTATTTCGATTTCGGTGTCGTCAATATAGGATTTACTGCGGGATCTTATCAGGCTAAAAGCCAGGCTGGTTTTCCGGGTCTGGTCACGATACACGAGTTTCTCTGCTTTTAATTCGAGGTTTCTGGTATGCCCGGATGGCACGAAGGAGGTTCCCAAGTTTTCAATTGTCTGGTGGTATTTATATACTGAACTTGATAGGGAATACGTCCAGTAACCCTGAGGAAATGAGTAGCTGAAGCTGTCTCCTTTTGTGCCATATTGATCGCCTTTTCTTTCGGCATCACTATTAAAGGAGATGTTGAACAGGTCATTGATGCCAAATAGGTTGTCAAGTGAAAAAGTTTCCGATTCTTGCAGCTTGCCAGTAGCTTTGCTGCCTGAGTCATCTAACGAGAGCACTACTTTCCAAGGCTTCTTCTGTTTGACAGTAATTTGTACTATTGATTCGCCAGGCTTGTCCCCCGGCAGCAGTTGCATTTCAGCATCCTGGGATGGGACACGCTTCATTTGCTCCAGTCCCTGCTCCAGGTCGCGCAAGTTCAGAATATCTCCCGGTCTTGTGGGGAAGGCACTTTTCCAATCTGCTCTAATGGCGGGGTCTGATAGTTTAAAGTCTTTAATCGTCCCGGGAACCACTTGCAGGGTAAGGACACCTGTTGCTATGTCTTGCTGGGGGATGAGTACTCTTGTCGTTACATAGCCGCGGTCGATAAAGGCGTTGGTAAGTACTTTTACAATGATGTTTATCCCTTGCCAGCCGATCTTTTGACCTTGATACTTTTTGGTCAGTTCATATATCCAGGGAAACCGGCCTTCTTCATCGCCTTCAATCTTTATGGTGTTTATGGTGAAGCTGGGCGTCTCGTCAGGTAATTTTACCGCAACACCTTGCTGCTTACCCTTCTGCAGAAAAACGTCCTGGCCTTACTCACGTTGCCTGCGCTCCTGATCTTCTTGGCGTGCTTTGCGATTTTGTTCTTCAATATCGGTTCTGGATAGTGGCGCTGCCCAGGTAAGGTTTGTGACGGTAAATAGAATTATTAGGATAAGTACGCAAATCTTAGCTAACAGTAAATTTTTGTGAGTATTCTGGATCATTACTGGTCTCCTATTCTGCTTTTAAATATAAAAAGTCAGTCGCAATAGCACGCGACTAACTATATCGGCCGACGAATTTAGTTATGCTGTAAAAACAAAATAATGTCGGTACAGATACCAAACCTAATGAGTATTTCTATCATAAAGTTACTTTTGAAATTATTAATATATTATTAATTCTATGAAGAACCATAAATTCCCTTTATAAATCATGCAATTATGTATAAGAAAGCCATTTCCGGTATGATTTGTTTGTATCAGGCAAAAAAAAATACTCCTTTTTTGCAAAGGAGTATCTCTAGTCATTTCATTTTGTCATGAGTCTGCCTGCTGCTCTGTAGGAAAGCTTGGCAGTAGCATAATATCAAACTTCTCACGCAATCGACATCTTTTACATTTCACATTTCTCAAAGATTTACCACTAATCTTCCATGAACAGCCAGCCAGATACATGGCGGTTCCTTCGAGGTATAGGAAACCCGATGCCGCTTATGAGCAGGAATACAAACCCAATCACCGGCTAAAAGCTTTTGATCGCTCCCATTTTTCCATTGAAGAACGGCCTCGCCCTGCAATACAACCACCCATTCGTCCCGTTCCTGGTCATACCAAAAATCTGGCGGCGATACTTGCCCTGTTGAAATAATCCGTTCAATCAAAACCCCCTGGTCAGGCAGCAGCGTTTCAGCCAGTTCTTCCGCTGGCAATATCTTGGGCAAATCAAATAAGTTCATCGGCCTCACATCCCTATATTGCTCTCTATTCTACTAAGTGGCGAACACAATTTAGTAACGTAATTGTCGGCCGGCCATCGTAATATTCAATGATATTGACGGCTGTGTTATCCTGTCTGATGTTCCACACATGATTCAAATGAATGCCAAGCATAGCGCATAAAATTGTGCCAATTGTGCCGCCATGGGCTACTACTGCTACCGTCTGATCCGGATGTGCCGCTACAATTTTTTCGATAGCCGCATAAGCTCGTTCTTTGAGCTGTTGAAAGCTCTCCCCGCCTGGTATTTGAAGTTCATCAGGAGTTGTCCATAACTTACCCAGCAGCCCTGGCCATTGCGCAGAAATTTGTTCATAAGTGAGACCTTCCCAGTCGCCAAACTTTATTTCCCGTAAGGCGGGAACAACACTTACCGTTAGGCTATGCTTGGCCGCAATGTATTCCGCTGTTTTGAAAGCGCGCGATAAATCACTGGCATAAACGGCATCAATTTTTTCTTCAGCTAAACGCGCGCCAACGGCCTCCGCTTGCCTAAGCCCTTTGTCTGTCAGCGCAATATCGCTGTGTCCCTGATATTTTCGTTCTAAATTCCACACTGTCTGCCCGTGGCGTACTACTATTAATCGAGTCATAGCTTCACCTCAATACCTGCTCTAACCATTGGAGCAAAATTTTGTTTTGTTCATTGAGCTTAACAGCTACCCGCACATAACTACTAGATAATCCCGGATAATTACTACAATCACGAATTAAAATACTCTGGGCAGCGAGTACCTGCCGCAATTGCGGTGCAGTCCAGCCACTTGGGCTTATATCTATTAAAATGTAGTTAACAGCCGGCACAAATGGCTTTAATCCTGGCAGGGCTTTTAGGCTGGTATAGAATCTATTTTTTTCAACCTTCACAGTCTCCCGGCTCTTTGCTTGATACTCCGTATCTGCTAAAGCAGCCACACCGGAGGTTTGTGCCAATAAGTTAACATTCCATGGATCTTTAGCAGCATGAAGCTTAGGCGCTAAACCAGGATGAGTCAACGCAAAACCAAGTCTGAGACCGGGAATGGCATAAAACTTTGTCAGTGAATGGATAATTACCAGATTATCGTATTGCTTAAGCAATGGCCTACAGGTATAGTCCTGATCACCGATGATAAAGTCCATAAAGGATTCGTCAACAACGACTATTGTTCCCGTCTGCCTGGCTGCTCTCAATAAACACTCTATTTGGCTGACAGTCATGAGCATACCTGTCGGATTATTAGGATTGCCAATAAAAACCATGTCTATTCCATTTAGCCGGCTGCCCAACTCCTCTACATTGATGGTAAAGCCATCTGCCGGTACTAAATAGGCATACTCAATTGCCGCCCCAGCTGCCCTGGCAGCCCGCTCATATTCGCTAAAAGCAGGCGCGGGAATTAGTACCCGCTTAGGACGCAGCGTATGGGTCAACACATATAACAATTCAACGGCACCATTGCCAGCCGTAATCCGCGCAACATCCACGTGATAGTGACTGCTTATCGCTGCTTTCAACAGCGCAGCCTCTACATCCGGATAATGAACCACCTGGTCTACTGACTGAATTATAGCTTTCCGAACACTATCAGCCAAGCCCAGCGGATTGATATTCGCACTATAGTCTAGTATATTTGCTAACTCACCAGCGCTCTCTCTGGCCCAAGCATGCACATTACCGCCGTGAACAAAGCTATTTATCTGCTTGTCAGCAATCACAACCATCATCTCCTGTTATGATAAGCCCGCCGGCAATTAAGCGAACAGTCTTGAGATAGACTACTGCCGAGCAGACACGGCTTATTTCCCTGATACAATTTTCATGGCCGTTCATGGCAGTTGCACTAAACATAACACCCAAAACTGTGCCGCTATGAGCGGCGCAGATGCCGACAGCACCAAAATCCCGGCTAATCGTTATAACCTGTTCCAGACAAGGCTTATATAGTATTGATTGATTAGCTACAGCACTCATCGTCGCTCCCTGGCCAATGAGCCGCGCATCACCAGTTTCCAGGCCTTTGGCCACTAATGTAGCGGCAGCCATAATCTGCGGCTCTTTCGCTTGATTTAAAGCGGCTAGATCCTTACGGTGGTTAAAAGCCAGTGTATCGACTTGACCGCCAACATCGAAAACAGCAATATATATTGGCGGGGGCTTGCCTAAAAAGCGGCGAATTTTGCCCTCTACATGATCAAACATAATAATTCCCGGATAGAAAATACCATCAGTTGGTTCAATGGTTAAAGCAATATCGGCAATCTCGTCACAAGACAGGAGCCGGCCTGCCACGGCCAGTGCAGCAGCCTGACAAGCAGCACTAATATCGGCACTGCTTGATGCCATACCCTTGCCTACCGGCAAATCAGATTTCACAGTTAAACCAAGGTTGCCTGAAATATTCAGATATTCAAATGTCCTGGACACAGCTGTGGCAGTCTTCGGCTCAGTATGTACCATACTATCCCCGGAAACTACAGTAACTTCAGAATACCAATCCACCGGACAGGTAATTAAGAAGTTGACGCCATTTATTGTACCCTGCACTAATTCGCCGCATGAGCCGGGTGCTTTAACTTTAATCGTCATTGAAAAGTCTGCCTTTCAGTGATTGAATCTTATTTCCTTTAGATTACAAATAGGAGCAATACTGCTAATTCGGTCAATTCAGTAACAGCGCCATAGGTATCGCCAGTTAAACCACCCAAAACAGCAGCCAAATAACGAGCTGTCAATATTCCGGCCACAACGGCTCCACCGGCACTAATTGAGGCCCGGACACCTAAGGCAGCAACCACGGCAATAGCAATAACAGCAGCAATACCTAAGGTAGCATGACCGGCATATTGCGCGAAGGCTTTCCCCATGCCTTCTGGACGTGCATAGGAAAACGAAGTAATACTGATTACCATAACCATGCGCCCTGCCACCGGCATCGTAATAAGCGCAGCAAATAACATTGTCGGTGTCATATCTATAATAAGTGAATACTTCAGCAGCAGTAATAGACCAAAGGCCACTACGCCGTTCGCACCAACCCGGCTATCCTTCATAATCTCCAGCATGCGTTCCCGGGAACGGCCGGAAAATACGCCATCAGCCGTATCCATAAAACCATCACAATGCAACCCGCCGGTAAGCACAATCTCAGCTATAATAAGGACCGCTGCCAGCACATGGGATGGTAAGAACTGACTAAAAACATAATTCAGTCCAGCCAAAATCAAGCCAATAATAGCACCAATCAAGGTAAAATATTTAACACTACGCCCAAAGCTTTCTGGTGACCAATCATTTTGCTCTACCAGCCGAATGCGGGTAAGAAACTGTAATCCGGTAAAAAAGTCTTTCACCCTTTATTCCTCCACCTCGAATGGCTGCCTATAGATAAGCAAACAACCATTTACAAGCTAATGTCCCTGCAACAAACAAAATTGTCACCACATACATAATATGAATCGTGTTCTCAATATGTATTGGCTCAAGCTCACACTTGGCCTCACCCATATAAGCACGCAACGAGGCCACCCCGCCATAATAATTAAGCCCACCCAGTCTAATCCCTAATGCCCCGGCCACACCAGCCTCAGAATAACCGCTGTTGGGGCTGGGATGCTTAACCGCATCGCGCTTGATGGCCTGAAAAGCACCACTCGCATCCTGTTTGAGCAAAACAGCTGCCAAAATAATCAGTAAACCGGTAATTCTCGCGGGAATATAGTTAAAACCATCATCAACCCGGGCGGCAGCCATGCCGAAATCCCGGTATTTTTCGTTCTTATAGCCAACCATCGAGTCCAGGGTATTAACTGCACGATATAAAAAAGCCAACGGTACGCCGCCGATTGCAGCATAAAAAAGCGGTGAGATAATGCCATCTACAATGTTCTCCGCCACTGTCTCCACAGTGGCCCGGGTCACTTCGGCAGTATTAAGTTCAGCGGTATCCCGCCCGACAATCCAGCCCACCTTATAGCGGGCCTGTTCCATATTGCCGCTATTCAGAAAGCCTGCTATCTCCCGTCCGGCTTCCGCCAAACTTCTTGTTGATATCGTAAACGATAACAGCACTGCACCGCCAATATAACCAGCCCAGGAATGAAGCGAATTTAAAGCCAGCATAACCAGCCACACTACGCCATATACTACTGCCAGCACACTAATGACGAGGACTGCACCAGTCAGCTTTTTATAAACCGGTGAATGAGTGGCTTGCAAAAGCCGTCGTTCCAACCAGGCAATAAAATTGCCGATAATAACTACCGGATGAAGCGCTGTCCGCGGATCGCCAACCAAGCGGTCAAGGATGACTGCTCCGACTATTACATACTCTGTCATCGCTATCTACCATTATTTTCGTTCATAATCCGGTAGATGAGATCCATATCCAGACCCTGCCGGACAACGTCAGCCAACCGGTTATAGGCAGCATCTTTAAGCGCTTGCGTATCCTTGATTACTCCTAACGGTGCTAACCCTTTGCGCACTCTCAGCGCATCCAGCACCGCCCGCCGATAGGTGTCATTGTCAAAAATCCCGTGGATATAGGTACCCATAACCAAACCGTCGGCAGAAATAGCGCCGTCAGTCAACTGTACTGACTTACCTGACCGGGTGACAATAGTAAAAGCAGCATCTACCGGGGATAAAAACTGGGTACGACCCATATGAATTTCATAACCGGCCAAGTTGTGACCGCTATAATTAATCCCTAAAAACTTATGGTTACACGCCGCCGCCTTAACTTGATGGGTTACTTTATTGGCTTCGAAGATCGTAATACTGTCGATAAGACCTAAGCCCATAACTTTGTCCAGGTCTGACTCTGTATGTTCAGGGTCTTGTACTTCCCGCCCCAGCATCTGATAACCACCGCAGATGCCCACAAGCGGCGTACCGCTTTTAGCCAGCTTGATAAGCTCCTGTTCATAGCCATTGTGGCGAAGATACAATAAATCTTCCGTGGTATTTTTACTGCCTGGCAGGATAATCAGATCGGGTTTGCCAATAGCTTCCCCCTGGCGCACATATCTCACCTGGACATCACTTTCATTAGCTAAGGCATCAAAATCAGTAAAGTTGGATATCTTCGGCAAACGCAATACGGCGATATCAAGCTCGCTGACTTTCTCCGGTTGCTCTTTATCCTCCAGTGATACAGAATCTTCATCATCAATCCCCAGCCTGTCAAGATGCGGCACAACACCAATAACCGGCTTTCCTGTCTTAACTTCAAGAAAATCCAATGCTGGTTTCAGTAAGGTAATATCGCCCCGGAATTTATTAATAATCAGACCTTTGATCAACGCACGTTCATCCGGGTCTAGCAGTTCCAGTGTCCCGACAATAGAAGCTAAAGCTCCGCCCCTATCAATATCGGCAATAAGCAGCACTGGTGCGCCAGCCAGTTTAGCAACACGCATATTAACAATGTCATTGTCTTTAAGGTTAACCTCCGCCGGGCTGCCGGCTCCTTCAATGACAATAGTATCAAAGTCTTGGTGCAGCTTTTGGATACACTCGGTCACTACCCCCAGAGCCTTCAGACTATAACCGGCATGATATTCCTTTGCTGACATGTTACCCACAGGCTTGCCCATAACAATGACCTGTGAACAGGAATTACCTGTCGGTTTTAGTAATACCGGGTTCATTTCGACAGTCGGGTCCAATCCGGCAGCTTCGGCCTGAGCCACTTGTGCCCGGCCCATTTCGCCACCAGTTTTGGTAACATAAGAGTTAAGGGCCATATTTTGGGCTTTAAATGGGGTTACCTTCTGACCATCCTGTTTAAAAATCCGGCATAACGCCGTAGTTAAAATGCTTTTGCCAACATGGGAGCTTGTTCCCTGCAGCATAATTGCTTTAGCCATTAAGTTCACTCTCCTTCAGACTAACGGCTATTTTTTTTAGCTCAACAGCCAAACCACTTACTACCAAATATACTTCATCCGCATTAGCCGCTACCATTTGATTGACAAGCCCCGCCACATCACGATATTCGCGAGCCAATGCATTATCTGGCACAATTCCTAAGCCAACTTCGTTAGAAACAAAGATCACATCACAATTTCCCTGTTTAGCACTTGCCAGTAATTTTTCAATGCTGCCAAGCACAGCTTGCCGGCGTTCTTCCCTGTCACTTGGTGCCTTAGGTGCCAAGAGTAAGTTACTGGTATAGAGTGTCAAACAATCAAATAACACCGTATCTGCACTCAAAGCTGCTTTTGCCATAGCCTCATCGGCATTATAAGGAGCTTCAAAAGTCAGCCAGTTGGCGGGACGGCGGCTTTGATGAATACTCACCCGTTCTTCCATTTCCTCATCATAGATTTGAGCAGTAGCAATGTATGCTACCCTCCCTCCACCGCGAGCGGCTATCTGTTCAGCAAATGTACTTTTTCCACTGCGGGCACCGCCGGTAACCAAAACAATTTTACCTGCCATCGTAGCTACATCTCCTGTCCTGCTAGTTGCCTGTACTGAGCACACCGCGTGACGAACTGCTCAGCAGCTTGTCTATTGCCCGCAAAATGCATATGCAGATAAGAGGCTAACACATTTCCAGCCGCATAGCCGCCCTGATAAATAGTACCTGTCCGCATTTTTTTAAATGCAAAGGCCCACGGAAACTCTGCACTGCTTACCTCAGGCAACATCCGGGAAAAATGAAATTCATGCCCCCGCAGACTTTCCCCAGTCGTACAAAGTACATTGTTGGTTAAGGCTTTAGCTTCCACATAGCCTACGGTTTCCAGTTTAGACTGCATCTGGCATACGGCCGGAATAACGCCGGCCATATCATATGTCTGACCATCAAAATCTGTAATTTGCCGTGCCAGGTACATCAGTCCACCACACTCAGCATATATCGGCATACCGGCCTTAGCAGCCTGCAGTATATCCTGCCGCATGCCAATATTGACTGATAATTCCCTGACAAACATTTCTGGAAAACCACCGCCTAATATAATACCGTCAACTATAGGCAATTGTTTATCCATAAGCGGGCTGAAAGGAATAATTTCCGCACCAAACTCTGCTAAAACTTCCAGACTTGATGGATAGTAAAAAGTGAAAACATCATCCTGGGCTACGCCAATACGGATTGGTGTCTGATTATGCTTGCTCTTTGCCGGTGCACTATGCTTTGGCAGCGGACTGGCAGTTTTAGCCACAGTCACCAGCTTATCTAAGTCCACCTGCTCTGCCACTTGCTGTCCTATTTTTTCTACCACAGCTGCCGCATCCTGCTCAGTAACTGGTGTTAAACCAAGGTGGCGTTCTGGCATACTAAGCTCATTATTGCGGAAAACTGTGCCAATAACCGGAATTCCCAGTCTATCCATGGCCTCACATACCATCAGCTTATGACTTTCTGAGCCAAGTCTGTTAATAATGACCCCAGCCAAATCCACTTTTGAATCATACAGTTTAAAGCCGAGCGCAATAGCCGCCGCGCTCTCGCCCATTGATTTAGCATCAATTACCAGTACTACCGGCGCCTTTAGCAATTTCGCCACAGTTGCCGTACTGCTAACACCAGCGCGCCCGCCATCATACAGTCCCATAACGCCCTCAATAATGGCAATATCGTTTTGGGCTGCCGTACTGGTAAATATATCTGCCAATAATTCTGGCGGCACCAGCCAGGAATCAAGATTATGCGCACTTTTACCACTGGCTAAGCGATGGAAACCCGGATCAATATAATCAGGGCCCACTTTATAGGATTGGACTTTAAAGCCGCGCCTGGATAAAGCCGCGAGCATCCCGGTTACGATGGTTGTTTTACCAACACCACTATTAACGCCGGCAATGACAACTCTGGGAATATTCAATTGGGCCATGCGCACCCCTCCAGTCTATATACAACGTGTTAAAAATTTTTGCAGGCGGGTGGTGTGTTGGCAAAAGCGGAAGTCAAACGCCAGTGGTGGAGCGTTGTCAATACACCACCCGCCTGCGCCTGTAAACTTGTTTAATGGATTGCTTATCGTTTAGCGGCCTAACATATACATGACGGCATTGACAGAGGCAGCCGCGATCGGACTGCCACCTTTATTGCCCAGCACAGTAATATACGGCACAGTTGCCGTTGTATGCAGCAATTCCTTCGATTCAGCGGCACCAACAAAACCAACAGGCACACCAATAATAAGTGCCGGTTTAATATTATCTTCTTTAATCATTGTCAGTACTTCAAACAGCGCGGTTGGTGCATTGCCAATAGCCACAATGGCACCATTAAGCTGTGTACCAAATTTACGCATCGCCGCCATCGAGCGGGTAATACCGGCTGCCTTAGCTTCCTTAGCCACTGTCTCATCGGCCACCAAACAAAACGCCTGGCCGCCAAATTCGGCCAACCGCCGTTTATTAATGCCTGTGCGCACCATTTCAACATCACAAAAAATATTACAGCCGGCCTTAAGGGCAGCAATACCTGCCGCTATGGCCTCCGGGTGCACTTTTATTATATTCGCATAATCCGGGTCGCCGGCAGCATGAATGATTCGCGAATATACCTTGATTGTCTGTTCATCTAAATGAAAATCAGCCAGATAGGGCGCAATAATTTCCATACTGCGCGTCTCAATAGCCATTGGATCTTTTATGTACGGCATAGCTGCTACCTCCTTAGTAAATTGACGTTACCTGTTGTCATTCCATATTCTTTACCATATCTATTACTTGTTCTTGTGTCTGGCACAAATTCCTATAGTTGATATCCGGTCTGCCAATTACAATAATTGGTAGGTTTAATTCAATGGCTGCCGCTATTTTAGTATCTGCGCCGCCGATTGTCCCGCTATTTTTTGTTATAATAACTTCGGTATCGTATTCCTTAAATAGTGCCGCATTAAGCTGCTGAGAAAACGGCCCTTTGATGGCCACAATGTCACCAGGATTAAAACCTAAGTCCACACACTCTTGCACAACGTCAGGCTGGGGCAGCACACGCGCAATCAGCCGGCACTTCGCCAATAACGGTTCGGTTTTAAATAGTTTGAGCGTGCGGCTGCCGGTAGTTAAGAATATCACCTTGCCCAGACTGGCAGCCAATTTGCCAGCCTGAGCAGCATCACTGGCAACATATAGCCGTTCATACTGAGGCACACAAACTTCGGCACGTTCATACCGTATGTATTCAATACCTGCAAGCTCACAGGCCTGCATGGCATTCATCGAACCATTGACAGCATAAGGATGACTGGCATCAACGATAACCGTAATGTTTTGGTCGGCAATTAAATTCTGCATACCTTCTACTGTCAATTGCCCGGTGTGAACACGAATACCCGGCAATTCAGCCAGACTTCGCCCATACTCACTAATTACCGCTGCCAGCACCTGATGTCCGGCGGTTGCTAAATGTACAGCCAATTCCCGGCCATCCAGCGTTCCAGCCAGCACTAAAATCATAGACGATAGCCTCGCGGTGTTACCATTTTCCCATCAGCTACATACGTCTGACTATTGCCAATGATGACCAGCGAAAACATATCAATATGTTCATTGGTAAACTGTTCTAACGTTGAGATCTTCATGTCCTCTTTTGTACGACTGGCGTGATGCACTATCCCGACAGGAGTTTCCGGACCCCGGTGCTGCAGTGCAATTTCGCGCACTGTTTCAATTTGACTTGTCCGACGGATACTTTTCGGATTATAAATAGCAATAACAAAGTCACCGGCAACTGCCATTTCGATTCTCTTTTGAATAACCTCCCAGGGAGTCAACAGATCGCTCAAACTAATGACGGCAAAATCATGCATTAACGGCGCACCCAAAATGGAAGCCGCCGCCCCAACAGCGCTAATACCAGGCACAACACTAACCTCAGGCTGAACACTCTCCGGATATTTGGCAACAAGTTCAAGCACCAGGCCGGCCATACCGTAGATACCCGGATCACCACTGGAAATAACGGCAACCTGCTTTCCTTCCATCGCCTGTTCTACCGCAGCCTGGCAACGATCAATTTCCTGCATCATACCTGTGCCGATAATGGTTTTTCCAGACACTAACTCTTTTATCAACTCTAAATAAGTATCATACCCGACAATGACCTCGGCACCTTCAATAGCCTGCCTGGCGCGCGGTGTCATATCAATCTGACTGCCAGGCCCTATTCCCACCACCGATAGTTTACCTGCGTGATAGCCACAGTCACTTTGGGATACTTTGTTTTCGGCAAAATCAGGTTGTTGCTTTTCCCCGCTAGAATTGCTGCTGGTTCGCATACATTTCCCACTCCTATCTTTTCTTTAACAAAATTTGATAACGACAAGTCATATTGGTCAATACACGCTTGCAATTGCTCATTAGAAAAAAACTTAATCGGCACTGCCAGTTGCCGAGCAGCTGCCAGTAGACCGATTTCGTCTTCCTTAACCACTGTACTCCCAATTATGGCCACACTGTTACTACTGCGTTTAACAGTCAAACAAGCCTGACTGATGGCTGCTAAAATTTCAGCACTGGTCGTGCCGCGCCGGCAGCCAAGACCGATGGCTAAACCACCGGGACGCAAATACAGGTGCTGTTTAGGGATACTTAGTTTCCTGTCGGTAATTATAACGGCTGCATCATATTCCTCGCTAAGAGCCAATTCACTACTATCAGCAAGCACGACCCCCTGTTTTGCCGCCAAACAAGTATATTGCTCCTGTCCGGCCAGCTCTCTATCCAGGAAAAATTTCACATTATCACCATTTACAATGGCCGCGTTAATTGTCTTTAGAGAATTAAATGGTTCTATCACCAGGTTAAGTTTGGCGGCAAGTACATCGGCAGCCGGTAATCTTGCAACATCTGTAGCTGTTGTAATTACAGGCGTAGCCCCGACAGCACTCCCCACCCGCTGCGCCAACTCATTGGCACCGCCAATATGACCTGACAGCAGACTAATCGCAAAATTGCCGCCATCATCCATAACCACTACCGCCGGGTCAACCCGTTTATCTCTAACATAGGGTGCAATCACTCTCACAACAATACCTGCCGCCATAATAAAAAGCAAACCATCATAATTTGAAAATAGTTCACCGGCCAAATCACCTAAACAGCAGTAGGTATGAGGTTCATTGCACGGATTTCGTCCAACCTTTGCATAGATATCAACTTCAAGCCCGATAAGCGGCGCTATCTTGCTGGCTAATTCAGCGCCTTTATTAGTTACTGAAATGACTGCTACTTTCACAGCCTACTTGGCCTCCCGGAACATATGTCCAAATTCGGGGGCGTAGAGTCTGGATAAAGCATAATCGGTGCTTAAAACCTTGCCAACAACAATCATAGCTGTACGGTCAATGTTATTTTCTTTGGCAAGCTGAGCAATTGTAGCCAAGGTAGCACGAAAAATCTTCTGATCAGGCCAGGACGCCTTTTGCACAATCGCTACCGGCGTTTCTTTTGTATAGCCACCGTCGATTAGCTCTTGTACCACATCATCCAGCATATGCACACTCAAAAAGATGCACATGGTTGCTTCATGACTGGCCAGCTTAATTAGCTTTTCTTTTTCAGGTACAGGCGTACGACCTTCCAGCCGGGTAATAATCACCGTCTGAGATACATCGGGTAAGGTATATTCCTGTTTTAAAGCAGCAGCGGTAGCCAGAAAAGAGCTAACACCCGGGATAACCTCAAAAGTAATATCTTTGACTGCCAGCTTATCCATTTGTTCCTGGATAGCACCATAAATGCTGGGATCTCCGGTATGAAGTCTGACTACCAGCTTATTTTCCTTAACCCCTTGTTCCATAACAGCAATAACCTCATCCAAGGTCATAGAGGCGCTATTATAGATAGCAGCGCCATTTTTAGCCAGCGACAGCAGTGCCGGATTGACCAATGATCCGGCATAAATAATGATATCCGCCTGTCCCAACAGCCGCTGGCCTTTAACAGTGATTAGTTCAGGATCGCCCGGACCCGCACCAACGAAAAAAACATTCATGTTAAGAATCTCCCTTCTTCTTAGGCTGTTATAACCCAGCCTGAACCTATTTACTACCCACGATTATGTATATCGGATTAAGTGCTTTGAACATATTACTGGCACCTACTGCTTGAATTCGGGTTACCTGCACTGAGCAGGCATCAATGTTGTATTCCTTTTTCTCTCTCAGGATGTGGAGCGCAGTTGATAACGTTTCCACTGTAACTGCTGTTACAACCAGCCGTCCACCCGGTTTAAGCAATTTGTCGGCACAAGCCAGTATATCTGGCAGCTTTCCGCCACTGCCACCAATTAAAATAACATCAGCAGCCGGCAATCCTGCTAATGACTCCGGGGCTACTCCCAGTATCGGCGCAACATTTTCCGCTTTAAATTTAGCGGCATTAGCCTTGATTAAGTCAAAACCTTCTGCTTCACGCTCAATGGCAAATACCTTGCCATGTTTAGCTAACAAAGCTGCTTCTATTGACAATGAGCCGGTACCTGCACCAATATCAATGACAGTATCATTAGCGCCAATATTAGCCTTTGCTAAGGTTAATATCCTAATCTCCTGCTTGGTCATCGGAATATTGCCCCGAATAAACTGACTGTCTGGAATCCCTAGCCCCTGTGTCATGCCTTCACCACCATTACACTATGTTCAAACCCGGAAATTGACCTTGTCTCAGCCAACGTTGCACTGACTATTTCCTCATTATCATAGGACAGATTGGTGCATAGCCACACACAAGCAGTCGCCGGCCAACCGTGAGCTAATAGAATACCGGCAATCGTTGCCGGATTATGCTGAGTATCTGTTAATATCCCCACCTTATATCCGGGGCGGTAGCATAATACATCGTCAGCAGCCCTGCGGCCATGCATACTGATTAAAGCTGCATCCTGCCAAACCTCGGCCACGCGCGCAAAAGCAAGCTGCACTGAACTAATTCCCGGAATAACAGTAAGGCGCTTAGCGGCAAAACGCTTTCTCAGTGCAGTCAACATACTGTAAAACCCTGGATCACCTGATACCATAACAACTACATCCTGACTGGCAAGCTGCTGTTCAATAAAATCAAGCACACCGGTAATATCTTTGTCAATCACCCTGGTAACCTGATTATTCGTCGCAAAGGTATCAAGCGCCCGTTGACTACCGACCAAAATAGCCGCCGCCGCAATTGTCCGGCTGGCTATTGGCAACAGATAATCAGGCGAGCCGGGACCAATACCCACAACAATTATTCGATAGGTACATTCCATCCTAAATGGCCTCCAATTTCCCGGGCCGTCTGATCAAGCCCCAGTATCTCTCCCTTTAAAGTTACAATAACTGTTCCCACTGTTAAATCACCAAACACATACCGCATGGCTCTGCTGCTGGCCCGTTCAGCCAATAAATTATACACCTTGTTCATATTATAGCGGGCAATAATTGGCATAGCTGCTTCGGTTGTAGTCGCAGACAACACCTCTTCAATGGCTGCCTGCGGTGCGCCGCTAACGGCCATATAGGCAGCTATTGTTTCCATCCGGGCATCAGCCATTCGATTATGCGTATGGAATATTCCTGCCGAAACTTTACCGATTTTTCCCAGATGACCAAATAAAAGCACCCGTCGCATTTCATACTTCACGGCATTTTCCAACATATGTCCAATAAAATTACTTGTTTGCACAACTGTTTCAGCTGGTAAACCATAGCGATTAACGGCAATGTCCTGTCCAATCTTTCCGGGGGCAAATACAATTTCGTCATATCCCAGTGCCCGCACCACACTAATTTGGGGTACCAGCGAATTTTTAAAGGCTTCTTCCGACATGGGTTCAACAATCCCGGTAGTACCAATAATGGATAACCCGCCCACTATTCCCAGCGTTGGATTAAGCGTTCTAGCAGCTATTGTCTCCCCATTGGGAACGGAAATAGTAACTACAGCTCCCTTACCTGGCGGCAAACAATCGTTAACCGCCTTAGTAATCATGGTACGCGGTCCAGGGTTTACAGCCGGCTCTCCTACCGGCATAGCCAGACCCGGTTTTGTCACCGTACCGACACCCTCACCGGCCTTGATCATTATTCCCGGCTGATCGGTTATACTTACTTCCGCTACAATTTTAACCCCATTCGTAATATCCGGATCATCGCCGGCATCCTTAATTACCCAGGCGACACCGCCATTAGCAAGCGCATGACTGGCAGCTATCGGCGCTGTCAGTGTTATGCCCTGCGGTGAAATTACTTCAACGACGGTAGCCGGCTGACCTTGCCAGGCCAGTACTGCCGCTTTGGCCGCTGCGGCCGCACAAGTCCCGGTAGTTATTCCTTTGCGCATTGGTATTGGTATATCAGACAATAGAAAAACCCCCTTAGCAGGGGGTATAACACCAAACAATATATGCATTTTGCCTGATTATTGTACCCACACCTGCCTATCTTCCGTAGGTCCTAGCGGCGTGTGTTAGAACAGGCAGGTCTCCTGACTCTGGTTCATCGCCGCCCTAAGCCTTCCCGGTTTCCCAGTGGCAAATTTAGGAAGCATCCCCATTACAGTGGCGGGACCGTGCCGGTATTACACCGGACTTCCCTATTAAGCACAAAGCACCCATTCCCTTACACTATCAAATTATGTTAGTGGTATTATTCCATATAATTGGCTTTTTTCCTGCTAGCAAGACGATAATTATCAAAATTAAATATTTTATTTAAATTATAGCAATCACCCTTTACTGTTATTCATCCCAGCAAATGACACGAGTTGAATATTCTCTTGTTCCAAACGCTGAACAACCCGGCAGCTAGTAACTGCACTGAGTTCCTGCTGCCAATGGTATTGCCAGTTAAATACGCGATTGAGAGCAACCTCATCTAAGCCAGGATGAACCATAACTTCGGTTATGCCCTCAGACAGATTATCAATAATAGTAAGTAGTAACTTTTCCTCCATACTGCCGCCCGCTACCATTCCATAGAAATGATCCGGTGCCGCTAAACCAGCCTGTCGCGCCTTAAAACGAGCCATACCAGCCAAAATACTAAGACCGGAGCGGCCAATTATCCTGCCTGCTCCCGGTTTAAAACCACCTAAGAACACCAGCGATTCAGCCGGTATCCGCATAGCCCTGATATTAAATTCTTTGGCAATACTTAGCACAATATTAAGAATCCCCGGCACCACATGCAGGTGCTGATGGCTGTCAAGATGAGTAAGCGTAATGCCAGCCGACAATATTTTGTTAACCTGTGCCGTCAGTTCCCGGTGCACATCGTCAAGGCAAATACCTGCCAAACAAAATTTTTTCAAAAATGCCGGATAACTGGTACACAACATCCCCTCACTATCAACTAAGGAAGGAATAGACCCCGGATCAGTTACCGGCATTCCACCCACAAGTGTAAGATGAGCGCCAATCCCCAATTGCGGATGGTCGGCAGCTAACGCTGCCGCATGATTAAATGCAGATCCACCGGCCATAAGCGAAGTACTCGTAATACAGCCTCGGATATGCCCCTCGATAATGCCAAGATTAATATTTTCATGTAAGCCAAAATCATCGGCATTCACAATTAACTGTTTCATTATTTAACCTCAACTGGGATTTAACTATAAATTGCTATTGGGCAAAAAATCCCTGGTATGACTTGATATGTGTTTTCTGATACTAATATTGGTCACATGGCCAAATAAAAATTCAGGGAGGTAATCACATTATGGAACAATCCAAACAAAGCAAACAAGCAGCAAGCAAAAGCGAATATGGTACCTTGACTGCCAAGATGGATGCAAATAACGATTACTCCAGCAAAGCCTCCGGAATGTCCGGAACATCCGCTACTTCCGGAATGTCCGCTACTTCTGGCACAGCTTCGGCTACCTCTGCAGATATGAACAAGTTAAGCCAACTTGCTAAACAATCGCAAACAAGCAGCAGCACTGCCTCAGCGACCAATTCAAAAAGCGCTATGGCCAACCAAACCTTAACTGCCAAATATGACGCCAATGGTGACTATTCCGCTGAATAGTCCCAAAACCCAAATGCGGCGCCGGACTAGCCTACTTTAGTCCGGCGCCGCTTTGTCTTAGTACACAAGTCAAGACTCTCGCCTCTACAGGCGGCGTTAATTCAGGTGGAGCAGACTCTCCACCTGAATCCCCAGTGTTTCAGCTATACTGACACGAGTTCACTAGCTTTCTACACACTCAATATGCGTGGCATAGGCACTATGGTTATGAATAGATTCATAGTTTTCACATTCAATTTCAAACCATTCAATACCATCAATCTTACGCAACGTTAAGACTAAATCCCTGAGTACATCTTCAACAAATTTAGGATTTTCATAGGCCTTTTCCGTAACATATTTTTCATCCCCGCGCTTTAACAAAGGATATACCTGACAACTTCCCTGTTCTTCCATCAATGCTGCCAAATCTTCAATCCAGATAAACTTTCCCGGCTGTTGTTTAATCTTCGCCTTCATAATCCCCCGCTGGTTATGCGCCCCATATTGCGATATTTCCTTACTACAGGGACATAGTGAGGTAAATGGTACCGTAATACCAAACAGCAAGTCCAAATGCCCGCCACGCACTAAGTTACCTGAAAATACACAATCATAATCCAGCATACTTTTAAAGCCACTCACTGGTGCCATTTTTTCGATGAAATATTTAAAATTAATATCAATATGCGCTCTTTTGGCCTGCAAACGGTCAATTGTGTCTGTCAACATATACTCAATTTCCCGGTAGGACACCGGTTTTTGGCTCCAATCGCTAAGAATTTCAATAAACCGGCTCATGTGTGTCCCTTTGAACTCTTGCGGCAAATCAACGGTAAGCTTAATTTTGGCTAAAACACTTTGAAAGGAACCACTTTTAGTTTTTATTAAAAACGGCAGATGCACATCACTGACTCCAACTTTTTGAATTGCAATACCACGTTCATCACAGCTATTTTGGACATCTTTAATAGTGCTATTCGTACTACGTCCCTGGGTAGTTTGCCTCATAATTGTTCACTCCTAGTATGATACAAAATAGGATCAATCCGGCCTGCCTCGGCATAGCTAAGAAATATACTCCCCTTATCGCATTAATATTAGTTAGGCTCTGGCGACTTTCACAATTCGTAACGTTTTGTTATATTCTAAATCAATATATTCCTTATCCTCAGTAACTACTATTGGCCGTGATGCCATAAATTGTCCCAAATAAATTACTTCCGCTTGGCGGCCATCACTTAATTCAACAATATTGCCGATAAAATAATCACGAACATTATTTAAAAAAATTGCACCAATTTCAGGATCAAGCTTTTGAAACATTTCCTCAACAATCATTTCGACTACTGCAAATGGTGAGATTTTACGATGATAAACGCGATCTGAAGTCATAGCATCATATATGTCGGCAACCGCAATAATTCGCGCATATCGATGAATTTGATCGCCATAAACGGCAAGAGGATAGCCACTGCCGTCAAACCGTTCATGATGCTGGAGAATTCCATGAATTACGCCGTTTGGAATCCCCTGCTTCGTGGACAGCAGTTTATATCCCCTGGTTGTGTGAAGCTGCATAATCTCCATCTCGTCAGACGTAAGCTTGCCTGGTTTATTTAATATTTCAAGTGGGATTTGGGTTTTACCGATATCATGAAGCAATCCGGCTAGTATCAAATCCTTCCATTCTGCACCTGTATAACCAAGCCACTTACCCAGTACTCCGCAAATAATAGCTACATTAACAGAGTGATGAAAGGTGTAATCATCCTGTCGGCGCACCAAATTTATATGATTAATTACACCAGGCGAATTAATCAACAGTTCAATCGCATTACTGGCCAACTCCTTCATGGCATTCAGCGGAACCTCTTGAAAAAAGCGTGTTTTTGCAAAGGCATCCTTCACAACACTGACAGTATTATCATAATCAGCATAGAACTTTTTCCGGACAACAGTTTCAGGAATAGAAAAATCAATACCTGGCTCAGATGGCAATGCTTCTTTAATAAATACTGTGGTAATATTCCAAAATTCCAAGCCGTGCAGCATACTGTCTGTGAGAATTGTACCTTCACTTAAAATAACCTTGTCCTCCGGGGTTAGTACCATCCGTCCAATTTCCATGCCAGGTTTTGCCTCACTCAGCGAATATGGTTTGATACAATACCTTATCGCCACACTTCTTCCCTCCCCTGCGATCCATTTATTTAATTATGAAAGTTACAATATTAACAATATAATTTTACATATTTTCAGTTTTTCCTGCTAACAAAGGGTAAAATCCTTTATATCTGCTCAAAACTCTTAAAATACAGCCCATAAACTTGGCTTAATTCATCTTTTCATACTTAATTTATCCAAAAATACCTTTAACAAACTGACATGGCTTCTTTTAATGCCAGCTGCTGGACTACCTTAAGCGGTATTCCCGTCTTCGCCGCAATTTTTCGACACTCCTCGTATTCAGGCGCAACATTGCATATTTTCCCTTGATAAGAACTGACTTTTACCTTGACATCCCCCCAGGGTAATCCGATAACAATAAATTCACGGTCAGCCATCGTTCTTGCTACCGGATAACAGCGCATACCAATTGATGTTGTTTCCTGCAAAATTATTTCTGCGACCTTATTTTGACAATCTGGAGCAGCCAGTACCGACAATTTGGTTGCCAGTCGATTCTTTTTCATAATAATGGGGGTTAACCAGACATCCAAGGCACCAGCGGCAAATAATCTATCCATTATATACCCATAGATTTCAGGAGTTTGATCGTCAATATTGGTCTCAATTACCAAACATTGTTCATCTTTTGTATTCTCACCCTGCCTATTTTTCCCATTGCCTGTTACCTCACCTAAATAGAGGCGCAAAACATTAGGAATAGCAATATTCCAGGTACCGGCACCATACCCAATTTTGCTGCTAATAAAATCAGCCGGCATATTGCCAAAACCAGTACCAAGTGTTGCTAAAACAGCGGCTCCCGTCGGCGTTACCAGTTCCTTTTCAATATCACCCGGATAATAGGGAATGCCATGCAACAGTTCGGCAGTAGCCGGTGCCGGGACTGGAATAAGCCCATGACAGCACGTAACGAAACCACTGCCAACACGAAGTCGCGAGGCATATATATGTTCAATATGGAGATAATCAAGCGCCCATGCAATACCAACAATATCAACAATGGAATCTACTGCGCCAACTTCATGAAAATGAATTTCATCAAGCGGCATACCATGGACTTTGGCTTCAGCCTGAGCCAAACGAGTAAATATAGCTTTACTGCTTTCCTTTACAGCAGGTTTGATGGTGGACTGTTCAATAATAGCAATTATATCAGCTAAATTACGATGCTCTTGTACTGCTTCATCGACCTGAACATCCAGGTAAAAGGCGTTTATACCACCCTTATCAACTCTTGACAAGTTCAACCGATACCCTGTTACTGCCAGTTTGGCCAGTTCAGCCCGCAACAATTCTGCTGGCGCACCGGCATCAAGCAAGGCTCCCAGCAGCATATTGCCACTAATACCGGCAAAACAATCAAGATAAATGGCATTACATTTTATATCCATTTGTATATACTCACCTCATGTGGTTAATCATACTGGCCATCCGGCCTGCGCCAAAACCATTATCAATATTAACAACAGCCACTCCGGCTGCACAGCTATTAAGCATACTTAACAAAGCCGCCAGGCCACCGAAACTTGCGCCATAACCAATACTTGTCGGCACCGCAATAACCGGTTTGGCCGCCAAACCACCGATAACACTTGCCAGCGCACCTTCCATGCCGGCTACCACCACAAGTACATTGGCTTGTTCAATCAACTGGTGCTGATCAAGCAACCGGTGAATACCCGCCACTCCAACATCATACACCCTTTTCACTTCATTGCCCATCATTTCAGCAGTAATGGCAGCTTCCTCAGCTACCGGAATATCGCTGGTTCCGGCACTCATAACCAAAATAAACCGTTCCTTATCTACCGGCGGTTTCTGCCGTTCAACAGTAATAAGCCGTGCCAATTCATGATACCGGGCGTCAGTCACGACTTGCTTTACCGCATCATACATCTGTTTAGTTGCTCTTGTCGCCAAAATACTGTGATTATACTCAGCCAGCCTTTCCATAATAGCTTGTACCTGCTCCAGTGTTTTCCCCTGACAAAAAACAACCTCAGCAAACCCCTGGCGCAACAGTCGATGATGATCCAGCTTAGCAAATTCCAAATCTTCATAAGGCAGTATTTTTAGCTTGTCCAGAGCTTCATCAAGTGTCAGATCGCCTGCCTTAAACTCCTTAAACAAGCGACTCACATAATCTATATCCATTACTACACCTCGAAACCTTCCTTTTTGCATAATAGCATCTCTGCGCCCTAATGGCAATAAAGTCATCGTTCTTCTTTTAGAATTACTCGCTGTTATATAATAGCATAAAGACATAATGTCCTCTACGGGCATTATGTCTTTAAACTATTCCATAGCCATAGTAAAAATCCTGTTTTTCACAAACTTTTTTCTAATTCTGCAATTTGGGAACAGGCTGAGATCGTTCCAAAAGTTCTTCCAGACTCTCAATAATCTTTAACTGCGTCTCTTCCATTAGTAGAATCCCCTGATTTAGCAGAATTATTTGTGGATGAAACCTAGCCTGCATCTCCCGAACAACCATCTCCAGATGGCCAATGGCAAGTTCCATTTGTTCAGCAGCAACTAAAACCTGACTATCCAGCAATCGCTCCAATAAAATATAATGGTAGATCTGCACCAACTGCGCAGCTTGGCTGTAGCCTTCACTGTTATAATGATAATGAGCAAATTCGAAAAAATTATCAACAAACATGGTAAATTCATGATTGTTAGCCAGCGTCAAATCAGTAGCGGCGGCATATATTAGCTTATTTAGCTCATGAATATAGCTATTTTGCAGTCTCATCAATGCCAGTAGATTATTCACGGCTTCTGTCCGGTTAAACAATATCATCCCCCCTAAGCCGGCGCATCTCACACATTACAATGTATACTATTCAGTTTCTAAATATTATGTCACTATCAAACAGCAAGCCGCCGCAGAGTTTGCTGTTTAAAACTCTCTACGTGAGGAGGATATTCACTCTTACTACCGAATAGTTGTGTAGCAAACTAGTAAAGGAGGCTCCTTTAATGGCAATGCTTACAATAACGAACAAGGCGCTTGCATATATTAAGGCCCACGGCAAACCGGTCTATCTTGAACTATTTCAGGTTATTAGCTGCTGCATTGATATCCGTGAAAGCCCGTCTGTACGCCTCGGGCAGCCACATGACCTTCACAACTACAGTTGCGAAGAAATTCAGGGAATTATGGTTTATATCCCGCATGAGCTGCCTGCAATACCGCTGACCATTACTCTTAGTAATTTTTTTGGATTCAAAAAACTGGTTATTGAAGGCTGGTCATTAGCGTAACAACAGAAAGAAGCCCTAGCATTACACGCTGGGGCTTCTTTCTGTTATATCCGGTTTAACTGGCCTAAAATAATTTTGCAGTCTATCAACAAGCAAATATACCAGCGGGATAATGACCAAAGTCAGGAAGGTTGATGTTATTAACCCACCAATTAATGCTATCCCCATTGATGAACGAATTTCAGCACCGGCGCCAATACCGAGTGCAATCGGTGCCATGCCAAAAATCATCGCCATTGTTGTCATTAAAATGGGACGCAGCCGTACTGACCCGGCCTCTACCAGCGCATCAACAACAGGCATTCCCTGCTGTCTGAGCTGATTCGTATAATCAACCAGCAAGATAGCATTTTTGGTTACCAGACCCATCAGCATAATCACGCCAATCAGAGACATCATGTTAATCGTACTGCCCATAATTAACAACCCCACTATCGCTCCAATCAAAGAAAATGGTAATGATAACATAATTATCAGCGGATGAATAAAGCTTTCAAACTCTGCTGCTAATACCATGTAAATAAGGATTACTGCCAATAATAGTGCTTTGGAAATCTCTTTAAACGAGTTTTCCATCATTTGTGCCTGCCCTACCAGCTTATGGGTATAACCCATTGGTAAATTAAGACCGGGGATAAGTTCTTTTACTGTATTAATTACCTCCCCGGACGAAGCTCCTACCGCATTGGCATAGACGATTACCTGACGTTGGCGGTCTTCACGATCGACCTGCGTCGGACCTGACGACAACTTAACTTCGGCAATATCACCCAAGCGCACGAAGCCATTTTTGCCACTAATTCGCAGATTTGCCACATCTTCCAAGCTCAGCCGATTGGACTGCTTCAGCTGCACCCGGATATCGTAATCACTGTCAGCCACATTATATTGGTTTTTGGCAGTGTCACCCAGAAAAGCAGTTTGCACAGCATTACCGGCAGTTGTCGCGTCAAGTCCAACATCACCCAACCGGGCTGGATCAAGTTTCACCTGTACCTCTGGTTCTGACTGCTCACTGGATATGTCAACATCAGTTGTA
The DNA here is from genome assembly GCF_000445445.1 of Sporomusa ovata DSM 2662. Taxonomy (GTDB): domain Bacteria; phylum Bacillota; class Negativicutes; order Sporomusales; family Sporomusaceae; genus Sporomusa; species Sporomusa ovata. The sequence goes on along the minus strand of NZ_ASXP01000001.1, from coordinate 996,578 downwards.
CCGGGAATTTGTTTTATCTTGTCAGCCAGTGTATTTGCATACATATTCAACACATCTAATTCCGGCCCGCGTAAAGCGATTTGCACTGGACGAGAATCACCCTTACCCGTGCTTTGACCTGTTGATACATTTACTTTCAACCCATTAATATTGCGAAACTTGCTGCGAAGCGAATCCATAATCTGCATCATCGAACGAGAACGTTTGCCTGAATCAATCAACCGTACACCAATCAGCGAACGGTACACCTGACGATTGGCACCAACAACCAGGTAGGCTGATTCTAATTCAGGAATAGCCATAACCTCTTTCTCAACCTGGGCCACTAATTCTTTATTCCGCTCAATGGACGTTCCTGATGGTGCTATCAGATTGATATTAAATTCGCCTGAGTCATAGGTAGGCTGAAACTCGGAACCTAAGAAAGGCATTAATAATGCATTAAGCAGCAGCGATAGGATAGCCAGTGCTACCAGTTTTTTCGGTCGCTGCAGCGCCCAATACAACACGTCCCGGTAGTAGCGGCGGAAAGCTTCAAAGCCCTGCTCCCACTTATCCAATATCAACTCCAGCCAGCCTATCCGTAGGCCTTGTCCTGACTGACCGGTTTTTAACCAATACGCCGACAACATTGGCGTAAGCGTAAAGGCTACAAATAGAGAAAAGGCTACAGCAAAAGCTATCGTTAAGCCAAACTGTTTAAAATACTGACCGATAATCTCGCCCATGGTACCTACAGGCACAAATACGGCAAGAATTGAGAAGGTTGTCGCCAAAACAGCCAGTGAAATCTCTTTCGTGCCGTCGCGGGCTGCCGACATTGGGCTTTTACCTTGCTCCATGTGACGGAAAATATTTTCAACAACAACGATAGCATCATCAATAAGAATTCCCACAGCCAGACTAAGCCCCATCAGTGACATATTGTTAAGGGTAAAATTCATGACCTTCATCAAAAAGAAGGTCGATATAATCGAAGTCGGAATAGCAATAGCACCTATTATCGTGGCTCGCGTATTACGCAAAAACAGGAAGGTAATCGCCACCGCCAACAAACCGCCAAACACCATCGACACCATGACATCATCAACGCTGTCTCTAATATAAACAGAATTGTCCCGTACTTTGGTCACTTTCATATCCGGAGGCAACACATTTTGCTCTAACTGCTGCATCGACTGTTTTACTTTTTCAGCAACCCCTACCGTGTTGGTACCTGACTGCTTCTGAATACTAATAATTACACTTGGTACACCATTGGTTGCCGCATAGGTTCGTTCTTCTGCCCAGGTATCTGTTACACTGGCCACATCCTGCAGACGCACCAAACGGCCTTGCTGGTTGAGAACAACAATGCGTTTAATATCATCAACACTTTTATATTTACCAATAGTTCTAACAGTTAGTTCAATACCCTGTTCCTTAACATGCCCACCCGGCGTATTGACATTATTATTATTAACCGCATCGATTAATTGCTGCAATGAGACACCATAGGCCTCAAGTTTAGACGGATCAGCCAATATCTGTATTTCTCTCAGGGCAGCCCCATAAATACTGACCTCAGCAACCCCTTCTACCTGTTGGAGCTGATCTTTAACAATATCTTCAGCAATTTTACGGATTTCTCCCCGCGACCGCGTCTCTGAGGCTAAACTAAAGCTGAGAATCGACTGAGCGGTGATGTCAAAGCGCTGTACTACCGGTTCATCAATTTCATCAGGCAGGCGCTTGCGGACACCGGCGACCTTCTCGCGCACATCATTGGCGGCCATTTTAGGGTTTGTACCCAATTCAAACTCAATGGTCGTCTGAGATACCCCTTCCCGGGACACAGAAGATAGCGTCTTTATACCCGCAACTGAACTTACCGCATCTTCAACTGGCTTCGTAATAAGACTTTCCATCTCTTCCGGCGAAGCACCTGTATAAGTAATTTTTACTAAGACGATGGGAAATTCCACATCAGGATAAAGATCAACACCCAGACTTGGATACGAGTTAAGACCGAATACCACCAGCAGCATAACCAGCATGGTAGTAAATACCGGGCGCTTGATAAAAATATCAATCATTTACTGCCAGCCTCCCCAGGCGCTCCCAGTCTGACCGTTGAACCATCTCTCAGCTTATTTTGACCGGCAATAACGATTTGCTCACCGTCTTTAACACCGTCAAGCACCTCAGCCCAACCACCGCCAACAAATCCCAGTTTAAGCGCACGCTGCTGCACTTTGTTGTCAGCCGTAAGTACAAAAACTGTTTTGATATCCTCCTTCATTACCAGCGCTATTTCCGGCACCACCAGCGCCTGGGCATGGATCTGAATAGGAACCTCAACCTTAGCAAACATACCTGCCTTCAAAATGCTTTGCGGATTAGGAATCGATATCTCCGCAATAAATGTCCGCGAAGGCATAGCCGCTACCGGCGAAAGACGGGTAATTGTACCAATAAACTCCTGCCCTTCTAAAGCATCGACCCTTACTTTAACAGCAGTGCCCAGCGTCAGCTTTGCAATCTCGGCCTCGCCAACAGTAGCTTTTGCCAAAAGCGTGGTAATATCAGCAACGCTAACAATAGCCGTACCTGCTTTGGCATAGTAACCTGATTGCAAATAGCGTTTAACAACTACCCCGTTCCGCGGTGAATTTATCGTAGCACCTGTAAGTTTGCTATCATATAAGGCTAATGCCCCCTCAGCCGCGCGAACCTGACCAGCAGCCAAATCCCGTTTAGTCCTGGCCGAATCAAGGGTTTGTTCTGAGATAGCGCCCTGACTGGCAAGCGGTTCCATTCGCCTAAAATCAAGTTCGGCTTGTTCAAGATTGGCTTTGGCCTGGAATAAATTTCCTTCAGCCTGAACTACCTGGGCCGAAAGCTCCCCCATATCCAGGATAGCTATTGTCATACCATCTGAAACGGTATCGCCTTCATCAACCGTAAGCCGTTCGATACGTCCGTCCACTTTACTGGAAATGTCTGCACTCCATATCGGCTCAAGACTAGCAGAAAAGGTTAAAACCGGCGTAATATCCCGTCTGGTTATAGCTGCTACTTCAACAGTAACCACCTGCCCCTGGGACGCCCGCGCAGCCCGCTCTTTATTTGCTTGTATATTACTATAAATTCGGTAGCCGACAATTCCAGCCAAGACTATTGCAATAACAGATACAAAGATAATTGCTCTTTCCTTCCTGCTTGCCACCTGCTCATTCCTCCAATTTTTTTGATACCCACTTTCTATTCGACAGATTGCTACACTCTCCTTCCTTATATAATGTAAATTAACCTTAACAAACACCACTATATTCAACGCGTTAAAGATTGTTGCAGGCGTTGTCAATACACCACCCGCCTGTATCTGTAAACTTCTTTACTGCAGAATATATAGACCGAAGCATAAAAAGTGAGATTACTCCGCCAAGTTTGCACCGACGAGGCAATCTCACTTCTACCAGGTTTTCCTGAGGATCACGTTACCTGCTCTAATACCGCCGCAATAGTGTCCTCAGTAATTTCATGAGTTATTTCCACATGACCAATTTGGGACATCAACACCCAATTAACCTTGCCATTAAGCACTTTCTTATCTCTCACCAAATAACGCACCAGCTCTTTTGGATGATAACCTGGTGCTGTAAGTGGTAAATCCAGCCGGTTAAGCAGTTTTTTCAGAGCAGTTACCTGACTTTGTTCACACAGTCCGGCATGCTGACTGATAAGTGCGGCTGCATGCATTCCTATAGCTACACCTTCACCGTGATTATACTCAGAATACCCACCCTCGGCCTCGATGGCATGTCCAATCGTGTGACCAAAATTCAAGATCATACGCAACGAACTCTCCCGCTCATCCTGGGCAACAATATTGGCTTTAATCTGGCAGCACTTACCAATAACGTGTGTAAGCACCACCGGATCACGCGCTAGTAGTGCTGAAGCATTGTCTTGTAAGTAAGTAAAGAAATCACTATCAGCAATGACACCGTATTTGACAACTTCAGCCAAACCTGCCTTCAATTCACGGTCATTGAGTGTGTCTAAAACCTGCGGATCAATAGCTACCATACGGGGCTGATAGAAAGCGCCAATTAAATTTTTCCCCAATTCATGGTTAACGGCTGTTTTACCACCAACACTTGAATCAACCTGCGCCAGTAATGTCGTCGGTACTTGAATAAATGGCACACCGCGCAAATAACTTGCCGCCACAAAACCCGCCAAGTCACCAACAACACCGCCACCTAGCGCAATAATAGCCGATTTACGATCAAGCCCGCTGGCAATAGCCTCCGTAAATACGGTATTTGCCGTAGTAAGTGACTTTGAGCTTTCTCCTGGCGTTACAGCTAAAACAGTAGGCTTAAAGCCCGCAGCCACCAAACTGCCAGACAGTGTAGCCGCATAAAGTGGACAGACATTGTCATCTGTCACAATAAGAATCTTATTCCCTAATGATAGCTTACTCATCAGCTCACCTACCCGGCTGATGCCACCGGTAGTGATATGAATGGTATAGCTGTGTGCATCCAGATTGACGTTAACTTCGGCCACGCAAATGCCCCCCTTCCCTGAGAAATACAATAATTCTTTCTGTCACCTGCTGTGGCGACATACAACTGGTATCGATTGTATAGTCAGCTTTCATGTAAAGACTGGCTCGATCCTGAAAAAGTTTGGCTACCCGCTCAGCCCGGTCTTCACAGTCTAACAATGGCCGAATACCAGGTCGCGCTGTTCTCTCTAGAATAATTTCCAGTGAGGCCATAAGCGAGACAATTACACCGGTATTTTTAAGTCTAACCATATTCTCCTGTTTGAGCACCACCCCACCACCGGTAGCAATAACCGTATTGGTGTATCGGGCCACGCGGGAAATAACCTCCCGTTCTATCTGACGAAAATGATCTTCCCCATAAAGCTGAAAAATGTCACTAATGGCCAATCCTGTTTCATGCTCAATCTTTTTATCAACATCAATAAATGGGCGGTTAAGCCTTCCTGCTAATAACCGTCCGGTACTGGTCTTACCTGTACCCATAAAACCTATTAACACTATGTTTTTCACTTGTTCCTCCAAAAATAGTAAAGCATAGCTATTTTACGATACGTGGAGTAAGAAAAATGACTACTTCTGTATCGTTATGGGATTTGTTAAAATTCTTAAATAGAGCCCCAATTATTGGTAAGTCGCCAAAGAATGGTACTGCCTTTCTAGCTTCATTGTCTGTAGCCCCAATCAAACCACCAATTACCATGGTTTCGCCATCTTTTAGCCGTACCGTGGTCTCAGCCTGACGGGTAGTAATCTTATAGGCCTTAATATCAGACACTAGGGTTGCACTGCTAACTTCGGTGCGAACAGCTACCGTTATTAACCCGTCAGTATTGATCCGGGGCGTATAAATCAATTTGATACCAGCATCTATATACTCAGTACTGGTTGTTGTTGTCCCATTCGTCAATGTTTGAACCTGCACCGGGATACGGTCACCAATAAGTATCTGTGCCTGTTTGCCATTGATCGTGGTAACTTTAGGTTTAGCCAGCACCTTAGCATCACCGTTGCTTACCAAAGCATTAATCGTTGCCTGATAATAAAACTCATACGGATTTCCTTCCGGATTACGTCCAAACTGAATTACACCCTTACTACCAGTGCGGGTAACAGTAACAACTCCATTATCGTCTGTAGTTCTCTCTGCATATTGCGGTGTTGCCTCCCACGACCATTCAATCCCCAAATCTTTTGTTTTATCTTTACTAATTGCCAATACTTCAGCTTCCAGTGATACCTGCTGATAGGGTATGTCTAGTTCAGACAATAATTTTTGGATCTGTGCCGCCTCAGTCTCAGTACCAAAGAGAACTAGTGAATTTGTCGCGTAATCAATCGTCAATCGGTCTAACTCTGTTGATTTTTCGCTGGCTGCTTCACCAGAAGTTGCTGCCGCACTGGGTGTAGTGCTCTTTTGTGAATTGGCACTGCTTACCACCGTCTTTGTTGCTTTCTCGCCTTTTTTCTCACCAAATAAGATAGAAAAAATTGTGTCTTTCACGGAATCCGGATTAATGAATTTCAGTTTAAATATATGTACCGAACCAAATCCTCTGCCGATTTGATCAGCAACCCCTACGACCATAACGCCGTCAATAATCTGGTAGGTAAGCCCTTTGGTCTTGCACACCAAATCTAAGGCCAGATCGTACGAAATATTCGTAAGTTGAAGGGTAATCGTGCCTTTGACCGAATCATCCATTACCATATTTACCTTGCCAACAGTCGCCAGCGCGGTAAGTACATCCCGTACTTCACCATTGGTAACATTCATATTCACTTGGGGATTAGCCATTGCAATGCCGGTTATGGTAAAAGAACAAATCCACAACGCTACCAGTATTGATTTTATCAGACAGCGCACTAAAAATTTCACCTTTCTAAAAGCAAAACTTTTTTACCTTGTGGTCCCCCAAGAGTAACTGATCTTTCCCCCACTGCCAGCAGTTGATATGGTCCAAGATAATCCCTGATTTGATAGGAGCCACTCTTACCGGCACTTTTAATTATCGCCACTTTTTGCCCGCCACCGCTCACTATACCAACAAGTTCTAATGAGATTTCCGGTATTGCAGACGGTGGCAACCCAGTGTGGGGAACACTGGGGTAATTCTTGTCCGGGGGCGATAAAGCCGGAATAGGTGCCACTTGCCCAAATTCCTGGGGAACGGCAAACGGATCACGCATCACCGGCAGTGCCGAATAGCCTGTTACCGGCTGAAGCGTCTCTTGTGAAACACTGTCTTGTTGAGCGGTGTCAGAATAACTGCCTGAAGACGCAACCAACCCCGGCGACCAGAAGAAATAACCTAGTGCCGCTACTAGCAAGCAACAGATAATTAGTAGTTGAGAACTAGGTTGCCGGAGGTTAAACCTTGCCACCATTTATACTCCTCTCTTCGAAAAAACTCAGTACAGGGCTATTCACTCGTTAATTCGTATTCTATAATTATTGATCGCCAGCCGCAAGTCCTCAATGCTGTCACCGCCAAATTTTTCGAGCAGGGACTGAGCCAGCACAATAGCCACCATGGCTTCGGCAACAACGGCAGCAGCAGCAACAGCACACACATCGCTGCGCTCCGTATTGGCCTTTATTGCTGTTTTATCTGCTATATCTACAGTAGCAAGGGGTTTCATCAATGTCGGAATGGCCTTCATTACCGCTTTGAGAATTATCGGCTCACCATTGCTAATACCGCCTTCAATACCACCGGCATTATTAGTACGGCGATAATATCCCTGCTTGCTTTCATAATATATTTCATCATGCACCTGACTGCCAGGCAAATTAGCATAGGCAAATCCAGCCCCAAATTCTACCCCCTTAATGGCTTGAATAGACATAACTGCAGCCGCCAAACGGGTATCCAGACGCCGATCCCACTGCACATGACTACCTAATCCAGGCATAACCGGGGAAGCCATAACCTGAAATATGCCGCCAAGGGAATCGCCGGCCGTCTTAGCTTTGGCAATCGCTTCGATCATTTCCGTCTCGGTTTGCGCACCGCCAATAGTTAAGACGCTAGAGGTTATGGTAATACCAGCCACAGCAATAAGCTGTTTGGCAATCGCTCCTACAGCCACACGGGCGGCAGTTTCACGGGCACTGGCCCGTTCCAGAATATCCCGGATATCCTGCCGCTGGTATTTTAAAACACCCGGTAAATCAGCATGTCCCGGGCGGGGTGCAGTTATCTCAGTTCCCTGCGACTGGCCAAATACAGCCATTCGCTCCTGCCAATTCTCCCAGTCACGGTTAGATATCACCATTGTAAGAGGACTGCCTAACGTACTGCCAAACCGTACACCTGATGTTATTTCGGCCTTGTCTTTTTCAATCTTCATGCGGCCACCCCGGCCAAACCCCTGTTGTCTACGCGCCATGTCCGCATTTATTTGGTCAAAATCTAATTGTAAGCCGGCAGGAATACCTTCAATAATAGCGGTAAGCGCCGGTCCATGTGATTCACCAGCTGTGAGAAATCTAAACATGTATTGCACCTCTTTCGGGAAATTACTTTTTAGTCGATGGGTTTGAATTTTGTAACGACTACTGCTTGTTCTCTCCAGCAGCACCGAGGCTGTAGATAACCATAGTAAGTTTAACTTCCAGCATTCCTTGTTTGGACTGGATAGTAGCATTACTAATAGATGTGATCCTTTGGCTGCCCTCAATTGCCTTAATAAATTCCAATAGGTTACTAAATGAACCTGTTAGCAGGATTTCTATGGGAACTTCCATATAACCTGCTTTTTCAATAGCGGCAGCCGGCTTAATCTCAGCAAGCCGCATATTGCTTAGTTTGGATGCTTGTTCGATTTGCCTGATAAATTCACCAAGTTCCGGCTGATTCGGTAATTTAGCATCAATTAGCGTAAGCTTTTGGTCAAGCTCTTTTAGGTACCCGATGGAATCAGGATGCTTTTTGGCATAGGCTTCGATGACTTTTAACCTTTCCCGTTCGGTTTGGTTTTGATCTTTAACCACAGCAATAGCCGTCCGCTGGGGGATGACTACCCCAATATAAAAAAGCAAGGTAACAAGTAGTGCACCAACCCCCAGCACCCAGCCCTTATACCGGGCTATTGCTTTATATTTTATAGACCAAGTACCCAGCCATTGCATTTACACTATATCTCCTTACGCTTTACAGTCAGCTCAAATTTGGTATAATTAAATTTACTGTCTTGTTCGGCTTTAATGAGTACCGGTTCTGTTATTAGCTTATCTTTTTCCAGACTGTAAAGATAGTTAGCCAAATCAGGATAAGTCATAGCATTACCTTTTAGTAAGATACTATTTTTGTCGCTGGCAGCAAGTTCTGTGAGCCATACCTGCGGCGGTGTAATTATGGCAAAATGGCTAATCACAGCATACCAAGACTTCTGTTCGCTAGTAATTGCAACTAAGGTATTGTTTTTTTTATCAATGGCCTGCTGTTTACTAACAGCCAGTTGCATATTGTCCTCAGTAGGACGCAACAGGCTGTAATGTTGACGTGCTGCTGCAAGATCCTTTTCCAGGGACCAGATAGTATAGCAATTATAGGAAAAAATACTGCCATATAACACCAGCAGCAGTATACTACATAGCAAAACAGTTTTTTTGAATAACCATATTGGCATTCGCTCTGATGGAGGCAGCAAATTAATAATTATCATGGCTTACCTCCACGCATAGCTAAGCCAATTGACAGCGCAAACTGCAAAGCCATATCTTGCAGGTAGCGGGTATCAATACCTGGCGATAGCGTTACGGCAGTTAGCGGGTTATGCAGCAAAACCGGTACCCCGCCCAACTTTGCCGCAATATGCTGTGGCAAATTAGTAAGTTTGGCTCCACCGCCGGTAAGATAGAGCTTATCCACAGCTGCTTCTCTGTTTTGAACCTGATAATATTCAACCGTTCGCCGCACTTCGCGAGCCAGTTCATCTACCAACAAGTCAATTTGTTGATACATAAATAGCTGTTCACCTTCAAAGTTAGGATTTTGACCAGTCTGGCACTTCTTTAACCGTTCAGCCTCAGCATAGTCAAGTTCAAGCGTTCGCATAATTACCTCAGTAAAACTGAGTCCACCAATGGGAATAAAGCGGCTGACGACTGGCGAAGCTCCCTGAAACAGCATTATGTGTGATATATGACTGCCAATATCAATGATCATGGCATTTTCCGCATTACTCAGTAAGCGATATATAGCCAAGGGTTCAATATCAACAGCAATTAGCCTGCAATCAGCCTGCTTTATAACATTGACAAGGGTATTGACCAATTCATGCGGTGCGGCTACCAGCAGCACTTTTATCTCCAGTTCATTGTTGCCTGGTCCAACAACAGCAAAATCATAATAATAACTACCAGGCTCGTAAGGAACATATTTTTCCATATCCCATTTTATGGCTTCTTTAATTTCAGCCTGATTCATTACCGGCAGCATTACCTCCCTAACGAACACTAATCGACCGCTGACTGCAACAACAACCTCGCGAGAGACAATGCCGCTATTGATAAGCAATTGCCGGATAGCCTCTGTAAGGGCTTTGGCATTAGTAATAAAACCCTCTTCCATAACATTCTCAGGCAAATCAAGTAAGCCTACTGCTCTAAGTTCTTTTTGTCCATTACTAAATGAAATTTCCGCTGCCTTAACACAGCTTGAACCAATATCAATACCAACAGCACTTGCTGGTTGTTTGATTAACCAGTTACCCAGCTTGCTTGCAATAGTAGCAAACCTATTTGGATGATCCATGATGTGGCTGACTGGATACAAGCTGAATCGCGTGGCTAATGGCTGTAACGACATCCACATTAAACTGTTGTTCCAGCGATTTTGTCTTTGCAAAGGTTTCGCCCTGGCTAGTCACAACATACCGTGGCGGTAAAAAATTGAGAGCAATTGCGGCAATGTCATAACGGCATCTTTCACAAGTACAAACATTTCTATGGTTGTCCAGCACCTCAGCAAGTCGCTGAAAAACTAAATCTTCCATATAGTTTTTAACATGCATAACTATACCTCCTAATGATAATTCCAGGAAACAATATTGATTTGGGGAATAACGGTGGCTTTTACTACAATTTTGCGGACCGCATTATTAACAACACCTTTTGCTTCTATAATGGTTGGGGTACCTGCAATAATTGTTAGGCTATAGTTTCCGCTGCCTTCCTTGTAGGGATTGACAGGCTTCCAGTTGGGATTTGTAGATAATTCGACAATAGACCGGCGTGCTCCTGCTTCCGCCAAGTACTGAGCAGCTATACCATCACGATAATTTACCGCCATATTTACTTCCGTAGTGCTGACACCAATAAAAGCACTACCCAAAACGCCTAAAAACAACATCGCAATAAGGGCTGCTATACTTGCTGACCCATGCCGATTTTTACATCTGCTCCAACAAAAATGCACTCTTCGTTCACCTCCGCGACGTGTTAAATGCCAGAGTGGCCGCCTCCATAGTATAATCAATACCAGTCTGTTTGTCCTTAACCGTAAGCATAACAGTAACCAGTTTTATATATAGCAGTTTTCCATCTATATCCCGCATAGCTACCTCTTGAACAGCAAATTGTTTTTTATTGTCTGGATTTTCTACAACTATGATTGTTCCTTCTGCACCGCCAATACCATTGCCAGTAAGCGGGTCCTCAGCAGCTCCATTTACACTTATACACAGAGCCTTGGTCTTAGGACTAATAGTAAACTTTATATCCCAGCCATTTCCATCCTTTATCACAAGTGTATCGCCAGCATCGGCCAACGATACCTTACTGGCATAACGCACATGCTGGGTAATTCGCTCAATTACCAGTCGGGCAGTCTGCTGAATTTCAGCTTGCGAGCGGCCCAATTGCCAGGCTTTAACGGCAGTTGGCAGCATAAGTGCAATGCCTGACATTAATAGTACAATAATTGTCATTCCTGCAATTACTTCAACAAGCAGCATACCCTTTTGCTCAGAAACATATCTCCTCATAACTACTCCACTAGTTGGCAAACTGCGGCAGCTCCCGCAGCACATAAGTAACCATACTAATTTCACCTAACCCTTCAACATTCACGGTTACTTTAATAATCCGCTGCTTCACCGGATACTCCGGGTCAAGTGGACTAAGCTCAGCATGAGTAGTTCTTTTATAAGTTACCTTATTCATAGAAATAAATTCGGTCGCAGAGTGATAAGGAAAACTTAGACTATTCCAGAATAGGTCATCTTTTATTTTCATTTGTTCCATTTGTTCTTGAACTAAGCTGGCAGCAACCGTATAATCTGCTGCACTGGCAGTGGCCTGCAGCGACTGGATAAACATCCCCAACATGGCTACCAATGCTACTGTAATAACTACTATGGCTACTACCGCCTCGACCAGCAAAAAACCGCGTTGACCCTTGACTAAATTCATAAAAATTCTCCTCAACTAGCCCCCATTGCTGATTCGTACCCGTCCGGTTACAGGAGCCAACTTGATATACAGAGATTTACCCGTAACTTTACTCTGGAGTTCAATTGTTTGCTCGCCTATAAATGGCATTCCATCCAGCCTAAATACTATATCGCCCGGATATCCCATCATCCTTACAGAATTAGGTAAATAAACCTTATGTATAGTTTGCGGACCGGCAGTAAAATGGTAGCGTGGTTCAGTATCATTAATAAAGCGGAGTTTATATGCAGTATCGCCACCGTTAATTGACATTTGTTGCATACCACGTATATCGGCAGCTAGCAGCCGCGCCGCCCCGTCCAGTTCATTTTCGGCAACTGCCTGATTCATTTTAGGAATAGCCATAGCTGCCAATAGCCCAATAATCGCCAGAACAATGAGTAGCTCAATTAACATAAACCCACAGTTTTGTTTATCACCGGCAGCCATATCCTAAAGTTTCCTTCCATTCCTATTTGGCAATTGTAAGCAAATACCACCAAACAAGCTTACTACCATACAATATACTAATAAAAGCTCCAACCGCAAGAAACGGCCCAAAAGGTATAAAATCTTTGCGGCCTTTCACCTTGAAAAGAAGCAATAACGCGCCGCCGATACCACCAATAATAAATGCTAACAGCAGCGCAACAATTACCAGCTTTACTCCTAACCACAGGCCTAGCACAGCAACAAATTTAATGTCACCGCCGCCCATGCCACCTCTGGTAAGCACGGCAACAAAGAGCAGCAACCCACCACCGGCCAGGGCGGCAATAATCATATCAGCAATGTGAGGATAACCGCTACCTAGATTTATGGCAACCCCAACTCCGGCAAACCATAGTAACACCTTATCAAGGATAAGCTGGTGATCATAGTCAATGAATGTAATGACAATAAGAAATGCTGTAAATATAAATACTTTAAGCAAGTCCGGACTCCAGCCAACAATCTGATAGCTCCATAGAAATAAAAGTCCGGTAATGAGTTCCACCACGGCATAGCGTGATGAATAAGGCTTACCACAGTAGCGGCATTTGCCGCGCAAGAGAAGATAGCTGAGGATAGGAATTAAATCCCAGGCTTTAAGCTTAGTATTGCAATGTAAACAGTGTGACGGCAAGGTTACAATTGATTGGTTTTGCGGCAGACGGTAAATGCATACAGTAAGGAAGCTGCCGATTATCATGCCAAGTACTAGTATCATAAAATCAAACATCATAAACTCCTAATTTTCAGCTATTTAGTATTTAAATTACCAAGCAGGAGTAGTAGTGTCGGCAAATATTTTTGTACCAGTTGTTATTTCAATATACGCTCGATAGGTAGGTGAAGCCCCCTCGTTATCAAGTTTGTATGTTAAACCCGAACTACCCTTATATGGACTAGGCACACTAGGTACTGCTACGATAAAATCGGGTGCTAATGTTAGCAACGAATCCGGATACTTACCCTCTTTAGCATAGTACATAGAAACAGCACTATCTAATGTTCTTAAATCTGCCTGTATCTTGGCCTTATTAGCTGAATCAGCGGCAGAACCAAACTTCGGCACGGCAATTGCAGTAAGAATGCCGATTATGGCAATTACCACCATTAATTCAATCAATGTAAACCCTTTTTGACTTTTCATTTTGTTTTTGATGGTTATAATGATCTTTTCACCCCCTCATATACTATTATACAATTTTATTGAAATTAGTAAGAACATCAAACATCGGCAGCATTACTGCAATCACAATAAACCCAATTATCACTCCCAAAACGCCGATCAAGACGGGCTCCAGCATACTACTCAACCGATTAACCATGTCCTCAACATCACTATCATAAAAATCGGCGATTTTCTCCAACATAGTATCCAATTTACCGGTTTCTTCGCCAATAGCTACCATTTGCACCACCATCGGAGTAAAAACCTTGCTAGATCCCAATGGTGCTGCCAAACCCATTCCTTCACGAATACTATTCTGCGCCGTAGTTAACGCTCTTAGCATACTGAGATTACCTGAAGTCTTTTTTACTACCTCAATAGCGGTAATAATAGGCACCCCGCCCCGCACTAACGTAGAAAGCGTACGGCTAAAGCGGGCGATGGCTACCTTACGCCACAATAAACCAAACACTGGTAAAACAAACAACAGCTGATCTATAACAAGTCGATACTTAGGCTGCCGTTTTAATACTAATAATCCATAGCTAACCACTGTTAAAATAGCAGCCAGCCACACACCGTAATTAGCAATAAAACCGCTTAAATCTAGTAGCATACGTGTCGAAAAAGGCAAATCAACCTTCATATTCTCAAACAGCTTCATAAAAGTCGGCAAAACAAACGTCAAAATAAAGGCAACCGCAGCTAACGCCATACCAATAACCACTACCGGATAAACCATGGCAGATTTAATCCGTTCATTCAGCTTGTGCTCTTTTTCTAAGTGAATTGCCAACCTGTTTAACACCTTGTCAAGCACACCACCTACTTCCCCGGTTTCCACCATACTGATCATAATCTCCGGAAAAATATTCAGGTACCCATTCATCGCCTGTGACAGCGTTTCGCCTTCCTGTATCTTCTTATAAATAACCTGCAAAGCAGCTTTGAATTTTGGGTTATAGGTTTGATCAATTAAAATACTCAGACAGGCTACCAACGATAATCCAGCATCCACCATTGTGGAAAACTGCCGGCAGAAAACAGCCAGCTCTTTTGTACTTACCCTTTGCAGGCTTGTCCAAAACGTTTGGGTACAGATTACTGATTTTTGCACTTTAATCTGAGTAACGAAATAGCCCTTATCCTGAATATAGGCGGCTACTGCGGCTTCACTTTCGGCCATGATATTGCCTGACAACAACTGACCGTTGCGGCTTTTTGCCCTATAGCAATATGTTTTTGCCACCTAGGAACACCTCGCTGTTTACCAAGTGAATAAACAATTAACCGTTTACCAGCCGGACAAATGTTTCCTGATCCATCGCTCGCGCCAGTGCTTCCTCATAGGTCACAATACCTTTCCAGTATAGATCACGCAGCGACATATCCATAGCCTGCATGCCAGTCTTAGCCCCTGTTTGGATAACTGATACAAGCTGCTGGGTCTTGCCTTCCCGGATTATATTGCGCACCGCGGGTGTGGCCATTAGCACCTCCATGGCGGCTACCCGGCCTAAATCGTCGCGGCACGGCAATAGCTGCTGCGCCACAATTCCCTGCAGCGTAAGTGACAACTGAGTCCGGATTTGCTGCTGCTGGTAGGGTGGAAATACATCAATAATTCGGTCAATAGTCTGCGCAGCATCGCTAGTATGTAAGGTAGCAAACACTAAATGTCCAGTTTCAGCAGCAGTTATGGCAATACCAATTGTCTCTGCATCGCGCATCTCACCCACCAGAATTACATCCGGATCTTCCCTGAGCGCTGCCCTGAGCGCGTTGGCGAACGACTTGGTATCAGTGTTAATCTCGCGTTGATTAACAATACTTTTTTTATGCCTATGCAGATATTCAATAGGATCTTCTAAAGTAATGATGTGACAAGCCCGCTCGGTGTTAATTAAATCAAGCATGGCTGCCAATGTAGTTGATTTACCGCTGCCGGTAGGCCCAGTGACAAGCACCAGTCCTCGCGGCTTACGAGCCAACACTTTTAACACTTCCCTATGCCCAAGCTGTTCTAATGTAGGTATCTGCTCAGCCACCACCCGGATAGCTATGGCACAGGAACTACGCTGCCGGAAAGTATTAATACGAAAACGACTCAAACCTACTATGGCATACGAAAAATCAAGCTCACCAAGCTGCTGAAATTTTTCTTTCTGCTCAGCATTAGTAATTGCCGTAACCATTGCTTCGGTATCTTTATCGTTAAGTACCTGATGTTGAGTTGCAGTTAAAACGCCTCTGATACGAAAAATTGGAGAAACCCCGCTAGTAAGATGAATATCAGAGGCTTGTGCTACTACGGCCTCTTGCAGCAGATTATCTATAGTTAGCATATGTTCTCTCCTCTTCCCGATTCATGTTCCGGCGTAGGCAACTCGCATAACCTCCGACACTGTAGTAAGACCGTTATATGCCTTAGCAATACCATCCTCACGCATTGATATCATACCTTCTTTTGCGGCAAGCGTTGCTAACATGTCATTGGATACTTGCCGGTTAATAGCCTCGCGCACTGCTGAGCTGACAGACATTACCTCTTGGATGGCCATACGGCCAAGATAGCCGGTATGACTGCAACAGGAGCAACCGGCGCCCCGAAATAAGACAATTTCCCGCCCGGAATCATTTCCCAGAAACTGCCACTCCGGTGAACCAACCTCAGGCACATATTGTTGCTTGCACTCCGGGCATATCACCCGTACCAGGCGTTGTGCAACAATTCCAAGCACCGAAGAGGCTACCAGAAAGGGTTCAATACCCATATCAATTAGCCTGGTAATTGCCCCAGGCGCATCATTGGTATGCAGTGTGCTAAATACCAAGTGGCCAGTAAGCGCCGCACGAATGGCAATATCGGCTGTCTCGGCATCCCGTATCTCACCGACCATCACTACATTGGGGTCCTGACGCAAAATAGAGCGCAAGCCATTAGCAAAATTCAGGCCAGCCTTATGATTTATCTGCACCTGATTGACACCGTCCAACCGATATTCAACCGGTTCTTCGACAGTGATAACATTTTTGCTTGGAGTACTGATTTCGGTCAGAGTTGAATATAAGGTTGTTGTTTTGCCCGATCCGGTTGGTCCTGTTACGAGAATCATGCCATAGGATTGGGAATACAACTTCCGATACCGTGTTAAATTATGAGAGGTAAAGCCTAGTCCCTTAATATCACAAATAATCGAATTTTTATCAAGTATCCGCAAAACAATTTTTTCACCAGTTATTGTTGGCAAGGTCGACACCCTAAGGTCAATCTCCCGCCCAAATTCCAGAATCTTTATCCGCCCATCCTGCGGCAGCCGCTTTTCGGCAATGTCCAGTTCACTCATAATTTTAATCCGGGAAATGATGGCCGCATGGGTATGGCGTGGAAAAGTAACAACTTCTCGTAGCACACCATCAACTCTGAACCGAACTCTAAGCGACTTTTCCTGTGGTTCAACGTGAATATCGCTGGCACGTTCTTTAATGGCTTGACTGATAATGGAGTTAACAATACTTACTATTGGTGCTTCATCTGGCAGTTGAACTTCAGCAATACCACCGGATTCATCTGCTTTCAGCTTGTTAACAGCCTTCTCAACTAAGTCCTGCACACCATAAGACTGATTAATGGCCCTTATAATTTCACGTTCGGCGGCAATTACTGGTTCAACTTCGCAACCAGATGCCATTCGCACATCATCAATAGCAAAAAAGTTTGTGGGATCAGCCATGGCAAGTGTTAATTTACGCCCCTCTTTTTTGATAGGAATAACCTGGTAGCGTTCAGCCAGGGAAACAGGAATCGTTGCAGCAATTTCGTGCGGGACATCCATAGCCACCATATTAACATATGGCACACCGAGCTGGAATTCCAGTACTTCAATCATATTGGCTTCCGTAATATAGCCTAAATTAATAAGTACCTTTTCCAGTCGTTCACCCGTCTTTTTTTGAACACTTACTGCCTGCTCCAGTTGCTCCTGTCTGAGATAGTTAGCTTCAATTAGCAAGTCCCCCAAGTGTTTACGGCTATTTAACATGCTGTTGTCTCCACTCAAATATATAAAACACGGCTTGCCTCAGGGCTTTGGCAAAAGCCAAAGCCGATGTTGATCCTGGTTAATTTCTGGTAGGGCAAAAAAAGCAACCGGCATAGCAAAACAGAACTTGTTTTGCGGATGGTCGGTTGCTTTTACTTACTCAGCCTGAACTAAGTGCCATAATATAGTCCCAAGCTTCATTGCCACATATATTTACCAGTTATTACAATTAATGTTTTATATTGACTGTATTCGCACTCCAAATCAAAATTCCTGCTGTAAATACGCAGATTTTTTAATAAAATTCAAATAAATTTTTATTATTTTTTTATAATAGCTTCTAACCCTGCTAGCAATGCCTGACGCATTACCTGCGTGTCTGCCTTGCAGCCTGTCCACAATTCAAATGCCAGCGCTCCCTGCTCAATCAACATGCCTGCCCCGCCAACTACCGTATGTCCCCGGCGAGTACCCTCAGCTAAAAAACTAGTTATCGGCGGATTATATACTAAATCAGAGATTACCACTGACTGTTGCAGGAGATCCCAAGGAACTGACGGTTGACTGGCAATAGCCGGATACATGCCCAAGGGGGTTGCATTGACCACAAGATTGGTTTGAGACAATGCTGCAACAAACGTACTACTATCCCAGGCAACACCCATTACTGGTACAGTTCCAGCAACTAACTGCGCAATGCCATCAGCCTTGCTTTGATCACGAGCCCCAATAGTTACTGAGGCAATATTGGCACCGACCAGTCCGGCAACTACGGCCCGCGCAGCACCACCTGCTCCAAAAACAACGGCAGATTTACCAGCTACAGTAATGCCTGCTTGCTTAAGGGAACAGATATAGCCGTCAGCATCGGTGTTATAACCAATTAGGCGTTCTTCTTTTACTACTATGGTATTGACAGCTCCGACCAGCTTAGCACTGGTATCAACTTCATCCAAATAATCCATTACGGTAACCTTGTGCGGAATAGTCACATTCACACCGGCAAACCCCAGCGCCCTAATCCCTGCAACCGCTTGTGACAATAAATTCGGCGGCGTAGACAATGGCAAATATATGTAATCCAAGCCACTAACAGCAAAGGCAGCGTTGTGCATGGCCGGTGATAATGAATGACCAAGCGGCCACCCTAGCAATCCTACTTTTTGAGTTTTGGCAGTTATCTGCATACTCATTACTCCTTCGGTATCAAGTTATACTTATCCCCAAACTTTGCTTTCTATAGTCGCCCAGTCACTTTTAATATGTATACAGCCAACTTTTCCAGTTGGCGGCTAACTTTTGTGCCAATAAATTCCTTAGTAGTCAATGGTTTAACCCAAATAGTAACCATGCCGAGGCGGTTACCACCTAATATGTCTGTAAAAAGTTGATCCCCGACAACAGCAACTGTTTCCGGGTGTAATCCCATAGTATGAGCCGCTTGACGAAAGCCGCTGCGCAATGGTTTTAGCGCCCGGGCCACGAAGGGAATACCACATTGTTCCGCTATTTTACTCACTCGCCTGTTGCCATTATTAGACACGAAACACAGTTTGAAATCCTGGGCAGCCAAATAATTTAGCCATGCCAATACTTCAGGACAGATATCCGGGCTGTTCCAGGGAATTATAGTATTATCAATATCAAACACTATACCGCGAATACCTTGTTGCTTCAATTCAGTAAGCTTGATATCATACAAAGTATTTACCACCATACAAGGCACTAATAATTTGAGCAATTTTTCCTCCCACTTCACTTCGTGTCAATTAATAAAAATTATAGCATGATGATAAAAAAAACAAAAGAAAAAAGCCGTAACCCGAAGGCAAGACGGCTAACTATGCTATCAAAATATTGATCAATTATTAAACTGCTTTGTGACTCATAGCTGTAAGGCATTCTTTACAAACATTTTTTCCCTTGAATTGTACTACCTCATTAACACCTTCGCAGAATACACAAGCAGGCTCATGTTTCCGCAAAACGATTCGGTCATTTTCGGTATATATCTCAAGGCCATCTTTTTGTTCGATGCCAAAGATACGACGCAATTCAATAGGTAGTACTACTCGACCAAGCTCATCCACTCTTCTAACAATTCCAGTTGCTTTCATTTTGCATTTCTCCTGTTCTGCCATATTCGACAAAATATTACAAGTTAAATATACCAATTTATATAATACTTGTCAATCATCTTTTTTCAGGATAATGCATAAAATAAAATGCAAAAACCGCCCACTTGAAGGCAGACGGCTAAATTTCCTATTCAACACGTTCCATTACAACAATTACTTTAATTCGCCACTGCCCATTAACATGTTCAACGTATTCTGCAGTGGCAAAATGCTCTAAGACCTGATTCAAAGCTTCTTTGGCGGCAACTAATTGTAATCCTCTGGACGGTGTTGTATTGGGATCATCCATTTGCTTGACAATGCCATTATACTCATTAATGGTATTCAATAGGGCTGTTTTGAGTTTCCGTTCCATAATAACCTTCCTCCCAGCCATCTTTTTGCTATTACTTGGGATTTTCATTCTTATACCTGTATTTTATAACCTAAAATACAGGTATAAGAAAAGCACCCGCAGGACGCTAAAACAGTATAATTATTTTGGAACTTACTGGGGAGTGCAACTCCTTTTCTAACAAACTCTTGAAAGATATTTTTGGCTTTTTCCTTGCAGAATATGTAGATTCAGTATATTGGTCTTGTATATTTGCTTTTTGGCTTGGTAAAATAGGGACAACCTTAGTAATTTTCAAGATATTCACCATCCATGCTTCTACAGATATATTCTCCAATTGGTTACTTCTATTCTACTAAATTTGGTATTTAATAGCAATGGGGATGAGTGCCTGAAAAAAATAGCCGCCAACTTATCATCGGCGGCATTAACCATCTACTTCCAAACCCAAAAACCATGTTTTGTCCGCTTAACTTCTTCAGGATGGTTTCTGAGAATCTTAAAATACTCACGTCTGTTTATATGCGTCATAGTCACCCCTCCTTTATTGAGTCTTTATGACAGCATGTGTTTGTATTCGTTAAAATATTCGAACCACCTAATTAGGATGGCTAGTTAATCGGATATTAATTCCTGTCGCCCTTCAACCCATTATTTTCTGATGTATATAAATACTCACACGGGAACACTAAACTAGGAGGTGTAATTAATGCATAAAAAATCTCAAATGGAGTCGTTTGCAAGTGAATATGCCATGAGTGCTGGTGACAACGGGTTATCGCGCAAGGAAATCAACAAATCCATTGTTTCTGAAGCTATGACCAATGAGCATAAACACAGAGAAGCATTTGAAGAGTTTTTAAAAGATGAGGCGGCAGACTAGCCGCCCCTTATTGCTATTTTTATCAGGTAAATAAAATCTCTTGCATTAAGAACCTCAATTTACAATCTTTTATAGATTATAAATTGAGGTTTAAATTTTTGCAACAGAACCATTTTCTTTGCATTGCTATCTCACCTTAGAAATACTTAACGCCCTGCAGCCAAAACCGCCCGCTCTTATTCTCGTCGTCCGTGGCCTGCTCATCGTTGATCTTCCAGGCATAGTCAATACGAATAGCAAAATCCTTATCTCGCGTCCACAGCAGACCCAAACCGGCTCCCTTCAGGCTGCGCCTGTTGGCATCCGTGTTGTAGGGTCGCTTATTGAGCATAACGCTGCCGTAATCGTAGAAGGTATTTAGGTATAAGTTGTTTTTGTTCATAGACAGTCCCGGCAGACGCCACCTCAATTCGCCGGTCAGCTTGTAGCCCTGGTCACCCGAGGCGTCCCCTTGCGGGTAGGCCCGCACACCATCGGCACCGCCGAGGAAGAGTTTTTCTGATGAATCAAGATTTTTATCGGCCAGTTGGCCGGTGAAGTTCAGATTGAAATTGAGATTTTGGGCCACATATTGCTGGCGCTGGTAGGTAAGCACCGTTTTGCAGAAGTTTCCGTTTGTTTGGGCATCTGTTGCATCATTTACCGCCGCCGAAAAATCGTTAAAACGCAGTTTGCCCCGGTAATAAGTAAGAGCGAAGTCATTCGTCCCGCCGCCTCCCCAGTTATCGGCAAAGTTGCCGGACAGACCAATATTCCAAAGACGGCTGGTACGCGGCGAATAGCTGCTGGCAGCGAGGTTATCGTCTTTTAAGTGTTTGAGGTCATAGCCAACGCTGCCGTACAGGTTGAACACCCGGCTCCGAATGAAGGGGTAGGTGATGTCATCTGGTGACGGCCGCCCGACCGGTAGCTCCAAGGTCGGCGAAGGTGTCACCCAGGGTATAGCCAACATGAGAGTATTTGATTTCGGCTTTAACGCCGTCATAACCTAATTGCGCGCTGTAGCCGAAATTATAATTATTAATGCCGTTGAAAGTAGTCAATCCGCCCAAATTGAAAGCATCACCGTTATTACTGAAGTTGTTGACAGTAAGCTGAGTGCCATATCTTGTCCGGCCGGTGTAACGGTTGCCCCAGTTGTCAGCGTAAACCGAGACATTTATTTTGTCAGTGTCGGCAGTTTCAAGGACTAAGTCGGCAGTGCCGGTGGTTTCGCCAGGAGTGAGGGTAGCCTTGACGTTGACGCCGGAAATGTCGCTAATTAGAAGCAGTGCCCGCTCAAGCGGTGCACGAGTGATAACCATGCCGGGTCTGGCGGTAAAAAGCATAGCTTTCAGTTGCTCGCGGTCGATATGTCCGTCACCTGCGAATTTTATCTGGCCGTATTTACCGGGAACAATGTCGATTTCGACAACGCCGTCCTTAATATCCTGCGCCGGAATATAGGCGAAAGCCACAAGGTAACCTTTCTGCCGCAGGTATTTGGTAAGCTTGTCAGCCAGCTTATTAAGTTCATTCAAATTTATCTCTCTGCCGGCTTCATTTTGAATGAGTTTTAGCAGCTCGTTCGCCGGCAGAAGCAATTCGCCGCTGAGGCGAAACTCTTTGACCATGATTTTCTGCTGGCCGCCGGCGCTGACTGCTGGTTCGCGTTCTTCAACATTGATTTCCGGGATTTTTTGTACCGGTCGCTCAATCGCCGGCGGCTTGGCCCCCTCAAGGGCAGTGCCGCTGTCAGGCAACGAAGCCGCATAGGCCGGGCAAACTGTTAAGGTGAGTATCGCGCAAGTGATTATCCTTTTGTTGTAAAGCTTGCCAGTCATTGTTTTCTCCTCTCTTTTCGTGCATGGCATTGCTTATTCCGTATCACGTTCCGGGATGGCTGTCCTCGCTTTTCCCCAACAAGCCTATACCATCTGAAGCCAATGGATTTTGTTTCAATACCCCACCCGCAATAAGCTGCTTGATAATGTTTTCCTGTACGGAAAACGACTGGACGAAACCCTCCAGCGGCATGATGATTCGTTTATTAACTTCAACCACTGGCTGCCCATTGTCGCTTTTAAGGTGCGGCTGCACCGACATCAGGTCGATGCAAACCAATTGCCCGGTTACATGGACGGCACTAATGCCGTCAGTATAAAATTCCTGATTCATCGTAACACCTCTTTAGTCATCGCTTTGCCCGGAATTAGCCAAAACAGTTAATGGCACATATCCGCTGATGTTAAGACCGGGCGGCACGATGTTGAACAACAAAGAGCCATTGGCCTCGGTCATGTAGCCGGCCTCTGGACCGTAGCGGCCGGTAGGCCGGCAATTGTCGACAATACTTGTGGCACTTACGACCGCACCCTGGTAGCCGTTATCCTGCCCCAACCCCTCGGTGACAGTGAGGATACCGCCTCGGTAGATAATGTTGTAGTTGTCAAAACCGCTGCCTCTGGCATTACTGACGGTAATGCCGTATTTCCCGGTTTTGGCTGTGGCGTCGGTACCATCGCTGCTCAAGGTAACGCTGTCTACACTGTCGCTGTTCACCAAACCGCTGACACTGTAGCCGCGGAGAGTGGCCGTCTGTCCATAGGTTTTAACCGCGTCGGCAGCTGTTATGGTCAGCGTCGCCGGGTTAACTGTCAGATTACTGCCGACGTAGCTGATGGTGTAATTGCTCAGACCGCTGCCGCTGGCGCTGCCGGCAGTAATGGCATAATCCCCGACATTTGCCGTGGCGGCGGTGCCGGCACTGGTCAGGCTAACGCTGCTGACGCTGTCGCCGTTCACCAGGCCGCTGACGCTGTAGCCGTAGAGTGCAGCCGTCTGTCCATAGGTTTTGGCGGCGTCACTCGCGGTTATGGTCAACGTCGCTGGGTTAACTGTCAGCGTACTGCCAACGTAGCTGATGGTATAGTTGCTCAGACCGCTGCCGCTGGCACTGCTGGCGGTGATGCCATAGTCCCCGACATTTGCCGTGGCGGCGGTGCCGGCACTGGTCAGGCTAACGTTGCTGACACTATCGCTGTTCACCAGGCCGCTGACGCTGTAGCCGCTGAGTGCAGCCGTCTGTCCATAGATTTTAGCGGCGTCACTTGCTGTTATGGTCAGCGTCGCTGGGTTGACCGTCAACGTACCGGCATAGCTGATGGTATAGTTGCTCAGACCGCTGCCGCTGGCGCTGCCGGTGATGGCATAATCCCCAACATTCGCCGTGGCGACGGTGCCAGCACTGGTCAGACTAACACTGTTGACGCTATCGCCGTTTACCAGGCCACTGACGCTGTAGCCGCTGAGTGCGGTCGTCTGGCCATAGATTTTAGTGGCATCGCTTGCTGTTATGGTCAGCGTCGCTGGATTAACCGTCAGAGTACTGTCGACGTAGCTGATGGTATAGTTGCTCAGACCGCTGCCGCTGGCGCTGCCAGAGCTAATGGTGTAATCCCCAACATTTGCCGTGGCGGCGGTGCCGGCACTGGTCAAGCTAACGCTGCTGACGCTGTCGCCGTTCACCAGACCGCTGACGCTGTAGCCGCTGAGTGCAGCCGTCTGGCCATAGGTTTTAGCAGCGTCACTCGCTGTTATAGTCAGCGTCGCCGGGTTAACCGTCAGATTGCCGCCGACGTAGGTGATGGTGTAGTTGCTCAGACCGCTGCCGTTGGCACTGCCGGCAGTAATGGCGTAATCCCCGACATTTGCCGTGGCGGCGCTACCGGCACTGCTCAAGCTAACGCTGCTGACGCTGTCGCTGTTCAGTAGACCGCTGACGCTGTAGCCGCTTAAGGCAGCCGTCTGGCCATAGGTTTTAGCCGCATCGCTCGCTGTTATCGTCAGCGTCGCCGGGTTAACCGTCAACGTACTGCCGACGTAGCTGATGCTGTAATTGCTCAACCCGCTGCCGCTGGCACTGCCGGCGGTAATGGCGTAATCCCCGACATTTGCCGTGGTGGCGGTGCCGGCACTGGTCAGGCTAACGCTGCTGACGCTATCGCTGTTTAGTAGGCCACTGACGCTGTAGCCGCTTAAGGCAGGCGTTTGGCCATAGGTTTTAGCGGCGTCACTTGCTGTTATGGTTAGCGTCGCCGGGTTAACTGTCAGCGTACTGTCAACATAGCTGATGCTGTAATTGCTCAAACCGCTGCCGCCGGCACTGCCGACGGTAATGGCATAATCCCCGACATTCGCCGTGGCGGCGGTGCCGGCACTGGTCAGGCTAACGCTATCCACACTGTCGCCGTTCACCAGGCCGCTGACGCTGTAGCCGCTTAAGGCAGGCGTCTCTCCATAGGTTTTAGCAGTGTCACTTGCGGTTATGGTCAGCGTCGCCGGATTGACCGTCAGCGTACTGCCGACGTAGCTGATGCTGTAATTGCTCAACCCGCTGCCGCTGGCACTGCCGGCAGTAATGGCATAATCCCCGACATTTGCCGTGGCGGCGGTGCCGGCACTGGTCAGGCTAACGCTGCTGACGCTATCGCTGTTCACCAGGCCGCTGACGCTGTAGCCATTGAGTGCAGCCGTCTGGCCATAGGTTTTAGCCGCATCGCTCGCTGTTATCGTCAGCGTCGCCGGGTTAACCGTCAACGTACTGCCGACGTAGCTGATGGTATAGTTGCTCAGACCGCTGCCGCTGGCACTGCCGGCGCTAATGGCGTAATCCCCGACATTTGCCGTGGCGGCGGTGCCGGCACTGGTCAGAGTAACGCTGCTGACGCGGTCGCTGCTGTTCACCAGGCCACTGACGCTGTAGCCGTTGAGTGCAGCCGTCTGTCCATAGGTTTTGGCAGCGTCACTTGCTGTTATTGTCAGCGACGCCGGGTTAACTGTCAGCGTACTGCCGACGTAGCTGATGCTGTAATTGCTCAACCCGCTGCCGCTGGCACTGCCGGCGGTAATGGCGTAATCCCCGACATTCGCCGTGGCGGTGGTGCCGGCACTGGTCAGGCTAACGCTGCTGACGCTGTCACTGTTCAGTAGTCCACTGACGCTGTAGCCGCTGAGGGCGGCCGTCTGGCCATAGGTTTTAGCGGCGCCACTTGCTGTTATGGTCAGCGGCGCTGGGTTGACCGTCATCGTGCCGACATAGGTGATGGTATAGTTTATCAGCCCGCCACCGTAGGGGGTGCCGTCGATGGCGTAGGTCCCAACATTCGCCGTGGCGGCGGTGCCGGCACTAGTTAGGGTAACGTAGATCCAATCGCTGTTCAGTAAGCCACTGACGGTGTAGCCGCTGAGGGCGGCCGTTTGTCCATAGGTTTTTTCGGCGTGATTTGCTGTTATAGTTAACGGCGCTTGGTCAACCCACATATAGCCGCCGACGTAGCTGATGCTGTAATTGCTCAGCCCGCTGCCGCTGGCACTGCCGATGTTAATGGCGTAGAATCTTCCGGCTTCCACCGTGACACCGGTGCCGACGCTGTTCATGGTAACACTGTCCACGCGGTCGCCGTTCACCAAGCCGCTGACGGTGTAACCGCTGAGCGAGGGCGTCTCTCCATAGGTTTTAGTTACGTTGCTTGCTGTTATGGTCAGCGTCGCCGGGTTAACTGTCAGCGTACTGCCAACATAGCTGATGGTGTAATTGCTCAGCCCGCTGCCGCTGGCACTGCCGGCGGTGATGCCGTAGTCCCCGACATTCGCCGTGGCGGCGGTGCCGGCACTGGTCAGGCTAACGCTGCTGACGCTGTCGCTGTTCACCAGGCCGCTGACGCTGTAGCCGCCTAAGGCAGCCGTCTGTCCATACGTTTTAGCGGCGTTGCTTGCTGTTACTGTCAGCGTTGCCGGGTTAACTGTCAGCGTACTGCCAACATAGCTGATGGTGTAATTGCTCAGCCCGCTGCCGCTGGCACTGCCGGCGGTGATGCCGTAGTCCCCGACATTCGCCGTAGCGGCGGTGCCGGCACTGGTCAGGCTAACGCTGCTGACGTTGTCGCTGTTCAGTAGACCGCTGACGCTGTAACCGTTAAGTGCGGCCGTCTGTCCATAGGTTTTGGCGGCGTCGCCCGCCGTGATGGTCAGCGTCGCTGGATTGACCGTCAACGTGCCGGCATAGGTGATGGTGTAGTTGCTCAGCCCGCTGCCGCTGGCGCTGCCGGTGATGGCGTAGGTTCCGACATTCGCCGTGGAGGCGGCGCCGGCACTGGTCAGGCTGACGCTGCTGACGCTGTCGCCGTTCACCAGGCCGCTGACGTTGTAGTCGCTAAGGGCGGCCGTCTGTCCATAGGTTTTAGCGGCATCGCTTGCTGTTATAGTCAGCGCCGCCGGGTTAACTGTCAGCGTACTGCCGATGTAGCTGATGCTGTAATTGCTCAGCCCGCTGCCGCTGGCACTACCGATGGTAATGGCGTAATCCCCAACATTTGCCGTGGCGGCGGTACCGGCACTGCTCAGGCTAACGCTGCTGACGCTGTCGCCGTTTACCAGGCCGCTGATGCTGTAGTCGCTGAGGGCGGTCGTCTGTCCATAGGTTTTAGCGACGTCGCTCGCTGTTATTGTCAGCGTCGCTGGGTTAACTGTCAGCGTACTGCCAACATAGCTGATGCTGTAATTGCTCAGCCTGCTGCCGCTGGCACTGCCGGCGGTAATGGCGTAATCCCCGACATTCGCTGTGGCGGCGGTGCCGGCACTGGTCAAAGTAACGCTGTCCACACTGTCGCCGCTCACCAGGCCGCTGACGCTGTAGCCGCTTAAGGCGGCCGTCTGTCCATAGGTTTTAGCGGCGTCACTTGCTGTTATGGTCAGCGTCGCTGGGTTAACTGTCAGCGTACTGCCAACGTAGCTAATGGTATAGTTGTTCAGCCCGCTGCCGCTGGCACTGCCGGCAGTAATGGCGTAATCCCCGACATTCGCCGTGGCGGCGGTGCCACCGCTGGTTAGAGTAACGCTGTCCACACTGTCGCCGCTCAACAGACCGCTGACGCTGTAGCCGCTGAGGGCTGTCGTCTGGCCGTAGATCTTAGACACATTGCTTGTTGTGATAGTCAACTCTGCCGGGTTTATTGTCAGCGTACCGCTGGCATTGATAATGTCGTAGCCTTGCTGACTGGTACAATACAAGCCTGTGGTGGAAAAGGTGTATGTCCCGGCATTTTTAGCGGTGACGATGTTACCGTCACTGTCTTGATAGGTATAGGTAAGACTGCCGGATAAAAGAGAACTGTCGACTGTTCCGCTGTCGACGGAGTAGCTTGCTGCAGCGGCGTTATACGCGCTGCCGTTATAAGTGGTAGTATTGCTGCTCGCAGTAACAGTCAGCGGCGTCAGGAAATTGAGCAGCAACGGGTAGCTGTAGCTGTCGTAAATGCGCCAGGCAGCGGTCGTGCTGCCGCCGTAATTGACGATGTCGCTCCCCCAGGTGGAGTAGTTACTGCTTTGCATCATCTGGGCCAGAGTCAGCCCGGTGAGCCCTGTGGCGGTGCTGCTGGCGGTGCTGGAGCCAATGTCGCTGAGTCCGGCATTATTGTCGGTGCTCCAGTAGCAGTTGGTGATGGTGCCGCCGTTGTTATACCCGGCCACACCGCCGCGACTATACACGGTGCCGGTGCCGGTCACCGCCCCGCGGTTGTAACACGCCGTAATCGTGCCCACATTATTGCCGACCAGCCCGCCAAAATAGTAGAATCCGCTCACCGTCCCGGTTACCGAGCCAGTGTTGTAGGAATACGCGAGGATCGTACTCTTGCCATCGGAGCCGATCAAGCCCCCGACCCAGGACACGCCTTTAACGGCAGCGGTGTTGTAAGAATACAGGATAACTCCTTTGTAGGCCCCTCCGATTAACCCACCGACCGAATTAGCACTTCCCGATACCGTGCCGGTAGTATGGTAGCAGCCTGACACTGTGCCAGAATAGTTATAGCCCACCAGACCGCCAACCCCCCGCCCGGCGCTGCTGGTGACCGCGCCGGTGGTATAGCAGTCGGTGATGTTGCCGCCATTATTATAGCCAACCAGCCCGCCGGCATAGGCGTAACTTTCGTATTCGTAATAATAATTTTTGGCCGTCACGTCGCCGGTGGTGTAACAGTCGGTGATGGCGCCGCCGTTGTTATAGCCGATCAGCCCGCCGACGCAGTAAGCGGTGCCCGCTGTTCCGCTGTTGGTCAGGGTGACATCGCCGGTGGCGTAGCAGTCGGTAACGGCGCCGGCGTTATAGCCGATCAGGCCGCCAATATAACTGCCGTTGGCGGTCACTGCGCCGGTACTGTAAGAGTTGGTTACCGTCCCCTTGTTCTTGCCGATCAGCCCGCCGGCATTGCTATTGTTGTCAGTGTCCGCAGTGGCGGTCACCACTGCCTCGCTGTGGCAGTCTGACACGGTACCGGCATTGACATAGCCGATCAGGCCGCCGACATTGGCTGTGCCGGAGACAGTGCCGGTGCTGTAGCAACTGGTGGTGGCGCCACCGCTACTGTAGCCGATCAGGGTGCCGACATAGGAGCCGCCGCTGACGTTGACTCCCACCAGGCCGAGGTTACTGATGGTGCCGCTTGAACAAGCGAACAGGCCAGTATAGTCGCTGGAACCGCTGATGGTTAGATTGCTGACAGTGTGACCAAGGCCGTCGAAAGTGCCTGTAAAAGCGCTGGTGCTGGTGCCGATGGACGTAAAGGTCCCGCTGGCAGTTAGGTTACTTCCTAATACATAATAGCCGCTCAAATCTGACGCTATATTCGCAAGGTCTGTTATTGAATTAATAACTGTATACGCCTGGTTGTTTATCGTAAGTGTACCTGTTCCGGAAAAATTTACACAACCGGTAAACCCGCTTGTGGTCAAGCCATAACTAATCGTGCCGCCTGATACTGCTGCGTCACTGCCGTTGGCAGTTGCCGCGTTCATCGCGAGTGACCCGCTGCCGCTGGCGTTCAGGGCGGCGTTAATATTGATGTTGTTGGCTGCGGTTAGGGTCAAAGCGCCGGAACTCCAGGAAATTGCATCATTGACATAGATGTTGCCGTTGCCGGCCGTGCCGCCACTGCTGCTGAGAATTGTGACCGTACCATTACTGGCCAGAGCGCTTGTCACTTGGGCGCCTGTTATGTCACCCCCGGATGCGGCAATCGTAAAATTGTTGGGATCAAGCAGCCAGGTTCCGCCCCGGCCGTTAGCCGCCAGAGTGGTTACGTTTGCTGTATCGGCCACTTTCAGTATTTTCTTGCCCGAGGTCTCGACTGAGCCGCCATCGCCACTTACACTGCCGCCTCTAGCTGTGATCGTCCCGGCAAACTTCGTCGTATCATTGGCCCAGACCACCACTTGACCGCCGTTACCAGTCGTTATTGCATCGGCCTTAATTTTCGCGCCGTTTTGTACAGTTGTTGTCGTGGCCGCATATTCACTGCTGCCGCCCTGATAGGCTCCGCCAACGAGAGCGGTGCCGCCGCCGGCGTCACCGGACACGTCGATTGTCGAGCCGGTTTCCAGGTTCACCGTATCACCAAGCACCTTAACAGCGCCGCCTGTTTGCCCTGCGGCTTTGCCGGAGGCGTCAAGGGTGCCGGCATTCGTCACCGTACCGCCTTCCAGCCGGATAACGCCGTTGACATCCTTCACACTCTGTGCCCTTATCAACCCTCTGTTGTTGACTACTGTCGACAACAGGGCGTCTTTGGTACCGGCACTCATGACCACCAGACCAGCGTTCGCGGTGATGGTGCCACTGTTTACGGCGCTGCCGCCCGCTACGCCGGTGTCGACAGTAACATTCAACAGGCTGTCGCCGCTAAAGTCCAGACTGACCTGCTTTCCGGCCGCAAGACCTGCGACCTTGGCGGCTACAACCCCTTCGTTAGCCACCTTCGAGCCGATAAATACGGCCTCATTATTAGCGGTTATCGTGCCCTGATTGACAACACTGCCTGTGTCGCCGCCGCTGAAGACATAGTTGCCTGAAAGAAAGTCACTGTCTTTTATCGCCAGCGTCGAAGCCACCAGGCCGCCGACGTTTACCTGGGCACCCTTAGCGAATAAAATGCCATTGGGGTTGACAAGATAGACCTTGCCGTTGGCGTTCAGGCTGCCGTAGATTTCCGAGGCGCTGTTGCCGGTTACCCGGTTAAGCGCCACCGCGCTTGCGCTCGGCTGGACAAAGTTGACAGTCTCACCCTTGGCGACCGAGAAGCTTGTCCAGTTGATTATAGCCTTACTGCTGCTTTGGTTAATTGTCGTAGTATTGCCGGTTGCTGTTATCGTGGCACTGCCGCTGGTTACGTTGCCATTGGTCGGATTGGCCAAGGCCGTGCTGTAGGCTGACAGCAGCAAAAGTCCGGCTGTCGCAGGTACTATGACCGCTTTTGCCAGCCGCTGCCAGCGTCTTTTCCATTTTCTCTGCATATCAAGTCCCCCTTGCGAATCCTGGAAATTTCCTCTCCATTGGTATTTATTCTAGGGATACTGGACAAGGCTATTGGCCTCCCGATGAGTATCCGCGCCGAGTGCTGACGAAATTATTTTTTCAGGGCACTGATTGATCCGCTGCTCCGGCCTGTCAGTCGGTATAGCGGCATAAGCCGGACGAACAACTAGGGATAATAGCATCAAACTTGCTACTATCCCTTTTGTGTAGTATGAATGAGAATCAACTTGATTTTCGCTCCTTTTTGTGAAAAACCACTGAAAATCAGATACTATTTGTTAATCATATCAAAAATTCCCATTTTACATACTGACCTTATTTTAAATAAAAAGTATAGTCTGCTCCTTCTACTCGCGACAAATGGATCAAAAAAAATCCTCATGTAGTTATAAGCCGTCTGTAAACGCTTATAACTACATGAGGACATACTAGTTATTTATTACAGTTGCGATGCAACTGGCTTTGTTTCGATACATAGTCAATAATTTGGGCTCGGCTGCATACATGCAACTTATCCATAATTTCTCGTATATGGTACTTTACGGTTCCTTCTTTTATCTCCATTTTACTAGCAATTTCTTTATACTTATATCCCAAAGTCAGCATTGTCAATATATCGACTTGGCGTTTCGTCAAGGCTTGCAGGAATTCTTCTCCCTCCTGACTTTGACGATAAGAAAAAAGGTTCAGCATTCGTCCGGCTAGCCCCGGAGCCATTGGCATTTCGCCCTCCGCTGAACGTGCCAGCTGCTCAAGCAGTTCTTCTGGTTCCATTGTTTTTGTCAAGTAGCCGGATGCTCCGGCCTGAAGCGCTTCAAAAATACTTTCTTCTGCCTCATCGGATGTCAGCATAATAATGACAGCTTCCGGGTATTCCTTTTTCATTGCCTGCGTTGCCTCAATTCCATTACTTTGTAACATCTGGATATCCATTAGTACAATATCCGGCCGCAGCATCTCGTATTTCAACAAGGCCTCCGGCCCGCTTCTGGCTGTACCAATTACCGATATTCCGTTACACATAAAAAAGCTGCGTAGTCCTTCCAAAAACAGAGCATGATCATCCACCAGTAGAATTCTGGGTTTCCCCATATGATCCCCTCGCACTAAATATAATTTTAATCTTGGTGCCTTGCACCAAAGTGCTTTCAATAATAAGCTGTCCCCCCACAGCTTCAGCCCGTTCCTTCATAATGCTCAAACCATAATGACCAATCGAACAATCAGTCGCAGGTTCAAAGCTGCAGCCATTATCGCTGATAACTACTACAAAATTTTCCCCCTCAGCCCGCATACTTATTTGTGCCTGACTAGCCTTGGCGTGTTTGCGGATGTTAGTCAAAGCCTCTTGAATAATACGCATCAACTGCACTTCAATGTTCTTGCTAATAAAATTTTCCAGTGGCTTGTCCGGTAAATCGAGAACAAGGTCAATGCTATAGGCTTGTTTATACCAACGAAAATATTCTTGCAGCGTTGTCATAAAGTCATGATTTTCCACTTTACCGCTGTTTAGGCTGACTATCGATTCGCGTACATCATCGTGCACATCACGGAGTATCCCCTCGAGTCTCTCGACCAGTTTTGCCGCATCCTCGGTCTGCTTATTTGCCATTAATAAACTAAGCGACTTAAGCTCGAGCAGCAGATAATTCCATATCTGTCCTGACCCATCGTGAATTTCCCGTCCCAAGCGATTGCGTTCAGTCAAAATAGCCAATGCGTTTTGTTGTTCAATCAGTTGGGCTTGATCTTGTTTTTGACTAGTAATGTCTTTTACCAAAATAACCCGTCCCAAAGAAGGCTGACCCACACTTTTTTGCAAGGGAATCTTCGTTAATTGATACCAGCCCGCGTGCAGTGGCTGTTGCCGCTCAGCCTCAAGCATTTGCACACCTGGCCTACTGTCTACCTCGCCTAAAGCCGGCCAAGCTGCAGCGGTTGCTTTAAAATCAGCGCCGATTGATACGGGTAGCCCGCTGAGCATGGTTTGTGCACGGGCATTGATAGCAACGATATAATCTTCTTTATCAACAAAAAAAATTCCCTCCACGACATTTTCAACCGCGACTGTTTTCGCCAGCGGCAATATATTATACAATTGCAAGTAATAATAAATCCAAGCTACTATTGCCCCATTAAGCAAAAAACCAATAGGCAGGATGATATCTGCTCTTACCCCAAATCTCCACAAAGCATAGCTGAGCCAGGAAACCGCTACTGCCAGTGAATACGACCATGCCTGCTGCCGTCGTAACCCAGCAGAAGTAACTACCCAGCGCACCGAAAGGATGGTGGCAAGAATGCAAAGCATCAAGACATGTCCGATCATAACAACATGGCCGATCCCCCAGACAAGTACAACCGCCTGTCCGTCCAGCCACGCGCTTTGCCAAATAAGCTCCTGCCAGTTTGACAGCAACAGCAGTGCAAGAAAAAGCGTACTGCCTAAACTGTATTTTGTGACAGTATCCATATTTTTTTCTGCCGGCTGATCTGCCAGGCAAAAATGACCCAAGAACCACTTAACAAAAGCCCTGCCAGTTTCATAGCGACAACCCAAAACATCTTATCCGCCAGCTCTGTGCTGGTGCTATAGAGCACTATTGATATAAGCCAGATGCCTTTGAATACCTGGGAAACAGAAGCCACCATGGCACCCGGGATTTTGCGGAACTGCCAGGTATACACAGCCAATGCTTCCAAAAGCGCAATAACAGCTAAATAGAATTTTATATTGTCAATCGGATAGTATGTTTGAATCAGCACGACTGGCCTTCCTTTCTGCAAAGAAACATAAAATGCAACGTCAGTATCGAACGGTTGCAAATTCATACAAATATTCTACTTTTTTCTACAAAAACAAGTAAATATCCTTTAATAATGCTGTACCTATTTGGGGGATATAACTTTAAATGCCTTTAGCCATTACTTTTGTAATGACTAAAGGCATTTTATGTTGTTCTGATAACTTGTATCAATAGCTATTTAGGTGTAGTATCATTTGCAGACAGTGTCTTCCCTAGCTTGGTAATAGCGTGTTTTTCTATTCTACTAACATAGCTGCGAGAAATCCCTAATATTTTGGCAATATCGCACTGGGTTTTTCGTCTGCCGTCAGGCAAACCAAAACGCATTTCAAGCACCCATTTTTCCCGGGCTGTCAGACGTTGGATTTCACGGGTCAATCTTTCACATAAACTTTCTACCGCTTCACCCACAATATCAGGAGCTGTGCCCAATACGTCAATTAAAGTTATCTCATTAACCCTTAGTATTTATATGTAATTATATGGAGTTCCTTATATGTATACTAACTGTTTTTTTCAACATTTACTTATAGCAACAATTTTTTTTATAAGGACATTTAGGTATGTCTCGTTTCGAAGACTTATTCTTTACAACGGCTAAACTTTTTACAATACAACTTGCTGATTGTTCATTTATTCCCTCTATTGAGAACTTAATTTCTTTAGGTATTAGGATTAATCCATTTACATCAATCAGCTTTTCTTCTTTACTATGCGATAGTACTACTCTTATCGCTCCTTGTAATACATAAATTACCCGATAACCAGCATCTGCAAGATTATTATAGGTTATACCGTATAATTTTCTTATACATTCAAGATGCAACTCCGGACATTCAATGCACTCTTTAATACTTTCATCATTAGCATAAAGTGGCCCATAAGAGCAAAAACACTGCTCTGAAAGCATAAGTTTAGAAATTAAAAACATAAATGACTTCCTCCACCGACCTTTTGAATATATTTTAATCATAACATATTCTAGGACAAAAGTCCTAGAATAT
The DNA here is from genome assembly GCF_000445445.1 of Sporomusa ovata DSM 2662. Classification (GTDB taxonomy): domain Bacteria; phylum Bacillota; class Negativicutes; order Sporomusales; family Sporomusaceae; genus Sporomusa; species Sporomusa ovata. The sequence goes on along the minus strand of NZ_ASXP01000001.1, from coordinate 961,359 downwards.
CAATTGTTTAATAAATGTTTTCGTTAGGTTTTTGAGCATATTGCTTACACCAGTGAGCAATGTTACACTCTTGTTTTTCCCAGCTTAGCATCCTCTTCGGCTATTAATACTCTCATCCAGATACATTCCTTTCCCAGCGTCAGCGACGCGGTTATTCCGTAATTGATAATAAGAGAATTTTCTGCTATTTTTTAGCAATTGATAATTAAACTTAGCTACTTCTAATAGAAATTGGTCTGTAAAGGGCAGATATTGGTTACCACTAGCGAAAAAAGCCGAAATAAACGGCTATCCACAGGAAAAGTAATGATTAATACGGTTTTCCCACGTCATGATTTCTTTCCTTTCAACGTTGTTGTTTCATTAATTAATGACCCAGGTCAGTTATGTGGTAAAAAAAGATGCGCATTTCCTACGCAACTTAAACTTAGGGAAAGGATAATTCGAGCACACCCTCTTCAATTCCAAAATTCGTTCCAGCACAGATTAGGTAATTTTTGTTTTAATAAAAAAGAGCCTGTTTGACTATATCAACAATCATTGTTTTTTTATAACCGGCATAGCAAAATAGCACTAAGGCAGCATCAATCAGCTATTGACGAAATATCGGCATAGATAAAACACGATGGCATCCTCCTTTCATGCCACCGTGCTCTTGAAAAAAGGTTCCTTTCATTCCTTTTTCATCTATTTTTTTCGCAAAACAAAGGCGGTAAAATTCAAATATTTTCCACCACCTGTACCCAATGCTTTGCGGTCATTAACTGCAATCTCATTTTCCTGTATAAGCCAATCCGCCCAAACTTCCTCGTTGCTTTCCATCTCGTACACGGAAATAACTTCGGCATTCCGGCTGCTATTTACTATTTCTGTCCAATGTATCTCGCAGATAGATAAGCTGCTCCGGCGTCCTTGGAAATATCTTATATTTTTCATGTAACTATAAATTGCATTCGGTCTCAATTCAAAATTTCTACATACCCTTCCGTTCCGTTCACTCGGATTTGTTGCCCATCTTTTATCAGTTTAGTAGCATTTTCTACTCCGACAACTGCCGATAAGCCATATTCACGTGCGATAACAGCTCCATGGGTCATCTGTCCACCAACTTCGGTAACTAGCCCCTTTATGGATACAAACAATGGTGTCCAGCTAGGATCGGTAAAGGTGGTGACTAATATATCGCCATCTTCTAGATCAGCGTCTTCCAAATTTAAAATGACACGCGCTCGTCCCTCTATAACTCCGGAAGAAACAGGTAGACCTACAATAGCTTCGGCTGGGAGATTTTCGCGTTTGTACTCACCTGTAATGATTTCCCCATCAGACGTAATAACGCGTGGTGGTGTTAGTTTTTCATTTAATTTATGCTCTTCTTTTCGTTTGCTTATGAGCGCGTAATCCAGATTGTTTGTGCTTATGACTTCACGAAGTTCATGAAAAGTGAGATAGTATATATCTTCTTTTTCATGAATAACGCCTTTTTGCACCAGTTGTTCGGCTTCTTTCAGTAAAGCCTGCTTATAAATGAAGTAGCGACTTACCATGCCGTATTTTGGATACTCACGATACCCGATGAAATTCCGGATTAGGTCGATCTTTCGTTTTGTTTCTATGACTTTTTGTTCACCATCCGGTAATTTCCTCAATCGTTCTAATAACTCTTGTTCTTTTTTTAATGCTTTCTGTCGCCCTTGCTCAAATTTCCGATTACCAGCATTAGGCTCAAAGTTTTTGATGTTGCTGAGAATCAATGGGACAAGTGTACTTGGTTTTTCGCTCCAACGAGTTCTCGTAATATCAATTTCTCCGCTGCATCGAATTCCATATTTATTGAGATAAGACAAGATCGCGTCTCTAGTTTCCTGTCCACCATCAAGTTTAACCAATTCCTCCAAAAAGTTATCATCTTTTACATGCTGTAAATACTCAATTACTTCTGGATAAAGACGAATCACATCTGCCACATCCATTAGCGCCAGGCCCATTTCCGAAGTAATGTTGTTTGGTACAGATTGAGAAAGGGTATCTGCAGCGTTTTTTTCACCTAACCACTCGTTCATTTTTTCATTGATCCAAAATGAAGCTTTTATAGCAGCCATTAATACAGCGAAACTTTGCGGATCAAATAAAATCTTCTTTAACTCCTCTAAATCTGCTAGAATAAAATCAATTTGATCTGATCCTGATTTCGTTTGGATTTTTTGTTTTAACTCTTCTATGGAGATTTCACTCTTCTTAATCAAATCAGAAACGATTGTCGGGTTGCTTTCGATTTGCTCCTCTGAATTCGCAGTCGGCACACTTATATTACTTTTACGGTCACACTTTGCCACTTTATCATTTGGTAAACATTTTATAAAATCTCGCTCTATTATGTTCATAACTACGTCTTTTGTGAGCGGATCGAGTTGTCTCATATTATTTAATAACATCTCTCTGCTGTCAGGTGAAGCCAACATTTGTGCCACATCAACAAACAGCCTTCCACCAGCTTCAAACCAGCGGCCTAAAGATATTAACTTCATTAAAGACATTCCGAGTGGCTTCAAGGAGTCGGTCATCATTTGTTGATGGCCCACAGATAAATAAACGTGTTTTTCATCGTCATTAGCTTCAGGGATAGGGTATAACGTAGTAATTGGGCGGCTCTGGACAATATAAAATATATCATTAGCCAAGCACCATTCGATGTCCTGTGGACAGCCGAAATGCTCTTCGATTTTTCTGCCCATGTGCGTGATGCTCAATATCTGTTCATCCGACAGTGCTTGCCCATTTTGCCTCTCAGGCTCAATCTTTTGTTCTTTCGTTCCGCCATCTCTTAAGGCATAAATAGCCAGTTTCTTGCTGGATACCTTCTTATCGATAATCTTGTCGCCTTGCACCTTATAGATATCAGCATTCACCAGTCCGGAGACCAAAGCCTCACCAAGTCCGAAGCCAGCATCAATGGATAACACCTTCCTATTGGAAGTGACGGGATCGGCAGTAAACAAAATTCCTGCCGCCTGCGGGAAGACCATCTTCTGAACAACAACAGACAGGTGAACTTTACGGTGGTCAAACCCGTTTTGAAGGCGGTAAGTTACTGCCCTCTCGGTAAATAGCGATGCCCAGCACTTGCTGATATGCTTTAGAATTGCCTCCTTTCCGATAATGTTTAAATACGTATCCTGCTGGCCTGCAAAGGAGGCTGTCGGTAAATCCTCTGCCGTTGCACTGGATCGTACTGCATAGGCATTGTCTTCACCAAGCCTGGAGAGAAAGCAGGTGATCTCTTCATTAATGTCTTGAGGAATGGCTATCCCTTCGATGACTCTGCGAATCTCACCGCTAAGTTCACCGATTTTACCCCGGTCTTCCACCTTTAGAAGCGATAACTGATCAAGTAATTCGTTAATTGATGATGTTTCGCCAAGGATTCTTTTAAAGGCTTCAGTAGAAATACAAAAGCCATCCGGTACTCGTATTCCTTCAATCTTGGAAAGTTCCCCCAGGTTCGCTCCTTTACCCCCAACAACCATAAATTTTGTTTTGTCAATATCGTGAAAGCCAATTACGAAGTAACTCATTGATTTCTCTCCTTTGGCAATTCCTTCTTTGCACATCCTTCAGGCTAAACGATTTACCGGAATATTATGAGCCTATAATGTACCTTTTGCATATATTCTATGCCCTCGCAATTTACTTCGTAGAGGTTGCTATTATATTTGTGCGCCCTTTTTTTTGATACATAGGAGATGTTTTCATAGTAAAATAACAAAAGGTCTAGACCCCAAGCGTCCAAAACCTGAAAAGCCAGGCGATATTCCTAAAATCCGTAAACTCGCTACGCTCAAACAGTACGGATTTTTTAACGGAATACCGCTCGGCTTTTCTCCTGCGGAACTCTTTTTCCGGCAAAGGCCGGGGGGTTACGGGAGTTTCGAAGAGTGCGACCACCTGTGCCAGGTTTTATTCTTGCCACTCCTTGTTTTATAAGGCATCCATACGCCCCTTTTCCTGCTTTTTTATGACTTCATTAGCCTACAGATCTATTTAGGTGTAGTATCATTTGCAGACAGTGTCTTCCCTAGCTTGGTAATAGCGTGTTTTTCTATTCTACTAACATAGCTGCGAGAAATCCCTAATATTTTGGCAATATCGCGCTGGGTTTTTCGTCTGCCGTCAGGCAAACCAAAACGCATTTCAAGCACCCATTTTTCCCGGGCTGTCAGACGATGGATTTCACGGGTCAATCTTTCCTGCTCACATAAACTTTCTACCGCTTCACCCACAATATCAGGAGCTGTACCCAATACATCAATTAAAGTTATCTCATTGCCTTCTTTGTCGACCCCAATTGGATCATACAAACTTACTTCTGTGCGAATGCGCCGGGTGCTTCTCAGGTGCATGAGTATTTCATTTGCTATTCTCACCTAACGGCTCAGCAGTATTCTCCTCAATTTCAGTCAGTCCACCGCTCTTCGAAAGGAAGTCATCCTGCGGCAATTCAATACCGCCGCTATCATCGGAGCCAAATAGATACACATGAACATTCTCGCCGTCCCAAACCACCTTTTTCACAAAGGTGCGTAGGGCGGCGCGTTTTTGATCAACACTCATATCGTCTATCGTATCCTTAAAGGTTGTGAGCATCTGACGGATAATATCAAACTCAATATTAGAAAGGGCATGACTGGCTGTAAGGCTTTCCATTTCAGCAATACGGCTTCTCATTATTTCACCCTTGCCGTGCAGCTCGTCAATTTCTTTAATGATATAACCCTCTGTTGATGTACCCGCCGCTTTGGAGAGTGACGATACCAGCCCAGCAATCTCTTTTTCATTCTCCGCGAGTACACCGCGCAGGCGTTCTAAATTATCGTCATATTCTTCATGATTGCCTTCCAGTTGTTTTTTGCCAAGTTCAAGCTGACGGATAAACTCTGAACTGTCTGCACCAAGTCTTTTTATTTCTTCACACACAACTCGATCAAGCATATTTCCGTTGGCGTTCTTCATTTTGCAGTTATGAGAGCGGCTCTTTTCCTTCATGGCACAAAGATAAGAATAAATAAACTCTCCTTGTGCATCCTTCCGTTGACTTAGTTTAGGACGCATATAATCACCACAGGTGCAAAATAAAAGACCGGAAAGCAGCGCGACGTTGCTCCTGGGTTTACGGAAAGACTTAGACCGATTCTGTTCCAAATATTCCTGTACCTGAATCCATTCCTCACCTTTAATCAGACCGGTATGCTTCCCAATCGCCACAATCCATTCTTCTATTGGGCGTACTTGGTTAGCCTTTCCTTTTTTTTGAATGGTACGGTTATACGCCATAACGCCATGCGTGTTGTCAAAATTTTCTTTTCCGGCAAATAAATCTACCTCATTTTCGATTAAGTAACCATAAGCATCCTCGTCAGCAATCATATATACCGGATTGGTAAGGATATTACGAAGAGCAAAGCGTGTAAACAGTTTGTTATTTTTCGTTTTATAACCGTTTTGAATAAAGTACGTTTCCGTTTTCGTCAATGAATTTGTCTCCAAGAACACTCTGTAAATCTCTTTAACAATTTCTGCTTCTTCGGGAATGAGTTTTAACTTACAGGCTTTTTTTGTCTTACCGTCTATCGTTACATTCTCCACTTGTTCAGATTCATACCCTGTGGGCGATGTACCACCAAGCCAGCGGCCGGTTTTAGATAGCTCATGCATATTATCGCGTATACGTTCAGCTATCGTTTCACGCTCTAGCTGCGAAAATACAGAGGAAATATACATCATGGCTCTCCCCATAGGAGATGAAGTATCAAATTGTTCTTTAATAGAAATAAAGGAAACTTTCAAGCCGTCGAGTTCCTCAATCAACTTTGCAAAGTCACCTATGTTACGGCTTATGCGGTCAAGGCGATAGCAGACAATCGCAGAAAAGGTATTTGCCCTTGCATCAGCCATCATTTTCTTAAAGTGAGGACGCTCCGTATTGCCTCCCGAAAATCCTTCATCTTCATATATCAAGATACCTTCGTCTTTGCAATTGGGGTAATGGGCACAGATATACTGTTTGCAAAGCTCGATTTGATTTTCTATACTTTCGCCCTTACCTGTGAATTTAGATTTACGGGAATAAATGGCAATCTGTTCCCCTGTATCTTTTGTTTGCTTCACTTTATTGCACCAGCCCTCATGTTCTATATTGCCATTTATTATAACACAGCGTCCGCAATATAAACAAAAAAAAAGACAAGTCGCCAATCCTAAATTTAGGATTGGCGACTTATGGATAATGCGGAGAACAATTGCCACACCCTCAATAGAGCAGCTCATGAAAGCTCACTTTGAAAACAGACTGCAAGACAAGTTGAAGATTTTTAGTAGATATCGGCTGCTCATTATCAACGAAATTGGCTACCTGACGAAGGATATTTAGGGAGCGAACCTCTTCTTTCAGCTCATCGCCGGGCGCTACGAGAAGGCATCGACGATCTTTACTTCGAACAAGACCTTTTCCCAATGGAATGAGATCTTCGCGGAGGTCACGATCGCTTCCGCCATACTCGACCGGGTGCTACACCACTCAACATCAAAGGCGACAGCTACAGCCTTAAAGAGCGCAAGGAGTATATGAAGCAAAACAGCATGTCAGTAACACGATGTTCGAGCAAAAACAACAGTAACCTATCGCCACACATCCTTTATGCAAAATCAAATCGGCGTTGACAACAATATTCTCTTAGCGTTTTTTCCTCTTAGACTTGGACCAATTCCAGTAATAAATGACGATTCAATTATTGGCTGGTGCATTACTGAAACTTCATTTTCTTTCCAGACTGTTTTATAAACAAACACTCGCATACCATTTTCAATGCATTTTGTGAATTCTTGGTAAAACTCTTTATTTCCTTTGTCCAGTTGTAGACACTCTAGTGTAGGACTTAATAAGACAAAATAGTAATGCACAGAATAGCCCATGCGCAACAACTTGTTTAATTTCGTCAATTGCACAACTGCTCGCTTAACTTTCATTGCTGGTACATACGCTATTGTTGTTCCAGATATTATCGCCTTTGCCTCAACTACAATTGTAGGGTTTCCATCGATTAAGAAGTCAACTTTCAACTCTCCAGGCAATGTTTTTTCGGCGCTTATGTTTTGAGCTTCGTGATAGATGCTCTTCGATTTATTAAATTCCTTTTGTAAAATCTTGTTTACAAATGCCAGGTTAAGCAAAATATACCCGGCGCTAGTTTTAACAGCATGTATCGTATACCTCGTTTTGCTTTTATTGGTATTTGGTGTCAAGAGAACTTCCCTACCTGTTAGATCAATAAAATGAGCAAGCTTAGACGAACTTGCAATATAACATAATTCTTCTTGCCCGTTCACATCAACCTTACAAAGAAAACGATGCTTACATTCTTCTAAAAACACTCCGTTTACAAAATTATCAGCCATAATTAATCCCCTATTGCCAATCGCCAGCAGATCTTTACATTCAACCATAGCTTACTCGTAGTTTAAAACGACCTAGATATTATCTTCCTGTCACCAAAAAACTCAGCACGTCCCGCCGCCCCTGCCTCATATTCTTCTTTTTTTCAACACAATTAAATCATCGTCCAGCCCGTGACGCAAGATATCAATCTCCGCGGTTTCTGCAGATATTCTTTCGGCCTGAATAGGGGCGAGATAAAATGGAAACAGACTTGGACTATTTATCAAATCCTTCAGAGACGCCGAACCACTTTCCTTCGCATGAAGAGATGCTCTGATAAGCCATTCTATCAATCGGGGCTCGTCGAGATGTGAGGAAAGACCCGTATCATAAACGCCCCGCTCCTCTGTCTCCTTAAGAACGCCCCAGTCCAAAAAGGACCGAAGAACATACCTCACTCGGCGAGCAACAGTTTCCCGCTCGCCATAGTGTTCACGTACTCGTCGCTGAACATGGGCTGCTACCACAGCTCCCTGGAGTTTCAAAAGTCGTCCCGTTTGAGTAGCAACACTTGCCCAAAAAGGATATCCCGCCATAAGCATTCCCCAGTGAATTGCAAGATGATCTTGCCTCGGTATGTTCTTCAGTAAATCGATACCATCGACTTGCAAAAGCTTAAGGTCCGCCGGAACGTTAAGCCACACTTTCATCAAAATGGTAATCGTTTTATCTATTGAACCGCGTACCTCTGTATTTGCTGAAACGAAGGAAGCCTGCAAATCTTCTTGCAGCCTCACTTTAATGTCTTGCGCAGAATTACCTGCTAAAACTAAGTCCGCCGTCTTATCAAGCCACTCCAGACGTATCAAACGATCAAGACCTATTTGCGTGTATCGAGTGACACCCATTTCTCTCTCCTCCTGATGTGAATTAAAGGAACAATAATTTCTTCGATGGAAATGCCACCATGACTTACAATATGTTGGCCTTCATTAATAAAAGCTTGACGCGACGGCGCAATAAGCGCCAGGCAACTACTAGGCAGTCCTATTGGTTCCCATTCTTGCGTCGCTGGGAACTTCTGCCTTATCTGACTCCGCAACATTGGATCGGAATAGATACGAACTCGCTCACCTCTTAAGTCAGCAATAGCGCCTTCTATTGGGCGACCACATCCGCTAGCTTCAATATTTCCGTGATCAGAAGTTAGATAAACCATAAAGCCTTTATCTAGCAATAACTCAAATAGTTTAAGTAAAACGCCTTGCCGACCCCATTGACGCACTTGGTTATGCATCCCCGCGGTCCCCATTTCCATCCCATGCATAATTTTATCAACTTTGTCCACGATCAATCCCGCAACTCTTAATTTAGGGTGTGAAAGCTCTTCCTCGAGGTCTTCGAGGCCCCTGTCACCTAACCCCTTACGATATAGCACTTCATGGGGAACCAAACCTTGATCTGCCCAAAATTGCGTCCACAGAACCGCTTCTTTATCCGTAGTCTGAATACTGTTTGGGAAGAAGAACGGCGCCTTGCCCGCAAATATTGCCTGGCGTGAAATTGACGTCAATGACGGAATCCATGCAAAAACCGCTTGTTCATTAAACTCAAACTCTGGTTGTTTTTCTTTAATCACATCACGAAGAACCAGCCACTGATCCATAGCCAAACCATCTACTACAATTAGGGCAATCTTAACTTTAGAATCTCCCAAAAGCTGTCGAGAAATTAAACGCGGCACATGGTGGAGCATAACAGGCGGAAGAGGCGGCAAATTGATAAGTCCTGAGTAGCGGTGAGATAACCAACCTGTAAAGCTGGCATCTAGATGTAACTGCAAGTCTTTCAAGCACTTGTCTGATCGTTCAAAAATATCATCTGGTTGTTCATTTACTAACAATAAAAGTTCCGCCCACCCCTGTGCGAATCGAATCCAGTCTCCATATCTGGAAGATTCGCTTGGAAGTGATGATTGCAAAGTTGCCATCAACTTATTTATGCGCTTCGTCCGATCTCCAAACGGATCGGTTTGAATGCCTATATTCATCCATGTCGTTGCCAAGCCAGCAAAATTGCTATGCGCAACAGCATGTAATAACCCTTCAGCAAAAAGATTATCCATATAAACACGAACATCCTGATGGTCAAAAGGTATGTCGACAGGCCCTGGAATTGTTAGGCTATAAGAGTTAGTTTCTTCCTTGATACCCCGGCTGCTAGCGCGATCCAAAAACTTCGACCAACGCTCTTGCAAAAAGAGAAAAAAAGCTGTACGATCTCTTAGTATTATTTCCAGCGGCCATTCGTCAAACATTTCATTTTGGCGTAAAAGATGCATAAAGCGCTCATCAAAGCTTAGAGGAATATGAAGGCCTCGGAAGTGACGCCTCAGCAGTATCCGCAACATGTCCGCTGGCTGCTTGATCATCTCAGGAGCGAGCTCAAAAACATGGCGAAGAACGAAATCTTTGGTAGCATTATCACCCAACCGCTCGGACGTATACCGCTGATGTGCCTCATATAAAATGTCCAAATCTCCACGGTCGAGCAGCTTTAACACGGGATAACTGAGGTTTGGAAAACTATCAGCAAGATGAAATGCTATCTTGCGCCCTACCTGTATTAAATCATAGGGCAATGCCTCTAATTCACTATCCGTGCAACTGAGAGTCAATACTAAATCGAGATACTCTCCCTGGTCCCAGCGAGATCGAAAAATAGATTCGTATGCGAAACGAAATTCGACCGGATCCTCGAAAGGGATCAACTCAAAACCTCGCTCACGGATGCCCGCTAAGACCCCTTCTTCGAGCAGGAGCCCATCAGGATCAGCCACGATAGTCAGTGGAGCAACTTGAGGAATGAACTCTTTTAATATAGGATCTCGCCAATTAGTCATGCGTACCCTCCGCACATTTCAACAGTACCAAAATCAAATAGGATAATATAATTACGACTGTTGCATATGCTACTTCATAACACCCTGTCTAACGCAACAATCTACAAATGCCGACTCATGATAGCAGCTTTCCCTGTCTCATAGAATTATCAATTCGTCTTTGTCGCCAACATTAGCAAATTCAATCGTGTCATCCGGTAACTGCCAGAGCATAAGTCGGAATCCCACTCCCGATTTTGATAGATGCGTTCTAAATGCGAGCGCACCATCATCACTACGAACTCGTTGCTCTGACGATGTCGAACTAACCCGAAATGGTTTAATGGGATTTTTGGGAGCATCGAGCACAATCCGTGCACACGATTCTACGAGAAGCATAGCGTAATCAGTTCGGTTGAAAAAGCCCCATTGTTTTGCGGACTCTAAAAAGTAATTCCCCAAACGGTAAGCACGTCTTCCGCTTTCATCAAGACCACTACTTGCAAGCTCGCGTATACTCAGCTCTATTGCTTCTATTGCATACTCTGCAGAATCCGCCTCTTGCCAAATAGCGCAAATACCCAAGTGCTGCATTAGCCCATTATAGCTCCACATAAAAGGGATTTGATCTTGTAAACCTATCGGCAACGGTTGGGATAGCTTCCCATTGACAATCGAGCAATCATGAAGCTCTATTTCAACCGTTACATCTAAGTTTTCACAAAAGTTATCTTGCCTTGTTGCTGATGTCACATACATAGCCTTAATATTTTCGGGGTCGATCACTACCCGAAATAAAGACAATATTGCGAGCATCTCAATAAATGCCCGCTTTTTTTTGCCCGTTAATCTATCGCACAGAAAATTTGGGTTGATCTTCGTCTTCGTTTCGTCAATTAGAACATCTTCAACACCCAAATACTCTTCCAGAGAAGGTGTCGTGTCCAGAATATTTTGTAGAACACGACAAACAGTCTCGGGGTCTGCGGCATCATAGTTGAAAGCTCTCATTGCGGCTCTTAAATTATGCTGCTCCGGATAATCACCATCATCAATAAGTGCAATACGCGTTTTATCTGATACTAGAACGTGCATATCTTTATTACGTGATAGGCTACTCCAACCAAGTAATCGATCTATAAATCCATTTATTTGATCAGCTGACTCACACGGAGTTTGGAAGCATAAAAGATACGGATCAACAGCAAGCTTATGATTTTCAGACATTCTCCGGAACCCCATTTTTCTTAGCTCTCTTTTTTTTCATAGCCGCAAGAAGTATCTCCTCCACTTCACGCTGGCTCTGATCAAAAAAGCCCTCTGGCCAATTTATAATTGCCCCATATTCATTGACTTCAACTTCGCGGAACTCAGACGCTCCTTCATTATTTTCAATAAAATATATTTTAAGCTTTTCCGTAACTCTATTTCCATCGGCTTCTGTCGCTGCCCGATAGCGCAATCTATTAATTAAGTACTCGCTGTGAGTCTCAATTAGGCACTGCCTTCCCATTAATGCAAGAGATAAGAAGAAATCTGCCAATCGAGTTTGAACCTTAGGATGTAGATGTAGTTCTGGTTGCTCAAAAACCAGCATTGTATCGGGCTCTGCAAGCAATGACATGACAAGAATCGGCAATACTTGGCTTACCCCTACTCCAACATGAGTAAGATCCCGTTTAGGTCCATTCTCGTCTAAGGCCACTTTCATTTCATGACCAAGTTTACCCTTGTCCAAAGTGTAAACCGATTCAGCAACACCAAGATATTTTACCCAATCGGCTACCGCGACATCAAGAGATCGTACGGCAATTGTAGGTTCAAATGTTTTTTGTAAAAAAGCAGACGTAGGAATGTATTTTATTAGATCTTCACGATGTAAATTGAGGACAGCTGCTGTCATCTCCCCTCTAATTCCTACATCTGTTGGATCTGCATATGCGGCCAGTGGGTACAGAGGTTTGGGATCATCTCGAAGCGGACCAAGGTATTTGACTGAGCTTGTAAAAATATGTTCTAAATAAGCCACTGCCTTTTGCAATTCAAAAGGAAGCGGAAGTTGAATCAACCGGTACTCGGGCTCGCTAGCCTTCCGCTCTCGCCGCAAAGCGCTAACAATCAAAGAAAACAACCCCGACTTATCAGCGGCTAGCGTATCAATTTCACTACGGAAGTCACGCTTAATTTCCAAAGGAAGCTTCCGATAGCGCTCTCGCCAATCACGAACTGTTATACCTGATCCTATATCAAACATATCGTTATTTTGTTCAAAGAGATTTTGATACTTATTTTTCATTCTTACTTGGAGGGAGTCAAATACAGCGTCCGGAATAACAAGTTCTCGTTCCTGAAGTAACAAGCGCCGATCCCGTGGAGTATCCTCCAAAAATGCCTTCTGGATCTGTCGAGCAATCTCCTCAATAATATTGACGCGAATAGTAAGGTGGGTGGGGAGAAAATGCTTTAGTGTGCATCCAACGGCTTCAGCTGTCATAAATTCTTCGCGCATATCTTCGAGTGAATCTAGATCGAGTTCAATATCATATTCCAGACTACCGCGAATACTTTCAGTACCAGATCCATCGACTTCGCAATTTTCCATTTTCGCGACTTCTGAAGTACTAGGTGAGATTGTTAAGTTATACCGTCGGTCCGTTTTGTCTTCACCGGATATAAGAACAGAAATTGAAAACAAAAACACCCTTGGTTGAAGTTGAAATTGATCGCATTCTGGGCTACCAGGATTGTTGTCGAAAGCCAATTTGCACGTGATCTCTTTTATCGTATAATTTCTCCAAAAAATATAATTCGAAAAGCGCGCATTAGATATTCTACCGGCTTGCGCTTCCGCAGTCGGATGGCAGGTCCACCCGATGGTGATTTGGTCATGTTCACTGCCATAAGTCTTTATGTCATCAAATTGCCCAAGATGTGTCAACATACCATTCAATATTACGGATCGACTGCCCACTTTATTTGCCAGGGTCTGACTTACTAACAGTAGCGATTGCAAGAGAGTGCTTTTCCCACTGCTGTTTGGACCTGCTAATATAGTAAGCGGCGCCATGTCAATAGGTACCTCTTTGACAACTGACTTGAAGTTTGCAGCAGTCCATTGGGTTATCATGTTTTTTCTCCTTTACGCGTCAGTGCCTGGTCATAAAACATTAACAGATTGGGATCTTCGTGCAAAATATTTTCAGGGATTTTTTGTGCCACAGAAATAATAGTGTCATAGTCACGTTCCTGCCAAGCCTTCTTAAATCCAATACGGACCGCTTCGAGCCGAAAAACCCTCAGTCTTCGTTGGCTGTATATCTTATATCCCGCAAATTCTTTGAGTAAAGACCTTTCACGTAGTTTCTCCAGGTCGCTAGCTTTGTTCGGATCCGGGGCATACCAACGGTCTTTCGCCTTAGCACGTAGACAGGCATCGTCTTTGGATAAGTTCCGCATTTCCTTGAAATTGGAAGACAGATAGCTATGAATCTGACTGGGCACCTCTCCCTCGCCATCATAGAATAGTAAGTTCTGGTGTAGAAGCTCAGACAGCTCTAATGGCGTCTCATGCTTTTGCCAGCCGCCAATTTCTTTGAGGAACTGGGGATGAAGTTCTTGAAATGTTTGAGGCTTTCGGATCATTTGTTCTTTAAGCCATTGAATTGCAGATGCCTCATCTGAAACAAAAAGCTCGAGTTGCATAAGTTCCTTAACCGTCATACGTTTTTTATCATATTCGGCTACTTGCTCGGGCAGAAAGTACATTCCATCGCGTTCTGAAAAACGCTGTTCCAAACCAGCATGAAACTCCGACACCCCCGATAATGGCACCATCACCCCACGCTGAACATGAAAGGCCACCATACGGTCGAAAAGCATATATTTTTGGCGTTCCGCTATGACTTCGGCGCGACCATCTTTTGCAACAAAAACAGGCAGTTGTTTCAGATGAGTCCTGACAAAATCCCAGACGCCTTCTTCAGTACCTGCAACCAATTTAAACCGGCCTTCAAGACCGCCATTCGGTTTATATGCTGAAATCACCAAATCCTGTTTGACAGCCGTACTAGTCAATTGACGGTAAGAGCCCTGCTGTTTATCAAGTGTCCGCACATCAGCCACAACAAATCCGGCGGCCTGCATAGCCTCCTGAATTGCATTCCAGACGGCATTCCGGGAATTGTGAAATACCACTGTCATCCATCGTCCCGGCTTTAATACTTTGTAATATACCTGGAAGCAGCTTTGCATCAACTTCTGGTATTCTGATAAACCCTTCTTTTTAAATTTATCAATAATAGCTTCAGGTTCTGCATTTGTAACCACACGATGCCAAGACTCTACCAAAAAGTTCAGATCGGCATAATAAATATTTTCTCCAAAGGGGGGATCAGTGAAGATGTAATCTATACAGTTATCTGGCAGTGTAAGCTGGGCGGCAGCATCAGTATTAACCAATGAATTTTGCGAATGAAAAACGTTTTTTGAAAACGCCCCTGACAAACGATGCAATTTTCCTTCAAGATTGTAGCGCGGAGACGGTTCAGCAATTTGAGACGGAACGTAATATACACCTGTAAGGTACTGATTAACGTGCGAATACGCCCGAAGACGATATCTATTGAGAATAGAGAAGCCCCATATCGACTGTTCGACAAAGAACAATAACATATGACGAATACGAATATCGGAAAACGACCTAGCTTTGCGCCATAGAGCTCCCAACGCATGGGCTGCTCTCGGCTGAAAAAAATGATGTATATGCGTAATTCCTTGCCGGTCCATCCTCGCTCGCTCGTGAGTCATATGCATTGGTGGAATTTCGATAGTTGGAACTTCATTTGGATACGACAAATTTGCAATTTTTTCAAGAAGCATGATGTCTTCCTTATCCGGCTTCTTCTCATTGCGACGACCATTAATAGTGTATACAATGATAACTGGTTTACGTTTTGGAGCATTTAATGTTTTATCAAGTGCTCTATCAAAAAAAGTTTCATATTTTCGTTCCAGGCTTTTCTTCATTAAACTGCTACCACAATTTGGACATGGGAACGTTTCTTGCACCCGTTGAGTCTTTTCATCCAAAGCCGCATCGAGAAAAACTATTTCCCCAGCACAATCGGGACAAGTAAATACCTCACTCCAAACCGTGTACTCTATACGACCCACACTTTTCCCATCAGTGTGCTTCGTTTCATACATCCAACCTATCTCCAGCTCGACTTCAGCCAAAATCTGCTTAGCAGCTTTGGCAAACTCGGTAGCATCGAAAGGTAAATTGTAATTCGCCGCAATAAAAGTAGCAGCAGGCGAAAGATCATTGAGAAGGGCATGCCGAGCGCCCCACTCTGGCATTTCCAACCCCTGCTTGACAAAATTGGCTTCGATCGTTCGTCTATATTCGTCCGGCGCGCATCCACACCATTGTGCCGCAACTCCAGTCATACCGGAGCCGCAGAATCCGTCCAAGACCATGTCACCCGGTTTTGTGTAGTGAAGAATGGACGGCACAATTGCAAGATGTGGTACTTTGGTGTGATAGGAATGGGCCTTGTAAATCGGGTCTGTCTTCCCTTCACTCACGTCCACGGCAAAGGGTTCACGGTTATACGCCAAGGCTGGGTCATAAGGTGTTCCGCATTGTCGAAGAAAATCTATGACAAAAGGATTCGGGCACGCCGTGTAGTAGGGAGGATCAGACATTGCCAGGATATCTTCGTCCGTTCCAAGGGGAAAGCCTTCGATTTTGCGAAATTCCAGGTCTTTCAGTTTTTCTCGTAAAACGCCAAGAAAATACTCTCTTCGGGCGTTGTCATCGGTAAAAATTTGACCAAGACACTCCACCGGTCCGTCCGATGGTTGCGTTTCCAGGCCAACAAAGAGATTATCCAACCATCTCTCTCCTTTTACATTAAATTCTTTTAATAAATCAAAGAATTAATAAATTATACGACTCAGCAAGCTGTGTATAGGATAGACCACCTATCTGTCTTTAATAACATCCATAATTCCCTCAATGGTTTCTGGCTTTAGTCGTAATAGCACGCTGGTTGTGCATAAAAAGTAATATTTCACTCTAATACAATCCGAACTTTACTAGGTTCTTTCCCCTTTGTCAACTTTACCATATATTCCTCGAACCTTTTGCGCATTTCCTCAAGTGTTGCTGGTGACCCACCGGACAGCAATGCGGCCCTAAGCTCCTCGGCTCTTACCGATACCTTAGTGAGGCCCGAAAGTGCCTCCTGCAATGCTTGAATAAATTCCTGGTCCAGTTTGTCCGGCAGTAGTCTCTTGCTAACAAAATCGTCCACCAATTTGCGCGCATCATTTTTTAACAGGTCTAGATTTCCGCGGGTTGTTCGATCATTCAGGTTGGCCAGCAAAGTTTGTGTCCAATTATTTTGCAAGCTGTCCAAGTCCTCGTCCAAGCTCTCAAGTATGGATGTCACCGGTGTAGTTGACGGTTCAGCCCCAGGCTTAAACTGGCAGTGAGGACAAACCGGAGATATCTCTAAATCCTGTTCCGTGATAGCAAAACAGCTTTTTATTTCAGCCAATCGATTTTGGAAATCGACCAAATGTTGACGCGGCATCAAGTCAATCGTCGACAACTCCTGAAGGTTCTTTAGTCGTTGATCTTTCATTAGAAGAGCCTTGCGCTGATCGCCAGTAGCACCGAGACGTGCTTTTACGTGTAATGCCATATAGACCTGAATATATTTTCGTTTGAGTTCTGCCAAACTCCGCTGGGTTTGCTGGCGAAAGGTTGCTCTGCTACACTCCGAAAGATCGTCAATTCGAGACAAAATGTCACTTTGAAGCACTTTCATTCTGTCAACCCAATCGTGTCCGGCGGGCAGCGCAATCTCCGCTGTCGAGAGATACGCGGCTATTGGTCCCAGTTCAGCGGCTAATTCCTGTACTGACTCAACTTCTCTCAGACATTGCAAACCGAGCAGGCGATCATTCACTTCCTGCACATTATAACGGAAGTTCTTTAACTTACCAGGCGATGTAAAAGCTTGAAGAGATTCAAGAAAGTCTTTGGCGGCAGACAGTTTAACTTTTGTTTGCTGGAGCTCATTTTCGGCCAGCAAACTTTTGTTCCAGAAATATAGTCCATTCTGAACGGCTTGATGTGCTATCACCAACCGAGTAACCCTATGTCCAATAGCGCTTTGCATCTGCTGGATTGGCTCCTCCTTACCATCGGTAATTAACTGGACCATGCCAGGTGCCAATCCTAGTAGTTCAAACAGGGCCTTAAGCCCAGGAACATTCCATTCCTTGGGTCGCTCAACATGTTTAAACTCGGTCAGCTCATCAACGCTTGTACCCGCTAGCAACGGCAAATTGGTAGCATCGAATTTTTTTCCAGGAACGGATAATGTTAGTTCACCCGCGTAAATTAATGCTGCTAGAACTACCATCACCCAGTCCGGTTCTAGTCGAAAGGTTTGCGGCGCCATATATTCAACACCCGAAACGATCTGTATAAGTTCCTGGCGATTGATAACTTGCCCCAAGCCCTTTTGCGCAGCAATATGAAGAATATGCTTCGCATATTTTGAACTGCCTGGTGTCAACTTATCATTTTCCATCAGCTCTAAGGCGTATAATACGGCGACAGCTTGCTTCGTCTTGCTCTGCCCTGCAATGGCGCGCAACGCATCTTGGGCTGCTTGCGTCCGGTTGGCTCCTGTAATTAGGATCGGAAAAACCGGGTACTCAGGCGCTTGGTCCTGAAAATGGGTTCCTAAGCATACTCCAGCAACAATATTCACAACATCTCGTAAGTTCAATCGTTCGTGGGAACTGATGCCTGAAAGCTCACGAATCGACTTACCTTTCGACCATTCAGTCAAACTTTTTGAACGCCCTTGGTAAGTCATTTGGAATGCAGTCGCAAGATTTTTTTGCAGCCATTGCACCAACACCCGCAAAAAGACCCCTGCTTTGCTTTCGTATGTAGTTTTTGCATAGCCAGACGCGGTCGAAGAAAGATCGAGCGATGCCGCATATCCATTCATTGCCGTTCGGAACTCGTCATCCGGATTCGTAAGCCGTAGGAATAGTTCATCTGCTCTTTTCTCGTCCTTAAAATGCGGTTCATCCAAAAGCTGAAGAAAATAAATATAGAAATCTCGCGGAGGAGTTACGGTGGATCGCTCATTCGGCGCTCCGAAAAACAGATATCCCTGTCGCGCAGCTTTGTGCTCTAACCATTCGATCTCGTGTTGCCATATTGTAAAACCCGTAATATACGTCTGATCACTACATTCCATGACTCTTCTCAAAACTTCATAATAGTAGCGATTCAATTGCGTAGAATCAAGACTCTCGGCCCGTTTTTCAATCAGTGCATCAAAGTCATCCGTCTTTTTCAAGTCGAGATAGTATTGACGATTGTCTGGGTTGGATGAAATGAACTGGCCACTAATAGTCTTATGAATTTCACGCAGTACGGTCTCCACCTGCGTGAGAAGATCATCCGCCGGATTTCCACCCAATTCTTCGATCCCTGGCTGATACAGGCATAAACCATCTCTCAACTCCTCCGCTGTTGCCCCTAGCTTGGCATAAATATCTCCGGTGGTCAATCGGTGAACCGACAAAGCATGAATAATCTGAACTGCCATCGGTTTATATGCCGGACGTGTAAAGGCCTGTTGGATCCGCGCTTCCAGAACCTGGCTGCACTCAATGACTGCTCTGATATCAGGCACTGCACGAAAAGATGGGTTTTCCCGTAACACAGCCCAATAACTATCATAGGCAATGAGCCCCGGTCTATCACTTGGCACTTCTTGCTTGAGTAGCTTTTTCATTGCCAGCGAAAGTGTCTTCAGCACTTCACGCTTTTCCACGGCAGTAACCCGTTCAAAAGTATCAATATAATCAGGATGCACAGGAAATAAGCAGACAAACTCATCCATTCGTTCATTCATCCGGTTGTAAAACTTTGCAAAGGGTCGAAGATAGTTACGAATTTTCTCCTGCTGCTCTCCTGTCTTTTTAAGCAATCGTTCCGCAACTACGTATTTTACATCTTTTCGGACGATCAGTATTTGTTCAAATCGATCCTTCACACGTCGAATACTTTCAGCAACAAAGGCAAAGCGAGGACTGTCAAAAATAGCTTCCTGAACTCCAGCGATAAAGCGAAACCTTAAATCCTTGCAGACTTCACCGATTTCTCGCAGAAAATTCAAATCGAGAATAAGTTCCTGATCCTTGCGTGATCGCAAATAGTCAAGCAATTCATCTATCACTATAAGAAGCCCTTGATCAGGGTATTTCTGATGAAAAGCAGCCATCATGTCTTCGAAAGCACCTTTATTGTTTGAAACCTCACCGGCATCTGGAAAAGAATAGTAGACACCGTTTTTTTCTAAGTACTCCTCCATTTCCGCCACGATAATATCCCGCAAAGACATTGTTGTGGCGCCAATTTCCGTTCTCACCACTTTAAAGCGACCGCCGATTTGGGCTGCAGTTGCCGCCACCTTCTCATTATTCAGGTATTGCACTAAACGGTCGTCTTCAGCTAGCGCAGAGATTACCGACATTAGGTGAGACTTACCAGTACCGTAATTACCAACAACCAACAAGCCTTTATTATCGACAGGCTGATCAAACTGAAGCTGAGGAATAACTAAATTGATCAGCTTATCTGCCATTTCTTCGGATATAACATAAGTTTTTATAAATTGACGGGCAGCCCCTGCTTTTTCAGCATCTCGGAGCTGAACAATGGATTCTATGGGCTCAAAAGAAATCAGTTCACCATATTGCATGTTTTTAGCCTCCCATAGGTTTTCATTTATATCAAACGGCATCGCCAATAGGATTAATAACTATAAGTTCGCGCGTTGGATATCTTCTATATTCTGGATGATCTGGCGTTGCGTAGACAATATATTCGTTGATTACAGATCCATTCCAAGCCACAACAAGGGTTTTATTACGTGATATTCCCTGCAGAAGTCGCAGTGGATCTTGTTTTAGTGAAGGATCAAACAATAACTCAATATTATCAAGTAAAACCACGTTAGACGATACTTCCTTAACAAGGTCGGCCATTAAGCGCGGTAATTGAAGCGTTCGCTGACGTTCGGTGAGGTCCAGGAGCTGACGTGACAACTCCAAATTAACATTTATTAAACTTGCTCTAGTTTGCGTTTGGATAGTCTTGAGCGCAGTCGTTTTGCCGGTACCAGGTGTCGCCACAATAAGTATAAGCCGTTGATACAATCCAGCAGCCTGATCAATGCTTTTTAAAACTTTTTCGACTATAGAATATGCCATCGAATGTCCTCCTTACCAACCTAATATCTTCTCGTTTTGTGGTCTCAAACCCTTTTTTTAACATGGACTTCCACGCTTCAACTTACCTGTAGAGAACTATCTTTTTAATTTTCTAGCCTGTCTTTTTATACGATTCTAACTTTTGCATCGTATTAATTCTCTTTAAAGAGACTCTGTTAGGTATATCCGGTTCAAGTTGTAGCAACCAATCCGGCATGGTTAGCGCCGCACAGGTTGGTAATTCTCTCCCCGTTTTTGCTATTGATACGTCTGCACTTTATGAGCGCATTTTCCGAGGCGATATGCCTGCTCTCATCAGCGAGCAGTATAGCGACCATCAAGCAGCTATTCCAGCTACGTCAGAACCTTTATTGAATGGAACGTAAAAGAGCTTTCCGGTTCTATAGATTCGCTCAAGTTTATGGATTTCATCACGGCCACCGCAGCCTTGTGCGGACAGATGCTCAACTACAAGACCATTGCCGATGCTGCCGGCATTGACCAGATTACCGCCAAAAACTGGCTAGGGATTTTAGAACGACTGTGCCTAGTATTTTATCTCCAGCACTATTCTAACAACATGCTTAAACGCATGGTAACCAAGCCAAAGCTCTATTTCTATGATTGCAGATTGGTGGAATATCTGACCAAGTGGAGTAACAGTGATACTCTGATGAACGGCGCCATGAGTGGTGCGATTCTTGAAAATTTTGTGGTATCTGAGATTATCAAAAGCTATCAGATCTGTGGTTGGGAAGCCTATATTTATTACTATCGAGATAAGGGTACCAAGGAGATTGAAATTCTACTTGAGGACAGCGGCAAGTTATCCCCCATGGAAATCAAGAAAACCGCCACGCCTCAAAAGCAACTTACTCGATTATTTGGTGTGATTGATAAGGCTACTTTGGAGCGTGGCACAGGAGCTGTGCTTTGTACGACTGATCGGTTGTCAGCGTTTGACAGCCAAAATTTGATTGTGCCTATTTGGGGGATATAAGTGTAAATGCCATTGGTCGTTACTTTTGTAATGGCTATAAGCACCCGTCCCGTTATTGACAAACATGAGCTGCACGGAAGCGTACCCCAGCGAATGGATAACTAAAGCCGCTGATCCGAATCTAGGATTGGTGGCTTATTTTTATAAGTTATTCAACTAAAAATCTTTGACATATGAAGCATGAGAAGTCTAATCCTCTTGCGTCTCATCGGTTATATCCTTAAAGCCACCTCCGAAAAACCAACCATGTGCTTCAATAAAACGGATAAACATATCGCAAAAATGGTCGCTCGATACGGCGGAATGCATCTCAACAACTCCGTTAATCTCCACTAAACGGCAATCAGGGATTGTTTCAGCACACGGCATGGCATCTGAAATTCGGTCAATTGCCAGTTTATATTTTTGAATTCGCGCTTCATCTTCTTTGCTTGGATTTTGGATACGGGTCAAATCCATATTATCTATTAAATCTGCGAGTTTTACCTGACAAGCGGTTTCGTTTGACAAAACACGGCCAATGAAGTCATCATAAGGTTCACCCTCTCGCTTTGTCAGGCAGGCAAGAACAGTAATAATCTCATCGCTAAAACCCTGTTTTTTCAAATCATCAAGGGTAGTATTTGTGTCCTCTATCACATCATGTAGAACGGCACAAATCTTCACAGATTCGCTTTCGCAATTCATCATTACACGGAGCGGATGCAGAATATACGGATTTCCGCCTTTATCAACCTGCCCGTTGTGTGCTTTCGCTGCTATCTCAATCGCTTTGTTTAACACAGAAGCAGCCTCCTTTTCCTACCGGTTACATTTTGATGCATAAAAACCACGAGGCTGTTTTCAATTCTGCAACAGGCTCAAATACTGTGAAAGCCTTTCCTTTACATATTCGCCCACCATGTTCACCATCGGGGAGGCGTCGTTATCCCGATAATAACTGTCAAAACAGGCGTAATATTTTCTCCTGTCCGAAAACTTCACATCGATGGGCGGGTAACCCGCCTGCATCAGCATAAGATTTAATAGCAATCTGCCGGTTCGCCCATTGCCGTCGATGAAAGGATGGACTCCTTCAAAATTCAAATGGAACAATGCCGCTGTTTCTATCCTATGTCGGCTGCCAGAGGGCAGCTCCTCAAGCAGCCGCTCCATCTGAACAGGGACAAGATAGGGCTGTGGGGGTTCGTGGTGCGCACCCATAATTTTTACCGGAATTCTTCGATATACCCCCTTGTCCTCCGGCCTGTTTATCAGGACGAGAGAGTGAATTTCACGGATGACCTTTTCCGAAATCGGAACCTTAGTACTGACAAGTGAAACGACATAAAGGAACGCATCGCGGTGACCCACCGCCTCCAAATGGTCTTTGAGCGGTTTTTGGTCAATCGTCACGCCCTCCAAGACAAGCGCGGTTTCTTGCAGGGTGAGCGTGTTACCCTCAATGGCATTTGAGTTGTAAGTAAATTCCACGAGGAATTCTTCCTGCAAGCGTTTTAGCTCCCCGCTGGTCAATGGGCGCCGACGGTCAAGCTCTGCCTTCATCTCATCAACAGATGCAAAGAGCGCAGCATATTGTTCCGGAATCTTCTTACCCCGCAGGCTGCGCCCGTCAATCGGTTTTAATGTATCCATCGGAATGAGGTAGGAACGTCCCTTTTGAATGACGCCCTCTATCCGCCCCTCCGAACAAAGGACACGAACGCGGCGGTCGGATATTCCCCACCGCTCCGAAGCCTGTTTTACCGTAATGTATTGCATTATTTCACCACCCTAGCCTTTTTCATAGTATAGCACATTGTCGGAATAATATAAATGATTTACTTTATATAAAATCTTATATTATTCCTATAATTGCGTATCTTCTAATTTCCGTTTGATATACATAGCGTTATACCTATTAAAAGAATAAGCCGCTAATCCTACCATGAGGATATCGGCTTATCTCTACCAGTTATTCAACAAAAAATCTTTGATATTCAAATGGATAATTCCCTTTGGGGACATATCGACTCATCCATGCTGACCACGAACTTAGAAAAATCATCTTCGATTTGGAATTAACAAACTCCCTTTCCTGTGTTTTTATCAACTAAGAGATAGGCAACCTAAACATAGATGATTTTCCCTTGCTGCTCAGCAACGAAATCCATCTCCGTTGTGTCAATATGCACCGGAGTTGTTATATTCTTCCTATTAATATCCGTAGTTATGTTTCGGATATTAATCCGCTGGCAAATATTTTTTAAACTCCTCAGTAATACCATGACTGTCATCAATAAGCACGTTTTTCAACATTATCTTCATCGTCTCCAGCGGCGTAGATTCATCCGTCCCCATCACCACTTCCACATGAGGGTACGTCGCATTAATAATGCTTTTGTACTTTTTGACGAATGGACAAAGTTTAACCATGCAGCTTGAAAAATGAATGGTATCCGCTTTACTGAGTTCAACCAGGGGCTTTACTTTCTTTAAAATTTTTTCCAGCGCATAGAGTGTCGGACAACCGGCACAAGTAGCGAAACCTACGATTTGTGATTCTTGATCCTCTTTATACCGCTCAAACATTCCCTTGCGATTATTGAATGATTTGAAACAGCCTACTGCTGAACAACTAAGTTCATTCTTTACATTGCCACAACTCATGATTGCTATTTTCTTCATAAATTCTTACTCCTTTTATTCATTTGACAATTTTAATGGCATACTTCCAAATTTATTAATAATCTCGCGAGTCGGCGGTCGGTTTAGAATACTAATGTAGTACCAACATTGTTTGGTATAAAAGCTTTGGGCATTGACTGTGCTATCTGGTGAATAGCGGACCAACCAGTACAATGCCCCGGCATCAAATAGGTTGGATTAATTTTTTGTAATTCAGTAATTGTAGCAGGAATAATTTTTTCAAATATCCCGCCTGTTAAGTGAAAACCGCCTAATACGGCATAGACTTTTTGAGAATTAGTCAATGTTTGAGCATAGTGAATAGTATTAATAAGTCCAGAATGACAACACCCGGTAATCACAACCAACCCCTTTCCCCGGACATTCACAATAACGCATTGATCATCCTTTACTGCCGGATCATTTTCCCACTGCCCTTTATGTTTTGTATAGTGGATTGGAAACCCTGTTTCAAAATCAGTAGTTCGAGCAATTTCGCCGGAAACAAGAATCATATCATCACCCAAAAGGGTTGGATCGACTGTATTAATAAAAACAATTTTCTCCTGTTGCGAAGCGGTCAATTTAGGAGCCGAAACATTCACCTCATAGCCCCCCGGCATTATTAATTTTCTGCCTAAAAAAGCATCAGGATGACATATAAGAGGTATTTTATGCGATTCTAACTTCTCAACCAGACTAGGCAACCCCATAGTATGATCAACGTGACCATGACTGATTATAATCGCTTGTATATCATTAATATCAATTCCTAAAGAATTCATATTATGCAAGATGCCATTAGGGCTCATACCTGCATCCAATAATACAGTTGCTTGTTTATTTCCATTTTTAACCTGAATCATCGTTGAAAAACCATGTTCTGCTATAAGTGCTGAAAAACCATCATCTTTAGTAAGTGGGGATTTAGAACTGTCAAATCTATGTACAATTTCATTACCTGTCATAAATAAGTCAATTGTATTATCCATAATTAGCGTTATTTTTACTTCGTCAACTTCTAACAATGGTATATTTTTTATCATATAAAATCCACCTTTCCACACGTTAGTAATTAATTTAAAGAACTATGCAAAAAATTCTTGCAAACACCTCCTGTTATGAAATTTTAATCCAGTAATTGAACATTAGGAGATATCACCTCGGTTCATAAGACTATAAGTAATAACTTATAGTCTTTGCATACTTTTACTATTTGCACTTATTATTATAAGAACACTGGTCACAAGAAAAATTATACTGACATTTCTCAAAGGCTTTCCTAAACAATTCGTTTATTTCTTTTCTATATTCTTTCAAAACATCAGAATTAATTGTATAAAAGACTCTAAAACCCTTTCGGTTCTCTTCAAGAATACCGATATTCTTTAATACCTTTATGTGTTGTGATGCGGCAGGTTGAGAAATACCAAGCTGCAGAGCCACATCCGAAACGCAAAAAGTTTCATTACTATTTGAAGCAAGCATTTTTATTATTTTTAATCTTTTCTCATCACCGAGAGCTTTAAGGACGACAGCCATTTCTTTTAGATGATCTTGCATTAATATACCTCTTCCACATAAGTCTATAAGTATTATCTTATAATCATATCTTTTTGTCAAGTTATATTTCTTGCTGTACCATTTCCCCGTCCATTGCCTCATGCAATTTTTTATGAGCCTGATATGCCGTTACTCCCTTTTCAGTAAGCGATAAAAGTATCTCTTTACTATAGGCTATATTACGGACTTTATGAACGTAGCCTATTTTGTGAAGTTTTAAGATAACCTGATACCGCTCCTTTGGAATATAGACAAAAGCTTTTTGAATAAACTTTATCAGCCACCAAAAGGAGGAGGTATTTTTGAAAGTAATCGTTCACCCTCCTCGAAGCCCGGAGGGATTACGCGATTTGCAAAAAAAGGTTGCAGCCGTTCATGCTGAAGCGGTTTTGAAGTACATAACAAAGCTCTCATGCTCTAAAGAACAGAAAATACAATTGGTTTCCAGTATCCAAAATTCTTTCAAGTAAAATAAGTAAGCGAAGCAATTAGAAGACTGCTTCGCTTACTTATTTTATATTGTACGAATACGTTTTAGAAAAACTTGTTGTAAATTTTCGCAGTAGTAAGACAACTTCCTTCGTTTGGATTTTCATGGTATAATTTTTATAAGAATTAGCGGACGTGACCCTTGGCAAAAATCAGCGCAAGAGATGCTTCGATACATGGTTGCCATAGGTCATGAAATCCCCTATCCTATATCAACTAGATTTCCTGCGGATATGGTAAACACTATCTCAGAAAGGAGTGTCGAGTTATCTGCTCGGCGGAATTTAATGACCAAGCAAGAATTATTTAATAAGGCAGATCAGTATAAAAAAATTATACAAGCGGCACGTCCATTGAAACCGGAAGAAATTAAGGAATTGGATGCCTACTTCAAAATTGGCTTAACCTATAGCAGTAATGCCCTAGAGGGAAATACCCTTACGATTTCTGAAACGAAAATGCTATTGGAGGATGGGCTGACAGCTGGTGGTAAACCTCTAAAAGACAGTTTGGAAGCAATAGGTCACGCAAAAGCATATGATTTTATGCTTCAGATTGTCAGAGAAAAACCTTTTGAAATTGCAGAGCATATTATTTTAGAATTGCATCGCCTGTTTTACGAAGGGATTGACAAACAAAACACCGGAAAATATCGTGATATTTCCGTCTATATTACAGGAACCGATTATCTACCGCCAGAGCCAGAACAAGTTCCTCATCTGATGAAGGAATATGTAAATAAAGTAAATCAATTATCAGGAAAAGTGCATCCTATTGAACTGGCTGCGCTTGCGCATAAATGGCTGGTTGATATCCATCCCTACGTTGATGGTAATGGTAGAACAGCGCGTCTGCTGATGAATTTACTCTTGATGCATGATGGATATGGTATTGTATCGATTCCGCCTGTATTGAGGGTGGAATACATTGATGCGCTTCGTGTATCACAACGTGCTGACCACCCGGATGCGGAATCATTTATCCAGTTGATTGCAGAATGTACCATAGAAACCCAGAAAGAATATTGCAGACTTTTACGCATAAAAGCGAATTAAAAGCAAGTTGTACTAAAAGACCTTTGCTTGTTATTTTAAAATATTCTACTCATATTCTAACCATTCTAACCAGATGAATTGATAAAACTGGTTAGAATGGTTAATTTTTAAACCATTGATCATTATCTAATGTATTTATTGGAAAGCCGGTAATGTGTGGTTTTTCCCTTACCTTGCTGAATAAGCTGCCCATTTTCCATCATTTTTTTTAGCAGGCGTCCACTGGTTGTCTGTCCGATACCTAACAGACTTTCAACTTCCTGCCGTGTAACCATATCTTGTTTTCTGGCCAGCTGCATTACTTTTTCCGCTTGACTGTCCCCTTCATCGCTTAGCTGTTTCTTCTCAGCCTGAGCGTTAAGATTCGGCAGGATAATCTTAAAAGCGTTATCTGATGTTTCAATCTGCGGTTTCTTTCCACTGCCTTCATAAATATCCATAATCTTTCGTATACCTGTTCCGTAAGCTTCAATCAGTTCCAAACGATAAAATACATTTGCCAGCTTTGTGTTACGGCAAACAGAAATACCCATCAACACATCATTCAGTGTTACCCTGGAAACAAGACCGCCAATCGAGGTAAATTCCATTCTGTCGCCATAAATACTGATGAGCGTACTGGCCCTAAACGAGTATTCCCGGTGTACAAGAGAATTTAGCAGAGCCTCCCTGACAGCCACCTCCGGGTAATCCCTGGTATCGATACGCCGCAGCTTATCAAAAGTGGAGCGCGTCTGATTGTGAAAATCGATATAATCATAAACCTCTGCCATCTGTTTAAACAGAGAGCCGGAGAACTCTTTCCGGTCTTTAAATACACTTTGATTGTCTCCCTCAAAAACAGCAGCCTTAATGGTATGCACACATTGCTCGGAAAGAAGTAGTCCCAGATTAGTATATATGCCATCCTGACTTATCATTCCCAATGTTTTCATCTGAACTGGCCCAAAAAGAATATTTCTTTCTGAAAATTCTTTTTGTGCCGCCTCAAAAGTCAATTCCTGTTCCAGCGAGCGCATTTCCTCAAAGCTGTCTCCATCGGTTTCTTTAATCATTCGCCGGATTGCCGTATCTGTGGCTGGTACAGAAGAATATCCTTGCCGAACATAAACACCTTCAGGGCGCAATCCCTTTTTTGCAATATAATAAGGACGTTCTGTTCCGCGCTGAATATCAACGGCAATTATGCTCTTTCCCTCTACTTTGAGGGTTTCATAATGAAGAAACATCGTCAAATCCGGCTTAATCGCGTCGCGAACCATGTTACTGATCTGCAAAGCTGCCCCGTCGGGATCGTCCACACCGATAACTTCACCATCATCCCGGACGCCAATGTAAAGTTTCCCACCCTCGCAGTTTGCAAAGGCGATGATCTCTTTTTTTATATCGTCTACAATGATCGTTTTCAATTCCACGGTTTCGCTTTCCTGAAAGACCATTTACACACCTCCTAAAAACTTCCTAATTATATTCTAACCATTCTAACCATTCTTGTCAAGCATTTGGTTAGAATGGTTAGAATCTTTAGGAAATGTCTATAAGAGCGTCTTATTTGGCAAGTTGCCTGCTATCTGGATTTTCTGCTGAGATAGCAAAAGCTGAGCTCTTTATTGCTACTGGCATTCTGCTTATTCATTACCAAACAATTTCACCCAGGTGCTTTTCAACATTTGAATCCTATCATTTTCCCATTTGTTAACCGTATAGGCATGAAATCCATACAGATTGCCAAATTCTTCTTTCGTCAGCCCCAGGCTTTGGCGCAATGCGCGTATTTGCCGGCCTTGTCCATTGTATAGAAAAAGGTTATACTGATCAAGCAGGTCTGTAATTGCAACGCCAAAAAGCTCAGCAACTTTACTTAGCTTGTCAAAAGGATAGGGAATTTTTCTCTCTTCCTGTTCATACGCAGAGTAATTAGCAAGGTGAATTCCCGTTTTTTCAGCCACATCCTTTTGCAGCAACGCTTTTTTATGCCGGTAATAACGCAGCTTGTCCGCCACTGTGACAATGTTAGCTGGGTCGGTATATCGAATATTAAACCTCTCCTCTTCCAGCAATTTGCGTGGCTACAGTAATTGGAAGCTATGAATGTATAATGGCGCATAGGTAACGCCTCCGTTACAATGGCAGGTCATTATATACATATGGTTACCAAAGCGTATAAACGGGTGCCATTTTTCATGAAAAACAATCTGGTTAGTATTATTTATGCCACATTTAGCCACTATGTTAATATAGCATTCTCAATGCAACGGGCAGCATAAGTGGCCAGTCTAATTTTTTTAGCTGGATCAAAGGTATTAATCGCTTTAATAAGGCCAATGGTGCCGATGGAGATTAGATCATCAACGTCTTCACCTGTATTATCAAATTTTTTAACAATATGGGCTACCAGTCTCAGGTTACGTTCAATTAATACACTACGGGCGCCTTCATCCCCGCCTTTTAGCCGTTGCAAATAGACACGTTCGTCTTTCTCTGACAACGGTAAAGGAAATGTATTATTGGCTATGTAGGAAGCAAGCAGGGTGATGCCTTTGATTATCGATGTTGCTAATACCGTTAAAAACGTAATAGCCATTCAGTCATTCACCCCCGAAAAGTCTGTCGATAAAGCTTATGGGACGGACAAGGTGAATGTGCCTGGCAACAAAAAATATTTATTACTCATACCTTGCACAAAGGCCGTAAGTAGCCTATAATCCAAATAAGAAATGGTTGCTATTCAAGGGGGTATGGCTTGCATGGAGCGTTATATTGCCGATATTGGCATATTCTTTGCCAGCACATTGGTAGCACTATACATACTATGGGACAGATTGTTTCCGGAAGATTAGCAGAACGAAAGAACGAGATTGCTTTTTAGGCAATCTCGTTCTTTTTTCTTCACCTTATTTAGCAACTGATTGCGTACAAACGGGTATGTTCTTAGCAACTACCGTATGAATGGCCTCACTAATGGCTTCACCGATGACTTTACTGAGTTTCATTACTTTAGCTAAAGACGTGCTTTGCAGATCCAGATAGCCAATCTGACTTTGGGCATTGACAACACCGATAACTGAGATATCACCGATAGTAGGCAGTCTGTTGCCTACTGCAATCCCTGCGGCCAACCCCCCCTGCCAGATTTCAATATTACCGACTTGATGACTTTTGCCAAGGCAAGCGTCAATGGCGATGATGAGTGGATGATGATGATGGTGAGTTATTCGATTTAACATCTCCACAAAGTTACCTGCATGAACAGGCTGTTCTAGTGTGCCATACACATTACATTCGTTTTTTCCCTCAAGGTGGGTACCAACTAACGGCCCTAAAGCATCGCCTGTATAACGATCAGAGCCAATACAAAGTGCCACAAGTGGTCGCAAACCGATCCCTTCCTGACGTTTTAAGAGTAGTATCAAATGTTCATATAATTTGTTCTGGATATCGATGTCATGCAGATTAACAGTAAGCCTATTAAGGGCATTTTTTGCCATGCTCTCTCTCCTCTTAGCTATCTCGTTAATCTATATGCACCTTTTATCGGGTTTATGTTTGGTATTCGTTATCCGATCAACGGCAATTCCTGGTATTCAGGCATTTTCACAGCCTGAGCCAGTGCCTTGGTAACAAAAGCAACATGTTCTTTAAAGTCAATATTCATAGCTTCAGCACTTGTTGTCAGTGTTTCACGATTGACAGCACGAGCAAAGGCTTTATCTTTGAATTTTTTCATAACTGATTTTACTTCTAAATTGTCCAAACTCTTATCAGGACGCACCAGAGCACAGGCAATAATAAACCCAGTCAGTTCATCCACTGCTACTAATGTTTTTTGCAACAGTGTGCGCTCTGGCTGCCAATCACGAGCATGAGCCTCCACATCGGTAGCAAACTGACTGTCATAGCCAGCGGCAATAAGAATTTCTCGACCATGGTTTGGATGATCTTCAGGATATTTCTCAAAATCAACATCATGAAGCAAGCCTACGGCCCCCCAATATTCAACATCTTGTCCAAATTTTGCGGCATAGGCGCGCATGGCAATCTCAACTGCCAGGCAGTGTTTTAAAAGCACTTCGCTTTGAACATATTTACGTAATAGTATCCAAGCACCTGATCTACTATAGTCCATCGTAAGCCTCCTGGTTTTATGTCATATAATTTACGGGTTTATATGCAGTTCAAGTTCATCAAGCCGAACTGCCCGGGCATATAAGCCCCCCTTGTCAATAAGCTCCTGATGAGTACCCGTTTCCGCTACCCTGCCACCTGTCAAATACACTACCCTGTCTGAAGCCATAATTGTCGACATACGGTGGGTAATAATAAAGACTGTCCGTCCCGTGCTGGCTTGCCGAATGGCTGACATAACCTGTTTTTCGGTATGAGCATCAAGGGCTGCAGTCGGTTCGTCAAAAAGCAATATGGCAGGTTCCATAATGATCGCTCTGGCAATAGCAATCCGCTGTCGCTGACCACCAGACAGATTTCCGCCCAATTCTCCTACTATCGTATCATAGCCTAGTGGTAAGGACATAATAAAATCGTAAGCATTGGATAATCTAACGGCTTGCTCAATCTGGCTTATAGTTGCATTCGGCCTGCCATAACGAAGGTTTTCCAGAATAGTGGTGTTAAATAGAACCGGTTCCTGCTGAATAAAGCCAATCTGCCGCCGCAGATCACCAATTTTTAGTTTTTTAATATTTATTCCGTCTAAATAAACAGCCCCTTTGTCTGGATCGTAAAAGCGTAAGAGTAAATTAGCAAATGATGATTTACCTGCCCCGCTGGGACCAACAATAGCAATAACCTCTCCTGGCTTTGCATGAATATTAATATCTTCCAGTACCGGCTTGCCAGCCTGGTAAGCAAATGAAACATCCTTAAACTCGACTAATCCCTCCGCTGTAGGAATTTGTAAATAACCATCAACCACCGACGAAGTATGTTCGTTAAGCAAGCTGTTAATACGCCCCCAGGCTACTGCACCAAGCTTCAGATAAGTCAAAGCCTGACTGATTTTACGTACAGGCATAGGTATATTGATAATATACACCAGAAAAGCAAACATCCCGCCAATACTCAGATCACCCTGAATAACTTCCCGTCCACCATACCAGACAATAATAGTTAAACCGATAGCGGCAAGAAATTCTACCAATGATACCAAAATTGCACTTAATCGCTGA
Organism: Sporomusa ovata DSM 2662; assembly: GCF_000445445.1. GTDB lineage: Bacteria > Bacillota > Negativicutes > Sporomusales > Sporomusaceae > Sporomusa > Sporomusa ovata. The sequence continues at coordinate 928,772 of NZ_ASXP01000001.1, read as the reverse complement.
GCTTTTAGCAATTCGTTTGCTGCTTGCTGAATCTTTTCACTGAATTTTTTGTATTCATAACCTTCCCTGACATAACTTTGCACGACGATGATCGATATGAGCGATTGTTGAATAATGGCTGTGACTTTCGCCAGCGTATGTTCAACAAGCACTCCTAACCGGCCAACTTTATTATTAAAAAAACTGATGGCAATGATAATAAATGGCAAAGTTGCAAAAGTCACCATCGCCAGCTCCCAATCAAAATAAATCATAATTGCCATGATAGCCAGTAGATTGAGTGACTCAACAATAGCATCAGGAATACCTACCGTAACGGCCTGCTGAATAAACAATAGATCATTGGTAAATAGCGAAATAAGCTCACCTGACGGAGTTTTCATGAAATAGGCATAATCTAGTGACTGCAACTTACTGAACATATCCTGCCGCAGTTTAGCCAGCATCTTATTGCCGGCTTTGGCCATACTGCATCCATAAAAATAAGAAAATAATCCACGAATGAAGTATAGAATTATGATACCCGCAGTAATCAGATGCAAAAACGCAATATTGCCACTGGTCAGCGCATCGTCAATCAGCAGCTTAACTACCAGCGGCGCCGCCAAGCCCGCTAAACTTGCAACAATAAAACACAGTACCGCTGTTAAAGCTAATAACCAATAGGGTACTATGAACTTTCGCCAATAAAAACTAAACATAATAATATCTCCATATAATAATGCTTGACTTTACACTTATATTGTCTCAGTTCCTATCGTTAAATACAAGTACCCCGGCGCAATAAAAAAGGAAGGCTGTCATGCCTTCCTTTCTTACTTTACATCACCCGGCGAGCACCGATGTAGCACGAACCCCAGTAACCACTATCTAGACTGTCAATTCTTACACCACTACTAGACGTAGCACTGATAAATCTACTATCACCAATATAGATGCCGACATGAGATGCTCCTGAAGTGTAAGTGCTAAAAAACACCAAGTCCCCAGGCTGAAGACGACCATAAGATACATGCCGCCCAACTTCAAATTGTTCATCAGCCATTCGTGGCAAATAGACGCCGCTCTGAGCAAAAACATAGCGAGTGAAACCAGAGCAGTCAAAACCATCAGGGCTTGTCCCACCAAATACATACGGTACACCTCTGTAACGCATGGAAGTCTGAATGATACGCCTTACCGAAGCAGTAGCGGAATCACGACTGGCTGGAATATCGCGTCCCATCAGAGCACGATAGGTTTGCGCTCCAATCACACCATCTGATTCAAGACCACGCTCTTTTTGGAAAGATTTAACGGCATTAAGCGTTAAGTTTCCAAAATCGCCGTCTGCTGCACCGGCATTAAACCCCAGATTATTAAGCTGAGCTTGAATAGCGGCAACATCATCTCCCTGGTCGCCAACCTCATATGTACCCGCAGCGTGAGCAAAAGTAGCTGTCCCTAAAAAGAGGCATAAAGCGACAATAAACCTGAAAAACTTTTGCAAATAGGTTTCTCCTCTCACTTGCCTCCGAGGTTAGCTGACGGGTTAGGGTTGCAGGCACCCTACTTGAAAAGCTGACACTTATCAAGTTTCACCCCCTTAATTGGTTCCCCCGTACCAGAGCTGGATTCGGCTTTCTATAATGCTCTAAAACTATTATTCGGCTTAGATTTAGAAATTCCTTCCCAAAAATCGTGTTTTTTTTTACATTTATTAGGTCAAGTTCCTTTTTCGCCAAATGTCGCCTGTTTATCTTTTGCCACTTGCGTGCCGAGCTCAGCCCGCAACCAGTAAAGAGGACGCTGCTTTACTTCTTCAAATATCCGTCCAACATACTCTCCAATAATACCAATTCCCGCCAATTGCAAGCCGCCTAAGAGCAAAATACTGGCAGTAATTGTCGCCCAGCCAGGAACTGCTTCGGCGGTAAAAATTTTAATGTAGAGAACATGCAGGGTTAAGCCAATGCTTACAGATCCCAACAGTATCCCGATGTAAAATGCAAAACGAAGTGGTGTTTTAGAATAAGCAGTAATCCCATCAAGGGCAAAATGCAGCATTTTTTTTAAAGAAAACTTAGATTGACCGGCAAACCGTTTGGGAGCAATAAACTCAATGTTCGTTTGCCGGTAGCCAATTGCACTAATCATACCACGGATAAATCTGGCTCGTTCCCGAAAACGTCGAAAACTGTCTACAACCTGCTTGTCTAATAATCTAAAATCAGAACCACCCTCGGCAACCTGGACATTCGATAAGGCATTCATCAACTTATAAAACATACCTGAGGTAAAATTTTTAAACCAGGATACGCCTTCGGTATTTATCCTGACTGTTTGGACAACCTGAAAGCCTTCCTCCCATTTACTAATTAACAACGGTACCATTTCCGGCGGATGTTGCATATCACCATCCATAGTAATTATCGCATCTCCCTGGGCATGATCCAGGCCACAGGTTAAAGCCACCTGATGACCAAAGTTACGCGCCATAATAAGCGCCCGTACCCGCTTATCGCCAGTAGCTAACCGCTCCAAAATAAGCGGTGTGGCATCACTTGAGCCATCATCGACAAAAATAATTTCAAAACAATAGGCCAGTTGTTCCATATGTTTAACAACTTCACTATAGAAATTATCAATATTTTCCTGTTCGTTATATACGGGCACAACAATAGATATCAATTTATTAATTATATCCATCAACTATGCAAGCCTCCTTGTTACCACTATATTATTGCACTGCAGGCGTATGATTGCAAATACACACGATAAAAAGTTAGCATAAAACCTGCTTTGCAAATTACAAAGCAGGTTTTATGCTAAAACGATAAGTCCATCGTTATCGCTAACTGTCTTGACGTAAACTGGCAGCGCCATGTAGGTAGACATTCTTAATGTCTCGCTGCCTCAAATCAGTATTCCACAAAATCAGTACACGAACACAAAGTGCCGGCGCATCAGGGCACTCGATTTCTTGCGTCCCGAATAGTGGTACTTGCGTCCAACCAAACTTTCGTGCCCCGGCTGCCGGAAAGGCAGCGTTTAAGTCAGGAGTTGAGCTAAAGATTACGGCCCCAATATCTTCGGTATTCAGCAAGTTTTCCCGTGAGATTGCCGCAAGCAGTTCGGCTACACATTCAAATATTTCTTCACGATTATTAGTTGTAACAGTTGTTGCACCACGAATACCGCGTAATATAATCGACCACTCCTCAAGAAAGAATTAAGTAAAATCCCTTATATAATATACGCATAAATTAGCATTTTTCCTGCAAGCTTTGTACATTGTTTTGTAATTAATCCTGTTTTAGCGGTTTATTGCATCGGCAAGAACCACAGACATGGCACCGCCACCAACCGCATTCGGGACAAACAGTATCTGACTGATTAAGTTCTATGTATTGTCCCTGCTCATACTCCTGCCAGCAAAAAGTGGCTCCTGATACCTTTTTTAACTTCACTGCCCGGGTATCTACCCAAAGCTTCTGGTCAAAAACTGTTATTAATAACTCATGACAGCTATTTTCCTGGTTATACCGGTAATCCTCGGCGGGAAATACCTCTGGTTCTTCGCTCAGAGTAAGAATAACATACAGAACACGGTAGTTCAAAGCCCCACCTCCCGCATTTGTAAATTACTATGTGTGCGGAAGACAGTTTATACCCCAGGAATCCAAAACAGTAATCGTTCGTAATACAGCCTGATCAATAGCCGGTTGCACAACCTGACTCAGTTCAAGACCAATATCAATCACGGCAGGCTGAACGCCCAAAACGACTATCTCTTTTACCGGCTCTCCTAAGAGTTCAAGTGCTGTCAGCACATCCTGAACCCCTAACTCGTGCATAGATACCTTTTGTTTAAAATAGACCTTAACTTCTTCATTGGCAAATTGATAAAACTCGCCAGGCATGCCGCCACCGTTTACCGCATCAATAATCAGCAGGTAATCGACACCGGCAATAAAGCGTAGCAGCTCCATCCCGAGAGTGCCGCCATCAAGAATTTGCACATGTTCCGGGAACGTATAGCGCCGGGTGATTTCTTCAACCACCCGGACACCAAACCCCTCATCTTGCATTAAGATATTACCAACACCGAGAACAACGATTTTTTCCATAGGTAAAACTCCTACTTTGCCTTGCATTTCCTGGTATCTATCAGATCTCCTGCATCATCAGGCTCTTCTTCCATATATTTAAGACCCGAAAACATAGCAGATACCTCGCCGCCTTTTTCCGTAAAATCAGCCCTGATGGCCATATAAACATGGACAATGACAAACAGGATGATAAACCAGGCGACAAAATGATGAATCATATGTACCACATATTCATTGACCAGCCAGTTATTAAAAGGGCCAAAGATCTTTGCCAAAAAGCGGTTAGGTTCAACCATGTAATACATGGCAAATCCGGTTATGATTTCAATTAAAAACATAAAGTACACCGCCAAATAACCTGACCGGGCTAATGAATTCCTTAAATAGGGCCGGTGTTTGCTGCGCAAAAACATATAGTGCAGCTTAGTATCTATCATCCCGGTCCAATACAGTTTCGTCCAGGGCTTAGGAAGCAGCCTGTCGCCCGGATTAATAATAAAACCATAAATACGCGGGATAAAGGAGATGACAAGGATATACGCAGCGAGAAAATGGATATATCGTATCATCTCCATTGCCATACCATTCGTAACGGCAAAAGTGGGTTCCATCCCCTGTGTCCCCAGGAAAAAGGGGTTACCGATGTACAGTCCGGTAACAAACAGGATAAATACACATATTACCATGACCCAGTGGAAAATTCGCGTCCATGGGCTAAACAGGTAATAGGGTTTCATAGCTCCTTGGCGCATGACCGGTATCCTCCTTTTTCTATAAATACGGGTCTGTGCGAACGACAGTAATTTCCTTACCCTCTTTATCAAACAGATGGGTCGCGCAGGCTAAGCATGGATCAAATGAATGCAGCACCCGTAGTATTTCAAGTGGTTTTTCAGCAATCTTTACTTTGGTTTCAATCATGCTGGCTTCATACGCACCATATCCGGCCTTGCCGTCCCGGGGACAAGCATTCCAGGTAGAAGGAACAATAGCCTGATAGTTGTCAATTTTTCCATTTTTAATTGTAACCCAATGACTAAGACCGCCGCGTGGTGCTTCGTGCAGCCCCACACCTTTCGCTTCCTTGGGCCAGGTTACCGGGTCCCATTTAGCCGAATTAGCCACTGTGGTATCACCAGCTTTGATATTATTTACCAGTTTATCAAAGAAGTATTTATTTATATAGGCACTCAGTTGGGCATCCAGCCCGCGGACAGCTGTCCGTCCCACAGTGGTAAGCATCCAGGTTTCCGGTGGTACATTAAGAAGCTTGGACACAGCATCAACTTGCTCAACCATAAGCTTTTCCGCCCAAGTTGGCTGCTGAATAATACCTTGTTTAACCTTAGTATATACAACAATATACTTAGCCAGCGGACCAACTTCCGCCATCTTACCATTCCATTTAGGAGTCTTTATCCAGGAATACTTGCCAGTTTCATCAAGATATTTCCAGTTGGTCTTAGTTCCTTCCTTAGGACCGGTAAATTGTGGGTTGGTAACACCGCTCCAAGGATGAAGATCCTTACCGGCTTCAGGATAATTGTACCAGGAATGTTCAACCCCTTCAGCCAATACATTCGGGTCAGTTAAATCTTTGCCCTCAAGCGGATAGAACGAAGCTTTTGCCACACCTTGATTAAAGTTTTCGACAACACCGCTCGAATTGACTAATAAATTTTTAAAATACTCGCCGTTAGCAACACCATTATAGCCTTCTTCCGGATAATCCCCAAACGATAATACCCGCTGCCCGGCCAAGCCACCACCATCTACATAACCTGCCTTAACAAATAAATCGCCAATTACCAATAGATCAGGAATATAAAAATTGTTTACCAGATCTATACCCAAATTAACTGAGGTATCCACAAGTGCTAAGCGCTCAGTATTGACTGGTGCATTCATATCATTCAGGGAGATAGAGCAAGGCATCCCCCCGACAATATAGTGAGGATGGGGGTTTTTGCCGCCAAAAACGAGATGCGAGTAAACTAACTCCCGCTGACGGTCAAGCATGTTTAAATAATGAGACACTGCCATAAGATGTGCTTCTGGCGGCAATACATTGTAATCAGGATGATCCCAGTAATGACCCGCAAAAATGCCAAGTTGTCCACTCTCGACAATGGCCTTTATCTTATTTTGAATTTCTCTAAAATAAGCGGTAGTCGCTTTGGGGAAATCCTTAGGATAGGCATTAGTGGCAAAACTAACAGGGCCCTCAAATTTAAGACTGTATTTTTCCAGCACCGTATTTTGGAGAACTGCGGCAGCCGCTGGATCGGCTTTGAGCGCCGCAACCGGGCTTACCCAGTCTAACGCATGCAAATGATAAAAGTGCACAATATGATCATGAACCATTTGGGAAGCAGCAATTATATTACGAATATAGTTAGCGTTTTTGGGGATTTCTATGCCTAATGCATCTTCAACCGCCCGCAAACAACCTAAAGCATGTACGGTTGTGCATACGCCGCAAATCCGTTGGGCAAACAGCCAGGCATCCCTTGGATCGCGGCCCTTCAAGACCAATTCAATCCCCCGCCACGCAGTACCGCTGGATAGCGCATCCTCGACTTTGCCGGTAGCTTCATCTACTTTGATTTCTACCCGCAGATGACCTTCAATCCGGTTTATTGGGTCAACAACGATATGTTTCATCTAAGCCGTTCCTCCTCATCCGCTATTCATTATCCTGGCCGCACTCCGGCTTATGTTGATCAGTGTTTTCTAATTCTTTCTCAGCTTTAGATTCGTGCATTTTGTGTTGGACATAGGATGCTATGCCATGAGTCACTACACCGGCGGTAGTCACGCCAGCCAAAACAGCCCCAACTTTGTCAGCATTGACAATAGTATTAGGCATTGGAATATTGGGCAGCCGCTCGTAGAAAGGATCATTATCCCAGAAGTTATTGGCAGCACAGGCTACACAAGGGGCACCCGATTGGATTGGATAGCTCATGCCATTCCACCACCGCATATTACCACAGGAATTGTAGGCTTCCGGCCCCCGGCAGCCTACCTTATACAAACACCACCCGGCTTTACTTGCCATATCATCAAACTTCTCCACAAACATGCCGGAATCAAAGAAAGGACGCCGGTAACAGGTATCATGAATCCGGTTGCCAAAGAATTGTTTGGGCCGTCCCTGACTATCAACAGGGGGTAACTGACCAAATAAAACATAATGCATAATTGTGCCTGTCAGTACTTCCGGAATTGGCGGACAACCAGGCACTTTGATAATGGGTTTGCCGCTGATCACTTCACTAACAGATACCGATTTAGTGGGATTGGGCCTAGCGGCCTGAATACCACCCCAGGCAGCACAGGAACCATTTTCAATAATGGCGGCAGCACCTTTAGCTACATGTTTCAGTGTCTCAATAATGGGCTTACCGCCCACCATGCAATATATACCATTTTCTGCTTCCGGAACAGCCCCTTCAAATATCAGCAGATACTGACCGGAATATTTTTGCATAGTTTCTTCTAAATGCTGCTCTAACTGCTCGCCGGCAGTAGCTGCCAGTACGTCCATATATTCAAGAGCAATCATATTAAGTACCAGGTCTGAGGCCAATGGTGACTGAGACCTGATAAAAGATTCATCACACCCTGTACATTCATGCCCATGAAGCCAAATCACCGGCGGTAATGGTTTTTTCTCAGCAGCCTCTATGACTTGCGGTAGTAGTTCAGTGGATAACCCCATCATGCTAGTCAAGGCCACACATGTTTTTAGAAAGTCACGCCTGCTGATATTCTTCTTCTGAAATAATTTCCAAAGAGTATCCCGCTTTTCCATAGTCGCCCCCCTTTAAAAAATAATACTACTTACTAATCCTTATTTTGCTATTCTACTTTTTTTCTCAGTTTCCTTTTAACTTATCAGAATAATTACAGTTTTTGTTACTTTTCTCTAATTCCCCGACTACACCAGGGTTCTTCCGCAAGATAATCCCCATCTGAGTAAAAGTAGGCTCTGGCACGGCAGCCACCACATAAGTTACCAAACCCACAGGAACCACAGCCGCCTTTAAGCGGCCCGTTGCGAAGCTCGTTAAATACCTGGCTGGTTTGCCAAATAGTGTCAAACGCTGTCTCACGTACATTGCCGACTTTCAGTGGCAGATACGGGCAAGGCTGAACATCCCCATTGGGTAATATTACGCAATAGGCTGTTCCTGCCAGACAGCCGCGGGTATACCTCATCGGTACGCCTCTTTCTTTGGCAATCCGCATGAACTGGGGAGCACAGGTAGGTTTTATCTCAATAGCAGTAGTAGCCTGTTTATCCAGAATGCGGTTCAATACGGCTTCATACTGATTGGTTTTTAGTGTCGTTTCTTCAATGTCTTTTCCCCGTCCGGCAGGCACCAGGAAAAAAACGTGATGAGCAACAGCGCCCAATTCAACTGCCAAATCAGTAATATCAGTCACTTCCTGTTCATTCCAATTAGTAACTGTTGTATGAATTTGAAACGGCAAGCCAGCTTCCCGGCATGCTTTGATGCCAGCCATAGTTTGCTGCCAGGCGCCTTTCACGCCCCTAAAGGTATCATGGCGCTCAGCATCACAACTATCCACGCTAATACCGGCGCACATCAAGCCGGCCGCTTTGAGTTTGGCAGGTACATCGCCAGTAAACAAAATGCCATTCGTACCAAGAACAGGACGCAGGCCAACGGAAACAGCATAAGTGATGAGTTCATAAATATCAGAGCGAAGCATCGGCTCACCGCCGCTTAATATCATAATCTTGAAACCGGCTTTAGCGATCTCACTAAGCAGTTTTTTTCCTTCGGCGGTACTTAACTCATCAGTACGTTTGGCACCGGCATCGCGATAACAATGTACACAGTTAATATTGCACTGCTGGGTAGTATTCCATGAGATTATCATTCCATTACTCCTTGTAATCAGTAATCTTACGTATTATGCCAAGCAATAAATTCGACACTTTTCAACATCTTCCCTGCTCACCTTTGAAACTTTCCTGGCATTAAGCAGCAGCTCGATGTACAGTGTTTACTGGCATAATTTCGATAAAACGTTTATCAACAGTAGCATTAATGACTTTCGTCTTCATTACAGCCTCTATCAAGCAATCCCGAAGTGGAAGCTGGGTGTCAATCAGATGTTTTCCCTGGCTAAACATAGTAAAGCCATCACCGCCTTGCGCCAGAAAATCATTTGTTGCAACCTTATATATCTTAGTAAGAATGAGCTTACTGCCATCGGTTAAGGTTACTTTGGTTATTCTCTTACCGGCAGGTAATAACTTATCATACTCCACCTTAAGACCGGAAAACTGCACCATACCGATTTGTTGATTATCGATACCATGTTCAAGAACCTCCAGGATCTGTTTACCGGTTAGCTCTACCGTAACCAACGTATTATCAAATGGTACTACTTGATACAGCGTGCCTAACGTGATTGCGCCAGCCGGGATACTAGCCCTCAGACCCCCGCCATTCTCAAAAGCAATATCTGCTTTAACTTTCTGGCGCATGCTATCTGTTACCCACTGCCCTAAAACAGAATGAGAGTATTTTTCATGCTTCAATTCATAAACAGTATGGCCCAGTACCTTGTTTTTCATCGGCGCTACCTCTTCCTGTACCTTATCCACAATTGCTTTTACCTCTGGGTCAGCAACCAAATTGGCAGCTGCTACTTCAGTGATATTGCTCTCTGCAGCTACTACTTTCCTGTCCATTTTAGAAAAGGTTAAGCTAAGATTGCCTACGGCCCGTCCATTATAAGCCGCCTGAACGATTGGTACTGAATTCACTGCACCAGACACTTTCTGATGAGTATGCCCCGAGATAATGGCATCAATAGCAGTGACTGCATGCGCCAAATCAGCTGCTTCTCCTATAATTTGCCCGGTTAACGGATCAACTTCACTGCCCAAATGCGACAATACAATAATTATATCGGCTCCTTGTTGTTTTAACTCAGGAATATGCTGGGTTACTGTTTGGGCCGGATCAGCAAAAATATAGTTTTTAATGTACTTAGGGCTGGTCTTATACGCTGTTTCCGGGGTTGCCAGACCGATTATGGCAATTTTTAACCCGTTTTTCTCAACGATTGTATATGGTTTGACAAAACTCACAACCTGATCAGTTGCTTTATCAATAATATTGGCTGCCAGATAGGGAAAACTTGATTGTGCAATCCGTTTCCTTAACACCTGGGTACCCCAATCAAATTCATGGTTACCAATAGCCATCGCCGAAAATCCAATCTCATTCATTGCTTCAACTACCGGTTTGCCATAGAGCATATTGGATTCAGGCGTTCCCTGAAACATATCACCCGCACTGACAATAATAGTTCCTGTGGGATTCTTAGCCACCTCCGCCTTCAAAAAAGCAGCAAGTTTTGCCATACCTGGATTCTTGCCACTCTCAGACAATGCACCATGGAAATCATTTACTGTAAGAATATTGATAACTACGTTTTCACTTGGTTCTCCTGCTGCCAAAACTGATGGTAAAAAACATAGTAGACTAATACATATGATAGCAATAAATACAGTTAACTTTCTAGCAAACATCTAATTTCACGCCCCTTTTCTTCATATTGTTTTAATTATGACAAATTTTCCAGGTAAATACAAGTTACACGCAAATAAAACTCCCGGATGTTACCGGGAGTTTTATTTTATAGTGCCTTTTCTAATATAGCTGCAATGTCCTTTTGTGGACGATAGCCGGTAATCCGGCCAACTTCACTGCCAGCCCTGAAAACTATCAATGTAGGAATACTCATAACATTGTACTGGCTAGCCAGATCCTGCTGTTCATCAACATTAACCTTTGCTACCACTGCCCGGCCATCGAAGTTTTTGGCTATCGCCTCCACTTCTGGTGCTACCATCTTGCAGGGACCACACCAGGGTGCCCAAAAATCAACCAGAGCAGGTTTGTCGGACTTAAGTACTGCCTCATTGAACTCTGTTACGTTTGTGATGGAAAGCATACTTATCACCCCTTGTATTAATTAACTTTATTATCCCTATTTGACAACAATATTAACCAGCTTCTGCGGCACTGATATTACTTTGATTACTGTTTTTCCCGCAATAAGTTCCTGAACCTTTTGCTGCTTAAGAGCTATCTTTTCAAGTTCCTGGGAAGTTCGGCCCACGGGAACAATAACCTTATCCCGAACTTTACCATTAATCTGAAGAACGATCTCGACTTCCTCCACTTCCAGGGCAGAGGCATCAAAAACCGGCCATGTCTGTTTATGAACACTACCTTCAGCAATAGTCTCTTGCCATAGTTCTTCCGCAATATGCGGTGCAAATGGTGCCAGCATCTTCAGCAGGCCAGCTACCACTTCCCGTGCCAAAGCTGCACTTGGTATTACGTTCTGCTCTTTAAGTGCATACATGGCATTAACTAATTCCATAATGGCACTGATGGCTGTATTGAAATTGAAACGTTGACCAATGTCTTCCGTAACGCGTTTAATCGTTATATGCAGAATACGGCGCAATTCCTTTTCAGGTTTGGTTAGTTCGTTAGGTTCGTCGCTTACTGTTTCTGCTTTAATTAGTGGCACATAATGCTCAATAATCCGCCACAGCCGGCCTAAGAAACGGTAGGCACCTTCTACACCTTGATCGCTCCATTCCAGATCACGCTCGGGCGGTGCAGCAAATAAGATAAATAACCGGGCCGTATCAGCACCGTATTTACCAATAATTTCTTCAGGTGAAACTACATTACCTTTAGATTTGGACATTTTTGATCCGTCTTTGATGACCATTCCCTGAGTCAACAGGTTTTTGAATGGCTCATTGACATTAACCAAACCAGCATCTTTTAACACCTTGGTAAAGAATCTCGAATACAAAAGATGTAAAATAGCATGCTCAATACCGCCGATATATTGGTCAACAGGCATCCAATAGTTGGCTTTGTCAGGATCGAACGGCTCATCTGCACTATGCGGACTGGTATAACGGAAATAGTACCAGGACGAACAAATAAAGGTATCCATAGTGTCGGTTTCCCGCCGCGCTTTGCCGCCACACTTAGGACATGTGCAATTGATAAAATCCTCTGCTTTTGCCAGTGGCGATACTGAACCGCTGGCAAAGTCGATATTTTCAGGCAAAAGAACCGGAAGTTGCTCTTTCGGCACAGGTACTGTGCCACAATCCGGACAATAAATAATAGGAATCGGTGCCCCCCAATAACGTTGACGGGAAATAAGCCAGTCACGCAAGCGGTAATTAATACGGCGTTTGCCAATTCCTTGGTTCTCAAACCACTGGGCAATCTTCACCTTACCTGTTTCATTGTCCAGACCGCTAAACTCCCCGGAATTAACCATCGTCCCCTGACCATCATAAGCTTCGGTCATATCATCAATCGTAAGTTCTTTATCAACAGGCCGAATTACCACTTTTTTAGGTAATCCATACTTACCGGCAAAGTCCCAGTCACGTTGATCATGAGCCGGCACACCCATAACTGCACCTGTACCATATTCTACCAATACATAATTAGCAATCCAAATAGGCACTTGTTCGCCAGTAAACGGATGAATGGCGTAAGCACCGGTAAAGATACCTTCTTTTTCTGTTTCATTGGAGGTGCGGGCAATATCACTTTGATTACGAACGCGTGCTATAAACTCTCTTACCGCAGCCTCTTCCGGTTTGCCTGCAATAAGTTTGTCCACCAGTGAATGTTCTGGTGCCAAAACAATATAGCTAACACCAAATACGGTGTCGTGACGGGTAGTATATACAGAAATCTTATCATCAATCTCAGGTATGGCAAAGCTGAACTGTGCACCTTCACTACGGCCAATCCAGTTTTCCTGCATGGTTTTGACCCGGTCAGGCCAACCTTTTAACTCATTCAAATCATCTAAAAGCCGATCCGCATAATCTGTTATTTTTAGAAACCATTGTTCAAGGTCTTTTTTTACAACAACCGAGTCACAACGCCAACAGCGGCCATCAACTACCTGCTCGTTAGCCAGTACGGTATTACAGTCATTGCACCAGTTCACAGCAGCTTTCTTTTTGTATGCCAAACCGCGTTCAAAAAATAGTAAAAACAGCCATTGCGTCCAGTGATAATACTTAGGATGACAGGTTGCCACCTCACGGTCCCATTCATAAGATAAGCCCAGTTCTTGCTGTTGCCGACGCATATTAGCAATATTATCCCATGTCCAGGACGAAGGATGAATGCCATTCTTGATGGCAGCGTTTTCGGCAGGCATGCCAAAAGCATCCCAGCCCATGGGGTGCAACACATTATAACCTTGCATTACTTTAAATCTGGCAATAACATCGCCGATAGAATAATTACGTACATGGCCCATGTGTAAATTTCCCGACGGATAAGGAAACATTTCCAGGACATAGTATTCTGGTCGCTGGCGGTTAATAGTTGTGCTGAAAGCATCGTTTTCGCCCCAGAGTTTTTGCCATTTAGTCTCAATCTCATTCGGCGTGTATTTTTCATTCATCGAGTAATCCCCCTCGGACAAATAGTAAAAGAAACACGGCTTACGCCAAACCATTGACGAGCGCGAAAGCCAATATTGCGTTTATACCCGTAGGGTATAAAAAAGTCCCGTGGCTAACGCCAGGGACGAGATTCTCGCGGTACCACCCTGTTTGATGACAAATGTCATCCACTCTTTGCCTATAACGCAGGCTTACGGCGACTGCTAATCCTTCACAGCCACTCCTCCGCAGCGAGTTCAGCTATCACCCAGATTGGCTCGCAACATCCGCCAACTTTCTGAACTGGCTATAAGCATACTATTCTGCCTCTTCAGATTTGTATGTTCCATTATATAGCAACAAATTGTAAAAGTCAACTTAGCCTGCGTCTCAAAAACTGTTCTATCTCAAATAAATAGTCATACAATAGTTCATAAGGAGGTGCGTCATGTATAAGCTTATTATCGGCAATGTAAGAGTAACTGTAGATGATGACAGTATTAAGCGGGAGCAGGCCGCCGCTTATGCCAAGCAGGCTATTTCCGCCGCTGGCCAGCAAGGTAAATTGCTTTCTCATGTCGGCCTTAGCGCCGGCCCGGATGGCATAGAGGTTGCTACTACAGAGAAGGCCGGTTGCCGTATGATCAGAAAATCCATCAAGCAAAGCATGCTTGATGGTATCTTGGATGCTGCCCAGGAAAAAATGTACCCCAGCGGAACTTTTTCACAAAAGGATTCATGGTTCGACAGTCAGACAGGGCAAGAATGGCGTGGTACAGAAGTAGAAGACGCCCGAACAGAAGTATTGGCCAAGTTAGAGGAGTGGATTAAATCAGCCAGTTCTACTAATTAAATGAATGCGAGATCAGCCAATAAAACAAATACCACCCAGAACCCGTAACGCGGAATCTGGGTGGTATTTGTTTATCAGGGCCTAGCAGTAGGGATATTCTTTTGTCTGCCTGGAATCACAGCGTCCAGGCACTATTATTTGCTCATTGGGCGAAGCAAAATCTTTCTGGCTTTTATGATAAATGATAGCGGAAACTTCTTAGCCTTGTAGGGTGTATAATAGCCAGATGAAAATTCTGCTGGCCATGTTAATGTTACATCGTTCGTCTCTTCGACAAGTTGTTCAACCATAAATCCGGCTTTTACAAGGGCGTTTATGTAAGTTGACAGCTTGCGGTTTTTAATTGTGACCGGATTGCCATGTTGAATGTAAGAAAAGATATCTTCGTTGAGATAACAACCTTTAAAAATAATTTTATCATCTTGAACATCAACACAATGCATGATCGGGTGATCCCATGAGAAAATGAAAACGCCATCTTTTTTAAGATATGTCGCAATATTATTGAATGTCGTCTGCAAATCCACTGTCCAGCCAATCGCATAAATTGAATATACAATATCGAAGTATTCCTTTGGTAATCCACAGTCCAATTCCATCGGGGAGTTGAATAGTGTCGGCGCGTATCCGTTTTCGTTCAAAAACTTCCTTGCGTTTTCAATTTGCTTTGTCGACATATCGAGGCCCCATAACTCAGACACGCCATTATCTCCGCACCATTTCAGCGAATGGCCGCTTCCGCAGCCAATGTCAAGTACCTTTTTACCGCGCAGGTCGGGGAATAGCTTTAATTCGTCCTCGGTCGGGATAAGGCAACCGTATGTGGGTAATGCAGTTGTACCAAACCAACTGTCGGCCATAGCATCCCAGCTTTTCTTGTTTTTAATTAGTATGTTGTCAGCCATATTATCATCCTTCGCCTAAAATAAATAGCCTTAAGTCCAAAGACAAGGGGGTGATCATTCTACACACAAGACGTTTCCTCTGTCCCCACGTCTTTTCCCGGGTGGCATTCCCTTGTTGTCAGTCAAAACCGTCCTGGGTGGCATTCCAGGTAACTTTCCTAAATTTTCCTTATAATTACACAAACTCCTGCTTCAATTCTCGTATTTTCTATTTCGCGTAAAAGTACGCCCACCATCTTTTCATACGCCGCTTAAACCGAAGTCTAGGCAAATCTTTCCGCCCTTATCGTCCAATGTAATGGATGATAAAGGCGGAGCATGAACTTAGGCCTACGGCATTTACTAGGAAATAACCCTTTCCGCAAAGGCGGGGCTACTTATTCTTTGCCGAAAATACTTTCCAAAAGCAACTGCAGCGAAAAAACAGGCCTGCTAAGCTTCGTTATAGCGGCTTTGATCAAGCTGGGTAGTCGGCTAAACTGATACGGGCTGTCATTAATAAGGTAGGTCCAGGTAGCCGAAGGACCCTTGAGGCCGGCTTTCGCCATGTCAATTCCGTTTTTTCCGATATCAACGCTCTCGAAGGTCTTAACTATTTCAGAGTCGATATTGTCCATAATCTCGTCAAATGCTTCTATGGCAATTCTGTGAAACTCGGTGAGAGGGTCTTTTTTGCCAACTGCAACTAGATGTATGCCTTCACGCTCATAGCTGATATAGTCCAAATAATCAGCCCAACAGTTGTTTATCTGATAAAGGGTAATTTGCTTTTCGACATTTTTTAAAACGTCCTCCCCGACTTGATCTCGCAGCTTACAGTAACGATCAGCGGCTTTTGCCGTTATAAGATTTAACGGTTCCTTATCCAGCAGTATTTCCTGACGTTTGTTATGAATAATGCGGCGCTGCTGCTCGATAAGAAAAGAGTATTTCCATAGTTGCCTTCTAATGTCGGAATTGTATCCCTCGACAATCCTCTGGCCTCGTTCCACCGCACGCGACACGGCAGGATCGTTTACGGGTCCTACCTGTTTTGCCGGGAATTTTCTGACGGGAATCAACTTCGCAATATCATATCTTTTTATTAGATCATCTTCCAGGCTAATAAAAAATCTACTTTCGCCCGGATCACCCTGCCGACCGGCCCTGCCTCTGAGTTGGTTATTGATCCTACGGCTTTCATGCAGGCTAGTCCCGACAACATAAAGTCCGCCTAACTCTACCACCCGGCTGCGTTCCTGCTCAAATTCACCACCCAGCTTTATGTCAACACCCCTGCCGGCCATATTGGTGGACACTGTTACCGCTCCAAGCTCTCCCGCCCCGGCAATTATTTTCGCTTCCATTTCGTCATTTCTGGCATTTAGAATCTGACACAGGATACCTGTTTTCTTCAGTTCCCCCGCGAGCATCTCCGACTCTTCCACGCTTCCCGTACCAATAAGTATTGGCTGCCCCGCGGCATGAACTTTTTTGATTTCCGCAATCAGGGCTGTCTGCTTCGCATTCTTATCCGTAAAGATCATGTCCGGGTGATCTTTACGGATACAAGGTTTATTCGTAGGGATTACAAGCACGTCTAGCCCATAGAGTTCTCTTAACTCGGTCGCAACCGTACTGGTTGTTCCGGTCATTCCGGAAATCCGCGGGTACAGGCTTAAAAAGTACTGTAGCGCAATAGAGCCCATAATAGTTCCCCTGGATGCGGCTATTAAGCCCTCTTTGGCTTCAACTGCCGCGTGAAGGTTTTCCGGCCAGCGGCGTTTGGCAGCAATACGGCCGGTAAACTCATCAATAAGCTCCACCTTGTTGTCTTTGACGATATAGTCTTTATCTCTTTCAATCAGCACCTCGGCATACAGCGCGCAATTCAGACTAGCCAGTAGCCTTAAATTCTTGGAAGCATAAAGATTCCCGCATCCCAGCATTTTTTCAATCTTCAGTAGACCCGAGTCGGTATAATATACATTACTTCTGTACTGATCAGTATCATAGTCGGTTCCCTGCTTAAGGCCACGAACTATTCCGGCCAATTGAAGCGGGTTCTCCTCGTCATCCCCCACATTCCCTGCAATTACAAGCGGCACTCGCGCTTCATCAATAAGGATTGAGTCGGCTTCATCCACAATGGCGTAATGGAATGGCCGGTGGACAAGCTTCTCTTTTTCCGTGCATAAAAAATCCCGCAAGTAGTCAAAGCCCGCCTCCTTTGCGGTTACATACGTTATGTCGGAGGAATAGGCCTGCTGTCTTGCTGTTGTACTCATACCTTCATTGACATACCCGGTCGTGAGGCCCAAAAATTCAAATATCGGGCCCATCCATTGGGCATCCCTACGAGCAAGATAATCGTTGAAAGTGAGCACATGAACGCCTTTGCCTGCCAACGCATTTATGTATGCTGGCATTACGGCGGCCAGTGTTTTACCCTCTCCGGTTTGCATTTCCACTATCTTACCCTTGTGCAGGGCAATGCCTGCAATAACCTGAGTATCAAACGGGTATATGCCCAATACCCGCTTGGCTGCTTCCCGAGCAAGAGCGAAGGAATCTACTAGCAGGGAATCGGATAAAGCTTCTGTGTGGTACCGGCTCTTAAGTTCTGCGGATATTTCCTGCAGTCTGCCATTACTTAGAGAATTAAACTTGACAGTGTTGATTTCTTGTAAAACTTTTTGATAGAATTCAAGGTTATACTCCACCGGGCTTTGGAGATTCCGGATCGCACGGATAATTTTGGATAATTTTCCCAACATAAAAATAATGTTTCCCCTCTTCGTTGTAAGCATTACGTACGGTTAAATGCTCCGAAAAGTTGGGGAAACATTTTAATTCCCAGGGATTAACCAGAATCAAAAAAACAATGGCCATCATTAACAGGGAAAATGATAGTATGGCCTCGGATACCATATAATGACCCGACAGCGAAAATAAGTTTTCAATTATAAGTCGCAGGATTCCGCTAACAACCTGCTCAGTATAAACCCAAAGTATAGTGATGCCAAAAAACAACCCCAGAAGTATCTGTAAATCGGCAAACTTCATGGAGCCTGATCTGAACAGGAAGGTGCCGAATAAAAATCCCGTAAATACTATAGGAATCGTTATATAAAATGTCATGAAAAGAAGAACAAGTAACATCGCGTTATATCTCCACCATAAGATTTTATATCCAGTTGCTCTAGATTTTCCTTCTCAAAAAAGTTCTTGGCGTTCATCCCTGAAAAAGCCGATCTGACCTGACCACAATAGTGCACTTATAGCAAGCAGAGCAGCAGCAGGAAAAGAAAAGAGCCAACTCTGATAATCCTAAATACCCCAAAATATGGGCCCAATACACAAAACATAGTGCGGTTATTACTCCTAATGCTTATCATTTCATGTTGGCGCATTCCCACAATAATTATCATTATTATATCATAGCATTTCAGTTACACCTTACTATTATATTTATTTTTTAAAAATACTACCCATTTTTGATAACAGCCTTCCAATGACATACTAAATATGTTGCTAAATTTGGAATCTGAGTGGTATTTGTTTATCAGGGCCTAACAGTAGGGATATTCTTTTGTTTGTCCGGTATTGCAGCGCGCTATTACATAACCATATTTACGGGCATAATATTGCCGCTGGGTGGCGATATGTGACAATAAGTTCAAAAAAACATCGATCTCCCTCATAGTGTTATATAAACCAAAACTAATTCGCACCAATCCTGGTATCGTTTTATCCTCATGAGTCTGATAATAGTTAATCTCTTCTGTACTTACATTTAGTAAACTTGCTACATACGGATGGGCGCAGAACAAACCATTGCGAACAGCAATACCCGCTTCCTGAGACAGTATCTCAGCTATTTGACTATGATGCAGTCCCTCTAAAGCAAATGATATCAGACTCACTCGTTCTTCGCTGTTATTCCCCATACTGTACAAGGTAATACCCGGTATTGTTGACAAACCATTAATGGCATAACCAATCAATTCGCGCTCATGCTGATAAATAATGTTAAGATCTAACTTAGATAATGTATCCATTGCCGTAGTAAGTGCTAACACACCCATCATATTAGGTGTCCCGGCTTCATACTTGGCAGGTGGATTATCCCATTCTATTGTTTGATGCGAAACCAGGCCGACGGCTCCACCACCCTGATATACAGGAACAGCCTTCTCAAACGTTTCTTTGGGTCCAATGAGGACCCCTGTTCCAAAAGGTGCATACATTTTATGAGCAGAAAAAACCAAATAATCAATGTGTTCGGGAGAATTAACCGGTTTCATGTCCACAGGCATATGTGGCACCCACTGGGCACCATCTACCAGAATCTTAGCTCCATATTGATGAGCCAGCCGGGCAATCTTGTTGATGGGATTAACATAACCGGTAACATTGGAGGCACCTGCTACAGTTACAAGTTTAACCCTGTTTTCATAGGCCTGAAGTTTTGACTCTAAGTCTTGCAGTGATAACCTGCCAGACTTAGTTAGTGTTATATAATCAAGCATGAATTTATCCCGCCAGGGCATATCATTGGCTAAGTGTTCCATGTATGTTGACAAAACAACCTGCTGCTCGCTCTGATTGACCAGTGCATAGGCTAACATGTTGATTGATTCTGTGGTATTCTTGGTAAAGATTACCGCGTCACTTTTATCTGCTTTAACGAATTTCCTTACCACATCCCGACTATTCTCATAATATTCAGAAGTAAGAATGGACTTATAGCCTTTACCACGATGAACAGAGGCATACCAGGGAGAAAATTGGGCTATTTCTTTCAGTATGGAGCAAAGTGGTGGCGTAGTAGCCGCATTATCAAAATTGATGGCGGTAACATATTTACCATTTGCCAGCGGTATTTTGGTTTCTGTTCCGGCCACTAAGCTCCGGAAATAGCTATTCCTCTTATGGTAGCTCATGTTTCAACCCCGCTTTACATTATTCTAGCGATCTGCCGTCCCTATACTATATGCTGAACAATGATATATTGGGAATAATAATGCAGGATTTTTACTTGTAACAGGGTAATTAATACTAATTGGACTACTGATAGAAACGCGAAAGGAAACTATGAATGTTAGCAGATGAAACAATTAAGTATGAAGCTGATTCTGACGCTTCCTATATAAGGGGCTGCCATTATTATCACAACAACTGTGTCGATAACTTACATTTGACACGCCAGGATAACACCTTTGAGGCCCGGGTTCGCGGCCACTATTTCTATATCGTAACCGTGACCTTTAACGGTCAGGAGAAAATCAAAAATTACGTCTGTGATTGCCCGGCATTTCATCCTCGCAAAGGCGCCTGTAAACATGTTGTTGCCGTATTAAAAGCCATTCAACAAGCTTGGTCAGACTACTTTGGTACATTTAAATCAGTACCGCTAACACGCTCCACTCAGAAAATGCTCGATTTTTTCCAAAACCAGGCTACCGCAGGAACTTCTGAAAAACCAGGCACAAGCCAATTAGTAAAGCTAACTCCAACCTATGGTTTCCAGGTACATAATACGAGAAAAATAAGTTACTTAGAATTTACCATTGGTTCTGACCGCATGTATGTCCTGAAGGATATTGTGCAACTACTTGTCGCCTTAGATACCAACCAGGAAATTGTTTTTGGCAAAAATTTGACTTTGAATCCTCAGGACGTATTGTTTGATGATTTGTCAGCTAGGTTACTAAAAATGCTGCAGCAGGCTTATAAAGAAGAAAAGGAGCGCGTCTTTTGGAATCTTCCCAACTTTTCAGGCTCTGCGTCACATTCAGCCTTTAGTGATTCACGGCACTTTAAACTTACTAATACAAATCTGTTACATTTTTTAACCGCTATGGGCTCTGAGCCATTTACGGCAATAGTTAACGATCAAAAAATAACAAATCTCACTATTAATAATGGCAGACCACCTGTCAAGTTGGCTATTACGGCCATCAATGGCGGCTTAAGCCTAACCATGAATTTGACAAATGACGTATTTTACGGACTTGATGCTGATTTTCAATACATCTTTCATAATAAAGCCATCTATCATGTGGATACTGTTTTCGCACAATATATTAAACACTTACTGAATTGCTTTAGTGAAAATCGCAAACCTGAATTATACATTCCTGCTGCCACTGTGTCAGAGTTTGTATCAGCTACCTTACCGGCATTGGAAACAATTGCCGCTGTTACCATTGATTCAGCTGTACATAAAAAATTCCATAAAAAGCACTTGCAAAAACGGGTATATCTCGATAAATATGCCGCAGGCATAAGTGCCAAAATTGAATTTTGCTACGGCGATGTGGTTATCCAGTATAATGCCGGCACCACTCCGGCACCAACTGCTGTTAACGATAAATGGCTGCTGCGGTCAGCCATTGAAGAAAAAATACTAGTAAACATTTTTCAGCGGCATGGTTTTGTCTGGGCAGCTGACAAGTTCATTTTAGCCGCAGAAGAAGACGCCTACACCTTTTTGCAGCAGGTTTTGCCGGAACTGCAAGATAGTGCAGAAATCTTTTATTCAGATGAATTTAACAATATGAAAATCCAGCCTCCCGGAAAAATTGCCGCCGGTATAAGACTGAATACAGCTACTGACATGCTGGAGTTTTCCCTTGACCTTGAAGATATATCATCAAAAGAACTAATTGAGTTATTAGCTGCCTATAAATTAAAAAAGCGGTATCACCGCCTCCCTGCAGGCGGGTTTATACCGCTTGATTCCCCTGAATTCCAGACGGTTGCCGGGCTTATTGAGGAATTAGGTCTCCGTCCCGGGGATATTGAAAAACAAGTTGTTGAACTACCCAAATACCGAGCCTTATACTTGGATAGCCTGGCAAGAGAAACAACTGACTTTTCCTTTGAAAGAAACAGCGCTTTTAAGCGCATGGTGCAAGATATCCGTGAACCACAAGACATTGAATATGCTGTTCCCCCGGGAATTCAGGGAAAGCTGCGAGATTATCAGAAAACAGGTTTAAAGTGGCTTAAGTCACTGGCACATTACGGTTTGGGAGGAATTCTGGCTGACGACATGGGTCTGGGAAAGACCCTGCAAGTACTCACTTTCATTCTTGCAGAAAAAGAACATTCTCTTGCACCAGCACTTGTTATTGCACCAACCTCACTGGTATATAACTGGCAGGAAGAAGTAGTAAAATTTGTCCCTAGTCTAAAAGCAGTCGTTATCTCCGGTCAGCCTGCAGAACGGTTAGAACAGTTCAAAGCTATTGACAATGCCGATTTAGTTATAACCTCCTATGCCCTTATCAAACGCGATATCGAATTCTACAAAAAAAGAAACTTCTCGTACTGTTTTCTTGATGAAGCACAACATATCAAAAACCCCAACACCCTAAATGCCAAATCGGTGAAACAAATCAAAGCCAAAAGTTATTTTGCGCTTACCGGTACCCCTATTGAAAATACACTGACAGAGTTATGGTCAATTTTCGATTTTTTAATGCCAGGCTATCTGCGCACCCACAAGGTTTTTACCAACCGGTTCGAAATTCCCATAGTCAAAAATGGCGACCAAAAAGCTTTGCAAGAGTTAGGCCGTCATATTAAGCCTTTCATTTTGCGGCGCATGAAAAAAGCAGTTCTAAAAGAACTGCCGAAAAAAATCGAAAGCAAAATGGTTAACGAAATGACTGCCGACCAAACCAATTTATATGCTGCCTGGCTCCTAAAAGCCAGGCAGGAGTTTGAAACTGAGGTCAGCACCAAAGGCTTTGAAAAAAGTCATATTAAAATATTATCCTTATTAACCCGCCTGCGCCAAATCTGTTGCCACCCTGCCTTGTTTATTGAAAATTATCAGGGAGGCAGCGGCAAACTGGAGATGCTGCAGGAATTATTGAAAGACGCTACCGATGGTGGTCACAGAATTCTGCTATTCTCCCAATTTACCGGCATGTTAGCCCTAATTAAGCAACAACTTGCGGCCATGAAAATTAACTACTACTATTTAGATGGCGCAACTAAGGCTGAGGATCGAATTACACTGGTTAATTCTTTTAATGCCGGTGAAAAAGAGGTTTTCCTCATATCGCTGAAAGCAGGTGGAACCGGCCTCAATCTTACTGGCGCCGACATAGTTATTCACTATGACCCGTGGTGGAATCCCGCTGTCGAAGATCAGGCTACCGACCGGGCTTACCGGATTGGACAAAAAAATTCCGTCCAAGTCTATAAACTAATTACCAAAAATACGATTGAGGAAAAAATATACCTGCTGCAGCAGAAAAAGAAGGAAATGATTGACTCCCTCATTAAGCCTGGTGAAAACCTCCTGACTAAGATGAATGAAACTGAAATCAGAGAGTTATTTACTTTATAAGAACATGTTCAGATAGGGCTTATCCATTTGCTATTCATTCAACTATTCGCTAAAATATATGGGTAAGCCTTGCTAAAAAACAAACATACGAAGGATGCTTTCTTTTATGAAGATATTTGCCATAGCCGACACCCACTTGTCAGGCCAGCCAGCCGTCAAACCTATGAGCATTTTTGGCAGCCACTGGGAAGGACATTGGGAAAAAATCAAAGCAAGCTGGCGAAAACAAGTAGCTGCTGAAGATATTGTCCTGCTTGCCGGCGATATTTCCTGGGCAATGAAACTTTCGGACGCGCTTGTCGATTTAGATGCCATTGCCAACCTGCCTGGCCGAAAGATCGTGATTCGCGGTAATCATGACTACTGGTGGCAGACGGTAAGCAAGATGACCAAAGCCACTGAAGACAAATTTGAATTTCTTAATAACAATTTTGCCATTGCCGGTGAGTGGGCAATTTGCGGCAGCCGGGGCTGGACCTGCCCGGAAGACCCACTATTTAAGTCTAAGGATCAGGCAATTTTTGACCGCGAGCTCTTGCGCGTTGAAGCTTCGCTCAGCGCTGCCCAAGCTGCCGGTTTTTCTCAAATCATTCTTATGCTCCACTTTCCCCCGTTCTATAACCATCAAACAGAAACAGGCTTTGCCGGTCTAATTAACAATTATCAGGTAATTCACTGTGTTTATGGTCACTTGCACAGTGAATCATCCATAAAAGCTGCTGCTACCGGCATGATTAATGGCACCACTTACCATCTGGTATCTTGCGATGCATTAGATTTTACCGTAAAACCACTTATCTAACATTAAGCCCTTTTAATAAAACAGGCCTGAAAATAGTCCCAGCACCTTCTGCATCAAATCAAAATAGATCAGCATACCTGCCATAACAAGTACAGCTCCTGCAATCTGTTGAATAAGCGGCAACCACTTATATAGCCCTTTTATTTGGTTCATATAGCGATTTATCACAATGGCTAAGGCCAAAAAGGGCAAACAAAAACCCATAGCGTAAATAAACAGCAAAAAAGCTCCTTGAAGAACAGTGGCCGTAGAACCAGCATACATGAGTACGGTAGCTAAGATCGGGCCTGTGCAGGGTGTCCAGCCGGCAGTAAATGCCAATCCCAGCAAAAAAGCCCCACAGGGACCAGTAAATGTTCCCTGTAATGGGAGACGATATTCGCGTTCCAGACCGGGAAGCTTTACTACCCCCAGCACCTGTAAACCCATGAGTACCATGAAAGCCGCCCCTACTTTACGGATAACCTCCTGATAATTTATAAAAAGCTCGCCAATATAAGATGCAGTAGCCCCCATAGCGACAAATATCAAGGTAAATCCGCACAAAAAACTAAGGGCATTCACAATGAAATTCCAGCGGTTAGTACTTGAATTTAGCTGTTTTCCAGTACCAGCTAAAAGAGCCGTATAGGTCGGCAGCATTGGCAGCACACAGGGTGACAAAAACGAGACTACGCCTGCCCCAAAAACTGTTATGATAGTGAGGTTATAATCCATTCAGCACTCCTTCCAGTTCAGCCGCCGTAACCGGCCCTGACTTTCGATATTTGATAATTCCTTGTTTATCAATTACCAAGGTTGTCGGAATGCTGTTAATATGAAAGGCCTTGGCCACCTCACCGTCTTTATCAGTAAGCACGTTCATGGTGTACTGGTTCTGCACCATAAATTCAGTTACTTTATCAACAGGCTCTTGAATATTGATGGCATAAAATATCAATTTGCCATTATACTGTCTGGCAAATTTGTTAAGCTCAGGCATCTCCTGGCGGCAGGGTGGACACCATGTTGCCCAGAAATTGAGCACAATAAGTTGTTTATCCAAGGTAACCTTGGTTTCCTCACCATTTAGATTGGCAAGGGCAAATTCCGGTAACCGTTTTCCAACAGTTACACCTGTATCTACTGCCGGCTTACTGGTATCAGGCCCCAAAAAGTTCTCCGGCTGCATGGCCATAAAGCCTATAGCAACAGTCAGCGCAATCATGGCTATCGCTAATGCGATAAATTTTCTTGGCATACTATCCCCGCTCCTTTATGAAAAATATATGTTTTACAGCTTACGAATATAATTACTAATGGAGGTTTCAACAGCCTATGCATCAGTACCTCTTTTTTATTGGCGATTTTCCTATCCGTGCTTATGGATTAATTTTGAGTCTAAGTATTATTCTAGCTACCGGCACCGCTTATTTTCTTGCCAAACAGGATGGACGCTGGCATCAACATGTACCAGACATCGGAATTTACTGTGGGTTAGCCGGTATTGTCGGCGCCCGGCTATGGGATGTTTTCTTTTTTGACTGGGAGTATTATCAGCACCACCTACTGGAAATTCCTTTTGTCTGGCAGGGCGGTATGGCCATTCAAGGCGGTGTTTTACTAGGCGCTATTGCCGGCATAATCTATACCAGAATCCACAAAATTGATACCTGGGCATTTGCTGATATTGTGGCTGCCCCAGCAATTATCCTCGGACAAGCAATTGGCCGAATGGCCAATTTAATGAATGGCGATGCCTTCGGACACCCCACAGGCGGTAATTTTGGCATAATCTATCCTTCAACCACTTTAGCTCACCAGGTGTACGGCAATAAACCCCTGTGGCCGGCAGAAATTTGGGAAGGGCAGATTGATATCATTATCTTTGCATTGTTATTGATCTTTAGAACAACCAATCATGCCAAAGGACAGGTTTTCATCCTTTATGCCATTTTGTATTCCACAGCTCGCTTTTTTCTGGAATTTCTCCGGGGAGACTACGGTACACTTATGTTTGGCCTAAAATCAGCCCAACTTACCAGCCTGGCAATTATACTCATCGGGCTTATCCTGTTTATCTGGCAAGGTTATCATGCGGAGCGCATCGGACTGCCAGATAAAAAAAGTAAGTAGTAGTAAGAAAGCCGAAACCTGTTCAAAGGTTTCGGCTTTCTTATTTAGGAATACACAGCGATCACTTCAATTTCCACACTAACATCGCGCGGCAGCTTTGCGACTTGAACACAAGCACGGGCGGGCGGCTCATCAGTAAAGTATTGACTGTAGATTTTATTCATTACCGTAAAGTCATCCATGTCTTTCAAGAATACTGTTGTCTTAACGACGTTAGTAAAACTAAGACCCTCTTTTTCTAAAATTGCCTGAAGATTAGTAAGTACTTGACACGTTTGAACCTCTACGCCACCAGAGACAATTTGTCCGGTAATGGGGTCCATGGGAATTTGCCCTGACACAAATAAAAAACCATTGGCCTTAATAGCCTGGGAATAGGGACCAATGGCCTGCGGGGCACGATCAGAAGCAACCACTGTTTTCATGCTGCAGCCCTCCAAAAATATATTCTCTTTGGTCTTTCTACATTTACTTGTAAAAACCTGTTTATTTTTTGTTCCCAAAAATTTTTTCCGTCAACGCCAGGGCGGTAGGTGTTATCGCCAAACCACCCTGCGCTGTTTCTTTGAGGGAACAATGCATTGACTGACCAACCGAATCCATGGCATCAATAACTTCATCAACCGGGATGACGCTTTCAATCCCGGCGAGTGCCATTTCGGCAGCAACAATAGCTTGGGATACAGCCCCGGCATTGCGTTTAACACAAGGTACTTCTACTAATCCCGCTACTGGGTCGCACACCAGGCCTAGCATATTTTTAATAGTTATGGCCACAGCGTTCCCAACCTGCACCGGTGTCCCGCCTAATAATGATACCATCGCAGCAGCGGCCATAGCCCCTGCCGAACCGCATTCTGCCTGACAACCGCCAGTCGCACCGGCAAGAGAAGCTCGCGAAGCAATAACCATGCCAACGGCTCCGGCTACTACCAGACCTTTAGCTAAATCAAGCGACTTGACGTTATACTCCTCTTTAAGGGCCAACAAAATGCCCGGCAATACGCCACTTGAACCAGCCGTGGGTGCAGCTACAATCCGTCCCATAGCAGCGTTGGCTTCACCGACTGCCATCGAATAAGCTACGGCTTTACCGGTAAAACTTCCCAGCAGGCTTTGTTGTTTATCTGCCAGATATCGGTGTAGCTTTTGGGCGTCACCACCTACCAGACCACCTTTAGAACGTGGGCCTTTAAGTCCGGCGGCAATAGACTCTTCCATCACCGAAAGCAGGCCTTCCATCTGTGCCAGTACTTCTGTGACTGTTAATTCCAACTCTTTACTTTGATACTCCACACAAAAATCCGCAAAAGAAACCGCTTGCGCTGTAGCTGCCCCAATCCATTCCTCAAGTGATACTTTGGCTAACACCATGCACTTTCACTCCTATCAGCTTATTGCATTAATACGCCGTACTGATCGAATCAGCGGCAACCCTGTCACCGCAGCAATATCAGCATCATCCACCGGCTGGTCGGTTTCAAGCACCATGCTGGCCAACCCACCTTTGTTTCTGCGGAAGACACGCATTTGAGCAATATTCACACCACGCTTAGATAAAATGCCAGTAACCTCAGCTACCGCACCCGGACGGTCTTCATGCAGGGTCAGAATAGTTGGAAAATCTCCGGTAAATTCAATTGAAAAGCCATCCACCTCGCTGATAACCACCCGGCCGCCACCGACAGAAGCGCCGGCCACCTGACTCTCATTTCCCATTTTCCCTACCAGTTGAAATTTAACAAAATTGGGATGAGCCGCATCGCCAGCATTAATACTCTTAAAAACATAGTTCAAGCCGGTTTCTTTGGCATAATCAAAGGCTTGTGGAATCCGCAAATCATCAGTAGGCCAGCCCATTAGACCTGCTACCAGCGCCAGATCAGTACCATGCCCCTGGCCGGTTTGGGCAAAGGAACCATGCAGCCCGATGCCGGCTTCAGCCACTGGTTCTCCTAAGATTGCGCGGGCAGCATTCCCTAACCGTACCGCTCCGGCAGTATGAGAACTGGACGGGCCAACCATAACCGGACCAATAATGTCAAAAATATTCATTACCTGCGGGCCTCCTTCAGCCGGTCAAGTGCCAATAGCAGCCCGTAGATAAGCGCCGCCGGACGCGGCGGACAACCTGGCACATAGATATCAACAGGTACGATTGTATCAGCAGCACCACAAATTGCGTAGCTGTTGCCAAAAACCTTACCGCTAGCGGCGCAGGCACCTACCGCCATCACTAGTTTAGGAAAAGGTGTCGCCTCATAGGTCATAGTAAGGGCTTGCAAAAGATTGCGGGTCACTACGCCAGTAATCATCAACATGTCCGCATGCCGCGGCGACGGTACAAAATCAATACCATACTGCTGTAAATCGTAAATAGGATTATTCAGCGCCGTCATTTCCCAATCACAGGCATTACAAGAGCCGGCATCAACATGTCTGATATGCAGTGAACGCTTAAGCACTGACCTGATTTTACCAGATAACTGATTCTTCATCTCTGCCATCCGGTATTCTCCCGTATGAGCGATTGCATTATGTTCACAGGCAGCAACACACTGTCCACAAAATATGCAGGCAAAGTGATCAATTATCAATTTCCCATTGCTAAATCCAATAGCGCCTGTAGGGCAGGCACCGAGGCAGCGATGGCAATCCTGACATTGACTTTCCGCCCAGGACACTTCGCCCCGAAAACGGGGCGGCACACTACCGCCGTCATAAGGCTCAGTAACACAACCTGTTTTGATAATTTTTCTTAGAAGGTTAAGCATACTATTCCCCCTTTACCGATCAAGACACGCATAACATAATTCAAAACTTTTATTAATCAAGGGAAAATCCGGAATAATATTTCCCGGAACAGCAACTGTAAGTGCCGGCCAATTCGGGTATGAGGCCGAACGGACAAAATAACGGTAAATTGTGTTATTCTCGCCAGCCATGAGCCAGTGCAAATTAGAGCCACGCGGCGATTCTGTCACACTAAAGGCTGTCTGGTATGGCTCAACTGAACCCAACTTACTTGTAAGCTTGCCACTTGGTAACCCTGCAAGCAGCTGACCGATCAATTTGATGGACTCGACTGCTTCATCAGCTCTCACCCACAGGCGGGCAGCCACATCGCCTTTAGTATATACCGGTACGTCAAAAGTAAGACGACTGTAAGCAGCATAAGGGAAATCCCGCCGCACATCAACGTCAACGCCTGACGCTCTGGCCGCGACGCCGACAACCCCCAGATCAAGTACCGCCTGCTCAGGCAAAATACCTGTCGTGTTAACCCGGTCTAAAAATGCATCATTATCACGCAGCAGACCGATTAACTCACCAAGCTCGCTCATAATCCCGGTAAGCAGCCGCGAAATATCCTGCACCAGCTCTCGCGTTATATCCATTGTAACCCCACCCAGGGTAATCCAACCACGCAAGAAGCGATTTCCTGTCAATCGCTCATTCAGCCGCATTAACTGCTCTTTAAGACGAGACCCATTGCTGGTACCGGGAGCAAAGCCTAAGCCAGCACACATATTACCAATATCACCAACATGATTATATAATCGCTCCAACTCAGCAGCCAATACCCTTACATACTCAGCCCTTGCCGGAACCTCAGTACCGGCAAGACGTTCCACTGCCTGAACATAAGAAAGAGTATTGGCCACTGAACAAACACCACAAATACGTTCTGTCTGCAATAAGGCTTTGCTAAAGGAGAGACCTTCCACTGATTTTTCAATACCACGATGGGTAAAAAACAGTTTGGCTTCAAGACTGATGATATTTTCACCAGCCTGGCTAAACCGGAAATGTCCTGGTTCAATGATACCGGCATGAATGGGTCCAACAGGTACTTCAAATACCCCTTCCCCCTGAACAGGCGGCACTGGATATTGGGTTCTTTCTCCCGACTCCAGGCTGGCAGGATCAAAATCCTTTCTAAGCGGATATCGTCCCTGCGGCCAGTTTTCATGCAATACCAACGGTCGTAAATCCGGGTGTCCCACCGGTGTTAAGCCAAACAAGTCATGAATTTCCCGTTCATACCAGGCAGCAGCTGCCATAAGCGGTGTAAGTGAGGGAAATTCCAGCGGTTCATCCTGATTTATAATGGCCTTGATTGTTTTATAAGCCGCATCTTCCTTGCTAAAAAATATGGCATAAATAGCAAAATTACCATTTATCACCCGTTCATCATTTGCAAACATCGCTGTCAACTGATAGCGTCCACCATGACGCAGCACAGTGGCCGCGGCCCTGAGGGTTGCTGCCGGTATAACCTGTAATGTCTCGATCATAATCTCCCTCCTAGTATAATAGCTGCCGCCTGCTTAATAAGCATATCAAGCCAGGGAGGCAGATATATTCCACTAACAATCATTAGCACCATAGAAACCGCCACCGCTGCCATAGCTGATTTGCCCAGCCGGTAGTCGCCGGTTACTTTGCCTGGTATGGGACCAAAACCAATTTTCAAAGTATAGTAAATCATCCCGGCAAAAATAGCGGCCATCAACAGCAATATAATCGCCCCCAACCAGGCATTTCCTGATTGAAATGCCGCCCAGACAATGGTCAGTTTGCTATAAAAGATGCTAAATGGCGGTAATCCCGCAATCGCCAGCACGGCCGCAACAAACATGGCACCCATTACCGGCATAGCGCTTACCAGCCCCTTAATACGCATAATATTCTTTGTCCCATAGTGCTGAATAATAGCCCCAGCCAGATAAAATAAGGTTGACTTTGTTATCGCATGATTAATAATATGCAAGAGTGCGCCATATAAGGCCAGCGGGGTTCCCAACCCCAATCCCAAAGTAATTAGCCCCATATGTTCAATGCTTGAATAGGCCAACAAGCGTTTAAGATCCTGCTGTACTAAAATAAATGGCACAGCAATCACAATGGATAATAAACCAAAGCCAATCAAAAACTGCTCAGGAAAAGCAGGCCCTACAGCCCCTTTTACAATAACAACCATACGAATAATACCATATAAAGCACAACTCAGGAGTCCGCCTGATAACAGCCCGCTAACAGGCGACGGCGCTTGGCTATGAGCATCAGGCAGCCAGGTATGCATTGGCGCTAAGCCGGCTTTTGTACCATAGCCGATCAATATAAATACAAAGGCTAACTTAATCATGCCGGAATCGAGTTTATCACTAACCGCCTGGATTTCCAGCCAGCTTAGTGCTCTGCCTGCACCGCTGAGATCTGCATTCACTTGCGCATAATACAAGAGAATAGTTCCTAATAAAGCCAGGCATATACCAACTGTACACACCATAACATATTTCCAGGCCGCTTCCAACGCTGCCCGGTTAAAATAAAATGCAACCAGCAGCGCCGAACTAAGGGTAGTAGCCTCAACAGCCACCCAGAGCAACCCCATGTTTTCTACTACAGGTACGCAAACCATCGTAAAAACAAATAAATTAAATAACGCATAATAGCGTTTTAGCATTTTAAGGGAAACCTTTCCCTCCCGGAATTCATTTTCCATATAAGAGAGGGAAAACAAAGTAGCCGTACAGGTGAGAGCAGCGACTACCAACAACACAACCGCACTCAATGAGTCAATATAGAATTGTCCGACATGAATGTTCCCCGTGTTCACTACAGCCTGTACAATCAGTAGCAACGTGAAACTGAGTACCAGGCTGCCTGCCAAGTTAATAAACCGGATCGCTTTTTGCCCTGACTGGGTCATAGTAACAGCACCGGTTATAAGCGGCAAAACAAGCGCTAACACGATCAAATGCCCCATAATATCATCCCTTTAATTTTTTTAGCATACTGGTATCTGTAGACATAAAGGAGCGTTTGAGCCGATAAGTCAGGATAACCAGCACCACTACTGCCACTAACACATCCAAAAATACACCCAGTTCAATAATCAGCGGCAATCCTTTGGTTACCGAAAGTCCTACTAAATATATGCCGTTTTCCATGGTGATCAAACCAACGATTTGAAGTACTGCCTGTCGCCGGACCATGATCATTGTCAGACCGATTAACATCATGGCTACCGCTGCCGCCAACGCATCCCGGCTGACAATTCCCGGCAATGCCCGGTCAATCAGTCCATAGGACAGAACGATCATAATACCGGCAGCCATAACCGAATGGTTAGGACTTATAATTGGATTAACTTCCCGCTCGCGGCGCAGCATTCTTACAATACGGAAAAGAGCGTAAGGAATAAGCCCGGCCTTAATACTAAGTGTAAGGGCTGCTGCAATATATGTATGCACTGCTCCCGTTTCGGCAGCGACAAATGCACAGGCCAATGCCACCAATGCGGATTGAAACAGTAAAATATTCACAGCCGTTTTAAGACTGGTGACCCGGCTCAATAAAAGTGACAGAAACAGCAAAATAATAATCAGTAAATTCATCGCTACACCCCCTTCTTACTGGGCCACTAACGCGAGCAGTGCCAACATGCCCGCTAAGCCCATAAATCCCGGCACTTTGAACAAACGCATTTTATTGGTACTGGATTCAATCACTGCCAAAGCTACTGCCGTAAGCAAAACTTTAGCAACAAGCCAAAGGAAGGTTTGTAAGGGCGATAAGCCCTCTGGTTGCCAGGGTAAAAATAATATTGCAAATAAAAGAATAAAAACCAATTGCTTACTGGCAGCTGCAAAAAAAATCAGTCCCAGCCTGCGGCCTGAATATTCAAGCACCATAGCTTCGTGGATCATCGTTAATTCTAAATGTGTATCCGGATTATCTACAGGAATTCGTCCGGTTTCTGCTACTAATATAATTAAAAAAGCAACAGCGGCAAAAATATATGGCAATGAAAACGGTGTAATGGCAGCAGCAGCCGACATAGCAGCTAACTGAGTCGAACCGGCTCTTGCTGCCACCGTAAGCATTGTTACTAGTAGTACGGGTTCTACTAATACACTAATATACATCTCGCGGGAACCGCCCATACCGCCAAAGGTGCTGCCGGCATCAAGTGAAGCCATCGCCAGAAAAAAACGACTAGCCGCCAAAAGATATAAAAGCGCAAATAAGTCACCTGACGTCAGCAGTGCTGCTGCACCAAAAGCACCGGCAAAATAAATATACGGTGCGAGATTGAATACCCATGAGGTAGTGGGTGACACCATACTGTCTTTCTGTAATAACTTAAACAAGTCATAATACACTTGCCATACTCCCGGCCCGCGCCGGTTTTGCAGCCTTGCTTTGCTAACCTTGATAATTCCCGCGACTAAGGGCGCTGCCAGCACAAGCGCCAAAGCATAACCAAGTGAAATTACTATTGTAACCAATTGATCCATATTGTTCACCACCCAGTACTCAAAATAAGAGCTATCACAGTAATTGCTGTAATATACCCGATATAAAGCTGAACACTACCGGCCTGAATGGCCTTCATAAACTGAGCCGCACGAATAATTCCGGCATTAATCGGCCGATACATAGCGCTAAAGATATCGGTAATACTCATATGATAACTCAGCCGCCGGCCAAAATAACGATTGGGAGTCAAATCAGCAACCGTTTCATGCTGTGGCCGCAATATAGCTTTAAATGCCAGCCTAATCGGTTTAGAAAAACCAGTAGCCGTATACTCCATCCTGGCAGTCGGCACAATACCACAAGTCCAGGTTTCCCCTTTATGTTGCTGCTCTTTTCCATATAATCTGCATAATACCCACGCACCCATTACTCCTACTAACAGTAGAACTGCCACCACAGGCATTTGCAGACTACCATTAGCTATATCTGTATGAACTTCGGCAGCCTGCCAGGTAGTTCCCGCAAAAACCTGCGTTGGGTCAACTCCAGCTATGCCTGACAAGACTTGCCCAAGAATACGGAGCACCAGTTCAGGCCAAAGTCCAAGCAGCAAACATAATCCCGACAGCGCCGCCATCGCACCAAGCATAGGCTTATTGGCTTCCCGGGCTTCTTCTGCCTCGCTGCTCCGCGGCTTGGCCAAAAAGCTGATGCCAAAAGCCTTGACAAAACAGGCCGCTGCCAATGCCCCTGTAAGACCCAGTAAGGCCAGTAAAAATCCGCCAAATACCTTCCCTAACGCCCCAGCCATACTTTGCGGCAAATAAAATAAAGCCTGAAAAGTCATCCATTCACTAACAAAACCATTAAGCGGCGGCAAAGCGGAAATAGCGGCCGCACCCACCAAAAACCATACTGCAGTATAAGGCATCTTCCTGATAAGTCCACCCAAGCGTTCAATATCTTTAGTATGAGTTGACTGGAGCACTGCCCCGGCACCCATAAACAGCAGTGATTTAAATAGTGCATGATTGAGCACATGGTATAGTGCCGCTGTCCAAGCCAGTGCGGCCAGAGCGCTTTGCCCTTTGGCCATAAATACTAAACCGGCGCCGATCCCCAAGAGGATAATACCAATGTTTTCCACACTATGGTATGCCAGAAGACGTTTCATATCATGCTCCATTAGCGCATAAAGCACACCTAATACCGACGATGCAATGGCAAGACCAAGTATAAGTACCCCCCACCATATCGGGCCCACTCCTAGGAATTCAAGATAAAACCGGCAAAACCCATAAATAGCAGTTTTTATCATAACACCTGACATCAGGGCTGATACATGGCTGGGTGCTGCCGGATGGGCCCGCGGTAACCAGATATGCAAGGGAATAATACCTGCTTTGGCACCGAAACCAATAAGGGCACATAAAAAAACAGCATTCCTGGTCCAAGTATCAAGGCTGCCGGCACTTTGCAGTAAACGCAAAAAATCTAAACTACCAGCCTTATTTGCCAGCAGGAAAAAAGCGGTAATAATAAAAGCTGTCCCTACATGGGTCATAACAATATACACAAAGGCGGCCTTACCGGCTTCATTTTTTTCCTGCTCATAATTAACTAACAAAAAAGACGTCAGGGCCATAATCTCCCAAACAATAATAAACGCGGCGGCGTGGCTGACACAGACTACTAAAATCATCGACAGTAAAAAAGCATTATACAAAGATGCCATTACCCGGTAACGACAACCATCCCTAAGGTACTCTCTGCTGTAACCGATAGCATAAACACTTGCCGCACAGCCTACCACTCCGATTGTCAGTAAAAAAAAAGCTGCCAAATAATCCAAACGGATATAGACCGGCTCTGCAAGCAAAGCCCAGGGCGTAATTATTTCAAGCTTTCCGCTGTAAAAAATAAAAATAGCACACAGTACGGCCGCCAAACATCCTAGCGCTGCCATTCCATGTGCAACATAATTGACTATTTTATTTTTGCTAGTGAAAAATGGTGATAGTACACCTACAATAAAGAAAATCGTCAAAAAATACAATAATAACTCAACAATCAAAGCACTCGCCTCCGGTATATTGGTAAATGGGTAACATGCTTAAAATTATACCACACTAGTATAGATCATGTCATAGAAAATATTTTTTAAAAAAGAGTGCCGTACTTTCCTTGCAAAGGGGATGCTGTGCTGACAAAATTTATCAGCACAGCATCCCCTCAGATTGCCATCAGCATGAATAAAGGACTATTTTAACTTACTGTACTCATCATCGATAACAGGTTCCAACCACGCTGCAGGCCCTGCCTGACTATTGGTTTCAACAGAAAGATGTACGAACCAACTGTCTCTCGCAGCACCATGCCAGTGTTTCACATTTGCCGGAATCTTTACAATATCACCAGTCTTGAGTTCACGCGCCTCTTTTCCGGCTTCCTGATACCAGCCTCTGCCGCCTGTTACCAAGAGGATTTGCCCGCCTGGATGCTTATGCCAATTATTGCGGCAACCAGGCTCGAACGTTACGTTTCCGATTGGACAGTTGAACTCTTTGTCGCCAGGTACCAGCATCTCAAGATATGCCTGACCGATAAAGTATTTTTTATATGGCTCCGGCATCTTATTACCTTTTGGGAAAATTATGCTATTACTTAAATCACTCATTTGAATCTCTCCTGCTTTTGTATTTATAAACCCTCATCTTTACCACTTCGTTTAGTTTTCACCAATCTTTTTCAACCAAGCTTCTACTTCTGAAGCCTTCGCTGCATTGCCATATACTGAAAGAAGTGATACTACCCTTGAATCGGGGCAAAGCGTCTTAACCGTTCCTTCAATGTTGCCTGAGCCGCCTCCGCCATGAGTACAGAACGGAACAACATTCTTACCTGTAAGATTATAATTTTCCAGAAAAGTGGCAATCGGTGATGCGATAGTACTCCACCAATTCGGCGTGCCGACAAAAACTGTATCATAAACCGAGAGATCCATGACTTTAGTTTTGAGTGCCGGACGGAGGCCTGCCTGGATTTCTTTCTTCGCCTGCTCCACAACTGTGTTGTAATCGACAGGATAGGCTTTCTCCGGTAAGATCTCGCAAAGTGTCCCACCAGTCGCCTCCTTGATCAGCTTCGCCAACTTATCCGTGTTTCCAGAATGTGTCAAAAAAGTCCATTGGCAAAATCAGGAGCCTCCGGCGCTGCATGAGAAAGCCAATACTGCGTGACATTCGCATTGATTCCGCCCAAAATGCCCCATAGAGTCGTCAACACCATCATCGTCATCCAGAAATCTCCACCGAAAAACAATAAACTATACAGTCCAAACAAAGCAAATCGGATGAAAAAAGGCCGGTACGACTCTGGCAATCAATAATGGTTTCCAGTTTCGAGGGCACCTTTTTTAAACTCATCGCCAATATTTCAGAATTTCCGCCTTGCGTGGACTGGTAGAAATAATTAATACATTTTTCATTATGGCTATTTCGTCTCCATATGATCTCGCCCGCATGAATCATTGCCGGCCTTTTCCAAAAGATCATTTTTTCCATCAAGACTTTTCAAGCTCATCGTAGTTTTCAATTTTGTAAGCCAATCGTTCTCTTGTCGCTCGCAAATTTGCAATACGATCATCTAAACGCTTTAATTCTTCCTGTAAAAGTTCTTTCCTTGACTCTTTGGTTTTACTTCCCTGCTGGTAAAGCTGAACATATTCAACAAGGACTTCTACTTGAATACCCGCATTTCGCATACAGTGAATAAATTCAATCCATCCACAGCTATAATCGTCATAGTCGCGAATCCCATTTGGTTTACGCGGAACCGGTGGGAGCAGTCCGACTCGTTCGTAATAGCGCAATGCGTCCTGTGTCATACCGTATTTTTCACTGACCTCTGAAATCAGCATTTAATTCACTCCTCCTATTCCCTTTTATACTGTAAGGCTATCACCTTGTCTTAACTTCAAGTCAAGTGTTTTTTTAATTAGGAGCATCAAAAAAATTTTACAAAACCTATTGACTTAGTGTTAACACCAGATGATACATTTTACTTGTTGATAAAAATACTGTTAACAAGAATAAGAGATTAGACATTTTATTGACTTAACTTGTCTAGAAATAGGAGGAATAAAGAATGCGGTAAAATATATTTTGTGCAACTGCAGACAGCGAAATAACATGACAAAAAAACATCGGAAGGGGTTTAAAATGAAAATAAAGTCTATTCTAACGCGTAGCCTCCACATACTTACAGCGATGGCACTGGGCGTGCTTGTATCCACGACCGGCGTTGCCTTTGCGGCAGACATGTCCAATGGAACAGACAACTTTTACAAGAGCGACAAAGTAACCATGCAGAAGGTTACATTTAAAAATCAATACAACCTGAAAGTTGTAGGGAATCTTTTTATTCCCAAAGGGTTGAATCAGAACACCAAAAATCCCGCGATCATTGTCGGGCATCCTATGGGTGCAGTAAAAGAGCAAAGTGCCAATCTGTATGCCACAAAAATGGCTGAACAAGGATTCGTTACTTTGTCCTTAGATTTGTCTTTCTGGGGTGAGAGTGAAGGGCAGCCGCGCAATGCTGTTTCGCCGGATATCTATGCCGAGGATTTCAGTGCTGCGGTGGATTTCCTGGGTACCCGGCCATTTGTTGACAGGGATCGGATTGGTGCTATCGGGATTTGTGGCAGCGGGAGCTTTGTCATCAGTGCAGCCAAAATCGACCCGCGCATGAAGGCCATTGCGACAGTCAGCATGTACGACATGGGTGCAGCCAACCGTAACGCGCTCAAAAAATCCCTGACACTTGAGCAAAGAAAGAAGATTCTCGAAGAGGCAGCGGAGCAACGCTATGTAGAGTTCACAGGCGGTGAAACCAAATACACTAGTGGGACAGTGCATGAACTGAACGAAAACACTGACTCCATTCAGCGTGAGTTTTATGACTTCTATCGCACTCCAAGGGGCGAATTCACTCCTAAAGCCTCGTCGCCAAAACTTACAACGCACCCGACGCTGACCAGCAACGTCAAGTTCATGAATTTCTACCCGTTCGCAGACATAGAGACGATTTCTCCTCGTCCCCTGCTTTTTATCGCGGGTGAAAACGCTCATTCCAGAGAGTTCAGCGAAGACGCCTACAAACTGGCGGCAGAACCGAAGGAACTCTATATTGTTTCGGGCGCAGGTCATGTGGATCTGTACGACCGGGTAAATTTAATCCCCTTTGACAAGCTCACATCTTTCTTTTCCAAGTATCTCAAATAGGGATTGGGTTGAGCAGCAAAGTTAAACCTTATCCAAATTAATGTAATCGTGAGTGTAAAAAAATTAAGAGGCTGTCGCCAGCGTTGTGCGACAGCTCCTTTCCATACGATCAACTGGGAAGTATTTAAGCTCCGTGCGTATCCTTACTGCCAACCTGTCCACGTTTTTTCTGCCAATAGCCAATCACCAAAACAGCTGCCGTAACCCCAATCTCAAGCATAAGTGCATATGGCTCAAACCATACGCCAAGCTTTTCATCAGCAACCATCATCTTAGCAGCCGTCCAGGCAAGAATAGCTGAACCCGCCCAAATAATAACAGGGAACTTATCCATAAGTTTCATTAACATCTGACTGCCAAATACCACCAGCGGTACACTCAAGACCAAACCAAATATTAATAAACCAAAATGTCCGTCAGCTACCCCAGCAATCGCCAATACATTGTCAAGACTCATTATCAAGTCAGCAAATATGATGACTTTAATTGCTTCCCAAAAACTGGCTGCGCCTTCACAGGAGACATCTTCCTGCTTGTCTCCCAGCAAATTTATGGCGATATATACCAAAGCAAGCCCCCCCAAAAATTGCACATACGGAATTTTAAGCAAGAATGCGGCAACTAGTGTGAGTAAAATCCGTAAGATTACAGCACCGGCACTACCCCATAGTACAGCTTTTTTCCGCTGCTCAGGAGGCAGATTTCTA
Source organism: Sporomusa ovata DSM 2662 (assembly GCF_000445445.1). GTDB lineage: Bacteria > Bacillota > Negativicutes > Sporomusales > Sporomusaceae > Sporomusa > Sporomusa ovata. The sequence goes on along the minus strand of NZ_ASXP01000001.1, from coordinate 888,896 downwards.
CTTGCTAAAGCTATAACAACCGCGTTATCACCACTTAGAATTAAATTAATCACAGTAATACTACCTAACGCTATCAATAATTCCATTTCCATCAAAAAACCCCCTATATATATATATATATATATATGATACTTGTATCTGACATCTTCTTATATATCAAAGGTATGCAAGCTTGGTGACCACCTCCATCACAAAATAAACAAAGACCTTCTCCGCAAGCAGCGGTAAGGTCTTTTTAGTATAACAATAAGACCTTACTATAGTATATACTGGTCATTCATATACTAAAGGTCTCACTATTGGACTGATCCAACGGCACAACCATGCACTAATGCGCAGAATTGTTGACTGTGCCTGCCAGTTACTCCCCTTTATGGTATTCACTTTTACTTGCTAAATACTAATGCAATGATAATATAGATTCTTATCTAAGTCAATATACTTTTATCTAAATGTAACTGAATCAAATTCGTTTGTCCATCAATTACCATTAGACCTCCTTCCTACTTGTTGTGATATAATTAGTAAGTATTTTTTATTTATGTTAACTAGTTTAGGAGGTCCCGTTTCTATGGACGCTTTATCACATGCTTTGCTAGGCGTTGCTGTTGCTGGTTTATCTGGTCATCCCCTAAATTTTACTGACCCTATTTACTTAGCCAGTGTACTCGGTGCGCAAGCACCTGATTTAGATATCATCTCCATAGTCCGCGGCAATTTTGCTTTGCTCAGACAACACCGCTCCTTCTCGCATTCTATTCCTGGCCTCGCTATGTGGTCTAGTTTACTTGCCGCTATTTTTTTTATCGTTTACCCTGGGGCAGCCTGCACGGAAATATTTATGTGGGCCTTTTGGGGCGGGCTATCCCATATTGTATTGGATTTTTTCAATGCCCACGGTGCAGCTGTTCTATGGCCGTTTAGCCGGGAACGCAAAAGCTTTAGCTTGTTAAATGTGTTTGATCCCTTCCTGTTAGCCATCATGCTTACCGTATTTATGCAGCAGCTGCCTGCCCGCGAAACTTCACTGCTATGTTTCCTATCAATCAGCCTATATATTGGTATACGTTACTTACTGAAGCTACAGACCATCATGCAACTCAACCAATATTTCGCTGCCTATAGTCTTATCCGCCTGCTGGTTATACCTTCACTCAAAAGCGTACTTTCCTGGGATTTTGTTGCTGAAACCCAAGACCGGTATTATATCGGGCAAATCGGATTATTACAGCAGTGTTTGACGATTCATACCAAATTTACTAAACAAACATTATCTCCCGCCACTCAGGAAGCACATAAAACGATTTTAGGCGAATTCTTTTCCTCCTTTACACCGTTTAGCTATTTTACCGAATATCAGGATAATGAACACACCGGCAGGCATGTTCATATTTATGATTTACGTTATTTTCTTAAGCAAGACTTTCTTCATAGTGCCACAATTATTTTTGATTGTGACCAACATCCCTGTGCTTCTTATATTAAGACATCTGGACGCATCATAAAAATACCTTGTTAAAGAGCTGCTCTTTTTTAACATTACAAATTGTTTTGTGGCTCCTTGTTACCAGATTGTTTGCGGCCGGCAAGCAGCGAACCAATAAAAACAACAATAACGGCAAAGGCTATCGGTATAGCCCAATGGGTCCAGGGATACGGATCTAGCAGGGGTATAATTTTTTTATCGCCAGTTGCCATCTCACCGCCGGTCCAGCCCAGAAAAGCCGCACCGATTGTAATTATTATTGGCCACCGCTCCATTAGCATATTAATTAGTTTGCTACCCCAGATAATAATCGGAATACTAATTACCAAACCAATAATCAGTAAAGTAACATTCCCTTTTGCTACGCCGGCAATAGCCAGTACATTATCAACACTCATAACCACATCAGCAACAATTATTGTTTTAATAGCCCCCCATAAATTACTATTGGCCTGCAGCTCATGGTTTTCATCCTCACCTGCTAAAAGCTTAACGGCAATCCACAGCAATGCCAAACCGCCAATTAGTTGTAAGTAGGGAATCTGAAGCAAGACAATTGCAACAAAGGTAAGAACAATACGTAACCCAATAGCTCCCGCTCCACCCCAGATCATCGCCTTTTTTTGCTGAACAGGTGGCAGATTGCGACTGGCTAAGGCAATAACCAATGCATTATCGCCGCTTAAAAGCATATTGACAGTAATAATACTCATTAGCGCTACTAACCACTCCACAAAATCATCCCCTAACTGTGTCCGAAATGCTAACAATATTAGTATTTCCGCTTTTTAAATAAAATGCTCCTAACAAAAATAGCCAACCGTATATATTCATAAAATACGGTTGGCTACTTCTGTTAATTGTTCTAAATTGCGACATTCGAATACTTGTTGGCAATACGGCTGGTATTCTTTCATGAGACAGTCGCCTTCAAGCCATTCCTCTTCCGGCAGGGGGTTGAGCCAATAAATGGCCTGTGCCTGTTCAGCAATCTTAGCCAACTCGTCAGCTCCGCCCGGATGCCAGTTATTGCGTCCATCGCCTAAAATAATCAGCTTAGTCCGGCCACCAATGGCCGCAAGCTCATAACGAGCCATTTGTTCAAAAACCAAATCATAGCGAGACAATCCTACACGACGGTTAAACCGGTCTCTAAGATGCCTCGCCTGTAAAAAAGCATTAACATCCTGACTTTTAAACCACTCAGTTACTTCCACTGCTTCATCAATAAAAACAAAGGATCTAATGTTAGCGTAACGCCGCTGCGCCGCCTGGACTAATTGCAGCATAAAACGGCTAAACCGTTCAACTGAATTGGAAACATCACATAAGAGCCATAAATCTACTTTGCTTTTCATTTTGTCCCGGTATTTCAGATGTAATGGACAACCACCGGTTCGTATTACTTCCTGAAAAGTACGGCGAATATCTACCTTGCCACGTTTGGCCCGATGCAAGCGAATTCCCGGTCTCTCAGCCATTTTTTTTGCTAGTTTGCCAATTTCCTGCTCAACAGCTATTATTTCTGCTGCTGCCAGGCAATCAAATTCCCGGCGGCGAATATTGGCGTGTTCTACCAGTTTAAGAATATGCCGGCGACCAAACTGTTTGACAGCCTTGCGCTCTAATTCACGACGCAGGAGCGCTTCGAGCTGGGCAAATGTTTTTTGCCATTTTAGCAAAGCCGCCTCCTTCATCTTTCCGGTAGCATAATTACGTTCAACCTTGTTGACAGCCTCAAACCATCTCAAATTTACTTGAACCTGACGCAACTTTTGTGAAATCTCTGCCGGCTCGGCATTAGTAAGTGGTATATCGGCCGTAAATTGCCTTGCCAGTTCTTCCAATATGGCCGCAGGTTGATTATTAATGGTTTCCAGCAAGCCCTCCGCATCACCGCCGGCGCCTGACGAACTACGCCCGCTGCCATCAGCAGTCGCCCCCTTAATCGTAAGTACTGTCGGCTCAGAGTTAGCTTGCACTACCGGGGCTTCCGGCGCAAGATCAAAATATAGTTCAAATAACGCCGTAAAAACAGGACGTTCCCAATTGCTTTTCACCAGGGTAGTTTCCAGCACGCCCCGCAGTAAGGCAGGGTCAAAACAAGTAAGCTCAGCTGCCTTTAATGCATCCACAGCTTCCATTGTTGTTACAGTTAACCCCGCTTGGCGCAATAGCCGGATAAATTCAACAAATAATTGTTTCATGGCTTTAGTAAAAATGGCAGTTTATCAGTGACAAGCTCGCGGTCTTTGGTATATTTAAGCAAAGCACTAAGCGTAGCACGAACTGTATCTGCAGTTAGTTCGCTGCCAAGCAGTGTCATTGATGCCACCCAATCAATGGTTTCTGTAACACTAGGAGGTTTTTTAAGCGACTGCTTGCGAATAGTTTGGACAAATTCGACAAGCTGACTGGCAAACTTTCGGTCAATATCGGGAACATTTAATTCAACGATGGCCAACTCCCGCTCAAATTCAGGATAGTCAATAGTAAAATGCAAGCACCTGCGGCGCAAAGCATCACTAAGTTCTCGCGTACTATTGGATGTCAAGACAACATAGGGCCGGGTAACCGCGCTTATCGTACCCAGTTCAGGAATCGTAACCTGCCAGTCAGATAACGCTTCTAGTAGAAAACTTTCAAATTCTTGATCACTTTTATCAATCTCATCAATCAACAATACCACAGGCTCCGGGCTGGTAAGCGCCGCTAACAGAGGACGTTTTAGTAAAAACTCCTGGTCAAAAATTTGTTTGCGTCCTGTCTCCCAGCCTTTTTCCGTCAATGCTGCGATTTGAATATATAATAACTGTTTTTGATAATTCCATTCATACAGTGCTTTACTCTCATCAAGACCTTCATAGCACTGTAGCCGAATAAGCCGCCGCTTACGCAGGCGCGACCACGCCTTTGCCAATTCTGTTTTTCCAACACCGGCCGGTCCCTCTAACAGCAGCGGTTTTTCCAGGTTCTCCGCTAAATATAGGGCAGCAGCCAAATTATCATCAGTAAGATAACCATTTTGGCCAAGCCGGGCCTTAAGATCTTCAATTGCTTCTATCAATAGTATCAACTCCGTTGCTGTTGTTTACGTGGCCGGTCAACTCAATTATGGAAGATCTCCTGCCCGTCTTTGAATACTTTTACGACATTTTTTATACAGTTGATATCTTGTAACGGGTTACCTGCCAAAACCAATAAATCTGCCCGTTTGCCTGCAGCCACTATCCCAATTTCTTGTTCCAGCCCTACTGCCTGGGCAGCAAGACCAGTGGCAGCATGGAGCGCGGCTGCCGCCGGCAGACCACATTCCACCAATAGAGCAAGCTCCCGCCATATATCACCATGCCCAACACCTAATGCGCCGGCATCAGTACCAGCGACAATCTTAGCCCCAGCCTGATAAGCTCTTTGTACCATAGCATGATGTTGCCGGTAAACAGCCTCAACACCCGCGGCCGGTAATGTTCTGGTCTCATGAGTGCGGCCATAGTCCATCATGCGTTCAAAGGGAACTAACGTAGGTATCCAATATACCCTGCTTTCGGTAATCATATCGGTAGTGGCTGCATCAATAAGTGCGCCATGTTCGAGCGTATTCACACCAACAGCCAGACTCTGGCGCACGCCATCTACGCCGTTGGCATGTGCCGCTATCATTTTTTTCAAGTGCCGTGCTTCAGCAACAGCCGCCTGGGCTTCAGATAGTGATAATTCAACAACTCCCGCATCCTGGCGCACAAAATTAACGCAACCGGTCATCATAATTTTTATACAGTCGGCACCAACTTTCACCTGCTCCCGCACAGCTTTAACCACTTCGTCCGGCCCGTCAGCTTCCCGTCCGCCCGCATAGTGAAAGTGCCCGCCGGTAATGGAAATGGCCTGACTGGCACTAAGCACACGCGGTCCGGTAACAATACCCTGCTTTACTGCTTTTTTTAATAATGTGTTAATGGCAAACGGACCACCTAAATCACGTACAGTAGTTACCCCGTGGCGAATGGTTCTAGTCAGGTTGTTGACAGCTCGCAGCAAGGTTGTCTCTTTATCCTCTTTCCACCGTAACGTGCGGGATTTTAGATCAGAAATTCCCTCTAAGAACAAATGCACATGGGGATCAATGAGCCCCGGCATTACGGTGTATTGCGAAAAATCAATTGCGGTCGCCACCTGCGCAGCCGCAAAATCATCTGCCTGGCCGATACCTGTAATATACCCATTTTCAACCGCCAGGTAACATGAATCTTGTGGCGTAAAGCCTGTCCCGTCAATCAACAGGCCAATTTTAAATAACTGCATAATTGCTTCCTTCTTCCTTACTCTAATCTCAAAGTATTCTGCATACTATAGATAAGTACCTGCTATAATGGTTTAATTTTTAAAAAAATCTTGACATTATGTTACTGACTAAGTATAATTAATATGTGTTTATGGGGGTATAGCTCAGCTGGGAGAGCGCTTGAATGGCATTCAAGAGGCCAGCGGTTCGATCCCGCTTATCTCCACCAAAAAAGACAAGGCTTCGCGCAAACGCGGAGCCTTTTGCTATGTTATACTATCCCCGTCACTGTCCCCTAACAGTGACTTTGACAGGTACACATTCATAAATATACATGCAAAATGACGGGTTTAGGCCTGTCCTTTTTTTATTTCTGATTTCCAATGCCTTATATGCTTCCGTCTGTATATTGAATAGTCTAGCGTATTCGCCGTCTAAATCAATTAGTTCACGATGAATACCCACTTCCGCAATTTCGCCGTCGCGCAATAAGAATATGCGATCCGCCATACTGACACTGGAAAGCCTATGGGAAATAATAACAGCGGTACTATTAGTGCATAAGCTAATAAACTTGTTGTACACGTCGTACTCCGCCTCCGGGTCAAGAGACGAGGTGGGTTCCTCCATAAAAGAATAGCATACTAGAGAATTAATGAGAAAATCAGTACAAATAGTCTAATAAACATATACTACCATTATATTTGGCAAAAATTACTCGTTTTCCCAAATATAATGAATATCACAAAAAACCCAAACTACTGGATTATAATTATAAATAAAAAAGCCTTTCTAATAATTTACTAGCGAGTTGCAATATACGAGGAGTGATACTTATGCTTGAAAAGGTTGTACTATCTCGGCCCAAAATACACGAAACAGCAATTGTTCATCCCGCTGCTCGTATCAGCGATGGTGTAGAGATTGGACCCTATGCTGTTATTGGAGAAAATGTTTTTATAGGTAACGGAACCAGGATCGGTTCTCATGTAGTTATAGAAGACTGGACAAGTATTGGCAGGGACTGTGAAATATTTCACAGTGCTTCTATTGGTGCTATCCCTCAAGATTTAAAATTCTGCGGAGAAAAAAGCTATGTATTTATTGGAGACCGCACACAGATCAGAGAATTTGTTACTATACACCGAGCTGTTGGCGAAGAGGAAGAAACCCGAATAGGTTCAGACTGTCTTTTACAAACTTACACTCATGTAGCGCATAATTGTAAAATAGGCAATCACGTCATTTTATCAGGTGGGGCTACATTAGCTGGGCATGTAGTAATAGAAGACTATGCGACAATTGGCGGCTTGGTAGGTATACATCAATTTGTTAGAATTGGTTGTTATGCTATGGTAGGAGGAGCTTCAAAAGTAAATCAAGATGTGCCTCCTTTTTTTACTGTTGATGGCCACCCTGCGAGAGTGATTGGAACAAATGATGTTGGACTAGCCCGGAGGGCACAGAAAATTTTGTGTAAATAGGTTTGAAAAATCTTCCTTACTGGCAAGAATAGGAATGAAACTATTTAAGTCAGAAAGGAAGATTTTTTATGGCAACAATACCAAAGGAAGCTATCAAAGAGTTAATTAAAGAGCAAAAATTCAACAATACCACGGAAGTCATGAACGCGATAAAAGACATGTTCAGAGATGTACTCCAAGAAATAATGGAAGCAGAATTAGAAACTGAACTGGGTTACGTAAAACAGGAACGTCGGTCGGATGATGTCGAATCAGGTGTGTCGAAAAATTATCGGAATGGTTATTCGAAAAAGAAAGTAAAAACGCAACTAGGTGAAGTAGAGATTACGATTCCCCGTGATCGAAACGGTGAATATGAACCACAGATCATTGGTAAATACAGCCGGAATGTTGATGGTATGGAAGAAAAAATATTATCTCTATATGCCGCCGGACTAAGTATTCGGGATATATCAGAACAGATAAAGAGCTTATATGATGTAGAAATCTCACCAGAACTGGTAAGTAAAATAAGCGAAAAAATCATGCCTCAAGTTACTGAATGGCAAAATCGACCACTAGAAGCAGTATATCCGTTCGTTTTTCTAGATGCCATACACTATAAAATCCGTGAAAATCACCAGATTATTACGAAAGCAGCCTATGTAGTATTGGGAATAAATCTAGAAGGCTATAAGGAAATATTGGGTATATGGATTGGAGAAAACGAAAGCAGCAAATTTTGGCTTAGTGTACTAAACGAGCTGAAAAGCCGCGGCGTACAAGATGTTTACCTATTTTGTGTTGATGGGCTCAATGGTTTTCGAGAAGCAATCGGAGCCGCCTATCCCAAAGCTGGAATACAACGCTGTATCATTCATCAAATCCGTGCAAGTATGCGGTATGTCAACTACAAACATGCAAAGGTATTTACCGCAGATTTGAAAGAAGTTTATACGGCAGTAACGGAAGAAGCAGCGTTAGAGAAACTACTAAGCTTTAAAGAGAAATGGGGTGATAAATATCCGGCTGCCATAAAAAGCTGGGAAGATAATTGGGATATTTTGTCTACCTTTTATGCATATCCTCCCAGTATTCGGAAAATAATATATACGACGAATATTATTGAAGGATTGCATAGGCAATTCCGAAAAGTAACTAAAACAAAAGCTGTTTTTCCTAACGATGATTCTCTGCGCAAAATGTTATATTTAGCGTCGAATAATATTGTCAAAAAATGGACTCAACGGTATCGCGATTGGGATATGGTTTTAAATCATTTAGCATTATTGTTTGAAGATCGGTATGCAGGCTGATTGCTCCAGTAAAATATGATTCCCCGGTGCGAGACGAAAGCATTCACGCTATCGCGCGCATACTTCCATCTCGCCCAGGGAGAAGATTCATCAAGGTGCAATGAGTAACTTTGCTTTTGTAAAAAGCCACTATTTCTTGCTGTAAGGAATTTCTATTTACACAAAATTATCCGCAGACCCCTAGCCCGCAATAAAATAGCTGCTGATAAGCGGCGAATTATTAAAAAAGCTTATAGATTACTATATCGTTCAAACCTGCCTTTGAGACAAGCGATTACTTCAATGGAGCAAGATCTTGAATCATGTAAAGAAATTGAACTTCTCCTTCGCTTCCTTCGTAACGTAGAACGGGGGATCTGCCGTAGTCGTAAGGCAAACGACTCTCATATTAGTTAATCTGTGCTCGCTTTCGTCATGTCGCCGGAACCCAATGAGCTGCGCCAAGCTTGCAATGATTTATCTCGCAAGCTTTTATTTTGCTTTCTTTCCTTCTTAGCGCATTCTTGCTGCTTCTTACTTCTTGACTGAAGTACTACATGTAAGCTAAACTATTACTATCGTATTGTATACTTTATTGTAATAATGACAATCTAAAAGAAAGGAAACATATCAATGGAAGCACTGCTGGCAGTACTCTTGGAATGGGGTCTTACGGGCCTCTTACTTGCTGCTTTCACAGAATCCTTTATTTCACCGGTATTACCTGATCTGATTCTCATACCACTTGCAATAGCCAAGCCGCAAAATGCTATTTTTTACGGCTTGGCAGCTACAGTTGTTTCTATTTTAGGGGGCTTAATTGGTTATCTGCTCGGACTAAAAATTGGCCTTCCGGCCGCCCGTAAGTTTATTCCTTCCAAATATATGGACAAAATACAAAACACTATCCAGGAAAATGCCCTGTGGGCTATATTTTTAGCATCTTTGTCACCCATTCCATATAAGTTTGTCTGCATCACAGCAGGCGCTCTAAAAATCAATATGACGGTATTTTTCCTGATCTCCTTCCTTGGCCGTGCGAAGCGTTTTTTACTGGAAGGCGTACTCATTTACTATTTTGGATCACAAGCTGTTGAAATGTTTACACAGCATAAATCGGATATGCTGATTATTACACTTATAGTTATACTAGTCGCAGGTGTCATTTCTTATGCTACAAAGCGAAGTAAAAAAGCGGCGGCGGCAGTCAATAAATTATAAACAGACTACCCGCTGCTGCTAAGCTAGCGGGTAATTTATTAGTAAGGAGAGTGCTATCTTAATTTTGGACACAGGTTCGATTGGCACCGAAATTATAATTATCCTAATTCTGATTTTCGCAAATGGAATATTTGCCATGACCGAAATGGCTATTGTGTCTTCCCGTAAAAGTCGGTTGGAGAATATGGCAGCTGCCGGCAACAGAGGCGCGCAGGCTGCACTAAAGATGGCAGAAGAGCCTACAGCGCTATTATCTGCCGTACAAATTGGCATTACTCTTATTGGAATTCTTACTGGTGCTTTTGGTGGTGCCAAGTTAGCTAACTATCTTGCCTCGTTTTTGAATACAATTCCCTTTTTACAGGGATATAGCCATGCTGTTAGTCTTGCTGTTGTCGTAAGTATCATTACCTATTTGTCACTGATAGCCGGCGAACTGGTGCCCAAAAAGCTGGCCCTAAATAACCCGGAACCCATTGCAGCCGCTATCGCCAGACCAATGTCCGCTTTTGTGCGTATCAACCGGCCATTAGTTCATTTATTGAGTCTTTCTACTTCTCTGGCAATGAAACTTCTGGGCACCAAGCCACCGGCAGAACCACCGGTAACAGAAGAAGAAGTAAGAGTACTGATTGGTCAGGGAGCCCAACACGGTGTCTTTGAAAAAGCCGAGCGGGAGATGCTGGAAAAAATTTTTATCCTGGGAGATATGCGGGTAGGGGCACTTATGACACCACGGACTCAAATCAAGTGGCTGGATTTAGAAGATAATGACCAGTGCAACTTACGGATTATTCGCAGTACCAACCATCTGTTTTTTCCTGTAGCCCGCGGCAGTTTAGATGAGATAGTGGGTGTTATTTATTCCAATGAAGTCTTAGCTCACTATATTCCCGGCCGCCCCTTAGCACTCGAAGAGGCCTCTCGCCAGCCTCTTTTTATTCCCAAAAATACACCGGCTTTAAAAGTTCTGGAAAGCTTTAAAGATACCGGAGTCTATGTCGCATTGGTAGTTGATGAATATGGTGGCATGTCAGGCATGATTAGCCTTTATGATATTGCTGAGCACATTGTTGGCGATATGCCATATCTCGGCGAGGATGAGGAACCTGATATCATCCCCCGCAGCGATGGCTCATGGCTGGTAGACGGTATGTTGGCAGCAGAAGAACTCAAGGAACTGCTGGATGTTGATCATTTTCCTGGTGAGGAAAGAGGCTATTTCCAGACGCTTGGCGGATTCATTGTTTCTTATCTTGGTCATATTCCCAGTACCCCCGAGAAATTTGAATGGGGTGGCTATATTTTTGAAATTGTCGATATGGACAAAGCGCGGGTTGACAAAGTACTCATTACCCGCAATTTGCCGTCAATAGATGGTGACCATTCCTTGGAGTGAGTGAACTCATTTACCAAAACCCCGCTAAAATAAATGGCGGGTTTTTGTATTTTTTAACGCTTACAGCTAGCAATCATTGTCGCTCATGCTAATTGATCATCTGGGAAAACTATATGTAATCCGGTATAAAATTCAGCATGTGAGGTGAATAATTTGGCAAATAAAAAACCAGCGATTGGAAATGGCAAAAACTTCACCATTGAAACGCCAGCAAATGCCACAGACCGGATTACCGAAAGCCCACGCACAAATCCCACCCAGTCAAACTATCAGGTGAGCAATGACACTATTTCTGCAAGTGATCTCCAGTCCTCTATCCAGTCTTCCAAAAAAGTTGGCAAAGCTGGTGGCTGACCGCCCCGCAGATAAGCTGTCAGCTTATCCACAAACTAAAAATTTAAGGAGGGATTACCTTGACTACAAAAGCTACAAAAAATAATAAACCTGCAACTACTAATACAAACGCTAAGAACGCGAACACGACTAGCCAAAAGAAGCATATGCCCTGTAAAAACTCGCTCCCGACATGACCCCCCAAAATAACGAAGATGGCTTACTTGCCATCTTCGTTATTTTGTAAATATGTCCAGCCTTCTCTTTGTTCAACAAGCCGGTCTTTGAGCAGACGTCCCATAGCCCGTTTAAAAGCCGCTTTACTAATGTTAAACTTTTCCTTGATAATTTCTGGCGGCGATGCATCACTGTACGGCATCTGGCCGCCTCTGGTGCGAAGTACCTCAAGTATTTTGGCAGCATCAACATCCATTGCATTTTCTTTGATCAGGCGCATAGATACATTAAGCCGGCCGTCTTCCCGTAAATAGGTAACCCGGACAGTAAGTTCGGCCCCAACACGCGGGCGTTCAAGCATTTCATCATTGTGCAAAAAAGCAATAAAGCGCTCTTTGGTAAATAGAAAGGCCCCTTGATCACTATAGTTATAGACCGAGCCGGTGACAGTATCGCCGACTTTGATGTTCTCAGCCGGACGGGAAGCCTGTCTAAGTTCATCCTCAACTTCCATAGTAACTGCAGGACGGTCAGATTTATCACGATACAGCTTGACCCACACCTTTTCGCCAACCTTCGGCAAGCCTCGCCGGCCAGCATGGGGCATGAATACCCCTCGTTCAGCACCAATATTAACAAAACTACCATCCCGTGTTGTATTAATAACCTCTACTCTCGCAACCTGTCCTTCTTGCATCTGTGGTAGGCGCATACTGGCAGTTAACCTGCCCTTGGGATCTTTATAAAGGTACACCTTAATCGCTTGTCCAACAGCAATTTCTTCCGTTTGCTGAGCCTTATGCAATAAGATATCATCATTGGTATTGCCTGTACCGGCATCCAAAAAAACTCCCAACTCACTTTTCCGGACAGCGATTAGCTCTACTACATCACCTGGTCTGTAATTATGTTTTATATTATCCATTATTACACCTATCCTTGATAAGACACTTGTTTGGCATCACCCCATAACCGCTCAAGGTTATAGAATTGACGATCCTCTTCCACAAAAATGTGGGCCACACAGTTGCCATAATCCAAAAGAACCCACCGTGCTTCCCGATAGCCTTCTCTATGCAGTACTTTAACACCTTGGGCTGCGAGCTGTTCTTCCACATTATCAGCAATCGCTTGAACCTGAATAGTCGAATTAGCACTGCAAATAATAAAGTAGTCAGTCACCGGTGAAATACCCGCCAAATCCATAATAATGATATCATGTGCTTTTTTGTCACTGGCGGCTTTGGCCATTAGCTCAGCTAACTTGCTGTCATTATCAATCATCAATTAACAAATACCTCCTGCAAACTCTTCCTATAGCTTTTTCTTTCCAAAATTATTTTATTCGGACTAGGTAAGTTTCCTTAAGTCTCATTTTATATTGGCAGAGACATTATTCCCCACTCCTTTTACTTTAGAAGCAGACAAAAACATGGCTTGGACTAGCTGTTGCGTTTGTTCCTTATTAGGAATCCAATAGCTTAATTCATCAATTGTCGCAAAATCTCCTGGCAGCATCTCAGCTACCAAATTATTTGAATTAAAGCTCTTGAGGCTATTGCCAACTTTAATCATGGTCATTGCCGACATATCAGTTTCAACATACTGATCAATCGTATTAACTAACGCAGGAACCTTAAAAATAGTGCTTACTTGCATCGTCTCATTAGCCAACTCTTTTAGAAAACGCTGCTGGCGTTGTACCCGACCAATATCGCCAAGTTCATCATGGCGAAACCGTACATATTGACCAGCCTTTTCTCCATCCAAATGCTGATAGCCTTGGGCAATATTAATATCAAGATCTGCATAAGGGTCTCGATATTTCATATCTTGTTCAACGTAAAGATTCACACCGCCCAGGATATCAATTACCCTGATGAATGCTTGCCAGTCAATGACTACGTAATAATTAATCGGAACTTGCAAAAACTGCTCGACTGTACTTTTAGCAAGTTGCACGCCACCATAGGCATACGCATGATTAATTTTATCATAGCCTTTACGACCTGGAATGGCAACCATGGTATCGCGCGGCAACGACAATAAGTTAATTGTGCCATCCTCCGGGCTTATACTTGCAACCATCATAGTATCCGAGCGTCTGGAGGTATCACCGGGTATTTCCTTATCCTGGTCATCAACCCCCAATAATAGAATATTCACCCTGTTCGTCAGTTTCTCAGGAGGGCTCTCCTTCGACTTGGCTACCTGCACAGCAGGCGAGACACGAGCCATGTTAAGATAAGCATACACAGTAGCTCCCGCTAATGCCACTGCAACAACTAACAATATTATCAGCATAATAAAAATTCTGTCCCACCGAATAATTCTTCGACGCCGTTGTCCTGCTCTATCTTGTACCTTTTTCATGGCATCATCTCCTCTCCCCAAAGATAATACCCTACATTAAAATTACTTGTTTTGCTGTTGCAATAAATAATTACGGCCTTCAATAGTAGCCGGATGGATAAGCAAACCCAGCTCAATAACATAATGCAGGGATTGATCAAAAGCGGCAAGCATCGCCGCATCTAAATCAGTAAAAGCTAAACTGCGCAACCTGTCTATACCGGGAAACTCCCGGCCTGGCTCAATACAGTCAGCCAGATAAACAATCTTAGCAAGTGTTGCCATATCACGCCCACCAGTGGTATGAAGCGCGATAGCCTGCAAAATTTGCGGATCATCAACGCCATATTCTTTTCTGGCCAGATGAGCACCCAGAGGCGCATGCAAAAGTACGGGTTGGCAATGTTCGACATCATTCACCACTATAGCAAAGGCTTCGGCCATTTGCAATAGGATATTGCTGGATAACCCCCGGGCACAATCATGAAGCAAACCAGTCACCTTAGCCTTCTCTACATCTACTCCGAACTGAATGGCAAGTTCTGCTGCGCTCTGGCTAACACCTAAAGAATGCTGGAACCGTTTAGCTGACAAAACCTGTGACAGCTTGTCTAGTACTTGATTATAATCCATCATTTTACATCACCTGTCTTCCAGTACTAAAATTCGGCAGTTTCCTGCAAATATCCTCTTTTACAGAAATAAAAAACCTCCTGCGACAGGAGGTAAATTTCATACATAGTCGTTGACAAACTAATATATCTTAAAAATTAACCTTGACGCGGTTTAGCTTCATTAACAACGATCTGCCGACCATCTACTTGCGCGCCGTTCATGGCCTCAATCATTTTATCCGCGTCAGCATCTTCTACTTCTACAAACCCAAATCCACGGGACCGTCCTGTCTCTTTGTCTGTAATAATTCTGCTTGAAATTACAGCACCATGGGGACGAAAAGCGTCGGCAAGAGTAGTGTCTGTAGCACTCCAGGCTAAATTACCAACATACAGCGTTTTTGCCAAAGGAAATCACCTCCGTTACTCAAGCTACTTAAACCAGAATAAGTTTACGTTAACATTATCTGCAAAAAACCAGGATTTATGCTTGACTGGTACTGCCTTTATCTACCACATTACCGGGCTTAACGATACAGTCCTTCTTTGTAAATATAGTCTTCCACACTTTCTGGTACAATGTATTTAATGGAGCGCCCCTTTCTTACCCGTTCACGAATATCGGTTGAGGATATCTCTAACTCCGGCGTCGCCAGGCGCTGAATACTCCGGCGGCCTTTGGCACCAAATTGTTTTATTACCTGGTCAATATAGCTGATACAGCCTGGGCGAGCTGCTGCTACAAAATAACACAAATCCAGAAGTTGATCAATCTCCTGCCAACTGGGCAAATCCTTCACAGCATCAGCACCAGTAATAAAATAAAACTCCGTACTGGCTCCATAACATTCGATTAAATCTTTAACCGTATCAATTGTATAGGATAAGCCAGAACGTTCAAGCTCAATACCAGATACAAAAAAATGACGGTTGGAATAAGTAGCCATAATAGTCATGATATAACGATGAATGGCCGGCGTAACCAGCGAGTCCTGCTTATGGGGTGGGTTGCTGGCAGGAATAAATAAAACTTTTTCAAGATTATACTCAATACGGACAGCTTCAGCGGTTACCAAATGCCCGACATGAATAGGATCAAATGTTCCGCCCATAATGCCTATCTTAGCTTTTGCATGTAACATACTATCTGCCTTTCAAATATCCAAAAAATTCTAATCATTTTCATTATATCAAATATTCGTCAATGTGAAAAGAGTTACATGTTGCGCCACCACTTCATTGCTCCAATTAGTATTGCAGCAATTCCCATAATTATAACCACTGCCTGTATGTAATCAACAGCATCATGTCGCCCTTTTGGTGTACGCAAATAGTTGTAACCAGCATAATAGTAGCCTTTCCACTGTTTTTGCTTACTCATTTTACGTTCGTATTTGCCCATTACCATTGATAACGTATTTGATGCTGGTAAGTTCAGGCAAGCCCATCGGACCACGGGCATGAAGCTTTTGCGTACTGATACCAATCTCAGCACCAAACCCAAACTCAAAGCCATCTGTAAAACGGGTTGATGCATTAACATAGACAGCAGCAGCATCCACTTCCTGCTGGAAACGTCTGGCATGTTCATAGTCGCTGGTAACAATGGCCTCTGAATGACAGGTACTATAGGCAGTAATATGTTCAATAGCCGCCTCTAAACTGCTTACCACACGTACTGCCAGAATGAGATCCAGAAACTCTGCCGCCCAATCTTCAGCCATAGCCGGTTTAACAGCTGCGTGGTATTTCATGGTTTGTTCACAGCCTCTGATTTCAACGCCGGCCTGGTGATAACGCTCGAGCATTGCCGGTAAAAATTGTGCTGCCACGGCCTCGTGAACCAGTAACGTTTCCATAGCATTACACACTCCTGGCCGCGAAACCTTAGCATTAAAAGCAATTTCCTGGGCCATCGCCAGATCAGCAGTCACATCGACAAAGGTATGACAAACGCCTGTGCCTGTTGCGATGACCGGCACCGTACTGTTTTCTACAACCGTTTTAATCAGTCCCGCCCCGCCCCGGGGAATAATAACATCCAAATATTGATTAAGCTTCAACATAGCCGAGACTACCTGCCTGTCGGTAGTCTCAACAAGAGCAATAGCTCCAGCAGGCACACCAACTGCATAAGCTGCCCCGGCAATAATTTCAGCAATGGCCTTATTAGAGTCAATAGCCTCAGAACCGCCACGTAAAATAACGGCATTACCGGCCTTTAAACACAATCCGGCAGCATCCACTGTAACATTAGGACGAGCTTCGTAGATAATGCCAATAACGCCCAGCGGTACACGAATTTTAGTAATAGCAAGTCCGTTAGGCCGCAGCCAGCCACCGAGTACCTCACCAACCGGATCTGGCAGAGCTGCAATCTGCCGCAGGCCTTCGGCCATAGCTAGTATTCTGGTTTGATTTAATAGCAGCCGGTCAATAAGCGGTTTGGGCATACCATTTGCCTCTGCTCTGTTAATGTCTTGGGCATTAGCAGCAACAATGACGTCTTGCTTATTTTCTAAAGCAGTGGCCATAGCTAGTAATGCCTCATTCTTCAGAGCTGTTGACATTGTCGCTAGTTTGCGGGCCGCCTGTTTAGCGTCCTTGCCTTTTTCTGTTAATTCACTTATGTAGTCCATGCGTTAGCCTCCCTCTTATACTAACAATACCAGGTTATCGCGATGTACAACCTCGTCATAATGCTTAAAACCCAGTATATCATTAATTTCGTGGGTATGGGCACCCTTGATTTTTATTAAATCATCAGCGCTATAATTGCTAATACCGCGTGCTAATTCGCGGCCAGAGCCACTTACGATACTTATGGTGTTACCTAACTCAAAATCGCCGTCAACAGCCGTTATCCCTGCTGCTAAGAGACTAGACCCATCCTTTAGAAGTGCCTGTTCACAGCCTTTATCCACACAGACTTTGCCGCTCACACTCGCGCCAAATGCCAGCCACCGTTTGCGAATTTGCAGACGATTTTCTTTGGAAATAAAGATGGTTCCCACATTTTTTCCCTGTACAATTTCACGAACTGCCCCCTCGCGCCCACCAGAAGCAATCACCATAGTTACACCCGAGTTAACCGCAATTTTTGCAGCCTGAATTTTTGTATACATGCCGCCTGTACCCCGTGCTGTCCCCGGTCCACCAGCCAATTCTTCAACAGCTGGTGTAATATCGGTAATTTCACTTAACAGCGTCGCACTTGGATCTGTCTGGGGATTGGCGGTATAGACACCTTCGATGTCTGAGAGAATGATGAGTAAATCAGCATCAATAATACTGGCGACCATCGCAGAAAGTGTATCATTATCGCCAATTTTAAGTTCGTCAATAGCAACTGCATCATTCTCATTAATAATGGGAATGACGCCCTGATTTAAGAGCGCCATTAGTGTGTTGCGAGAGTTGGTATAACGCTTGCGATTGACTGAATCGGCACGGGTCAACAATACCTGCGCAACAATTTGTCCGTATTCTCCAAACATTTTTTCATAAATATGCAGCAAAATTCCCTGACCGACAGCAGCAGCAGCCTGCTTCTCAGGAATGGTCTTGGGTTTTTCCTTCAGCCCAAGGCGATCCATCCCCGCACCAACTGCACCTGAACTCACTAATAGTATTTGTTTGCCCTGGTTGGCAAGATCAGATAGTTCACGAGCTAGTTTCTCGATGCGTAAAAGATTAAGTTTACCTGTCGAGTGAGTTAATGTGCTGGTACCAACCTTAATAACAATGCGTTTGGCATTGTTTAGATTTTCTCTGGTAAACATACGCAAAGCTCCCCCACAATTATGGTAATTCCAGCTTGGATTTTTCTTCATTTTTTTTATATAACAAACCATTGCGGCCAATCACCTGCACTAATTCTGCACCAGTGGCGTTAGCCAGAGCAGTAATAAGTGTTTTTGGTTCCTCCGGACTGTTTTGCAATACCCGGACTTTGATAATTTCACGGGCAGCCAGTACTTGACCTGCACTCTCAATAACAGTATCTATTATGCCGCCTTTGCCGATTTGCACCACAGGATCCAGAGTACTGCCAAGGGCTCGCAAATAGCGTTTTTGTTTGCCTGTTAATGGCGTTTTGGTTTCTTCTAACATAGTACCTCCTATGGTCTAAACTCAAATTCCATATCGCGAATGCGGACAGTCTCACCTTCTTTGATGCCACGTGCTCGGAGTTCTTCATCAATTCCAATTCGCCGCCAAATGGCTTGGAAACGAAGTACACCTTCCTCGTCATCAAAACGTGTCATTGCCACTAATTTCTCAATCCCGGCGCCTTCGACGACAAAGGCACCATCCTCATCTCTTCTGACAGAAAAAGCATCTTCAGGTTTAGCTTCATATATCTTAGCCTCTTCAATTTCTTCGGGTTCTTCCACATAGTCAGCCAAAAGCTGTGCTGCCCGCTGCATTAAAGCAGTCAGACCATCACCGGTAGCGGCCGAAATAGGATAAATCTCATGACCGAGTTCAGCCATATAGTTAGCTACCCGCTCATAATTTTCCTGCGCTTCCGGCAAGTCCATTTTG
Organism: Sporomusa ovata DSM 2662; assembly: GCF_000445445.1. GTDB lineage: Bacteria > Bacillota > Negativicutes > Sporomusales > Sporomusaceae > Sporomusa > Sporomusa ovata. The sequence goes on along the minus strand of NZ_ASXP01000001.1, from coordinate 869,723 downwards.
TTAGCCGCAACAATTTGCGGCCGCTTGAACAGCTTTTCGTTATATAACTTGAGTTCATTGTTGATCTTATGAAAGTCATCAATAGGATCACGGCCTTCCAGCCCTGACACATCAAGTACATGAATAAGTACTTTGGTACGTTCAACATGGCGCAGAAAATCATGCCCAAGCCCCACGCCCTCATGTGCACCTTCAATCAGCCCCGGGATGTCTGCCAAGACAAAATTCTGGCCCTCACCAATACTAACAACCCCCAGTACCGGTGATAATGTCGTGAAATGATAAGCGGCAATATCTGGCTTAGCTGCTGATACCTTTGCTAAGATGCTCGATTTTCCTACACTTGGATAACCTACGAGGCCAACATCAGCAAGCAGCTTAAGTTCCAGCATAAGTGAACGTTCTGCTCCTGGTTCACCAAGTTCCGCAAAAGTTGGTGCCCGATGGACACTATTGACGAAACGGGCATTGCCGCGTCCACCCCGGCCGCCTTTGGCAACTACTATGGTTTGACCTATTTCTGTAATATCACCAAGTACTTGCCCAGTGGCTTCATCTTTAATAATAGTACCTGGCGGAACTTTAATCAAGAGATCTTCCGCTCCCCGGCCATGCATGTTGCTGGATTGGCCGTTAGCCCCATTATCAGCCTTAAATATACGCTTGTAACGAAAATCAAGCAACGTATTCAGATTAGAATCCCCAATCAGTACTACATTGGCACCACGGCCGCCATCGCCGCCACTTGGTCCACCGTTAGGAACAAATTTTTCCCGCCGGAAACTGGACATACCATTACCGCCGTTACCGGCCTTAACAGTAATTTTAGCTCTGTCAATAAACATTAAAATCCCCTTGCATTTTTATATGTAATATGCGCTTTTACGCTCATTTTTACCCTAACATTAGCTAAAAAACACTAAGCCACAAAGTCATAGATAGTTATATACACTCGTTTTTGTATGTTGCGAGCACATTTGATATCATCTCAGGATCATGTGCCAAATTCTCGATATATTGCAGCGCCTTTTCGTTACGCCCCAATTGAATCATAGCATGAATAACCTGCAGGTGATTTAAAAAATCATGACGCTGAATGCGAAGTAAATTCATTACGTCCGGACATGATGCAACTTCAGAACATGGCGTGCTTATCATACTATCATCCTTCCAACATGTTGCAGAATGGTATATCTTTCGCTCCCATTAGCCTAAATACCTGTCTGATTTCGACATTTTCAGTGAAATTAATTTAAAAAACCTGCGGCTTTATGGGCCGCAGGTTTTCTTATCCAGATAGAAAGGTTAACTTTCCCTGAATTGAACGACTAAGGCTTCTGCCGGCGTCCTAAAGGACTTTGCACAAGCCCCTTATCCCCCAACAGAAAGATTTACTTTCTTAAAAATAGGATCAAGACCGGCTGTCACGTTCGCCAAGGCTTGGCACAAGCCGTTTCTTTAAATAGCTTCTTCAGCTGCAGGATATACACTAATTTGCCTGTCATAACGTCCTTTACGCTCGAAAGCGACCTTGCCAGGGACTTTGGCAAATAAGGTATCATCTGAACCAATGCCGACGTTATTACCAGGATGGAAATGGGTACCACGCTGGCGCACCAAAATGCTGCCTGCAGTAACAACTTCACCGGCATGACGCTTAACGCCCAGGCGTTGGGCCTCACTATCGCGACCATTGCGGGAGCTACCCACACCTTTTTTATGAGCAAACAACTGTAAGTCAAAAGAATTCAGTTTGAAATTTCCCATCTTGCTTTCACCTCCTGTGATCAGTAATACGAACACTCTTAGGGTATAGTTTGGCTATTTCGTTTAGCCCCAGCAGCATTGTTTCAAGAATTGCACCTGTAAGACTGTCTGGTTGACCTATAAGTCTCATCGTAATACCGTCATCATCCTGCCCAAAGTCAATATCCCGCCCCAAATGGCGTTCAATTCCCATAATGGCTGACTGAGCAAGCGCAGATATACCGGCACATACAATGTCCTGTCCATGTGGTGCCGTCTTGGCATGACCGCTAATGGCAAAACCAGTAATTGCCTTGTTTTTATCACGAACCAATGTAACCGTAATCATTTTCTGTCCTTAGGCATGAATCTTTTCAATACGGACTTTAGTGAACGGTTGACGATGACCCTGGCGACGACGGTAATTGGCTTTGGCTTTGTATTTGAAAACCAAAATCTTTTTACCTTTACCATGGGCTACTACTTCAGCAGTAACTTTTGCATTAGCTACCAGCGGTTTGCCAATAACTACTTCACCGTCTTTTACAACAGTCAAAACGCGGTCAAAGTCAACAGTTTGACCTTCCGTTACTTCAATTTTCTCAATTGTGAGCACATCACCTTCAGTAACGCGATACTGTTTACCACCTGTTTCAATAATAGCATACATTATAAACTTGCACCTCCCCCATATAAGGACTCGCCAGATTCGGTACACTGGAACGGTTTACAAAAATGTAATCTATGACTGCATTTTCAAGTGCTCCAAGTGTTTAAAAGAACCTCTCCGCGCGGTTAGAGTAGGCAAACGCCTACTTCATGAAATTTTACCATACTGATCATAGTTTGTCAATCAGGTTTCCACAGCAGAGAAAATCTCTCCGGACTAATATTGGCAACTGCTTCTACTACAATTGTTCTGGCTGTTTCCCGTTCTAGACATTTGAGTTCTTCCTGCCTGCTTAGATAATCAGCTACCTGAGGATGAACTTGTAATAGCAGCCGTCCTCCTGAGCGGGAGCGTTTATTTAATTTTCTCAATTCCCGCTTAATGTCTATTGCCACGGTTTCCGGTGATTTAATACGGCCCTTTCCCCTACAGTGCGGGCAGGGACTGTATAACATGTTTGTAAGGTTCTGCCTGGCCTTTTTCCGTGTCATTTCTACTAACCCCAGACTAGTAATACCTAATACGTTTGTTTTAGTGCGATCCTTTTTCAACTCTAGTTCTAGTCCGGAAAGTACCGCTGAGCGTTGCTGCGCTTTATCCATATCAATAAAATCAATGATAATAATACCGCCAATATCCCTTAACCTAAGCTGTCTGGCGATTTCGGCAATGGCCTCCCAATTAGTCTGAAATACAGTCTCTGACAGATTGGTATTACCAACAAACTTACCAGTATTAACATCAATAACTGTCATGGCTTCTGTATAATCAATGACAATATAGCCGCCACATTTCAGTTCAACCCGCCGTTCGCGCAGACTTTCCAGGCTATCCTCAAGATTGAACCACCTGAATATATCGCTGTCCTTAGCGGTTGGCTCATAGAGTGTTACCGAGTCAATTAACTCTGGTGATATATATTGCAGTAAATCAACAACCCTGTTATATGCTTCCTGACTATCAATAACAAATTCATTCACATCACTGGTAAAATAGTCACGAACAATCCGTACCACAAGATCAGCATCCTTATAAATAAGCGCAGGCGCATTGCTCCGTTTGGCCCTGGCGCTCAAAGCTGACCACATGCTGGCTAGATAGGCCATATCTTTCATAAGGTCATCCTGACTTTTATCCTGGGCTACTGTCCTAACAATAACCCCCATACCTTCTGGCCGGATTTTCTCTGCAATCTGACGCAAACGTTCTCGCTCTGGTTCAGATTCAATACGGCGCGAAATGCCAATATAATCGACAGATGGCATGAGTACAATATACCGTCCAGGCAGTGTCAGACTAATAGTGGCTCTTGGTCCCTTATCACCCATAGGATCTTTAGCAATTTGCACCAATACATCCTGGCCAATAGTCAAATGCTGACTGGCAGCCTGACGACCGGCATCTCCCATATATAAAAAAGCATTTTTATCTCGTCCAATATCAACAAAAGCAGCTTGCATACCTGGAAGGACATTTTTAACCCGGCCTTTATAAATATTTCCAACTAAGTGCCCGCTCTCGCTGCGTTCCACCGAGATTTCCATGAGTTCATCGTCTTCCAGGAGTGCAACTCGAGTTTCTTCCGGCATAACGCTGGCAATTATCCTTTTATTCATAGTTCGTTCCTTCTGTTTTTTATCTGTCATTGTCTACAATTCAATCGGTGATCTCCATACTTTACCGTTAGTCACAAACAGCCCAATACGATTAATTAACGCCGCGTCTTTATCAACAGGCAAACCATAGGTATCTGTTAGCACAGTAAGCACCTCAACTGGCTTAACACTGCCACCGGGCGTAATTTTTATCGCCAGGTTTAGGGTCAGTTTTTGCTGATTAGAAAGAAGTGGTTTAACAACTACCGGCTCGGTCAGATATTCTTTAATATCGATTTCCCGACGACCTTTAGGGGTTTGTTTGACATAAATCACTTCAACTTCACGATTAAAATTATCTATGCTGGCCTCCACGGCATCCCAAACCGCACCCGGAGCTAGTGAACCGATAATATCATAAGTGGCCAGGTTAACAACCGCCATCAAGGCTTTGCTAGGCTGCTCCACATATTTTGCCGCTTTAAGTTCAATTCCAGCAGGTAACTGTGGTGTAAGCCTGGCATCCAGCAAAGCAATATCTATTGCTTCGGTCAGTTCAAGATCAAGATATTCAGCCTCACTGGTTACTCCTACTGCCAACGCCGAAGCAAAAGCTAACTTCATATGAGGGTTAAAGCCTTCCGAATAGGCTGCCGGCAATTTGGCACGACGCACAGCCCGCTCAATTGTGCCGGCAAAATCCAAATGAGAAACAAAGCGAATTGGATTTCCTTTGGTTATCTTAAGCCGTAATTTTGCCATTATTTCTTCTGCCCCCAATCAACAACGTTAGCATCAAGAGCCTGGCAAACGCCACAGGCACCGCAGTGTTTATGACGACAATCAGCAGTGAGGGACTCTTGCTGTGCAGAGAGCCATTCTTTCGCCAGAAAAGACTTGTCCACCCCTGAGGATAAATGCTCCCAGGGTAAAAATTCAGTAATCTCCCGGTCACACCTGGCATAAAAATCGGGGTCAATGCCTGCAGCGGCAAAAGCCTCCATCCAAACAGTATACTTAAAATGTTCAGACCAGCCATCAAACTTCGCCCCCTGCTGCCACGCCTGAAGTAACACCTTCCCCAGACGTCTGTCGCCACGGGCAAATACACCTTCAAGATAGCTTGTCCGCGCATCATGCCAACTGAGTGAGATACTACGGTCTTTAATTAGTGACCGTAACAATCTTTGCTTGCGTTCAATTTCCTCGACCGAGTTTTGTCCAAACCATTGGAAAGCAGTATGCGGCTTGGGAACAAAGGAAGACACGCTGACAGTCACCCTGGCACCTCTTCGGCCTTTTATCTGTTTATATAGATCTGCAACTTTCTGGGCGAGCCTGGCAATTCCGGCTATATCTTCATCAGTCTCGGTGGGCAATCCAATCATAAAGTAAAGTTTTATGGTTGACCAGCCGGCCAAAAAAGCAGCACTTACTGCTTCGATAAGATTTTCCTCAGTAACGCCTTTATTAATTACATCCCGCAAACGCTGCGTTCCGGCCTCAGGTGCAAAAGTCAAACCACTCTTTCTCACTTGCTGCACTTGTTTTGCCAATTCAATGGAAAAACTGTCAACCCTAAGTGAAGGCAGCGACACACTTACCCCCTGCTGCTTAAAGCGGGTAACTAACTCCGTGATTAACGGGCTTAGACAAGAATAGTCCGCTGAACTCAATGACACCAGCGAAACTTCGTTATAACCGGTATTTTCCACAAGTTCCTGGACATGGTTAATCAGTGTCTCCATTTTGCGTTCCCGTACAGGGCGATAAAGCACCCCGGCCTGACAGAACCGGCACCCCCGCGTACAGCCACGAAATAGTTCCAGCATAATACGATCATGCACAATTTCAATAAATGGCACAATGGGCTTAGTAGCAAATGTCACTTGATCCAGATCTTTTACTAACCGTTTGACAATAACAGGTTTAGCTTCCGGCACCAGTGGCCGTAAGGCGCTGACCTGTCCAGCTGCATTGTACTCTTCTTTATAAAAACCCGGAACATATATGCCGTCAAATATTGCAAGCTTTTGTAATAGGGCGTTTTTGCCGCCTGGTTTGCCTGCCTGTTTCCACGCAGCAATAGCAGCAGCAACCTCACCCATTACCTCTTCGCCCTCACCGAGGATAAAGAAGTCAACAAAATCCGCCATAGGTTCCGCATTAAAGGCGCAAGGCCCACCGCATACCACTAGCGGCTGATTCTCATCACGCTTCGCTGCCACTACCGGAATACCGGCTAAATCAAGCATATTGAGCACATTACTGTAGCTCAACTCATACTGCAAAGAAAAACCGATAATATCACATTCAATAACAGGCCGTTTGGTTTCCAGGGTATATAATTTAATATTAGCGGCTCTCATCTCGGCTTCCATATCTACCCAGGGAGCATAAACACGCTCAGCGAAGGTATCTTGACGGTTATTTAATATCTGATACAATATTTTAAGCCCCAGGTTGGACATGCCAACTTCATAAACATCAGGCATAGCCAGCACAAAACTGACTAAATCGGCTTTAGGGTCTTTGGTCACACTGTTCCACTCATATCCGGTGTAGCGTGCCGGCTTTATCACTTTGCTTAAAATAGCAGGGCTGACAGGATCTATAGGCTGCATATGTACCTCCATATTTATAGCTATAAAATTTATTATGTATTTTTTGGGTGGAAATATCAAGACTTATTTTTTCCAGATAGTACTGATTTTTTTCAGCTATGCTGAAACGAGTTCACTGATTCTAGACTTTATCCCCTTTTTAATTAACCCCTCCCATACCTGGGTCTCAGTCAAAGCCCCGCATATTTTGAAATTTTGATCAACAATATGGATAATATAGTATTTCTCCGGGCCAAACAAACGAATAATGTCACCAAGCATTGCACTCTCCATCGCGGTAAGGTGACTGGCAGGCATTATCTGTCTGGAAATCAGCCCTGCCTTTTTATTGGCTAAAATACGCATAGCTCGAAACCCGGCTAAATCTTTTTCAGTTCGGACAGTAAGCAGCAAAAAAACGACTGCGACCAACAGCGTTAAATTTATCGTATTATAGAGCCAGTACCCTACACCTGTACAAATTACCAGCATACAAATAATACCATGACTAATAGTAACAACAATAGCTGTGGCATCACGATAATTACGCCGGTAACTTAAAATAGCCCGTAACATTCTCCCACCGTCCAGTGGCAATGCCGGTAGTAAATTAAAAAGTGCCAACATGAGATTTACTTCACCATAAAACTGACATACATCCTGCCAGTTGCCTGCCTTATTTATTCCGATATAACAGACAGCCGCCAGACCCAAACTTGCCAGTGGCCCGGCGGCGGCTATCATTAGTTCACTTGTCGCCCCTGCATCAGCAAGACCCTCTACCCGCGCCACAGCCCCAAAAGGCAATAGCTCTACCTGTTTAACCTTATAGCCTAAGCCGATTGCCATGAGCAGATGTGCCACTTCATGGCATACAACAGCACTAAACACTACCAGCACTTTGCTCACAAGACCAGCGACCGCAAATAGGGCAATGAGCCCAATAAACCAATTATTTATTACCAGCTCAACGCCTGCTATCTTTCCGGCTCTCATAATTCACATCCCTTATTGGGTAGATTCACCTTTAATTCTAGATAACGGATCCACGGCTTTGCCGTTTTCCCGTAGTTCAAAATAGAATTCAGACCCGGCAGTCAAGCCAGCTTTGCCAATATGAGCCATTACCTGACCCTGACTCACTAAATCGCCTTCTTTAACCAGAATATCGCTTACATGTCCATATATTGTTTCCACATTTTGTCCGTGGTCAACAATCAGCATTTTACCTAACTGGGCACTATCGGTAACAACTTTTATTCGTCCGTCGGCCGCCGCCTGTACACTTGTTCCTATGGGAGCTGCAATAACAATTCCTTCATGCCAAATCGCCGGTTTTGGCGCCGGATTGGTCTGCCAGCCATATTGTGTTATTATCTGCCCTTGAACCGGCTTAGTCATGTAGCGTAAAGGATCAGCAGAGCGCGAAATTGTTGTCTGAACCTGCTTTAAAACAGGAATACCTGGCATCTTGACCGCATTAGGCCAATGAACCGTAACATAATCGACCACTCTTTCGGTATAGTAAGCAAAATCAGTCTGCGTAGCCAGTATTTGGCGAACAGCTCCAGAGACTTCCTGCCCTATTCTGGTATTTGACACATGAGCACTATACACCAGCGCAAAAAGTGCCAAAGCCGCCACCGTCCGTTTGAGCCAGGTATAGTCAGTTTCTTCTTCATAGTATGATTGCCAATTATTCTCATTAGTACGGCTACTAAACTGCCCGCCATTTTTCAAACGATTCCATAAGTTCGTCATCATAAGCCCTCCATAATACCAGTCCGGAGTATTCTTACGGAATATATATGACAAAACTATAAAATTATAACTAGGAGAGGGGTTTTACTTTTGGCATTGCCCCAAAAGTAACAAAAGGTCTAGGCCCCACGCCTCCAAAAGCTGAAAAGCCGGGCGATATTCCTAAAATCCGTAAACTCGCTACGCTCAAACAGTACGGATTTTTTAACGGAATACCGCCCGGCTTTTCTCCTGCGGAACGCTTTTTCCAGCAAAGGCCGGGGAGTTACGGGAGTTACGTGGGGTGCCGGCCGCCTGTGCCGGGTTTTATACTTGACACCCCTTGTTTTATAAGGCCTCCATAACTCCCAAAAACATATACTTATCTTATAAAAAAGCCCTTTATCTCCGTTTAAAATAAATCAAAATAGTATTTTTTGTCGTCGCATATAGATGTTTAATAATATCCCAATACTGATAAGATTCGTGGTTAATGCACTTACGCCATAACTCATGAGTGGCAGCGGAATGCCTGTCACCGGCATAATTCCTGCTGTCATGCCAACATTAACCAGTAGGTGAAATGCTATCATTGAGGTAATGCCTGTTGCCAGAAGTGTGCCAAAGTTGTCCCGGGCTTCACTTGAAATTTTAACACCACGGTAAAGCAAAATAAGATATAAGAGCAGAATTAGACTAGCTCCAATAAACCCTAACTCTTCTCCAATAACGGCAAAAATAAAATCAGTATGGTTCTCCGGCAGGAAATTCAATTGGCTTTGTGTGCCGTTGAACAGACCTTTACCAAAAAGCATTCCTGAACCAATGGCAATTTTAGACTGAATAATATGGTAACCCGAACCCAAGGGATCGACGTTAGGATCAATGAACACAGTTAAGCGTTTTTTTTGATAGTCTTTTAAGAAATGCCAAAAAATCGGCAGAAAAGCTATCCCTACACCGACAATCGACGCTAAGTGCCGCAAGCTTACGCCTGCTACAAAAATCATGCCAAATAGTATGGCTAAAAATACTAACGAAGTACCCAGATCGGGTTGCTTTAATACCAAAATAAAGGGTATTCCCACATAAAGAAACACCGGTATTATTTCTTTAAAAGAATTAAGTTTGCCAGCACGCTTATCTAACATTTGCGCCAAAGAAATAATCATAATAATCTTAGAAAACTCTGAAGGCTGTAAACTAATTGGGCCAAGCTGTATCCAGCGTTGAGCGCCCAGTGCCGAGTGGCCGACAAACATAACCGCAAGCAGCATGACTAAGTTCAAAATATATAAAAATCCCGAAACTCTTTCTAGCGATTTGTAGTCAAAATTGAGCATAACAAAAACAATAAGAATATTCGCTACAGCAAATAAGCCCTGGCGCTGTACAAACCAGTATCGATCCTCACTGGGATTATTGATATGTGTGGCGCTGCCAATAATAACAAGACTAATAAGAACAAGTAACGCAGTAACACCAATAAGTATGAAATCTAAATTACGCAAGAGGCGCTGGTTAAGCATACCTTACTAACCTTCTCTCAATCAATATCTTGTTTATTATAATAGTATTTTTCGCTCACGTCTAGTATCTTTCCATTAGCATAAAGAAAAAGCAGAGCAAGTATTCTTGACTCTGCATAAATAAATAATTAATTACTCATTCACCTGAGAGGTTGCGTTTCATACGATTAACCGGAATATTAGCCACTAAAGCTACCTGGGTGTTGCTTCTTGTCAGATTTATCTCCATCTCAGTTTCGTTAATATCCATATAGTTAGAGATGACTTTAATCATATCATCTTTAATGGCTTCCATATATTGCGGCGATACATTGACGCGGTCATGCACCAGCACAAACCTGAGTCGTTCTTTGGCGATATTTTTCGATCCTTTTGGTTCTTTGCCAAACAGCTTCTGAATAAGTTCTAGCACCTTGCTTCTCCTCCTAGACTACTATTTTAAAATCCTAGCACTTTTTTGAATTTTCCCCACAGACTGTCATTCGTTTCAAACGTCATTAACGGAACATTCTCTCCCATCAGCCGCCTGACAATATTTCGATAAGCCAAACTGGCTAGGGCTGCAGAATTAACAACTGCCGGCTCACCGCGATTAGTAGAAATAACAATATATTCATCCTCAGGAATAATCCCTAGCAAATCAACAGCTAAAATTTCAATGATATCATCAATATCCATCATATCGCCTTTTTTAACCATCAGCGGCCGAATACGATTGACAATAAGTCTAGGATTGTGCTTTCCTTCTGATTCTAGCAAGCCAATAATACGATCCGCATCGCGAACCGCAGATACCTCCGGTGTAGTAACAATAATGGCACGATCAGCCCCGGCAATAGCATTTTTAAATCCTTGCTCTATTCCAGCCGGACAATCAATAATTACATAATCAAATTCCTCTGCCAAATCCTTACATAACAGTTTCATCTGCTCCGGACTAACTGCATTCTTATCTCTGGTCTGCGCCGCCGGTAACAAGTACATTGTTTCATAACGTTTGTCCCGAATCAATGCCTGTTTTAGGCGGCAGTTACCTTCGGTAACATCCACTAAGTCATATACGATCCGGTTCTCAAGGCCCATAACTACATCAAGATTTCTTAACCCAATATCAGCGTCAACCAAAACAACCTTTTTGCCTTGAAGGGCAATACCAGTGCCAAGATTAGCGGTTGTCGTTGTTTTGCCAACTCCGCCTTTGCCTGACGTAATGACGATTACTTCTCCCATCTATATGTACCTCCTATTTATCAATCATGCCGGTTCAATGACAACGGCACCATTAGCAATATGGGCTATCTCCCTGCATGCTGGTTCAACCTGATTATCAGGTGCTCTGGCAATCAGGCCGGCAATTCGTAACTGACCTGCAATCAACTTATCAGCCGTAATTGTAGCTGTTTGATCGCCGTTAACTCCGGCATGAGCTATACCACGGCAGGTTCCCTGAACGGTAATATTACCACTGGCAATTACCTCAGCTCCAGGATTCACATCCCCCACAATGATGACAGAACCATTAAATACTATTTTTTGACCGCTGCGCAACATTCTTGAGACAATTAATGTTTTTCCACCTTCAGCCTCCTGACGATATTCAACAGGACTATCGCCAACATGAATATCAGTATCCTGAACAAATTCCGGCGGCAACACCTCTGAATCGGGCTGTTCATGCAAGGCTAGTCCATAATCGGCCAGTAAGTTAATCAGTTGCCTACGTTCATCGCCTGTTAACGAATTTGCACCAGATACTACTTTGATGGCAGTACTGCCAATAAAAAAATTGGCAGCCGATTCTAACTTATCCCTTAGTTGTTCCAGAATATCAGTAAAATCAGCCGCTTGGTTTATTACTAATTCGAGGCCGCCTTTACTTCCTTTAAACAAAACATCCTCCCGCATATCTACTCCTAAATTTTACCATAAATAATTATCTATATGTCAACAGGAATTCGCCTTACTTCTAAAATTTCCTGCAGGATACACAACTATCTATTTAAAATTGTTCTCTCCGGCTTCTTATCCATAATAAAGCGGGGTCAGGCTCATTTATTGAGCCTAACCCCGTTCTTATAGCGCCGTATGCGGGCTATATATCTTCGCTGATTCAGAAGGAGGCTGATTAATATTAAAAGCAGCTTCCAGAATCTTTTTAGCGATAGGAACAGCCGAAGAGGAACCATACCCACCCTGTTCAACAATAACTGCTACTGCCACGCGCGGGTCTTCGTAAGGACCATAAGCGACAAACCAGCCATGATCCTTACCATGCGGATTCTCTGCAGTACCAGTCTTACCGGCAATGGATATTGGAAAGTCCTGAAAAGTACCTGCTGCAGTCCCGCCTTCTTGTGCTACTTCACGCAGAGATTCACGAATAAGGTTTAGATTATACTCCGAAATAGTAACGTTACCTACTTCTTCCGGAGAAAATGTTTTAATAACTTCGCCGTTAGACCCTATTATCCTGCTGACAAGATTCGGCTTATAACGGTGACCGCCATTAGCAATTTGACCCATAATCATAGCCATTTGGAGCGGCGTCGCTAATTGAAATCCCTGCCCAATAGCAGCATCAAAGGTTTCCGATAAATACCAGTCTTCGCCATACACTTTTTCTTTATAGCGACGATTAGCTACTAAGCCTTCCGCTTCCCCTGGCAGATTAATGCCAGTAACCTCTCCCAGTCCAAACAGGCGGGCATATTTTTCCAGGTTATCAATACCTAAGCGATTGCCCATCTCGTAGAAATATACATTATCAGACTTAGATAACGCTTCCCTGAAATTAATCCACCCCAGCGCTTCCCCCCCAGCATTACCTTTAGGGATAATCCAGTGAGTACCTGCATCGAGAATTTTTTCCTCTGGTGTAACCTTGCCAAGTTCTAATGCCGCTGCACCAGTAATTATCTTAAAGGTTGATCCTGGTGGATATTCGCCGGAAATAGCCTTATTATCCATAGGATGATAGGGATTTTCATTGAGCAGATTCCACTCCTTAGATGAAATGCCGCCGTTAAATAAATTAGGGTTAAATGCAGGACGGCTTACCATTGCCAGAACTTCACCTGTCTTAGGATTTAAGACAACAGCAGCTGCTGCTTTTGCCTTGACAAACTCAGTTTTTGTTTGAAGATAAAGAAGTTGTTCATCAATGGCAGTTTCAGCAGCCTTTTGAATCCGATAGTCAATTGTCAATACCAAATTATAACCTGGAACTGGATCTTTTTTACCAATTACCTGTACAGGACGGCCATTTACATCAACCTCAACCTGGTTACCGCCATCAATACCGCGAATTTCCTTATCATATAACTTTTCCAGTCCAAATTTGCCAACAATATCTCCCGACTTATAACCATTCGCTTTACGCTTTTCCAACTCGACATCATTAATCTCACTCACATAACCAAATATATGGGCTCCAAGCTCATTATTAACATAGTTACGCAGTGGTTGAATTTCAATAACCACCCCTGGTAGTTCAGAGCGACGTTCTTCGATTTTGGTAACAATATCAGGACCGACATCAGTTTTGACTCTGATAGGTTCAAACGCACCAGTATGCTGTGCTAACTTACCTTTTATTTCCTCTGCATTCATACTGAGGATACCAGCCAATTTAGCAATTACTTCATCAGAAACAGGGCCGCTTATTGCTAATACAGATACCGTAAAACCCGGACGATTGGACACCAGCATCACACCGTTCCGGTCATAAAAAACACCACGTGGCGACATGATGGGAATAAGTCGGATGCGGTTGCCGTCGGCCAGACGATCATAGTATTGACCCTGTGCCATTTGCAAATAGGCAAGACGAATTACTAATGTCATAAAAATAAAAACAATGATCAGACTCAAAATATCAAGTCGTCCATTTGATCGCTTAACAAGCATACGGCAACCTCCTTTCTACACTATATATTTTGCATAAAATTTGCAGACATGTGGTAGCACAGCATCTCCTTAAAATTGACTTTTATTACCAAATGTAAGCCGATAAATCAGCCTATGCACCGGAATGCAAAATAAGATATTATAGCCTAATGAAACCAACATTTGCTCTTTCAGCAATGACATCACTTCAACCTTGTACCCTAATAAAAAAAGCAGCGCCTGCATGATTACGCCATTAAAAAAAGTAGCTAAAATAATTGCCAAAACCGGCAATACTACACTTTCTTTAAATACCTTTCGTTCAGCCAAACCGGCAACATAGCCTATCGCCATCTTTGATAAAGTGTTTAACCCAAAAATATTGCCTGAAGCAAAATCCTGAAGTAAACCAGCCATAAATCCGACTCCAATGGCATGCTCCCGTCCGGCCAACAAACCGCAGGCAACCACAATAATCAAAATAATGTCAGGCTTAGCCCCTTGCGAAAATATAAGGGGTAATAATACGGCTTGGACAGCAATAGTGACAATCAGCAGGCTGGTCCAGACAAGTATCATTTTCATCGTCCAGCCTCTTTCAGTTGGGCAGGCTGTTGAGTAGTTTTTCCCGGTGTGGCCGGCGTGAGAACCTCTGGCAAATTTTCACGGGAACGCACAATAACCAACACTTCTTCTAGTCTATCAAAATCCACAGCTGACTTCAAGACAGCATATTTTAACAATCCGCCTTCTTCATTAACAATATCGACAACCTCACCTACCAGCAGTCCCTTAGGAAATATACCACCAAACCCTGAAGTAATAATTTTATCACTCTTGATGATATCAGCATCACGGGCAATATTAACCATATGCGGAGCCTGTGGATTCGCCGTACTGCCTTCAACAATGCCTGCAACCCGCGACTCAGGCCGCTGCACAAGACAACCGACAGCACTGCGTGGATCTAAAATAAGCTGTACTTTGGCAGAATTATTATAAACGCTGACAACACTGCCAACAAGACCCTGTGTCGCCACTACCGTCATATCTTTGGTAAGCCCGTCGGCTGCCCCTCTGTTAATCATAATAATATTCGTCCATGTTCCCGGATCACGGGCAATTACCTGTGCAGCTACAAAATCAAACTGCTGAGCCGCTTTTTTGTAATCAAGCATAGCTCGCAGTCTTGCATTCTCGGCCACAATCTCAGTTGTATTAATATTGTTTTGACGAAGTTCCTCATTTTCAGTTTTTAGCGTCTGGTTATCGCGATACACAGTCATAATTTCACTGGTAAAAGAACCTGTATGGCGTATGCCGTAACCAATTTTGCCTAATACATATTCAACTGGAAATAACAGCGTAGCTACAACCTGTTCCGTAAAAACAAATTGATACTTTCCCTTCGCAACTGTACTAGCTAGCAAAAAGACGGTTAATACCGCCACGATAAGGATAACCGCCTTTTTGTGAATGAATCGCACTTTCTGGGCCCCTTCCTTACATTGATTAATTCTGTTAACTATTATTTTCCCTAGTTGAGTTTTTTGGTAGTCATAAGTACCCGTTTCAACAAATCTATGCTTTCTAAAGCACCACCAGTACCTGCAGCAACACACGACAAAGCATCTTCGGCAATATGTACCGGCATGCCAGTTTCTCTGTTCAGCAGTAGATCAAGTCCTTTCAGCAGCGAACCGCCCCCTGTCATAACAATCCCCTTATCCATGATATCAGAGGCCAGTTCTGGAGGAGTTTTTTCCAGAGTTACTTTTACAGCTTCAATAATACCGGCTATCGGCTCACTAAGCGCCAACCGCACTTCACTTGCTTTAATTGTCAATGTCTTCGGCAGACCGGTTACCAAATCGCGGCCACGCACATCAAATTGCTGATCATCCTTTATTAAGATGGCAGAACCAATTGTAATTTTAACTTCTTCCGCTGTACGTTCACCAATCATTAAATTATAAGTACGTTTAACATACTGAACAATGGCTTCATCCATCTCGTCGCCACCAACACGGATAGAACGGCTGGTAACAATGCCGCCTAACGATATAACTGCCACCTCAGTCGTGCCACCGCCAATATCCACAACCATATTACCAGTTGGTTCGTGCACAGGTAAACCAGCCCCGATGGCTGCAGCCATTGGTTCTTCAATCAAGTATGCTTCCCTGGCTCCGGCCTGAATAGTTGCATCAATAACTGCCCTTTTTTCCACTTCGGTAACCCCGGAAGGGACACCGACAATTACTCGCGGTCTAATAAAAGACTTTGAATCCATAGCTTTTCTGATAAAATATTTAAGCATAGCCTGAGTTACGTCAAAATCAGCAATAACTCCATCTTTAAGTGGCCTAATAGCCACAATATTCCCCGGCGTACGACCAATCATTTGTTTGGCTTCCTCACCAACAGCCAGCACCTCGCCGGTATCACGCTGGATAGCGACTACTGACGGTTCTCTGAGAACAATTCCTCTGCCTTTCACATGCACTAATGTATTGGCCGTACCGAGGTCTATACCCATGTCACGTGATAGTGAACCAAATAAATTTAACATAGACTTTAACCCCTTTCATTTAGAAAACCTATTATATTATTCCCTTTTCTTTAAAGCTCACATACTTGCCATCACCGATAATTACATGGTCAAGTACAGAAATAGTAAGCAAATTTCCTGCCTCAACCAACTGTTTGGTCAGACTAATATCTTCCTGACTTGGCATAGGATCACCACTGGGATGATTATGAACCAAAATAACAGCGGCAGCACTATAACTAATAGCCTCCCGAAACAACTCTCGCGGATGTACAATAGAAGCATTTAAGCTGCCAACAGAGATAATTGCCCGGGCAATAACATGATTCTTAGTCGATAAAAGTAATGCCACAAAATGTTCTTTGGTTTCATACCTTAGCTCAGCCATCATTAAATCAGCAGCATCACGCGGACTTCTAATAATCGGGCGTTCACCCGGCTCCTTCAGGCTTAACCTGCGCCCCAGTTCAATGCCAGCAATCACAGTAACGGCTTTAACTAAGCCAATACCAGTGGTTTTACTTAATTCGGGAGGCGATATACTTGCCAGTCCCGACAATTCATACTTAGTTATAAGTTGTTCGGCCAGACGATTAACCGGCAAATTTTTCGTGCCTGTACGAAGAAGTATGGCCAGCAGTTCTGCATTACTTAAGGCCTTAACACCTTTTTCGAGCATTTTCTCGCGTGGCCTTTCGGTCTCAGGCAATTCCTTCATCATTAACTGCTTGTCCCTGGTCATAGCAAATCTACCCCTATTTGCCGGAGTAGTTCGGATAACTTAACAAGTGGCAAACCTACTACATTATTATAACAGCCAGTAATACTCTCCACTAACAATGTGCCCCGGCCCTGAATGGCATAAGCCCCAGCCTTGTCCATCGGTTCGCCGGTAGCAACATATCGTTCAATCTCAATTTGCGACAGCGGCCTGAAAGTAACAGTAGTAGTACTAAAACCACTAACAACCTTCCCCCCCTTAGCCACTGCCACTCCAGAAATAACAATATGATCCCGTCCGGCAAGAACAGTCAGCATTTGCACAGCTTCGCTACGATCTTTCGGTTTGCCAAATACTTTGCCATCAACCACCACAATAGTATCAGCACCAATAACAACCGCATTGCCTGAAACTCGCTTGCTAACATCAATTGCTTTATCAATTGCATGGGCCATAGCCAGTTCCTCAGGCAGTATATCTTTGGTATTATCTTCTTCTACTTCACTGACCATAATTTCAAAATCAAGATCAATTAGTTTTAAAAGTTGTTGACGCCTTGGTGATGCTGACGCTAAGATTATTTGCATGCCCTCCCCCTCCTAAAAGCGCCGAAAAAGCAGGATGGCTGCTATAATTCCCAGGACGCTCATCAAGTTCGGGTATAAAGCAAAGCCAATGACCAATTTTATTACATACAAATTAATCGCCACTGGCGGCAAATCAAATACAGGGAATGGTTTAATAAGATAAGGCGCTACTCCTGAGAGCAAACTGGAGCCGGCAGCAAGTTCGCCTAAAATGCCGCCAACTATTGCCCCGGTAATTAGAAATAAAAACATCATTCCCATACTTTTGCCGGCTGAACTGCCCTTATTAGTGCCAGTTCTCACCTTACCCCCTCCTTAGAAATAAAAAGTGTTGCAGTGAAGCTGAACCATCGGAAAATCAGGTGGGGATTCTACCCCACCTGATTCGACACCGCCTATAGAGACGGAAGTCTTGCCTCACTACACTTAAGATAAGAAACATTCTCGTTTTACAAGTAATTTTAATTCTTGAGTCCATACTTTGCTGGTGCTTTAGCAAAACAGTAGTTAGCCGTCAAACCGGTAAATAAGCCAGTGGGTACCGCAAATAAAAGCAAATACGGTAAATACCATAGTAGCCCTGCGCTATGGACAAGAAATGCTGCCAAAATTACTTGGGTTATATTATGAACAGCTGCGCCTACTAAGCTAACACCAGCAAGCGAAAATACCTGTTGGTAATTTTTACTGATATAAGCCATAATAAAAATGCTTGCAAGCGCTCCACCCATACTCATAACAAATGCCGGTCCCAACAGGGAGCCACCAAATAAAGAGCCTAACAAAACACGCGCAACGGCAACATACACAGCAGCCTGCCATCCAAGCATGAGAATTGCCAGTAGTGAAATAATATTGGCTAACCCCAGCTTTACGCCAGGTACAGGCACTGGAATTGGAAACTGACTTTCCAGTACATGGAGAGCCGCAGCCATCGCTACTAATAAAGCTAATAGAACCAAGCGCTTTGTTTTACTCATAACTACCTCACAATATCATCAACATCAGTAGAATTATCAGCTACAACTTTAACGACTACCCGATTAGGCAAACATACAATCTGCTGTGGTGGAATACTGATCCAGCCTGATTGCACACATATCTGGTCAGGGCAATCGGCTTCCTTCATGCGTACGCGCCCATCTTTATATTCAACAACGTTAAAGCCGTTATAACCGTCAATTCTAAATTCTCCTGTATAACCCTGACGTAACGGAAAAGTCTTAATCATTTGACCATCAACAGTTATAACTACACTGCGGGCCTGACTGCTTTCCCCTGAAATATGATAGATATTTAAACCAATACCTGATAATGCAAGTAGTACTAGTATAACAATCAGCCACTTGTCCGCTTTTGTCAACATCAGCTTGCCACCCTGCTCATATTCTATTCCATTTTACATTATAATATAGGTTAATGCAAACCATAGCCCATAAAAATTGAATAAAACCATAATAAAAGAGAAGGGGTCCCCCCCTCCTCTTTTATTGGCAAATAAAGTGTTATTACGCTACCGTATCTTCACTGCCAGGCACTACACCAAGTATAGCGTGCCGAATAGCCTTTGTTGGACATTTAGCCAAACAAACAGGATTATCGCATTTTTCCATACACACTTTAGCATCAACTACGGCTAGATTATTATCCATCGTAATAGCACCATGCGGACATTCCTTCTTGCATAATGTGCAGCCGATGCAAGCAGCACTACATGCTTTTTTGGCTACTGTGCCTTTGTCATGTGAGTTGCAGTTAACACGGACAGCAGCCCCAATTGGCATCATCGCAATGACTTGTTTCGGGCATACTGTTTCGCACTTACCACAACCGGTACATTTATCCGGATCAATAATTGGCAAACCCTCTTCACTCATAGTCATAGCACCAAAAGGACACTCTTTTACACAAGTCCCTAAGCCTAAACAGCCATATTTACAGCTCTTGTGACCCCCAAACAACAGATTGGCAGCTATACAATCCTGAACACCATGATACTCGTTAGCTTTAACAGCTTTAGCATGACTGCCGGCACAGCGAACTTGAGCAATACGTGGCTCAACCTCGGCTGCTGCTTTACCTGTCAACTGACCAACGAGCTTAGCTACCGGATCTTTACCAGGGATACACAAATTAGGCGGTACATCAGGGTTAATTACCACGGCTTCAGCGTACGCCATGCAGCCAGCATAGCCACAGGCACCACACTGTCCTTTTGGCAATACGTCTTCAACAACGTGAATTAGTGGATTAACTTCAATAGCCATTTTTTTATTGGCATAAGCCAGAACAAGTCCAAATATAACGCCCAGACTTGTCAGAACCGCCAGTATTATCAGCGAATGTTGAACAACTCCATGCATTTATTTCTCACGCCCCTTTCTATTCTCCTATAGCGGAATCATACCTGAGAAACCCAGGAAAGATAATGCAAGCATACCTGCCAATATAAAAGCAATTCCAAGGCCCTGCAAGGTTTTAGGAACATCAGCAAATTGCAATTTCTCCCGCAGGCTGGCCATAAGAATAAGCGCAAGGGCAAAGCCTACGCCTGAACCAAAGGCGTTGACAACACTTTTAATAAAACCATAGTTTTCGGTAGCGTTAATGAGCGGTACACCCAAAATAACACAGTTAGTGGCAATTAATACTAAATAAATACCCCACATCTCATAAAGGGCAGGCGCATATTTCTTAATGGCAATTTCCAAAAATTGTACGCAACAAGCCATTAGTACAACAATCACTACAATTTTTAGGAAAACCAAGTCATAAGGAACAAGCACAAAGTGATAAACTACCCAAGCAAGTGATGATGATATAGTAAGGATAGAAGCAACTGCCATACCCATACCCACAGAAGCACTTAAGCTCTTGGAAACTCCAAAAAAGATACACAGACCCAGAAAGCGCGTAAGCACGAAGTTATTAACAATTGCCGCGCCCATAAACAGAGTAAAATATTCCATTATACAGCCTCACTCCTTTGCATAGTAAGCTGCGATGCGGCTTTGGCTTTGGCCGCTTGCTTATCCTGATATTCGCCGATAACATTAAACATGCCGATCATCAGCCCGATTACCAGGAACGCACCAGGCGCAAGAATTATAATCATAGGACCATCATAGGATGGGGGAAACACTTGCATTGCCATGGAAGTTCCACTCAAGATTGTTCCCGTCCCAAACACTTCGCGAAAGGCACCAATAAACAGCATAGCCAAGGCAAAACCGGCACCCATACCCAAGCCATCAACGGCAGATGGTAGTACGTCATTTTTCATGGCAAATACTTCAGCACGAGCCAGAATAATGGCAAATACCACCACTAGTTCGAGGTAAAGTCCTAACTCTTTGTAAACGGCTGGAGCATAGGCTTCAAGAACTAAGATTGTTAAAGTAACAATCGTAGCAATGATCGTGATAAACATCGGTACACGAACCTTGGGATTAACCAATTTTTTAACAAGCGATACAACAATATTATTAGCAGTAATGACTGCCATAACTGCAAACCCCATGCCTAATGCATTAAATACAGTAGCAGTAACCGCCAGCGCCGGACAAAGGCTTAACGCAAGGCGGAATATGGGGTTCATTTCAAAAATACCTTTTTTAAATATTTCCCAATAATTCATATTCACACACCTCACTTCTTTTGGCTGGCCGCATATGCGGCAACGGCTTCTACTGCTTCCCGCACACCTTTAGTAACGGCCCGGGAGGTAATCGTTGCACCAGTCAGCGCCTGGATATTTTTATCTGTGGGAACTTTGACTACTTCCATATCCTTAGGATCCTTGTTGGCAAACTGTTTGCGGAACTTATCTCCCACCATCTTATCTCCCAGTCCAGGAGTCTCCGCATGCTTTAAGACCTTAAAGTCAATGGCCTTACCGTCTGTTGTCACACCGGCAAGCATTTCAATCTTACCCGCATACCCTTTACCACTTGCAGGCACTACATAAGCAATTACTTTACCGTCTTTTATCCCTGCATACCAACCTTCTTTGCCCTCAATAGCTTTAAAAGATTCAGCATCTTTGACAAGTTCTTTCATTGCATCATTTTTGGCTTTAACTCGTTGTTCAGCCGCAACTGGTTCGGTGATCGCATAGGCCCCGGCAATGATGACCCCTGAAATAAAACAGGTTATAGCTAGACTCATAGTAATTTTGAAGATGCTATTGTTTTTATCGTCATGTGCATCGTGTGACATGGTCATTTACCTCCTTGCCCCAAATTTTGCAGGCTTAACCAAAAGGTCGATCAGTGGCGTTACACAGTTCATAAGCAAAATAGCATAGCAAACGCCCTCCGGATAGCCGCCCAATAAGCGGATTAATACAGTAAGCGCACCGGCACCAACTGCAAATATAATTTGACCCTTAATGGTAATCGGAATGGTAACCATGTCAGTCGCCATGAAGAAGGCGCCGAGAATAAGTCCGCCTGACATCATATGCATAATCGGATCATGTCCGAAAGCTGCAGTTAAAAGACCGACAGTACCAATCATACATACCGGAATCTGCCACCTGATATATCCGCGATAGATTAAGAATAACCCGCCTAAAATTAATAGCAAGGCCGAAGTCTCACCCATACTGCCGCTGCGAGAGCCGATAAAGAGGGATTGATACATTGTTACTTTATCACCAAAAATCGCAACAAGACTTTCATAACCTTGGAGTTTTAAAATACCTAGCGGGGTAGCTGAAGTAACTCCGTCAATTTTGCTTGCCATTTGCGGCCAGGTTGTCATTGCGACCGGCCAAGACGCTAGCATGATTGCACGTCCCACAAGAGCCGGGTTAAAAATGTTGTAACCTAAGCCGCCCATAGTATGCTTGGCTACGGCTATAGCTGCCACAGTACCAAATACAGGCATATACCAGGGTAATGTCGCCGGAATATTCATAGCCAGTAAAAGGCCCGTCAAAAAAGCGCTGCCGTCATTAATCGTAATCGGTTTGTTCTGCCATTTTTGAATAAGATATTCTGTGGCCATAGCAAAAACAATACAGAGAATCATAGTAGTTAATGCTGGCATACCAAAACGGTATATCGAAAAAAGAGCAGCAGGTGCTAATGCCAGATTAACTGCCCACATAATTTTAGCAATAGATTCGTCGCACCTGATGTGCGGTGATGCCGAAACTGTTAAGGTACCAACGTCCAGTTTTACTTCTGCGCTCATACCGCCCACCTCCTATTTCTTTTGTGCAGCCGCAGCTGCTGCATTTTGTGCTTTAGATAATTTAATATAGTGAACAATGTTGCGTTTAGCCGGACATACATATACACAGGAACCACACTCTACGCAGTCAAGCAGTGAATATTCTTCCTTCGCTTTGGCAAATGCACCACGCTCGCCAAGAATACTCAGCATACTTGGTACAAGTCCCATTGGACAGGCGTCAACACAGCGGCCACAGCGAATACATGGCTGCTCTGGACCAATGTTAACATCAGCAGCGCTTAACGCCAAAATACCAGACGTACCTTTGATTACAGGTACATCAAGAGTTTGCTGCGCCATCCCCATCATCGGACCACCCATAATAACTTTAACCGGCTGCTCTTTAAAGCCGCCGCACATAGCTACAGCCTGGGAAAAGGTTGCGCCTACCCGTAGCAGCACATTTTTAGGTTCAGCGATAGCACCACCGGTAACAGTAGCCACACGTTCAATAAGTGGCAGACCTTTTTCTACGGCGTCAGCTATAGCTACCAAAGTACCTACATTTTGTACAACAGCACCTACATCCATAGGCAAGCCGCCTGAAGGCACTTCTCTGTCCAGGATTACTTTAATTAATGTTTTTTCAGCCCCTTGTGGATATTTGGTTTTAAGAGGCACTATTTCGATACTGGAACCAGCGCAAGCTTTGCGCATAATTTCAATAGCATCTGGTTTATTTTCTTCAATACCAACATAGCCTTTACTTACACCGATAATTTTCATGGCAATTTTCATACCAGTTACAATACGCTCGGTTTGTTCTAACATAACCCGGTGATCAGCTGTCAGATATGGTTCACACTCAGCTCCATTGAGAATGAAGGAGTCAATGGGTTTTTCCGGCGGAGGCGACATCTTTACATGTGTCGGGAAGGTAGCTCCTCCCATCCCTACCAAACCAGCCAAGCGAACGATTTCCTTAAGTTCTTTAACCTCCATTGACTGCCAGTCACGGTTTAGCGGCAAACCTGGAACCCACTCATCCTGACCATCGCCTTCAATGACAACTGCTTGACAAGTGCCAAATACGGGATGAGGATATTCAGCAATTTCCACTACTTTACCTGAGGTTGAGGCATGAATCGGACTGGCAACAAAGGCTTGTGCTTCAGCTATTACCTGTCCTTTTTTGACCAAATCGCCCACCTTGACTATAGGGGCGCAAGGCGCTCCTATATGCTGCCTGGTAGGAATGATGACTTTTTGCGGTATAGGAGCCACTTCGATAGGTTTAGCAGCTGTATACCGTTTGCGGTCGTCGGGATGAACCCCCCCGCGAAAGCTTTTTGCCATATTTTCACTCCTTTTATTTGGTGCAATCTAATCGCTTATCCTAAAACAGCTATGACAGAATGCGAGTTATGACTGGTCGCATAGTATCATCTGTCCTGGCATTGCGATCAAAATATCTAATATAAATCAGGGAAATAACAACTGCAACCACCCCGCCAGCAACCTGGTACCATATTGGGTCAGTCTCCATTTTGGTAGTTGCCAGGTAAGTACCGGCGAAAACTCCCGCAACAGCAGCTATAAGCGGTAACATATAAACAATAAACGCCGCTTTTAGCATATTGACTTCTTTTCCCTCAATGATCACCCGCTGCCCTCTTTTAGCTCCCACCGGGTTCAGCACCTCAACCACAATGGCATCATTTCCAGGGCAACTACCGCAATTTTCACAATCACTATGGCGGCTGGCCTTTACTTTGGCCATTCCATCAAATACTTCCAATACAATGCCTTCTTGTTGCTTTCCCAAAGGTCCTCCCTCCTTTTCCTAGAGGATTAATTTAGATTAGATATTTTTTGCTAAAACAGGTTATATATTCGCTTTATCATGAACATTTACCTGCACATTGATGTAATTATTTTTTTCACTATCATTCCCAATATTTTTAATATATTTTTCGAAATTGCATTGTATTTACACAATACCAGATTTCACGCAAAAATACTATAGTTTTTCAAAGAATCTTTACATAAATCACATGGTTATTTATAGAAACCACGACTTGCCGCGCTGAGTCTGCAGGCGATTATCCTACTTTAAAATAATTTACAACTTCTAATTTTGGAAAAAAAAGCCTCCCGAACAATAATTTGCACTGTACGGAAGACCTGACTTATTTAATTTTCATTTACTTATATATAATTTTCTATGAGTAGTTACAGTTCTTGCGCGAAACGGCTGGCTACAATAGCAGAGACTGCTGACGAATGTGGAATGTTAGCCAAAACTGCACCAAAGCCGCTAGGGAGAAGAAGTGACGGTTCATAGTCATGTTTTACGGCAAGATAGATGAGCAAAGCACCAATAGCCCACATGACTACATGCTTCCAGGTAAGACCGA
The DNA here is from genome assembly GCF_000445445.1 of Sporomusa ovata DSM 2662. Lineage (GTDB taxonomy): Bacteria > Bacillota > Negativicutes > Sporomusales > Sporomusaceae > Sporomusa > Sporomusa ovata. The sequence continues at coordinate 844,498 of NZ_ASXP01000001.1, read as the reverse complement.
GGAAGCCCATGAGCAGCTCATCGAGCCAGGGATACTGCTGAATCCATACGTCCATGTGTGTTTTATACCTCCTAACCTATATATATTAGGAATAATCATCTTGCTCTATCCTAAGATTACTATCTGGAATTAATGCGACGCCAGCTTAGCCGCACTAATTCCAGCTTGGCCAGCATTAACCAATAACAGCCATAACCTCACCAGGCTTAACACTTTGACCGGCGCTTACATTGATAGACTTAATCGTACCATCAGCAGGAGCACCAATTTCATTTTGCATTTTCATCGCTTCAAGAATAAGGATAACATCACCTTTTTTGACCTTTTGACCAACAGCAGCAACTATTTTAGTCACTTTTCCCGGCATTGGGGCATTTATCGGGGTATCACCGGCAGACACTTGAACAGGAGCAGGAGCAGCGGCAGCGGCAGCGGCTTTTGGAACCGCAACTGCGGCAGGTGCCGCTGCAACCGGAGTCACCGGCCGGGGTTGAGCGGCAATAGCGCCACTTACTTCTTCTACCTCTACCTCATAGGTATTACCATTAACTGTCACATTAAATTTTTTCACTAGCGGACCCTCCATTCATTGATGGTGTTCGTATTTTACTTAGGCAAACTGACGGCTGTCCATAATCTTTTGTCGTCCCACATTTCCCCACTGGTTACTGGTACGGGTAATCCTAACGGCTAGGTTACCCGTCCCCATCATCGCATAGATACTGGCAGTAATAACAGCAACAACTTCCGGGCTAATATTCTCTGCCGCTACCGTCATCGAAACGGCAGCCGCCATTTCGGTTACTGCTGCATCTGGTCTTTGCTTTTTTTGCTTAGCCTTAGGCGGTTCAGACTTTCCCAGTAAGGAATCTAAAAAACCCACGTTAATTATCCCCTTTCTTTCCAGTATGAAAGTTCAACGAGCATTATAGCGGAATGTTACCATGCTTTTTGGCCGGCCGTTGTTCGCGCTTACTAACCAGCATGTTGAGTGCGGTAATAACCCGCGGTCGGGTTTCCTTTGGCTCGATAACTTGATCGACGAAGCCTCTTTCCGCCGCTTTATATGGGGTTGCAAAATCTTCCACATATTTTGCTGTTTTTTCTGCTGCGTCAGCATCATTGCGGAAGATGATGTTGGCAGCGCCAGCCGGTCCCATAACGGCAATTTCAGCGCTCGGCCACGCCAATACCTGATCAGCACCCAGGTCCTGGGAGCACATAGCCAGATAGGCACCCCCATATGCTTTGCGGGTAATGACTGTAACCTTGGGAACAGTTGCTTCACAATAGGCATACAGCATTTTAGCGCCATGGCGAATTATGCCGCCATACTCCTGGTCAGTGCCTGGCAGGAAACCCGGAACGTCAACAAGGTTTACTACCGGCAGGTTAAAAGCATCACAAAAACGAATAAACCGGGCAGCTTTATCAGAAGCATTAATATCAAGGCAGCCGGCCATAACATTAGGCTGGTTGGCAATAATACCTACAGGCTGTCCATCAAAACGGGCAAAGCAAGTAATGATATTATTCGCGTAATGAGCATGCCCTTCATAGAATTCGCCATTGTCCACAATTGATTTAATGATATCTTTCATATTGTATGGTTGATTAGGATTATCTGGTAAAAGAGTATTCAGTCCCTCATCCATCCGGTTAGCATCATCACCAGTATCAACAATCGGCGCATCGTCCAAATTATTACTTGGTAAAAAGCTTAAAAGATAACGAACCTGCTGCATACAATCATCGTCATTTTCAGTTGCAAAATGAGCCACACCAGAGGTCGCGTTATGGGTCAGAGCACCGCCTAATTGTTCTGCAGTTACTTCTTCCGCAGTAACTGACTTAATAACCTGTGGGCCGGTAATAAACATTTGACTGGTGTTCTTCACCATGTAGATAAAGTCGGTAATCGCCGGTGAATATACTGCACCGCCGGCGCATGGTCCCATAATAACGGAAATTTGGGGAATAACACCTGAAGCTGCCGTATTTTGATAAAATATTTTTCCATATCCGGATAAAGCATCTATGGCTTCTTGAATCCGTGCACCACCTGAATCGTTGATACCAATTAAAGGAGCTCCCATTTTAAGAGCCAGTTTTTGTACTTTTACAATTTTGTTGGCATGCATTTCGCCTAATGATCCACCAATGACAGTAAAGTCCTGGGCGTATACATATACCAGGCGACCATCAATCGTACCATAACCTGTTACTACGCCTTCGCCGGGAGATTCAACATTTTCCATACCAAAGTTGGTGCAACGATGACAGACAAATTGATCCAGTTCAACAAAGGTACCAGCATCCAAAAGTTTTTCAACACGTTCCCGGGCCGTTAGCTTGCCACCGGCATGTTGCTTATCAATACGCTTTTGGCCGCCGCCTAATTTAACCTTTTCCTGGCGTTTTTTCAGATCATCAATTTTTTCCTGAATTGTAGCCATTTGAAAAACACCTCCATTACTTAGAAACTATTTTCGTTCAGACAATTCTAACAGAATTCCGCCAGTAGCCTTCGGGTGAACGAAAGCAATGCTGGCACCGCCAGCACCATAACGCGGTGTTTCATCAATTAGTCGAACGCCTTGTTCTTTAAGATCAGTGAGTGCAGCCGCAAGGTTGTCCACACGAAGTGCAAGATGTTGGATACCCTCGCCATTCTTTTCAATGAATTTGGCAACAGGCCCATCAGGAGAAGTTGATTCAAGCAGCTCAACTTCGCTGTCGCCACAGGGAATAAAGCAAACTTTTACTTTTTGCTGTTCAATAACTTCTTCGCCCATCGCCGCCATACCAAGCACATCAGTGTAAAACTTCCTGGCTTGCTCCATATCTTTTACCGCAATCCCGATATGGTCAACTCTAAGCACTTGGAATTTGCGGGCATTAACACCGCAATTACAATCTTGGCACATATTCCTGCCTCCTTGCTACAATTTGACTGACTAATCCAATCTTTTTATATAATACCATATTTTAATATCAGGTACTATAAATTCCTATTATTTTTTTAAATTTCATTAACGCAGCACTTGCCGTAATAATTCAGCAACAACGCTGTATGGATCTCTTTCCCGTCTTTCAACAGCCGCTACCACAGAATCAAAGTTCCCACTGGCTGTAACATTCTTAAGAACATACCGGCCAATTTTTTCATCAAGTAATGCCAGCAGCTCATTTCGGGTTCGCTTGGTGCGCTGAATAGATAGTTGACCAGAGTTGTGCAAATAACTGCTATGTTCTTCTAAAGCATTGAGCAATTCAGTTAGCCCTTCTCCCCTACTGGCGACAGTTCGTTTGACTGGTGGCCGCCAATCAACTTTGGTTTGATTCAATTCAAGCATCATTTCAATTTCAGTATTTAGCCGCTCAACGCCATCCCGGTCTGCTTTATTGATTGCAAATATATCTGCAATTTCCAAAATACCCGCCTTAATGGCCTGGATATCATCGCCAAGACCAGGTAGTAGTACAACAATCGTAGTATCCGCAGCCTTGATAATATCAACTTCAGACTGGCCAACACCTACTGTTTCGATAAATATAATATTTTTTCCAAATGCATCCATGATTTTGACTGCCTCCGCAGTCTTGCGTGACAAACCACCCAGACTGCCTCTTGTTCCCATACTCCGAATGAACACCCCATCATCTAAGGTAAGTTCATTCATGCGAATGCGATCTCCTAAAATTGCACCGCCGGAAAAAGGACTAGTTGGATCTACAGCAATTATCCCCACAGTCTTGCCTTGAAAACGGTACTCCCTGGCCAACTTATCAGTAAGCGTACTTTTACCAGCGCCTGGTGGACCGGTAATACCAATAACATGAGCTCTTCCAGTGTGAGGATAGAGCTGCTGCATAATTTCAGCCGCTTCATCGTAATCATTTTCTACAGCAGTGATAGCGCGGGCCAAGGCCCGTTTAGACCCGGCTAGTACTTGTTCAACAACATTCATCTTTTTTCACCTGCCAGCTAGCATAATAAACTGCTACTATTTTACATTAGCCTTGATGAACTCAATAATAGTACCAGTCGTAGTGCCAGGCGTAAATACTTCAGCTATGCCAGTTGCTTTAAGACCAGGAATATCGGCATCAGGAATAACGCCACCACCAACAATAAGTACATCACTCATATCCTTTTGCCTGCATAGTTGAACAATGCGTGGGAAAAGGTGGTTATGTGCACCAGATAATAGGCTTAAGGCTATTACATTTACATCTTCTTGCAATGCCGCTTCTGCAATTTGCTCCGGTGTTTGCCTAAGTCCAGTATAAATTACCTCAAAGCCAGCATCGCGGAGAGCGCGTGCTACGACTTTGGCGCCACGATCATGACCGTCCAGGCCAGGCTTTGCAACCAATACTCTAATACGTTTTTCCATCATTGTTCCCTCCACTTTAGCTATAGGCTTATATGCGCTTCGTATTCGCCGAATACTTTTCGCATTATGCCACAGATTTCTCCAAGAGTTGCATAGGCCTTAACGGCATCAAGAATCAGCGGCATAAGATTTGTGTTTTCATCTTTACAAGCAGCTTCCAGTCGAACCAAAGTAGCTTGAACCGTCCGATTGTCACGGTGAGCGCGCAGCTCTGCCAGTTTCTTCTTCTGTAGTTCACCAACAGAAGCGTCAACCCGCAAGAGGCCTGTAACCGGCTCTTCTTCCACTTGAAACTGATTAACACCAACGATAATTCTTTGCTTGGTTTCCACTTCCATTTGCCATTTATAAGCGCTTTCTTGAATTTCACGTTGAATATAGCCTTTTTCAATGGCTACGACGGCGCCACCCATACCATCAATCTTTTCTATGTAGTCCCAGGTTTCTTTTTCTATTTGATTGGTAAGCGCCTCGATATAGTAAGAACCTGCCAATGGATCAACTACGTCAGCCAGACCACTTTCGTAAGCCACGATTTGCTGAGTACGGAGCGCGATACGTACTGAATCTTCGGTAGGCAAAGCCAGTGCTTCATCCCTGGAGTTAGTATGCAGCGATTGAGTACCGCCAAGTACAGCTGCTGCTGTTTGCAATGCCACACGAACAATATTGTTGTCAGACTGCTGCGCAGTAAGCATAGAGCCGGCAGTCTGGGTATGCACGCGAAGCATCCAGGACTTGGGATTAGTAGCACCAAACCGCTCTTTCATTACTTTAGCCCATACCCGGCGCGAGGCACGAAACTTGGCCACTTCTTCTAATACATTATTATGAGCATTCCAAAAGAAGGATAGTCGTCCAGCGAAATCATCAACATTTAAGCCGGCTTCAATAGCTGCGTCAACATAAGCAATACCATCAGCAATGGTGAAGGCAATTTCCTGCGAAGCTGTGGAACCCGCTTCACGGATGTGGTAACCAGAAATGGAAATAGTGTTCCAATTCGGAACATTTTGAGAACAATATTCGAAGATGTTAGTAATAAGCCGCATCGAAGGCTTAGGCGGAAAAATGTAAGTGCCCCGGGCAGCATATTCTTTAAGGATATCATTTTGAATAGTACCTTTGAGTTTATCAGGACTAACACCCTGCTTTTCAGCCACTGCAATATACATGGCAAGCAGTACCGAAGCCGGAGCATTAATAGTCATTGAAGTCGATACTTTACCAAGGTCAATGCTATCAAACAGGATCTCCATATCTGCCAGAGAGTCAATAGCAACGCCTACTTTACCAACTTCACCTTCTGAAATGGGATCGTCAGAGTCATAACCAATTTGAGTTGGCAGATCAAATGCACAAGATAAACCAGTTCCACCTGACTCTAAGAGATATCGATAGCGCTTGTTAGATTCTTCTGCTGTTGAAAAACCGGCGTACATACGCATAGTCCAGAATCGCCCGCGATACATAGTAGGCTGTACGCCGCGGGTAAACGGGTATTGACCAGGAAAGGCAAGATCTTTTTCATAATCAAGATCCTGAACATCAAGTGGCGTATAAACTCTGTTTTGAGGCAGATTTTTGCGTTCTGGAAATTTGGCCAGTGCCTTTTCCACCTTGCCGGTGTACTCAGCCATTTTTTTAACCAGGCTATCTGTGTTAGCTGTGCACATTTTATATAATTCCTCCCTTATAAGTATGTATTCCTTAGCATTAGTACAATGAAAAAATTTCTAAGAAAGAACTTCTTCCCATTTTATTTCATACTGCCTGTTTCCAGGAAGCGAGTATGCAGAATTATTATTGTAGGAAAATGGCAAAAAATATTCTAGCACGCATTCTACGCACAATAAAAAGCACCTATGGGTTCATTTTGTATTAACAAAACAAGCCAAGGTGCGCTTACCAGTCATCTATTACGGAACACGTAACAGACCATAATGGCGTAGTATAAGCTATGCTTTTAGGATCAAAATGCCTGTCACCTGTCTGTATACTATGAATTTTATATGATTGTTTTACATTATTCTACATTCTACACTAAACTATAAATTCCTGCTTTTTTGTTAACACAGGCTTATTTTTCCAATGTAACAAGTTAATCAACTGTTTTGTCGTGAAAGGTAGTAAGAAATGCTGCTTAACCCTATCGATAAGTCCTCGCTGACAACATAAATATTAGCAGGAACATTTATTTTCATTGGTGCAAAATTCCAAATACCTTTAACGCCGGCTTCAACAAGACGATTCGCCATATCTTGCGCATAGGAAACAGGTACAGTTATGATGCCAATTTGGATATCGCACTTCTGGATAATTTCTTTCATATTATCAATATGAAAGATTTCTACCTCATTAATATAGCGGCCAATTTTGTCATCATCAATATCAAAAATTGCCCGTATCTGAAACCCCTGCGAAGAAAAATTGGAATAATTCGCCAAAGCCCAACCCATATGGCCAACACCCACAATAGCAAGATTCCAATTGCGGTTTAGCCCGAGTATCTCACCAATATTACGCATAAGCTCCTGCACATAATAGCCTACGCCTTTCTTACCAAACTCACCAAATGCTGATAAGTCTTTACGAATTTGTTCAGGAGTAACCCCGATCTTCCGACCCAATTCATCAGACGATATGATTTCTAACCCTTCTTCTTGACTAAGTTTAAGGGTGCGAAAATAAAGTGGCAACCGATCAACCGTTGCTCTTGAAATTACCGCATTTTCTTTACTTTCCTTCATTAACAACTCTCCCTAGCAGTAGTCCGCGCTCACATAAGCAGCTTCTATTTTAATTTAAATTCAATATATTATTAGTAGTTTATTCTCACTCTGCGGTAAATTTCCTTCTTAAATATTTCAAAAAGCACCCTATTTGTTATATCTTTTCACATATTATTAAAAATTATAATAAAAACCTCAAAAAAGGGACTGCCTTAAAGACAGTCCCTTTCTATTCTTAGCACTTTTCTTGCTTGTGATAGTGGGTATGGAGAAGATGATGTGATTTCTCACCCAGCGGTTTCCCAAGGAAAGTATCATACAATTCCTTAATTGCCGGATTATCATGGGACTTCCGAATCTCAGACGATCGATCACATTCATAAATAGCGTCCAAACGTTTTTGCCGTTTTTCAGCTGAAGTAATAATTGGCTGTCCACCGCCACCAGAGCAGCCACCAGGGCATGCCATGATTTCAATGAAGTGGTAATCAGCTTCACCAGCGCGAATCTTATCAAGCATCACCCGCGCATTAGCTAGTGTATGGGCGATAGCCACCTTAGCAGTTAAGCCTTCTTTTAACTCAACCGAGGCTTCTTTAATACCGGTCATACCGCGTACAGCCTGAAATTCAATATTGTCAAGTTCTTTACCTGATACCAGTTTGGCAACTGTCCGAAGAGCGGCTTCAGTTACACCACCAGTAGCACCAAAAATTACGCCAGCACCTGAGCCGATGCCAAGCGGTGCATCAAATTCAGCCTCAGTCAGCTTAGCAAAGTTAATGCCTGCTGCACGAACCATGCGGCCTAATTCACGAGTTGTCAAAACATAGTCAACATCCTGATAGCCGCTGGAATTCATTTCAGGACGAGCGGCTTCCGCTTTCTTAGCCGTGCATGGCATAATTGATACGGAAACAATATCTTTAGGATCAATACCAGCTTTTTCAGCATAATAGGTTTTAGCTATTGCACCAAACATTTGTTGCGGCGATTTAGCAGTTGACAGATGGTCTAACAAATCCGGATATTTTAATTCAATGAAGTTAACCCACCCTGGGCTGCAGGAAGTAATCATCGGTAATGTGCCGCCATTAGTCAAGCGGTCAATAAGCTCTGAACCTTCTTCCCAGATCGTGAGGTCAGCACTGAAGTTGGTATCAAATACTTTATCAAAACCCAGCCGTTTTAGCGCAGCAACCATTTTGCCGGTAACGATAGATCCATTAGGCAAATCAAGAGCTTCACCTAAGGCTACGCGAACAGCAGGTGCTGTCTGTACAATCACATGTTTTTTGGGATCGCTGAGAGCTGCCCATACGGCCTCGGTATCGTCTTTTTCGACAATAGCGCCGGTCGGACATACGATAGCACATTGCCCACAGAAGGTACAAGCCACTTGATCCAACCCTAAGCTAAAGGCTGGTACAACAGTGGTATTAAAGCCTCTGTTGGCAAAGCTATATACATGTACACCCTGACGCTCGCTGCAGGCACGGATACAGCGGCCACACAAAATACATTTGTTCTGGTCACGAACCAATGACGGATTTTGATTATCAAGCGGATAGCTTTTCTTTTCGCCATCAAAACGAATTTCTCTAACCCCAACGTCAGCGGCAATATTTTGCAATTCACAGTTTAGATTACGCTGACAGGATAAGCAATCAGTCGGGTGATTGGCCAGTAACAGCTCTACTACGGACTTACGTGCCTCACGTGCAGCAGCAGAATTAGTATGAACAACCATTCCTTCATTTACCGGATAAACGCAAGATGCAACCAAGCTGCGAGCACCTTCAACTTCTACCATGCAAACCCGGCAAGCACCTTCAACACGCAACTCGGGATGATAGCATAGAGTCGGAATTTTTATACCAATCGAAAGTGCAGCTTCCAAAACAGTCGATGTTTTCGGCACAGCTACTTGCTGTCCATCAATTGTTAAATTAACCATTTCCATCGTCGTGTCACCCTCTCTCTTCTCGGTAATTATTAGGCACATATGCCAGAAACAAACTGGCAAATTTAGCTTTTAGCAATTGATTCGAATGGACATTTACCAAAGCAGGCACCGCATCTAATACATTTAGCAATATCGATCACATGCTTTTCTTTCTTTTCACCGCTGATTGCCTCTACCGGACATACCTTTTTGCATAACCCGCAGCCTTTGCAGGCATCGGTAATACTATAATTCAAGAGTTTGGTGCAGGCACCAGCCGGACAACGTTTTTCCTTGATATGGGCTTCATATTCATCGCGGAAATAATGCAAGGTAGACAATACCGGATTAGGAGCCGTTTGACCCAAACCACAAAGAGCAGTCGTCTTAATATTTTTGGCCATGGATTCTAATAACTCAATATCGCCTTCACGGCCTTCCCCTTCAGTAATCCGGGTGAGAATTTCCAACATACGTTTGGTGCCTTCACGGCAAGGGGTACATTTACCACAGGACTCAGATTGCGTAAAGTTTAAGAAAAATTTAGCAACGTCAACCATACAAGTGGTCTCATCCATTACGACCAAACCGCCGGAACCCATCATGGCACCAACTTTAATAAGTGAATCATAGTCTACTGATAAATCTAGCAGACTTTCAGGCAGACAGCCACCAGACGGACCGCCGATTTGAACTGCTTTGAACTTTTTGCCGCCTTGAATGCCGCCGCCAATGTCAAAAATAATTTCGCGCATGGTAATACCCATAGGAACTTCAGCCAGACCAGTATTATTAATCCGGCCGGTAAGCGCAAACACCTTCGTGCCTTTACTGCGCTCAGTACCGATCGAAGCATACCAATCAGCACCCTTAGTGATGAGTTGCGGTACGTTAGCAAAGGTTTCAACATTGTTAATATTAGTAGGTTTACCCCACAAGCCGGAAACAGCTGGGAATGGAGGACGAGGACGAGGCATACCGCGTTTACCTTCAATTGATGCTATAAGTGCCGTTTCTTCACCACATACAAAGGCACCGGCACCTTCTTTGATTTTTAATTTAAAGTTGAAGCCTGAGCCTAGAATATTCTCACCTAACAGACCCAGTTCCTCGGCTTGCTTAATAGCTAGTTTCAGCCGTTTGATAGCCAGCGGATATTCTGCACGAACATAGAGATAACCTTCATCGGCCCCAATTGCGTAGCCGCAAATAGCCATACCTTCAATTACACGATGGGGATCGCCTTCAAGTACGCTGCGGTCCATGAATGCACCAGGATCGCCTTCGTCCGCGTTACAAACAACATACTTTTTCGTACCTGGCGAATTACTGGCAAAGCCCCACTTCATACCGGTTGGGAAACCGCCGCCTCCCCGACCACGCAGACCAGCTTTTTTAACTTCTTCGACCACGTCTTGCGGTTTCATTTCGGTCAAAACTTTACCTAAAGCTTCATATCCGCCCTCGGCTATATATTCATTGATCTCTTCCGGATTGATATGACCACAGTTGGCTAATACAAAGCGCATCTGCTTTTTGTAAAAATCCATATCGCTGTACTTAGGAATTTTTTCCTGGGTAACAGGCTCTTTATATAATAACCGCTCAACAATGCGGCCTTTGTAAAGATGGCTTTCAACCAATTCAGCCACATCAGATTCCTGAACGCGAACATAGAAGGTGCCTTCTGGATAAACAATGACCAGCGGCCCCATTTCACAAAAACCATGACAACCAGTTTCAACAACCTTTACTTCTTTATCCAAACCCTTTTTGACCAATTCTGCCTGGAGTGCAGCTTCAACTTTTTTTGAGCCTGCAGACCCGCAACCAGTACCGCCACAAATAAGCACATGTGCTCTAATATGATCCATATTATCCCCTCCTGTACTCTACAAAAAATTATTCGACGATTTTTCCAACAGCCAGCTCGGCGACAATCCGCCCGTTAACTACATGTTCGGCAATAATTTTGGGGACATCTGCCGGCGTAACTCTGCCATACGTTATCCGCGGTTCACCGGGGCGTACAACATCAAGCAGCACCTCTTGTTCGCACATACCGATACAGCCTGTTTGCCAGACTTTAACATTTTCCAGTTTCCGCTTGGCAACCTCTTCTAATACTGCAGTCATAACTTGCCTTGCTCCAGCAGCAATACCACAAGTACCCATACCAACAATTACCTGTGTTCCCCCGTCATGACGCAGGTTGTTTTTATTTTTAAGCTGTTCCCGCAGACGTTTCAAATCTTCAATTGTTTTCATCTTCAGCACCTCCGTACAAATTGGCTATGTTTTCTGACAAGTATCCGTGCAACCAGATCAATACATCCGGCTGCGTTAATGGTATACCATCCAAAATATCGGTTATCTCGTGGGAAGAAATTAAGAGACTCTTGTTATTAACGGTATGATGATAGGAAAATTGCAGTACCGGGTTCGCAACAAGTATGCTCTTAATTGTTTCCACTAAATTTCCCATTGGTGGCCTATCCAAGTGGCTATGTTGGTACATCGCTTCAATCACTGTTCCCTGACCTTGTATTGAATCAATATTCAAATACCCGCCACAACGCTTAGTAGACATATCCATTAGTGGTAACCCCAATCCTACTCGGCGGGTAGTCCTGGTGGTGATAAAGGGGTCAATTACTAATTGCCGCATTTTTTTATTCATACCCCGACCATTATCAGAAACCCTGATAATCATACTATTCCCAATTATATCTTCAATAATTTCTAATTTGGCGGCTGTCGCCCCAGCTTCAATTGAATTCTGAACTAAGTCAAGAATATGAAGTGATATTTCGCGCATAAGCCAAATGCTAGGCGTATTGAGCCAATAACTTAGGAATTGAGTCAGGGGTCAGGCGACCATGAGTATCGTCATTAATCATCAGTACCGGAGCCAAACCACAAGCACCGATGCAAGCCACAGTTTCTAATGTAAAAGTAAGATCAGGAGTGGTACCACCAGCTTTAATTTGCAGCTTATCTTCCAGTGCTGCAAGAATAGCCTTAGCACCGCGCACGTGGCAAGCAGTTCCCTGGCAAACACGAATGATGTTTTTGCCACGGGGATTGAGATGGAATTGAGAGTAGAAAGTCACCACACCATAAATCTGGCTAACCGGGATTTTCAATTCTACAGCAATAGCCTGAATAATTTCTCGCGGCAAGTAACCGTAAGCCTCTTGTGCTTCCTGCAGCACCGGGATCAGAGCTCCTTTTAAACCCTGCCATTTAGTGAGAATTGCATTCAATTGATCCAGAGCCAGCTTACCTGCTTCACCGCCGCCGCAGCAGCAACCATTAGTTTCCTTTTCGCTGTTCATGTTAACTCCTCCTTATGAAAAAAATCACATTTATACCTGAAAAACCAATAGTAAATAGTGGTTAAACCACCACCTTTCGCAAATTTTGAGCTAATAATGCCTGTCGGATTTCCCCCAAAGTCGGTTGCTCAATATAGAATACTGTCTTCGGACCATGAACAAAATCATCCATTATATGGGCATCCGAGGCTGTTATTATAGGAAAGCGTCCAATAGTGGGAATACGCTGTGACGCTTGCTCTACACTCATATTTTTGGACACTTCCACCGCGTCCAATTCAATATCAGGTGGAATAAAACCCAGTTGTGAAATTATACTATAGGTTGCCCTGTCTACATGGCTGGCAATACAAATTCCACCAAGTTTCTTCACCTGTGCCGTGATTTCTGCAATACCGGCAGTCAGCGATGCTAATAGCATTTCCATTTTTTCAGCAACAAAATTATCGTCAGCATCAACAATAAACTGCGCACCAAAACGTTCAGCGTCATTGAGGCGTCCTGACATATGTTGCTGAACAAATTGTTCCCAAGCTTTAAGTTGCTGCATGTTTTCGAATAAAACAATAAGATGAACTTCTTCTTTACTCTCAACTTCCATCCCTGGCAAAATGGTAACAGAAGTAGCTTTTGCTGCCTCCAAAGCGGCAGCGACATTATCACAGGCGTTATGATCGGTAATGGCAACTATATCAACTTCATGCTGCACTGCATGCCAAACAATATTACTTGGCGTCATTTCAATTTCAGCGCAAGGCGACAACAAGGAGTGCACATGAAGATCGGCCACAAACCGTCGCATCATTCCCCCGTAATACCTAACTGATATAAGCGGCCAACCACTTTATAAGCAGAAAGAGTTGTAGTCAGTATCACTATTTCTTCTGTCAGTGCCTTTTGTACAGCCTCCGGATCGGGTTCCACGCCACCGGCAATAACAATAGCACTCAGTCCGGCCAGTAACGCTACAGCCACAACATTCTGGTGGCCCTGCATCGTAACCCATATATTACCTGCCTGTGCTTGACCCATGACATTACTCAGCAGATCTGACGCATATCCGCCGCTGACCTCCTTATCGAGGTTAGACTGGCCTGATATTACTTTAAAAGGTAAGGCTTTAATTATTTCCTGAATAGTCACAATTATCCCCCCCAAACTGAATACTATTCTTCTTTCTCTTTATCAAGCGGCGGCGGTAACTTGGCAGCCAGGTTAACCATTTCATAGGCCAAATCCCGCACCTTGTTGCGCAAAAGAAATACACAGTCAGTCAGGCTGGCTCGTCCCTGGGCAATGTCTTCAGCCAATGCCTTGCAATTGGGCGAACCGCACGAACCACAATCAAGACCAGGCAAACTTTTTAATGTTGCATCCATTATTTCGATTTTGGACATAGCTTTAGAAATATCGGCATCAAGACGCAGCGCCGGTTTAGGTTCAATAGCCCGGCGCCCGGTTAACCCGAGTTCAAAATCAGTGCACGCAGTACGTGGCAATATACCGCGCTTGGGGTCCTGAATTTTTTTCTTTTCAATTCGCCGTTTCATACGATGCTCAGCTACAAAATGATTTTCTACTGTTAATGCTCCGCCAATGCAACCGCCGGCACATGCCAGCAACTCAATATAATCAACGTCTTTGAGTTTGCCTAAGGCCACTTGCTCCAATACATTCGTAACATGATTAATATCATGTACTATTAGTACATTATCAACACCAATAGCTGATGTTTCGCCGCCTGATACCGCCCAACCGACACCTACCCAGGAAGCTTGCCGCCGGGCATCCTGAACTTCAGCAGTAACTACTTTGAATAAATCATGAAAAATCTTATTAATAGCAATGGCACCGCTAATACTTGATTTTTCGATACCAAGAGGCTGGTATACTGCCGTCATTTTCGCCGGACAGGGCGTAATAAACCATACACCGATATCTTCAGATTTGAGACCGTGCAAGCGTTGAGCTTCAACCCTCGCTAACCGGGCTGCCACCTCAACCGGAGCGTCAAAAGGTACTATGTTCTCAATAAGCTCGGGGAATTTGACCTGAATAAGCCTCACAACAGCCGGACAAGCTGAAGAGATTGCCGGGCGAACAACATCCGGGCGCTTAAGGTACTCTTTAATTGCCAACGAAATAATCTCTGCGCCATGCGCTACTTCAAATACTTCGTCAAAACCCAGTTTTAACAAACCGGATAAAATAGCTCTAACCGGAATATCAGCATTAAATTGACCATAAAGAGCTGGCGCCGGCAATGCAATATTATGCTTATATTTTTTAAGGTTCCATAGCTCATCGGTCACAGCAGTTTTAGCATGTCCAGGACAATGCCTGATACATTCACCGCAATCTATGCAGCGAGAAGATGTGATATAGGCTTTGCCACCACGAATGCGGATTGCTTCCGTTGGACAATGTTTCGTACAATTCACACAGCCCTGACACAGTTCAGGTGTAAGCTGCACAGAATGAAACCGTTCCTCCGCCACTTCCATCACTTTCACCACTCAATCTATACAAATATCAAACACTTATAATTAGTGGTAAATAATCATACTAAGCTTTGTCCCAATATCTTTTTCACTTTTGATGTCAAACTTATCTGTACAGCGTACCATATTGGGTAAGCCCATGCCGGCACCAAAACCCATTTCGCGAATATGATCGGGAGCCGTAGAATATCCTGCCTGCATGGCAAGCTGAACGTCGGAAATTCCCGGACCTTCATCATCCACAACCAACTCAGTACGATCAGAATAAATTTCTGCCCTCATCACACCGCGGCACGCATGAATAATCACATTCATTTCAGCCTCATAGGCACTGATAGCGATTCGCCTGATAACATCAGGACGTACTCCAAGTTGCTGCAATGTGCGCTTGATTTTGCTTGATGCTTCTCCTGCGCTGTCAAAATCTGCAGCCTCTAATACAAATTCTAGTTCTATTCCTTGTTCCGGCAACAAAGGGGTTCCTCCTTTAGCGTACAACCCGCAAGACCATCTTGATATAACAAACCGCAAGCTTCATACATCTGTTTTCTAGTTGAAAGCAAAGGAATTTCCATGTTCTTTGCCATTGCAACAACCTCTGGCCCCGGCCGTTTACCGCGTACAAACAATATGGCAACTAAGTCACTCACTTCAGCGGTACGAATTACTTGAATGTTTGTCAGACCAGTCAACAAAATCCCATGTTCTCTAGTAAAAGCCAAAACATCGCTCATCAGGTCTGCGCCGCAAGCGCTTTTAATTTCTCTGTCAAGCCATTCTATACCGCAAAGTACCTCAGCATCCAACATAATTTTTATTTGTGCCAGTTTCAACACGGCACCTCCATGAGCCAAAATTAACTCTTGTTCGAAATTTCACTAAATTCTGCATAAAAAATTAAGGGGCTCGTCCCCCTTCTAGATTTATAAGAAATAACTCTATGTTTGTATATATTCGCGTTATTTTTTATAAATCCTGCTGCAACTTCAAAATAATTAGATCTCCCCTCAAAAAAACACCTGGTATCAGGCAACCGGAAGCAGTGGCTATAAACGCAGATATATTCAGGCTTACCGCTGCAAATTACTCAATTGTTATTTGTTGCAGCGGCCGTTTCCTTGCCAGATGGTAATAATTACTGCATTCAGGAGCCAAAACAACATCGACATCTGCACATTAAACATAATATAATCAGTAAAACCATTGACTGCCAAACCTAGAACAGCTGCCACTATGCCAAGCATAAGCCCGGTTACCCAGCGATTGTTGGTATGACTTAAAATATCCATTGCTTTCTTAGTATGTCCATAAATAATAATTAAAAAAACAATCAATCCTGGTATCCCAATTTCAGCGGCAATATGTAGGTACATATTGTGAGCATGAACAATCCGGGCGGCAGGGTTATTCAGGAAAAAATCATACTCAGGATACACTAGCCAGTAGGCTCCCCAGCCAATTCCGAACAGTGGCTTATCCCAAATCATGGCCATCGTGCTTTCCCATAAGGCTATTCTCAAGGTTGAAGAAGTATCTGTGGGATTAAAAATCGACATTAATCGGTCCATTACTGCATCCTGACAAAAAAGTGCACCCAACGGAATTAATAAAAGCCATAGCACCTTGCGATTATAATACCGCCCGCAAATAGTTGCAACTGCAACTATGCTTAGCCATGCACCACGCGAATAAGTAAGTACCAGACATGCTCCCAATACACCAACCAGCGCAAACAGCAATAATTTGTTGCTAATTCTTTCGGTATATAATCCCTGTCCAATCGCTAAGGACATAACAACCACTAAAAACCCGGCCAGCAAATTGGGGTTTTGCAAGGTAGAAAAAATCCGGACTTTTAGGTCTGGAAACTGTTCACCATCCACCCAGTGAAACGTGGATATATCTACACCGTGTACATATTGATAAAACCCATAGGAAGTTACCAATAAAGCCGAAGCCATGACCGCCCACACTAATCGTTGTACTTGCTGCAAAGAATTCAAATTATTAATAACAAGATAATATAATAATATATATCGCAACATGTGATGGTAATAATTGTAAAAGCTAAAACCCGGATCTGGTGAACCACTAATAGACGCTGCTGACAAAATAACCAACAGAGCAATGCTCGCATCAAATGGTGTCCTTTTAAATAACAGTCTCTTCACTGCTATCATCTTAACTGTCCATAAAACAGTTCCCACTCCGAGAAACAAAGTAGCAGCATCCAGCGATATCGGTAAAAAAAAGGCTACAGCCAAAATGCAATGTTCTATGAGAAAGTCAAGACGATATTGGATTTGACTGTTAACCGAATATGCAATATACACATTTTCACCTACGTTCCAAAATATTCCTGGTTCGACTTACCTTTTACTATTGAGTTTAACTGTTATCTTTCGCATGCAAAAAGGATAAACAATAGTGGCGCTTGCATGATGCCCCAAGCGCCACTATTTATTATAAACAATTATAGTTAAAATGTCTACTTATTAAAGATAATCTGACGAGCCTCGCCGATTAAATATAGCGAACCTGCGACACAAACAAGCCCATCAGAACCAGCCAATTGCTTAGCACGCTCAATACCAGCCTCAATTGTGCTGGCAGCCTCCACGTGACGCGCTTCTATTTCCCGGGCAATTTCTTCCGGAGTTGCCGCCCGGTAGGAGAGCGGCTGAACAGTAACAACCGTATCGGTTGTACGAATAAGCTCACGAATAATTCCTGCTACATCTTTGTCACGGAGAATACCTAAAGCAAAAGTTATCTCTCGTCCGGGAAACACCAGATCAAGATTTTTTCGCAACACTCTGGCCCCATCCGGATTATGTGCTCCGTCAATAATAATAACCGGACTACCAGGAACGATTTCAAACCGTCCTGGCCAGCATACTGTAGTAAGGGCGCTCTTTATTGTCTGCAACGTAATTCGTGATTCCTTTGTTCCCAGAAGAAGTGCAGTCATAACGGCCACTGCGCCATTTTCCACCTGGTGACAACCAATAATATTTAGTGCAATTTCAGCTTGACCAAAACCACCGGCATCAATAAACATTTGCTGTTTGCCATTGGCTAGCCCTTGAAACTCACTTGAAAAATCCTCTTCTTTCACATACACTCTAGCACTTTTTGCAGCTGCTGTCTGCTTAATAATAGCAAGTGGCTCACCTTTTGCGGCCGTTACCACCGGCACGCCATCTTTAATTATGCCGGCTTTATGGCGGGCAACATCAGCAATCGTAGAGCCGCAGCGGTCAGTATGTTCCAGGGTAACATTGGTAATTACCGAAATCTCCGGAATAATAACATTCGTGGAATCCAAAAGTCCGCCCAGTCCGACTTCAATAACAGCATACTCTACACCCACAGCAGCAAAATAGTAAAAAGCAGCAGCAGTAATTACTTCAAATTCTGTGGGTTGCTCGAAACCCTCTGTCAACATCTGTTCAACAAATTTATTGGTATAAGTAATTGCCTGCGCAAATTCATCTTTGGTTATTTCCTGTCCATTGACGACCATGCGTTCCGGATAGTCATGAAGATGGGGAGAAGTATACATGCCGTTTTTAATCCCACTGGCAGTCAATATAGCTGACAGCATAGCTGTCGTGGAACCTTTGCCATTTGTGCCGGTAACATGAATAGATTTAAAACGTTGTTCCGGATGCTGCATGAGCTCAAGCAAGCGCTCAATACGAGCCATTCCCAGATTAATACCAAACTTACTCAAATTTTCAAGATAGGCTAACGTTTGTTCATAATTCATCTGTTGCACCTCCGTTTTTTTCATGCACCGACTTTACTATAGCTGAGCCAAATACTCCAAGCGTTCTTTAATAGCTACTTGCTTTTCTACGAATTCGGCCTGTTTAGCTTTTTCCTTCTCAATGACATCAGCAGGAGCCTTGGCGGTAAAGCCAGGATTACCCAATTTACCGCTAATACGTGATAACTCTTTATCCAAATTGCTGAGTTCCTTGTTCAAACGGGCAGTTTCTTTTTCAACATCAATAAGTCCCTTAAGCGGCAAATAAATTTCAACACCACTAACCACCGCCGTCATGGCATTTTCAGGAATGACATCACTAGCTGCAAGAATAGTTATCGGCTCGGCAGCGGCTAACGTTTTAATATAGCCACTATTATCCTCCATTTTCGCTTTGAGCTCACAGGAAGCCATTTTTAAAATTACCTGGCTCTTTTTCCCAGGATGTACATTGACTTCGGCCCTCATATTGCGCACTGCCTTAATGGTTTCCATAATGACGCCCATCAGTTGTTCGTCCTCATGGTTAGTAAGCTTCGTATCTTCCACCGGCCAGCCAGCTGTCATTATACTAATTCCCTGGTGCGGCAGACTCTGCCAAATGGCCTCGGTAATAAATGGCATAAACGGATGCAGCAGCTTTACTATATTACTAAGAACATAGTGTAAAAGATATTGCGCCACTTTGCGGCTTTCGTCATCTTCTTTATTATAAAGGCGGCTTTTTGCCAATTCAATATACCAGTCGCAGAACTCATCCCAAATAAATTCATATACCATGCGAGCCGCTTCCCCCAGCTCAAAACGCTCAAGATTGCGTGTTACATCAGCCACGGTGGCATTATAACGACTCAAAATCCAGCGGTCAGCCAGTGTAAACGCCTTAGAATCAGGTGTAACGTCCTGCTCAAAGCCTTCCAAATTCATCAGTACAAAGCGTGATGCATTCCAGATTTTGTTGGCAAAGTTCCGGCTAGACTCCACGCGTTCCCAATAAAAACGCATGTCATTACCAGGCGTATTACCAGTTATTAACATAAATCGTAATGTATCTGCACCGTATTTATCAATTACCTCTAGCGGATCAATGCCGTTACCCAGCGACTTGCTCATTTTCCGGCCCTGACTGTCGCGCACCAAACCATGAATAAACACATGCTTAAAAGGAATATTTTCCTGAAACTTCAGCCCCATCATAATCATTCTGGCTACCCAGAAGAAAATAATGTCATAGCCGGTTACTAGTACACTTGTGGGGTAAAATTGTTTGAGTTCAGCAGTATCGTCAGGCCAGCCCATGGTGGAAAACGGCCATAACCCGGAACTAAACCAAGTATCAAGCACATCTGGGTCTTGTTCAACCTTCCCGCCGCACTTAGAGCAAACGGTTATATCTTCCCGGGATACAGTAACTTCGCCACATTCGCAATACCAAGCCGGGATGCGATGCCCCCACCAGATTTGCCGGGAAATACACCAATCCCGAATGTTTTCCAGCCAATTGGTATAGATTTTTGTAAACCGCTCGGGAACAAATTGAATTTTGCCTGAAGTTACGGCCTTAATAGCTGGTTTGGCTAGTTGCTCCATTTTAACAAACCATTGCTTGGATACTAATGGTTCAACTACTGTGTTGCAGCGTTGACAATGACCGACCGCATGGCTGTGTTCATCAATTTTCACCAAATAACCTTGTTCTTTCAAGTCATTTACCAAGACCTTGCGGCATTCATAGCGATCCATACCCGCATACTTACCGGTCTCAGCCGCCATTGTACCATCCGGATTTATAACGACAATTTCAGCTAACTTATGTCTAAGCCCCATATCAAAGTCATTCGGGTCGTGAGCGGGTGTAATCTTTACGGCTCCGGTCCCAAACGAAGGATCAACATATTCGTCAGCTACCAGCGGCAAACGGCGGCCAATGAGGGGCAGAATTAAATATTTGCCGGCCAAATGTTTGTAGCGTCCATCATCAGGATGAACAGCTACACCACTGTCTCCTAAGATAGTCTCAGGCCGTGTAGTTGCTACTGTAACATACTCACCGTCAGTACCTTCTACCAAATACCGGACATGGTAGAGATGACCCGGTTGTTCTTCGTGCTCAACTTCAATATCACTTAAAGCTGTATTACAACGCGGACACCAATTAGTGATGCGGTGTCCCTGATAAATAAGCCCCTGCTCATACAAGCTGACAAAAACCTCGCGTACGGCCTTAGAGCAGCCCTCATCCATAGTAAAACGCTCTCGCTCCCAGTCGCAGGAAGCACCTAAGCGCCTGAGCTGATTCGTTATCCGGCTGCCATACTGGCCCTTCCATTCCCATACCCGATTAATAAATGTTTCACGCCCCAGATCATAGCGGGTTTTACCCTCCTTAGCCAATACTTCCTCCACTTTGATCTGCGTAGCAATTCCGGCGTGGTCAGAACCTGGCATCCATAGGGTATTATAACCCTGCAGCCGTTTAAAACGAATAAGAATATCCTGCAGAGTATTGTCAAGAGCATGACCCATATGAAGCTGCCCGGTTACATTCGGCGGCGGTATTACAATACTAAATGCCTGCTTTTGCGGGTCAACTTCAGCATGAAATAACCTGTTATCTTCCCAAAATTTATACCACTTGGCTTCCACTGCCTGGGGGTCATATACGGTTGAAATATTGTTGGTCTGTTCTTGTTCCATAGTTCCTCCTTGGATAAATATAAAAGGTTCTTTCGTCCTCTAAGGACGAAAGAACCTTGGTTTCTTCCGCGATACCACCTTTGTTTCCGGCATAAACTACAGCCAGACACTCACATTGCCATTACGTGGCAAAACCGGCTGTACCTACTAAAATTTTTCAACACAGCAGCTCCCGGATGACCTTCAGCTTGCGCACTGAGAAACCTTGCAGCCAGGGGCTTCCTCTCTGAACAGTCGCGTTAGCGTACTCTTCCGTTCATCACTATTCATCATATACAATTGATTTTATTATATCCATCACAGTGAACAGTGTCAAGTTCTAGCCGCTTCATTTTGTAAGTGCTCAGCCTTAGTTAAATCTTTTGTGAAACTTAGTACAAATTTTTTTCTAAAAAGAAGGAAAATTCATTGCAATGTTGAAGTTCATTATTGAATATTAAAAATATTATGTTCTTATTATCCGTTTTCCCTAGTAATTTTCTATACTATCACAAGGAGTGTGAACACAGTTAATGGTAAAACTTACTATTGATGGACAAGTCATCGAAATTGCCAAAGGAAGTACTGTCTTAGAGGCTGCCCAGCAAGCGGGAGTAACTATTCCTACTTTATGCCATCTTGCTGATTTGACCCCTGAAGGGTCCTGCCGCGTCTGTGTCGTAGAAGTGGAAGGAGCCAAAGGACTGGTTACCGCCTGCACCTATCCAGTATCTGAAGGGCTGGTTGTACGCACCAACTCGGCAAACATCCGTGAAGCACGCAAAAGTGTAGTTGAACTTATGCTTGCTAACCATCCACAAGATTGTCTGTCCTGTCAGAGCAACTTGAATTGTGAATTGCAGTCATTGGCAAACCAATTCGGTATCCGCGAAGTTCGTTTTGAAGGCGCTCGCCGTAAATATGCTGTAGATGACAGCAATCCCTTTATTATCCGGGATAATAACAAATGCATTCTATGCGGTCGTTGTGTCCGGGTCTGCCGGGAAATGCAATGCTGCGATAACCTTGAGTGGACCAATCGTGGATTTGATACCAAGATAGCGCCAGCTTTTGACGAACCCATGATTGATTCGGCAAATTGCTTATTTTGCGGAACCTGTGTATCGGCTTGCCCGGTAGGTGCTTTAACCGAAAAGCCGATGCATACGGCTGGTTTGCCTGATAAGAAAGTTAAAACAACCTGCCCCTTCTGCGGTGTAGGCTGTAACTTCGATCTAAATGTAAAAGACGATAAGGTCATTGGTGTTACCTCCAATCTAAGCAGTCCGGTTAATGGTCGTCTTACCTGCGTTAAAGGACGTTTCGGTACTGACTATATCCACAGCCCTGAACGCCTTACCACGCCATTGATTAAGAAAGACGGCGAATTTGTTGAGGCCAGCTGGGATGAGGCGCTTGATCTAATTGCCAGCAAATTTGGCGAAATAAAAACTACCTATGGTGGCGACGCGATAGGAGCACTTAGTTCTGCCAGATGCGTTAATGAAGATAACTATATTATGCAAAAATTTATGCGCGCAGCGATCGGTACCAACAATGTCGATCATTGCGCACGTACTTGACACGCTCCCACTGTGGCCGGTCTGGCCACTTCATTCGGCTCCGGAGCAATGACTAACTCCATAAATGAAATTCCCTCCAGTAAAGTTTTATTTGTAATTGGGGCTAACCCAACTGAAGCCCACCCTGTAATTGGCGCAAAAATGCGGCAAGCCTTGCGCAATGGTGCTAAACTCGTGGTAGCTGATCCGCGAAAAACCGAGCTGGCCGGCAAAGCCCATGTTTGGCTGCGGTTGAGACCAGGCACTGATATTGCTTTAATTAACGGCATTATGCGCATCATTATCAAGGCCGGCTGGCAGGATAAAGCCTTTATTGAATCCTGCACCAACGGGTATGAGCAGGTAGCAGAAACAGTAGAAAAATATACCCCTGAATATGTAGAAAACATCACCGGCGTACCAACATATTTACTGCATGAAGCAGCTAAAATCTATGGTACTGCTGAAACAGCACAGATATTTTATACCTTGGGAATAACTGAACACGTATGCGGTACAGATAACGTTATGAGTTTAGCCAACCTTACCTTATTGACAGGTAACATCGGCAAACCTAATACTGGTGTAAATCCGATGCGTGGCCAAAACAACGTACAAGGTGCCTGTGATATGGGTGCTTTGCCGAATGTTTATCCAGGCTATCAGAAAGTCATTCTCCCAGAGGTTCAAGATAAATTTGAAAAAGCATGGGGAGTAAAACTATCGAACAAAGTGGGTCTCATGATTCCAGATATGTTCGATAAAGCCGTTAGCGGCGAACTCAAAGCCATGTATGTTATGGGTGAAGATCCGGTACTAACTGACGGCGATGCCAATCATGTACGCAAAGGACTCAAGAATCTGGATTTCCTTGTTGTACAAAATCTATTCCTAACCGAAACAGCCAAATTAGCTGATGTTGTTTTACCAGGAGCTTCCTTTGCTGAAAAAGACGGCACCTTTACCAATACAGAACGTCGTATTCAACGGGTTCGCCAAGCCATCAATCCGATCGGCAACAGCCGCGTAGACTGGAAAATTATAGCTGACTTGTCTACACGGATGGGCTATCCGATGTCCTACAATCATGCAAGTGAAATCATGGATGAAATAGCTTCTCTCACCCCGAGCTTGGCGGGTGTCTCCTATGATCGTCTGGAAGAAAAGGGTCTACAATGGCCGGTTCCGGACAAAAACCATCCTGGTACCCAGTATCTGCATGCCAATGGCAAATTCACTTGCGGTATAGCCAACTTTAAGGCTATTGACCACCAACCGCCTGGCGAAGAACCAGATGCTGAATATCCGTTCCTGCTAAGCACTGGTCGAATTCTTTATCACTACAACATAACTACCCCCGGTTACTCAAAAACACTGACTGACTTCCGTTCTGAGGAGCAAGCCATGATACATCCTGATGACGCAAAACGTCTGGGAATCCAGGATCAAGAAATCATTAGTGTGTCCTCACGCCGCGGCAAAGTTCAAACCAAAGCGTGGATTACAGACCGTGTACTGCCGGGAGTTATCTGGATGTCCTTCCACTATCTCGCAACCCCAACCAATGAACTTACCAGTGGTAACTTAGACAAAACAACCAAAACCTACGAATACAAAGTATGTGCAGTCAAAGTTGAAAAGCTAAATTAGTAGCTAAAATATAAAATCTGTGGCACCTAGCTAAGTGCCACAGATTTTTTATATTGCAGAGGCTATTATTACCGCAAAGTACACAAAGGTTCTTTATTAAACAATCTACCCTTCGTAACCCTTTGCGCCCTTTGTGTCCTTTGTGGTTTTATAAACCTAACCCCATAGCCCAAAACCAAGCCTATGGATACCTTTTCATACATTGCGTTCCATCGACTACTTCAGCATACAGATCACATTTGTATGCTATTTTTCACCAACTACTTGCACTGAGGTTTATCCTGCATTTATAATGGAACTTGTATATATGCCATTAGATAAAGAAAAGAGGTAATTAATGCAATGATTCCTGTAATATCAATCGTTGGACGCTCTGACTGTGGTAAAACTACCTATTTGGAAAAATTAATTCGCGAAATAAAACTGCGTGGCTACAAAATTGCCACAATAAAGCATGATGTTCATGGTTTTGACATTGACAAGCCTGGTAAAGATACCTGGCGTCATGCGCAGGCAGGGGCCGACATTGTTTGCATCTCCTCACCAGAAAAAATGGCAATGATAAAAAAAGTAAACAAAGAATTACTGCTGGAAGAAGTAGCCGCCCATATTAACGGGGTTGATATTATCTTTACAGAAGGCTATAAGCGAGAAAGCAAGCTCAGGATTGAGGTATTCCGCAAAGAAGCCTGTGAAAGCCCGCTATGCTCAAAAGAAGAATTACTGGCAATAGCTTCTGATACAATTATCTATGATGATATTCCTCATTTTTCAGTAAATGATCCCGCCCCAATGGCTGATTTTTTGGAAAAAAGCCTTTTACAGAAAAATAGATAACCTCTACTGAAAATTTAATTTCAAAGGGTTGTATGGAAAATGGCTCTAAAACTGCTTAGAATAAATATTTAGGCGGTTTTCTTTTTTTAGTTACTTTTTAAGCATCTGCCAATAAGATAATCTCTACCTCGGTACCTACCCCTAGCGGCGGCGAATCCTCCGGAATAACAATCAGCGCATTGGCCGCCATAGCCGATTTTAGCATCCCATTGCCCTGGGCACGTGATGGTTCAACTAAAATATCTGTATCAGCCTGCCAGCACCGTGCCCAGACAAAACGTTTGTCACCTGTCTTTTTCTTGAACGGGGATGCCAATATGCCCTTAATTCTCGGTCGCCACCACACCTTACGCCCAGCCATTTTCATAAGCATAGGACGCCCCAATTGTTCAAAAGAAATTGCTGCTGCCGCCGGGTTACCTGATAAGCCCAGAAAAAGTTTTCCATCACGAACCCCGGCTAACACAGGCATTCCAGGTTTCATGCTCACTCTATCAAACAGCAAAGTAACGCCTAACTTTTTGTATACTTCACCAATAAGATCATAATCGCCTACCGAAGCACCACCGGTAGTAATAAATACGTCACAGTCGGAGGCACTTTCTAATAAATGTGCAATTTCATCAATATTGTCGGAAGCGTTGCCTAAGAATAGTGCCTGTCCACCTGCTTCAGCTACTTGCGCACTAAGCATATAACTATTTGAGTTACGAATTTTACCCGGTACGAGAGGATAATCAATCGGTATAATCTCACTACCTGTGGCAATAAGTGCTACTCGTGGTTTACGAAAAACATAGGGCCGGCTTTTACCGAGGACAGCTAACATCCCCATTACCCCGGCATTTATGATCGTCCCCTGGGCAACAACCTCTTCCCCCTGAAATATTTCATCTCCCTGCAAACATATATTTTTTTCTGCGCCTCTGCCATCCAAAATGCTAACATTATCGCCATTTACAATCGTATCCTCTAAACGAATTACGCCGGTAGCTCCAGGCGGTATAGGTGCACCTGTCATGATGCGGCTGGTTGTTCCGGCGCTAATAGCTTTACTAGGATTTCCGCCTGCCGGAATATAGTCAATTTGCTTGAGTATTACAGGATTTTCGGGAGATGCGGCAGTCACTTCCTCTGCAATCATAGCATAACCATCAAGCGGCGAGCGATTAAATGGTGGAAAGTCCATGTCAGAGGTTACTGTTTCTCCTAAGATACGTTGCCAGCACTCTTGTAATGCCACGCGTTCCTTGGGCATTACGGTAACTAAATTTAATAAAATTTCCTGAGCAGTCTCCAGTTTTACTGACACTAGATTATTTCCTCCTTTATTTTTTATTTTCCAAACGCGTAACACGAATAAGAAGCTTCTTTATAGTCAATACAAGTTTGGCCCATTTCCGCAAATCCTGTTTACTTAATCAGTCGTCTGCAAGTATTCTCGGATTAACCTGCTAGATTCCTCTGACTCGTTCTGGATGGCTATATACGTTTAAACGTTCACCCCGTGCAAAGCCAATAACCGTTACACCAAGTTCTTCAGCCATATCAAGGGCCAAAGTGGTAGGAGCTGAGCGAGCAATGAGGACCGAGATATTCATTTTACTGACTTTGAGCAATATCTCTGAGGATACCCGTCCGGAAAAAACCAACACTTTATCCTGAGTACTAATTCCTTCCAGTAGACACCGACCATACAACTTGTCAAAAACGTTGTGCCGCCCAATATCCTGACTCCAACAAATCAACTCTCCAGCAGCGGCCAATGCACCTCCATGCACACCACCGGTGAGGCGAAAGGTTTCCGATGCTGCTTCTAATAATTTGGAATAGTGCATAGCCTCGCCGGGTGTAATTGTTAAATCTGTCGCCACTGTCTTAGCGGTCAGAATATCATTCACAAAATAAAAGGCACTGCGCCCTTTACCACAGCAAGCAGTCAGATATCGCTTTAAAAACATCTTTTCGGCGGCAATCTGACCTGAAGTTGTGGTAACATGTATGACACCTTTACCTGTATCAATAGCAAGAGTTTTGATATCATCAACCGCCTGGATAATACCCTCTGTAGCCAGAAAGCCTATCACCAAATATTTTTCCTCACCTGCGGCAGCTAACATAGTAACAAGTTCCTTGTCATTCAAATAGATCGTAAGCGGTATTTCTTCGACAACCGGTTCCTCGGTCTTGACAATCTCCTGTCCACGAATTTTAATAACTGGATAATTACTTGTTCCTTTGAGTGCATCCATGGTCTCACTCCTTTTTGGTACGTTCCCGGTACAATTCTTTTAACCTGGCTGTAAAGCAGCCAGGCACTATTTGCTGTCTGCCGATTAGGCGGTCGTCAAGCATTTTTACCGGAATCACTTCCATAATAGAACTTGTTAAAAATATTTCATCAGCCTCGGTTAGCTCTTCAGGTTTAACAGGTCTTACTTCTACAGGCATTCCTGAAGCCTGTGCCAATTCAATAATACAATTCCGGGTAATGCCAGGTAAGATCCCACTATTTTCATCTGGTGTAATCAACCTGCCTGCGGTAACAAAAAACAGATTACTCATTGAACCTTCGGCTACAAGACCGGCGGTATTGAGCATAAGGGCTTCCTGAGCCCCCCGCGCTTTGGCTTCATTTTTAGCCAAAATATTGTCAAGATAATTAGCTGACTTTATCCTTACCAGGGGCGAAGATAAGTTGCGCTGCAGCGTAACCGTAGCTATGCTCCAACCATCTGGCGGCAGCGGGGCTGGCAGCGGCAGGGCAAACATAATTATTGCCGGTTGACCGCAACTGGCAGGGTCAGGCCGCGGGGTCCCACTTCCTCTTGATACAGTCAGACGTACTGAAGCATCTGTTAGCTGATTCTCGTTTAGCACGCTCATAATAGCCGCCTTGAGTTCAGCGTGCGAAGGAAGTGTCGGCCATCGTAAGTAATCTGCGGCATCTTTCAGCCGATCTAAATGTTCTTTTAATCTAAACACTCTGCCATTATAGACGCGCATAGTTTCAAATAAACCATGTCCATAAAGAAATGCATGGTCTAAGGGAGAAACAACAAATTCATCGGCTGAAATAAGCCGGCCATTGAAATAAATAATCATTCTATCAGCCGCCTTTCGGGTTAGACCTGATAACCTAATGACCGCATAAGTGCCCGTGCCTTATCCAAACTTTCTTCATACTCAAGCTCTGGTATAGAATCGGCTATTATGCCACCACCCACCTGATAGTACGCATACTCACCTTTAATAACAAAAGTCCGAATAACAATATTTAAATCCGCGTCGCCGTTAAAATCAATATAACCAATCGATCCAGTATAAATGCTGCGACGTACTGTCTCAAGCTCATCAATAATTTCCATAGCGCGTACTTTTGGTGCGCCGGTAATAGAACCTCCGGGAAAAGAAGCCATAAGTAAATCAACAATATCTTTGCCTTCAGATAGTTTGCCGACTACTGTCGACACCAAATGAAATACTGTCGCATACTCTTCCAGCCTGATTAAATCAGGCACACGGACACTGCCAAATTCACATACTCTCCCCAAATCATTGCGCTCAAGGTCAATAATCATAACTAATTCGGCCCGATCTTTCTCACTGGCAAGCAGTTCTTCGCGTAATAACCGATCAGCCTCAGGATCTTTGCCACGCGGTCTTGTACCTTTAATTGGCCTGGTCTCTACCCTATTACCAGTAACTAACAAATAGCGTTCCGGCGAAGAACTGGCCACGATTACTTCGCCAAAATTCAAATAGGAAGCAAAGGGGGCCGGGTTAATATGCCGCAAATACCGGTATAACTCATAAGGCGGAACCGTTACCTTGGCTTTAAAGCGCTGAGTCAGGTTAACTTGAAAAATATCGCCAGCCGCAATATAGTCGATGCCTTTTTGTACCATTGCACAGTGGCCCTCACGGGTAAAGTTAGATTGATAATCACCCTCAGGCACTTGCGGCTCTGGCACAGGTAAGGGTTTAGCCTGAACGACTAGCGCCGCTAACTCTTCAATACGACTTTCAGCCCGTCGCTGCCGGAGCAGTTCATCCTGCTCCGGGAAACCATTAGCGGCAACATAAGCCTTATTGGTATGGTGGTCAAAAATCAGTACAGTATCATAAAAGCCTAACATACAATCAGGATTATTTAAGTCATCTATACTAATATCAGGAATAGTTTCCAATAAATAACCCATATCATAACCAAAATAACCGATAATTCCACCTGTTAAGGGTGGTAACCCGGACACTTTTTGGGTTTTATATATTGCAAGCAGCCGCTTTAACTCAGCAAAAGGATTACCCGCAAAAGTGCTGCCGCCGCTCTTTTTCTCAATGTGTATTGTCTGTCCTTTACTTGAGAACACCAGAAATGGGTCACGGGCAATAAAGGAATAACGACCCATACCATGAATGTCCTTGCCGCTGTCTAAAAATACACTATAGGGCTGCTGGGCAAACAGCGCAAACACCTCAGCAGGTGATAAAGTAAGAGTTATTTCACGAATAATTGGTGTCGGTTTCATTTACCGGGTGGCCCCTTTCTCTTGCTTGTCCAGTTTGGGTTTGAAGCGAGGAAGTTAAGTAACATGGCATGTCCATTTTCGGTAAGAATAGATTCAGGATGGAATTGTACACCTTCAATCGCAAATTGTTTATGACGAATACCCATAATTTCGCCTAATTCGGTTTCGGCAGTAATAGCAAAGCAATCAGGCAGAGACTCTTTTTTTACAATTAGCGAATGATAACGAGTAGCTGTCAGCGGACTTTTTAAGCCGCTGAAAACGCCTTTGCCATCATGATAGATAAGTGAAGTCTTACCGTGCATCAATCGTGGTGCCCGAATTACATCACCGCCAAATGCCTGTCCAATAGCCTGATGTCCAAGACATACGCCAAGAATCGGAATTTCACCCTTAAAATGATCAATAAGCTCAAGACTAACCCCAGCTTCATTCGGTGTGCAAGGGCCAGGCGAAATAATAATATGGTCTGGCGACAACTCTTTGATCTGAGGAATAGTAACTTTGTCATTACGAAAAACCCGAACATCCTCTCCCAGTTCGCCAAGGTATTGAACGAGGTTATAGACAAAAGAATCATAGTTATCGATCATTAGTATCATCTGCCATTCCTCCTCGGCATTATTATACCAGAATTACTACTAAATTTACTATCTACATAATGAAATGGGCCAGGGCGAACCCTGACCCATTTCTGTTTGAATTAGCCAGTACTACAAACTCTGCCTACCATTTACAAAATTCATTTCCACAGAATCATACTTTTTCTTTTCTACAAACACCGGAACATCACCAACTGCGGCAAGAATAGCCTTTTGCCCTTCAGTTGCAAAACCATCAGTATATAAAACATTTTTGTTGTTCGGCCAGTAAACCGTAGTTCCAAAGTCGGCTGCGTCCATACCGGCATAATTGGAAACTTCACTGGCAATTGCTGCTCTGACATCAGCAATAGTATCATATTTAATGCCTAAGCTTTTTAAGGTTTCAATTAATATTTGCAGCGTTGCTTTACCCGTTTTAGGTTGAATTGCTGCACGCACTGCCTGGATTCGACGGTCGCTCCGGGTGTAAGTGCCATTGACTTCAGCACTGCTTACCAGTGGAACAACCATATCGGCAGCAGTTGCTGTCTTGGTCATGAACATGTCATAAACAACCAAGAAGGAAAGTTTTTGCAATAAGGCAGATTCTTGCGGATAAGCGGCCGGGTCCTCGCCAATTACCACCAATGCCTTAATCTTACCACTTTCAATACCCTGAGCAACAGCGCTGACTGGCATCACAAAGCCCATGTCAACTGCACCCTGAGTATTGTTTTTGGTTCTGACAAGTATAATTCCACGATAGGCAGCACCAATTTTACCAGTTATTACTGCCGCATAAGCCATTAGTTTTACAGCTTCTGCACTGACAGTGTCCTCATCAATTACAATGAGTGGTTTTGCTGCTTTCGCATATTTCTGGGCCAGAGCTTGTATTTCTTCACTAACCTTAACATCAGCCAGCGATGCTTTGAGTTCGGCAAATCCTTCGGTTTTTTCAGCTACTTTGTTCTCATCCACACCCAAGTTCAGCAGCGCCTTAAGGAATACCTTCATATCTGCAGTATTTGCCAGTGATTGAGGCCAAGCTACGCTACAAACACCTGACAGTCTGATTTTGAAATCCAGTACCGGATGGTTTTCTTTAACCTTGCCTAAAGTTAACACAAAGTCACTATTATCAAGTTCGGCAAAACTATTTGTAGAGGCATCATATCCTAGTACAGAACCCAGACCACTGCCGCCATCGACACTGTATGAAGTCTTAATGGTTGTATTTACGGCATCAGCCAGCTTTCCAGCCAGGAACAATTCTTCATTGGTTAGCCGCGGAGACACGACGACGCCAATACTGTCTTTACCATATGCAGCGACAACAGCCTGCAGACGTTTAACCACTTCCAAATTGGCTTCGTTCCAGTCTACTTTGACAAACTGTCCGTTGCGTTTGATAACCGGTGCTGTCAGTCGGGCTTTATCATTAGCATGGCCAAGACCGAATTTACCGCGCTGGCACAACCAGCCATCGTCATTAACCCTGTCTGGAGTAACACGGAATACAACGTCACCTTTATACTCTATATTAACGTTGCAGCCTACGCCGCAGTAGCCGCAAACCGAGGCCATGCTGTCCATATTGGCCGGTATTTGCTTATAGCTGACTTGTTTTTCCATACAGGCACCAGTCGGACAGACATCGACACACTGGCCACAGGATATACAAGCTGTCTCACTTAGCGGCAATTTAAATTCCGGCATAATAACTGAATCAAAACCGCGGCCTACCAGGCCAATGGCAGTTGCACCAACTACCTCGTCGCAAACACGGACACACAAACCGCATAATACGCATTTGTCCGGATTACGTTCGATGAACGGATGATTATCAAATTCAGTTGTTTTGTGGCATTCAACCTGGCTGTCTTTTTCCGTACTAACGTCATAATCCTGAATATATTTAATAAGCTGACATTCAAAGTAGTCACGGCAACCGCATTCCAAACAACGCTTACTTTCGCGCAGGGCTTCTTCTTCAGTAAAGGTTTTTGCGACTTGCATGAAGCTCTTGTTTCTTACTTCGGCATCTTCCACTGTCAGGCTAACCCTAGGCGCCTTGGCTCTGTCGGCCAAGTCAGCTGCAGTTATGTCCTTTTGAGTGAAATACTGACTATCGGCATGTGGTACCAAGCAGCCGTTAAGATAACTGTCAATTACTTGGGCAGCGTTTTTACCTTGGGCAATAGCATCAATAGCGATCTTCGGACCGGTGACAGCGTCGCCGCCGGCAAATACTTTGTCTCTATTAGTAGTAAATGCACCGCCGTTGACAATAATATTACCGGATTTATCGGTAGCTATATCTTTTATATTGCCGATCACTGTTTTTTGACCGATAGCAGCAATGATTCTATCGGCTTCATATACGACAGTTTCACCGGTTGGCTCAGGTTTTCTCCGGCCGGAAGCATCCGGTTCACCTAACCGCATAATTTCACATTTTAAGGCTTTGGCATGACCATTTTCACCCAATACTTCGACCGGCGCCACCAGCAACTGGAATTTAACGCCTTCTTCCTGGGCTTCATGAATTTCGATTTTTTCAGCCGGCATTTCATCAATGGTTCTGCGGTAGATAATGGTTACTTCTTCAGCACCCAGCCGCTTTGAAGTACGGGCCACGTCCATAGCGGTGTTACCGCCGCCCACTACCAATACTTTGCCGCCTAAGGTAATATTGCTGTTCATGGTGACTTCCCGCAGGAAATCTATGCCGCCAAGAACGCCTTCCATGTCTTCACCTTTGCAACGCAGTCCCTGACTCTGCCAGGAGCCAATTCCCAGGAATACAGCATCATAGTTGTCATGCAGATAATCCAGACTGACATCATCGCCAATCTTGGTATTATAGATAATCTCTATGCCCATTTTCGTCATCAGTGCGACTTCCGCATCAAGCAAAGCTTTGTCTAACCGGTACTGCGGAATACCGTAACGCAGCATACCACCCGGATGAGGCATAGCTTCATAAATTACGACCTTATGGCCATCACGCGCGAGAAAATAAGCAGCAGTGAGTCCAGCAGGACCAGCACCCACAACGGCCACTTTTTTACCAGTCGCAGGCTTCATCGGCGGCTGATATTGGTTTCCATTGAGGTCGACCTCAGCAACAAAGCTCTTTAATTGAGCAATAGAAATTGGCTCTTCCACCAATTCGCGCCGGCAAGCTGTTTCACAAGGATGTGGACAAATTTTGCCAATACTGGCCGGAATCGGCATTTTATCTTTAATAAGTTTTAATGCTTCTTCATACTGACCATTAGCAATAAGGCCAACATAGCCCTGGCAATCGGTTTGCGCAGGACATGCCAGCATACATGGCGGTCTGCAGTCACCACGATGGTCTGAGGCTAATAATTGCAAGGCAGTTTTCCGGGCTACAACTGTTCTGCTGGTATCTGTTCTAATAACCTGACCGTTTTGCACAGAAGTTGCACAAGAACGGACGAGTTTTGGGCTTCCTTCCACTTCTACCACGCAAAGTCCACATGCGCCATATGGCTGAATTCTTTCATCATGACATAAATGCGGTATTTCTATTCCATGTTCAGCAGCGGCCTGTAGAATTGTTTGTCCTGCCGACACAACTAACTCGCGGCCATTTATATTTATACTAATTTTGCTCATTATTCACCACTCCCTTCTACTCGATACAAACTGCGTCTAATCGACAAACGCTCGCACAGTTTCCACATTTGGTGCACAATGCCTGATCAATAACATGTGGTTTTTTCTTTTCGCCGGTAATAGCTTGTACCGGACATTTTTGAGCACATAAAGTACATCCCTTACAGTTATCTTGATTGATAGTGTATGTTAATAATGGTTTGCAGGACTTAGCCGGACATTTCTTATCTCTGATATGGGCTTCATATTCATCCCGGAAATAACGGATAGTTGTTAATACCGGATTGGGCGCTGTTTGACCAAGACCACATAATGACCCGTCTTTTATGCTAATGGACAGTTCTTCTAATTCTTCAATATCACCTTCACGGCCTTCACCTGTGGTGATTCTTTCAAGAATTTCCAGCATTCGCTTCGTGCCGATACGGCAGTAGATACATTTACCACAAGACTCTTTGACGGTAAAATCCAGGAAGAATCGTGCCATGTCAACCATACAGGTAGTTTCATCCATAACGATCATGCCGCCGGAACCCATGATAGCGCCGGTTTTATTGATTGAATCATAATCAACAGGAGTATCCAGTAATTGTTTGGGTATACAGCCGCCGGATGGTCCACCCATCTGTACAGCTTTAAATTCCCTGTCGTTGAGAATACCACCACCGATATCATAGATAACTTCCCGCAACGACATCCCCATCGGTACTTCAACCAAACCGCCATTTTTGATTTTTCCGGCAAGTGCAAATACTTTAGTGCCTTTGCTTTTCTCTGTACCATAGGCTGCATAGGCACTGCCGCCATTATACATGATCCAAGGAACATTAGCAAAGGTTTCAACGTTATTAATATTGGTAGGTTTTCCCCAGAAGCCAGACTGGGCCGGGAACGGCGGTTTAAGGCGCGGCATGCCCCGCTCGCCTTCCAGCGACGCAATCAATGCTGTTTCTTCACCGCAGACAAAAGCACCGGCTCCTTTTTTAATTTTCATATCAAAGGAGAAGTTGGTCCCCATAATGTTCTTACCCAACAAGTTGCGCTGTTTGGCATCTGCAATCGCAATTTCCAATCTTTTTATTGCCAAAGGATATTCGGCCCGGCAGTAAATGTGGCCTTCATTGGCACCAATTGCATAACCACAAATAGCCATGCCTTCTAAAAGAGCATGCGGGTCACCTTCCAGTACGCTGCGATCCATGAACGCTCCGGGATCTCCCTCGTCGGCGTTACATACTACATATTTGATTTCGCCTTTTGATTGTCTGGCTGCATTCCATTTGAACCAGGTCGGGAAACCTGCGCCGCCACGGCCACGCAAACCTGCTACCTTGATTTCTTCAATAACTTCTTCCGGAGTCATCTCTTTAAGTGCTTTCGACAAAGCTTTGTAGCCGTCATTTGCCTTATATTCATCTACATTTTCCGGATCAATTACTCCACAATTTCTTAGCGCAATCCGCACTTGTTTGGCTAATATAGTATACGGTTTTTCTGTTGTGGATACAATATATTGAGTAAGAGGTTGTCCACCAATGATATGACTGTTGAATATTTCTGTAGCCATATCGGCAGTTACGTTAGCATAACTATATACCTTGTCACCATCAAATACATCAACAATAGGTTCATAAAAGCACATGCCAATACAGCCTGTTGGCAACAATTCAATCTCTTTACCATGATTTTTAATTTCTTGGGCCAGTCTGTCCATTACTTTACGACCGCCGGCAGCAATGCCGCAGCTGCCAAGACCTACTCTAACCTTCACTTACAACACCGCCTTTCTCGGCTTCTGCTATATCCTGCAAAATCTTTCTTACGCTAGTTGGCGTAAGTTTGCCATAAGCTTCACCATTGATCATAATTACCGGTGCCAAGCTGCAGCACCCTAAACAAGCAACATCCTCCAGGGTAAATAATCCATCAGCAGTTGTTTGGCCGGGAGTAATACCAAGTTCGTCGCAAATAGCACTGCCTATCGCCTTAGAACCAAGTACATGGCAGGCTGTACCCTGACACTGCAGGATAACATATTTGCCGACTGGATTTAACCTAAACTGCGAATAAAAGGTCGCTATCCCATAAATCTTGGCCCGTTTATTATCAGTATTATCTGCTATTGCCTGCAATGCGGCTAATGGCAAATATCCATAAATTTCCTGAGTTTTTTGCAGTATCCCGATAATACTGCCGGCTTTACCCGCATATTCTTTGAATACGGGTTCGAGCAATGTCAAATCTATTTTATCGGCGGGAAATTTTGTTTCGAGCTCTTTTTCGCACGAATTACACATAATTCTACCTCCTCGTAATTCCCAGTATCTTACGCCTCATATTTAGTTGTATATACAATAGAATATAAATATTTAGTGAGGTCAGCTGGTTTCAGCTGACCCCACTACTAGGAAACGGCTTCGTCTGAAAACCTAAAGTATATATTTTCACTACAAAGTAACATTCCCTAACTTTATACTTTTGGCCTTGGTAAGAATCCAGCCCCTTTAACAATTTCCGGTAAGGCTGCTTCCCAGCCAACAGGCATGATGTGAATACCAGCTACTCCTGGAATTTTCTTGAGTTGGTTGCACAATTCAATCGAAACCTGGATACCCTCTTTTTTCGGGTCCTCTGCTTTCTTCATGCGCTCAATCAAGCTGTCGGGGATTTCCATCCCAGCAACGTCTTTCTTCATGTACTGCAGCGCTTTTACCGAACGTACAGGCAAAATACCTGCGGTAATCTTCGTTCTTTCATGAATACCACGGGCTACTACCATTTCCATGAAGCGGGCAAATTTTTCAACATCAAATATTGCCTGTGTTTGAATGAAATCAGCACCTGCGTTTACTTTCTTTTCAAGACGAATGGCCCGGAATTCAAACGGATCACCAAACGGATTTTCTACGGCACCGATAAAAAACCGTGGTTCATTGGTCTTGATAGCAGCATCAGACAGAAGTTTTTTCTCGTCACGCATTTTTTTGACCATGGAAATCAATTGCACAGAGTCAACATCATAAACATTTTTACAAGTCGGGTGGTTACCAAAGGATTGATGGTCACCGCTTAGGCACAATACATCGCGAATTCCTAAGCTATAGGCACCAAGTAAATCGCTTTGCATTGCAATGCGATTACGGTCCCGGCAAGTCATCTGAATAATCGGTACTCCGCCGCCCTTGAGAACATGAACACCTGCCGCAATACTGGATAACCGTACAATAGCCGTTTGATTGTCTGTGAGGTTAAAACCATCAACAATGTCTTTAAGTTCAACAGCATGATGCTCTAATTCATGACCATCAGAATGTTGCGGTGGTCCAAGTTCGCCTGTCACCACAAAATGTCCCAGAGAGTACAGTTTTTCTAGTTTACTGTCTGTTTTTAAAACAGCTTGTTTATCAATTGCTACTTCGCTCATAACCGTACATCCTCCCTCACAATTTTGCGAGGACCGCCGTCTCTGTTTTTCGACCAGTCTTTAGCCGGTAATACCTCTGTCATCATATCCAGACGTCCTTGGCCTTTTAGGCGGTCATAGATAAGCTGCCATCCGCAAGGAGTATCTTTACTGACTTCGCATACCCCATTTTGCGAACCACCACAAGGGCCGTTTAAAAGGCTCTTGGAACAACGGATTATAGGACATACGCCACCAGTCTTGGCAAGCACACACTCGCCACACAGCATACAGCGTTCTTCCCAGATACCGTGTTCAACAGCAGCACCAGCAAATTTAGTGTTTTGACCAGGAACAAAGATGATATCAGGATAATTTTCTGCCATGAACTGCACGCCAACGCCACAGGCCATGGACACAACAACATCTACGTCCTTGAGATGCTCTTTAAACCTTACCACATATTCAGGATCACATTGACGTTCATAGGTAGCTGTTTCAATTTTCACAGGATGCCCGTCAACTTCCATCTTCATTCGAAGAGCACTGGCCATAATATCAGTTTCTTTCTGTCCACCGGACAGACATACAGTAACACAGCCGCCGCAACCGGCAACCAGTACTTTTTTCGCGTTTTTTATGGACTCGGCAATTTCTTCAATCGGCTTGATTTCTGCAACTATCATATCGCTTGACTCGTCTCCTTTCTAGGCCTTCCGGGCCTTAAGCGGACTCGGACCTAACTTTTCAAGCAGTCCGGCCATATCCCGGGCGATCTGGGCGAAACGCGGACCATGGGTTCCGGATACATTATACATAACCAGACGTTCTCCGCCAACCCCAACTTGATCCAAAATTTCTTTGATGTGCTCCAAACGTTTCCGGGCACGTGAACTGCCTTTCACGTTCATGCACTCATGCTCAGGACAGCCAGCGACAAATACAGCGTCAGCGCCTTTTTCAAACGCCTCTAACAGCAGTCTGCCGTCAACTTTACCAGCACAAGGTAACTCGACGGTCTCGATGGTAATGCTAGCATCAGCTGGTGGGCCAAGGTCAGAGCTAATTAGTGCGCACATACGACAAACAAATCCTACTACTTTAACATCACTCATAGTTAACCCACCTCCGTCAACGCGGTCTTAACCCGGGCCAGTACCTCATCGTCTTGGTAATGATGTACGAAAATAGCCTTATTCGGGCATTCTGATGCACACATGCCACAGCCGCGGCAATCGGCAGGAGAAATGTAAGCAGCGCCCATTTCCTTTTTCTCACGCGTAATTTGCGGAATTGTATAAGGACATGTCCGTACACAGGTTAAGCAAGCTGCGCATTTTTCCCACTCTACTTCAGCTACCATACCACCCATCATTAACGCAGGCTGAGCTAAGATACGAGCGGCACGTCCGGCTACCCCTTTGGCCTGAGTCAGGCATTCGACGACAGATTTGGGGCCATGAGCTGCTCCAGTAATAAAGATACCGCCACCGGGGAAAGCAATTGTGCCAAAATTAGAGTGAGTTTCTGAAAGGAAACCATCATCATTTACCTGGATCTTAAAGAGGTCGGCAATCTGAGCTGCTTCCGGAGTTGCCGTTTGAGCAACAGCCAAAATCACTTGATCAGGCTTTAGATTTAGCTCCAGACCAGACTGCGGATCATTTATTTTCATCGCGAGATTACCAGCACTATCTTTTACTAATACCGGCTTATTAGTTTCTTCATAGTGAATAAACACTACACCCGCTTTACGTGCTTCGCGGTATTTCAATTCAAGATAGCCTGGTGTGCGGATATCGCGTGACAAAACATACACTTTAGCTTCAGGATTTTGCTCTTTAATCTTAGTCGCCGCAAATACCGTTTCCCCGCAGCAAGTACGGCTACAGTATTTATGCTCCTCATTACGGGAGCCAACACATTGTACAAAGACGTAAGTAGCTTCCCCTTTAGCCGGTATACGCCCGTCTGCCAAACGACGCATAGCCTCAACACCGGTAATCACACGCTGATCCTGACCATATAAATATTCAGAAGGAATATAGGTGGTAGTACCAGTAGCCAGAATAACTATTCCATGCTCAACCTTTTTAGTTGTTTTTCCGGTCGCAACTGTTGTAATGAAGTGACCTTGGCGACCACTAAACTCAACAACCTCTGAATTGATTAGAACCTCAATCTTGTTATTTTTCCGAACTTGATTTTCCATTTTATCAATGGTTTGCTTAAGCTCTTTGGTCTCTAAACAACCAGTAAGATCACGAACATATCCACCAAGCTCAGATGATTTTTCAACAATAGTACAACCAAAGCCGCGGTCGGCTAATGCCAGTGCAGCAGCCATACCGGAAACACCGCCGCCAACGATAAGCGCACGGGATACTACAGGCTCGGCATGCCATTTAAGTGGCTTATATGCTTTGACATCACTCACTGCACGGGTAGTAACCTGCATAGCAGCACTGGTAGCCTGATCTGTTTTTCCTTCCCAGGCTTTTACGGGCACAGCCGCCATTTCTACAAGCATTCGGTTTAAACCGGCAGCTTGTATAGTTTCTTGGAACAGGTTTAAGTTATGCTTTAATACACAAGGTGCAACAACAATACGATTCAGTCCTTGTGTAGCAATCAGTTTTTGTATTTTTGCTATCGCCTCAGGCTGACATACTGCTTGCTCACATTCCACAACAGTTACATCTGCCTGTTTTTTAGCAGCAGCAATCACCGCATTGACATCAGCACCCATGGCGGCTAAACCGCCTTTACAGAGGAATACACCAACCCGTACAGGTTCTTTGCTGATATCACGCTCCGGTACTGGTTTGCGAGCTGGTCGCGCTTCCCCTTTTCCAAGAGCTTTGGTTGTAGCCGCCGCCGCTGCACTTGCCAATGCCATGGTTTCAGGCACATCAAGCGGCCCTTGGCTGCCACCGACCGAAAAAATACCTGGTTTCTTAGTCACCACTGGATCAAGCGGATCTGCCTGAACAAAACCGAACTCATTCAATGGTATTTGCAATATTCCAGCAGTTTCTTTTAAACGGGCAGATGGACGAATACCTGCAGCCAACACAACCAGATCGAATTCTTCCTTAACCGGTTTACTAGCCGCAGCATAGTTAATTGATAATCTTTCTGTTACCGGGTCTTCTTTTACTTCAGAAATCATAGTACGTACATATTTAGTGCCTAACTCCTGCGCACGCGATAAAAAGGTATCAAAGTTTTTGCCGCATGCTCTTAAGTCAAGATAGTAGACGGTAACGTCAGTTTTGGGAGCAAATTCTTTGGCCAGTATGGCTTCTTTAGCAGTAAACATACAGCAAATAGCTGAACAGTATTCACCTTTGGATACTACATCCCGGGAACCTACACACTGTATAAAAGCAATTTTTTCCGCACATTTTCCGTCTGACGGGCGTCTGATACAATCTGAGCGATAGCGGCTTTCGGATAAGAGGTGTTCAAACTCTAGGCTGGTAACAACATTTTTATAGTACCCGTATCCTAATTCGCCTTTTTGGGAAACGTCATACATGCTGAAACCGGCTGCCAGAATAACCGCTCCGACGACAAGTTTTTGGGTAAGCTTGCCGGCTTTGGTATCGCTGATGGTAGCCTGGAAGTGACCTACATCCCCTTGTAATTCAACCAGCTTAGCGCTGGTATAGATATGCACAAGTGGATTATTAGCGGCGCGGGTAATAAGTGAACCCAACACCGTACTGGATGCATGAAGATTGCCACCTAAATACAAAGCAGAAATATTTACCTGATCGCCCCATACGCAAGCAGACTGCTTGCTTTCTGAAGAATCAACTAATTTCCCGCCAAGATTTGCTTCATCTGTTACCAAATGAACAGGGTATCCTGCCCCAGCTAATTCCAGAGCCGCCTGCAGACCGGCAATGCCACCGCCAATAACGAGCACATCCTTTTGCATGGCTCTCACTGCCTTTCGCTAAAATATCCTATTTTGCCATCATCACCTAGCTGATATAACCAGAGAGAAACCGGACATAGCTATCAATATAATAATAGTTCTGCCGGTTTCCCTAACGTGGTTACAACAGGTGCAATGATGTCAAGAGCGGTATGGGATCAGTAATATGTTTCTTCATCCATTTTTTTGCTTGAGGATGTCCAAAACTAATCCCTAACAATTCGGTGAAGAAAAATATGGGTATTGGATTTTGAATTTCTTTCTGCCGGGTTTCCAAAGTCATCTGGCATAAAGGGCACGCAGTTACAATTGCGTCTGCTCCTGCCCGTTGCGCCGCTGTTACCAAATTTTTAGTTATCTCATAAACGACATCTGTACGTGGCACCGTCAAACTACCACCGCAGCAGTCCGTTTTGTATGACCACCGCTTCACGTCGGCACCAACTAAATTCATTAGTTGATCCATAGCTTGCGGTTGCTCAACATCGTCAAAGGCTACATAAGTAGGCCTTGTAAGCAGACAACCATAATAAGGAACAACTTTGAGGCCCTTAAGCGGGTTCTTAACCTGAGGCTTAACTTTACCGACAATCTCTTTCCTCATGATAACTTCCAGCGGATGTGTAACATGGACTGTACCATTATAGGACGATCCCATTATATTTTTCAGTTCTTCGTTAGCATCTTTAGCTTCCGGAGTACCTTCACGCACATAATGGTCAGCAGCCTTCACAAGGTTATAGCAAGCAGCACAAGGCAAAACTAATTCCTTTTGCTGTTCAACTTCAGCGATGACAAGGTTTCTGAGCGGCAAAGCAAGCGCAAGAAAATGATCCGTGGAGTGACCTGCGGAAGCTCCACAGCAATTCCATTCTGGAAGTTCAGCTAATTCAATATCTAAGGCATCAAATACAGCCTCAGTGGCCATATTATATTCTGCCGCAGTCGAATGAAGTGAACATCCCGGATAATAGCCTAATTTCATGGCGCTTTTTTCTCCTTTGCTCTCTGGAATATTTTCTTGATTTCACCCTTCCGCCGCTTAAGGGCATTATGAGGCAAAAATGGCATCTTGCCGCGTTTTGTCATTTCCTTGCCAAGATCCATATCCGCAAAAAAGTCCCCAGTGCAGAATTTGTACAGTCCCATGAGGCCAAGTTCATAACCCCGGCCTTCGCCGCCGATTATTGGAAACCCTTTCATGGAATCAAGAAACAATTCGTAGAATAATTTGATATTGTAGTGACTGGCCGGAATTTTATCTTCAGCAATGGTTTCCATTTTTATGGCTTCCATAACTTTAGAAGTGTCAATGCCGTTCGGACACCTTACGGCGCAAGTTTTACAACCAACACAAAGCCAGGGAGTATTGGATTTATAGACTTTATCCTTTTCTCCCAACTGAATCATCCGCAATATCTCGTAATTGTTTTGATCCATAGCAAAGTTTATTGGGCAGCCACCAGCACATTTCATGCAATGATAGCATGAACTGATCGGTTGATGCGATTTTTCCTCAATCTCCTGACAGAAAGAAGCTTTCCCTTTAGTAGGTTGGTTCACTGTTGACATCATTGACCTCCTTTCCTGGCGTAAACCCAGCGATATTACCGCTGTCTGAACACCTTAGCATAGGAGTCGCAGTAAATATCTTGATTAAGAATTAAACGTGCAGTAGCAATAGCATCAACTAAAGCTTCGTCATTAGCATCGCAAATAGCTGAATCTAAACCAGCAGTCATAGCCATTATAGCAAAGGTGCGGTTAATAAGCGGACGATGCGGACTTTTTTGTGAAATATTGGAAAGTCCAACAGTGGTTTTCGGAGGAGGATTGGAAATCATTTTAATTTGGCGAATAGTTTCTAATGCTTCAATACCATGTTCCTGAGCCACATTAACTGGCAAAATAATCGGGTCAATAAACAAATTATCCGGTTGCAGACCATATGCTTCAGCATTGGCAACAAACTCCATAGCCATAGCTACACGGTCTTCAGCACTTTTAGGAATACCAACTTTATTAATGCACAGGCAAACAACATCGGCTTGATATTTCGCAGCCATCGGGAAAACGCGATCAATTTTTTCTTGCTCGCAGCCAATAGAGTTAATTAATGCACCAGGTTTACCGTAAGCTATAAGTGCAGCTTCCATAGCGTCATAGTTGGTTGTGTCAATAGCCAACGGCAAATCACTAACTTCTTTTACAACATTAATCATCCAGGGAAGATCGACAGTTTGGTCTTCGGAGTTAGGTCCAGTGTTTACGTCAAGGTAATGAGCGCCGCCTTCTTTTTGTTTTACAGCCCATTCTTGTAGAGGTTTTGGGTCATGCTCCCGGATAGCTAAACCGATATCTTTGAACATACCATTAATTCTTTCGCCAATGATAATCATTGTAATCCTCCTCGATAATATTATTTTTTTTGGGAACTTTTAATTAAGATACTTTACTGGAATCCTAATAAAAAGATATAATTAAATTTCAGGTTTTACCATTAACGCCTCAGCATTAGCTTTGAAGAGACGAACAGCTTCTGGATGCCGCAATACCATTATATGAGCGCCGCCTTGTAATAGACCAGCTGCAGTCATTGCTTCCCATAGAATGGCGCGTTCGGCTTGGTTACCCCAGTTAGGGAAATCTTCTTCAGTAGCATTAGCTTCTTTAGCACGCCATGCTTCATAGCCAACTTGGCAAATTACAGGCTGAGACAACATTTTATCGCCTTG
Source organism: Sporomusa ovata DSM 2662 (assembly GCF_000445445.1). Taxonomy (GTDB): domain Bacteria; phylum Bacillota; class Negativicutes; order Sporomusales; family Sporomusaceae; genus Sporomusa; species Sporomusa ovata. Next base: position 800,237 of record NZ_ASXP01000001.1, on the reverse strand, counting down.
AAGAGCGCCCAGACGGCCACGTTCAAGGATGGAGTAGGTATATTCAATACCATAACCAAGAGCTGCAGTTGAAGGGTCAATAATTACATTTTCCGGACCGAAACCTAGTTCTGAAATAAGAATGTTGAGCTGTTTACAAATGTTGATGTCAAGTGGGCTTTGAGCCAGTACTTTGTGCTTGTGAACCATAGCAGCAGCAGTTACAGACTTGTAGTTGTCTTGTTTTGCCAAGCCAATTAACAGATTTTCACCTGTAGCAGCTTCTGCAACAACTGGCAGAACAGCATTGTCTTTTTCTTCTTCGCCGCAACCAACAACAATAACAGGTACACCTACAGCTGCCAGTACATCTTTAACTACTTTAGCGCATTCTTCAGGGCTTTTATTGCCACTGTCAGGATGAGCACCGGCAAGTTTAATATAAATCAAATCAGCGCCAAATTCTACGCATTTTTTTGCCCAAGCAACAGGATCATTAATAACATCGGCATATACTTCATTTAATACAGGATGCCATTCAGGATTAATATCCTGAATCTCCATTGCCACAACCGGCTTTAAAGGCATTTCACCTTCAAAATGGAGGAATGGCATAGTGGAATCGCCACCAACGGTTACAGTGCTAGTACGAGTGCCACCCTGTTCTTTGGTTGCACCAATGGTAACGGTATTAATTTTACCGGAATATCTTTCTTTCAACATATTAGTTGCCATAGTTACGCTCCTTCCAAACATTTAGATTTGTGCTTCTTTACAAATGGCGTTGACCGCCTGTACAGCCACCGAATTATCTGGTAAATCAAATAGTGGCTGACTCAATAAATCAAATTTAGCTACTTGTGGATCATAAGGAATTACCCCGATTAATTTAAGACCGGTTTTATCAATCTCTCCCTGCAAAGTAGCAAGATCCTCGTCATTTTGCGTCTTAGTGACAATCAAATAAATGTTTTTTACATCTGATTTGAGGGTGTCCACAAGTTGATGTACGCGGCCTGCAGAACGAATACTACGGGCCGAAGCATCACTGACTACAAACATATAATCAATATCCTGAGTTACCCGGCGGCTAATATGCTCCATACCGGCCTCATTATCCATGAGTACATAGCTATAGTTTTTGCCAAGCTTATCCATATAACCTTTTAGAAGGTTGTTGGGGAAACAATAGCATCCAGGACCTTCAGGGCCGCCCATCACCAGCATATCAACATAATCTGATTCAACTAATGAGGCTTGGAGTTTATATTCAATATATGTTTCCTGTGTCATGCCGGCAGGAATATTCTTAGGATCTTTGGTACTGGTTATCAACTCAGATATTGTCTGCTCTACTTCCATACCTAGTGCTTCATTCAGATTGGCATTCGCATCAGCATCAACCGCCAGAATGGAGCCTTTATTGTTTTTAACCAGATATCGGATAAGTAATGCAGTAAATGTAGTTTTACCAGTGCCGCCTTTGCCTGCCACTGCAATTTGTTTTGCCATGTCTTGAAACTCCTTTCAATACACCCGAACTTCAGTTTTAATTCAATTAAATACTGACATTAGGGAATAAAGTTAAATCAGTATGAGGGATAAACAAGGATGAGACAAATTCGTCCATAAACAGATTTCCAACCGACAATTCAATGTAGGTCATTTTACCTGCCAGATTATTAGCTTCCTGCCACGCCTCTTGGGATAAGAGTGCCATACAGGCACCTTTAGCCGAGGTATTGCCGACATATTTATATTTTTCAACAGGTATATCAGGCAACAGTCCAATGGCGATAGCATCAGGAATGTTGAGATAGTTGCCAAATCCACCAGCTACATAAATGTTTTCAATACTTTCAAGCTCAAAACCGACCACATTTAGGAGTGTACGAATTCCGGCAAATACCGCCCCTTTAGCTCTAAGCAGATTCTTGACATCGGCTTCACAGATAACAATATCACGGTTAATATCAGTATCTTCGCGCCACACAAGCACAAACTCAGGTCCTGTCTCTCCAATACGCATCCGTTCCGTCGGCAGGCTGGTTTGAAACTTGCCTGCACGGTCAATGACACCAGTACTTTTCAGCTTTGCCAAGCAGTCGATAAGACCTGAACCGCAGATGCCAACTGCCTTACCATTGTTAATTGTGGTATAAGCTACTTCATAGGTTTGAGGATCTATTTGCATCCGTTCAATAGCGCCATGCATAGCCCTCATACCAAACAATATTCCTGACCCTTCAAATGCCGGGCCAGCCGAACAGGAACAAGTTACCAGCCAATCACCGGCTCCTAATACCATTTCACCATTTGTACCAATATCAATCAGAAGTGATATTGGTGCATCCTCATTGCCCATGGCAGTAAACAACGTACCGGAAACGATATCTCCGCCAACATAACTGGCTACTGACGCATAGCTAAATACTAAAGCGTCAGGGTTAATTTTTAGCCCTAATTCCTGAGCCTTTACAACCGGATAGAAGTTGGCTGTCGGAATATACGGTTCCAGGCGGATGAACTTGGGATTAATCCCCAAGAACAAATGCGCCATGGTCGTATTGCCAGCTGTCATCATAACGTGAATATCAGTTTCTCTGATATGTCTTTGCTTCACTAACAAGTCCATAATGAGTGTATTTATGGTGCCGATGATACTTTGATGAACTGTATTAAGTCCATCAGGTTCTTCGACAGCATACACAATGCGGCTAATGACATCATCGCCGAAACGTGCCTGGCGGTTATGAGTTCCTGCCGTATCAATAACTCTACCCTTTTCGAGGTCAAGAAGGTAGGCCACTACAGTAGTAGTGCCAATATCAACAGCGATACCATATAATGGCTGATGGCCATGACCTGGCTCAACAGCAATTATTTCCACCTTACCACCGACCTCAGATAACAGTACAGTTACTTTAAACTGATCAACCCTGAGGATTTCTCCCAACTTCTGAATAATCGAAAGTGGAACATGAATGTCCTTACAGTTAATTTCCTTCTTAAGAGCCATTGTCAGGCGGTTAAGGTCATCACGGTTATCCTGCAGGTTAGCTACAGGCAGAGTTAGCCGAACACGTCGACAAAGCGGATTAAGCGGATAACCATTAAGCGGGCTTTCTTGTTTTTCCAAAAGTAATTCTTTAAGCTGCCATACATGCAACAAATAATTGCTTAAGGCATCTGAAACTCCAGCACCTACTGAAGCATTTTCACCTAGCACCTGATGCTTGCTCATGGACGAGGTATTAGGTATTTCTACCACTAGATCCTCATCTTGGACTAAAGTCTGGCACGCTAGATTTAATCCTTTCTCAGCAATTCTTGTTGCTAAATGGCTATCTCTTCTGGCTTTAACATTACCACTCTTAATTCGAACCGCACACTTGCCGCATGTACCATCACCACCACAAGGGGCTTTTATCTCAATATTAGCTTTACCTGCGGCAGTAAGGAGATCCGTACCTGGCTCAACTTCTACTTGTACTCCTGCGGGAAGAAATGTTACCAACCGGTTATTCATCCGTAATTTATCCTCCTGACTAGTTGCCCAAGACTGTTTTCCCATTTCAGACAGCAAGGTTGTAAATAGTTATTATTTCATGAGTTGGGGGTAACGAGCTTTGGCAAAAGCAGGGATACCAACAGCTTCTTGTGGTCCAACAATTACGTCCAACCCAGATATTTCTTTGAGTTTGCCGGTGATAATGGCAACATATCCTGGGATAACGATGTTATTATGATTAACTTTATCCATAATGCCACATGCTTTAATAGTCTCATAAATAGGCTCGGCAACGAATTTACCTGCAGCCCAAGCGGTAAGAACAGAAGCGCCGTCAGTATCAACAGCCACAATGTAGCCGGGGATTTTACTGCCGACAACTTCACCTTCAACAGCAAAGTAGGTGAGAGCAAAGTTAGTGCAGACATATACCGGGCAGTCAGGGCCAACATCACCGATTTCATAAACTTTAGCTTCAACAGCCATTGGCTTTTGTGGATCAGTGTAGATGTTCATGCGCCATGCCATTAAAGGCAGTAAATGGTGTTTTTCGTCAGCTTTTAGGCAAACGATGCTAGCATATTTAGCAACATAAGTGACTGCTTCTACTACTTCTTCTTTTGGATCAGCAGCTAAAGCGCAGGCAAGCATCGGATAGCCAAACGGACGGAATTTCTTTTTGATAGCCAAACGACGGGCATTAACCATATCACCAAGAGTTTTAGCTGGTGCAGTGTTGCCAAAATCAATGACAATTTCTTTATATTCTTTTGCTACTTTTTCTACTAAAGCAGCAACATCATCAAGACCATTGCCTTTTACTACTACCGGGCAATTATTGGCTTTAGCAAGAGCTACTACCTTCTCCCAATTTTCAGCAGTAGCAGCATGAATAAGAGGTTTCTTAGCAGCTACTGCCGGAACAGCAGCTTCAAGACCAGCTACATCAGCAACCAACAATAACGCGAAGTTAGCTTTAGCAGCTACAGCTTCAACAGCAGCCTTAAAGGTAGCAGCATCGCCGGAGCAATTAGTAATAGCAATCATATCAACAGCTATTCTTTGTCCAACACGATCCATTACCAAAGCGTTAACTTTTTCAATCTTGGCATCCAGCTCAGCACCGGATAATTTGTCGGAAATCTGAATTGCTAAAGCAGTAGGATGATAAAAAGTTTTATCATGACGGAAGAGGACGGTTTCGTCACCCAAAACTACTTCTTGCTCACCAACGCCGACCTTTACAGTTTTTACTGGTGGTGCAGTAGCAGCACCTAATGTTTCTTTAGCGGCCTCAGTTGCATGCGGGCACATATCAAGGGATGCTTTACCATTAGCCATTGCCATTGCAAAAGCTAAGCAGGTAGGTGAACCACAGTCTTTACAGTTTGTTTTGGGCAGTTGTTTGAAAATATCCAAACCGGTTAATGCCATTTTCTCTTCTCCTTTCGAATATAAGAACTTAAAATAAATATGAGAATCGGAACACATCTGATCATTATTAATTTTTCTATCATAATGTGTTCCGAATTCTGCCTTAAATAAATATGTGAGACTTATTACATCATCGGATCTAATGTAAGAGCCGGATGTTGTTTTTCTTCCAGGAATGGCAGGATTTCATCCTCAGTAGTGCCAACAGTTTCATCAGCAATCTTATCCACGAAATCTGCACCAAGACCTTGATCTACTGCAGCATCAATAAGGTCTTGACCTAAGAATTCCTTGAGTTCTTTCGGCATCCAGACAAGACGGGCAAGACCGCCGTCTGCTTTGATAAACTTTTTACTGGTAATGTACCGGCGACCAAGACCCATAAAACCAGGAGTCTGCATACCGCCGCCGCAAGTACCAGCCAAAGCGGAGAAAGTCATGCCGCAAGGAGTGTCGCCACCATGTTCACGAGTTGTAATCATGACACCATTACACATCGGCAAAATCGCCATAATGGCTTCGAAGCAACCGCAAGAAGTCATCGGGTATTCCATAAGAGTATAGAAGTTTACGGCTTCGACCGTGTTGTGGGAATTAGCGTAAATGAAGTCATTCAGGTTTTTCCACTGACCTTTTTCAGCATCAAGACATTCCCCTTTTTCAATCGGCTGATTTGGGCCAAGAGGATTGATTTCATTTGAAGCTTTTGCATCAAGCCAGCTAACAGCACCGCATAAACCTAAGCGTTCCGGCGATACTACGCACACATGGTTTGGTGCAAAGGACTGACAAAGCAGGCAGGAATAATAGGTTTCAACATCATCAGTGAGATCTTTGAGCCGGGCATCACGGGTAGCGTATTTTTCAATAGCAATCTTAATTTTATCTTCAATAACATCTTTATCGGTAATAATGGTAACTTGTACGCGGTCAATGATCGCCGGGAAATCGGATTTGAATTTAGCAATCAGGATTTCACCGAAATCTCTGATTTTGAAACCGGCGGCATGGGCATTCTTACCAATACGCACCCACATCATATTACGTTGGGCTACATGCCACAAGCCTTCACCATAGTTCAGGTTGTAGTGGATACGACGTTCGAGCACGCCTTCAAAGTCTTCCTGCATTTTACGGCCATAGATGTCAATCATAAAGCCAAGCGGGAAGACACTGCCTTCCGGCATCTCGTCAATTTCTGGTCCGATAACTTCAATTTTACCATCTTCAACTTCATCAACACCAACCATCCGAACAAGCTCAAAGCTGGTGGAGCGACCGCCGCCGAACTCAACCCAAGCATCTTTCTTACGGATGGTTTCGCCCTCAAATGCAGGTCCAATAGTGATAGGTACAGGAATATCAACAATCTTAATTTTTACGCCGCGTATTTCAAGACCCAGTTTGCCGATTTTTTCATAATCAGGCTCAGATTGATACCACTCAGGAATTTCTTCGGCTACCGGCTGATCAGTAACTGTCGGGAAGCCCATGAACATAGCACCAAATTCAGCAGCAGTTTTAACAACATCATTAGGTCCAAGCTGAATAACAAACGCAAAAACGCGTTTCAATTGATATTCTATAGCCCGTTCACGCTGACCGGCAGGAATACCACCGAAAGCGAGACCAGCCCGGAAAGCGAAGTTAACAGCGTGGATAACCTGGGTAAAGTTACCGACTGGGAAGGTAATAAATTCAGAACCGATTTTAACATTTTCTTCAATACATTGCTCAATTACTTCGTTAACCAAGAAAATCATAATACCTTTGGACTGAAGTTCTTTTACCAGTTTGGCAGTTGATTTGCTGTCTTTACCTTTACCAACAATAACGGCAACACCAGGAATTGTCTGGTCAACCAAAGGTACGCCGAATTTACGGAGAATCGGGTCAGTAACGAAGCCGCAATACGGATATACATCAGGTTTTGCACCATTAATATAGCGCAAAGCTTCAATAATTTCTGCCGCATAAAGAGTGGCTTCACCATTAAGTTTAGCATTTTCCAAGGTCAGTTCTTCCCTGATATTGGTGGTACGAATTCTATTAAGAATTGGTGCGAGATCACCAATGGTATTTACTTCTTCACCGCTCAGAGCAGTGATTACAGGCAGTCGGTAGGCAGTATCAGGATATTTAACCGGGCAATCAGCACCGTGTACCTTAATCGCTTTAGCCAGAAGAATTTCTGCATAGCTGGTAGCTGTGACAGCACCTTCATAGGCGCCTTTAAAAAGCTCCATAGACATATTGTTTTTCGTCCTCCTTCATAGAGTCAATTCTCATTATCTATTGAGTAGTAATACCATAATCCTAATTTATGATTAGTTAGCCTCTCTTGCATCACGGGCTTTTTTACGCATAGCATTCTTCCAGTTACGTTCGTCCAGAATATCAATTATTTTAGCTGAAGCTTTATTCGCATCTGGTTCCCAGAAGAAATAGCCGCCAAATACATCTTCAGCAATTTTAGTAACAACATCATTAACAAGTTGGCTGCCAACAGTTGGAGCAATAACACCAACATGAGTCGGATTACCATAAGCAACGTTCCAGGCACCGATAGCGACAGCCTTTTCAGACATAGCTTCCGGGGCACTAACAACAAACGGAACATCAGCGTTATCCACACCCATTTCGTTAGCCATAGCGGTAACGAAATCCTGAACACGGCTGTTATCAACACAAGAGCCCATGTGGAACATCAATGGTAATTCGGCAGTTAAACCTGCTGCAGCATTTAAGCGTGCATAGAATTTTTTCAGACCTTCGCCGGCATATTTTTTCACAGCCTCGCCATTCATCAAGCCAGCTAAAGCATGCGCTTGGGCAGAACAACCGGTAGCAAGCAATAACACGTCATTTTTTGCCAGTTCCTGAGCCATAGTAGTATGGTTGAGGTCATGGGTGCCTTTCAGGTTGTTACAACCAATAAGAGCGGCAACACCTTTAATCTCACCGGCGGCAATAGCGTCTATTACAACACTCATTGGATTTTCAGCGTTGATTTTTCTAAATATGTTATACATGGCCTCCATACTGAAGCCAGCAACGACAGTATTTTTAATTTCAGGAATGCAAACTTTGGCTGCATCACGTTGTTTATAAGCATCAATTGCCAGACGAATAATTTCTTTGGCACTATCCATCGCATGCATTTCATCAAATGCCATATGATAAGAACCAGGAATCTTCATAATTGGCATGGTAGTAACAATCTTAGTATGGTAGCATTCAGCAGCTGTACGAATACTTGGCATAATGCATTGAACGTCAACGACCATTGCATCCATAGCGCCTGTCATGATAGCTAATTCTTGGGTAGCATAGTTAGTGGCGATAGGAACGCCTTCACGCATAAGCACTTCGTTACCAGTACAGCAGATACCAACCAAGTTAATGCCTTTAGCGCCGGCAGCTTTAGCTTCTTCCTGCATCTCCTTAGCAGCATTAACAACCATTTGGCTTAAGAGTGGATTATGACCATGAAGAGCAATATTTACTTTATCAGCTTTAATAGCACCTAGATTGGCTTCAGTAACAACCGGAACCCCAGTCCCGAACATAATATCTGATAGATCGGTAGCAAGATGTTCACCGGCTACGTCACTAAGTGCAGCCTTGAGTCCGCCAAAAATAATATTAACCGGGTCAGCATCCACACCAATATGAGTTTGGTGTAACAATTTGGCTAAGCTAAGATTGATACCTGCAGGCATAATACCGGTATCACGGAACTTTTGATTTCTGGTTTCATTAGAGTACTTAGCGATCCAGGTAAGTTCCTTAGATTCATCTACCTCAGCAAACTCTTGCAGCGCAAGCAGAGCAACGTCTTTAGCAATTGCCATTACATCGCGGCCTTCAGTTTCAACGCCAATGTGTTTGGCAACCCGCATGAGTTTATCAGCATCGGTGATCTTATAATCTTTTACTTTGCCTTCAGCAACATGTAAGAAAGTTTCTGCAATTTCGCGGCCATGGTCGGAGTGAGCAGCAGCACCGCCGGCAATATAACGAACCGTATTACGGGCTACGATAGTGTAATCACGCGCACCACAGATACCTTTGTTGCCACCAGGTTTCTTAGGCAGTATACGGCAAGGACCTGCCAAACAAATCCGGCAACAAATACCAGTATTGCCGAAGGTACAGCGAGGCTCTTGTGCTTTGGCACGGTCAAATGTTGATAAAAAGCCAATTTCTTTGGCTTTGCCGAGCATTTGGGTTGCTGCCACATCGATTGTGTTGTATTCGGACATTCTTCTTTTCCTCCCTATGTTCATCATAGATGTTTTTCAGTTGAGTCCACTTACCAGGAGCTTAGCTACCAGAGCATGTGATCTTTTGAGGATTTTTTCACAAACTCTATATGCAGGTATTCGCCCTTAGGTGGACGAATACCTGCAAGCTTAAAAAATATTTTACACAGTAATCAATTTTTTTTTGGGGTTTTATATTTGATTAGAACAAGCCGCTAACCTTGCCGGTTTTAACGTCAACATCAATGCGACGATAGGCAGGGTCGGAGCTAGTTCCTGGCATCAAGCTGATTGCACCAGCCATTGGGCAGAGGAATTTGGCGCCGCCATAAACAAGGATGTCACGGATCGGCAATCTCCAGCCTTTTGGTACACCTTTCCAGGTAGGTTCATGTGACAAGGACAGGTGACTCTTAACCATCATGGTGCAGAAGTCGGCATACTTAGGATCAGACTCAAATCTCTCAGCTTTTTCCTGAGCCAGAGGAGCCCAATCAACGCCATCAGCGCCATATACTTCTTTGGCAATCCTCTCAACACGCTGACGTAATGGCATTTCCAACGGATACAGGAATTTGAAATCAACTTTTTCTTTGCAAGCATCCATAACTGCGTCGGCCAAATCAAGAGCACCGTCGCCACCGCTCATCCAATGCTGAGAAACAGCAGCGCGAGCGCCGGCCTGTTCGGCAATTCTCTTAACCAAAGCATGTTCAGCAGGAGTATCAGTATAGAATGCATTGATGCAAACAACTGGCTTAATGCCAGATTTTTTGATCATGTTGATCAAATGTACCATATTTTCGCAACCTTTTTCAAGCAGACCAAGGTTTTCTTTAGTATACTCATCAGGCAACGGACGACCTGGGATAACGGTAGGTCCGCCACCATGCATTTTGAGGGCGCGAACAGTTGCTACCAAGATAGACACGTTCGGAGTCAGTCCACTCAGGCGGCATTTAACGTTCCAGAATTTTTCGAATCCGATATCTGCAGCAAATCCAGACTCGGTAACATGGTAATCAAAGCATTTCAGACCAATGCGGTCGGCAATAATCGACGACTGACCAATAGCAATATTAGCAAATGGACCAGCATGAACGAAGCAAGGTTGACCTTCAACAGTAGCGCAGAGTGTTGGATTGATGGTATTACGCATCCAAGCAGTCATCGCACCGTCAACTTCAAGATCACCGGTGGTAACCGGGTTACCTTGTTTGTTGTAACCAACTACAATATGTTTGAAACGTTCACGCATATCGGCCAAATCTTTAGCTACAGCCAAGATAGCCATTAGCTCAGAACCAACAGCAATACCGAATTTGGAATGCATCATAAAACCATCTTTTTTGCCACCAAGACCCATAATAATATTACGGAGACCTTGAGCGGCAAAGTCAATGATCCAGCCCATTTCAATATTCTTCGGATCAATATCAAGTCTTTTCAGGTTTCTTTTAGCCAATTCATCATCAGTGTAATTTGCTTCATGCTGCATTCTGGCATTCAAGGCAACCATAGCCAGGTTATGGGCATTCATAATATCATTGATATCACCAGTTAACCCTAAGGAGAACTCAGTCATTGGAATAAGTAGAGCATTACCGCCGCCGGCAGCAGTGCCTTTAACGTTCATGGTCGGGCCGCCGGAAGGCTGCCGCAATGCACCACCAACATTCACACCGCGTTTTCCAAGACCTTCCATAATACCAATTGATGTCGTTGATTTACCTTCACCAAGCGGGGTAGGAGTAATGGCTGTTACCTCAATATATTTACCATCAGGTTTATTCTTCAGGCGGTCAATTACCTTCAAGAAGTCAATCTTCGGGGTTTTCCCGTAAGGAATGATTTCATCTTTTTGCAGACCCATCATTTCCTGATACTTCTCGGTAGAAGGGATATTACCCTCTGCTGCTTCGGCTATTTGCCAATCTTTCAATACTGTAGGATCCCATGCCATAAATCTAAATCCCCCTTTTTTTATTTAGCGTCAAGACTTCGCATTATTGCTTGTCTTGGCACCGTTTAAATGAATAACACGCTGATAAATTTTTTCCATGCTCGCTTTGAAGGCTCCGGTAAGTATGTCTCCCTCGTTTCCGAGAGCAACATCCAGCAGCTCATCATCAAAACGAATGACGCCTAACAGTTCTTCCGCAGTAAACTGAGCTTGGATGAATGCTTCTTCTTTAGAGGAATGTATTTTATTCGCAATTACTTTTGTTACTTCAATGCCTAAATCATTAGCTAACTGCATTACTACCCGTGCTGTCTGAACGCTGGTCTTGCTTGCTTCAGTAACCACAATCATAAGATCCATGCCTTTAGACGTACCACGGGTTAGATGCTCGATACCTGCCCCCATATCAAGGATGACTACATCATCTTTGTCAAGGATTAAGGAATCAACCACTGAAAACAAAAAAGCATTTTCACGACAATAGCATGCTGAACCGCCTGGTTTAATGGCACCCATTCTTAAGAATCGGATGTTACCCACGCTAATGGAATACTCGTCTAATATGTCGTCAACATCCGGATTAAGACTATAAAGTAAGCCACCACCGGCACTCTTTGCCTTAATCACATCTTCCATTTCAATTAAAGGAATTACTTTAGCCAAGATATCATCTGAAATTCCCAAGGCAAGTCCTAAGCTTGCGTCCGGGTCAGCATCTACCGCGTATACACGACGGCCTTCACGGGCAAATAATTTAGCCAAACTGGCAGAGACAGACGTTTTACCGACGCCGCCTTTGCCGGAGACTGCGATTTTCAAGTCCTCACCTCCTTAAATAGACTTTTTCTGAAGATTAAGTATTGTATATTATATATGTAATTGTCTGTCAAATTGTGTTAGACGTATACCTTTGGCTAACTCAGCGTTCGGGATGTTTTATTCAGCAAGCTGGCACCTGCTGCTGCTGCGACTACCAAATCTTCAGTAGGCAGGTAATACTGTGCTGTGGCGTCAAATAATGCCGTGGCATTTGCAGGAAACTCTTCATCGCCCTCCCAAATGACGTAAGTCACTGGAACCCGTGGCAGAATATCCAAGGTAATAGCCGCATCGCCAAACGTAACGGTATGACCACCAATTTTTTCGCCTGCCCTGATTAAAAGACTTGCATTTTTTCCAAAAAAGGCTTTAAAGCCGCCAAGAACCCGGCCATTAAATGGCTGTAGATAAATCATGCCACCAGGTATCTCTTTGAAGGATATCCATTGTCCGGCTAAAGGCTGCCCTTTTGCTGTAAGCAAATAATGCAACAACACAATTTTAGCTGGCAAAGGAACTTCTTCCTGACGATCAGCAAACTTTACCTCACCTGCCGGATAGCTGATAGTGTAACCATCATTAATATAATTAAGCGTAAATAGACCTTTAGTCTCATCAAAAACAGCTCCACTGTTCGCGGCCATTTCCGCCGGGTTTCTGGCAGCCAATTCAGCACAAGCTTTTTCATATGCCAACTTATACCCATTCTGCAAACGCTGGGGGATAATAGTATCAGTTTCCATTAGATGTGCCTCCTAGTGCGATAAAACAAGAATTACAGATATTCCAAGGTTCAGGGTAAGCCATATTTTTAAACTAAACCGTTTTGCATCTCACAAGCCTGAATAGTCTGTTTACAAAGTACAACTGTGGTAACAGATCCAACTCCACCCGGAACCGGAGTAATTTTAGCGACAATTGGTTCAACTTCTGCATAATCAACATCGCCGCAATATTTTCCAGGATTATCCGGATCTTCGTTAATACCTACGTCAATAATTACTTGCCCTGGCTTAACAAAGTTAGCTTTAACCATTTTCGCCCGGCCTACGGCAGCAATAAGAACGTCAGCATCAGCGCAAACAGCCGGCAGATTATCTGTCCGGGAATGACAAATGGTTACGGTAGCATGTTCCCTTAAAAGTAACATAGCAACAGGTTTGCCAACTACTTGCGAGCGGCCTAATACAACAGCCTTCTTGCCCTTTAATGGAATATTATAAAATTTGAGAATATCCATACAGGCAGTCGGAGTACAAGGAGGGAAGCCTGTAGGATCATCTGTGTAAACTTTAGCAGCACTGCCGATAGTCATGCAGTCCACATCTTTTTCAACAGGAATGAGATTGCGAATTTTCTTTTCATCCAGTTGTTTGGGCAAAGGTGCAAACATTAAAATACCATTAATTTCCTTGTTTGCCCCGACACTAATTACAGCTTGTTCAAAAGCAGCCTGCTCTATATCGGCTGGGTACTCGAAAACTTGATAAGCCATTCCAATAGATTCACAGGTTTTCTTGGCGCCGCCTTCATAAAAAAGATCATCAGGACGGGCACCGACCCGGATAATTCCTAATTTGGGAGTAATTCCCTTGGCTTTAATGGCAGTCACCTTTTGGGAGAGTTCTGCTTTCATAGCATCAGCAACTGCTTTACCGGCTAATCTTTCGGCCATTGTCCAATCCTCCTATTTCTTTATTTTACCAAGAACAAGAGCTAAGGTATCATCGGCAATCTTCGAGCCATCAGCTAACAATTGTTCCATTTCCGCCCGGTTTTTGCTGACATATTCTTGGTCTTTTATCGTATTTAGGTTGATTACCACATTTAACATCCCGCTAATAAGCGCTGATTTCAAAAATACAACTCCGCAGCCCACATCAGAAATTGCCAGATTAGTTCCTATCTGTCCCATACGTTCGTGAATTTTTATGCCCGCATAACAGGTACGCATAATCTTCATAGGTCCTTCGCAGGCATCTTTGGAGCATTTTTCCATTACTTGTTCTTTATAAGCGATTTGCTCCGGAGTGTCTTTAGGTAAGCCATATGCTTTAGATAAAGGTTCAAAAACTGCGGCATCCTCATCCACCAAGTTTTTTAACTCCGCAATTAACTGTTCACCTTTGATAATTAACTCTTTAACTTCCCCTTCAACTTCGGCATATTTCTTTTTTCCCACAGTTAGATTACCAACCATGTTGGAAAGAGCCATCCCAATGGCACCACCAAGGGCTGCCGCACCACCGCCACCTGGCACTGGAGCTTTAGAGGCCAATACTTCCAGAAATTCGGAGCAAGACTTATCAAGCATACTCATACTTTTGAATCCTCCTGTTTCGTCTTGAATTTAACTACGCCTATAACCACTATAATGCTGCGTTTACTGCTGCCGATAAAATTAGTTTGTTATTTCACATACATTCTATTTGGAAAAATTCGCTTTATATTCTGAAATTCCTGCTAGTTTTTCACTATTCAAAAAAAATATTATTATCAACTTTTGTCGAAGCAGGGCAGTGAAAGAAAATGTGCCTCTTTGCACAGGGAAAGAAGGCACAAATAAATAATGTAAAAGATCATGAATTTCGATACAGTAAAGCAATTATTGTAAATATAAATAGCAATATTCCTACTAGACCATTGCGCATAAAATACTGTTGAGTAACTTTACTTAAATCACCAGCACTAATAATGATATGCTGGTAAATAAGAACAATTCCAGCCAGTGTTACGCCGAAATAATAAGTGAAATGCAATTGCGAAAGCAAGCCAACAAGTATAAAACCAACAATACTAACACTATGCATGATTTTCGACAGCCGCAATGCTCCCTGGACACCAAACCGCACCGGCATAGAGTTTAGTCCATTTGCTTTATCAAAAGCTACATCCTGACAGCCATAAATAACATCAAAGCCAGCAATCCATACCCCTACTGCCAAACCTAAAAACAAAACGGCAAGCGATACGTCTCCCTTAACACCTATCCACGCACCAACAGGCGCAACTGCCAGCGCTAATCCCAAAACCAAATGACATGTCCAGGAGAAACGTTTCATATAAGGATATATAACCAAGGGAATCAAAGCAAGTGGCCAAAGTGTCAGGCAGAGCGGCTGCAACTGGGCTGCCGCCACTAAAAACAACACCAAACAGGCAACAATGAGAATAATGGCTTCCCAGGGTTTAACAGTACCTTCAACCATAGGTCTTTTTGTAAAGCGTGGATGTAGTTTATCGTACTTAAGATCAATAAAATTATTTAGTGCCAGAGCCGCACTGCGAGCCCCGATCATAGCTAAGGTTATCCAGATAAGGTCATGGCTGCTTGGCACAGAACCGGCAGCTAAGAAAGCCCCCATATAAGCAAATGGCAGCGCAAAAATTGAATGGGACAAAGCAATATTGTTAAGATGGGCTTTTAACTTATTCAAGGCCCAGTTCCGCCCACTTGGCATCAACCATTTTTTTTATATCTGCGGACATGACTATTTCATCAGGCCACTCACGGGTTTGGCCTTCCTGGGGCCAGGTTTTGGTCGCATCAATACCCACTTTTGTCCCCCAGTTGGGCATTGGCGATGAATGATCAAGAACATCCAGCGGCCCGTCTACCATGACAATATCCCGTTTGGCATCAATGTTATTAAATACCCGCCACCAAACTTCATTCATATCTTGCACGTTAACATGATTGTCAACAACGATAATCATTTTGGTAAACATCATTTGTCCCATACCCCAGATGGCATGCATCACCTTTTTAGCCTGCTGAGGATAGCTTTTTTTTATCGCAACAACAGCGCAATTGTGAAAAACGCCTTCCAGCGGCAAATTAATGTCAATAATTTCCGGTAATTGGGATTGTAATAGTGGCAAAAAGATGCGCTCAGTGGCTTTGGCTAAAAAACAATCTTCCATCGGAGGTTTCCCGACAATAGTTGCCGGATAAATAGGATTTTTACGGTGAGTTATACAGGTTATATGAAAAACCGGATAGTTATCTGCCAGTGAATAGTAACCGGTATGGTCACCAAACGGCCCCTCTACCCTAAACTCATCCATATTTACATAGCCCTCAAGTATGATCTCCGAACCTGCCGGTACCTCAATATCAACAGTTTCACATTTAATCATCTCTACCGCCTTTTTACGCAAAAAGCCGGCAAACACCATCTCATCGATATCACGCGGCAATGGTGCCGTAGCCGCATAAGTTATCGCAGGATCGCCTCCGATAGCAACAGCTACTTCAATTCTATCTTTGCCTAATTCTCTGTGTGCCTGGAAATTTTCGGCGCCATTTTTATGAATATGCCAATGCATACCTGTTGTCTGCTGATCAAATATCTGTAGCCGATACATGCCTACATTACGTTTGCCAGTGAGGGGATTCTTTGTAAATACTAATGGCAGAGTAATAAAGCGTCCGGCATCTCCCGGCCAGCACTTCAAAACAGGAAATTTGTCAAGCGATGGTTTGTCTTTAATGATAACCTCTTTGCAAGGAGCATTTTTTACATACTTAGGGAAATTAATCGCCCGTTTGGCTGTTGGAATAATCTTAACCAAATCCAGCTTATTTTGCAATGAAATATACGGCAATTTCAAAATTTGCCGTATTTCCTGGGCAATATCGTCAATTTTTTCAACCCCAAATGCTAACGCCATACGTTCCATGCTGCCGAAAGCATTCATAAGCACAGGTATATCATACCCGGTAACATTTTCAAACAATAAAGCAACATTCTTATCTCCTTGCATTTTGGAGACCCGATCAGTAATTTCCGTAATTTCAAGTTCACAGTTAACCGGTTGCGTAATCCGCTTAAGCCAGCCCCGCGATTCGAGTGCGGTAATAAACTCCCGCAGATCATTATAGGCCAAAACAATACTCCTTTCAGCAGAGAAGTAGTATATCTATTTCCGCAATATATATTTTACAATTAAAATGCTAATTTCGTATAACAGAATCATTGGCACTGCCACCATTGTTTGTGAGAAAACATCTGGTGTTGGTGAAATAAAAGCACCAATGACAAAGGATAGAAACAATACCATTTTGCGTTTGGCCACTAAAAATCCCGAACCAATAATCCCCAGTCTAGCCATAACAAATATCAATAATGGCAATTCAAAGATGAAGCCAAAAGGCACTAAAAAGGAGATAACAAAAGAAAGGTATTGCCCGATGGAAAACATAGGCTGCAGGTTCTCCGTAGCAAACCCCATAAAGAATTTAATTCCTGCCGGCAAAACAAAGTAATAAGAAAAAAATAAACCAACAAAAAATAACACAATAGATGATGGAACCAATAACAAGCTGGCCGTGCGTTCCTTGTTAGTCATAGCCGGTACGATAAAAGCCCACAGCTGATACATAACTATTGGTAACGCCAATAAAAATCCTGCAAAAAAAGAAACCTTCAGATAGGTAAAGAAAGCCTCGGACGGGTTCATATAATACAATTTTCCTGCCGGCGCCGTTATGAAGGCAGTTATTTCGGGAGCATAAAAATAGCAAAATGTACTGCCGATAACAATAGCAGCAATTACCACAATTAGTCGGCGGCGAAGTTCTTCCAGATGATCTAATAACGACATTGCCCTTTCCGTCTGTTCTTCCTCACCTGACTCAGTTTGAGTTACATCTTCTGCAAGCGGTTCAACCGCTTGCACAATATCTTCCCGTATTACTTTGTCGCTATAAATTACACCTGAGCTTTCTGCAGATTCCGGTATAATTTTTTTATTGTTTTCATCATGCTCTGGCATCAAACAACCTCACTTTTTCTCCTCAGGTTGCTTGCTCTCTACCTTGGCCTCGACTTTTATCGGTTCTTCTTTGGGATTCATCATTTCATTGCTGGCCCGGCGAAATTCCTGCATGCCTTTACCAATAGCCTTACCAACTTCCGGCAGTTTACCCGGACCAAATACAATCAATGCAATAACCAATATTACAACCAATTCCGGCATACTAAAACTAAACATACTTCCATCTCCTTTGTTAGTTTGTCTACTAATTCTATTATACCTGTACGTTCAAAAAAAAACAATGCAACAAAATTAAACCCCAAAAAACGGCTACCTGATATGGTTAGCGGTTAGCAAAAACACACTATCAGGAAAGCCGCAGTTTTTTCCATGTTAATATTTGCGCAATCCCACAAAATCAGCTATTGACAGCAGGGCCTCGCGCACAGGGCCGTTAAGCGTTATTGGCAAACTATTGCGTGCATGTTGCAAATACTTACTCACTTGTGTATAGCTATATTCTACAGCATCTGTTTCATAGAGGATTTCCAGACCACGTCTAACATCATCATTAGACATATTTTGGTTCACAATGATACGCCTCAGTTCCTCCCGGTGGGTACTTGTTTTTAACGCATAAATTGCAGGTAAAGTAACAATTCCCTGGCGTAAGTCATTGCCTACCGGCTTACCTAATTGTTCGGCTGATGCAGTAATATCCAAAATATCATCCGTGATTTGGAAAGCCATACCAATTGCATAGCCATATTCTCGAACTTGCATGACATCCCTGTTATCCATTCCTCCGGTCAAAGCACCAAGTTCACAGCTGGCAGCAATAAAATCCGCTGTTTTTTGGGCTACCCGGAGACGGTAATCAGCCTCATCCTGCTCAGCGTTAAATGCTTCTTGCAGCTGAATTATCTCGCCTTCACACATGTTTGAAATAACATCAGTTAAAATTTTCAGCATATTCTGTTTAGCCCCTGTGGCTATGGCTGAAAATGCTTTAGCCCATAAATAATCTCCAGTCAATACCGAGCTATGATTACCCCAACGGGCATTGGCAGTCGGACGCCCCCTCCGGGTATCTGCATTGTCAATTACATCATCATGCACCAACGTAGCCATATGAATAAGTTCAATGGCTACAGCCATGGGAAGTAATTCGCTGCTGGGGTCAGGGTTGCCACCGCGGGCACATAAGAGATACAAGGCGGGCCGTAACCGTTTACCGCCCGCCTGTACCAAATGAACACTAATATCATTGACCAAATTTACCGGCGATTGGATAATAGAATACAGTTCTTTTTCGACAGCCATGAGATCTTCTTGGACTATATCAAATATCTTATTCGGGAATTTATTCACTAGTTAATCACCTACAAGACAAAATCTGTTTCTATAATACACCATTTTACCGGCACTAGTCTACAATATTAGTTGGTTTTATTTTTTTTTTCTACACGAATGGCGCAATCCGGGCAAACCATCTGACAAATACCACAGATAATGCACTTTTTCATATCGGCTTCAACCCTTGGTGTGCCATATACTCCAAGATCCTCTGACCAGGTTATACATTTTACGGGGCATTTCTCGATGCATAAGCCACACCCTTTACATAAACCAGGAAAATTGGCCCAGAAGCCTTTTTCGCTGTCATAGGTTTTCGATTGCCAATTATCTTTAGCCATTTGTTCCCCTCCTTACATTGCACTTTTAATAAGTTGATAGCCACGCTCAAGAGCTTTAAAATTCATGTCGCGAAGTACCGGATTTTTCTTAAATTTGTCACCAAGCTTAGTTTCAAGTGCTTTCTTAATAGCGTCTATAGGCAATACTTCTGTTGCCGCAATTACCGCGCCGAGAATAATGATATTGAATACACGTGGATGCAACTCATTTTTTGCAATATCGTTAGCCGGGATGGCCAGAACTTTCTTAACTTCCGGAATGTCACCCGGGTCAACACCAGGACCTGGTTTTGAAAATGAGCAAGTCTTGGGTTCTCCGGCAATCATATCCTGGGGTTGGTCATTATTAGGATGATCGGCAGTTGGACAAGGCGGAGTTACATCAAAATATTGCAGTCCCACAATGTTATCATTTACTTCCCCCTCTTGGATGAGCGAATTGTCATAAATATATACAGTATCTTTGCCTGCATACATAGCGGTCCGTTTCACGGCCCGCGGACTTACCGGAATAAGAATATCAGCTTTGGGGAATTTAGGAGAACCAATTTCACCGTCGCTTATTTGTACAAAAGCGATAGAAACTCCACCACGCTGTTCTACACCGAAGTTAGGGATATATAATGCATTTTTACCTTCTTCGTTAGCGGCTTCAGCTAAAATATCAGCAATAGACTGAACACCTTGACCACCTTCGCCGGCTATAGCCACTTTAACCACTTTTGCCATAATTTAGACCTCCTTTGCTTGCGGTGCGCGAAGTTCGCCGACTTTAAAGTATTGAGTCATATCTTTTTCTATAAATTCCCAAGTCTGCGCAGCATTAGTTCGCCAATTAGTTGGGCAGGAGGACAAGCACTCTACAAATGAAAAACCGTTACCATCCATTTGATTTTGTAAAGCCTTTTTGATGAATCCTTTGAGTTGACGTGGATTAGCTATAGTACCACGGGCAACATAAGAACCTTCCGGAGCAACGGCGGCAACCATTTCCGGACCTTTGGTCGGGGGACCAGTCTCCTCTATATCACGACCATAGGGCGTTGTTTCAGTTTTCATACCTGGCAAGGTCGTTGGTGCCATTTGGCCGCCAGTCATGCCGTAA
Organism: Sporomusa ovata DSM 2662; assembly: GCF_000445445.1. Taxonomy (GTDB): domain Bacteria; phylum Bacillota; class Negativicutes; order Sporomusales; family Sporomusaceae; genus Sporomusa; species Sporomusa ovata. The sequence goes on along the minus strand of NZ_ASXP01000001.1, from coordinate 779,704 downwards.
TTACCGTTATTACATAGAATAACAGTTATTTTTTCACCACGAACCGCTGCATTGAAAAGATGCTGTGAGCCAATAGCATAACCACCGCCATCACCCATATATGCAACACCAATAATATCTGTATTGGCACGTTTCATACCGGTAATTACCGGAGTTGTCCGGCCATGATGGGTTTGAACAGAATCAACATCAAAAAAGTCCCAGGCTAGTAACGAACAGCCAATATCACAACCAAAAACTATTTTACCTTTGATGCCTAGTTCATCAATGGCCTCACCTAGACATTTAAGGATAATGCCGTGACCACAGCCTGGACAAAATTTATGCGGTTTACTAGCTTCATACCAACTGGTAGGCATAGCTGGCTGAAGAACATTATCTTCTTTGAGTTCTTGCATGGTAATCCTCCCTCCTGTTTCTACTGCTTGTTATATTCATCAATAAGTTCTTCCGTAGTAATACCTACACCCGGACGAAGCATGGGCACAATTTCTATTGTGCTGCCAAATATTTCATGTTCAACCAGCTTCATCAACTGACCATATGCGGATTCAGCAATAAGTAATTTTTTCGCTCCTTTAATCGCTTCTTGGAGTTGTTTGCCAGGGAAAGGCCGCACTGTGATTGGGCGAAAATAACCAACTTTCTTTCCTTCGGCACGAAGTTGGTTATACGCGGTTAAAGCAGCCCGGGATACAATACCATGGGTTAGAATGATCACGTCAGCATCTTCACACCCCTTTGCATCCCATTCAACGACTTCCTCCGCCATTTTGTCCCAATCACGCTGATTCTTCATAACTACTTCGTAAAGTTCATCTTCTGTATTATACGTATTACGTAGGTGTCTGCTTTCCCGTTCGGGCTTTTCGGTATTACCAAGCAATGCCTCCGGGCTAACCAGTTTCTTGCCTTTTGTTTCAGGATCATAAATTGTTAACGGTTCACGCATTTTAGCCTGATAACCATCACCCAATACAAAGGTAGGAAAATGATAAGTCCAGGCAGCATTAAATGCTTTAATGGTGTAGTCGAACAATTCTTGGTGACTGGCTGTTGAATATACAATCCGATGCCCCTCACCATTGCCGCCAAAAGTAGTTAACGTAGTTTCTTGTTGCGCATAAATGACAGTAGCTGTCGACGGGCCGCCCCGCTGTTGGATAATGTACACGATGGGAAGTCGCATCATTTCCGCCATACCAGCCGATTCCTGCATCAGAACGTTTCCCGGACCAGCAGTAGCCGTAAATGCCTTTCTGCCTGACATTACGCCGCCAAGAGTCGTAAAGCCGGCAGATATTTCATCCTCGGTCTGCAAAAAGCGCTTACCGTGCTTAGGCGCAAGCCTTGTCCAATAATGCATTATCTCGTTTTGGGGTGTGATTGGATAGCCATACATAATATCGGCTTTAGCGGCTACCGCAGCCCAGGCACACACCTCATTGCCTGTCATGAATACTCTCTGTTCACCTTGCAGTGAAACTTCGGCCATATGAGCACCTCCTGAAATATGTATCCTATATAGTTTAAAGAAAATATAAGAATCTTATACAACAATAGGAAGGTAGGGCTATTTTCCCTACCTTCCTATCATACGATATACTATAAATTTATATATCTGCAACTGTTAAGAAAGTAACACTCCTAACGCAATCGACATAAGTTTTGCTTCATAGGTATCAGCCCGCGATGTTACTACCACTGGTTTAGCGGCACCTAATATCAAGCCCGCCATCTTGCCTTTGGCAGCATACACCAACGATTTTCCCAGAATATTACCTGCTTCAATATCAGGGGTAACTAAAATATCAGCAAATCCAGCAACTGGACTGATAATTCCTTTATGACTGGCCGCCTCCAAGCTAACGGCATTATCAAATGCTAACGGGCCATCAACAACAGCGCCTCTAATTTGACCGCGGTCGGCCATTTTTGTCAAGGCGGCAGCATCCAGGGTTGCCGGCATATCTGGATTAACCACCTCAACCGCAGCCAAAATGGCTACTTTGGCTGGACTAATTCCTAATACGTTAGCCAGCTGTACACTATTTTGGATAATATCTGCTTTTTCTTGTAATGCAGGGGCAATATTCATGCCGCCGTCGGTAATCATCAACAACCGCTGAAAACCAGGTAATTCATACACAGCAATGTGGCTTAGTACCCGCCCGGTCCGTAAGCCTACTTCTTTATCAAGTACCGCGCGCAGCAAGTCGGCTGTAGTAATTAGTCCCTTCATCAGGACATCCCCTTGGCCACTAGACACCAAGGCTGCTGCCCGGTATGCAGCTCTACGGTTATCAGGTTCATGAATTATGGTAACCCCATCTAGATTAACACTAAGCCGATGTGCAGTGGTTTTTATTTTGTCAATATCACCTATCAAGGTAAACTCTGCAATTTTTTGTTCACGTGCTCCACGTACAGTCTCAAGAACAGCATCGTCTTGAGCTGCCGCGACGACTACCCGCCTAGGTGTTTTATCTTTTACGGCATTTAGTATATCATCAAAGCTTTTGAGAGTTTTTTCCGGCAAAATTCCGTCACTCTCCTCCAGCATATTCGGGAAAATAAGTCATACTGGTTTTTTTCCATTCACGGGTACTAAATAGCAATTGGTAGTTTTCAAGTCCGGTTGCCTCGGCCAGTTCAGCGGCTAACGCCTTGCATTCCGTCCTTGTATGCGCATGAAGCATTGTATAAAAATTATAAGGCCATTGTGGTTGGGGAATACGTGAGTAACAATGGGTAACTATTGTATAGGCTGCCATGAGCTGCCCCACCTCTTTAAGCCTTGCTTCAGGTACCAGCCATGCACAAAGTGCATTAGCGGCATACCCGACCTCCCGGTGACGTAATACAACCCCCATTTTGCGCAATTTTCCCGTTTTACGGTATTCTGTTAATTTCTCCAAAAGTTGGTGTTCCGTAATCCCAATACGCCGAGCCAGCTCTTTGTATGGCTCAGCGATCAGGGGAAACTCCCCCTGCATAACGGCAATAATCCTTTTGTCCAGATTATCTAACATAAAACACCTCACCAATGTTAAGTCTCATTTTATAGATTGAACGCGACGCTCACTTTATACTTTTCAATGGCAGGCAAGCTAATAAGCGCCTCTACCCCAGGCAAACTGCCAATAGCAGCCAATATCTGATCCTGTTCCAATTGATTTGCTGAGAGAAGTGTAAACCAAAGGTTGTACTCTCCGTCCCGTTCATAATTATGTGTAACCCCAGCATAGGCATTAATCGCCTGGGCAACTTCAGTCATCTGTTCCGGATATACTTTAGCAGCTGCCAGTGTACTGACATAGCCCAGATAAGTCGAGTCAAAAAAAGCACCAAATCGTCTGATATAACCATGGTCTTTGAGCCAGGACAATCGTTCAATCACAGTGTTCTCATCAACTTCCAGCAACTTGGCCACTATCAAAAATGGACGTGATTCAAGAGGTAACCTTGTTTGAATTAAATTAAGTAACTCTTTGTCAAAATTAGTCAGCATATACGCCTCCTTGGCTTAGGGAAACAAAAGGAACAGCCGGCTGACTGTTCCCCCCGTATAATATTATTATTTTAGCAAAATATTCTTGATAACGTCAAGAAGTTCATTTCTGCCTGCACCACTTACTATTGAATAAGGCAGAACCCGCCCTTCAGGATTGAGATTTAACATATCAATGCCTTTATAAATTTCCTGACTATGTTTCAGAATATGGCTTTTAGAAATTTTATCGGCTTTGGTAGCTACTACCTGAACAGTAAGCCCATGCGCTACTAACCACCGGTAAACATTGCAGTCACTTTCCATTGGCGGATGGCGAAGATCAATCAATTGGCATACTAGTTTTAGCCGGGGTGATGTAAGCCAGTATTCTTCAATAAACTTTGACCAATTCGCACGGGCTGTCTGGGCTCTTTTCGCATAGCCATAGCCGGGTAAATCAACCAGCATAAATTCCAGCCTGGATTCATCAGGAAGCTTGCCGGTAAGGGAAAAGTAATTAATGGTCTGTGTTTTCCCTGGTGTACAGCTGGTACGAGCTAAACCATTATAACGGCATAATGAATTAATCAATGAAGATTTACCAACATTAGAACGTCCAATAAAGGCAATTTCTGTTAAATCTCCCGCCGGATATTGGCTGGAATTAACAGCAGTGGCGACATAATTGGCTTTGATAATAGTAAAAGATGCAGTGTCAGACATTTACTCTGTCACCATGGCTGTTTTTAGCACTTCATCCATATGTTCCACCAACACAAAATCAAGACTACGTTTTATGTTTGCAGGCAGTTCGTCCAGATCACGTTTATTTTCTTTAGGTAACATCACTTGTTTTATTCCCGCCCGGTGAGCAGCAAGTATTTTCTCTTTAATACCGCCAACAGGCAATACCCGGCCACGCAGAGTTATTTCTCCTGTCATAGCGAGCCCGCTTTTAATAGCTTTACCTGTCAGAGCTGATACAAGGGCAGTAGCCATAGTTATCCCTGCTGATGGCCCGTCTTTAGGAATAGCGCCTTCCGGTAAATGAATATGGATATCCAGATTTTCATGAAAATCTTCTTCGATACCCAGCTCCTTAGCCCGTGAACGGATATAGCTAAAACCTGCCTGCGCTGATTCTTGCATTACATCGCCCAATTGGCCGGTTAGCAGCAATTTTCCTTTCCCCTTCATCGTTGAAGTCTCAACAGGCAGCACCTCACCGCCGACTTCGGTCCAGGCTAAACCGGTGGCAACTCCTATTTGACTGCTCGCTTCGGCTTGCGCATGACGATATTTGGGGGTTCCCAGAAAAGTGTGCAGATTTTGCGCCGTAATTTTAATAACTGGTACTTCGTCCTGGACTACTTTGCGTGCTGCTTTACGACATAGTTTGGCAATATTGCGTTCTAGATTTCTCACCCCGGATTCCCGGGTATACTCCCGAATTATTTTTTGAATGGTTCCTTCAGAAAAAGCAATTCGGTTGTCAGCCAGACCGTGATCTGTTGTTTGCTTGGGAATTAAATACCGTTTGGCAATTTCTGCTTTTTCTTCCTCGGTATAGCCGGCAATTGAGATAATTTCCATACGATCCAATAGCGGTCGTGGAATATTATGCATTCCATTAGCAGTTACTACCCATAATACCCGCGATAAATCATAAGGTAATTCGATATAATGGTCACTAAACGTGTTATTTTGTTCAGGATCAAGTACTTCCAGCAAAGCAGCTGACGGATCACCACGAAAGTCAGCGCTCATTTTATCAATCTCATCCATGAGGAAAACGGGGTTCTTCGAGCCCACGGTACGCATACCTTGAATAATGCGTCCTGGTAATGCACCGACATAAGTACGGCGATGACCTCTGATTTCAGCTTCGTCACGAACTCCACCTAAGGAAATACGGACAAATTTACGCTCCATAGCCCTGGCAATTGAGCGAGCCAACGAGGTTTTCCCAACACCAGGCGGCCCAACAAGACAAAGAATAGGGCCTTTCATCTTATCAGTAAGTTTCCGGATTGACAAATATTCTAAAATCCGCTCTTTAACTTTTTCCAAACCATAGTGATCTTCGTTAAGGATCTCTTCAGCAACAGTGATATCCAAACGGTCATCTGTTTCGTTATTCCACGGAAGTGCCAACAACCAGTCCAGATAGGTACGAATGACACCGCTTTCGGCTACCATCGGCGGCATTTTTTCCAGACGATCAATTTCCTTGTTGATTTTTTCTTCTACTTCTTTAGGGAGATTTTTCTCTTTAACCCGTTCCCGGTATTCTTCTACTTCGGCTGTGCGTTCGTCTTTTTCACCCAGTTCTTTTTGAATTGCTTTTAGCTGTTCCCGCAAATAATACTCTTTTTGCGTTTTCTCCATTTGTTTGCGCACCCGAACATGAATTTTTTTCTCAAGTTCAAGAATTTCCATCTCACGTCCGAGAATTTCACACAACCGTTCAAGGCGTGCAGCAATCCCCACTGCCTCTAATAAAGTTTGCTTATCTTCAATTTTCAGTGATAAATGACTGGCAATAAGGTCTGTCAAACGGCCTGGTTCCTCAACTACCACTACTGATACCAGTGTTTCAGGCGGTATTTTTTTACTTAATTTTACCCATTGTTCAAATTGATTAATTGCCGTACGGGTAAGTGCTTCAATTTCAGGCGTCTTGGCCTCGCTCTCGACAAATTCACGAATTTGCACTTGATAATAGGGGTCTAAGCTGATAAACTCCTCGATTTGACCACGATACAGGCCTTCCACAAGCACCCGTATTGTGCCTCCCGGTAATTTCAATAGTTGCTTTATTTCAGCAACAGTGCCCACAGAAAAGATATCCTCAGGTTGAGGTGTATCATTTTGAGCATCTTTTTGTGTAGCCAACATAATCAGCCTGTCTTGCACCATAGCTTCTTCTAAAGCACTGATGGATTTTTCCCGGCCTACATCCAGATGAATAATCATATATGGAAAAACTAAAATGCCCCTCAGCGGTAAGAGTGGTATTGTACGCCTTTTTTCTTCCAACATTGCTTCCTCCCTTCGGTAACCCTGCAGTTATTTAAGTCGATTAACAGTAGTTTCAACACCGTTATATAAAATATTCTAAGTGCCTGCTAAAAAATCCTTTTATTCTCCAATAAAACAGCCGGGTTTAATTACCCGGCTAAATAGTTTACACCTTCTCAGCACCAGCTGCTGCCAAAACCTTGGGCATAGCCGGCCCTACATCCAGCCTTACAGGTTCACTGGTTTTTACCATAGCATATTTCAGCACTTCTTGCAGTGTTTCAACAGGAATGACTTCGACATCCATATTCTTATACAAATCCTGCCAATTTTCACTAGGAATGATAATCCGCTTGGCCCCCGCTTGTTTGGCTGCAACTACCTTTGCACTCACTCCACCAACCGGCTTTACCAACCCCCGAATAGAAATTTCACCTGTCATGGCAACCGTATTATCAATAGGTATATTAGTTACAGCCGAATAAATGGCCGTAGCAACCGTCACACCAGCCGACGGTCCATCGACAGGAATACCGCCTGGGAAATTAACATGTATGTCATAGTTATGATACTCAATACCACACTCTTTTGCTAATACTGTAAGTACATTATCCAGCGACCCTTTCGCCATACTTTTTCGCCGCATGGTGCGCCCAGGTGAGCCAAATTCCTCTTCATCAACAATACCAGTAACAGTAAGTTTTCCTGTACCGTAATTATTAGGAACCGCTGTTACTTCCAGTTCCATAAGCATACCTATATTGGCGCCATAGACCGCCAAACCGTTAACTACACCTACCTGGGGGATAACCGGAATTTTTTTCTCAGGCCGTGGACTATATTGGCCAAAGTTGATAACCCATTCGACATCAGCTTGGGTAATGATTCGTTTCGGTTCGACCGTACTTTGAACAATCCCAACTGCTATTTGTATGATATTAACAGCCTCGCGCCCATTAGTTGCATACCGCTTAATTACCCCTAAGGCACCGTCATCAAGACTATAATTAACCTTTTTAGCTGCCGTTAAAGCCACGGTAGCGATTTCATCAGGCAAAAGCGGTCGAAAAAAAATCTCAACACAGCGTGAACGTATAGCCGGCGGAATGTCCTGTGGCGTCCGGGTGGTAGCACCAATAAGCCGAAAGTCTGCCGGCAGACCATGTTGAAATATGTCATGAATATGCTGGGGAATGTTGGTGTCTTCACTGTTATAGTAGGAACTGTCCAGAAATACCTTCCTGTCTTCCAACACCTTTAATAGTTTATTCATTTGGATATGGTGAAGTTCCCCAATTTCATCAATAAACAGCACTCCACCATGTGCTTTGGTTACTGCCCCTGCTTTTGGCTGCGGAATACCTGCCATCCCCATTTGACCCGCCCCTTGGTAGATAGGATCATGTACTGTGCCAATAAGGGGATCGGCAATACCCCGTTCATCAAAACGGGCTGTTGTTGCATCAAGTTCAATGAACTTTGCCTCAGGCTGAAAAGGAGAATAGCCATTTTGTCTGGCCTCATTAAGTATTAAGCGAGCTGCCGCTGTTTTACCTACTCCAGGTGGTCCGTAAATGAGAACATGTTGTGGATTACCACCACACAAAGCTGCACGAAGTGCTTTTAACCCTTCCTCTTGACCGACTATTTCCGAAAAGTCAGTAGGGCGGGTTTTTTCAGCTAATGGCTCAGTTAAGGATATTTCCCGCATTTTTTGCAGTTTATCCATTTCTTTTCTGGATTCGCGCTCTACCGCCACCTTATTACCCTGTTGTGATTTTAACAGGTTCCAGAAATAGAGTCCAATAACCACGGCAAAAAACAACTGAATCACACTGATAATGTTGACAGCATAATCCAAAATTCCACGAACCTCCTTCCCGGGCAATCTTATAACTGCTTTTACTTTGTAATGAGTCTAGTATTGGCAATGACCACTATTTTATCCTGGCAAAACCCGGCAAGTTAGTTATATAAAAAAGAAGCCTTACGGCTTCTTTTAAGCAGATTCTTCTTTTTTCTTGTTTTTACGCTCAACAGCCACCAGCACAGGTTCTTCTTTGTTACTAATAACTTCTTTAGTAACAATGCATTTAGCAATATCAGTACGGGATGGAATATCATACATAACATTACGCATTATGGTCTCAATGATCGCTCTAAGACCACGAGCACCGGTATTGCGTTTTAAAGCTTCAGCAGCAATTTCTTTTAATGCTTCGTCTTTAAATTCAAGCTGCACATTATCAATTTCCAAGAACTTCTGATACTGCTTAACAAGTGCATTCTTGGGTTCGATTAGAATGCGAACAAGTGCATCTTCGTCAAGAGCATCAAGCGTAACAATTACAGGTAGTCTGCCGACAAATTCGGGAATAAGTCCAAATTTAAGGAGATCTTCCGGTAAAATACTACGAAGCATTTCACCCACCTGTTTTTTCTCCTTGCTACGGACCTCAGCACCAAAGCCCATCGACTTTTTCCCTGTCCTGGCACCGATAATTTTATCAACACCGTCAAAGGCACCGCCGCAGATAAAAAGAATGTTGGTGGTATCAATCTGAATAAACTCCTGATGTGGATGCTTACGCCCGCCTTGCGGCGGTACACTGGCAACCGTACCCTCTAGAATTTTAAGGAGAGCCTGCTGCACACCTTCACCAGAAACATCACGGGTAATTGAAGGATTTTCCGACTTGCGCGCAATTTTATCAATTTCATCAATATAGACAATACCCTTTTCGGCTTTTTCCACATCATAATCGGCAGCCTGAATAAGTTTTAGAAGAATATTTTCTACATCTTCTCCTACATATCCGGCTTCTGTTAATGAAGTAGCATCTGCTACAGCAAAAGGAACATTGAGAATTTTAGCTAAGGTTTGCGCTAACAGCGTTTTGCCACTGCCTGTCGGGCCAAGCATGATGATGTTAGACTTTTGCAATTCCACATCATCCATTTTTGCACCAAGATTAATCCGCTTATAGTGATTGTACACAGCCACTGCCAGGGATTTTTTAGCTTCCTCCTGGCCAATGACGTACTGGTCAAGAATATCCTTTATCTCTTTAGGCTTGGGAACATCTCTGAGTTCGACATCTATATCCTCACTCAGTTCCTCTTCGATGATTTCATTGCACAATTCTATGCATTCATCACATATATATACTCCCGGACCCGCAACAAGTTTTTTCACTTGCTCTTGCAGTTTACCGCAAAAAGAACATTTCAGTTGACCCCTGTCATCACCGAACTTCAACATATTACCACCTCTCTACTTGGGAGTCTCCTTGTGTCTGTCACCCCGTAGCACGACAGCATCAATAAGGCCATATACTTTGGCTTCCTCGCTGGACATAAAGAAGTCCCTTTCGGTATCATTTTGGATTTTTTCCATCGGTTGGCCAGTATGGTGGACGAGAATCCCGTTTAAATGTTCCCGCATACGGATAATCTCCCGTGCGTGAATTTCAATATCAGTAGCTTGCCCTTGGGCACCACCAAGCGGTTGATGAATCATAATCCTCGAATTCGGAAGTGCATAGCGTTTGCCTTTGGCCCCAGCGGTAAGCAGCAGTGCACCGGCACTGGCTGCCTGCCCCATGCAGGTAGTAGTTACATCAGGCTTGACATATTGCATCGTATCATACATTGCCATAGCAGCAGTTACTACGCCTCCAGGGCTATTAATATATACGTGAATATCCTTGTCAGGGTCTTCAGACTCCAAGAACAACAACTGCGCAATAAACAAATTTGCTACATTATCGTCAATAGGACCACCAATGAATACAATACGGTCTTTTAACAGTCGTGAGTAGATATCATACGCCCGCTCACCACGGTTAGACTGTTCTACAACAATTGGTACATAGGGCATTACAAATCACCTCAAACCTAAAATTTATTTTTTTGCTACATTATCGATTATAAACTCAACAGCTTTTTTACGAAGAACAGAATCCTGGAGAGCCTGGAATCGATTAGTCTCACGAATTACCTTAACAATTTCTTCAGCTGTGGTCTGATAATTCGCTGCCATGGTCTCAATTTCCTGCTGCATTTCCTCAGGCGTAGCAGTAAATTCTTCAGCCTTTACAATAGCTTCTAAAACCAGATCGGTTTTAACATTGTATTGCGCAGAATTGCGGTAGTTAGTACGCAGAGCTGCCATATCCATTTTAGTATATTCAAGATATTTATCAATTTTCATACCACGTTGCTGCAAATTGATGTCAAAATCCTGAATCATATTGTCAATTTGGTTTTCAATCATTACGTCCGGCACATCAACTTCAGCGTTGTCAACTGCCAATTTGATAGCTGCAGTACGGAAATCGTGTTCGGCTTTGGCACTAGCAGCCTGTTCTAACTTATTCTTAATATCGGTTTTTAATTCCGCCAGAGTATCAAATTCACTGGTTTCTTTGGCAAAATCATCATCAAGCTCCGGAATTTCCTTACGCTTTACATCATTAATCTTAACATTAAATACAGCTGCTTTACCAGCCAATTCAGCAACAAAATACTCTGCAGGGAAAGAAACGTTTACTTCCTTCTCTTCACCGGACTTAGCCCCGATCAATTGGTCTTCGAAACCAGGGATAAAGCTGCCTGAACCAATTTCCAGCGGATAACTCTTACCTTCGCCTCCTTCAAAGGCAACGCCGTCGACAAAACCTTTAAAGTCTATAATAGCTAAATCACCCTGCTTAAGTTCAGCATCTTCAATAACTACCATTTTGGCATTGCGGTTACGAGTTTTTTCAAGCTCGGAATCCACCTCTGCGTCAGTGATTTCAGCAATAGTCTTTTCTACAGCAAGTTCTTTATATTGTCCTAAAGTAACTTCAGGCATTTTTACGACAGTAGCTTTAAATACTAACGGTTGATCTTCTGCCAATGTTACAACTTCGATCTCTGGACGGCCAACCGGGTCAATGTCCTGCTCTTTAAGCGCTTTGGCAAAAGCCTCAGGAGCCAGTATTTCAAATGCCTCATCAAGCAGTGCTTCTTTACCAATACGCGCTTCTATAACTTTGCGAGGGGCCTTACCTTTACGAAATCCAGGGATGTTGACTTGATTAGCCAGCTTGCGGTAAGCCTTTTCCAACGCCTTGGCTACCTCAGTTTGGGGTATTTCTAAATTGAGCATCGTTTTATGATTGTCTATTCTTTCCGCTGTTACCTTCATTTATGTATTTCCTCCTTATGAAATTAACTGCTGACACAGCTTATAACTGTCAACATAGTCCCTTGCAATAGTATTCCCATTATTGACATATATTTCATGGGCGTTCTGGTTTAACCATTATTTTTTTCCAGTATCCACAAATTGCAGCAATGTCATGCATAATATCATACCACACTTAAAAACCAAAGACAAGATATGAGCAAAAAACCCAGCAGAATATGCTGGGTTATATGTGATATGGAGCGGAAAACGAGATTCGAACTCGCGACCCTCGCCTTGGCAAGGCGATGCTCTACCGCTGAGCTACTTCCGCACATGTCTTAACAACGAATTTGATTATATACCATAACCCAATTATTTGTCAACTGTATTTTTTTTGCGCGCGAGTAATTCTATTGGCGGCGTTAGTTCAGGTGAGTATTATCCACCTGAACTAGTGTTTACGCTTTACTTTTAAAAACTAACACATATTTAGCGGCTTGCATATTATGTATAAGACACATAAAAAAACCTTCTCCCAAAGGAGGCTGTTCAATTGCATTACTACTTGAAAGAGGAATGCGTACTTGTCGAAGGCAAAACACGCGGAGCTATCTATAATCTAGACTCAGGCCGGGTATATTCAATTAACCGGGGAGCGGTCGATCTCATAAAAGCATGTCAGGACACTGCATTAGAAGCACTACTAGATATAACTCACAAGGATAATAAGCTATACCTGTCCTTCCTTGATACCTTAACTGCCAAAGGATTAGGCGCCTTCTATACTGATCCCCAAACAAACACAAAGAAACACTGTATCCCCAGCTGTCAACCGCAATTAGAATTTATTTGGCTAGAACTTACCTCAACCTGCAATAACCGGTGCTTACATTGTTATTCTACCAGCAGTCCGGAAGTACCAGCTGGTTGCCTACCACATAATCGTTGGCTTGAACTTATTACCGAAGCCCGCAAGGAGGGTGCCTATGGCCTCCAGCTTATCGGCGGTGAACCACTGCTCTATCCCAAATGGCGGGAACTAGTAATCAAAGCCCGCGAAGAAAACTATGACTTGATTGAAATATTTACCAATGCTACTCTTGTCGATGATGATTGTATTAATTTTTTTAAACAGTATGATGTCAGTATTGCCACCACGCTCTACGCTAATAATGCTGCAACCCATGACAAAGTGACCCTTCATCCTGGCAGCTTTAAAAAAACCATGACTGCCATAAATAAAATTTTAGCCAAAAATATTCCCCTTCGTATCGCCTCCATTCTTATGAAAGTCAACGAACACGAAGCCGAGAATATTATGAACCTCTGTACTAAACTTGGTGTAGAAGCTGCACCTCCAGATGTTGTTCGCCCTACCGGACGTGGTGATGACCAGGATCTATTACCCACAGCCTATACCAAGCAATCGATCAAACCACCTTTTTTTACTGACCCGGAATCCTTTGTCAAAGCCCAGCAATTCCACAGTTGTTTAGCCGGACGCCTAGCCATAACTGCCAGCGGTGATGTTATACCTTGTATCTTCGCCCGCGACCAGGTTTGCGGCAACGTGTTAGCTACATCACTTCATACGATACTTAACGAACAGCCGCTGAAAACATGCTGGCAGACAACCAAAGATTGTATAACTAAATGTCAGGATTGCGAATACCGTTACGCATGTGCTGATTGCCGCCCCCTGGCACAAAGCATGGACACTAACAAATGCTGGACAGCAGCTCCTGCGGACTGTTCGTACAATCCTTATACTGGAAAATGGGAGGATGAATAGCAATGTCTGACGATAACTACAAAAATCCCAAATGGGAAATTCCGGAAATGAGTAAATGGGATACTGATTTTGAAGAGGAAGAATTCGATGATCGCATCACTAATGTAGGCTGCCGCCCCTCCTGGAGTCCTTGCCAGCCTACCTCAGCTCCCTGTTGGCCCCATCACTGTTTTCCTCGCCAATGCTATCCGCGCCAATGCCGTCCGCGTTTTTGCTGGCCACGTCAATGTCAACCGCGCATGTGTATGCCTATCGCTCATCGCCTATGTAACCCACTATAAAACAGAACTCACTTCAGGTGTAGTTTTTACGTTAGCTGAAGTAAGCCAACCAGATTATCTAATATTGTTGTTTAAGTTTCCTACTAATATAATTGTTACATGAACAGCAGCTAACAGCGACCCCATTATGTCAGCAATCAAATCAAGATCCGTATCCAGCAAATTGGGTTGGCTTGGCATGCTTGGTTTAGCTATACTATCACCCAGGAACTCACCAACTTCATATATAGCTCCCATACTAAGTCCTAATGTAAGAATAAAGATAAACGTAAACCCCCGCCCGATCATCGGCTGAGAGAGTTTACAAATAATACTATAGGCAAACAGCGAAAATACGTAGCTGCCAAACACATGCTGAACTTTATCAAAAATTGACGATGTAACATAATAATCCAAATATAAGCCGAAATAACTATCACTAATCAGTATGGCCATTACACTAGCGCGGATATAGTTACTGATTGTAATGCCAGACCTTACTTCCCAAAAAGTATATATTACCCAAAAAACTATTTTGATGGCTATATTCTGAGCATAGTCGTAGCGTCCCTGTTGCACTAAACTCCAAGCTATAGACGCCAAAATAGCTAGGAAAGTACCAGTAAGAATAAGCATTTTTTTCCTTTGCGCAGTCAAGTACGTTTCCCCCACCTTCAGCGAAGTAGAGTCATATTGCTAACTCGCGATTTTCATATCCAATTTAGTTTGCCAAATTTTATATAAATTATTTCATGAAACGAGGGAACAGGTAGTGTTCTATGAAAACACTACCTGTTCCCTCGTTTCCATCACGTACGTATGCAATTAAAAAAGCGCTATCGCGCCCTTGAGAATACGGCTCTAACCGCGGAGTACACAGAGAGCGCAGAGGGGAGATGTATATCGAGATATTCCCTCTGCGTACTCTGCGTCTCTGCGGTTCAAAAAACTTATACTTATCTTATAATAAAAAAGACTCGTATAATACGAGTCTCTTAACCTTAATGGTGCGGGAGACAGGAATTGAACCTGCACGCCTCACGGCGCTAGATCCTAAGTCTAGTGCGTCTGCCAGTTCCGCCACTCCCGCTTAAGCTATTACTTTGTGCTGCAGTTGTTATATTATCATAGTTATTTTGCTATGTCAATATCAAATCAAGGAATGTTATGTATATTAGAAGGAAGAGATATTTGGCTCTTTGGTAACGTGTCAACTATCTCTTCCTTTGCTTACCATTCACTCGCACAAAATCAGTTTTGAATATTTTTCAAGCTAAATTCCTGGATTACAATGTCGATCTCCCGCTTCAACGCCTCAGGCAACCCGTCAATGTTCACATTGAGAAAACCACGAACGATTGTAGCTACTGCTTCTTCCTCATTCTGACCACGAGCCATCAGGTACTCAATTTCTTCGGGAGCAATCTTCCCGACTGCCGCTTCATGGCTGAGCTCCGCATTACCGGTCCGGGCTTCCAATTCCGGCACAGCATGAATGACCCCTTGTTCTGACAGCAGTAAACCATGGCACTCCAAATGCGCCTTAGTTTCCGGTGACTGTCCCAGCAAATGTCCACGGTTAATCACCACCCCACCGGTACTGAGCGTACGGGCAATAATCTCAGCCTTCGAACCCGGTGCCGCCAGGATAGCACGCCCGCCAACATCCATATGCGAACCTGGCGGCGCAACCAAAATCGAATTAATACGGGAAACTGCCCCCCGCCCAACCAGCTTAGTCGTCGGATACATTTGCAAATCCCTTACCGGCTGCATACAGATATAATTTGAAAGGTACAAACCGTCTTCTTCAACGATAACACTGGTACGCGGCCTAACTGCAATTTCTTCACCCCAACGATGTATCATGGTAAACGTCAGTTTCCCGCCTTTTTTCACATAGAACTCGCTGATACCAACATGCATACCTTTCTTTACATGGGGATCAGTGGCGCAACCTGTAATAACATGGAGCTCCGCCCCTTCTTCCACAATGATAATATTATGTACATCCTGGATGATGTCTTCCTGGCCAATATATAGACAAGCCTGCACTGGATGATCTATCTTCGACCCCGCTAAGGCTCGAATAAAATAGCCGTGTTCCTGGTGCAAAGCCGCCCTGGCAGTATATTTATCAGTATCAGGTTCAACCGCCTGCCACCAATAATCACTCAGCCAATCATACTTTTTCAGAGCCTCATCGGTACTAAGAATCTCTACGCCGTCACTGGCAACATTGCAATGCACAACCGAATGATCAATCTGCATATACGTTCCTGATCGTTCTTCTCCCGCTATTTCCATACCAATACCCTCTAGTTGGGTTTGTTGTTGCATAGAAAGCTGCGCGGGATCGGAAAGATAAGCTTGTTCAATACCCTTGTCAGCAAAAACCGCAAAATCTATATCCGCACCCAACACAGCTTTTTTCTCAGCTGCGGCCTGCGCCTTGTCCCTAATGCTTGCCTCGTTCTTCATATTTTCACCCCCTCTAATGCGCAATTGATACATTCTTCATAGCCTTTGTCATGAATACAAGCCAGCATTTCCTGAGGATTGCCACTGCACGATAAGGTTCCCTGATACATTACATGAGCCATATCAGCAGGTACATAATCCAAAATGTGACCAGTATGTGTAATAATCAGTCCCGACTTTAGCCGGTCAAGCCGGCGTTTTTTGATAGTTTGACCGTTCTTTCTAGTGCCGCGTTCTAAAATATAGTTGGCAGCTTGTCCAACCACAGCGATATTTTCAATGTCAACCCCGGATTCCGGTTCATCCAACATGAGCAACTCCGGCTGCTGCGCCATCAATTGTAACAATTCGGAACGTTTGAGCTCACCACCGGAAAATCCTTCATTTACGCCTCTATCCAAAAATTCCAGCATATTTGTTTTACCAGCCAGTATTTCAACATCAGCCTGGTTTTTTCCACAAATATTTACCATTTCCCGCACGGAAAGTCCCCGTAAAGTCGGTGGTCTTTGGATCATAATGCCAATCCCCCTGCGGGCGCGTTCATCTATTGGCAGGTTCGTAATATCCTGTCCTTTAAAGTAAATCTTTCCAGCAGTAATTGTATACCTGGCAAAACCCATAATTGCACCAATCAAGGTAGATTTCCCTGTGCCATTTGGACCAAACAACACATGTACTTCTCCTTGTTTAATATGCAGGTTAACATCATGCAATATGGGGCGATTATTAACTGCCACCGACAAATTTTCCAGTTTTAACAACAGCATCTCCTCCAACGGCGAGAATAACTTCTACGCATAAATTCTACTCACTATAGTCTTATGACGTAAATAACTACCTTTGTAAACTGCTTTAACCATTAAACAAATAATGATATTATCATTATTTCTTCGTTTTTATTTTATATAATCCTTCCAGCAGATTCAAATAATTTCTTTCTTGACATACTAAAATATTATATATTTCACAATTTAAAGGGAATACTATGCCCCAATACCGGTATTTCCGTGTAAAAGTACATCCCCCCTCAAAAAAAAAAATCGCCTAAACATCAGTCTAGGCGAACATAAGGTGCAATACAAGAGCTACGCCTTCCAGCGCCATTTACTGCTTGGCTTACCAAAAGAGCGGTTACAATCAAGCACATTAAAATTCAAATTATAAAATTCCCTATAAAACATTTTAGCTTCGGAAATTATATCAAAACTAAACATTTCTGGATGTAATACATTGGCAATATGCATGAGTCCCAATATCCATCTTGGACTGCCAAAATCCCAGCATGGCCCAGGATGAGTATAAATTCGGTGATTTTTTACTGCATCAATATTAAGCATATCCTCAGGAAACTCATGATAAAAATCTTCAACCGTAGAAGACAGAAAAGATGAAATAAAAATCACTTCTGGATTTAAAGACTTTAATACCTCATAAGTTATCCCCACTCCCGGCCTGCCACTACCGCTGATTTTCTTATTCTCGCTAATCCCACCGGCGACTTCAATTAATTGATTTTCAAAACGCTCGCCATTTAGACAAAAGTTTGGTTTGCCCATGGCGTAATAGACCCGCGGTTTTTTCTTTATGTTGACAAGCGCTTGCTTAATAACCATCAGTTTCGTTTCCATATAGACAGCAAGTTTTTCAGCAGCAGCAGCATGTTGGATTAACTCTCCGAAATGGCGAATCAAACTAATATACGTTTCCGGATTTTGAATATCATGGTGCAGTTTCATTAAGCCGTTACCGGAAAGTACCTCTTCCCAGGCTCGCAGCACCTTTTTCTTATCCTCTGCGCCAATCGCAATCAATATGGCTTCAATCATCTCTAATGCTCTAGTAAAAGGATAACCGCCCTGAAAGCCCTCTTCCCGATATAATTCTATCGCTCCACTCCCTTTAAAATTGAGCTTACGCCCACAATTGGGGCAAATATTGCCTTCAGCCAGCCCCACTCCCGCGGCTCGCAATTTGGCACCCATGGGGCCATAAAAATCCCGTTTAAAGATGACCTCGCCACAATCCGGACAAAAAGTACTGAGATACTCTGTCCCGGGAGAATTGAATACATATACATAATCCAAATGCTTCAATAAAATATTCCGCAACTCTTCCGTCTCTCTAATTGCCGGTTCCAATAATGGGTCAGCACTTTCCAACGGAATAAACCGCATGATCTGCAGAGGGATTTCCCGAGAGATTTCAGATATTTTCCGGGCCAGGCTTGCCAATTCCTCCTGATTATGATTGCAATGAATACAGGAAACCTCGACATGTATTCCCCGTTCATATAATGCATTAATGTTTCTAAGCACAGGCTCCGGCGTACTACCGCCGCACTGCCGGTAAGCCTGATTTGACAGACCTTTAACACCTATATTGGCAAAGTCTAATACCTCTGAAATTCGGTTCAGTGAATCACAGGTAAAATAGCCATTTGATGAAAAGCCTACCAGCAGACCATGTTTTTTTGCTGTTTTGGCGACCTCTACAAAGGTTGGAAATGAAGCTAACGGATCATTCATTAAAAACACAATACCACAACATTCGTTATCCATCGCTTTTTTAATCACTTCCGCCGGTGATAATTTATGTAAAATCTTGCTGGCGGCGTCCATTTCCCTGACAATTACCGTAGAAATACAGCCGGCGCATTCAAAATTGCAACCTGCTGTACTGATCTGTAAAAACTTCCCCCCCGGATAAAAGTGTAACATGGGCATTGTTTCTACGGAAATTGGCGTTGTAATCAGATATTTGTCGGGAAACAATTCAGTAATTGTTTCTTCTTTATTGCCGTACATCCCGCAAGCACCTATGCCTCCAGCCGGAATTACACAACCTCGTTCACAAATACTGCATTTCATTTCTTCATCACAACCCATAGACCGGCGTCATCCAGAATGATTTCAAACGTTTCAACGCCCGCCCGCTGCAATTCATCACGAAAAAGCCTCTCATTGTCTTTGCTGATATTTTTGCCAACCTTAGCCTTAAAATTTCCCGTCTCAGAGTCTTTATTTCTTTCCTCGATTCTATCAATAATTTCCATTTTGAGTTCAGGGGTACCAAAACCTCCACCGACAAACGCCATGCCTCCCGGCGTGAGCACCCGATAAATCTCACGGAAAGCCCGGGAACGATCCTCCCAAAAAAATATTGATCCCCTGCTTATAACCAATTCAATTGATTGATCGGAATACGGAATAGCGTGCACATCCCCCAATAATGTACGTGCCTTAGCTGTCAGGCCGTTATCACTAATCTTCCGGGTTACGAGTTCTAACATTTCCTCAGACTGATCAAAAAAACAAATAGTTAAATCGGTTATTTTGGCCAACGCCATTCCCAAATAACCGCTGCCACAACCAACATCCAGGCATGTTCCTTTGATTATACCGGTTTTTCTTTTTATTTGCTCAGCAATAACAGGATAAATCGGAGCAAACACTTCCCTGGCAATTTCATCATATTTTTTAGCATCAATATTCATTTTTCACAAATTCCTTCTTTCCCCTTTGTGTTACAGTAATGTTATCTATCACTTACTATTTTCGCATAATAACCCAAAATCCACCTTGTATTGATATCTTAAAATCCAGAATACCCGCCGCCATCAGTGCTTCTATAATTTTCTCGCCAAAATTCTCGCCAGTAAGTTCTTTCTTTCTTTCCTCCCAGGAATCGTTGTTTTCCTTCCTTTTTTGCTCAATTTCAGCACGCAGCTCGTCGGTGCCAAAACCACCACCTACATAAGCACAGCCTCCGGGAGCAAGGATTCGGTATATTTCCGCAAACGCTTTCGGCTTGTCTTTCCAGAAGATAAAAGAGCCGCGGCTGATTACCAGATCAACAGCTGCATCATTCAATGGAATATTATGAACATCGCCCTGCAAGGTCTGCATCCTGTTTTCTAATCCCTCTTCAGCGATTTTTTTAGCGGCGAAATTCAATGCATTTTCCGAAATATCAAATAAACAAACATCCATTTCGGTAATTTTAGCGAAAGCGATACCCAAATACCCCGGTCCTGTACCAATATCTAAACATTTCCCCTTGGTTTTGCCTGTTGTATTTACGATCTGTTCCGCAATCACGGGATAAATGGGAGCAAATAATTTTCCAGCTGACTCATCATAGGCATTCGCATCGAACTTATCCACAAAAAACAACTCCCTCTATTTTAACTCCAGCTAATACCGGCAAAACAGCATGTTAAAACTTCTTGCTCCATTCAACTCCGTACACGGCGCCGACATCATAATAATAGCCACTATTATATGTGCTCACATACCTTTGATCTGTAATATTGCGTCCGTAAATAGTCACTTTTGTCTCCGGGTTGAGCATTTTGCTGAAATTAAGATCAACCCGCGTATAGCCTCCTAATGAAACTATTGGGGCATTCTTGGTGGCCTTAATAGCATTTTTATAGGAATCTACGGTTCGTAGTGTTAAATTAGTGTCAAACGCCTTACCGTTATGAGTTAATCGCAGTGAATAAACATTATGAGGCATTGTGGCATTATCCGAAGCATTATCTGATCTGATATAAGAATAACTCAGATAATATTTCAATCTATCCGCCAACTTTCCATCCAAACTCAGTTCCATCCCGTGCTGTTTTACATCCGCAGCCGTATAGACATTCACAATATTCGGGTCAGTACCCACCGTATGATCCACTATTTTATAGTCGTCAATATTGTGCTGGAAAAGTGTTAACCCGGCATGGAGATTTTTACTGTAATCGGCATTAATTCCAAGTTCGTATTTGAACCGCACTTCCGGATCAAGCGATGCATTGTTCACCGTGCTCATGAATGCATCGGCCGGCTGTCTGGAATAGGCTAATCTGGTTGACAATTTATACACAGAGTCAAGCTTATACGCCGCCCCCAGCGCATAACTAGTCGCATTATTCATCCACATATCACTGATTACCTGAGTACTGGCTCCGGATGGATTATATTTGTCTATTCCTTTGCTAATATGTTTCCGGTCAATTCGCGCACTGGCATCAACAGTTAATTTATCATTGACCTTTTGCTCGTCAGAAATATAGTATCCATAAAATTCCTCTTTCCGCTCTGTTCCTGCATAGTATAACTCTCCGGTCGGAGTGTGCCACAAAATTGTCTGGTTACCGAATTTCAATGTGTTTTTTCCTGAATCAGAAATAATCGCGTGTGACAGGTTAAATTCGCGTAAATAGTCACGTTCAGGAAAAGTCGAACCTTTCGCCGTTGTTGTATCCGAATGCATGTCATCCCAAGTCTTGCTAAAACCGTAACTAAAAGATGTTGTATGAGTTTTATCCCATAAACGGTTTATATCAAAAGAGAGCATTAATGACTTCAGCGGATCATAACCCCAAAGTGAAGTTGACATCGCACCGGTGTTTGTTACACCGCGTTGGAAATTTCTTGAGCCGGTGTCATAAAATAAAGAAAGATTGCTAGTTAAACCTTCATCAGCATAACCGCCTTTTAAATAAAGCGAACTCGAACTAGCATCATTGTACCAATCATCTTTTCCCGCCGTGTGATACCTGTTAAAATCTGCTACGAAATAAGAATTGCCCGATTTCTCGCCATGATACGTGTTGAATGAGTAAGTCTGATAAGTGCCGTAACTGGCTTTCACTTCAGTTTCCGCCTTCGTTGGTTTTCTGGTTTTAATAACAATAAAGCCTCCGTTTGGCGATCCCTGGGTTGAAGAAAAAGCAGAAACCGGACCCAAAGTCAACATGGTTGGGTCCCGCACAATTTGAACAGATTCCACAACCTCAAGCGGAAAATTTGCCAGTTCGCGGCCAGATTGGGTTTGCGGAACATATATGCCATCAATAATCAAACCCAGACTGCCATTGCCGCGAATCTTAAAGAAATTTAAATTTTTCCGGCCTTGAAAAGTCGTCGTCACCCCAAGACCTTGTTCAATCACATCAATTATGTCCTTGGGATGCATCGCCTCAATGTCTTTGCGAGTAATCGTTTGTGTGCCTGCCTCACCACTTTGCGGAATAGCCAGACGGCTATATGCCGGTTCCGTGCCACTTGGTTCCTCAGCAATATCTTTTTTAGCTGTTACCAAAACAGGATTCAGTTCTGTGCTTTGCTTATCAGTACTCTCTTCCGCTACCGCAGGCAATGTTGCGCTGAATAGCATTAGTGTAACCAGTGCCGGAAGCAGCTTTTCCTTTTTCATCATAATCAACTCCTAACTTAAATAGTGTCATGTAAGGCTAATCCTTCCCAAAGCCACCTCCCACCCAAAGCATACAACCGCAGTTTTACCATTGAACATCGCCATTTCGCAGAGAATTTTTCAATAAATTTTCCACCTCCTGATCAGTCAGTTCATAGTGATAAAATAGTTCATAAAAATTTTTGGTTTCGCTTTTTATATCTATTTTGACGTAATCAGGATATAAGAGATTAGCCAGCCAGCGAATTCCAAGAAGACGGTTTATTGACGGCGGACGGTCAAACCAGTTGAATGGCTGATTAGGTATATCATACACTTGCCTTGCTTTAACAGCCTTGATATTTTCCCATTTGGAATCATTGCGGATAAAATCATAAAAATTATCAGAATCGCTTGTTTTCGCATATGTAGCGATAATTACATCAGGATTCCACAGTATGATCTTCTCCACGGAAACAGCGGATTGTCCGGAACCGGGATTCAACGGAACCTGTGCAACATTGATCCCCCGGACAAAATCAAGCACTGCGGTATGCCGCGAACCGGCGGGATCGGTTGCAAGCCCTGCCGGGCCTTCGGCATAATACACACGCACTCGTTTTTCTTCCGGAACTTTTTCCACCATTGTTTTCATTTCTATAATCGTATTACGGCAATAATCGGCCAGCATTTTAGCCCGTTCTTCCTGCCCCATTAATTGACCCATAAATTCATATGCTTTGTCCAGGCTGGTCAAATTCATATTGATCACAATCACCGGTATTCCCAATTGGCTCTGCAGCCTGTCGGCAGCAGAAACTTCGGTAGCATTGTCCATATCTGACATTATTGCCGAAATGATAATATCCGGAGCCGTTTTAATAATTTTTTCCATATTGGCACTGGCACCTTCAGAGCCAAATGTTCCGCCGACTACCGGTAAGTTCCGGTACGTCTCCGCTATATATTTTGCATTACTCGCTACGGCATTGTTTTGTCCGGCAACTTTGCCCGGATCAAAAGAATACACCATGATTGTACCAATGGGACTCGTCGAATACACTTTCTTTAGGTTACGAGGAACAGTCACTTTTCGACCAATCATATCGGTCACTTCCACTGTAGACCCGCTGACTTGCCTTGAAACCGCATATTGCCCGCACGCCGTCAACAGAAATGCCAGTACAGCAATCAGAAAACCTATGAGCAATTTTCTTTGCACAAATATACCCCCCTCCCTATAGCAATCAACTACAATTTTTTGCAGAAACCGGAACACAAAATCTCAGATATCAGGTTTTTCTCCTACGCTGATATTTACTCCTCGCCGTAAACGTCTGCATCCTCATGATACCTGTTCTTAAGCCCAACCTTTCTTTTTGGAATTGATCAATAAATAGAGAAAAAAAGGTGCACCAATCAGTGACGTAAGAATTCCCAGAGGAATTTCCACAGCATACAGCGTTCTGGCCAGATTATCTACCAACAGTAAAAAACAGGCTCCCAGCAACATCGCTGCTGGTAACAACACTTTATAATCCGGACCAACAAGCATTCGCGCCAGATGCGGCACAATCAACCCGACTAAACCGATCATCCCGCTTATCGCGACAGCCGAAGCCGTCATCATAGTGGCACACAGGATGACCACAAATCTCACCCTGCCGGTGTTTACACCTAATGCGCTTGCCTCTTCTTCGCCAAACGACATTACATTCAGGTTCCACCTGACTAGCATTACTGCCGCTAACCCCAAGACGATAGGGATACTGGCCACTTCCACATCATTTATGTTGATCGAAGCCAAACTGCCCATCAGCCAATACGTTATCGTCGGCAATTTGGTATAAGGATCTGCTGCATATTTAATCAAAGAAAGAAATGAAGAAAATAGCATCCCGACTATAATCCCGGTAAGAATCATTACCAGCATGGTGTCACCATTCCGGCCGAGCCATACGCTTATGAAATAAGTAATCATTACAGCAAGTATTCCGCCAATAAACGCCCCCAGTTGAATACCGACAATGTTATACGAAAGCAATATTGCCAGTGCTGCGCCAAAGCTCGCGCCTGCTGAAACTCCTAATATGCCCGGCGATACCATCGGGTTTTTAAACATACCCTGGTAGGCAGCGCCGGACGTGGACAAAGCTGCCCCAACTAATATAGCCGCAATAATTCGCGGCAGACGAATTTTAAATACAACAGTCTCCATGTCGTTTGTCCAATAGTGCGGCAGAGAAATAAATTTTCCCGCGATAATAGCCAAAACCGTTTCAATGGAAATCGGGTAACTGCCAACAACAAAAGACATGAAAAATACCACTACCAACACAACAGGCAATAGTAACAACTTTAACGTGGCCCCCTCTGGCTGGGAAACGGCTTTTAACAAATTGTCACCCCCGGTTCCGCCGGTATTAGATCAATGCACCCTCCGTTACGCAAGATATCCCGAATAGAGGATAGTTGATGATCCAATTTTTCCAACAAGACCAAATTATGGCGTTCTTGTTCTGAAGTCACAATGACTTTCTTAATTCCACCGTTTTTGATCACCAGCCGCTTATCGCCCGTTAATGCCAAAATTGGGTCGTGAGTAGCCATCAACACAATTTTTTGTCTGTCAACCAAAAGCCGGATCGCCTTTTGCCGGTCAATTCCGGCATTTTCAATCTCATCAACAAGTATAATTGGCGATTTGCTCAAATAAGCCGCATCCGCGATCATCAGAGATCGGGACTGTCCGCCGCTTAATGAAGTAACCGGCGTACATGGCAAAAACTTCTCACCAGCTAATTCGTTCGCTTTCACAATAATGTTCGTGCAAACTTCGGCCGCATTTTCCACCATTCGGCTTTCAGCATGCATCAAAACAAATTCCTCTGCCGTCAAATCCATGATAAAATTCATATTTTGCGAAAGTTGCGCAACCAGCTTATGTTCGACGGAAAAGCGCCGTTTCACATCAGGCACCTGATTATTAATCAATATCTTACGTTTGGTAGGTGTATCCCGCTGAGCAATCCATTCAATATCTGCCAACAAGCGGCTTTTCCCTGAACCAGTCGGTCCTACAATGCAAATTATTTCACCGGCATTAATTGTTAATAATATATTTTCACGCTGACCGTCTTTGTCTTGTCCACCAACAATCGTAACAGACTTGACCAACTCCTCCTCAGTCTGCATTTGCTGCATCTGAGTCATAAAAGCGACAAACTGTTCGATAAGATTCTGCCGGTCCATTCCTACATCCTGTGAAGTTTCTTCGTCTATACAAAAAAAATAATCACGAACCCGGTCAAAATCTTTAATTGGCAATGGTAAAGCTTCGAAAAAATCAATCGCATATGGATATGCTGTAAACAATTCTTGGATAGTCATAGAAGACAGCTTTTCCCACACTTAAAAACCAGTCCCTTCTCAGTCCAAATCCATTTTTTTAACGTTGCCCATTTGGAAGTCTTCGCCAATACGCACTTGTCCCAAACAGTAAGAACAAGTGGCTGCCGGCATGGAAAATCGCAACTGACAGCCTATAAGACTTTCAAACGCCGCGGCTTCACAAAGCAATTCTTTCGCTTCCTGAGCCCCTTGCCCGGTAATACCATTGAAGTGAACAATTATCGCTCTAGGATTAGCCTGTTTGACGCGAAAAGCAAAAACTTCCCTTTCTCCTTGTGAGACGATGTCCCCTTTGGTAATCACCACAATATCAGCCAATTTTAGCATGGGCCCGATTTTTTGCGGGGTGTTGACACCGCTCAAATTATCAACCACACATACCGCTAAAGCCCCGCGGATATGTGGCGAACAACGGTTACACAGTCCGGCACTCTCGCTGATTAACATGTCAAAGCCTTTACGATTTGCCCAAGCTACACAATCTTCAATATTGCTGACAAAAAAATGATCTGGGCAAATGTTACCGGAAAATCCAGTCTTGGCAACAATACCTTTTTTTTGATAAAATTCTTGATCCTTTGTCGACAAACAGTCAAATTTCACAACCGCCACTTTTATTTTGTCATGCTGCAAGATTTCAGCAATCTTGGAAATCACTGCCGTTTTCCCTGCAGAGGGCGGACCAGATACAGTAATTAACTGCATAATTCTCACCCCCATCATATACTCTGTGTAATTAAACTTTCCTTGCCGGGATTACACCCACAAGCTGGAGACGAATTGTTCGCCTGACCTCCCTTGGCAGAATAACTCTCCCAACACTGCTTATTTAGTTTCTCTACCAACTCTTCAACATCGTTTTCTTTTATAAAATCCCATCCTAACCATTTAAACTTAGCATTGGCTGTCAATTTATTATTAACATCTGGATGTAGGGAAGGAAAATAGGCATCGGCACAAAGCTGTCCAAAGCGTGAACTGCTTACAAAATCAATTAATTCTTTCAGCTTTTCTGCTTTATCCGCCTTCACCATAAAGAATAGCGGCATTACCAGTGCCCCGTCTTCAGGCCAAACAATCTCAATATTATCTGAATTACTTATGGCGTTAGCAAAGAAATGGGACATGATGTAAATTGGCGGCAAACCTATTTTTCTGCTCGCCATCCCTTTAATCATCTGCGCGGCATGCGACCCGCTATGTATTGCCCTGCCAAGCGCTTCGATTCCAGCATCACCAAATTCCTTATAAATGTTTAGCAATACAACATCGCTAAAAGTGTCCCCGTAAGTGTTCATCAACACCTTGCGTTCATATTCAGGCTTTAACAAATCTCCCCATGTTCTCGGCATCGGCAACTCACCAAGTCTTGACTTATCCACTACCATAACATTAGTAGTCAGACCAACAACATGATAATTTTCTTCTTTATCAACAATATCAATGCCTGTCATTTGATTATTTATCATCTGTCTTTGTGGTGTAACAAAATATCCGGGCTTAACAAATCGTTCAATGAAATTTTTGTTGAAGAAGTGATATCCTTTTGTCAGCACCATATCCGGTACTTCGTCAATGTTCATAAAATGGGGTATCCATTCATTGAGATGGAGTAAATCGTTGCAGCATGCTCCGGTGTAATAGTTAATCGGTTCTTCACTATTTTTTTGGACTTGCTGGAAGACCGATTGCAGTTCCCGTTCTAAAGGAACTTTTAGACCACAGGGAATCTGAGCGACAAAGTTGAATCTTCCGGAATTGCTATCAACCATAGAGGTGAGAAGATTGTTAGTATTGGTGACATCGGCAATTTTTTCATCTAGTAGATTTAAAAAAGCTTCAGCCCCTATTTGTTTTGCTCGCAACGCAGTCTTGAGCTTAAGTATTGCTCCTAGTTCGTTAATAACTTCTGCATCGGCGAACACTTCAAAACCGTTATTACTAAATACCTCCAACGTCTCAGGATATTTTGTGACAATGTCCTTAATAGTCCAATCAAGCATATTTTCTTTCATTTTGTCCTCCTCCAATACTTTTCTGCAACAAAAATAAACATAAATAAACACATTTATTTTTTTAAATCGTTACTATTCATTATTGTTTGTTTTTGTTGCAAATCATTGTCGATATATAGTATACTCATTTATAAAGCTACTGTCGGTAATCTCGATTACCAATCGAAAAAGGTTGTGATAATATTGCAAGAAGACTTAGTCAAACTAGTTTCAAAATTTGCTATATTCTCCGGCATTTCTGTTGATATGTTAAACACGATGTTTGCCTACCTTAAACCAGAATTGTTACATTACTCAGCCGATTCCTATATTATTAAACAAAATGAAAAAATAACTGAATTAGGTATATTAATTCACGGTAAGGTGTCACTTATAAAAGAAAACCTGACAGGCAAATGCATATTATTTAAAGAATTTGAAAGTGGGGATTGTTTCGGAATTAGAGCTATATTTTCGCAGCAAACTAATTGGCCAATATCTATAGTTGCCAAAACTGACTGTACTGTGATGTTTTTATCGCGTGCAAAAATTGCAGACAACAAAAATACTTTTTTAGGGCTTGAACAATTATTACGAAATATGTTAATTTTAGTATCAAAAAATGTTTGTTTTCTCCATCGTAAGCTGGAATATTTTGCGCTCAAAAGCTTGCGAAAAAAAATTTGCATGTATCTTCTGGAACAATATGAAACTAAGGGAGAAAAAACGTTTACCCTATTATTAAACCGTAATGAATTAGCTGATTTCTTGTATGTCTCCCGCCCCGCTTTATCTAAAGAAATTTCTCGCATGCGCGATGAAAATATTATTGACTTTTATCACACATCTATCACGCTTCGTAATGTGAATATTTTAAAAGAAATCTTAGAATGTCCAGACTAGATTTGTTGAACCGCTATATCTTCTTTAGGGGAAAAAACATTAATTCAATATTTTTTATGTGTTTTATTAGAGCATTTAAACTAAAATTGCCAAGCCCTGTCCTCACGGATAGGCTTGGCAATTTTAGTTTAAGCTTTCCTTAATCGCTGATGTTACTATCTAAATACGATTATTCAAAAATTGACGAAAACTGTATTATCTGACCAATACTGTCTCGAAATTCAAATATCGCTTCATAAGCATGGTGCCGCCTCCTTCCGAAACAATGCGTAACACGGCGTCCGTATCAAGTACCCGGGATCCGGCCACGTGGGTGATTTTTGTATCCTTGAAGACATCACCACACAAAGGCGAAGATGGCCCTAACAACACAGCCGCGCGAGGCTCTCCCAGTCCGGCATTTAATCCGTCAAATGTTCCATTGATTAGCGACGTACCAGTAATGATGGCTATCGTACAGGAGTTCAAGACATCGCCGGCTTTTTCAGGGGGAAGCGTATCGCCGTGCTTATCATTTAATTCCAAGATATCAAGCTGACATCCTGTCTTGCGCAATTGGCCTATTACCGGTGCGAAATATCCAACCATAGCTACCCGGTCATTATGAGTAATATTAAGCGACGAGATGACTTCTTCCTTCAATGTCGAAGGGGTTGACAGAGACGCAAGCAAAGCATTTGCTGTCGCCAGGCCAAGCGCACGCGCCAAGCTAGACACCTCGTCGCCAAGCATAGTTAACACTTCTTTTACCGGGCGCCCAACAAGCGTTCCGGCGCCTTGGAAATGGGTGCAGCTAGCCGTCGAAGATTTTGGAGTCCACGCCACTCCTCCATGACCATTTTCAATCTTTACTGCAGTATACCCAAGCCCAATGCGTACATCTTTAATTGCTATCTGTTCCGCATGGGGTAGCAAAAAATTAATCAGTCGTTTTTGTACAGTCAACACTATTATTTCCTCCTTTAGGTAACGATTAGAGATTAAGCAACTGCCTCGCTTTGAGAACTACACAGATAGGCCAAATGAACCGTGTTTTAAAGCCGGTTGGAAAGCTGTGGTCGTCTAGCAAAGGGGCTGTTTTTTCGACACATAGCTAAAAAAGTACCCCGGAATACCGGGGCAAAGAGAGAAGGTTTTATGGCATATATTTTTTTAAGAGATAACTATTTGAAGAATTTGCGCAAATAAGTTGACAGTTCTTCCCATAAAGTATATATTATATACGGTAGAAATTATGAAATATATTTCAAATAATTAGAGGGATTTTCCGATATCCGGGCCTGGGGACGTTACTAATACTTCTTCAACATCAATAGTTATTACGCCTTTAGCTGTTAACTTAAGTGCAGATGCCATCGTATTACCCTGATCAACAAGCGGGCCTTCACTTAAATATGTAGCAGTCCCTTTAAGCTGATACCCTTGAAGTTTCTCTGCATTATATACTGCAACTGCTACTTTAGAATTATTTTTAATGTTTTCAAGTGTCTTTTTCATAAAAACATCAACAAGCATCAACCTGTTGTCATCAAGCACCTTGGTAAAATATATAGGCACAGCATTTGGGGTATTTCCCGCAGTTGCAAGTACCCACATTTTATTTGCATCAAGAAAAGCCTTAACTTCCGAATTTAATGCTTTCATTACCTATTTCCCCTTTTATTATTTGTTTTTTCAATTTAGGCAGCTGCTAACATTATAATATACTTGCAGTTCCACAAAAACAAGTATGCACTTTTGGGTAACATAGGTAACCAAAAGGTAATTAAACCTACTAACGTAGGTTTCACACATACGGTATAACAGGAGAACAGATTATGGAAATAACAAAATGCCCGATAGAGATAACCCTCTCTCTGATAAGTGGAAAATGGACAATTCTCATAATTCGTGAACTACTGGAAGCTGGAAAGCGCTTTGGTGAATTGCATAAGAGTATTCGGCCTATCAGCGCAAAAATATTGACACAACAACTTCGGGAAATGGAAACTAACGGACTTATTGAAAGAAAAGTATTTTCAGAAATTCCGCCACGGGTTGAATATTCATTAACTCCTTTAGGTAAAAGTCTTTTACCAATTATGGTTGCTATGAGAAATTGGGGACTAAACGCCACTAGTAAACACAAAACCAAATGCCACTATTGTAAACAATGCGAACCGGTTTAACATTTGAGTACTAAATTTTGCATAGAAGAATATTCCTTGACATACTGGATAAAATATTATATATTGTTTATGAAATATATTTCATAATTTGAAAGGAGCACTATGGCTCGCCCACACAAAGAACGTCGCGTTGAACAACTACCACCAGTTACTCACTACAAGCCTGCAGGAGTTCCTTTACGCAATCTAGAGGAAGTTATCTTAACAATTGAAGAAATGGAAACTATCCGGTTAGCTGATATCGAACAACTCGATCAAGCCGCAGCGGCGGAACGCATGGAAATCTCCCGCCCCACCTTTCATCGAATTGTCAATACGGCGCATCGAAAAATAGCTGCTGCCCTGTGGGGAGGTCATGCTCTTCGGGTTGACGGCGGAACTTTTCGCATCGACCGCCACTGCCAAACCGATCTACGGCATTTTGTCTGCCAAGTCTGCGGTCATAAATGGACATTGCCGCGCGGCAACGGACAACGTTGCCATGACCTATCATGCCCTGCGTGTGAAGCATCTGTGGTCAGTCGCGACGAGGAATAGAATTTTTGTTAAAATTATGAAACATGATTCATAATTCTACAAAGGAGGAAACTCTGTGCTTATCAGCATTGCCAGCGGCAAAGGCGGTACCGGCAAAACAACCTTAGCCTTATTGCTTGCTGCCGCGCATTCTCAAATCACCCTGATTGACTGCGACGTGGAAGAACCGAACTGTCATTTGTTTCTCCAGCCAAAGTGGCAAGGCCCAGGTCAGAATATTACCGTCATGGTGCCTCGCATTGATAGTGACCGTTGCAACGGTTGCGGCGCTTGTTCAGCCGTTTGCCTGTTCAGTGCAATCGCAGTTTCCGGTAAATCAGCCCTGTTGTTTGACGAACTATGTCATAGTTGCGGCGGTTGCCTGCTTGCCTGCCGGCATAACGCCATCTGCGAAGAGCAAAAGATAATTGGCACCCTTATGA
Source organism: Sporomusa ovata DSM 2662 (assembly GCF_000445445.1). Classification (GTDB taxonomy): domain Bacteria; phylum Bacillota; class Negativicutes; order Sporomusales; family Sporomusaceae; genus Sporomusa; species Sporomusa ovata. The sequence continues at coordinate 747,854 of NZ_ASXP01000001.1, read as the reverse complement.
CCGGAACAGCTGCCGCCCAGCCAGGCATTCACCTTATAAACGGTACCCTCAAAGTGGGTACTCCCAGCGCTGTACCACTCATTAAACAAATGAAACAAGCAAGCTCGCAGCTTACAGGCGATATCCTGCTAGATTGTCCCCCCGGCACCTCCTGCTCCATGGTCACTGCCGTCAAAAACAGCGATTTTTGTATCTTAGTTACTGAACCAACTCCTTTTGGCAAACATGATCTGGAATTAGCCATGAACATTACCCACCTGCTCCAAATACCGACTGGTGTTGTAATTAATAAAAGTGATGCTGCTGCTGGCGACGAAAATATTGAAGCCTTTTGTTCGAGCCGTCAAATTCCAGTCTTGGCCAAAATTCCTCACAGTCTTTCCTTTGCCAAACAGTATGCTGCAGGTTGCATACCAGCTGATTTTCAAAACATCGCTGCTGCTATCTGGCAACAACTTAAAGCTGAAAGGAGCGCGAGAGCATGAAAGAATTAGTCATTGTCAGCGGCAAAGGCGGTACAGGCAAAACCAGCATCAGCGCAGCTCTCGCCTGCCAGGCACCGCAAAAGGTAATGGTGGACTGCGATGTGGATGCGGCCAACTTCCATCTGGTTAGCGGCGCTACTATCAAGGAAACCCATGTATTTACAGCCGGGTTTCAACCACATATTGATGTACAAGTCTGTACACACTGCGGCAAATGCACCGACCTATGCCGGTTTGGCGCCATTACTGCCGGTGTTATTACCACACCGCTAGACTGCGAAGGCTGCGGTGTATGCGCCTTTAACTGCCCCGAACACGCTATCGCCATGCAGGAAAAACAAGCAGGCCACTGGTTTATCTCTGACACTCGCTTTGGCTGCTTAATACACGCTGAACTCGGCCTTGCGATAGAAAACTCTGGCAAACTGGTTAGCAAGGTTCGGCAAGAAGCTAAAAAAATTGCTACCGCCGGGCATCTGCCCCTTATTATTACTGACGGACCACCTGGCATCGGCTGCCCGGCTATTGCTGCCTTATCTGGCGCCACTTTAGCACTGGCTGTCGTAGAACCATCTTTGTCTAGCATGCATGACTTGGCACGGTTAGCAGATTTAGTTGCCCACTTCAAATTGCCCCTAGCCGTATGCATCAATAAAAGTACGCTGCACCCGGAAAATACGGAACAAATAAGAACCTGGTGCCACAGCAAAGACATTCCGATATTTGGCCAAATCCCCTACAGTGACACCTTCCGCAGCGCTATTCAAGCCGGAAAAACAGTATTAGAAGTGGTAGATGGAAATGTCACTGAAGAACTGACCGGGCTTTGGCAAAACATCGCAAGCCGCTTAAATATCCCCCAAAATGACAGAAAATTCGACTCGCTCCGTCGGAAATTTAATATTTTCCGTTAATGAATGCATTTCCAGGGAGTCTAGGCTGCTCCCCCTGTGGAACCGGCCATTCGCCTGTGAGAAATAGTGCCTTACAACAAATTCTTAAGAAAGCGAGGAACCACACCATGAAAATTGCCATTACTGCGCACGGCGAAGACCGCCAGGCAACCGTCGATTCTCGTTTTGGCCGCGCCGATTATTTCGTCCTTTATGATCAGGAAAATGATACCTGGGACACCGTACCCAATACGCAAAACCTGGAAGCCGCCCATGGAGCCGGCATCCAGGCAGGACAATCCCTGGCCAAAACCGGGGCCAGCGTACTCATCACCGGCAATGTAGGCCCCAAAGCGTTTAAGGTAGTGAATGCAGCAAATATTGCCATGTATTCAATAGGCACCATGAATGGCACTGTTGAAGAAGCTTTAGCAGCTTTTCTAGCTGGCAAATTAACGCTTATTACAGCACCAGAGACTAAATGAACTAGAAATAATATCACTATCAAAATATCAAGGAGATGGATTTCAAAATGGCCTGTAACAGTAGTGATCAAGAATTACAAGCACAAGATCAAAAAATCAACAAATTTTTACAAAATGTCAATCACAAAATTTTAGTCATGAGCGGTAAAGGTGGCGTCGGCAAAAGTACGGTTGCCACTAACCTGGCAGTCTTCTTAAGTAATCAGGGCTATAAAGTTGGCCTGCTTGATGTCGATGTGCATGGTCCCAGTATTGCCGGTCTCTTAGGACTTACCGGTCTAAGACTTAATACCGATGGCGACCAGTTTCAACCATATCAATATAATGACAATTTAAAAGTAATATCCATTCAAGGCTTATTGAATCAGCCTGACGATCCCCTTATCTGGCGCGGTCCAGTAAAAATTGGCATTATACGTCAATTCTTAGCAGATGTAAACTGGGGTGCACTTGACTTTCTGATTATTGACAGCCCTCCCGGAACAGGGGACGAACCGCTGACCGTAGCCCAGACAGTAACTGATTGCCAAGCTGTCATCGTAACAACCCCGCAAGAAATTGCTTTAGCGGATGTACGCAAATCCATCCAATTTTGCAAAAAAGTCAATATGCCGGTTTTAGGCATTATCGAAAACATGAGTGGCTTTGTTTGTCCTTCCTGCGGCAATATGCATGCCATCTTCAAAAGCGGCGGCGGCGAAAAAACTGCAGCTGATTATAACCTTCCCTTCTTGGGACAACTGCCTATTGACCCTAACGTAGTCACCGCTGGTGATGCTGGTCGCAGTATCGACACGTTAACCAGTCATACCAAAGAGAGCATGCAACATATTGTTGAACAGTTTCTGCAAAAACTTCCTACTAAACAGAAGGGTGTTGAAAAAACTATGAAAATTGCTATTCCCATAGTCCAAGGAAAACTTTGTACCCATTTTGGTCATTGTGAACAATTCGCTATCATCACTATAGCTGATGGCAAAATCGTCAAGCATGAGACCCTAACCCCGCCCCCTCATGCACCTGGTGTCATTCCTAACTGGGTAGCCGATCATGGCTGTACCGACATCATAGTCGGCGGCATGGGCGAAGCCGCACAGGCTATTTTACAACAACGCGGTGTAAAAGTATCATGCGGTGCCCCTTCGGATACGCCTGAAAACCTGGTTGCTGTGTACCTGCGCGGCGAACTTGTCGACTCCGGCAACACCTGCGACCACGAACACGGCGACCACGAACACGGTCATGGCTGCGGCGGTCATTAAGTAATACATTCTCTGAGGCCGGGCGCAACTAGCTTATTCTAGTTGCGCCTTTATTTATCCAGATGAAGAGTAAGCAAATAGGGAGGATAGTATGAATATTGCGGTAGCTGCTGATGGACAAAATTTAAACAGTGAAGTATCTGAACAATTTAATTCATGCAATTATTTACTAATTGTCAATATGAATAACTCAAATATCATAGCTATTAAAAATGGAGATGATTTGTCAGAAGAAAAGCTTGCTAATGAAGTTATTAACTATGATTGCGAAGCCATTATTACCGGAAAATTAAATTCAACAGCCTTTGAAATACTAACGGCAGCATGTGTAACACGATATTTCGGGGTAGGCTACTCTGTAGAAACTGCACTTAATTTAATGGAACAACAATTATTAAAGTATATTAAAAATCCTGAAGGGACAGATAAATGCGAGGGACATCATCATAAGCATTAAGAAACCTGGTATAAAAGATGGAAGGAAGAATTACGACAATGTATAAAGAAATTGAGTTTTCTGAAAGTCAAAAGGGATTTGGCTTAGCTTTTACTGATCCTTCGACGGGAATTAGGAACTTGGTAGGAATATTTGCTACCTATGAAGAAGCTAATAAAAAAGGTCAAGAGGGAAGTAAGCAAGCACTGATGATTAGACCGGAAGTTGTAATATGGGATAGGAAGAATTACGAAAAATACGATTGGGTATATAATAAATAAGAAAATAGCGGAGTGTATGTTAGGAAACTATTGGAAAAGGGCAGAACAAAACTTACTCAACTAGTAGCAACCCGCAAATGGAGTGAACTTGTTTCAATATAGCTGAAGCATTAGGGATTCAGGTGGAGGTCTGCTCCACCTGAATGATGAACACTGCCGATGGAAGCGGGAGCCTTGACTCGCAATCCCACCATTTAACAAAAATTTCAGTCAATATGAGCCCGAATTTTCTTGACATTCCCAGTTACATATTGTATATTTATTATGAACTATATTTCATAATAAATATGTCGCCCATATACAAGCAGCAAACTAAAACCGATTTATCAAACTGCTACTGTTTGTCATGACAGGCAGTAAAAAAATTTCGTTTAATTATGAAATATATTTCATTATAACTCAGCGTATACCTGCTCCAACTTTATGCGACGATAATAGCCTCTTTTTTAAATTTATATGATCAACTATCAGGTGACTTATTAATATATCTTTTATGAAAGGAGGTTTCTTTGTGACTGAAAATATCAACTCCTTAAAACAGAATACAGCTCAACTTTCTGTGATTGCCACTTCTTTGCTGTTAATTTTAAAACTACTAGTCGGTATGTATACCAGCAGCATCAGTATCATTTCTGAAGCCATTCACACGGCAGTCGACTTACTAGCAACTCTTATCGCCTATTATGCCATAAGAAAGTCTTCTTCCTCTCCTGATGCCGATCACCACTACGGTCACGGCAAATTTGAAAATTTGTCCGGTGCTTTCGAAGCATTACTTATCATCACTGCGGCTTTGTGGATCATATATGAAGCATATGAAAAATATAACCATGCCAATTTCCCTGTCTATTTAGAATACGGAATGATCGTTATGCTCCTTTCTATCATAGTAAATTACTTTGTTTCCCGTAAAATGATGCTAGTCGCCAAACAAACTCGCTCTCCTGCCCTGGAAGCCGATGCACTGCATTTACAAACTGACAGCTGGACATCTGGCAGCATTCTAGTTGGTTTATTTTTTCTTCATCTAACTGGCTGGTCCTGGATTGATTCAGCGATTGCTATAATGGTAGGCCTGGTAATTTTAAAAACAGGCTACTCAATGATCAAAAAAAATCTATCTGAACTAACTGATATCTGTTTACCCCCAAATGAAGAACAAATGATTTCTGAAATCATTAATCAACATGATCAGGTGATATCATTATATAAATTACGCACTAGGCATTCTGGAAGCTATCGGCTAATTGATATGCATCTCATATTAGATAAACACATGCCATTGAATAAAGCTCATGCCATCTGCGATCAATTAGAAGCTACCATTAAACACCAGCTCGGTACATGTGATGTAATAATTCATTTAGAACCAGATAAAGGAAAATCGTCTTTTATACCTAACAACTAAAGCATCGAAAGGAGGTGATTTTTATGCCAAGAGGAGACGGAACAGGCCCTTGGGGCACTGGACCACAAGGCCGTGGACGCGGTGGTTGCCAACGAATGGGGTTTGGCAATGGCTTTGGTCGCGGTCGCGGCATGCAAGGCGGCTTTAGCTTTACTAGTAACACAACTTCCTTAGCGCCCGAAACCATGGAAGCCCAGGCAGAACGCTTGGAAGCACAAGCAGCTAACCTGCGTAATCTAGCCAAGCAAAACCGCAAGACCGAATAGTCATTGAACCCTGGCTCTTCGCTATCGATAAGCACAGAGGATTCATTTCCCGCTTCCCCATCTGTCAGCTTACATAGCGAAGAGCCCTTCATTATACATCGTATTAAGGAGCCTAAAATAATGACCAAATATATCCCACATGGCGTATGCTGTAAGGAAATTTACTTTGATGTTGAAAACGGTCTCTTAAAAAATGTAAAATTCATTGGCGGCTGTCCGGGAAATCTAAAAGCCATCAGCAAAATAATTGAAGGAATGCCGGTAAAAGAAATCATTGCCAAATTCAAAGGCAATCTGTGCCGCAACCAGACTTCCTGTGCCGACCAATTAGCGCAGGCATTAGAAAATTACGGAAATGAAGTACGCGATTGATACTAAACACCGCCGTCAAAGCCATGACTCAATCCGAAAAAAGCGAGGAAAACTAAGATGAAAATTGCCATTACAGCGCATGGTGAAAACCGCCAGTCGGCAGTCGATTCCCGATTTAGCCTGGCCGACTATTTCGTCCTCTATGATGAGGAAAGTAACACTTGGTCATCCCTAGCCCTAACTAACATACAAAACCCGGAACATACCCAAGGATCAGGCATCCAATCAAGTCAGAACTTAGCAAAAACCGGAGCTAAGGTTCTCATCACCGGCCATGTTGGCCCCAAAGCCTTTAAGGTGTTACAGGCCGAACAAATTGCCCTGTATTCGGTAGGCGAAATGAATAGTACCGTGGAGGAGGCTCTGGCAGCATTCCAATCCGGCAAACTGTCAGACCTCAATGCGCCAAATGCACTAGACTTAAAAAAATAACAATACTGGGCAAAAAGCAAGCACATTTCAGACAAATAGTAATGTCTAAAATGCGCTTGTTGTTTTTATAACCCTTTTCTCTCTAACCACCGAAACAAAAGAACAGTTACTATTAAAAAGGATACAATAACCAGCCAATGATTAACACCTAATACTTGGGGAACGGTAATCTTGCCATAATTACCCCAGGTCAGAACAGTCTTTTGTAAATAAGGATACATTTCAGCATACATCCCAGCCCCTGCCAACATGCCTAGAATACCCCAAACCGAATCCCAGCGACCTTCACCCAACGCTCCCAGTGAAGTGCCTGGACAATAGCCGAGCAATCCCCAGCCCAAACCGAATAACACTCCGCCAATAATTACGCCACCTAAAACTGTCGGTTTAAGCGAGAGCTTTACTAGTCCCATATCATAAAGGAAATAAACGCCAACCATAGCTACCGCTATATGGGACAACATAAATTTCACAATCGTCATATCCTGTAAGCGCAGCGCCGCAATCTGTTTATCATAGCGGAGTACACGTCCTTTCTGCAGCAAAAACCCAAACAGAATGCCGGTGATTAGCCCATACAAGAGTACCATCATTGCTTGCCACCACCTTTATATAGCAAATTTGCCGTAATCAAACCGCCAATAAAGAAACAGGCTAATGCAATAAATCCACTCACTGCAAGCTGCAGCGAGCCGCTAAGCCCATGACCACTCGGACAGCCATCTGCCAGACGTGCACCAAACATTGCGATAATGCCGCCAATAAAGGCCACCAGCGCTCTAGGTTTTATAGCTGGTCCAAACCGTGCCTGCCACATAGCAGGCACGGCTTGGAGACGGAAACTTCCAGAAGATACTGCGGCAAAAAAGGCGCCGATAGCAATACCGATAACAAACATCCATTGCCAGTCAATCAGCGGGACTTCTTTTAAAAAATACGGCATACTGGCCACCCGCTCAGGAGAAACAAGCTTCTCCAGTATACCGGTGGTACGAACAAAGGTTGTAGATGCGCCTAAGTATTTCCCGACAAACCAAATTGAGCCGATAGATACCAACCCACTGAGTGCCCCTGCTAAGTAAGGACTCCATCCCCGGTCTTCTTTCATACTCATCTCATCTCCCAACTTCAGTTTCAACTCATTCGCCTACTATTAACTTATTTTCCGTGGGAAAATGGCCAGGAAACAATCCCGCCTTCCATGACCTTCACATTCTCAAAGCCGGCACCTTCCAGGATTCCTTCGGCATCATAACCCCGTAGACTGATTTTGCAAAAAGCTACAACTTCATCTTGTTTGTTCAATTCCGCCACGCGGTTGCGCAGTTGTCCTAAGGGGATATACTTAATACTGGGGCTATCTGACAGACGTATCTGCTTACATTCGTCAGGAGTGCGCACATCAAGGAAAACTGTTTTACCATCTTCCAGCTTTTCCTTGGCCACCAGCGGCGAAATACCTTTGAATTTTCCTGCCAGTTTGTTCATGACGGCATTGGCAGCCACCGCTACATTATCAATAGGAGAATTATACGGTGGAGCATACGACAGATCAATATCAAATAAATCGTCAATAGTTCCGCCTAAAGTCAGCACTGCAGCCACCACATCCACACGTTTGGCAACTTCGCCTTCGCCTACTGCCTGCATCCCGAGAATTTTTCCCGTTTGGGCCTCGGCAATTAATTTTACAGTAATCGGCTTGGCACCAGGCATATAATGGGGCTTGTCATGACCTGCAACCATTGCTGTTATGTAATCATAACCAAGCTGTTTGGCATCACGTTCACTTAATCCGGTTTTACCAACAGTAAGATTATGTAGTTTAGCCACAACCGTGTTGAGTACACCTTTAAACTTAACGTGACCACCGCACAAATTTTCACCGATAACGCGGCCATGTTTATTAGCTGTTGAACCCATAGGAGCAAACACCTTTTGTCCAGATAAACGGTTGATATTTTCTACGCAATCGCCACCAGCATAGATATCTGGATCGTTAGTGCGCATTTCCTCATCTACCACAATGGCACCAGTAACACCAATCGTCAAACCTGCGGCTTTAGCCAGCTCCACATTAGGCCGCGCACCGATTGCCAATATGACAAGATCGGCCGGAATAGTGCGTTTATCAGTCTCAACCGCCGTCACCCTTGTTTCACCAGTAAATCTCTCTACCTTTTCTTCCGTCAATAAGGTAATTCCTTTGCCAGCTGCATACTTAGAGGCTATTCCAGCTATTTCGGCATCAAGAAACGCCGGGAATATTTGCTCCTTCATTTCGACTACCGTTACCTGCAACTGCCGTTTCGTTAAGGCTTCCGCCATTTCCATACCTACTAATCCGGCACCAATAATAACTGCCTGCTTATAATTCCCGGCCTCTATTCCTTGCCGGATCACTTTAGCATCATCAGGGTGCCAAAGCGAAAAAATGTTATCTAAAGCCACTCCTGGGAGTGGTGGTTTTATAGGTGAAGCACCTGTGGCAATAACTAACTTATCATAAGGTATAGTATCTGTTTCACCCGTAGCCAGTTTCTTCACTGTTACTACCTTGGCTTGCCGGTCAATGGCAGTTGCTTCTGTTTGAATTAAGACATCAAGGTCCTTAACATTTTTGAAAAAAGCTGAACTACGAACAATACCTACCGGCGTTTTCATCAAATCTTCAATGTCATTAACGTCTCCTCCCACATAATACGGCATGCCACATGCGCCATAAGAAATGATTTTTCCTCTTTCCAGCACGGTAATACTTGCCTGCGGGTCACTCCGGCGCGCTTTAGCGGCAGCTTTAAGTCCGGCTGCCACCCCTCCAATCACAACAATTTTTTTCATACAAATCCCTCCCTATTTTTGTTGATATTACAACACCTGATTTTCTACAACGATTGCATTCAAACAAACGCTGTAAACCTGTATTCAACTGTTCTTATCAGGCTTTCTTAACCATAGCAAGCATTGTTTTAGTTAAATTCTCAATTCGCTGACGTACATCAGCCTCAATATTAACATCATTCAAACAGGCTTCGGTATAACCTTCAAGAATATGCGCGCTAAGCTTGTTGACTGCCCCCAATACAGCACTCAATTGAAAGAGAATATCCTCACATTGCTTGTCGTCTTCAACCATTTTTTCAATACCCGCAATATGACCTTTGATCGTACCTAATCTTTGAAGTACGCTTTTTTTCATCTGCTCACTAGCCATAACTCATACTCCTAACCGAAATAATGTTTCACATAGATTATCCGCCCCCCCAGGGAGGGGGTTATTAATATAATACTATATAAAATAGTTAAAATCAACCAAAATATAAAATTTAAACTAAAGCCGTGTAAGCGTATTTTTCCTCACCTGTTGCATATTTTTCCGTCAATGGTATAATATAAGAAAAGGGTTGACGTGTTGTAGCACGTCAGCCCCACAGGCTGCCTAACCGAACGGTTAGCCTCAGTTTAGGTATTTCAAGAAATAACCGCAAACCTTAGCTAGGGGCGGTTATTTCTTCTTTATGATCAAAACAACGAGTGTTGCAAATGCAATCATGAGATACATAGCCTCAAACATCATCATACCACCCCCTTTCTACAAAGGGAATGGCTAACCGCTCCTCGACAACCTATTACGTTAATTATAACATATTTTCCCATAACGAACAAAATTTTTTGCTGGCTTTTATCAGATCACCATGCCGCCTTCTCAACACAAGGGCGGCTATTTTTATTTCTCCGCCGCGCAGTTCGCGGCTCCCTTGCTGCCGGCAACCCCGTCCTTAGAAACTGAGGTAAATTGCATGCAACGGCTACAATAGAAATTCAAGCTCAGCTTTCGCTCATTTTTATTTTTAATTGAAAGAACAAAACGATACTATTTCATTACTCAGATTAGCCATTTCAATTAAAGATTTCTCTGTAAGTAAATTAGCACGATAAACTTTTTTCCATAGTTTTTTTATATTATCATCCCAGCAATCCAATAAATCCCAAAAAGAAGTATTAACAATCTCTTTGCCGCTTGCCATGCTGTTTATATTTTTCAAATAGAAAAACGGACTAAACATAAAGAAATTGTAGTGGGATTCAAAGAATAACGACATTCCGGCTTTATATATTTTATTTCCAGTAATAGTTTTCATTATTTTATCGTATAACTGTTGATAATTTATTTCTGAACATAATTCTTCCAATTGATTACCGGCAGTATAATAATCCAGATTCATTCTTCTTATCCGTTTAACAAGATCCCTATTAGTTGCTAATAACCTTCTCATTCCGACAAACAACTCATTATATGTTTTTAAAAGTTCCTCACTTTGATCGTGGGAAATATCAAATCTCATATGCTTTACTGTTTTATTAAACCATTCACCGTGTTCTAAGATTTTACTTATCCTGTCAAACTCCGCTAATAGTAAGGATGTTGCTGTAAATCCTTTATATCTGTAAATTAATAAACTTATCGCTTCATAAAGAGCAGATTCTATGTTTATTGCCGCTGGTACGAGGAACCCCTTTCTAGCGTCGGCAACTCCATAGTAAGACCTTTTACTTATGACTTCAAAGCTTCTTTTAAATTGCTTTTGCATATTTTCTAGCGAATAATACTGTTGTAAAATATCCTTTTGAAACTCCAAGAAAATCGTATCTCTATCATAAATTGGTATAGTATGAGTTAAATATCTGACTGACTCACCACCAGCCAGGCAATCGTTTCGCCACTCAGTGTATGATTTGAACTGCAAATCAATAGGTATCCCTTTAAACATAATCTTCTTAATCGGTTTGGAGTTACCGTCTATCAGTACATCTAAATCGATGTCACTACCCATTCCCGAATAACCACAGGCTGATGAGCCTGTCAACAGTACGGCTACCACTTTATTATTTATTAGTTTACTATTAACATATTCCACCGCTATCTCTCTAAGGCAAATTGCCGCTTCACTCGGACACTTTAAGATAAAGGAATTTTGTTCGAGATACTTTATGCAGTTTTGCATCTCAACTGGCAACATGCTAGCACCTCCGCCTTACCACATTCCCACTATTTCTTTCTAAAGAAGATGACTGTCCCTTAATAACTTCACGAATAGTATAGCATATTTTACCACGATAAGCGTTCTTTCTTTAAGTATAGTTCATCGTGTCCTGGCAATGATAGCGGCCTTTCATTTTCCTGCCGCGCAGTTCGCGGCTCCCTTGCTGCCGGCAGGCCCGTCGCACGGGACGCGGCGGCGCGGGTTGTTCGCCGTGGCCGGTGCGCTGTTTTCGTGGTTTGGGGTGAAAAATCCGTCGATACCCGGACGGTGACCGTGCATATCAACCGCCTGCGCAAAAAAATGGAGCAAAGTGAGGGCAAGCAGGAATATATTCTCACCGTTTGAGGCAAGGGGTATACATTTAATAATCAGTTGTAAGCCTGCTGCCCTGTAAACCCAAGAAGAGATCTGCTGCAGCCGCTTCGCTTCCCCAGCCAGGAACTGCAATAACCCAATGGAAGCACACCTTACCGGCGTGCTTCCATTGGGTTATCCTACCCGCGAAAAAAAACCCGGAGCACGGTGGAAACATCCACGCTCCGGGGCTTTTTCGTTCACATTGTTGTACGGTTGTTGTAAAAAGCAACAAGCCTCTCGGAATGAGTCCAGAGAGGCTTGAATTTACTGGTGACCCACCCGCGACTCGAACGCGGGACACCCTGATTAAAAGTCAGGTGCTCTACCGACTGAGCTAGTAGGTCAGAAATAAATGATGTGGTGCTTGCTTGTATTAGCAGAGATTCCCACTTCTAACATCCTGCATCGCACATCTCAAATGGCAGGGGCGGCTGGACTCGAACCAACGCATGACGGAGTCAAAGTCCGTTGCCTTACCGACTTGGCTACGCCCCTATTAATATGGGGTGACTGGAGGGTCTCGAACCCTCGAATACCGGAGCCACAATCCGGCGTGTTAACCGCTTCACCACAGCCACCATATTATTGTCGCTAACGACAGAATTTATTCTATCATACCCATATCCTTATGTCAAGCACCCTATTAATCATTATTAAAATAACAATTTCTGTAAATAAAAAACAACCTATAATCATAATGCTGTGGTATCAATAAGGCATTATTTAATACGAACACGGGTAGTTGGAGTGGCATCCAGAGGATTATCAGGCCAGAAATGTTTGGGATATCTACCCATTAAATCTTTTTTTACTTCAAAATAGGTAGTACGCCAAAAGCTGGCCAAATCCTGTGTCACCTGCACCGGTCGCCTTGCCGGCGATAGTAGTTTCAGGGTTAACCGGACTTTCCCGTGCGCTACACATGGTGTTTCCTGAAGACCAAACATTTCTTGGATTCTTACTGCCAACACCGGACAATCAGGCTGGCTGTAATCTATAGGAACATGTTGCTTACTCGGCACAATAAGGTGAGTCGGAGCATACTCAGCTAACTCCTGCTGTTGCTCCCAGGTAAGCATATTTTCCAAAATAGCGGCAAGATTCAATTGTGTCAATTCTGCCTGGCTTGTTAAACCGTAGGCATAGGGACCAAGCCAGGTATCCAGAGTGGAAAGAAGTGCCTTGTCGGTAACATCCGGCCAGCCTGCTTGCCAGTGGTGAATGAATAGCAGACGCTCACGCAATTGCCGCGCCGCTCGCGTCCAAGGCAATAGCGCTAATCCTTCCTGGGCAATTCCGCTAAGCAAAGCCCCCAAAATGTCTGCTGGCTTGGGTTTAAGGCAAGGGCTAACCTTTACGATTAACGAACCTAATCGTTCATACACTCTGGCCCGTACGGCCCGCACAGCCCCATCCCAGGCAACTGTGGTTTCATTTACAATCTGCTGAGCAAAATGGGTTCTAATTTGTTCTATTTCGATAGGTGCCGCAAGAAAAATCCGACTCTCTGTACCCTGTCCATCAAGGTTAACAGCAACAATATAGTCAGCATTCGCTGCCAGTTGCCTGTCAACCAGTACTGCACCGCGTCCACTTTCTAGTAAAAACCTCCCCCCGCCCCGCTGTTGCCCAATCCGGTCAGGATAAGCAAAGGCTAGTAACAAGCCACAATACGCAATATCTGCAAAGCAACTAGCCAAATTACCAAATTCCTTTTTCAGGCGGTCACTTTCCTGTTTAATCCGCCAGCATACTGCTTTATCACTAGCTTGCGTTACCATCCGTTTAGGGTCATCAAGATTATGGATAGTTTCAAGCCGCAGACGCAAATCACTATCTGAACCTCGCAAAAAATCCCGTTCCATAAGAATAGCGGCAAGCTCACAGGCTATCCCGCCCAAACCAAGTTCTGCTGCCATAAGTACCATGTGAGCCAGGCGCGGATGTAAACCTGTCTGCAGCATTTGCCGTCCATATTTGGTAATAGTGCCACCCGCTTCTAACGCCCCCAGCTTGCTAAGCAGCTGCCTGGCCTGCAAAAATGCCGGTTCAGGGGGCAAATCAAGCCATTTGAGTTGCGTAGGGCTGGCAACTCCCCAGGCAGCCAGTTCTAGTACCAACGGCGTCAAATCTGATGACAGAACTTCAGGGGTAGTATTGGCTTCAAGGTAATGATCCTCTTGTTTTGTCCAAAGCCGGTAACATCTTCCCGGCCCCAGGCGCCCTGCCCGACCGCGTCGCTGATCAGCGGCAGACCTTGAGACCCGTATGGTTTCAAGAGAAGTAAGGCCGGTACGTGGTGAGTAACGCGGAACACGCATTAACCCGCTATCAATCACCGTCCTGATACCCTCAACAGTTAGGCTTGTCTCAGCTATCGACGTGGAGAGAACCACCTTACGCCCGCCAACCGGACTAGGCAAAATAGCTGCATCCTGCGCAGCTATTGACAAAGCCCCATATAGTGGTGCAACTTGTGCATACCGGGCGATACCGCTTGCAGCCAATTCCGCCTGAACCCGGTTGATTTCACCCGTTCCCGGCAGAAATACCAGTATATCGCCACTACTGCTAGCAAGTGCGCTAAAGACGGTCCGTACAACACTAGCCTCTATACCTTCTCTATCACGTCGTTCAAGATAATGCGTTGCTACCGGAAAGACTTGTCCTTTGCCGTAAATAAGCGGCGCATTTCCCAGCATACCGGCTACCGGCTCAGCTGCAAGAGTTGCCGACATAACTAACAATCTTAAATCTTCCCGCAGAATGGCTTGTGTTTCCAAAGCCAGCGCTAATCCCAGATCGGCATGAATACTGCGTTCGTGAAATTCGTCAAAAATAACCATACCTATTCCAGTAAGACCCTGATCAGCCTGAAGCATACGGGTAAGCACACCTTCGGTAATTACTTCAATCCGTGTCTTAGAACCGATACAAGTATCCAGCCGAACCCGGTATCCTACCGTTTGTCCTACTTGTTCTCCCAGCAGCTGCGCCATATAACGGGCCGCAGTGCGGGCCGCCAAACGCCGGGGTTCCAGCACAATGATGCGCTGCCCCTTGAGCCACTCTTCCTCCAGCAGCGCCAGCGGAATACGTGTTGTCTTCCCAGAACCGGGTGGCGCTACCACCACAGCGTTTACCTGTGAACCAAGCGTCGCCTTAAGCTCAGGCAATATTCCATCAATAGGCAGATTATCCATTTTCACGCTAGTCTGCAACCTCTCCTGCCAGATAATCAATAAACTGCTTCGCAATCCGGCCTGAACGGCCTGAATGTGACATCTCCCATCGCAAAGCTTCTGCCCTAAGCTCAGCAACCGACATGGGGATGCCGCTACGGTGTGCAATTTCCTCAACAATCCGGAAATACTCTTCCTGATTAGGCAGGGTAAAGAACAGCGTAATGCCAAAACGGTCTGCCAGCGATATCTTTTCATTGATCGTATCCTGACGATGCAACTCATTGCCGCTGCGGTCATCCCAGGTTTCTTTGATCAAATTCCGCCGGTTAGAGGTAGCATAAATCAGAACATTGTCAGGCCGCACCTCTATGCCACCATCAATCAGCGACTTTAAAATTTTGTACTCTGCTTCAAATTCCTCAAACGACAAATCATCAATAAATAGAATAAATTTCTTGCCCCACTGCCGCAGTGCCGCCATAATTTCGGGAATATGCTTAAAATCAGTTTTGGCTATTTCAATAAGTCTAATACCTTTATCAAAATAACGGTTGGCTATCGCCTTAACAGATGATGATTTTCCGGTGCCTCTGGCCCCAACCAGCAGCACATTGTTAGCCGGTTTGTTATTAATAAAAGCCTCGGTATTGCGGACAAGCTCAGCCTTTTGATATTCATAGCCCACAATATCCTTTAGCTGTACCGGATCGGTATATTCAATACCAGCAAGCTCCCGCCGCTCTGAATCCCATTTGAATGCACCATAACCGGCTAGCCTGCCGCAGCCATAACGGTCATAATAGCGGCCAAGAGCCAGCACTACCTCTTGTGGCGTATAGTTTTTGGTCACATCAAAAAACAAATCCCTCAGCGTAGACAAGTCCTGAAACTTACCCGTTTTTTTATTGTGGCTCGCTTGGATAGGATGATAGTCATTAATAACGGCCTGGAGCTCCTCACCAAATTGCTGGGTCAATCCTTTGTTTAACAGCACCTTCCATATTGTTATATCATGGACAGCTGCCTTTGACAGACTCCCTCCCGGCTGACCACCAGTTTTCCCGGCCGTACTGCTGAATATATTTTCATCACAGCCAAGCTGGAACAACAAATAGTTCTCGGCGATATTACCTGCTATACCAGTTTCTTCAGCCCAACTAATAAGACTGGCCGCAAGTGCATACTCATCACACTTTGCAGCCCCCTGCACTCCCAAAGATTGTAGGTCTCTAACTATCCTATCATTTAATAAATTGCGATAAACCAGCAATCTGCTAAGGTCAAAGCAAGTATGTGTCACAACAATTCCTCCTGCAAAAAATCAAAATCTGTTACATGGTAAATCACATTCTACTCCACAGTTATTACCGGGATGACGGCCAGGTAAAGCCAGCTTCTTTCTGATTTCGTATAAAGTTTCAATTTGAGTAGTGGATAATTCATGAGCTTTACCTAATTGTGCTGACAAAAAAGTCAGCTTGGCATAAAACTCCACCGATTCCAGCTTATGATAGGCAGTGAGTAAATCCTGCCCCCAGGCTAACGCGCCATGATTTGCTAACAATACGGCATCAAAGTGTTCCAGGTAACGGGCCACCGCCTCAGGAACCTCATTGGTGGAAGGAGTGCCATACTCTGCTACCGGCACACAGCCAAGGCTTACAACAGCCTCGGCAATGAGCGGTTTATTGAGGGGAGTACGGGCAACCGCAAACGTAGTGGCATACGGCGGGTGAGCATGAACAACCGCTTGTACATCAGGGCGTTCCTGATATACCCGTAGATGCATCTTTAGTTCTGATGACGGACGCCAGCTGCCGGCAGCAGCCAACACCTGGCCCTCGCTATCCACCTTCACCAGCATTTCCGGCGTCATAAACCCTTTACTTACCCCAGTTGGAGTGGTAAGAATCTCTTGCGAATTTAGCTTAACACTGATATTTCCGTCATTTGCGGCAACAAAACCACTGTCGTACATGCGCTTGCCGATTTCACATATTTGCTGTTTAAGTTCGTCTTCTGTCATTTTACTGCGGCCTCACTTTGCCAGTTATATGCTCAATAGTAATTTTTATTACGGTTGTTTTGTCCTCACTGTTTTCAATATATGCTTTTCCTTTTTCCAGATAAGCAGGCGAGTATTTAGCCAGTAACGCAAGAAGTGCAGCCTTTTTTTCTTCTCCGGTTACTTGACTTGCCTGTCCAAAGATGATAACGCTTTCATAGCTTGTCGTAAATTTTTCCGGCAATGACTGTTTCTCACCAACAACACAAAAAGAAACGTTGTGGTTAGCGGCTATATTATCTAATTTGTGTCCTACAGCAGCGCTATGGAAGTAGATACTGGCGTCCTTATAGATATAGCTCAGTGGAACACCATAGGGATATCCGTCCTGGCTTACCGTGGCTAATATGCCATACTCACATTTTTCGAGTATAGCAACTGCGCATTCCGTTGTACTCTGCCGCTCCTTGCGCCTCATAGTTTTAAACATGGTGTGCCCCCTAATGTAGTCAGAAATCATACCTATATTATTTTGACATTATTTATAAAACACCTACTACTATGACGAAAAATCTTATAGCGATGTTTTCATACTTTTACTTGCCGCTGCATTTTGTGACCTTGCCTTTACTGTTTCTTTACGTTTTTGAGCCGCTGGGTAAAGCATCAGGTAATAGGCTGAATCTCTCTTAAATCCAAGTTGCTCTAAAACAGCTTGTTTATTGGAATCATCACTATAAATAGTGCAACTTATTACCCCTTGTTTATAGCTGGCTTCAATTAAATTAATGGCTTTTTTTAGCAGCGCGGAACGCAGATATTCATAGGAATGGTGAATGATAAGACTGATTATATGATTTTGGGTTTTAACATAACTACTGATTGTTACTAATGCCACTATTTTATCTGACTGCTCAACAACGTAATTGCTTATCTGTTTACGCATCAAATAGTTTTTTGCCCAGTCCAAATGCCTAACCAGCATGCTGGGATTAAACTCCCTATAGCTGCGTTTAATGACTCGCCGCAAACCAGGTGGTACCGAGGCCTTATATAACCGGTATAATTGGCCTCGATCCTTGACTGTAAGTACCCGAAATCCAGGCAATTCATCATCAAGTGACGGTAATGAGCTGGTAGTACCGCCGAAGATCATTTCATAATGCAGTATTTCCGTTACCGCCCTAAATCCCAAACGCTGATACAATTTGTACGCCGGATTGTCAACCCGAACTTCAAGTACAACATCCTGATTATTGGCATCAGCAACAGTTTCAAGCAGCTTAGTTAGAACCCATCTGCCCAACCCTTGCCCACGATGTTGCTTACTAAATGCAATGTAATCAATATGCAATTGTGCAGAGTTAAGATAAGATAGCTGCATAAATCCCACTACCTGTCCGGCAATTTTTACAGCATATACATCGAAATGGTTTTTTACCCAGCCGGAGAACTTACTTAACGGCTGCAAAATATAATAAAATTGCCGAGCCCGACGGATGCGGCGCTTAATTTGCTGAATATCAATTTCGCCGGCAAAGGCAGTGGCAAATAATTTTTCCAGTTGTTCTAAATCAGAACGCTGTACTTTTTCGATTGTCACATTAGTAAATGGCTTTTTCGACATAGCATTCTCCCTAATAATAATTTTAGCGCACTAAAATTATTATTAGTTAGAGCCGGCCTTTTTACCCTAACAGAAAGCTTACTTTCTGTTAGGGTAAAAAAAGATTGCTAAACTATTGTTTGCAATGACAAGTAAGTTACCTGGAGTCATCGCGCACAATAGAATAGCAATCTGGTGCTTTTAATGTTCTATTATTTTCCGTATAATACCGCTAGCTGCTTTTTCACATCAGCATTATCCAGATATTCGTCATAAGGCATCTGGCGGTCAACCAAACCGTTAGGGGTTATTTCTATAATGCGATTGGCAATTGTTTGAATAAACTGATGGTCGTGAGAAACAAACAAGAGGGTACCCTCAAAGCTAATTAGTCCGTTATTCAGCGAGGTAATTGACTCTAAGTCCAAGTGATTTGTTGGTTCATCAAGCAGCAGAACATTGGCGCCGCTTAACATCATTCTTGCCAGCATACACCGGACTTTTTCACCGCCAGACAATACACTGGCTTCTTTTAAACTTTCTTCACCGGAAAATAACATTCTTCCCAGAAAACCTCTAATAAATGACTCTTCCTGATCGCGGGAGAACTGACGCAGCCAATCAATAAGGTTTAAGTCTACGCCGTCAAAATACTCGGCATTATCTTTAGGAAAGTATGCTTGGCTTGTAGTTACTCCCCATTTGAAAGAACCACTATCTGCTTCCATCTCTCCCATTAGAATTTTAAAAAGAGCCGTTTTAGCAAGCCCATCCGGACCGACAAAAGCAATCTTGTCGCCCTTGTTTACAATAAAACTGATATCAGTAAGAACCTGCTCCTCTTCCACTTTTTTACTGATATTTTCTACTGTGAGCAGCTGTGCACCTGCCTCACGGTCAGGCTTAAACGCTACATACGGATACTTACGGGAGGATGGTCTAATATCATCAAGCGTGATTTTCTCTAACATTTTTTTACGGGAAGTGGCCTGTTTAGACTTAGAAGCATTAGCACTAAACCGCTGGATAAAGCTTTGTAAGTCCTTAATCTTTTCTTCCTTCTTTTTATTAGCCTCTTTAGCCAATTGCAAGGCAAGCTGGCTTGATTCCAGCCAGAAGTCATAGTTACCGACATATAGCTGGATATTTTGAAAGTCGATATCAGCAATATGAGTACATACCTGGTTTAAAAAATGCCGGTCATGGGATACCACAATAACCGTGTTGGGAAAGTCAGCCAAAAAATCTTCCAGCCAGGTAATTGAGTCAATATCCAAATGGTTTGTTGGTTCGTCCAGCAGCAGAATATCCGGGCTTCCGAACAGAGCTTGTGCTAACAACACCCTTACCTTTTCGTTACCACTGATATCTCCCATCTTGAGTTGATGAAGCTCTTCTTTTATTCCCAAGCCGTTTAAGAGCTTAGCAGCCTCAGTTTCGGCATCCCAGCCGTTTAATTCGGCAAACTCACACTCCAGCTCAGATACCCGGATACCATCGGCATCAGAAAACTCCGGTTTAGCATAAAGAGCGTCTTTTTCTTCCATGATGGCATATAATCGGGCATGACCCATAATAACTGTTTGTAAAACTTCAAACTCGTCAAACTCATAATGGTTTTGTTTAAGCACAGCCAAACGTTCCCCTGTGGTAATAGCCACCTCACCGGAAGTCGGCTCAACATCACCGGAAAGTACCTTTAAAAAAGTTGATTTACCAGTACCGTTGGCACCAATAAGACCATAGCAGTTACCTGGCGTAAATTTTATATTTACATCTTTGAATAGAATGCGTTTGCCAAATTGCAATGTCAGGTTACTTGTACTAATCATTGTTATACCTATCTTTCTTAAATATTTATTATAAAGGATAATAATAACATATTATTGGATAAAAATAAAGTTTATCGTCGTTAGATGCAAAAAATAAGTGGCTGCTAATAAATCTGCAACGCCGCCCGGACTAATATTACGTTCAATAAAGCTTTGATCAAGGGCACTAATTTTCTTCCTGCCAACACCGGAAAGCATACCGCCCTGAGCGATGATTTGTTTAGCCTGGTTTTGCACTGTTAGCAAAACCTCCATCCCATGACGGTGTAAAATGGTAGTATCCTGCACAACTGTCATCAAACTCATGAGCGTATGCACCAGTGCATCATTGAGCGATAAACCTTGGGCTAACGCTGCCGTTAATACCGGCAGCCCATACTCTCTTATACTGGGCAGACCGGCTTCTATTTCACCCCTGATACCAGTCACACCATACTGTACATATAATTTTTCTCCTGCTGTCAGTTTAGCGTTACCTTGTCCCTCGGCAAGCGGCGCAAGCTCGCGTGCGACAATTCCTTTTGTAATGGCAGCTGCTGTAGCAAGAATTTGTGCAGCAGTTACACCATTTGATGGCCTTGTCGTGTAAGCAGTGGCCGCCGCAAGAATACCCAGTAAAAACACAAGACCTTTTTGCGTATTAACCCCGCAGGTAGTGTGCAGCATCTGCCGTTCACCGTCTTTACCGACATAACGCAGCACTGGCAGTAAATCCAAAAGCAAGCCTTGATGCTGATAACCGGCAGCAGCACAGCGGAACATCGTACCAGCAAGGGCGCTGCTGCTCTTCAGAAACGTAAAAAAGTCCATATCCTGGTGAGCACCGGCATTATCGCGGTCTACCAACCCTGGTGATGGTGTACATGCCGCTTCCATCAGCATAGCCTCCAACGCCCAGGAGCCAATATCCCATACGGCTTTCGGCCAGGGATTAGTAGCTGCAGCAACAAAGGAAGTTAACCTCTCATCCACATTGTTCATAATGTCCTGACTGGCGTGGATACCTAAGCGCCGGCATAAGACTGCCGGTTGATTGCACAAAAAGCAAGTACGTTCCGTTCGCCCTAAACCGCGGCGGGAGATTTGGCTACCGGCGGCATCAAGCACATCGAGATCAAAAAGTCTGGCAAAATATTCTGACTCCTCAATAGTGATACAAGCTAGTTTTAGCTTGTCCGGGTCACCGGCAACAGCCAGTACAGCAGTTGGCCCAGTTAGCGGATAAATAAATCGTTCTTCTGCAATAGAAAAACCCTGTTCTCTGGCCATACTCCTTACCCGGTCAGCAGCCAGCCGCAACAGACTCCGGCTTTCCGGACTGTCTTTGACTGACCCTGGAATATTGGTGGTAATACTGATAATAGGAATATTATGAATGCTGCGTAATTCAGCCTGAAGAGAAGCCAGTCGTTCTTTGGCCTCTAAAACGTCTGCTAACGTTACTTGCTGCAACGGCCCATCTCCTCTCATAAATCTTCACCAATTTTACCACAGTTGTGCAAAAATATAAAATTCTATCAAAAACTATATACAACGCGTTAAAGATTTTTGCAGGCGGGTGGTGTGTTGGCAAAAGCGGAAGTCAAACGCTAGTGGTGGAGCGTTGTCAACACACCACCCGCCTGGGCTGTAAACTTTGGTCCTAGCCCCGTTTCTTCTCGATATCTTTAATTCTGGCAAAAAACTTTTCCACCTTACCTACCTCGCCGGTTACTTCATATTCATAAAGCCAGCCTGCAGTCTCACTGCGGCTCTCTACAAACCGGACAGCGACCAGGCACTCTTCACCCAAAATACCAGCACGTCGCGGCTCAAGCGGAGTAAAAATACTTTCGGTAACATTTACAAATTTGCGCATAGTTAACCTCACTTACTACAACTTAAATTATTATTTCTATTATAACAAGGATACCTGCCGGCAACCATCCCTTTACTATTGACCTTGACTTTTTTTTACTTTCATATTACATTAGTACTGTCGAGGTTTATATACTAATATGAAATATGATAGGAGTGAGTCATTAATTAATGTCTGAAAGAATGAACTTGCAAGATGTTCTGAGAGAGTATGGTATCCCACTCGCAACCCTTAACGTGACAGCATCCCAGCAAGATTGTCTGGCCCTTCGCGAACGCCTGTTAGCTATTAGAGACCTCAGCCAGGGTAAAGAACAGGGTTACTTAGAAGTAGCTTGTTCCTTTTATATTGATGTTCACGATATTGACCGTTATTTATCAGGAGAATTGCCCGGTCTGGCTGAAATATACACTTTCCCTGAAGATGTAAAAACCCATAAGGAGGAATAACCACTACATGAAAAAATTATTATTGCTTACCTTTGTATTCATGTTTGCTTTTAACGCTGTAAGTTTTGCCGCTATTGGCGGTTCAAAATCACGAATATCAGCCCCTAAATCAAAACCATCAACAACTCAGACATCGCCAGCTCAAAGCGGCTCCAGCGATTATAAGCCTTCAGCACCAGCTCAAAGCTATAGTGAAAAAGCTCCGGCAGCCGCAGCTAAACCTAATGCACAAGCGACGACACAATCAAACAGCGGCGGCTTTCTCCGTACTGCCGGTCTCTTGGGCGGCGGTATGCTGTTAGGCAGTATGCTTGGTGGCATGTTTGGATTCGGTGGTTCAGGCATGTTTGCTAACATTATCGGCATGTTATTCAATGTTATGCTATTAGCCGGAGTAGTTATGGCTGGACGCTTTTTGTGGAATAAATTTAAAAACAGAGACAGAGATACTAACCAGCGATATCGGTAAATAGTAAACGGGATGCAAACTGCATCCCGTTTTTTTGTTTTTTTATAGTGTTTTCTCAATTGCCTCAATTATAAATTCAGCAACAAGCTACAACAGATGAAGAGTAACAAAAACAAAAGGAGGCGTTGAAAAATCAGATCCAAAAATTGAGACTGAGCTTCAGCAGTTATTATTATTCATAGCTTGCGCAATACCTGATAGACTTGCGCCACAACGTCTTTTGGTTGCACACTGTTTATACATTCACTTGTCCCAATCCGGCATTTTGTCTTGTGACAAAAGG
The DNA here is from genome assembly GCF_000445445.1 of Sporomusa ovata DSM 2662. Taxonomy (GTDB): domain Bacteria; phylum Bacillota; class Negativicutes; order Sporomusales; family Sporomusaceae; genus Sporomusa; species Sporomusa ovata. Next base: position 724,445 of record NZ_ASXP01000001.1, on the reverse strand, counting down.
AACACCGGCATTCATTAACCACAAAGGCATTCTGATTACCTGGTGGTGTGTATGTGGCAGGATTAGTCGGCCCAAAGATTGTCACTGTTGGTGTTTCCAGGGCAGCTGCCATATAGAGTGGACCGGTATCACCGGCAATTACTACTGCCGCCTGTTCAAGCAGCGCCGCCATTTCTAAGAGGCTCGTTGCACCGATAGCATTGATTACCGGCACACCAGCCTTACTGGCTATTTCCCGCCCCCTGGCGACTTCACTCCGGCCACCACACAGCATGATTTTGAAATCCCGGGCAAGCATTCCTGCCGTTGTCGCAAACAGCTCAGGCGGCCAGTTCTTCGTCGGCCAGGTAGTCCCGGGAACTACTATCGCCAATTTGTCTTGTGCAGATACCTTTTCCCTGCTTAAATAACTTTGGGCAAATTGTTTAGCTTTAGCAGGTACAACAAGTATCATCTTCCGGGTTACAGGGGTAATGCCTAACGGGGATAGTACACCCAGGTACCTCTCGACAATATGGTTTCCCAGCGGTTTAGCGGTCTTGGTCATCAGCAGCGGATTTAGTTCTCTGGCATCTTGCAGTCCAATCCGCAAGCTAGTCCTGGCCTGCCTGGCAATCATACCAGTGAGAAAAAGCCCCTGAATATCGAGTACCACATCATACGTTTTTGCGGCCAATTCTGCTTGCAAATGCCGCCACAGCCCCAAGGCCTGGGTAAATTCATAAGCCCGTAAATGTTTTTCAAAGCGTTCCCGTGACCAAATCATCAGGTGGTCAATATTGGGATTATATTTTATTAGGTCAGCACAGACTTCACCGACAAGCCAGGTGATTTTACAATCCGGCCAAGCCGCTTTCAGCGCTCCGGCCACCGGCGTACAATGAATAACATCACCGATTGAACTGAGCCTAATGATTAATATTTCTTTAGTCACAAAACTCCCTCCCGCCTCTATAGGCGGCGTTAATCCTGGTAGAGTAGATTCTCCACCTGAATCCCCAATGTTTCTATGCTGAAACGAGTTCACTTCAGCTTTATTTTAGCAAGTGCTTCCGAAAGCGCATTATTGAAAGGCTGACCCTCTGTCTTTTGCTGCTGGTTCAGATAGCGTGACACGTCTTTCTTGGAAATTTTGGTCTCGCTTTCTTTCTTTTTACGTTCAGTAAAGACCGCCAATTTTTCCCGGTAACCACAAACACAGGCAAAGGAGCGAGCATCGCCTTCCCCCCGCAATTCAAGTTTCTTGTGACAGTTGGGACAGCGGGCGTTGGTTGTCAGCGCAATATTTTTCCGGTAGCCGCATTCACGGTCCTGACAGACAAGCACCTTACCGCGCTTACCATTGACCTCCAGCAAGTACTTGCCGCATTCAGGGCAGCGGGTACGGGTAATATTGTCATGCCGAAACTGTTCCTGACTGTTTTTTATCTCGATAATAATGGCTTTTGTATAGTCTCTTATCTCAGAAATAAAGGCTTGTTTTTGCAGCTTTCCTTTAGCAATCGCACTTAGTTTCTGTTCCCAGGCAGCGGTTAACGCCGGTGATTTCAGGTCAGTAGGCGCTAAGTCTAAAAGTTGCTTACCTTTGGCTGTTATAAAGATATCTTTGCCCTTTTTCTCAATAACAAAACTGCTAAATAGCTTTTCAATAATATCGGCTCTGGTGGCTACTGTACCCAGGCCACCGGTTTCACCGATAATTTGTTTAAGGGCCTGGCTCTCACCTGACATATATTTTGCCGGATTTTCCATAGCCGATAGTAAGCTGGCTTCATTGAAAAGTCCAGGCGGCTTGGTTGCGCCCTTAGTCTGTGTAACCGTCGTAATCGGTAAAATATCACCTTTGCTTAGGCTAGGCAGCAGTTGTTCCGCAATATCATCAGCTTCTTCGTCCTCCAGGTGGTTGTTATATAACTCTTTCCAGCCAAGAGACAGCACAACCTTGCCCTTGGCAATAAAAGTTTCACTGCCAATTTGCGCTTGCACTGTTGTTTGCTCATATTCAAAAGGTGGATAAAGCACCGCTAAAAACCTTTTAACAACTAAGTCATAAATCTTCTTTTCCTTATCAGATAATGAGCTAAGCACTACTGACTGTTCAGTAGGAATAATGGCATGATGGTCTGATACCTTGCCGTTATCGACAAAATGACCGTTGGCCTTAATTGGGCTTTTGAGGACTTTGAGGATTTGTTTCGAGTAAAGACCGGTGTCACAAGCTTTCACCCTGTCTTTTAGTGTCTCTACAATATCTGTAGTGATATACCGTGAGTCGGTACGCGGGTAAGTCAAGGCTTTATGGGTTTCATACAGCTTCTGCATAACTGATAGCGTTTCTTTGGCTGAAAATCCAAAAATTTTGTTAGCATCACGCTGTAACTCGGTTAAATCATACAAAAGAGGCGAGAAATTTTTCTTGTTCACTTTATGTACAGCTACAACCTCTGCCGGTTTCCCTTTTATTGTACCCATTATTTTGTCACAGTAGTTTTTATCAAACGTCTTACTTTCTTTGGTCTTAGTATCTTGCCAGGTTAACTTGAGCCGCTCGGCAATTGCTGTAATGCCATAATAGGTTTGGGGCTGAAAATTCCGGATTTCCGCTTCCCTACCGGCAATGATAGCTAGCGTAGGTGTCTGTACCCGCCCGCAGGATAGTTGCGCATTATATTTGGTAGTTAGCGCCCGGGTAGCGTTGATGCCGACAAGCCAATCAGCTTCTGAGCGGGCAACCGCTGAAGCATAGAGATTCTCATAATCTCTGCCCGGCCGCAGCTTAGCGAACCCTTCGCGAATAGCCTTATCTGTGACTGAGGATATCCAGAGCCGCTTTACTGGTTTATTGATATGGGCTTTCTCCAATATCCAGCGGGCAACAAGTTCCCCTTCCCGCCCGGCATCGGTCGCAATAACAACTTCACTGACATCTTTTCTGTTTAACTGTTCTTTAACAGCATGAAACTGTTTGCCTGTTTGCTTGATTACCACAAGTTTTAGCTCTTTCGGCAGCATAGGCAAATCCTCCAGCCGCCAAGCCTTATATTTTTCGTCATAGACCTCCGGATCAGATAGTGTTACCAGATGTCCAAGTGCCCAGGTTACAATATACTTCGGGCCTTCAAGATACCCGTTGCCTTTGGTGTTGCAATGTAATACCCTTGCTAAGTCCCGCCCAACAGAGGGTTTTTCAGCTAATACAACTATTTTACTCATAATAAGACCTCACTAAAAAATTATACAGCTATTATTATACCCGCTATTTGCCAATTTTGAAAGCTCAAGAAAACAGAGGCTTGCAGCAAGCCTCTGCATACTTTCCCACTGGACAAGAGATAACTGCCGGTGGAAAGATTCCCCCGGCAGTTTCTGAATAAAGCAAGATTTATTATATTAGTAAACGGGTTACCGGTACACCACCCTCTATGTGTTCTTCCATTATGGCCTCCACATCACCAGGTGTTACCGAGCCATACCAGACATTGTCCGGATAGACAACAACAATCGGTCCCTTATCACATATTCCGAAACAGCCGGTGTTGGTGACAAAAACTTCTCCTCCTAAATCTCGCTCCTCAATCTCCTCCATAAAGTTTGCGACAATTTCTACGCCATCTTTAGTGTGACAATGGCCTTTTTGCTGACCATTAGGCCGGGAACTTGTACACACAAAAATATGATATTTGGGCTTGTTCATAGTTACTCCTCCTATTAATTAAAAAAAGTCGCTAACCCATACATTTGGGCAGCGACTTCTCCGTCACAAATTATATTATTTTATTATTGAGTATACGTAAAAATATCTTTAATGTCAAGAAGACGTTTTCTCTTCTCCACTGTTTTGTCCTTTATACAAGCCGGTAATCCATGCTTCGGCCCTCACAAATGGCTGAGTTCCGGCTAGGGAAAATACAGCTAACGCCAGCCAGATTAAGCTAAATGATACTAGGTGAACAATTGTAAAAGGTTCACGATATAATACTACACCTATCGCCAAGGTAATTGTCGGCGACAAATACTGGATGAAACCCAGCAAGCTGAGCGGCAGGCGGTTAGCCCCACTGGCAAATAGGATAAGCGGCGTTGCTGTAACAGCACCGGCACCCATTAAAAAACCGGCTGTAAGCAAGGAAGATAGCCTGAAAGAGCCACTTCCCTGTCCCTCAAGATAAAATAGATATAGCAAAGCGGCAGGTGACACAATCAGTGTTTCCAAAGTGGTAGCTGTTATTGCACCAATTTTTAACATTTTTTTACACATGCCATAAAAAGCAAAAGAAGTAGCCAGCGACAGCGAGACCCAGGGAATAGCACCAAAGCTTATCGCCATATTCATAACACCAATACCAGCAAGGACAAAAGACACACTCTGCCACAGGGATAATTTCTCTTTTAACACAACTACACCCAAAAAAACATTGACAAGTGGATTAATATAATACCCCAGACTTGTTTCAACAACTTTGTTGGCATTAACAGCCCATATATAAATTAGCCAGTTAACGCTAATAAGCAAAGAAGCAATAACTAAACCCAATAGTTTTTTAGGCTGGTGACTAATGTCCGCAGTTTCGTTACAAAACTGCCTTATCCCGCGAGTTACCAACAAAATAACAACCATAAATACACAGGACCAAATAACGCGATGAGCTAAAATCTCATAAGCGGGAACCTGGGATAGTTGCTTCCAATAAATAGGCAATACGCCCCATAGCAAATAGGCCCCCGCAGCTGATAACACACCTACCAATTGTTCGTTTTTCTGTTTATCGCCAGTATTCATAATTTTGACCCCCACCGATTACCTAAACTTTTTGTTTTGTTTCATGCTGACCAATTGATTTTCGCCGCCAAAAGTACAGCGGATCATGTTCAATATCTTGGGCACGTTTCCCCATGATGCTAAACGCCCACTGAATGGACGGACCTAACGTAAAGGCTACGAGCAAAGTACCAATGCCGATAGGTCCGCCAAGCAGGTAGCCCAAGGCTGCAACTGTCGTCTCCAGTATTGTTCTTACCTTCCACACTGGCCACCCTATTTTTCGAATCGCCCCGACCATAAAACTATCGCGTGGCCCAGCCCCAAACGCAGCTGATAAGTAAAAGTAACTGGCCCAGCCAATAAGCCAAGTGCCGGCAAACAACATCATCAGCTTCCCCACCCAATTATGTGGTACAGAAATCCAATTGCCAGCCATAATAATATCGATAAACAAGCCAATAAAGTACATGTTTGCTAAACTGCCCCACCCTGGCTTGATTCCTAAAACCCAACTAAAGCTTATCACAATAATCCCTGTCATCTGTGAAACCTGCCCCATTGTTAATGGCAGATAATTGGTTAGCCCCAGATGCAAAACATCCCAGGGCGCTGTCCCTAGGTCACTTTTTACTGTCAGGACTATTCCCAACCCAAATAGCCATAGACCAAAAAACAATCGGAGAATTCTCTTTAGCATCTGAACAGCTCCCTGAATTAACTAATATAAAATAGGTATTAATTAAGCATATCACAACTCTGAAATATTTTACAGGAATAAAAACATTAGCGGGAAGCGTCGGGAAGCGTCGGGACGGTTCTTTTGCTCCTATGCCTTAAATACAAGGCTCTGACATACCTGCTGCTCTTGCAATTTGCTGCTATCTTGTTTTTCGAACTCTTGCCATCTTTGCAAGGCTATCACTTCATTCTTGGCACATATCTCTAATATAAATCTCTTATTAATCATATCGGAATATTTATAGCATTATATTCTCTACTACTACTCCACTTATAGTCCATATCTTTTTCCTTTATTCCCCATAAAAAAAGGGTAGGAGCAATGGAACCGTCCCATTGCTCCTACTATCAAGTGCCGCAAAAGGTTCGGTAAGGCCGGGTTGATGGATCAGGCAGTGTGGCGTAATCAGCTTGTTCGGGGGAGTGCGCGTAAGGGTTTGCAAGAACCTTAAGGAGCTGCTCCAGCCTGCTGTAGTCTCCTTGTTTCACAGCAGCTCCCAGCACGGCTTCTACCTGGTGGTTGCGGGGGATTACCGCCGGATTGCTGTTTTTCATCAACTGTTGCGAGTTGACTTTCGTTTCCCGTTGTCTGCCTAACCTCGCCTTCCACAGCTCATACCATTGAGTAAATTCTGTGGTGCCGAACAGTACTGTATCCTCCGGCGTATCAAAAGTTAATGCGCGGAAAGTATTAGTATAGTCCACAGAATATTTCTGCATCATACTGAGGAGCCCTTCAATAAGAGCTTCATCCTGGACCTCCTGGTTAACTATTCCCAGTTTTGCTCTCATTCCCGCGAGCCAATTATTATGATACAACTCAGTATAATCTGCAATGGCCTCCTGGGCCAGTGTAACAGCCTTCACCTGATCAGCATGCAATAGCGGCAACAGGGTTTCAGCAAATCGTGCCAGATTCCACCCGGCAATATACGGCTGATTGCCATAGGCATAGCGGCCTTGCATATCAATCGAACTGAATACCGTTTGAGGGTCATAGACATCCATAAAGGCGCACGGACCATAATCAATAGTTTCTCCGCTAAGGGCCATGTTATCGGTATTCATTACTCCGTGGATAAATCCAACCAGTTGCCATTTAGCAATTAGGATAGCCTGGCGCTTGATCACTTCTTTAAGCAGGGAAAGATATTGATTCTCATCAACTGCAACATCCGGAAAGTGGCGCTTCAGCGTATAGTCAGCCAAAGCTCGTAAATCTTCAATAGTACCCCATGATGCAACATACTGAAAAGTGCCGACGCGCAGATGACTGGCAGCAATGCGGGTCAGAATTGCCCCCGGCTGATTGGTTTCGCGGATTATTGACTCACCAGTTGTTACTACTGCTAAGCTGCGGGTAGTGGCAATACCTAGCGCATGCATTGCTTCACTAATGATATATTCGCGCAGCATCGGTCCAAGTGCCGCCCGCCCATCACCGCGGCGAGAGTATGGTGTTTTGCCCGAACCCTTGAGCTGAATATCAAATCGTTCCCCTTGGGGTGTGATCTGCTCGCCAAGTAACAGCGCCCGGCCATCCCCTAACATCGTAAATTGCCCAAATTGGTGGCCCGCATAAGCTTGCGCAAGCGGCACAGCGCCTTCAGGAACCCGATTGCCGGCAAGCACTGCTACGCCATCTTTGCTTTGCAGTTCCTGGGTATTCAACCCCAGGGAGGCTGCCAGGGGATAATTAAGAATGACCAACTTCGGTGATGGTACAGGAGTTGGCTTGAGATTACTAAAAAACAGCTTTGGCAGACAGGCATAACTATTGTCTAATTTCCACCCTGTTTCTATTGTTGTTTTTTCCTTTATCATATTATCTCCTTTTATCTTTACTTGCGTACTTGTGCCTGGTAATGGGTATGCAGTAGATGATGCGATTTCTCGCCTAATGGTTTTCCCAGCCAGGTATCGTATAATTCTTTAACTGCTGGATTTTCGTGAGACTTGCGAATAGCTGCCGCCTCATCGCATTCATAAATTGCGGCCATCCGTTGTGTACGAATTTCAGGTGATGTAGAGATTGGCTGACCACCACCGCCAATACAACCTCCAGGACAAGCCATGATTTCAATAAAGTGGTAATCAGTTTCTCCTTTACGGATTTTGTCCAGGATGATGCGCGCGTTGGCCAACGTATAGGCAACAGCTACCTTTATCGTTTTTTCACCAATGGTAACTTCTGCCTCCTTAATGCCTTCAAGTCCACGCACAGCATGAAATTCAATGCACTCCAGCGTCTTACCGGTCAAAACCTCGGACACCGTTCTTAGAGCTGCCTCCATTACCCCGCCGGTAGCACCAAAGATGACCGCAGCACCAGTAGAAATGCCTAATGGAGCATCAAACTCTTCTGTTTTTAAATTACTAAAACTAATTCCAGCCTCTTTGATCATCCGGGCTAGTTCCCGTGTTGTAAGAACATAATCAACATCCTGATAGCCACTGGCACTCATCTCTTGCCGGCCAGACTCAACCTTTTTGGCCGTACATGGCATTATTGATACAGACACAATATCTTGGGGATCGATTTTGGCTTTCTCAGCATAATAGGTTTTTACCAGCACGCCAAATATTTGTTGTGGTGATTTTGTTGTTGATAAATGCTTGAGCAAGTCAGGATACATAAGTTCGACAAAATTAACCCAGCCGGGACTGCAGGAAGTAATCATCGGTAACGTCCCATCGTGCGTCAGCCGCTCAATAAATTCAGAACCTTCCTCCATAATAGTCACATCAGCTGAAAAAGCAGTATCAAAAACCTTGTCAAAACCAAGACGTTTTAAAGCTGCGACCATTTGGCCTGTAACAATATCACCGCTTCTAAACCCAAGGTTTTCACCTAAAGCAACCCGGACTGCCGGTGCTGTTTGAACAACTACATATTTGGCTGGGTTGTGCAGTGCCTCCCATACCTCTTTTGTATCGTCTTTCTCAACAATGGCTGCCGTCGGACATATATTAGCGCATTGTCCGCAAAAAGTACAGGTTGCTTCGTGCAGACCGGCATTAAAAGCAGGCGTTACGGTAGTATTAAAGCCCCGATTGGCAAAAGTATACACGTTAACCCCCTGAAGTCCGCTGCAAGCACGGATACACCTACCGCAAAGCACGCACTTATTCTGGTCGCGAACCAGCGCCGGATTGTCGGCATCAAGCGGGTAATCCTTCTTTTCTCCTTCGAATCTGATTTCGCGAATACCGCAATCAGCAGCAATCTTTTGCAGCTCACAATGCAAATTACGTTGGCACGAGAGGCAATCTTGAGGATGGTTAGCTAATAGAAGCTCAACCACTGCTTTACGAGCTTCACGCACATCTGGAGTATTTGTTTTAACAACCATCCCCTCGCTTACAGGAAAAACACAGGAAGCTACAAGGCCTCTTGCACCCACGACCTCAACTAAACATATCCGGCAAGATCCCTCAGGTCTATGCTCCGGATGGTAGCATAAAGTAGGAATCTCTACCCCAATACCTCTTGCGGCTTCCAGAACAGTTGCGTCTTTTGGCACCTTTACTTGTTGTCCGTCAATCGTTATATTCACAAGCTCCAAAAAATCACGCTCCTTTGCGCAAAATAGTACCAACAAATAAGAAGTTTTAAACCGTTTATCTACTACTAGTATTTTGCTGATAAATTGATTAATACAAGGTATAATCTGTATCATGCCAAAGCCTAAACATACTATGAAACAACAAAAAATGGCATCCGGCACTAGCCGGATGCCATTTTGTTGCTTCATAGGCGGTCTTAATGCGACAGCCCCTTTGACCGGAAATTAGAAAGAATAGATTAACGTAGCCCAGAGGCCCTTTTTATCTTTGTTTTGTCCAGCTTGGGGAGCTTTGAGTTCCAGATCTTCATACATAACTGACAGCACACCGTTTCTGAACACAGTATACTCAGCCCCTAATTCCATACCTTTAATATTGTCCAAATTGCCATAGGTTGTATCAGCGTATCTGCCGGTATCGAGCGTAGACATCTCAGAAGGATCGAAACCTTTCTCAGCACTCCTGTAGCCTACCCATATCCCTGATGAACCGATTTTATCTTGTTGGGCGCCCCGGTATTTAAGTTGAGCAAACCAGGCTTTGGCCTCATCGCCATTGTTATGGGAATTAGCATGATAAGAATCATTCATACCATACTCACCGGTTATGGCGAAGTTTTTAATTCCTGTATACGCGAAGCCAGACGATATAGTTTTATAATTGAGCTCGTCTTTGTCGGCAATGTAGGCTGCAGTCATGTTGAGGTTTTTATTGATAGTCGCATCAATATTGGCAGCAGCATAATTCAAATTTTTCATGTTAGCATAGTCGTCTTCATATATTCCCATGTTATATTTAAAGACGCCTGCAGTAACTTTTACCTTGTTACCGCCGCTTAACACCAATCCATCGCAATTGCCGGTAATATCGGCAATCATACCTTGCCCCAACCAGATAGGCTGACGACCAAAGCTATAGCCTACTTCACCTAGTTTGCCATTGATATAAGCTTGTCTCAGCTTGGCTTCAGAACCAGCACTACTGCCCCACTCGGATTGTGATTCATAACGGCCATGGAAAGTAACATTTTCAGCTATCGGTGCTTCCATGTTTAAACGCAGACGAGTGAGTTCCTTTGTACGGTCAATACCAGTGTCTGCCTTGTCCTGGTAATTATACCGTTCCCGGATTTGACCGGTGAACTTCACTTTAGAGGAATTTTTCTCCAGGTTGTCAACCCGAACGCCGAGGTTGTTAAGTTCTGTGCCAAATTCAGCTTTCAGAGCATCAATTTCTTTTTGGGTTGCAGCGTCAGCCTTTTCGCTGTTAGCCATAGCTTTGGCTACGATAGTAGCAACTTCATAACGGGTAAGGGTTTTGTTACCTTGGTAGGTGCCGTCGCCGTAGCCGGAGATTACGCCAGCTTGGGCAAGCTTGTTGATCGAGTCGTACGCCCAGTGTTTTGCCGGCACATCGACAAAAGGATTAGCAGGAGCGGCCAGCGCTGTTCCTGCTACGCCCATTGCAAATACTGCTGCAAGCGCCATAGCTGTTTGTCTTTTCATTGTGTTTTCCCCCTTAGGTTTTTAATTTTTGAGCAGCTACCTAAGAAGAAACCATCTGTATCCATAGTTTCCAAACCCTCCTTCTTAGCTTAACGACTCAGTATCTATGCGCCCGCTTTTGTGGCAGGCGTAGAGACCGGTTTACTTCGGCAAGAACTTACTTTATATATACCCTTTCATACTCTCTAATTTGCGGCAATCCAATCAATTCGTTAAACTCGGTAAACTTAATCATTTCGTCCATCATACCGGCTGTTGTACCCATCTGCTTCAAGTTTTGCATCAAACGGGAAACAGCCAGACACACGCTATATGTTGAAGCTGTGGGATAGATGACAATATTAAAGCCAATTTCCTCCAGCTCTTGGTTTAGCAATAGTGGTGTGCGGCCTCCCTCAACCATATTTGCCAATACCGGCACGTTGAAGGATGAAGTGATGAGCTTCATTTCTTCAATGCTTTCAGGTGATTCTACAAATAACAAGTCTGCTCCCGCTTCCTCATACGCTTTGGCCCGGTCAAGCGCTTCGTTAATTCCATGAACTGTCCGGGCATCAGTACGGGCAATAATAACTAGATCGTTATCACGGCGAGCATCAACGGCAGCCTTAATTTTACCGACCATTTCTTCTTTGGAAACAACCTGACGTCCAATCATATGGCCACACTTTTTTGGTGCTACCTGGTCTTCAAGCTGAATCGCCGCAACTCCGGCTTTTTCATATTCACGTACTGTACGCATAACATTTACCGCATTGCCGAAACCCGTATCGGCATCAGCAATTACCGGAACGCTGACAGCCTCCACTATATTAGCGGCGCGAGCTACCATTTCCGTCATTGTCAAAAGGCCGACATCAGGTTTACCCAGATGACTGGCAGCCTGCCCATAACCTGTCATATATACTGCCGGAAACCCGGTTTTTTCAATTATTTTAGCTGTTAATGCGTCATGAGCTCCCGGTGTAACAACAATATTTTTCCCAGCTAGTAATTGTCTTAAAATAGTAGTTCTTTTCATACTACACTTCCTTTTCTATTTTGAAATGTTTTTTTGCAAACTGTAAACTAGCGTCAGCGTATTTTTGGCCCAAAACGCCAATGGAATATAGTAGGTAGTGCTCATCAAAAATAAATACCGGTTGTATTGGCAAAAGAGAAATGCCAGGGTTTTTAAAGGCTTGTTTAACCACAAATTGCTTTTCTTCCGTCGTACGATGCGTAAACAGTCCGCCAACAGCGAAAACATACTTGACACGCCGCAAATCTCTGCCGATTGGAATACCCGGTATAATCCCCATAACTGGGTTAAACTCTTGTGAAATATAACCTGCGTGCCGTTTTAATGCCACCTCAATAGCACAAATGGCTAACGCCAGATCAAAATCTTTTTCACAAGTAGATTGGCTTATATGACCAGGGTTTTTCTCCAGAAAAACAGCATAATCGATTAATTTCTGCTCCAGTTCTTCGCCTTTATAGCCAATTTTGGTCAGCACTCCCGCCGGACCGATAGTCTCAACAATGCCGGTCGCACTGATGCGTAAGCCAAGGTTACCTTCAACCGTGCGGTATGAGGGCTGTTTTTCGTTATTGATCACCAGCCCTTTTTCCTCAATGGTAAGTTTTTCGAGCCCCGGCATGACAGAATGAATATCAGTAGTCGCGCCGCCAATATCAATGACTAGAATGTCCCCGATGCCCTCCTGGGCAAAAGTTCCTTTCGCTAGCAATTCTGCGCCCAGAAGCACTGCCCCCGGAGTTGGCGTGACCTTCTTGTCAGATACAACATTAAGCAGTTTATTTAACCCTTTTGCCAAGGTAATTTGCTTGATAAACTGTTCATGAATCGCTTCTCTGGCTGGTTTAACTTTTAATTCATGAATGGTAGGCATAACATTCGAAACACGAATATTCGCAATACCACCGCTTGTTAGTATCTCAGCCACTTCACCCTGGGCAGCATAGTTACCGGCAATAATGATAACAGCGTTACTTTTGGATTTAACAATAATTCTAGCATTTTCAAGCATGGAATCCTGATCGCCGCCGTCAGTACCGCCTGCCAGCAAGACAATATCAGGCTTTATCTCCTGTAATACCTGTAAGCGAAATTCAGGCAAATCCTCGCAACTGACGATTTCGAGTACCCTAGCACCCGCACTCATGGCTACTTCTTTGGCCGCCTTAGCTGTTACCCGCGGCATATATCCAAGAGCTACCATCCGCAGCCCCCCGGCTGCACTGCTGGTAGAAAAAACAACCTCCTCACGGCAAACTTCCACGCCCTTTACCGCTAAGGCCTGTTTAGCTGCCAATACTCCGATTTCAATATCATCAATCGTTGTCAAAGCCTGCGACCGGGCAACAAATTCCAGTACCCCCTCCGCCAACAAGAATGCAGTCAACTTCGTATAAGTACTTCCCACATCATAGACGATTATATTTGCCTGCACAGCTTATCACTCCTACTTTGGCTACCCATTGCGCACAAATACATAGCCTTCCAGAATACGGCGAGCCGTCCTGGCAAATGCTGCCCGTGACAAGTTCCCATTTTCAAAAGCCGCTTCGATTTCAATAACACCGGCAGGATGCCCGATCCGAATGACATCAATAGATTCAATATGCGGAATAGCTTCATGCACAATCGTACCGGGAATTTTGGCCGCTGCACCGGTGCAGGCAGTTCCGGTTCCAGGATACGTTTTATGCAGTACCTGCATGAACATCATTCTTGATAAGAAATCAACCTGCTCTTTTTTAATGGTTTTCCCTGTTGTAAAGTCAATATAGTCCGCGGCAGGAGCGACAAAGGCAACCATCGGAAATGCCGGACTTTTGGCTGTTGCTGTAGCAATATCAGGTGCCATGCCGATCATTACAGTGGCTTGTGCACGGATTTCCTCCATTAGCGCTAACAGCTTCGGATCACCATTAATCTCCTGCGGTGTTTCCCGGCCAGTCATGCCTACATCTTTAGCCCGTACGAAAACGCAGGGATTGGATACATCGACAATAGAAATCTCTAGCTGGCCCACACTTGTTTGGATGGTATCCACCGGTTTATCGGTAGGCAGAAGCTTGTTGGTTACAGAACCGGCCGTACCCGAAAAATCCATCATAATTTTTGCCCCAGTTCCAGGGACGCCATCTATTTTACAGTCACCGGTTACCTTGGCGCGACCGTTCTCTGTCGGCACTTCAGCAATTAATATCTTGCCAGTGTTGGTATTGTGAATTCTCACTGTTGTAGTCGGTTCAGTGGCAGCAACAAAGCCTTCATCAATAGCGAATGGGCCGACACCGGAAGAAATATTACCGCAATTGCCGGAGTAGTCGATGTAATGGTCATTGATACTGACCTGACCGAACGTATAATCCACATTAGCATCCGGATGGGATGATGGACCAATGATGGCAACTTTGCTGGCCAACGGATCGGCTCCGCCAAGACCGTCAATTTGCCGCACATCCGGGCTGCCGAATATTTCCAAAATCATTTTGTCACGCTTTTCCTTATCTTGAGGCAGATGATTCGCTTTCAAATAAATTCCCTTACTTGTACCTCCGCGTAAAATAACGCAGGGAATTCTTTGCATGTCATTCATTATAAACCCTTCCTCTCCAATGCTTTTGTTGTCCATTCAACGCATTTGTCAGGATCAGTCCCCGGCCCAAAGAAAGCCTCCACGCCAATGAATGCGGAACCTTCGTTAGATATTTTTTCTTCAAAATGGGCATGTTCCTCTTCTTTTTCGGCAATCCTGCCGCCGGCAATGAGGACAACTTTGTCACTCATACCCAGTTCAGTAAGACGTTTTTGCACCCGCGGGAAAAGCTCTCTGCCCAGCCCTAACAAGTTAGCAACACCAATTATCTCAGCCTTGGCTTCAGCGGCTACTTCGGCCACCGTTTCAGGCAGATTCATACCGCGCAGATATATGACTTCATAACCGGCAGTTTCAAAGGCTTCCCGAATCATGTTAACCCCCATAACATGTGCATCTGCACCAACTGTTGCCAAAACCATTTTTTGTTTACGGGTGGGTTTTTTTTCTTCCGGCACTACTACTGGCTCACTGGTTACAGCAAAACGCTCAGCAGCGAGGTTTAGCGGCGTAAATCCAGGAATATAACGTTTAATTCCATCTTTATCCCGGTGAGTTTTTACATAACGTTTGAGGTCCCAGCCACCGGCGCGCGGGCAGTCCATAATGCCAGCCTTGCCAGCACGAACAATCTTGTCAATCAGCTCGTCTTTGTCGTATTTACGCCAAAAGCTTTCTTTGATTTCATCTGGAGCAAGGGTGCGATTCACGCCGAGAACACCTTCGAGCACAGCCATAGCTTCGCTCAGTATTTCATTTTTGCGTTCCTCAATATAAGGATCACGGATATCTACCTTAACAGTGTTTTCAAATACATTATGTGTTCCCCAAATTGCTTTGGCCATGGAAGCACCTGTCGGTATCCCCACAGATTCTGCAGCCTTGGGACGATAGAAATGCGCTCCGCCCAGTTTAGCGCTAATTGCCATACGGGCAAAATGCGCGGACTCCGCAACTAGATCACCCGGGGGATTTTGGAAAGTCTCCGGAACGGCGATAAGACTCTTACTCCACATTGTTTCTTTAAAGGCTTTCATTGTAGCTAGATCTGCCAACAAATTTAAACCGGTTACATTCATCTGTACAGCGCTAAGCTCTGCCGGTAATCCAGCCAAAATACCCAAGCCCTCTGCCAGCAGACACATAGCCAGGGCCATTCCATCTGTGCCGCCGATATTGTTAAGATGTTTATGGGAGTCGATCTGCACAAACATGTTATGCTCGCCGCAAATCTCGAGAGCCCGAAAACCATTAATCACCTTGGTCTTATAATCATGGATGCCCCGGCCACCATAATGTACGTGGATAACCGGCCCGATATCTGTACCGTCAAACCCGGCAAGCAGCGCGTTAATAATCGATAGGTGCGGCGTATCTCCGGTAGCATTGATCCGCATCGGATGGATCGAACCACCACCCAATTCAACCAGCTTTCTTTCCCCAAAAGGTGTAATGCCGCCTTTACCGCGCGATTGCTCAATTAACTCCCGGCCATTAAGCGGATCGATATGTCTTGTTGCTTCCGAGTGTACGAAGTGAAACAACTGAATACCCAGTTTTTCGGCCATGTTATACATTTCAAGGGATTCTTTGTACGTCTCCTCTGCCGTATTGCGGCCAAGAATCGGGTTCTGTACCGGCATACCTGTTTTTTCCGCCTGCCGGGCTAATTCATAAATCCGATAACCGCTGCGCAAGACACCACAGACTTCGCGCGGATAAGAAACAGGGAGCCCGTCTATTGATCCATCTTTGCCAATTGTCGGCATGGGAACACCAAAAGTCTCTGCATAAGCTTTCACTCTGTCATAGTCGTCGGTAATAATTTGAATTGTTTTTTCTTGCATTTTGCTTGGCACCTCCTGCTCAAGTTAGTTAATGTTTTTCAATTGCAATTCTTGTCGAACCCGGTTTATTAATCCGCCAGCCTTAATTGTCATCAGTATGTTATTAGATAACGCTTTGCCGGCCAGGGTTTGGCCTCCCAGGCAAATGGTGCCTTGTTCGATATCAACCTCAATCACATCTCCCTGGCTAACACAATCCCGAATATCGGCAAGCATGACCGGCAGGCCGATATTAATAGCATTACGACGAAAAATGCGTGCAAATGACGAAGCAATAACCAGACTTACTGTGGCCTCTTTTAAGGCCACAGGAGCCTGCTCCCTGCTCGAACCGCAGCCGAAGTTCTTACCGGCAACAATAATATCGCCTTGCTGCACTAGCTTGGGAAAATCGGGAATTTTGCTGCCCGCCATAGCATAACGTGAAAGTGTGGAAAAATCCTCTGCCATTGCATAACCAGGAAGTATTTGGTCAGTATCTACATTATCGTCAAATATCCATACCCGACCTTTTATTAACTTCATTTTATATCACCCCCACCTGCGATAAAGTTCCCGGAGCGGTGATTTTACCACGTACAGCTGTTTCCGCTGCTGTTGCCGGGGAAGTCAAGTATATATTGGCTGTACGATGTCCCATGCGTCCAGGAAAATTCCGATTGGTCGTCGATACGATTACATCACGCTCAGTTCCTAAACCCTGATGCGCACCAAAGCAGGGTCCGCAGCCGGGATTTGCTATTACAGCACCGGCATCGCGTAAAATCCGGCACCATCCAGCCTCTTCCATGCTGTTTACTATGTTTCTCGATGCTGGAATAATCAATAGATTTACATCCGGATGAACTTTATGGTATTTTAATACATTGACTACTTTTTCAACGTCATTGAGACGCCCGTTTGTACAACTGCCCACAACAACCTGAGTTACCACTACATCACTGAGTTCAGCTACAGGCCGGACGTTTGCCGGAGAATGGGGACAAGCAGCTACTGCTACTATTTCGTCTAGGGACAGCTCAACACTTTCTGCAACATCATTGGCTTTTGCTTCGTCGCTGAAGCAAGCTATCATTGCTCCCATTTCAATTCCCATATTACAGATAGTCATCCGTTCCTCTATACTGATGCCAGCAATCCCCGGCCCAGTGAAGACTACAGCCTTATCAGTAAGGCCATCAACGCCGAAACGTTTGATTAACGTAAGGACAATATCCTTACCATAAACATATGGTTTACTCTGTCCAGTCATATGAACCTCGACTACTGGCGGCACTTCGAGATCAATCGTCCCAGTTGCCATCGCTGCCGCTAGTTCGGTAGACCCAACCGGGATAGCAATAACACCATAACCGCCGGCCGTACAGGTATGAGAGTCAGCACCTACCAAAATTTGTCCGGGCTGCAGCCGGTGACTTTCCGACAACACCTGATGAATAACGCCTTGCCCCTTATCATATAAAGATATCCCATATTTTTTGGCAAAATCTTTCAGTATCCAATGCATAGTTTTAGCTTGCACTGTAGCTGCAGGGAAGATATGGTCAATTACCATGACTACCTTATGGGGATCAAAAACACGGTCAATACCAATCTGCTCGAATTGTTGAATAGCCATTGGCCCAGTAACATCGTGCGCGGCAACCAAATCCACCTTACATCGTATCTCCTGCCCCGCCGTTACTGTTTCTAATCCCGCCGCTTTTGCCAAATACTTCTCAATAAAATTCACGTGCAACTCCCCTTTATTTCACAATTGCAACAACAGTAAGCTCATTTGATACCATAAAAGCCTGCTTGCATTCCAGAAACCCAAAAAACTTCAACAGTCGAAAACCCAGTTTCCCGCAATAACTTTAGATGCTTGTCTATGGTTATCGGCAAAAGTTCGCTTCCATACCGTCTGATGTGCTTATCTACGGCATCAGGTTTTTTTCCGTTCCGGATCTGGGCTGTACGCCAGCGCTTAAGACCGATTTGGATTGCGGCTTCTGTATTTGGTTTAATAGTTTCAAATGTAACATATATCCCACCTTGTCTAAGCTTATCGAAACAATTTTTCGTGGCTTGCCTACGTCCTGCTTCATCTAAATAATGATGAACCATAATGGCGGTAACAACATCAAATTTATCAGGATAATCCAAAGCCTCGCTGCCTGATAAAACATAGGTTACTTCAAAATTTTTCATCTTTTCAGCCGCAATCTTTACCATTTCTTCTGCCGGATCTGCAGCTACAACCCGTAATTGGCCAAATTCTTTCATTACTTTTACCAAAAGCGTACCTGTGCCGCATCCGGTATCCAGCCAGGCTTGCGGCTTAGAAATGGCTTCCTTAACTAGATCCAAAGTTTCGTCATGGAACGTATGGTACCGCGGAATCGTCTTATGAACATTAGCATCATAATCAATGGCCGCCTGGGAGGTTTTATTATCTTTCATACCACATACCTCTTTCTTACTGTATCTACCAGTGCAATGCAGTCTCTCTTACATTTATGATAAATATATAGTCATTCAGCTGGTAATGTACACCCTGCTTGCACTTTGTAAAATATACTTGCAAGAACTGTACCAATTGTTAAATGACAGTTTTAACGCTCTTTCCAGGGAATAACTTTAATCAATATTCCTGAAAAATAAACGTTTGAAGCGGCTATCTGAGTTATGCTGCAAAAGTGTATTAACTTCCCTTACTATTGCAACTTTGAAAATCATTTCATAACTGCAACGCTTTTCACGACGATCTAAAGAAAAGGCGACATAAGTCAATAAAAAACAAACTGCCAGGCAGCCCTGAGCAGTTTGCTTCATAAAATTCCCATTCCTTTATAATAGTTAAGTCTTATACCATACTCTGCCAATATTTCCTTTACATGCATAACTCTTATGTCAGAGGAATATTATATTCCCGCATCTTTCGCCACAATGTAGTACTGCTGACGCCAAGCCGCTGGGCCGTATGACAACGGTTATTGTCCGCCTGCTTTAATACCCGCAAAATAGCTTGTTTTTCCGCAGCCCGCAAGATAGCTGCCAAATTGTCGTCTTCACTACTCATTGTTTTTTTATGCGCCGTCAGTGAATTATAAAGATGGGCAGGAAGATGGCAAGCCTCAAGTCTTTTTTGTTCGATATCCACCATATTCAGTGCACTTTCAATACAATTTTGTAATTCCCGAATGTTGCCCGGCCAGGGGTAACTCAGGAAAATATCACATACTTCCTGAGATATCTCAGTTATATTTTTCCCAAATACGGGATTGTATTTAGCAATAAAATAATTAGCTAAGAGTAAAATATCCTTACCCCTGTCACGCAAGGAAGGAACACGCAGTTCTATTACATTAATACGGTAATATAGATCCTCACGAAAACGTTTTTCTTCAATTAGCTGTTGAAGATTTTTATTCGTTGAAGATATAATGCGCACACTAATCGGAATTGGCTTAGTACTACCTATTCGAGTAACCTCGCGCTCCTGAATTACTCGCAATAGCTTTGCCTGTAAGTCCCAATCCATTTCACTTATCTCATCAAGAAAAACTGTTCCTGTATTTGCCGCTTCAAAAACTCCTATATTGCCGTTTTTTTTGGCGCCGGTAAATGAACCATCCACATAACCAAATAGGTTTGCTTCTATCAGCGTAGACGGTAAGGCGCCACAGTTAATTGCAATAAAGGGTTTATCACTGCGATCACTGGCATTATGGATTGCTTGGGCAAACAGTTCTTTGCCTGTACCGGTAGCACCATAAACTAAAACAGAAGAAATTCCCTTTGCCACATAATTAACAATATTCTTACATCTTTCAATAGCATCGCTCTGACCGATAATATCTGTCAGCGTATATCTGGCATACTGATATTTTTTAACTTCATTTATCAGCTTTTGTTTTTGGGATACTATCGCTTGATTGTTAAACCCCAAACCGTAGTCCTCAGTAATAGGAATGCGTACCGCAGTAACACCATGTAAGGAAATGGACTCGCCAATAACAGGTTTCTGGCCCTGCATGGCAGCATATGCTCCTTGACTAATTTTGCCAATGAGTTTTTCGCTCCTACAACCTGTATGGTCTGCCGTCTCTAGCCGGCGACCCGATTGATCAAAAAGTACAGCATCACCGCCGGCAACCTTGGCAATCATCGGTAATGCTTCCGATAATGCTTTACGCAGTTTTTTATTACGTTCTATCCGCTCTACGTTGCTGCAGCAAAGCACATAATCACCAATCGGCAGCGCCCAGGCTTCGGCTTCTTCGATAAATTGTGATGCCCCGGATACCGGTTGCTGCTGTTGACCGGCCTTCCTGGCTATTTCATACACTTCACCCTGATATTGAGCTATTTCTTGTCCATGTGCATCAACACTTTTAAGCCTGCGCCCCATCTTGTCAGTCACAGTGGCAAATCCCCCTGTAATACGAGCGATAAAAGGCACCGCTGCATACAGATGATCCAATAGTTCTTTATTATCCATTATTTCACCCGCCATTGAAATAATTTACTTTTTATACCCCACTGCAGTTCATTCGTAAATTAGAGACCATATACGCTCTGTTATTCCCCCTACAGTGTAACAGGGCTTCCAACACTCCGCCGCTAACTGCCCTGGCTTTATCAGATATAGTAAAACAATGTTCACGGCGGCAGCGGGGGTCAATATCCCCTAATTTCATACCAGAATTAACCGTAAGACCAGTTTGCAGTAAACCGCGCAATATGCCGGTAATCGCGACCTTAACAGGAACGCCGTCAACATAACCGACAACTTCACCGGCAGCAATTCTTTCACCGATTTCCCGGCACCCAATGAATTTGCCGGCATTTTGAGCCTTTATTAACCGCTCGATAGTGTAACCACCTATATTCCCCGGAATACTAGTATTAGCACTTGCTGCCCCCTGATAAATAACTCTCCCTAAGTCATGACCCCGGTTTGTTTCCACTACGGCATGCACATCCAGCCCGGCAATAAAGCCAGGTCCAACACCAATCACTACCGGTGCGTCAGTGATTTGAGTACCAGTGTTACGTTTGGCGATAATCGCGTCAACTACCGCCACAGGTTTAAGCGTGTCAATAACTTTTTTTACTAAAAACGGCTCGGAAGCCAAAAGTACAGGAATTTGGCCGCTAGACAATACTTCGTGCACTTCATTAAGAGCAACTACCTTCGCAGTCACACCTTCCACTGTCGCCGGCGAATTCTGAATGACTGACTGAGCAAACGCTACTGTCCTGCGCACAACTGTCGGCTTATCTAGTTCCAGGATTACTACGCTGAAGTGACTTTGATACAGGCGGTTGGCAATGCCGGTAGCTATGTCACCACCACCTTTCACTATAACTATATCTCTCATAATTGCATACCTTTCTTACTTAATTTTCACTGTAGTGCAACACCCGAAAAATATCTGTATAGATTCGGTTTTAGACTTTCATGGCTACTGCAAAACTTGTTGCTTTATGTCATAGTATAGGTGTAAACTAGGTTTAAGAACAGTGAATGTTTATAATGCAGTAGTTCAGAATATTTCATCTATGGATATAGGGGTGTGGAATTGCTTTGAGCTTGAATAAATATGAGGTTTTTAATTCAATTGTAACCTTAGGCAGTATGTCCAAAGCAGCAGAAGCTCTTAATTTATCCCACTCTGCTGTTAGCCATACCATTTCCAGCCTGGAGAGCGAACTAGGCTTTCCTTTACTTACCCGGAGCCGCTCAGGTGTAGTCCCAACCAGCAATGGAGAACATCTATTGCCATTTATACGTGAGATTTTACACAATAACGAGCTCCTAAAAAAAGAGGTGGCCGCCATCAATGGTTTAGAAACCGGTACAGTGCGTATCGGCTCTTTTACCAGTGTCTCCAGTCAATGGCTGCCTGGAATCTTTGCCCAATTTCACCGGTACCACCCTTTAATAGATGTTGAATTGTCTGACGGGAATTACGATGAAATTGAGAACTGGATAGAAAGTGGCCGGGTTGATTTTGGCTTTGTCTCTTTGCCAACAACGAAAACCTATGAAGTTCTGCCACTAAAAAAAGACCGGCTGCTTTTCATTCTGCCTCCCGGACATCCCCTGGCCCAAAAATCCAGATTGAATTTTGCGGATATTGCAAAAGAAGAATTCATTATGCCACAGTGGGGAAGTTACGATGATTTAGGCCGGATTTTGCGTGAAAATGGGGTAACTTTAAGAAAAAAATACGAAGTAACCGAAGGCAGGGCCATACTATCCATGGTAAATAAAGGCTTGGGTATCAGTATTCTTCCCGAAATGCTCCTAGCCAACAATACAGAAGATATTTGCACCATATACTTAGATCAATCCTATTACCGCAAAATAGGAATTGCCGCCTATTCACTAAAAACCTGCTCCCCGGCAGTGAAGAAGTTTATTGCGTGTACAAAATCCTGGTTAAGCGATTACAACCTGCTCGATTTTTAATAAATATCAATTATTTCCAAGGTCATCCTTTGCTATTAACAAGGGATGACCTTTTATCTTTTTCCTATTTTCACATTTGACCGGAAGCGAGACTGAGTGCCCGGCGAATCAAGGCCTTACCGGCTCGCTTTTTATATATGGCCGAAGCTCGTTGACCTAATGTCGCACTAATTTCCTGAAAAGCAGCTTCTACACAGCTATCGAGATTGTCAGCAGTAACAGTCCTGCCTAACCACGCCTTTTCTGCCTTGCGCACCCGGAAAGGGTTAGGCGCAACAGCCCCCATTGCAATCCGGCAATCGGTAACATACTCATTGCTTGTTACGATAGCGGCTACACTGATCCGGGAAATAGCCAGTGCGTTGCGGCGGGCTAGCTTAACAAAAATACTGCCTGCACCATCAGGTAGAGCATTAAATGAGATTTCTTTAATAACCTCATCACCACCCAGTTTGGTCTTACCCATTCCCAAAAACAGGTCTTCGAGCGGCATTTCCCGCTCACCGCCTTTAGATACAATTTTTACACAAGCATCAAGGGCAATGAGCGCCGGTACCGTGTCGGCAGCCGGAGAAGCGTTGCAGATATTGCCGCCAAGCGTTCCGGCATTACGAATTTGCGGCGAACCGACGGCAGCTGCGGCTTGAGCTAACAGTAAGGCATTCGTGTTAATTATGGGCGACCGTTCAACCTCTGTGTGAGTGGTCATTGCTCCAATTACTATGGTATCGCCTCTCATTGTAATGCCTTTTAATTCTGGAATTTTATGCAGCGCCACAATGTTGTCATAGTTCAGCTTACCCTCCTGTAGAGCAATCACTAAGTCTGTGCCACCTGCTAACACTTTAGCTTTCTCTTTCTTTTCGGCAAGAATAGCAAGCAGCTCTTCCAACCGTTGGGGCGCGTAATACGAACACGACATGGGCATCATCTCCCCAATCTTTTTCCAGTTTCAGTAGTCAAAAAACTCCTTGTTTACGAACCTGCTGAAGCTTTCGCTCATCTCACTCGACAACCTCAATATGAAGTTTACGGGCGGCAGCTTTCGCTTCAGCTACCGACGGCAGCGCATTTTTAATAACAAGGCGGCCACCACCCCGGTTTAGAGCCTCAATCATTGCATTTTTCCGGGTGGCATAAATTGTGACCCGCTGCAATTGCGGTTCGTCAACCTCAACAATTTCTACCTGCAGTTTGGAGTCGATAACTTCACTCATAATCTGCCGGTACAACCCGGCATTATCAGTGCCTGCCCCGTGCACTGCTGCCATAAGCATGCCCGGTATATTGATTCCCCGGCGGGCAAATAGTTCTGGATATAATTCCACTTTCACTCCGGTAATTTCGCCCTCAGCTAAGGCATGGGCTATCCGGGCTGTATTGGTTGGTGAACCTACCGCCTGACTGCTGCCGCCAACGACGGCATCGCCGAAAGGCTTAATAATGGAATTAGCTTTGGCAGCTAAAGCACGCGCTCCGGTTTGCGCCTCCTGGATTGTAGTTTTAATACGTTCAGCATCCTGTTCCTTGGTTTCCTGACTAACAAAGTATTCGACAGCTTCATTCGTTTTGAAAAATGGCTCCATATACTTAATAACAGTAGGCACAATATGTTTTGCCGACAAGGGATGGACCGCGGCAGCCAGGGCTATCATAACATCTGGCGGAACGGTTACCGGAAGGTTGGTCTTAACAACCAGATTAGCTGTTAAGTGCCCAATTAGCACTCCCCCGCCAAGATGAGCGGCACACAACCCGGCAACCATAACCCTGGGAGTGCAAGGATTGGCAATGGTCGGCGATAAAGCTAACGTAATAGCCTGCCCCACCTGGTCAGGTGTTGCTTCCAGCATTTCAGCGACTACAGCTGCCGTGGCTGCGGCGCCAGCGCCAAAACCCTCCATATTGCAACCAGTTGTTGATTTTCCAGCCCGGAAAATCACACCGACTTTTAATAATAAAGCGACTAACCTAGCCACTTCCTGCTGATCTTCCAACGTATCCAATAACGCTTTGACCAGGCCGGTATAGGTGCAGGAATCACCGGTTCCTGCACAGGGCATGAGCCCTACAACATGATTGCCTACCTGTGCGGCAAGGGTATACTTTAGAATTTTGTTAACAAACCTATCACCAATTATGGTAACTTCCTCATCTGCCAGATCTTGTCCAACTGTACCCATTATGAAACTTTTGCCTGAAGTCAATCCCATTTCCATGGCATACAGGTTGTGGCAAAATGTTGCCATAACCGAAGAAGTTACTTCTTCCCTGGTCATCTTATTGGCAACCATTGCTTCCCTAATGACAATATCGCTTACTCTGACATTAAGTTCTTTAGCCAACTCAATACAATCGCCGATTGTCAGACACCCGGCTACATATCCCCTTTTGTTCATTAAATTAAGAAATTCATTCAAAATACCCACCCCTCCCCACTACAACCAAGAGTCTGTAAATAACAATTTATTTTTTAGTTCTAACACTAATACCGACCAGTTCTTCCAGTAAGGTAATAACAGCAGAAATATCTTTGCGCCCTAATCCCTTGGCCTGGGCCTCTTCATAGACAGCCTGCGCCATATTCCCCACTTTGAGTGGCATGCCAAGTTCTGCAGCAGTCTCAGTAGCCATAGCCAAATCTTTATGCTGCAAATCGATGGCAAATCCCGGTTCAAAGTTTCCTTGTAAGATAAAGCCGGGAACTTTGGCTTCCAGTGCATAGCTGCGGCCTGAACTGACACTGATGACTTCCAGCATAGTGTTAGGATCCAGGCCGGCTTTCGCACCTAAGGCAAGGGCTTCCGTCACTGCGACCATGTTAATGCCTAAGAGCAGGTTATTAACAAGTTTCATGGTATCCCCAGCGCCTACCGGCCCTACATGATAGATTTTTTTGCCGATAACATTCAATAATTCCCGGCAATCCTCCAGAACCGCCGCTTCACCACCCACCATTATCGTTAAGGTTCCGGCACTGGCTCCAGCCACGCCGCCGCTAACCGGGGCATCCAGATAATGTACCCCTTTAGCTTCAGCCAGTTTAGCCATCTTCTGGGTATGGCCAGGCGTAACACTGCTGAGATCAATAATGATTTGCCCTTGATGACTGCCTGCCAACAGACCAGCCTCCTGCAGCAGGACATTTTCAACAATTGCCGCATTGGGTAAGGACATGAATATAATGTCTTTGCCACTGGCAGCTTCCTTGAGGCTTGCTGCCCCCTGAGCTCCCTGGCTGATCAGTTCCTGCACAGCCTCCTGGCAAATATCAAACACAGTTACTGAATACCCGGCTTGCAGGAGGTTTTTGGCTATCGGTTTGCCCATGGCTCCCAAACCGGCAAATGCAATACTTTTCATGAATTTTTTAAACCTCCTATGCAATAATTCTTGCTATCAATAATCGTATCAAAACTTTAACGCAAGCCGTCTTCGCCTTTTATCTGGTCAACGGTTAAGCCCCCGACCCGGGGCAGCGGGCGGCCACCATTGGTCATAACAACACACAGCATAATTTCATTAGCTCGTGGTGCATCAGGAATACGGACTTCCATCGCATCAAAATGTGACCGCACAAAAGCGGCATCTTTGTGTCCCAACGGCACATCAATTGCCGTTCCGGATGAACCCATTTTTTTGGCTGATGGTATCAATGCTTTACCGCCGCCAATATTTTCCCGCATCGGCGTACCAAGTTTGGGATGAAGCAAGGCAGCGGCATGTTCCAGTTCACCATTTTCGCCGACAATGGCCGCCTTACCATAGCTTTCCACTTGTTTCCCGTCCACTCCTAAGGCTGCTACCACCTGTTTGGCAAGCATATCTCCCAGTTTGACACTAGCATCGGTAAGCGGCGTGAGATCTTCCACATACCTGCCGGCAAAAGGATTAGTAAAAACAGCAACAGCGGCTGCCTTTTTAATCGGTGTAACTAATTCCCGACTGGCTTCCCGCCCGGTTTCCTCAATAATTGTTACGATTTTGCGAATTTCTAAGCCTTCCATTTTCATACGATTCCCTCCTCTAAATTACAGCTGACTGATAAAGTTTGCAGGCAGCATTATGCCGTGATTATAAACAAAGAGAGCTGCTCCGCTAATCTGACCACTGTGATAAAGCGTTAGCCCGGCTTGATACCCATTTAACAACGCTTTCTCTACAACCTCAGGCGGCAAATCATCAACCCCGCACACCACCTGATGCTCCCCAATATCAGAATCAGGATCAATATTTTTGGCAAATTCCAATTTAATAGTAGGATGGGGAGTATAGACAGCATTAGCAACCGCTGTTGCACACGCGTCAGCCATTGCCGCCTTGGGAGCGGCAACAGTAACCGCTGTAGCAATTCCTTTGGTGAAGCTCCGTCCACCTAAACCACTTGTCGCAATGCCACCCACTCCGTCATGTGCTGTAATGCGTAACACATGTGTATAGCAGCTGCCAATTACAGGCGCTACCCCTACTGTCACCGTTTCCTGGCCGCTAAGTCTTACCGCAATATCGCCCCCATTATTGACAATTACTTTCGTGGCTCCAGTTGCAGCCACCACATAGTCGGCCACCATATCAGCAATCGTTCCGGCCACAGCAGCTAATGGCGTAAGACTAACATCACCTGACTGCCTGACAGCCGTAATCATTTTTTGTAGGACCTCCGGATAATCGCTATACTCGCACCTTACAAGTTCTGACTGAGGCTTTCTGGCAATATGTTTAACCCTGGCCAGGCTGTCTAAGAGGCTAGCGGCATACTTTGCACCGTCAGCTGCTGCCGGTTGCAGCGGCTGTCCGTCTCTCCCGGCCTGTATCGTCATTTGCATTGGTCCATAATCCAGCGTAATTACTCCCGCTTCTTTATAAACACTCATTTTTTCGTTCCGCAACAACCTTAACCAGTTCGGACAGTGGCTGAATGCTGGCAACATGACCACCGATTTCCTCATAGGTCTTGCGGGTCAGGGTATACTCTACCGGCGCTACCGTAGCCGGTGTCGGCACCCAGGTAAACGCTTTCGATACTACTTTTCCTACGTCTACCATAAAGTTAATGCCGCCACCTGGCAGGATAAATACAGGCGCTCCGCCAATAGTCATTTTTGCTTGACCGGCATGTATGGCCTGGGACAATTTTATCGGATAGGTGGTCACACCTGCACGGGCACTGCCGCCTGTGCCGCCAACATATACTGCTGAGACAACAGCATCTTCACAGTTAGAGGCAATTAAATCAACAATTTCCTGCACCTGTGGTGTCATGGGAATTTCAATTACTGACCCGTCGGCCTGTACTTCTACCAGACCGGACTTCTGGCCTGTAGTCTCCGTAACAAGAATCTTCATCCCTGGGCGGGCAATACTCATGTCGACCGACTGTACTGCTTTCACGGGTTCATCAATATGGGTCCCGCCCCAGCCATGCCCATGTTCACCAAAATACCGGCCGCGGGTGCTTTTGCGTCCGTTAGGTATAACACCACTGTACTGCAGCCCCACTTCTTCTCCCGCCCGGTGTTCAGACAATAGCCCGATAACATGGTGGTCAAGAACAATTGCCTCATCGACAGCTCCTGCCATGGCTTTGGCAAACATGCCAACTGTCGCACTGCCACAGCCTATCCGCATTTTTTTCTCAACTGTTCCATCAATTACCGGGGGATAGCCAACCTGCAGCTCCAATTTACTGCCTTTTTCCACTTGCAGTTTGACCCGCTCGCCATTGGCTAATTCAACAATGGTACGGGCAGCGGCAAAACCAAATCGGCCGCTTAAGGTATTGGCTCCGCCGATAGACAGCATTTTAGCACCATACTCTTCTGTATCCACCATACCGACAACCATGCCATCCCTGAGTACCTTAGCCCCTTCTTCGCCGATATGGGTATTGGCATCAATTTTTACCTTGATACCGCTATAACTAAGTGGCGCTTCGGTAACTACCGTTACCACCTCAACCCCGTCCACGGCAGCAGCCACAATGTGCGGCGCCGGCTTACAACAGGGATACTCGGTGCCGGAACCGACTGCAGTAATCAACGGTTTGTCAGGTATCTCAGTATCTGGCAGGCCGGCATGCGGGTTTTCCAGCACCAACGGCCGGTTACGAACAAGTTTTCCCTTATTATTGGAATACCGGCGGCAGGCTCCTTCAAAGCCTAATTGAATTTCGCACTGGATAGGACAGGAATAACACGTCACACCGCCATGGGTTTGCGCATCTTTAGCTATAGCTTGGCAGGGACATACCCGCACACACATACCGCAGTTGGAACAATGCTCTTTCACCACGGCAATTTTGTTGACAATTTCAATGGCGCCAAGAGGACAATGTTTGGCACACAACTTACATCCCTTACATAATTCATCATGAATAACAATCATCGCAAAGACCTCCCTATGCTGTTATGGCCTCAGATAATTACTTTACCTGCAGGAGGCGGCGTATTTCTGCTTTTAGTAACTAAAACTTTTCCATCAACAATTACCAATGCTACTGCTGGTAAATCTCCGGCCTCCATCGCAGTAAGAGCATCCTCACCTACCGAACCCATTGGTTTATCAATGATTACCAGATCAGCCTCTTTACCTGGCGCAATACTGCCAGTATTTAATGAATACACCTGCGCCGTATTGCCTGTAGCCATGGCGACAGCCTGAGCAGCCGGAACCCCTGACATGCTTGCCAATTGGGTAATCGTCCGTAGAATTCCTAACGGTATAACGCCAGTACCAGAGGGAGCATCATTACCAATAATAACCCGGTGTAATTGATTACGCTCTGAAAGCTGACGAACGACCAGATCGGCAGCTTTCAAATTGCCGCATTGCACAATCTCAAGCGCAAAATCGGTTTGTTCTACAAGCTTCCTAATCTCAGCCGGAGAAATAGCAGTTGGCCCGCCATTAATGTGAGAAACTACATGCGGCGCGACCTGGATCACATCATCAGCCGTAACAGTGGAACTGCCGGGAATGGACGTGCCGCCTGTATGCATCATGACTTTCATTCCCTGCTTTTTGGCCCACTTGACCATTGGTGCCGCATCTGCCGGTTTTTTGACAGAACCAAGACCAACTTCCCCCACAAGCCATACACCGGCAGCGGCCATTTCAGCAAAATCAGCTTCCGTAAGCCCCTGTTCCAATATTACGGCGCCGCCATGCAGCTTTACGCCGCCAGGACGTTGTTTGGCAAAAGACTTAGACGCCAGCACGGCCAGGGCTTTGACCCCTGCAGGATCAGTTGGCCGTCCCGGGGTGTGACATTCACCTGCTGAAATCATGGTAGTCACGCCGCCATGTAATGAACTATTGATAAAATCGCTCATCTTTTGCCGGGGAGTATAGTCGCCAATAACCGGATGCACATGAGAATCGATTAAACCAGGCATTACGGTCAGACCGCCGGCGTCGATAACTTTGCACCCAGGATACTTGGCAAGTAAATCGTTAGTGCCAATTTCGCAGATTTTCCCGGCCTCAACATCAATAACAAGGGTATTACTGTCCAATATTGGCTGGTTAATATCCCCAGATAGCAGTGTGCCAATATTGGTTATTACGGTAATAGTCATAACTTATCACTCCTTTATACAATTGCTGATATTATTCAGCCTCCTGTAAAGCACTTAACACTTTTTCCGGTGTTAGCGGCAATGAATAAATCCGCACCCCAATCGCATCATACACGGCATTGGCGATGGCCGCCGCTGTCGGAATAAGCGCAGGCTCACCTACGCCTTTGGCACCAAAGGGCCCGGTAGGCTCGGCAGCCTCAATAATAATTGATGTTATTTCAGGAACATCCAAAATGGTAGGAATTAAGTAGTCGGTAAAATTCGTATTTTTTATCACACCATTGACTGCTGTGATTTCTTCCATCAGTCCATAGCCTAGCCCCATTGTCGCTCCGCCTTCGATTTGACCCTCGACAAGTGCCGGATTAATGGCTCGTCCAACATCATGAGCTGCCCATATTTTTAGCACTTCTACCCGTCCGGTTTCGGTATCGACTTCCACATCAACAACTTGGGTAGCAAAAGCATAGGTTCCATAGGGAATACC
Source organism: Sporomusa ovata DSM 2662 (assembly GCF_000445445.1). GTDB lineage: Bacteria > Bacillota > Negativicutes > Sporomusales > Sporomusaceae > Sporomusa > Sporomusa ovata. The sequence continues at coordinate 693,888 of NZ_ASXP01000001.1, read as the reverse complement.
ATACCCTGTTTCCGGATCAAGGGTGGTGGTAGCCGGATTAAACCAGCCGCTTCCCAAGGTCAGTTTTCCTTGTTTACGACAGCTGCTTATTACCGCTTTGATTGGTAATTCGGTTTGCCGCTCATTCTCCCAAACCATACCATCCTTGAACGTAATGCTGGCCGGATCTTTCCCCAGCATGATTCCAGCTTCAGCTAGTGGGACTTTTTTGGCATCAATAGCTGCCAGCACGGCAGCATTACCAGAGATATAAGTCTGGCGGCTGGCTGAGGTTGCACCGCCTTCCGGGGTAACAAGTGTATCGGCAGAGATAACCGTGATATCTGCCGAAGATATGCCCAACTCTTCAGCAACAATCTGCGCCATCACGGTACTAGAACCCTGCCCGATATCAGCACAGCCAACCATGACATTAACTGTTGCATCATCAAGCCACTCAACAACGGCACTGGCCGGATTGGGCAAGGCAGTGTTGCCAATTCCGTACCACATACACCCTATTCCCCTACCACGTTTCTTCATTTCATTGCCTCCCCTTGCGCCCTGCCTACTGCTTGCTCCAGCGTCGGCCTAATGCCCACACTATGGTTAAGCACCTGCCCAGTAGCAGTCACACTGCCCTCTTTTAGGCAATTCATCAACCTGATAGCATATGGCGACATTCCCAGTCGTTCGGCCAGCAAATCCATTTGCGATTCATGAGCAAAAGCCATCTGCGGCACCCCAAATCCCCGCATTGCCCCGGCAGTTGGGTTATTGGTATAGACGGCATACGCATCGGCATAGACATTTGGTACTTCATACGGACCGGTGGCATGCACGGCCGCCCTGATAAGTACTGCCGGACCATAGGAGGCGTACGCTCCGGTGTCACCAATAATCTCCGCTTTCACGGCTGTCAGCTTACCATCTTTTGTAGCGCCGGACTTATAGTCAATAATATAGGGATGGCGCTTGACTGACGTACTTATGGATTCTTCCCGGGTATATACCATTTTTACAGGCCGTCTGGTGTAGTAGGCTAACAGCCCTATATAGCACTGCACAGAAATATCCAGTTTGCCGCCAAAGCCGCCGCCGGTCACAGCCTGGATAACTCTTACCCGGTTTATACCAAGATTTAAGGTCCGGGCCACTTCCCGCCGGTCAAAGTGGGTATTCTGTGTAGCCACCCACATAGTCAGCAGGGAACCGTCATATTCGGCAATGCCAGCCTCAAGTTCGATGTAGGCATGTTCCATGCGCTGGGTAGTATACCTATTTTCAATAATAACATCAGCGGCTGCAAAGCCTGCTTCGATGTCACCTTTGCGAATTTTGCGAATAAGCAAAATATTTTTATCGTGAATTTGCGGCGCATCTGCCTGCATTGCCTCGTTAACGTCAAAAACTGCCGGCAACTCCTTAACCTGCACCTTGATCAGTTTTAAGGCCTCATTGGCTATGTCTTCCGTTTCTGCTGCCACCAACGCCAGTGCATCACCTACCCGGCGTATTTTATCTTTGCATAATACTGGCTCATCTTTTAGAACAATCCCCATACCATTAGGGCCGGGAATATCATCAGCAGTTAGAACTTTTACAACGCCTGGCAGCTTGGCAGCTGCACTAGTGTCAATTGATTCAATACTAGCATGAGGCACCGCACTTCTAAGTACTTTGGCAATCAACATACCGGGACGAGTAATATCGGCGGCAAATAGCGCCTGACCCGTAACCTTGTGTAAAGCATCCGGCTTAACAATCGAGACTCCTACACCATCCTTACTCATGGCAACCTTCCCCTTTGCAGCCTTCACTAACTGCTGCCACAGACTCAACAATTTTCTTATAACCTGTGCAGCGACAGACATTCCCTGACATAGCCACCTTAATTTCCTCTCGGGTTGGCGCAGGATTTTCATCAAGTAAGGCTTTTGCTGACATTATCATCCCTGGAGTACAAAAACCGCACTGCACTGCCCCATGGTCAATAAAGGACTGCTGCAAAGGATGTAATGTGCCGTTATTGGCTAATCCTTCAATTGTAGTAATATTGCAACCGTCCACTACTACAGCCATCACTAAGCAAGAGTCCACTGTTTTTCCATCCAGGATAACAGTACAAGCACCACACTCACCCACACCGCAGCCTTTTTTAGTCCCTGTCAAGCCCAAATCATCCCGCAGCAAATCAATTAGCAACCGGTCTGCCGTCACTTCTGCTTTGATCTTTTTGCCATTTAGCGTAAATTCAATCAGTGTCTTCTCCACTGCCATAAACAACCAACCCTCCCCACAACAACTTATCATAAGTTAATGCATTTTTCGCGCCAATCGATCTATTATTCTAAAAAGTAGTGATTCCCGCCCTGTTAGCCAGTGTTATACGGGTTAGTTAAACAGTAATTTACCTCCAGTCCATGCCAAGTGTATTTCAATTATGAAATATATTTGGCGAAAACCTTGGATTATCAGTTATCTCTGGCAAATTTTAAGTTTGAAATGCCATTTCAATTATGAAAAGCCGCAAGTAAAATTGTAACGCTAAGCCTCAATTATCGTGAGACTTAGCGTTACATGACAAAAATTAATTTTACTCGTAGGAACCGTTTCTATAGGCCTCTAAATAATTTCCACAATATTCATCCTGGCCTAGTAAAGCTTTAGCAGCATAAATGAACCCCATCATTCCTTTGTCTGTTGGATTCAGAATATACCCATCCATACCTAGTGCCATAGTTTGGGTGACAAATAACCTATTCAGGATTTTTCGCCCGGGAAGGCCAAACGATACATTGCTTAAGCCGCAAGCGAAATGGACTTTCGGATAATCCTGCTTTATTAATTTGATTGTTTCCAGAACTTCTAACCCGGCTTCACCAACAACACTAATCGGTTTGACCAGAGGGTCAAAGTGAATATCTTCCTCCGGAACTCCGGCTGCCGTAAGTTTGGCATACAGGCTTTTTACTACTCGCATACGGTCTGCTGCTGTATTCGGCATGCCCGTATCATCCATGCACAAGGCAATAACCTTTGCCTTGTACTTGAGTACCAAGGGCAAAACTTCTTCATATCGCGCCTTTTCATCGGTTATTGAATTAACCATAGGTTGACCACATTTAGCCAATGCCAAACCAGCCTCTACAGCCTTGGGATTGGGACTGTCAATACAAAGCGGAGTATCAACGGCCTCCTGAATGGTTTTTACCAGCCACTCCATAACTTCTACTTCATTATGCACTTTGTTCCCGCAATTTACATCAATGTACGTAGCTCCTGCTTCCATCTGCTCTATGGCAACTTTTTTTATATACTCGGCATCGCGGTTGTCCACTGCTTCACTAATGGCTTTGCGGCTTGTATTAATAAGTTCACCGATAATTACCACTGCAAAATTCTCCTTTATGTTTAGTCAATAAACCTACGCAACCAGGAATGATTTTCAGTGTTATGCCAGCATTTTTGTGGCAATTTCTTTGGCAGCAATGGCGTCGGCACAAAATGCATCAGCATAAATCTCATCAGCAAATTCCTGGGAAATAGGGGCACCGCCTACCAAAATCTTAACGTCGTCTCTAAGGCCGGCATCTTTTATTGCTACAATGGTATCCTTCATGGCCATCATGGTCGTAGTTAACAATGCCGACAGACCAACAAATTGCGGTTTGTGCTCCTTAATAGCTTCGACAAATTTCTCCGGCGAAACATCAACACCAAGATCAATTACATTAAAAGCGGCACTTTCTAAAATCAGCACTACTAGATTTTTCCCGATATCATGCAGGTCTCCGGCTACAGTGCCGATAATAACTGTGGCTACTTTTTTTAGGTTGCTGCCACCAGCCCCTAACAATGGTTTGAGTAATTCCATACCACATCCCAGGGCTTTGGCTGCCCGTAGTACCTCAGGCACAAACATTTCTCCCGCCTTAAACTTAGGTGCTACGATATCCATGCCGCCAAGCAAGCCTTGGTTAATGATATCATCCGCTTTTGCTCCGCTATCAATTAATTCTTGGGTTATTGCTTTAACACCCTTTAAATCCCCTTTGAAAACTGCTTGTGCCAATTTGCTAAAATCGCTCATTATAAAATCCTCCTTTAGAATATTTATGTTTTATCTACTTAGTCCTCATAGTATTCAGCTTCCGCTTTCGCTAAAGCACCGTAAAACTCATCAAGTACCTCTTTATCGGTCTCTTTGGTCATATAGCTGACCACTACCATTAGAACAGCCGAGGCCACCATTCCCAGCACCCCATACCAGCTGTCACCCATACCATGCTGGTAAGTAAGCAATACCCCGATGACACCTACAATAGAAGCTGTCAAAGCGGCTGGTGCCGTAGCCCGTCGCCAGTAGAGTGCCGCTACCAGTACAGGGAAAATCGGCATAACCAGGGCAATGGCAAACATAATCAATGTCCACATCAAGTCCGGGGGATTAAGAGCCAGCCATAACGCCGCCAAACCTAAGCCAACAACAGCTAATCGGGCAATGGTAATATGAACATTGGGACTAACCTTAAGGTTGAGCAGCCTGGTAAGAATATCCTCCGATATGATCGAACCGGCTACCAAAAGGTGCGATGTGGCGGCCGACAAACCTTTGGCCAACGTGCCCCAAACGAATACTGCCATTAATATTGCCGCCACACTGGCTGATTCCGGTGAAACAATCTTGGCAAGCAATAACGGAATAACCAGCTCGGTATCGCCACCCTTTAATCCAGGCAGTGTGGCAATAGCGGCAAAGCCGATAAACATAACACCAGTCCAAACGACAGTTTGCAAGACAGGCTGTAAAACCATCAGGCTGCGCTGGGTTTGCATGTCTTTGCCAAAATATCCGGCCCTGATGAATACATCAGGCAACATGATTGTCCAACCAATAGCGCAAGCAATTGGATAACCGAACCTGGCAGAATAAGGTACCCACTTTTCGGGACCGGGATAAGAAAACCAGGAATTAGTATGATCCCAAACACTGGCTGCTGCACCAAAAACATCGCCGCCAAAGCCATAAGCAATAGCACAGATACCTATGCTCCAAAGTGCAACCATGAATATCCAGGCTTGAACTGTGGCCGCCCATGCCACCGATTTTACGCCGCCAAACGGTATAAACAGCAGGGCTGTCAAACCGACGAATATCACTGCGGTAGTCTGGTCAATAGCTCCGTTAGTGGCAACGGTAGCTGCCTTGCCGCAGGCAATATAGATGGCAGCCGCATAAGGCATGGAAACACAGAAGAACACTAATGCCAATACCAGCCGCAACGTCGGGCTGCGGAAACGGTCAACAAAGATGTCGGCCTGCGTTGTGTAATTCCGCTGGGTATTTAACAACCATACTTTATTCATAACAAAGTAAGTAAGAACCGGGAATAACGGGATATAGCTAAGCTCAGACATATAGTAACCAAAGCCGCCGCGGTAATAACCGCCAGGACCGGCAAAGAACACCCAGGTGCTCATGAGAGCCGCGATATAGGTCATACATAAGACAAACCAGTTAATTGTGTTGCCCGCAGTATAAAAATGCCGGGCGGAGTTATTCTTTTCCCGCCACCATACATAAACCCCAAAAGCGATAAGCGCTCCCATGTAACTGATATATAACGTCCAGGTAGTCGTAGCAGATAACATCTATATCCCTCCCTTTGAAATGGGATCATCTGTGTTTACACTGTCTGCTGCCTGCAGGGATTGATCAGGTCTTTTCCTCAGCCTCCGTTGTTTATGCAGTATTGCCATCCCGCCATAAACAATGATCCACAGTGGTATAATGGTCAATGCCCCATGCCATAAAGCGGCGTTTGCATCCCCATACACTGGGAATCCTGGCATGTTATACAGTGCATAAAATAGTACAGTTAGACCCAACCACCACTTTTCTGTTGTTTTATAAGACTTTTTCACAATTGCTCCCCCCTTTTTTTAACTCCCCACCTAGTAATTATCACCTCTCATTTACCTATACCTATCACTTATCACAGATAGAGCAGTGCTCAATCGCTTATTTACCGACAAGCTTGGCATCTGCTTGCTTCATTATTTCATCCATATTGCTTAGATCCTCACCAGGCACAGCTATCGGCTGATAGTTTTCCTTAATGGCTTTATAAACATCCTGGGCCCGGTCAAGCATGTCTTTTTTGCCGGATTTTTCCCAATTCGGTCTGGAATCGCGATTAAAGGTCGGCAGCCGTAAAGAATCCCGGAAATGCTCAAACGTGTGATCCATATCTACAAAGGATTCTTTGCCGGTCAATTCCATCATTTCATTCCAGGCAAGCATATCGTCATTAATCTCTAAACCACCTAACAGCTTCTTAGTCATGCCAAAAATGTCGTTGTCGATAATGAGTTGGATCGGGCTAATGGTTTTTGCTACTTCTAGCTGTCCGGCACCTCCCAGTACAGATGCACCGGACAGGGCCAGCATATGGATCAACGAGGTTCTTTCAACCATGGACTGACCATCTAAAAGGAAGCTATCTGTTCCAGTACCATAGCTGTGCGCACAAATACCATATCCATCTTCAAACAATTGCATAGCAGCCATTCTTCCCATGGTTGTTTCGATTGGCGACTGCAACGTATAGGTCGTTAACATATCCATAGCAAATAATAACGGTGTGGCAATAACAGGTAAGCCCGGAGCAAGAAGCTGGGCCATAATAATTTGCGCCATAACCTCTGTAGATGCCAGCAAAGCTATGCCCTGCGGAGTAATAGGCGCATTAGCACCGGCTGCAGGCAGAGAACAAGGTTGGATAGGTACGCCGTTAATACAACATTGATAAAGAGCCTCCATATCCATGTACTTATATTGAAAAGGAGGAACAGAGCAAGTGATAAAACTAATAATCGGTCTCTTCTTCAATTGTTCTTTTCCGCCTACCCGGGCAGCCGCCAGTTCAATTAGATATTTTGCGTTTGCGGCTTCGTAAGGCTGCACCCAAATGTGTTTCTTGCTGTGCTCAAGAACAGTCCGTAAGGTATGAATATCGATGGTTTCGCCTGGGACTGATTTAATTGATGTGGATGGGAGTGCACAAAAATTGATATTATCTAAGGCATTAATAAGCTTTGTCCAATCAGCTACCTCTTCGATGGTGATATTATGATATTCGCCATTTTCGTTTAGATAGTTCATACCGCCTGTACAAGTTCTAGTATAAAATTTACCGTCAGGATGAGGGAAAGTTAGATCGTATTGGGGATCAGGCGCTGCTAACGTAAAATTTTTAGGTATGCTTTTCAACGCTTTGTCGATTACTGATTTTGGGAATTTTACCGTACCCGAAGCTTCAACCTGAGCACCAGCATCTTTTAATAGTCCCATTACTGTAGGATGATCGATCTTAACTCCCTTAGTTGATAAAAGTGTCTCAAGTTTTTCCTTCAGCACAACAACTTCATTTGTCGATAAAATCTTGGTATTTAGTATTCCAGCCATTTTTTATACCCCCCTAGTAATTTGTCGATCTATGCCGACTAACTTTATATACTTGCAATAAACATGCCTAAAAATGATTTTAAGAAAAAAATTGTAAAATATTCTGGGTAACCCGGACATTTCCTACTACCTTGCCCCATAATTGATGCAAAAAGTTTATTACTTACTATTTTAAGTCACAATCAACCTTGTAGAATGATATACACCCTTTCATTATTGAAAGCTGCTATTGGATTTGCCCGAATTAAACACTCCCTTTTTCGGAATATTTGCAAGGATTTCAGGAGAGGACACGGTCTATTTCATTAACGTGATGGTGATTTCACTCCTGAAAAGGTAAAAAACTTCTCTACCCTTGTTATAACTTGAATCTACTTACAAGCGAATTTAATTCTTCAGCCATTTTAGCAAGACTATTGCTAGAATCAGTAATTCCTTGCATAGAGGCAGATTGTTCCTCCGTAAATGAAGAAATCGTGTAAATATGATCGGCGGCACTCGATGTTTTTTCCTTCACGTTTTCAGACAATCCAACTACATTTTCGCTTGATGCTGTCAATTGTTCAGCCGCGGCGGTAACTTCCTGAATATTACTGTTAAGCCCTTGTATCTGGGAAACAATTTGCCGAAAGTGCTCCCCGGCAACAGTAACTACCTCTGCGCCCTGAGCAGCCTCCTTCGCTCCCTGATTTATTACGGATACTGCTACCTGGGTTTCTTTTTGTATTTCATTAATTATACCTACTATCTTTAGTGCAGCGGCTTGAGACTGTTCTGCCAATTTACGCACTTCTTCAGCCACAACTGCAAAACCCCTTCCCTGTTCACCTGCCCGGGCGGCTTCAATAGCAGCGTTAAGAGCAAGAAGATTGGTTTGGCCCGCGATACCACTTATCACATCAACTATTCCGCTGATTTGTTTAGAACTTTCTCCTAAATTTTGCACAACCTGCGCTGAATGACGAACAGACTGGCTAATAATGCTTATTTGCTTGTTCGCATCATCCACTGAACGACCGCCATCCTCAGCCGACTGGCTGGTATTATAGGATTGTTCTGATAGCTCTGCCGCTGTTGTGGCAATATGATTTATTGCCGAAGCCATTTCTCTCATAGCCAGTACAGATCTGGTTACATCCTCCACCTGAGCAGTTGTGGCCGCCGATATCTTACTTATTGCTTCAGCTATATGGGTAGCAGCCGTTGATGATTCTGATGATGTATTATGAAGCTGGTCACTATTTACTGTTATTTTTTCAGTTACTTTAGCAACCTGGGTTACAAGACTGCGTAAATTTTCAGTCATTGTAGCAAATGATGTTATCAACACGCCAATTTCATCGTTAGGCTTATTTGAAATGCTTATCGGAACCAAATCCCCCTGAGCCACCCTGGTTGCAATAGTCGCTAATTGTGAAAGTCGCTTGATAATTTTTTTGTTAACTAGATAATTCAGACAGAATATCAGTAAACTCACAACTATCAGTATTAAAACCAGATCTGTATATACTACATTATATAAAGCACTATAAGCCTCAGAAATCGGATACATCAGGATCAAATATAACCCGGTATCTCCTATTGGCGCATATACGGCAAACATATTCTGACTATTAAGTTTTGTGATACCGGATTTAGCAGCCTGAATTACTGTTTCGCCAAATTTTCTCAGCTCATCATCTTCAGCTTCCGTTATTTTGGCGGACAAGTCTTGAGCAGAAGTTACTTGATTGTTTTGCTTTTCCCTATCCGCTTGCTGCTTTCCCCGATAGTTTCCAATATAGAAACCTTCTTTGGTAACTACATAGGCAAACCCTTGTTTACCGACTTCAACAGTATTTAGCTGCTCCTTAAAGCTATCAAGTGTAAAGTCAGTTGTAGCCACGCCGATCTTGTTACCATTTTTAATTATAGGGGCAACACAGCTAACCCATATTTTGTTTTTATCAAACGAATCGGCATAAGGAGCTGTGTATTTAACAGGACTATCGGCATTAATGCCCAGTTTATACCATGCCTTTGAAAAATAGTCGGACTTCCCGTCACTGTAGTCCCATGTCAAAGTCGCATTGCCACTTTTATCTTTGTAGATGTAGGGCCAATAATATTTACTATTGGCTTTATAAGCATATGGTTCGAAAGAGTAACCACTACCGGCAATGACACCGCTTTTCGCAACTATCTTGTTTGTGAAACTGAAGATTATCTCTTCATTATCCGGCCTTATCCCGATAAGGTAAGATAAATCAACAGCATCATTGGCAACTTCTTTTAGCGGCAGATATAGTTTGTTTGCCTCTTCTTCAGCCTGAAGGATTAACTGTTTTTGAATTTGCACTGAGGCCAATTCATTAAATTGAAACAATGATGTCACTGCTTGCACACTGAATGCAAGAACCGTTATAACTGATATCATGATAATTAACTGAGTCCTAATACTTTTCATTCTACTCACCACTCACCCTCTTAATATATTTTTATATTTCGCCTTATTAATGCGCCCTTATTAATAATTAGCATCATTCATGCCAAGCCTGCCTTACTCAGTACTACAGCAACACTTTATTTGTTATAACTGCGGTTTCTATCAATCTCGTGTCCACCTTGCTCAACAAAAAAAAGCCGGGCAAGGTGATGGCAAATCCACCCCAACCGGCTCATTATTGTCACTATTCAATTGATACCTTGATTAACATAGTTCCAATCCTATTTTTAATCATCTTCGCGCTTACAGTCCTTATGATCGTGATCACAGTCTTTATGATTGCAGTCACATTTCTTTTTTCTATCTGGCGTAGTGTCTGTTGTACTGTTGAAGGAATGTGTATGCCCAAGTACACAGCTTGTTTCACCGCAGAATTGATGTGTGTGTTCATTTCCTGCCACTTCAATAGCTGGCCCTGTAACCACATCAACTACGTGCCAATGAATTGGTCCGCATTTCGGATCGGAAGTAGTAAGAACACAAATACGATGAAAATGACTGTGGCCTGAATAGATGGCCGGACCTGTTGTTCCCAGAATGCCATGTTGGTGATCACGGGCTACATCCGCAATAGTGATAAAGGCATGATTGTGCTCTATGCTTTCGCAAGTGGGCTCTACATAATAATGCTGTCTCTGAGTTTCTTCACTCAAAATTTTCACCTCCTTTATCAACATAATATTCATTATATTTAAGATAAGTGAATACATAATGCCTTTTTTTAGGGTGTCAGGGGGACGGGGTATAACAAAGGAACCGAGTGTTGTTTCAAAAACAGCACTCGGTCCCTTTGTTATTTCTGATATACAGATGGACATATGTAACGGCTTACACTAGGCTCTTTCGTTTCAGCAAATCCATCACCCAGCGCAGCAAAACAGCCAGCATAAAATAGCCAGGAAACGAATAAATGTGCTTCCATGAGGCAGGGTGGTAAATGTCCAGCCAAATAAGCAGCGGCTCGGAAATGAACGAAAACACGAACGCTACAATCAAATTTGCAATAGCAAAGGATCGCCATGTCTGACAGTACTGATATACCGCCATATAGGCGACCGGTAACACTGACACGTCATAGACGATAAATACATCCAGCAAAGGAACAAGATCATATTTATAATCCCATGCGTCAGTTTCTACGCCAATTGCATCGAGTAATCCAGAAACTAACGCCACTAACAAGCCATATGTCAATATTTCAAAAAATTTCTTCCTATCTACAAATCTCCACCAGATGATGATAGGTATAACGGCTAGCCCAACCAGTATCCACCACTGATAGGTAAAAACGGTTGCACCAATCCAGTTTTTACGCCCAGCGACATCCGCTGCCGATTGTATTTGCTGTACTTCTTCGTAAGATGGAACTCGACTCATGTGATCCCCTCTTGTTGGTTTTGTTATACAGGCTCCTTGGCTGTGGAAATTACTTTCTCCCCAGCCAGCCTCATTAGTATCGGCAATACAATATATACCGGCAGGCCGTAATAGAACTTCCAGTAAATAAGTACAATAGCCCCATCGCTTCAAGGATAGGCTCAAAGACGAAAGAAAACAGATGCAGCCATACAGTCCTCTTTTCTTGAGAAACAAGCTAACCTACATACCAACGTATTATTCCCAGTAATAGAAAAATAAATCGCATCTAGCAAAAGCGATAGACCATCTCACCTAAAAAGGGTTTTGAAGCACTAAAACGGATTATTGCTGCTACAGGCCAGGACACACCAAAGAAAAAAGCTGCCACCCTAAATTTTTAGTGCGACAGCTCCTTGTTTCATCAAAACATGTTTACAACTATATCTATTTCTCTTATTCTGAATTACAAGAACACAGCTTCATCCTATTCCTTGCTTAAATTACTCCCTAACACTTTGCATTTATCAAGGCCTTGGTGATCAGGCGTTTCCATAATAATCAGGCCTTCCCCCAAAACTTTTGCACCGCTGCCTTGCATTCTTTGTACCCAATCCTGCATCCACTCACCATTTCCCCAACCGTATGAACCGAACAAAGCTAGAGGTTTACCAGAAATTACTCCTTCAATTGACAATACAAAGGGCTCCATTTCCAATTCTTCCAAAACTTCAGCCCCCATAGACGGGCACCCCAGTGCAACAGCATCTGCATTTATGACATCTTCAATAGAAGATTCCGATACACTAAGTAAAGAAACTTCAGTATTTTCATTTTGGGCTCCTTCGGCGACAGCCTTGGCCATTGCTTCGGTATTCCCTGTCCCGCTCCAATAAATAACGACTATTTTTTTCATTTACATTTCCCCTTTTATATAATCAACTGCTAGGTAAATCCCATCAGCTTTACCCTCTAAAACTTTTTAAAATTCCGCAAATAACCAGTATTAATATAATGATATATTTATATTTTAACAATAACTATGGACTATCTCCGGATTGTTTATTAAATATTGCGAGTAGAGACGAACACGCCCAGGCATGAAATGAAAAACAACTTTTCCTTTGCTGAATCTATAATAACCACCCTTTTTTATTTATAAATGATACTAATAATCATTATCAATATGTAGTTAAAATTTTTTCCTTTACTGTACCCTGTACTTCTTAACACGTTCAAACTTAACTCTTTCAAACCGCCAAATTACAAAATAACCATAACAGGCAGTATACCAAACATCAGCAAAGCAACAAGTAATCTATATTTCATAGTCACTACACCCACTGTAAGCCTGCCTATTGGTGTACAACGCTCGAATCGCCATTTCTAAATAATAATGATAATCATTCTTAATGACATTGTTTATATTATTACAAACATTCATCGTGTTGTCAAGAATTTTTTCGGGTATTGCTTTCCCTTTAAGTTATATGGCGGATGAGAAACCTAGGCAAGGTTTTGGTTGATGCTATTTTAGAAAGGTTATTGGGGCAAAAAAATCAATTTTGTTAGGTAATAGTTCCTTTAATGTGCAAATACCAATAACAGCATTGTCTGGCAAGATAAAATTTTTAGCAGCTACCCTATCGTCGCCCCGCAATAAAGCCAGACAATCAATACAAGCCAATCCCCCGCTTAATCCTTCACCGGTATATTTTAAATAGCTTTCTTTGACTGTCCATAATTTCAGCAACGCAGCATTCCGTTCCTCTTCCGGCATCATCAGCAGATAATTATATTCATTGACTAAAAAATGTTCTTTAGCAATCGCCATATCGATTTCCTGAGCAGTTTCAACATCGACGCCATTTAAAACTTTGCCAATGCTGCACACAACCCATTTACCACTATGCGAAATGTTGAATTGAAACTCACTCTGCCCGCAAAACGGTTTGCCAAGTGTATCGCGACCAAATGAAATGTTTTCTATAGCCACACCGGTTCTTGCCGATAATAGATATCTTGCCATCAACTCACCATAGGCCGTCCGGTTGCGATCAGCGTTAAATCGAAATCTTAAAATTTCCGCCTGGCGATCCCGCGTAAACAAAGGCAACAGCTTGTCCACTGGTCTATCCAATATCGCAGCGATAGACATCGCATAAACTTTCACTTTATCCATTTTATTTAATCACCATGAAGTATAGGCACTCAAAAATTGAGTGCCTATACTTCTCCTCCACTGTTGTTAAGATTTATTCTGCATTCACCCACAAACGGGTAGATATTTTTAACTGATCATGTACTAAACTCAATAAATTAATTCTCAACTCAGCATATTTGCTCAGTAATTCCAGTATAGTAAACCGCTCCAACACTAAAACCTCAACATTGTCTGAAAATGCGGTAACTTCCCAAAAGCTCTTTGCTTCGTCAATGATTGCGTCAAGTCCAACCGTATCTCCGGCTTTAAGTATCCGTACAGGAGTTAGCCAACCTTCTAACGATTTAACCGATAATTCTGCAAAACCGTTTAGGATAACCATAAATTGCTGCGGTTTGCCATCAAGTTTGACAATGCGGTCATCAGCTGTATAACTTCTCACTTTAGCCATTTGTAAGATACGTTTAATAACCTCATCCGTTAATCCGGCAAATAACTTCATTTCTTTTAATTTGCCAACCACTTGCAGACGTTCAAATTCTTCATTTTTTTCAATCTTCCTAAATGCTTCCATTGAATCTGTCTGTATATGACTGATTGGCATGTCCGGATTATCACAAATTTGTTCAATTACGCGTACGAAATTATTCTGCAATAATTTTATTGTTCCAGTAGAAAAGGTATTCGCGTTATACACAAAATTTGCCTGCAACTTATTTTTTGTGGTTACTAAATATACACACAAATCAGAAGCCAAATAATCAAAACTCTCTGTTCCGACTAAGGATATACCCGGTAAATCAGGCATTTTTCGCATATCAGCCGCTCCTGCGAAATTTTGAAAATTAAGCAGATGGTCAAATAGCGGCATCTCACGTCCTAACCATTTTTTGATTTCATTGGGTGAACAGTGTGCATTCTCCATCGACTCAAAAAATTGTTTGCGTACCTGGCTAACTAAATCTTTAAATAACAGGGAAGGATCTGCTTTAATTCGTACCGGAATTGCATTCACCATACCACCCAATATATGGTTTACATTTTCAACCGCACCTTCCCGCCCCGACGAAATCGCACCAATTGTAACATCTTCCATTTGGTAAATTCTCTGTAACATTACACCCCAGGCAGTTTGTATAACATTATTCAGCGTGGCCTTCGAGCGGGCTTGTACAGTCTGCAATTTTTGGCTAATCGCTTCATCAAGCACCACCGCCGAGCTGGCTTTCACAAATTCCAACGCGCATGGCTGATAACCCGGAATCGGTCGAAACGCTGGTAAATCTGTTAATAGCTCAACCCAATACTTCTTTTCTTGCTCCTTATCGACCGTTGCCAGCCAATCCATATAATTTGTATATCTACCGGCAGCAATTTCTTCGATCGCCTTTCCTGATTCATTAAAAGCATAATCAATAAATAATTCTTTAAAAAGAATCATTGCGCTTACACCGTCAAACGTAATATGCGGCAGGGATATTAATATGGCCGACGACGCTTCATCCAATTTGTAAATTGCAATTCGAATTAAAACATCACGTTCTAAATCAAAGCCGCGGCGTCGGTCAGCCAACATTTGCTGTTCCAGTAAATCATCAATTTCAGATTCATCCTGCTGCGAAAAATCACGCAATAATAATTCTGCCTGACGCGATTTTAAAACTACTTGATATGGCTTGGTTAAACCAGTATGCACAAAAGCTGTACGCAAACCATCATGTTTATTGACAACTTTATCTAAATTTTGCCTAAAAGCTGCCACATTAACCTTGCCAACAATTTTCAGCAGTGCTTGAGTAAAAAATGTCGAAGTTACCACTTGCGCTTCATCAAACATCCATTGTTGGCCAGGACTTAGTTCATAAATATCCTGAACATTCAAACCATATAATTCAGTTATCTTATCCAAGGCAGCCGCATCCAAATTCTTAGCCGTAAACTTAGACACTTCTGTCAATAATGGATTGGTTGGTTTGGGCGGTTTTGGAGGTTGCTTTTCCGCCGCCATCGGCTGATATTTCAGCGGCGGGGCTGAACGAGGTGGTGGCTGAAATGCCGGTGGATTTACATAGGGAAAATTGGGCATTGCGTAAGGAATTCCATATAAATTGGGCTGCCCCATCATCCGACTACGCATGATATTTTGATATATCAAAAACAGATACGGATTCATCATACACCGTCAACCTGCCTTCTTCTTATTTATTACTCTGCCGCCAATTTCTTAGCCAATTCTGTTATCGTCGGATTACTTATTACATCTTGCATGGTAACCTGATAACCTTGTTCTCCGCACCGTGTAATCATTTGCATAACATTAACTGATGTTAAACCTATTGCAAAGAAATTTTCAGACTCTTGAACCGGACGGCCAACGATGCTCTGTAAAACAATCGCTAACGCTTTTTCCGGAGAATTTACTTTTTCCCCTAATTTAGGTTTGTTAATATCTACTATTACAGGATTTTCTACCGGTGCTGCCGCATATTGCAATCCTTTCAACAAACCGCTTTGTTGTGGCATCTGTGGCTGCATCATCATTTGTTGCTGAGCTGCCAACTGTTCTGGCGTGCATAACTGAGGCTGCATCTGCGGCGTGCATAGCTGCTGCTGCATTTGCGGCGTGCATAGCTGCTGCTGCATTTGCGGCGTGCATAATTGCTGCTGCATCTGTGGCGCACCTTGTTGTTGCTGCATCTGCGGCGTGCATAGCTGTTGTTGCATTTGCGGTGCACCTGGCTGTTGCTGCATCTGCGGCGTGCAAAGCTGTTGTTGCATTTGCGGTGCACCCGGCTGTTGCTGCATCTGCGGCGTGCATAGCTGTTGTTGCATTTGCGGTGCACCTGGCTGTTGCTGCATTTGCGGCTGCATCATCATTTGTTGCTGACCATCCATTGCCATACCTGGTTGTACAGGAACAATTGGGGCAGTTTCTTCCAAAATATCCATCTGCTCTTTAACTGTCGAAGCAGAAAAAATCTTCATGATTTCGAGTTTAATGCCTTTTTGCAGCAACCAGGTAACAATTTGAACCGCTTTTACCGAATCTCCTCCCATTTCAAAAAAATTGGACTCTTCCGTAATGTCATCACTTTTAAAAACCTCACGCCAAGCTTTAATTAACTCTTGTCCCATTTCTTGTTTTGTCATGGATTAATCCCTCTTTCTTATTGTTTTGTCTTTTTAAAATAGTCTATTTATATGTTCTTCGATTACATCTGAACTCCCTTCAATAATTTATAAACTTTGTAATTTTTCCCTAAACACCTTTGCTATATTTTGTATCTGTTCATAATTGTGATAACCACTATCATAAGCTATCGCTATGATAAGCTCAGTACCTGGCACCACGATAACATGTAAGTGATGTATACTTTTATTGTGACCACCCATTGCCTTTATACCTACTTTACTTTTAACTAACGGCATATTTTGAAAGGTTATAAAGTGGTCAAAGGCCGCATGCCTTAGCCTAGCCGCTTGTTGGATTTCTCCTAATGATAAATACGCATATTTTTGCATTTGGATTGTATCTTCCTGCAACTTTTGCACTTGATTGTTGCCACTTTCCCCCAACCTTCTCACTCGTATTGGTACCGTATTGATAAAATTTCCTACCATTATTTCGGTGTCCACTACTTCTTCTGATCGCCCTGACAGGGTATAACCAAAAGTTACATCTTCTGTCCCATTCAGCTCCATCAGGCTGTTTCCCCACGCGGCCTGGATATAGGTACTTAAAGTTATCTCCTGTTTTTGACAATAGGTATTGATTATGCTCAGTTCTGCTTCATTGATAACAAATTTTTCTGTACATTGTTGACTTACTCCACTGGCTGTCCTGGGTATAATTGTCGCCTGCTTGGTTCCTCCCAGATAGCTTCGCCAAAACTCTCTCGCCTGTTCTTTGTCCTGGCGCATTAACCAGTCTGCATAGTTATGATTTGACGGTGACCGTTCTATGTTTTCCTCTTTACTCAATAGCTGACTCATTAGGATACCCATACTCCAAGCATCTAGTATTGCATGGAAAAAACAGATCAGCAGCAGCTGGCTGGTTTCATTCAACTGTATTAATTTCACTCTAAATAATGGTGCCTTGGTAAAATCAAAACCCTGTTTTCTATCTAATGACTGCAATGTTTCTACATAGCTTTGCTGCGCTTTTTTACTAAAGCTGCTGATATCTTGATAAAAGAAATCAATGGTATCTGCTTTGTTTACCATCTGCATCGCTTGGCTTTCCTGTGAAAAATCAAACCAGGTTCTAAGCACTTCATGCGCGGCGGTTACTTGTCTTAGCCGTTCCTTTAGTTGCTGAGCATCTACAGGATAAGTTATTTCATACAACGTCTGTTCATGATAATACGCCTCTGAACTATTCTTTGCTAGATACACCATGCTTTTTTGCACACTGGTCATTGGATATGTATCGGCAATAGCAGCTTGATTATACGTAAATTCTTCTGCTTTTCTATTTGGTTCTATAGGCATTGCTTCTTGGCAATGAACGCAATGTGTAATTATTGCTTGCAGTTGCTTGATGATATGACTGCTTAATTGCTCTATAATTTCTTTTGGATATTCAGCCTGTTCATACCTTACAGTAATTATCATTTGCTTTTGGGCTATCACTGCATTGATCGAAATATCTGTACCAAAATGATTGCGATCATCCACATCTTTGCCACGTTGTATTGTATCTTCTAATACAAATACCTGCCTGTCTGTTAAATTTTCGCTTAGGTTTCCCATGTAATTAAATGTTATGTCTGCCTGGTTTTCTTTTCTGTCCGTTATCACCACCTTTTCCGACCTGATCCCATAACCAATTCCATGCTCTGGAACCATTTCCAGCGTTTTCTTAACATTTTTTATGTCTGACCCGATGTCGCTGCCAATATCTTGTATTATTATAGGGTACAGACTGGTAAACCAACCAACGGTTCGGTCGATATCCAGCTTGTCATTTACTGATTCGCGTCCATGTCCTTCTACATTGATGCTGATTTGTTTTTGGCCGGTTAGCTGGTTTATGCTTCGGCTTACAGCACAGAGCAATACATCATTTATCTCTGTATTATAGGCTTTCGATGTTTTTAGCAGTAATTGCTGGGTCTGTTGGTTTGATAGCTGCACCATAATTGTGTTGATACCAGGTTGCCTTATTGGTTCTTGCTTGGCTTCTTTTATTAATTCTCCCAAATTTTCTTTTAACCGTCCGGCTGCTACTTGGGAATCTACGGCTTGCCAATACGCAGTTTCTTTTTGCAGTTTTTCACTTTGGCTATATTTTAGAATTTCCCGGCTCCATTCTTGAAACGAGGTTGTCTTTGCCGGCAATTGTATGGTTTGATTGTTTATAGCTTGTTCATAAGCGGTATTAATATCTTCGACTATAATGCGCCAGGATACTCCGTCTACTACCAGATGATGTATCGCTAGAAACAGCAGCTCCTTTTCCGCAGTTCTTATGATTGCGGCTTTTACGATTTCTCCCTTTTCTAAATCTATACTTGCTTGCAGCTTGGTACAAGCTTGGTTCATTTTTTGCTCCCAATCTTCACTATCCTGATAGCTTAGTTCCTGCAGTTCATAATATTTCTCGCCTGCTGCTATTGGTCTGATCACTTGTTTCTTTGCGCAATATACTGCTCTTAGCATATCATGGTGCTCTGTTAACGCCTGCAATGCTTTTTGCACTCCACAACAGTTGATTGGCTCGTTACTTGTAAGCACGATCGATTGATTGAAATGATTTTCAACCGGTAAATTTTGAGCAAAGAAATACCTTTGAATAAATGTTAGTGGAACTTCACCGCTTATTGGGTTATTATCAGCTGCTGCTGCATTGTCAATCTTTCTTACTTTGGCGGCGATTGCCCGTATTGTTTTTCCTTGCATAATATCAGCTACCGTTACTTTCATGCCATGTTGGCGCAGTAACGATGCTATACGGATTGCTTTGATCGAGTCACCGCCAAGCGAGAAAAAACTGTCATCAATTCCTACGCTTTCCATTTGCAATAGCTTGGCCATTGTTTGCGCCAATACTGTTTCGATTTCATTTCTGGGCGCTGCATAGCTTGCGTTAGCTGGCAACTGAATGAGCGGCAATGCCTTGCGATTGATTTTCCCGTTTGGTGTTAACGGCAGTTTGTCAAGCTGCAGATACGCGGTTGGCACCATGTAGTCAGTGAGCGTTTCTGCTAAGTAACGTTGCAGGTTCTCTGTAGCAATTGCCTGATTAGCTGTAAAATAAGCGCACAAGTGCCGCGTAGCATTGATTTCTTTTACTTCGGCAACAGCTGATGTAATCCCGGGATAGGCTGCTAGTTTGCTTTCGATTTCACCCATTTCGATTCTAAACCCGCGCAGTTTTACCTGTTCATCGATTCTGCCGATGTATTCGAGGTTGCCATCAGCTAACCATCTTACCAAATCTCCTGTCCGGTAGAGTTTTACGTCTGCTTCACCTCTTTGGTACGGGTTGTCCACAAAGACTTGTTTTGTTAACTCTTCCTGGTACAAATAGCCTCTGGCTACCTGATTGCCACTGACACATAATTCTCCCAATGCTCCAATTGGCTGCAATTTTAAATTCTGATCCACAACATAACAACCAACATTCGCTACCGGTTTCCCTATCGGAATATTTTTATATAATTTGTCTACGCTAAAGAAGGTGGAGATAACCGTATTTTCCGTCGGTCCATACTCGTTGACAATTTCATAGGGGACAGGTTCATAATGCTTTAATTTTTCCCCACCAATTGCCATTGCTCTTAACGACGTAATATTTTGGCTGATCTGCATGAAGATTTCTGCAAACTGAGTCGGGAAGATACTCAGCGTAACCTCATGGGTTTCGATATATTCTTTAATTTTTTCGGGAGATAACCGTAGTTCTTCCGTCAGGATATGTACACTGGCTCCACTGATGAGAGCAGGAAAGAGTTCACGCACTGAGCCGTCAAAGCTGAAACTAAAATAAGCTGATTGCGCATCCTTTTCGTTTATCGCAAAGCGCTTTTTCGCCCACAGGGCAACATTCAGCAAGTTATGCTGTTCCAGCATAACTCCTTTGGGTTTTCCCTTAGAACCTGACGTATAAATTACATAAGCCAGGTCGTGTGGCTGATGGATTACCTGTTGTTTTGCGCCGCTTTGTGTAAAATCAAAGGTTTCTAAAGCGATAAATTTATTAGCGAAGCCGACAACTTTTTCTCGATATGCTTCATGGCTAATTAGGACAAGCGCCCGGCTATCTGTCAGCATATGTTCGATCCTTGCCAACGGATACTCCGCATCAATCGGCAGATAGGCACCTCCGGCTTTCATAATCGCTAGTACGGCAATCATATATTCGACCGTGCGCGGCAGCATAACCGCCGCAATGCTTTCGGTTTGCACGCCCTGTTTACTAAGCTCCCCGGCAAGTACATCGGCCCTTTCACTTAGCTCCCGGTACGTCAGTGACTTATTTTTATCGACTACCGCGATATTGTCCGGCGTTCTTGCCGCCTGTTCCTCAAATAGTTCGATATAGGTTGTATCCTGCAAAATGGTGGCATCTACGTTTTGGAAATCTTTCAATAAGCTTTCTTTTTTTTCTTCCATGGCAATAAAGTCAATATTTTTGAGTTTTTCTTCCGGTTGGCGAATTGCCGCCAAATAGCTCTTGAAGTTGGTTAACAGCCGCTCCATCGTTTCTGCTTTGAATAAAGCACTGCAATAATTCATATCCAGGCATAAGGTTTCTGTCTGATCAAAGACTGTCATCGTCATATCAAATTTACTTTGATTATAGTCTGTCATAAAACTTTGCAGCGAAATATCATCATACTTAATGTTCTCAGTTGCCGGCAAAAAATTAAATACGATATCAAAGAGCGGGTTATGGGCTGCGTCTGTCTTTATCCCCAGTTTTCTGACAAGCCTCTCAATAGGATAATCCTGATTTTCCTGCGCGTTTTGCATAATTTCCTTTACTTCGCGCAGATATTCAGCAAAGGTTTTCTCACCTGATGGTTTAACACGAATAGCCTGTATACTGACAAACATGCCAACCATACTTTCAGTATCAGGATGCACCCGTCCGGAAAATGGCACGCCGATTACAATATCTTCCTGTCTTGTATAGCGGGCAATAAATGCCGCATAAGCTGCAAAGAGTACGGTAAATAAAGTTGTCTTTTCTTGTTGGGCGACTTGTTTTAAATCCCGCGTCAAATCCCGGTCAATTTCAAACAAAATATCCCGGCCCGCATCACTGCGCACCAGGGGTCTTGGCTCATCAGTTTCTAGCTCAAGTACTGGGATCTCATCTTTAAAAACTTCCAGCCAATACGCATCTTGCTTTTCGAATAATCCCGCTGCGATTCTGTCATTTTGCCACACGGCAAAATCTTTATAATCAACACGTTTTTCTTTCAGGGGTTCCCCATGATAGAGTTGCATTAATTCTTTCATTAGTACCGTTACGGATAAGCCATCAATGATACTATGATGGGTATCTAAAAATACAATAGTTTCCTCCGGGCTGAGTTCTATCAAGCCCAGCCTGAAGATACCTGGCTTACTTATATCAAACGGCTGTATCCAGGATGCAATAATTTCCTTGGCCTGTTTTTCGGTTTCGGCCTGTTGCTGAAGAATCGTATATTGGATTTTGTCAACAATACCTTGCCGGACATTCTCTTCCTTTTCAAAAAAATAGGTACGCAGTCCACGATGTCTTGCCACAAGCTTCGCAAAAGCTTGCTCAAATTTTTCTCGCGATAATTTCCCCCAAATACGGTAGGTCATCGGAATATTATAGTTTGTTGCACTTGTTTCGCTATATCTTAAAATATACATTTGCCGCTGTGCCGGCGTTGTCGGATAGCTTTCTGGTGCAACCGGCAGCATTTCGGTTTCATCATTTTTTTCTAATAGTCCCAGCAGCAACTGCGGCGTTGTATACACAAATAAGTCGCTGATTCTTAGCTGTCTCTGCATTTGTTGATAGATTTTCAATTGCAGTTGAATAACTTTAATTGATGTACCCCCAAGCGCAAAGAAATCATCATTCATACCAACTCGTTCTACGCCCAAGGCCTCCTGCATTATTTTACAAAGCAGCTCTTCTTCTTTGGTCACTGGCGCTACGTACGCTGTTTGTAAATTTGTCAGATCCGGTTTCGGCAATGCCTGTTTGTCTATCTTGCCGTTCGGAGTAACCACAAAGGTTTCAACCTTGATAAATACCGCCGGTATCATATACCTAACCAAACTTTTTGCCAGATAGGCTCTTAATTTTTCTATATCAACTGCCGCTTCACCCTGATAATACGCACAAAGATACTCCTTATCCGCAATGCTTTGCACCAGAACAACCGCACGTTTGATTCCACCAAAACTCTGTATGGCATTTTCGATTTCTCCCAGTTCAATCCTGAGACCATTCAATTTTACCAGGTCATCTACCCGGCCTTTGAAGGACAATCTGCCATCTTGCCGCCAGGCGGCAAAGTCACCAGTCTTATACATTCTTTTGCCTTGCCACATGACAAATTTCTCTGCCGTAAGTTCCGGACGGTTATAATAGCCGCGGCCTACACCGGCTCCTGCAATGCATAATTCTCCGTATACACCAAGCGGTACTTCATTATCATAGGCATCTAAAATGTGAATTTCCACATTGCTAATTGGCCGGCCAATTGTCACCAGATCGCCGGTAATCTCATCAAAGCTTACCCCGATACAACATTCACTCGGTCCATAACCGTTGAGTATTTTGGCGGTTGTCAGGCTTCGTATTTGCGCCAGCAGCTTCGGCGTAAATACTTCTGCCGCTGATAACAATACTGTCAGGTTTCCTAACGCTTTTCTAAAGGTACCATCTTCTAAAAATGCCAACAATCTGGACGGCGTAATTTGCAGTACATCCACTTTTTTCGCCAGCATCAAGTTTCCGAGTGCAATGGGGCTGCGAGTCTCCTCTTCATCCGCCAATACTAAAGTCAAGCCATTAGCAAGCGCCGGAAAAATTTCGCTCAGCGCGATATCAAAGGCAATGGTTCCAATCGTTACTGCTGTATGGCCAAGCTCAGCGATGGATTTTGTCAAAAGCTGCTTGGTTAACGGCTGACTAAAATTAACTGCATTTTTATGTTCGATCATAACGCCTTTGGGTTTTCCCGTTGAACCCGATGTATAAATCATGTAACATAAATCTTCCGGTCGGATGTTGCTGTCTAAATCACTTTGATTTTCTTCTGCCAATAATTCGGCAATATCAATATAATTGCCACTTGCAATTTTTTCTTTGTCGGCATCAGCTATCACAATATATTTTGCCTGGCTGTCTGTTAACACATGGGTAATCCGCTCTGGCGGATATTCCGGATCAATCGGCAGAAAAGCCGCACCGGCCTTCAATATACCAAATAAAGCACACAGCAAATTTTCCGTACGCGGCAGCATAAAAGCAACAACATCTTCCCGGCCAATACCTCGTTTCTTTAAAGCCTGTGCAATCCGGTTTGTCTGTCTGTTCAGCTCAGCATATGTTAAGCTTATGTTGTTGCATATTACGGCCATTCTATCCGGATATTTACCTACATTTTTTTTGAATAAATCTACAATTGTCAACGGCTCATCATATGCTTCCCGGGTATCATTAAACGTATGGAGCAACTTCCTGTCTGTTTCATCCAGGACCCGGATGTTAGCTATCGTTACCGACGAGTCGGCAATTATTTCGCGTAACACCACCAGATAGTGACGCGCGAATTGTTCCATCGTCGTTCTTTCAAACAAGGCTTTACTATATGTCAACTCGATATAATAGGACTTAGGCATTTTATTTACCCGAAAGGCAATATCGGAAACTGCCGGATCAACATCATCACGAACAAATTCCATTGATAACGCATCACTCTGCACTCCACCAATCGCCGGGATAAAATTAAATGCCACATCAAACAGACTATTATGGGATGTATCGGTTGGTACCCCTAATTTTTCCACCAGTTTTGCCAGAGGATATTCTTGATTTTCATTCATCAGGGCTTTCTTTTCATCAATTTCTTTGATGAAATCGTCAAGCGTTTTATCCGCAGACGGTTTCATTCGCCAGGGCAGATTATTGATAAACATGCCGATCGTTCTTGCATATTTTCGCTGCATACGTCCCGCAAAAGGCACGCCGATGACCATATCCTCTTTACCTGTATACCTGGACATTAACACACTATAGGCTGCTAACATCACAGAAAATGGCGTTGCCTTATTTTTTTTGGCAACTTGCTTGATTCCACTTGCCATCGCTTCATCCACATCAAAAACCATCCGGCGGCCCTCATGCTGTAAGATGGCAGGGCGAGGCATATCTGTCGCCATATCCAGGGCCGGTACACCGTCTTGATATTCGGCAAGCCAGAACTTTTCCTGTTCTTCTAATAGACCGGATTTATGGCGTAAGGCTTCTTCCTCGGCAAAATCAATTGCCGTAACCGCTAATGGTTTTAACTCTTTTCCCGAATAAAAATCCAACGTTTCTTGAAACCATTCAATAACCCCGATGGTATCAGTGATCGAGTGATAGACACAATAGAAAAAATACAGGTCATCTCCCCATTCAATTAAAGCAACTTTAAATAACGGTGCTTTGCTTACATCAAAAGGCGTATTCAGCTTTGCTTTTAAGGCATATAATTCTTCCAGGGAATCGACCTTATATAAAGGAGTATCATAGGTAACTTTGGCCGCTATTTTTTGATAAATTTCTCCTTCTTGCTCTACAAAAAAGGCCCGCGTTTCAGGCTGTCTTTCAATCACAGCCTGATAAGCTTGCCAGAATTTTTCTATATCAATGGGGGCTTCACTATGTAATTTGAACAACCCCCATAAATTATACACTAGTGAGTCTGAAAGCAGTTGTCTTTCTAATACCATAGCTTTTTGTGATTTATTCACTGGATATAAAGTATCTTCTTTATACATTGGTTTCACCTCTGTTATTGATACAACGTATCTGGTGACTTAACTTCAAGCCTAATCTATATTATCAGTATAGCATGCTTTAAGCAGCTATATTTTAAAGATTACTTAAAGTTTTGCTCAAAAGATTGCTCCCACCAAAGCTAATTTCATCGCTAGTTCACTATTCACTATATTAAACGGCTTCATAAGCCTTTTCCAACTACCTGCCTAATTTGTGCTGCGAAAGTTAAATTCCATAAATTCACATGAAAAAATAGTCGTCTAGAGCAATGTCTGACTACTATTTTTTAAATTTTACCTCATTCACTACAACGTTTCTTTCTCCTGCTTGCTCTACAAAAAAGCCCGCTTATCAGGCTGTCAATTACAGCCTGATAAGCGGGCCTGAATTTTTCTTTGTCTATTGGGCATCACTATGTAATTTGAATAGGCCCCACAAATTATACACTAATGGATCTGAAAGCAGTTTTTTTCTAATACCATAGCTTTTTGTGATTTATTCACCGGATAAAAAGTATCTTCTTTATAAATTGTTGCCATCTCTGCTCTCCGTAAAATTTATCTCATTTTTAAAAAGGAAGTAAGCCGCCATCCCTACTATTATAAAAGCAACTCCATTTATAAATATAACATTCTTAATCCCCAAAGAATCACTCAGAATCCCCGTCAGCGCCAACGCAACCGGTGCAACAAGCAGTGCTCCCATCATACCCAAAGAAAAAATCCTGCCTTTGATTGCATCCGGAATGATTTTTTGCATTTTAGCCATAACTACAGCATTTGTCACACTGATACTAGATCCCATTAAAAATAGCGCAATACAAATAAAATAAAACTCTCTACTTTGTGAAATTGCCAGCAAAACACCGCTGTTTAGCAACATAGTAAAGGGTAATATCCTCGACAAAGAAAATTCTCTTTGCCAACTTCCTAATATTCCACTCATAAAAACCGCCCCTAATGCCAAACTTAGCTCCAAAAGTGACATATCAAATGCAGTTCCATTAAAAACCTCTATTGTAAGAATAGGAATAGCAATCATAATCGGTGACATAAAAAAATTTGCTACGCAAAAAATGGCAACTAACCGTAGAACCAAAGTATTTTGCGCAAAATAATGGAATCCTTCTTTAATATCTTTCCACATACTATGTTGTGTTTCTGGTTTAGCTTGCTCTACGTGTAAATTACTTTTTATACGCAGTAAGCATAAAATTGCGATACCATAAGCTGCCGCATTCACATAAAAGGCTCCTATTACACCTGCAAGCATAATAAATGCCCCTGCCGCAGTCGAGCCAACTGCCTGTCCAATAAAAAGAATTCCGCCATCCATCGCAACCGCTTTCGCTATATCATCTTTATGCACAACTAATGGAAGACTGCTTGTTGAAGCTGCCATCATTAACGGTAAAAAACTGGCTATACAAAAATGAAACACCCATAAAGAAAGTAAATGCTGTTCTACCCAGGGAAAAACTAAAATTAACCCAGCTACAATAAACATTGGTATTATCGCAGCTACAAGCATACATTGCTTTTTATTATATCTGTCTGCATAAACACCCATAACCGGACCAAATACAATCCGCGCTACAGTCGCTGCGCCCATAATAAAACCTAATAAACTATTGCTATTTTCTACCGGGCTATGCAGTACCCACCAGGAAACTGCTATCAAAAAGAAGCGTTCCCCAATATTGCTGACTAGTTTTGCAAGATAAATTCTGCGAAAGTCGGCAAAAACAAATACTGGATTCTGAAAAAACAAAGCATCACCTTTTTTCATTTTTTGATTTTTACTTCTTACCATGAAATAAAATTGTCGGTCTCCGTATTGCGTTGGTAGATGATCAAAAGATCATTTGGGCGCAAGGATTTGGTTTTCAGAATAAAGAAACTCCCAACTACTGAAAATCTTATATAATAAAATCCTATACTTTTCTGGCTACTACGGCGATCCAGTCGCTACCCTTCTTATACTCTGTGCCCTCAAGAGCACTCCAAATGTATTCTATTTCAAAGCCATTATTGTTCAGCACCTGTGAAATTGTCAGCAATGAATAGTCGTGAAACCAAAGCCGATATGTTTTAACCTCTCCGTCTTCATTTATAACAATATATTGATCCAGCCACGTATCGAATTCAGGATAATCAAATCCCTGCTCTAGAACTACATGCCTATTGGGTCGCCAAAAACCGCCATCGGAAAAATACCACTTGTTTTTAACTCCTTCACGCATCCTTAAAGCACGGGTAGAAACATCAAAAATAAATCGTCCGTCATCTTTCAATGCACGATGAATAATTCCCAGCAAACGATTCCGCGTCTCGTCAGAAAAAGTACATAACTCTCCATATATTTGTAGTACACAATCGAACACACCATCATAGTCAATATCAAAAAAGCTTTTACAAATATAATCCATGTTTAGCCCTTGTTCTCTAGCTTTCTTCTGCGCATAATTAATTGATCTTCTTGATATATCAATACCTGTAACACTAATGCCATGCGCACAAAGCCTACTGCTATACAGGCCTGGGCCGCACCCCAGATCGAGCACCTTATCACCTTGTTTTATACTTAACGAATTAATAAAATGCTCTAGCGTTTTTTCGATAGTCTCCGTCCTTCTACTCGCACCGTCAACATTCGGATTTAAATGTGCTTCAAGCATACTCTTTGAAATATGCGGGTCATCCCAGAATAAAGCCTCGCCAAGTTCAAACCGTTGCGGTTTTCTTACCGAATCAGCCAGACACTCAAACAGCTTTTGAAACATCTTTTCGCTTTTCTCCATCAAGGTTCCTCCCATTTATCAGTAGGTTTGTACAAGGTTACTACTCCAAGAGATGATTTTATCATAATATAAGACTAAATCCAACTCATCCATTGCAGTTAGCTTTTTTCTATCCATACAAATATTCAGTATCTCTTGATCTATCCCATTTAAATGTTTTTTCAGATCTGTCTTGCTGCTTATATATTGATTTGTTTCATCAAAATATTTAGCTTGCAAAATAAAAAATGCCGACTTGTAAAGTACCGATAACATTTCGTAACTGTCTCCATAGATGAAATTATGGCAACACGCATGATACAAATTGCACGCACCTATTTTTATCGCACGTTTAACATCCTCTTTGGTAATAAGCGACAGTAAATAGTCTATGCTGCCATAGATTGGCTGCGTATCATAATAGAATTGAAATAAATCAGATTTTTCCCAACTTGAAATTTCACTTTGTCCGGAAATAAATCCACAGGCTTTTTCCTTATAAGGCATTTGAGAAATTATAGCTCGATATTTTTTCAGATCTTTCATAGTTAGTTCATTCAGGATAACTACAATATCTATATCACTACTATCACTTGCTTCTTTTCGTTTGTAGCTTCCTTGCAAGCCGATAAAAATAATCCTATCTCCATATTCATTTTTTATTTTTATTACAAGTTCATCTATCCAATCATCTATAAAGAAAGACATCTTCTCACCTCGTAATTTATTCAAGGTATTCCAGCCAAGCATACATTGTCAGTTAAGTACAAGCTGCTCCAAGAATAACACTCAAGTATTCGCAATGGTTTTGATCCCCTGAAAACTCCTGGCGCTCATTGTATAATTCTTTAAAACACAATATTTTCCTGTATCATTTTCTTATTTATATTGAACTTTAAAACTCAATCATGGTCCCAATAAAAGCAGGTATAATTTTTTTACCGAAACGATCTCTTAATTCGGCCATCATATCAAAACCAGTACAATGGTTTGCTGCAATAAAATCAGGAGAGTATTGTTCTAAGGTTGATAGACTAAGTTCTTGTTGAGTGTTTGAAACTGGTCCTAAATGAGTTCCACCTATCCAACCTGCTAAACGGGTTTGCCTGGTTATTTCAAAACCTCTCTGTAGTGTATTGACTAAACCAGAATGACTGCACCCACCGATAACTACTAATCCCTTATCGCTAACATAGTAAAGGGATGTATCGTCAGGAATATCATCCTGGCAGTCACAGCCGTTTTCAGCACAAACAACCAGCTTAGTGTCACTTTTCTCAAAGTTTGTTTTTCGGGGCATACTGCCACTAAACCATAAATTTGGTGCTATTTCAAGGGGATCATTTGTTAATTTCCAATTAGCCATCTAGCTGAAGCGGATTCTTTTCCAATCACACCTTATCCTTTATAATAATGATAGGGTTTTAACATATTTATTTCACAACTCGCGTACTAAGATCAAAATATTGTATAAAAAAATGTTGAATACGAGTAGGAGGTAGAGCGGTATGATTATTGCGATTGAAGATCAAGCTATAATATATATTATGCGTAAACTTGAACAGCCGATCATTAGCATTCGTATTGAGGAACGCCCTAGGCTTGTTTGAAGCAGCGGCAACTGTGGGGCAACGCCTCACGCCCTGTCCGTGCGACTGGGAGTTACTGAAACAGCAAGGAATTATGAGCAAACAGAGGTTGATGGAGTTAAGGTCTTTTATCAAGCCGCAGTTAAGTCAATCTTTAAAAAAATGACAGTAAAGGTCGAAAAAGTATTGATCTTCAAGACTTTGGTCGCAGTAGGTGAAAAATAAGTAAGTTAACTCTGACTGAAATAAAAATACCCAAGTGGCGTTTCGCGTTCAGCCCACTTGGGTATTTAATTTTTATATACTGATTTCCGCTGCTTCATCTCTGGAACGACACGGATTTTACAGTAACACTCTTCCTTGTTCCCCATATTATATAGCAGAGGGTTAAAATTTAGGTGTTAGCTGACGCTAACCGTTTTTTTCGCACTGGATGTTAGCTGCTGCTAACCTTTATTTATCCACTTATGTTAGACGAAACTAACATATTAGGCACAATACTTATTTCAGTAAATAGCAAGGAGGTTATAGTATGCATACCCCTGATAAATTATTTTCTTTGGCCGACCTTACGGTCGGCACTACCTGTAGAATATCGTCAGTAGAACTTCATGGGTTACTCAGAAGACGGGTTCTGGACTTAGGCATGGTACCAGGAACGCAAGTAGAGTGCATCCGTAAAAGTCCAGTTGGTGACCCTATTGCGTTTCGCGTGCGGAATACGACCATTGCACTGCGCAGCAATGACGCTAGCTTAATTAAAGTATACCCTACGTAAAATATGGAGGCGAATAACATTGAATATGCAAGTAGAAAACCGTGGCCGGGTACTGCGCGAACATTTTGGTATAGCCGCTGCGCCAGGGCAATATGTAATCGCTCTGTCCGGGAACCCTAATGTTGGCAAAAGCACTGTCTTTAACTCCTTAACAGGTTTGCGCCAGCACACCGGCAACTGGCCGGGCAAGACGGTAGATAATGCCCAGGGTAGTTTTACTTATCAGAAAAAACCTTTCCTACTAGTTGACCTGCCGGGAACCTATTCTATACTGGCACACACTGTGGAAGAACAAGTTGCTCGTGATTTTATCTGCTTCGGTCAGCCGGATGCGACTCTCGTAGTGTTAGATGCCACCAGCCTGGAACGCAATTTAAACCTGGCTCTGCAGGTGATGGAGATTACTCCAAACGTCATTGTTTGTGTCAATCTCATGGATGAAGCCAGAAAAAAGAATATCGCAATTGACGTTCCGACCTTGGAAAAGGAACTCGGAGTTCCTGTCGTGGCCACGGCCGCACGTAAAGGGGAAGGATTAGCTGCACTCCGGGAAGCGCTCTATCAGGTCAGTACAGGGATGCGAAAAAGCAGACCACGGCAGCTTGTCTATTCACCAGCCGTAGAAGAAGCCGTTGAGCAGCTTATGCCTTCGGTTCAACGCCTTATTGACCACAAACTCAATCCCCGCTGGGTGGCTCTCCGCTTATTGGATGGAGATAAGGCCTTTATTGATAGTATCAGCCGTCATTTAGAACTCCAACTAAATCCAAAAGCATTGCAGGAGGTAACCATCCTATGAGTGGAACAGTTAAACCCATGACAACGCTAGCTAATATCTGTACTGAGGCGGATAAAATTCGCTTCAGTTCGGATAACACATTGGGCGACACTATTGTCTCTGACATCTATGCTAATGCAGAGCAGATTGCGCGCAAAGTGGTTACTCATAAGAAACAGGAGCAATCCTCCTCCTTGGACACCCGGCTGGATGATATTCTCACCTCTCGCCTGTTTGGCTACCCGATTATGCTGGCCCTATTAGGCACCATCTTCTGGCTAACCATTGAAGGAGCTAATGTGCCTTCCGGTATGATCGCCGATGTACTGTTCGCCTTTCAAGATCAGCTCACCAAATGGTTTACACTGGCAGGGACTCCTGCCTGGCTGCATGGAGTTCTGGTTTTAGGGCTTTATCGGGCTCTGGCCTGGGTTGTATCAGTTATGTTGCCGCCTATGGCCATCTTCTTTCCGCTATTTACCCTGTTGGAAGACCTCGGCTATTTGCCGCGAGTGGCCTTTAACATGGATAGTCTCTTCAAAAGCTGCAGGGCTTGTGGCAAGCAAGCATTGACGATGTGTATGGGGTTTGGCTGTAATGCAGCTGGTATCGTGTCCTGTCGAATTATTGATTCGCCGCGTGAACGACTCATCGCTTTGCTTACCAACAACTTTGTTCCCTGTAATGGGCGTTTTCCCACCCTGATCGCAATAGCTAGCATTTTTGTTGGCGGTGCATTCGCGACAGAATATGCAACAGTTGTTGCCTCGCTGGTCATCACGACCATCGTCTTACTCGGTATCGCCACTACCTTCGCAGTATCCTGGCTGCTATCTCATACCATCTTGAAAGGTGAACCTTCTTCTCTGGTATTAGAACTGCCGCCTTACCGTCCGCCACAGATTGGCGCGATTATCTATCGCTCGCTGATTGACCGCACGCTCTTTGTATTAAAGCGGGCAGTAGTAATGGCAGCTCCCGCCGGTGCCCTCACCTGGATACTTGGTAATGTTTACATAGGAGACCTGAGTATCCTTAGCCATCTTGCCGGCTGGCTGCAGCCGCTTGGCTATGCAATCGGACTGGATGGGTTCATTCTCCTAGCCTTTATCTTAGGTCTGCCCGCTAATGAGATTGTTGTGCCCATTCTGCTTATGAGTTATCTGTCCACAGGTCAAATGATTGAGCTTAATAGCTTGGATGAACTCCGGCAAGTTTTACTTGACCACGGCTGGACCTGGCTCACTGCCGTCTGTTCGATGCTCTTTTGTCTGTTGCACTGGCCGTGTACGACCACACTGCTTTCCGCATACAAGGAATCAGGAAACATTAAGTGGACTTTCCTCTCTTTCCTTATCCCGACCCTTATCGCTTTTGCTATCTGTTTTGTCATAGCGCAAACAGCCAGAGGCCTCGGTCTTGCCTAAAAGCTAACAGGGGCAACCCGGCCCCTGTTTATCTCTCCTTATTTATCCGCTTGTTTTCCTGGACGTAATCAACAAACCGCTGATAGATTGCCGGATGTTCTTTCATGAAGACCGTGAAACGTTGTATCGACACAATGGTTGATTTCGATAAGTAATGCTCCATCGCTTCGGCTTCTGCAGCAACATCACAATCAGCACAAATTGTCCTGAGAAACTCCTGTAAAAGCGTATTTCTTTCTACAAGGTACCCCCCTGTCTGTCTGCCCTTGTCGGTCAGCCCAATCACACCATACTTCTGATAGGTAATATAGCCGCCGGCACGAAGTTTCCCCATGGCTTTGGTTACTGAGGGCAGTTTGACATTTAGTTTTTGGCTGATGTCCGTAACTCGTACTATATCGTGACTGACTGAAAACCTGTAGATTTCCTCTAAATAATCTTCCAGGCTAGGCGACAGCATAGGTTCACCCCCAAATCACCCAATCGTCACTGACGCTTATGAATATCATTCTCATTTGTTCTTAAAGCCTATTACATTTCTATGCAGCATATCGTGTTTTATGTCTAGTGGAGGAGAAAAAAATGCACCTGCGCCATCATGTTACTATTAATCCAATAATTAATATAATCTTCATCAGTCCAAAGTACACTGGATATGTATTCCTGTTTGTATTAGATTCTCAACAGACCTTTATCCTTAAGTCCTTTCACAACACCAACTGTCGATTCGCTTCTATCCATAGTATAGAAATGTAATCCGCTGACTCCTTCTTTAATAAGCTCTTCGCATTGATTAATCGCATATTTTATTCCAAAATTAATAAGCGCCTTAGTATCCCCTTCAGGCAGTTCCGCAATACCCTGGCGCAATTTATCTGGTATATTGGCTCCACAGTTTACTGCCAACATTTCCATCATCTTGATACTATAAACTGACATTATTCCCGGCAAAATAGGAATTGTAATGCCACTTTTCCGACAACGTTCCACAAAATTCAGGAAATAAGCATTGTCATAGAAATATTGTGTAATAATGAACTCGGCGCCTTGATCAACCTTATGTTTAAGATTTTCAATATCCTTATCAAAACTTGGTGCTTCAATATGGCCCTCGGGATATCCGGCAACCCCCAGACAAAAGTTATAATTCTGACGAATAAACGCTGTAAGCTCTGAAGCATACCTGAAACTGTCTGCCGGAACCTGATCAGTTGGTGTATTTTTGGGCGGATCTCCACGCAAAGAAAAGATATTCTCGATACCAAGATCCTTATAATGATCTAAAACAGTAGTTATCTCGTTCTTTCTCAAAGCAAAAGCTGCCAAATAAGCGATAAGTTCTTGTTTTTTTTCCTTTTTAAACTTTTTTACCAATTCATATGATCCATCTTTCGTAGAGCCTCCAGCCCCAAAAGTTACCGTAACAAAATCCGGCTTTAATTCGAGCAACTCATCAATAGTTTTGTTAAACTTTTCAGCCAATTCTTCTGTTCTGGCAGGAAAAAACTCAAAAGAAATAACAGGCTTTCCTTTTTTAAAAATTTCTGTTATTTTCATAATCAGACTCCTTTTATTTACTTAATCTAGGCATTATTGTTCCATTAAATACACTTATCCCTTGATACGTTGGCAAATATCTTCAATCAGTTCAGGAGTTATCGTAGTTTTGCCCTTTTCCAGCCCCATTTCTGTCAACAAATAGTACTTGGCAGAAATCCCCGCATTCTCCATGACTTTGCGTGCACAAACCGTGGGACAGCCATCAATTACGATGAGTTCATCCATCTTCTGTGCCGCTTCAATAAATGGTTTTAGATTAGCGGCAATCCCTGTAATACAGCTCATAGGAGTTTTTGCAAATCCTTCCCGCCGCAATTTCCGACATACTTGATCCGTCACTTCCCCTACATCCGCAGCTCCAGCGCAAGGATATACATATCTTGATACCGTTTTTTCTTCATTCATACAACTTGTTCCACCTTTCGTATTTATCATTATTTTTCGCCCATAAATTTGTTTAATCTCTACAATAACAAATCGCCGACACCTAATTAACTACTATCCACTACCTGCTTTCACGCCATAACTGCGGTGTTTTCCAACCAACCAAGGTGCATGGCCCATTAGAATCCCCATAGTACCCCCTTATTTATGAACTATATTTCATTACCAATGTATACTGTTTTTGGAAAAATGTCAAGATGTAAAGCGGTGGTGTTAATTAACCGCACTATTCTTTATTTGGATAAAACGGACAATCACTATGTATACACATATTATTGTTAATAAACTGAGAACACTCGTATCTACTCTCTCCGGAATCGCTAAAAAATCGGAAATTCTTTTTGGCAGTCTCAATAGCAATCATGGAATCTCTTTTGCAACATCGGGGACCACCAAACTTACTAATAGCCATCAGTGCATGTGCCGTCATCCGGTTTGCTTCTCCCCGATTCTCTTTTGAGTACGGGGTAACTTTTTGGATAACCGAATACGCAATCCCCACACCGATGCATGCCCCGCACGTTCCATGGGTACCGCATATTCCACCAAATATTGCTTTCCCCCGCAAAATGGCCTCTTTGATGGCTGGAATATCTTTTTTATCTATACTATTCCCATAGGCGGAAACTAAAACAGCCGGTACAATGCTGTGATATTCCGGTCCGTGCATATGTAGCTTCTTCAAATCAAAAATACATAATGCCAGTTCAACCGGGTCGGTTAAATCAGAGTCAATGCAAATTTGCTCAACAATCTCCAATACATCTTTTCGGTGGCATTCATCGCATACATAGTGACCGCCAAGGCAAAAAACGTTAGTGATATCTTCTTTTCCGCAGTAAAAGCAATTCGCTCGGACAGATATTTCAGGGAAATAACACAACTCTCGGCCGCATACCATACAGCCGGAAATATGATCTGCCTTTGAACAACAGTTATTATCATGATCCATTTACTTCACCTACACATTATCAAATTTCCAAACCCTTAAAAGCCATATGGCTGATCGAATCAATGGTCTATAAAGGCCTCCTTATCCATCAACCATTATAACCCTCTTCCAAAGTTGCATAAAGCATTAACCCTCTTTCTTCAAATGCACTTTCCGGAGTCGCTTTGTCTGTTACAATCACTTCGATATTAGCATCAGAAAACACATAAGAAGGCCCCTTGCTATGAAAACCGTTTGTTACCAAAACAAAATCAACCATCTTCTTTGCCATGAATTCAGCCGACAAAATTCCTTTGCCCTTTTCAGTTTTGCTGAAAGGATTCTCCACGACATCTATCTTTTTTGCCGTTTTATTCTCTATATCAAAGGTTACAAACATAAAAAACAAGGCTTCGCCAAAATGACTGCTGATTGAAGATTGATCCTCGGTTAACGGCAGCGCATAGACAATCTGCTCCTTCTGTACTGGTTCATAATGTATAAGTATCTGGTCAATATTTTTAACCTGCTCTTTAATACGCCCTTCTATTTTATCTGCAACAAAATGCGCTTTATTCAAGTTACGCGTCTTAATCACTATGCTGGTTTCAATAAATTTAAATCTTCCGGAATTGCGTCCAGTTAACGCCTTCACGCAAACTACTTGAGGTGTATCTATAATAATTTTCTCTACTTTGCTGAGCGTTTCATAATCCAAGGACGCGTCTAAAAGCACCCTGACCCCATCCTTTAATATTTGAAAACCTGTTTTTATAATAAAACCAACAATGATAACCGCCGCCATTTTATCTAAGTGATAGCCTATCATACTTGAAGCAATAGCAAATAAAACCACGACGTTACTCAATACGTCAATACGAATGTGTGTTGCATCGGCTAGCAAAATTGGCGAATTGATTTCTTGCCCTATCTTCATTTCATAACTAGAAAACCAAAAAGTAAGCGCTATAGAAACTAATAAGCTTGCTATGGCAAGCCACAAATCTTTCAAGCCCTCTTGATTGTTATTAACCGCTTCTAAAACAATTTCATAACCTGAATAAAGAATTACTAAAGAGATCACCACAGACATTAGATTTTCTATTTTATAAAGGCCATATGGAAAAGACTTTGTTTTTCGCTTAGCAAGCTTTACCCCTGCAAACACAGTTACAGCCGCAATAAAGTCTGCAAAACTATGAAACGCTTCCGCTTTTAGAGCAATGCTCCCAGAAGCAAGCGCAGACAAATACTTTATTCCAAATATAACAAGGTTTATAGCAATTGAAAGCACCGCTACCCTCTCGCTTGCATCCATTTCAGTCAACCCCTTCCTAACGCCGAGGATCTTTTTCAATTCGGCAACTTTCCTAAGACAGTAACTCCGCCTTTTACGTGATCGCCTTTTTTAACTAAGATTTCAACCCCTTTTGGCACAATAATTTCTGTACAAGATCCAAATTTAATCATTCCGTACAATTGTCCCTGCTCTAATAAACTGCCTAAGGTAACCCAAGACACGATGCGCCTGGCCAATACTCCGGCAATCTGCGTAACCAAAATGCGCATATTGGCACTTTCCATACCAATAGTATGACGCTCATTTTCCCAGCCTACAGAATCCTTATACGCCGGGCGAAATCGACCACAACAATACTCTTGATATTTAATTTCCCCGGCAATTGGGCTACGGTTCACATGCACATCCAATACCGATAAAAAAATGGTGATTTTTGTTCCTTCACCATTCAAAAATTTTTCTTCAAACTTATCTGCAATACTCATTACTTTTCCATCAGCCGGCGAAAGAATATTCCGGTCATTAAAATCTATACACCGGCGTGGATTACGAAAAAAAAAGACCATGAACAAAGTGAGCACACCCGGAAAGATACTCCAGTAAGGGCTCAGTAAAACAGCAGTAAGACCCGATAAAACAGCAAGCGCTGCAATATAGATATAACCATCTTTAATAATCAATGATTTTATCTTCAAAGCAATTCCCCCTATATACAGCCCTCAAATACTAAAGGGATTCGTCATTTCCAATCACTTCTTTGCACTGACATTCAAAACAATCATATGCCCTTATCCGCTTTTATAAGCTGAATCATAATAGCACACTCAATTCTCTTTTTTTGAAATGTACAGGCAATGTGATTCGGCTCGGAAATACTGCCATTTGAAAAATAGGCATTGGCGTGGCAGCCTCCGGAACAAAACAACTTAGCCCAGCAATCCCTGCAAGCTTCTTTGGTCAGAATATTATTTTTCTTAAACATCTTATACATTTCATTATTATTAATGCCGGTTACCACATTCCCAAGCACAAATTCATCTTGACCTACAAATTGATGACAAGGATACAAACAACCGTCAGGAGACACCGCTAAATACTCATAGCCGGCTCCACAAGCTGTCACTCTTTTATATAAACAGGGGCCGTTGTAAATGTTTATATTAAAGTGATAAAAGCTAAGCTGCTGATCCTCGGATAGTCGCTTAATATACTGCAATGATAAATTTTCATATTCTCTCAGTACATCGGAAACATCCGACTCTTTGAAATGCAAATTTCGACCGAAACCTACCACCGGCTCCACGGAGATTTCTTTAAATCCCTGATCAAAAAGATACATAACATCCTTAGAAAAATCTTTATTTTTAGCGGTAAAAGTACCACGTACAAAATAGCTTTTCCCGTTTCTGCCGGAAACAAGATTCCGGGCCAAAGGTATTATTTTGTCGTGACTTCCATGCCCCGCCCTGTCATGGCGAACAGCATCATGCACTTCTCTGCGGCCATCAATGCTTATGACCACGTTGTCCATGGTATCGTTGATATAATCAATTTTTTCTTTATCAAGCAATGTTCCGTTTGTTGTAATTGTGAAATAAAAATGTTTATCCATCGTCTTTTCAAGTTGCCTGCCGTATGCAACAACGTCCCTAACCACATCAAAATTCATTAGTGGTTCGCCGCCAAAAAAGTCTATTTCAATGTTGCGTCGACCCTGCGATCCTGCAACAAGATAGTCCACAGCTTTCAATGCAATATCCGTGCTCATTAACTTTCGGCCGCTGTTATAATCTCCTTCTGACGCAAAACAATATTCACATCTTAAATTGCAATCATGGGCTACATTTAAGCAAAGCGCTTTCAAACTATAAGTAACCGATTTAGCGCCAACCGCAGCTTCCAAATTACTTGCCGAAGAAAACAGCATTCCATTTTTATGTAAATCTTCAATTTCATTATAAGCTTCACTAATTTCGCTGACGTCATATTTATCTTTCAGTTTTTCTTGTACACTTGTCAACGAGGGCATTTTCTCTTCACCCTTCAATAATTCAAAAGTAACACCGTCGAGCAAGTGTATTGCCCCACTGTTTCCGTCCACTGCAATATTATATCCATTCAATGAATACGTATGAACCACTAATTCTGCTCTCCTTTTCGTGCACTGTCACCTGCTCCAACGATAACTTCAACGTTCTTTTCGTTAAAAATATCAACCTTGATGTAAATCGTCAGGCAATCACCACAGCTTGTTATAGAAAATTAATTTTTGAAAAATCGATATTCCCTTCGGCATCTACTAATTTTGCATCGGCATGGACATACTCGATTTTACCGATAAACATCTCATGTGATCCCGTCATAATCGAATCAACGATCGTGCATTCGATATTGACCGGACAATCCGGCAAAATCGGCGCATTGACTTTTTTACCGTCGGCAAGTCTGACTTTCGCCGCTGCCAATTTATCATCATCGCGTTTACTATGACTCCCCAAATAAGCAAAAGTTTCCTGATAGCTTTTATCGACAAGGTTTACCACAAAGCAACAGGACTCTTTAATCAGCTGATATGAATAGCGAGTCGGAACAATACCTACCATTACCATCGGCGGGTTATAACTGCAATTTCCGCAATAAGCTACCGCGAGAACATTGTTCTCGCCATTTAAACCTCGACAGGAGACCAGCACTTTGGGCAGCGGTTGAAGGCAAGATTTCATATTTGCCGAACTTTTTTCCATGTTATTCACGTTCCTTTTGTTGTTTATTTAACCCATTACATTTGAAGCGAATTATTCTATTATTTCCGTTAAAACTTCTTCCCTTCGCATCTGTTTTTGTCCGCATCTTTGTCTACGGCATCCTCCGCAGCCATGCAGTTGTTCACTTTCGTCGTAAAGCTTATAGTCTCCGCCTTCAATCTTGAGAATACTTCCATTAACCAAGGAATCAGCAAGCTTGCCTCGTGCATCATTATAAATCTTCTGAACGGTCGCACGTGCAACATGCATCCTTTCAGCGCACTCTTCCTGCGTCAAACCGTCAAGATCGATAAGGCGGATAGTTTCATACTCTTCAACTGTCATCGCAATAAATTCATTGTCGACATTCGGTCTGTTTAGCGGCCCATAAAGGTTGCTCTCCGGCAGACAACAGACTTTTTTCCATTTTCTAGGTCTTGGCATATAAGTACACCTCGTTTAAACACCATGAATTAAGGCCTGTGCAAAATCCAGACTTCTTCCAACCATCGCCTTGCACCCATTGGGCCTATTCCATCTCTTCCCGGCGTTTTTAACCTTCCCCTTTCTATTTGATCTCTCTTCCTGGCATGCTTATTCCCTCTCACAGGTTATTGACATATGCTATTTGTGCTTTCATTATATCTTTTTTTTGGCATATGTCAATAATCATTTTTTCGTGTACTAAGTGAACTCATTTCAGCATAGCTGAAACAATGGGGATTCAGGTGTAGAATCTACTCCACCTGAATGGTACTGGAGGGAGAAATTATTGTGTTGATGGAGCACTAACTACAGTATCGTTAAAATTAAGAAAGCGCTATTTGCCTTAGTTGACAAATAGTGCTTTCCTTTTGACTATCGATTTTAGCTATTCTTAGCCAGGCGCTTATAGGAAGTTCTTCTGTCCTCAGCATCTTTGGCAGTTTTCTCAAAGAGAGCTTCAGCATGTTCCGGGAATTTATTCATTATTCTGACGGTCAATGTCAATGGTTCCAGATCAGATGAATTTGCTTATTATCTACTGATAAATTCACCTTTGTCCCTACTCTTAAAGCGAGCTTTTGCCATTCATTTCGTGATACGGCTACATTCCAACATCCGCTTCCCCGACAGATCAACTCAACATGCGTGCTATTTATCATAACTTTTTCGATGCTAGCTTCCCAGGTATTAGGTTTGTTTAAAGACAAACTGTTACTCAAAGCTATCTCTATCTGTCCGGCATGAAGCATAACATAGACATCATTTTGATTTCTGCCCATGACCAGCTTCTCAGGCAATGGCCCCAATGACCACTCGTTTTCTCTATCTCTGAACCGTGATATACCATTAATAGTCTCGATTGTTCCTTTGATAATATTTTCACTTTGAAGAAAACTAGCTACAAAAAGCGATCGGGGCTTTTGAAACACAGTCAAAGGTTCTCCCTGCTGCACTATTTTTCCGTTATTCATTACAATTACCTGCGATCCAAGCTGTAAAGCCTCATTAAAGTCATGTGTCACATGAATTATTCCCAATTCTTCTGAACGATGTACTTCTCTCAGCAATTCCCGCATAGAATGGCGTGTCTGAGGATCCAACGCAGATAATGGCTCATCTAGCAAAAGAACAGGCGGATCAACTAAGATTGCTCTAGCTAGGGAAACCCGCTGTTTTTCTCCCCCGCTTAAGTCGCGTGGATACCGCTGCAGAAGATGAGAAATCCCCATTGCTTCCGCTAGTTTATCTAGTCTTTTTAGTGTATTTGTTTCTTTGTGTTTTTTTTGAGCTCTGGCTCCGAATAAAATATTATCTTTTACATTTAAAAAAGGATAGAGTAAGCTATCCTGGTAAGCAAATCCCAATCCCCTTGCTTCTGGAGGCCATGTGGTAATATTATTATTGCCCAAAAATATTTGTCCGCCAACCGGTTTACGCAGTCCTGCCAAAGTCTCCAGCAACATTGTTTTTCCGCAGCCAGTAGGACCTAAAATAATTAAATATTCCTTACTGCGCAAAGAAAAGGAAATATTTTGTAAGTCAAACTCCCCGGCCTGGACGTAAAGCTTTTCAACTTGAAAAAAAGCTGTTTTCATACCTGCACCTCATTTCGCAGGACCATTTTTAAAATAATAAGCAGCACCAGGGCAATAAAGAGCATAACAATAGCCGTTGAAATAGCAAATTTGATATCGCCAATTGACATATTAAGGAAAACTGCCACGGAAAGTGTTTCCGTTTTCATTCGAGTGATTCCTGCCAGCATAGCAGTTGCTCCGAATTCTCCCATAGCACGTGACCAAGCCATCATAATTCCGCTCATAAGTCCATTTTTTGCTAAAGGTAAGGTAACCTTGAGAAAGACCATTGGAGGAGAAAACCCTAAAGTGCGGGCTACTTTCTCCATCCGTTGGTCAATAGAAGCAAACGACTGCTTAAAGGTTTTGATGGCAAAAGGTGTTGCAATAAACCATTGAGCAACAATAACCCCTAACGGAGTAAATACAATATTTATACCAGCTTGGGCCAAATGCTTCCCCAAAAACGGACCAAAGAAAATTAATAAAGCAATCCCGCTGACCAGGGGAGGCAGAACAATTGGCATATCCAGTAACGTATCCAACAAGGCACTGCCGGGTAGTTTATATCGAGCTAGAAGATAGCCGCAAGGCAAGGCTGTAATCGTCGCAAAAATTGTAGCCAGTAACGAAGTCTTCAACGTAAACTGTAAAGCAAAGTAAAATTCTGGTTGATTCAGAACATTAAAAAGTGTACCGATATCACTATAAGACAATAATCCAATGATTAGTAACAGGAAAAACGAGATGATAAAGGCAAAAACTATCCACAACGCACTAATAAAAGTAGTATTTTTCAGTTGATTAGGATTATTTGGTCTTGAATCCATATTTTTCAAAAACAGCAGGGCCATTCTCCTTCATGTATTGCATAAAATCTGCTGCCAGTTCTTTGTTGGTTGAATAGACTAAGGAAGCAACCGGAATCTGCTCCACTTCATTTACTTTGGGGTCAATTGGAATGACTTCTATTTTTTCTTTATCTTTAAATGTATTGCTGTATTCAACAATACCTGCATTTCCTTGCCCCATGATGATTACAGCCAATACCTTAGCAGGACTCTCTAAATTGGCAATAATATTATTTTCTATTTCAGCACTTTTTCCTGTTTTATTAAAAATCTTATAGGCTGTTCTGCCAATAGCAGTAGCATCCTTATCAGGAATCACTAATTTTACACCTTCC
Source organism: Sporomusa ovata DSM 2662 (assembly GCF_000445445.1). Lineage (GTDB taxonomy): Bacteria > Bacillota > Negativicutes > Sporomusales > Sporomusaceae > Sporomusa > Sporomusa ovata. The sequence goes on along the minus strand of NZ_ASXP01000001.1, from coordinate 650,865 downwards.
TTGGCAAGGTCTTCAATCCCCGATACCTGACCAGGGTTTCCCTTTGGTGTAATGATCACCGGAGTATGATAAGCAATCGGCCCCAGCACTTGATCAATAATTCCTTTTTGCTTAGCTTTTTCCACAAAAGATATTCCGCCTGGCATATAGATATCGCCTTTTTTCGTTGTGTCTATTTGATTCATTAACGTGCCTGAATTGTTAAACGTAAGTTCCACTTTTACTCCTGTTTTTTTCTCATAGGTTGCTACGAGATCGCTAACCGGATCTTTGAGGTTAGCTCCGACATAAGCTAATAACGTTTTAGGTTCTTCATGCTTTTGCGGGACTTCTTTGCTGCAACCTCCAAGTAACAATAGACTCACAGACAGAATTGCAATAAAGATCATACTTCTTAGTTTAACATTATTATCCATTATCCCATATCCCCCTTATGTAATAGATACAGATCTTGCACACCAAGTCCAAAATGAGTTACTCCATGTTATATCAAGCGGCATATCATCGCATATATTCTAATTTACCGGTACAAAACCGCTCTTTTTAAATATATTTGCGCTAAGAAAGTTCAAGAAATCAATGGCAAGATCAGGACTACCCGCATTACGCAATACTACTCCCGGAAAAGAATGAATATTAACTTTCTGTACATGATTATTTTCCTCCCTAGAAATTTTAAACTTTGATGCATTGTAATTTTTTTGCATTCACAATCAAAAATAAAAACACCAAGGTTAGTATTGAGACAATCATCACTATTTTCTTATTAAACTCATAATATTACATGGACAAATATAAGTCAACAATATCAAACTATTAATTGCATTATTATTTATATTTGTTCATTGTTATAGCATTTAGTGAAAAAAAGACAAATATAATCAACAAAACAAGTTCGACTTTAAAAATTTTCCACTTTACTTCACTAACATCAAGCCAAATTCTTGACATTCCCCTTTGAATATTATATATTAATTGTGAAATATGTTTCATAATATTGTATCTTGGCCATTCGCTTTGTAATTAAGAATGAGCTAATTAATACTTAACAAGCAATCAAGTCCACAATTACATTGGAAGTATGTCTGCAGGCAAATGGAACCTACTTGACTGCTCGCTTACCCTGGTGATGCATATATACTATCAAAAAAGGAGCATTATAATATGACACTTTTAGAAGAAGCAAAAACAAAGCTTTCACAGTTGGCTAAAGATCATAATTGGGCATTTAATGAAAAAGTTATGATCGTATCTGCACGCAATCTTACGCCTGAAGAGGCAATTGGGCAACCGGATCGCGATGATTATCCTCTACTTACTGGTAAAGAAGTCATGATGGAAGCACGATTGCGTGATGGCGTAGGGCAAGCCTTCACTGATCAACCTGGAAAATTCGAAGGTACTCTTGAAGATGTATTACAACTGCCGCTTGATACCAACTTTCATCGTGCAGTGTTTGTTGCAACTCTAAATGCAGCGATGCGAAGTTTGCAGATGATTGAAGCAACAGTCCACTGCAAAGATAAAGAACCGGCCCTTTGTGCTAAAGAGCTGCCTGCCTATATTGAAAAAAAATACGGGAGACCCAAAATCGCCTTTGTCGGCTTACAGCCAGCCTTAATTGAAGCACTAAACAATGCGTCCTTTGAACTTAAAGTCACTGACCTAAATCCGGATAATATCGGTCAAATCCGTTGTGGTGTTCGTATCGAGGATGCAGCCCTTAATTCTCAGCACGCCCGTTGGGCAGATATCGTTTTATCTACAGGAAGCGTCTTAGTAAACGATACTTACCACGAATTGTCGCAAGGAAAACCCGTAATTTATTATGGTGTAACAGCAGCGGGACTAGCAAAATTATTTGATTTGCCAAGATTTTGTTTCTGTGGCCGCTAAATGACATCCCGCCATCCAACTGATACTATTCAATTAGAGATTGCAATATATTAGGCCTCTGATAGATAGCCTATCAGAGGCCTAACTAAGCCCGAAATGGATACAATGGATACAAGGTGGATACAAGGGGACGGTTCGATCGTTTCCAGGCAAATCATCAAAACATTAACAGGAGTTAAGTTTTTTCCGTTCTCCATCGGATCAAACGACAAATATTAGAATAAAAATTGTGATAGGAGTCATAATCAACACGATCAATCTCAAGAGAAGGAAACAGAACCGTCTCTAGTGGCACAACGTACACCAGTGGCACATAGCTACTATATTACTATATTTAAAATCTGACAGTACATTTTGGTTTTTCATCTGTCATAAATATTTTATTAATAATCCCTATATATCCTTTGTCAGATATTTTAGCCAGGCCATAGCGATATAGTGTATTAAAATTAACTGTACCCATTATTAATGAAGAAAATCCCGAAATATCAAAAGACACCTCCACCTCATAGTCCTCACTCTCCTTAATTTCAGCAATCCCTTCCTGAAATTGAATTGTTATACTAGTATTATTGCAGGATAGGAAGTCATCGTTAATCGACAATCTCATTTTACAGTTTTGTCCTCCAAAGTTATGGTTGTGTAAACTTTCAAATATCTTTGTCACATTAACCACCCGGTACATGATACCCAAACCTTGAAGATTACTTTCATGGGATAATGTGCCCAGAAAATTATTTGAACCATTTCGAGGATCGCTGAGTAGATAATGAAAATATTCATCATGGGTATCGATGATGATATCTCTCACTTGATCAGCTTGACTACGCAAGAAAGCCAATAGAATTTTTAGTGTTTGCGCATTTTCATATATGATTTCTTCAATATACATATCATAGATCAGAAACCGCTTATCATCATCACTCACAAAACGATATACCAAATAAGCACGCAGCTTACCATCTTGCTTATAACCAACCACTCTGTTTTCCGGATCATCAAATATTTTTTCAACCATGATAGCAGTCTTTTCAATCATGCCATGTGTTGTATCCACCAATCGATTATGGCATTCTACCATGTCATTAATATCCTTTATGCTTAGATAGAACATCTCCTTCCTAGCCGCCTTTTCCTCAGGCAAAAAGGCAGGTTTTGTTTTATAGCGATTCATTTTTGAACCATAACCAAACCCCATTCTTTTATAAAAATTGGGGCGAAAGGGGTATAAGGCAACCATACCATATCCGCGATTCCGATAATGGTTCAAAAAATAGGTTATTAGTTCTTTGCATACGTTTTCTTTTTTATGTAAAAAATCTACAGCGACCGATCCTACTCCGCCCACGGGGATTTTAATGGATAAAAGCTTCATAATAAAATTATGCAGTTGCATTCCACCTAACATTTGACCTTCTCGATATAGACCATAAAAGTTCTGTGATGGATTTGAAGTCTGGATTCCAGTAAACCTTTTGTTAATTTTCCTTCTATTCTCTTCGCTAGGATCAAATACTTTTGGGTACGCATTAAATACTATGTTGACGAAATCAGTTATTTCATTCTCAGTAAGTAATCTAATCATACTCATGGGCTATCACCTTTCCCTTCAGTAAAAATCATAACCATAGGATAGTTATATATTCTAAAAAAAAATAAAGAACTCCTGCCAATTGTTGTATAATTTGGTAGGAGTTCTTTCGTTATTAAAGCTGTTAACCTAAGTCAACGGGTCACCCCGTTGACTCGGCTCCAGAACCGAGCATGATGATTTCTCATCACTCGGCTCCTCAGTAATTTGACTACAGGCGTCAAAAAGAAAAACAAAAAGTCCGCCGTTATTCCGATGAATATGGAACGCGGCGGATTTTTTGTTATCCTTACCGGCAATACAGCATGTGTACTGCATTAATGATGCTGCTTGGCGAATGCCGTCCACCAGCCTCAAACCCGGCAAAGGCAAAAAAATACCCAGCTTAGTGCTGGGCTGGGCCAAAGAAAGTGAACTAAATTTGACATCTAAATTATATATCTTCATTGATGTAATTTCAATCATGCTAAACTTTTTCAAACTTTATCTTTTAGTCCGATTCATACTATTTTTAGCTCTTGCTATATTGGCACTGGCTGTTGCTCGTGCTTTTTTTGATACTACTACATACTAGTCGGTCTATGTAAAACCCAGAGATACTAAAAGGTAATTTATAGTTAAACCACGAAGTAATATCTTTATTACCTATTATTGTAAGACTTTTGGGGAGGTTTTTATGAATACTAACCCTAACGCTAGCGTAACTTCGGCATCTACACAAAAGGAAAATTAAATTTACAAGACAACTTTTTAAATCAAGCAATAAACAAGAATATCCCCGTTATTATTCGTTTGGTAAACGGATTTCCAATTAAAAGTTTAGTTAAGGGATTCGATAGTTTCACTGTTATCTTAGAAACTGAAGGGAAACAACAACTCGTATACAAACATGCTATTTCCACTATATTATCGCTTAAGCAATTTTCCTATAATTAATGAGGAAGGCTCATTACCACGTAACATTATATGATAAATGCCTGTTTTACTTAGTTGCCTAGCATTCTTGGCATAGAAATCACACAAGACCATTATCCTTCAAGATTAGATTGTTGTCGATTAGAACCGTGTCCAGTGGTATGTGAATATCACCAGAATCTATTAAAATAAGGTCATTTGAAAGTAAGGATGCCATCGCGGTTGCGCGTTGCGCTTACGCAGCTTACGGTTACTCGTATCTGGATTTTATTTATTATCCCGAAAAATTGATTGAAGCAAATCAATCAGGGTTGCTTTATTCAGCCGTGGCAGTCGAAGATGGCAGCAGTAGGGTCGTTGGACACGGGGGGTGAAGTTCAAAGCACCTGGCAGTTCTACCGCTGTTGCTTAGACTAGCGCCAAGCGATTTAGACTTCAAGGAAATAACAGGGGTATTCAGTCAAAAAGTCAGTGTATTGGTTCGATTCAAATTGCTTAATGATTATTCTCCAGTAAAATATATTCTCCTGCCAGACATGAAAAGTAAATATCTGCTCTTTACAAAGCTATAGGGATCAATACAGAATTGTTGGCGGTAAGTTTGCCTGAGACACAAAGTGGAGTCGACGAATTAATTATAGATGTTTCTTATGATTCTGTATTTAATGTAGCTCAAATTGAAATCATTAATTATGGTGATACTGCCCAAACATTAAAGGAAGTACATGCTCATTTGCGTGATTATTGTATAAAAAAATCCGATGTCATTTTCTTGTTCTTGGATATGAGTAAACCTCTGACTGCCGTATTGACGGAAAGATTTGAATAGATAGGATTTTTCTTTTCCGGCATTCTTCCTGGGAGTAAGTTAGGCAAAGAAACTTTGATTTTGCAGTATCTCAACAATTTATATTAGATCTAGATCAACTTTGTTTTTCATCGGATGAGGCCAGAGTGTAGCTGCTAACCTTCAATAACCATGCCTTGCTCAGTACTTTTGTCCATGAATGTTGAAGGTTGCTCTCTTGTTTTGCCTCATTTTTTAGGTGTATAATGCCAGTATTAGCTGGTACCGGGGTGAAAATGAAAAAACCACGGCGAGGATCCCTCAATCCCGTACCGTGGTTACCAAAATAAACAACATGGTCATATTATCACGTTACGAGATACATTTCAATATTAATACGCATATTTTTAGTTTCAAGTAAGATTCTTTCCGTTTGTCCTCATTGTAGCACTCCTCTTTCTTGTCATGACCACAGAGTCCGTTACGTGAAGCTTCGTTGCGGCATTCGTGTGGCTCTTGCAGTGCCTCGTGGGTATTGTGCTAAATGTCAGCGGCTGCATACCGAACTGCCGAGTTTCGTAAGGCCATATAAACATTATGAAGCTTCGGTTATGCAAGATGTCGTTGATGATAAATCGCTCATGACTTGCCCCGCTGATGACTCAACCATACGCAGATGGAAAGCTGAATTTTCGGCTTCAGCACCATATATAGAAACTTTGCTTCATGCCGCATGTGCGAAAAAAGTTCCTCTGTTTGGTGAACCCCTGCTTGCAATCCTTCGCCGAAAGATTCGCCGTTGGTCCATTCTTGTCACGCCATTGCTCTGCGCTAGCGATTTCTATCCTGCCACCCAGTTTGCCTTGGTGCCGCCGGGGTAAGGGTATATACTCTCTTTTAAAAGAAGGGAGTTGTTATCTGTGATAAAATCAGCAGAAGAAATCGCCGCAAAGCGTTTTGAAATCATCAGTTCTTTGCTTGATGCGGCACTCGATCCGTCCTTACTCATTAGCAAGAAGAAAGAGGTTGCCTGGCATACTGGCAAATCGTATCGCACCATTGGGCGATGGCTAACGGCTTATCAAGCGGACGGTTTTGAGGGTTTGAAACCCAAGACAACCGTTCCCAAAACAGCTTTTGCACTGCCGGAAGGTTATGCAGATATTGTTGAGGCTGCGATTACGCTTCGGCGGGAATGTCCGTCCCGGAGTGTGCGGGACATCATCCAAATCCTTGAGCTTGAAGGCGTTGTTCCAAAGGATACCATTAGCCGCAGCACCTTGCAGCGTCATTTGCAAAAAGCAGGATTTGGTATGCGGCAAATTCGTATGTATTCCAAAACAAGCCCGGCAGCTCGCCGTTTTGCCAAGCCGCATCGCGGTATGCTTTACCAAGGGGATATCAAGTATGGACCATATTTGCCAATTGGCAAGGATGATGCCAAAAAGCAGGTTTACCTTGCTGCTTGGATTGACGATGCCACACGTTTCATTGTTAGTGCGAAGTTCTATGAAAACCAGAAGCTCGACATCATTGAAGATACGCTCAGAGACGCCATCTTAACACACGGATTGCCGGATGCTGTCTATGTGGATAATGGTAAACAATATCGCAGCAACTGGCTGACCAAGGCATGCGCAAAACTTGGCATTAAGCTTCTTCATGCGCGGCCGTACCATCCCGAAGGGAAAGGTAAAATTGAAAGGTTCAATCGCCGCTTGGATTCTTTTCTTGCTGAGGCTTCCTTACAAAAACCGCAAAGCCTGGAAGAACTCAATCATTACCTTGATTTGTGGATACAGGAAAAGTACCATAAGGATCCACATGCCGGACTTGACGGAGTATCACCGGAAATTGCTTACCTAACCGATAAAAAGGCGCTTAGATTTCCAGACATCGAAGCTTGCCGTGAGGCATTTTTGCATACGGAGGAACGTGAGGTAGACAAAACCGGCTGTATCAGCTTCAATGGCAGTAAATATGAAGTGAGCATGAAACTGATTGGCCGCAAGGTCGAAGTCCTCTATGATCCTACCTGGCAGGACGAATTAGAAATTCATCATACCGATTTTCCCGCGTTTAAAGCCAAACGGCTGCAAATTGGAGAAAACTGCCGGCAAGTGGAATTGTTTCCTGAAACACTAGAAAAGGTAACCGCCCAGAGTTCACGCATGCTGGAGGGATTAAAAAACAAATCAGTACAGCCTAAAGCCACCATTGCGACAAGCTTTAGCAGCATGGCAAAGGGACTAACGCCAAATGTATAAAGCATTCTTTTCCATGAAGCATACGCCCTTTACCAACAGCATTCCGGTAGACAGCCTATATATGTCAGATGCTGTGAATGAAAGCCTTGGCAGGCTTTGTTACGCTGCGGAAAATCAACTGTTTGCCGTGGTTACTGCCGAGGTTGGATGTGGAAAAACAACGCTGATCCGAAGGCTTTCGAAAAGCTTGGACCCGGAAGAATATCTTGTGCTCTATCTTTCTGATTCACAGCTGACACCGCGCTGGTTTTATAACGGACTTCTACAGCAGCTTGGCGCCGAGGGAAAATTCTATCGTGGTGACGCGAAACTTAGCCTGCATCGACAGCTTGAATACATGCGTGAGGTCAAGCACAAGAAAGTTCTCACCATCGTGGATGAGGCACATCTTTTAAAACGTGAAACCCTGGAAGAAATCCGGTTCATGTTAAATTACCAAATGGATTCGCAAAATCCAATGGCGCTTATCCTCGCAGGTCAGAATGAATTGTGGGATAAGCTGAATCTACAGGTTTATGCCGCTGTTCGCCAAAGAATCGATTTAAAATGCAATCTGCCGTTCCTTGATCGTTCGCAAACAGAAGGCTACATCAAAGCGCATCTTGTTTATGCCGATGGGCAGCAGGACATCTTTACAGATAAAGCCATTGATGAAATCTACAAATATTCATCCGGCGCGTTTCGTGCCGTTAACAAAGTCTGTATGCACAGCTTACTGAGTGCGGCGCAACGAAACAAAAAGCTTATTGATGAGCATTTGATTCATCTCGTCATTGAGAGTGAACTTCCATAACGACCTAAAAATTGGTATCTGCCGAGAGATGCCAATTTTTAGATCGTTATGCGGCAAAAATGCCGGGCAGATTTTGGCACATGTCGCGAGCAAGGCAAGGACAAAAATAGCGAGCAGCTACACCAGAGAACTGCTCTTATATATTAAGGAGAATGGTTTTACAATACTGAATAGAATTATTAAATATTTACGAAACAACACTGTGTGGCGATTTTGTAATAAAATTAATCTCAGATACAACATTAAAACTTTAATTATTAGAAGAGGGATGTGAACAATATGGATTACACTCAAGTTTATCAACGAAATATCGGTTTATTTACGCCCCAGCAACAAGAAAAATTACGTAATGCCAAAGTCGCAGTTGCCGGAGTAGGCGGAGTGGGCGGTATTCAGGCCGCTACGTTAGCACGTTTTGGCATTGGCGAACTGGCTATTATGGATCCCGGAGTGTTTGATGAACCTGATATGAACCGCCAATTTGCTGCTATGGTTGCTAATATCGGTCGAAATAAAGCAGCTGCCACTGCGGAAATGCTAAAAGAAATCAATCCATTTTTAAAACTTACTGTCTATGAACAATCCCCGGCAACCGAGGAAGGACTTGCTGAATTTATGCAAGGCAGTGACATTGTAATTGATGCCATTGATTACTGCGGCATCGACTATAAAGTTATGTTCGCCCAGCTAGCCAGAAAAATGGGGATCATAAATATTTCCGCTCCTATTCCTGACTTTGGAACTTTTATGGTCATATTTGATCCACAAGGCATGACCATGGAAGAATTTTATTGTGTTCCAGCTGATCCTGTTGCTCGTACAACCCACTGTGTTCCATATGACCAATTGCTGGAAGAACATCACAGCGAAGTATTAATCGACTTTATGTCTGGCAAATGCAACCATATTTCCACCAATGCTGGCGCTGCCTGCTTAAGCGGAGCAATTGTAGCTACAGAAACTGCTCTGATTATCACGGGTAAGAGGGCAAATGAAAACATTGCAGTCGCCCCTCGGATAACCTATGTAGATATGATGAACCGTATTTTCGAAACATATATACCAAAAATGCATCGGCAATCCAAACAATAATTTGCGCTTACTCCGGTTACCAGGTTGCTTCCTTTTTTCGTCACCACCAATGTTAACCTAAGTCAACGGGTCAAGCGTAGCCACTACAAGGGAGAGCGCCGACAAACAGATATGCCTTTTGTATCTCACCAGTACTGTTGTCAATATCAGAAAGCGTAACACCAGCCCAATCTACTTCAACCGCATAGCCCGGTTTATGTTCGATATGCATGGTCGCTTTGTTTTGTTGTGCGTACTGATAGTAGTGGGGCCGAAATTGTGTAAAGCCGTAGTGAATCTCCCCGGTTTGGCGGCAGTCAGCATATCGATGACGTGTCTTATGGCGGAAAACGTACATGCCCAGCAAAATCCCTGACGCTCCAAAAGCTGCAGCACAAACGAAAAAAGTTTGCTCACGAATGCGCCACTCATTCCTGCGAGCCCGGCGCTTGTCCAGCATAACCATCAGAAATGCAGCTAAATTCCATAGAATGAATAGCGGCGGAAAGCTGCTATTCATAACGCCGATCCCCTTTATCACTTATCTTGCTGCCGTTAAATAAAAATCGTAGAACAGTTACTATTTCAGAGTCTCATGTTTTTCGAAGCCTAACTCTTTAAACTCTGCCCAGACGCTTTTTTGAAATTCTAGTAAAACCGCCGATAGGCTCCGAATTTCAGAAACAACAGCTTTGATTTCGCTATTATCCATTAACTCAAGGATACTTTGGCCTTTTTTCATGCCAAGCATCATAAGAAAACAGCCACCTATTTTACCGGTAACAAAAAGACTACCTCCCGGAAAGTTTAATAGCGGATGATAAACTGCACCCCATAGGTAGCTCGTCGCCACCTATGGGGTATCGCTTTTTTACAATATTTCGTTGGAAGTAATCTGTACGGAAAAATCGCCTTTGCTTGTCCGTTTAATGACGCCCTTCTTACCGGCACCATCATCAACCGTTATGGCCTGTAAGTTATGAGCCATCATAAAGTTAAGCGCATCTTGCTTTACGAAAGCTTCCCAGCTCACCTTTTTTGAATTAGCTTGTTCTTCTTTTATTACATCTTCTGTCACAAAAATCTCTCCCCTTTCTGCATGATAATGCCAGCAAACATTATTGCTAACATCATTCGGCAACCACTGAAAAGATCAGTAGTATTACCAAAAAAGTCCATTATCTCTTTTCGCCAATAAATAGCTTATTTTCTTTCACTTGTTTCGAATAAATGAGAATATTGACAAGAGTCATAATCAATATGGTCAATCCTCACTCACGGAAACAGAGCGAACCTTCCCCTTGTATCCTTAGTAGAAAATGACCTATAGAAATTCCCATAGCTGGGCAGCCCGCGATTTCATTCTTCTGAGGCAATCAAAAATTTTGCGCGTAGATAATTTTGTGGCTCAACTGGCAGCTGGGAGCTGTTAGTTGAGCCTTTTTGCGAGCAAAACTTCGATTGAAGCCTTCGAGAACCTTCCCCATTGGCACATGCCTCCTATTGCGGGAATAAAATTTCCCGTAATCTCCGCTTTTTTGTTTATTTTGGTCTGCGGAAACTTAGATCGGGGAAAAAAACGCTCAGCGGGGGAGAGAGCGTCAGGCGACAAAATGCGATAGACTAAAGTGAATCAAGAAAGTCGTGCCTTGATTTCCGGTTTTTACATCAATGGTGGCATGGTGTCGGGTGGCAATGCGGTAGCAAATTGGTAGACCCAATCCCGTGCCAGTATCCTTCGTCGTTAAAAATGGTGTTCCTAGGTTTTGTAGGATATCATCCGGCATACCGATACCCTGATCTTGCACCCACAAGACAACTTTCTTTTTTTCAAAACTTGTTCCGATAACAAGTATGCCCCCCCTTGGCATGGCCTCCAAACTGTTACGTACTAAATTCAGTATCAACTGGCGGATTTCATTTTCATCCAGAGCAAGCGTGGGTAATTCTTGTAATTTAAGACTTACAGCGACATTAACGGCGGCGGCGTCAGCCTCAATTAAAGGGGATATTTTTTTTATTAATGTATTCAAACAGTGGTTTTTCAGTTCAATCCGTTTATCTTTGGCTAATAAGAGGTATTCGCTGATAATGGTATTAGCACGGTTCAGTTCTTCCAACATTAAAACCAAACGATTTTCATACTTATGTAACTCAGCCTCACGGGCCATTATTTGCAAATAGCCGCAAACCGTTGTTAAAGGGTTGCGTATTTCATGGGCGACACTGACAGCCATCGCTCCCGCCATATTCAGCTTGTCAACACGGGTGGCAAGGCGCTCCCGTTCTTTACGGGCGGTAACATCCCGGATAATGCCGTCAAGGTAAAGCAGATTTCCTTTTTCGTCATAGTGGGAAACACACTTATTCTCAATCCATATTATATGGTTATCTTTGCGAATTAAACGCAGCGAAAGAGGCAAAGAACTATATTCGCCCGTGGCGTTAATGAAAGCCTCATACGCAGGCAGATCATCAGGATGAATCAAACTACGCAGCAAGCCGGCATCGTCATAATATTCACCGGCACTATAGCCGGTGATGGGAAGTACGGACGGACTGATATACTCCAATTTAGGCTCAGGTAAAAGCCGGTAACGGTAGATGATATCTACTGCACCTTCCGTTAACAGCCGAAAGTAAGCTTCCCGCTCAAGCAAATCGGCGCGGTTTTTTTCAAAATACACAATTAACGTACCAGAGGCAATAACTAGCCGTAATATTCCGCCAAGGGCATAATTCGCGGAAGGTATCCAGGGCAATCCTAAACCGAGGGTATACAGGGTGCTGGCGGTAAGCAGGCCCCAGAGGATAAAGGCATAGCCGGTAATGCGGCTGCCGATGCCCTTTAGTTTTAAATCATGTATAAAAGAACGACCAATAGTGATCAGGATTATGCCGGCGAATATGGCGGGAAAAGCATGTTTAAACCAAAAGGGTAAATCCAGGAAAGCAGCGGTAATGCTGACTACGGTCACGGCGGCGGCGCCGTACACCCACCAACGGTTGAACGGTCTGCCGACAAAAAGATATTGGCCCCACAGAAACAATAGGATTGTGCTGTTATACGTTATTTGAAAGATAATAAATCCGGTCAGCGATTGTTTCCAATCAAGTATCCCAGAGTCAAAAAGAACCAGCCGCACGGAAAAGGCGACCCAGGTTATGATCCAAATCCCCATATAACGTTCGCGGTATAGAACGTAAAGATAACTGTAAACAAGAATCATACAAAACATTCCGGCTACCGCGCATAATATTGCCAAGCTCGCGTGATTCACGAAATTTCACCTTATTTCAAACATTATTGATCGGTTCAACCATTTAACAATATTATATTACTACTTTCCATTGTAATAATTACTCGAAATGAGTAATAGCTTACCAAATTTATGCAAAATAAAAACTCTTTATTCAAATGATGTATTTGAATAAAGGGTTTTTATTGTCAAAAAAGATCATTTCTTCTGACACGATGATAGGTAATGCAGCCTATTTCCTTAATTTTCAATCAAAGGAGGTGATTTGCAATGAAAACATAATACCCTCTGCTCGATCGTCCGCTACAAAAAACCGAAAAGAAGGAGCGAAAAAAATTATGACAAACGTGGTTAGCTTATCTGACAAATCCATCACCATCGGAATTGCGACAACACCGCAAGAAAAAAAGGAAATTTTCCGCTTCCGTTACCACATTTACGCAAAAGAAATTGGCCATCGGCTTGCATCTGTTGACCATCGTAAAGAAATGCTATGTGATGAATTAGATGAAGGAGGAATACTGTTATATGTTAAGACAGAAACAAATTTGATCGGTACTTTGAGAGTGAATATTGGTTATCTTCAAGACTTCCCTCCATATATAGTGCGTAATTTTTTATTGGACAGGTTTCAGAACTTTAATAGTTGTAATGGCAGTCAACTCTATGCATATAATTCAAAAGGCATTATATCTTCAAACTACCGTCGCTCTGGAATACACCATTTGTTGGAAGAAATAAGTTACAAACTTTATTGTGATAACCACGTTCATTTTAGCTTCGGTAATTGCAATTCTTATTTGCTCCCCTTTCATGAACGCTACGGCTACCGACGTTACACACGCAATTGGGCCGACCCGGATTACGGTCTGCAAGTACCACTTGTCTTATTAATAGACGATATCGCATACTTGCAGACCGTAAACTCCCCTATACTTAATGTGGCTTATAACAGAACCGTACCAAATGATCAAACCCGCAAATGGTTCTACCGGGAATTTCCTGAAGCTGCAAAAGTAATCAGCAACCGTGCGGTCACGGAAGATGCTTATTGGGCTTACCTGCGCAAATGTCTACAACATTCTCCTCATAAGGCAATTCCGGTGCTCCACGGAATTCCTGAATCGGCGGCCAAAAAATTCGTCCACAGTTGCGGCGCAATTCTTAAATGCTACACCGGCGAGCCGATAATAACCTGCAGAGATTCCGGTAATGAACTAAATATTTTACTTGCCGGAAGACTGGAAACGTCGGATGGTAAATATATATTACCAGGACAGTTTTTTGGCGAAGTCGGTTTAATTAATCGTACTAAGCATACATCAAATGTTTTTGCGAGCACTGATGGAGAAATCCTTGTTTTATCTTTCCAATATTTTAAGAAATTCAGTAATACTTACCCTGATATTTCCCGTAAGATTTTACAAAACTTAGCGGCAACAAGTAGCCTTAAATCCGAGACAAGTTCGTCGTTTTAGGTTTCGTTCCTTACTTCTATATATGTAAATTGCCGCTTTAAGTAAACTGAAAAATCCGGTTCATTTTTTTGAGCCGGGTTTTTCTCTGAAATCTGTAATCGTAATCTTGTCCTTAGGTGATCTTCAATCCTCGCTCTCATTTCAACCAACATTCTGTAATTGCGTGGATACTTAAGGTACCAGCCCCTCAGAAATAAGTCTTTCGGCATAAACCGGTTAATTTTTTAAGCTCACCGCACTCAGAGGTTTTCCAGCAGCTTTCAGGGGTGGGGGGTGTCGACAACTATATCCGACTGCTTAGTATCAACGACTCCGTCCCTATGACACTTCCAAAAACATCCACTATCTCTTTTCACCAATAAAAAGCTTATTTCCTTTCACTTGTTTCGATGGATGAGAATATTGACAGAAATTACTATAAATACGGTTAATCCTCAATAGTAAGGGAACAAAACGAATCTTCCCCTTGTATCCTTAGAAATTACCTAAGACCATTATATTCCAATATAATCTATTGGCAATCAGAACCGGCCCCAGTGGCACACAACGTCTTCTAACGAAAAATTTTCTAACTACTGTTTTCAAGTTGGTCTACTTACCGCGCTCATGATTTATTAAATAAAAAAATACATATATCATTCCAAATATTGCCGGACTAAGTAAAATAAACATTAGATCATAGGAAATTTTATAGTATTCGTGGTAAACCCTTAGTATTGCACAATAAAATAAAAAAATTGGAATTACAGCTAACATTTTTTATGTTCTCTAATATATTGATAGTAAATGAATACTGTGACTATGAGTCCACTTATGGTAATATTGGAAATTTTAGCCTCCTGACCTATATCATAATAAAATATTTGCCAAACAAAACTTATTATAACCAAAATATAAAGGATATGAACCCCTATATTATAGGACTTTTCTTTCATTGTATATTAGCTTGTTCTGCTGTTACTACATCTTCTGTCATAATTAATTAATCTCTCCCTTTTCTGCATGTAATGCCAGCAACATCCCGCCTTAGGCAAAACTTTATTGCTGACATCATTTTCGGCAACCACTGAAAAGATCACTAGTATTACCAAAAAAGTCCATTATCTCTCTTCGCCAATAAATAGCTTATTTCCTTTCACTTGTTTCGATGGATGAGAAAATTGACAGGAACCACTATAAATACGATCAATCCTCAAGAGTAAGGAAACAGCGCGAATCGTCACCTTGTATCCTTCATTCGAATAACTCCATTTTTTAAATAACTAAGGCCGGAACTCCGGCCACCCGCTCCGGAGTTCGTTCCAATGTCTCTTAAAAATCTAATATCTTACTCGCCTGCCACTGAAACTCTAAAAACTATTGGTTCTAAACATACTTTCTGATTTTGCTTCATTCTGAAAATATTTCTAAGCCTATCTATTTTTGGTTGTCTGCCTAAGCATTCAGTAACAAGGTACACATAATAGTTTTCTAGTTTCTTTTCAGCTGCAGCCCATTCATTAATTGTAATATTAAAATTATCAAATTTTTTTGCTACAGTTCCTTTAACTTCTATACATATTTCATTATTCTGAAGATCAACATAGGAAAAATCATATCCTGGAGTTTCGCCTTCATTAGCTAACCATTTCAACGTCTTCTTTTCCTCTAAAGAAAGTGTCTCTTCAAGAAACTTTTTCACGATTAATTCTGCTCTATCGCCAATAAGTTTTGAACTTCTTACGTATCGTTTTATCATTTTACTACCTTTGTCTGAATGCGCTTTATTTGTTGATTTTAATAAATTTTCTTCCGATAATTCTGGATCAACATGTGAAATCTCCGGTAGAATCTGCCCAGTAATACGCTTATTTAATTTATCCTTTAAAATCTCATCAATCTGTATTACAGATGCCCATCTAGCTGGTGGCTTAATTAGGTCATTCTTAAAAAACTCCCGGTGTATTTTTGTCTCAATTATATTTTGAGATACTTCAAAATCAAACTTAAGCTTAACTCTTTTTTCACCATCCATTTTATCACGTTTGTCCATTACAACCGCATATCCAATTAATCCGTAATTTTTTCCACCATAAATGTACATTTCATCGCCAATATATATTTTCTGGTACAGATTTCTAACACCCCACCATGTTGTTTCTTTTAGCCTTCCATCCATAATACATTCAATAAAATTCTCAGATATTGCGTCGACTTTACCGTCAACACATTCAAAATATCCCTGTGTATCAGGCTCATTCGTTAAAGTATATAGCCACAACGCCACCGTTATTCCCCCTAATATCTAATGACCTGTTCTTGCCCTATCAAAGAAACAAACAGTGTTTCTTACAAAAAAATCACCCATAAACTTCTCACATTTCTTTCGTTTTTATGTACCCCTAAATATGCAATTCGCTATAATCCGCCCGCAGGTAAATTTTGAAATCGGCAACTTTTATCCCATACTGTTGTAACATGCGAACAATGCCATTTCGTATAGAATTTGCGCTTCTATTGGTCTCAACGTAAAATTCAGCATTGGCAATTTTCATCGGCTTACGCATAGTAGCTTGCGTCGATAGAGAAAAATAATGAACCTTACGACCATTCATAGCTTCATCCGAAACAAAACTTTTCATTTTCCCCGGGTTTTTGTTATATAAAAATTCAACCGTTTTCAACAGCATCTCCTGCCATGTACTTACCATAAATTTATTGCCTTCAATGGAAAAAGCAAAAGGACGTTTATTGGTAAGATTTTCGTACAATGTATATTCAATATTACTATCCACGCGATATTTATCGTAATCCGGTAGTATCTTTTCTTCTTCCGGTTCATTTATTACAACATCTTGTACGGCATCTAGTTCAAGTAAATTACGGAATTCCTGTATTTTAGATTCATATACTGTTATTTCCTGACTTACTTCAGCTAGTTGGCTAAGCAATTTAAAATCTTTATTAGTGTTGGCCTGTAACAGTTCAGTCCCAATATCCAGTCGAGTGCTATTTAACGTGTCCATTAGTAAATCAATTGCTTCCGAAATATCAATTGCTCGATTTGGTAGTATATTTTTGATAGCCGTAGAAATTTGTTCAGCAGTCATATTATCACTCCCTTAGAATTAATAAATATTTATCCGTTAATATTCCCCATATTATCCAAGATGTAAATTTAGTGCAAATCCTTCCTGCTTTCCATTCGGATATAAATAAAGCAGCCGTCTACGATCAAATACGGGGTTTGTATCATGAATAATGCTGTGATGATTTGGGCAAACAATCAATTGATTTTGCGAGTCGTTATTCAAGCTTTGTACAAAATAATCAATATGATGTGCCTCAACAATATGCGATCCATATGCTTCACCGATTTGTCGACCGCAAATCTGGCAACGGTAGTCATACAATAGTTTCAAGTTATCTCCGATTTTCTTATTCAGCTTACGAAGCTTGGCAATCCGTTCCGATGCAAATATTGTTGCATTTTCATCTGCCACATCATAGTTAAAACTTGCTTCCATAACTCGCTCCGACTGTTTTTCTACAACCTTATGCAAAACGAATATGTCCTCGACTAAAATGGGTTCCAGAACATATGTATCATCGTATTCTGTTGTATAAATAGCCAAATATTCCATAGCATCCTGCGTCAACCTTATTATGCGCCGATCATCCGGTAAGCGAAGTTTTCTCCTCTCAACAAAAAAACGATAGCTATTACTAAAGCAACCTCGCAATGCTTGTGCTAATTCACTATTTCGAGAATATCTTATTTGCAGCGTGTCCTTCACGCGACGAAACCTCTGTGAGAAATTTACATTTGTTAGTTTCGCTGCATAATCTTTTCCATTTAAGTACAAGGTTATCTCCTTAGACTCACCTCTGGCTAGAAAACGATTCATAATGCGGCCAAACACCACTTGATTTTCAACAGGCAATGTCAACCCTTCATGCAACAAAGACCAATCTACTTCTTTTTTATAAACATAGCTTTCAGATTCTTCCATCGAAAACGCCTTTCCTATTGGCTCTAAACTACTTCTATTCACCCCATATAAACATTTTCATTATGCCATTCCAGATAACGCGGGTCTGGCATCTGCTCTTTCCGTTCAGGCAGAATAATCAATTTGCTGCCATGGTGAGCATAGTACTCCTTGCCATTGCCAAAGTCTTCTTTGATGCGATGGCTCACTTCTACCGACAGTGATTTATCAACAGTAATATAGCCTTGATCAAATAATGTATGAAAATCCCGCCTGAGAAGCAATCCATTGTTGATTGCATGTGGCCCCTCAAGACTATATGGTTTTATATGAGCTGCCTCAAGAACAGGCAGTGTTTTTTCGCCGGTAATTGCACATCTTCTTTGGTATGCATCTGTGATCAATACCTTAAAGGCACCTTGGCCGATCCTTGGTTTAATTAGTTGCTCTTTGCCGTAACGATTGTCTGCTGCATCCTCTTTTACAACTGATGGTACGAATTCTCGATTTCTAAGTTTATCTTGAATCTGTTCAAATAGTGCTAATCCATAAGCTTCAGAAACTTTTCTGCGGTCTTTTCTAGTACTTGACGCTCCGCTCCTTTAATGCTTGAATGATCCGCGGTCAAATTATTGTCGGTATTATTAACATTCGTATCCGTTCGTTACTGGTTTTATCTGAGCAACTGCTATCACTTTTTCCCACATTGATAGTGACCTGCTCGCCAGGATAGATGCCCATACTTTCTAAAGTAGTCCAGAGTGATTTCATTGCTACTTCAGAGTTACGATAGTAGGTACTTTCTCTAATACACCAGAAGATATATCCACTTCTTTCAAGCTAACGCTGCCTCACCATATCACGGTCATATTGCTCGGGACCATGCCAGTAATCCCCGTCACACCTAACTGCCAGTCTTCCACGCATCCCTTCGACTATCAAATCTATCGGTAACCAGCAACCTCATGTTGAGGAATGACGCGATAACCTCTTGATACTATCTCCAAAAAAATATCTAATTCAAACCAACTATCAAATGGATGGGGTGGATTTACTTGACTGCGGTTTGCCGAATCTGCCAGCAGTCTGAGGCTATTTATATTATGTTCTTCAACGCCTACCGGCTCGACTTTTGGATCTAGACAATATTTGGGACACTCGATTGAAGAATCCGAAATCTGCCCACTAATGACCCACGGCTGAACTTCAGGAGGAACCAAAGGAGCAGGTATAATATCGGGCTTATCGATTTCAATCCACGAATCTTTATTAGGGTTAGCTTCATTTGTCCAAGCATAAAAAAGCATCCAAAACATTTTCATAGCTTTCTAAAGATCGTACAGTTTTTGTCCGCAATTCAGACAATTGCCTTAAAAAAGTGAATAGCCTTATCGTTCGATCCCGTGCTAATTCTTCCTCCATAAGATCCTCCAAGTAACTATCTTCCTTACACATACCTATTTACCATAAAAATACAAAATCCTGCAAATTTTTATATATTTGCAGGATTAATACCCATTATTTCATGATCTTAGAATCCCATACAACTCTTTTTTCTCCATCACCAATGATACGGTTCTCCGTATCAGGTATAACAGCGAAATTTACACGACTAGTCACTCTGACACCTAATCTCTTAGAAGAGAAGATAGACCTTGGAGGCGTTCCTTTGGTAGCACTTTAATTTTGATAAAAAATGAATGTCCCTTATATTACCCCTTGTTCTCTTCTGCACTTTCTTTATTTTTAATTATTCGAACATCCTCAATTAGAGTTTCTTCATCATTTAACTCTTGTTCTGTTGACTTTCTTATCTCTCCATCTGATTTTTCTTCAAAAACTGTTCTTCTTCCATTTCCTAAATCAACCTCTGTCTCTCTGACTACTTGAGTATCAAACAAATCCTTTAAAGAATTTTTCTTCCTTAAATCAACTAAATTATCTTTTATTTTCATTCCTACTTTCTCCTTTCAACAATTAACATATTACGTTTTTATCTATTACCTGATGGAATTACTGATTTTGAATAGAATCCTATTAAGTCTACAAGGTCTCCACCAGTAGATGAGTGTTTTCCAAGCCTCCCTCCGCACAAATCACTAAGAATTTCATTTAAAGGTATAAGTTTTATTCCTTTGGAAGATATTAACGCAAGTTCTTCTGGATGCTTGACTATTCCATGAACTAGAATACACTTCCAGGATGCCCCTGGCCAAAGGCTATCCCTCATCTCACACTTTTTTGAATCAAGATATTTGGTGTTAAGCCATTCTTCTACACTTTCTTCCAATGTGCTAGAAGTAGACACGGGGGACGTTCCCGTTTTGTCATAAATATGATAAAATAAAAAAAGAGGTGATGGAATGGGAAGAAAGGCAAGAAAGATGAGTACTACAGGCTATTACCATGTAGTCTTTCGAGGAATTAATAGACAGCATTTATTTGAGGAAGAGAGCGACTTTTTATATTTTATTGAAAGCTTGAAGCAATTAAAAGCAGAGATGTTATTTGAGTTACATGCCTATTGCTTGATGAGTAATCATGTTCATTTACTTATGAGGGAAAAGCAAATAGGTGATATTTCAGTAATAATGAAAAGACTTTTAACGAAGTATGTAATGTATTTTAATCGGAAGTATGAGCGAAGCGGTGCATTAATTGCTAGTAGGTATAAAAGTGTGCCAGTAGAAATTGACGAATACTTTGTTCCATTGATGTGCTATATACACCAGAATCCCATTAGGGCTGGAATAGTCAAAAAACCTGAAGAATATAGGTTTAGCAGTTATAACGATTATGTGCAGGGTGGAAACTTGACGGATACATCCTTTTCTTTGAAAATGTTAGGAAGAGATGAGTGGTTAAGATTGCATCAGATTATCAGAAACGACGATTTTGATGTGTCTGGAAAGAAAAATTTATCAGAGGAAGAAATACGACGCAGGATATTGCAATGTACAGAGGGAAGGGAACCCCATGAAGTAGCCGCATGGCCTAAGCCGGAAAGAGATGCATTGCTTAGGCGGCTAAAAGAAAAAGAATGCCTCTCAATTCGCCAAATTGAGAGGGCAACTGGAATATCTCGTGGCGTTGTAGCAAAATGTTGACAAAAAGGGAACGTCCCCTAGTGTCACCGTCCCCTAGTGTCACCCTTAGCATAGCCATTTATTCGTCATCCTTATCTCTTGGGTCTTTGGGTAATGGTTTGGCGGCAACCGGGTGCAGGCTCGGTAAAACATTTGATTTCTCATCACGCAAAACCAATGCATTATCCTGCCAAATTTGATAACTATAAAGCAATAGCGCATGAAACATATTAATTATCAATACATCGAAGGGAGGAATGCCAAGACTTAATATTCTTTTACTAGGAAGAAAAACATTAAGGAAAAAATAGCAAAATCCTATATCCAGAATTAAATTTGTAATCATATACACCCAAAATTGTCTATATGTAAATTTAAAAACCCAGATTGTCAAGACAGGCAGAAGGCCGAAAAGGTAAGGCTCAAGCTGGTAAAAAGGGTAGGCTGTTTCTTTAAGAAACCAAAATCCTAACCTAAGTCCCATATCATGGATGAGCGCGGATGCGCTCATAGATAAAAATGCTACCGGCATGTAATACATTATTTCTTTCTTCTTCATAAAAAACAAAGTTAACCACGGAATAATTAACATGCTCCATAACATCACTTGATTACTCATAGCATAGTATTCTCCCTATACATTCTATTGATATTTATCTTCTACTTATTACTTCTACTTTATACTAACCACTTAATGAATGAACGGGACATGGGGACAGGTTCATTGTCCCCGAGTATGTTCTATCAATCATGCTTTTCGACATTCCGGTTATCCATGCTAATTTTCTTTCCGTAATCCCTCAAAATGCAATATACTTTTTCGCGAAAATCGTTTATTTTCGCGCATTTGTACGAACCCCGAGGGTCGCACATTTTTCATAAAATATGTTTCCATATACCACATACCCTTGAGGCATTTAGATGACAGAGACCCCTCAAACCCTTTAAAATCAAGCCTTATACCTTCTCTATCAACGCCACACACTCCACATGCCGCGTCTATGATAACATACAAACCAATTATGTTATCATAAAATACGACTTAGCTTTCAGAATGGAGGATACTTATGCCCCATATATTTGAATTAATACGAAAAACTGATCAAACCACCAGTGACTGGTCTGGCGGTACAACAACGCAAATCGCCATTTAGCCCAAACAAGCTGTTTACACTGAGCGCAATTTCACTTGGCGGATTAGCTCGGCCCGCGTTGATTTGGAAGAATCACTTTTTACTTCTTTACCGGAAATTGAGCGCCTCATTATGGTGCTGGAAGGCGAAATGCGACTTGAGCATACCGGCCATCATAGCAGCTATCTAAAGCCCTTTGATCAAGACAGCTTTAGTGGTAATTGGACAACCAATACCCTAGACATACATAACCCTAGTCCAGACCGCTTCACTTGCATGACTTTGGCACTTTATTGTGTTGACGGTGCACTAACTGTCAGTATTCCCACTGGCGAATTATACCAGCTAACCGCCGGCGATATGTTGCTGATAACTACCAAACAGTCAACAGCAAACCTGCCTGTCACCATTACTAATACAGCAGCTAACCAAGCCCATATAATTAGATCAGACATATATTATCGTTAAGTAAGAAAGCACTATTTGCCTTAGCAGACAAATAGTGCTTTCTTTTTGACTATCGTTTTAGACACTTCTTGGGTTTAATTGAAATACTATTTTCAAAAACAGGAGGCCTCTGTAAGAGACTCCTTGGCACTGCCCTAATTGAGGTTCCTGGAAGTAAACGTACTTGCGGGCTCATTCAGTCCGAACGCGTAATAACACATTACCAAAAAGCCAAACCAGAGCGGACCAATATATAATGCAACCCGGGTACCTGGATCAAAAGCCATCACAATCAGGACAAATACGAGAAAAACCAGTGTAGCCCAATTACTAAAGGGATATAAAAGCGCCGGATATTTTAATTGGGACACCTCTTCCAAAGTAAGCCTTTGGCGAAATTTCAGCTGTACCAAAACGATAACTGCCCACACCCAAAGTGCCGCAATCGTACCTACACTGGTAACATATACAAACACCTGAGCCGGAACAAGATAATTTAATACTACGCCGATAAACAAAAAGAAAAATGACACTAAGATCCCACTCACTGGAACACGGTTTTTACTGAGCTTGCCGAAAAACGCCGGGGCTTTCCCCTGAAGGGATAAGTTATAAAGCATTCGCCCGGTACTAAATATGCCACTGTTACAGGATGACAACGCTGCAGTCAAAACAACAAAGTTAATGATACCGGCAGCAGCTGATATTCCCAGTTTTTTAAAAGTAAGCACAAACGGACTGCCAATAGTACCAAGTTGATTCCATGGATACAGGCACATAATCACTGTTAGTGCACCAATATAAAAAATGAGTATCCGCCAAACCACCTTATTAATGGCCGCCGGAATCGTCTTTTCCGGATGCTGCGCTTCCCCTGCGGTAACGCCGATTAGTTCAATCCCCACGAAGGCAAACATTACCATTACCAGAGACATTCCGATTCCGCCTAACCCCATAGGGAAGAAACCGCCGTTACTGACAAGATTGGAAAATCCAATAGCAATGCCCTCATTACCAAGTCCGACACAAATCATAAGGCCACCCAATACAATCATAACTATGATCGTTGTAACTTTGATCAAGGCAAACCAGAATTCAAATTCGCCAAAGGCTGCCACAGCAATGATATTAATTACCGTCATAGCAACCAATGCCAATAAGGCCGGCACCCACTGAGGAACCTCAGGCAACCAAAAGTTGATATATACGCCAACTGCCGTAATTTCGGCCATACAAGTTACAACCCACATGAACCAATATGTCCAGCCGGTAATATACCCGGCTAAAGGACCAAGAAACTTATTGGCGTATGCACTAAAAGAACCACTGATCGGGTAGGCAACCGCAAGTTCCCCTAATGACCGCATAATAAATAGGATGAATATGCCAGCAATAACGTATGACAGAAGCAATGCCGGCCCGGCGGTTTTGATTGCTGTTGCCGAACCGAGAAATAAACCGACGCCAATCGCGCCACCTAAGGCAATTAACTGGATATGTCGTTCTTTTAGACCACGTTCCAAATTTTCTTCAAATTCCTTCTCCATTGCCACTATATATCCCTCCCGCTAAATACTACGCAAAAAGCTGAAAACGCGGGCGTGCTCGCAAATATACGATGCACGGCACCCTCGTTTTCAGCTTTTGGGGCACTCCACATCAGGGTTTTATCTAAGCATTTCTTCTGCTGGCGTATAGGGTATACCCAAAGCGTCGGCAACCGCTTTGAAGGTTACCTTGCCATAAACTGTATTAAGCCCTTTGCCCAGACCTTCATCGTCAGTCAATGCTTTTTTCCAGCCTTTATTAGCAATGCTTAACGCATAGGGAAGTGTCGAATTAGTCAGCGCAATTGTTGAAGTTCTAGGTGCCGCCCCCGGAATATTAGCAACTGAATAATGCACTACACCATGCTTAATGAATACCGGATCAGAATGAGTAGTTACGCGGTCAATAGTTTCTACACCGCCGCCTTGATCAATAGCCACGTCCACGATAACAGAACCCGGTTCCATCGTCTTAACCATTGCTTCAGTAATCAGTTTAGGTGTCATAGCGCCAGTAACCAATACACAGCTAATGAGTAAATCTGCTCTTTTAACCCATTGCGCAATTACATACGGGTTGGAAACAATAGTTTCTATTCGGCCGCCAAATATATCATCCAAATAGGCTAGCCGCTCTGGATTCATATCAAGAACAGCAACTTTCGCTCCCAGACCAACCGCCATTTTAGCGGCATTTGTACCGACAACCCCACCGCCCAATATAACAACTTGCCCGGGTTCCGTACCAGGAACACCGCCTAGAACAATACCTTTACCACTATATTGTTTTTCCAAATACTGAGCCCCGATTTGCACAGACATTCTACCAGCTACCCGACTCATGGGAGATAACAATGGTAATGTATTTTGGGAATCCCGGATGGTCTCATAGGCAATACCGATAACCTTTTTATCTAATAAAGCTTTCGTCAACTCCGGCTCTGGTGCTAAATGGAGATACGTAAACAAAATTTGTCCTTCATGAAATAAATCATACTCTTCTTTCAGCGGTTCTTTGACTTTCACAATCATATTTGCATTATCAAAAACTTCTTTTCTTGCACAGATTGCAGCGCCGGCTTCTACATAGCCGGCATCAGAAAACCCGCTTCCTTCACCTGCTCCTTTTTCAATGATCACAGCATGTCCCGCAGCCACCAGACTATGACAACCTGCCGGTGTCAACCCAACCCGAAATTCGTTGTTCTTAATTTCTTTCACAGTACCTACGATCATTGCAATCCCTCCATATAGTAAGTTCAGTGAATATTTCGAATTCACTTGTTATACTATATTGCATTTTACGTGCCAAACATTTTAGCCCCTGATTATGGGCTTTTTTGAGCATACTGGAAAGAAATATTTCCGAATGCTGTAACCTTTTATTTCCATTTGGAACTTTTTATTTCCAAAAGAAGTAGTTTATTATATTTATTTCTACGAATCAAATTGGGGAAACTTCAGACCATACTTATGCATTTTCTTGATAACGGTAGTATGAGAAAGTCCTAATGCACGGCCCATAGTGCGTGATGTATGATACTGCCTCATTGCCTGCACTAAGATGTCATATTCCACCTGAGCAACCGCTTTAGTAATTGTTGTACCATAAGACAATGTTGCCAGCTGTGACTGTTGGCTATCGGTAGCAAACTTAAAATCATAATCAAAAGAAATATGTTCGGCCAAAATGACAGCACCCATTACTAAATTTACTGCCCGCTCAATTACATTCTCCAATTCGCGGATGTTGCCCGGCCAGTCATAATGAACCAGTTTGGTCATTGCAGTTTCACTGATGGTACTTACCGTTTTATGTAATCTGATAGAAAATCGTTGGAAGAAGTTACGCGTCAGTAACGGAATATCCTCACGCCGCTCCCTTAATGCCGGAATAAACAGCGGAATGACATTTAACCTATAATACAGATCTGCCCGAAACCGGCCATCGGCAACCATCTTTTCAAGCTCTTGGTTAGTGGCTGCAATAATCCTCACATCAACCGGTATTTCTTCAGAACTGCCAATCCGCCTAACTCGTCGTTCCTGTAATACCCGCAGTAATTTGGCTTGCAATGTCAGCGGCAGTTCGCCAACTTCATCTAAAAAAAGAGTTCCGCCGTCTGCGAACTCAAATAAACCCGGTTTACCGTTTTTTTCGGCACCGGTAAAAGCACCTCTTTCATAACCAAATAGTTCGCTTTCAAGAAGTGCTTCCGGGATGGCAGCACAATTAATTGGAACAAACATTTTTTGTGCTTGCGGCGCTGTCGCATGAATCGCCCGAGCAACCAATTCTTTGCCAGTACCTGTTTCTCCCCGGATAAATACGGTGGAAGTTCCAGTGGCAATCGCTTTAATTGTTTCTACTACTTTTTGCATTGCCTTACTCTGATATAATATATCATGAAATTCATTTTTTCTGTGCCCGGTAAAAGAATCAACAAGCTTACGCACATCGCCAATATCTTTAAGAATGGCCACTGCTCCGTTAATACGTCCTGCTGAATCCTTAATAGGCCGCGCACTTGTCAAATAATGACCTTTAGTTTGGTGCAAAAATACTTCCCGGTTATCAAAGGCTAGCCCGTCTTTTAATGTATCCAGCAGCGGAAAACCTGCGGAGTTGAATACTGCGGAAAACAATTGTCCGATAACTTTCTCATATGGCAAATGAACAATTTTTTCCGCAGCCGGATTATATTGTGTAATTTGCTGCTGATAATTTATAGCAATAATACCATCGCTTGCCGTTGTCAAAACTGCCTGCAATTGTTGAACAGTTTGCTGATGGGGCATATAAAGGATTTCCTGTACATTAACTATTTGCGAGACTTTTTTAAAATTATCAAGAAGCACATCTTTTCTTTGGCCTGACAACTGTTCAATTTCCAAATATATAGTATTAGGCTGAACTTCCATAGAAACAATGTTGATGTTATAGGCGGCCAAAATATTTGATATATCCTGAACAAGTCCAACTCTGTCAATGTTTGAAAGTCTGAGACATAAATTCTCCATCTTTATCCCCCCATTATATTTTCTAGTCAAACGTCCTCCAATTTGCATCGTCATAATTTTACCATGAAATAATTATTTTTCCATTTATAACCATTACGATATACATGTTCGATGTTCTGCTTGGTTATCCTATCCGTGTCATAATTTCTTATCACAAATTATAAAAAATATATTTTTGAAAAAGCTACTGAACCCGTAAACTTAAGAAAGCACCCTTTACCTAGATAGGCAAAGGGTGCTTTGCTGAATATTCTTAGCAAACTGCCGGCAGTTGCTTTTTACATATCCTTGGCTAAACGCTTATAGGAATTTCTTCTTTCCTCAGCGTCTTTGGCTGTTTTCTCAAAGAGAGCTTCAGCAAGTTCCGGGAATTGCTTTTTGAGTGAAGCATACCGAACTTCGCCCATAAGGAATTGTTTGAAATCAGCTGTCGGTTCTTTGGAATCCAGGCTAAACGGATTCTTACCGGCTTCTTTAAGAGCCGGGTTGTAGCGATACATATCCCAGTAACCAGCCTCAACAGCTTTTTTAGCTTCAAGCTGGCTGTTGCTCATATTGATACCATGGTTGATACAAGGTGCATAAGCAATGATGAGCGACGGACCGGGATAAGCCTCAGCCTCAGCAATGGCTTTGAGGGTTTGGGCTTTATCAGCACCCATAGAAATTTGGGCCACATAAACATAGCCATAACTCATGGCAATCATGCCCAAGTCTTTTTTCTTGGTAGTCTTACCGCTAGCGGCAAATTTAGCAATAGCTGCAGTCGGCGTGGATTTAGAGGCTTGCCCGCCAGTATTAGAATATACCTCGGTATCAAATACCAGAACGTTAACATCTTCGTTGCTTGCCAGTACATGATCAAGGCCACCGAAACCAATGTCATAAGCCCAGCCGTCACCGCCAAAGATCCACTGCGAGCGTTTTACGAAGAAATCCTGATTATCATAGATATCATTTAACAGCGCATTATCGCCTTTTTCAGCACCCAACAACCCAATAAGCTTATCGGCGCGTTCGCGGGTACCACTGCCATTGTCTTTATTAGCCAGCCAATCTTCCATGGCAGCTTTGAGAGCGGCACTGATAGTAAGCTTAGCAGCTTCTTCTACTTTAGCAGCTAATGTATCACGAACCTTTTTTACGCCAAAGTACATACCCAGACCATATTCGGCATTGTCCTCAAATAAGGAGTTCGCCCAGGCCGGGCCATGACCCCGGTGGTTTTTGCAGTATGGCATTGAAGGTGCACTGGCGCCCCATATGGAAGAACAACCAGTAGCATTAGCCACCATCATACGATCACCGAACAGTTGCGTAACAAGTTTAGCATATGGGGTTTCACCACAACCAGCACAAGCGCCAGAGTACTCTAGCAGCGGCTGCTCAAACTGGCTGCCTTTAACTGTCAGTTTATTCATCGGATTAGATTTCGGCGATACATTCATTGCATAATCCCATAAAGAAATTTGATTATGCTGGGATTCCTGCGGCTTCATGATCAGAGCTTTTTCTTTAGCCGGGCACACTTGAACGCAGTTGCCGCAACCGGTGCAGTCCAGCGGAGAAACAGCTATACGGAAGTTCAGGTCGTTTATACCTTTACCAGTCTTAGCGACAAAGCCTTCCGGAGCTGCTTTGATTTCTTCCTCATTTACCAGAATAGGGCGAATGGCAGCATGCGGACAAACATACGAACATTGGTTGCATTGGATACAGTTATCCGCTTGCCATTCAGGAACATTAATGGCAATACCACGTTTTTCAAAAGCTGCAGTACCTGTTGGGAAAGTGCCGTCTGCCATGTCCACAAAGGCACTGACAGGTAGGTTGTCACCTTCCTGACGGTTCATAGGGATCAGGATCTTCTGAATAAACTCTGGAACTTCGCAAGCGGCGGCAGCTTCGTCCTCAGCTTGTTGCCACGCGGCAGATACATTAATCTTAACAACAGCATTAACGCCTTGATCGATAGCCGCATTATTCATATCAATAATTTTTTGGCCTTTATTGCCATAAGAATCAACAACAGCCTGTTTAAGATACTTAACAGCATCTTCCAGCGGAATGATATTAGCCAGCTTGAAGAATGCTGACTGCATAATCATGTTGATCCGTCCACCCAAGCCAATACTCTGGGCAATACCAACAGCATCCACTGTATAGAACTGTATGTCATTTTTAGCGATAAACTGTTTCATCGCGGCAGGCAATTTCTCTTCAACTTCCTGCTGATTCCAAATGCAGTTTAAGAGGAATACACCGCCTGGTTTCAAGCCGTCCAGTACATTATATTTATAAACATAAGACTGATTGTGACAGGCAACAAAATTAGCTTTATTAATAAGATATGGTGATTTAATCGGCGTTTTGCCAAATCTTAAATGAGATACAGTTATGCCGCCAGACTTCTTGGAATCATAGGAGAAGTAGCCTTGCGCATACATATTGGTGTGGTCGCCGATAATTTTGATAGCACTTTTATTAGCACCAACCGTGCCATCAGAGCCTAAGCCCCAGAATTTGCAAGCTGTTGTGCCTACAGGTGTAGTGTCAATATCATAGCTAAGAACAGGTAACGAGGTATGGGTAACGTCATCGACAATACTTACAGTAAAACCATCTTGGGGTTTGTCAAGACGAAGATTTTCAAATACTGGAACAATATGCGCCGGAACTACGTCTTTTGAGCCTAAGCCGTAGCGGCCGCCAACAATAACCGGCTGGAATTCTTTTCCATAGAAAGCAGTCTTAACATCAAGATACAATGGTTCAGCAATACAACCAGGTTCTTTAGTACGATCAAGCACCGCAATTTTTTTAACTGTTTTAGGAATATATTTGAAGAAATGCTCCAATGAAAATGGGCGGTACAGGTGTACAGTCAACAGACCAACTTTTTCACCTTTCGCATTCAGGTAGTCAACCGTTTCTTCAATAGCTTCACAGGCTGAGCCCATAGCAATAATCATGCGGTCAGCATCTGGCGCACCATAGTAGTTGAAGAGATGGTAGTCGCGCCCAGTCAATTTGTTAATTTCCGCCATATAGTCTTCGACAATAGCAGGCAGATTTTCGTAGTATTTATTTGCTACTTCTCTTTCCTGGAAGTAAATATCAGGATTTTGTGCAGTACCCCTTACTACCGGATGGTCAGGATTAAGCGCGTGGCGGCGGAACGCTGTAACAGCATCCATATCCACAAGTTTTGCTAAATCGGCATAATCCATTACCTCAATTTTTTGTACTTCATGAGAGGTGCGAAAACCATCAAAGAAGTTAACAAATGGTACTTTCCCTTTAATAGCTGCCAGATGAGCTACGGCGCCTAAATCCATAACCTGTTGAACACTGCTTTCAGCCAGCAGAGCAAAACCAGTTGCGCGAGCTGCCATAACGTCTTGATGGTCACCAAAGATATTTAAAGAGTTTGCTGCAAGCGCTCTGGCACTAACATGTAATACACAAGGTAAAAGTTCACCAGCAATTTTGTACATATTAGGAATCATGAGCAGTAGACCCTGGGATGCGGTATAGGTAGTAGTCAATGCCCCTGCCTGCAGGGAACCATGCACAGCACCTGCCGCGCCACCTTCAGATTGCATTTCAACTACTTTGACAGGCTGCCCAAAAATATTCTTTCTGCCCTCCGCAACCCACTCATCAACGTGCTCAGCCATTGGCGAGGACGGTGTAATCGGGTAAATGGCGGCGACTTCGGTAAATGCGTAAGAAATATGAGCTGCTGCAGTATTTCCATCCATAGTTTTCATTTTTGCCATCGGGATATCCCTTCCTTTACATATAAAAATATATTAGAAATAGTAATTACTAGTTCTTAATGACCTAATAATCACCAATGAACCACGCAAAATTGAAATTCTTAACATTACTGTTTTATACATTCTTTTAAAAAAAGCAGAATCCTGCTTATAAATGTTCTTTTTGTGCAAAAATACTATTTATTTTTGTTTTTCAACGTTTCACAATTGCAATTGTTTGTTGATTTCATAATTGAAATATGATACAATATATTCTGATTATTTAAAATTAAGATCACATTTCTTTTATGTGAAATTTTTCTTTATTTTTTTCTTTTCCATTTTATGCCAATGACACTACCGACTTATATTTTATAAAGTTTTTATCCTATGATTTACAGCATGGTGTTGCACCACGGAATCAATAAGGAGGAACTCCGTCATTGAAAAAAGATAACTACCATGTCCTTGATTCAACCTTTGCTCAATCGCTTACAAATATTATTGCAGCCGAACTTAACCAAAACATAATTATTTGTGACCACCACGGCATAATTATTGCGGCTTTTGACAGAAAGCGCATATCCCAGGTGCATGAAGGTGCCGCTAATATGTTATATTCAGGAAATATCCGTGAATTTTCGATTAGCCCTGCTGATGAAAAGCGCTTAAAAAATGTGCGCAGAGGATATGATGTGCCTATTGTAGTCGAGGGACGTTGCATCGGGGTTATCGGGGTTACTGGTGAGCCGGAAGAAGTGGCACCCTATGCCAGATTGGCGGCTCGCTTTGTACAAGCAACCTTAGAATCCAATTCCCGCCAGCAAAAGTTAGTCCAGGCTCTAAAAGAAAAAGAAGAATTGCAGTCAATTTTGCTATATAAAATAATCGATGTACAGGAAGAAGAGCGCAAAAAGATTTCCCGCGAACTGCATGATGAGATTAGCCAGTCACTTACCTCAATTATCGTTGGTCTCAGAGTACTTTCTGAGCAGGTTTGTGGCTCTAAGGAACAAAAATTCGTACTGGAGATGCGGGATGTTGTATCCAAAACACTAGATAATGCACACCGGCTGGCGGTAGAGCTGCGTCCGGCACTACTTGACGACCTTGGGCTGGTTGCTGCAGCCCAACGTTATATTGAAAATTATTCCCGTCAATATGGCATTACAACTGACATCAATTTTTCCGGGTTGTCGCGCGAACGCTTCAGGCCTGAAATTGAGATAACACTATACCGGATTTTGCAGGAAACGCTGACTAATATTGCTAAGCATGCTCAAGCTGCCAACGTGAAGGTAAGTCTGAAAAAAACGCGCCGGGAGATCCATTTTAGTATCACTGATGACGGCATCGGCTTTACTCCTAAGTCCTTACGAACAGCCTGTGAAAACAGCAGTCTCGGTATATATGGCATGCGTGAGCGAGTCGCTTTACTTGCCGGAAAATTCACCATTCAATCATCAGAAGGAGCCGGAACGACTGTTACAGTTGTGATTCCACTCCAAGACACAAGAGACAATACCATTAGCAGCAATCAATAGCTAACACTTTACATTAGGTTAGTAGTTTAACGCCGCGGGATTTCTCTTTTTTTGTCAGTACCGGCTTGATAGGCTTTATCCAGCAATTGTACGACATGGAAACACTCCTGTTGCATGCTGTTTTGTACCAGGCCATCGGTAATATGCATCCGGCAAGAACCGCAGCTGGTGGCAACGGTATCAGCATTAGTGCTCCTAATATCAGCTATTTTCCGGTCATTAATTTTTCGGGAAATTTCATAATTTGCCAGACTGAACGAGCCACCGGCCCCGCAACAACGGGCCGGTTCTTTCATTTCTACGATTTTTAGGCCGGGGATGGCCTTGAGGATTTCCCGCGGCTGCCTGATAACCTTCAGACCTCTTGCCATATGGCAGGGATCATGCACAGTTACGGTAGAGTTGACAGTTCCCAGGCTGTCTGTACGAAAATGAAGTACATCAGTAAGGAATTCACTAATCTCATAGGTTTTAGCCGCTATATTTTTGGCTTGTTCATCCAAAACCGGATCGTCATGAAACATTTCAGGATATTCGAGCTTAAACGCTTCAGCGCATGAACCACAGGCAGCTACGATATAGTCCGCGCCGGTTTGCGCGAAAGTCTCAATGTTATGCTTGGCAAAGGCTCTCGCCATGTCCACATCGCCTGCCATATACACCGGTGTTCCGCAACAGTGCTGCAATGCAGGCAATATAACCTCCACATCATTAGCTTTAAGAACATTAATGGCAGATTGTCCAATATCGGTATAGACATAATTTATGGTACAACCGGCAAAAAAAGCCACTTTCATTTTGGGATTAGCTACTTTTACTGTTGTGGGAAACTGCCCCAGGAGCGGCGTAGCGGCAAAGGGAGCTAAGACCCGCTTCCGGTCAAGGCCAGGTACCGGAAAGCGAGCTATAGCAGCCATCCGCCTGGGTAATTTTTTCATCTGTAATGGACCGAATAACCCGGCCATACGCAAAGTGAAGTCAAATAGTTTCCGGTTAGATAATAACTTGAATACATTTTTTTTGATCGGGTGCAGACCACGTGCTTTTACAGCCGCCTGACGGCCTCGCAGGATTAATTCGTCAGCTTTGACACCACAGGGACACTTATCTGCACAGGCCTTACAAGACAAACACATTGCCAGACGTTTATCAAAACCCTCTGTAATATCAGCCTTACCTGTTAAGACCGCCTCTATAAGGGCCAATTTTCCCCGGGCTACTTGTGACTCAAGGTTTAGCTCCTTATATATGGGACACACTTCCATGCAGTTGCCGCACTTCATGCAATTGGCAATAGCATCTTGAATATCTGTCAGCAATTCTTTATCCTCAGTCATCTCTAACACTCCCCGACAAGTTTTCCAGAATTAAGGATACAGTTGGGGTCAAGTGCCTTTTTGATGGTTTGCATCACATTCATACCGTCAGCACCAAACTGGTCTTTCATGTAGGGAAGCTTACCAAGACCGATTCCATGTTCACCGCTTAATGTGCCACCAAGAGCAATCGCAGCAGCAAAAATATCGTCCATGGCCTTGTGAACACGGATCATTTCTTCTTGGTTTCGCAAATCACAAACAATTGTCGGATGCATATTACCATCGCCGGCATGACCGAAGGTGCCAATGGTTACCTTATGCTTGGCAGCAGCGTTGTTTACCGCCCGGATCATATCAGGCACTTTGCTGCGGGGGACAGTAGCATCCTCGACGAAAGTAGTTGGCCGCAGTTTGGCCAATGCCGGCAAAGCGGCACGACGGGCAGCCCAAATTCTGTCACGTTGGGCAGCATCCTTGGCAACCTGAATATCGTCGGCTTTATTGGCTTTTAGTACTTCAATAACTTTTGCAGCTTCTTTTTCCACTACTTCGGCAATGCCATCGACTTCAATAAGCAGTACAGCTTCTGCATTAACAGGAAGACCCACATGGGCGTAATCTTCTACGGTGCGAATAGTGGCATTATCCATAATTTCCAGTGTGGCCGGGATTACCTTGCTGGCAATAATCGCCGATATGGCGTTGCCTGCATTATCTAGCTTCGAGAAAATCGCCATCATTGCTTTTTTAGTTTCAGGAGCCGGAACAAGTTTGACAGTAATTTTGGTAATAACTCCCAATGTCCCCTCTGCACCGGTAAACAATTTCGTCAGGTCATAACCAGCTACGTCTTTAACATTTTTACCACCGCAATGAATTACTCTGCCGTCGGCAAGAACAACTTCCAATCCCATGACATAGTGCTTTGAAACGCCATACTTAAGACCGCGCAGCCCCCCGGCATTCTCGGATACGGTCCCACCAAGGGTGGCAGTGGCCACAGTGCCAGGATCAGGTGGATAGATAAGGCCAAATTCTTCAACAGCCTTATTCAAATTGCTGACAACTACTCCAGGTTCGGCTACTGCCACCAGGTTGGCAGCATCAATTTCGATAATCTCCCGGAAGCGGGTCATAAGTAAGACTATGCCGCCCTTCATGGGAACAGTACCAGCACTCAGGTTAGTACCTGAGCCGCGGGGGTAAACTGGGATTTTTTCCTTGTTAGCCAAAGCCAACACTTGGGAAACCTCCGCTGTGTTGCCTGGAGATATGACCACATCAGGCATATGCGAATAACCTGGGGTTGCATCATATGAATAGCATAAAAGATCTTCCTTGTTTGTCAGGACATGTTCATCACCAACAATTTTTTTAAAAGCAACGATAATTTGATTTTGCATTATTTCTCCTCTTTTCTAAAGATCGAAAATACTGAAATCCCAGAAAATATTGAAATCCCCA
This sequence comes from Sporomusa ovata DSM 2662, assembly GCF_000445445.1. Lineage (GTDB taxonomy): Bacteria > Bacillota > Negativicutes > Sporomusales > Sporomusaceae > Sporomusa > Sporomusa ovata. The sequence continues at coordinate 615,514 of NZ_ASXP01000001.1, read as the reverse complement.
AAAACTCTGATCTGTTTATTATTATTGCCTTAAAACCGCCTTGCTGTAAATCAGGCGAAAACAGTAAAAAAACTGTAGGAATATCCCCACTATGCTGAGGGATAAATTCCTACAGTTTGCAAAAAATTTCACAAGAAAGTCACACATACACAAAATGGCATTTATGTATTTATTAGTTTATACTTTATCGCATAATTCACAAGCTCCGATTTACGGCGTACCTTTAGCTTATCCATAATGCGCGAGCGGTAGGTGTCAATCGTTTTGGGGCTAAGTGAAAGCCTGGCGCCAATTTCACCATTGGTGTATCCCCGGGCCAGGTACCGGATAACTTCCCGTTCGCGACTACTAAGCAGATAATAGGGATCTTGATGGTCTGGACCTTCGTCCGAAGCCCGCAGAAGGTTTTCCATCAATTTTTCCGACAAATTTTCATTCAGAAATTTCTTGCCGGAATGAACCCTGAGAATACCTTCAATAAGCTCAGTGTCTGCCGATTTCTTTAATATATATCCATCTGCTCCTGCCCGCATGACTTCTTTGACATACTCCTCATCATCATACATAGTTAAGATCAATATCCGGCACAAAATACCGCGATGGCGAATTTCCTTGACACATTCAACACCACCCATCACCGGCATTGCTAAATCAAGAATAAGTACATTAGGGTGGCACTTTTCCATCATTTCTAAAGTTTCCAATCCATTTGCAGCCTCACCTACGACTTCAAACTGGGGATGATAATTTAGCATTGCCTTAAGACCGGATCGTAAAACAGTATGGTCGTCGGCAATGGCAATACGAATTTTTTCCATAATTTTCTCCTCACAATGCAAGCGTTGTTAGTCTCAGGACGTTACAAACTTTTGTAACAGCACCAAAAAATACCATGTATAATTTAAAATATCATAATTTTCTTAATTAGTAAATCCTGAAATGATAAAATACAAAAATATCTGAAAATAACATGCCTCTAGTGAAATTTTTCTTTAATTGTAAGAAATATCCTACAACATTCATAGGATATTTCTTACGTTATTTTTACTGTGTATACCTGATTTACAACAACCATGCCTAACGGGCATAATTTAGTAGGATTAGTCTAACATTTCTCAATATTCTGCAGACATATATTGTGATCAAATTAGCTGTTTTTGACAATATTATTTCCACCCGCAAAGTCTTTCATTCTTTGCTGCACTACTGGATATGAACTGATAGAAATGAGCAACTCTACAAGCCTCTAGGACTATCTGGAAACAGTTGATTGGTGAATCATAACTTGAAAGGGGGATCTGTTTAGAATTTACGGTAGGAGCACTATTTTAATACGCAAAATAATTTAAAGGGGTGTACGTACATGACATGGATTCAAGATTATAATCCTTTGGGAAACATCGGTCTCTCGGCCCTTATCGCTGCTATCCCGCTATTCATCTTACTATACATGCTGGGTATCAAACGTTCAAAAGGTCATAATGCTGCTTTTTTTGGTCTATTTTCAGCAATTATAACGGCTATTTTTGTCTTTAAAATGCCAACAGTCCTAGCACTCAGTGCTACTCTTAATGGTGCCTTGGTGGGTATTTTTCCAATAATATGGATTGTTATAACCGCCATCTGGGTCTACAATATGACGGTTGAGTCCGGTGAATTTGAAATCATCAAGAATTCGCTTGCTTCAATCACCGATGACCGCCGGTTGCAAGCACTCTTTATTGCCTTTGCTTTCGGCTCGTTTATTGAAGGTACAGCCGGTTTCGGTACTCCGGTGGCCATCACGGCTGCCATGTTAGTAGGTCTCGGTTTTAACCCGGTATACGCAGCCGGTATATGTCTTGTTGCTAATACCGCTCCTGTTGCCTTTGGTGCCATCGGTATCCCGGTAGTCGTACTCGGACAAGTTTCCGGTATTGAACCAATGACCCTGAGCAAAATTATTGGCCGACAACTACCCTTCCTTTCTTTTATTGTTCCCTTGTGGGTAGTTGTGTTGATGTGCGGCTGGAAACGGGCTATGGAAGTGTTACCGGCAGTCCTGGTAGCAGGTATCTGTTTTGCCGGTACCCAGTTTTTCACTTCAAATTATATCAGCGTCTACTTGCCAGATATAACCTCTGCCGCTGTCACTATCATTGGCCTGCTGATTTTCCTCAAGCTATGGAAACCTTCTAAAGTCTGGCATTTCCCCGACGAAATACCCTCCGCTGACGGAAAAGTTCAATTACAGTACTCGGTCACGGAAGTTTTACGCGCTTGGGGTCCTTACATTTTGTTAGCCATCCTGGTCTTCATGTGGGCTGATGATAAATTTTTCGGTTTTAAGAACATTCTGGTAGATTGGGAAAATTCTTTAGGTTTGACATTCTTTGCTTGGCCTGGCTTGCACAATCTTGTTATTAAAGCGGCTCCCGTTGTAGCTAAAAATACTCCGTACGCAGCCAGTTATGCCATCAACTTCCTGTCTGCCGCCGGAACCGCTATCTTCCTTTCCGGTATCTTGTCATTGTTTATCATCCCTAACTATGGCCCTGGACGTGCAATCTCCTGTTTCTTTAAAACAATTAAAATGCTAATTTACCCAATTTTCACCATTGCCATGATTCTTGGTTTAGCCTATATTATGAACTACTCCGGCATGAGTTCAACATTAGGTCTGGCTTTTACTGCCACCGGCTCGGCTTACCCCTTCTTTGCCCCATTTCTTGGCTGGCTGGGAGTGCTTCTTACCGGTTCAGACACCTCTGCCAATGCTTTATTCGGCTCAATGCAGAAGACGGCGGCCCAGCAGATTGGGATTGACCCTAACCTTACTGTAGCTTCCAACTCGTCTGGCGGTGTTTGCGGTAAGATGATTTCGCCGCAAAGTATTTCGGTTGCTACTGCTGCTACTGGCTTGGTAGGACAAGAATCAACCATCTTCCGTTTTGCGCTGCCCAGTAGTATTGCCATGATTATTATCATCGGCATTCTAACTTATCTCCAGTCAACTGTATTACATTGGATGTTGCCATAGCGCATAACTGCGCCATTTTAGGGGTATCCTACTTCCTAAATGATTTTGGAGGTGACGGGTATGGGCGATAAGAAACCTGGTCGCGGTCCTAAGAAGAGTGACAAAAAATCCTCAATAGCTAGTCCTCAGGAAAACGCAGCAAAAAAATAAAAATATAACCTGCAAAAATACTCCCAACCTCTGTCAGTTGGGAGTATTTTTGCAGGCCAGAGCAACCTTATGGTGCGGCCCTGCCCAAGGCACACTCGTTAAATCTGATGAACTCAGCCAGCAAGCTGTCGCTGGCAACTGCTCACCGGCTAGCCACTCACACTGATAAAAAGAAATATCCCATTTACGATGACTAAAAGTATGAATATAATGAAATACGCTTTTTTCAACATGAATATCCTGCCTGAACTCCTGTAATAATCCAGCCTGCAAACGCTCAACAGCGCCTTCACCATCACCCAGTTCCACGGTAGGAAACTCCCACATCCTGGCTAACATTCCTGTTGCCGGTCGCTGATGCACCAAATAGCTGCCATTGTTCACTACTAACCCGGCCGCCAGCCTGATCAATTCCGGAACCTTTTTAGAGGGCCGCACCGGTAGCGTATCTTGCACTTCCCGCAGATAAGCTTCGCACAGATTGGTCAACGGGCAGCTTTCACACCGCGGCTTCCGGGGAATACACACTAAGGCACCTAAATCCATTAACGCCTGATTAAAGTCGCCGGGATATTGAGCAGGCAGGTGCGTAAGTACCAGGCGCTTAACCTCCCGTTTAGTTGCCTGCTTGGTAATGTCACCAGTCAAACAAAACAGACGGCTGAAAATCCTCAGAACATTACCGTCGATGGCCGGAGCCGGGCGATTATACGCAATACTAACAATCGCACCCGCCGTATATTCACCCACTCCCGGCAAACTCCGGATGGCGGCCTGGTCATCCGGTACTTTGCCGCCGTAGGCTGCACACACTTCCCTAACACCGGCTAACAAGTTTCGCGCCCGGCTATAATAGCCTAACCCCTGCCAATAGTTGAGCACCTCTTGCTCTGAGGCTGCCGCCAAAATCGCCGGTGTGGGAAACCGTTCTATCCATCGCGTGTAATAGTCTTTCACTGCCTCAACCCTTGTTTGCTGCAGCATAATTTCCGAAACCCAGATCTTATAAGCATCTTTATCTGCACGCCAGGGCAATTCCCTGGCACTTTGGTGATACCAATCCAGCAATTGCGCTGCTAATGTCATAGTTTCTTCCTCTTTTAGAAATAGTTTAGAGCTTTATTATAACCTATAATTGAAACCTTTTTCGCGCGCAAAATTTGCCAAATTAGTATTTTTCCTTTATATTAAATTCATAAAGTAAGACCACTCAGGAAAGAAGGCTGCCTTTTGAAATCATTTCAGACCCACAAAATTTCTTCCGAACAGGCTGGGCTAACTGTTGAAAACTATTTGAAACAGATCCTCCATCAATCTGGGCGGACAATCCAAAAGCTGACTCGCAAAAAAGGTATCATTTTGAATGGCAAACCTGTTTTTATGCAAAAACCGCTCAAAGCAAATGATAGTTTACGTGTCCTGATTTTGGAAGATTCGTCTTACGGAGTTCAACCCGAACCAGGTACTATTGAAATTCTTTATGAAGATGCCTATTTGCTTGTCTTAAATAAACCGCCCTTCCAACTTGTCCATCCCACAGGCCAAACAACAACCGGCACCTTAGCCAACCATTTAGCTCATCATTTTGCTAAGCAAGGCGTAGTAAGCACGGTTCGCGCTGTCCACCGTCTGGACAGAGAAACATCAGGCTGTGTAATTTTCGCAAAAGATGCTCGCAGTCAATCCTTGTTAGAACAGCAATTGCAAGCCAGAACACTAAAACGCGCTTATTGGGCATTAGCCTGCGGCCTTGTTAAACCGCCCTCCGGAACCATTGACGCCCCCATCGGTCCACACCCAAATTTACCTAACCGCCGTGCCATCAACCGGCAAGGTGAAACAGCAATTACCCATTACCGGACTATCCGCAGTATTACGGATACATCGCTGCTTGAGCTTACGCTGGATACTGGCCGAACTCACCAAATACGAGTACACTTAGCTCATCTTGGTTACCCCATCCTGGGCGATAAAATGTACGGATTACGCTCCCCCTTTATATCCAGGCAAGCATTGCATGCCACTTCGGTAACCTTTGAGCATTTGGGAAATAGCCAGCCAGTGACTATTACTGCCCCCTTGCCTGCGGACATGGCACGAATGATAGATTGTAGCGACAGCACCCCCGAACTCAACTAAAGCAAAAATATACCTTTTTATAGCGATTATTATTATTGGCGTAGGCGGCGGCAAAGCCCTGGATACCATCAAAGCATCCGCTTTGACTCTTATCTGGTGTACCGAAGATACCCTGCCAGCCTGCCCATACCCTGGAGAATATGTCTCTACCTAACTCATCTGCACCGAACCAGTGCGCACTATTGGGTGTAACGTTATTTCTTTCTTTTTGGCCTAATTTGATGAATAATATCCCCATCAATTCCATGAGCACTTTCCATAACTGTCTCAGAAAGAGTGGGATGAGGATGAATAGTATTGGCAATATCTCTGGCTGTCAGGTTATTACGAATTGCCAGTGTTCCTTCCATTATCAGATCACTGGCATGAGGCCCGAGAATGTGCATACCCAGTACTTTGCCGTTGTTAGCATCAGCCACAATTTTTACCAATCCGTCAGTTTCACCCATAGACACCGCTTTGCCATTCGCGGCAAAATTAAACTTACTTACCTTGACATTGAGCCTTGCAGCAAGCGCATCCTGTTCTGTCAACCCTACTGTCGCTATCTCCGGAGTAGTAAATATACACGCCGGGACAGCTCCGTAATCCATAAGAGAGCTTAAACCCATAGCGTTTTCTGCTGCCACTATTCCGGCTGTTGAGGCAACATGTGCCAGCATGTTTCGGCCAGTAACATCACCAATGGCATAGATATCCGCTATGCTAGTCTCCATTCGCTCATTAACCGTTATTCCTGAGCGATCATAGGTTACACCGGTCGCTTCCAGACCCAGGTCTTCCAGCATTGGCCTGCGTCCGGTTGCAACAAGCACCTTTTCTACGTGCAATTGTTGCCGGTCTTTCCCGGTATCAACTGTAACAATCACACCGTTGTCCGCTGCCTCTATTGCCGTTACTCTAGCGCCAACCAACATTTTAATGCCTAGTTTGCGCAGGATTAATCCCATCCGCTTGACCAGGTCGCTATCCACGTTTGGCAGAATATTCGGCAGCATTTCCACAACCGTAACTTCGCATCCAAAAGATCTCATGATAGCAGAAAATTCAATACCCACTACCCCGGCCCCAATAACCAGCATACTCTTCGGAACTTCGGTCAGCGCCAATAACTCATCACTGGTGATAACTGCCGGCAAATCGCGGCCGGGTACGGGAATAGAACTTGGAACTGAACCGGTAGCGATAATGATCTTCCGGGCTTCAAAGCTTTCTATTTTACCACTATCCGGTGTAGCAACTTCTAACCTGTTAGCGCCTGTTAAAACAGCTACACCCCGAACCACATCAATGTCATTGCTTTTCACCAATTGCTCAATACCGCTCCTAAGTTGGGTAACCACTGCATTTTTTCGCGCCATTACCACTCCAAAATCAAACCCAATGCCCTCTGCCTGTAAACCGAATTCCGAGCTTCGCTTAAGATCTTCCCATTTTTCAGCACTTTTTAATAATGTCTTAGTGGGTATACAGCCACGATTTAAGCATACACCACCTATTGCCTCTTTTTCTACCAATAGTACTTTTCCACCCAGTTGGGCAGCACGGATAGCGGCGACATACCCGCCAGGACCGCCGCCAATAACCGCTGCATCATAAATCATGGGTAATACCTCCTGTCTTCTTGAGACTAACGCAACAGATTCCAACTGTCACAGCTATATTTCGTGTCAGTAAGTTCAGAAGCAATCGCCTGTTCCTTTTCACTAAGCTGACCGGGTTCCAATTCAATACCCAACGCCGCACCGAAAGCCTCTGTCATGACTTGACATGCTGACTCCCAGGTTATTTCCTTGTCTACTATCTCTTTAATTGACACAGCTCGTTTTGAGAGCATCTCTGCCACCATATTTTGCCTTTCGAGCGATGGCAGGTTGAGTAAAGAGGCAATCTTAACGGGATCAAAAGCCAATAGGAGAGATCCATGCTGCAGGATAACCCCCTCTTTGCGTACCTGGGAACTTCCTGCCAGTTTACGTCCTTGAGCAGTTATTTCATAATGAGAGGGAGCATCAAAACAGGCTGCCGAAGCGTGCCTGCGCCTGGTCTGGCCATAGGCCGCCCTGGGTATGCTCATATTGGCATCAATTCCCAATTTGTTAAGTCCAGCCAGCAGGCCTTTGCTGAAATAACAATAAGAGGCTGTTATGGTTGAGGGGATCTGCGGATAATTCTCCCGAACTACCACACTGTAAGTAAGTTCCGCATCATGGAGAACCGCCCGGCCACCGGTCAGTCGCCGCACCACGTCGATTCCCGCAATTCGACACTTTTCAATATTTATTTCATCTGTAGCTTTTTGAAAGTAGCCGATACTCATTGCCGCAGGCTTCCAGCCATAGAACCGAATTGTGGGAGGCGCTTCATCACTAATATGGGCTCGTAAAATAGCCTCATCAATAGCCATATTATTTGCTGCGTGATCAATGCCGGTGTTAACAACCCGCCATTTCATAGATAGTATCACTCCCTCCATCAACATGTGTATGAATGATTCCGCTCTCGGCAATAGCCTGCTCCACTTCCGTACTCGTAAGCTTCCGGGGATAGTTATACATAATTTTGCCCGGTCGTTCGTTGTAATAGGGCCGGTTACAGTCAGGGCAACCACTGGTTTCAAAAGCAGTTCCTTTAATCAAACTATTTATTAATTCACTAGTAGGAATGTTGATGCCGGTTAAACTCCCTCCCCGATACTGAAAAACTGTCGAGCTATAGCCTTTTCTTAGAAGGAAGTGGGCGATTTGAACCCGCCGATATTGACCGATGGAAGGGAATGGCCTGTCAGCCCAGGCCGTTCCCTTCACCGGGGTAAAAGCAAACAGGCCAACTGTTATTCCCTGATTCATACATTGAAATATGGCATGAATCATTTCTTCTTCTGTTTCTCCCAACCCCACAATGAGATGGGTACTAGCCCGCCCTGGCATTTCCCTGGCAACCTGGCTCAACAGATCCCAACGCCGCTGCCACTTGCCATCTTTCACTTGGCTAAAAATTTCCTTTGTAGCAGCATCAAGAGCAATACAAATCCGGTCTGCGCCCCGGCTGACGAGTTCTCGGGCCTGCTCCATCGTGTCAATGACACTTGAGATACAGATAGGAATAGCACTCGTTCGCGTTAAAGACTCCAAAGCGGCAACACTAGTTGGCCAGCTTTCTTCGTTATGTACTACCTGCAGGCAGGCCCGCTTCAGGCGGCCTGCCTGAAAGGCAGCGCCAATAGCCAGAGCAGCCTCATTCCCAGGCAGTTCCGGCCAAGTAACCCGCGACAGCAGGTCTTCCCGGGCAGCACTGTCACGAGACTGAGAACAAAACCGGCAGTTATTTCGACACCTGGCGCCAAGCATAATATAAGCAGTAGTTGGGGCCACATCAGTTTTCACTTGTTTTTTGCCAATTACACAAGCCGTACCTGCCGATAGTTTCCATAGTTTCACAGTACACAGCACTCCTCTCTCCGCATAATGGTAAGACCAAGTTTATTAGCCAGAGACACGGCTGCAGGCGCCGGGTTTACGATGGAGTTAAAGCCGATGCGAACAGCCCATTTGTCGATTTCCTCCCGGTACCGCCCGCCTGGCCTCATACAACCAAGATTCATAGAAATATCCGGAAAATTCAGTCGGGCATAGGTTAATAGCTGGGCAACTTCCGAAATACGGGGGGGCTTACGGTCGGCAAACCGTGTGCCCCGCGTAGGCATAAAGATAATAAATGTTAATGCTTCCGGTCCTAGTTCTTGTAAAAGCTCCAACGCCTGATACTCACCACAAAGCTCCCCACCTTTTAAACCAACGCAGATATGTGGCATCACCCGTACTTTGCAGCTCAAGAATCGAAAACATTTTACATAGTCTTCCACTTTGCGTCCATTGCCAAACACTTCTTGTATTGTAGTATCATCGCCAACAAAATCAAAGGAAACACAGTCAGCAACAGCTGCTAATTTATCGATTTCCGCCTCACTGACTAAACCGACATGCATGTTATACCGACGGCCATTCTTAACTTCAATCAGTTTATCAAGATGCTCAGCCAGCGGGACTGAACCGTCCGCCCGGCAGCCGCCGCTAACCAGCCAGCTAGGGCTGGAATCAGTGGCGACTACTTCCGTCAGGGGTTGCATATGCCTCAGATAGTGACCGCCGCAGTGGGCACAATTCAGCTCACAATTGTTGCCTGTCACACTAACCGGTTTAGTTTTTTGCGGATAGGCAAAGCAAATACTGCTAAAAACAGGCAGCCGGTCTATCCTTTCCATTTTACAATTGGTTTACGGGCGGCAGCCGCTTCGTCCAGACGACCCACTACTGTGGTTTTCGGTGCACTGGTGACTAGGGAGGCATTTTCTTTCGCCTCCTGGGCAATCCGTCGCATTACCGCAATAAATCTATCCAGAGTCTCCTTACTTTCCGTCTCCGTAGGCTCAATCATTATTGCCTCTTCCACAATCAGCGGGAAATAAATTGTTGGGGGATGATACCCATAGTCAAGAAGGCGTTTAGCAATATCCAGGGTGTGGATACCATAAGGTTTCTGATTCTTAGATGTCACAATACACTCATGCTTACATAACTGCGTAAAGGGAGCATGAAAGTCTTGCCTTAACTGATTGAGAACATAGTTGGCATTCAACACAGCATCCTCACTGGACTGCTTTAGTCCAGCCGGCCCCATGGCCCGGACATAAGCATAAGCCCGGACAATCACGCCGAAATTGCCGTAGAAAGAGTGCATCCTGCCAATTGACAGCGGACGGTCTTCTTCCAAGCGGAATTTGCCGGCATCACAGACAATAACTGGGACTGGCAGAAAGGGAATCAGTTCCCGCTTCACACCAATAGGACCTGACCCGGGACCGCCGCCGCCATGCGGCGTGCTGAAAGTTTTATGGAGATTAAAATGGATTACGTCAAACCCCATGTCGCCGGGACGCGTAATACCCATGATAGCATTGGCGTTGGCACCATCATAATAGAGAAGACCCCCTGCGGCATGAACTATCTGCGCAATCTCACAGATAGTTGTCTCAAACAGTCCCAGGGTACTGGGATTAGTCAGCATGAGGGCCGCTGTATCCGGGCCAACTGCCGCCTTCAGAGCTTCCAGATCGACAGAACCGTCGGGATTGGACTTAATTTCCACTATTTCTAGCCCAGCTACCATCGCAGAAGCAGGATTAGTGCCGTGAGCTGAGTCAGGCACAATCACCTTGGTACGATGTTCACTCCGATGGCGATGATAGGCTCTGATGACTTTAAGACCTGTTAATTCGCCGTGAGCGCCAGCCGCCGGTTGCGTAGTGACGGCATCCATACCGGAAATCTCAGCCAAATACTCTTGCACATTACTGAGAAGTTCCAATGCGCCCTGCACCGTTTCCTCACTCTGAAGAGGATGGACAGCAGCAAACCCGGGAAGCCGACAGACATCTTCGTTGATTTTTGGGTTGTATTTCATGGTGCAGGAACCCAATGGATAAAAGCCTGAATCCACGCCGAAGTTACGCTCCGACAAACCTGTATAATGGCGCATAAGATCCTGCTGACTGACTTCCGGCAATGCGGCGGCAGTTTTTCTAAGAAACTTAGCGGGAACCATAGTTTCGACATCTTCTTGCGGCACATCGCTGGCAGGTAGGTCAATAGCACGACGACCGGTCTTACTAATTTCAAATATCAGTGCTGTACGTTTTCTGCTGCTCATACTATCGCCCCCAGTCTAGCTGTCAGTCGGTCGATCTCCTGTCGTGTCCTATTTTCCGTCACACTGAGGAGTACGCAGCCGTTAAGTTCTGGATAATTTTGGCCTAAATCAAAGCCGCCGATGATTTTATTGGCAAACAAATCTTTATTAACTTCGGCAACCGGTTTGTTCAGACGAATGACAAACTCTTTGAAGAATGGCGCACCAAATACGGTTTCGACACCCTTGATACCGGTTAACTGCTTATAAGCGTAATGAGCCTTTTGAAGCGAAAGGTTCGCTACCTGTTGAAAGCCCTCTTTTCCCATGGTGTTTAAGTATACTGCTGCCGCTAAAGCGCATAACGCTTCATTGGAACAAATGTTGGAAGTGGCTTTTTCCCGGCGAATATGCTGTTCCCTTGCCTGAAGCGTGAGAACAAAGCCTCTGTTGCCATCACTGTCTACCGTCTGCCCCACAATCCGGCCAGGAATTTTTCGCATCAGTTTTTCGGAAGCAGCAAAAAAACCGAGATAAGGACCGCCAAAAGACAAGGGAATCCCCAGGCTTTGACCTTCACCCACTACAATGTCTACACCAAAATTTCCCGGAGCTTCCAACAGTCCAAGCGAAATAGGATCAACTGCAGCAATCACGAGCGCGCCTTGGGCATGAGCCGCATCAACAGCAGCTTTTATATCTTCAATACATCCGAAAAAGTTGGGACTCTGAAAAATAACTGCCGATACAGTTTTATCAAGTTTAGAATGTAGTTCATCGGCATCGAGCACACCATCTCGGTAACCAATCTCTGTCAACTTATACCCCCGGTCTGAAGCATAAGTTTTTAGTATCGCCCGATAGTGCGGATGCACTGTTTTGGCCACCAGGAATTTTTTACGTCCATTGACGCCGGCAGTCAGCATGGCTGCCTCAGCAAGACCTGTACCGCCATCATACAGCGAGGAGTTAGACACCTCCAGGCCAGTTAATTCAGCAATTAGGGCCTGATATTCCCACAGAGCCTGGAGATATCCCTGGGATATCTCCGGTTGGTAGGGGGTATAAGCCGTGTAAAATTCGGAACGGCGCAAGATGTGATCAATCACACTGGGTATGTAGTGGTCATATGCCCCTGCCCCCAGGAAACAAGTGTACTCTTGAATGTTAGCATTAGTTTCGGCCAATGCCGCCAGATGTTTGGCTAACTCAGGTTCAGATAGAGCTTCCGGAAGGTTCAAAGGGCGGTTTAGGTGTAATTTTGCGGGAATATCGGCAAAAAGATCTCCGGATTTCTCCACGCCGATAGCTGCCAACATAGTTTTCCGGTCTTCTTCTGTGTGTGGAAGATAGCTCCAGGACATATTAATGGCCTCCCTCAGCCAGCAATTTTTCGTAAGCATCGCTGTCTAACAGCTCACCCAGTTGAGATTCGTCAGAAATTTCCAAGGTCGCAATCCATCCTGCTCCGCAGGCATCTTGATTGACGTTCTCAGGAGCATCTGCCAATATTTCGTTAATCGCAATAACCTTTCCCGACAACGGCGCATAAACATCAGATACGGCTTTTACCGACTCAATTACCGAAAAACTACTGCCAATAGAAACTTCGGTTCCTACAACCGGTAGTTCCACGAACACAACGTCACCAAGCTGGGACTGAGCAAAATCTGTAATGCCGATAGTTGCCTTGTTGCCTTCAATTTTTACCCACTCATGATCCTGGGAATACTTTAGTTCTTTTGGAATATTCATCCTTATTTCCCCTTTCAAATATATATACAAAACCCAAAAACTTTTGTTATAGATTGATCTCTTATAAAACTCTCCACCGACACAATATGCGTGCTCTATTTCAAAAATTAGACAAATAAAAACAGAGGCAAAGTGAAATAGCTCCCTTTGCCTCTGTCCATTATACCTGAGAGATTTCCCCTTTCGGGCTTCCCCATCGGTGACACTCCCATAACAGGGGTGTACTCTCCAGAGTATAGTCCGGTTACAGTCCTTCTGCCTGAGAGTTTGACAAAGCACTTACTCCTTCGGCGCCGCCAAAAGCGGTCTCTCCCATAACCATCATCCTAATATTTAACTGTGCCAATATTAACACAGAATTGTAAATTTTGTCAATAGATCAAAATATTATAATTCTTAACTTTTATTATCGTACTCAGCAAACCAACTTAACGACCTTCAGTTTATTTTGATTCATAATATCAACTACCTGGCCATCAGGAAACCTAATTAGGCATGTTTCTTTCCCGTTGCGATTCCAAAACACAAGCTGCCCGGTACTGCCGTCATTTAATGTCACATACCGTCCAATCAGTGTTTGGCACAACTCATGAAGAAAAGGTGTTGAGTATTTAGTTGAAAATTTGCCCGCAAAAGAGTCTGCCTGGATGGTATCTAATGCTGCAAATGGCGATACTTCCTCACCATACACCTTTTTGGAAGTCATTGCATCATAAACATCAGCTATACCAAGTACTTTGGCAATCGGGTGATTCTTAGCGCCGGCGGTTTGCAGCGGATAACCAGAGCCATCGTCGCGTTCATGATGCTGGAGAACCCCCAAACGAACACTTTCCGGAATCTCTTTGAAGCGGCGGAAAAACTTAAAGGCAATAGCTGGATGCTGGCGAACCATATGCAGTTCGTCTTCCTCTAAACTCCCCTTCTTATATAAAACGTGTACAGGTATCTCCAGCTTGCCAATATCGTGCAGAATGCCGGCTAAAATTAGGTTTCTTTGTTGACTTGGCTTAAAGGCCCCACTTAAATTCCCAATAATATTTGCTAAAATACCAACATTAATAGAATGATGGAATAAATAATCTTCGGAGCGAGTTGCAGTATGCAGCAAAGCCGTAGCGCCAATCCCCCGCTCAGAAAGGGGAAGTAAAGCATCGACGATAGAATGCAGCAATTCACAATCCAAATGCTTTTTCAGGCGAACAATTGTGAAACATCTTTTTAAATCTTTCACCACATTGCCATATATACTTGCAAACTCCGTTTCCTCTTCGGATACAGTTGCAGCCATATCTGCTTCGTAATATTCGTGACTAACAATCAGTTCTTCCGGTTCAGCGTTACCATGTTTCCGTTGTTGATTAGTAGCGAAACCCGTTCCAACACCTGACTGAAATTCCCTAACGCGAACACCATCGCAATTATAGTAACTAAGTTTTTCGATATGCCTTTCTGTTAGTATTGTGCCAGCATACAGCAACACTTTTCCATCAGGAGCTAATACTGTTTCTCCAAGCTGCAAACCCGGACGAAGCTGAGCAATAAGATATCTAGCTATACTATAATTGTCAGACATATGCTTTTTCCCCTTTGAACATTGCTAACTACAAATACTATAGTTAAGTTACATAATACTCTCATTTGACTATATTACTGATTATATCATGACGGAATTTTCTAAACAAGAACAAAAAATAAGGACACGTTATAAATCAGTCGGCTGAATACTGCCATAATTGGCAATGTCTACTTCCGTAATCTCTCTGATTGAGGATTCAATAATTGTCAGCATCTGTTCAAGTTCATCAACAGAGCTAGCCAGTGGCGGCATGAAGACAACCACATCACCAATCGGACGAATCAAGAGTCCGTGCCTGCGAGCCTGCAGACACACACTAGCACCCATGGCTTGTTCCCAAGAATACGAAACCTTGCTGTTTTTGTCTCGCATCAATTCAATACCGATAATCAGACCACATTGGCGGACATCACCCACATGGTCAAGACTGGCTATTTTTTGTAGCTTGGCTGCAGTAACTGCTATCTTGGGAGCAAGCCCTTCCAATACCTTTTCTTCCTGGAATATTTTTAAATTAGCCAAGGCTGCCGCACAGGCCAGCGGGTTACCAGTGTAGGAGTGACCATGGTAAAAGGTTTTTTTATCACTATAATCACCTAAGAAAGCATTATATATTTCATCAGTGGTCAAGGTCGCTGCCAGCGGCATATAGCCGCCGGTTATTCCTTTGGAAAGTACCAGCAGATCAGGGGCTACGCCTTCATGCTCACAGGCAAACATTTTTCCTGTTCTGCCGAAACCTGTGGCCACTTCGTCAGCTATAAACAGTATGTTGTATTTCCGGGAAATCTCCCTTATTTTAGCCAGATAGCCGGGAGGTGACATTAGCATGCCTGCCGCCGCCTGCACCAGTGGTTCAATAATCAAGCCGGCAATCTCCTCATGGTGTTCAGCCAGTACCTGTTCCAACCTGGTGGCACACTGCATTTTGCAAGTTGCCGGATCTGCCGCCAGTTGGCAGTGATAACAGGATGGAGTTGGGATGTGGGCCGGCGTAAACAGCAGTGGCTTGAATATCCGGTGAAATAAATCAATCCCGCCAACACTTACTGCCCCTACTGTGTCCCCATGATAGGCCTGCTCTAGGGCGATAAATTTTTGTTTACCAGGTTTACCCTGCTGCTGCCAATATTGAAAAGCCATCTTTAGCGCAACCTCAACCGCTGTTGAACCGTCATCTGAATAAAAGACCTTACTTAGACCGGCAGGAGCTATATCGACAAGCTGCTTAGCCAGTTCGGCAGCTGGAATGTTAGCCAAGCCCAGCATTGTCGTATGCGCTACTTTACCAAGCTGATCAATAATAGCCTGATCAATTGCCGCCTTGCGGTGACCATGAAGATTGACCCATAAAGACGATACACCATCATAAAATTCGTTGCCCTCAGTATCAATAAGCTTAATGCCGGCAGCGGCGGCAATAACCTTTTGCGGTCTTGCTACCCATTCCTGCATCTGAGTAAAGGGATGCCAGACATACTGCTTATCTTTTTGTTCCGTTTTCTCCATAGCTTGTTCCTCCTTGCATTAGACTTACTAATTCATCAATAGCCACATGCTGTTCTGCCAATTGTCCCAGTCGGGCCAGTGTTACCAAATCTGCAGCAACTGCCGCAACCGTGGGAAACCGCCCTAACACCGGCAAGCCGGTAAGCCGTTCGATGTAAGCCAGATTACTGCGTTCCAACACGCTAACCTGGTCTTCATCCCAGCGGTTAATAATAATTCCGCCTAACTTGATGCCCCGCTGCCGGGCATATGCGGCAGTAAGGACAGTATGATTAATTGTCCCCAGATTAGCCCTGGTAACAAGGATTGCCGGCAGCTTAAGCTCCAGCACCATGTCGGCAACAAGATAGTCTTCCCAAATAGGCGCTGCAATACCACCCACCCCTTCAACCAGCGTTAGCTCCGCTTTGGCCAGCATACTGCGGCAAATAGCGATTAGCTTTTCCCTGTTGATCGTCACACCACTCACAGTCGCTGCTACTGCCGGCGTCAGCGCCGGAGCCAGACAAACAGGATTAACTTCCTGCCGCCATTCTTCACTAAGCCCGGCAGCTGCCATTAAAAAACTGGCGTCTTCCGATACCAACTGCCCGTTTATATTAGTTACGCCGCCGGAGGCTACCGGCTTTACCACCCCAACATTCATACCCCTTGCCTTGAGTGCGGCGGCAATAGCTCCACTAATCAACGTCTTGCCAACATCGGTGTCTGTTGCCGTAATAAATAACCCTGTTTGCATTCTTTTACCTCACCCTCATTCCAGGCTGATTAATTGCAGCAGTAATTATGTCCACTGCCCAAGCCAATTCATCTAGCTCATGCGCTGCATTAACAGTCAGCCGCAGTCGACTTGTGCCTGTAGGCACTGTTGGCGGCCTGATAGCCGTAATGATAATGCCTTGCTGCTTAAGCTCGTAAGCCAGCCTAACAGAAGCTTCCTCCGCCCCCACTATAATCGGTATTATTGGCGTCACACCGTCAACTACAGGCAACTTGGCTGCCTGCAGCAGCCTTCTTACATATTGAGTATTATCAGTTAACCTTGTCACCAGTTCTGGTCTGGTCACCAACTGTCGAAGTGCCGCCAACGCCGCAGCAATAGTTGCCGGCGCCAAGGCTGTTGAAAAAATAAAACTGCGCGCCTTATTCTTTATGTAATCAATTAACTCCTTTGACCCGGCGACAAAACCACCTTCTGCACCAAGCGCTTTACTCAGTGTGCCAATCTGCACCTGCACTTTATCACTTACACCAAAATGCGCTGCCGTCCCTTTGCCGCCTGGCCCAATCACACCAGTAGAATGAGCATCGTCAACAACAATAATTGCATCATATAGCTCGCCCAAGCGAGTAATTTCCCCCAGGGGGGCTAGATCACCATCCATGCTAAATACACCATCAGTGACTATCAGCCGCTTACCCATACAAACTGTTTTCTCTAGCAAATTGTGTAAATGCTCCATATCAGCATGCCGATATACCGCGATCTGCGCCCGGGAGAGACGACAACCATCGATGATACTGGCATGATTGAGTTCATCGCTGAAAATAACATCCCTGGGTTCGGCCAGGGAGCTAAGAACACCCAGATTAGCCATATAGCCGGTATTAAATACCAGAGCCGCTTCTGCTTCTTTGAACCGGGCTAGTTCCTGCTCCAGTTGATCAACAAGCAGATACGTTCCGGTAGTTAACCTGGCACCGCCTGACCCTGTACCATACAAGCGTATCGCATCAATGGCAGCCTGCTGTACTGCCGGGTCATGCGTCAAACCCAGGTAGTTATTAGAAGCCAGCATTAGGTAACGCCGGCCCTCCATTTGTACACAAGTCGGACTAATCGGGTTGTAGGTAACCGTTTTGCGATATAAATTGCCTGCTTTTGCCTGTTTTAAAAAGTCAGTCAAAAATTGCATCAATACTGGCCTCCTCTGCGGGGACATTGATAAGTACAGGCTGATATTGCAAATAATGCACCAGTTGCTCCAAGTCAGTATTTTCCTTTATGAAAAAAATCCGGCCGCCAATAGGACTACCATAAGGCTTCAACTGCGTAAACCGGATGTACAACGTTGGTGTGGCTACATAGCCTGTTACATATTCAGGGTCATCTGACCAGCATAACTCGGCGGCTACCCCGGATGCCGACATAACCTTAGAAGCCAGCACTACTGCCTCCTGAATATGAATATTGCTGTGCCCCTGACGGCTCAGCCAACATAAATAGGCCTGCTCATCAGCAATATCCATCCGGGACACACGAATTCCCCGTTCACCATTATCAAGTCTGACACCAGTTTGAGCATCAACTAACATAGCGCCCCTCAGACTTTCTTTTAATCCTGCTAAAGCTTTTATCCCCGCAGCCACAGCTGCCGGTGCAACACCGGCCTTAATCAGTTCAACCTGTGCAGCCACCCGGCCTGCAGCTATACTAGGAACAGCAACAGTTGCAATTGGCAGACAAGCTACTGCTTGTATGTTTTCCTTCAGTACTGTTTCGACAGTAAGATTGATAAAATCAGCCGTTCCCCGACTATGAAACAAGGCCCGCCTGAGCATAGCTGCCGCTACAGCCGGCAGTTGTTCCTGCCTTACCAGCCGCTCGGCACCCGATATATGCTTGCCGCCCTTCTCATGCGCATCACCTTGGGCTGCCCGCATTCTAACGCTGTACAACATGACGCATTACCTTCTCCCTTTGTTCTTTTACCCGTTGCAGCAAAGCTGTTAAAGGATAAGCCAATAAAGCTGTATAAATCATTCCTGGAAGAGCTGCCAGCAAAAGTGGAATTACCGCCTTACCAATAATCCCACCCAATACCAGTCTGCCAATCGCCGAACCTATCGGTCCAGCCAGCACAATTACAGGCCAGGAGCGTCCTAATAGGCCCACCAGCATGCCGACAATGACACGAAATACCATGGCAATAAACACATGTAGCAGTGACTGGGTACCAAGCAGTAAGCCCACCACACTGGACAGCAAACCTGCCGTAATATATTTGCTAAACCCAAACACCACACAGATAGCTACAGCCAATGGCGCTGATAATTGAAATTCTGTTCCCGGCATCAGTCCTGGGAGCTTGAAGATGCTGGTTATTGTTATAAAAGCGGCCAACATACCAACTTCAGCTACCCAGGTAACTCTACTTTGCATCTTTTGCCGCTAAGGGACTAAGCCCCAAGTCTTTCACCATAGCTACATCCATTTCATAATTGCGGCCGCCTGTTGTTAGATAACCACCAATCAGCATCCCATTAATTCCACCCATTAAACTGATAGCCTGTAAATCCCGCAGGTTAACTTCCCGCCCGCCTGCGGTGCGAATTCCCTTATCAGGCATGATAAACCGGAACAGTGCAAAGGTTTTCAATATTTCACGTGGCGGCACAGGTGGCTGCCCGGCTAAAGCGGTCCCTCTAATGGGGTTTAATATATTCAGCGGCACAGAATGAACACCAAACTTCTTAAGTTCAAAGGCCATATCTATTCTATCCTCCATGCTTTCACCCAAACCGATAATGCCGCCTGAGCATACCTCCAACCCCGCTTCATGAGCAATAGCAATCGTTGCAGCCCGGTCATTATAAGTATGGGTTGTACATACCTTAGAATAAAAATTACGGCTACTCTCCACATTATGGTGGTAACGACTAACTCCGGCGTCTTTTAGTGCTTTAGCCCGTTCCAGTGTCAATGTACCAAGTGAAGCACACACTTTCAGGTTAGTTTCCTGGTTAATACGCTTTAGCGCACTAACCATCTTGGGAAAATCGCGATCCTGTTCTACACCTCTGCCGCTGGTAACTATACTAAAACGCAAGGCACCTCCGGCCTCGGCCTGCTTAGCAGCAGCCATAAGCTTTGCTTCACTAAGAAGCGGATATATTTGAATATTGGCCTGATGATGGACTGACTGTGCGCAAAAACGGCAGTTTTCAGAACACATACCTGAGCGACCATTGACAATAGCACACAAGTCCACGTCGTCCCCCACAAACTGCTGTCTGATTTTATCAGCCATTGCTAACAAAAACGGCACATCTTTATCCTCAACTGCTCCTAGTTTCGCCGCCTCTTCCTTTACTATTTCTCCACCCAGAAGCACTTTGGTACCGATTTTCATGATAAACTCAATGTTAGTCACTGCTACTCCTCCCCGCTTATTGTTAACTGTTTTAAGTTTTATTAGTTAACAATAACTTTATCAGTTAACGGTTCGTAAATTATATGGTTAACAATTAGAATTGTACTACAGTTTTATCTATCATGCAAACAGAAAAATAACCAAGAGTTGGAATAGTATTGCGATAAGAAAAGCCCCAGCTTTGAGCTAAGGCCTTCCCGAATCGTGTCCATATTGAAACGAATTCACTCATTATTAGAAATGCGCGCCGCTACTTTGTGCCAAGCAGGTTTCTCCAGGAAGCTGCCCGGCACATTGGCTTCCATTTCCTTGAACATGACAAGCGGCACACTAAAGGATAACAAATCAGCATCAATAACTGGTCTTGCCGAAATATCAGTCATACCAACTACCGCCCGTGGGTATTCCAGACCAGCCTCGCCCCAGGGAATCAGACAAGTCGTCTGGCAGCCTGCGCCAAAGGGTATCACCACATTGTCAATACCTGGTCTCCCATAATTTGCCAGGACGACAAGTGCCGACAATTGATCCGGATTAGCATAGAATACTACTACTCGTGGTTCTTCTATGGCAATATCAACCTCAGCAAGTGGCTTAAAAACAACATATTGCTCTGGTATGTCTGTAATCGGCAGTGATGTTTCCAGCGTTCTGGCCAATTCCGGTGTCTTTTTATAGGCCTCACCTTCACGATAGCCTTCTTTACCTGTTGATAAAAAATATTCAAAGCCGCCGGGAAACTGCGGATACATATTGCCGAATCCTAATCCAACACCACCGCCTAAACAGCCAAAGGTACTGCGGCTAAAAACAACTTGCTTTCCTTTGGCGGCGGCGGTTAGCATAGCAGCAACACAACCCCAGCGGCCTTCAGTAAACTCCAGCGCTTCCTGCGGTTTTTCATTGGTAAATAGCACGGCAATAGGAGAATATTTGAGTTTTAGTCGTATAGCAATCTCACTCTGCATAGAAACTCCCCTTAATTGTGCGAATATTTAATTATAACTATTTGCGGTTACTGGCGCATAATCCTGCCGTGTGCAAAATTAATGGGGGCCAATTTTAGCACATTAATCCTTAGTCCCAAAATGCATCGCTTTTTTGCGTACCTCTTCATCAGATAATTCCTTATTCCCTTTTTCGTTCTTGACTTCATGCTCAATGCCAAATTTATCAACCCCTGTTTTGGGTACAGGCATTTTTATCACCTCCATCAATAGTCTTACCTTATTATAATTTTAAAAACCCCTGCCGAAATCGGCCGGGGTTTTATGTATATGGTGCTTACTATATGCGCATTTTTCAATTATAATGTTTCGCAATCTCGTTTCTCTTCGAGGACACCGCTACACAACTAGTATACCCTCTTAAGTTATGTTATATACATGGTGCCTGATTAT
Organism: Sporomusa ovata DSM 2662; assembly: GCF_000445445.1. Taxonomy (GTDB): domain Bacteria; phylum Bacillota; class Negativicutes; order Sporomusales; family Sporomusaceae; genus Sporomusa; species Sporomusa ovata. Next base: position 594,121 of record NZ_ASXP01000001.1, on the reverse strand, counting down.
TTTTTCAAAATCAACTCAGAGCCATCAATTTTCCAGCATCAGTCAAATCATATCCACCGAGAGCCTCAACTTGCTGCTGAAACTCTGGCGACTGTAAAATCTTTATAATTAACGCGGGCCTTTCATCTTCAGGTGCAAAATTCAAAATAAGATCATACCGCTCCTGACCTACCGGAATAAAATCCAGTCCAAGTGCTTTAGCCGCAGCACGTATACCCATACCGGTATCAGCAGAACCGCCTGCAATTGTGGCTGCTACTGCCATGTGAGTGCCAACCTCTTTTTCATAGCCGACTATTTTACTAGACTCTATATTCATTTTTTGCAGCTGATAATCCAGTAGCATTCGTGTGCCAGCGCCCCGCTGGCGATTGACGTATTCAATATCTGAGCGTACTAAATCACCCAGTCCCTGAATCCCTTTGGGATTTCCTGCCAAAACCATTAACCCTTGATCTCGCATAGCTAAATGCACCACTCGCCAGGATTCATTATTTTTTAAATAGCGGTTTACATAGGAAACATTATATTCACCAGTCTTTTCATCAAGCAGATGTATCCCCGCAATATGCGCCTCATTATTGCGTATCGCCATAATACCACCCATGCTGCCAACATTGGCACAGGACAACGAAAGGCCTGCCTGCCTGCCTAAAAATACGCCCAGAATCTCGAGTGCAAGGTCATGACTGCCTATTGATAAAATAGTTTTACCAGCCTGTTGTCTGCCAAATAGTTTAACCTCTGTAACCGTTCCCGCAGCCAGACCATCGTTAGTCTCTTTAATAACCACCATCCCCTGAGACTTAGTTAAGGAACTTATTAAGCCAGCTCCGCGTCCTAACGGTGCAGCAACAAATTTTCCCTGAACTTCGCCTAGTGACACCCTAACATATTCTTCGACACCAATGTGCGAGTAAACTTGTCTGGACATAGTGGCTGCCACTGTTTTAACCTCCGGTTGAGGCAGTTTCTGCCTGGCATGCAGCACATTACGAACAAATAGATCAGCTGTCAACATCGCTGATACCGGATATCCAGGAAGCCCAATGACAGGTTTTCCCTGACAGATGGCCAGTACTACCGGTTTACCTGGTTTAATTGCTACACCATGTACCAATACTTCACCGAGCTCTGAGAGTATATCGGCAGTAAAGTCTTCCGTACCAGCTGATGTTCCAGCATTAGTAATGACCATATCACTGACTTTCAAACTATCAACAATAGCTGTTTTTATCTTTTGGTAATCATCATACACGATCTCATGGCGTGTTGGCTCGCCGCCCCAATTGGTTACCGCCGCACACAACATATGAGAATTAACATCTAAAATAGCCCCTGGCTTAAGCTCCTGATGAGTTGCCACTAATTCACTGCCTGTAGGAATAACGGTCACTTTGGGCTTAGCGACAACTTCTACACTATCCAGTCCTGCTGCCAGCAAAGCTGCAATATCCGAAGGAGTAATAACATGGTGCTCTGCCAATACCATTTCATTAGCCACAATATCTTCGCCAATAACACGGACATGCTGCCACGGCGCAGCAGCTGCAATAATATCAGCATATCCATATGATAAATGTACATCCTCAACCATTATGACCGCATTAGTACCAAGTGGCATTAAATCACCGGTGTCTACAATATAGCAGCCTGCATCAACAAATGGCTCGCCGGCCTTCAGCACCAGCAATTTTTTTGGGGTAGTTTCTCCTGCCCCAAAGGTATCCTGGGCTCTTACCGCAATACCGTCCATTGCCGCCCCATTATAATGTGGCACTGACTGCCTGGCATACACGCACCGAGCTGTTACCCGTCCTAACGCATCACTGATACTCACTTCTTCCACAGGTAAATTGGTGAAATAGTCCACAGCAAGAAGTTTTTCCCACCATAACTTTTCAGCCTGATCCCGGGGCAGACTATCTAAATATGCTTTAACTTTATACAAAATGCCTCATCCTTACTGTTTTGTAATAAGCTCCACTTGTACCATTTCCTCACTATATAAGCCGCCTTTGTCAGCTGCAATATGTACAATGCCGTCAGCCGCAGACATGGTACTAATTAAACCCGATTTTCCCAAAACAGGCTCAGCCCAATATTCATTAGCCTTCTTAATTAATTGCACTCTAATATAATCATCTCTGCCCGGTACCGAAGCCATGCTGCGCAACATCCGGGCTGGTATAGTATAAACATCTTTAATCATCTGACCAAGAAGTATTTGTATTGCTGGTTTTACTATTTGACTACATACAGTCATCGCAGCCACCGGATGCCCTGGTAAACCAAATACCGGCACTTTTCCAATCATGCCAAAAATAGTAGGCTTACCAGGTTTTATTGCCACCCCGTGAAACACTACATCAGACTTGCCCAGCTCTTTAATAACTCTAACAGTATGATCCCGCACCCCAACAGAACTGCCGCCTGATACAACTATCATAGTACAACGGTTTACCGCCTGCGATAGGGCTGCTAACAAATCCTCATATTGGTCTTTTACTATTCCATAACGCTTAACTATACACCCGGCATCTTCAAGCATTGCTGCCAACGCATAGGAATTAATATCACGAATTTGACCGCTTACCGGAGTACAAGCCACATCCACCACCTCATCACCGGTGGAAATAATTACGACCTCAGGCTTCTGCCGTACTAACACTGCTGCACAACCGCAGGCGGCCAACGCCCCAATGTCCTGCGGCAGAATTTTCTGCCCTTGATGCAGCAAGTGGCGTCCTGCACTAATATCTTCACCTTTAACAACTACATTTTCTCCGGGTGCAACTGCCTTTAGAACTAGCAGACTACTACTATCAGGTCGTTCTGCATGTTCCAGCATAACGACAGCATCTGCTCCCATTGGCAACATACCACCTGTAGGTATAGTCACAGCCTGTCCAGGTTTTAACTGAACATCGGTCTGCTGCCCCATAGCCACTTCACCCACAATATCGAATAACGCAGGCACACCTTCACCCGCCCCAAATGTATCCATGCCACGTACTGCAAACCCATCAACAGTTGACCGGCTAAAAGGCGGCAAATCTTCTTTACTAACAACATCTTCCGCCACAATGCGTCCTAAAGCTTCAACCAAAGATACTTGTTCGCTCCCAACTATAAGCCCGTCTAATTTGTTCACTATCAATTGTTCTGCCTCTTTTAAAGCTATACAATTAAAATACTCCATAATTAACGCTCCTTATACTTCCCGAAACAGCCTAACTGGCAATCGCTAATTCTTACCCCAGCTTCTACAGCCACCTTGCCTATGATTACTAACGGCACGCCCTCAGACTCAGCTAGCTGATGAGCTTCTTCACAAGTTAGCTTTCCTTGTTTCGCTAACTCAATAATTTTATTTTTAAGCTTTTCATGGTTTGCAATTGATTTCATAATAATCGAAAGCCGTTACAAGAAACTCATCAAAAACTTATAGCTTCGGATAACAAAATTACGCTACCTGAGATAAATTTTGTTAATTTCCCCTTCCAGTTTAAGTAAGTTTGCGCTCTTATTTCGGCTTCTCAACTCCTTTATTTTTAGATAAAAACGGCTTACGCGTCTTTGCAACCGTCTCGATTTTTCACTAGCTTCCTCACTGCTTAGGTATTGAATAGTTTCTGCTCTCTGGTTATCAGTGGTTACGACAACAGTTTCTATACCTACAGATATAAACTGCTGCAAACCATCAAATGTTATACGCTTGTTCCATTATATCACAAAATAACATTGAAACGAATCAAATGTCATATTTTACTATACTCGTGTTCACTGAAAATTAAATCAGGTTGGTTTATATATCATACTATGATGAATATAAACCAACCCTTTTTACTAACAAATGGTAACTATTTCAATTTTTCTTTGATTATATCATTCTACTTAATTAAATAGCAGCTCTGTAGATACCAGTGATTTCTTCAGGAGTAGCTTGTTTAGGATTAGTAAGACCGCAAGCATCTTTCAGTGCATTGGCAGTAAGTGTTGGAATATCGCTTTCTTTGAAGCCTTTAAGATCTTTCAGGCCGGCAGGAATATTGATGTCGGCAGAAAGTTGGCGAATAGCAGCGATACCCTTAGCAGCAGCATCTGCAGCAGATAAGCCGGCAACATCTACGCCCATAGCTTTAGCAATATCAACAAATCTTTCAGGAACAACTTTGGCATTGAAGTCCGAAACAGCCGGGAGCAAGATTGCATTGCAAACACCATGTGGAAGATCATAGAAACCACCAAGTTGGTGAGCCATTGCATGTACATAACCTAAGCTAGCATTATTGAATGCAATACCAGCAAGATATTCAGCATAGGTCATCATTTCTCTAGCTTCAATATCTTTGCCGTCTTTAACAGCTCTTCTCAAGAAACCGGAAATTAATTCAATCGCTTTGATAGCTGCGCAGTCAGTAACAGGGGTTGCAATTATGGAAACATAAGCTTCTACTGCATGAGTCAAAGCGTCCATACCAGTAGCAGCTGTAAGGGAAGGAGGCATAGCAAGCATTAAATCAGCATCATCAACAGCAATAATAGGGGTTGTATGCCAGTCAACGATAGCCATTTTAACGTGTCTGGTTTCATCGGTAATGATACAGAAACGAGTCATTTGGCTAGCAGTACCGGAAGTGGTATTAACTGCAATCAAAGGCATTTGCGGTTTAGCTGATTTGTTAACGCCTTCATAATCTTCGATCTTGCCGCCGTTAGAAGCAACAAGAGCAATACCTTTAGCACAGTCATGCGGTGAACCGCCGCCGAAGGACATTACAAAATCGCAACCATCGTCTTTAAGTATTTTTAAACCAGAATTAACGTTACCAACTGTTGGGTTTGGTTGAGCGCCATCAAAAATAGAATAACCTACACCGATTTTATCAAGAACATCGGTAAGTTTTTTGATAAGTTTGATTTCAACAAGTACTTTATCGCTAACGATTAACGCTTTTTTGAATCCCATAGGTTTAATGTAATCAGCTATATCCTCAAGACACCCAACGCCCATGATAGCTACTGGCGGATTAAAATACCCAAATGATTTCTTTTCCATACTTAACAATTCCCCCTTAATTTTTTATAAATAGGCTCAAACGAAGTTACCCTAAGTTTCAACCTCCTTATTTTTAAAATTCAGTTTATCCTAAAGGTAATCGCCTGCCCACTTAGCTATTTGACTTTCCACAATATAGTATCGCAATTGTTATGCCAACTATTCAAAAAATTTAAAATAAAGTAAAATTGGTCTAAAACCCGGCAATTTTGCCTATCTTTGGGGTTGGATTAATCCAATGCGCTATATCGGCTGCTATTCAGCTGCACCATAAGTGTTACCTTGAAGTGTGTAAAACTGTGCAACAAGGTTACACTTTTTACACACTTTAAGGTAACACTTACTTTAGAGCAATTAGCAGCCTCTTGATTCAGCACATACTAAGAGATTGGCCAACGTTGCTTTAGCTAGTTTTTGATAGCGTGCAATCGCATCTTATTATATAAAGTTTTTCGCGATATCCCTAATTCTTTCGCTACCCGGCTAACATTTCCGGCAAAGGCATCGAGCTTACTAATTATCTTATATTTCTCCGTAAATTCCGCCATCTGCTGTCTCTGTTCCCTGCTAAAAATAGTCTCATCTATCTGTGGTGATGCTAGTACCATGCGTGATTCTGGTGCAAAAAGCAGTTCAGGTAAATGACCAACCGTAATAACACCATTCTCTGCTAAACATGCCGCATGTTCGATTACGTTTTGCAGCTCGCGGACATTACCTGGCCAGTGGTATCCAGTTAAATAAGGAACGACTTCGTCTTCCACAGAAAATTCGCATCCCTGTTCGCGACTTAACTTTTCTAAAAAATGCTCAAAAAGCCAAGGTATATCCTCCCGTCGCTCCCGTAACGGCGGAATAATGATGGATAACACATTTAATCTATAAAAAAGATCAAGTCGAAAAGCCCCTTTTTCAACTTCTTCCAGCAGATTCTTGTGTGTGGCACAAATCAAACGAATAGTAACCGGAATCATCTTGTCACTGCCAATACGCGCCACTTTTCTTTCTTGTATCACTCTTAGTAAGGCGGTCTGCTGTTCAAGTGGCATATCACCGATTTCGTCCAGGAAAAGAGTTCCACCCGAAGCTAGTTCGAATTTACCTGGTTTTCCGCCTCGTTTCGCCCCCGTAAAAGCCCCTTCCTCATAGCCAAATAACTCACTGCCAATCAACTCCCGTGGGATTGCCCCGCAATTGACAGCCACAAATGGTCCGTTATGCTTGCAACTTTGATTGTGAATGGCCTGAGCAAATATTTCTTTACCTGTACCACTTTCACCATGTAGCAAAACATTTGATGTCGTGGCCGCAGCCCGTGTTGCAACATGTATAGCTTCGCGTATTTCAACACTTTTGCCAATAATATCGCTGAACTGCAATGTTGCATAGTTGCCGTTACTATGATTTAGATTTACCATATTTTTCACTTGTATGCTATGTCTGAGAAAAATAATCCCACCGGTTATCACGTCATGATCATTAATTAAAGGCTCCCGCGAAGCTATAAAATGACCGTCTCCTTTATTATCTACAATTATTTCGATATTATGATACCGTTTACTGTTAGTTAACAGCACTCCCGATTTATTGTCAAATAACCGCTTAAGTTCTATCCCGATAACACATTGCTCCGACTTTCCGAGCATAGCTTTGCCGGCAGGGTTTATTTCAACTACAACCTCATTATTATCCACGATAAGCACACCATCAGAAACAGTATTAAAAAACTTGGCCATCCTTTTGCTAAGCAGATCCAATTCACAGTTTTTTTGCCAAATTCCTAACTCTGCAGTGATAGCTTCAGCAATAACTGCTACAATTCCCAATGTATGCAAATGGGACGCACGGGACGCGTAGGATATATCCAGAACGCCAATAGTCCGGCCATTAGAATCAAAAATTGATGCTGCTGAACAGACAAAAGAATGGTTTTTTTTACAATAATGCTCTGCACCCGATACCTGAAGTGGTTCTCCCTGCTTGAGTACCGTTCCAATGGCATTAGTCCCTACCGCTTCTTCCTGCCAGCTGCTGCCAGGATAAAAACAGCTGATCATCGGATGCTGCCGCGTATCTTCGTCGCATAACATTTCTAGAATGCACCCATTTTCGTCAGTTAATACAACAATAAGGCCCGCTCCTTTAAAAAATTCATGAAGCTTAGACATAAAGGGTTTTGCTATCTCAATAAGTTTTTCTTTTTCTTTTAAAACTTTATGTAGGTTCAACTCATCCAACCTTTGGTGAATTTTATCATCATAAGGATCTACTCCCCCATGATAACACCGGCCCCACGATTCAACAATCTGCTGACGAGCGTTGCACTTATAGGGATTGCCTGTTTTTAGGAAATTTTTCCATTCAATATAAACAGGGTCCATCATGGGCAAAGCAACAATCGTCATGCAAACCACTCCTTTCTTATTAGAGGCTGTTACAAAATACCCCTCTTTGCTGTTGAGCCTTTCAGCATAGAACCGGATATGCCCTTGCTGTGCCACTTTTTGGTGTTTAACACCGGGGTATTTTATAACAGTTTAAAAAATAGTAAGGAAAGTGTGTTTTTTGAAACACACTCTATTAATCATTCACTTATGCTATAATTTAACGGCTAGCCGCCACCTACTGGCGGGAACAAGCCAACCCGGTCGCCATTACCTATTATCTTCTCAAACTCACACCCTATACCATTTATCATAATCAAATGAATCTCAGAAGGATCAATTGTAATTTTTTTCACTAAATCAAGCACAGTAATCCCATCAGGCACGTCAACTGTTATTACACCATTCGGACTTGATGGCGTATAACGCCTCAACGTTGCATATAAACGCACTTCCACTACCATACAAATCCCCCCTATACTTATTTTAATAAAAAGCCGGGCCTAAGCCCGGCCTTTTATCGGCTAGAAATTGAAGACTTCGTCGATTTCTTCCGGTGTAAAGTCCCAAACAGCATTATGTGGTGGGCAGGGCTCATATTCAAAGAATTCAGGCAGCCGGTCATGCGCGTTCGTAAAACCAGCAGCGGCATTAAAGGCCCGTTCCGCTTTAAGAATTGATTTTCCGAGGGCAGTTACGTCGTCTGCTGTCAATGACAGGCCATAGCGGGCATTGATCATATCGACCAGCGCGTTGAAGCCTTCAGGAATATCCAGGATAGCGAAGGCAATAAAGAGACACATACCAGTACTATCAACAGCAGCTGTGGCAATTTGTAGATTACGGGAAAGTTCTACTTGACCTTCCTTCTTAAGCGGATCTACATAACCGCCCACTTTTAGGATGTTTGTAGCAATACAGTAACCTGATGTATGGTCGGCTCCCATTGGAGTAGTAGCATACGTCAGACCGATACCTTTAATGGCACGCGGATCATAGGCCGGGATAGCCTGATCTTTAACAACAGGAGTACGGAACAGACCGCAAACCTTGCCAACAATGGCTGTACCGCCGCCAATTATCCGGCCAAGTGGAGTAGGAATGGCGATTTGCTTGATAGCTTCTAAAGTAGCCTTGCCATCACCCCAAGGCAGCAAGCCACCTTCCATTGCGGTCGCTACAGCAACGGAAACGTCAATAGCATCTACGCCGACATCATCCATGGCACGGTCGATATAAGCGATATCATCCAGATCCTGAATACAAGCGTCAGCACCAAGAGCCCATACAGTCTCGTACTCAAATCCGCTCGTAACGTATTTGCCGTCCTTGTCCGGATACCACTGTGAACAACGAATGATGCAGCCGGCGTGGCAACCGTGAGATACTTTGCCGTCCCCGCCACGCTCGGTGATCGTGGCATTCATGGTTTCACCGGAGATTTTGTCATTCCACCCAATGCGGCCTGCAGTAAAGTTCTTCGCAGGCAAACCGCCGGCTTCGTTTAAGATGTTAACCAGCACGTCTGTGCCGTATGCCGGCAATGCCTGACCAGTAACCGGATGAGTAGTTAACGCCTTGGCAAACGCTTTGGCTGCTGCTCTGAATTCCTCTGGTTTCGCGAGGGTAACCCCAGGTGCGCCGGTATCATCAATTACAAGAGCCTTTACTTTTTTTGAACCCAGCACTGCACCCAGACCGCCACGGCCGGCACTACGGATGTTGCCTTCAGGATCTTTAAAGGAAATATTAGCGGTAGGCAGTCGATATTCACCAGCCGGACCTGCCAGCGCGATACCAACTTTGGCACCATATTTGGCACTTAAGACTTTAAGTGCTTCGTAGTTGCCACAGCCGCCGAGGATTTCAGCCGGAGCATCCTCGATGGTTACACCATTCATATCAATTTTAAGCACATAAAATTTGTCTTCTTCAGGCATTCCCTCGATAACCAGAGCCTTAATCCCCATTTTGGCCATCTTTTGGGAGAACGTTCCGCCTGTGTTGCTTTCCTTGATAGTACCAGTCAGCGGGCTCTTGGCACCTACTGAGAGCCGACCCGACTGGGAAGCACTAGTGCCGCTAAGAAGACCGGGAGCAAAAATCAGCTTGTTGTTTTTTCCCAGTGGATGGCAGGTAGGTTTAACTTCGTCGTTAACAAAGTTTGAAGTAAGCGCACGACCTGCTAAACCGGCATACTTCTCCGGAGCTCACCTGTTACAACTTCCTTGGTTGTCATGTTTACACGGATAAACTTATTCATAAAAAACCTCCTACATAATTTTTAATTTTAGATATAAAAAAGAGGTGCTAAAAAATTTTAGTACCTCTTCCTTTGCGCATTGGCGGGCATGATAATTGCTTACCATACCTTACGGTTTATTACCTCCCAGTAGGATAATAATAAATCGGAAGCTATTATTAAGTTTTCTCATCTCAAATATTACGGAATATTCACAAAACATTAGTCACATGTCGGATAGGACAGAGAACTCATTTCAGCGATGCTGAAATAAACAAAGGAAGTCCGTGTTAACGGACTTCCTTTGCGCAATGGCTGGCACGAAAATCCCTTCTCGCACCCACGTTTACTATCACCTAGCTGGCGATAGCAACTCGGAACTCTTTAGTAAAATATATTCGCCGTATATTTCTATATTCCTGCAACCCTTTTATAATATTTATAATTTTTTAATAATTACTTATTATTTATATTTGTTTACGGACAAGCAATGATTTGTCTAGCCCAAAGGCAATCGGAACATGACGGACTGTTGGCCCAGCAATCCATTTCGTTACTTTCTGTATAATTACAACCGTCCTGAAATTTGCAGTCCGTACAGGAAGGGAAGTGATTTTCATCGACAGTCTTTCTGAAATTGACGTACCCGGAATCCATCCATATGTTTTGAAGTTTTTCTTCATTAATATTACCTAAATAATACGGGTACATTTGTTTTTTTCTTCCATAGATATAACACTGATAGGTATGCATAAAGGCATAACAGGGGCTGACATTGCCTTTATAGTTGATGCACAGCGATTTATCCTTCACAAACTTACAGTTACGTTCTGTCCTCAATTTCATATTCGACATATGAGCCCGGATAGAGGTCAACAACGATTCATGACCAAACAGACACCCCGTGTCATCAATATCGTAGACAATTTCATCCTTCATGGATTCGTGATAAGGTAATAAGTTAGACACAATGACCTTGCTGGCATTTAGTTCCCAGGCCATTTTGATCAACTTGGGCAGCCTGGCATAATTCTTTTTCATAGCTACAAATTCTATTCCAAGCTCCGGCTTTTGAACCTTTTGTTCCTGCTTCATCGCTTGCAGATTTTTTACATTATAAAAAACGTCCTGAAAGTCGCCTCCTGGCCGGATTTGGTTATACTCTTCGGCCTCAGGGCTGTCCAAGGAAGTAAATAGAACATCCAATTCTAGATCAATCAATTTTTGAATCGTTTCCTCACATAAATAAGAACCATTAGTAATCATTTCTACCTTCAGTCCAAGTCCCTTCACCGCTCTTATCATGTCAAAGATCCCGGGATGCATCAATGGCTCACCAAAACCGCCAAAGTGAACTGACTCCAGCTCCGGCAATTCTTTGAGGTTTTCCACTATGGTTTCGAAGGTTTCCACTTCCATGTGCGCCAGCTCATCTTGCCAGGAACTACGAATACAAGTTATACAGGAAAAATTACATTTCGTTGTAACCTCAATATATACTCTTTTTACATCCGTTAGTAGCGGAATTAGCCGATAACCACCTTCGGTTTGAATGAATAGTACCTCTTGTTCCTTTTCCAGAGATACAGGCAACTTCACACGGCCATCTTTAGTAATCCGAACCTTCTCTCCTTCAGCAAAATTACTACTTCCCTTATCTTCAAATGTTTTTTTCATGCTTTATCCCCCAATGATCAAGTGCCTTACTGCAAAATCTTAGAAATTCAATTGCTGTCTTTATCAACATCATCCGGGCACATAAATACATACTCCTGGAGTTCATGCATAGTCGGGTCTGCACCGCATAACGGACAGGCATTGTTTTTATTTATTTTTATGGTACAAAAATCAGTAAACAGTCCATCAAAGAAGATCATTCTGTCACTTAAAATATTTCCCTGACCTGATAAAAATTTTACAGCCTCAGCCGACTGGATAAAGCCCATTATTCCTGGTACCGGCCCAAGCACGCCAGATTCGGCACATGATGGTGTACTGTCTGAAGATGGAATCTCAGGAAGTGTACAGCGATAACAGGGACCTTTTTGAGGTAAAATGGTCCTGAAAGTACCGTCAAATCGGATTACACCTGCATCTATCATCGGTTTTCCGGCAAAAAAACAGGCATCATTTAATAAAAACCGGGTTGGGAAATTATCTACTGCATCAATTACAACATCATAGCCTGCGATTATGTCAAAAATATTCTCCTTACTTAGACTGGTATTGTAGCAATTTATAGTAAGATCCGGATTCATATTTTTTAAAAATGTGGCGGCAGATTCCACCTTAGGCATTCCAATCCTGGACATAGAATGGAGTATTTGACGATTGAGGTTGCTTATCTCAACAGTATCATAATCGACTAAACCTATTGTGCCAACGCCTGCTAGTGCAAGCGCATACGCGGCAGGAGATCCCAGTCCACCTGTCCCCACAATCAGCACTTTGCGATCTTCTAAGGCAGCGTCTGGACAATTTGCCAGCTTTCGAGTACATAGCTCATGCAACGTATGTTCAAGCTCCGTTTCGCCGGCTTTTAAAAATTCCATAGTTAGAAGATTGAAGTATAAAAAATCATCTACTGATCCGCCGATACCAAGTAAAAGCTTTATAACTTCCATCGCACATAGCGCACCTGAAACACAGTTTGAGAATATATGCCCATCGCTAGTGCTATCCTGTAATTCACTTCCCGGTCTTCGCCGGACACCGGCTAGCTTTGATGCGAAGAATTGAAAACAATCCCTATTTTTAAAATATTGCAGGCCTCCCTGCCAGCCTCGAAAAAGAGCTATTACTGAAGGTACAAAACCAGTATATATAAGGTCTTGTTTTTCGGTAATAAACTCCGGCCTACCTAAAAAAATACGGAAATCACTATTGGTACCGTCTGATAGTCCAATAGTAACATCCTCATTTAAATCGTGTATATTGTCAAAAAGCCTGTCAACCCCTGTGACGTCTTCAATATGACAGCCTATATGACCTACACCCGCTGCGGCAAGGTAGTATATAGCAGGGGCAGTGTCGGTTACATTTTCTCCGCAAACGAAAACTGACGAATCCAATATTTTTTTCTGCCCAGGACCACTTATTTCAGGTATTAAAATATGCCTTAAATATCTATTTATTTGTTCCCGCTCAAGTATCACCTAATTACCTCCCCTCTAGTAGTTAGTATACACTAAAACCTTATAAAAAGCCGGGCCTAAGCCCGGCTTTTTTAGTTAACTAGAAATTGAAGACTTCGTCGATTTCTTCCGGTGTAAAGTCCCAAACAGCATTATGTGGTGGGCAGGGCTCATATTCAAAGAATTCAGGCAGCCGGTCATGCGCGTTCGTAAAACCAGCAGCGGCATTAAAGGCCCGTTCCGCTTTAAGAATTGATTTTCCGAGGGCAGTTACGTCGTCTGCTGTCAATGACAGGCCATAGCGGGCATTGATCATATCGACCAGCGCGTTGAAGCCTTCAGGAATATCCAGGATAGCGAAGGCAATAAAGAGACACATACCAGTACTATCAACAGCAGCTGTGGCAATTTGTAGATTACGGGAAAGTTCTACTTGACCTTCCTTCTTAAGCGGATCTACATAACCGCCCACTTTTAGGATGTTTGTAGCAATACAGTAACCTGATGTATGGTCGGCTCCCATTGGAGTAGTAGCATACGTCAGACCGATACCTTTAATGGCACGCGGATCATAGGCCGGGATAGCCTGATCTTTAACAACAGGAGTACGGAACAGACCGCAAACCTTGCCAACAATGGCTGTACCGCCGCCAATTATCCGGCCAAGTGGAGTAGGAATGGCGATTTGCTTGATAGCTTCTAAAGTAGCCTTGCCATCACCCCAAGGCAGCAAGCCACCTTCCATTGCGGTCGCTACAGCAACGGAAACGTCAATAGCATCTACGCCGACATCATCCATGGCACGGTCGATATAAGCGATATCATCCAGATCCTGAATACAAGCGTCAGCACCAAGAGCCCATACAGTCTCGTACTCAAATCCGCTCGTAACGTATTTGCCGTCCTTGTCCGGATACCACTGTGAACAACGAATGATGCAGCCGGCGTGGCAACCGTGAGATACTTTGCCGTCCCCGCCACGCTCGGTGATCGTGGCATTCATGGTTTCACCGGAGATTTTGTCATTCCACCCAATGCGGCCTGCAGTAAAGTTCTTCGCAGGCAAACCGCCGGCTTCGTTTAAGATGTTAACCAGCACGTCTGTGCCGTATGCCGGCAATGCCTGACCAGTAACCGGATGAGTAGTTAACGCCTTGGCAAACGCTTTGGCTGCTGCTCTGAATTCCTCTGGTTTCGCGAGGGTAACCCCAGGTGCGCCGGTATCATCAATTACAAGAGCCTTTACTTTTTTTGAACCCAGCACTGCACCCAGACCGCCACGGCCGGCACTACGGATGTTGCCTTCAGGATCTTTAAAGGAAATATTAGCGGTAGGCAGTCGATATTCACCAGCCGGACCTGCCAGCGCGATACCAACTTTGGCACCATATTTGGCACTTAAGACTTTAAGTGCTTCGTAGTTGCCACAGCCGCCGAGGATTTCAGCCGGAGCATCCTCGATGGTTACACCATTCATATCAATTTTAAGCACATAAAATTTGTCTTCTTCAGGCATTCCCTCGATAACCAGAGCCTTAATCCCCATTTTGGCCATCTTTTGGGAGAACGTTCCGCCTGTGTTGCTTTCCTTGATAGTACCAGTCAGCGGGCTCTTGGCACCTACTGAGAGCCGACCCGACTGGGAAGCACTAGTGCCGCTAAGAAGACCGGGAGCAAAAATCAGCTTGTTGTTTTTTCCCAGTGGATGGCAGGTAGGTTTAACTTCGTCGTTAACAAAGTTTGAAGTAAGCGCACGACCTGCTAAACCGGCATACTTCTCCGGAGCCTCACCTGTTACAACTTCCTTGGTTGTCATGTTTACACGGATAAACTTATTCATAAAAAACCTCCTACATAATTTTTAATTTTAGATATAAAAAAGAGGTGCTAAAAAATTTTAGTACCTCTTCCTTTGCGCATTGGCGGGCATGATAATTGCTTACCATACCTTACGGTTTATTACCTCCCAGTAGGATAATAATAAATCGGAAGCTATTATTAAGTTTTCTCATCTCAAATATTACGGAATATTCACAAAACATTAGTCACATGTCGGATAGGACAGAGAACTCATTTCAGCGATGCTGAAATAAACAAAGGAAGTCCGTGTTAACGGACTTCCTTTGCGCAATGGCTGGCACGAAAATCCCTTCTCGCACCCACGTTTACTATCACCTAACTGGCGATAGCAACTCGGAACTCTTTAGTAAAATATATTCGCCGTATATTTCTATATTCCTGCAACCCTTTTATAATATTTATAATTTTTTTAATTATTATTTTCTTCAGTATACATGGCAAATTTTTCCCCACGGGCTACTACTATCGGGGCATTCCTCGCTATGATAGTGCTGTTATTTGCTTATAATTGTATTCCGAAGATAAACTGGTGCGATTTCAAAATATTATCTATCACCATTAATACAAAACTTCATGCTTGGTTTTTATACCCTAAAATGTGATACAACATTACGTAATTCTTCCGCCATTTTAGCCAATGCCTGGCTGGACGATGCAATCTCTTCCATCGAAGCCAGTTGTTCTTCGGTAGCGGCAGACACTGACTGCGTATGCACTGATGCCTCTTTACTAATTATATTGATTTCTTTAACCGACCCCACTATATGCTGACTACTAGCAGCCATTTGCTCAATTGCCGCCGAAATATCATTCACCTGATCTGATACGCGCCCAATCAGGCTCACAATTTCATCAAAAGTTCTGCCAGCCTCATTGACCACTTCGGTACCTGTCTTAACTTCCTTTGTTCCCTCATTCATGGCATTTACCGCCTTATCGGTATCCTCCCTAATTTGACCGATAAGCCCGGCTATTTGTTTCGCCGCGTCTTGTGATTGTTCAGCTAGTTTTCGCACTTCTTCAGCTACAACTGCAAAACCACGTCCCTGTTCTCCCGCCCGAGCTGCTTCAATAGCTGCATTCAGCGCCAGGAGATTCGTTTGTCCGGCTATACCAGAAATTGTATCAACAATCGTTCCTATTTCTTGAGAGCGGTCACCTAGTTTGCTTACTAACTGCGCCGAATCATCAACCGTTTTCTCAATTTCTGCCATCTGACTTGTTGCCTTCTGTATTGCCTTACCGCCTTCCTGAGCAGTTGTAGATGTCTGTTGAGCCGTAGCAGCGACATTACCAGCATTAGCAGCAACCGCTTGTATACCAGCAGATAATTGTTCCACAACATTGGTGGTTTCATCTACTGTGTTCAACTGATTTGTTGCCCCTGTTGCTACCTCGGTAATAGCCTCTGCCACCTGGTTAGCTGCCTGAGCCGCCTGCTCAGAACTAGCGGTTAGCTGTTCGGAAGAAGCCGCTAATTGCTCGGATGAATGAGAAACCTGACCAATAACACCCCGCATCGCTTTAAGCATGTTATCCATTGCTTGTGCCATAATACCTATTTCATCCTTCTTAGTAAGAAATACTTCCGGAACAGTAAAGCTGTAGTCACCTTTAGCTAATCTGGCAAGGTCACCCGTTACCGCCCTTAATGCGCCCACAACTGAACGGTTGATAGCAATTCCAATACCGATACCTACCATCAAAGCGACAAAGCTAATTACGCCTGTCATGGTACGCGCTTGATTACCTATTGCCTTTAATTGTGCAAATTCATCTTCCATCCGCTTTTCCCTGAATACCATATATTCTTCCACTTTAGCGTTTAGCGCCTTGGCAACAGGAGTTGCCTGATCCCGCTCCAATATGATTGCTTCTTGGTCTTTACCAGCTTTCTTCAAAGCTATAATTTTTGTAATATACTGATCATACTCATTGTCTAGTGTTCTCACTTCTTGAACATATTTCTTGCCTTGTTCAGTTATTGCTTTTTTCTCTAGCTCCTCCTCGATTTGCCCAGTTTTTTCACTATACTTATTATATTCTTCAATATAGCTGTCTTGCCCTGTGATCAAATAAGCCCGGAGAGTCGCTACCTGATTAATGCTAAGTTTAGCTAGTTTAGCTGTCTTCATTATCTGCGAAACAGCATTTTCACTAATTTTTTGCGTTACTACATTCATTTGTCCGATCATGTAGAAACTGATTCCAGAAACTAATAGGGTAAACATTACTACCAGTAAAAATCCGCCAATGATTTTTGATTTTAATGTCATGTTCATAATTTAATAGCCCCTCCTTGGATAAATATCATAGTACGTATAAATTTATACAAAGATCTATAAATCCCTTCTTTCTTAACCATATTTTTGAGAATTTTCCCTATTTTCGCAAAATAATGAATTATGCTCTACATACTATGTACAAAGTTAGGACTCAATATGGCATTGGTGCCCAAGTCTGCCAAGGAACTCATTTCAGATCCAGCGTTGACTTACAAAACAATTATTGAACCAGCAGTATCAACACAAACCGTAATTGTCTGGGTACGAAACCGTAGGCTATCTGCTAGCAGTAAACACTTCTTGGATTTATTAAGGGCTATGGCTAGAAAGCCGAAGGGACCGTGTTGAAACTCTTACGTTCAACACGGCCCCTTCTATAAATGGGGAGGGGGTTTCTATATAACCGGATGGTGTTGCCCGTCCGGATCACTTTATCTATCTACTCTTCTGACCTTTAGCCTTGCAATTACATAGATAGACAATTGCAATTATGAAAAGCATTCCAGCAATAAAAAGGATCTTTATGCTTTGTACGCGTGCCATTCAGGACCCTCCCTTTATTAGCAGAAAATCCTCACTCATGTCCGGCGAAGCCTTTCTTGTCAAACATCAAGATACCTTTTCCTTAACAACATTCTCATTCAATTCTTGGAGGATAACCGGTAGATCACGTAGCAATTCTTCCATTTCTTCCGGTGTTATTTCAATATCCAGCTTATTCAGATCAGTCACTTTCACACACTCTCTTCTATTCTTATTCATCATGAAAGTTCTCCACGTAGCCGAGCCAACTCTGCTTGACTCTCCATATAGTACCAGCGCACCGACTTTCCGATAGCACATTGTACCGCATGAAGCTTTCCCTCTGTAGCCATTTGTCTCATTTTTTCTAAAGAAAAACCATTAGAAGCAAAATAATGTGCTGAACTAAAGCCCCGTTGATTTAACCATTTTCGATGCCGGTTAACTTCTTTATTATCGACTTCAACTCGCCAAATCGCCATAGTTTCACAGCCTTTCTTTAAGTACTTAACTTTATTTTATATTGTCTTTACATTTTATGTGTTATCAATATGTAAAACTACGGTAAAAACTATTGCTCTAAATTCAACTTCAGAAAGGCACATTGCATATATTCAACCTGCGCTACACGTAAATCCATGTTCTAAGATAATATTTTCGTGTGAGTCAGTATGCTACAAGACCTGCCTGAGACTTCATTGGCTTGTCCTCCTTTATCTCAGCCGGATTAACCGGCTAGTTAATTTTTGATACGCCTGTTTAGTGTCACTTCCATTCGTTTAACCGCTGATTTGGCAATATTCCGCTTAGAATACGTCATCATTCCCCTGCAGTGTGCTATGTAGGCATTACCTTCAGGTGTTATCGGCACAATTTCAAACCCTTCTCTGCCGATGCAGATAATAGCGAAGTGAGACAAGTTAGTAGCCTCCTTATCTAGCAGTAATCTGCAATATCCTATTCATCTCACGGCTAAAATGAAAGCGCCAATATGATTAACCAGCATTTTCTTTTGTAAAACATGAAAGAGCCCTCACTCATCAGTTAAGTGAGGGTGGCTCTTCCATGTTTGATATGTATTATACTAATGAAGTTCTTCCATAAGCATATACCGGTCGCCAATTCGATATAGGTCGACCAAATTGCACTTTGATTTTTCAGAAAAATGCGTTGAAAAGCCTCTGGTGAAGATTGTCACAGCCTTTTCAACGCAGGTAAGCTTCCGCTTACATCAAAGAATCCTATTTAAGCGCAGGATGTTGTTTTTCTTCCAGGAATGGAAGGATTTCGTCCTCAGTAGTGCCAACAGTTTCGTCAGCAATCTTATCCACGAAATCTGCACCCAGACCATCAGCTACTGCAGCATCAATAAGGTCTTGACCTAAGAATTCCTTGAGTTCTTTCGGCATCCAGACAAGACGTGCAAGGCCGCCGTCTGCTTTGATAAACTTTTTACTGGTAATGTACCGGCGACCAAGACCCATAAAACCAGGAGTCTGCATACCGCCGCCGCAAGTACCAGCCAAAGCGGAGAAGGTCATGCCGCAAGGAGTGTCGCCACCATGTTCACGAGTTGTAATCATGACACCATTACACAGCGGCAAAATTGCCATAATGGCTTCAAAGCAACCGCAAGATGTCATCGGGTTTTCCATAAGCGTATAGAAGTTTACGGCTTCGACCGTGTTATGGGAATTAGCATAAATGAAGTCATTAAGGTTTTTCCACTGACCTTTTTCAGCATCAAGGCATTCTCCTTTTTCAATCGGCTGATTTGGGCCAAGAGGATTGATTTCGTTAGATGCTTTTGCGTCAAGCCAGCTAACAGCACCGCATAAACCTAAGCGTTCCGGCGATACTACGCACACATGGTTTGGTGCAAAGGACTGACAAAGCAGGCAGGAATAATAGGTTTCAACATCATCAGTAAGATCTTTGAGTCGGGCATCACGTCTAGCGTATTTTTCAATAGCAAGCTTGATTTTATCTTCAATAACATCTTTATCGGTAATAATGGTAACTTGAACCCGGTCAATGATCGCGGGGAAATCGGATTTAAATTTGGCAATCAGGATTTCACTAAAGTCTTTGATTTTGAAGCCGGCTTCTTTGGCATTCTTACCAATACGCACCCACATCATATTACGTTGGGCTACATGCCACAAACCTTCACCATAGTTAAGGTTGTAGTGGATACGACGTTCAAGCACGCCTTCAAAGTCTTCCTGCATTTTACGGCCATAGAAGTCAATCATAAAGCCAAGTGGGAAGACACTGCCTTCCGGCATCTCGTCAATTTCTGGTCCGATAACTTCAATTTTACCATCTTCAACTTCATCAACACCAACCATCCGAACAAGCTCAAAGCTGGTAGAGCGACCACCACCGAACTCAACCCAAGCATCTTTCTTACGGATGGTTTCGCCTTCGAATGCAGGTCCAATAGTGATAGGTACAGGAATATCAACAATCTTAATTTTTACGCCGCGGATCTCAAGACCCAGTTTGCCGATCCATCAAGGTCACACAGTGCAACCTTCAGACCGCCAAAAGTAATATTGATGGGGTCACTATCATTACCGACATGAGTTTGATGCAGTAATTTTGCCAGACTAAGATTGATACCAGTAGACATAATCGTTGTTTTACGCCAAATAGTAAGAGTGTTTTCAGGGATATACGATTTCAGCCAGGTAACTTCTTCATTTTCATCAACGCGCTTATATTCCTCCAGTGCCGCATTAGCAACATCTTTAGCTATAGCATTTATTTCACGGCCTTCGGTTTCAACACCGATATTTTTCGCCACATACATAAGCTTGTTAGTATCAGTAATCTATCCAGGGTCTTTGTTAGCACTTAACTAGTTTTTCATAATAACCATAATCCAATTGAGATCACTGAAAACCATTAACACTTGTAAGTACTACGGTTCAGGCCACACATAAAAATTTTTGAACCCTAGTGAACATAGGGGAGGAACAAATCGACGTGATGCGCAAAAATTCTTGAGCATACCTCCCTTTAGAAATTACTTTCATATACTCAACACCCGGACAAAGTATTTACGCGAAAACAATTGCTATACCAAATATGGCAAAACGATTACGTAGGTAACGAAGATACTGTTACCGTTTTAATAAGCCGATTACGGGAAAAAATCAAACGAACAGATTCTCAGTGTTCTTTTATTCAAACACTCCGGGGAGTAGGCTATAAGTTTGTAATTTAGAATTAACCCTATCTCCTCATAATAAATACTCCCCTTAAAGAAGACAGTTTTTATTATTTCAACTGTCTCCTTTAAAGGGAGCATATCACTTGCAATAAATCCTTCCTGGCAAATGCCTGGAAGGATTTATTTTACTGGAGTGGCTCCAAACTTGTGACCCACAGCATGGAAATTTGATAGATCAATAATTAGAACAATTACTTAATTTTTGATTTTTCTCCAAACGATTTCTGGCTACACCATTCATAAAATACAAGGCTAAACAGGTACCAGTATGTGCTGAAACATGTGCACCGGAAGTTTCCGGATAAATTTCGACAAAATCAAAGGAACCTGCACCGGCATAGGCACACTCATTCACCATCATAGCCAATTCAAATGAAGTTAAGCCGCAGGGATCAATCGGTCCTTGTGGATTGAAAGCTCCATCCAATACATCAGAACATACTGTAACATATACGACATCTGTATCCTGCTGAGCAATTGACAGGGCTTTTTTTACGGAAGCCATATACCCATTTTCCTTTATCTCTTTGGCCGTAATCACTGATGCACCATACTTACGAGCCTCCTTACGTTCTTGTGGATGATTTCTTGCTCCCCGAATACCGATATGGACGATTTTAGTCGGATCCATATTTTCATCCTGATACAATTGATTAAATGGTGAACACCGAGAATATAAATCATCACCAAACGCCGGATAATTATCTAAATGAGCATCAAAATGGATTACACCGACTCTTTTTTTATGCTTTTTTGGCCAGAGTCTGGATAAGAGGATAGGCTATCGAATGATCGCCGCCAAACACAATCGGAATTTGTCCACCTTCAATAATATCCGCATATTTTTCTCGTATCGAGTTAAAAGTTAATTCATAATTTCCGTTCTGTACTACCGTATCACCATAATCACAGCCAGTTAAACTATCAAAAGTATCAATATCATAATCAGGTAAATAGCCGGTATATCTCGATGATACAGACCGAATTGTTTTAGGTGCTATTACACAAGAAGAATATCCTCCATAAGTGCATCCACCTTCCCAGGGAACACCTAAAATAGCGAAATCATAAAGTTTTAAATCCTCTTTATTTTTTGCAACCGGCAGTCCTAAAAAAGAAGGAACGCCACTGTAAATTTCTCTTGGCTTACTAGTAGGATCATAAATTACAGGCCTTGTTTCCATATTCCTCACCCTTCTGACTCAAATAATTGCATTTCTATTATTTCATTTTGAAACAAAATGTGCATTTTTTATCATCATACATGATTTTTTCATGCTGACACTCTAAATTTTCATTATATCCGTAAGCAATAGCCGGATCGATATTGTTACAATAAATTCTCCCATATTTCTCCTCACCGGCTTCCATCCATGTTTCTGCAAATATACATTTTGTAAATTCCTGGCAGACACAATCCGGTTTGTATTCATTGGTATAGCCGAAAAGTTCACTTCTTTCCATATCATAGTTGTCCAAATAATTTTCTACTGTATTTTGTTGGCCGCGGGCAGCAGCACGGCTGGCAATATCTTTGCCTCTCATCACACCAAATTCCCGTACCGAATCCGCCAGAACATCCAATCCCTTTTGACCAAATTCTTTCTCTAAATTTTTCGCCGTAATAGAAAACATCTGCGCAAATAAAACAAACATTGATACCGGATCTTTCATCTTTTGATCTTCCATCATTACATCTCCCCCATCTACTTATTTATTGGCCCAGATACGATTTTCTAATAAAATCGTCATTTTTCATTGCTTTTGAATTACCATTATAGACTATTTGCCCTGTTTCCATGATATACGTGCGATTGGAAGCCCATAACGCCATTTGCGCATTTTGCTCGACAAGTAAAATAGTCATTTTATTTTCTTTATTTAATTTTTTTATTGTCCGAAATATATTTTCTGTAATTAACGGGGAAAGCCCCATTGACGGCTCATCTAAAAGCAACAGCTTGGGCCGCGACATCAACGCTCTGCCAATCGCCAGCATTTGCTGCTCACCACCGGACAATGTGCCTGCAAGCTGTTTTTGCCTTTCTGCCAGCCTGGGAAATAATTCATATATAAAAGTAAAGTCCCGCGCAATTTCTGCTTTATCCTTTCTTAAATAAGCCCCTAATTGTAAATTTTCCAAAACGCTTAAATTGGAAAATACACCTCTGCCTTCCTGTACTTGTGATATTCCCATGGCCACAATTTCATGTGCCGGGTTATTTGTTATATCTTGCTCCTGGAAGAATACATTGCCGCCACTTTTAGAAACGATGCTGGATATCGCGTGAAGGGTTGTCGTTTTTCCGGCTCCATTGGCACCAATAATCGCAACAACTTCACCATGCTCAACAGAAAAAGATATCCCCTTCAAGGCTGGAATAACCCCATATTTAACTTGTAAATTTTTTATCTCTAACAGTGCCATACTAATTCACTTCCTATTCATCATCAGGAATACCCTTGCCTAAATATGCTTCTATAACTTGTTGATTGTTTTGTATCTCCGCCGGTACACCTTCTGCTATTTTTATACCATGGTCCAATACTACAACCCGATCAGAAATCCCCATAACAAATTTCATATCATGTTCAATTAGCAGCACATGTTTCTTCAGATCCTTGGTAATATAATGAATCACTTGTGCTAATTCGTCTTTCTCCATACTATTCATTCCGGCACCAGGCTCATCAAGCAACAGGAAATCTGCTCCTGTTGCCAAAGCTCTGCCTATCTCAAGCAGGCGCTGTTTTCCATAAGGAAGATTACATGCCAATTCATCTATTTTATCTTGCAGCTTAAGCGTTTCAAGAATCGATTCACATACAGCTACTACATTTCTACGTTTCGCCTTTAATTTTTCTCCCCCAAAAATTGACTCAAAAACACCCTCATCTTTACAATCCGGATTTGCAATTAAGAGATTTTCTAATGTAGTCATATCGTTAAATAGTCTTATATTTTGAAACGTTCTCGAGATACCTTTTCGGACTAGCTGATAGGGTTTAAGCCCGGTAATGTTTTCACCATGATAGAAAATTTGTCCGGCTGTTGGTTTATAAACACCAGTCAATATATTAAAAAGAGTAGTTTTTCCTGCGCCATTGGGACCTATCAAGGATAATATTTCGCCATCGCTTTGCGTTATATTTACATTATCAACTGCAGTTAAACCGCCAAACTGCATTGTAATATTTACTGTTTTAAGTATCTGATCCATGATCAGTACCTCCTGCATTGATTTTATAAATATTTTTTCTTCTTTTACTGGCCCCCCAAAAGCCCTCCGGCTTGTAAATCATCATGAATACCATCAGCGCACCAAAAATCAGCATCCGATAGTCACTCAAGAACCGTAACATCTCAGGCAAGATAGTTAATATCGTCGCTCCCAGTATCGATCCAACAATACTGCCTAATCCGCCTAATACAACCATGGTAAGAATCGTCATCGATGTATTATAAACAAAAGCTGTCGGACTTACATAACTGAGATAGGAGGCATAAAAACACCCAATGATACCGGCAAAAACCGACGAGATAACAAATGCCAGCAATTTATATTTTCGAGGTTGGATACCAATAGCTTCAGCAGCAATTTCATCATTTTTTACTGTTTGCATGGCCATACCTACACCGGAATTAATTAACTTAACCATAAAGAAAACTGTAAAAACCGTTAAAATCAAGGCCATATAATAGAATGCAGTACGTCCATTTAACGTAAATCCTACTATTTCAGGAGCCGGAATACTAGGCAGCCCTGCCGGTCCACGTGTAACAGCCTTCCAATTTACAAATACCAAACGTACGATTTCCCCAAATCCTAACGTTACAATGGCTAAATAATCGCCCCGCAATCGTAAGGCCGGAATTCCTAAAAACAATCCGAAGATACCTGTCACTACAGCACTCCCTACTAGTGCTATAAAAAATTGACATGAAAAACCAACATTAATAGGGCGCCTGTATAGGCCCCAATTCCATAAAATGCTGCATGCCCTAATACCAATTGGCCGGCATAACCTGTAACTAAATTTAAGCTCAAGGCTAATATAATGTAAATACAAACTGTAATACAGATATGCAAATAATATGAGTTGGTAACAATAAACGGCAGCACCAATACTATTACAGCCCCTAATAACGATACGATTTTTTTATTTTTCAAAATAAATTGCTGCACTTTATCCATTGTAGCCTCCATTCTGCCCCGTCAAGCGGCATAAATACAATCAAAACAAAAAAAAAATTAACTCATCATACTTTATCGATTTCTTTTTTACCTAAAATACCGGCGGGCCGAAAGATTAATACAATGATTAAAATAGCAAACGCAAATGCATCTCTATACCCGGTGGAAATGTAGGATGCCCCAAGAGTTTCGACAATACCCATTACAAAACCGCCAAGCATTGCACCTGGTATACTGCCAATTCCGCCAAGAACAGCAGCAGCGAAGGCCTTCAAGCCATAAGAATATCCGATTAACGGATATACCGCATCATAATAGATCCCCACTAACATACCGGCTATACACGCTAACGCGGAGCCAATTCCAAAGGTAAAGGAGATAATTCGATCTGTATTAATTCCCATTAATTTTGCGGATTTAATACTATGTGAGGTTGCCCTCATAGCAACACCGATTTTGGTTTTATTTACGATAAAATACAGGCCTATCATCAACAAAATAGATAAAACAATAACCCCAATTTGGATATTAGATAAAATCACCTTGTTAAATTCGTAGGTGGTGATTGTAATACCGCTTATGCCGCTGAAAGCATGGGTACCGGTTCCCCATAATACCATTGCCAAATTCTCTAAAAAAATGGATACTCCTAGTGCACTGATCATAACCGCCAGACTATCAGCCACACGAATAGGGCGATAGGCAACACGTTCGATCAAGATCCCCATAACCGCAGTTGCAATAGCGGCTACGGGGAATGCCACCATATATGGCATTCCCAATACCTGCATGCAGAACAATCCTAAAAATGAACCAATCATAAATACATCGCCATGGGCGAAATTTACTATTTTCAGAATTCCGTAAACCATAGTATAGCCAAGGGCAATCAATGCATAACTCCCACCAACAGTAATTCCATTTATCAATTGTTGAAAAAACATGTAGAGCTCCCCTCTAATACTATTTTTCAGTTATAGTAAATTTCCCATCTTGTATGACTAAGCGTAATGGTTGTTTAATAACATCTCCATTTTCATCAAAACTATTGCTGCCGGTTGCTCCTTTTAAATCCTTGATAGTAGCCATATGATCCCGGATTGCTTTGCGATCAATACCGGCTTTTTTGATCGAATCAATAATTACCAAGGTAGCGTCATAGCCATATGCAGCATAGGTGCTTGGCGTATTATTATAAGCTTCCTTATATTTACTAACAAAATTTTGTGTTACAGGGTCCTTACTTACTTCTGAGAAATAACCTGTCAGCTTAACACCATTTACTGCAGCCCCACCTAATTTAATCAAAGCATCAGAATAAATTGCATCAACACCCATAATTTGCATTTTACTTAAACCATAATTGTTTTTCTGTTTTGCAATCAGAGCTGTTTCATTGTATAGACCACCAACAATAATAACATCTGCATTGCTATTGGCAATCTTGGTTAAAACAGTGCTAAAATCGGTTGAGCCAACTTCATAAGCTTCTTTGGCGACAATATTAGTATTTAAATCACCGGCAGCTTTGGAAACTACCTCTGCTAATCCTGCACCATAATCTGTATTTTCATAGACGATAGCAATATTTTTATAACCTAAATCTTTTACTGCCCAATTCATTAATGAACTTCCTTGAACTGCATCTGTCGTAATTACACGAAAAGTATAATCACCAGCTTTACTGACTGCAGCTGCACTTGAACCAGGTGATACGTGAACTACCCCGACTTGGTTATAGATTGGCGCAGCAGCTAAGGTGCAGGAACTGTTAAAATGCCCAACAATGGCAGAAATATCTTTATCCTGCGCTAATTTATTAGCAACTGTTGCCGCTTCTGAGGGATCTCCTTTATCATCTTCCACTACTAATTCAATCTTTTTACCATTAATTCCACCCTGGTCATTAATTAATTTAGTGGCCAATTTTACACCATTCTTAATCGCTTCGCCGTCTTGTGCACTAGCGCCGGTTAACGGAATTGCAACACCTATTTTAATCGAATCGGATTTTGCAGAGCTACAGCCAAATATAAACAGGGAAGCAATCATTAAACACGCTGACAATACTATTAACGTTTTTTTCATAGTAACATTTCCTCCACTTAATTTTTTTCTGAATTCCTTGTTATAACTAGTATTTTCTGGTATTTAATCAAGCCACCCCCTCAAATTTTGACGACAATGTAGTTTTTTTGTTTGCAATATCGTTTGACAAGTTTGTTATACCATGCTACATTATATTTGTCAATAACTATTTTACTTCTGGCAAACGGTAGCGATTTTGAAAATCCCTGTGGGAAAAGCGAATTCCTTTTTCTACAGCCAAACAATAGGCTTTAAGATATTTGTTGTGTATTTTTTACATTATTCAAGTTATAATCTGGGTAATATTCGTTTATTCTTATGGGGAGGTATTTTATGTTAAATCAATCGACAAAAATAATTCAATCGGTTCAACGATCCATAGATATATTAAATTGTTTCAATGATACTTCACATCATTTATCTTTAAATGATATCAGTCAACGAGTACAATTAAATATCAATACGACACGTGGTCTTATTAATACATTAACAGTCAATGGATTATTGATCCATGACAAAATAAATAATTTATATAGCTTAGGATTTTATTTTATTGGCAAGGCCAATATCATCCAAAAACAAGTAGAAAGTTATATCACCTCTGCCAAATCCTATGTGGATAATGTTGCCGAAAAATATCATGTTACTGCAAGTTTACAACTAGTCAATCAACATCAAATTTATTCTATATACTGCGCTTATCCAAGCAATACAGCCTATACCATCATTTTATCTGAATATTCATCTTTGCCCTTATATGCTACATCTTCGGGAAAATTACTTATACTCTACAACCTTTATGACAATAATAAGCTATCAATAAAGCACCTCGAATTCAAAAAATATACACCTCATACGATTATGTCTGAAGAGGCTTTAATAAAAAATCTTGATGAAATACGCCAAAACAAATATGCTTCGGAAATTGAAGAATTTGAACTTGGTGTCAGTAGTATGGCCGTACCTATATTGAATCAAAGCAATCAATTAATCGCAACAGTTAGTTCAACCTTTTTTGTTAACAACCTTATAAATATTAAAGATAGTTTACTTGCGGATCTTACAGAAATTGCAAATCAAATATCAAATAATTTTTTAAAATAAGGGAGTTAGGATGAGCATTGATTTAGCGCAAATTCGGCAATCTTTCGAAAAATTAAAAGTTATTGGTCAAAATGAAGCAGGCGGCATTACCCGGATATCTTTTTCTCCTGAATTTAGGCAGGCACAGGTATTGATTAGCTCCTTTATGGAAACGGCCGGTATGGAAGTTGAAATCGATTCGATTGGTAATTTAATTGGAACCTATGCAGGGCGCGACCAATCTCTGCTTGCTGTTGTCAGTGGTTCACATCTTGATACTGTGCTGAACGGCGGAGCTTTTGATGGGGCATTGGGGATAATTGCTGCTGTGGAATGTGTACGTAGTTGGCATGAACAGAACTGGCGTCCATTAAGAACCGTACAGGTGATTGCCTTTATTGAAGAAGAAGGAACACGGTTTGGAACGGTTTGTTTTGGCAGCCGGGCAATGCTTGGTGAATTTAGCGAAAAAAATCCCGAAAGTTTTATCGATGCATCCGGTAATTCGCTTTTAGGATTTCTCAAAGAGATGGGATTGGGAGAAAAGCCATTTAGTAAGGACTCCTTTTTTCAGAACGGTTTTTGCTTTATTGAGCTTCATGTAGAACAGGGAGGAATACTTGAACAAGCAGGTATGGCAGTTGGAGTAGTGTCTGCCATTGTTGGTATCAGCAGGCTTGTCCTGAACATACGTGGAAATGCCAATCATGCAGGTACGACTTCCATGGAGCTTCGTCAGGATGCTTTAGTTGCAGCCGCTTCTCTCATATCTTACATATATAATCAGGCTTTGGCAGCAAAGGGAAATTATGTTGCTACTGTCGGCAAACTGGATGTTTGGCCTAATGCTGAAAACGTGGTTCCGGGAGAGGTTAGACTGACTATTGAAATTCGGTCCGAAGATGTCGTCAGGCTTGAAGGAGTTCGAAAAGAAATTATAGGGAAATTGAGAGAAATTCAGAAGGATTATAAGGTAAATGTGGATATAATAACAGAAAATCAAGTACCTCCTATCCCTATGGATGATAAAGTGATCCATTCTATTTGCAATATAGGGAAACAGCTAAAAATAACCTGCAAAAAAATGCCCAGTTGGGCAGGGCATGACGCAATGATATTTGCCCAACATATACCTACAGGTATGATTTTTGTGCCTAGCATAGGAGGTATTAGCCATTCTCCTGCAGAGGAGTCCGATTGGGACGTTATAGCAAAGGCTGCGCAGCTATTGGAAGGTACCCTAAAGGAGTTAGCATCAAACAGCGAGGACTTATGATACTTAATATGAACCTTTGCTGTATTTATCTTAGAACACGAGTTAAGACTCCCGCCTCTACAGGCGGCGTTAATTCAGTTGGAGTAGACTCTCCACCTGAATCCCCGATGTTTCAGCTAACTGAAACGAGTTCACTGAGAAGCATAACTGCCATTTGGCGGCATATGCTTCTTTTTAGTTTTGCTATTTTTCCTCAATATTAGTAGTCAAGTCCATATTTATAATATTATTGTAGAAGTTGACGAATACTATCGTGAATACTGTACAAAGTAATTTTTGCTAAGTAAAGAAAGTTATTTTTTGAGAGAAAAAAATGGGGGGCAAAATGATTTGGAATTTTATTAAACAAATCGTTGAACTGGCTCAGTTTCTCATCCAAGGAAAAGATGTTCTGCCGCAGAGCAAAGCCGTTTTTGAAGCGTTAGCAGAAACAATCGTACCACATACCGACGAAGTTACTGAAAAACAAGCTGCTGATAACAATAATGGAGCATTGGAATTACATACAGATCAATTTCAAATATATATTCTGAACCATTTTATTTCGCTTAAACTTGTTCTAATAACTGTTCCGTTCTATCTCGCCAATATAACTGCCTCATTACTTAATGAAGCGGCCAGACAACTCATTTTAAAAGGGGAAAATAAAAAACCGGTAGACGCCTTAGCAGCGTCTGAAAAAGGTATATTTGCCGCACTTCATACAGAGGATCGCTGTCGGTCAATCCTGCTATTGGAACAGCTAGAAGTTAATCTTGCAAACTTACCCATCCCTTTTCGCAATAATCCGGGAGCTGTACTTGCCACAATCAGTATCATAACCATGCTAGCCACAAGCGGATACTATTCAGAATGGTCTGGTTATGGTTCCAGCCGTTTGGAGACGCCTGAAGAGCGTGAAATGGAACAGTTCCCCGCGATCTGGAGACAAATTGGATATCCAGGTCCTTCCATGGGCTATCATGGCTATCGAGGCCATTTAAGCGATAACTTTACTGAATAGGAAGGGTACAAATGACATATGACGCTGATGTTATCATCATTGGAGCGGGTGGAGGCGGTCCTGTTGCTGCCAAAGAACTTGGTGAAAAGGGCCTAAAAGTATTATTACTTGAAGCAGGACCGTGGTATGGACATAAACAATGGCCTAATCCAAATAAGGAACAAGGTGCTGTTTGCGATACTGATCCGGAAAATTTAAGCAACGAACTCTTAGCTAAACACTTCACAAATCGCGAAGATGATATAAATAACTATGTAACAGGCAGATTTCGTTGGGGCCAGGCAGATAGAAAAAAAACACCTTGGTTGCGACATGTTCCCCATGGCGGGTTTATTTGGCAAAGCGCCGGGGTTGGCGGCACCACACTGCTCTATTTCGGGAATTCACCGCGGGCGTACCCATCTGCAGTAGAAGACGCTTGGCCAATCTCCTATCGCGAACTGATCCCCTATTATGAAAAAGTGGAGGCAACACTTCCTGTAACGATTGCACCAATGACAGCAAAAGAGGAATTGTTCTTTTATGGTGCTAAAAAAGCCGGGTGGCCACTTTTAAAAACACGAAATGTGACGAGTCCGGGATATCGTCCCCAACTAAATGCGATTTTACCCATTGATCCAAATATAAACGATCCGACTTTTACGTTTGACGGTAAAAACCTAGGGTGTACGCTCTGCGGTCACTGTATTAACGGCTGTCACATTGGTCCCACAATAAAAAAAACGGCCAAACGCTCAACATTGGTCAGTTATATTCCACTTGCTTTGGATACAGGGATGGTAGCGGTGAGGCCAAACACCTTTGTAACAAAAATTTTGACCGAAGCCGGAGAAAAAGGGTTAAAGGCTGTAGGTGTCAGATGCCGGAATACATGGACGGGAGAAACGGGTGAGTTCAAGGCAAAAACAGTTATCTTAGCCGCCGGTGCCATTGAAACTCCTCGTCTTTGGTTGAATTCAAAATTACCGGACAATCCGTGGGTTGGAAAAGGACTTACAACCCATTGGTTCGACTGTGTATCTGGCGTATTTGATGAGCAGGTTTTGCTAAACATATTAGGCACGCTTGATGTAAAATCATATGTGGGACAAAATTCAGCTGTAAGATTTGATTATCCGGGTGTAGGCGTTATTCAAGGATTGGGGTTAAGTCCGGGATTGTTTTCTTCATTACAATTTACCTTAAGTAAAGAATATAATTTTTTACGTCGCCCAAAAACAGAAGAGCCTTGGGATATCAAAGGAAAAATCGTCGGTCAGGAACTGATAGAATTGATGTTGGACTATCCAAGGATGCTAAGTCTTTTGATATTTACTGATGATGAAGTTAATCAGAAAAATGAAATTACCCTTACCTCCCTACTTAAGGATGAGCATGGTTCAATACCAACAATTAACCATCGACCAAGTAACAAGGATAAACAAAAAAAAGATACGCTGGCTACGATTGCAGCCGATATCCTCAAGAATGCAGGCGCTAAGAAAATTATTCGTTCCGACTGTGCCCCTTATCTATTTGTTCATATACAAAGTACGATGCGTATGGGATATGTTGTTGATCGCAATTGTGAAGCTCTTCAGGTAAAAAGGCTGTTTATCACAGACAATAGTGTACTCTATAACGGTTTGGGCGGGCCAAATCCTACACTGACAACCCAGGCGCTATCAACCCGTACAGCGGAAAAAATAGCTGAAATTTACTTTAATGGTACATAAAATATGTTCGAGCAGAGGCAGGACCTCACGATTTAAGGAAGGACACTCAGAGATGTTCCTTTTTCGTCACTCTAATATTGCCCAAAATAGAAACGTTCCCATGTCACTCCATCATCTACTTATCACGCAATTACTTTGCCGACCCCAAAGGCAGTATTGTTGCGCAGAACTGTCTCCACCAAATCACTTTGCGTTTTTTCACAACTTACTATAAGCACAAGTTCCGAGACCTTGGCTTTTCTTTCAGTGGAAAGCTTTCGCTTGGTCAATATATAATCCAAAACGATCCCTACAGCTGTTCCCACAATTAGACCAATCAACCCCCAGATTATCGGTCCCCAGTGCCAGACGAAGCCGTAGATGACCCCTAGCGTCATGCCGGTGGTGGCAAACACTGAGGCAGAATCAAAGATACTTACCCCGTCTGCCCGGTGGATAGTATCTAAAATGGCAAAGTCCTTACGTTCCTGTACAAGCGGGATAGCCAAAATTTTTTCTCTAGCAATGCCCTTCTCTTCTAATTCAGTTATGGCCAATTCAACAAATTGCGAATGATCAAAAGTTGCTGTAATTAACATCTCTTCCTCCTCTTCTGCTTTCAATCTGGGAAGTTCTAATGCAAGCGCCTGGTATCTTTTCTCGATGAATTCACGTAACTCTATATCAAAAATCTTATTAAGTTCTACTGTAGAAGAGTAGGCTTCGTACGCCGCATAGCCGTAAATAGACGGCATGAATAGTAACCATTGCGGATCGGCGATGGCAATAGCTTGGCTGAAATCTCCCAGGAAGGTACACTGAAAAACTTGCAAAAAATGCGAATAGTAGGCACAAAGGAACCAGAAGATAATTAAAAAATATCCAGTAGCCATTCGAAGCACGTACATATGTCCTAAGCCCGGCAACACAAAGCTCCAAAATATGCTGACCCAAGGTACTCTTTTATCCAGATAGTTGATGCTGAACGGTACCATTTTGAAGACATCAATCGGAGCCTTTTCTCTGGCTGCAAGTACTGCCAGCTTGTTGGTGTTCACGGTAAGATTATAGGAATCCCATAAGCCGTACACGTAAACGAGAACATAGCCCAAAAGCCATCTGGAATCCACAACCTCTTTCGCCAGCTCAAACTGTCCGGTGAACGAATAAATTATTGCCAGGTTCAGCTTTGTTTGTACATTGATGATAATTTCCAAGATTACCAGCAGGTAGCCTTTCACATAACTGCCGACCATCATCTGACCAAAGCCGACAAAAGACGCTGCCCACCACACGACAATCAATGGATGTCTCACATGCATCTGCATCGTATCAAATCTTGAGAGGCCTAATCTTTTTCGGCGTGGGGTATAGCTAACGCTCATGATATGCTCCTTAAAGCAGTAATTCAAGTAATTATCAGGTAGCATTTTTTTGTTGTAGAGATTTTATAGTCTCCATGATGCATTTTAACGT
The DNA here is from genome assembly GCF_000445445.1 of Sporomusa ovata DSM 2662. Taxonomy (GTDB): domain Bacteria; phylum Bacillota; class Negativicutes; order Sporomusales; family Sporomusaceae; genus Sporomusa; species Sporomusa ovata. Next base: position 560,578 of record NZ_ASXP01000001.1, on the reverse strand, counting down.
TACTGTGATGAGAATATATATTGGAAAGCTATAATAATACTTCCAATTCAAAAGTTCATAGATGCCCATCCAAACTAAAATTGGTTCAGCTATAAACGCCAAACATGCCGCCATGATGAATGAGGCGATTATGAATGCCTTCCATTGCGAATAGGACTGGTAAATCTGCATGAATATAATTGGCAATATGGTGATGTCTATGGACAACATATGAGGAGACTTAGGAAGCAATCTAATAGGGTACATCCATAAGGCATTGGCTACTCCTGCTGTATCTGCAGCTTGCACTGCAATGAAAGTCATCGCGCCATAACACCAAATTTCTAACAGCCGCCTTTTGTCTACCATCAGCCACCAAAAATACCAGGGAATTACCAGAATAAGCAGCAAAAACCACCACTGCCAGGTAAACAAAGCATGTTGTATCCAGTAGTTATAGCTAAGCTGCAAATATAAAGCATGAGCCTCACCAATTTGGATGAGTAAATCCCGCGCTGCTTCCATGATGTCTTCTCTCCCATCGAACCTATCCATATCTTTTCAATAGCGAAATCCGCCATATTGCAGTCGCTCATTATTGTTCCCTTATATAGAAGAACTAACCATGATATAATCTATTTTTGGATTACCGGAAAGAAAGAAGGACACTCAGGGACGTCAGACCAATGTCATAAAGCTTAACTTACATAACTTTATAGAGGACGTTTTTTGTTAACCGGGTATTTATTTTTTCTTGAAGGTTCTCTTCGATGAAAGCTCCTGTCCGGTCGTACGGGGACAAGATTCTTGGTTATGATACTCATTGCTTTATCAAATAAAATTGTTCGTTTTTTAGGATCGTCCTCATAGAAACACGCTATTCGTGTTCTCGTCCTTTGATATTAATATATTCATGTTCACTTTATATTCATATTTCAAGCCTTCTTTATTTAATATAATCCAGCGCACTTTCCAACCAGCACATTTTCGCGTCTTTAATCATATCTACTCAGGTGTCAATGGGACGGGGTTACTGATACTTTGTTTTATTTTTACAATAAAAAGAGCACCTACAAGGGTGAAAAACCCGCGTAGATGCTACATTTCTCTGGCACGCCTGGTAGGAATTGAACCTACGGCCAACCGCTTAGAAATTGGATTTGGTCTGTATAATCCATTTTTTCTAATCCTACAAACCCTTATATGTACATTGCTACCCGCCCTCAATAATGCTACAATGAGAATACACGAAAGGACGGTGCTCACCATGGAGGAATTGCTAAAACAGATTATCGCTCGACTTGACCGCATGGAAGAAGGTCAACAACAGACTAATAAATGCTTTGACCGTATAGAGTCCGATCTGACCGACTTAAAGACTACCGTCAGCAATATCGCAGGCCAGCAGCGTGAAAACACCGAGTTTATCAAAGCTCTGCTGCACCGAACTGAAGAATTGAATGCCCAAACTCATAGTATCGGTCATGGTTTGAATGTTTTAACCGGTAAGGCGGCCACTAAAGAGGATGTTGCCGAATTGAACGCTAAGTTTGAAGTTCTTAATTCCCGCCTATTCCAGCAGGAAGCAGCCATACATCAGCTAAAAGCAGTTAAGTAATACTCCGGCCATTGCGCCGGTTATTTTTTTCCTTTGTGGGCGGGATAGTTATTTTTGACTTCTGAATTGTCAGGAGCCAAAGTCTCAACAAATTTGTTATCGTTCAGAACGATAGCTATGAATAGTTTGAATGTTGGCTGTTATCAGCTTGTGGAAACATTTCTACTATCACCCTCACCCGCAAAGGGTATTCCTTCAATAAACCCCTTTGTGTTATCCGTCAGAAAGATAACACTAGTACTACTACCGATATATACGCACACGTACTGGAATCAGCAGAACAAGAAACCAAAATATAATAGAAACCTTAATAGCCCGTGCAAGGAAAGCTGCAAATGAAAAAACAGGCAAACGTAAACCTGTCTTCTGCATTTATATGTAACTATTGTTATTTGTATAAAATATACTATCCTTCATTTAACATAACAAAAGACTCCCGAATCCTCGGAAGCCTTGTTTTTCCTGGCACGCCTGGTAGGAATTGAACCTACGACCAACCGCTTAGAAGTTCGCAAAAAGGTGTTTTACATATTATTCCCAGCCTGTAGAGTGCTGTAAAACCTAGATTCTACGGGCTTTTTAGTTTTATCTGTTCTAATGTTTCTACTCGATTTTATAGCGTATTGCCCCACAAATCACCCCACAAAAAAAGGAGGAAAGGCCGCTATACTGCTGCCTTAGCATTATCCCAACATTTCACTTTAGTGCCGCCAACCCTTTGTTAATCGCATATGTTGTCATTGAATTAAGGCTAACCTTTTCTTGTTTTGCTCTTATAGCCAATTCTTTGTGTAACGACTTAGGAATTCTAAGTCTATAACTTCCGCTATATTCATCATGTGCTTCCGAGGTTGGTTCCGGAATTTCAGTTCCATAATCTAGCGCGCTTTCCAACCAGCACATTTTCGCGTCTTTAATCATATCCACTAACTCCGTAAGTGTTTCTGCCTGTGTTATGCACCCCTTGAGGTCAGGGATTGTCGCAACATAACCGCCTTCTGGTGAAGACTCTATGACTTCACGATACGGCAATGACATATAATAATCAAGATTCTTTTCAATCGGCATCTTCATCCATCTCCTTGCTAAAATAGTCTCCTATCGCCTCAATTGCACGTTTTACATAAATTTCTTTGATATAAGGCGTTTTTCGCGGTATGGTCATATGGTAATCATCTTTTCGATAAATATAATGACTTGACCCTCCCTTTGGCTGAAACCGCTCGAACTCCGCTCTTTGCAGCAGTTTATCCAATTCCTCAAATCGAACAGTTTTGGGGTTATTGATGATACGCAATAGTAATTTTTCCAATTGACTCATGATATAACCGCCTTATTCTTCGATATGTTTATGATACCACATACGGAACCATTTTACAAGAAAATCTATAGGCCTTGTGTGGCTTATTCCGTTTCGTTGTTGTACTTGCCCATATCCATTTTTTCAAGCGCAGTAATAGTACTCTGCTGCATATCCGCTCTAATATTGCCAAAAAAGAAACGTCCCCCTATGTCACTTCTCAGCTTGTGGAAACATTTCTACTATCACCCTCACCCGCAAAGGGTATTCCTTCAATAAACCCCTTTGTTATCCGTCAGAAAGATAACACTAGTACTACTACCGATATATACGCACACGTACTGGAATCAGCAGAACAAGAAACTGAAATATAATAGAAACCTTAATAGCCCATGCAAGGAAAGCTGCAAATGAAAAAACAGGCAAACGTAAACCTGTCTTCTGCATTTATATGTAACTATTGTTATTTGTATAAAATATACTATCCTTCATTTAACATAACAAAAGACTCCCGAATCCTCGGAAGCCTTGTTTTTCCTGGCACGCCTGGTAGGAATTGAACCTACGACCAACCGCTTAGAAGGCGGTTGCTCTATCCGCTGAGCTACAGGCGCATAATGTTATTAGACATAAAATGGAGCGGGTGAAGGGAATCGAACCCTCGTAGCTAGCTTGGAAGGCTAGTGCTCTACCATTGAGCTACACCCGCAACAATGACTTTTTTATCCTAAGATAAAGTGGTCGGAGCGGCAGGATTCGAACCTGCGACCCCCTGGTCCCAAGCCAGGTACTCTACCAAACTGAGCCACGCCCCGTAGTCACAAAACATATTATACTGATATTTCATTTGTTTGTCAAGCAGGGTTTCAATGTATTTTTTGGATGCCGCCAAGGCTTTGGTTTAACGGCATCCAAAGATCCATTAGCAATTGATCGTGCGGTATTTTTCTTGGCCTTGTTCATAAAAGTTTCGACCTTCGCTGTCAATAACAACGATTGCCGGAAAGTCCTCCACAGTTAAACGGGCCAGTGCCTCAGGTCCAAGGTCCTCATACGCCAAAACCTCATATTTTTTTATAGTTTTGGCAATCAGGGCTGCCGCGCCACCGGTAGCGGCAAAATATACGGCACCATGTTTTTTCATAGCCTCCACAACAGCCGGGGAACGGTAGCCCTTGCCAATCATCCCCCGCAAACCTTCTTCAAGCATGCGCGGCGCATAGGCGTCCATCCGACTACTGGTAGTTGGTCCGGCCGAACCAATTGCCTGGCCCGGTTTGGCTGGAGTTGGGCCAACATAATAGATAATTTGATCGTTAAAATCAACCGGCAGTTTTTCACCTGAAGCCAAGGCTTCCACCATGCGTTTATGTGCGGCATCCCGTGAAGTATAAATGGTGCCGGTAATAAGAACAAAGTCACCGGCTTTAAGCTTACGGGCTTTATCCTCGGTCAGCGGAGTGGCAATTTTTATTGTATTTTCCATCTCTAGTACCTCTCTATAACTCAACTTCAGCATGGCGGGTGGCATGACAATTGATATTGATCGCCACTGGCAAGCCAGCTATATGAGTTGGATAGTATTCGATATTAACAGCAAGTGCCGTTATCTTTCCGCCAAGCCCTTGCGCCCCTACTCCTGTTTGATTGACTAGACTTAGAAATTCTTGTTCAAGTTTAGCATATTCAGGATGGGAATTTCGCTGATTGACAGGGCGAATTAAAGCTTTTTTAGCCAAAAATGCCGCTTTCTCCATCGTACCGCCGATACCAATACCAACAACAATTGGCGGACAGGGATTAGGACCCGCATTAAAAATAGTGTCTACAAGAAACTTCTTAATGGCCGGCAAGCCATCTGAGGGCTTGTACATTTTGAGTGCACTCATGTTCTCACTACCAAAACCTTTAGGGGCCAAAACAATCTTAATTTTATCACCAGGAACGATAGTGGTATGTAATACTGCCGGCGTATTGTTGCCGGTATTTTTGCGGTTAAACAATGGTTCTGAAACCACTGATTTTCTTAAATAACCTTCGGTGTAGCCCTTAGCCACTCCCGCATTAACGGCATCAGACAAACTGCCGCCAACAATGTGAACATCTTGACCAATTTCCATAAATATGACAGCCATCCCCGTATCTTGGCAAATAGGAACTTGTTCGTCACGGGCAATGCAGGCGTTTTCTACCAATTGTCCAATAATAGCTTTCCCCAGCGGCGACTCTTCTTGCTCCTTGGCCGTTTCTAATGCACTGCGCATATCGTCAGACAAATAATAATTAGCATCAACAGCAAGCTTGGCAATAGCCTCTGTGATTTGTGAAGCATCAATTGTACGCATTCTTCCTCCTAACTTAACGGTTATGCTTAATCCGTTCAGCTGTTCTTTTACGAATTTCCTCAGGATCAACGTTGATCCGGGCTACCCCTGTCTCCATAGCAGCCTTAGCTACAGCGGCAGCAACAGCAGGTGCAATACGTGGATCGAAAGGATCAGGCACAATATAGTCTTCTCTGAGCTCATTCTCAGGAATCATACTACTAATCGCCTTAACGGCCGCAATCTTCATAGCTTCATTGATTTGACGCGCTCTTACGTCAATAGCTCCCCGGAACACACCGGGAAACACAGTTACATTATTTACTTGATTGGGAGCATCAGAACGTCCTGTCCCAGCTACTTTGGCTCCGGCAGCTTTGGCATCCTCATAGCTTATTTCAGGTATCGGATTAGCCATGGCAAGCACAATAGAATCCGGGTTCATGCTTTGGATAATATCGTTGGTAAAGGCCCCTGGAGCCGAAACGCCAAGCAATGCATCTGCATGTTGGGACACAAATTCCAGGTTGCCCTCTAGTTTAGTTAGATTGGTGACCTTAGCTAATTCAGTCTGAACACGATTAAGGCCTGTTGTACCTTTTTGCAGCGCGCCGTGAACATCAACCATAAATACATTTTTTGCACCGGCATTAACCAGCAACCGCCCAATGGCAGTACCGGCAGCGCCAGCACCATTAACAACAATCTTAGCTGTTGCCAGCTCTTTTTTTACAAAACGCAGTGCGCCCATTAGCGCCGATACTGCAGCAATAGCTGTTCCATGCTGGTCGTCATGAAAAACCGGAATATCCATTTGTTCTTTCAACGCATCTTCAATGTCATAGCACTTTGGTGAGGATAAGTCTTCTAAATTAATCCCCGCAAAAGTAGGCTGCAAAAGTTTAACGGTTTCAATGATTTTATCAGGATCTTTGGTGTCAAGACAAATAGGTACAGCATCAATATCACCAAACATCTTAAATAAAACAGATTTGCCTTCCATTACCGGCAGAGCTGCTTCCGGTCCAATATCGCCCAGGCCTAAGACGCGGGTACCATCAGAAACTACGGCAATCATATTGCCCCGGCAGGTAAGTTCAAAAGACAACTCTTTGTTGTCTTTTATTTCCATGCACGGTTTTGCAACTCCTGGCGTATAAGCCAAACTAAGGTCATGCCTGGAGGATAATGGTACTTTTGAGGTTACTGCCAATTTTCCTTGATTATCACGGTGAAGTTTTAATGCTGCTTCGCCTATATCCATTTATTATAAGCCCCCTATACTTTGGTAACAATGCGTGTTTTTCTACTATACAACGCGATAAAGATTTTTGCAGGCGGGTGGTGTGTTGGCAAAAGCGGAAGTCAAACGTTAGTGGTGGAGCGTTGTCAATACACCACCCGCCTGTGCCTGTAAACTTCTTTATTGCGGAATATATAGAGTAAGCAAATTACACATTATATATGCTATATTGTACCTGTCATTGCATTAAATTTCAATGCCGCGAATCCACTGCTTTAATAGTAGCAAGCACTGGCTGAGCTTCTGGCGAGATTAGATACTTGTATGTAGTATCAGGAACCAGTTCTTTAATTGCCGGCCAGTTATCCTGACGAATAAACTCCCGTACCTGTGATGCACTGATAACCTTGCCACCAACAGTAATACGGGGTATAGTCTCAAGACCAATCCCATATTGTGGCAAAATATCAGACAAGGCGTCATTATAGCTGCAAGTCGTTGCGCAATAAGGTTCCTCTCCCACATAACGCCTGGTGATGCCCAGAGCTGGTGCAATGTAGCGGGCAAATATCGTAGCATCAAGACGTGTCTGTGCCATAACAGTAGCTTCTCCACGCGTAAAATAGCCAGGAAAGGTTGCTGCGGAAATAATGTATTTACCAGCAGGCAAAACCAAAATATTGTTGAATTCAGCCAGTCCCTCCTGCACCAGGCGCAAGCGGACAGCAAAGGGAAACAACGAGCGTTCTTCGCTGACAACAAGCACAACAACGGCTTGATTATCTTGGGCTGCTTTAGAGATTACAGCCTTGTGCCCCAGCGTAAATGGATTACAATTGACTACTAATGCGGCCCTTGAACCAGACGGCAAGCCTTCGACTTTTCGGGATATTTCCCGGCAATACTCGTCAAGTGTGCCTATCCCGGCCTCCAGTAGTATAACATGTGGCTCACTACGGGCTAGCTCCTTAAATCCTAACGCAGTAAACATAGGTGCAGCACTGGGTTTCGTATAGATAAAGTAGTGGTAAATACCGCGCTGCCCGGCTTGCTGTATCAGGCGGCTTACCACATCAGCAGTCAAACCTTCGCCTTGCATTTGAGGAGCAACAGCAATATTCCGTAGCACTTCCCCCGCTAGCGAGCCAGTAGCAATCATTTCATTATTTTGATAAAAAGCAATCGTGTAGTCAACAGCAGCCGTAAAAGTAAGATCAAAAGCAGCAAGGAAAGCACGAACACTTTCTACTTCTCCGGGGCTATCCAGGTTTATTTCCCGTATATCATAGTTTTCCCACATGCCAGCGCCTCCTTAACTGCCAGGTGTATTTACTTTGCTTGACGCACTACATCAATCACAGTACCGTCACGATATTCGACCACGGCCACAATTTTTTCTCCAGTAGTAATATTTTCAGGTATGCCCGCCATTTTTTCAGCCAATTCCTTTAGTTCTTCTACTGTTTTTAACGGCAAACCCGCGGCTTTAAATTTTTCATAGAGATCTGTACGGTTCGGATTAACTGCTATGCCGCGTTCGGTAACCAGCACATCTACCGTCTCGCCAGGAGTAGTTGCCGTTAACACTTGTCCTTTGATAATCGGCAGCCGACCGCGCAGCAAATTAGCGACAATAATGGTCATCTTGGCACCGGCAGCTGCATCACTATGTCCGCCTGACCCACCCATAACAACACCATCAGAACCAGTAACTACATTAACATTAAAAGCTGTATCAATCTCAGTGGCCCCAAGCACCACTACATCCAGTTTATTTACAGCAGCTCCCATAGTAAAGGGACTGGCATAAAAGTCGGCGCCTACTTCCAAGTGTTTGGGATTAGCCGCTATAGACCGCACAGCATCAAGATCAAAGCTCTGCACATCAATCAGTTTTCTAAAAAGCCCAGCCTCCAGCATCTCCACCATATAGCCGGTTATACCGCCTAAGGCAAAGCTACCCGTAACGCCTGCTTCTTCCATCATCTGCCGTACATAATAGGCAGCTGCGAGTGACGCGCCACCGGCTCCTGTCTGGAAGGAAAAATCATCTTTTAGCAAACCAGCAGCTTTAATAACTTTAGCCGTTGTTTCTGCAATTTTAAGACCGACAGGATCGCGTGTGATTTTCGTCGTACCGGAAACAATACCTTTCGGATCACCGATACAATCTACTTTGACAACATAGTCGACGCGTGTCTGCGGAATAGAGATAGGTGATAACGGATAGGGCATCAGATGATCTGTAATGGCGACAACATGGTCGGCATACTGGGCGTCAGGAATAGCATAGCCGAGTGAACCGCAGGCAGCAGGACCTTCTACGCCATTCACATTGCCATAATCGTCAGCCGCAGGAGCAGCAATGAAGGCTACGTCAATTTTTAGTTGCCCACATTCTATCGCTCGCGCACGACCACCGTGGGTCCGCATCACTACAGGTTGGGGAAATACACCGCTCGACACAGCTTGTGCTACCGGACCCGACATATAGTTAGTGTCAAGCCCTACAACCACACCCTTTTTAACATATTCCACCAGTGGAGCATGTACTGGAAATACCGAGCTCACTGCAACGGTTAGGTTCTTAAGTCCCAACTTAGCAGCAACAGCAAGCACCATGTTGACAACGCCATCGCCATTTCGTAAATGATGGTGGAAAGAGAGTGTCATGCCATCTTTTATCGGGATTCGTTTAAATACTGTCTCTATATCATTTACCAGCTTTTGCTCACCAGGCAATGCCCGTTTTACCTTTGGTGCCTGGCGCGGCATATCAGGCAGTGTGGCAAAAGCACCGGCAAAAGGCCGCACCTTACCATATCCTTCAATAGATTCCGGCAGGTCACGACCAATTGCATTTGTTAACTTATTCATAGTAAGCCTCCTCTGCCAAGCCCAACAAACGGGACAGATACAGTATGAGTTCCGCTCTGGCGACAATAGGAGCATCTACCATCTTACCATCAAGCGAAGCTACCCCTGCGCCTTCCGCTTCCGCCTTACGGATCGCTTTAATTATCCGCTCAGCCCAGTTAATATCTTGCGCAGTTGGGTTAAATACGTTATGGATATCATCTATTTGTCGTGGGTTAATAGTCAGTTTACCTTTAAAACCAAGCTGTTTCGCAAGTTGGGTATCTGCCACAAGCCCCTCACGGTCATTAACATCAGTAAACGGGGTATCAATCGACTGGATTCCGGCGGCAGCGGCACTGTTCACTACAATTGTCCTGGCGGTAAATATTTCTGTACCTTCTTTTGTACGTTTAGCCCCCAATGACGCCGTATAGTCTTCCGCCCCAAAAGCCAAGGCTACTACCCGTTTGTCTGCTGTAGCAATTTGATAAGCTTCAGCAATGCCACGCGGAGTTTCTAACAGCGCAATCAGTTTTACCGTTGCTTGCCCTGGTTTTTCAGCGGTTGCCACTAAGTGAGCTACTTCCTGTATGTCTGCCGGACTTTCAACCTTTGGTACCAAAATGGCATCAGGACAGCAAGGCACAATGGCCGGGATGTCTTTACAGGCAAATGTATCTAACGGATTAATCCTTACTACCTTTTCACTGGTACCATAGTCAACGGTTTTCAACGCCTGGGCCACCAATATCCGGGCAGCATCTTTTTCCTGCGGAGCAACAGCATCTTCTAGGTCAAGAATAATGGCATCAGCCCCGAATACACCACCGTTTTGCAGCATGCCAGGATTATTACCAGGCATAAAAAGCATAGTTCGGCGCAAATCCATTATATCAACTCCTTTGGGGAAATGACGCCCATCCGGGCAAGAGCAGTCAGCGTTCGAGCCTGAATGGTACAATCAAGCGCCCCGCGATCAACCGCTTTAATATATATATCAGTAACGTTTTGTTCTGCAACGACAGCAGCAATTGTTTGCTTTATCGCCGGACCGTACTGCGCCAAGACAATGCTTTCAAGATCAATAACGACGCCGCTGCCTTGAGCACCTGGTGCTATTGTTATCATAATATCATTAGACTCAAGAGTACCGGCTTGGGCCGGTTTTAGTTCATTCATAATAACCTCCCTTAAAGAAAAAAACTGATTAAAAGCTATAACAGCAATCAGTCTCTAGTCATTGATGGCGTCCTAAAGCATAAAACCATCAAGCGCATCAGACACCGGGCCAACAAGACCAATAATCAGGTATGTCCGGGTCTTAGGGTCATATTTATATTCAGGAATAAGGCGGAAGTTTTCTATTTCCTCCGTATTACGCACATGGGTGCGCGGACCCGAGCAACTCCACGTCATCTCGTCAATTTTAATATGTTCTTCATCACAATAGCTAATGTTGATACCTTCGTCAATCATCCGCTTTACCTTGCTTTCCACTTCCGGTAACGCTACCGATAATTCCAATGGATATTCCAGTACAAAGCCGTGGTGAACGTCACGATGTCGAAATTCCAAGATAGCACCATATTCTTTAACTAAGATACGGTTAGTAAGGTCTTCTGCCGTATGGGCCATTTTTCGGTATTGCAAGGTTTTTACAACAACATCACGTATTTCCTGCGGTATAGGACCAAATATCGTAGGACGTACAACAATAACCTCGCCGCCAACGCCGATAAGTACATCGGCGTTGGTTTTGAGTATGGGGTACAAAAGATCAAAGTGCTCCACAATAACCCGTTTTCCATGATCCAGTGCTTGCTGAACGACTTCCGCTAATACATGAATTTGTGTAAATGCCAGTTCAAACCGGATATCCACATGGTAGGTATGGCTGGAAAAAAAGCCTCGGTCAATATTCTTTAAGAGTGGCAGCGGCCGGATATTGACACCGTCATCATCGTTGGTGAGTTCCAAACCTGGGAACATACCTTTTACCAGCGAAGACTTACCGGCACCGGCGTCACCAATGACACCAATTAGCCGGTCGAGCGGCGATAAATAACGTTCGCTTATTTGCTGCCCCAAAATATACATCCGATTGCGGCCACGCGGGGCAAAATAACTGGCATACATAAGTTGGTCGCCAAGACCCATAGTTACTGTGGACTTCATCTAACAAGTACCCCCAAATCCCTACATTACTTCCGTGATTTTCTCACTGCAAGAATACGTTGCATTTCATTATAAACAATCATATAGCCTTCATCTACGCCCATGCCTGGCTTAGCCAGCATTTGTGCCGGTTTGGTAGCCATAGCCACATGCACACATACTTCTGCCGAGCGGTTAGTCTCGTTGCAAGTACCGCCCTGGTAAGCACCAACGCCCTTTTCCTGACAATATAATACTGCTTCAATAATATTGTTTATGCCACCAAGGTCAGGTGTTTTGATTTGCAGCATGTCGCCTGCACCATTGTCCGCAAAGTCTTTAATATCTTGCAAAGTATTGCACCACTCATCAGCCACAATTTCAACCTTGATGTTTTCTTTGTGAAGGCGGGAGGTAATTTCAGCAAGTACTTTAATCTGTTGTTCGCGTTCTTCCACATCAACAGGACCTTCAATGCGGAGGTGTAAAGGTGCCGCAGCTTTTTCTAACTGACGGAAATATTCCACTATGCGGTCAACGTCATTTTTGAACGCCAACCCAATCGTTCCATAAACGTCAATGTGTAGTACGGGTGCATAGTCAGGCGTAGTTTTAAGCTTCATAATACGATCACGAAGCCAGCCAACATATTCTAATAACAGTTCACCATTTTCACCCAGTTTTTCCTTAACATTATTGATAAGGCCATGAGGCAATACTTCGGCATGTTTAATAATCATCTTGTCAACATTATTATATCTGTCATCACCTGACTGCGTAAAGATAGCAATTCCGGTTTCACTTACTTGCGTCTTATATTCATCAGCAACAACCTCACACATAAGCTGTTTTTTGGCTTTAGCAACAGCGTCAAGAATGGCCTGGGTCACGCCATAGCGTAGTGCAGTATGAATACGGTTGCCATTTTCATCGTTCAAATTGTCGATTTCTTCGGCCAGTTCTTTAAAGGAATTCAGTTCGCGGCCAATTAAGCGAGGTTTAATCAATTTCTCAATAACCGGGATAAAGTCTTCCGCCAAGAACAACGGGTCACGTCCGCCTGCACCGCTGTACTGAACAGCTGCACAATCACCATAACCGATTTGGCCATCTTCCACAATGATCATAACCGACACAGCTTCACCGGCTTGACGTACCGCTTTGAAACCGTCAGTAACCGGCTTTCCAATATAAGTAAAGCCATCATGTCCGGCACCTGCTTTAATAGCCCTTTGATCATCAAAATAAAAGCCAGTACGGCCTTTTGAACAAACTACATCAAGTATTTTCATTGATCCAAGCTCCTTTATTACCTTTTATTTAGAAGCAGGCAAGATGCTTCCCCCGGCCTTCCCGCCTGCTGTTTTTTAGCTCAACTATGGATAGGTTCTATTAAATCTAACGCGGACGACCTACCAGATGGCCTTTGGAAATGGCATAAATATCATCAATAACCATTTGGAAGCTAGGTGAACGCCCTTCAGCTTTGGCCCGCTCTGCCATTTTTTCTTGGTGGAAAGCAACAAGGTCGGGAGTAAATGGCAGGTTGCCAACCTCGAACAAACGTACAGCACCGTTATTATCGCGGGCAGGCAGGATTTTATTCAAGCTGAATTTGCTTGGCGCAAATGGTACATCAAGCACACCGGCTTCGAAGGCGCGAACTGAACCAACCGCGTAATCGCCGTTACCCAATTCAAATACCTTGTCAAGAATACACCGGGTTTCCGCTTTAATGATGTTAATTTCTGTCTGCAGCTCACTGGTCAGCGGGAAGGCCTGATCTTTGAGCATATTGATCATTTGCTTGGTGGTTCTAAGCCCCTGAGCATTGGCCTCTTTCGTAGGAATACCCAGCGCCTCATGCGGAGTTTTAACAATAACCTTGGTAGCTTTAGCCAGTATTGCCGTTGCTGCGCCCCAGGAAATAACGCCAAAGGCTTTGGCCTCATCCTGTGGAAAACCGCCCATCCACTGATGGAATACGGTAGTAAGTACACAATCGGCATAACCATGTTTAGCCATATATTCTTCCGCAAGCTGTTCAAGGGCTTTAATAGCCGCAATATCTTGAATTAAATTGCCACATTGACCATAACCTAAGGTAATATTCTTTACCCCTTGTTCAGCGGCCAAAATACCTTCAATGACGGCAACAGCGTGGGAAACGCTAGGCGGCACCAAAGTACCAGTCAATGGACCAAACGGCTCCCGGTTAATCTCAATCCCATGTTCAGCATACAATCCAATCATACGATCACAATACTGCCAGTCAAAAATTGTTTTTTCCAGTGAAACACTCTTAGCATAAGGGATATTATAGGAAATACCGCCGCCTTCATAGGAAGTATAACCAGCAGCAATCGTAATCTCGCCTAAGAGACGGGCATCCGGGGTACCATGACGAACCTGCAGCGGGGCATCAACACTTTCAACAACCCGGCGCACGCCGGCTACACCATGATTAACGGCCGGAAAGCCATTTAATAACGAACGACCTGCTTTAAGACTTTCATCAATGCCTTTTTGACAAGCTTCATATTGGTTCTGACGAGTATAGCTGTCAATGGTGGTTGGCAACAGGTCGGCTTCCCCTTCTTTTTTCAAGAAGTTTAATAGATTAATATGTTCATCAATAAGAGCAACACCTGCGCGCGGTTGGGTCAGTGTTTCACCATTTTTCTTAGCCTTAACCAAACGTTTAGCAAAATGACGCTTGGCAGGAATGGTTTCATGATATTTTACAGCTTCTTCAAAATTAACATCTTTACCTGTCGGCCATTGGTTGAGAACCTCTTGGCGAATGGCATTAAACTCGTCATGAGTCCACTTTTTATTTTTAAGTTCCATGTGGAAAAGCCTCCTTTAATCTCTATTTGTTAACAATATATTTTTTCATCATTCGCACAGCCACTGCTGGATATTCTTCGCCCAACAGTCCCATTGATGCCATAATGTAGTCGTTATCAATAAAAAACTCAGGCTTCTGAGGCTTAAGTACTTGAGGGGTGGTCTCATCAAACACAATGCCCTTCAATATTTCCTCAGGTTTATGATGGTTGACAATAACTCCGCCAGTACCAATTACAGTGGCCACTTTAGTCAAATCCTTACCTGTCTGGACAAGGCTTGTACCAAACGGCGTAAAATAGGTTTCCAGATGACCAACATGCCTGTCTGCGCTCAATCGTACACAGGCTTTACCCATAGCAATCTCAATATTGTCTTCTGTATCTGTTTGTGGCAGATGGTCAATATCGGTTTCCACTTTAGCAATATAGCCAACTACGTCTTCCGGCGAAGTTCCAGCATAACCGGCAATCAGCTGGGCTCCGGCTGCCCTTAGAAGCGCCCCTGCACTATACCGCATACCCAGATCACCTTCAACCGTGCGTTTACCAAAAGGCTCAGCCAAACCTTTGAGCGACACCCCGCCAGCTGTAGGATCACCTTTGGCAATAGAATACACATCTGTAGTTGCCCCACCAATATCCATGACCATCAAATCGCCCAGTCCCGGCTCCCCATCCCCACCTTGACTTAATAATTCAGAGGCTGTAAGAACGGCGGCTGGTGTTGGCATAACCAACCGGTCAACCATCTTATTGGCGCGATTTAATCCTTTGGCTTCGGTTATCCGCTTCAAAAAAATGTCTCGAATAACAATCCGGGCAGGCTCAATATTGAGTTCATCCAATTTAGGCATGACGTTTTCCGTAGGCCGGACTTCTGTAATCTTTGCTGATAGAATTTTGACAACTTGTGGTGTAACTGATTTATTGCCAGCCACCACCACTGGTACATCCATTTTCAGTCCGGCAAGCATTTCGGCATTATGCATAATAACTTTCTGATTGCCACCATCAGTCCCGCCAGCAAGGAGAATAATATCAGGCTTTAGTTCTTCGATTTCTTCGATCTCATATTCACTTAGTTCATGAGTAAATACCTTTAGCACCTTAGCACCAGCACCTAATGCGGCCCGTTTGGCTGCTTCGGCAGTCATCTCCGGCACTAAGCCAACAGCTATCATTTTCAGTCCACCCGCAGCGCTTGAGCAACCTAACACTCGGCTGAATTCAAGCTTACCTGTTTTCGCAAACAAAGCCGACAGCGCCTGATTGAGACCATCCATAATATCTGTTTCAACCGTTGTGATACCCCTGGCTGTGCCTAATACTTTTTCTCGATCAACATCTACTGCCGTAATTTTGGTATAAGTACTACCAAAATCAATAAGTAAAATGTTATTCAAAGCACAAGACCCCTTTTATTTCAAGTCCTCTTTCATGTCTGCAATCACTCTGTCAGGTAATGTACCTGGTTCATACACCCGATTATATCCCATGTCGAGGAACTTTTTCTCAACCTCTTTAAAGTCTGTTTTACCAACAACCAAGTTGCCACCTACATAGAGCATAATATCTTCAATACCGGCTTCACGACAGCGATCTCTTAGTCCACGACAATCAATTTCACCATGACCATAAAGCGAAGCTACCAAAATTGCTTTGGCATCCGTTTCAATAGCTGCGTTAACAAATTCCTCCTGGGGAACCAGAACACCTAAATTAATTACTTCATAACCGGCTGCTGTTATAGCATGGTTGAGGATTTTGTTGCCAACAGCATGACAGTCAGCACCAATTACGCCTAATACAACCTTTACTTTATTTGCCATTTTTACTACTCCTTTGCTTTATCAGTCTCGGCAACCAACCGGCTAGCAACCTGCTGGAGCGACCCCTGGTCGATTTCATAATAAAAAGTGATGATATCCTGTGTAGCAGTTGCTACCTGACGCACGACATTCTGCAAATCCCAGGCAGTAATAACCGCATTATAGTTGACTATAGCTGCCCTTATCTGTTCCCGGTCTTCCCCGATATAAGACGTTAGCTTAACACCATTACACCCAATCTTAGCAAGAAGCTGTTCCAAAGCATTAATAAAACCCTGGGTTTTAGCAATAACAGCCACCTCGCTGCCAATCGGCAAACGAGCCAACTTGATTACTGCCTCCAGGTTTGGCGTGGTAGCCACAGCCATCAACTTGGGACTGTTGCCAAGAATCTCAGCAACTGCGGACTGATGATCCATCGTTGTTACCACTAAATCACAAGCCTCAAGATACTCAGTTTTTACAGCACCTGTTGACAATTGGAGTAATGTAACCGCTTCAAAATGTGCATTAGCTACTTGCCCAAGCTGATCGATAAATCGTTCACCATACTCCTGTGTCCCCTCTACAACAACCACTCTAAGTTGACGAGTTGCTAGTTCCCGTTCTTTGGCGCGAATGGCAGTAATAGTAGCAAATTGTTCAACAGTAAAACCAAGCTCAACTACCTGTGTCATAGCTGAATCAATAACCTTGAGTGCCCGTTCAAGCCGACTACCGGCAATGTCAGCACCAGCAGCTGTTATATCAGCCGTCTGGGCACGCACAAAAGTACCTCGCCCTTGTTCGGAGTCAAGAACCCCTTCCAAAAGCAATTCCTTATACGCAGCACTGACAGTGTTACGACTAATCCCTAGCTTCTCCGCTAATTGACGTTCGGCAGGCAGTTTATCACCTGCTTTGTAATAACCCGTTTTAATTTTGTCCAGAACATATGCTTTTACTTGCAAGTAAATAGGTACACCAATTTTTTGTACAATCACATTTATCATCCCAACCAATTGGATTAATGGATTAATCCAATTTTGTTTTACAATACTATTATTACATAGCATGTGCAAAAAAGCAAGAAAATTCTACAGAAAACTATTTTCTAATTAATTACAGCTAACGGCAATAATAAAATATAAAAAGAGGCTATGTTGAAACCTAAGTTTCAACATAGCCTCTTTTTATCCGATAAGCAATTGGTGGCGGCGCAGGGATTTGAACCCCGGACACTTCGGGTATGAACCGAATGCTCTAGCCAACTGAGCTACGCCGCCATTATATACTATTTAGATTATAAATGCCAAGCGAGCTGCCCCGTTTGGCATTTATAATATGGCTCCTCGAGTAGGACTCGAACTTACGACAAATCGGTTAACAGCCGAGCTACGACGTTTCATAGCATCCCATCTGCGTTGTTGTCAGTCCGGGCGTTCCCTCCGACGTACTTCCAGTACGACTCCGGGTACGTCCTCCTTCCGCCTAGCATATGGAATACTCTGAAACGTCTGAGCCTAATACTTTATAATATGGCTCCTCGAGTAGGACTTGAACCTACGACAAATCGGTTAACAGCCGATTGCTCTACCAACTGAGCTATCGAGGAATGTGTTCGACATTCGATAGTCGACTTACGATTTTCGATATATCTCTTTTATGAAGGTATGTTCCTTCAAAACTTCACAGAAGAAAGACTACGCATAATTAGATACTGTTCGTTCACTTTCTATCGACAGTCGAAGATCGAAGGTCGATAGTCGATAAGTCAAGTCCTCGGCCTATTAGTACCAGTCAGCTGCATGGATTACTCCACTTCCACATCTGGCCTATCTACCTTGTCATCTGCAAGGGGCCTTACTTCTTTCGAATGACAGACCTCATCTTAAGGCTGGTTTCACGCTTAGATGCTTTCAGCGTTTATCCTTTCCGAAC
>NZ_ASXP01000001.1:435000-540000 GCF_000445445.1 Sporomusa ovata DSM 2662 | reverse complement strand
TATTTAGACTCGCTTTCGCTTCGGCTCCGTGTTTCCCACTTAACCTCGCTAGTTACTGTAACTCGCCGATTCATTCTTCAATAGGCACGCCGTCGACCATATAAAGGTCTTCGACTGCTTGTAGACATACGGTTTCAGGTTCTCTTTCACTCCCCTCCCGGGGTGCTTTTCACCTTTCCCTCACGGTACTATGCGCTATCGGTCGCCAAGGAGTATTTTGCCTTGGAGGGTGGTCCCCCCTGCTTCCCACAGGGTTCCTCGTGTCCCGTGGTACTCTGGATTCTGACCCTCAGATGCAATCTTTCGTTTACAGGGCTGTTACCTTCTGTGGCCTACCTTTCCAGGTAGTTCGACTAGATATTTTCTGATTTATGTCAGTCCGCAACCCCCTGCTCGACATTCGACCTTCGACTTTAGACTTTCGATAGGGGTTTGGTAACTTTCGTCTCCCTTCGAATGTCGCATGTCGAAAATCCAATGTCGAACAGGGTTTGGGCTCTTCCCCGTTCGCTCGCCGCTACTTAGGGAATCTCAATTGATTACTTTTCCTCCGGGTACTTAGATGTTTCAGTTCCCCGGGTGCCCTCCTAACTTACGTTAGGTGACGGTGCATTACCACCGCCGGGTTCCCCCATTCGGAAATCCAGGAGTCAAAGCTTGCTTGCAGCTCTTCCTGGCATATCGGAGCTTACCCCGTCCTTCATCGGCTCTTGGCGCCTAGGCATCCGCCGTATGCCCTTAATAACTTGACTTATTCAGTCTTAATGCTACTACTTTGTCGACTGTCTATAAACGGCCATCTGCGTTGTTGCTACTGTGCTCCGGTGCTCAACGTACGACTTGTACGCCTCCGCTCCGGTGCTCGCTGCGCCTAGCATCTGTCCATTTCTAGCCAGCCTCTCGGCTACATTTTACTGTGTCGAGGGTTTAGCTTACGTTTTGCCTTCAGTTAAATCCTAATTGCGCTTCGTTAAGTTACTTCACATATTTGCATATGAGAGGTAATTTTACTTTGCTTTCTTCTGTGCAGTTTTCAAGGAACACTTGCTCGATTTTCGATGTACGATTTTAGACTTTCGATAATTTATCGAAGGTCATATGTCGAACGTCGACTGTCGAGACGAACCAGCAACTTCCTAATCTCCCAGGCCGTTTCCAGCCAAGTACCTACGGCGTTTGTGGGCTTAATTACTGTGTTCGGTATGGAATCAGATGGAACCCCACAGCTATCGTCACTGCATATATGGTGGAGACGAGCGGGATCGAACCGCTGACCCCCTGCTTGCAAGGCAGGTGCTCTCCCAGCTGAGCTACGCCCCCAAAATCGATATTAGACTTTCGACTTACGATCATCGATAACTGACTAATGTCGCATATCGAACATCGAATGTCGAATATGGTGGGCCTAAGTGGACTTGAACCACTGACCTCACGCTTATCAGGCGTGCGCTCTAACCAGCTGAGCTATAGGCCCATAACTATCAGGATCATCTATCTTATCATAACAACTTATGTATTTCAACAAGTAAATTATGAAAGTTATTGCTCCCTCAAAACCAAACAATGTAAGAGTTGTCATCTGCCAAATGTACCGACCTGGAAGTTGATTCGTGTTTATCGTCGAAGATCGAATGTCAACCTTCGAACGTCGAATCGGTTCTCCCTAGAAAGGAGGTGATCCAGCCGCACCTTCCGATACGGCTACCTTGTTACGACTTCACCCCAATCATCGGCCCCACCTTAGACGGCTAGCCCCGGTTCGACATTCGACCTTCGACCTTTGACTTTCGATTGGGTTCTTGCAAGACTTTCGTCTTTCCTTTCGATTGTCGTATGTCGAAAATCCAATGTCGAATCGGTTACCCCACCGGCTTCGGGTGTTGTCAACTTTCGTGGTGTGACGGGCGGTGTGTACAAGGCCCGGGAACGTATTCACCGCAGTATGCTGACCTGCGATTACTAGCGATTCCGACTTCACGGAGGCGAGTTGCAGCCTCCGATCCGAACTGAGAGCTTGTTTATGCGTTTGGCTTACCCTCGCGGGCTTGCTTCGCTTTGTTTAAGCCCATTGTAGTACGTGTGTAGCCCAGGACATAAGGGGCATGATGACTTGACGTCATCCCCGCCTTCCTCCGCATTGTCTGCGGCAGTCTCCCTTGAGTTCCCACCATTACGCGCTGGCAACAAAGGATAAGGGTTGCGCTCGTTGCGGGACTTAACCCAACATCTCACGACACGAGCTGACGACAGCCATGCACCACCTGTTTTCGTGTATCCCGAAGGATAGGAACTAATCTCTTAGCTTTTCACTCAATGTCAAGTCCTGGTAAGGTTCTTCGCGTTGCGTCGAATTAAACCACATACTCCACCGCTTGTGCGGGCCCCCGTCAATTCCTTTGAGTTTCAACCTTGCGGCCGTACTCCCCAGGCGGGGTACTTATTGCGTTAGCTTGCGGCACAGAAGGGGTCGATACCCTCTACACCTAGTACCCATCGTTTACGGCCAGGACTACCGGGGTATCTAATCCCGTTCGCTCCCCTGGCTTTCGCGCCTCAGTGTCAGACACAGTCCAGAAAGTCGCCTTCGCCACTGGTGTTCCTCCCAATATCTACGCATTTCACCGCTACACTGGGAATTCCACTTTCCTCTCCTGCACTCAAGATCTCCAGTTTCCTGCGCCTATACGGGGTTGAGCCCCGCACTTAGACACACGACTTAAAAATCCACCTACACGCCCTTTACGCCCAATAATTCCGGACAACGCTTGCCACCTACGTATTACCGCGGCTGCTGGCACGTAGTTAGCCGTGGCTTCCTCCTTTGGTACCGTCATTGCTCTACATTATTCACATAAAGCACGTTCGTCCCAAACGACAGAGCTTTACAATCCGAAGACCTTCTTCACTCACGCGGCGTTGCTCCGTCAGACTTTCGTCCATTGCGGAAGATTCCCCACTGCTGCCTCCCGTAGGAGTCTGGGCCGTGTCTCAGTCCCAGTGTGGCCGTTCATCCTCTCAGACCGGCTACTGATCGTCGCCTTGGTGAGCCGTTACCTCACCAACTAGCTAATCAGACGCAGACCCATCTCTAAGCGGTAGCATATTCAGAGGCCACCTTTCTTATCTCAGTCATGCGACTAAGATACCACATTCGGTATTAGCACCACTTTCGCGGTGTTGTCCCCAATTTAGAGGCAGGTTGTCTACGCGTTACTCACCCGTTCGCCACTAGGAGTTATAAATAACTCCCCGTTCGACTTGCATGTGTTAGGCACGCCGCCAGCGTTCGTCCTGAGCCAGGATCAAACTCTCCATAAAAATCTGCCGTCTATGAGCTTACAAACTTAAATACCATTGGCTGTCTTAATTAAAGTAGACAAACTACATTAACAGACGCACCAGGCACAAGTTCAAAGTCACATATGACTTCCATATTATGAAAAGCCAATTGGCTCTTTAAAGCTATTAAAAATTTATTTTTTGGTTTAGTATGTCGCAAACGACATACAACCGCACATCTGGCTTTTTTTGATGCATTACTTACATTGTTCAGTTTTCAAGGAGCATGTTTCATCATTGCTTAACGACGGAACAATATCATAACATTTTTAATTCGTTATGTCAACACATTTACTTGTGTTAATTATTTCCGACGCTTGCAGCGACTTATATAGAATATCATGAATAGTAGCATTATGTCAATTGTTACTTTTTGGGTTTGTTGTTACTGGTCGGAGCGGCAGGATTCGAACCTGCGACCCCCTGGTCCCAAGCCAGGTACTCTACCAAACTGAGCCACGCCCCGATTAAAGTGTATTAATCTAAGATATTCTTCAGAGTTATAAGTATACCAGCTACCTTAATTACTGTCAACATCGTGTTTCCGATAATTTATAGCAAACACCTAATAAACTTCAACATTAAGGATAACCCAGGATGAAAACTTACTTTTTACTTTTGATTATTGACAGCCCTATCCAATTTGTGCTTTAATAAATTTAACTTACTGGTACCTTGAAAAGCAGTCCTGCGAGACTGACAAGGTAGACGACATTTAGTGGGCAATAGCATCATATTTTATTCTGTTGCCAGTTGGTCTACAGGCTTCTTGTCAGTTTATCTGATAAGAAGTCTTTTTTATTTGGGTATCGGTACAAAAAATATAGTGGAGGGGTTTTGTATGGGCAAAAACAACGACCATACTTCGCGGGAATTTGGTGCAGTCGAAAGCGTACCCGCAAATGCACGCTCGCTAGCTTTCTGGGACATGGTTGCCACCTGGATTGGTGCTAACGCCAACAACGGCACTTGGTATGTAGGCGGCGTCGTAGCCGGTACTGCCTTTGCCGGCTCCGTCTGCGTCACTCTAATTGCTAATCCAATCGCTTATATGATTATGGCTCTTATTGGTTTTATTGGATTTAAGGTTGGCACTTCAACAATGGCTCTCACCCGGGCATCTTTCGGTGTTCGCGGCAGTTATCTGCCTTCCTTCCTAAACACGACCCAGTTTATTGGCTGGACTGCGGTAAACACCTTTATTGCTGCCATTTCAGTCAGTTTTATCTGTAAGGAATGGCTAGGTATGCCGGCCTTTGGTGAACCAGGCGGCAATACAACTATGCTCATTGGCATCGCCGTCATGAGCATCCTGCATCTGCTCTCGATTGCTACCGGTCATCGTTCAGTCAAAATAGTGGAACGGATTGGTGTATGCCTAGTATTGATTCTTGGTGTTTGGGAAACAATTGTCGTACTCCAAAACATATCGCTGGAAGCTATTATGAACTGGCAGCCACCAGCCGACAAACGCATGCCTTTAGGTTCAGCAATGGATGTTATGGCTGCCTTTAGTCTCGGCTGGGTACCGGCAATCGCAGAATTCACTCGCTATGGCAAGACAAAAGCCACGGCAACTATTGCACCAATGATTGGTGCAAACTTAGCTTTATTCTGGTTTGCCTTTGTCGGCATCATTGGCACCATTGGTATGGCAATAACCACCGGCGTCTATGACCCCAATCACTCTGACCCCAGCACGATTGTTAGCAAATTAGGATTAGGCAGCGTAGCACTCCTCGTCATCATTATCACCAGCACCACTGCTAATGCTGTAAACCTGATGGCTGCCGGCATATCGCTTACTAATATAACAAAAAAACTTTCCCCGATCACCTCACTCTGGCTGGTAACCGTTGTGGCCGCTGGGCTTACTGTCGTTCCCCTGTTTCTTGCCAGCTTCCTCCACTCTTTTATTCTCTTTCTGGATTATATCGGTATGGTCTTCGGCCCAATCTTCGCAATCTTAATTGTCGACTACTATTTTATCTATAACAGGAATTATGACCCGTCAGCTTTAGCTGATCGCCATGGGAAATACTGGTACAGCAATGGCTTTAACAAAGTGGCACTCATCATCTGGGTTACCGGCGTAATTGCCTTTCTACTACTGCAAAAACAACCGTTCTTTGTAAGTAGCATTGGCGCTACCTATCCTGTAATTGTGCTGACTGGAACGCTTTACTATATTGCTGCCAAACTGCAGGCTGCTGCTCATACCAGCAGCACAGCCACGGAGGACACAAATGCTTATTAAAAACGCCCGCCTGCGTGATCAGCAAGGATTGTGGCAGATTCAAATTGAAAATGGTACTATTCATTCTATCTCCCCCAATACTAACGACCAAGCATTCTCTGGCAATATCCTGGATGCCGAATACGGCTTAGTAGTCCCACCGTTTATTGAACCGCATGTTCATCTGGACACAACATTAACAGCAGGACAGCCGCGCTGGAATGAAAGCGGCACTCTGTTTGAGGGCATTGAACGGTGGGCGGAAAGAAAACAACGGCTATCGCCGCATGATGTTAAAGAACGAGCGATAACCACCCTAAAATGGCAAGCTGCACAAGGAATTCAATATGTACGAAGCCATGTTGACATTACCGATCCTGCCTTAACTGCACTCAAAACTTTGCTTGAAGTAAAAGCCCAAATTGCGCCCTGGATGGAGCTGCAGCTCGTCGCTTTTCCCCAAGAAGGTATACAGTCCTATCCTCAAGGAGCAGAATTGTTAGAAGAAGCATTGCGTCTGGGGGCCGATGTTGTCGGCGGCATTCCTCATTATGAATTTACCCGTGAATACGGGGTTGACTCTGTCAACACAATATTTAAACTCGCTGCAAAATATGACCGGCTGATAGACATCCATTGTGACGAAATTGATGATGAGCAGTCCCGGTTCATAGAAGTAGTCGCCGCTGAAGCTTATCGCCACAGGATGGGCAATAGAGTAACCGCCAGCCACACAACAGCCATGCACTCCTACAATAATGCTTACACTTTCAAACTGTTTAATTTACTAAAGTTATCTGGCATCAACTTTGTTGCCAACCCGCTTGTCAATATTCATCTCCAGGGCAGGTTTGACACGTACCCTAAACGCCGCGGCATCACCCGCGTTAAAGAATTGTGGGAAGCAGGCATCAATATCTGCTTTGGTCATGATGATATTCTTGACCCCTGGTACCCGCTAGGTACAGGCAATATGCTCCAGGTACTCCACATGGGACTTCATGCCTGCCAACTAATGGGCTACAGTCAGCTTAATAGGGCCTTAGACTTAATAACAGTCAATAGCGCCCGCACCCTTAACATCAGTGACCGGTATGGAATCACTGAAGGTAAACCCGCTAATTTGGTCATCCTGCCTGCCGACAACTGCTATGATGCCCTTCGCCGTCAAATACCTGTACGTTACTCACTACGCCAAGGACAAATCATTGCTGAAACAAAGCCCAGCACTACAACGCTCCACTGGAATACTGAAAAATCGGAGACAATTACCTTCAAAACTAAATCTTGACGTATATTACGTCTAGCAATCCACTAAGGATTCAAAACACCTTCCGGAGCCATCAATAGGTTTCAATTCCTTATAGGTAGACCAATAACTAAAAGTTAGTTATGAATTTTACTATAGCATAGTTTATCTACAAGGACTTGAAACAAAGTTAGATATGTTGTTAATTTGTCTACCTATAGGATTTCCTCCAAAAACCACGCTTCTATCGGCGTGGTTTTGCCTTTGCACCTGCAAGCAACCCATACCCTGTGAATTTTTACTTCCCAAACCACAATCTACTGCGATTTGCAATAATTTCTGAGGTCCAGTCACTTGTAACAAGCCGGAGTATCCTTTAATCACCGTTCCCTTATACTGCAGCACATTCATTTTGACTACTCCTTTTGAATTGACCTTTACTCGTCCTGCAGGGGCTTCTTGCCCATAAAATGCTTTATATTTTTTTTGCAGATTAGCAGTAATGAGTGCATCATAACCAGGATCGCCCGGCTGAAAATAAACCGTATATTTCCGGCCATCTGGTCGCAGCACGGTAGAGTACATTACAACCGGTGATAACGTTTTCACAACCATGCTGTCATTTTTTACTTTAATTGACTGAGCACTTACACTTTCAATTGCAATGACATTAGCTCCTAACCGTATTTCTCCCTGCTGCAATAACCCATCAGCCACTGACTCTACAAAAGCACTTACCGGCGAAGTAATTATTAGTTGTATATTTTGTGAAAACAGTATCCTGCCAGAATGCCTGTCTATATTATAAAAACCGTTAAGCCGGGAAAAACAAAACAACCTGTATATACGGCCATTCACAATAAAACCTTGCTGATGCAGAAAAGATGCCATACTATTATCCATTACATTATATATGGCACTTTGGACAATATGGTTGTAATCAACCGGTAAGTTCACTGTTTGTCGGGGTTTCATAACAATAGTAATATGCATATTTTTTATCCTTTAATATTAAATTGTACGAAAAATTTCGCCATAACCATGTATTTGCTACTTTTTGCCAAATACCTTCTTGCATAATGTTGAAATTTCTTCATACTTATAAAAAGAACTTGCAATAACTATTTTATCATTGCAAGTTCCCTTTATTTAGCCTTTGACAGTACTGATTCATTTAACTCGAGCTGTTGCTCCCTGCGGGCTTATATTCCTTTTTTCATCAAGGTATTTAAAGATATTGGGAATTATCGCCGCAATCGGCTGCTGGAACAACATAAGTAAAGCAATGGGAACCGCCACCGCTGGCGGGAAGTATGTAACTGCTATGACAAGCCCGCAAGTGGCATTGCGCATACCGACACTATATATCATGGCCATCGTAATATCACGAGAACGGTTAGGCACGCATAAAGAACCTACATACCCCAGAGCGTATGCGGACACGACCATAATCAACGCAACCGCTGTCATTTGTATAATATCCCATGACATATGAATGGCAGGTGACACGAACGCACCGTTAAAAAATATTACAACAAACAAAGCCAGTTTAGAAGTTAGTCCTCCGATACCTTTTGCAAAGGCAGCTGTTTTGCCGCCTGTCCAATCATTAAGCACCATTCCTAGTATACTCGGGATGGTCACCATCAACACCAGTTGGATAATCAAGGAGGTATAATTAATCATGACCGCCTGACCTACTATAATTTTATAGTATACTGGCAATAGCGCAGGAACAATAAGTGTATCAAGGGTAACTGCCACGAGAGATATTGATACATTACCCTGGGTAAGAGCTGTCCACATAACTGATGTAACGCCTACAGGAATGGCGGCTGCCACTAATAACCCCAGTTGCATTTCGGGCGAGTCTGCGTAAAGCAGATTGCCCAAAAACCAGGCAGTCAACGGCGTCATAATATGTATGAGCAGTATCACCCACAATGGAATCCATGGTTTACCCATCACCTGAATAAAGCTTTTCAAACTTGTACTAAGCGCAGTAACAAAAGTCATATAAGCAAACAATACAACAAGGAGATCACGGATGAACGGACTATCCGGAACTCTCATTAAAAAGCCCAATATGAGTGCCGTTACGACCACTAAAAACATTCTTTTCCCCAACCAGTTGTTTATTGCAGCAATCTCTATCTTCATCACAATTCCCCCCTTCAAAAATTCATTTCTTTTCAGTGGCCTAAAACCACCCTACCCAATTCGGTTTACTGGAGCCCTTAATCTCACTCGATAACAACGCCCCGCTCTCGAAGAGCTTGGTCAACCCAGGTGCGATCCCACGCCATATTGAATATATCCTCCACAACTTTGTGTTCCATGCGAGATTTAGCTCTGGATTTTTCCAGCAAACTTTCAGCATCACGCGGGTTAATGACAACAATACCATCCTCGTCACCGACCAGGATATCTCCGGGATGAACAACAATTCCGCCACAAACGACAGGAACATTAAGTTCTCCGGGTCCGTCTTTGTAAGGCCCGGCTGGTGTAACTCCTGCCGCATAGATAGGCATACCCATTTTTTTAACGCTCCAATATCACGAATGGCACCATCAATGATAAAGCCACCAATGCCTCTTTGCTTTGCCCATAAAGCCATTAATTCTCCCATAATGGAATTAGTCAAATCACCTTGGGCATCAACTACCACAATATCGCCAGGTTGGGCAAGATCAAGTGCTTTGTGAAGCAAAAGATTATCACCAGGACGTGACTTTACAGTAAAAGCCGGTCCAAGCAAAGGCACGTCATTAATGGGACGAATTTTTGCATCCATGCACGACATACGGTTCATATTGTCTGCTATATTGGCTACCGGAAGTCCTGCAAAACCATCAATTAAAGCTTTAGGCGGCCTACTGATATGCAAAAAAATACGCATTCCTACATTTGACATTACTCATCACTCCATTCTTATCATTTTATTTATGCACTCAAGATACCAACTTTTTGTTATATTGAAAACTTATTAACCGCACTTTGCAACTCATCAGCCGTTTCCACCAATGCCTGACTAGCCTTTTTTATTTCCTCTACAGAGGCAACTTGTTCCTGGGTGGCGGCTGAAACCTGCAGCGTTTGATTAGCGTTGCTTTGGCTCATACTGTCAATAGCCTTGATTGCAGTCTCGATTTTTGGGCTGCTCGCTGCCATGTGCTCTATCGCAGCGGAAATAACCTGCATTTGCTCAGACACCTGATTGGTCATGGAAATAATTTCATTAAACGTCTGCCCCGCCTCGCTTACTATACCAGTTCCTAATTTCACCTCAGCATTACCTTTACTCATTGCTACAACCGCTTTATCGGTATCTGTCTGTATTTCACCAATAATGTAAGCAATTTGCTTAGTCGCACTTTCTGACTGTTCGGCTAGTTTTCGCACTTCATCGGCCACTACAGCGAAGCCGCGTCCCTGTTCACCAGCACGTGCCGCTTCTATCGCCGCATTTAACGCCAGTAAGTTAGTTTGATTTGCAATACCGGATATAGTGCCAATGATTTTACCAATTTCCGTAGAACGTTCAGCCAATTTTGTCACCACTTCCGCTGAGGTTGCGACACTGATTTCAATGTTGCGCATTTGAACAACTGCATTTTCTATTGATCTTCCGCCGTTTGCAGCCAATTGCGCAGTTCCTTCTGATACCGATGCAACAGTAGCGGAGTCAGAAACAATTTGTTGAATATCCGTAACAATCTGCGTGACAATCACGGTAGTCTCATTGGCTAAATCGACCTGCTTTTCCGCACTATTGGCAATCGCATCAATTGCGCTTGTCACTTGTTCAGCTGTAGCAGCTGATTGTTCTGCACCGGCGGTTAATTGTTGGGAAGCGGCAGAAACAACTTCAGCAGAAGTAGTAACATGCCTAAGCAAGTCTTTGAGCCCGCTAGCCATTGCGTTAAAATTTTGCGCTAATTTGCCAATTTCGTCATTTCCTGTGTTAGTAATATTTACATTCAGATTCCCGTTTTTTATGGTTTCTGTCGCAGTTACCAATTGCGTGATGGGCTTGGTTAGCCGGTTAGAAAAAACAATACTAATGAAAATGACCACAGCCATCGTAATCGCCAGAACTATCAGATTGCTGATCAGCATCTCTTTAGTAACGGCATTATATTCTTCATAATCTTTTTCCATACAAATAGTCCAATGTGTTTGTGGATCATAACTATAACTTACAAGTTTGCGAACACCATTTTCTCCCGCTATTTCTTCCGTACCGCTTTGCCCGGTAATCGCTTTCTGGACAAAGGGAATATGACTCACATCTTTGGCCTCGGCTGATATGTTGTCATTCGGATGAACAATAATGTGCCCCTCCTGATCCAGTATGTACGCTGTGATACCATTGACTGATCGTTTCGTAACAAAGTCTTTAAAAGCGTCGAGGTTCATTGCTGCCTGTAATACACCGGCAATGGTTCCGTTATCTGAACGTACAGGTGTAGCAAGTATCACGATAGGCTTGCCGGTTGTTGTGCTTACAAGCCATTTTGAGGCAACCTCTTCCTTACCGCTCATAGCTTCTTTATAAAACTCCCGCTCGGCTACTTTCCCCAGCTTGGTATCATCACCTCTTACGACTTGGACACCTTTAGCATCAGAAAGTGCCATCCCGATATCGGTATATACTTTTTGAACGTCGGCAAGTTCCTGTTTAGCAGCCTGCAGATCGAAATTTTTTATGGGAGCGGTATGGGAAATCGCTTTAATAATCTCCATATGCTTGTTAATATAGGCCTGTGTCTCGGTTTTGAAAACTTCAGCTTTACCAGCATTAACCGCATAATAATCGGCCTCCAGAGGCTTGGTAAATAAAAAATGAGAAATGAATATCGATATGAGTAAAGGAATTCCGCTAATGAGCAGGAGTAGAATAATGATTTTTTTTTTCATGCTGTATTGCCTCCTATAGATGTGTGATAAATAAAATAGAATTTTATTTTACCAATTGCTCGCAATTCAAGTTTAGCATAGTACAGGGGAACGTTTTTTTAAGAGTATGTAAAAGTTTCTTTAAATTTGCCGCTACGATTACAATACAAAAAGGGGCTGTGGAAACTTATCTCTAAGTTTTCCACAGCCCCTTACGACTCATTTAACTAGCGGATCTTTGCCTCCTGCTGCCTGAATAACATAAATTCTTCCAATACCTCCCCAAATCTCCGGATAGTATCTGTTGTATCTTTTCCCTCTATATCCTGCCGATCAAGCTCTTCAGATAGTTGCCAAATTTTATCATATAGCTCTGCCTCTTGTTTCTTACAATCCAGGTTTCTGATATTCATAAGTCAGTTAATCTCACCCTCCTTATTTTTCTGGAGGCTTCTATGCCCTCCTGTAATCACCCATAAAGGGGAATTTTACAGGAGGAAATTAAAAAGGATCACATATGCAGGATTATTTCTACCCTACACATGCGATCCTAATCGATTATTGCAACAGTATCAAGATACAGGAAACAACCCAAATAACAGAACCCGCCAGCGTGTCCTGCCAAACCTGTATCAAGATATGAACCCATCGAATATTGCATGCAGTCGCACAGCCTCTGCCTTTCGCGCCAGTAATCATTACACCACGATTGTCAAAACTTGTAATTCAGCTAACAACCGGGTATAATAAGATTGTCGTCGTGGACAGTTCGCTGTTACGTGTAGGTGTCCCTTCACCTGCTCGTGCCTATAGGTGTTCCCGCACCTATGGGACACGGCGACCTTTTTTTAATTTCCACCTATTACTAATATTAGTACTCTTTTACATAGATTGCAAGCGTATTTTGTCTCGTTAATATAAATTATTTTCCAACCGGGCAATTGCATTCACACTGCCGGCAATATTTTATCACTTTCATTACGCGCTCATAGTCGGCAACCATTTCTGGCTGCCCCAACGCCTCATCAATACCCATCTGGACATTGCAGGCGATACGGCTATAGTTTCCCTTACGGCCAGGCAATTCATTTCTGCCATATTCCGCAGGGGTATACAAAATTTCCGCAAAGGCCTGCTGGGGACAGCTGCGAATACAGCGGTCATCGCAATTTTCACAGGGGTCAAACTGTAAAGGGCCTGTTGATGGCAACACCAAATCAATTGTGAACGCCCTCAATCTAACCCGGGAACCATATTCGGGCGTTAGTAAATCACGGGCAAATCACGGGGACGGTTCTCTTGCTCCTATGCCTTAAACACAAGGCTCTGATTGATACCTGTTACTCTTGCTATCTGGCGTTGCGTTACACCTTCGATACTTTTAATTTTTCGTATTATCTTATCCCGACTGGCTTTTTCCATTGATTGCAGCTCTCCAAGTGATTGTCCTTTTAAAATTTTTTGTATTTCTTCATACAAACGTTCATCTTTTATCTTTTGCTGCTTCTCCTCTATATCAAGAAATTTATCATTACTATCCTGTTTCATAAAAACTTGCCATCTTTGTTGGGCTATCTCTCCGCATTCGTCAAATATCTTTAGAATAAAGCCCGTATTAACCATATCCCCAAGATATTTATTCGAGTCGCTATACTTTCTACAACTACTCCACATATAGTCTTCTGCCTGCAATACCAGTTGTGCATTTACTGGATTATTATGTATATATCTTAACACGCTTAGCAAATATGCGTCACTGTCTATAGGTTCACTCTTATACCTATCTTGAAATACATGTCCGACCCTCTCCTGCTTTTTGTTATACCAGCTAGCATAGCTAACTCCTACGCGCTTCATTATTGACTCCATACTCTCTATTTTTTCATGCAGCAACAAATGTACATGATTACTCATTAGGCAATATCCATATATCTCAAATTTACTTATGTCTTGCGCTCGTTTCAGTCCTTCTAAATACTTTGTATAGTCTTCCTCTTCGTGAAATATATCCTGACGGTTGATTCCCCTTACTATAACATGATAGATTCCGCTTTTACTTTTCTTTCTTGCAATTCTTGGCATTTTCTCCCTCCGCTATCTTTTTCCTCCAGTTTAGCATAAAAAAATAAAGGAGGCAATAGAACCGTCCCCGAACTTCCACAGGAACAGTGCGCACGCCTTTGAGATCCGTCCCTAAGATTCTCCTGTTCGAAACTTGGTTGAAAAGCCGCTAACCGTAATCTTGTTAACTTAAGATGGTGGCTTTTTACGCTTGCGTTCCCTAGAATCAAGCCAATCACCTACAAGATCACATAAAATATACAAGACAAGACCACCAATACCTGCGAATATAAAGAACCCGTCGGATGGCATATTGGATTCCTCCCATCAAATGTTTTTACATAGGAAAAAGGATTTTTTGTAAAAATAATTATTACACACAGAGGTACTCAGAGCGAAGTGTTCCTTAGGGAAATCACGGGGACGGTTCTCTTGCTCTTATGTCTTAAACACAAGGCTCTGATTGATACCTGTTACTCTTGCTATCTGGCGTTGCGTTACACCTTCGATACTTTTAATTTTCCGTATTATCTTATCCCGACTGGCTTTTTCCATTGATTGCAGCTCTCCAAGTGATTGTCCTTTTAAGATTTTTTGTATTTCTTTATACAAACGTTTATCATTTATCTTTTGCTGCTTCTCCTCTATATCAAGAACTTTATCATTACTATCTTGTTTCATAAACGCTTGCCATCTTTGTCGGGCTATCTCTCCACATTCGTCAAATGTCTTTAGAATAAAGCCCGTATTAACCATATCCCCAAGATATTTATTCGAGTCGCTATACTTTCTACAACTACTCCACATATAGTCTTCTGCCTGCAATACCAGTTGTGCATTTACTGGATTATTATGTATATATCTTAACACGCTTAGCAAATATGCGTCACTGTCTATAGGTTCACTCTTATACCTATCTTGAAATACATGTCCGACCCTCTCCTGCTTTTTGTTATACCAGCTAGCATAGCTAACTCCTACGCGCTTCATTATTGACTCCATACTCTCTATTTTTTCATGCAGCAACAAATGTACATGATTACTCATTAGGCAATATCCATATAGCTCAAATTTACTTATATCTTGCGCTCGTTTCAGTCCTTCTAAATACTTTGTATAGTCTTCCTCTTCGTGAAATAAATCCTGACGATTGATTCCCCTTACTATAACATGATAGATACCGCTTTTACTTTTAGGAAGCAATGGAACCGTCCCCGAACTTCGAAACAGATCGCGCGTATCGGATCAAACGGCAAAATTTGATATCAGAATGAATACTTCATAGAAATAGCTGCGGCTCCATACACCACATTACCATTTTTATTTCCACCGCCTGGCAGGACGTCGATATTGAATCCAACCGGAGACTCATTGCCAGTAGTAAAGTGTAAGGCTCCAATGATAGGTTTTACCGGATTGACTGAATTATATCCTCCACTTAAATCAAGACCTATGACAACGCCAGTATGTAACCCTACTACACGAAATGGCGTATATATACCGCCTACATAAAAGGTATGTTTTCTAAGGGAGTTGTTAAATAATCCAGCCGTTACGGCAACATCTTTTCGTAATATATACTCCAATCCAAACCCATGATTATGTTCATTCAAATCAGGACTTGAACTAGGAAAGTGCTTTGTAAACACAGGTATAGTAACCGCCATCGAATTCTCCGCAGCTTGTACAATGCCACATGTTAAAAAAATGAATAATACAAGCAACAGCGAAACCCGCATAGTAAACCTCCTTAACTTATAACCCAATATCAAGTCTCATTCTAGCATCACTACAATTGTTTGCCTACTGGTATATAGCGTCAAATTTTCAACTGGATAAGTACAACCATCGGCTAACGCTTTCGCCAAAGACCCGGCGTTAGCCGGGTTTTCTAATGTACCCTTCATTAATCTGCTTTATGCAGTTTAAATTCCATCCCTTCATAAACCCTGACCGGTTTTCCCCGCTCCAGTAATTCGTGTTGAATCCACATTGTTTGTTTTCAGCAGCAGCTCTTGGGCAATATTTTGCTCCATAATAATTTCGTTCAACCGAATTAGCTTCAGCTTTTTATTCATCCACATATAGTCTTCTGCCTGCAATACCAGTTGTGTTTACTGGATTATTATGTATATATCTCAACACGCTTAGCAAATATGCGTCACTGTCTATAGGTTCACTCTTATACCTATCTTGAAATACATGTCCGACCCTCTCCTGCTTTTTGTTATACCAGCTAGCATAGCTAACTCCTACGCGCTTCATTATTGACTCCATACTCTCTATTTTTTCATGAAGCAACAAATGTACATGATTACTCATTAGGCAATATCCATATATCTCAAATTTACTTATGTCTTGCGCTCGCTTCAGTCCTTCTAAATACTTTGGATAGTCTTCCTCTTCGTGAAATATTCCTGACGGTTGATTCCCCTCACTATAACATGATAGATACCGCTTTTACTTTTCTTTCTTGCAATTTTTGGAATTTTTCCCTCCGCCATCTTTTTTCTCTAGTTTAGCATAAAAGAAGAAAGGAAGCAATAGAACCGTCCCGATGCTTTTCCAGTGCAGCATTGTTTCCCTTTTCAAGGTCACTGCTTCGTAGCGCCCTTCCCTCCGCAGGCATTACCCTGCATCCTCAGTAGTATGGCACATTCCGACTCCCTGCCGTCTATTTGGCCTCCTCGTCTTCGACTTGTCCGCCATACTCTCGTTAGAGGGCGGCAGGGTCTCCCAAGTTCACACAGAGTAATGATGTGTAGCATGCCAAGACCTTTGACCCCGGGGCGCTGAATTTAGCTTGCCTTTTATCGCTAAACTCAGTGTTGTCTTCTGCTGGTTCTAAGGCATCGACCAACCCATTTGGGGATTTCGGGGCTCTACATCTTCAGCTTTCGCTTTCGGCCTACTACCTTTCTTGCCTACGCTTAGACCTGGCGTTACCGCTTCAGTCCCAAGGCTAGATACTGAGTGGCTGGCTAAGCCTTCTCAGGCGGGATTCCCACCCGCTATACTCTGTGCGCTTCTTGGCGCACAGAACCGTCCCCGAATTTCCGTTTCTTTGCGGGTTCGGTAACCCAAGCCATTTTTCGACGGTGTTCAAACGCAAAGTGGGCGTTACACCGCTGGAATGCAGAAAGCAGTTGTGAGCAGGAAGAAGGCAATATTGGTAAAGAATTCTGCAATATTGCAAAAGTGCTGCCAGAAGAAGTATGCTATTCTTAAAATGTTTATAGCATTTTAAGTCTTTTATTGAAGGGGATGTACGATGATCTTAAGGAAAAGTCTGTTTTTTTTCTTCCTGGTTTTATTCCCGGCGGTCTCGGCTTTTGCTGGTCAGGACAACGGCAAGGACACGCCTTATTTTTCCCGGATGCCGAACTACTATGTCGTGGAAAGTTCGAAACAGGAGTATGATTCCCACACCTTCGTCATCCAGGATGGCGAAGCCAGGGTCGAGGGCAAAAAGTATGTGGTGGAGTACGCCCCCATGGATGAGAATAACCCGCCGTCCGCCGTACGGATAATCCGCAATTATGCCAACGCGGCGGTCAGCAAGGGCGGGATGGTGCTTTACGAGGAAGACGGCGAGCGGACTCTTACCGCTAGGATGCAGAGCGGCGGCAGTGAGATCTGGCTGGAGGTCGTGGTAGCCACGAGCGGGGAGTACCGCGTGACCATCGTTGCCAAAGAGGCGCTGCGCCAGGAGGTTAAAGCCAGTGATCTGCTTGCGGCGCTGAACAATGACGGACATGTGCCGCTTTATATCAACTTCGATACAAGCATGGCGAATATAAAGCCCGAACATCAGCCATTGATCGATGAGATAGTTGCGCTGCTGCAGCAAAACCCCGACCTGCGGCTGAGGATCGAGGGGCATACCGACTGTATGGGCGAACCCGCCGGTAACAAGGTGCTGTCGGAACGGCGCGCAAAGGCGGTGATGAACACTCTGTTGCAGAAAGGCATTGCGGCTGATCGTCTCGAGGCGGTGGGGTGCGGGCAGGAAAAACCGGTGGCCGATAACGCGACCGATGCGGGACGCGCGAAGAACCGCCGCGTGGAACTTGTGAAAAAACCGGGTGGGCAACCGTGACGGCGAGTGCGTGGAAGGTATCGATTAAGGGGAAGGTTTGTCCTGTGAAGGAATTTAGAAAAATGAATGGACGGCTCAGTTTAAGGCTGTATATCATATTGACTCTGATTGTCTGCCTTTTCGGGCTGTGTGCGGTGGCCAATGCCGATGGTGGCAACCGGCCGGCAACGACTGCGGAGAAGGCATATTACGCGCGGGTTATGAAGGTGGCGGCCGGGGCGGTTCCTGCAGGACCGCCGGGCTGGGGCCTTGTGGAAAAAACAAAAATAGAAGAACTCAAATGGGTGTCGCCATCTGTGGATCAAGGCTATTATCTGGGAGCGGACTACCATGTCGTTTGGCAGAATGCCGCCGGGAGAAAAAAAGCAGAGGACGCCACCGTGCAGGAGCTTTTCGACAACAGCCAGAAGCCCGATGCCGAGCGGGACAAGCTGCTGAAGGAATTGGAACGGATCAGTGCGGAACTGGGCAGGGCTGTGGAGCGGGGCGACCAGGGCCGCGTGCAGCAGCTTGGTGAAGAGGCGGATGAAGTGAGCCGGAAGATAGAGGCATTGAACAATACCCAGGCCGAAAAGGAAGACGAGATCGGCATCAGGAATCGACCGCACGATACTACGCTGGGTATAGACGTATGGGTCAACACTCATATCACACTGCCAGCAAGGGCCAAAGCCTTAGAGCCGCCGGTTGCCGGGGCGCAGGCTTTGAGGACGGAAGGAGAGTTTTTGCGCGAGAAGGGCTGGCAGGAAGGCTGTATGTACGTGTTTTTAGGGAGCTTTTGGGCTGATGGCGTCAGTCAGTACCTGGGACAGACGCCCGATCTGAGGCTGGGGCTGCCCCCGACTCAGATCCAGTCGATTGTAGTCGTGGTGCAGGCCGATCCGGCGCGGGCCCAGGCGGTCTTGCGGCAGATCGACTGGGCCGCCCTCAAAGGGCTGCTGGCCAATTGAAAAATGGAGGGAATTTATGATGAAAAAAATCGGTGCGTTGTTGATTATCTCGATTGTAATTGCAGCGCTGAGTTCAGCGTCGGCGTTCGCCAACCCCAGGGCAATATGTCCGCAGGCGTTTACGGTCGACAACCAAAATGTTTTGGACGCGGGAGTGTATATCGAGACCACTTTCCGGGCGACAAGGCCGAATAACCTTCCCAACCCTCAATTCTATCAGGGACTGGAGACAACGGAACTGGAATACTTTCACCAGGGGTATAAACAATCTTTTCCTATGCCGGAAAGTAAGCGCTTTACCGAGGAGGCCGAACAGGACGTAAACGAGCGGGAACAGGAGAACGAGGCGAGAACGATCGCCTTTCTGGAGCGGGAACCGTTCAGCGGCGGCACGGTTTACTGGTGGAAGGTCACTCATCGGCACGGGGCTGGCTTGGGCCGCGACGTGGCCCCGGTGGTGACCTACGATGCCTGGCTGGTTTCGGAGGAAAAACCGCGGGTGCTGAGCGTAAAGATCAGCGGGGCGTACGCTTCACAGGCACAGATCCGCGAATGGCTGGAGCAACTGGTGGCACGCACGCCCTGAGATGCGGCAGAGGGCTCTGTCTAGCCCAATACGGGGTGGATATGCATGGCCAGGGTTTGGGCGCGTCGATCCCTGGCCACTCAAGTGCCATGGGGTGTTGTTTAGCTACGATCATTATTTTATTGTGGCGGGGTTTTGCACCGAATTGGTTCGTTGTTATAGGAGGAGGGCGTTAATTGCTCTCATCCCTAGAATACAAGGGGACGGTTCTCAAAGGATTCAATCGGAAGTTTGCGCGCAAAAAGGCTCAACGAACAGCTCCTGACTGCCAGTTGAGCCACAAAACTATCTACGCGCAAAATTTTTACCTTCCCCCCCCAAATAGGTCTTGGCAGTAGGCCCGGAAGTACTTTCGCAATACATCAAGGGCCTGTTCTGAAAAGATGGTGTATCGATTTGTATTATGTTTGGCGTTTTCCACCCGTACGCGCATACTTTTACTACAAATGTCACAAATCTTCAGTTTAGCTACTTCTCTGACCCTGAGGCACTACCGTATAGTAATGCTAAAATAGCTTTATGCTTTAGATTCGCAGCTTTATTTAATATTGCCAGCACATCTTGCTTAGGTGGGATGACTGGAGACTTACGTATTCTTTTCATCCGGGGAATTTTTTTGGGGTCCCACTCTTTACCTATGATACAGGTATGAAAAAATTTGACAGCAGAAATGTAACAATTGATGGTTCCAGCTGACAGACCCTTTTCCTTTTTGAGATAGAGGATATATTGTTGGATATCACTATCTGTAACGTCTTCCATGCATTTGTGCTGATTTTGCATATAATTGATGAATGCAAAGATTCTTCGCAAATAGGATTCTCGTGAAGATTCCGGAGTCCCTTTAAGTTCAAAGTATAGCTCAATCTCCTGCTTATATTGTTGCATAGACATACTACCTCCTGATTTTTGGGTTTTGTGAAGCCAATTTATGGCATCAGAAGGAGCTCTTGCTGTGTTAAAAAACGTATGTATTTCATTCTTAAGACATGGTATAATCATAAAGTAAAAAGTACGTTTCTCCTTTCTGGTTTGTTTAGTTTGGCGATTAAACAATACCACAAAGGGGCGTACTTTTTACATTTTTCATGAAATTTTTATTTGCGGGAGACTACCAGGGCCATCGCGTGAGCGATTTCGTTCTTCTTTTGTATCCTTAACTCATTTCCAGACAAGACGCTGGTCTTTGTCTTCCCTTCCCTATGTCTTCCTATGGTCGGGCCAAGTTGAAACTCTTAGTATCATCCATTGGATGCGCCTCCTTTGTTCAGAGTTATGCGGTCGGCAAACCTCATTTATTCTAACAAAGGAGGCTGTTTTTTTCGACGTATAGCTAAGCTTTTTGGAACCACATGCATAGCATGTGGTATTCGCTTACGCAAAAAAAGCTGTGGAAAACTTATCTCTAAGCTTTCCACAGCCCCCTTACAACTCCCTAGGAAGGATTTGCTCTTCTCACCCGCACTTACTAAACCCGCAATTCCTACAAATTACGCAGCCGCTTTCATATTCAAGCACCTTACCGCATTCAGGACAGGCATTGCTGGATACGCTGCAGCTAGTATCAAATTCAACCTTCTCGCCACTTTGGTATTTCATTACCTTTTCGATAACCCTGCCAATAGCATCAGGACAGGATAATACCTTCAAGTCATTTTGCCTGATTGTGGAATGGCACCGTATCCCTTTCAGCTGGTCGATTATCGAATTTACGTCCATGCCGGAGCGTAACGCAATTGAAACTAGCCTGGCCGTGGCCTCAGATTGCGACGGGCAGCCGCCTGCCCGGCCGGTGTTGGTGAAAACCTCGCAGATGCCGTGCTGATCATAATTTACTGTAATGAATATCGAGCCACAGCCTATTTTGACTTTTTCCGTAAAGCCGGTAGTGATATCCGGTCTGGATCTTGGTCCAAAAAAGCTTTTTTTTGTGTCAACAAGGTTGCTTTCCTGTTCGGTTGTTTCTTTGACATTGACTTTACCGATATTAAGTACCTGCGAATCCCGGCTGCCGTCCCGGTAGATTGTTACCCCTTTGCAACCAGTCTGATAGGCTAAGTTAAATACATCGGCAACGTCTTCCCGGGTTGCCTTACTACTGAGATTAACGGTCTTCGAGACAGCATTATCTGTATATTTTTGAAATGCTGCCTGCATTTTCACATGCCACTCCGGGGAAATGTCATGGGCAGTAACAAAAACAGCTTGCAGATATTCCGGTATTTCGGCCAATTCTTTTATTGTCCCTTTTTTGGCAATTATCCGCATTAATTCATCAGTATAGAATTGACCCTTTATGGCAGCTTGCTTAAAAAATGGATTTGTTTCGATTAATTCGTCATTATCCATAACATTTCTTATGTAAGACAGAGCAAACAAAGGTTCAATGCCGCTGGAAACACCGGCAAGGATACTTAACGTGCCTGTTGGCGCTATTGTGGTTGTGGTTGCATTGCGTACTCTGATCCCCTGCTGCTGATAGCTGCTGTTCTCAAACTGCGGAAACACGCCTTTTCGTTCGGCTAATTCTATTGACATTTTTCTTGCTTGTTCCTGAATGAAGCCCATCACCTGCTCGGCAAGTTCCAGGGCCTGCTGCGAATTATAGGGGATATGTAATTGACAAAGCAGGTCTGCCCACCCCATAACACCTAGCCCAATCTTTCTGGTGCTTTTGGTCATCTGATCAATTTCGGGTAGGGGGTATTTATTCACATCAATGACATTGTCCAAAAAATGAACCGCTTTTTTAACAACAGTGCCAATGCGTTCAAAGTCGACCTCAGGCTGGTTCGTATTCTTTATCATCAAACTCAAATTTATCGAGCCCAGATTGCAGGCTTCATATGGAAGCAGCGGCTGTTCACCACAAGGGTTGGTGCTTTCAAATTCTCCCAGAGCAGGTGTTACATTGGCCTGATTAAGCCTGTCCAAAAAAATGATTCCAGGTTCGCCATTACTCCAGGCCATGTCCACAATTACATCAAATACTTCTCTTGCGTTTAGTTTTCCGACGGCTGTCTTATAATGAGGATCAATTATCTCATATTCCTTATTCTCTTCTACCGCTTTCATAAATTCTTCCGTAATGCCAACACTAATATTAAAATTTGTAATATCGGCGTTGTCTTTTTTACAAGTGATGAAATCCATGATATCAGGATGATCGACTCTAAGAATCCCCATATTGGCGCCTCTTCTCGTACCACCCTGCTTTACCGCTTCTGTTGCAGCATTAAAAACTTTCATGAAGCTAATCGGACCACTGGCAACTCCACCTGTGGAATTTACTGCCGCACCTTTAGGCCGTAATCTTGAAAAGCTAAAACCTGTTCCGCCACCGCTTTTATGAATCATGGCCGCATTTTTTATTGTTTCAAATATATCTTCCATGGTGTCTTCTATCGGCAGTACAAAACAAGCGCTTAATTGTCCCAAAGGCCTGCCGGCATTCATAAGTGTTGGTGAATTTGGCAGAAACTCCAGACCTGACATCATTTCATAGAATTCAGTCTCAAGAGCCTGCAGCTCTGCGGCTGAAGCATACGAAGCATCTGCACCGGCGACAGCTTTAGCCACTCTATGGAACATCCCGTTAACATCTTCTAACAGCTGACCATTTTCATTTTTCGACAAATATCGTTTTTCAAGAACCTTAATAGCATTAGCTGATAAACTCATAATAACCCCCTGGCATAACACCATATTTAGTGCTAATATCCATATTTCGATACTATATATTGTATATATTATCAGTAAACCCGTCAAGATTT
This sequence comes from Sporomusa ovata DSM 2662, assembly GCF_000445445.1. Taxonomy (GTDB): domain Bacteria; phylum Bacillota; class Negativicutes; order Sporomusales; family Sporomusaceae; genus Sporomusa; species Sporomusa ovata. Next base: position 516,805 of record NZ_ASXP01000001.1, on the reverse strand, counting down.
TTTTGGCTCTTTAAGGAATCCAAAAACTCATAACGAGGCCACGGCTTACACAGAGCCTTGAGCCAAGTGCAAGCCGGTATTGCCCCTTATCATACCTTTTACTTAACTCTGACCACCACAGTCCCAGCCAGCTTATCTCCTAATCGCTGATTGCGCTCTGTTGACCATACAAATATTGCAGCTACTAAATAAGCAAACAAGCCATCAATAATCCGACAAGCAGTACGCATGGCAGCAGCCGAAATGTCACAGGCTGTGCCATCGGTTTTTTCGACGCGAAGACCACACAGCATTTTGCCAGGTGTGGCACCTGATTTGCCTTCAAAATAAGTGTAGTAGCAGAAACCAACAACGAGTGACCAAAGATAATATGATCCACTGACGTGGCCGTTGCTAAAATCACTGCCCAGCACCGCGGCTAGTACCCCGCCGATAACAACTAAGATAATCCCATCCATAATTGTTGACAAAGCGCGAATACCCACACCCGCCCCTCTGGCAGGAATAGTAGTGTTATCTGGTATATCCACGTTTTTCACCTCCTATTTGCCCTGATGTAGTACTATATGCGCCACAGTCCAAGTAAGTGAAAAAAGAAACCCCCGCTTATGGCAGCGAGGTTATAGCTTGATTATCGTTCCTTCGATTGCAGCGTTTTCCTTTATCTCCAAAATGGCAAAACTCGGATCTGAGCCGCCCCGGGGTAATCTGGGGCTGCCGGGATTAAGCAGCAAAATACCTTCATGCCACTTATTATACGGAATATGGGTATGACCAAAAACGACTACACTGGCAGCATACTCTTTTCCCCAAAAGACTAGTTGCGCCATTCCATGCTTTACATCATAACGATGACCATGAGTTATCCAGATAGTTTTACCGGCAACCTCGACATATTCATCGGCTAATGCAGCATTTGTCCGGTCACAATTACCGGCAACAATGGTTACCGGCAGGCTGGTTAGTTCTGTTAACCGCAAACCGTCCTGATAGTAGTCACCGGCATGAAGCCACTGATCAACCGGACCAGCAGCGGCAATCACTTTTTTTAGCATAACTATGTCGCCATGAGTATCACTGACAACACCAATTCTCATTTTTCCTGGTCCGCCAGTTGCGCTACTAATTTTTTCAACGCCCGACCACGGTGGCTGATTTGATTTTTTTCTTCCGGCGACATCTCGGCAAAGGTGCGGTTCATTTCGGGGATAAAAAGCAGTGGATCATAGCCAAAACCACTAGTTCCGCGCGGTTCAGTTAAGATAATGCCTTCCACTACACCATCAGCCGTATACCACAGCTTTTCGGCTTCCGCAAGTACTAATACACAACGGAACCGGGCTGTACGCTTTTCCGTTGGTACACCAACCAACTGTTCAAGCAGTTTTTCATTATTATCCTGATCACCAGCGTTTTCGCCGGCATACCTGGCAGAATAGACCCCTGGTTCACCGTTTAGATAATCGACTTCCAAGCCGGAATCATCAGCCAGACACAGCTCGCCTGTTAAACGCGCATAAAACTGGGCTTTGGAACTGGCGTTTTCTGCAAAGGTTTCCCCTTGTTCAGGCGCTTCCGGGAACTTTCCTAAATCAGCTAAAGATAACACTTTATAAGGCAAGCCGTTTAGTGCTGCCTTAAATTCAGCAACCTTACCGGCATTTTGGGTAGCCACAATAATTTCAGTTATCGATTTCTCCAATATTATCCCTCCCGGCCTACTTTCCACGATACCGGCCCCAGTGTTTCTTTTTGAATATCAAGTAAAACCTCAATACCCTGACTGGCAACTGCCAGCATCTCATTTAGCTGCTCCTGGGAAAAAGTTCCTTTCTCTCCGGTTCCCTGCACTTCAACAAATTGCCCACTCCCGGTCATAACCAGGTTCAGGTCAACAATAGCTGTGGAATCTTCGCTATAGCAAAGGTCGAGATACACGCCTGCAGGCAAGATGCCCACACTTATTGCAGCTAAAAAGTCTTTAACCGGAAACGGCTTGGGACTTTCGCCCCAAATACTGTTAATGGCATCAACAAGTGCTACAAACGCCCCGGTTATGGCGGCAGTCCGGGTACCGCCATCAGCTTGCACCACATCACAATCCAGCCATATCGTCTTTTCCCCCAAAGCCTTAAGATCAATAACACTCCGTAAGGCCCGGCCGATTAAACGCTGAATTTCATGGGTACGGCCTGTCTGCTTCCCTCTGGCAGCTTCTCTGACATTGCGGCTTTGCGTAGAACGGGGCAGTAAGGAATACTCTGCACTTACCCAGCCCTCGCCGGAACCTTTCAGAAATGGGGGCACTTTTTCTTCAATAGTAGCTGCACAAATAACCTTGGTATCACCGAATTCAACAAGTACAGAACCCTCGGCATATTTTAAATAATTACGGGTTATTTTTACTTTTCGCAATTCATTGGTTGCACGTCCGTCTGCTCTGGTCATAATGACCTCCTTAATTATAGCTATTCTTAGATTTGTTCTAGTGTATCCAGTTCTTTGTCCTGGAGGATGCAGTAGTCATAGTGACCTTCTTGTTTCGCTTTATGTACAGTATCCCGGGCCTGGCTCCGGCAGGTGCTGCAACTATTTCTGGGAATCATGGCGGCAAATGCTGTTTTAACTCCAAACGGATGACCTTCAGCCTCTGTCGCAACCGTCTGATAACCATGGCAGTGTGGACAGATTCTTACTGTCTCATGCTGACGCTCTTGAATATCGCTGCTATCATAATAAATGCTGCGCCGACGCTGCCAGAAGTCTCCGGCCTGAGCTACCGCCTCACGCCTAAGCTCATCCCGCTGACGCCAGATGTCCTGCCAATTGGCAACTAATTGAGCAATATACCGGGTGTTAGCTGCCGATTGTCGCGGACAGCGGGCAATATCAGGCTCCACCACCCGGCTATAATCCAGACCGGCCATAGCCAGAATAATGCCGGTATTGACGTAGGGCAGCGCAGCTTCAATGGAGTAACCACCCTCGAGCACAGCGATATCAGCGTTTAGCTTCTCAGCTAACCGGGCATACCCCTGCGCCGTAATAGCCATATTAGCCAGCGGATCACTATAATGATTATCCTGCCCGGCTGAATTAATAATAATGTCTGGCTGAAAATCTTCCAGTATAGGCAAGACAAGATTATCCAGCACATAGTGAAGGCCATCATCTGTGGTGCCAGGTGGCAACGGGATATTAATGGTTGAGCAGAGTGCACTTGGACTACCAAGCTCCGTCACCGCTCCCGTTCCGGGGTAGAGCGTCCGGCCGTCTTGATGAAAGGAGATAAACAGGGTGTCTGGATCATGATAAAAAATATCCTGCGTCCCATCCCCGTGGTGAACATCAGTATCAACAATAGCAATACGGTTAAGTCCATAATGCCGACGCAAGTATTCTATCATGATAGCTTCCATATTAATAGTGCAAAAGCCTCGCGTACCCTGCACTACCCGCATGGCGTGATGTCCGGGAGGACGTACCAGGGCAAATGCATTTGTTACTTCCCGGCGCATCACGGCTTCGGCCGCGGTTATAGCCCCGCCTGCTGACACGAGATGGGCGTCGGTAATGAGGGAAGCGATATCCGGCACACCGATATGAACACGCTGCGCGTCCTGGATTTTTGCCAGCTTAGGGCGGTACTCTCTGATAGTAGGTAAATCCAACAATCCTTCTTCAACAATCTGATCCCGCGTATAAAGCAGACGTTCTTCCCGTTCCGGATGTGACGGGGTAATCGCCCAGTCAAAAGCCGGAAAGAAAACTAATCCCAATGATTTATTATTCATTTCCTACCTCCCCCGCCTGTACCGGCATGAGCACACCTGGTTTTAACTGCAGCTTGCAAGTCATGATTTTGCCGATCGTATTAAAGCTGCGAATGACATTAAATTCTTCTTCATACACTCGTTCACTTACCTGTACAGCGTCGGCTATACCGCCTATGGCCGCGCGCTGCGCGAGATGGGCTTCGGCCGCTGTCCAGGCAGCTGCCAAATTAAACTTGCGTTTGTCCACCGGCTGCTTGATGCCTAGCTCCGGCACCGTATAATAGCCCACGGCACTGTCTGCTCTGAGCGTAATCTCTGTCGTTGGCCGGGCAGAAGCCGCGCCGATAGCATTGGCCACCATATGACCGGGTGGTACTTGCCAGGGGATACTAAGCTGCTCTGCAACCAGTGGTGCCAGCCCCTTCGCCGCGCCGCCGACACCAATAAGCAGTTCCGGGGTAAAGGCCTCACCATGAACAATATCTTCCACTTTATACACAGGTCTTGCGGCCTGTTCACTCAGCATAGTGCCTATCGCCTGACACACCGTATTGACTGCCACCCGTAAGGTCTCCCAGGCAGCATCTTCCGGAGTTTGGTTACTGGCAGCCACACTGGCCATAGCCTGTCTGGCCAGGGCCTCGTCGCCGTAATCAATCAGCCCGGCAACCCGCAAGGCATCGGTTACAGCAGGTTCTGCGCCACCGCTGGCCATAGCAGGGCCGCGGCGTATAGGACCGACCAGCAAGCCGGTATCTTCACGCCGGACATAACTATCGCCGCCAATTCCCACTGAGCATAGCCAGAACGAGCGTACTGCTGTAGGATAATTGTTGACACTGGCGCCGCCCGGAGCCAACAAGGGCACACCATTTTGCCACAAAGCAATATCGGTACTTGTACCGCCAATATCTAATGAAATAGCCGCTTCCGCCGGATTAGCCAGCGCCATAATGCCTAACACACTGGCTGCCGGTCCGGTAAAGATGGTCTCTACCGGCCTATTTTGGGCTGCGGGCAGCGGCAAGGTGCCGCCATCGGCCTTTAAAATATAAACAGGAGCAGCAATCCCGCGTTCCACAATGGCTGTTTCGATGGCTGCCGCAAAGTTAGTAAAGATACGCCATACCGCTGAGTTATAATAGGCCGAGTTGATCCGCCGAAGGTAGTTTAATGAACCAGATAACTCAGCTCCTGAGGTTATCTGGGCAGGTTTTAGATATTCCTGAACCCAACTGGCTACCTGCTGCTCCTGCGCCGGATTGCGCACTGCAAACTTGCCCACAACTGCCGCGGCTTGCATACCGCCAAGCTCGTGGCAGACGGCAATTACTTCTTGCTTGACAAGTGCCGCTTGTTCCCGGCCCCGGTGATCGGTATAGCCTGACAAGAAATGTGGCTGGCCTGGTGTCAGCCCCGCCAGATTAAGCCCCGGACCTGGCAGCAGCAACAAAGCTACCTGGTCGATTTTTCCTTCTATCAGGGCATTAGTCACAATGGTTGTTGACAAAGCCACCCGCCGAATAGCAACTCGATCGATATTGGTAAGCACCTTGTCAATAACCGTTATAATCCCTGCTAACAATTCGCCATGTGTCGTCGGCGTCTTGGCAGAAGCCAAAACATGACCATCCTGAATAACTACAGCATCAGTAAATGTTCCGCCCACATCAATTCCCAGCAACATAATTCTTCGCCTCCAAACCATTTGGGATCAGCTATTTACCAGTATATACAGCGCAGCCGATGGCGCCGTTAAGTTGGGGATGCTCAGGCACAATAACCTCGATGTCCATTTCCCGGGTAATAAATTCCTTAATAGCTCCACCAAGGGCAACGCCGCCTGTAAAAACCAGTTTATCACTCCTCAGGGCCACAAGCATAGGTTTTATCCGTTTAAAAATAGTATAGTTTACCCCGGCTGCCAACGCAGCGGTGCTATAGCCCTCAACAATCCGCCCGATCAGTTCTGATTCGCCGAAGATGGCGCAGGTGGCGCTAAGTTCCACCGGATTAGCGCTATAGCCCGCCAACTCCTCCAAACTGATATCAAGCACCCCTGCCATATTCTCCAAATAGCGTCCAGTACTTGCGGCACATTTGTCATTGGTCTGAAAGTCTACCATTCGCTCTTTGCGGACCTTGATTACCTTACTATCCTGACCACCTAAATCCAGCAACGTAAAATCAGTTAACCCAGTCTGCGCTATCGCGCCCAGCATATGGGCCTTTAGCTCAGGAATGATGGTTGCACCGACAATATCGATCGTATTTCGTCCATAACCGGTGGCTGTAAGGTGAGTAACATCCGCATAGCCGATAGCAGCAAAATCGACTACCAGCCCCGAATCAGTCCGCTGGCCATATTCGCGATAAAATTTGGCTGTTTCATAGATACTTGCTGTCTTAAGCTGTTTTGCGTCCTCCATCATGACTATCTTAACACTACGACTGCCCAAATCTATACCACAGCGCATAGTCATCCTCCCATCTTAACGCAGCATTTCCAAAAAGCTTTCCAGCCGCAGTCTGGTTCTAGCATCTAGTTTTCCAGGCTTGTCGCCTTCAATTGTCAAAATAGGTATCGTAAGTTTTTCCCGAAAAATCATGTCCTCAATTTGACGAAAACAAAAACTCTGAACATAGTGAATCAGACCATCCAGATTACGCCGTTCAATTTCTGTCTCAATATCATGAATCCGGCCAAACACACCGTAGGGATATGTATACAGACGATATTGCTCAACAATATCGTCGGCGGCAAATGGCATAGCAAACTGCCGCTGCACCTCGTTATATACTATTCTTGCTCCCATCGTTTCTAAATAAGGGTATAAATCAGTAAAAATAGGCGGCACACCGATAAAGCCCAATCTCAGATCGTCGGTATACTCTGAAGCATTATCTGCTTGTTGCAAAAAACGTTCGACATCACTGGCAAACGTATTGGTATCACTATTAAAATCACTGCAGCTTACCTGATACAAATGGTTGTGTAAACCGCTCACGGTATTTTCCTGCCAAGTACGCCGATCAATCTCTGCTACGTTAAGACGCAGTTTGTCCAACTGACGCTTGACACCGTAAACCGTCTCCCAGTTTGTCCCGAGCGTAGCCATGAGTTTTTCCATTTGCAGTTTCAATAGGTCATAATCGCGGTCAAACGGGTACGCAAACGGAATGGTTTCAATGCCGGCCAATTGGTAAGTCTCCATCAGGGCATGGGTATTACTGCAATCCCCCTGCGTAACTGCAATAACCTTATCAATACCACCACAACTGGCGTTAAATTCCTTATTTACCATCACTGCATATAATCCCTTTATCCAGCCGCAAATATTCCGGGGATATCCAGCCTCCTCGGCTGTTTCCACCATGCGACCGGCCGCAGGGCTGGTAATAAATATATTGTTAAGATCAACAGGAATATGCCCTGCTGCCAAAATAATCTCAACAGGCACAGTAGTCGTTATGCCAATGCGGGCCATAGAATCCGCCTCCCAGATAGTTAAAACAGAGGATAGTAAGTCTACCCTCTGTTTTTGAAAAATTCAAGTTATTGTGCGACGTTTTTTTGTACAGCTAAACCATAGTTTTTAATAATAACGATCGGCGTCTTTTGGCTGGCATTACCAAAAGGGTTATTGATAAGGATTTGGGCAATTTCTTTGGGAACTAATCCCTGGGTCGCTCCCAATACCGCCGCCCGCTTCAGGTCATTGACATCAGCAACAACAGCCCCATAACAGCCCAAACGCTGTTTTATGGCTTCAGCCACTCCATTGGGATCAGCCGGTCCATATACCAGACACTTGTCAAATGGAGGCATCGTGCCGGTAACATCGTCAATCAAGGCCGTTTGTCCACCTGCCAATTCATAGAACAGGCCGCTTCGACCTACCAATTTACCTAAAAACCCAACAAACAACGACCATGTTATCCGCCAACTGCCTTCCGCATTCATGGCCGTCTGCATCCCGTAGACACTTGCCAGGCTGCCTTCTTTCGCAATAAACCGGCAAAGTATCCGGGCCAGCAGTGACGGCTGTATTTCTTCCGGCCGGACAAAGCGTCCCTGGGTAATCGCGACAACACTTTCAGCTACCGATACCACATCCTGCGGACCAATATCCTCTTTGACATATTTCTCAATCACATCAACAATGTTATCTTTATCAGTAAGTATACGAGTAGGTACTGGTTTTAGTTCTAATGCCTGCTCAGTCATATCCGTTCCTCCTATCTGGCTGCAGCCTCTTCACTAGCAGCAAGTGCCTTATGTATTTCATCAGCTGTCATAACCAAGCGCTCTTTAGCAATATACCAGAGACTACGAGCGACTACCTGATATACAATATCAATCGGCATATCCACCATGTCTTTGAGCGCAGCCTTGATGTCCCCGGACTTGGCAGTAAATTTTACTGTTAAAATAATTGATCCACCAGTAGTCACAGGAATAATACAAGCCTCCCAATAACCATCATTCCGGTTGGCACGGTCAAGTGTCAAGCGTGAATCGGTGTCCACAGCATCAAACTGTTCGCAAGGCAAAAAGTGACGGGGAAAAACATCCATCAGCGTACCATCTTGTGAGCCATTGTTGATAAATGGCACAGTGGTTGAAAAGGTTGCTGTCTCTTTGGTTATTCCCGTAAGTGTAAAATTAGTCCGTTGGTCCACAATAAACTTAAAATTGGCATCTCCCTGCTTGGCAATGTACAGCCACACGCCAACAGCTGCCCCTAACACAACAATAAGTAAAAAAATTAAAAATCCCACACCATAGCCTCCGTATCCGGGTATCGGCAAGAAACCCTGTTATTCAACTTCGCCCTAAAATCCTGTACGATGACGCCGCTGTTCAAATTAGTTTCTCTTAGCGCCATAGATAATATGCAGCAACCGTAACAGCCGGCAATCGACAACACCAACCAACCTTATTCTTAAGAAAGCTTATGCAGCTTATTAAAATACTTGTCCGGCAGACGAATTATTTTTCCCTGGTTGTTAGTAAACACATTTTGTGTACTCCCCGTAGCCAATAGTGTCCCATCTGCTTCTTTAAGCACACGGTAGGTAAACACCAGTTTCACTTTGGATGCTTCCGCTAAAACAGCTTCAATGAGAATATAGTCATCAAATCTGGCTGATGCACGGTACTTGCAGTCAACATCGGTAATGGGAAAAACAATATCATCGGCCATCATATCAGTAAGTAAAACGCCAACCTGGCGCAAATACTCAACCCTGGCCATCTCAAACCAGCGAAAATAATTAGAGTGATGTACCACCCCCATCATATCGGTTTCCACAAATCTTACTTTTTCTCTTACAGTAATCATATACCTTTTCCCATTCCTTAATTGATGGTAAATAAAAAAGCACGCTATCAGCATGCTGGTAGAAGAATTTACTTATTTATTGTACTCTTTCTTGGACATTATTGTCAATGCCGGATTCTCTATATACAAGTGTGATTTTGCTGGCGGGTGGTGCCTATTATGATTGCACCCTTACCATGCTCCTGCTATAATTAAGTATACACAATTTCCCATAAAAAAGGAGACTTTTATGGCAGATAGTAACACTGTACAGGCCCTCGCACTACCAGCACGTGTTGATGCTGAGGCAGCTATTATCCTAAAATCTACGTTGATTAAGCTCATCAATGGCGGAGCCAGAAAAATTATCTGTAATTTTTTTGCTACTGAGTTTCTCTCCAAAGAAGGAGCAGAAGAATTACTCCAGGTAGCTCGTTTTCTTCATAAAGTTGGGGGCGAGCTTGGGATTTGTCTGGTAAAACCGGATGTTAAAGCCACTATATTACAACTGCATTTTTTTAAGTTTTATAGCGTCGAAGAATCTGTTGCTTTAGTCGCCCTAAGGAACCTGGTTACCTATTTTGATCTTTATGAAGATATCTTAGATCTCAAGGTTCGCATGGAGAACACCGTTGCTTATATTGAGATATATCTCGGTTTTGACGCTAACCAGACAATGGTTCAGGTACAGAAGACGGTCGAACTTATTCGTCATAGTCTCGAACAAGAACTCACTGACGTACATGTGCTCATCGTTCCAAGTACCACCATTGAGGAAAGTTCCCCTTCCCAGCCTGTGGAACAAACAAAGCAAATCGTTTTTTCCAGTCAGTCCCATGCGGTTTGGAAGCTTGCTCAAGCTATCCAGCAAACAATCCCGGAAGATATTCCCTGTAGTTCTATTAATGAGACCTCTGCTACCAATAGTTTTGATTTAATTTCGATTGTCTTTCTTATAGACCAGGCTACAGCTGACTCTGAAGCAACACTGTATCTAAAAGAATTACATGAGCAAAAATTGGCTTTATTTGCCGTCACCGAAAACTATCCCTACTCTGGTTACGCCGGGGAGTGTATGAAAAATATCACAGCCCTGCTGGATACCAGCAATATTATTGTAGGAAAATTCATCTGCCGGACTACTGATAACCAAATTCCTGAGACCGACTTAATGCGCGCCCGAAATAAATATTTCGATATCATCCAGGAAAATACATAAGAAAAACCGCTAGCGCGGTCCTTTGGCTTCGAGTACATCCGAAATTCGGTACTCAAATCCATGAACCCCTTTATAGTAATGCGGATGCATTATCCCACCACAAGATTCACACCGAAACTGTGGCGGGTAGCTTAAGTCCCTTGTAATATCCTGTTTGTCAAAGTCCCTTACCACTTGGTAGGGGATTTCTTCTTGTTTTTCACAACCCAAACAAATATAGCGTACTGTACTGGGGCGCGGAGGGGTTGGCTTTCCTGCCTTTTTCTTCTTTTTCTGCATTCCCCGATTGATAGCCCATCATCCTTTCCAAATACTTTCTCGCCATTAGATCTGTTGTATATCTGATGACTAAACTCCCGTTTTTCAGGTAGACTTCTCCCTTGCATTCATAATAATTGCCGCATCGTCTGCAAACTGCGGGGTCTTGACCACTCTGCTCTTTTTGCCTCTGACTCCAATTCCTCCGTTTTAGGTGGTTCATTGATATAGTCCCAGTCAAGCCCTTTTAACACACGACTAAACCAAGAGATAGTTTTTTATATTTATTTAGTTTGTATTGGTTTTTCCGACATATTTCCCTATTTTGCTTGTAGTAAAATGTATTTCGCAGGTAAAGTAAATACTTATTTAATATCTTTATTAAAAATATGTTTCTAAAAGGCTGGAAATGATGCGAAGCATGACAAAAGATCCTATTATCTCGGTATTTATATTATTAATACTTTATGGGTACATATTATCGTTAAACTTACTAGCGCCTCTTATGGTCGATGATTATATGTATTCCTTTCATTGGAATACATACGATCGAATTACCGGCTTCAGCGATATCATTAGTTCTCAGGTAGATCATTATTTTACTCATGGCGGCCGTATGGTCGCAGAAGGACTTACACAGGTATTCTTATATATCGGGAAAGATTTTTTTGCAGTTACAAATAGTTTTGTATTTATTTTTTTAGTGGCACTGATATATTGGCATTCCCAGGGAAAAGTAAGTCTACGTTTTCAACCAATATTGCTCCTGCTGATAGTATTTTTGTGTTGGTTTTGCATCCCTAGAATCGGCGAAACAGTTATCTGGCTAACAGGTGCATTTAATTATCTATGGACAACGGTTTTTGTTTTACTTTTCCTATTACCCTATCGGCTAAAAATTGAAGGTAAATTATCTTTTAATAGCAATAATAACATTATTGCTATTGGGGGGATGTTTCTTTGGGGGATTGTTAGTGGCTGGACTAATGAACATATAGGACTTAGCTTGGTTCTTGCGACTTTTTGGTTTAATTATTATTTTTTGAAAAAAAACATGCATGATAAATGGATGGTTTCTGGTTTGATCGGGGCAGTTATTGGATATTTAATGCTTATGCTGGCACCAGGAAACTATGTAAGAAGCGCAGATATTACACACAAAGCGAATTATTCTTTCATCCATAATAATTTGCATAGCACATTAGAGACTTCATTACACTTATTTATATACTATATACCACTTTTTATATTGCTATTTGTAATTTATAAAATTATTGTCAGAAACTCTAAAACTATAAAAAACAACTTGCAATCTACATTCTACGAAAATAGAACTACTTTTGTCTCCAGTATTTTCTTTATTACCATTAGCCTTTCTACACATTTTGCTATGCTTGCAGCGCCGGAGTATCCACAACGTGCTGGTTTCCCATCAGCAGTTTTCCTGATTATCGGTGTACTTGGTTTTCTAAGATTGAAATTGATTCATGCTAAAATTTTAACAGGAAAAGGTAGAAATATCATCATTTCTATGCTTGTTCTTGTGACTTTTCCTCTAGCCTATATAACTTTACAAGCACATATGACACTATATACAGAACATAAGCAAAGAGTAGAATTTGTTATGATGAATAAAGCTCAAGGAATAGATGAATTAAGTATTAAACCATTTACTGTAAAAGATAAAACTATTATGGGCCATATTTTTGCAAAAGATTTAACAGACGATAGTAATACACCCCGAAATAAATTTTTTGCAAACTATTACGGTATCAAATCAATAAAAGTTATACAGCATCAATAGGATATTCTTCTGAGACAAGAAAAATTTTGCGCGTAGATAGTTTTGTGGCTCAACTGGCAGTCAGCAGCTGCTAGTTGAGCTTTTTTGCACGCAAACCTTCCGATTGTCGGTATTTTGGTCTTATATAAGCGATAGGCTTGTGTTATTGAAAGGTATTGAGTTTTTTAGGGGTATTAACCCAATATATACCGTGCTTACATCTCCAGCCACAAGGGCACAGAGTTTTACGCGCAACATTATAAAAAATTCCTATTTAACCTTGCCAGTAATTTTCCGGTATCCTGCCCTCTGATATAGTCCCAGCCAAGCCACTTTAAAACTGCTTTTGCGGGTAAGTTATGAGGTACCTGCGGATGGAGCGCGGGAAAATAGGCACCAGCACAAATGCGGCCAAATTCCGGCCCGTTAAAATAGTCAATTAACGCTTGCAATTCTTCGGCCTTTGAGGCTTTTACCAAATAAGACAGCGGTGTTATTGGGGTTCCATCCTCCATCCAGATAACTTTTGCCTCTGCCGGTGGTGAAATCGTATTGGCAAAAAAGTACGGCATCACATAGATGGGTGGTCGGTCATGATTGCTGCCGGCCATGCTTTTGATCATTTGGGATGGGTGCATGCCAGTCCGGACCGACCTCCTTAAAGCCGCAATGCCGGCATCGCCATATTGCTGATAAATGGTTAGCAGCACGATATCATCAAAATCACCGCTGCAACCATTCAAAACCACCTGTTGTTCATATTCCGGCTGCAGTAAATCACCCCACGTTTTCGGAGTCGGCAGACGGCCCATCTGCCGACAGTCAATTACCACCACAACCGGGTTGATGGCAACAACATTATACCATCCCTGCTTGTCAACAATGCCAATATAGTTAAGAGTACTATTTATCGGTTTCGGTTGTTGTAATGAAGTGGTGTACAACCCCTTATTCATAACCTGTTCGATAAATTTGCTATTGAACAAATTGTACTCTGTCGTTACTATCAAGTCTGGTGCGTCAGCAATATCTTCAACCTGTTGCAGATAGTCAGCAAAATACAACACATCATTACTGCATGACCATATATAATAATTAAGCCTAATATCCTTTTCTACCCGCAGTTTCTTTAAAATAGCCTGTAAGGCCCAGTTAAGCGGCAGGTTAAGAGCACATGGCAGTTGCGCAACAAAATTGAATACCCCTTGGTTATCTGTTACAACCTCTGACAATTGGCGATACTGCTCCGCATCTTCAATTTTGTCAACAAGTAAACTGATAAATGATTCTGGATTAATACATTTGATGCTCAGGATTGTTTTTAGCCGTAAAACAGCCCCTAATCCTTGCGCTAATTCTGCTTGGGTAACGATATTGAAGCCTGTAAAAATATCCATTGTTTCCGGATACTTGTCGACAATCCCCTGTATTGTGCACTCCAGTAAATTTTTAGCCATAGCCTACTCTTCCTCCACCACTAAACCAAGCGATCATAGATTATTACTTCTGCCTTGCGACTGAAAAACCTGCTTTACTCAGTACGACTATAGCCTAAAGTCCTCGCAAAAACTGCGAGGACTTTGTATTTTAATTTCTTGTTGGCTCCTTATTATAGATTAGTTGAAATAATTCTTTAGCCATCATTTGAGCTAATTTTATTTCAGGCGGAGTACTCCCCACCTGAATCCCCAATGTTTCAGCTATACTAAAGCGAGTTCAGCTTTTTCAACCTGGCAAAGCTGAGTTTTAAATACAGGAAACCCGGAGATGGGGTCGCGGTTGATAAAATCACAGATCGTATTTACATTGGCATCCCGCCATTCAGGTGCCTGGCTGGGTGTCCCGCCCCCCATATTGGCTTCTACCGAACCTTGCATAACCTGGTCGGTAATGCAGGCATACAAATTTACTTGTCCTCTTCTCGTTTTAACGGTAACTTTATCCCCGGCAGTGATTCCTCGTTGCTTGGCATCGTCAGGATGAATAAGTATCGCTGGCCTGGGTTGAAGCTTCACTAAACCCGGAATATTAAGATGCTGGGAACGGAAGGTAGAGTGAATACGGGCACCGGTATTCAGAATAAGCGGATACTCGCAATAAACGTCCGGACTACCAAGCGGACCTTCCACTGGCTCAATATATTCCGGCAAAGCAGCATATCCATGTTCAGCTAAAATGGAAGACGCAATCTCCAACTTACCTGAAGGTGTGTCAAAACCCGGTTTACCATCAGGTCGCAGCAACCCCAACTCGTACTTTTTATATCGTTGCTCCCGCTTAGGCACCGCAACTCCATCCTGACTGGTTTTCAGTTCTGCCAGCAGTTCCGGGTTACGGGCAAATGCCATTTCCAGCATTTCTTCCTCATTTTGCGGATACATATGCCCATAGCCCAGCCGCTTTGCAATTTCGGCCATAATAAACAGATCGTTGCGGGCTTCGCCTACCGGACTGATAACTTGACGTCGCAGTCGGGTGTAGCCGGGATAGTGCTGATAGGAAGTATTTTCAAAGTAAGTAGTGGCTGGTAACACCACATCGGCAAATAAGGCATCTCTAGTCATAAACCGATCCACAACCGCCATGAATTCAAGTTTACGGAATGCCTCCTCATATAGGGCCGGCTGAGGATAAGAAGTCAAAATAGAAGAACCACTATTAATCAGTCCCTTGACTGCATACGGTTTTTCTTCCAGTACCGCTTTGGGAAATTCCATGAAGTGACCGCAGCCTGTATATTTATAAAAGAGTGGATACTCTGTCGCACCAATCGGTAGTTCCTTTGGCATTTCAATTGCAGGCAAGCTTGCATACGGTTCGGACTTCGTTTCAATGAGCAGCCCTCCAGGCGCATCGAGTTTTCCTGCCAGTGCCCAGAGAATATAGACGGCACGAATAGACTGAACACCGCAATTGGAATACTCCAGTCCGGTGTAAAGCCGCAGTCCGGTGGGGGTGGTGGCAATAGTCCTCGCCAACGACAGCATCGTTGCCACTGGCACTCCGGTGATCGATGCGACTTTTTCCGGCGAAAAGTCCTCAACGTACTTGACAAGCTCATCAAATCCCACTGTCCAGTGGTCAACAAATTCCTGGTCATACAGACCTTCCTTGATCATAGCCCGGATCATTCCGAGCGCTAAGGCACCATCAGTACCGGAGCGCACGGGAATCCATTGATCAGCACGGGCAGCCATGTCACTTTTCATCTGGTCAATAACAATTACCCGCATACCTCGTTTCTGCGCCTTCAGGATACGCTGATAACCAAAAGGTGGTGAATCAGTCGCTGGATTAGTACCCCAAATGACCAATGTCTGATTCTTATCCCAGTCAGGTACCAGCATCTGGCCACGTACGCCTAGCGTTGTCATTGGCGCTAGTAAGCCAAAGGCTACAAAACAGACTGACCCTACGCCACAGGCATTAGGGGAACCTAATGGCAACAACAGTTTGGAAGCTTTCGCGTCACTAGTACTGCCAATTTCATCCATAGAAGTTTCAAAACAGCCCCGGCCAGAATGATTAACTAACGCCTGAGGTCCATAGTCATCGCGAATTGCAAGTATTTTATCTGTCAGCAACGATAGTGCTTCATCCCAGCTAGCTGGGCGAAACTTACCCTCACCCCGCGCACCTGTTCGCAGTAGCGGCGTTTTTAGCCGATCTGGGGAATAAACCACTTCTGCCGCATGCTTACCGCGTACGCACAGGGAACCGAATGGAGCACCTGCCAGCGGCTTAACCTCAGTCAAGCGCTCATTTTCAACAGTGGCCTCTATGGCACAGCCACCTGGACATACGCCGCAAATTGCCGGATGATTTCTGCTTTTTCTGCTCATTTCAACCTTCTCCTTATAGCTGGATAAACCAGTTTGATATCAAAATAATATATATTGATTAAAAATTTTCTCTATGAAATATTCTGTGTTAACCAAGCATTTCCTGCTATAAATTTGGTTAAAGTTCGGCTTTAAATAAGCGAGAGCGCATATTTTTAAATAACAGAAAACCCCTCAGAACACTCCATCCAGTAGTTCTAAGAGGTTATTCATTACTATTAAATTGGTATCGCTGAATATCACAGTTAAGCGTTATCCTTCAAAACAGGTCGGTCGATTTCACAACCCTCATTCCTGCTAATTTGAATTTTTCCAGGGCTTCTTTGGCAATTGCCGGGAAATCAGGGCTGCCTGCTGTTGGTTGGACAGGCGACATACAATCTTCAAGGATATATATTTTATTTTCTTCAAAATCATATGAATTATTTGGCATACGCAGTTTATCCTTTTTAATGACTTTCAGCATATCTTCCAAAGTCGCTTTTACGCAATGACTTGCTGCTTCTCCCGCAACATATACCCGATCAAACGCCATCAACTCGGTCATCAATTTCTCGTTGAAGTTGCCGACAATTTTCAGCGAGCCATCTTTAAAATAGAGTTTCGATACTTCGGGCGATAATACGCTGTAATTTTCTGTCCAGAGGCTTTCCCCTTTAGTGATCCATTTTATTTCCTTGCCGGTCATTAACGAGTAGAAAAATAACGCTTCATACAACATGGGAACCACCGCATTATCGACAGAACCTTTTTGGGTGTGATATTCCCAGGTAATTAGAATGTACTTTTCACCGGTCTCAAGCTGTTCAAGATAGCTTTCAATGAGTTCAAGCGTAATCCATTCAGCATAGGGTCGCCACTTTTTCTCTTTTACATTTTCTAATGTAATAATCGAAAACGGATTCGGATTTTCATTTTGATCATTTACCCAAAATCCCGGAGTATGGATTTGAAATACGGTGTGGGTATCAAGAGAAACCCGAATTTCATCAATCCGCTCCAAATTACGGTAGATAAAATTACAAATTCGTTCTATATCTTTCTCAGCTCCATTGACGTACAGGCTTGCACCCGGGATGCAAAACCCAACCTGTGGGTCAACCAAAAAGAGAACTGTCTTTTCACTACTAAAGGCAGGGTTACATTTTTTTCGAAGTTGCCGTACTTCATTCTGAATTATGTCATATCTGGGTAAGTATAATTCTCCGGCACGGTTAGGAGAATAGCAACTTGGATTTTGCATTAAATTCAGCCCCTTTTTTTATTATTACTTGAGATAAGTTTCAGCTCCGGGTTATCGCAAGCGCAGCGACCCATTTTAGCCAACTTGCGCCAACTAAAGTATTAAATACATTGGTAGCAATTCTTGTAGGTTCAGCCATAGCTCCTAACATAACTGTTTCTAATTTTGCAAAGTAACGATGGATCCCCCGCACTTTAATCACAGGAACTACCTTCTTAGGATCTCCATCATACGTTACAAACGTGCCATCTTGTACAGCTTCAACCTCAAGTTCATCATATGTATTTACAAATTCACCAGCTTCGGTATAATATCCGGCACATTGTTGTAGAATTGCAATTGCTTCATCAACCCCGCCAACTACACTAAAAGGTCGGCGGCGAGTGAAAAACTGCATTTCAACTTCAATGTTCCCAGTACGAATTACCGAACAATCCATTTCATTCAAATCGCTTTCTCCTCGAAAATGATAATTTTCAGCAGCTAATTTTTCGAGTAATTCTACGTTATTACAAAAATATTTATCAGAGTACCACCCCTGACGAATGCGTTCTGCATCAATCATAAATAATTCTTCTGGTAATCGTTTGTTGTTGAATATGCTCATGTTAAGTCACTCCGATCTTTTTCATCTTTGTCCCATTTCATCTTTCGCGAAAGCAGTTGATAGAAGGTTTCATTATTAAGCCTAATCAAATTAGTCACCATGGGAGCTTTATTAATAACGATACAATCATTAGTTTCTAACTCAATATCCACTTGACCATCTGCCGAAAGAAGAAGTTCCTTTTGATATGATTCGACTACAATTTTGATTTCTTTGTTGTTACAGGCGATCATCGACCTTACATTAAGTAAATGAGAACAGATAGGAGTGATTACGTTGATTTCAAGATCGGGAGGAATAATTGCTCCCCCGGCTGATATGGAATACCCGGTACTTCCGGTAGCTGTGCTTATAATAATTCCGTCTGCGGGAAATTTTCCTACATAATCCCCGCCGATATAAGTCCTTAGTCTTACTAGCTTAGCTATAGCTCCTTTGACTACTATGTCGTTTAAAGCGGTACAATCTGCTACATTTTTCTCCTTTCGATATACTCGTGCCTCTAAGCGTTTACGTTTATCTATAGTAAATTGACTATTTAGAATCAGAGAAATTGCCTCAATGACTTTGGGAAGGTTATACTCTATTCCGGTTAAGAAGCCTAAATGGCCAGTGTTAATCCCGAAGATAGGAAGTTCTCCGACATATCTGGCTGTACCTAGTACTGTTCCATCTCCCCCGAAAGAAAGAACTACGTCTAATTCTGAGAGGGGATTGTCAAACTTCAGTAGCTCGGCACTACTTCCCAATCTCTCAATATGACTGATGACAGTCTCAACAGCAGAGGTTGTGAGTCTTTGGGAGTGATTGAGCACAATTCCAACCTTCAATGAACACACCTTACTTTCTTCGTGGTTCTACGCAAATTAGTTAAATTAATTCACTAATCTTCTACCCAATCGGGATTGAAACGAAACAATCTGGCTGGCTTATAAGGCTTACCGGACTCCCATTCATCCGTCTCTATTACCATTTTCTTCTGTTTCTCCATTTTATCGCGAAAATTTCTACTATAAATGGCTTTCCCGGTGATAACTTCATACAGCTTTTTTAGTTCTGTTAAAGTAAACAATTCCGGCATAAGAGAAAAAGCAATATCGGTATATTCTACTTTGTTCTTTAGGCGCTCAAGAGTATAAAAGATAACTGTTGCATGGTCGAAAGCAAGCCCTGAGAAATTATCCAGACATTCAAAATCGACTTTAGAAGTTCTTCCTTCCATCTCCTTAGTAACAATTACAGTATCTTTTATTTCCTGCTCGCCATTTATCAAGGATAGCTCATACGTTGTTTTGCGAATATAACCTGTTGGGGTTTGCGTTTTTATTTCTTCAAGCATTGTGGCTTTTACATCAAACCAACAGGCATCTTCAGCATCATCGCCGGCTTTTACGTTTAGTTTAGAACTATCTACCAATGCCATATATGAGGTGCTGATAACTCTACGGCGCAAGTCACGGTAAACCTTGCCCCAAGTATAAAGCTGTTCCATGTAAACATTAGCAACATTAGTTTCCTCTTCCAGTTCCCGGATTGCCGCAGCATCAAGATCTTCGAAGTAATTAACGAACCCCCCCGGCAAGGCCCATTTACCTTTATATGGATCGGTTACATCAACAACAAGGGGGTCCCCCTTACGTTTAATAAGCAGTACTCGCAACACTTTATCTGGAACTGACCGAGCATTGGTTTCAATATCAACAGCAGTTAAGATTACCATATCTACAGTAGTAGACGGTTTTTTATATTTACTGTCATCATAGTCTTTAAGAAATTCTCTTTGTTCGTTCATAATTTCACCCCTGTTTTTTATTGTCGTAAATTGTTATCGGTAATTTAGCCTTATGGTCACCTTTTAAATAAAAAGCGTAAATCATATCAAATACTTCATCACAAACTTCTTTTCCGGTAAGGAAATCCTCAATGTCTTGGTAAGTGAACCCAAGCTCAGCTTCATCAGGTTTACAAGGGATATTGTCTAAAAGATCAGGAGTAGGAGTTTTCTTACTAAAATTGTTCGGGAGAATCCAAAGTTTTAAGCAATTCTGCCCCTTGAAATTTAGTTAACCCAAATATCGGCAAAACATCGGCGGCTCCATCTCCGAATTTAGTGTAGAAACGAGTACAATTTTCAGAAGCGTGATCGGTTCCTAGTACAGCAAGCTGCTTCATTCCAGCTACAGCATATTGAACTACCATACGAATCCGGGCTTTTACATTCCCCTTATGATAATCAATAAGAGGTTCTCCCGTAGCTTGTTCATATTCGATACAAAGTGCATCTACAATGGGTTTGATATCAAATTTGAACACCTCATCTGGGTTAATATAATCAATAGCGAGCTCAACGTCTTCTACATCTTTCTGCACTCCATAAGGAAGCATCATAGCAACAAAGCTTTTCTCCTCCAAACTTACGGCCATTTGAGCTAGTTTACCCACCAGTGTCGAGTCTTGGCCGCCAGATAGTCCGAGGACAAATCCATTAAGCCCTGTTTTTCGCAAAAAGGACCGTAAAAATTCCACCCGCTCATAAATTTCCCGGCTCGAATTAATCGTTGGCAGACTTTTTACCTCTTCAATAATTTTTTGTTGAAGTTTCTTGCTATAAGCCATTTCAATCCTTCCTTTCTGTTCCTAATTTCCGAACATTCAGTCGTTTAACATCATAATGGTTCGCTTATTAAGTAAACATTATTGTTTTTGATATACCAGTACACAGCTTCAGGAAGCAAATATCGGGGATCTGCACCGTTTTCAAATTCTTCTCTTATATAACTAGAACTAATTTCGTTAACTATGCCTTTATAAATCAGGCTAAAATTCCGATGATATTTACGGAGCATTGGGGTTTTGGCGATTATCTCACCCATAGGAATGTTTTGTCGTTCAATTACGATAAATTTAGTAGCTTGAATAAATTTTTCTCCATAAGTCCAATTAGGTAATTGGGCTAAAAGATCTGCCCCCATCAGAAAAAACAATTCATCGTCCGGATATTTTTCTCGAAAATATTCCATAGTAACGTAGCTATATTGCTTACCGGAGATAGCCTTCATTTCATGGTCATCAATCTCAAATATACTATTATCAGCCACAGCTAATCTTAGCATTTCCATCCGATGAAGATCTGCTACCTCTATATTCTTATCGGTACGTTTGGATGAAGAAGGAAGTAAAATAACCTTATCTAATTCTTCTCGTTGCGCAATCGTGTTTGCTGACCAGAGATGGCCATTCGTTGGCGGATTGAAGGATGAACCATAAATACCAATTCTCATTATATCACCCTGCTTATTAGTGTTTTACTACTAAGTGTTTATATTGTTAGTATATTACTACTAAGTAAGAAATGCAAGTATTATTTTACCAGGCCTATGGCGGATTTTTACCGCCGAGTCACTGCCCAACACGAAAAATTATAATAGCAGGACTAGTTTATTTGGCTAGTCCTGCTATTATAATGCCTATTTTTAAATAAAATTCTGCATATGCTATAGATTCCATTATTTTTAGTTAATCAATAGGTGTTTGCAGGAAAAACATCCGAAGTAAGAGAAGAATACTTCTGTTGCTCTAATTATTCCAATTTAGGATGTGATATTATGGAAAAACAAACATCTCCCAACTATCAAAAGCCGAAAGTATTAAAGTATCTATGTAAAACCTGCAGTAAATGTATTCTGATATGCCCTTCGGAAGCGATAAACTACGAAAACGATAACAAAGCTTTTATTGACACTAAATTATGTACCGCCTGCGGTACATGCAAACATATTTGCCCTGAGTATGCCATCCGGTCAATGTAAACGAGCATGCTAAACAATAGATAAACATGACCCATTGGATGATTATGAACTTTTTTTCTTGTTACAGGTCTTCTAAATTACGAAATCGACCTTTTATCCCAAACTGATCAAAATTTAGCAACAGTAGTTCTTTCCAATCAAAAACTAATCTATAAGTTCATTGATAATTTTTGTACGGATGTCACAAATACAATTACTATTCCTGACAACGAGACATTTAATAAGCAATTTAAAAGCCCCAAAGCTAAACGACCTTTGGCAAAGCAATTAGGGATAACCGCTCTACAATTCACTTACTTTCAATACAATCTATAAACATTTCCAAAACTGGATGCAAGCAAAATACAAAGACATTCTTTGCTGTTCATTCTCGTCGTTTAGAAATATTTTGTCCAATTAAATACAATCCAAGCAGTTTAAAACGAAAAAAGCCTTTCAGCAAAATCGCTGAAAGGCTTGATTTTCTTATGGTGCGCCCGGCAGGAATCGAACCTGCGCTTCCAGCTCCGGAGGCTGGCGCTCTATCCCCTGAGCTACGGGCGCATTATATTGTGGCATAACCACAAAAATGATTATAGCATATTAGGTATATCTGTGTCCAATAAAATTATCATGTTTTTTCTAGTAAATTTTACAGCCTGCTTTAGCCTATTTGGTTTCAGTAGGAGTCTGGCAATAAGGACACACCCGCCATTCACGATTAAGCTCTTTACCACAGGAAGGACAGACAGGCTTTAGCGTAAATCCACAGTAGGGGCAGATCTTGAACTCCTCTTTGACTCTACCGGCACACATAGGGCATTTAATTGTCTCTTCATCTACCAGTGATGCCTCAACATCAATAATATCCTCATTACGACGCGGTTTCATGACTGACTTACGACCAATAAGGAGATACAGCGGTAAAAAGATAATCAAAGCAGCAGCTGTTCCAACTGCCCATAGTAATGCTGATCCCAAATCATGACCACGCCCTCGAGCATCATTATATACCCAATAAGCGGCAACAGCCCCTATTAACAGACTAATAGTCATCATGAATTGTCTTCCCCCTTGCAAATTTGCTATGCATCAAATTATATCATGACCTGGCCAAACTAGCAAAAAAATACTAGAACGATTACCCGTTCTAGTATTCTTTTCTCACTATTTACTTATTTCATCCAAAGCTTTGCCTTTGGTTTCTTCGCCAAATAGGCATACAGCAATGGCAACTATCAGCATGACACCGGTAAACATAGTAAATACATGGGAAAAACCTTGCGACCCCGCGACCATGTAACCGACAATAGTTGGTGCCAGGATTCCGCCAAAACGTCCGACCGCCGCCGCCCATCCGGAACCAAAAGCCCGTATCCGCGTAGGATAAAGTTCCGGCGTGTAGGTGTATACAACCCCCCAGGCACCAAGATTAAAGAAGGACATCAAACTACCCCAGAGAAGCACAATTTGAGCACTGCCACCTTGACCAAAGAAATACGCACTAACTGCACTCATTGCCAAATAGCCTGCCAGCGTTGCCTTCCGGCCAATACGGTCAACCAAATAGGCGGCACTAAAATACCCAGGCAATTGAGCCACTGTCATAATTAATACATATTCAAAGGTCTTAAGGACAGTATGTCCTTGCTGAACCATAAGCGATGGCAGCCAAGTAAAGATACCATAATAGGAATATACAATACCAAACCAAATTATCCATAGTATAATAGTCCTCTTGGCAAATTTGCCAGTCCACAATTCCTTAAAGGCTATCT
This sequence comes from Sporomusa ovata DSM 2662, assembly GCF_000445445.1. Classification (GTDB taxonomy): domain Bacteria; phylum Bacillota; class Negativicutes; order Sporomusales; family Sporomusaceae; genus Sporomusa; species Sporomusa ovata. The sequence goes on along the minus strand of NZ_ASXP01000001.1, from coordinate 493,187 downwards.
TATCTTCAGTAAAGTTTGCCAAATCTGCGTTGCTGGTTGCCGCCGGCTGAACAGGCGCTTCAATCCCAGCGGAATGCTCTATTCTTGATACAATTTCCAGGGCTTCAGCATGACGCCCTTTATTAATAAGATAACGGATAGATTCAGGTACTCCCATTCGAATAAAAAATACATAAAGTGCCGGTAATGCGCCTATGAAAAATGCCATTTGCCAGCCAAAGCGGGGAATAACAAAATACGAAATAAGTGCCGCCGCTAACCAGCCAACTCCCCAGAAACTTTCCAACAACACAATAAAACGGCCACGCCTTGCCGGTGGCGAATACTCTGTCATAAGTGTCGCCGCGACCGGCAACTCACCGCCTAAGCCAAAGCCTACCAAGAATCTAAACACAAGTAATGATTCATAATTCCAAGCTAATCCACACAGGCCGGTGGCTATACTATACATTAGCAGTGTGACAGTAAATACTGCCTTACGACCATATTTATCAGCTGCCATACCTCCTAGTACTGCACCAATAGCCATCCCTAGAAGACCAATGCTGCCGATAAAACCCATTTGGGTCCCCGACAAACTCCACTCCTTAGCCAATACCGGCAATACAAAAGCAATAATCCCGGTATCCATAGCATCAAACAACCAACCTAGCCCCGTCAATACCAGCAATTTGTAATGAAAGCGACTGACTGGAATTTGTTCTAACCGTCTGATAGTGTCCATATCTCTCGACCTCCAATGTCATTACAGCTGTCTTGTCATTACTATGTATTATACTGGCCTTATCTCAAGATGGCAACTACTTTTTTAGCCTGTTGCAATTAGCATTGGGCTCGGCGGAGTTGGCCAAAAAAATTGCTACCGGTTTTAATACCAGTAGCAATTTTTTATTCAAGCAATATCCCCAACGCCTTAAGTTCAGCAGCAATCTTCTGTAAAATCTCAGCTGTCGGCGCTTCAATGGTGTGTAAATGCACCCCACCAGTAACCAGCGAAAGCGGAGCCGCATCGCTTTCGGCCGATTTATGTAGAAAATCAGTTAAGTCCCGCCGGGAAGCTAACATTAAGTTGGCTTTAATCTCGCCATACACAGGATGCTCAACACTAACATCAAGTACACAACCGCCATTATCAATAATTACGGCAAGTTCGGTCTCTATACGTTTACTATCATGACAGCAGGCAAACTTCGCACTAACAGTAGTCGGAGCAGCCACTTGTAAAATAACATAGCCTTGAGGAGTCGCATAGATATCAGCACCAGCTGCCCGTAAAATAGCAATATCACCAACAATGACCTGCCGGCTTACCCCTAACTTTTTTGCTATTGCCGTTCCCGTTATTGGTTGCCTGCTTTGCTGCAACAAACTAGCAATCTGATCACGCCGTTCTTTTGCTTCCATAACCGAAAACACTCCTTCCGGTCTCTCATCAACCTTATTCAAGATATATTATATACCAAAACTACTTGTTCATCGATATTTCTTCATCAGCAGGATAATGAAAAAAAGCTTGCAGTTTTATCTGCAGCTTTCTTTGTGGTGGGCGATGACGGGATCGAACCGCCGACATCCTGCTTGTAAGGCAGGCGCTCTCCCAGCTGAGCTAATCGCCCGTACGTATTCAATTTTACAATCATTATCGACTATCGCTTGTCGCTTATCGCACTTCGAGATGGTGACCCGTAGGGGATTCGAACCCCTGATACCGCCGTGAAAGGGCGGTGTCTTAACCGCTTGACCAACGGGCCTCTGGCTCCTCGAGTAGGACTCGAACCTACGACAAATCGGTTAACAGCCGATTGCTCTACCAACTGAGCTATCGAGGAATTTTCAATAACATAATGCATTATATAATATGTCTACTCAAATTGCAAGCACAATACACATCATTTTATTGATCAAAACCGATTTTTCAAAGGATATTCTTGTCAAAACATCAAATACTGATAGTATCAATAACCAAACTTTAAGGAGGTACTACTTTGGATCCACGAGTAAAAACTCTCGCCCAGAACCTGATTGGCTATTCTACCAGTCTTGCACCAGGCGAAAAAATATTAATTGAGATGTTTGATGATGCTTTACCACTAGCCAAGGCGCTTGTAGATGAGGCTTATGCCGCAGGCGGTATTCCTTTTCTTGAAATTAAAAACAGCCAATTACAGCGTTCACTGCTTAGGAAGGCTTCCGGTGAGCAGTTCGCACTTGTCGCCTCTTGGGAGCAGGCTAGAATGAAAGAAATGAATGCTTATATTGCCATCAGAGCCAGTTTTAATATTGCAGAAATGGCTGATGTCTCTGACGCCCAATTACAAAGCTACCAGCAAAACTGGGTAAAACCAGTACATCTTGACGTGCGTGTCCCACATACCAAGTGGTGTATCTTACGCTGGCCAAACGCTTCGATGGCGCAATTATCAAATTCCAGCACCGAAGCTTTTGAGGACTTTTATTTCCAGGTGTGTAACCTTGATTATGCAAAAATGGCTAAAGCCATGGACCCGTTGATTGCGCTTATGGAGAAAACCGACAAAGTAAAAATTACCGGACCTGATACTGAACTTACTTTTTCTATTAAAGGAATACCAGCGGTAAAATGCTCAGGACTGAGGAATATACCTGACGGTGAAGTGTATACTGCTCCTGTAAGGGAATCGGTAAATGGTGTCCTCAGTTACAACACGCCTTCAGTATACCAAGGATTTACCTATGAAAATATTCGCCTTGAATTTAAAAATGGCAAGATCATCAAGGCAACTGCTAATGATTCAGAAAAAATCAATAAGGTTTTTGACATTGATGAGGGTGCCCGCTATATCGGTGAATTTGCACTAGGAGTAAATCCTTATATTGAAAAACCAATGAAGGATATCTTGTTTGATGAAAAAATCAAAGGAAGCTTCCACTTTACTCCCGGCAACGCCTATGATGCTGCCTTTAATGGCAACAAATCTGTCATCCACTGGGATCTTGTCTGTATTCAAACAGCCGAATACGGTGGTGGCGAAATCTGGTTTGACGATAAACTTATCCGCAAAGATGGGCAGTTTGTGCGTCCTGAACTGGCAGGTTTAAATCCAGAAAGTCTACTATAACTGATAAAAGCGAGATTGCTTCCTTTGCGCTTCCGATGACTATGAGAATAGCAGCTCTTCTTTATCATCACAGGCGCCAGTGTGGCAATCCCGCTCTTTTCTCACCTTACTAATTTCTTCACAAAATTCGGCAGAGCAAAGCAGCTCTTTTGCAGTTCCCGGTTATAATACCGGGTATTAAGGTTTTCCGGAATGCGGCCAATATCAATACTAAGCGGATCATATTTTTTAGAACCAATGGTAAAACAATGCAGCCCACCCGGATACAAGGGAATATTCGCCAAATATAAACGGGTTATCGGAAACATTGACGTAATGTCTGCAGTAAGCTGCTGGATAAGTTGCTGATGATAAAAAGGCGATTCTGTCTGTTGTACGAACAAGCCGTCAAGTTTTAATGCTTTGTGCACATTCTGATAAAATTCGTGAGTAAACAAGCCTTTTCCAGGACCAATTGGATCAGAACAATCTACAATAATGACATCATATTTATTCTCTACTTCCTGCATATGTTTGATGCCATCGCCAATCTTAAGCTGTAGCTTGGGATGGTTCTCGTTTAAGGCCGAACTGATTTCCGGTAAATATTTTTTACTAACCTCCACCACCAGGCCGTCAATCTCCACCATCTCAGCCACTTCAACCGACTGGTGCTTGACTACCTCGCGTATTGTACCGCCATCTCCACCGCCAATAACCAAAACCGTTTTGGGATCAGGATGAACAAATAAGGGAACATGCGCAATCATTTCATGATAAATGAACTCGTCAAATATCGAGGTCTGAAAAACACCATCAAGTACTAACATTCGCCCAAACTCGTATGCCTCAACTACTGCAACCTCTTGAAATTTCGACTTCCCTGAGTATAATGTTTCCTTAATTCGGGCCGCAAGACCTAGATTCTTAGTTTGGTACTCTGTATACCATAGCTCCATTTGTATAATCCCCCCTACTTATCTTAGCTTCTACAGCTTGTCTAACTTATATCATTTATATAAAAGAAAATTATACCACAAATATTACCATAGTAAAAGCTTCCTTCACAAAAGAGTGCCGAATGCTGGCAACTTGTAATGTTCACAAATTAATCTTTCAACGCCCACATTGCTCAAATCAGCGGGATCATCTTTTGTTAAAGCAGCTTCAGTCATTGTTTCAAACATGATCTGTCTTACAGCCGAATTAAAAATCTGAACATTCAAATAGACCCAACATGTGTTACATATGTATTGCTTTACCCCTGCCTGCACAGATGCTGGTACTATACCCAATTATAGGCATTAACCAACAAAATGGCTTCGACTTTACTCCCCCTCGGAAGTGGTGGAGTATTTTCCGGAATTACAATCAATGAGTTGGCAACCATTGCCGATTTCAACATGCCATTACTTTGAAGGTGTAAAGGTTCCACTAAAATACCGTTATCCGTTTGCCAGCACCGTGACCAAACAAACCGTTTTGCCTTAGTACTCTTATTAAACGGAATCGCTAATATTGCCTTTATCCGTGGTCGCCACCATGTTTTGTGTCCGCACATCTTCATTAATACCGGTCTTGCTAACTGTTCGAACGAAATAGCCGCCGATGCTGGATTTCCAGATAATCCAAGATACAGTTTACCATTTCTTTGACCTGCCATAACCGGCATTCCCGGTTTAATGCTTACTCGGCCAAACAATAATTCAATCCCCAGTTTCTTATATGCTTCACCAATTAAATCGCAATCCCCTACTGAGGCGCCTCCTGTTGTAATTACTATGTCGCAAGCAGACGCCTGTTCCAGCATATGGGCAATTTCATCCGCGTCATCCTGTACATTGCTCATGAATACTGATTCTCCGCCGGCATCCATTACTTGAGCACCAATCATATAACTGTTGGAGTTGCGAATTTTACCAGGAGTTAACCGCAAATCTGCTGGGATAATTTCGCTGCCTGTAGCAATAATTGCTACCTGAGGTTTGCGAAAAACACATATATGTGCCTTACCCAGTACAGCTAGCATGCCAATTACGCCCGCATTTATCATTGTTCCGGCTGGTATTACCTCTTCACCGGATACTATTTCTTCTCCTTTAAAACAGATGTTTTTTTCTGTCCCCCGGCCATCTAAGATTGTAATCATCCCACCATCTGAGATCGTATCTTCAATACGAACAACTCCAGTAGCGCCAAGTGGCAAAGGTGCTCCTGTCATAATCCGGCAGGCTGTTCCCGGAGTAATGTTATTGTGCGGAGTATCACCAGCACAAACGTAGTCCACCTGACGCAAAATAACAGGGTTGTCGGATAGGGCATCCGTCACCTCTTTTGCGATCAACGCATATCCGTCCAAAGGCGACCTGTCAAACGGAGGAAAATCCATATCAGACAATACAGTTTCAGCTAATATTCGTCGCCAACTTTCACTCAATCCTACCGTCTCTTTGGGCATACATTGAACCAGATTTAATAACCTTGCTTGAGCTACTTCTAACTTTTCGGACATAGTCTAACCTCCCCTAATTAAGATATAAGTCTGGTTAAAAACGCGAAAAAATGTGTTTTACAAGGATTGGATACTCGAGTTTGTTGTTTGGTTTACTCAGACTCCATATTTTTATTTTATTGAAATAAAAAACCACCTGGACAAGTTATCTCTTGCCCAGGCGGTCGGCTATACACCCGAAATGCAGTCCACGTGGTAAGTCCACTATCCGCCAGTCCCGCATTCGGAATATAAGTTCAATAATTCACTAATCTTGTGCCTCCATTTGACCCTCCTTGATACTTTATTTTTAAGTAGAAAACCGCCTGGGAAAGATCTCTCTTGCCCAGGCGGTCGGCTATACACTCGAAATACGGTCCACGTGGTGAGCCCCACTATCCGCCAGTCCCGCATTCAAAATATAAGTTATTGTCCTAAGTACAAACAAATTATCACAGAGACATAATTCACTAATCATGTGCCTCCATTATACCCTTCTATTTTAAATGATGCAACAGACTTTTTTTCGAAGATCGTGTCAACTTACTACAGTACTTATACCTCATATACGGCCCTTTCTTAAACAAAAAACCATCAGAATCCTATCTGACGGCTTTTTGTTGGGCAAGTATACTATTCTTCGTCTGGACGCTTTCCATATTTATACTTGTACTTAGGTAGGGTTTTTACCGGCATCTCACAAATGTCTTCACAGGGATCTTCAATGTCTTCCATGCACTCATCTTCGTATTCTTCTTCACATTCATCCTCTGTTTCCATGTCACAACATGGTACAAGACCAGTAGCGCCGGTAAAGCTATGACAATGCCCCTCATCTTCGCTAGTCATGCCTTCAAAGTAGTGCACATGATTGCCGTCCGGCATTTCAATCTCTGGTCCTGTCATAACATCCTCAGTATGCCAGTGACCGCCTTCCCCTTCTTCACATATAAATGAAGTCCGGCCGTGTATCCGGTGTACATGACATCTTCCTTTTTCTTTTGCCGGACCGCTCACCCCCATAATAATATGCTGATGTTCATCTGCCACATCAACTTCTGTTATATAGGTATGAACATGTGGCATCATCTCATGTTCATCAGGATGGTGATGGTGATGATGCTTGGGTTTGCGATCTTCTTCACTAATAGGCATAGTCTCCTCGCACCTCCAAAATGTTTTCACATCATATCTTATGCCACAATAGCCCACTTTGCCACCTATCATATCTGCTGACCAAGCTGTTCGCTAAGTCTCATTTTATATTATTTTTGATGTTTAACTATTTTCTTCGTTACTTCTGGCTATCTTAACCGTTTATATGAGTAAAGGAGTTGATGACAATGTTCAAATACGTCAAATCATTAAGTTTAGCACTGCTGCTAATGGTAGCTGCACTACCTGCTGCTCTGGCCTCTGAAACAAACCCTAATGCTACCGAAGTACAGGTAAGCGGTAGTTACCAAGAGGAAATCGCCCCCGATATTGCTTATATTAATCTAGGTACAGTAACCGAAGCCGAAACTGTTGCTGCCGCCCAAGCTAAAAACGCGGCCGTCTCTACAAGCATCCGCCAACAGCTAGAAAGTATGGGAATAAAAGATGAATACATAAAGACAGCGCATTATGCGGTAACGCCAATTTATAAAAATGATGACAATGGCCGCCGTACACCGGCTATTAAGGGTTATCAGATTACCAACAACGTCCTGGTAACAACGGTGCCAGATAAAGCGGGCGAGGTTGTCGACGCCGCCCTCAATGCCGGTGCTAACCAGGTCAATACCATTCGGTTTGCCAAAAAGGATGAAAATGGGGTTAGAAATGCTGCTCTCGCCCAAGCAGTCCGCGATGCGATAAGCAAAGCCGACGCCATCGCCGCCGCCCTAAACAAACAGGTAGTCCGGGTCAAGGTTGTAAATGAAAATGGTGTCAATTTTTATTCGCCTGAGGCAACAACCCGCCTATACGGTAAAGGAATCGCCGATAATCTGGCAGCAACGCCTATCTCCGCCGGACTGGTTCAATTATCAGCCAATGTGCAAGTCACAGTAGAGTTAGAATAAAATGCAAAAGGGGCTGTGGAAAAACTTATCTCCAAGTTTTCCACGGCCCCTTTTGTCTTATAGTCTTATCTCCAGGAAATTAACCTTTTTTCCAACCAATTCAGTAAGTAATTAAAAGCGATTCCCAACAACGACAGCGCCAACACGCCGACCATAAGCTTGGTAGTCAGCATGAGATCGCCATAATGCAAAATCATAGCTCCAATACCTTCTTTGGCTGCAATCATTTCGGCGGCTACTAATAGTAACAGCGATGTTCCTGCTGCCAGTTTGAGTCCGGCAATAATAACCGGCAGTGCTCCAGGCAAAATAACTTTGCGGATAATGCTAAGCCTGCTGGCTCTAAAAGCAACAGCAGCTTTAATTAACAGGGGATCTACATTTTTTACGCCAGAATAGGTATTAATAATGACGGGGAAAAAAACACCTAAACTGATGATCGAAACCTTAGAAAGTTCTCCAATTCCCAGCCATAAAATAATCAGCGGTAACAGGGCAATCTTCGGAATAGGGTATAGCGCATGGACAAGCGGATTACCCACTGCCTCCGCCAAGCGAAAGAAACCGGTGGCAAGTCCTAGCAATATACCGGCAGCACTGCCAATAACAAATCCCCAGCCAATCCGGTACAGACTGGCTTGTGCATTGGTTAGTAGCTCCCCGCTGACAAGCATATCCCAGCTGGTAACCACTATCGCACTCGGAGATGGTAAATACAACTCTGGAACCGAACTTACGCGACACACTACTTCCCATAGCACAATAAGGCCAATCAGGGACAGCATACTTACCCAGCCTGGCAGCTTGGTATCAATAAAAGCCAAACGATTAACAACCTCCCTGCGGTACATGGCATTCACTCAGCTTCTCCCTCCCTTAAGGCATCTTCGGCATCTTTACGTATAAGCTGCCATATCTGGCTGGCGTAATTCTTAAATTGGGCTGCACATTCGCCAGTATCCCGCCCCTCGCGGGGTAAATCAATGCGAATGATATCAATAATTTTTCCTGGCCGCCGGGATAGTACAACCACCCGATCGGCCAGAAAAACAGCTTCTTCAATATTATGGGTAACATATAGCGTACTCAGGCGGGTGGCTGTCCAAAGCTTTAACAGTTCTTCCTGCATCAGCGTTCGAGTCTGTGCATCAAGCGCCGAAAAAGGTTCATCCATTAACAGTAAGTCAGGCTGAATGGCCAGCGCCCGGGCTATCCCCACCCGCTGGCGCATGCCGCCTGATAATTGGCGTGGCAGAGAATTTTCAAACCCCTGCAGTCCTGCCAGTTCAATATAACTCTGAACCCGCTCTGCAATTTGTTCTTGGGAAAGCCTTGTTTCTTCCAGACCAAAAGCAATATTTTGAACAACACTGCGCCAGGGAAACAGGCCTATTTCCTGAAAAACCATACCCACTACCGGATCACGATCAGTTTCCAGTCCTTCTACATAGATAGTGCCTGAAGTCGGGCTTAACAGCCCCCCCACCATATTAAGGAGCGTCGACTTGCCACAACCGCTGGGTCCAACCAATACAACAAATTCCTCGCTAGAAATGGTAAGGTTAATGTCTGATAACGCCGTTACTTTCTGTCCGTCCGGCCCCTGATAGCATTTCCCAACCTGCTCAATAACAACCTTCATGCCAGTCTCCCCCGCTCACTCTATGCCCTTATTTTACTTCTTTCAATGCTTCCTCGAATAAAGCAGTATCTGTTACCAGACTGGCGTTAATCGGCTTTTCCAGCATCTTATGACTGGCATACCAATCAATCTGGGTCTGAATATCATTAGTCAGCAATTTCCCATCCCGATCCATATATGGCAACCCTGTTTTGACATCATTGACTGAAGCACCGGTATAGTTAGCAATAATACCGACAACCTCATCATAGTTGGTTCCAGGTACTATCTTGCCGTCCTTTTGAGTCAACACAGCATCATAGTAGTATCTGCTGGCCTTAATATATCCTTTAAGAAAACGGACAGCGTTGGCCTTATCTTTCATTAGCTCAGGTGAAAAAAAGATACCTGATGTCTGATAATCAATCACGTCGCCAACCTGACTAACAAGCTTGCCATAACCAGCTGCTACTACAGTACTGATATTAGGCTCATTTAAAATAACAGCATCCACCTGGTTGCTTTGCAGTGCCGCCATAAGTGCGCCCATTTTACCAAGCGGTACAATCTCTACTTCAGTTAACGACAAGCCTTTGGCCTCCAACAAACGGCCAATCATATAATGATAGGTTGACCCTGTCTGGGTTATGCCAATACGTTTCCCCTTCATTTGCTCAATTTTTTGTACACCCTGTCCCCACAAATCACTTGTTACGAGTAGTGCGGACGAGGAATAACCCTTTTGCTCCCGCCCCTTATCAGCCACAATGGACAGTTTCTGCCCGCCAGCTACCATGTTGTAGAGGCTGGCGGTAATACCGGTAGCTCCGATGTCTACCTTATTAGAAGCGGTTGCTACTGCAATCGGATGAGCGGCTTCAAACCATTGGACATCAAGTTCAAGACCTTCCTTTTTAAAAAAACCTTTTTCTATACCAATAAACACCGGCGCTGAACTAGTCAATTTGAGCAGCCCAATACTGAGTTTTTTCGTTTCCATTGGCGCATTTTGTTTAGCAGTTTCCGGTGTTTTACTGCACGCGGTCAACAGTAAGGCTAGCATTAGAATACTAGCAATCACCCACAAATACTTCCGGTTCATTGTAGTCCCCCTCGTCCTTCGTTAAATAATTATGTCCAAGTTATTCGCCAATAACATCCCGGACACTAACCTGGAATACTTTTGTACTTTTCTTCACTAAAAGGTAAAATCCTTTTTTAGCCCTGTTGCTTACCTTAAAAAGCGCATAGAAAATACCGGCAGGAATCCTGTCGGTATTTTCTATCCTAGCGAGTGTTAACCCTTTTTTCAATAGCGTTGCTTAATGTTTAAAATGCCTCATACCTGTGAATACCATGGCAATACCCTGTTCATCTGCCGCTTTAATCGAATCTTCATCATGAACTGAGCCGCCTGGCTGGATAATAGCTGTAATACCGGCTTCGATAGCTGCCTTAACGGTGTCAGCAAACGGGAAGAAGGCATCTGAGGCCAATACTGCCCCTTTAGTCTGTTCCCCGGCTTGCGCCAGCGCAATTCCGGCTGCACCTACGCGGTTCATTTGCCCTGCGCCAACACCAAGTGTCTTATTATCATTGGCAATTACAATGGCATTGGACTTGACATGTTTAACAACCTTCCAGGCAAATAATAGCTGTTCCCACTCTGAAGCTGTCGGCTGACGCTTAGTAATTACTTTCATAGCAGCTTGCGGTGCGGTGGTCATATCAGCTTGCTGTAAGAGCACCCCTCCAGCCACCGATTTTACATCCAATCGCGTGCTGTCCGGCTCTGGGAGAGCAGCCGCCAGCAGGCGAACATTTTTCTTTTGCGTTAAAATGCCAAGTGCCTCCGGACTAAATGCCGGTGCAATAACAGCTTCGGCAAAAAGTTCACTAATAAGCTGCGCCGTTTCTTTATCTACTTCCCGGTTGAGGGCAATAATACCGCCAAAAGCAGATACTGGGTCGGCCTGATACGCTTTAGTATAGGCTGAGGTCAACGTAGCGCCAATGCCTGTACCGCAGGGATTAGTATGCTTAATAATGGCAGCAGCCGGCTCTGCAAACTCAGCAACCAACGCATACGCAGCTTCTACATCAACAATATTATTAAATGACAGTTCCTTGCCACTGAGCTGTTTGGCATTGGCAACGCCAGGCCCGGTATAATATTGTTCACGATAAAAGGCTGCGGCCTGGTGCGGATTTTCTCCATAGCGCAGATCCTGAGCCTTTTCATAAACCATATGCATGGTCTCCGGGAAAAGCCCCTGATCCAGCTGTCCGCTTAGATACCGCGAAATATAAGCATCATATGCAGCAGTATGACTGTAAGCTTCCTGCGCAAGCGCCATGCGGTTTTTAAATTCAACTTCACCGCCAGCTGTCAGTTGAGCGATAATTTCCCCATAACGCTCGGGGTTAACAACAACAGTTACATACTGGAAATTTTTGGCCGCCGCCCGGATCATAGCCGGACCACCAATATCAATGTTCTCCACTGCATCGTTTAGCGTCACACCTGGTTTAGCAACTGTTTGCCGAAACGGATATAGATTAACTGCCACCAAATCAATGCCGGTGATGTTGTGCTCAGTCATTGCCGCCTGGTGAGCAGGATTGTCTCTAATAGCGAGTATGCCGCCATGAATATAAGGGTTAAGAGTTTTTACCCGGCCATCCATGATTTCCGGAAAACCCGTAATTTCGCTGACATAAGTTACAGGTATACCAGCCTCTTTAATGACTTTCATGGTGCCGCCGGTCGAAACCAGCTCCACGCCAAAACTATGTAATGCTTTAGCAAACTCAACAATACCGGTTTTATCTGACACGCTTAACAGCGCCCGTTTAATTTTCATCTGTCTCCCTCGCTTATCACTTATTCAGTTTCAATTATCCGTACACGCCGCCCCTCTACCTTCAGCCGTCCTTCACAATATAAGGCCAGGGCCCGGGGGTAAAGAATATGTTCAGCGTGTAAAATACGGTCTGACAGTGTTTCTGCTGTGTCATCTTCTAAAACAGGCACAGCCTCCTGCAATATAATGGGGCCGGTATCCATACCCTCATCCACAAAATGAACCGTACACCCCGAAACCTTCGCCCCGTAATCCACAGCCTGCTGCTGGGCATTCTCACCCGGAAAAGCCGGCAGCAGTGCCGGGTGGATATTCATGATTTTTCCGGCAAAACGGTCAATGAAATAGGCGGTCAAAATGCGCATAAAGCCAGCCAGAACAACCAGCTCCACATGACGGATATTCAATTCTTCGGCAACTGCGGCCTCAAATTCATGGCGACTTACAAACTGCCGCCTGTCAATACAAAGTGTCGGAATATCAGCGGCAGTCATGCGCTTTAAGACATTGGCTTCCGGGTTATCACTAATAACTGCACCAATCTTGGCATTAAGGCGGCCGGCCTCAATGGCATCTACAATAGCCTGTAGATTACTGCCCCGTCCTGACGCCAGTACACCAATTACCGTTTTGTTCATGAAGCAGTCCCCCTACTTAAGTTCAACCAGATGCTTTTGGGCTGTTACGTTGCCAATTATATAGGACTTCTCGCCCCTGGACGCAATGTCGGCCTGAATAGTTGCTGCATCTTCGGCGGCAACGAGGAGAATCATACCAATGCCCATATTAAAGGTCCGGTACATTTCAGCATCGGCTACCCCGCCCCATTCTTGTAAGAGCCCAAAAACAGGGGGCTTAGGCCAGGCAGCTGTATCTACTGTCACGCCGCAATCTTCTGGTAATACACGGGGGATATTATCATAGAATCCGCCGCCGGTGATGTGAACCATACCATGAAGATCAAATTTTTCAATTAGCGGCAAACAGCTTTTAGGATACAGACGGGTAGGCTCTAACAGTTCAGCTCCCAGGGTGCGGCCTAATTCCGGGATATAAGTATCAACACTAAACTGCTTTACATCAAAGCAAATCTTACGCACCAGTGAATATCCGTTAGAGTGAACACCACTTGACGGCAACCCTATTAGCACATCGCCTGGCTTAATTTTTTCGCCTGTGATAATTTTATCCCGCTCTACAACGCCTACGGCAAACCCAGCTATGTCATACTCACCGTCAGGATAAAAACCAGCCATTTCAGCTGTCTCGCCGCCAATAAGCGCACAACCTGATTCGCGGCAAGCCATAGCCACGCCGCTGACAATCGCGGCGACCTTTTCGGGTTCCAGTTTGCCAACAGCCAGGTAGTCCAGGAAAAATAGTGGCTCAGCGCCTTGCACCAAGATATCATTGACACACATCGCTACACCATCTTGTCCAATCGTGTCATGCTTATCGGCCATAAAGGCAACTTTCAGTTTGGTCCCTACGCCGTCTGTCCCGCTTACCAGTACCGGCTGGCGATACTTACCGGAGTTTAATGCAAACAGACCGCCAAAACCGCCGATATCACCAAGTACTTCCGGGCGATAGGTGGCCCGAACATGGTGTTTCATCAATTCAACTGCTTTATTGCCGGCATCAATGTCCACACCGGCATCACGGTAAGTAAGCTTAGGATTCGTCTTTTCCTTATCGGCCATCTTTGACCTCCTGCTGTATTTATTTATTTTTGGCTTCAAACAAAAATTTATTGTTGGCGCAATCCGTTTCACAAGGGATTTCTGCCGGATAATCGCAGTTAAAGCACGCATTGCATAACGTTTGTTTCGGGATGTTGCCAATAGAGGCATACAAGCCTTCCAGGGACAGGTAATGCAGCGAATCAGCACCGATATACTCTCTGATTTCCTCTACCTGTTTGGATGCGGCGATAAGCTCTTTCCGGGCTGAAGTATCAATTCCATAGTAACAGGGATAACCAATCGGCGGCGAGCTTATGCACATATGGACAGCCGTAGCACCGGCTTCTTTTAGCATGCGGACAATTTTGCCGCTGGTCGTGCCCCGTACAATAGAGTCATCCACCATCACAACAGATTTACCCTTCACTACTGACGTAACAGCATTAAGTTTTATCCGCACACCCATATCGCGTTTTTTCTGTTCCGGCTGGATAAAGGTACGACCGATATACCGGTTTTTCATGAGTCCTTCGGCAAAAGGTATCCCTGATTCCTGGCTATAGCCAAGTGCCGCCGTAGTCCCGGAGTCTGGCACTGAAATAACAAGATCAGCCTTAAAACCGCTCTCTCTTGCCAGCGTACGTCCCATACTAAGTCTGGCCTGGTACACGCTCTGACCATCAATAACACTGTCAGGACGGGCAAAGTAGATATATTCAAACACACAAGCAGCACGCCGGTCAGTCTCAGCAAACCGCCTGGTTTCAACCCCTTTATCGTCAATGCTTACTATTTCACCAGGTTCAATATCACGCACAAATTCAGCACCAACAGTATCTAATGCACAGGACTCAGATGCCAGTACCCAACCATCACCCAGCCGTCCCATACAAAGCGGCCGGAAGCCATGCGGGTCACGTACACCGATAAGCTTGTTTTCTGTCATGATAACCAGACTGTAGGCCCCCTGAACATCAGTCAAACTGTCGATTACCCTTTCCTCCACCGTCTGCTTGGTAGAACGGGCAATTAAGTTAACAATAACTTCACTGTCGATCGAGGTTTGAAACACATGTCCTTTTTTCTCCAGTTCTGTTCTCATTTCATGAGCATTGGTCAGATTGCCGTTATGAGCCAGACTAATCTGCCCTCCGGAATAGCTGACCAATAATGGTTGTGTATTACGCAAAAGACTTGACCCGGTTGTTGAATACCGGACATGACCGATGGCAATATGAGCCGGCATGTCAGGCAGAGCATGACGAAACACCTCATTGACCAGTCCCATGCCCCGCTGCACATCCATAACACTACCATCGGTAACAGCAATACCGGCGCTTTCCTGGCCCCGGTGCTGCAAGGC
This sequence comes from Sporomusa ovata DSM 2662, assembly GCF_000445445.1. GTDB lineage: Bacteria > Bacillota > Negativicutes > Sporomusales > Sporomusaceae > Sporomusa > Sporomusa ovata. The sequence goes on along the minus strand of NZ_ASXP01000001.1, from coordinate 478,020 downwards.
ATACAAGCCCCAATACGTATTTAGTGCCACATTCTCCTGACGGGCAAAAATGCCAAATATCCCGCACTCTTCCCGCCATTTGTCACTGTGTATATCGTAAAGCACTTAGTTTCTCCTTCCTGTCAGTCGGTACAATACCTCTTGATAGGCTTCCTCAACATTACCTAAATCGCGGCGGAAACGGTCTTTGTCAAGCTTTTGGCTAGTCTCGCTATCCCAGAAGCGGCAAGTATCAGGTGAAATTTCGTCTCCTAAGATTACTTCCCCTTTGTGCACGCCAAATTCAAGCTTGAAGTCAATTAATTCTATTTTTTTCTCTTTCAGGAACGCAGATAACACTTCATTGATTTGCAGCGCATATTTTTCTATGATTTCAACTTGCTCCGGGGTAGCCAGCCCAAGTGCCTTGATATGATACTGATTAATCAACGGGTCGCCCAGTGCATCATCTTTGTAGTAGAGCTCAACAACCGTGCTGGGCAATTTGCGGCCTTCCTCCCAACCAATGCGTTTTGCCAGGCTGCCGGCAGCAATGTTGCGGACGACAACTTCTATCGGCAGGATAGCCAGTTTCTTAACCAGCATTTCCCGATCATTAAGCATTTTGATAAAATGATGCGGAATACCTTTTTCGCTTAACAAATTGAAGAAAAAGGTCGAAATTTTATTATTGAATACACCTTTATTACCAATCGTGCCCTTCTTTTCACCATTAAAGGCAGTGGCATCGTCTTTGAAATATACCAATAGTTCATCAGGATTCTCAGTTGCAAATACTTGTTTAGCTTTTCCTTCATACATAGGTTTTTTAGTCATGGGGTTATCCTCCTCGTAAATTTAAATTAGTAAGCGAGATTGCCATGCTTAAAAGCGACTAGTTAGGAGCAGCCAGCTTTTGCGCCAGCCGCGCATCTTTTCGCTCAACTTCTTCGGCCATAGTCTGCCGGTGCGCCATTAGCTTAGCTGCAAGTTCAGTATTATGTACCGCCAGGATCTGAGCGGCAAACAAGGCTGCATTTTTTGCCCCGTTAATGGCCATAGTAGCTACAGGAATACCTGCCGGCATTTGAACAATGCTGAGCAATGCATCCATACCGGCAAGTGGCGTAGCATTTACCGGTATACCAATAACCGGCAATGTAGTAAAGCTGGCAATCACTCCCGGAAGGTGAGCGGCGGCACCGGCGGCGGCAATGATAACCTGTACCCCGCGTTCGCCGGCACCGGCTACAAATCGGTGCACCTTATCTGGCGTGCGATGAGCCGATGCTACTAATACTTCTGTTTCAATACCAAATTCGGCTAGTTGGCTGGCAGCCGGCTCAAGCACCGGCCAATCCGAATCACTGCCCATAATAATTGCTACTTTCATATCCTCATCCTTTCATTCTCCAATGCACCCATGGGTTAATTTACCAACGAATGCTTTGTTATAAAACCCAGATATTTTTAAAAAATATCTGGGTTTAGCTTCCCCGTTATTCAGCCAGGAATACAAACCGGAAGACAACGAGAGCCGCTAATATGTAGACAATCCAATGCACTTCACGACCTCTGCCGGTAACGAGTTTTAACAACGGATACATCACCAGACCAGCAGAAATACCATTGGCGATGCTATAGGTGAACGGCATCAGGACAATGGTTAAAAAGGCTGGCAGGCTTTCGGTAAAATCGTTAAAATCAATCTGACGGACTGACTCGAGCATCAATGCGCCAACGATAATAAGCGCCGGCGCAGTCGCAGCAGTGGGAATAAGGCCTGCAAGCGGCGCAAAGAACAACGATAACAAAAAGAGTATGCCACATACAATTGCTGTCAAGCCTGTACGCCCGCCTGCACCAACACCAGCAGCACTTTCCACATAAGAAGTGATCGTACTAGTGCCAAGCAAAGCACCCAAACTTACACCAGTGGCATCTACCAGCATGGCTTTGCCAATGCCGGGAAATTTGCCTTTTTTGTCCATAAGACCCGCTTTGGACGCCGTACCCACAAGTGTACCCATAGTATCAAACAGTTCAACAAAAGTAAACGTAAAGATAATCGCCATTAGGCCCATATTTAGAGCACCCTGAATATCCAGCGCCAAGAAAGCATTATGGCTAAAATCAGGCATAGCTATTGGACTAAAGCCAGCAGGAATAGTAACAATCCCCAGCATAATACCAACAATCGTAGTCGTAAAAATACCAATTAAGATCGAACCCTTTATTTGACGTGCCATGAGTACACCAATAACTACCAGGCCAAATACGGAAAGCAATACTTCGGGATGAGTAAATTGCCCCATCTCAATAATGGTTTCAAAACTAAGCGGTGTACCATTGCCCTTAGCGGCGACAATTTTCTCCAGCGTAGGTGGAATCAAAGATAACCGGATGCTCATGATACCGGAAAGTTTCAGTCCAATAATGGTAATAAATAAACCAATACCTACTGTAATTGCATGTTTTAGCACGGTAGGCATACCCTCAACCAATAATTGACGAACTTGAGTCACTGTAAGCAAAATAAAAATAAGACCAGAAATAAATACCGCACCCAGGGCTACCTGCCAGCTAATCCCCATACCGATAACAACAGTAAACGCATAAAAGGCGTTAAGTCCCATGCCAGGAGCCAAAGCAATCGGATAGTTAACAAACAGGCCCATCATGATTGACACCACGCCAGCACCAATGGCAGTAGCCAGTAATACGGCGTTCTTGTCCATTCCTGCTGAACCCAAAATACTAGGGTTAACAAACAAAATGTATGCCATAGTCATAAAGGTCGTAATACCTGCAACCACCTCAGTTCTCACATTTGTTTTGCGGGAACTAAGTTCAAACAGTTTTTCCAGCATTTTCTCTTCCCCCTTAGTCGTTTAATCCAGGTTGTGCTTTCCATCTGGATAAGGTAACCTTCTTACAGTGTCACCGCTAGCGCCATCGAGTATTCCAACAACACCAAAAAACCCTAACAGGGAAATTTCGCATGAACATCATAGAGCGAAACTTCCCCGCCAGGGTTTTTATCCCATCGGTGTAGTGTTATCCGGTAACACCTGTGCCACTTGGTCACAGCCACACCACGTTGTGTTATGCGGAACCCTAGGCACACTTTCACCCGTAGTCGGGCGATTTACGGTCGCCTGGTAGAAACTTTTGAGCCATATCCTCAAATATATACGAGCATTATGTATTTATTTGTATTGTACCAGCAGTGGGTAAAAGCTGTCAATGAAAAAAATCGAACTTTAATTACTTATTTAGAAATATTGTTCGGATAGTTCTGACTACTTTAACAGCGACATTTTAATTTTTACAACAGCTTTTTTGACAGTAGCAGCCTTATTCAGTATACAGTTGGGGCGGTGTACATCCCAGGGAAAGAATATGGCATACATTCCCTCTGTCATTGCCAAATCAGTCTCTTGTTGCACTGTTTTATAAAAAATCACATCGTTAGCTGCCAGCTCATCAGCTAAAACTTCGTTATTTGCCGTCAACAAGCTATAAGCAACCGTTTCTTGGCCGGAAATAATATATTGAATGTCCAGATAATCAACATGAGCTTCTGCCCTGCGAACTTCCCGCGGCTGGGTTTCATATTCATTAATAGCTACATAGATGCCTTTACCTTCAATTTCATACTTACCTTTAGGTAATGCCGCCAAATCCGTTTTTGCCAGATACTCAAGGCCTTTAACAAGCGTTTTGTGAAGGTGTGGTACATCTGCTGCTAATGTTGAAATATGTCCAAAAATCATAAATACGCCTCCAAATAGTTTAATTAAGGATTCGCTTGGCGCCGAAATACCGCGGCTTCCAGTACGTTTCGTCCAGTCGGCTAATCATTACACCCCGGCTGGAGGAAGCATGTATGAATTTACCACTGCCATAATAAATGCCTACATGTGAAGCTCCCGCGGCATAGGTTGAAAAAAATACTAAATCACCCGGTTTAAGCTTGCTGCGCGCAACTTTTTTTCCCTGCAGATACTGAACATCGGCTGAACGCGGTAATTTTTTACCATTCTTATCATATACGAATTTAACAAAGCCTGAGCAATCAAACCCTTTGGGAGATTCACCGCCAAACCGATATGGCGTTTTAAGATACTTTTCCGCTGTTTTAATAATATTATCCGTCTTTACCGCTGTTGACTTGGCCGAAGCAGCAAATACCGAAGTATTCACCAAAACAAGCATCAGAACCACCAGGCATACGGCCAAAGGCTTTGTGGACAGCCGCATAAAATTTCACCCCTGATCCAATTATTTTAGCTTGCCATTATTCTTCGGCAAAGTTCGAATAATTCCTTTATTTTCTTGTATATAATTCCCTTATAGAGTGTGTTTCAAGAAACACACTTTCCTTAATATTCTTTAAACTGTTATAAAATACCCCGGTGTTAAATGCCAGGAAGTCGCACAGCAAGAGTATACTCGGTTTCTATACTAAAAGGCTCAACGGCAAAGAGGGTATTTTGTAACAGCCTCTTAAATGACTGTTTCAGCACGGGCAGCGATCCGTTTTACGGCCTGGTTAGCCTGTTGCCGTACCTCTGTCTCATTAATAGTTGTAAGTTGCCGGTTTTCCATGACTACTTGTCCATTTACAATGGTTGTCAGTACCTGGTTGCTTTGTACCTGATAAACCAGTTGTGTATAAATACTAACCCCTGCTGTTGGGGTTGTCCGCAAGTCACCCAGGCTGACAATGGCTATGTCAGCCTTTTTCCCCTGTTCAATACTGCCAATTTGATCACTAAGTCCCATCGCCTTAGCCCCGCCGAGGGTTGCCAACTCAAATACCTTGTTCGCCGGCATGGCGGTCGGACCATAGAAGGGCTTTTGGATTAACGCCGCAAGCCGCATTTCCATAAACCCATCAAGATTATTATTACAGGGAGCCCCATCGGCGGCGATAGCCACGGCAGCACCTTGATCGATAAGTTCGGGGATTTTAGCAATGCCTGAACCGAGCTTGAGATTGGAGGACGGACAATGAACAATGTTTGTCTGACTATTCGCCAGTACCGCCATTTCCTCATTTGTTAGATGAATACAGTGAGCCAAAATAAGGCTGGGACCTGTTAAACCCAGTTTATCAAGATAAAGAATATTGCGCATCCCGGTAAGCTTTTGCACATATTCAACCTCACTCCGGTTCTCTGAAGCATGGGTGTGAATGGCAACTTTATACTTATTGGCTAGTTCTACCGTTTTAGTCAATAGCTCTTCCGTACAGGAGACGGCAAAGCGCGGAGTAAACGCATAACTAATCCGCCCCTCACCCGCGCCGTGCCATTTTTCCAGAAGTTCGGTACTTTCCTCAAGGGCATTTATCGTAGTATCTTGCAGCGCAGGCGGAACATCTGTCCCAAAATCCATCATGCATTTGCCGGAGACGGCCCGAATACCACTGTCATAGATGGCTTGAAAGTTACTTTCGGTATGATTGACTGTCGCCATATCAACAATAGCGGTCGTACCGCCTTTGAATAATTCACCAATGCCAAGTAAAGCTGAATAATAGATGGATTGTGCATCATGGGCTGCTTCTAACGGCCAAATCTTTTGTTTTAGCCAGTCTAATAATTCCAGATCGTCCGCCTGACCGCGAAACAGTGTCTGACACAAGTGAATATGTGGTTGAACAAGCCCAGGAATCACCAATTGTCCGGCAGCATCAATTACTTTGTCTGCAGCCAAAGTGAGCGCGGCACCGATTGCTTTGATTCTACAACCTTCCACATATACATCGCCCTGAATAATTTCTCGGCCTGCATTCATGGTTACAATTATGCCATTTTTTATCAGCAATGACATATTTTTCACCCCTTTGCTAATTTCCCCAGCGTTTGAATAACTCATGCTCTATAGCAAAGATATCTAATATCTTGCCGGCCATAAAAGCCACTATATCGTCTAGGGTAACCGGCTTATGATAAAATCCGGGAGCCGCCGGCATAACTACCACGCCAGCGCGCGCCAGCCTGAGCATATTCTCTAAATGAATCGGCGTCACCGGCGTCTCCCGGGGCACTACCACAAGTTTTCTTCCTTCTTTGAGAGTTACGTCGGCCGCCCTTGTCAGCAAATCCCGTCCGCTGGCACCAGCCAAGGCTCCTAATGTCTGCATAGAACAAGGCACAACCACCATGCCGTTCACCTTAAAGGAACCACTGGCCAGCGGCGCAAACAGATCTGCGTTATCATACACAGTAGCATATTTTTGGATGACTTCTATAGTGTGCCCGCATTCATATTCTAGTACCTTGCGGCCCATATCGGTATAAACGGCGTGGACTTCGATACCCAAATCATACAAAGCTTTAATTAGAGTATAGCCGTATATGGCGCCGCTTGCACCGGTAACACCCACAGCTATGCGCATAAGTATTCCTCCAAATTACACTGCAAATTTTACGATTAAATATTCATCATAGTAAGTAAACCCCAGGGCTTGATAGGCTCTCAGCGCCGGACTATTGTCTTTTCGTACCATTAATGTGGGAATCTTGTCGGCGGCATGAATCTGCCTGCACAATTCAGCAACCAGAGCCTTACAATACCCCTTACCCCGACTTTGTTCACTGGTATAAACACCACCGATCTGATTAATCCGGCCGGTAGCTACCTGAATGATAGCCTGAGCCACAGGCACTTTGTTTATAAGCAAAAAAAGCAAAGTTTCTTCCTGACCACGATCTTCAATAAGTTTGATCGCCAATGCCTGGTTAAAGCGGCGCTTAAAGCCCTGCCTGTAGGCCTCAACCATAAAGGTAAGTGCCGTCTCCCTGTCTACCGCTTCCACAGCAGCAATTTGGTGTAAACAGGTGAGGGAATATGGCCTTATTTCTTGGTTTACCAAATAATAACTATTCTCACACTCACGCACTTTTTTATAGGGAGCCAGGGCCAAATATAAAGGTTCCACTTGCCTTTTCATACCAACCAACACTTCAAATCTACGTTGGCGCATGATTTCGATAAAGCTGCCAATAGCCTTAGCAGCCTCAAAATGCGGCACTACATTTCCCAAGTTAAAGAAGGCGAGTATTCCTTCTAATCTGCCCGCAGAAAAGTATCCATAATAATCACCGGCGCGACGGCTCATTCTGTCATTAGTAATCCCGCATCTGGCCAGATTACCACTGAGTAAAGCAGTTTCCATATAGTTGCGTTCCAAATAGGCTTGGACCTCAGGATTGTCGTCACCTGTTAATAACCGAATCATCATTATCGCCTTCCACCAAAACTACAACTAATCTTACTCACAAATACTACTATAAAGGCAAATAGTAATCTTTTCAAGTTTTGTCATTATTCTCATCAAAAAAGCCAAGCCCTCTTTATAAGAACTTGGCTTTCCAGCATTACCCCACGTGTTCGCGCAGCACACGTTTTAATATTTTGCCTGTCGGATTTTTGGGCAAAGCATCCACCACATGGAAATCACGCGGGATTTTATATGCGGCAATATTGGCATGAAGATACTCTCTTACAGCCTTCTTATCAAAATGCTGACCTTCAGCCAGCACAATATAAGCACGCGCTACCTGGCCGCGCAGCTCGTCAGCGACACCAATAACACTGGCCTCAATGATCCCTGGGTACGCATAAAGCAGCTCCTCAATTTCTCGCGGATAAATATTTTCCCCATTGGAAATAATCAAATCCTTCAAGCGATCGACAACAAAGAAATAGCCTTCCGAATCCTGATAGGCTAAATCGCCCGTATAAAGCCAACCATCTTTAAGCGCATTAGCTGTTTCAGCCGGTAGATTAAAATACCCCTTCATGATAATTGGCCCCCGCACGACAAGCTCACCAACCATCCCTGGCGGCAAAGTCTGCCCGCCCGGGTCAGCCACCCTTATCTCTAAGCCGGGAAGAGCTTTGCCAATCGAGCAGTATTTGGGTTTCAACACCGGGTTAAGTGCTACTACCGGCGAAGCTTCTGAAAGACCATAGCCTTCAATAATTTTATGACCATATTTGTCTGAAAACTGCTGCGCTACTTTTTCAGGCAAAGACGCTCCACCTGAGATAAAGTGTTTAACACCGGAAAAATCCTGATATTGCCCAACACGAGCAAAAAGATTATACATCGGAGGCACTCCGTAGACCACTGTCACTTTATAGTCTTTAATCGCCGCAATGGTCTCTTTGGGTGTAAAGGCTTCCAAAATTGTAATTGACGCCCCGCTAAGCAGAGAGACAAGCACAGCGCACGTCCAGGAAAAGCAGTGATACATTGGAAGCACGCATAATACATTATCTGAAGCAGCCACCGGCAGCATTTCCCGGAAAGCAACTGCATCACTGACAAGATTTTTGTGGGTCAACACAGCCCCTTTGGGAATACCGGTTGTACCTGAAGTATATATAATAACACAAGGCTGATTTTCGTCAAAACCGGCTGTTAGCGCCGGAGCCGTCGAAAATTCCTCCTGTTCTATTATTAATTTAATGTCAGCTATAACAAGCTGGATCACTTCCTGCTTATAGCCCTGTTGGCTAAGCTCGGAATCAATGGCTAAGCACTCCCTGGTAATGAGATGGCTCATCTTAGCATCTTTAACAATGAAAGCAGTTTCTCTGACAGTTAATTGAAAATTAATGGGGACAACGACAGCTCCCAAACTGGCAATAGCCATATAGCAGTATATGAACTCAACCGAATTGTGGGAAAACAACCCTACATTTTCACCTGTCCGAATGCCTGATGCATAAAAATAATTGCGGTATTTCCTTACTTGCTCTTGCAGTTCACCATAAGACACCTTATCTTTACCGGCAAAAGCCGGGCTGTCTACTGTTCCATTAAGAATAAGATCATGAACAAACAATAACTGCACCCCTTCCTTTCGTAGTGCTGAAAAACAGCTATAACTGTATAATTATAGCTCTAATAGGCAAATCTGTCTATCTATAGTATGGCCTAATCAGGGCGTGTTAATGAAAAAAGCTGCGGTTTAAAAATTAACTTAATCAATACCCGCAGCGCTACTAGTTTATTTATCTCTTTCTAACAGAAATTCCTGCAAGTCCTATTATCGTTATAGTGCCTTGCGCTACTAATATCACTTCACCTCGCGATGGATGCGCTTGGCCTTGGCTATACACCTCCGCTACCGGGCATGTTCGGGACTTTCACCCGTTAGACTGCGCTCACGCCGGGCGCACAAGAAAACATGCGCGAAATTCTGTTCGCGCATGTTCAATCATAGTGAATGACATATACCTTTCTCAGCCGAAATAAAGCATAATTGAAAGTAAAATATCTAGCAATACCGCATTAACTAAAACTTAACCGACGTGCAGACCTCAACATACCGACCAGGGCCCAACAGCCAAGCTCCTGAGTAATATTTCTCATCCAACAGGTTGTTAATTTTAAAATAAAATTCTTCATTTTTGACTTGCTTGCTAACTTTTAGATCAACAACATGGTAACTAGGCAATGACAATGTTAAGCCTTCAAAATTTGTGATGGCGTCTGCGGTGCCGTTGCCATCACCGATGCTGAACATACTCTTCGTTGACCCATAATAGCTGACCGCCAGGTTGACATTGATTCCGTCCTTACCCTCGTAATTTAAACCATATGAAAGCTTGCGGAACGGAATATCGGCTACTTGCCGCTTCTTTTGTGTATCAAAAGCATTGGTATAGGTATAATTTAAAAATCCCTTAATATATTTGCCAACTTTTTGACTAAGCTCTACCTCAAAGCCGTGCATGTTAACATTGGGAATATTGAAATACATATCTTTATATGACATATAATTATTAGAACTCTTAATCATGTTCGTTATGTCTTTATTAAAGTAGGTGAAGTCAAGCCCCAACCCGAATTTTGTAGTGTGCGTCAGGCCCACTTCCCGGTTAAGCGCTTCCTCTGGCAAAAGATAGGGCAAATCTACCATCTTCGCAGTGCTGCCACTGCCGCTAATATAATATTTGCTGCCGCATCTTTCCCGGGCATTGGGATAGCGGTAGCTTTTCCCGACCGCACCGTGCAAATTGGTGTTGTCATTGAGTGCATAGGTAAGGCTGACAACAGGCTTGTTGGCGGTATAATCGCCGTGGTCGTCATGGTAACCTTTGGCATAAGGATCATGATAGGCCCCGGTTTGGTTATACGTCGTTTCATGATCCTTGATAGCGTCATGTCGAAAGCCCATGCTTAGCGCCAATTTATTCCCGACCTTAGTCACATTTTGCAGATAAACACTATTGCTGTGATAGTCATAATCGGCCCAGCTTGCATAGGCAGAACTGCATGTTTCCTCAAAGCTCTTCTTCTCGTACGCATAACCCCATGTAAAGGTATTGGCCGGGCTAGTCCTAGTTACATGCTGCAGTTCAAAGCCGTCCACCTTGCCGTCCCAATTTACGTGCAAAGGCTTATCGCCAGGTTCATACATCGTATTCAGCAGACTGCTTTCGCCGGAGTGGTAAATTTTTAGGCTAAGATCACTTATCTTGTTTAGTTTTCTATTATACAACATCCCGGCATACGTTTGCTTTACCGGATCAAATTCCCAGTCATATGTCCCGGAATAGGTTGTGGACGAACCGGATACGGAACCGCCCCCGCTGGGATAGGGCAAAATACTGCCATCAATGTAGAAACGGTTGGGCACTTGCTCGCTCCGTTTTGTATATGAACCAAAAACTGTCAGAGAATCGGAATTTTTAAGCTCCCAGCTGAATTTGCCGTTGTAGTATTCCGCATTTTCCCGGGTATGGTCGGTATAGCCGTCAGTTCTTTCTTGTTTGGCACCGAAGTAATAATTGAACTTACCGGTATCACCGGCGACAGTAGCAGATAATTTATAATTGTTATTATCACCGGCCGCGACGGAAACCGATTTATTCATTTTTCCCTGGCCCTTTTTGGTGGTAACATATATGATCCCGCCGGGGGCGTCGGTCCCGTAAATAACCGAGGCCGCCCCTTTTATTACCTCAATTTTGGCAATGTTTTCCGCCGGAATGTTGCGCAGGTCGACCTTGGCTTCCCCGACCTGGGTCAGCGGCACACCGTCAACAAAAACTTTGGTGTTTTCGGCATTACTGCCGCGGATTTGAGCGATGGCCATACCCTTGGCATTACCACTGGTAATATATACGCCGGTTACCTCTTTCAAGGCTTCAGCCACATTCTGCGCTCCGCGGGCTTTGATATCATCGGCAGTTATGACGGTGAGTTCGACCGGACTGAGCTCCTGGAGCCTAGGTGCAGTTACCAGCACTTCTTCGATTTTCTGGGCATTTCCCCCGGCATCAGTTTCTTGCGCATTTGCAATCGGTGCAAAACTACAATAGAACAGCATACAGCCCGTTAGTGCCACAACTTTCCTCTTTTTCATTACTTCTCTCCCCTTATCCATTTATCGGCCATATGATCCTAGTTTAATTTGTCCGCATCAGGTGTCTGCGCTACACCAGCACCAAGTACCGTTAAGAACGGAATAGCATCTGAACCTAATCCCGGAATGGCATCAAAAGAGCCTATCACCCCCAACCGACAGGCATTAGCACTGCGCGTAATGCCAATAGCCTCCTGCCGCATTAACTGCCGCGCAGTCAGTTGTCTTGACAGCGGACTTGCCGACGTATAAATAAATCCGTTGCCTGTTGCCGGAACTGATTGTCCATCATTCCCCCAGAGAGCAAAATCATAGGACAGTTCGCCAGCCGAATCGAGTATCATTTCATCGCTTTGTGTAATATATCGCTGTTTTTGGGCAACGTTAAACCAATAATTACTAGAATCTCTAACATCATAGTACAATGCTTCATTGTCACTGGTTGAATAAATCAGCTTGTCCTTGGCCGTAACCAGCCAGCGGCCGTTGCCTGTTAGTTGGAAGGCATTGGCGCTGCTAGTAGTCTTTTTATAGTAGGTACTAGAAATTCCGAAATAATTGTAGTATCTATTTTTTCCATTATCCACTTCATCAGATACCCATCGGGTAACCCCCGTTTTGTTTACAAAATAGCCGCCACAATTTATGGTTATGTTGCCGTCGGCAATTAGACGCGGCTTTTCATTAGGTATGAATAAAGCTTCACCGCCGTCCTTAATCAAATCTACACCATAATACATGACAAAGTTACCGCCGCAATTGATGGTTATATCACCACCGGCAATAAATTGCTGATCATTGTAAGCACCGCTATTACTTTCGGTAGCATTAGACCATTTATGACTATTAATATAAAAATCGCCGGGATTGGTAATGGTAATAGACCCAGTTGTTTGTATATTGCCATTGCCAGGCGAGTAATGATCTGCGACCAGATCGCCATTCACGGTCAGCAAGGTACAAGGCAAACGAGTATATTCCGGATCCTGTGAGCCAGGATATGAATCGGTATACGGATGAGTATTGGTTGTAAAAATTATGTCATTAGATGTAAGTGAGCCTTTAGTAATATTTAAATCATCATTTGTCACTGTGCTGCTGCCGCCATTGACAACCAGCGCGCTCTTTAGCAAGTCAACGTTTGCCAAACCACCACCGTTTTCGTAAAAGTAAGCACTATTGGCCTTAAAAGCGCTGTCGCCTGCTACGTAGGTCAGCAGCACACTGTTATCTGGCACCGTACTATCCGGTGATACTGTCAAATAATAAAAGCCGTTATTACCAATTGTAGCCGCCTGCCCTATGGCCTGCCCCTTATATACAAGGTTAACCGTTTTGCCAGTGCCACCGTTTTGTACCCGTCCGGAGACAAACTGCGGCGTACCGCTGTACAGCGCCTTCAAATAAGGGAAGGAAATACCATCAATCATGCCCCAAGTACCAGTCAGGTCCCAGTTGGCATAGTTATTCTTCTTCATCATGTCCGCCGTAGCCAAACCCTTAACATTCTGAACACCGGCAAGGGAGCCTGTACCGACTGCATTTGTCTGTCCGGAAGTTTCGTTATCCCAATTGGTGTTGACAATCGAACCGCTGTCACCATTAAGGCCGGTCACACCACCCGCACTGCTGCCGGTGTTGGCCGCGGTTGTCGCGCCGACACTGTAGGCATTGTTAATACTGCCGGTATTTTCCCCGGCCACACCGCCGGCTTTACTATCAACGCCGCTGGCATTGACTGTACCGATACTGTAGGCATAAGCAATGCCGCCGCTATTTTTGCCGGCCAGACCACCTATTTTGCTGCCGGCCCCGTTGACCGTTACCGTACCAGTCCGGTAGGCGTAATTAATATTGCCGCTGTTTTCACCTACCAGGCCGCCGACCTCACTGTTATCAGCATCCGCGGTAATTGCCGCATTACTGTAGGAGTAAGTTATATTGCCAGCGTTTACCCCGGCCAATCCGCCAACTTTACTGTCAGCACCTGTAGCACTTACTGCGCCGGTATTATACGAATAGGAGATATTGCCCGGATTTTCGCCGGTCAGACCGCCAATACTGCCAGTGCCGCCAACCACCCCGGTATTGTAGCTGCTGATGATGCTGCCGGCATTTACCCCGGCCAGTCCGCCGATGCTGCCAGTGCCGCTGATATTCACTGCGCTGGTACAATTTTCGATGGTGCTGCCGGTATCATTGTAACCAACTAACCCACCGGCCCTGGCTGAGTCAATACCGCAAATCGTGCCGGCGACGGAGGAATTAGTAACATTACTGCCACCGCCGCTATAGCCGACCAGGCTGCCAACATATAAGTTGTTGGCATTAGCTATGATATTAACACCGGTCAGGTTCACACCGCTAATGCCCGCACCCTGGGTGTAGCCAAACAAACCAATAGCAGCAGCCGACGAATTTTCAATATTTAGTCCGCTAAGCGTATAGCCTCTGCCTTTAAGGATACCGGTAAAGGGATTGTTGGCACTACCCAGCGGATTCCATACGCCTGCCAAATCAATATCGGCCCCCAGAATATACACCCCGTTTAAGTCCGTATTAATCAGCCGCAGCTGATTCAGGCTGGTAATTACATTACTGCCCTGATATTCCCACTGCAGGACCGGCCGTGAGCCGTTGACAAGCGACCAGGTGCCGGCAAAGTCCCAATCCCCGCCATAATTGACCGCTTCATCCATATCAGCGGTCACCAATCCGGTAATTCCGGTTGCCGCCGGATTATCACCGACCCCGTTGGCTTGACCGGAAGTCTCTTTATCCCAGACAGAACTGCTAATCGTACCGTGGTCTCCGTTGGTACCCACCAGGGCGCCGGATGTTCCACCGCCGGTCGCACTCACCAGACCGGCACTGTAGGAAGTGATGATCGTGCCGCTGTTGGCGCCCGCCAGGCCGCCGCTATAGGTACCGCCCCCCAAACCGGTGACAACCCCCGCTGCGTCAAAATAACTGTTAGTGATATTACCGGCATTGAAGCCTGTCACCCCGCCGGCATTGTTATAACCGCTTACAGTGTTAATCGTATAGCAGCCGGCTACCATGCCTTTATTGTAGCCAACCAGGCCGCCGATCGCGGTGGCATTCTCACTGCCGCTGACCTGGCCGGCACTATAGGAGTCCGTGATGCGGCCGCCGTCGTTATACCCTACCAGGCTGCCAGCATATAGGTTATTTGTACTGCCGGTAATATTCACCCCAGTCAGACCGACGCTGCTAATGCTCGCATCGGCATTTATATAGCCAAACAGACCGACTGAAACTGCCGCCGGATCGTTAATAGTAAGACCGCTGATATAATGTCCGCTGCCGTTGAAGGTACCAGTAAATGGCGTACCGCCGTTTGCCGGATCAACACTGCCAATCGGCACAAAGCCGCAAAGGGACATCGTATAACCTTTGAGATCGATGTTGTTGCACAGTGTGTAATCCGCAGCCAAATCCATAGTCATCAACTGCAGTTGGTGAGCGTTGCGGATTGTAGTGCTGTACTCTGACCGCAGGAAGGGATAAGTATAGCCATCTATCATGTACCAGGTGCTGCCGAAGTCCCAGCCGGTATATTGTAGACGATTCATCATATCCGCAGTGTTCAACTCAGTAATGCGGCCAATTAGTTTCTTAACCTGGCCCGGTTTATTGTAGTTGACATTAACGGCTTTTAGTGCCCCCCCAGATGGCGGTGTTACCGATCCATAGGTGTCCTTATCCCAGTAACAATTGGAAACAACAGAAATACTACCCCATGATGCAGCTGAAAACGCATATAAATCTGCTAAAGGTCCAGGATCACCAAGGCGGGCTACCGTGCCGGCAGCATAACAATTAGTAATAGAAGTATTATAAGTACCAAACTTCCCTACAAAACCGGCCACTGCACCACTAGCCAGACCATTACTGGTACTGGTCACCTGACTTGTCGTATAGCAATTGGACACTGCGACTTCGGAATCAATATACCCTATAAACCCGCCAACTCCTTTCGCATAAGAACCAACATCGTTTACCTGGCCAGTACTGTAACTATTTGCTACATCAGTACCCCATACGTAACCTGCTAAGCCCCCCACAGCTCTATTGTCACCGGCACCCGCTACCGCAACCGAGCTGTAACTGTTGGTGAGTGAGCTGCGGATAAAGTTTGTTCCATTTGTAGAGTTTCTTCCCAAAAAACCAACCAGACCGCCAACGGCAACAGTATCATAACTATACGATGTGCCGGCTGAAAGACCGGGCACCGCGAGCGTGGTTACCGTTCCCGTGCTGTAACAGTTATTGATATTGCTGCTGACCGCCTCACCCACTAGAATGCCGATATGGTAACTGCCGGTTATATTTACATTTTCCAGTCCCACGTTACGGATCGTTGCGCCGTTGGTACCGCCGAACAGGCCGACGCCAACCGCTTCATTGGGCTTATAAATATACAGCCCGCTGATTACATGGCCATCACCGTCAAAAATACCCGTAAAGCCGGTATGTCCATAAATAGCGCTGGTACCAATCGGTACAAAACCCGCCCCGCTGTTCCAAGTTGTGGTCGCGGTGGCGTCGATATCCTTGGATAAGGCGTAAACGCCAGACATATTGATCTGAATATTCTGCAAATCTTCCAGCGAATTGACCAGCATATAAGCGGTTAGATTACCGGTAACTTTATTCATATAAGGGTTGTAACCAGTTTGATTGGTGCCGCCGGTACTGACAATAGGATTGACTGTGGAATAGGTGGCAGTGTCGGTGTAGCTTACTGGGTCATAGTAAATTGACACGTTATTGCCATTCCCCGAACCGCCTGTCAGACTGATTGCCGCACCATCGGCAATAGTAACTGTCCCATGTCCGCCGCCCAGGGTAGTTGTACCCACCCCGGTGTTATCAGCTTTTAAAACCAGATCACCACCGCCGGTGCCGGTAATGCCGGCGTTGACATTGACATCCCGGTAGGCGCTCAGCGTCAGGGTGTTGCCGTTGTTCCAGGATACCGCACTGTTGACGTTAATGTCGCCGCTGCCATCGGTTTTTACTTTACCATTGCTGGATAAGATGGTCACATTGGCGCTGCCTAAGGCGGCCGCCAATTCGTCCGGCGTCATATCGCCGCCGGATACGGCAACCGTATAGTCAGCCGGATCTAACAGTAAGGTACCGGTTTGACCGTACGCTGCTTGCAGGTCGGTGATGCCTTTATACACCAGGTTCTGCTTACCGGATACCTCGGCGCTGCCGCCGTTACCGCTTGCCGCTCCGCCTTGAGCCGAAATACTCCCGTAAAAATTTGTGGTATCATCCGCCCAGACTACAACTTTGCCGCCATTGCCTCGATCAGTCGCATCCGCATTGATAGTTGCGCCTTTATTTACTGTAGTCGTCACAGCATTATGTTCCGGCCCCTGGCCTTGGTAGTTGCCACCGATAAGGGCAGTACCACCGCCACTTACTCCGGATACGTCGACTTTGGCGTCGGCGGCAAGGATTATTTTATCGCCTAATACTTTCACCGTACCGCCGGTTTGACCGGTGCTATTGCCAGAGGCGTCCAATGTGCCGCTGGTTTCCACCCCGCCGGAGCCGGCATCCAGGGTGATAACGCCGTTAGCATTGTTAAGACTGTGGGCCCTTATGATACCCGTGTTGTTAACCACGGTGCGGGCCAGCTTGTTAGCCGTCGACGCTACCATGATAACCTGTCCGCCATCGGCCTGGATGAGGTTATGATTGGCTGCGCTGGCGTTGACCGCTGCCTCATCCACTGCCAGATTTAATAATCCGTCACCGTTCATATCCAAGGTGACAGCTTGGCCGGCACCCAAGGCCACCATACCCTGCTGGGCAACAATCACACCGTCATTTTGAACTTTCGATGCCAACAAAGCCACATAACCGCCGTTAGCAGCGGTTATGGTCCCCTGGTTGACTACCGACCCGCCATTACTGGTAAATTTATAATTGCCGGACAGAAAATCACTGTCCGAGATATTCAAGGTCGATGCCACCAAGCCCCCGACGTTAACCTGGGCACCAGGAGCAAACAGTACCCCGTTGGGGTTGATAAGAAACACTTTGCCGTTAGCCGTTAATTGGCCGTATATGCTCGACGCATCGTTGCCCAATACCCGGTTAAGGGCAACCGAACCTGCCCCCGGTTGAATGAATTGGACTTTTTCCCCCGCACCGATATTGAAACTCTGCCAGTTAATGCCTAATTTGCCGGTATCCTGGGTGATCGTCATAGTGCTGCCGTTTTGGGCAATGGTTCCCGCCCCTGTGATTATTTGGCCATCGGTCGGGTTGGCATAGCCACTGGTCAGGCCGGACAGCATGAGCCCCATCGCCGCTACCGGCGGTAATATACGCCTGGCCAGTATTTTCAACGGATTAACCTTTGGTTTCACAATTTTTGAATCGCTTCGAAACTGGTTTGCTTTGGTACGATCCCAATCACGCCGCCACTTTCTTTGCATTTATTATTCCTCCTCTTAGAAGTATCTGGTACCCTTCAGCCACCAGCGGCCATTTTTGTCAGTGTCGGCAGTCGCCGCACTGGAGGATATTTTCCAGGCATAATCCATCCGGATACTATAATCTTTTCGTGTGCTAATAATTATACCCAGTCCGGCACCTGTAAGGCTGCGACTGCCCCCCCCGCCGCCGGCCAGGGATTTTTATTGATTGTTACCCGCCCGTTGTCGATAAAAGCGACCAATTGATAGGCAGGAGTCGGTATATTCCAGCGCAGTTCGCCGGTTACAAGATAGCCCTGATCACCAGACGCTTCACCCTGAGGATATGCTCTTACACCGTTGGCACCACCAAGAAAAAGTTTCTCAGATGAATCAAGGTTTTTGCTGGCTAATTGGCCGGTAAAACTAAGATTAAGGTTCAACCTGTTATTTAGATATTGCAAGCGATTATAGTTCAGGCTGGCTTTCGTATAGGTTCCAGCCGTCCGCGCGGTTCCACGGTCATGGGTTTTGGCGGAATTTCCATTTTCATCCTTGCCTCCGTCAAAAGCTAGATGTCCGCTAGATACATTTAGTGCAAAACTGTTAATGCCGCCGCCGTGGAAATTATCCCGGCTGTCGCCGTGCAGGCCCAGCGTCCAGACATTGGCATGCTTATTGGTAAAGGCAAAACCATACATATTGTCTTCGAGCTTGCGGTGTTCATAATCTAATTGAACATACAAATTGTGGTCACGGGAACGAACCAAGGGATAAATTCCAAAGATATTGGCATTTTCAGCTGAACCATTAAAATCAAGCGAAGCAAATTTTCTGCCTAATTTGTAATGCAACCGCGAATAACCGACTCCCAGTTTAGTACCTTGTTTACCGACTGGCAGCAAATAATTGATATTTATGTTGTGTGTACTGCCGTCGGTGTTCCCGCCGATATTACCGCCAATACTAACCACATCGCCTAAACAACTAAGATTATTAAAATGGAGGTTTAGATTGCCCCTGTAATGACCGGCGTAACGGTTGCCGTTGTTGTCCATGGAGTATTCAGAAGTCAGGGTATTGGTATCGTTAATTTCAACAATAAGGCTTGTTGTGCCGGTTGTTTTACCTGGTGCCAGCGTGGCCTTAATGCTGATACCGCCGATATCGCTTAACAGCATCAAGGTACGTTCAAGCGTGTCCTTTTTAACAAAATCGCCAGATTTTATGTTACTTAGCATTTGGTTTGCAACCTTCGTGGAAAATTTGGAATGATTGCGAATTTCCAGACTGCCATACCTTCCGGGTACAACAGCAATATTTACAATTCCGCCTTCAATTTTCTGAGAGGGAAGGTAGGCATCGGCTACTATGTAGCCCCTCTCGTTAAAGTATTGGGCAATTTGCCCGGCAATAGCCTCCAATTCCGACAGAGTAGCTTCCTTCCCTATCGCACCTTTAACCAAATCCTGTAGCTTGTCCTCGGGGTAGATGGTCTGTCCGGTAATATGAATGCCATTGACTTTTAACTTGTAGCCTTCTTTCTTGTGCGCTGTCTCTTCCTGTTCCTTTGTTACTTCGATTTTGACATTGGCTTGAGGTGGTATTGTTTTACGTTCTTTTACACTATCAGTAATTGTGCCGACATCGACATTGGGCTTTTCGACTGCATAGGCCGGCAAACTTCCGCAAACCATAAACAAGACCAACGCCAAACTTAGGCAGCGTTTGTCACTATGAAACAATATGTCTTGTAGCATAATCTCATCCTTTCTGGCTTTTCTGGTAATAAACCAGTTATTTTATTAATAACTGCTTCTCCTTTCCCGCGTGATATTATCAAAAAAGGTATATCAACTAAACTAAAGCTGACGCTCCAGTTAGTCGATATACCTTTAGCACAGAATTTTATATATTCTGGAAATAAAGCCAAATCATTATTGTTACAATAATACAAAATTATAGTGAATGACTGTATATTATTGTATAGTTTTCTGCATATGATTTAGCTTTATTGGTTTTCTTTATTCTTTGTTCAAATATAATTAAGCAATTTTATCTTCACAACCGAATTCTTGCATTCAATTATATTTAAACAACCATCATCTTGTTCTATCCGGGAAACGTTTGCAACCGGTATCCCCAGTATATGGCATATAAGTGCCCGGTTAATTCCTGCGTCGCCCACAATAAGAACATGTCCTTCTGAATGCTCCAAAATATCATAGAAAGCGGCTACCACCCGTTTGCTGCAGTCAGCAAAGCTTTCCCCGCCGGGAATCCTGTAATAGCCAATATCCGCACCCCGAGCTCTAAATTTTTCAGGAAAAGACCTGGCAATTTCCCTAAAAGTCCGGCCTTGCCATTTGCCATAATCTATTTCCCTCAAATCCCTTCGGGAAATAATGGCGATTTTTTTATCTGTGATAATAATCTCGGCTGTTTGCTGTGAACGGGAAAGATCGCTGCAATATGCGGCGCTAAAATTCACCTTCTTAAGTACTCTGCACAACTCCTGCACCTGTTTTAAACCTTCCTCGCTTAACGGCACATCACATTGTCCAATGTACCGTCGCTTGTCACCCTTCAACTGAACCTTACCAGGACAAACCAAATATACCGATCTGATTTCCACTCTTTTCCCACCCCAGAATCGTTCTATCGGGTCATTACTTTGTTAGTAGTATCCACCGTCATAGTTTCATCCGCATTTTGATGTCCGGGTGCTAATTAGCGGAACTGTTATTTTTTTGTTCAAGTACATCCCTTCTTTCTATGTCGACTGATCCGCTGCATGCCTATAACTATGCAAAAAACCAAAAATACAATTTGTATATAATAACAGTTTTTTATACAAAAAAAATAAGCTATCTTAATTTGCATATAATAATGGCGTTTTTTAGCGTTGATCGTCGAATCTTGCATTTAATTTGAATTTATAGAATTGTTTGCTAATATCGTATTACATAAACATACATAAGTCAACATATTTATTTATTATTGTTCTAAATATTATCTTTTAATTAGTTTTTGTTGTAAGCATATTAGGACTTATGCAATTTCAGGTAAAAATCCCAGTCCCACAAATTTAACCTATCGGTGCATGACCAAAATTTCCCTAAAACAAAATTGAGCACTAAAGTAATCTCTAGTGCTCAATTTTATTATTTTTTGGACTATGTTTCATTAGATACTGATCTTCGCGCCCAGTAGATCAACAAAAGCTTTTAACCATGCAGGATGATTGGGCCAGGCTTGGGCTGTGACCAAATTTCCACTAATAACAACCGGCTCGTTTTTCCATTCGGCACCAGCCAATTGGCACTCAGCAGCACATGCCGGATAGGAAGTTACTGTTTTACCAGCCAATACTTTCGCCGGAGCCAGTAACTGAGTACCGTGGCAAATAGCGGCTACCGGCTTGCCGGCAGCAAAGAAATCCTGCACTAGTTTGAGAGCCTCATCATACATCCTAATATATTCAGGAGCACGACCGCCAGGAACTACCAGCCCGACATAATCTTCAGCCTTTGCGTCTTTGGCTGCAATATCAACCGGAATCCGGTGACCAGTCAATTCAACATAGGTATCTAAACCGATAAAGTCATGTACAACCAACTGAACCATGTCGCCGGCACTCTTATTAGGAACAGCTACATCAACTTGATAGCCAAGCATCATCAGCGCTTGTTGGGGAACCTTAACCTCATAGTCTTCTGCACAGTCACCAGTCAGTAAAAGAATTTTCTTTGGCATTATATATAACCTCCTTAACTTATAGTAGGTTACACATTCTATATTAGTAATACTTTTCCTGCACCCATACACTTCTTTTTTGCATCACTTAAGCTATGTTGTTTTTTACATAGTCATAACCGCGTATAATAGCGGCTTTATTGGCCTCAATGACCTGCGGTTTAGAAGCAAACTTTTTGGCAAACGCGGTAAACAGCGCTTCCATTTCAACGGCATCGGTAGCGGCAATAAGTGCGCCCAGTGCCACCATATTAGCCATTTTCAAATTGCCCAGCTCAATCGCTATATCATTTACCGGCACACGATAGACCTTGATATCCTGCCTGGTAACGGCTTTGTCAATTAATGAGCTATTGACAATCAAAACACCGTTTGCCCGAACGGCAGCTTCAAACTTATCGAGTGATGGTAAATTTAGAACAACAACTGCTGTCGGTTCTTCTACCATCGGAGAACCTGGTAACCCCTCAGTAATAATAACTGAGCAGTTGGCTGTCCCGCCACGCATCTCGGGACCATAGGAAGGAATCCAGGATACGTGTTTTTCTTCCAGCATACCTGCATAGGTTACTATCTGACCCATCAGCATAACGCCCTGACCGCCAAAACCGGACATAATAATCTCATGTCTCATTTTGCCACCTCCTCCGCATCTTTGTAAACACCAAGCGGGTAGTGCGGCACCATGTTTTCTTCCAGCCATTTAACGGCTTCAAGCGGCGTTTTTCCCCAGTTTGTCGGGCAAATTGACAGTACTTCTACTAAGCAAAACCCCTGGCCGCTGAGTTGAAGCTCAAATGCCTTTTTGATAGCAGCCTTTGCTTGATTCATAGTAGCAGGTGTATTGACTGCCACCCTGGCAATAAAGGCAGGGCCATCCAGAGTAGCCAGCATCTCCGAAACCCGAATAGGCATTCCCGCGGTCTCCAGGTTACGTCCATAAGGAGATGTACTGGTAACTTGACCAACCAGAGTAGTGGGAGCCATTTGACCACCAGTCATACCATAAATGGCATTATTAACATAGATAGTCGTTATTTTTTCGCCCCGCGCAGCCGCATGGACAATTTCTGCACAGCCAATAGCCGCCAAATCCCCATCGCCTTGATAGGTAAATACAACAGCGTCAGGATGCACCCGTTTGACACCAGTAGCTACAGCCGGTGCACGGCCATGTGCAGCTTCCAGCATGTCAACATGGAAATACTCAGAGGCAAGCACTGAACAGCCTACTGGCGCAACCCCAATTGTTTTTTCCTGAATATCAAGTTCATCAATTGCCTCAGCTACCAACCGGTGAATAATACCATGATGACAGCCTGGGCAATAGTGAGTAGGTATATCAAATAATGCTTTCGGTCTGGAAAATAGCCCTGCCATATTATTTGCCCTCCTTGCCATCTAGAATCCTGGTGACCTCCCGGTAAATCTCCGTAGGGGTCATTATCATGCCACCGGTACGGCCATAGAAGTATACAGGCTTAGCATCATGAGTAGCCAGCCGCACATCTTCAATCATTTGTCCAGCGCTTAGCTCAAGTGTTAAAAAGGCCTTGGCCGTTTCTGCCAACCGGGAAAATGGCGGCTCAGGGAATGGCCACAGCGAAATGGGTCGTAACAAACCTACCTTTTTACCATTCTCTCTGGCTTTATCGACCGCCGACTGTGCAATACGCGCTGTAATTCCGTAAGCAACAAGAATAAGCTCTGCATCCTTGGTGTAAATTTCTTCCCAACGCATTTCATTTTCCCGAATGAGAGCATATTTTTTTTGCAAACGATTATTATGCTCTTCCAGTTCCTTGGCTTTTAGGTATAACGAACTAATTATATTGGGCTTAGTACGCCCATGCATTCCTACAGCAGCCCACGGCTTTTCCACAGGCTTAGTATTGTTCTCTTTGATTTCAACTGGTTCCATCATTTGACCGATAACCCCATCGCCTAGCAGCATAACCGGATTGCGATATTGGTCAGCTAATGAAAATCCCAACATAGTGAAGTCTGCCATTTCCTGAACTGAATTCGGAGCCAGCACAATAGTATGATAATCGCCGTGACCACCACCCTTTGTAGCCTGAAAATAGTCACTTTGTGCCGGCTGAATACCACCAAGTCCCGGACCGCCACGCATAATATTTACAATCAGACAGGGTAGCTCCGCTCCGGCAATATATGAAATACCCTCTTGCTTTAAGCTAATTCCCGGACTGGAGGAAGAAGTCATAACCCTGGCCCCTGCGCCTGCTGCACCATATACCATATTAATAGCCGCAATCTCACTCTCTGCCTGCAAAAACACACCGCCAACCTGTGGCATACGTTTGGACATATATTCCGGTATCTCAGTTTGCGGTGTAATTGGGTAGCCAAAATAATGACGGCAACCTGCAACAACTGCCGCCTCAGCAATAGCCTCATTGCCCTTCATGAGCACTTTTTCTGACATGTTCACCACTCCTATTACATCTCTGATGACTAACTCGCTCTAAGATTTCCTGTTTCTACAAAGGCAAGGTAAGAGCAAGTTAATCCTAAGCTAAGTCTACTTATGAATCTCAATTACTATATCTGGACAAGCCCGGGCACACAGACAGCAACCAACACATTCCGAGGCGTCAGGACATGTGGAGAAATTATAACCCTTACCATTAAAAGTAGTAGACATTACCAGCAGTTTTTTAGGACATGCTACCGTACATAAAGCGCAGCCTTTACACCGTTCTTGGAAAAATATCGGTTTTGGCATAATCGTCACTCCTCAACTATATTTGTAGAGAAGATATAACATGGTAAAATGATACGAGCTACAGATTTACATTTTTCTTTCTTATCATATGCCATTCTCCATAAAATATCGAAGCCCTTTTGTTTTTCTTTTTTGGTTGGGTGTTTTTATTCAAACCTGTCCATAATGGCAATAGTTTTTTTATTATATCCCATCACCATACCTGCCTTCCACGAAGGTATCATGACTTTTCTGGTTAAAACTCACTACTTTTCCATCACGGATAATAATAATCACCTCATTGCTAGCTGACCGCTTCTCACTGGTTATCAAATCACCTGATTCATCATACACCTTGCAGCTATCTGCCATATCTTCATTCCTCTTTTCTGTCGCTTGATAAAAATCAAAATAACAAAGCCCCTTTCCGAGGAAAGGGGCTAATTTACAGGCGCCTTCCTCTTATCTGCCAGGATTTCTCCTGCTGGAATTAGCACCACTGCAGCATAGCTGCCGGTTGCCGGGTGTCATCGGGCCAGTCCCTCGACCACTCTGGATAAGAGTCATATAAAATTTAACATATTCTAACATAGGTAACTAGAATTTGTCAATACATGCCCAGGTGAAATTATTTTTAAAAAGGGACTACCTGAAAGTAGTCCCTCAAATGCAAATTATATAAAGATAGATGTAAAAATATTGGAGGCAACACCCAGATTCGAACTAGGGGATAAAAGTCTTGCGGACCTTTGCCTTACCACTTGGCTACGTCGCCGTAGTTATGGAGCGGAAAACGAGATTCGAACTCGCGACCCTCGCCTTGGCAAGGCGATGCTCTACCGCTGAGCTACTTCCGCATATTCAACGTTCGACACTAGACGCTCGATTTTCGCTATCGAAAGTCATATGTCGAATGTCTATGGACGAGAATGGTGCCTCAGGACAGAATCGAACTGTCGACACGAGGATTTTCAGTCCTCTGCTCTACCGACTGAGCTACCGAGGCATATTCGACTGTCGATTTTCGACTTGCGACGTTCGATGTGGTTAATCGAAAATCGAACATCGTATATCGAATGTCGAAATTGGCGACCCTGAACGGATTTGAACCGTCGATCTCCGCCGTGACAGGGCGGCATGTTAGACCGCTACACCACAGGGCCGTATTATTCGATATTCGACTTTAGATCTTCGATGTTCGATTTTATCGAATATCGAACGTCTAGCATCGAATATCGAGAATGGTGGGCGATGACGGGATCGAACCGCCGACATCCTGCTTGTAAGGCAGGCGCTCTCCCAGCTGAGCTAATCGCCCATAATCGACTTTCGATTTTCGATCTTGGACATTCGCTAATGGTTTATCGAATGTCCAACGTCTAACGTCGAATGTCGAGATTGGTGACCCGTGGGGGAATCGAACCCCCGTTATCGCCGTGAAAGGGCGGTGTCTTAACCGCTTGACCAACGGGCCAGATGGTGACCCACCCGCGACTCGAACGCGGGACACCCTGATTAAAAGTCAGGTGCTCTACCGACTGAGCTAGTAGGTCATAAATAATGAGGTGGCCAATGTTAGCACAGATTCACACTTCTAACATCCCGCATCTCAAATGGCAGGGGCGGCTGGACTCGAACCAACGCATAACGGAGTCAAAGTCCGTTGCCTTACCGACTTGGCTACGCCCCTACTATAGGTGAACATCTCATACGAGTATGTTCCCTAAAAACTTCACAGAAGAAAGACGGCACACAATTAGATACTGTTAGTTCACTTTCTATCGACAGTCGAAGATCGAATGCCGATAGTCGATAAGTCAAGTCCTCGGCCTATTAGTACCAGTCAGCTGCATGGATTACTCCACTTCCACATCTGGCCTATCTACCTTGTAATCTACAAGGGGCCTTACTTCTTTCGAATGACAGACCTCATCTTAAGGCTGGTTTCACGCTTAGATGCTTTCAGCGTTTATCCTTTCCGAACGTAGCTACCCAGCTCTACTCCTGGCGGAATAACTGGTACACCATTGGTTCGTCCACTCCGGTCCTCTCGTACTAGGAGCAGTTCCCTTCAAGTCTCTTGCGCCCGCGATGGATAGGGACCGAACTGTCTCACGACGTTCTGAACCCAGCTCACGTACCACTTTAATGGGCGAACAGCCCAACCCTTGGGACCTACTTCAGCCCCAGGATGTGATGAGCCGACATCGAGGTGCCAAACCTCCCCGTCGATATGGACTCTTGGGAGAGATTAGCCTGTTATCCCCAGGGTAGCTTTTATCCGTTGAGCGATGGCCCTTCCACTCGGTACCACCGGATCACTAAGCCCGACTTTCGTCCCTGCTCGTCTTGTCTGACTCGCAGTCAAGCTCCCTTCTGCCTTTACACTCTTCGCACGATTTCCATCCGCGCTGAGGGAACCTTTGGGCGCCTCCGTTACTCTTTCGGAGGCGACCGCCCCAGTCAAACTGCCCGCCTGACACTGTCCTCAGCGTCGTTACTTCTTGAGTTAGAATTCCAGTAAATAAAGGGTGGTATCCCAACATTGACTCCATCAAGACTGGCGTCCTGATTTCTCTGTCTCCCACCTATCCTGTACATCATTTACCAAAACTCAATGTCAGGTTGCAGTAAAGCTCCATGGGGTCTTTCTGTCCAGTCGCGGGTAACCTGCATCTTCACAGGTATTTCAATTTCACCGGGTCCCTCGTTGAGACAGTGCCCAAGTCGTTACACCTTTCGTGCGGGTCGGAACTTACCCGACAAGGAATTTCGCTACCTTAGGACCGTTATAGTTACGGCCGCCGTTTACCGGGGCTTCAATTCACAGCTTCGACTTATCATCTAACCGCTCCTCTTAACCTTCCGGCACCGGGCAGGTGTCAGCACCTATACGTCAGCTTTCGCTTTAGCAGGCACCTGTGTTTGTGGTAAACAGTCGCTTGGGCCTCTTTTTTGCAACTCATTTTCGCTTCGACCGTTTCTAGTCTACACGATATATAAGCTCCCCTTTTCCCGAAGTTACGGGGACATTTTGCCGAGTTCCTTAACGAGGGTTCTCCCGCGCACCTTAGGATTCTCTCCCCGCCTACCTGTGTCGGTTTACGGTACGGGCACCTATTATCTCACTAGAAGCTTTTCTTGACAGTGTGGGATCAATCAATTCACCGTTATTGCTAACAGCTACCCATTACTTCTCAGGTTCCAGCAGAGCGGATTTGCCTGCTCTGCACCCTACAAGCTTAGACGCGAATTTCCATCCTCGCGCTCATTTACCCTACTGTGTCACTCCATCGCTCAAACGACTCTAGGTGGTACTGGATTTTTAACCAGTTGTCCATCGCCTACGCATTTACGCCTCGACTTAGGTCCCGACTTACTCTGAGCGGACGATCCTTCCTCAGAAATCCTTAGGCTTTCGGTGGACAAGATTCTCACTTGTCTTTTCGCTACTCATACCGGCATTCTCACTTCTTATCAGTCCACAACTCCTTACGGTATTGCTTCTCTCTAATAAGAACGCTCCCCTACCCCTTCTCGACAGTCGACTTTCGATTTCCGATTTTCGATTATTTCATGGCTTGTATGAATTTCGATATTTGTCTACTTAGATGGTCATATATCTCTTTTAATTCATTATACTCTTGGTCGATATATCCAAGATCTTTTACCATTTCCAGTAGTACTTGTACTTCGTTGCAAGAGCCTAATGCGTTTATCAAAAATGATTTAAAATCATTTTGATGAATCTTTCGTCCATATCCTTCCGCTATATTTAGCGGTATAGATATAGCTGCTCTACGCATCTGACTTCCTAGTTCATACGTTTCATGTTTTGGAAATGTGACTGTCAATCTATGAATTCTTAGCGATGTATCATATGATTTCTGATATATTGCTAATCAGACATTTTTCACACTCCTATCGAATATCGAATGTCAAAAGTCGACTGTCGAAAAAGCCATAGCTTCGGTTCCGTGCTTTAGCCCCGGACATCTTCGGCGCACAATCTCTCGACCAGTGAGCTATTACGCACTCTTTAAATGGTGGCTGCTTCTAAGCCAACATCCTGGTTGTTTCGGAAATTCCACATCCTTTGCCACTTAGCACGGCATTGGGGACCTTAGCTGATGGTCTGGGCTGTTTCCCTTTTGACTACGGATCTTATCACTCGCAGTCTGACTCCCAGGTTAAAGTATATCCATTCGTAGTTTGACAAGGTTCAGTAATCTATAAGACCCCTAGCCCTATCAGTGCTCTACCGTCTATACTCATTACCTGAGGCTAGCCCTAAAACTATTTCGGGGAGAACCAGCTATCTCCGCGTTCGATTGGCATTTCACCCCTATCCACAACTCATCCCAAAGCTTTTCAACGCTCACGGGTTCGGTCCTCCACGCATTTTTACCTGCGCTTCAACCTGGCCATGGATAGATCACTGCGGTTTCGGGTCTACAATAACTAACTCTCGCCCTATTTAGACTCGCTTTCGCTTCGGCTCCGTGTTTTCCACTTAACCTCGCTAGTTACTGTAACTCGCCGGTTCATTCTTCAATAGGCACGCCGTTGACCACATAAGGATCTTCGACTGCTTGTAGACATACGGTTTCAGGTTCTCTTTCACTCCCCTCCCGGGGTGCTTTTCACCTTTCCCTCACGGTACTATGCGCTATCGGTCGCCAAGGAGTATTTTGCCTTGGAGGGTGGTCCCCCCTGCTTCCCACAGGGTTCCTCGTGTCCCGTGGTACTCTGGATTCTGACCCTCAGATGCAATCTTTCGTTTACAGGGCTGTTACCTTCTGTGGCCTACCTTTCCAGGTAGTTCAACTAGATATTTTCTGATTTATGTCAGTCCTCAACCCCCTGCTCGACATTCGACCTTCGACTTTAGACTTTCGATAGGGGTTTGGTAACTTTCGTCTCCCTTCGAATGTCGCATGTCGAAAATCCAATGTCGAACAGGGTTTGGGCTCTTCCCCGTTCGCTCGCCGCTACTTGGGGAATCTCAATTGATTACTTTTCCTCCGGGTACTTAGATGTTTCAGTTCCCCGGGTGCCCTCCTAACTTACGTTAGGTGACGGTGCATTACCACCGCCGGGTTCCCCCATTCGGAAATCCAGGAGTCAAAGCTTGCTTGCAGCTCTTCCTGGCATATCGGAGCTTACCCCGTCCTTCGTCGGCTCTTGGCGCCTAGGCATCCGCCGTATGCCCTTAATAACTTGACTTATTTTAAGTCTTGTTGCTGCATACTTTGTCGACTGTCTATCGCACATCATCTGCGTTGTTGTCAGTCCGGGCGCTCTCTTCGACGTACTTCCAGTACGACTCCGTTCGCGTCCTCCTTCCGCCTAGCATCTGATGCACGCTAGCCAGCCTCTCGGCTACATTTTACTGTGCCAAAGGTTTAGCTTACGTTTTGCCTTTAGTTAAATCCTAATTGCGCTTTCGTTAAGTTACTTCTACATATTTGCATATGAGAGGTATTACTTTACTTTTGCTTTCTTCTGTGCAGTTTTCAAGGAACACCAGGAGTATTATGTTATCATAATTAATCATGTATTGCAATGGCCAATTTTAACCAATTACTCCTTCTGTACTGTTTTACCTGTTTAGGAGTACCTATTTTTAGGCACATAGGTGATTATATACTGAAATTAACTGTTTTGCAATAGGCAATCTATACTTCATGTCATTTTGTGATCTTCTTATGTAATATAGTTATAATTACTTAGCTAGGTAAAGTTACAATAAAGGTACTGCCAACGCCAATGGCACTATCCACTTTAATTGTCCCGCCATGAGCTTCTACTATCCATTTGGCAATAGATAAACCGAGGCCTGTACCACCAGCTTCCCTGGATCTTACTTTATCTATTCTATAAAATCGTTCAAAAATAAGTTTTTGCTCTTGGGGGAGAATGCCTATCCCATTATCTTGCACAATGATATTGATAGAACCCTTCGAACCAGTCAGTTGTTTGACAGTGAGGATTACCTCCCCTTCATGCTGAACATACTTCAATGCATTATCAATTAAAATCACCAACAACTGGCTAATTCTTTCTCTATCTGCTTGAATAGAAAGATTGCTTGTCCCGGCAAACTCAAGTTTAATCCCCTTTTCAGTTGCTAGCGGTTGAAAGGAGCGAATGATCTTCTCGGCAATCATATTGATATCAAATTTTTCTTTAATAATAGCAGTTGCGCCGGCATCAGCTCTGGCAAGAGTCAATAAATCGGAGACAATTTTAGTCATTCTCTTGATTTCACTTTTCATATCATCAAGCACCTGCACGGAAAATGGCGAAAATCTATTTTCGTCATCTGTTCGAATTGCCTCAACAGAAGTCAACAGAACACTAAGAGGAGTGCGAAGTTCATGAGACGCATCAGCAACAAACTCGCGTTGCCTGGCAAAAGAGTTTTTAATCGGGACAATTGCCCGTCCTGCCAGTAGATGTCCAACAAAAGCTGCAATAATAAGAAATAATAAGCATCCCAGGCTAAGAACTAACAATAGCCTTTTCAACATCACGTAATAGGACGTAATATCTTTGCCCACGAAAACCGTACCGAGCGCCTGCTCTCCTTCATAAACTTTCACACGGCATAGCATGAAGTAATTTTTTTGGTCACCCGGAAGATGCAGTTTGGTTAACATTGCTTCTCCGTCAGCACCTTGCCAGTTACGGATGTTTTCCAGAACAAGAGCACGTACTTCACGAGCTGGTTCACTTGAGGAAACCTGCTCCCCATTTACATCAAATGCATAATGAAAAAGTTTCCCATCGTTTTGTTCATCGTCTTCCCTTAAAGACGAATTTCCCAACAATTGTATTTGTCGAAGCAAAGTAATGTGTTCGCGAGCTTCTTCCTTGGCGAAGGCCTCAATATCTTGTTGTTCTTCCCGGTACAGTACCCAAACCAGCCCTGTATAGCTTGACACTACAAATGATATTAGAAAACACACCATAACCGCAGAATAGACCATAGTCAAATGGTTGCGAATTTTAGCAAACATGATGAGCCTCTAACTTAAACCCGATCCCTCTGACATTTTGGATTACTACATCGCCCTCAGGCAAGTTAATTTTTCTCCGCAACAAACGCACATAAGCATCAAGGTTATTAGTTGATACGTCGGCTTCTAACCCCCAAACCCGATCTAGTATGACTTCCCGTGGTACCACCTGTCCTTTATTTTGTACAAGCAAATCTAACAGTTGAAATTCACGGCTGGTAAGCTGTACCTCGGTTTCGTCAACACGAACACTGCGGGTCGAGCGATCTAAGATAAGATCGCCTATTTGCACGATATCTTCTTTCAGCTTAGCACTGCTCCGGCGCGATAAAGCCCGGAGTCTGGCAAGCAATTCTACAAACTCAAACGGTTTTACAAGGTAATCGTCGGCTCCTGTATCCAGCCCTAACACCCGATCCGTAATATCGTCTTTTGCTGTAAGCATCAAAATAGCGCCTTGATAACCATCCTTACGCAGCTGAGCACACACATCAATCCCCGTCTGTCCTGGCATCATCCAGTCTAACACAATTACGTCATAATAAGAGCATGTTGCGTACTCAAATGCGGTATCCCCCCGTGTTGCCCAATCAACCGCTACCTCAGCCTTTTCTAACATGCGTTTAATTAAATTACCAAGTTTAGTATCATCTTCAGCTAATAATATACGCATCTGTATCCCCCTCCACCCCAAGCCCGGAACAACAATTCGTCAGTCTCCAAAATGATAATAGCTAAATCTGTCGGTAGTCTTCAATAATTGAGGATTACTATTTTTTATCTCTTCCAAAAACTGCTTTCGTTTCTGTTCAGGTACTATAATCACTATACTATTTTTTTTAGAATTCGTCACGAAGTTGACTAATGATTCCGTAGGCATCGTGTATTTGCTTGACCAACTTAATTCGGTCTGTGGTGATACCACTGGTTCTGAGGAAGTAAGTTTTACTGCCGTTTTACCACTGTAATAAACTGCCGAAGTACTATAAAACTCGTAAAGGCCTAGGTGGGAATCACTATAATTTAGCAGGTCTTGCGCAAGCTCTTTTTCAGATCTGGTATCAGCCATGGCAGGAAGGATAAAAAATGACAACATCATATACACTGCAACTTGGTAAATACAAAGTAACTCCAAAATATATTTTGGACGTTGTTCTTTTATTTCCCGCCAAACAAATACTATGATCAGCATCAAACTGGCGACAACAATCCACAGGTTTTCAAGATAACTCTGAATAGCAACAATATAGGCTAGCGTCGAAACTATCATGGGAATGGCTACCCAATAGATAATTGTATTTTTCTTATCCTGAATCAAACTCTGCTCCAGGTAATTCCCCGTTAGCATCGCCAACGGAAAAAGCGTAGGAAACGTATAGGTAAGATATTTTGTTGCCATAAGTGAGTAAAAAATGAAATATACTCCCATCCAAATGAAACTAAATAACCATAGTGGTGATTTTCGCAGCGATTGGTCTTTCCAGGTAGCAACCATTGCCTTTAGCGCCAGCGGCGCCCAAGGCAGCATACTGAGCAAAAATACCACAAGATAGTAATAGAATACATTGTCTTTTGGGTGCTCTGAAACTGTCGCGCGCAGATAATTATGCACTCCCAAAAAAGTATCAATAAACTCGGAGCCATGAACATAATACATGACGATATACCAGGGAAATGCAATCACCACAAACAATACTAAGCCTGTCGGGATTGACATTTTTCTAAGTTCTGCCCAATTACGCTGTACGGCGATAAAAATTGCCATCACAAAACCAGGAAGCAGCAACCCAACAGGCCCCTTAGTTAAAACGGCCAAAGCCATACTTGCATACATAAGCAAATACCACCGTTTAAACCCCTCCACCTTGGTATACCCAAGGTAAAAAAATACAAGTGCCGCACTATTAAATACAAACAGCACCATATCAGTAATGACAAATTTGGCAAGAAGCACATACTCTAATGACGTTCCCATAACGAGAGCCGATAATAATGCTACTGCTTGACTCGATGTCTTGTTCAAAAACCAATAGATCAATACCACCCCTAATCCGGCAAACAAAGCCGGAGCTAGACGTGCCGCCAGGTCGGAAACTCCAAACCATTTAAAGGCCAAAGCGGTAAGCCAATAAAAAAATATAGGTTTATCAAACCATACGTGGCCATATATTTGGGGCGAAATCCAATCTCCACTTTTCACCATTTCTTTGGCGGTAAGCACATAATTTGATTCTACAGGATCTGTAATCGGCACAAGATGGCTAAACAACAGATAGGAAACAAACGAAACTAAGAATAATCCTAAGCAAATCTGCCTAGAGCGAACGGCTGCGATAGATAGTGAAGCGGCCACCAAAATTCCTCCTTAAAAAGTTAAATTGTTACCTTTAGATTTTATCTTCGGTGTTAGTATTTCCCCTTCCAATCACACAAACAATAGCGACTGCTTATTTCTTAGTAATTATAGCAATTGATTCTGAAAACAAAATGAAAACGTAAAGAAAAAGGTAAAAGCCTGCAGGAAATTCCTGCAGGCTTTTACCTTTTTACACTATTTAGTATCACGTTTGGCATTCCCTCAAAACTAAACAATGTAAGAGTTTTCGACTATCGATTTTCGACCTGCGACTTTCGAAAAAGGCTAGGTTTCTATCTCTTGTCTTGCATCTGCCAAATGTACCGACCTGGAAGTTGATTCGTGTTTATCGTCGAAGATCGAAGGTCGACCTTCGAACGTCGAATCGGTTCTCCCTAGAAAGGAGGTGATCCAGCCGCACCTTCCGATACGGCTACCTTGTTACGACTTCACCCCAATCATCGGCCCCACCTTAGACGGCTAGCCCCGGTTCGACATTCGACCTTCGACCTTTGACTTTCGATTGGGTTCTTGCAAGACTTTCGTCTTTCCTTTCGATTGTCGTATGTCGAAAATCCAATGTCGAATCGGTTACCCCACCGGCTTCGGGTGTTGTCAACTTTCGTGGTGTGACGGGCGGTGTGTACAAGGCCCGGGAACGTATTCACCGCAGTATGCTGACCTGCGATTACTAGCGATTCCGACTTCACGGAGGCGAGTTGCAGCCTCCGATCCGAACTGAGAGCTTGTTTATGCGTTTGGCTTACCCTCGCGGGCTTGCTTCGCTTTGTTTAAGCCCATTGTAGTACGTGTGTAGCCCAGGACATAAGGGGCATGATGACTTGACGTCATCCCCGCCTTCCTCCGCATTGTCTGCGGCAGTCTCCCTTGAGTTCCCACCATTACGTGCTGGCAACAAAGGATAAGGGTTGCGCTCGTTGCGGGACTTAACCCAACATCTCACGACACGAGCTGACGACAGCCATGCACCACCTGTTTTCGTGTATCCCGAAGGATAGGAACTAATCTCTTAGCTTTTCACTCAATGTCAAGTCCTGGTAAGGTTCTTCGCGTTGCGTCGAATTAAACCACATACTCCACCGCTTGTGCGGGCCCCCGTCAATTCCTTTGAGTTTCAACCTTGCGGCCGTACTCCCCAGGCGGGGTACTTATTGCGTTTGCTTGCGGCACAGAAGGGGTCGATACCCTCTACACCTAGTACCCATCGTTTACGGCCAGGACTACCGGGGTATCTAATCCCGTTCGCTCCCCTGGCTTTCGCGCCTCAGTGTCAGACACAGTCCAGAAAGTCGCCTTCGCCACTGGTGTTCCTCCCAATATCTACGCATTTCACCGCTACACTGGGAATTCCACTTTCCTCTCCTGCACTCAAGATCTCCAGTTTCCTGCGCCTATACGGGGTTGAGCCCCGCACTTAGACACACGACTTAAACATCCACCTACACGCCCTTTACGCCCAATAATTCCGGACAACGCTTGCCACCTACGTATTACCGCGGCTGCTGGCACGTAGTTAGCCGTGGCTTCCTCCTTTGGTACCGTCATTGCTCTACATTATTCACATAAAGCACGTTCGTCCCAAACGACAGAGCTTTACAATCCGAAGACCTTCTTCACTCACGCGGCGTTGCTCCGTCAGACTTTCGTCCATTGCGGAAGATTCCCCACTGCTGCCTCCCGTAGGAGTCTGGGCCGTGTCTCAGTCCCAGTGTGGCCGTTCATCCTCTCAGACCGGCTACTGATCGTTGCCTTGGTGAGCCGTTACCTCACCAACTAGCTAATCAGACGCAGACCCATCTCTAAGCGGTAGCATATTCAGAGGCCACCTTTCTTATCTTAGTCATGCGACTAAGATACCACATTCGGTATTAGCACCACTTTCGCGGTGTTGTCCCCAGTTTAGAGGCAGGTTATCTACGCGTTACTCACCCGTTCGCCACTAGGCCATACTCGACTTTCGACTCTCGATTTTCGACTTTCGATATTCCTAAAGCAGAATATTTCCCATCAATACCATCGTTATTCTTTCGATGGTCGAATGTCCAAAGTCGAAGGTCGAGCATGGCCCCGTTCGACTTGCATGTGTTAGGCACGCCGCCAGCGTTCGTCCTGAGCCAGGATCAAACTCTCCATAAAAATTTTATTTTATGGAGCCATTTGTTGGCTCTATAAATCAAATTAAGAAATTGGTTTTGGTTTTGTATGTCTTAAACGACATACTACCGCACATCTGGCTTTTTGATGCATTACTTACATTGTTCAGTTTTCAGGGAACCCGTGTGCACAAATGCACTAGTGTCAAGGGCGTATCAGACGGTACGCTTTATCCTTACCACTTTTATCGTTCTCATTCTTGCGGAGCCGACATTTATAAATGATACCATGCTTGTTTGACAATGTCAACATAAAATGCACAAATAAACTTATTACCATTTACTGTTATATATCGACAAGCATCTTGGTCATCGGATAAACTTACGTTTTTCTGCTAAACCTAAATTCTCATAAAGATAATTCATGACTTTGGCCTTATATAGGAAGTAAGCAATAATACTTCCTCCCACAGTACTGACTAAGAATGGTATAATAAAGAAGAATGCCCCTGCTTGAGAGCCGACAAAATATTTCGCAACAGGATAAGCCAGTAGGGCCCCAAAGAACCCGGTACCAATCACCTCGCCAATAATCGCACCCCAGATACTATTAGTTTTCTTATAAACTAAGCCAGCTAGTGCTGCGCCGACCATACTCCCGGGGAAGGCCAATAATGATCCTGTTCCTAAAATATTACGTAATAAGGATATTCCAAATGCAGCACTAACCGAGTAGCGTGTTCCTAACAGCACTGCAAGCAGTATATTGATAACATGCTGCAAAGGAAAGCACTTAGCAATGCCAATCGGAATATAGACTAAGTGGGCGGATAGTACACCCACAGCCATAAATATAGCTGTATAAGCCAGTTTTCTACTATTCATATATTGGACTTCCTTTCAATATATATAGCATATACCAATTAATTATGGTAATACACCCAGCAATGCTCCGCCCTATTACCTCGACAATTTTACAGTTACATCTTCGTCACTGGCAACAGTACATCCTGCTATACCTTAACATGAAAAACGAAAGATTAAATTTTTATTATATCTTGTGTTTTTTGTAAATCAGTGGTAAATTAGCAATTACAGTTGTTTGTTTACAATGTACTTATACCTTGTTTTAGGAGGAGAATTACAATGAAAAAAATCCATACGGTACTAGTCGCCAATCGTGGCGAAATTGCTATTCGGGTTATGCGAGCTTGCAATGAACTGGAAATACGTACCATTGCTATTTATTCTAAAGAAGATAGACTCTCGTTGCACCGCTATCGAGCTGATGAGGCCTATCTGATAGGTAAAGATAAAAGCCCTGTTGACGCATACCTGGATATTGAATCTATACTGCGCATAGCCAAAAATCGAGAGGTGGATGCCATTCATCCCGGTTATGGTTTTTTGTCTGAAAACATTAATCTGGCTATACGCTGCAAAGAAGAAGGCATTACCTTCATTGGCCCAAATATTGAGCATTTAGCCATGTTTGGTGACAAAATTAATGCCCGTGCCCAGGCAGTTGCCGCAGGTCTGCCTGTCATACCAGGAAGTAACGGTCCAGTCCATAGTATAGAAGAAGTCAGGGATTTTGCTGAACGATACGGCTATCCATTCATTATTAAGGCAATATCAGGCGGCGGCGGTCGCGGCATGCGCATCGTTCGTTCAGCCGATTCCCTCGAAGAGTCTTATTTACGCGCCAAATCAGAAGCAAAAGCCTCATTTGGCGACGATCAAATTTATCTTGAACAGTTGATTGAGAACCCCAAGCATATTGAAGTTCAAATCCTGGGAGACCAACATGGTGATGTCATCCATTTATATGAAAGAGATTGTTCTGTGCAACGCCGTCACCAAAAAGTAATTGAAATCGCGCCTAGTATCTCCCTACCAGAAAAATTGCGGCAGGAAATTTGCGCCGCTGCCGTCAAACTGATGAAGGCAGTTGGCTATATCAGTGCCGGTACGGTAGAATTTTTAGTAACACCTGATCAGAAGTTTTACTTTATTGAAGTAAACCCCCGCGTCCAGGTAGAGCATACCATTAGTGAAATGATTACAGGTATTGATATTGTTCAAGCCCAACTGCATATCGCCGACGGTGCCAGCCTGAACGGCGACGACATCGGTATTCCCAATCAAGATTATATTACCTGTAATGGTCATGCCATCCAATGCCGGGTAACCACCGAAGACCCAGCAAATCAGTTCATGCCTGATACCGGAAAAATAGCCGCCTACCGCAGCGGCGGCGGCTTTGGTGTGCGGCTTGACGCCGGCAATGCTTACACCGGTTCAGTGATTACTCCTTATTACGATTCACTGCTGGTTAAGGTCTCAACCTGGGGCCTCAGTCACAAAAGCGCTATTGCCAAAATGAAACGCTGTCTTAGTGAATTCCGGATTCGCGGGATAAAAACCAACATACCCTTTCTTTACAATGTTGTTAACCATGCGGACTTTTTAAGCGGTCATTATTATACTACCTTTATTGATACATCGCCAGAATTGTTTATATTTTCACCACCCCAGGATAGAGGCACTAAGCTGCTTACCTATTTGGCTGAAACCACGGTAAATGGGTTCCCTGGAATTGCCAAACGCCCCAAACCAAGTTTTCCCCCCCCCGCCAGTTACATGCCCCTGATGCGCCGCTCACTAACGGCACCAAACAAATCCTGGACAGCCAGGGACCGCAAGGTCTGGTATCCTGGATTAAAGATCAAAAAGAGGTTTTATTAACAGACACTACACTGCAGGATGCCCATCAATCACTTTTGGCTACCCGAATGCGAACCCATGATATGCTCAACATTATTGCCCCTACTGCCCATGCGCTGCCTAATTTATTTTCAATGGAAATGTGGGGCGGAGCTACTTTTGATGTAGCCTACCGGTTTTTAAATGAAGATCCCTGGAAGCGCCTGGAGGCCTTGCGAGCCCAGGCCCCCAATATTTTATTTCAAATGCTATTCCGAGCTTCCAATGCAGTTGGTTACACCAGTTATCCGGATAATGTAATTCGCGCGTTTGTTGCCCAAGCGGCGGCATCAGGTATTGATGTATTCCGTATTTTCGACAGTTTAAACTGGCTTGATGCCATGATCGTTTCCATCGATGCAGTACGCCAGTCCGGCAAGGTCGCAGAGGTTGCCCTATGCTATGCAGGTGATATTCTGGACCCATCACGCTCTAAGTATGACCTGAAATATTATGTAAATATGGCGAAAGAAGTTGAACAAGCCGGCGCGCATATTTTGGCCATCAAGGATATGGCTGGATTATTAAAACCTGAGGCCGCCTACAGGCTAGTTTCAGCCCTTAAAGAGGCTATAGACCTTCCTATCCACTTGCATATGCATGACACCAGCGGGAACGGAATTTACGCATACGCCCGAGCCGTTGATGCCGGTGTAGACATTGTAGATACTGCCATCTCCTCGTTAGCCGGCATGTCATCCCAACCCAGCAGTAACAGCTTATACTACGCCCTCCAAGGCCATGACAGGCAACCCCACGTGAATATTGACAGCTTAAATAAATTATCCCACTACTGGGAAGATGTTCGCACCCATTATAAAGATTTTGAAAGCAGTCTTCTTTTCCCTAACCCCGAGGTTTATCATCATGAAATGCCTGGTGGTCAATATAGCAACCTCAGGCAGCAAGCCAAATCGCTAGGACTGGAAAGCCAGTGGGATCGCATCAAAGAAGTATATCGTCAGGTTAATGACATGTTCGGCGATCTTATCAAAGTAACTCCTTCATCCAAAATCGTTGGCGACATGGCCCTGTTCATGGTTGAAAATAACCTGACAGAAGACGACATTTACAAAACCGGTGATAGTTTAGACTTCCCTAACTCTGTTGTGGAGTTCTTCTCCGGAAAGATTGGCCAGCCATACCAAGGCTTCCCCCAAGAACTACAGCGCATTATACTGAAGGGTAAAGCGCCCTTAACCAAACGTCCTGGCGAACTACTGGAAGATACCAATTTTGACCAAATCCGTAATAAACTATCCGGTGTTCTAACTCGCCCGGTAACCGAAAAAGATGTGCTTGCTTACTCCCTCTACCCCAAAGTATTCTTAGATTGGGTTAAATTGACTGCTATCTATGGTGATGTGTCGATGTTAGATACCCCAACCTTTTTCCATGGCTTACTTCCACGCGAGGAACTACAAGTCGATATTGAGGAAGGCAAAACACTCGTAATTAAGTTTATATCTATAGAAGAACCACTTCCTGACGGCACGCGGATTGTCAACTTTGAACTTAACGGCTTACCACGCGAAGTTATTGTTAAAGATCGAAGCTTCAAAGCCATTACAACTACAAAAATAAAAGCGGAAAGGGACAATCCTGGCCAGCTTGGTGCTTCTATGACCGGAAAAGTCGTTAAAATTATGGTGAAAAAAGGAGATTCTGTTAAAAAGGGCGAATACTTACTTGTTACTGAAGCCATGAAAATGGAAACAACAATACAATCTCCATTTGATGGTGTAGTCAAAGAGCTTTATGTAATGCCTCAGGATTCTGTAGAAACAGGCGATTTATTAATTGAACTCGTGAAGGCAGCAGAAGCATAAAGCGTAGTTCCTGTCATAGTTATAGCTAGGGGTGCCAGATGTGGCTGAGAGGAATTCAATTCCAACCCTCGAACCTGATGTGGTTAATACCACCGTAGGAAAGCTTTATACCAAACGAAAAGAAGCTTGCCCACGCTTCCCCCCTTTGCTATAGCTAAAAATACACTCATAAAGGAAGGGGAAAAATATGTATACTACACAAATGGATGCCGCAAAAAGAGGCATGATTACCGAACAAATGCGTATCGTAGCTCAGGAGGAAAATATCGATATTGAGCTATTACGCCAACTAGTAGCCAAAGGCCGTGTTGCTATTCCTGCCAATAAGCAGCATACTAGTCTTAGCCCCAAAGGGGTTGGGGAAAAACTACGCACCAAAATCAACGTCAATCTTGGAGTTTCCAAAGACTGCTGCGACCTTGAACTTGAATTAGAAAAAGTAAAAAAAGCCATTGACCTAAAAGCGGAAGCAATTATGGATTTGAGCTGTTACGGTAAAACTCAGGAATTTCGGCGCAAATTGATTGAAATATCCCCCATCATGATCGGCACTGTACCTATGTATGATGCCGTCGGCATGCTTGATAAGGAGCTAAAAGACATCACCGTCGATGAATTTTTCTCGGTTGTTGAACGTCATGCAATAGACGGTGTGGATTTTATGACCATTCACTGTGGTATGAACCGCCAAACAGCCGAACGGATGAAAAAAAATAAGCGTCTCACCAACATTGTTTCCCGGGGAGGTTCGCTTCTTTTTGCCTGGATGGAATTAAACAATCAGGAAAACCCGTTCTATGAATATTACGACAGACTGCTGGACATCTGTGAAAAATATGATGTGACCATCAGCTTGGGTGATGCCTGCCGTCCTGGTTCGATTAATGATTCTACCGATGCTGCACAAATTGAAGAACTCATTACCCTCGGCGAACTAACCAAACGCGCCTGGGCCAGAAATGTGCAAATCATGATCGAAGGCCCCGGCCACATGGCAATTAATGAAATTGCTGCTAACATGCAATTAGAAAAACGTTTATGCCATGGTGCTCCCTTCTATGTGTTAGGACCACTAGTCACCGATGTCGCCCCCGGTTATGACCATATTACCAGCGCGATTGGTGGTGCCATTGCTGCGGCAAATGGCGCAGACTTCCTCTGTTATGTTACCCCGGCTGAACATCTTCGCTTGCCCAATCTTGATGATATGAAAGAAGGCATCATCGCTGCCCGCATTGCTGCTCACGCCGCCGACATTGCCAAAGGAATTCCTGGTGCCCGCGACTGGGATAATCAAATGAGTGCCGCCCGGGCCGATGTTGACTTCTCCCGCATGATTGAATTGGCGATTGACCCGGAAAAAGCCAGAAAGTATCGGGAAGAATCTGTGCCTGAATGTGAAGATACCTGTACCATGTGCGGTAAAATGTGCCCTATGAAGAATATGAAAAAAATACTTACCGGGGATGACTTGAGTATTTTATAAGTTAGTGTATACTATTTGCTACAAAAGCTCTGTATGCTGCATTTAGCAGCATACAGAGCTTTTTGCAGCTTGAGCCAAGGGGGGTCTTAGTCAACCCACTGATCAATCGTCTCTATTCATATATTTTTTCTCAAATGCTACTACAATTGCTCTTAATCTTTCATCAAGTTTCTTGATAGCCATCTCGCGAATGTCATCAGGAATACCAAAAAAGGCTTGCGCAATTCCCCCTGTTATGCAGGCAATTGTATCGCTATCCCCGCCTACGGAAATAGCGTTTCTTATAGCGTCTTCATAATCCTCGGCCTCTAAAAAGGCTATAATAGCAATCGGAACTGACCCCTGACAGGACACATCAAAACCATAATTAGGACGAATATCACTGATCTTTTGGTGAAGATCATAGTCAAACTGCTTGATAATAAATTCTTTTATTTCGTTCTTCGTACTGTTGTTTCTCGCTAAATAAATAGCTGCTGCTGTTGCCTGGGCTCCTTTAATACCTTCAGGGTGATTATGGGTTATTGCCGCAGATTTTTCCGCCTCCCCCATAACCTCTTCCAAGCTATTAAAAGCAAAACCGATAGGACTAACACGCATAGCCGAGCCGTTTCCCCAACTATTGTACGAATCGGTACTATTTGATCGAGCCCAGGATTCAAACTTCGGCCCATATCCTACTGTTGGATATAGACTATAGTGCTCTTTAAACTTCTCAACATAGGAAATTCCAGATAATAAACTATCTGCTACTGCACAAGTTAGTACCGTATCGTCTGTAAAAACAGATGCCGCTTGAAATAACGGAAATTTCTTATCCTTTAGATTGTTCCACTCGTAAACTGAGCCAATAATATCTCCGGCAATTGAACCAATCATTGATTTTCCCCCCAATACGGACCTGATCAGAATACTACTATATATTTTGTATATTTACCATTTATACGCATAATCCTTTTCGTAGTGCTTAAGTTAACCTTTCCATCAAAAAAATAAAAAGACTCCGCAAGTTTCGCGAAGTCTTATAAATGTTGGTGCCGAGGACCGGAATCGAACCGGTACGGGTATTTCTACCCGCGGGATTTTAAGTCCCGTGCGTCTGCCAGTTCCGCCACCCCGGCGTAATA
>NZ_ASXP01000001.1:70000-430000 GCF_000445445.1 Sporomusa ovata DSM 2662 | reverse complement strand
AGACGGCTAGCCCCGTGTTCGACATTCGACCTTCGACTTTCGATCTTCGTGTTTTTTCGAACGTCGATGTCGAAAATCCAATGTCGAATCGGTTACCCCACCGGCTTCGGGTGTTGTCAACTTTCGTGGTGTGACGGGCGGTGTGTACAAGGCCCGGGAACGTATTCACCGCAGTATGCTGACCTGCGATTACTAGCGATTCCGACTTCACGGAGGCGAGTTGCAGCCTCCGATCCGAACTGAGAGCTTGTTTATGCGTTTGGCTTACCCTCGCGGGCTTGCTTCGCTTTGTTTAAGCCCATTGTAGTACGTGTGTAGCCCAGGACATAAGGGGCATGATGACTTGACGTCATCCCCGCCTTCCTCCGC
The DNA here is from genome assembly GCF_000445445.1 of Sporomusa ovata DSM 2662. Lineage (GTDB taxonomy): Bacteria > Bacillota > Negativicutes > Sporomusales > Sporomusaceae > Sporomusa > Sporomusa ovata. The sequence goes on along the minus strand of NZ_ASXP01000001.1, from coordinate 429,631 downwards.
ATTGTCTGCGGCAGTCTCCCTTGAGTTCCCACCATTACGTGCTGGCAACAAAGGATAAGGGTTGCGCTCGTTGCGGGACTTAACCCAACATCTCACGACACGAGCTGACGACAGCCATGCACCACCTGTTTTCGTGTATCCCGAAGGATAGGAACTAATCTCTTAGCTTTTCACTCAATGTCAAGTCCTGGTAAGGTTCTTCGCGTTGCGTCGAATTAAACCACATACTCCACCGCTTGTGCGGGCCCCCGTCAATTCCTTTGAGTTTCAACCTTGCGGCCGTACTCCCCAGGCGGGGTACTTATTGCGTTTGCTTGCGGCACAGAAGGGGTCGATACCCTCTACACCTAGTACCCATCGTTTACGGCCAGGACTACCGGGGTATCTAATCCCGTTCGCTCCCCTGGCTTTCGCGCCTCAGTGTCAGACACAGTCCAGAAAGTCGCCTTCGCCACTGGTGTTCCTCCCAATATCTACGCATTTCACCGCTACACTGGGAATTCCACTTTCCTCTCCTGCACTCAAGATCTCCAGTTTCCTGCGCCTATACGGGGTTGAGCCCCGCACTTAGACACACGACTTAAACATCCACCTACACGCCCTTTACGCCCAATAATTCCGGACAACGCTTGCCACCTACGTATTACCGCGGCTGCTGGCACGTAGTTAGCCGTGGCTTCCTCCTTTGGTACCGTCATTACTCTACATTATTCACATAGAATACGTTCGTCCCAAACGACAGAGCTTTACAATCCGAAGACCTTCTTCACTCACGCGGCGTTGCTCCGTCAGACTTTCGTCCATTGCGGAAGATTCCCCACTGCTGCCTCCCGTAGGAGTCTGGGCCGTGTCTCAGTCCCAGTGTGGCCGTTCATCCTCTCAGACCGGCTACTGATCGTCGCCTTGGTGAGCCGTTACCTCACCAACTAGCTAATCAGACGCAGACCCATCTCTAAGCGGTAGCATATTCAGAGGCCACCTTTCTTATCTTAGTCATGCGACTAAGATACCACATTCGGTATTAGCACCACTTTCGCGGTGTTGTCCCCAGTTTAGAGGCAGGTTATCTACGCGTTACTCACCCGTTCGCCACTAGGCCATACTCGACTTTCGACTCTCGATTTTCGACTTTCGATATTCCTAAAGCAGAATATTTCCCATCAATACCATCGTTATTCTTTCGATGGTCGAATGTCCAAAGTCGAAGGTCGAGCATGGCCCCGTTCGACTTGCATGTGTTAGGCACGCCGCCAGCGTTCGTCCTGAGCCAGGATCAAACTCTCCATAAAAGGTATGTCGTCTATGAGCTTACAAACTTAAATACCATTGGCTGTCTTAATTAAAGTAGACAAGCTACATTAACAGACGCACCAGGCACAAGTTCAAAGCCACAGAGTGACTACATATTATATGGAGCCATTTGTTGGCTCTATAAATCAATTAAAAAATTGTTTTTGGTGTAGTATGTCGCATGCGACATACTACCGCACATCTGGCTTTTTTGATGCATTACTTACATTGTTCAGTTTTCAGGGAACCCATTTTGTTGTTCGCGTTCGCGCTGATCTTAAGCGCTGCGACGTTTCTATATGTTATCACGTTTATTGCATCGTGTCAACATAATATTTTCAAATAGCTATTATTCCATTTTGGAATATTTTGTCGCATCAAGCGGCGACTTATTTATATTATCATATTCATTAATTAAATGTCAACACACATATTGTATATAAATTGTAGGAAAATAATACGCCCCCGGAATTTTTCTAACAATACCCGGGGGTATATTATTTATTTCATTTAAGCTTACCTTGTTCCGATATTTTCACCATCACTAATAGCCGCTTGAGCTGCTGCCAATCTAGCTAATGGTACGCGATATGGTGAGCAACTAACAAAATTCAAGCCTATTTCATGACAGAATCTAACTGAACTAGGTTCACCACCATGCTCACCGCAAATACCAATCTCCAGCCCTGACCGAATCTTGCGCCCACCTTCGACGGCCATGCGCATGAGTTTGCCAACACCTTTTTGATCAATTGCGACAAAGGGGTTTTCTTTTAATATTTTGCGTTCAAGGTAATGCGGCAAGAATTTTCCTTCCGCATCGTCTCTGCTAAATCCTAGCGTAGTCTGAGTCAAATCATTAGTACCAAAGCTAAAGAAATCACAGAACTCAGCCAATTCCTCAGCCAAAAGGGCAGCACGAGGCATTTCAATCATCGTACCAATAGAGTAATGGAAGGTAACATTGGCTGCCTTCATAGTTGCTCCCGCAATCACTTCAATTTTTTCTCTAAAGAATTTCATTTCGTTTACATCAATGGTTAACGGGATTTCAACTTCTGGCAATACTTTATAGCCTTCCTTAGTAAGTCTGGCTGCCGCATTAAAGATAGCTTGCATTTGCATTTCATAAATTTCCGGAAAAGTTATACCCAGACGGCAACCACGATGACCAAGCATCGGATTGAATTCATGTAAAGCCCGTACTTTCTTTAACAACAGTAATTTTTCTTCAAGCAGTTTAGGATTTTTCTCGGTTATTTTAAGTTCAGTCGTTTCCACCAGTAATTCCTCTAAACTGGGGAGGAATTCATGCAGTGGCGGATCTAACAGACGAATCGTAACAGGGAATCCTTCCATAGCTTGTAGTATTCCATAAAAGTCTCCTTCTTGCATCGGTAGAAGATGGGACAATGCTTTTTGACGCTCTTCTAGAGATTCAGCTAGAATCATTTGTTGCACATATGGCAGCCGGTCTTGTTGCATAAACATATGTTCAGTTCTAACGAGACCAATCCCAACAGCCCCAAACTCCCGGGCTTTTTTAGCATCTTCCGGGGTATCAGCATTGGCTCTAATCCCAAGTCGTTTACATTCGTCTGCCCAACCCAATAAAGAATTATATTCCTTAGATATCTCCGGGTCCTTCATGGGCACCTCGCCTAAAATTACCCGACCGGTAGATCCGTCAATAGAGACTATATCGCCCTTTTTAATTACTGTTGCACCAATATTGAACTCTTGTTTTAAATAATCAATATGAATGGCTTCGCAACCACATACGCATGGCTTGCCCATCCCCCGGGCTACTACTGCAGCATGGCTGGTCATACCACCCCTGCTGGTCAAAATACCTTGGGCCATAATAATACCGTGGATATCATCAGGTGTTGTTTCGGTACGTACAAGCAGTACTTTTTTACCAGCTTTACCCATCCGCTCAGCCTCGTCAGCATCAAATACAACCTGTCCTGAAGCCGCTCCAGGTGATGCGGGTAAGCCTTTTGCCACAACATTCAACGTAGCATTACCATCAATCTGCCGATGCAATAACTGGTCAAGCTGACCAGGTTCAACTAGTAGTAATGCTTGCTGCTTGGTAATTAATCCTTCCTGTGCCATTTCAAAGGCAACACGTACACTGGCTTGCGCTGTTCGTTTACCGTTACGTGTTTGAAGTATATATAGCCGCCCGCGTTCAATCGTAAATTCAATGTCCTGCATGTTTTTGTAATGGCTTTCTAACAATCGGGCAATCCGTGAAAACTCAGTATATAATGCAGGCATCTCATCGTTAAGCTGCGCTATCGGGCGCGGTGTACGGATACCGGCAACCACATCCTCCCCTTGGGCATTAGTCAGGAATTCACCATATAATAAGTTTTCACCAGTCGAAGGATTACGGGTAAAAGCTACACCTGTACCCGAGTCATTACCCATGTTGCCGAACACCATTGATTGAATATTTACTGCTGTCCCCAGGTCATGGTCAATCTTATTAAGATTCCGGTATACTATGGCTCTGTCATTATTCCAGGAACGAAATACAGCCTCAATAGCCATCTCCAGTTGATCCAGCGGATTTTCCGGGAAAGCACTACTGGTTTTCGCTTGCACCAATTCTTTGTAACTGTCAATAATTTTGCGTAATGATTCCGGAGTAAGTTCCTGGTCATATTTCACACCTTGCACATCCTTTTGCCTGTGCAGGATATCTTCAAACTCATATTTAGGAATTTCCAATACAACATCACTAAACATTTGAATGAAACGACGGTACGCGTCATAGGCAAACCTAAGGTTGCCTGTGTTTTTTGCTACAGATTGGACCGTGTCTTCATTAAGACCCAAATTTAAAATAGTATCCATCATCCCTGGCATGGAGAACATCGCTCCAGACCGAACAGATACCAATAAAGGATTTTTTAGGTCACCAAACTTCTTTTCTGCTTGCTGTTCTACTACCGACAAATTGCGTTTAACCTCGTCCATTAGGCCTTCTGGTAATTTTCGGCCCAACCGGTAATATTCGGTACAAGCTTCTGTAGTAATTGTCATTCCTTGAGGTACAGGCAAACCGATATTAGTCATTTCCGCTAAATTAGCCCCTTTACCGCCTAATAGAGCTTTCATATCGGCTCTGCCTTCTTTAAATAGGTAAACAAATTTACTCACGTGTCACTACTCCTTTACGATAAATGTCCAGCACATATGCTGCTGTCTCTTCTACAGATTTGTTAGTTACATCAATAACAGTGCATCCAAGCTTCCGCATAATCGACCAAGCATACTCGTACTCTGTCGATATTTTCTCCATGCTTGCATAGTCAGTGTCTACGGATAAGCCCATTGTCCTTAATCGCTGCTTGCGTATTTCCTGTAAAATTATTGGTCTAATTGTTAACCCAATAATTTTATTTCCTGGTAAATTAAAAAGTTCATCTGGTGGCGGTGCTTCGGCAACAAGCGGCACATTGGCAGCTTTAACCCCTTTATGGGCTAAATACATGCATAACGGCGTCTTGGAAGTACGTGATACTCCAACTATCACTAGATCAGCCTTTGCCAGCCCGCTGGGGACTTTGCCATCATCATACTTTACGGCAAACTCAACAGCCTCTACTTTGGAAAAATACTCCTTATCCACCTTCCTAATTAGACCTGATTCATTACGTGGTGACAAACCAGTAATACTTTCTAGTGCCGCAATGACCGGGTACATGATATCAACGCTGATTATACCAAGCTCTGCTGCTTTAATCTCCAAACACTCTTTTAAATCCTGGCGTACCAAAGTATAGACCACAACAGCACCAATCTGCACGGCCGCCTCTAAAGCACACGTTATTTCTTCCTCTGAATTAATATGAGGTTTGCGCTTAAAGTTTATCTTGGCACCAGCAAATTGACTGGCTGCCGCTCTTACCACAAGTTCCGCGGTTTCACCAATGGAATCGGACATGATATAGACTGTTGGCATATTATTGGCTGAACGTATAGCCATTACCCCCCATTGCCGTTGATTACTCATCCTGCTACTTGCAAATCAGCCCACACCATTAAATATAGTATACTAAATACGATTTAAGAACTTAATAGCATATTCTAAATAAAGTCTATTCAACATAAATTGCATTTTTCCTTCCACATTAGCAAAAAAACTATGGACAGGTTTAGTATTCCATAGTTTTCGTATTCTGGATTATTCCCATCCAAGTTTCCTTTTAATCTCCGCCGATACATCCTGCGCTTCTTAGCAACATAATCGAGCCTTGTTTAGATTTTGCTAACTAAACGTTTATAATTTTTTAAATTTAGCTCAGTGTTAAATTTAGGCGCGAAAATAGTTTCATCTGCGCCTTTACTAAAAACCAGATGGACCGAATAATACTCTATATCCGGATCAGTAAATTTGTCTTTTATAGGAACTTTAAGTTGCTTTTGAATTGTTACTATATCTGATCTTTTACGCCGCTCAATACATATATTACTCAAACCAAAACTAGCTTTAATAAGTTCTTTTGCTGTTAGGAAGAATACTGAACAATTGTTATTTTCCAATATCTCTTGGTCTATGTTGATTTCTTGGATAAAAAACTCAACGTCGCTTTCTCCGGTATCTTTTACTATTATCGATAATCTACGCGGAACCCATATTGGTAAACCTTTAATTGCAAATATATCGGCAAGAACCACAATTACCAACTCCTCTATTCCCATTTCCTAACATCTTCGGCAAAAGAAAGTAGATTCCTGCTTACTGGTAACAAAGCTCATGCCTGGCTTTTTCTTTGAACTCTAATCAGGCGCAGCAATAATGCCGACGCACCAACAGCCAGCCCGGTAATAAAGCCAATCCAGTAGCCAAACGGACCAAAAGCCTTGTGATAGGACAGTAGATAACCAACCGGCAAACCAATAGCCCAATAGGATAGTAACGCCACAATAAAGGTTACTTTTACATCTTTGTAGCCTCTCAGCACGCCCTGGATAGGTGCTGCCACAGCGTCGGACAACTGAAAAAAGGCTGCATACAATAAGAAATGCTGTGTTAATGTTAGCACACCATAATCATTCGTATATAAGCCTGCTACTTCCTTATTAAACAATACTAATCCCACTGCAAAAAAGATAGCGGCAATTATCGCCAAGCCCATACCTAAATACGTATAATGACAGGCATCCCGAAATCTTTTTGCCCCTATTTCAAAACCAACAACAATTGTCATTGCCATACTGATACTTAGCGGCAGCATATATACTAAACTCGCAAAATTGATAGCAGCTTGGTGCGCGGCAATTGTAACAGTACCAAATCGCGCCATTAATATTGCCACTACACCAAAAACGCTTGTTTCACAGAAAATAGCAAAGCCTATCGGTATGCCGATGTGTAACTGTTCCTTCCAGGCTGCTATCGAAACAGGGTACACTTTTTTTAATATACCATAGCAGGTAAACCGCCGCATTCGTAAAATAGTTAAGCCACTGACAAACAGCATAATCCAGTAGGTAATCGCTGACGCATAGCCCGTTCCTACACCTCCTAAACGGGGAAAACCGCAATTGCCAAAGACTAGCAAATAATTAAGTACCACATTAATTGGCAGTGTCCCCAGCACAATTAGCATCGTTATGCGCGTATAACCAAGTGTATCAATAAAACCGCGCAGCACTATACTGAGAAAAAACGGCACCACACCAAAGGCAATAGCCGCTAAAAAACGGTAAGCAATATCAAACACAGCCGGTTCAAGATTCATAGAAGAAAGCACCGGGCGAATTAAAAACATACCGGCTATAATGACAATACCAGCAAGTGCCAAAGCTAAATAACCTCCCTGCAGCACAATAAACGGCATCTCCTTATGGCGTCCTGCACCGTTAAGCTGGGCAATTATTGGCGTAAGCGCCATCAGTATGCCATTAACGCCTGTAAATACCGGCATCCAAAGATTCGCCCCAATCGCCACCCCAGCCAAGTCATTCTGACCGGCATGACCCGACATCACGGTATCAAAAAAACTTAAAGAACATAAGGTTAGTTGTGAAATAAATATTGGTAATAAAATAATCACTAACTGTCGAATTTTCTCTTGCAGCGTATATGTTTGCTTCACTATTGGCCACCTCAATATTCATAAACCCTGGCAGTTAATACATTTTCACATTAACTGCCTGCTTGTCACCTGCACTATATTGCTAAATAAGTAAATATTACCATATATATCGGAATCATCACCATTGCAATTACTGTAGTAACCGTTGTCATTAGCGCTGCATACTTATAATCTGCATTATATGCTTTGGCAATTATAGACGCACTAGCAATTATCGGCATTGCCGATTGAACAATAAATACTTCTTTCATCAATGAGGGCACCGGTATTAGTAAAGTAAGTAGAAATACTATAAACGGAGCAATGATAAATCTCCCCAAAACCAGAGCAACCACATCTTTACTTACGTGAATTTCATCAGGCTTAACACTATAAATCGATATACCGATAAACAGCATCGATAATGGAGTCGTACAATTCCCTAAGTATTTACAAACATCTGAGATAAACGGTGGTAGTTTACTATCAGCTATTACCAACAAAATACCTACAATAAAACCCAAGAGCGGCGGCGAAAATATATGTTTTAGATTCTGATAACTAAATAATCTGGGGGTACTGTCGCTGCCGTCGCGGCTAATAAGGTAAATTCCAAGTGTCCAGAATAATGTTGTATTGGCTATATAATACAATAAAACATATGGTATACTTTTATCACCAAATAGGGCTAAATTTATTGGTAAACCAATAAAGATGGTATTAGAAACAAAAAACATACAATTAAACACACCCTGGTGTTTAGCTTCAATGCCGATAAGCTTACTGATTAGCCAACCAACGCTATAGCAAGCTAACATTGATATAAAAGGAATAGTTATTCCACCAACTAAATGCAACAATTTTTCCTGGTCAAAGGTATTTGTGAGATTCCAAACCATATAAGCTGGCAAGGATATTTTAAGAACCAGCGTAGTAAATGCTTTGCCCGTATTTTCATTAAAAACTCCCCTTTGGGTCAAAATATAACCAAGAAATATCATTATGATTATGCTTAAAATGCTTTCTAATGAATTTATAAACACCATAAATACGTTTTCTCCTCTTAGCTTTCTCCTGTTCCTGGGTTAACCATTTTGGCTGGTTATTCGTTTTGCCGCTGTTTTTCCACAGTAAAAAAGACCATCCGGTTTATACCAAGAAGGTCTCTAGCTTCGTTATACACACCTCACAATTTGGCAAAACATGGCTTAGGGCTAATACTCGTCCTTTGCATAAACATTATATCAAATTAAAATGTAACTGTCCAAAAAACAGAAAATAGCCGTTAGCCGTACGCTTACCGAAAAAATGCACCCGCAGAACCTTGATAAATCAAGGATTGCGGGTTTTTCTTTTGTCGTGGGGCACTGCCATTATTCTCCAAAAGGCACTTACACATATTCTCCCTGGCAAAGCCAGGTATGCCCGCCACTCCATGGTGACTTTCTTTTCGAAAAGCAGAACATTCCAGTATTTACGCAGGTTGAGGATAAAAAAAGACCCTGCAAGGAAGCTTCGAAAAGCTTCTGCAAGGTCTTTTTGTCTATGTCGGCAGGTTAAGCCATTTTGCCTTTTGGAGAATAAATGGCAGTGCCCAACGACATAGTATCCTCGACCTTGTTACACCTATTATAGCTGCCAATCTTCCAGCTTACAAGAGGTGGAAACAGATGACCTCTGTGTTCCTACTTGTAATCTGCTTTTTCAGGCATTTAGCATAACTTCCACGGATAATATTATCCATTAAAGACAAGATTCTGTGCTTTTAAATATTTTACTGAAGCAATAAAATTCTAAATATCTATAACATTTTCTATTCTGCTTCTGATTTTTCAGATTTCCAATCAAACTTAACTACAACCCAATATGTTGGTCTAGGTGGTTCTTTTTCACGTCCAGCCTCCACCTTGTAACCTACATTCTGTTCTTTAAGAAGTTTATTAATTTTATCTTTGTCATAAATACGGTTATTTGGATCTTTATAGCGGAATGCTACATTATATAACCTAGTAAATTTGTTTTTAAAAGACTCCCTTTCTTCCTTGTTTATATGAAATTTATCATTAGCATACGATTCTAGGAATACTATGAACTCTTTTTCTGCTGTATTTTTATCTGTTAAGGTTATATCATTTCCCTCATCATACTTCTTACCGAACCAAGATAGTTGATATTCCAAGTACCTTTGTCCACTAACTTTCAATCCTTCGTTAGTTCTCCGCATTTCTTCTAAAATAGCCCCATACTTGGACACAACTTTTTCTACTAAGGAGCGGGCTATTAGGTTTGGGTATACTCGTGTAGGCGTCTTCTTATCTCTCGTAAACAAATGTTTGGCGGTTTTCCAATCTTTAACTTTGTTATTATAGTATTTATTAAGGAAGTCTGCTTCATAATTATATTTTTTATCCTCGAAATTTCTGTCATAAGCCAGATCATAACTATGATAGGCGTCCTGCAGGTTCATCAAATCAGCGATCCTATTTTCCATATATTTTTCATTGAATCTTTTAATGTAAAGAGTAATTTTATCATCATTATTATCTACTCTGCCACGGCCAACCATTTGTAAACATTTAACTTTGGAAATATCTGAAAGGACAATGTTGTTTATACCTCTAAAGTTTATCCCATTATCGATTACAGACGTAGCAATGAGAACCTTCGTCTCGCTATCGAAGCTTTCATTGAGTATCATTTTTTGATATTTATCATTATTTTTGCTTTCGGCTTTTACAGTGAAAACTTTCCCTTTCAGAGAAGAAGAGCTTGCCTTACTCTCCTCACTGCTTCTTTTATTAACAGCTTCTAATCTTCCTTTAAAACGCTTACATTCATCCTTGTTGTCAATAAAAATCAGCCAGCGTTCATCGCCACTATTAATGATTATATCCGTTAATTCTTTATTGGAAGAATAATATCTGACATCCAGATAGCTGTAATCACGTTTGAAATGATAAAATACCCCCTGCTGGGGTTGAGCAGAGTCTTTACTCTCATATTCCTTGATATAATCTATACATTCATACGGAGTTGCACTCATATAAATTCTAATAGCGTCCCTGAATATATGCACTATCTTAGACAGTATCTTATCAGTATCTGGATTAAACATAGCATCAGATGTGAAAAAATGAGCTTCGTCACAAATAACGAATATATACCTTGAAGTTTGTCTTTCTTGTTTTTTCTTTAAATCATCAACTCTATTTAATATGCTTTGATATGATATAACATCAGCAAATTCCCTATAGGAATAAATTGTATTTTCTTCAGAATCTTGATCATTTATGTTTTTAATCCGACTTTCTGTCTGCAAACGGAGCGCTATACGATTGCTTATAATGAGAATTTTTTGATCAGTACGTTTTTTACGATTAAGCTCCCTTATATATGGAAGCAAAGTGTTTTCTACAAAGTAATTTTTACCCTGCCCTGTTTGAGCCGAAATAAACACAGGTTGATTCGGTTCCCATTTATCCGTATTGGTTTCTATCTCGGAATTATATCCTGTATTTATTCTGAAAGCGTCTCCAATACCATCGGCGACCCTTTTTCTGCCGCATTCTATTTGAACAAATTTCTTCATAGGACAACTATTCGCCAAGTCATTTTGGTCATATGATAGAAAGTCTATGTCGGGATTATTTTTTTTAAACAGCATATATTCTTCAACAAGCTCACACTTATAAAAGCTACATAATTTACAGAAGTTAAACTTGTATCGCGACGCCGCATCATCAGTAAGAATTTGAAATTTATTCTGCTTGATCATTTTCTATCTCCCCCTAGACAAAGTACTTGCTAAACTATAATATGGCCATGTCACAAATCACGGATTTTGGAAATGGAAGTATCTCATCATTACTGGCTTTTCAATACCTTAATGAACAAAGGCTCTGAACTAAGGACAAAAAACGTGATATACGTTACCATACCAGAAAAACAAATTTTGTCAATAATTTCTTTGTTTCTATCTATGAGGCAGCATATGAGCTGTATCCGAAACGATATATTCTTAGTATGACACCATAATGAATCCCCATGCCATCACGGCACGGGGATTCATTATGGTGGAGAGGTTTAAAAATTGTAATAGTAAGACGGCTGATCTACCAGCTATTCAATAAAAAATCTTTGATATTCAAATATTCCCTTATGAAACATGTTGACACCATTATACTGGCTACTTAATGAAATCACTTTATGTTTGGATCATACTCCCAAATTCCGCTGTATGTATGTATTATCAAAAAATTAGCTTTTTCCTATAATTCTCTTTCAAGTTCAATGAGCCTTGAATCTTTCAATCTACAATTATATGAATAATCCTTTTTTTCCAATCTAACAGCAAAACACAAATAATAATTTTGTGCATCTTTTTTATCAATTGGAATTAGGGCAAGTATATCTTCTAAATACTTGTAAATATATGGATATATAGAAATATCGCAAATTTGTTTTTTAGTCTCTGAGTTTAAAATTTTCAAATAATATGTTTTTACCTCTTCTTCGCCCTTGGGAATATACGGGTAAAGATACACAGCACATTTGCCATAATATATTTTAGTAACATCGATTTCATCATCTAGGTTTTTAGAATATAAGCTTTTATGTGGTAGATATTTCTTTCTATTCCCCTCTGTCGTAATAGTTAAAAAATCTTTTACACCTTTTGTTTTAGTATTTGTTTTTTCTAAATTGCCAATTCCTGTTCCAGCAATGCTTTTTAGCATTTTATTCATGCAACTTACCAATCGATTTTCTATATCAGCACGATCTAATTCTTCATAAAACTTTTCAGTTTCTTTCCTGTTAGCCTTTTCCAATCTATACGAACAAGCTTGCTCATGCTTGTCCATATCTGCCTCAATCACTTTAAAATATCTAAGGCTTTTTCCATTTGCAACCGTAAGCGGTGCCAAGTTGCAAAGAGGGCAGTACATATGTCCTTTATATTTTCTGATGGCTTCTTGGGCATTTTTATCATACAAATCCCAATAAGCACTATCTGGATAATTTTTATCATTTTCAAAGTAAAATTCTTCATATTTGTTTTTCATTCAATCTACCACCTTAACTCCCTCACTTAATCCTTACATTTTTTACGCCTTCCCCTCACTGCAAGTGATAATGTCAACTGCAAATAACCTTCAAATCAATGCTATAAGTATCCATTAAATATGAGGCTGTCCCACTCAAAATGCGAAGCATATCATCTGTAAGTGCCTTAGAGTCAATTCCTGGTTGAACTATAAAAATCTCAACTTGGACGCGGAGAATTCGCATCTTATTTTTTATTTCGCGAAGTTTGCGTAGATTACCTATTTCAAATCGTGTTCCACCTGACTGTGAACGAGAAGATTCACGTCGCATAAGACGATCAATAATAGCCGATGATTCTTGGCACCACTTAATGGATTTTTCCGCTTGTCCACATACTTCATAAAGATCAGCAACTCGAGCTCCCGGATGATCTCCATGTGCATATTTACAGTGGTAAAATTGGATTTTTATCTTATCGGTTTCATCTATGATACTTACGATATCTGCAATCTCACCGGCACCATCATCATCAAAAACCACGCAATATTTATTAGAAGATATAAGATTATGTATCACACGATATTGAATACTCTGTTTGTCTCGTTGTATTCCTTGAGACTCCTTACGAATATCTACACCTGACCAGTCCCATGCTGAGATACGCCCCAAATTAAATGCTGGAGGCATTGAAGTCATCCTAACAAGAAGATTCCCTTCTAACATTGATTGGTCAACAAATTTAATGCGGGGTGGAAATGCATCAAAAAACTCTGCAAGTTTGTATTCACGCTTGCGATGTTTAATTATTAGGCCGCTTGTCTTTATGGTTCTAAACTCGTATCTCCTGTTTGATATATGAAGCTCATATTCTTCAGATACCACACTGTTACCGACAGAAAAACGTATGGAATCAGTCTCACTGTGGGTAGTGAGTTTTATGTCCAACTCATAAATTGAATAATCATTAAAGCCGTGAGAAATAAAGATGCCGTTGTCATTTATTAGATCTAAGTCTATAGGCCATTCTATGCCATAAGGAGCCGATAAAGGACGTTCATCAATAATCTCTGGAACCAATGCACCCTCAAATATTTGTGAGGTATTGATTTCTTCGTTTTGTAGACGAGAAGCAATTTCATTACACCAATTGATCCAATAATCAATGCTTTCTACCCATTTGGACCAGATGCGTCCTTTATACGAACATCCAATGCTTACTTTCCCTTCTCCACTATACCCTGCACCAAACAAGTTCGATTTGAATGATGTTTCTTTTTGCGATTCTGCAATGCCATTGCCAATATCGATACCCGCAAACATTCGAAAACGAATAGGTCCATCAATTGCAGATTTCAGGCCAATAGTCCCCAGCATCAAACGTTTAATTCCATACAAACAGCGAAATACTTTTTCACCACTTATTTTTTCAGATTGGGCAAAGAGTGCATTAGCGATCGTATCAGAAATGTTTTTATTCGTGCTATTGATAAAAAATGCTTTTATTTTAGGATTCCAATAAATCAAATGAAGATGCCAATTAGTATCATTGATCCCCTTGAAAGAAGTCCAATCAATATTGGAATCTAATTTTTCTACGATTACAATAATACCATTATCATCATTTATGGTAAAAAAGCAGTTATCTGGATCAAAAACATTATATATCGCATCAGGATTCCATTTCTTTTCTGCAGTGCTATAGGCTATCATGCTGATTTTAGGTTGCAATTGCTGTATGGTCATGCCATGCAACGAGGCAGTATCAAATCCTTGGGCAAGTTCTTGGAGCGACAATTCTTTGTTAATTTCTCGATTCGCCAGCACATGAAGCAATATGTTCCAGTCGGAATCTTGAGCATAAAGTTCTTGCAACGATTCATTTAACTCGTCATTAGCTATGTTGGTAATAACTGTTGCTGCACCAAGACCTTCACTTGATCTTGCAAAGCGCCCTATGAATTGTAACGTAATAGGAAGTGATTTATACTTGTCATGCACGGCAGCAATTTTGAGACTTGGAATATCTATTCCCTCTCCGAACATATCCACGCAGACAACAATTCTTGATGTTCCTTCCCGTAATGCATTTAGTGCGATATTTCTATCTGCCACAGAAATATCGCTGTGTATCAATACAGGATTATACCCTACAAAGTGTGGATGGTAGATGGAGTTATACAAACGATCCGCAGAGCACTTATCTTTTGCTCGCACAAGAATAATGTGATTGTATCCGGCTTTTAAATCACTTTCTAATTGGGCAACGGCAGCTCTAGCGATGGAAATATCTCCTTTGTCTTCATCAAATTCAAAAATCGGAAGAAAATTAATTTGTTGAAAATATCCTTGCTCTTGAGCCATAGAAAGAGGAAAATTATATATTATTTTTCCATCAACTTTTTTTCCATCATTTCGAAAAGGCGTTGCTGTAAATTGTAAACATCTTAGTTTTTTTAATTTGTATTTCACTGTTGCCCATGTGTTAGCAGCGATATGATGAGCTTCATCCACAATTAATGTGTCGCAACTTTCGCTAATTACTGCTAAGTAATCGTTAGAAAACCTTTGCAACAATGACATGGTTGTTACAATGACATTAGATTTAACAAGGATAGCTTCCAAATCAGAAAGTTCCTTTGGTGTTTTGAGTAGACTGGTTACTGTTGGCTTCAGCGCACTAGGACTAATTGTACCAATATCTTGTAGTATACCAAACGTCAAAAACTTTTCTGCTGTTTGCTTCCTTAATAAATTGCTTGGCACAATAATTAGTGTGCGGTGTATCATTTCCGATACGACCGCAGCAATCATTGTCTCTGTTTTACCTGTTCCTGTAGGCATAACAATAGTGGCAGGCTCATTTGATACAATCCAGTGGGATTTTATCGAAAATATTGCCCCTAACTGTGCAGGGCGAAGACCTGGAGAGTTATCTCCTTGAGCATTAAATGAAAATACATTTCGCCAAGAGTCAACTATTTTCTCCACTGGAAGAAGTTCTGTAGTGGCTTCAGCATGTATCTGAAAAATACGGTTATTGCCGACAGTCATCTTTACTTCTCTCATCTATGCCCCCCCTAGTGTTTTCCCATATATCAATGTACTTATCTTTTTTAGCAAGAATATTCAGATATATACAATTTTCTCCCATGGACTTGAATGTTCCTGCAAATTTTGTATATTTTAAATCGCAGAAAACCGCACGCCTCAAAAGCAACTCACTCGTGTGTTTGGCTTGATCGACAAGGCTACTTTGGAGCGTGGCACAGGAGCAGTGCTTTGTACGACTGATAGACTATCGGCGTTGATAGCCGGAATTTAATTGCGCCAATTTGGGGGATATAAAAAAATGCCTTTGGTCATTACTTGGGTAATGACTAAAAGCATTTTATGTTGTTCTGATAATGAAGATATCGTGAACCTCGGTAGCGAGTAACCCTTACCAGAGCTCATGCTGTTAGTTTTACTTCTTTCAAAATAATCCCATGTCTGCAACACTAGCTTTATCACCAACGCCAAATTTCTTTAAGCGCCTTCTCACTAGAACTTTTTTCGTGTTCGCGCTCTCCGAACAATTCGTCATCTCTGGCCACCGTTGGATCAAACCAATCAGCTTTTTTCGTTGCCCAGTCAACCCATGCAGCCGTTTCCTCATCCAAGCCATCGTGTTCACAGGAAGCCGTGACAGCCTTGACATATGCGCGAATTCTACACGCAGTTTCAAAGTCGAGTGCAGCATTTTCCAGTGCTATTGTTCGCTCAACTTCCCTATTATATCTTTTTCGCCGTTCTTCCTTCCGTCGTTCAGCTTCTTCCTTTTTACGAGCTTCCTCTTCTCTTGCTTCTCGGTCAAGGCGAATCACTTCAGACTCCTCATAAAGTTCTATCAACATTTCGCCAAGCCGAGATTCAATATTAATTTTATCCGTGTCTCTGAAATATCGGCTCTGCCGAATGTTTATTCTAAGCCTTCCGTTGAACACATAGTCATACTTACGAATCTGAGGTTCTGACGCCCATGAGCTACGACGTTTCTCATCTCTATATTTAATAAGAGCCTGCGCTTCCTGTTTTGTGATCACATGCTCGACCTTATCCTGCCCCTCAGCTATTTCAATACTAACATGTTCATTCCTAACAAGAAGCGAAAGGTCATCATTGACCGAACCACCAAGCCCTTCAACCCGGCGAAATAAAGCGTCAAGTATTCGGTACACGCGTGGAAGCGACTCATTGGAAATCACTCCGGCCAAAAAAGGCGGGTTGTAATAATAATCTTTTTTCCTTTGTGCTCCTTCTTCTTTTCTGTCCTTTTGATTCCAACTTTTAACGACACTTCTGTAGGCAGCTATTTTCTTATGCAGCTGAGCATTTTCAGCAGGCATCTCGATTGCCTTGACAGCGCTTAATACCTTTTCCCTTTCGGTATCTGATAGAAATTCGAGCGATTGTTTTGCAGGATCACTACTCTTTTCCTTGACTCCCTCAAAAGTTTTTGCACCAGTAATCTGAGTGGGTCCATTAGTTTTGGGCAGGGGAGTTTTTGCCACTTTCGCTCCGGCGCTAACTTTTGCCCAATACCCTAACGGAGGGGTAGGAACCTTTAGCTTTTTGCAAATTTTATGAATCGCAACGTCTGATACTCCATATTGCGCAGCGACTTTAACAACCGGGTTTGCCCAAACCTCCTTGTACAGTTTTTCTCGGTTATAGGTGTTGTGCTTGCCGCTTACACCCAAATAAGGAACATAATCGTCTTCAACATCGTCATCGTCAAGATTCTCCCCAGTTTCATCGTCAGGGTTGTTGTCACTCTCATCTTCCGGCGTTTTTTCCGTCACATCCTCGTGAACCAAATCTTTTTCAACACTTTTTTTTGCAACGGCTTTGCGTATGCGTTTCGGCTTGTCGTTGGCAGGAAACGCAACTTCAACGATAGAGGACTCCGGTAACGAAAGTTGCTCAACTGGCTTGCCAAACTTTAATTTTACCCAGTATCCCGAGGGAGGAACCGGAATATCTGCTTCTTTGCACAATTTCAACAGATCATTATAGTCAGCGTTATACTTTTTCGCGACGCCAGCTACAGATATTTCCCAAATCTCATTATAAAGCTGCTCCCTGGTTATTTTAGAAGCTTGTTCCTCAGTCAATATCCTTCCCCCTTTTGTCCAGTATGGAGTGTAGGTACTGCTGCAAATCACCATGAACGTAGTCATTATCCCATGAAAGCGAAAACGCGTATTCAAAAAGTCGTATATCGCCTACTCCGCGCTTTCGCTTAATATAAAAAGTAGTCTTTTTTCATCTCCTCAAACTTAGAAATAATCGTTTCCAGGTTTTTCTCAATATTTTGCACCTGAACATTCGTTATTTTCCCATGCTTATATGCTATCAGCCGTTCGCCGATAATGTGATAGCCCCAGCTTTCAGAATGCCGATCTTCATGTTTAATCGCAAAACCTATCGGTAACAAATTATTTCTCATGCCAAGGCCTACAGCCAAAGGAGAAATTCCCAAATAGCTCGCCGCGATTTGTAATGTGATTTTCTTGCAACTCCTTATTTCATCATCCGAGTACTTGCCCACTTTTTCACCTCCCAATTTCCAGTACTAAATTCATTATATAATTCACTCAAGTAATCATCTACAAAATATTCCATAAATCTGTTTAAATATGACAAAAAGCCGGTCAAGGTGATAAATCTCACCCCAACCGGCCTTTTTTGCTTCTATTCAATTAGACATTCGCCTTCTGTACCGCCAAGCAACCCGACAACCAATCTGCCCCTCGCCAAATACCTCTATTTTCCGTCTGTCTGAATTGTTTCTTTCAGCTTTGACCCAGTGGTTTGTACCACGGCACACCATCCTATAGGCAGCAGACTCCTGAGGACCTCCATATCTGCCAACTTCATTCATTCTGCAAGCAAATAGGAATATAAATTTTTAAGAAATCTAATATTGTGCCGCTTACTGATAGTCACAGGCGATATATTAATTTTCGCGAAGGTTTCCATAACATCATCAATTCGTCTATAGTTCAATGCTTTTTGCGCGAGCAACAAAGACTTTTTCTCAGGAACCAGTGCCACCAGCCGTAGCATTCGCCGTCGAAGCGTCATGTTTTTTACTTCCCTTTGAATAATCTCTATCGCCGTATCTTTTTTATGAAAGGCACCAAAAGGGACTACACGCACAAACGTATCTAAAAATATATCCCATTTTTTCTCCAATAAAACCGCTAATTGCTTAGAAGTATCAGTTTCATCAGTGTAAGCTCGGACTGTCTTTGGCTGAGTTAACTGAACTTCAGCCCTTAAAACACCTTCTGAATTTTCTATTATAGATTTCAGTTTCGTATGATTTGTTTCGTTTTTTCTAAATTGGCCTGTGAGCAGTCCTTCTAAATCATAAATTAAAAACTGAATGCCATTACTGTTTCCATCCAAACAAAAGCCAATGTCATCACCCAAACAATCATAACTTAATGGCGAGAACCCTTTTACCTTGCCGATTCTTTGTAAAACTTTTACGTATGCAGATACTTTCTCTCGGCTGTTAACATCAATGTCTACCATAAGAATCATTCTTTTTAAGTTAAAATTGTTAAGATTGTACTTTAAACCTAAATAATCATGAACACATCGCTCCAACTTATGGATTAACTTGTCTGAATCAAGCTCTCCGTCATCTAACATAACACCTATGTTTATAGTAAGTTGAACTTTCTTTTTATATTGCTTATCTTGGTAAGTCACAACTATTCCCTTAGATGACAACGTCTGATCAATATATTTATTGTCATTCAAATATTCTGCTTGTTTACAGACTCTGGTTAATAATTTATGGAATTTTTCATTCTCTAACACCATAGAAAGCTCAAAAACGCAATTTAGATACATATTATTCCCTCCGATTGTAATTATTTTTTACACTATTGTTATGGAGGGTTTGTTTTTTAATGAGACAATCTGCGATAAAACATCGACTGGCGTTCCCAGTGATTTTTAAATGGCCAATTTATTTGTTGCGTTAAAGTAAAACCATGATTTCACCCCAACTTCTTTAGCCTCAACGCCACCATCACCACCAACTCCATTTATCACACGGAAGGATTGTACTTCATTATCTAAATATATCCAGTATAGCCATAAAGCTCTATTGCCACTTAATGAATCTATATATATGACTATACTCAATGTCACTTTAATTCTTCATCATATTCAAATTTCTTCGAGTAAGCTTGCTTTAGCGGAAAATTTGAGAATACATTAACGGTACAATTCTCTCTCAATAGCCTTGCTCTACCTACAGCTTGTTCTAACTCGGATTCGATCATCCAAAATTGTATATTTCGCAGTAATTCATTATCATTATCAAATGTCATAAACCAAAACCCGAACTCATTATACCTTACTATCTGATACTTCAACTTGGCATTTTCATCAAATCTCAACCCCATTGTATAGGCAAACAGCTTATAAATCCATATTGGCTGATGCGGCGTGCCTATAACATCTATATTTTTGCCTTTCAATGTATCAATTCCAGTTGTTTTTCCATAATGGCAATTTCCCTTGCCATATTTTTTAAAAGTAATAGTTTCTACAAAACCAGTGAATTTTTTTATCTTATCAATAATACCGTGATTCTTGTCTATGTCTGATTGGCTCATTGTGTTGTTGTCATATTGATTAAGTGTGCCTATGTATTTCGCTTTTTTACAGTTATAGAACGTCACTTTATTTGCTCCAAAGTAATAATTGCAGATTTTTTGATTTACAGTTGCTGATAACATGATGTATTTTACATTATGTTTTAATTTCAATGGCTTGAAAAATACAATACTATCCTCATGCTGATTACTCTCAAATAAATTATTTTCATCCAATTTTGTCTTGAAGTAAAATTTCTCAGCATGACAAAATGACGGTATATCAAGAGGAGTTGATATACCGTCGTAAACACTATCATACATTATATTTGAAAGAGTGAACCATGATTTTATTTTCGCAGCTTCGACTGCCATTAATATTTTTTTCGCTAGTTTGGTATTAGCATCAATTTCATCCAATATCTTTTCTAATTTTGAAATTGGTATTTCGACTTGATTCCGCATCATACAATTTAATATGATATCTTCGTCAATTATTATAGCGTCGTATTTTTTTAAATCCCAATGATCAAGAGTAAGTAACCGACTATGGGTAGTAAAAACATGACAGTCTGAGGTGTAAAATTTAGTCAAGTCTTTTAGATACTCTTTTAATATATCTGAGCAGAGTTTGTTAACTTTCCCTTTTGCTAATACTTCTTTAATATAAATGAATACTGCATGATGCTTTCCAATCTGATATAAACTCTCAATATGATTCCAAATATTTGAGGGTAATTTATCTTTTACTTCAAGTAGAGAAGGGGTTTTGACCGCTTTAATTCCTCTACCTATCGCTTTCTCATATAATTCATTTTTCAAATCATTTGACGGAAATGCAACCAATATTTTCAGATTTGGATTGTCCATATAATCTAAAATTAATGTACTCTTTCCTAGTGCAGTAGGAGCGTTGAGAACATGAATCTTATTATCATCCGTTTCAAATGCTATCTTAAACTTCTGAGCGAAATCTTCCGCTGCTTCATCTCTATCGTGTAATTGTTCTTTACAGTTAGCTAATTTTATTATTGTATGACGTTCCGGTTTTGTAGTAGATAAAATATCTCGTGCATGATTACATTGGTTTATATAACGACAGTAGTTATCACATGAAGAAGATTTGCATTCCATTTTCTTAATATAGTTCAAATAATAATTCCAATCAGAATATTTCTTAGCATTATCATCGAAATAAAAATGTGTCCTGAGAATATCCATGAATCTTGTTGATCCTGATTCGATCTGAATCAAATTGGTTGCTAATCCAAACAATTCATCTTGATTCAGTCTTCGATCACCATCTTCAAATTCCTTGAACAATTGACAGACTGAACCAATCTTATTTAGATCAGATGATCTATATGGTAAATGTATCTTTGTTTTTTTCTTACATGAGGATGAATTATTGACATTATTAAGCTTAATACTCTTGATACCATCATTAACAGCAATCCTATAATATAACTTAATTCCTGGGGATTTATCACCAGAGTCTATTATATATATAGTATTTGGTGATAAAGTACCATTTCTATCATGATCAAAATTTCCCATTTCTTCTATTACAGAAACATCAAGCATCTTCTGGTCAGTTAATGCAAGTCCTGTACGATCAGAAAAATTATAGATTTTATCCTTGTAATGTTTCTTTCCATATCGATCATACAAATATAAGCTCATATTACTGATTAATGAGTCAATATTGATCATTGGAATTGACTCATCGAAGTATAGCAACTTTTTTCCTCCATAGTACATTTGTGAAATATCCTTGGCTTTTAAATCTGCTTCAGGGAATATTCTCAATAGTGCCTCTAACATGATCTCTGCTACTTTCGCATAAGTAATAACAGCATTGTTCAAGAAACCAATTCTGAATCTTTCATTGTCTTTAGTAGAAGAAAATGTACAGTAAGCAAATAAGATCGGCAGATTGTAGGCTCTAGCTTTCTCTTTAATTTGTTTCCATGAGGTGATTTTATTGGCGTCATTATTGTTAAAATCTAATACCAGAAGTTGCATTTGTTCAAAATTTTCTCTTTTATTTTCACCACTCTTAAATGTCGCTGGACAAAAACTTTGTCCATTCTGCCCGATACCTTCAATGTAACTTTTAATGTGCTTTTGATTCAAATATTTAACTTTTCTCCCAATTCTAATATGTATCTCATTTGCTTCCCATTTATCGGGCTTTGAGCTATACCGCATGGAATCCAAACTGATTTTAATATCATTCATAATCTCAACTCCTGCATTTTTTTATTTTAATGTAGGAGCTAATTACAAAAAAATATTGTAAAAAATAAAGGACGGCTTTGAGTCGCCCTTCATTTTACACGTCTGTTTCCTGAGGGATTCTATGCTTATTTTAGCAATGTACTCTCCCGCTGTGTTAGCACTGGGATGACTGTAATATCCATTTGTAAAATATAAATATTCCATACAGATAACTTACCTATTAGATTCCCTTACCTTCCTATAAAATGTAGAAGGTTTCATGTTTAGCCTCCGCATAGCCTCAACCGCCGTCATGTTGCCAGATTTCCATATAGTCACGACCTTATCAAATTCCGGGTGACAAATAGGCTTACGCCCCTTGTATTTCCCTAGTTCTTTGGCAATAGCTATTCCTTCATTCTGGCGTTGCAAGATGTATTCTCGTTCCAATTCTGCTACGGCTCCGAATATCGTCAACATAAACCTCCCAGTAGGAGTTGTCGTATCAATGGCTTCTTTCTTAGAAATAAATTCAACATGTTTGGCAGTCAACTGAGCAATGAGATCAAGCAAGTCACGTGTGTTGCGAGCGAAGCGGCTGATAGATTCGACAATAACAGTATCACCCTGCCGAACATAGGTGAGCATCCGTTTTAGTTCCGGTCTATCGGTATTTTTACCACTAGCCTTATCGATGAAGACTTCATCAACGCTAAGCTCTTTTAATAGAATTTCTTGCCGAATCGTATTTTGTTCTGCTGTGCTTACGCGAATATATCCTATCTTCATACAAATTCCTCCATTAAAATAAGCCATTAGACTGTAGCCTAATGGCTTATTGAAAAAGTGTCCCAATAGAGTTGGTTTTGGCTTTTTGGCATGTGCCATTGTTAAATACAACCCTATTGGCAACTAGTTTGCGCATCAGAATTCACCATCCACACGCAAACCATTAATATCATAAACATAGTAACGTCCTAGAAAATAATTTTTCCCAATAAAAGTCACATCCTACCTTGCTCCTTAAGGCTAACGTAACCACCACCATCAGCGCCCAGAATAATATGGTCAAGCACTTCAATTCCAATGACCTTACCGCATTTAACTAATTGCTTTGTAAGCAAAATATCTTCATCACTCGGCGTAGTATCACCGCTTGGATGGTTGTGGACTAAAATACAAGCAGCACATGAGCACTTAATTAATCTCTTAAACGCTTCACGCGGATGCACAATGCTAGCATTTAATGAGCCAATAGAAATATTATCTCTGAAAATAACGTGATTCTTGGTTGATAGACCAATCACATCAAAATGCTCAACCTGCAAAAATTCCATATCGGCCCGTACTAAATCAAATACGTCTTGGGGGCTTCTAACGATAACGCGCTTACTTGCATCTGGTACATGTACCTTACGAGCAAATTCCAGTATGGAACTAAGTTGCTTCGCCTTTACTACGCCAATCCCCTTAATACAGGTGATTTCCTTTTCACTAGCGTTCATTAATTCGCTAATATTGGGGTAATTCTCAATCAGAGCATCTACAACATACCCATTGACACTTTCTCGCAGACAACCAGCTAGCAAACTTCTCATTTCTTCCACATTCATACACCCCACAAAATAAATTGCCAGCCCTGAATTACAAGGCTGGCTTCTAATCACTTCAAAGTTATTTATGCTACACCACTTTCGGTACTAACCCGATCCAACATAATCCTTACCTGCTTACGCAATATATCAATTGTAGCTCGCACTTCACCGAGATTGCTTTCCAGCAGGTTTTCATATTCCGCTACTTGCTCTTTTAACTCCTGTAGCTGATAAATAGCGTGATTGGCTGTTGTTTTTGAAACTACGTTCTGTGCTCGTAAGGTCACTGCAAATTCCGCTGCTAACGATTTGAGCGTCTTTTTCACGTTCAGCACTTGTGCATTCCCTCCTAGCATACTGCCAATCTGGGAAACCTGTGATAATACATGACCGCGAAGTTTTTCTTCAAGCATCTGCTTTTGTTCAGTAGCATTCACTACAGGTAAATAGTGCATCTCCACTGCATTTCCTGGCAGTGTTTTCACTAGCGAGTTAAGCGCTTTTATCGTCGGCTCATAGGCGGCTGGTGTAAAATATACTGCTCCCGCTGGGCGAACGCCAACAGCTTGGCAATCACCCAGAGCAACTTTAATCAGCCGCCGAATATGGTCTGAGATAAAATAATCCCGATATTTGCTATACAGCACTTTCGCTTTATGCAAGGCAGGCTTAGCTTCATCGGTAAGCGCTACCGTACTTATAGTCCCCCATTGCCGTTCAAATTCAATTTCGCCAATCTTTTCATAATGAAGCTGGACATTCTTTTTGTCTCTGACTTCTTTAATTAAATGACGTATCACTCGTTCTTCAGCAGATAATACTTCGCGCACCATCAATACCTCTGTCATTTCTTCATTCGAGCGTAATACGCCACCAATCTCGGAAGTCGCTCTACGAAAAGCATCGCTAGGTCGAATCGGTGCAGGCACATATTTTTCAGGAAGTCCAACCGTGACAGCCAGCTTAACCAACTCGTCACGTAGTATTTCCATATCTGAAACACTAAACCACACCAAATTCCCAAGTATATTATCAGCAGTACCGCCACTGACCGCATATAAAGCTGTTGTATCTTTCGTCATCATAACCATTATTATCGCCCCTTTTATATTTTTTGAAATAATTCTTGTACCGTAGTTTCATCTAATAAATCTGTTATACTCCATACCGCATCTGACCAGCGGCTCAGTTCTTTCGGATTGCTACCAATAAGAATGCTGTAAATTCTACACTCTTTTTGCTCTTTTACTTTCTGTAGCTCTGTTAAAAATTCATTACTCACAGCGCATTCACCATCAGTAATCATGACAATATCAGCTTTGCTAAAGGTGCTCTCTCGCAGTTTATCCAGTGCCCATTGTAGAGGTTGTTCAAAATTTGTTCCGCCGCCAATGAATTCACTGGCAAGCTTGATTACCTTATCCGGCGAACGTTGCCCGATCTGAAAATCATCAGTAATTAATGCAGCCCTACTGGCGAAAAGCGCATAACTAAAACCTCGCCGCTCTTTTTCCGCAATTTCAGCCAACCCTAATGCAACGGCTTTTGACCAATGTTCGCGATTGCCAACCATAGAACTAGATGTATCAATGAGCGCAATAATCGGGCCTTGTCCTACATACTCTTTCTGATTCAGATCATACTGAAGTAACTGTTTTTCCATCATTCGTCGATAAAAGTCCAGTTTCAATAACGGTTTACGCAGTGCCAATAGTTCCTGTGGTAATACATGATTAATATCAGTTCCCTGCGTAATAGAGTGTAGTTCCACACGGTGTTCCAGCTTAGCTTTGCGCGAAACGCTGGCAAGTTTTCGCATTCGACCTACTAAATTACTCATGTCTTTGAATTTCTGTTGGCTTCGTAATACGTGTAGTAATTCTAGCTTTTTCTCATAAGGTAATCTTGTAAATTCGCCTTGATTCAATCCCCATGAAGTAATGACCTGTTCGACTTCTTCTACCTCAGTGACCGCTTTGTCAGTGGCAAGTTCGACTACCTGCCGTAATTTACTTTGCAGACTAGATACCCTATGATGCACTTCATCAGAGGGTATGCCTGCCTTATTTTTCAATGTATCATTAATTTTATTTGAAACCTCTTTTAAATCTCCATCCTGTTCCATTTGTTTCAGCAAATTTTCAAGCAAAGCTTTACTACCAAGCCCTGCTCCAAGTTCGTCTAGTTGGGTATATTCACGTAGTTCTTGATAGGACTGTGACTCCATTAGCTTTGATATCAGCTCATAATTTAGCAGATATTCCGTTGACAGCTCATTTGGTGGCGTTAGCTCTGGTTTTACTTTATAAAGAGCAAAGAATACATCCTCAGCAATTTCTGCGAACGTATTCAAGGTTTGTGTTCCCTGCGCACTTAGGCTTTGCAGTTCTTTGGATTGACGCAGTATTTCTTCATATGCTGCCTTATCGAAAGAATCATACTGAACACTATTTCGAGATAATGTACTGTTGTTTTTTCCCATAATAGCCACCACTATATACCTAGGAGATAGGTATTCACTACGTTTTCATTCATTTCTTTAATCTGTGCTAAACGCTCGACAATTTTAGCTGTTGCTTTCCCCTCACTTTTCGCCTGTTTCAGAAGACCATCTAGCATCTTTTGCGCGACTTTGAATTTATGATTGGCTTCGGCAGCCAGCGCAGTCCGCTCGGTGCCATCAGGCGTTTCTTTTAACTTTGCTGATAATTCAAATGCTCCGTCAAATATTTCATTGGCTTTCACCGTCAACGGATTGGCAAAACCCATTACAATTTTCTTCGTCTGCTTGATCAGCTCTGGCTCTGTCCAAAGCATGTTAGATAAAATGATAATATCATCCTCCGCTACTTGTACGCGACCTTCCATCCATGCATGAGCCTTTAGGAAGCGTAAGCTATTCCTAAAACGACGATCTGAAATCATAAAGCCTTGGCTTTTCAACTCTTTCCAGAGGCGTGCCAAGGCATTGATTGTATCATCGGATATATTGACTTGTGCTGCTTGTTGCTGTGCGCTCTGTAACTCTTGCAGAGTAATTGTGGTAGAGGGCTTATTAGTACTGAGTTTTAACATTGCCGCAAAATTTCGTTCATCTTTTACATAATCGACGGTATATTTCAAATCAAAGCGATCCCATAGTGCTGCCAGTTCTCCATTTACCCCGCCATCAGGAAGTTCATTGGAAAGTCCAACCAATACCTGTAGCGGAATTGGCTTAGGAGTACTGCTGTCATCAAAATATACCCGTTCGTTCATAATCGGGAGTAGCGTATTCAGCACTGCGCTGTTACATTTAAAGACTTCATCAATCACCGCAACATCGGCCTTCGGTAATTTTCCTGCCGTCACTCTTTTATATTGGTCATTTTCCAATGCTTTTAGCGACAGCGGACCGAATAGTTCTTCGGGAGCAGATACTTTCGTTAGTAATCGGCTAAAGAAATTACCGCCCAGTTGTTTTGATAACGCTTCGGCTATCGCCGTTTTCGCCGCACCAGGCGCACCTAGAATCAGGAGATTCCCCTTAGCAACTGCGGTTACGAGTAGTCCACGTACAATTTCTTCACGTTCTAGGAAGCACCCATTGAGTTCTGTTTCTAATTTTAATAATTTTTTATGTATCATTTAAAATTCTCCCATCTTATTTTATTGGCTATTTTCTAACAAGCTTCTTTGGCTTTTACTAGCCGAAAGGTCTTTGTTGTCTTCGGCTTACCATATAACTGTAACTGCGCATCCGTAACCCCCATTTTCTTTAGGTTTGCAGCAGTTAGTGTCAGATATTGAAATACATCCAACCCGCGATCATGCAGTTCGCTACATAATTCATACAGTTTTTCCGCATCAATATTCCAGCTTACGCTCGGTACAAAATCAAAACTACTATCTCCTACTGCAATCGCCCCATGCTCTTTTGCCCAAGCTTTCAAATGCTCTTTCATTTCTGATGCAGCACTTTCTAGGCGAATTACCTCTGCCGCTACACGCTGTGCATCGACTTCGTCATCAATTTTTACAGGTTTAATCTGAACACTTTTAATGCAAAGGCCGGCATGACTACAAGTTTGACAGTGTTTCCCCGGAGTAGCAGGAAATAAATGTCCATCCTCTCCTCCACCCAGCAAATTCAGCTCTGCAACCTTATCCTCAATTTCTGTTGCGAGCGCCAGTGCCCACCTTCGGGCTTCTTCCATTTTAACGCTTGTATAGGTATAAGCTTGCCGACTATCCGCATATGGATACCGCAGAAATACCAACTCAGCATCAATTTCAGTAGAACCTGTCACTTGGGATAAATACCAGCTATATAAGCCTAACTGATGATTTTCGGTAGGCGCATATTTTTGCCGATTACTTTTCCAGTCAATTAGTTTTACAGCACCACTGGGTAGTTGCTCATACCAGTCAATATACCCCTGAAGCTGAATCACACCCTCCGGGTCTAGTGGAATTAGAAAACGCTGCTCAATCTGTCCACCTTGAATACCCCTTACCATCGGATGCTCGACCAAACGCAGTACTTCATCACGATCAACAGGTAGCTCGGCTTCTTGTAAAATAGCTTGATCTACTGCCTTTTGCAGCTTCGTACCCGTTAGATATAGCTGAATGGCAGTATGAACAGTCTTCCCCAGTACCAGCGGTTCCGTTGGTAGTTCAGACATTTCATACAGATATTTATATTGAAAAGAAGCGGGACAATCAGCATATCGCTTTAACCGCGAATAGCTATAGATCATGCCGCTTCACCTGCCTTAACCAGAGCATATTCTTCAATCACATTTGTCCCTTGTTTTGCTGTCATTTTTGCTGTGATGAGTGAACCCGCTGGAATATCTAGTATTTCCGCTTGCGCCGACCATGCCAATATATGCGTATCACCTTGCTGTAATACGATTTTAGCAAATACCTGTCCATTTCCTTTAGTTTTTGCTTCAGCACTAATAATGCGATACACATTGGCAAGCTCTGGGGTATCCTCAGTAAATACATCAGGAATGACTTCTGGTGCTACTTGCGGTATAACCGGTATTACCAGTTGTATACTCTGACTCGTACTACAATTTAGCCACGCAAGCAATTTTTCTCCTATTTCGGCACGAGGTTTAAAATATTGCCCATCAAATAACCCCGTACGGTCTTTACTGGCAATGGCAATGTGTTCTGCGGATATATCGAGAAATACCGTAAATTCATACTCCATCCCATCACGTTGTATCGGCGCCATTCCTAATTTCTTGACAACAGATTTACCATTTTCCGTAACCTGTGTATATTCGGTTTTAGAGCGCATCGTTGCAATAACATGGCAGGATGATTTTAAGATGGCATCCACTAGCGCATTATGTTTTGGCGTACACTCTCGCCAGGCAGCCCAACTGTTTCCCTTATATTTAGAATCGGCAGCTTTTCCTTGTTGGTCAAGTATACCACCTTCTCCTGTCCAAGCATGGCTTAGGCTATCAATGATAATGACTTCAAAACCTTGTTGTTCAGCAATTTTTATAGCTTCGATATATTTCTCTGGGGTATATGGGGCACCAATTGTAAGTACGGAATAGGTTCCTAAATGAGCATATAATTCTGCACTGCCATTTTCACTATCAATGACAGCAATTTTATTCCACGTTGTCATGCCACTGGCAATAACCAACGCAGAATAACTTTTGCCAGCACCACTTGCCCCGGCAATAGCTAAACGTAACTTGGCTCTTTTTCTTTGGGCTGGTTTAAATTCCATAATAAATCTTTCCTTTCATTTGATATTTGCATACAACCAGAAGATAGACATAGGGCTTCCACGCAGGAAGCCCTATATTTAGGTGATTATGAAGTTTTATCAGTATCCTCTTGTGTTTTTTCTTGCTCTACAATAGCCTTTGCTACAGTAAGTAGCACGGAACCTACTAACAAGACTATATCCATTATTTTTTTCTTCGACAATAAAACTCCCCCTTTCATATACGCGAGCCCCTTCGTGCCACTTATTTCATAGAACCTCGGTGCGTATGCTGGTCTTTTATAAGCATACGATACATCTGATAATTATTTAATTTGCAATTTGGGCAAGGGTTGTCAGCAAATTGCACCTGCCCAAGAGTATATGGACATCGGGAACAAGGTAGTTTAAATGATTCAATCAATTTCACTTTTACCTCCTGTTAAACGACGTAAAATAACGCCGCCCAGTTATGGACGACGTTTCAGGTGAATAAATCGTAATAATTAACCGTTTGCTCATGGTTTCAATACATACGCTCTTGTTAACTATACATTTTTACTGAGAATTTATCTCTGCCAACTCAAAATTGGTTACTTTGGCATTTTGAACTTGAGCCGTAAAACTCCAAACAGTCCCGGATTTTAACATTGGATTTATATCAATAGCAGTGCCGATTTGATTCCCTTGATAATCATATAAGAGAAATGTAACAGAAATTTTGCGACGATCTCCACTTGATATATTTTTTATTTTGCCAATGATATTCCCATTGTTGGCCCTGGGTTTTTCAACCCATTCAAAATTTTTATCAATGAAATTGCCGGTACCTTTGTTATTATTATCATTGGTATTAGCATAGGGGGCAATATATTTCTGATACCATGGCTCTAATGCTTCAGGCTTGCCGGTATCGTGTACAAATAATTCTCTGGTTTTCGTATCTACAAGAATATCATAAATTCGGTGCAAGCCTTGTAATTGGAACACATAGTATTCTGCATCTGAGCCAGACCGCTTATGCGTATTTCCATCCCCATCCGTGATGGAAACGGAGGCGGGGAATTGATGCGTATCTACCCAGTTTTGAAGAAGTTCCTTTGCTTCACGCGCTGTCAAAGCTGAATTTATACTCGAAGTTTTATTTAGGTCATTAGCTGAACGAGTAATTGTGTAGCTTTCCATAATTGCGTTCATCATGGGTTCATATCTTTCTCGTTCGCTCATCTTAA
Source organism: Sporomusa ovata DSM 2662 (assembly GCF_000445445.1). Lineage (GTDB taxonomy): Bacteria > Bacillota > Negativicutes > Sporomusales > Sporomusaceae > Sporomusa > Sporomusa ovata. Next base: position 398,770 of record NZ_ASXP01000001.1, on the reverse strand, counting down.
ATGAACAAATGATTTGATAGACATCTCTCTCCAGAACATACCAGTAGTTTTTTGATATATCATCCCCTTTTAGTCCACTTGTTTGATAAACTAATTCTCGCACAGGTATTTCACCTAATTTTGTATCCCTGAGAGCAATAAACTTATGCATTTGATTAACAGTGTTTTCTACTGCTGCCTGATCCTCGGTTAGGATTCCAAATGGATTTGTTACTATCTTCATAACCGAAAGCTTTGCATTTCCATCGGGAGATTGAATCTTGATAATTTCAGTCATAGTAGCAGATTCCTTCGTCTGCCATTCCTGTGGATATTTGAAAACGAATCCTTCCGCCTCGTTTTTATAGGTCTGAGAAAGCTGAATTGAATTGCTGGCATTACGATTAACTTTATCGCTTGAACATGCTGATCCTAAAATTAAAATAACTGTCAACAAGACCAGGTATAACTGTTTCAATTTTAGTCACCGACCCCTTCACATAGATTGCTTTTTGATTCTTGTATTTCTACCATATCATTCATAATCTAATTCCAGCTATCACAACCTAAATGAAACTATTTACTTAACAAAGCAAGAATATAGCAATATGCGTATGGAATTTATCTCATAACCCCATACGCATGATTCTCATTCTTTTTAATCTATTTTTTTAAAAGCTAAGGATTTAATCGAAATAGTAAGCAACATCAGCTTCTCCCCGTTCATACGCTGAAAACATATAGGATAAAATTTGTTCAGCTGCGGCCTGCGTAGAAGGTGAATTGCCATTAAGTGATATAGATTCCGGTTTTATCGAAACGCGTTTTGCATCGTTGGGCATAGGTGAAACTTTAATTTTTACAGCTATTTTTTTATTTGATCCCTTTATTTTTCCGCTTATGTCAACGTACCCAATATTCCCTGATTCGCGTGATTCCCATTTTGGGGAGTCAATATATTTGTTTAGCACAGTAGCATAAGTAAGCGTTATTCCCTGACTCTTTTCCAGAGGTTTATGGTTTTCTACCGTCGCTACATAATTTGTACTTCCTTCCCAATTTGCCGCAATCGTAAGCATAACTACGATTGCAATTATGCTATATAATGTAAATTTTAACTTATTAAATTTTTTTTCTTTATTTGCTTATGATCAGGAAATGCTGTATTGCCTTTTTGTGAGTCTTCAACTTTTTTTGACCAAAACATATGTACGCCTCCACATTAAATTATATTTATTTTGATGATATTAAATAATAGAAGCCTGCCTTCCAAAATTCGCCGTCCTCCTTGTAGCTTTATAAATTTCATGTACTATCTTTTCATTGCTTTATGGATCAATGCAATAGGAATAATCAGCCACCCCAGCAGAACAGATGCAAACAGCTTGTACAGCAAAAGGTATGCAAAGCCTCGTAAGTTCATAAAGAACGCTAAACCCATTCGGTTTTGTAAATAGTTTACTGAATTCCAGGCTAGTACGAGATAGATTAAGAATAATATCGTAGCCACTAGATCAAACCTCCTCTCCATTTCAATCTTACCAAAGCTGCGTTGTAGCGTTACGATTCGGGTATGGGTAGAAAAGTAGATTTTATTCCTCAGACTCGTTTTCTTTTCTGCGTTTGCCCAGTACGCCTTCTATAAATTTTATGGTATATCCGCCGGCTCTGGCTATCTTGGCGCGTTCACGTCTATCTGTTGTTTGTTTTACTAAATCTGCTATAAAATCAGGGCGATATAACCTCATAGGGCAGTCAATTTTATCACCACGGAAATATTTGAACAATTTAAGCATAGCATCACGACCGATAAGCTCATAGAGTTCTAAGTAGATGTCATTTAAAGCTTCGGATTCATTGCCATCAACACTGAATGCCTTATAGACAACTTCTTCATTTTTGTTATCTAAATCAATGCTAATCATAATATCGCCTCCCTATGCATTAAAATTATAGCAGTGCTTTTTTCCTTAAATCCATTCGCATGAAGGTACTTTTTAGGAACCGCTACATTCTCCGCTCGAAGTTTCTTTTTTTTTTCCGTATAAAGGAACTTTTTAATTTTTCAAAAGCGGATATTTGCTTTTTTGAAACAATTAGAAGTCCCTTAAGTCCAATCCCGAATAGCATTTTTTAAGCTCCATAAAACGTTCCCTTTTTAGAACCGGAATAAGGAGCTATTTATTCCCCTGAAAAAGGAACCTTTATTACTGTCAATGCTGAAAAACCCTCTCCCATTTAACCGGGAAAGGGCTTTGGGTTGGTGTCTTTGTTTGTGTTTATGAGTTCCCTGCTATACGGCATGACAATTTGGGCACTCTGCTTTAGCATAACAGGCGAACATCCTGCCGCACACCGGGCAATCGTCATACTCGCCGTCGGCATAATCTTCTGCCAGCAGCGTCTCCGGGTGCTGCCAGTCTACATGGTCAAATAAATCTCGTGCCAATGCCTCCTGTCCGTCCATCATATCCAGAAAAATTTGATGTGTATAAGCAGTATCGCTGAGTTCGGGGATGTAACAGATTTTATCAAAGCTGGTTTCGTAAGCTTCCTCGTCCTTGAAAATATAGCCTTGTCTGTAAAACTCCCGGTCTATGACTACTTCGGATTCGTCTGTGGCTGGTGTATACTGGCCGACTTTCAGATAGTGCTTACCCATCGTTTCATGCCGTCCTACAATGCCATTTTCTCCCCTCCCTCAATATAATAAGAATCCCCATGCCAGTTGAGGCATGAGGATTCTTATGGTGTCAGGTAAATAATATATCGTTTCAGATACAGCTCATTCGATAGACCATATTGAGTCAAACGATTAAATCACTGAAATTCACTTAATAAACCATTTATTTTTAGCAGAAGAGACAAGTCCGCCCTTCGGTAAAACATTTCACATAGAGGAGCGGAGATGATTTTTTTTAATTTTTCCTGAGAGGGTGGAAACATCACTACTACTTTAACCACCCCATAAAATATGCGTATATATTCGGAATGCCTTCTTTTTATCATTACGCATAAAAATTGATCGACCTTGACCCTATTGTTCTCTGATGACATTGCAATATTTACATTGAACCTCAAATCATATATACCTCGAAAGACGTGATTTTTAATCTCGAGTAGATAACTAAAGCCGCTGATCCAAATTAAGATTAGCGACGTATTTGCAAACAAAATATCGTTTCACTTGACTGTGACTTATAAACTCCTTGCACTGTTACTCTACCTATAGTTCCTCCACCATGACAAGTTCGGATATTTATCAGCTCCGATAGTGATTACTTCACCAATCATAGGCGTGGCCACCTGTACCCCTTTTTGCTGCGCTTCACTAAGTAAACGTTCTACCTGAGCAGTCCAGTCGGTATTTGACTGGCTGAACATTCCCCAGTGAATCGGCACCATCAGTTTTCCTTTTAAGTCAAGCTGAGCCTGTATAGCTTTTTCCGGGATCATATGAATTTGACCAAAAAAAGTGTTAGCCTGTCCACATTCCATAAACGTAATGTCAAAAGGACCATGTTTATCACCAATTTCCTTAAGATGAGGACCGTAGCCGCCATCGCCGCTGAAGAATATGTTTGTTTCCTTACCAGCAATCACCCAAGAACACCAGAGTGTTTTGTTACGGTCATTTAGCGCCCTACCGGAGAAATGACTACTCGGGGTACACGTTAAAATAAGGTCTGAGGTATACAAGGTTTGCCCATATGAAAGTTCGGTTATATCCGCTTTTCTAATTCCCCATTTTTCAAGACATGCTCCCACGCCCTGCGGCACGCAATAATGTTTTACTTTATTCTTTAGTGCCATAATCGTTCTGCGATCCATATGGTCGTAATGATTATGAGATAAAAGAAGGATGTCAATTGAGGGAACTTCTTCAATTGTTAGTGGCAATTCAGCAGTGAACTTTTTTCCAGTGAATATGGTGAACAAAAAGAACAGCTCTGTTAACACCGGATCGCACAGAATCGTCTTTCCTTCGATTTGGATTAAAACTGTAGAATGACCAAACCACATTGCCTGAGACTGATCACATCTTAAAAACCTATCTAACTCTGGCTTTACCACCGGTATAGGTCTCGGTGGACGTCTGTTAGGAAATTTTTTAAAATTCATCTTTATTCGATTCAGCAAAATTTTTATGGTGCGAGCATATTTCACAAATTAATCATCCTTGTCTATTAAATCGGCGTCACAAAGGCTAAAAAAATAAGCCTAATGATTATAGTAAGTGTGCCATTTTTCCTTTTGACTTTATCCTGCAACCAAAACATGTTCGAGAAGTTAAGACAAATTTTTTTCTATTTTTAAAGCACTTTTCGTGTATAAATTAAAGGCCCAATAAACAATGCCGTAATCGCAAACAGTCCCATAATAATTCCCGCAACCGATAGAGATGCGCCTAAACTTAGGGCATAATTTGCCAGAATAGGACTTACAAGAAAAAATCCCAAAGCATTAAATATATTAATTATGAGGAGATTAATATAATCTCTATTCCACAATTTTTCATTGTCTCTAATTTCGCGTTTTTTATTCATCTCAAGCATATAGGTCACCTAGGACAACAATAAAATCACACTGGATTTTTCCTTGACGAAAGCAACACCTGCCAAAACCATCCACTTCAGCGGCTTGGCTTGTACTTTATCAAACACAGCAGTTTCTCCTCCGGCAAGCCTTAGCTCTACTTCTATGGACTAATTGCCAAATATCTTTTATTTGTTGTCCCTATTTCGATTTTTTCATACAATAGTTATTCAACCCTCTCCCACCAACGGGAAAAGACTTGTTTCTGATTCTCAATATCTACTGACTCACCGATCATTGGCGTAAGAAGCCTGAAATTCTTATTTCGGCTAGCATCCGTGATACGTTTTACTGGCTCATCCCACGGATGATTGGCGATTGCAAACTTGCCTGAATGCCCTGGGACTAAAGACTTTGCCTTTAAATCTTCGGTAGCCTGAACCACTTCTTCCGGCATCATGTGGATATAGGGCCAATTTTTGTCATATTGGCCATTATCTAAAATTGCAAGGTCGAAGCCGTTGAACAATGCTCCTATCTCCTTAAAGTGCGGCCCATATCCACTATCACCACTTAAGAATACACGGCGTTCCGGGGTTATAAGAGCATACCCAACCCAAAGTGTCTTATCCTTGCTTAATAAGCGGCCAGAATAATGGCGGGCTGACAATACATGAATAATTAAGTCATTTTCCAATTGCAATTTTGTATTCCAAACCGCCTCATGTATGAGCTTTTCTTCAAATCCCCACTGTTCAAAGTACGAGCCTACACCTAAACCGCATACCACATTTTTGATTTTTGGCTTTAGAGCCATAATGGTTGGATAATCCAAGTGATCCCAATGGTCATGCGAAATTAGCAAATAATCGATTTCCGGCATGTCCTCTGCGGTATATAGATTGGTTCCCTCAAATGCTTTATTGATGAAGGGGACAGGCGATGCATAGGGACTAAACACCGGATCAACCAAAATCTGCTTACCACCAAGCTGCATAAAGTATGATGCATGACCAAACCAAACGAAAACATCCTTACCTTTATCTAAGGTTTTCAAGTCTGTTTTTACTGTAGGTATGGGAGCTGGTGGCCTTAGGCGCTCTCTCTCAGCAAAAAAAGATAGTGGCCTCGAACTACGTTCTTGGATGACAACTGGAGTGGGAACTAAATTTTGAAATTTCCCATCTACGTAGTTAGGTGAATTATTCATTCTTTCCAGGCGCGAACCTTCAGGTGCCCTTCCAAACTTAGGATGCTGTAGATAAAGACCAACTCCCAGAGCTATTATGGCAAGGGTAATTAATAATGCTAACACCATCTTCTTAACCATATATTCATTAAATTCCCCTCATACTTTTTCTTCCGTGCAAGTAGTGATATAAGCACATTGATAGTATCACTACAACAGCCATATTTATATACAACCCACGGAAGCCAACTATAGGAATCAATAAACCCAAAAAGAATGGTCCAATTCCAATACCTAATTCTGCAATGGCCAAAAACGTAGATGTGGCTAATCCCATTCGATGAGCCGGTGATTTCTTAATCGCTATTGCCTGTCCGCAAGACGAAAAAGTTCCAAAACCAAAGCCAAGAAAGATCGCTGCTGATAAAAGGATAACTCCTTGATTAGTCTGGCTAAGGATGACTAGGCCAATAGCAAATAGTAAAAATGAGGGATACATCACAAAATTCTCGCCTTTTTCATCAAACCAGCGACCGGTTAACGGCCTGGAAATCAGAATCGCTGTAGAGTAGACAATGAAAAAAAGGCTCCCAGCATCCATTTGATTGATTTCTTTGGTATACGCGGACAGAAAACTAATAATACTCGAATAGCAAAAGAATACCATGGCACCAATAATTGAAATCGGAAGCGCTTTTACTTCAATGAAATTGTCTAGCATAAGACCTTGCATGTTTTTTAACTGTTCTTCTGTTAACGTTACTTCTAATACGTTTAAAAAATAGACTGCAAGACAAACAATTACCAATAAAACAACGGAAACAACCAAAATCGCATCAAAACTTGCATGATCATAAAGGTATATCCCTAAAAACGGCCCAATAGCAGAGGCCATCGTAACACTCATCGCAAAATAACTTATGCCTTCGCCGCGTCTTTCGGTTGGAATTATATTGACGACAATCGTAGCCGTTGTTGTCGTAGCAATACCCCAGCCTATACCATGCAAAACCCGTGTAATTAGAAGGACCGATAGATTATTTGCACTAAAATAGAGCAACGTAGCCAGCGAGTAAACGGCTAATCCCACATAAATCATCTTTTTCCGCCCAACCTTGTCTATTAAGCGCCCGGAAAAAATGCGTGAAACAAGTCCAGCCACAATAAAAATGCCGGATGCAAGTCCGGCTTCACTTGGCGTGGCTTGTAAATCATCCATTGCATAAGTTGCGATAATGACCATGAGTAGGTAATAGACCAAGTAAATCAAAAAATTGGCGATTGAATTCAGCAAAAAATTCTTAGTCCATAATGGTGGCTTATTCATTTATATCATCCTTAGTGTTCCTATAGCCTGGTTAGACCAAAGAGCAATTTCAATCAATTTTTTCCATTTTTACAGTAGTATTACCCTTGATATTTGCAAGCTTTTCTATACCCGATTCAATCTTACCTAATATAATAAGCCCATTGGCATAGCCAAAATCTTTATAAAATATAGCCAAATTCCCCCAGGGTGAATAATACGTGAAATCACCTACTGCCGGGTCACTACCTGCCGGTGCTTCTTGGGTAGTTAGTTTTTTCGGCAAATAGCTGATTTTTTCTGTTCCAGCATAATCTTCAACTTTTATTGTTAAAGGGAGTAAGGTTAAAAAGTCTCTACTTGTCGGATTGTCGTATAGTTTCACGATGATTTCCGCATCGTTGAAAGTCAGCTTTACTCTAACATTTGACTGACTACTCACAGTCTCGCCTCCACTAATGGTTTGTCCAGTATTGCCACTCGCATTATATCCATCATTGCTTTTACCGTTGCAAGCAGTGAGGATGAAGGCCATCACCAATGCAATGGCCACTGTCAATACTTTTTTCATCCTTTGCCTCCTATGACTTTAAAAGCGCAATTTACGCTTTATTTCAGCCTAGTACTCAAAACTTTACCTAATACTTCAGCGGCATTCTCTGATTCCTTCTTGCCAACCTGGTCGTTAAGGACACTAATAATGCCCTTCATTTGACTTTCGGTCAATCCGGTGTTGAACCCGAGATTAAAATGAGCCTGAAGTTGTGAATTGACGCCCTCCATACTTGCCAAGGCCGATATTGTTGCAATCTCTCTGCTCTTGAAATCCAAGACATCACGTCCGAAAATGTCACCAAATAGATGCGCTTTCAAAAATTGGTCTATAGCCGGAGCAAATGTATAAATCGGCCCACGGACAGGGACTCCTGCCAATTTAGTTTGGTTTTCCGTTCCGAGTTCAACACTGCTTTTATCAGCAGGCATAGGGCTTGCCTCTCTACCAATTTCATCATGAATGCCTTTTGCTTCCCTCTCTTCCACGACACCCATAAAGGTATTAATACCGTTCAGGCTGCGCGGAAATCCTGTATAGGCATACATCTGTACGAGCACTTCTTTGATTTCATTAACTGTCAAACCGGCATCCAGGCCGTCGTTTAAAGCAGCTTTTAATTTAGGCAAATCTCCTTTGGCTGTAAATGCTGCAATGGCAACCATTTGTTCTTGCCGAGCATTTAAAGCTTGGTTTTCCTTTTGCATTCCTTCCGCCCCCGCAATACTCGTAAAGGCAACGAGTGAGAAAATAACCCCTATCAGAAGTACAATGATTTTTTTACTCACCTTTCTACCATCCTTTTCATTTTTTCTTGTCTTGAACTTCACTATTCACTCTATCACTTGGAGTTAAGTCCATGTCAAGTTAAACTTATAACTATTTTTTCTAGTTTTGGGTGAATGTCAGTCTCAGAAATACTAGCCCGACTACTTAAATACATAATCAAACAACACACCAGGCTCAGATTCTCATTGAGCTTAGTGTGTTGTTTTTAAACCGCAGGCACTATATACCTTTCACGCCTGGCACACACCACTATAGGTACGTTACCAACGATAATGTTAATTCTCCTTTTTACCGAGTGCTTTTTCCGCTGGAATCACTTCATTTTCATACTTTGCAATCTTATAGTCCAAGCGTTCCAGTGTTTTCTGCATATCCTTCATTTTTTCTATAAGCTGCCTACGCTGTTCGATAAAGAGTTGTTTTCTTGCCTCGATGGTTGCATCACCCTGCTGAAATAACGCAACATACTCAATGAGCACCTCAATTGGAATACCTGCGCCTCGCATACATTTTATAAATTCAACCCAATTACAGTCTTCCTCGGTATAATCCCTAATTCCACTTTTATTGCGGTTTACACGAGGAATTAATCCAATGCGTTCATAATAGCGAAGTGTATCCTGGGGAATATCAAATTTTTCACTTACTTCTGAAATTGTCATACCATTTCACCTCCTGGACTGATTTTAGCATTTAAAGCTAACTCTAAGTCAAGTGCTATTTATATTTATTGGCCTTCAGTTAAGTCCAAACCGGGATTATGTAAAATTAAATTGGAAAAATATTTAGAAAAATATTTGTAAATCTATTGACTTTGAGTTAACTCAAGGCTGTAAGATAAAATAGGACTTTAACAGGTTCGTTATCTTAATTTTATGAGACATCCCTCTAAAAGGACGTCTCATGAAAAAACTTTAATTGGAGGTATTATGATGAATATTAGTGAAGCTTTGCAAGTACGCCGTTCATGTAGAGCGTTCAAGCCGGACTCGGTAGACAAAAGTATTCTTCTTGCAGTACTGAACGAGGCGGTGCGCACCCCGTCCTGGGCAAATTCACAGCCATGGGAGATATTTGTTGCGGGTGGCGAGGTGCTCAGGGTGATCAATCAGACCTATTTGGAGAACTCCCGGAATAATGTCTCTCCAAACCCCGATATTCCCCACCCGAAGAGCTGGCCAGAAATCGCCAACATCCGCCTGAAGGAGCTTATTTCTGGAGTTTCCCTGGCTGCTGGGGAAGCGGCAGTTAAGCAGTTCGGTGAACTCAATCAAAAGTTTTTTAACGCACCGGCGGTTATTTACCTTTGCATGGACAAAAGTCTAACCACCTGGTCAGTATTCGATCTTGGAGCACTTTCCCAAAGTATCATGCTGGCCGCTGCCGAACATGGCCTTGCAACAATGCCTGCGGTGACACTAGTTCATTATCCGGAGGTTTTGCGTAACAAACTTGACATCCCAGACAACCTTTCAATCGTTTTTGGAATCGCAATTGGTTATGAGGATGACAAGCATCCAATCAACAAGTTCAAAAGCGCCAGAAGACCGGTATCAGAGGTAGTAACAAGCAAAGGGATTTAATAAAACAGCAGATAAGAACAAGAGGCTATCTCAATAGGTTTTAAAACCTGTTTTGAGATAGCCTTTTTTCCATTGTTTAGCTCAAAATACTCTCCTTGCCGCTCTGGCTAAGTACAACGATTTACGTTGCGGGGTGCTCGTTAATTCTTCATTTCAGTTTTCCGCCAAATACGGGGAAGAAACTAGCATCGCCATAATCTTTTATACGTTCTAATTGTTTCATTCGTTCCATATCCTCATCAGCAATCACAAAATCAACCTGTGCATTGCTACGCATATGTTCTGGATTCGCTGTCTTTGGTAAAGGCAAAGTTCCTAACTGTAAATCATAACGAATGCAAAGCTGTGGTACTGTTACACCATATTTTTCTGCAATCGCTGCTATTTTCTGGTTTTTCAACACTTCTCCATGAGCAATTGGTGAATATGCTTCTACAAGTATTCCTTTACTCTGCGAATATTCTATGAGTTCAAACGGCGTGTTACTTACATGTACAAGCAACTGATTTACCATCGGGGCAATCGTACAGGAAGAAAAAATGTTTTCTAAATCTTCTTTTTCGAAATTGGAAACACCAATGGCACGAAGCTTTCCTGCCTTGTATGCATCTTCAAGTGCATGCCATGCTTCCTTATTTCCCTCATAGAAACGATCCGCTTCTCTAAACTCCATCCATGGCTGAGGACTATGGATCAGCATCATGTCAATGTAATCTAGACCAAGTGCCTGAAGAGAGCTTTCAATAGCAGTGGTGACTCCCTGGTAATCTTTTACTTCCGCTGCAAGTTTAGTCGTTATAAAAAGTTCTCTACGCCTAATCCCACATTTACGGATACCATCTCCAATTCCCTTTTCATTGCCGTATGCCTGCGCAGTATCAATGTGGCGATAGCCGACCTCTACCGCATCACAGACAGCCTGCGCAGCATTTTCGTCTGCAATAAACCATGTCCCTAATCCCAGTTTTGGAATAGCTACTCCATTACTGAGCAAGTACTCTTCTTTTAAAATCATAATAGATTCTCCCTTTCGTTTATTAATAAATATTATTCCAAAGGCAGCACCATTTTAGTGCTCCTTGTATAGGTTAGTTATTCTTCTGTTACCTTATTAATACACCCAAGAGCATTTAGGCTTCTCGGATAACCAATGTATGGCAAGCACTGCGAAACTACTTTTATCAAAAACTCTTTATCATTGCCAAGCCTTATATTTCCGACAACATGGCTTATCAACTGCGGTTCACATCCCCCCTGTGCGGCCAGGAAGCAAAAAGTAATCAATTCTCTTTGTTTCAGATCCAGTCCATTTCTAGTATAGTAGTCGCCAAAGCAGTTCGCTGCCAACCAACGGTTAATATGACCTCCTTTCCAAAAATCTTTCATACCTTCTCCGAAAATAGCTACTTGAGCGTCTGCGCCTTTTTCCAGACGATCATCCATTGTCGTCGTCGCCTGACCTGCCAATGGAAGTTTAATACCCTTTTCTATCATGATTTCGTTCGTGGCTACCAAGAATGGATAAATCCTTCCAATACCAAGATAATCCACAGCCTGATAGACAATTTCTTTTACAATTATTGGTGTTAGGGACTTCTCTAATGCTTGATCCAGCATAATCTTATATTCGCCCAAACCTTGACAACCAATCAAAGTAGCAAGAATGGCCATGAATCTTGTTTCATCATCCAGTTCTTGTCCTGACTCATTAACCACTTCATGAAAAGCAAATGCTTCGAAGCGTTCCATAAATTCGGGATCAGTCTCAAAAAGTTTATTTGCGTCAGCCATAGATCTTCCCCCTTCCAATCAAATTAATTCGCTTTATTATTTCAACCTATTGTACTCCTTATCTGACACAGGCTCACACCATTCATTACTGGTTTCTTCTCCTGGAACGTTAAAAGCGATGTGGCTAAACCAAGAATCTGCCTTTGCGCCATGCCAATGTTTTACTCCTATAGGTATGGTGATTACCATACCTCGCTCAAGACTTACTGGCGCTTTTCCTTCTTCTTGATACCATCCACTTCCAGCAGTACAGATTATGATTTGCTCTCCTCCTTTTGTTCCATGATGGATATGCCAATTGTTGCGGCATCCTGGTTCAAAAGTAATGTTTGCAATAAATACCGGATCTTCGCCAGGCTTTGTCAATGGATTTAAATAAGAATCTCCAACAAAATATTGCGCAAAATGGACATTTTCCTGTCCCTTCCCAAAAAAGTTTTGTTTGTCAAATTCCTCGGCATTCATGATTTTCATAATAAAATTCTCCCTTAATCTTATTATTGTATTTGCTCATATGCAGTAATACGTTGTTATATCCCAACATTCCCACTGTTAATACCTGCATTAGCGTCATCCAAAGGTAGCTAGTCCAAGACTTTTTTAATGTAGCGATGCCTAAAATCCCAATCATTTAAATTAGCTTTGCCAGAGAAAAGATGGGTATACTACTGTGGAAAGAAGAATAGTAGACCAGGCTTACACTCTCATTAAGTCTGCTGTACCATAAATTAGTCGCAGCAGTCTATACCTTCCTACCTACCTCATAAGCCTGCTTCATGGCAGTACTGCCAACGATATCACCCTTATGCCATGCGCCGACACCATATATGATGCCTTTTTCTTGTGCACCATTTAAGCATTCCAAAAAACCGCGAAAGCCATCAATCGTTCTTTCCATGGCGTCTTTATTGCTGTCAGCGGCGGCAACGATGAAATAGAACTCCCTGTCTGTGATTTCTTGATATCTCGGTACGGTTCTATCAATCAACGTCTTCATCTGAGCATTCATAGTATAGAAGTAAACCGGCGTTGCCATAACAATCACATCTGCAGCAATCATCTTATCCAAAATCTCCGCCATGTCATCCGTTTGAACACATTTATGGGATACATAGCATGCCCCGCACCCCGTACAATAACCTATCGTTTTGTCCTGTAAATAAATCTTTTCTACTCGATTACTCGCCTCCTTGGCACCAAGCATAAATTGGCCACATAAGAGGTCAGAATTCCCTTCTTTTCTCGGGCTTGCCGATAATATCAAAACATTCTTGCTCATGTAGTTAATCCTCCAATCCTATTAACGTTTTTTCGGTTACAATCACCTTTTCAACCTTTGTAATTGTAATCTACAGTTCAATTAGATTATATTGACGGCTCCCCATACCAAGGATCTCCATATATGCAAGCTGATGCAGTCCGCCACGGGATTCCATGCGTTCAACAATATCTCGGCGTTCATTAGCGGGCAGTTGATAAATCATATCGACACCAGCCTGGTCAACTGCCAGAATATCAGTGGAGCCAAGAATACCAATATCATTACAGGTCGGTTTTGCGGCACTGGCTCCGGCACAGTCACAGTCAACAGAAATATTTTTCAAAACGTTTATATAGGCAATGTGACCTTTGAAGTGCTCGGTAATAGCCTTGCCGGATTCCACCATTCGTTCTAGGAATCCCTTGCCTATCGGCCAGCCTTCCCCGTGAATCATTCTCTTGCCAACCTTGCCGGAAGCAAAGCCGATACCGATATTCTTTAAGGAACCGCCAAAACCTCCCATGGCATGACCCTTAAAATGCGTATAGACTAGAATTGAATCATAGTTAAGAACATTTTTTCCTATCGCGATTTCCTGCAGGTGGATTCCTGGCTCAAAAGGGAAAGTTCCGCCGAAATTATCGATTTGTTTATCAAGAAATTCTTTCATACCTGGAACGGGTAGCATAACATCTCCATCCGCATCTAGGATATCAACTGGGCAGAAATCAAAACCATTGATTTTAATAGTTTCGCGATGCGTCGTGGTTTCCCGGCGCGGGCTTTTATAAAGCACATTGCATTCCACAATCGAGCTTCGGGAAATCCGTTTCTGTAAGTTCCTAATATACTCAATAGGCAGTAGATTTGGACCATGAGGCTCGCCGGTATGCAGCTTAATGCCGACTTTGCCGGTAATCCCCTGGTTAATCTTTTCATAAATTTTTTGTACGCCTGACGGGCTTAAATCCCGTGTAAAGTATACCGTGGGCTTAGTCGAATCATATTGCGAGGTTGCGTGCCCACCATCCCAAGTCACTCGGGTTGGTGCACCTTCGGCATGTGCAATTAATTGGTTTAATGTTGGAATTGTCGCCATCGCTGCCACAGCACCGCTGGCGAATTTGAGAAAATTACGCCTCGAAAAATCCTTTGTCTTTTCCTCGTTGTGCTCATCAAGCTTTCCCATTTTTCCCATCGCTCCTTTTTTATACTCAAAAATGCTATCTAAGAAGATACTACTACATAGGTGGCGTTAAAATCAGTCTAGCACTTGGAGTTAACACCAAGTCAAGCTTTTTTCTGCAAAAAAGAGCGTCTAAAGTAAAGGAGGCCGTGCTGAAATTTTTACGTTTCAACACAGCCTCTTTATTTGTTAATGACCTGAGCATTCGCGGTTAAATCCCGATATAACAAGGTTTTGTCATATTAGAAAATCGTTTTCAAATCCTGCTTATATTGCGGAAAAAACTTGATTTGCTTGCCACAGAGGAAAAAGAAAGCCTGCCATGCCGCCAGACTGCAAATAATGCTGCCTGCAAGGAGTACCCAACTGTTAATACCGTAAAAGGCGGAAAGACAAAAGAGAATTGCCGGAACAATAGCCCCTGTTGCTATCCATGTTTTGTACAAACCGGCAAATTCATCGTTGAATACGTTAACCGCAACACCATAAGAAAGACGGCTAACATATATCGTATAACAAATATTGGCAATGACATTAATAAACTGCAAGGCAATACAAAGATTGAACAGATTTTGCAGTCCCTGCACGTCGGTCAGGCTTGCCAGCGCATATGCTCCTGCGCTGCCTACTGCAAGGAATGAAATGAAAAAGTTGATGCTGACCATGCGCGTTTTCCATGCCGGACGGGCAAAAAGCTGATATACAAGCGCGGTCGATATACAAAATAGTATACAAAAGAATGCGGCAAGCATTTCCACCATTGTCTGCATACTGCCAAGTTGGATAATCGGCAAAAAATCCAACCCCAATTTTGAGAAGTCAAAACCATTGATTGCGACAAGGAAGAGAAAAAAACCTGCCAGCGGAGAAAGTATTGCCTCCTGCGTCAGATGCGAACTAGGATTGGCAAAAGAATTGATAAGACGCGTCGGGCGTCCAAGATGAGCAGACGAAGCCAAAATACCCATTACATAAAACCCCAGCGCTATAATCGCTACTAAGGGCAAATGAATCTCTAGGCCCCACATTTTTATACAAAAAAGACTAATGACATACATGCCCAGCGAAATTCTCTGCGCCACGGTAGAAAAAATTAATGGGAATTGAATTTTCATAGTTTAGCTGCCCCCTTTCTCGGTTTAAAATAAATTACCGATGGTTTAGTCCCGATTTCAGGATGGATTTGCATCGCCCTGTCAGATTGTTCGGTATAATACTTGGACACCTCGGAATTCGGGTCATTGATATCCCCAAAAATACGGCAATTGCCAAGACAAGTTTTTACGCATTCTGGCTTTTCGCCTTTTTGGACAAGCGGCAGACAAAGAACACATTTTTCGACCATACCCTTATTTTTATTCAAAGTACGGGCACCATAAGGACATGCCCAAATACAATAACTGCAGCCAAAACATCTATTATGGTCAACAAGAACAACGCCCTCTTCGGTTTTATAGGTCGCCCGGCTCGGACAAACCTGAGCGCAAAGCGGCTCTACACAGTGCATACACTGTTTTGGGAAAAAGAACATGTCACAGTCGGGAAAAGTTCCCTCCGGACCGACCTTATATACTTGATTAAAATCTACGCCGGTATCAACCTGATTGACAACTTTACATGCAACCATGCAGGCCATACAGCCGACGCAACGGTCAAGATCAATGAGTAAAGTATACTGTTTTGCCATATTAACACCACCTATGCTTTAAAAATTTTACAAAGAGTTGACCGCGCTCCTGGCGATCCAGTCCATTTATCATAATTTTCGTTACTGATACATACATTACAGTTCGCAATGAAATCAGGATAATCCGGCATATTCAACTCCTCACACCCCGCCCACCAACCATGCGGCGCGGCTATGACCCGCGGATGAAGCCCGTCTGTAAGCTGCGCTTTCATCTGGAAGCGGCCATGCAAGGATTGCACCCAAACCATCTCATTTTCTTGGATGCCGTATTTTTCTGCAGTCAACGTGTTAATCATCACGCGCGGTTCGGGAGAAAGCTCACGCAGATAAGCAACATTCCGGTACTGCGAGTGATAGAAATGCGGATACCGTCGACCCGTTGTAAGTACAAACGGATATTCCTGCACTATTTCCGGTTTGGAGAAGGGGCTTTCTGCCGGTTCTTCATAAGAGGGCAGCGGATTACTGCCCATATGATAGAAAATAGTCGAGTAGCATTCGCAACGTTTTGTTGGTGTTTTAAAACCATGCTCGGCATATTTACGCTCTGCATCAGGCGTGTGTTCGAATATATGCTGTTCCGTAAGCTGCTTGTAGGTAATGCCATCCGGCTCAAGCTGGAAATCAAGTAACTGTTCATCCGTTTCCCACGGCCACATCTCCGGATTGAGACGGCGGCCAAGTTCACGTATAAAAGTAATGTCCGACCGGCGTTCAAAGAGCGGCTCAACTGACTTCGGCTGGCCAAAAAACCAGCGGCCACACATTTCATCGGCAATATAATCCCGTTCCGTCCAATGGGCAGACGGCAAAATCAGGTCAGCCAGTTGCGCTGTCGGCGAGACAAAATAATCCATGACAACAATATAATCGAGATTTAGCAGCGCTTCCCGGACATATTGCGGTTGTTCCGACCAGGAAAGCGGGTTGCCGGCAACTCCCAGATACATTTTTATCGGATAAGGGTCGCCTGTCGCCATGGTGCGGAAGAGTTCGCGCGGATGACTGCTAATATACATCGGATACGGGTTTAGCTTCTTCTTCATCGCATCCGGATCGGTCGGTCTTCCGGTCAATCGATCACCGAACATATCACCCCAAAATTTTGGCCAAGACATATTTCCGCCATATACATCCAGGTAACCGCAAATGGCTATAATTGTATTTACTGCATGCACCGTCTGTCGGGCATTGGTATGCTCTTCAAGTCCTTGAAAGTAAGAAATGGCCGCAGATTTTGCCGTTGCGTACATTTTGGCGGATTCATAAATTTCATTAGGCCGCAGCCAGCATATTTCAGCGGCTTTCTCCGGCGGCATTTCGGCGGCACGTTCAGCCAGCGCCTGCATCGCCGGTTTGACGCGAATTTCTTTTCCGTCCACCGTTGTCAGGGTGTAATAGCCGCCAAGCGCCGGGTCAAACTGGCCGGAAATTTTCCCTTCAGCAACAGCCTGCGGCACACCAGTTTTGCAATCATAAATCACAAATTGCTTTGGATCGGCACCGGCAAACAGTTCCGCCGCACTAACAGGTGCCATCGATTCATTTGCGTGGATCAACATAGATAGTGTCGACCAGTATTTACAGAATTCAGCATCATACAGTTTTTCCGAGATAATTATATTCAACCAAGCCATAGCAAGCGCGCCGTCACTTCCCGGACGCACTCCGAGAAAATAATCGGCTTTTGCGGCTAGCGGATGTTCATAGTTTGGATCAATAACGATCAACTTGGCACCACGATTACGTCCGCGATTGACAGGACCATCCGTATAGGTGGCTTCTGACCACACCTGGTTCGACCCCCAAAAGACTTGCACCTCCGTGCGGTCAAAATCAGCGCCATCCCAGTTTGTAACCATTCCCTGAGCCATCATACTTGTGGTCAAAATCGGCGCAAGACAGATATGCGCCGGAGATAACCCGTGATTGACTCCTATCGTATTCCCAAGACGCGTATTCCACTGATTGGTGCCGCGTCCTGTCCCCTGGGCATTGACAATGCTTTCCGGACCAAACTTATCACGATATTCAATGATTTTATTATAAATGGTATCCATGGCTTCATCCCAAGAAATGCGCTCCCATTTTCCTTCACCGCGTTTTCCTACACGTTTCATCGGATAATTAATTCGTTCAGGATGGTACAGCACTTGGGTCGCACCACGTCCCTTTGAGCAAAGACGGCCCTCATTGCGCGGATCTTCCGGATCACCCTCAATTTTAAACAACTTGCCGTTGTCATCCACATGGCATAGTACACCACATTTTGCATGACATTCAAAACAGCATGTTCTAACGATTTTACCGCCGTCCTCTGTATGTATCATTGCTGACATTTTATCAACTCCTTATTTCTTTAGAAATTAATGCGCAGGCATTCCCGAATTGCCCGGAAAGGACACTGGCTCAGACATCGTCCGCAAGCTACACAGCGAGCCTGGTCAATGACAGGTAGTTCCTTCGGCTGTTTCTTAATGGCTCCAGAAATACACTCGACCGGACATATATTGCATTGCCTGCATACATCCTTTTTAATGATGTATTTTTTCTTAAATAGTTTCACTTCACTTTGCCACTCACTTCACCATTTTTCTTGTTTTACCATACATACGCAATTCTTTTCAGAGTTTCATTTGTACACTCCCCCCCTTTAATAATGAGAACGAGCTAAAAAACATATCTATAAAGAAAGGCAGATTAATCAAGCACATCCGTACCTGATCAATCTGCCCCGTGCAGTTTTTCTGCTCAGAAAGCTTTAAATTTTCACTTGTCTTTTGATGGCTTCAACCATTGTAATGTTTCCGTTGCATATTTTTAAAACTGCTTCACCAAATTCAATATCTTTGCAGAGATCGTTTAATTTGGTGAAAGCATAATAGTTTTTCATTTTTGCCGCTTGTCCAAGTTTGGATATCTGATAAAATGCTTCAATCACTTTTCTGCTTTCTTCGTCGAAGGAACCCTTACCGTCATTTCGTTTCCAAAGCCACTGTACAACAAGGTCAATAAATTCATGTTCGATAGTAAGGTTTAGACCTTTTGCAATCATCCAGCGGAGGTCTTCCATTTGCCGTTTTAACTCAGCCATGCAAATCCCCCTCCACATTCGCATTTGATGTCCCTTTTGTATAAAACATTGCTATCTGCTTTGACAAAAATTCGGCATCTAGCCTGTTTTTAATTAAGTACTGCATCGCCAGCGCTTCCATAATCGCAAGTACCGACGTTGCCAAAAAGCTGGTATCCACATCAGATCTAATATATTTTATATTCTGCTCATAATCCATCATCTCTTTTAATTTTTCCAAAAATTCCTTGCGTATTTCCCCGATGTATGGATTCAAATAATAGACAACTTTGGTTTTGGCAGCATTCTCATCCATAAAATCGAAAATTCGTTTCCAACGTGTTTGCAACGCCATTTGGTGATTTCTGTTACCCTTTTCAATAGAGAATACGTTCAACATCCCTATTTTCCACTCATTTAAAATCTGCCGATAAATGCTTTCCTTGTTTTCAAAATAAATATAAAAAGTTCGCTGGGAAAATCCTGCCCTTGCAACAATGTCTGCTATTTTAGCTTTTTCATAGCCATTTTCACCAAATACAGCAATCGCACATTCTAACAGAATTTTTTTGGTCTTCCTTACCTGATCTGGATCTCTTGCCATTACACCCTCCAAAAGTAACTCATCAGTTACTAATAAAATACTAACATGTTTTCTTATATTTCACAATACTTTGTCAGTAAAAATGTTGTTTGTACTATTATACCGTCATTTATACCAATTCCAAGCGTTCATGTTGCCTGACTGTCCTAACATAGGGTAATAGCTACTGTTAGAAAACCGCAAAAGCCTATTTAACCTAGTTACGTCTTCTTCGCCAGCAGTTCATACTCAAAAATATGTACCCAACACCTCATAGAAATCAGAAAACTGACACTCCTCAAAAGAAGCTCACTCGTGTGTTTGGCGTAATTGACAAGGCTATTTGGGAACGTGGCACAGGCGCTGTGCTTATACTACTGATAGGTTGTCGGCATTTGATAGCCAGAGTTTGATTGTACCTATTTGAGAAATATAAGTTAAATGCCTTTGGTCGTTACTCCGGTAATGACTAAAGGCATTTTATGTTGTTCTGATAATGGTGATTACGTGAAGGCTCCGTTTGGACGGTTTATCTTTACCATCTATTCAATAAGAAATTTTAATACGATCACCATTCTTATACAATCATTGACTAATTTACAGCAGGTGTATTATCTGTTCAGCAAGCTCACTATCTGCATAATCAGGGATATACGGCAGACAAGCTCCAAAATCTCTACGGCGCATATTCGTTAAATCCCGTACCTTGCGCCATGTCAAAGTAACACCACTATCTTCTACCTGACGTGCAGCCCAAGCTACTTCCCTAGCCCAATATTGCTCCTGTGATTCCTTATACCGCTGTATCTCAGCAAAACATTTTGGCAGATGTAAAGATATTTTCTTACTGGAAAGATGCAAGATTTTCTCAACAGCAAACGTAGTAATCTTTTTAGGTCTGGTTGTTCCATCCCCCTGTAGCTGGCTGATAGCTTCTTTTACAAGTGATAGTGTACTCTCATCAATCTGATTCCAGTTTTGAGGCTTCGCGCCGCTTTTAAGTGATGTTTTAGGTGGCTTATGATAAGTTCCATACCTCCGTTCACCGATAGCCTTAACAGTCGCATATGGGGCACTGAGAGCTTTCGCAATAGCTGGATACTTCAAACCCTGTTCATGAAGTCTGTAAACCTCTTCATCAAAAAGCTGTTGTTGTGTTTTCTCTGGCAGTTCCATATGTACCAGTTCATCAGCGGTAATACCAAGAAACATAGCCATGAGACAGATTTCATAGAAGTTCACCCTATCATTCGTCAACACCTTCTGGGTCTGCCATAACTCCGTAAACCAATTTTGGGACAAATTCCTATAATACTCTGTAAAATCTGCATAAAAGAGTGTAATATTACGCTGCTCTCCACGTACAGACCGATATTGGGTATTAGCCATTTGGGAATGAAGAAAATCACCAACCGTAACACATGAATCCATGTCAACATCAGTCTGAAAAACCTCTGCCATATAAACGGCTACGCGGATTTCAATTTCGTTATCCGCAAATACGCATGATTCCGATTGTGGTATCATTTCCTCGGCTGTCTTGAAAGATGGTGTAGCTTTCCCACTAATCATCACACTGCTATCCATCAAGTAACACCGATGAACCGGGCAAACATGAATCCCTATTAGCTGATGAATCCGATGCCAATATGCTTCTCCATATTGTTCTCTGTCATTAGCTGCACAAGCCGGACAGTAGCGCAAACAGCGAACTTTGCCATTCTTGCTTTGGGGTATCGGCAAGAGATTATAGTAATTTCCCATCATAGATACCAATGGTTGAAATGCTTTTTGTCTGCGTTCTCTCGGCAAAAACCGCCCATAGCAAGGGAACATGGTATGCTTTTCAATGACTGCTTTCATAGATATATTCCTTGTGATAGCTTGAACTGCGCCAGAAGTATAACTATTGATAAAATCCATATCCGGGCGTACAGTCTTTGATGCAAACAGTTCTTCAGCCGCAAAGGTGTAGGCCATATATCCTGATTTCGTGTAGTATCGTGCCAGCTGACTATAAAGTAGCTCATCTAGATATGCGGTAGGAAAATAAGCTATCATACCGCTACCTCCACAAGAGGAATACTGGACTTTAGAAGCTGCACAATATCTATACTTTCATCCTTGGCTTTGGCAACCAAATCAGCAATATTAATACACTCATCTGAAGTTTCGTTATCTGTAATCGCAGTAGGGATCAGCGCTTTTTTCTTGGTTTTAGATGTCTGCTTGCCTTGAGAAACAGATGGCTGAATATAGCCATGAAGCAGAGATAAACGTTGTTGATATGCTTCGTTTAAAGATTCCAGATTCAAAATTTCTTTACCATTCAAAATTGCGATTTCCTGTGCATCATGAATCAACGCTACCACAACCGATGTAATTCCTGCGCTATGCTCATAGAGCCATGCAATGATTCCATCCGTGATTTCCGTTCTCTTTTGTACATATTGATACTGAAACATGACTTTGCAGAACTCTTGAAAATATTTGTCATAGCTCATAGTAGTGTACTGTAATCCCACTGAACGCCGTGCAAGCTGCATCGCCGATTCAAAAAACCTGGTGCTTTCAGGAGTGCCTACCATGCAGATACTGATTCCGCTATTATTGATAAGCTGCGTTAAAGACCCGATCAGGCTTTTGCCGTTTTTGCTGTTGGCTACGTTTTGAATCTCATCAACCACCAACATACCGATATGATTAAGAGCAACCTGGCTGACAGAGCCAATAAGCATATCCGTTGTAGCCCTTGCCCTTAAAGCATTCTGATAGTATTTGGTATCCAGAACTTCATCAACTTTACGCAAAACCTCCAGTAACAGACCCTTTACAGACGAATCAAAGGGGCATTGCACAATTACACACGGAACGACATGCGTATAGGGATTATCAGCTTCAATCACTTTATTCTCTGTAATCAGGTTAATGGCTCTGCTGATAGCGGAACTCTTACCGATACCAGACGTTCCAATGATCGTAAAGCTGTCAGAACCACCCATGATGCCACTATATTCCTGCTGCATGATGGCTCTGTAGTTCTGATTCTGCTGCTGAACCGCCGGCTTCGTTCCCTTCTTTTGCATAGAACGCAAAAGGGCTAGATGCAATTTGCTATAGATTTCCAACGACATTTGCGAGGGAATATACACACTGTATAAGTCTGATAACGCCATAAGCCGCACAGAAGCATCGGCATTACAGAGTTCAGGATTGTACTCTGGCAATATTTGTAATGCAGTTATCAACGCATTCCCTGATTTCATGCGAGGCAGGACGTTGATGATATCTGAAAGATTTGTCATGGCTTAGCTCCTTTCATATAGTTTCTATGGTGCTTACGCTGTTCACGCTTGCGGTTATCTTGGATATTCTTAACGCTTACATCGGCACTGCTCCTGACACTGCCAGCGATTGCCTCAATATGCCGCGCAAGATTAATCTGAGCCTGTAGATTATCCTGGCTGGCTCCTTTTGCAATGTCTCTCTGAGCTATCTGTAAACTCTGTACAGCAGTCAAATCTTTACCCTCAAATCTGGATTCAATAATGGTAAACTTGGCATATATTCCATTTTCCAACAGCCATACAGAAGTAACATCCTCTGGATTATAAGCAACTGTAGCCTCACCGCCTTTAAGATACTGCTCTGTATACCCGTCACAGTGATAACGCATTTTATTGACTTTCAAGCCAAACCTGCTGAACTTACCTGTAGTTCTCGGCAGAAGGGTAAGAATCAGCTCTTTAGTGCCTACTTCAATTAAATTGGCTCCCATTTGGGATTTACCCCAGTTCCAGATACAGCTTGCATATGGTTTCACATTCGCGGCAATCATGGCTTCGGTATAGGGAAAATTTTCAACGATTCGTTGGGAATTGTAATAGATAATACAATGAATGATAATTTTCTCAAAGTCCGTCATGGTCATGCAGGCATCTTTCCTATAATCATGTGCTCCCCGTTCTTGATAATCAGGCTCAATCACACCTTTGCCTTTCAGGTGCTTTTTATATGTTGCCTGAATCACATCAAAGAATTTTTCCACCATGCCTTTCAATTCAGGTCTATACGAGGGGAGATTAATTACTTTAACGCCCAACTCTGCAATTTGCTCAAAGTTTTCAGATTTGTATTCACTCCCCATATCCGTGACCAACGTAGCAGGAAGTTTGTCACAAGACCAATCTTCTGCATTCATAGGAATACCAAACTGCTTACACCAAGCAGCCTTATCCGCTATAATGTTCAATATCAGCCCTCTAAGGCTATAAACGCCACCCGCCCATGATAGGACATACCCGCAACATAAACCGCTGTAAGCGTCAATACAGGCCGTTAGAATGGGTCTGCCCACAAGATTTCCAGCATCATTGATAAGGTAAATATCGCATACAGTAGAATCCAGCATACCAACGCCAATGGCAGGAGCAAACGACTGTATACCATCGCCAATAAGAGGCCTGTTGTTTCTCTGGTAACTCTTCAATCCGTCTCTGGAAATATAGAAGTTCTGCATCTTTTTTGTCTTACGGTAGAAGTAACGAAATTGATAAAAAGACGGGTATGCGTTTAACAGAACATCCATACTGTCACAATATTTCTCTTTCAGCATCATGGTATATGCAGTCATAAGAGATTGCTTTTTTGTAGTGTAAAAGAATTTGTTCAAAGCCCAGCGTATGTTTTTCTCGTCCTGGGTTAGTTCTGCATCATCATCCAGCCGCTTCCTTGAGGCAAGGGCTGTTATATTCATATAGGCCAGATACAGGCATAAATAGCTCCTAATGGTTTGCTTTGATATGTTGTGTTCTATAGCTGTGGAACCGATAACTTTAGAACGCATTCTTTCATCCGCTATAAAAGGGAGACTCGGTGCAATCAACGTGTAACGATCATACATTGCTTTTCTCTGGTCAGCATCCAAAGCATCAATGGCATTGACAGCAAAATTCGTTACCTCGTTCAGTACTTCATCAGTGCAGCCAGAGAAGGAATCCAACGCCGAAGATTCCACCCATACAGGCATAGTCTTTTTGATGCAGTCGATAATGAGGATTTTATCAAACTGTATTTCTAAAACCCTGATAATGTTGTTACCGTCCTTCAACAAATCATGCTTCTTCATCGATGACCAACCCCCAATCTGTGACTCCATGTCGTAACCAGTATTCCCTTGAAGCATCGAGTAATTTGACCGTAAGTGGCTTCATCAGTAATTTACGAAATACGCATTCACGCACCATCAAATCATTATCAGATTTGACACAGACGAAATCCGAAGTATATTGGTCAATGTCCCGCCCAGCAAGCGGGACATTGCACCTTATCTCTTTTACTTCATCATTTGTTTGTAAAATATCCGCATAGGCATACTGGATGGCGTCATATGTCCTGCATATCTCACTGCACTTGGCAATGACACGCTTTTCACAACGACCCTTGAAATTTTTCTTCCTCACCTTGCAAAACCTCCATATTAGGAACGCTCTGCTGCTTGACCCCCTTTTCCCAAAAGCACTTCCCAAAAATGAAAATGGGCGGTTTTGGGGGAATTGGAGATTAGATTTTTGGGAAACAGAAAATCATGAATATACTCTTTTTGCCCCGTATTACGGGCGTTTCAAGCCAACACTCATGAAAATCATAGCGCTATGCTTTTTCCCAAAAAGCATAAAAGAAAATATCACCATGTCGTGGGGCACTGCCATTTATTCTCCAAAAGGCACTTACACATATTCTCCCTGGCAAAGCCAGGTATGCCCGCCACTCCATGGTGACTTTCTTTTCGAAAAGCAGAACATTCCAGTATTTACGCAGGTTGAGGATAAAAAAAGACCCTGCAAGGAAGCTTCGAAAAGCTTCTGCAAGGTCTTTTTGTCTATGTCGGCAGGTTAAGCCATTTTGCCTTTTGGAGAATAAATGGCAGTGCCCAACGACATCTTTTTTATTCCCATTCAATTGTAGATGGTGGTTTGGAGGTAATATCATAAACAATCCGGTTTACACCTTTAACCTCATTAACAATTCGTCGCGATATGCCGTCAAGTACCTCGTAAGGAAGACGTACCCAGTCCGCCGTCATTCCATCTTCACTTTCTACAATTCTGAGGCCAATAGTATATGCGTACGTCCGCTCATCACCCATAACCCCGACGCTCTTCATAGCAGGTAACACGGCAAATGACTGCCAGATCTTGCGGTACAAACCGGCCGCTTTAATCTCCTGATATACAATCGAATCAGCTTCACGCAAAATTTCCAAACGTTCCTCAGTGATTTCGCCAATGATTCTAATAGCTAAACCCGGACCAGGGAATGGTTGACGATATACAATGTCTTCTGCCAGGCCGAGTTCAAGGCCTAATGCCCGAACCTCATCTTTAAATAAATCTCTGAGCGGTTCGATCAGCTCAAATTTCATATCTTCCGGCAAACCACCTACATTATGATGACTCTTAATAACAGCAGCCGTGGCGGTTCCACTTTCAATCACATCAGGATACAATGTCCCCTGTACCAGATAATCGAGCTCGCCTAGCTTAGCCGACTCCGCTTCAAATACACGAATAAACTCTTCGCCAATAATTTTCCGTTTTTGCTCAGGCTCAGTCACACCTGTTAGTCGCTTCATGAAGCGGTCGACGGCATCTACATACACCAAGTTCATTTTAAAGCCGTCACGGAAAGTTTTCACAACTTGTTCAGCCTCGCCTTTACGCAGAAAACCATGATTAACAAATACACAGGTTAACTGTTCCCCCACAGCACGATGTACTAACACAGCAGCAACCGAGGAATCGACACCACCACTTAATGCGCACAGTACGCGCTTATTCCCGACCTGGGACCGAATCCTGGCAATGACCTGATCAACAAAAGAGCCCATATTCCAATTACCGTTACAGCCGCAGATGGTAAATAAAAAATTCTTGAGCATCTTCATTCCTTCAGGTGTATGTACTACCTCAGGATGAAACTGTACACCGTAAATATGCCGTTCTTGGTTTTCCATTGCTGCTACCGGGGTACTATTGGTATGTGCGGTAATAGTAAAACCTGCCGGCGGCTCAGTAATATAATCACCATGACTCATCCATACTTGAGTTTCAGCATTAATTTCGGTAAAAAAGCCTTCGTTTTTATCAATCAACAATTTGGTGTTACCATATTCGCGCGAGTCGGCATGGGCGACTTTACCCCCCAGGGTATGGGCGGCCAGCTGCATTCCATAGCAAATCCCCAAAACCGGTAAATTAATAGTAAATATCTGTGGATCACATTTAGGGGCCCCCTCGCCGTAAACACTGGATGGACCGCCGGAAAAAACAATACCCTTGGGAGCTAGTTGGTGAATTTTATCAATACTGGTGTTAAATGGCACAATTTCGCAATAAACCCCGCACTCGCGAATTCGTCTGGCAATTAATTGGCTATATTGACCGCCAAAATCCATAACCAAAATCATTTCTTGTTTTTCTGTCATCATGTATAGAGACCTCCACCTCGATAGTTCGGTAAATTTAGTTATCGACATAAGTCTGGAACTTTATGCAATCACATGGATTTCGCCATATATCGCCAAATTCCTGCCAGGCAAGATAATTAAGTACAAAAAACAAGATTGCTTCACCTTGTTCTGCATGACTATTATCTATCAAGTCCATGCAAATACAAGCTGGCAATCTCACTGTTTTAATGCCTCTGTACCCCTTTTTCGCTACACTTTTCTAATAGTTCTCCCACTGTAACAAAGCTATAGCCCTCGGCCTTGATTTTCTCAATTAGAATGGGCAGAGCATCCGCTGTCTGCACCGGGGTATCGGAAGCATGCATCAAAATAATTGCCCCAGGTTTAAGACGTTTCATAACTCGTTCAACAATGACATCCCTGCCAGGATTTTTCCAGTCCAGCGAATCTACATTCCAGATGATTGTTTTATATCCAAGCTCATCAGTTGCTTTTAACGACTTTTGACTATAGTGGCCATTAGGTGGACGCAAAAGGCGGGGCTCTACGCCAGTAACTTCTTTTATTTGTTCATGGGCTTTTGTAATATCTTCCTTTACCCATTCTGGCGACCTATCGCCATAGTTTTCGTGCCGATAACCATGACTGGCAATCTCATGGCCATCTTGAGCTATACGCTTAGCTACCTCGGGATATTTCTGGGACCATGGCCCCATGATAAAGAAAGTGGAATGAATATCATTTTGTTGCAATGTATCTAAAATTGATGGTGTAAATTTATTGCCCCAGGAATGGTCAAAAGTAAGTGCTACAACCTTTTGGTCAGTACGAGTCCCGGCAATTGCTATTGGGCCGCCGGAAATTACATCAGCAACCTGTACATACATAGCTGAAATAGCAAATAAACCAATGATGCTATAGAAGATATTACGGTGATGAAACAGGCGGTGCAAGCTAATAATCATAGTTCTCCCTCCCTCCGCAGTACAATAGTATGTATGCGTCAGGCAGCCTGATTATGCTCTTCCACCATCTCCAAATCTAATTTTCAAATTTTAACTGCCGTATTTCATCGCACCTTGGAAATACTAATTGGGGAGGTGATTCTTTTGAAAAGTTCATTTAGTGGCAGCAAATTATCCCGGTCAATTGGTTACACTAGATACAACACTACAGGTCAAGGTGGACTTCAAGCTTCACCTAGAAAGAAAAGACAGTACACTATTGAGGCGCCTAAAGTTTCTACTCAACATTTTTAGTCGGCATAGCCGGCTTTTTTATTGACCTGTAGTTCAAATCCCGCCTACCTGGATGAACCCGGCAGGCGGCCAACTATTCTGATTCTGTCTGCTTAGATTAATTGTGTTGCAATCAACACGTTGGACTGCAAGGACTGCAATCATCATTAAAACACCATAACAGTAAGATAATTATAATAATTATTATAATCCAGTTATCGCCAAATCCTCCACCGCCACAAAATCTATGTCCCATTTTATATGCCTCCTTTGCTATATACTATTACATAATATGAGGCACAAACCTATTTTGTTCTAGTTTCATTGCGGGTCCGCCTGCCAATAATTTATTTGCAGACGGTCGCCGGCAATAATGAGTCCATGCGGGTAACGGTCTTTAAAAACCCGGTCATAATTTAACTCGATAATACCTTCCCGAAATTCCCGAATGTCTCGCTTTACTGATGATTTCTTCATAAATTGGTATGAGATATCAGTTAAAGTGTCACCCGATTTCACAGTATACATTTCAGACACTAAATGGCCCTTCAGTTCTGCATTCCCGTAACTCGCTGCAGCCGCGACTATTAATCCTGCCAGTACTAACTGTTTAAACATCTAAATCCCCTCCTAGTTTGAATGCTTGTACTATTCTATGACTAAAAATTCATTTTCATGCAGCAGTTTTAACTAGTTTCGGGAAATAATGGAACAATTAAGACACTCTGATAGCAACACCCAGCAAAGCAGGTGCAAGTATACCTGCAGATAACAAAGACATGAAAAAGAGGCCGCCCACAAGTTTAATGCACTTATGGACAACCTCTAATTTTTCAACTGTTTTCGGTACTAAAATGGTACTAATTGCAGTTCGGCACTTGCTAGACCCAGTAAAATCAGGGGTCTGCAGGTATTCCTACATCATGCCGCCCATGCCGCCCATGCCACCCATGCCGCCCATGCCACCCATGGCACCAGCACCTGCACCGGCGTCTTTTTCCGGCTTGTCAGCAACAAGAGTTTCTGTGGTAAGAACCATAGCTGCGATACTAGCAGCATTTTGCAATGCGGAGCGAGTAACTTTAGCTGGGTCAACAATACCAGCAGCAATCATATCAATATATTTTTCATTCAGAGCGTCAAAGCCCTGACCTTTACCGGCTTTTTTAACATTCTCAACAACAACTGAACCTTCTAAGCCAGCATTGTTGGCAATTTGACGTACCGGCTCTTCAATGGCGCGTCTAACAATTTCAACACCAGTTTTTTCGTCGCCAGTAAGTTTCAGGCTGTCTAAGCTTGTCTGAATGTCGATGAAAGTAGTACCACCACCCGATACAATGCCTTCTTCAACAGCAGCGCGAGTTGCATTCAGAGCATCTTCAATACGCAGTTTCTTTTCTTTGAGTTCCACTTCAGTAGCAGCACCGACTTGGATAACAGCTACGCCGCCAGCCAGTTTAGCCAAACGCTCTTGCAATTTTTCTTTGTCAAAATCGGAAGTGGTTTCTTCTATGTGAGCGCGAATTTGGTTAACGCGTTTTTTGATTTCTTCAGTTTGTCCACTGCCATCAACGATCGTGGTTTCTTCTTTAGACACGCGAACTTGACGAGCACGACCAAGATCTTCAAGAGTTACGCTATCAAGCTTGCGTCCCAATTCCTCAGTGATAACAGCGCCGCCAGTAATGATAGCGATATCTTCCAGCATAGCTTTTCTGCGGTCGCCAAAACCAGGAGATTTTACAGCAACAGCACGGAAGGTACCGCGGAGTTTGTTCACAACCAAGGTGGCCAAAGCTTCGCCTTCCACGTCTTCAGCAATAATTAGGAGTTCCTTACCTTGCTGAACAACCTTTTCAAGTACCGGCAACAGATCAGCAATGGCACCAATCTTGCGGTCAGTAATAAGAATATACGGGTCACTTAAAACGGCTTCCATTTTATCAGGGTCACTAACCATGTACGGGGAGATATAGCCACGGTCAAATTGCATACCTTCCACAACGTCAAGGTCGGTACCCATGGTTTTGGATTCTTCAACAGTAATAACACCGTCTTTACCCACTTTTTCCATAGCTTCTGCAATCAAAGTGCCAATTTCTGCATCACCAGCTGAAATAGAAGCAACTTGGGCGATAGCATCTTTGGTTTCTACTTTTTTAGAGCTTTTCTTAATTTCGTCAACAAGCACATTTACAGCCTGTTGAATACCTTTTTTAAGGATCATGGGATTAGCGCCAGCAGCAACATTTTTCATGCCTTCACGAATCATAGCTTGTGCCAGCAAAGTAGCGGTAGTAGTACCGTCACCAGCAATATCATTAGTTTTGGTAGCAACTTCTTTTACAAGCTGTGCTCCCATATTTTCAAACGGATCTTCCAAGTCAATGTCACGAGCGATAGTTACGCCGTCATTAGTGATTGCCGGAGCACCGAATTTTTTATCAAGCACTACGTTCCGGCCTTTAGGTCCTAAAGTAACTTTAACAGCGTTAGCCAGTGCATTTACGCCTCTTTCGAGTGCCCGGCGTGCTTCTTCGTCAAACAAAATTTGTTTAGCCATTTATGTATTACCTACCTTTCACTTTATAATAAAAATTAGCTGATTATTAAATTATAGCCAGAATGTCTCTTTCGCTGATGATGAGGTACTCTTTGCCTTCAACCTTGACTTCTGTGCCGGCATATTTTGAGAAAATAATGTTGTCGCCAACCTTAACATCCAAGGCAACCTTTTGGCCATTTTCCAGAGTTTTACCTGTCCCAACAGCTACAATTTTACCTTCTTGCGGTTTCTCCTTAACAGTGTCAGGAAGAACGATACCACTCTTAGTCACTTCCTCCTTTGCCAAAGCTTCAATTACTACTCTGTCGCCTAATGGCTTAATCATGTAAAGAACCTCCCTTTATGGTGTGTTATATAAATTTATTTGGTTGTTGTTAGCACTCGCTTAAGTCGAGTGCTAATCCCATAATTTATAATATAAAATTATCCGTAAAAAATCAAGGGGATTTGCACAAAAAGTAGATAAAAATTTAAAAAATTTCTAGAAATAATAAAAGCAGAGACGATATAGTCTCTGCCCTGGCATCAAAAAAGGTCTATTTATCTTTTACGGGTAGCAGACTCCACAATGGCTGCCGCTACATCCCTGATTGATTTTCGTTTACTCATGCTGTACTGCTGAATACGGCGGTAGGCCTCAGTTTCAGATAAACTGTAGGCATCCATCAAAATACCTTTAGCCCGGTCAAGTATTTTCCTGGTTTCCAGTGAGTTTTTAACTTCCTCCAGTTCCCGCTCTAATTCTGCAAATTCTTTAAACCGCGACAAAGCAATTTCCATTGCGGGAAACAAGTTAGCCTCTTTTACCGGCTTGACCAGATAGGCGAGTACCCCCGAGTCTTTGGCCTTTTCTACAATTTCCTTCTGACTGAAAGCAGTTAAAAGCAGTACAGGCGCCAGTTTTTCATTGGAGATAATTTTAGCCGCCGTAATGCCGTCCATTTCAGGCATTTTGATATCCATAATAACAAGGTCAGGGTGGCATTTGCGGGCCAGTTCTACCGCTTTCACACCGTCTATTGCCTCACCCACTACAGTATGCCCGGCTTCTTCCAGTATCTCTTTAAGATCCATCCGTATGATTGATTCATTATCTGCAACTACTATCCGCAAAGTATCCATGTTATACCTCCTTGGCCTCTTTAGCGCCTTCCATCAGGCGGGGAATGGTGATAAAGGCATGCGTTCCGGAACGGGAAAATAAGCGGAATTTTCCTCCAAGGTCGTTTTCTATCAGTGTCCTGACAATCTGTAGACCCAGACTGTTGGTATTTTCAAGGCAGAAATCCGCAGGCAGACCAATACCGTCATCATAAATATCAATCTGATAATTCTCCGGTGTTGTCGCAATATCTACGCCGATGAGTCCCTCTTTACGCCCCACGAAGCCATGTTCAATCGCGTTTTGAATAAGTTCATTTATGACTAAGGCCAGACTACTGGCCTGTTCAGACGGTAAAATAACAGTTTCTCCATTAAGCACGGTTTCAATATTAAAATTAGGTTCAAGCATGTTCTGAATTACTAGATCCAAAATGTTTTTGGTAACCTCGGCCACATCAATAAAACCTCTGTCCTGCTGAGATAAAAATTCATGCACGACCGATATACTCAAAATCCGGTTAACGCTTTCTCTTAGTGCCGCCTTGACTTCTGGCGTCTTGGTTCGTCTGGACTGCAATCTAAGCAAACTAGCAATTGTTTGCAGATTATTTTTAACCCGGTGATGTATCTCTTGAATTACAGCTGACTTTATCAGTAATTCTTTTTCCTTTTTTCGGATTTCAGTAACATCGGCAATAATAAATACGGTACGTGACACCTGACTATTGGCAAAAATTGGAATCGCGCGCTGTACCAAAATCATATTACCGGATTCAAATTCTTTTTCCATTAACTGCCCTGTAGATAGTGCCTGTTGGGCCAACCGCATATTGACCTGGCGATCAGATACCCGCCGTCCAATAACCCGGTTGATACCGAGAACTTTGTAAATGGCATCAGCTGCTGAATTGGCAAACATAATATAACCGCGTTCGTCAATGATAATAATGCCGTCACGGGTACCCAACGGCCGATACAGCTTATGCCCCAGTGGTTTACCAACTGTTGCCATTGTTAAAAGCATAGATGCTGTTTCTACCAGCAGACCATGTCCGTCAGCGCCAGCCTCCTGGTTACTAGTCTCAAAACTTGCGGCCGCAATAAAATTCCCTGTCCCATCTTGTATGGGATAGACCCGCATTTCGAGTGCATCCATACCAAGCGCCCACTCACGCTGCCCGGCAATAGGAGTACCAGAGGCAAGCGTTCGCCATATTAACGGCTCTTCTCCTGCTTGTACCGTGCTGCCAAGAATGTTGGTCTTAAAGGCAATATAACTAGTATTGGGTTTAGCCTGGGCAACAATAGCCAAAAAATTTTCACTGCGAGCCTGAGCATACAGCGTAACCTGTGCATGAGCAAGATCAGCTGCTAATCCCAGTACACTTGCCACATTCGCAATCACTTGTATTTGCTCTGCACTTAAAACGGTTATTTTTTGGCAAACATCGACAACTACGCCCATAAACTTTCCCCCGTTCAAAATTGAACTCCAAGCCGTTAGTCTTTATGTATTCAACTATACCGGCAAAAATTCCTTGTTAGCTGGTACCAAGTTGTCTAAAGAACACGTCAAGTCTTAATCCACAACAAATAGCCGTGTTATCCCAAAGTTATCCACATTATCCACAGATTTATGCACAGTCAAACTGTCAATATACAACTGTAATTGCCCACTTTGCACAAAGTTACCCACAATATCCACAATTGTCGTTTTATCGTTTTCCACATTGGCTGTAACCTAATGTAAGTGTAGGCACAGCATTAAGATTAAGATCCGCAAAATCCCCCACCAAATACTGATAATAGGCACGGCAGGCAATCATTGCTGCATTATCTGTGCAAAGCACCGGCGGTGGATAAAAAAATCCAATTCCCTGCTGAGTGGTCGCTGCGGTTAATTCAGCTTTCAGATATGAATTGGCGGCCACCCCACCAGCTAGGACTAACTGCCTGGCACCTACGTGCCGGGCTGCGGCTATGGCCTTCATGACTAATACGTCTACAACAGCGGCCTGAAAGCTAGCGGCTACATCAGGAATACTAACTGTTTCCCCACGCTGGGCAGCAGTATGTAAATAATTTAATACTGCTGATTTTAACCCGCTAAAGCTAAAGGCAAATTTATTTTCCCCTGTTAAATCGGAAAACGCCCGGGGAAAAGCAATAGCGGCAGGTTGGCCTTCTCTAGCGGCATTATCAATATGCGGACCTCCAGGATAGGGAAAATTCATAACCCGGGCAATTTTATCAAAAGCTTCCCCTGCCGCGTCATCGCGGGTTTGACCTAAAAGTTCCAGTTCATTATAATCCTTGATGTGAATGAGTGAAGTATGGCCACCTGACACTACCAGGGCCACAAATGGCGGTTTGAGTTCATTATGTGCCAAAAAATTAGCAAAAATGTGTCCTTCTAAATGATTGACGCCAATCAGTGGTTTATCCAGAGCAAAAGCTAAAGCTTTAGCCGTTGCTACACCCACTAAAAGCGCACCGACTAACCCCGGGCCATAGGTAACGCCAATGGCGTCGACGGCCCCAAGGGTAATACCAGCTTCTGCCAAAGCCTGATCAATAACCGGTATAACATGTTCAATATGTTTGCGCGAGGCTATTTCGGGTACAACACCACCAAATTTTTGATGTGTTGGCACCTGCGACGAAATAATATTAGCTAAAATTGTACGCCCGTTCGCAACAACAGCAGCCGATGTTTCATCACAGCTTGTTTCTATAGCCAATGTTAGACTTTGCTTCATAAGGACAGACCTCCATCATATGTCTGCTAATTATTACATGATCAAAATGATGTATTTAAATCGCAAAAGCGAGCCACATTAAAGCCAAGGACAGCAACATACAGTCCGCGAAAGGAGGTGCATGTAAAATGGCACGCTCGAATAAACCTGTAAACCCAGGAGCTGAAAATGCTCTCGACCAGATGAAAATGGAAGTGGCTAATGAATTAGGGATTTCCGAGCGCGTTCGTAGCCAAGGTTGGTCAACGATGACTTCTGCCGACTGCGGCCGCGTAGGTGGTCACATGGTTCGTAAAATGATTGAGCAATATGAATCTACTCTCCGATAGATTTAGATTTTATCACACAGGGCGGCTCTGGCCGCCCTGTCGCTTTATCTTATCACCTTTGGATGTACCGGCGCATATGTTACATTACACAATCACCCTTTGGGGGCTGCGAATTTATCACGCGGCCCCCGTTTTTTTCCGAAACTTGATATAAACGCCCATCTGAACATTTCTATCAAGTTTCGGGCTGAGTGGCTTTTTATAGATTGTCCAGCCACATAATAAGAGCATCTTCACCTAATTCGGCATAATAGTTAGGCCGGAGCCCGCGTTCAGCAAAGCCGCGGCGCGAATAGAGTTTGCGGGCTGGTACATTGGATGGACGGACTTCGAGCGTCATACTGACAGCCCCTAACATTTTAGCGGTAAGAATCATGTGTTCTAAGAGCAGCGAACCATAACCTGCTCCCTGGTGTTCAGGCAAGAGAGCAATATTAGTGACATGTGCTTCATCCAGCACTAGCCAAAAGCCGCCATAACCTATCAGTTTACCGTCCTCCACAACCACCAGGTAATACGCCAAATCATTAATTATTTCTTCTTCAAAGGCGGAGCGCGACCAGGGAGTAGTAAATGCCCTATTTTCTACAACTAATACAGCATCAAGATCTGACTCCTGCATCCGTCTGATACTTATTTCAGCCACTAGCAATGCTCCTGAGCTTGCCGCCGTTCCCATAATACTTCTGCCTCTGAACGTCTGATATATAGCGGCTCCAAGGCAGCTACATCATGCCTGATACCCTGAACATACATAACTTGCGCCATAACGGCTACGCTGCCGGCCCGAGGCATAATAACATGAGGTGGTACAGGGTGAACAATATCTGCTTTATGCATGACAGCCGCCTCCCCCAGCATTAAGGCCGGCTTCTCCAGTTTACCAAGCTCAGCCTGAGCCGCCGCAAAAGCCATCACCCGGGGTGGCTGTATTTCATAAACTGCATCCTCACGCCATTCATAAAGTCCTAAATATACATTACCCTTTTGGGCATCAAGCATCGGTGCCAAAATCACTCCCGGAACCGGGCAGGAAAACGCCAGCGCTGCCAGGGTAGGCACACCGATAAGCGGAATATTCAGCGCATACGTCAGCGCTTTTGCTGTCGCTAAGCCAATTCTAAGACCAGTAAATGAACCTGGCCCAATACTTACAGCAACTGCCTTCAAGCTAGTCTGTGTTATTTCAGCCATACTCAGTAAACTGGCAATATGAGGCATGAGCCTCTCAGAATGGGTTTTTCGGGTCTGAATCGTAAGTTCAGCCACCAACGTATCCGGCGTGGCAATGGCCACACTAGACACAAGGGTGGCTGTATCAATAGCTAGAATCGGCAACCTGTTTCAACTCCTCACACAGCGTTTGATACCGCTCCCCCTCGGCCTTGAGATTTATAACCCGCTCCTCTGGCAACTCACCATAGTCTAAGGTCAGCCATAAGTGCTCTTTTGGCAAAAACTCAAGGAATTTCCCGGGCCATTCAATAATAGCAATTCCACCGGCCTCTACATAATGGTCAAAACCAATATCATCAAGCTCTGCCGGATGTTCGAGACGATATAAGTCAAAATGATAGATCGTAACGTCTTGTCTGTCAGCAGTCTGACCATCGTAAACATTAAGAACAGTAAAAGTAGGACTGCTTACAACATCAGCAACCTGCAGTCCTGCCGCAATCCCCTGACTTAGCAAAGTCTTACCGGCGCCAAGGTCGCCGGACAAACAGATAACATCACCCGGCTTGAGATACTTAGCCAAGGCCTGTCCAAACTCATACGTTTCATCTGCCGATGTAGTTTTTCCTACTAGCAAAGCAGTGGGCTCCTCCTCGCGGAAGTGGTTATACCCTCTGGCTTCAAGTTCCTGTACACCGCCTGCTTCATCAACCAGGATCACACCCTGACTACTGTCAACAATCTCACCAATTTTGGCAAACTGCAACTCTGGCTGGGCAATCAACAATTCCTCATATTTTTTTGGCTCCATGGTAAACAAGAGTTGAAAATCTTCACCACCATATAATGCGTAGTCCAGTGCCTGCTTATCTAGTTTTGCGGCAGCTGCTTTTAACTCAGCTGCAAGCGGAATTTGTGCAGCATACAGCTTTACACCCACCCCACTGGCTTTGGCAATTTCATGCGCTTCGCTGGCTAGCCCATCGCTAACATCATCCATACTAGTGGCTCCGGCCGCAGCCAAAATAGCTCCGGTTTTAACCTGTGGCTGAGGAGATAAATGGGCAGTAACGAGTGGCCAGGCAAAATCATAATCCTCCCACTCACCAACTGACAATAAGTCCAGCCCTGCCGCTGAATTTCCCAGCCAACCGGTAACTGCAACAATATCGCCAATCTGAGCCCCTGAACGTCTCACTAAATTGACTGGCGCAACCTCGCCGGTTACTGTAACATTGATCACAAGCCCCTGGGGGCTGGATACCGTATCGCCACCAACAATATTAACACCAAATTCATGGCAAATCTCTTTCATGCCCTGATATAGATTTACAACAAAATCTGCCGATGTTGACGGAGGCAAGGCCACCGATACTACAGCATGGCGGGGTACACCGCCCATAGCGGCAATATCACTTAAATTAACAGCAATTGCTTTATAGCCAAGCTGCCAGGGAGTTGTGGTAGCTAAATTGAAGTGTACAGATTCAACTAGCATATCAGTAGTCACCAGCAGCAATTGCCGGGGTGTTGGCAGTAATACGGCAGCATCATCGCCAATCCCAAGTACCACGCTGCCATGATCACTAATCGTATCTTGTTTTATTAAATCTATCAGACCAAATTCCCCGAGTTTTGTAAGCTCATTCATTGAAACACCACCTTCTCTGGCTGCGTAATGCTTCTAATAAATTCTCTTTTATGCAAGTATTTCCTGCAAGGATAGTATGCCACACTGCGAAAAAAAGTTGTATACCAGCCAGGATTTATCCCTATTAATGCAAAAACAGCAGTCTTCTGTTGTGAAGCACTGCTGTTTATTACTATTTTTTAATAATTTTTTCCGAACGGCTAAGCGGTTCACTTGTATCCATATGACCGGAAATGGTCGCAATTTTTTTGCCGTTAACCAGAATCTGTACCTGTTGAATATCCGGAAACTCAGTAAGAGTATTCACGATAGCGCCAACCAACAAAATTTCGCTGGCAGAGCCACCATCATTTTTCTTGACTAATTTGTCATTAAAATCCGCATAAGCAATATGCTCTTTAACAGTTATGTTTTTTATTTGGGTTCCCGCCGGCATAACGCCAACCAACTCAGGATTTTTTGGTCCCGCCTGTAACAGTTCAATAGCTGTACGGGCCGGCTGACTGTTGACAGGTATCTTGTGCGTTTCCGGTACAAGATACCTCGCATCTTTAGTAGCATGGTAAACAACAATCTGCATTGTCGGCTCCGGCTCAGCAGTAGCATTACCGGCTGGTTGCGATTGTTCAACCAGCTTGTTATCAGGAATTGCCGGTGTCGGTTGACTGCCAGGAGCAGCATTATCACACCCTGCAATCATAAACACTAAGGCCATTAGCGTAGCCATTATAAACAATCTAATCGTTTTCATCATACCACCTCTTTAGTTTAGCTTGGCAGCCTGGTCAAAAAACCGTTCCAGCCCCCGTACTATTCCTAGAGACATTTTCTGTTGAAACCCGGGTGAGCTTAAAAGTTTTTCTTCTTTTGGGTTGGAAATAAAGGCCAGCTCCACAAGTGCTGCCGGCATCTGGGTCCGCTTAATCACATAAAAGTTGGCTGTTCTAGCCCCGCGATCCTGCAAATCGCCGGCTTCAATCAGACTCGTTTGCAATGCCTGAGCCAGCATGGAATCATATAGCGTTTTTTGATAATAATACGTTGTCGTTCCACCTGCAGCAGGATTAGTGAAAGAATCGGCATGAATACTTAAAAATATATCAGCCTTACGATTGTTACCTACCGAAGAACGGGCATTAAGCTCCTCAACATCAGTTGCTCCCGGACCAAAAACATCACGGTCATCCTGGCGCGTCATAATAACCTTGGCTCCTGCTTCTTCCAATAAATCCTGTACATTTTTGGCCACCGCCAAAGTCACCGTTTTTTCCTGATATCGAGCAGGCCCAATAGCTCCCGGATCACTGCCACCATGACCAGGATCAATAACAATTACTTTATCCTTAAGTCCTGCCGTAAAAGAAAAATCAGGCAGCCCAAGGGGCTTATTGATATCCACAACCACCCGGTACGGTCGATTTGCTTTCGGATCACTAGGCAATGTAAATACCTTGTAATCGCCTGTTTCAACCTTCAGCGGCAAATCAAAAGTCACCGTGGTATCCTTACCACTAACATCAAAGCTAACCTTCTCGACAATTTTTCCGTCAAAAGAAAGGTCTGTAATATCTGTTCCCGGGGTTGTCCCCTTAACAGTCACAACCAGACGAGGCGTAGGCGCGTCAATAACTACACCACTAGCCTTAACAGGGCCGGACACATCCATAACCAGCCGCAGCGTTGCAGCGCCGGTAATAGCTTCCGTATGATTAGCCCAGCGAACTTTGTTAAGTTCTAAACCGTCCTGCCTAGGCGCTATTGCAGCCGATGCAGCATATAGACCTGTCCACGAAGTAACAAGCAGGGTAAGCATCAATAACAACACTATTTTTCGCAATAAAGGCACCTCCAAACCGCGAAGTGTCTTTATACAATTCGTGTTAATTGTCAAAATTCCTGCAGGACTGCAGTCCCAAATCTATTAAAATAAAATTTATGCTCTACATTTGTAGAATATTACAGTTATTTACTGCTATCCTCCTGATTCTGTCGAGTAATCTGCTCAAAAAGTTCATCCACTTCGGCCTGAGCCTGCTTTGTAGCCTCAACATCAACAGTTATCTCTATCGCCAGGACATCGCCCTCTTTAGCTGCCGGCAATAGCTGGCTAGGCCAATTCACACTGATCTCCTGTTCCCCAGCCAAAAGCACTGTCTTACTCCCCTCAAAACGATCAATTACCGCTCTAAGCTTCATGTCTAGCGCTCCTTCGTAATTGTGTACGCTTTTCCATCACTGACAACCGTTAGCGTTCCATCAGTATCAGTACGATATACATCAATCTTTTTCTCTTTGTATTTCTTTAACGTAGATGGATGCGGATGATGATAGTCATTGTTGGCACCGACTGAAATAAATGCCGCTTCTGGCGTTACTGCCTGCAAAAAAGCCATTGAAGAAGATGTCCGGCTGCCATGATGGCCACTCTTTAACAATGTGCTTTTTAGCGCCGAGGCATCTTTTTTGAGCATACGCTCTTCCGCTTCACTTTCGGCATCGCCAGTCAGTAACAAGGAGAAATTACGATATACCAATTTAGCCACAATGGAGTTATTATTCAAATCAGGCTCACTACCACCAATAAAGGGAGCCTCAGGTGCCAAAACCTTAAGCAATATCTCATTTCCCAAATCAATTGTCATACCGGCACTCACTACCGTAAAAGGAATACTCTTTTTTTGAATCTGGGTTAAATATTGTTTGTATAAGTTTGATGTGCTTTTCAGACCGCTATCATATATTTGCTTAACCGTGAATTGCTGAAATACGGCTGCTGCACCACCAATATGATCAGCATGCGGATGGGTAATAAGCAGTTTGTCGATTGTAGTAATCCCCTGGCTTTTCAGCATACTGACAAGTTTATCTCTAGCCGGAACATCGCCTGTATCAACAAGCACTACCTGATCTTTAGCACGAATAAGAATAGCATCTCCCTGCCCAACATCCAACACCTGAATAGTAAGCGGTGCGCTTGCTGCCACCAGGGCATTACTGCCAGACTGTACACCTTTACTAGTACCACTGCTGCACCCGGCCGCCATAAAGACCAGTGAAAAAACGGTCACAACCAGGACTAGCCATGACCACTTGCGAATGATGTTCATTTTCTCTCTCCCCCGATATGTAAATCTCTCCTGATATGCAAAAAATAGGCAGTCGCCCGCCTATCCCCCGTGTCAAAGTTGAACCAAGCCAATGCTTATCCGTACTGCCTCGTCCACTTTATTCATGATTTCTTCACTTAAATGAGTTACCTTATCCCGCAGACGCCGCTTATCAATCGTACGCAGTTGTTCTAATAATACAACAGAGTCTTTTTCAAGATTATATTGTTTGGCATTTACTTCAACATGGGTGGGCAACTTCGCTTTAGAAATCTGCGAAGTAATGGCTGCGACAATTACTGTTGGGCTGTATTTATTACCAACATCATTCTGTATAACCAATACCGGTCTGTGGCCACCTTGCTCTGAACCTACCACCGGACTAAGATTAGCATAATAAATATCCCCACGTTTGACAATCATGCTTATTCACGCTCCGCCAGTAGGCCAGGCATTAGCTCAAACGTGTCAACATCTGCCAATAAGCCTTCCTCTGCTAATGTCAGGTTAATGACTGCCATTTCCTGATAACCTTTTTTCATCATATCACGTACGGCTTTTCGCTTGCGGTCTTCAATATAAAGACGCATGGCATCCCGGACAAACTGACTTCTGCTTAATTTGTCCATAGCTATTATGCCATCAACTTCCTGTAACAATGCATTTGGAATACTTATCATAATTCGCCGTAATTCGGCCACACCATCACCCCCGCCAGTATGGAGCATATTAAAAGATAATAATATTATATAAGCACCGCTATACCAGTGTCAACTTTTTTATATACTTTAACAGTTCTTTATGCCATACAATGCCGCCGGCACAGCTTTAATCAAATCAGTTGCCGCCATTCCCACCATCCCGGCCTGCGCCGCAATATCTCCGGCCAAACCATGAATATAAACACCGGCTAGAGCGGCGTCATGGCTTGACATACCCTGAGCAATCATCGCCGCAATAATACCAGTAAGCGCATCACCAGTACCGCCAGTAGCCATACCAACATTGCCTGTAGTATTAATATATACTTCACCATCAGGAAATGCAACAATTGTATGGGCTCCTTTTAAAATAACAATGCTGCCCCATTCTCCTGCTGCTTGCCGGGCTATCGTTACACGATCAGAATTTACCTCCTGAGCCGAAAGTCCTGTCAATAACCCCATTTCTCCGGGGTGTGGTGTCAATACCGGCAACGCCGTACACTCAGTTAGCAAATCTGTATAGCCGGCCAAAGCATATAAAGCATCAGCATCAATAACCAAGGGACACTCCACTGTAGTAATCGCGGCTCGCACCGCTGCCACTGTCGCTTCGTGACGGCCAATTCCGGGACCAATTGCCAACACATCATTCTTCGCCGCCAGCGCGGCAATTTCGGCCACAGCGTCCTGGCTCATGCCGCCGGTTGCAGTTTCGGAAAGTGCCGTTGTCATGACTTCAGTCAACTTCACAGCTACTACATTCTGAATACTGGCAGGAGTAGCCAGTGTAATCAGCCCCGCTCCTGCTCGGAGAGCAGCCTCAGCTGTCATGGCTGCTGCCCCGCTTAAACCGCGTGAACCAGCCACTACGGCTAACCGCCCATTTATCCCCTTATGGGCATCTGGGCTGCGCTGCGGCAATATTGTACGGATAGCACCGGCCATTAGTATGTTTTGTTTAATTTGTTGCCTGGTCACAACAGCTGTGGGAATGCCAATATCAGCTACCATCAGTTCGCCGGCAAATTCTGCTCCGGGATATAAAAACAGCCCTGGTTTCGGCAGACAGAAAGTTACAGTCTGGGCGGCCCGCACTGCTTTTCCACAAATCCGGCCAGTATCAGCCTCTACACCAGAAGGAATATCAACAGCGACAACCAATTTCCCGGCAGCATTAATACTATCAATAACCCTGGCCATGTCACCGACAACTTCACCACGAAACCCTGTGCCTACTAGTGCATCTAC
Organism: Sporomusa ovata DSM 2662; assembly: GCF_000445445.1. Lineage (GTDB taxonomy): Bacteria > Bacillota > Negativicutes > Sporomusales > Sporomusaceae > Sporomusa > Sporomusa ovata. Next base: position 355,895 of record NZ_ASXP01000001.1, on the reverse strand, counting down.
TAAACAATCCGCAAAAGTGGCTGCTACTCTAACCTTATCCCAGTCGCGTTCACTTGCAATCTCTATAATATCGATATTCATCTTATCAATTATGTCAAGATTGATGCGGGCATCACCACTTACTGACGCCTTTTCACCAAGCAAAAAAACCTTTACTTTCGCGCCCTGATTGACAAGATGCCTGGCAATAACATAGCCGTCACCACCATTATTGCCTTTTCCCGCAAAAATACAAAACTTTCGCTCTGACAACACTTCCATAATTGATTCCAAATGTCGTACAACCGCCACTCCGGCATTCTCCATTAAAACCGTTCCTGGAATACCATAGTCGCTAATTGCAATCCGGTCAATCTCCCGCATTTCCGCCGCTGTTGCTGCTTTCATTTCTTTTTCCTCCTTCTAAAACCGCCTGTGCGGCCGCATATTCCCGGGCATGTGTCAACGAAATATGTAAGCCGGTAACACCTAGCCCGGCAGCTAATACAGCAAAACTACCATGTAAAATAATCCCCGGCTTACCACCATCTCCGATGGTAACTTCAATATCCCGGATACTCCCGCCGGCCAAACCACAGCCAAGTGCTTTGGCTACTGCTTCTTTAGCCGCAAATCGTGCAGCAAACGAAGCCGCCTGCTGTACACCACGGCTAAAGCAATAAGCCGCTTCATCAGCCGTAAATACTCTTTTTATAAATGAATCGCGGGCAATAGCCGCCTTGATCCGCTTTATCTCAATAATATCAATACCAATACCAATAACCATGTCATCACCTGCCACAAAATTACAACTATAATTATATACCAATTTTTTTAAAAACCCAAATAGAAAAAAGCGAGACTACCTCACAACCATGCGCCACTGACTAGAGAGACATCCATCTCCCTCTAGTCAGGCAAACATAGCGTGGTAATCCCACCTTGCTTACTATTCTGTTATTATAGCCTCAGCTCATCGCCCACACTACGTAGCAGCGCGGCGCAGCAGATATAAGCCTGGCACAAGTGCCGCAATATTAGGCAGCCATGCGGCAAGCATCGCCGGTAGAACACCATTTTGCCCCATAGTTGTACCGATAGTCATAACAATATAGTACAAAAAAATGATAATAATACTATAACCCAGCCCGCTGGACGAACTGGTCCGCGGCGAACTTAATGCCAGTGGTGCGCCAACGAGAGCAAAAAACAGACAAGCTGAAGGAATAGCAACCCGTTTATTCAATTCTACCAAATAAACATTTTTTTGGCGTTCACCATCAGGCAGCTTGGCGGCAGCGCGCTTTAGTTCGCGGATTGTCATTTCTTCGCTGCGTTTTTGCTCTGATACCTTAACAGTTTTATTTTCAACAGGAAGATACTGCTGGTTGAAAAACATGGTCCTTGTACTATCAGATGATACAATATCCTGGATAGCACCATTTGTAAGAGCCATACCCCCATCATAGCGAACTGCTGTATCAGCGGTCTCGATACGCACTGGGCGGTTATTTTCAAATTCCTGAACAGTCACCTGTCGCATAACTGCAGTAGTCTCATCATAGCTGCGGGCATAAGTCAGACGCCCAATACCATCCTTGGATTTTTCCAATATCACCATATGTTCCTGACTTTTGGGCCGGGTATTGCCTTTAATCTCAGTACTGATAGTTGCATTATAAGCCTCAGTAGCTGCAGGAACCACAGTTTCATTAAAGACTACCGCAAACGTGCTAATAAAGAACGCCGTAATTAAAACAGGCGCCGTCAGCCGGTAAAAGCTCAGTCCCGCTGCCCGCATCGCAATAAGCTCCGACGAAGCAGACAGCCTGCCGTAACATAGCAGCGTTGCCAGCAAGGTAGACATGGGAAATGTCAGCACAATAACCCCAGGCAAACTGTAGATAAACAACTTAGCAACAACAGCCGTTGATGCACCAAATTTACTAATATACTGCGCAATTCGATACATTGTACCGCCACCGATAAACATACTGGAAAATGCGCAAACACCAAAAATGAACGGCCACAGCAACTCAGTAATAATGTACTTATCTAGTATTCTCATGGCATTGTCCTTTCTGGTAAGATAAATGAATCCTGCTGCTTAAGCCAATTATATACCGCAAACCAAGCCAAACCTATACCAAAAATAACGCCAGCTGTTACTTGCAAACCCGTATGAGAATTTGTTTCGATCCGTGACCAGGAAATAACTACTGCGCAGCCATACCACAGCCAGGCCAACCGCGGATAAAACACAGATAACAAAAATGCCATGGCAAACGCGTGGGTAGTATGCCCACTGGGAAAACCACTTGGAATACCATTAGGACGCAGAGACCATTCACCTAAATCAACATATTTGAGCGAATGAACAATCAACCATACTGCAGCATCCACTTTGATCACCAGATAAAAAAGGCTTTTACACTTCTTTTTATAGGCCACCCAAAACAAAATCCCATTACTAAGAACCAAAAACACATCATTGCCAATACCGCTAAATAAGTTAGCGACAATTAAAATCTCATTCATGCCGCTTTGGCTAACCGTAAGAGCAATCAAAATCATAACCAGGCCAACAATAGCCGCAAACCTCATGTTTTGAAACAAAAGGCTGTTGCGGCCGGAAACCATAGCATTCTCTTTCAAAATAAGTACCTCCATTACTTATTGCCGCTAAAGCCATATGGTAAAGGATACTGTCCTTTAAAATTCCGTCCATAAAAAACTGCTACATCAAACTGAGGCTGCCCCTGTCGGTAAATAGGAACATTGCCCTTAAACTCTATCGTCTCAAAGTACGGAGCCAGTTCTTTGGCGACATCAGCCATATTCTGCCGGCCAATAATCAAGGCATTCTTACCAGAGAAATCAGCAGGATTATGCATAAAGGCAAAGTGATGCGGTTCATTTGTCAGACATAAAAGTGGCAGCGTACCACCCATAATGTAATCAATCTTACCCGCATCAATCCAATGTCTTGCGATTAGAAACTCTACCGTAAGTGAACTGTCCAAAAAGCCGCGTTCTGCCAGACTTTCCGGCAAACTTGCCCAATTAAGCGCCTCCCAGGAAGGATCACCCTGAGTAAACCAGTCTGGTTTTGCCGTCTTCAGCCAGCCATTAGCCGTATGACTCCCCAAAACAACAGCAATAACAATAAAAACAGTAACGGAAAAAATCAGCCAACTACGCACTAAGCGACGACCAAACTGAAGCCAGCCGGCAACAGCTTGACCCAAAAGCGGAAACACCAATAAATATCCTGGTGCCTGCCAATGGAAAAGTCCCTGTGCTCCCCATACAGGTGCAATAGTAAATAATAGGATCGGCCCTGAAGCCAGGCAACACAAAAACCAGCGTTTATCCTGCAACCCACTAAACCTCGATCTGGCAGGACCACGGCTAATTCCTTTGACAAACTGCCAGATCAGTGGCAGCCAAATCCACGGCAGTACCCACACTGCCTGTCCGGCAATATTAGCAAGCATCTTGCCTGGATAAAACCCGCTAACTGCCCCACGACTGCCTTGAAACACAAAAGAAACCCAGTCATGCTGAGCATTCCAAATCAACACAGGAGAAAAAACGGCAACAGCAATACAAACAGCCAGATACGGCCCTGGTGTTGCCAGAACCCAGCGACGATCCCGGCTGGTGATTAAATAAATAAATAAACCAACGACTAACAGCACCGCATGATATTTACTCAAAAGCCCCAGCCCTAAAAACACCCCGGCAGCCAGCCACAAAGCTAACGATTGACCGCGGTCCGGCGGAAAAAACAGCTGACTGAGTAAATAAACTACAACCATCAGGCAAAACATCAGCGGACCATCAGGCAATAACCAACCACCGCCAGTCAAGCCAAACACAGCTGAGACAGTAAGCAGCAGCGCTGCCCACACACCAGCCCATTCACTAAACAGTCTGGCAGTCAGCCGGTACGAAAGCCAAGTCGTCCCCGCAAACAATAAAATAAACGGCAAGCGCAAAATCACCGGATTCTCACTGCCAGTTACATATGTTGTCAACCAAATTATCCATAAATGTAGCGGCGGATGATCAAAATAACTTAGGCTTAACTGCCTGGCAACGGCTGTAACATAGGTTTCATCAACCCCCAGGCCAATAGTGGCACCTAACGCCAGGCGTATCACAAAGCCGGCAATAATAATCAACCAGACCCCACTAAACGGCGAGAATATAATCGGCATAGAAATCTCCTTTAGGGCTTAATCGGTTTGATCCGGGCAGCTTTCATACTTGCTTGGGCCGCTCTGAGCTTAAGCACCATCCATATCGCTTCCCGAAAGATGGACGAAGACATCTTCGACTGACCTTCTGCCCGCTCTTCAAATACAATAGGAACTTCTTTAATGGTAAAGCCTAATAAGAAGGCTCGATATGTCATCTCTATCTGAAAAGAATACCCGTTTGACTTAACATCGTCAAGGTTAATTGTTTCCAGGACCTTGCGACGAAAGCACTTAAAGCCACCGGTAAGATCATGAAAGGGCAAGCTGAGAATAGTACGGGAGTACAAACTGCCGCCCAGACTGATAAAACGGCGGAGCAAACTCCAGTTAGTTACACCGCCGCCAACAACATAACGGCTGCCCAAAACAACATCACAATCAGTAATAGCTGTCAAAAATTCAGGCAAATACCTGGGATTATGCGAAAAATCTGCATCCATTTCAAAAATTAACTCATATTTCCGTGCTAACGCCCATTTAAAACCAGCAATATAGGCAGTACCCAAGCCTAGCTTGCCTGAACGTTTTAAAATAAACAGACGCCCCTGATATTTACTTGCTATAAGGGTTTCGATCAAATCACCCGTTCCGTCCGGTGACCCATCGTCAACCACCAAAACGTGGCTATCGGGAACATACTTATAAATCAGACCTAATAATTCACGAATATTATTCTTCTCATTATAAGTTGGAATAATTACAAGTTTCATGAGTAGTTGCTGCCTCCTCGCGCTTGCCACGTCTGTCATTAAACGTAATTGCATAATTAAGCGCAAAATTAAGAACCCCGGTCGCAGCAATGGCAATAAGCTGGGCCACCGTCGCATTAATGCCAGCTTGTTCAACCAAGACCTTTAAAATTGCCAGATTAACAAGTAAATTAATAATACTACAAGCCACAAATAAAATATACTTGCGCCGCAAACTCTTATCAAGCGCCCTGCCTTTGAAAGTCCACAGCAGATTCCAGATAAAATTATTGGTAACAGCCGCCAAAAACGATACCACTGCCGCAGTCATATAGTTTATACCCATCGCCATTAACGGGACATATACGGCCATATTAACGCCCACACCTGACAGCCCAATTACAGAAAACTTGGCAAACATTTTAAAAACCACAGTCTTGCTTCTCCTTATCTGCTGAATAGCCTGTCTTATCCAATACCTATATTATATCCCAGGACAAACATAAGTCATTATAATGTTGTTTATCCCTATAGGCAAGAAAAAATTATAGCAAAAATTGTCTAATAAATTAAAAATGAGGCCATATAACTGCCTCATTTAGCATAAACTAATTATTTACTTGTTGCAATAGTTTCCTGAAGATAAGCAACTTTGAAATCATCAACTAGTATCTATGGCCGGTAGTTACGCTGGATAAGTATCTCAACCCGCCGGTTAGCCGCCCGGCCTTCTTCCGTACTATTGCTGGCAATGGGCCGGTATTCACCGTAACCGGTAGCACTAAACCGTTCTGCCTTAAGTCCGGTATCCTGAGCCAACAAAAATCTCATGAAATTAACCCCACGCCGGGAACTTAGTTCCCAGTTAGACGGAAATTCCCTGGTATTTATTGGAATAATGTCCGTATGCCCGGACACCGTAACTTTTTGTGTAAGCGGCAGCAAAAGTTTGGCTATCTGTTCACCGAAGCGGCGTGATTCCGGTCTAAGCGTTGCACTTCCTGATGGAAATAAGGCTGTATCTTTAATTCGAATCATCAACCCATCATCAGTCAGCAAAGTTATCAAATCATTGCCTAAACCATTGTCGGCAATATACTTATCCAGTTTCTTCTTCGTCTCAACCAACTGCGCTGTTTCCTGCATATACGCTTTCTTTTCATTAGTCGCACCCGCATCTATAACAGTCGGTAAATACGGTATCGGTGGAGCCTGACTGCCATTTTCCGGCTGAGGTGGTTTAGGGTTGTCCAGCAATGCCGGACTACCGCTAAACGCTACATTAAAAGAAGCTTTTAACTGATCAAATTTTTTCTGGTCAACCTGGGCGGAAGCAAATAGTACAATAAATAGCGCCAAGAGTAAGGTCAAAATGTCAGAGTAAGGAACCAGCCAAGTCTCATCCGCATGTTCCTCATGATGCTCTTTTTTTTTCTTTCTACTCATTATTTACCCTCCGGTTTAGGCTTTAATAAGTCCCGGACCTTCTGCGGAATAAATACCAGCAGCTTGGACTCAATAGCCATTGGTGAATCACCGGCTTGCAGCGATAGTATGCCTTCAACCATCATTCGCTTTAATTCCACTTCATCTTTGGATACTAATTTAAGTTTATTAGCAAATGGATGCCAAAGCACATACCCGGTAAATATACCAAGCAACGTTGCCACGAAAGCGGCAGCAATCGCATGGCCTAACGCCTCTATATCATTTAAGTTACCGAGAGCCGCAATCAGGCCAATTACCGCACCCAATACACCAAGCGTAGGTGCATACATACCAGCCTGGGCAAAAATGAGCGCCCCTGAGCGGTGGCGTTCTTCCATGGCCTCAATATCCGCATCAAGTACATCCCTAACAAAATCTACATCCATACCGTCAATAACCATACTCATACCATTTTTCAAAAACGGATCATGAATTTCTTCCAACCTGCTCTCTAAGGCCAGAATGCCCTCCCGCCTGGCAACTTGTGACAATTCGACAAACAAGGTCAGTAAATCCGATTTAGAAATATGCTCATCCTTTTTAACCAATTTTTTGCACAATACCGGAAAGTTTTTGATTTGATCCATCGGGAATGCATTAAGTAACGCAGCCGCTGTACCAACGATAATAATTAAAAATGCTGCGGGGTTTATCAGAGCCGTTAGACTAGCGCCCTTAAGCACCATACCGACACCAATGGCCACAATCCCCATTAATACACCAATAACTGTTGATTTTTCCAATGAAAGCCCTCCCTATAACCTGTAGGCAAAGTACCACTATAATATATATCGCATTTTTTTGGGTGGAATTAAGGAAATTCTCTAAACATAAAAAAAATCCTGCCATTTATGACAGGATTTCCGAAATTATGGTAAACATCTGACAAAATACCTCTTTAAATTACACATTAGCTGCCGGCGGCTGATACGTTCTGGTAGCCAATTCTTTGTCCAAATAGAACAGCCCTGAGCTTTTATCACCAACCATTTTAAGTTGTTCAAGAATTCCACTGGCAGTAGACTCTTCCTCTACCTGTTCAGTCACAAACCATTGTGTGAAGATTTGAGCAGCAACATCTTTTTCCTCAACAGCCACTTCGTGAAGCTTATTAATGAGATTTGTAACATGCTCTTCGTGAGCTAAGACCTTTTCAAAAACCTCAACCGGCTTGCCAAACTCAGTCGGCGTAGCGTCAATTTCCTTAAGTTCAAGCTCACCACCACGCGCGAGTATATAATCAACAAACTTCAGCGCATGCATAGTTTCCTCCTGATACTGTACCCGCAGCCAATTAGCAAACCCCTTCAGACCTTTAGACATACAGTAGCCAGACATAGCCAAATATAGATTGGCTGAATACATTTCCGCTTGAATTTGGTTATTAATTGCTTTTTGTAATTTTACACTAATCATTTGTATTTGCCCCTTTCCCTTTGTAACTTTTTTATTATTTTTCCAGGTATTGCTTAAATTCTTCCAAAGTCTGAACCGGGCGTTGACAAGCAAAATTTTCACAAATATAGCCGGTGGCCCGGCCACCAACAGCTACTTGTCCGGCAGCTACCGGGATTAACTCCGAATTATCGGTTTGGTATTCCGGATCATTATAAATGACAGTCGTTTCCGGCATAAACCGCTGTCTAGCCAACGCCAGCATAGCCTGAACCTCAGTGTCTTCTTTGTCCCCGGCAATAACAATATGGCTGGGTGCTGACAAGTAATAGTCCAGCGCCAGCAAAAAGAAAGTATAGGCCCGGGGATAATGCGTGACTTCAGCACTAAAACAAGTAAACATCGCTTCTACCATCGCATTATACTCATTGTTATCTGTTAAGCGTGCTAGCTTAAGCAAAGCCAACGCGGCCACCGAATTACCCGAAGGCATCGCACCATCATATATTTCCTTGGGCCGCAGCAAAAGTTCTTCACTATCATGCCCGGTAAAATAAAAGCCGCCATCCCAATTGTCCCAGAACAATTCCTTAAGGTCCATGCTGATATGAATCGCCTGCCGCAAATACTTTGGATTAAAGGTTGTTTCATAAACCTCCAGCAGACCCCAGAGCAGAAAAGCATAGTCATCAACATAACCCTTATAAGCCGCATCACCATCCCGGTACCGTGCCAACAATCGTTTCCCGTCAGCAGCAGTCAGCTTATTAAAGATAAACTCAACAGCCTGCTCTGCAGCCTGCGTGTAATCCTCGCGCTGCAGCACTCTAGCAGCCTTAGCCAATGCGGCAACCATCAGCCCATTCCAGGCAGTTAAAATCTTGTCATCTTTAAACGGATGGATTCGCTGCTCACGTACCTGATACAATTTTTCCCTGGCTGCAGCCATTTGAGACTCTAGCGCATTAATATCAAGATTGTTCTTGGCCGCATAATCATATAAATCGTAATTAATCAAATTTATAATGTTTTCCCCTTCAAAATTGCCAACCGGGGTGACATCGTAAACATCAGCAAACAACTCGCCCAGTTCCGGGCCCAATATCGCAAGAATCTCCTGGTGGGACCAAACGTAGAACTTGCCTTCAACTCCTTCTGAATCGGCATCCTCGGCTGAATAAAACCCGCCGCCGACGTTAGTCATATCCCGCAGGACATAGGTAATGATCTCTTCGGCAACACGGGCAAAATCCGGGTCAGCAGTACACTGGTAGGCTTCCACATAAGCATAACACAACAAAGCATTATCATACAGCATCTTTTCAAAATGTGGTGCCAGCCATTTATTATCTGTTGAATACCGGGCAAACCCAAAACCAAGCTGATCATAAATCCCGCCCCGACTCATGGCATCCAATGTCTTTACTACCATAGCGATAGCCTTTTTATCCTCTGACCGCCGCCAGTAGCGTAATAAAAACAATAAATTATGCGGTGTTGGAAACTTAGGCGCCGCCCCAAACCCGCCATAAGCCGGATCAAAATCATGTAAAAGCTGAGAAAAAGCTTTCTCCAGCGTAGCCTGTGACAACTGTCCCTTCTTCTCCGGTTTAACCGTCTGCGGCCTTAGCGATTGAGATAGCTTTTCGCCAATCTCCTCAATTTTATCCCGATTCTGATCCCACTGTTCCTTCAGCATTGACAACACTTCAAGCAGCCCCGGTCTGCCCCACATAGCATGCTTCGGCAAATAAGTCCCCGCAAAAAACGGCTTCTTCTCAGGCGTCATCACAATCGTCAGCGGCCAACCACCCTGCCCGGTCACCGCCTGACACACCGCCATATAAATGTGATCCACATCTGGCCGCTCTTCCCGGTCAACCTTGACTGCAACAAAATAATTGTTCAACAGCGCAGCAACTTCCAAATCCTCAAAAGATTCGCGTTCCATAACATGACACCAATGGCACGTACTATAGCCACAACTAAAAAATATCGGCTTGTCCTCTTCTCTAGCCTTCACAAACGCTTCTTCTCCCCACGGATACCAATCAATCGGATTATGCGCATGCTGCAATAAATACGGACTCTTTTCATTCGCTAGGTGGTTAACGTGCTTGGTAGACATTAGCATCACCTCGTTTTTTATAGCTACCATTTAGGATTTGCTTGAGGGTGATTTTACATACGTCATTTAATTGATAGTTGTTATTTGTTAGGATTAGCTTTTATTATAATTGGTATGATGTGGTAAGTCAAGGGTAGGTTTATAATAAATCAGCTACCTAAAAGAAAACCGACCTCATCATGAAAATGGGGCCGGTCTATATATTATCATCTCTATTTTTCTTTATCTTCCACATCCAACAACTCTACTCCATAAGAATTATCAATAATACAGCGCCAATGCTTATCTTCTTCTCTCTTAAACACATACGTAGCATTACGATCCATGGAGTATGATGCATCGGTCCTTTGACCGACGTTTAATACTGTGTTAGATATAACTAAAGCTGTATCACCAGCCTCTAATATACACATTTTTCCCTGTTCAACAGCAAGGCTATGGTTAAAATACTCCGCGATGGCTTCAAACGCTTTCCTAATTTGCTCTTTACCTCTCACAAGTAGCCCTGGTTTAACAACTAAAACCGCGTCATCTGAATAAAATTCCATTAACGCCTCAAAGTCTTCTCGATTTATTGCATCATCTGCAGCTTCTATCAGTTGTTTAATCTCCTGGTTTTGCATATTTTTTCACCTTTTTTAGTTTAATATTATCTGGATAGGCTTTACAACCTTCTCATACTCGTCTCGTCGCACCACGGATACCAATCAATCGGATTATGCGCATGCTGCAATAAATACGGACTCTTTTCATTCGCTAGGTGGTTAACGTGCTTCGTCGTCACTTACCATCACCTCATTTTTATTGCTATCATTTAGGATTTGCTTGGTTGAGGTTTTACATACGTTATATAATGGATATTCATTATTTGTTAGGTGTTGTTTTTATTGTAATTGGTATGATGTGGTAAGTAAGTCAATGCAAAGTTTATAAAAAACCTTATCTCTATCCACTTAATATAGTGAGTAATATCTCTTTATTGGCAGCTTAAGGACAAAAAAAATAGCTCAGTCAAATTAATGACTGGGCTATTTGCATTAAAAAATCAAACTAAACTCATTACAAAAGCTGTTGCTGATTGTAATATACCAGAGTGAATTATATATTGAGTAGTAACACTTAATGCCACTTTACCACCTATTGAATAAATAGTATCCCATGCTTTTTGGAGTATACCCTTATCGGGAATATCTTTCTTTTGTTCTTCTTCTAAAACTTTTAAAGCTGGTTTGATTTCTTCAATTTGTTGAAGAGTAAATTTATGCAAATTAACTAAATTGGAAATTACTTTTTCACTAAATCCTAATTCAATGCTTTGAGTATTATAGTCACCGCCAGCGGCTATATTACTTTGCGTATTGCCTGTTATTTCATAGTGATTTGTTGTTCGATTATCGGTATAGTTTATGACTTTAGCTTGATTAATTGGTTCATCTTTTGACTGAAATTGGTCTTCAAGAAAATCATAAAGCTTTTGGAGTATTTTTGAATGAAAATTACGTATCACATTGTTATTAAAAGAGTAGTAATTCTGATTAAGCGTTTTATTTCCGAAAGCTTCATAAAGCCGTATATCAAGGTTGCATTTACCTTGATTAACTTCATAAAACAGTTTAAGAACAAATGCAATTTGTTTATCACTTTCGCTTGGCAAATAAAATTTGCCCCATTCAGGTATTATTTCTTTTACTTCAATTGGAATATCAAGATAAGGTTGCATAAAGCTTTTTAATATGTGGTTAGTTTCAATTAATGTGACAAGCTCTTTTACTCTAGTTACATAACTTTGCCTGTCGGCCATCAGCATACTATCCATAATTTGTTTAAAATCTCGAATTGCTCTTTCAAAGTCTTTTCTTGTTATAGCTTCCACCATAGCCGTCACCATCCTTATTAGTAAATGGAAAAGCAGCACAACCATTAATTTGGTTGTGCTCAGACTGCTTTAAGTTACTTTATCAGTTTACAACACTCATCCCTTATTTTAGCATATTTATCAGTATTTTCATATCTGCTGTAAAAATACTTATCATCTGTTAAGTCTAAGATAGACCGAATGATTATATACGTCTGCTTTCTCATAAACTATTGTTGTTTGTTAGAATGCAAAACCCACATAGACTAGGGGACGGTGGTGTCTGTCTTGTCTACTCAAATCAAGAAAAAACCACTGTCCCCTATCTCCAAATCCGCCTCTTATTTACTCTACAAATTATAAATTTACCATAAAAGCCAAAACTCCTGCCAAATTCATACAAAAACAGCAGGAGTTTCTCTTTTATTAACTTTATTTATATAAAATGTCCAATTTTAATCCATCATCTTCCCGATCATAAACAATCTTCTCAATCAATAATCAAAATGCTCTATTATGTTCACTAGAATCAACCTCACTGGACCCCCAACACCTTAAAAACAGGAAATCTACCTCAAACCTCCGTTAATGATTTGTCAAAGGTCCGTTATAAATTTAACTATAAAACCTATTCCGTTTACTCTACATAATCTGGTAAACTTAATTTTGAAATGACTTATTAAAAAATTATCATTTAATGATACGAATTGATTTATATCATTAAATTAGCGACATTACAATAAATTCTATTAAAATCAATTTTCTTCAATTTAATAAAGTATTGTACTATACCATTACCAAATATGCACAGAATCCCAGATGTCATTTGGAAGAATCCAGAATGTCATCCGGAAAAAATCCCAAATGTCCTACATACTAGATTTAATATTATCTAGATTTAATTATTACTAGAACATACTATTCCTCACTTCGTTCGAAATAGTAACTGCGAGACAAGCTCGCAGATAATTGTTCTCTTTTGAGAAACAAACTAGCTGTTAATCCTGAACAGAAACTGGAACGAAGTGGAAGTTTCTTTGACAATACACGTTTGGGGGTTCCATTACAATAGACCCTTGATACAAAAAAGCCATAACTTAAATGATTACTATTTAGAGACATATTTTGATTTATAATGCGCTTTTATAGTTTTGTGTGTAGCTGCTCGCTATTTTTGTCCTTGCCTTGCTCGCGACATGTGCCAAAATCTGCCCGGCATTTTTGCCGCATAACGATCTAAAAATTGGCATCTCTCGGCAGATACCAATTTTTAGGTCGTTATGGAAGTTCACTCTCAATGACGAGATGAATCAAATGCTCATCAATAAGCTTTTTGTTTCGTTGCGCCGCACTCAGTAAGCTGTGCATACAGACTTTGTTAACGGCACGAAACGCGCCGGATGAATATTTGTAGATTTCATCAATGGCTTTATCTGTAAAGATGTCCTGCTGCCCATCGGCATAAACAAGATGCGCTTTGATGTAGCCTTCTGTTTGCGAACGATCAAGGAACGGCAGATTGCATTTTAAATCGATTCTTTGGCGAACAGCGGCATAAACCTGTAGATTCAGCTTATCCCACAATTCATTCTGACCTGCGAGGATAAGCGCCATTGGATTTTGCGAATCCATTTGGTAATTTAACATGAACCGGATTTCTTCCAGGGTTTCACGTTTTAAAAGATGTGCCTCATCCACGATGGTGAGAACTTTCTTGTGCTTGACCTCACGCATGTATTCAAGCTGTCGATGCAGGCTAAGTTTCGCGTCACCACGATAGAATTTTCCCTCGGCGCCAAGCTGCTGTAGAAGTCCGTTATAAAACCAGCGCGGTGTCAGCTGTGAATCAGAAAGATAGAGCACAAGATATTCTTCCGGGTCCAAGCTTTTCGAAAGCCTTCGGATCAGCGTTGTTTTTCCACATCCAACCTCGGCAGTAACCACGGCAAACAGTTGATTTTCCGCAGCGTAACAAAGCCTGCCAAGGCTTTCATTCACAGCATCTGACATATATAGGCTGTCTACCGGAATGCTGTTGGTAAAGGGCGTATGCTTCATGGAAAAGAATGCTTTATACATTTGGCGTTAGTCCCTTTGCCATGCTGCTAAAGCTTGTCGCAATGGTGGCTTTAGGCTGTACTGATTTGTTTTTTAATCCCTCCAGCATGCGTGAACTCTGGGCGGTTACCTTTTCTAGTGTTTCAGGAAACAATTCCACTTGCCGGCAGTTTTCTCCAATTTGCAGCCGTTTGGCTTTAAACGCGGGAAAATCGGTATGATGAATTTCTAATTCGTCCTGCCAGGTAGGATCATAGAGGACTTCGACCTTGCGGCCAATCAGTTTCATGCTCACTTCATATTTACTGCCATTGAAGCTGATACAGCCGGTTTTGTCTACCTCACGTTCCTCCGTATGCAAAAATGCCTCACGGCAAGCTTCGATGTCTGGAAATCTAAGCGCCTTTTTATCGGTTAGGTAAGCAATTTCCGGTGATACTCCGTCAAGTCCGGCATGTGGATCCTTATGGTACTTTTCCTGTATCCACAAATCAAGGTAATGATTGAGTTCTTCCAGGCTTTGCGGTTTTTGTAAGGAAGCCTCAGCAAGAAAAGAATCCAAGCGGCGATTGAACCTTTCAATTTTACCTTTCCCTTCGGGATGGTACGGCCGCGCATGAAGAAGCTTAATGCCAAGTTTTGCGCATGCCTTGGTCAGCCAGTTGCTGCGATATTGTTTACCATTATCCACATAGACAGCATCCGGCAATCCGTGTGTTAAGATGGCGTCTCTGAGCGTATCTTCAATGATGTCGAGCTTCTGGTTTTCATAGAACTTCGCACTAACAATGAAACGTGTGGCATCGTCAATCCAAGCAGCAAGGTAAACCTGCTTTTTGGCATCATCCTTGCCAATTGGCAAATATGGTCCATACTTGATATCCCCTTGGTAAAGCATACCGCGATGCGGCTTGGCAAAACGGCGAGCTGCCGGGCTTGTTTTGGAATACATACGAATTTGCCGCATACCAAATCCTGCTTTTTGCAAATGACGCTGCAAGGTGCTGCGGCTAATGGTATCCTTTGGAACAACGCCTTCAAGCTCAAGGATTTGGATGATGTCCCGCACACTCCGGGACGGACATTCCCGCCGAAGCGTAATCGCAGCCTCAACAATATCTGCATAACCTTCCGGCAGTGCAAAAGCTGTTTTGGGAACGGTTGTCTTGGGTTTCAAACCCTCAAAACCGTCCGCTTGATAAGCCGTTAGCCATCGCCCAATGGTGCGATACGATTTGCCAGTATGCCAGGCAACCTCTTTCTTCTTGCTAATGAGTAAGGACGGATCGAGTGCCGCATCAAGCAAAGAACTGATGATTTCAAAACGCTTTGCGGCGATTTCTTCTGCTGATTTTATCACAGATAACAACTCCCTTCTTTTAAAAGAGAGTATATACCCTTACCCCGGCGGCACCAAGGCAAACTGGGTGGCAGGATAGAAATCGCTAGCGCAGAGCAATGGCGTGACAAGAATGGACCAACGGCGAATCTTTCGGCGAAGGATTGCAAGCAGGGGTTCACCAAACAGAGGAACTTTTTTCGCACATGCGGCATGAAGCAAAGTTTCTATATATGGTGCTGAAGCCGAAAATTCAGCTTTCCATCTGCGTATGGTTGAGTCATCAGCGGGGCAAGTCATGAGCGATTTATCATCAACGACATCTTGCATAACCGAAGCTTCATAATGTTTATATGGCCTTACGAAACTCGGCAGTTCGGTATGCAGCCGCTGACATTTAGCACAATACCCACGAGGCACTGCAAGAGCCACACGAATGCCGCAACGAAGCTTCACGTAACGGACTCTGTGGTCATGACAAGAAAGAGGAGTGCTACAATGAGGACAAACGGAAAGAATCTTACTTAGAAAACTAAAAATATGCGTATTAATATTGAAATGTATCTCGTAACGTGATAATATGACCATGTTGTTTATTTTGGTAACCACGGTACGGGATTGAGGGATCCTCGCCGTGGTTTTTTCATTTTCACCCCGGTACCAGCTAATACTGGCATTATACACCTAAAAAATGAGGCAAAACAAGAGAGCAACCTTCAACATTCATGGACAAAAGTACTGAGCAAGGCATGGTTATTGAAGGTTAGCAGCTACATTTTGTGGTAAAATTACCATTTATTGTACGATAACCTTTAGTTATTGATTTATACTCAGAACAACAGTCCAATATTAAGCCTAATTGAAAGCAAAAAAGCTACCCTCTATTTCAAAGGTAGCTTACATTTAAATTCTATTTTCAAGGAGCAATCTTCTCAGTCTTCTCAACTAATTCACAGTGTTCTGGGCAGCTGGTATCTTCACTATCGCAACGTGATTCTTCACAAACCAGAACTTCATCAACTTTGCTTTTATCATCATCTTTATACACTGGACTCACCCCTTCCGCTACCTACAAATGTGGCTATTCGCAACACTCACAACACTCTTCTTCACATTCGCAGCAATCATAGAATTCACAACAAACTTCGTAGCAATTACTTAATTCTTTATATAAAGTTTTCATAACTCTCACTCCCAAAGTGTACTATTATTTTTACTAATTAATATTTGTTATTATTTAGTAATTTAAATATACACCTATTGTCAGTATAGGTCAATACCTTTTTAAAATTTGTTAGCCTATTTTTAAAATTACCTATACACTACTTCCAGCCTCAAACCATTATCTTCACGATCATACACAAGCCTTTCAATTAATAGTTTGAAAGCCCTATTCTGATCGCATAATTGCCAATCGCACTCATCCCAATTAGAAATTATGCGATGTTATACTTTAAAATTCTGCTCACTATAGTAAGCAATTAAAACGGCATAGCTTCCAATATCAGATTCAAATCGTTTTTGTAGTTAAATACACCTTTATTAGTCATAAATCTGATAACATAATGGCCACTAACATCATACCGTGTTTTAATCTCATCACCACACCATTTTTCAGCTAGTTTACGAGTTCCTATAACTTTAAATTGCGCCCATGAACCTGGGGGTATTTTGGATACGGGTGATTTAATAAAGTAACAGAATTTATATGGCGGGAAATCTGATGTAGTTTTAGGGCATTCATTACCATCCTGAGTAAACCGCCAATCATTTCCAGAATACATATATATACTTTCAATATCAGGTGATGATCGATTTGAATTATTATGCATACTAACCTTGAATTCAACAGAGCCAGTAGCCCTATAATCATCAGTAACCAAAGTGCCACTCTCTTGGGCAATAAGTTGAATTTGGCTTTTTCTTATATTTTCCACTTCAGTTTTTGCCCATTCAAGAGTTTTAATCAGTTCCTCTTGAAGTTGTGTTAAAGTGCTGTAAACTATATGTCGACGCTGTTTTAAGTCAAATGGTATATCACTCGCATTATCAGTAAGAAGAATACAGATTTTCTCTTTGGCATGAGCATAACCGACTTCGTAAAAAACATTCGGGTTTTTTCCTGACATATTCGCAATAATAATATCAGCCATATCTATTTGTCTATAGATACGTTCTAACATACCTTCGTTAAATATCTGCTCATCTAACCGCTGTGCTTCAACCCCGACTTTTGCTGCTGCAGCTTTTATTCCTAATTGATAGGTGTCATTGAAACTATCAGCGAATGGCATTAGCACAAAAGCAAATATTGGTTTATTAGACAATACACTTACCTTCTTTCGGATACAAGGGGACGGTTTGCCTTTTATCCTTTACTTAAACACCAGCGTCAACCCTATTTCCTAATCTTAAGATTCTGTTAATATACATGAAACTCCTGCCAAATTGATACAAGTTTAGCAGGAGTTTCTTTGTTATTAACTTTCATTCAATTTATTTATATAAAACATCTAGCCTCAAACCGTCATCTTTCCGGTCATAAACAATTCTATCAATTAACAATCTAAACTCTCTATTCTGTTCGCTTGGATCAATAGCATTAGACCATAAGGCCTTAAGCTCGCTCACTTTGCCAATTTGACGTTTTTTTGATATTACTGCTTGGTTTTTAGGCAAACCTTCGTCAATCATTTGCCAAAAGATCACTATTTATCATATTATGCCACCCGATAGTAATAGTTTTAGGATGACTTTCACGATCTATGTTATCACTTCAAAGACTTTATACCTTCGTAAAGTTTTTTTAGATACTCATCAGACAAATCAAGCAACGGCTCATACATAAAGGTGACAATAGGGGACGTTCCCGTTTTGTCAACATTTTGCTACAACGCCAGGCGATATTCCAGTTGCCCTCTCAATTTGGCGAATTGAGAGGCATTCTTTTTCTTTTAGTCGCCTAATCAATGCATCTCTTTCCGGCTTATCATGGGGTTCCCTTCCCTCTGTACATTGCAATATCCTGCGTCGTATTTCTTCCTCTGATAAATTTTTCTTTCCAGACACATCAAAATCGTCGTTTCTGATAATCTGATGCAATCTTAACCACTCATCTCTTCCTAACATTTTCAAAGAAAAGGATGTATCCGTCAAGTTTCCACCCTGCACATAATCGTTATAACTGCTAAACCTATATTCTTCAGGTTTTTTGACTATTCCAGCCCTAATGGGATTCTGGTGTATATAGCACATCAATGGAACAAAGTATTCGTCAATTTCTACTGGCACACTTTTATACCTACTAGCAATTAATGCACCGCTTCGCTCGTACTTCCGATTAAAATACATTACATACTTCGTTAAAAGTCTTTTCATTATTACTGAAATATCACCTATTTGCTTTTCCCTCATAAGTAAATGGACATGATTACTCATCAAGCAATAGGCATGTAACTCAAATAACATCTCTGTTTTTAATTGCTTCAAGCTTTCAATAAAATATAAAAAGTCGCTCTCTTCCTCAAATAAATGCTGCCTATTAATTCCTCGAAAGACTACATGGTAATAGCCTGTAGTACTCATCTTTCTTGCCTGTCTTCCCATTCCATCACCTCTTTTTTTATTTTATCATCTTTATGACAAAAGGGGAACGTCCCCTTTGTCTACATAGTGATGCAGACGTCCCAATTGATAGCAAATACTTTCTATATCGAGAAATATTATACTACCTCGCTAGTAAAAGAGAGTGGCCTGTTCTTAAAGTAGTTGAAGATCTTAAAAATTATGCTTACCCTAATCTTCTTGAAGTAAAATTCCACAAACCCATAATTGATAATATAAATAGCTCTCAAGTTTCAAATATTCAGTCCATTTTTACTACTATTTGACGAATTGAGTTTTAATTATCGTCTACTTTAAAATATTAAGAATTTTTACCACTATAAAAACTCAATTAACATAATTTTTTTATTTTAAAAATCATATCCTATAATGTTTAACATCCAGTAGTAGTACATACTTTTAATTTATGGTGTACAATCTACCAATGTATGTACAAAATTCTATTCTAAAAGAAACTCCTGCCAAATCGTTACAAATTTTGGCAGGAGTTTTTGTTTCCAACACTTCATCATTAAACTTTATTTATACAAAATGTAACTAGCCTCTGCTGCCTGCCAGAAAGGCAGTTCTTCCTTGTTTAACGCGGGAGACAATAGACTTATTTCTTGCCCGTTTGATGCCTGCTTATATTGGGTATTTTGTCCAACGTAGCCATGTTTTTTACAATCTGTATATAGGTTGGACGCTTATTATATCCCTGCACATAGTTTTGAATTACATTTGTTATTGTTTTTTTTAAACACATCACAATTTCCTCCATTGGCATAATCTTTAATTCATATGTATTTTAGCACTTATTTTTTTAGTGCTCAATAAGATTACAGCCTAAAAAAACTCTGTTTTTTCGTGCTGTACAACCAAATTCTATTGTTGTATACTATCTACAGTCTCGGTAAAGTGAGAGGGGCGTATGGCATTGACGCTAAAACAATTTTATGAAAAGTATCAAAAAAAGCACCAGCTGACATTAATAGCTGGTGAAAAGGGTATCTATGATCCTATCGAATGGGTTTATGTTTTAGAGGACTTGAATAATGTTAAATTCCTTCGCGGTAGAGAATTAATTATTACAACTGGGCTTGCCAACAATTATGACCACTGGCTGGAAGAATTCATCTATTCGGTGAATACAAAAGGCGTAAGCGGTATTATCTTATGTATTGGATCTTATATTAAAGATATACCAAATTCTCTCATTGAATACTGCAACTCTCATGGATTGCCGCTTTTCATCATACCCTGGGAAATACGCATGGTTGATATTATGCAGGATTACTACGATGATACCATTAAAGAGAAACAAGAAGCAGAATATTTTAGCAAAATATTCTCCAATGCCATGTTTAATAATACTGTCGACAATGAATTTATTACTAAACATGAAGACATGAAACCGTATTCCTATTCCACCTATGGAATTATCGCTTTCAAAAATATCGCTAACGATAAATTAACTGCTGTTCTAAATCAAACTGAACAAAAATATCTGCTCCTGACGAAAAAAGCTACACAGTATGTGATTCTTTATAACATGACCGAAAACAACGTTTCCTCTACATTAGCTTTCTTGCATGTATCTTTAAGTAACGATAGTATTCATTATGGCATTGCCACGCTCGGGCAAGGTATACAATGCTTATTTAATAAACGAATCGAAGCGGATAAAGCATTGCAAGTAGCAATCGCTACAAAAAAGGCCTACTGTTGCTATAATGATTTAGGCCTTTATCAAATTATATTAGGTATTTCAGATGAGGCTATATTAGATAATTTATATATGCAAACTCTGAAGCCTATTGTAGAGTACGACCAAAAGCACAATTCCAATTATTTAGAGACTCTACGCTATTATATTGAATTTAATTCTAGTGTACAACTCATTGCTGAACACACTTTCACTCATCGAAATACCATTAATTATCGCATTGCCAAAATTAAAAAATTACTCCAAAGCGACTTGTCTTCCATAGAAGAACGTTGCCGCATTCAGCTTGCTTTCTGTTTTTATGATTTAAAGCACCAACCGATAGGGTCTGCGGATAATTTTGTGTAAATAGAAATTCCTTACAGCAAGAAATAGTGGCTTTTTACAAAAGCAAAGTTACTCATTGCACCTTGATGAATCTTCTCCCTGGGCGAGATGGAAGTATGCGCGCGATAGCGTGAATGCTTTCGTCTCGCACCGGGGAATCATATTTTACTGGAGCAATCAGCCTGCATACCGATCTTCAAACAATAATGCTAAATGATTTAAAACCATATCCCAATCGCGATACCGTTGAGTCCATTTTTTGACAATATTATTCGACGCTAAATATAACATTTTGCGCAGAGAATCATCGTTAGGAAAAACAGCTTTTGTTTTAGTTACTTTTCGGAATTGCCTATGCAATCCTTCAATAATATTCGTCGTATATATTATTTTCCGAATACTGGGAGGATATGCATAAAAGGTAGACAAAATATCCCAATTATCTTCCCAGCTTTTTATGGCAGCCGGATATTTATCACCCCATTTCTCTTTAAAGCTTAGTAGTTTCTCTAACGCTGCTTCTTCCGTTACTGCCGTATAAACTTCTTTCAAATCTGCGGTAAATACCTTTGCATGTTTGTAGTTGACATACCGCATACTTGCACGGATTTGATGAATGATACAGCGTTGTATTCCAGCTTTGGGATAGGCGGCTCCGATTGCTTCTCGAAAACCATTGAGCCCATCAACACAAAATAGGTAAACATCTTGTACGCCGCGGCTTTTCAGCTCGTTTAGTACACTAAGCCAAAATTTGCTGCTTTCGTTTTCTCCAATCCATATACCCAATATTTCCTTATAGCCTTCTAGATTTATTCCCAATACTACATAGGCTGCTTTCGTAATAATCTGGTGATTTTCACGGATTTTATAGTGTATGGCATCTAGAAAAACGAACGGATATACTGCTTCTAGTGGTCGATTTTGCCATTCAGTAACTTGAGGCATGATTTTTTCGCTTATTTTACTTACCAGTTCTGGTGAGATTTCTACATCATATAAGCTCTTTATCTGTTCTGATATATCCCGAATACTTAGTCCGGCGGCATATAGAGATAATATTTTTTCTTCCATACCATCAACATTCCGGCTGTATTTACCAATGATCTGTGGTTCATATTCACCGTTTCGATCACGGGGAATCGTAATCTCTACTTCACCTAGTTGCGTTTTTACTTTCTTTTTCGAATAACCATTCCGATAATTTTTCGACACACCTGATTCGACATCATCCGACCGACGTTCCTGTTTTACGTAACCCAGTTCAGTTTCTAATTCTGCTTCCATTATTTCTTGGAGTACATCTCTGAACATGTCTTTTATCGCGTTCATGACTTCCGTGGTATTGTTGAATTTTTGCTCTTTAATTAACTCTTTGATAGCTTCCTTTGGTATTGTTGCCATAAAAAATCTTCCTTTCTGACTTAAATAGTTTCATTCCTATTCTTGCCAGTAAGGAAGATTTTTCAAACCTATTTACACAAAATTTTCTGTGCCCTCAACCGATATGAAAAAGGCTACGTGAATAGATCAAATCAACCATACAGGGACCTACCAGTTTTTATTGTCGATGGGAAGTAAATCGCTTGCCAGAAGCCACCCGGGACGGAAAATAGGAAGGCTACCTTGTGCGATCTTTGTTTTTGGGTTCTTACTATAACGTTTCACCCAACATTTTTCTGCTAATGAGTTGGAGTCCGGCAACTGCACCTGTATCAATGTAGAGATTAATAGACTCTCCATCCCTCTGGCGAGCCTATATTCAAGTCCTCCAGAAAAAATTGTTCCGCTATGGTTGAACCAAAGGTTCCTTTGTCCAACTCCGGAATGCTGATATTTCCCTTCCGGTCTGGTTCCGGTGCATAATGAGGCCGGATTAGCCCCATGCTGATGCCTTGAGCCACGATGCAACACCCGGTATCCAGGCTGAACTTCAACTTTTCGCCGTTTGCTCCCAAACGTCCGCTAACGTCAATTCCGATATGGTTATGCGGTTCACGAATATTTTACCAAAAAGGACAGGGATATTGTTTCATTATTGATATTGGAAGGAGACATTTCCTTTTTAATCAAGTAGCCAGTCAGCCAAATAGGGACTGTACTAGTGCGTCAGTCTATTATTTCACGGAATCATAAGTACCGTCCCTTTATTTCCGAGATAGTAAGAAATCCTTTGGTTTTACCTATCTATTTTGCGGGGACGCCCCATAGCTACACTGCGTAAGTACAACTATAGCATAAGAGAAAAGTAAAGCCCTGCAGCATAATGCTGCGGGGCTTTACTACAGGTAGTAATCATTTTTACCTATTTCGTGTATGAATCAAGAAACCTTTGTACAGGATTTTTTGAAGAACAAGGGACACCACACATACATTTACCGCAGGTATCGCCCAGGCCTATTGGATACTCTGGTATATTATCGTTATAAATCTGATCGTTACATCTTTTTTTATTTACAAAAGGATATCCATTCTCGGTAGAGATTGCGCTAGCTACACATTTTTCAACACATTTTTTACAGGATCCATTGTATTTATAGAGACAAATTTCTTGCGTCTTTCTTTCTGTAGGAAGCAACGGCATATTCGTGATAATACTGCCCATTCTACCACAGCATCCTTGTTCTGTTATAAACATATTGTTTATCCCAAATGTCCCAATACCAGCAATATACCCCACATGGCGGTGCGACCAATCGCTGATCAATTTTTCTTCATCATAATTATAAGTAGGCGGTAAAAGTGTAGAAGTATATCCCTTTTCTCTGATCTTATCATGCATATATTTATTTATATCCACTATAAGATTATTGGTCTCAATATTGGCAATATCCCATGCTCTCGAACTTTCAATATTACCAATATTACTCTTTATTATTTCATCGTGAAAAGGTAAAAAGAATACAATTATCGACTTAGCATCTTTGATAAAGTCCGTTGGCAACGCGTGAGAAGGACTTATTTGGTCTTTAAGCGCTAAAAACATAGGATCCTCAGCACTTGCAAATCCAACAACCGGCTCCTTCCAAGCCGATTCAGTTTTTTTAATATTTTTATAACTCTTTACATAGTCTCTGAGTAGTCCCATAATTTCATTATTCATTGCCATTATCCTCCAAAATTATAGTATGACTAGCCAATATAGGCCACAGGGCATACGCTAATACATTTGCCACAGGTATCTGCACCATGTTTGTCCAGTTTCTGGTTCTTATTACATTCATCCTGACATGCAAACTTATTAAATGAATTAGGTGCTAAGGCATTTACCGGACAAATTTTGAAACACAGCCCACAAGAACCATTTTTAACATATAAGCACCTGGTTTCAACTTGATTTTGTTCCTTACTCAGGATAGCCGATGTTAATACGGAACAAAAACGTCCGCCAGAACCTTTCTCGGTAATGAGCATCCGGTTTGCACCGTATGTGCCTAAACCAGCAATAGCAGCAGCGCTTCGGTGAGACCACATTGATTTCATATCTTTAGGATCATACGTATGTGTTGCTTGCACTGCACCGGCTAAATAACCTAGTTCGGATAAATATTGAACGACAGCGTTATTAATAACATCAAAATAAGAATTAATTATTGCATATGCTTCACCCCAAGTCGGCGAACCACCGTTAACATTTTTAGGTTCGGCTACCACGACTTCTGTAAAAGGAACAAAATAGCTGATGACGCTTTCAGCATTCGTTAGTAACTCAGTAGGGTTTAAATGCCAGTTACCAATAACTTCTTTTAATTTAGAATACTCAGTATCTTTAGCTGAAGAAAAACCTATAAGAGGTTTTCTGATAAATCAGGCCGGTTTATCAATGCTACTTTGTTTACAATAAGCTGTTCAATTTGATTTTCCAGATTTTTAACATAAATATACACCATACCCTTCTCTTCGTTCAAACTTTTGATGTTGCCTGCATTGCTTCCACCAAGATCAAAGTATTACACGTGCCGGTATTGATCTTGATTATTAGTTGTAACCTCCCAATCTGATTTTGATGCTCTGCCAAATTTGGTGGAGACTCCACCCAAAGAGTCTGAAAGTTTACGAAACCTCGGGGTCTATTTTGTCTTGTTTTTATAAATTTGCGAAACGATCTGTGAACTCTATATCGCTTTGCGATATTTCAGATATTGACTTACAGTACTGCGATTGCATTTTTGTTATATACAGCTTACAATATTATCATTATAAAGTAAAACTACAATCTGTTATAATTGTCTATAGTTTAACTTAAATCAAGAGGTGCTATATGGAAAGTTCCAGATGTAAGGCATTTTTAGCTTCAGTTGAAAACGGCAGCTTTTCAAAAGCGGCGGAGGCATTGAACTACACACCGTCTGGAGTGAGCCAGCTTGTGAATGCTTTTGAAGCCGATATTGGTTTTCCCCTTTTGATACGGGATAAAAAGGGAGTAAGGCCCACAAATGATGGCCTTAGAATATTAGCCGCCGTGCGGGAATTTTTAATGCAGGAGGAGTATATTTTCCAGCTTGCTTCTGAGATTAAAGGCCTGATTACAGGTGAAATAACGATAGGCACATACTCCAGCATAGCAACCCACTTGTTACCAGGATTAATCAAGCAGTTCCAAACAAATTTTCCAGACATAACAATACACATAATGGAAGGCATCCGCGAGGAAATTACCAGATGGCTCGACAACAGGGAAATTGACATCGCCTTTTTGAGCTATAAAGCTCCTATGGAATATAAATGGATATCTTTGTATGATGACCCGATGATAGCGGTTTTGCCGCCGGATCATCCTCTGGCAAACCAAAAAGCATATCCACTGGAAAAATGCCAGGAAGAAAACTTTATCATGCCGGGCCTTGGCAGGGATGTGGATATTATCGAAATGCTACAGTGTAATGGATTAACCCCTACCATCGCATTCTCGACTCTGGAGAATTTTACCGCTTTAGCAATGATTGAACAAGGTTTGGGCATGAGCATTATGAATGAGCTTATTACGAAAAACTGGAAGGCTGATATTGTTTATCTACCTGTAGACCCTCTCCAAGTCGTTAGCTTGGGGATAGCCGTTCATTCCTTACAAAAAATATCACCTGCAGCAAAGCGGTTTGTAAATTATTGTATTTCTGCATTTGTTTAGTGTCAACGGGAAACGGGACGGGGTTGTTGACACCATCTTAACATCGTCCCATGTCCATTATTGTCATCAAAAATTGTTTCATCGCCATTAAAGTCAGAACTATATAAAGTACTAAAGTAATGAAATAGGTGGATTAACAAAGTAACCCACCCCTTCCCGAACCGTACAAGCGACTTTCACCGCATACGGCTCTCCATATTCCAAATAAAATTATCGTCGGTTGAGTTGATTGAGTTGGAAGCTGTTAGCCTCAACCCTGGCAAAGCAATCCCGGCACAGCGGTATCTGCCGCCGATTAATGGCAAGCATGACGGTGATAATCGGTGAATAGGGCTTGACGAGTTTCTTTTTCGTTTTCCTGTGATACATGCTGACATGATGATGCGGATTGCCGCAAATGTAGCAAGTCCGGGAAAGCGGATTTATCAAACTGTAGTCAGGTAGTTGAAAAGATGCGATAGCCGACTTAATGGTAGCAAAGAAACTCTTTTGTCGTGCAAATGATTTGTACAGAGCCAAACTGACCGAACGGGCGTAACCCTTGGCGTTTTCATAATTCACAGTGAGTGCCTTACCATAGCGAGCAAACACTTTCTTGAGGCTAATGTCAAACTTGCGAGCTAGGGTTTTAGCGATGGAAAACTGCACAACGTATTGGATACGCCAACCTTCAAAGAAATTGCAGCAACCGCGCTGCTGAGTTAACAATCCTCGCAAAACTTGGTTACCATACTTGATGATGTCTTCCGGAAGCTCTCGAAGAAGCCGGGTGATGCCGATAGGATAGCCAATTGCAGTACACATACCGTTATCCCGCAGTTTGTTCAAGATACCCTCCGTATTCATATGGACACAGAGGGCTGAATCAAAAGGGCGGATTTGAAATTTACTGTGCTTGCCATAGCCTTTGCGGATAATATAACCCAGAAAAGCTACGTCATGATCAGCGGAATGTGTAATTTTAGTTTTCTCGTCGCTTAACCGGAGACAGAGTTTGTTTTGGAGGAAATCCTTGAGTTGTTGTTTTAAATTCACTGCATACGCTTTAGGGGCGATCAGGCCAATCAGAAAATCATCCGCATAGCGCACATATTTTATTCTGCGAAAATGAGGGTCATATCTGTCTGTAGACGGGAGCTTGTTCATTTCGTTTAACAAGGCATTAACCATCTTCGAATCGCAGCCATTGTTGACTGCTGCTTTCTTGTACTGGTACCTAGCCTTGGCGTATTGTGGATTTTGTCTGCGGTAGTCCCCCAGCGTGTCACGGTTGATAATGGACTCCATAAATCGGTCCAGCTTATCAAGATAGATGTTGCAGAGAATGGGGCTACAGCAAGAGCCTTGAGCGTTTCCGGTTTTATTCCTGTGATAACTATGCTGCATATCGAAATAACCGGCCTTGAGAACTTTATTAATGAGGCGGATAAAGCGCTCATCGTTAATCCGTTCTCGAAGTATTGACTCCAGTATGCGATGGTCAATTTCATCAAAACAAGCGGTAATGTCACCCTCAAGGAACCAAATGGTACCGTTCCAAGTCTCTACCTCGGCGATGGCACTTTGTGTAGAACGTTTTGGCCGGAATCCATGGGAGAGGCCGGAAAAGGTAGGCTCGTAGATACATTCTAAGATAATGCGGATGGCCTCCTGAACAAGTTTGTCCTTACCGTTGGGAAAACTTAACTTGCGCATTTTCCCGTTACTCTTTGGTATCATCATGGTTTTGTTTGGCTGAGGCTGATAGGACTCAGCGCGCATGGCAGCGATCAGTTCAGCAACCCACTCTTGGCAAAAGCCGTGCAGAGAAGTGCCATCAGAGCCGGATGTTTCTGCACCATCATTAGACTTGACGGAGTTGTAGGCAATGATGTACAAATCCTTATCGTACAATAGCCGATAGAGATCACTGTTGACATACTCATGATTGGCGGCGTTTCGACGACGATAACCTTCCAATTTCTGCATGAGTTTCGATTGCTCCATTCAAAGCAACTCCTTTCAAAATGGGAACTTGGAATACTGCCCCCCTTCACCATGGACCTTCCATTACAGAAGGTCGTTAGGCTACTATTAGGGCTCTCTGCCATATACCGAAGGGGTACTTAGGCAGGTCACGTTTGACAACCCCATATAGTGTATCCATACGTAGGTATCCGGTTGGTCGTTACCCTGCTTACCACAGGTGTGTCAATGGGCCCGCTTATACCCAATCTTATATATATTGGAGATACCCATTGATACCGGAGTATCCGGTAGCGCACTAAGCCACAGACCCGGATTCAGCCCACAGGCTTTACCATATATGGCCTGACTCGCCAGGCCACTCGACAGCAGGCGCTGTCTAATCCTGACTTTATCGACATGCTGTTGTCCCCCAGAGGCTTTCGCGTGAGGTAAGTCGATTGTCTTACATCGCAACGCAGGAGCGATGATTTCTGTGAAATATATATGAAGCGCGCAACGTGCGCACTATAAAGGAGGACAAGGGGATGGTGGTATCGTCTTAATCTCAAGACAATTCCTCCGTCCCCTCGTCCCTTTATAACAATATCAAGACATTAGCAAACATCCCGCTGATAAGACCAATATCAGAATAAAAACGACCTCTATAATAGATCTCGTTGCAGAACTAGAACAAATAACTCCCATACAAAATTCCTATGACTGCTAGTTTATGGTATTATATAGACAATGCTTTTTTTAATCACAGCTTCATATTTTGACGAGTTATTCATGATAATATAAATACATAATTGAAACTAGGAAGGGATAATGATGAAGATCGGTTTTTTTGACTCTGGTATTGGCGGCTTAACTGTTCTTGGTCACGCTTTAAAAATACTACCGTTTGCCGATTACACTTACTATGCTGATATTGAGCATTTGCCTTATGGTGAAAAGACGAAAAAAGAAGTGAAACAATATGTCCAAAAGGGTATGGATTATATGGCTAAAATCAAAGTAGATGCCGTGGTAATCGCTTGTAATACGGCAACAAGTGTTACTGTCGGGGAATTGCGAAAAAATTATAGTTTCCCGATCATTGGAATGGAACCTGCTGTAAAACCAGCTGTTGCTTATTGTAAAGAAAGAGGTAAAAAGGTTTTAGTTTTGGCAACTAGTCTTACTTTACGGGAGGAAAAATTTCATCAATTAATTCATAGACTTGATGCGATAGAAATGGTTGATACAATGGCGTTAGGCGGCTTGGTAAAATTCGCCGAAGTGTTTAAGTTTGACACTTCAGATGTATATCAGTATTTGCAAAAGAAATTTACGCCATTAGCGATTCCTGATTATGGCGCTGTTGTTCTTGGCTGTACACATTTCCCATTATTTAGTAAGGTTTTGCAACACTCGTTTACAAAGGAAACTGTTTTTTTCGACGGAAGTGTTGGAACCACAAATCACTTGGCAGATATATTAAAGCAAAAAGGAATAGCTCCTAGTGTAGATGATAAAATTAAATTTGTAATTACAAATGGCAAACTCCCACCAAATGATGTTGATTATAAAAAAATATTACAGACTTATTTGCATAACATATAAAATAATGAGATAATGTCGTGATTCAGTGAATTAGGGTTAACTCAACTGTTTGCATTGCATTCTTAACTTTTTATTCGAATATACGACATCATTGCTTTATAATTAAAAAACACATGAATTAGCCCCAAAATAATGAGTGTATAGCCCGCCCATTCATGTAATCTCTTCAAAAAAGAAGCTTTTTATCCACGATATCAATTTCAATACCTGTAACAGATACGATAATAAATACTACCATAAGCGTAATTGATGTAACTCTTCTTATTTGCATTCGCTTAACTTCCTCCTCGGTCCTTTTTGTAGCTCTCGAAACCCGAAATCATTTATAGTTCAAGGCTTGGCGCCTTGGACTTTTGTTTTTCCTCCAAAAATCCACTTGTCGGAAGATGGTATCAGCTTACATTTTTTGTTTCACCTTGCATAATGGTAAATCTCCGCTCTTACCGCCTTACCGTTTCTGGCGTTCCATTAGAATATCATAAAACATCTTCTTTTCAGTAATTGCTTTAATTATGCCAGGCTTATCTTCCTCCATGGCTATTTGTAATTTTTCTTCTAAACCAGCGATTTCTTTACGTAATTCCATTTCTGGAGGAAGCGACCCTGAGTTTCTTAATACCAATAATGCCGCCCGTTGCTCCGGGGGAACAAATCGCAGGTCGGCAAGTCGTTGAGCTTTTCCCTTACCGGGTAAGTCATCAAAACCCCCTTGGTCAATTGCCTTTTTAATGTTTCGCTCTATTATCCGGCTTATCCTGTCCATCGTTCCTATTACCTCCTTGAGCATAATCCAAAAGCCACCATGCCCGCACAGCATTCCTAGCGTTATTGAAGAATTACCCGGCCTTCATCCCCATCAACTGTAACGATTTGGCCATCTTGAATAACCTTCATAACACCTGGTACGTTAATTACTGTTGGGATTCCATATTCTCTAGCAATTATTGCTCCATGCGAAATATATCCTCCGGTTTCCATTATCACAGCACAAGCTTTCAAAAACAGCGGAGTCCAACCCGGGTCGGTAGAAGGGGTCACCAGGACCTCGCCCGGCTGCAACTTATTTCCCTCGCCAGGATGATTAATCAATCGGGCTGTACCAGTGGCTTTACCGGCAGCCGCTCCCACGCCCTCCAAGTAATTGCCTGCGGGAATGATAGCAGGTTGCGAGTGCGTTACCTTATCACCCTGGATAAGGTCCGGAGGGATAAGCTTTTCGTTGGCTTTATGAGTTGCTATGCGGTCCTCAACCAGGCTTTTAAGCCCCATCCCATTCCATTCCCCACGTAATATGGAGAATATCTCGGGCCAGGTGCAAAAGAAAATATCGGATGATTCGTCAATAAGGTTCCGTCTGGCAAAACGGTCGCCCAACTCTAGGGCCATTGAACGATAGGGCTGCAAAGCCAACCAAAACCGATTTGGCCATTTCCCGTAACCCGGCTCCCTGCTGGGCATCTGCAATTGTTTTGCGAATTCCCTCCAGCTTGTCAGCAGGAAGTAAAGCGGTGATTTCCGCCCAGGCCTGGTTAAACTTTTCCTTTTGACGGGCTCGCAAGTCATCCAGATTGGCAGTAGGCATCGTCGTCCTTATAATATCCAATAGGTAGGAAGGATCTTCCTGCCAGCGGGGGTTGATGATGTCCAATTCATAGATAGCTCTATGACCATATTCTTTTATGAATTTATGGAAAGCTTGTTTGAACGGCGAATTTTCTGGAAGCTGTTGTTCCCATAAAAGCGGGGTAAAAGGACGGTTGCTAAAGTATCGGACTGCATAATCATCCCTGCGGGCCTGTTCGGCCAATTCAACCAGACGATACCCATGATCGGCGCTGGTTATTGACGCATCTCCTCCCGCCATCAAGCCATTTATAACCATGGGGGTCTTGGGGCCTAAAACCCCGAACAGGTTTTGCATTAGAATTCCTAGCGGCATCCCCCCGGCTCCACTTAGCCATGTGTATTTTTCACTATAGGATTGAACAATTTTGCCCAAGGCCTCAAAATTATCTATCAATGCATGGTCCGGTAAAAATTCATATCTTTCTCCAGCCAGGTCGTTAGCAGCGGCGGCCACTCCAGAAAGGATGTCAGTTGCCTTGGCAGCGGTCTCAGTAATTAGGGCCATGGTCCGCATAGCTGTTTTTTTCCTCCGCACGCCTGTTTCACCTTCGAAAAGGCTCTGATCGTCGATTTCAATTTCCGGCTGGTGCCCTCCCCAAACAAAAGTTAGATCACGGGGTAATGCTCCGTTACAATCGTACTGAGCCCAATATACTGCCGACATATTGCAATATAAGCGGCCGTTAAAGAACCGGGAAAATTGAATTCCATCCGGTACGGGGTAACCGGGATTGGAAAAGGTGGTAATCCAAATAGTATCAACGATATCTTTCATTATTTGTCGATGTAGAGGGGATAAGACCATGGGAACGGCATCCCGGAAATTAGCATTAGACCACACCACAGGCTGATTTTTAATCGCCTCGAAAGTACAATCTGGCAAGGTGGTAACCGGGCGAGCCTGAAGCAGGACAAAGTCTTTGCCGTCAAATGCCCATTCTATGTCTTGCGGTTCTTCGCCGTTTCCCAAAGCGTCGAAAACACGAGTTATCAAATTGCCCAATCTTTTAATATCTTCATCATTTAAAACCTGCTCTGAACTTCGGCCGCTGCTGGGAGCCAGATAGACCCCGCCGTCTTCGTGGGTCTGGGTCAAACCTGACTTGGAGCCTAATTTTTTTACTTTAATTTCTGGCAGCAAGGTATAGACAGGAGGAGCGACAAAGTAGGTATCAGGCTCTATGGCTCCGCTTACCACGGATTCTCCCAGACCAAAGTTGGCATTGATCACATAGATATCTCGCCGGCCACTCTGAGGATCACAGCTAAAAGCCACCCCGGCCGCCCGGGCCTCAACCATCTCCATAATGATAACAGCAGACAATAATTCGAGGTCTTCTATGTTCTGTTTGCGACGATAGGCTACGGCCCGGGGCGTCCAGAGTGATGCATAGCAGCCTTTGACCGCTTCCATAATGTTTTCCAACCCTCTTACGTTTAGGAAGGTATCATGAATGCCGGCGAAAGACGCCTGCCGCGAATCCTCCGCTGAAGCCGAAGATCTAATTGCCACTGCTTTGTTGACTAGTCTTTCGGCAGCTAACCTTTCCTGTATGGCTTCAACAACTATAGGAGGTATTGTTGCTTTTATTATTTCTTCTCTTAAGCAGTAGAGGAGATGATCGGCCTCGCCCAGATTTTCACTATTTATTTGGAGGGAGGTTAATTTTAAAAACTCGCTAAGCTGGTTATAGTCAATAAATTCTTGAAAAGCTGCAGTTGTAAGCACTGAGCCACACGGAATTTTAAAGCCATACCGATCCAATCTGGACAGATTCCAAGCCTTTCCCCCAACGACATTGACGCCGAGCGGAAAAGCTTCTCCCCAGGAAACTACGTAGTTATTATCTCGATTTTGCATATGATCATCCCTTCCTTAGTGAATGATTATTTTGTTTTTTCTTGCTTGCTCAAAGCCCCGTATAGTACCAGATCCACTAGTTGAACGGTTTCCTCCCGAAGATTTACCTGGGTATTATCTTTTAACCAATCTAGCACCATTACTGTACGCATGTATTCAATAAAGCCAAACACCCTCTCTATTGGGATGTCAGCGCGGATTTCCCCCACTTCTTGACCAGTACGTAAAATATCCATAACAAGATTCTGAGTACCACTCGGCTCAAACTTATGATTAGGTTCCTGTAACATAATTTTCATACGATACATTAAAGCAATACTGCAAATTTCCGGGTTCAACTCCAGAAAATCATAGCGATTATTAATGGCTGCTATCAATCGGGATCTTGTGTCAGGTAGGTCAGAAAGTGCTTCCAGCGTCTCCTGGGCAGTATCTTTGGATATGCTCCGAACATACTCATCAGCAATGGCTTCTTTAAGCGGAAAATAATTATATAAAGTTTTCCTAGCCACAACAGCTTTGACTGCAATTTGATCCATAGTCGTGTTTTCAAAGCCCTGCTGCTTAAACAACTCTCCGGCTACGGCAATTATCCTGTCGCGAATCTCCTTTTTCTTTCTTTCAACCAGACCGTCCATTGGTCACTCCCCCAAAATGATTAATCCGCTATATTTACACTCAGTATAAATTTATACTGAGTGTAAATATATTATTCATCCTCTTGCTATAATTGTCAACAGCTGTTTCTCAAAAAACACGAAAAAACACGGGGACAGGACATTTTTTTCTGGGTGTCAGAGGATACAAGGAGGCGGTTCTACTGTTTCCCACGATTTAGCACCAACATTAAACGTAAATTCGGCTATTTTTTCCACCAATTCACCCATTATTCTCTTCGCTATTTGATTTGCCTCTTCATCTGCTAGCCTGGGTTTGCTTATCATTTCACAAATTACTTCACCATTCTCATCCATAAAATTTGTCTGTTTATTCCTCGTAGTAATAGATCATTCTGGACAAAATTTAAGGACAACCTCTGTCAATGAATTGACGAAGGTTGTCCTTATTGCATTTTTCACGAACCAATGAAATCCAGATGTAAAACGGGAGGAATACATTACCTAAGAAAAAAAATTTTTCTGAATGCTACTAAAAATGAAAACTAGTTATGACGAGCGTTATCGACAGATTGCGCAAAGAATCGTTCACTATCGTATCAAAAAAGGACTATAGATATCCTATTTATGCCATTTATGGCGAAGTTTGGGTTTTTTATTATGAAACTTTCCTTCCCCGCCGCTGCCTCTATAAATAAGCCAACCGATAAAAGCCAACGACAAGACATTAGCAAACATTCCGCTGATAAGACCAATGTCAGCTAGTATGCTGATGACTGTGATGACGCTTAAAAATATCATGGACTGCCGCATATCAACCCAATATCTGCGACGAAGAATCAGATAGCATACACCAAGCACCGCAAGGTCAATTGACACCCAAATAATTTGGCCAAATACGAATCCTTTGACAATGCTACCGACAATCATAACGACCATTAAGTAAAGCCAGGTGGTACTGAGCAAAATCATCACCCCACTATTTCATATATCTAATTTTAATTTTACCGATTTAATAATTTGTCACAAAACCAAATGAAATGCCATGAGCGTCATACCCGGGATTATGAGTTTTAAAACCGTTAGAAACATGCATTAGCATATACCCGACATTTATTGAAGAGTTATCGTTGAATTTATAAATGAATTTAGGCCCGACCCGCCACATAAAATCATAATATCTTCCTCCTGCTGGAAAAGGTTTGTCATATAAAATAACTCCGCCGCTCATATCTAATGCAGCCGATAGCTTGCCAGCGTAAGGTTTTTCAGCACGAATCATGTATATTGGTCCGATGCCAACTGCGGAACTGTCTTGAGACTGTGTCTGGTGCTCGAGAGTTACGTTTCCAAGCGGTCGAGTGATTGTAATACCTCTATATATAGACTTATTTTTTGTTCCAGAAATTTTCTTAAGTATATGTAGTGATACCGTATCAAGATCGCGGTCATTTTGGGATGTAGTCAAGTAATCCCAATCCAGTTCAAGCTTGGAGTCAGCCGCATAGCAATATGACTTTCCCGGCATGAAAATCAGCAAAAAATTAATGAAAATTATTACACAAATTAATCTACGCACAACACGACACTCCTATCTCTATATATGAAGATTGAGGACACCCGGGGACGTTCCCCCAGGAGGACACCCGGGGACGTTCCCCCAGTGTCAACATTTTACTACAACGCCACACAATATTCCAGTTGCCCGTCAATTTGGCAAATTAACAGGCATTCTTTTGTATCCATTTTTAAACTGTCAGTTAACCTTTTCTAGTTTAATTTTAATATGCTGTTAATTTTATTAACGATTTCCGTAGCGCTTATATCATTATCCGCAGTGGTGATAATCTGCCGTTCACCAATGTAAACCGCCCCGTTATCGCCAATATAGGCAGCAGCCAACTCGTGATTATGATAGACCTGGGCAAGACGTCCTGCCATCAAATACGCTCTTTCTTCGCCGAAATGATTATCCGTTTTTACAGGAGTCATAATCTCCTGACCATCAATCTGCACCGTTTTATCGTTTTTGACTGTAATATGTCCTTCACTATAATTCATCATTTTTTTTGCGAAGTTATTGATTCGAGCAGTGGTCTTAGGATGATTGTTAGGATTCACTGTTCGTGCCAGCCCCTCGTGCCATAAATCACCTAACAAAAACCGCAGCTTCACCATAGAAGCGGCAGGACCTCCTGGATTATACCCTGCGGCAGTAACATACTCAAAGCCATAGTTATCGGCTTCCCATTCCTGATCCATCGTAAACATTTCATTATTTATGTAATTTCCGGCAACTCCGGATAAAATATAGCTGGCATTATTCTTATTGCCTGACAAATAGATATCAACTGCTAAGCCTATGCCTACTGCTTTGGTAACCCCCTGCACCGGATGTTTTGCTTCTCCATGCCGCATTTCATGCGCGATTACGGCAGCAAGCTCATCATCGTCCAAACTGTCCAGAGCACCTTTATTTACACTAATCACATGTCCTAATGTGCAAAATGCATTAAACTCCTTTTTAGGATTGACATAAATGGCATAATTCTCCTTAATCAACCCGGAACTTTTTAGACGATTGGCGATAGTGTAAATTCGCGTATTAGCCTGCTCATCATTATACACTCCGGTTTGCTTCTTTGTATTGGCAAGTATATCTTTTTGTCCATGATCATTTAAATGATTAAAATATGTATTAACAAATGTAATAGCAATACCTGCATATAATAACCGCTGCCCTAAACTTGCCGCTTCTGCTACTTTATACTGTGCCATCATAGACATTACAAACAAAAGAGCAATCAAACAAATTACAATTTCCTTTTTTAACCCCATTGTGACTTTCACCGACATGCACAAACCTCCTTTTTAGACCTGTCCAGTTCAATTCTTCCATAATGGTCTTTATTTGATTTTACCATAAAAATACATGATTATGCATTAAACTAAACCCAAACCTTATATTGGCTCACTATTCTCTTTTAAAATTAGGTGAACGTGATTATCTATAGTAAGCGTCCAATAAGAAGGTAGATGGAAGTACAATTTAGCCTGTGAGCCTCATAATATTACTCCATGTATTTTATTACTATTTTATGTGCACTGTGAAATGACTCTATATGAAGCTAAGAGGAGAACATGGTATAATGATAAAGTAAAAAGTACGTTTCTCCTTTCTGGTTTGTTTGGTTTAGCGATTAAACAATACCACAAAAGGGCGTACTTTTTACATTTTTCATGAAATTTTATTTACGGGGGACTACCAAGGCCATAGCTTGAGCGATTTCATTCTTCCGCCGAGTCTGTACATTTCCAAATATTAATACTTCGTTAATGAGCTAAAACCTGCAAAACGAATACTCTCGAAAATTGTTTAACTCAAGCCGGCTTAATTACCTTTATCCAAGTTATAATCGTATCAAGAACTAGTTTGGCATTTCCTGCGTTACAATGATTTTCGGCACTCTCCTTCTCAGTAAAAAGCCTGTATGTTAATGACTTAACATTATGTAGGCAATCAATAATCGGCTTATAAAATTCTACTGGAATAAAATGGTCTTTTTCAGCACCCAACAACAAAAAATCCTGAGTTATTTTCATTCCAATATCTAAATATTGAAATTGGTTGATCTTCCTTAAGTATTCGTATGGAGTATGTACACCCATATTATGCATTCCATGATTAATTGCCCATTCGATCAGCGGTTCTTTTTCCATTAAACTTTTTATTAGCAGATTTAAAAGATTTTCGTCACCGGTTGTCATCAATAAGCGAATTACATCTTGAAACTTCTTTGGCATATCATATATTAACAGATCAAAAAGATTCGGCAACAAACTCCATGCTACAACCCGTTTGATCCGATTTTCGAAGGCCGCAGCCCTTGGTGCTAACATTCCGCCAAGAGATAAGCCAATAATCGTTACATCATTCAGATTGTAGTAATCCAATATCTCTCTTACCGGTTTTTCCCACTCAGGAATAAACGTTAAGCCTTCTTTTCTCAAAGCGCCCCCTTGTCCTGGCCCTTCAAAAAGATACACTGCAAAGCCATTTTCACGAAGGTAAAGCATCATTGGTACAAATTCTTCCATATAAGAATCATATCCACCATGTAACAGGATAGTATCAATATATTTTTTCATTTCTGGTTCAGTATATAATACTGGAAGGTGTGCTGTTCCAAAAGGCACCGAATCTTTCTTTATGATTCCTGATTTAAAAAGGTCAGCGTGATAATTATAAAAAAGATTGACGGCTTTATCATACGTATCAAATTTAGCAGGATGACCATCATACATAAAAAATTCCGCCATACGAAAATAGGCTATAGCCTGTTCTATACGTTTTTCCTTCAAAGCTTTTTCAGCAATTTGTAAAAATTCTTTCTCCCAGGTCTCAGCATTTGTAATTCTTTTAGCAACAGCTTTAAGCTCCTCCAAATCACCATTACTCCAGGCGTAGGTCCGGTTTAATTGGTAATTAAAATTGGGATTGGGATGAAAATTAAAAGTTCCTTTTTTAAAATTAATTTTACTTTTCATAGTAATCTCCTCGTATATTTTTATATCAAAAATTGATTTACTTTAAAACTTTGGCAAATATCGTCGTGCTACTTCTTTTGTTACATAAGTTTCACCTCCTTGCAGTGCCTTTTTTGTAATAGTCTTTTTGATAATTTCCTGCACTGTGTCAGGAATAACAGCTTTTAAAACATCAATTGCATCATTGTCCCATTTTAACGAATCTATTACACCGTTTAAATCACGGTCGATTTGATAATCCTCTTGCGGTAAAACATCAGAATTCCAATAAGCTTCCAATCTTTTACTAATTTCTTCACTAGCCAGCATTCCCCCAATCACATTATCAATGATATGCTTTTTATGCTCAATCGCTCCTTCAACGGAAAAACGATTGAAACTAGCAAGATTATTATCTGGCGTACCCTTCAAATCCCTACCACAAACCGTGCAAATCAAGCGACCATCTTTATAAGTATGAAATGCATCCGCCAAACAATGGGGACATACCAGTTTTGATTCATCTTCATTGATGTTTGATTTAATACAATGTTCTGTTTTGATTGACTGTATAAGATTCTTACCAAGTTCATTCACTAACTTTAGCTTACTTGGAACTAATAAGACTTCACCCTTATTAAAGGTATGCCCAATGGTAAATTGACCAACAATTTTGCAATTATATAATCCAAGGAATAGGCTGGAAAACATTCGCTGTAGTGAAAATTCAAATGGATCTCCTCCTGCAACTGAAACGGCCACTCCATATTTTTTTTTCTTGCTATTAGCCATTATATTAATCGCCCAAGCAGCCGAACGATCCATAATTGCTTTTAATGTAGATGGCGTAGAAAGATAATAACAAGGTGAAGCCAGTGCAATCGCATCTGCTGCTTCGATTTTCTCCTTGACCATTTCCAGATCATCTTTTAGAACACATTTGTATGAACTGCTGCAACCAAAACAACCTTTGCAAGGCAAAATTTTTAATGTTCCTAAATTTAATATTTCAGTCTGATAGCCCGACTCTTTTGCAGGCCGCAACAGTTCATTCAAAATAATCGAACTATTGCCATTTCTTCGACCGCTAACACAAATCCCCAATACCTTTTTGCACTTTGTCATAACTTTCACTCCTTCTTTGTTTTCGGTTTAGTTGCTAAACTGAAAACAAAAAAAATATTTATGTAATTCTTTTAATTTTTCTTTCCTAGCAGTATGTATTTATTAACTTGTTTTTCTAATTGAATCAACATATTTTGAAAAGTCAGTAAGTCCTCATCAGAATAACCACCTATTAACTGTACCATTTCCACGTCCATTGTCTTATGCAATTTTTTATGAGCCCGATAGGCCGTCATTCCCTTTTCAGTAAGCGATAAAAGTATCTCTTTACTATAGGCTATATTACGGACTTTGTGGACATAGCCTTTTTTGTGAAGTTTTAAGATAACCTGAGATACCGCTCCTTTGGTTATACCAAATTTTAAACTAATTGCGGTAACTGTATCACATTGATCCCCAATAGCATCGATTGTATGAATTTCCGAAGGGTAAAGCAATTCATCAGTGCCAAAATCAATTGGAGTACTTTCAAGTTCAGTTAATTTATAAGCTATTTTTACAAGCTGATCCATTAAATTAGTAATCATTTTATTTCTCATAAGCTAAGTATAGTAGCTAAACTGATAATTGTCAATAATTGCTTTTAAACAAGTTTTCTCTAATTTTTACGAGATATAATTACAAGTCACGCATTAGTCTAATTTTATTGTGAAAAATATTTATGTTAAATTAAGTTTCTTCCGATCAAAATAACTTTTGCTATCCTTTCCCTTACGCCAAGCTTGGGATACATCGTATTTAAACCTTGACAAAAAAAGCGGAAAAGATTACTATGTAAGTAATTACTTAGTAATAAGGAGAAATACATTGATCACCAAAGTACGCCTAAATGGCGAAGACCGCCGTGCACAAATTATCGAAACTGCGTTAAGCGTTTTTTCAGAAAAGGGTTTTAGCGGAAGTCGAATAAAAGAAATTGCTGAGCTGGCCAGCATAAGCGAGACCCTAATTTTTCAGCACTTTGCTTCAAAAGAAGATCTGTACCGGGTCACTCTTCAAACATTATTTAGCCACCATCCAGTGTTGCCAGAAGTTGAAGCCGCGATACAAACCAAAAATGATAACCATGTTTTCTCTTCAATAGCCGCCCATTTAATAAGTCATGGTCAACAAGATCCAAGGATTATTCGTTTGGCTTTATTTGCAGCTTTAGAAAAACTGCAATTCAAGGAGATTACTCATAATGGGGCTGAAACAAGTATAACACTGACTGATCTTTTGGCAGGCTACATCCAGCAGCGAATCGATGACGGTGTTTTCCGGAAAATCAACGCAACAATAGCTGCTCGTTTATTTATTGAAACTGTGTATATGTATGCATTTGATCAACACGCGGCCATAAGCGGACCTGCCCTATCTAACCCAGGTGACGAGGTTATGGAAACATTGACAACCCTCTTCTTGAATGGCCTCAAATCATAATACATGCTGTGAATGATGGTTACTTCAATCGAAGAGTAACCTACTTTTTTAAAGCTTTTATTAGTAAGTACTTAGTTATTTTTTTAAAAAATAGGGGAAAGGAGCCCTGCTTATGACTAAACAAATAAGGAC
The DNA here is from genome assembly GCF_000445445.1 of Sporomusa ovata DSM 2662. GTDB lineage: Bacteria > Bacillota > Negativicutes > Sporomusales > Sporomusaceae > Sporomusa > Sporomusa ovata. The sequence continues at coordinate 315,053 of NZ_ASXP01000001.1, read as the reverse complement.
CTACTGTGGGCAATGTTATAATAATTGCCCCGTTGTTGCCCACGTTGAAAATGATACCTTTGTAAAGGTTACCCCTGACAGAAATCACATTTACTATCGTCCAATCTGCCCAAAGGGTATTGCTGGCCCAGAACTAGTTTATAACAAGCAACGTATACAATATCCTATGAAGCGAACCAGACCCAAAGGTGATAATGATCCCGGGTGGGTTCGTATTAGTTGGGATGAAGCGCTTGATACCATTGCCCATCGACTGACTCAGATAAAAAAAGACAATGGCCCGGAAGCAATCGCTATTAACCAATCCTTTGCGGGGTCACCTTTATGGGAAATTGGCTGCTATTTACGAAGGTTTTCCAATCTTCTGGGTACCCCGAATAGCATAACTACGACACATATTTGCAATTGGCACCGTGACTTTGCCTCAGCGCTCACCTTTGCTAAGCCCGGTGTTGGTTTTCAATCAGGTTGGCCAGAATTTGAAAAAAGCAGGTGTATCCTTATTTTAGGGAATAATCCGGAAAACACTTTAAATTCTTTCCGCGGAAAAATTAATAATGCACATAAAAGTGGGGCCAAATTGATTGTCGTTGACCCTCGTAAAACTGCATTGGCTTCCCAGGCCGATCTTTGGCTCCAGGTAAAACCGGGAACTGATGGAGCATTGATTCTTAGCATGATTCACATCATATTAACGGAAAATCGCTATGACTTGAACTTTGTACGCGACTGGACCAATGCGCCCCTCTTGGTCAGGATGGATACCGGTGGTCTGCTCAAAGGTAAAGACCTTGGCCTGTCTGCAGACGAAAATACCTTTGTCATGCTGGACGCTGAGACAGAACAACCAAAACTTTATCGTCCTGGAGTAAAATTATTTTCAGTACCACTATTAGAAGGCGAAATCACTGTACAAATCAGTAAACAGGCAATTAAGTGTGAAACCGTCTTCCAATTACTCAAAAAAGCTACCGAACAATACCATCCGGACCGGGTAACACAGCTGACTGGAGTTGATAAAAACCAACTCCGGGAAGCGGCCCGGCTAATAACTCAACATAAACCCGCTTGCTGGTATTCCTATAACGGTGTTGAACAAAGTTTCAATGCCACCCAAACAAACAGAGCCATTTGCATTCTTTATGCTCTCACAGGTGATTTTGACAAATCCGGGGGAAATGTGCTCCTATCTCCGTTTCCGCCACTAAACTACCCGTATGGCTTTGAATTTGCAACTCCAGATATGTTTCAAAAAAACCTTGCCCTCCATGATCACCCACTGGGGCCTGCAGGAACAATTATGTCGGTTCCCCCTTATCTTGCCTATGAAGCAATCCTTAATGAAAAACCGTATCCGCTTAAGGCACTGCTCTGTTTTGGCGGAAATATAGCTATTTCTAATCCCGATAGTAAATTTGCCCGGGAAGCATTACAAAAACTTGACTTTCAGGTGAGTGTAGATCTTTTTATAAACCCCACGGCAAATTTTGCCGATATCGTACTCCCGGCGGCCAGTTTTTGGGAAGTCAATCGTTTGGGGTATATCCCCAATTATCAGGGTAATGAATCAACCCTGCAGTGGCGGTCTGCTGTTGTTCAACCCCAGGGAGAAAGTCGGGACGATTTATGGATTATCTTTCAACTAGCTAAAAGACTTGGTTTTGACAATCAATTTTGGCATGGGGATATTGAAGCTTCCTTCGAGCACCAACTTAAGCCTTTGAATATCACTCTAGCGGAGTTAAAAAAAGCAGCTGGCGGCATTTTGATAAAACACGACATTACTTATCAAAAATATAAAACTCAGGGTTTTGCAAATTTGACCGGACGGGTAGAAATTTTTTCACAGCCGCTTAAGGATATCGGTCAGGCTCCGTTACCCGATTGGCAAGATCCCTATATTCAGTTTTCAGACAGGGGTTGGACAGAACAATATCCGCTTATTCTCATCACTGCAAAATTAAAAGAATTTTGCCATACACAAAATCGGTCCATGCCTTCCTTGAGAAAACAACATCCCCATCCCTTTTTGGAGATCAATGACCGTCAAGCCGCACAGCTTAACATTCAGAATGGCGATTGGGTAACATTAGAAACTGTTCAAGGCGCAATTACCCTAAAAGCTAAAATATCACCCGACATCGCTCACAATGTCGTATGCACACAACACGGCTGGTGGCAGTCTTGTCCCACTCTCAAGCTTCCAAGTTACGATCCCTTTTCAACAGCAGGAGCTAACGTAAATTTATTATTCATTAACGAATTAAGAGACCCGGTAAGCGGGTCAATTCAAGCCAGAGGATTTCCCTGCAGAGTAAAAAAGAAGGCTGGACATAACCAAAAAGGGCTGGAAATCTAAATCATTACCTCCACAAAAAAATATTACATAATATTTTCTTGTTCCCATGTTTTTTTCACCAAGCAGAAACTCCTGGTAAATCCAATATAAGATCTACCAGGAGTTTTAAAACATTCTCCACCGTTTTTGTTGCTCAACTACCAATCATGCTTGAGCATAAGTGACGCATTCCAATAATGGCTATTGCTGCCTTTTTCTCCTCCAACCCGGCCGCTGATGCTCCAGGTAGGATTCAGCAATCCCTCAGCGTTTAATTCCCAAACCAAATAGTCCCGATCCTGCCGGCCACCGTCAATTGTGAACTTATCCTCCAAATTGCCACTGTAGGCGACCGTCATTTGCGGATCATAACCACCCAAAACTCTTTTATAGCCCACATTGAATCCATAATGGCCTTGTTTCAAGGAGTGCTCCCACTCCAGTCCTATCTCGCCGGTACTGTACGTATTGTGCGAATGATCAGCCACCTGATTATAATTGCCGGCTCCCTGTTCGCGGAAACTATCCTGCGTATAACGGGTAATATCCACACCAACGTAGGGACTAAGTGTAACGGAAGTTTTTCGCCCTTCATACAAATTGTACTTTTCTTTCAAACCCAGGCTGATAGTATGGCTGCCATAATGGCTGTCCGCCGTTAAACCTAATTCTCGTAAATAGCGTGTGGACGCATTGGTTTGACGACCGCAGGCAAGATAGACTTGACCATCGAAAGCGCCCTGGCTATAGCCGCCATAAAAACCCAGCCGGTAATCATTAGCATCGCTGCGAGCACTTGCCGAGGCATTATCGCTGTTTTCATAACCAAAAATCCAACCTGCCCGCCAGTTAGGCGTGCTTTGCCAATCCCGGCCTACAACAATGCCTAGCCCTTTGGATTTCATTTCGGGTTCATCGGCATAAGCATCTCTCGAACCTCCGCTACGAGTGAACTTCATCCACCAGCCATTGTCTGTATCCAAATGCAGCGGAATCACACCCTTAGCCGCCAAATCGTTTTCTGACAGATTGCCAGCCGGTACACTGCCTTCCTCCTGATAGTTTTGGTTAACATGATCAAAGCGAGCCGTTATAGCATTGCTTAACAGACCGCTGCGTTGAATAAGTAACGACTGATTGACTTGAGTGCCGCCGTAAATTTCATTTAAAGCCAACGCAGCTGATGAAATATTCAAATTATACAATGTATCCATTTGACGTTGGGCATCCCCTGCCAGCGCATCATACATTGCGTTCATGTGCAGATACGCTGTCTGCTGTCGCAAGTTGGGTGAAACAATATTATTTTGGCGGTTCACTTCTAAAAAAGCGCTGTTGCCATTTTGCGAACCGTGAGCACTCAGCAAACCGGAAACAGCAGCTGTGCCGGAAGCGAAATTACCGGTGATATTGGACGCAGTCAACACAGTATAACTGGTATCCGGCCGGTAAGTATTGCCCGCAGCAGTAGTCAAACTAGTGCCGTTAATATCTGCCGTACCAGCTACGGCAATTTTGCCGGCCACATTATTTTGTACTACGACAGCAAGCTGACCGCTGCTGATTAAATTGCCGCCGACACTAAGAGTGCCTGGCATTCCATAACTGCCGGCCTGAAGGCTGGCACGGTTGGTCAAATCACCGGCAATAGAGCCGGAACCGGCAATTGTGCCGTTAAGAATGCTATAGGCGTCTCCGGCCACCGAACCGTCAATCTGCAATACGCCGCCGGCAGCAATACTACTGCCGCTATACGTGTTTTGGCCGGTAAGCGCCAAAATGCCATTACCTTTCTTGTACAGTCCAACAGGCAAATCAAGCAGTCCATTGGCTATAGCCTTGGCATTATATGTATCAATATATTCCCGGCCACCTGAAAGACCCAAACCCAAATCAGTTCCCAAATAATAGTTGTAAATTGCCTGTAAATCAGCATAGGTACTGATGGGGGACAGCAAACCGGCCCGTTTTTCAGCAATGTTGTTGCTCCACACACTATTATAATCTTGCGTATCAATAGAATATAGCGCCTGAGCCTGACCAAATTCATTGGCCGGACTATAATTGCTAAAATCCATCCGCCGGGCATTGAGCAATCCCGGCCCTTTTACCGCTTTCCCCACATCCAATAGACCCTGGCCAAAAATAAGTTCCCGGGGGGTATTCTGGTAAACCCAAGCTTGATTAGCAAACTCATCAGCTGTTGCATAGCCATACTGTTGCAAAATAAAGCTGTTTTCATTGTAATAATCCACTAAATCGTTCACGATTTCATTTACAGACGATACATTGCCGAAATAATAGATATTAGTAGTATAAATGGGGTTTTCTTCATCACCATCTTCTTGCACAGTCAATGTATACTTTGGCAAAGTAAACGTATTGTTAGCTGTCGATAGCACCGTATCCACAATCTGACTGCCGGTCATATAGGGAAAGGCTTCCTGAATCAGCCCGGCTGAAGCCGAAACATAAGGTGTAGCCATCGATGTGCCGGACATGGTTACATAGCCGCCTGTGCCTGAATTAGCTGAATTAATAAACAAACCTGGGGCTGAAATACTATTTTCCTCCACATATTTGGACAGATCGCTAAACAAAGCGACAGCATTAGTACCTGTCGTCGTGCCCTTAAAAGCAGCACTATTCAAAGCTATTACATTAATAAAATTGCCAGCTGCTTCCGGATATAGATAAGGAAAGAGCGCGTCTACATCCGGCGATGCATGGCCGGCATTGCCGGCAGCAAAGACTAATACTTTGTCATAGTCCAAAATGCTGTGCCGCATGACTGAATACTCATCATTATCGTTATTCATCAAATAACGGATATCCTCTTTTCCTAACGTCGTGGTATCAATATAAACATCTCGACCCCAGCTGTTGTTGATAATTTTTACACTATTATCTTGATTAAATCCACTATATACATCACCAATATTATTATCAACAAATAAATTACCGGAAAGAAGATTCGCGTCAAACGCTACGCCATGCATCCCAATGTTGTCTTTGGCAGCAGCCATAATGCCGGCTACATGAGTCCCATGATTATTTGCTACCCAATCATAATCACTTGGCAGCACACCAATATACCCGGAGCCTGTTTTACTGCTAAATTCCGGATGATAAAATTGCACATACTCGTCACAAACTCCCAGCTTAATGCCTTTGCCGGTATAGCCTAATGCATAGGCGTCCGTCGCGTTAATCAGATCGAGTCCTGTGCTGGCGTAATATTCCTCCGTTTTGAAAGAAGCCGCATCAGCACACCAAACATCCTGTTCGCTCATCCCCCATAACAATCCTGCGACAATCAGCCTACGCAGCAGGTTGCGGTAAAACGTCCTTGTTTTCATCTCTTTTATTCATTTAACGTATTCTTAAAAATATATTTCTTATTTGACAATTTCACCCCCTGCGTTCTCTTATCCCTGTCAATAATCCCGTACCTCTGACACCTCACCTCCTTCTCGAACAATCTGCAGTAAAACACAGTGAACTCATTTCAGCTAGATTTACAACTACATTATACCACTATAGACGTCGATAACAGTTAAAGATTAGCTAAAGAAGCTTTTGCACCTTCTTGTCTGGAAGGAAAACAAGTTAACCTGTCGAAGAAGAACTATAATAAGAAATTTTTGTATTTTCATCCAGTTTGAGGAGGATCTTATGGCTAGTAATTCTAGTAATGAACCTGCAATTTTACAGAAGTGCCCTTCCGGAATCGAAGGACTTGACGAAATAACATGTGGTGGTTTACCTCTAGGTAGGGCTTCGCTGGTTTGTGGTTCAGCGGGTTGCGGTAAAACCATGCTGAGTATGCAGTTTTTAGTTAATGGTGCCCTCCAATATAATGAGCCAGGTGTCTTTGTTTCATTCGAAGAAACTGAGGCAGAATTAATCCAAAATTTCGCATCTTTAGGTATTGATCTAGATGATCTTTGTAGCAAAAAGAAAATTATGATGGATTATGTTTATATTGATAAAGATCAAATTGAAGAAACCGGCGATTATGATTTAGAAGGTCTATTTTTAAGGCTTGACTATGCGATAAACTCTATTGGTGCTAAACGGGTTGTACTAGATACAATTGAGGCATTATTCTCCGGGCTCTCTAACACAAAAATATTACGTGCAGAGCTGCGGCGTCTCTTCCGTTGGTTAAAAGATAAAGGAGTTACTTCTATAATAACCGGAGAGCAAGGCAGCGGAACTTTAACTCGGCATGGAATTGAGGAGTATGTCTCCGACTGTGTTATTTTGCTTGACCACAAGGTATTTAAGCAAATTTCCACTCGACGGGTACGAATTGTAAAATATCGGGGTTCCGCGCACGGAACAAATGAGTACCCATTCCTCATAGACGAACAAGGCATTTCTATAATGCCAATAACCTCAATAGGACTAAAAAGCGAAGCACTAAATTCCAGGGTATCAACTGGTATTCCAAGACTAAATACAATGTTAGGTGGTGAAGGCTTTTATGTTGGTAGCACGGTACTGATTTCGGGAACTGCCGGAACTGGTAAAACCAGCGTGGCCGCACATATCGTAGATGCAGCTTGCCACCGGGGAGAACGATGCCTTTACTTTGCTTTTGAAGAATCACAAAGTCAAATCATTCGAAATATGCGTTCCATTGGTGTTGATTTAGATCAATGGATTTCCGAAAATCTTTTAAGATTATACGCATGGCGGCCAACTAATATCGGGCTCGAGATGCATCTACTTTCAATGCACAAAAAGATAGCTGAGTATACCCCTGCAATCGTAGTAATTGACCCAATTACAAACTTGACTGAAATCGCTAATGAGACTGACGTAAAAGTTATGCTGATGCGTCTAATGGATTTCTTGAAAATGAAAAATATAACTACAATTTTATTAGATCTTTCTGATACCACAAAACTTGAGGCAACAGGAGTCGGAATCTCTTCTCTTGTGGATACTTGGATTACCCTCCGGGATATGGAACTAAATGGAGAACGAAATCGCGGTCTACATATTATTAAATCCAGGGGTATGGCACATTCCAATCAAATACGCGAGTTCGTATTAACCGATAAAGGAATATTACTGAATGAAGAGCGAATTTGAGTTAGAAGTCGAAGAATTAGAAAAGCAAATACATCTGGAAAAGCTTACACTTAACTTAATAACGCAAAGTTGAAGTAAACTATCTGCGCTTCGAGGGACTGACTAACGAGGGAGTGATACCATGATGAATAGTAATATAATAGAAAGTCTAGATAAAAATCAAGACAGATGGATTCTACGACTATATGTTGCAGGACAAACACCAAAATCTATTCGGGCTTTTGCTAACTTGAAGAAAATATGTGAAACTCATTTATCTGGAAAATATACAATTGAGGTTATTGACCTTGTAGAAAAACCGCAGATAGGTAGAGAACATCAAATCTTAGCCATCCCTACACTTGTAAGACAATTACCTATGCCGCTGATAAAAATTATTGGCGATTTATCAAATACTGAACGGGTACTAGTAGGGCTCAGTATTTTACCTAACTAGGAGGTTATGTAATGGACTATGTTAGTTCTGCTGATAACTTTGAACTATCCGCCGTCAGGGAAAAATTCCAACCTTGCTTATTACAACTATATATTGCGGGATGTTCTCTACACTCACAAAGAGCTATCTCTAATTTACGAACACTTTTTCAAGATCATCCAGAGATAAAATGCCGCTTGGATATTATAGATATACTGCAACAACCCGAACTAGCTAAAGAAAGCCAAATAATAGCCGTCCCTACACTGATAAAGAGAGAACCGGTTCCGATTCGGCTATTTATAGGAAATATGTCTGATATAGAAGTAATTATAGCTAAGCTAACTTCGTAAGTAAGGAGTTCGATTATGCATAACCATGAAGACATTAAAAAACTGAAGCAAGAAGAATTATTAGAGCAATTACAAGAAGCAAATAATGTTCTCTCTGCTATTAAAAACGGTGAGGTAGATGCCTTGCTAGTTTCTCATCATCATAAAGATCAAGTGTATATTCTAAAAGGAGCGGACTACATTTACAGAGTACTTGTAGAAGAAATGCAAGAGGGCTATTTGACGATTGATATAAGCGGGCATATCCTGTTTTGTAATAGAAAATTTGCAGAACTTGTCAATGTCCCCCTTGATAAAATCATTGGTTCACCAACAAGTTTATATTTTTCCTTAAGCGATTTATCTGCTATGAATCAGACTTTAAATGCGGGACAAGCTCGGTACAAAAAGGAGACATGGATTAAGACACAACAGGGAAAACAAGTTTCAGTAAATATTTCTTCCGCTCGTCTCACGATGGAGACTGATATGTTTGCTTGCATTGTTGTTACAGATCTTACAGAGCAAAAAAGGCGTGAGAAGTTTACCAACCTCGTTCTTGATCAAGCAACAGAGGCTATTCTAGTATGTGATACTAACGGAGCTATTGTAAAAGCTAATACTATGGCGACTAGTTTGTTCGGTGAACAAATAGTTTCTCAGCAGTTCGATAGTGCAATACCTCTTTACTGTGAAATTCGTCATAAAAGTCTTAATCTCGAATCCCTATTACGCCACGAAAATGATCTAAAACAAGAAATTTGTTTCAACGGAAAAGATAGCACTTTCTATTTTCTCGTTAGTGCCTCAATGTTACTTGACAAGGAAAATGGTGAGGCGTTCGGTTCAGTTGTAATGTTGACTGACATTACTGATAATCTTAAATTTAAGAAGGAAATGAACCGTCTTGATCGACTAAATATAATTGGTGAAATGGCAGCCGGTATAGGCCATGAAGTTCGAAATCCTATGACAACCGTACGGGGATTCTTACAACACTTTGTTCATAAAGATGAATTCAAGAAACATCGAGCCTCATTCGATTTAATGATCGAAGAGTTAGATCGAGCAAATTCTATTATTACTGAATTTCTTTCATTGGCGAAAAATAAGACTGTTGAACGTCACCCAGTTAACATAAATAGTTTAATAAAGAATATACTTCCACTATTGCAAGCCGATGCTCTTAGATTAGGTCATCAAATCATATTTATGGGGGAGTCAACCCACGAGATACATGCTGATGAAAAAGAAATTCGTCAATGTATTCTTAATCTAGTTCGTAATGGGCTAGAGGCTATGAAAACAAATGGAACTTTATATATAAAAACGTTAGAGCAGAATGAAAAAGTATTTTTAACTGTTATTGATCAAGGTGAAGGCATTCCCGATACTATCATGGATAAGATAGGCACCCCCTTTTTTACCACTAAAGAGAATGGTACAGGTCTGGGACTTGCAGTATGCTATCGTATTGCTGAGAGACACCATGCAAAACTGGAAGTAAAAACAGGGCCTGAAGGCTCTGCATTTAGCTTAGTTTTTATTCCATTTGAGGAGAAAGAAATGTCGGACTGACGGGGTTGTTGACGCGAAATTAAACCATTTCATCTGCCAATATTGCATATTCATACGTATCATTCCAAATAGGTTTTCTTTCTTCGTCATACTTAAAAAATATGTTTTTTTGTAAATGTCCCTCTCTTCGCATATTTAACCGTTCCAATAATCTCCATGAATTTGTGTTTTCAGGATTGCACATAGCAATTATTCTTCGTGCCTTTAATCGTTGAAATCCATAACGTAAAATCTCTTTACAACTTTCTGTGGCATAACCCATTCCACAATACATAGGATTAAAAACGCACCCGATTTCCCATGTGAGGAATTTTCCAGGTTCCTGTCGTTGAAAATATACATTGCCGATTAATTTATTAGTTTCTTTCAGACAAACAGCCCAAAAAGCATCTTGCTGTGAACGTTTTTCTGCTTCTTTTTTACAGGCATCTTCGGTAAAAACATCATAGGGTTCATACTTGACCACTATTTCTTGAGAAAGATATTCATGTAAATCTTTCCAGTCATCACAAAAGAATTTTCTCAAAATTAATCTCTCGGTTTTGATAATCTCCATACATTTCCCTCACTGTCCTGTCAATATTGGAACATTTTGTTCCTTTAACTCCTTCCATCCTCAAATATTTAATATTGCTACTAATTCCCTGTTTGGCAAAAAGTTCCTGTTAAATTCATGCAAAATATAACAGGAACTTTTTTCGTTGATGCCATTAAAATAATTTTTTTCAGCTATAAAATTAAGTTACATTAACAACATAGCACCACTGTCATGTTAATATTAGAATAGGGAAAATTTTAGTATCTTTATCAACAACTTCCTACAAAAACTTCCCAAATTAGAAATATATCTACCAAATTAGTCTTTGGGAATATACTGGAGGTATATATTTGAAAATCACCAAAATTACACAGAAAATGCTAATATTTTCGATAGTTATAGGACTAGCCACAATTATGCTTACTACTTGGTCTATGAATCAAATTGTTTTAAAGTATATTGATCAATTGGAAACTAATCTAATAGAAAAAAAATTTAACGAACTAAATTTAATACTTGCCAGGGAAACAAAGAGTCTCGTAGGGATATCCCGAGATTGGGCTTGTTGGGATGATACTTACTTTTACATGGCTGGCGAGCTAAATGGTTATGAAGAAAAAAATCTACAAGAAGATATACTTAAGAAGATTAATCTAAATATTATGCTTTTCCTTAATAAAGATGGTACTATTGAAAAAAGTGTACGCGCTGATATGAATGATGATCATTTTCCCGCTTTTGAAGAAAAGCTGATAGATAAGTAAATGGATTATTGGATGCTATCGAGGATGCACAGACTGGCATTATCAATATTGATGGAGCAATTTTCATTATTTGCATAGCACCAATTACTACGAGTGATGAAACTGCTATTAGCAACGGCACTTTACTTATAGGGAGAAAAATTGATAAGGAAATTATTTCCTATATAAGCAATCTTCTAGACGCAGCCATTGTTATTTCAGATAATCCCCCTGCAACCAGCGAGAGCACTATTGTTGTTGAAAAAAACCGAGAAAAAAATTGATGCCTACAGCGCAATAAAAGATATTAATGGAGCTTATGAGATAAATGTTGGTATTTCACTGCGCGAACAGAATACTCTTTAGGTACTATATCCGCTTATTTATAGACAGCTTTTTAATTTTGTTTACTGTTATCATAATCTTTGCTGTAGGTATGACGCAAACACACATAATTAAAAGATTAAGCTTGATACATACTTAAAAATGTAGCTAAAACACAAGATACGAGTAAAATGCTCTCTGTTCCTTACAATGACGAGATTACCGACATTGCTAATTCAATAAACTTGATGTTAGCAGAGCTGACAGATGCTTGCCATCATGAAAAGTATGATGGTACCGATTATCCCCAGGGACTAGCCGGAACCAATATTCCTATTTTGGCAAGAATCATCAATGTTATAGATTCTTTTGATGTTATGACTCACAAACGGATTTATAAGGAAGCAAGTACCTACGATTACGCCATCAGCGAGTTAATTCGGTGTTCAGGATCACAGTTTGATCCGATGATTGTAACTGAATTTCTTAAATTACTGGAAGAACAGAGTAATCCATTTTAAGTTACAACTAGTATATATAGCCGAGTAATAACATGAGTTAGACGGCTTCTATGACTTGCCACTTTGGAAATTAATAAGTTTTTCACATTATATTCTTTGCAGGAAATTACTTCCTTTTACCGAAGTAAGTAAAAAAATGGAATATAAGGAGATGAGTGTCACATGGATACAGATATCAATAATGTGTTTGAAGGCTTACTAGACTGTCCACAATTAAAAGGATTTGTAAAAGTAGTTGGTATTTGGGAATTAATATTAAAGGAACAAACGATTAAGATAAAAGTAACTTATGATTATAAGACAACATACTATAGTTATGCAGTAAGTCATTATTATCAAGGACCTACAGACGATAAACCTAATATTCCACGTAAAATAATTGATGACACTTCAAATGGAATACTGAAAAGAGCAGTACGGATTATTCTCAGTGTATATGATACTGATTATGTGGGTGGGAAATGGGTAACAAATAAAGAGTTTTGATAGGTATATTTAGCGTCCTTTTGGGCGCTTTTCTTTTAGTACATTATAAGCTATAATTGATTTTTTCACCAAATGCAAATTTATGCTTCTTGAATCAGATAATATTACCCGGCAATATATCAATCAGTTTTTTATTGAAAATAAAATATTTATTAAATCAGAAATAGAAATCAACACAATGGACTTCTTAGTTGACTTTGCGAAAAGTGGATTAGGTGTAACAGTAGTAATAAGAAGAACCCTGTTACCAAAACAAAAATCCTGCGCCACTTTTTCAAGCAATGTAGGATAGATAGGTGTTATTATAATGCATGGCACTACGATCATGCCGTTATTCTTTTTCCCAATAAAATATTCAAAGCCAAAAACGTCTGTAATCTTCCCAAAAATCACTTCGCATTTCAGAAAATTGTGCTGATTCTCGAAGGCGTTGTTGCTCGTTACAGGCTTCACGGATTCTCCGTAAAGCCTTACCTTTATGCATTTGTGCTAATGCCTACTCCGCTTTCTGAGTTCACTCTTGGTTTACCAACGCCGTAACGGTTAATATGTACTACAGGCGTTAGTGTAAGCTTGCTTAAGGTTAGAAACTTTTAGCTAGTTCTGTCACTTCATGTATCGCCTGTTCGAAAATTTTCTCCGTTTTGTTAGGGTCTGCTTCAATCCCTTCACATAGGATTGTCTTAAAATTAGCGATTCCCAACAAATTGCAGATTGATTTTAAATAAGGTACCGCGTGATCATATGCTTTAGCTGGACCATGCGAGAAAACTCCGCCACGAACATGAATAAGCAGCACTGGCTTATTCGCCACCAATCCCTTCCATCCGGTTTCTGTATATTCGAAGGTCTTTCCAGGTACGGTGATGTTAGCAATATAGGCTGTAAGCATGGGAGGAAACTGTAAATTCCACATTGGAGCAGCAATAACTACCTTATCAGCTGCTAAGAATTGACTTGTAAAATGATCAATCTTATCTAATAGTGTTTTTTCTTTAACTGTAAGCTGTTCTTCTGTTTTATCCCAAGCCTCCAATACTTCGCTATCAATTACCGGGATTTCCGTTTTATATAAATCTAACTCAGTAATTGTATCAGTAGGATTATTGTTCACATACGCCTTAATAAATGACTGCATAAGTCGAACTGTATATGAGTTTTTTCTTGGATTTGCTAGAATTACAAGAACATTAGCCATAAAACACCATCCTTTAACCTGCCGGCGCCGCAGACCAGCAACTTTTTATTAGTAACATTTTGGTTAATTATGAGTTCGGTATGGTTTATTTCTTTTCCTGCTGAATGTTATCAACTGTCATTATTTCATGTATAATCGTGGAAATCCCATTGCCAGAAATAAGTATTGTGATATAATCATTCCAAAAGCATTTTTGTACAATACTGGAGGAATGATAGTTGGAAGAGCAGGACACTAAGAGACAATTAAATCGGGGGCTTAAAAGCCGGCATCTGCAAATGATTGCCTTAGGGGGAATTATTGGCAGCGGCTATTTTTTAGGCAGCGGGTATGTGGTTGGCAAAGCCGGCCCGGCATCCGTACTGGCCTACCTATTAGGCGGTTTGATTGTTTATGCTGTTATGGTATGTTTGGGTGAATTGGCGGTGGCCCGGCCAATTGCCGGTTCGTTTATCAGTTACACCCGTGACTATATATCACCGGCCTGGGCGTGTGGTGTGGGCTGGTGTTACTGGCTAACCTGGGTAACGTATGTACCGTCCGAAATGATTGCTGCCGGCATTATCATGAACGGCTTTTTTCCTGCAGTAAGTGCAATGTGGTGGGCGGTGCTGTTCGGCTTAGCGATCACATTCATAAATTTATCCCGGGTTAATCTGTTTGGTGAACTGGAATTCTGGCTGGCGCTGTTTAAGATTGTTGCTCTTCTAATTTTTTGTGGTTTAGCTATCATGATTTTCTTTGGCGCTATTGGTGGCGGGGATTATCTGGGAACTAGCGTTCTGTTATCTAACGGTGGTTTTGCGCCTAAAGGTTATTGGGCTGTGCTGCTGACGATGGTCATTGTTCTAGTTAATTTCCAGGGCTCGGAAATAATCGGTCTGGCAGCAGCAGAAAGTAAAGAACCGGCCAAGACCATTCCATCTGCCATCAAACAGATCACTATGCGGATTATCTCACTCTATATTATTCCCATGCTGTTATTGGTCACTATTTTCCCCTGGGATAAAGCCAGCTTGGAAACAAGTGTGTTTGCAGCCGCATTGAGCGCTTATAATTTGGAATGGGCAGGAACTATTTTCTCATTTGTTGTTTTAACAGCGGCTATTTCCTGCTCCAATTCTGGTTTATATGGCTGCACGCGTGCGATATATGCACTGGCACAGGAGAAGATGGCTCCCGAATTTCTAGGACGTCTCAACAGTCAGGGCGTGCCGCAAAATGCTACGGCCTTGTCCATTGTGGTATGTTGGCTTGGGGTAGTGTTATATACCTTTGATCAAGATCAAAGTATTTATACCTATCTGCTGGCTTTATCCGGCTTTACCGGAGCAATTTCCTGGATATCGATTTGCTGGAGTCAATACAATTTTCGGAAGCAGCTTAGCTCGGCTGAAGTAAAGAAACTAAAATATAAAGCCCCTCTTTTCCCGTATATTACTCAATTTGGCATTTGGGCCCAGATTGCTTGCCTGATTTTTGTCGCTTTTACCGAAGAACTCAGAACTTCATTGTATCTTGGTGTGCCGCTACTGATTTTGCCAATTATTATTTACCGCTGGACGACGATGCGTAAGGAAGCGGTTACTGAATCATAGGCTTTGTTGTATGTGACCAATAAACAGTAACATATGCCCAGAATTATATCTTTTCTTGTCAAAGTTATAATTCTGGGCATTTTTTCTAAAATAATTATAAAAGTTGAGTAATATTATAAAATAAACAACATACTGTTTTTATCCCCCAGACTTTTCAGCTTCAATGATCGTATAAATTTATGCTGTACTACACAGTTATTCTCAGGAGGCATTTAAATGGAAAAAATACTTGATTTGTATAGAAAAAACCATTCTATGTACAATGATTTTACCCATGAAATGCAAGATTTAGTAACTAATTTTTTAATGAAAAAAAATATTCGTATTCATTCTATCGTATCACGTGTTAAAGGAGAAACTAGTCTAAAAAATAAAATAGTCAAGAAAAATTATACCAAACTGGAAGGAATAACCGACTTATGCGGCATTCGCATTATTACATATTTTTCGGATGATGTTGATTTAGTTGCAAATATCATTCAAGAAGCTTTTACTATTGATCCGATAAACTCGGTAGATAAGAGAAAGCTGTTGCCGGTAACTCAATTTGGTTACTTATCCGTACATTTTATAGCAAGTTTGACAACCAGCCAACTACAGTTGCCTAACTATAAAAACTTTGCAAATTGTAAAGTTGAAATTCAAATTTGCTCTATTTTACAACATGCTTGGGCAGAAATTGAACATGATTTAGAATATAAGTCGCAAGCCACTATTTCCTATAACGTACGACGTAAGTTCTCACGTTTAGCTGGATTATTGGAAATAGCCGATTCAGAATTTGTAGTACTTCGTGATCATTTGCAACCTTCTTCTGTATTAGCAAAAAAAGCGCTCTTTGCACCAGAATTATTGCCTTCAAAAGCATCCACACCGCAAACCCTTTCCGAAAAACTCAGGCTGAAATTTCCTTTTTTCGAAGCTTTAGGTTCGACGATAAAAAAACATATCGATTTTACAACACTAAAAATTGGCTCTACCTATACCGCCATGGGCATGATTCTAGCATTGTTAATCACTCATATGGTGAATTTGCCACATCTTTTTTCCGCTATCACAGCTTACATCCATACAGAAAAGCATGTATTATTTTCATTAATCAGCATCTATTCTGTATAATTGTATCTTTACGAGAGCACATCACCCAACATGTTTTTGTACAAATTTGCCGATAGTATTGATTGCCTGCTGCGCCTCAGGTACAATTGCAGCAAAGGCGTGAAATACATGCCACATGTTATCCCATACTTTCAAGGTAACGTCCACGCCAGCTTCTTGAGCCCGCGCTGCCAAGCGGGTTGAGTCATTCAGTAATACCTCATGGTCGCCGACCTGAATTAAGAGACTGGGTAATCCACCCAGGTTTTGGTTTATTGGTGATAAAATTGGTGGTTTTATAGCAGCAGTTTCAATATAGTAGTCTGCGGATAGTTTGCATCCGCTTAGACTACATAGGGGATCTAATTCCGCTCGACTTACATAGGACTCACCGTCGAAATATATTAGATCCGCCCACGGCGATAACATAAACGCGGCGGCAGGTAACTGATAACCAGCATCACGTAATGACAGTAAGGTCATAAGCGTAAGACCACCACCTGCAGAATCCCCGCCGATTACAATATTTTTAGGCAAGATACCACTTTCAATAAGCCAACTGTAAGCGCTAATTGCATCATCATTGGCACTGGGATATTTATGTTCCGGTGCCAACCGATACTCCACCACCAGGACGCGAACGGCGCTCGCTGCAGAAATACTGGCCGCTAAAGCGCGATAAGTATCACAAGAGCCGGAATAAAAACCACCGCCATGAAAATAGAGAATTACCTGTTCATTCCCTATAGGGACATTCGCTGCCGCAACCCACTCTGCCGGTAAATTATTTACCATTACCCTATCAACAGTAGTACCACTGGGGAGTTCTGCCTTAATAGCCACTGCCGTCCATTCCCGGCGTATCTGTTCAACTGTATTTTTCTCAAGATCAAATTTCTCCTTCATAGCGATAAGATAGTCTCTTATAAATGACATAGTAACCCACTTCTCTTTTTTATAGATTTTCCAAGATAGCTTTCTTTATCCGTAAAGTAAACTCCTGCCATAGCGCTCTATTATATCGTGGATAGTTGTGATATTATAAATTAGAGTAGTTAATAAAATAACTTTATGAATAGGTATTAGTGGGAACCGGATTGCCAAATGCCGGCATGGTGTGTGAAAATAAGCAACTTTTGCAAAGCGCCTATGATATCGGCCAAGAATTGGCACGCCGGTAATCATATTATCCTGTACTGACTCTTTTACTACTTGCTGTCAGTGAGATGCAATGAAATAGCGTGATCCCTCGATATTCGCGAAAGATCACGCTATTTTTCTGTCACTACTTCCATAACATTACAATCTATTTAGTCAAACCTCAAAGTAGATTAACATATCTATCCCGTTTAGATAGGAAAATGAAGCAGCTTCATAGAATATATATTTAAACTAACCATTTGCATATATATATATGGAGGCGAACTATTTTGCAACTAAAGAAAATAACTGTCATTATGACTATTTTTACCTTTCTGACGATTTTTGCCCATGCCCAGGCAGGAAAAATCGAATGTTTATGGCCCAATGCGGAGGATGCTGTGATGTATGAGTTAGAAATTGCTACAATCGCAGTGAATGAAGATGTCCGGGCAATGCCAAAACAAGTAGTGTACACAACAACCAGCGTTTTCACGGCGGGTATTCAATTACCGCTTTCTTTATTTGAGGGACAAGATCTCAAAAAGCTCTATCTTCGGACCCGGCCATTAGATTTAGATAAAAATCCGATAGGCCCTTTTACCAAGCCGAAAGTTCTCAGTAAGATGAGCCTGAATCCATCCAAACCAACACCTACATCCCTTTATACTGACGGCCCGCTGCCCTTATACCCTGTATATTCTTGGATTCCGGTAGAAGGCGCTGCCAAATATGAAGTTGAAGTTACTGACCAATGGCCTGAATCGCCAAATGGAACAGAACCTTCAAAGCATAGAATACGTTCCTATTCCATCCAGCAGCCGGGATTTGATTGTTATGACCCCGAACCGCTAATAGATGAGGGAATTTACTATTGGCGGGTTCTTGCCTACGATAAAGACAACCAACCAATCGGCCTATATTCAGATCCTGTTTTATTGCAAGTCAAAACTGGCAGTTATGAATGGGCGACCTTCGGCGACAGCATTACCCATGGCGGGGGGGCAATATCCAATCCCCCATCTGATGCTCGTTTTGATTACTCAAGCTATTTGCCATACAAAGCAAAAAATCTGGGCAAAAGTGGCGATACGGCGGAAACATTGGAAGAACGCTTTGACCAAGAAGTTCTTCCATTTAAACCTAAATACTTACTTATTATGGGAGGCAGTAACAGCATTAGAGGAGGAATAAGTGCAGATGATGTAATAGAATCATTAGCCGCTATTAATAAGAAATGCCAGAATAATAATATCAAGCCTATTTTTTTAACCCTGCCGCCAATAAACCCTGAACGAATTCAACGCGTTTTTAACGAAGCAACAGTTTCTAATTGGAAGACTGAATTGGCTAAGGTAAATGCCTTTATTAAAATGCAGCCTGCTTATGTCGATGTTTACCCGTCGCTGGTTGATGAGCAAGGATTATTGCCGGTAAAATATGCGCAAGACGGCTTACATTTAGATATATCAGGAAAGAGGATTATTGGACATAAAGTGTCTGATTATATTAAGGAGCATTCTTTGTAACTTTTAATCAATCAGCCATCTCATAATGCAAAAAAACGCTATTTGTCTATTGCTAACAAATAGCGTTTTTTCTGTTTATCACCAGGGATACAAAAGGATGATGGCGCGCTTGAACCACGCAAGCATGAAGGAGTTTCATGTCAATGTATGGAATGAAATATAATATCTGTAATATTAATTTGAATCTTAACTAGCAAGAGGTGCGTGACTTGAAATTTAATCAAACAAGTTTAGATAAAGACATAGGTGATATTCTGCCATTACTAGATAGTTTTAGTACCCTCCACCAAATTTGGCTAAAGTTTGTTAGTTGTAATGGGGACTATATTGTTACCCCTAAAAAAAAGTCTCAAAGTGAATATTGCCACTTCATTCGTTCTTGCCCGGAAGGTCTTAAACGATGTCGGGCTTCTGTTACAAAATGCATGTATTTTGAACCGGATAAACACTATATATTACCTTGCCATGCTGGATTATTTATACTCGCAATTCCTCTTCACAGTAACTCAAATTGTATTGGAGCTCTTGCAACTGGCGAGATAAGAATTAGCGGCACTTTTAATCAGAGTAACCTAAAAGAGAAAGTCCAGGATTTAAATTTGGATACTAAAAAACTGCTTAGACTTTATGAAAAGATTCCAGTAATAAAACGGGAAAAGATTATGATTCTAGGTGAATCCATACATACTATCAGTAACTGTCTAATCAAATTAGGAATTAAAAGCGAAACTGCTAGAATGGTAGATCAAACCATTCTAGCGGATATAAATGAAGAAAACCCTTTACTACCCAGAAATATTTCAGTAGAATGGTCTCATCAAATTGTTCAACAAGCAAGTAGATATATATATATAAATTTTAAAAAATCACTTTCTCTTGAAGAAGTAGCTAACTATGTTCATTTAAGTCCAACATATTTTTCTTATCTATTTAGTCAAGTACGAAAGCAAACCTTTTCCAATTTTTTAATGGAGACTCGATTAGAAAAAGCAAAGGAACTTTTAGAGAAATATCCCACCATTTCAATATCCGAAATATCCAGGATAATAGGATACGATGACTCAAATTATTTTTCGCGAGTTTTCAAGAAAAAGATTGGCGTTTCTCCCAGCTCTTATCGCCACGTCAATAGCCAACTTACTCCGCCTTGATAAGAGGCGGTTTTTTATTTCGAAAATTAATCCAGATAAATAAAAAGATTATGTAGAGATTTTAATGATTAAACCAAGTAAAATGATTAAAGGTGGAAAAAACAGTATTACAAGGAGTGATGGAGTTTGCAAGTACAATCCGAAGTAGATTGTCGAAATCAATATTTTTCGCAAGTGGTAAGAAATCTTTCACCAGCCTGGTTTGCTTCTGTTATGGGAACAGGAATTTTTGCCCTTGCCAGTAAAAACTACGCATGTTATTGGGCTGGACTTAATAGTGTAGCGGTATTTTTATGGGGCATAAATATACTTCTTTTTCTTGGTCTGATAGTTCCGTGGATACAGCGTTGGTTTTTTTATAAAGACTATGCGTTAAGAGATCTCAATCACCCAATTACAGGACAGTTCTATGCTACAATGCCTATCGGGTGTTTAGTGCTAGCAGCAGATTTTATATCCTTCGGACCTAATTATATCGGGACGAATCTAGCATTAACTATCGCTAAGGGTTTGTGGATTACCGGCGCTGTATTGTCGTTGACAGCAGCTGTCATCATTCCAACACTGAATTATTTCAATAAAGCAACGATTGAGGATATTAACCCGGTTTGGTTTATGCCTCCGGTAAGTTTAATAGTGGTTCCCATTGCTGGAGCTTCCCTCATTCCTTCTTGGCCCCAAACCATTCAAAAAGTTATGCTTCTAATAAATTATATATCTTGGGGAGTAGGTTTCTTCCTTTTTATGTTTATTGCGGTAATCTGTTTCTATCGACTTTTTGTGGCCCCAATACTGCCTGGTTCCTTAATTCCTACCCTTTGGATTTATCTAGGACCTATCGGGGCAGGAACAGTTTCCCTTTTGAATTTGGGACATGCGAGCTTGCAATTTATGAACAGTGCTTTGATCCCTGTTCTCAATATTTTGGGATTGATTTACTGGAGTTTCGGTTTTTGGTGGCTAATTACTGCCAGTGTTATTACTACTACCTACATCCTTAGAAATAACTTACCTTATGCACTTTCATGGTGGGCGTATACCTTCCCCCTCGGTGCTTATACAGTTGCTACTTATTTAATTTCTATTAACTTAGAGTGCGAAGAAATTAGAGTTTTCGGGTTTCTTTGCTACTGCCTATTGGCATTTTGTTGGATTACAGTATTTTATAAAACATTTTCCCGCGTTTGTATCGACACATTGTTGTATATTAGGCAAAGATTTTTTTCTGCTTAAAAATTTGATACATTCTCTTCAATTTTAGGTCTCTCTAAAAAGTTATATAAAAAACAAATTCATAACCAACGCACCTGCTATTCCTCCAGCAACTACAATAATAAGATTCGTCTCGATCCAGGCCAATAGAATAGCCATACTGCATCCAATAATTGCAGGCTCCATATGATTTGCCCCTGTTGAGTTAAGTACACCAGGAAAAATAAGTGCTCCCAACGCCGCAAAAGGAATCAATTTCATAAATTGTTTTACATAGCTGGGTAAATTAACATTCTGTAATAAAACCATCGGTAACATGCGCGGTATATAAGTGACAAGCGCCATAGCACAAACAAGATAAAATAAATTCAATTTGATTCCTCCCTTGCAAAAAGTTGTGCACCGATAGCAGCGCTGAATACGGTTGCAATAATAATGCCCCAACCATTTGATATCCCTAGCCAATTACTCAAAGAATTGATGGTAATGGCCAATAAAGAAACAACCAGCGCTGACTTTGATTTTTTCACCTGGGGAATTAATAGTCCAATAAACATAACATACAAAGCAATCCCCATACTGCTCTTCACAGTATCTGGTAGCCCACTGGCACAAAAAAGTCCCAGCCAAGTTCCAATATTCCATGACACAAAGGCGATCGTATTCAGTCCTAATAAAAAATATTTAGGCAAGAATTTTGGACTTTGAAATGAACTTACAGAAAACGTTTCATCAGTAATACCAAAAGATAATAGCAGCCGCCATTTTCTAGACGCTTGCTTTTCTAATTTTTGCGATAGTGTTGCCGTCATGAGAAAGTGACGTAAATTTAAAATAAAAGTAGTCACGACTATTTCCCACCAAGAAGCACCTAAAACAATCAAATTGATTCCTATGAATTGGCTAGCTCCCGCATAAATCAACAAAGACATTAAAAAACTTACATAACTAGGAATGCCTACTGATTTTGCTAACAATCCAAAGGCAATTGCAATAGGTATATAGCCCACCGCAATCGGCATGGCAGCTTTAACTCCCTGAAGAAAATTCTTCTTTTCTGAAACCTGGTTCACTTTTTTACCTCCGTCCTTAGAAGTTAGTTAAATAACTACTATAAATGAGTTTTAAAGTAAGCAGTCCCTGTTAATCGGACTGCTTACCTTCAACGACATAACGTAAAATCGGATTATTCCGCCACAATTCATCTAGTTTTTCTGGACCAAAATGGCGAGTAATCGCTTCAATCATAATATCATGTCGAATAAATTCAGTAGCAATTAATACTAATGCCGGGTCTTGTGTCTTTACAGCCCAGGAAGCTTCACCATTCGCAAAAATAGCAATAATCGCTTCCTCTTTATCACGAGCCACAGTAGTTAACTTGCCACCAATACGCTCTTTTACAACATCTGCCGTCATGTAGTCATGGTGAAACGTATCACCTAAACGGCAACTTTTATCCCCAAAAACCATGGATAATACCTTCACATCGCGGTTTTCTGCTTCTTGCACATTTCGTACTAATAAGGAAGCCTGCGGATTCCAAACAGATAACCATAATTCACTTGTTGCTCCATCAATAATACTTACCATTTCATCAATGACGAGTTGATAACCGTTGATGTGGGATACAATGTCTACTTCTCTAACTTGTTCCAGATCTTTTAGTGATATTTCCAAAAAATCTAAGGTATCACCGATATTTTTACGAATCCTCATTAGAAATTTTTGAGCAGGTACAGGTGAGTATCTAATAGGATCAGAAGGAATGGTATAAATAGCTCCCCTGTCATTTAATTTATTGATTACTTCATAAATCATCGACCGTGGAACTCCTGAACGTTTGCTAAGTTCATATCCAGTAACAGGTGAATGCTGCAAAAGTGCAATATAGGCCTTAGATTCATATTGAGAAAAACCTATTTTTTGTATTTCGATCAATAATTGTTCCATGAATTCTCCCGTAGGTGTTATTATTATAACTACTATATTGCAAATTAAAAAGACTGTCAATGCCTTTCTAACTTAAAAGACAGAGGACAGCCGAAAAATATTTATGCATTATCATATGCTCCGAAAGTGGTAAAGCCGCCATACAATTCATAGACAAACGAATCACCGTCAACCGGGAACTCTGCGAAGGGTACCGTTGTGCACCCACGTTTGCCCGCACGGAGTGTTAGCTTTGCTATGAGTCATAGGTATATAAAAAAGGAGCTGTTGCTGAAACTCATGACATTCAACACAGCTCCTTTTTTCGCGCCATTTTATTTTGGACGATTTTACAAGATCTTTTGCTCTTTTGTTAGATTCTGCCTATTAAATTTCTTCTACTGACTGAATAATCCACTCACCATATTGTTGCTTGTTGTTTTGTTTATTATCGTTTTGGTGCTGGTCTTGTATACGATCCTGTTTGAGTCTGAAGTCTTGGTTTTGATTCTGATCTTGTTTTTGATTATGATTTTGTCTTTGGTCGCGGTTCTGGACATGATTATTATCTTGCTTCTGCTTGTAATCTTGATTTTGGATACGTTTCAAAATTACTTTAAAGTTGGAACCGTCATGACTAACTTTAACAACAGCGGAAGTAGCGGTTTCCCTTTCTACTTTAAAAACATCAGACTCTGCATCAAATCCTAATTTGCTTGCATTGGCCCTAACTACTTCTACCGGGCTTTGACCATGATGGTATTGCAGTTGTCCGGAATCTCTTTGGCTAACCATCTTTCCATTGTTGTTATAGCTTGGTGCTGCTTTATACTCATTTGCATATACAGTTGTTGCCAGCGGCGCTGCCACAAGAAAAGATGCACTTAGGATACCAACTATACTGTTACGAATTGATTTTTTCATTTTGGTTTTTCCTCTTTCAAATTAGTTTATATACCATCAGGTGGTATATCTGCATCTTACACTCAAAGATTTAAAATTTTTTTAATAGCCTATTTTCTTTTTTTGAAGAGGAAGTATCTTCTATAGAACTATGTCTAATGTCTTCTTTGTATTGGAATAGAAACTGTAAATTTTGTTCCTTTTCCCAATGCACTTTTCACATTGATTTTCCCGGCATGCTTTTCGACAATCCACTTAGCTATAGATAGACCTAAACCCGTTCCGCCGAAATTCCTTGATCGAGATTTATCTTCACGAAAAAAGCGGTCAAATATGCGCGAAATGCTCTCAGGAGCTATACCAATTCCCGTATCTCGCACGCTTATTATGGCGTTCCTTTTAGATATATAACAATCAATGGTGACCTGCCCGCCTGCAGGCGTGAATTTAAAGGCATTATCAAGCAAAATTACGATTAATTGATGCACTCTATCCTTATCGGCTACTACTTCTACATTGGATTCAATAGTAGCTACTAAACTGATATGATTTATCTCTTTAAACACTTCAAAATGACTGATAACCTCATTAACAACATCACTTAAGTTAATCAAACTTAGACTTATGTCAGACTTACCGGCATCTGATCTCGCCAGTGTAAGTAAACTTGATATTAACTTGATCATTCGCTTTGCCTCTTGCATTATAGTATTGATTCTATGACACTCTTCCCGGATAGTCTCGTCTGGATGCCGCAGCATCAGCTCGGCATTACTATATATTCCGGTTAAAGGAGAGCGCAATTCATGTGATACGTCCGAAACAAATTGTTGCTGTTTTTCCCATGCTTCCTGAATAGGAATCATGGCCCGCTTAGCAAGAAAAAAACCTGCTACGATTATACCCAATACACTTATAACTCCACCACCGATAATTAACCACAAAAAGTTATTGAGCAATTGTACTTCCGAATCTACAATGCTTATTACAAAGACAGATTCTATTCGAAAATTTGTAGCACTGTCGTAAAGATCTTCTTGGTATATATATGGCCATCTCATTATTCTATAGACATGGCCTTCATAATCTTTGGTATTCAATTCGCCAACTTCAATGTTGGAAGTAATCTCTTCAATATTTTTTAATTCATTCTCGTGAAAAGGAATCGGATTTACTATCCGTCCATCTGTGCTAACACCACGAACGGTTTGAATCAAAGTATCTAAGCCATAAACAATTAGTTTTTTGCGTAGATAATGTATATATATATCAACAATGGTAATCGAAGTATCAGATTCTAATCCCCAAATCCGATCAAAAATCTGATCTCGTGTAACTATCTGTTCTTTATTCAATGTTAGAAATTCTAATATTTCATATTCCTTGTTAGTCAGCCCCAGAGGCTCCTCGTTAACAAAACCATCCTTTACTTTGCTATTCAACGATAAGTTACCGTAATTTATCTGGTCCTCTAAAATTAAATTGCCCTTCCGGCGGATAAGAGCTTTTATTCGGGCTAGTAATTCCCGCATAGCAAAAGGCTTTACCAGATAGTCATCTGCGCCGGACTCCAATCCAATTACACGATCATCGACACTATCCTTTGCTGTCAGAAGCAATATCGAAATAGCGCAACCACTTTTTCGCAGGGTTTTTAACAATCTCCAAACCGCTAATTCCTGGCAACATAATATCCAGCACAATTAAGTCATTTATTCCTTGCTCTGCTAAATACAACCCCTCATCGCCGGTCGACGCTTGATCCACTATATAGTCTTCTCCGGATAAAATTGATACTGTTGCTTCTCTCAGAATATTGTCATCTTCAACCACAAGTATTCGCATCGTTAACCCCTTTAGTTATTATTCTACACCTAGTATACTCCCACACCATTTATTTTTAATCTTATTCTAACCTTCGTTTAATGAGTATTTAATCTTTCTTAGTTATCCTATATTTATAGCAAGGCAGGAGCATCATGAATAATGATGCACATTATAAAGGGGGAATAACAATGAGAAGATTTACATCCATTATACTTGCATTAGCTTTTATTCTTGTATCAATAACAGGTCTGCAAATGACTGGCGGTGGCGGACATGGTCCGGGAGACAAAGAAAAATATCAGACGATACAAAGTCAACAAGCTGGCAGTACTATTACGGGTAACAATTCTGCAAAATCACGTCAAAAATCTTTTTACCCTAAAGTAGCACATGAGTGGGGAGGATATGTATTTATTATTGCTGGTTTAGTACATCTTGGGCTCAATTTGAAACCAATGAAGTCATACCTGATGATCAAATCGTAATTTTTTGTGATATAGAAAGCAAAAAGTACCTTGGATGGAGAAAAATTACACCATATCAATCCTCATATGGTATAATTTTCTCGGTCCGCATTGCCCTGATTATTACATAATGAATTCTACATTCCGTTTCAGCAAGTCTAGGCCCCACGCCTCCAAAAGCTGAAAAGCCGGGCGATATTCCTAAAATCCGTAAACTCGCTACACTCAAACAGTACGGATTTTTTTACGGAATGCCGCCTGGCTTTTCTCCTGCGGAACGCTTTTTCCGGCAAAGGCCGAAGGGTTACGGGAGTTACGAGGGGTGCAGCATAAACGGAGGTTAAGCGCCAGCGGCAAAGCGTTGTAACGGCCGCCTGTGCCTGGTTTTGTACTTAACACCCCTTGTTTTATGGCCCCCGCGACTCCCAATACTTATACTTTCTTATGCTATCGAAGAAAAATGCCTTTAACCCCAGTATCCCTTGCTAAAGGGGGATGACACCGCAGTGACAGGGGGATTGAAAAGCGAACGATACAGAAACGAACAAAACCGGAATCCAATCCATCCGGCGCTGCGGCGCCACCTCCCTTTAACAAGGGCGGCAAAGATAAGACAACGGAGCAAAACAGGGGCACCACACTAATTTCTTAGTGCGATAGCCCCTTTAAACTATCGCCGTATGTCTGTGATATTCCGTACCTTTTACTGCCTGCTCTAAAAGTGCACTTCTGTATTCTAATATATCAAACTATCCAACCGTTGTCCACGAGACGCACGCCGGCCAGATCCTCGCGGTCCCGAAGAACCTGCGTATTTACTTTCTGAAGTTATATCAAATTTTTTATATGCTTCTACGGGGTTGCTTTTCAGGAGACGCTCCGCTGCTTGTTCCGGATTAGACCAGCCATGTTGTTGCATAGCTATGAAAAGAGTATGGACATTATTATGCGTATCAGCCTGTAAACGCTCAATAGCATCGCTTACCACAGGTGTGGTAGCTTCCAGCACACAGTGGTCATATAAGCTCGATAAATGTTTTTCAGACATCATCAAATCCAACAACATATCGTGGTCTGAAAGTCGATTCCTGGTTGCTGTTGAAAACTGCTTTTGGCGACTCATTATTATTTCCCCCTCACTGTTGATGTTGCCATTCGGGCTTGCCAAGCTCTTGTTTAATGATATTGGCATGCTGACGTTTATCTTTGGTAATACGAAACAGCATGTTTTTCAGTTCATGGTCTGCACATTGATCAGCATAAACACTACATTTAGCAATGCAAAGATTCTCCATCTGCAGCGCGCCTTCTAAGTAAGCCCGTTCTTTTGGGCTGAGATTATTTTGCCGCAACTCAAAGCACCTCCATTTGTTGAACATATTGTAATTTGAGCTAAATTAGGCAAAAATATACCACCCAGCTATTCCCTCATTATATCAAAATCTTCTTTACTCCTTAGTTGATTAGAATACACGGCAGCATATATGCCTCCTGCCGCCAGTAAGTTACTGTGACTGCCCTGCTCAACAATCTGACCATTTTCTACTACCAAAATCCGGTCTGCATCCTGGATAGTATTAAGCCGATGCGCGATAATAAACGTAGTACGCCCATTCATAATTTTACGTAAGGCATCCTGAATAAAAAATTCTGTTCGAGTGTCTATGCTGCTGGTAGCTTCATCTAGAATGAGTATCGATGGCTCTGCCAAAATTGCCCGGGAAATAGCGATAAGCTGCCGTTGGCCCTGACTTAGATTACCGCCGTTTTCTAAAAGCCTGGTATCATATTGTTCTGGCATACGGTTAATAAATACATCGGCGTTGGCTAGTTTAGCTGCGCGTTCCACATCTGCGTCCGACGCTGTTGGTCTGCCGTAGCGAATATTTTCCTTAATAGTACCGGAAAATAAATACGTATCTTGTAACACAATACCAAAGCACTTACGGAGACTGTCTCGCGTATATTCACGGATATCCCTGCCATCAAGCAGAATCCTTCCATCGGTAACATCGTAAAAACGCGCCAGCAAATTAACAATGGTGGTTTTACCCGCCCCGGTAGAACCTAGAAGCGCGGTACTGCTGCCTGCTGTAGCTGCAAAATTTACATTTTGTAGTATCGGCACATCTGGCCTGTAACCGAAACTGACATTTTGAAAAACCACTTGACCCTTAGGCGCTACAAGTTCAACGGCCTCCGGCAGATCCGGCGGTTCTTCAGCCTGGTCTAAAACTTCAAATACCCGTTCAGCACCGGCAACCCCAGATTGTACTGTGTTGAAAATATTGGCAAGCTCATTGACGGGGCGGACAAATTGCCGTGAATAACTGATAAAACTGGCAATGGTACCAATAGTGACTAAATCATTTACCGCCAGCATACCACCAACAATGGCAATGGCCCCAAAGCCGATATTAGTAATTACATTCATTATTGGCATCAGAAAACCGGACCAGATTTGAGCACTTGTTCCTACTTGACACAGTCTACGATTTATAGCCTTAAAATCGTCAATGGCCTTATGCTCATGGTTAAAAGCTTTGATCACTGGAATACCTGAGATAGTCTCTTCTACATGGGCATTTAGATTTCCCAGCTCAACCTGCGTTTCTTTAAACAATACCTTAGTTTTTTGAGAAATAATGCGGGTCAAAAAAATAACTAACGGCAGCGTAATCAGAGCAGCCAGTGTAAGCAACGGACTTAATACCAGCATCATCACAAATGATCCCGTAATGGCGATGGATGACGACATAAGGTGTGAAATTGAATGAGATAATGTACCACTGACATTATCCGTATCATTTGCTAATCGGCTCATTAATTCACCGTGGGGATGGATATCAAAGTAAGCAAGTGGCAGCTTTTGCAGTTTGGCAAATAGTGTTGCTCTTAGCTGCATTACTACTCGCTGTGAGATGCCGGCCATCAACCACCCCTGCCCCCAACTCAGTAGACCATCAGCCAAATACGTTACAACCAGAATTAAAAGCAATACTTCCAGCCTTCCGCCTCTAGCCGCAGGTTCTGGAACAACCATGCTATCAATCGCTACCCCGATTAAATATGGACCTGTCAACACCAACACCGAATCGGCCAAAATTAAAGAAAAAATGATGGCAAGCATTCTTTGCTCCTGCCGAAAATACTGCCATAGCCGCTGCAGTGTTTGAGTAAATTTCTTAGGCTTTATACCACGCCTGGAACGTCGCCCTCCAAAAGCTCTGCCGACATCAGGCCCGCGCCATGTTTGGTTAGCCGCTGTACTGCGACGCTCGTTATCTCTGCTTTGTTCATTACCTTCAGCCATGACAGTTATCTCCTTCCCCGCTGGGACTGGACAATCTCGCAGTAAACATTGCTGGTTTGTAATAACTCAGTATGGGTACCGCACGCAGTAATAGTACCACCTTCCATAACGGCAATTTTATCGGCATCCAGGACAGTACTAATTCTCTGGGCGACTACTAGGCAGGTAAGCTGACTCGCATACTCATTTAATGCCTGTTTTATTTTTTCTTCAGTAACAATATCAATCGCACTCGTACAATCATCCAGGATAAGTATGGCAGGCTTCCTGATAAGGGCTCTGGCAATGGCTAATCGCTGCTTTTGTCCGCCAGACAAATTGACGCCTCCCTGCCCTAATTTGGTGTTGTAGCCTTCAGGAAAAGAAATAATGAAATCATGTGCCGCTGCCAGTTTTGCGGCTGCTGCTACCTCCTGAGCAGTAGCATTTTCTTTGCCCCAGCGGATATTATCCATGATAGTGCCGGTAAATAGAACGGCTTGCTGTGGCACAAGAGCAATTTTATCTCGCAGCTGCCCGGGATTAATCTCGGTAATATCATGTCCATCTACTTTTACAAAGCCTGCAGTCACTTCGTAAAAGCGCGGAATTAAGTTGACCAGGCTAGTTTTGCCGGCACCGGTTGCACCGATAATACCAACCGTTTGTCCGGGCAGGCAGGTCAGGTTAATATCTCTTAGTACAGTTGGCCCGCCTAAACCAGCATAGCTGAAGCTGACATTTTCAAAATCAATACGTCCTTTGTTAACTGGCTGGAATGCAAAATGGTTTATTATCCACTTGGCATCATTATGCTGTTTAAATACCTCACCAATTCGTATCACCGAGGCTTTTGCCCTGACAAAGTTATTAAATATCAGGAATACAATCATTAACGAAACCAATATCTGTGACATATAGTTTATAAACGCAATAATATGACCAACTTGTATTTGTCCGGTGTTAACCCCTAATCCCCCTAGCCATAGCACCATGACGATACCCAGATTAACAGTGAGTGCTATGCTAGGACTAAAAACAGACATTAGCCGGATAGCACCAACCGATTTTCCCTGCAGTTCTTGATTGGCTGCTGCGAACTTTTCCTGCTCATATTCAAATTGCTTAAAAGCTTTGACCACCCTAATCCCGGACAAATACTCCCGCATAACGGCGTTGACCTGATCAAGTGCAGTTTGGACTTGGGCAAACCGGGGAAAACCCACCTTTATAGTAATGACTATTAATAACAAAATAATAGGAACAATAAATATCAGTATAACTGCTAAATGAGGATTAAGATTTATCGCCATAATTAGACTGCCTATGCATAAAAGTGGTGCTTTCAGTGATATTCGCATTAGACTGTTCACCAATAGCTGCACCTGATTAACATCATTTGTAAGCCGGGTTACCAGCGAAGTCCTGTTGAGGTTATCAATATTGGTAAATGACAACATCTGAATTTTCTCATATAAATCGCCTCGTAATTCTGACCCGAAATTCTGTGATACCTTACTGGCAATTACATTGCGGATGGAAGCAGCAAGCGCGCCCAAAGCGGTAATTAAAACCATAAGGGCACCTTGGCTTAGGATGTAATCAGGCCGCCTGTCCGCCACACCAATGTCAATTATTTTAGACACGATGGTGGGCTGCAGAAGATCACATGTAGTTTCAATTGTCACAAACGCAGCAGCAAGCCAAAATTGTTTCCAATACTTTATTCTATATTTATGCAAAAACACCCAAGTGTTCATTCTATACGCCTCCACCTTGCTAGGTAAATGGTGCACACCATTGATAATTCCTAATTATACCACAGTGTATATAATAGAATAAGAAAGAACCATAATCCATCAGTAAAAGGAATTATGGTTCTTTCTTCGTTGTTGGGATTACGCTGGCTTACTCGATATCTTGCGAAAAAATATTGATATCATTTCTTTGATGAAATCCAATATGCTGCCAGAAGTCCATACCTTGTTGATTATTGGCAAACACAAATAAATGACATTTACTTATACCCTCTTCTTTAAGCTTATTCAAACAATTGGCAACTAATCTTCTTGCAATTCCGTTTTTCCTATAACTAGGACTCACAGCTAAATGGTGAAGATATCCCCTTCTTCCATCATGTCCGCAAAGTATGGCCCCGACAATCTGTTGCTCATTTTCAGCGACAAAACATAACCCGGCATTTCGTTTTAGGAACCTTCTTATATTTGGTTGCGTATCCGCATTACCAAGCGCTAAGCCTTCAAGGCCTGACCAAAGCGCCATAACCTTTGTGTAATCCTCCATACTCATTTCACGTATTATAACACTAGCGTCCAAGTACCTATCCCCCTTATTTTACTTGTAGTTTTTTCTTTACATCTATAGTATCGCCTTGACATTTGTTATATGCTTATACTAACAACATTGTGTCAGGGGGAAACGAATGGATATTCAACTATTCCGAACATTCCTTGCGGTAGCTAAGCTAAGCAACATCACCAAAGCTGCCGAACAGTTGAATTTCACCCAGCCGGCAATAACTGCTCAGATTCGAATGCTCGAAGAACATTACGGGATTACCCTCTTCGAACGTATTGGGAAAAAACTCTATATTACGGAAGCCGGGCGTGAGTTGACCACCCATGCCAAAAAGCTATTGACCGATTTCTATGACATTAATACCGCTATGCAGAATTTTTCCGACTTTAACGCTCCCATAAAATTAGGAGCCTCAACTACAGCCGCCAGCTATTTTCTTTCTCCGGCACTATTAGAATTTCAAAATCGTGGTGTAACTGATTCTGTGATTGTTGATATTTGTACCAATCTTCCTACAACCATAAAAGGGCTTTTGGATAATATTTTTGATATAGCTATTGTCCATGATACGATTAGCAGCAGTCAAATAATACAATTCAGCTTATCCCATGAAAAATTAGTTTGGGTAGTAAATCGTGATTTATTTGACATAAATAATAATTATCAAGGCATTAGCCATTATCCCTTCATTAATTTTCGGCCAGGCTGTGTGTTCCGAGCCTTGTTTGAAGAAAAAATAAAAGAAAAAGATGTCCACTGCATTATCGAATATAGCGACGCAGAAGCCATTAAACGGGCGGTATTGGATGGAGTTGGCGCAAGTATACTGCCCTATGTACTTGTAGAACCATTTTTAACAGATGGCTCACTAATTGAATTAACTAACGCGCCACAACTGACATTCGTTATGTCTGTCGCTCTTCATAAAAACAAAGTGTTAACTCCAGCCATGAAGGCACTCCTGCTGATCTTTGCCGAACACGGTAATATGCAAAGCGGTCTCATAGACTATATTGACACTAAATCATAAAAGTTTATTATTACTATGATAACCACCAGCAATTTCATTCCCTCTTTAATGAGCGCTATACTATTGGCAGAAGAATATAGCGGCGAAAGGGGGATGCAGAATGGAAATGCTTATATTCTTTATTGTTGCCATTCTTTTGGATCGGTATGGAAACAATATCATAGACTAACAGTACTCTTCAATATACTATAATTATCAATCGGCTTTTTAACTACCTCCAACTCCTGCAGGAAAAAAGGAATCGATGGATTACTATTCTTTGTTCGCCAAGCAGCAACCAAATCTACTCTAGTGTCATTACCCAAAATATCAATATATCGAATAAAGGGACTTCCATAGGTTTTAGGTATGACTGAGGGCAGGATGGAAATACCTAACCCGCATTCGACGGACAGTAAAACGGCGGAGTTTGGAACTTGCAGCACATTAGGAGAAAAACCCCGGTTGACACAGATACGTAGCATATTTTCATATCCCCGGGATGCTATATGTTGATCTTCGAAAACTATAGTCTCTCTGGCAATCAAAGGAATATGTGAATAGTTAATTAAGGATTCGTTGGCAAGTTCGTGCGAGTAAGGAACAACTAAGCAAAGTGAATCAGTAAAAATTTTTTTAAAAGAAACTTGGGGTAATGAGGACGATTCTATTACGAGCGTAAACCCTAAATCCACCTGGCCATGTTGCAAAGCTTCGTCCAGCCCCCCCAAGCTGAGGTATTCGAATACTAGATTGATTTGAGGATATTTATGATGAAAGTTAGTTAATATCCTGGGAAGTATGCGTCGTTCTGCATAACCCAGGATACCTATTTTCAAATTGCCTGTTATACCGGCTTCTGCCTCTCTAACCATACGAATGGCATCCGCAGACATGGCAACAATTGCCTTAGCTTCTTTTAGTAGAACGCTACCAGCGGCAGTAAGTGAAACCGAATGACGATCACGAATAAATAAACGGGCACCGACTTGCTTTTCCAATTCAGCGATCTGCTGACTCAAAGAAGGTTGACTGACGTAAAGCTGTCTCGCAGCCGTGGTAAAACTAAGTTGTTCAGCGACGGAAATAAAATACCGTAGTTGGCGAATATCCATAAGTATCACCCCGTACTAGTTCGTGATTTTAAATCTATATGTATAGATTTCTATATACTTGTATTCTGTAACTTATTATATATTTTGTCTACATAGCTGACAAGGTCACTCGAATGAATTATCTCGATATTATGAACTTGGAGTAGGATTTAGGATAATTGGTCGATAGGACATTTCTATTAGATGATATAAGATATGTATTTCCATTCAATTGCAAATTGTATGATAATAAATTCAGATAGTAACTTATTTAGAAGGAGTGTTCGTCCAATGACAACGAATCAAGAATTGTACAGCAAGAGACAGAACAGATTAGATATGGCTATTGCTTTAGGAATGCCTGACAAGGTTCCTATTATTTTAACGGGTGATTCTTTTTTTGCCAGACACCTTGGCATTCCGTTGGCCGATTATTTAAAAGATCTATATGAAAGCAGTCAAATTCATTTACGGTCCATTCCGCAATTAGGCGAAATTGATGGAGTCCAATATTTGAATCCTTGCGTGTATTCCTTAGGGCAGGGAGTATATGCCAATGTAAAGTTACCCGGACGCGAACTACCTCCCAATGCCCAATGGCAAATTGAAGAAGTAAATCTAATGACGGCTGATGATTATGATACTATTCTTAATAAGGGATTCATACAGTTTCACCAGGAATTTTTGGCCAAAAATTTACCGACAGCCCTTTCCGATATGGATTTTCACATGAAGACAGATTTTCCCCGAATTATTGCCGACTATAAGCAAGCCGGATATGTTCCGTTTACCCCGATCATCTGTGGAGTGCCTTTTGATATGCTCTCAAGTAACCGGGGAATGTCAAATCTAGTTAAGGACTTATATCGTATTCCAGATAAAGTAGTATCGGTTATTGATATTATGACTACTGACCTGATAGAAATTTTGCGAGCGCAAATACGCTATATGAAGCCCTATGCAGTATTTATTGGCGCAACACGATGTGCAAGTGAATTTCTGTCCCCTAAGTTATGGGAAAAATTCGCTCTTCCACACCTTAAACGAATTGTTGAAACTGTGGCTGGCGAGGGCTGTAAGGTGTTGATGCATTTTGATTCAAATTGGGATCGGAGTTTAGAATATTTCCGCGAGTTTCCGAAAGGAAAATGTGTATTTGCGTCCGATCATTCGACTGACATATATAAGGCTAGAAAGGTCCTTGATGGTCATATGTGCGTTATGGGGGACGTTCCCGCCGCTTTGCTGAAACTTGGTACACCTGACGAGGTTTACC
The DNA here is from genome assembly GCF_000445445.1 of Sporomusa ovata DSM 2662. Lineage (GTDB taxonomy): Bacteria > Bacillota > Negativicutes > Sporomusales > Sporomusaceae > Sporomusa > Sporomusa ovata. The sequence continues at coordinate 279,633 of NZ_ASXP01000001.1, read as the reverse complement.
AATATTGCAATAAACTGATCAAAGATCTAGGACCATCCGGGTTTATCTTGGCGGTAGGGTGTTGCTTGCCGCTTGATGCTAAAGTGGAGAATGTCAAGGCCATGATTGCTGCTGCTAATGGCAAATAGCAATCATGCGGATTTTAATATAAAAAATAAGTAAGAATGTTTGGCATACCACATCTAACTAATTTTTCAAGAACCCAGGATCTGCACTATTATTCAGGCATCCTGGGTTCTCTTAACAGTGAACTTGTTTCAGCATAGCTGAAACTTCGGGAATTCAGGTGGAAAGTCAACTCCCTGAACACTCAAGACTATAGGCCGTTTTCAGTTCTTTTCTCATATAGCACACAGGAAAAGGAAGATGGACAAATCGTTTGGTATTAAACTCTATAAATGCTGGGTTGTGGGAGCTTTCTCCTTAGTAAGATTGAATTGTTCCGCTACTGTAGCAAAAGATTTCCGGATGACATATATACTGACTGTCAATTCTTGCTCAGTATTCACTGATTATATAGCAAAGCCATATAATTCATCGCCTCTCCCTCAGAAAACTATATCATACTCCCTGACACATTTTTTGAGATTTTCAGATTTTGACTTCAATAAACAGTCTGCCATCATACATATAAGGATGACAGCTACATAATAGTCTTGTTCCGTCCGCTTTCTTTTGCAGCATACAACTTTTTATCTGCTTTATTAAGAAGTTCACTAATCTTTTCTCCACTATATTCTTCAATGCCTATACTAACAGTTAAGTGTATTTTATCCACAAATTCATACAACTCGATGACTCGTCTGATTTTTTCTGCAACGTTAAAACCTTCATTTAGATTTGTATCTACGAGCATAACCAAAAATTCCTCACCACCATACCGTCCAACAAAATCAGTTTGCCGAGTGCCATCTTTGAGAATTTTGGACAGTTCTTTTAGTATTTTATCTCCTATAAGGTGACCATAAGTGTCGTTAATTCTTTTAAAATAATCAATATCTACGAGCATTACAACAAACTGACAATTGCTCCGGCTGTATCGCTTAGCCTCTTCTTCTAGACGTTCATATATATATCTGTGGTTGTAGAGTCCGGTTAGCGCATCTATTGTTGCCTGGGTCTGCAAGACGCAATTTCGCTCAAGCAGTTCCTGCTCCTTTTGCTTCATCTCCCTGAAAATAAAATCATATGGTTCTTGTATTCCTTTGACAATAATCGTTTTATAAATTAAATAAAAGGAAAATATCTTAAAATAATGTCCTACCAGGTTTGAAAAATCATAGTTATCGATATATACGGTAAAAGCGAGCTCCGAGATAATAGTACAAACCATTGATAAAAGTAAATATCTATATACAATTCCTTCAAAATAAGATTTATTGTTTTTAAGAATAATTATTGCCGCAAACAATATCAAACAAATAGTATACTCACTATATATTTTAAAAGGTGTAAGACCTACCCCAGCCACAAAACACACAGGGAATATCTTCCATACAAAAATCGAACTCAGAATTAACGTCGTAATAATAGTACAAATAGCAAAGAGTATATATGGATTAACCTTCATTTTTAATTTTACAAAAATAAAGGAAATTAAGAGGATAATACTTTCAAAATAGCGGGCAGCGATCCACAATTGATTAGCGTAATAGTCATAGTCCTTGAAAATTTGCATACCTTTGTATGACATCGTATGGAATAAATCAATAAATGCAATGAAAAAATAGGCTATGCCTATCAGTTTGAGATAGTTATTTTCAATATAGCGCATTGCATTCCAGGAAATCAAAAAAACAGTAAACGCAATGCAAATACTGAATATTTCTGCAATGGTATGAAAAAACAGATAATTATATAAGCTACTAAAATATAGCATTATAAGGATAATTATAATAAAAATAATGCTAACTGTAGCTGCTCGCTATTTTTGTCCTTGCCTTGCTCGCGACATGTGCCAAAATCTGCCCGGCATTTTTGCCGCATAACGATCTAAAAATTGGCATCTCTCGGCAGATACCAATTTTTAGGTCGTTATGGAAGTTCACTCTCAATGACGAGATGAATCAAATGCTCATCAATAAGCTTTTTGTTTCGTTGCGCCGCACTCAGTAAGCTGTGCATACAGACTTTGTTAACGGCACGAAACGCGCCGGATGAATATTTGTAGATTTCATCAATGGCTTTATCTGTAAAGATGTCCTGCTGCCCATCGGCATAAACAAGATGCGCTTTGATGTAGCCTTCTGTTTGCGAACGATCAAGGAACGGCAGATTGCATTTTAAATCGATTCTTTGGCGAACAGCGGCATAAACCTGTAGATTCAGCTTATCCCACAATTCATTCTGACCTGCGAGGATAAGCGCCATTGGATTTTGCGAATCCATTTGGTAATTTAACATGAACCGGATTTCTTCCAGGGTTTCACGTTTTAAAAGATGTGCCTCATCCACGATGGTGAGAACTTTCTTGTGCTTGACCTCACGCATGTATTCAAGCTGTCGATGCAGGCTAAGTTTCGCGTCACCACGATAGAATTTTCCCTCGGCGCCAAGCTGCTGTAGAAGTCCGTTATAAAACCAGCGCGGTGTCAGCTGTGAATCAGAAAGATAGAGCACAAGATATTCTTCCGGGTCCAAGCTTTTCGAAAGCCTTCGGATCAGCGTTGTTTTTCCACATCCAACCTCGGCAGTAACCACGGCAAACAGTTGATTTTCCGCAGCGTAACAAAGCCTGCCAAGGCTTTCATTCACAGCATCTGACATATATAGGCTGTCTACCGGAATGCTGTTGGTAAAGGGCGTATGCTTCATGGAAAAGAATGCTTTATACATTTGGCGTTAGTCCCTTTGCCATGCTGCTAAAGCTTGTCGCAATGGTGGCTTTAGGCTGTACTGATTTGTTTTTTAATCCCTCCAGCATGCGTGAACTCTGGGCGGTTACCTTTTCTAGTGTTTCAGGAAACAATTCCACTTGCCGGCAGTTTTCTCCAATTTGCAGCCGTTTGGCTTTAAACGCGGGAAAATCGGTATGATGAATTTCTAATTCGTCCTGCCAGGTAGGATCATAGAGGACTTCGACCTTGCGGCCAATCAGTTTCATGCTCACTTCATATTTACTGCCATTGAAGCTGATACAGCCGGTTTTGTCTACCTCACGTTCCTCCGTATGCAAAAATGCCTCACGGCAAGCTTCGATGTCTGGAAATCTAAGCGCCTTTTTATCGGTTAGGTAAGCAATTTCCGGTGATACTCCGTCAAGTCCGGCATGTGGATCCTTATGGTACTTTTCCTGTATCCACAAATCAAGGTAATGATTGAGTTCTTCCAGGCTTTGCGGTTTTTGTAAGGAAGCCTCAGCAAGAAAAGAATCCAAGCGGCGATTGAACCTTTCAATTTTACCTTTCCCTTCGGGATGGTACGGCCGCGCATGAAGAAGCTTAATGCCAAGTTTTGCGCATGCCTTGGTCAGCCAGTTGCTGCGATATTGTTTACCATTATCCACATAGACAGCATCCGGCAATCCGTGTGTTAAGATGGCGTCTCTGAGCGTATCTTCAATGATGTCGAGCTTCTGGTTTTCATAGAACTTCGCACTAACAATGAAACGTGTGGCATCGTCAATCCAAGCAGCAAGGTAAACCTGCTTTTTGGCATCATCCTTGCCAATTGGCAAATATGGTCCATACTTGATATCCCCTTGGTAAAGCATACCGCGATGCGGCTTGGCAAAACGGCGAGCTGCCGGGCTTGTTTTGGAATACATACGAATTTGCCGCATACCAAATCCTGCTTTTTGCAAATGACGCTGCAAGGTGCTGCGGCTAATGGTATCCTTTGGAACAACGCCTTCAAGCTCAAGGATTTGGATGATGTCCCGCACACTCCGGGACGGACATTCCCGCCGAAGCGTAATCGCAGCCTCAACAATATCTGCATAACCTTCCGGCAGTGCAAAAGCTGTTTTGGGAACGGTTGTCTTGGGTTTCAAACCCTCAAAACCGTCCGCTTGATAAGCCGTTAGCCATCGCCCAATGGTGCGATACGATTTGCCAGTATGCCAGGCAACCTCTTTCTTCTTGCTAATGAGTAAGGACGGATCGAGTGCCGCATCAAGCAAAGAACTGATGATTTCAAAACGCTTTGCGGCGATTTCTTCTGCTGATTTTATCACAGATAACAACTCCCTTCTTTTAAAAGAGAGTATATACCCTTACCCCGGCGGCACCAAGGCAAACTGGGTGGCAGGATAGAAATCGCTAGCGCAGAGCAATGGCGTGACAAGAATGGACCAACGGCGAATCTTTCGGCGAAGGATTGCAAGCAGGGGTTCACCAAACAGAGGAACTTTTTTCGCACATGCGGCATGAAGCAAAGTTTCTATATATGGTGCTGAAGCCGAAAATTCAGCTTTCCATCTGCGTATGGTTGAGTCATCAGCGGGGCAAGTCATGAGCGATTTATCATCAACGACATCTTGCATAACCGAAGCTTCATAATGTTTATATGGCCTTACGAAACTCGGCAGTTCGGTATGCAGCCGCTGACATTTAGCACAATACCCACGAGGCACTGCAAGAGCCACACGAATGCCGCAACGAAGCTTCACGTAACGGACTCTGTGGTCATGACAAGAAAGAGGAGTGCTACAATGAGGACAAACGGAAAGAATCTTACTTGAAACTAAAAATATGCGTATTAATATTGAAATGTATCTCGTAACGTGATAATATGACCATGTTGTTTATTTTGGTAACCACGGTACGGGATTGAGGGATCCTCGCCGTGGTTTTTTCATTTTCACCCCGGTACCAGCTAATACTGGCATTATACACCTAAAAAATGAGGCAAAACAAGAGAGCAACCTTCAACATTCATGGACAAAAGTACTGAGCAAGGCATGGTTATTGAAGGTTAGCAGCTACAGCTAACCGTTTTAAATAATAGATTTCTCATTGGATTCTCCCCAAATCTGTAGTTTCAAGCTATTAAAATAGTATAATGCAGCTTTCGCAATCAAAGAAGGCAATAACCAATAACTTGTAGGATCGTCCTTGAAACTTCTTTTGCAGACTGAGTTTAATTGCTAGCATTTAGGATCTGCTTGGTAAGAATCTATATACACTCATTGTAGATAATCGTTATTTGCTAGTATTATTTTTATTGTAATTAGTATCTTATGGTAAGTCAAGTAAAGCTTCATTAAAAAATAAAAAAAACCACTCAGTCATTGAGCAGTTCAAAAACTAGGGCCGTGTTGAAACGTAAGGGTTTCAGCACGGCTCCTTTGGTAGTTTAGATGTATTTGTCAGCAGAACTACGCTGCCTGTTCCGCTTAGCTTGGCAATTCGCCTTTTACAAACTTTTAATACAAAGGACCAAATCTTTCGACAAAAGCTTCTTTCGGGCTGCTTTTATAGTTAAGCACCGATTTTTTGAATAATTCCATATTATTTTTCCCCATAATAATCCCCATATAGATCCGTGGTATGGAAAACCTCGCCTCATGATCATAAAGTCCTAGGTCGCTAACAGCAAAAGACGCTTTATACCCAGCGCGCTCGACTGCATCTAAGACACTTTTATTATAAGAGCCATAAGGAAATGCAATCGTCTCGGATTGTGTTCCCGTCAAGTCCTCAAAAAACTTCTTTGATCCCGCTACTTCCTCTTGCAATTGTTCGGCGGAAATTTTAGAAAGGTCTGCATGCGTCAGGGTATGTGGTTGAATAGAGAACAACGGATCTACACTTAATTCTTTGATTTGTTGCTCAGTCAAGTAAGAATAACCTGTCAGCTTGGTTCCCATGCTGTTCTTGATAATAAAGAAAGTTGCCTTCATTCCACGCTTACGAAGTTCCGGCACAGCATATGTATTTATTCCATCATAACCGTCATCAAAGGTAATTAAAACACTTTTTTTCGGAAAAGGAATATTTTGCGTAAGGCATTCAACAAATTCGTGAACAGACAATGTTTTATATTCATGGGCTGCCAGCCAATCCAATTGTTGACAAAAATCCTTTACTGAAACATCGAATCCATTTATTTCTGTTTCTTTAATATCATGGTACATCAACACCGCCGGAAAATCACTTCGTTTAAATTTGTCTGTTCCACTACAAAATCCATAGCTGGACAGACAAACCATTAGTAATGTAATCACTAATGGTACCCATACTTTTATTTTCATGTTTAAAACAACTCCTAGCTTATTCAAGAATAGAAATAGTGCGTTACTATCTCCTCAACGCATTGTAGAGTTTTGCTGATACATTAGCAATAAAGTCACTGGAATAGCTATGGTCACCTGTGCGGGTGTAAAAACTGATTAAAATTGGATCATGTCCGTCCTGAACGACACCCACATCACAAAGCACATCATCCAATTCACCAACTTTATGAAATACCGGTACTTGCATATAACGGGGAATTTCATCATGGAAGATTGTGCTGGCCAGATCATCTTTTAATCGCCGCACATTTTTTTTGTCAATATATTTTTCCCTGTATATGGACTCAAGAACCTTGGACATTTCATAAGGCGTTGTTACACTATGATAACTGTATTTTTTAAACGCCTGTTCATCATGAATTTCCGTCTTTCTTAACCGTAAATCCCGCTCAACTTTATCAAATCCGTCTTTTTTGGTTGCATCAAACTCATTCAGTAATGCAGCAAACGTATTGTTATCACTTACTTTTATCATCATATCAATATCTTGATCATACTCATTCTGCTTGTAGGGCGGCGCTTTTGGATAAAGAAATTTGTATGTAGCCAATGCCACAATCAGCTTACTTGTAGAAGCGGCAGGAAAAACAGTATCCTGATTATATTTTATCGTTTTTCCTGTTTTTAAGTTTTTGGCAAATACGCCAACTTGCCCGTCAAATTGTTTTAAATCACTGGTTATTTCCCTTTCCAAAGCCGGTGATGCACTAGCTGTTACGACTGACAAAGTAATAATAAGTGCAGTACATGCTGGGATAAGTTTTTTTAGCATAAGATTCCTCCTCTCAACAGGATATAGTCTATTTATTTGCTATAGAGATAAAAAAACCTGCCAAATTCATGATGAATTTGGCAGGTTTTTTTATACGCACTTATTTATTCAATTTTGTTAATATCGATATTTCCACCCAAACGCCATATGCTAATGTTATTTACACCCTGCTCCTTAGCGATACCAATCCAGTAATTTAGCGTTTTTACATCAGCATACCAAACCCGGTAGGAAACACCTTTATCTTGATACTCAAAAACTAGGCACTGGCTTTCTTCATCCCTTTTTGTTTTACTGTCCTGTGTCACTGCAATAGTTTTGGCTTCGACTTCTGAGAGAAGAATTCTCTTACCATTATCACCCCATAAGCAGCCGCCGGTTGCAAATGCAACAGAGGTTTCACCTGGTAAGGCTTTCATTTGCCTTATCGTTTTTTCAATAAACCCCCGATTTGCCTTGGGGCCTGGCTCGCTATGCAGCCCGTACAGGTTATAAAACATGACTACATATTCAGGTCCTTGAGGGAGATTAGCACTAGAAAATGGTGTGCCCGGTTCAAGTACCACCCGGAGTTTTAACTTATTATCCCCGGCTTTTTTGTAAAGCTTATCAACAAATATTGAAAAAGACTTGGCAATTTGTTCGTCATTCCATATACGTTCATAATCAATTTCAATGCCATCATATTTACCTTGCAAAGTCAGCGCAATAAGATCATCAACATGTCTGTCCATAGATGCAGGTGTGGCAAATATCCTGTAAAGAACTTCAGTATCTTTCATTATAACCGATTCGTCAGCATTCTGCTTATCATTTACAAAGGTAAGATAGGTTTCATATTGTTCTTTTTTCGCTCTTAGCTCCTTTCTTTTATCGCTAAGTTCCTTAGGAATGAAGATGCGGTCCCGGGCATCAAAATACGCACCAAAGTAAGACAGTTTACCTAATTTCTTACCTATCCGCTGCAAGTCTTTGCCACCTGCATCTAAATCCCAATAAGCTAACCATGCCGACATTTCAATCGTTTCTTTTGCATCAGCCTTACTAGTCAACTGGTTATTATAATTGCAACCTGCCAAAAGGACAAAAGCAGCTGTCATCAGCACCATTTTAATAATTTTATAAGCTATACCCTTCACCCAGTTGCCCCTCTCTACTGCCTACAAGTATTTAACGAAAAAATCCACGAGGGCTTCCCATAGCAGTTTCACTTTAAATTTGACATTATCGAATCCTTCTAATTTACTGTCAAACAAAATTTTTTCATGCTCTGCTCCCGTATTTTCAGAAATTATTAATTCATCAAATACACCATCATATACATCATCTGCCAAATTTCTTTGACTTTGCCCGTAGCCCCCCCATGCACTTTCAAGAAAAATAGCGCCGCCTTTTGTATTCGATACTGGCAAATCGTTTATGGCTTCCTTGTCATCCACTATAATTGTAAGTTTATCTCCTTTAAGAGACAACGCCAGGTGCCGGTCACCCTTGGCATGAACACTGATCTCAGGTATATAGGGTTCTGCTCCCTCTGCCACAGTAGGAGGCACTTCCCGGGTTTTATTTTCCAACCGTACTGCGTAAGCTTTGGCTTTTTCAGGTGAGTTAGCATATTGCAGAAGAGTTGTCAGCGCAATTTGTTCAGCCGCTTTTTTATCCTCTGAAACAGATAAAATTGTTTTTCCGTCATGCTGATCTAAATTTAACTTAAACAACTCTTTTTCGGCGCTGCCATTTTGTTCTGTAACATATAAAACATTGTTAAGAATATATACAGACAGGAAATTTTTTAGGTTTTCGTCTGCCCGCAGATATATTCTCTGTAATCCAAATTTATTGCCTTTTAGCCTTACGCTTAGTTTTATATCTTCAAAATCATTGCTATTCTTCAGACGTACTAATCCTTGGTCTTTTGGCAAAGATGTCAAAACCATCGTTTCATCTTTTATTTCCAATGCCCCTTTACGGGTATCCCATTTTCTCTGTTTATTTAAATTGCCAGTGACAAAATCCAAATCCTGATTAATATCGTATTTTATTCGCATCAACAAATGATTGGTATACCAATACGGCTGCGGCTGCATCCGCGTCAAATCATAAATACTGCTGTTTCTCTGATTAAATGTAAATCCTTCCCGGTTAAAGTTCATTGTAAACAATTTTTTAATCCAATCTTCATTTACAGCACTGACTTTGTCATTATTACCAAACTGTCCTGTATTGGAGTGCATAAGGATATACATTCCCGGTACATAGCCAATAGACTGAGTATATATATCCCGCATGGCTTGATAATCATGCGAAATACGTTCTTTCATCCTGGTATAGCTTTCTTTGGGAACACCATATTCATCCCGTATATAATCCATTAAATAGTGATTGTATTTACGGCCTAAGTAAGGTGCAACTCCGGCATGTTCAAGTGGAACTAATTCTCCCAGATAGTTATCGTAGCGGTCAAACACGTTAATAAATGCCAGTCTGTAACCATTAGTACCCATTTCCCAATACGTCGTTTTTTCCAACTCTGTCAGTTCTTCAGGCAGTAAAAATTTAGGGTCCTTTTTATCGAATTTTTCAGGATAGGTCAGCATTGTTGCTTTAAAATTCAAATCTTCCAGGATTCCTTGTGAAAAAATAGCCGTATCTCTTCTGCCATCTTCAAAGATCAAAAACAATGATTTTTCCGGCAACTCTTTTCCCGACTGATAGTAGTCTAAAATATCTTGCTGCGTAATAGTTACATAACCCAAATCTTTTAGCGCTTGCAAATGTTCCCGCAAACGCCCGATGCCAATGATATTTTGTTTACCGATCCTTTCCACACCAAAATAGGAAAGAGCAACAAAGCCTTTATCGCCCGAAAACTTTGTACTCTGCTCGGTATAAGGCTTATATGCCTTCAGAGTAAGCAGGGTGACTACAGCTATCGCAATTATCGCAAAAATGAATAGTAGCTGGAACACTACTCTTACCATTTTCTTTCTGTCTTTGAGTTCTGTGAATTTCGCATAGACAGCTGTTTTTCTATACTTACGGGCAATGAAATTAGTTGGCGTTGTCATCAGCGTATATCCCCACTTATATTATGTTTCTTTTTTGCCATTTCCAAAATATCGGCCGGAGTCATCCTTGTTCCCCAGGTAGTTTTCCAGAACGTAACCCAGGCAATAGGCATTTGCCATAAAAGCACGGCTTCATAGTAAAAACAGAACCATAATCCGTACAGCCAGGTTGAGCTTCGCCGCAGAAATAGTTGAGCCATGCTCATCAACAAAGCCATCAGAAAAAGTCCGAGGATAAAAGTAAGCGGAAATACCCTGTGTATAAGTGGAATGTAAATCAAATTATATATAACGATAGCCGGCGCCAGCATTGGTACAAGCATCCCCATATAAAAAGATAATGACATAAAGGGCTCCTTCTTCCACATAAAACGGGCTGCTATCACCGATTCTCTTAGCCATGACCGTTTCCAGCGCATTTGCTGTTTCAAAAAAACGGAATATTTATTTGGCACAATGGTCGTGCATATTGCCGTATCCTGATACGTGGTGCGATTGTTTCTTAAGATGAAATTTGTCATACTCCGGTCATCGCCAAACGTGGCTCTCTCTCCCAAAAATTTTTGGTTTAGCCAGGCATCCATATATTTGAGGACCAGGTCTTTCCGATAACAAGAAAGCGGTCCTGATAAGCAGGTGACGGCATCAAAATAGCCTTCTGCTGCTTTCATTATCCGGAATGCAATATAATAGCGGACAGCCTGCATCTTCGTAAGTGCATTGGTATAGGTATTAGCAACATCTGTTCTGCCTGACACACCTCCCATTTTTGTATCCTTGAACGGCTGCACAATATTTCGAATCGCAAACGGATCTAAAAAACTGTCGGAATCAACAAATACCACCAATTCATGTTGCGCCCTTATTGTTCCTTTAGCCATAGCTTCCCGTGCTCCTCTAGCCATAGCTTCCCGCTTGCCTGCGTTTTTCTCCAGCCGGAAGTAATGTAGTCTTGTCTCAACATCATAGCGTTTTTCTTTACTCTTTAATTCTTCCGCTATTTCTACAATTTTTGCATAAGACTGGTCATTGGAACAATCATCAACTACAATTACTTCCAGCTTATCGACAGGATAATCCTGATTGATGCAGCTCACAATCGTTCTCTGTATCCACTCTTCTTCATTAAAACAAGGAATAACAATACTGACACCTGGTGTAAACTCATTGTCAATGGGAACAGGCCGATAAAAAATAGCGAATAAATAGCGGCTGAGCAAAAAAGTTGCGGCAATAAGGCTATACATATACAGAATTTTATTAAATTTAAAATATAATATGCTTTCTACCCGCATCAGCAGGATACAGGCACAAATAACGAATAGGAACAGGGAGGCACATGATAACATATACCAATTTTTCTTTCTATTGGCATACTGCGCTAGTGATTCTAAAAATAGTACACCACAGCGTGTTTGTCCTGCCGAAGTTTTTTCAAGCCGGACATATCTGGCCTCAATATCAACTTTCATCTCATAACCTTCCGGCATAGTACCGGGCGCAATAGTGAACTTCAAGCGAATATTCCTGGCGTAGCTCAAATCCTCAGCCACTTCCGGGGGCACTTCCAGTAACATCCCGGTTGTCGATATATCCACACATTTTCCGGTATGTTTTACCGTTTTTCCCGCCAAAATATATGTAACGGCAACCATATACTCAACCAAATAGCGTTTGCCCATATTTTCAGATATTATCCGAGTTCCAGGGTCATTTCCAACTGCATTATTTCCTAATGCCTGGCGTCTATCCACATTAGTACGCCCGCCGTCTTTATCCGGAACCTTAGAAAGCAGTCTACGGTCAGGTTTAACGGTAAACAAAATATCTTCTTTGTCTTCTCTAAATCGTTTATCCATAGCCTACCTCCCTGGCATTCATGTGATTTTGCTAATTACTTGCGGACGTTATCAGCACTATGCAATAATCTCAAGGTTTTTTTGGGATTAATTTGCGAATAACCATCAAATAAATAATCCGATAACCTGCCCACTTTAAACTTCGATGGATCTGAATCTGCCTTTGCTTCATTAGCTGTCAGCAAAATATCCAAAGCCGCTGGGGTGTAGATTACACTATCGCCCATGTGCATGACCAGGATAGCGCCCTTTTTGACTTCGCCGTATTGGGTATAAACGCCTTCTTTAATCGTGTCTACAAGCTGAGTAATATCCTTAGCTTTATAGTCATTGGTACTTGTCGAACCGGAAATAATATAGTCGTAACCAGCATCAAGCAACGCTTCTATGCCCATTTTACTGATTGCCAGCGTGGGGGCACGAAAATATCTGGTCAAAGCCGGTTTCCCATTAACCGTTACATCGCCTGTAACCTCCCGCAATTTTTGATAAGAGGTTGTCAAGTCTTTGAGATACTCTTCTTTTTCTTGCGTTTTGACATACTTGTGTGTTTTGGGATCCATAACTGCCATCGGTTTATGCTTATCCGAGTGACTGCCAATTTCATGGCCTTCCACAGCAATTGCCCGAAGCAGGTTCGGATTATACAAGACATTGTTGGTAATAATAAAGAATGTCCCCGGTACATTATGTTTGCGCAGAACATACAGCAATTTATTTATCGCTGCATCTGACCCCCAATCATCAAAGGTTAAAAAGATAACATTATCTTTGGTGTGTACAAAGCCGGTTTGATCGAGGCGCCGTTCATCCATTTTTGAAAACCCGATCATCCGGTCCTCAAGGTTAACGCTGTTTTGCCCAATATAATGCTGAGAAGCTGTTACTAAGAAGTTGTGACTGTCAATAGCTATTTCCGGTCCGTCATGCCTTAGATGGGGCGGAACCTTTTGCAAATCTACCGGGTATTGGTAAGTGTACTTCGTATTATTGAGAATTTCACCAACCGGCTTAATCATATACTGCGAATTATTGGCCCGGTTGTTACCGGGATTATCATAAAAGGTTGCATAGGCAATATTGTCTATTTTATTTTGTTTGATTGATTCCAGCAAATTACCAACGATTTGGTCATCTGTATAAAAATCCATTCTAAAATACAGAATTTGTCCGCGGGCTAATGAAAGCATGCTTTTGCGAAATAGTTCGGCCATAATCGCGTCTACCGAAGTATAATCTTTCTGTTTTGTCTGCACAATATTGATTGATTGACCAATCAACTTATATTCTAGACTGCCAACTGCTTCCCTGGTAGTATCTGATACCGCGCCTGATACCTGTTTTACCAAATTCGTATACACACCAAACTGCTCTTTCAGCAGGCGCGACGAAGACATAATACTTTTGCGGGTTTCCTCTACGCTCGCTCCAGCCTTTGGCCTTATGGCAATACCGACTTCATGCTTATTGGCAATGATTTTACGCACTATTTGCGGATACTTTTTCATTTCTGCTTCCGACACAAAGAAGGTTGCTTTAATGCCAAGCCTATTCAACCTTTCAAGGACATCATTGACTACTGATTCTTTCGATAATCCGCCAAAGGTGTAAGAAAGAGCCTGCTCGGTAGTGAAAATCGTCTTGATCTCAGTTGCCGGCTGCCCACTCCCTTCAGCTGCATATGCTATTGGGCAGCTAAATAGAGCCATGATTTGCTCCTGCAGAAAGGAAGCTGTTTTAGTTACCCACGCAAAGTAGTTGCTGTAATCTGGCCACAAGGCCGTTTTACTGCTTATTTTGGTGTAATCCTCTACATACACGGTGCTATATTGGGCCTTTTGCAGTGCTTGTAACAGTTTTTCCACAGCCAAAGCAATCTCTGGTTCTCTCAAGCCTTCTTGTGACATTTCTTTTAATCCTGGTTGTTTATCTATAGCTGGCTTCAGATCGGTTTTTCCCGGTTCATTGGTAATCAGTTCAATATCTGCCAATAATTTAACAGAAACAATACTACCTGGCCGCAGAGCAGCAACAAAGGCGTCGGCGTCAGTAGCTGCAGCGTTGCTTTGTCTTACATTAAAAAAAGCATCACTTTGTACAACACTTTTAAATCCGCATGCCTTCGCGACTTGCAGCACTTGATCCGTATATTTTGTGTCATTACATTTTAGCAAATTAGGCTCTTGCGTAGCGTTTTCTTTAACAATTTTTTCGGCACGACAAAAATCCTTAGCAAGTCTTTCGATAGGCAGATTTTCCATTTTAGGCATACCCAATAGGGTAAAGTTTTCAATTTTCTGCCCTGCATTTTTTATATCGGCCAAGGTTTGCGGATCCTCAACAGTGTGCAGTCCATCCACAAAAAAGGTTGCCTTGCTGTTATATTTTTTCAACAGCACTAATATTTGCTGCATAGTATTACGATCTGTTAGTCCGTCAAAGGTCAGGGCAATCTGACGGGAACTGCCCGGGACGCCGGTGACGATTGTTGCCTTCTCCTGACTTTTTTCCAGTTGTGCTAAGGCTTGGGCCACTTCCTTGTCCGCATTATAGAGATCGTCAATTGTTATATTACTGCTATACTCCCTCACTGGCTGATTTTTTTGATAGTCTTTATAAAAAAATACAGTGGCCAGGGAAACTCCGGTAATAAGAATTAATACTAATACCAGCGTACGCCCTTTCATGGATACCACCTCTCCTGACTAAAGATTCCAGTAAGAATAAATCTCTGCTTCCAGTTCTTTCGATTCAATTACATTCTTGATATCAATAATCACATGCTTCGACTGATTTTCATTCTTTCTGAACATTCTTTTGATTTCTGCTACCCCTAAATCCTTAAACTGTTGATGCCCTACCAAAAATATCAGACAATCGGCATTGGAAACAGCTTTTATTTCCACAAGCTCCTGATTTAATTCCCTTTTGTATTCTGTTTTATCAACAACTGGATCTACTACTTTTACTGTAATTCCATATCCGGTAAGTTGCTTACAAAGCTCTACGGCTTTTGAGTTGCGCATATCAGGACAATCCTCTTTGAAGCTGATTCCCATTACATATATATTGGATTCATTAATATTTTTACCTGCTTGAATCATTTTTTTGATTACCTTATGAGCAATAAAAGTTGCCATGCCATCATTGACTTTTCTCCCAGCGGCAATAATTTCTGAATGATATCCGAGTACTTCAGCCTGATAAATAAAATAATAGGGATCAATCCCAATACAATGTCCACCTACTAAGCCCGGATAAAACCCCAGAGCATTCCATTTGGTATTCATGGCATCAATAACATCTTTGGTATTAATCCCCATTCGGTCAAAAGCCATTGCCAATTCATTCATAAAGGCAATGTTAATGTCTCTTTGGGCATTTTCCGACAACTTTGCGGCTTCCGCTACTTTAATGCTCGGTGCTTTATATACGCCGGCATGAATAATTTGTTCATACATTGCCGCAATCTCTTCCAGTGTTTCTTCATCTATACCGGAAACAATTTTGGTGATGTTATCCAGTCTATGTACTTTATCTCCGGGATTAATTCGTTCGGGAGAGTAACCGACTTTGAAATCCTGGCCGCAGCACAAACCAGATTCTGCTTCCAAAATAGGTATACAAATATCTTCCGTTACACCCGGATATACTGTGGATTCAAAAACAACAATACTTCCTTTTAATAAATTTTTCCCTACTATTTGGCTAGCATCAACAACTGGTGACAAATCTGGTGTTTTATCACCGTTAATCGGCGTTGGTACGGCAATGATAATCATTTTAGCTGCTTGCAGTCTTGCGGGGTCGGTAGTAAATTCTAATGTTGAACTTTGGATTTTTTCATCACCAATTTCGTGGGTAGGATCAATCCCCTGTTTGTACGTGTCAATTTTTTCCTGATTAATATCGAATCCCAGTGTTTTGAATTTCTCAGCAAATGCCACTGCTATTGGCAACCCTACATAGCCAAGACCTACAACCGCTACATAATCTTTTTTTGCCTTTATTCCGTTAACTACTTCCAATGACATGCCACTTCACCTACTTATAAAGTTAAAAATAATGAGTCAGTTGAGTCCATATTGTTTTTCCTTTTTCGCCGGTAACTTTGTCAGCTAGATCATAGTACTCTACACCCGCAACCAAGTCTTTTGCCAAAGCATAACTTACTCCTACACCATAGCCTTTCAAGCCTTGCATGGAATTGCCTCTGCCGTTCATTCCATGGTCAATATATGTTCCTTGCGGTTGATTGTAATATTTTGCAAACATACTATAGGTGCCCGGCCTGTATGTACGCAGGTCGCCATAATTAAGACTAAGTACATAGCCATCACTGTTCCCTTTACTATCTTTTAGGCTAGAACCCAAGTACATGGCCCCAATACTAAAATTACTAAAATTATAGTTTCCACCAATATTCCAGATTGTGTTGGTTTTATTAGAGCCGTCATCCAGGCGGTAATGATACACACCGGTTTCCAGATTGTAATCGAAATCCTTATACCGCGCCGTTGCTATATATGTTGTTTTTGTATCTTCGGTTTCCCCATAGCTAAGCGAGTATTTTATCGGATCACCAAAATCAACTTTAATGCCGGTAAAGCCGCTATCATAAATATTGCCTTCCGCCATAAGGTAGCCGAATTTACCCGCCTTAACCGTAGATGCACCTACTTTTCCCTCCAAATACAGACGGGAAAGTTCGAGCTTATTATTATAATTTTTTATACTCTTTTGACCTTCCAGCATGCTAAACAACTGCCAATCCTTATTGATTCTTGTCTCAGCACCAAGATAAAGCCGGAGTCCTGATGCATCTTTATCCCATTGCGTAGAACCGCTATTTGCTGCGTAATGAAAGCGAATTTCACCATCAACATTGATCTTGTTGTTTTTATGCTTGCTGCTATCACCAATTTGCAGCAAATCATCCATAAGCCTATTATATGTGGCTGGGTCAACATCGCCTGAAGCACTTGCTTTTGGACTATCGCCGCCGGTTTTGTTCGAACTGGCCAATGTTTGGGACTCAATGTTATCATTTCTTCTCAAAGTTGTTATTTTTTTATCAGCGATGGCTCTATCGATACGATTTACCACTTCTGTTGTAAGTTGTGCAAATTGCATTTTAGCTTTTTTCACATCTAAGTTTTGATCATTAATTACGTTCGATGTGATCTGTGCCATTTCGTAAGTAAAATCATTTCTTTGTTCACTAGGTATTAGCGGCATAGCTTTGGCCGTAATGGTAGAAATGGCAAAAGCAAACTCAATTTTAAAATTTTCAGTACTGGTTACAGGTGCAGATAGAAAATTTGCGGCAAGTTGCGCCATTTCATAGGCAAACTCATCTTGAGATATTTCTGTATTGCATTTTACCGCAGTAGCACCAGAGTTGCCCGAACCAGTTGGATTCTTCCATTCAGCTATAGCATAGGCCGGACTTGCCTGGGAGGTCGCCGCACCTATCACCTGTGGCGCTGGGCCTTGATAGTTCTGGCGATCAGCAGAGATTGTTTTTGGCTCAAGAGCTGTAACGGCTTTACTCCGTCCATACTTACTCGTAATTGTATCCAGCGCCTGGCGGGACTTCGAATAATCACCTAACGCACTAGCTGTGTGAGCCATACCTGATAATCCATCCAGTTCCCCTTCCGGTTGAGCAGCTAACAATTGGTATTGCTTGTAAGCTGCACGGTTATGATTTTTCTTTACTAAAACTTCGGCATACTGCCGGCGATACGCCGGATTTGGATACTTGCTCAGCACTAATTCAAACAGTGATTTCCCGTCAATATACTTATCTGTATTGATAAGAGTTGCAGCATCCGCGATCACAGCATCCACACTGGCTGGTGCTGTGCCGAGTAGTTGACCGTAATAGCTAAGTCCCTCTGCTGTACGGCCATTCAGCATTAACTGGAAAGCCAACATCTGTCGGCTGGCATTGTTACTCGGCTGCAGCCCGGCAAGATAGCGATATACAGCCAAAGCTTCTCCCTGTTTTCCAAGGCGAAGATAGCTTTCGGCCAAAGACCTAAGTCCGGGAATTGGTACATCTGTATAAGTAGGCCATAACCGCTCTCCCTCCCGGACTGCCAGTTCATACTGAGAGCTATTACCAAGTGCTATTATATAGTCGCTGGCAAGTGAACCTTCGACAGGCAGGGTTTTGGTATAATTAACTAAAATTGAAGCCGCCTTTTGGTCTTGGCCACTATTCATATAGGCAATGGCCAAATTATGTTCCAACTTAGTCAACCAATCAGCCTTGTCCGGGCATTCTGGCAACAGTCTCCGCGCCCGTTCTAAATCCCGGACCGCTTGTTTGTAATCTTTTATCTGCAGACTCAACATCCCACGGCTCAAATACACCTCATAATCGTTTGGGTTCAGGGATAATAACCGCTCATAATAGGCTTGAGCGGCGATAGTATTACCAGAGCGTAAGTTCATTTCCCCAGCCCACAATAGTGCGTCCCGCTCGCCACGAATAATTGCCGGTTGCAGCACAGCCAGAGCCTTGTCATAGTCTTGCAACTGAAAATAGGCGGTACTAACGCTGCGAATCACTGAAAAGGGCATACTTGTACCAGACTGCTGATTATATACGTCGATAGCCTGTTCATTCTGACCTGCCTGTTGCAATATAGTGACATAATCAAAAAGAAGCGATTTGTCCTGCGCATCTGCTTTAACAAGACGAGCCATAATATCCAGGGACTGCTGATATTGGCCATTTTGAGCCATTTCCACAGCCTGAGTATGCAACAACTTCCGCTCATTTTCAGCAGAAACAGCTGTCTGTGCAACACCAGCAGCTGTTGGCGCCTGTACTGCAGGGACATCGTCTGCCAGCCTATACATACGCAGACTTTTCTCATACAATTGAGAATAGTGTTGCTTGTCAGGACTACTATTGATGACTATTTGAAATAACGCTTTTCCACCGCCTATATTGCCCATTGACAGGAGTGCCGCTGCGTCTTCTGCCGCACCGGCAAGCATTCCCTGATTTTCTTGCAGCACCTGACGATACATAGCTATGCCCCTGTCCAGTTGACCGGCATATAGTAATGTATAAGCCAAACCCGCACGATACCTATGATTTTGCGGACTGTGAGCGATAAGTAACTCAAAACTGGTTTTAGCCAACCGTACCTGTCCTGTCCGTATATAACATTCAGCCACACAGTATAATACTCTGTCCGGCATAGCTTCTAACCGTGGCCATGCCGCATTAGCTGTTTCTATAACCTCCTCATAACGGTAATCGTCAAACAAAGAGACAACCGCCTCTTCCTCTGCCGCCAAAGTATGTACCCGAACAGAATATTCACGACCTGCATCAGGTACTGCGGCTACCGCCGCTTCACCAGTATTATGCTGTGTGGCCATACATGCCGAAACAACAGCCAGCCAAAACCGTCGATCTTTCAATATGTTACACCTCATCTTTCATGTAAAAGATGTATTAATCACTTTGTAAATTGCAGATAAACCTTTCCCTCTGGAAAATAAAAAACACCTGGTAACACTCACAACAAATACTTGTAAGAGCAACCAGGCAGTCATAGGCATCATGCCGTTAGACCCACGGCTTTGCGTCACCGCTTTTCAACGGGTATGCCAATTCTTAAATTATCTAGTTATATTTTACCGGCAAATCTATATCTTGTCAATTTGTATTTACTTTATAGGAGATCTAAAGCTTGCCTTTTCGAACAAATTCAAGAATTTTGCCGCCCAGAGCAACTTTCATAAAAAAGTATAACAGGATCAGCACACTGATGTTATCAAATAGATCTCTTTGTTTTATCTTATACCAGCCCAATTGAATTGTTCCCAGCCAAGCTTCATCTATGGGTTTGGAAAACTGCCAGCCTTCAAGCGGCCAGTAGAAAATGCCTGGGTGAATCCACATCACATCAAACACATCATGAAACAATGTCCCGATGAAAACTGGAAATAGCCATGTTTCTTTATTCCAAAGCCATTGCATAGCTGCGAAAATTCCAATAAACCCCAGAAAAACCAAGGAATGACCAAAAGCACGACTCTCATATGTATAACTGCCTTCAAGCAACTTAAACAAGGATTTGTCGATCAGATCCGGCAATAACGAAGAGACAATAACTATTCGATAATCAATCTGCCGCAGCCGCAAACCCGTTTCCAGCACTTTCACTGCAGCAGTTGTAAATCCGACATGGGATAGTGGTAACATTCTTCCTCCCGTCTTCGTAGGTCAACTATTTTGATTATTTTTTCCGAGCACCTTGATACTAAATCCGGCATCTTTCCACTTACTATGATTTAAGCAATTTCTAGTGTCAAATAACTGCTTGTTGCGCATGAGAAACCCCAGTTCATCAGCTGAAAGATATTTAAATTCTTTATGATCTGCTAACAACAAAATCAAATCAGATGCTACGAAAGCTTCTTCAAGATTTGACACTTCAAATTCATAATTTTTTACATATGGATCGTATATACCTACATCAATATTTGCTTGTTTAAGTTTGCGGATGACTTCAGTAGCAGGACTTTCTCTTATGTCGTCCACATTTCCTTTGTAAGTAACTCCCAATACCGTAATCTTAGGTTTTACTACTTGATCCAGCATTTTTTTTACTAATCCGACAACAAAATTCGGCATTGCATCGTTTATTTCCCGACTCAACCGTATTAATTCTGCATTGTTGGATTTTTCAACAATAAACCATGGATCCACTGCCAGACAATGTCCTCCGACTCCCGGACCCGGTTGATGTAGATTCACACGCGGATGCATGTTTGCCAATTTAATGATTTCCAGCGCATCCAAATTTAAATCATAGGCGATTCGGCAAACCTCGTTTGCCAGTGCAATATTGACATCGCGATACGTATTCTCCATCAATTTAGCCATTTCAGCCGATGTGGCATCCGTAATTAATAAGTTCCCCTGCACTACTTTTTCATATATTCCCCTTGCTTTATCGGATGACTTGTCATTTATTCCGCCAATAATGCGATCATTACTAACGAATTCATGCAGGATATTGCCCGGCAGCACCCTTTCCGGGCAATGCACCAGATAAATTTCTTCGCCAATTTTATAGCCGCTTTTTTGCAAAATAGGAACTAGAATATCTTCCGTGGTTCGCGGTGGAACTGTTGATTCCAGAATTACCAAATTTCCTTGTTGCAAGAATGGCAGTATTGACTCCGTAGCCTGTATAACATAGGATAATTCTGCCGAATTATCATCTTTTAGCGGGGTAGGAACAGCAATAATAAAAACATCAGCTTGCTCGGGCACTTGCCTCACGAGCATGTTTCCTGATTGGATCGCCGCACATACAACAGTTTTTAACCCCGGCTCGTTAATATGAATCTGTCCTTTACTTAGTACATCAACAATTTGGGAATCAACGTCTACACCTACAACGTGAAATCCATTTGCGGCAAAAACGCTTGCGGTCGGAAGTCCAATATATCCTAAACCCAAAACACAAATCCTTGTCATAGAAACTGCTACTTAAAACATAGACAAATATATCCATGTTAAGAAAATTACTGTTTCATCGTGTCCGGTTTTGCCAAAGCTACCACCGTTTATATAACACTCCGCAGCCGTAAATTCCCGACTAGCCATCGGTACACATATACAATAGCTTGACTATGCTATCTTGTATATTTTGGCATTCGCAAGATTTATACTAGCATTCAAATCGCGGTCTATTACTAAGCCGCACTCTTGGCAAGTGTAAGTCCTGTCAGCAAGTTTTAGGTCTTTCTTGATATTTCCGCAGCACGAACAGGTTTTGGATGATGGATAAAATCTATCAACCACCCTTAATTCAATGCCGTTATCTTTGCACTTACACTCTAGTTTTTGCTTGAAGCAATAGAACCTTTGTTCCGCTACTGCTTTTGCTAAATGCCTATTCTTCATCATGCCACTACTATTCAAATCCTCAATAGTGATATGAGATGGCTTGGTTTTCGCTATCTCATTAACTACTTTATTGGTGTAATCATTACGGATATTAGTTAGCTTATAATGAATGGCTTGTATTTTCTTAACTTGTTTTGCTATGTTTGCAGAGTAAGTAGCAGTTTTTTCACCTCTTTTCTTTTTATGTTCATACTTTCTCGATAAGCGTCTTTGCTCACGCTTTAACTTCCGTTTGAGTTTACGAACAGAATTTGTCTTATTGATATTCTTGAATACCTTGTTATTGCTTATTGTTGCTAATGTCTTAATCCCTAGGTCAATGCCAATACCGTTAGTCGGTTCAATATCTTCTTTTGGCTTTTCATTACTATCAATCAGAACAGCTACAAAATATCTTCCTGCTTGCATGGATGCCGTTCCACTTTTAACTACTGCATTTGTAGGTATATAGCCTTTTTCTTTGAGTTGAACAAAGCCAATCGTAGGTATTTTTACTCTATGCCGTTCAACCGTCCAATCAGTTGTATTGTTTTTAGGGAAATAGGCTTTAACATCTTGGTTTTTCTTTTTCTTAAATCTAGGAAATTTGCTTTCACCTTTAAAGAATCGCTTAAATGCCTGTTCACCGTTCATTATTGCCTGTTTAACAGCTTTAGATGATACGCTTTTAATCCACTGATATTCTGGATTATTCGGCAAATATTCGTTGTTCAGCCACTTGGAGAAATCCATACCAGACACAAACCGCTTTTCTTGCTCATATATCTCTTTGTTGTGTGCAATGTAAAGGTTATAGACATATCGGCAAGTACCAATAGTTTGACGGATTTTAGTTTTTTGCTCTGCCGTAGGATTTAGTTCAGTCTTATAGGCTCTTAGCATAAATCATTGTCTTCTTTCAATTTTTTTTATACTTTCTGAGGCCATAAATTCTGCAAGAAAAAACATGAGTTATGCTAATTAAGTCCTGAACTAATTCCTGTTCTGGTGATAATTTTTCATTATTTACTACAACAAGTTCAACTCCGTATGATTTCAAAAATTCATCAACCCAACTATAGCCAAATCGAATAAATCTATCTTTGTGTGCAACCAATATTTGCTTTACTTCCCTATTTCTACACATTGCAAGAAGGTCATTCCATTTTTTGCGGTTATAATTCAACCCGCTGCCAATGTCCTCTAAGACTTCATCTACTATAATCCCTTTAGCATTAGCATATTGTTTCAAAAACTCAATCTGATTAACCAAATCGTCTTTTTGCCCATGATTAGACACTCTAGTATATATAACTACTTTTCTTTTATTTTCTTCCTGTTTAGAAGAATGACCAATATACGCTACATATTGAGTATGCGTATAATACCTCCTGTTTGTTGGTGAACGAAAAGCGGTTAAAATACCTTCGTTATCCCATCGTTGCAAAGTTCTTACTGAAACATTAATAAGTTTCGCAAACTCATTAGGCTTGTATTGTTTATCCATATCCATATTATGACATTATTAGATATATTTGTCTATATTTTTATTAACTGTTCTCTTCCTCCTCCTTACTATTCGTGTAAAATCCAGCTGCACATCCCGAAATATCTCTAGCGTATAATTATAATTTTTTCAGTCTTTGTGTCGGTTATCTTTTGATAAGCTTTTATAATAAACGCCTTGCAGCAGTTTAGCCTGTTTTTTTGATATTTTTCCCATTTTTTTGCATATTCCAGAAAAATTTCGCAGCCAAATAACTCATACATGACTTTTAATTGAGCTATGTGTAGTCGATGATAAAAGGGGCTTGCTATCGTATTTTCCAGATCATATTTTGACCAATAATTACAATCAAATATCTCAATATCTTTTTCAAGAGTGTGAATTGCATTGACCAGTATATTCTTATACCCCTCATCATTACTCGCCTTATAATAATCGTAAAGTCCCCAGATTGAAAAAATCCAACCATTTAGAACAACCGGTTTTTCAATATATTCTTTAAACCATAATTTATCATCCACATACTGTGTACAGCCTCCACCAATGATCGGGATACACATGAAATCCACAGCTTGCTTTGCGGCTTTCAAGTATTTTTCATCACGGGTTTCTTTGTAAGCTCGAACAAGTAAAGAGGCACCCTCTCCCTGAGCCATCGACGAGTATGGTATTCTAGTTCCTACAATGGAAAAGGTGTCCCACGCACCATTTTCTTCCTGATTCTTCAATGCCCATGCAACAGTTCTCATAAAGGCTTCTTTGTATTTCGGGCAGCCTGTTAGAATAAACAAATCATATGCCCCAAGTCCATAGTGAAATATGGCTATTGAGAAATACACTTTCTTCCCATCGCTTGTAACATTGTATACAAGACCAGTTTCATCCAATAATGCCGCTGGGTTCAATACTTTTTCCGTCAAATTATTATAATAACCATTGATTTCTTTTTTTGAATATACTTTGCCGACATCCTGGTTAACATGTAAAATACTTTTTCCATTCAACATTCTAAGCCACTTATTAATTATGCTGAACGCTCTCATCAATTCCTCCTGTGCCGACAACCTAGCCTGTAACTTCACGATAAATCTTTTCAGCATCAAGCATGCAAGAATCCCAATCGGCTTTCTGCAAAACCAATTTTCTGTTATGCACTTGTGCTTTTTGCCTATCAATACTACCGTCTGCAACTTTTAAAATAGCCTCCGCCAGTAAGTGAGCCGAACCCTGCGAAACCAGAATTCCATTAAATCCAGATTCTATCCATTCCCTATGCCCCGGAATATCCGTGACAATCGGGAAAGCGCCACAAGCCATTGCTTCAAGTAATGCTACGGGCGTCCCTGCAGAACTCGCCATGGAAACATAGACCTGACTTTCCTGTAAAAGCGTTAACAATTTTTGGAGCGGAACCCGTCCGGGGAGATAAATGCAATCATCTAATCCAAGGGAAGCTACCCGAGCTCTCAGTCTCTCCGTTTCTGATCCCTTGCCTACCAAAACAGCCTTGATAGCAAGGCCCTGAGATTTCACTTCAGCAACAGCTTCGATAACATCACCGGTGTTATATACGGGTTCATGAGAATTAAGAGAAAGTACTTTCAGCAAATGCCCGTCCCTATTTGTCGCAGGAATAAAGACCTTCGTATCCACCCCAATCGGCAAAACTGCGACTTTATCTGAATCAGCACCGAGATTGACCATTACCTCTTTTAATTGTGGGGATACCGCAATCAGGAACTTTGATTTTTTCAATACAATTTTGACAACTTGCTTTGCAATATGGGATTTTGCGGGGGCTATTAAAACATCTGAACCCCAGGCAGTCCCGATCAATGGTCTTTCCCCAAAAAACAATGGCAACGATAACAAGCCATATCCTGATAGAAAATGAATGTGGATTAGGTTAGGCTTTATTTGCCTAACAATTCTTACTACTCTTGGCATGGCCAGTACATAATCCGCCTTGCCTATTCCATACCCTACATAATGCATGGTGGAGCCTTCCACGTCCTGACGAGAACAGGTAATGCAATGGGTCTCGTACCCTTGTTTTACAAAATACCTAACCCATTTTTGAAAATGTATATTGGCAGAATCGCCCATAAAACAAATGACTGTCCTGTATGAAAAAGAACTGTCCATTTTTCACCCTCATTTCGGTTATAAAGCAGCTGACGCCATCATGCGGACGATTCCCTCTTCGACCGTAATACGTGGCTGCCATCCCCCTATGCGCGCAATTTTATCATAACTGCCATATATATTCATAACATCAATCAATTTATATTTTGCGGGGTCAACAACAATTTCAACTTTTATCCCTGTAGCATGAATCATTTGACCTAGCATCCACTGCATAGAAACTGAATGTCCGGCGCAAACGTTATATATTTCACCGCTGATTCCTTTTTCCGCCAGACATACTAGTGCCGAACATACATCCTCAATAAACAAATAATCCCTTTGAGCCGTTAGGTTTCCTGTTACTAAAACAGGAGCTGCTGCTCCAGAAACAATTTTATCTATTTGATATAGAAAAGAACCAATTGACAAATGCCTGGAAATCCCGCGTCCAAATACATTAAACACTCTTGCCGTCACTATGTTTAACCCTTGATTGCTATAATAGCGAGCTACCTCGGTTTGACAGACTTTGGATAATCCGTAAAACGATACCGGCGCTGTCGATTGTTCTTCAGTTAACGGAAGATCCTTCACCATCACATTCCCATACTCTGCTGCTGACCCCAATAAAATAATTCGAGTTTGTAATTTACTATCCTTAACTGCTTCTGCAATATTAATTGTCGTCTTAATGTTACCCTCATAGAATTGTTCGAAGTTATTGGCGTACAGTGTCCCGGCAAGATGAAACACACAATCCGGCCTTACCCGCTGAATTAATTCACCAACACTTTCTTTCTCTGTTAAATCAACATCTATTTGTCCTTCCCTTGCAATTTTTTTTCGGCTGGTACCAATAACCAGGGCCTGGGGATACCATTGCTTGATCCACCGAGTGAGATGACTCCCAATAAAGCCTTGACTCCCTGTAATCAAAACACATCTATTATTCATGGATGAATCTGTCCTTATATCGCTCAAACTCCTGCTGCGCTCTTTCATAATCATCTACTCTGCCGATATCCAGCCAATAATCGCCACTTCGATAACAATAAACCATTTCACCCGCCGCTTGCAGTCGTAAGAATAAATCCGGCATTCCTAATGATTCGCCATTATCAATAAAATCAATACAAGCTTTTGATAAAACATAAACCCCCATGCTTACCTCAAAGTGATAGCTTGGTTTTTCGGTATAAGACTCCATAAAACCTGCATCATTAATGCCGAGCACGCCAAAATCGATTTTCGCGTCCCGCTGCGTTGTTGCAACAGTTGCTTTGGCTCCTTTATCCAGGTGAGTTTGCACCAACTGCCTATAGTCAATTGTTGTTAATACATCGCCATTCATCACCAGGAAGTTCTCTTCACAGTTAGCTAATAATTTTAAAGCACCTGCCGTATTTAATGGAATGGCTTCCCGCACATATTCAATATTCACACCCCATCGTTCACCATTACCAAAATAGGCTTCAATGAGTTCCGCAAGGTGGCCTGTAGAAATAGTAATCCTGTCAAAATTCAAACTAGCCAATTGACGAATAATGATTTCCAAAATCGGATACTCACCAATCGGCATAAGCGGCTTGGGAAAATTCATTGTATAGGGTTTTAACCTTGTACCCTTACCACCTGCCAGAATAACAGCTTGCATAAACTACACCCCACAAATTATATATTGTACCGGTTGAATTTGTAACTTTGTCTATTATCTGGCTGTCTGAACCATTGTATAGTTTCCTCAAGCCCCCTGCGAAATCCATTCACTCCCGCATACTGAGGTTTC
The DNA here is from genome assembly GCF_000445445.1 of Sporomusa ovata DSM 2662. GTDB lineage: Bacteria > Bacillota > Negativicutes > Sporomusales > Sporomusaceae > Sporomusa > Sporomusa ovata. The sequence continues at coordinate 252,351 of NZ_ASXP01000001.1, read as the reverse complement.
CATCCTAACAGTGTCTGTGCTTTTGAATTATCGGCCCATAATCGTTCCACTTCGCTTTTTTCAGGCCGCTTGCGTATTTCATCCTGTTCTATCGCAACTTCAGAACGCAAAATATCGGCAATCATTGTAACTGTGTTCCCAATCGAGACTTCAAAACCGCTGCCGATATTAATAACCTCACCAATAGCGGCAGCGGAATTCATGACCGAAATAAATCCTGCCACTGTATCTTTAACATAGTTAAAATCCCGGGTTGGATGTAACGAACCAAGCTTAATTTTTCCGGCTCCACCTAGAATTTGCGTAATAATCGTTGGTATGACTGCGCGGGCGGACTGCCTGGGCCCATAGGTGTTAAACGGGCGAATTACTGCAACGGGCGTGCCAAAAGACCGAAAAAAAGACAAGGCCAGCTGATCAGCGCCAATTTTACTTGCCGAATACGGTGATTGTCCTTGTAATGGATGTTCCTCAGTAATAGGAACAAACCGTGCCGTTCCATATACCTCACTGGTCGAAGTATGAACGACTTTGGACACCGCTAACTCCTTTGCCGCTTGGATAACGTTGAGCGTTCCTTTTATGTTGGTATCCACATAAGTGTCCGGCGAATGGTAAGAATAAGGTATAGCAATCAACGCCGCCAGATGCAGTACCACATCGCAGCCTTTCATCGCTTCACGCACGCCGTTTGGATCACGGATGTCACCGGAAAAAACATCCAGATTATTCAACAGTTCCTTTTCGGAATGGTCCAACCACCCCCAGGAATTAAAGGAATTGTACATTACAAAGGCGCGCACATTATACCCTTGTCGAATCAGTTCTTCGGTTAAATGCGAGCCAATAAAGCCGTCAGCCCCCGTAACCAATATTTTTCTATTCATGTCTAATCTCCTCGCAAATTTACCCTCCATAATCATCTAATATTAATTTAATAAGCTTGTCCTCAGCAAAATGATCCAGCACATATTGTCTTTCAACGTTTGCATCACTCCCATTTGCTTGCCAATGCTGATAAAATGACATGATTCCAGCTGCAATATTTTCTGGAAAAATACCAGAAAACAGTCGTTCCCGTTTCCCACTCAACACTTCAGGTAGTGCACAGGCTGGCGTGGCTAGAACAGGAGTTCCGCAGGCCATAGATTCGAGAACAGGCAACCCGAATCCTTCACCGTCAATGGAAGGCATTATAACAACATCTGCGGCTTGATACCTGGGAACGACTTCATCCTCAGGCACATAGCCGAGAAATGTGACCGAATCTGAAATATCCAGACATCTCACCAACTCTTCCAACTCGTTACGCAAGGCTCCTTTCCCGCCAATGATGAGTTTCGCGCCAGGAATGCTGTCTTTGATTAACTTAAAACCCTGAATCAAATTACCTATGCCCATTCGAGCCTGCAAACCACGAAGCGTGTAAATAACAAAATCATTGGACCCGAAACCAAATTTCAAACGCGCCTGAGTTTTATTGACCGGCAGTACAAATTTGTCCACATCAATCCAATCAAATACTATTTTAAGCTTTGGAGCCAGCGCTTCTTTATTAGCGATTCGAATTCGCGTATATTCAGAAATACAATGGATTTTTGAGCTTCGGGCATACACTGAATTTTCAATATGAGTCATCATTCTTTCTTTTAAGCTTGAACCCTGGGGCAACCGGCCTAACATTTTGTGATGGTAAATCATTGGATCGTGCACTGTGAATATTTTATTGACTTTTTTGGATAAGTACTTACTTAAAAAATAGTACGCCATATAATCATGTCCATGGAGAATATCTGGTTCCTGTTTGCCAAAATGCCTCTTCCATCCACGCCAACAATTATCCATCATAGTCACAAAATTTAGTAACGAGCTACTCCGTCTCTGAAAAGCAAAAGTATATACTGGCACACCTTCCAATTCAAATGACTCGTATTGGGTGCCCGGACAAAATAGCACTGTTTCCAATCCATACTTGCGCAAACTCTTGGCATGTGTAAGCGCAACGACCTGTAAGCCGCGCTTTTGTCGAGGATCGGCAGAGGAAAGAATAGTTACTCTTTTCATTCATTCGTATCTCCTATGCTACCGCGTTATCAGAATATAATACGCCTAATCATTTATAACATCGAAACCAATATGACGACAACCATCGTACTGGTTTGAAAACATCGACGATATCGATAAGTCCATCAATTACTTCCCAATGATTATTAGAATTATAGGTGTGCAGCCTTCGGTTGTTTTGATACCACTCCGGTCCAATCTCAAATAATTGTTGTTCTACATATTCCGTTTCTGTCAGGCGGGTAATTTCATTAACCATAACTGATGCGCCATATTCTAAAGAACAATTTTGTGACGGTCTGATTATTTTTCCATCGTGTAAAAAAATATTGCCAGCCGGACGGGCAGTTCGGGGATCTTGATTAACTGGATTACACCTATGAGGTTTCCACTCACCAAACAACGAATCGGCATAAAAAACGCAAAGTTCTCCCTTTCCTGCCGGCTCACACGAATTCATTGCATTAGTAAACAGCCACACCTTGCCATTGTATGGATATATTGTGGAATCACTTGCCTTAAAGCCGCTCATCAGCACTCTTTTTAGAACCCATTGATCGGGAAATTTCACTGCCTCATAAAGCTCTATCGTATTATTCGCGCTTGTATCCGGGATCATAAATATTCCTTGCTCTGTTTTTAACAAAAAAGGATATGCAAGGTGGTATTCTTTTTCTAATATAGTCTGGGGCTCTGTACAGTTTCCTTGTTCATCAATCTCTATGCAACTAATAACACCTTTTCGTGTTCTTAGGCGATAGTCTTCAAAAAAAATATAATTTTTCCTTTCATTTTCAATAACAAATGGATCGGCAAAGAACCTTCCTGCCGGTGGAGGAATAATTTGAAAACCATCCATAGCCAAGGGCACAGAAAAAGACTGTTTCTTTCTGAAAGCAATAAACCATTGTTTGAAAATAAACAATTTTTCTAGTGACGTCATCACATGCACCTTCAACCTTCAAAACTATCTGGAATTAATTTAATCACTATTCCCAGAAGCACTCTCAATTACTGCGATTAGTTTTGCAGTCAACACCTTATAGTCGAAATTCGCAGCACCGGTTTGCGCATTCCTACCCATCTCTTCATACTGCTCTTGTGGCATATCATGCACCTTCAATATCGTCCTTGCAAGTTCTTCCGGTGTTGATGCTTCTAATGAAAGACCACATTGGTACTTTTCTAAGATGCAGTATCCCATTTTTATCGTCGAAATAATTGGTTTGCCTGATGCCATATACTCAAATAATTTATTGGAGCTATTCCCCCTTGTCCAGTTGTACTTGAACTGAGAATAGTTCAAAATGTTTACTGATGATTTGCTTAAGATATATGGAATAAATTGTCTATCCACATATCCTTTCATCTTTACATTGGTCAGGCCCTCGTCAAGCACACGCTGCTCCAGAGCTTCTTTTTGATTGCCGTCACCATAGATAAGAAACTGAATATCGCCATGCTCTTTCAGCAAAGCGGCTGCATCCAACAGCATGCTAACATCATTAACCGGGCGAATTGAGCCGATATATACAACATGGAATTTATTATCAAGCAGGTCTATATCCTTAATTGGGTTATCAGCAATGTTCTTTAAAAAAGCCTCTATGTTCACGCCATTATTGATATAGTGGCATTTCGTCAAGTCAATGTCCCCACCATTGCCGGTATCCCATTTGTGTGATTTTATATAATCTGTATCACCTTCCTTGGTGAAAATTAGCGCATCGGCGTTTCTATAAATCCAATGTTCACCAGCGGTTAACAATCTTCCTAGAAGACTATGTTCCTTCAACTTGCCAAACGAAAATATAGCTTCAGGCCACAAATCACGAACTTCGCAAATACAAGGAATCTTAAATTTCCTGGCTACTCGGATGCCGGCAATCATTGTCAACGGATGTGGACTGGAAGCAATGATAACATCAGGCTTTCCATACTCTTTTGCATACCGTTTGGAATGCTTCAACAAGCTAAAATAAAAGGTTGCCATATTTCTAATCCGGGCAACCAGACCGCTTGCCGAAGATGGAGTATTCAAAAAAACAAATGGGACGCCATATTCATTATTGAGCAAGTATTTGCGACCGTCATTTATCAAATTAACATCAGAATGATGAAGATAGGAGGCCGCAAAAACCGTCGCATCAAAACCTGATTTCTTGAGCAGCTTTCCAAAGTTAAATGGTCTTATCTGTCCGCTCATAGAAGGTAATACGGCGTAGTGGTGAAAAAACCAAACATTTTTAATTCTCATATCCTGCTTATCCTTTACCACATTCATCCAAATACCTCCAGCTTTACAGTCCAAAGTAACAATCAGGTGCTATTATTTCGGCAATCGCGCGCCCTAGTTAATATTTCGAAATTAAATCATCATCAATAAGTGCTTTCCCTGGATCTTCAACTCTTCCAGCATGATTCCGAACATGTTAACATAACAATCAAATATCTTTCCAACATCAACGTCGGTAAATGTACAACCATATCTATTATTAAAAATTCGCTTGACAATGGCTTGGACTACTATTGGTTTGCTCTCAGATTCCAATTCCAGCTGTATACATTCTCCCAGTGATAATCGCGCATTAGTTTCAATTCCGATATTTTCCTCGGATACATCAATCGCTACGGCATGGTAAGATCGGTTCGGATCCTTTTCCGATCGCAGTATTAACGCTTGAGAAACCCTAATTCGTCCCCATTCGCGCTTCTCGTGATAATCCACTTAGACACCTTCCTCATCAAGATGACTCTCCCGACAGTGAGTTCATGTTATAAAATTGCAACAAACCGAAACACATTTCCATTCTTTACATTTTGTTTAACACATTACTAATATTTCGTTTATGGCTCTCAGTACCAACGCCCGCTGAATGCTCTTTGTAAACTAACACCCGAACGGTTTTCAACATAATCATCACGTCAGTTAGTACATTGCATTTCTGTATGTATATTAGATCATAAATCAACTTAGAGTAGGGTGAAGTATTGTATTTGCCATAGACCTGGGCCATCCCGGTAATTCCAGGTTTCACGTTACTGCGATGAATATATTCCGGCAGTTCTTTTTTCAGCATCTCAACAAAAAAGGCTCGCTCCGGCCTCGGACCCACGATACTCATATTACCGATGAGAACATTAATTAATTGAGGAAGTTCATCAATACGCGTCGCCCGGATAAAACGCCCTACCCTGGTAATGCGCGGGTCATCGACTGTCGCTAAAACAGGGCCGGTTTGTTTTTCGGCATCGACGCACATCGTACGAAATTTAAAAATGCTAAATTCTTTTTCGTATTGACCGACGCGTCTTTGGGTGAAAAATATCGGACCAGGACTATCCACTCTTATGGCGATGGCTATCAGTACAAAAATCGGAATCAAGGCCACTGTAGCAATTGCTGCAATAGAAATATCCAGAAAACGCTTCAAAATTCGCTGCTCCGCTGTGGGACCTAAATAACGTGGTCGAAAGACAGGGATATCGTCAATTTTATCCAAATCAACTTTGCTGCAATACAATTCATAGAAGTTTGGCAGAATAAACACTTGTTTGTTATTTATTTGGCAATAATGCAGCATTTCTGCTTTCTGATTAAGTTGCATTTCAGCAGAAAGGATTACCAAGTCAACATCTTTAATAAAGGCTCTCCATTGCCCACCGTCATAGTCAGGACAAATATATTTCACATGATCTTTAAGGTATGTATTAGTACGTAGATGAGCGAGTAGCCGGTGGTTTTCATCGACCGATCCCATGACCAAAACCTCGCGGGGAATCATCTCATGTTGTTCGAACTGCCACCACAAATTATACCAAAATGCCAGACCAACAAATTGAATAATCGTAGCGAGTATTAAAATACTGCGGGAATAAGCAAACTCTCTTAGAAAAAAACTAATGGCCATCATGATAACGAACATCTTCACCATTGCTATCGCCAAATCAAGCATTACTTCGATTTGTTTTTTGCGCTTCAATGAAAGCAACCCTTCAAAAACCACCAATAATCCGACAATGCTTAGCATGACTGGTAGCATTCTGTGATAAAGCTCCATATCAAGATCAACAGCGCTATAAGCAACAACAATACACATTGCTATGTAAGATGAAACGGCAACAATTGCCATATCACCAACAAATAAGAGCAATCTACGCAATCCCGGAAACTGTGTACCCAAGCTACACCTTCTTTCCAAACCAGTGAATTATTCAAGCGTTTTTGAACCGAAAACACATTTTTATCATAAAGGTAATGGAATTTCTTTTTTAGTAACCTTCGTGATCAGTTTTACATAAGAGTCGACCATGATATCCAGACTATTATGACGCCGGACATATTCGGCGCCGACAACGCCAAGTTTTCTTAAAAATATTGGCTTATTAACAAGTTGCTTTAACATTTTCCAATATTCTTCGGTACTATTTTTTTCAAAAATGAATGGAGCGATTTCATTAATATCTCGATACAAATCTTTAGCATAACCCACCCGTGTCGTCAGAACTGGCAGTTCACACGCCATTGCTTCCAGGAGGGAATAACTGCAGCCTTCGTAGCGAGTCGGAAATACGAAGATATCTGCTGCCGAGTACAATTCGGGGAGTTCTTGGTAGCTTACATTTTTTACAAACAGGACGTTATCAGGCCAACCAGGTGGTATTTCATCTGTGGCAATCAAAAATCTAATCCGAAGTTGCTCTTTCCATGCTAATTTGGCAAGCTCATGCAACTCTTCAAATCCTTTTCCCAATACGCCAAATCTAGCTGTGAAACAAACAATAAACTCGTCCATTTCAATTCCATACTTTTGTCGACAATACGTTCGTTCCCGCTTAGCGAAGTGCCTGGTATCAATCCCGTTAGGAATCACTACAGGATTAATGCCTGTGTAATATTGTCTTAGTTCCTCAGCTACTGCACTCGAAACTGCTACCGAAGTTGCCCCGTTGGCCGTATACTGCTCAACCCCCCCCTTCATTCGAATTAACCCAACATATCGGCTCAACTTCATTTGCCGCGAAATATCGGGCGGTAGATGGATATAATAGAGTCCCCTCATAGTCCCATGGTGAATGACAATCCGGGGAATATTAGTCATTTGGCGCAAATTCCAGCCCGCAATGCTATTTTGAATGATAACATCCGTATCGACATGACTAGCGGCAATTTTCCGCCCAGTGGCCTTTCCGATCTGCAAGTTGCGGCGTTGGTTTATAAAATATTTGTCATACCACTTCTCTTGCCAATTGTCGATCGCACTCCTATCATATGTATCAACCTCAATATTTCGTTTTTTTAACTCTTCCGAAATCGAAACGGTAAATCGCTCAACCCCACCGATATTGCCAGGTATAATATCCGACACTATCGCAACCCTCATCTGAACCAAACCTCCAATTCAGCCAATCCGCAAAAATCTACTCCGTTCCATAACTAGTCATAGCTATGCGTATATACTTTTACATACCGTTGCGCCATTTTTGTTTGGGAATAATTTTGCATACAATATACGCGGGCCTCTTTCCCCATTTTTTCCCTCAAGTCAGTATTGAGACATAAGTCTCGCAAATGCATCCCTAATGAGTTAACATCGCCCGGTTCAACCAAATATCCCGTTGTCCCGTCCTGCACATGTTCCTGCAACGCACTTGTACGATACGCTACAATTGGCAAACCACTAGACATGGCCTCAAGGACGGCATACGGCGAAGACTCTTCTGACTTTCCAGAAAGACCGGCTTGTTTGGAAGGAAATAGAAGTATATCGCCACTACGATAGAAGTCTGGCATTTTTTCCTTATTTAGTGCACCCAAGAAAACCACTCGATCCCCCAACCCATGCTCAGCCACATACTGCTTTGCCTCCTGCTCTTGCAGCCCTTTTCCCGCAACACGCAACACTACATCTATTTTATAGTCTCTAACCAATGCTTGTATTGCCCGAATCGCATCCATAATACCTTTTGCAGGTTGCAATAAGCCCACAAACAATATATGAATCTTTGTTTTGGGGTAAAAGTCTCCACTAGCCGGTCTAAACAAATCAGTATCTAACCCATTAGGTATTATTGTAATCGGTTTATGGGTGAACTGCTGCACATAACTTCCAGCTTTGCTCCCGACACAAACAATCGCATCAAATTGATCATATCCTGCAGTTTCCATGGCCCATAGCCATTGATGGGTTTTATCGCCAACAACACACCACTTTCTGGATTCTGCTTCATAGGTTAAATATCCATGGACAGTCAAAACTGCTTTGCATCCAGTCAAGCGGCGTAACCACTTCACGATTCCCGCATGTTGAACGTTTTGAATATTTAGTACGTGCAAATCACCCCTTGTTTTCCATAATGCAGCTACTGCAAAATACAAATCATCGACTTCGAGCCTATATTTCCTTGAGAAATTCAAACTGACTTTTTCCAAAAGCAATTCCGGTAATCTGACAAAAGGCCACCGAAACCACCGGGGGGGATATTCTCTGATCACAAAAACACGATGTCCTACTTCACCAAGCCCTTTTGCCAGCATAAATACATGTGTTGATACTCCACCGATTTCTTCAAATGGGGGAGACGGAAGTAAAACAATATTCATAAACACCCGCCCTCCGTTTACCGTTACCACATGGCACTTCAGTAATGCCGAATTTAAAAATACATTCGCCAAAAAATCACAAAAACCTGTAAAAACTATTATTTTTTTACAAACTTTACAAACTTTACAAACTTTTAACCTAACGTCAACGTGCACAAGCAACAAATCCTAAAAATCCGAAGAAAATTGCATTAAAAGTATAAAATGAAATAAAATGGTCTGACCATAAAGCGGTTACAAGATATCCGACAAGAAAAACAAAATATGCTTCAAGCATCCAATTATCGGCAACAAGTTTTTTCTGGTCCCACAATAGTTTAATTAAACAAATAACAAAACCTACAAATACAAAAAAACCGACATAACCAGCTAGCATAGCGGACTGCAAAAAAGCGTTATGCGCTTGCTGAATCGTATTATTGGATATAAGATACATAGTCTCAAATCCTATGCCCAACGGATGCGTCGAGATAATTTGTAAAGCCGTGAGCCATACCTGCGCCCGGTCACTAAGTGCATATTTTGAATCGCCAGCTGCTACTGCCATCAGCGTTTCAATAATTCTGGGAATATTAATCAGAACCAACGTACTGCCCAATGACAAGCCCAGCAAAACAACAAATGCTTTGCCGTACTGCCGGGAGCGCAACAGAAAAATAAAGATGCATAGTATTGCAACAAATAAGGTCAATATCGATTCCCGCGATTGTGTAAGTACTAAAATAAGTCCGGTGCCGGCTGTTAATATTGAATAGACTAATTTGGCAACATAGTGCGATTCGTGCAGCACGCCCATAATGCCGATGGTGGAAAAAAATGCGGCAAGCGTGCCCAGTTGGTTCGGATCACCCACCTGCCCCACCAATCGTATTTGGTCAGATTTGAACGTGTCCGTAATCAGTTTGAAGAAGTTTTCTATCGATGTGTCAAGCAATATATTGCTCAATACCCCAACAACAAGCGATCCCATCAACAGCCAGGCAATTAGCCGCAACTCTTTAATTTTGAACTGAGAATCTGAACCGTAATAAAATAATACCAGCCCAATGCACCATAGCAAGTAATTAAACAGACTGCGCCCGAAATATGGTACAAGTTCATTATGCATCAAAAAAAATATAAATGTTGATAACAAAAAGACCACAGCCAAAAATATATACGCATATAAAAAGTGAATCACTGCTGGTGGTCTTTGATTAATTATTTTGTTGGGAACTTGAACAAGAGTTTTGATAAATATACCAAACACAAATAGAATTGTAAACATGTCGCCTGGAGACATGTTTAATGTTTTCCCAAAAATGGGAATTGCTGCGATTGGATTAAATGAGAATGTCGTATATAACACCAGTGCAAATACCACTACTATAGACACCATTACTCTGTAAATGTCCTCCTAAAAAACTTGGCACAAAAAGGCCACGATAGGCCACTATACAGTGCCGCCCCCACAAAGATCAAAAAACCGACATGCACCTGAAACAGCGTTTGTATGGTAAGTATACAGATTCCCATACAAATGCAGCTTCCTGTTAAAATAAAGAGAAGTTTTTTATCAACCCATTCTTCTTGCTGTAAGGCTTTAACCTTAATCACCAAAAAAGAAAACACCACTACTTCAGCGATGATCATGGCCATTGCAGCTCCGGCAGATTTCCAAAGTGGTATCAGCACCAGGTTGGCAGTAACATTCATTATGGCGCCCACTAGCAATGTGTCCATATATTTTTTGTCTTCATTTACTGCCAAAAGCCAATTTGCCAGCGTAATGCTAAGTGCCATGAAAAAAATATAGTAAAGCAATAACATAAATGAAGTTGCGGCTCCCAGGTACATCTCGCCAAAAAAGGTTTCAATGATATTAGTCCCTAATATAGTTCCACCCGTAATAATCGGCAGCATAAAAAACAACATGCTGTAAATATTCTGTTTTAGAAAAGCTCCCATAAGTCCGGGGTTATTTTCACGTAAGCGAATCATTACCGGAAAGGTTGATTGACTATATATTCCTATAATCCCTGAAAGCACCAATACAATTTTATAGGCTACACTGTAATATCCAGCTTCCTGGTGGCCAAACATGAATCCCAGCATAATTATGTCGAAGTTTTCGTAAACTTGGGATACTCCGCCCGTGATGGCAAAAGGCATTGCTAATTTTAATACTGTGCGACAATTCAACAGAGTAAAACTCAAATGTAATGAATGCACCTTGTGGAATAAATAGTATAGAAAAATACAAGACAGAATAGATCCTGTAAACATAATAACCGGAATATAGAAAATATCTGCTGCGTTTTTAACTAACAAAAATGTAAATATACAACTACAAAGACTACCCATCACATTCGCAGCAGCCAATGATCGCAAGTCTTCCATCCCAATAAAAGCCCAATCCAGCAACCAAGAAGAACTCAGCATAGTCAGACCGTATAACAAAAGTAAATAAAACAAGTAGGTATCGGTAATAAAAAACCACCCATAAGTGAGTAACAAGAAATAAGATAGTATAGCCAGGCAAATACGCACCGAGAATATTTGACTTATTGACTCTTCGCAATGGTTTTGCATACGAGCCGCTTCGCGTATTCCTACCACTGGCAATCCAAAGGTTGCCAACAAATTAAAATAGCTTATAACAGCAAGCACCACACTGATACCGCCATAAGACTCCGGGCCTAATACCCGCGCCAAATAGATAACCATTATAAACGAAATAACTTGGGTCGAAAGCCTTCCCAGCAAGCCTGCACTAAAATTTCCCAATACTGTTTTCGACATCTGTTTCATATCAGTAATTTTCCATCCTACCACCCTTATGGCTAATCTTATACCTCACTAAAAGGCATTATTGTTCACCAGTCAATGGCACATTTATCAATAATCAATCGCATCATTTAGTACTGTACCGATAATATTTGCCTTAGCACCAAGTAACAGTTCCAATACTTTTTTTGCATTTTGAGGTTTTACTGCCCGGCTATCGACGACCAGCACAACACCATCTACTTTTGAAGCTAAAACACAGGCATCTGAAATGACAGCATCCATTTTAATTAAAATAGGCGAACTGGTAAGAAAAATATAATCCGCCTGAGTACGTAAATAATCTAATAAGACACGTATTTTGGGATTAGACAAGACAGTAACGGATTCTAACGGCAGTGGACCACAGGTCACAACTTTCAAATTGGAAATTCTGGAATCTTGCAAAATGTCTTCCTGAGAGACTTCGTCCCGAATGAGATTTGTTAATCCGGTATTCTCCAATCCAAAGATATCATACACGATAGGTGCACGAAGATCGCAATCAACTAAAACCACCTTATACCCTGCATACGCCAGCAGCGTGGCCGAGTTAACGGCAACCATTGCCCCTCCCTCACCAGAATTAGCACTGGTAAATAAAACCGTCTGTACTTTCCCTTGAGGTTTGGCATCGCGGATGCTGGCACACAAAACCCGAAATGATTCTGCAAACGGAGATTGTTCCCTGTCTGAAATCACATAGCGAGCCTGCTTACCTTGTGGTCGCCCACCCTTTCGGGACCGCCTATCCTTTCGGGACCGCCCATCCATTCGTGACCGCTTATCCATGATTTTCACCGTCTGCTTTCCTACTGCCAGTCCAGCTTTGGGAGCGAGATCCCACTTTGGGAATAACACCAATCACTGGCACAGATAAGTAATGCTGCAAATCGGCAACTGTATCAATGGTTTTATAAAAATATTCAACAAAAAATGTAGCCATTGTACCGATAAAAAGTCCCATAATAGCCGCTATACATAAGTTAAAAATTTTTTTCGGCTTGACCGGGTCTTCCGGCAACGCTGCCATGTCAATAACTTGCAGGTTAGCCGATTCCATAATTTCACTGATCCGGGCCTCCTCATAGCGTTTCGCTAAGGTGGCATATGCACTTTCAGCAACCGAATAATCAAGCATTAAACGCGCCAACTGAGTTTCTGTTGCGGGAAGATTTGCCAATTCTTTTTCTTCCTGGGAGGTAATGCGTTGTAAATTTGTTCTCTGGGTTTCACCTAAAGATACCTCGCCTATAGCGATGCGTATAAGTTCGGTTTGCAGCCTCTTTTGGTTCTCAGCAATGGAAGCCTTAAGATTAACTACACGCGGATGCTCATCGGTCAAGCTTTTCGACAATCCCGCCAATTCGGCTTCTTGTTCAGCCAAGCGGTTCCTATACAACTGCACAACAGGTGTATCGACAATGATATCAGGCGTTTTTTGTTTAGCATACGCTGCTCCCAACACCAATTGATTCTCGGTATCCAATTTTTTTAAGATTGATTGACGTTCCACAAACGCCCTGGCCTGTTCGGTAATAGCAACAATCCGATTGTTTTTTTTATAGTCCACTAATGCTTTTCCCGCTTCATCAAGCTCACGTTTTTTTTCAGCCAAACGATCTCCGATAAAAATTCGAGTTTCTTTACCCTCCGCCCGGGCAATATCCAGCGACATTTCATTAACAGCGACCGCTAATGCGTTTGCCAAATTTTGTGCTTCCTGTGGGGAGCCAGCTAAAACAAAAGTATTCAAAATCTCAGTATCTTTTAAAGGCCGCACCGTAATTCGGTCGATAACAGTTTCATAACGAAGGGACGCCTGTTCATCTGCACCAAGTTTACCAATCGCAGCTTCCACGACCGATCGACTCTTTATTAATTCGGCAAAAGTATACATTTTCTGCCGCGCCAGTTCTTCCGACTGCCACGCCGCCCCGCCAGCATCTGTCACACTTCTTGCAGCCGGTTTTACGCGAATTGTAACTTTTGTCTCATAAGTTGGCGGCATCAAGTTTAATAGGATAGCAAGTATTATCGCTATGCAAAAACTGGTGTATACCCAATTGCGGTGGCGCCTTACAATCGATAATAAGCCATGTAAATCTAACTGTTTGTCCATTGAGGCCCCCTGGTTAATCGTTACGTTTTTTGTGACGACTCATTAGTTGCCAATACTGCCTGAGTTACATATTGTAAAAATCTGTGTTAATGGCAAAATGTCTATCTCTATGCATATTTTATTATTCACATTGCTCACCGTCAATATCTTTCGTATTATATCTCAATACCTTATAATTCGACATTGTCTTCAGTTATCCTATATGTTTATAATTTCGCATCACAGATTGAAGACTGTATTATCTGGAAAATAAAAAATGCCTGGTAACACCCACAAATAACTATTTGTAAGAGCAACCAGGCAGTCGTAGGCATTACGCCGGTAGACCCACGGCTTTGCGTCGCCGCCTTTCAGCGGGTATGCCAATTCCTTTAGTTTTCTACTTATATTTTACCGGTGAATCTATATCTTGTCAATTAGTTAACAATCACCTTACTTGTTCTTTACGGCAATGTCACTCTCATGCCTTGCGCAATACTACCAGAAGTACCAGAAATCACTTGACAGATAGAAATCTTCTCTTTGACAGAGACTACACGAATTCGAGCCACTTCGGTTACCATTTCATCAAGAACTTCACCCGTAGTAGGATCTCTCAGTATTTCAGCAGAACCTACGACAAATTCCTGACCTACTGTAATGCCCTCACGTGACCCTCTGTTAATATATATATTACTATTATTATTCATTACCACAGCACCAGTCCACCTGATCTTGGGCAATTGAGTTTTCATCCATTCTACACCCTGTGTAGCCGCATCTTCAACAGCTTTCCCCAGATTGGTAGCACCATAATTACCGAAGACCGCGCCGCGACCGCCAACAACTATTCCACCTTTTACTGCTTTACCAACAATGCTCTTAGAGGCTAACACTTGTCCGGTACCGGCCTCAACAACATACATCGTGATATTGATTTCAGACTTTGAGTTAGCGCCACCTAGATAAATACCATGAATGCCAAAACCACCTGCCTGACCGCCTGTATCCTGCACATGGGTAATAACTCCTTTTACCAACAGCTGCGCCGGAATTACATGGGGATTGGAACTACTTTCATTACTTGCTGCCTGACGCATATCATTTTCAGCAAGAACAATAAAATTTCCAGACTGGTTGAGTATATCGGTCAAAACAGCACCCCAGGCATCGCCCAGATTAAATTGTCCTTTCCAGTTAGCACGATTCTCAAAACTTGATACAACAATAGTGTACTTCAAACCATTATCATTTGCCGACACTGTCTGAGGCAGACTACAACTTAGCATAAGCATAAAAACTCCCAGCCATAGCAGCCTCCTGTAATGCATAAAAAGTTGCACTTGCATTCCTCCTCCATATTTTGATACCAAACAATTCCACGAAAATGCACAACTTCCTTCTCTTGAAAATTTTTTTTAAAGAAAATGCTATCGCGGCCTTTTAATCTTCAGCCAAAATAATAGTATACTATCGTCCACAATACCCTTAACCCTTTGTGTATTTGCAGTAATAATAGCCTCTGCAACTCTACTTAGGCACAATAACAATATAATAATTCCACGCAATCAGTAAAGCTAATATTCGACTACTAGGCCTACACCAACTTCCTTAACATCTGCTACCTGTGCTAACTTGATTTTGGAATTTATATCCGTACAATGACATGCGTGAATAGTACCAATCTCCTGCCTCTTTAAGTATTCAACTGTATTGATTAACTGGTGATGGTTTGGGTTCAAAAGATGAAATCCGCCAATAATATCACATATTCTATCTTCATTACATACTTTTTTTGCATATTCAATAATATTGCAAATCCCCGAATGGGAACAGCCTGTAATTATTACTAACCCACGTTCAGACATATATACTAAGGCAGAATCGTCTAGTACAAAGTCCTCTTGCCATAAACCCTCTTTTAGCGTTTCGCCGATTGAATTTATTGCTTCAAATGAATTACTTCTTTCAATTTCACCTAAAAAAGTGAATTTATCTGACAGCTTAACAGGTTTTCTACTAAGGTTTAATGAAAAAACACTTTGTAACTGGCTAGCAGACACCATTGATCCTATTGGTAACCCATTTACTCTTTTTCCCAAAAAGGCATCTGGATGGGCAATTATAGTAGGTACTTTCACCCTACGACCTTCAAATGCGGCTTCCGTATACAACCGAAATAATTCACCTAATCCCCACGTATGGTCATTGTGCCCGTGTGAAATAATTATTGCATCTAGCGCTAAAAGGTCGATACCCATTTTATTGGCATTTTTAAAGAATGCATCTGAGTATCCAGTATCAAACAGATATTTTTCACCTTCACATTCTATATAATACGATACTGCGGGCTCTCCCTGAAAATACCTATCGATTATAGTATTATTATCGACTAAAACGGTTAGTTTCATATAACCTCCAGGTTAGCTACAAATATATTACAATAGTTAACTTATACTTTGTAATCAAAAATCCTGCATTTTATCATAAGCAATGCAGGATTTTGATTAGATGAAGTAAAATTTTCTTAGCATTAGGGAGTAAATATGGAGGATACAATTGATGGCTGAAAAAACTAAGGATAAGATAAAAAAAGTGGCTCTTTCACTATTTGCAAATAATGGATATGATTCTACGAGCATGGAACAAATTGCGGCTGGAGTAGGTATAAAAAAATCATCGTTGTACTCATTTATTCCCAGTAAAGAAAAATTATTTTGGGAGATTTACGAAAATCTTGAAATAAAATACCGAAATCGTATAGATCAGTTTTTGGCAGAATCAGAAACCATGCCGGCGTCGGAGAGACTTTATCATCTATTTAAACAGTATATATGTTGTAGCTCAAGCTCGTCTACACAAATCGTTGAAGATAGAGCATTCTGGAATCGTGTCTTGTTTTTTCCTCCTACCGCTTTAAAAGAAAAACTTTTGACGAGAGCATTTAACAATGAAATGATTTACGGAGAAAAATATAAAGAATTAATTAAGGAAGGCATACAACAGGGACTAATCCGCGAAGCTTCGCCAGAAGATATTCTTCTATCGTATTACAGCTTAAGACAAGGTCTTTATTCATTAATGAGTACATTTATGGTTGATGTACCGGAAGAACAGAAACATGACCATATTGATAAGGTTTGGAATGATTACTGGCTAGGTATAAAAGGACGTTAAAAAATTTACTTATACTCACCAAATTAGGCAGCAATAATTTCTTTATTACACGTAATTGCAGTTTATTGTAGAGAAGTTCAGGCGAATATTATAATCGCTTAAACTTCTCTTTTTTATTTTTTGCCAACAAAACAAAATAATATTATGAAAGCGCAACAGTATAAAAATCAAATATTGACTAATTCCATATTATGGAGTAGTATTAATTTAGCGACCACTTGGTCGCTAAATTATAAAGTATATATATATATACCTTCATGTGAGTTCTAGAATTTGCTAAAATTCGATCATTACGAGGGAGGATGAAGCATGGAAATATCGGCATATCATCCATTCAAATCCGAAAAAGCACAAAAGCAATATTGGGAAATATATGACAAGAGAGCGCAGGAGGTATGGCCAGTAGATTCAGAGTCCCGGATGGTAGACACTTCTTACGGCCAAACTTTTGTAAGAATTAGTGGATCAAACGGAGCTTCGCCACTAGTACTACTACCTGGCTCCATGGGTAATTCTCTATGCTGGATGCAGAATATTAAAGCGTTATCCGCGTCTTACAAAACCTACGCAGTCGATAACATTTATGACTTTGGACGTAGTGTATACACGCGATCAATTGCAGGACCCGAGGATTTTGTCAATTGGCTTAATGAATTATTTACTGCGCTTGAACTTGGTAACAACATTAACCTTATGGGCCTGTCTTATGGCGGTTGGCTAACATGCCAATATGCACTCCACTTTCAACACCGTCTCAATAAAATTGTATTATTAGCGCCAGCAGCAACTGTGCTACCTTTGGAATTAAAATTCTTGATGCGCTCAATTGTTTTTATGACAATACCGCTTCGCTTTATTGCCAAAAATTATTTTAATTGGGTTTTCAAGGATTTCATACGAAAAGATGATGCCTCAAGGAAATCATTAGACAGTGCCATTGATGAAATATTATGGGGCATACGCTGCTTTAAAGCAAAACGTATGATTTCTCCCACAGTTTTACTGGATAAAGAATTACAAAGTATCAAAGTACCTTCGCTTTATTTAGTAGGTGAAAATGAAAAAATATATTCTGCGCCAAAAGCCGTTGAACGTCTCAATAAGATAGCTCCTCATATTAAAACAAATGTCATTCCTAATGCAGGTCATGACTTATGGATCGTACAAGCAGATACGGTAAATCGTAAAGTGCTTGAATTTCTAAAATAGCCGGGTAGGTGTCTCCTTTGATTAGCTTTTTCTTGCTCGCAAAAAAATAAACTGGGGTTTTCTGGTTAGCTTTTCATATACATGGGGCTGTAATTGTTTAAATTTCTCTGTCGGCATAGGTTCTATTATCTTTTCAATAATAAATCCCGCGTCTATTACCGGTAAGACTATTTTACATAAAGGTCTTCTATAAAATTGGACTTTTACTTTCCCTACATTAGTTTCCCACTCATCTTCTACAATCTCGGTTAAAAAATAGTTTTCCCTGTTGAAATATGTAAAGTCCATAAATGGATGATGCACCGAAAAAACTAACGAACCTAATGGCTTTAATATTCTAATAAACTCAGCCATTACAGGTTCCCAGTCTTTAATATAGTGAAGTGTTAAAGATGACACTATAACATCGATTGATTTATCCTCGATGAAATTTAGCGGTTCATTGAGATCAGCCTGTCTAATGTCAGCCTTTTCACCAATTCTTCTTCGTGTCATTGCTATCATACTAGGACTAAAATCTATCGCTATTACCTTTGCACCATTATCCAACAGCCATTTACTATACCAGCCTGCGGCACATCCGGCATCTAACACCTTTTTTCCTGCAATATCAGGAAGCAATGACAATGTTGCCGGTCTTTCATAGTACGCATTAAATGGTTTCGTATCAACACATTCAAAATAATATTCTGCCATTTTTTCATAAGAATCAAAAGATATCGAGCTCTCATTTATCAATGGTCTACCATTTGATAAATTTATCAACATTCTACCTCCAACATACACTGGACTCTAACCAGCTATACTTTACATACGTTATATATATTATCCTGCTTTCGCCTGGAAGATTCACCTGCTATTGCAACAGGCATTCATACAATCTAAAAAATGAAACCAATGTTATCCAAACGTCGCACAATTTCAGAAATGATCCGTTCTTCTTCCTTTTCATCCCTCGCCTCAAAGGTAACGGAAAGCCTAATGTATGCCCCGGCGTCATCCCAGGGGACAACTGAAATTAGTGCTTCTTTAAGTAAGAACTCGGAAAAATCTTCTGCTGACGTGAAGCATCTTCCGCTTTTGGTACTATGAGGAATACCTGTATATAAGTAAAATGATGCTCTAGGCTTGGTGACTGTAAACCCAATACGTTTTAATGCCTTCACCAACATAGTATGACGGCGCGAATACTTCAAAGCTGTTTTTTTCGTTATTTCAGGATGCTGCAAACAATAAACGCCAGCTTTTTGAATAGCGGTAAACTGACCGGAGTCATTGTCATCTTTTACAGTTGCAAACCCTTTCACTACCAATTCATTACCACACACAAATGCCAGTCGCCACCCCGTCATGTTAAAGGCTTTGGACAACGAATGAATCTCTATACCAACATCTTTAGCGCCCTCAACTGACAAAAAGCTAAGTGGTTGTCCTTCAAAAGTAAGAGCTGCGTAAGCAGCGTCTGATACGACAATGATCTCGTTTTCCTTAGCAAACTGTACGACTTTTTCAAAAAACTCTTCAGTCGCAGTAGCTCCGGTTGGATTGTTAGGATAGTTAATATACAACAGTTTAGCTTTATGGCGCTGCATAGAAGTCAAGGAGTCCAATTCAGGTAAAAAACTATTTTCAGCTAAGAGTGGCAAATTAACCACTTCTCCTCCTAACGCTTTAGTCATAGTCCCCATAACAGGATAACCGGGTACAGTCATAATAGTAATATCGCCCGGATTAATAAAGGCTAGCGGCAAAAGTGCCAAAATCGACTTCGAACCAATTCCGTGATTTACCTCATTATTTGAGTTAAGACCATACACTTGATAAACTTTTTCCATATACTGAACAGCAGCATCCTTAAATACTTGTATACCATTATCGGCATATCCTCTATTTTCTCTCAGCTTAGCTTGTTCATATAATACTTCAATAACTTCCTTTTCCGCCATCCAATCTGGTTCACCTACCCCAAGATCAATTAATTCCATAGTAGGATTGTTTTTACGCGCCTCCCTTTTAGCTCTTTTAATTTTTTCAAATTTATATAGAACTGCATCATTCCCGAATTTATTTCCCCCAATTCGCTCAGCAAATGATTGCTGAATAAAAGTTTTAGTCATACTAATCCCCTTCTCTCTTTTATTATTCATTCCAACAGATAGCCTTTTTGGGCTTTTTCTAAAGCATTTACAAGCACTTCTACTGCACTCATGACTTCGCGAACATGACCACGCGGCAAGTTTACTATGACATCCTTATAATAATTGGCAATACTTTCCTGTAATTGTTGAGCAATCTCTTTACCGTTCTCCGTAAGAATAGCTTCTACAACCCTTTTATCATATACAGATCTTCTGCGAAGAATAAGCTTATCCCGAACTAAATTATTCATAATTCTAGTTATAGTGCTAATTTCAAGGCGCATTTTTTCACTAATTTCATTAATAGAAAGCGTTTGATGTTTATATATTTCCAGCAATATATAGCATTGAGAACTGGTAAAACCATGCATTCTAATTTGTTTCCTTTCAATAATTTGGAACGTCCGCACTGCTTTTTGCAGCAATATACTAATGTCTTCCAAACACTTATTGTATTTTTCTTCTTCACTAACTATATTCTTTCACTCCCATCGTCTTGATAATATTTGTATCATACAAATATTGTTTTGTCAATTATGTCCAATCAATTTCAAACCGACACTCGGATAGAAAAGCGCTATCACGCCCTTGAAGATACGGCTCTAACCGCAGAGACGCAGAGTACGCAGAGGGAATGTTCTCGATATACATCGCCCCTCTGCGTACTCTGCGTCTCTGCGGTTCAAAAAACTTATATAAGCAAAGACTTCCTATGGCAGAGATACTACATAGGAAGTCTTTTAATCTTATTAGGCAAGTCCACTCGTAACGCGTGAAAGAAATGCTTTCGTCCGCGCATCCTGGGGATGATTAAAAATGACATCTGGTGTATCATCCTCGACAATGACACCATCTTCGACATAAATGATCCGGGAGGCAACTTCGCGTGCAAAGGCAATTTCGTGGGTAACGATCAGCATGGTTAAGCCTTCCTTAGCCAGTTCACGCATAACGGCTAAAACTTCACCAACCATTTGCGTATCCAGTGCCGAAGTCGGTTCGTCCATTAGCAGGACTTGTGGCTGGATTGCAAGCGCGCGGGCAATCGCTACTCTTTGCTTTTGGCCGCCTGACAACTGATGTGGCTTGGCATTGATATATTGCGCCATGCCGACTTTCTCTAAAAAGTGGAGCGCGGTTTGCCTGGCAGTTGCCTTATCCTGCTTTAATACCTTTACTAATCCTACCATGCAGTTCTCAAGCACAGACATATTATTAAACAGATTAAACTGTTGAAACACCATACCGACTTTGGTCCGATATAGCGTTAGTTTATCCTGTTCTTCCACTACATTTCGTTCATCGTGAATAATTTCGCCTGAGGTTGGTATTTCCAGCAGGTTAATACAGCGAAGCATCGTGGATTTACCAGAGCCTGACGCACCAATAATACAAATAACATCACCCTGGAAAACATCAAA
Organism: Sporomusa ovata DSM 2662; assembly: GCF_000445445.1. Classification (GTDB taxonomy): domain Bacteria; phylum Bacillota; class Negativicutes; order Sporomusales; family Sporomusaceae; genus Sporomusa; species Sporomusa ovata. Next base: position 230,832 of record NZ_ASXP01000001.1, on the reverse strand, counting down.
GCTGATACCTTTGAGAATCTCACGCTTACCAAAATATTTAACCAAATTCTTAATTTTCAATATCTGCCGTGGTTCTATTGCGAACACTTTATTATCCATACTTCTAATTCTCGCCTTTCTTTGGAGTAAATGGTCCACATGGATCAGCTAACGGATCATGCGTAACTAATGAATAGTTATCAGGCCCATCCATTCTCTTTTCTATCCATAATAGAAAGCGTGAAACCGCAAAAGTCATAATAAAATAAATTGCACAAGTAATAAAGAAAACCTCAAAATATCGATAATAGGCACCAGCGGCTGACTTAGATAAGAAGTATAGCTCGGTTACGGAAATTACATTGAGTACCGAGGTATCCTTGATATTAATAATCAAATTGTTACCAATCTGTGGCATAATATTACGTAAAGCTTGCGGTAAAATAACACAGGACATAATCTGAAAATGATTCATACCAATCGCTTTTGCAGCCTCTTTTTGACCGACATCAATAGAAATAATGCCGCCGCGAACAGTCTCAGCCATATACGCGCCGGTGTTTACTGAAACAACAATAAAGCCTGCTAACAGCGGGGACATATCGATATTATAAACTTGCATCGAGCCATAGTATACAACCATCGCCTGTACAATCATGGGTGTCCCGCGAAACAACTCAACATATGCTGCTAAGATGGCTCTGATACATTGGTAAAAGCCTCGTTTAACAAGTCCGTCTTTAGGATTAATCGGGATAGTTTGTAAAATACCTACGAATAAACCAATTACACAACCAACTATAGTACCACTGACAGCTAAAAGCAGTGTAACTAAAGCCCCTTTTACAAAAAGTACACCATATTGCTGCAGAAGAAAATAAACCCATCCGAAAAAAGTTACCGGCATATCACTTGTCATATTTCTTTCCACCTTGATTGATAATAAATTTCAGGGATGGCAAATGCCATCCCATTAATACTGCTTATTGTTTTGCTAACGGTTGTTTCTTAATGGCTTCTTCCATCAATTTGTTACGATCTTCTTCTGTCATTGCAGACAGTGCTTTGTTAATTTTCGTCAGTAACTCGTTACTTTTCCCTTTAGCCACCGCAATACCCATTTCAATTTCTTCCCGCTCGACCTTAAAGCCTTGTCCATTCTTGAAATCCAACATTACTAATTCTGGATTCGAAAAGACAGCAGCCATTGCAGTTGGCTTATCAGTAGCCAGAACTTCTACCTTGCCAGAAGTTAGTGCAACAATCATACCAGGAACATTATCAATAGCAGGTTGAATTTTTGCATCAGGAATTTGTTTTAGCAAATCATACCAGACGGTATTAAGTTGTGATGTAGCGACAGCGCCTTTTAAGCCATCCAAATTCTTAGCGGCTGCAAAAGGACTATCTTTCTTTGTAAGAGCAACAATATCGGCGTTATAATAGACAGAAGAAAAATCGACTGTTTCTTTACGCTTACTGGTAATACTCATGCCGGCGATAGCAGCATCAATCTTGCCGGCATTTACGGCAGGAGCTAAACCGTCCCATTCAATTTTATGGATTTCCAGTTCATAGCCCATAGATTCAGCAATCTTTTTAGCTATCATTACATCATAGCCCATAGCATATTCCTGACTGTCTTTAATTTTCACCGCTCCGTTATCAGCTGTAGTCTGGGTCCAGTTAAAAGGAGCATATCCACATTCCATACCAACCCTAAATACCTTTTTCTCTGCCGCTTTTTGGTCGCCGGAGCACCCTGTCAGCATCGCACCAAATGCAAATATTGCTAAGCAGAGTATAATCCTTAGCATCGTTTTGTAACTTTTCATCCTCACTCAACCTTCCCTTACCCTATCATTATTTAAGGTAATTGTAGCAATACATAGGAATAAATGTCAAGCTGTATATAGACACTTGCGGAAACGATATTTTCCGAAAGTTTATGTTTTAAAATGATGATGCCTGTAAGTCTTTCGAGCCTTTATTCTTACCACGCAAACCTTTTCTCTTTGCGAATACTTGTCCTTTTCTCCATAGAAATACCCTATAGGTTAGATTTATCTGGCATTCTAACCTATAGGGTATTTTTTAGTTACATCATTCAACCAATTACATTGCGGCCTTATAGATAGCAATTATATCATCAAGTTTGGCAGTACGTGGATTAAATAGGCTGCAAATATCTTTTAATGCATTTCCGGCCATAACCTCAAAATCTTTTTCATTAGCGTTTAATTCAGCAAGGCCGGAAGGAATGCCAACATCTGAAGATAATTTCTGAATAGCGGTTATCGCTTTATCAGCAGCATCACGAACAGATAGACCTTGAATATTTTCACCCATTGCTATAGCAACATCACCAAAACGTTCTGGGCAGGCAATGATATTAAATCTTTCAACATGAGGCAGTAAAATAGCGTTGCATACACCATGAGGTAAGTTGTATAAGCCGCCTAGTTGATGAGCCATTGCATGAACAAAGCCCAAACCGGCGTTATTAAATGCCATTCCAGCTAAGTATTCGGCATAAGCCATTTTATCACGTGCTTCCATATTCTGACCATTGGCAACTGCATTGCGTAAATTAGTGGCAATAAGCTTGATGGCCATTAGAGCCGCTGAATCAGTTACCGGTGTAGCGGCAACTGAAACATATGCTTCCACGGCATGAGTTAATGCATCCATGCCGGTAGCAGCAGTAAGAGCAGGCGGCATGCCAACCATCAGTAACGGATCATTAATTGCAACATTGGGAGTAGTGTGCCAGTCAGCAATAGCCATTTTTACATGGTTAGAAGTATTGGTAATAACAGCAAACCGGGTCATCTCAGATGCAGTACCGGCTGTAGTGTTTATGGCAATAAATGGCGGCATTGGCTTCTTAGACTTATCAAGACCTTCAAAGTCCCGAATATTTCCGCCGTTGGTAGCCAATAAGCCAATTCCTTTACCACAGTCATGAGCACTGCCGCCGCCCAAGGTTATAATAGTATCAGCGCCGCTTGCCTGATAGCTTTTTAAACCGTCCTCAACGTTTTTGTCAGTCGGATTTGGCTCTGCTCCTGCAAAAATGCTAACCTTAATTCCCTCCGCTTCCAGCATGGCCTTAATATCGTCGGCCATCCCACCGGGGCGGCCTAGGAAAGCATCAGTAACCAGGAAAACATTCGAACCACCAAGAGCTTTCACTTGTGCAGGAGTTTGTTTGTGTGCCCCTACTCCCATTAGGCTCACAGTAGGAATAAAATACCCAAAAACTTGCTCACCAATTGCCATAAATAAAATCCTCCTTAGGGCTTAGCCCATTTCTTATCTTACGCCATAATATAATGCATGCATCATGCCAAAATCAGATTTAACGAATCTTACAATTTAAAAACCAAATCATTAATAAAATCCGTATTTTAAAAGAGGTAAATTATGATATATGTGGAAAATATGTATCAGTGTAAGAACAATGTCCGTGGACATGTGTTTCTTAAGCGAAACACTATTTTGTATAACTGCTGGAGGTGGACTATGGCTAGCCTATTAGCAAGTTTTATTCACGGAAATGATGCCAGAGTAATAAATAAAGTCCCGTCACCCATCTTCCAATCCTGGAAAAGATGCCGGGGACTAAATGTTAATCATGAACAACTCTTTCAAGATGATATTTTGCCATCGAACAGACTTAACGAATTATTAGGCAAATCTGAACAACTAATTCGTACCGCAAAGCCAATCCTGCAACATATATTTAGTTTATTGCGTCGAGGTAAATACCAAATCCTGCTCAGCAACAATGAAGGATATATCCTGGAAACCCTTGGCGATCCTTCATTTGTTAACAAAACAAAAAAAATTTTTTTAACCCCCGGTGTTAACTGGCGCGAAAATTTAAAGGGTACCAATGGAATAGGTACCGTACTTATCGAACAAATGCCGCTAGCTATTCCTGGTTGGACACACTATTCGCAGCCTGTTAGCTTTTTAGATTGTTGGGCTTCTCCGATTAGCGCCAGTGACGGAAACTTAATTGGAGTACTTAATATTTCCGGTGAGGCCGGTGCCACGCATAACCATGTAATGGAGATAACCACCCTTGGAGCAGCCATGATTGAACAAAGCCTCGCAATCGCTGAAATGCAAGCAAAATTTAATCTTTCCAAGAGAGATCTGGATGCTTTAGGTAAAACCTTACTACACAGCAAGGCATCTATTAGCAAAGGTGATTCAATAAAGACAGAACAACATAACTTCTTTGTACCGATTTCGTTTAATCATACAGCAGAATGTGAAACTCAATGGCATGGGCGCAGTCCAAAAACTCATTCTATCCTTGATATCGCAATGCGCGCAACGCGGACAGATTCAACCGTTCTCATCCAAGGTGAAAGCGGTACCGGCAAGGAAATTATCGCTAGAACTATCCATAACTCGAGTGCACGCAAAGAAAAACCGTTTGTAACATTAAATTGTGCTGCAATTCCCCATAACCTTGTAGAAAGTGAACTTTTTGGCTATACTGACGGCGCATTTACAGGGGCTAAGCGGGGTGGACAAACGGGGAAATTTGAGCTAGCAGGTTCGGGAACAATATTCTTAGATGAAATTGGCGATATGCCTTTTCACGTTCAGGCTTCACTGTTACGGGTCCTGCAACAAAAAGAGTTTTACCGGATTGGTGATAATAAGTGTCACGCAATGAATGCCCGTGTTATTGCTGCAACTAATCAAGACCTGTGCCAGATGGTGCAGCAAGGAAAATTCCGTTTAGATTTATATTATCGCTTGAAAGTCATTTCAATAGAAATTCCTCCACTTAGAGAACGAATTGAGGATATTTGGGATCTGGCACCCTATTTTGTTGAAAAACTCTGCAAAAAATTTAGTTTTCCGCGTATGGATATCAGTCCGGAGTTATTTCACCATTTAGCTAACTACCAATGGCCAGGTAATGTACGGCAATTAGAAAACTGTATCGAGAATATGATCGCTTTATCGACAGGCACATCCACATTAACCGTAGCAGACCTGCCGATTGAATACACAACTAATTGTCAAAGCTCAGGCACTAGTCTTGAAAATCAAATATCGCAGCAATCTGCCAATCTTGAGAAGAAACTGATTATTCAGGCATTAGAAGATGTTAACGGTAACATCGCTGCTGCAGCCCGAAAGCTTGGTATCGGCCGCACTACACTGTATCGCAAGCTGGACAAATTACATATCGTGATTCCGTAAATTAAGAGCTTGTTCCTCGACCGGAATTCTGACTAATAGCAGCAGGGCAGCATTAGCAGCTGTAGCAACAACAGAAGCAACCACCGCACCAAAGATGAGCGGTACCACTGCCAGCTCAAGCGCAACTGCCAGATAATTGGGATGCTTTAAAAACCGGTAAGGTCCCCGTCGCACTGCTAGGTCGCCGGGAATTACCAAAATGCGTGTATTCCAATAATGTCCCAGGCTGATTATACACCAATATCTTATTACCTGTGCAAATAGGAATAAGCTCAGCCATACCGGCCAAAAGAAACCTAGGCAACTAGTAAAATAACCCTCAGTCACCCAACAAACCAGCCAGGCAGTGTGTAACAAGAAAAATAACGGATAATGGCCAGCGCCGTATTCAATGCCTCCTTTCTTTAGTATCCATATCTGATTGCGATTAGCCAGCAGCAGTTCTGTTAGTCGTTGGATAACGATTATACTTGCCAAACCGGCAATCATTCCAGTTACCATCTAAATAACACCTGTTCGGCACTAAAACCTGGCCCTAAAGCTAGCATAAGTCCATATTCTTCTGTCGGCGGAGTGCTTGCCAAAAAGCTATTCAGGACAAACAATACTGTAGCACTCGACATATTGCCATAGGATTCCAGGACGCGGTAGGCGTGATCTAGCTTATCATCAGACAGCCTCAGACTGTCGGCATAAGCTTCAAGTACCTTTGCACCCCCCGGGTGCACAACATAATGCTGGACAGAATTACTGTCAATGTCCCATTTGTCATAGGCCTTACCTGTAAGCTCAGGCAAATTCTTTCTAACAATACTCGGGATATCTCGCGAAAAGCGGACTTTCAGTCCGCTTTCGGTAACATCCCAGCCCATTATATCTTCCGTAGCAGGGAATAACGTGCTATAGCTGCCACATACAGTTGGCCCGCCACCATCGACAGCGATGAGAGCTGCGGCTGCGCCATCGCCAAACAGACTGGTACCAACAAGATTGGCTTTTGAGTAGTCATTGCGCTGAAAAGTGAGACTGCAAAGCTCTACAGTGATAAGCAGAACTGCTTTTCCAGGTAACACTTGCGCTAACTCTGACGCGCGTGCAAGGCCAACAATGCCCCCGGCACAGCCCAATCCCCATATCGGTACCCGGGCAGTATGCGGTGACAAGCCCAAGCGCTCAATGATTTTAGCGTCCACGGTAGGCGTAGCAATGCCGGTAGAGGATATGTAAATGATCATCCCGATCTCGTCTGATCGGATACCAGCCTGCTTGATAGCCTTTGCGGCTGCCTCCTCAGCCAAGGTAAGGGCCGTTTCTTCATAGAGTTTGTTAGCTTCGGCAAAAGAATGCATCTCCCGGTACCATGCAAGCGGTCGTGACAAATGCCTTACTTTAATCAGCCCATTTTCAAAGACTGGTAACAGTCTTTCAAGATGGGCCATATTGGTTTGGAATAATGTTGCAACAAATTCCTTTATCTCTTCTTGTTGTAAGGTATACGGCGGTATCGCTGTCCCGACTGACATAATTTGTGGATTTCCCATTTTGTCCCTCCTTGCTATAATAGCCGTTATTATAAGCTATTTCTGTTATCCGCAAAAATGCTTACAATCCAAAAAGAAAATCCCATCCTGGCAAGGACACACCAGGAGAAAACAAAAACTAGCGGCAAGTAATCGTAAACCAAATAAATTACATCTCACAAATAAAAAGAGCCATAATCCCCATGCGGGTAAATTACGGCTCTTGATTGCTCTCTGCCAAGACCATTATGATTCATCTTACATCATTGACATCCGGCTACTTCTACTTACTAACATTAATAATTACCAAACATACCAGGCATAGCCATGGACATTTTTGAAAATCCGTCTGGAATCTCAAACAAAACCGGATCTGGTTCTCCAAGTCTAATATTACGGAACTCCTGCCACCAGCTTCCGTCAATAGCTGCGGTCTTCACTTGCATCATAATGCCAGGGTCGCTTGAAAGCCATATATAGTGAGAATCCTGTTTTTTTGCATTTATCTGGTATTTATCGGCAACATAACCGTTGACAGTTTCTCTCAAAATAAAGATCTTTTCGTCTTCATCGGCCGGCGGCTCGGCTGTCGGGGTCTGTTTCTGATTTTTGGCAGTTGCGAGATTGAATTCTTGCTCCATATACATCCTGTCCTCAGGCATCAGCATCCAAACCAATTTTTTATCCATCCGTAAAATGTTCACCATTTCATCAGTTTCCACACGCACTTTGCTATTTGTCATATATATCTTCTCTTTTTTAATGGTTTTGCCATCATCCGAACTGACAATATCAGCGGAAAAACTCATAGCCAAGGCTGTAGTTGTAAATGTCAAAATACAGATTAAAATAGTTGCCATCATTCCCATTTTTTTCACTACTATACTCATATCCACACTCCCTCCAAAATATTACTCTTTATATTCTATAAAATTCTAATAATCTCCTTTATTAAGGATACGCTTAGAAACAATTCAAGTGATAAATCTTAAGATCTATGCAGGAATTACTTCCTGGTTGGGAACTCAATGTTCAAAATGAAATTGCAAACTGCAATTCTTACCCTTCATACATGATTCTATCTTGTTTGAATACTTACGCATCAAAAATCCCGACAATTTTACAATTGCAGTGTCATCATTAAGCAATTCCTCATCGGTGGGCCGTTTCTCCGGAAATTCCAGCAAAACTCCGTTATAGATAATGTTGACAGTAATATGATATTCGTCAAAACTGACTTTTAGTCTTACCTTGCCTTCCTTAACCAGCTCCAATCCGGAGGCTGTCTCGAAGAACTCGATAATTGCAGACGAAGCCCGGTGGATAACGTCGCTGCGCGCTCCCCAAGCCGCACCATTGGCTTCCATGAAGTCAATCAATTTTGCTGTCGAATTCGGTCCTACCATAAGTGCTATAGTACTTTTCTGTTTTATGCCGATACGAAATAGCAGATTTAAAAGAACAGCCGTAATCGAAACCACTGCCAGGGAAGATTTGAATAAAGCTTGCAGTTGCACCGGGAATTGAGCATATATGCCAGGCAACAGGTCTACACTCAATCCAAAAACCAGTGACAACCCAATAACAAATATTTTCCTTTGATCAAGCATTCGTGAAGTAATGATTTGAAACCCCTCAATAATAAAATATCCCAGATTAATTAGCAACACCGCTCCCATAACAGGTGCAGGCATAATGGCTAAGAACGCAGCAGCTTTCGGGAAAAAAGCCATCGCAATAAACACGCTGCTTACAAGATATGCCAACCGGCGGCTGGTAACACCGTTTACAATCGCTAACCCCACACTGCCGGAACTACTGTTCAACCCCATACAGCCAATAATTCCGCAGAATGATGTCCCAATTCCTTCAGCAAAGATGCCTTTCCCGACGTTATTAACATCAACACGTTTCCAATTTGCATCATTTGTCTTTTGGCATATTGCTAAATTACCTATTGTTTTCAGCGTAGAACAAATAACTGCGACCAAAAATGGCAGCAGTAATCTCCCGTCAAAAGACCACTCCATACGAATGACAGGAATAGCGATATATGGCATAGCAACTACTTGTTTTATATCATCGACATTTAGAATTCCGCATATGTAAGACAGCACATATCCCATTACAATGCCAATAAATATAGAGTATTGCCGCATAGATGCCTTACCCCATATATTTAGTGAAACCATGATTACAAGAATTATAATTCCAACCCACATCGATGTCATATCTATGGTAGTTTTTGTATCATCAATGCCAAATATCGCTGCAACCCCGGGAGCAATACCGGCAATCCCGGTCATGGCAACCATTAAGCCTGCTACCTCTGTAGGAAACAAAAACCGTATGCGCGGGATGATTCTGCTAATCAGCATTTGAAAGAAACCAGCAATAGTGGTCATGCCAAAAAGTAATGGCAACCCACCTGTTTGCACTGCCAAAGCAGACGCCTGATAATATAAAAATCCAGTTTCCTCTGCACAGAAATATCCGGAGCCTATTGCCCCCTTATGTGCGACTTGCAATAGTGTCCCCAGTCCAATCCCGATCATCATTACACTTACAAAATTTTGAGCTACTTCCCGCGACCCGCCCATCATACTTATAATCAAAACAGGTAATACCAGATCCATTGACAATACCACTATTTGTTGGATAACAAGCGGAATTGCCACTCTATTTGGGATTTTATCATGAAGACCATAACTTATATTTACCGGTTTTTTTTCATTATCATCCATTTTTCAAGCCTCACCGGAACGTAACCCATAATAGTTAAGCGGTTTAGTCGTTCCCTTGCTCCTTTAATTATATTGATACCCAGCTACGTCAGTGAATAAATCTAAAGTAAAGACTAATTACCGCAATTTTAGCATTCACTCAAAGCATTAAACCTGTAACGATAACATTTTATCACAGATGCTTTCCAAAAGCTGTACCACTAGATCATTTTATATGCAAAAAATCACTCCTAAATACAAAACTCCTGCCAAATTCATCAAAATTAGCAGGAGTTTCCCCTATATTATTAGTTATTTGTAGAGAAAAAACGCAACCATGTAGTTGGTTGCGTTTAATAAACCTTATTCGGATTTATCTGATAGGACTGTTGGAGTAACCTTCTTTTCAGCTTTTTTCTTCTTTTTTTCCTTGTTCTTTGGGCTCTTATCTCCCATGTTGAACATCTCCCTTTTATAACAAATAAATCTACGATAATTATACCATAGTTTTACATTTTACAACGCTGCTTCTACAATCACATTTCAGCATACTGCATTCAGTAGTCAGTTTAAACAGGAAAATAGCATGTTTTTCATAAAATAACTTACTATTTCACGCTTCTTCTACTTTTCTTACATTGTAAAATATAATGGCAGCTTTCCGCGCATCGCTAAATCCAATCTTGTTTCAACTTCATTCCAATTAATTATTTCCACTATTCTTCGAACATATGCTTCCCGTTGATATTGATAATCTAAATAATAAGCATGTTCCCATACGTCGAGAACCAGTATCGGAATAGACCCCCACTGTGTAAGATTTTGATGTTTCTCAGCAATTAATATTTCCAGGGAATTCCAGGATGGATTCCAGGCGAGAATACCCCAGCCTGATGCTTCAACCTTAGTAGTTGCAGCATTTAGCTGTTCTAAAAAAGCATCAAAACTTGCAAAACGTCTGGTAATTTCCTTAACGGTATTCGGCCCTGGTTCACCACCGGTTCCCTTTGGCGTCAGTATTGTCCAATAGATGCTATGAAGGATATGTCCAGAACCATTGAATGCTAATTCATTTTCCCAGTATTTAATGAAGGTATAGTCTTTCTCCGCCCGGGCTTGCGCTAATGCTACCTCTGCTTTATTAAGGCCATCCACATAAGCTTTATGATGATGATCGTGATGTATTCTAAGTGTAGCTTCACTAATAATCGGTTCAAGGGCATCATACGCATATGGCAATGGAGGCAAGCGGTGTTTACCAATTGGCACACGTTTGGCTGTTAATTTCGGCAATATTTTTCATCCCCTTTTTGATATACTCTCTACCATTAATGTATTCATCCGGGAATAAAAAGGCGATGAAACCTACCTAAAAATAACATTAACTGAATAGAGCTGACCTGAGTAACCTCAGATCAGCTCTATTAGTTTTTACTCATTATTTTTCTTCAAGCAGTTGGCTAATTTCCACTATCTTAATAAACTCGGCCCTATACCCTCCATCATCATGTCCTTTTGCGCTTTTCGCTAATTCCAGCACTTGTTGGTAAGTCGCCTGCCCTTTAAACTCACAGTTACGCAAAAGCATGGCATATTCTGTAACAGCCGCAGCAAATCTAAAGTTCTCTGAAGGTACACTGGTAACATCTTCATTGCCAACACGTTTGGTAAATAGAATACTACCATCCTTCTCCGGTTCCTTATAGCGGATTTTTACCTGCAGTAAGTCATCACTTGGCACAATCTCCGGCCGTTGATAAGCCAAAGGATCAATTCTACCAGCTAATTCCTCTGACCCAACAGGAATTATTTCATAAAGTGCGGTAACCGAATGGCCTGCCCCCATATCGCCCGCGTCTTTTTTATCATTAGTAAAGTCGCTATTTTCCATAACCCTGTTCTCATAACCAATTAACCGATAATATTTAACGTTAGCCGGGTTGAATTCCACCTGAAATTTGACGTCTTTGGCGATAGTATACAAAGTGCCAGCCAGCTGACCAACCATCACCTTCCTGGCCTCCAGAGCGTTATCAATATAGGCGTAATTGCCATTCCCTCTATCTGCTAAAGCCTCCATTTTATTGTCTTTTATATTACCCATGCCAAATCCAAGTACACTAAGAGAAATCCCGTCATCCCGCCGTTGTTCAATCATTCTCACAAGTTCACCTTCGCTGCTTATGCCAACGTTGAAATCCCCGTCAGTAGCCAAAATCACCCGGTTATTGCCTGATCCGGTGAAGTTATCTTTGGCAATCTTATAGGCCAGTTCGATTCCTTCCCCGCCTGCAGTCGAGCCGCCTGCCTGAAGGTTGTCTATAGCAGTTATGATCTTGTCCCTTTCACTGCCATAAGTCGGTTCGAGCACTACTCCAGCCGCGCCGGCATATACAACGATTGACACCTTATCTTGCGCGCGCAATTGTTTCACAAGCATTTTAAAAGTCGTCTTTAGCAGGGGTAGTTTATTTGGTTCACTCATTGATCCCGAAACATCAATTAGAAATACCAAATTGCTTGGCGGAAGTTCTTGTGTCATAAGGTTTTTCCCCTGAAGGCCAACCATTACCAATTGATGACCCTGCTGCCAGGGACAATCACTTACTTCCGTTGTTACTGAAAAAGGATACTCCCCTGTAGGCTGCGGATAATCATAGTTAAAATAATTAATCATTTCTTCTGTCCTGACAGCGTCAGCAGCCGGCAATTTGCCGGAGTTGATAAACCGGCGTACATTGCTGTAAGATGCAGTATCAACATCAATGGAAAAAGTTGATAGCGCTGCTGTCAATGTGTCCTGGAAGCTATTATCGTATACTCTCTTATATTCTTCAGTATTAAAGTCAGCAGCCTGAACCATGCCTCCTCCCGCCATTGAACGGTCTCCATAATATTCACTATTTGCTTTAACCAAAACATTGGGCGCAGCCGTCAAATATCGCCCTTCATAATATGGGGCTTTAATTACTACTATCGCCTCCTTAGTATCATTGATTTGGAAGGACAGATGGTACCCATTTCTCAGTTCCTCTAATACCTGACCCAAAGTTTTCCCTGCAGCTAACCGCAAATTGATTTTCATATCAGCAATTTCGGGAACCGCCAAAATGCTGATGCCACTCTGCTCACTGATGAAAGCCAGGAAATCTTCAAGTATCATTCCAGTAACATTGATTTCCACCGGAATTTCAGTGGCCTTAGCCCTTTCCGCAAAATTTCCCGGTGCAGCCACAACCGTAGCAGCCAACATAAGTAGTACCAGTATTAACAGTAGTTTTTTCAATGGCAGTTCCCCCCTGTAAAAATCCACCTGATTTTCTCATATACTAGCCCTCCCACCTATTTATCCGTTTGGTTAGTTCAACTGCAATCCCTCCCATTGATCAACAAGATTACGAAATATTTACCAACTTCTGTTTCATTATTATAAACGCTGGTACAAACCATAAGTAACGCCTTAATCCATTTTCATTTACAAATTTTTCAGTTTTTCCAGCAAGGTATGATCACTGACTCGTATACAAAATAAAAAACACTATTTGCCTGTTATTATGAACAGAACAAATAGTGTTTTCGATACATTTAATTACCGATCAAAAAAGGGGCTTTTGCCGGTTATACTAAGTGGGATTCCATACACTATTTTGACTTCCTCACCCAAAAGGCCAATGTTGATAGCCGCTTTACCTACGCTGAACATTACTCTATTGTCGGCATGATATAAGGATGCGGTGTTAACTGCCGATCCCACAGCTATCCCCAGATCACCAGTGCTGATCGCACATATCCCTGTACCTTGTGCACACTCAGCACAATCAGCATACCCACAATAACCACAGGGCTTCACTCCAAGGGGTTTCACTTTCTGACCTAATAACACAACCAACGCGGCCTGATCGAGGCAATTGGCATCACGTTCGAAAAATTGCATACCTGATTCTTGAGCAATGCGCCGCATCTCTGTTGATAGTTGTTCTTTTTCTTGACCATTAACAATCAAGGTTACCAAATTGTCCACGCCTCTACCTTTGGGAGCTGTTCTCGCCGCTACACACATCATATCGGCAATCTGCGCTACTGCACGTTCCTCAACTTCCTGGCTACTAATAATCATCTCAATTCCTCCATTTTCCTTTTTATACTATAAATTTACTTTGGCCATTATTGCCACTATATAACAATTCAATCACTAAAATTAAGATATTTCTAAAGAATGTCTTCTCTGATATAATAGTAACTGATAGGATATATTTAGGCAAGTACGCACTTAATTGTGGTATAGTATCTATCTGTATACCATATCATCTAGTTAAAGTAATTGGAGTGACCAACAAATGATTACATTCAAAAATATTGAATATCAGTGTGCTATGGAATTAACGCTAGACCTTATTGGTGGCAAATGGAAAGCATTAATTCTCTGGCATTTAGGAGAAAGTACCCTACGATTTAGTGAGTTAAAAAAAACATTACCAAAAATAACGCAAAAAATGTTAACCCAACAACTGCGGGAATTGGAAATGAGCGGACTAGTAAACCGGTATATATATACACAAATTCCACCTAAAGTAGAATATTCTCTTACACCAGATGGCAAAAGTCTCTTACCTATATTAGACACTTTGTGTCAATGGGGTTCGAACTATGCTAACGCCGCAGAATCAATTGCTGAAAAAAACACCTGTCAACCATGTTCGGAGAAAGTGTAGCACCCTCTGTTTAAACTTATATGTGCTTACTGTAAAATATCCCACAATTGTTTGCCGATTAGCAGTGTTGTTATCGAGATAAACAACGGTTTGACATAAGCCGCGCCTTTGGCAATAGCAAATTTTGAACCGGCAATAGCACCCAAAATCATTGCCAGACCCATGGTAAAACCATAAACATAATTGACTGAGCCAGCCAGCAGAAAAGTCACGAGTGCACCAAGGTTGCTCGCCATATTGAGGGCCTTGGCATTCCCGGCAGCTACCACAAAATCAAAACCCAGCATCAAAAATACGAAGATTAAAAAAGATCCTGCCCCCGGTCCGAAAAAGCCGTCGTAAAAACCCAGCGCCAAAGCGGCGCAGCCGCCTAAGATGCCGGCTCTTTTACTAATACCGGTATAGGTAGACTTATCACCCCAGTCTTTTTTAAACACGGTGTAAATGGCTACTAAAACCAGCATAACAATAACTAAGGGCTTTAAAAATTCAGGAGGAATCAGCCTTACCGTATACGCTCCCAATATTGAACCAAGTAAGGCCAAAGGAAAAAGATATTTAACTAAACTAAGATCCATCTTTCCTGAACGTAAAAAGGATATACTACTCGTACTAGAACAGCATATTGAGGCCAATTTGTTGGTTCCCAATACAACACTGGGAGGTAATCCTGTCATAAGTAATGCCGGCATAGAAATTAAACCGCCGCCACCAACGACAGAGTCGACAAAAGCTGCAATAAAACCTGCTCCCAATAAAAAACTAAGCATTTCTATACTAATATCATCCATAGTAATGACCTCCTGCTTTTCCATAAGTGTTTTCTGTTATTTTTCAATTAAAATTGTTTGCTGCCAGCCCATGAGTTCATTATATACAATACTTACACTTAAAGTAAAATATTTGCTAAGTCCAACACTAAAGAAACGTTAGCTATTTTTGAATCTTTTACCGCCAAACTTCATAAACAATTGATTACCTAAACTAAATAACGCCAAAAATCAAATCTTTACCATAATGATTAAAGGGTCTACAATTCTTTGCAAGAATTGTAGACCCTTTTCAGTGCTGCTAGGACCAATTTTATCTTAGTACGCCAGTCAAGACTCCCACCTCTACAGGCAGCGTCGATTCAGGTGGAGTAGACTCTCCACCTGAATGTTTAGAATATAAGAATCTATAAATTTCCTGTAAAATTACAAAAATCCTACCAAATTTATGCAATTCGGTAGGATTTTGTATTCATTATATGATTGTTAATTGATTGATCGTTACTACGTCATTCTTTGTTACAACAATATATTTCTGACTTATTTAACTACTATACATACCGTTGCTGCTCATATAATTGTAAATTCCCTCGCCGTGCTCTTGCTCTTCCTTTTGAATATGGTTTAAAGCTTGCCGTACGCTGGAATCCGAGGATTCAAAAATGGCCGAGTCATAAGCACCTGAAACAAACTTTTCCGTCATTAACATGTCACTACAGAGCATTGCGTCTGCTTGACTGGCTGATGATGAGGATGCTGCCGATGTTGCCTGAGTGCTACTTTTCTGAGTTAATTGGGATTGCTGTGCCTGCTGGCTCTGTTGTCCCTGACTCATACTTGGCACCTGGCCATTTAAAATTGATGTTAAGGTATTCAAATGTTGCTGTTCCTGCTGGGCGTAGGATTGAAATAATTGCTTTAACTGGGGATCGCTAGCCTGCTGCGCATTATTCTGATACTTTTGAATACAGACTTTTTCATGGGCTTGTTGATCTTGTAATAACTGTTTTTCTTTTGGACTCAGTTGTAATGTCATATATCTGCCTCCTCTAGTTTCCCATAGCATTCCCGGCAGTTCATAATAACATTCAACTAAAATAAAAAATTTCAACTAATTGGCTATAAGTCCATCTGTTATCCTCTTACGTTAAAAACTATAGTTTAGAATTTGCGACTATTGGAGAAATTCTACCTCGCCGGAAGCAAGCTTATACTTAGCACCTATGATTTCTACTCCGCGAATGTGAGTAAGGATGGTATCAGCTTTTAAAACGGCTACCATATTGATAATATTAGCTTGGGAAGCAGCTTCATAAATATTTTCAGCATGTGACTCCCTGGCCGTAGTCACGGCAGGTTGAATCTTAGCCGCAATTGCCTGGATATTAGGTGGTACATCACCGCCATCAATAGTAGCTTTTACAGCACCACACTGCTCATGACCAAGGACAACTACGAGTTTAGTACCCAGATGGTCGACCGCGTATTCTACACTGCCTAGTTCAATAGGCCCCAGAACATTGCCGGCTACACGAATGACAAATATATCACCAAGACCTTGATCAAAAATAAGTTCTGGCGGTACACGCGAATCAGAACAGCTAACAATTACAGCAAAGGGTACCTGACCTTTTGTTAATTCAGCCCGCCTTTCTTTGCCAATTGATTGTTTGGAATATTTTTCCATTACAAAGCGGTTATTACCGTCTATGAGCATTTTCTGGGCCATATCTGCAGTAACTAAATTTTCTGCTGGCGATGCTAGGACTGGAACAGCCAGAGTCAGAAGCAAAAACATAATCAACAAGGGAATACGGGTAATTTTTTTCATTCGAATGTGTCATCTCCTTTTTATACCCACCAATCCTCTTCCATGAATTGGCAATCAAGATTACCATATGAACACTAGCCAATTATATTTTATATTCCCATAAAAATACAAAAATCCTGCCGGTTTAATGAAAAATATTCCAGTATTGTTTACCATTCTCAAAAAGCCGCACTCTGTCCGGCAACAAATCCGGAGGACCATGCCCATTGAAGATTGAATCCCCCGCACTGCCCATCGATATCAATCATTTCACCTGCAAAAAATAGACCGCTTACCAGGGTTGATTCCATGGTGGATGGATTGATTTCATTGGTAGCAACACCGCCTGCTGTTACTTGTGCACTAGGCCAGCTTTTTGTTCCGGTTACCTTGAATCTCCAATCTGTCAAGATCGCAATGATTTTTTCCTGCTCTTGGATAGACAGGTTAGTAACAGGCTGCTTTATATTCCTAATGCCTGCTTCTTTCAATAAAACGGGGATGAGTCTTTTATTTATCAGACCGACCAGACTAAACTCAACCGTCTTACCGGACCTCTTCACAAAACGTTTTGTCACAAGCGTTCTGAGATTTTCTTTAGACATCATGTCCATAATAGTAATTTTTAATTGAACCTCCTTTTTCTCCTGTAGCAGTTGTGCGGCGCTTCGACTAATTTGTAAAATAGGCGGACCCGAAACCCCATAATTGCCAAATAAAATATCTCCTTGCTCTTTGGCTACTGACTTGCCCTTATGTAAAATTTCAGCAGTCCCGACAAATTTAACCCCATCAATTTGTTTAAAAAAAGGTCCTTCGAGTTTTAGTTGAACAAGACCCGGAAAGATATCCATGATCGTGTGCCCTAGTTTCTGTGCTAATACAAAGCCATTACCATCTGAACCGGTAGCGGGCATAGCCTTTCCCCCGGCAGCCAGAACAACTCTGTCTGTTTGAAAGGTTAAGCCATTTTCCAGTTCAATTGTAAATATATTCTTTGACTGCCTTATTTCTTGCACATAAGCGTCACAGATAACGGTAACACCTATTTCATTGAGTTCATACCGCAATACATCTAAGACACTTGAAGCCTGATCAGACATCGGGAACACCTTGCCGGCATCCTCAACTTTGTGGGCAATCCCTAATTCTTCAAAAAAAGAAATTGTCTCGGGAATGCTGAATTTAGCTAATGCGGTGTAAGCGAAGTTGGGGTTGTTCCCTTGATAATATGTACTATCGGCATAGATATTAGTAAAATTACAGCGGCCATTTCCAGTAGTCAATAGTTTCTTGCCGATGCGGGGATTTCGCTCTAGAATTGTCACTGCAGCACCCTGCCTGCTTGCTGAAATGGCCGCCAGCATCCCGGCTGCACCGCCGCCCACAACAATTACATGTTTTTTTCCTTTAGCCATATTACTACCTCAATATTCTAAGTAATTCTAATTTACAAGTCATCTGACCTTATTTTCTCTTTTATACTATTTCCCATATACCACACAAAACTCCTGCCAAATCCTATATCATTTGGTTCCTGGGAAAGTTATACGCTCCATCTGGATTAAAAAAGCACTATCGCACTCTTGAGAATACGGCTCTAACCACAGAGTACACAGAGTGCGCAGAGGGGATATGTATATCGAGTACATTCCCTCTGCGTACTCTGCGTCTCTACGGTTCAAAAAACATATACTTTCTCATCTTATGAGCTCTTTTTCTCAAAAAAATGTAAAAAAATATAGCCTGTAACTACACACCCCGTCAATAATCCTAACAAAATCCCCGTTGCGAAAGAATGCTCTGACATTCTCTTCACCCCTTATGTTTTCGTCATTGATTATTTTAGGTTTCTTATAATAATTATTAATAATTCAGAAATATAGTCCAGAATAATTAATGCATTAGCAATTTGATTTCAACACAATACTAAACTAGGAGGTGTGATTAATGCGTGGAAAAAAGTTAAATAAAAGACACACCAACCCGATTATCCCCAGGACAACTCCCCAGGATGGAGCCTATTTAAAAACCCTGAAGAAACTGCAGGAAGAAAGGGCAGACTAACTGCCCTCTCTTCCTGCAGTTTTGCTTGGTCGAGTATTGCCCACGACACAAAATTAAAAGAGAGCCTTAATTCGTTACCCAACGAATTAGAGCTCTCTTTTTGTTAGTTTGATTATCCACTTAGAAATTTGGTTTAAGCTGTTTGCTCCGATTGCTTTGCTTCGGCAGCCCAGTCGTCAAGGCCTTTCAGGGTTGCTGCTTGCGTTTGCCGGCAAATTTCCGGTAATTCACCGCCCCAGGCCTTTTCGGCCGCTTTATAGCCTTCTTCAATGGCGCCCTTAAGTAATTCAATCTTGGAAGGGTCGCCACCTGAAAGAGCTTTTGCAAATTCTATGGCCCGTTCCGAAGTCTTCTTAACGCCCCAAAAACCATCTTCGGAAACCTCTTGCTGCGCAGTTAGGCGAGTATCCTCATCAACTTCCAGGTTTTGATAAAACTCTTTCAGTTTTCCATCATACTTTTCCATAATTTGATAATAAGTTAGCCCCTGTGCCTCACCTTTTTTCACACTCTGCATAGAAAAAAGATTTTCTACTGTTGCTCGCAGAGTTGCTAATTTTGCATCCACTTGCCTGGTAATCTCACTCAGTGTAGCCGTATCCCTAGTATAGGCAGCTTTAGTATGGGCAGCTGTTTGGTCTGACTTTTCGTACACTGCGGCTTCACCTGCTACTACTGTTGGTTCTGTATTAGCGGCAACACCATGCACAGCTTTGGCCACACCGGCAACATTTGCTTCTTTAGTTTTCCCACCTTGTGCCGCTGTTGTAACAGGGGTAATAGCCATAAAACTCCCTCCCTTTATCCGAATATCTATATATCGTCATTTTTGCCGAAAATGTAATACAGGACTATTCAAAAATAAAGTAGCACCTGTTAACCCATCACCGGAATAGGCAAAATGTATTTTAGTACAGCAACAAAGTGGGCAATACTGCCTGCAAGAACAAATAAATGCCAAATCGCATGATTGTAGGGAATCTTATGGGCTAAATAAAATATCGCACCCACAGTATAAAAAAGTCCCCCGCCTATTAACCAGTATATACCTTCCATCGGCACTGTAACCAATAATGGTTTTATCATTACAACTGCAAGCCAGCCCATAAAAAGATAGCATAAAGTTGCAAAGATCTTGAACCGTTTGACAAAAAAAACTTGAAAAATGATTCCCGCTATGGCTAATCCCCAGATTACACTGAACATGGTCCACCCCAGTGTGCCGTGCAGGGGAATCAATGTGAACGGTGTATAGTTGCCGGCAATAAGCACATAAATAGCCGCGTGATCCAGGAATTTAAAAATGCACTTAAGCTTTTCATTAGTAAAACTATGATACAGTGTTGATGCAACATATAACAGTACCAAAGAAGTACCATAAATACTAAAACTTACTACATGCCAAACGCCGCCATCGATATACGCTGCCGCCATAAGAGCACCAAGTCCAATGAGTGCCAGTAAACTTCCCACACCATGGGTAACAGCATTCAATATTTCTTCTAAATTAACACCCGGAGTAGCTGCAGTTTTTATCATTCAGTCATCCCCTTTATATTGGCGTAATGGCAAAAGTTGCACAATAGTAGTTATATCTATGATACCGCTAATTCTAGTAAAAAGCCAGTCATACAGTTTCATAAAGGCCACCCATTTCCAAAAATGCACTACAAATCCCTTTGACCGGTTTACCCATTTTTGTGGCTGAAGACAAGACCGTTCATGTAGTATTATGTACCAAAAGAACTGATTATATCGCAATCCATATTGGCTTATTAGTTAAGATCCAGCTTCTAAAACAAATCGATTTATAGCGTTAGCTACGCCTTCATTATCATTAGAATCTGTTATATAATCGGCTTTTTGTTTTACACTCTCTAACGCATTTTCCATCGCAATGCCCAAGCCGGCATATTCGATCATAGATACATCATTTTCACTATCACCGATGGTAATTATCTCTTCCCGCTTCAGATTATAATGTGCTGCCAGCATGGCTACTGCTTTTCCCTTTGATACCCCTTTGCGGGTAATTTCAATATTATGTTTGGACGAATTAACGATTTCCAACTGTTCAATATTCTGTAATTCCTGTCGTAATTCATCAACCGAAGCAATATCCCGATAGATAATCTCACACTTTACCATATTACTTTGTTCTTTATGCATTACCTCTTGCCACTTCTGCCAGGAAAAAATATATCCCATATCAATGGAATTGCTTCTTTTCCCCAGAAGTTTCGTGACAATATAGAAAAGCTTAAATAGCACATTTCCATAATAAAACTTATCAGGAGTACAAAAATAAGGCTTCACGTGATGTTTTTGAAATAATGATAGTAGTTGCAGCGACAATTCCAGGCCAAGAACATCCTTAAAAATAACCTGGTCGTTATCTTCTTCTTTTATGAAAGCTCCGTTGGATGCAATCACCGGGGACTTTACACCAATAAGATTAGAGAAATATTGGGCATCTGTATACATCCGCCCGGTACTTATCACAATATGAATACCCTGCTGATGTGCCTGCCTTAGTATCGCCTTAGTTCTGCTGGTAATTTTGTGCTTACTATTCAATAGCGTCCCATCAACATCAATACAGACTAGTTTATACGCCATGCTAACATCCTTTCTGTAAATATATAACCGGTCATCCAAACCACGCATCTCGAAGCCGCTTAACTGCCGCTTCGATTTCCTTGGCAGGGATTTTCGAGAAATATAGGAGAATACGAGAGGTGTTTTCCGGTGTATTCTGCAAATAATAGTCCTGGACAGAGGCTACACGGCAGCCTTTGCCTAGCGCCCGTGCCACTAGCTGCTTAGCTTCTAGTTTGGATTTTATAGTAAGAATTATATTAAGTCCTGATTCAGTTCCCTCAATTTCTACATGGTTGCCTAAAATACCTCTGACTGCATCAACAAGCATACCCTTTTTCCCATGATACAATTTACGCAAACGGCGTATCTGGCGTTCCAAACAGCCGTCTGCCATAAATTGGGCCAGGGCAAGCTGCTCAAGCGTCGACGTAGCCTGATTATATAAAGCAGCGTTTTGCTGAAATCCCGCAAGCAGTTTTTCCGGCAATACCATATAGCTAATTCGGATGGACGGTGGTATTACCTTGGATAAAGACCCTAAATAGACTACCGTTTCCCCATTATCAAGCCCTTTCAGTGCCGGAATTGGGCGGCCAAAATAGCGGAACTCACTATCATAGTCATCTTCGATAATAATGCCATTAACACGCTCTGCCCAATTTAATAGTTGCACTCTTTTGCCCACAGGCATGATATAGCCGGTTGGAAATTGATGCGATGGACTTACATAGGCAAGCTTTGCCTCGCTGCAGAGCAGCTGATGAATATCAATACCGTCCTTTTTCATTGGGATGGGCATGATTGTAAAGGCATAATTGGCAAAAATGCGTCTGCCATTTTTGAATCCCGGGTCTTCAAAGGCAATACTACTGGCTTCAGATTTTAATAAGCTGCACAGCGTATTTAGCAGGCTCTGTATACCAGGACCAATAATGATTTGCTCTTGCCGGGCGTTGACGCCTCTAGAATCACGAATATATTTTGCAATTTCCGCGCGTAACTCTGCCTCGCCCTGCACATGTCCATAACCAACAAGACGTTCCTTGTCCAACAATACTTTGTTGATATAGCGTTTCCAAAGTGAAAAATCAAAACCGCCAATATCCATTTCACCGCTAGCAAAATCAAAAAGAATTTTTTGGTTCTTCTTCGATTGCTGCTTTGTCTCACAACTTTGCGTAGGCACAACACTGCGCTTAATAGTCATGACTTCAAATTTATTTACAAGATATCTGGATCTGTTGCAATTTAGGATATATCCCTCACTCATTAATTGCTGATAGGCTTTTTCGACAGTTATTTTGCTGATAGCAAGACTTGCCGCAAGTCCCCTGATTGATGGCAGCTTATCGCCTTCACTTAACCGGCTCTGTTCAATAGCCTGCTTAATGTATGTATAAAGCTGCAAATACAATGGATTTCTGCTAGTAGCATCCAGTTGGATTAACTCCATCACAACCTCCTAACTGTACCTATTCATATTGTCGATTCTGTATATTTTAAAAGGTCCATTTTTATTTTATAATACAAATATATTTTCGGTAAAGAGATACCTATGGGAAATTAAGGGGGATTTATTATGACAATATTCAAAGCACTGGCAGTAGCCGGTTCGGATACTAGTGGCGGCGCCGGGCTTCAGGCAGATTTAAAAACCTTTCAGGAACTAGGCGTATATGGCATGACAGCCATTACTGTCATCGTAACGCAAAACCCGCATAATAACTGGTCTCATGACATATACCCACTGCCACTTGAGGTACTTGAAGCACAAATGGAGACCGTACTTGGCGGAATTGGTGTGCATGCATTGAAAACTGGTATGCTGGCAACTACTGAAGTAATCTCGCTGGTCGCTAAAAAGTTTGATCAGTATGCAGTCAAAAATATTGTAATTGATCCCGTTATGGCCTGCAAAGGAACTGATGAAGTACTACACCCGGAAACAACGGTTGGTATTCGTGAAATACTGGCTCCCCGTGCTACAATCATTACTCCCAATGTTTTTGAAGCCACTCAGTTAAGTGGTATTGGTTCTATTCGGTCACTGGAAGATATGAAAGCAGCCGCAGTTGAAATCTACAAACTGGGCCCCAAAAATGTATTAATAAAAGGCGGGGCTAAACTGAACACTGCCGACGCTGTGGATGTACTGTATGATGGCCAGGAATTTACCGTCTTACAGGCGCCGAAAATCAATACGACGTACACCCATGGCGCAGGCTGCACCTACGGAGCTGCCATCACAGGCGGGCTCGCAAAGGGTCTTTCTGTGCCTACAGCCGTTAAACAGGCCAAAGAATTTATTACCGCTGCCATCAAGGCTTCCTTTCCATTGAATTCTTTTGTCGGCCCTACTTACCATGCTGCTCACCGCCTGAACAAGTAATAGCATAAAAAAATGCCTTGACCGCTTTGCCTTCTAGTCCGGCCTGCGTTCAGGGCATTTTCATTGTAATAATTAATCTGCCAGTTCCTCATTTCTCCACTTGCTAACCTCTACCCGGTTACGGCCAACATTTTTGGCACGATATAATGCCTGGTCGGCTGCAAAAATTAAATCAGCTTCTGTTATTTTATCTAAGTGCTCACTAAACTCTATGGTAGCTACCCCAACGCTAATGGTTACAGAGATTTTAGCAATACCCGGTGCAAATACCTGTTTCTCTGTTTGCGCGCGTATCATTTCTGCCAATGCATACGCAGTTGCGGCATCTGTTTCCGGCAAAATTACGGCAAATTCCTCACCCCCATAGCGGGCAGGCAAATCGGTAGCACGAAATTGTTTTTTTAGCAAACTACCCATTTCCTTTAAGATTATATCCCCGGTTTGATGCCCCCAGCGATCATTAATCACTTTGAAGAAGTCGATATCTGCCATAACTAAGCTAAGCGGCTGACCATATCGCCGCACCCGGCTCAGCTCTTTTTTTAAAACAAAATCGAAATACCGCCGATTGGCAATTTCCGTCAGCGTATCGGTTAAGCCAAATTTTTTGATGCTGCCATATAAATGTTCCCGCTCCAGCCCCATCGCTGTCTGATTGGCAATCGTCGCTAACGTTGCTTCTATTGGGAAATCACTACTAGTCTCCCGCACATAGTCCCAACAGAAAACAATGGCGCCCTGAAGAATCTGCCGAAAGAACAAAGGCATTACCTGCACTGTCTTATCGATGGTCAAAGGCAGGGTAACTAACACTCGGTTAGTGTCTTGCCACAGCTCAGACTCCTTTCCATTAGTAAGCAAAGCTTCCAGTCTCTCTACATCCGCTGGTAACAGATTCTGAACATGCGCCGCCCGCACCACCGGCGTTGCAGAATGACGCTGAACAACAAAAGCAGCGCAGGCATCTACCTTTAAAAAAGAACTCAGGGTTTTTCCCACCTGTTCGAGCAAGATACTTGGTGAAGGCTGCTTTGCCACAATCTGACCTACTTCATGCAGCAACGCAATCTCCTTAGATTTTCTTGTTAACGTATCATTTAGTCTGGCCATTTTTACAGCAATTCCAGCTTGAGCTGCATATATTTCTGCCAGCTTAAGCTGCTCTTTGGTTAGAACTTTACCACATTCAAAAAATACCTCAAAAACCCCGGTCAGTTTTCCGTCAATCATAATCGGTATACCTAACAGAGTTCGCGGCAAATGCTCACCCGTGTTATCCCTGCTAGTAATGTAAACCATTTGACCAGCTACATAAGTTGCCCCCATCAGTTTCTGATCCAGCGTAGTTTCACGCGGTTCACAACTGCCTCTGTAGGCCACAACCCAAAAAACTTGTGGCTGACCCTCAAGCAAACTCAAAAATACATGCTCCGAGCCAAAGGTCATCCCAGCTTCATTTACAAGCTGATCCAGAAGGTCTGTCAGTTTCCCCTTGTCCTTTATCATGTTAGTAATTTGCGCGATAGTACTCTCGAAGTTTGCATACGCCTGTTCTAACATATGCAACTGCTTTCTTTGTCTCCCAGCCTGCCGCTTCCACAAGCGCCGAATACCTGCTAGCCCTACTTCTGACCGATCCTTAAAAAGCAAACCGCCAATATCCTGTATCTTCATCGTCTTGTTTATCCCTCTCAGATCTTACGCAGCCACCTGGTCATTACACATTGACTACCTCAGTTATATACAGATTTCGCACCTGCTCTAAATCAATAAATTCTCCGTCCTGTGTATGAACGACAGGGCGCTCTGAAACAAGTTTGCTCAGATAAACAACTACCGCTTCCCGCCCGTCACTAAGGCGAACAATATTCCCAATAAACTGTTCTCTAATATTAGCAAGAAATATACCGCTAATTGCCGGGTCCAATTTTTCAAATGCCTGTCTAACCATAGTTTCCACCGCCAAAAAGGGCGTCATTCGATTCTCCTGATCGTTGCTTGTCATGGTCGCATACATGTCAGCAGTACGAATTACCTGCGCAAAAAGATGGATCTTATTGCTGGCAAGCTGTAAGGGATACCCGGTTCCGTCTTCCCATTCATGATGTTGCAGCACTCCGGCGAGAACACTAAAAGGCAGACGATACGCACTCCGCTTTAACAGTTGATACCCCTCTACCGGATGTTTCCTTATCATTTCCACTTCAGCCGACGTTAAATCCTCTTCTTTTTTGTTGAGAAGCTCTGGTGACAGCTTGATTTTTCCCACATCATGCAAAAGAGCAGACAATATTACATCCCGTAGGTTTTTGGCAGAAAATCCAAGCCAGCGGCCCAAAATTCCAGCAATAACCGCGACATTCAACGAGTGCTGAGCTAAGCGGTCTCCCATCCCTGCCAACATATATAGTAAATTAATGCCACCAGGGACAAGTGAAAATTCCCTCAGGGATCTATCGGCAAGTTCTCTCATTTTAATCAGGGGAACTACTTTCATATAGCGAATTTGTTCAAAAGCCGCTTCCACTTCTTTAACACTATCTTCATACTCAGCAGAAAACTTTTTCTTAAGCTTTGATGGCGCAGGTTTCTTAAATGACGACAGCATAGCTGGTAGTGTCGTTGGCGCTAACGTTCCTTGTTCTTCTGAAATATCTACAGCATAGATACGCCAGTTCTGTAAACGGGCAATCAGTTTCTCTGTTAAAACAGTGCCTTCTGTCAAAACAACCCTACCTTCAACAGTAACAGCAGGCTTTGCAAGCATCATCCCTGGCTCGACATCCTGAATACGAAATCTTCTGCTTAACATGAAAGATACATCCTCCCGCCTCCAAGGCGTATATGAGCATCATTAAGTAAATACGCATTGCATTATTATACGACAGAACTTGTAAAGGTATATAAAAACATTATGATACCGACACCGCCTGCAAAAAGCCCCATTCTACCAATAGAGATATACCTTATTTATTTCTTTGTCATACTCGTCCAGCTTACTTTTGTACAGCTCGATTTTACCAGCTTCCTGGGCGGCCAAGGCCATTGCATCGCGTTGAACCTGATAGGTTGTTTCCTTAATACTTTTCGCCTGATAATACGCCCATTGGTCTGATGCCTGGCTTTGCATCAGCACCATTTTATTACCATATCCAGCTGCTTTAAATGCAGCTAAAGTCGCGCACACTGCCAAAACTACAGTTGTAACAGCAATAAACGTACCGATATTGTCTTTCCACGATACTTCCTTGCTGGCTAACTTTCCAAGTATTATTCCCTCCTGTTTGATAAGTGTGAGTTCAAGCAATATATTCCCACTAATCATGCCAAACCCCTGCAAAGAATTGAACCTATGCAGCGTTTGATATAAAGATTTGCATTATAAATGTCACTCCAATTAAGACAACCTTGCTATAAGTAGCTTGACTCACGCACTATTTTACCACTATAATAAACTATACATATGGCAACGAGGCCTTCTGTTTTTTCAGAATGCGTCGTTTTATTTTTTATAGGAGGGTTACCATGTCTGACACTACTATTATCGATGCATCCATCCTGCTAGCTGAGCTTAAACATGCCAATAATGACATGAGCAAAGTAATACATACCATCCAGCAGATTGCTCAACAAACCAACCTGCTCTCACTAAACTCAGCCATTGAAGCGGCAAGAGCCGGCGAGGCTGGCCGAGGCTTCAGCGTAGTGGCAGAGGAAATCAAAAAATTGGCCACCCGCAGTTTCTCGACAACTAAAGAAAGCACTGCAATTATCGAAAATATTCAATCAAAGGCCAATGAAGTTATGGCTGCACGCACAGCTGATGTGGCCTATGATACTATCGACAAAATTGACCGCAACCTATTTGAGCGTAATTGCGATGCCCAGGCTTGGGCCGGTTTTACCCAAGTAAAAAATGCCTTATGCTCCACCGCAACTAATCGTGTTGAAGAGGCTAACAACCTGTTAAAAACACTTGTTGATATCTATGAAGTCTATTTTGATCTCTATGTGTTTGATACCGCCGGTATCATCGTAGCTGCCGGCGTACACCGTGAGCTTATTGGAAAAAGCATGGCTGACAAAAGTTGGTTTCAGGAAGTGAAAACAGCCAATACCATAACTGTAACCGATCTGTATTTTTCCGCTATAGAAAATCGTCATACTGTTGCCTACTCTTGTCCTATCCGGAATGATGCCAATGAAATTGTGGGCTATTTTTCTTCCCGCTTTAACTGGGAATATATTTATGATATTCTTGATTCGGCACGCATTGGCAAGAAAGGAACTATCGCTATCATAAATAAGGATGGCTATGTCATTTCCTGCCCCAGCCGCAAAGGCATTTTAACCGACAACCTCAGCAGCCTCAAAGCGGCTCAATGTGCTATGAACGGCGAAACCTACGGGTACACACTGGAAGAGGACGCTCGCGGCAATACCAAGATTTATGGTTATGCCCGCACCCGTGGTTACAATGCCTATAAAGGAAAAAGCTGGTCAGCCATCGTTAGCGAGACAATTTAATTACTGTTAATCCCGCACACGTATCATCGTCCATACGCCAATAGCAAGCAATAGCAGCGTGTATATAGCCAAAACACCGACCGATAGCCAGGGCATCTCCAAGCCCCCGCCAATAGCTCTCAGGGCATAGGTAGCATGAGTTAACGGCAATAGGTCTATAAACCACCTGAACGCAAGCGGCAACCGCTCTGGCGAAAAAAAAGTTGCACATAGAAATGACATCGGCAACAGCACATAGGTATTGAAGCTGGCCATATCTTCATGCGAATTTATGAGCATCGCAGCCACCAGCCCCATGGCTGCAAACAATAGACAAGTCAATGCCAGCGTCAGGATAAAACCGGCAGTAACTGCAAGCTTAGCACCAAATATATAGGCTAATACAAAAATTACTGCACAGGAAATAAGTCCCCGAAGCGCCCCGGCTAACACTTTACCAGTCACGAATGAGCCTGGGCTGATCGGTGCAATCAGATACTCCTCCAGTGTCTTATGGTACAAACGACTCATATTAAGTGGTGACCCTACTGAAGTAAAGCTTATATTCATCGCATTTAGCGCCATGATGCCTGGTAAAATAAAATCCAGATAACTACCGCCATTCATTGGCAGATTACGTCCCAACCCCCAGCCAAACGCCACCAAATATAATACCGGACTAATCATCCGGGATAAAACAAATTTGGCCAACCGCCGGTTTAATACCACCCAATCCCGCCAAAATACTGTACATATATCTTCAACTCGCAACTTCTCCAACCCTTTCATTGTTATCTTTAATCCAATTCAATCGTAACACCAAATAAACAGGCAACATATTGTAACCACTCACGGGCAGCAAAAGATAGGTATGTATCCTGCTTCCACATGACCGCCAAATGCCAGGGGCTAATTTCCTCCGCAATAGGCAAAGCCTTAATAACATCAATAGCTAGTTTGTCGCATACTAGTTTGGGCAGCAAGGCAATTCCCAATTTAGCTGTCACAATTTCCACCATGAAGTCCCACTGTGAGCTTTCGCAGAGCACCTTTGGCTCAAAACCATACTCGCGGCATTTCTCCACAATATGATCATGCAGCGCAAAGTCCTTGCGGAACATGACAATTGGCTCGTCTTTCAAATCTGTAATATTTATAAAATCCCGCCCTGCCAACCTATGTTCCGGGTAAACAATAAGCCAAATTGGATTTTTTATAAAAGCAAACATGGAAAACTTGGCTTTGCTTTTTATCGGCAATACAACAACACCTATGTCAATGCTTCCATCCTCTAACATGCCTTCAACGGCCTTAGAACCAACTTCAATCAATTCAATAATAATGTTAGGATACTGCTTCTTAAACTCCCCAATAGCGATGGCAAAAAAGCTAGTCTGAACCATTGGCGGAATACCAATACGGATGTTTCCTTTACTGCCACTTGTTAAATCCTCCAAATCTTTAGCTACATTCTGGAGTGAATCAACAATCTTGATACTACGTTCATAGAGAGCCTGCCCGGCATCTGTCAGCTTAATCCGACGTGCTGACCGGTCAATAAGGATAACCCCCAGCTCATCCTCTAATTTGCGGACCATTTTGCTAATTGAGGGCTGAGAAACGTGAAGCAATTGAGCTGCTTTGGTAAAACTCAGTTGCCTGGCTACTTCAATAAAATAAGTTAAGTGGAGAATATCCATAACAAATGAGCTCCTAAATCAGTATAAGGTATATAGTCTCTTAGGACTATATACCTTATACTATGGCTGGCTCACTATGATTCTGTCAAGAATAATTTACAATATTGCACTCACCACTCAAGACGGCACAGCTTTATCCCAGAACTCCTGTGTCCGTGTTATATCCAAGGCAACTGGAATCAGTACCTTTTTATCCTGGCTATCAACAGGTATGTCTGCTTTGACAGTATCTGCATTACTGTCAACTTGTTTGCAGTTAAATAATTTCTCAATTAAATTCCACATGACCTCTCCCCCTTTCACAAGCTACCACTCTTCCTTCATTATATGCAAAGTACGCCTGGCAGTATAATACACATAAGGCATACACATGATTACTTATAGTTATATAAAAATGCGCTATCGCGCCCTTGAGGGTACGGCTCTAACCGCAAAGTACACAGAGAGCGCAGAGGGGAGATGTATATCGAGAACATTCCCTCTGCGTCTCTGCGGTTCAAGTTCGTTATTCCTGCTATAGTCCATATAATGTAAGATCTCTGTATTATAAGCAATACAATCTCTGCTAAATTTGTATTATTTGAGCAGGAATTTTAGAATTATACGAGGAATACTTGAAAAAGCGCGATGGTACTATTTTTACGAAAAGAGGGATGTTATGCTAAAATGGTATAAAAAAAATCAACCTTCTCAAGACTCGCCATCAGCCACTAACACTATTCATACTGTGCCTGTTACTAAATTAGAAGATATCCAAGTAGCGTATTTATCAGTAAGAGAGCTAAACGCCGCCGATATTAACAAACTTTGTGAAGTCGCTGACGGCGTCGCTTTTGTTGTAGGTTTTGCTTCGCCTGATAACAATTTTAGCCAGTTGGCGACAACCATAAAAGGCTTATTGCCAGCCAATGTCCCCTTTATGATGATATCCACCGCAGGTGAACTATGCAACAGCACTGCCGATGCCACTATATATAAACCGGCAACTGAAAATCGCAAGAAAATTCTTCTTCAAGCCTATTCCAAAAGAATGGTCAAAAACTGCCAAATCATATCTATTCCTCTGGCTAACGACGACCTTAAAAAAGGCATTGTCGAAAAGAGTGTTGATGAGCGAGTTGCTCAAATAAAATATGAACTTGAGAAAATTCCTCTCAAATTTAGCATCAATAGCCATAATACCGTAGCTTTAGCCTATGTTGATGGTTTGTCAAGTTCTGAAACATTCTTTATGCAAGCTGTTTATGCGAGTAATAAATTTCCCTGTATGTTTGTGGGCGGATCAGCAGCCGGTAATTTGGATTTTTTAAATACCTACATTTATGATGGTAATGTTGTTAGACAAAACCATGCCGTAGTTTGCCTGCTGAAGCTACATGCCAATTATCGCTATGGTATCTTTAAAACACAGGGATTTACAAAAGATACGGGTGAATATATCATATCAGATTCAAATTCGGCTTTACGGTATGTAAGTAAAGTTTTTGATGAAAACTATAATAATATTAGCTTTATTTCACTACTTAAAAAACGCTTTAATGTGCAAACAGTTGAGCAGTTAAATAAAGTGCTTGAGTCCTCTGGGTTTGCTGTTGAAGTTGGTGGTGAAACTTTTGTCAGAGCCATAGCAAAAATTGATGAAGCAAACGATAGAGTCTATTTTTTCTGCGATTTAGCTATGGGCGAAAAACTTTTTGTTGTTCGGCGAACTTCATTAGTAGATACGATTGCAAGAGATTGGCAAGAGTTTATTCGCCACAAACCCAAACCTATTGGTGGAATTTTAAATGATTGCATATTACGCCGATTATTCAATGCTGACACAATTGGAAAAGTAAATGCTTTTCCGGAAATTGCTGTGGCCGGCTATTCTAGTTTTGGCGAATTGTTAGGATCGAATATTAATGAAACACTGACGGCTGTATTCTTTTTTCATACCAATGCTGAAGATGATTTCTGTGATCAATATGTTGATAACCTGCCAATTCACTATAGCAACTTTGAAAAATACTGTTTAGAACGACAACTAAGCCAAATTAAAATTGTAAACAGATTTCGTGGCAAGGTTATTGAGTTATTAACTGCCAATAGCAACAATATTCCAACTGTTTTAGAAAATGTCAACAAAATAGGTCACCACGTCAGTAACATTGGTAATGATACCAAAAATTTATTGCAAGTCCTTACTAAAAATATGAACGGTGTTAATGAATTGATTTCTGTAAATAACCAAATTGCACCAACCATAGAAGCGTTGACCGGCAGCACAAAAGAAATTAAGAATGTGTTATCATTAATAATGAATATTGCTGCACAAACTAATCTATTGGCCTTAAATGCTGCTATTGAAGCAGCACGAGCCGGTGAACAAGGCCGTGGTTTTGCTGTAGTTGCCGATGAAGTACGAAAATTGGCCCAGAATACCCAGGACAGCTTAAATCAAACGAATGCTTCTATTAATAGCTTATTTGAAAGTGTTCAGGAAATATCTGCAAAACTGAGCTCCAGTAGTGATTTCACCTATAAATTTCAAGATGATATGAACAAATTTAATACCGATTTAACTGCTGTCGCTTCGGATATCATCAGTGCTGTAGATGTAATATCTTCCTCAATGGAATGTATTGCTGATTTAGATTCATTACATGCAACTACACAAGGTGAACTAACTAAAGTATCAAACTTAGTTCGCTTTATGGAACGCAATGAAAAGTAGTTACGGGGTACGAGGCACGAGGCACGGGGTTTTATACTTGACACTCCTTGTTTTATAAAGCCTCCACAACTCTCAAAAACATATACTTTCTTATCATATAAAAAAGCATTCCGGACGTGCCAGCCGCGTTGGAATGCTTTTTATTATGCTATTCTTTTTGAAATTTACTCTTCACCAAACAGAGGGGTAGACAGATAACGTTCCCCGGTATCTGGCAGAATTACGACAATATTTTTACCTTTGTTCTCCGGACGTTTTGCCAGCTCAGCAGCCGCATGCAGTGCTGCGCCGCTGGAGATGCCAACAAGCAAGCCTTCACTGGCAGCAACTTCCCGGGCTGCCTGGTAAGCTTCATCCGTCTGGACTGTAAAGATTTCATCAATCACCTTCGTATTGAATACCTCAGGTACAAAGCCGGCACCAATACCTTGAAGCTTATGCGGGCCAGGATTGCCGCCTGACAATACGGGCGAATCAGCCGGCTCAATAGCAACAACTTTAACACCAGGATTTCGTTGTTTAAGAGCTTCCGCAATACCGGTAATAGTACCGCCAGTACCTACACCGCCTACAACGATATCAACTTTGCCATCAGTATCTCGCCAAATTTCCTCCGCAGTTGTTTTCCGGTGTATTTCGGGGTTTGCCGGATTTTTGAACTGTTGTGGAATCCAGGCATTGGGGGTAGTTTTCACAAGTTCTTCCGCTCGCTCAATTGCGCCTTTCATGCCTTTGGCACCTGGCGTAAGGTCAAGCTCTGCACCTAGCGCTTTGAGCAGTTTGCGACGTTCAATACTCATGGTTTCCGGCATAGTAAGAATCAGCTTATATCCACGGGCAGCAGCAACAAATGCCAGGCCAACCCCGGTGTTACCACTGGTAGGTTCAACAATAACCGTATCTTTATTAATGATTCCCTTATCTTCAGCATCCTTAATCATAGCATATCCAATGCGGTCCTTAACACTGCCAAGCGGATTAAAGTATTCTAATTTGGCAATTACTTTAGCAGTTATTTGTTTTTTCGCACCATAATTTTTTAGTTCTAATAACGGTGTATTACCTATAAGTTCTGTCAAACTTCCATAGATTTTAGCCATAATATTCATCCTCTCTGATTTGATTACTATTATTTTAACCTTGTTTCCTGCAAATAAGTATCGCGTAAGCCGTAAAACTAAAAGGAGGCAATCGAAGCTAACTCAGCCGTCGATTGCCTCCGGTTTTCCGGTCAGCAAAAAATATTTATTTCATATTTATATAGTAACACGAATACGATTACCTGTCAACCCAATTTTAAACAATTATCCAGAGACCAAATTGATCTACGACTCACGTTATAGATTTGGGGTAACTTTTTCCTTAAACGTTTGTTTGCCATCTTTCATTTCAAGCACAACAGCGCTCTTGATCGGATTATGATTAGCATCAATCGTCATCAGGCCTGTGCTTAGTTGCAGATTCTTAGTTTGCTCTAAAGCTTCACGGATTTTTTCAGGATCAGTGCTGTTCGCCCGTTTGATTGCATCAATTAAGAATAACCCGGCATCATAGCCCAGGGCGGAAAAAACGCCAGGCTCCTGGTTGTATTCCTGCTTGTAGGCTTCAATGAATTTCACAACATTAGGATCCTTATCCTGGGAAGAAAAGTGACTGCAGAAAAACGTATTATTAAGCGGGGCCGCGCCGGCAATTTCTACTACCTTGGCATCATCCCAGCCATCGGCTCCAAGAAACGGCATATTCATTCCCATTTCACGTGCCTGTTTGACGATTTTGCCTACTTCTTCATAATAGGCCGGCAAAAAGACGACATCAGGATTCATGGCTTTAATCTTGGTAAGAGTGGCTTTGAAGTCTTGGTCTTTTTGTAAAAAAGCTTCTTTACCTATCACTGAACCACCATTTTGTGTAAACACAGTCTCGAAGGCTTGAGAGAGCCCTTTAGAATAGTCCGAACTGCTGTCAATATAAATGACTGCCGTTTTCACTTTCAGCGTGTTGCTGGCGAAATTAGCCATAATCGTACCTTGTAGAGGATCGATAAAGCAAGACCGGAAAGCATATGGACGAGTTTTGCCATTGTCGACAGTAATCTTTTCGCTAGTCCCTGTTGGGGTAATTAATGGAATTTTATGGTCTTGCGATACCTGCACAGTAGCTATAGTATTCGAACTAGTTGCAGGTCCAAACATAGCTATAACCTTATCCTGGGTAATAAGCTTTGTAATAGCGTTAGTTGCCTCGGCTGATTCTGATTTATTATCAGCCAGCACTAACTTTATTTGTTTGCCTAAAACACCACCAGACGCATTGGCTTGTTTGATGGCCAACTGGATGCCATTAACAGCTTGCTTGCCGTAGTTGGCCACACCACCGGTTAGTTCAAAATTACCGCCAATCTTGATTTCATTTGTTGCTTCTTGTTTAGTACCGCCGCAGCCAGCTAATGCTCCAGCCATAAGCAACGTACTCATCACCACTGCTATTAATTTTTTTCGCATATTTTCTCCCGTCCCCCTCTTTTTCCTCATACCCATTATCCTGCCTCTAAAATACTGAGATGTTCATCCGGAGTGTACTGTGTTGAGGAATGTACTTTTTGCATTCTTTAGTAGAATATACACCTTTACATGTTTGTTGTCAACACACTATTATGCGTCTTTTTTATAAGTACGCGAGTCCGTATATTACGTACAAAATAGCCTTTGGCAGCATAAAAATAGTGCTATCGCGCCATTGAGGATACAGTTCTAACCGCACACAGCGAGCGCAGAAAGGAGATGTATATCGAGAACATTCCCTCCGCGTACTCTGCGTCTCTGCGGTTCAAAAAACTTTTACTTATCTTATAAGAAAAGACTTGGCGTGTACCAAGTCTTTTCGGACGGCGACAGAAGCCTTAGACGTTCCATCGCCGTTATCTATTAAATTCCGTCACCGTTGAGGCCAGTCAACTTGCCAACCCGGTATTTCTCTGTTCTTTCAATCTGCATAATCTGCCCGGCTTGAATTTGGATAGCCACCTTCCCATACTCCATGCCGCTGACTGACTGTAAAATCCGGGTCCTAAGATTACTTGCAGTAGTTGTCTTGTTCGCCGCCCCCTTAACTGGGTGCTCACCAAGCCGGATTTTCTCCAGCTTTTCCATTTGAATGATTCGCGAATCCTGAAGCACCAACGTAACCGAACCAAAGCTTATATCCTTCACAGCTTGTTCAAGCAAAACAAGAACTTCCTCTGTAATACTTTTACTCATTCCTATAATCCCCTCTATACCTGTTAGACACGTTTAGCCCGGTAACCATGAGTCTCCGAAACTTTCCGGCCAATACCCGTAATTTTACCGGTAATACACGAACGGCAATGGGCCGGAGTATCGTTAACACAGATTTTTCCCGGATAAAGAAGATATAATTGGCGATATTCACCTTCTGTGACGTTAGGCATGACTACATTAGCCCCCCGCTGCAGCGCCAGCACCCGCCCCTCGGGGTTTAGGGATTCCATCGCCGTTGTCGCCGGGATGTTAATATCTGGCAACAGAAGACGAATCAGCGCCATAACCTTGGTACTTAATTCAAACGTGCCACCAGCTTCGTCAGCTAAGGGTGTATCAGGATTGGGAATAAATGGCCCTACCCCAATCATATCCGCGTCAATTTCCTTAAAAAAGAGAATATCATCGGCCAGTGATTCTATAGTCTGCCCGGGTATACCTACAAGACAGCCTGTACCTAGCTCAAAACCCAGCTCTTTTAAATCGTACAGGCATCTCATCCGGTTATCCCAGCTCATACCAGGATCTAGTTTTTCATACAATTCTTTATCTGTCGTCTCGATTCTAAGAAGATACCGGTCAGCGCCCGCATCGCGATAGGCCTGATAAACTTCTCGCGATTTTTCGCCAACACTAATCGTAATGGCCAAATCAAGTTCTTTGATTTTTTTTATTATCTCCACCATTTTAGCGACATCAAACCATTCATCTTCACCTGACTGTAACACTACTGTACGGTAACCGTAGGACTTGGCTTTAACAGCAAAATCAATAATAGTGTCCATATCCAGGCGATAACGGCTGACCTTACTGTTATCACGCCGTAAACCACAATACAAGCAATTTTGCTTGCATCTGTTGGAGAATTCAATAAGCCCACGCAAATGAACTTCATCGCCCACATACTTTTGTCGAACCCGGTCGGCGGCGGCAAATACCTCTGCTTCATATTGACGATCTTGCAGCAGAGTGACCAATTCATCTTTTGTAAGGGTATGAGTTGTTTCCGCTTTATCGATTAACGCCTGAATGTTGGTACGCTCAGTCACAGACACTGCCTCCTCCCTAATAGTTAACACAGATTATCTTTAAATCATCATATATGGTTTTTTTACTAGCGTCAATACAAAACTGCTTTTAAAAATACTATTGACAAAGCCTCTTTAACTATGTAAAAATAAAAGTCATAAAATCACAATAGAATACTAAACTTATCAAGAGTGGTCGAGGGACTGGCCCTATGACACCCGGCAACCGGCATTTATGCAAGGTGCTAAATCCAGCGGAGCAATCCGGAAGATGAGTTATTTGCGTAGATAGGCGACTCTTCCTCTGGAAGAGTCGTTTTTTTACTCACTATCAATGCGGGAGATGAACGTTTATGAAAATTTCCACTAAAATTGTCCAGTCAGGACTGGTCACCGATAAAACTACCGGAGCGATCAGCACCCCGATTTATCAGACAGCCACTTTCCGTCACCCTGAACTTGGCTGCAGCACCGGCTATGACTATTCCCGCAGTCGAAATCCCACTCGCAAAGCCGTGGAGGAAGCCATAGCTACGCTGGAAGAAGGCCACGCAGGTTTTGCCTTTGCCTCAGGCCTGGCAGCCATTACGGCCATACTCATGCTTTACCGCCCTGGCGATCATCTGATCATTACTGAAGATTGTTATGGCGGAACTTACCGCATTCTGGAGCAATTATTTACCCAATTTGGCTTGTCTGCCACTTTTGTAGACACTAGCGATACTCATCAAGTACGCCAAGCGCTTCAGCCATCAACCAAGGCCATCTTGCTTGAGACACCAACCAACCCGCTGATGAAAATTGCTGATATCAGGGCGATAACGTCTATCGCCTGTGCCAATAATGCCCAGCCCATTCATGTTATTGTTGATAATACCTTTTTATCACCCTACCTGCAGCGTCCCCTGACGCTCGGCGCCGATATTGTCATCCATAGTGGCAGTAAATACTTATCTGGCCACAACGATGTGATTTGTGGCCTGGCAGTTGCCTGTGATCCTGCCCTCTGTGAAAAAATTGGCTTTATCCAAAATGCCACCGGGGCTATCCTCGGACCACAGGATAGCTGGCTGCTCCTGCGCGGCCTAAAAACGCTTGCGCTTCGATTACGCCAACAAGAAGAAAACGCCTTGGCTATTGCCAAATGGCTTACCGCTCACCCCAACGTCACCAAAGTCTATTATCCCGGCCTGGCAGACCACCCTGGCCGGGAAATCCAAGAGTCCCAAGCGGCTGGTTATGGCGGCATGTTATCCTTTGTTGTAGACCATCCCCGCCTGCCTGCACAAGTATTGCGCAAGGTTAAAATTCTCCAATTTGCTGAAAGTTTAGGCGGTGTTGAATCGTTAATTACCTTCCCGGCAGTGCAGACTCATGCTGACATCCCGGCTGACACTCGAGAACGTCTGGGCATTAGCGACTGTTTGCTGCGCTTGTCTGTCGGTATTGAAGATGTCGATGACATCATTGCCGATTTGGCACAGGCGCTGGAAGAATAATATCTTTCCGGTAAACTAAATTTTATGAAAAAAGGTGTGATACTATGACTAACGCCAACCTTGACAAATTTGACACAGTGATTGCGCGTCACAACAGCGGCAGTACCAAATGGGATGACGCCGCTGCCCTCTTTGGTTCCGAGGATGTGCTGCCCTTCTGGGTGGCTGATATGGATTTTCCTTCGCCTCCGGCCGTAAACGAAGCTCTCGCCGCCCGGGTTCAGCATGGCGTTTTCGGTTACCCGTCTCCCCGCTCCTATGCCTATGATGCCGTAACTGACTGGCTGGATAAACGGCATAACTGGAAAACCAAGCCTGAATGGATGGTTAGCACTCCGGGAGTGGTAACTGCTATAACCCTGGCAGTACAAACTTTTACTAAGCCGGGAGATAAAGTTATAATCCAACCCCCGGTTTATCCCCCCTTCTTTTCCAGTGTACACAACCAGGACCGCATCGTGCTGGAAAACCCGATAGTTTATGAAGCTGGTAACTATACCATGGATTTTGATGACCTGACAGAAAAAGCCTGCCAAGCCAAAATGCTAATTTTATGCAACCCGCATAATCCGGTTGGCCGGGTTTGGTCGCGCTCAGAGCTAGCCAAGCTGGTAAAAATCTGCCTGGACAACAATGTATTGCTGCTGACAGACGAAATTCACGGCGATTTAGTGTATACCGGTCATCAGTATATACCACTGGCTTCCTTAGACACTGACAGTGATGACAAAATAATCACGCTTACCGCCCCCAGCAAAACCTTTAACACCGCCGGCCTATATACCTCGCTTGCTATTATTCCGAATAGCAAATTACGCAGTCAATTTTCTCAAACCGTCCAGCAATTGGGCATCAGCAAAAGCAATGTATTTGGTATCACCGCCCTGGAAGCCGCTTACCGCCATGGTGCACCATGGCTTGATGAGTTATTAGTCTACCTTGAAGGCAACGCCCAATATCTGACAGAATATATTGCTGCCAACATTCCGGCAATTAACGTTGACAAACCGCAAGGTACCTATTTAGCCTGGCTGGATTGCCGCAATTTACAGCTTTCCCAACCTGAGCTTGTCCAGTTCTTTGCGAAAAAGGCAAAGGTAGGGCTTAATGACGGCATAACCTTTGGTCATCAGGGAACAGGTTTTATGCGCCTCAATTTTGGCTGCCCGCGCCCACTGTTAGCGGAAGGACTTAAGCGAATTGCCCTGGCTGTCGATCAGTCTATATAGTGGAAGGAAGATACAATTTATTATTCCCATGCTCCAGAAAATTCTGTATAATGAATACAAAGGAGCGATGCACAATGAGCAAGTTGAACGAGATGAATGACCTGCTGCTGCGAGAGCACTATTCTACATTAGTCAGCAGTTATGAAAAATTCCAGGCACAAAAGCTTACCCTGAATATGTCCCGCGGCGTACCCTGTCCTGAACAATTAGACCTTTCTGCCGGACTTTTTGATTGTCTCCAGGAAAACGATTATAAAGCAAGCAATGGTATTGACTGCCGAACGTACGGCGCAGTGGACGGTATCCCGGAAGCTAAAGAACTTTTCGCCCAGGTCCTGGAAGTAAGCCCTGGTGAAATCATAATTGGTGGCAATTCCAGTTTGACACTGATGCATGATCTGATTGCCCGGGCTATGTTGCGCGGGTTGCCGGACAGTACCACTCCCTGGGGGAAACTGCCACAAGTAAAATTTCTCTGCCCCAGCCCCGGCTATGACCGGCATTTCGCTGTCTGCGAATATTTAGGCATTGAAATGATTCCCATAAACTATCTGCACGATGGTCCGGATATGGATCAGGTAGAACAATTGGTAGCTGCCGATTCGTCAATTAAAGGCATCTGGTGTGTACCCAAATACAGCAATCCCTCCGGCATCACTTATTCCGCTGCTGTGGTGGAACGACTGGCAGCCATGCCTGCCAAAGCACCCGACTTCCGGATTTTTTGGGATAACGCCTATACGATCCACCACCTCACCGATACCCCGCCCAGCTTAGTAAATATTCTTGCTGCCTGTAAAAAAGCCGGACACCCTGACAGGGTTTTTATATTCGGTTCCACTTCCAAAGTCAGCTTTCCTGGTGCCGGTATTGCCATGGTAGCCGGCAGCGAAAGTAATATCAACTGGCTAAAAAAACAAATCGCAATTCAAACCATCGGACCTGATAAAATAAATCAGCTCCGCCACATCCGCTTTTTTAAAGACCTGACTGGAATTCAAGCTCATATGCGCCGCCATGCAGCCATTCTCAAGCCTAAGTTTGACTTAGTGCTGGAGACTTTGGAGGCCAAGTTGGGAGGTAAAGGGTTGGCTACCTGGAGTAAGCCGTTGGGTGGTTACTTCATAAGTCTTGATACACTGCCCGGTTGTGCCCGAAAGGTAGTAGCTAAAACCGCTGCCGCCGGGGTCATACTTACTCCTGCCGGCGCCACCTTTCCTTACGGAAAAGACCCGGAAGATAAAAACATCCGGCTTGCTCCCACCTTCCCGCCCTTAGCCGATTTAAAACAAGCTATGGAATTGTTGGCTCTTTGTATTCAGTTGGTTAGTACCGAACAAGAATTAAAAAATCGGGGACTCAGTTGATCGTTTAAAAATTCCGCGCTGTTGAATGTATATGACTGAGATACTTATACTGCCATGGTCTCATCA
Source organism: Sporomusa ovata DSM 2662 (assembly GCF_000445445.1). Classification (GTDB taxonomy): domain Bacteria; phylum Bacillota; class Negativicutes; order Sporomusales; family Sporomusaceae; genus Sporomusa; species Sporomusa ovata. The sequence continues at coordinate 189,637 of NZ_ASXP01000001.1, read as the reverse complement.
CCAACCCACGGAAAAGCCCTCGGGAAACCCGGGGGTTTTGGGTTTTTTATAGGGGAAAAACAATCCCCCTGTCACTCTGGTGACATCCCCCTTTCGCAAGGGGGACATGAGATGGCGCTACTAAATTCCTTTAACCCTTGATTTTCTTGCCCTTCATAGACTCCAAAGTTTTATACTGATATAACAAAATAGTAAACATAATCCCCACCTAACCTGTTAGGTGGGGATTATGTTTACTATTTTGTTAATTATATTACTGGATGACCTCCCGGGAACAGGGGGAATTAACACCATTTTACCGCCGTAACTTGAGACTGCCTGGGCTTCAGGAATGTCCTCAATACGATAATCGCCCCCTTTGACATAAATATCCGGCTTTATTGCCGCCACCAAGCCTGCGGCCGTATGGTCATCAAATATAACCACATAATCAACTGCAGCCAAAGCGGATAAAACTTCAGCCCGGTCCTCTTGCCCGTTTATCGGCCGGGTCATTCCTTTTAGCCTGCTTATCGATTTATCACTGTTTAGACCAACAATCAGGCAGTCACCCAGCCTTCTTGCCGCTGCTAAATACCGGACATGGCCGCTATGCAACAGGTCAAAACAGCCGTTGGTGAATACGACAACCTTGCCGGCCGCTTTAAGCGTAGCAGCAATCGTTTTAATTTGATCACACTGCACAACTTTCATAATCATATACATCCCTATAATCACAGAGTGTTACACTTCATATTGATACCTGCTGATCGCTGCCGCAAGTTCTTCTGGTGTAGCCGTGGCTGTGCCAAGCTTTTTGACGACAATACCGGCCGCGAAATTAGCCAATCGCGCCGCCTCCAAATACGATGCACCGGCCGCCAAGGCCAGGGTCATCGCTGCCACTACCGTATCGCCGGCGCCGGTAACGTCATAGACTGCGCTTTTATTGGTCACAGGAATCTGCGAAACTTTCCCGGAAGCCTCGAACAGCGTCATGCCGTCCGGCCCACAGGTTATCAGCACTGCTTGGGCATGTAGACGCTCAAGAATAGTCCAGCCGGCTGTAACCAGGGTATTTTCATCAACGATCTCGTACCCCACCGCGGCGGCGGCCTCGGATTCATTTTGTTTAACTACTGTAACGCCGGTATAGGCCTTAATATTATACCGCGAGTCAACGATACAGGGCATACCGGCCCTCTGACAACCGTCAATAACGCTGCGTATAATGCCGGGCGGTATAGTCTGACTGCCGTAGTCGCTAAGGATTACGCCGGCCATACTTTCAATATGGGATAAGATATAATTTTTCATAGCCTGCTGGCCGCTTCCTGATAGCGGTTCTTTTTTATCCCGGTCTATCCGCACAACCTGTTGCCGTACAGTGGCTTGTCCACCGGCCATAACCCGGGTTTTCGTAATTGTTGGGCGTGAGGGGTCAATAATTATCCCCTTTGTATTAACCTGCTTCTTTTGTAAGTTCTGCGTTAATTGTTGTCCGGCATAATCCTCGCCAACTACGCCTACGGCGTACACACAGCCGCCCAAGGCAGCCGTATTATGCACAGCATTGGCGGCTCCTCCCGGAACAACAGTTTCTGCCATGTGTTCCAAAATAAGCACCGGCGCTTCCCGCGAAATACGGGATACTTTCCCCTCCACATAGACATCAGCTACCATATCACCGATGACCATAATCTTGCGATTCTGCAGCTTGGAAATGAGCCTAAGAAGAGTGGTATTCAAAGCAATCGCTCCTCTCTGAAACTGCGAACTGCTAATACCTTGCGAAAATAGGCAATGGTCTTTTGCAAGCCCTCTTCCAAAGCCACCTTCGGCTCCCAGGCAAGCTTGGATTTAGCTAATTCAATATTCGGATGACGTTGCCGGGGATCATCCTGAGGCAAGGCTTTAAACATCAGCTTTGATTTAGAACCTGTTAACCTAAGTACATTTTCGGCTAATTTAAGCATCGTCAACTCACAGGGATTCCCTAAATTAACCGGACCGATGCAGTCGCTTTCTGTCGCCATCATGCGAATCATTCCTTCAACAAGATCATCCACATAACAAAAAGACCTTGTTTGGGTCCCGTCACCATAAATAGTGATGTCCTGGCCTTGTAAGGCTTGAACAATAAAATTGCTCACCACCCGGCCGTCGGCTAAATTCATCAGTGGTCCATAGGTGTTAAAAATGCGGATAACCTTACTATTTACTCCATACTGACGATGATAATCAAAAAACAACGTTTCCGCACAGCGTTTGCCCTCATCATAGCAACTACGGGGACCAATCGGATTTACATTACCCCAATAACTTTCGTCCTGGGGGTGAATGGCAGGATCGCCATATACTTCGGAGGTAGATGCCTGTAAGACCTTGGCTTTCAGAAAACGCGCCAGTTCAAGAACATGGATTGCCCCTAAGACACTGGTTTGGGTAGTTTTGGCCGGGTTATACTGGTAGTGTACCGGACTTGCCGGACAGGCCAGATTATATATCTCATCGACTTCGAAATGCAGCGGCAACGTTACATCCTGTCGTACCAGCTCAAAGCGGGAATTGTTCAACAGGCTGCTCACATTTGCTTTCGCGCCGGTAAAATAATTATCCAAACAAATGACTTCATGGCCCTGCTGCAATAATTTTGCACATAAATGAGCGCCGATAAAGCCGGCGCCGCCGGTAACCAGAATTCGCTTATTGCACATAGCAGCTTCTCCCGATGCAGTAATACTCGAACCCAAGCCTCGCCATCTGTTCAGCTCGATACTGATTCCGGCCGTCAAAGATAACCGGCTGGTTCATTTTGCTTTTTATCTCCACAAAGTCAGGCTGCCGGAACTGCCGCCACTCGGTAACCACCAGCAATGCATCTGCATTATATATCGCTTCCAGCATATCTTTACTATAGGTAATACTTGCTGCATAATCACCAAGAACTGTTTTCGCCTGTTCAATGGCTTCGGGATCATAGGCCTGAATAGTTGCTCCCATGTCAATTAAGGATTTGATTATCGTGATCGACGGAGCTTCGCGCATATCATCTGTCTGGGGTTTGAAGGCCAGACCCCAAATGGCAAACCTTCTGCCGTTTAAAGCCTCACCAAACCGTTTTTTCACCATATCCACCAGGTAATATTTCTGACGCTCATTCACAGCTTCAACCGCACTTACAACATCCATTGCTATTCCGTTCTTACAACCTGTACTTACAAGCTCTTTTACGTCTTTGGGAAAGCATGACCCGCCATACCCTGAACCGGCATATAAAAACTGCATACCAATACGGCTGTCTGATCCAATTCCCAAACGTACATTGGCAATATCGCCGCCGACTTTATCGCATAACCGGGCAATCTCATTCATAAAACTGATGCGGGTTGCCAACATAGCGTTTGCCGCATATTTAGTTATCTCGGCTGATTTAATGTCCATAATCAAAATTGGCTGCTGATTGCGGCTGAAGGGCTCATATAGCTGCTTCATCAGTTCTGCGGTTCGCACATTATCTGTACCAATAACAACCCGGTCAGGACGCATAAAGTCTGCCACTGCCGCCCCCTCTTTAAGAAATTCCGGATTTGATACAACATCAAACTCTAAGTCAGCCTGAGCTCGGACTGTCAATTGCTGTTTGATAATATTTTTCACCTTATCGGCAGTGCCGACAGGCACCGTAGACTTATTTACGACTATCAGATATTTATTCATCGTCGCACCAATGTTGCTGGCAGCATCTAAAACATAGGAAACATCAGCTGAGCCATCTTCCCCTGGCGGTGTACCAACGGCAATAAAACAAACCACAGCATCTTTTAGTCCTTCTTCCAATTGAGTGGAAAAAGCAAGCCGTTTTTCAGCAACATTTTTCATAACCAGCTCTTTTAGTCCCGGCTCATAAATCGGTAATATACCGGACTTAAGTCTGGCGATTTTTTCTGTATCAACATCCACACACCAAACCTTATTGCCCATTTCAGCAAAGCATGTTCCTGTTACCAAGCCAACATAGCCTGTCCCAATAACACAAATGTTCATTATTTCTCCCCACCCTTCTTTGCCGTATCCGGATTTATAACTTAGTTGAGGTTGTTTGCTGACCTAATTCATTGGCCAGTTTTGCTGCTTCCCGCTTAAGATACTCGTTCCAATTAATAGTAGGTGATAAGAACTGGTTTTCCATATGAATCGCACTGGTAGGTATCGGTACCCATAATTTATAAGTGCGCCCAAATAGTAACTGCCACCAGCACCAATGCCAGGCTAGTCGGTAATGGTAAGCAATCCAGTCCTTGGAAAAATATTTTAAGCAGGTTGCGAGATCAAACATTTTGCATTTTGTCAGACTCAGCCACAGAGCGGCATCAGAATTGCCCTGGACATAGGTATTAAAAATAGCACAGGAGTCAAGCAAGGTAGCTTTCGTAGTAAGAAAAGTTAAACAAGTAGAAGCAGCTGTCATCCAATGTCTGCTGCCAAAAGCTTTAACCGTCCTTTGATGGTCATGCAAGCTTAGCGTATAATAATCCAAATGATCATAAGGTGTAACAAAATCCACGTCTCTGTCAGCTCTTATAAATTCAACCATGTTTTCCAGCTGATTAGGTAAATATAGATAGTCATCTTCCGCAAAATAAACATATTCACTATATTTTTGTCCCAGCAGTATGTGCAGCTGCAGATTAAAAGTAGCGGCATTGCCTTCTCCCGGTAATTCAATCAATTCCAGGCAATCATCATCGAAATATTTTCTAAATAACTCTGTATATTTGGCTGGACAATTATCTAACAGCACCCACATCTTTACTCTCAATGACCCCAAGGATTCTTTAAATGACTTTAAACATAGCTCAGATAACATATACTTATCATCACTAAATACCGGGGGAACTTTTGATACTCCCGGATATATCCGGTAAGCAACAGCTAAATCATATTTTTTTGCCACCTTTTATTCACCTCCATTTTTGGAATTCATGAGACACAGATTCTTTCCCAGTGCTAAAGAAACATAGTCGGACATATTTTCATAAATTAACTTTTCATTAATAAACCCGTTCTCGTTCGCTATCGTCCAAATTAAGACATTAATCGTTTTTAACTTGTCTTCTATACTGTGGTCTGATTCGGCAATGCATCTGATTACCGACTGCAAAAAAGCGGTATATGGTTTATCAGGCAACTTTTTCGTATGGTCAATACTTTGCAAATTTTGTGCCACCGTTCCCGGATTCAGTGGCAAGCGATAGAAAAATAAAGGTTCTTCTACTTTGGCCATATTCCCCTGCAACAACATGTCGACAATTAAAACAACATCGCCCGCAAACTCGCTCCGGTACATTTTAGTTTGGCGCAGCATTTCAGGCCGGATAATGCCGTAAATAGCCCACCAGCCTACTCTGCGGAAAACTTCCCGGATGCGCATTTCCACAGGCATCCCTGCGGTGCCAATATTGCTGTAATCCACAGCGCCGCGACTATTGCCATATTCATCAATAAAATCAATTTCACTGAGCGCCAGGATACAATCAGGCGATTCTTGGAGTTTTTTTAAGCACTTGGCAATATAGTCCGGGTGAAAAATGTCATCCTGGCTTGCCCACATAAAAAACTCTCCCTCAGATAAGTCAAACGTTTTATTGAAATTCCTGGCCCCGCCCAGCCGAGTCTCATTTTTGATAATTATAATGCGCTTATCCCTGGCCGCAAAAGCCTGACAAATATCTAACGTTCCATCTGTCGAACCATCATCGCAGATAAGAATACTAAAATCGGAAAAAGTCTGATTAAGCAACGATTGCAAGGTTGAATGTATATACTTCGCCCCATTATATACAGGCATGCCGATAGTAACCGTTTCCATAATACGCTCCCTCTCTTCTCATCGAATTTCCCATCATACCGTTTGTTTCAGTGATTAAACGGTAAATAGGACGTCTAATAGAAACATTCATAACTCAGGTGTTTTTTCAACCCTTTTTATCATTAAAAAAGTGCTATCGCGCCCTTGAGGATACAGCTCTAACCGCAGAGTCCACAGAGAGCGCAGAGGGGGAGATGTATATCGAAACATTCCCTCTGCGTACTCTGAGTCTCTGCGGTTCAAAATACTTATACTTATGTATTAAAAAGCCTGGTGAAAATTCACTTGGAATTTTCACCAGGCTTTTATATTTCGTCCTAAACCGTTTATAATGGGTATTTCTGAGAAGCTAACTATTTATCCATTCTTTAACTGCTGCGATACGATTTTCATACCTTTCTCCTCCACAATAAAAGTCTGAAACAATGAGCGATAAATAAGAATGCCTAGTAGTAACATTACTATATCCATGTGTTTTTCAACCTGGTAAATCCGAACCGTTGCTTACCTGCAATTTAGCCGCAAAGTAACCCTACATTCTTAACCTGTTAGCCATTAACTTTTTTTACTTCTTGTAATATATATATATATATATGATTTATTCATTATCTCTAAAAAGTAAACTGATTGAGGAGGAACCTGGCATGATTGAATTAAAAAGCGAGCGGGAAATAAAAATGATGCATGAAGCAGGTAAAATGCTGGCTTGTTGTCACCAGGAAATCAGAAAAATTATCAAGCCGGGTATTACCACATTAGAAATTGATAAATTTGTTGAAGATTATTTAGCAAACCGGAACGCCTCGCCGGAGCAAAAAGGTTATCGGGGTTATAAATATGCTACCTGTGCCTCTGTTAACGATGAAATTTGTCATGGATTTCCTAATAGCAAACCACTGCAAGACGGCGATATTGTAACAGTTGACTTTGTTGTTAACTTAAATGGCGCCCTTGCCGACTCAGCTTGGACTTATTCAGTTGGCAATATTTCTGCTGAGGCCAAACGCCTGTTGCAAATCACTAAAGAGTCTATGTATAAAGGCATTGAACAAGCACAGGCCGGAAGCCGGCTAGGGGATATTGGCCATGCTATACAAACCTGTGTGGAAACGGCAGGCCTGTCAATTGTCAGAGATTTTGGCGGCCATGGCATCGGACGAACCATTCATGAAGACCCGGTTATTCTCCACTACGGTAAACCGGGCAAAGGAAGCCGCTTGCAGGAAGGCATGGTCATAACGATAGAGCCAATGGTTAACACCGGCAAGTGGCAGTGCCAAATAGATCGAAACGGCTGGACAGCAAGAACTGTTGATGGCACACTCTCTGCTCAATATGAACACACGATTGCCATCACAGCTAACGGGCCGTTAATTTTGACTGAACAAGAATAGTAATTAAAATAAGCGGGCTATGGATAACTTAGAGATAAGTTATCCATAGCCCGCTTTATGCTCTTCGTTATCACTGGCCTGTAAATCACATGTGGGTTACCGTACTATCACCTGATGGTTTTACCGCTATGGCAACCTTTATTACGCCGCTTTGACGGACAGCGTCCAGTAGTTCAACCACGCGACCATGTTCGACACTGCGGTCGGCATTAATTATTACCGTCGGCAGCAGCTCACGTTTGTTTTGTTGAGTAAGCCGCGACACGGCTTCGGCCGGCGAGTTGATTTGTTGCTTATCATAAAAGATATTTCCATCCTGGGTTAGTGTCAGCGTCACTATCTGCTTTGTTTCATCTTGCACGCCGTTGGCCTGGGGGAGATTTACCGGCAGGCCGGACTGGGTTGTCATTGTGAGAGTAGCCAGCATAAAGAACACTAACAGGAAAAACATCGTGTCGATCATCGGAATAATCTCGATGCGGGCCTTCTTCATTGGTTTTCGTGCTATTTTCATTATCATCACTCCTGCGATTGCGTGGTCAGCGCCATTTCAAGCCGGGTTGCATAATGTTCAATTACCTCGGTTTCCCGCTCAATCCGGGCTACAAAGTAGTTATATGGTATGAGAGCGATTACTGCCACAGTTATACCGGTTGCGGTGGCGATGAGCGCTTCAGCAACTCCGCCGGTGACAGCATGGGGTTGTCCTGTACCGACCAGGGCCATAATCTGGAACGAGTTGATCATGCCGATTATGGTGCCCAGGAGACCGAGCAAGGGAGAGAGTGTAACAATGGTATCAAGTACGGATAAACCCCGTTTCATAACCGAGCACTCGGTAATTCCAGCCGATTCCATAGCTTTGGCGGCATCAAGCTGGTGGGTTATACCGGCTGCCATCACCTTTGCCAGCGGCAATGATGATTTTTTTGTTAGGGCCAGGGCATCGTTAATGCGCCCGTAATTAACCAGCTCGAGCACCTCTTCGGCTATAGCTGCCTTGCCCATGCGTTTAAAGAAGAAAAAGCGTTCGATGATGATGGCGACTGCAATGATGGAACACAGCGCCAAGGGCAGCATCATCCAGCCTCCTTTGAGAAGTTCGGACATTACTATCATCCTTTCGTAAAATTGGATTGTTATGGTTTGCTTATTCCTCATCATGAAGATTAAATTTGATGCGTATGCTTTTGGAAGCAGCTACCGGTTCACCGTTCTCGTCACGATCAGGTGAATACCGCCATTGACTTACTGTTTCCACGGCAGATTCCTCGATATCAGAGCGACCGCCCTCAAGTACCGAAAGCACGGTAACTGATCCATCTGTTTCAACGCGGATACGCAGCAATACATTACCTTCCCAGCCATCCCGCCTGGCGGCCTGCGGGTAACGGGGTTTCGGAGCGTAAACAGAAGAGCCGCGTGTTCGCCCTCCACTACCATTCCCCTGTGTCCCCACTTGGGTCCCGCTGCCGCTGCCGGTTGCTGTCGCCACCGTGCCACTTCCTCCTGGTATTCCAGTAGCCGCAAAGGCAAAGGCGCTTGGTTCACTTGCAGCAGCCGTTACTCCGGCAAAAACAGGTTGTACAGTTGGGGTTGTACTCAATTCATCCGGCACCATAGGGGGCAGGGGTTGGGCAGGGGGAGTCTGGGGAGTGGGCTGCGCCATTGCCGGTGGTGCCGGCGGGGGAGACGCTTCGCTGACAGCAGCCCCTGACTCTGGCGCAGCTGGTTCGGTGACTGATACAATCTCGACTGCGGTTATGACCGGCGGCTGCGTGGCAGCAAATGGTTTTAACACAAGCAGTGCGACAAGCAAGGCACCATGCAGAAACAGGGAAATTCCAGTTGTTTTAAAATAGGGGTACTCGGTAACGTAATACATGTCTAACCTCCTTTCTTTGATTTCAGCTGACAGAGTTTACTCAGCTCATTGAAAATTCGATGTTCAGCTTTGCTGAACAAGTTCACTAGCTTAGGTCGGACTTTAAGATTTGTCACATGCACGCTGCTCTCGCCTTCATGCTTTCACCCCACCGTCAGTTGAATATGCAATGCTGTACTCACTATCCAAAATGAAAGCTGCAGAATAGTAGGTATAACCTAATTCATATATGATCCATTAGACCAACAAAAGTAGCTTGGAAATTTATATCAGCATTAGCCGTCGCTACGAACAAGAATCCCTCACCGCTTAGATAGGGGGAGTGCGTCACGTGATACTTAGTGAACTCGTTTCAGCAAAGCTGAAACATCAAAGGTTCAGGTGGAGAGTCAACTCCACCTGAATAAGCGTCGCCTATAGAGGACTTGGCTTATGCCAAGTCCCTTAGGGTGCCGGCAGATGCCTTAGTCATTCTATCAAGGGAAAATTTCACTTTCTATCTGGACAAGAAAAATAAACTAAACCAAATTAAAATATACTAAGTAAAAATAAATCAATGGTTACTATTGTTTGTATTTGTTTTGTTATGTATTTTTTACAGCATTCTACATCAATAATCAAATTCCTGCCACGTTTTGGTAAGTTTTAAAAAAATTCCTATTATAGCAGCAAAGCCGCCTTTAGCCCACTGATTTCAATCATGGGCTGAAGGCGGCTTCGTGTTTGCTTGCATTCATCTGTTTTATACCACTAACCTTACTGATAATAGTTTACGCTGCTATACTAACAGCCTTAATTCCTGAGCTACCGCTGTCATTACGCCGTTCCAGTCGCCAGGAGTGCTCTGGCGGAACAGGCGCATGGACGGATACCAGGGAGTATCGCTTCTGCCCAATAACCACCGCCACTCACCGGCTGACGGCAGCAGCGTCCAGACAGGCTTGCCCAGTGCGCCTGCCAAATGGGCTACAGCTGTATCAACAGACACCACCAGGTCAAGATTCATAATCAAAGCGGCAGTATCGGCAAAGTCGGCAATATCCTCTGTCAGGTCAATGAGCTGCATACCTGGTGGCGCTGTATTGGCCTCCTTGGCCGCCGCGCCTTTTTGCAGGCTGTAGAAAGTCGTGCCTGGTATTCCGGCCAGGGGAGACATCGCCTTGAGGCCGCAGGTGCGAATTTGCCCGGGGATGTTTTCCGGATCACCGGCCCAGGCTAATCCTACCCGGAGGTTTGTGCCGGAGCAATTCATTTTGCTGCGCCAGGCAGCGATAGAGTGCTGATCGGCAGTCAGATAAGGAACGCTCGCTGGAATAGTCTGTAAGGTTGTGCCGAAAATATGGGGCAAACTCAGCAGGGGCACCGCAAGGTCAAATTGCGCCTGGGTAATTGCTGTCGCAGTTTGTTCGATTAGTTCATCAATTCCGGGGAAGTTAGTAAACAGGCGCAGCAGCGGCTGTTTGGTCGAGAATTGCACAATACCGCCCCTGGCTTTGACCAGCGGCAGGTAGCGGCAAAATTGCAGGGTGTCGCCGAAGCCCTGCTCATCATAAACCAGCAGGCGCTTGCCAGAGAAATTTTCACCACCCCAGCGAGGTTTGTCATTACACCATTCATAAAAATGGCGGCGCCGCTTGACCTTAGTACGCCACTCATATTCGGCAAAGCCGCAGGCCAGGTTGCCGTTGAGCAAAATAGCCTTAGAGCGGTTATTATATGCTTCCGCATTTGAGGGATTCAGCGCTATCGCGCGATTATAAGCAGCAATGGCTTCTTCCGCCTTTCCCTTGAACTGCAGCGCATTTCCCAGATTATTATAAGCAGCCGCATAATCCGGTTTAAATGTGATTGCCTGTTGCAGCACTTTGACGGCCTCAGACGGTTTTTCCAATTTAAGATAGGCATTTCCTAAATTAGAATAAGCCTCAACAAAACCCGGTTGGAGCGCGATTGCCTGTTGCAACGCTTCAACTGCTTCGGACGGTCTTTCCAATTCGAGCAGAACACCTCCCAAATTATTATAGGCACCGGCTAAATCAGGTCTGAGTGCGATTACCTGTTGAAAGGCTTCTACAGCTTCAGACAGTCTTCGCAAATCGAGAAAAGTGCTCGCTAAGGTAAACCATATTTCGGCATTACCAGGGCAAAGAGTTAACCCTTCCTGGTAGCATTGAATGGCATCCTCCAGCATCCCCTGCTCTTTACGGACATTTCCCAGCGACAGCTGTTGCTGCGCTTTGGATTGGTTTTCATTCATTATGTCATACCCGCTTTCGCTGCTAGCATTCTTAACTCCCGAGCTACCGCTGTCATTACGCTGTTCCAGTCGCCCGGAGTACCCTGACGGAACAGGCGCATGGTCGGATACCAGGGAGTATCACTTCTGGCCAATAACCACCGCCATTCACCAGCCGCCGGCAGCAGCGTCCAGACAGGCTTGCCCAGCGCACCCGCTAAATGGGCTACGGCTGTATCGACAGACACAACCAGGTCGAGGTTCATAATCAATGCGGCAGTATCAGCAAAATCGGCAATATTGCCTGTCAGGTCAATGAGCCGCATATCAGGTGGCGCTGTATTGGCCTCGTTGGCCGCCGCGCCTGTTTGCAAGCTGTAGAAAGTCGTTCCAGGTATGCCGGCCAGGGGAGACATCGCCTTGAGGCCGCAGGTGCGGATTTGTCCGGGAATATTTTCCGGATTACCGGCCCAGGCTAATCCTACCCGGAGGTTTGTGCCAGAGCAATTCATATTGCTGCGCCAGGCAGCAATAGAGTGCTGATCGGCAGTCAGATAAGGAATGCTCGCTGGAATGGTCTGTAAGGTTGTGCCGAAAATATGGGGCAGACTTAGCAGGGGCACCGATAGTTCAAATTGTGTCTGGGCAATTGCTTCCGTAGTATGTTCGATTAGTTCATCAATTCCGGGGAAGTTAGCAAACAGGCGCAGCAGCGGCTGTTTTGTCGAGAATTGCACGCTGCCGCCCCGGGCTTTGACCAGCGGCAGATAGCGGCAAAATTGCAGGACGTCCCCGAAGCCCTGCTCATCATAAACCAGCAGGCGTTTGCCGGCAAAATTTTCACCACCCCAGCGCGGTAGGCTATCAAACCCTTCATAAAAACGGCGGTACCGGTTGACTTTAGTGCGCCATTTATATTCAGCAAAGCCGCGGGCCAGGTTGCCGCTGAGCAAGATTGCCTGGGCGCGGTTATTATATATCTCCGGATCTGTGGGCTTCAGCATAATAGCGCGGTCAAAAGCAGCGATGGCCTCTGCAGCCTTTCCCTGGGACTGAAGTGCAAAGCCCAAATTATTATGGGTCTCGGCACAATTTGGTTTGAGCGCGATGGCCTGTTGCAGTACTTTGACGGCCTCAGGTAGTCTTGGCATTTTAATCAGGGCAATTACCAGATTAGTATATGCCTCAGCCAAATCCGGCTTGAGGGTGATGGCCTGTTGCAGTGCCTGGGCGGCCTCAGACAGTCTTGGCACGGTGAGCAGGGTAGTTCCCAGGTTATACCACAATTGAGCACTATCAGGGCAAAGCGCCAACCCTTTTTCGTACCATCGAATGGCCTCCTCGTACAGGCCCTGTTTTTTAAGGGCGCCGCCCAGATTATTATAGGCCTTGGCAAAATTCGGTTGGAGCGCAATTGCCTGTCGCAATGCTTGGGCGGCCTCAGACAGTTTTTGCGATGCAAGCAGGGTAGTTCCCAATTGGTACCATAAATCGGCATTGTCAGGATAAAGCACTAATGCTTCCTGACAGTGTTGAACAGCGTCCTTCGGCAGTCCCTGCTCTGTAAGAGCTTTTCCTGGCAACACTTGTCGCAGCGCTTCAGATTGATTTTCGTTCATACTGTTCCACCTGCCTGCCACATGCTTAACTCCCGGGCGACTGCCGCCATTACGCTGTTCCAGTCGCCCGAAGCGGCCTGACGAAACAGTCGCATGGTCGGATACCATGGGGTGTCATTTCTAGCTAATAACCACCGCCATTCGTTGGCCGCTGGCAGCAGCATCCAGACGGGTTTGCCCAGCGCGCCTGCCAAATGGGCTACAGCTGTATCAACTGATATAACAAGATCAAGGTTCATAATCAGGGCGGCAGTATCGGCAAAATCGGCAATATCGTCTGTCAGATCAATGAGCTTCATACCGGGCGGCGTATTAGCCTGTTGGGCCGCCTCGCCTTTTTGCAAGCTGTAGAAAGTCACGCCAGGTATGTAGGCCAGGGGTGTCATCGTTTGCAAGCCGCAGGTACGGATTTGTCCGGAGATGTTTGCCGGATTACCGGCCCAGACTAATCCCACCCGGCGTTGTGATCCCTGACTAGTCATTCTCTTGCGCCATACATCTTTGCTGTGCTGTTCAACATTTAGATAAGGAACGCCAGCCGGAATAGTATGTAGTGTTGTGCCAAAAATGTAAGGCAGGCTTACCAGGGGCACTGTTAGGTCAAATTGTGCCTGAGCAATTGTTGCCGCGGTATGTTCGATCAATTCATCAATACCGGGGAAATTGGCAAACAGGCGCAGCAGCGGAGGCTTAGTTGAGAATTGCACACTGCCGCCCCGGGCTTTGACCAGTGGCAGGTAACGGCAAAATTGCAAGCTGTCTCCGAAGCCTTGCTCATCATAAACCAGCAGGCGTTTGCCGGCAAAATTTTCACCACTCCAGCGCGGTTTGGCGTCAAACCATTCATAAAAATGATGGAACCGGGGGATTTTCATGCGCCACTCATATTCCGCAAAGCCGTGGGACAAGTTGCCGTTGAGCAGGATAGCCGTGGCACGATTATAGTATACTTCCAGATTTGAGGGATTCAGCGCTATAGCGCGGTTATATGCGTCAATAGCGTATTCAATTTTTCCCTGAGCCTGCAGCACATTTCCCATATTAATATAGGCATCAGAATAATCCGGCTTGAGCGCGATGGCCTGTTGCAGCATTGCAACGGCCTCAGACAGTCGTTGCAATTTGAGCAGGACATTTCCCAAATTGTTATAAGCTGCGGCCAAATCCGGTTGCAGTGTGATGGCCTGTTGCAGCGCTGCGGCAGCCTCAGACAGACTTCGCAGTTCGAGCAGGGTAGTCCCCAGGTTAAACCATAATTGAGCATCGCCAGGGCAAATAACTAACCCTTTTTGATAACATTGAACGGCAGCCTCATATAGCCCCTGTTCTTTAAGGACACTTCCCAGACAAAGATAGGCATTAGGAAAATCCGGTTGGAGCGTGATGGCCTGCTGGAATGCTGCCACAGCCTCAGACAGTCGGGGCAATGAGCTAAAGGCAACTCCCAGGTTAAACCATAAAGCGGCATTACCAGGACAGATAGCTAACCCTTTTTGGAAGCATTGAATGGCGTCCTCACAGCGGCCCTGTTCATTAAAGGCGTTGCCCAGATTCATATATACACCGGCAGAATCCGGTTGGAGCGCACTTGCTTGTTGCAAGGCGGCAACGGCCTCAGGCAGTCTGGCAACTTCGAGCAGGGTGGTTCCCAGGGCAAACCAAAGTTCGGCACTACCGGGACAGAGCGTTACTCCTGCCTGATAGCATTGAATGGCATCCTCTAACAGCCCCTGCTCTTTACAGACATTTCCCAGCAACAGCTGTTGCTGCGCTTCTGATGATGGGCTTTCACTCATAATGTTCACCTGCTTTCCGGGCATATGATATGGTGTTTCCCTTATTTATTTAGCTGTTGCTGACAACAATGCTCTTAGCTCCTGCTCGACTGCTGCCACTACGCCGCTCCAATCGCCCGGAGTGGTCTGGCGAAACAGGCGCATAGTCGGATACCATGGGGTGTCGTTTCTGGCTAATAACCACCGCCATTCACCGGCTGCCGTCAGCAGCGTCCAGACCGGCTTGCCCAGCACACCTGCCAAATGGGCTACAGCAGTATCGACTGCAATAACAAGGTCGAGGTTCATAATCAGCGCGGCAGTATCGGCAAAGTCAGCAATCTCCGCTGTCAGATCAACGAGCCGCATCCCAGGCGGTGGCGTGTTGGCCGCACTGACTGTCGCGTCTTTTTTCAAACTATAAAAAGTTACGCCCGGTATGCGTGCCAGCGGAACCATCGCATTGAGGCCGCAGGTGTGGCTTTGTCCGGGAACGTTTTCCGGATTCCCACCCCAGGCTAATCCTACCCGTAGGTGTGAGCCGGGACAATTAATCTTGTTATGCCAGGTGTCAATCCTGCGCTGTTCAACAGTCAAATACATAATCTCACATCTCTTTCCACTTTCTTAACTCCTGAGCTACCGCCGTCATTACGCCGCTCCAATCGCCCGGAGCGCTCTGGCGAAACAGGCGCATAGTCGGGTACCAGGGAGAATCGTTTCTGGCTAATAACCACCGCCATTCGTTGGCCGCCGGCAGCAGCGTCCAGACAGGCTTACCTAGTGCGCCTGCCAAATGGGCTACGGCTGTATCGACCGATATAACAAGGTCGAGGTTCATAATCAAGGCAGCGGTATCGGCAAAATCGCCAATATCGTCCGTCAGATCAATAAGGCACATGCCGGACGGCGGCGTATGTACCTCTTGGGACGCCTCGCCTTTCTGCAGGCTGTAGAAAGTCACGCCAGGTATACAGGCCAGCGGCGACATTGCTTGCAGGCCGCAGGTGCGGATTTGCCCGGAGACGTTTGCCGGATTACCGGCCCAGACTAAGCCTACCCGCAAGTCTGTACCGGCACAATTCATTTTGCTGCGCCATAGTTCAATGCTGCGCCGGTCGGCAGTCAGATAAGGAATATCCGCCGGAATAGTAGGCAGTGTTGTGCCAAAAATGTGAGGCAGGCTCATTAAAGGCACAGTCAGGTCGGATTGTGTCCGGGCAATGCCTGCTTCCGTATGTTCTACCAATTCATCAATGCCGGGGAAATTAGCAAATAAGCGCAATAATGGCTGTTTGGTGGAAAATTGCACAATACCTCCCCGGGCTTTGACCAACGGCAGGTAGCGGCAAAACTGAATGGCGTCCCCGCAGCCTTGCTCATCATAGACCAGCAGGCGTTTGCCGGCAAAATTTTCCCCCTGCCAACGCGGCTTGTCCTCAAACCATTCATAAAAATGACGCAGCCAGTTAAGTTTTGTCCGCCATTCATATTCTGCAAAGCCGCGGGCCAGATTGCCGCTGAGCAGAAGAGCCTGCGCACGGTTATTATATACATCCGGATCGGTTGAATTCAGCGTAATGGCGCGGTTATAGGCAGCGATGGCGTCTGCAACCTTTCCCTGGGCCTGCAGCGCATTTCCCAGATTACTATAGGCGCCGGACAAATCCGGTTGGAGCGCGATGGCCTGTTGCTGAGCCGCCACGGCCTCAGACGGTCTTTGCAGCATGAGCAGGCCATTCCCCAAATGCGTATAGGCCTCGGCCAAATCCGGCTGAAGCGCGATGGCCTGCCGCAGCGCTGCGACAGCCTCAGAAAGTCTTGGGACTTCAAGCAGGATGCTCCCCAGGTTATACCATAAAATGGCTTTCGCAGAGTTCGCAGAATCCGACTCCAACGCCAGTGCCTTCTGAAAACATTGTATCGCTTCACCCGACCGCCCCAGCTTGTGCAGAACAACACCCAGGTTGCACAACGCTTGGATATAATTAGGGTTAAGAGTTAATGCGCGACAGAAGCTACCGAGAGCGTCTGTTAACCGGCCTTGTTCCTGCAAGGTACAGCCTAATTTGTAATACGTCAGAGCATCGGCCGGGTCCAGGACGGCTTGTACAGGCAGTTGTTGCTGTATTCCGGCTTGGTTTTCGCTCATGCTGTTACACCAGCTTTCGCTGTCGCCAGTGTTCTTAACTCCTGAGCGACCGCCGTCATTACACCGCTCCAATCGCCTGGCGTAGACTGGCGGAACAGGCGCATGGTCGGATACCAGGGAGTGTCGTTCCTGGCCAATAACCACCGCCAGTCGACGGCCGCCGGCAGCAGCGTCCAGGCAGGCTTGCCCAGTGCGCCCGCCAAATGGGCGACAGCGGTATCGACTGATAGTACAAGGTCGAGATTCATAATCAGAGCGGCGGTATCGGCAAAATCGTAAATATCATCTGTCAGGTCAATAAGTCGCATCCCGGGCGGCGGTGTATTGGCCTCGTTGGCCGCCTCGCCTGTTTGCAAACTGTAGTAAGTCACGCCAGGTATGTCTGCCAGGGGCAACATCGCTTTGAGACCGCAAGTGCGGATACGCCCGGGGATGTTCTCCTGGCTGCCGGCCCATACTAAGCCTACCCGCAGGTTTGCTTCCCGACCATTTACTTTGTTTTGCCAAGTTGCCACCAAACGCTGGTCGGCTGTCAGATAAGGAACCCTCGCCGGAATAGTGTGTAGTGTTGTGCCGAAAATATGGGGCAGACTCAGCAGGGGCACAACCAGGTCAAATTGGGTCCGGGCAATTGCTGTGGCAGTATGTTCTACCAGTTCATCAATTCCGGGGAAATTGGCAAATAGGCGCAGCAGCGGCTGCTTGGTCGAGAATTGCACGCTGCCGCCCCGGGCTTTAACCAGCAGCAGGTAACGGCAAAATTGCAGGACATCGCCAAAGCCTTGTTCATCATAAACCAGCAGGCGTTTGCCGGTAAAATTTTCGCCACGCCATTGCGGCTGGTCATCCCACCATTCATAAGCATGGCGATACCGCTCAACCTTCGTACGCCACCTGAATTCAGCAAAGCCGCGGGCCAGGTCGCCACTGAGCAGAATAGCCAGTGAGCGGTCACAATATAATTCCGGCTTAGCAGGCTGCAGCGCGATAGCGCGGTCATAAGCGACGATGGCATCTTCAGCCTCGCCCTGAGATTGTAGTGCGTTTCCCATATTAGCATAGGCAGCGGCAAAATCCGGTTGAAGCGCGACAGCCTGTTGCAGCGCTTTGACGGCCTCAGGCAATCTTTGCAGTTCGACAAAAAGAGTTCCCAGGTTATACCATAATTGGTCATCATTAGCATAAACGGCTAACCCTTGCTGGTAGCAGTGAACGGCGTCCCCTGACAGGCCTTGTTCTTTAAGGGCATTTCCCAAATTCGTATAGGCAGCGGCAAAATCCGGTTGGAGCGCGACGGCCTGCTGCAGCGCCTGGACGGCTTCAGACAGTCTTGGCACTGCAAGCAGGTCAGTTCCCAGGTTATACCACAATTCCGCATTACCGGGATAAAGCACCAACCCCTGCTGGTAGCAGTGAATGGCTTCCTCCGGCAGACCCTGTTCTTTCAGGGCATTTCCCAGGCAAATATAGGCATAGAGAAAATCCGGTTGGAGCAAGATGGCCTGCCGCAACGCTTCGACGGCCTCAGACAGTCTTGGCACTGCGAGCAAGGCGGCTCCCAGGTTGTACCATAATTCGGCGCTGCCAGGGCATATTGCTAATCCCTGTTGGTAGCAGAGCAGGGCATCTCCGGACAGGCCCTGCTCTTCCAAGGCATAGCCCAGATTACTATAGGCGCCGGCAAAATCCGGCTGGAGCGCAATGGCCTGCTGCAATGCTTCAACGGCTTCAGACAGCCTTGGCACTGCGAGCAGAGCGGTTCCCAGATTATACCAGGTTGCAGCACTGTCAGGGCAAATCGCCAAGCCTTGTTGGTAGCATTGAATAGCGTCTGCTGACCGTCCCTGTCTGTTACGAACATTTCCCAGCAGACAATACGCGTTCACATCCTCCGGCCAGATGGCTATTGCTTCCCGGAGACAGCAGATCGCTTCAACGTCCTGGTCACAATTAATATAGGTTATCGCTGCTTGGTACAGTTCTCGCCCCTGCGCAGAATTTTGCGCTTGCCGGCACATTGCGGCTTGGTATTCCTTCATGCTGTTCCACCTGCTTTCTGCAGTTTATATAAATAGCAAGTTTACAAAATACATTCATGAATCATGCTTTTTTCAACCCATTTTCAGCATATACTTACACATAATAAAAGCCGGCAGCCGCATAACTGCGGAACTGCCGGTTTTCATCACTAACCTTATTGCGTTAACTGTAAACAGGGACGTTGATTAAAGACTCATTATCGACATTGCGGTTGCTTTAACCATGCAAGTAACGGTGTTGCCGACAGCAAAAGCAGTTGTGTACGGAATAATCGCTTGCACTGTAGTACCTACGGGAAAAAAAGTGGATGGAGAGTAGCTAACTTCACCGGTAACAGAGTCAGTGGTAATACTAGTAATTACTCCTTTGAGCAGATTTCCATCTGGTATACTAGCAATTCTCGTCATGATAGGCCCTCCCTTCTGATTTAATTTTTATCAATGTAAGGAGCTGCTTACACTAATTGATATTCAGTAAATTCCTTTTTTTAAACCGGATTACTGTACAATTTATTATTTTTTTGAAGTACCGGTAATTAATCATTCCCAGACTCCCACTACTACCTACCCGCGCCCCTTTGTGTGCGGGGTACAGAGTGAAATTTCGCTTTGCGTCGGTGGAGATACTCTGATACAGTATGATAAGACTTGCTTGGCTTGTACCAAGTCCGGCAGAAGTAGCCTGTGCCCTTTTAAGGTTATAGGAATTCTATCCAAAAAAAGTTACTTTCCATCTTGATTATAAAACCGGCATTCGCAGAAATGCGATGCCGGTTTTATAGGAAACCTTTTACTTATTTAGAGATCCACACATCAACAGGATTGGCCATGCCCAGTACAGTTTGTCCGACAGTAAATTTGTTAGCAGACGTATGTGTAATCAGAGATGTCCAGCTTGACGGAGTAGTAGTTGTAATAAGATTGAGTTTAGTCACAGTAGCATCTTGGGTTACACTGCCAACTGTAGCCATAAAATTATTTCTTGCGGAAGTTGTCATTAGGGTATTCCTCCTTTCCTATGGAATCTTACACCGTAAGAGCTCCTTACACTGACTAACATTCTCTGCATCTCGTTTTTTCAACGGGTTTTGCAAGAATCGTTTTTCACCTATTTTGATACACCCTTCAGGATTTCCCAAAGCGGCCCGGCTTCAGGAAAAAGGGCACCGATTTTCGGTGCCCTTTTTCGTCATTTTGATACATGCGCTGTTCTCATAGTTTATTCGATATTATTGAGCAATCGATCATAATTTTCAATTACGACATCTACATTTGGTCCCAGATAATTATCCATAAACATTTTGTAGGGAATATCTTCTGACCATTCGTAACATATCTCTTCCTGGGACGCGGGAAACCGCCCTTTGTCGCACAAAAGCTCTAACGCATTAAGTTTGGGGACAATTAGCATCTGATCGCCGAGTTTGTCAAATAGCCAACGATGGTGGATATAGCCTACCCAATATTGGCTTTCGACGTTGCTTAACTCTGATCTAATGCTAGGCATCGTTATGATACCTTGTTTAGCAATTTTCGGCAGTTTTTGTAAGGCTATAAATGGATCGTACAAATCCTCAAGAGTATGTGTACAAATAGCATAGTCATAACGACCGTTAGCTTGTACGATTTCTTCTAAGCTGCGCCAAGATTCGTAGTTACAGATATCTAGGCTTAACGAGTGATTGGTGTTAGCAGCTAAGATATCGATGACCATATCTGCGATAGGTGTAGTCCAGCCTTCCCCTGCTACTCCGCCAATATCAATTACACGATACTCCTGTGTTTGTTTCTTACTAGCAACAGTATTTAGCACATAAGATCGTGTGTCTTGTGTAGTTCCATAATTAATTTTTAGCATATTGACTGAACTCCTCCCCTTATTGTTCGTACGCTCTCAGAAACCCGAAAGTTATCTTGTACATACTAACATTCACTGCATTCGATTTTTTTCAACATTTTTTGGCAATAATCACTTTCAACTGGTTCTGATGGAATAGCTACTGTTGAGACTATAAAAGATAAATTGTTATGAAAAAACATTTTTACTGGTTTAAACCATCTTTAATCAAGGAAGGTTTATTACTATCAAATGTATCTGAAGGAGGAACTTATGA
This sequence comes from Sporomusa ovata DSM 2662, assembly GCF_000445445.1. Taxonomy (GTDB): domain Bacteria; phylum Bacillota; class Negativicutes; order Sporomusales; family Sporomusaceae; genus Sporomusa; species Sporomusa ovata. The sequence continues at coordinate 168,572 of NZ_ASXP01000001.1, read as the reverse complement.
AAATCTTATTCCATACAAATCAATTGTCGTTGCGCGGTACGGAGGTTGCGCTGTTTGATTATGCCCACTATAATGAGGAAATATTGCATAATGAATCAATTATTGCCGTCAAACGCGCCGGGCCGCACCCGCATCATCCGCTAGTGGTGGAGAAATTCCACCAACGGTTCCGGGTGTTTTATTATGATACGCTGCCGCAACTGCAGCAGTTGGCTGAGGACGAAAAAGTGGACATTTTTTATGCCCTTAAGTCCGGGGAAAATGACGGCCTATTATTGCCAGGAGTGAAAAACTGCGTCCACGCCGTATTTATGCACTATGATCCGCATGGTGAAGTATATGCCTACATATCGAAATGGTTAAGCCAAACAATAACCGGCGGTATAATGCCCTATGTGCCGCACATTGTCCATTTGCCGAATGTTGCCGGAGATTTGCGCCAGGAATTGAATATCCCTGAAAGCGCAACTGTGTTTGGCCGTTACGGCGGCTGGGAGACATTTGACATTCCTTTTGTCAAGGATTTGGTAGCCACAGTTGCAGCGAAAAATCCGGATATTTACTTTCTATTTATGAATACGGAAAACTTTGGCGGCAAACTGAACAACATCATCTTTCTGGACGGTGCAGCCAATCTGGATTATAAGATAAAATTCATTAAAACCTGTGATGCGATGCTGCATGCCCGCTGTCAGGGCGAAAGTTTTGGCTTGACCTGCGGTGAATTTTCCATTTTCAATAAGCCTGTCATAACCTGTAATGCCGATTTCATCCGGGAACGTTGTCATATTAATATTTTGGGAAGTAAAGGGATCTATTACGCCAACTATGAACAATTGGAGAACATACTAAGTAATTTTACTAAAGAGCCGCAAAAAAATTGGGACGCCTATTCCCAGCAGTATAGCCCCGCGGCGGTTATGGCTAAGTTTAAAGCAGTATTTATTGATGGCTGAGGGATTTTTCGGAGGTGGTACTAATGAAAATTTATGACTGTTTTACTTATTTTAACGAAATTGAGTTACTGGAACTGCGCCTGAATTTATTACACGATGTTGTAGATTATTTTGTGGTAGTGGAGGCCAACAAAACCCATAAAAATAACAACAAAGATTTTAATTTTGAAAAAAGTACCGGACTGTTGCAAGACTATCTTGCTAAAATCATTTATATCAAGGTGGAGGACATGCCGGCTTGCCCTGGTAATGAGTGGGAACTGGAAAACTACCAGCGCAATTGCATTACCAGGGGGTTAACAAGCAGCAGTCCGGAAGATTTGATATTGATATCTGATATCGATGAAATCCCCGCTCCTGCTGCCATACAATTACTCACCGCCAATAATCGCAGTGTAGAACTATGCACTGATGATTACCGGCAAAACATCGAACAGCTCATAACAGTTCCTGAAAGCTTGCTTACCCAGTACGGCACGGGGTTATTGGATATAACGCCGCTCGCTTTAGAGCAAACCTTATACTACTATTTTGTCAATTGCCAATGCAAGGAAAAATGGCATGGCACGACAATAACCAAAGCCAAATACCTTGCCCTACCGCAGCTGTTTAGAAACTACCGCAATGTTTTTCCCCGGATTAGCAACGGCGGCTGGCATTTCTCCTATTTAGGCGGCATCGAAAGAATTCTGGAAAAATTAAATTCGATTGTCGAATCAACCGCCAATGCCTATTCGGCCGATCACATCAAACATTGCATCAGCAATGGACTAGATCTCTACGGTCGTACAGGAAGAGCCTTTGAATTCGATTTTATTACGATTGATCAGACACTTCCCCATAATATCCAGGCGATAATAGAAAAATATCCTTATCTGTGTTTTAGGGAGAGTTAGTGATTCTATTCGCTATCCCAAATACCTGTCGTGAAGTGAATAGAAAATCGATTGTAAAGACAGCATGGTCATACTGCCGCTAAAGCGGCGAGTATGACCATGCTGTCTTTGGGGCAAAGCCAAAAGTAAAACCCCTCTCCTTGTATTCCATTAACTCAACGTAAGATAAAGTACCGTGCTAGCAGTTTTTCTTATAAGATAAGTATCAGTTTTTTTAACCGCAGAGACGCAGAGTACGCAGAAGAATGTTCTCGATATACATTTCCCCTCTGCGCTCTCTGTGTACTATCCTGAAAACGTATTACCCGAAAAAAGGCGCAAAAAAATAGCACTCATATAAAGACCCGTTTTCTGGCCTAAAAAAATATCTTATAACACCTGAAAATTCAAAGTCATACCGAATTTGCCAACTGCTGATCCACTAATGCATTAGGAATCACCAGGCCTAATTTGGCCAATTCCTTGACATAACGTTGAATTTGGCTGTTTTTAGTCTTTTCGCTGACATAGTTGGCACCAAGTTCCTGGTACATTTCTTTTCGCGTCAATAGATAAAATACAATTCGCAAAATGGTATGTGCAACTGCAACTGCTGCTTTTTTACTGCCTCGTCTGGCTTTGATACGCTGATACTGCTCACGCAAATGGCAATTCTTTTTCCGATGCAAACTATGTGCTGCTTGGACTAACACTGCTTTGAGGTATTTGTTTCCTTTACGACTTTTTTCCGGTTTGTTTTTCCCGGCACTTTCACGGTTCCCTGGAGCTACGCCTGACCATGCTGCCAAGTGCTTGACAGTAGGAAAACGACTCATATCCAACCCAATCTCAATGAGTATAGTCATCGCTGATTGACGGCCAACACCGGGTATACTGTCAATCAGCTCCAGGGCCTCTTTAAAATTTGGTATTTGGGCTATTATAGTTTCCAAATCGTTGTCTAGTTCGACTATGCGTTGCGTTAATTCATCGATATGAGTAAGCTGCATCGACAATAGGCGTTGATGGACCGCATTGACTCGACCTTTTAACGCCTTGGTGTATTCTTCAGGCGAATGTTTGAGATTGGCGTGGCCAAGAGTGGATATTTCTTCTGGTGTCAATTTACCCTTAATGATCGCCTGAAGCATTAGACGACCGGACATATTGTTCACATCGGAAATTAGGGAACCAATTTTAATGTTGGCACTTTCCAGTATCTTTTGTACTCGTTGGATTTCCTGGGAACGTTCCTGAACCAACGCTAAACGATAGCGGGAAAGGTCGCGCAATTCTCTTTCACGTCTGGAAGGAACAAAACTGGGTTTTAGAAGTCCGATTCTAAGGAGAGTAGCAATCTAATAAATTATCCACAAACCGCCGCTCGAAACTGTGAGCCGAAACCACTTAGTTTCAAAGCGCATTGGAATCACCTCCTGTATTCGGTTTTGGAGCAGGCCGCAATCCTGCTCCTTTCACATTATAACATGCCGTCCTTTATAGGGCGGCTTTTTTCATGCATAAAGAAAGTATAAGTTTTTTGAACCACAGAGACACAGAGTATGCAGAGGGAATGTCTCGATATACATCTCCCCTCTGCGCTCTCTGTGTACTCTGCGGTTAGCCGTATCCTCAAGGGCGCGATAGCGCTTTTTTATTGCTATCAGGAATTTTTATAGAAAAATTCAGTGTCTGTTATAAGAAAAACGCTATCACGGCCTTCTAATCTTCAGCCAAAATAGTACTTTACGGAATAATACTCTGCATTTTTATAAAATAAACAGAATTAACAGAATTAAAACAAATTAAACGTAAAAAAACGTTGACTCCTGTTAAGTTATGTATTATATTGTATTTTAATGTGGTATATCCCAAATTTACCCTAATGATTAATCTATTTCCAATAAAATTAGCATTTACCAATGATATTAATATTTACCATGATCTAACCGAAAAGTATTCTAACTTTTCACAATTCGAGAACTGGAAAGTGATAAACCAGGCGAAAGGAGGTTTGTTATTGATCCTGCCGGCCCTGTCCGGTTGATGAAAGGCCAGTCTTCCGGCCGGACAAGCCAGAACAGGACAGTCACCAAAAGCAAAGCGAAAAATAAGCGAGTGAGTCAGGACCGGCGGAAGGATCACCTCCTGCTGCCAGCCTTGCCACGCAAAAGGGAGAGGAGTCAATGAATAAAAGCAAGCTTGCGGTTATCGCAAGCTGTCTGCTGGTATATTCCGGATTTACACCGGCAGCCAGCGCCGAAGAGGCCACCGGCGATGTGGAAGAGGTAGTCGTAACCGCTGACAAGATCAAGGAACTGCCGCCAGCAAAGGTCACCGTGATTAACGCGGAGCAGATCCAAGCTCAGGGAGCGCGCAACGCGGCTGAGGCTTTGAAGGATGTGCCGGGGGTGACGGTAAGCAGCAATAGCGCGCAAGGCAAAGCCCTAGCCATGTTCCGCGGCAGTGATGCCGAAAACACCCGGGTCTTTGTTGATGGCATACCGCTCAATTCGGTGGTCGACGGCAAGGTGGATTTGAGTACCATTGCGGCGGAAAATATTGAGAAAATCGAGGTCATCAAAGGAGCGGCGCCGGTTATGTACGGCATAAACGCCCCCGGCGGGGTCATCCTTATCACCACCAAAAAAACCAGCGGCACAGGCGGTTCGTCGGTGACCGTCACTACCGGCAGTCATCGGGACCAGAGCTTGGCCGCCTCAACGTCCGGCAAGATTGGCAGTCTCAGTTATTTATTGAATATCAAGCGAGAGCGCACCGATGGCTACACTGATCATTCCCAGGGGGACGAAAACCATTATAACGCCAAGTTTGACTTTGATTTAAACCGCTTTTCTTCTCTGACGATCTTGACTTCGTATACGGCCAAACACAACCAAGTCCCTAACCGTATTGACCCGGAAACCGGCGAAATTATTACCATACAAAACTCAACTGGTCCAACGCAGTCCGGTCTGTTTAGAAATGCGCATGACTTTGAGTATAGCCCATGGCGAAGCAAGTACTTCGCCGCAATCTATGACCGGAAGCTTAGTGATAACAACAACATGAGTCTGAAATTATACCGCACTAATGAATACTCTATTCTTAAAGCGTACGGCACGTTTGGGGTGAAGCATGATGGCGATCACTATACATGCATTCACGAGAAATCGGATGGCTGGGTAAACGGTCTGGAACTACAGGATACGATCAAAACCGGCCAGAATAACACCATTATCTGGGGCTTTAACCATGAATCAAGGTCCCACAGCGAATGGACCGATGAAGTAACTACTGTTACAACAGATAGTAATAACAAGAAGACCTATACCCAGACAGATGCCACTTCCACTTACAGGTATACCAACAGAAGCCTTTACTTGCAGGATAACCTCTATCTTGGCCCCAAACTGGCAGTCAGTTTTGGAATCAGACACGACCAAGTAAACACCAATGCAGACACACATCCCTATGGCGACTCAACAATGCACCATTTTTCGGACAAAGACAGCCCCACTAAGCCGGAAGCCAGTTTTAGCTATGCAATGACCAATCGGACAACGCTGCATGGCTCTTTCAGCGAAACCTACCGTTGGCCCAACGTCACAGAAGCTCTGCACCCCGGCGGAATTTATGGCGCGTTTGGCACTCAGTATTGGCTGGAAGCAAACCCAATTACCGGCGAAGCTTATCCTTACTACTATCCTTGGGATTGCATTTTAAAACAAGAATGGTATCAATGGCCTGACGGAACCTGGCATCAAACAACTACCAGTGACCATGTATTGCCGGAAGAAGCCATTAACCGGGAGATTGGACTGACACACGTCTTTCCTTTTGGGTTGAAACTGGACTGTACTTATTTCAGAAAAAACATTACTAATATGATCAAAGGGCAGGAAAATCTGGATCAATCTGGTAATCAGAGCGATCTACTCTATTACAACATCCCCTACGTCCAAATGCACGGCTTTGAGATCGAAGGCAGCTATCCAATCAACAAACGAGTCAAAGGATTCCTGAGTTATTCCTACACCAATGCCTGGGACCCTGCTGCCTGGCGCCAGGTTTCTGATATCCCTTATCGCAAATACTCCTTCGGCTTTATCTATACCGGCAAGGACGGTCTTAATGCCTATTTGTCACTGAATTATCTTGGCTCCTACTACTCTGTATACTCCACCGGCAACGGCAATGGCAGCGGCGACTTTAGAACGGCAACAACCTGGACAGTGCCGGCACATCGTACGGTGGATATGAAAGTCAGCAAGGAGATCGCCAACCGAGTGTACTATATCAAAGCCACCAATCTGCTTGATAAGAAGTTTTACCAGGGAGCTTACCTGCTGGCCCCCGGCCGGTATATCGAGGTCGGCGAAACGTTGAAATTTTGACCGATTTTAAGCATCTAGCTGTAAATAATCTGCAAAGGAGGCCGGTTGTAGTAAAAATAAAAATAAGGGGCAATGATTGATGAGAAAGGGTAAATTTCTAAAATCAGCGGTTATTACTTTTGTTTTTCTCTTAGCTTCGTCTGCCGCAGTCCCGGTTCTCGCCAGTTATGCAGCAGGGGACGGCGCCAGCTCCGGGTGGGGCTGGAATAACACCGCCATTGGCGAGAATGCCAGCGTCGACCTTTGGGATGGAACCGCTATTGGTAGTTCGTCAATTAGCGGTCTGACTGGTACGAGTGTAGGCTATAACAGCATCAACGGTGGTAATTTTGTAGTGCTAGGCGCTTCCGCTATTTCCGGGGGAAGTTTCGGTACATCCATCGGTTATAAATGCAACTCCCCAACGAATATCGCAATTGGCTCATCCTTGACCCACGGTCCTAACACTGGATACACCGCTTATACTGTTGCTATAGGGGTGGGTACCTACGCAGACTCAACTGAAACTACTGTAATTGGGAGAAATGCTACTGCGAATGACAACCAAACGGCTTATACTAGCTCGGCATATTCTACAGTCATAGGCGACGGAGCGACCGTAATCCAAGGGGGGAGAAGCAGCATTTACGGGTGCGGTGCTTCTACAAGTGGTGATCACAGCACCGCCATCGGGGGGAACACTAGTACTAGTGCTGCCGCTACCAACAGCGTTGCTCTGGGCTACGGTTCCGTCGCCGACCGGGCCAACACCGTATCGGTCGGTTCGACAGGGAATGAACGGCAGATTACTAATGTCGCCGACGGTACTGAAGGCACTGATGTAATAAATGTGCGGCAACTGCATGAATTCGGCAGGAAGATCGACAAGGTAGGCGCCATGTCGGCTGCGATCAGCAGCCTGAGACCAATGCCGCATGACCCTAAAGCACCTCTCCAGCTGCTTGCCGGCGGCGGCACCTACAGCGGTCGCTGGGCAGCGGCCGTTGGGGTGGGTTTCTATGCCCACGAAAAGTTTCTGTTGAAATTTGGTATGGCCTTCTGCGCCAGTGAAAAAATGGGACAACTGGGACTGGAATGGAAATGGGGACGTTCCGGCAAAAAAGCAGCAGTAGCCCAGGATGGCAGTAGCACGGTAACAGCACTGCAGGCAACAGCCCGCCAACTGCAAGACCAAATTAAACAACAACAGGAGAAAACCAAAAAACAGCAAGACCAACAGCAAGACCAAATTAAACAATTGCAAGACCAAATTAAACAACTGCTAAATACGCAAGAAAATCCGAGCTGAATATAGCTATAACTAATTTGGTAAATAGGACCGGTTGTAGTAAAAACTAACAACAGGAGGCAATGCTTGATGAACAAGGGTACCTTTTTAAAATCAATGATGATTACTTTGACCTTTTTCGTAATTTCGTCTGCCGCAGTCCCGGGTTTTGCCAGTGATTACATCGCCGGGGACGGCGCCACAAGTAACGGCTACGACAGCAACACAGCCACAACTGTAGGAAACACAACAATTGGCGAAAATGCCAGCACCGGCGCTAAAGAATCAACTGCTGTCGGTACTTCGGCCACGGCCGGCGCTTCCGCTGTGGCTATAGGTAATGCAGCCAGTGCCGCCGACAAGGCTACCGCTACTGGCTGTAGCGCTACTGCTAGTGGTATTGAATCTGTAGCTATCGGCTATAGCTCCACGGCCAGTGGTAGTCAAGCTATTGCAATTGGCGGCTATGCCACTTCCTCCGGCACTGCTTCTATTGCTATAGGGGTATCCTCCACAGCCACAGGAGACGGGGCCATTGCCATTGGGCAAAGTGCTATGGCCATCGGTACTAGCAGTACTGCCGTGGGCTCGTCCGCGGTCGCCAAGGGGGTTAGCAGCAGCGCTTTAGGATACAGTGCTTGTGCTAACGGCGATTACAGCACGGCCCTCGGGACGGCAACTACTACTACTACCACCGCCACCAACAGCGTCGCTCTGGGCTACAGTTCCGTCGCTGACCGGGCCAACACCGTATCGGTCGGTTCGGCCGGAAATGAACGGCAGATCACCAATGTCGCCGACGGTACCGCAGACACTGACGCGGTAAACGTGCGGCAACTAGAGCACGTCGACCAGCGGCTTGAAAGGGTGGGTGCCCTGGCAGCAGCAATCAGCGGCCTGACGCCGATGCCTTATGACCCCAAAGCGCCCCTCCAGCTGCTTGCCAGCAGCGGTGGCTACTCTAATAAGCGCGCAGTAGCCCTAGGGGCGAGTTACTATCCCAGCGAATCACTGATGCTGAATATCGGTATGGCCACCTGCGGCAGCGAAAAAATGGGACGGCTGGGAGTTGCCTGGAAACTGAAGTATTCCGGCAAAACAGCAGCAGCCGCTGCTGAAGAAAACAACAGGGTAACGGCTCTGCAGGCAACGATCCTGCAACTGCAAGACCAGGTTAAACAACAGCAGGAGCAAACCCAAAAGCAGCAAGAGCAACAGCAAGAACAAATCAAACAACTGCAAGTGCAGCTTCAACAGCTGCTGAAGGCCAAGAACAGCAAATAAGCCGGCAAGTCCTAAATTACGTTGGCGTAACACAATGTACTTGTGGCCAACCCGGTTTACCAGTTCTAAAATTACAGAGCCCACTAGTATTACATAGCCGGCTCTGTATTCCGGGTTGCGACAGCAGTTGGGCAAGCCTGCTTCGGACAGCGACATGGAAGGAGAATTATACTTGAAACGCTTGGTAGTTTGTATGATAAGTATGTTTTTATTTTGCAATGCAATGGTGGCCTTTGCGGCTAATCAAACCACCGACAGTCAGGATCTGACAATAACGAAAATGACTAAAATTATTGCAGAAGATCCCCGGGATGCGGTGGCCTATTTAAGACGCGGTGAAGCCTATTTATTTAACCAGCAAAGGGATTTGGCCATTAACGATTTAAATAAAGCGCTGGAGCTTAATCCCAAGTATGCCGCCGCTTATCTGGATCGCGGCTGGATTTATCTAAAGCAAGAACAATATGCTTTGGCGATTACCGATTTTGATGCTGCAATCAAAATCGATCCTAAATATGCCAAGCCTTATTTTAACAAAGGTGAGGCCTATGAAGAACAGCGCTTATATCAAAATGCAATTGATACCTACCGCAGTTTTATTGCCAATGCAGCACCGCAAGATATCCAGTTTATTGAAAATGCCAGAAATAGTATTCGGATATTGGGTGGTACTATATAAGATAGGAGGGAAACTCTCATGAACAAAAAAATTGTAACGCTTATTGCCACTACGATGCTTACTGCCAGTACTGCTTTTGCTGCACCCATTACTGACTTACAGGACGGGCAGAGTGTTGTCGGCTATAACTATTACTACCTGGATCATCTGGCTCCCAACTCCCAAAAGGATCACTCTTTCTACCTGGAACACGCGCTAACACCTAAAGTAGTCCTGGGTTTTGAAGTAAACATGTTGCCGGCAAGCTTTCCTGATGGTGACATGTTTGACGCCTATGTCCAGTATAAATTGGATAAGACCCTTCGCTTGATTGCCGGCAATAGAAATTACACAGAAGGCACTGACAGGCTTTTTTGCGGCGTTGGCACTACTTTCAAGCTAAATCCAAAACTTGATGGGTATCTCTCTGCAACCCACAGCGACTATGCCAATGAATGGCAGGCAGGCGTGCAGTATAACCTGGATTATCAGACTTCACTCCATGTTGGTTACAAATCCTACAAGCAAGACGATCTGTCTGCTCTTAAAGGTGTCGGCATTGGCTTTAGCCACAAATTCTAATAGGGGACGTGCTGAAACGTAAAGTTTCAGCACGCCCCCTTCATTTTATCCAGGTGAAAAAGATAATTGACTCTTTTTTTAAAAAAATTGTAAATAAATATAAATTTTACAAAATTTTAGCAGGAATAATCAAACTAATATAGAAACATACAGTATTACCTGATAATAAACGATATAAAATAAACAAAAACAGCAAAACATATTCATTTTATTTCTGTTGTTTTTGAAATAATTCGTTTTATATTAATTATCATGTAAAATATGGAGTCAAATAATCAAAAGAGGGTGAACCATTTGATTTTTTTTAGGGAAAAAATGTATGGTCCTCGAAATTATGCCGCAAAAATGTCGTTGACGGGATTTGCAAAACCCCTGATACCTCATGGGGTAGCCAACAAGACAAATGAGAGTTTGAGACGTTTCCGCGTCAAACAAAAAGTGCGCCTGCAGTTAACAATTATCAGGTGCGTCACCTTACACCGCTCAAGAGATTCTGATCTCTTACCATTTTGACATATCCCGGACTCACGATAAGTTCATTGTTAACAGGCACATTTATCGGAAAATAAATCGGAACAGGTGTTCCGAAATTTAATTATAAGGAGATACAGTTGATCATGGTTGAGCAATTTCCAGCACCTCAGCTTATCGCTGCCATATTGCCATGTTACACTTCTGAAGGTGATTGTTCCGTTATTCTAACTACCGAGGGGGAACGCATAACAACTGGAGTGCGTATACGAACAATCATCCGCCGGTTGGCCTCTGATCAAGCAATTGATCTTAGCTCATTGAGAAAAATCATAACCGATGCCACTCACCAATCTAATCTGCAGCCTATACCAATTACGCCACGCCTTGTCCTCTTACCGGTAAAAACCCGCAAGCCGCGCGTAGCAGGCGATATTAGTACCGGTTATATAAACATACATGCCATCACCAGCATGAATAGCATCAATAAAAATCTATCATCAGGCACCCTGATAAATCTGTCTGGTGGCGCCAAAGTATCCACAATTTGGACAATTACGACAGTTAAACGACATATGCTTTTGGCTCGCCTGGCAACTGCCCAAGCGCCAACTACCACTCCTAAGGGCTTTCGAAGAAACGCTGTTTTTGATGCGGACGACGACCTTTCACCAATTGCACACAAACTGGCAGAGGTTATTCAAGAACTTCTCCGAATGACTGTATCATAACCGCCAGTGTCTGAGGCTATAAAAACAAAGCCGCTTCCTTGAATCTTCAAGGAAGCGGCTTTGTTTCATCACCAGCTTGTGGAGCCGACATTTTACAGATTGACTAACTCGGCTATCTATTCGCTTGGCAGCTAAATACGAAACCTGGAGACAGATCTCTGCAGGTCCTGGGCCAGCAATGCCAGTTCCCGACTGGATGTGGAAATTTCTTCCATAGAGGCCAGCTGTTCTTCTGTCGCTGCTGATACACTCTGTGCTTCTCCAGCCGATTTCTTACTAAGTTCATCAATGTTCCTGACTGAGCTGACAATTTGCTGACTTCCGGTTGCCATCTGCTGGATGGCTGCCGACATCTGCTTGACTTGTTCCGATACTTCGGTTACTAAGTTGGCTATTTCACTGAAGGAAACTCCTGCCGCCTTGACTACCTCGGCGCCGGTTTTCACTTCCCGTGTTCCGTTATTCATTGCTTCAACTGCCGTATCTGTATCGGTCTGGATTTCGCCAATCAAGGAAGCTATTTTTTTGGCCGCCTCCTCTGATTGCTCGGCAAGTTTGCGGACTTCTTCCGCTACAACTGCAAAACCCCGCCCCTGTTCCCCAGCCCGCGCTGCTTCAATCGCAGCATTGAGCGCCAGCAGGTTAGTTTGCCCGGCGATACCGGAAATGGCGTCCACGATTTGACCAATTTCCTGGGAACGTTCGCCCAATTTTGCCACCACTTGCGCTGACATGTTAACCGTGTTTTCAATCTGACTCATCTGACTAACTGCTTTGTCCACCGCTGCACCGCCGTCTTTGGCTTTGCCTGCCGCTTGTTCGGACTGGCCGGAAACCAAATTGGCATTGGCGGCAATTTCTTCAATTCCCGCCGACATCTCTTCCACTACCGCAGATGTTTCAGTTGCTGCTGCCAGTTGCAAATTAGCTCCCTCAGCAACCTCAGTCATAGAAATAGCTACCTGGTTAGATGCTTGCGCCGATTGTTCGGCGCTGGCGGTGAGTTCTTCACTGGAAGCAGCCAACTGCTCGGCATCAGAATAAATCTGTTTGATTAATTCCCGTACGTTCTGAGCCATTTGTTCAAAGCTCTTAGCCAGACGTCCGATTTCGTCATTGGAATTGATACTCAAATTGGACAGAGACAAATCGCCACCCGCGATTTTATTGGCCGCCCCTTCCAAAACAGTAATCGGCTTAGCGATTTGCCGGGCAAACCAAATGATGATTAATGAGGTAATGATCAAGATAATAAGAATCGTCAGTACTGAAATCCACGTCAAATCAGATAAAGCCCCGGTTGCTTCCGAGACCGGCAAGCTCACCGCTAACGACCAACCGGTACTTTTGACAGGAGCAAATCCCACCATTTTTTCCACACCATTATATTCATAGGTTGTTGTTCCCGCTTCTCCCTTTACCATCCGTTCTGCAGTTTGCCGCAATGCTAGTGGAAGTTTGTCATTCTTGATAGGATTGTCCTTCATCACAAGTTCTTTATTAGGATTGGCAATAGTTAATCCATCACTTTTGAGCATATAGGCATATCCGGTTTTGCCAATCTTCACTTCCCCAGTCTTTTGGGAGATTTCGTCCAGGCTAATTGCGCCGAAAAATACCCCTGTTACCCTGCCGTCCAACTTAACAGGAACAGCAACAACCGCTACAAGTCCCCCGGTTGCCGGGGATACCACCGGGTCGGAAACAGCAGCTTCGCCTTTCATTGCTTTTTTAAAATACTCGCGTGCACCGAGGTTGACACTTACACCTTTTGAATCAAGTGCGATACCTGTAGGAGCAATATAGCCAAAAGTTTCATAACGGCTGTTATTCTTGGCTGCTTGCATTAGGAAAGGTCCTATGTTTTCCAGAGTCCCGGTCTGAAGAACAGGCGCTAATGCAATTCCCGCCATTTCAAGCTTACGTCCCTCAATCCAGTCATTGACATCATCAGCTGAAACAGTCGCCAATGTAGCAATTTCCTTAACAAGACTATCAGAAAGCATTTGTCGCGCCTTCCAATAATTTAGTCCGCCCAGGGTTCCCATGGACACAATAAAAATTAATAAAATGATAACTGTTAATTTGGTCTGGATACTTTTCATAATAAAATCAGCCCTCTTTTCTTTACCATTTTTCCACATATTAAGCTATCTATCACCATTTTATTCTATTATTCTACACTTGTCCACTAGACAAATGTACTATTTTGGGATACAAAATACGCATAATATTAAAAAACGATCGCGCCCTTGAGGATACGGCTCTAACCGCAGAGTACACAGAGAGCGCAGAGGGGAGATGTATATCGAGACATTCCCTCTGTGTACTCTGCGTCTCTGCGGTAAAAAAACTGTCGACTCTTAATGTATAAAAAAAGACATAGCTTCATTTTGAGGGAAACCCCTACGAAGCTATGTCACAAAGTTGTCAAGTAAACATCCAGTACACTATCCCAAGAGCCGCCGGGAAAGCCGCACAGCATCGGCAGCATTGACAGCATAGCCGTCTGCGCCAATTTTATCAGCAAAACTCTGCGAAATCGGTCCGCCGCCAATAATCACTTTATAGCTGTCTTTAATGTTCTGCTCTTGTAAAATCTGTACAACTGCGGCCATTCCCTCCATGGTAGTAGTCATCAATGTCGCCAAGGCAATGATATCGGCATTAACCTCTTTGGCTTTTTCCACAAAGGCGGCAGGTAAAATATCTCTACCCAAATCATAAACATCAAAACCGGAAGCCTCCAGCATAATTTTTACCAAATTCTTGCCAATATCATGAGTGTCACCTTCTACAACCCCAATAACTACTTTGCGTTTTTCGCCTTGTTCCGCAACTTTGATATGCCCTTTTAGCACCTCAAGCCCGGCATACATAGCGTCAGAACATAATAGTAATTCAGGAATAAAATACTCTTCTTCCTCAAACAAAGTTCCCGCCCGGTCCATGCCATCAGACAAACCCTTTTCAACGGCTTCATAGGCATCAACTTGCTTTGCTATAATTTTCTCGGCCAGACTTACCGTTTCATTCTCACTCATATCCACAACTGCATCAGATAGTTTTTTGAATAATTCTTCCTTATTTACCGGCATGTTAAGCCCTCCCATAATATTAATTGATAACTAACTAAGATAAAGAAAAGGCAATCATAGACTGCTCAGCAGTCCATGATTGCCTCCGGTGTTCCGGTCAGCGTCTATATTCTCAAATATTAGGCTTATAGTAGCATACAGCTTAGAAGGTGTCAACCCCCCGGGAAGATTTGATTATCCAAAAATAACCCTTGACACCTTTTTGCTTCTTATCATATAATTGCTCCAATACATCAATTTAATTTAGGCTGATCAGACATACTGAAGGCCAAAAGAAACGTGACGTTTCTTTTGGCCTTCTTTTTGTTTTTCTCCTAAAATTTGGCAAACGAAAGGAGCAATGAAAGATGAGAATAGCAAAGGTGGTGGCGTCACATGGCTAGAGACCAAATGACACCGATTGAACGATTAACAGCCTACAACCAGGGAAACCTCATCGATCGTCTGCCATGTGTCCCTATTGTGGGCAACACAGCGGCGCGGGTTATTGGCGTCAAAGTCAGTGAGCTGCCGACAAGTGGAAAATTGCTGGCGCAAGCACAGATTGCCGCTTACCGGCGGTTTGGCTATGATATCATCCGCATATTTACCGACCTCTACGGGCAGGCCGAAGCCATGGGATCAGTGGTTTACTACCCTGAGGATGAGACAGCCTACCTGGACAAACCGGCCATTACTGATATAAGCCAAATTGATAACCTGAAGCCAGCTGACCCCTATAAGGACGGTCATCTGCCTATTCAACTGGAAGCCATGAAAATCGCAGTCGATGAGGTAGGCAAAGAAGTCAGCGTGACCGGAGCACTTACCGGCCCCTTTACCAATGCTTCGTTTCTGATTGGTGCTGAATATCTGGCCCGCCTTGTTGGCAAAAATCCGGATGCGGTCCATCGGCTATGCCGCCTTTCACTAGAAACCTGCCTTAACTACGCCAAAGCAATTATTGATATTGGCTGCACTCCCAGTCTGACTGATCCCATGTCTTCCTCAACCATTATCAGCCCCCAGAAATTCAAAGATCTTTCCCTTCCCTATCTAAAGGAGCTTATTAACTATATTCACTCCCGCGGCAAAGGAGTAACCTTGCACATCTGCGGCAAAACCGCCAAGATGTGGGAACAGATGGCAGATGCCGGCGCTGATTGCATCAGTATTGATAATGCCGCCAGTCTCACAGAAGCCAAAGAGAAAGTGGGGAACAGGCTGCGCTTGATGGGAAATGTTAAGCCCTCTGAAATCATGCTGCAAGGCACTGTGGCTGATGTTCGTCTGGCTGTGTTAAGCGGTGTGCGCGAAGCTTATACCAACCCTAAAGGTTATATTGTAGCTTCCGGCTGCAGTCTGCCTACGGAAACACCTTTCACCAACATTGATGCTATGCTTGACGCCGTCCGCGAAATTGGTTATCCCATCACGGAGGAAAAATTGAATCTATTGGAACAGAGGTGGTCTAAGTGACAGTGGTAAACGAAAAAGAACGCTTACTCGGAGTATTAAATAAACAACAACCAGACCGCCCCCCGGTTATCTGCCCTGGCGGCATGATGAATGCCGCCATTGTCGATGTCATGAAAAGCAGCGGACAAACCTTGCCGGCCGGCCACTCGGATGCCGCTTTAATGGCCGACCTGGCTTATGCTGTGCACAACCTCACTGGGTTTGAAAACTTTGGTCTTCCCTTTTGCATGACCGTAGAAGCGGAAGTCCTGGGCAGTGAGATTGATTTAGGCACCTTGGAATGCGAACCCAAGATCAGCCGGGAGGTATTTGCCTCTGCCGCCAGGGTGGAATATAAAGATATCCCCACCATGCTGAATTCCGGTCGGATACCGGTAGTCTGCCAGGCGGTTTCGCTTCTAGCCGCTAAATACCCTGGCATTCCGGTTATTGGCAGTCTGACCGGACCGGTGAGTACCGCTGCCTCAATTGTTGATCCAATACAATTCTTAAAGGATTTACGCAAAGATCCGGCAAATGCTCATCGTGTATTTGACTATGTAACCAAGCTGCTCATCGGCTTTGCCGCTAAGCTGATTGAGCATGGTGCTGCAGTCATCGAAATTGGAGATCCAACCGCAACCGGAGAAATCCTTGGCCCCAAGATGTTTGCCGAATATGCCGTACTTTATATTAACAAGCTCATCACCGCTGTCCACAAACAAGGAGTTCCGGTTATTGTTCATATTTGCGGCAATTTAAATAGTGTAAAACCGCTAATTTCCACCCTTGAAGCCAACGCCGTCAGTACAGATGCCATAGTCAGCTTAAAGCTGCTAAAAGACGAATTCCCCCAACTTACCACCATGGGAAATGTCAGTACCTATCTTTTAGAGCTAGGGCCTGCTGAAAAAGTGGCTGTACAAACTAAAAATCTACTGGCCCAGGGCATTAATATTATTGCCCCGGCCTGCGGGTTAAGTACTTCCAGCCCCTTAGCCAATATCCAAGCCATGACCCATACGGTCAAGACCAATTTTGTAAAAGAAGGGGGGTAATCGTTGTGACCATACTACGCTTTTGGCAGGACAACAGCCAAGTTGCAGCCACTGCCGTTTCCTTTGAAGTACAAGACAACATTACCGTGCTAGCTGCCGCCAGAGCTGCCGGTGTTTTGGTGGAATCCCCTTGCAACGGTGCCGGTACCTGCGGTAAATGCAAGGTTCGTATTCCGGCCTATCCCCCCGAAGCACTCCTGGCCCGGCCCGGTTGCCACCATACGTTAACGCCGGAAGAAATCAGTCAAGGCATCTTTCTCGGTTGCACTACTGAAATTCAAGGGCAAGCCTTGACTACTGAGGTAATCAATATCTTCGTCCTTGAGCGCCAGGATAAAAGCAATGTACAAATTTTGAGTCAGGGACAACAGCTGGCTGTAACCCTTGCTCCCAACATAACCAAACAGTATTTGCCTGACAAGAGGCAAACTGTAGTACTGGCAGGCAAAACAGTACTGGGAACAGAACCAGGAAATACTGCGGCTATTGCCCACGGCCTGGTTGTTGATATTGGCACAACGACTTTGGTAACAGCATTATTTGACCTTACTACCGGTCAGGAACTTTCTACGGTATCAGCGCTCAATTCGCAAAGCCTGCATGCCCAGGATGTTTTATCCCGCATCAAACTGGGAAATTCTCCTGAAGGCCTGGCAACTCTCTACACTGAGATTATTGGCGCTATCAACAGCATGATTAGCGTACTGACTCAAACCACAGGCATCCAGCCACAAAGCATTTATGAGATCGTGTTCAGCGGCAATACCTGCATGCTGCATTTGGCGATGAATACCAATCCGGCTTCACTGGGGAAATACCCCTACACGCCCGTTCTTTGGGGTAACAGCTATCATAGCGCAGCAGCTATCGGCCTTACTGCCTCACCCTGTGCCCAAGTCTACCTGCCGCCAGTTATGTCGGCCTATGTGGGGGCAGATATCACTGCCGGAATTTTAGCTGCCGACTTAGCCAATCTCAAGGGCACTACACTGTTTGTCGATATTGGCACCAATGGTGAAATGGCCCTGGCGGTTAACGGCCGCCTTTCAGTAACCTCAACAGCTGCCGGGCCAGCCTTCGAGGGCATGAATATCGTCTGCGGCATGCGAGCAGCCCCTGGGGCCATTGAAAAATTTAAAGTAGATTATAGCGGAGATGTGGAGGTAAAAACCATTTCCGGCACTCCGGCTGTCGGTATCTGCGGCAGCGGCCTGCTTGATATTGTTGGTGAGCTTGTCAGAACCAAACTAATCGATAAGACCGGAAAATTTGCTGGAACAGAAACTAATCATACTCACCCTTTGCAGCGACGGTTAAAAAAAGAAAACGGCAAAACCGTATTTACCATCCAGCAAACCGTCTATTTATCGCAAAAAGATATTCGCCAGGTACAGCTGGCCAAAGGCGCCATCCGCGCAGGTATTGAATGCCTGCTTGATGCTAATGGACTTAGCACTTCCGAAGTTGACCGCATATTTATCGCCGGTTCTTTTGGATTTCATCTTAATGCCGATAGTTTAATCAATACCGGTATGCTGCCTGAGGCCTTTAGAGGAAAAATCGATTTTCTCGGCAACACCGCCAAAACAGGCGGTCAGGCCCTACTATTAAATCAGGATTCCCGCCAAACAATCGCTAACCTGATAAAAAAACAGGTGAAAGTGTTAGAGTTAGCCACCTATAGTGACTTTGATAAAACTTTTGTTAACTGCCTGAATTTCTAAGGAGGTATTTTCATGAGTGATCAACAAGCTGCTGAGCGCCTTAGCTGCGCTGACTGCCATCAATTAAATTGCTATCGCCAAGACAAGCGGTTCCCTGACTTTTGCCTGACTGTAACCTCACGCGGTGATGCCGACATTAACGCCGAAATTGCAAAAGCCAAGACGATCTACCAAACAGAAGGCCCTGACCGTCAGATGGCACTGGCAGCGGCTGAGATTGAGGGCTTGTACTACGGCAAGCTTACGCGGGTAGAAGAAATCATTGCTTTTGCTAAAAGAATTGGCGCCAAAAAAATCGGCATCACCACCTGCATTGGTCTTATTGAGGAAACGCGGGTATTTTCCAAAATACTATCTGCTAAAGGTCTTGAAAGCTACAGTGTCATCTGCAAGGTAGGCTCAATTGATAAAACAGAAATCGGTGTACCGGCCGAGTATAAAGTGCAACAAGGCCGCCAGGAATCCCTCTGCAATCCTATTCTTCAGGCCCGCCTCTTGAATCAGGCTAATACTGACCTTAATGTTGTCGTTGGACTCTGCGTTGGCCACGATTCCCTGTTTATCAAACACTCTGATGCCCCAGTCACAACTCTCATAACCAAGGATCGGGTATTAGGACACAATCCGGCAGCAGCACTCTATACCAGTGGTTTCTATTATAAACGCCTCTTGCAAGAAGAAAAGGAGTGATCGTCAGTGCGCAAACAACAGCCTTTATTTATCGCAAGCCTCGCCTTTATCCTGGTTCTAAGTCTTTTGTTTACCGGTTGCAGCCAACAAAAAACGCAGCAGTCCGAAACCCAGTCAACTGCCCAATCAGCTCCCTTTACTGATAAAATCAAATTCAAAATGGGTTATCTGCCTGCAGTTGGCGATATATTGACTTTTGTTGCCAAAGAGAAAGGCTTCTACGAACAGGAAGGCCTTGATGTCGAGCTATTTCAGTTTACTAATTCCGGCGAAGGTCTCAATGCAATCAAAGCCGGTAAACTGGATGCCGGCGCCTTTGGTACATCCGCGCCCCAAGTCTTTATCGCGAAAGGCACTCCTTTTATCGATATCGGCGGTATGCAAAGTGAAGGCCATGCCATAATAGCCAAACCGGAAAACGCCGATCAGTTTTCCAGCCCACAGGGTTTTGTCGGTAAAAAGGTCGCTACTGTGCGCCTGGCAACCGGTGATGCAGTTTGGAGATCAGCCATGTTCAAGGCGGGCATTGACTGGAAAACACAAGTAACAATCCAAGAGCTTGACTCTCCTGCTGCCGTACTTGAAGCTGTAAAAAAAGGAGCAGCTGATGTCGGACTTGTCTGGGTTCCCTTTTCTGAGATGGCCGAACAACAGGGATTACAAATCGTTTCTTGGTCATCAACATATATGCCAGGACATGTCTGCTGCCGGGTAGTCGCAATGGAAGATAAACTCCAAACTAACAAAGAAGCCTATATCCGCCTCGCCCGCGCCAACATTCTCGCTTATGACTTCTACATCAACAATCAAGAAGAAACTCTTGATATCGCCAGTAAATATGTCAAGCTAGACCGCGAACTACTCAGAAAAGCCACCTATAGTGGTAACATCTACAGCGTCCCTGATCCTGACAAAAAAGGTTTTTTCGCCTTTTGGGAAGCAATGAAAGCAGCTGGCTACATTCAAAGCGACATTGATATTTCCAAGCATGTAAATAGTGAAATTTACAAAACAGCGCTCGACCAACTGCAGCAACGCGACCCACAAAATAGTACCTATCAAAAGCTTGCTAAAGATTATGTAATAAACAATCAATAATCGAAAAGGAGACTGGCTTGTGGCCTTACTAAATCTCGAATCTGTTTCTCTTACTTATCCGGGCGACGAGCGTCCGGCCATAGCAAACCTCTCACTAAGCATTAACCAAGGCGAACTCTTAGCAGTAGTCGGTCCCAGTGGCTGCGGTAAAAGCTCAACCATCGATCTGCTGGCCGGCCTGACACCAGCCACAAGCGGCTTACTTACATTAAATGACAACCCAATTCTTGCCCCCGGCCCGGACAGGGCTGTTGTCTTTCAAGACTACTCTTTGTTCCCCTGGATGACAGCCCTTGATAATATCATTTTTGCCCTCAATGAATCAGGCCGGGTGACAGGTAAAACTGCCGGCGAACAAGCAAAAAAGTTGCTGGCTATGGTCGGTCTCAGCATTTACAGCCATAAATATCCCAGTGAACTGTCAGGCGGCATGCGTCAGCGGGTTGCTATCGCCAGAGCCTTTGCCCTTGATGCCCCGGTCTACCTTATGGATGAACCCTTTGGCGCAGTAGACGCCAAAAACCGGGTAAGCTTGCAAGATCTGCTGCTCAAGCTATGGACCGGCGATGGCGACAAAAAAACAGTGTTTCTGGTCACTCATGATATTGACGAAGCCCTGTATCTTGCCGACCGCATTGCGGTATTTACTCCCGGGCCGGGCCGGGTATTAAAAATCATTGACGTTCCTTTCCCCCGGCCCAGGCGGCGTTTTTTCCTGGTGCAAGATCCCCGGTATATTGAACTACGCAATGAAATCCTGTCCTTGCTGCAAAAAGAAATTCTGGCAGAACTCCAACAAGTGGAAGGAGGCGCCGGCATATGAGTCAAACCAGCCGTGACCGCCTGCTATTAGGGATTGCCGCCCTGCTGCTATGGCAGCTAAGTACTGCCTGGTTAAAACTGCTCGATCCTCAGCTATTCCCACAGCCATTGCAAGTTCTGCGCCTGCTCGTCGAAGACCGTCAGGTATTTTTAAAAAGTCTGCTCAGTTCCTTTACGCTGTTATTCTGGGGCTACACCCTGGCAGCGCTGCTGGCTATCCCCCTGGGTCTCATGGTTGGCTGGAACCGGCGACTGCGATTGGCTATCGAACCGGCTGCCAATGTCCTGGGACCCATCCCGCCCATAGTCTATATTCCCTATGCCATTGCCATCTTACCGACTTTTACGCAATCCTCGATCTTTATCATCTTTATCGGCGCTTTTTGGCCATTATTCATGAATACGGTCGCTGGCGTAGAAGCCCTGGAAAAGGGTATTGTTGATTCAGCCAAAACCATCGGTGTCAGCAAAAAATCCATGCTTACCAAGATTCTCTTGCCAGGAGCTATGCCTCATATCGTCAGCGGCGGTGCTATCAGTATGGTATTGGCCTTTATCCTCTTAACCGCAGCCGAGATGATTGGCGCCACCAGCGGCCTGGGCTGGTATGTAAAATACTTCTCCGACTTTGCCGACTATCCGCGAGTGGTTGCCGGGATTATAGTCATCGGTGCAGTCGTGCTGACAATAATGACCTTATATCATCGGTTGACCAGCTACCTGTTGCGCTGGCGGAAGTAATGCAAAATTAGGACTTAACCCGTTCACAGAAAGAGACCAGTTCGTGGAACACTGGTCTCTTTCCTCTCCTATCGACGAGGATAACACTGTCTTGGGAAACACTGTCTTGGGAAGCACTGTCTTGGGAAGCATTGTCTCGGAAAGCATTGACGGGGAAAGCATTGACGGGGAAAACAGAATCTGGGGAAGCACTGACGGGGAAAACAAAACCGGCGCGGATTACAAAACCTTGGATAACAACCAAACGGGAAGCATTGACGATATTCATCGGATTCTGATTCTTCATTCTCTTCTGCATCCCATTCTTCAATTTCAGGAGATTCCCATTCATCTCTTGGCATTATATACATCTCCTTTTTTGAGAATTGCCGCATTTCAAGAAAGTCACGGCTATTACATAATATGGATAACTTTCTTCAAATGACACTCTTTGATTTTGGTATATATAAATATATTGGAAACGGCAGCATATCCCTTTACGAGGAATGCGCTGCCGTTTTGTTTACACTATTTTTTCTTTCGCTTGATGCAGTCGACAAATGCCTCCAGTCTAGTGAGAACACCAACATCGCTGGCGTGTTCATCAACACTTAATGTCAGTAAGGGCAAATTAAAGTCCTGCGCAATATTTTTGAGTGCATATTGTGCTACTATTTCCGGCATACAGCCAAAAGGATATATATGGATAATCCCGTCATAACCATGCTGGGCGCACCATAACGTACTTCCTACTGATTTTAACCCATCACCGCCAACGTGATGCTTAAGATAGGGCCTGGCCTGCTTCTGGCACGCGCGCTCCTCACTATATAGCCCCAGAAAGCTCAATAATGTGTTGGAAAAAACCCACGCCCCTGTATTAATAAACTTTTTAACCTCTATTCCTTGTTTAATCAATACGTCTTCCACTCTATAATTGACATATGGTTCAAGTAACAAATAGAATTCCCCAACTAAGCCGACTTTCGGCGGTTGGCTATCCTTATCTTCACTCATTGACTTTATCAATTGAATAACCCGATTTTGTTTATCCTTAACATCTCTAAAAGCGCGACAATCACGAAAATCTTCAGCTGACTGGTTCGCTATATCAATGATTGTATCCGGTGTAGCAGACCGTGATCCGTAATAATTCTTGGCACTGTTTATGGTATCAAAAGCTTTTAGTGTTTTTATCGCCATAGTAAGTTGTTTTACTATCGCCAAACGGCTGACCTCTGGAGCCACAGTATGTAAAAATTGATATAACCCGGTAAGTAGATGGTTGGTATCAATGGTGTAAAATCCTACATTTTTAGTCTTGGAAAGCTGAATTTTTTGCACCGCACTGTAAAAACCAAAGCGGCATTTCCCTGCACCACACATGGTTATAAATGTATCTGCACCTTTGTCAATACTCTCCAGCAAATTACCCATATTCATTTTATATGGCAAACATACACCTTCCGGTGAGTACATTGAACCCAATTCAACCGTTTTCCTGGAAATTGCCGGCGCTTCAACAACTTCAACACCAAGGTTTGTCAGCATGTTGTAGACCGGAATACTAAGATAGCCCATCTGCGGGTAACTTACCTTCAAGCTTTAACCTCCTTGCTACCATATCCCAAAAGGCTTCAACTCGCGTAATAAGTCCAGCATTGCCGGTATGCTCGTCAATAGTAAGTACCATATGTGGTTTATTACTTGGTTTGAAAATATGATGCTCCAGATATTCGTTAACAAGCGAGTCAGGACCACAGCCAAAACTGGACACGATAATAACACCTGCAATGTCGTCTTGTCCGCAGAAATACCTGGCAGCACCGGCAATTTTCATTGACAGCTGCCAATAAATATCCTGCTGAAAGGCTTTCGCTTCCTCATAAATTCTTTTGTTTGGCAAATCACTGGAGATAATAAGCTCTACCTCCTGGGATTTGAAAAAGTTTTCAATATCGCTATTGAAGAAAACATCATTTACTATGTAACTATGACCGATAATCGCGATTTTGGCCTTTGCCGGGTGAACAGATTGGACCGGGATAGTATTTTTCCATTGTTTAACGGCCTGACGGTAGGCCTGCTGACCGGTAAAATCAGACAACCCCAGTGGCCGGCATATAGTGTGAACAGCCTTTGCTATTGTAGTTGCAGAGCTATTTTCAATATTGGGACTAAGTAATTTCTCATTAGCCAACCTAAACGTATTTTGCACAATATCCGGTAAACCGGCAAGTTTTGCACAAAGATGATTATCCGGATAATACTGAGCGATACGAGGTACGAAAATATGACTGCAGGTGGTTAATAAGGATTCGACATGACCTAAGTAAACCTTCAATGGTATACACGATTCATCAATGGCAAGCAACATCCCCCGGTCTAAAATTTGTTTATTGGTCTTACCGGAAAGAGCCACTGGGACCCCAATGTGCTGAAAGAAGTCCAGCCATAAACTACCGAACTCGTGATATAGCAAAGCTTCAGGAATTCCGACTTTAACACCCATTTGTCTCACCTTGTCATATCTTAGTTTAGAGTAAAAAGGAGGTAGTTCTACCTACCTCCTTTTTGCTATTGTTGCTGATTACTTAATTTAGTTTCTGATGTAGAACTTACACGACTATTGAGTTGGGCAATATGACGATCCATATCTTGGGACATTTGTTCAAACATCGTCTGTGCACTTTGGTCGTCAGTCGATGTGGCAAAGGTTGCATACGTACCTTTGGCAGCTTCAGCAGCAGCTAAAGCCTTCTCTAAGTCTTTTTTTACAGTCATACTAATATTAGCCTCCTACTTGGTAGTTTAAATGTTCCGTTTACTATTATTTTACAGACTGCCTTTGATTATTAGTGGAAATGTTTTACATCGATAAGTATGACTCCCACACCCATCCCAAAGAATACAATGGAGGTTTGAACTACTAGTTTAAGTCCAGGGGCATATACTTTAAAAACAGATTAAAGGGAGGGTTGCCTGTGATATTTTTATATGCCTTTCTTGCGGTTCTTTGCCTGGGTTCAGCACCACTATTCGGTAAATCCGCCCTTGACAATATTAATCCTGTCACTACTCTGGTAATCCGAACCTTCATCGCTACCGGCCTTGTCAGTATTTGGCTGCTGCTTACGAAAACCTATGTTGAATTTACTGCTTTATCCTTATTCAGCTGGTTAATGATCGGTATGGAAGCACTTTTGGCAGCGGTCTTAGGTGAATTGGCATATTTCTACGCACTTGAAAAAGGCGATGTTTATGAGATTGCAGTCCTCATGTCCTGCGCTCCGCTCATCACAATTATCTTGGGCTATTTATTTCTGAGTCAGCCTTTGTCCTTAAGACAGCTTATTGGCGCACTTGTTGTAACAATCGGTCTGGTAATATTATGTGGCGATTAAACCTGACAAATTATTCATCACTATTCTTGTTGCTATAGTTTGAGGAGGTCTTGCGATTAACAAACAGTTGCCCTTTAGAGTCAATCCCGGCATAGGTTACCTCAGATATATCATGGATGCTTCTCTCGCTTAATTGTTGCTTTAGCCAGGCTTTAGAATGGTTTTGTCGATGTAAATTCCGCTCAATGATTACTCCATCCATAATTAATTCCACCGGAAACGTAGGATCAGGTAAGTGAATATTAAAATCACTTTTCGTTAAAGGCTGGTAGTCAGTCTTTTTTATCACGCTTAAATCTCCTGTAGTTTCTAAAATAGCGTATCGGACTTCGGCAGGATCTAAGACGCCTTGTTGACGCAAATGTCCATTCAATTCATCGATATCGTAACGCAGGCTATGCATGTTTTTTTCAATAATATGTCCATTCTCTATCACAATTGTCGGCGAACCATCAATCAATTTCCGCAGAGGCCGGCTTTTTATTGTAACAAGTGATACCGAGTAGGTGAGGGCCACAAATAGGACAAGATCATAGTAGTGGTTCCATACTTTATCAGCATCTGCTGCTGCAATGTTGGCTGCGAGCGAACCAATAGTAATACCACTAACATATTCATAGAAGGTAAGTTGCCCGACCTGCGTTTTACCAAGTATTCGAGTAAAAATTAGTAGACCTATGAATACTAGCGAGGTCTGCCATGTATCGCGAAGAAATTCCTGCCATTCCATAATTTTTCCTCCTTTGTGCACCCGTACGCTGTATAGGTTGCACCAAGCGCAAGGAAGATATGTTAATATTCTTCATAAATTAGCAGGAAACACTAACGACTTAACAAAACAATCCTGAAATTCTGGTTGCAGGAAAAATTCAACAATTTTAATTGTTTGCCCAATTTGTAGCTCTTGTGTCTGGTTTAATCATCCCACTCACGCTACAGCCTCCTGCCGGTTTTTTAATTTCCGTACGGCAACATTAGCATCTGTCGCATATATGTCAGCTTTAATTTCATCAGCAAAAGCCTGCGAGATTGGCCCGCCGCCAATAATAACAGTAACTTTGTCCCTGAGCCCACGTTTTTCCAGTTCCCTGATGACAACCTGCATACCATCCATGGTTGTAGTCATTAGCGTAGCCATGGCAACTACTGTGGCGCCAACTTCTTCGACTTTATCAGCAAAAGCCTGCAAGGGAACATTGCGGCCCAGGTCATATACTTCAAAACCGCCTGTTTCCAGCATGATTTTCACAATGTTTTTACCAATATCATGCGTATCCCCCTCGACAACGCCAATTACTACTTTTTCCGCATTCTGGTTATAATCCTTAGGCAAATAAGGCTTGAGGATTTCCAGTCCCGCCAGCATAGCATCCGAACAGAGCAAAACCTCAGGGATAAAATATTCCTGCTCCTCGTACTTATCTCCAACAATATTCATACCTTTAACCAAGCCTTCAGTGATTGCCTCAAAAGCTCCCATGCCAGCATCAATTGTAGCTTGGGCTGCTGCTTTCGCCCCATCCTCATCCATCTCAACCACCGCAGTTGATAACGCGTCCAAAATATTTTGATTTGTCAAAACCATGCACCCCTCTTCAAATAATTTATTATTGATATAGGTTTTTTCTATTATTTTTAATAAAATCCTGCCGTTTTTAGAAAGGATTTTACTTATATATCTATAATTACTGTTATAGATATATAAAATTTCTTTATTTAAGCAGTTACCTGCCAAGATAGAGAAGTGGGGGGGATAGTCATGAAAACCACCTGGAAAGATAAAATGACACCAAACGAAAGATTTAAGGCATTTGCCACTGGTAAGCCGCTTGACCGGATACCTTGTCTGCCTTTGGTTACAGACCAGGCTTTTAGCCTGGCCGGCGACTCAATGGCAAAGTATTATCATTCCGCCACCCTAATGGCCGAGGCCCAAATCCACGCTTTTGAAACTTACGAAACCGATTCGGTTGGCGCCGGTCCGGGACTATTCGGTATCGCTGAAGCCATCGGCAGTACATTAACATTTCCCGATAACAGTGTTCCCTATGTTTCCGCGCCGGCGATTTCGGGTTATCAGGACCTTGATAAAATGGGATTAATTGACCCTCACCATTCTGGAAGATTGCCCATCATCCTGGAAGCGCTCAAGATTATCCAGGAAACTGTTAAGGATCGCGTAGCAACAGGCTGCTCGGTTGGCGGTCCATTTACTACGGCTGCAGCTATCCGCGGAACCGATAAATTTCTCAAAGAAATATGCCGGCAGTCAGAGCAGGTACACCGTTTACTGCAATACGCTACTGACAATATCCTGCTCTTCATTGACATGCTCTGCGATATGGGTATTAAACCAAGCCTCGCTGAACCTACAGCCTCCGGCACCTTAATCAGCGCCAAGCATTTCCGTGAGTTTGCTCAACCCTACCTGCGTCAATGCGCGGATCGAATCTCGCAACGCTGCGGGAGTGGTCCTTTTCTCCACATTTGTGGCGACACTATGAATATTTTGGATGACATGGTTGACATCGGCGCTACTGTACTTAGTTTAGATAATCAAATCGACTTAGCTGAAGCCAAAAATAAGGTGGGCCACAAGATCTGTCTGGCCGGAAACGTCAAACCATACACCTTATGGCGGGGAACCCCCCAGGAAGTTACAAATGAAGTCAAGGAATGTTTGCAAAAAGCTTATGATAGTCCAAAGGGATTTATGTTATCAAGTGGCTGCGGACTATCGCTGGGCACCCCGACAGCGAATGTGTTGGCCATGATGGACGCTGCCCGGAAATATGGCAAATGGCCAATCACTCCGGAACAACTAGCATAAAAGTAAAATGAGGCTGTAGAAAATGTAAATTACGTTCTCTACAGCCTCATTTTACTTTATAGCACGAACTAATAATCACATGTAACTATCTTTCCATCCATCTTTGGAATATCATGTTTTATTTGTTCAAGGACTTCCAAAAAGTATTCCGCTTCCCGAAGCACATGATCTGCTAATAACGGTGGTATTAAAGATATTACTTTGCAAGCTGAAATTAAATCTCTCGCAGCCTCTTTAAAGTCCCGGATTTGCATCGTTGCTTTGGTTACGTCCTTTTCAAACCGGATAAGGTCATTATTGGGACAGAAATGCCACAGCATACTATCAAGATCGCGAGCTTGAAGTTGTAATTGCTCAAACTGAACTGCAAATGCATTAGCCTTTTCGACAAAACCTCGCTCCGAAGGATCAAGCAAACCTGCAATAAATCTGGCATGGTCTGCCATATGCCTGAGCCAGAAGACATTGTCACTGACTATGGAATCAACAGGATATTTCATATCACCGTCCTGAATTTTTTGGAGAAGCTTCAAAAAATACATGGCTTCACGGGAAATGTGGTCTATCAATAATGGATAATTAGCACCCCCTATTTGACATTCAATAAGTAACTGCAAAACATGCCGTTTAAAGGCAAAGATATTTTTAACAGCTACCATAATCCTACTAACAAAAGCCATAAACTCTTCATCACACTTGATATTACATGAATGTTTTTCAAGGTCTGCAAAGACATTGTAAAATTCTTCTGCCTGACAAATAAGCTCAGTATCCGAGCAGGCAAAGCCCAGCTTCATGAATAAAGAATGTTCTTTCATTATTCTAAGCCAAAACTGAACCCGCCTCATATTCAGACACTCATATGGTTTTACTTCTCGGCAAAATATATCCACATTATATCCTCCTTATCGCACTCTATTACATAATATGCAGATAAAAGGTAATGCGGAACGCTTGCCTGACTGCGCCTATTTATACAGCTTTGGTATATGGCAACTACTACCGGACAAATAAATAACCACCAAAATATCTAATTATTCCCTTGGTCCCAATTAAATTCCAAAGTAACAACTAATTCACCAGCTTCCGCTCTTACACTAAAATATGAGCAATAGGAAAGTACTTTTCGTAAGGAGCGAAACTGTTTAGGGGAGTCCCCGGTTATTTCAGGAACTCGAACAGTTATCAGTGCCTTATTATTAAAGTTTTCTACAATACTTACATTATTTGAAATCAGCTTTATGGCAGTTAAGATACGTATAAATGTCGCCCTTCTCATAGAACAGTCCTCCTTCCGCATATTTATGTTAATTATATCATATTGTTTGAGTTTATGTATGAGTAAAGTGTTAGATAAGTCCATAAACAGTCATAATAGTTCGTTTGCATTGTAGTTTTATCCAGGGTAAATTTTGGGTAAAAAGAAAGCTATTATTGCTGTGGCGAGAAAGATTCTGAAAGGCAACTCATCGCCATCACTATATAATAGCTAAGTTTTTTAATTATTCACATCAGGTATATCAACCTACTTATTCTGCCAGGTCCTGAAAGTTTTTATTTTATGCAACAATCCTTTAGCGTCACCATCAAAAGTTAATGCCCTATCATCCACATACACTATCGCCGGCGGCTTATATGCGAGCACCTCATCAACAAAGATGTCATGTTTATCCAGCCATTCCCTGACCGCTTCCAAACCACCTTCCTGAAAGCACCGTGTCGAAACAACGACAACTTTATAATGTTTCCGTATATTGCCTATTGCTTCCTTAATCCCATCGACCGGAGGGTCAGGAATACTATCTATCCCTTGCCAGCCGCTTGTATAGCTATGAATTACGCCATCAAAATCTAGAACCACAGTTTTAGCCATTCCAGTCACCCTTTGTATCTGGCTCCGGCTCAACATCAGTCTGCTGGCTTCTTTCCAGTGATTTTTTAAGCTGGCGACTAAGATCAGCATTCTCTTTCAATGCCATTAAGTAAGCTTTTGCCAGTTCTGTTCTATCCATATCTCCTATACGCATAAATAACCCATCAATGTCGCACATCGATAGCAACCTCTCTTTCAGCTATTATGGTCTTCAATCTCATAACATTTAGTATTACCGAACTCAATATCATCAATCATACTCCCGCTAGCTCCTCTTAATTTATTTCAGATTATTACCTGACGTATATACCCGGTTTGGAAATACTAGTAAATAAAGCCCCCGGCACACGTCGAGGGCTTCTCTAAGAAAATTGTTCTTATTGAGGACTATCCTTCTTGGGGACAGCAACAATATATGCGTTCTTCACTAAATGTCCGGGGTTAATATATTGAGCATCAAACCACATGTCTCGAAACCGCCAGGCATTAAAGGAAGATATTCCGTCCGGGTTATTGACAGTAGTCCAATGCACAGCAGGATCGGCAAAGAAGATGGTGTCGACTCCTTTTTCAGGTGATTCATAGGCGGCATAGTAACCAGTAACGACGACCCAGTGGCCTCCCCAGTCAATCCATTCAACAAGGGTAGGAATTCCTTTCTTTAAGTTTTCCCGGAGTATTGCCAATGTTCCGTTATAACCGACCTTTACTTCAAAACCGTTCTTCCTTAACCAATTTCCCATCTGTTCTGGTGTAGTGCCGGGATGCTTAGAGTTAATATCGCCAGTACCCATCCCCTTGGCAATTAGCATTTCGGTATCATGGTTCATCGATTGGTCACTTAGGACATTGTACCAGCGCAAAAGTGACATAACAGCAGCCGGTCCACATGTATAATCAGTCGTCTGTTGATAGCCTTTGACCCCAAGCGATATGTAGTACGGGTTGGGTTTCATTTCGTAATAGTTGGCTGCGCCAGTTGAATTTGGTGGTGGTAGAACAGGTTCTTCCCCTGCGAGGCTTGCCATGGTAAAGCAGGCAAGGAAAATGAAGCAGAGCAAAGCAGTCCGCAAACGATTAATGTACACCAGTTTGATAAACATGCAAAACCTCCTTAACTATATGAACTCTTTTATATATAAATTGTAGCACAAAGAAGAGTTAGCGATAGCAATCTTTGTAAAATATTTTAAACCGGTTCCCACTCCGCACAGCAGCTTGCAGGATATGCAAGATCCCCGTTTCGGACAACACCAAAACGGGGATCTTAGTATCTTCCTTACGGTATTTATTTACCATCTTGGTGTGGCCTATGTGGTGGCGGCGTTAGGAGTAAAGTTAATTGTTATCCTGATGTTTCGCATAAAATCCAAGGTGTATACGGTATGGACCAGGACAGCCCGGTGGTACAAAAGCTACCCGGTCACCTGCCTGAATAAGGTCATTCATAGACTTAGCAAGGCCATTAATAAAAATTATTTCAATTTC
The DNA here is from genome assembly GCF_000445445.1 of Sporomusa ovata DSM 2662. GTDB lineage: Bacteria > Bacillota > Negativicutes > Sporomusales > Sporomusaceae > Sporomusa > Sporomusa ovata. The sequence goes on along the minus strand of NZ_ASXP01000001.1, from coordinate 137,109 downwards.
ATTTAAAGGAATCTCTAGTTTCTCAGCTAGCTCGGTTCCTGAAATTGGTTCCTCAAGTTCAAGAATTAACGGAGTGGGCCAGTTTTTTTTCTTAAAAATTGCACTCAATTGAATAAAAGCCCTGACCTCGATGGTTTTCTTTTCTTGTTCGCACATATAAATACATTCCTCCTTTTTCTGTTTTAGAGAATGCTTTACATTACAAAACGGTTGAAATCACAAAGGATGTCGACGACTTAATGATACCGTCTAACTGCCATATACGATCAAGTATTTTCGTAGTATCTTCGGGCGTTGTAATCCTTGCTTTTATAAGCACACACCATTCTCCTGCTAAGCGGTGGAACTCCTCCACTACTACTTCGGGAATATCAAGATTCGTTATTTCATCAACGATTTTATCAAAATATCTCCCTTTTATCTGCAAAGTTATTAGACATCTAAAACATGGACTAATCTTCCGCCAGTCTATTAATGCCCGATATCCAGTTATAATTCCCTGTTTTTCTAAATTATCAATTCTTTTATGTATTGCTGGCCTAGACATATGTAAGTGTTTCGCAATTTCCTCGTGACTAATTCTACCATTTTTCTCCAAAATGTTAACAATCGCAATATCTACACCATCCACAAGCAGTCCTCCTTATATAATCATAACACAAAAAATATTTTTCGTAACTATCAGTAGTTATATACGCGCAATATTCTACTATTAGTAATTAAATCCCTTTTAATTACCTTAAATTCATAATATTTAGGCAAATAAGGGAATTCAACTTACGATTCGTAAAAAATCTATTATGGATCACGATAGAATTCGGAATTATAGCAACACATTTGCATCACAAAACAAATTGACCTGCTTGTTCCTGATTCGGCAAACATACCTCATACCATGAACCAATACCGGTCAGCGGCGGTGCATGCAAACGTCAAGGAATGCGGTCACTCTCGAATTTGCGTCCATCCATTAACGTAAGTCCGGAATGCAATTGGGGCAGTTCAGCTTGTCTTTTGAATCTCTCGCATGGTAAGAGGCACAGCCATTCTTGGGCACGGTAGCGCCTCCTGTTTTGGCATAAAAAAAGAGCCCGAAGGCTCAATCATTTTCATCCAAATATATAAATGCATAACCCGTTATTGTGATTACTGGAAACAGCACTAATGCAACAATTGTAAAATGATAAAGCATGTCTAGCGCTCCTTGCACATATTTTATGTTTTAGCTTATCATATACTTATTAGAAATGCATTATAATCTTAGTTTGCTGGAGCCCTTTTGGGGCATAAGAAAAGCGCCCCGAAGAACGCGCTTAGAATACCCCCTCCGGCCTATAAACGTTTCTCCGATAAGAATGTTGAGCGGTTAGAAGAACGACTTGACAAGATGAAAAACTTTTAATTCAGGTACCAATCGAACAACATAAAAGCAAACGGTCATCCCTGTCATGGTTTAAATTTTGGTAAGCTAAGTTCTCTAGCATCACCCGCGCTACCATCCTGCTCATTCTTCCATACACAGGCTTTACAACAACCACAAGGCTGCATGCACAAGGATAGATTCAACTACCGGACAGTTACCTTTCATATTTTCCCCTATCGTATAAATTCTGTATTTAAAATTGAAAACTAAACTTACCTCAATGCTGTGGGGAGCGAGTCTTTTGAGTAATAATTTGATTATGTGGTCAATGTTTTTCATTCTTGGCTAACTCTGTTTTTTATGAAAAAAGAAGATATAAAACGCTATGCGCCAGTTGGTTTAATTAGCAATAGTCACAACAACAATAATACATAATGTCGGCATTACACTGGGTTTTTGGGTCGTCCGAGAAACCGCATTTCCCTTTAATCAAATGCTGCTTACTTTTATTAAGAGGACATCCAGTTTAAGGCTTACTTCAGATTCCGCCTCACGGCGGACACCCTTGCCCTCTGCTAACAGTTCCTACTGCTAAGCCTGATTTCTTATTTCAGGCCATAATGCACAGTTCATCGTAATTGCCTTTGCCGTACATAGCGAGGCAGAATCCATTTCATCATCATGCTGGTCTACAGAACATACCCTCAATGAAGGCGATGTCAAACGTCATCGTAAGATTACTTTGTTGTCCTATCCGAAATCGAATCGGCACAATGTGCGCCCTTATTGCGCAATATTTTAAGCTTTTCTGTTACCTTCTCAACAACCACAAAGAAAACGGGTATCAGAAATATTCCCATTACGGTTGCGGCCAGCATACCGCCCACAACCGCCGTTCCCATCGCATTTCGGGCACCAGCCCCGGGGCCACTGGCCAGCATCAGCGGCACGCAGCCAATAATAAATGCCAGAGAAGTCATGATAATCGGCCGTAAACGAATCTTGGCCGCTTCAATGGCCGCCTGAATCGGCCCCATTCCTTTGTCCACCCTGGTCTTGGCGAACTCGACAATGAGGATGGCATTTTTCGCTGCCAAACCGATTAACATGACCAGGCCAATTTGCATATACACGCTGTTCTCCAAATTACATGCATACTGAAATAGAAAAGCACCAAACAACCCCAGTGGCACGCCCAGCAGTACCGCAAACGGCACGCTCCAGCTTTCATATAATGCCGCCAGACACAGAAATACAAATAAGATAGCCACGCTAAAAATAAGCGGCGCCTTATTGCCGACTTCCTTCTCTTCCCGGCTTTGTCCAGACCATTCGTAACCATATCCACTTGGTAAAACTTGTACTGCCACTTCCTCCAGCGCTGCCATAGCCTGGCCAGAGCTGTACCCCGCTGCCGGACTGCCGCTCAATTGGACAGCCTGTACGCCGTTAAATCTGCTAATTCTTGGAGGAATGCTTACTTTCCGTGGTTGTATCAGAGTGTTCAAGGGCACCATGGTGTTGTTCGAGCTTTTCACATACAGGTATCTCATAGCGTCAGTATCACTGCGAAATGGTGTTTCCGCCTGAACAACCACTTTGTAAATACGTCCAAACTTATTGAAATCATTGACCTCTGTACCGCCGAGAAAGACCTGTAAAGCCCTATACACATCATCGACCGAAACTCCCATTTTTTCAGCCTTTTTCCGATCAACTTCAAATTCATAACCCGGCGTGTTTGATTTGAAATTAGAGGTAATTGACCCGATTTCTGGACGTTTTTGAGCTGCATCAATGAACTTTTGGGATACTTCATCTAATTTTTCCGACGAATCGCCCCCCAGATTCTGCAGCATCATGGTAAATCCGCCTACCATCCCCAAGCCGGGTAACGCCGGAGGGTTAAACGCCACAACCGTTCCTTCCGGCAAATGCGAACCAAGCATAAATGTTTGCCCAACTTTCGCATCAATTTTTAATTCCGGTCTATCACGTTCTGACCAAGGGGCTAAGCCAATAAACACCGTTCCCGTGTTCGACTTGGCGCCGCCCCCCGCGATATCCATTCCTGTCAGTGCCAAGACATTAGCAACTCCAGACTGAGCTTTCAATGTTTCCGAGAAACTTTGCACCGCTTTGCTGGTACGGTTCATACTGGCTGCGTCAGGCAAGGAAACCGAAGCCATATAATAGCCTTGATCTTCCGCAGGTACAAAAGAAGAAGGCACAAGTTGATACAATCCGCCCAATAGAATTACTACAACTGCAAGCATCACCATGCAAAGGCGGAATCTCCCAATAATTATTTTTATCTGGCTGCCATATCCTTCGGTTTGGTGCTCGAACCAAGTGTTGAAGGAGGAAAAAAAACGTCCGACAATCCCGTCATGTTCCGCAGGATTGTGTGGCTTCAGTATCAGTGTGCATAATGCCGGTGTCAATGACAAAGCAACCACTGCGGACAAGGCCATGGAAATGGCAATTGTCAGGGCGAATTGCTTATAAAGTACCCCCATCATGCCGCCAAAAAAAGCAACCGGAATAAAAACGGCGGCCAAAACAAAGGCAATTGCCACTATCGGCCCTGAAACTTCGCTCATCGCCCGCCGCGTCGCTTCCAGCGGAGTAAGCCCTGAGTGCCGCATGTGGTGTTCAACCGCCTCAATAACAACAATTGCGTCATCAACAACAAGTCCTATGGCCAGTACCATTGCGAATAAAGTTAATGTATTGATAGTAAATCCTAGGATGATAAAGGCCCCAAAAGTGCCGATCAATGATACCGGTATTGCCAGTAAAGGGATTAGTGTAGCCCGCCAGCTCTGCAAAAATAAAAACACAACCAGCACAACTAACAGCAAAGCCTCGACGAATGTTTTCATCACCTCATTCATTGATTCGCGGACAAATTTGGTATTATCGACGACAATCTGATAATGCATGCCTTCCGGAAAGCTCTTTGCCGCTTCTTCGATAACCTTATTGACGTTACCTATTGTCTCCAAGGCATTGGCGTCACTGGTCAATTTTACTGCCAACATGGCGGCATTATGGCCGTTGGCAAAGCTTTCATAAGTATAATTTTTACTACCAAATTCCAGCCTGGCAACATCTTTTAGCAGAATAGAAGAGCCGTCAGATTTAGCCATTATGATAATATCTTCAAAATCTTTTACGTTGGAAAGACGGCCTTTAACCCTGGCGGTGTACTGAAACTCCTGTTCGGCTGCGACAGGCATCTTGCCGAGAGCGCCAACCGGAGCTTGCACGTTTTGCTTTTCAATTGCCGAAATTACATCACTTGCAGAAATCCCAAGTCGAGCCATTTTTTCCGGTTGCAGCCATATCCTCATACTATAATCAGAGCCAAACTCCGACACTTCGCCGACCCCGTTGACTCGTTTGATATTGTCTACCAGATAGATGCTGCCATAGTTCTTTAAGAAATTCGGGCTGTATATGTCATCGTCCGCCCACAGACTGAAAACCAGCGCCATATCCGTTGATGACTTCCGGGTAGTGACGCCACTCGCCTTAACCGAACTGGGCAATCCGGCAGTCGCTTCCGCTACCCGGTTCTGTGTTTGAACGGCAGCATTATCGGCGTCTTTCCCGGATTCAAATTGGACGCTGAGCGAATAAGTACCAGCATCCGTGCTCGTGGAAGACATCGAAACCATTCCCTCTACACCGTTGACCTGCTGTTCGATTACCTGAGCTACCGTCTGATTGACGACATCCGCGCTTGCCCCCAAATAATTGGTACTTACCGAAATTGTCGGCGGGGAAATTGGGGGATACTGGGCTATCGGCAGGTTAAAGGCGGCAATACCGCCGATTACAGTGATAAGGATGGACAGGACGATCGCAAAAACGGGGCGATTAATAAAGAAATTAGCCATAAATAATCCCCCTTAATTCTTGGCCGGAGTCTGTAAATCTTCCGGTGTTATCATAGTAACTTGTAATGCTGTATCTTTTTTCACCTTATCAATACCTTCTACAACTACGCAGTCGCCTGCTGTAAGCCCTTCGGCCACTACCCACATATTGCCTACTTTTTCGTCCATTTTGACTTTGCGGATTTCTGTCTTGTTATCAGCAGTAACGATAGTTACGAAAGTTTCATCCAGTATTTCCTTTACAGCCCGTTGCGGAACCAGGATGGCGTCTTTACGAAATTCGCCTGGAACTACGATTTTGGCAAACATGCCAGGGACCAAAAACTTCTGGGAGTTACCAAAAAGAGCTTTTAACGTTATGGTACCAGTAGTGTCACCAACCCCTTTGTCAATCTGTTCAACTCCCCCTGTAAGGGTATACTCCGAGCCATCGCTAAGGATAAGTTTCAGATTCTCTTTAAATGAGCTCGGCAATGTCCCGCCCCCCCTGCCGCCACAAATTGTCCAATGCTAACATCGTTGACATCTATCCGCCCATCCACTGGGGAGACGATCAGGGTATCCTGTTCATCCTCCATAGCCTGCTGTAAACTGGCCCGGTTCTCTTCAACGGTTGCAGCTTGTTCCTCAGCCTGGGCTTCATAAGAGTCTAGCGTCTGTTGGGCAATTGCCCCATTCGCAGCCAAATTCCGGTATCGTTCTACATCTCTTTGGGTGTTTCGTAAGGTTGCCTGCGACTTCGTTAATGTAGCCCGAGCGGAATTAATTGACGAAAGGTGCTGTTTATTGTCAATTTTAAATAAAGGCTGACCTTGGGTAACAACATCACCGCCTTGAACCATTTTTGCCACGATATTGCCTGATACCTTGGACATGATCTTGACCTCATCCTTGGCCGTAACTTTGCCAACAAACTCGTAGTTGATAGGTATATCCTGCTGCACAACGCGAATCGCCTTAACTTCTACCGCTCCGCCACGCATATTAGGAGCGGTGGCATTTTTGCCACCAACTCCAAACCGCATAAATGCCCATCCTACTACACTAATCAGGATGATAATACCAACAATCACTTTCAATGAATATTTGTTAATCAATTACTACTCCTCCTGCCCACAGATTATCTTGCCCCTTATTTCGAAATGCCTCGCCGCCTTCACTTAGCAACCGTGCGAAAGCGGCCGTTGCAATAAAACTTTAGATAATCCTTTGATCTCATCTCTAAAACATAAAGAAACGAGCATCATGCAGCACTGCCTAGACTGATTGAGACCAACGGCCCCTCCTAGACCAACGATAAATTTGGGAAAGCTATTCATCATTTTGCCCTTCTTCATTTCCTAACTAACTAAAATATTTCATTCCTATTATCCCGCCCTCACTCTTATACTGGCGGTTGTATATGGCGTTTACTTGTCGTATGGCAGATAGTGCCTTCAATGGTTAAGTGATCTATTTTTGCTTCCAATTGTTCTATTTTGATGTAATATGTTTTTTATTTTAACGAATCACTCCTAGTAATAAAGGTTTTAACAAACTAAAAGTTACTAAAGGAAATCTTCTTTCCACTGCAATCTCCTGCAGTCAAGTTGTTTGTCATTAAATCCCTCAGGTTTAGAATATCGCACCCATGGTGACGGGCATATTTGTACTTGAATCCATTTATCTTTACTTTCATGTTCCCTCTCCTTTGTCATACTTTTCCATTTCTGTGCTTTAGTTAATTATAACAACTCAATATGGCATGAATGTGTCAAGCTTTCCAAAAAGCTTCTGCCAGTTTAAAGTAACCATATATTTTTTTGCTACCTTTAACAAGAATACCAGGATAAAAAATAATTGTCCGTGTTTAACGGGATAATGGACCATGTGATAATACGAGGTGCATAGAAAAAGATGCACGCCAACTTTGCAGCTTGCATCTTTTATTAATGTTAGGTTCTAAATTTGCCAAGGTATGCGGATTTTAAAAATGGTTCCTTTCCCTTTTTTACTTTCTACCGATATCGTTCCCCCCATCGCTTCAATCAAACCACGACTTATAGACAAACCCAGACCACTCCCCCCAAAGAGCGATTACGGGATTTTTCAACACGATAAAAACGTTCCCATATTAGCTCTAAATCCGCATCGGCAATCCCTTCCCCTTGATCAGATACGCATATTTGAAGCCAGTTGTTTTCTTCGGCCAAATATAACCCAATACGAGAACCTAATGGAGCGTGCCTTATCGCATTGCTCAGCAAGTTATCCAGTACTTGCTCCAATCGGTCGGCATCACCTAAAACGAAGCGTTTATCAGTCTCAATCCGCAACAGCAGAGAAAGGTTCCTTTTCTTTAACAGCGGTTCTATCTTATCGGCTTCACCTAGCAGTAGTGTCGCTAAGTCAAGCCGCTCCTGTTTGATAAACATTTTTCCGGATTCCAATTGTTCAGTATCTGTAATGTCATGAACTAGTCTGGACATTCGATCGGTTTCAGCTAATATCCTCTCCAAATACTCAGTTCTCTCTTGATCATTTGCCGCGATACCGTCCATAAGTGCTTCTGTTGTGGCTTTTATGCAGGTTAACGGTGTTTTTAACTCATGGGAAATATTGGAGAAAAGGTTACGCCTAGTTTGCTGTGTATGAAGAATAGCGTCGGCCATGGCATTAAAAGTTTTGCCAAGTGTTCCGATTTCATCTTTAGCGGTGTAATGGGTGCGGCTTGTATAATCCCCTGCGGAGAATCGCCTTGCGGCAGCTGCAATGTCGGCAATCGATCTGGTTAATTTTTGTGATAACAGCAATGCTAGTAAAAAGGCGACCACAAGTCCGACGATAAATGGGAAAAAATAGGAACGACGGATTACCTCTATGATAACTGATTTAACCGGATAACAGGCTAGTAAGCGTCCGGGCTTATCTTCTATTATCACCGGTACTGAGATAACGGCATTTGTCTCTCCTATTGGAAAAAGGATCTGCATGGAAGATTTCACTACATTACTGTTTAGGTAGGATTCCGCGTTCAAATAAGCAGGCGGGCTTCCTTGGATAATCTGCCCCGCGTCATCTTCCAACCAGAATACTGCTCCAGCAGTCTGACTTGCCAACTCCCACTCCCGGTCAGGTATGTGACCTGTTTTCAAATCCTCGGAGAAAAAGGCTGCAATATTTCTAACTTTATCTACGCCTCCATTATTGCCTTGATATATGTAATACATAATGGAACTTGCTAAGGTTAGTGCCATAAAGATGATAATTGCTACATGGCTGAATAACTGGCGAAAGAACAATGAACGAGTTATCATGGCTTGTCCACCTCAAACCTATAACCGGTTCCACGTACCGTTTTTATAAAATCCCCGGCTACGCCTATTTTTTTGCGTACTCTTTTTATAGTAGAGTCAACGGTGCGTTCATCTCCTTCAAAATCATAGCCCCATAAATTAACCAGCAGATTCTCTCTGGTAAAAATAGTAAGAGGATGACGGGCCAAGAAATATAGAAGTTCAAATTCTTTGGCAGATAGTTCAATAACTTTCTCATTAACCATAACTCTCTGCGTTCCTGGTTCTAAGGATACGGACGGAAACTGTAGAACATTACCTGGCAAAGCCAATTTTCCAGTTCGCCGTAAAACAACGTGTACTCTGGCAACTAATTCTCGTGGACTAAAAGGTTTAGAAATATAGTCATCTGCTCCAAGCTTGAAGCCATTAATTTTATCATTCTCGTCATTTAAAGCAGTTAAAAATATAATGGGAACATTCCGCTGCACCATCTTGGCAATTTCCCAACCAGATAAGCCAGGCATCATTACATCCAATATAAGTAAATCGGGTAAGTGGGACGTCTCTATATCCATGGCCGAGTGTCCATCGGCTGCTGCAAAAACTTCAAACCCTTCGCGACTAAGATACCAGGTAACAATATCACGTATATCTTTCTCATCATCAGCAATTAGAATCTTTACCATATATAGCATCCTTTCCCGTCTTTCAAAATTGCTATTTCTTTATTTAAGAATAACACAAGATTATGACACAAATAAGGCTATTTTAGATGGGTAAGCATTTTAGGGTAGAACTTGACACATTCACGCCATGTTGACTTGCTACAATTAGTAGATCATAAGAACGGAAAGAAATAACATAGTGCTAGGAAATTTCCCTGCATTTATACCAGTTAAGCACTGAAAATGTCAGAGCTATACACAGCGCTATACATAGAATACTAAAATTCCTCTTTCATCAGCCGGTTGTTTGAATGATTCCTGTTTCATTTATAAATTTAAAAAGGAGCAATCAAAATGCCGCAACTTGCACGAGAGATAATCATTGCCGGTATCCCAGTAAGAGCAGACATGTCTTTGTTACTGGAACAAATCAACAATCTAGTTTACGAAATCATTCAAGACTCTGCCTGGGAGGGGCGTCTGTTAGGAAGGATCGAGCTCATCCATGATAGACAAAGAATACATGTCTGTTCTTATGAGTAGCCTGTTAGCAAGTTTGTTCTTATTAAATGACACTTAAAAGTGATACCCTCCAATCATTCGCTTGGCTAAAAAAGTCATCAAGAAAAATTATATTATGTACTGTCTGCAGCAGCATAGGACTACACTTTTGGTACAATAACAAATTATTTTTGCAGTGATTTCATCATTTGAATTTTTAGTAGAAAGCCAAAACATAAAAGAGCATTATATCGCTCTAGGTAAAATATCTTTTAGTTAGCTTACTCAGATTCACGACCTAAGACATGACCATGCTTCCCGTCTCTTTGCCCAGGGAGAACATCCCCGCGACGTCCAGGACCGTCTCGGCCATTCCTCAATCACCCTAACCATGGACACCTACACCCACGCCATGCCTGGACGTCAGAAAACATTGCCGGTCGCCTGGAGAAAAACCTACCTTCCTGCCTGGTACCGGCCACCCCCAATACCCGTATTAAAACCAAGAAAACTAGCTTACATCACTTACTACAACAACCGGAAGCCTAAAATAAAAAGGCCCGTGAATATCACCTATTTTATAGGCGATGTTCGCGAGTCTTCTCTCTTTCATTGTTGTACGGTTGTTGTAAAAATAAAAAAGCTTTCCAGAACTAAGTCCAGAAAGCCTTGATTTTCCTGGTGACCCACCACGGAATCGAACCGTGAACCTACTGATTAAGAGTCAGTTGCTCTGCCAGTTGAGCTAGTGAGTCATATTTGTTGGCTGGGGCGCTAGGACTCGAACCTAGGAATGCGGGAGTCAGAGTCCCGTGCCTTACCAGCTTGGCGACGCCCCAACGTTATAGATTAATGTTTAACGCACAATAAGTATTATATATAGTGATCAGCATTTTGTCAAATAGATATTCTTAGTAATTGCAAATTTGCAGAAAAAATTTGTGAGTTTTTGGGATGTTCTTTATAAATGAAAGGTTTCAGAGCTGACTCCTAACTCATCGACTACGATACAATCCCTCTTTAGGAGGAACAAAAGGATAAAGTCAAAAGGTTTAAAAGTCAAAAAGTCAGAAATAATGAGCCTGGGTATGAATTCCGGACATTTTGTTTATAGAATGGCTTACAGGGTTATAGGTAGCTATTTTTAAACATTCTTGATTTTTCCATTAGTAATTATTTTCTGTTACTATAAAGTTGTAAGCAGGGAACCTGCACCAACGTAAGTAATTATTTAATTGAAATAAAGAGGAGGCGCACGTTATGGGAAAAGTAGTAGGCATTGATTTAGGTACTACTAACTCGTGTATATCTGTATTGGAAGGAGAACGTCCTGAGGTTATTGTCAATGTTGAAGGCGGTCGCACTACGCCCTCAGTTGTCGCTTTTCGCGATAACGAGCGTCTTGTGGGCCAGTTAGCCAAACGTCAGTCGGTCTTAAATCCCACAAAAACCTTTTATTCGATAAAACGTTTTATTGGTCGCCGTTTTAATGAAGTCACAGATGAAATGAAGCTGGTCCCCTATAAAATAGCGCAAGGCGCAGATAACACTATTAGTTTCATTGTTGATGATAAGCAGTACGCACCAGAGGAAATCTCAGCACAAGTGCTGCGGAAGCTGGTAGATGACGCCAGCAAATACCTGGGCGAAAAAATAACCGATGCGGTCATTACCGTGCCTGCCTATTTTAACGATGCCCAGCGTCAAGCCACCAAAGATGCAGGTCAGGTTGCCGGCCTCAATGTTTTGAGAATCATCAACGAGCCTACCGCTGCGGCCCTAGCATATGGCCTTGATAAGCAAAAAAATGAAACCATCCTGGTTTTTGACTTAGGCGGCGGTACCTTTGACGTATCTATTCTTGAAGTTGGCGATGGCGTGTTTGAGGTTAAAGCCACAAATGGCGATACCCACCTTGGCGGCGATGATTTTGATAAGGCTATCGTCGATTGGCTGGCTACCGAATTTAAAAAGGATAACGGCATTGATCTTCTCAAAGATAAACAGGCACTGCAACGTCTTACCGAGGCAGCCGAAAAGGCTAAAATTGAGTTGTCAGCTGTTACCGAAACAACCGTCAATCTGCCGTTCATCACCGCCGATGCTGGCGGCCCTAAGCATCTGGAGAGCAAGCTTACCCGGACAAAATTTGACGAAATTACCTGCAGTCTGGTAGAGCGTTGTCGCATCCCAGTGGAAAATGCGCTGGCTGATGCCAAATTGTCCGCTAAAGACATTGATGAAATCATTTTGGTAGGCGGTTCTACCCGTATCCCCGCAGTTCAGGAGTTAATCAAGCTTATGACTGGTAAAAACCCAAATCAAAGTGTTAATCCTGACGAGGTCGTAGCCGTGGGCGCTGCCATCCAAGGCGCCATCTTGAGCGGTGACCTTAAAGATGTAGTACTCCTTGATATTACACCACTATCTCTTGGCGTAGAAACCTTAGGCGGCATCATGACTAAGGTTATCGAGCGCAACACTACCATTCCAGCCCGTCGCAGTCAAGTCTTCAGCACTGCTGATGACAATCAGGCCGAAGTAGACATTCATGTGCTTCAGGGTGAAAGGGAAATGGCCAAAGATAACCGTTCCCTTGGTCAATTCAAATTAACTGGCATTCCTGCCGCGCCTCGTGGTCTGCCACAGATCGAAGTCACCTTCGACATTGACGCCAACGGTATTCTCACCGTCAGCGCCAAAGACAAAGCAACCGCTAAGGAGCAGTCCATCACCATCAGTGGCTCCAGTAACCTGGCTAAGACAGATATTGACCGTATGGTGGCTGATGCTCAGCACTACGCTGCAGAAGATAAAACCCGCCGACAATATGTTGAACTGAAAAACGAATTAGATTCTCTGGCCTATCAGGCCCGCAATTTGGTAACAGAAAAGGGAAACGCCCTGCCCGCCCATATTAGCGGCCGCCTGACAACCGCACTAGATGCAGTAAAACAAGCGGAAAACAACGCTGATAAAGCTAAGCTGTTACAGCTAAAAAATGAATTGGAACAAGCGTATAACCAAGCCAGCCAATACACTCCCGCCGACGCTGCCGGCCAAAGTACTAATTCCACTCAACAAGTCAATTCAAATAATGACATAATAGACGCTGAGTATGAATAAATAAACAAAGTCTAATAAAAAGGGGTGATGCGTATGAAATATATCGATTACTATGAAACACTTGGGATTTCCAAAACGGCATCTGAAAAAGAAATCAAGCAAGCCTATCGCAAGCTGGCCCGCCAGCATCACCCCGATCTTCATCAAGGTGATGCCAAGGCCAAAGCGGAGGAAAAGTTTAAGCTCATCAACGAAGCCTATGAAGTACTGGGCGATCCTGACAAGCGTTCCAAATATGATCAGTTGGGTATGAATTGGCAGGCAGGTGATAACATTCATTTTGACCCTACCAACCCTGCTGGTAACCAGACTTATACCTACCAGAGAGCTGCTGATTTTGATACCAGCAACTTTGGGTTCAGTGATTTCTTCTCAAGTATTTTTGGACAAGATTTTTCCCGTAGCGAACACGGCGGCAGCCAGGCCCGCAGTGCCAACTACAAAGGCGAAGACGTGGATGCCAACATTAGCTTAGCTATTAATGAGCTAATCCACGGAGTAGAAAAAGAGCTCTATCTATCTCTACCCAATGTCTGCACAACCTGCCATGGGCAGCGTTTCAGTCAACAAGGTATCTGCCCTTCCTGCGGCGGTGCTGGTGTCATTGAAGATACCAGAACTGTCAAGGTAAAGATACCAGCTGGCCTCTACCCCGGGGCTACACTACGCCTGAAAGGGCTAGGCGGTAAGGGATACGGAACCGGTTCTGCCGGCGATCTGCATCTTCACCTTCAGGTTACTGAAAACACGTCTTGGCTGGTAACTGGCAGCGACCTGGAAACCGAACTCATCATCTATCCTGAACAAGCCGTATTGGGTGACAGCATCAGAGTCTCTACCCCGCACGGTCCGGTCCAGCTCAAAATTCAACCCAATACACATACAGGTCAAAGACTGCGCTTAAAAAATAAAGGATTGCCCAAAAAACAGGGTCTGGGTGATTTATACCTTAAAATCCGAATCGATATCCCCCAAAATCTATCAGCAGCTGCCAAAGAACTATACCAGCAGCTACTCAAACTAAATACAACTGAGCAGGAGACGCCGGAAACCAAAATCGCCTAAATGATACCGGCTGAGCTTAAAAACTCCCATATATGCTTGACAAACAAGTGTAATCAAAACGAAGTAAGTCCGCACCATATCAATCTATGGTGCGGACTTACTTCGTTTAAACTATCTCGTTAAACTTACTGCTTGTCAGGTAACATCTAACACCGCATTCATACTACCAGTGCGATACCCTGACAAATCCAGCGTAACATACATAAACCCTAACTTGCGAAGTTCTCCACTAATCAACGCTGCTTTGTCCGGCGCAGCCAGCACCGGAATATCTTCGGGAGAAACTTCAATTCGCGCCAGTTGATCATGATGTCTTACCCTAACCTGACCAGCGCAGAATTGTTTAATAACAGCCTCGGCTAATTCGATCTGTTTTAGCCGCTCAGCCGTAATTGGTAAACCATATGCCACCCGTGATGACAAGCAGGCGGCACTGGGTTTGTTCCAGGTAGGAACTCCCCATTCCTTCGATAGTTTACGGATTTCCGCTTTAGTCAACCCGGCCTCCAGCAAGGGACTGCGAACCCCTGTTAGCTCGTTAATAGCCCGCATCCCAGGCCGGTAGTCTGATTTATCATCTGCATTCGAACCTTCTAATACCCAGGCCATTTGCTCTTCATCAGCCCATTTTTTCAAGTCGCTAAACCGTTCTTTCTTACAGAAGTAGCAGCGCTCTGCTGTGTTGGCAACAAAGTCGTCACTTACAAGCTCACTACTGTGTAACAGAACATGACGAATACCAATTTGCTTAGCAACATCAATGGCCTCCTGCCGTTCCGAATCAGGCAGGGTTTCCGAATAAGCAGTAACAGCCACCGCATTGTCCCCTAATACCCGCTGGGCAGCAGCAGCCAGGAAGCTGCTGTCAACGCCACCGGAAAAACCGATTACCACGGTCCCCATTTCCTGTAATAGTTGTGTTAACTTTTCTAATTTATCGTTGAGTTGCACTATGGGTTCCTCCTGCACCAAATCTGTTACTATTTGCTTGCTACAAAAGCCTGCTCCAAATCAGCAATAATATCCTCTATATCTTCAATCCCAACAGACAGCCGCACCATGTCCTCACTTACACCGGCTGCAGTCAGCTGTTCGCCGTTCAATTGAGAATGGGTTGTGCTGGCCGGGTGAATGACTAGCGACTTGGCATCACCAACATTGGCAAGAAGCGAGAACAGTTTAAGACTGTTAATGAATTTTTTTCCGGCCGCTAGGCCACCTTTAATACCAAAAGTCAAAATAGCACCCGCGCCTTTGGGCAGATATTTTTGGGCCAGTTTATGATCAGGATGGCTTGGCAGGCCAGGGTAGCTAACCCAGGAGACAAGTTCATGTTTTTGCAGGAATTCGGCTACCTGCTGAGCATTTTGGCTATGACGCTCCATTCGGAGGTGTAGTGTTTCCAGGCCCTGTAAAAATGCAAAGCTGTTGAACGGGCTGAGGCAAGCACCTAAATCCCGCAAAATTTGTACCCGCAGGCGAATAATATAGGCCAATGGCCCTAAGGCTGCTGCGTATCTTAAGTCATGATAGCTGGGGTCAGGCTCAGATAGTAACGGGAATTTACCATTGTCCCAATTAAATTTACCGCTGTCAATGACAACACCGCCCATAGATGTACCATGACCGCCAATGAACTTAGTGGCCGAATGGATAACAACATCAGCACCAAAGTCAATGGGCCGGCAGAGATATGGGCTAGAAAAGGTACTATCAATAAGAAGTGGTATGCCATTATTATGAGCTATGGCGGCTACGCGTTCAATGTCCAGCACATCAATCTTAGGATTGCCAATGGTCTCGGCATAAAGAGCCTTGGTTTTTGGAGTAATGGCCTTAGCAAAGTTTTCAGGATCACTAGGATCAACAAAAGTAACTTTGATGCCCAGCCGCGGCAGATTATAAGCGAACATATTATAAGTACCACCATATAAGGTCGAGGAACTGACAATTTCGTCGCCAGCCTCCGCAATATTAAAGATAGCTGCACTTATAGCGGCGTGACCGGATGCAAAAGCCAGCGCACCTATACCGCCTTCCAATGCGGCAATGCGTTTTTCAAATACATCAGTAGTCGGATTCATAAGACGGGAATAGATATTGCCAGGCTCTTTAAGACCAAATAGATTGGCGGCATGGTCAGCGTCACGAAAATTGTAGGCTGTAGTCTGATAGATAGGTACCGCCCGGGAACCTGTAGTAGGATCAGGCTCTTGCCCCCCGTGAACAGCCACGGTATTGAATTTTAGATTTTCAGGTAATGCCATGTTTATTCCCCTCCCAATATTTGTAAGTTACTAAAAATAAAAAAGCCAAAGAATGGCTCACTAGAGCAGTTCTTTGGCCTTTAGTTTACTAATCAGCCTAAATAAATATACTTCATATACTATTACATAAAGTATATCATAGCACTAGGCATTTTGTCAATAAAAAGCACACTAAAAAATGTAAATGCTCTTAATTTTCATATCAGCAGGCAAAGAACTACTATCACCGCCGTTTAGCCAATCAATAGGCAAACTATCGGCACTGATATCAAGCTCATACCGCATTTTTCCATCGCGTGTTATGGCATAGAGGGAGTCAGTATATTGAATTGAACTTACACCGCTAGCTCGCCTCAGTTCGCCCAGTGTAGTCCCTACACCTATACCATTGCCGGTTCTATAACGTTCATCAAACACATGAATAGCAGTGACTATTTTTTCATTCTCTTTTCCCTGAGCAAAAAAAATAATAAGCGACAGGGACCCTGTGCTTTGGTTATACGCTCTAAGCACAGGATATATTCTGCCGCTAAGATATGCTTCACCGTCGGTTACAGCCTGCTCGCCAAACTCCTGGTACAACGGAGCAACCGACTTACCCACCCCAATGTTCCCCGCATAGGCTGTAGCTAATGTAAATTGCCCCGGAGGGCCAGCCATCGCTGCCAAGGGCTTACTGGCCGCTGAATTGTAGCTGGATGTTTTCGTTCCTTGCGGTTTGCTATCAGGTGTAGTTAACGGCTTGTCTGAATTACTAACAGAAGCGACTTTATCTAATGCATCTTTAAGTTCAGTAACCCCGGCTTGCACCAAAGCTTCCAGCACCCTCCGGTCATTCTTGATTATAGCCATACTAACACTATTATTGCCTTTACCATCATTGACGGTAATGTTAGCTCCCCTTTGCAGCAAGACAGTCACCACATTGGCATGGCTATTCCATACAGCCTTCATTAACGCGGTCTGACCGTCTTTATCACGGGCGTTTATATCGGCACCTTGATCTAAAAGCAGGCGAACTATGGGGGTCCGGCCATAAGCAGAAGCTGCGTGGAGTGGAGTAAACCCATCAGCTTTCCGATAAGAATCAGGCCCCATCCCAGCTTGCAAAAATAGCGTAGTAATACCTTTCTCACCCCGGCCGGCATATTTAACAAAATCATCAGCCGTAAAATTCACACCCATGCGAAAAAGCTGGTTTTCCGGCAAATTAGCGGCTGCCAATTTAGCTTTACTGTCCATAATACCATAGTAAGTCCCAAGTCCAACGATAGCAGGCAGAAGTATTAACGCAAAATATACCAGATGCTTAGGTTCAAGACTTGCCAAAAGACTGCCCATAGCAACCTTTACCTTACTAAACAGTCCAGCAAAATCAGGTTTACTCACCGTTGGCGGCTTAATTCCTTTTGTTTGTTCGATAGCTTCTTTAATTTTTATTATTAGCTTTGCCCACATATTTCGCATATTTCACCTCGATAGATGAATTTATTTATTATATTCGCTTTAAAAGAACATATTTCCTTTGTTTTTCAACAAAAAGCTGCAAGTGAAATAAATATTTTACTAATAGAGTGTGTGTTTAAGAATAAAGGGGTTTGTAAAAATGAATGTATTTTAACTCAAAAGTAAGAGTCAATTCCATACTAATATATTTGCATAGCTCTAGATTTATTGCCTAGCTTACTACGAGCATATATTTCCCTTAGAAAATGGCAGACTCGTCCCATGCAAAAAAAGATGTTGAAAAAGCGCTTTTTTGCATGGTTACGCTCCCAGTTCCAAGTAAATCTCCACGATCCTGCGTACCGGCAAATTCTTGTGGCGAAAAACACTGTTTTCTCATCCAAAAGGCTTATGTACTTTAGCAGATTACCACATGGATCAATTATAGTATCGCGTCTACAAACCGATCAAAAGCTTTTTTTGACTGGATTCTTGCAGTATCCTTATCAGCAAAATCTCCAGCAATATGCATAACAAAGGAAACACCGAAAAAGCCTGAAATGAGATTCAAAACTGTTGGCATTATTTTGTCTTGTGGTAAGCTTAAATCATTTAAAAGGCAGTTCATAATATCTGGCAAATTTAAGCATTCGACACCTGTCTCATATGCCTTGGAATTGAATAAGTAATACTCGTAAGGAGTGATTATGATAGGTTCTGAATTAGGATGCTTTAGGTAGTACTGCATAATAGTAATCATGATATTAGAACCAGCCTTATGGTCAGCGACAGAGTGATAAATATGTTTAATGCCATCAATTCCTTTTAATGTCCCATTACTTATACCGTAACTAATATCGTACCGCCATTGAGCAATAAAATATTCGATAATTTGTTCTTTAGACGTAAAGTAATTGAAAAATGTGACTTTAGATATGCCTATTTTTTGGCATAAATCTTCAACCTTTAAGGATTCCAAAGGATAATCTTCCATAGCTTTGATAAAGGTCTCCATTATCTGGATCTTAGTAGTTGCTTTATTATGTTCGCGCTTTCCAATTTGGAAATTTTCCATACCAAACTAGTCCTTCTCTTTTAAAGTAATTGGAATCCAAATTTCTTCAGTTGCATTCTCATCAAGGGGATTGTAGCCTTCTTCTAAAATCTCAAAATGCTCTCGATCATCAAGAGTGTATTTTGACTCAGGGAGCCAAATTTCATGGATAAATTTCAAGGATGCAACAAAAGTGCTGGCTGGCCCCACATGGGTAAATACAGCATAAGTACCACCTTGAATAATATAGCCATCCATTTGACTTGGAATGTGGTCATGGTCAATAACCTCAACAGCTGCCCATTTAGTGAAGTTAACAGTAGGATTAAAGGAAGCATAATCAAACAATATATGGTAAATCTGCATGGAATAATAGGACAGATCAACTCTATTTTGAATTTGCTTTCTATCAATCATAAATGATTTCCAGAGTTCTAAGGTTTGATCATTGATATAGGACATTTCCCGTCGTTTGCCAACAAGAAACTTTTTACCAATAGTTTCTATACGGTTTTTCATAGACAACCTCACTTTTTATATTATATATAAAAAAGTTTAACTCAAGTTAAACATTCTGTCAAATAAATTTAACTTGAGTTAAACTTTGAGGTTGGGATTATCACATCTAATGTTTAATTGATACAATTGTATCATTAACGTTCCAAAATTCAATATAAATATGGTACGTTATAGTTATATAAAACAAAAATACCTCTCTAAACCATGATTAACTACTGAAAATTTCGCCTATTGCCTGGCAACCTATACATACCGCCTTTTCCTCGCCTTTAGGCGGATGTCCAGTAGAAGCATGACTAAATGATTCGTCAAAGCTTGTCCAGTTGGCCACCTCCATTAATAAGCCAGCCCTTTTAGTGTCCGGGTTTCTTCTAAATGTAGTCGAACTATGACAACTCGTTTTTAGCTGCGGTGTTTAGGTAACATATCAATGATAAACCGGGGTGTGATTTCAAATACTTTTTGATTGATTTTTTTACGGTGTTTATGAAAATACATGCCTATAAACATTATAAAAACGCCAAATGCTGTCAGTGCAAATGGGAATAATGCTGAGTCACGAAATACACGATAGGCTAAATGTCCAATATAACCTATACATCCTAATGACCCGAAAATGACAAATACTCTGCGTTCGAGTAATGTTCCGATACACATCAGGATAATATTAATGGTAAAATATAAAAGTCTTGAAAATTCACTAGAGCTACTCAAAAAAGATATTCCACCCCAAAAGGCCATACATCCAAATATATACATCCATTTTCCGTAGTCAATTTTTTTTCTTCGATCAATATAAAAAGCAATTCCTATCATAATTAGCCCAACAATAATAGATGTATATTCCCGATACGTCCAAATATCATTTTGGCCAAATAGTAATGGGCCTATGTCGATAGAGATATGCCATAGCACAAAAGCCGGTATTGCCATTGCAAAAGGAATTTTAATATAACGCAATGCAATGATTCCAACGGCTAAAGTCACTAAATCCATCGTAACCCAATGTGAGTTTCCCGGCCAAACATTCAACGATTTTTGTATTCCATACGTGAATAGCGGTGTCATTGAAACTGCAACAACGTATAATAAATGACTAAATACGATTGATTTTTGTGCGAACGAGCGCCCTATTAAAATAAATCCGATTGCATATACTAATGCCATAATAGCAAGACCCGCTCCATTCCAGGCGTCCCATACACTAGTTAAAAACCAACCCATTGAGCTGATAATGATACATGCACCAGAATAATACAGCATTTTAACAATAGCAGATTCTCTTTCTTGATTTTTTGATGCTTCTTTTGATATCTCAAAATTAGTATGTAAAAAATCCCATAAAAATTCTTCTTGATTTTTAGTTATAATTCCTTTTTTTTCTGCTTCGGATAGTGCTTCTCGTGTTACGATTATTTTCATTATACATCTCCTCCTTGGATAATTTTTTAAAGGCTCAACACCAAAATGTACGCTTGACATCGAGTAATCTATGCTATGGATATTGAATATTCCAATATATATATTCTTCGTGTTTATTTTTTATCCTTTTTTCAAAACTGATTGTAACGTTTTTAAAATCTTTTATATTTTTATTTTTGCATACACTCACTCATTATGTTCTTTCATATTTTTCATCTAATATAGAGTTCAAGCAAAACACCTTTCTTTCAATTGGATTGTTTGGACGACATATCCATTTTATCTGAAAAGAGGTATTTTGCCTATTCTGAAAACAAATAGTTTTACTATATTAGCTTGTATCCGTCAACTGCAAAAGTTAAGTTTATAAATAGTTAACCGCTGTACCTCTGATTTTTCAAGAGATACAGCGGTTATTTTATACTATTTGCACCTTGTATTCGCGCATCCAATGGTCAGCTTGGATGAGATAGGCAAAGAGCTGCGGCCCACTCATGAGTTGACCAAACCAAGGGATATTAGATGCAGCTAAATTGGTTTCAGCAATTTCTCTTAATTTATCTATCGCAAGAACCTGTCTAAGCGGGGATGACGTTTGATTTAAAACAGTGAAAGCCTCACTGACAACGGCCTTAGTATAAGCAGGGTTATGTGTTTTAGGATAGGGACTCTTTTTTCGCCACAATACATCCTCAGGCAAAATACCTGTCAGCGCATAACGCAATAATCCCTTTTCCCGTTTTTGAGCATTTTTCAGCTCCCAAGGCACATTCCAAACATAATCCACAATCCGGTGATCGCAAAATGGTACTCTAACCTCTAGGCCAAATGCCATACTCATACGATCTTTACGATCAAGAAGTGTTGGCATAAAACGAGTAAGACTAAGGTAAAATATCTCACGCATTCTGGCCGAACATCTATCTTCGCCAGGCAGTTGCGGCACTTCTGCCAAAGCCTCACTATAGCGCTGCGCAACATAGTCGGCTGGCTTAATTCTGCGCTGCATTTCTGGTTTCAACCAAGGAATGCGGATCTCGGGTTGCGGCGACCAGGGAAAGGTAGCAGCGTTAATCATCTCTTCCCGCTGAAACCAGGGATACCCGCCGAAAATTTCATCAGCACACTCACCTGACAGGGCAACTGTCGCTCCTTTTTTGATTTCACGACAAAATAAATATAATGAAGTATCAATATCAGCCATCCCTGGTAAATCACGTGCTACTGCAGCTGGTCTCAAGCTTGCTGCCAGTTCAGGAGTATCTAAGACAATAGCATGGTGACATGTACCAAAATGTTTCGATACGCGTCTAACCCAAGGCGTATCAGAGTTGGGTTGAAAACTATTTGCCTTAAAATACAATTCGTTATCTACATAATCTACAGAATAGGTGGCTAGACTTCCTAAACCTGATTGTTTATTTGACATAGCGGCTAGTGCAGTAAGCGCACTAGAATCAAGTCCCCCTGACAGCAGCGTGCAGATAGGGACATCTGACACCAATTGCCGTGTGGTAGCATCAATTAAAAGCTCACGGACTTTAGCCGACGTTGCAGCAAAATCATCTGTATGCGGTTTGGTTTCAAGCGTCCAATATTTTTTTATCACCTTTCCCTGTCTGTTAACTATCATTGAGTGACCGGGTTTTAGTTCCTTAACACCACGGAACACGCCATGCCCTGGTGTCCGGGCCGGACCAAGCATAAATACTTCAGCCAGGCCCTCTTCATCAATTTCTGGCCGTACAAGCGGATTCGCTAAAAGCGTCTTAAGCTCTGAGCCAAATAGTAAGCTGCTGCCTTGTTCAGTATAAAATAGTGGCTTTACACCAATGCGATCACGGGCCAAAAATAAGCTTTGGTTTGCTTCATCCCAAATACCAAAAGCATAGATACCGTTAAAGCGTTCAACACAAGCTGAACCCCACTCAATATAAGCCACAAGCAACACTTCGGTATCACAACGTGTACTGAAAACATGCCCCCGGTCTGCAAGTTCCTGTCGAAGCTCAGGCATATTATATAGTTCCCCATTATATGTGATAACAAATTTTTGTTCACCACGAAAGCGAATCATGGGCTGCGCGCCCCCTACCGGGTCAATAACACTAAGACGGCGGTGTCCTAATGCCGCATGTGGTGTAATATATGCTCCCTGTGCATCTGGCCCTCGTGCCGCCAGCGTTTCAATCATCGCAGCTACGATATGTCTTTTTTCAACAAGATTTTGCTGCCAGTCAATCCACCCAGTAATTCCACACATTGTACCCATCATCTCCCCAAAAGAATAGCCTGTGTCAACACGCAGCCAGCTCTCTGGTACGTTGCACAGGCGACTTTGCCTCACGCATCACATGCTTATAAATATGCACGAAAACAAACAATTGTCACAAACTCAAAGAAAGTATGTATGGCACAAGGATTCAACGGATACGCTAACTTCAAATATACCTGTTGCAATCAGGAGGAAATTATCATGACTGAAACTAAAAATAATTTACAAGTAGGAACCAACCAATCTACTGTCCCTGCAACTCCCGCCTTTCATGAAGATCCTGATATTGACTATACCAATGCAGTAACTCATGAGAGTAGTTTTGATAACACCCATGATACTTTCCAGGCAGAGACACTCAAGTTTAACAATAAATTCGCTGCGAACAGTTTGGTAGCAAGAATGCTCTGGGGGCATAAAGAGAATGCTAGCCTTAATGTACGGGTTTCTGAAGACGGGTTTCTTGATTTGAATAATGATGTTCGTTAAAAGTAAGAAAAAATGAAAAACAGGCCAACTCCGGCCTGTTTTTTCGGCAAACTGTGACTTGCATCACAGTCTCTTCTAAGTTGATTTGGTAAACTAAATACAAAGATACACTTCATGCCAAATACAAGGAGGTTTTTATAATGGAAAAGCAATTTATCAAAAATATTGAGTTCAGCAAGGCCCTGGAAATGGTTACTCTGGTAGATTATCAACCTGGCAAAGTGGTAAGCTTGACTTTATCACAAAATCAGACACTTAGTATGACCCTCTTTGCTTTTGCCAAAGGCGAAGCTATCAGCAGTCACTCTGCCCCCGGCGATGCCATGGTCTACATCCTTGATGGAAAGGCTGAAATCACAATTGGCCACGAAAAAGTCACAGCAACTACCGGACAAGTCGTTGTTATGCCGGCTGAAATTCCTCATGGCCTTGACGCTGTAGAAAACTTTAAAATGTTATTGGTACTTGTAATGTAATTTATAGTCTTAAATCAGCGCCAAGTACACCAATGACATTTTCCGTGCCATCACGAATGGGCAAAGATACCGTTAAACAAGGTTGATGAGATATCGCCGAAACATAAACCTCAGATACGTAGAATTGACCTTGCATCGCTTGTTTAAACCATTCTCGCGTTTTCGCATTAGCAATTCCAGCCGGTGGCAGCGAAACAACAAACTGCCCATCCGGAAGGTTAGTCCAAGCGGCCTCAAGTTCAGGTTGTCGCAGCAAGAGGTCATTTACTATTGCAGTATGGTTATAAGCATCCATTGATAGAATGCGCTCATCCTGCACTGTCTCTGCAAGCAGATTACGAAGCTTAGCAATTTTGCCGTCAAGCTCGGCCTGCTGGTGACTATTGATATCAACGAGCGTTATTTTGCCGGTAGTAGCTACTAAGTTATCCGCTACGTTAGCTAATACATCCCCCAGTTTCCGGGTATCAGCCAACGACTTATCCTGTTGTTCGATGGAAGCTGCCACGGTCATCATTCTACTGGCGGCCTGCTCAGCAATACCAGCGATTTGCCCCAAAAAGTCTGCCGTTTTTTCAGTAGCTGCAAGCTGATGCTGTCTAGCTGCACTGGCTTCTGCTACTTTAGTCTCGACCTGGGTACTGGCAGCAAAAATAGCCTGGAGACTCGCATCCGCTTCCCGCATTTCCTTAGCGCCTGCTTCCACAGCACCCGCGCCTACTTCCGCAGCCTTAGCGGCAGATACTACGCCACCGTCAATTTCGGCCAGCAATTTATTAGCAGAATGAGCGGCGCCGGCACTAGCATCTGATAGCTTTTGAATCTCATGGGCCACCACAGCAAAACCACGTCCGTGCTCACCGGCCCGGGCCGCCTCGATGCTTGCGTTGAGCGCCAAAAGGTTGGTCTGCGCGGATATTCCTTGAATCGTAGCCAATAAGCTATCAATTTCGCGAGCCATTTTAGTCAGAGCATTAATTTTCCCATTAACCTCAGCCGTAGCCTGGCGGATAGAATCCATAGCCACAGCTACTTTAGCTGCCGCTTGACAACCTTGTTCTGCCGCATTTTTTGAAGTAATACTGTCTTGATAAATATCGCCAGCTACTGCAGTTATTGTTTGCGTTGCTACCATTACTTCATCAATTTGTTTAGCAGCGTTTTTAGTAGCTTCCGCAATATCCTGGGACAACCCGTCAACGACATTGGTTTCCTGTTTAACTTGCTCCGCTAAATCGGCCGCTTGTCCTATAACCGCATTTACTTGGTTTACCGCTGCCGAAACCTGACTTGATGATACCTGGGTTTCCCTGGTAAATGTCCGGAGCATATCAGACAACGCCGCAATATTGCAAGCCAATGGGCGAAATTCCTCCGGATATTCTTCTATCTTTATCGGTATCGACATATCTCCGTTTAAATAGCCAGCCGTCACTTTACTTAACTTTTCAACCGCCTTATTCTTCCCAAACCATACTGCCATGCATTCACTCCCCCTCTCGAGTTAAAGCATACACTTCCCTAAACGCCAATACTTATATATTATTATATAACTAATTGTTACGGCAAGGGCAAATAAACAAGGGTCTACATTGTATTGCACATTAACATAACGCTTCTCTCTGAGATGTACATTTATAAAAACACTATTGGAAACACCTCTCATTATCCGGATATCAGACAAAATCCCGCATTTATTTCCCCGGAAATAAATGCGGGATTTTTTTACCCTAACAGAAAGGATAAACTTATTGAGATAAAACATCAGCCAGACGATATAACTCTGGATCAATGTCTTTTTTCTTACCAACAGCATCAGTAATGGGTACTTCCACACATTGGTTATTTTTGTAGCCAATCATAATATCACTTCTACCTTCAACAAGAGCTCTGACTGCTCTTTCCGCTAAGCGGCTAGCCAGCAGGCGATCTGCTACAGTAGGTGCTCCGCCACGCTGAATATGTCCTATAACCGATACCCTCGTCTCTAATCCCGTCTTGGCTGAGATATATTTACCCAGCTCCATCGCACTACCGGCACCCTCAGCCACAACAATAATACTATATTTCTTACCCTTAGATCGCGATTCTACCAGTTTTTTGCAAATATTATCTGATGAGAATGGTTGTTCTGGAACAAGAATAATTTCAGCCCCACCTGCTAGTCCCGCTGTAAGCGCAATCCAGCCACACGCCCGACCCATTACCTCAACCAACATAACCCGTCCATGCGCAGAGGCAGTATCCCGCAATTTATTTATAGCATCAAGTGCTGTATTTACGGCTGTATCAAAGCCAATCGTATAATCTGTGCCCCAAATATCATTGTCAATTGTCCCTGGCAATCCAATAATCTTAATTCCAAGCCCGCTCAGTTGTTTAGCCCCGGTAAGAGAACCGTCACCGCCAATAACAACGAGACCTTCAATACCATGTGCCTGCAAATTGTCGGCCGCCTTTTGCTGTCCCTTCAAGGTTCTAAACTCTTCACTGCGGGCCGTACCTAAAAATGTCCCCCCTTTTTGGATAATATCCCCTACAGAACGTGAATCTAATTTCGTCATATCATCAGCAATCATACCCGCATAACCGTTTCTAATTCCCCATACCTCAATCCCGTAAGTCAATGCCACACGAACTACTGCTCGAATAGCTGCATTCATTCCCGGGCAGTCACCACCACTAGTTATTACCGCAATCTTCTTCATACTATCCCACCTTTCCTAAAATTGGTTAAAATAATGATACTACCATACGGAAATGACGTACCCAGTTTTGCAGCTGCCCACAATGAAACTGTATATCTTTTACAGCACCAATACCACCACCCAAAACCGCCAAAAGTACTTTAACAACCATTTTAATCAGCCCCTTTATGTAATACATAGCCTATGTATAAAATTAGCATTTAATGACCAGCCTAAAGGTTCTTTTTCAAACTTATTTTAGCATATTTATCTACAACAAGCTTAGTGTGAAATGAGGAGTGAGCATGTTTTTAGTCTATGCCTTAGCCGGAGTTTTTTGCTTAGGTTTAGCACCATTATTCGGCAAAACAATTTTAAATAGCATGAACCCGGTCACCGCGTTTGTTCTGCGCACGACGATTGCAGCGATTATTATTGCCACTTGGTTTCTTAGCGCCCGCGGTTATAATGAACTCCTCACTGTACCACCTTCGCTCTGGATAATCATTACAATTGAAGCCATCTTAGCCGCTCTCCTCGGCGATCTAGCCTACTTTTATGCTTTAAAAGCAGGCAATATCAATGAGGTATCTTTGATTATGGCCTGTGCCCCTTTGATTACATTAATTTTAAGTTATTTTCTACTTCACGAAATGGTTACGACCAGCCAGGTCGTGGGGGCCTTTTTTATAACTATCGGCCTGGTATTAATCAGTTTCCAGTAAAGTATTATCCTGTACTTATCTTCCTTCTCCTAATTCAAAACCCTCTGTTCAATAATTTGAGCAGAGGGTTTTTATTGGATGACTCCGGCTGTCTCCTGCATTTTGGCAGTAAGGAAATTCGAAACTTTTTAGGATACCGTCACACTATTTGACCATTTTCCACAGTGATCTCCCCAACGGCTAATGACTTTGTCATTCAATCTAATTTCGACAATTTCACACATATTGGCACAGCCTGAGCACTCAAAGCTTTTCGGCTGATAGCTAAAATCAGTAATTCCAAAACCACGAAATGCCGTAGGCCGGCCGTCACTAACTTCTTCCTTAGCTAACAAAGCCGCACCGACAGCGCCCATAACGTTAAAATGAGGCGGAACTACTACTTTAGTATTTAGTGCCTCCTCAAAGGCCCGGCACATACCCTTATTAGCGGCCACGCCCCCTTGGAATAAAATAGGTTCTTTAATTTGCTTTCCCTTGCCGACATTATTGAGATAGTTGCGAACCAATGCCTGACATAAACCATGTAAAATATCAGCAGTTGAATGCCCGGTCTGTTGTTTATGAATCATATCAGACTCAGCAAATACAGCACAACGACCGGCAACTCGTACAGGTGCCTGAGACTCTAACGCGATGTCACCGAATTGCTCAATAGGAATATTGAGTCTAGCCGCCTGCTGATCAAGAAAAGAGCCTGTACCTGCGGCACATACGGTATTCATAGCAAAATCGGTTACAATTCCATTGCGCATAATAATAATTTTGGAATCCTGCCCTCCAATTTCGAGTACGGTCTGTACATCCGGTACCAGATGCATAGCCGCAACAGCATGAGCCGTAATCTCATTTTTTACACTATCTGCCCCTATTACAACACCGCTCAGTACCCTTGCACTACCCGTAGTCCCTACACCACGCACCATAATATCTGGATTACGTTCATAAATTTGCCGTAAACCTGTTTGTACGGCCTCGATGGGACGTCCTTGGGTACGAATATATAAAGTATCCCTCACTACTGCTTGGTCATCCAAAATGATCACATTAGTACTAACTGAGCCAACATCAATTCCTAAATAGGCCTGCATAAACAGCCTCCTTTGAGATATCCAGACAAAGTCCTCAGAAGAATTCATCCAGTATATATTTACCAATATTGCTGTTTTTATGCTATATTTATGCTGTTTTGGCTCTTTAAAATCATCTGGTCAATTGCCCAGCTCCCAGATTTTCAAGTTAGTATCCGGCTGCTGCGCCCAGACAAATCATCAAATTGCAAGCCGATGAGAAGGATAAGGTTTTCTTGGTTTGTAATCAATCATTTACAAGGATTCCTGTTGGTATACCCTTTAAGATATCTGCATTGTTATACTCCTTAACAATTTCCATTACCGTTTTCATACTTTCACTTATATACTTATTTTTATAATAGACTATGTTAAATGATCTATCCCAAGCGTTTTCTTTACTCTTTATCACATATAGCTGTCCACTTTTTATCTCTTCTTCCACTAATCTTATCGATATCGCTGCCAGACAATTATTCTCCAATACAGCATTTTTTATTACGCCCGGACAAGTTACTTCCCAGGCGACTTTCATTTTAGTTCCATTCTTTTGCATATAATTCTCAAACAATTCCCTGGTGCCGCTTCCTTCTTCGCGCATTACAAAATATTCATTCTCGAGTTCTTTTATCGAAATCCGTTTACGACCTGCAAAATTGTGGCTTTTAGCACATATAATAACAAGATAATCCTTTATGACCGGAGTGTTGACTAAGTCATGGCTTTTGACCTGACCTTCCACAATTCCAATATCCAACTCTGCTTTCAAAATTTTATCTTCTATAGATTTTGTATTATTCATATAGGCAAAGGTTCCTACATGCGGCCTACGTTCCTTAAAATGATTAAGAATGGACGGTAACAGACAAGAGCCTACTGTTACCGTAGCACCAATACGTATTTTTTCCGAATGACCTTCGATAAACATATACTTGTTCAATTCATCAAATTGCTTTACTGCTACCCTGGCATAGATAAGTAGATTCTTCCCGGCTTCCGTTATGTATAACTTTTTTGAAATTCTTTCAAATAGCAATACTCCGTAATGATTTTCCAATTCTTTAATTGCCTGACTCACCGTTGGCTGAGAAATAAAATATTTGGCAGCAGCAGCACTCATTTTACCAGTTTCGGCCACAGCAATAAAGATTTTCAGATGCCGTATTGTCATTTTTTCTCCTTAACTTTTAAAAACCAAATTACAGCTAATAGGTTTTACCTATTATTATCATAAAATAATATCACTTTAATTATTAATCAACAAGTGTTATATTGTTACCATAGATATTTTTTAGGAAATAATAGCATAGGAGAATATGAAAAATGGCTACATTAACAATTAGTAAAGAAGATGAAAAAAGAGTAAAGGCACTTGGCTTTCTTAACAACAAAGGAACAGATAATTTTTCAGCAAGAGTGCTTACCGTGAATGGTGCTATTACAGCTGCTCAGGCTAAATGTATAGCTGCTGCTGCTGAGTTATTTGGTAATGGTATTATAACCTTTACAACAAGACTTAGTGTAGAATGTCAGGGTATTCCATATAACAAGATTGAAGACTTCCGTTCCTATATTGCCAAAGAAGACCTCGTTACCGGGGGGACAGGTACTAAAGTACGTCCAGTTGTCGCCTGTAAAGGCACCACCTGCCAATATGGCCTCATCGATGCCTCCGGCTTAGCCAAAGAAATTCATGAAAGATTTTTCAACGGCTATGCTAGTGTGAAATTGCCACATAAATTTAAAATTGCAGTAGGTGGCTGTCCAAATAACTGTGTAAAACCGGACTTAAATGATTTAGGTATTATTGGTCAAATGATTCCTATTTTTGATAAAGACCAGTGTAAGGGCTGTAAAAAATGTTCGGTCGCTGCAGCTTGTCCGGTAAATGCCGCTACTATGGTAGAAGGTATTTTGGAAATTAACCCTGACAATTGTAAACATTGTGGACGCTGTATTGGGAAATGCAATTTTGATGCTATAAAAGGCGGAATACAGGGCTATAAGCTATACATTGGCGGCAGATGGGGTAAAAACATAGCTCGTGGCCAAGCATTAAACAAAATGTTTACAAGTAAAGAAGAAGCCTTACGCGTAATTGAAACGGCT
This sequence comes from Sporomusa ovata DSM 2662, assembly GCF_000445445.1. Taxonomy (GTDB): domain Bacteria; phylum Bacillota; class Negativicutes; order Sporomusales; family Sporomusaceae; genus Sporomusa; species Sporomusa ovata. The sequence continues at coordinate 106,667 of NZ_ASXP01000001.1, read as the reverse complement.
ATTCTTTTTTACAAAGAACAGGGTAAAACCGGAGAACGCTTTTCTCAAACCATAGAAAGACTTGGTTTTGAAAATGTTGAAACACAACTGCAATCAGATGAAATATTATTGAGGAAGCCGGAAATTTTGGCCTAATCTTCACATAACAAGTGGTGTGAGGGCACAGAAAATTTTGTGTAAATAGGTTTGAAAAATCTTCCTTACTGGCAAGAATAGGAATGAAACTATTTAAGTCAGAAAGGAAGATTTTTTATGGCAACAATACCAAAGGAAGCTATCAAAGAGTTAATTAAAGAGCAAAAATTCAACAATACCACGGAAGTCATGAACGCGATAAAAGACATGTTCAGAGATGTACTCCAAGAAATAATGGAAGCAGAATTAGAAACTGAACTGGGTTACGTAAAACAGGAACGTCGGTCGGATGATGTCGAATCAGGTGTGTCGAAAAATTATCGGAATGGTTATTCGAAAAAGAAAGTAAAAACGCAACTAGGTGAAGTAGAGATTACGATTCCCCGTGATCGAAACGGTGAATATGAACCACAGATCATTGGTAAATACAGCCGGAATGTTGATGGTATGGAAGAAAAAATATTATCTCTATATGCCGCCGGACTAAGTATTCGGGATATATCAGAACAGATAAAGAGCTTATATGATGTAGAAATCTCACCAGAACTGGTAAGTAAAATAAGCGAAAAAATCATGCCTCAAGTTACTGAATGGCAAAATCGACCACTAGAAGCAGTATATCCGTTCGTTTTTCTAGATGCCATACACTATAAAATCCGTGAAAATCACCAGATTATTACGAAAGCAGCCTATGTAGTATTGGGAATAAATCTAGAAGGCTATAAGGAAATATTGGGTATATGGATTGGAGAAAACGAAAGCAGCAAATTTTGGCTTAGTGTACTAAACGAGCTGAAAAGCCGCGGCGTACAAGATGTTTACCTATTTTGTGTTGATGGGCTCAATGGTTTCCGGGAAGCAATCGGAGCCGCCTATCCCAAAGCTGGAATACAACGCTGTATCATTTATCAAATCCGTGCAAGTATGCGGTATGTCAACTACAAACATGCGAAGGTATTTACCGCAGATTTGAAAGAAGTTTATACGGCAGTAACGGAAGAAGCAGCGTTAGAGAAACTACTAAGCTTTAAAGAGAAATGGGGTGATAAATATCCGGCTGCCATAAAAAGCTGGGAAGATAATTGGGATATTTTGTCTACCTTTTATGCATATCCTCCCAGTATTCGGAAAATAATATATACGACGAATATTATTGAAGGATTGCATAGGCAATTCCGAAAAGTAACTAAAACAAAAGCTGTTTTTCCTAACGATGATTCTCTGCGCAAAATGTTATATTTAGCGTCGAATAATATTGTCAAAAAATGGACTCAACGGTATCGCGATTGGGATATGGTTTTAAATCATTTAGCATTATTGTTTGAAGATCGGTATGCAGGCTGATTGCTCCAGTAAAATATGATTCCCCGGTGCGAGACGAAAGCATTCACGCTATCGCGCGCATACTTCCATCTCGCCCAGGGAGAAGATTCATCAAGGTGCAATGAGTAACTTTGCTTTTGTAAAAAGCCACTATTTCTTGCTGTAAGGAATTTCTATTTACACAAAATTATCCGCAGACCCAGTGGTGTTGATTCTTGCCTCATTTACCCGGACATAAATAAATCTTCCTTTCTGACTTGAATAGTATTATCTATTTCTTATCATTTGAGAAGATTCCTTAAAAATGTTTAAATTATAAAGGACAATACACTGGTTTACTTAACAAGTGCATTGTCCTTTATAATTGATAGTACGCATGGGTTTTATTTTATGCCTCTTGCTGATTGTTTCCACGTTTGTGCTCCACACAAACACTGGTACTGAGGCCGAAAAACTGTTTTACAGAAAAAAACTTTTGCACCACATTCCGTGCACACCCATACTCTGGAAGTTTCAATAAAGGGCATGTCCAACATGCGTGCTATTCCCACTGGTTTTTTTGGCGAAATTAATTGAATCACCCAAATCATCTCCTCTACCTACTGACTATAGTCTTATTCATCCTTATCTACTTCACTTGTATGCTTTTTATAAAGCCAATAAGTTAATTCCAATCTTAATTTATGAAGACTATACTCAAGCAACCCCAGTTGCATATAGTTATCGGCAAATTCGCTCAATTCTTCATCAGTAAAGTCTCTTCTCTCTGACTTGTAGAAAGCCAACTGAGTCATTCTTGCCAATGCCTGTTCTGCCAAGCCTATTTCGCTCAGGCATATCAGTAGTTTCTTGCGCATTCCTCATCCCTCACTACACAGCTTGGCTACTAAAAAAGCTTCTCGTTAAAAATCATTATATATTACCATATTTTTCTCTACAAGTAATGTAGCATAACTTGCCCTTAAATCAGCATGAGTTGAATATTGCTTAACTAGTTTGAGTAATACTGGCGGTAGGTCATTGTGAAAATAACAAGGTACGGAATGCTGGAAAGTAAGGATATTACAAGCATCGTCGTGATTGCGGCCAACCAATAAACATATTTGTGGTCATTTAGGTAATGTCCTCGCTTTTCTACCATGCTTTAGACTAGGATATTGGCGGATCATTAACTCCGTTTGCATGGTGGTGGCCGTGACCATCAATTAAAAACAATAACGCAGCTAAAATATCATTTGTTGAATCTTTACCGAGTATCCCCTCCGTTCTCAGTATATCAAGTTCTGCTACCCAAGGTTTGCTCCATTTCTTTAGGGACATTGATTGCGCCTCCCTTTTAACTAATATATTCCTACGCGTGTTTCATTTGATTGTCCTTATCGCATATTTTTACTACCCAGCAATATTTATATACAATATATATTGGTATATAAATATGTAACAAAGCCTTTTCTTATGTACCAATTTTTAATATTAATTACTCTCCTTTGCATTTTTGAATGTAATACTTATTCAGCACATCAAACAGTAACTATAGACATGCGAGCTTATAAAATCGACTATCCTCATCTGCAATAAAAGATTGGTACGAGCCTTGCTCTACTATTCTGCCTTTTTCCATAACAAGTATCTGATCAGCATTTTTAATTGTAGAGATGCGATGGGCAACCATCAGTATTGTTAGCCTACCACGGAGGCCATCAACCGCATCTTGGATGCGTTTTTCATTTTCGGTATCCAGTGAACTTGTTGCCTCATCCAAAATAAGCAATGCAGGCTTTCTTAACAGGGCCCTTGCCAAGACAATACGCTGCCGTTCTCCGCCAGACAGGCGTATGCCCCGATCACCTACCAGCGAATCCAGTTTTTCGGGCAAGCCTTCAACGAACTCATCAATAGCAGCCAGCCGTAAAACGTGCCATATCTCTTCCTCTGTCGCCTCTGGGCATGCCCATATTAGATTGTCCCGGATACTGGCATTAAATAAAAACGCATCCTGCGGCACATAACCAATGGATTGCCGCCATAAATATCTATTATTATCAGCATCAAGCCGCTTATTATCAATCCATATTTCACCTTGCTCGGTTACTATCAGCCCAAGAACTAAATCTGCCAAAGTGCTTTTGCCGGAGCCTGATACTCCGACAACAGCAGTTGTTGTTCCTGCTGGAATAACAAAATTAGCATGTCTTACCGCATACCGCTGACTACTATTATCATAACGAAAAGAAACATCGGCAACACGTATCCCAGTTCGCAATGCTAACTGCTCCTCTCTTTGATACAATATTGCCTTTTCTGCTTCGGCTTCACACTGGTTTTGAAGCTCAGTAACCTTATGAAACGCCGGCAGCATCATAGCCAATGTCTGGAATCCCGCCTGGAAAGCCGAAAACCTAGGCCACAACCTGGTAAAAATGACGAATATTATGATTAGTTCCCTGGGATCACTGCGGAATATTTCAATAGCAAAAAAATAGAAAATACTAATAAAGACTGCTGCGCCAACTTTATATACAAGGGTGGACTGACTACGAAGTTTGGCCAAATCCACAAGCACGCCACCAATTTTTTTCCAATGACGCTCAAAATTTTCCACTTGCTGTGCTTCAACACCATAGCTTTTAACCTCTTTAATGCCGTTAAAATGCTCACTTATTTCCGAAAATAGCTGGCTGGCACACTCTGATAGTGTCATACCAACTTTCCGGGTTCTCCTGACAGTAAATTGCAGACAGCCAGATAAAATTAATCCACAGCATAGCACCAATAGCGTTAGGTATGGGGCTAAAACAAAGGCAATCCCCACATGAATAACAGCAATCATCGCGGTAACAATCATTTGCAAAAGCTGATACGCCCCGGTAGTTACCCGCGGCATTTCCGTAGCTATAACATGAATGATGTCTGATCGTTTTGACTTAAGAAAGAATGACCAGCGGGCATAGGTTATCGTCCGGTATATATTTGTATACAAATACGTAGCGAAACTTTCCCGTATACTGCTGTTTAAGATAGACTCATAACTTTGCAGCCATGCCTGCCCAGCGTTGATGCCAATATATACCATGAGAACAAGCGGCAAGGCAATGCCTGAAATGTTTAAGTACTCCTCGACCATATGTCCAAAACCCGCCGTTTGATTGCTGGTAATTCCAGCAAAGGTAAGCAACGGCACCAGCATCATAATGCTAGCCCCTTCGAGCAATCCCAAGACAACAGTTAAGAATAGATCAAGTACCAATTTCGCCCGTACAAAATTATACAGTTTTAAAACGTACAAAAATAACGGCTTTAGCATAGATACTCTCCTAAAAAACCACCTTGATGGTATCGTCAAAAAATAGGACAGTACTCTATCAACAGAAAACTGTCCTATTTTTTCATTACGAAAGATAAGAGTTTTTAGCACGCCAATCAGACTCTTCCGCATGAGTAATCTTTGGCCCATATGCTGCGTATAATGCATTTATGAAATCATCGAATGAGTTGTATACGGTTTCTGTCATCAACACATCTAATTCTCTAACCACGGGTTTATCCCACCTCTTTTTAGACATAACAAATCCACCTCCTTTCTTGCACCCTATATCTTTACCACTTCACCTGCTATCTTTAAGGCTAAAAATATAAGTCTTTTTTCTATTCATATGCTAACCGTGTTTGCATTTTCCCGCAGATACTGCCCAAATAGCCCCTATGAATAACATAATAAACAGTAGTCCCCATGCTAGCATTAACATACCACATAACTCTGCCATTAAAGTACCTCCACCTCTATGTCCCACTATTTCCGCCAATATCAGCAAACTTAGCAACAACAGTAAACATACTACTATTACGGCCTCCAGTTACCAGTTTGTTCCCAGCGCGAAGCCATGCATGGGCAATCATTTGATCCCCCCCGTCTTTTGCAACACCTAAATACATCGTATTGTGCAGCCGTCTATGACGAAGTAGTATCTTTCCGGTTATTGCCTGCACCAAACATTTACTTTCCCAAGGTGTATAACGGCTAGCAATTTGAATAGCCCATCCTACCCGATTAATAAATGTGTTTTCATTTTCGTCAATAAAAGGAGACTCTTTCATATACTTGCCAAGCCAGACAGTAATATAGCGAAAGGGTACAAGTAAAAGAAGTACCTTGACAATTGCCAGCAGTATAAATATATACAGCAATAGCAGCTTATCAGTCCATGAACAGCGAAAGTATTTTAAAATAAGCCTACGCAACCTTAATAAGGCCTTCTTTATGCAAACAATCAAGAAATCCCACAATATCTGCCTGGCACTGCTGCTGCTCTACCTCATATTCTTCACCCAAAATCCGAACTACTTCAGCCACACTTTGGGGGGCTTCAATTAACTCCCAAATTCTACTCGCGATAGCATCCATCCCATAATATTTGCCGTTTTCAATACTGATCATTACTGTTTCTCCATCCATTTCAGCGGCTACTACTTCCATAATCCGAGATATTACTGACTCTGGAGTAATTACCTGTCTTTTCACCAAAACGTACCTCCTCAACAAACTGATCCTCAGATAGCATTGAACAAACTGGGCCTAAATCTCTAAAATGTTGAAGCATCATAGTTACCTGCCGAATAAGTGACATAGTGTCTTCGGGACGTATCAACCGAAAGACCTGTACTTGCTTTACTATATTTGCGCACTGTTTAAAATGTGGGATCTTCAGCCCCAAACCATTAACAAATTCTACTCGATAAGTGTTACTCATAATTGTTGCGAGCTTCGCAACCCCTTTTATAGGCACTATTGAGACATTCAAACAGGGCTTTACCACAATTTCATAAACTGCTGTAATTGGTATAGATAATCTTCTAAAACCTGCAGATATAGGTACGGCATATTTATCTCGGTCTTCACAAATCCGATCAAAAACCATGGTATCAATACCAATCATTGAAGCAGCATCCTGCCATAGCTTCTGTTGGGGATATCCTGGTTGCACCCAAAATACACCGTTTTGATCACTGGCAACTGCGGAAACATCATCTGTCAATAAAGAATATCCCTTTTTGAGTAGCGCCGCTGCCATAGTCGACTTCCCTGCGCCTGACACTCCGGTAAAAACCACACCACAACCGTTAATAGCAACGGTACTGCCGTGTATCGGCACAAGCCCTCGTTGCATCAGTAATACGCCCATAGCCGTCCCCAAAAGATACAATCTGACTAGTGAATAGTTAGCGTCGCCAAGTGGTTGTATAGTAATTTGTTGGCCATTTGTAACATAATAGACTGCAATTCCATCTATTCGGAGTAAAAATTCACCCACTGCAGCCTGGTAGCAATAGGCCGTCTTAATAGGAACATTAATTTTATCTGGCACAGCCCCATAACAAATTATTACATCAGCTGGTCCGCCCCAGGCCTGTTGCAACTCGGGCAACATAATTTCGGAATCAATTTGAATTCCAAAAGCCGAATATCTATATAAGCTGTTTACTTTATTGTTGCATTGACTCACTGATGTAGTTCCTTTCATTGTTTCAATTTCATTTTTATTTCATTATAAATTGCCATAAATTGTCTTGCAAGTTATACAGCGCAAGATACATTTATCCTCGCGCGACTTGCTTTTGAATACCAAGCAAAAAGAACTACTCGCTTAGAAACGAATAGTTCTTGAAATATTTAAGCAGGCAAATTTGCAAAAATAAATCTCTCGAAACTTTGCACATTATCGGTAATTTTCAAAGTAACCGCCTAATAAGATAGTGGATATAAAAAAAGCAATAACCGAGATATACTCAAGGTATTGCCTTATTTGCAAAGTTTCTGAACTTCGGGGTTCCATGGAAGATAGTCTTCAAGGAATTCAGGATGTTGCCCAAACTGTACGCCAGGCAATTCACTAAAAATAAATTTCAAGTATTTGTAGGGGTTAAGACCATTGACCTTGGCAGTCTCGACAATACTATAAACAACTGCGCTTGCGGTTGCACCTTTGGGACTTCCACTGAACAGCCAGTTACGGCGTCCCACTGTGAAGGGACGTATACTGTTCTCGATCAAATTATTAGAGATAGAGCAATTTCCATCTTGAAGGTAGTTCATCAAACCTTCCTTATGATTGAGGGCATATTTTACAGCGTCCGCCAATTTGGATTTTGGCAAAATTGAGCCCCTAACTGATTCTATCCACGCCCAAAAGGCGTCTAAAACAGGTTTTTCATGTTTCAGGCGCTCGGTTTTTCGTTCTTCGTCACAGAGATCTTTTAACTTCCTTTCGATCTCAAATAGCTTATTACAATATTCAATACCTTGGCTGGCAATAGTGGCTGCCGGGTCTTTTATGTCTTTCGGCAAAGCATCTACAAAATATCTGCGCTGATGTGCCCAACAAAAACATCTTGTCACTCCGGGAACCTTATTATAACCGCTGTAGGCATCCGAATGGAGAAAACCCTGAAATCCCTTTAGGAATTTCTGAGGATAACTGCCACTTCTACCCGGTTGATACTCGAATAACCGGATGGGATACTGCGAGTACTGGCCGCTACTGTAAACCCACATATATGAGCTGGTCGTATTTTTACGTCCCACTTCCCGCAACACTTGGATTGGGGTCTCGTCTTATGTGGAGCCATATATTATGCAAAGTGATGGGCGGTTATGCCGCCCACATATGGGATTTGCGGCATAATCGCTCAACATAATTGTTAGATGTTTTTCCGAAGCCAGTCAATTAAGGCTTCTTTTTCACTTTCACTGTATTCTTCAACTGATTCCGTAATCAGGCTGCCTGCCTGTTCAATGTATTTTCTTTTTAGTTCAGGGTTGCATCTTGCGTAGATCTCTGTTGTGGTAACGGATGAATGTCCAAGAAAATCCCTGATATATATTAGGTTTACTCCATTTTCAAGCAGATGCATTGCTTTGGAATGCCTCAGTATATGAGGATGCAGCTTAGATGGATATAATTCTGACCTTGCCTTACGAGCCATGTGCCCATATTTATCAAGGACATAGGATACTCCCGATCTTGATAAGGGCTTATCGTATATGTTGACAAACACTGAATGCGCCATGTTGCAGATGCTGGCAGAGGTCAGATAAGCTTTTATGATGTCTGCAGCGTTGGCGCTTATGGGTATTACTCTTGCCTTGTTTCCTTTTCCAGTAAGGGTAACCGTGTTGGGGCTCCGGAAAGTAATATCACCCACTCTCAAATCAATAAGTTCCTGAACCCTGCAGCCGGATTCATACATTAATGCAATCATTGCAAGATCACGGATACCTTGCGTAGAATGACGGTCGGGCATTTTGAGGAGATATTCAACAGCATCTACACTTAGGTATTCGACCGGTCTCTGTGGGGCCTTCTTAACCCGGATTTTTAAGACACCCTGGCACAGGGCACTTTCTTCCGGACTTTTGCGTGCTACATAGCAACAAAATGCTTTTAATGCAGCAAGTCGCTGATTTCTTGAACTTATGCTACTACCTCTAGACTGTTCTAGCCAGTCTAGAAATCCACTTGCGTTGTCTGCATTCAGCGTGTCCATTTTTAGTTTGCTGATCTTGCAAATACCGGCTTCCTCAAGGTATTTGAAAAACAGTATGAATGCATCCCGGTATGACTTTATGGTATTGATTGACAAGCCCGCCTCATTACCAAGATATTGCGTAAAGAAGCCGCTTACATAATAAGATAATTCCTTCCTGTGCATAGTTACACCTCCGGAAAAATCTTTTCGGCATCTTGGTGGCTGAACTGCAGAATGTCAATGAAGTACTGCTTTGTCAGACGGAGATATTTTTCTGTCGATTCAATACCCTTATGTCCGAGATAGGTGCTAAGTATGGGAAGCGAGCAGTAAGGATCCATTCCTCTGCAAATCATCTGCTCCAAAGCATGGACACTAAAAGTGTGTCTCAGGTCATGTACGCGCGGGTACTTTCCATTACTTAACTGGGATATGCCGACTTTTTTCTCCAGCTTTCTAAACTGATTTAGGATGGTTAAGGAAGAGTATCTTTCATTGCGAAGCGCAGGGAAAAAGTATGGATTTCCCGCTCTTTCAACCTTTGAATCATACATGGATAAATACTGTCGTAGTGATTCGGATAACGGTACCAAACGGGATACATTATTTTTACCATTCATAATGACAAGAATTCCATTATCGAGATCAACGTGTTCACATTTAAGGGCAAGGGCTTCACTTACTCGTAATCCGCATCCATACAGCATACGGATTACGGCAGGATATATATAAGGGGTGTTTACAAACTTATTCTTGTTTGGCCCGATTGTATCAGCTTCCTGAAGAATCCGGCTGATTTCATCTTTGGTGAAGATATACGGAACAAAGTCGTCGGTTGTCTTAACGAGCTCTTTTGGATAAACATAAGCTGGAATGCCTCTAAGGTTTAAAAAAAGGGCAAATTGTCTTATGTGGGATTGTCTTGCATGAAGGTTCCGGGCACTTTCGTTGTCCCTTTTCGATGCATACGCATTAACCAGTTCCGACTGTAAAGCCAGTATGGGATTTGATTCTGAATTAGCGTATATAAAATCAAGCATACGGTTTACTCTAGACTGTTCTGAATACGAATACTTAAATCCAAGGGAATGCTTGTAATCGACATATTCCATGGCAATGCCACGGTAAATCTCGGGGAAATTGAAGGTGTCATACTGTTTCATACGGCACCTCCAAAGCTAATTTTTTAAGGGTGTCAACATCAATGTTAAGATATATTCTGGTAGTATTGATGCTTGAATGTCCCAATACCTCCTTGATTATATACATTGGAGTATTATTATGGAGTATGCTACTAGCCAGAGAATGTCGCATGGCATGCGGACCGTGCTTACGTTCCGATATGTCGACGCCTGCTTTTTGGAAATATTTGGAAACTATCTGATGTATGCAGGTATTAGTCAACGGCTTCCCACCATTTCTTATACCTATAAAAATATATTCTAAATCGCTCTCCGGACGCCCATTTTTTAGATAGTCAATCAATGCATACTTGATATTTTCCAGCAAAGGCAACTGATTAAAAATTTTAGTTTTATACTGAACAAACTCAATCGTATCGTGTTCCCAATGTATATCCGACATCTTCAACCTTATGATGTCTCCGGAACGGATACCAAGTTCTGCGGCCAGCAGTACTACGACAAAGTCCCTTTTTCCATAAGGCGTACTCTGGTCTATGGCAGAGACGATTCGCCTGATTTCCTCAATGGAATAAAAGGAAAGTATACGTTCCCGTTTGTTGGAAAATATGACCGGGAATAGCTCATTACCTGAAAACAGTGTAAGGTTTCTGCTATTCAAGTAATTAAAAAAGTGGCGCAAAACAAATGTGCGTCCACTGATTGTAGAAGAAGATAGATTAGCAAGGGAAGTTAAATATCCAGTCACATTTTTCTGAATGCAGTGATGAAAATCCTTTACGTTGTTGTCACCAAGATAATTCATAAAAGCAGTAATTGTCCCTCTTTTAAATGAAATTGTCAGTGGTGACAGGCTCCTGAATTCTTCAAGATTTAGGTATTCTTCCAGGATATCTAAATAACTATCATACCGGAGAAGAATCTTTGTAGTTTTGTTGTGCATTTTGATGCACCTCCTTTTTATGAGGATAGCACCAAAACGTTATGTTGAGTCATAGTTCCATAAAACATGAACCCGATACCTATAATACAATAACTTTTCAACTTCATTTAGGAATGACTCAGCATAATATATGGCTGCACATAAGACGAGTTATGTGCAGCTTCGCATAACTCGTCAGCGTGAAGATACCGTTCGGTCAGCAGTATTTTATGCATCAACTGTACCAGCGGCTCAAGCCAATCTCGTGATGACACTATGATCCAGTTTGCCATAGTTGACCGGCTTAAATTTACGCCCAGTGTCTGCCACTCTTTTTCCTGTCGGTATAGCGGCAAGGCATTCACATATTTTTGGTGCATCACCCATGCCACGGTCGTTGGCGATGCCATGGAATGCTGAATTACTGGATAAGGCATCGGGGATTTTTCTATATATGATTCGCCAGCCTTGCGACAAGGGCGGCACTCGAAGGATTCTCTATAATAGTCAATCACTCTGATTTCGGCGGGAATAAACTCAATCTCCGTGCGAACAAACTCTTCTCCAACCGATACTAGGGGCGTACCGCAATTCTCACAAAAACGGTCTTCTTCTGCCAGAGTGCAAAGTTGTTTGATATGAGGGATATCTTTTAAGAGTTCTTCCCGCTGCCCCTTGAATTTTTTGCGCCGATAATTTTGAACTTGTTGTAAATCCGGCTCTGGCACTGTCGTATTAGCTTCTATTTCTGCTTCATCAAAAAGAGACATCTCTCCCAAGTTAAGGACAGATGTCTTTTCCGAACGTCTGCCAAAGAGTTTTTTCGTCAGATAAGCAACCGTTTCATGCAGATGTTTGTTCTCTTGTTCTATTTTCAATATATGATTTTCAAGTGCTTCTATCCGTTCTGCTTCGCTCATGAATATCGGTTCCTTTTAAGTGTTTTTACTAAATATATTATACCACAAAACACCTATAAAACCAATGATTTAGCGGGTTCACAGTGATTTTTCCATTAAATAATTGCACCGATATTTACTTTCTTGACTGCTTTGGGTTGATCAATCGCAAGACCTTCTAAAAGCCATCGAAATTCCTGATACGTGATAGATCGAACGGCTTCGGCGCTCCTAGGCCACTGAAAGTTTCCGCCTTCTAGCCGTTTATAGAGAAGTACAAATCCATCGCCTTCCCAGTAAAGGACTTTCATGCGATCACGTCGCCGACCGCAGAATAAAAACAGACTGTTCTGGAACGGATTTAACTGAAAGTTCTGTTGGACAATTGCCGCCAAACCATCAATCGATTTTCGCATATCCGTATAGCCGCAAGCAATGTAGAGTTGCTCTGCTTTTGAGATATCACCGAACATTGGTAAGAGCCTTTATGGCATTTGCAATTAATTCCGTAGATGCACTGTTGTTAAGTTCTAGAGTAACAGTACCCATTCGCAAGATTGCTGGTGACTGAGATGTATGGCTTGTTTGGGTCAGGTGATCCGGCATTTTAATCGGTACAATTGTCTGATCTCCTGTTCCGATAACTTGAAGGGACTCACAAGCGGCAGTACGTACGCGTTTTAACCAATAGTAGTATTGTTTGGGATTAATATTATTTTCTGCACACCAGGCAGAAATTTTTTTCCCACTGCTACGACATTCCCCGACAATTTCGATCCATTTACTAAGGCGATATTGTCGGGTAACTTCTCTGGTATCCAACTCTAAACCTCCCCGGGAGTTTTTTAAGTTAGTCTAAAAACTCCACTTTTGATTTAGAGCAATTATCTCATATGATAAGGTGTGATTCCATCCACTCTGTTATTAGGCGGTTACTTTTCAAAGTTCTTTTTGCGCAAAAAATACCCTAACAAGGGTATTCGTAATGTCGTAGTACCTTTAATCACATACTGACATATGTTATAAGAGTAGCAAGAATACTGGAGGAAAAAAGAGTGGCTGAACATAAATCAATAGGAGACCAGGCTTCGACATTACTTGAAATAATTACCACCGGGACTACATCGAGTATAGCCCGTTTTGAACCTATTGACTATTTACTTGATTTAAATAAGTGGAATATAAATAACAATGGTGAGGACAGTACCTCTACAACAAATGGTATAAATAATGCTCTACAGTGGGCTTCTGATTCCGGCTATAATAAGGTCGTTTTTCCGCAAGGAACTTACCTTATAAACGCAGTTGGATCTGATCCAGCAAATCCAACTGACGGTGGTATTATTCCGCCTAACAACATTACACTTGATCTTACACAAGGGGCAACATTGAAGGTTTCTCCTAACAGTTCCTGGGGATATTCTTGTATCTATATTAAAGGTAAAGAAAATGTAACAATAGTTGGTGGTACAATTCTATGCGATAGAAATCAACATGACTTTTCTCCTACTATTAAACCCTCTCACGAGTTTGGTCACGGTATTTATATACGTGGTTCTAAGCGGGTGCGGATAAATGCTGTTACTATAAAAGGTGCCACTGGCGATGGCATTATAATAAGTCCGACAGGATTATTAAATTATCCAGGCTCAACCTATACCCCTTCAGAAAATGTCATTATTGAAAGCTGCACACTTGATAGTAGTAGAAGGAACAATCTATCAATTACCGGCTGTGATTTTGCGATAGTCCAGAATTGCAAAATTCTTAATGCCGGAATAAATGACGGATACCATGATGGAACTTTACCGCGCTTTGGTATCGATATTGAAGGCTATGGAGAAGAGACCGTTGATTATGAAACACCACTAAATGTCATAATCAAAAACAATCAATTTATAGGTAATGTTAATTCGTCTGTATCGAACTTTAATGGTTATGGCGTTGTTATAGAAGGGAATTTCGCAGATAACAATATTAGTTATGGGTATAGTATGGAGACTACCATATCGAATAATATTCTCAAAACAAATAATGGCACAAATAAGATAGGCATCACTAGCATCGGAGTATCACAGGGTAAGGAACGCAATAGTATTACAATAATTGGAAATGTAATTATTGGGTTTAGCAGCGGTATTGACATTAGGGGTAAAGAAATTACTGTAATCGGCAATACTATTCGAAATTTCACCAACTCCGGCATAAGTACCTGGGAAGCAGAGGATGTACTAATAGCGGGCAATTCTATACGTTTTGGAGAGAGCGCAAATGGAGTATCACTTAATCGATTAACGGATGGACATATTATAGGAAACGAAATTACAAATGTTAATCGAGCAGTCTGGGCACCCTCCCAGTGTATTTCTATTACGGTAAAAAATAATGTAATTATGGAATGTTCTCAAGCACTCTATACTGGTAATAAGTGTAGTGTTATATTTGAAGCAAATACTGTCCAAACGAAAGCGTCTCCAATAACGTACGTCATATGTTACGAGGGATCTGATATAGCAATTATTAATAACACTATCAAAAACGCGTCCCATTTTGGAATATATGGAAAAGGAACTACGAAAATTATAGGAAATGTATTCGATGCTCTTAATATCTATATAGGATTTTTAATAACTGGTGGAAGTGCTTTTATTACAAGAAATACACTTCTATTCACAAGATCAACTAGCGGTATCCCCACTACTGGTATTTCCTTATCAGGCTGTGATCAAGCAGTAATAGCAGATAATATTATTCAACAAGTTAGCGGACCGGAGAGCACGGTGACTGCTATAAATACTAGCAAATCTACCAACAGTAAAATATTAACCAATATGTGTTTGGGGTCTATTATAACAAATCATCTAACCGATGTGTTAAACGGAAACATCACAGATGTATAGATGAATGAATAATAGAACAACTATAATTTGCTTATTACGAACAATATCCTGTCAATTAATAACTTTTCAGCGTTTCTACCAAAATCCTTACCATAAACTACGTTTCCTTGCAGCATTCCGTACACGGCAACAAAGCCAGGTAAACGGTGACAACATATAATACAAGAAATATAGTTTTTCTGGCAATGCAATCATTCTAAAATCCTCTTTTGATGGTAAAAAGCACCTGAAAACAAAAGAAATTCTTTCTCGCCACCTAGCTTGTAAAAGAAATAAATATTTCTCCCATTGATAAATTGAGTATGCAACTACATATAGTTTCTTAGGCTTGTAATCATTATCTGATATACATCGCAACGCCATAGCTGCTAGATCTTGAGCTTTCGTATCATTTTTAGCCATTTCAACAATATTCACTGGAATAGGCGTATCTAAAAGTGCATGCGATAAAATAATAGACTGATTGAGGATAGCATTAACACCTAGACTATACGCGAGTTGATATAACGCCTCCCAGGAAAATGCCCCCTGCCTGAGTACAATGTCTACATCACACAACCATTTCAAACGAGACCAAGCATGATTAGCACCGTGTAAGACCAAATATAGAAGCAATTCTTCCTTCCCTAGGATATTTATCGATTGATTTGCTAATTGAACTTGAACCAGACTATTTTCAACGGTTATCAACGGTATATCCAAGCCGTGGCAATCAAGCCGCCAGTGAAGTTCTAAACATACCGCTCGGTCTGGATTCCAGTATTCCAAATGCTGATTTGTTTCCATCCACTTTCGCTGTTGGGCTGGTGACGAGTTGGCTATGGGATGCTCTGGAAAATAGCCATTATCTTCAACTATTTTTCGGGCTTTGTCCATATCTTCCGGCCACACCAGAATATCTAAATCCTTAGAAGGTCTAAGCGTCATATCTCCGTATAACTGATACGCAAGAGGAAATCCCTTCATTACTACTGTACGAATTCTATTTTGCGCCATTGCTCGAATTAATCTCACAAGTTCTCCAACCATCTGTAATGTTTTACAAGTATTTTGCTGGGTTTGTTGTCGCAGAATAGATACTACTGTTTTAGGAACCTTAGGATGTATATGAGTACTCAGATAGCGGTACTCCAAAGGGTACAGCCTGTGGTGCATTGTCAAATGCATAAATAACTCCCAATCTATATGCTCGGCAAGTAGTTTATCAATAGCCACTTCTTCTTCGACCGTTGTCTGTAACCGAGAACATAAAAGCACGAGTTTGAGTTCTGACGACAAACTACTATACAAGCCATTACTGACTCCTGCAGCCATCCTATCGATCGCCCCTCCCTAGCAACAATCACCTACACCACTGCCTTGACTCGCCCGAGTAGACAGCCTCTTAACGTCTCAATTACTCTTTTCTGCTCTCTTTCTGACATACTCGATCCTGAAGGCAAACAAATACCTGATTGGAATAACATCTCTGATATACTTTCTTCATTATGTGAATAATAAGGGCATCTACTATATAAAGGCTGAAGATGGAGAGGCTTCCAAACGGGACGAGCCTCTATATTTTCTTCAGCTAACGCATCTATAACGTCCAAAGTTGACACACCACACAACTGCTGATCTATAGTCAAAGCTGATAACCAATGGGTAGAGCATCCGAAATCCGCCTCCGGCATAAATAAAACTCCGGGAATATCGGATAGCGCATGAACATAACGACCAAAGATCGCTCTCCGCATCCTAACACGTTCCGCCAATACAATTAACTGACCTCTTCCAATTGCAGCCAAGATATTACTCAGGCGATAATTGTACCCAACTCGGCTATGCTGATAATGTCTAGCTGGATCGCGGGCTTGACTAGCCCAAAACCGAACCCTTTCCAGTCCCTCAAGATCATCAGATACAAGCATACCGCCTCCCGATGTAGTTATAATCTTATTTCCATTAAAAGAATATATCCCATATTTTCCCAAGGTGCCACTAGCCTTTTCTTTGTATGTGGCTCCTAATGATTCGGCGGCGTCTTCAATAACTGGAACACCGTGACCCTTACAAATCTTTAAAATAACGTCCATATCAGAACTTTGACCGTATAAATTAACAGTAATAACAGCCTTAGGTAATTTCCCAGCCCTTTCAGCATCTGCGAAAGCCTGTCTTAATGCGTTTGGCGACATATTCCACGATTCTGGCTCAGAATCAATAAAAACAGGTGTAGCACCCTGATAGATGATAGGATTTGCACTAGCAGCAAAGGTAAATGATGAGCAAAACACAATATCACCCTGTCCAATATTAACTAATTTTAAAGCTAAATGAATGGCTGCCGTACCTGAGCTAAGTGCCACTGCGCCCTTCGCCCCAACATATTCAGCTACCTCTTTTTCAAAAGCATCTACATGGGGACCAAGGGGAGCGATCCAATTCGAAGCAAATGCTTCTCTAATAAACCTCTCCTCACAGCCACTCATATGAGGCGGTGATAAGAATATACGCTTGTTTTTCGTAACCATATAGTCCTCTCCCATCTGCTAATCCTTCTTTATAATTTAAGTTCCCCCACAGCCCCTTAATGCTTAAATGTATCCCTCGATGACCAGTGAATGGGAGGTACAAGCAGCTAATAATGATGGTTGTAGAGCAGCTCTTACGCGGTGACGATATTATACGGAACCCACTTTCCCAATCTAGACAATGCCTTTCATACAATCTACCATCGCCTGCAAACTGGCCTTAGTACAATCCTGATGTACAGGTAGGTTTAAAATTCGGCGGGCCAACCAGTGTGATTCAGGGAAATTTTCTTGACTGATTTCGGATATCATAGTATGGTACAAGCTCACTACTCCAAATCCGGCTTTGTTAAGAGTAAAATATAAATCCTCGCGTGGGCGACACTTAATGACTATTGGCAAAGTCTGAGGAATAACCTGCTGATCAGCTTCATCCGGCCACAGTAATTCAATTTTATCTGAAAACTGGATAATTATATCTTTGAGAAACGCATGATTTTCCTGTCGGGCACTCGCAATAGCTGCCAGATCATACTCAGTGCCAGCCATTAAATATCTGCTATTGCTCTCGAAATAGCCTCCCGCCGCATTTAAAAACTTAGTCAGTTCGGAATTGTTGACTTGCAAAAAACCGCCGTTAACAATGGGCAACATCTTATGAAGGGAGAATATTGTTGCATCACCGAATTGTCCGCAACAATTGCCAACCCACGCAGAATACAAAGCATGAGCCGCATCCTCTATTACATATATACCGGCACGATGTGCCATCTGCACAATTTCAGAAAGATGAGGATCTGGTCGCCCAAAATAGTGGATAACTACTAAAACACGAGTGCCGTCCCCTAGCTTTTTAGCTAAATCATCGACATCAACCTGAAGATAACGATCAACAGCATAAAACTCATATTGCAATCCTAGTTCTCTGATCGGATCAAAAACGCCTGAACCTTCTCGGTTACTCCATCCAATATAAGCAGGCAAAATCACACGTTCATTTTGTCTAATATTACATGCACGTAAACACCATAATAATGCGGTCCGAGCATTATTATATGGCCATATTTTACGATGGAAATTCTCTTGCTCACATGCAGTCTTCTGAATACACCAAGTCTGGTTTTCCTGGTTCATAGAAGTCCCCCTTAACTACCATTATGACAAGTAGGCTGGGAAAAAATCAGGTCTTTGCTTCCACTCTATGCCACGCTCAGCTTCAAACTGCTTCCGCAACTGAGTTAACTGATTATATTTTCCAATGTCATGCTGAACCTCTCGGATGAAAAAAGCATAAACACTACCCGGATCAAAAGCTTCCTTATATGCAAAAATCCCATCTCCCGGTGAAACTCCCCCTCCTAATACATAATATTTTAGCCCCTGTCGCCTACCCCACAAAATAGTCTCATGTTTAAGTAAATCATTAGGACGCTTGTCAAATTCTGAAGCTAATGTCCCTCCTAAAAATGAATATATTGTGTCCGGCGAAAGCAACAATAGCTCAGTAGATATTATTCGCTCCCCCTCAAAAACATGAACATATGTCAAACCACCTGCTGCGCCTAAAGTACAACCTAATACTTCAAAACATTCTTTAGCAAAGAAAAAGCTGCTCCTTGCACCAGTCCGTTCCATGGTATTGTAATAAATTTTGAGAAACTCATCTAGATACTCTCCATT
The DNA here is from genome assembly GCF_000445445.1 of Sporomusa ovata DSM 2662. Lineage (GTDB taxonomy): Bacteria > Bacillota > Negativicutes > Sporomusales > Sporomusaceae > Sporomusa > Sporomusa ovata. The sequence goes on along the minus strand of NZ_ASXP01000001.1, from coordinate 87,629 downwards.
CGGATCAAAAACTACTTTAAGTCCAGTAGATATAGCTTTTTTAACATTTTTCCGTACCTTATGTTTATAATTGCGCCAGTGTTCTTCGGGATCACGTTCAAGACGAACTACAGCATTTAGCTGCTGTTGAACATGTCTGCCATATAGGCGTATAGCCAAACGTTCCTGAAATATATCTTCGCGCACAAACTCCGATATCACACCACGCTCTTGCAAGACCGCATTGAAAGCAGACTCAAATTCCGCCGAAATTTCTTCATAATATTTTGCTTGTCCCTGATAAATTGGCCCTCCATACCCATAAGGAGATACTATGTGGAATAAAGGACAAATAGTATCTCCTATAAATTCCAGATTATTTAATGAGTGTAAATAAAACGCATAAAAAATTGTCGCTCCAGTTGGATGTTCAAATAATACGGCCATCGGAGTTAGGTCGAGAGTTGCCATAGCGCGTAAATATCCAGGATGATCATGTGGACGTCGAGTTACACTTTCTTCCCAAAAAGTTTTCCAAACATCAATATCATCAGGGATTTTTCCATTCAGCCAATAAAGTTTACCTTGAGTCATAATTTTGCACTCCTCCAACATTTGAACCAAATCATGGGTTCGTCCATGAAAATTATTACAAGCACCACTAGCTAATATGTAAATTATTATTTATTAGTAGCTTCATTCTAAAGGACCCCGTAATTGTCCGTAAAAAAGAACTATTATTTTTCTTGTCATTAGGACAGAACACTAAAACACTACGTTTAGGATCAATTCTATATAGTCCCTGTAATAAATTTCTGTCTGTAATAGCCGATATGTCAGATAGGCGAAAGTAGCTATCTTTTATACGGCCAATAGTATAATCTCTTTGTTTAGTCTGGACGCAAAAAGCCGAAAATCCAAACAATAAATGAGCAGCTTCTGCTTGTGGATACTCCCTTAGTATCAATTCTCGACTATTATCAGCATCATTCCTGTGGATATTTTCTCCAACCTTCCAATACGTTTCGTGCATTACCTGAAATCCTATCTTTTGATACCATGTCTGAGCTTGTATATTCCAATCAAAAACATCCAAGTATACCGCAGATATACCATATCTTTTTGCATATTCTAATCCCTTTTTAAATAATATATTTCCGATACCCATTCCTCTTCTTTGAGGGAGTATACAAATATTATTTAAAAATAGTATATCGCCTAAATGACGCCATTCAGCAAATCCGACTAAATTCCCATCTACATACACCCCATAAAATCGGCTTTCACACCATTTTACAGGCATAGACAACAAGACTTCTACATACTTACCATATCCTGAACATGAAAATGTTGTTAGTTCATATACTTCTGCAGGTAGATATGTTTTCATAATCTCAGGTAATTGCCAAACATCCTTTAGCTGTAACGTACTAATCTCAGGTTTCAAAATCTATCTACCCTCTTAAAACTGCGTTCTTGATCTAGATTTAACATCATTGTATCCGGAGCATCAACTACACCCTCGCGCTTAATTACACTAATAATTGTCTTAAACAATATTTTCAGATCTATCAATACTGATTTTTGCTCTACGTACTTTATATCCATTTCTAATCTTTCATCCCAGCACAAATGATTTCTTCCGGAAATTTGTGCTAGACCAGTAATTCCGGGTCTAACACTATGCCTGATATTTTCCTTTTCTGTATAATAAGGCACATATCTCATGAGCAAAGGCCTCGGACCAACCAGACTCATATCGCCCTTTACTACATTAAAAAGTTCTGGCAGTTCATCCAGGCTTGTTCTCCGAAGAAAATTTCCCAGCTTCGTAAGACGTCTAGAATCCGCAAATAAAATTCCATTCTCATCATACTGGTCAGTCATTGTGCGAAATTTATATAAGATAAATGGTTGACAATTCAACCCGGGTCTTACCTGGCGAAATAGTATAGGTGGACCTAAACGGAAACGAATAACCACAGCAATTATGAGCAGTAGTGGAAAAAATATTGCTAAACCAGTGCTTGATAATAGAACATCCATTACTCTTTTGCTTATCAGATATGTTTGTTTATTATTCATGATATCACTCCAAAACTATCTGTTTTATACTGGCGAAGCCAGAGAATTGCCGTTCTTCGTATGTAGCAGGCCCTTGTAAAATTTATCCAAATTTTCCCAAACCACCTCATTCTTATACAGATGCTCAATTCTCTGTCTGGCTTTTTGCCCCATCAATGCTGCCAATGCCGTATTTGTCAAAAGCATAGCAACTGCATTTGCGAGTGCAGTACTGTCGCCAACTGGAACTAGTAAACCCGTTTCACCGTCAACTACAACATCGACACAGCCAGTTACACGTGATGCAACAACCGGAATACCTATGGCACCCGCCTCAAGCAAAACATTACCAAAACCCTCTCTATAAGTAGGCAATATCAATAAACTCATTAATTGATAATAAGGCACAGGGTTAGCTATAAAACCCAGATCAATTATTCGCTGATCTCGGACAATTTTTTCTCGTGTTTTCTCTGATATTGAATCACCGTTTTCAAAATTTCCCAGTAACAGCAAGTATAAATTAGGGAATTTTTCTTTTAAAATTTCAAAGGCCTCAGCAAGTTCATATATCCCTTTATCTCTAGTCAAGCGACCGACAAAACCAACAAATACAGCATTTTTAGGAACATTTTTTTTCACTAGAATATTTTCCTTTCTTATTCGGCACTGTTCGGTTTGAATAAATTTCTTCAAATCTATGCCATTACAACTGCCTGCACCAATAACTGTTACCTTCTTTTCGCTAGCTAATTGTAGTTTAATAAATTTACAGCGCAGACTATTGCTTACGCATACTATTCTATCAGCACAAAAGCCAGAAATTTTTTCAGTTATTACCAGAAGTTTACGTTTCCATCCCACCGCAGTCTCTAATCGCAAGCCATGACAAGTATAGATCTTAATTGGCACCTTACAAATAAAAGCGGCTATACTAACCAAAAGGCCTGCTTTGGGCGTTCCAGCATTCACAATAGTAGGCTTTATCTTTAAAAATAGTTTTATCAAAAAACAAAGGCTAAGTATATCCTTAAATACTGATATTTCACGTTCCATTGCGATAGGATAATATTTTACACCGTCAATATTATCCCAGCCAGGCGAGCAAACTACCGCTATAGCAAAGCCCGCCTTTTGTAAAAAGTCTATCTGTCCTTTGAAAAAATCCATACTGATATGGGATGTAACCGCTAATACTAATAGTGGTTTACGGCTCTCTTCAAATAGATTATTCATAGTACACCGCCCTTGTATGATCTTACTTTTTCCCTATTTCCATATCTTTCTTCCAGCTTGATAATAACCAACTAAATATTTCATCATCATTTTTCTTTCTTCACTATTAACAAAAAAAACAAGCGTTAGGAAAAGATATATAATAGAAACAATAACTAAATCAATACTAAGAAACTTCCAATTCGTTGCCGGAATTACTAATTGAACAATCAATCCAAGGATAACCGTAATCACAGCCCCAATTAATGGCTGAATTATATTACTATAATAAGTATAAAAAGGTTGATTTGTTATGAATGCACTATATAAGGGCGTAAATAAAGAATTCTTTATCGTAAGCACAATTGCACCAGCTAAAACAATACCGTATAGTCCTAATTTACCTGGTCCAGTTAACACGAATGCCAGTAAAAAATTAACTAAACCGAGAACCACGGTTACCAGTGCAGGTAATCTAAGTTTATTAACAGCCGTCGGAATGTAATATAACGGCATAAATGTAAGACTTATTACAAGATGTACCGACATTGCTAACAGAAGCCACTTATATTCACCAAAATTTGATCCAAGCCAAACACTTAGAAACGACTCACTCATCCCACAAACTAATCCAAGCGGAAGAGATAAAATGAGCCCATTGATTTTAACTGCACGGTTTGTGTATTCCACTAATTTCTTCATATCATTTTGAGCATAGAAAGAAATAATAAGCGGCGAAAATACAGAAGCTACGTTACCAGCAATAAGTCGCAGCAGAATTGGCAACTGCATTATTGCCGCATATATGCCTGCTCCTTTTGGGCCAACCATTAGATTGGCCACTATTAAGTCCACTTGTAGAAATAGGATAATCCCAATCTGATTTATTGAGCTCCAAGCCCCTGCTGTAATGAGTTCGTACAATTTAGGCTTGACGAAAAAATCAATGTTTACCTTTAACCATGGAAAAAATTTCTTAAAAAAAGAAATACTCAGTAGAAATGCTATAATCCCGGAGATTAGACTGGCAAGATTGACATACCATATTTTAGGGGGGAATAAACTTAGTAAACCTACTGTTAACAGTGTTCTGGCTATTATATTTATAACATTGATTCCACTGTTCACGTCTAACCGATTTGCACAAAACGGTCCGACAGCAAAGATTGAACCAACAAATGCTATAAGAAATAACAAGCTGCTAATAATAAGCGCTAATCTTACATCCATAATCAGGTAATCCGGCACTTCTATAATCTTATCTATAAAAAATGATACTAATATAAGCGGAACAATTAACCCCCCCGAAAATGCAAGTGAGGAATAAAGATATGTATTTATATACTCCTTAGCATCTTCAAATTTATCTTGTTTTACAGATATTGTAACAAAGCGTCCAATAACTGAGCTAAGCGCAATAGTTATGACCGAAAAAAAGCCAATAAGATTCTGAGTTAAGGGAATAAACCCGTAAGCCTCAGCACCTAATTTATTAATTATTAATGGTGTTATCCATATTGCTATAAATGCTGATAAAAGTAGAGATATAAAATTGGTAATTAAGTTGGAACAGAATTGAAAGCCCATTTAATACCACCGCAATATACTGTACATATAAATATTTTCTGTCTAAAATTCTCTTGCTATATGCTCAAAATATAAGCCTAAATCTGGCTTATCAATACTACTCTGGTCAAGCTCTGACATTTCAATAATATATTGCAATATCATATTAATTTCGAATTTTTCACATAGCTTTATATACTTACAGTCTTTTATCCATTCAAAAGATGCTTTAATTTTGTGGTTATTATTGGGGAAAACTATACATGGGGTTTTTGTTATGTAACAAAAAATCATACCATGTAGTCTATCTGTAACAACTACTTTTGACTTTTTGAAAGTATCCCATATTTTCTCCAGCTCTAACCGTCTTTCATATACAGACATATTTGCCATCCCTGTATGAGTATCATAATTGCATACATCCCCAAATATAGAAGAGAGTTTTTTAGTAAGCTGTTTTGCATCAAAGGCATCAATAAATTTTTCTTTATCATTCCGCAAACATAATAATATTCCATGCCGTTCAAATTGTGGTTCAGTCTCATCTAAACTCATCACCATATCAGGCGCAAATAAAATGATGTTTTGAGGAAAATATCTTTTCATAGCTTCAAAGGATATTTGTTCTCTGGCTATAAGGATGAGCTTTTTATGAGCGGAGTATGTTTTTATTGTCTCTTGCAGTCTTTGTTGTCCATAGTCTGTTTTGGAAAAATCGATAGTCTGTGGAAAAGAGATTATTTTATTACCGGGAAATTGCTTAATAATAAATCTTCGACAAAATTCTATTTGGGTATAAAGATCTCCCATATTTCCACCACCGACAATTGTGATAATATCTTCTTTACCACATACACTTTTTAGAGCTTTAATTTTTGTAAAGGTTTTGCTAATTGGTAACTCTATTAATTTATGCTCCGGATACATCCTTTGCAGGAATTTAGTTTGTGCATAAGTAATAGCAACATCACCTAAATTTCCATAGTCAGCCGCTAGTGTCACAATAACTTTCTTATGTTCTTTATTGAGTTCAAAAAAGTCGTTTCTATTAGAACTTAATAAAAAACTTATATAATATTTAATACTGATAGGAATTAGTTTTTTTAGTTTATTTATCATTTATCTTTTATTCCTATTCGATTTTTTCTTGCATTAAACATATATAGCATGAATAACATACTATTCATTTTATACTTAACCGTAAATTTCATAATTAAGTCAATTGTATTTTTACACCGGAAATTATTAATAATTTCTTGGGTAAATTCATCATCTAGCATTATTTTTATGTAATTGAGTCGTTCAGTTGGGGTTAATTCGTTCTTATAATAGAACATATTAGCACAACAATATCTAATTCCAATAATATGTCCAAGAGCTATAAATTCATTAATAGTATTCTGATTAATGCCCCACGCCTCAAATATTTTCTTTCTACTTACTATTCCTTTTTTATGTAAAATAAATGCATTCTTATGAAACATATTTATGAGAGTTTTTCTTTCTCTATGTATATAATGATATAAGGGTTTATCCAGAATTATTAATTTGTTGAGTTTTGATAAAACTGATAAATTAAAAACTATATCCTCAACTACCGATAATCCTTTAGTAAATGTACACTTGTTTTTTCTCAAAAACTGTATATTATAAAGCTTATTCCAGGCATAACCAACCATTTGCAATAACTTAGAATCTAATTGTATGTTTTTCAAATCTTCATATTTGTAAATACCATAATTAGCACAAATATCTTGACGTTCTAATTCCTTTTTTCCAACGCTAATTTTATCAATAAAATATCCAAATATTATAACATCAGCAGCTTCTTTCTCAGCAACATGCACTACATTCTCTAATAGACTCTCATCGATATAATCATCACTATCCACAAAAAGTATATACTTGCCACGGGCTACTTTCATGCCCGTATTTCTAGCATCTGAAAGTCCCCCATTTTCTTGATGTATCACGCATATTTTAGCATCTCTTCTTGCATATTCTTCTGCTATATTTCCACTTCTATCAGGTGAACCGTCATCTACAATTATTAATTCAAATTCTTTGTATGTCTGATTAAGTACGCTTTCAATAGATCTAGGGATGTATGTTTCCACATTATAGGCGGGCATAATAATACTAATTAGTGGTTGCATGCTCAAGATCTCCTTTGGGATAATTTTCAAGAATAAACTCCGGCTGCTGCGGTTGAATTTCATCAAATAGCTTTTCTACTTCCTGAACAGTTGTTTTTGTTTCAAAATAACTGCCGCGCTGTATTGCAAGCGCTCTATAATTCGCCAATAAATCCTTATCCGTAATCAGCTGCTTTAAACCCATATATAGCGCTACTTCACTATTATCAACAATGAGACCATATTTACCGTTGCTGAGCATCTCTTTCATCCCCGAGCATAGTGTTGTTATCACAGGCGTTCCGACAATCAACGCTTCTGTTACTGCAGTACTAAAGCCTTCTCTGTATGAAGAACATACAAATAAGTCTGAATTTCTTACATATTTATAGGGATTATCTCTAAACCCTAATAATGTGACGCTGGCTGCCAGGTGATTATCCCTAATATATGCTTCTAATCTTGCTCTAATTTCTCCATGTCCTAAAATATATAGGTGGCATTTGATTCCTTCAACGATTAGTTTGTTGTGAATTTTCAGTAACCGATCAAATCCTTTGACTTCCGTTAATTTTCCCACAGAACAAATATTAAAAATATCCTTGTTGAATACAATATCATCAATTGGCTCAACCGATTTCGCTCGTATTTGTTCAGTTTCTACGGTGTTATATTTAACATGTAGTCTTTTAGTAATTCTCGTCCCTCTCCCAAATGAATCGATAACAGTTTTAGATACCCCTACAATGGCATCGTACTTCTTGTAACAGTCAATTCCTTCTTGTATAGAACGATAAGGTCTCATAAAACTGTTGAGATTTATCATCTCGGTATGAACCCAGCTAATTTTTTTTATAGACTTATCATCGCAACCACTAAACACTCTTGATGGAATGCCTTCTAAATAAGCAACTAAAATATCATAATGTTCTTTAATAAATAGTTTATAAAGAAACTTAGGAGGGAACAGTTTTAATAAAAGAGAGTTCCCTCTAAATACTTTTTTAAATATGTAGTTGTACTCGACATCTTTTTTTAGATACTGTTTATTTACACCCTCATCAAAAAGAGTGAGTAAATATAATTGATATTTGTTTCTGTTCAAATTATTTAATAGGTTTACTAAGACTTTTTCTGCTCCACCGTACCTTAAATCCGGTATAAAAAATAATATTTTTTTCTTCATTCTTTCCCCTACCTAAACTATTTTCAAAATCCTATATAATTACTTATATACCCGATCCCCCAATAACGTAAATAACTTTCCATTTCATAGTAGTAATAGATAACATATAGTATTAAGGAAGAACCATATATAATTGTACCTTTTTTATCATCAAATACTTTTTTTATTAACCATGGAAGAAGTAGCAGACTGTACAATCCAAAGTATATACACAGTCTTGCAAAAATCCAGTTTTGTACCGCCAAAATATAGAAGACAAGATTTAATACACTAAAGTTGATAACAATACCAATCAGTTTGTTATTGTTTACTTCAATATTTGTCTTTCCCAAATAAGCAAGCACTAACGGCACAGCTGCAACAAAAACTCTAACTACATTAGCCCCAGCACCTTCTGTAAGTATGTACTTTTCATAATGACCATATTGAGTACCTGCTAAAATTCCTAATAGAAAAGAACCGATTGAGTCAAATAATAAAAGAATAATCATAGATGCTAATAATGTTATACCAATTACTTTGCTCCATGGCTTTAATCTTACAAAAAAGTATACAGGAATAAATATCATTGCCGAAGAGTGTATTGTACTTAATACTAAAACAATTATAAAGAATGGTAGCCATTTTCCATCTGTAATAAGTTTAATGCATAGAAAAAGCAGTGCTGCTACAAGGCACTGTCTAATGCCATTCATAGTAACAAAATAAGCACCTGTGGTTATATATAAAAAAAGGCTTAATTCAAAAGCAGGTGAATATTTATATAATACGCGGATAATACATACATTTGTAATTAGAGCACATATAAATAAGAACACTTGTGGATCTGTTGAAATAAAGCTTTTTATTAAACTTTGAAAAACATCAAATCCTGAATCATTTCGATACGAACTAAAATCTTCTAAAATATTAAAAATGTTATTATGTACAAGGTTGTTAAAACTATATATATAATTACCAGTATCACCTATATTGTTTCTTAGTCCTGATACTAAAACTAAAACGGCCATAGCAATAAAAGCAAAAAACTTATTGGGATTACTTAGCGTAACACCGTTTGTCGTAATTGGATTATTATACCTTCGTGCAAAGCTTCCGCTGAGAAAGGCTATAGCTAATGTTATCCAAATTATAGTCATTGCATCTACCTTCCATTTAACCCTTTTTTAAAAAAATATCTCTTGCTCTCCCATCTTTTACATTATGATAATACTTCATCAGTTTCGACGGTATTAAACTAGCTATTATTGGTTTTAATAAAAAGACATAGTATCTTCTAGGATACCCTAATAAGTTATAACCTTTATAACAGACTTTAGCGGTATTAATTGCATATACCAATTTTCTACGTTTAAAATCCTTAATACCTTCTCTGACTTTGTATAATGGGATTTGCAAATTATATCCATGAAATCCCTCAACAAAAAACCTGAACCATAGATCAACATCTTCACATCTTGTTACTTCATTATCTACTCTATAGCCACCTAGCTTGTCATATACATTCTTCCTCATCATAATCGTAGCGTGAGCAAAAGGGGGGTATATCTGAGATATGTTTTATCTGGTTTTTCCGGAACACTTCTTATTCCATTCTCTCCAATTTCATCAAACGAAATCATTTGCGCACCAACAACTTGATACTGCGGATTTGAATTTAAAAAAACAACCTGCTTCTCGAACCTTTCCGGCAAAGATATATCATCGCCATCCATCCGCGCAACATATTCACCAGTTGCATATTCTAAACAACGATTAAGTGCAGCTGCAAGATGAAGATTAGTTTCGTTTTTTATCAACTTAATTTTATTGGGATAATCGAAGGCATAGTTCTGCGCAATGTCATATGTTCTATCCGAAGATCCGTCATCACATATAATTAATTCCCAATTATTATATGTTTGATTAATAATTGATTCTATGCTCTCTTCGAGGGTACTCTCGCAATTATACACTCCCATTATTACAGAGACTTTCTTGGATTCTGTTTTATATTCACCCAAATTTTTTCACACTCCATCTTTATCAGTATACTAAATCACAAATCCTAAACCATCAGATAAATCATCTAGCATTTCCCGTTTTTGCTCATTATTTACTTTGAGTCTCGTGGTATATTCCTTACCATAGAGTGGTCTGTATTTCATAAGTTCCCTGTTTTTTTTTATAAATTCTTCTAAACTGCACATATATCTAGCGGGATTTCCCGCATAAACGCAATTTGATGGTATGTCCTTTGTAACAGTACTGTTTGCACCAATGATTACATTATCACCAATTGTTACATTTGGAAGAATAACGCTTTCTGCGCCAATAAAAACGTTATTTCCTATGTTCACTCTGCCTATTTTCGTATAACCTAAAAAATTATAAGTACTAGCATCGTGAGCTAAAACATGAACGCGAGGTGCCATTGAAACATTATCTCCAATAGATATAAGCCAACAATGTGCCGGATCAAGAATTACTCCATGCAGCCGTTTGAAATTTTCTCCAACACTCATACCCATTTTAATTAGCCTTTCCGTAGTGTATTCTCCCCGCAGCCGATATAATAATGTTTTTAGTAAATAATTTAATCTCATAAAAACTCTCTCTTTACTTGATCTTGCTAGCCATCACAATTCAACTAACTAGGATTGATTCAAAAGTAACTCTGTTGAGTTTTTCCTCAATGTACTGCACCCAGTCCTGTTGCCGTTTGATAGCTCCCCATTTCAGGAATTTGAGTCTCCACCTCACTGTTTTTATTTTTGAATGAGCTTGGTTTAAATGAACTCCCACTCGAATATGTTGGTACCAATATCTTTATAATATCAATTACTTCATCACCACGGCTTGCCTGCCTCAATGCGGCGAGCCCCTGCCGAAGTTGGCTTTCATTAGATGCTTTAATGTTCGCGGCATAAATTTTCTCATGCTCGGTTACATTCGTACCTTCTTCAGCAGTCAACAATTCTTCAAAAAGCTTCTCTCCTGGCCTTGTTCCCGTATATTCGATTTTTATATCTGAATTTAGAACAAGCCCTGATAACTCTATTAGGTCACGTGCCAGATCTACAATTTTAACTGGTTGCCCCATATCTAATACAAAAACCTCTCCCCCCTTAGCCATAGACCCAGCCTGTAGAACCAGTTGTACGGCTTCAGGAATGGTCATGAAATACCGCTTCATATCGGGATGGGTAATTGTAATTGGGCCACCTGCGGCTATCTGTTTTTTAAACAAGGGTATTACACTACCTCGGCTTCCTAGTACATTGCCAAATCGGACAGCCACAAATTTTGTACTGCTAACCCTACTGATGCTTTGAATTACTAGCTCTGCTACCCTTTTGGTAGCTCCCATTACACTGCTCGGATTTACTGCTTTATCTGTTGAAATCATAACAAAGACTTCTGAACCGACTCGGTCTGCTGCCTCAGCAACGACTTTTGTACCAAAAATATTGTTCCGTACTGCTTCCTTAGGCTGAAGCTCCATAAGCGGAACATGTTTATGGGCTGCAGCATGGAATACTACGTGAGGTTTATCAGCAATAAATACATTATTGATCCTTTCATTATCGCGTATATCCGCAATAATAGGTTTAATATTGATATTAGGAAATTTTATTCGTAATTCTCTGTCAATTTCATAAATGCTATTTTCACCTTTTCCTAGAAGCAAAAGCTTACTAGGAGATAGTTTGGCGATTTGCCGACACAGTTCTGATCCAATAGACCCGCCTGCACCAGTTACAAGAACATTCTTCCCACTGATATATCTAGCAATTTCACTCAAATCAAGCTGAACCGGATCTCTTCTTAACAAATCCTCCAAGTCTACATCTCGCAACTGTTGGACTGTGACCTTGCCCTCAATAATCTCATACATACCAGGTAGGGTTTTGACTGTACATCCTGTTTGTTTGCATTCATCTAATATTTCCCGAACCATGTTTCCACCTATTGAGGGCATTGCAATGATAATTTCATTAACTTGATACTCTTTCACAGTTTGTCTTATTACCGACCTATCACCCATGATTTTAACTCCAAATATCATTTGGTTGTGCTTATAGGGATCATCATCAATAAAGCCAATTATAGTTTTATTACCGTTATAGCTGTGCTTAATTTCCCGGGCTATCATTGCCCCAGCATCGCCGGCGCCAACAATTAGAACAGTAGACGTGTCTTTTTTGCCCTTTACCTGTCTCAAATAAGAGGTTATACGCACACATAATCTTGATAAACCAATCAGAATAATAGCTAAGAACCAACTTATAAAGTGAACGCTTTTGGGTATTTCAGGGCCAATGATCGCGGTATAAGTTATGATGATTATCGAACTTAATGTCACTGCTTCGCCTACCGCTAGTAACTCATTAATACTGGCATAACGCCACAAACGATGATATAGACCGAACACATAGAAAGTTATAAGACGAGTAAAGATAAGCAGTGGCATCAGAGGAAACAGAAATGTTATAAACAAAACGTCAACAGTCGTTTCCTCAAAACGAATCATTAGTGCCAAAAGCGGTGTTAAGCTAACAATAGCTGTATCAATTAATAGCAAAATCACTACGAATAATTTGCGCCGCATAAAAACATCCCCCTATTGATCAATTTGCAGCTTTCTCTACATTCTCACAATAATGATAATAAGCACTCTGCTCTACAAAATTCTCGTAATGATTAATTATTATACCTAATATATTGCCATTGACTATCTCCATGTGCTCCTTAGCCTTTAGAGCCATCTCAGGCTGAACCTTACCCACTCCTACCACTAATATAATACCGTCCACCTTCGATCCCAGAATACAAGCATCAGTAACAGGCAAGACCGGGGGACTATCGATAATTATATAGTCAGCTTGACTCTTGAGTGAGGATATCGTTTCCTTAAATTTATCAGAGTCCAGAAGCTCAGATGGATTGAATCGTATTGAACCGCTGGTAATCAGTTGAAGATTAGGGATACCAGTATCTTGTACGATATCTGATATTGAGCATTCCCCATTTAAAACGTTTGTCAGACCACGGTTTGTTTTTCTTTTCTTAAAAATTTCATGTTGAACAGGTTTACGTAAATCACAATCCATTAAAATTACTTTCTTGCCTGTCTGCGCTAACACAACAGCAGTGTTAGCGACCGTCACAGACTTCCCTTCTCCGGCACCGGCACTTGTAACTAATATACTCTTCACAATACTGCCTTTTTTTGAATGTAATATCTTTGTTCTAAACGCTCGGAATGCTTCAGCCCAAATAGATTTAGGACTATGATTTACAATCAACGTTCTGTCATTCATCATTTAACATCTAACCTCACATCTGTATTTTTAATCATTACCAGTATTTAATGTCATTTTTTCAATTTAAACCTATTTAGAGAAAATAATCTAAGGACTTTATTTCCAAACGACTCTCTTGGCAGATTAATATCTTCAAAAACCGGTATAACTCCTAAAACGGGTAATCCCAAAAGCCCCTTAGCCTCTTGATCATTAAGAATTGGCCGTTTATTGTATTCAAGTAAAAATGCTATTGCTGTTCCTACAAATAGTCCAAGCACCACCCCAATTAACAAGATTAGCGTCTTTCGAGATTTAACCGGTAAGTCAGGAGCAATAGCTGCATCCAGCACCTTGACATCTCTAGGCTGCATTACCTCATTAATTCGCGCTTCTTCATAGCGCTTATCTAGCATAATATATATTTCCTGAGCTACTTGCACGTCTCGCATCAAGCGTGTTATCCCCTGCTCCTTAGCTGGAAGAGACGCCATATCCTTTTCACTATTGGCTAATATACTTCCAATGACTTTTTTTTGCGCCGAAGCAGCAGCTATATCCGCTTCCGCCATTATTTTTTCCTGCAACAGTGTTTGGTTGATTGGATTTCCAGAAGCAGCTTCAGAATTAAGAACACTCGCCACTTCCGCATTCAGCTTGGCTCTGGTTTCTGTTATAGCCGCCCTGAGCGACATAACTTTCGTATGATTGTCTGCATATTTAGGTAATAGGCTTGCTAATTCTACTTCCGAATCTGCCAATTTGGACTTATATTGTTGAATTAGTGGGTTGTCAGCCACAAGGCCTGGATTTTGTCCTGCTAATTGCCTCTCAGCATTGCCAAGTTTCGCCTGAGCAGTTACTAGATTCACTGTGTTTTCTGCTACCATTTTGTCGAGCGCGGAAAGCTTATCTGCCATTGCCCTAGACTGAATATCAGCACCAATCATCTTTTGGTCTCTTTTATATTTTTCTAATAGTCCTTCCGCTTGCTCTAGTTCCTGTTTGGAATCCTTCAGTCGCTGGCCGATGAATTCCCTGACTGCGCCTTGTTCGTTTGCCAACAAAGAAACGAGATTTTGACTGAGGGTATTGGCAAACAATTGCGCTTCCTCTGGTGACCTAGACTGTACCGTGATATATAGGATATCCGCTTCCTTGGCCGGATTAATTGTGATACGGGAAATTAGTTGTTCATATAGGGGAGAAGCACCTTTACCTTCGTATATCTGATCAATAGCTGCCTGTACAATCGTACGACTCTTAAGCATTGCAGCATAATTTGCCATAGTTTGTTTAACATTGAGCTGAGAACCGCCTGTCAGACCAGCAAACAAGGGCAATTCTTGAGATTGCTTAATCCTTAGACTAGTTACAGCTTCGTATATAGGCGAAGTGTTAAGATTGACAATCAAAGCGAGAATCACTCCTATTAAGCAGGTTGTTAGGATTAGTCCATATCTTTTTTTGATAAGCCATCTGCATTTTTGCAAATCACTGGTTACTTGAGTCATTTCACATTCCTCCGTGTAAGTTCAAACAATCCATATAACACAATCTAATTCAATCGTTAAGTTCCTTAATTTGGTAGGCTATGCTGAAAAACGGAAGTATATCTCTGTTAAAGTCAATCCGTCCGCTAGCAGCAAAATACACCACATCTCCATCATTTAATACACAGTTCTGAGTCATATCACCTTGTCTTAGAAGTTTAATCAAGTTAACTGATTCAGGTTGACTATGGCTATTCTTGCGAATGATATAGGCTTTCTTTTTTAAAGCATCCTTGGTATAGCCACCCGCTGCTCCGATCGCATCAAGCAGTAAGTGCTGCTTTTCCAACTCGTACATCCCTGGTCTCGCTACCTCACCCAATACATAAATGCGCGTGGTACGATATTTTATTACATTTACTGTAACCTTCGGCTCCCTCGCATAATGGCTAATTCCGGCAGTGATAATATTCGTCAACTGACCGGGGGAAAGTCCACTGGCTCGTATCTCACCAACTATGGGAAATGCGATTTTGCCGTCATTCCTAACAATCAGATCTTTGACCTGCAGTTCGTCGAAATCCAGTACTCTGATGTCCAATACATCTCCCGGCCCTAGGAGATAATCCTCGGCACAGACAATACTGGCTACACTCAATGTCATGAGAAGAACTAGGACAATACTCACTGTCTTTCTCATTATTTAACCTCCATAGCTTGGTCTCAAGCATAAACTTTTATTATTTGGAAAAAAATGTATTTTAGTAGTTCTTATTATATCCTTACAGTTTTTTTCACGCAAGTATTTTGGTATAAGTTACGTTTATACGGCCATAAGTTGATTTACAAGATGCGGTCTTGTTGTACTACTCAGAGACTAATGGAAGCATTATATTCTTTTTACAGTCAGCCCTAGTGTGTAGTCCGGCAATCGTCCTAAGAATAGGACTATATTGTCTACTGACTGGAATTTCACCATTATAACCAGTGACCTTAGCAACCATAGTATTGTTTTCTCCTGGAACCATCTCTGATAAAAAGTCGGGATTGATAGCAAAACTTCGGTGACAACGAATCAATCTGTTTTCCCCTATTTTATTCAAAAAGGCATTTAACGTATAATTGCTTTGATACGTTTTGTTCTCAGCCACAACTGTAACTTTGCGATTCCCTTTTTGTAAAAAGCAGCAAGCAATTTTTGCAATATCTACAAGGACAATTCTTTCACCTTCCCATAAGGATATCCGATCAGACTTTTTTAAGGCTATTTGCTTTTGTATTACCTCTTCATTTCCTTCATCAATTTTAAACGATTTTAAAGCAGATTGGTCATGTGCCATTACAAGGAGAATTTCAGTATCTGAAACACGATTTAATCTTACGCCGGACTCTTTTAGCAATTCTTTTGCAGGAATTCGATCTTCAGAGAACATGCCTGTTATCTTTATTTTTTTTATTTTTTCTACCGCATCAAACATGTTAAAAAAATTACCTGCTACTTCCACTCCAGAACCCAACTCACTTGCCAGTTTTTCTAAAAAATAACGTTCATCATCAATCAATACGACTTTGACCATTTTTTGGCCTCCTCATACAGCAGTTATTTTTTATATGTTCCAAGCCTTACCGTCGAAACTATCAGGACTAAAGGCCCACATCATGTGCTTGCCTCACAGAGAAATATATGTATATTTGTTCTGTTTGGTAATAACTGTAAACAAGTCACTAATGCCCATTCTAAATAGTAATACAATTAATTTCAACAACTTTATTACTCCTGTTTTCGACACTCCTTTAACTAATCTCACAACAATAATGTCAATTTACAATGTATAGGACATATAGCCTATACAACTAGGTACATCTTTTAATGAAACCACAGGGGAATTGTCGTTTTTTTTTGAATTTCGAGAATTGAGTTGCAATTATCCGCACAATTGATTATTTTACAAAAGTAAGGACAATATGGTAGCAAGTTTCATCCAAAACAAAAGCGCTATCATCTTTGACATATTGTAGTTTTATTATAGTATGCAAAATTTACCATGCAAGTATTTTGGTATGAGTTGCGTTTATATAATCATGAGTTGAGTAACAAACTGCACTTATATCAACGTTGCTTTCGAAATGATGTATTCGCTATTTTCGATATTTAATGATGTTTTAATTAATATTTACTTCCAAAAATTGTAGAATTTTATAATTAAATTGTTTTAATTACATTATTTTTACCTTTCCCCGCACTTTTCGAAATGGTAGGTATACGAAAAAGAGGCTGCCATTTGACAGACCCATAAATTTCTTAGGCCTTTAGGATGCCAACAGAAACCTACTTGTTCAATTCAGGGAAAGTTATGCTTTCCATCTGGATAATTAAAAAAGGCATTCACAAATGTGAATGCCTTTTTTAAAACAAAGTGGCTCCTCGAGTAGGACTCGAACCTACGACAAATCGGTTAACAGCCGATTGCTCTACCAACTGAGCTATCAAGGAATATATTCGACAATTAATTGTCAATTTACAACTTTTGATTATCTTTTTTTATGAAGGTAATGTTCCCTGAAAACTTCACAGAAGAAAGACTGCGCACAATTAGATACTGTTAATTCTTTCTCAATCGACAGACAAAAATCGAATGTCAATAGTCGTTAAGTCAAGTCCTCGGCCTATTAGTACCAGTCAGCTGCATGGATTACTCCACTTCC
>NZ_ASXP01000001.1:0-67500 GCF_000445445.1 Sporomusa ovata DSM 2662 | reverse complement strand
TACAGGGCTGTTACCTTCTGTGGCCTACCTTTCCAGGTAGTTCAACTAGATATTTTCTGATTTATGTCAGTCCTCAACCCCCTGCTCGACATTCGACCTTCGACTTTAGACTTTCGATAGGGGTTTGGTAACTTTCGTCTCCCTTCGAATGTCGCATGTCGAAAATCCAATGTCGAACAGGGTTTGGGCTCTTCCCCGTTCGCTCGCCGCTACTTGGGGAATCTCAATTGATTACTTTTCCTCCGGGTACTTAGATGTTTCAGTTCCCCGGGTGCCCTCCTAACCTAAGTTAGGTGACGGTGCATTACCACCGCCGGGTTCCCCCATTCGGAAATCCAGGAGTCAAAGCTTGCTTGCAGCTCTTCCTGGCATATCGGAGCTTACCCCGTCCTTCGTCGGCTCTTGGCGCCTAGGCATCCGCCGTATGCCCTTAGTAACTTGACTTATTTTAAGTCTTGTTGCTGCTACTTTGTCGACTGTCTATCGCACATCATCTGCGTTGTTGTCAGTCCGGGCGCTCTCTTCGACGTACTTCCAGTACGACTCCGTTCGCGTCCTCCTTCCGCCTAGTATCTGATGCACGCTAGCCAGTCTCTCGGCTACATCTTACTGTGCCGAGGGTTTAGCTTACGTTTTGCCTTCAGTTAAATCCTAATTGCGCTTCGTTAAGTTTGCTCTTCATATTTGCATATGAGGCATTCTTTACTTTGCTTTCTTCTGTGCAGTTTTCAAGGAACACTTACTCGACTTTCGATTCGCGATTTTAGACCTTCGATAATGTATCAAAGGTCGTATGTCGAACGTCGACTGTCGAGATGAACCAGCAACTTCCTAATCTCCCAGGCCGTTTCCAACCAAGTACCTTCGGCGTTTGTGGGCTTAATTACCTTCCTCCCACAGCTATCGTCACTGGATTATGTGGTGGAGATAAGCGGGATCGAACCGCTGACCTCTTGAATGCCATTCAAGCGCTCTCCCAGCTGAGCTATACCCCCACATGATTTCAGGAATCTTATGTTACCATAGTTACTTGTATTATTCAACAAGTAATTTATGGTAACTTGCATTCCCTCAAAACCAAACAATGTAAGATAATACTACAGCGAGCACATAAGCTCCGTCTAGTATCGTAATGCTTGCCAAATGTACCGACCTGGAAGTAGTTTGAGTGTTACCCCAAACGGTTCTCCCTAGAAAGGAGGTGATCCAGCCGCACCTTCCGATACGGCTACCTTGTTACGACTTCACCCCAATCATCGGCCCCACCTTAGACGGCTAGCCCCGGTTCGACATTCGACCTTCGACCTTTGACTTTCGATTGGGTTCTTGCAAGACTTTCGTCTTTCCTTTCGATTGTCGTATGTCGAAAATCCAATGTCGAATCGGTTACCCCACCGGCTTCGGGTGTTGTCAACTTTCGTGGTGTGACGGGCGGTGTGTACAAGGCCCGGGAACGTATTCACCGCAGTATGCTGACCTGCGATTACTAGCGATTCCGACTTCACGGAGGCGAGTTGCAGCCTCCGATCCGAACTGAGAGCTTGTTTATGCGTTTGGCTTACCCTCGCGGGCTTGCTTCGCTTTGTTTAAGCCCATTGTAGTACGTGTGTAGCCCAGGACATAAGGGGCATGATGACTTGACGTCATCCCCGCCTTCCTCCGCATTGTCTGCGGCAGTCTCCCTTGAGTTCCCACCATTACGTGCTGGCAACAAAGGATAAGGGTTGCGCTCGTTGCGGGACTTAACCCAACATCTCACGACACGAGCTGACGACAGCCATGCACCACCTGTTTTCGTGTATCCCGAAGGATAGGAACTAATCTCTTAGCTTTTCACTCAATGTCAAGTCCTGGTAAGGTTCTTCGCGTTGCGTCGAATTAAACCACATACTCCACCGCTTGTGCGGGCCCCCGTCAATTCCTTTGAGTTTCAACCTTGCGGCCGTACTCCCCAGGCGGGGTACTTATTGCGTTTGCTTGCGGCACAGAAGGGGTCGATACCCTCTACACCTAGTACCCATCGTTTACGGCCAGGACTACCGGGGTATCTAATCCCGTTCGCTCCCCTGGCTTTCGCGCCTCAGTGTCAGACACAGTCCAGAAAGTCGCCTTCGCCACTGGTGTTCCTCCCAATATCTACGCATTTCACCGCTACACTGGGAATTCCACTTTCCTCTCCTGCACTCAAGATCTCCAGTTTCCTGCGCCTATACGGGGTTGAGCCCCGCACTTAGACACACGACTTAAAAATCCACCTACACGCCCTTTACGCCCAATAATTCCGGACAACGCTTGCCACCTACGTATTACCGCGGCTGCTGGCACGTAGTTAGCCGTGGCTTCCTCCTTTGGTACCGTCATTACTCTACATTATTCACATAGAATACGTTCGTCCCAAACGACAGAGCTTTACAATCCGAAGACCTTCTTCACTCACGCGGCGTTGCTCCGTCAGACTTTCGTCCATTGCGGAAGATTCCCCACTGCTGCCTCCCGTAGGAGTCTGGGCCGTGTCTCAGTCCCAGTGTGGCCGTTCATCCTCTCAGACCGGCTACTGATCGTTGCCTTGGTGAGCCGTTACCTCACCAACTAGCTAATCAGACGCAGACCCATCTCTAAGCGGTAGCATATTCAGAGGCCACCTTTCTTATCTCAGTCATGCGACCAAGATACCACATTCGGTATTAGCACCACTTTCGCGGTGTTGTCCCCAGTTTAGAGGCAGGTTATCTACGCGTTACTCACCCGTTCGCCACTAGGAGTTATAAATAACTCCCCGTTCGACTTGCATGTGTTAGGCACGCCGCCAGCGTTCGTCCTGAGCCAGGATCAAACTCTCCATAAAAATCTGCCATCTATGAGCTTACAAACTTAAATACCATTGGCTGTCTTAATTAAAGTAGACAATCTACATTACTAGACGCACCAGGCACAAGTTCAAAGTCACATGTGACTTCCATATTATGAAAAGCCAATTGGCTCTTTAAAGCTATTAAAAATTTGTTTTTGGTTTAGTATGTCGCAAACGACATACAACCGCACATCTGGCTTTTTGATGCATTACTTACATTGTTCAGTTTTCAGGGAACCGCGTGCATGAATGTGCTGCTGTCACAGGCGTATCATGAACAATACGTTTTGCCCGCAACCGTTGTCGTTTGCTGACGACTTTTATATAGTAACACAAAGGTTTAGACTGTGTCAATATATCTTTTATTGGTAATCTTTGTCGTTTTTTGATAAATAGTTTACTACTTCATTGCAAGCGACTTTGATATAATACCTTAAAGCAGCACCAGTGTCAAGCGCCACTTTAAGGTATTATAAATCGTTTATTCACTGCTTACACCAAAAAGTGCTGCACCGATTCTTTCAATTCGGTTGCCATAGCACTTGTTTCTTCCGCACCAGCGGCTATTGTCTGCATTGTTGAGGACTGTTCCTCAATGGAAGCTGTTGCCTCTTCAGTATGCATAGCCACCGTTTCAATAACATTTGAAAGATCGTTGATTAGGTTCACAATTTGGTCTGAATTAGCTACCTGTTCTGAGGTAATGTTACCAATTTCTCTAGCCTCGTCAGCCATAAACTTCACTGCCTGTAAGATTTTATCAAGTGCCAAGCCTGCCTCATTAACAGTAATAACACCACCTTCTACTTCTGTTACGTTTTGTGTCATCGCCAACACGGCTAGTTGTGTTTTTTCTGTAACTTTCTCAACTAATGCAGTGATTTCCTGTGCTCCCTGATTAGACTGTTCAGCCAACTGGCGCACCTCTTCCGCAACCACCGCAAACCCACGTCCGTGCTCCCCCGCCCGGGCGGCTTCAATAGCGGCATTAAGTGCCAAAAGATTAGTCTGTTTGGCAATCATCGTGATGGTATCAATGATCTGGGAAATTTGCTGAGAGTAATCGTTCAATTCGCTTATTATCTGACTGGATCGTTTAGTCTGTTCTGTAATATTATCCATCTTGCTAACTGATTCAGTAACTTTAGCCCGTCCATTTTCAGCTGCTGCCAAAGTCTCTGTTGAACTGTTGCAAGTATCATTAGCTTTTTTCTTGGCAATTTGAATAAGACTGGACAATTCCACCAGTGCCTGAGATGCTTCCAGCATAGAACTATTGCCAGTTTCAGCCTCACCCGACAAGTGCTGCATGCTTTGAGCAATCGTCTCTCCGGTGGCAGTGACCTCCTCGGTCGATGATGCCATTTGTTCTGATGCCATAGCCAGTTGTCCTGATGCTGAACGGATATTAGTAATCATACTAACGAAATGATTATGCATAGTACGCAAGGAATGTCCCAATTCTCCAACTTCGTCGGAAGACTTGAGTTCCACAATTTCCCGCAAATCTCCTGCGGCGTATTGATTGGTAATCGCCGTGAGAGCAAGTATAGGTTTCCTGATCATATTAGTTAAAACTAGCGCAATAACCAGTCCCAATATCAATACAACTAGACTGATCACCAAAGAAAACCGACTATTATTGTCAGCCCTGTTTATACTATCGTCAATCAAATTTTTCGCAAGATTTACATTGTTTTCTGCAATACCGTCAGCCTTTGCGGTTACTGATTCAGATAACGGTCTCAACCGCTTAGTAATTTCATTTAATTTTGTCCCAGCTTCCCGTTCCAGCGCCAAGTCTCCCACTGCCTTAGCAGCATGATAAGTCTTGGCTACTGGCAGATATTCCTTTACAATAATATCTCGATACTGATTTGTTTGATCAATTAACATCTGCACTTCCTGCTGCTTGTCCGCCCTAGCTACAGCCAACAGTTCTTTTTCGGATGTCAAAAGCTTATCAAAACCATTATCCATTTGTCCCAGGTATACGTTTTCACCAAAGGCGGCATAACCACGGATAGCAGCTATTGTATTTTTGTATTGCACTGCAATAGTATCAGCTAACGCCATTCGTGCATTAGCCTCATCAATTTTTACTAACTCTCCTTTTGCGCTTTGTAAATTGACAAAAGAGGTAATAGTCATAATAATCATCAGTAGTAAAATGATACCAAAACTCACTCCGAATTTGAAACCTAATTTAGCTTTCAAAATATTCACTCTCCCATTCGCTAAATTATCTGTCACAACATTAACCATGAATTAATGCGCAAGTATCGCCACTCCGGAAGCATCATCCTTAATTGTTTTGTTCATCGGCAAATTTCTGCACTGTTCATACAAAGTATCAAAAGTATACAATTTATCAATAGGCGGCGCCAGCATTTCAAAGAGGCCATCAGTCAAGAAAAAAAAGCTGTCACCTGACCGAAAAGACATCACGCACTCATCATAAGCTTCTTTTTCATTAATGCCTAAAAACAAACCCGGACTCTTTATCACTGCTACTCCCTTGCTGTTTAAACAAAGAAAATAGTTTATCCCGGCAGAAGAATACGTCAATATCTTACTTTTGAAATCAAACTCAAACAACAAGGCGGCAGCAAAACCACCACAGCTAAAAAATGGCATAACTTCATTGTTAATCCATGCTAATTTATCACTAACAGCTATATGTTTCTCAGCCGCCTGGCGAAAAAGATAACGCAAAATACCACCCTGACTGGTGGCCGCAATGCCATGTCCCATCACATCAAGAATAATTCCGAACAGAGTTTGATTGTCCTCATTATATTGAACGTCATATAAGTCACCGCTCAAGCCGTGTAACGGCTGGTAAATAGTCCGCATAGAGAACTGTGCGGTTGTTAACTCCTCCGGCAGCAACAACCGCTGAATTTTTCCAGCAATTTCTAATTCCTGCCTCACTTTACCGTCAGCAGTTGCATCCCTAACCAACGCAGCAATAACAGCCTTGCCATGCATAACCAAGCAACGGGCACTAATCTCTACCTTGAATAGCGTTCCATCTTTCTTGACATGATTGGCCAGAAAAATATAGCCGCGCTTTGCCCGTTCAACCACCATTTGCATTTTTTCACGTGCGGTTTCCCGCGACTCATGGCTTAAATCAACAATTGCCAGCTTATCAATTTCCTGTTGCTCATACCGATACATATGCAATGCCTTTTGGTTCATAAATAAAACATCATTAGTTTGGGCATCCACTAAAAGCACGGCGTCATTGATCATGTCCAATAGATCAAACCGCTGGCAATACTCACACATTTCCTGACTAACGGCGCTTTGCATGATAGCACTCATTCCTACCATCCCCTTGCAACTTCAGTTACTGCATATCAAATACTTTATTCAAGCGGGTTAATTCAAACAATTCTTTGACAAAGCCGGTTGTACCTGCAATCACCAAACTGCCATTACATTGCCGTGTCCGCTTATGAATGGAAACCAATACACCAAGTCCGGAGCTGTCGATGTAGTCAACCTTATGCATCTTTACCAGAAAGTGCTTTTGCCCATTTTCCATATATTTGATAAGTTTTTCCCGCAGAATCTCTGCTCCCTCAACATACAATCCGCCGGACAAATCAACAATAACTTGGTTATTGACAATGCTGGTATCAATTTGCATTCGTTAAACACCCCTTTTCTATAATTTTTGATTCAGATACCATTGGAGAACTAGCAACTTTTTTAATCAAAACTATTTCGCTAGGTTCTGAAGAAAAATAATACTGATCCACGCAGTGCCTGATAATTTCAATGCCCCGTCCACTTTCCTGCAAACCTTCCTTTTGCTTTGCCTCCGCTGGTGCAAAACCCTGACCCTCGTCGCGAATAATGACTCTGACTTCCCCTGGCCAATTCGTTATGGTTAATTGTACTTTTTTAGTTTCATCTTGCTTATTACCATGAAAAATAGCATTATTCACAGCCTCATTGATCGCGACAAAGAAGGGGTCAACTCCTGCAACCCGCATTTCGGTCAGTTCTTCTCGCACAGCTTCTCGTAATTCAGAAAATTCTTTCACTGTTGAAAAGCAATACATACTTCTCACCTCATGCATCATATTTCCATGAATTATAAAAGTGGCATGAACCAACAAAATCTCTTTTGCAGCTTCATGCCACTGTTATACATAAGCAGCCTCAATTATTGCTAACATTACCCAATTTTAATTATTGACAATATTAGTATAACTTTGTTAATAAAAAACTGCAACCCAACAAATATTAAAATCTGCAGTTTTTTACAAAAAACTTATTGTTTTATCGCTATTTGTTGACAGTACGCGTTTTTTAGAATTCAATCCCTTTTTGCGCTTTTATCCCTTTTTTATAGGGATGTTTAATTTCCTTCATTTCAGTTACTAAATCAGCTTTATCAATGATTTCCTGACATGCATCGCGTCCGGTAAGCACAAGATGCAGTAAAGGAGGTTTTATCGCTAGCAGTTCAACTACCGCTTCCCCAGAAACTAGTCCAAATTTAACAGCATAGTTAATCTCATCAAGAATAATCATATCCCAATTTCCCGACATAATTTCCGTTTTTGCGTCATGGAGTGCCTTTTCAGCAGCCGCCTGGTGATCTGCTTTGTCATCCCCGGTGGTATTACTCACAAAACCTTCACCCAACTGACGGATTACAAAGTCAGCCCCCATTCTCTCCGCAGCCTGTAATTCACCATATTTCCAGTTTCCTTTGATAAATTGTAAAATGAGTACCTTAAGTCCCTGACCCCATGCCCGCAGTCCCAACCCTAATGCGGCAGTTGTTTTTCCCTTGCCATTTCCCGTGTTTACAATTACCAAACCTTTGGTTTCCGGCATATTATCCCTTCCTTTCCTTTGCTTTCTCATCACTATACAGTGAATTAAAGAATTTCGCCTGTTACTACCTGCTCGGCAAACTGTACTGAGCTTAGCACAGTTACCTGCGGCAATGTACACAAGTCACGATATAACTTGCTTGCTTTACCGCCGGTAAAATCGCGTTCCTCAATCGCTGTATCTTCAATAATAATAACTTTTTTAGCAACAAACGCTGCCTCGAGATTATCCAAATTTTGTTGTCCATAATACAGATTACTTAACACGGTAACATCGGCAGCAAGTATCTTTTCTCTGTTCTTCGTTGCCTGTACCTTATCAATAATACAAAAAGGCTGACCAACTATCGCCTGTATGCCAAAGGCCATAGCTACATCGGCATCACTATCGCCCTGCTGAAAAACACCACCGCTCAAATTATAAGACCTTTCGTGCAGCAGCCGCAGAATATTTCCGGCAGAACCGCCGCCGCCAATCACGTGGACAACTGGCTGCAATGTAGTAGTCCCGGCCGCCTCATAGGTGTGAATATCCAGATTACCTGTTACTTTATTAATAAAAACATCAGAATGTAAACCATAGGCCTTTTCCAGATTTTGAGCAGTGATGACTTCTTCCGGTCTTCCATCAGCAAGTATGGTGCCGCCAGCCAATAAAATCAAGCGCGTACAAAACTTAGCAGCCAATTTGATATCATGGGCAATAATAAGCACCATCTTGCCCTCCTGGCATATGACCCGGCAATGCCGAAAAATTTCTTCCTGGTACCCCAAATCCAAACTAGCTGTCGGTTCATCAAGGAAGATGAGCGGTGTTTCCTGCGCCAGTACCTTTGCCAGAAGAATACGCTGCCGCTCCCCGCCTGAAACCTGCTGCACCGATTTCTCAGCCAAGGCCTCAACACCGGTGAAGGCCATATATTTCCGGGCAATTTCATAATCCTCACGCTGCTCATTCTGCCACCATTTCAGATACGGGTAGCGTCCGGCCAACACCACTTCCAAGGCGTTAAAACCAAAACCAACATTTACGTCCTGCTGCATATAAGCAATACTACGCGCCAGTTGTTTGTCGCCTAACGTATGCAGCGGCCGCCCAAAAACCAAAACGGCCCCGGAGGTAATGGCTCCCATGCCGCGGAGGCCTCTGAGCAATGTACTTTTCCCTGCGCCATTTGGGCCGATAATACCAACAAATTCACCTGAATTAGCCGCGAAAGAAATATCCCGTAAAATAGTTTTATCCCCAATAGTAACCCCTACATTACTCGCAGCTAAAGCAAATTCACTGGTTGCATTCATGACAGCCCGCCTCCTTTCTGTGCTTTACGCAGCAAAAATAAAAAGTAAGGTGCACCCAGTAATGCTGTCATAATTCCAACCCGAATCTCAGACGGTGGCATTAACAGTCGTCCCAGTGTATCACAGGCCACTAGAAAGATCCCTCCGGCCAAAGCACAGGCCGGCAACAAGGTGCGGTGCTCCGGCCCTAGCAAAAGACGCATAATGTGGGGTACAACCAAACCCACAAAGCCAATTGTACCGCTAACACATACGGCTGTTGCGGTTGTCACTGCTGAAACAAACAACAGCACTAGACGCAAGAAGGCCACTGGAACGCCTACCGAACGTGCTTCCTGGTCTCCTAAAACTAGAATATTAAGATGTCTGGCTAATAAAAACAAAATAAGAATACCAATAATTACTGGACCGGCAGCAAGATAAACATGTTCCCAGCGGCGGTAATCCAGCCCGCCCACCGTCCAAAATAAGAATTCCCGCAGCCGGTACTCATTTATAAAGGTCAATATTCCGGAGGTCAAAGCACCCATTAGCATACTTATGGCAACGCCTGCCAAGAGAAGCACCATCACCGGGATTTTGCCATCACGCATAGCTAACGTAACCGTCACTCCCACTGCCAACAGCGCACCCAGCAACGCAAAAAATGGCAGGTAAAAAATCCCTTTAGCTGTCATACCTAAAGCAATGGCAATAACGGCTCCTAATGCCGCACCGCTTGATACACCGATAATGCCCGGATCGGCCAGCGAGTTGCCAAATACTCCTTGCATAACCGCTCCTGACACCGCAAGTGCCGCACCTGCCAACAGCCCTACCAGCGTGCGCGGCATACGAATATGCCAGATAACAGATGTATATTCCTGATTGATATCGCTGCCTTGCATGCCAGGCAGGTGTAATTGTTGACCAACAACTGCCAGCGTAGCGCTGATAGGTACGGTTACCTGGCCCCAAGCCAGCGAGCATACGAGTACCACCATTAGCAGCACACCCAGCCCGCTAAACAACATCGCTTTATTTTTTACCCTGCCTATCATATCATCTAGTCCTTCTGTTCATGTTTTAGAAAGAATACTTAATGCCTAGCTGGAAGTTACGAGATGCCATAGGGTAGTTACCCCGGCTATTTCCGCTTCCACTGGAAGTGAGTTCATAGGCCTTGTCTCCTAAATTATACACATTTAAGTAGACACTGGCAGCCGGCGTCATTTTATAATTGGCAGCCAGATTCCAGACCCAGTAACTGCTGTCAATAAATCGATTGCGACTTAGTCCGGTTGCACTCTGACCGTTGACATTCACATCCCACTTCGTATCAGTATAACCTACTTTCACACGATACCCATTGGGTTGGCTGTTATTTTCTTCAACTACATAGCCCGCGTTATTTTCATTGTTTTCCGTATGTACATAGGAATAACCAACTTCGCTGTAATAATGTTCAGAAAGCTTATGATGAATATCAAGTTCAAAACCACGTTTCTTTTGTTTAGCAATATTGCGCACCCAAGCATTGTAACTGTCGTCATAATCCCACTCAATGGCGTCTGTAAGTTTGCTGCTAAAGCAATTGGCTGTCACTGATGTATTATTATTTAGTTTTTTATTCACCCCGACACTAAGTACATGTCCTTTTTCCGGTTTAAGATTGGGATCCCCCTTCCAGGTGTTTCCATAATAATCCATATTATAATACAAATCATCTAAAGTAGGTGCCTTAAATACTCTATTGTATGAAAAATAGATATCGGTAGATGAATCCGCACTATAGTTCACATTCACTTTCGGCGTTGTTTGTCCGCCAAATTTGCTGTGGTGGTCATAGCGCACGCCTGGTGTCACAGTCCATTTGTCTGTTACCGTAAAAATATCTTGTAAGTAAAATGCCGTATTAGTAACCGATTTATTTTTATAGTTTACAATATCATAATATTCATCGTGATATGTATTTTCCAGGACTTCACCCTTTTCCCAGTCAAGACCGGTAACCACTTTATGACGGTCACCTAATTGCCAGCCTGTTTGGTAGGCAAAGCCTTGTGTTCTGTTTTTATAGGTACCGCTAAAGTCTTGATTCGAATAATTAGCATAGATGCGGGCAAAACCCGGCACGTCTTTTTGTTTATTGAAATCATACGTTAGCGCCCAGTTGTTTGATAACTTTGCCGATTTAACACTAGAAAGTGCATAAGCTGATGATACTGAATACGGTTGCCCACCCTCATCATCCCAATGTTCAAAGTTAAAGGTAACCGACCGATTATCATCAATTGTTTTATCTAACCGCATGGTAAAGCCTTGTCCCTCATAGTTGCTATTAGGCCACCGGTAGCTGTCACCTTTACTGCTGCCTGACGTTAATGCTGGATTTAACACATTGTATTTTGCATAATCCTGTTCCTTTTTATTGGCGGTAATATACCAGCTAACTCCATTTTCACTACCTTGTGTGCTAAACCCATAATTGCGTGTGCCCCAGGAACCGACAGAAAAGTCCATTGTGGTTTTCGCTTCTGCGCCTTTGCGGGTAATAATATTAACTACCCCGCCGACAGCATCGGAGCCATATAATGCCGAGGCGCCGCCTTTAACAATTTCAATACGCTCAATATTGTCCAGCGAAATAATCGAGTTTAGATTAATGCTGGCCCGGCCACTTGCACCCTGCGGCTGACTAATTTTACGCCCGTCAATCATGACCAATACACGGTCATCACCATTTAACCGTATTGTCTGCTCGGCACCGGCAAAACCTTTAGTAGTGACGATAACCCCATTAACGTCCCTCAATACATCCCCTAAGTTGGAATAGGGCCCTTTTTCAATCTGTTCTCTGGATACAACCGCAACATTCGCAGCCGTTTTCGCTGCTGTTGTCGGCACCCGGTTAGCCGTTATCACCACTTCATCAAACGAAAACTGGTCTTGCTTATCTGCCTCTTCCGCCAATGAAACACCCGGTACCTGAACTAACAATGCGCTTGTCACCATCGCCCATAGCCATGTTTTGCCTGTACTTGTAGACTTCTTTCTTTTCACCATTATTCACTCCTATTTTATGTTTTATACTTTCAGCCTAAATGCCACCGGTACCTTCAACCCCCGCCTGGCAGGCTTTCTCCGAATAATTCGGTTCCCGGCGCGACAATATTCCGGGAAGAATGAGCAATCCATTTACTTATCCTTCCTTTCCGTCGCGATAGCCACCCGCACAGCCCCCGCTAGTTTCAATTCATCAAGAACAGCTACCACTTTGCCATATTCAGCCGCTTTATCAGAGCGCAGGATAAAAACCAGGTCACTCTGCTTACTCATTTCCAACTGTACCCGCTTTTTCAGTAATTCCAGTGGTACATCTTCCTGTTCAAACAAAATTCGTCCTTCTTTGGTAACCGCAATTGCCACACTGCGTGGTTTGTCACTTTGCGCTGAGGCAGCTTGCGGCAAATTAACAGGTATGGTCTGCTGATCAACCATATAGAGAGTACTCATAATGAAAAACACCAGTAAAAAAAAGATAATATCAATCATGGGAATAATCATCAGCTTAGGCTGGCGCTCAGTACGCAGATTACGCAATTTCATGGCGTTTCTCCTGTTTGATATGCCCTATCAGCAATAGGCAAGTCTGTTCAATCTGGGTAATCAGTTTATCAAGCCGGTGGTTGAAATAACTATACACAATCATAGCTAAAGTAGCTACACACAAGCCGGAGGCGGTAGCAACAAGCGCTTCCCCGACCCCGCCAGTAATGGCTTGGGGCTGACCGGCTTTAATATTCATGACACTGAAAGAACCAATCATGCCAATAACTGTTCCCAAAAGGCCCAAAAGCGGCGCAATGGTTACAATGGTGTCTAAATGACTTAGATTGGTTCGCAGACCGGCAACAGCCAACGCCGCCTCTCCTTCCAGAACGCTTTCGATATTGGCACAGCCACGCTGAACATAACCAATACCCTTAGCAGCAACAGTAGCCGCAATACCTTGGGTCTGCCGGCATAATTCATGGGCTGCCGCCCACTCAGCCTGTTCCAGCAATGGCGTCAGTTGTTCGGTAAACTTACACATATTGGTATTCATCTTTTTATAGTATAAAAACCGTTCTACCCCAATGGTCACAACCAGTAATGAACAGGCCGCAATTAAATACATAACCGGGCCGCCTTTATGGAAAATGCCAAAAGATTCTGCTATAATACTCATTTTTTCCTCCTTTTTATGTATAGTAATTTTCCAACTAAAAATACTGTGGATAAACAGCCCGGACTACGTCCTGCACCCCAAGTACAATGTACTGTGAGGTAGCAGTTAAGTGTCTGTCTGGCACAGCAACCATTTTTTTATTACGAATAGCTTTTACCGACTGCAATGCCGGGTCATTCTGCACATCCTCAGCAAACTTCGTTATATCGGTTTTGCCGGTATAATCCCAGGCAGGCAGCAAAATTACATCTGGATTAACACTGACAATTTGTTCTTTGGACATTACGTCCTCACGGCTCAGTCCGGCCAACGCCGCACCTTCAATTACCCCTGCCTGACGGCAGATATCTTCAAAGGTACTGCCTTTGCCGCCACCATCGCCCATCAGCGAAAACCGAATGACTACCTGCTGACTATCTTTAGGAATCTGCCGTACTTTCTCGTTAACTTGCTCCAGTTGGGTTTCCATCTCGGCTACCAAACGTTCACCGGCCTGCTCTTCACCAACAACGTGAGCAATTATTGTAATAGATTGTTTGACTTCGTCAATGGTTGTTGCTGTTTTATAGACATAGACCGGAATACCTACCTCCCTAAGCGTTTGGGCTAATGCCGCCGGCCGCCAGTCGGGAATAATTACAAGGTCTGGCTGGAGTGCAATAACACTCTCAGCATTGGCCTGCACTTTCTTGGGAACAGCTTTAGCTTGTTCAACAATATTGGATACGCCACTGACATCAGCTAAATCCACCAGAGCCGCAATACGTTCTGGGTCTACCAGAGCCATAGTAATCTCAGCCGTGCTAATAGATAGCGCCACAATCCTCTGCGGTTTTTGCGGAAGCTGCAATACATAGCCAGTACTATCTACTACTTCATAACCACCAGAACCGGCTGTACTTTTGCCATAGGGCAAACTACTATTATTCTTTTCAGTACAGCCGCCGGTAAATACTAGCAGCAGTCCTAAAACCAGGAGCATGCTCCAATGGAGGAATGGTCGTTTCGCTGGATTTACTAATGTCATAGCTTCATCTCCTATGGGTTGTCTCTTCAACAGCTACTATGCAGATCTTTATAGCTATAATAGAGCAACCGGTGTTATTTTCTATAGTCAATTGAGAAAACAGCTGCAGATAGCAAGACTCCCGACCGTTTACAGTCGGGAGTACTAACAGCAAGCTAATAAAAAGCTCCTGGTATATAAAACCAGGAGCGAATCAACTAGTGCGCCACAAAAACGCCTACTGTAATCCCCTCCCCAAACCTCGTGGGTAATAAACGGTGATTGTCAGACAGGCAGTTCTCCTGACTTCGGATCATTGCTTGCTTAAACCTTCCCAGGAAATCCATCCCAGTGGCATAACTTAAACTTGCTCCCCGTTACAGTGGCGGGACCGCGCCGGCTTTTCACCGGTCTTCCCTATTAAGCCCAATTGGGCACCTACCTCGAATATTCTGTTTTCAATATTTAGTATATACCTCTGTTAAAATAGTTGTCAAGTTTTACCTTCCAGAGATTTATGAATCTTATTACTAATTGACAATTATGACAAAACAATTTATAGTTAAAGTAGTTGTTTTGAATCATGAAGATTTAACATTTCGGTATGAAATCCGTGGAATAGCTCCTTGGATGTTCATGCCTTTTTTAACTGTATTCAGGAAGGTGAAAAATATATGTGCACTACTAAATTTTGGACAGAGGCCTGGCAGGAAGTCCGAAATACCTCCAATCAGGCTCCCAGTTATGGCAATAAGCAAGGCTGGCAACAGTTCTGGAATTCATTCGCCGAACAATATGCCTTGCGCAACCGCCAAAGCCGCTCTATCTATAATGCAGTTGTTGAGGGACTTGTGGCTGATGGTGTGATCAGTCCCTTCAGCATGGTTCTTGACATAGGTTGTGGTGCCGGTACCTATACCTTACCCCTGGCTTCCAAGGTCAGACAAGTGACTGGCCTGGATACGGCCGGCCAGATGCTGGCGATGCTAAAATCCGAGGCCATACATGAAGGACTTACCTGCCGGATTGAACCGTTACAAGCAGACTGGCTGGATTTTCCGGCTGAGCCAGCCTATGATGTCGTCTTTGCGGCCAACACAACTGCCATCAATGATTATGACAGCTTAATGAAAATGAATGCGGTGTCTCGCGGTGTCTGCTGCCTTATCGGCTTTGCCGGCACCTACCATATTAAGGTTCGTGCCCTCCTGTGGGAACAGCTTATGGGAGAACCACCTGAGCATATGGCCTTTGATATCCAATATCCTTTTAACATTCTCTACCATGAACGCTTCCTGCCAAACCTCAAATTCTATAGTTACCGTGAGCGTTACCGGGAAACCTTAGCCTACATGATTGAGTACTACACCAGCTATTTTGCTTTGTTTGGGCTGGAAGGCCCGGAAACAACAGCGAAAATTACCGAGTTTTTGGCCAACCGGGCTGTCGAGGATTATTGCACCGAATTAATTAATACAACAATTGGTGTTCTTTGGTGGCGTACTGACCGAAAGGCAACTATTTTAGAATAACCTGACTATATAGTATCTTCACTCAGATTCCATTACTTTCAAGAAAGTCACACAGTAAATTCATACAAACAGCCTTTCTGTACTTTGCTGAAATTCTACCTCTGACAGGAACAATTGCCTGGGCAAAGGCTGCAAGATAGTCTTCTTTGACAACCTTTGCTTCACCGATTGTCTTCCCAACAAGCATAGCATCAATATCTGCCCGTCTGATGATAACATCACTGACTGCACCTGTCCTACATATAGTAGTTGTTACAATTATTATAAAATAGGAGGAGTTCTTTTCTATCGTAGTTTACCAGGACTTACCCTGAACAAGCTCATTTACTTTCGTAACAGCTTCTTTAATAGATACCACCAGTGGCCGGGCTTCTAACCCAACTATATCAAAGTGTTGTTGATTAACAGGTATCAGTACTTTATGCGCATCAGCCGAAGCAACGGCCTCGGCAATTTTAGGTGTAATCTCCCCCATCAGGGAATTAGGAATAATAATACCAATTGGGCCTACTACTATATCGACTTTGCGGATGGAGACAATAACAGCGTTTTCGCCTGTCGCACCACGCATAGCTCCCGCCCGTACCATATTGTTGGTCGCCAATGCATTGGTTCCCAACGCAATAATATCCGCTTTCTGCCCCAATTGTGCTGATAACTGGGTAACCAGCTGCACACCAAGGCCTCCGCCCATGCCATCAATAACCGCGATTAACATTACCTTATTACCACCTTCCGCTAAAACTGGACGATTGCCATATATATTCGGACAGCAACATCCAAACTCCTGCAAACCCTTAACCTCCCGGGATACGGCAACACCGGGTAAACTGTCAACGACAGAGGAAGCAATGCTTAGAATGAAAAAAACCATGAAAATCGCTTCACACGAAACCTTCATGGTTGCCTTTCACATTTAAGTTATCTCAATAAAGAAAACAACCGTACTTCACGGCCTCGGCAGCTTCAGCTACCCTCATTACTTTGATTGTAGCAAAATTCACTTTTATATGTCAAGACACAGTATGAATTATCTAAAATCATTGGATTACCTACTTATACTTAGACCTTTTATGGTACTGGATTTGCTGAAATTATCTTGACAAAGACCATAAAATGGGTTATAAATAAGTAGTTAATGCTTGATAGGGAAAATACACTGCGGTATGACGCTCCAGAGAGCTGTTGGTTGCTGAGAAACAGCGCGCAGAGCAGTCGTGAAACTCACCCTAACAGCCAACTGAAGGCAAAATTGTTTCCTTGTGGTTGGAGTAGGTGTGAACGGTTTTCTCGCCGTTATTATGAGACAGCATTCGTCATTTTGACAATGCCGCAGAGTTGATATATCTCATATCAACAAGAGTGATACCACGGAAGTTTACGCTTTCGTCTCTTAGCAGAAATGCTTCGGGGACGAAAGCTTTTTTCATTGCTGGGCATAGCTAAATAAGCAGACCAATTAGTAATAGTTATAAAAAAGATTTGTGAGGAGACTGCAATGAAACTTGCTTTTTCTACCCTTGGTTGTCCCGATTTCAGTTGGACAGATATGTATTCCATGGCCAAAGATTTCGGATTTGACGGCATTGAAATCCGCGGACTGGGCAATGATGTTGTGCGTGTACATCCTTTTACCGCAAGCCAAATCCCGCAAGCAGTCCAAAAGCTCTCAGAACTACACCTCGAAATTCCTTGTTTTTCTTCCGGTTGCTGCCTGAAATACGCGGAAAAAGCAGAAGAAAACCATGAACAGCTTGTGCAATATATTTTACTAGCCGCCAAGTTTGGCACGCCCTATGTTCGTATTCTGGCCGACCTTGATCCCCAACCAAACGGTGAGGTGGATGATGGGGTTGTACTTAACGCCTTAAAGCGTCTGGTTCCCATAGCCGAAGAAAATGGCGTAACCCTGCTGGTAGAAACCAATGGTGTTTATTCCGATACTGCCCGCCTATGTCTGCTGCTTAATCAAGTGGCAAGCGACGCAGTGGCCGCTCTGTGGGATATACATCATCCCTACCGCTTTGCTGGTGAGACACCAGGACAGACAGTGCAAAATCTTGGTGCCTATATTAAATATGTACATATTAAGGATTCCATTATGGAAGATGGCATAATCCACTACCGCGTAATGGGTGAAGGAGATTTGCCAATTGACGCCATCATGATGGCATTAAGCTCCATAAAATACGATGGCTATGTTTCACTTGAATGGATCAGGCACTGGGCACCAGACCTTGATGATACAGGCGTTATTTTCCCAAATTTTGCAAACTACATGAGCCGTTTCATTGAGAAAGCTACGGCCAAGGGCCGTCTGTTTGACAATAACGCCAAAACCGGCAAGTATGTTTGGGAGAAAGATACGCTCATTGACTTGACCTTCCCTCAGGTGCTTGACCGCATGGTTAATGAGTTTCCCGACCAATATGCTTTTCGGTATACCACAATGGATTATACCCGAACCTACTCGGAATTCCGGGACGATGTCGATACCTTTGCCTGTGCGCTAATTGCCTTAGGCGTCAGGCCAGGTGACCATGTTGCCATCTGGGCAACTAATGTCCCACAGTGGTTTATTACCTTTTGGGCCACAACCAAGATTGGTGCGGTGCTTGTCACTGTAAATACAGCCTACAAGATTTATGAGGCGGAATATCTGCTCCGTCAGTCAGACACACATACACTTGTGATGATCGACGGTTATAAAGATTCCGATTATGTCGGTATTGTCAAAGAGCTTTGCCCGGAACTTGAAACCGCCGATGCGGAGAAACCACTGCACATAAAACGTCTTCCTTTTCTGCGCAATATAATTACGGTTGATTCAAGGCAGAAAGGTTGTCTGACATGGGAAGATGCCATAGCCATGGCTAAGAACGTTCCCATCGAAGAGGTTTATCGCCGCGAACGTTCTATCAACAAGCATGATGTGTGCAACATGCAGTATACCTCGGGAACTACCGGCTTTCCAAAAGGTGTCATGCTCACTCACTATAATGTGGTAAATAACGGAAAGAATATCGGCGACTGCATGGATCTTTCCACGGCCGACCGCATGATGATTCACGTACCCATGTTCCATTGCTTCGGTATGGTGCTTGCCATGACAGCTTCGATGACTCATGGCGTTACCATGTCGCCGATGCCGTATTTCTCACCGAGGCTATCACTGGAATGCATCAACCGGGAGAAAATAACCTGCTTCCACGGAGTCCCCACCATGTTTATTGCGATGTTAGAGCATGAGGACTTTCCGAAAACAGATTTTTCTACTATACGAACAGGCATTATGGCCGGCAGCCCTTGTCCTGTTAAGGTAATGCAGGATGTTGTAGACAAGATGAACATGACTCAGATAACAATAGTATTCGGGCAGACCGAATCTGCGCCCGGCTGCACCCAAAGCCGCGTAGATGATTCTGTTGAATTGCGCGTTACCACCGTAGGCCGTGAGTTACCTGGCGTTGAGTGTAAGATTGTAGATCCCAAAACCGGCAAAGATTTGCCTGACAATATGGATGGCGAGTTTGTAGCCCGCGGCTACAACATCATGAAGGGTTACTACAAAATGCCTGAAGCAACAGCAGCAGTTATTGACAAGGACGGTTGGCTTCACACCGGCGACCTGGCAAGGCGTGATGAAAATGGGTACTACAAACTTACCGGTCGCATCAAGGATATGATTATTCGGGGTGGTGAAAATATCTATCCTAAGGAAATCGAAGATTTTATCTATACACATCCCAAAGTCAAGGATGTTCAGGTGATTGGCGTACCAGACAAGCAGTATGGCGAGGAAATTGTTGCGTGCGTGATCCTCAAGGCGGGGATGATCCTAACGGCC
This sequence comes from Sporomusa ovata DSM 2662, assembly GCF_000445445.1. Lineage (GTDB taxonomy): Bacteria > Bacillota > Negativicutes > Sporomusales > Sporomusaceae > Sporomusa > Sporomusa ovata. Next base: position 47,893 of record NZ_ASXP01000001.1, on the reverse strand, counting down.
AATGAGCTTAAGGATTATATCCGTTCCCATATGGCCAAGCATAAAACCCCCCGCTATATCGATTTCGTTACTGAATTCCCGATGAATGCCGCCGGAAAGATCATGAAGTATAAGATGCGCGAACAGGCAATTCAAAAGTTAGGCTTACAGGCAGACAGCCGGATTGAGACCGCATGACAATATATAAAAAATTCTGGAGGTTATCATGAACAATTATCCTACCGACTTTCAAAGAGCTATTGACTTTCATGGGCATTGCTGCCCCGGGCTTACTATCGGTTACCTGGCCGCCAGGGCTGCCTTGGCACATCTCAAGGTAGAACGAGCCGCCGACGAAGAACTTGTTGCTATTGTCGAATCTGACGGCTGTGGTATTGATGCCATACAGGCTATTTTAGGCTGCACCATCGGTAAAGGCAATCTGATCTACAAAGATCATGGCAAGCAAGCCTATACGGTTGGCAATCGTAGCACAGGTAAGGCTGTGCGGGTTGTTGTAACAGGCGATAGAATACCCTTGACACCTGAGCAGGAAATCATTAAAACTGCCGTGTTCAGCGGACAAGCTACACCTAAGCAGGAAGAATCCTGGCAAAAGCTTCAGTCTGAACGCATTGCCTGTCTGCTAGCTACCCCGCCTGAGGAAATATTTAAAATCCAGGACGTCGAACTCAAACTACCCTCAGAAGCCAAAATCTTCAACTCTGTTATTTGCGAGTACTGCGGCGAAAAAGTCATGGAAGCCCGCGCCCGGTTAAGAAATGGCAAAATTGCTTGTCTGGCCTGTACCGAAGAATATAGCCGGGGATGGTAAGACAAGAGCGAGGTAATTTTATGCACAATGCCAAATTTTGGGCCAATGCCTGGTCTGAGTACCGTCAAACTGTACGAAAACAGAGTCCTGATCCCCAAGCCTGGATCGAATTTTGGAACAGCTTTGCCGGTAGTTATGCCAAAAATACTAACACCAACCGGCAAACCCATCAGGACATCATTGAACAGCTTATAGCGCAGGGAGCCGTCAAGCCAGGCGATAGCTTACTTGACATTGGCTGCGGCCCTGGCACCTATGCATTGCCTTTGGCAGCTAAAGGCGTTAAAGTGACTTGTCTGGACACAGCCGGTAAAATGCTGTCTACACTCCAGCACAAAGCCGATAAAGCGGGGCTATCTGCTCATATTGATTGCTTGCATGCCGATTGGAATGACTTAGCGGCAAAACCGGTCTATGATATTGCGTTTGCTGCCAAAAGCCCGGCCATTGATGACTATGACAGCCTCATGAAAATGATCAAAGTTGCCCGCAAAGTTTGCTGCCTCATTGGCTTTGCCGGTCAGCACAGCCTTACTTTGCGCCGCCTGCTATGGGAGAGACTTCGCGGCCAAGCTCCGCCCGGCCCCTCTTTTGACATTATTTACCCTCTCAACATCCTCTACCAAGAAGGCTATCGCCCTAACTTGACTTTTTACAGCTACAGTCAAGACCAGCAAGAGCCGCTTAATTATCTGGTTGAGCATTACACCCGCTATTTTTCTGTGTTTGGCATAAGCGGCCCCGATACCGAAGCCAGTATTCGCGACTTCTTAGAGTCCCGCGCCGTTGATGGCTTGTGTACTGAACAATCAGCAACAACTATTGGAGTTATGTGGTGGAGGGTTACAGAGAAACTGCCATAAAGAAAAATTCTAAGCGCCTGCTGCACTCAATTATGCAACAGGCGCTTTCTTATACATTAAACTGAATAGTAAACACCGTTCCTTTGCCTAATTCGCTTGCTACATCAACCGCAGCACCGTGTAGATTGATGATCTCCCTGGCAATGGCTAAGCCCAGGCCGGTACCGCCGGTGATGCGGGTATGGGACTTGTCGACTTTATAAAATCGCTCCCAAATATACGGCAAGTCCTCGGGGGGAATACCGCAGCCAGTATCTGCGATGCTAAGTGTCAGTACATTGTTAACTGTCCCCACACTTAGGGTAATTGTTCCGCCCGCCGGGGTAAATTTAAGCGCATTATCCAGTAAAATCAGGACTAATTGGGTTAAGCGATCACCATAAGCCTGAATTTCCGGCAAACCATCAGCAATCGCCGTCAGCAGGGTAACACCCTTTTCCTGGCTTGGTTTTTTAAACAAAGTTACAATATTATCCACAATTTCGGCCAGGAATACCGGTTCCTTCTCCAGCGTGGCCGTACCGGCTTCTAATTGGCTAAGATCCAATAACTCATTGATAAGCTTTTGCAGCCGTATGGATTCATCGCGCATGACTTTGTGGTATTTCTCCACTTGCTCAGGCTGAGAGATTGTTCCGTCCAAGAGCGCCTCATTATAGCCGCACATAATCGTCAGCGGTGTTCTGAGTTCATGCGACACATTGGCAACAAAATCACGTCTGAGTTTATCTGTTTTTTCGGTTTTATTTACAAATTCATTAAGTGCTTTAACCAGCAGATTTAATGACCGGCTTAAATCGCCGACTTCATCGTTGGTCTCGACTTTGGCCTGAACGGAATAGTCACCACCCGCCATAGCTGAGGCCACTGCCTGCATGGATCGCAGTGGCCGGATAATGCTTGTCGAAAGATAATTGGCGATAACTATCGTAAACAGTATCCCCACCGTTCCGGCTGCGGCAATATACCAGTAAATCCGGCTGAGAAAACCGTCAAATCCGGATAAAGGTGCATTTATTAGCACCGTACCCTGCGGCTGATTCTCAGTTTGGCTCAATGGCACAGCAACAAGCAGCATGTTTTCCTCATAATAGGGATGATATACCTTTTTTGCCCAAGCTGTCCCGCTAGCTGCTTCCACCTGCTGCCTTACTTCATCAATGCCGCTTATAGCTGCAAGGCTTGACGATTGTCCGGACTGTGGCTCTGCAGCCTTGTCTGAAGACGCGTCTGGCATCGCAGCAGACAGCATGCCCTGTCCCATACCAGCGCCATGCCGCCGCATCCTGCCTTGACCTTTTGTTATATCACAAGCCTGATCCATAGGACTTTTTTTCATCATCCCGGCCCGGCGGCGAATGCCACCTGCTGGTGCCTGCTGTTCCTCGGAGGCGGCAATTAAATTAAACGAGTCATCTACCACCCAGACTCTGGCACTGAGCAAACTGTCAATACTGTTAATAAAATTAGCCAACTGACCATAATTGATCTCGCCATTATAATAGCTGTTAACCACCCGCGCGGTTTCATAGGCCTTGTCAGTCAGTTCACGCTGCTTGCTGGCAAAAAAATAATCGCGGATTAGGAGCGAAACCCCGGTAGATACAATTACCAATACCAAGGCAACGACAATAATGAAACTGCCTAGCAATTTGTGCTGCAGCGATATTCTCACTTTTTCACCTCAAATTTGTAACCTATACCCCATACTGTTTTTATATCCCAGGGTGAAGTCGCATTTATCGCCAATTTTTTTCTAATTCGTTTAATATGGGTATCGACCGTACGCGTATCGCCGCAATAGCTGTAACCCCAAACACTCTCTAACAACTGTTCGCGGGAAAATGCCCGTCCTGGCTGAGCGGCCAGCTCCCAGAGCAGCTCTATTTCCTTATTCGCAAAGGAAATTTCCTGGTCAAAAGCCGTAACCGTATGCTTAGCCATGTCAATTGTCAGGTGTGGATAGCTTAAAGCGGGCGCCGGCTGTTGCTGCGGCGCAGCCAAACGGCGCAATACCGCCTTGACCCTGGCAACTACCTCCCGGGAGTTGAAGGGCTTTGTCACATAATCATCGGCCCCTAGCTCAAGACCCATAATGCGATCCTCATCTTCAGCCCGCGAAGTCAGCATAATAATAGGTATATTGGAAAACTTACGGATCTGACGGCAGACCTCCAGGCCATCCAAAACAGGCATCATAATATCCAAAATGATAATATCCGGCTTGTATTCCTGATTTTTTATAAGTGCCTCTGCACCGTCAGCCGCCTCATGCACTGTGAAGCCCTCTTTATTTAGGTATAACGCCAACAACTCCCTGATGGCCTGTTCATCATCAACAAGTAATACTGTTTTGCCTGTCATAGTTTTCACCTCTTAGCAACAGCATACCACAAGCTATATATAATACGCTAACTTTTTGCAGTTGACTGGTGTGCTTACACCAGTCAACTGCCCGCGATGGAGCATTGACAATATGTCTGCTCAAAAGAGCCTGCCGCAAAAGCGACAGGCTCTTTCAGCCGATTCTTATTGTTGAGCCGGAATGTTGTTATTAACGCAACTGCCGTTCATCGGCCCCATGCCCCGTCCTTGCCCCATATGACCATGACCACGTCCCCTACCCATCATGCCAAAATTACCGTCTTTCTGACGCTGTTCCATGAAAGAAATCTGCTCATCAGCCTGAGCCTGGGTTAGCCAACCCCATTCAACCTTTTTTTGCAGCACTTGTTTTCTGTGCTCAAATTGCTCTTGCTGCCAAGTTGCCATCTGGGCTTTTTGTTCGTCAGTCAGATTGGCTTGTTGTCCGGCCGCGCCGAAGAATGGACAAGCCTGACCAAGATTGTTTCCTGGAGCCGCAAATGCGACTGCACCCGCTAGCGACAATACGAGCGTACCGATTAAAGCAAAACTAGTAAACTTTTTCATAGTCAATCACTCCTTGTTAGTATTTGACTTTAGTATAGCGTATTTTTTTTACCAAAGTGTGACCAAACTGTGAACAAAGAATGAACACTTTTATAATTAATTTGCTTTTTACAATCATTATTTGATAAAGTATACTGTGAAGTGGTTTATACCCTAAGCACAAGGAAGGTGATTGTACCATGGCTGATAAATTTGACATTGGCATTGTCGGCGGCGGCCCAGCCGGCGTATTTGCCGCTTATGAGCTTGTCATCAATAACCCTGCTATCAACATTATTCTCATAGAAGCCGGACAGGACATCTATTCGCGGCATTGCCCCATCTCCGATAAAAAAGTCCCTACTTGCATTAACTGCAACCCCTGCGGCATTATGCGCGGTTTTGGCGGCGCGGGAGCATTCTCTGACGGCAAGTATAACTTCACCACCCAGTTTGGCGGCTGGCTCAATGAGTATCTTTCTGATCAAACTGTGCTCGATTTAATTGATTATGTTGATCAAATCAACTTGAAGTACGGCGCACCAGCAGAATATTTCAGCACCCAAAACAGCGGGCTGGGCAAAGAGGCCTTAAAGTTTGACCTGCACCTATTAGATGCTAAGGTTCGCCACTTGGGCACCGAAAATAATCTGAAAATCCAACAATCAATCTATGACTATCTTCAGAAAAATATCACTATGCTATTCGGCGTAACGGTAAATTCTATTAAAAAACAAGACAACACCTTTATCCTGGAAACAGCCAAAGACGGAGCCATTGAATGCGATTATCTGATAGCCGCGCCTGGCCGCGCCGGTTCTGAGTGGTTTTCCCATCAATGCCATGACCTTGGTTTATCACTAACCAATAACCAGGTGGATGTCGGGGTGCGGGTGGAAATCCCGGCAGAGGTGTTCCAACACATAACCGATGACGTATATGAAGCCAAACTGGTATACCGAACCAAACAGTATGGTGATTTAGTCAGAACCTTCTGCATGAACCCCAAAGGCTATGTTGTTGCCGAAAATACGGATGGCATTGTTACCGTAAACGGCCACAGCTACCGCGACGAAAAGCTTCATAGTAAAAACACCAATTTTGCACTATTGGTCAGTAATAAATTTACCGAACCATTTACCGAACCCCACCAATATGGTAAACGCATTGCTTCCTTTTCCAACATGCTCGGCGGCGGTGTACTGGTGCAGCGATTTGGTGATCTGTTAAAAGGCCGCCGTTCCAATGAACACCGTATGAGAAAAAGCTTTACCAAACCAACCCTAAAAGCCACTCCCGGTGATTTAAGCTTAGTATTGCCCAAACGCCATCTGGACAATATTATTGAGATGATTTATGCCCTCAATAAAATTGCTCCCGGCATGACAAATGACGACACACTGCTATACGGAGTTGAAGTCAAATTCTACAGCTCGCGCCTTAAGCTAACTGAAGAATTGGAAACCGAGATTGAGAATATGTTTGCCATCGGTGATGGTGCCGGTATTACCCGCGGCCTGTCACAGGCCAGTGCCAGTGGCATTCATGCTGCCCGAATTATCAGTGCACGGCTAAAAAAATAACCAAAAATAGACCACCAGGTACAGTTGTACTTGGCGGTCTATTTTTGGTTACACTACTAAACCATCGTCCTATTAAAATACTCTGACGTACGTTGATATATATCACTGTCACCTACCACAACGATCTTGTCATAAGCTTTAATTACGGCATTGGGACCTGGTGATATAATAATTTCTGTGCCGCGGCGAATGGCTACCACTGTGGCGCCTGTATGCTGCCATAATCGTAGTTGACTGATGGTCTGGCCTGTGATATGAGCATCGGCTGTTACTGCAATTTCCACCGGATTATAGGGCGTAAGGTTTCTCAGCCGATCAGAATAATTGATTATTTCCGTAAGCACTGTCTCAAGTTTTACATCAAGATCGCGCTTTTCCCGTAAGAGAATTTCGATTTCCTGACGCAGTGAATAAACGGACTCCGCGCTTTTATAACGTTCGATAAAATCATATGACTTTTCCACTGAGAGAATGGTTACTTCTTTGCCTTGCGAGACATCGACAACCCCCTCATCTTTCAATAGCGATATAGCCTTCCTAATGGTTTCCGGTGACACATTATAGTGACCGGCAAGTAACGTCCGCCCTGAAATTTTGCTGCCTTCCCCAAATTCACTGTTAATAATCCGCTGCGCTACATCAAGTGCAATAGCGCGAAAAATCGGGACTTGCCCCTTCATCTAGCATCCTCCAAACTTGCAACACTACTGTTAATATGCTGTTATCTATTAATACTATGTTTACAGACATTATTCCTGCTAGATATATCTAAATACCTAAGACAGTTCACATATTCTCGGCAATAACTCTTACCAGCGAGCCTCTTGTAACCAGCCCAAGCAACTGGTTAGTTGGATTGACTACCGGTAAATACCGCAGGTCATGCTCCCCCATAAGATTAATGGCCATACGTAAATTATCATCAGATTTTACCGTTATTTCCGGACTCTTCATCACTTGCGCTATTGTTGCTGCCACATCAAGTTTCCTGTGAATATCAAGTGCTGTAACCATTCCCAGCAAGTGCCGACTTTCATCAACAACTAAAAGACTGTCAACCTTACCTTGTTGCATTCTTTGCAATGCCCTTTCCAGCTTTAACTCCGGGTAACAAACTACCGGATTACTAATCATAATATCCTTAACGCTAATCCATTCCGGCTGTTTTAAGAGTCGCCTTGCACCAATAAATTCTTCAACAAAGCCATGGGCAGGCTGTAACATTATTTTTTCCGGAGTATCGGCCTGCAGTATTTTGCCATCTTTCATAACAACGATACGATCACCTAATTTAATGGCTTCATCCATATCATGGGTGACAAAAACTATCGTCTTACGCATGTCACGCTGAATTCGGAGTAGCTCATCCTGCAGATTTTCGCGCGTAATCGGGTCTAACGCACCAAAAGGTTCATCCATGAGAACAACTTCGGGGTCAGCAGCTAAAGCCCGTGCCACCCCAATCCTCTGCTGCTGACCACCACTCAATTCGTAAGGATAGCGCCACAAAAATTGATCTGCCTTCAACCCGACCAATTCGATCAATTCTCCGGCTTTTTTCTCACACTCAGCCTGCGTAGCTCCTTGCAAATTGGGTACAATGGCAATGTTCTCAGCAATTGTCATATGAGGAAATAACCCAATACTCTGGATAACATAGCCAATATTGCGTCTTAACTCTACAGGGTCAAAATTATTGACGTTTTCTCCATTTATCTTTACTTGACCTGATGTCGGCGAAATTAGCCTGTTAATCATACGCATGGTTGTGGTTTTTCCGCAGCCGCTCGGACCAATCAGTACCACAAATTCCCCAGTTCCAATAGAAAGGTTAATATTGTCTAATACCAACTGGTTAGTGGCAAAAGTTTTGCTGACATTTATCAACTCAATCATATTCGTCAGCCCCCTTTAGTTTATTAATCCCCGCTGCTTCAGAAAATCAAAAGCAACCTCCGCCGGAGTCATTTTTTTCTCATCAACCAGGTAGTTCAGTTCTGTCATAGTAGTGGTATCGATTAGACCGCTTAGCTTGGCCAATTCCTCCTTAACTCCCTTGAATTGCTCCAAGGTATCATTTCTGGCAATAATTACTGCCTCATAGGGAGGAAAGAAATTTTTATCATCTGTTAATACTTTTAAATCAAAGCTCCTGATTCTGGCATCAGTAGAATAAGCGATTACTGTATCTACTTCTTCATCCTTTACAGCCTTATACACTAGCCCAATTTCCATGGGGTAAGTCTTGCCAAAGCTAAAGCCATATACCCCGGTTAAGGCTTTGTAGCCATCCGCCTCACGGTCTAAAAAGGAGGTGTCTGTCCCCAATTTCATAGTAGCCGCATAAGGGGCTAAGTCTGATACATTGTTTAAGCCATACTTTTCCGCAACCGCTTTGCGGACAGTAAGCGCATAGGTATTTTCAAACCCATAAGGAGTAAATACCGTTTGCTTAAACCGTTTGTCAAATTCCTTTTGGACAAATTCAAAGGCTTTTTTTCTATCAAAAATAGGCTTTTCAAGTTCCAGTGGTCCTGTCATTTCTGTACCAATATAGCGGGTTGAGATATCAACCTCTTTGTTTAGCATAGCCTGATGCACAATTGTAGATGCACTTAGATTACTAACATGCTCTACCTTATATCCCAGGTTTTTTTCGATAAGCAGCTTCATCATTTCAGCTAAAATTTGGGGTTCACTAAAAGTTTGCGAGCCAATCTTAATTGTTTGAGCGCTTTTGCTGGTAGTAAACATCCCGCAACCTGCGAAAACAACCATCAATACAAGTAATACCATAACAGTCAGTAGTTTTTTTTTCATTCCAATACCTCCTTATTTTCGTCCGGGAACTGCCATTCGGCCTTCCAACCAGCCAAGTATCGCGTCTAAAGCCAATGCAATACACGCTGCAGGAAAAGCTCCTGCTAAGATAAGCTGCTCTCTCCCCATAGCCATTCCAGCCATAATCAATCTGCCTAGTCCACCACCGCCAATATAGGCGGCCAAAGTAGCCCAGCCTACAATAATAATGGTGGAAGTCCTGATTCCTGCCATGATAGCCGACATAGCCAATGGCAATTCGACTCTCAATAATATTTGGCGTTCGTTCATACCCATTCCCTGGGCAGCTTCTTTAATCCCTTTATCCACACCCTCAATTCCTGCCACCGTATTTCTGAGAATAGGCAATAGCGCATAACAAAATAGAGCCACCACAGCTGGTAAATACCCTAGACCAAAAATGGGAATCATAAAACCCAACAACGCCAGACTTGGAATTGTCTGGATACCGTTGACTATGCCAAAGACAATGGCTACCCATTCACGGCGGCGGGTCAGATAGATACCTAAAGGGACAGCGACAACAATGGCCGCCGTAACAACAACAGCCGTCATGACCAAATGTTCAATACTCGCATCCTTAATCCGTGGAAACTGTTCACTAAGATAACTAAGATACTCCATCACCAGCAGACTCCTTTCTACGCGCTCGCCAATTTAGGCGAGCTTGCATTTTACCAAACAATAGATCCACTGCCACTGAAAGAGCCACTGCCAGTAACGCCCCAATCATGATTTCTATATTATCCACCCGGCTTATGCCTTGATACACTATTTTTCCTAACCCACTGCCACCAATCAGAGCTACAATTGTAGCTAACCCTACAGTAAGTACAGCTGATGTACGGATTCCCGCCATAATAACAGGCATAGCCAACGGTAATTCTACTTTTTTGAGCATTTGAAATTCTGTCATACCCAGGCCGTGCCCGGCATCGCTCATACTCCTGTCGATTCCGGTAATGCCTGTGTAGGTATTTTTTACTATTGGTAAAATAGCGTACAGTATCAATGCTATGATTCCGGCCTTCGAGCCAATCCCGACCACAGGCATTAACAGCCCAAACATAGCCAGTGCCGGTATGGTCTGAATAGTATTTACAATCAACAAAACCGGTCGCGCCAGCCACTTAACTTTGCTGCTGGCAATCCCCAAGGTTATCCCTATCGTCACGGCAATTACAATAGCCACCGCGCTCATTATGATGTGGTCTACCGTCATCGCCAGCAAATTTTGCCACTGTCCGCATATATACTGCAGCATAATCATCCACCCTTTCTTTTCCAAACAATTTGTTTTTATAATAAAATTGTTTGTTAGTTTCTATTCCTCCCTTAGTTAAAATCCAATAGCCTTCTATTCAATTACCAATTCAGCCTATGTTTCCTGTAAACTTATCCCTAGTTACTACCCATAACCAACCGGTCTTGGCCTGGCCCATATTCGTTTTTCTAAACTCAGTTACTTCAAATCCCAGCTTTTCTTTGTACACCTTAATCCTTTCTAAACACTTTTTTTACATATCTGGATTGACTCACTGAAAGTAACCCTGAATAAGTAACATGAAATGCCAGTTCATCACCAACTTGTATCTTTCTTGTTGTATCTGTAATATCAATAATCGTATGGTCGCTGCTGGCTCCTAATATCGTTATACCCTTATCAACAGGAATAATACCTTCAATATACGCATCCTGTTTACCTAAAGCAACAATAGCCTTATTTCGAATACCCACATCTGCGAATTCCGGTATATTCCCAAAAGCATCCCGTCCGATGTTGCCAATAGGAACCGATGGTTTGCGTTTGACTTCAATCACTTCAGCTTTTAATACAAAAGCATCATTTTTGAGCCAATCTATTATCCGTTGATTTGTCGTGTCAGTTCCGAGCAAAATTCCTTCCCCAATACGCAGTTGATTAATACCTGCAGGCATTTCACCTTTTTCCACAAGTAATAGTGATGACGTACCACCACCAGAAAGGACCTCTATTGGTATACCTAATCTGTTCTCAATCATTTTACCAAGGTTCACCAAAATATTGAGGTTACTGTACTCTGGTAATACACCACCAAAACAACCCATATTAGTTCCCAGCCCCACTAGCCTTATCCCTTCCACTCCTTCTACCTTGCGAACAGTATCCAGGACATTCTCAATCATAATGCCTTCGCGCAAATCACCCACATCAACCATTAAAATAATTTGATGATCTACCCCCATTTTTTCAGCAGCCTGTCCCAAAGCCTGGATAACAGCTACTTCAGAGTTGACACTTACGTTACAGTATTTTACTACATTGTCCACATTGCTTAACCGGGGAATGCGTAGTAAAGTAATAGATTCCAAACATCCTTCATTTCTTAATTCGAGGATATTTTCCATTCTGGCATCAGCTAATCCATCAACACCCCCTGCAAGGATAGCCAGCACAATTTGCGGAATCGCGGTAAATCCTTTGGTCACTCCAAGTACCGCAATCCCTCGACTATGACAAAGTTCTACGATTCTAGCCGCGTTGTACTTGATTTTGTCCAAATCTACCTCTAGTCTTAAACTATCGCTCATCCCTCTTTTCCTCCAGTTACCACAACGTTCACAAAGATATAGTAACAAAAACCTGCTGCCTGACATTTTCAATTTTATTACATACAACTTAATTATAATATAGAGTTGTTAGTTTTTCAATATCCTAATCTCTTATTATTATATACAGTTATCTCCGCTATTACAAATAGCGGAGATAACAAACACCTGTCTCTATCAGATATTAGATAAGATACCGCAGGTACACATAGATATTAGCAATTAGTATCGACAACAGCATAAGTGGAAAACCAACCTTCATAAATCTTACAAAGGATATTGGATACCCTTCTTGCGCTGCCAGGCCGGCTACAATGACATTAGCACTAGCACCAATAATTGTACCGTTGCCACCAAGACATGCACCCAATGCCAAACTCCACCAGAGTGGTTCCAGATTAGTCATTCCTAGAGCGCCCATATTTTTAATTAACGGAATCATCGTAGCAACAAACGGAATGTTGTCGACAAACGCTGAGGCAAGAGCACTAAGCCAAAGGATGATCATGGCCGTAGTTGTGGGATTGCCTGCTGTGAGCTCCATAGCCTTTTGGGCCAATAAGGAAATTATCCCTGTCTCAACAAGTCCACCAACCAAGATAAACAGCCCGATAAAAAAGAATAGCGCCACCCATTCTACCTTGTGAAAAATAGATTCCAGATCATGATCAGAATTCTTTTTCGCTAAAAGCATTAACAAAGAAGCTCCGAAGATCGCCACTGTCGCCGATTCCAGATGCAGTTGCTGATGGAAGAAGAAGAGTGTTACTGTCAAGGCCAGCACAGCTAGGCAAATTTTCAACAGCTTGGGATTTTTAATCTGGTGACCAGGGTTAAGACTCTTAATTTTCGCACTCAACTCTGCTGTTGTTTTGAGGTGCTTACGGTAAATTAGGACAAGAATGATGATATTAACAACAAGGATAAGCATTGCTATTCCGGCAAGATTGTTGACAAATGCAAGAAAATCCAATTCTTTTACTGCACTGCCAATCATGATATTAGGCGGGTCGCCAATCAACGTCGCTGTTCCGCCAACATTAGACGCGATGATTTGCGATATCAAATAAGGGGCTGGTTTAACATTGAGCTGCTTTGTAATACTCAGCGTTACCGGAACAATTAATAACACGGTAGTCACATTGTCTAATAACGCTGAGCTTATTGCCGTAATAACGCTTAAAACAATCATGAGCTTTAATGGGTCACCATCAACCGCCTTGGCCGACCAAATAGCTAAAAACCGGAATAATCCTGTTTCACTGGTAATAGCCACTATGACCATCATACCTACCAATAAACCTAAGGTATTAAAATCGATATGATGAATCGCCTGTTCCTGACTCAGAACCCCGAACATAATAACAAGTACTGCCCCTGCCAAAGCAATAACGGTGCGATGAATTTTTTCGGATATAATTAGTGCATAGGCCACAAGAAAAATACCTACAGCAATAGCTGCCTGATTACTCTCCATTTTTTCTCCTCCAACTTATAATTTGATCTAACTTTCCTGGATTAAACAATTGAAAACAGCCCACCCTAGATAAACCTGGGAAGGAGCCCACAAACGCTCCTCCCTAGTAGTATTTCAAAAAAAAAAAACAGGAGGAACCCTTGGTGACAGGCTCCTCCCATAAACAAAGCATATTTTTTTGATTTTATCATAATCAAAATCAGAGTGATTGTCAAGAATCCCTTGCTTAAAATACGTAATCCTATATAATTCTACACTATAAATTGGTTATTGTCAGAATATTGGGTTGACTAGATTACTAATATAGTAGTATTATTTTGGCAATGATATAACTCGCGGTAGAAAGTCTATGACTCTCTACCCTTTTGCATTATTTTTGGGAGGTGCTTTATATTGCATGATCTTGCTTTTTGGGGTTCAGTCATTGTTTTTCTAATTACCTATGCGCTAATTATTTCGGAAAAAATCCACCGGATGGTAGTAGCCATGGCCGGCGGCCTAGTGATGCTGCTGCTTGGCTTTTTAACCCAGGAAACCGCACTCAAAGATAATATTGATTTTAACACCCTCGGACTATTAACTGGTATGATGATCCTCGTTACCATCACCCGCCGCACAGGCGTATTCGAAGCTATTGCCATCTGGGCGGCCGGTATCACGCGTGGTGAACCTCTACGGCTCCTGGCACTATTGTCCTTTATTACCGCTATTGCTTCAGCTTTTCTTGACAATGTTACCACTGTCTTATTAATTGTACCTGTTACATTGACGCTGACCGACAAATTACAGGTTAACCCTACTCCCTTTCTCATTGCGGAAATAATCGCTTCAAACATCGGTGGTACAGCAACCTTAATTGGTGATCCCCCCAATATTATGATTGGCAGTGCAGTGGGCCTTGATTTTAATTCCTTTCTAATCCACCTGGCTCCTGTCGCTTTTATAATTTTAATTGTGACCATTGCCTTGTTGCTTTTGATTTACCGAAAAGATTTACAGGTTGATGACCACAACCGCCAAACTATTTTGCAGCTCAAATTTAAGGAAGAAATTAAAGACTGGCGGCTATTAAAAAAATCCCTGACCGTCCTTGGTATTACCATTGTTGCATTCGTCTTCCACGGAGTTCTGCATTTGGAATCAGCTACCGTTGCACTTACCGGAGCAATCCTGCTCATGTTGGTCAGCCGTGAAGAGCCTGAAGATATTCTACTGCACATTGAATGGCCTACTCTTTTCTTCTTCATTGGACTGTTTGTCCTGGTTGGGGGGTTAAAAGCAACCGGCGTCATCGGTGAATTAGCCAACTGGACCCTTACCGTAACCCACGGAGATTTATTGCAAACAACCTTGATCGTCTTATGGGTATCGGCCATTGCCTCAGCCTTTATTGATAATATTCCCTTTGTCGCCACTATGATTCCCATGCTTCAAGAAATGGGACAGCTCTCTGGCATGAGCTTAGAGCCCCTGTGGTGGTCACTGGCGCTTGGTGCCTGCCTTGGCGGCAACGGAACCCTCATCGGCGCCTCAGCTAATGTTATTGTAGCGGGAATCGCCGAAAAAAACGGCATTTCGCTCACCTTTAATCACTACCTGAAGATTGCTTTTCCGCTGATGGTAGTATCAATTATTATCTCTCATATCTACCTTTACTGGCGCTATTTTTAACTAACCCTAACAGAACGTATCAATTTATATAAACAGGCTAAAAATAACATTGTTTTGTACTTTCGCCAAAACTCTATCAGATACGTATGGGAGGAATTGTTATGACTGCCTCTATAAAGAAATGGCCCTTTCAAGATAACCCTCAAATCATAATTAAGGATATCGCAGACATAGCAGAGCTACCAAATTATCCTGGCCAGATCGCCGCCGTTACCAATGGTTGGGTCGATGGCCAAGTCGCAGCAGTTCTCCGCGGTGGCAGTAATGCCCGGTCAGTACTTGATGTTATGGTGCAAGCAGGTATCAAAGAAGCGCATATATATCACTTAGAAGAAAAACTACCTCAATTGGAGGAAGTCTTCCTGTCGTCAGTAGTAGCACCTGCCCACACACTGTTTGATAATGTAAATATTACTTGGCGGCGTGAGGCTACTATTTTTGATTTAATCAAAAGCATCGGCTCCCACTATAACATGTTATTCTTTGGTGCGCCGCTGGCACAATCAGAAATTGATCCCCTTTATAAGCAATTGAGACAAGTATATGAAGGCAGTATAACTCTAGTACGCGGGCCGGTGCAGGATATCGATTTCGATCAAGGCGATGCCATTTACCGGTGGGTGCGGGAGAGAACCTATGAAGCAGCTGACTTTTCTCTACCTTCGGTTCTTCGGGCCTGCAAAAAAAACTTAGGCGTCAAAATTGCTATTATTCTGCCCAGTCTAAACGAAGAAAAAACAGTTGGCAATGTGATACAAACTGCCCTTGAGGTAAAAGATGCCGGAGTCATTGACGATATTATTCTCATAGACTCTAATTCTACAGACAACACGGTAGCTATTGCTCAGTCCCATGGAATTCCAGTTTATCAGCATGCCGAAATAGTCCCTGAACAGGGCAGTTACCAGGGTAAAGGCGAAGCGATGTACAAAAGTGCCTATGTTACCGACGCTGATATTCTGGCGTGGGTAGATACTGATATTGAAACAATTACACCACGCTTTTTCTACGGTCTATTAGGGCCGATGCTTACCCATCCTGAGATAAAGTTTTCCAAAGGCTATTTTTCCCGCCCGGTGCGTGTCGAAGCAACCGGACTAGAACTGGGCGGCGGTCGTGTTACAGAAATATTAGCCCGCCCCTGGATTAACACCTTTAGTCCTGAGCTTTCCGGCTATATTCAACCGCTTGCCGGAACGGTGGCAATATACCGCGATTCCCTGCTCAAAATGCGCATACCGGCAAATTATGGTGTAGAAATGGCTATGCTTATTCAAGCTGTCGAACAAACCAATCTCTGGTCTACTTGCCAGGTAAATCTTGGTGAAGTCATTCATAAGTCAAAGGGAGTCATTGGACTCAGTGAAATGGCTTTTCAGATCATTCAGGTCATGGCTGAATTAAAGGGTTTTCATGGTGAACAGCCTCTGCCTACTATTTTGAGACGCGTTTATTCGGCGCATGGCGATTTTAAAATTGACGCCAAACGGTTTAGCACCGTTTGGCGCAACTATGGAAATTGATAATACTTGCGATATTTTTACGAAAGGAAGAGCCACCGGATACGGAATTTTGTGTTTTGGGAATAACAACAGTGTTAAGTCAATCTTGACTATTAAAGAAAATCACAGTAATATAGGAGGAGACTGTCACTGACAGGCTCCTTTTCTTACTATTTAAGTTTTAATTGTTTTATTACTGAATCAGATTTATTTTGCATTCATTTATTTCCAGATGCTACCACATATCATATTCAGGAGGAATAATCGCGCTATGAAACTAGCTGCTCGTTTAGGCAATCTTGGTACGGAAAACGCTTTTGATGTACTTAATGAAGTAACCCGTCTCAAAGCGACTGGTCGCGATATTATTAGCTTTGCCATTGGTGAACCTGATTTTGACACTGCTGATAACATTAAACAAGCCGGTATTACCGCTATCCAGAACAATTTTACCCACTATAGCCCCTCGGCTGGTATTATGCCGCTTAAAGAAGCCATTGCCGCCCACGTTTCCACTACCCGCCAGCTACAGGTAAAACCCGAACAAGTAGTTATCACCCCTGGCGGTAAGCCAATCATTTACTATGTGCTGCACGCCTTAGTTGACCCCGGTGACGAGGTCATTTATCCCAATCCGGGTTTTCCCATTTATGAATCGGTCATTCGCTTCACCGGTGGCATACCGGTAGCCGCCCCGATATTGGAAGAAAAAAATTTCAGCCTGGATACGAATGAACTGGAAAATCGTATCACCTCTAAAACCAAACTCATTATTTTAAATAGTCCCCATAACCCTACTGGCGGTATGTTGTCTGCTCAGGACATCGAAAATATCGCCACACTTGCCCGGAAACACGATTTGTGGGTATTATCTGACGAAATTTACAGCCAAATTGCCTATGAGAGAACTTTTGTGAGCATCTCCTCACAGCCAGGTATGCAGGAACGAACCATTATTCTTGACGGCTTTTCTAAATCGTATGCTATGACTGGCTGGCGGCTAGGCTATGGAGTTATGGCGGAAGAGTTAGCTGTGCATATTGCCCGCCTAATCACTAACTGTGAATCCTGCACAAACACCTTTGTACAATATGGCGGTTTAGCGGCGTTAACTGGCCCGCAGGATTTTGTCAGCAACATGGTTAATGAGTTTAAAGCCAGACGTGATTTAATTGCCGCCGGACTAAACAGCATTCCCGGCTTTTCCTGCCAAACACCTACCGGTGCCTTCTATGTTTTCCCTAATGTTACCGAGGCCTGTAAGCGCTTAGGCCTGCCTGACAGCAAGGCTCTGCAGCAACACCTTCTCTATAACGCCGATGTAGCCGTACTGCCCCGCTCAGCTTTTGGAGGGCGAAATATTGGGGAAAATCAGGAATATCTCCGTTTCTCCTATGCAACCTCCCGTGAAACTATTGCAGCAGGCCTTGCCCGTATTGAAAAGGCAATGCACCTGTCCTAGAACGAAACTAAAAACAGGTTTCCACCGGCAAAATGCCATTGGGAGCCTGTTTTTAGTTGCTTTACAACTGAAGCAGTTTCATGGTTTTTTCATCAGTAATACCAGTTTCCGGTAATCTGTTGTCCCGTTGAAAAGCCCGCAGTGCCGCCTCGGTATCTTTGCCAAAGGTTCCCTTGGCCCGTTCCTGGTAATAGCCCAGTTGCACGAGTTTGAGCTGCAATATAACAACATCAGGCCCCTGGATTCCCCGGCGCAGCACCCGGTTCAGACCGGGCTTCGGGCCAAGAATGTCGACAGGCGTCCCTACAGGCACCCATTCATACAGTTCTTCCGAATCCTGATTACGCATGCGAATACAACCATGGCTGGCAAAGTTACCGATGGACCAGGGCGCACTTGTACCATGTATTCCATAACTCCCCCACGGTATATCAAGCCCCATCCACCGGGTACCCATCACCTCTCTGGGACTCCAGCCTTTATACACAATATTCCATTCCCCAATAGGCGTTGGTGTCGCCCGTTTGCCGACAGCAACCCGATAACGCTTAAATAGCCTCCCATTATCATACAGTTCCAGTACCCGGTCGGGAACTCTGACAATTAAATGCATTTCACCTTCCGGTGCTTTCGACGGCTGGCTAACCGAATAGTTGAGAGCAGCGGCATCCAGATATTCAAACAACCAGAAACCGCCAAATAGAACAAATAGCGCAACAATAATAATACTAAACCGGTTTTTAGTCCGCTTGGCATTTAAGTTTAAAAAATGCATGTTCATAATTTTCTCCTGCTCAGTATTTGCTACTAACATCCTATTAACTTGCTCGATTATCCATGCACACAACAAAGCTTTATTCAGGCTTTTTTTAAAAAAATATAAATAATAGAAAAATTGAAATAGTTCGAAAAAGTACATCCCGAGAGGACAACCCCTACAAAGTAAGGCTAACCGGCCCCTATAGCAATTTATGCTATTTTAAAAAATATTCCGAATTGGTTATAATTGGTTTGGAATCTACTTTTATGAGGAGGGGACCTATGAACCGGAAAAATTATTTATTTCTGGCGGTCATCTGTGTACTGGTATTTAGCTTACAGGCTGTATGTTTAGCCGCAGAAAAAACTGACACACTTCCCAATGTCAAGATTCTTGCCACAGGCGGTACTATCGCTGGCTCGGGCGCAACAAACACAACCACCGTGGGTTACACAGCAGCAGTAACACCAGTTGATGCGTTAATCAACGATGTGCCGGAATTAAAAAAAGTCGCCAATGTCAGCGGCGAACAAATTTCCCAGATAGCCAGTGAAAATATGACTAACGAAGTATGGCTTACACTCGGCAAACGCGTCAATCAATTACTGGCGCAAGATGCCATTGACGGCATCGTGATTACTCATGGTACAGATACGTTGGAAGAAACAGCCTATTTTCTAAATTTGGTAGTAAAAAGTAATAAACCTGTCGTTGTAGTTGGCTCCATGCGTCCACCCACAGCCATGAGCGCTGATGGTATGCTCAATCTTTACCGGGCCACTATCTTAGCCGGCAGCAAAGAGGCCATCGGCAAAGGCGTTCTGGTTATGCTCAATGATACTATTCACTCCGGTCGTGACGTTACCAAAACTATCACCGATCGGGTAGATACCTTTAGAGCACCGGAAATTGGTCCACTGGGTTTCTTCACTGGCGACCAGCCAGTCTTTTACCGGACTTCTTTACGTAAACACACCACCGCTACTGAGTTTGATATTAACCAATTAAATGATTTACCCCGTGTTGATATTACTTACCACTATGCCAACAATACCGGCGTTGTGATTGAAGCACTTACCCGCGCAGGAGCCAAAGGCATTGTCCACGCCGGCACAGGTAACGGCAGCATTGGCAAAGCCGAATACCCTGCCATTGAAGCTGCTCAGAAAAAAGGAGTTGTCATTGTAAGAAGCGCCCGCGTTGGCAACGGTATTATTGCCCGTAACGGCGAAGCTAATGATGATAAATATAACTTTGTCGCTAGCGATAATCTGAACCCGCAGAAAGCACGTATTCTGCTGATGCTGGCTCTAACAAAAACCAATAATCCACAAGAAATTCAAAAGATGTTTTGGGAATACTAATTTTTTTATTTATTACCTGATTGGCATTACCATATAGGGGCCGCAATGCACCGGCCATCAAGTTCACTTTCACAGTCATCCAACGCATACCCAGCCTGGCATATTGAAATTAATTTATGCAATACTTGGCAAAATGCCCATACTTGATTTACAATATACTAGGGGTTTTTTCGACAAATTATTGATAACTTATTAACAGGAAACAACATTTTCTTAATATTTATTTGAGAAAATGAATTATATTTCCACGGATGGATAGTCTTCACACGGCTGTGAATAAAGGAGTTCTATAGTATTGTTTCAGAAGCTGCGCCTAAAACTTACCTTAATTAATGTAGCAATCATATTAGCCCTGTTCTTTTTGCTTATTTGCGGCACCTACTTTTTTGCCAAAATCGATATGACCAAACATACCCAAGCCGGGATGCAAAGAATTACCGCTGATATTCAAGCAGGGAAAATCAGTGATTTGCCGCAGCGGCCTAGTGGTCCAGGCCGCGATCCCCGTCCGCCCAGGCCGCCATCGGTTTCACCTTCAGGGCCTCCGCCCGGACCTAATTTTTTCTTTGTTAAAACTTCACCCGAGGGAGCTATTACCTTTCAGTCCTCCAATCAACCTCTTGATTCAAGCCGCCTGACATTGCTTACCAACCAAGCTTTACAGGCGACCGCAAACCTAGATACCCTTATAGTAGAGGAAACAAACTACACTTATCTTAAGACCCCGCTGGACAACCAGTCTGGCACTGTAATCGTTTTCCATGATCTAACCCAGGAAACCAACATGCTGCAACTAGTACTGACAACTCTCCTTGCTGTCGGCCTTATCTGTGCAATCCTTTCCTTTGGTGCCAGCTTCTACATGGCCAACCGCGCTATGGTTCCCATAAAAAAAGCCTGGCGGCAACAGCAAGATTTTCTTTCTGATGCGTCCCATGAATTGCGCACACCACTGACCATTATTCAAACCAATCTGGATATTGTCCTGGACAGCCTGGACGAAACGGTCGCCAGTCAAAGCAAATGGCTCAATAACATCCAGGAGGAAAGTATCTGTATGAAAAACCTTGTTAATTCTCTCCTGTTTTTAGCCAGAGCCGATTCCACGCAGCAACCGCTCAAAAAACAACTAGTTTTCTTAGACACAGTTCTCAGACAGGCTGCAGCTCCGTTTGAGGCCATAGCTCAGCAACATTCTTTAGTGCTGGAGGTACACGCAAGCTCTGCTATGGAAGTCCATGGCGACGAAGCCCAGCTAAAACAGGTCATTGCTATCTTGCTGGATAATGCCAGTCGCCACACGGCTCCTGGTGGCAAAATATCAGTTTCCCTGTCGCAGGCAGGCAGTAAAATTATTCTAACCGTTTCCGACTCCGGAGAAGGCATTGCAGCTGAACATTTGGATAAAATTTTTGATCGTTTCTACCAAGTGGATAAATCGCGGAACAAGGGCGGTTCAGGACTCGGACTATCTATTGCCAAATCGATCATTGAAAGTCATGGCGGCTCAATTACTGTGACCAGTACTCCTGGAGAAGGAACTATCTTTACCGTCCAACTTCCTTATAACTCAATGTTTAATTCTATCTAAATATTTATTTATACTAAATAAAATTCCAACACCTATCTGTCATAATAACGTATAGATACCAAGGATGGTGAATTTTCACAAGGCTGTGGTTACAAAGGGTGTCGTAAATGAAACTACTGCTCGTAGAAGACGAAAGCAAACTAGTTGACTCATTATCGCACTTATTAAGAAAGAATGGATTTGTAGTAGATGCCGCGCTAGATGGCCAAACAGGTCTGGAAATGGCTTGTACCGACATATATGACATTGTGGTGCTGGATCGCATGCTGCCTCAGCAAGATGGAATATCTTTACTCAAAGAATTTCGCAGTCTGGGACATAATACCCCGGTTATCTTTTTAACTGCCAAGGATTCTCCTGAGGACCGGGCTGAGGGCTTAGATGCAGGCGCTGACGATTACTTGATTAAGCCTTTTTATTCGGTTGAGTTATTGGCACGCCTCAAAGCCTTAACCCGCCGTCGCGGCGGAGCAATAGCAGAAAATGTGCTCACTGCCGACGATATAATCTTAAACCCACTACGTTGCCAAGTACTAAAAGGCAATGAGGTAATTCAGTTAACTCTCAAGGAGTCCCAATTGTTAGAATTATTGATCCGTAATTATGGTCATGTAGTAACCAAGGAGCAAATCATTCAAAAAGTATGGGGCTACTTTTCGGAAGCTGAATTTACCACTGTCAATCTATATATTCATTACCTGCGCAAAAAGCTTAAACTCTCTAACCTTAAAACAGTTTGGGGCGTAGGCTATTATCTACATAAAGAAAAAGAGTCCTTGGCTGCGAATTAAGTTATAGTAAAGACTACCAAACCTGGTTGGGCTTGGTAGTCTTTTTATCAATGGAAGTTATAAGGCCAATTATTTGCTCCAATTGTGCAGACAAGAGCTTGCCCTGCGCTGAGAAAATGAAAGAGCTGCCGCCAGCAATAAATTTTATTGCTAATGCGACAGCCCCTTTTAATCATATGTTTACTTTATGGTATTAACCTTGTAACAGAGTCAATACTTGTTGCGGCTGAGAATTGGCTTTAGACAGCATAGCAGTAGCCGCTTGAGTAATAACACTCAGTTTGGTGTATTCTGCCATTACGGAAGCCATATCGGTATCACGGATATTGGATTCAGCAGAAGTCAGGTTTTCACTTTCGGTATCCAGATTATTGATGTTGCTTTCCAAGCTGTTCTGAACAGCACCAAGATTGGAGCGCTCAGAAGCAACTTTACTGATAGCGGCATCAATGGTGGAAATTGCATTAGTAGCTACCTCAGCAGTACTTAGATCAATACCTGAGTCGGAATCAGCACCTGCGACACCCAGAGAATTGGCATCCATATCATTGATGGAAAGCGTCATAGTCTGATTGGAGTTTGCGCCGACCTGGAAAGTCAGGTTAGAGCTGCTGTCTACAGTAATCGCAGCAGTAGCATAGCCATGGGCATCTATATAGTCGGCCACAGTGGTAGTAGTGGGAGTTGGATCAGCTTGTTGCATAGTGTATATAGCATCCGAAGCTTGTTTAACGGAAGTTAAAGCAGTCAGCTTATCAGCATCATCAGCATCAGTACTAGCAGCCACAGCACTAACGAGAGTATTATAGGCATCTTCATAAGTAGAGGTATGAATATCTGTTGTAGCTAGGGCGGCAAGAGCAGTTACTGCAGCAGCGACATCTGTGTCAGTACTAGCAGTAGTCCAAATAGTAGCTGTAGCCGCTTGTAGACTAGTGTCAACAGCAGATGAAGCAGTAGTTAAATCGTCAGTAGTAGTAGCCGCAGCAAGAACAGAAGTAGCATTATAGGATACACCATTTGTATAAGCATCTACGCCAGCTTTAATAGTAGCCAGAGTTGTATCGTCACCAGTAACAGTGAGGTCAAAAGCCGTTAATGAGTTGCCCTCAGCAGAAGCAACTGCCCCGTTAATAAGACCGGTTGCGTCTGTACCAGTTTTAGTAACACTAGTACTTGTTGTGTCAGTACTAGCTACTGCAGCAAAAAGTTGCTGTAATGTGGTATTATCAGCAGCAAGAGTAATTGAAGAATCACTACTGTAGGTATCATCCGTTAATTTGATATATCCATTACCGTTATTGGAAACAAAAGTAGCGGTTACGCCTGTAGTCGCTGTTTCATCATTAATCTTCTCCAGGACGCCCTCGATAGTATCGCCACTTTTGATAGTAACGGTTGTTCCGTTAATGATAATATCACCGGCATAAGAAGTTGCACTAGACGTAAGCGTAAGAGCAGCGGCTGTGGCAGTTGCATTTGCAGCAGTGCCTGTAGTTGCCTGTGTTGCAACCGAGGTATATTCTACACTATAAAGCCCTGATGTTGTATTATTGCCGGCAGTAGCAGTAACAATCGCACTTGAATTTACACCAGATACGGCACTTGACGAGCCACTGTTGCCATTGAGGAGTTTAATGGTGTTATATTCGGTATCATCAGAGATGCGGTCAATTTCCTGACGGAGTGTGTCAACTTCATCCTGAATAGAGGTCCTATCAGAATCTGTCAGCGTATCGGAGGATGCCTGTACAGCCAATTCGCGCATACGTTTTAGGATTTCGTTAGTTTCATCAAGTGCGCCATCGGCAGTCTGAGTCAGGGAGATTGCATCCTGGGAGTTGTCGCTGGCCTGATTTAAACCTTCAATCTGAGCGCGCATTTTTTCGGAGATGGCAAGACCTGCTGCATTATCGGCAGCACTGTTGATGGAATAACCAGATGACAGTTTTTCCAGCGCTGAATTCATGAGGTTAGAGTTTTTGTTTAATTGATTGGTGGTGTTTAACGCGGATAAGTTATTACTAATTACCATTGCCATAATAAATTCCTCCTTGATTTTCCTGTTTTTAAATTTAGCCTCCGTGCACCATTTTTCGTTAGTTTTCGCTAAAATCAGCGATTATCTAACGGAAAGTCTTACAAAAATTCCTCCTTCCTATTCATCTACCATAGGTTTCGGAAATTAATATTTGATAATTCTTTAATAACTTGTTAAGTATTTATTAAAACCGCTAGAACAACAAAAAACCCGCTAACTGCCTAACAAAGTCAGGTAATTAGCGGGTTCGCATTTTTAAATTTTGTTATCAAAAGTTCTCAAATCAGGCTTATTTAATTGATCTTCAAATATCTCCCCACGAATAATATTTGTAGATTTTGGCGCATCAATTCCCAGTCTTAAGTGGCCGTCATCACTTTTGATGACTTTAACCATAATGTCTTTGCCGATCATAACATATTCGCCCGGTTTTCGTCCTACTACCAGCATAATGCGTCACCTCACAATAAAATCCATGCTGAGTCAATCTGGCGTGTCTATCCTTATGCTTCAATCTTTCTTTCTACGGCTTTACTCGCGGCATTATTCTTCCCCTGGTCCATACACACCTGTTTCATCGCTTGAACCCATGCGTCGCGAAAATCCAGCAGGAATTTTTTAGCTTCTTCGAGTTTAAGCTTATCCTTTTTTATATTGCCCTGAACTAAGCAGTGTAATATATATTCGTCGATTAATATCCACTTCTGCGAAATTTCTTGTTTCATATCAGTTGCCAGCATTAGTTCACGGACAATTTTCTGCGCCCGCATATTGGCATCATGGGCCTTCTTTATTTCTTTCTTTTCAATAGCCAGCATACTTTCGGTTACAAAACGGATAGCTCCGTTATACAGCATGAGCGTCAGTTCTGCCGGCGTAGCCGTCAGAATCTGCTGCCGTTTATAAGCATTGGCCATATTGGCTGCATTCATAATCAGCCCCCCAGTTCTCCGAGTTATTCATATTTTAAGTAAGATACTTGGTTGCGTTTACTAACCCTTTTTATTAAAGCGACATCCTGGTAACATGACCGACCAGGGAGTAACGTACTGGCTTCTGATCTGCTGTTGAACCCGGTTGTTTTTTAGTTCCGCGGCAATACAGGCTTTTTCCGCGATGGCCTGCTGCAGCACTTGGCGGCAGCGTTCCCGTACTTCCTGCTGCTTGCCGGCCGCTTCCTGAAGGAGATGTGCCAATCCTGGTGTATGTTTCCAAATCGGATTATTATCCCACTCGGCATTAACTGCCGCAAGTTCATCAATGAGCGCCTGCCTTTCGCGCAATACCCGGCGGAGACCTGTCATCTTGCGGTCACGCACAAAGCGGCTTAACGTCTCGTTTTTAACAGCTATTTGTTCAAGAATTTGCAGTTTGCGCCGCAAAGAATCGCGCGCCGATACTTCCTGCCCCATGCGATCCACTCCTCAAACATTCTCTATGAAGTCTTAACTGCTGCTGGTAAGCGACGATATGGCCGAAAGCTGGGAATTCATGGTATTAATATACGTCTCTAACGTCGTGTACTTGGTATAAAGCTTCTCTTGCAGTTCATCCAACCGGTCTTCCTCGTCGTCAATCGCATCTTCATATTTGTCAATTAACGTGGATAACGTATTGTCCGTATCAGAGGTATCATTTTCTATCCCGGCTTTTTCCAGCAGTGTTCCCTTATTGCCCGCGCTGTCGCGTTTTGTCGAGATAACCTCATCCAGAATGTCGTAAAAGCGGTAGGCAATGCCTTCTTCCTTGTAACGGGTGCTCAGGTCAGTCGCGTTCAAGGAACGCAGAACCGAGTTATTCCCCAGCGACTTGCCGGAAACCGATGAGGTAGTGGCTGTGGAGGTAGCCTTCTGGGTAAACAGCTCCATAATGGCTTCCGGGTCACTTTCTATCGCCGCTGTCAGTGTGTCTTCGTCAATTTCAAGCGTGCCATTGTCACCGTAATCACCAGTGGTTATGCCAATATTAGCAAGCGTAGTCGACGTGCCGGAAATGGAATCAATCAGCGCTGTCCGCAAATCGCTCAGCACGCCTCGCAGAATGGAGTCGCTTTCCAGAAGACCCACTTTGGCTTTGGCTTCCCATGCGGTAATTTCATCATCAGTCATGTCCTCTTTTTGGTCATCGGTAAGCGGCGGATAGTCCGAATCGGCGTCCTCATCCACCAAATTGTTAATGCTTGCAATCAGCTCATTATACGCATCCACGAAATTTTCGATCAAATCATAAATCCCGTCCGTGTCCTGTGTTACCGTTACGGTGGCTTTCTCGTCAGTGATGTCATTCGCTGTATAAGTCACACCGTCCACAGTAACCGAGTTGGTGCTGCGCGTCATTTTTAATCCGTCAATGGTAAATACGGCATCAGTGCCATCTATCTTAACCGATAGCAACGAACTGACAAAGTTGCCTGAGCCCGAGTCGGCCACAGTCAGCGTATTGCCGGCCCCGGTGTCGTCTGCTGTCAATACCAGTTCACCGGTAAGTGAGTTATAGGAAAGTGTCGCTCCCAGATCGGCATCATTAATTTCTGAAATCATGGTCGCCAACGTGGTCTCTTTGTCAAAACTCTTGGTGGTGCCATTGATCGTAATTTGAAACTCCCCATCAGTATCAAACGTCAACGCCGTGTTCAACTGTTCGGAAATTGTTTCCAGCGTTGAGGATGTGCTTAACCTGTTGGACAGGATGGAATCACTACCGAAGAGTTCACTTAATCCATCGTCGTCATCATCGGTGGCACTGATAGTTATTTTCTGTACGCCCGAATCATCCTGAGCGGTAATTTCCAAATATCCGGTGGTTGAATTTTCACTGACGGTGACCTTGGTTGTTGAACCGACAGCATCATTGATGGCATCCTGCAGTGAGTCAAGGTCAGTTACATCATCCAGGTCAACCGTATAACTTGTGCCGTCAAGTGCAATAACAAAACTCTCACCGCTGAGACTAGTGTAATCCGCCTCCGCCGACCCCTGTACTTCTTTGGAAATACTGCCGTCACTCGCATAAGTGGCCTCGGTAGCCAGTTGACTGACAGACACCGTATGGCTGCCTGCTGTCGCCGAGGTGGAGCTTGACACCGTAATGGCGCTACTGCTGCTGGTGGCTGTATATTTTAAGAAGTTACTTGCTTTCATAATACTGCTGGATGAAGTGGTGCTGAAATAGGTGCTCTGAAACTCCGTCAAATCGTCGATAACACTGCGGTAAGCTTCCTGCGTCCATTCCGCAGTTTGTTCTTTTTGCTGCAGTTTATTCAGCTTTTTTGATTTTTCCGCCGTTATCAGTTGCTCGACAATTCCATCCACATCCAGTCCGGAAGACAAACCGGTAATTCGCGTTGTACCGTTCACCGTTGTTGCGGTTATGCCGCTGCTGCTTGAAGACATATATGCCTCCTCCTTTCATCAACATCAGGCAATATAATCAATCAATGATTTGGAAATCACCTTGGCACCAACGGCCAGCGCCGCCTCATACGTATACTCGGCGCTGGTCAGTTCGGTAGCCGCTGCCGCCGTATCAATATTCTCATTGTCGGTCATAAGTGAGCTATAGGCTTCATAAGCGTCATCCAACCTGTCCGAGATGGAGGACAATTGATTCATCCGGACCCCCAGCGTACCTTGCGCCTTGGTCACTTTGCTGAGTGCGGTTGATAATTCGTCAATTAAATCGCTGATATCCAGGGAATTGGTAGTAACAGTAACATTTCCTGATGAATCCATAGTAGCAGTTTTATAAGTTGTATCGCCGTTTAGCGCCAGCAAGAGCTTTTGAATGGTATTGAAAATGCTACTGTTTCCTTCGCCGGTGATGTCCTGGCCTTCAATATTGACAGTGACTTCGCTGCCAAACCCGACATTGTAGTTGATGCTCTGGGCGTTAGCATTGTCGGCGGACGTTAACGTTTGATACGTGGTTTTAGCCGCTGCCGCCACATCGGTTAAGGTTGTTGTGCCGCCATAGGCAGTTACGGCTGACACCAGGGCATCGGAAGTAACCGTCGCCTCCTCAGCCGCCTCCGACAGGGTTGCAGTACTGCCATAAGTGGTTACGGCCGCCGACAGGATATTATAGGTAGCCAGCGCCGCACTAGCCGTATCGGCCAGACCTGTGTCTGTGGGATCGGCATCAGCAGCCGCCTGCGCCGTCTCATAGGCGGTATACGCCGAATTGGCGGCAGACGTCAATGTAGTGGAATCGCTATAAGTAGTAATGGCCGCTGTTAATGTATCGGTTATCTCCTGTGCATCGTCCGCCGCGTCACTTAAGGTAGTTGTACCACCATAGGTGGCAATGGCGGCCTTGATGGTCACGTAGTCACTTTCGGCTGAAGTGGCTGCGTCGGTTAGATTAGCAGTACCGCCGTAGGTGGTAACTGCTGCCGATATCGTATTGTAGGTAGTAAGCGCCGAAGCGGCTTTAGCTGCCAAAATAACGTCCGTGGAATCGGCATCGGCCGCCGTCTGCGCCGTGGTGTAAGCCGTATAAGCATCATTGGCCGCCTCAGATAAGGAGTTGTAGATCTCACCAGTGCTGGCGGTAAAGAAAGCTACAATGTCCTCATCCGACATATCGGAGGATATCACGCCGCCCAGACTCAAATAGTCCCCTTTGAACGTCACAGTATCACCAATATCGGTGGTTACGAGTTCATACGGTTCCTCGCCGGTGCTGTAGCCGCCAAAAATATAGCTGCCGGTTTCATCCGTATTCATAATGGTAATAATATCCTGCAAGTAGGATTGAACGTCTGTTGCGTAGTTTTCCCGGTCTTCATCTGTAACTGTGTCACTTGCGGCTGCTGTTGCCAGTTCTTTCAAAGAAGTGATATCCTCACTTAATGATGATAAGGCGCTATCGGTAGACTTCTGCCAGGCAGAGGCGAGATCGGCATTATCCTGGTATTGCTCGACCTGGGCGACATAGCTGCGGTAGGTTACCGCCCGCGTGGCCACTGTCGTATCATCCGAAGCCAGTTGGATCTTCATATTGGAGGCCACCGCTTCATTCGCCTTAGCCAGTCTGGCGGCGGCCGCGCTGATATTCCGCAAGGTATTCTCGGCTATCATGCCGTTGGTTACACGATGCAAAAAAATCCCCCCTTCTAATCGTCTACCATGTTGATGGTAACATCATATAGTTCGCTCCAGGCGCTCACCATGGACGCCGATGCGGCATACGCCTGCTGGTAAATACTCAGGTTAACAGTTTCTTCATCGCTGGATACCCCGGACACCGAAGTACGGCTGTCGTTTATATAGGTGGCCGTCGCACTCCTGCTGGCATAGGCCGTTTGGGCGGAAGCACTGTCACCGGCCACAGTGGCGACAATTACATTGTACAATTCGGTAGTCGTAGAATTGCCGGAAATAGCTACTGTAGAGCAAATATCGATAATATTGTCAAGCACATCGCTGTTGCTTTCCTCGCCGGCGGTGGAAGAAGCGGCAATCTTGTCGGTATCTTCCTGAATATCCTTAGATACCGAAATATTAGCAGCCGTAAGATTGCTGTAAGCATCCTCCAAATCTGAACCACTGTTCACGAAGTCATCCGAGGACAGGCCGTTGTAAGTAAAGAAACGGGTACTGGTTGTCTCGGCACTGTCAATGCCATATCCGTCGGCATGGCCGCTGTAGGTAGTAGAACCGGAAGTAACCCCTTCATTGAAGGCTTGAGCAAAAGTCCGGGCAAATTCATCCAGTTGATTCATGTAGTAGACAATTCCCTTATTGTCCGCCGTATTACCGTCCCTTAGCTGCAGGTATCCGCCAAGCGCACCGGAATCGCCACTGTCAAATTCCTTGCCGCTTGTGGCCCAGCGGATACCGTACATACCGTACGCGTCGCTGTCGGTGTCGGTAACGGTATAGCACTCCAGTTGGTTGGCCTTATCTCCTTTTACCAGGGTAACGCCGTCAACCGTGATCGTATAGGAACCATCATCGGCTGCCGTAACGTCAATACCGACCAGGCTGGATAGCTTGTCAACAAGCAAGTCGCGTTGATCTTCCAGTTCATTGGTCGACGCGCCAGAGGCCGAAGCGGTAGTGATTTGACTGTTCAACGCCGCAATTTGAGAGGTATAAGAATTAATATTCTGGACGGCGGTATATACTTCGTTATTAAGATCCTCACGCAGAGACGACAGGCTTTCCGCCGCATAATTGAGCGTCTCGCAAAAGGTTTCCGCATAGGACAATACGGTAGCCCGAACGGACTCATCCGTCGGGTCGTCCGCCAACGTTTCCAACTGAGCCTCAAAATCGTCCAGCACTGTAGAAATTTTACTGGAATCCGTACTGCCGAAGACTTCCTCGATTTGTTCCAGGTAAGTGGACTGTGCTTCCAATTTGCTGGCGGCGCTGTTGGTCTGCCAGTACTTTTGATTCAGACGGAAGCTGTTCACCCTGTCAACCGAAGTAACCTCGACCCCGTTCCCGACCAAACTGCTGCTATATACGGCTGCCGGACCAACGGACGTCTGGCTCACCACCTGCCGGGAATAGCCGTCTGTATCAATATTACTCATATTATTGGTTGTTACCGTCATGCCGACTTGCGCGGCATTCAGCCCCCGGCGGGTAATACTAAGTCCCGCAAAAGTTGAAGCCATTTCACTCCCCCCTTATCCTAATTAAAATACTGCCAGTAAGCTCTCTATCATGCTGTCAATTGTGTTCATTACCCGGGCGCTGGCGGCATAGGCAGTTTGATACTTGATCATGCTTGACATCTCCTCATCAATCGAGATGACGAAAACAGCCTGCCGCTGATAGTCCAGTTGCGTAACCAGCGCGGCCTGGGTTGCGTAATTGCTGGAAGCCGTGTCGCCGGCCGTTCCCAGCCAAGTGGTTATTGCCCCATAAAAATTTATAATACTGAGCGACGAACCCGCATTCTCGTAGAGGGACGTATCGCTCAACAGGTCACAAATGGCACTCGCAATACTGTAATCATCATTATCGCTGCTGGTCGATGTAACGACTTTATCCGAATCGCTCACCAGTTCCGGATTAACCTGAATATTGGTAATGCTTAAAGGTTCACTGTCGTCAATGGTTGTAAAAAAAGCCAAACCGGTATTGCCGTCGGCATCGACGCCTGAGGTGGTCAAAGAGTTAATACTGAGGGCCAGTGTGGTGATTAAGACATTCAAGGTCTGCCGCAACATAGTGATGGAACTGGTTGCATAGGTGTTAAAGTCATAGGGCAGGTCGCTGGCGTCAATGGTTTCATAGCCGGTCTGATCAGCATCCTCCATATAAGCCGCAATACTGCCGCTGGTAATATCCGCTTCATCGCCGGAAGCAGCCCATATTACTTGCAGCGGATCGTCTGTCGCCCCTGTGCCTTCTACCGCAAGGGTATTGGCTTTATCGCCCTTGACCAGTGTCCCGCCTCCCAGTGTGACGGTCACGGAGCCATTGCTTTGTTCACTGACTGTGATATTAACCAGTGACGACATCTCATCCAGCAGGGCATCCCGCTGATCCCGCAGATAGCTGGCCTCACCGCCGCCGGCCTCGGCCTGCACAATCTGCTTATTCAACTCTGCCACCTGCGCGGCCAAATCATTCAGACTGTCCACACCGTCTTCAACCGCCGTCACGGCATCAGCCTGCACTTGCTGCAGTTCCTCGTCAATCGCGGTCAATCTGGTAATTAAATCTCGCGCGGCGGTAACCACGGCCACGCGGTGACCGTCTTCATTGGAACTCTGCGTTGTGCTCAAAGTTTCCCAGGCCGAGAAAAAATCACTAATGACTTCCTCTACCCCGGAGGTAGTAACGGTATTGCCGTCATCATCGGTGGTAACCGTGTCATACTCGCTTAGCAGCGTATCAATGTATTCCAGGTTGCCGCTTTTTACCGACAGATATGTGGCATCGGCATTCTCCGTCCGGTAGGTGCTGTCAAGATAGATATCCCGCGAACGCGTAATACTTGCTACGGTAACGCCACTTACCGCTGTGCTTCCGTCCGACCGGGTGGTCGAGGAATCAGCACTGGTTACCTGCACTTTGGACGCACCGGTGGTGTCCACATTGGCCAGGTTGGTGCTTGTCGCCAGCAACGCGGCCTGATTGGTATACATGCCCGAATAGGCAGTACTATAGGTGCCGAACGTCGACATACTGTACCTCCTTTAACTGCACAGGACCGGCTGCGCTGTCTGTGCACCGGCAGCCGTCCTGTCATTATCTGTTAGATTGTTTTATCAACCTACCATGTTGATCAGCGACTGCACCATCTCGTCCGCCGTAGAAATAACCTTACTGTTGGCCTGGTAGGCCCGCTGGCTGATCATCATATCGCTAAACTCTGATGCTAAATCGACGTTCGACAATTCCAGCGCATTACCGGTCATAGTGCCTGAACCGCCTGTTCCGGCTACCACATAAGTGCAATCACCGGAACTCAGACTTGTCGAGTACAGGTTGTCACCGCTCTTGGTAAGTCCCTGTGGATTGGTAAATACCGCCAGCGCGATTTGGCCGACTGATAAGGTTTCCCCATTCGAATAAGTACAATAGATAGTACCATCATTCGAAATTGAATAGGATGACGGCGTACCGGAAGTATATCCGTCCGTATCATCAGAGAGCGAACTACTGGATAAAGATTTTGTCGTAAGCTCGGAAAAATCCAGTGCAAGAGTAATATCGTCTGTACCGGCATCTGATGGTGTTGTGATGGTAACTGTAGAGGTAGTATCAAAAGAGTACGTAGTTGAATTAACGGTAAAATCCGTTGTACCGGCTTCAAGGTTTGACGGAGCGGACAATGTAATGGTGCCGGTTAAGCCGGTGGCAGTCCCTGTTGAATCTGTTGACAGATCAAAGGTAGCCGAACCATCGGTTTTACTGCTGGTGGAAGCAAAAGTGTACGTATTAGTACCATCCGAATAGGTCAGCGTAGTTGTATAGGAACCGCTTGTCCCTGTTGTAGTAACGCTGTATGATCCTTCCGGTGCGCTGGCGACACTAATGTCCGAATATTCGTAATTGGCATCACTGCAGGTTACTGCATCGGAAGCAACAGAAATAGTCGTCGTACCAGTCGAAAGAGAGGTCGGTTTGGTAAAGTTAAACATCCCCCCTGTCGATAAGCTAACCGATCCTGAGCCATCTGTTGAAGTTGTCGATCCCAGTGAAGTGCCGGAACTATCATACACCGTGATGGTATACGAAGCACTTGTACCTGTTACCGCAACAGTATAATCCCCATCCGTCACACCGCTCGCTGTAATGCCGGAAGCGGTGTAACCGGCAGTATCATCTACCGTTGCCGAAAGTATTGTGGCAGAATCAACTATATTGCCAGCTGAATCAAAAGCAATGTATCCACTGGAGGGACTTATCGTCACATCATCAGAATCAAGTTCCCAATACCAGGTCGTTATATTACCTTCGACCGCGCATTTTTTCATGTTAACGGTAACATCATAGTCGTTGCCCTGTGAATCATACACTTTAATCTCTGTTGTGGCATCAAAATCCAAGTCTGTAGTATCACCAATAGAGGTCAGCCCCGTGGCCCCCTCCGCCACATCGGCTTTCGAACTAAGATAGCCGGTAATTTCTGAAGAAGTAGAGGCCACAGGCGTCAGTGTATATTTATTGCCGGCATAACTATCGCTGTAGATGTTGATAGGTTCAATCGCCCCGCTGGTAATGTAATTAATATTACCGTCCTCATCCAGCGTATAGTCCTCCCAGCCGCAAACGATATAACCATCAATAGTCAGGTTGCCTTCCGAGTCGACGCTCATACTGCCGTTTCGGGTATAGGCATATTCACCCGAGCTGGTCTGGACAACAAAGTAGCCTGAACCGGTAAGCGCTACATCGGTCCAATTGCTGCTGGTCGAAGTGCTGCCCACCGTCATATCGGTATTTGTACTGGCCACGCTGACCCCCAGACCAACTTGTGTAGCGTTGGTGCTGCCGGTAGTACCGGTGGCGGCAGTTGCCGCACTGATGGTCTGACTCAGAATATCACTAAAGTTAACTGACTGTGATTTGTAACCGGTAGTATTAACGTTGGCAATATTATTAGCGATGACATCAAGTGCTGTCTGCTCGCTCTTGAGTCCTGACACCGCCGTAGTTAAGGCGACCATGATAGCCATAGAGAAAAACCTCCTAAAATAATTACTATTTCCTCTGTCATTCAGAAATAGAAAATAACCTCCCTAACCGGGTCCGGTTATGAAAGAATATATATTATAGATCCAGTGTAAATTAGGTTGAAGAAGTAGTCGTAGAATCACTTCCTACTTTAGTAATGGAAGAATAGTCTACTGTTGTTCCATCAACATTGACATACGTGTTGCTGCCGGAAACCGTTACTGACAGCACAGTCCCTGAGCCTGTAACAGTACTGCCTGATGTATCGGTAGCAGAATACGTTACCTCTTGTCCAATCAGACTAAACGCTGATGCATTAGTTACAGAAGTACTTATTTCTGACAACGCCGATAAGGAACTAATTTGGGCCAGCTGAGACACATATTCGGTGCCGCTGACCGGATCGTCGGGATCCTGGTATTTTAGTTCCGTTGCCAGTATTTGGACAAATTCGTCAAAATCCAAACTAGTCGTAGAAGCGGTACTCGATGTGGCTGAGGATGTTGACGTAGTGGAACTGACCGCTGATGTACTCATTGTTTTACTCCTCCTTGTTATTAGCCAAGTTTTCCAGTAGTTAAGTAATGATTTCTAGAGTTTTCCATTTATTGTTTCGCGCTCACATATTTACTATTTATTCGAACAAATATTAAGAAATTATTTAGTTGGTCAATTTATGCTAAAAAAGATAAAATCCCAACAGTCTTCGACTGTTGGGATTTTATCTTTTTTACTTAACTTCTACATTATTCATACCTCAATGCTTCGATAGGGTCCAGCAATGCTGCTTTTCTGGCTGGATAAATGCCAAAAAACAAACCAACTGCAACCGATACTCCAAAGGGCACCAGAATCGATAGCGCTGATAGTACTGTTTGCAAACTACCAAAAGTCAAGATAGCAAATGCCGCCGAAACTCCCAGGGCAATGCCGAAAATGCCGCCAAGCACACCAATAACCACCGATTCGATCAAAAACTGCAGCATAATATCGCGATATGTGGCGCCTAAGGCTTTTCTTATGCCGATTTCCCTTGTTCGTTCCGTCACCGACACCATCATGATGTTCATAATACCGATACCGCCAACCAGAAGCGATATGGCCCCAATACAGCCGAGAAACAGGGTAATGGTTCCTGTCGTTTCCGTCATCATCGTCATGATACTGGTTAGATTGCGCACAGTAAAATCATCTTCCTTAGTACCGCTGATCTTGTGCCGCTGCCGCAACAAACTGGTGATTTGCTCCTGCGCCTGGTCCATTCCTTCCAGCTTCGTAACCTGGATACTAATCGAGTTAAGGTAGGTAATGCCCAGCAAGCGTTCTTGCGCTGTTGTTAGTGGCACTAGTATAATGTCATCCTGATCCTGGCCCATAGTTGATTGCCCTTTACTGTCCAGGATACCAATAATCTGATACGGAGTATTGTTGATCCGGATATTTTGTCCGGTCGGATTCATCTCCCCAAATAAATTTTCGGCAACAGTGGCCCCCAGAACAGCCACCCGATTCCGTGAATTGATATCCTGCTGAGAGACAAAACTGCCGCTGCCCACTGTCAAGCTTTTAATGGCCATATATTCGGGCGTAATCCCGTAAACAGTGGTTGTCCAGTTTTGATTGCCGGCAATAATTTGATATTGCTTGCTAACAGCAGGCGCTACATAATCGATACCTTGCACCATTTTTTTTATATACTCCGCGTCTTCCAGCGATAAGGTTATACTGCTGCCGGAAGCCGAGCGTACCCCCTGGGAAGAGGCCGCTCCCGGACTCACGATTAACATATTGCTGCCAAGACTGGCAATTGAACTTTGCACCTTTTCCCGAACACCCATCCCAATGGATACCATCGAGATAACCGCGCCTACACCGATAATAATACCCAGCATGGTTAAAATAGAACGCAGCTTATTAGCCAGCAAAGCTCGCAAGGCAATCGCAATGCTTTCTTTTAACATGCACTTGGCTCCTTTACCTCATCACTTATAATCAATCCGTCACGTACGGTGATAACACGTTTCGCATACTTACCTGAGCCTAACGGCCCCATAATGGCAACAAATTCTCCGGTTTTTATTGTTAGTGAAATCCCGGCAAGCGCCGCTACTGTTTCTTCACCAATTTTATAGCATTTCGTAATTTCTTTCAGCATAATCCCCATAACTGTTGTACTCCTTCTCGCTATATGTGTGGTGGCGGACCATTATCTTTTTGCTTAGAGGAACTTTGAGTTTGTGATTTCGTATAAGAAATGATTAATTTATCATTATCCTGCAACCCACTGACAATCTCAACTTTATCACTGCTTGTCAGGCCGACCTCAACCGGAACATTTTCACTTTTCCCGTCATCGCGCAATACCATTACATATTGCCCACTGGTACTGGTTTTCAATGCAGATAACGGAATTAACAATACATTGTCTTTCTCATCAATTTTGATATTGACTCTGGCCGTCATTTCTGTCTTTAGCAAATTTTCAGGATCTTCAGCAGTGAGCGTTACGTAATAATATACTACACTACTGGTAGAAGAAGAGGACGACGATGATGACGAAGAAGAGGACGACGACGAGGCAGTACTTGTGGTACTTGTCGAAATTTCCCCTATTTTATCAACAGTGCCTGTAAAGGTATGATTCTGATAGGCATCCACAGTAAAAGTCGCCGCTTGCCCGATTTTGATCTTGCCAATATCTGTTTCATCTACCTTTACCTTTACTTTTTTGCGTGAAACATCACCAATCATCATAACAACTGTCGGATCATTGACGCCTGCAGTCACCAGCGTTCCTATCGCTACCGGTTCTCCCAAAACAACGCCATCCATGGGCGAGACCAGTACGGTTTTTTCCACATCCGACTTGGCCTCATTATAACTGGCTACAGCTGTCTGATAGTTAAGCAAGGCATCTTCCAGATCAGCGTCGGATTTTGCGCCAATGGAATGCAAATATTGATACCGCTTATATTTAGCGCCATAATTATTCATTGCGTATTCGGCTTTTTTCATTGTGGTTTCCAGAGACTTATCATCTAAGATCGCCAGCGTCTGACCAACTTTTACATGATCATTTTCTTTTACTTTAATCTCTTTGATCAACGCCGTAACCTGTGATGAAATATCGACGGCGTCGATAGGCTTTACGATTCCAGTTGCCGATACACTAGAAATAATCTTGCCTCTTGTTGCCAGCACCGTTTCCTGATTAGCAGATGCCTTTACTTGTTGTGTATGATTGTAATACCAAACTCCACCGGCAATCCCCAGCAAAACGACAATACCTGCCGTCAAAATTTTCTTATTGATTTTCTCCCACATGTTGCTGCCTCCTAGTCCATTCCCATGGCATTTTCTAATTTTGCCTTATATGTCACATAATCGTATTGGGCGGTAATATAGTTGTTCTTTGCAGTCGTTAATGCCAATTGAGCATCAATCACATCAAGAATGACTCCTTCCCCTACCCGGTATTTCGCCTCAGCAATAAAATAATCTTCATCGGCCTTATGTACGGCAAATTTCGTGGTCTCAATCCGCTTTTCAGCTTCCCTCATTCCCAGATAATATTCTTTTACAGCAAGCTCCACCGAATCCTCCTGCGCTGTCAACTCCAAGCGGGCGTTATCGACTGCACTTAACGCTTTTTTGACCTTGGCCTTGGTAACCTGACTATCAAATAAATTCAAACTGGTGGTTACTCCAACATAGATTTCCTTATTATCATCCTCAGGTAGAACGCTGCTGCTCCAGCCGGTTGCCGCGGTAAGCGACACCGCTGGTTTTTTATCAGCTTTAGTAACCTCCACAGTTTTCTCGGCTTCATCAATAGCGAGCCGATACTTTTTTATATCCGGACGCTGCTCTTTGGCCACAGCCACACATTCATCCATTGTCTGCTTGAAGGGAACATACTGAAAATCTTCAACAAACTCAATAGCTTCCGAACTTTTCCAGCGAATCATATTTTTGAAGGCATTCACCGCAACTTCCGAGGAATTTTTGGCCTTTATCAGCGTTTGCTGTGCATCTGTCAGTTCTACTTCTGATCGCAGTACATCTGATTTCGCAACATTGCCGGCACTATAATGGGCTTTGACATCATTAAGATGTACTACATAATTATCAACAGTTTCCTGATCGACAACCTGCGTTTTGCGGGCTTCAATCACATCATAGTAGGCAGACAAGGTGTTTAATTTCACATCCTGCCTGGTTTTTAGCAGACTGAGACCGGCTATTGTCACATCAGTTTTAGCAATCGCGATGTTGCCTTCATTCTTGCCGCCAGAGTATAAAGGCAGCGACAGCGTAATGGCACTAGTACTACTGTTTCCCGGGTAATTAATCCGTTTAAGATAAAAAGTATTAGAAGCATCAATCGATAATCCCTTGCTGCCTTGCGTACTTTGTAATGCATATTCTGCTTGTTTTTCACTATTTATGGCTTTTTTTATATCCAGGTGGTTTTCCAGTGCCATAGTTACTGCTTGTTCCACGGTGAGAGGTGCGGCAAAACCCAGCGTGGTCTGAGCCAGCAAACATAGCCCCAAAATACCTGCCTGTCTTACGTATTGTCCTACCAAACTCAATTCAAGTCCCCCTTATCCTGCATCGACTATTTTCATACTATTTTTTTATTAGTAACATACTTATTTGCAATAATATCATATCAATGTTACTAAATTGTTATAGTACTAGTGGATTTTCATTCTAATTAATTCATATTAAAATAAAAGGGATGTCATGATGCCAGAACGCAATGGCTGGACAGTCTGCCAGGAGATTTGCAAAAGCGGCACAATCCCGGTTATTATGCTTACCGCCAAAAGCGAAGAAGCCGATCAGCTTTATGCTTTTGAAATGGGGGGCCGACGAGTATGTTACCAAGCCCTTTAGCCCTAAGGTTCTGACAGCGCGGGTAAATGCCTTATTCCGGCGCATGGAGCAAGAAAAAGACAAAACCGCCTTATATGGCGGTCTGGTTATTGACATAGCGGCCCGTCAGGTATTTCTTGACGAACAGTTGTTGGACTTGTGACCTATTGCCATTATTGCAGGATATTGCGAAAAAATATATGTCTGTTCTCGAAGAAAAAAGTATTTCCCTGGAAATAAATGCACTAACCAGTCCTAAAGTCAACGGCGACCCCCGGCGTATTGAACAGGTGTTGCTTAACCTCTTCACCAATGCCTTAACCCATGTCCAAGGGGAAAAACGAATTAAGCTCAGGCTTGAAAATACTGAGAATAGAATCAGAGTCTGTATCTATAACTCCGGGCAGCCAATACCTGAGGCCAGCCTGGACAAAATATGGACAAGCTTCTATAAAATTGATGAAGCCCGCACCCTGGAATATGGCAGGTACGGACTAGGCCTATCGATTGTACGCACTATTCAGGAACAGCATGGGAATGGGTATGGGGTGAAGAACGTGTTAGATGGTGTTATATTTTGGTTTGACCTGAATCAAGTTTAAAAAAACATTCTAGGCTTACCCTTCACCAACTACACCAAAGTATTAAAAACCAACAAATTATGGGTATGTTTTAGAATCAACTAGCCATACTAAATGCTGTAGTACAATAGAAAGCGAGGTGAAAAACGATGTCTTTACCTGGTGTAAAATGCAAGGTATCGAGCTGTAAGTACTGGAAATCTGGTGAACAGTGTGATGCTTCGGCCATTGAAGTTAACGTTGATGGCGGCGGCTCAAATGCCCGGCAAAGTGAGCAAACCAACTGTCATACCTTTGAGTCTAAGAATTCCTAATTAAGATAGTCTAAGAGTAATAAGCCGTCCATAAACAATATGGACGGCTTATTACTCTTAGACAGTATCTAATCTTTATTATTATTGTAGTCTCTATCATTAAAATAGTTTAACCACGAGGAAGTACGGTGCAGTTCCCAATTACAGGGTGGCATATACTTGGCTTTCATACGTTCTTCTTTACCGCGTCCTTTAAAGCCTTCATACATTTTTACATAAATACACTTCTGTTGCTCAGGATAAACCTCACACCACCCATCGCGGCTGCCGCCGCATGCACCATTGCGCTGTTGCTTGGGACACTGCGACATTGGACAAATAAAACCAAGCTCATGCATGGCACAATCACCACAGAACCGACATTCATTTGTTATTGTCTTGGTGGTGTATTCAGCAATAGTAAATGGCTTTTTCAGACAGGAGTTATCAATAAATTTCGCAACTGCTTTGTTTAGCGGGTAAAGCGGTGCTTTATGGTCAAATGCTACCCCATGGACCAAGTCCATCACCGACTGTTTTAATGAGGAATGGGCCGAACCGGTCTGCCTACGGTCAAAGGGTTGGCAAGTATTGAGTCCTGTTGTTACATCTTTTTCAAAAAAATAAAAACCGTCTGCCTGCGGATAGTCAAAGTCGGTTACTGCAATATCCTGCCAGTTACCACTCTGTTCCTCACCTTTTTCTATAATATATTGCACATCGTCATAGCTAAGACCATGACCACCAATATTTACGCCATCATACCGTAATCCCTTAAGCACTGCATACAATTTGGCTGCCCTGAACAATTGCTGTTCTTTTTTATTTGCCGTATCTGCCTGCTCTGCTTCCAGTTTTTTTATCAATTTATCTGTTACCACACAGCCAGGAATCAGATTTTTATTCATCAGTTTAGCCACAGGTACAGACAGCACATAGATATTCCCAATAAGTGGCACGTTGAATTGATTACTATCGGCATACTTGCGCAACTCATCAAACTTTCTGGCATCATAACCCAGTTGGGTAATAATAAACCTGGCACCATTCGCTATTTTTTTATGCAGCTTGTAATATTGAGCCATAGTTTCTGCTTCAGTAGCTTTGAACGGTGAAACAACAGCCCCAGCAAAAAAATGAGTAGCAGGAAGGTTAGTGTAGGTACCTTCATTCATTTTCGTTATCATACGGAGAGCATGCACGGCATCAAAATCGAAAACCGGCTTGGCATGACCGGCATATCCTGCTGTGGGATAGTCCCCAGTCATAACCAGTAAGTTGTGAATGTCGGCCCTGCCTAACGCATATAGTTCGCTCTCCAGCGCATTTCTGTTTTTATCTTTACTAGTAAAATGAACAAGCGGCTCGATACCCAGTCGTTTGGCTTCCACCGCCATGGAATAAGGCAAAATAGCTGCTTTTCCACCAGGATTATCTGTAATCGTAATGGCATTGATTTTGGGGTCCTTAGCCGCCAATTCAGCCATTTTCAGCAAATGCTCCTGCGCCTTTTCCCGCATACCCCGTCCCGGAACCAATTCCCAGGTTATCGACAGCTGTTCAGGATCAGCCAAGGCTTCACTAAAAGAACATTTTGGGAACATCCTATACTCCTCCTTTGTCACAAAATTTTCGGCCCTATATTCTTATAGTTTTTACCGTTTTATTTCATCACTCCTATTGTTTGTTACCAAAATCATTTCCCTTTTCCCTGCTGGCTACCACTAGTTTGAGCACTGCTCTGTTCTTTTACTCTACCGGGTTTTATGATAACTGGCTGGTATGATATTATTTATAGTATGAATGAAAGTTCCATTTTTTTCAACACACTAATCTAAATACCCTACAAAATTAATACTTGCATTTATCTGCTTCCCACATCAATATCACCTCAAAATCAGCCGTTGATCTCATGGCCTACGGACAGCACCTGTTTATGCAGCAAGGCAATACTGCAACTTTAGCCCGTCAACAGTCATTAGTACTAATTAACGCACTAGTAAAGAAACAAATGACTATATTTCCCTTTGATGATGCCTTCTGGGTCTTAGGTATATTTGCCGTATTGTGTTTGCTGGTATCTGTTTTTTTAAATTTGAGGAGGAAAATTTAAGTGTTTATAACATATTTTTGTTTACGCAGAAATAAAAATATGTTATAGTAATATTGTTTCCATGGAAACAAAGGAGGAATGCATGTGGACAATGCCCTACAAATTATCAGATCTCTTACCCGAATACAAGAACGTTCCACTATTTTTGAGCATCATCGAGAAGAAATTTTTTCAGGAATTAATTTAGCGGAAGCACATTGCATTGATAAGATCGGCTCGATGGAATATGCCAATGTCACGAAAGTAGCTGCTGAGATGGGTATGACACGGGGAGCCATAAGTAAAATCAGTAAAAAATTGCTGAACAAAAAATTAATTGACAGCTATCAAAAGCCAGAAAATAATAAAGAGATTTATTTCTGCCTGACAGAGCAAGGACAACAAGTGTATATCGAACATAAAAAGTGTCATAATCAAGCAAGGCAAAAAAAATTAGCTCTTTTGTCATCCTACAATGAATATGAACAATCTATTATTTTGCGCTTTCTGAACGATATAAACCAGGAGTATGATAAAAAGCTAAATGAAGAAATATAAATAGGATACATAAGGGAGGATATGGAATTGAATCAAAAATATGTGTATGTAGTAGCAGTAGGTCATTTTTTCTGCGATATTGGCATGGGGGCATTGCCGGCTATTTT
Organism: Sporomusa ovata DSM 2662; assembly: GCF_000445445.1. Taxonomy (GTDB): domain Bacteria; phylum Bacillota; class Negativicutes; order Sporomusales; family Sporomusaceae; genus Sporomusa; species Sporomusa ovata. Next base: position 4,980 of record NZ_ASXP01000001.1, on the reverse strand, counting down.
GCCGTTTTTTATTTTACAGTATGGTATGGATTATCAAGCTGTAGCAGGTTTGATGTTTGCATCCTGCTTTTTATCTTCTGTTGTACAGCCCACTTTCGGCTGGCTGGCAGATCGTACGTCAAAAACATGGCTTATGCCGCTGGGAATTTTTTTAGCTGGTGCAGCAATGGGGTTGGCAGGACTTTTTGAAAATTATTGGGCTATTTTTGCTGTAGTAACAGTGAGCGGCATTGGCAGTGCTATTTTTCATCCAGAAGCGGCGCGTATGATCCATAAACTTTCCGGAACAAGAAGAGGTACGGCCCTGAGTATTTTTTCTGTAGGCGGAAACGGTGGTTTTGCTGCCGGGCCGATTATTGCCGTCGCTGCCATTACAGCATTTGGTATGAAAGGGACGGCGGTATTTTGTTTGTTGGCCTTGATCATGGCCATGATTTTATTGGCGATTGCTCCGAAAATGAAAGCAGATATCGCGCAGGCTTCAAATTCCGAGGTATCGGCAGCTGGAAAGGTCTCAGAACCAAACAGCATTCTTCAAAATGATTGGCCCTCCTTTGCACGATTGACACTGCTGATTGTTTTTAGTTCGATTGTCATGTGCGGGCTACGAAGCTTTATTCCGCTGTATTTGGTAAATGTCACGGGGCTTTCTACTACGGCAGCCGGTTCAGCGTTGACATTACTATTTATGTTTGGTGTAGTGACTACACTCATTGGCGGACTATTGGCAGACAAAATCGGCTATTTGAAAGTGGTGCAGATAAGTTGTGTACTTTTAGTACCAATGGTAGGTATATTATCACAGACAACAAATGCGTTCATTAGTTATGCGTTAATGATACCGATTGGATTTGCTATGTTTTCACCGTTCAGTTCGGTCGTTGTTTTAGGGCAGAGTTACTTAGCACGCAGTATAGGTTTTGCTTCCGGAGTAACACTGGGACTTACCTTCAGTGTGGGTGGTATGTTTGTTCCATTAATTGGTCGGTTTGCAGATAATCACGGCTTGCCGGCAACAATGGAACTTCTCACAGCTGTTGCACTACTGGCAGCGTTGTGTTCTTTCTTTTTGCCAAAACCTGTTCATATTGGGGCAAGTCGAGCGGCGAAAGCTTTGTAATTATTCTACTCGTTGGAATAGCCAAAATGGAAGTTCCTATTTTGGCTATTCCAACAGAGAAACGCGGGGAAACGCACGGACAGGGAGTTTGTTTCTTAAAGTTTGACCTTAACTAGCAGGTCTTTGCCTCCCTGCTGCCTGAATACAAAAACTCTTCCATTACCTCCCCAAAGCGCTGGATAGTGTCCGTTGTATCTTTTCCCTCTTTATCCAGCCGATCAAGCTCTTCAGATAGTTGCCCTGCATATGTGATCCTTTTTAGTTGCATATTTTTCGTGCACTGGGTATTATATAAGAAAAGGACTGACGTGCTCTAACACGCCAGTCCCACAGGTTGTAACCGAACGGTTAGCCTTAAAGTAAAAGTTATTAAGAAATAACCGCGAACCTTGGCCAGGAGGCGGTTATTTCTTTTTTTGATCAAACCAACGAATGTTGCAAATGCAATCATGAGGTACTGCGGCATGGCTTTGGCTGCCGTGGCCGGTGCACTCTCCTGACAGGCAGACCCTTGCAGACAAAGCAGGCTTATGATGTGCGGCCACATAGTTTTGATGGCTGCTCATCGTAAGCCGTCTGATTAGCTACGCAGAAACAGGCACCGACTTCCCCCTCCTGTTGTCGGGAGGGAGGCAGGGGTGGGTCCCCGTGTTACTAGATAGAAGCTTCTGCTTTCCAAGCAGGTAGTTTAGCCATCATTGATTTTGCAGCAGTTGCTGCCACATTTTCTTCCAACCCTTGAGTTTTAATAATAAAGTTGGTTAAGGATAATAATTTTTCCTCATAGGATTGCATTGATCCATCTGGACGACAACAATAACGGCAATAATCCTTTTTAGAATCCCCCATAGCAAAATCTCCCAGATTTTTCATTGGCATTCCACAAGCAATACATTGTTTCATTTTTCGGCCTCCTTATATTTTTGTTCAATAGATATTAATTTAATAAAATGCCGCAGTAATTCATGACCGTGTTTTTTTAATATAGAATCACTGCAACAATATAAGTCGCCATTCGTTAAATAATAATGAATTAAACCTAACCAAGTATTAAAGAGTAAATGGATTGGAAATTCACGAATAACACCCTGTTTTATCTCTTTTTCAGCAGTTTCAGCAATGTGAATTGAAATGGCCGATTGAATCATAATGTATGTATCGCGAGCAGTAGCAGGCAGTAGGCGTCTTTCGATAATCAACCTTGTATAAAAGGATTCGAATTCAGCTAAGCCAGCTATATGAGCTTCTAATACTTCAAAAAGACTACGATTTGAATCGATCAATTCCTGAAGTCGTTTAACAATTCTATCGCCAAATTCCTCAATTACAGCTATTAATAAATCTTCTTGTTTGGGAAAATGTACAAATATTGTTCCGTGGGCCACATTTGCAGCTTTGGCAATATCAGTAGTTCGAGTCATTGTTATGCCAGTTTCACTAAACTGCTTAATTGCTATTTCTATTACATGTTTTCTGGTTAATTGCTTCTGCTTTTGTCTTTTTGTATCAACCATTAGAACATCGCCTTTCATTGACTAATAACTCAATGACTTTGTACTCATTGTATTCTAAACAATAGGAATTGTCAATAAGACTGAAGAGGTACACCCACTTTTTTCATAAGCGGGTGTACCTCTTCATATAAGGATTAAATTTGATATTGTGCTGTTCTGGCTTTTGCTGAAGGGGGGACACTCAGCAGGACACTCAGGGACGTTCCTTTTTTGTCACTCTAATATTGCCAAAAAAGGAACGTCCCCCTATGTCAACTCTGGACTAGTAGAGCTTTTTTACTTGTTTTGCTGCAAAACTCAGGATATATTACAACCACAAAAAAACGCAATATAACGATTGACTTTTTTTAAAAATATGATATGCAGATTACTTTGCGACTATAATGTAAACATAAAAGCTTCCATCCCCTATTTTGGACATTGGTTTATTGTCTTCTGTAGAGAATAACTTCTGGGACAGTACACCTATCCCCCAGTACCTTCCTTGTGAACAAAACTATGTTTTCATCCACAGAAAAACGTCTTAAGGGACAACATAAGGGACATATTTACATAAATAAAAATAAAAATAACTCAAAGCCGCAAAGCCGTGAGTTATCTGCATTCTTTTGGTGGGGCATGCTGGTTTCGAACCGGCGACCTCTTGAATGTGAATCAAGCGCTCTCCCACTGAGCTAATGCCCCGAACAAGCTTTATTATAACACAATGATCCTTAAAATTCCAGTTTTTTCAGGTGGCGGAGGCAGTACCGGAAGATTGTATACATTTCCCCCTTGCTCAACTTATGCTAAAATAAATAATCACCATCTGAGGGGGTTACTATGGAACAGACGATAAGAGCGCGTCTTTTGGCGCTGGTCGATGAGGAGTACCGGCAGTTTCACAGCAAATTGCTGCCAGATGCAGACCCGACTTTTACAGTTAGCAGAATATACGAAGCAGACAGAGTGGAATAATATGCTTATAAAATGCGGATTTCCGCATTTTTTTGCGCTTTTTATATTGTGTTATACTACAGATATGCTACAATATAAAGGAGGTGATGTTCCATGATAAGAAAAGACCGTGTAAAGCGTGGTGGCGTTATTAAGACGCACATCCGTGTTGTCGAAGGGTATCGCCCTGGACCGGGGATGCCCACCAAGCAGCGTACTATTAGAAGTTTTGGTTATTTCGAAGATCAGCCAGATCCCGAGGCTTTCATGGCTATGGTGGAGGAGTTCGACGCTAACTTTAAAGATAATGTTCCCTTACGAATCGAAGTTGCAGCCAATGCGCTGATGTATGGTGGGGAAAACCGACGGCAGAACTACGGATACAAGTTCCTGGAGGCCGTCTATAATCTGCTCGAAATTAATTCGTTTATCAAGGACTATGAAAAATTACACCGATTTCGAGGAGAATATTCACCCAGCGATATTTTCAAGTTTCTAGTGTTGGCAAGAATTCTCTGGCCGGACTCGAAGCGGGCCTCCTGTCAAAGGAAGGACAACTTCTACGGGATGCACACGAATTTCACACTGCCAGATATCTACAGATCGCTTGACCTCTTCGCGGATTTTGAGGTGGAGTTGCAGCGGCATTTGAACGAACGTGTCAAAAAGACGATCGGCCGCGACCTTTCCTATGCATTCTATGACGTGACCAATTATTTCTTCGAGATCGATTTTCCCAATGGCGAGGATGACCTTCGGAAAAGAGGCGTATCGAAAGAACACCGCACCGACCCTATTGCCGCAATGGGGCTGTTTATGGATTCCAACGGGTTACCGGTCAGTATGTCGGTATTCCCCGGCAACACAAGCGATTCTCTTACGCTTCAGCCGACTATGAAGGATATCAAGGATTCGTACGGATTAGGAAGACTGATCGTGGTGGCCGACAAGGGGCTCAACTCGTCAAAGAATATCGACGCTATCGTGTACAACGGGGACGGTTTTGTATTCTCACAGATACTAAAAGGAAAAAAAGGCCAGCGTTACAATGAAAAGCTATTTGACTCAAGCGGATGGACATCAAACGAAAAGGATACGTACAGATTCAAGTTGTTCGAAGAAGAATACGAGGGAAAGGACCAGGATGGAAAAAAAGAAATCCGGGTAAGAAAAGTACTTTTATATTGGAGCAAAGCAGAAGCCGACATGGCGAAGCGCAAACGGGAAGAAAAACTGGAAAAGGCAGCGCGTTCGGTCAAAAACAATGCCTACAGTATTCCAAAAGGTGTCGACGAATATACAAAAGAAGCCATCGTTGACAAAGAGACCGGGGAGATATTGGAAAACACAAAAAAGCTCCGCAGCGTGGACTTGGAAAGGCGGAGAAAGACGCGATGTATGATGGGTATT